>CAVWSD010000001.1:0-600659 GCA_963757575.1 uncultured Acidobacteriaceae bacterium
ATCGTGCCCTGATCCTGGAAGATCTGGAGTAAGTCATTTAGCTCGTGAAAGGGCACATTGTTCACGACTAATTGATAGACCAGCTTTTTTCCGCTCTTCGCCTGAATATAGCCTGCAAATGCCTGGCCTCTGATAAATAGACCTTCCGGAGTTTCTCCTACAAAGCTGCCAGGTTTGGCATGCACCTGCCCTTTCGCGGGTGCAAGCGTACTGTCGGACTCGAAATCGGTAACGAATGCCAGCGAGCCGTCGACCGCCATGACAGGCAGGGAGGCGAAATATTGCGGGAACGCGGGATGGCTGCGCATATCGGTGAGCATTTGAGTCACAGCCGGATTGATGGCAGTCGTGTCCCCGCCGCCGCTGCCGTCGACGAAGAAGTATTCGCTCGGGCTGATACCGTAATTGCTTTTCAGATTTTTCTTTTCCGCCGCAAGGGCTGATTGCATGTCGTCGGCGCCCTGCGTCACGCCGTAGAGCAGGATGCTGGTGTCCGCGCCGATGTTGTAGCTGACCTTGTCGATGAGCTTGGCGTCTTCAGCGTAGGAAAGGCCATGAAGCTCCGCTACGCGCATCTCTGGCTGGTAGCTAGTTCTTTGCAGGGAGCAAGTGGACGGGATTCGGTTTAACGGCCGGCGCATCGATCTTAACGCCTGCGTTGCTCAGTTCCTCAATGAGGACCGTCCGCGCATAGCTTGAAGGATCTGTGATGCGAAAGGTACGGATAAGAGGGTAGTGAGCAGTTAGCGGGGGCACGAAGCCGACCGGGAGATCGCCAGCGAGTGCGACCGTACAAGCGGGTGTTCCGATGCAGGTAGGGAGAGCCGGCGCAATGTCGATTGCGGAACCGGCTGGTTTCATCATCACCTTGTTCACTACGCTCAGGGCGGCAGATCCCGGACTCTGCTTCATCGAGGCGCGGTCATTCACATTCTCCGGATCGATGATGAGGTCGACGACGTCATCGTTCACAAAGATGGGCCGTACGTGAAATTCTCCGCGAAACAGGTAAGGCTGAAAGAGGCGATCGTCGATGACGATGTCGCCGGTGACTTCCTTGATTCCGGACGCCGCAATTTGATGGGCGAGAGCAGCATAACCAGCCAGGGCAGCAGGCTTGGTGAGCTGCGGCATTGCCGAGCGAATCCGCCTCATTGTGATCGAAGTCGCTAACCGCGACGGTGCCGTCCGGATTGGTACGGCCACCCATGGTGAGGTCCCCCGAAGCGACGAGGATCAGGTCGCCTTTCAGGATGCCTTGGTCATCGATTGGGCCGCGTCGATAGATGGGCGTGTCGTAGGTATGACTGGGGCCGACCTGGTCCAAGAGCTCGCCTACGGTGAAGACCTTTCGCACGGATCCGATAAAGAATTGGTGGCTCGGCTCAAGGTCCATGAGCGGGTGGCCAGTCTCGGCGTCGACCACACGCAAACCCCAAATGGCGCCCTTATAGTGCGGCTTGTCCATGATGGCCTTGATGTCAGACGGCACACTGGCCGGGCCGGCAGTCTGTTGTGCGCTCGCGGGGCCGTAATAGAGCAGACGAGCAGCAGAAAACAGCCAAAGCCGAGAGAGAAGTCGCATATGGTCCTGTTTACCTTTAACCAGAGCATTCTTCGGTGAACTTTGCGTTCGTCCGCGCTGCAATATGGTTGTCAGAGTGAATGGCGACGATAGTACGCGTTCAATGCGAGTTCCGCCAAACAGAAAAGGACAGACTCTCTTTACCGCGAGTTTTCTATCTCTGCCGGCTTCCCAAATTGGTAGGGTTGCGGTTTTGGATACATAGCCGGAAGCACGATCTGCATCCCTGACAACACTATGAAGACGTCTTGCATGGAACTCGACACTCAAAAAAAGACGCGTGCGTTCGGTTCGGTACAACGAGTCAGATGACCCTACCGATCGGCAACGGAATGCGGATGGGTCTTCATCATTGCGGAACTGCGAGAAGCAAGAGATTGACTTCGATAAATGACACGTCGAACTTCATCTAAATCATGCACACGACATGGCTTGCTCCTGAGGACTAAGAATCTCCGAAGAACCGCTTTCACCGACACCTGCAAAAGGTCTGATCTCCAATAGTCATCCAGGGTCAAGATCGCCTTTCAGAGCCGGCCTTACTCAGCATTGATGCCGGTGCCAACGCGCTTTCCAACGAGTGACAAATCGCCTGTGCGCTCTTCGACGATGATTGCGCCTGCGCAGCCGGAAAGACGTCGATGCACCTTCGACGCATACTAGCGGTATGGAGGCCGCTCGTATGCGCAAGAGGAACAAGAAGCCCCTTCACTGCAAGATCGTCTTTCGCCTGCCAAATCACGCGAAAAACGCAGTCCTGAATAGCCTGAGCTCAGCAAATTAGAGGCGGAACTACAAGTTCGCGATGGAACAATTCATCACCTGGTACTGTTCCGAGCCCCGGTTCGCCCTGAATCGAGCCGTGGTACTGAGATTTCGGCTTGACTTGGAGTCGCTTGTACTTGCCGGCACGAATCAGATAGGACCGGTTCGGGCGGCCTGAATTTGCGGAGCATACGCTATATGGGCATTCGTCATGGGTCACTGACGCAGGAGTTCACCTCCGTGTCCGGCCCAGCCATGCATCAACAAGCGAGAATTTAATTGGATTGTGAGTGCGTTCGGTATATAAGGGTTCGCAGTTAGGAAGCGGTCCATCAACCTCCCAGAATCCCCCTCCGGGTTTGGCGCGCTTTCCTCAAAGCGTTTAAATGGCGAACTTCTTCTCGAAGCGAGGGGATTCATGCAAGGCTTATGGCGATCAGGGCGCGGGCACGCGTCTCCTAGAGGCGCGCGGGCGCTGCGTTACTGGGCTGTGGCAGTGGGCGTTTTCGCCCTATCTGCAACCGGCTTCAGCTGGGAAAGCGGCGGCTCCAAAGAACTGCCCAAAGTTATTCGCACCATCATGGAGAAGCCGCGCTACTCGGAGGCGACCTGGGGCCTGCGCGTGACCGACGTGCACTCAGGCGAAGTGATTTACGACCTCAACTCGCGGCAGCGTCTGTTAACCGGTTCCGTCCGCAAACTTTATTCCGTAAGCGACACGCTCAACCGCCTTGGCCCCGATTATCGGTTCAAGACCCCGGTCTACCGGCGAGGCGAGGTGGATGGTCCGGTGATCTGAAGGGTGACCTGATTCTTGTGGCTAGGGGCGACCTCACTATGGGGGGCCGTGACCAGGGCCACGACACACTCGCCGTCAGCAACTTTGACCATAACGATGCCAACAACCTGGGCGTAGGGATCCTGACGGCTCCTGACCCACTTGGCGGCCTCAACAGGCTGGCCAGACAGGTGGCAGCTTCGGGAATCACGAAGATTTCCGGCGACGTGATCATCGACGACCGCTTGTTCAAGCCCTTCCGGGTTCCAAACCAGAAGCTGCTGATCACGCCGATCATCATTAACGACAATCGAATTGATGTGACGGTCCTGCCGACGAAGCCAGGGGAGCGCGCAAAAATCGAGTGGCGGCCGCACACGGCAGCATTCACGGTGACACAAGACGTGATGACCGCGGCTGCTGGCCACGAAACAAACGTCGAGCTTACCCAGTCCGGGCCGCACGCCGGCCATGTGAGCGGACAAATTGCAGTGGACTATAAACCGCCTTTTCCAGGCGTACAAACGCTGGTGCGAACCTTTACAGTGGACAATCCGGCGGACACTGATTCTCCGGCCTCACTCCAGGTGCCGACGGAGTTCGCCCGCACCACGTTTATCGAAGCGTTACGCCGGGCGGGCATCACGGTCAATGCGCCATTGTTGGGGCCTAACCCGGCCCGCAAGCTTCCCCCACCCGATTGTTACCCAGCGGGTACCGAGGTAGCCACTCTGGTCTCCACACCTTTTGCGCAATATTCGAAGCTGATCTTAAAAATAAGCCACAATCTCGGCGCCAATTTAAGCCTGATGCTGTTTGGCCTGAGCCATAGGGTAAACACGATACAACAGGCGCTCGAGGCAGAGCGCAAGACCCTGACGGAGCAGGACGGGCTGGATGGCAAAGGATTCTACTTCCCAACCAATGGCAGCGGCAGCCCAGACAGCGAGGCGTCAGCAAAAACTACGGTGAAGCTGCTGCAATTCATGAAAGACCAGCCGGACTTCATGCCGTTTTTCCAATCCCTACCGATCCTGGGAGTGGATGGTTCCCTGGCCGAATTTGGCAGCAACAGCCCCGCACGAGGAAAGGTATTTGCTAAGACCGGCACATATCTGGCAGCAGGCAAGATCGGCGCGCAAGTTTTGGCCGGATATATCGATGCTCGCAGTGGCAGAAAGCTCGCCTACGCCCTCTATGTAAACAATGCAGGAGACGCAGGAATCCCTCCGGACCTTTCGCCGGTGCTCTCAGTCATCACAGACGAGGCTGAAATCCAACCATCATTCAGCAATCAAATTGAAAGTAATCACAGATCTCAGGAGAAATACATGAAACCCGGTGCGTTTCGCTGCTGCTTGATTCTCATTGTATCCGCGGCGTTGCAGGGAGCCGGCGGGACAGCACATGCGCAAAAGGACGACGGCGCGGCTGTGTCAAAGGACATAAAGAAGATCATGGACAAACCCGAGTACAAGGGAGCCACCTGGGGACTGCGGGTGATCGACTTGGCCAACGGGCACGAGTTGGTCAATCTTAATCCAGGGCACCAGTTCTTCATCGCTTCTGTGCGCAAGAACTTTACAGTCGGGGAGTTGATGGATAAGGTTGGACCCAGACATCGTTACAACACGCCGGTATACCGCCAAGGAAAAGTGAATCGTCAAGGAGTGCTTGACGGAGACCTGATCGTAGTAGCCTCCGGCGATTTGACGATGGGCGGGCGCACCAATCCTAATGGCACCGTCGCATATACCGTCTTTGATCACAATGAAGCCAATGGTCTGGGCAATGCCGTTCTTTCCAAACCGGATCCCCTGGCCGGATATAAGGCGCTTGCCCGCCAGGTAGCGGCCAGCGGCATAAGGGAGATCAAGGGAGACGTCGTAATCGACGACCGTTTGTTTAAACCATATGAATTTCGCGAAGAGTTCGACATGCGGCCGATCTTCGTCAACGACGACCTGGTGGATTTGATTATCAATCCTGAGCAGCAGGGATACCTCGCTTCCCTGCACCATCGCCCGGTCTCAGAAGCGCTGAGGGTAAAGAACGAAGTCGAGATGACCGCACGTAACAGCAAGGATGCTATCAATCCCCAGCTACCAACATGTATCGGGGAGCCTGGGTGCTCGGTTACGTTGCAGGGCAATTTGCCCGTAGGCTTTACGCCGCCGCTCACGGGCACCTATCCGCTGATTCGCACCTATCGCATTACCAAACCTTCTAATTACGCACGTACGGTATTTATTGAGGCATTGCGAGCAGCCGGTGTAAGCGTGAAAGCCCCCGCGGTCGAGCCGAATCCTACAAAACTATTGCCGGACAAGGACTGCTATAAGGCCCGAGCGCGGGTGGCCGAACTCGAGGGCTTGCCGTACAGCGAAGACGCAAAGCTGGTCATGAAAGTAAGTTACAACATGGGAGCCGACACAAGCCTGCTGCTGTGGGGCCTGACCGAAGGCGTCGATAACATGGATTCTGCGCTCGCTGTCGAGAAGCGAAACCTGAGCGAAAATTTCGGCATTCCACAATCGGAATACACGTTCCTTGATGGCAGCGGCGGGGACGACACCACAGCAACCAATGAAGCGGTGACACATTTCCTTGACGAGATGTCCAAGCGCAGCGTCTTTCCTGAATACCTGGCATCATTTCCCATACTTGGCGTCGATGGATCGCTGGGCACCGTTAAAGAATTCGAAGAGAATGCCACGCTGGCGCCAGCCAAGGGACACGTGTTTGCTAAAACTGGCACCTATCTTGGTCCGGGTGGCCCAACCGGTGTGCAGTTAAAGGCCCAGGCATTTGGAGGCTATATCACCACCAAGTGCGGGAAGAAGCTTGCGTACCAGCTGGTGGTGAACAGCGTGACTATAGTTGACCCTGACGAGGCGATCAGCCAAATAGTCGGGGTTTTCCAGGACGAAGGCCGGATTTCTGCGATCCTGTGGCGCGACTTTTAGAGCAGCGCTACCTAGCCTCTGCGAACTCTGCCGTACACCGGTGGATCCACGTTTCCGGTGGTGGTCGACCCGCCGTTGATTGGATTCTGGACGTGCAGTTCGTTCCGGATCGCATGATTGAACAGGCAGCACATCTGGTTGCGCAGCTTCGCGTTCGTACTTGGAGCAGTGGCGTCGGTGGCACAGTTGTGCCGTCGGCACGCAGCCCGAACATGCCGGCAAGCTTCTACCTTGCAGCGGTGAACGGCACGATGCGAACGCCCGTAGAAGGACCGAGCATCGGAGTTCTCCTGTGCGCCAGCATGTTGTGCGCGGTGGCTACGGCATCCCCGTCGACGATCTGATTGCCACCGGACGAACATGCCTGGAAATCGCTCGCCATGAGCAAAGAGGAGAGTCCAACCCGCAATGCGCGCCGCGATCCTTTGCGTCGCTTTCGTCGTGCGCTCAATCATGATCGTCCTCACGCCTTTTGGAGATCGTCTACCGCTTTCGTCGTGGCGACGGAAGACGAGCCTGCATATGTGCTCACGGTATCTACGTGCATGGGACCCCGAGTGTTCCCTTAGAATACGCGCGGCTGAGTCCTGACAAACGCGCTTCACTCCAGCAAGCCGTCGAGGCGGTATCGACGAGCGCATTATCGCCAACTCACTCATGGACATTCGCCGTGCGGCTGGCTCTGTCCTATAGCAAAATCCAAAAACTAAGTACCGCAGTAACGGCCGTCCTAGCGGGTGTGATTCCCAGAAAGCTTATCTGAGACACGCTGAACTTATGGCTGACAAGCCCTTCTGGGATGGCAAGGTTCACAAGGCGGTGAAGTTCGGGAATCAGGGTGTGCATTCCGGTCGTTCTTGAGCCTGGAAACTCTGGATCTGCATGTAGATACGTAAAAACCAGGAGCCTACTCTCATCCGGGGCTAAAACTACATTTTCGGGGCGAAGTACAGCCTCACAGTCCTGAGCCTGGCTTCCACTTGCCAGCACACCAAGTATCGCGATGGAAAGAACGAACGGGGCAAATATGGTTGCATAGGATCATCTCCTCGGAAGGAATAGGTTCGGTTATCTGGCCGGACTACTATAGGACCTCTTGAACCTCGGCTGCCTGAGCCGCATCAATTCGAACTCCAACCCACCAGCGTTGAAGCGGCGCCACGCAGCGCAATCGCGCAGGTGCCCCAGGGCAAGAAGATCAGAGAGATCGCTATTCCTTCGGGTTTGCGGGTGCTTGCTCATGAGGCCACGCTGATTCAGGCCTTCAGCAATCTCATCAGCAATGGAATCAAATTCCAAAAAGCCGGAACCAGTGCCACACATCGTTGTGTCTGTTCATTTCTGTGGGCGTAAATGACCAAGGCTATTCCACCTTTCATAAAACATCATGGCAGGGTCACCGTGTTCGCGAAGGAACCTGAGGATCTTTGGATCAGAGCATTAGGTTTGCGTTCGTTGCGCGAAGCGTGAGAAACACGGAAGCTGGGATGTGACGAGGCTGACAATTATCGGGTTGATCATAATGCTGGTTCACGTTTTCTAGATCCCTTTACTTCAAGGCCGTCTATTGTACCGATGTGCCGATCATCCATTCCGCGCGGGGCCGCCCCCACCCCTCGCTGCGCCGAGTCGACGGGATAAAAATTCCGCTGCGAAACGTACCACCAGTTGGCGACCCAACCGCCGTCGGACAAACCTCCGCTCATACACTCCAGTCTTGGGTGAATGTCGGGGGTCGTGGCAGGCTCACCTTCCTTAAGGTAAGCAGCCACCTTGATAGTCCTGCGCGAATACCACTTACAGGTCACTCAGAACCACCGTCATGTCGCATTGCTGTCTGCGTAGATGCAAACGAGAATGAACTCAGCACGCAATTCGACCCCAAAACAGTAGCGTGTCGTGTTGGAAAAGCGTGCACAATCGTTACGCTTCCATCAAGTATCACGAGCTTGCGGTCTTTCCCTCCAGATTTACTTTCTAAGTCGGAATACATGCACTCCCGCGTAGGAATGGCTGCGTTCGGGCCATAGACGTCAAGTTCGTGGACTCAAGCGAGGATCAAACAGAATCTCACATCGGTTCGGAGCCGGAACAGCTCCTCACTCTGGATGCCTACTTGCGCCCAGAATGCGGCGGATGAAGACCGAATTGACCGACTCGGCCTGATGCCAAAGTAGGGAACGCCTACGGACGCATGGCTCAACAAGCAAGCTGCAAAGCTATTTAGCCCTCCACCCCGCTAGGAGAATCATGTTGTTTTTCAGGAGAAACTGTTCACATCCGGGCCAGACGCCGAGGCCCCGCTTAGCTTTACTGTTCCTTGCAACGCTGTCGGAACTGATGTTCTCTCAGTCGGCTCTGGCATCGAATATCGCAGTTGCAAGCCCCATCAACGGCACACGTGTCTCATCTTCCATTTGGGTCCGCGCCCATAATGTAGGACGCGCGGTCTTCGTCCGCATGCTTTCGGCTATTCCATCGACAATAGCCGCGCAATTCGCTGGGGCGTGGTTAATGTTGGCCTCTGAAAAAGCCCGCCGGCTTGCTGTTCTGCTCCTTACAATCGCCTTATTGATGCCGTGCCCCAGAGGGTCGGCGCAGAGCACGCTCGTAACTTCACCAATTAGCGGGCAGACTAGTGCATCACCTGTCTCGTTGCGTGCTCATAATACAGGCTGCTATGGCCTCAAGCCGACGTCTTTTGGTTATTCCATTGATAATAGAACTGCTCTCGTATTGAGTGCTACAGCTTACGATATCAACACTTCAGACAACTCGATTACTGCTGGAGTGCATACCATCCACTTCAAATCATGGAATAACAAAGGCATCTGCCCGGTGGTGGATACCAGGTTCACGGTAGTGCCGGCGGCTCCGACCGTCACCATCACGGCTAGCTCCGCATCGATCATCGCAGGCAACTCCTCGACGCTGACGGTGGCCGGGACCAATGCGACTCAGGTCACAGTGAGCGGCACCGACGGAAGCGCCTATACGCTCCAGGGCCGTGGCGGCACGCAGGCCGTCAAGCCCACCACCACGACTACTTACACCGCGACCGCAACTGGGGCTGGCGGTAAGGCTTCCGCAACCACCACCATTACGGTAGTGCCGGCGGCTCCGACCGTCACCGTCACGGCTACCTCCGCATCGATCGTCGCGGGCAACTCTTCGACCCTGACCGTGGCTGGGACCAACGCCACTCAGGTCACGGTGAGCGGCAGCGACGGAAGCGCCTATACGCTCCAGATCAGTGGCGGCACGCAGCCCGTCAAGCCCACCACCACGACTACTTACACCGCGACCGCAACAGGCGTTGGCGGTAAGGCTTCCGCAACCACCACCATTACGGTAGTGCCGGCGGCTCCGACCGTCACCATCACGGCTACCTCCGCATCGATCGTCGCGGGCAACTCTTCGACCCTGACCGTGGCTGGGACCAACGCCACTCAGGTCACGGTGAGCGGCAGCGACGGAAGCGCCTATACGCTCCAGATCAGTGGCGGCACGCAGCCCATCAAGCCCACCACCACGACTACTTACACCGCGACCGCAACTGGGGCTGGCGGTAAGGCTTCCGCAACCACCACCATTACGGTAGTGCCGGCGGCTCCGACCGTCACCGTCACGGCTAGCTCCGCATCGATCATCGCAGGCAACTCCTCGACGCTGACGGTGGCCGGGACCAATGCGACGCAGGTCACAGTGAGCGGCACCGACGGAAGCGCCTATACGCTCCAGGCCAGTGGCGGCACGCAGGCCGTCAAGCCCACCACCACGACTACTTACACCGCGACCGCAACAGGCGTTGGCGGTAAGGCTTCCGCAACCACCACCATCACGGTAGTGCCGGCGGCTGTACACGGCATTCCTGTCGAGGCCATCTCATCAGGAGTACTGGATGGTTCAAGCCGCTGGCTTTGGAACTATGACCCAGGTACGCCCGGAAGTGCCGTTGGGTCGTCCTCATATCCTATAAGCGGCCTCTCTCTGGACAATATGGCAAGAGAGTTTTCCGCGGCCTACTCACAGCATGGTGGAGAGATCTATCACCTCTCATTCGCTCGTGATACAACCGCTACTCATTTCATCTATGACACCAATCTCTACATGGTCGATCCAACACAAATCGCGAACGTTGAGATGGACATGAATCAGGTGATGGCAGACGGCCGCACGGTGATCTTTGGTACCCAATGCTCGAGCTACTCGAAAACCTGGGAGTTTACGACGAGATCGTCGAACGGGCGCGATCAGTGGAACGCTTCCAACCTTCCCTGCAATCCCAAGACCTGGCCGGCCAACACCTGGCACCACGTCCAAATTGCTTCGCATCGCGACGACAATGGGATTGTGACTTATGACTGGGTAAGTGTGGATGGAACATACAGCGACTTTCAAAATGCGACTGGTGATTCGGCGTCCGACCTGGGCTGGGGCGCCGGAAGCCTTCTTCTTAACTTCCAGCTGGACGGAGCCAGCACTGGAAGCGGAATGATGACGGCCTATATGAATAAGCTGATTATCTATCGCTGGTAGACTCACGAGCTGTAGTTCATACTTGGGCCGCGCCTGCTTGGGCGGCCATGATTCGAGAGAGGGCCCCTAGATCGACAGCGTACGTTGACTGCACCTGGCGTTTGTTGCCGATGCCCATTATGGCTGCAGCGGGGCTGTAAGAACCTGCTAAAAATCGATTTAAATTGCCGTGCATAAGGTCCACCACTGCGCATCGGGGATGACTCAGTGTCAGCTACGGCTTTCCGTACGAGTGGCGCTCGCGGAGCGTGGCGAGCTCGGCCTTCAGAACTTTCACGCGCTTTTGCACAGCGTCGCGATTCCCTAGAAGCTGAGCGATGGGCTTTGGTCCTGCATGTCGAGGCGGAACTTCTTCGGCATTGCATTGGCTTCGTTCCGTGAGTGGTGAGATTTAGTGCGCATCGTCCGCGGGCTTCCTAGTTGACAAAGTACCGCTGCCTCTACAGGACTCTTACCAAAAAAGAACCCCACGGCTGAGTTCGATTTGGCTGTGGGGTTAGAAAGGAGGAAAGTGACGTTTTTTCTAGTGAGTTCATTCTGCCCTCTCTAAGCTTTGATAACGATTCCACGGCGGTTGCAGGGCGACTCCTGCTAAAGTCACCAGCGACTGGTGCCCTCAGCGACGCAAGGTTGGAAGGTCGCCGCGCCGTCGCCAACGCCCGTGCGGATGCGATTGGCAGGCGCCTTTCCAGTGACGCTGGATTGTGGATGAGAATGTAAGCGCAGCGGAATCCTTGGATTGAGAGAAGACAGTAGCTGGCATCCTTCATTGGGCCTTCGGTCCGGTGCTGATCGTGGACAGCTACAACTTGCAGGGACTGGGAACGAGCTCCGCTTCCAGGCAGACTAGACTGCCAGTCGTGAACTAAGAGGCCGAGGGCCGATCGGCTGGGATGGAGTGCCGCCAGTGAAACCACAAGACCATCGCGAGACATGCATCATCACTCACGAAACCTCTTACGAGGTCGCTCCTGGAGATATCAAGGGAACGCACGCAAGCAGCGGAACTCTGTATCGCGGGCGGGTTGTGTGGACCCAGAAGACACCGGGTGCCTATGCGGACGGCGAGAAGGTTTCAGCCTACGCAGAAGGTGTCGGAATCGTCACACTCCATCGAACAGGCATCTCTCTGGCCAGGTAGGGCTGCTCGTTCAGATTCGGCACATTGCCGACTTTGCGGTCGACCGTTCTCCCCGTGTGCTGCGACTCGGTCCCGGAGGAGCGCTGCGTGTGATCGGGGATTGCTCACACTCCATAGCCTAAAGCGTCGTTATGAGCGACGTAGGAAAGAAGCAAAAAGACTCTGCCACCTGCGCGCGCTCCCATACGGCGGGCAAGCCTTGCAATTATTGCCGGCTATCCCGGCCACTTTGCTGCGCTTCGGCCCAGGCTCCAGCTTCTTAGATTTGCCGAACGTATTGTGCGAGGCGGCCGAGCTGCGTTTGATCGTGAAAGTACTCATTATGCCTCCGCGCCAAGACGTTTTCGCGCATGATACTCAAAACGAAACCGTGCAAGGCTGCCACCGTCGAGGATTCCGATCTCGGATTTTCATAGCTCGCGGCGAGAACACGGGCGCCTTTGATATACACGCGCCCTGAGCCATCATCGGCCATGCAGAGCGGAATTTTCCATACATCTTTTGATCGTATCTATTCTGACGCCAGATGTGCGTTGTCCGGTGGCGTGAGTACCTGAACGTTCCAGGCGCCGCAAACCTGTATCGTCATTGCGCCTTCTTTCAACAAATGGGTACTTTCGCCCCTGTCAAGCCCTAGAGCTTGCGGCTGCATATCGCCACATCTTGGCCAGCAGATCGCTCTAAAAAGCCAAGCTGAGCAGTAGAGTTCGTCGCGTTTGCCTGGCGTTCCGTACTGCTGAATGGCAGGCTTGCCCCTGAAATCATGGGCAACGCGCAGAGCGATACGCGATGTCGCTTCCTCGATCAAGTGCACCATCAACCGGATCGCCCACGAGACACGGGGAGCCGCCCGTCCTCTTCGAGAGTGCTGACAACGGTCGCACCAGAAGAGGCAACCACTCCCTCCCAATGAAACGGTTAATATTCAGGCATCATTTGCACCTATTAGCGTCCGCTGTGTCATCCCTACAGCGGCTCACAGGGCTGCAGATCATCCGTTTTCCGCAGCCATCGCCCGTTTGTCTAGTTCGCAGCAGTTCAAAGGTTCGCTCATGCGCATAAGAGATATCATCGCCACCTGCCTCTGCAGTTTGCTCTTCTTCTGCTTCGCTCGCGCATCCTGGGGCCAGGCGACCACATCGCTAGGGGGTCGCGTAACCGACGCTGGCGGAGCCACCTTGGCCGGAGCCGCCGTCAAGCTCACCGAGATCGGCACCGGCTCCGTTCGCACAGGCGAGACAAACAAGAACGGCGAGTATCAATTCTCGCAGCTGCTGCCTGGCCACTATGAGTTGGCGATCTCGGCCCAAGGCTTCGCATCGGTCAAAAAGACCGGCGTTGAACTTCTGGTGAGCCAGCCCGCAACGCTCGATGTCATCCTCAAAATTGCAAGCGTGACCTCTGAAGTAGTGGTCAGCGGTGGCGGCCAGCCCGTCTTGAACACCAGCGACGCCACCCTCGGCAATGCGTTCAATGAGCAACAGATCCAGAATCTGCCGAGCGAGGCTAGAAACGTTCCAGACCTGCTGAGCCTCCAGCCAGGGGTGACGTTTCTAGGCCGCACCGATCAGGATACTGGCACGCAGTCAAAAGGCAATACCAGCACAGACTCACGGAGCGGTTCTACAAACGGTGGCCGTTCTGACCAGGCCAACATCACCCTGGACGGCATCGATGTAAACGACATCAACAATGGCTACGCCTTTACCAGCGTACTTCGCGTTTCGCAGGACGCGATCGCAGACTTTCGCGTGACGACCAGCAATCCAAACGCGGAAGAGGGCCGGTCCTCCGGTGCGCAGATAGCCTTGGAAACCAAGAGCGGCACCAACTCTCTGCATGGAGCCGTGTACGCGTACAACCGCAACAATCTCTTTCACGCAAATGATTTCTTCAACAAACAGACGCAGGCCGCCGAGGGATTGCCGAACGTGCCGCTCAAACTCATCCGGAATGTCTTCGGAGCTTCTGTAGGCGGTCCCATCAGGAAGAACACCGCCTTCTTCTTTCTCAATTATGAGGGTCGCCGCGATACACAGGGTTTCAATTCAAACAGTGATATTGTGCCGACCGCAAGTTTCCGCGCAGGCACGCTGCGGTATGTCTGCGCTGCAGGTCCGGGCTGCCCGGCCAACAATATCTACACCCTCACGCCCGCGAACCTTCGCAGCATGGACCCGCAGGGTATTGGCGCAAATGCAAATGTTCTGGCGTTGATGAACACCTATCCAGTGGGGAATAATCCGTCTCTCGGTGACGGCCTTAATACGGAGGGCTACAGCTTCTCCTACAATACCAAGCGCAGCTACAACGCTTACACCGGCCGGCTGGATTGGGACATCGCCGGCAACGGGAAACACACTGTCTTCTTCCGCGGCAATCTTCAAAATGACCACGAACCAGGAGGGCCGCTGTTCCCCGGTCAGGCCGGCAGCAACACGCTGCTGACAAATAGCAAAGGCTTCGCAGCAGGCTACACCGTGCTGCTCACCAACAACCTTGTGAACAATCTGGCTTTCGGGCTCAGCCGGCAAGGTTTCAGCAATGCCGGCCTCCTGTCCGGACCCTATGTCACCCTGCAAGACCTCACTCCTCTACAAGCGACGACCTCCTCCAATTACACAATTACTCCTGTATACAACCTGGTCGATAATGTTTCGTGGTCAAAGCATAACCACAATTTGGCGTTCGGAACCAATATCCGTTTTATCGATGATCGCAGTTCCAGCAACGAGCTCTCCTACTCCAACGCAACAGGCACGTATCAATATCTCAATCCGGGAACGATAGCCGGCAGCGGCGGAGCTTTCGATCCGGGTGCTTTCGGCTATCCACTAGTCGATGGTAATTCCAAATCGAATTACAACAGCAGTGCCATGGCCGTCGCCGGCATCATCAACGTCGGCAATATCACGTACAACACCACAAAAACCGGCACGACACTTCCTGTCGGAGCACCCGTCAACCGCGACTATCGCTGGAACGAATATGAGCTCTATGCGCAGGATACCTGGAAGGCACAGAAAGATCTGAGCATCACGTACGGCCTGCGCTACTCCTACCTGCAGGTGCCCGCCGAAACAAGCGGAACCCAGGTCGGAATATGCCAAATCGTTAACAACGCATGCGCACCCGGCGCATTTTCGCTGAGCCAGTTCGTAAATCAAAGCGCCCAATTGGCCGCCTCCGGTCAGTCTGCCAGTGGCGCTGGGGAACTTGGATTCCCGATCAGCGGTCGCTATAACGGCAAACCAGACTACTGGACACCGGAAAAGGGAAACCTGGGACCGCGGGTTGCACTCGCCTACTCTCCCACCCCGGAATCTGGCTTTTGGAACAACGTCTTTGGCAATGGCAAAAGCAGCATACGCGCAGGCTACTCGCTGGTTTTCGATCACTTCGGAGCAGCGATCGTTAACAACTTCGATGCCGAGGGATCATTTGGGCTCGCCACTACGCTACAAACCAGCGCAGGTGTGTTGAAGGCTGGCACGGCGCCACGTTTCACCAGCACACACAATGTGCCGCAAAGCTTGTTGCCGCCAGCGCCAGCAGTTGGTTTTCCAGCCATCCCGGTAAGGAGCGGTCCTACCAGCGGAGCTATTTATTGGTCGCAGGATTCCGCTATAAAAACTCCGTACGCGCACGTTATTGATTTTTCGATCGCCCGCGAGATCCGTAGTGGTTCTTCGTTCGAGCTGAGCTACGTTGGTCGCATGGGACATCGCCTGCTGGAGCAGGAAGATGTAGCAATGCCCACCAACCTGGGCGCCGCCGGCACTTCCTATTTCGCGGCTGCCCGGCATATGTCTATTTTGGCCCGAGCAAACGGGGGAGCTGGCGTACCGGTCTCCTCGGTTCAACGCATCCCCTATTGGGAGGCGCTCTTTGGCGCGCTCGACGGACAAGATATCGGATATGGCCCAGGATTTTCCGCCACGCAGAATATCTATCAGCTGTATCAGCAGAATAGCTATAACGAAGCAAACGCCTTGTATGCGCTGGACATGCCTGATGCCGCTACGGGTGCGGGTATCAATCCCAATCAAACGTATCCTTCCAATCGCTTCTATCACGATCAGTTCTCCGCCCTATATGCGTGGAGATCGATCGGTAACTCAAACTACAACGCTCTTCAAGCCGTGTATCGCCAGCGCTTCGGCCTTGGCCTGCAAGCCGACTTCAACTACACCTTTTCCAAGTCTCTGGACGCCACATCGCAGGCAGAGCGTTTAGGCTCTTCCGGTTCCGTGAACAACGCGCAGATCATCAATACCTGGGCTCCAAGCCAGCTCTATGGTCCATCCGATTTCGATCTGCGCCATCAAATCAACGCCAACTATATCTGGGACCTGCCCTTTGGCAGAGGCCAACGTTTTGCTTCCTCAGCCAGCAGGCTCATTGACGAGTTGATCGGCGGGTGGCAGACAACAGGAATCATCCGATGGACGAGCGGCTTCGCGTTCTCGGTAAATAATGGGAACAACTTCCCTACCAATTACGACATTCAGGGCCTCGCAACTCAGGTCATGCCGATCCCGCACGGACGCGGAAAGCTGAATCAACAATTCGCCGACCCCACCACGGTGTTCGCCGCCTTTGATTTCACTCTCCCCGGTGATTCGGGATCGCGGAATATCCTGCGCGGCGATGGCTACTTTGAGCAGGATGCCGGCCTGGGCAAAACCTTCCCGGTCAGCGACCGTCTACGGATTAAAGCCGGCCTGGAAGTATTCAACGTGACGAACAGTGTGCGTTTCGACGCTCACTCCGTCTCTGCCAGGATAGATAACCCCAATGGTTTCGGAACCGCAACATCCGCGCTGACGAATCCTCGATTGGCGCAGTTCTACGGACGCATCGAATTCTAAACTCGTTGCCTTTGCGGGCATCAATAGACGAGCCCACGATGGACAGCCCGGTCACGAGGAACTCTGCTGCCCTATTTGGATGACCGCTCGTCGGGTGTGGAATCTCTCTCTTCAGGATGGCTTAATGACAGAAGGTATATGCCTCAGGCGGAGCATTTACATGCATGTCTGCGTCACGTAGGCCGAAGGTGCAGCTCTGGACTTGGTGGGCAGTTCCGCCGGTTGTGATTGTTCTGGCGTTCAATATTCTTCTGGAAAAGTTCTGGCCCACGATGTCAGGGCTGGTCCAATTCTTGATCTTGATAGCGGCCAGTGTGATCTCGTTCGGACTTGTGTTCGGCGTTGCGTGGCTGATCGCCCGCTTGCGTGCTCCTTGGAATGACCGTTAGGCCGCCACAGTCGTGTTCGTCAAGCTTGAGTTCGTAAGTCCAACGGCGCTCTTGGGGATCTCTCGACCGGTGCTTTGCCGAATTCCATCGGCAGTGAGAATTGGGTATCTGGCGCAACGTTTGCGGACGGAGCGAGGGATTGCCCGATATATCGGGAGGAGTCAGCCGAAGTAGTCACAGAAACCGGATTACGGACCGCAATGGTTGGCTAACAGCGGGCCAGCGCCGTTGCACCGACCGGGCTATGTGCTTCCCCTGGAGCCGAAAGGTCTTCCGATCGTTGTGAACGTCGACCAAGTGCCCTGCGCGATCGCGCGAGAGGTATCTGGGGCCCTCTGAATACGGGGCTGAGGAATCCGCAAGAGATTGCGGCCTGCGCTCTTGCCAACGATGCTGCCGTCCAGGACAGCCTTGTTGTCATAGAGAATCGGTACTGACGGCACCGGTAGAGCCGGCCGTGGATCAGCCCAGCCATATCGCCCCTGGGAAGCTTGACGCATCGCGATGACCTTGGCCTGTTCCGACACGTGTGTGTAGTGCTGTGTCATGCGGGGTGAGATATGACCGGCGAGATCCATGATGACCGTTACTGGAACCCCATTTTCGGCGAGTCGCGTGATGGCGGTGTGGCGCGTGTCGTACATCCTGAACTGCAGCAGGCCCGTAGCTTGCCTGACTTCCTGCCACGGCTTCTTGAGACCCTGTACGCTCATTGGCCTATGGGGCACAGGGTTATGTCCGAGCACAAAAGGAAAGATATAGTGATCAGGATCTCGAGAGCCCAGTTCCCAGGCTCTCTTGATCAGCTGTTCCATGGCCCATAGAGTTTGAGGCTCGCGGAGCGGGATCGTGCGCTGCCGATAGCGGTTCTTCGATCCCTCCGAAGAGACGGTCAAAATTTGGGCCGGCAGGTTCACATCGCGCAGTTTGAGCGCCCTGATTTCATTCGTACTCATACACGTGCCGAGCGCCAGAACCGAGTACCAGTGAACAGTGTGCCAGCGTTGTTGGCTTGCGGATACCTCGAGCCACCTCCGCTCTTCATCAAGCGTAAGGGCCCGTGGGAGTTCGCTCTCCACTTCCTGCAATTCCTCGTAATAGTCTCCGAGGCTTCCGTCCCAGACCTTTGCTCTACGCAACATTGCCCGCAACAGACAAAGTTCCTGATTTACGTGCTGTGCTTTGGTGGGGCAGGGCGCGGCCGGCTGTCCGGGTCTTCGCGGCCGGATGAAAGGTGCAGCCCCTGCGAGCCGTGCCTGCTGATACTTTCGCAGGTGGTCGAGACGAATCTCTTCCAGCCGCAGTTCACCGAAGAAAAGGGATAGAGATCGCACGTAAGAACGGTAGTTCTTCACCGTTGTGGCGCGGATGTATCGTCCATTGAAGGTCCGATATTCGCCCTCCGGAGTGACGAAGGTCCGAGATCCCATGTACGCTGCAGCTGCCTCTCGGAAGCGCATCTCCGGCCGGATCTCCGCGGCACCGGCTGGATGATAAGCGGATTTGAACATCATGCCCGCACCACCCAGAAAGCGGCGCCGGCGCAAATGGCCCAGATGGCGCCAAAGAGGATGACGATGCCGATGTAATCGAAGGGCGTGGGCTCGTCGATTGGCGCGACAGCGGGCAGGCCTTTTGTCAGCTGCTGAACATCAGGGGATAAAGCGGGCGCGCCCGATTGCGGACGCGCAAGGGTATTGCTAGGCTCTGAAACAGCCATGGATGCCTCCTCGTAAGGCGTTGTGGTCAGCGTCCCGCGGGTGTTGGTAGCACCTGTGGGACGCGTCTAGAATTGCATCCTCCGGAGCAATAGGTCAATACAAATTGTGGGGGATTACGTGGGGACACCATGAAGTAAGGGAAGGTAGCCCAGGAAAGAGATAATCGCCCAAATGCCCTCTGGACACTGGCTGCAGATCACATCATGGGAAACAGTAGTAAACCAGAGAATACCGAGACCTTATGGTTCGGGACCAGGGGGTCGGAGGTTCGAATCCTCTCTCCCCGACCATTCTTAAATCCAAATCAATCAGTGACAGCTCCATCATGGAGCCGTTCTCTTCTCATCCACTAGGAAGAGATGTGGCGAAAATTGCGCCCTGAGTCTGACAAATTTAGAAACCAGCTCACTTGGAACCGCCTCCGAACCAGACGGGTCCTGGGCGATGGGATGGCATCTCCGCCCCACCACTTGGCTACAACGGTCGAACCACAACGGTGGTGGGGCCACTGAGAGTGAACGGTGACCCCGCGACCGTGGTGATGGAGGTCGGCGTGATGGTGAAGACATACAGCTTGTTGGCGGCATGGCTGGTGGCGTAGAGGTGATTGCTCTTGTCCCAGGCGATGCTGTCGATGGGGCTTTTGGTCAGGATATTGGAGTACCCGGTGATGGGCTTGCCGCCATTGAAGTGGAAAACCTGAAGACCTGCGCTTTGGGTGCCGCCGGAATTGTCGGTGTTGGAGAACTTCCCACCCACGGCCAGGAGATTGCCCTGAGGGTTGATCGTCATCGACATCGGGTAGACCGCGGTTTTGAGCATAGCGCTGTTGTAGATGGGTTGCCCTTGTAATCGACGGTGAAGGAGGCTAGCGTGGGCGGCCCGGAGACGCCGCAGTAATCTTCGTAGGTCTCATGAATGGCTATCGCCATATGGCTTGTGGGCACGTTCTGGTTGTCGGAGGCCATCGCGAGAGGGAAAAACAGGCCTCCATCGGCGGGGGGCGGCGGCCACGTGCTGCCGGAGGAGACAGAGATGTTCATCGCCCCAAATCTGTCCCGGTAAAAGGCGGTGATTTCGTTTGCGCAATAATGCTTCGTGAAGGTATAGGCGTGGCCGTTATTCCCGGCAATGACAAGAGGACCCCCGAGAGCTTGGTTGGCGGTGCCACCGAACTGCGCGACCCCGCCAAACGTGAATGCGCCGGTGGTCGCATTGATCTTGTAGCTCTGCAAGGCATCGCAGCCCTCGTCATATGGGCCTAAAAACTGGAATTGTATGTAGGCCTCGGTGCCCGTGCGGTCGATCGTGCCGCCATCGGTAGTGCCGCAAGCCGCGCCCGCGTAGAGCGCCGAGTTGATCTGCGCCACCTGCCCCCCAATCCCGCCGGTGGACTTAATCGCGTACGAATGAATGTAGTTGGTACCCACCGTGATCAAGTGATTTCCGGCGGTGCCGATCATCATGCCGGCGGTGTTCTTGAAGGGCGAGCCCGACACAAGGGTCAGCTTGCCGGTTGACGAGGTGGTGTAAACATTCACCCCTTTTGCGGTCTGAACATAAACACGAGCCACATTGGTGGCGGTGGCGGCCGACTGGTCCGGGAGCGTCTGGGCTCCGGCGGCTGCTGTCGACAAGGTGGCGGCAAGTGCAAGGGCGAGGATACGCGTGACTGGCTGCGTCATTTTGGGAGTCCTCCTTTATCAGCGAATGATCGGAGGGGGTCGATCAGCACCCGGAGTCTATGCCGCCGGGTGACGGTATAGCAAACAGTGTTGTTGATAGCGAACAGCGTTGTTGGATCACACGAACATAAAGATTGCCAAGACTCACTGGCCGCTGTTGGAGCTCTACTTTGAATTAGCTGCGAATCAAGTCTTGCGCCCGGCAGCGGACCTTTCTCCCCGCCTATCGGGACGGCGGCAGTCCAGAAAGCCGCGATCTCGCCAAAGAATGCCTTCAGCCGCCCAACTTCAGCTTCAACACCGAAACCTCCGGCTTGTAGTTGATGGTCTTTTCTCCGCCACCTACTGTCGGCTTCTCAGAAATCTGGCAAGATATTGCACACGGGATGTCCGAAGTTACCGGAAGTTACTCAGTAGTTTGGTAAGTGTTACCGCATCAGCGGTTTTATACCGCAATATCAGGGTATGTTGTGGACATGCGGTGATGTGATCGCTGCGCACTGGTGCTGAGTCTTTCGGGGGAGGGACTTAGCACCAAGGTGCTCCGGCTGCATCACCGCCGCATCTCATCTGTTGCACTGCTTCACTTCCTGGGGAGAATCGCGATGAAGGCCATCGAGCTCGCGCATGCATTAGAGCAGTCCCGGGCTATTCCCCTGGACCAGATCGCCTCAATCGCCATGGACCACAAGCGCCAGCTTGCCTTCGTCCAGCTCCACACCGGCACCGAGGTCCAGCTCGAAGCATCGGGCTACGGCGATCTCATTCAAAAGATTACCGAGCTCTACTCCGGTTCCTACAACGCCTGAGCCCCACTCTTCCAGACGCAGTCTCCTGCAATTCCCTTCTTGAAAGCTTGCCGTGTTACATCGTCTCGGCCGAGAGAGAATTTCTCCTGCGCGCGAACGGGCACAGTATCGGTTGAGGATCGTAGAGACAGAGTAGGCGCAAAAACAACTTCATTCGGCTAACGTGCGGCGGGAACCAGGAAACCTAGCAGCCAGTCCTAAGAGACGTGCCGGTGAAAGATGTCGTCCTTTTCGCGGCAGGGCGAGCAAAGAGCGCTAACCCCGCAACCGAATAGCAGCGCCGCGCCAACCGTGACCAGGATGGCAGGCAGATACGACTCAAGCCCGGAGAGCCAATGAGCGACGATGGAAAAATCAGTGGATAGCATCGAATCACTCCGCGTCGGAGATTAAGAACGCACAAGCCATCATTTGGTTGCTGGCAAAGCTAGAATAACCTCATTCGCTATTGACAGCGTCTCCCCGAAGGGGTCAAATGCGCTCCCTCAATACGCGCAGATGAGAGTAATGCCCCGAGTGGCCGGTTGGGAAGCACTTCTCTTCGCAAGAGTTAGCGCGCATTCCCACTAGCGGAAAGTGCCTCTTTTTCCACCGTTTGCCGATTCGACGAAGGCAGAAGCAGAATCGATGTACGTGCCACCTGTTATACCCAATCCGGCTGCCGGCGAGACCGAACCCCGGCTTCGCTGGCTCTTCCTGGATTTGAACTCCTACTTCGCTTCGGTGGAGCAGGAGCTGGTGCCCAGCCTGCGCGGGAGGCCGGTGGCCGTGGTGCCGGTCGTGGCGGACACAACCTGCTGCATCGCAGCGAGCTATGAGGCCAAGATCTTCGGCGTGAAGACGGGCACACAGGTCGGCGAGGCGAAGCGCATGTGCCCGGGCATCGAGCTGGTGGAGGCGCGGCACGAGCTCTACGTCGACTATCACAATCGAATCGTCGAGGCGGTAGAGACGGTGGTGCCGGTCACCTCCGTGATGTCGATCGATGAGATGGCGTGCCGGCTGGTCGGCCGGGAGCAGCCGCTGCTGGCCGCGCTTGATCTGGCGCAGCGGGTGAAAGCAAAGATCCGCGACACGGTGGGGTCGACGCTGCGCTGCTCGGTGGGCCTCGCGCCGAATCGATACCTCTCGAAGGTCGCGAGCGACATGGAGAAGCCGGATGGGTTGGTGGCGTTGACGCCGGACATCCTGGAGGCGGCGCTTCTCGGGCTGACGCCGCGCGATCTGCCCGGCATTGGCCCGCGCATGGAGGCGCGGCTGCATCAAGTGGGCATCCGGACGATGAAGCAGCTATGGGCGCTCGATCGCGACCAGATGAATAATCTGTGGGGCGGCATGGGCGGGGACAAGCTCTGGCACTGGCTGCGCGGCGAGGACTTCGAAGATGCGGAGCTGGAGCATGCGAAGTCGATCAGTCACAGCCATGTGCTGGCGCCGGAGCTGCGCACGCGGGATGGCGCGTATGCGGTGCTGAGCAAGCTGCTGCACAAGGCGGCGATGCGGTTGCGCACGGCGAAGCTGTGGACGACGAATCTGCGGCTGAGTGCGAAGTTCGCGGTGCCGAAGGATGTTTCGGCGCGGCAGCATAATTCGGGCATTCCGCAACTCGGCTGGTCGGAGAGCACCTCACTGGTGGAGTGCCAGGACAACCAGACGCTGACCGAAGGACTGAAGAAGCTGTGGGCCAAGATGCCGGCTGGGCAGAATTATTCGAAGCCGTTCTATGTGGGCGTGGCGCTGAGCAACCTGGTGCCCGATCACCTGCACACGCTGGACCTCTTCGCCGGCCTGGACCGGGAGGTGCGGCGGACGAACCTGTCGGCCACCATGGACAGCATCAACAAGAAGCACGGAACGACGATGCTCTTTTACGCGAGCATGCTGCCGGCAGGCACCGCGGCTGCGACGCGGATTGCGTTCACGAGCATTCCGGATTTGTTCTGAGATAGTGGTGGTTCAGTTCCGCATAGCCCGTCCTTCGGGGGTTAAGCTCAGCAAAGTCATCTGTCCGAGAGGGCAATTCTTCGGCTGCTTTCCTCTCCGGCCGAGATCTCCATCGCCCGGTTGCATGCGGCGCTTGTACGGTTCTGGTCGTGGACGGTCGGGATGCCCGATGATGCCAGGCGAAGCCAGTGCCTTGATCAGCGACGCTGCTGGAGTACTCGCGAATTCAATGGCTCGCTCTTCACAAAAGACGCTCCTCCGGTGCCGTTAGCTTTGCGTTGAATCACTGACAAGCTGACATCATCGCTAAGAGGACGACCATTGGCGAAATCCTGTACGACGGCAAGCAGCATCATGAGCGTGTCATGAGCCGACCGCTGTTTGGCCTGGCGCAGGGCGGCCATCAGCCGGTCCACTCCGAACTCTTCTTCTGAAGAGTTGCGGCATTCGAGTACACCATCGGAATAGGCGAGCAGGGTGTCGCCGGGTTCGAGAAGTAGCTCACCCGACTGATACTCCGCGCCCTCGATCGCACCCAGGAGCGGGCCGCCTACGTCAAGCAGACAGGTACGTCCATCCGCGCGCAGAAGGATGGGCAGGAAGTGGCCTGCGTTGCAGTAGGTCAGTTTGCCAATATCGCAATCGACCAGCGCGAGAAATGCTGTAACGAAGGGTGCAACCGGCCGCATGTAGCAGAGGTGACGGTTGATTTCGGCAGCGATGCTGGATGGATCAGAGTCAGGATGGCCGCAGCTTTGCAAGAGACCTGCCAGATGAGTGAACCACATGCCCGCAGCGATGCCCTTGCCTGCGATGTCTCCCAACACGGTAAGAATCATGGACCCACTCTGCGAGAGAGTGGTGAAGTCGCCGGAGAGAAAGCGTGCGGCAAAGACTTCGCTGGCAAACTGCAAGTCTCCGTGACGCAACATGCGCGGCCCGCTGAGCTTGCGCTGAATCTGCGCGGCATCGAAGATCTGGGCATGCAGGTCCGCTCTCTCGCGCAGGAGCGAGTACACATCCTCCTGGAGTGGCATACCGGACGGAGGTATTTCCCCGAGCGGCGGTACTTCCACCGACGGCGTGACGGGCATGATCATGGATGCCGGGACTGCGGAAGCTGGAACCGTGCTCCAATGCTGCCGTCGGCCAGTGCTGCGATAGTCGCCGTTTCCCCTTGGCACTACTCTCTCCGCATTCAAAATCCACCTCGTTTCGATTTTGATCGTGCTCTATCCGACGAACCGATAGCCGGTTCCGTGCACGGTGAGGAAGTATTGTGGTTCTTCCGGATTGGGTTCCAGTTTCTGACGCAGGCGCACCAGGTGGGTGTCTACCGTTCGGGTCGTCGGGTAATGCTCGTATCCCCACACGTCTTCGAGGAGACGATGACGACTCAATGTTTCGCCAGAGTGAGAAATGAAGTACTTCAGCAGCTCAAATTCTTTCGAGGACACATCGAGAGCCTTGCCTGACTTAAGCACCCGGCAACGGCGAAGATCCACTTCCACATCACCGAAGGAATGCTGCTCCTGATCCTTGGGGATGACGGCGGTGCGTCGCAACACGGCCTTGACGCGCGCCAGCAGCTCGCGAATCGAAAATGGCTTCGTCACATAATCATCCGCGCCGAGTTCGAGGCCCACCACCTTATCGACTTCCTGACCACGCGCCGTCAGCATGATGATGGGAAGCGAAGCGCGCTTTGCGCGTAGCTGCTTGCATACTTCGAGGCCACTCATGCGGGGCATCATGACGTCCAGAACCACCAGGTCCGGAGACTCTTCAAGCGCACGCTTCAGGCCTTCGACCCCATCGCCCGCCGTAATCACTTCGTAGCCTTCGAACTCGAAGTTGTCGCGAAGTCCAACCACCATGTTGGGTTCGTCCTCCACGACAAGAATCTTCGCGCGGCTTTGCTCTTCGTTGTGGTTCGTTCGCTCTTCCTGTCTCATGCCGGCAATGCCTCCCCGTGCTGGAGCTCTGAAGCTTGTACCGGCAGAGTGATGATGAACTTGCTGCCGTGTCCCGGCGCGCTTTCCACCGTAACCTCGCCACCATGGGCCCGTACGATGTGGCGCACCAGCGAAAGCCCTAACCCACTTCCCTTGGTGTTATGCACCAGCGGATCGCCGACTCGATAGAACTTTTCAAAGATCTTGGGCTGCTCCTTTGCTGGAATCCCAATACCGTGGTCGACAACCTCGAGGTTGACGCTGCCGTTCTGACGATAGAGATATACGCCCAGATATTTCTCTCTTGCCGAGTACTTAACCGCGTTGTTCACCAGATTGAGCAACGAACGGGCGATCGCCTCACGGTCCACGTGCAGCGGCGGCAGATTGGTATCGATCTTCTGCTCGAAGTGGAAGCCGTTGTGCTCGATTTCAAAGCGGTAGGATTCCAGCGTGCTGCGCACCAGATCTCCCACGTCGGTTTCGCAAAAGCTGTACTCCTTTTTGCCCGCCTCGATGCGTGAAAAATCAAGGATGTTGTTGATCAGGGCAGTCAGCCGCTCGCTCTCCTTGCGAATGATCTCGTAGTACTCCTGATGTTTGCCGGGATTGGAGATGCGCCCTAGCTCCAGAGTCTCCGCATATAAACGGATGAGTGCGAGAGGCGTTCTCAACTCATGCGACACATTGGAGACGAAATCGGATTTCAATTTAGCCAGTGCCAGTTCGCGAGACACGCTCCGGTACATGAGGACAATGCCCGCCCCCATCAATAGCGACAGAGCTCCCAAGATCAGGAATTGTTGACGTGCAAAGCGACGGCTCAGGTCCGCGATAGTGGTTCCATGGAGCCCGATGCCCAGAATCAGACCCGAAAATACACCATCGAAGGGACGCTCCACTTCGGGCCGTTCTCCGTACCAGCACGCCGAGGCCGCGAACGGGGTTTGTTCCTTCGCTGTTCGAACCATGATCGCCGGTTCGGGGTGCGATGCATCATTCCGAACCTCTGACGGCATCACCTCGTTCAGCGCTTGCGGAAAAAAGGTGTTCTTCAGGTAGTCGCTGTCGTAGATGAATCCTCCCAGCGCAGGCTCATCCGCATTGGAGCCTTGAGGCTTAAAGAGGACCCATGAAACGTACTGCCACTTGTCACCCTTGAGCACCCAATCGGAGTTGAGGTAAACGTGGTGTCCTTCTCCGACGTCCATCTTCTTCAGCTTGGCGAAATAGGTTCTGGACTCACTGTCAAACCAGCCCCCTAAGTCGGACGACAGCGCCTTGCTTTGCTCGCGAAAATCAGGATCGTGCATCTGGCGATGCTGCGATCGAAAATCAAAACGCTCCTTCCCCGTCCACAAAAATGCATGGGAGACATTTGGGTGCGCTTCAAGGAAGGTCTCGAGTTCCTCAGGATGATCTACGTCGGGAAACTTTTCTCTCAGTTCTTCGCTCGTTCTGTATGCGCGCTCGTCAATCCGCTTTTCCGCGATAGCCAGAACGTGTTGGTAGTTCCTCTGAATGACCGCCTCTATCCCTTTTTCGCGTTGTAAGCTGCGGAGATGCAGGGCACTCGCAACAATCAGCGCCGCGGCGGGCAGCATGACCGCCAGCATCAGGACCAGCACGCGCGGCCGTTCGGACCAACGCCGAACTTGCAGCTTCAACATAGATAGGCGTCCCGAAAAGAGCCCGATTTCCATCAGAATGGAGCATAGGCTCAAAGGCAACGGGGTATGTCACGGCGATGCAACAAGTTGCAAAAAGTTGTGAACCGCGCTTTTACCGACTGCTGCCCGGATTACAGCGACAGAGCGGTCAAGTTCCGACCTTGGGAGTGCGTCCGCCTGCCACAGCTGAGATTCCATGCGGCCGCCGGCGGAACCTAGTGCCGACTTGCCGATTAGTAACGAGAAGTCGGCCCGTGGTAAATGATTTTTCGGCCCGCCAATGAGTCATTCGGCGATTGGCAACTACTGACGGATAGGCATCGCTCGTTTGATTTTGTCCGTGGAACTCCCTCTTACATCAGCGGAGAGTCGAAGGTACCCGAGATACCTAAGCCAGTCGTAATGCATTGAGTGTCGCGAAACTGTGCCCACGCCCACGATCAGGATCGATCACAAGCTCGAGCTTCGTCACAGATTGCAGTTCAACGGCATAATCTTCGATCTCCTGCGTGGAGCCCGTTGGGCTGAAGGTCCACTGCTGGCGCACGATCTCTCGGTCTGTCTCACTCCCGGAAGAGTAGCGCAGCACAAACTCCTGCGCGCGTTCCGTTTCTCGCTCGATAAAGTGTAGAAATATCCGGCGGATGTGCTGCGGCGCATCGAAGCCCAGCGCAATGGTCTGCGGCCCGGGACTGGCGGCGCGCCAGCCACGCTCATTGCGCTCCGGGCTCGTGTCTAGCGCGTTTTCTATTGGGAAGGCCGGATCTTCCGAGGTGAGCTGCACGTGAGCGATCGATTCAAGGTCGAGCCACTCGGCATTACCCTGACTCCTTCCCGCCCCGATCCTGTGTTCAACAATTTCCTTCCGCATCTGCCACCTCTACGATGAAAGATGAGCCTACGGGCGCAAGGTTTGCAAAGCACTCTAAATCAGCCTTCAACCTGTTCTGACTCCTCGGCCTGCAGCGATTTATGCTGGCGGGTGGAGATTTGCAATGGCGAAGACGCTGGTCAACGCGACAGATTGTGAGGAGATTCGGCGGCGGATCTCTGCGCTGGTTCCGGGGTCGGCGCGACGGTGGGGCTCCATGTCGATCGGCGGCATGCTGTGCCACCTGGATGACAGCTATCGGTCTGTGATGGGCGAGGGGCGCTTTGCCGCAGCTAAGCTTGGGATTCCCCCGTGGTTTGCGAAGTTTGTGGCGCTGCGTGTGCCGATGCAATGGCCGCGCAATCTGATGACCAGCGAGTCGGTACGACAGGGCGGGGGCGGCACGCCGCCGGTCGCATTTGCGGAGGATCGGGCGCGACTGCTGGAAACCTTCGCGCTCTTCTGCGGATGCGCGGAACTGGCGACGACACATCCCATGTTCGGCGGCATGCGGCGCGCGGACTGGATGCGTTGGGGCTACCTGCACGCCGATCATCATCTGCGCCAATTCAGCGCATGAATGCATATTCGAACACGTATCGGGGCCGGCTGGCGCCTTCTCCCACCGGATTGCTGCACCTGGGCCATGCGCGGACTTTCTGGACAGCCCAGGAGCGGGCACGCGCTGCGAGCGGCACCCTGATATTGCGTGACGAGGACCTTGACGCGCAGCGCGCGCGGGGTGACTATGCCCGAGCGATGCTCGAGGACCTGCGCTGGCTCAATATCGAGTGGCAGGAGGGCCCCGACGTCGGAGGTCCGTTTGGGCCCTACCGGCAGAGTGAGCGCTACGAACTGTATCGCTCAGCCTGGGAGCGCCTGCGCGCGGGCGGATGGATCTATCCGTGCACTTGCTCGCGGCGGGAACTGGCCGCGGCTGTGAGCGCGCCGCATGAGGACGGCGATGCGGCGGACGACGAACCTGTGTATGCCGGCACCTGCAGGCCGAAGGCCGGAGTCATAGCCGAGGTGCACGGCCCGGCGGGGGTGAATTGGCGATTTCGTATTCCCGACGGGGAGACGATCGGCTTCGAGGACAGCGGGATGGGCGCGCAAAGCTATGTCGCAGGCCGGGACTTTGGCGATTTTGTTGTGTGGCGACGCGACGATGTGCCAGCCTATCAGCTAGCCTGCGTTGCGGACGATGCAGCTATGCGGATCACCGAGGTAGTACGCGGCGCGGACCTGCTGAAATCGACGGCGCGGCAGATTCTCCTGTATCGAGCGCTCGGACTCACACAACCACTGTGGCATCATTGCCGACTGCTGCGCGATACCCAGGGGCAGCGGCTGGCCAAGCGAACGGACGCGCTGAGTCTGCGGGCGCTGCGCGATCGGGGGATGACGCCGGAAGAGGTGCAGGCGATGTGGCACTCTGACATAGTTGCCAATCGCGCCCTGCACAAATGATGATTTTGCGCGATCATGGCGTGTCGGAGAAATCCGACCGGAGGCTCGCTCGAGATTTATGCAACCATCACAGTTCCCCATTGCCCTGCTAACGATCGCGCTGCTTGGCAGCAGTGTTGCGACGCATGCACAGGAACGTCCAAAGATCACCGGCATCTCCCACATGGCTGTTTACACCAGCGATCCGGCGGCGGCGGCGCATTTCTATGGAGAGGAATTGGGGGCGACAAAGGAGGCCGACCCGGAAGATCCGCGCGGCACGGTGTATCGTCTCAGCGAGCAGCAGTTTGTCGAGGTGCTGCCGCTGCCCGCGCAGCATACGATCTCCCGTCTGGACCACGTCGCCTTTCAGACGACAGATGCCGACGCGCTGCATAGCTACTTACTTGCGCACAGCTACCGCGACATCGATGCTGTAAAGACGGGGTCCGACGGCAGCAAATGGTTCTTCACGCGCGATCCGGAAGGCAATCGCGTGGAGTTTTACCAATCGGGCCAGTCGGCAGCTACTGAGGGAATTCACCCCATTCCGATCAGCCGCCGTATCATCCACGTCGGTTTCCTGGTGAAGGACCGCAGCGCGGAGGACCGCTTCTATCGCGAGTTGCTCGGCTTTCGGCCGTACTGGTATGGCGCAATGCACCCGGCCAAGCTGGACTGGGTGTCGCAGCAGGTGCCGGACGGGCATGACTGGCTGGAGTACATGATGACCGGCCCGGGCTCCGACACGCCGGACGCGAACAAGGTCGATGCGCGTCAGCTTGGGGTTCTGAATCACTTCTCGCTCGGTGTGCCGAACATGGAGAAGGCGGTGACTGCGCTTTATGTGAACGACGCCATCCGTTTCAGCCCGCGCCACGACGGCCCGCAGATGGGCAAGGACGGCAAGTGGCAGGCGAACCTGTACGACCCGGACGGCACCCGCGTCGAATTGATGGAGTTCCAGCCAGTCATGAAGCCGTGCTGTTCGGATTTCACGGCGGAGAGCCCGGCTGACTGAGAAGCTCTTCCTAAGCGCTGTCGATGGTCAGGCCGGAAAAGCAGCGATGAAACTCTGCTTGACGGGTTGGGCGTAGCCGCACGCCGGACAGAAATCCTCACGCGAGGAGATGGTGACGCCGCAATGTATGCATGGAGTCGTCAGAGCTTCGTTAATCGCGGTCACGTTGGATACCGGAGGCGCCACCGGAGGAGGCGGCGTGGGCTCCCAGGTAGCGCGTCTGGATTCGACCGGGGCAACTGACGCAGATGTGAGCCCCAGGACCGAGGGATAGCCAGTGGTCAACGATATGTCTTCTTCGTCGCGGCGGCGCCGGCGGAAGATCAGCCGCGCCAGCGGTATGCAGATGAGCAGCACTGCTGCGCCGGCAGCGTAGATCATCCAGTGATACGGCGAATTGAGAAGTTTGTCGAAATAGGGGTGCAGCCAACTCAGGAGCTTGTCGAGATAAGTGCGTAGTGAACCGAGAACAGCGTGCATCGAGTCTCTCCCTTGCGGCTGCTCGTATCGGCCGGCAGCGCGGCGGTGAAGGGGGAAGCGGTCAAGAAAACCTGTCGGGCCAGACTGGCGGGCATTGCCACACCCAGGGGGTCGGACCCGTTTTGTCTTAGACACAGCAAATCATGGGAGGGTTTGCCGGCCAAGCAGAATTTATAGGCCGGTGCGCGCGCATTCGATAACAAACTAGTTAACATTTGGCAGGCTAAGTTGCCGCGAAGCTCATAGCCAGGTCTGCTGCCGGTACCGCCGGTATTCCTCGCCAAATGTGGCCTCGAGGACCGCCGCTTCCCTGCGCGCACGGAAGATCTGCATGGGAATGACGATGATCAGCGCAAGCAGCAGCCACCACGCGGGAATAAACATCGCGAGCCCGAGGAAGAAGAAACAGCCGAAGACATAGATGGGATTGCGGATGCGCGAGTACAAGCCGGTCGTGATCAGGCGGGTGGCCTTGGCCCGAATGGAAAATGAGCGACCCAACTGGATGCGGGCCACCGCGATGAGCGACAGCGACGCCAAGGCTATGACGCCCCCTGCGATGCGGAGCGGCGGCCAGGGCTGGTCGATGTAGCGCGGCAGGAAGAGGCAGAGCGCCGCGAGAATCAGGATCAGGGAGAGGATGTTCGCCTTCATCGGACGCGAGGCTGCTGCGCAGGGTCAGTTCGAAGCATGCGCTGGTGATGGTACACCTTGGAACTCATCTACTTGCGCGATTCGCTACTTCGGAGCCAGCACGATGTCCATCTGATAGAAGCGGAAGTAGTTCTCCTCCCCAGGCGCGTCCGCGGCAATGTGCTGATAGCGATCGAGGACGTCGACTATAAATGCGGACCGCTCGGCCTCCGGCACATGCTGCGTCCACTCGACCATAGTGACCGTACTGAACGCCAGAAAGGCGGAGCGGGATTGAAAGTCCCACGATTTGGCGGATGTCTCGCAACTCAAAACGTGCAGTCCGTTCTGCTCGGCCAATGCCGCGTATTGCGGTGGAGTGAGGTGGAGATAGGGATCGTGGAAACCGTCGAAGTACCTGGCCCAGCGCGGTGAGAGGCGCGTTTCCTCGATCACGTCTTCCAGGCTTTTACGCTCGCCCTTAGGCACCAGGCGCAGCCGCACTTTGCCGCTGGGCTTTATGGCGGAACGGATCGACTGGAGCGGCAATGTCTGATCGGGTATCCAATGCAGCGCGTTGAAGGAGACGATGAGGTCGAACTCCTGCTGGAAGGGCAGGCGCCGCGCATCCGCCACTGCGAATCGAAGATTGGATTGCGCCGGAGTCCAATGCGCCTGCGCAAAGGCAATCATGTCGGATGAAGCATCGACGCCCGTGACTGAGCCGTTTGGAAGACGCGCGGCAATGGCCGCAGTTGTCTTTCCGTTGCCGCAGCCGATGTCCAGGATGCGCTCTGCTTCCCTGGAGCTCTGAGCAGCGACAGGACCTCTTCGGCCATGGTGGCCTGAAGGGCGGAGAGCCGGTCGTACTCAGAGGCGTTCCATTCCGTCATTGCGCTGACCTCGCGTTGAGACCACTCGCGTCGCGAGCGGTGGCGGAAGTTTACCCTAGCGGAATTACAGGGTGTCGCGGCGGCCCTGCGGCCCGATGGTTGTGAACGTCGGGTCCGAGGGAGCTCAGCGTTCCGTCGATTGGAAAGGATTCCCGCCGATTGGAAACGGACGGCGATCCGCAGTGACTATGGACTTTCCCACACATTGACCTGTGGCGCCGAACAGCGAGAATGGAGCAGCACCTACGCATGCCGGATTTTGCCCAGAGCGTGAAGCAGCAGGCGGACATTGTCCGCGTCATCGGCGAGTACATCACGCTGAAGAAGTCCGGCGCGCAGAACTACTCAGGGCTATGCCCCTTCCACGGCGAAAAGACGCCTTCATTTTCCGTGCACGTGACCCGGCAGTTTTACCACTGCTTTGGCTGCGGGGTATCCGGCGATGTCTTCAAGTTTGTCCAGGAGATCGAGAAGGTCAGTTTTCCGGAGGCGATAAAGATCGTCGCGCAGAAGTGCGGAATCGCGCTGCCGAAGCGGGAGTTCTCCTCCCCCGAGGAGGCGGCGGAGAGCCGGCTGCGAGGGCGATTGCTGGAGCTGCACGAGCAAGCGACTGCCTATTTTGAGGAGCAGTTGAAGTCTCCCGAGGGCGCGCGGGCGCGCGAATACCTGACCGGCCGCGGGCTGAAGCCGGAGACAATTGCGAAGTTCCGCATCGGGTATGCGCCGGAGGGGTTCGGCGGGCTGCGTGACCGGCTAACGGGCGCCGCGCCGCCAGAGGTGCTGCGGGCGTCGGGGCTGTTCAGCTACAAGGAACAGGAAGGCGAGGCCAAAAACGGCGCGGGCGGCCGGGCCTACGATCGCTTTCGAAAGCGGATCACCTTCCCTATCCAGAACGAGGGCGGGCGGGTGATCGCATTTACGGCGCGCGCGCTGGATGCAGACGACAAAGGTGGGCCGAAGTATCTCAATTCGCCGGAGACCCCGCTCTATTCCAAGGGGCAGGTGTTGTTCAACCTGGACAAGGCGCGGCAGGCGATCCGGCAGCAGAACTTTGCCCTCCTGGTGGAGGGGCAGATGGATTGCATTTCGGTCTTTGCCGCGGGCGTGACACCGGTGCTGGCCACCAGCGGGACGGCCTTCACCGAGCAGCAGGCGCGCCTGTTGCGGCGCTATACGACGCGGCTGGTGGTGAACTTCGATCCCGATACGGCGGGGGCGAACGCGGCGGAGAAGTCGATCGCGCTGCTGACGGAAGAAGGCTTCGAGGTGCGGGTGGTGACGCTCGAAGGCGGTCTGGATCCGGACAGATTTGTGCGCGAAAGGGGCGTTCAGGCGTATGCTGAGGCGCTAAAAAGTGCCGTCCGGCACTCGGAATACCTGATTGAGCGGGCGCGGAAGCTGTTCCCGGTGCGGACGGCGCAGGGCAAGGTGGAGGCGGTCAACTTTTTGCTGCCGCATATCCGGCGGATGCCCGACGTGATTGCGAAAGACGAGTTTGCGAAGGATATCGGCGACAAGTTGGGGATTGATGCTGCGCTGGTGCGGGACAAGCTCAAACAGGCGACGGGACAACGCCAGGCGCAGATTCCAGCAATGAAGGTGTCGAACCTGTCGGAGTGCGAGCGGGTCCTGGTACGGGCGCTGGCTGGCTCACTGGAGAGTGAGACATTTCGCAGGGCGGCTGAAGCGATGACAACACAAGTAGAACATTTTGAAGGACTTGGCATCGTAACTACCCTTGAAGAGCTGGCTCGGCGTCAGCAGCCCGACCCCTTGGAAGCGGCGAGTGACCAAGGCCGTGGGATGGTGGCGCAACTGTTGATGCGGGAGAGTGAGCCTGTGACGCGCCACGAATTGGAATCAGCCCTGATGACTCTGGAACAGCACTCGGTCGAGCGGCGGCAGCGGCGGCTGCGCAGCGCCATTGCCGAAATGGAGCGCAGGGGTGACCTGGCAGGGGTGACGGCGCTGATCACTGAACGGATGGAGCTGGACCGGCGGCTGCGGGAGCTGGACCGGCGGTTGCGAGAGCTTCTGGGTCAGGAATGAACCGGACGAAAGATCCGGACGAAAGATCCGGGCGGAAGATCCGGGGGCGAAAATCCGAGGTGGAGTCCGGCGCAGGCGATCCGTGAGGAATAGTGGGCGGCCCGGATGAAACGAAACGCCTCGAAGTACATCTAACAGTTGAGGATAAAGCGACTGCCGTGTGAAACCCGGTCGGCAGCATGATATCCTAAATTTCTCTGTCTTGAAGAGTGCGTCCACCAGCCCGCCCGATGCCTGTCAGGCCGCGGGATTTGCCATCATATGGATGGCCTATTTTACGCATCTTCACTCATAGATAGAACGGGTTTGCCCACCACAAACCGGCACAGCAGAATGGCTGTGCCAGCGGCGAAATAACGCGGGAGACGAGACGCGCTTTGGCGATTGAAGACAAGTTCGAAGACGATATCCAGAAATTGATGGATCAGGGCAAGGAAAAGGGCTACCTCACCTATGGCGAGGTGAACGACCTGCTGCCGGACAACATGCATTCGGCGGACGACCTTGACGATCTCATTACAACAATTAACACCCAGGGCATTGACCTGCTCGAAGGCGAGCCCAAGTTTGCCGGGGAGAAGTTCGACGCGGAGCACGCCGAAGAGGGCGACGACGTCGAACTGGACCTGACACCGGGAACCCTCGAGAAGACGAACGACCCCGTCCGCATGTACCTGCGCGAGATGGGCACAGTACCGCTGTTGACGCGCGAAGGCGAAGTCGAGATCGCCAAGCGCATCGAGCGCGGGCAATTGCGGGTTCTGAAGGCGATCTCACGGTCGCCGATTGTGATCCGCGAAGTGGTAGCGCTGGGCGAAGACCTGAAGCGCGGCGTTCGCAACATCAAGGAAGTCGTGATCTTCGACGAAGAGGAGATCACGGAAGAAGTCCTGCAGACGCGCGTCAAGGCCACCGTCGCACGGGTGGACGCGCTGATCAAGCACCAGAAGAAGGCGCAGGCGCTGCTCGAAAAGCTGGACACCATCAATTCCAAGGCGAAGGCGAAGGAGTATCGCAAGACGCGCTGGCTGATGGGACGCGAGCGCGTGCAGGTATCGCGGATTGTGCGCGAGTTGAAGTACACCAATGCCGAGCGCAAGCGACTGCTCGACAAGGTAAACAAGACGGTCGATTCGATGCGTACGCTGGAGCGGCAGATCAAGTCGCTCGAGCAGAAGCACGACTCCTCCAAGAGTGAAGAACTGCGCAAGGAATACCGGCGCCAGCAGCGCAACTGCAAGACCGATCTCGATCACCTGGAGACGGAGATCGGCGTTTCCATTGCCGACCTGAAGCGCACGCAGCGCGAGATGATTCAGGGCGACATGGACGCCGAGCGGGCGAAGCGGGAGCTGATTGAAGCGAACCTGCGCCTGGTGGTATCGATTGCGAAGAAGTACACGAATCGCGGCCTGCAGTTCCTGGACCTGATCCAGGAAGGCAACATCGGCCTGATGAAGGCGGTCGACAAGTTCGAATATCGTCGGGGTTACAAGTTCTCGACCTATGCGACATGGTGGATCCGGCAGGCGATCACGAGGGCGATTGCCGACCAGGCGCGGACTATCCGTATTCCTGTCCACATGATCGAGACCATCAACAAGCTCATCCGCACCTCCAGGCAACTGGTGCAGGAGCTGGGCCGCGAGCCTACTTCTGAAGAGATCGCGAAGCGGATGGATATTCCTGTCGCGAAGGTGCGCAAGGTGCTGAAGATCGCACAGGAGCCGATCTCGCTCGAAACGCCGATTGGCGAAGAGGAAGATTCGCACCTAGGCGACTTCATCGAAGACCGCCAGGCGGTGTCCCCCTCCGAAGCGGTCATCAGCGTGAACCTGAAGGAGTACACCTCTCAGGTGCTGCGCACCCTGACTCCGCGCGAAGAGCGCGTGATCAAGATGCGCTTCGGCCTGGAGGATGGCTCCGAGCACACGCTCGAAGAAGTCGGCCAGAGCTTCCAGGTGACGCGCGAGCGCATCCGGCAGATCGAGGCGAAGGCGCTGCGCAAGCTGCGGCATCCTTCGCGGTCGCGGCGGCTGAAGGCGTTTGTGGATGGGGTGAAGGAAGTCTAGGCTCCACAAAGAGTCAGTAACGAAGAAGAGGGAGCCTTTGGGCTCCCTCTTCTTCGTTTAGAACTAAGTCAGTAGCTATCCGGCCAATTCTGCTTTTTTTATCCAGAGCACGTGTTGTCCCTACTTCTTCAGTGCTCATCCTTATCGGCAAAGCAGACGGTGCCCTCATAGCGGAGCACCACTTCATTCTTGCTCGTGTCGATTGCACCCCACGCGAACACCTTCCCTCTTGCGTGTGCGAATCTGCCGGTTCCGCCATTGATGATGACTCCGTTGATATAGGTCGCGGCATATAGTCCGGGCTGACCGCTCGGATAGGCAGTCGCGTCGGCGGGCGATGCCAGAATCGTGTCGCCTTGGGTCGTGACCCAGTGGTGTTGATTGTGCAGGACGAGCACTCCGCCAGGGCCTGGAGTGAGGGTGAGCACGGTGACGCCGATGCCGCCGCCCAGGTCACCTGTTGCTGAACCAAATGTCGTGGTGGCGTTCAGGAAATTCGTCACAATGCCCCCGCCAACGTGCTGACAAACGGGCTCGGCCCACGCGGCCACACTCGAAAACGCGAGAAGCAAGAGTAATCCTTTGCGCATATATCCATCCTTGAACTTCGGTTAGCAGCACGAGAAGCACATCCCGCCATACGTGACAGGAGTTGTCGCCGACACCACACTGGCCTAGACTTGGCCAGCGAGCCACTTCGTTGGCTGGTAAATAAGATGGATCGGTCCCCGCCCGGAAGTCCTTGGGAAGTTCCAAGGTTTTTCCATGTTCTTCGGAACGAGCGTAGAGGGGGAGCGTTGAGAGAGCAATCGGGCCGCCAGTACAACTTCGGTCTCTTTCACCTTGACGCCGACCAGCATCTGCTGACCGGCAATGGTCAAGCTATTGCGCTGCCGCCCAAGTGTTTCGACCTGCTTAGTCTTCTGGTGAGCTCACCGGGACGGCTGTTGGAAAAGGATGAACTCATTCGTGCTCTCTGGCCGGAGACCTTCGTCGAGGAAGCCAATCTTTCCAATCTGATTGCGCTCTTGCGAAAAGCGCTTGGCGATTCACCTGCGGCGGCGCAGTACATCCGGACCGTGCCCAAGCTCGGCTACCGGTTCGTCGCGCCAGTGAGCAGTTTGTTCGCGCCAACGGAAGAACCGCACAGAGCAGACCGGCCAACCAGCCAACGACCCATTCGCATTCTCGTTTTTCCGTTTCGCCGGGGCCTCGGGATTTCCGACGTCGAACATCTCGCCTACAGCCTGCCCGAAGCCATATCGACAACGCTTGCTGAAATGAACATGTTCACCGTGAGGAGCGTTCAGCTTGCCATGCGCTTCGATCCTGTGCACTGGGATCCGGAACAGGTTGGGAAAAAGGCCGAGGTTGACGTGATTCTCAGCGGCACTCTGGATGGTAGCGGAGATGGCGGGATCCACGTTGTCACCAACCTCATCGATGCGCCCAAGGGCACGCTGCTGTGGTCGAAGGCATGGGATGTGGATGCGAACGATCTGTTCCGGTTCCATCAGGCCGTTGTTCATCTGCTGGTTCGCAGCCTTATCCGAGGTGTGCATGACGACAGCACCATCGACGCAGTAATCGACGCTCCTTCCAACCCGGAGAGTTACGATCTCTATTTGCGAGCCAACCAGATCGCGATTGCTGTGGATCGCACGATAGAAAGTATTGCTCTAGCCCGAGATTTATATCTCGAGTGCGTTCGCAAGGATCCTGGCTACGCTCCGGCCTGGGCACGTTTGGGTCGTTGTTACCGGCTCCTGCTGAAGGTCCAACCCAAAGCCGCAATGGACGGGCGGGCGGCGCTCCAGGCGCTAGAACGTGCCTTCGAACTGAACCCGGACTTAGGCATTGCCCACAATGTGTGCACACCCATTCAGGCGGATGCGGGCCAGGCGGAAGGTGCCATGGTTCGCCTGCTGCGCCGGGCTGAATCGCACGACAGCGATCCGGAACTGTTCTGCGGATTGGTACACGCCTGCAGATACTGCGGTCAGCTGGAAGCCTCGGTCGTGGCCCATCGACGAGCGATGGAACTTGACTCGAATGTGCCCACCAGCGTGGCCCACACATATTTCGCTCTGGCCGATTATGAGCAGGCTCTGTATTGGTACGGAACGGGCCGTCCGGGTCTGTACATGGACGCAGTTGCGCTGGCAACGATGGGTCGAGATCGAGAGGCTTCCGCATTGCTGTGGAGCCGGAAAGATGGGTTCCGCGTGTTTCCTACAGAGATGAACGCGCTCGACGCTTACCTGCTGAAAGATCCTGCGCGAGCGGTCGCAGTGCTGGAGGCCGGCAAAGATCTGAAGAACCACGATCCCGAGGCATTTTTCTACCTGGCTCGACAAGCGGCGAAGCTTGGCGCACTAGAACTAGGAAACGATCTTCTGGAGCAATCCGTGGCAGCAGGTTATTGGAGCCCGGTAAGCATGATGCGCGATCCGTGGCTTGAACCACTCCGGGATACGACCGCATTTCGCCGCACTTACGAAGTAGCCGACCGGCGAGAGGCGCAATCTCGAGCTGCATTCGTGAATGCCGGTGGCGAACGCATATTGCCCACACAGGGGCAGCAATGACTATGCCCGTTGCACCGTGGGAAGTCGGCAGGAGTTTCGAATATCTGTGGCCTAAACGTGGCAAGACCCGGGCCCTGTGTTCCCGGGTCTTGCGAAAGGGTGGGCGCCAACGAAACGCCGGTCCCTTCTGGAACAACGTCGGTCTGGGTTGAACAACGCTGGTTACGGGGTTGTGGGTTTGCGGGTTGAGGGGGAAAAGCTTTAGTCCTCGTTGCGAACCCAGCCGTCGTCCGTAAGAACGAGGGTGGCCTGGTCGACGGGCTCGCCGGCTACGGCTTTGGCCACTGCCGGGAAGGCGGTCTGGATGGCGCGGACCTTCGCCCAATCGGGGCTGCCCTTCTCAACGAAGTGATACTCGACCTTGGTGAAGCGGTTGCCGTGGAACTCAGTCGGGTTGGAGTAGTTATCTACGGTGGTGACCTGGCGCTTGCCGTAGCAGAAGCGGCCGTTGCCGGGGACCTGCTGGCCGGTGAGGGTCAGCTCGTAGCGGAGATTGCCGTCATGGGCGGTCCGGGTGAGCAGGCCGGCGGCCGTCAGGGCATCCAGCTTCTTGTGGACATCGCCTAGAAGCGTGTCGCTGGTCTGCATCTCGAAAGGATAAGGGATCGGCTTGGTAAAGAGGCAGTCGGCGTTGGCCGAGTAGTCCTCGTTCAGTACGTGAGCGAAGTTCTGCTTGCTCATCTCGCGTTTGTCTCCGCACCCGGATCCCAGGAGAACCAAAGCACCCGCAACTGCTGCCAGACCTGCAAGATTCTTAAGCTGCCGTGTCATTTCTACCCTCTCGCTGTGAAAATCTTTCGCAACTGTACGGCAGAAACTTTAGCTGGAAAACCTTACGGAAGGGGTATTCGGGGGGTAAACGATGCCCACATTTGGGGGATTGGACCATTTCGGGCGAGGAAAAACTGCTCGATTGCACTCAGTCTGGAGCAGATGTTGTGGTCGGGAGATGAGTTCCCTCCAGCCTTCCTCCTTAGGGCCGCGCAATTTCTACAACTAAGGTGGTAGAAGCGGAGACCTCCGCCATGAGGCTGTTGATGCCTCGCGGACGCTAGCCGGAAGCATGAGGACATCGGCGAAGGTGTTCGCGGACCTAACGCGCAATGGAGTGATGGTCTTCTGAGTACATCGGAGGGAAGTTGTGGCCTTCTCACGACAGCACCCAGGCAAAAATTAAATTTAGGTTAAGCTAATTCAGTCTTGGTGTCGGCGTGTTCCCATTGCACTCGATGAGTTCTGCCGTTCGCCGGCTGATTCAGTCAAGACCTGTAGAGGAGATGCCGCGAACGTGCGCTACCGGAAGACACTGTGGATGCTGACGCTGCTGTCGCTCGGCGCGGTTCACGTCCGGGGCGTTTCCGCGGGCCAGACGTGTGGGGCGTCGGGTGTCGCGCAATCGTCCGCTGGTGGCGATGCAACAGAGAGTTCCACGTGCAAAGCGGGGGCGGAAGATAACGAGCCGGCAACGATGTTTCCGCACTCGCAGGCGGCGCCATGGTTTGTGGCTGGGCAGACGAACATCATCTTCCAGGCGCACCCCAGCTTTCACTCGCCCTATCAGGGCACGAACAGCCTGCACGGCGCGGGCGAGTACAAGACTTCGCTGCTGGGCACGCTGTTTCTGGGCTATCAGCTCGGGCGGGGAGTGCGCGGCGAGACGCCGGCGTGGAGCGAGCGGTACAACACCGACGTCATCGCGAACTTTGAAGCGACAGGCGGACGCGGGTTGAGCCAGGCGCTGGGCCTTGCAGGCTTCACCAACCTGGACGTGGTGCGTAACCCGAACCTGGGCTCGAAGCCCTATGTGGCGCGGATACAGATCCATCAGACGATTGGTTTCAGCGATGAGATGACTGAGGTCGCGCGCGGGCCGTGGTCGCTGGCGACCGAGGCGCCAGTGCGGCGGCTGGAGCTGCGGCTGGGCAAGATGTCGCTGCCCGACGTGATGGACATCAACGGAGTGCTGAGCGACAGCCATATGCAGTTCACCAACTGGACGGTGGACAGCAATGGCGCGTGGGATTACGCGGCCGACACGCGCGGTTACACATATGCGGGCGTGATCGAGTATCAGGACCGCAACTGGGCGGCGCGCTATGCGCTGGCGGCGATGCCGGTGGTGGCGAACGGGATCGATCTGGACTGGGCCTTGAGCCGCGCGAGCGGGCAGAACTGGGAGTTCGAGTGGAAGCGCGGCGTGCTGCCGAAACGAAAGGGTACACAGCGCGTGCTGGCCTATGTAAACCACGCACACATGGGCAACTATCGCGAGTCTGTGACGCGATACGTGGAGGGCATCGACACGACGCCGGACATTCACAAGACGGAGCAGTTCGGCGCGGTGAAATACGGCTTCGGCTACAGCGTGGAGCAGCAGGCGACTGAGCATCTGCGAGTCGCGGGACGCTTTGGCTGGAACGAGGGGCAGCATGAGTCGTTCGCCTATACCGAGGTAGACCAGACAGTGCTCGCAGGCGCGGACTATGACGGCGGACAGTGGGGGCGCCGGAATGACAAGGTGGGAGTTGCGTTCGTCTCGAACGCGATCAAGAAGGATCACCAGAACTATCTGGCCGATGGCGGATTGGGATTTCTGCTGGGCGACGGGCGCCTGCGCTACGGCCGCGAGACGATCGAGGAAAGCTACTACAACATGCATGCATGGCGCGGGATGTTCTTCGCGCTGGGGCTGTCGCACATCGACAACCCGGGGTATAACCGGGATCGCGGGCCGGTGTGGGTGCCTTCGGTGCGGTGCCACGTCGAATTCTGAACGCTGGCCGTCCCGGGCGGCACTCGGCATCTCAGGCAATGGCGCCCGTCGGCGCATGTTGTGAGCGGACGAGCCTAGCGCATATCGCATGTGTGCCGGAATGAGGGTGACGGTATGCCCCACCCCCTCCCCTCCCGTCACCGGAGGGTGGCTTGTAACTCCCGCTGCTGCCATGACATAGGTGGCCTTCCGAGGCTCAAATTCGTCTTTCTAAAGGGCTTATTGCTTAATTCGTCATTCTGAAGGGGTTAGCGATGTGCCGGCGCACTCGCGCAGCCAGTTACCCACATCTCTGAAGAGGTTTTGGGGTATCCCTTTCCCCAGAAACGAAGAACGTCACCACTTGGGTGACGTTTGCTTTTCGACTCACTATTTCTAGTGTAGCGAGTTGGACGGGGCAAAGTGGCAGGTTTTTTACGGGATTTCATTGCTGGTGTTCCTATTTGGAAAGGAGCGGCGTCTTGGGTGAGCATGCTGACTCAGTCGAAGCACTTCAAAATGACGGACGTCCGTTTGTGAGGACTATTCCATTGGAACTTGTTTGAGTGGTGCTCGATGAGCGCATTGGCCTGATATCGCCAATCAAGATGGCCAAGTCCGAATCATAGATATGGGAATTCTCGTGGTTCCGGATTTTTTTATGAATCGGTCTACTCGTGTTGACATCCGACCCGAGTAGTGCAATGCTTGGGTCGGATGCATACCCAAAAGAACACCGACGATCGCGTCGCCCTGCTGCAGGGGACGCTCGACATCCTCATTCTCAAGACCCTTGTGCAGGGGCCGTGTCATGGGCAAGGCGTGGCTCGGTCGATCCAACGCCAGTCGGAGGAGGTCTTTTTCGTCGATCACGGCTCACTTTACCTTGCGCTGCAACGGCTAGAAGACAAAAAGTGGATCAGCGCGAAGTGGGGCGTGAGCGAGAACAACCGCAAGGCGCGGTTTTATTCTCTGACCGCAAAAGGCCGAGACCAGCTCGTGGAAAAGATCAGCGAATGGCAGCGTCTGACTCGGGCGATGGAATTGATTCTGAGCGGCAACGCCGGACCGAGCAGCGAACAGGTGTAGGCATGTTGAAACGTAAGCGCAGCGTCGATGATTTTGCCGAGGAGATCAAAGCGCATCTCGAACTCGAAGCGAACGAGCTCGAACACGAAGGCCTGAGTGAAGAGGAAGCGCGACGGCGAGCGAAGGTCGAGTTCGGCAACCCGCAGGCAGCGCGGGAGCGCTTCTATCTCAGGAGCCGCGTCGAATGGCTCGACAATCTGGTTCGCGATATCCGATTCGCAATTCGCCAGCTGCTAAAAAATCCAGGCTTCTCCTTCTCGGCGATCACGGTCTTGGCGCTTGGCATCGGCGCATGCGTAGCCGTCTTTGCTTTTGTCGATGCCGCGCTGATCAAGCCGCTGCCCTATGCGGACCCGCAACGGCTTGTGCATGTAACGGAAAGTGAGGCCACGTTTCAGAAGGTGAACCTTTCTTACCTGGATTATCTGGACTGGAAGAGATTAAACACGGTTCTTAGTTCGATAGATGCCTTCAGCGGATGGGACGCGTTGTTGAGCACGCCCACGGGCACCGAGCCGGTGCCGGCAGAGCGGGTCAGCGCAGGATTCTTTCGTACCTTGGGTGTGGCTCCCGAGTTGGGCCGTGACTTTCATCCCGGCGAGGATTCGCTGTCCGGGCCAAACGTAGTGGTGATCAGTTACGGATTCTGGCAGCGGCACTTTGGCGGCAGGAAAGACGTGATCGGGCAAACACTAAAACTGGATGGCGTTCTCCACACAATGATCGGTGTGCTGCCCAAAGACTTCGAATTCGCACTCGGGAACAGCCCGGAAATCTGGGCGGCGATGAAGCCAGATAGCAACTGCGAAAAACACCGAGACTGTCACAACCTCTACGCATTAGGGCGTCTCAAAGACGGAGTCTCGGTGCAGACGGCATTGGCGAACATGCAGTCGATTGCGCGGCAGTTGGAGAACCAGTATCCAGATACCAACCGCGACCGAGGGGCCAGCGTGATGCTCCTATCAGACATGATCGCAGGAGAGATCCGTCCCATTTTGCTTCTGCTCCTGAGCGGCGCCGGCCTGTTGTTATTGATTGCCTGCGTCAACGTTTCAAGTCTGCTGGTGGTGCGCTCAGAAACCCGCAAGCGCGAGATGGCGGTGCGCGGCGCGCTGGGTGCTTCGCGGGGCCGCCTCGCCTGCCAGTTCGTAACCGAAGGCATGGTGCTTGTCGGCGGGGGCGTATTAGCCGGCCTGGCCTTCGCCGTTGGAGCCATGCAGATTCTAAGCCGCCTCATCTCGAAGGAGATGATAGCCAAAATGCCCTTTTTTCAAGGGCTGGGGCCGAACCTCCACGTGCTGATGTTCGCTGCGGCTTTGGCGCTGCTCGCCGCGGCACTGTTCTCGATCACACCGATCCTGCAGCTGTTGTCTTATGACATACGTGACGGACTGACCGATGGAGGCCGCGGCTCGGCGGGAACCTTATGGCGCAGAATCGGAGGACGCCTGGTCGTGATCGAGCTCGCCACCACAATGGTGCTTCTCACCGGAACAGGTCTGCTCGGCAAAAGCCTCTACCGGCTCTTGCATGTGGACATCGGATTTCAAGTCGACCACCTTGCCACGCTACACGTTCGGCTGCCAGGCAGGCAGTTTCCCGGCGACCCGGAGCAGGTCGCTTTTACCCGCAGATTGTTGGACCGGGTCGAGAGCTTGCCCGGGGTACGGGCCGCGGGCGTTACCAGCCTATTGCCGGCAAGCTGCGACTGCAACTCGGACTGGATACGAATTGCCGGCAGACCGTATAACGGCAATCACATTACGGTCAACGAGCGCGATGTGAGCGCAGGGTTTTTCAGTACCCTTCATACGAAGCTGCTTGCGGGCCGCTACTTTACCGATGCAGAGGACGCATCCAAGCCCAGGGTGGTGGTCATCAACCACGCCATTGCACGAAAGTATTTTCCCGGCGAAGACCCTGTCGGCAAAGAGATTGGTGACCCCACCCTTAGTCCACCGTCGATGAAGCAAATCGTCGGCGTGGTGGAGGATTTCAAGGACGGGGCTCTCGATGAGGAGCAACAGCCGGCGGTCTACTACCCCTTTAACCAGAATGGGTCTTCCGGATATATCCTGATGGTCCGCACCTCTCAAGAAGAGCACACCATCCTGCCTGCCCTGACGGCTGCGATCCATAAACTCAACATGGATGTCGGAGTCGAACAAGGGTCGACGATGAGGGACCAGATCAATGACTCGCAGACCGCCTATTTTCATCGCTCAACGGCTTATCTCGTCGGATGTTTCGCGGCGTTGGCATTGGTTCTAAGCGCAGTTGGTCTTTATGGAGTGATTGCATATTCGGTAAGCCAACGGACGCGAGAGATCGGCGTGCGCCTGGCGCTCGGCGCGCAGCGTTGGTCAATTCATAGAATGGTGCTGCGAGAGGCGGCCTGGCTGACCGGGGCAGGAATCGCAATCGGAGTAGTTTGCTCTCTCGCCTTCGGCGAACTCTTGCGAGGACTGCTCTTCGGAGTGCGAGCGTGGGATCTCCCAACTCTTGCGACAATGGCCATCGTGCTTGGACTGTTGGCGCTCTTTGCTAGTTATATCCCCGCGCATCGCGCCGCGTCCGTGAATCCAGTGGCCGCACTCCGTGCCGAGTGACCCAGTGGCGGTGGTTGGCTAGACTTCAGCTGTCGCTAAATCGCCAATTCACTCATTGAAGTTCGTCCGTCCTGAAAAGGCGATTCCGCTCCTGCGGCGCCTCGCTCCGGATGGCACGCGCTTCTGGCAGCGGTTCTCCAGGTCCCTGGCTTCTTCGCTTACGAGAAGCCTTTGGGCCGCTCGCTGGCTACGTTGAAGGCGCGCTCGAGGGCCACGCCGACGCGGCCGAGCATGCCTTCATCGAAGAGCTTGCCGATAAGCGTGACGCCGTGGGGGACGCGGCGCGGCGGGTTGAACTTCGGCAGGGGGTGCTTGGGGTCAGGCGCCCAGTCGCTGCGCGCTTCGCTGACTTCGACAAAGCCGGCGCGCAGCGTGAGCGAGGGATGGCCGGTGAAGTTGGTGAGGGTGAGCATCTCGTCGCGCAGTGAGGGGACGAGCAGCATGTCGACTTTCTTGAATATCTCGGCCATTTGTTCGGCGACCTTGCGGCGGAAGCGGTCCGCCTGAACGAAATCGACAGCGGAGAGGAAGCGCGACTGGCGAAAGACGTTGGGCCACGCGTCGGGGACCTGGGCCTTGAGTTGGTCAACACGATGCGAGAGGGTGAGTTCTTCGAAGGCAGCGGCGGCCTCTGCGAAGAGGATGAGATCGAGCGAGTCGTAAGGCCAATCGGGTAATGAGATTGCCACCGGATCCATGCCGAGCTTCTTTACCTGGTCGATGGCGGCGCGATCCACATCGGTCGCGGGCGAGTGGGCGAGCCACGCCGGAATGTAACCGACGCGGATACCTTTCACCGGCAGGACGGCGTTGTAGTCAAGATGACTGGGGACACAGGCGAGGTCGCCCGGATCCGGGCCGCCGCTGATGGCGCGAAGGACAAGCATGGTGTCCTCGACCGAGCGGGCCATGGGGCCGAGCTTATCGAGTGACCAGCAGAGCGTCATGGCGCCGGTACGCGGCACGCGGCCATAGGTGGGGCGCAAGCCGGTCACGCCGCAGCGCATGGACGGGCTGACGATGGAGCCGCCGGTCTCGCTGCCGATGGCGAAGCCGACGAGTCCCGCGGCAGTGGCTGCGGCGGGGCCGGCGCTCGAGCCGGAGGATCCCTCTTCGAGCAGCCAGGGATTCATGGTCTGGCCGCCGAACCAGATGTCGTTGAGCGCGAGAGCGCCGAGCGAGAGTTTGGCGACCAGCACGGCGCCCGCGGCGTTCAGCCGCTCGACGACAGTGGCATCGGTTTTCGGCACACGATCGCGAAAGGGTTCCGCGCCGTAGGTGGTGGGGATGCCGGCGGTATCGAGGAGGTCTTTTGCGCCCCACGGAATACCGTGCAATGGGCCGCGATAACGGCCGGCGGCAATCTCGCGATCTGCGGCGCGGGCCTGCTCGAGAGCGTGATCTTTCGTAAGAGTGATGACGCAGTGGAGCGTGGGGTTGAAACGCTCGAGGCGATCGATGTAGATACCGGTGAGGCGCTCGGATGTGAGTTGGCGGGCATGGATCCAGCGGCTGAGCTGTGCGACGCCGGCAAAGGCAATGTCTGCGTCGGAATTGGGGTCGTTCTTTGGCAGCGGCACTGACGCGGCGGGCGCAGGAACGAAATGGTCGTGCTGGGGAGGAGGCGGCATGCCGGGCAGCATGGGATTCCACTGCGTGGCGGGAGCGAGTGTGGGCTCGAGCGCAACTTTGCGCGGGCCGGTGCGGCGCTCGTAGAGCGGTGCCATGGCCTGACGCCAGTTGGAAGCGGCCTGCTTCTCCTCATCCGGGGTGAGCGAAACGCGAACGAGTTTTTTCGCCTCCGCGAAGGTGACGCCGGAGACCTCCGGACCTGCTGCCGGCGCCGTGCCGAAGGCTGGCGGCATGCCCGGGGGCGGCGGACCAGCGCTGGCGGAAGCGGGGGCGGCGGGTTGCTCGCTGGACTCAGGTGTAGCGTGGCAGCCAACAGCCGCAGCGGCAAGGCCGATGGAGCTGTGCTTGAGAAAGGCGCGGCGGGACTTGATCGGATCGTCGAAAGACATCGCGCTTGGATTGTAAGGGTTACGCCGGCAACAGCCTAGAGACGAAGGCCCTTCAAGGGTCCCCGTTGAATCTTTTGCTTGATATCAAGCATCTTTATATCGAGACATTATGGCGCAGACCAGCAAACAACCGGACGGAGCCGACCTGAGCGGCATTCATACATGGCTGGTGCTGTGGAAGGCCAGCCGGGCAGTGGAAGCGCAGGCACAACGCAGTATCGCGCGGTTCGGCATGGTGCAAAGCGACTTCGGCGTCCTGGAGGCGCTGCTGCACCGGGGACCGCTGTCTGCCAAGCAACTGGGGGCAAAGGTGCTGCTGACCAGCGGGTCGATAACGGCGGCGGTGGATCGCCTTGCGGAACGCGGGCTGGTGCGGCGGGAGGACGATGCGCAGGACCGGCGCTCCTGCATCGTGCATTTGACGGCAGCGGGACGGCGGCTGATCGAGCGCGCATTCGGGCAGCATCGCACAGAGATGGAGGAAGCGCTGGAGAGTTTTTCCGTTGAAGAACGCAAGGCGCTTTTGCCGCTTCTGCGGCGCCTCGGCAGAGTGGCGGAGGTGGGACGGTCTTCAAACGGAGCTTCGTCGGAAATGGTGAAGGAGGCGCTGCCGGTTTCAAGGCGGGGCGCAAGGAGGAGCAGCAAATGACGACGCAGAAGAGAGTACTTGGAACATACAGCGCGGGATCGAACCACTGGGTAGGTGACGGCTTTCCGGTGAGGAATCTCTTCCCGTCCAACGGGGTGGAGGTCAGTCCGTTTCTGATGCTGGACTACGCGGGGCCGAGCAGGTTCGAGCCCTCGAAGAAGCAGCGCGGAGTGGGCGAGCATCCCCACCGTGGTTTTGAAACAGTGACGATTGCCTATCAGGGATCGGTGGGACATCGCGATTCAGCGGGCAACAGCGGCGTGATCTATCCCGGCGATGTGCAGTGGATGACCGCGGCCTCCGGCGTGGTGCATGAGGAGCTGCACGAGGCGGAATTCACGAAGAACGGCGGCATCTTCGAGATGGTGCAGCTTTGGGTGAATCTGCCGAAAGAGCAGAAGATGTCGAAGCCGCGCTACCAGGGGATCACGAAGGGGCAGATTCCGGTGATCGATCTCGAAGGCGGCGGTCATGTACGGGTGATCGCAGGCGAGTTGCTGGGCCGACTAGGGCCGGCGAAGACGTTCACGCCGGTGAATCTCTTCGATGTGATCCTGAAGGCGGGCGAGCGCTTCGAACTGGCTCTGCCGGAGGGACACAACGCGGCGGTGGTGTTACGCACGGGCGACGTGCTGCTGAATGGCGCGGAACGTCTGCACGGCGAGGCGCTGATCGCCCCTCTGAGCGAGGAGGGCGATACGGTGACGATCGAGGCGAAGGCGGACACGCAACTGCTGATCCTGAGCGGCGAGCCGATCCGCGAGCCGGTGGCCAGCTACGGACCATTCGTGATGAATACACGCGAGGAGCTGCAGCAGGCGGTCGAAGACTATCGCGCGGGACGGATGGGTCACCTCAACTAATAGCTCCGGGCGTGAAGCACGCGCAGGCAGGGCGGCATGAGAGTTCCCAATCATGCTGCCCTGCCTTTTTTGCGCGCCACTAGAAGAGCAGTTTCAATCCGAACTGGACCTGGCGGCTGGTGGCTGCGGCAGTGACCACTCCTGCGGTTGGGCTGAGCGCGGCTGCTTGCGTGCTGGCAGTTGCGCTTGTGCTCTGCTGCGGGCCGGAGCTGAAGACGACCGGATTGGGCGTCATCAGATTGGTGTGGTTGAGTACGTTGAAGAACTCCGCGCGGAACTGCGCACGCACGCGCTCGTGGATGGTGGTGGATTTGGCGAGCGAGAGATCGAGGTTAGCGAAGCCGGGGCCGGTGAGCGTGTCGCGTCGCAGGTTGCCGACGGCGCCGGCAGCCGGCGCGAGGAATGCGGCTGGGTTGAAGAATTGATTCGCGCGCGCAGCGGTGGATCCGCCCGCATAGAGCGAGCCGTGAAAGTTCGGGTTGATGTCGGGCCTGACGGGATTGCGCGTGTCACCGGAGCCGGTGGGGTTGTAGCCGAGTTGCGGAGTGAAGGGAAAGCCCGACTGCAGATTGGAGATGGCGGAGAGCGTCCAGCCGGAGACGGCGGTATTGGTGACCGAGCCGAGATCCGCACCGAAGCGCCGATTGCGGCCGAAGGGAAGATCCCAGGAACCATTCAGCGATGCGATGTGGCGAATGTCTGTCGCAGCAGGGCCCCAGTCGAGATCGGGACGCTGCGGCACGCTGACGAATGCGGGCGTGTTCGCGGAGACGCTGGTGTTCCATGCCGAGCCGTTGTCGAGGTTTTTCGACCAGGTGTAGTTGGCGCGGAACTGCAGGCCGTTGGCGTAGGAGCGGCGCACATCGACTTCGAGCGCGTTGTAGCTGGCATTGCCGCCTGAGACCCAGGACGTGGTGTTGGTGACGGCGGGATTCGCCTTCACCGTCGTCGGGTAGTAGATGGTGCCAGCGGCTAGCGATGACGGGCAAGCCGCGTTCGGGCAAACGACAAAGGATGGCTCGTTCTCATCCTGCGAGAGAATCTGGTGGTAGCTGTGCGAGCCGATGTAGGCAACGGTGAGCGATGTTTGCGGCGCGACCTGCTGCTCCAGCTTGAGTGTCCAGGCGAGCGTGCTGGGCGTCGCGATATCTGTCTGCACACTGGACGGCGAGATGCTTCCCTTCCCTTTGATGGGATCAGAGACCGTGGTGCCGGAGTAGCTGAGCGTTGCGTTATACGGCGCTGTCTGATCCAGGCGGTAATTGAGATTGTCGAGCAGGCTCTGCTGGACCCCGAAGGAGGCGCGTACGGCTGTGGTGCCTTTGCCGAAGGGATCCCATGCCAGGCCGATACGCGGCTGCGGCAGAAACTTTGCGCGATTGTCTGTGAGGGCCGAGGAACTGATCGTGGGGCTGGTGTTGATGATGCCGTTGGTGAATTGATAGTTCGCAGCGCGGCCGTTTGCCTCGTTCCAGCCATTGCTGCTTTCAACGCGCAGGCCGGCGCGCACTTCAAGCCGCGGCGTGGCCTTCCAGATATCTTCTACGTAGCCTGCGCCGAACCAGGAGCGCCAATCAAGCGGCGTGGGTGAGGGCACGATGGTGAAGGTCTTGATGGTGCCCTGAAGAAATGTCTGCAAGGTGGCGAAGGATGCCTGTCCATCCTGGTTCTGCGCGAGATTGTCGTTGCTCTGGAGGCGCTGAAGCCATCCGCCGATTTCAATCTGATGGCGCCCGAAGTTCCAGTAGACATGGTCATCGAGAGTGTAGAGGTTGCGCGCGACGGCGTTGTTGCTGCCGACATTGCCGCCGGCACCGGTGATCTGCGATGCACCGTTCGAGGCGGTGGAACCGGAGATAACGATCGCGCCGACAGGGCGGCCGCTGATGAATCCAGGCACAGGGACTGTGGCAGAGCCGAGGAAATAGAACGACGCACGGGAGAAACCGAAGCGCGCCGTGTTCAACAGACGCGAGGAGAAGACGTGTTGCTCCTCGACGCTGGCGACCTGCTCACGCAGAGTTTCGTCGATGACAGAAAACGGGTTGGCAGTGGGGGTGTGGGCGGTGGAGTCATCGACGGTGTACACGCCGAAGAGGAGGTCCTTGGCTCCGAGATTGTAGTCGACGCGGGCGGTGCCGAAGTCTTCGCGGATATTCTGCTTCGGATTGCTGAAGGCGCGGGCGATGCCGGTGGGCTTGCCGGTGGATGGGTTGGTCAGTTCGGGACCGTTGGGCGTGGGCCAGAGTTGCAGAAGGTCGGAGACACCGGGGGCGAGACCGACATTGACGAGTGAGCCGCCGGGGCCGACGGGAAGCAGACCCTGGCGCGCGTTCGCGTCAGGGACGAGGGCAACATTGCTGAGGCCAAGATTCTGTCTGTAACCTTCGTAGTTGCCGAATAGGAAAACCTTGTCGTGGCGAATAGGCCCGCCGAGGGAGCCGCCGAAGTTATTGCGCTGGAACTCGGGAATCTTCTGCTGGTCAAAGTAATTGCGGGCATCGAGTGCGCTGTTGCGCAGGAACTCGTATGCTGCGCCGTGCAACTGGTTGGAACCGCTGGCAGTGACGATGCTGACCTGCGCGCCCTGACGTTTGCCGAAGGCCGCGGAGTAGGTGTCACTGGAGACATTGAATTCGCGCACCGCATCCACGCCCAGCAACTGACCGCTGGTGCCGCCGGGAGTGACATTGATGAGCGATGCGCCGGTGTACTCGACCCCATTGAGCAGATAGAGATTGTCCTGCGGACGGCGGCCGGAGACGGAAAACATGTTGCCCACTGACGAGTTCGAAGTGCCGATGCCGCCCGAGCGCTGCGCCGTGTAGTTCACGGTAGCGGGATTGAGGGTGAGGAGCTGATCGTAAGAGCGGCCGTTGAGCGGCAGATTCTTCACCTGACGCTCATCGACGAGGCCACTGGTCTGCTGCGTTGTGAAGTCAACGGCTGGGGGCTTATCCGTCACTTCGATGCTTTGGCTCACTATGCTGGTCGAAAGCGCGAGGTTCACGCGAACCGATTGGCCAATGGTGACAACGATGCCATCGCGCTGCAGCGTAGCGAATGCGGGCTGGGCGGCAGAGACGCTATAACGTCCGACCGGAATCGATGGCGCGCTGTAAAGGCCGTCACCGTTGCTGCTGAGTTGGCGCTGGCTGCCGGTCTCCTGGTTGCGAATGATCACCGTCGCGCCGGGAATTGCGGCGCCCGAGGAATCAGTGACGGCGCCAGCGATCGATCCGCCGACCACCTGGGCGTGCGAAGGTCCGGCGGTAAATACGAGTGTTGCAAGAATGCCGGCGACAGCCGGCCAGGCGATGGCACGCATTGCGCTGATCTCCAGACCATGTGGTGAAAACGATGCTGGTGAAGAGGAGCGCTTTCTAATTGAATAAGTGCGGCGGCGCTCCCACTACGCCCGGCGACAACAGCCGGCGCAACAACACCCGAGGCGACAACACGCGGTCAGCGCGATCACGCGCGAGCGGAACGGCGTTCTTGATCGGAGTGATGAGGGCAGATGCACTGTATTCCTAAAGCCTTTGCTGCTCTATTGCGATGGAAAGGAAAGTATCTGCGGAAGGAAAGCAGAAGATATCTCAGCCGGAGGGCGGGTGCGCGCCTATCGACAACAACAGAATGCGGGCTGGGCGAGATACTTCATCTGTGGTTGGAGAGTAACACGATGTGCCGGGAGATTCCAACCTCCCTGGACCGTGCCGATCCGGTGCGCATGCTCGGGCCAAATCGTAAGGTGGTACATTCGCTGGTGCCATGAAATACCGGCTCTTCGCCACTCCTCTCTTGCCTCTGCTTCTATTCGCGTCCGCGTGTTCTATCGACGCGCAGACTGCTGGGGCTCCGCATCTGGAAAAGCGTGGCGAGGCTACACAACTCATCGTTAGCGGCAAGCCATATCTGATCCTCGGCGCCGAGATACATAACTCGAGCTCGTCGAGCCTGGAGTATATGCAGCCTGAGTGGCCGCGGCTGGCGGCGATGGGGCTGAACACGGTTCTAACGCCGGTGAGTTGGGAATTAGTCGAGCCGACCGAAGGCAAATTCGATTTCACCCTGGTGGACGGGCTTCTCGCCGGCGCGCGCAAGCAGCATCTGCACCTTGTCTTTCTATGGCTGGCTTCGTGGAAGAACGGGATGTCGAGTTATCCGCCAGTTTGGGTGAAGCAGGATACGAAGCGCTTTCCGCGTGTGATGGAGAACGGTCTTCCGGTGAATGTGCTGAGTACCTTCGGCGCAGAGACGCTTGCTGCGGATGAGCGCGCGTTTGCGGCGCTGATGCGGCATCTGCGCGATGTAGACGGACACGAACGTACGGTGTTGATGATGCAGGTGGAGAACGAAGTGGGCGTGCTGGGCAGCGCGCGCGATCACTCCGACGTGGCCAACCGCGCATTTGGCGGCGCGGTCCCTGGCGAGTTGCTCCGCTACCTCGATGTACACCGCGCCACGCTGGATCCCGATCTTCATGCGCTGTGGAACCAGCATGGCACGAAGACCGCGGGCACCTGGACCGAGGTCTTTGGCGATACGCCGCGCACGGGCGAGATCTTCATGGCCTGGCAGTATGCGAAGTATGTGCAGGCCGTGGCAGCGAAGGGCAAGGAGGCGTACGACCTGCCGATGTATGTGAATGCATGGCTGGGCGGCGAGGACGTTGTTCCCGGCGACTACCCAAGCGGTGGACCGCAACCACGCGTGATAGATGTGTGGAAGGCGGCTGGTTTTGCGATCGACATCTACGCGCCTGATTTATATTCGCCGGACCTGTACGGATGGGCGCACCGCTATCACAGGCCCGACAATCCGCTCTTTCTGCCGGAGACGCGCGACGGCGAAGCCGGTGCAGCGAACATCTTCTACATCCTGGGCGAGCATGCCGCGATTGGCTTTTCACCCTTCGGCATCGACAACTGGGCAACGCCCGCAACCGGCGAGATGGCGGACAAAGAGAAGAGCGGCGAGGAGGCTCTGCGGGTGAGTTACAACGCAATAGCCTCCGTTGCACCGATGCTGCTCGACGCGCAGAGCAAAGGCGAGGTGCACGGCTTCGTGCTGGACAAGCAGCGCCCGTCCGTGACCTTCGTGATGCATGGCTACGATGTGGATGTGAGCCTGGATACTATCTTCGGCAACCAGTGCGGAGAATGGCTTCGGCATGATTCTCGCGACAGGGCCGGATGCGTTTCTTGGCATTGGCAGGGGCTTTCGCGTGAAGTTTAGCTCACATGATTCAGAAACGACGCGCGTCGGGATCGGCACCATTGACGAAGGACGCTTCGACGACGGGAATTGGATTGCAGGGCGGCGACTGAACGGCGACGAGAACGACCAGGGCGAGTACTGGCGCTTCGATCCGCGCGAGCTGCGCCTGGAGAAGGTCACTCTCTACCGATTCTGATTTGTGGCGAGACAGGCACCGTTATTCGGCGCTCGCCTTCTGCTCCTGATATTGCTCGATGTGGCTATAGATGGAATCGGGAAATTTGAGATTGCGATAGAGATTGCCGCAGTCCGGGTCTTCCGGATGGGGAAGGATGGGGAACTCCTGCTGGGCCTGCCACTCGAGGATGCGTTCGCGGCGCGGAGGATTGTAATCGTGCCCGGCTACCTGTGTGAGCATGGCCTTCGCCTGAGCTTCTGAGAAGTCTTTATCTCGCGTCAGCCAGGAGACGACCTGCTCCGCGGGCATGAAGTGGCGCGCCACCATCGCGAAGACAAGCCTGCCGTAGTGTCCGATGTCCTTGCCCTCGTCCAGCGAGTCGAGTAGATGAGACATCATGGAATCCTTGCGTAGTTCTTCCTCTCCATTGGAGAGCGCACCTGATTCGTCTTGCATCTGCGAACGCATTTTGGGTTCCTGCTGATTGGCTTCCAGCTCCGCCAGCCTGGATTCGGCACGTTCCGCGCGTGCTTCCGCGTCCTGCAATGCTTTTTCCTGAACAGCCATGGCTACTCCTTACGCTTTTTATTCGCCTAGAAAATAGATGGTTATTCTGATTCGATCGTTGCCTCTACAGCTGCCTTCGCGGGTCCTCTATCGCATCGAAGTGCACTCGCAGGCTGCCGTCCGGCTGCTGCTCTGCCGTCACCTGTTCGAGCGACGCGACACACCAGTCGGCAGCGCTGAGTTCGGATTGCGGATGGGATGAGAGCACGGCCAGTACCTTGCATCCGGCGGCTTTGCCCGACGCGACGCCCGCGGGTGAGTCTTCAATGACCAGGCAATCGGAGGGCGAGAAGCCGAGAAGCTTCGCGCCGGTGAGATAAGGCTCGGGGTGCGGTTTGCCGTTATCGACTTCGTCCGCCGAGACGAGCACCGCCGGCATGGGAAGTTTCGCGTAGCCGAGCCGGCCTTCGAGCAGGCGCACGGTGGCGGAGGTGACGATGGTCCAGCGATCGGCGGGCAGTGACGCGAGCAGTCTTTCGACACCGGGAAGGATGATGAGTCCGCTGTGGTCCTCTGCGTCGTAGTCTTCGAGGCGGCGCTGCTCGATCACGGGATCAAGGTCGGGGCGGAGGGCGCGCAGTGTGTCAAGCGCACGGCGGCCGTGCGTGGATTGCAGCGAGAACGTGCCTTCCATGTGGTGTTGCTTTGCCCAGCGCAACCAGCAGCGCTCATCGGCGGCAGTGGAACTGATGAGCACGCCATCCATGTCGAAGAGAATGCCGCGAACGGAAATTATCTGAGTGGGCATCTGACTCATTGATGATGGCATGCGCGCGTGCGCTGCAGAGTTCTGCAGCGAATCCGGATCGGCGTTAAGCTTTTCATATGTTTCCTGAGGAGGACCCCACCCATGGAACGTCGTGATTTTCTGAAGCAGAGCGCCTTCACCGCAGCAGCCGCAGCAAGCGCGCGGCTCGCCGCGGCCACTCCCACGAAACCGATTGCGCGCAGGCCGCTGGGCAAGACGGGCGAGCATCTCTCGATGATCGGATTTGGCGGCATCGTCGTGATGGACGAGGACCCGACGCAGTCGAAGAACATCGTGGCCGAGGCGGTGGACCGCGGCATCAACTACTTCGACATCGCGCCGAGCTATGGCAATGCGCAGGAGCGGCTGGGGCCGGCGCTGGCGCCGTATCGCAAGAACTGCTTTCTTGCATGCAAGACAGAAGGACGGACGAAGGATGATTCGCGCAAACAGCTCGAGGAATCACTGCGGCTGCTGAAGACGGATCATGTCGATCTATATCAGTTCCACGCGCTGACCAAGATGTCCGATCTGGACAAGGTGCTGGGGCCGGGCGGCGCGATGGAGACGATGGAGGCGGCGAAGAAGGAAGGCAAGATCCGCTTCATCGGCTTCTCCGTGCATTCCCAGGAGACGGCGGTGGCCGCGATGGATCGCTATCCATTCGATACGGTGCTCTTCCCGGTAAACTTCGTGCTCTTTTCACAGGCGAAGTTCGGGCCGCAGATTCTCGCAAAGGCGCAGGAGAAGAATATGGGCATCCTGGCGCTGAAGGGGATGGCGAAGACGACTTGGTCGGCAGACCAGAAGAAAAATCATCCGGAGCCGAAGTGCTGGTATCAGCCCGCGGCGTTTCCGAACGAGGCGGCGTTGGGACTACGCTGGACGTTGGGACATCCGATCACCGCGGCGCTCCCGCCGGGAGATGAGAAGTACTTCCGGCTGGCGATGGATGTGGCGCAGAATTACAAGCCACTGGAGGCGCATGAGGAGACCGCGCTGTTATCGGGCGCGGTGGGCGCGGAGCCGATCTTTCGTCTGGGAAATGATGTGTAAGGTCCGGGAGTGAATTAAAAAACATGAGCAGATGCGTGCCTTTCGAGTGTCGGAGGCAGGCATCTGCTCAACATATTTAGGTACTCAACAGCAAAGGCCCTGTGCTGTCTTCGGGGATTGCGTTTTCTTCGATTGCATGTAGCCGAGATTGGCCGCGGCCCGATATTGTGCTGTCGGCAATTGAAGCGAGTTATGCCTGTCCGGTGCCGACGCCTCGGCGTGCGGCTTGCCGTCCAGCCAGAACAGGATGGCATCGGCTATTTCATGAGCCTGTTTCGCTACCTCGCCAAGGCTCCGTATCACTGATCGCTCAAAATCACCCTGCGCACCGGACCTGCGATCGATGTGGGAGTGCGACTCACTGGACATGAGTTCGTAAAACCGCAACGACTCCTGTTGGCGAAGTACGGACTGAGCGTGAGCAACGTCTTTTTCAAAGAGAGCGACGATGCACAGACGCAAGGAACCATTCACGAGCTGGCCCATCCTCTCCAATGCCGCACATCCATGTATCCCGCCGCATTCGAGAAGGCGGATGCTATCGTTTGCGATCTCAGCGGCTGCGGTGTACGTGACGTGAAGAGCCGTGCCGATGCTCGCGGCGGCGAATGCGAAGCGGGAATCCGAGGAATTCGCACTGCCCCCGTTCATAAGCTCGCGGCATAACGCTTTAATCCGGCGGTGGTGTTGTTCGAGCTCGTGGTCTGCAGTACGAACGTGCCGGGCGAAATCGAGATTGCGCAGCTCGTAGCCCTTGATGGAGTAGTCGAGGGCACGTTGCGACAATCGTGACATGGCGAGCAGCTGCACTCGCAGGACATGAATATGTTGTTGGGAATTCATTTGCGTTACACCCTTCACTCATCATTGGAGTCCCTGGTTTCAGGGAAATCTTCAAATTAAAAATCACAATGTCCCCGCAAATTTGCGGACCTTTTATAAGCGTTTAAGTAAACGAGTTTAAGGAGAACGGGAAGTCTTACTGCTGGGTTGAAGCTGCGTGCCTAGCTATGCACGGCAGTCGTTGGGTCGATGGTCTTGCTGATTTCCATAACTGTAGTCGCGGGGAAGCCGCTGATCTGCGCATGGCGGTGGATGAGTGCTTCATCCTTGGCCAGATAGACGCAGAACATCTTGTCCCGGGCAACGAAAGATTCCACCCACTGAATATCCGGGCCGAGTTGACGCAGCACGGAGTTGGATTTGGCCGCAGCTTCGCGTAGCTGTTCGCGCTCGAGAGTTCCGACCTCAGGTATTTGCCGCTCAATAAGATATTTCTTCATACGTTTCCTCCGGACGTCGTTCGGTAAATAGGTTGCTGCTCGCTATCTTCAAAGTATGTGGAGTAATAGCTCGCTTCGAGGCGGCAGGGGTGCCGTCCTGCATAGGATCTTTAGGCCACACATGCATCAAGCTATGGGCCCATTTTAGGTAAATTAGCAATGGCAAATGTCACGGTCTTGTTTCTGAATAGCTTTCTTCACGCCACCGCCGTTGGGCCGGTTGACCTTCGCCGTATCGGAATGCTGAGGTCTGGAGACGTCTCTCCGGACCTCTTCCAGGTCCCGTCTATCTGAGCGAAGCTACGGTCTGCTCAGTAATGCGGAGCCTTGCTTCCTGGATTTGAACCAGCTTCTCCAGTTTCGAAGCAGGAAGCGTGGAGCGAATAATCGCAGAGTCGCAGAGAATCTCGCGCAGGAAGTACTGGTCACCGTATTTGTTGAAGATCACCGTGTTATCGGTGCCTGACCCGTTATTGTCGGTGTAGGTCGTGCTCGTTTCAGCAACGGAGTTATCTTTAGCCCTGACTTCGACTAAATTAGCTCCGACGGAATGAATCCGGTAAGTGCCGGCCGGGAGCACCCGGCTGTGTACGATGAAGGCGAACGGAATCTTCGCCTCAATCGTCTGGGCCTGCGCCAAAGCACTGCCGGTGGTGATGAAGGTTGCTATCGAAAATAGTATGACTGCCGTAATTCGTTTCATGATGCTTATCTCCTCGTAAGTGATCCACTAGCGTTCCCTTTGCGATCGTTCTGCAACTAAGTCGCTTTCGGTACTTTCAGGTTAGTCACCGAATAGTGTTGTCTCAAGGTGGCAGATATGCCATCCTTCATAGGTGCTTCAGCCACATGCGGGAGTTATCAATGACAAATGTCACGGTCTTGTTTCTCGACCAGACGTTTTCCTCCACGGCTATCGGCCCGATGGAAGTCTTCCGTCATACCGGGACGCTGTGGAACAACTTCACCGGGCAGAAGCCGATCTGTCATTTTCGAGTGACCACGGCGTCGGTGGATGGACGCGCAGTACATTGCGACGGCCCTATCGATATACAACCGGCGGTGGCGCTGAACGATGTGCGCAAGACAGACCTCATTTTTATTCCTTCGACAGGACTCGGCATCGACGACGTAGTCGAGCGCAATGGGCCGGTAGTGCCGTGGTTGCGGCGCTGGCATAAGCGCGGCGCGGCCATCGCGAGTGTCTGCTCCGGTGTCGGTCTTGTCGCTGCCGCCGGATTGCTCGATGGCAAGCGCGCCACCACGCACTGGAGCCTGGCGGATCGATTCAGGGAGAAGTATCCCAAGGTGCGATGGATGCCGGAACTGATGGTGACGGAGGACGACGGCTTCTTTTGCGGCGGCGGTGTGAATGCAGCGCTCGATCTGAGTTTGTATCTGGTAGCGCGATTCTGCGGCCATGACGTAGCGATGCAAAGCTCCAAGGCATTGCTCATCGAAATGCCGCGCGCATGGCAGGCAGGTTTCGCCATCGTGCCTTTGAAGACCGAGCATTCCGATGAAAGCATCTCGGCGGCTCAGGAATGGCTACATCAGAATTTTCATCAGACTTTCCCGTTGGACACGCCGGCGGAGCGCGTGCACATGAGCCTGCGCAATTTCGTTCGCCGTTTTAAACAAGCGACCGGCGATAGTCCACTGATCTATCTGCAAAAGCTACGTGTGGCCGCAGCGAAGCGCCTGCTGGAGAATGACCATCGCAGCATGCAGGAGATCAGTGACGCGGTCGGCTATCAGGATCCGGTCTTCTTCCGCAAGATATTCCAGCGGCACACCGGGGTCTCACCCACCGCATACCGGCAGAGGTTTGGGATGTAGTGCTGCTGCAGTAGACTCAGCGTATGGGAAACAAAAATACTGGAAAACGCGAAACGAAGAAGGCTCCCAAACCGCAGCCGAAGGTTGCGCCTGGGCGTAAACGTGAGGACTACAGCCCTGCTCCAACGGGAGCGCCGAAGAGCTGACGGGCACTGCAGACTGCGCAGTCGCTTGCGAGTTGGCGCGTTGACACCTCCCCGGCCGCGGCCTACGCTAATAAGTACGATGACTCGGGCTGGTTCACCCATGCGTGTCTGTTGCTGCTGTTACTGCGGCGGGGCGCGGGTGCGCTGTTCGACGGGCATCGGATAAGTCTTCGATAATTCCCGACGCAAGACCCCGACCCACCCGCAGATGCTGCCGGTGGGTCTTCTGCTTTTCCGGCAGCAACATCCCTCAAAACACGAAAGGTTGACGACCATGAGCACAGTTGCAGAGACAACGACCGAGACGGCCCGGCTGCCCCGCCTGGGCGAAACGGCTCCGGACTTTGTCGCCAAGAGCACGCATGGCGAGGTCCGGCTGAGCGATTACACGTCCCAGGGCAAGTGGGTGCTGCTCTTCTCTCATCCATCGGACTTCACGCCCGTATGTACCACCGAATTTGTCGAGTTCGCGCGGCGCTGGCCTGAGTTCGATGCGCTGAACGTGCAGTTGATCGGTGTGTCGATCGACAGCATTTACTCGCACATCGCGTGGGTGCGGGATATTGAGCAGCACGCGGCAGTGGAAGTGAAGTTCCCGGTGGTGGCCGATCTGGACCAGCGGGTGGCCCGCCTCTACGGCATGGTGCACGAGGCCACGGCGGATACTGCGGCGATACGGGCGGTGTTCGTGATCGACCCGAAACAGAAGGTGCGCACGGTGCTCTATTACCCTATGCAGTTAGGCCGCAGCATCGATGAGCTGCTGCGCGTCCTCCAGGGACTGCAGACGGTGGATGCGAACGGTGTAAGCTGCCCGGCGGACTGGAAACCGGGCGAATCGGTGATTGTGCCGGCGCCGGCGACGCAAGCCGATGCGGCGAAGCGCACCAACGGCGGCGGCGCGGGGCTGGATGTGAAGACCTGGTACCTGTCGAAGAAAAAGCTGGATGTACAGCCGCTGGCCGGATCGAAGAATTAGCCGGGCCGGTCGGCCGCTCCGGCTGGGACATCGGCTCATCTCTTCAAAAGTGTGAAGCCGATGCTGGTACGGTATACGGGGAGTCGCGCAGCAATGCGTTGCTCCCCGTTTCTGCGTTCAGAGGCCGAGCATGATCGTCCGTTCCAAATCCAACTGGTGGACCATGCTCTTCGTATGGCGTGGCTCCATGATGACGCAGATGCTGCCGCAACTGTCGATTGTGGCGGTGCTGAGCGTTTTCGCGGTCTGGTCCGAAGGCTCGATCTTCAAGCACAAGGTGCCGCTGAATGCGACGCCATTCACGCTGGTGGGGGTCGCGCTGGCGTTGTTTCTAGGCTTTCGCAACAGCTCCGCGTACGACCGCTGGTGGGAGGGGCGCAAGCTCTGGGGCGCGTTGGTGAACACCATGCGAACGCTGGCGCGGCAGGTGCTGACCATGACCGGCGACGCCGGTGACAAACGCGCGTTCATCGACATGCTGGTGGCCTTCACCTACGCCATGCGGGACCAATTGCGTGGCGACACCTTTGCGCGATCTGCAGAGCTGCTGCCGCCATCGCTGGCTGCGGAGGTGGATGGTGCGCGCTACAAACCGTTCATCATCCTGCGCGCGATGGGCGAGTGGGTCGCCGCACGACATAAAGAAGGCGCATTTGGCGAGATCACCATGTCCGCCATCGATCACAGCCTGGCGGAGCTATCGAACGTCCTCGGTGGTTGCGAGCGGATCGCCTCTACGCCTGTTCCTTACGGCTACTCGGTGATGATCCACCGCGTTGTCTATTTCTACTGCGCGCTTCTGCCCTTTGGGCTGGTGGATTCGATTGAGTGGATGACGCCGGCGGTCGCGATGGTGATGGCCTACTCGTTTATCGCGCTGGACTCGCTGGCTGCGGAGTTGGAAATGCCCTTCGGGCGAAACGAAAACGGCCTGGCGCTGGATGCGATCTCGCTGAATATCGAGCTGAGCATTCGCGAGATGAGCCAGAGCCCGCTCGAGAAAAAGCCGCTGCAGCCAGTAGCGTATGTGCTGCACTAGCAAGCTGGGAAGTTAGCGGCGGCGAGTCTGCTGGTGACACTGGAACGCGAAAAGGGACGGCCGAGGCCGTCCCTTTTGCGATATTGCGCTGTAGTTTACAGAGGCTGAACGTTCTCTGCCTGCCAGCCTTTGGGGCCTTTCACCACGTTGAACTGAACTGCCTGACCCTCTTGGAGAGTGCGGAAGCCCTGTGCCTGAATGGCGGTGTGGTGGACGAAAACATCTTCACCGCTCTGGCGGCTGATGAATCCGAAACCCTTGGCGTCGTTAAACCACTTCACTGTTCCCTGTTCCATATTGCTTAAGTCCTTTACTGCTGAGTTGTGACGCTGAATTCAAGATCGGTCTCGGCAAGTAGAGAACTGCAGATACAGAACTAGCAAAACCTGTCCAATTCGAACGCTGCCTCAGTATACAACGGACGGTGTGGAAATGGAGGTTACTTTCGTAAGCAAAGCCGGGTACCGCCCCCGGGGAGCTGGATCGTGGCGCGGAGACCGGGAAGCGGAACGGGAATCAATCCTCCGGGGCGATGGCGTAATAGCCCTTGCGGGACTGCACCTTCAAAGCCTCGTCGCGCTGGCGGCACGCGATCTCGACTTTGCGGTAGGTTCCGTCGGTTTTGGCGTTCGTGGGGGTATAGCTGGCCACGTACTGGGTGCGCAGCTCGTCTTCGATCTGCTGGAAGGCGGCTTCCAGCTTCTTGCCGTTGTTCCCTACGTTGATCAGGCGTCCGCCAGTCTGATCCGCGAGCTGATGCATGGCCGAGTCGCCGCTGTAGCCGATGGAATACATGCCGCCGCCGTAGAAACCGCGATCGGCGATCAGCAGCACGTACACCATGGAATTGGCTTTTTGCGCGGCTTCGACTGCATCCCGCAGCTTTGCGCGTGACCCCTGGTCCTCTCCGTCGGTAAGGACAATCATCGCCTTGCGCCCCGTCTCCCCGGCAAGCTTGTCGTGCGAAGCCTCAACCACGGCGTCGTACAGCAAGGTTCCGCGCGGGGTGCCGGTGGGCAGCGGGCCGGTGGTCATGCCGCCGGTGCCGACATTGATCTGCGCCTTCTGCAGATCGCGAGCGAGCGCGCTGGCGTTGGAGGTGAAGTCGGAGAGCAGATCGATGTCGACGTCGAACGAAACGAGGAAGGCCTGGTCCTTCTGGCGCAGGATCCGCTTCAGGAACTCCGCACCGGTCTCCTGTTCGAGCGGCAGCACGTTCTGCTGCGAACCGGATGTATCGAGCATGATGCCCAGGGTGAGCGGCTGATCGACTTCGGCGACGAAGTTCTTGAGCTTCTGCGGCTGCTTGTCCTCAAAGACCTGGCAATCGTCGCGCGTAAGGTGCGGGATCAGCAGGTTCTTCTTGTCGCGGACATCAAAGTAGAGAGAGACGAGGTTGACGTTCTGGCGGAAGGTGGCGACGGACTGCGAGGTATCGTCATTGCCGTTGGGATCGCCGGCCGCGCCTTGGGGTGCGGCATCGGGCGAAGGAGCTTCCTGCGCATGAAGGCGCGCTGCCGGCAGGGCAAATGCGGCACAGAAGAGGAGGAGCGAGAGTATACGGCGCATGGTCGTCTCCTATTAGACGATAGCGCGGGCCGGAGGGCGAGCGGTCATTCGCAGGTCGGCAAGTCCGCGGGTCTGCACCACGCGAATGGAAGAAGTGGCGATTTCTCCTTCCGTCACGAAGTAAGTGCAGGCGCTTCGCCGCGCTCAGGATGACAAGGGTGACGACCAAATCGCGTGGCTCGTCTCCTCTGGTAGGCTGACAGTGGACTAGAGCGGGTGCAACTCAGGAAATCCGTTCAAACAGGCCGCGGGCGTCGCGCCACTGCATCTATCCCGATACGCAGACCTGCGTAGGTGATGCGCAGGCGAGCCCCGGAGAGGATGTGGAGGAGCTTTGGGCGGAAAGCAGTGGGCGTGGAGTCTGGTGGCAGCAGTTCCCCTGATGGGGCTGGCGATGGGCGCGGCCCAGCAGAGCGGCAGCGGTTCGCTGCCCGAAAGTCCGAGCACGCAGAGCGCGTCTGGTTCGCAGGCGAGTGGCTCTCAAACAAGCGGATCCGCAGACAGTAGCTCGCAGCAGGGTATGCCGGATGCGCCCAGCGCGTCGCCTAGCCAGGGTTCAGACAACCTGCGGAACCTGACCCGGCAGGTGGCGCCGGGCAAAGCGCCGGCTCCGGAGACAGATCAGGACCAGGTGCCGGCCCCGCCGCCCCCGCAGAGCAATGCGCCCAATCCGGACGGGCCGCCGCAGCAGGAAGCCCCCTACATTCCGAAGACTGACGAAGAGGCGACCAAGTTCCTCGGAAACCCCACTATCCGCGTCAACACTACGTACATTCCAGTGCCGGTGACGGTGCTGGACAAGAATCATCATCAGGTGGCCGGCCTGACCTATCGCGATTTCCGCATTTATGAGAATGGCCAGCGGCAGCACATCTCCTTTTTCAGCGTGTCTCCTGTGCCGTTGTCGGTGGCTTTTGTCATCGACCAGAGCATGCCGAAGGACACGATGAAGAAGGTGAACGAGAGCCTCTCCGCCATTCAAGGCGCGTTCACGCCGCAGGATGAGGCAGCGGTGTTCACCTACGGCAACGGCGTGACGAAGCAGACGACATTTACCTCTACCCAGGGCGATCGGCTGCCGACGGTATTGGAGCGCTCTAAGAAGGAAGGCACGGAGATGGGCGGACCCAGCATGGGCGGCCCTCTCGGCATGCAGGGGCCAACGATTAACGGCAAGGCCGTGGACCCGAATGTGAATGGCAACGCCCGGCCGGGCTTCGATCTGAATATCCCGCGTGAGGCACACACGCTTTCCGATGCGATTCTGGAGGCGGCGAAGGAGCTGCAGAACCGGCCCAAAGAGCGCCGTCGCGTAATTTACGTGATCAGCGATGGCAAGGACGTGCGCTCGAAGGCGAGCGTCCGCGAGGTTGTCCGCTTCCTGCAGGGCAACCAGGAGACGGTCTATGGAACCATGGTGGGCGACGCCGCCACCTGGGGCATTGGCTATCTGGATCGCGTCCATCTGCCGCTGATCCCTGCCGAGAATGTGCTGCCGCGCTACGCCACTGCAACCGGCGGCGTGCTCGAGGCGCAGTTCTCCTCGAATGGCATGCAGCGCAGCTTCGCCACCATTGCCAAAGAAGTCCGCACGCAGTACACGCTGGGCTACTACAGCCATCTTCCAACGGTGGATGGGCGCTATCGCACGCTGGATGTGCATGTGGAGCGGCCGAACCTGGACGTGATCGCGCGGCGCGGCTACTACCCGACGGCTTCGATGCAGTGATGATGCCGGGGCATGGCGTTGCCGCCGGCTCGGCTGCAACGGTGTGGCTGAGTCTGGCGTCGGCGGCAATCTGGGGTACCAGCGATTTTGTGGGCGGCATCGCTGCAAGGCGGCTGCCTTCGCCGGCAGTAGTGACGTTGTCCCATTCCCTAAGCCTGGCAGTGCTGATCTCGCTCGCGTTGATGCATGGATCGACGTGGCCCGGTACGCCATCGGCGGTCTACGGCGCGCTCGCAGGATTGGCATGCGGCACCGGCGTGATGGTGCTGTACAAAGCGTTGGCGCTGGGCGGCATGGGGCTGACCGCAGCAGTGAGCGGCGTGCTGGCCGCGGTGCTACCGGTACTGTGGGCATTTACAACCGAGGGGCTGCCGCGCCTGCCGCAGATCGCAGGAATTGTGCTCGCCGGAGTAGCCATCTGGATGATTGCGCGCGCGCCCGGATCGCCGGCGTCGAAGCAGGCAATCCTGCTGGGCGCTGCTGCTGGTGGCAGCTTTGGATGCCTCTACATTTTCCTAAAGCTCGCGGGACGCGGCGGCGTGCTGTGGCCGCTGGCGTGTTCGCGCATGGCGAGCGCCACGCTGGCAGCGACCGTCACGTGGATCGGCGCGCGACGCAAGAGCGGCCCGAAGAGCAATTCCGCACCGCAGCGCTGGTGGCCGGGATGGGTGATTCTTGGATTGATCGGCATCGCGGGCATCTTCGATGCGAGCGGCAATACCTTCTACACCATCGCAACGCGGCTGGGGCGGCTCGATATTGCCGCCGTGTTGAGCTCGCTCTATCCGGCATCGACCATACTGCTGGCGACGCTGCTGCTGAAAGAGCGAACGACGCTTAGTCAGGCCGCAGGCATGGCGCTGGCGCTCGTTGCGGTGGTGTTGATTTCTGCGTAACGACCGCGACATGCAGCGTCGAGCCAGCGCAGTACACTTCTCTTCTTCGTGCAAATGACGTTCCTGCAAATGACGCGATGACCGACACTGCAAAATCTAAAGCCGTCGAGCCGGGCCGCATGGAAGTGATCACCGGGCCGATGTTTTCCGGCAAGAGCGAAGAGCTGATTCGCCGCCTGAAGCGCGCGCAAATCGCACGGCTCCGGGTGGCCAGCTTCAAGCCGGACGTCGACCTGCGCTACCAGCCGGATGCGATAGCGTCGCACAGCGCGCAGACCATCCAGGCGGTCGCGGTGCGCGATGTGGAGCGGATGCGTGCGGTGCTCTTCCCTGTGTTGGATACGATCGATGTCGTGGGCATCGACGAGGCGCAGTTTTTCGACGAGACGCTGATCGGCCTGGCGATGGAACTGGTGCACGCGGGCAAGCGCGTGGTCCTGGCCGGCCTCGACACGACCTTCGCGGGCGAGCCCTTTGCCCCGATACCGGAACTAATGGCGATTGCCGATGAGGTGCTGAAGCTGTCTGCCGTGTGCATGGTATGTGGCGCGCCGGCGATCCATACGCAACGACTCGGAACGAGCCAGCAGCTAGTGGTGGTGGGCGCCACGGGCGTGTATGAGGCGCGATGCCGCGCATGTTTCCGGCCGGAGGGCGATGTGCCTGCAGCGGAGCAATTGAAGCTGCCCGGTTGAAATCAGCCCAGCCGAATCAGTGCGCCCGTCGCGCGCCCGTGCGCGCCCCGCTCAACAAGCGGGCAGAATGATGCTGGGCCGTCAGTTTGGCGATCGCCATGCGGTCGAAGGAGACGAACGTCTCACCGCCCATCCACCGTCCTTCAGCGGCAATCACGCCATCGGCGAATTCACCGCCGCTATCCAGCATGACGAGGCCAGCCTCTACTGCCGGGCGATTCACCTCTACATTCTCCGCGTCGAGCAAGCGGCGGATGGCCATGGCTGCGTCAGAGGAAGAGAAGCCGTAGACGCCCTTCACGACCCAGACAAACTCACAGAGACAGGCGAGTCCGATAGCGATCGTCGAGGCCTCCTTCAGCAGTCGGAAGGCAACATTCGCTTGCCGAACATCATCGCGCACAGCGGTGCGGACCAGCACGTTCGTGTCGACCGCAATCTTCATAGCTGTCCAGCCCAGCCGCGAGCGATGGCCTCATTCATTTCCTCGATCGTAGCTACCTTTTTAGTTTTGCCCGCGAGCACGCCGAAGAAGTCGTCGATGGTTCCGGTTGGCCGCGCCGCCTTGAGAACGGCCTCACCATTGGGCAGCAGGTTCACTTGAATTTTTTCTCCCGGCTTGATGCCGAGGTGCCGTAGCACATCTTTCCGGAAGGTGACTTGGCCGCGTGCGGTAACGGTCAATGTAGCCATGGCAAACCTCTCATATGTTGTACAAAGGTATCGTAATGCATTTTTGCATTACACGCAAGGATCACGCGCCGCGAGCGAGATCGCCGCGCAGTGTGGTGACTGCCTGCCCGCGCAGCTTGACGCGATCTCCGGCCACGCGCAGATGCAGCCATCCGCCGCGGACGGAGGCCTGGTATGCGACGATCTCCTGCTTGCCGAGGCGCGGGATCCAGTACGGAGCGAGTCCGCAGTGCGCAGAGCCGGTGACCGGATCTTCGTCGATGTGAAAGCGCGGGAAGAAGCAGCGCGAGACGATGTCGGCTTCGCTATTCGTGCCCACTGCCGTGACAATGATGCCGCGCACATCCTCTGTTTCGGATAAGGCTGCGATCTGCTTCATGTCGGGGCGTAGTGCGCGGACTGTCGACTCGTCTTGCAGCTCGACGAGGTAGTCGAGGCGATTGCGGCCGACGAAGACCGGCTCCGCTCCCAACATCGCGGCAAGACCGTCGGGCGTTGTGGCCGGAGAGACAGGTTCGGCGGGGAAATCAAGCTCGATCCAGGCAGCACCATCGAGGAGAAGCCGGTCAGCAGTCAGCAGGCCGCTCCGGGTGTGAAACCGCGCCTGCTCATTGATGCCAAGGGCTCCGCTCTCCCACAAATAGTGGGCGCTGGCGAGCGTGGCGTGACCGCAAAGATCGACTTCGCCGCCCGGTGTAAACCATCGCAGATCGTAACCGTCTTCACTGGCGGTGGGGCGCTTTACGAGAAACGCAGTCTCGGCATGGTTCATCTCGATGGCGACCGACTGCATCCACGCATCGGAAGCTGCGGCAGCCAGAACGCAGATGCCGGCAGGGTTGCCGCGGTATGGCTCGGCGGTAAAGGCGTCGACAACGGCGATGGGTTGAGGCATATCCGATGGTAGCCGAGGGATAGCTCAGAGCGTGCCGCTGAGAATTGCCGGCCGCGTCTCCGCCAGGTGCAGGATGAGCTCGCCAAAGAGGGTGTTGGCCCAGGCGAACCAGGCGCGGGTGAAGTCAGCGGCGTTGTCCTTCTGGAAAGACTCATGCAGGAAGTGCGTGCCGGCGGTGGTGTCGCGCAGGGTGCGCAGGCAGGTGCGGATCTCCTGATCATCGGTGCTGGTGAAGGCGCGAAAGAGAATGGACATCGGCCAGATGTAGTTGAGGCCCTGGTGCGGGCCGCCAACGCCCTCGCCCGCTGTTCCTTTGAAGAAATAGGGATTGTCCGGGCTGAGCACCCAGGCACGCGTGCGCTGGTAGACCGGATCTCGGACGTCACAACAGCCGAGGTAGGGGAGGGACAGCAGGCCGGGAGCGTTGGCATCGTCCATCAGGAGGGTGTTGCCGTAGCCGTCGACTTCGTAAGCCCATACGTCGCCATTACTGTTGCGTGCATGACCGTGCTGCGCGAGCGCGGCTTCGACTTCCTGCGCGAGAGTGGTGGATTGGTTGGCGAGGTCCGTATCGTGGAGAACGGAATTGGCGATCTCCGCGAGCTGGCGCAGGCTGACGACAGCGAAGTGGTTCGCGGGGATGAAGAGCGGGTAGATGCAGGAGTCGTCCGATGGCCGGAACATGGAGTAGATGAGCCCCACCGGCCGCGCGGGATTGCCGTAGCCTGAGAGCGGCACGGTGTCTGTGGGAACAGGAGAGCTGCGCTGGAAGTGGTACGGGCCTCGCGATTGTTTGCGCTGCTGCTGGCGAAAGGTTTCAACGATGCGGCGCGCGGAGGCACGCCATTGCTGGTCATAGGGAGCAACGTTCCCGGTCGCCTTCCAATAGCCGTGCGCAAGACGGATGGTGTAACAGAGCGAGTCGATCTCCCACTTGCGCTCGCCGACGCCCGGCCGCCATGTCGGTGTCGTCGTGCACGGCCCAGGAGAGCGGCTTGTCCGACGCGGAGCGCATGAAGGCGTTCGCGTATGGGTCAATCAGAATGCATCGGCTCTGCCGGCGGATCACACCTTCCACGAGCGAGGCAAGCTGCTTATCGTCCTTGACGAAGCGAAGGTAGGGCCAGACCTGCGCGGAGGAGTCGCGCAGCCACATCGCGTCGATGTCGCCGGTGATGACGAAGGTGTCGGGATGGCCTTCGAAGGTGCCAGGAAAGACCGTCGTGTCGAGCGTATTGGGCAGGCAGTTGCCGAACATCAGGCGCAGCTCGGGATCCGCAATGCGCGCGCCCACGCGTGTGATCGCGGTTTCGACCGCCGGGCTCGTGAAGCGGCGCTCGCCGGGTGCGGGACGCTGGTGGAGGTCTGTCGGCCGAATTTGCGCGAAGCGCAAAGGCGCAGGGATATGGTTTTGGGCGTAGATGTGGCGCGGTGTGGCCGCAGCTGCAGCAACGGACGCAGCGCCGCCGAGAAAGGCGCGGCGCGTGGTGCTGGCGTGCATGCTCATGCCGTTAGAGACGGAGGCGCGACCTTCTGCTCGGCGCCAAGCTGATGATTAGGCTGGTCTCCCATGGTGAAGGTGAGTGTCGCGCCGTTCACGAGTTCGCTGTGGTGCACCCATAGGCGGTCGAGCGGCTTGCCGTTGAGTGCCACCGACTGCACATATTTCTGCGACGGGTTGGTGCGCTTCGTCTCGACGGTGAGTGTCTTGCCGCCGGCAAGATTGATCTTCGCGCTCTCGAAGAGCGGCGTGCCCAGCACGTAGGTGCCGCTGACCGGATCGACCGCATAAAGGCCCATCGCGCTCATGACGTACCACGCGGACATCTGGCCGCAGTCCTCGTTTCCGGCGAGGCCGTCCGGATCGTTGTGATACAGGGTGTCGAGAATGAAACGTATCCGCTCCTGAGTCTTATACGGAGCACCGGCGTAAATATACATATAGGCGATGTGGTGATAGGGTTCATTGCCGTGCGCGTACTGGCCGATCAGACCGGCGATATCGGGCGGCGCATCGGCCGGCAGCTCCGAACTTTGATCAAAGAGCGAGTCGAGCTTCTTGAGGAATACCTCACGGCCGCCGAACTGGTCGATGAGACCCTTGATATCGTGCTGGACGCCGAAGGTGGTCTGCCAGGCATTCGACTCGGTGTAATCACGCCATCGCTTGGAGTGGCCCATCTCCTTGGGATCGAAGGGTGTGGCCCACTCGCCGTTCGCGAGCTTTGCACGAACGAAGAGCGTCTGCTTGTCGAAGAGATGCTGGTAGTTCTGCGAGCGCTTGAGCTGGATGGCGACATCGTCCGTTCTGCCGAGTTTCTTCGCTACCTGTGCGCAGCCCCAGTCGTTGTAGTCGTACTCGAGCGTCTTCGAGACCGACTCCTCTTCGAGATCGGCGGGGATGTATCCGTCCTTCCTATAGAGCCCAAGGCCGCGGTAGTCGTCGTCCATGTTGCGCTTGCGCATGACCTTGTACGCGCGCTCCCAGTCGATGCCGGGAACGTTTTTCACGCAGGCTTCCGCCATCACACTGGCGGAGTGATAGCCGGTCATGGTGCCGGTCTCCTCGCCTTGCAGCGGCCACACCGGCATGCCTGCGGGACTCTGTTCCGCCATCGCGACAAGGCAGTTGACCATCGATGGCACGCGCTCCGGCTGGAAGAGCGTGAAGGCGGGATGAAGCGCACGGAAGGTATCCCAGAGCGAGAAGCTGGAGTAATTGTGCTGGCCCTGGTCGAGCGTGTGGACCTGGTTGTCCATGCCGCGGTATTCGCCTGTGACATCGTCCATCAGCGTAGGGGCACACATCATGTGATAGAGCGAGCTGTAGAAGATGGCCTGCTGATCGGGTGTCGCGCCGTCGATGCGGATGCGGCTGAGCTCACGCTGCCATGCGGCCTTCGCTCTGGCGCGCGTCCCCGCGAAGTCCCAGTCTGCCTGCTCGGCGCGGAGATTCTTGAGTGCGTTCGCGGCGCTCACGGCAGAGATGCCGCAGCGCACCTGCACGGGCTTGCCGGCGGCGGGATCGAGGTGCAGGACAGCCTGCAGCGCCGTGCCCTTGGTCGTCTTGCCATCGACCGGCTGGCGATCGGAATAGAGCTGCGCCTTGGTGAAGGGCGCGGAGAACTCCATGGCGAAGTAGATCTGCCGCCCGGGAGCCCAGGAGTGGACAGTGCGGCCGCCGGTAACGATGCGGCCTTCGGGATCGATGGTGAGCTCGGCGTCGCGGACCGGGTTCTTGGGGCTTTGGTACGCATGGATCAGGTCGACGAGGATGTGTGCATTCTGCGCCTGCGCAGGAAAAGTGTACTGGTGGAGCCCGGTACGCTCGGTCGCGGTCAATTCCGCGTGGATGCCGGTGTCCTTCAACAGGACGGAATAGTAGCCGGGCTCAGCAGTTTCGTCGTCGTGCGAAAAACGAGAGCGATAGCCGCTCTCCGGGTTTTCGCGGGTGCCGGGCTCGAGCTTGACCTCGCCAGTGCGCGGCATGACGAGGATGTCGAGCAGATCGCCGCAGCCGGTACCGCTGAGATGAGTATGGCTAAAGCCCATGATGGAGCTGTCGCTGCGGTGATAGCCGGCGCACCAGTCCCAGCCGTCGTCGTAGGTGTCCGGACTGAGCTGGACCGCGCCAAAAGGAACGGTAGCGCCGGGGAAGCAGTGCCCGTGGCCGCCCGTACCGACCTTGATGTTGACGTGCTGGGTTACATCCTCGCTGTCAGTCGCTCCTGCAGCGTGCAGCATGCGTTCGGCAAGGCCGCGTGGAAGCGCGACGTTAGAACAGGCGGCGAGTGAGAGCGTTCCCAGAAATGTACGGCGAGTGACCATCGTGTGCAGACCTCTTTCAGGATGCTTCAGTAGGTTGGGCGATACTGCGGCCCAGGGCTTCCTCATCGTGCGTGAACGGCAGCAGGCATGCGCCAAGAATGCCGGCATCCGATCCCAGTTCGGCGCGGCGGACAAAGCTCTTGCCGGGCGCATCGAGCGGATCGCCGGGTCCGGCCGCAGTAGGCCGATACACATAGCTGCGCAGGCGCATCTCCGCGAACATGGCAGGCGCGAACAGGTCCCATGCGTTCGATAGGCCGCCGGCAACAACATAGAGCGGCAGATTGAGCATATTGGCCACTCCGCCAAAGGCAATGCCTATGGCGCGGCCGACGCGTTCAAAGATAGCAATGGCGGTGGCATTTCCCGCGATTGCGGCATCCGCAACGGCGTGCGAGGTCCACTCGGACGCATTCCTAGGCAGCGCGGCTGCCAATATGGGATCGTTCGCTTCCCGAGCCATGCGAACGACTCCGGTGGCCGAGGCATACAACTCCACGCAGCCACGGCCGCCGCAAGGGCAGGCCATGCCGTCCGGCTCGACCATCAGGTGACCGGCTTCGCCTGCCATGCCGTTATTGCCATGCCAGATGTGGTCGTTGAGGATGATGCCATTGCCCACGCCGGTGCCGAGCGTGAGCATGCAGAGGGAGTGAATGCCGGCGGAGCGGGCGGAGCCGAGCTCGAATTCCGCAAGCGCCGCAGCGTTGGCGTCGCTGTCCAGGAAAATCGGCTCGCCGATTGCTTCTTCTATCGCAGCGCGGAGTTGGAAGCCGTCCCAGCCCGGCAGGTTCGGCGGATTTCGAATGACCCCCGCGGGCAATTCCAGTGGACCCGGACTGCCGACGCCGATACCGGCGGACTCGCCATGCACCTGAAACCGCGAGCGCAGCGCAACCACGGCCTCCTTGAGATCGTGAATGACACGTTCGCGGCCCTGGGAAAGACGGGTGGGCAGCGAGATAAGCTCCGCTACCTGCTTCCCGGCGCGGTACACCGCGACCCGCAGGTTGGTGCCGCCGAGATCGACCCCGATCGAAAATTGACCTTCAACCAATTTGCTGGACACTTCTGTGATCATTTTGCCTCAAATCAGCAAAAATTGGCCCCGCATCTGTAGTTTCGTGTTGTAGGCTTGGCCCATCGCTTCTGACATTGCGTGCCGCATCCTTCCTCGTTCTGGCAAAACGTGATGGTCGGCAGAGCCAGAAGCCTCCACTCTACACCGGACGTGACCATGCAGATTTTTCCCGGCGCCTGGATAGTGATCTTCGCGTACATTACGCTTCGCCGGGAATCGATCTTCTACTATGCCCGGCGGACGTCGAGACGCAGCGGCGAATCTTTGTGTACTGCGAGGGCCAGCGCCGCTATCTGATGGACGTTCCCATATGCCAGGGGCGCCAGGCGCAAAATGCAGTTGCACTTATCGGATAAGAACGGCAGACAGCTATGTCGGTAAAGACAGACGATCGCGAAGAGAAAATCATGCGGCTCCTTTTGCAGAAGGGATCGGCCAGCATTGAAGATCTGCTGGCCACTGCGGAGACATCGGCACCCAGCATCCGGCGCGATCTGAACCGCCTGGAGCGGCGCGGGCTGGTCCGGCGCACCCACGGAGGCGCCACGCTGGTGGAACCGCTGCTTTATGAGCCTTTCCGCTATGACACCTCGTTCCAGGCACGCGAGCAGCGCGCCGCGGAAGAGAAGCGGCGCATTGCCCTGGCGGCGGCAGACCTGATTCGGGAGAACGAAACCATTGGGCTCACAGCGGGCACCACGACTACGCAGATCGGGCGCGCCATTCGTCATCGGACCAACATCAAGGTGGTGACGAACGCGATCAACATCGGGATGGAGCTGTGCAATCACGCGGGCATCCGCACTTCCATCACCGGCGGCGTGCTGCCATGGGCGTGGTCCTTCTCGCTCAGCGGTCCGGCAGCGGTGCACTTCATCAACCAGGTCTATCTGGATAAGGTGTTCCTCAATGTCGTGGGGCTGGATGTGGAGCGCGGCGCAACGACACTCGAGGCGGATGAGGCGGTGATCTTCCGCGCGATGCAGAGGCAGGCGCGTGAAGTCATCGTCGTTGCCGACCATACCAAGATCGGCCAGGTGAGCCCGGCGCTGATCTGCCCGGTGCAGGAGATTCAGATGCTGGTGACCGATACGGGCGCGACCGACGAGATGATTGCGCCCTTTGAAGAGCGCGGCATAAAAGTGCTGCGTGTATGAAGACGAGATGCCAACAGGGGGCAAGTGGAATGCAGAACGGGTACTGGTGTGGTGTTGGGAAAACACTGTGCGGAGCGGCAGCGGCCGCTGCGATGATGGCTATGTTGCTGAGCGGTAGCAGCATGCAGGCGCAGCAGGCGGGAAGCGTGAGCGCGGCTGAACTGGGGCTGATGCCGCTGCCCTCGCACTTTGAAGCAGGCACCGGCAGCTTTACGCTGCAGCCGGGCATGCACGCGGCGTATGCCCGCTTCCACAACCCGCGCCTGGAAAGCGGCGTCGTCCGCATGATGACGCGGCTGCAGTTTGAGAGCGGCGTGCCGCTGCCCCACGTTCCCAGCCAGGTCGCAGGCGATCCCTCGAGCGCCGGCATTGTCATCAACGTCGCAGGACCGGGCAACGCCGTGCAGTCGATCGACGAAGACGAGTCCTATTCGCTGATCGTCACGCCCAAACTGATCACGTTGAATGCCGCGACGGTGGTCGGAGCGTTCCACGGCATGGAGACGCTGCTGCAACTGGTGCAGTTGAAAGACAACGCGGCGACCATTCCTGCGCTGAGTATCGAGGACACACCCCGTTTTCCCTGGCGCGGGTTGATGATCGACGTAAGCCGCCACTTCGAGCCCGTGAAACAGATTGAGCGCACGCTTGACGGCATGGCGATGGTGAAGCTGAACGTCTTTCACTGGCACCTGAGCGACGATCAGGGATTCCGCGCTGAGAGCAAAATCTATCCGAAGCTGACCGGAGTTGGCTCGAACGAAGAGTTTTATACCCAGGAGCAGATGCGCGAAGTTGTCGCGTATGCGCGTGCTCGCGGCATTCGCGTGGTGCCGGAGTTCGATATTCCGGGCCATAGTGTGAGCTGGATGGTGGGCTATCCGCAGCTCGGCAGTTCCAAAGGACCATTTCATCTGCCGGATGTTGCCGGCATTCACGACGAGGCACTCGACCCGACGCGCGAGGCCACCTATGTGTTCCTCAACCGTTTGATCGGCGAGATGACAAAGATCTTCCCCGACGCCTACTTCCATATCGGCGGCGATGAGGTGAATGGCGAAGTATGGACTTCGAATCCACGCATTGCGCGTTTTATGAAGCGCAAGGGTTTTGAGAAACCGTCGCAGTTGCAGACCTACTTCAGCCAGCGCGTGGTGGGCATCGTCGAGAAGCACGGGAAAAAGCCTGTTGGCTGGGACGAAGTGCTGGTGCCCGGCTTGCCTAAAAATGTAATGGTCCAGTCGTGGCGCGGCGTCGATTCACTGGCCGCCGGAGCGCGCCAGGGCTATCGCGGCATTCTCTCCGCGCCCTATTACCTGGACGCCATGAAGACCAACGAGACACACTACCTTGCCGATCCCATTCCGGCCGATACGACGCTAACCCCGGAGCAGCAGAAGCTTATTCTGGGCGGCGAGGTGTGCATGTGGGCGGAGCAATTGAACGAGCGCACCATCGATTCGCGCATCTGGCCGCGTACGGCGGTGATGGCGGAGCGCTTCTGGTCGCCGCAATCGGACCGCGACGTGGCCTCGATGTACCAGCGGCTGCCGCGCATCTCCATCGAACTGGAGCAGGCGGCGCTGAAGCACATCACCGGGCCGGCAATGATGCGCCGCAGCATCAGCGGAGAGCTCAACCCCGCGGCGTTGACGATGCTGGCGGGCGTGCTCGAGCCGGTAAGCTTCGGCGAGCGCTACAAAGGACAGCACACGGACGGACATACGCCGCTCGACCGGCTGGTGGACACAGTGGTGCCCGATCCGCCGTCGCGTTTTGAGATTGCGCAGGATGTAGATGCGGTATTGAACAAGACCGCCGACAGCACCGAAGCTGAAGCGCGCCTGACGCAGCGCTTCATGGAGTGGCGGCTGATAGCTCCCGCGCTGGAACGCGAGATGGCGCAGAATCCTCGTATGAGCGACGCTGCCGTGCGCGCTCAACAGCTCGGGAAACTCGGCTCGCTTGGGCTTCAGGCGCTCGCCCAGAGAGATCCAGAAAACCAGGCACTTGGCGGACTTCTGCCAAAGGGTGAACTGGTTCCCCCTGATCAACAATCCGCAGTGATCGACGACGCACAGAAGCCTGCAGCTCTCGTTCGGTTCACATTCCTCGACTCGCTGCGAAAACTTTGGGTCGGCAATGCCTACTGACCGGTCGGTAAGGTGCAACTACTCCGCCAGCACAGCCTTAGTCAGGTTGCGGGGGCTGTCGACGTCGATCCCGCGCTGGATGGCGCAGAAGTACGCGAACATCTGTAGCGGGATCACCTCGGTGATGGGCAGCAGGTGTTCGCGTGTGGGCGCGATCGGCACGAAGTGGGTAGCGGCGCGGGCGACTTCCTCATCGCCCGCGTTGCCAAGCGCGACGACCGCGGCGCCCTGCTTCTTCAGATCGTGCAGCAGTTGCACGCTTTTTTCGTAGCGCACTACAGAGCCAGGCTTCGGTGCGATCGACAGTTGCGATTGCGACGATGGCTGCGGTCGATCCGACAAGAGCGTTAGGACCATGCTTGAGCTCGCCTGAGGGGTAGCCCTCAGCCTGCAGATAAGCGGATTCTTTAAGCTTGAGTGCACCCTCGCGCGCGATGGCGTAATGGATGCCGCGGCCCAGAAAGAGATACGTCTCCACGTTTTCAAGCGCCCTGGCGATCTGCTCCATCTGGCGCTCCCAGGCGTCGAGCTGCCGTGCAATCAGTCCCGGCAAAGCTGCGAGTTCCTTGAAATGCGCGGCCAGGGTTTCAGCGGAGAGCGTCTGCAGCGCTACGCCGGCGCCGAGGGCAATCAGGTTAAGCACCAGCAGCTGCGCGGTAAAACTCTTGGTTGCCGGCACGGCAAGCTCCCGGCCGGCCCAGGTGGGCAGACTGATCTCCGCCTCACGGGCCATGGTGGAGTTCTCGACATTCGTAACTGCTATCGTGCCATGCCGGCGGCGATTTGCCTCACGCAACGCGGCCAGCGTGTCGGCGGTCTCGCCGGACTGTGAGACCACGATAATCCCCGGGTTAGTCAGGGTATTGATCTCGCGGTAGACGTATTCGCTCGCGTACTCGACGTCCACTGGCATGCCGCTCACATCCTCGATCATGATCTCGCCGGCAAGCGATGCGTGGCGGCTGGAACCGGAGGCGGAAAAGACGATCTGGTGGTGGTCGCGAAACCACTGGTAGACCGGGCCGAACGACGCTTCGTCGAGCGCGCTGCCCCGAACGTAATGGCTCGAGCGCGGCGGTCAGGGATGCGGGCTGCTCATAAATTTCGCGCAGCATGTGATGCGCGTATTGCCGGTGCGGAGTGCTGGTGGACATTGCGCTTCTCTCTTCCTCGAAAAATGTTCAGTAAGCGATGCCGCCGTTGTACACCTGAAATTCGCGGATCTGCGCAGGGCCGCTGCTGTCGAGCAGCGTAAGGCGGATCGCGGTTGCGGTGACGGCGGGAAAGATGTCGATCTTTTTATGGCCGATAGCCTGCGCCTGTGCCACCTGGCGCCATTGGCCGCGCTCTTCTACTTCAACGCGGTACGCAGTGATGTGCTGCCCATCGTTCAGCCGCTCCATGATGAGCGTGCGGTCGAAGGTGACAGGCTGGGCAAATTCCATGGCAAGCACTGCAGGCGTGACGTTTCCAGGAGGCGGAGCTGGCGACTCCCAATATGTATTCGCATCGCCATCGAAGGCCGCGGCGCTATCTTTCGCATACTTCCCGTGCAATGCGAGATTGCTGCCGTAGATCTGGTGAATGCGCTCGCCGAATTCTTTCAGCCGCGCAACATCCGCAGCCGGCAGGCGGCCGGTATCATCGGGCGCGAGCCCGAGCATGAGCTGCGCGCCTCGACCTACGGTCTGGTCGTACTCCTTCACCAATTCCTCAACCGGCTTCAGCGAAGCTTCATCGTTGGGATGCCAGAACCAGTGATCGGTGTGCAGCGGGGTGTCCGCTTCTACAGGCCGCCAACGCAGATAGCCGGCCCGATCGACAACGTTCCAGTTCTCGAAATCCACCTTGCCGCTCTCCGTGCCCACCCAGCGAATGTCGGCATATTTGAAAAGACCAACATCGGCAAAGACCAGCGCATTGGGCTGATAGGTGCGCAGATTGTCGATGATGGTTTCGAAGTCGTAAGTGCGGCCCGCGCTCCCTGCGCCATCCAGCCAGAACTCAGTCAGCTCGCCATAATGAGAGGCAAGCTCCTCCAGCATCGCGAGGTAATACTTGTCGTAGGCTGCAGGATCCTTATAACGGGGATCGTGACGGTCCCAAGGTGAAAGGTACACACCGAAGCGCATCCCATGCGAGCGCGCGCTGTCGGAAACCATGCGGACCAGGTCGCCTTTTCCGCCGAGCCACGGGCTCGACTTCACACTGTAGTCGGTCTGCGCAGAGGGATAGAGCGCGAATCCGTCGTGGTGTTTCGCGACCAGCACGACGTAGCGAATGCCCGCGGATTGGGCGGCCTCGATCCATTGGTTGGTGTCGACATGCTGTGGGTTGAAGACACTCGGCGATGCCGTGCCGTCACCCCATTCTCGGTTGAGAAAGGTGTTGGTGCCGAAGTGAAGGATGGCGCCCATCTCCATGTCCTGCCAGGCCACCTGCTGCGGGGCAGGCTTCACATCGACGAAGTTCTGCCCGATTGCTGCGGTCGCGGTGAGCGCAACAAGAATCAACGACAGATAGGCGCGCATCATGGCTGCTTAAGCTCCAACAACAACAGACTCACACGGAGCAACAAGCAAGACGAACGCTGATTGAAATCTGGGTTTGTCATCGGATATCTCTCGTGAATTCGCTCGACTGTGGCTTGTTGGTCAGCAGCTTACTCAGGGACAGCCCGCATCGTGAGTATCAGGGTTGAGCCGGACTCCAGCCGGAAGTTGCGTTTTGTACTCATCATCCGGGCGCTGCATTCCGGCCCTCCATGGGGCTCGAGTTGCAGCTTCGGTATTCGGACCACGATGCCAGGATGAACGGTCCGCGGGAGACCACCGGGATTCAGATTTTCGTCCTGGGCAACGCCGCCATTACCAACAGAATTGGATATATTGCGGCCGCCCCCGGCTACCTCACTTGGCAGAGCGCTATGCATGCCAACGAATTGATCTGATGGAGCAACAACTCCGATCACGGTAAGAGATACCGGCCTTTTCGAATGCCCGTCACACTGTCCCTGATCAAATACCAGCGCCATCTCCGAGCGATCGGGGTCTTTGGACGAACTGGCGGCAATCACGTGCCCGTAGAGCATTGCCCCGACAGGAAGATTGCAACCGGTGTATTCCCAGTCGGTCACGACTTTTGCTGTGATTTCCTTGCCAGGCTTGAGATGTGCCGAATCAAGGGATCCGGTAACCACGGCCTCGATCGTAGAGCCACGTGGAATGTCCTGCACATCGCTGGTATCGCATTTTGCTTGGCCTGCAGAGGATGTCCCGGCAGTCGTCGCTTCATTGCTCTGGCTGTCAACGTTCAGAGCAACTGCAGCGGGCACGCGAAATGCGATGACGGCAGAAAGGAGGATAAATGTAAGCATGATGGTTACTCTCTGCTTCGACAGGCGACTGCGGAGATCACGGTTTCCTTTGCGTAGCAGCACTATCCATGCCAGACGTTTCATCGATCAATCTCCCTTCCCGCTGACGCTCCCTAGCGCCAGATGATGCGGTACGCGTAGGCATACTGACCTAACGGCTTTGCCGGAACATGGATGTGGACGCCGTCCGCGCTTTGCTGAAACGTGAGCGGCGCAGTGGAACCAAGCAACGTAATCGAAGCAATCTCGCGCGTGCCAACACCCGACGCGAGCGCGTGAATAACCGCTTCGCCACTCTTGGGCCAGCCGAGCTCGATAGCATAGAGCGCGCCGTCTTTCGTGGTGAATCGATAATCCTCCGCTGTGTAGGGCTTTGATTCCGTATCGTGGAAGGAGCCAGCTTCGAACTTGGTCGGGCCTTCGCCATACTGCCGCCAGGGCCGCGTGCCGTAGATTGCGTCGCCGTTCACCTTGAGCCACGCGCCGACTGCGAGCAGCGTATTCGCTGCGCCTTCCGGAATGGTGCCGTCCGGACGTGGGCCGACGTTCATCAACAGGTTGCCGTTCTTGCTCACGACGTCGGCAAGCTGGTGGATCACGGCCTCTGGTGATTTGTAAGTGTCGTGCTCGATGTAGCCCCATGAGCCATTGGACAGCGAGGTATCCGTCTGCCAGGGCTGCGGGCGAATGTCGCCGAGGCCGCCGCGCTCCATGTCGAGCGTGGCTGAGCCATCGGCCATGTCGTTGAGCTTGTAGAAAAGCACGACTGGCTGATGCTGGGCGGCTGCGTGATTGTAGTAGTAGGTTGCAAAGCGCTGCAGGTGGCTGCGGAAGTCCGGCTGACCTACCCACCAGTCGAAGTAGACAAGATCGGGATGATAGCGTTCGACGATCTCCGCCGTGCGCGCGAGCCAGTCATCCATGTAGGGCTGCGAGACGTAAGTGAAGTCGCGTGGCAGATCGCCAACGTCGCCGTTGTCTGCACCATTGAGCTGCGCGGGACCATAGAATGCGGCGTACTTCGGATCGTTCACGTCGGAGGCGAAGTGACGGCCGCCGTCGAAGAACCAGTCGTGCTCGGCACGATGCGAGGAGGCGCCCAGATGCATGCCTTCCCCGCGAACGGCCGTGGCCAGCTCACCGAGCACATCCCGCTTCGGCCCCATCTTGCCCGCGCACCAGTCGGTAAGATTCGACTGATACATGGGAAAGCCGTCGTGGTGTTCGGCCACTGGCACAACATAGCGTGCGCCCGCATCGTGAAAGAGCTTCGCCCATACGGCCGGATCGAAGTGCTCGGCGGTGAATTTGGGAATCAGGTCCTTGTAGCCAAACTGCGTTTGCGGACCGTAGGTGGCGACGTGGTGCGCGAAGTCCGGCGAGCCCTGCTGATACATATTGCGCGAATACCATTCGCTGCCGAAGCCGGCGACGGAGTAGACGCCCCAATGGATGAAGATGCCGAACTTCGCATCACGAAACCACTCCGGCGCCTGGTACGCACGCAGGCTCTGCCAGTCATTCCGGAAGGGACCCTCCGCTACCGCCTTGTCCACATCGGTCAGGAGGCGCTTGCGTTCGCCGTCGTATTTGCGATTAGCCGTAATCCACTGCGCATCGATCTGCTCCGGCGTCAGCGTGGCGGCTGTTGGCGCATTAGAGTCAGGAGCGCTGACTGTCGTCTGCGCGATCGCCGCTGAAGCTGCGCTCAGTGTAGCCAGCCCTATGGCGATGGTGACAAGCGTAGAGCGATGTCCGTTTTTCATCCTTCTCCTCGTTGCGGAGTGCCGGAGTATTCTCATGCGATGAAGTCACCGCCGATGCCATGTGCAGCATTCGCCATTGTCCAAACCAGTTGATCCTGGAGTTGATTCGCGAAATGTCCATATTAAGCTGGAACGATCAACTTACAACGTTATCCTGACGAATTCTGTTCAGACATCTCCCAAGGCTAGGAGTCAGCGTGCATTTGACAGCGCCGCGCAAGACGCGGCAGCGGAAGACGGGCGCGGCGCAGCCCGCGAATCTTTGGCGCGTCGCCTGCGCCGTCGGCCTTCTTACTCTGTTCAGCACATGGTTCCCGCTGGTATGCCGCGGCGAGAGCAGCTCCGGCAACGTCTCCGGCCCCGCCGGCGTGGTCGTCGGCGGCTGGCAATTCCGCCTTGCTTCCTCCACGCCGGATGCAGCCGCGCACGCCGACGCTCGAGCAATGGCACGCGGCGGCTGTTCCCTCAACCGTGCAGACGGACTTGCTGCGCAACGGATTGATCGTGGACCCGTTCACCGGGGCGCATGAAGCGCAGTTGCAGTGGATCGGCCTTGCCGATTGGGAGTACCGCACGACGTTGAACGTCGATGCGGCGACGTTGACACATGAGCACGTCGACCTGGTCTTCGATGGCCTGGACACCTACGCGACAGTGCGGCTGAACGGAGAGCAGATTCTGGAAGCCGACAACATGTTTCGCCGTTGGCGCGTGCCGGTCAGGAACCTCCTGCACAGCGGCGCAAACGAGCTGACTGTGAGCTTCGCATCGCCCATCCGGCGGTTGCTGCCGGCGACGCTCAAGCGCGCCTTCCAGTTGCCAGGCGAGTTTGACTCTGCATTTGGCGACGAGCCGAAGGGCGTGCAGACCGCGAATTACATTCGCAAAGCTGCGTACCAGTACGGCTGGGACTGGGGCCCGCGCTACGTCACCGAGGGAATATGGCAGCCGGTGCGGCTGGAGACATGGGACACGGCGCGAGTAGACACTCTGCACGTCATTCAGAACTCCGTCAGCGACACCGCCGCTTCGCTCGATGCTCAACTGCGGGTTGAATCTTCGTCGTCCGGTAAAGCAACTGTATCGGTTGCATACATTACCCCGAATGGCGAGCACGCCTCCGTCCCTGAGGTTGCCGTCCAACTCGTCCCCGGCAGCAACACTCTGCACATCCCAATCGTCATCGATCATCCGGAGCGATGGTGGCCGGTGGGATATGGCGCGCAGAACCTTTACCATGTGTCCGCGAAACTCAAAACTGGCCATGAGACCCTCACCGCGGAGCGCACAACAGGCCTGCGCACGGTGCGGCTGCTGCGCAAAAAAGACAAGTGGGGCAAGAGCTTTGGCTTCGAGGTAAACGGCGTACCGATCTTCGCCAAGGGCGCCGATGTGATTCCCTTCGACAGCTTTCCCGATCGCGTCACTCCGGAGAAGCATCGCGGGATTCTGGAATCGGCACGCGACGCGAACATGAACATGGTGCGGCTGTGGGGCGGCGGCTACTACGAGAGCGACGACTTCTACGACGAGTGCGACCGGCTTGGGTTGATGGTGTGGCAGGATTTCATGTTTGGCGGGGCCATTCCGCCCGACGATCCGGATTTCCGTGCCAACACGGAACAGGAGGCGATCGAACAGGTCGACCGGCTGCGCGATCATCCCAGCCTGACTCTTTGGTGCGGCAACAACGAAGTGGAGACCGGATGGGACGCATGGCCTGACCGGATGCTGCTGAAGGAAAATATCTCTCCCGCTGAGCGCGCGAAGATCGAGACTGGCATGAGCCTGCTCTTCGATGACATCCTCAAACGCACGGTCGCGGTGCATGACCCTGAGGTCCCGTACTGGCCCAGCACGCCGAGCGCGGACCACGAGACAGAAGCTAATAACAGCGACAACGGCGATGTGCACTCGTGGAGCGTGTGGTCAGGCTCCGCGCCGATCGAGGATTACCTGAAGGACACGCCGCGCTTCGTCTCCGAGTACGGCTTTGAGGCGCTGCCGGACATGCGCACCATTCGCGCCTTCGCAACACCGCAGGAGCAGACTCTGGATTCTCCTGTAATGCGCGCGCATCAGAAGTTCGCGAATGGCAACGGCAACGATCGGCTGCTCGTCTACCTTCGGCGCTACTACGGCGAGCCGAAGGATTTCCCTGCTTTCGTCTATCTGAGCCAGATGATGCAGGCACAGGCAATCGAAGTTGAAGCGGAGCACCTGCGCGCGAGTCGTCCACGGTCCATGGGCTCACTCTACTGGCAGCTCAATGACTGCTGGCCCGCTGCATCGTGGGCCAGCATTGACTCCTTCGGCAGGTGGAAGGCGCTGCAGTTCCACGCGCGCCGCTTCTACAACGATCTGCTGATCGCACCCATCCGGCAGGACGGAGCAACCAGCGTCTACGCGGTGAACGACCGCACCACCCCGGTGCAGGCGAGCGAGCACATGCAGGTGATGAGCTTCGATGGCCGCGTGCTTTCGGAAGCGACCACTCCAGTGACCATGCCGCCGCTGTCGAGCACACGAGTGAGTTCGCATACCGATGAGGCGCTGCTGAAAGGCGCCGATCCGGCCAGAACGCTCGTCGTCTTCACTTTGGAGGTGGATGGCAAAGCTGCTTCGCGCCACCTACTCTACTTTCGCGCCGCGCGCGAGCTCAGCCTGCCGCAGGCGAAGGTCACCGCGCACGTGACCGCAGGCGCGCATGGTCTGGAGTTGGCGCTGCATGCGGATACGCTTGCCCGCGATGTGTGGATCTCCTTTGGCGATGAGGATGTGACGCCAGCTGACAACGCCTTCACACTGCTGCCGGGCGAGAGCCGCACGATTTCGCTCAAGAGCGGCGCAACTGCCGCGGCGCTTGAGAGTGCGCTGCACATCCAGACGCTGGATACAGCAACGCTGCCATCGATGGCAGGGGCAGGAGAGTGACGATGCTGATTCGAGCGGGAATTCGGCTTCTGCTGCCGCTCCTTCCGTTGGTGGCGTTTGTATCTGCTGCGCTCGCCCAGCAAGCGAACTCGCGCACAACGAAGTGGGCGATCGCGATCCACGGTGGAGCAGGTGAAGAGGAATGGCAACACATGGATGCCGCGACCGCGACCGCATACCATGCATCGCTGGCACGCGCGCTCGACGCCGGGGCCGCGGTGCTCAGCAAGGGTGGTCGATCCATCGACGCCGTGCAAGCGGCCATCGAGGTGCTGGAAGACGATCCCTTGTTCAATGCCGGACGCGGTGCGGCATTTGACGCCGAGGGCAGGAACGAGATGGACGCGGCGATCATGGATGGCGCGACGCTCGAGGCCGGCTCCGTTGCCGGCGTGAGCACGACCAAGAATCCGATTGCGCTGGCCCGCACGGTGATGGAGCATTCGCCGTACGTGATGATGGTGGGGCCGGGCGCAGATACTTTCGCAATCAATCAGCATGTGCCGCAGATGCCGCCATCGTATTTCTTTACCGAGATGCGCTGGCAGGAGCTGCTTGGCGTTCTACATGCGCAGGGCAAGCCCACTCCGCCACGACCACCGGGCGTCCCTGCTGCGCCGAAGACGACGGCAGTCTCTCGCGGTGCCGTACCTTTTGCCCATCGCTTTGGAACCGTGGGCGCAGTCGCGCGCGATATCCACGGCAACGTGAGCGCGGGCACCTCCACTGGAGGAATGCAGGGCAAGCTGCCCGGGCGCGTGGGCGATTCGCCGGTGATTGGCGCAGGCACCTACGCGGCGAACGACTCATGCGCCGTCTCCGCGACTGGCGTGGGCGAATACTTCATCCGGCTGGATGCGGCCAAGGAGATTTGCGCGCTGGTGAAGATGAAAGGCATGAGCACTCGCGATGGCCGCCGAGCATGTGATTCGCGGCGAAGTCGCGAAGCTGAAAGGCGGCGAGGGGGGCGTAATCGTGCTCGACCAAAAGAGCGGTCCGGTATGGAGTTACAACACGCTGGGAATGTTTCGCGCACGGCAGGTGGAAGGTGGGGCGGCAGAAGTGGAGGTGAAATGACGCGGCTGTCCACGACCGACGGTGAAACTGCGGGTCCTTCTCGTCGCTCCGGATGACATCAGTGCGTTAGGCGTACTTCGCGAGCGCGGTGGTCAGATCGAGCGGAGCAGGGTCGCTCTTCCCCGCGGGGGCACGCGGCGAGATAAGCACCGCATGGCTCCGATTTTCGCGCCAGGCGAGAAAAGTGATGTGCGCCGGATCAGCGATACGCAACAAGTCGAGCAGGATGTAATAGGCGCTGATATCCGCATCGCGCAGCGAGCCTTCAGGGTCGGGCACCTCGACATTCGTGGCAGCATCGAATAGCTGATTCAACGTTCGCTGGCGCTGCCGCGGCGCGAATCGCACCAGTAGCTGCTCCGGCTGGGCGCGGCGCAGTGTCTCTCGCGCGGCCCACTGCACGAACGATGTGCTGTAGATCTGCGTGCCGGAGCCTTCCACAAACAGCATGGTGATGAAGTGTTGCATCAGCGGATCACGGGTGACCGCATCCGCCCCCGACTCTCCGGGGTGCAGACCCTCCAGCATGCTGCGCATGCCCTCCGCGCCGCCCGGTCCGGACTGCGTAAAGTGGTTCATCCGATCCAGCACGTTTTCGCGCACTGGACGAAGCTGCGCGTAGGAGAGCAGATCGACCGAGGCGGCGTCATGCGGCCAGGGATCGCCGCCATCGATGTACCACCGCGTATAGGGAGCGGCCTGCGAACCGCCATGCTGCCGGAGCGTTGCGTGCAGTTGTTGTGGCGTCTCCGCCGTCCATTGCAGATTGTTCAGCGTGATGCCATGTGGAGCGAGCTTGCGAAAGAGCTGTGGGCTCGCCGAGCTGGCATCTTTGCCAACCACGACAATGACGAAACGATTCTTCTGCGGCGTTGCGTCCAGGGGCACTGCAAGCAGGTCCTGCGCGGCGCGGCGATAGGTGTCGATCTGGCTGCTGGACCAGAGATATGCGGTAAGCTCTTCGAGAAATGGCTGCGGCGAGCCGACCCAGTCTTTTGCGGCAAGAGTGGCGGGCACACTGATTTGCCGGAACGGCGCAAGCAGGCGCGACCGCTCCTCCGAGGTCAACGACTCCAGCCACACGCACTGGCGCTCGAAGGTGTGGCGCTCGGCAGGAAAGCGCGAGTCGAAGACAATGATCTCGCGTAAAAATGCCGGCGCTACAGCGACCGGTAGCTGCTGCAGCAGGCCAAGATGCGCGATAGCAAATTCCCGCGCCTGCGGCGGATAGCTGGCGAAGCTGGCGGCGGTGAGCTGACCGGGAGTCATCATCGGAGCCATCTCACACCAGCTCCGCGATCGGCGCGCCCTTGACGTATGGCGTTTCGAAGCCGTGGCGCTTGCCGATGGTTGGGACAAGGTCGATGGGCTGGATCGCGCGATCGACGGTGACATTCTGCCGAATGCCGGGCCCGAGTGCGAGCAGCCAGGTGGTGCGCGCCATGGCGCCGCCGGTGCGGTGATGCTGGAAGCCGTTGCCGCCCGGATCGCCGTCTGCATCGCGTCCGAAATCCGGCATGATGAGCAGCGCGGTGCGGTCTTTGTACTCAGGCGTCGTCTGGATGGTGGTCCATAGCTCGCTGCAGATGCGATCTGCACGCTGGATCGCATCGACGTAAAGCGAAAAGGCTCCGGCGTGAGCGACATCCATGTCGTGCAGCGTGATAAGCAACAACGACGGCGACACTTGGGCCATCAGACGGCGAGCGATGGAGAGCGACAACGCGTCTGCGCTGTCCAGTGCACGGGCGTCGCGGGTAAAGTCTTCGACCGAAAGCCGCAGGGTGGAAGCGAGCTGCTCCAGATGCAGCTCGCCGTCGCTTTGCGAGAGCGACGGCCGGTACACCGGCATCTCGTAGTTGTCCTGCAGCAGGTGCTCATAATCGACCAGCGATTGCGGATGCTGCCTGTTGACCGCGGCAGCGAGCAGTTGCTTGGGCAGGATCACGCCGGCTCCCTGCCCCTGGTACCCGGCGTGACGGCTGAACCCGATCTGCTGAAAGCCGTTGCTGGGCGCGATGACCCATGCATCATCCATCGGCCGCGCAAGACCGCGGCGAAAATATTCAAAGACGGTGGGATTGCCCGTAGGCTGCGCGATGAAGTTGTCGAACGTTTCGTAGCAGCCGGTGACGATGCCGGCCGTCGCGACGTAGTGGCCGAGGATGCCGCGGTTCACTACCTGGGTAAAAAATGTCCCCTGCGGGATGAGCTCATTCAGAAGATGCGGGATGTTCTGCTGGCCTTCGAGAGCGAAGGTCTCTTCATCGCGAGCGCCGCCCCCAAAGGTGACAACCACGGTGCGCGGCCGCGGTTGAATGCCGTCAGCGAAGGCCGAGGGCACCAGAGTGGACACGGCCGTAGCCGAAGCAGTGCCGGCGGCAAGGCGCAGAAATTCGCGGCGCGTTTGACTGCGCAGGTGCGAGGAGAACGCGTCAGAAGAAGACGACATCGGGAAGATATCCTCGGTCGCGCTGACCAGAAGAGGGTGTGGCTCCGACTCTACACATCGGGACCAGCCAGCCACAAGTGCCGATCATTACTGCTGGGATCCGAACTTCTCCGCGCGTATCGGTTCATCAATCAGAGCATGGTTCACGCCGCTGAGCGGCGGAACGGGACCGCCATCGAGATCGAGCAGCACAACTTCATTGCGGCCGGGATGCAGCCATGCTCCGGGAAGATAGAGGCCGCCCTGCGGCCCGATGCGCCAGTAGCGGCCAAGCGCGTGGCCATTGACCCAAACCTGTCCTTTGCCATAAGCGCGCATGTCGAGAAAAGTATCCGTCGGCTTACCGATCGAGAATGTACCGCGATAGAGCGCAGGCCCGGAGCCCGCTGCCTTCTGTGCAAAATGCGCCGACGCGGGATCATTGAAGGGCAGCGCATAGTTTTCCCAGCCGGTGACAGGCTGGCCGGCAAAGCTGACGCCATGCGTGATGCCCGCCTGCTCGGTCCGCAGCACAGCCGTGAAGTTCACGCGGCCGGAGTTCTCAGCCAGGATGTCGAGATGCTGATCGGCTTTCTCCAGGTGGAGGGGCATAGACATTTTGCCCAGCCGGCGATCGAGTATGCCGATGAGCTTATGGTCAAGATAGACGCGCGCATAGGAATGGAGCTGATCGAGTACCAGTTCGCCTGACGCGGGACCGCGCAGCGTGGTGCTGTAGAGCACATACCCAAAATCCTGACCGAGATCTTCCATGGTGAGCGGGTGCTGCGATCGCATCGGCGCAGGCAGCGAATCCCACAGCGACACACTCTCGGTCAGCGGAATCGCCGGCAGGGAGCCAAGAATAGGCGGCGTGGGCACGGACGGCGGTGTAACACCCGTGACTTCCTGAATCGCCTTACGTATCTCGAAGAACTTCGGCCGCGGCTGCCCCGCTTCATCAATGGGCGCGTCGTAGTCGTAGCTGGTCACGTCAGGCTGGTAGTTATGGCCGTTTGAGTTGGCGCCGCTGAACCAGCCGAAGCTGGTGCCGCCAAAGACCATGTACATACTCACGGAGTAGCCCTGCTTGAGCATCCAGCGAATCTCCGCCACCTGTTTCGCGGCGTCCGTGTGCTCGTGTTTCGCACCCCAGTGATCGAACCAGCCGGCCCAGTACTCTGCGCAGAAGTAGGGTCCTTCGGGATGCAGCTTGCGATAGAGCGCGAAAGAGTGCTCCGCGTCGCCGGTGCCGAAGTCGACCGCGGCGGGCAGCCCAGGCAGCGAGCCGCGCGTCAGCTCCTCAGCGCCATCCGCCGTGTAGAGCAGTGCGCTGGTGAAGCCCGCATGCAGAACCATCTGCCGCGCGCGCTCCATGTATGCGTGGTCGTTCTCCTTCGCATCCTGAAACGACCCGTATTCGTTTTCAACCTGCACCGCCAGGATGGGCCCTCCGTGATCGAGCTGCAGCGGCGCCAGTTCCTGGCCGAGCCGATCCATCCAGCGGCTGGCGGCTTTCTGGTATGCGGGGTCGAGGCTGCGTAACTTCAGATTGCGGTCGCGCAGGAGCCATGCCGGATAGCCGCCCAGATCCCATTCCCCGCAACTGTAGGGGCCCGGGCGCAGGATGACGTAGAGCCCCTCCTGCTGTGCCTCGCGGATGAACTCGGCGACGTCGCGCTGCCCGCTGAAGTCGTATTGACCAGGCTGCGCCTCGTGGAAGTTCCAGAAGACATAGGTCATCACGGTGTTGATCCCGATGGCGTGCGCCATGCGGAGGCGATCGCGCCAGTAGGCACGCGGCGTGCGCACGTAGTCCATGTCGCCAGCGATGATCTGGAAGGGCTTCCCGTTCAGCTCAAAATGTCCTTGGCTGACGACGAAGGGATGCGGCGTGGGAACCGGCTGCGCCATTACGAGTGGAGGCAGAAGCACGAACAGAGCAGCGCAGGCGCGCCAGATGAAAGAACCCATGAACACCTCGCGGAGCGAAAGCCAGAGTATCGCAAGCCGCAACAAGCACGGTACTTCGGGAAGCAGCGCGAATCACAATACTGCGGTATGTTGGAAAGGCATGCTCGCCCACGCGCCGACTGCATCTTTAGCCCCCACCAGAGCCCTGCAGCCGACGCTGGAGCTCTGCGTCGAGACCCTCGCCAACGCCCAGATCGCGGCCCGCGGGGGAGCCCACCGTATTGAATTTTGCGGAGAGCTGGCCGATGGCGGAATTACCCCCAGCCTGGGAATGCTGGAGCAGGTGCTGGCCGCCGTGGCCATCCCAGTTCATTGCATGATCCGTCCGCGTGGCGGCGATTTCTGCTACAGCAGCGGTGAGTTGCGCGCCATGGAGCGGGATATTCAGCTTGTAAAAAGCGCAGGCGCGGCAGGCGTGGTGCTGGGCGTTCTCACCCGCGTAGGCACGATCGAGGTACCGGTGACCCGTCACCTGGTCGAGATCGCGCGGCCAATGCAGGTCACCTTCCATCGCGCCTTCGACGTGACCCGCGATCTCGACGCTGCCCTCGAGGACGTCATCGCAGCGGGCGCTGACATTGTGTTGACCTCGGGAGGCGCTGAGCGGATCACCGAAGGCATCGACGCGGTTCTGCGACTGGTGGAGCGTGCCGGCAGCCGTATCGAAATCATGGGCGGCTCCGGGGTGCGGGTGCAGAATGCTGCGGCACTGTGCGAGGCAACCGGCATGAAGGCGATCCATGCATCGCTTCGCCGGCGGCTGCGCGAGGAAGGCGCATCGCCGGCACATGTGCTGCCGGACGCGTTGCCGCCCTATGAGCTGCGCGAAGAGGATGTCCGTGCCCTGGCTGAATCTCTGCGGAGCTTTGCCGGGAATGCTTCAGCTACCGGCCACTTCGAATAGCCCGGTTCCCCGGACAGCTTGCCGCAAGCGGCCATGTGTAGGTAGACATATGCCATGGCACCTCCTGTGCTCCGACAAAGGCAGAACGCGCGGCGAGCAATCGCCCTGACATCTCTTCTCGTCTGGGCTGCTGCCGGCGTTGTCTCTGCGCGCTGCGACCAGCAGGCCGCCAGCGCGCCGGTGCCCGGAGTGCAGACGATCCCGTTGGAGCAGCCCACTGCGGCAAGCCTGCAGGCGCGTAAGAACAGCCTGACCGTAACCGTGACGGGAAGCGATTGGGTGGATACTCAGCTCATCGTCGCTCCCGGCGATTCGATCACCTTCACGGCAACTGGCAATATCGCACTGAGCGATGGCCGCAACGTAACAGCCGATGGCAGCGCCCGGGGATGGAAGGACCTGCTGCGGCAGTTCCCCGACAATAGCTCACCCGTGGGCGCACTGGTGGCAAGGATAGGCAGCAACGCGGCGACCGTACCATTCGACATCGGCGCCAGCAAAACGCTGGAGGTGACATCGACCGGCGAGCTGTTCCTGCGCATCAACGTGAGCTCCGACCTGACTGCTACCGGGAGCTACGCGGTCGGCATGAAGTTGTCGCGTAAACCCGAGCAGGCGAAGGAGCAGGCCGCTAGTGAGGGTAAGCTCGCCACCGCGATAACGCCGGCGATCTTCGCGGCAATTCCGCGACGCGTCCAGGACCAGCAAGGCAATCTCGGCGACATGGTGAATTTTGCAATGATCGGGAGCCAGGAGCAGGTGGAGAAGGCGTTCCAAAACGCCGGCTGGGTACGGGTGGACAGCAGCGATCAGGATGCCGTGGTCCACGGCATCATCCAGACTCTGCAGCATAAGTCCTATCTGGAGATGCCCATGAGCACGCTGTATCTCTTCAATCGACCGCAGGACCTCTCCTATGCTCGCGCCGATCCCATCACCGTTGCAGCGGAGAGGCATCATCTGCGCGTCTGGAAATCGCCTGAGGCGGTGAACGGAAAACTCCTGTGGGTCGGGTCATCCACGCACGACATCGGCTTTGAGAAGGATCAGCGGAACAACGGAATCACGCACAAGATCGACCCCGAGATCGACAAAGAACGTGATTTTCTGGAGCAAAGCTTCGCTGCAGCCGGAAACCTGCTGGCCGCGGCCTATGTGACTCCGACCCAGGCCCTCACCACCGCCAGGACAGCGACCGGCGGCAGCTTTCAGTCGGATGGACGCATCGTCGTGCTGACTCTGAAATAGTTCTGCAGCGCGCTCACACGGCGGCTTCGGGAACCTGCGCAAGCTGCTCTCGCGGCGCGCCGACGGAGGCCACCGGCATGCGCTTTCGCTCGCTCATCAGCCGGACAATTGCCGAGGCAGGCACCGGCCGCGAGAAGTAGTACCCTTGCACGCGATCGCAATCGAGCTGCCACAGCCGGCTAAGCTGGTCCTCGCGCTCGACACCTTCCGCCACCACAATCAGTCCGAGGCTGTGCGCGAGAAAGACGATAGCCTGCACGATGGAGTAGGTGCCGTTGGGCTCGTTGATGCGTTCGACGAAAGACCGATCGATCTTCAGCGTTTGTACCGGTAGCTGATGCAGATGGGCGAGCGATGAGTAGCCAGTTCCGAAGTCGTCCACCGAAAAGTGGATGCCCAGACGTGCCAGCGTGTCGATCTGTTTCGCTACCTGACCGATGTTGCGCATCACCGTGGACTCGGTGACCTCGATCTCCAGCGCCGAAGGCGAGAGCTTGTAGTGGCGGAGGCGCTCGATCACGTAGCTGGAGAAGTCAAACCGGGTGAGTTGCAGCGGCGAGACGTTGAAGGCGATCCGCACCGGCTGGAAACCCCGATCCTGCCATTCGCGGCTCTGGCGGCAGCACTCATCGAGCACCCAGTTCCCCAGCGGCACAATCAGACCGCTCTCCTCCGCCATAGGAATAAAGCGATCCGGATAGACCAGGCCGAGCACGGGATGATGCAGACGTACCAGAGCCTCCAGACCACAGAGCTGGCCGTCCCGCGTGTAGAGCGGCTGGTAGTGCAGCTCAAGTCCGCCGTCTTTCAGGGCGCGGCGCAGATGCTTCTCGAGCTCAGAGGCCTCGAGCGTGGCCGCCGAAATTTCCTGCGAGACATACATGTACTGGTTGCCGCCGGATTTCTTGGCGCGGTACATCGCCGTATCCGCGTCGCGCCACAGCACGGACGGATCGGTGCCGTGATCCGGGTAAACGGCGATGCCCAGGCTCGCCGTGAGGTCGATGTCGATGCCGTTGTGCCGATAGGGCTCGTTCAGCCCGCGGAGTATGTCGGCGGCCACGCGCTCGGCATCTTCTGACTCGGCGATCTGCTGCAGCAGCACAGTGAATTCCTCACCGCCTGTACGTGCCACTGTATCCACGGCGCGCACACGCGAGCTCAGGCGGCGCGCAATCTCCTGCAGACATATGTCCCCGATGGCGTGGCCATAGGTGTCGTTGATCTGTTTGAACCGGTCCAGATCCAGGCAGAGCAGAGCTGCCTTATTGCCGTAGCGGCTGGCATAGGCGATGGTCTGGGCAATGCGATCTTCGAGCAGCGCCCGGTTGGGCAGACCGGTAAGGATGTCATGGTTCGCTTGATGCACCAGCTGCTCGTGCAGCCGGTCGCGTTCCGTCACATCCTGCATCAAGGCAAAGGTGACCTTGCGTCCGTCATGCTCAAGCTGGTGCGAGGCGATATCCACCAGCATGAAGCTGCCGTCCTTTCGCTGATGGCGCCACGGTCCGTTGAGCGGGTTCTCGCAGCTGAACTTCAACTCGGCCACCAGCTTCGAGAACTCTTCGCCCGGCCGGATATCCGCCATGGTCATCTGCGCGAACTCTTCCTGCGTATATCCGTATTGCTGCGCGGCCGCATCGTTCACGTGCAGAAACGCCAGCGTCTCCGCGTCGTACATCCACATGGGGTGCGGGTTGGATTCGAAGAGCACGCGGTAATGTGCGCCGGCGTCCTCGGCGCTCACGATCTCTTCCTCGAGCAGGGTAAGGATCATGCCAACCGCAACCAGATATTTGGGCAGGTTCCAGACCTGCCCGGGAACCTGGACCGCCGGCCATAAAGCCTCGGTCGCGGCCGCCGAAATCCAGACCGCAGCCCAGGCATACTGGCTGAGGACTACCGTACGCACGCCCGCGGTAAAGCGCGTGACTTCGAAGCTATAGAGCAGCGCGAGCAGGAGATAGACCTGCGTCAGCATGACGTCGAGTGCCGTCCCGTCATGATGGTGGACGATGCTGTAACTGAGCCATGCGGTGCAGCCCGCAACCGACAATGCCAGGGTTCCACGCAGCAGGGGCCGTCGCTGCGAGATGCGCCAGGCCACGATCAGCGTCGCCGCTTCGCCGGCAATCGCGCTCAGCGTGAGCAGGCGGCTTCCCTCGGGCAGGAAGCACGCGGCAGCCGTAGTGGCCAGCCAGGGCATCCCGAGCGTCACCAGAACCGCCAACCAGCGGCCAGGAGCATAGCGCACAGAGCTGGTAGACAACAGAAAGAAGATGCCGCCGAGCACCAGCGAGCCCAACACCAGGAAATCCTGACTGGCGCGGCCCGGATTGGAAGCAGGACGCAGGAGCAGTCCGGCAAAATGCACCAGGATCAGGCACCAGCCGATCAGCCAATAGCGGACGCGGAGCGTTGGACGCTTCCTGTAAATCGAGGTAAACAGGAGCACCAGCGAGCCCAACGATAGAAGATCCAGAAGTCCGCTCATCCTCAACCTGGTACCGGCTCAAACTTTGCGGACCTGGGTCGGCCAGCAACCGGGGATGCTTCAACGGTAAGCCCCCAGGTCGCTTCCCTCAATATCACGAAAGTCTAGGTGTTACACATTCTAAGCACTTTCGGGCACTCTGTACGGTACTTTCTGGGACCTGCGGAGGGTCCGAAAACTAAAGCCGCCGCCGAATCGGCCGACAGCGGCGGCACTTTAGTTTTTCGGTGGATGCGATACACCTTGCCCCACCGGACCCTTCTGTGGCGCGCGCATCGGCTGGTGAGCGTATTGCTGCCCGTGGATCTTGATCTTCGATTCGTCGATGCGGCCCTCCGTCGGCTGGTCGAAGACCGCGCCCGGCGCCAGCAGATAGGTCTGGACCTGGCGGCCCGGCGTTGTGCTGGTGCGGACGTCCACGCGCGATGGATCGATCCCCTTCTCGTTGGCGAGATACGCCCTGGTGTTCATGGCGCGCTCCGCAGCCGTGAGCTGACCGTCAACCTCGCTGTCGGAGTGCTCGCCGACCAGGACCAGTCGCGCCTCAGGCTGGTGTTCCAGCGTGAGAGCGATATCGTCGAGGCAGGCGCGACCCTCGTTGTCCACGCGAGTTGGACGGCGCATGTCGCGGTTGAAATAGACCGTGCACATCGGCTGCGCCTTCGGCGCGGGCGGCAACGCAGGCGGAGCGATGGTGACTTCGGTCGTGGCCACCGCCGTCTGGCCCAGGTCGTCCACCACTCGGCAGGTGACGGTCGCAACACCGGGCGGCAGACCGTCGGTGTGCAATTGCGCCGTGTTGTCTTTGCCGTTGATCTGGCCTTCGGAAGTTGTGTAGCTGTACGTAAGCTGCCGCTGGGCAATGCTGGCTGCGTAGGCCGTAATAGTGGAGACGTCGCCCGGCGTCACGGTCGAAGGATCCGGCGAGCACTTCAGCGTCGGTGCCGGCGACGACTTGACCACGAAATCGGTGGAGCACTGGGCGAACTGCTTGCCCTTTTCCTTGGGCGAGATATGCGCAGTCGCGTGATAGGTGCCACCAGCGAGGCCGGTGGTGTCGACAAAGATGACCGGTCCGAAGCCCTGCTGCTTGCCAGCGCTCAACTCCCAGCGGAAGAAGAAGGGGTTCTTGGATTTATCGCGGTAATTGCGCAGGGTGGCGGCCAGTGTGACGCGCTCACCAGCGTAGACCTCGGAGGGGGTTGCGTCGCAGGCCAGACTCTTCGATTGGGCAGGGTTCATCTCCCCAAACCGGTAGACCAGGCCGGCGGAGAGGCGCAGCGCGGTCACGGTCTGGGTTCCGCCCGCGAGATCGTACTGCTGCAGCGCGCCCTGATCGGCGTGCATGTAGGCAAAGTCAAGCTGGGCGAGCCGGAAGGCGACATGCTCATGTGAGTGGGGCAAGAGGAGATCGATACCGCCACCGTAATTGAAGCCGTAGCCCCAGGTAGGCGGCTGAAACTTGGGTCCCGCCACCTTCGCGCCACCCGCGCTGAAATGGATGAATGGGACGAGGTGCTCACCGACAAAGTAGCGATACACGGGCCCCGCTTGGACGGTGTAGAACGAATCCGTCAAGCCGCCGAGCTGCACGAAGGGCGGCGCGGGCGATGAGCCGGTGGTGCCGAGCGGGTATTCGCTGTGTGAGAACTCCGCCTGCACACCCAAGCGCCGATTGAAAGTGAAAAAGTAGCTGCCGCTCGCGATGTATCCGCGTGTGTTGTTGCTGGGAAAGCTAAAGGCACCGACACTGCCGCTGGGGCGCAGATAGGCGTAGCCGGCGAAGATGTCGACGCGCGAGGACGGCGGTGGCTCCAGCTCATTCACCTGCGGCGCCGGCAACGAGGGATTGACCGCCTGATTGTCCGGGGCAGCCGGGGCTGCGGGTGCCTGGTCCTGCGGGGCAGAGACGGGCGCGGAGGCCGGTGTTGCGTCCGGCGCTGCTACGGGCGCTGTCGCGCCTGTGTCGGCCGCAGGAGTGCTCGGCGATGTCACATTCCCCGGCGCGGGTGCGGACGCATCGGGAGTAGCTGGTGCTGGTGCCGGTGTGTTCTGCTGCGGTGCTGCGCTATCTGGCGAATTTGCGGGCGCACTCTGCTGTGTGGCTGGCGTGTTTGCGTCCGGCGCGGGCGCTGTGGATTGCGGCGCCGACGAGTCCGGCGCGGGCGCATCGGGAGTAGCAGGTGCTGTTGCCGGCGTACTCTGCTGCGGTGCCGCGTTATCTGGGGAATTCGCAGGCGCACTCTGCTGTGTCGCTGATGTGTTTTCGTCCGCTGCGGGCGATGCAGCTTGCGGTGCCGGCGAGTCTGGAGCCGGTGTCGGTGCCGGAGTATCCACCGCTGGGGGCGGAGTAGCGGGCGGATCGGGCGGCGTTGGTCGATCGCTGTCATGGTCGGGCGTCAGTGGGGCCGGAGGCTGGTCGGGAACGAAGCGCTGCTCTATTGCGTCTGCCGACCGCTTGGGATCCGCCGCGGCTGGAACAACAAGGTTGGCAGGTTGCTCGACCGGCTTCGTCTCGCTGCTCGGGGCTGCATCCTGGGTTGCATTCTGCGCCGCATCCTGCGCCGGCTTCGCATCTGCCGCCGCCGGCGTGGCGGTCTGATCGCCACTCGTCGAGGACGCCTCCGGCGCTACTGCGTCCGGCGTCGAGACACCTGTGTCGTGGGCACCAGCCCGGGTCGCCCGCGCCGCATCCGCGTCAGGATCGCCAGCCGGCAGCACCGCATGCTTTCGCCGTCGCATCTGGAGCGGGGAGGGGCGCAATCGCAGGCGCCGGCGCAGCGGGTGCCGGGGCTTGCTGAGCGGCTGCAGCCAGCGCGCACAAGCCCGCGGCAAGCAGACCTTGAACGATCGGACTCAGCGTAGCTCTGGTGCAATGACGCATGAACAGTGTTCCCTCAGCAGCAGCGTGCGCGGATGAGCGCCGGTCGAGTCCGCCCGCAATGCGTGCGCTGCGGCTCGGCGGTTAGGTGAGACAGCAGGCCAGTCTGGAGCATCAGCGGGCCAGTACCAGGTCGACAGTCGAAGATTGCGTGATGGTTGCGCCACCGCTCGTGGCGGTGCCGGTGATGGTGACGGTGTAGATCTTGTAATTGCTGGGAGCCGCACAGCCCGACATGCCAAGCGCCCCGGCCAGCAATGCGAAGGGCACAAGCAGCAGCAGGAGGCGGCGGCGGCGCGAACCCAGCAACCATCCACCGGTCGAGCCAAACAGGCCCAGCGGCAGCATGGTCCAGGCGAGCAGCAGTGAGCTGCCGCCAGTTGGCGCGAGTGGCCCGCTGTCTACCTTTCCAAAGACCTTCGGCACATTGGTGCTGTCCGCTGTGGCAGTGATCGTCATGGTGGACGTGCCCTGTGCGCCGGAACCCAGCGTTACGCTGGCCGGAGCGAATGCACACGATGCACCCTCGGGCAGTCCCGAGCAGGCAAGCGTTACAGGCCCGGCAAAACCGCCGGTCGATACCAGAGCGACGGGGTAGTTCACCGTCCCATTGTGGTCGATCTCCTGCTCCGGCGGTGTAGTCGCAAGCGTGAAGCTGCCGCCTGTACCATCGCCGCCACCTCCACCACCGCCGCCGCCTCCACCGCCACTGCTGGAGGTGATGGTCAATGTTCCATTTACTACCGTGATGGCGTAATTCGAAGCCTTGGTGCCCGCCCCGGTGCTGTATGCGGGAGTGATGGGATATGTTCCCGCCGGGCTCGCAGTCGTGGCTGGCGTGCTGAAGCTGGCCGTGATGGACTGCCCCGGCAAGACGTTAACCACTGTGCCGGTGAGCGACGGATTGGCCGTGTTCACCGCGCGCGTCTTGTTATCGGCAGTGATGGTAACCGGCCGCGGTATCACCTTCAGGACGATGGTCGAAGTCGCTGCCGGATAGTTGGAATCGCCCGTATACGAAACGGTGACGTTGTAGGTGCCGACATCCTCAAGCGTGGCCGAGGGCGAGCAGGCCAGTGCGCCGTTCGCGGGAAGCGGCTGCGCCGCCGCACAGCGTCGACGCGCCGATCGAGAAGGTCGCGTTTCCAGTGGGCTCGTTCCCGGCTCCCTGGTTCCCGCTGATGACAGCGGCAAGCGTGTAAGGATCGCCGTACACCACCGTCACGGCGGGCGCGGCAATGCTGGCTAGTGGCGGAGGCGGTGAGATGCCGATCAGGGTGATGATCTGGCTCGGATTGGCCGACGTGTCATTCAGATTCGCGTGATCAACAAGTGGTGCACCCGGGACCTGTGGCGTGAAGACAAAGCTGAGATCGCAGGTAGCGCCCATCGGCATAATGTTGGGGCAGTTGCTGCCCCCTGCATCTACCGCAAAGTTCGGATTGCCCAAATCCAGGAACATCGCAGCAATCGGTTTGAGAGCCAAGTTGCCGGCGTTCCATAGCGTGGTCCTGATCGGAGCGCTGGTCTGGCCGATCTTGACTGTGCCGAAGTTGAGCGTCGGCTCCTGGTAGGTGATCTCGCGCAGGGCGTTGTTGCCGGTGTCGGCAATGTAAACATCCGCCGCGCCATCCACCGCCACTGCACCGGGGTTGTTCAGCTCTGCGATATCGGCCGGTCCGTTGTCACCGGTATATCCCGCGGTGCCATCGCCGGAGAGCACGGATACCTCGGGGTTGTGGGCCACTCCGCTGAAGGCCAGTAAGATGCGATGCGTAGCGGCATCCGCGATGTAGAGATCGCCCGCCGCATCTGCGCTGATCCCGGCAATGCCCGCCAGACCAGTGCCCAGGCGGGTGCCCGGATTTGTATCCGTTGTGGTGCCATTCCCGGCAAACCGGTGGATGGTCCCGGAGACGTCAATGCGATAGACGCGGTACGCGCCGCGATCCGCCACATAGAGCGTGCCGTCAGCACTGAGATAGAGCGCCGATGGCTGTACGAACTGCGCGCTGATCGCGGGCACGCCATCCGCTGCAGGAATTGCTCCCCCGCCGGCGATGACCGCCTTCTGCCCTCCGGCATAAATCTGGAGCACATCGAGGGCTGCTCCATCCTCCGCAACGTAAAGATTGCCCAGCGTATCGGTCGCCAATGCGACTGGATTGTCCAGGCCGTTGACCAGCGTGCTCAGGTTGCCGTTCGCGTCGTACTGCAAAACGGAATTGTTGCCGGAGTCGGCGATGTAAAGGTTCCCTGCCGCATCAATCGCGAGCGCGGTCGGCGTGACAACACCACCGCCTGGCCCGATCAACTGCGTTGGCGACGAGGAGCCTGCGGGCAGCACCGAGATGGTGCCCGAACCGCCGCCACTCTCGGCGTAGTAGACGTCACCCGCGCTGTCGATCGCGATGGCCGATGGCGTCGCAAGCGATTTCGCCAGGCTCTGGATGGTGCCCGGAATGAAGATGGCCTGGGCGCTCTGGCCGATGCCGCTCAATCCAAAGCGGTAGGTCGTCGCCGGCGAGGTTGTGCTGTCGGTGATGGTCAGAGGCCCCGCGCGCAACCCGGGCAGCGTTGGGGCAAACTTCAGGCTGAGCTGGCAGGTTTCGATGTTGCCCGCCGTTGGCGCGGGCAGAGAGCCGTTGCAGGCGTTGGCGCCGAAATTCAGGAAATCGCCACTGGGTATGGAGGTGAGGTTCACCGCGGCGGTGATCATGAACCACAGGTTTTGCAGGGTGCTTTTGTTGCCGACGGTTGTCTCGGGAAAGCTCAGCCCCTGGCTGAGGATACGCACGATGTTGTTATTGGTATCGGCCACATAGACGTTACCCGTCTTGTCCGCCGCGAGCCCCTGCGGGTTGAGCAGCGCAACGGATACGGCAGCCCTTCCATCCTGACCGGATACGTAGCCGCCACTGCCCCCATTGCCGGCGACCACGGCGAGCTGGTTGTTGAGCAACTCATAGACCTTCGCGGCGCCGTTGTCGTTGATATAGAGGTGACCCACCGCGTCCGAAGTGACGCTGACCGGCGTCTGCAGGACGGTGCCGTTGGAGCTGGTGCCGCCGCTCGCACACGTTCCGGCGGCGACGGACGAGAGGCCGGCCGGTGACACCTCACGCACGCAGGCGTTGGCCGAGTCCGCGATATAGAGATTATTGATGGGATCGATGGTCAGGCCCTGGGGTGCGTTCAGCGTTATCCCGGTCGCAGTGGCGGGGCACTGAGCACCGGCAGGAACAGCAGCCGAAGGAGCCCCGCTGAGCAGGCAGACGGCCGCGTAATTCGAGGGACTGCTGCGCAGAACCTGATAAATGTGGTCTGCCAGGTCGTTGATCGCGATATAGAGGTTGCCCGCGGAGTCGACCGCAACCCCGGCGGGCGCGGGCGCAACCGAGACGTTCGAAGGATCGCTGCAGTTGCCGACCAGCGGCTGCAGATTGGCAATGCCGATAGCCCCGCTACTCAGGCGGCGCACGCAGTTGTGGCCGGTGTCCGCTACGAATAGATCGCCCGCAGCATTGAGAGCGAGGCCGGAGGGATTCAACACGCCGGTGGCGTAAGTGGTCACGGTGCCGGCACTGGTGCAGGTATCACCGGCGCCTTCCCCCACCAGGGCCGTCATGGTGCCATTCGCGTTTACGCGGCGAATGCAGTTGTTGCCAGTGTCAGAGATGTATACATTTCCGGCGGTGTCAGCCGCCACGTAGGCCGGAGCGTTCAGCGGAATGTTCCTCGCAGTGCCAGGCCCATCGACGGTGGGATTGCCGGTGCCGTCTCCCGCGAAGCGCGAGGTGCTGGGCACCAGGCGTAGCGACTGCGCCACGCTGGCCTGTCCTGCCACGCAGGCAGCGACGACCAACACAGCAACACGCAGCCACACGAGTGCACCAATGCCACATCCGCCCTGCAACCGTTTCATCATCCGCTCCGCTTCTGCTGCCGGAGGAGCTGCGAGGGACCCTTCGAGTGGTGCCTCTGCGCCCAACCGGGAGGCAGCCTGCCCCGCATGCTGCGGGCTGCCTGACTAAACCTCTCCATTGGCCATGACTGAGGTGACGTGTGTCCCTAAACGGGACTGCGTCTTTCCGCCAATGGGAAGTTCGCCTATTCAAGCACAGCGGGGGTTACGAGAATATGCAACTAACGCGCCAGTGGGGGGGTACTGAATCTGTATCGTAACTGGTGCCGGTTACGATACAGTAACGTGCTCCGAGCGGGAGACTGGAGCAGGTGGCTGGGATCGGATAACAGACGCAGCCCCAGCCGATTCCAGTCGATATCCCGAAATGGCGGCGGGAACCACTACCGCACGGCCGGGAAGCAGATCGACCGGCTCGCAGCCCTCCGTATGGAGCGCCGCGGCACCTTCAACTGCTACCAGCGCATGCGGCACGCCGGCGGAGGGTCCAGCCGAGTTCTCAGACCGGAAAGGTGACCTGGAATCCACCTCGATCCGATCCACGGTGAAGTACTTCTGCTCGATCAGACGGGTGCGCGCGCCGTCGACCTTCGGAGCCACCTTGCCGGCGGCAGTGTGCAGCCGGGTAGCCGCTATACCGCGATCGATGTGCAGCTCACGCGGACGGCCGTAATCGTAGAGCCGGTAGGTAATGTCGGAGGTCTGCTGGGTCTCCAGCAGCACCACGCCCGGCCCAATGGCGTGGACGGTGCCCGCGTCGACAAAGATCATGTCGCCCTTGGCTACCGGCACCTGCTCCACCATGGCTTCAATGGTGTGGTCGGCAATGGCCTGCCGCATGGCTTCGAGCGTGCTGCCCGGCTTGAGCCCCAGCGCGACAGAGGCGCCCGGCTCGGCTGCGAGCACGTACCAGCACTCTGTCTTGCCCCGCGGCTCGCCCATCTGCTGCGCGAGCGTGTCATCCGGATGCACCTGCACGGAGAGCTTGTCGTGCGGGAACAGTATCTTTACCAGCAATGGGTAATCGCCGGCCTCGTTGCGATGCGGGCCCAGCAGCGCATCGGGATACGCCTTCGCCAGCTCGCTGAGCGTGCGCCCCTGCTGCGCGCCGGTTTCAATCAGGCATTGCGGGCCGGTCAGCCAGGCTTCGCCGACAGGCTCTGTGGGCCGGAAGTCGTACCAGGGCGACAGGTCCCGTGTGCCCCAGGGGCGCGGGCTGAAGAATGGCGCAATGCGAAAGGGAGCGAGCAGCGGAGCTTGCATAACGTTCACAGGATCGCTTGAGCGGAGCGCGCGAGGCAAGCACCGGTCCGCAAAGACACGCGCTCGGCTGCCCAGTTTTACAGATGGCATGGGCGGCTCGCGCATTCGGAATCCAGGAAACGGGTGGAGGAGGTTGAGCCACTTGAGGCATCCCCGTCCGCGCTGCCGTATCGAATGGAATGAGAACACACATTGGAGGCGCGATGAAGAAACGGAAGCTGGGACGGTGGGGGCTGGAGGTCAGCGAGCTCGGGCTGGGCTGCATGGGCATGTCGGAGTTCTACGGGCCCGGCGACCAGTTCGAATCGGAGGCGACCATCGATCGCGCGATTGAGCTGGGCGTGACCTTCTTCGACACCTCCGATATCTACGGGCCATTCACCAATGAGGAGCTGGTGGGCCGCGCGCTGCTGCCGCACCGCGGCAAGGTGCAGATCGCGACGAAGTTCGGAGTCGTACGGAAGATCGAAGACCCCACCTTCCGCGCCGTGGATGGCAGCCCGGCTTACGTGCGCAGCGCGTGCGAGGCCAGCCTCCGCCGCCTCGGCGTCGAAACCATCGACCTCTACTATCAGCACCGCGTCGATCCGAAGACGCCGATCGAAGAAACCGTCGGCGCCATGGCTCGCCTCGTCGAAGAAGGAAAGGTACGCTACCTCGGACTCTCAGAGGCCGGACCGGAAACGATCCGCCGCGCGCACGCGACGCATCCCATCAGTGCGCTGCAGACCGAATATTCGCTGTGGAGCCGCGAGCCGGAAGACGACATTCTGCCCACGGTGCGCGAGCTCGAGATCGGCTTTGTCGCCTACTCGCCGCTGGGGCGCGGCTTCCTCACCGGACAGATCAAGCGCTTCGAAGACCTCGCACCCGATGACTTCCGCCGCAACTCACCGCGCTTCCAGGGCGAAAACTTCGATCGCAATCTTTCGCTGGTGAAGAAAGTAGAAGAGATGGCGGCGAGCAAAGGCGTCAAGGCCTCGCAGCTCGCGCTGGCGTGGGTGCTGGCGCAGGGCGAGGATATCGTGCCCATCCCAGGCACAAAGCGGCAGAAATATCTGGAAGAGAATGTCCATGCAGTGGATATAAACCTAAGCAAGGACGACCTGGCCGCGCTGGATGCGCTGGCGCCGCGAGGCGTTGCAGCCGGCGAGCGCTACGACCAACGCGGCATGGCTGCGGTGGGCAGATAGATTTCCGAAGCTCGCCTCAGACTGAAAAGCGTGGATCGCCTTCGACGATCTCCTGTTCGAGTCTGGGCACTTGCCCGCTGCGCCATGCGTTAGCGCGATGTCGCACGCGATAGAGCAGCGGTCCTCCGTCGTCACCTGTGGCGCGCTCGATCGGGCGCGGGATGCAGACAAACTCCGTCTCAAAAGCTGTGCTCGACGCCCTTACCACGGCGTATCCATGGCCACCCATATCCACGAATGAGAGATGTGGCGACAGCTCCGGATTGGAGGCCGCGCGTGCCTTCACGACGTCTCCGGTCTTCTGATACTCGAGACACGAGCGCACGCCGTGGCGCAGCAGCATGTTGACTGTGGGCTGCGGCTTCTGGTCCGCGGGGGCCTGGCCCAGGAAGAGCGGACGCAGCGGATGCTGCTTCGGAAACCCATGCTCCAGTGCTTCGACCTCGCCGGGCGCGGAGATCGATCCGGTAACGAAGGCGATGCCGACTGGCTCGAAGGTCTGCGGCGGGAGCGCCTTCGCCGCGAGCCCCGCCCAAAAGCTGTGGCGATCGCCCGCGATGGTCGCGAAACCGGTGATGCCGTGCTCGCGAACAAAGTCGTAGATCTCCGCGCGCTCCACATACGCGCTGCTGTGGTCCCCGCCGCCGAAGCCTGCGTATGCGGCGCCGGGCCATGGACGCGTCAGCCCTGGAGGAAGGTTCTGCGGATCGGCGCGCATGTCGAGCGTCGCCGTCGTGTTGCCCCACACTTTCCATGTGGCCTTGGAAGCGCGCAGCCTCTCCAGAAACCACTGCTTCTGCTCTTCGCCCAGGATGGTTTGCGGCGGATCGCCTTTGCGGAAGTTGGGGATGTGAGTGCCGCCATACGCAATCGTATCCGGCGGTTGGCCGTGATTGTACGCACGGCCCGCATCGAGGATCACCATCGCTTCCTCCGGCACCATCTCCGGAAAATCGTCGCTCGAGAACGGTTCTGCTTCGGCGCGATCTATCGGGTCCTCCGACCGGTAGCTGCGCTGGTCGGTGACAATCAGCTCGACGTTGCGTCCCCAGCGCAATGCGCGATAGCCCTTGAGGCTGCGGATCGCCAGCAGATTGTTCGGTTCCTGGCCCAGTCCATGCTCATCGAAATGCGTGACCGGCGCATCGACGACATGTGGAGGATGGAAGCTCGCGAGCGATGTGCTGGCCGGCCTTGCCATGCGGGCGGCACGGTATTCAAAGAAGGCCTGGTTTGCGGCAACCTTGCGCGTTTGTGCGGGCCGTGTCGTCCCTTCGAATTTCTGCAGCGCCTGCCATCCAAGCCAGCTGTACTCGTGGTTGTCCCACATGTCGACAAAGGGCCATCGCGCGCGCGCATCCTGCAGATCAGGATCGTGCAGGTACGCCCGGTAGATCGCGCGATAGTCGTCGACGGTAGTCGGGATGTGAAAGTCCCGAATCTTCTCTCCATGCTGATAGCGAACGATATCGCGCAGACGGCGATCGTACATTCCCTGCGGCCGGTCCTCGGGGTACCAGACGATCTCGTAGATGAAATCACCGAGATGCAGCACGAAGCCGAGCTGCTCGTTGGCCGGCGCGCGTTCATCTTCATAGATCATCCGGCGATATGCATTCTGCGCACCCTGGTTCGCATTCTGGCAACTGACAAAGGCGAAGCGCACCGGCCGCGCATCGTTCTCGGCGGGCGCAGTGATGGTGCGGCCCACCCGGCTGCCGTAGCCGTGCCGGTCAATGAAGCGATACCAGTAAACGCGGGCTGGCTTGAGGCCGCCGACAAGCACGCGGCACGTCCAATCCGCATCGGCGGAGAGCGGCGTCTTCGCAGTGGCAATCACGCGCCGAAACGAATCATCTTCCGCGACTTCGACATGCAGTTCATCTACCGGCTCTATGTCCGGCGAGCGGCGCGTCCACAGCAGCACACTGGTGGAATCCGGGTCGCCGGACGCAACTCCTTCGGCGAAGAGATCGCGCCGTTCCTTCCATGCCGTTTGGGATGGCAGGGCTTTCGCATCGCCCCAGGCCACCGTTGCGCCGATGGCGAGCGCCAGTTGAATGAATGATCGTCGATCCATGCTGGACATAAATTTGGTCCTTCCCGCTCATCCGCTCTCATGCGATGACGCATACTGCGCGCGTCTGTCTCAAGGCAAGCCATCGTAACGAATACCGGGTTCGGCGCCAGGAGAAATTCGAAGCCAGAACACCCCCTCCGGGACCAGCCTACAAAGCTGGTTGCAGTCCAACAGAATCACGTTGCGGCAGCATGGCCGAACGCGGATGGACTGCGGCTAAGATGGAGCGCAGGAGTGACCATGCACGCGACGGGAACATTCAACGTGAAGATAAGTCCGGCCGAAGCATCCGCCCTTGGACAACAGGCCGGGCTGGGACGCATGACCATCGATAAGACATTCGCCGGCGATCTCGAAGGAACAAGTAAGGGCGAGATGCTGACGGGCGGCGCCGAATCCACCGGCGCAATGGCCTATGTCGCGCTGGAACGCGTGACCGCCAGCCTGAGCGGCCGCAGCGGAAGCTTTCTGTTGATGCACAACGCGTCCATGCTGAAAAGCGCTCCAGCCAGCGGCATGATGCAGGTGGTAGTTGTGCCGCAGTCAGGAACAGACGAACTTGCCGGCCTCGGCGGCACAATGACCATCACCATCGCGGACGGCAAGCATAATTACGATTTCGAGTACCAACTGTAATGATGCGGCGATCGCTCCGCACCAGGCCACATTGAGATAGCAGAGAACAAAAGGGCGATGAAAATACGAAGGTATTGAGTTAGGAGATAGATGAATCGCACCATCCTCATCTATACTTTCCGCTCCGGAGCGTGTCTATGGCGTCTACAGTCTGGAAGGGTTTCATCTCCTTCGGCCTGGTTTCAGTTCCTGTTCGCTTGTTTGCTGCTGCCCGCGAAGAGCACGTGAGCTTCAACCAGATTCACAGCGAATGCGGCGGCCGCATCAAGCAGCAGATCTTTTGCCCGCAATGCGACCGTGTTGTGGAACGGAGCGAGTTACAGAAGGGCTACGAAGTGGAGAAGGGCACCTATGTGACCGTGACCCCGGACGAGCTCAAGACTCTGGAAGCGGAGTCCTCGGACGTCATGGAGATCCAGCAGTTCGTAACTCTGGATGAGGTAGACCCGATTTATTTCGAGACCTCCTACTACACCACCGCCGAAGACTCCGGCAAGCGTGCGTACAATCTGCTCTTCCGTGGCATGACTCGTGAGAAGCTCGCCGCTATCGCGCGCGTCACACTCAGCGGCCGTGAGCAGGTGGTCCTTATCCGCCCGTATGACCAGGGCCTGCTGCTGCACACCCTCTACTATCCGGCCGAAGTACGCGAGGTTGGCGAATACGGACACGACACTCAATCCGAAGTGCCGGAGCAGGAGGTTGCTCTCGCGGAAAAGTTCATGGAGTCTCTGCGCGCGCCATTCCAGCCGGAACAGTTTCAGGACAACTATAAGGAGAAGGTGCTGGCGCTTATCGAGACCAAGCGCGCTGGCGCGGAGCCGCGGCCCGGTGCAGAAAAGCGGCGGCTCGCGCCGGTCGTGGATCTGATGACCGCCCTCAAGCAGAGCCTCGCCGAAAAAGAACGCTCGCGCCCTACACTGGTTCCGTCAAAGCCTGCTTCCGAGCCGAAGAAAGAACCGCAGCGCGCAAGCAAAGAGACGGCCGCGAAACCTCGCAAGCAGAAAGCTATTTAGCTAGAGTCTGGTCTGGTCGGCAACTCGCGTGCAGTGCTTACTTCGTGACGGTCTCGCCCAGCCATAGAATGGCATTTCTGAAGAGTTGGTTCTGCGTGGCGCTCGTGAATACCTTGTCGCCATGTCCCATGTTGCAGTAGACCATCTTGTATCTCGTGTTTGTCCAGACTACGGGCAAATCGCCGGCTGCAATAGTGTCTTTCATGCCGATCGGATAGTTCAATGGGCTCAGGCTGGCCAACACATGGATGTCCTTGCTGGCGCGCGGATCGGGTTTCCACATATACCACTCGTTCGCCGGCGATATATATGTATCGGGAAGACCCCGCGTAACGGGGTGCGAACGATCTTCGACGATAAGCGTGGCCGGTAATGGAGGCCAGTTGTTTGTCAAGAAAACTGCATCCAGGAAATTGCCGACGAACCATGGCCACTGGGTGCTCTCATCGTTGTAGCCCGCGAAGTGAAATCCTAGCCACGCGCCGCCGTGCTCCATGTACTGCTGAAAGGCTGTCCGCTGTGCCGCTTCATGTGGGGAGTCGTTCAGCCAGACAACTAACTGATACTGCTTAAGGTTTGCGGTGTTGAGGTCTTCCCAGTTTGTTGTCGATTTCCAGTCAAAGTCGTCGCTCTTCGCCATGGCTTCAAAGAATGTGATCGCCTGTCGCGCGAAATCAACATGATCGGCTTCGGTCTTCTCGGTATAGAAAGCGAGGACGTGGAAACGTGGTTGTTGGGCACGACATGTCGCAAGCCAAGCAAACATCAGAACGGCCACGGCTGCAATCGATCGCATCATGAGTGCCCTGCCCACAGGATGGAGTTATGAAAGAGCGTCGTGAATGATCTGTTTTGAAATAGCTCTGGATGATGGCCCATGAATATATAGATATTTCGCGCTTTGACGTGCTCGTTGGTCCACACTACCGGATGGTCTCCGCCCATTTTGATGCTGGTTGTCGGCGTGTAGCTTTCCTCGTCCACGGTCGCCAGCACATGCACATTCGGTCGTGGGTCTTTGTCCCAGGTGTACCACTCCTCGTTGTCGATCCGGAATGAACTGCCAAGATCCTTCATCGCAGGATGGTTCGGATCCTCTACGTGCACTGTGCCGGACACGAACGTCGCTATGTAGCTCTTGAACTGGATACCGCCCATAAACTCAGAGAACCACGGCCAAAGGCCGAAGCCGTCGAAATGCCCGAGCAGTGTGGCGTGATGAAACCCGATCCAGCCGCCGCGGCCCTCATCGATGTAGCGCTCGAAGGCAGCTGCCGCTACCGGTGTCCAGTCATAAGGCGGATAGTTCAGTTGAATGAAAAGCTGGTAGCGAGAGAGGAAAGCATCGTTGATGGCTCTGGTATCCGAGATGTAGTCGATCGTGAAATGGTCGCGAACCGCCTCCTGGCCGAGCCAAATTTTGGCAGCGTCCACGAACGGCTTATGAATGCCGCCCTTCTCGGCAAGCGCGACCACATGGAACTGAGCAGTTTGAGGCTGCTGCGACCACAGTCCGCTAGCCCACCCGACAAGCAGGGCTGCGATGCCAGCCATCCTGAAGCTCGATACAGAGGCCCTCATCAAGCTTCACCTCCTGGATGCAGATGGCCTGCACACAAACGTTATACCTTGTCACTGATCGAAGGCCGAGGGGTATTATCTCTGCGGAGAGAAGCGAGGCGAGCGCATGATGCAGCGATACGGGATTATGTTGTTAGCACTTGCAGCCGGCGTTATGGGGCTCGGGGGCTGGCGCTTCCCGGCGCAGACAGATGCACAGCCGCATGGCAGGACCGTTCATCCGCACGCTCTCGGCTTCAACACCGCCACGCATCGGCTCTATGCCGTAGATCAGGATTCCGATCGCGTCCTCGTTCTGAATAAAGATGGGACGCAGTCTTCCATCCTGGTGGGTAAGCAGCCGAACGCGATCGCGATCGACCCGGGCATCGATCGTGTCTACGTTGTGAATGCCGGAAGCGGAAATGTCAGCGTGATCGATGGAAGCTCAGATCGTGTTGTAGCCACTATCCCGACAGACACGCGCCCGTATGCGATCGGCATGGATGCTTCGCTACACCGCGCGTATGCCACGAATACCTTCAGCAACAGAGTCACGGTCATCGACGGCGCAACCAATCAGGCGCAGCAGTTGGCAGTCGGATCCAAAGACTTTGTCGAGACAGACGCACGCCGCCATCGCGCGTTCTTCATCAGCTACGAAGACCCGGCGCTCACCGTACTGGATAGTGATAAAAAGATCCACCGCGAAGATCTCGGCCTCTCGCATCCCTGGGGGCTTGCGGTCGATGCGCAGCGCGGCATCGTTTATGTGACGGAGATCGGCAAGGATACTCTCGTCGCCTATCACGAAGCCAACGGCAAGACCGAAAAGGTGTCGACCGGGTCGATGCCCGATGCTGTGGCCATTGATGAGGCTGCAAACCGGATCTACGTCGCCAACTATGCAGCGGATTCAGTAACCGTTGTTGACGGCGCAACCATGAAGCCGACGGCGACCGTGCCGGTGGGCACGCATCCCCAGGCACTCGCGGTCGACGGCAAACGACACATCGTCCTTGTCGCCAACACGCATAGCAATAACGTGACCCTGATCGACAGCAGCGGTCGAGTTGTCGCTACCCTTCCGGCTGGAACCAACCCTTATGCTGTCGCGGTCGACTCGGACACTGGCAATTCATATGTCGCGAATTACGGCTCGCATCCGCTTACGAAGCTGGATCTGACATCAATCCACTGACAACGGTCGGCCCTCACAACTGCATCCGCAGACGCGCCTTCGTCAGACCCATGGCAACCAGAAGTACCGCGATCGTAAAGGCGACCGCGCGGATGATACCTGGCCAGCCGGCGTTGAAGTGCCCAAGCAGGTACTCCAGACCCATCAGCCCCGCGAGGAAGTAATAGATATCCGGGACGAGATAGGTCAGCAGCGTATTCGACCCAGCCGGACGCAACAGCCACGCCCAGCGTGTCTGCTTGCGCACATCGCATATCCAGTAAAGTGCGGTGAACAGCGCGCAACTCGCCGCGACGCTCCACAGCGACCAGGTGGGTGTAGCGCGAATCTTTGAAATACCAAAGGGCTTCAGCAGCCAGCCCGCAGCGAAGCATACGATCGCCAGCAGGAGCGCCAGTTGTATTTTTTGCGACGGCGTCTTCCAGCGATGCTCGCCCAGAAAGATGAGCGACGTCACAACGCCTGCCATCGTAATGCTCGCCATCGCCCCATTGCCGAAAGGCCAGATGTACATAGGCACGTGCGCGAAAGGCATCCAGCGCGCGATACACGCGGCGTTATAAGCGACCAGCACAATCAGCCATACGACAGGCGCGATACGCCAGCGGCGCGTCGGAATATACAGCAGGCAAACCGCAAAGTAGGTCAGGCCGATGAGCCCAAGAATCTCCGGGTATGAAAAATTGATCCATCGTTCGCCGCCTGGGGTGGATCGGCGGAAGATCGCGAACATGATCACGATCAGCGCCGCGCCGACACTGCGCAGGAGCAGAACCACCCGGCTGCTGAGTCCGCGGTAGACATTCCACAGCAGGATGGCGCCGGCAAGCCCGAGCAGCGCCCACAGTTCAGGAGCGATATGCATGCGCGCGCGGTCGCCATGTTCGGCGTTCGCGAGGATGAGGCCGAGCACCAGCAGTGCAATCGCGCGCAGCAGCACATGCATCCACAGTGAGGCGACAGACGCATTGCGCTTCAGGCGCTGCGTGATGGCAATGGGCATCGCCATCCCGACGATAAACAGGAACGCCGGAAAGACCATGTCGACATACGTCATCGCATCCACGCTGGCCGGCATGTGATAAGTCCACTTCGAGAGTCCATGCACGCTCGACAGATCGTTGACAAAGATCATGACCGCCATGGTCAAACCGCGAAAGATGTCGATCGAGATCACGCGCGTGGAGGCCGCTTGTCCGGCAATCCCGACCGCCGGCGAATACACAGTAGCGTTCATCGGCTGCTCCCGGCATCCGCGCCATTGCCATAAAACGCGCTGTTGATTGTGTTCAACAGGGCCCCCGTCGGGTCACCGGTGTAGTCCCAGAACATCACCCCTGCGAGCCCTTTGCGCCGAACGTAAGCGCACTTCAGCGCGAGCGACTCGGTGTCCTCATAAGAAACAAACTGACGCTTCTGCTCGCTGTAGAGATAGGGGACCGACGCGGCGGCATCCCAGTAGCGCGTGAATCCGCTGTTCAGCATGCTCGACACAATGTTGCCGTAGTTCGCGAACGCATTCGGCACCGGCGCTCCTGGCTGGAAGAGTCCGTGATTTGCCGGCCCAACATCACCCCAGACGTGGCCATAGAAAGGCACGCCCAGCACCAGCTTCGCCGCGGGCACGCCGGCACGCTCGAATTCCTCGACAGAGCGATCGCTGGAAACCCGCTTGGGATCCGCAGGATCGGTGTAGAGCGGAGCGTGATTCCCGGTGATCTTCTCGCTGCCCGGCTCGTAGTAGTCGTACGCCATCAGGTTCACGGTATCGACATAGCGCGCCACACGGCCGAGCTCCGTGTGGGCAATGAACTCGGTGGATGCTCCTGCGGCTACTGAGAGCAGCAATGTCCGCCCCAGCCTGCCCTGCTCCCGATTGAACCGCGCGCGCAGTTCCTTCAGCAGCAGCGTGTAATTGCGCTGGTCTTCAGGCCGGAAGCGGTTGCCCGCGCCGATCATCCCTGGATACTCCCAGTCAATGTCGAGTCCATCGAGCTTGTATCGATCCACAAACTCGACCACGCTGTCGATAAATCGGCTCCGGCTCTCCTTGGTGAGCGCCATATCGGAGAAGTTTCCCGACCAAAGCCAGCCGCCCACGGAAACCAGCACCTGCAACGAAGGGTTCTGCTGCTTCAGTCCAACCAGCGTTCGAAAGTTTGCCTCATCCATCGACGTTCCAGTCACGATCCGGCCGTCCTGGATGTTGGCGAAGGCGTAATTGATGCGCGTCAGCTTCCTGGCGGCGATTTCGGCCGGCTGCAGAGCGCGGTTGCGCGGAAAGATGTAGGCAATGATCTGCGGGGGAAGAGCTTTGCGAGTAGCGCTCTTTGCACGCGCGGCAACCATGGGCATAGAAACCGCCAGAGCAGCTATGACTAGCCAGGAGATGCGCTGCATGCTTGCAGACCGCTGTTGCGTACTCACGCCAGTCTGCCGCATTCGCGCCGCGCGGTGACGAACTCCTTCATAGATATGTGGCACATAGATATGTGGCACCCGTCCTCCGCACCCGCTGAGTTCGAACCAGCATTGCACATATTGAACGTATACAGCCGGGAATTTGCCCATAACTCTGCGGTATAGTCGCACCCAGCCCTCGAGGAGGGGTCCCCGATCCGGCTCTTCACACACTCTCTTGCCCTCACCGCCTGCGCGCTGGCGGTACCGCTGGCCTCCGCGCAGATGCGGGTCCTGGTGGATCAGGTCGGCTACGAAACCACATCGCCGAAGATCGCGCTCATCTCCGGAACCGAAGCAGAGCAACCAGGCGAGTTCGCATTGATCGATGACGCCAGCGGCAAAGTGGTATTCACGGGCACGCCTGCTCCCGCCGGACGCGTGGATCACTGGGGCGAGGGAACTTACTGGAAGGCAGATTTCTCGGCATTTCACATGCCGGGGCATTACGTCCTGCGTGTTGTCACCGGCAATGCCGCCGTCACTTCATGCAGCTTTCAGATTGACGACAACCTGCTGGAGCGGACGACATTGTCCAACGTCCTTTTTTATTTCAAAGGACAGCGCGCCAGCGGCGACATGGATCGCGCCGATCGCCATATTCCTCTGCCCGGCGGCCGTGGCACTGTCGATGTCCATGGCGGCTGGTATGACGCCACGGGTGACTACGGCATTCATCTCTCGCATCAGAACCTGACCTCGTACTTCAATCCGCAGCAGGTGCCACTCGTCGCATGGACGCTGCTCGCCGGCTACAACACGCTGCAGGCACGGCACGATGACAACTTCAGCGAATACGAGCGTCGCCTTCTAGATGAAGGTCTCTTTGGCGCGGATTTTCTGGTGCGCATCAAGCGTCCCAATGGCTCTTTCTTTCAGAGCATCGATGCGCCGGGACCGCAAAAGCTCGCGAAAGATCGCGGGATCGGCGATCCGAACTGGCGTACGCAGATCAAGACCAATGCCTCGGATTCCACCGAGCGTGCTGCGCCGGTCGCAGCAGCACCGCATATGTATGAAGCCAGTTATCGTGCGGGTGGCGGCATGTCGATTGCAGCGCTCGCGCTGGCCAGCACCATGCCCCAGGACGGCGACTTCACGCGGGCACAATACCTCGATGCGGCGGAGCAGGCATTCGCGTTTTTAGAGGCCCACAATCCTGAGTTGCTGAACGACCACAAGGAAAACATCGTTGACGACTACTGCGCATTGATGGCCGCTACGGAGCTCTATCGCGCCAGCAAGAAGGATGTTTATCGGCAGGCAGCGGACAAGCGTGCCGCGCATCTGATCGCGCGTTTGACGACCGATGGCGCATTTCACGACTACTGGCGCGCGGATGACGCCAAGCGGCCCTTCTTCCATCCTTCGGACGCAGGTCTTCCCGTCATCAGCCTGCTGCGCTATGCAGAGACCGCCTCGCCGGCAAACCGTCAGCAGGCCCTCGATGCAGTCAAGCGCTCGTTGCAATTCGAGCTGGCGACTACGCACGAGGTCAATAATCCATTCGACTATGCCCGCCAGCTTGTGCGCATGGGCAACGGCCAGGTGCGGACCGCCTTCTTCTTCCCACACGACACCGAAGCTGCTCCCTGGTGGCAGGGAGAAGATGCACGCCTCGCTTCACTGGCGGCGGCCGCGCGTATGGCGGCCCCGGTGTATGCCGCGGACCCGGCATTCCAAACCGCGCTCGAGAGCTACGCCGACGACCAGTTGCATTGGATATTGGGACGCAACCCCTTCGACAGCAGCATGCTGATGGGCAGCGGGCACGGCAACGCACCCTACATGTTCTTCCGCTCGTACAAATACACCAGCGCGCCGGGCGCCATCGTGAACGGCATCACCGCGGCGAGCAACGACGAGGACGGAATCGCCTTCAACCAGGGCTTCGCCGTCACCGGCAAGGACGAAGACTGGCGCTGGACCGAAGAGTGGCTGCCTCACGCCGCCTGGTATCTCTACGCCGTCAGCCTGCCGCATCAGTGAGTAAAAAAGTGTCGGGGAGAGCAAATTTGCGCTGGTTTTCTCGACATTCGCGGCGGCAAAGAACAGACGCGAGCACCATTTTGAAACTGGCCGCGCCACATTTGTAGACGGAAGCGTCTCATCCCTCTCCGCCAGGCCGAGCGTCGCATCACATCTATGTACACAGAACGGTGCGGGACAGAACGGTGCGGGCCCTGGAGCATGGAAGCAGCAGTAGCAGATTGAAACAGGAGACAATTATGACAGTGATGACAGTCTTGATCGCATGGGCATCGCTCTCAGTTGGCATCGTGATCGGAGCGATGTGGAGGTCGCTCTGCGAAAGACAGTCGCTAAGCAATATCCCTGACGCCAACGTCAAGCTGCATTGCCTGGCTTCCGAACTGGAGAGCTGGTCTCGCTTGCATTCTCGTCCGGGAAGCCGGAAGAGATCGGCGTAAGTTCACAGCAGTGATTGAGCTGGATACAGCTTTGTCGCCGGAGCCCTACTCCGCCCGCGCCCAGAACTGAGCGTTTCTTTTCACCCCAAAATTTTGGTATTTCCTTTCGCGAATGCAGCGTTCTATTCGCTTGTGGCTGCGTGTCACCCGGCACATAATCGGGGCTCAGCCTTAAGTGAGATACATGGACGAAAGCGCGATCCTGTTGCTGCACTCTGCCGATCGTAAGGGACTGGTGTCCACGATCGCCAATTTCCTGTTTATCCACGGCGGCAATATTTTGCATGCCGACCAACACCAGGACGCAGAGTTGGGCCTCTTCTTCATGCGCATCGAATGGTCACTTCGCGATTTCGACCTCGATGAATTGCAGTTCCGGGAAGCCTTCACTCCGTTGGCGCAGAAGTCAGGGCTGAACTGGCAAGCCATCTTTGGAAGACGGCAGGTTCAGGTAGCACTTCTCGTCTCTCGCTACCAGCATTGCCTGATTGACCTCCTTTATCGACATCAGATCGGAGAACTGAACTGCAACATCGCGCTTATCATCAGCAATCACGAGGATGCCCGGCCGCTTGCCGAGTTTTATCGAGTTCCCTTTCAGCACATCCCGGTGGCCGCCGGCACCAAGGATAGCGATGAGGGGTTACAGCTCGAATTGCTGCGCCAACATGCGGTCGAACTCGTCGTCCTCGCCCGGTATATGCAGGTACTGTCGGCGCGGTTCGTCGCGAGCTACCCCCGACGGATCATCAATGTGCATCATTCTTTTCTGCCGGCGTTTGTCGGGGCAAAACCGTATCACGGTGCCTACGAGCGAGGGGTCAAGCTAATCGGAGCAACCAGCCACTATGTAACAGAGGTGCTGGACGAAGGCCCGATCATTGAACAGGATGTCGCGCGCATCTCTCACCGCGATCGACTTGAAGATCTGATAAGCAAAGGACGCGATTTGGAAAAAGTTGTCCTTTCCCGTGCCGTTCGCTGGCACCTCGAGCATCGCATCCTCTGCTATGGAAACAAAACAGTCGTCTTTGATTAGGCTGCGGCAACAACCTAGCTGCGGCAGCGGCAAGGACGGCAGTACCCCCGGCTGACCTCAGGATTGCGTCATCTCCACTGCTCTTGAGAATGTCAAGCCGTACGCTGAAAACTCTGACGAGAGTTCTCCTGTGTTAATGGTGCCCGCTGCATAAGCAGCGGACACCATTAGTCTTTCGGGCTTGAACCTTGTACTGCGTACTGCGGATTCAACGCCGCTGCAGTACATTGGCCATCGTCTTCACCATTGTTCCGTTGGCGTCATCGTCCTTCAGCGCCCACACGTACGCGCCTCCCAATCCGCTTGATTGCACGTACAGCATCTTCAGGAATGCAGTATTCGGGTCGTCGTAGGTGTAGAACGTCTCCGATGACGGGTCGTACAAGGACACGGCGACCCTTCGTTTATCGAACTTCCACGTATAGCCGTTCGCCTGCGCGTTAGCGAGCGTCGCATACGTGGCGACCCCCGGAGTAGCCAGCACATCGCCCGGCGGCACCGGTGAGGGTCCAGTCGAGTTCTGATACAACCCGTGATTCACATCGGGCACGCCCGTCCAGCCCGCGCCGTATAGTGGCAATCCCATCGTGTACTTGCGGCGTGGAACGCCGGCCTTCAGGTAAGCATCCACGGTGTCGTTGATGTCCAGACCCTGGCCATACAACGGATCCTTCCGGTCGTCGAACAAAGGCGATGCGTGGTTTGTCTGCACATCCCAGGAGCCCGCGTAGTTGTATCCGTCGATGGTGATGAAATCCACCTGCTCCGCAGCACGTTTCAGATCTATGTTGACGTAATTCTGCGCGCCGGCGGGGCCATCGAACGACATCACATAGGCTTTGCCGGTCGTCTTACTGAGCGTATTCAATTGCTGCCGGAACTCCGCCAGGAGCGCCGTGAAATTCTTTGTGTCCGCCGCAGTCGGAAACTCCCAGTCGATGTTGAACCCATCGAACAGGCCCGGAGCTGAAATCCCGGGAGCGATGTTTCCCTTCACAAACATGTCGATACAGGACGCCGCCAGTGCTTGCCGCCCAGTGGAAGTGCTCGCGGCGCTGACAAATGCGGCAGTATTCGCCGCCGATGCGCCGCCAAGCGACATCAGCACCTTGAGATTCGGGTGCAATTGCTTCAACTGCTGAATGGCTGCGAAATTCCCATACATGGGGCCGTTATAGGGCGCTCCGCTGACACTGGGCAGATACGGCGTCTGGTAATCAGCCCAGGTATCCGCATATCGCGCATGCGGGCGCCGGCGTGGTGGTTACATTTGCGAACGCATACATGAGGTGCGTCAGCTTGGCGGCCACTCCATTCTGCTGCAGGTTGGCAATGTTGTAGTTTGCGCCGTAGATGCTCCATTCCTCGAAGTATCCCCCCATGATTTTGCCATCGTGTCGGTCCTGGCCGCGCAAGGACAAAGTGGATGCCATAAGGCAGAGGACGAGAACGGAGGGCTTCCGCGTTGATTAGGGATTGCTTGAACATGAGTGCCTTCCTGATTCTTCGGGAATTTGGGCCCGGCGTCTGATGACTGACGAAAGACGGCAGAGTATAGGCCGGCGAGCGCGGCACCTGCAACCAGTATTTTGATCGATACGGCGCAAAATCGCCAAATCAGCGAGAGATTGCAAACGGCATCGTCATTGATTCCTTATAGCGACGCGGTCGACTGCATACGGGGATAGGGACTAACCCATGTCATGGAAGGCGCGGAGCAACTGGAGAATTGCCCTGAACGCGGTCGGGCTGGTGGGATCACTATGGCTGGTAGGTTCGTACCTGTGGGCGGGATTGGCCCGTCATCGCTGGCACTGGGGCTTCATCGTGTTGTGGGGGTTTTGGGGCTGGCTTCGGACAGAGCTGAAGAAGCCAAAGGAATTTATTCCGGGAGCGCCTGATCCGCACGAGCCTAATCTAAGCCTCTTTCAATAGGTTCCGCTGAACTCAAGCCGGCATCCTATCTCTCGCCGCTTCCCGCAAAATGCAATGGAAGCGGGGAGGAGATTCTCATGGCAGATCAGAAGAAGTGCGCAAATCCAGCATGTAGCTGCGTTCCAGCCGACAAAGAGAAGTTTTGCAGCCCCCATTGCGAGGGTCTCAAAGGCTCAACCGAGGTGATGTGCAGTTGTGGGCATCCTGGCTGCCAAGGAAACGCGTTGAGAGCCTAGTGGTTCAGGGAGCCCTATCGGACCCGCGCCCGTTCGTCATGGGAGCAGCAGGCTGTGGCAACTCCTCACGCGATGCAATGATTTGAAAGGGACAAAAGCGCGGAGCTACAGTTTTCCGTTACATCGCAGTTTTTCGCACGATCGAGGGGTGAGCTAAACCACTGAGAGGATTGGAGGCGCGGGTGAGAATCGAACTCACGCGTAAAGGTTTTGCAGACCTCTCCCTTACCACTTGGGTACCGCGCCGTCTTGCGGAGAGGATGTGGTGCGGTGTGGCAGGTCGTCACGCCCGCACGATAGCAACACAGCCGCTATCTGGAGCGGGAGACGGGAGTTGAACCCGCGACCCTCGCCTTGGCAAGGCGATGCTCTACCACTGAGCTACTCCCGCTGAAGTACCTGATGAGTATATCGGCGCTCGGGTAACGGGTCAATTCACGCAACTGGCCGAAACGGGTCGATCGGCCTCCCCGTTTCGTACCAGTAGCCGATTACCGCAATGCCGGATCTCAATGGGAGACGCTCGTCTGTGCATCCTGCTCCAGCAGGTGGCCATCGCGCATATGCAGAATTCGGTCTCCGATCTCTGCCGCCTCCGGATTGTGCGTGATCATCAACACCGTCTGCTGGAACTCCTGGTTGGAGCGCCGCAGCATGGACAGCACCACGTCGGAGTTGGCCGTGTCCAGGTTCCCCGTCGGCTCGTCGGCAAGCACCAGCGCGGGCCGTGTGATCAGCGCCCGGGCAATCGCGACCCGCTGTTGCTCGCCGCCGGAGAGTTCCGACGGCCGATGGTCCAGGCGCCCGGCAATTCCCAGCAGCTCCGCCAGGTAGGAGAGAAACTTCTGGTCCAGCGGCGGCTGCTTGCCCCCGCTCTGCCGTCCGCTGATCTCATAAGCAATCTCAATGTTGCTGCGTGCAGTCAGCGTCGGCAGCAGGTTGAACTTCTGAAAGACGAAGCCAATCTTCCGCCCCCGAACCGCTGTCCGCTCCGCATCCGGCAGCCTGGCGAAATCCACGCCGTCAATCAGCACGGTGCCGGCCGTCGCTCGCGTGAGTCCGCCCAGCAGATAAAACAGCGTGGACTTCCCGCTTCCCGAGGGCCCCACAATCGAGACGAATTCGCCTCGCTCCACCGCGAAGGAAACATCACGAAGTGCGGGAACCGTGATGCGTCCGGAGCGGTACACCTTGCTGAGACCTTGAGCAACAATGATCGGCGGTGCTTCGATAGACGGCACTTGGCGATTGTATCGTCCCGGCATTCTCCGCGACTGCCTAGCTTGCCACGGTCACCACATCCTGCGTCATCGTCGGCAGCACAGTCGACCTCGTTCTCCCGGGGAAGCGCCTTGCGCGGGCCCCGCTTGCGCGCAATCATCACCCGGATCCGCTCCAGCACCTCCAGCGGCGTGCAGGCTCCCTTGGGCAGAAACGCATCGGCGCTGCTCGCCCGCTCAAAATTCTTCACGCTCCCGCTGAGGATAATGGTCGGCACCTCCGGAGCGATGGATTTCATGCGCCGCACCAGCTCGTTGCCATCCATCTGCGGCATGATGAGATCGCTCAACACCAGGTCCACATTTCCCGCAGCGAAGATCTCCAATGCGTCGGCAGCCGTGTGGGCGGTCAACACGCGGTAGCCGCGCGTCTCCAACATGAATTTGCGAACGGATAGCGCCTGCTCGTTGTCATCGACGCAAAGAATGGTCTTGCGTGGCCTCATAGTTTTTCCTTCTGCCCCGCTGCGTGCGAGGCGATCTGCTTGCTCCGGGACGCTCGGCGGAGCGTGAACACACCGCAGGCGCGCGGCTCCCGGAGAGATTGGCCGTTACCGCAGACCGGCCCCACGCTATGGAAGACAAAGAGGCTGTGTCCGCGTGCGGAATGGGTTTGCAAGAAGCACATCCCACCCGCTGTTCGCGGTGCCGCTGTCATCCGGGCGCACAGGGCCCAGTTGCGGAGAGCAGAGGCGAAATGGGCATGGTTGCCTGCGCTCCTCGTGTGGACCTGGGTCCGGGCCACCGGCAACTGCATGCCGGAAATACCGGACTGCGACCAGCCACGACGAGCTTTCCATCCGCCCCGCTCGATAGAGTGTGAATGAAGCTGAATGCGGCCTTCTCCATCAGGAGTCGCCGCGCTCCACTTCCGTTTCCGGTCTCTACATGTACGGAGCGTTGGGTTGCGCACACGCCGGGAACGCGCCCTGCTCTAACTCAAGTTGTCAGTCAAAAATTGGCGAAAACTGCATTGTCGATTGCTCGACAACGTTCCCGAGACTAAGCAGAGCAGGACAACCGCGCAACGGAGAAGATGCGGCGAATCTGCGCGCGCTTTTGCGGTTGCGTTTCGCAGGAAATTGCGCAGATGCCGCCCTGCATGGTGTTTCGCGCTTCGCTGATTGTTGAAACCATGTGAATCGCAATCGAAAAACTTGTCCGCTTGCACGAGGTGCGGTGCGCCGCGACTATATTTTCCGGCAGGTGCTTCGGGTTGCACTTGCGCAATGGAGATTCTTGAGAGACACCGGCGGCCAACATCCGGCAACATCCTTCAACCGCCCTCGTCCACGCGCAGACTCGTGTCATCGCGCCCTGGACCATCTGCATCCATCTCGCTGCATCCATCCCGGCCTCCGAATCGCACTCCCCATTCAGAGGCCGAGATGAAGCCGCTAGTTCGCCGCCAGTTGCCGCAGCACGTACTGCAGGATGCCGCCGTTCTGGTAGTACAGAATTTCCTGCGGCGTATCGATGCGCACCTTGGCCTTGAAGCTGCGCGTGTGCTTGTTTGCGTCCGTCACTTCCACGGTCAGCTCGCGTCCGTTCGCCAGCCGCGCATCCAGCAGCGCCTTCAGCCCCGGGAAGCTGTAGGTCTCCTCCCCCGTCAGCCCCAGCGACGCGACGTTGTCCTCGTTCTCGAACTGCAGCGGCAGAATGCCCATGCCCACCAGGTTCGATCGATGGATGCGCTCATAGCTCTCGGCAATCACCGCGCGCACGCCGAGCAGGCGCGGCCCCTTCGCCGCCCAGTCGCGTGACGAGCCCGAGCCATATTCCTTCCCAGCTAGGATCACCAGCGGCGTGCCCCGCTCGGCATACTTGACCGAGGCGTCGAAGATGCTCATCGGCTCGCCCTCGGGCAAGAGGCGCGTCACGCCGCCCTCGGTGCCTGGCGCCAGACGGTTGCGCAGCCGCACATTCGCAAACGTCCCTCGTACCATCACCTCGTGATTGCCGCGCCGCGAGCCATAGGAATTGAAGTCCGCCGGCTTCACGCCATGCTCGCTGAGGTATTTGCCGGCCGGCCCGTTCGCTTTGATCGAGCCGGCAGGCGAGATGTGATCGGTGGTCACCGAATCGCCCAGCACCGCGAGCACCCGCGCGTCACGAATATCTGCAACCGGAGCGGGCGCCTTGGGCATGTTGTCGAAGTACGGCGCCTGCCGGATGTAGGTCGAGTCCGGCTCCCATCGGTACACGTCGCCCGTCGGGAACTTCAGGTGCTGCCAGTTCTGGTCGCCGTCAGTCACAGTCGCGTATTCCTTGCGGAAGCTCTCCGAGCTGATCGCCTTCGCAATTGTTTCGGAGACCTCCTGCTGCGTGGGCCAGAGGTCCCGCAGGTAGACCGGCTGCTTGTCCTTCGTCTCGCCCAGCGGCTGGCTTTCGAAGTCATGATCGATACGGCCGGCCAGCGCATACGCCACCACCAGCGGCGGCGACATCAGATAGTTCGCGCGGACGTCGGAGTTGATGCGGCCTTCGAAGTTGCGATTGCCGCTCAGCACAGACACCGCGACCAGCCCGTGGTCCTCAATCGACTTCGACACATCCGTGGGCAGCGGGCCGGAGTTGCCGATACACGTAGTGCAGCCGTAGCCCACCACGTTGAAGCGCAGCTTGTCCAGGTACGGCAGCAGGCCGGACTTCTGGTAGTAATCCGTCACCACGCGCGAGCCCGGCGCCAGCGATGTCTTCACCCACGGCGGCACGCTCAAGCCTTTTTCGACGGCCTTCTTCGCCAGCAAACCGGCGGCCACCATCACCGAGGGATTCGACGTATTGGTACAACTCGTAATCGCCGCAATTACGATTGAGCCATGGTCGAGATACTTATCCGGATCGACGCCGAAGCGCTGCTTCACGCTCGCGGGCGCGCCCTGCTCCGCCTCGCCGTGCTTCGCGTCCACGGAGACGGCCGGGTGCCCGCCCTCACCTTCCCAGCGGCTCACCTGCCGCGCCGCGGATGGGTTGCCGTTCGGACCGAGCAGCGTTGGCAGCACCTTCCTGAAGTTTTCGCCTGCATCCTTCAGCAGCACGCGATCCTGCGGCCGTTTCGGTCCGGCCACGGATGGCTGCACGGTGCCCAAGTCGAGCTCAATGGTCGCTGAGTACTCCGCCTCCGGCGCACCCGGCGCATGGAAGAGGCCCTGCTCCTTGTAGTACGCCTCCACCAGCGTCACCTGCTCTTCGCTGCGTCCGGTCAGCCGCAGATAGCGCAGCGTCTCCGCGTCCACGGGAAAAATGCCGCAGGTCGCGCCATACTCCGGCGCCATGTTGCCGATGGTCGCGCGGTCGGCCAGCGGCAGCTCCGCAATGCCCTCGCCGTAGAACTCCACAAACTTGCCCACCACGCCCAGCTTGCGCAGCATCTCGGTCACGGTCAGCACAAGATCGGTCGCGGTCGCGCCCTCGCGCAGCTTGCCGGTCAGCCTGAACCCCACCACCTGCGGCACCAGCATGGAGACGGGCTGGCCCAGCATCGCTGCTTCGGCCTCAATGCCGCCTACGCCCCATCCCAGCACGCCCAGCCCGTTGATCATCGTGGTGTGCGAGTCCGTGCCCACCAGCGTGTCCGGATAGGCGCGCAGCGTGCCGTTCACCTCGGTCGTAAAGACCACCCGCGCCAGGTATTCCAGGTTCACCTGGTGGCAGATTCCCATGCCCGGTGGCACTGCGGAAAAATTGCGGAAGGCCGACTGGCCCCACTTCAGAAACGCGTAACGCTCGCGATTCCGTTCAAACTCCATCGCCGCGTTGATGTCGTAGGAACGCGCCGTGCCGAACTCGTCCACCTGCACCGAGTGGTCAATCACCAGCTCTGCCGGCTGCAGCGGATTGATCTTCTCCGGGTTGCCGCCCAGCGTCTTCATCGCATCGCGCATCGCCGCCAGGTCCACGATGGCGGGCACGCCGGTAAAGTCCTGCATCAGCACGCGCGCCGGCATAAAGGCGATCTCGCGCTCAGCTTCGGCTTTGGGGTGCCACTTCGCGAGGAACTCGATGTCCGCCGCGGTCACGGACTTGCCATCCTCCTGGCGCAGCAGGTTTTCGAGCAGAATGCGCAGCGAGTAGGGCAACTTGCCGAGAGCTACGCCCTTCTGCTCCAGCGCCTTCAGGCGATAGATCTCATACGATTTGCCGTTGCTGGAAAGGGTGGATTTGCTGCCAAAACTGTTCATCGGAATCGGATCTCCTGTATCGGGCGAAAGCGGTTCGAAGTGCACCTGCCAGACGCACACATGCAGCCCATGAAGGGCGCAGCAAACTCCGGCGGCAGGCAGTCTTCAGGAGGGGAGAGTGCGTCCGCGATCGTGACGGCCGCGGCGAAAGCGCTGGGGTCGATAGCGCCGGATACGAGGGGCATCGAAGGTCGACAGATGCTGGTAGTTCATGTCCGCTCTTTAGTGTAACTCCGCCGGCGGGAGGATTTCTCGTCGCAAAATCCTAACTTCCCAGCGACTGCCACAACAGGACACCATTCAAGGACACAATCACCGTCGTGCTGAGCCACCCCAGCGTCTGAATCACACGTCCGTTCGCAAAGCGGTCCATCACCTTTGCGCGCTGCGTCAGGATCAGCAGCGGCACCAGCGCGAAGGGCAGGGTAAAACTGAGCGCGGCCTGCGAGAGCAGCAGGATGCGCAGCGGGTCGAGTCCGATTGCGATCACGACCAGCGCCGGCAACAGCGTCAGCAGGCGGCGCAGGAAGATGGAGAAACGCACCTGCAGGAAACCTTCGAGGATCATCTGGCCGGCCATGGTGCCGACGGTCGAAGAAGATAGTCCGGAGCAGAGCAGGGCAACGGCAAACAGCGTCGCCGAGGCAGGCCCCAAGAGCGGCCCAAGTGTGGCATGCGCCGCCTCGATGGACATGCTGGCCATGCCTTTGCCCGCGAAGGCTGACGCCGCGACGATGATCATGGCCGAGTTCACCAGCCACGCCCCGTTCATCGCCAGGATGACGTCAAACAGCTCCATGCGCAGCAGCCGGTCGCGGCTGCGGGAGAGAGGCGGGTCATGCTGCAGGCGCTCCGCCAGCACCCGCGGCTGCACCAGACCAGAGTGCAGATAGACCACGTGCGGCATTACCGTGGCGCCCAGCATCGCGACCGCAAGATACAGGCTCTTGCTGTCGAGGATGGGCACAAGCGTGTGGTACGCGATCGATCCCCAGTGCGGGTGGATGAAGAACATCTCCGCCGCATAGCATCCGCCGATGGCCACGACGAAGAGCATGATCACCAGCTCGAGCCGGCGGAAGCCCCATTGCTGCAGCGCAAGGATGCCGAAGACGCAGATGGCCGATGCGACCGCAGCCAGCAGCAGCACATGCGTGCGCGTCATCCCGGTGGCCAGCAGCCGCGGGCCCAGCAGCAGATAGAAGCCCAGGGCCGCACCGAGGAACTCCGCCAGGTCGGTCGCCAGCGCGGAGATCTCCGCCGCCACCCACAGAAAGATGGTCATGCGGCGGGAGAAGTGAATGCGACAGTTCTCCGGCAGCGTGTGGCCAGTCGCGATACCTAGTTTCGCCGAAAGGTACTGGATGAGGATGGCCATGGCATTCGACCACAGCAGCACCCACAGAAGCTGGTAGCCGAAGCGGGTGCCGCCCTCGAAGTTGGTAGCGAAGTTGCCCGGATCGATGTAGGCGATGCTCGCGACGAAGGCTGGCCCGAAGTAGTACAGGAGCTTGCGCTGCCCGGTACGGGGCAGAGAGCCGGCCTGGGCTGTCGCGGGGGTGGCCATAAGGCGAGTATAGGGCAGATTTAGGCTAGCCTTAAATAACTTTTAGGCGTGCCTGAATCCGTTGCAGGGGTTTTGCTGGGTTTGCACAAACTCTGCGGCAATCCTAGGGATGGCCGCGTGTAGATTTGCGAAATGAAGATCAAGAGTTCTTACCTGGTGAAGCCTCACGCAAAGTTCCGCCTGAAAGACTGGCCGACCGGCGACACGGGCCGTTTCAAAAATGAGGAAGATACCCGGGAGGTACTCGAGAAGCATCGCCAAACACTCGGCAAGCTGCAGGAGGTGCTCTTCGCCGAAGGAAAGCATGCACTGCTGACCGTGCTGCAGGCGATGGACACCGGCGGAAAGGACGGCACCATCCGCCACATCTTCACCGGGGTGAATCCGCAGGGCGTGAACGTGACAGCATTCAAGGTTCCGACGCCGCTCGAGGCCGCGCACGATTACCTATGGCGGGCCCACGCCGCGGTGCCCCGCCGCGGCACCATAGGCATCTTCAACCGCTCGCACTACGAGGACGTGCTGGTGACGCGGGTACATAAAACAATTACGAGCAAGGTGGCCGAGCGGCGCTTCCGCGAGATCAATCAGTTTGAGGAGATGCTGTCAGATAACGGCGTGACCATCCTCAAGTTTTTCCTGCACATCAGCCACAAAGAGCAGACTGGGCGGCTGAAGGCGCGCTGCGAGAACAAGGACAAGCACTACAAGATCAGCGAAAGCGACTTCCACGAGCGCATTTACTGGGACAAATATCAGACCTGCTACGAAGAGGCTATCGAAGCGACCAGCCGCAAGCACGCGCCATGGTTTGTCATCCCCGCGGATCACAAGTGGTACCGCAACATCGCAGTCTCACGCATTATCGTGGATGCCCTGGAAGCGATGGACCTCAAATACCCGCAGCCGGCGTTCGACGTCTCGAAGCTGTGCGACAAGCTGTAAAGCGCGACAATGCCCGTTCGTTTTACCTCATCTGGCTAGTCGCCGGCGGCACGAGCGCAATCGGGCGCTCGATCTGGGTCTTCAGCACGATCGTGGTCTCGGTCTGCTCGATACCGGGTATCTGACGCAGTTGGTCTGTCAGATGGAGCAGCGCCGCAGGATCCCTGACGCGCACCTTGAGGATCAAGCTGAGTTGCCCAGCCACCGAGTGGCACTCCTCAATCGACGCGATCTTTCTGATCGCATCCAGCAGCTCCGAGCACGGCCGGCTCGCGTGAACTCCGATGAATGCGACCACGCCCAAACCCAGGGCGGCCGCATCGACATCCACTGTCCATTTCCGGATGATGCCTTCGCGTTCGAGCCGACGCAGGCGCTCATGAACGGAAGAGGGCGCCAGCTTCACCAGGCGGGCCAGATCCTCGAGACGTTGCGAGGCATTCTGCCGTAACGCATCGAGGAGGGCGAAATCTTTTCTGTCCAGGTCCATGACGATCCTCAAAGTCAGCTAGTCGGCGAATAATCTTCGGCCTATAGCGATCATGTTCGATTTTCTTTAGAGCACATCGCCGTACGTCACTAATCTAATACGGCAGGAGGAAAATGTGATGCAGGCACTTCTCGTCATCGATGCGCAGAACGAATTTTCCGCGATTGGGTTGAGGCCGGTTCCGAATCACTCGAAAGCACTGGAATGTATCCACCGCCGGGTCGCCGACGCTCGCCAGAATGGCCGGCCCATCGCATGGATTCGTCATTACAACAAGCCGAATGAGTCACGGGCCTTCGTGCCGGGAAGCTGGGGCGCCGAGTTCTCCACCGGCCTTGGCCCGTATCCCGGTCGTCGCTCGGAAAAGCTATTTGAAAAGGATGTCTACGGAGCATTCACGGGTACGAACCTCGAGCAGTGGCTTCGCGACATCGGCACCAGCAGAGTGCTGCTGGTTGGCTTCTACACGCATATGTGCGTTTCGACTTCCGCTCGCGAAGCGCTGGTTCGTGGTTTCGATGTCGCCATCGATCTCGACGGAACAGGCGCGTGCGATCTGCATCATGAACTGCTCGGCCAGCAGAGTGCGGAGGAAGTCCGTCGCTCGGCGCTGCTTCAGCTCACCAATATGGGCGTGACCATCGAGCGGCGCAGCGGTGCGAGACGGGACTGCGAAGCCATCGGCTCTTCGCAAGCCGCCGAATCGCTCCTCATATCCTGATACTCAGGATTCGTAGTACAGATACCGCCGCCACTTCGGATCGGAGTGGCCGATCATCCGCATGATGTGGCGGCTGGTATGCAGCGAAAATGGCCGCGGCTCGCGCAGCAGCTTCATCTCCGTCAACTCGTTCAGCAGGTGATTGCCCTTGCGCCGGTTGCAGTTGTGGCAGCAGGCCACCAGGTTCTCCCAGGTCGAGAGACCGCCACGCGAGCGCGGCTGCACGTGGTCCAGCGTGAGTTCGCCCGAGTTCAGCACGACCCCGCAATACTGGCAGGTGTTGCGATCGCGCAGCAGGATGTTCTTGCGCGAGAGCGCGCGCGTCTGGTGCGGGATACGGCGATATTCGAGCAGGCGGATCACCGATGGCATCGGGACGCGTACTCGGGCGGCATGCAGAATCGCGCCCTGCTCCTCCTCGGTGCGTGCCACGCCCTTCAGCACGAGCACCAGCGCGCGGCGCGCTCCGCAGATATTGATCGGTTCATAGGAGGCGTTCAGCACCAGCACCGGGCGCTGCATGGTGATCGGTTGCGCCACCCGGATCTCCACCGGGGGCGTGTGCGTCAGCTTGGTCTTGCGTATATGCGCGGTTGCCTTCACTGGCGACATCCCTGCCTCTCCCTCTGGTTAGCGGCCTCTGTCAAAACGTTCCCGTGCAGCAATATTCCTGGCCCTTTTACGACCCCACTGTCTCGGCCGCGGATGCCATCGCGCCGGCATCCCACATCGCGATACCTTCGCGTTGCGTCCTCGCCACCGTGGCCACCCACACCGCTTTGGCTCCGGCACGCAGCAACACCCGGCAGCATGCAGAAGCGGTTGCGCCAGTGGTATAGATGTCGTCCACCAGCAGCACGACCTGATCGCGCACAACTGCGGCATCGCGCACCGCGAAAGCCCCGCGAAGATTGCGCCGCCGTCCCTGCGGGCTCAGCCGTGACTGGCTCTCGGTCGATTTCTGCCTGCGCAATGCAGCTCGCGCTATCGTCCAATGGTGCTGCCGGTCCGTGCCTCGCAGCGTGTTCACCATGGCAGATGCGATGCGTTCGGCGTGGTTGAAGCCGCGCTGACGCCGCTTGGTGCGGTAGAGCGGCACCGGGACGACCAGCACTGGAGTGCCGCGGTCTATGGGCAGTCCGGCCACGGTGGTTGCGAGCCGCCGCCCCAGATGCCTGGCAATCGGCGTCATGCCGTCGTACTTCAGAAGGTGAAGCAGACCGCGCAGCTCATTTTCATATCTGCCGTAGGCGACTGCCTGGGAGAACTCGGCGGGCTTGTCCTCACAGAGGTCGCAGAGGCGCGGCTCGTCCGCCGCGAAATGTGCCAGCGAGGACTGCGGCAGCCCCAGGTCTTCGCCGCAATGCGTGCACAGCACGCCCGTTTGCGGCGCGACAGCCGACCAGCAGGATTCACAAATGGGTAGGGAAGAGAAGCGCAGGAGGGATTGCTTGCAGAGCGCGCAGGAGGCAGGGTAGAGCGCGGCGCTCAATGCATCGAAGATCGGTTGCAGGGGACTTCGCAGAAAGCGTGCAGCCGCCCGCCATGACAGGGTTGCTGCTGCCGGAACATCCGATGTCAGAGCCGTCTGACTGCGGAAGACCCACCCTCTTTCAACCAGCTGCCGCCTCTGGGGGCACCGCGCCACCCCGGCTCCAGGCTACCGATGCACCGAGTATAGAGCAGCATCGGCCTTCTGCGCCACCAGGAAAGACGCGCCCGTACCAGAGACGACGCTGGTTTTCGTGGGCTGCAGTATCGGCAAGAGAGCCGATGCAAAGCAACTTTCGATTGCAATAGGTTCTAAACTGGCCTCATGGCAAAGCGTCCTTCGCCGGAACTGCACGAGGTGCTCGCGGCGCTCGGCGATCCGGTGCGCCTGCATATCGTGCGACAGTTGGCCGATCGCGGAGAAGTGCCCTGCGGTGGCTTCGGCCTCGCTCTGGCCAAGTCCACCATGTCGCATCACTTCAAGGTCTTGCGTGAGGCAGGTCTCGTGGGTGCGCGCTCCGAAGGTACCTCGCTGATGAATTACCTTGAACTCGAGGCCCTCGAGCGCAGGTTCCCCGGCCTGCTCATGGGCGTGCTTGGGGCATGCGCAAAGGCTGCTCGCCGCCGCCCCTAGGCGCAGCCGGGCTTCATTGAGACGCAGCACCTTCGCTCGCACGCTGCTTTGCTGGTTGCGCGTTCAGCTTCGACAGCATGGTCGCACCCACGCCGAGGATGATCATCGCCGCGCCCGCCATCTGCAGTGCGGAGATGTGCTCACCGCCCAGCGTCACACCTACAAGTAGGGCGATCAGCGGATTGACATACGCATAGCTGGCGACGCGCGTGGCTGGCTCATGATGGATGAGCCAGGTGTATGAGGTGAAGGCCAGGATCGATGCGCAGGTGACGAGATAGACGAACGAGATCACCGTGTGCCACTGCCAGGCCGCAAACGCGGCCGGTACGCGCGGCATCTCTCCGGCAACAGCCGAGATCACGAAGAGCCCAATGCTGCCGAGCGCCATCTGGAGTCCCGCTCGCATCGCCTGGTCCTCGGGCAGGCTCAGAGAGCGGCTCCACAGCGTCGCAAACGAGAAGACGACCGAGCCGGCCAATTCCACCAGGACGCCGCTGAGCATGGAGTGCTCGAGACCGATCGAGCGTGTCACCATGCAAACTCCGACAATGCCGAGCAGCGTCGCCACTGCGACCGAAAACCCGAGCCGCTGCGTCCGCAGCACCACCACCTCACCCAGCAGAATCCAGATAGGAATCATGGCCGCGATCACGGCGGCGGTTCCGGAGGCGATCCGCGTCTCCGCCCAGAAGAGACAGCCGTAGCTGCACGTGAATAGCAGAATTCCAAGCCATAGGGAATCGCGGAAGGCGCGGCCCTCGATGCGGCTTCCGTTGCGCCAGCGGCTGAAGACGCAGAGCGCCACTCCGGCGAAAAAGAAACGAATGGCCGCGGAAAAGAATGGCGGTGTGGTTGCCACCATATCGCGAATGGCCAGGAACGACCCGCCCCAGAAGACATAGATCGCTCCATACGCCAGCAACCGGATCGTCTTTCGCGACAGAGCCATGCTGTGAGGATAGTGCAGCCGGTCTCGCGTTCCGTCGCTTCTGCGGCGTGCCGCTCAGCCTTACGCATTCGCGACGCAGGCCGCTCGAATTGCAATTCCAGCCTGCGTGTCGTGATGCCGCGCTGTTACACTCGCTGTTCCCCGAACACGATCAAAGTCACCGAAGGTGAACCAACGTGCCCGAGACCACACCACAATTTCAACCATTTGTGCCTGCTTCCGAGACGCGGCCGGAGCTGACCTTCCGTGCGCTTCTGCTGGGCTCGCTCTTCGGGATTCTTTTCGGCGCGGTTACGGTCTACGTCGGATTGCGCGCCGGGCTGACGGTCGCCGCCTCGATCCCCATCTCCGTGCTGTCCATCAGTGTGCTGCGCGCGCTCGGCCGCGCCTCGATCCTTGAGAACAATATTGTCCAGACCACCGGCAATGCCGGCCAGTCGATTGCCTCCGGCGTCATCTTCACCCTGCCCGCTCTGGTCTTTCTTGGCTTCGATCTTGAATACGCGCGCATCTTCTTTCTCGCGCTCATCGGCGGATGGCTCGGTGTCCTTTTCATGATTCCGCTGCGCCGCCAGCTCATCGTGCAGGAACACGGCACACTCACCTATCCCGAAGGCACCGCCTGCGCGGATGTGCTGCTCGCCGGCGAGCGTGGCGGCTCCTTCGCCAGCCGCGTCTTCTTTGGCCTGGGGCTCGGCGGCAGTTTACACGCTTTTCCAGAACGACAATCTGTTTGGCGCATGGCCGGGCACGCCGGACTATCAGCCGAAATGGCTCAAGGGCGCGGCTATCCGCGCGGATGTCACGCCGGAATATCTCGGCGTCGGCTACATCATCGGGCCACGCGTTGCGGGCGTCATCTTTGCCGGCGGCGTCTTCTCCTGGCTGGTCGTCATGCCGCTCATTTACTTCTTCGGCTCGCACATCCCGGATGCGATCTATCCCGGCACCAAGCCGGTCGCCATGATGTCCCCCTCCGAGTTATGGGCGAGCTACATCCGGCCCATGGGCGCCGGGGCAGTTGCTGCATCTGGCCTTATCACCCTGCTGAAGACCATGCCCACCATCGTGGGCGCGCTACGCTCCGGCGCGAAAGAGTTCGGGAAGGGCGCCAGCAAAACGGCCGCGCTGCGCACCGACCGCGACCTGCCGATGAGCATCGTGATCTTCGGCTCGGCCGCGCTGGTTCTGCTGATGTTCTTCTTCCTCACCTTCCATCCCGTGCCGGGCGCGCAGACCACGCTGCTCTCGAACCTCGCCGCGTCTGTGCTGGTTGTCGTCTTTGGCTTTCTCTTTGTCACCGTCGCGTCGCGCATTGTCGGGCTTATCGGCAGTTCGGCAAGTCCGGTTTCCGGAATGACCATCGCGACCCTGATGGCGACTGCAGCGATCTTCCTGGTGAAGGGCTGGACAGCACCCGCATTTGGCGCGCTCGCTATCACCATCGGCGGCGTTGTCTGCGTGGCCGCCTCCAATGCGGGAGATACTTCGCAGGATTTGAAGACCGGCTTCCTCATCGGCGCCACGCCGTGGAAGCAGCAACTGGCCCTGATGATCGGCGTGGTGGTCTCCACCTTTGTCATCGGCGCCACGCTGAACGTGATGAACAAGGGGCTGGAGAAGTTTTACGACACGTCGCGCTCCTGGGACATCGCAGCTCCGCATGAGGGCGTGAAGATTCAGCAGGAGCACTTCCAGCACGCGCGCATTCACGTGGTCCACACGGAGAAGACCGCCGCCGCTGCCGGCCAGACCGGCGCGCCAGCCAGCCAGGTATCCGACGAGCGCGACGCGGGACAGTACGTCCTGCTGAACGCGGTGGGCTCGCGTGAGCTGGCGGACGGCAAGTATCTGTACAACCCGAGTACCCACAGGATCGAGGTGCAGTGGGTTCAGGGGATTGGCAGCGAAAAGGCTGCCGCACCCCAGGCCCGCCTCATGGCCACCGTGATCAGCGGCATCCTCAGCCGCCAGTTGCCATGGGGACTGGTCATGCTCGGCGTTTTCCTCGTCATCGCCGTGGAACTGCTGGGCATTCGATCGCTCTCGTTCGCGGTGGGCGCGTATCTCTCCATCGCCACCACACTCGCGATCTTCTGCGGCGGCGTGGTCCGCTGGATGGTGGATCGCGCAGTGGCCCAGAGCAGCGGCCGTACCGCGGAGACTGAAAGCGAGATCAGCCCGGGATCGCTCTATGCCTCAGGATTGATTGCCGCCGGCGGTATTGTCGGATTGCTCGGGGTCGCGCTCAAGGCTTACGAAAACTTCTTTGACAAGAGCGACCTGCTGCTGTTTCCGGCAACCAACTTTCTCCACCACGACGGGGTCTCCGTCCTGATGTTCGCCCTGCTGGCCTTTTCGCTCTACTACTTCGCCCGCAAACCGCTGGCTGCCCCCGCGGAATCCACTTCTGAGCCAGACATGCCGAAGACAAACAGATAACTCTTTGGTTGTAGCCCGCTCTCACCCGCTGGGGCATGGCTGGATGGTGTCTTTTGTCGCATGCTTGGGATCGCCTCGCAAGGAGAGGCTGTCATGCATAGCATCGTCGTCTCCCTGGCAGTCACAATTTTGCTTCTGTGTCCCACCGGAATCGTAGCGTGTCTCAGAAAGCGATCGCTTTAAGCACGCTGCATCACTCCCCCGCCAACTTCACGCAGCATTTGCAACAGCGGGTACTCCCCCACCCGCAAGAACCGCTGATTCACCGCCTTCTTATTGCTTCTGGATGACTCGCTAGGGCTGCACTTCCAGCATTACCAGCGAATTTACCGGCAGATCGACCCCGATTCTGCCCTCCCGAAGCGCCGCCTTCTCAGGCGGTCCCAGCTTCGATGCCTCGTTCAATTCCCGCACCTGCGCCTCCGTCGGATAACGCGGGCTGCCCATCTTTCGGTAGGCAGCAAGGGTGTTGCCGTGCGTCGGATCGAGCCGCGTGATGCTCACTGCGGCATCCTTGGCGACGTGCTCGAACGCGATCTGCATCTGCCTGTCGGCACCCGGACCGCCCGCCTGATGCGCGCCCGGCGGATCGGTCATGTTCCATACCGCGACCACCAGCGTGCCGTCGGCACGACGCGTGACCAACGCATCTTTCGCGGGATTCGCCAGCCGTTCATCGCCAAGCTGATGCAGCATAGCGAAGGCGTTGAAGCTGGGCTTGCGGATGCTGTAAGGCGCAATCAACCCGAAGCCACCGTCGAAGGGCTCCCGCTTGGGACCGTCCTCTTCAAAGACATCGTCGAAGGTCCAGAACGACATCATGTCCGCCAGGCCGTCGCACTCGCGGATGGTGTTCGCCACCGCCGGACCAACAAAGGTGGTGTCGCGCGCGGCGTCGATACCGATCACATTCCACTCGGTCACGAACCATGGGATATGCGGCATGGGCGATGCCGCGATCTGCTGCTTCACGTGCGCCATGGCGGCGCACAGACGATCGTCCATAGGCGGCAGCTCACTCGGCGTGAAGGTGTGCTCGTAGTTTTCGTCTGCGTAGCCGTGGGTGGACAGGAAATCTACCGGAACGTTGTTGTCGTGCATGTACTTCAGGAACTCCGGCACCCACTCTTCGGCCGCGGCTGCGGGACCGCCCACGCGCAGCCGCGGGCTCACCGATTTCAGTGCGCGTGCCGTGTGGCTGTAGAGCTCGAAGTACGTCGCCTGCTTCGGCTGGCCGACCCAGAAGTCGATGTTCGGCTCGTTCCAGACTTCGAAGTACCATTGCGCGACCTCATCGATGCCGTAGCGGTCCACCAGGTTCTGCCCCAATGCGCGGATCAGCGCGTCCCAGCGCGCGTAGTCCTTAGGCGGCGCGACATTGGGCTTGTACCAGAAGGCATGCGGCGCAGGATGCGCTGCGAGCTGCTTCGGCATAAAGCTGATCTCAACCACCGGGCGCACGCCCCGCCGCAGCAGGCCGTCGTAGATCTCATCGACGTAGGTGAAGTTGTACTGCGGCTGACCCTGTTCGTCTTCGGTATAAACGCCGTTCTCATCGTCCAGGATGCCGTGGAAGCGGACATACTTCATGGCGGTCACGCCCTTCACCGCGGCCAGATCGTTACGATAGGCCTCGCGCATGGCGAGGTTGGCGTGGCCGGAGCCGAACATCTGCTCCCAGAAGTGCGGAAGGGGCGTCGCTTTGCCCTTCGCATCTACTGTGATCGTTTCTGACGTGGCCTTGTCTGGGGTGACCATCGGTTGCTGCGCGCGCACCGCGACCCATGCAGTACTCAGCAGCAGCCAGACGATCGCCGCCGAACTCCGATTTCCTCTGCGCATCCCGAGCCTCCCGGAAAGCTCAGTCTAGTACGAGCGAAATCGATTGCGCAGCGCACAAAACAAAAAGGCGGAGCAGCCTCCGCCTTTCTATACCGAATCGCGAACTCGTGATCCGGCGGGCTAGACGCCTACCGCATAGGAATCCAGCGGGGCCTGGTCGCCCGCGTGCTTGTAATAGTCGTAAGGCGAGCGATGATTGAATTTGTAGCGCTGTCTGAGTTCGCGCCCCACAACGAGGCCGAGCGCCGCCACGGTTACTGCAATGCCGCCCCACGTGACGCTGCGCAGCATGTAATTCGGCTTTTTCTGGAATGGCAGAAGACTGCTCATGGTCCTTCTCCGCTCAAGGTGCATCGTCGTCCGCACCCACTCTTTTCTAGCCTCATGATAGCGCAGCCACAATGACCCTTGTCTGCATTACGGCGGTCGCTACGCTGATTACGGCCGTACTGCATTTCCCGATTTGTCGCTTATGGCGGGTAGTCAATGGCCTCCATAGCGCGCAGCACCGCAACCTTACGCTCCGCCGGCAGAAAGCTCGCTTCAATCGAGTTCGATGCCAATTCCCGCAGCTGCTCCTGGGTAAATTGAAATTCCCCTTCCGCCAGCCGGTATTCGCCTGTGAGATCGCTGCCAAAGAGCGTGGGATCATCCGAATTCAACGTGATCATCAGCCCGGAATCGAAGTAGCGGCGCACCGGGTGTTCCGGAAGCGAGGCGCAGGAACCCGTTCGCACATTCGATGTGATGCAGATCTCGATGGGCACCTGCCGCTCTGCGAGGACTTCCATCAATTCGGCATCGTACTGTGCGGAAAGGCCATGGCCGATGCGCTCCGCACCGATATTCAGTGCGCCCCAGATGCTCTCCGGCCCCACCGTCTCGCCGGCATGCGCGGTCAATCGAAGCCCGGCCTCGCGCGCCTCGGCATAGAGCTCGCGAAACGGCTCCGCACCGGTGCGGCGTTCATCGCCGCCGATACCGATGCCAACGATAGACGCATGCTCCCGATGCATCTCTGCGGCTTTATGGAAGACGCGCGCTGCCTCTTCCACCCCGAAATGCCGCACCGCATCGAAGATCCAGAGGATGGTAATGCCAAATTCACGCTCAGCGCGCAGACGGGCGCGCTCCATGCCCGCGAAGAGCGGCTCGAACTCAATGCGACGCCAGTAGTACACCACGCCGACCGAAACGTAGACCTCGGCATGCACCACGCCCTGCGCCGCCAGTGCCTGCGCCATCCGCCAGGTGATCAGCTCGTAGTCATCCGCCGCCAGCAGCCGTTCCGTAATCGACTTGAAAGCAAGCAGGAAACCGCTGAAGTCGACGTAGCGATAGAGAGAGTGCGCCTGCTCCAGCGTGAGCCGCCCGGCGGGATGGCGCTCGCTCAACTCCACCAGCGTCTCCGGCGCAACCGTGCCCTCGAGGTGAAGATGCAGCTCCGCTTTCGGTAGCCTGCGCAGAAAGTCGCCGGTGGATTCGCTCACCCATCAGTCTGAGCGCGATGAAGAAAAAGGCCGGAGCGATTTGAATGATCTCCGGCCTTCAGTCAGTCGAACTGCGACGCGATCAGAAGTTGTACCGCGCCGAGAACTGCAGATGCCGTTCCTGCGAGCGGACGGGACTGCTCTGGCTCGCGATCTGACCGAAGGTCGTGTCGGCGATGCCAGTGTCCGGATTCCCGTAGCTGGCAATATTCAGAGCGTTGAAGGCGTCGAAGCGAAAGCCGAAAGTCTGCTCCCGGAAGGTATGAAAGTCTTTGAATGCCGACATGTCCACGTTCAGGTATCCCGGGCCACGCACGCTGCCGTTCGACGAGTTGCCGAAGGTGTTGCTGGCAGGCACGCCAAAGGCACAGGGGACGCCGAGTGAATTGATGGTGGCCCCTGCCTGTGTGCAAGGAGTGGCAGATGGATCAGTGCCGAACCAGTTGTTGATGCTGCGGTGAACGATCTTCAACGGACGGTACTGATTTGCACGCGGCTGGCCGTAGGTGTTGGAGTTGGTGTTGTCGGGCGAGGTGATGGTCTCGGGAAAGCCGGAATACGAGACGATGGCGGTAGAGAACCGCCATCCGCCAACGGCTTCATCGGCGAAGCGGTTGATGTTCGAGCCGAACTTCCGGCCGCGGCCAAACGGCAGGTCATAGACACCGGTGGCCGAGAAGTTGTGCTTGATGTCGTAACCGGCGGGTCCATAGTCAGCGTGGCTATTGCGATAGTCCTGGAAGGCGCCGCTGTAGCCGGAGACGTTCACACCATAGTTGCCAAAACTGTTGGTCAGAGCTTTGCCGTAGGCGTAATTCGCGGTGAACTCCAGACCGTGGCTGACGCGCTCGCGCAACGTCGCCTGCAGTGCGTTGTAGTTCATCGTGGCCCGCGATTCTGTGATGAGCAGCTTGTTAGAGCCGATGCCGAGATTGGCGTTGTTGTAGAAGGGCGCGGTCGTCGGGTCGCCATTCACCAGGTATTGATTGACATTGCCATAGTCTTCGATGTGCTGACCCTGCTCGCCGAGATAACCCGCCTGCAGAGACATGCTGCTGCTGAGAGCGTATTCGGCGGTCAGATTCCATTCCTGAACATAGGCCGGCTGAATATTCTGCGGGTAGATATTGTAGGTCGATCCATTGAAGTTCACGTCGTTCGGATCGGTGAAGTTGAAGCCCTGCTGGGCGGTTCGGGGATTCCCGCCCGTGGCGGGCTGGCCCGAGGGAGCAGCCGGGGCAAGTACCTTGATATCGACGGATTGCACGAAGGGCGTGATGGAGGTGAGGCGCTGGTTCGCGGCATTGCCTTCAAAAAAGCTGGTCGTGCCATATCCGCCGCGCAGAACAAAGCGGGGCGTCGCCTGGTAGGCGAAGCCGAGGCGCGGCATGATCTGCGTGTAGTTGGGTTGGTAGCAGGCGCGGTTGCCGCAGAGCTTCGAGTTGGGCGGAGCACCGGCCGGGATTCGCCCCGCGTACTCCACTTGGCCCGTGGTCAGATCGATGTTTCCGGTCTTGTTGTTCTGTTCGTACCAGGGCTGGTCATATTCGTAACGGACACCAAGGTTCAGCGTCAGGTTAGGCATGATCTTCCAGTCGTCCTGAATGAATCCTGCAACGCGCCACTGCCGCTGACCGACGACGACACCTGCCGAAGTCACCTGCGCCTCGCGAACACGGTTGAGGACAAAGTCCGCGCCGCCATAGCCGCTGGCGTTGCTCAGCAGAGGATTGCTCGTGTAGTCACCGGTATAGCTGAGCTGTCCCAGGAAGCCGGCGTTGTTGCCCGTGGTGTAGGCGTTCTGGTAGCGAATTGCCTGCACGCCCATGCTAAGCAGATGCTGGCCATGCTGCCAGGTCAGGTTGTCGATGTAGCTGTAGGTGTTGTCGACGATGCTTCCGATAAAGGCCGCATTGCCGCCGGCCGAGATATTGCCGTTGATGTTCTGCGCAGCGTAACCGGGGTAGTTCTGCGTGAGGCCGCCAATGCCGACGATCGAGTTGCCATTGAGACCGAAGATTCCGCTTGGATCGGTGGGCACGCCCTGGGTCCATTGGACGCGAGTGAAGCCGATGCGTGCGGAGTTCACGATCGCCGGCGAGAAGACGTGGACCCAGTTTGCGCCGCCGAGCTTGGTCGGGAAGTTGTTCGCCACAGGGAAAGAGATGACCAGGAAGGTGGTTTTCCCATCGAAGCCCGTGCCCATGGAGTAGAAGCCTGTGATCTTGTCTGCCGGACGCGGGTCGTATTCGATCTTAATGTCACCCTGGTTGTTGGCTTTGAAGCTGCGGCTCGGCCCCTGCAGATTCTTGGCGGCGATGCCGTCGGTGGGGGCTGCGTTCGGCAGCGGATAAACATTGGGATGTGAAAAGAGATAGACAGCGATCGGATTGCTGACCGGCACCTTGTTGTTTACATACGGTACGAAGTTGTTCTGCGAGTCATAGAGCTGGACCGGCGTATTGCCATTGGCGCCGCTCAACAGTGAGGAGAAGTCGCCGCTGCGCATCGCCGGGGTGAAGACGCTGTCCTGCTCCAGACCGCCCTGGTGAAAGCGCGCGCCGAGGTAGTCGACAAAGAAGAAGAGCTTGTCATGCAGGATGGGGCCACCGAATGTGCCGCCGAACTGCGACTGCGAAAAAGGATTGATCGCAACCACGGGGTTGGCATGGTTGTTGGACCAGGAGTTGGCGTTGTAGTTGGCGTTCTGGGTGTAGCCGTAGACCGAGCCATGAAACGAATTGGTACCGCTCTTGAGCACGCTTACCACGCCGCCGCCATTCACGTTGCCATAGTCCGCGGGCGAATTGGCCGAGAGAATCCTGATCTCCTCGAGTGATTCCGGGGCCGGGCTGTAGGCGATCAAATTGTTCTGCGTCTCGTTCAGGTCGATACCGTCCAGGGTGTAGTTGTTCGCCTGCGCGCGATTGCCGTTGATGTTCGGAATATCGCTGTTGAATGTGCTGCGCTCAATGCTGGTAGGGCCCTGTGTGCCGTAGGTGGTCACGGCTCCGGGCGTGTAGAGGGTGAGCGCGGAAAAATCCAAACCATTCAGCGGTATGTTCTTTACCGTGTTCGCGGTGAAGGTGATGCCCAATGTCGGATCGTTGGTGTTGAGAATTGGCGCGACGTCGCCTTTTACATCGACCGTGGTGGTCGCGCCGCCGGCTTGCAGATGAGCGTCGAACTTTACTGTCTGATTTACCTCAAGCGCAAAGGCAGGCAGCTTTGCCGTGGTGAAGCCGGAGGCCGTGACTGTGACCTCGTACTGACCGATGGGCAGGAAGCGGATGCTGTAGATCCCCGCGCCGTTGGTAGTGGCCTGCGTGGCAACGCCGGTGGCGACGTTATGCGCCGTGACCTGCGCGTTGGGAACGACAGCGCCGGTGGGATCTGTGACTGTGCCGCCGACGCTTCCCGTGACCGTCTGTGCGAAAAGCGGTGAAGGGATCGTTACCATACACAAGGCTAGGAGTACTGGCAGATATCGCGATATTCGCATGGATGGCCTCCAATGCCGACGAGGACAGACCTTGCTGGACATTTATGTCCAGTCTGCGACGAGGGAATCCCTAGTATGCACGTTTGACGGCGCTCACGAAAAGGTCGGGAAGTGAGACTTGCTGCAAAGTGACAAATTGCTGACAAATCGACGGGAGCCAACGGGTCCGCGTCACCGCTCGCGGCAGATTGTCTGGCAGTTTTCCGTTAGCTGGCGAATTCGCTGCGCTTGCGCGAGTAAGAGAAGTAAATGACCAGGCCGATGACCAGCCAGCCGAAGAAGCGCAGCCATGTCATGATGGGCAGCCCGGCCATTAGCAGCGCGCAGAAGGCAACGCTGAGGATCGGAGTTGCAAGGCCGCCGGGTGCGCGGAAGCTGCGGTGCCGCTCCGGCTCGCGCACGCGCAGGATGATGACCCCGATGGAAACCAGGACGAAAGCGAAGAGCGTGCCGATATTGGAGAGATCCGAGAGCGTGCCAATGTCCAGCAGCCCCGCCGGTATGCCAACGAGTATTCCTGCGATCCAGGTGGCGACTGCGGGAGTGCGGAAGCGCGGATGCACCTTGCCGAACCACGCGGGGAAGAGCCGGTCGCGAGACATGGCGAACCAGACCCGCGCCTGACCAAGCTGGAAGACGAGGATGGAAGAGATCATGCCCACCATCGCGCCCAGCAGCACGATGAGCCGAATCCATTGCAGGCTGTGCCCGCCGCGCAGCATGGAGAGCTTTTTGAGCGAGTTCACGACTGGCGCCGCGTCGTCGATGAGAGTGTTCCACGGCACCAGCCCGGTAAGCACGACGGCGACCGAGATATAGAGCAGCGTGCAGACTACGAGCGTGCCGATGATGCCGATGGGCACGTCGCGCTGGGGGCGGCGACACTCCTCTGCGGCGGTCGAGACCGAATCGAAGCCGATGTAGGTGAAAAAGATGATGGAGCCGCCGGTGAGCACGCCCGACCAGCCGTTCGGGTAGTAGGGATGCCAGTTCCCCGGCTTGATGAAGTGTGCCGCGCCGAAGATGAAGATGAGGATGGCGGCGATCTTGAGCAGCACCATGATGTTGTTGGTGCGCGCGGATTCGCGGATGCCGCGCACCAGCACCACGGTGAGCAGCATGACGATCAGGAATGCGGGGACATTGAAACCGAAGTGCCATCCCGGCGCGTAAAGCTGTTTGCCGGTGAGATCGGAGAAGCCCGACGGAAGATAGGCTGGCGAAATCCAGCCGGCGGATGGATGCACGCCGAACCAGTCGAGGAAGTCGACGACGTGTGCGGCAAAGCCCACGCAGACCGCCATATTCGAAACTGCATATTCAAGGATGAGGTCCCAGCCGATAATCCAGGCCACCAGCTCGCCCAGAGTCGCGTAGGTGTAAGTGTAGGCAGAGCCAGCGATGGGGATCATGGAGGCGAGCTCGGCGTAGCAAAGGCCGGTAAACCCGCAGACGATGGCGACCAGGACGAGCGAGACGGCAAGCGCGGGGCCGGCGCCAGGGCGCCCGATGAGCGCCTTGTGCCGGATCAGGTAGTCCAGGAGCGGTGTATTGAGGATCGAGGAGGTATCGAACTTTTCGCCGGCGATCGCCGTGCCGATCACGGTAAAAATTCCCGACCCGATGACCGCGCCAATGCCCAGAGCCGTGAGCGAGACCGGCCCAAGCGTCTTTTTTAACGCATGCTCCGCGCACTCCGAGTCGCTGATGAGCTTATCGATGGACTTGCGAGCAAAGAGTTGCGACAGACGCGATGACTCCGGCAGAAGATACCCCGGAGCATGTTGGCCGGGTAACTCTACCTTAAGCTATCTTCCCCGCCCATGTAGACAGGAATTTGGACCGGCCATGCAGGCAAAGGCTTCCGCGCGGGTGTACGCGGACGCGCATTGCACACCTTACATGGAATAGCCCCACCCCGGAATCAGCCGGAGTGGGGCCGTCCTGATTTCTGTTTTGGCAGCTAGCGCTTGCTCTGGCCGCGTGACAGCTTCTTGATCTTCTTCTTTGCGGAGCCGCGTGGCTCGGTGCGCTTCGCCTTGGGAGCCGCCTTCTTGCGCGCGGCGCGCTTCACCTTTTTGCGCTCCTGCGTATCTTCGATCTTCGTCGTATTTGCCATGATCTATCTCGATTCTGAAATGTCGTCCGGGTGTGTGGAGAAATCGCTTAGACCCGCTCAAGCTGGGCAAACTTCTCGACCAGCTTCTTCACGCCGAACTTCGTGAATTGTACTGTAATCTTCGCGTCGTCGCCGTCGCCCTCGCGCCGGAAGACCACTCCATCGCCGTACTTGGGATGGCGCACGCGCTGTCCGCTTTTGAAGCCGACAACCCCGGTTGCCTCCGGAATAGATAGCTTCGGCCTCTTCGCGCTGCCGCCGCCGCGGCCGGCAAAGAAGCTGGCGATATTGTCGATCGAGCCCGCATCCTGGCCCGGCTTCCCGCCTGCGTAACCGGCTCTTCCGTAATTACGATCGTTACGATACCCCGTGGATGGCGGCGCGCTCTGGTCCTCGTCCTCATAACTGTAATGACGCTCGCCGTCGTCGGAGCGTCCACCGCTGCGAGCAGATGATCCAGAGCTGTAACTGGCCGCATACCCGCCCCAGGTGGTCGCGCGCTGTCTCCCGCCGCTCAGGTCTTCCAACAGTTGCTGGGGCACCTCCTCCAGAAAACGCGAAGGCAGCGCCGCATCCGGCATGTCGTTGCCGTAACGGCGGCGATAGCGCGCGCGGCTGAGGATCAGCGTGTCCATGGCGCGCGTCATCCCCACATAACAGAGACGCCGCTCCTCCTCGAGACCCGCGGGATCGGTCAATGTGCGCGAGTGCGGAAACAGGCCCTCCTCCATGCCGCAGAGCAGCACCAGCGGAAACTCCAGCCCCTTGGCAGAATGCAGCGTCATCAGCGTGACGCGGCTGTCCGGCTTGTAATGGTCGGTGTCGCTGACCAGCGCTGCGTGATCGAGGAACTCCGCCAGCGTCTCTCCGCGCTCCTCGGCATCCTGCGCGGCGTTCGCGAGCTCTTTCAGGTTTTCAATGCGGGAGAAGGCCTCGGGTGTGCCCTCGTCTTCAAGCGCCCGGATATACCCGCTGCGGTCATTGATGAAGCGGATCAGCTCCGGCAACGTCGCCTTGCCGCCGGGAGTCCGAAATGGCTCGCGCTGTTCTTCTGCCGACTCTGACGATGCTTCTTCCACTGTCCTCATCGATCCGGCAGATTGCTTCAATTGAACATCGTCAAAAGGATTAAAGCTGACATCCGCAGCGGCTGCCTCTTCGGGTGAGCCTTCGCCGAAAGCATCTGGCGAAAACGATGCGTCCTCCGGCTCCGCGTGCGAGAGATCGAGCATGCCCTGTGCACCGAACGCGAAGCCGGTGCCATCATCGAAATTACCTTCCTCGTCCGCGCCTTCGTCTTCGGCATCGGGCGACTGCGCATAGCCGCCCTCGGGCAGCACTTCGGTGCCCGCGACATCCGCGGCAAGCTTCTCCGCAAAGCCCGGCTCGAGCAGCGCGTGCGCGTCATGGATGATGCGCTGGAAGCTTTCGAGTGCGGTCAATGCCCGCTGCGGCAGCAGGCGTTGGCGGACGGCATGGCCAATTGCATCCCAGGTGCTGGTGCCGGTCTCGAGCGCCAGCCGTTCCAGCGTATCGAGCGTGGAGCGGCCAATGCCGCGCACCGGTGTGTTGATGACGCGCTGCAGCGCGATCGAATCGTGCGGGTTCTGCACCAGCTTGAGATAGCTCAGCAGGTCCTTGATCTCCGCGCGCTCGTAGAACGAAAAGCCGCCGACCATTGTGTACTGGATCGAGTAGCGGCGCAGCGCCTCTTCTACCAGCCGCGACTGCGAGTTGGTGCGATAGAGCACCGCGACGCGCGCCGGCTCATTGCTCTCGCCCGCCTTGCGCAGATATTTCTGGATGTAGTCCGCGATGAACAGCGCCTCGTTCTCGCCGTCCGGTGCCTCGTAGTAGCCGATGCTGGAGCCGCCCTGCCGCTCCGTCCACAGATTCTTGCCCTTGCGCTGCGCATTGCGCGCGACGACTGCGGATGCCGCTTCGAGAATGATTTGCGTGGAGCGGTAGTTCTGCTCCAGACGGATCGTCTTGACCTCGGGAAAATCCTTTTCAAACTCCAGAATGTTGCGGATGTCCGCGCCGCGCCAACTGTAGATGCTCTGGTCTTCATCGCCGACCACGCAGACGTTGTGGTGCTCGCCGGCCAGCAGCTTCATCAGCTCGTACTGTGGACGGTTCGTATCCTGATATTCGTCGATCATGATGTAGCGGAAGCGGCGGTTGTAGCGCTCGCGCGTCTCGCCGCTGGCCTTCAGCAGGCGCACCGCTTCGAGCAGCAGATCGTCGAAATCGAGCGCATTGTTCTTCAGCAGTTCCTTACGGTAGACCTCGTACAGCTGCGCCACGCGCTCGCTGATCGGATCGCTCGATCCCAGGTAGTACTCCTGCGGATCGATCATGTGGTTCTTGGCCCAACTGATCTTCCCGAGCACGGTGCGCGGGGTCAGCGTCTTGTCGTCGAGCGACATGCGCCGCATCGCCTGCTTCACGATCGCCTGCTGGTCGCTCTCGTCATAGATGGCGAAGCTGCGCGTAAGTCCTTTGTCGCCGATGCGCAGCGCCTCGATATCGCGGCGCAGCACACGCACGCAGAAGGAGTGAAACGTAGAGAGCAGCGGCTTCGCCAGCGTAGTGCCGGCCAGCAGCTTGTCGACGCGTTCGCCCATCTCCGCCGAGGCCTTGTTGGTAAAGGTCACGGCAAGGATGGAATCCGGCGCGACCCCCTTCGCCTCAATGAGATATGCGATGCGGTGGGTAATGACGCGGGTCTTCCCCGAGCCGGCACCGGCCAGGATCAGCACCGGCCCATCCGTGGCCTCGACGGCGGCACGCTGTTGCGGATTCATCTTTTCGAGCAGGGGATTCACAGGCCAGCGTCTCGGTGGGAACTTCTCATCTCCAGTGTATCGCCGCACGCGATGCACATCGACCGCGCGTTACTCTGGAAAGAACTGAACGCCAGCCGGCCCATCCGCAATGAATCCAATACAGAAAACAGAGATAGCCGCAGAGCACAGCATCTGCGTGTTCTGCGCCTCCAGCAACGGAAACGACCCGATATTCCTCGAAGCAGCCAGAGCGCTTGGCCATGCCATCGCCGAACGCGGCTGGCACCTGGTCTATGGGGGCGCCGAGGTCGGCCTGATGGGCGCGATGGCCGATGCTGCGCTCGCCGCTGGCGGCGCGGTCACCGGAGTGATCCCCCATGCGCTGGTCACTCGCGAGATCGCGCACCGCGGCCTCACGCAATTGATCGAAGTGAACAGCATGCACGAGCGCAAGGCGGAGATGGCGCGGCGCGCCGATGCATTTCTCGTGCTGCCCGGCGGTCTCGGCACGCTCGATGAGCTGTGCGAGATGCTGACCTGGGCAGGGCTTGGTATTCACGACAAGCCGATCGTGCTGATCAACACCGCCGGTTACTGGGAGGCATTCCTCGGCATGCTGGATGCGGCGGTCGCTGCTGGTTTCCTGCGCCCAGCACACCGCGGGATCTCTCTGCTCGCACCGGACGCGCATGCCGCCTGCGACACAGTGGCGCGTTTTTGGCGTCCCTAGCTCGAAACTCTGCGTTGCCGACATCCGTCCATAACGCATCGACACCTTCGTCCTTGCCCCACTCGGTGCAAGACGCAGGTTTATCGTATCGGGCCAAACATCCGTGAAACGTGGCCTTTCCCTTGAGGAGAGGCCACGCAAACGGCACCGCTTTCATACACCCACCGGAAATGCTCTATCCTGATTGGACGCATGCAGCAGCGCCCCACCCTTTTCACGCTCCACTCCCTTCTACTGACATTAGCGGTGGCCGGCTCGATGCCGGCGCAAAAGGCGCACGCGCAAAGCGATGTGGCCAGCGTGAGTCTTCCCGACGCACCGATTCCCCAGCAGAACACTCCATCGACGAACCCAGCCCCGCCAGCGAGCACATCGACTCCGCCCCCGAATGCGCAGGAGAAAAAGAAGCCGACATCCGAGGAAGTGCTGAGGCAGGAGGAGAAGCAGCGCGCCTTCGGCGTCATGCCCATGTTCCAGGTGGTCAACCGGTCGCAGACAATACCTCCGCTCACTCCGAAGCAGAAGTTTCACCTGATGGCGAAGAGTTCCACCGATCCCTTCGTCTTCGCGCTCGTTGGCGTGATCGCCGGCATTGGACAGGCGCACGACACCAACTCCGGAACCAAGATTGTGACCAATCCGGACGGGACCACGAGCACCGTCCGCTGGGGCTTTGGCCAGGGCGCGGCCGGCTACTTCAAGCGGTTCGGCGCCAGCTACGCCGACACGGTGGATGGCAACTTCTGGGGCAACGCCGTGCTCCCTGTGCTGCTCAAGGAAGACCCCCGCTACTACCGCATGGGTTCCGGCTCGTTCGCACGGCGCTTCGGCTATTCCGCCACCACCGCCGTCTGGTGCCGCCGCGATAATGGCAAGTGGGGACCGAACTATGCCAACGTTGCCGGCAACTTTATTTCGGGCGGCATCTCCAACCTCTACTACCCGGATGAAAACAGCGGATTTGAAAAAACCGTCATCGGCGCCATGACCGTGACCGCAGAGGGCGTCATCGGCTCGGAGCTCATTGAGTTTTTGCCGGACATTCAACACCACTTCACGAAAAATCGGCGGAAGACACAAACGGTGGTTCCAACTCCCTGATCTAGTCCAGTGCTGATCGCTGCGCGCGGCATTCGTCACACTGACAGTGGCGGCGCAGAAAATCCCACGAGTAGATGCCGCTGGAATGGCCATCGTTCCAATGAAAGACGACCGCATACCGCCCCGCCGGCTCGACGCTATTGGGGCGCGGCGGCGCTTCATACATCGGCAGAAGCTGGCCTGAGACCGGCTTACGTTCACCCGGTGCAAGTCCCGCTGCCTCGCGCGCTTCATGGCAGGTGGCGCAGGGGCAGCCGTCGCGGAGCCAGCGGAAGGTCCACGCGCTCCGGTGGCCGTCCTTCCATTCGATCTCCATGCCCGTGCCTTCGCTCTTGTGCACGCTCACCTTAGCCGGGTCCACCGCCTCGCGCGGTAGTGGGGCGCGGTCGGCGCGGCGCGCCTCCCGCTCATCGACAATGCGAATGCCTTCGTGACTCATAACGCTCTATTCAGGATACGCCGGCGCTTGCAGTCAAGGTGTGCGCAGGAAGAAGTACGCCGCCATGCCGAGGCCAATGACCACTACGAAAGCGCGCATGATGCGGGCGCTCAATCGGCGCGAGTAGCGCGCACCGAGATATCCGCCCACCGCGGCCGTCAGCATCATGATCAGGCAGAGATGCCAGACGATCTGCCGCTCGACGATGAAGGTGACCACCGCGATCCCGTTCGCGATGGTTGTCGCCACCACCTTCAGCGCGTTCACCTCGCGGATATTTTGAATACCGAAGATGGCCAGCCCCGCCATGATGAGGAAGCCCGCGCCGGCCCCGAAATAGCCGATGTAAAAGCAGACCAGCACCAGCGCCGCGCAGAGCGGTACATAACGGGGCCGTGCATCAGTGCTCGTCTCTACGATCGTCTCTACGCGACGGCGCGCAATCCACCGTGCGATCGGGCCGCTGGCCGCGAAGAGCAGCGATGCAACCAGCAGCAGCCAGGGCACGAGCCGCAGAAAGGTTCCCTGGCCTGTCCGCAGCAGCACCACCGCGCCGCCGAGTCCACCCAGCAATGCAGAGATCGAAACCGGGACGAGTAGCCGCAGATTGACTCCCAGGTCCTCCCGGTACGCGGCGATCGAGGTGAGCTGACCCGGCCACAGCGCCACCGTATTCGTCGCATTCGCGGCAATCGGGAGCACGCCCGCGCCGAGGAGCGCCGGGAAGGAAAGAAACGATCCGCCGCCGGCGACCGCATTCAATATGCCGGCCACAAACGATGCAGTTGCGAGCCAGCCGCTCTGATGGAAGAACGAAACTGGCATCAGCGGCGAATGCACCGGGAAGCAACGTATGTAGGCTGGGGGCGTCGCTTCATCGTCACTCGGCAACGCAGATCAGACACTTCAGATATTCGGTCTCCGGAATGGTCAGGATCACGGGATGATCCGGCGCGGCGCCGCGGCGCTCCAGCAACCGCACACGCCGTCCCGCATCAGCCGCCGCGGCCGCAACGGTCGCCGTGAAATCCGCAGCGGAGATGTGGTGCGAGCAGGAGCAGGTCACCAGCACTCCGCCCGGGCGCAGCATCTTGAGCGCGCGCAAATTCAGCTCCTTGTAGCCGCGTAGCGCGCCCTCGATCGCGCGCTTGCTCTTTGCAAATGCCGGCGGGTCCAGCACGATGGTGTCGTACGCGTTGCCCGCATCGCTCCACGCGCGCAACAGCTCAAAGGCATCCGCCTCCACCCAGTCCACTTCGGCAGTGAGCAGCTTGCGATTGGCTTCCCGGTTTGCTTCGAGGTTGCGCTCCGCCACCTCCAGCGCGCTACGCGACGCATCCACGCCCGTAACCCGTGAGCACCGCTGCGCCATATGGAGTGCGAAGCCGCCCTGGTAAGTGCAGATGTCCAGCGCCTCGCCGCGCGCATGCTCTGCCGCAGCCGCGTAGTTCAGCCGCTGATCCAGGAAGGCGCCGGTCTTCTGCCCGGAAGCGGCGTCGTAGGCGAAACGGAGTCCGTTCAGCAGGAATGTCGTCTGCAATTTTGGATCACTCTCGTCCCTGGCATACAGCGTTGCCAGCGCCGGCGTCTCGAGCCCTTCGAGCGCCGCAATGCGTGCATCCCCGCGCTCCACAATGGTTTCGGGCGCGAGTTCCTCCACCAGGATGCGCGTCACGAGGGCGCGGACCTCCACCCGGTCCAGGCCGCGGGCCAGCAACTGCACCAGCAGCAGGGGGCCGTAGCGGTCGACGATGATGCCGGGCAGCTCATCGGCTTCGCTGAAGACCAGCCGGCAGGCCTCCGTATCCATGGTGGCTCGAAGTGCAACGGCGCGGCGCAGGCGCGTTTCGACCAGTGCCAGCCACTCATCGTCGGTCTCCAGCACCTTCCGGCTCACCAGCCGCAGTGCGATCTGCGATGCCGGACTATAGAGCGCGGTGCCGAGCGGGATGCCGCGCTGATCTGATACGGGGATCAGACCCGGGACCGAACCCGAACCATTCGCCGGCTCTGCTCCTGTAACTTCCACCACATCCGACGCATACACCCAGGGATGCCCGGCGCGCAGGCGGTCCGCAGCCCTTCTGGTCACAACGGCGGAGCGAAAAGCTGCCGGCGAGCGGACTGGCCGCGACGTCTGAGGCGCAGCAGCGGCTTTGGTCTTTCCACGCCGGGATACGGCCTGTTGGGTCCTGGTCATGACTGTGGGAACGCTCCCTGCCAAGGTCTTTCCTGAAAACGCAAAGCCATCAGCCTATAATCAGGCATGGCGACCGCGCGTACAACGCCGCCGGAGTCTAACGCATCCCGGGTGTCCGAGCCCGATTCTCGCGCGCTCGACGTCAATGCATTGATTGAGGCGCGTTTCCGCGCCCTGCTGGATACCGTACGCGCCCATCGCCCCGCGGACGACGTCGAGATTATCCGCCGCGCCTGGGAGTTCTCCCTCGAACATCATCAGGGTCAGGTTCGCGCCTCGGGCGAGCCGTATGTGCTGCATCCCCTTGAGGTTGCGCACGTGCTCGCCGAGATGAAGCTGGACTCGACCGCCATCGCCGCCGGCCTCCTCCACGATGCCGTCGAGGACACGCCCGTCACCGCAGACGACATCACCCGCCTGTTCGGCGAGCAGGTGGCGCACATCGTCGAAGGCGTCACCAAAATCGACAAGATCCAGTTCGCGAACAGCGAAGACCGCCAGGCCGAAAACGTCCGCAAGATGCTGCTCGCGATGGTGAGCGATGTGCGCGTTGTCCTCATCAAGCTGGCCGACCGCCTGCACAACATGCGCACCCTGCAGCACCTCCGGGTGGAGCGACAGCAGGCCATTGCGCAGGAGACGCTGGACATCTACGCCCCGCTGGCGCACCGCCTGGGCATGGGCAAGGTGCGCGGCGAACTCGAAGACCTCTCCTTCCGCTACGTCGATGCGGTGAGCTTCGACAAGGTGCAGACCGCCATCGACGAGCGCCGCAAGGAAGGCGAGGACTTCCTCGAAGAAGTAGAGCGAACGCTGCAGGAGAAGCTCCGGGAGCATGGCATCGAAGCTCGCGTCGAGTGGCGCATCAAGCGCCTCTACAGCATCTACCAGAAGCTGCAGAAGCAGCGCTCGAGCGTTGACCAGGTCTATGATCTGCTCGCGGTCCGCGTCATCACAAAGAGCGTGCAAGACTGCTACGCGATCTTCGGCCTGATCCACTCCATCTGGCGGCCGGTGCCGGGCCGCATCAAGGACTTCATCGCCATGCCGCGGCCGAATCTGTATCAGTCGCTGCACACAACCGTGATGGGCGGCGGCGGCCATCAGTTCGAGGTGCAGATCCGCACCGAAGAGATGCACCGCATCGCCGAGGAGGGCATCGCCGCCCACTGGAAGTACAAGGCCAACGGCGGCCCCATCAGCAGCAAGGACGAGCAGCGGCTGGCCTGGGTGCGGTCGCTGGTGGAGTGGCAGCGGGAGATGTCCGATCCCAACGAGTTCCTCTCCACGCTCAAGATCGACCTCTACCCCGAGGAGGTCTACACCTTCACCCCCAAGGGTAAGGTGGTCGTTCTGCCCAAGGACGCGAGCCCGGTCGACTTCGCCTACTCCGTCCACACCGAGGTAGGACAAGCCTGCACCGGCGCGCGCGTGAACGGACGCATGGTGCCGCTGCGCACACGTTTGCGCAACGGCGACATCGTCGAAATCGTGACCCAGAACGGCCATACGCCCAGCCGGGACTGGCTTACTTTCGTCAAGAGCTCGCGTGCCCGCAACAAGATCAAGCACTGGCTGAACGAGCATCAGCGCGAGCGTGCAATCGACATCGGCGGCAAGCTGCTGGACCGTGAGGCGCGCAAGTACAAAGTCTCGCTGTCAAGATTTCACGAGGCCGACTACGTCCGCGTGGCTAACGACTACGGCGTCGGCGGTGAGAAAGACCTGCTCGCCGGCATTGGCTTTGGCAAGTATTCATCGCGGCAAGTGCTGAACAAGCTGGAGCCCGGGCTCATCGCGCCCATCGCTCCGGACGCAGATACCGCCGATGGCAAGCCGGGCGCCGACGCGGTCAAGAAGCTGCAACTGAATCCGCGCACCGAGGCGCTCGAAGTAGAAGGCCAGAACGATCTACTGGTCTATCGCGCGCGATGCTGCAATCCCATTCGCGGCGAAGAGATCATCGGCTACGTCACTCGCGGGCGCGGCGTTGCCGTCCATGCGCGGCGATGTTCGAATGTGCAGAACCTGCTCTACGAGGCCGATCGCCGCATCTCGGTCGAGTGGTCGAAGAACGCGGACGAACGCGGGCGGCAGCAAACCTATCCGGTTCGGGTGGTGGTCTACTGCGACGATCGCGCCGGCATGCTGAAGAACCTGACCGCCATCATCAGCGACGACGGCACCAACATCCGCAGCGTCGACTCACGCGCCGGCAAGGATGGCGAGGCCATCGTGGAATTTATTCTCGAGGCGGAAGACGTCTCACACCTGGATCGAATTGTCACCGGATTGCGCACACTTCCCGGCGTGCGCGACGTGGAACGCGCCAGCAAATTGTAGACACGCTGAAGGTACGCCGCCTCTGGTAAGGTGGATCGAGTTCGCCTTCCATGCCTGGTCTCGACAAACGCAGGATCCTCCAGGGATCCGCTTCCAATCTCACGCGCGTCATTCTGGGCATGCTCATCTCCCTGGTGCTGCCGCACTTTCTCGTGCACCACATGGGCACGGCGGAGTACAGCGCCTGGGTGCTCATCCTGCAGCTCAGCGCCTATGTGAATTTTCTTGACCTGGGACTGCAGACCGCCATCGGCAAGTTCGTGGCGGAATATCACGCTGCAGGCAATGCAAGTGCAGCGCGTAAGACCGTCAGCACCGCCTTCACCGTCATGCTGGGAGCCGCGCTGCTGGGCGCGCTCGCCATCTTCGGCATGGTGTGGCAGGTACCTCGCCTCTTCGCTCAAATGCCCGCCGCACTCGTTGGCGATTTGCGCTCCGGACTTCTCGCCGTCGGCATGTCGGTCGCCTTCGCGCTTCCCTTCGGCGTTTTCCTCGCCACCTTCACCGGGCTGCAGGAGTACGGCTTTCCAACCGTGCTGATCGCGGCCAGCCGCATCGTCTCCACCATCGGTCTGATTACTCTGCTCTTGATGCACGGCACGCTCGTCGAGATGGCGCTCCTGATGGCCGCGTGCAACATCGCCACGGCGCTGCTGCAGTTCGTCGGCTGGAAGCGCTATGCCAGCAACCGCATCGGCTTCGAGCTGTTCGGCTTCGACAAGCGCACATCTTCGCGGCTGCTGGAGTACTGCGGCATTCTCACCATCTGGACCATCGGCAGCCTGCTCATCAGCGGGATCGACACCGCCATCGTCGGCCACTTCGACTACAAGAACACCGGCTACTATGCCATTGCCAGCAGCGCGACCAATTTCATGCTGCTGCTGGTCAGCAACCTGATGGGACCGCTCCTGCCCGCCATCTCCTCGCTCCAGGTGGAGCGCACCCCGCGCGAACTCGGCGGCGTACTGGTGACCGCGACTCGTTTTTCCACCGCGCTGCTTTGCATGCTCGGCATCCCGCTTCTATTTCTGGGCTTTCCACTGTTACGAATCTGGGTAGGCGTGCAATACGCATCACATGCGCTGCTTTACCTGGAGATCCTGGTTGCTGCCAATATCGTGCGCCAGCTTGCGTATCCCTATGCGCTCATGGTGGTGGGGCTCGGCCAGCAAAGATTCGCCACCGTCTCCCCGGTGCTGGAGGCAATCGTCAATCTCGTCCTCAGCATTCTGCTGGCGCGGCGCTATGGCGCCGTCGGCGTCGCCATCGGGACACTCGTCGGCGCATTCGCCGGCGTCATCGCGCACCTCGTCGTCAGCATGCCGCGGACCCAGGTAGCAGTCGCCGTCGAGCGGCTCCGCCTCGTCCGCGAAGGCGTAGCGCGGCCGCTGCTCAGCTTTCTCCCGCTGCTCCTCTGCCTGCCCTTCTGGCGGCGGCTCTCCATGCTGCCGGTGCCGGTTCCACTGCTCGCCATGTGGGTTGCCGCAACTGCCTCGATCCTCTGGTGGATCGGTCTGGCCCCCAATGACCGCAGACAGATGACCCGCGTGGTGCGGCGGGCGGTATCCTGAAACGGCGCTGCACGCATCGCGCAGCTTGATCCTCGACTCGTTGCCTTCCGATCCCTTACCTTCTATGACCCAGGCCGCGCACCTCACCGCCGTGGTGGTTCTCTATGGCCAGTCTCCCGGCCAGAGCGAGGCGCTATGTTCGCTGCTCCATGTCGCAGCAGCGAGGCCGGATGCCGCGCAGCGCATTTCGCTTGTCATCTACGACAATTCTCCCCGGCCGCATGAACTGTCCATCTCTGCTCCCCTCCCGACGCAATACATTCACGACGCGGAAAATGCCGGCCTGGCCCGGGCATACAACGCGGCGCTCGCGCATGCACAGGCGCAAGGCAGCACCTGGATTCTGCTGCTCGATCAGGACACCCGACTCTCTCCGCAGTATCTGGATGAGCTTCTCGAGGCCTCCGAAGCACTGAAATCGTCGATGGATGTGGGCGCCATCGTGCCCAAGCTATGGGCGGGCACGCGCCTCTATTCGCCGGAAGCGCCGTTCCTGTGGCAGATTCGCAGGCAATTCTCCAACCGGCACCACTCGGTCCAGGAAAACGTAACCGGCATGGTGACCGAGCCGCTGACCGCTTATAACTCCGGCGCCGCGCTGCGGGTCAGCGCGCTTGAGCAGATGGGCGGCTTCCCCGAAGACTTCTGGCTCGACTACCTGGACCACGCCGTCTTCCAGCGACTGCGGCTCGACGGAAAGCGCCTCTGGGTGATGCGCACGGTGCTGCAGCAGAACCTCTCCCACATGGACCTCAACGCGGTGCCTATGTCCAGACATTGGAGCGTGCTCGCTGCGCAGACCCGTTTCGTTCTGCAGTTCGGCGACAGTGTCGACCGGCTCTACTTTCGCTGGTGGCTGCTAAAGACCAGCCGAACCTTCCAGCGTTCCTGCAGCGACAAACGCGTCTGGCGGATGCGCGCCGCGCAGGCCTTCCGCCTGCGGCAGATGCCGGCTCGCTACCCGGAGGGGCGGCGTGCCTAACAGTCCTCTGGCAGAGACGATGCCTGACACGATTTCCGTCGCGTTCTGCACCTACAACGGAGCGAGATTCCTGGAACAGCAGCTTGCCAGCCTGGAAGCACAGGAGCGCCGCCCCGATGAGCTGGTGGTGTGCGACGACGGCTCAACCGACAACACCGTGCAGATGCTCGAGTCCTTCGCCAGGACCGCTCCATTCCCGGTACGCATCCACGGGAATCCGGTCAACCTCGGCTCCACCATGAACTTCGATCGCGCCATGCGGCTCTGCGCCGGAAGCCTGATCGCCTTCTGCGACCAGGACGACATCTGGCGCCCTACGCGGTTATCCGCCTGCGCCAAGGCGCTTCAGGATGATCCGGACCTGGGACTGATCTTCTCGAACGGCGAATTGATCGACGACACAGGAGCGCAGTTGCCCGGCCAGCTCTGGGATCAGTTCACCTTCAGCTCCACCATTCGCGAACGTATCCGCCACGGTGACATGCTGCCGCTGGTGCGCTATCGCTTCGTCACCGGCGCCACGGTCATGTTTCGCGCCCAACTGCGCGACTACATCTGCCCCGCCGCCGGCGAGTGGCTGCACGATGGCTGGATCGCCGCTATCGCTGCCTGCGTGGCGCGCGTCGGCTATATCGACGAGCCACTGCTTGCCTACCGCATCCATCATCAGCAGCAGGTGGGCACCGGACCCGGACCGCGCCATAAGCCATTCGTCGAGCTGGCACGGGAGCACTGGCTCGGCGCGGACTGGCACCGTCGCGAAATTGAGCTGCTGCTCGACTGCGTGCGCCGCATTCCTCCCGCATTGCGTACCGCAGCAGCAGACGACTTCGCGCGGCAGCACGCCTTCCTCACGATGCGGCTCACATTGCCGGCCAGCCGATGGCGACGCCCATCCCGACTGGCATCCTTCCGCACTGAGTACCAGCGACGCGCCAGCGGCTCCAGGAGCATGGTGATGGACCTCCTCCTGCCCAAGCGGGAAGATGAGACGGGCTCGGCCGCAGCCGGCCACTTCTCCGCGCTCGGTCCCCGCTGATCCGCAACGGCTGACTCGGCGACTTATGATGATAAGGAAATATTTCAAGGAGCAGGCGTGAGCGATTCAAAAGCGGCAATCAGCACCCAGGACGCACCGGCGGCCATCGGCCCCTACTCGCAGGCGGTTCGCATTGGCAATTTTCTGTACACCTCCGGCCAGGTGGCGCTCGATCCGGCCAGCGGCGCTGTTGTCGCAGGCGGTGTGACCGAGCAGACGACGCGAGTCATCGAAAACCTGAACGCGGTGCTCGCAGCGGCCGGCACCAGCCTGGCCCAGGTGGTGAAGACCACCGTCTTCCTCAAGAACATGGGCGACTTCGCCGCGATGAACGAGGTCTACGGCCGCTATTTCGCCGCCGACGATGTCGTGGCGCCGGCCCGCTCCACGGTGGAAGTGGCCAGGCTGCCCAAGGACGCGCTGGTCGAAATCGAAGTCATCGCGCACCTGTAGCGGCCGGCATTCATCTAACAACGGGAAGCGAGGATTTGAAAAATGGCTGAGACAAAGACAGCAAAGGTAGAGAAGACCGACGCCGAGTGGCGAGCGCAACTGAGCCCGGAGCAATACCACATCACCCGGGAGAAGGGGACGGAACCGGCCTTCTCCGGCGCGCTCTATCGCAACCACGCGGACGGCATCTATCGCTGCGTCGCCTGCGATGCGGAGTTGTTCAAGAGCGACGCGAAATTCGAATCGGGCAGCGGCTGGCCCAGCTTTTTTCTCCCGATGGACTCCACCGCGGTCGAGACCCACACCGATACCACCCACGGCATGGAGCGAGTAGAGGTGACCTGCGCCCGCTGCGGCGCACACCTGGGCCACGTCTTCCCCGACGGCCCCAAACCCACCGGCCTGCGCTACTGCATCAACTCGGCAGCCCTGAACTTTGATCCCGAGCAGGATGCGGCGGAGAAGAAGTAGCCTGTTTCTGTGCAGATGAAAAAGCCCCGCTCGTGGCGGGGCTTTCGATTTTGGCAGCTTGCGAAGCTAAGCCTTGGTGACCTTGCCCGCCTTGATGCAGCTGGTGCACACGCGAATCCGCTTGTTTCCGCCGCCTACCTTCGCCTTGACCGGGCGAAGGTTCACATTCCAGCGCCGCCGGCTGATGTTATGCGCGTGGGAGATATTGTTGCCGAACTGCGGGCCTTTGCCGCAAACCTCACATACCTGTGCCATGACCAACTCCAGAACTCAATTGGAAACCAGTGCGCGGCGGATATGTCATGCGGGCAAACCCTGCAGAGTTTCACCCAGGCGGCATACAAGCGCCAGCCGGGACCGCTTCGCGAGCTTTTAGTGTATCCGAGAAGCTGCTTTGGGACAATCCGGCATCGCCAGGTCGCACTCTGGCCCCCGCGCGACCGGCATACTGTCTGTGACGACCCGCAATGAGCGCGATCCCTACCAACGCCCCGAACGACGCCAGGCACCGCCCAGTCAACCGGACCAGCCTCTTCGACCGAACCAGCGTCGCCTTCTGGGCGGCCTTTCTGCTGCGCGTCGCCTATCTCACGCTGGCCCACACCTATCGCATCCGTCCCTTTCCCGACCACTTCGAATACGGCTGGGAGATGGGCCGCATCGCCCGCGCGCTGGCCACCGGCCACGGCTTCGCCGACCCCTTCCGGGGCCACACCGGGCCTACCGCGTGGGTCACGCCGCTCTACCCGCTGCTGATCGCCTTCGTTTTCAGGCTCACCGGCATCTATACCCTGACCTCCGCCTGGATCCTGCTGACCCTGAACTCGCTCTTCAGCGCGCTCACCGTCTTCCCAATTGCGGCCATCGCGCGGCGCTCGTTCGCCGCCGTCGGGCCCGATCGCGCCGCCAGCATTCGACGCTGGGCCATCTGGCTGTGGGCGCTCTATCCCGCCGCGATGCAGTACGCGGTCCGCTGGATTTGGGAGAGCAGCCTCAGCACCCTGCTCTTCACCTGCGCCTTCGCGCTGGCTCTGCGGATGCATCAGCGCTCTCCTGACCGGCCGGGCCGGTTCGCCGTGCGCGATTGGATCCTCTTCGGACTCCTCTGGGGTGCGATCGCGCTCCTAAACCCTTCACTGGTGCTCTTTCTGCCTTTCGCCGGCATCTGGATCCTGACCGGTGCCGGCCGCGCCCTCCCGCGGGAGCTTGCGGGCGCCACGCTCAGCGCGGTGATCTTCCTCGCCATCCTGGCGCCCTGGGTGGTGCGAAACGAACGCGTCTTCCATCATTTCGTGCCCCTGCGGTCAAACTTCGGCGCGGAGCTCTGCCTCGGCAACGGTCCCGGAGCCACCGGCCTGCTGATGGAATACCACCATCCCGCCCAGGACCCGCAGCAGCTTCGGCTCTACGCCGCCATGGGCGAGTACCAGTACGCGCAGATGCGGGGCGAGCTGGCGAAGCAAGCCATCCGCGCTGACCGGTGGCTCTTCGTGCGAAATACGATGAAGCGCCTGGACTTCTTCTGGTTCGGGGTGCCTTCGCCGAGCGACAACGCGGCGAACCGCTTCTTCCGCAGCCTGAACTTTGGCTTTCTCAGCACCGCCGGGCTGCTGGGGCTGCTGCTCGCGCTGCGGCGGCGAATCTATGGCGCATGGCTCTTCGCATTCGCCTTTCTCACTCTGCCCGCGGTCTACTACTTCGTCACCGTGCACGCGCGCTTTAGGCACCCGCTCGAGCCCTTGATCGCCTTGCTTGGCGTGTTTCTGTTTCAGAGTGCAGAACCGCGGGTTTCCGGTCGTCCCGCGGTTGACCCTGCCAGCGTCTCCGGCTAGACTGGATATGTTCCGGCGATCCTGCCTGCGCCTCTTTGTGTCTTGAAATCAGACGAGAGGCCGGACTGCAGCGCTGACTCATCATCCGCATCGAGAGTATCCGGTACGGCCTGATTGGAGCAGTGCTCGGACCAGCGAAGCATGTATCTGCCCAACTGACTTCTGAATGCCGGCTCCCGTGTGGCGAGCTGTGGAGGGTTTATGTACGCGGTGATCCGCACTGGTGGGAAGCAGTATCGCGTGGCGCCTGGGGATGTGCTGCGCATCGAAAAGGCCGGAGTTGCGGCCAACGAGACCATCGAGTTCAGCGAAGTGCTGGCTGCCTCGACCTCCGAGGGCGCCCTGGACAAACCGCAGAACGCGAAAGTGACAGCGACCGTACTCGGCGATGGCCGCGGCGACAAGATCCTGGTCTTCCATTACAAGCGGAAGAAGCAGTACAAGAAGCTGCAGGGACATCGCCAGGCATTCACCTCGGTGCGCATCAACGAGATCGAAGTCGACGGCACCACGTACCGGGCGGAAAAGTAAAAGCGGCTTGCACATTCAGCCGGCCGCATGCGCCGGTAAGATTCTAAGGACGAAGAGATGGCACACAAAAAAGGTTTAGGCAGTTCGAAGAATGGGCGCGACTCCAATGCACAGCGGCTGGGCGTCAAGCGGTTTGCCGGCGAGGTTGTTTCCGGCGGCTCTATCATCGTGCGCCAGCGTGGCACCCGCATCAAGCCCGGCCTGAACGTCGGCCGCGGCAGCGACGATACACTCTTTGCCAAGATCACCGGCAAGATCAAGTTCCAGGACAAGGGCAAGAGCGGCCGATTCGTCTCCATCGAGCCGGCAGAAGTGATGGAAGCGGCGGAAGTGAAGTAACCGGCAAAGCTGCCCATCGCATAAAGGAAGCTTCAGAAGAATAAAAGGCCAGAGCACCCGCTCTGGCCTTTTATTCTTTCGTGTCTTGAATTCGTGTTTCGGAGATTAGCATTTCGGAAGGCGTCAGCGTGCTCCCCGCGGGTCGACTTCATTCCGGCTCAGCACGCGATCTACCACGCGCTCCACATCCTGCAGAAAAAACGGCGAAGGATCAGGCTGCCCCAGAGCGAGATGGGGCACCGGCTTGCCCAGCGCCACAGCAATCTCATTCCACTTCTGCAACTGCGAAGTATCCCGCAGCCGGACAGCGGTGCGCTTTGGCTCGGGCATCAGCAGATAGCCCAGCCAGACAGCCGCGGCGATGGCGCTGCCCATCTCCCGCACCAGGAGCCATGGCAGCAGATGCGAAAGCGAGCGCAGCAGGAACATGAAACAGACCGTGTCCACCACCGCAAGAACGCCGAAGCCGAGGGTGATGCCCACGATGCGGCTGCGCCAGGAGATGCCCAGCGCCTGCGCAGAAAGCAGGATGAAGGCCAGCAGGCAGAACTCCAGCACGCTGACGCAGCGCATAGCCTGCAGCACCGTGATCTGCACCGAGACCCAGTGAAAGAACAGCGGCACGATCGCGGGCACAACAGAGAGCGCGACGGAAACGACAGCCACCCAGCGGAAGGCCACCAGCGCCAGACGCCGCAGGCCCGGAAGCGGTTCGAGCGCATCATGGAAGATCTGTTGGGCGGTCAGAAAAGTGAGCACGCCCGAGGTGCCGTAGGCGACCCAGAAGAGGGTGCAATAGACCGCTGACTCGCTGCCCGCCAACAGGCCGGGGACGCCGAGGAGCGTACACACCAGGACACCGCCAATGGCATTCACCAACAGGTAAGCCCGCATCGCCGGGTACATGCTTTCCCTGCGCAGGCCACAGACATAGGCGGCGACGAGCAAGGCTGTCTGGAGAACAGTGAGAAGGCTGAGCCAGAACAGTACGGATTGGGGAGGAAAAATCATGCCCTGATCGAAGATAGCCTGCCGGAAGCACACCTCTCAACGTGACGCCACCGGTTTGCGGTAACGATGGGGCGTTACCGTGGACTCCAATGGGTTATTTTTCGCCTTCTCTTCTTCCCCGGAGCCAAGTGCGGCGGCGCCTCCCTGCGGAGCCTTCTAACCCACTGATTTTGTGGCGTCTGGAAGCCTTTTCTGCACCCCCGGAACAGCCGCTGCATGGTACAATAAGAATACATCCGGGGTTCGTTCAAGTCTTTTGATTACAGTCACTTACTTGGCCGATCCGGCCTTGCGCCGTGACCCCGGGCAAAACGGAGTTTCATGTCCACTAAAGAGATCGCAGCAGCCCTCCTCGAACCAGGTGACGACGACCCGAAAGCGCCCAAAAACGGCAGCTACACCGGGAGCAATATCAAAGTGCTCGAAGGTTTGGAGGCAGTGCGCCTGCGGCCCGCGATGTACATCGGTTCCACCGGGGAGATGGGCCTGCATCATCTCGTCTATGAGGTCGTGGACAATTCCGTCGATGAGGCGCTCGCCGGACATGCGACGCGCGTAGATACCATCATTCACTTCGACAACTCAATCACCGTCACGGATGACGGCCGCGGCATTCCAGTCGACGAGATGAAGCTGCCCGATGGTGAGAAGATGCCCGCGGTGCAGGTGGTGCTCACCAAGCTGCACGCCGGCGGCAAGTTCGATTCCTCCAACTACAAAGTCTCGGGCGGCCTGCACGGTGTCGGCGTCTCGTGCGTGAACGCGTTGAGCCAGGCATTCGATGTCGAGATCTGGCGCGACGATCACACCTACGAACAGGAGTATGCGAAGGGCCATCCGATTTCAAAGCTGCGCCAGACCGGCAACACCAAACGCCGCGGCACCAAGGTCCACTTCCTTCCCGATAAGTCGATCTTCACCGTCACCGAGTTCAATTACGACACGCTGGCGCAGCGCCTGCGCGAGCTCGCCTTCCTCAACAAGGGTTTGATCATCACGCTCACCGACGAGCGCGTAACCGATGCGAAGACCGGCGAGGCGAAGCGCGCCGAGTTCCGTTACGCCGGCGGCATCGCCGAATTCATCAAGCACCTCAACAAGGGTAAGCAGGTGCTGCACGAAAAGCCGATCCATATGGAAGCGGCGCGCGACGGGGTCGAGATCGACATCGCGCTGCAGTACAACGACGGCTACTCGGAGACGGTCTTCTCCTTCGCCAACAACATCAACACCGTCGATGGCGGCTCACACCTCTCCGGCTTCCGCACCGCGCTCACGCGCACCATCAACAGCGCCGGCCAGTCGCTCGGTCTCTTCAAAGACGTAAAGGAAAACCTCTCCGGCGACGATGTGCGCGAAGGCCTGGTGGCCGTCATCAGCGTGAAATTGCCACAGCCGCAGTTCGAAGGGCAGACCAAGGGCAAGCTCAACTCCGATATCGCAGGCAACGTGCAGGCGTTCGTCAACGAGCGGCTCGGGGGCTTCCTCGAGCAGAACCCGCCCATCGCGAAGCGCATCATCAACAAGGCCATTGAAGCGGCACGGGCGCGCGAGGCCGCACGCAAGGCGCGCGACCTGACGCGGCGCAAGGGCGCGCTCGACGGCGGCGGCCTGCCCGGCAAGCTCTCCGATTGCTCGGAGCGCAATCCCGAGCGCTGCGAACTCTATCTGGTCGAGGGTGAATCGGCCGGCGGCACCTCACGCCAGGGACGCGATCGCAAGTTCCAGGCCATCCTGCCGCTCAAGGGCAAAATCCTTAACGTGGAGAAGGCGCGCTACGACAAGATGCTCGGCCACGAGGAAATCCGTGCCATGATCACGGCGCTCGGCTGCGGCATCGGCAAGGATGATTTCGATCCCACCAAACTGCGCTACGGCAAGGTCATCCTGATGACCGACGCTGACGTGGACGGGTCGCATATCCGCACCCTGCTGCTCACCTTCTTCTTCCGCCACATGCAGGAGCTGATCAAGCGCGGTCACGTCTACATTGCGCAGCCCCCGCTCTATCGCATCAAGAAGGGCAAATTCGAACAGTACATCAAGGACGACCGCGAGTTCGTGAAGGTGATGGTCAAGCGCGCCTCCGACGGCATGGTCATCCGCTATGGCGCGGAGGGCGCGCACAAGCAGCTCGAAGGCAGCGCGCTCACCCGCTTCATGAGCCAGCTCAATGACTATCTCGGCTTCTTCGAGAAGGTCGACAAGCGCATTCGCAACGAAGAGGTCAGCTCGCTGCTCGCAAAGCTGGAGCTGGTGCGCCGAGCCGATTTCGAATCCGCGGACGGCAAGGCCCCAGCCAAGCTGGCGCAGTTGCACAAGGCGCTCATTGCGATGAAAAAGAACTACCAGTTCAAGGAGATCAACGACCCGATCCTCGACGAGGAGCACCGGACCTGGTCTGTCTCCTTCACCGATGCGCAGGGCGCGCTGCGCCGCATCGACTGGCCGCTCGCTTCTGCGCCGGAGTATCGCCAGATGATGGCGAAGCACGCGCAGATCCGGGAAGAGCTCGAGCCGCCGTTCCTCATCGATTACGCTGCCAAGGGCAAGGCCGCTGCAGAGGAGACCATCGAAGAAATCGTGGCACAGGACGGCTCCGATACCGCGACCGGCGAGGCGCTGACCGCAAAAGCCGCACGCAAGGCGCCGCGCAATCCGCACGAGCCGGTGGAGAAAAAGACCGCGCGCGATCTCTTCGAATACGTGATCGAGCAGGGCCGCCGCGACTATCAGGTGCAGCGTTACAAGGGACTGGGCGAGATGACAGCTCCGCAGCTCTGGGAGACCACCATGGATCCCGAGCGGCGCACGCTGCTCTCCGTCAGGCTCGAAGACCTGGCCGCCACCGAAGAGATCTTCACCACGCTGATGGGCGAGGACGTCGAGGCGCGACGCAAGTTCATCGAAGAAAATGCGCTCGACGTAAAGAACCTGGATATCTAGATCGGACATCCTGGCGGGCCGGAAATACTCTCCGGCTGGCGAATACGAGCTTCGGATTCGCTCTCTTCTTGCCCTCTGGCAAAATGCAGGCACGAGGCGAAGTAGCCGGGCAGGGGCGTATCGGGCAAATAGAATAAGGCGGTGCAGGTGTGCCGCCCACGTCCACTACTTTTTTGTATCTGCATATCCTTGTGCCTCATGGGCCCCACCGCGGACGGCCTCAATCCGCAGAAGAAGATCACGCAGTACTCGCTCACGCAGTGGGGACATCGCGATGGTCTGCCCTCCACAACGATTTACGCCATCGCACAGACGCCGGATGGTTTTCTCTGGCTGGGTACAGCCGATGGACTGATTCGCTTCGACGGCATTGAATTTGTCCAGGTCCCGCTTTCCGCAGGTGGGGCCGCTGCTTTCGGAAGAGTGCGTGCCCTTCTTCGCGGCGCGGATGGTGCGCTCTGGGCCGGGACGGACAGCGGAACCCTCGTTCGCCTGGAGCACGGCACGATCAGGAGCTTGCAACTGAGCTCACCCATTGCTTCCATCTCGGAGCGCGCCGATTCATCCATCGAAGTTGCAACAGCGTCCCAGATCTTCCGCGTCTCCGCGGCAACGATGGAAGTCACAGAGACATGCAATGTAATAGAGAACCCTGTGCAACACGCAAAGCCTTCATCACGGCAGGTGGTCTCACCGAAAGACGATGCTGCAACGAAGTGCGGCGCGCCCTCCGATCCCAACATCGCTTCGTCCATTCTCAGGGACGCGCATCTGGCCCCCGATCAGGTTCGCAGCGTTCTGCGCGACAAAGACAAGGATCTATGGGTAGCCACGAGAGAAAGTGGCGTCTTCCGCATCAGCAATGCTGCCGGGCAGCTTCATCCTGCGGTCGAACAGATCTCTTCCGCCGATGGCCTCTCCAGTGATTCGGTATGGGTCGTCTTTGAAGATCGCGAACACAATCTGTGGATCGGTACACAGAACGGATTGGATCGACTGCGCGACGATAAGTTTTCAACTGTAACGCGCCGTACCGGTCTTCTCAGCAACAACATAGATTCGCTGGCCGCCGTCGGGAACGAGGTCTTTGCCGGGTCTGCCCTCGGCCTCGATCGAGTGACACCCACGGGTGTAGAAGCTGTGCTGCGCGAAAATATTCTTTCGCTGGCTCCATGCGATAACAGTTCGCTTTGTGCCGGCACACCCCATGGCCTGACCACCATCAAGAATGGGCACGCTCATCTCGTCAGACTGGGCATGCAAGCAAACCGGATCACCACTCTGGCGCAATCTTCCACGGGTGATCTCTGGTTCTACGACCGCCAGCAGGGGCTCTATCGCTGGCCGCCAGGACATGCTGCCGCGAAGATCACCGAGCCGGCATTGCAAAACAAAATCGTCTCTGTTCTCCAGGCAGACGCGCGCGGAGACGTGTGGCTTGCACTCGCAAATGGCAGCGTTACGCTTTACGATCAAGCCACATTCCGCACCTTTACCGTGGCCGATGGACTTCCGGGAGGTGCGCCCCACTCCATCTCTGCCAACAATGATGGGACCGCATGGATCGCTTCAGAACGCGGCCTCGCATACTACAACGGAAGCAGATTTCTCTCCTGGTCCAGGAAGAACGGGCTGCCCGGCAGCCGAGTGCTGTGGGCGATTCGCGGTCCAAACGGCCGCCTCTGGCTCGGCTACAACATCGGCGTGGCCTCGGTGCTCATCGACGATCTCATGCGAGCTGCAACCGATCCCGCCTTCCGCGTGCCGTATGACTTCTACGATGATGGGGACGGTCTGCGCAGCAATCCCGATCTGCACGGCAGCACTCCGGTTGCGCTTCTTCCCGATGGCCGCTTTTGGCTGGTGACCTCCGAAGGTCTCGCGACGCTCGATCCTGCCCACATGCGCAGGAACACTCTTCCACCACCGGTGCACATTCTGCGGGCCGCGGCAGATGATATGAACCTCGACATATCAAAATCCGTCACACTACCGCCCCACACGCAGCGCATCGAAATCAACTACACCGGCCTTAGCTTCACCGACCCACGAAAGGTGACATTCCGCTATCGGCTCCTGAATTTTGATTCCGCGTGGCAGCAGGTATCCACCCGTCGCTTTGCTACCTATACGAACCTGGCGCCGGGAAAGTACCGCTTTGAAGTGCTGGCGGCAAACGAGGACGGCGCCTGGAGTGCCACGCCCGCTGTCCTGGCGTTCACCCTCTCCCCTGCCTTCTATCAAAGAGCTTGGTTCGTCGCGCTGTGCGTGGTGGGCCTGCTGCTTGCAACGATTCTCTTCATCCGGCTCAGGATCCGTTCCGCAGCCAACACCTTTCGACAACGCTTCGAAGAACGGTTAGACGAACGCGCACGCGTTGCTCAGGACCTGCACGACAATCTCCTGCAGGAAGTGATGGGAATCAGCTTGCAACTGGAGATCGCCGACGAGCTGATTCCTCCTGACGCCGCAGGCAAGCCGATGCTCAGCCGCGCACTTCAACTCTCGGATTCGGCTCTCGCGCAAGGCCGCGGCGCCCTCACCACACTCCGGGCAACTACATCCTCTCAAGGCGACATGCTCGATGCGATCAAGCTCGCGGCAGCGCCTTTCCCGCAGGAACGCAGTCTGGCAGTCCGCTATCATTCCGACGGGACGGCCGTTCCCATGCGAGCGGGCGTGGGCGAAGAGATCGTGCAGATCGCGCGCGAGGCCCTGCGAAACGCGATGCAACACGCCGAAGGTGACATCGACGTATGGCTGCGGTACTCTCCCAGCCGTTTCACGCTGCTGGTGGAAGATGGCGGACGCGGCATCAGTCCTACCATTCTTGAATCGGGTGTGCCGGGACATTTCGGTTTGCAGGGCATGCGCGAGCGCGCCGCCAGGATTGCAGCTACTCTTACGATTGAATCGAGCACCCGTGGCGGAACTCGGGTTCGACTTATCGTTCCCGCTCGCATGGCATATTCCGGCTTCGAGAAAGCGCCGCGCCTATGGGCTCGCCTGAAAGCGCGCTGGACACGCAAGCCTTCAACAGCAGGATCGGCGTCCGATGACTAGTACACGACGAATCCGTATTCTCTGCGTCGATGATCATCCCATCGTTCGCGAGGGACTGACGAGTATCGTCGCCATGCAGCCCGATATGGAAATCGTTGGCGCTGCGGAATCCGGCGCCGACGCGCTGAGAATCTTCCGCGAAACCTCGCCGGACATCACGCTCATCGACCTTCGCCTGCGCGATACCACCGGTTTCGATCTGATCCGCAATATTCTTGCCATGTCGCCCTCCGCCCGAACGATTGTTCTCACTTCCTTTGAGGGCGACACGGATATTGAGCGCGCTCTCGCTGCGGGTGCAAAAGGCTATGTGGTGAAAGGAATGGTTCGTGAAGAACTCCTCAGTGCGATCCGGGCAGTCCACGCCGGCAAGCGGCACGTGCCCTCCGCCGTTGCGGCCAAGCTGGTCGATCATCTCGGATCGGAAAAGCTGACGCAGCGCGAGCTGGATGTGCTGAAGGAGATCGCTCGCGGCAAGCGCAACAAGGAGATTGGCGCGGAGCTCTCCATCGCGGAAGATACGGTCAAGATGCACGTCAAAAGTATCTTGATGAAGCTGAGCGTCAACGACCGCACAGAAGCCGTCACGATTGCTCTCCGCCGCGGCATTATCCACTTACAGTAGCTGCCCAATACACCCTAAAGAGTTATCTGACCTACGCCTGGTTTGGCGTCGCGACGGTGCGCGTCGATCCATAGATTGGTTCTTAAGCAGGACGTGACTCCAGCCCGATTGGTTTCGCATCGAGTCTCGCTCCCGCTGAGAGGCACACCATGTGGATCGTACGCATTGCGCTATCGCGCCCTTACACCTTTGTCGTTCTCGCGCTGCTGCTGTTCCTTACGGCCCCAGTCTTCATCATGCGGACGCCGGTCGATATATTTCCGGCGATCAATGTACCGGTCGTGAGCATCGTCTGGACCTACACGGGTCTGGTGCCAAAGGAGATGGAGGATCGAATCACCTCGATCTACGAGCGCGCGCTGACCACCACCGTCGACAACATCGAGCACATCGAGTCGCAATCGCTCAACGGGGTCGCCGTGGTCAAGGTCTACCTGCAGCCGCATGCGAACGTGGACGGTGCGATCGCTGAAGTGATGGCGGAGGCGCAGTCTACGGTCAAGCTTCTTCCTCCCGGGATCACTCCGCCTCTGGTCATCCGCTATGACGCCTCGACGGTGCCCATTCTCCAGATTGGACTCAGCGGCAAAGGCATGTCGGAGCAGCAACTGAACGATCTCGGCCTCAACTTCATCCGGCCGCAGCTCGCCACCGTTCCCGGAGCCGCTGTACCCATTCCATACGGCGGCAAAGTCCGCCAGATCATGGTTGACATCGATTCGCAGCAACTCACCGCGAAGGGCTTGTCGGCAACCGATGTCGTCAACGCGGTCAATGCTCAGAATGTGATCCTCCCGTCGGGGACGGCCAAGATCGGTCCGACCGAATACAACATCGGTCTCAATGGAACGCCGCCTACGGTTGCAGGACTGAACAACCTTCCCGTCAAGACCGTGAACGGCGCCACGGTCTACCTTCACGACGTCGCCCACGTCCGCGACGGATATGCGGTTCAGCAGAACATCGTGCGTCAGGATGGTCAGCGCGGCGTTCTGCTCAGCATTCAGAAGGCGGGCAATGCCTCCACGCTTGCCATCGTCTCGGGCGTCCGGGCCGCGTTGCCGAAGATCGCTGCAACCCTGCCTCCGCAGCTCGTCATGCATACTCTGCTCGATCAGTCGATCTTCGTCCGCGCGTCGCTCGTGGGAGTTGTGCGCGAGGGCCTCATCGCCGGCGCGCTCACGTCGATGCTCATCCTGGTCTTTCTCGGAAGCTGGCGGAGCACGCTGATCATCTGCGTCTCCATCCCACTTTCTATTCTCACCTCCGTCCTCATGCTGAGCGCTCTTGGCGAAACCATCAACATCATGACCCTGGGTGGCCTCGCCCTCGCCGTCGGCATCCTGGTCGATGACGCTACTGTCGAGATCGAAAATATTGAGCGCCAGTTAGGCATGGGTAAAGAGCTTCGTCAGGCCATCCTGGACGGAGCCCAGCAGATCGCGGTTCCCGCCTTTGTCTCCACCATCTGCATCTGCATCGTCTTCGTGCCCATGTTCTTTCTCACCGGCGTACCCCGGTACCTCTTCGTGCCCCTGGCCGAAGCGGTGATCTTCGCGCTGCTCGCTTCCTATTTCTTTTCGCGAACCATCATCCCCACCATGGTTCTCTTCCTGCTCCGCAAAGAGGTCGAGCGTCATCGCATGCCGGAGGCTGAGCAGGAGCGCGGGTGGTTCGCACGTTTTCACCATCGTTTTGAAGCCGCTTTCGCGAAACTCCAGCGCGCCTACTCCGCTCTGCTGCAGCTCTGTCTGGATCGCCGCGTCCTCTTCGCGGCCGGCTTCCTCATCTTCTGCATGGCGAGCGCTCTGCTGTTGCCGGTGTTGGGCAATGACTTCTTCCCCAATGTGGACACCGGACAGTTCCGGCTCCACGTCCGCGCCAAGACCGGCACCCGGATCGAAGAGACCGCAAGTCTCGTCGATCAGATCGAGCGATCCATTCGCACAAAGATTCCCGCGTCAGAGTTGAGCGGCATCCTTGACAACATCGGGCTGCCCACCAGCGGCATCAATCTTTCTTACAGCAACAGCGGGACCATTGGCAGCGGCGACGCGGAGATCCTTGGTTCACTTCAGCCGAAGCATCATCCCACCGCGGACTACGTCGCCCGTCTCCGCGAGGATCTGCCGAAGGAGTTTCCCGGCACTTCGTTTTTCTTTGAGCCTGCAGATATCGTCAGCCAGACGCTGAACTTCGGTCTTCCCGCGCCGCTCGATATCCAGATCGTCGGCAGCAATACCGAATCAAACTTTGCCGCGGCCACGCAGATCGCGGAGAATATCCGGCACGTCCCCGGCGCGGTGGACGTACACATTCAGCAGCAGTTCGATCAACCGCGGCTGCAGTTCGACCTTGACCGCGTGCGCGCCCAGCAGTTGGGACTCACCACGCGCGATGTCTCCAGCAGCCTGCTGGTATCTCTCAGTTCCAGTTTCCAGACCGCGCCAAACCTCTGGCTCAATCCAAAGAACGGCGTCTCGTACAGCATCGCGGTACAGACTCCGCAGTACCGCATCGCATCGCTGGATGATCTTCGCACCATTCCGGTCACCTCCTCGACCTCACCCGGCAGTGCGCAACTATTCGAAAACCTCACCACCATGAGCCGCACCGAGGAACCCGCTGTGGCCAGCCACTACAATGTGCAGCCGGTCATCGATATCTACGGCAGCGTACAGGGGACGGACCTCGGCAGAGTCGCCTCACAGGTCACCAGGATCACCAATGAGGCGCAGAAGCATCTTCCCGCCGGAAGCCATCTGGTGATCCGCGGACAGGTTGCCACCATGCGCTCCTCCTTCACGGGCCTTTACGTCGGACTCGCTTTCGCCATCGCGCTGGTCTACTGCCTGCTGGTCGTCAACTTTCAGTCGTGGAGCGAGGCCTTCATCATCATCACGGCGCTTCCCGGCGCATTGGCCGGCATTTGCTGGGTTCTCTTTCTCACCCACACTCCGCTCAGCGTCCCCGCTTTGATGGGCGCCATCATGAGCATCGGCGTCGCAACGTCGAACAGCGTTCTGGTCATCACCTTCGCCAATGAACGCTTCGCCGAGTCGGGAGATGCATTGCGGTCCGCGCTCGAGGCAGGCGCCACGCGGCTCCGGCCGGTCGTCATGACCGCCACCGCGATGATCATCGGCATGCTTCCCATGGCCCTCGGTCTGGGCGAAGGAGGCGAGCAGAATGCTCCACTTGGCCGCGCGGTCATCGGCGGCCTCCTCTTCGCCACGATCGCCACACTCTTCTTCGTGCCCACGGTCTTCGCACTCGTTCGCTCGCGGACCGCTGCACACACACCCGCTTCGGAGGTTCCCCATGTTGCATGAGGATGTTTCCAATCACCTGCAGGACCGCCCTCCTGTTCAACTCACCACTGCGGACGTCTCATCGTCGGCGCTCACTGGCAAACACCGTCGCCTGCTGTGGTTTCTTGCCATACCACTGCTGCTCGGCATTGTTGGCTTGCTCACGTGGCTCCGCAATACGCATACGCAAAGCGCGCTCGCCGCCACCACCAATGCGTCGGTGGCCGAGCCCGTCACCGTGCTCCATCCGCAGCCCGGCAGCCCCGTCAGTGAGCTCGTGCTCCCGGCGACGCTCCAGGCCTTTTCCGATGCGCCAATCTACGCGCGGACCAGCGGATACATCGCGCATTGGTATGCCGACATCGGCCATCATGTGCGCGCTGGCGACCTGCTTGCGCAGATCGAATCCCCGGAAGTCGACCAGCAACTCATTCGTGCGCGCGCTTCTCTGAGTCAGTCAAAGGCCAACCTGACGCTGGCCGCAGTGACAACCAAGCGTTATCAGGATCTGATCCAGTCCAACTCCGTCGCCCAGCAAGAGGTGGATCAGAACAACCAGAATCTGACGTCGCAGCAGGCCAACGTCGTCTCCATGACCGCAGAAGTCAGCCAGTTGGAACAGCAGCAGAGCTACGAACGGGTCACGTCACCCTTTTCCGGAATCGTCACCGAGCGCCGCACGGATATAGGCGACCTGATCAACGCAGGCAACAGTGGAGCAGGCGCCGAGCTCTTTCGCGTCTCTCGCATCGATGTGATGCGCATCTTCGTCTCCGTCCCCGAGGCGTATAGCCAGCAGATCAAACTTGGCATGCATGTCCAGGTGCAACTCACCGAGTTGCCGAACCAGAGCTTTGACGGCCAGGTAGCGCGCAGCGATCACTCCATCGCTCTCGCCACGCGCACTCTGCTGGTTGAGGTAGACGTGCCCAATCCCGAGGGCAAGCTGCTGCCTGGCGCCTACGCTCAGGTCCATTTCAAGCTGGCCTCTCCCACCCGTTCTCTCATCGTTCCTTCGGGCAGCATTCTCTTTCAAGCCGCGGGGCCGCAGGTCGCCGTGGTCACTCCGAAGAATACGATCGAGCTCCGCAGCGTCTCGATCGGCCGCGACTTCGGCAACACGACGGAGATCACAAACGGCCTCAGCGCCCACGATGCAATCGTCGCCAGCCCGCCCGACTACCTGGTGAACGGAATGCCCGTCACCGTGCAGGGCTCTGCCGCGCAGACGGCGTCGCCGGGAAGGAGTTAGACCATGACCTCCTCGTTCATGACATCTACGCGAATCGCTTCGCAGTTTCTGACTGTCGGCCTGCTAGGTCTATCTATCAGCGGCTGCATGGTCGGACCGAACTACCACACGCCCGCCGTGCCCGCGCCGCCGGCCTACAAAGAGTCTGCGCCACAGCCTGCGACACCTGTTCTGGCAGGCGCGGACTGGTGGACGGTCTTTGACGACGCGACACTCAGCGATCTTGAAAAGCAGGCAGTTGCCGCAAATCAGGACATTCAGATTGCTGTCACCCACGTCGATCAGGCGGATGCGATTCGCCGCTCCATCCATTCTGCGCAGCTTCCCACCGTAACGGCCGATCCCTTCGTCGGCCGCACGCGAGAAGCGCAGAACCGGCCCAACAACGGCAACACCAACGGAAAGGCCGCCACCTACAACGACATCCAGCTTCCACTTGTTCTCAACTATGAGATCGATGCCTGGGGCCGCATTCGGCGTATGGTGCAGTCGGCGTTGGCCTCGCAGCAGGCAACCGAAGCCGATCTTCGCTTCGTGCGCCTCTCCGTCACCGCATCGGTCGCGACCGACTACTACAATCTTCGCGAGACCGATGCCGACATCAAACTGCTCGAGACCACCCTCGTCGATCTCGAGCAGGGCTACACCATCACCAACAACCAGTTCCAGCGAGGCCTCATCAGCGAGCTGGCAGTCAAGCAGGCGCAGACCATCCTCGACCAAACTCGCGCACGCATTGAAGCACTCCACATCCAGCGTTCGCAGTCGGAGCACGCCATCGCCGTCCTTCTGGGACGGCCCGCGTCCAGCTTCTCCATTGCGGAATCCTTCAGCCTCTCTGCGCCGCCCGTCATCCCTGCCGGAGTTCCGGCCGACCTGCTTGCACGTCGCCCCGATATCGCCGCCGCTGACCGCAACGCAGCCGCTGCAAGCGCACAGATCGGTGTCGCCAAGGCCGCCTACCTGCCCCAGTTCTCGCTCACCGGAACTGCCGGCTACGAGAGCACCAACCCCGGATCACTCCTGAACTGGCAGAACACCATCGCCTCACTTGCCACCTCCGCCGTCGCTCCCATCTTTACCGGTGGGCGGCTCAAGGCGAACCTCGATCAGGCACAAGCCTCGTATCGCCAATCTGTCCTGCAATATGAAAAAACTGTTCTTATCTCCTATCAGGAGGTGGAAGATCAGCTCGCAGCGCTTCACTATCTCTCGCGGCAGTCTGCAGCGGCAAACAGCGCGGTCAGTGACGCACGCAGCGCCGAGGAAATTGCTTCCAACCGCTACAAGACCGGCCTCGTCAGCTATCTCGACGTCGTCTTCGCCCAGCAGTCTCTTCTCTCCAACGAAGAGATAGCAACCCAGGTGCAGGGCCAGCGCCTGACCGCAACCGTCGGACTGGTCCAGGCTTTGGGCGGACGCTGGTAAATCGCTGCGCCATTGGGAAAAAATCCCTTGCCATCCAACGATCCCGAAGCGCATCCTCCTGCTGGGTTCTCGCGCACGTCCGTGGCCCTTCCTTCCCCGACCCGCGAACGCACGCAGCCGTCCATCCCTCGTTGCCCCCGAGTAAATCGCAGGTCAGGAGATATTCATGCGTATTCGTTATTGGTCTATTGTCGCGATCGTGATGCTGGCTACGGTCAGCACTGCGCTCGCTGAAAACCCCTGGGCGGGCAAATGGAAAATGGACCCCTCCCAGAGCAAACTCACCGGAGATACCGTCCGCTTCGCCTCCGCCGCAGGCGGCGAGATGACGTACACCGGAGAGGGGCATACGACGACGTTCAAGTTGGATGGGACGCCCGTCAAAACCTGGTCCGACGCGGAAGTAAGTTGGAAGAAGATCGATGACAACACCTACGAAAGCCAGGCGAAGCAGAACGGTGTGGATCTTGGGACGAATACATGGACGCTTGGCCCGGATGGCAAGAGCCTGACGGTAGAAAGCAAAGGCACCCGCCCAGATGGCACCAACTTCGACGATACTTCCGACTACACGCGCGTCAGCGGTATGCAGGGTCTCATGGGAAGCTGGAAGAGCACCAAGGCCAGCGTGAACGAGGAGCAGACCTACGACATCGCGGAGAAGGGGCCTAATGAGCTCACCTGGAATATCCCGGCGATCAAGGGCGTGGTCGACCTGCCACTCGACGGCAAGGACAGCGCTCCGGTTGGCCCGACAGTCCCCAAGGGTCTTACTGTTTCGCTGCTCCGCACATCTCCTCACACACTCAAATTGACAGAGAAGATCAATGGGGAGCCGATCTATCACAGCACGATGACCCTGTCTGCGGACGGCAAGAAGTTCACCGACGTAGGAACCCCAGCAAAAACAAACGAACCTATGACCACGGTCTGGATCAAGCAGTAGATACACGACATATCACGGCGGGCGGCGGCCAAATCGCCGCCCGTCTGCTTTTCAATCCAACTTCGGATGCAGCTTCTGAAAGCCAGTCGCCTCCTGATAGGCGCGCGCGAAGGCGCACAGCTTCGCATCCTGATACAAGCCGCCGAGAAACGTGAGACTCACCGGCGTGCCGGGACCGCCGATCGAATCATCCTCGCCGTTGTCCACCTTCGGCGGAACCGGCGCGTCGTTGCCGCGAATGCCGTTGGGCACGATCATCGCAGGATGCCCGGTCAGGTTCGTTGCCACCAGTTGCTCGCCGCCGCTCGGCGTCACGATCACATCGACTTCGCGAAACAGCGCAGCCATCTGCTGGATCGCTAGCGTGCGCGCGCGATTGGCCTGGATGTACTCAACCGCCGGATAGAAACGCGAGACGCGGAAGAGGTTCGGCCAGTCATCGGCGCTCTGCTCCGTCAGCAGGCGATCGCGGCCGCTCATGGTCAGGTCATCGAAGGCCGCCGCGGCCTCCGCGGTCAGCAGCGGTGACATATCTTGGTAAGGCAGCTTGGGCAGCGCAACTGGTTTCAGGTCGACGCCCATCGCGCGCAGCTTTTCGAGCGCAGCCTGATCGTAGCGGCGGTCGTATTCGCGCCGCATACGCGCAGCCGCACGGTCGCGCTCCGTGGTCAGCCGCTTCTTCTTCTCGATCTCAGTTTCGGAGGCGGGCGGCTTCATCGCTTCCTCGGGATGCCCCGCTTCGAACGCCTCCTTCAGGTAGCCCACGCGAAGCGCGCGCCAGTCGAAGTCGGCATCCCAGGCAAAGCCGGCGTCGCGCGCCGCCAGGTCCTTGCCGTCCGGCCCATGAATCGCATCGAGCACCATGGCGCAATCTTCCACCGCGCGGCACAGCGGCCCAAGTTTGTCCATAGTCCAGCTCAGTGCCATGGCCCCGGTGCGCGGGACAAAACCGAACGTCGGCCGCAGACCCGTCGCTCCGCAACGCGTGGAAGGCGATGCGATGGAGCCTAGCGTCTCCGACCCGATCGCGAACGCAACGCAGCCCGCCGCCACCGACGAAGCCGAACCCGCAGACGAACCGCTCGAGCCCTGCTTCGGGTTCCAGGGATTGCGCGTGCGCCCGCCGAACCATTTGTCGCCCATCGCCAGCGCCCCCAGCGTCGTCTTCGCAACCAGCACAGCGCCCGCCGCATCCAGCCGCTTCACCACCGTCGCATCTTCCTCGAAGCTCTGATGCTCGAAGCCGCCCGCGCCCCACGTCGTCGGATAGCCCTTCACGGCAAGGAGGTCCTTCGCGCCCCATGGCAGCCCGTGCAGCGGCCCGCGATATTTGCCCGCTGCAATCTCGCGATCCGCCTCGCGTGCCTGCGTCATCGCGCGTTCTTCCGTCAGCGTGACCACGAAATGCAGCATGGGGTCGTAGCGCTTCAGCCGTGCCAGGTACATCTCGGTCAGCGCCGTCGAGGACACCCGCTTGCGGCGGACATATTCTGCCAGCTCCCGCGCGGAGAGAAAGGCCAGGTCCTCAAGGTTCGCTGGCGTCTGTGCGATCGCAGGCGCCTTGCTCACACGCATCGGGCGATGTCCGGTCTCAATCGTCGCGCCCGCAGGCACCGGGTCGAAGACAAAGGCAGGCGCAACACTGTTGGGAATGTGCAGCGCGCGGATGGCATCGTACGATTTGCGCTGCTGGTTCAGCCCATCGAGCATCATCGCGCGCTGCTCCGTGGTCAGCGGCACGCCGGCAAGAGCGGCGGCGGCCTCGAGCATCTGCTCAGTGATGACCGCCGGATTCTTCGGCGGCTCGCTTGCCTGCTGCTGCGCCTGCGCGGCCAGCGTGTAGAGAGCGCCAGGCAGCAGCGTGCCCGCAAACCCAGCAGTGGAGCAGACAGCGAGAAAATGGCGGCGATCGAGTGGCATGATGCTCCCGGTTCATGACGGTGCTGTGGCGATTCCGGATGTTAGCATTCGCGCATGGCGCTACTAGAGGTTGAGGCCATCTCGAAGAGCTATCCCTCCTCCTCAGGAGCAGCGCTGGTCGTCGATCGCGTCTCGTTCACCATCGCGCGCGGCCAGACACTGGGCGTCGTCGGCGAATCCGGCTCGGGCAAAAGCACTGTGGCGCGCATGGTGCTCGGACTGATTGATCCCACCGCGGGCGAGGTGCGCTTCGACGGCGCAGCGGTTGCCAAAGTCCACGGCGCGCGGCTCCGCTGGATGCGCCGCCGCATGCAGCCCGTCTTTCAGGATCCCTATGCCGCGCTCAACCCGCGCATGCGCGTGGAGCAGATCCTCTGCGAGCCCTTCCGCATTCATTCCGCGCTGGCCGGCAGCGAAGCCCACCTGCCGCGCGGCCGCAAGGCGCAGCGCGAGCGCGTCATTGAATTGATGAGGACCGTCGGGCTCGACGCCTCCGCGCTGCCACGGTATCCGCATGAGTTCTCCGGCGGCCAGCGGCAGCGCATCAATATTGCGCGCGCGCTCGCCCTCCGGCCAGAGCTCCTGGTACTGGACGAGCCGGTCTCCGCCCTCGACGTCAGCGTCGGCGCGCAGATCGTAAACCTGCTGCGCAACCTGCAGCGTGAGCATGGCATGGCCTACCTCTTCATCACGCACTCCATGCCGCTGGTCCGCTATCTCGCGGATCGCATCGTCGTGATGCAGCACGGCCGCGTCGTTGAAGAGGGTGAGGCAGAGGCGCTCTGCCGCGCGCCGCGCCAGCAATACACGCAGGCACTGATCGCCGCAACGCCCCAACTCCCGGTCTGACGTTTTAAGAGAGCTCTAAGCCAGCGCGAGCGGGATCGCCGTCTCCCACCGCCCCTGCGCCTTCAGGATCAGCTCCACTGCCTCCCGTGCCGCGCCTTCCCCGCCGCGCCGCTCCGTCACGTAGTGGCTGATGGCCTTCAGCTCCGCCGCCGCATTCGCCACCGCAATCGCAAGTCCCGCACGACGGCTCAGCGGCATGTCGGGAAGATCGTCGCCCAGATACGCCGTCTCCTCATCGGTGACACCGGCCTTCTGCAGGCACTCTTCGTAAGCCTGTGTCTTCTTGGCCTGGCCGAGATACACATAGTCCACGTCCAACTCCCGCGCGCGCTGCGCCACCGCCGGTGATTTGCGCCCGGTGATGAAGCCGGTGCGTATCCCCATGGTGTGCGCCAGCTTCAGCGCAAGACCGTCCTGTGGATCGAAGACCTTCATCTCCGCAACCCCGCCATCGTTGGGCAGCGAAATCAGGCACACGCCGCGCGAAATGGTCCCATCGACATCCATCAGCAGCAGACGGATCTGCTTCGCCCGTATAAGAACATCCGGTGTAGGTTCGGCCATGAAGCGATTCTAACGGGGCGGCGTGAAACGGAGTCTAGTGCTGATGGCCCACATGCGTGTGGTCATGCGCCTCTTCCACCACCTCCACACAGCCATGCACTTCGCCGCACGCCGCGTGCTCGAACTGCACCGTGGTGTGATAAATACCGTAGCGGCTCAGCAGGTGCTCGCGAATCTCGCCCAGAATGCGATTGCTCTCCGAAGGCGGAATATCGTCGATGGTGACGTGCGTCGCCAGGGCGCGCGTCTGTGATCCGAGGCTCCACACGTGCAGATCATGCACCTCAAGCACACCGTCAATGGTGGCCAGCGAGTTGCGTATCTCCCGCACTGAGAGCCCGCGCGGCGTGCCCTCCAGCAGAATATTCAGCGTCTCGCGTACGATCGAAATCGAGCTCCACAGAATCAGCGCCGCGATCACCAGCGACAGCACCGGATCGATCCAGTTCAAGTGCGTGAACAGGATCGCCGCACCCCCAACGATCACCGCGGCCGTCGAGAGCGTGTCGCCCAACATATGGATGAACGTCGAGCGAATGTTGATGTCGCGGCTGCCGCTGAACAGGAATGCCGCGATCACCCCGTTCATCACCACCCCCGCCGCCGCCACGATCATCATGAGTCGCGGCTGTACCGCCACCGGACTGCTGAGACGATGCACGGCCTCAATCCCGATGCCTGCCGCTATAACGATGAGCGTCAGCGCATTCAGAAATGCCGCCAGCACCCCGGCACGCTGGTAGCCGAAGGTCTTGGCATCGGACGCAGGACGCCCCTGAAAGTACACCGCCACGAACGAAAGCAGCAGGGCCAGCGCGTCAGAAACGTTATGGCCCGCCTCCGAGATCAACGCCAGCGAATGCGCGCGCAGCCCCGCCACGAAGGTGACCAGCACATATAAAAGCGTGGCCACCAGCGACAGGCGCAGGATGCGCTGCGTGCGAGGACTCCGCGCTCCGTGGACATGCATACCGATAGTGTATTTGCCGGGCTTGGCAAAGCTCAATCGCACGGAATGGGAACACTTCCTCCGAACGTGAAGCTCACCTTCGCTCTGCATTCCAGACGCTGCGTTCCCCGCCGGGTGGAACGTCTATCATGGAAGACATGTCGGAGCTGGTCCAGCTCGGCGCAGTCCCCACCGACCCTAGCCTTCCTCCGCGGCCATCGCATTCATCGCGCACAGCGCGCCCATCCCATACAGTGTTGCGGCTGCAGCTGATCACCATCGCGTGGATGCTGGTCGAATGCGGCGTATCGCTCTATGCGGCAACCGTCGCGCATAGTGCAGCCCTGCTGGCCTTCGGCTCGGACAGCCTGGTGGAGCTGCTATCGGCATCGGTGGTGCTGGCGCAATGCATCCCCGGTTTCGCGATTACGGAGCGGCGCGCCGCCCGCATCGCAGGCGGTCTGCTCTTCCTGCTTGCGCTCATAGTTGCAGCGACGGCCATCACCTCGCTCGCACTGCGGCTGAAGCCGGAGATCAGCCCCATCGGGATGGCCATCACAGTCGCAGCTCTGCTCGCCATGCCTGTTCTCGCATGGCTGAAGCGCCGCGAAGCCCGCCGCACACATCACGCGGCGCTTGCCGCCGATGCGGTGCAGTCGGCCACCTGCGCCTATCTCGCCTTCCTCACCCTCGCCGGCCTCGCGATCAACGCGGCCTTTCACATCGCGTGGATCGATTCCGCGGCGGCCCTCCTCGCGGTGCCCATCCTCATCCGCGAAGGGCGCTCTGCATGGCGCGGCCACACGTGCGCCTGCTGCTGAAGGTGGCAGAGCAACCGATCGTCGCGTTTCACCAGGACGAGCACGGCGACTGGGTTGCCGATCTCGCATGCGGCCACGGGCAGCACGTACGCCATCATCCGCCCTGGGAGCTGCGTCCATGGGTCGTGACGGAAGCAGGACGGCGAGCGCACCTGGGCACACTGCTGCGCTGCCTGCGCTGCGATGGGGACACGGAAGAGATCTGAGGGCGCGAGTTTACCTGGTTGCGGAGGGGCTCCCCGCCGCGAACATCTGCTCCATCGCCATCTCCGGATTCGCCACCAGGGCCATGTACAGGCGCGAATCGAACTTCTTCCCCGTCGATGCGCCGGACATGTACCGCACCGTGCCGAAGATCTCGCGGTCAAACCACGGCCGGTCGAACTTGCCGGCGATCGCCCACGCGATCCCGGCATACGAGTTCGGGTCGCGCCCGTCCAGTTCGTAGGTGTCGTTCAGCAGCACCGCCCATTCGAAGGCCCGGGCCGGGTTCGGCGTCCACTCCAGAATTTTCTTTCCCCAGTACATCCGCAGGATATTGTGCATCCATCCGTAGCGCACCATCTGTAACTGCGCGGCGTTCCAAAGCGCATCGTGCGTCTCGGCGCGCGCAAGCTGCTCATAGGTGTAGTCATATTCGCGGCGGTCGCGCAGATGCTCGCGCAGCGTCTTCTCCGCCCACGGCTCCGCGCATTCGATCGAGTCATACGTCGCGCGCGAGTAGGTGACGAAGTTCACCGCCAGCTCGCGCCAGCCGATCAGCTCGCTGATGTACGCGTCATACGCCGATTGCGGCGCTTTGCCCGCATCGACCGCCGACTTCGCCTCCAGCGCGATGCGCAGCGGGCTGATATGCCCGAAGTGCAAATAGGGCGAGAGCTGGCTCGTGCCGTTGATCTCGGGTTTCCGCCGCGCCGTCTCGTAGTCGGCAAGCTGGTGCTCCAGGAAATAGCGCAGCCGCCTCATCGCGGCATGCGTACCACCGCGAAACGTGTCGACCGGCTTCACGGTGCGGTCGAAGTGCCGCCAGCCTTTGGTGATGTCGTCATCCAGCGGCCACCGCGCAATTTTGGTATGCGGCCACTGTTTGTCCAGCGTCGGCGCCTCCGGCTCTATAAGGTACTCGGAGAGCAGCGGATCGAGCTGCCGCCGGAACAGATGCTGCGCATAGAAGCCCTTGGTAAACAGCCGAGACGGCACGACGACATCGGCATCGACTGTCCAGAACGGGATCTTCAGCCGTCCCGCCAGCACGCGACGCCAGCGCTCCGGCTCACGCAGCGGGTTTTCGTCGCCGATGACGATGCCCGCGCCGACCTCGTCGAGGAATTGCTCCAGCTTGTTCTCTGGTGGCCGCCGCACGATGAGCGGCACGCCGCGCGCCGCCATATCCTCTTCCGCATCATGCAGCCCCTGATTCAGGAAGGCGTAATGCCGCAGATTGGCTCGCGGGAAGTTGGAGATGGCTGAGAAGAACGCCACCACCGGCAGCCCTAGCTCGTTGGCAACCTCGATCGCGCAGTCCAGCGCCGGGTTGTCGACGCCACGCTCCGCCCGCTGCATCCAGTAGACGACGCATCGCGCGTCTGGCGGCGGAATCCCGCTTCGCCGAACGTACACGCGCGGATTCTCCGCCAAAATGCGCAGCGGCTCAGGAAGATTGCTGACGGCGCCGGTGGTCTCTGTCATCGGTCATAAGATGCAGCAGCAGTACGGGCGGCCCGAAGGCCGCCCGTACGAGGAAGTCCTCAAGGCTGCGCCTACCAGAGCCCCCATGCCCGGCTCATGTAGTCGCTCAAAGTCATAGTAATCAGCACCAGGAACGTGAAGAAACCGGCGGCGACGGTCAGCATCACCAGGCGCGAGCTGTACTTCACGTGCATGAAGAACAGAATGACCAGCGTCATCTTGATGACGGCAATAGCGATGGCGACGATCGGACTGAAGACGCCAAGGTTTATAAAGGCGATGCCTGTGGTCAGTGCGGTCAGGCACAGGAGGACCAGCAGGATCAGCCCATAAATTTTGGGACCGACGATGTGGTGCTCGGTGTGCGCGTCTTCGAGTGTAGGGTGCGACACGATCTTTCTCCTCAGACGAATGAGCAGTTAGTGCAAGGGATGACGGCTGATCAGGTAGAGCAACGGGAACAGGAAGATCCACACAATATCGACAAAGTGCCAGTACAAGCCGAAGTTGTCGATGATGGAGGTATGCCCATTGGTATAAGCGCCCTTCGATGCTTTGTAGAGCAGCGCAAACAAGATGGAGATGCCGATGATCATGTGCAGCGCGTGCATGCCGGTCATGGCGAAGTACAGGAAGAAGAATATCTGCGCGTGCTGTGCTACGTCGGGGGCCAGGGCCACATCGCGCTTGTCTGCCGGGTGCACGAAGTCCTCGATTGAGAAGCTGGCGCCGGGAATGTGGTGCTCCGTGTACTTGTCGTGGTATTCGATCGTCTTGATGCCGAGAAAGACGAGACCGAGCAGGATGGTCGCCGTAAGCGAGAGCATAAGACCGCGCCGGTTGCGCGTCTCCGCGCAATAGACGCCCATGGCCATGGTGAAGCTGGAGACGATCAGGACGGCGGTGTTCGTGGTCCCCAGTCCGATGCCCAGCGTGTTCGATGCAGAGACGAAGGCGTCGTAATACCAGTTCCGGTACAGCAGATAGGCCATGAAGAGGCCACCGAAGAACATGATCTCGGTCAGCAGGAAGAGCCACATGCCGAAGGAGACAGCCTCCTTCTGCTGCTCCACTGTCTCAAAGTGGTGGCGCAGGTAGGGTGGGTGCGCACCTTCGTGGTGCGCGACCTCTGCTTGCTGTCGGACTGCAACAGTTTGGCTATCCAACGGTCGTTACCTCGTGATGAGTCTTATTCGCGAGCCACTCGTAGTCGTACGCTTCGTAGTCGACGATAGGAGTCTCAAGGAAGTTCTCGGTCGGCGGGGGCGACTGAATCTGCCATTCCAGGCCGGTAGCCTGCCAGGGATTGGAGCCTGCAATCGCGCCATACTTCAGCGACCATGTCATGTAGATCATCGGCATCAGGTAGCCGATGCCGAGCACCGTCGCGCCCGCGGTCGAGAGCACGTTGAGCACCTGAAACTCCGGCGGATACGCATGATAGCGCCGCGGCATGCCCAGGTAGCCAAGCACGAACTGCGGGAAGAAGGTAAGAATGAAGCCGATAAACGTAGTGACAGCGGCCAGCCTGGAGAGCGACTCCGGATACATGCGCCCCGTCATCTTGGGCCACCAGAAGTGCACGCCGGCAAGATAGGCCATGAGCATGCCCCCCACCATGACGAAGTGGAAGTGCGCCACGATGAAGTAGGTCTCGGTAAGGTGGATGTCCATGCCGAGCGAGCCGAGAAAGACGCCGGTAAGGCCGCCGATGGTGAACAGGCCCATGAACCCAAAGGCGTAGAGCATCGGGGTCTCGAAGGTGATCGAGCCCTTGTAAAGCGTTGCGGCCCAGTTAAATATCTTGATCGCCGAGGGCACTGCTACCAGCATGGTGAGCAGCGAGAAGACCAGCGCCGAATAGTTGGAGACACCCATGATGAACATGTGGTGCGCCCAGACGAAGAAGCCAAAGACGGCGATAGCAACCGACGAGAAGGCGACAGCGGTATAGCCGAAGACACGCTTGCGCGAGAAGGTGCTGATGACCTCCGAGATCACGCCCATGCCGGGAAGGATCATGATGTAGACGGCAGGGTGCGAGTAGAACCAGAAGAGGTGCTGGAAAAGAATCGGATCGCCGCCCTTGCTGGGATCGAAGACGCCGATGCCGAAGGTGCGCTCGAGCGCGACCAGCACCAGCGTGATTGCCAGCACCGGCGTGCCGAGCACCATGAGAAGGGAAGCGGCGTAGTGTGACCACACAAAGAGAGGCAGACGGAACCAGGTCATCCCCGGGGCGCGCATGCGATGGGTCGTGACGATGAAATTCAGCCCGGTAAAGATGGAGCTGAAGCCGGCGATGAAGATGCCCATCGCCGCCGTGATGACATGGGTGTTCAGGTAATGCGTGCTGAGCGGAGTGGTAAAGGTCCAGCCGGTATCGACGCCGCCTAATACCAGTGCCGAAACGGTGAAGATCCCGGCCACGACGTACAGGTACCAGCTCAGCAGGTTCACCTTGGGGAAGGCCAGGTCGCGCGCCCCCACCATGATGGGCAGCACGAAGTTCCCGATGGTCGCCGGCACGGATGGCACCAGGAACAGGAAGACCATGATGATGCCGTGCATGGTGAACAGCTTGTTATAGGTGTCGGAGGAGACCAGGTCCGGCATCGGTGTCAGCAGCTCGAGCCGAATCAGCCCCGCGAAGGCGCCGCCGACAAAGAAGAAGAAGGTGATCGAGATCAGGTAGAGGATCGCGATCCGCTTGTGGTCGCCGGTGAGCAGCCAGCTCTTCAGACCATATTCGCTGTTCAGATAGCTGCGCTTGGGCAGCGTTGCATCCTGCTGGTTGGGAAGACGGACGATTGTACTCATTGTGGCGAAGGCCCCATCCCCTTCGAAGTCGATGTATCCGGTTTGGCGTCGGGCTCCTGGTCCGCCCCTGTGAGCTGTCGCGAGCGGTAATTCGGCGCCGGGCCGGTGGCGCCTGCCTGATTCGGCGAATAATCGCTATCGTTCAGTGTCTGATGAATGCGATCGTTCGTGTCAAGGCTCTTGATGTATTCCACCAGATTGATCAGGCCCTCTTCGCTGATCTGCCCCTGGAAGGTCGGCATGATGGGCACGTAGCCCATGACGACGTGCGCTGACGGGTTCAGAATGCAGCCCCGCAGGAAGGCATCGTCCACCGTTACGGTCTTGCCGTCGGTCAGCATCTCCTTCGCTCCGTAGATCCCCGCCAGGTTCGGTCCTCTCGCTCCGGCGGTGGCGCTGTGGCAGGAGACGCACCCGAGGCTGGCGAAGAGCCGCTCTCCGTTCTGCGCCAGGGACTGGCCGCTGGTCGAGCCGGCGGTCCACTTCTTGTAGTCATCCGGCGACATGGCGACAATATCGCCGATCATCGACGAGTGCAGCGTGCCGCAGTACTGGGTGCAGAACAGGTGATACGTGCCCTCCTGGGTCGCGCGGAACCAGACGGTCGAGTAGCGGCCCGGGATCACTTCGCGCTTCACGCGGAAGGCCGGGATCGAAAAGCTGTGAAAGACGTCCTGCGAGATCATGGTGAGCTGCACGTTGCGCCCGACCGGGATGTGCAGCGCATTGATCTCATGTTGACCGCCCGGGTGCTCGGCCTTCCACATCCACTGCTTTCCGACGATGTAGATGTTCATCGCATTGGTAGGCGGGTTATAGATGCGGAAGTAGAGCAGCGCCCCCCAGACGAAGCAGACCATGAACAGCGCCAGCGGAATGATGGTCCATGTCGCCTCAAGCAGCGTGGAGCCCTCGATGTGAGTCGCCTGCGGGCTCTTCTCCTTGCGGAACATGATGGAGAAGGTGCCCACCATCAGTCCGACCAGCACCAGGCCCACCAGAGAGATGAGCACCAGGAAGAAGTAAAAGGCGTCCATATAGGGCGCAATCGCCGAAGCCTCCGGCGGAAAGAGCGCGAACTCGGTGAGCCACTTGACCAGGAATTGCCAAAGGACTGGACTGAAAAAATGCATCGTTCCCTTTACCTGCGTTCCCTTTTCCTAAACGTGCCGTGCTGTACTGTGCTTCGCACCCTACGCCTTTGCTGAATGTTGTTGGTTTGCGATGAGCCGGCTACTCTTGAGGTCCCGGCGGAACATCACCAGCATATAGCTGCCCAAAATCAAAACTGTAGCCAGGCACCCCGCCTGCACGATGCGCACAATGAGCAGGCTGTGCCGGTTGAGTGTCGGATCGTATCGGTAGCAGTAGGTCAGGATCGTATCCACCGGCGTGCCGATCTTATGGTGGGATGCTTCGATAAGACCGAGTCTCAGATCCTGCGGCGAGTACTCGACCCCCAGATAGTATTGCGCGATTCTGCCCTCCGGGGTCACGATCTGGATCGCGCTGGCGTGGGCAAACTGATCCTTCTTCCCATCGGGCCCGGGCATAGGGACATAGCCGAAACCGGTCGCTTTTGCCACAGCAGTAATGGCGGGTTGCTGTCCCGTGAGGAAATGCCAGCCTGGCGCGCTCTGGGGATGGCCGTAATAGGTGACATACTCCCGCTTCTTCGAGGCGGCGATCGCTGGAGTTTCCTTGGGATCGATGGAGATCGCGACGATCTGGAAGTCCTTGCCCGGCTGATAGCTCACCATCTCCAGCGCGCCGGTCAGCCCCTTCAGTTCCTCCGAGCAGAGGATGGGGCACTTGTAGTACACGAGCGTCAGTAATACCGGATGCTTGCCGTCGAAGTATTGCCCCAGCTTTACTGTTTTGCCCGTCTCGTCGACAAAGGTCGCATCGAGCGGCAGTTGCTGATTCAGCCGCTGTGCGATGGTGACGCCGTTCAGCAGGGTGGGCAGCTTGTCATCGGCAGGCTCGCCCATCTGCTTCTGGCCGACCGGTGAAACCTGTGCATGCGCGCCTGCCAGGCAGGAGAACAACAGGACTCCGGCAGCTACGCGCGTACCCCAGGACCCGAGTGAGATCCGGGCCTTGCTCTCGGCCTTCCTCTTGCGGATCGCGAATTGTGCCTGCTGATTCATACTGAGACGTCTCTTCTGCTTTGCTTACTGGTGCGCTGGCGTCAACCGCGCCTGCTCACCCGGCTTTGCTTCCTTGCGTTGTTCCTGCTGTCGTGACTGCTCCACTTCCAGTCGCTGCTCGTAGCCGGTACGGGCAAAGCCATTGGTAAGCGGTGCGGTGACATGCGGTTCGACATCGGCAGTCATCAGCGGCTCGGTGGGACCACCCGACGCAACGGGAAGTCCACGCTGTGCGATGATCTGCATCGCTTCACCGATCGGGATGCGCACCGTGCCCTGCTGCTGATTCACCCAGGTGTAGTGGTCCAGCAGCAGATCTTCGCGGTTGTGCAGGTTCACAACATCCTGGTCGCCATCATCCATCTGGAGCTGCGGCGTCGGGAAGCGGGCCGTCATCGCGTGAAGCTGCTGCTGCTCCAGCACCGCATTCGACTCAAGATTCCGCCCTTTGCCCTCGGGTGAGTATCCGAAGTTGTTCCACTTGTTCGGAGGACCGTCGTGCTTGACCAGTGCGTTGTTGATCACCTTGCCCATGCCGAAGCAGAAGACAAAAAAGATGACCAGGAATACGAACAGCGATACCAGGAAGACAGCAATGCCCCGGACCTCAACGTCCGATGTCTCGTAACCTGCCGTGGGGCCGCTGTAGCCGGTGGGAGTAATGCCGTGCTGTTTCTGCGGATCGTGTTCCGGAGTGTTAGGCGTGTGCATGTTCAGCCTCCAGAATCTCCGCAAGATGCGGATCGTTGGTCTGCACCAGCGGCCGCTTGCCGAGCTCGCGGATATAGGCCATCACCCAGAAGGAGATCATGGCTCCCGGGACGGCTATGTACTCCAGAATACCGAAGGAGAAGTGCAGGTTGCGGGGCGAGAAGTTCGGCTCGACGAGCAGGAACATATCCCAGCAGCGCGCGAAGACCATCCACATGCCCACCATCACAATGCGGCGCTTGTTGCGCTTGATATCGCGCGACAGGAGCAGCGAGAACGGGATAAGCCAGTGGAAGATGAAGTCGAAGGTGAAGATCACGCCCCAGTGGCCGCGGATGCGGTCCAGGTACCAGGAGATCTCCTCCGGCGAGTTGCCCGACCAGATGATCAGGAACTGGGAGAAGTTCAGGTAGATGTTCAGCATGACGAAGGCGAACATCAGCTTTCCCAGATCATGTTGCTCGGTGGGACGCAGGATCGTCCTCATCGGATCGGCCTGCGAGAGGCTGACTACCGTGATGACCGAGATGGCCAGCACTGCATAACCCTGCGCAACCAGGTAGTTGAGGCCGTACATGGTGGAGAACCAGGTGATGTTGGTGGACATCACCAGATCGATCACCAGGGCGGTGAGCGTGAGCGAGTAGACGACGATGCCGAAGCCGCTGATGTTCTCAAACCGCTTCTGCCAGAACGGCACGTTGGGGTTCGGATCGGCATCGCGCTGGAGCGACCAGCGATTCATCACAATCATGTACAGCAACCAGATAGCGAAGCAGACGACGATCTGCACCCAGACGCTGACCGGGCTGAGCATGGGGTGTTTCCAGTTGAGTGCGTGCGCCTGCTCCCGTGAGATAAGGTGCTGGCTCAGGGCCTGGGCAACCTCAGAGGGATTGCTGTAGCGCGCCCACAGATAAATCTTCTTCATGAAGATCAGGATGGGCAGAAACATCAGTGCCGAGAGCCACAGCGTGCGGCTCATGGCCTCGAGCGGGCGGCGGATGAGCAGTCCCCATTTGCCGCCGGAGCAGTACTGCACCATCAGCAGCGCCATGCCGCCGAGCGAAAATCCCCAGCAGAGCACCGCACCCATCAGCCAGGAGGTGAGCAGGTGGAGAAACCTATCGTGCTCCATCAGTTCAGCCAGCACCACCAGCACGATGGTCAGGATGGCGAAGACTGCGCCGAAGGTGAGCGCGCGACGGCGCCATCTCGCCAGAAGCGCAGGAGGCGCGGTCAGGTCGCCTTTCAGAGCTGACGTTGCGTAACTGTATCCGTTCGTCACCGTATTTCTATCCTCATGCGCACTGACTTCACTTCGCTCCACCTTTCCGCGCCGGAGCGGCGGGGGCAGGCTGGCCGTAGCCGTACTTATTCACGGTAGGCGCGGTCTCCGGGTTGGCGGTACTCGGGCTGTCTCCGTTCTCAAGCTGGTACTGCGGGTGCCGGCTGGTCACGGGCGTGGTGATGTTCTCAGCCGGAGCCATTCCCGGGGTGTCCGGACCCGGAGGCGTCGGGTAGACCGCCGTGCTCGGCAACTTCCACGGCTGCGCGAAGCTGGCCGGCAGGCCCTGCTGCTCCGCTACCTCGCCCAACTGCTGCACCCCAATGCCCTGCGGCACATCGCTCTGCTTCGCGTTCTGGCTCAACTGCAGCGCGCGAATGTAGGAGGCAATCGCCCAGCGATCGGCGATCGGCACCTGGGCGGCATAGTCGGGCATGGCGCCGTAACCGTGGGAGATGACGTAGAAATAGTGGCTCAGCGGCTCGGCCATCCGCTTGGCATCATGGAAATTGCTCGCCGGCCTGTAGCCGCGGTCAACGATCATGCCCGCGCCGTTGCCCACGCGCGAGTGGCACGGCGTGCAGTAGGTATTGAACTGCTCCTGGCCCCGCTCGAGCACGGCCATGGTCACGGGGAAGGGCAGCGCGTCCACTTCCTTGCCGTCCTGGAGGCCGGTGTGGAAGAAGTCCTCTTCATGGGCCTGCCCGCGCGCGACCGTGTGCAGCACCTGCTCACGGGCTGAGCGGTTATCCGCAAAGAAAGTCGTACCGCGCTGGGGCACAAACTTGGGCTCATCCTGCATGTCCTGGCGGCAGCCGGCAACGAGCATCAGCGCGGCAATCGCGCACAGGCCGAGGCCCTGTCGCATGCAGAGGCGATCTGTGTTCTTCGGCGTCAGGCATTTTCGGTATTGGTCTGGACAGTCCAACGACCGCTCCCGTGGCTTTTCCGTTAAGGAAAGCCACACCGGGAGAATCTCCGCAGATCGCCGTATTACCGAAAACGCGTTAATACTCCACCTCCACGATCGAAACCGGATGCATAGCCTCGAGATATGCCCGCGACTCCGCCAGAGAGAACTTCGGATCGCGCGCCTCGAGGCACAGGAAGAACTTGTCCGACGACGCGCCGGTACGGAAGTTGGGCGCGTTGAAGAGTGGGTGATAGGGAGCCGGCAAACCGTTCATCGCGAGCATGCCGAACGCCGCCGTCAGGCCGGCCCAGAGGATCGTCCACTCGTATGCAGGCACCACGAACGCCGGCCAGGAGTAGTAGGGACGCCCGGCAATGTTCAGCGGATAGGCCCAGACGTTGATCCAGGTCTCCATCAGGAACATGGCGACGCAGCCCATCAATCCGCCAACCAGTGTGAGCAGCGGGACGAAATTGCGGTGGAAGCCAATCGCCTCGGCCGCCTCTTCGCAGGGATAGGGCGTGTAGCAGTCCAGACGGCGCCAGCCGTCTTTGTAGGAGGCCGCGGCGGCCGCGGTCAGCGACGTGGCGGAATCGAATTCGGCCAGCAGGCCGTAGACACCCTCGGGAAATGGCATCAGTCACCAGCCTCATGCGCGGCTTCCGGCAGATGCTTCACCTTGGACTGAGGCAGCAGGACGCGCAGCTCAGACATGGGAATCATGGGCAGGAAGCGAATGAACAGGAAGAACAGAAACGTGAAGAGTCCCAGCGTGCCGATGAACGTGCCGTAGTCCCACCGGGTCGCCCTGTAGGTTCCCCAGGAGGACGGCAGGTAGTCGCGGTAGAGGCTGGTCACAACGATAACGAAACGTTCGAACCACATGCCGGTGTTCACGATGAAGGACATGATGAACATGAGCCCCACGTGGGTACGGACATAGCGCAGCCAGAGAAACTGCGGCAGCGCGATGTTGCAGGTGATCAGCACCCAGTAGCTCCAGCCCATGGGACCGAAGAGTCGATTCCAGAATGCGAAGTACTCCCAGTGGCTGGCCGAGTACCAGCTCATGAAGAGCTCCATCCCGTACCCGTAGGCCACGATCAGCCCGGTGGTGAGCATCACCTTGCCCATGTTGTCGATGTGCCGGATCGTGATCAGGTCTTCCAGGTGGTAGAACTTGCGAATCGGAATCGCCAGCGTGATGACCATGGCGAAGCCGGAGTACACGGCTCCAGCCACGAAGTAGGGCGGGAAGATCGTGGTGTGCCAGCCGGGAATAATGGCCACGGCGAAATCGAAGCTGATGACCGTGTGTACGGAGAGCACCAGAGGCGTCGCCAGGCCGGCAAGCAGCAGCGATGCAGTCTCATAGCGCATCCAGTGCCGCACCGAGCCGCGCCAGCCGAGCGCCAGCAGACCGAAGAAGTATTGGGCGACGGGGGTCTTGGCTCGGTCGCGGAAGGTCCCGAGATCGGGGATCATGCCGATGTACCAGAAGACCACGGAGATAGTCGCGTAGGTCGAAACCGCGAAGACGTCCCACAACAGCGGCGAGCGGAACTGTGGCCACACATTCATCGAGTTGGGATAGGGAAAGAGCCAGTATCCCAGCCACGGCCGACCAACGTGGATCAGCGGGAACATGCCGGCGCAGACCACGGCGAAGATGGTCATGGCCTCGGCAAAGCGGTTGATCGAATTGCGCCAGGTCTGCTTGAACAGCAGCAGGATGGCGGAGATCAGCGTCCCGGCGTGGCCGATACCGATCCACCACACAAAGTTGACGATGGCGAAGCCCCAGCCGACCGGGATGTTCAGACCCCAGATGCCCACGCCCTTCAGAAAAAGCCAGGTGAGGCAGGTCAGCAGCAGCATCACGACACCGCCGGCCACCAGGAAGCCCAGAAACCAGCCGACCGGCGTGTGCGCGGTGAGGACGATCCGGGAAATCTTCTCCGTGACCGATTTAAATGAGTGGCCGGGTGCAATGACCACCACTTCACCGGTGATCGGATCCAGCATCGGGTCGTTTGTCGATAGATCTCTGGTCGCCATGTCTTCTGTGTCTCGCTAGCTGTGCTCGGGCGCGTGTTCCACCGGCGCGCCAGCCAATGCCTGGTTCGTGTTAAACACTTCTGCGATGTAGGTGGTCCGTGGACGCGTGTTCAGATCGGCGAGCACGCTGTAATTGCGCTTCTGCGCCTTGATTTTGGAGACTCGACTGTTCTTGTCGTTGATATTGCCGAAGGTAATCGCGTTTGTGGGGCAAGCCTGCTGGCAGGCAGTGACGATCTCGCCGTCGCGAATCTCGCGGTTCTCCTTGTCGGCTTCGATCTTAGCTGCCGCGATGCGCTGCACACAGTAGGTGCACTTCTCCATCACGCCGCGGCTGCGCACGGTGACATCAGGATTGCGCATCAGCTTCAGGCTCTCCGTTTCGTAGTCGGAGAAGAGCAGGAAGTTAAACCGGCGCACCTTGTAGGGGCAGTTGTTCGAGCAATAGCGCGTGCCGACGCAGCGGTTGTAGACCATCAAATTCAGCCCTTCGGGCGAATGGACGGTGGCGGCCACCGGGCAGACTTGCTCGCATGGCGCGTTCTCGCAGTGCTGGCACAACATGGGTTGGAAATGCGCTCGCGGCGATTGCAGATCGCCTTCGAAGTAGGTGTCGATACGGAGCCACTGCATGTCACGGCCGGTCTTGGTGTTGTGCTTGCCAACCACCGGGATGTTGTTCTCGGCATAGCAACTGATGACGCACGCATTGCAGCCTACGCAGGAGTTCTGGTCGATGACCAGTCCCCAGGCGTTCTTGGGATAGGGGAAGTTCGGGAAGAGACTTTCGTCGCGCGCCGGGTCTTCCGGAAAGACGCCCTTCTCATGCGCGAAGTTCGGCTCCTGGCGAAACTCCTCAAGCGTGGCGGAGCGTACGATGCCGCGCGTGATAGCTTCGTCGCCTTCGAGCGAGTGCGACCGCAGGTCGCCCGTCTCGGCCGAGCCGGCCAGCGCGCGGGCGCCGCGAGTGTCGCTGTAGTGGCTCTTGGTGACGGCGATCTCCCAGTTGTCGCCTGTCTTCTTGATCTGCGCTCCGGTGGCGAATAAGGGCGCATCCGAGGTGCGAAGGAGATAGGCGTTGAAACCCATGCCCGAACCCACGCGACCCGCGTGCTGGCGGCCATAGCCCAGGTGCAGCGTGAAGGAGTTGTCCGGGTGGCCAGGAATTGAGAGCGCGCCTCCGCGGACCTTGTGTCCGTTCAGCTCGATCTCGATGACGTCGCTTTCTTCGAGGCCGAGCTTCACCTTGGTGGGACCGCTCATTATCACGGCATTGTCCCAGCTGTTGTTCACCACCGGCTTGGGCAGCTCCTGCAGCCAGCCATTGTTCGCATAGCGACCGTCGTAGATGGACGGGTCGGCGCGGAAGATGATCTCGATGGCATCCTCCGAAGCGGTAGGAGCAGAGGCTCCAGACATTGCAGACGAGCTGGCCGAGAGCGATTTCGGCGTAAAGGCTGTTCCGGCAAGGAAGCCATCGTGCAGCACCTTGCGCCATGCCGGCTCGAAGTCACCTTTGCCCGTCAGTTGCTGCCGCCAGTTGTTCTGCAAGACGTCAAAGCTGGAACGCGGCGGGTCATCGAGCAGCGTCTGCATCACGTTGTGCGCCGACTTGCCGCCATACAGTGGATCGATCATCGGCTGGATCACGGAGAGCGTGCCGTCATACGCACGCGCATCCGACCACGACTCGAGATAATGCGTGCTGTTGATGTGCCAGGTAGCGATCTGCGCCGTCTCGTCCACATGGCTGCCCAGATGCGCGCTCGTCGGCACCTTTGCAAGCGCCTCGGCAAAGTTCAGATCAACCGGCGCCGTGTACACCGGGTTGGCATCGAGAACCAGCAGCCATTTGACCTTGCCGGCATTCATGTCGGCAACCAGCGACTTCAAGTCGTCGAGCTGGATGGAAGGCAGCGGCTGCACCGTCTCGGTGTAGACAACCGTCTTGCCGACGTTGCCGAGCGCCTGGTTGATGGCAATTGCGGCCAGGTGGACATCGGGCGACTGCTGTTCGCCAGGGATCACAACACACTTGCCCGCATGCGCCTTGAGATCAGCCGCCAGCGTAGCGATGAAGGCCTGCTGTTCGCCAGTCAGGTTCGCAGAACCGCCGGACGAGCCCGCGCCAACGGCGGCGGCGATGGCCTGGGCGCAGGCGCCTACGCGGCTGGCCTTGAGCTTCAGCCGGTGGTCGGCCTTGAAGCCGGTCGTGGTCGGCATGCTCTCCACCGCGTAGAGCCGGTTCATCTCGATGGATGGATCCATCAGCTTGCGGCGGTTCGCATACTCGCGAGACAGCTTATGGAAGCCCGGATGCGTGATGCCGGAGAGGAAGTCGGCGTCGAGCGAGAGGATCACATCCGCTTTATCGAGTTGGTACTGTGCATCGTAAAAGTCGCCAAAGGCAGCCTTCGACGCGCGTCGCGCGGAATCGCGGTTGACGGGGTCGTACTGGACCAGCTTCGCCTGCGGCAGCCGTTTCTGCGCATCCTTCCATTGCGCCGCCAGCGTCGGCGAGGTGATGGTTGCGCTCAGGATGTAAAGACCCTGGCCGCCCGGCATGTTGGCTAGGTCGTGCACCAGCGCTGCCTGGAAGTTTGCAAATGAGCTCGTTTCCAGGTGATAGAGGACGTGCTGCGAACGATCCGGATCGTATAGCCCCAGCAGCGAAGCCTGGCTCAGGGGGTCCGAGCCGCCCATGCTCATCGGGTGCTCAGGGTTGCCGTCTACCTTGATTGGCCGGTAGGCATCGCTTTTGACCAGCAAGGGCAGCGCGCCGGTGGAGAACGGGAAGGCTGTCGCAAAGTAGTTTGGCCTGCCCAGGATGAGGTCTTCCGGCGCCTTGACGTAGGGATAAATCGGCTCGTCGGGCTGCTTGGTACAGCCGGCGAGTCCAGCCATGGCCAGCGAGGCGCCCATCAGCTTCATGAAGCCGCGGCGGGAGACAGGGTCGACCCATTCGCCGGCCTGGGCGGGGAACTCCTGCTCCATGCGCCGATCAAAATCGGGGCGCGCTGCCGCGTGATCGAGTCCCTGCCAGCCGGCACTTCTATCGAGCTCGGCGCGAACAGCTTCCAGCGTCAGTCCCTGCCCGGGTTCCGCCCCTGGCTGGAGCATCTCCACGACCGTCAGCCCTGCGTCCTTCGCCACCATTCCGTCCTGTGTGTCCATTGTTTCGGCTTTGCTTTCAGTTCCCATCGTCATGCCCGCTACCAGCCCCTCGCCCTAGCGGTGGCAGGTTTCGCACGAGCTCAGCTCATGCGGGTCGCGGATGTGGTATTGCTTCAGCAGAAAGAGGCCCAGCGCCTGCTGGTCGGTGAACTTGCTATAGCTCACGTTGTCCGCGCCAGTCGGTCCTGCAGCTCCATTCGGATGCGCTGCCACATCCAGCATGTGGGTCTCCGGCGCATCGGTCGGCGGCAGCATGTCGATTGATGCGGTGCGCGCTCCTACCTGCTCCGGATTCACCGTGGTGCAGCTCACTGTCTGTGCCGTCGGTGTTCCCGCCTTGTCGCCGCCGGTCCCGCACCACACCGGCTTCTCCTTCGAGGGCCCGGCCCACGCCATGTTGTAGACCTCACCGGCAGGACGCAGGTTCTTTGCAGGATCACGGTGGCAGTTCAGGCACCACTCCATTTGCAGCGAGTTCTCCTGATACATGATCGGCATCAGGTCGACCCGGCCGTGACAGGACGAGCAGCCGATGCCCTTGTTCACGTGGATGGAGTGATTGAAGTACACGTAGTCGGGCAGATCGTGCAGGCGAATCCAGCGGATCGATTGCCCGGTCGCCCAGCTCTGCCGCACCGGCTCCAGCAACTGTGCGTTGGTCCAGATCTGCGCATGGCAGTTCATGCAGGTCTTGGTGGGAGGAATGCCGGCATAGCTCGAGCGCTCCACCCCCGTATGGCAGTACTGGCATTGAATGCCAAGACCCTGCACGTGGTGCTTGTGGCTGAAGGGTACTGGTTGGTCCGCACGCTGCCCTTGACGGGTTACCCATGGGGAGCGTTGCAACTGGTCCAGGGTTACTCCCAACGCAATCACAATCAGTCCCGTCAGGATCAGGCTCATACGCGCAAGCGCATTTGAGCTGCGGTCAAAAATCTGCGGCATCGATCCGTTCCTGCTTCCCTTACGTCAAAGAAAGGAGTTTAGAGGTCACTGCAATCAATAATTTGCGACCCCTCCGGTCCTATATCGAAAGAACATTAAGGGGGCAAAGCAGGACTATAACAGCATTTCTTGTCTCGGCCATAATGCGTGGCGCGAGTCGTTATCGTGTTGCGAACTTTGTGACGCGCTCTGCGCCCATGAAACCGCAATTTTTCTGCTATTGAGTCTCGGGATTGTCTCTTGTGATTCCGCCCAGCCGTTGCGCAGGATGGACACTTTGCGCTGCTCCGTTCCGGCTGCGGATTTTCCTTTCGTTACACTCAGCCTCGTATGAACGATGGCCGCCGCACTGTTCGCTACGACCCTGAAGAGGCGATCGCCGCGCTGACGGACGCAGATCCGAAGCTGGGCGAACTGATTCGCCGCGCGGGTCCGTTCACCATGCGGCTGAAAAGCCAGCATTCGCCCTTTGAAGCGCTGGTCGAGTCGATAATTTACCAGCAGATTCACGGCAAGGCCGCGTTTGCCATCCTCAGTCGACTGCTGCATGCCTTCGGCGACATCCATCCGCAGCCGGACCATCTGCTTGCCGCGCCGGAGGAGATGCTGCGCGCCTGCGGTCTTTCGGCGAACAAGCTGAAGGCGCTGCGCGATCTGGCGGCAAAGACGCTGGACGGAACGGTGCCCACACTCTCTCGCATTCGGCGCATGTCGGATGCGGAAATCGTCGAGCGGCTGACCGCGGTGCGCGGAGTCGGCGTGTGGACGGTGGAGATGCTGCTGATCTTCCGCCTTGGCCGTCCGGATATCTTTCCCACCAGCGACTACGGCGTGCGCAAAGGCTTCCTGTTGACTTTTGGACGTCCTCCGAAATCGAAGCCGATCACGCCGCCCATGCTTCCGAAGCCGGATGTGATGCTGCGCCGCGCGAAGAAGTGGCAGCCGTGGCGCTCGGTCGCAAGCTGGTATCTGTGGCGCGCCTGCGATCTCCACGGCACGGCGTCGCCACCTCCGGAATAGCGGCCTACGCTTAACTTGATCCCCGCAGAACTTTCGCTTGATATGCAGACTGCGACTTGAGGCAGCTAGACTAGTCCAGCATGTCCGTCTCTCCCGCTCACCGCTTTGTCTGCGTTCACGGACACTTTTATCAACCGCCGCGCGAGAATCCGTGGCTCGAAGCCGTCGAGACCCAGGACTCCGCTGCGCCGTACCACGACTGGAATGAGCGCATCACGGCGGAGTGCTATGCGCCGAATGGCGCGGCACGCATCGTCGACAGCAAGAACCGCATCCTGCGCATCACCAACAACTACGCGCGGATGAGCTTCAACCTCGGGCCAACGCTGCTCTCCTGGATGCAGGAGAAGGCGCCACTCACCTACGCGATGATTCGCGATGCCGACCGCTTGAGCCAGAGGCAGTTTGGCGGACACGGCTCGGCCATGGCGCAGGCCTACAACCACATCATCATGCCGCTTGCCTCGACACGGGACCGCGAAACGCAGATCGTGTGGGGCATTGCCGACTTCGAGCACCGCTACGGCCGCAAGCCGGAAGGCATGTGGCTGGCGGAGACGGCGGTCGATCTGGAGTCGCTGGATCTGCTGGCGCGTCATGGAATCCGCTTCACCGTCCTGGCGCCGCACCAGTGCGCGCGTGTCCGCCCATTCCCCGGTGTCACCGCGGCAAGCGAATCCGCGACGGCGGGGCCTTCCAAAAGCGCCACCGATGCAGGCTGGAAGGAGACGCCCGATGCGAGCGTCGATACCACACAGCCTTACCTTGTCCAAACCAGCCCCGGCCACAGCATCGCAGTCTTCTTCTATAACGGACCGATCTCGCGCGCGATTGCCTTTGACGGCCTACTGAACAGCGGTGAAGCCTTCGCGGAAAGACTTCTGGGCGGCTTCGCCGAGCGTGAGGGCGCGCAGTTGGTGCACGTTGCCACCGACGGCGAAAGCTACGGACATCATCATCGCCACGGTGAGATGGCGCTGGCTTATGCGCTGCAGTTGATCGAGGAGGGTGATACAAAGCTGACCAACTATGGCCAGTTCCTCTCCCGGTTTCCCCCCACACACCAGGCCGAGATCGTCGAGAACAGCTCCTGGAGCTGTTTTCATGGCGTGGAGCGCTGGCGCTCCGACTGTGGCTGCAACGGCGGCAAGGCCGGCTGGAACCAGCAGTGGCGCGCGCCGCTGCGCCAGGCGCTGGACCAGTTGCGCGACTCCGTGGCGCCGCTAGTCCGTCAGTGCGGCCGCCGAATTGCTCACAGATTCCGATGCGGCGCGGAACGATTACATCGCCGTGATCCTCGACCGCTCGCACGCATCCATCGATGCCTACCTGGCCCGCCACAGCATCCGCACTCTCACAGCGGAGGAACGCGTGCGCGCCCTGGACCTGATGGAGCTGGAGCGCAATGCCATGCTGATGTACACCAGTTGCGGATGGTTCTTCGACGACATCTCCGGCATCGAGACGGTCCAGATCATCACCTATGCCGCGCGTGTGCTGGAGCTTGCCGCAACACTCTTCCCCGAGACCCGCGGCGTGCTCGAGAAGCGCTTTACCGATCGGCTCGCAGAGGCCAAAAGCAACGATCCGCAATGGCACGATGGCCGTTACATTTACGACGAGGCGATCCGGCCCATGATCGTGGACCTGGAGCAGGTGGCCGCGCATTATGCGATCAGCTGCGTTTTTCCGCGGGCTGGTGAGTCTTCCCTGGCCGAGCGCGACCGTCTCTTCTGCTACACCATCGCGCACCTCTGGGAGAGGAAATTGCCATACGGGCTTGGCCAACTGCGGCTGGGACGGGTAGGCATTTGCTCCATCCTTACGGAGGAATGCGAGGAGGCAGCCTATGGCCTGCTCCACTTCGGGGACCAGAATGTCTCGGCCGCAGTGAAGCGCCTCGATAGCGGGGAAGACACGGGGAAGGCACCGGGGAACGGGAGTCTCTCGCATTGCTGGCGAGGGAGATTGAAGACGCTGTCGACGCGAGCAACCTTACCGAAGTCGTTCGCCTGATGGACGACTACTTCGGAGAAAGCCGCTTCTCTCTCACCTCGCTCTTTGCCGACGAACAGCGCCGCATTGTGAAGAGCATTCTTGACCCGGCGATGCAATCGCTGGAAACAACGCTCACGGACCTGTACACGAGCCACGCCTCGCTTCTGCACTTCCTCGGACGCAGTGGCCTGCCGCGCCCCGCGGCCTTGCGAGTCGCAGCGCAGTTCGCCATTCATGCGCAGTTGCGTCGTGCCCTGGAGGCAGATCCGGTGGATGTGACGGCGGTGGGCCGGTTGCTTGCGCAGGCGCGCGAGGACGCCGTCGTATTGGACTATCCAACCCTCGGCTTCCTGGCCGATGAGCGCATGCATGCGGCGATGGAACGGCTACAGCAAACCCCGGCAGATCCCGAGGCGGTGCGCCGGGCGCTGCACCTGGCGACTGGGTTGCGCGCACTCCCCTTTTCGCTCGATCTTTGGCAGGCGCAGAACATCTGGTACAAGCTGGCTTCGCGTGTTGCTGGTGAAGGAGAATCGCTTCGGAACGACTTTCGTGCCCTCGGCGCGGCGCTGAATATCCGGGTCGATTGACGAAAGCCCGATGAGCGAAGTCATGTGGCAGCGCGGAGGAAGCCACCCCAGGGATGCTGGCAACTTCTAAACAAGTAAGCGGCCTCTGAAGTCGAATCGGGAATCCCGAGGTGTACCAGGAAGTCCTTTCCGGTCACAGCGTTTTCATTACTCTTGACTTTGGTTTTCTAAAGGCTTTGGTCGCTCCAACCGATAAGGAGTGCGATGATTCTGCGTATGACGCGCTTACGGCTTCTCGTCTCTGGTGCTCTGCTGATGCTGCTGGCAGCATCGTCCTCTGCGTCTTCCGGGCAGAGCATGAGCTCCAGCGAGTTGCGCAACATGAGCGCGGCGGAGTTCCAGCGGCACATCGATGAGGAGGGCGCGCAGCAATTTGTCCATCGGCTCGTCAAAGACATCGACCCACACAGCCCTGAGGAGCCGAACTACGACATCGTGCTCGAGCATGTTGCCGAGGGCAGCAACGGCTGGCTGCACGCGGCCGCGGAGATTGCCCCGTTTACCGATGCGACCTTTAGCCAGGGAATCCGGGTCGCGATCGCCGACGCATTGATTGTCAATCCGACCGGCGTATTGAAGATGATCGGCACCGAAGAACACTTCGACGAGGCCTGTGGCTATCCATTTGTGCGCCAAACAGATACCTATATGCTGCAGCACAAACGTGAGGCACTGGCGGCGCTGAAAAGGGTGCAGCAGCCGGCACTCGAGTCAAAAAAAGAAAGCTGTCGCAAAAGCCTGCTGGACGTGCCCACGACGACGGCAAGCGATCTGAACCGCCCTTCCGCCGGAACGCCTAACTAGATCACGTAACTTCGAACTGCTCTAACTCCGCCAGTGCAGCGTGACCGGCCCATCCATGGGGTGGCTGTCCTCTCCGTTCAGCCTTGCCTGCTTCAGCGCGAAGTACCACTTTGCCGGCCGGTCTGCATCATCAATCAGCATGAGAGTCGGATTGTGGCGCAGGCCTTGTGCCTGCTCGATCATGGTCTGCTGGTCCTGCCGCACGAAACGAGCGCCGAAAAACCGCGCAATCGTGGTAACCAGGGGCACATGGTAGAAGACATTCCACGCAGCCACCACGTCGATGCGGCAGGTGGATGGCGTCACGGGCGTGACCGTCGTCAGGCTGGAGAACCACTTCTGGCCACAGCGGATCGTCTCCCAGCGCCGGTTGGGCAGCACGAAGTCGATGGTGGTGGTAATCGGCTCGCCATACACGCCGAGCAACTTGTACGGCGCGCTGTTACCTGAAGGAGCATGCGCGGACATACGGAAGCCCTGGGGGATGGGCTCGAAGCTCTTGTGCTTCTCGTGGATGCTGGCACGGGAGCGCCACCACCATGCCTGGTGGACGAAGGGGCCATGCGCTGGGTCCATCAGCCCGATGATGCCGTGGTCTACGTTGCAGGGCAGGTCGGCTGAGAGGTGGGCCGACCGGTGTCGCGGGGTGAAGCGGGGCAACACCGGCGCTTCGGGGAGATCTTCGATACGCAGGCGGCCGCGGCCGGCATCCGGTATGTAGACCCAGGCGTAGCCATCGCGCTCCACGCATGGGTAGGAGGTGGCGTAGATGCGGGTTGGGTCCAGCGTGTCTTCGGAGGTGAGCGAGGGAATCTCGCGGCACTGTCCCGAGCCCGCCTCGAAGGCCCAGCCGTGGTACTTGCACGTCACCCTCGCGCCATCGAACCAGCCACAGGAGAGCGGGATGCCTCGATGCGGACAGCTATCGCGCATGGCGAAGATAGTGCCGTCACTCCGCCGCCCCAGCACCAGCGGGATACCGAGCAGCATCGCGGTGGTGAGCCGCTTGCCGCGCAGGCGATCGCTCCGCAGCGCGGGATACCAGTCGTCATAAAGAAGCGGAGTTGAGACGAGCGCAGACGCGGGCGCTGCTGCAGAACCAGGCGCGATCTGGAAGAGGTCCTTGGCCATGAACTGCGTCTACTATATGCCGCTCATCCCACATGACCGCGCGGCTGAGGATGCGACAATCGCCTCGATGCAGGAGCGCCTGAAGACGCAGCAGCCGCACGAGAGCACCTTCGCCCAGCACGGCTTACTGTGGCTCCTGATCGCGCTTTGGGTGGTGCTCTATGGCAGCTTTACGCTGCTGCGGCCTCCGCTGCTGGACGATGCCGACTCCGTGCACGCCGAAGTGGCGCGCGAGATGGTAGCGCGGCACGACTGGATCACCCTCTACGCAAACGGCATCCGCTACCTGGAGAAGGCGCCGCTGCTCTACTGGAGCATGGCGGCGAGTTTCCGCTGCTTTGGCGTTCACACCTGGGCGGCGCGACTGCCGCTCGCGCTCTACACGCTGCTGTTGCTGCTGGTGGTGTACGCGCTCGGCAGGCGGTGCTTCGCGGACGCGTTGGCCGGCTTCTATGCCTCGCTAGTGCTCGCGACCAGCTTCGGGCTGTTCATCTTCACCCGGATTCTGATTCCGGATGCGATGGTGTGCCTGTGGCTCGCGCTGGCGATGTTGTGCTTCTGGCGCTCGCTCGCGCAGCCGACGCGCGCGAATGCCGCTGGATTTGCGGTCGCCTGTGCGCTCGGTGTCTTGACCAAGGGGTTGATCGGGCTCGTCTTTCCGCTGCTCATCGTCGCGGTGTATCTGGCGATGACGCGGAACCTTGCGCATCTGCGGCGCTGGCATCCGCTTCTGGGGACGCTGATCTTTTTCGCGATTACAGCGCCATGGCATGTGGCGGCGGGGCTAGCGAATCCCACGGAGGGGCATCCGGGAACGCTCCCGACGCCGGGGAATGTGCACGGCTTCTACTGGTTCTACTTCGTCAACGAACACTTGCTGCGGTATCTCAACCGGCGGGTGCCGCGGGACTACGATACCGTTCCGCTCGGCCTGTTCTGGGGGCTGCTCGTGGTATGGCTGCTGCCCTGGAGCGCATTTCTCCCGTCGGCCCTGTGCCGCGTGCCTCTGCGCCGCTGGTGGCGTGGGGCGTCGCTCAATGAGACGGAGCGGGCACGGCTGCTGCTCTTCTGCTGGGCGGCGGTCCCGATGGTCTTCTTCAGCTTCTCCACCCGGCAGGAGTACTACGTCTTACCGGCGATGCCGGCGCTCGCGCTGCTCGTCGGCGGCTGGCTGGCCGAAGATGCAGGCGCCGGTGATGCGCGCGCGGCTGCGGACAGCGTGGCTGCTCTTTGCCGCAGGCGCGTGTGGCGCGGCTATTGCCGTGTTCTTCGTACTCCGCGCGAGTTCTCCAAGCGGCGACCTGGCTTCCGCCCTGAGCAGCAATCCCGGAGACTACGCGCTCTCGTTCGGGCACTTCCTCGACCTGAGCACGCGGGCAATGGCCTTCTTCCGCGTGCCGCTGCTGTTGACGGCGGTGGCTCTGCTCGCTGGCACCGGTGGACATCTGCTGCTGCGGCGGGCCGGGCATCGGCGGGCCGCGATTGGCACGCTGGCTGGCGGCGGCGTGCTGTTCCTGGTTGCGGCGCACATGGCGCTGGTGACGTTCTCCCCCGTGCTTTCATCGGCGACGCTGGCGGAGGCAATCCGTCCGCGGCTGGAGCCGGACGATGTGATTGTGCTGAACGGCGAATACGAGAGCGGGTCGACGCTGGGGTTCTACCTGCAGCGGCAGGTGCGAATCCTCAACGGCCGCAGCTCGAATCTCTGGTACGGTTCGTTCTTCTCCGATTCACCGGCAATCTTTGACGACGATGCCTCGATCGGCCGTCTATGGAGCGGGCCGCGGCGGGTCTTCCTGTTGACGGACGCGGCACAACCTCCACATCTGCCGGGCGCCATCTATACCATCGCTGTATCGGGCGGCAAGGCGGTGCTGTCCAACCGGCAGTGAGAGTTCCAGTGATGGAGAGTACGGCACTATGACGACCGAGAGGACCGAGAGCGTCAGCCGGCCACCGCGGCAGAGTCCCTTCGCGTTCTTCGCGCGGAGCCGCACCACCTGGCTGCTGGTGCTGGTGCCGATCACGGTAGTGCTGCGACACTTCACTCATCTCAGCGACACCTGGATCTTTCTGCTCTCGGCGCTCAGCATGGTCCCGCTCGCGCGTCTGCTGAGCGAAGCGACGGAGCAGCTCGCCATGCATACGGGCGCCAGCCTGGGTGCGCTGCTCAATGTCACGTTTGGCAATGCGGGCGAGCTCGTGATCGGTTTCTTCGCACTGAGGCAGGGCCTGCAAAACGTGGTCAAGGCGTCGATCACCGGCTCCATTTTGATGAATCTGCTGTTCACTCTTGGCATTTCGATGGTGGCCGGCGGAGTGCGCGTGCGCGTGTTGCGATTCAATCCTCTGCAGGCGCGATCGCGCGCGACCATGATGGCGTTGGCGGCAATCGGGCTGATCTTTCCCGCTGCCTACCACTTCCTCGGCGGTGGCCACGTGCGCAGCCACGAGGCGGACCTGAGCCTGGAGTTTTCCATCATCCTGCTCACGACCTACGTGCTAAGCCTGTTCTTTACGCTGCGGACGCATCGCGATCTGCTTTCTCCGCCACACGATGAAAACGAGACGCCGCATTGGGATGGAAAAATGGCAGCGGCGATGCTCGCGGTGAGCGCGCTCGGGATCGCGGTGATGGGCGAGGTACTAGTAGGTTCGATCGAAGCGGCATCGCGCGCTCTGCACATGAGCGATCTCTTCGCCGGCATCATTGTGGTCGCCATCGCCGGCAATGCTGCGGAGGCAACTTCAGCTATCCGCGCCGCAATGCGCAATCGCATGGACCTGAGCGTGGGGATCGCCAGCGGATCGAGCATGCAGATCGCGCTTTTTGTGGCACCGGGACTGGTGTTGCTGAGCCACGGGATCGGCACGCGTCCGATGGACCTGGTCTTCACGCCCGTGGAACTGCTCGCGCTGGTGGTTGCAATTTCTATCCACGGCCAGATCGCCGGGGATGGCGACTCGAACTGGATGGAGGGCGTGCAACTGCTGGCGGTCTACTGCATGTTGGCGGTGATGTTCTATCTTCTGCCGGTGCGGTAAATCGGATCAGGGTGAGTGCGGCAGGCGGATCAGCTTGCCGCGCTTTAGCAGGAAGCGTTCGCCGCGCCAGGTGACGGTATCGCCGGCGAAGCTCCAGGCCCAGAGGCCGAGGGCGATGAGGTCGCGGGGCAGTAGCAGGAGTAGATCGCGGAGAACCTGCGTATCGCCGAGGATGCCAACACCGACGACCAGCGCGAGAGCGATGCGGACCAGGAGCGCCAGGACGAAGAGCGCGATGCTTTCCAGGCTGAGGCCGGTCGCAATGAGGTTCAGGAAGGCCCAGGGTAACCCGAAGGTGAAGAGGAGGCCGGTGTAGCCCCAGCGGCGCGAATCGCGGGTGGAGCGAGCCCAGCGAAGCTGATGCTCCAGGAAGCCAGCCAGATCGTAGGGGGGCACCCAGGTTTCGACGACTTCTGCGGAGAGCTCGATGTCGAAGCCAGCGGCGGCAATGCGCGCGCCGAGCTCGTAATCATCGGCGAGATAGTCGACCAGGGGAGCGAAGCCGCCGATGCGGTCGAGCGCTTCGCGGGAGACGGCAAGCGTGGAGCCAAGGCCGAAGTGAATGCCGCCTTCGATGCGGCGCGCGGTGAGGACGCCAGGGAAGAAGTCGGTGGAGATGCCGAGGGCTTCCATGCGGGAGCCGACGGTCGGCTCCTTGCGCGGCTTGCCGTGGGCGCGTCCGCGATACGGCGCGGTGACCATGCCGACGGGCCGTTTGTGCTCCGGCGATGGAGCGAAACCCGACATGATTCGCGAGAGGTAGTGGGGCGAGACGACGATGTCGCTGTCGTTGACGATGACGTAGGGATGGCGCGCGTGCGGCAGCATCTGGACAAGGTTCGAGACCTTGCCGTTGGCGCCGAGGAGCTCCGGGCATTCGATGATGCGGATGGCATGGTCGGGGAACTCTTCCTGAAGCTGGCGCACGGCGATGAGGGCGGGGTCGGCAAGCGAGCTGACGCCGAAGAGGATCTCGACTTCCCCGGCGTACTCCTGTCGGCAGTGGCTGGCGAAAGCGGAGTACATCTCGTGGTCCAGACCATGGACGGGCTTGAGAAGGCTGACCGCGGGCGTGTATGCAGGGCGGGGGCGGCGCAGGCTGTGGACGAAGGCACGGGCGCTCCACAGGGCGAGCAGGTAGTAGCCGACGCCGGCCCAGGCAAGCACGGTGGTGATAGCGGCAACGATCTCGGCGGTGAGGAGGGCGTTCAAGGATGGTGGGATGAAAATCAGGAGCCGGCGATGGCGCCCGTGGGAGCGGCCGCGGTTTCGCTGCGCTTGCGGGCCTGGATTTCTATATAGACGTGGATCAGCGAAAGCGCAGCGGGAGTGACGCCGGGGATGCGGCTGGCCTGGCCGACGGTCTGCGGGCGAACGCGGCCGAGCTTCTCCTGCATCTCGCGGGAGAGCCCGCTGACGTTCTGATAATCGAACCACGCAGGGATGGTGAGACTCTCGGCGCGCTTCAGTTTTTCGATCGCCTTACGCTGCTGGTCGAGATAGCCGGCGTACTTGATCTCCGTTTCGACGGCGCGTAGCTCGTTGCGCGCGCGGGCGGAGAGCGTAGGCTCGGCGAGCAGCGGCGCGAGCAGTGATTGTGTCTCGGCGGGGACCGCGATGGATTGGAGCAGCGGCCGCAGGAGTTCGATGGTGATCTCCGGGCGCTTGAGCAGTTGCGCGTAGGTCTGGCCGGCGATGCTTTGGGGATCGAGATTAAGGGCGGGCAACGCGGCGGAGGTGCGCTCGGCATCGACCCGCGTGGTGGCGAGCAGCTTTTCCAGGGCGACGGCGCGCTGCTGCCGCGCTTCGTAGTCGGCCCAGGCCTGGTCATCGATGAGGCCGAGGCGGCGGCCTGCGGGGGTGAGGCGGCGGTCGGCGTTGTCGATGCGGAGGTGGAGACGGAACTCCGCGCGCGAGGTGAACATGCGGTAGGGCTCGTTGGTGCCCTTGCTGATGAGGTCGTCGATCAGGATGCCGGTGTAGGCCTCGGTGCGGTCGAGGGTGAATGCTGCTTCGCCACGGACTGCAAGTGCGGCGTTGATGCCGGCCATCAAGCCCTGGCACGCTGCCTCCTCATAGCCAGATGTCCCGTTGATCTGGCCCGCCAGGTAGAGGCCGGCGATGGACTTGACGCGGAGGCTGCGATCGAGCTCGGTGGGGTCGATAGCGTCGTATTCGATGGCGTAGCCGGGGCGCAGCATCTCTGCGTTTTCAAGACCGGGGATGGAGCGCACCACCTGCCATTGCACATCCATGGGCAGCGAGGTGGACATGCCATTGACGTAGACCTCGTGGGTATCGAGGCCTTCGGGCTCGAGAAAGAACTGGTGCTGCTCCTTATCCGGAAAGCGGACGACCTTGTCCTCGATGGACGGGACAGTAGCGCGGGCCGATGGCATGGATCTGCCCGGAATACATGGGCGAGCGCGAGACGTTTTCGCGGATGATGCGCAAGGTTTCGGGCGTGGTGAAGGCGATGTGGCAGGAGACCTGGCGCTGCGGCAGCGTGGTAGTGCGGAAGCTGAAGGGCGTGGGGTCGGCGTCGCCCGGCTGCTCGGCGAAGCGCGACCAGTCGATGGTGCGGCCATCCAGACGCGGCGGCGTACCGGTCTTGAGGCGGCAGCCGCGCAGCCCGAGGCGCTTCAGGCTTTCGCCGAGAAGGATGCTTGGCGGCTCGCCGCTGCGGCCGGCGGAATACTGCTCCTCGCCGCAGTGGATGAGGCCGTTCAAGAACGTGCCTGTGGTGATGACGATTGCGCCGGCTTCGACGGTGCGGCCATCGCGCAGCTTGAGGCCATGGGCGCGGCGGGTGCCGTCGGGTGCGGTGTCGATCAGGAGGTCGATAACTTCGGCCTGCTTGATGTAGAGGCCTGCCTGTGACTCGAGCACCTGGCGCATCTTGACGCGGTACTGCTGCTTGTCACACTGCGCGCGCGGGGACCAGACGGCGGGGCCGCGCGAGGTGTTGAGCAGGCGGAACTGGATGCCGACAGAGTCGGCGACTTCGCCCATGATGCCGCCGAGGGCGTCGACTTCGCGGACGAGATGGCCCTTGGCGATGCCCCCGATGGCGGGATTGCAGGACATCTGCGCGATGAGATCGAGGTTGAAAGTGTAGAGCGCCGTGCGCAGGCCCATGCGTGCCGCAGCTATGGCGGCCTCGCAGCCGGCGTGACCGGCTCCGACGATGACTACGTCGTATTGTTCGGTGAAAGGCATGCGGATTCTGCTGCGGGCCGGTGGTGATCCCGCCTTTACCCTTCGGCTTGCTCAGGGTCAGATGGGCTCCACCGCTATTTTACTGAAGAGACGCGCGCGGCGAGCTTAGAGGGCCGCGCGGATGAGTGCGCTTGGGGAGTGGCTGATTCAGGTATCGACCTGGGCCGGGCTCGATTATCTGGCCTTGGCCCGGATTCGCGGCGCTTCGAACGAACTGCCGGTCCTTGGCTCATGCTGCTGCTCATGCTGCTCCGCTCCCGTTCCGGCGCTGCAATCGGCCACTCGCTTGGTCGATATGTCTCCTCGCCGCGTGCTTTCCAGCACGAAGTGATACAGCACCCAGAGCATGAAGAGGACGCCTGCACCGCAGAAGAAAAGCAGCGCGACGATTCCCATCGGCGGCATCGGCATCGCAAGCCCGCTCTCTACCTTCAACTGGATTACACAGCGAGCGCGGCTTACGAGAGCGATAAGACTTCATAGAGAAAGCGTAAAGCATAGAGAAGGCGTAAAGCGGCGGCCTCGCACCACAGCGGCGGCCAAGTCACACACGCACGAATGCCTATCAGAAGACTCCTGCATCGACATATCACAATCAAATTTCGTGAAATAAAACATTCACTGCGACCAGCCGACGGAATGTGGGCAGGACAACACGGTGTTGGCTTCCCCCTTGCGCGCAGAGACCAACTAACCATCTGCGAGCGGGCATCAGAGATAACGAGCTTCGGTCTTCGTTCGTCGGCCGCAGCGTATTCGGCGCGCTTGTTCTCTGCCTGGCAGCGCGTGTCTCGGGGAGTCTTCATCCATGGCACTGCAGCCCATTCTCCGAGCCATCTGGGGATATTGTTTCCTCATTTTCATTGGTCGCATCGCGGGTCGCCGTCCCGGCAAGCAACTCACGCCATTCGAATATGTGCTCATCTTTTATCTGGGCGGTCTCACGCTCACCGGTATGGTCGGCGACGAGCTCTCGCTTACAAACGCGGTCGGTCAGATCATGACAGTCGCCGGCGTTCACTGGGTGATCACCATCCTCCGCGCGCGTTCTCCACGTATCGCCCGCCTTCTCGATGGCACGCCGCTCGTGCTGCTGGAGGGCGGTTACTGGCGTTCGGAAACCATGCGTCATATGGCCATCTCGCCGGCAGACGTTATGGCCGTGGCCCGGGATCAAAACGTCCGCACCCTCTCCGAGATCGACACCGCCACGCTGGAGCGGAACGGCGAAATCAGCATCATCCGGAAACAGGAGTAGTTCAATGTCATCCCCCCATCCCATCGCGGAGCGCGCCTTAGACCACATTCCCCGCGTGGAGAACGCGGTCTCCGTTGGCGAAGATCTGGAATTTCAGCGTCGCTGGTGGCGCTTCGAAAAGGCTGCATGGCTTGTCCTCCTCATCGTGCTCATAGCGGACGCGCTGGGCGCCTTCGGACGCGGCTGGCTTGCCGACAGCGAGCGCGTCACAAGCGACGGCACGCTCCGCGTCCACTATGAGCGCATCGAGCGCACCGGCACCGCCTCGAAATTGGCGATCCAATTTGACCCCTCCGCCGTGCATGACCACAAGGTCCGACTCTTCTCCAGCGAGAGCGCGGTGAAGGAGCTCGGCGCGCAGCGCATCATCCCTCAGCCCACGGTCTCGGAGATCGGCCCTGCCGGCATCACATACACCTTTCCCGTGACCGGCTCTCCGGCCAGCGCGACCATTGCCTTGCAGCCGGCCTTTCCGGGCGTCCATCACATTCAGCTTCAAGTACCCGGCGCAGAGCCCGTCCGCGCCACCATCGTGGTTCTCCCATGACTGCCGTCGCCACTCTTATCCACGCCATCGTCGGCTACTTTGTTCTCCTGCTCACGATTCGTCTGCTCAGCCGGAGGCCGGGCTCGCAGCTCACGATGTTTGAATTTGTCCTGGTCTTTCTGATGGGCGGCATCATCATCGCATCCACAATGGGCGCCGACCGCTCTGTTACCAACGCCACCTGCGCAGTCATCATGGTTGGCTTTCTACATCGCGCGGTCTCCTACGGTCGTAACCGCTGGCCTCGGTTCGGCATGTTGATCGATGGAGTTCCGCTGGTTATTTACAAATCCGGAGATTGGCAAGAGGAAGTCATGCGGGAGATGAGAATCGCCCCTGAGGATGTGCTCGCAGCCGCACGCACCAAGGGCTATCGCGGTGTCGAACAAATCGATTACGCGGTCCTCGAACGCAACGGTCAGATCACCATTCTGTCGAAACAAAAGAAGTCATAATCTACCGCTTCTGCGATCTCGAGGCTCATCATGTCCACCTCCGCCCGCACCGTTCCGAATGGCCAGACGCTCGAAACCAGGATCCCCGCGCGCCTCGATCGCCTTCCATGGTCCGGCTGGCACCTCCGCATCCTCACCGCCCTCGGGACCTCCTGGCTGCTCGATGGACTCGAGGTCACGCTGGTCGGCTCGCTCGCCGGCATTCTCACTTCGCCGAAGGGGCTTTCGCTCACCGACGCACAAGTCACCGCCGCTGCGACGACTTATCTTGCCGGAGCCGTCTTCGGCGCGCTCCTCTTCGGCTATCTCACCGATCGTCTGGGCCGCAAGCGCCTCTTCCTCGTCACCGTCGCCACCTACTCGCTCGCTACGCTCGCCAGCGCCTTTTCCTGGAGCTTCGCCTCCTTCGCCATTCTTCGCGCACTCACCGGCGTCGGTATCGGTGGCGAATACGCCGCCATCAACTCCGCCGTCGACGAGCTGATCCCCGGACGCATTCGCGGCACTGTCGACCTGATCGTGAACGGCACTTTCTGGATTGGCGGAGCCGCCGGCTCACTCACTTCCATTTACCTGTTAAGCGGCCATGCCATCGGCGGAGATCACAGTTGGCGCTTCGCCTTTGGCATCGGCGGTCTGCTCGGTATCGTCATCTTCTTCCTGCGGCTCGCTGTTCCGGAGAGTCCGCGCTGGCTGATGCTTCGTGGACAGGAGGAACGCGCCGACCAGGTCGTCCACGACATTGAAGCGAAGGCCAGCCATAACCAGCCCGATTCACTGCCGAAACCCGAGGGCGATCCGCTGAAGATCAAGGTGCGCGACCACACACCCTGGCGCGACATTTTCGAGAACATGCTCGGCGAAAATCGCAAGCGTACCTATCTCGGTCTCATCCTGATGATCGCCCAGGCCTTCTTCTTCAACGCAGTGTTCTTCAGCTACGGTCTGGTCGGAAAGACCTTCTTCCACGTCACCGACAAGCAGATTCCATGGCACCTGCTGCCCTTCGCGGTCGCCAGCTTTCTCGGCCCGCTCACCATCGGGCGCCTCTTCGACACTGTGGGCCGCAAAAAAATGATCTCCATTACCTACGGCTGTGCCGGCCTGTTGCTGGCTGCTACTGCCGTGCCCTTCGCCATGGGCCACCTCGGGTCCCGCGGAGTCGGCATCTGCTTCACTATCATCTTCTTCATCGCCTCATCAGCCGCGAGTGCGGCCTATCTCACCGTCAGCGAGATATTCCCGCTCGAACTCCGCGCCTTCGCCATCGCTGTCTTCTATGCCCTGGGTACGCTTGTCGGCGGCGTCGGGGCGCCGTTGCTCTTTGGCGTGCTCATCCAGACCCACTCCCGCACCTTGCTCGCTCTTGGCTATGGCCTGGGAGCCCTTCTGATGATCGCTGCTGCCGTTTGCGAAGCCAGCTTCGGCGTCGAAGCTGCCGGCAAGTCGCTGGAGTCGATCTCAAAACCGCTCCAGAGCAGCAGTTGACCTGACCCGGCCCGGCGTCGCACAAGAGCAATCGAATGACGGTAGATTGACAAGCCTCTGACAATCGCCAGTCGCCTGCTCGTGAACGATAAGGCGTGATCGCAAGCGCGTTTGCAGGCCAGCGTCATCGCATCGTCGCGTTGATTGAGAGCGGTGTGCTGTTTCTGCTCTTCGCCTTTCTATGCCTGCACACTATGCCGCGTGCGTGGAGCAAACTGAATACCGATTTCCCGAACTACTACATGTCGGCACGGCTTGCCCATGAAGGCTTCGACACGGCTCGCGAGTACGAATGGATCTGGCTCCAGCGCGAGAAAGATCATCGCGCAGTGGATATCAAAGTCATCGGACTGTTGCCGATCACGCCCTTCTCCACGCTGCTCATGTGGCCGCTCACCGGCTTCTCTCCGCTTACCGCTAAACATATCTGGATAGTTGCTAATCTCGCGATGCTCATTCCGCTTGGCTGGCTGCTGCGCGACATCACCGGCCTAAACTACCGCCGCATCGCGCTGATCTTCGCGCTCTGCTTCCCACTCCATCGCAATCTGCTGTACGGCCAGTTCTACGTCTTCCTGCTGCTGCTGATCGTCGCGGCCTGCTGGGCTTATCAGCGTAGACTCCCCGCGTTGGCGGGAGCGCTGGTCGCCATCGCCGCGGTTTGCAAGATCTTCCCCGGCCTGCTCTTCCTCTTTTTCCTGCGTCGTGGAAACGGGCGTGCGCTCCTCTCCGGCCTCGTGACCGGCGCGACCGCCCTATCCATATCCATCGCGGTTTTCGGATGGAACCTGCATCGCACCTACCTTTACCAGGCCCTCCCGTGGACGCTGCACGGCGAGGGCTTGCCCCCGTATGCAACGGCGAGTGCGTCGATCTCGAGCGTCCTGCACTATCTGTTTCTCGCCGAGCCGCAGTGGAATCCGCATCCCTGGCACAGCTCTCCACTGTGCTATGCCTTGCTCGCACCGACTCTGCAGATGCTTGCCTTCGCGCCCGCCGTCCTGCTCATCCGCAACACTGATCGCACCCCACAGAGGGTCGCGCTCGAATGGTCGGCCCTCATCACTGCAGCACTCGCCATTTCCACCAGCCCGGCGTCATATCAGTTCGTCCTTATAGTGTTCCCCGTGTGTGTCCTCGCCGCCCTTCTGCTGGAACGGCGATGGTACGGATGGCTCGCACTTCTATTGATCGTCTACATCGGCATCTGCCTTCCCATCTCCAGCCCGACTGGAAGCATGGGACCAGCGATCCTGCTTTACGTGCCACGTCTTCCCCTCACGCTCGCACTGCTGGCGGGCATCTATCTTTTGCTGTGGCGCGACCGTCCTGCCGAGAGCTCCGCATTGGATTGGAAAGGCCATGCGCCGGACTCGTTCCACCCCGCCAGGACTTGGCGGAACTACTGGCCTAACTGGGCGTGGGCAGCTGCGATGGTTGCTGTTGCAATCCTCGGTGTGCGCTCCACCCTTCGCCTCGAACGCGCCGTCCGGCAGGAGTATGCGTATCGCCTGCCTCTCGAGGCGCAATCATTTCTGGATGCAAACCCAGACGCTGCCGGCGGCCCGCTTCGCTACATTGCTTTAACACTGAGCGGATATCACCTCCTGACATCAGGCCAGCCTGCGCCGCCGGTTGATTCCTCTTCCGACGACGACCTCTCCTTCAGCGCCCGATCCGGAGAGCTCTGGGTGGAGAAGGCGCGAAGCCCGCGCTCGCAGATTGTCGCTGTCGAGAAGCCAGCCCGCGTCATCATCCCCTTCGTTCTCGATGATGCGCGCGAGCCGATGCTCTCCGCCGATGGACAAAGCCTCGCCTTCCTCCGCGACGATCACGGCCGCGGACGGCTGATGCTGCGCGAGGCCTTGCACGCCAACACCGCGCCAGAGATCGCACTCACGCCCGCTCGGCTCAATATCTACGAGGCGTCCTTCCGCTCCGCAAGCGAGTACGCATTCTCCGCCGTCGAGGATGGCCATCCTCCGCAGATCTACCTGACGGATGCCACGCACGCCAACGCGCCGCTTGCCCTCGGTGAATCCCGCTATCCGGCCCTCTCGCCCGATGGGGCCTGGATGGCCTACAGCCATCTGGATCGTGGCGTTTGGAATTTGTGGCTCCGTGATCAGCGAAGCGGCGTTACACGACGGATCGCCGACATACCCTGCAATCAAATGCAGCCGGCGTGGGAAGATGATTCCAAGACTCTGCTCTACGGAGCCGACTGCGGCCGCAGCCTCTGGTTCACGGCGATTTCACGCCGGCGCGTCATTCCCTGATAGCGAATCCGCCATCCACTCGTTCGATGGCGATTCCGCCAGCAATCCTGTTAAGACAGATTCAAGGAACAACCTGGACACCTGTGGTGTCTCTACTGCAGTCGGGAGTTCCCGAAGGAAATAGGCTACGCATAAAATTGCCCCGAGACGCCCATGACTCTGCTCGACGCTCCTTCGTTTAATGCCGGCCGCGCCCGCAAGCGCCGCAACATAATCATCCTCTCGCTCGTCGCGCTGGCCATCATCGGCGTCTTCGTCTGGGTCTTCTGGAACTGGCCGGCGGAGCACCGCGTCAACCGCTTCTTCACCGCCCTCGAGCACCAGCAGTTCGAAAAAGCTTACGGCATCTGGAACAACGATCCCGACTGGCAGCAGCATCCGGACAAGTACAAGACCCCTTCGTATCCCTACAACAAGTTCCTCGACGACTGGAGTCTTAACGGCGAGTACGGCAAGATCACCAGTCACAAGATCCTCTACGCCACTTCAAGCCTGGGCAACAGCACGCTGATGGCAATCCAGGTGAACGGCCGCAGAACGCCGCTGACCCTCGGCGTCACGCACGGCACAATCGGCTTTACGCCGTTCTCGCTCACCCCGCAAAAGGGCCAGTTCGGACTTACCTACTGGCAGGTCAGCTACCAGTAAGCGCCTTCTCCAGGCTCGCCGAGTCCTCCACATTCACGCATCTCTGCGCGCGGTCCATCTGCCGCAGCAGCCCGCTCAGCACCTTGCCCGGCCCCACTTCGACAAAGGTGCTCGCGCCCGCGTCGATCATGCAGCGGATCGACTCCACCCATCGCACTGGCGCGGTCACCTGCTCGATCAGCAGGTCGCGCTCCCGACCGCCCCGTTTCGTCACATCCGCAGTGACATTTGAGACAACGGGAAAGCGCGGGTCCTGCACCTCGATCTTCTTCAGCACTTCGGCCAGCCGCTCCTGAGCCGGCCGCATCAGCGCGCAATGGAAGGGAGCGGACACCTGCAGCGGCACCACCTTTTTCGCGCCTTTTTCCCTGGCCAGATCGCTCGCCCGGGCGACGCCGGCCGCACTGCCGGAGATCACGATCTGCTCCGGCGAATTCAAATTCGCGGGCGACACGACCTCCTTTGTCTCCCTGGCTGCCGTTTCGCACACACCGCGCACCGCATCCGCATCCAGTCCCAGTACCGCGGCCATCGCGCCCTGGCCCTCCGGCACCGCTTCCTGCATGAACTGCCCGCGCGACTGCAGTGCTCGAATCGCATCCGCGAAGCTCATCACGCCCGCCGCGGCGCACGCCGCATACTCGCCGAGCGAATGTCCCGCCGCCATCTGCGGCTGAATGCCTCGCGATACCAGCACGCGATACGCCGCCATCGACACCGCAAAGATGGCCGGTTGGGTAAACTCCGTCTGCTTCAACTGCTCCGCCGGTCCCTCGAAGCACAGCTTCGAAACCGAATAGCCCAGCGCCGCATCCGCCTCGGCAAAGGTGTCGCGCGCGACGGTGAATTTCTCGGCAAGGTCGCGGCCCATCCCCACCGCCTGCGAACCCTGCCCGGGAAAGAGAAACGCGATCTTGTGTTCGCTCATAGTCGTTCACTCACAACAAACCGCAATTCTCGCACGAGGCAGGCCGGTTGGCCGTAACGCCGCGTTGGGAAATGAGATAGGGAAAAGTGGGAAGCTGGCCGACTGATACTCGACTGATACTCTTCGAGGCGCTACGAAACCGGAGACGCGCTGAACTCGCGCTCAATCCGGTCCGTCACGCCGGCAGCGGCAAACTCCGCCGCAACGCGGATCCCGTTCAGGATCGCGCGATCGTCCGAGGAGCCATGCCCGATGATGCAAGGGCCGCGCACGCCCAGGAGCGGCGCGCCGCCGTATTCGGACTGGTCCAGCCGCTTTTTGAATTCCTTGAAACCGCGCCGCGCCAGCAGCGCTCCGGCGCGTCCGCTCACCGTGGACATCAACGACTCGCGAAGCATATCGCGCACCATGCGGGCCAGTCCTTCCGAGGTCTTCAGCGCCACGTTGCCCACGAAGCCATCGCACACGATCACGTCTGCGTGCCCGTTATACAGATCGCGCCCTTCGACGTTTCCGATGAACCGGATCGGCAACTGCTTCAGCACCTGCAGCGCCTCGCGCGTCAGGTCGTTGCCTTTGGTCTCTTCTTCGCCGATGGACAGCAGGCCCACCCGCGGCTTTGCAATCTTGAACACTGACCGCGCATACATCTCGCCCATGATGGCGAACTGCGCCAGGTTCCGCACATTGCAGTCGACATTCGCGCCCACATCCAGCAGCACGCACGGCGATCCGGTGGTGGTCGGCAGCGGCATGGCGAGCGCAGGCCGATCAACGCCCGGCAGCGCGCCCAGCACCATCTTGGCGGAGGCCATCGCCGCGCCGGTATTGCCGGCCGTCACAAAGCCGGCCGCCCGCCGCTCCTTCACCATCTTCAGGCCCAGCCGCATCGTGCTGTTGCGCTTTTCGCGCACCGCCTTTGCGGCCTTGTCTTCCATGGTGATCCACTCGTCGGTGTGAACGATCTCGATAGGCACACGACGGCCCAGCACGCCGAGGCCGGCGCGTAGCTTCGCCTCAGGACCGATCAGATGAACGCGAACAGGAAAGGCGCGGCAGGCCAGAATGGCTCCGCGTATCTCCGGGCCCGGAGCGTCGTCCGAACCCATGGCATCGAGAGCGATATCCGTCAGCGACACCGGTGTGTGCCTGGACTAGCGGATTTCCGCGCGATGTGATCCATAGCCCCCTGCCGACACGGCTTTCCATTAGAAAAGCCGCTCATCTCCATGTCGCTTTCGCAGACTATCGGAAATCCGGCGGTTATGCTTCCTTCGCTTCGAGCACTTCGCGGCCCTTGTAGTGGCCGCACTTGGCGCATACCCGGTGGGGCAGCTTGCGCTCGTGGCAATTCGGGCACTCGGAGAGGCCGGTAGGCGTCAGCGCGTCATGCGCGCGACGCTTGGAGGTGCGGGCCTTGGAGTGGCGCCGCTTCGGATTAGGCATGGCAAATTCCTTTCGATCCCGGCCGTGACTTGGTTCGCGTTCCCGCGCCGCCCGTCACTTCGGCCTCGTCACATCTTAAGACTTGATCTTGCTGCGCAGGTCTGAGAGGGCAGTCCAGCGCGTGTCGACCTCGGTCGATTCGCAGGTACATTGCTCTGTATTCAAGTTCCGGCCACAGCCTGGGCAAAGCCCTTTGCAGTCCGCGCGACAAAGGGTCTTCTCCGGCAGGGATAACAACACCTGCTCGCGCAAGACGTCTTCCAGCACTAGACCGTCTCCGTTATAGTATCCGATCTCGGTCTCGGAGGTCGAGATGGCGCGTTCCGCCCCGCTCGCGTCCACGCCAATCGGCCGGTACAGCAGGTCGAATGACGCCGAAAGCGGGTGCTCTACCGCCTCCACGCACCGCGCACAGGGCACCTCGAAACGCCCCGAATACTCGCCTCGCACCCGGATATCCGGCACTACCTGTTTGTGCCCCCGGTGCTCCTCGATCAGGTCCGCCCGCCCCTTGGCGTCCAGCACCCCCAACTGCCGGATCTCCGGGCCGTAATCGATCGCATCGGCAGAAAGGTGCTGCTCAAACTCAACAGGATCAAGCTGTAGATCCGCAACAGTAATCAACATCGCACTACCATTCTACGACTCCGCGTTGACTACCCCAAAATCGCTCAGCGCGAGAACTCCATCATCTTGATCACGCTCTGCCGGTTGTATTGGGTGTAATAGATGGTCTTTCCGTCCCTGGTGGCGCTCAAACTGGGCTGCTGGCGAGCGGGCTGCATCTCCAGCGTGAGAACCGGTGTGATGCGGCGAGTAGCGAAGCGATAGAACTCGATGGTGGGTCCTGGTTCGGCATCCGTATTCATTAGATATAGACCGTCTTCAGTGACCGCCCAATGTCCCCAATATCCAACCTGCGGCTTGTCCGCGATGACCAGCGACTCTTCTTTGCCGTTTGCCGGCCCGCCCTTCGCCGGCATGCTCCAGATGCCGGCTTGATCAAACCTGGAGAAGTAGACGGTCTGGCCGTCATACGATTCGAACGCATCGAAGCCGCCGTGCCGGGTTATCTGCGACTCCGCGCCGCTCTCGAGGGAGTGCTTCCACAGCTCCCAGTTGCCTGTGCGCTTGGAGGCGAAGTAGATCCACTTGCCATCTCGCGACCAGCTCGGCACAACATTGTCGTAAGCGCCACTGGTGATGGCGTGCGTATTCCTGCCTTCTGCATCGACTCCGAAGATCTGCACGTTCTTTCCGTTATAGCTGTCAAACGCGACCCATTCGCCGTCGGGGGACCAGCGCGGCGTGCCTGAGTATCGATTGAGATGGGTGAGTTGCGAGGGGTTTTCGCCGGTCGCGCTGCTCGACCATATCTCCTCCGATCCGGTGCGAATCGACATCCAAACAAGATGCTTGCCGTCGGCGGAAGGCTGCGCATCGGTTTCCGGGTATTGCGTGCTGATGAGCTTGCGGTTGCTGAGCACGCGGCCGCCGGCTGCAGGAAGATCGGCTTGCCAGACCGCCGGGTCTTCGACTGCGGTGATTTCCGAGTAGACGAAACGCCGGCCGTCTTTCGAGATGGTGCCGATTGCTGGATATGTTGTCTCGCGTTCTATCGGGCCACCCTTCACCGAAACCCGCCACAAGGAAGGGAGCGTAGTGTGAGCGGATAAGAACACAATGAATTTGCTATCCGGCGTCCACATAAGGCCTGTGCAGCCGAACCTGCTGAGCAGAGTACAGCCCAGCTTGCTCGCGATGGTCAGGCGTTGTAATTTCCCGTCAGACAGGCCGACCGTGTAGATGTCGCCCACCAGAGAAGCGGTCGTGCGTATGAAGGCAAGCGTCTTGCCGTCGGGAGAGAGAGCAAATCCAAATCCGCCATCAGCCTCGCCCAGAGATGCGCTTTTCGTAAGACATTCCTTCGTTCCAGTCGCCAGAGAGAAGAGGACCACGTCGAATCGGCCTGTCGCGGAGCAGTGGTCGACGATCAACAGCTTCTGGCCATCGGAAAGCCACGCGACCGGGCCGGGTAACGTATACAGGCAACTCACGTGCGTCAATTCTCGTTCCGGGCCTCCAAGCGCCGGCACAACAAAGACCCCATCGTTCTTTCCATCGCAGCGGCTAAAGGCAACTTGCTGTCCATCGGGAGACCATGCCGGATATCCCGGCAGGCCGCCCTTACTGTGGGTGAGCTGAAGCGGCGAATCCGACCCGATCAACTGCAGGTATAGGTTGTACCGTCGGCGTTCTGGACCGTTCCATACAAACGCGATCTCGCGTCCGTCGGGCGAAAGAGCCGGCAATACCGCTTCGCCCGGCGCGGTGGTGACAGGCACGATCTGCAAGGCTGAAGCCGACTGGCTTTCCTCGGACAGGCGCCCGCTACCGTGAAGCACCCGAAGAATCAGGATGGACCCCGCGACAGCGACGAAGATCAAGAGGACCACACCGAGAACTACGACGGTGCGCCCGGGCCAACGATGACGTACAGCATCTTCGACCCCCGCCCCGGAAACTTGCCGGGATGGCCTTGTTCTATCGCTCTGGGTATCGGTTCTGCTCTCGGCGGCAGAGGGATCGCGTCGAGGGCTCGCAGTTGCCGTCGGAACAGCTTCCGGCAAAGATACTGGAGCGATGAAGCGATAGCCCCGCTTGGGCACGGTTTCGATATACAGCGGCGCATCGGCTGAGTCGCCCAGGGCGTCACGCAGTTTCATCACCGCCGTATTCAGGCTGTGGTCGAAATCCACGAAGGTGTCCGAGGGCCACAGCACGCGGCGCAGTTCTTCACGGGTCACCATCTCCCCAGCGTGTTCGAGCAGATATACCAGGATGCGGAAGGATTGCTCGCGCATCTTGACCGGCGCACCGCCGCGGCGCAACTCCGCATTGCGCGCGTCCACTTCAAAGACGCCGAAACGCCAGGTTCGCGTGGTCTCCGCGGGCGTCTCCACAACCTCACCCCTCCGGCTCACCCGCCGCGGAGTGTAGCACGCTCTCTTCATTGCACGGCGGAGAGGAAATTGGCCCAAGCATACGCCTGTCTAACTCTCTAGCTATGAATAACTTCGATGGCGAGACGCGATTGATATTCGAATTACCTGCAATGCATGGTGGGAAATCCGGCGATGGCGCAAGTTACAGAGCATCGCAGGCGGGCACCGGAATTCGGCGGCCGCAATTCAAATATGGAGAACTCTCATGACACGCCGCTCTCGCATCCTCAGCAACCTGCTTCTCAGCCTTCCCTTCGCCGCCGGCCTGCTGTTCGCCGCTCCTCTTGCCAGCGCTCAGAACACCGCATCCTTCACGGTCCCCTTCGCCTTCTCCGCCAACAACCAGAACGTGCCTGCCGGCTCCTACAGTGCCCAGCTTCAGTCGGACCGTTTCTTGTGTCTCCGCAATCTCAAGACGGGAAGAAGCCAGATCGTGATGGTGCGTCCGGACGATTCGGGACGCATGACGAACACGGGCCGCCTGGTCTTCCAGCGTTACGGAAGACGGACTTATCTGAAGCAGGTCTGGATCGGCGGAACGAGCACACACAGTGAGTTGGTTGTCCGGCCCAGGATCGAGCAGGAACTGGCCCAGCAAACCCCGCCGGCCGTCTCATCCGTTGAAATTGCTTCCAAATGAGCAAAGGCGGAATCCACCTCGCAGCCGGCCGCGCGCAAGTGCGGCCGGCTGCAGCAGACCCTCAGGCCCGCTACTTCAAGCCATACACATCCAGCTCGCCCTTCGGATTGGCCACTGTGGGAAGATCATGACCGGTCGAGAAGAAGACCTCTCCCGTCCGCCACCACCGGCGACCCGAAGCGGATGCCGTATCCCGGCACATCGGCGGAGTTCTGGCTGCTGCTGTACAGCTCCGCGCCGAGGTCGTTCGCGTCATACGCGCGTAGGATCGCTTTGGTCGGGGAGCTGTTCAGTTGCAGCGGCAGCCCGTTGTCGACCATCCACAGGATCCCGTTCGCGTTGCCGTCTGCCGAGATGAACGGTGTCGTCCCACGGCTGTTCTCGTGAATGCTCGGCTTTGTCTCCGCCCCATACGTGAGCCGCGAGCCGGTGTAGATGAACTCCCGAACGCCGGCCGGGGTCGTCGGCGTCAAAGGCGTCGCCCCCAGGTAGACGGACCCCTTGAAGTAGGCAGGTGTCCCGTAAATCTCATACGAGCTCGACTGCGACGTATGAGTTCCCGAAGCGTCGGTGCACGATGACGAATACGGCGCGCTCAGATCCGGCTCCCAGAAGAGCGCCTGCTTCGCGCCCGCATCGTTCGCCTGTTCCTTGCCCATATTTGCCGTGTTGACTAAGTACATCTTTCCGCGCTTGCCGCCGGCGATTATGGTTGTGCCGCCAGGGATCAGCATGACTCCGCCGGCTGCCAGGTCGCCATCGTTGCAATTCAGGTAGGCGTAATTGTCTGGCGTGAAGTAATCCTCCAATTTCAGCGTCGGACTGAACTTCAGAATGGAATCGCTGAAGGCTGTCTTCCCATCCCAGGGCCCGTTGCCGGTGGACACATAGACATTTCCCGCGCCGTCCGCCACCGGACCGCCGCTCCCCATCCAGACGCCGCCGGCGCTCGCGTACTGCCCCTCTCCATTCAGGTTCGGGCTTATGCTGAATTCCCCGACCCGTGCCAGCGTCTTCGCGTTATAGGCCAGCAGCCAGCCTTCATGGCAGCTCCCGAAGCCCATGTATACATTGCCGTTCGCCAGCAGCAGCGCCGATCGCTGGATGCAAGATGCCGGCAGCGAGACGACGCCGTTCACGTTCGTAGAATTTTTCCCGGGGACCGAGGCATGGATGGCTACCGGGCCGCCGAACTTCTGCGCGCCGGTCGTGATATCCAGCGCATTCAGGCGGAATGGCGAACCTGCGGAGGAAGGCGTCTGCTCCGACACCACGTAGATGGTGTTCGACGCCGCGTCGATCACCGGTGTTGATGTCACGCCCTGCCATGGCTTAATCGTTCCCTTGACCGGGGCCTCTCCCGACTTCAGAAGCGACGTGTGCCACAGCGGCGCTCCACTTCCATAACTGTTCGCGTCGAACGCATACACGCTGTCGTGCTCCGTCGCTACGTACACCACGTTGTGCTTGGCGCCCTTGATCGTCACACCCGACATCACCAGCGGCTCCCCATACGCATACCCATCCAGCGAATACGAGAACAGCTTTCCGAATGTCTTCGGAGCCACATTCGCCAGCGACAGCGTGGTTTCTTTGTTGTTGAGGCCGGTGCGGCTGTTGTTGACATGCCACGTCGTCACGTTGACTCCGCCGCTCGGGGGCGGTGGTGTCCCACCCGAAGACACGGTGAGATTGACGGCGGTGTACGCGGCGCCGCCGCAGTGATCCCACTCCTCCACGACCGTGTGCTCGGCTCCCGCGGCCATGCCGATGCTGGTGTTGAGCGCTGCGCCCTTCTGCGTGTAGACCAGCTTGTTATTGACATAAAGCCCCATCGACGACACGCCCTGGGCGCAGGTCGTCTTCGCCGTCGCCGCATAGCTCACCGGCGAGGTCACAGTACTGTTCGGCGCCGGCGTGGTGACAGTCACTCCCGCTTTCGGCGATGTGCCCGAGACTGTGATCGGCACCTTCGTAAACGACGCGCCGCCGCAAAGGTCCCACTCTTCGACCACCGTGTTGCTGTACGTACCCGGAGAAAGCGCGATGCTCAGATTCAGGGCCGCGCCCGTCTCTTTCTGGATCAGCTTGTTGTTGACATAGACGCCCATGGAGCTCACGCCTTTTGAGCAGGTGGTCGTCGCCTTGGCCACGTAGGAAACGGGCGAGCTGACCGTCGCGCCACTTTTCGGGCTGGTAACCGTGACACTGGCGAAGGCAGGCAGCGCACAGAGCAACAGCGCGCAGGAAAGAGAGCGAAAAGTCTTCATGGGTCACTCCGAGCGACTACGTTAACCGCAAACATGGATACAGGCCGGCCCGGTGGTTACGCAGCCTCGCTGGATGGCTCACTGGGAAGAGCCTAAACAACGTTTGAGCACGCGCAGCTCAATGAGCAGCCGCGCTGCGGAAGGACCGCAAAGCCAGCCCCGTTACTTCAAGCCATACACATCAATCTCACCCTTCGGATTGGTCACTGTCGTTAAATCGTGTCCGGTGGAGATATACACCTTTCCATTCGCCACCACCGGCGACGTGAACTTGATGCCAAATCCCGGCACGTCCGCGGAGTTCTCGCTGCTGTCGTACAGCTCCGTGCCCAGATCGTTGGCATCGTAGGCGCGCAGCGTCGAAGCGGTTGGCGTGGTGCTTTGCTGCAGCGGCCGTCCGGTGTCGATCATCCACAAGACCCCGTTCGCATTCCCGTCAGAAGAGATAAATGGCGTCGTTCCTCGTGTGTTCTGCTGGATGCTCGGTTTCGTCTCGGCTCCGTAGCTCAATTTTCCGGAGTAGACGAACTCCCGTATTCCCGCCGGTGCTGTCGCGCTCGTCGGAGTCACACCCAGATAGATAGAGCCGTTGTAGTACGCGGACGGTTCCGAAAATCTCATACGAGTTGGACTGCGTCGTATGCGTTCCCGACGCGTCGGTACAGCTCGAAGAGTAGGGCGCACTCAGGTCTGATTGGAAGAAGATCGTCTGCACCGCGCCGGCATCGTTCGCCTGCTCCTTGCCCATGTTGGTGGTGTCCACCAGATACAGCTTGCCGCCCTTTCCACCTCCCACCACATTCGAGCTGCCCGGAATCATCAGCAATCCGCCTGATGCCAGATCTGTATCATTGCAATTCAAATAGGCGTAGTTCTCGGGCGTGAAGTAATCTTCCAGCTTCAGCGTAGGACTGAATTTCAGAATCGAATCCCCGTAAGCCGTCTTCCCATCCCACGGTCCATTCCCGGTCGACACGTAGATATTTCCTGCGCTATCCGCAACCGGACCGCCACTGCCCATCCAGACGCCGCCCGCGCCACCGTAGGTGCCTTCGCCGTCGATGTTGGGACTGGCATTGAAGACTCCGACCTGGGTCAGCGTCTTCGCGTCATAGGCCAGCAGCCATCCGCTGTGACAGTTTCCAAAGCCGAGATACACGTTGCCATTCGCCAGCAGCAGCGCGGCCCTCTGAACGCACGATCCCGGCAATGAGACGACACCGTTGACAGCCGTCGAGTTGGTTCCCGGAACCGACGCGTGAACAGTCACAGGTCCGCCGAATTTCTGCGCCCCACTCGTGATATCCAGCGCATTCAGTCGGTAGGTAGAACCGCTCGCAGAAGACTTCTGCGCCGACACCACGTAGATCGTGTTCGAAGCCGGATCGATGACCGGTGTCGATGTGATTCCCTGGTTGGGCGTGATCTGGGCGCCGGTGAGCGGAGTTTCACCCGATTTCAGCAGCGAAACCTGCCACAGCGGAGCACCGCTCCCATAATTGTCCGCATCGAACGCGTACACGCTGTCGTGCTCGGTGGCCACGTAGAGAACGTTGTGCTTCGCGCCGTTGATCGTCACATTGGAGATCAGCAGCGGCTCGGCGTAGGCATAACCATCCACCAGGTACGAGAACAGCTTTCCGAATGTATTTGCGCTCACATTGCCCGGCGACAGGGAAGTCTCCTTGTCATTCAGGCCGCTGCGTCCGTTATCGAAATGCCATGTCGGGACATTCACTCCTCCGCTGCTGGTCACCGCACTCACGGTGAGAGGATCGCTTCCCGTTATGCCGCTCAGCGACGCCGTCACCTGCGTCGAGCCCGCAGCAACTCCCGTCGCAAGGCCGCCTGAGGTGATCGTCGCCAGCGCTGTATTCGCGACCGCCCAGCTTGCCGTCGAGGTAACATTTGCTGTCGAGCCATCGCTGTACGTCGCCGTGGCCGTAAGCTGCTGCTGGCTTCCCACGGTCACGCTCGCATTCGCCGGCGTTACCGCAATCGCCGTCACCTGCTTGGGCGTAGACGATGTGACGGTTAGATTCACCGTCGTGTACGCAGCCCCGCCGCAATGGTCCCACTCTTCGACCACGGTGTGCTCGGCGCCGGTCGCGAGTGTCAGGCTGGTGCTCAGCGCTGCACCCTTCTGCGTATAGATCAGTTTGTTATTGACGTAGATCCCCATCGAGGACACGCCGGTTGTGCAGCTGCTGGTCGCTGTCGCCGCATAGCTCACCGGCGACGTTACTGTGCTGTTCGGCAGCGGCGTAGTCACCGTCACAGCGGAGACGCCGGGCGATCCGGAAGAGACCGTGATCGGAACCGTAGTGTAGGAGGCGCCGCAAGGGTCCCATTCTTCGACCACCGTGTGCTCGGCGCCGGCCGCGAGCGTCAGGCTGGTGCTCAGTGCCGCGCCCTTCTGCGTGTAGACCAGCTTGTTATTGACGTAGATCCCCATCGACGACACGCCTGCCGCGCAGGTCGTGCTCGCCGTCGCCACAAAGGCAACAGGCGAGGTGACGGTCGCGCCGCTCTTCGGGCTCGTGACCGTGACACTGGCAAATGCAGGGGCCGCAACTGACAGAAGTATGCAAGCAAGAGAGTGGATGGTCTTCATGATCCGCCTTCGCTGCTTCACGTCTGATCCGCAGCCATCGAATATCGGCACGCCGGGTGGCGGGCAGCCCTCGTTGTCGTCGCAGGCCGTGAGGGAGGGCCTTCGGCAAGGTCCGCTGAAGCTCAAGCAGTGTAGCGTGTCACTGCGGCCGTTTCAATATTCTTCGTCCCGAGCGATACCGCGTCTTAGGCAGGTTTCATCCGTCGCTCAAATTAAGCTTCAGGGCCACGCTCTCAGCTCACCTGCTCTCGCGAGATAAGCGTGATGCTTGGCAATAAAATGATGCAACGTAAGTGGGTGCAGTATGAGTCAGTAAGCTCACCACGAAACCAAATGTGAGCGACCAAAGGAAGCGAAACCCACCACGCGCGCCGCAGGCACCTCGGCCTCTGCGGCCAGCAGTTAGTGAGCCATGGCCTGCGCATCCGCCTTGCGCGGATGATTGCTCCTCAGCAGGAATGACAGCAGGAACATGATCCCCGTCGTCACCCCGAGCAGCCAGAACGTATCTATATAGGAGAGCGTCGAAGCCTGATTCAACATCGAGCGATACATGCGCCCGTACGCTTCCATCTGCACCTGGCTGCCGCCGCCGGCATGGCGCAGTTGCGCCGCAAGAGATCCACTCGAGCTCTGAAACATACGGTTGCCAAGCCCGGTGTGGTTCGCCAGCATCACCTGGTGCACCTGCGCACGCCGCGCCAGTATCGTCGTCACCGCCGAGGTCCCGGCGCTCGCTCCGATGTTGCGCACAAAGTTGATCAGACCCGCCACCGCGTTGCTCTTCTCCTGAGGCAGCCCCAGATACGCCACCATCGTCGCCGGAATAAAGATGAACCCCATCGGCAGATACTGCGCGATCCGCAGCCACGTCGCCGACGCGAAGCTCATCTGCAGATCGAGTCGATGCGTCGAATAGAACATCGCAATGGTCAGCATCGCCCAGCCAAACGCGATCAAATAGCGCGCCTGGATTTTCGCGGTCAATTGCCCGACAATCGGCAGCTCGATCAGCAGCAGCACCGCGGCCAGAGACAGCACCATGCCCGCGCTCTCCGCCGTGTAACCCATCAGGTTCTGCAGATACTGCGGCATCAGGACGGTGGTCGAAAATGAAGCCGCTCCCACCATCAGCATCATCACGCTCGCAGTCGCGAAGTTCACGTTCTTGAACAATCGAAGGTCGAGAATGGGCGTCTTGACGCGCAACTCCCACACCACGAGCGCGACCAACGCGATGACCGCGATGATCGACAGCGTAAGAATAAAATTCGATCCGAACCAGTCATCCTCCTGCCCCTTGTCCAGCACGATCTGCAGGAAGCCCACGCCCACCGCCAACAGCCCAAAACCGAAGTAGTCGATCTTGCTCTCATGCAGCGTCGTCCGTTTCAGAAACGGCGGATCATCGACATATCGCAGCACCAGGAAGATCGCCAGGATGCCGACGGGCAGATTCATCAGAAAGATCCACCGCCAGCTATAACTGTCCGTCACCCATCCGCCCAGCGTCGGTCCGATCGCCGGCGCCACTACTGCAGTGACTCCGTACACCGAAAACGCCAGCCCCCGCTTCTTCGGGGGAAAGGTGTCAGCCAGGATCGCCTGCGCCATTGGCTGCAACCCGCCACCGCCGATGCCCTGGATCACGCGCGCCAGCAAGAGGAATGGCAGAGTCGGCGCCACGCCGCAGAACAGCGAGCTCACCGTGAACAGCGAGATGCAGATAAGGAAGAACCGCTTCCGCCCCACCAGCGAGACGAGCCATCCGGTGATCGGCAACACGATTGCGTTCGACACCAGGTAGGAGGTCAGAACCCAGGTGCTCTCGTCGCTGCTCGCCCCCAGGTTGCCGGCAATGTGCGGCAGCGCGACATTCGCGATGCTGGTGTCCAGCACCTCCATGAATGCCGCGAGCGACACCACAAACGCGATCAACCAGGGATTGGCCCTGGGCACCCACACAGCTTCTGGATTGGCGACGGTTGCGGCTGCGCTCACAGAACTTCCAGGCCCATCGCCAAGTCATCGTCTCCTGAAGGCACGCAGCCTATTCCTTGCGATACAGCAGATCGCGCATCGCGTGCCGCCGCGCCTCATTGAGGCCGCTGTCAACATTGCGCTCGCTCGCTCCGCGTTTGGCCGCAACATCCGCCTCGTCCATCGCGCTGCACTCCGGGCAGCGATTGGCAAATCCAGGCTTGTCGGGCTTCAGTTCAAACTCCTCTGAGCAGATCGTGCAGACTTTGATCGGAAAAGGCATAACGCTCTTATGATAGCGAATCCGAAAAGTCAGATCATGCGTTGCGATATCGTCCGTTCGCACAAAGCTCGCCCGGGCGGCGATGTTCAACTCTCACTTCGATAGCCGACACAAACGACATTGTGACGGTATCGAAGAAGATCGCACCGCCCCGACTTTCCTCCGCCTGCAGAACATCTCAGTTGAGGTGCAGATGTTCAATCAAATCCCAGGGAAGTGAAACTATGGCAACACAACTTGCATTGGTGACCGGTGCCTCAAGCGGCATCGGCTTCTGGCTGGCAAAAGAACTGACCAGCCGCGGTTACGATCTTCCCAGAGCAGCCTGAATGCGAAAGCGATGAACATTACGCGGGGAAGGCAACTCTGCCGTGCCCCGTTTCCTTGTGCGCGGCTGCCACCCAGCGCCCCGTTAGAAATGTCCGAATCCCCGCCACGCCAGCCGCACCCGCCGCAATGCACGACTCCGCATTGTCCGCATTCACCCCGCCCAGCGCAAACACCGGCATCTTGCCCGCCGTTTGCGCAGCCGCGGTCAGTGCCTCCAATCCCAGCGGACGCGCCTCCGGATGACTCTCCGTCCGGAAGATAGGCGACAGAAGCGCAAGATCCGCCCCCGCCGTCCGCGCCACCGCCACCTCGCCCACCGAATGGCAACCCACCGACACCGTCCCCGAGATGCGCGCCGTGCCCACCTGCTCCGCGTGCCATCGGCCCGGCAGATGAATGCCCGCCGCGCCCGCGGCTCGTGCCGCCTCCGCGGCCCCCGCCGCACCCGCATTCACCAGCAGCCGCGGCGCTGCGCCTGAAGCAGAATGACGCATCGCGGCCGTCATCGCCGCGGCCAGTTCCGTCAGCTCCCGCACACCCAGGTCCTTCTCTCGCAACTGGACATACTCCACGCCCAGCGCCGCCCATTCCCCAGCCAGACGCACCAGCCCCTCGCGCTCCGGGTCGCTCAGGTATCCGCTTTCGTGTGTACCCGGCAGCAGCCGGCGATCGGTGATGGCATAAAGGCGCATGCCGAAAGTCTAACGTCAACGCAATCCGGGCGAAGTTCCGCCGCAGGGAAGAGACATCAACAGGGAACGGTTTTCAGCTCAACCGTGATGACTCGCAGCTCTGATTGCCCAACATTCTCCAGCGTATGCGGCGGCAGCGGCCCGGACCAGACCGCCATACCGTCCATCGGCCTGCCGCCCGTCCGGCTGTCTACCAGGGTGAGGCCCTCACCGTCACGGCGCACGAAATCGCTCCAGTTCAGGATGTACAAGGCGGCGGGCCAGCGGTGCGTGTGCAGCGGAACCATCTGCCCCGGCCGAACTCTGGTATCCAGAACACGAACGGACTCGTTCTCAAACAGGAGAACGTGATACCCCGGCGCGGCTTTTAAGGCGTCCAGCTCATCGGGCCAGGGTTGGTCGATCGGCATGGCCGCATTCTATCCGCCATCGTCAGGCCGAGCTCTTTTACGAACATGGAGGGTAAAACTCGACGCTGTTGGAGTACCGTATGAGCGGATTGCCTATAAGTGTGCTCGTGGGCTAAAGTCAACGCGGCTTTCGTCAAGAAGAACCGCACCTCACTCCAGCCGGATCGATCTGCGGCAAGGAATCCGCTCCATCTGTGCGCCGTTTGGCAATCTTCGATACCCTTGAACACTGAGCATGCCTAACTACGACATCATCATCATCGGATCGGGCCCGGCTGGACAGCGTGGCGCTATCTACGCAACCAAGCAGGGGAAGAAGGTGGCGGTGGTGGAGCGCATGCGCTCGGTTGGCGGCGTCTGCATCAACACCGGCACCATCCCCTCGAAGACCATGCGCGAGGCCGTCCTCCACCTCTCCGGCTATAACTACCGCTCCATCTACGGCATGAACTATCGCGTGAAAGAGCGGATCACCATGGCCGATCTCGCCTTTCGCGTCCAGCACGTTATCAAGACCGAAGTTGATGTCACCGAAGCCCAGCTCTCCCGCAACGGCGTCGATGTCCTCTACGGCGTCGGCAGCTTCGACGACCCCACCCACGTCCGCGTCACCGAAGAAGGCAGCTCGCAGGTCTACGAAACGAAAAATGTCATTATCGCCGTGGGCACCAAGCCGGCCTTCTCGCCCAAGGTCCCCATCAACGGCCGCAACATCATTAACAGCGACCAGGTGCTCAACCTGCCCACTTTGCCCAAGACCATCATCGTGGTCGGCGGCGGCGTCATCGGCGTCGAGTACACCTCCATGTTCGCTGCGCTTGGCATTCGCGTCACGCTGATCGAAAAACGCGCGCGCCTGCTCGAATTCGCCGATTCCGAGATCATCGAATCGCTCAGCTATCACCTGCGCGACAGCCGCGTCACCATGCGGCTCGGCGAAGAGGTGGACAGCGTCGAGGAGTTGCCCGAAGGCGGCGTGGCCGCGCATCTCGAAAGCAAGAAGCGCATCCAGGGTGACGCGCTGCTCTACGCCGTCGGCCGCTCGGGCAACGTGGAGGCGCTCAACCTCGCCAACGCCGGCATCGAAGCCGATGCCCGCGGCCGTATCCCGGTCGACAAGGACTATCGCACCAAGACCTCCAACATCTTCGCCGTGGGCGATGTCATCGGCTTCCCCTCGCTCGCCTCGGTATCGATGGAGCAGGGCCGCATCGCTGCAGCGCGCGCCCTCGGGGACAATGCCGTCCAGTCGAACCCCAGCTTTTATCCCTACGGCATCTACACCATCCCGGAGATCTCCTTCATCGGCAAGACCGAAGAGCAGCTCACTGATGAAGACGTGCCATACGAAGTCGGCGTCGCCTACTATCGCGAGATCGCCCGCGGGCAGATTCGCGGCGACACCACTGGCCGCCTCAAGATTGTCTTCCATCGCGAGACGCGCCACCTGCTCGGCGTTCACATCATCGGCGAAGGCGCCAGCGAACTGCTGCACATCGGCCAGGCCGTGATGGCGCTCGGCGGCACGCTTGATTACTTCATCGAGACGGTATTCAACTACCCCACGCTCGCCGAGGCTTACAAGACGGCGGCGTATAACGGCATCAACCGTCTGGGCCGCAGCGCAGACGGCGACTGAAGGACAGTAGGATTTTGTAACCGGGGAAGTGAATTCCGCTTCCCCTGTAGAGCTAGATCGAAGAAGGAATCTCGGCGCAGCTTTTCCGTTAAGAAAAGCTGCTCTGCGCGGTAAAACGGAGAGGGAAGAGAAACAGGGGAAGCGGATTATGGGCAGAAGCATCGGCGTGGTCATGACCAACGACATCACCGCCGGCCTGATCGAGGACCGCCGGCTCATCGGAGAGCTGCGCCGCTATCCTGAAGACCCGGACGAGCACCACGGCCTCATCGACCTTCCCACCGACCCTCTCGTCGAGGTCATCTGTGACCGTATCGTCGCGCTCAAACCCGCCACGGGCGAGCTCGACGCCATCGGCATCGCGCTCCCCGGCATCGTCCGCGCGGGCGTCGTTGAGGACTCACCCAACCTCCCCCAGCTCAAAGGCGCACGCATCTCGCAGAAGGTCGAAGCCACTCTGCACGCTCGCGGCGTCCGCGCGCCCATCGCGCTCTTTAACGATGCAGATGCCGCCGCCGCCGGCGTTGCCGCTACCCGCAATCATCTCGACAAGGTCGTCCGCGTCTGGACCCTGGGCAACGGCATCGGCTTTGGCCGCTACCCCGACGCGCCCGGCCCATTCGAAGGCGGCCACACCGTCGTCTCCCTCGATCCCAAGGAAACCTTCTGCGGCTGCGGCGGCGTCGGACACCTCGAAGGCATTGTCGGCCATCGCGCCATGCGCCTCCGCTTCATGGACATGGAGCCGGACGAGATCTTCGCCAACGCAAAGGATGGCGACCAGCGCTGCGCCGATTTCGTCAAGCGCTGGCACCGGGCGCTCGCCGCCGCCACCGCCACGTCCATCCATCTCGAAGGCCCCGGCCGCTTCTATCTCACCGGCCTCAACATCGGCTTCCTCGACCTCGCCCTGGTCAAACAATACCTATGGGACATGGTCAAGATGAGCCCGCTCCAGAGCTACACATTAGAAAGCATTCCCGAAACCCCGGAGATAGCCGTCATAGGAGCCGGCACCGCCGCAGAGCTGGAGCAGAAGCGGTAGCTGCCGTCAAAACCGCAGCCAGAATCTGACAGTAATGAACGTACGTGTCATTTGGCTAAAGAACTGACGTTCGCTTCGACGTGGGACTCTCCACTGACAGCCGCGCATACACCGCAGCCAGCCACCCATCGAACTCTTTATCCTTCACTCGCACCGAACCTCGCACCTCGTTCTGCTCGACCGACACACCTTCAAAGCGCGTGCACTGCGATCCGCAATCGAGAGCAGGTGCGGCTGGTCGCCGAGCGACCTCGCCAGGACGTCGCCGCTCAGAGCGCATCTCGTGCCGAGAACGAAGTCCACTCGCTCCCTCGATCCGTACATGCCGGATCCATAATGCACGCTGACAACAACATTGCTGACGCCGCCCAGAAGCGATGACGCCTGCGTCATCCAGCACTCCCGCGCGTAAGTGACTGAGCCAGTGCCGCGCCCTGCATGGTGAGGACGCTCCAGCAATTCACATCCGGCTTCAGCTCCTGCAGCCGCTTCAGCAAGTGACTATCCACGCCGGAGGACGAAACATAGCGATCCAGCGCATTCATCACCATGATGGGCGTGCCGAAAACTGCAGTATTGTCATTGAGAATCGCCAGCCATCGCGTGTCCCGCATCTCCTTCTGCTCGCGCGCGAACGGCTTGAAATTTACGATCCTCACGCCTTTGTACGCAGTCGCGGTACCACCGTTCCTTTCCGCCTCAGCAAGAATGCGGCTGCCATTGAAAGAGCCGCGCGCCAGAAGCAGATGCTCGCTCAAATCGCCGCGCGGCGAGGACATCGCGACCTCGATCAGCCTATCCACCTCCTGCCGGTCGTCCACGCCAATCAGTGCGATCCAGTCCTTAAGATCCACGTTGTTGTTATGCGTCACGATCAGCAGGCGTCCGCTCTGGTCGCCATGGTGGGGATCTTCGATCCCTGCGACAATCTCCGCGTTCGCAGGAACCAGTCGCATCAAACGGTCCTCCGCCGGGCTGCTGCCGCGCGCGCGCACGCTGCTCACCATCATCGTCATCATCGCTATCGCCAGATATCGTAACCACTGTGGGAACATAAGGGCTCACCTCGTGAACCCATTCCAGCAGTGCGCCTCGAACAGTGCGATAAAGATTGGTTAAGGAAGGTAAAGTTTGGTAAATGCAGCCTGGACTGAACGCAGTCCATCTGCTGCTTAGATCGCAGCATGTCGAGGGCCGGAAGTTAACAACTGCCCGGCTAACCTTCATAACGCTATAATCCGGGCGAAACGGGGGCCTCCCGCGCAGCGCTGTTTCCTCCAACAGAGCCGCAATTGTGAAGTCTTTCCGCGAACGCACCAGCAGATATGGAGGCAGAAGACCGTTATGTCAGCCGAAGCGAACAAGGCTCTCGTACGCCGCTTCTATCAGGAGATCGACAATGGCAATCTCGATATCCTGGATGAATTGGTCGACGAAGATTATCTCGACCACAATCCCCCGCCATTTCCAGGTTTGGGTTCTGGCCGGGCCGGATTGAAGCAGGCGTTCAAGCTATTTCAGCAAGCGACCCCAGGCCAACACCACATCGAGGATCAGATCGCCGAAGGCGACAAGGTCGTCACGCGCCTCACTTCAATTGGCAAACACGAAGGCGACCTCCCCGGTGCACCGAGAACCGGGAACGATTTGAAGATGACCTCCATCACCATCCATCGGATCGCCGGAGGCAAGCTGGTGGAGAAGTGGGCAGAGAAAGACATGATCGGTTTTTTACAGCAAATCGGCGTGATGCCTCGCCTCCACTGAACATCTGAACATCAGGCAGCGAACCTCCCGCACCCGGCGCGACACCCACAGCCTGAAGCTCTGCCAAGTAGACTGTGGCCAGCAACGCCGGTGATTCGCTCATGATCCACACCCTCGCGATCTCGGGCTATCGTTCCCTCCGCGACCTCGTCCTGCCTCTCGATCGGCTCACCCTCGTTACCGGAGCTAACGGCACAGGCAAATCCAGCCTCTATCGCGCGCTGCGCCTCCTCGCCGACGCATCGCTCAACTCGGTAGTTGCCTCGCTCGCCCGCGAAGGCGGTCTTCCCTCCACGCTCTGGGCTGGCCCGGAGATCATCGGCCGCGCCGTCAAACGGGGCGACTACGCCGTTGAACCCACCGCGCAGAAAAAGCCCGTCAGCCTAAAGCTGGGATTCGCCGCGGACCCTTACAGCTATTCCATCGACCTCGGTTATCCTCCGCCTCCACCCCCGGCCACGCTCTTCAATCTCGATCCCGAGATCAAGCGGGAATGTATCTGGCACGGGGACGTATATCGCCGCGCCTGCGCGTTGGTCGATCGCCGTCACAACCTTGTCACGCTTCCCGGAGATCCGGCGCGCGATCAACCCCGAGATGATCAATTCGTGGTCCTCACCAAGGGTCTCAGCCCGGCCGACAGCATGCTCGCCACCATCGCCGATCCCGAGCGCGCGCCCGAAATGATCGAGCTGCGCGAGTTCATCCGCGGCTGGCGCTTCTACGACGGCTTCCGCACCGACATCGCCTCGCCCGTCCGCATCCCGCAGATCGGCACCCGCACGCCGGTGCTGAACAATGACGGTACCGACCTTCCCGCAGCGCTCGAGACCATCCTCGAAATCGGCGACGCCGAAGCGCTCGCGCGCACCATGGACGACGCCTTTCCCGGCAGCCGCATCAGCATCGAAATCCACGCCGGCCGCTTCGAACTCAAGCTCCAGCAGCATGGTCTGCTGCGTCCGCTTTCGACTGCGGAGCTCTCCGACGGAACGCTGCGCTATCTTCTCTGGACCGCCGCCCTGCTCACGCCGCGGCCGCCCGGCCTGATGGTCCTCAACGAGCCGGAGACCAGCCTTCACCCCGATCTGCTGCCGCCGCTCGCTCGCCTCATTGCCCGGGCCAGCGAGCACACGCAGATCATCGTCGTCTCGCATGCAACGCCGCTCATCGACACGCTTCAAGACGTCTCCGCCTGCAGCAGGCTACGTCTCGAAAAATCCTTCGGCGAAACCGTCCTCGCTCAGGATTCCGTCGAACATCCGAGCCTTCGCCGCATCCGCTGGCAATGGCCATCGCGCTAACCGTCGATCGCAAACGCTAACACGGAGCCAATCCCGCCCGTCATCCTTGCGTCGTACCCTGCAAAGCTCGGGCTTATTCCACGCGCAGCGCTCGCATCGGATCGATGGACGCTGCACGCCGCGCGGGAATCATGCCCGCAACACACGCAGCTACCGCCAGCGTCACAATTGCCCCCATCATCACTGTGGCATCCGCGTTGCTGGTCTCATAGAGCTGTGCCTTCACAAAGCGCACGCACACCAGCGCCACTGGAACCCCGATCGTCAATCCCAGCAGCGTCTGCATTGCGGCCCCGCGCATCACCATCGCCACAACGCTACGGCGCCCCGCTCCCAGCGCCATGCGAATACCAATCTCGCTCGTCCGCAGCGCCACCGTGTACGCTGTCACGCCGTACAATCCCACTGCTGCCAGCAGCAGTGCAAGCCCACCGAACATCCCGGTCAAGCGGCCAATCATGCGGTCATCATTGAATCGATCCGCGATTTGCGCATCGAAGGTCTGAAACTTCACCACTGTCAGGTTGGGATTGATGCCCGCCAGCGTACGCCGCGCCAAGGACTCCATATCGCGCATCGGCCCCGCCGTCTCCAGCACAATCGCGCCGGCGAATAACGAAATGTCCTTTTCGATAGGGTCCTTGTCGCTTGGCGGCCGCTTCATCAATGGCAGGAAATACATCGCGTGGTCTTTCCAGCGCACCGTGACGTAAGTCGTGTCCTCAACCACGCCAACGATCTGAAAATCGGCCGCGGACTTCACATTATTTCCAAAGTGCTGCCCAATCGGATTTGCACCATTCAGGAACTTCTTTACAAATTGCCGGTTCACCACTGCCACGGATGCCGCCGTTGGCGTGTCCTCGACGCTGATGCCGCGCCCCATCACCACGTGCGTCCCCACCGCATCGAAGTACTCCGGGCTCACACGCACCACCGAAGCGCCCGCGTGCGGATCGGGCCGTCCATCGACCTGAATGCCCGTGCCCCAGTTGTTGTCCTCCATCGGCGTATAGGTGCTGATGCCCACCCTTGTCACGCCCGGCAGCGCATGGAAGCGATCTTCCATCGTTCGATAGAGCGCCTCCAGTTGCGTCTGCGAATATCCCGCGGCCTGCGGATTAATGTGCACGACGTATCTGTTCTTCGTTTCCAGCCGCAGGTTCGAGTGCTCGAGTTTATTCAGGCTCTGCGCGAACAGTCCCGCGCCCACCAGCAGCACCAGCGACAGCGCCGCCTGTACCACGACCAGCCCGCGCTGCAGAAGTGAGGCCCGCGTCGTCGTCGTGCGCGACCCGCTGCGCAGTGCGTCCGCCGGCTCGGTCCGCGCCGCCATCCACGCCGGCGCCACGCCAAACAGGATGCCCGTCAGCAGCGAAAGCCCGAAGGCAAACCCCAGCACCGGCAGCGACGGATTGGCATCGATCGGCAATTGCTCGGCGCCGGGAAAAGCCAGCAGCAACAATGCGCGCGCTCCCGCATACGCCACCAACAGCCCCGCCGCGCCGCTCAACACCGAGAGCACGATGCTCTCCGTCAGCAGTTGCCGGATGATTCGGCTCCGCATCGCGCCGAGCGCCGTGCGCAGGGACATCTCCGCTTTCCGGCCCATGCCGCGCACCAGCAGCAGGTTCGCAATGTTCGCGCACGCAATCAGCAGCACCGCGCCGGAAATCCACATCAGCAGGTGCAGGCTGGAGGCCGCGTCCTCCTGCATTGCCTGGATTCCGCCGCCCGCCGGCGTCAATACCACATGGGCCTGCGGCAGCAGCTTCCTGCCTTCGCCCGCGGAAAATGTTTTGGTTTGCGCAAAGGACTGCCGCAGCAGTGCGCTCAGCTTCTGCTGCAACGCCGGCAGGCTCACGCCCGGCTTCACCCGGCCGACGATATAGAGCCATTGCACATCCGGGTCGTGTACAAACGGAGCACTCGCCAGCACTGGCATCGTCTCAATCGGCAGATAGTAATCCGGCGGTGTGGTCGAGAGCCGGTCGCCATAAAAACCTTCTGGTGCAATTCCGGTAATTGTCACCGCCTTGGTGTTCACCCAGAAGGTGCTGCCCACCACCGCCGGATCGGCAGCATAGTCGCGCTGCCATGTCGCATAACTCATTACGGCGGTCAGCGGCGCGCCCGTCACATCGTCCGTGTCTGTCAGGAGCCGCCCCGCCACCGGCCGAAGCCCGAACGTCCGGAAGTAATTCCCCGAAACAAATTCCCCCATGGAAGACCGCGCCGCCGCCGCGTCCCCGTTGCGCCGCACGGTGATAGGGCGGAAGCTGAACCCCGCCTCCATTGCGGCCAATTCCTCAAACTCCGGAGCGTTCTTCTTCATCAACTGCCAGGTGGCGGTCGGGAACAGCGCGTACTCGCCGTTGTCGCTGGTGCCCGAATTGACGCAGCAGTCATTTCCCTGACCAATCCGCACCAGCGTCTTCGGATCGGCCACCGGCAGGTTCCGCAACAGCATCGCGTTCACCAGCGTGAAGATTGCGGCATTCGCTCCGATGCCCAGCGCCAGCGTCAGCACCGCGGTGATCGTGAACCCCGGTGTCTTGCGCAACTGCCGCATGGCGTAGTGAACATCCTGAATCAGCGTCATCCTGGCTCTCCCGAGGAGGCAAAGAGCAAACGACCATCCAAATTCAGAAGGATTGTTACCGTTATCCGTCCGCCACTTACAGATCAGCCGCAGCATCAGGACTGTCCATGGAGAGTTTCTGTTGTCCGGACCCGGACAGCGACACGCGAGGGAAGGAATATCCACTGCAGCATCCAGATCTCTGCCATTGTCTGAAGTCGTCTGCCATCGCGCCGCTCTCTGGCCTTAGCAAACTCGATTCCCATCCGTTGTCCCCGCGCGGCGCTGTCCTTATAACCAGAGAGCATGAGCACCCGCCGCACCATGCCCGGAGGCTACGCCCCCTATCGCGCCCTCCCCCGGGGCGCGACCGGCCGCTGCCTCTGCCGCTGGTGCGCAATCGAAGTTCCCAAAGGCCGCCGCACCTTCTGCTCCGACGACTGCGTCGACCAGTGGCGTCTCCGCTCCGATCCCGGCTACCTCCGTGACCAGGTCCTCAAACGCGATCGCGGCGTCTGCAAAAGTTGCCGCATCGATACGCTCGTCGCGCAGGGCATCCTGAAGCGCTCCCGCGGCCCTACGCGTCAGCGCCTGCTCAATTACTGGGACCTCGCCGGCTACACCGGCCGCTCCCTCTGGGAAGCCGACCACATCGTGCCCGTCGTCGAAGGCGGCGGCGAGTGCGACCTCTCGAATCTGCGCACCCTCTGCCTGCGCTGCCATCGGATGGCCACCCTGGGCCTTCGGCTCCGCCGCGCCGAAGCCCGCCAGCTCGCACGCGTCCGCGAACGCGCCGGACACAGCGAGCTTGCCGCCGTCTCCGCACCGGCCCTATCCTGATCCGGCTTTCCTAAAGCTGGCTCAGGAGAACAGCACGCATGCGAGCAGCGCTCTTCACCCGCGAATTTCCGCCACACATCTATGGCGGCGCCGGCGTCCACGTCGACTACCTCAGCCGCGAGCTCGCCAAAAAGATCGACGTCGAAGTGCACTGCTGGGGCAAGCAGCACTCGGACGTTGGCCGCCTCCACGTCCGCGGCCAGGAGCCCTGGGCGGAGATCACCGACGGCACCACCGGCAAGTTCAAGGGAGCGCTCGAAGCCCTCAGCCTCAACCTCACCCAGGTCAAGGCGCTCGAAGGCATCGACGTCTGCCACACCCACACCTGGTACGTCGCCATGGCCGGCTTCCTCGCCAAAAAGCTCTACAACATTCCGTTCGTCCTCACCACGCACTCGCTCGAGCCGCTGCGCGCCTGGAAGTCCGAACAGCTCGGCTCCGGCTACGCGATGAGCTCCTGGATGGAGCGCACCGCCATCCTAGAAGCCGACGCCATCATCGCTGTCTCGAACGGCACCAAGGCCGACGTCCTGCGCGCCTACGACGTGCCCGCCGATCGCGTCCACGTCATCTACAACGGCATCGACCTGGAGGAGTACCAGCAGACCTCCGACACCACCGCCCTCACCGAGTACGGCGTCGATCCGGCGGTTCCCTACGTACTCTTCGTCGGCCGCATCACACGCCAGAAGGGCGTCACCCACCTGGTCGACGCCATTCGCTATCTGCCGCCGGAGACCCAGATCGTCCTCTGCGCCGGCGCACCCGACACGCCGGAGATCGCCGCCGAGATGCGCGCCAAGGTTGATGAGGCGCGGCACCACAACCCGCACATCGTCTGGATCGAGAAGATGGTCACCCGGGCCGAGACCATTCAGCTCTACTCCCATGCCCGGGTCTTCTGCTGCCCGTCCGTCTACGAACCCTTCGGCATCATCAACCTCGAAGCGATGGCTTGCCGTGCCCCGGTGGTCGCGAGTGCCACCGGTGGCATCCTCGAAGTCGTCGTCGATGGCGAGACCGGCTACCTGGTGCCCTTCGAGCAGGACCCTGTCACCAGCTTTCCGATTGATCCCGATCAGTTCGCGCGCGACCTGGGCGCAAAGCTCACCGCGCTGCTTAAAGACCCCGCCGCCTGCAAGCGCATGGGGCAGGCCGGCCGCAAGCGCGTCGAACAGCACTTCGCCTGGACAAGCATCGCCGACCAGACCATCGCGCTCTACCAGGAGCTGATCGCTCGCAAGAGGACGTCCAAAAGATGAGCGATAGCCGGACTTCTATCGCTCATAATTGAGCTATCCATGAGCGATAGAATTATTTCTATCGCTCATAAAAACAGGCTATTCTTGAGCGATAGAAATTCATCTATCGCTCATGTTCTGGAACTGGGAAAAACCCGATTGGCCTGATTTCACCTGGAAAGAGGCCCGTTTTACTGCAGCCGAGGAGCGTTTTCGCACCGGTGGCGGCGTCTTTCTGGGATCGATCCGCCACATCGTCGGCCAGGAGCGCCGCCTGCTGCTGGTCGAGGCCATGAGCACCGAATCGGCCACCACTTCGGCCATAGAAGGCGAGGTGCTCGACCGCGCCAGCGTGCAGTCATCCATCCAGCGGCAGCTCGGCCTCAAGACCGACCCGAAGCGCATCCGCCCTTCAGAAGAAGGTGTCGCCGAGATGATGGTCGATCTCTACCGCACCTCCGCAAAGCCCCTCTCCGACGAGATGCTCTACGGCTGGCACCGCAAGCTGATGAAAGGCCGCGGAATGCGCGACCTCGGCCATTACCGCAATGGCGGCGACCCGATGCAGGTCATCTCCGGCCGCATCGGTAAGCCACGCATCCATTTCGAGGCGCCGCCCGCGCGGCGTGTGCCGGCGGAGATGAAGCGCTTCGTTGCCTGGTTCAACCGCACCGGACCTCACGGCAGAACACCCTTGCCGGCACTCACGCGTGCCGGAGCCGCACACCTCTACTTCGAGTCAATCCACCCCTTTGAAGATGGCAATGGACGCCTAGGACGTGCTATCGCCGAAAAGGCGCTGGCCCAAGGAGCCATGGAAACGACCGAGGAGCCGGTGCTCCTCTCGCTCTCGGCCACCATCCTTGCGCATCGTGGCGACTACTACCGCGCGCTCGAGCGCGCAAACAAGTCCAATGAGATCACCGCATGGCTGGCCTGGTTCGCCGGCATTGCGCTCGAAGCGCAGCAGCGCACCCTCGCCTCGGTCGATTTCCTGATTGAGAAGACGCGCCTGATCGACAGTCTCCGCGGAAAGACTAACCCACGCCAGCACAAGGCGATCCTGCGCATGCTCCGCGAGGGACCGGAGGGCTTCAAAGGTGGCCTGAGCGCGAGTAATTATGCAAAGATCACCGGCGCCTCCCCCGCCACCACCACGCGCGACCTGGCCGATCTGGTCGAGCGCGGCGCTCTCATCCGTACCGGCGAACTGCGCCATGCCCGCTATCACCTGAATCTGAAACTCCAGCCGCCCCGCAGCATCACTATCAATCAACGCGGCGAAGTTCTCGAAAGCTAGCGTCAGCGATTGACTGGCGCACGCATGCTGGCAAGCCGCACAATACAACCGTGCACCCAATCGGCCTGATCTTCGGACTGCTCGCTGTCGGCACTGTGCTGCTCGATGCTTTTGAGACCATCATCCTGCCGCGTCGCGCCAGCGGAAAGGTCCGGCTCACCCGGTTGTTTTATGTGCTCACATGGCGCCCCTGGGCAGCGGTCGTAAGCCGCTACAGCAATCGGCGCCTGCGCGAGACCGGCTTCAGTTTCTATGGCCCGCTTTCGTTGCTTTTCCTCATAGCGCTGTGGGCGGTGGGCCTGCTCTTCGGCTTCGGCTTGATGTTCTGGGGATTAGGCGCAGCACTGCACGATCAGTTAGGTCTGCATCCGCTGCACAGCGCAATCTACCTCAGCGGCACTACCCTGTTCACACTCGGACTGGGTGATGTCACGCCATTGAACCACTGGGCGCGCGACCTGGTCATCGCTGAAGCCGGCACCGGACTGGGCTTCGTCGCCGTGGTCATCGGCTATTTGCCGGTTCTCTATCAGGCATTCTCACGCCGGGAGGGTTCGATCGCCCTGCTCGATGGACGCGCCGGCTCGCCTCCCACCGCGAGCGAGCTCCTGCGCCGCCACGCCAGCGACGGCGGCAACGATGCGCTGGTTGCCTTACTGGCCGAGTGGGAGCGTTGGTCCGCGGAGATGCTCGAGAGCCACATTTCGTATCCGTTGCTGTGCTATTTCCGCTCGCAGCATGACAACCAGAGCTGGCTCAGCTCCATCACCGCGATCCTTGACACCTGTGCCGTACTGCTCAGCATCGTGGAGTGCTCCGCCTGCCGCCAGGCGCGGCTCACCTTTGCCATGGCGCGCCACACCGTTGTGGATCTGCTGCTGGTCTTCAACATGCAGCCAGTCGCCATGCCGAAGCCACCCGTCCCGGGGTCCGTTCCCGATATCAGCCAGGATGATAAGGACACAGCGACCCGTCTCTCCGAGCCTGAGCTGGTCCGGCTCACGGAGGTCCTCTGCAAGGCCGGTTATCGCCTGCGTCTTGAACCGGAGCGTCTGGCCCTGCTGCGTAAGCTGCGCTGGATGTATGAAGGCCAGGTCCTCGCGCTCTCCCGCTATCTCTGCATGCCGCTGCCCTCGTTCGTGACGGAGACACCGGGCCGTGACACATGGATGCTGGTGAACAATCTGCTCGAGCTCTACTCTATGCAGCCGCAGGCGACCGACGAGGACACGCACGCCGCCACCCTGATGGCCCGCACACGAGAGATTTTCGCCGACGAGCCCCACGCATTCTAGGCGAGATTCACTCGCGGCCGCCCTAAAAAATCAGCGCTGCGCTCGCCGGCGGCAGGTGCAGTCCTGACCCGGCAGCCTCATGCGAACTCGGGTGCCAGCTCCCGTCTGTTCCAATCGTCACACCGCCCAGCGTCTCCCCTGCCTTCGCAGCCGGATTGGGCGCTTTCAGCCGGACCACCTGCATGCCGTTCAGCTTGTGGTCCAGTGTCAGATCAATCGGATGCTCCAGGCTCAGGTTGAGTGCCGTCAGGTTCACGTGTCCATCCGCGCGCTGCACCGCGTACACGCGCAATCCGTCCGGCGCTGTGCTCAGGGTCGTATCCAGCAGTTCTCCCCCGGATGCCTCCCGGAAGAGCCTCATGCCGTAATACAGGGGCCGCGCCTCGAAGCCCTTGGCACGTGTGCCCGCGATCGGCGTGTACCAGCCGAAACCGCCACCGTGAAAGTTCACCCCAATGCCGCCCGCCTGCGCGATGCGGAACATGTAATCCGCTCCCCACAGCGCGGACGCGAAGGTGTCGCTCACGCCCTCCTTGCCGCCACCGTAGCAGGAGTTGGTCTCCGCCAGCCGGAAGGGCAGCCCTGTCTCCTTCGTCACCTCCTGCAATCCGGCAAACTCGCGCTCCAGCTTCGGGTCCGGACGCAGCAGCCGCGGAATATCCATGGCGGGATCGCTCGGCGGCCCTTCCGCGTAGTAATGCGAGGAGACAAACTTCAGATCGTTGCGGAATGCCTTCGCGAACGGCACCAGCCAGTCGTTGTTGTAGGCGGTGTCCGGGCCGGCGAAGGGTGCATCGGGCACGCGCTTGCGTACTGCCTCAAAGAAGCGCCGCCATTCCGCGATGAACTGATCCGCGTTGTAGCTGGCCGGCCGCAGTCCGTTCTTGTAGAACAGGTCAGGCTCATTCGCCATCTGGAAGGCCAGCAGCTTCGCTCCCATCACGCGAGAGACGAACGCGGCTTCCTCCGCCGCCACTTCCGGCGTGCCTTGACCCAGGTTGAGTCCATAGATCAGCGACCATCCCGGCAGCCGGTCCAGAAACTCGCGCAGGTTGTGGACCGCCTGCTCCGTGATGACCCGGCGCGGCGGTTCCTTGTTGCCTTTGTCGGGACCCACCGCGTCCTGAATCGGACCAGCCGATGTGCCATGGGCGTGCGGATCCTGCCTCCAGAAGCAGTACTCGCTCGTGTTGCCGCCAATCCGCAATACCCCGTGCTGGCCCAGCCCGGCTATCAGTTCGATGAGCCGTTTATTGCTGCCTGCGAAAAAGTCCGGATCGCTGAGTTGTGCCGACTCGTAACTCAAGCCCGTGAAATCTTCCGCGATGCGATGGCCGGTCGGCTTGCCAAGCGTCAACGTGACAGGGAGGGGTGCTGCTTGTGCCAGCAGACGGGGAGCAGGATGCCATGCAGCCGTGCCGAGTGCAGAAAGGGAGAGAAAGCGACGACGGTCCATCGCCGCCATTCCATCACAAGCGGGAGCCGACAAGCAAAGCCGCGTTCAACTCGGCGAGCCGTGGATCACTTAATCGCGAAGCGGAGTGTCACCTTATACGAAGCGGTGTGTCACTTTTGCGAAGCGGTGTGTCACTTTTGCGAAGCGGTGTGTCACTTATACGAGCGCTGATACGTCCCGCTGATACGGTCATGCCAGCCCAGGTGGTCTTCGTCAAAGACCGCCCACAGCAATCCCAGTCCCAGTGGCAGGGCCGAGAGCAGCAGCGCGCCCACGCGCCGCTGCATCGCCGGTCGCGTCGGATTGTCATCGTCCAGCGTGCACAGCGCAATGTGCGCGTACATCATGCCCGGCGTGCTCTCGCCGAAGCGGAAAAATAACCACTGATAGGCAACGAAGGTGGCCACCAGCGCCACGAAGCCAGCCACCATGGCCGTCCTGCCGGCGGGCGGATGCGCCGTACACGAGCTGAACACAAAGACGAAGACCAGGAAACCGGCGAGGCTAAGAGCGCCGTCCACCAGCGCAGCTACAACACGGTCTGCGAGCGCTGCTGGCCTGACGGGAACTGCATCCATTGTTGCCTGCGATGGCCGCCGCGGCCGTTCCGGCACCGGCGAATCCAGCCGGATCGACGACCAGTCAAGACCCGCAGCAGCCGCTCCCATTCCTGGGCGATGATCGATCGCCTCCGGCTCCACTTCAAAGATGCGCAACTGTCCGGGCTGCGGCTCCGCATCGCGCAGCGGCCCCTCAGCCAGCCGCGGACGCACCTTGCGAGCCGCTATCAGCTCGCGCGGAAACTCGATCAGGTTCGCCGCCAACGGCACCGCCGGCACGACTGTCTCCTCTTCCAGCGGATCGGAGAGCAGCGGCTGATGCGGAGGGGATAGCTGATGCGTCGGCTGCGGCAGTCGCGGAGAGCGACGTGCCTCATATGCCTGCATCTGCCGCCGGGTGCGCTCGTCCAGGTCATAGCGCACCTCAATGCTTTCGCGCTCTATGCGTTCCTGCTCTGCGAGCAATTGCTGCTCCGCCTCTCGCGCCTCGGCTGCGGCGGCTTCCGCGAGGCGCGCATCCTCCATGCGGCAACGTACCGCTTCCTGCGCCGCCTGCGCCTGCAGAAGTGCCGCCTCAGCGGCCAGGGCTGCCTCTTCGGCTTCGCGCTCCAAAACCTGGCGATAGCTGGGTCGCGCGGCATAGCGGGCCGCAACCGCTGCGACGACATTGGCCCGTCCGGGCTCTCCAGCGGAATCTGCAGACGCATGCTCCAGCGGCAAGCGGGGCTGACCGGCGGCGCGGCCCGATCGCCGCGCGCGACTCGCGGCCAGCTTCTCGGTCAGCTCGGTCTTCCACGCCGGCACATCATCCGGTACGAACTTTGCCATCACTCTCGTCCCTGCTTCCGGCGTCACTGCAACTGCTGCGGCCATGCCCATCTCTGCGCGCTCCGGTCGTCTGCGCAATCCCGATCCGTCGGCGGCTGCGTCGCGTGCGGCGCAGTGTCACCGCTCGTGCTGAGACGGCGCGCGGAGGAACGGAGCAACACCGCGCCGGATCCTCGCGAGCAACGGCGAAGAGGCGGCATCGATTGCATCGTCCGAGCCAGAGCTGCGCGGTGTCCCCCGGTTCGAAGCATGCCCGATGCAGGCCATCGCCCGGTCGAACATTTCCTGCTGCAGCGGAGAGCCAAACGTCGCTCCAACCAGCCCGTCTCGTATCGACCGGCCACAACCAGGATCGCCTGGCCGCTGCTCCTCGAGGAAATGCTCTATTCTGGCTTTGCCCGTGCCGAAGAACCTGCGCAGTTTTTTATGTATCACGGTGGTGTGGCTGTGTCATCCGCAGCTTGCACTTTGGGCGTGGCAGAGCGGGCACCCGGAATCAAGCGCGGTACCGGCAGAGCAAATGCAGTCGTCCTCTGCGCCTGGGTCCGCATCCGGCTCGCTTCCCGACGTGCCCGACGCGGATGAGCTGCCGCGCCTCGAGCCGGTTCCCGGTCCCGGCAAGACTTCCATTCCGGTTCATATTGCAGCGAATACGCAGCGAAAGGACGGCCCCGTCTACACCCTGCTCGGCGACGTCGAGATTCGCTACAAGGACTACGTGCTGCATGCCGACAAGATGAACTACAACGAAGACACCGGCGAGGCGCGCGCCGAAGGCCACGTGGAGCTCGACGGCGGCCCAGCCGATGAGCACATCCTCGCCGACCACGCCACCATGAACCTTGATCTGGATACCGGCCGCTTCTACAACGTGACCGGCAGCGTCGGGGTGCGCGAGAATGTCAGCCGCAAGAAGGTCATCTACACCACCACAAACCCGTTTCTCTTTACCGGCCGGGTCGTCATCAAAAATGGTCCGGCTGAGTTTCGGGTCATCAACGGAACCATGACCTCCTGCCGTCTGCCCCGTCCGGACTGGGTGATCGCCGCAGGCCGCATCGATATGGCCGACGGGCAGGCGAGCGCGCGCAATGCGCTCTTCCGCGTGCTGAATATCCCCATCGTCTATCTGCCCTACTTCACGCATCCGGTCATGTCCTCGGACCGGCAATCGGGATTTCTCATCCCCGTCTATTCACAGTCCAACACCAAGGGCAGCGTCTTTGGCGAGCAATACTATCTCGCGCTGAACCGCAGCATGGACCTGACCATCGGCACCGACTACTACTCCAAACGCGGCTGGGCGCCCAGTGGCGAGTTTCGCTATCGGGGACACGGAGACGACTTCGCGGCTGTGCGCTTTACCGCGCTGTTCGACCGCGGCACGATCGTCAACGGCACGCTGACCAACCAGGGCGGCCAGGACGTCTTTATCAATGGCCGGCACAGTCTTGGTCCCCATACCCGTCTCGTCAGCAATGCCGAATACCTGAGTTCGATCATCTATCGCGAGGCCTTCGCCGAAAGCTATTCCCAGGCCACAGCCACACAGGTGAACTCCAGCATCTACGTCACTCACAACAGCAACGGCGTCTCAGAGACCGGCAGCTTCAATCGCTATATCAACTATGCGCAGGTGACCCCTTTCATCGAGGACGTGGTCATCTCGCATCTGCCCTCCGTCGATGCGATTGCCGTGGAGCGTCCACTGGGCGCAACACCGCTGCTGTGGGCTGCAAATGGCAGTGTAGCCGGGCTCAACCGCCACGAACCCGGCTTTGAGACCGCCCATGAGGTTGGCCGCATCGATGCCTATCCGGCCCTCTCCGCGCCTCTACACCTGGGCGGCTTCAATCTCCGCCCCACGGTCGCGGTGCGCGAAACCTTCTACACCAAAAGCCAGGCTCCAACCTCGGTTCTCGATCCGGTCACCCAGTCCTATGTGCCCGTCTATCGCTCCGCCAGTCTGGACCGCAAGGATGTGGAGGCCGGCATCGAGTTGCGAGCTCCCGTCATGGAGCGCGACTTCGCTCCGGCGTGGCTCGCCCACTTCGACCGCGTGCTGCGTCACACCATTGAACCGGAGGCCCACTATCAATTCGTCTCCGGCATCGGCAACTTTCCCAACATCCTGCAATTCGACCCCACCGACCTGGCCAGCGACACGAACGAGATCGAATACTCCGTCACGCAGCGCTTCTATCTCAAGCGATTGCACCCCAGGCCATGCGGCAACGCGCCGCTGCCGCCCGAAGGCTACGGCCGCGTCTACCTGCCGATCGACTATCACGACTGCTCCAGCACGGACACCAGCGAATCCCTCACCTGGACGCTGGGGCAGAAGCACTACTTCGATCCGAATTTTGGCGGGGCGGTTATCAACAATCGTCGCAACGTGTTGACCACGACCCTCGATTTGACCGGCATCTCGTTCCTCTCGGGGCCGCGCGATTACTCGCCTCTCATCTCCCGCATGGCACTGCGAACGAATCAGACCCTCGCCTTCGGCTGGGACCTGGACTACGATCCCCTCGCAGGCCGGATCAATGGCACCAATGTTTATGCCGACGTTCGGCACGACGGCTTCTTCGCCTCCATCAGCGACGCGCGTCTGGACGCCCTGAATGCGAGCACTACCCCGGAGCCCGTTACCAACTACGAGCAGCTCAATGCAACGCTCGGATACGGCGCCGCTACCAAACCAGGCTTCAGCGGTGGCATCAATCTTGGCTACGATCTGAATCAGGACGCGCTGCAGTACGGGGGCGTGCAGACCAGCTACAACTGGAGCTGCTGTGGCCTTACCATTGAATACCGGCGCCTGGCCCTGGGCGCGGAGCGCAATGAGAACTACGAAAGCTTCAACTTCACCCTCGCCGGCCTGGGCACCGCCGGCAATATCAATCGCTCGCAGTTGATCTACTGAGCTGATTCTCAACCCGCGCCGTTCGCCCACTTTCCCGCAGCCTGCGATAATGGAAATGTACGTTTCCCCCGCGCGAAAGGCGGTTTGTTTGTTCCGTATTCGACTTGTCCTCCTCTGCTCGCTGGCGGCCATCACCATCTTCGGCTGCCGGGCGCAGACACCTCCGCCCAACGCATCGGTGGAGCGCCGCATCGAGGTGCTGGTGCGCTCGCAATTCAATGTCCCCTCGGATTACGACGTCTCCCTGGGCGGCAAGACGAAGAGCGATATCCCGGGCTATGACAACCTGCCCGTCAGCTTTTCGCACAAGGGCAAGCAGACCACGGTCACCTTCCTGATCTCCAAGGATGGCAACACCCTGGCGCGGCTCGAAAAGTTCGACATCAGCAAGGACCCGCAGTCCATCTACTCGCTCGATCATCGGCCCATGCGCGGCAATCCCGATGCCAAAGTGACCGTCGTCAATTACGACGACCTGGAGTGCCCCTATTGCGCCCGCATGCACGAGGAGCTCTTTCCCGCCACGCTCGACCACTACAAGAACCTCGTCCGCTACGTCTACAAGGACTTCCCGCTGGTCGAAATTCATCCTTGGGCCATGCACGCAGCGATCGATGCCAACTGTCTTGCCGACCAGAACAGCGATGCCTATTGGCAGTTCGTCGACTATGCGCACAGCAATGGCCATGAGATCGATGGCGCCCGCAACGATCCGAAGCAGTCCTTCACTACGCTCGATGACCAGACCCGGGCAATCGGCAAAAAGGCCAACCTGAACCAGGCGAAGCTCGATGCATGCATCGCGAAGCAGGATGAATCCGCTGTCCGCGCCTCCATGCGCGAAGGCGAGAAGCTCGGCATCGATGGCACGCCGCAGGTTTTCGTCGATGGTGAGCGCATCGCCGCGGGAGCCCAACCGACGCCGGCTGTATGGGACTCCATCGACCGCGCGCTGAAGGCCGATGGCATCACCCCGCCGGAGCGCGTTGACGCCGCACCGCCAACGCCGCCGGCGCACACGCCCGCTCCGTCGCAGTAGATGCCTGCATCCCGCCGGCAGCAAGCGCGCCGGCGAAATACGATAAGCTTTGTGAGCCGGTACCCGGGCACCCCCGGCGCCGGTGAGAGGTGTTCTCCCGGTGTGCCTCTCGAAGGAGACCGAGTGCCAGAAGTCCCGCTGACCGCATCCAGTCCTGCTCCACCCTCCCCATTTCGTCGTTCCGCCCTCTGGCTGGGACTCGCATGTCTGACGCTGACCGGCGGCTGCAATCGTCCCCACCAGCCGGATGTCGTCGCCTCCGTCAACGGACATCCCATTGACCAGGCCACACTGGAACGCTATTACCGCACCAATCTCCCCAACGGTCCGCAGAAGCCCTCGCAGGTGCAGTCCCAGATCGCTCACCTGGAGATCCTGCGCAATCTCATTGACGATGACATCAAGCAGCAGCGCGCGGCCAAGCTCAACCTCGTCGCAACCGACGAAGAGGTCCAGGCCAAGCTCGCCGAGATCAAAGCGCCGTTCACGCAGGAGGAGTTCGACCGTCAGCTCAAGGCGAAGAACATGACCCTCGACGATCTGAAGCGGGACATCCGGCGCGGCCTGACCAATGAGAAGCTGATGAACAGGGAGATATTTTCCAAAATCAACATCACGGATGCCGACATCACGGAGTACTACAACTCCAACAAGTCTCTTTTCAATTTGGTAGAGCCCGAGTTCCACGTCGCGGAGATCGTCGTCTCCGCTGCTCCGCCCCAGCAGCCCGGCAACATGCAAAGCGCCAGGGGCAACACCGACGCTGACGCGAGAAAGAAAATCGAAGCGCTGCACACCCGTCTGGAAAGCGGAGACGACTTCGGAGCGCTGGCCTCGCAATTCAGCGAAGATTCCTCCAACGCCAGCAGCGGCGGCGATATGGGACGGCTCACCGAATCGCAACTCCGGTCGAATAACGCTGTCTTCGCAGCGATCACGCAGCTGCGTCCCGGCCAGATCACCAATGTCATTCCCCTCTACGACCAGAACCACAAGGCAAATGGCTACGCCATCTACAAGCTTCTCGATAAGGAAGCCGCCGGACAATATGAGCTGAACGATCCTCGCGTGCAACAGACCATCCGCGGTCAGTTGCGCGAGAGCCGCGCGCAACTCCTGCGCAACGCATATGACGAGATGCTGCGCGACCAGGCGCACGTCGAGAACTACTACGCGGAAGGGATCTTCAAAAAGGGCGCGCAGTAGCGCCGCGCTCAGCGCTTGCTACACTGGGACACCTTCCGGAGGCGTACGTGTCCCGTAGCCCATTGCTGCTGCTCTCACTGTCTGCCCTTACCCTCACATCTCTCACTTCCGCTCAGTCTCAGCCCCAACCCCAACCAGGACGCACGCTGGTGCGTGCAGGGCATCTGGTGGACGTCCGCGCAGGCCGGCTGCTGGACGCGCAGACGCTGGTCGTCTCCGGCGATCGCATCGTCGCAGTCGAGCCCACCGCACAGGTGCAGGCGCAGCCCGGCGACAACGTTATCGACCTGGGAGACGCCACGCTGCTTCCCGGCATGATCGATGTCCATACCCATCTCACCATGGACACGAACTTCGATCCCTACCATGAGCTCTCTACGTCGGTTGCCAAAAGCGCGCTGATCGGCGCCCGCAATGCGAAGGTCACGCTCGAAGCCGGGATCACGACGGTGCGCAATGTCGGAGCCGATGGCTTTGCCGACGTCGATCTGCGCGATGCCATCAACGAGGGTCTCATCGAAGGACCCCACATGCAGGTCAGCGGGCCGGCGCTCGGCATCACCGGCGGCCACATGGACAACAATCTGCTGCCGGAGTCATTCCACTCCACCGGTGACGGCGTGGCCGACGGTATCCCCGCGGTGCAGCACATGGTGCGCCAGAACATCAAGTACGGGGCGGACCTGATCAAGATCGGCGCCACCGGTGGCGTGCTCTCCAAGGGCGATGATCCGCAGGCCAGCCAGTACACGCTCGAAGAGATGCAGGCCATCGTCGCCGATGCCCATCGTCTCGGCCGCAAGGTGGCTGCCCACGCCCATGGAGCGCAGGGCATCCTGTGGGCCAGCGAAGCCGGCGTCGACTCCATCGAGCACGGCACCTACATAAACGATGACGACATCAAGGTGATGAAGGCCCACGGCACCTACTTCGTCCCCACCGCCTATCTCATCGACTGGATGCGCGAGAACGGGCACCTCCCGCCCTTCTACGTGAAGAAGATGCAGGACGTGAGCGCCGTCGAAAAAGTGAATGCGAAACACGCCATCGCGGCCGGCGTGAAAGTTGCGATGGGCACAGACGCCGCCGTATATCCGCACGGGCTCAATGCCCACGAGTTTGAGGTGTACGTGCGCGATTTCGGTATGACACCGCTGGAGTCTCTGCGCACCGGCACAGTGAATGCCGCCGACTTGATGGGCTGGAGCGATCGCATCGGGTCACTCGATCCCGGCAAGTGGGCCGATGCCGTCGCCGTGCAGGGCGATCCATTGAAGGACATCACTGTGCTGCAGCATCCTGTCTTCGTAATGAAGAGCGGCGTCGTTTACCGCAACAACCTTAATGCTCGCTGAAGGTTGTAAATTTAGGATGGGACTGCATGGTGCGATACGGCATTCTTGGCTTTGGACATCACGGCGAGCGCCGGCTTGCTCCAGCCTTCGACCACACACAGAACTCTCAGTTCACCGGCATCTGGCGCCGCAATCAGGAGCGCGCCAGGGAGAACGCCCAGCATTTCAACATCCCCCACGTGTTCTCCTCTCCGGAAGAGCTCTGCGCTTCGTCCTTGATTGACGCAGTCTTCGTAGCCAGCCCGGATGCGCTGCATTGCGAGCACACACTGCTGGCGCTCCGCCACGGCAAAGCAGTGCTGTGCGAGAAGCCACTGGCAATGAGCGCGGCAGAAGCGGTACGCATGGCAAGCGCCGCGCGCGCGGCCAACCGTGCCTTCGGTGTGGCTCAGAACTTTCGCTATAACCTCTCGCTCCAGAGAATGCGCACGCTGGTCGCCGAAGGCGCCATCGGCACTCCCGTCTTCGCCTCCGCGCACTTCTGCTTTCTCAGCCGCAACAGTCCGCGCACCTGGATCAATGACGGCGGCATGGCATGCGGCGGCCCCATCGGCGACGTTGGCATTCACGCCATCGACGCGCTGCGCTTTCTCCTGCAGCAGGAGGTCCTCGCCGTCAGCACCCTGGCTCGCGGCGTCGAGATGCAATCGTCGCCGTCCGAGCACAAACTGGAAGAAAGCGCAGCCATCTCGCTGGAGTTCAGCCTCGGGGTGCTAGCCAGCATTCATGTCAGCTTTCGCGCACAATACCGCACGTTCGTCGAGGTGGTCGGCGAAGACGGCGTCCTGACAGCGGAGAGCGGCCTGACGGTCGATCGACCGGTCACCCTCGTGCGTCACGCGGCCGGAAAAATCTTGGCCGAAGAAGTTCTTTCGAACAGCGACGCCTACAGCCATATGCTCGATGCGTTCTCCGCCGCCGTAGAAGGTACCGGCGCCTTCGCCAGCACGGGCGACGATGGCGTGCAGAACCAGCGGATTCTTGATGCAGCCTTCCGTAGCTGGCACAGCGGCTGCCGCGAACGCATCCGCTGAGCCTCTACCGCATCAATCCAGCACCGCAAGCACCTGGCCGGAAGCCACCTTGTCGCCAGCCGTGACACGTACCTCCACGATGCGTCCGTCGCGCGCGGCCTTCAGCTCGTTCTGCATCTTCATGGCCTCGATTACTACGATCGCCTGGTGCGCCACCACCGCCTCGCCGGGCGCGACCAGAACACGCGCAACGCGCCCCGGCATCGACGCCTTGATTTGCAATGTGCCGTTGCCTGCTCCCGGACGTTTGCGGCGTGCGCGCAGCGAGCGCGGATCGATCACCACAACCCGGTGCTGCCCTCGATCCACCGCGATCGTCTCCTCATCCGCAAAGAGAACGCGTACGCAGCGATAGGAGCGGCCGCCGGAGTGGTCCCCCGGAGCGCCGTCACCGAGGAGCAGCGAGAGCACGCCGGGCGTCGTCTCGCATACATCCACGGCAATCGGCCGCCCATCCATGTGGGCCAGCCATCCTTCACCCTGGCGCTCCAGCGCCAGCCGGCGCAGCACGCCATCCACTTCCACCTCGAGCGCCACAGCGCTCATCGGCGCAGTCCCTGCTGCAAGGCGTCTCGCTGCCACGACGTCTGCGCCTTGGTTGGGCTGGGTGCAGCAGTTGGAGCGGCAAACAGAACGGCAGCAATGGCTGCCGCAGCAGCACTGTCACCGCCCGCCTCGGCGCTCTCCGGTGCAGGCTTCGCCAGCAGCCGGTCAAGATAGCCGGTGTCTATCTGTGCCGCCTGGAAATCTGCGTCGTCCAGAATGCGGCGCAGCAGTTTCAAATTCGTCCGGATACCGCCAACAACATATTCGTCGAGCGCACAGCCCAGCCGCGCGATGGCTGTCGCGCGGTCCGGCGCATACGCGATCAGCTTCGAAAGCATGGGATCGTACTCCGTCGGCACCTCCCATCCTTCGTACACACCTTCGTCCTCGCGAATCCCCGGGCCGCCCGGACGCAGCAGCCTTGCAATACGGCCAGGCGAGGGCAGAAAGCCGTTCTCGGGATCCTCTGCGTATACGCGCACCTCCAACGCATGCCCGCGCAGCGTGACCTCGTCCTGCGTGAAGGGCAGCGGCTTCCCTTCGGCAATCGCGATCTGCAGATGCACCAGGTCGAGTCCGGTGACCAGCTCGGTGACCGCATGCTCCACCTGCAGGCGCGTGTTCACCTCGAGAAAATAGAAGTTTTGCGCCTCATCAACGAGGAACTCGACCGTGCCCGCGTTCACGTATCCCGCCTCGCGGGCCAGCCGGCATGCCGCTTCACCCATGCGCCGACGCAGCTCCGGCCCGATCACCGCGGATGGCGCCTCTTCGATCACCTTTTGATGGCGGCGCTGCACCGAGCACTCGCGCTCGCCGAGATAGAGCACGTTTCCATGCTGATCGGCAATGAGTTGTATCTCGACATGGCGCGGTCGCTCAATCAGCTTTTCTAGATACACCTCACCCGATCCGAATGCGCGCGCAGCCTCGTCACTTGCGGAGATGAACGCGGAGGCCAGCTCCTCCGGCCGGTGAATGGCACGCATACCTTTGCCACCACCGCCCGCAGCCGCTTTGAGCATCACGGGGTAGCCAATCTCCTGCGCGATCTTCAGTCCCTCATCCGCCGAAGTAAGGCCGCGCACCGAACCCGGCGTACGCGGCATGCGGGCGCGATCCGCGGCGGCACGCGCGCGCGTCTTCGATCCCAGTTCGCGCATCGCAGATGCGGGCGGTCCAATGAACGTGATCCCCGCAGCCGTACAGGCTTCGGCAAAGTCAGCGTTCTCGGAGAGAAAGCCGTAGCCTGGATGAATCGCATCGGCTCCGCACCGGCGCGCGATTTCGAGAATGCGGTCTCCACGCAGATAGGACTCCACCGACGGCGGGGGGCCCAGGCGGTACGCTTCATCGGCGTGCTGTACATGCAATGCGGCGCGGTCCGCGTCGGAGTAGACGGCCACCGGTGAAATGCCAAGCTCGCGGCACGCTCGAACGAGACGCAGTGCGATCTCGCCGCGGTTGGCAATCAGGATCTTGCGAAGGGAGGCCACCAGTGAGGGATTCTAGAGCATTTCTCCTGGCAATGTAGGACGCGCTACGCCTGCAAAAGCAAAGGAGCCCGGTGGCGGGCTCCTTTCGCTGCGATGCTTTGTTCTCCTGCCGGCTACTTGTTGGTATCGACGCCGGGCTTGGTGGCTTTGTTCGCCTTCTCCACGTTGGCCTTGCGTGCGCCGAGGGCCTTCTGCGTCCAGTCCTCTGCCTGCTGAATATCGGCCTTGCGCGCATCTGCGTTTCCGCATTCGATCTCGGCCTTGCGCCGGTATGCCAGGTTGATATAGGCCATCGCATCCTCATAGGAGGGCCGCAGATCGACCGCCTTATGCAGCGAGTCCAGCGCCTCATCCACCAGCGGACCATTCTGCGTGGCCAGTTGCGCGCACGCCTTCTTGGGAAGTCCTGGATTGCCATCCGGCTTATCGGTGAGCCCGTTGTCCGCCAGGACCTGCAGCGAATTCCGGCGCGCCTTATTCCAGTCGATGACGCCGATGGTGTAGTACGCCTCAGGATCCTTGGGATCGGCGGCCAATACCTTCTGCTGCCATGCCTTGGCATCGTCCGCCTTGTTCAGACTGAAGTAGATCGAAGCAATGCCCTTGATCGCGTTCACATTATTGGGATCGTTCTGCAGCGCATCTTTATAAGCCGCGATCGCGTGGTCCGCCAGCGCTTTATTCGCCGGTGTGTCGGAGTTCGGCACTACCTGCTGCGCATACGCGGTGGCGAGATACATGTGCGTCATCGTCAGCGACGGATCCAGATTCACTGCGGTCTGGAAGTGCTCGATGGCTTCTTCATACCTGGCGTTTTTATACGCCTGGACTCCCTTGTTGAGCTGATCGCGCGCCTTTAGTTTGCTGCACCCTGTGGTGGCGAGGAGCATCGACAGGCTGGCAACTGCCGGCATCCACACTCTTGCGATACGCATCATTCTGCTTCATTTCTCCTTGAATAGGTGCCAGACCGCGGCGCGTTGAGGGGTCCGTTTACTGGGCAGGGAACAGAAACTTCTCTGCGCAGTGATTGTAACTGTTTTCTTCGAGCCTGCAAGCCCGCACAAACCGTTTTCACGACGGGCTCTGCCCTTACACGGCCGCCCGCACAGCTTTTCCGCGGGAAAGCTGCCCTTCGTGTCCCCTCATCTAGTTACAGACCCGGATAACACTTTGCGTGAAAACCCTGCAAGAACAAACCGCGGCCGGGACCGGCCGCGGACTGGAGAGGTGAGATGACTTACTGGCCCGCCGCTATCTTGGGAGTGATGAGTCCAACGTGATCGACGCCCGCCCCTTTGGCGATATCAATAGCATTGGCGACCGGACCAAAGTCGAGATCTTTATCGCCCTTGATGAACATGATCTTCGTAGCGCGTGTGGAGAAGATTGTCTGCAGCCTTCCCGCCAGATCGGACTTCTGCACATCGGTCTCGTTGATCCTGTATGCCGGCTGCCCGCCATTGCCGTGCAGTATCGAAACCACGATGGCCGTGTCGTTCTCCTTCTGCGGCTGGTTGTTCTTCGGCGGCTGAGGCACCAGCGCTTCCAGACCGTGAGGCGTGACCGGCGTAATGGCCATGAAGACGATCAACAGCACCAGAAGGATGTCGATCATCGGGGTTACGTTGATGTCGGAGGAGAGTCCTCCGCCACTGCCAGTAGAGAATGCCATGAAAAACTCCTCGATCCTTCAAAGTCCCCGCCATCGGCCAGGGACGCTGGTACTACTACATACTGCCGGCGGCCCCAGCATTCGGCTGCTCCGTCAACACGCCAAGCGTATCGGTACCCGAGGTACGAATATTGTCGATGGCTTCCATCACCACCCCATAGTTCGCCCGCGTGTCCGCCCGCAGATAGACCTCTTTATTCGTCTTGTTCTGCAGCATGTCGGTGATCTTTGGACCAAGATCAGCGGAAGACATCTGATTGGCTCCTAGAAACACGCGTCCATCGCGCGTGATCGCCACCACCACAGAATCTTCGTGATCGGCATCCGGCATCGGCGTCGCGTCGATGCTCTTGGTCAGGTCGACGTTGACCTTGTTCTGCACCATGGGCGTGATGACCATGAAGACGATCAGCAGCACCAGCATCACGTCCACCATCGGGGTGACGTTGATGTTGGAGTTGACCTTGGCGCCTTCGTTTCTTACTGCAAGTGCCATATTATGCTCCCTGGATTTCTACTTGGCCGGGCGAGGTCGCTTGTGACCGTCCCGAAGCTGCACATCCTGCGGGAAGGAGGGTGGCGGGGCTTTCACACCCCGCCACTCGATTCACGCGTGGACGGCGTCGCGGCAAGCCGCGTTTAGCGGCGCTGCGACTGCTTGATGAAGTAGTCCACCAGCTCGCTTGAGGAGTTGTCCATCTCGACATCGAACGCCTCAACCTTGTTAGTGAAGTAGTTAAACAGCATGACGGCCGGAATCGCGACCAGCAGACCGAACGCCGTGGTGACCAGCGCCTCCGAGATACCGCCTGCGATGGCGCCGATACCGGCCGACTTCTGCGTGGCGATCTGTTGGAAGGCGTTCAAGATACCGACCACCGTCCCGAACAATCCGATGAACGGCGCGGTCGAACCGATGGTTGCAAGACCGCCCAGGCCGCGCTTCAACTTGGCGTGGACGATAGCCTCGGCCCGCTCCAGTGCGCGCTTGCTGGACTCAATCTGGTCTTCGGTGATGGCGCCGCCATTGCCGTAGCTGCGGAACTCCTGCAGACCAGCGGTCACTACCTCGGCCAGATGGGACTTCTTGTTGCGGTCCGCAACCTTCACGGCTTCGTCCAGCTTGCCCTCGCGCAGAGCGCCGGCAACCTTCGGAGCGAATTCACGGGACTGCTTGCGGGCAGCGTTGAAATAAATGGCGCGGTCGATGATCACGGCAAGCGACCAGATCGACATGATGAACAGAATGATTACCACAGCCTTGGCCGGGATGCCCATTCTTGCCCACATCTCTGGGAGGCTGAAGCCGACGCTACTACCCTGATCCTGAAAAAACAGAGCAAGGTTCGAAATGTGGGGAATTACGTGAGTGAGCTGAGCGTGAATCACTGAATCTTTCCTCCTGGGGTCGTGCGCAAGCTGATAACTGAAGTCGCTTGGGGATCGCGGTGCGTCAAAAACACCCCGATGCTATCACCGGCCTCTTCGCGTCCCGTATGACACGAAGAGGCCAGTTGGTGGATGGTCATCCCCCTCACTGGAGAGAGATGCGGGCGGTCAGCCGCCGAGGTTGAACACCACGTTCACCGTGGTTTCGACCTCAACCGGCTCGCCGTTCAATTGATAAGGCTTGTACCTCCAGGTCTTCACCGCCTCCAGCGCTGACTGGGTCAGCATGGGAGGTCCACTGACGACGCGAAGATTTTCGATGCTGCCTGTCTTTGAGATCGTTGCCTGGAGCACCACCGTACCAGAGATGCGAGCCGCCCGTGCAATCGGCGGATAGGTCGGGTTCGTGCCGCCGGTCTTGAGACCGGTCATCACACCGGACGAGATCGCGATCTTCTTCGGTGCAGCTGCCTTCACTACAGGCGCCGGAGCATTGCCCATGCCACCAAGAATGCCGCCTATCGCACCATTCCCGCCCATGCCTTCCATCCCGGCCACGCCGGCATTCGTCGGCGGTGGCGGCTCTTCCTTCACCTGCTTGATCTCATGCGGAATCTTGCTTGGCGCCTGGAATGGGTCGACCGTCTGCACGTGGACCTTCACCGGCGCCTGCGGCGGCGGCGGCGGTGGTGGTGGCGGCGGCGGCGGTGGCGCGGTCAGCAACGTCGCCATCATCTGCTTCGGCAGCGACTCAAGATGCATCAGGGGCCAGAGGACCAGACCGATCACAACTGCGACGTTGATGACGAGGGCAACGATCGACCAATACTTGCTCTTCGTCTTGATCCTGTGGCCGGATTCCATCAGGGCATCTTCGAACATGGCGTACCTCGAAACACGGTGCTAGGCACCAACTAGCCGCCCCTTCAAGCAATACCGGCCACCCCCTCCCGGGAGCAGTCACGGCGTCAGCAAAGGAAGCGGAGACGGAGCCTGCGACTTCTTGGCTATAGACACCTAACGCCTATAGGTTTGTTCCCGCAAAGTTGCAAAATAATTCGGCCTGCACCGAAATCAGTGCAGGCCGGAGTTTGAGATCGCGGCACCTATACCCGCGCGCGCTTCGCCGCCGGCAGCGCCGCCGTGCGTCCCTGACCCGCGCGCCACTCCTGCCATGCGACCAGCATCGGCGCCGCAACGGCAATGGACGAGTAGGTCCCGATCAGGATGCCGATCACGAGCGCGAACGAAAAGCCGTGCAGCACTTCGCCGCCGAACAGGAAGAGCGACAGCACCGTAAGGAAGGTTAGCCCGGAGGTCAGCACCGTCCGGCTCAGCGTCTGGTTGATGCTGCGGTTCACCAGGTCAGGAAGAGGCTCGCGCCGGCTCATCCGCAGATTCTCGCGGATGCGATCGAAGACCACGATGGTGTCGTTCATCGAATAGCCGACCAGCGTCAGGATGGCCGCGATCACCGTCAGCGTCAGCTCCTTGTGGGTCAGCGAGAAGGCGCCAATCGTGATCAGGGTGTCATGGAAGACCGCCACCACCGCCGCCACGCCGTAGATCAGCTCAAAGCGCCACCACAGATAAATCAGCATACCCAGCAGCGAGTAGAGCGTCGCCCGGATGGCCTGCCCGCGCAATTGCGCTCCTACCTGCGGACCAACGATCTCGGTATTGAAGACGTGGAAGCCGGAGAGATATGTCTGCTGCTGGAGGGTAGCAATCACTGCCGGGTCGGCCACGTTCTTCAGCGCATCGAAGTTGCGGATCAGTCCGTCGCCCTGCTTGTCGCGATAGCTGAGAATCGCAGCCGCCTGCTGCGTGTACTTGGCCTTTCCCGCATCCGGGCCAAGATGCTCCGGGTCCTGCTGCAGCAGGAAGTCACCCAGCGTGCCCGAGCCGACGTTGTCCAGATCGAGCTTGTTCTGGTTGCCGGCGCCCGTGGCCGAATAGTAGGTGCCCAGTGCCTTCACGATCGTGTTGCTGCCGGCCTCGGCATTCGACTCCTGCATCGCCTTCTCCGGCAGCGAGATGATCACCTCGTTTGACGGACTCTGGCCGATCCGCTGGCCAAAGGGCTGGATGCGGCTGTCGCGGATGCCCGCCCGGTCCACCGCCTCGCGGATGCGATCCGCCGACGGCGGCGCGTCAAACTTCACGTAGACCAGCGTCCCGCCCTTGAAGTCGATGCCCAGCGGAATGCCATGCCAGAAAAAGATGGACAGCAGGCCGGCCACGCTGAAGACAAGAGAGAAACCGAGGAAATACCACTTCTTCCCCAGCCAGTCGATATTTACGCCGTGAAACAGTTCCACTTGAACTCCGTTATATGCGCCGTGCCGCTCCGGCATTCTGGCATCTTTAGAGCGGACCCGCAGGCCGCAATCCTATTTCCTGCCCAACAATCTTGCTGCGGTGCCTCGCGTGAGCGTCCGCTCGGTTGCGACCGCGGCAACCAGCAGCAATCCGCCTGCAGCAACGCCGAGTCCGATGAGCCCGGCCGCGGCTCCGAGAGTGATCATCGTCAATCGCATCAGATGGAAAGCGCCTCCCCGCGCCCCTTGCGGTTCAGAATGGCGTCAAAGATCGTCCGCGACACGAAGACCGCCGTGAACAGGTTGGCGCCCAGACCAATTACCAGCGTGACCGCGAAGCCCTTCACCGGGCCAGTGCCGAAGAGGAACAGGATGGCGGCCGAAACCATCGTGGTGACGTGCGTATCCAGAATCGTCGTCCACGCGTGCGCAAAGCCCTGATCCACCGCCGCAGCCGGCGACTTGCCGGCATGAAGCTCTTCCCGAATGCGCTCAAAGATCAGCACATTCGAGTCCACCCCCATACCGACGGTAAGAATCACGCCCGCGATGCCGGGCAGCGTCAGCGTGGCGCCGGAAAAGCCCATAAAGCCGAGCAAAATCAGCAGGTTCAGGAAGAGCGCCAGATCCGCATTGATACCCGCGCCCTTGTAATACACCAGCATGAAGATCATTACCGCCAGCATGCCGACAATCGACGCCGTCACGCCTTTGCGGATCGAGTCAGCACCCAGCGATGGACCGACGGTGCGCTCTTCGAGGTAGTGGATCGAGGCCGGCAGCGCGCCGGTACGCAGCATCAGCGAAAGGTCCTTCGCCTTCTGCTCACCAAGCCCGGCAATGCGTCCCTGATCGCGGATCGCGTCCTGGATATTCGCGACCTCCTGGACTTTGTTGTCCAGCATGATCGCCATCGGCTTGTTCACGTTCTTGCTGGTGTAGTCGTAGAAGCGGTCGCCCGCCGCGCGGGTCAGGATGAAGGTCGCGTCCGGCCGGCCATTCTCGTCTCGCCCGGGCTGCGCATCGCGGAAATCCGGGCCGCGGACCACCGCCACCCGCTGCAGCAGGTAATACTGTCCCTGCAGGCCCGATTCATTGCCGCCATACGGCACCAGCTCCTGATCGGGCGGAATCGTTCCGCCGTTTGCCTGCTTCGCCGCATCCTGCGTCGCGAAGGGCCCACCCGTCACCGCGTGGATTTCCAGGATTGCCGTCGACTGGATAATGTCGCGCACGCGGCCCGGATCATCCACGCCCGGCAGCTCCACCAGAATCTGGTTCTTGCCCAGGCCATACTCCTGCACCGTTGGCTCGGTCACACCCAGCGAGTTGATGCGGGTCGAGATGGTCTCAATCGATTGCTGCAGCGTCTTCTTTTCGAGCGCCTGCTGCTCAGTCGGCTTCAAAGTCAGGGTGTAGCCGTCCGGGGTCGAGCTGATGGTGTACTGCTGGCCGTACTTGGTGTCCAGCATGCTACGCACGTCGCCCGACTTATCCGCCGGCACGCCGTTGATCTGGAGAATCAGCGGGTTGGACGGATTTGGCTTAACAACCGAGCTCACGGGAATGCCCGCAGCCTGCAGATCGCTCTGCAGCCGGCCCAGGGCGTTGTCCGTCTCTGCGCCTACAGCCTCGTCAACCATCACCTGCAGGACCAGGTGAGTGCCGCCCTTCAGGTCGAGACCCAGGTTGATACGCTTCGCGAGCGCGTCACGCCACGCATGTCCGCTGACGCCATCAGGAATGCCGAAGATTCCGAAGACGAAGACCAGCAGGACGGCAATGATGAGAATGGTTTTACTGGTGAGATTCTTACGCATGATCGATCAGGTCGCCTCTTCCCGGCGCTACTTGGCTTCCTCGGGAGTATTGGTGGTTACGGCCGCAATAGCCGACTTCACGACTTCAACCTTGATGCCGTCCGGAGGCAGCTTCAACTGGATCGCGTCTTCGCGCAGCGCCACGATGGTGCCACGCAGGCCCCCGGTGGTCGTGATCTTGTCGCCGATCTTCAGGTTGTTCAGCATCTCCTGCCATTGCTTCTGCTTCCGCTGGTTTGGCCGGAAGAGCAGCAGGTAAAACACGCCAACCATCAGGACAGCGGGCAGAAAGGTGATATAGCTGCTGGGCAGCCCGGCTACGAACACAGCGGATAGTTCCAGGGACACAGAGATCCTTCTTCCATCAAGGTGCTCCACCCCGTCGCGCCGGTTCTGGAGGCTGGCCGGTCACGCTTACGCGCCGGCTGCAGCTTCAGTGCGGGTGCACGGGAAAGAGCGGGTATGGCCAGGCAATCCGGAGCAGCCACCGGGCGTGACACCGCCTCCCGGACCACCACTCATCCCGCCTGAGCCAAACTCCCGGAATGCGCGTAAACAGGCGCACACAGGACACACAGATCGGCAGGATACCTAAGCAATAAGCATCACGGACTCTGTGGCTTGTGTCAAGGGATTGCGGCGTCTCGATTGCGTCGCTCACCCTTTGCTTGTCCACGGGTTTAGGAACATCAGCGAGGCGACGTCCAGGACATCCTTCTCATTCCGCGTTACGAGAGTGAGATTGTGCACGATGGCCGTCGCCGCGAGGAGGGTATCGACCACCGGTCGGGAGCGCTGCGCCGAAAGCTCGCCCCAGAGCCGCGCGGTGGCTGCGTCGATACTGATAATACGGTCGGCAAACCCATACTCCAGCCCATCCACCCAGGAGCCAATCGCCTTCGCCCCTTCACTGTCGCCCGCCATCTTCAACACCATGCCCTTTCGTAATTCTCCAAGGGCTAAAACGCTGATGAAAAGCAGCGACGGCTCCGCGGCTTCGAGAAACGCGAGCACGGCCGCATCCGGCCGCCTTTTGCGAGTTTCTGACAACACATTTGTATCGAGCAGATACTGCCGGGGCGGGTTCACAACTTGATGTCCCGGCCGGAGTCGCGATCACGGGAAATCTCGAAGCTCTCCACTTTTGGACCGCCCAGCAGGTACTCCTTCAGATTCGGCTGATGGGCGCTGAGTGCACGGTAATCCTTGATTGATAGTAGGACAGCCCGTTCTGTGCCATGACGGGTGATGATCTGCGGACCCTTCGTATCGGCCTCTTCAATCAATTCGCTGAGCCGCGTCTTCGCTTCCTGGATTTGCCACAGAGCCATGCTCTATTCCTTTCAACTATACCGACTAGAATTATAGTCGTTCTGGTTGTTTAGCGCGATGGGCAAGCATCGGACAGGTGGCCTTCCAAGCCCTCCTGCTGCACCGCGAATGTCATCCGGGATGACGGAGACCCCACCGCACGACTGATGTGAAACACATACATCGTCTCGAAGTCGCCGCCCGGCCACCCCGGTACGACAGACGGATCCAATCCATAGGAACGCAGCATCTGGCGCGCGAAGTCATATGCGTACTTGTGCTCCCAGGCAATGAAAATTGTGCTGTTCGCATACTCCGGAGCAGTCACCGCACGCTGGAGCGCGGCGATCTCCCGGAACCCGAGCTGCGTATTGACCGGCAGGCCGAGCTGGATCGCCGTAGGCTCAATCGTGGCCAGGGGCCGCACATAGGAATACGACCGGTTCGAAAATGAATTCTCCCGCACCTCGACGGCCGGGTCCGGTGCGAAGATCGCATCGGCTTTGCCAAAGCGCCCGATCAGCACCTTTGGCAGCGCGAGAGACCGGTTCAGCCCCATGCAGTTAAGCTGGCCGAGTCCATCGGGAGCCTTCTCACCATGCCGCAGGACGACAATCGTCTCATTGCTCGTCTGGCCGTTTGTGGACGACGAGGCCCCGTGCGTGTCAGAGTTTCTGCAACCGCTCGCACCAAAGCAGAGCGCCAGCGAAATAGCTCCAAACAACGCGCCCGAAAACAATCTGAACACTATCGAAGTCCGCAATATTCCTTATTTTCTCGCGAATTGTGATGAGCCTCATTCAATCGCGAATATGACAGATATAAACGGTAGTCAAAAATCTCGATGCAGGGAAGTGTCGACTATGACTCGACCTGGGTTTCTCAGCGCGCTGCGGCAGGACCTTCGCTTCGCCGGCCGGATGCTCGCCAGGCGTCCCGGTTTCTCCGCAGCCATCGTACTCACGGTCGCGTTCGGCATCGGCGCGAACACTGCGCTCTTCTCCGTCATTCGCGCTGTGCTGCTTCGTCCTCTGGGTTATGGAGACCCGCAGAAGCTCGTCATCCTGACGCGCAGCGCCACTCCTATCCACGTGGACGAGTTCCGCGCCACCGCCCGTTCTTACAGCGACACCGGCGTCTTTTCCGGCGGGGCAGAGCAGATGGCTCTGACCGGCAAAGGCCAACCGGAGGTGGTTAGCGCTGCTCGCGTCTCCGCCAACTTTCTCAACATCCTCCGTATCGAGCCAGCACTGGGCCGGTCATTTCTGCCTGCGGAAGACCGCACGGGCGGACCGAATGTCGCCATGATCAGCACCCGCCTGTGGCAGCAGCACTTCGCCGGAAATCCCGGCGTCCTCGGCCACGCTGTGACCCTAGCGGGCACGCCCTACACCATCATTGGGGTCCTGCCGCCACGCTTCACCTTTCCCTTCGCCGATGCCGATACTGACGTCTGGATCACGCGGCCGATCGAATGGTCGCTGATGCCGGTGAAGTCGCGCCCACTCAGTCCGTACCTGCGCATCTTCGGACGGCTCAAGCCGGATGTCTCGCTCGTTCAGGCGAATGCGGAGCTGACTACGCTCAATCGCCAGTACGCCACCGCGCATCCGGCCATGCTCGACGCCAAACCCTCGACCGCGGACAATCCAACGCGCGTCAGCACCCTCCGAGGAATCGATCGTCGCCGATGTGCGGCTGCCACTGCTTCTGCTGAGCGGCGCAGTCGGCCTGCTGCTCTTCATCGTCTGCGCCAACGTCGCAAGCCTGCTGCTGGCCCGTGCCGCCACACGCGCCCGCGAGTTCGCCGTGCGCTCAGCATTGGGAGCGGGCCGCGGCCGCCTGCTACGGCAGCTCCTTACCGAAAGCACGCTGCTGTCCATGCTCGGCGGCGCGCTCGGCGTGCTGCTCGCATGGGCGGCTCTGCGCGGCATCCGCGCTGTGACCGCGCTCGAGCTGCCGCGCAGCTCGGAGATACATCTCGACCTCGGCGTTCTCGGCTTTGCGGTCACACTCTCCCTGCTGACCGGCATCCTCTTCGGTCTCGCGCCTGCGCTCTCCGCATTTCGCCACGACCTGGCCGCGGTCCTGCAGGGCAATTTCGCAAATACCTCTGCTCGCGGCAGGCTCCGCCGCCATCTCGCCGCCGGGCCGCGTGGAATGCTGGTTGCAGGACAGGTGGCGCTCTCGCTCGTCCTTCTGGTGAGTGCCGGGCTGCTGCTCCAGAGCCTCGCACATCTTTACAACGTCGATCCCGGCTTCCGCCCGGAGCGCGTACTCACCATGGCCATCTCGCTCTCGCCCGCGCAATACGATACCGATGCCAAGCGGGCCAGCTTCTACAGCCGGCTCGTCGAACGCGTGGAGGCCATCCCGGGAGTCGAGCACGCGAGCGTCACGCTCACCCTGCCCACCACCGGCTGGGCCGGCGCGCCGGTCCGCATCACCGGCCGCCCGGAGCTGCTGCTGAACCAGCGACCTATCGCGATCATCCAGCAGATCTCGCCCGACTACTTCCGCACTCTTCAGGTCCCGCTGAACCGCGGCCGTGCCTTCACCATCGGTGACAACGCAAGCGCGCCCGGCGTCACCATCATTGACGAGAGCCTGGCGCGCCGTTTCTGGCCGCAGTATCCGCGCGGCGAAAACCCAATCGGCCAGCACCTGCTTGTCGGTTCGAGCAAGCAGCCGCTCGAGATCGTCGGCATCGCCGCGCCAGTGCATCAGGAGGGCCGCGATGCCGATCCCATGCCGGGCTTCTATGTGCCGAATGCGCAGCAGCCGCCGCAGGCCGCGATCTTGATTCTGCGCACGAAGTCCGACCCCGCGGCCTTCACCGATACCGTGCGGCGTCAGGTGCTGGCGCTCGATCGCAACCAGCCTGTCTCTGACATCAAGACACTTTCCGCGGTTCTCGATGCCTCGGAAGATCAGCGGCGCCTGATGTTCTCGCTACTCGGCGCGTTTTCCATCGCCGCCACGCTGCTCGCTGTGCTTGGGCTCTACAGCGTCATCTCCTATTCCGTCGTCGAGCGCACGCGGGAGATCGCGATCCGCCAGGCGCTCGGCGCGCAGCGCGGCAGCATTCTCGCGCTGGTGCTGCGGCAGGGCTTCGGCATCGCACTCGCTGGGATCGCCTTCGGCATCCTCGGAGCAGCGGGCGTCACCCGCCTGCTGGCTTCCATGCTCTTCGGCGTAAAGGCAATCGATCCGGTTACGTTTATTTCCGCTGCGGCGCTCTTCCTCATCATCGCGCTCGCCGCCAGCTACATTCCGGCACGACGCGCAGCGGCCGTTGAGCCCATGGCCGCGCTGCGCAATAGCTGATGCTTTATTCGCTGCGCGCGCTCACCCGCTCGTTCACAGCCGATAGCGGCGGGATGCCGCGTCCAAGACTCTCCCGCATGCGCGCCATCGTGTCCAGATAGAACGCCAGATTGTGCAGCGTGTTCAGCACCGCGGACAGCGGCTCCCCCGCTACCATAAGGTGACGCAAGTAGGCCCGCGTGTAGCGCGCACACACCAGGCATTTGCAGTACGGGTCGGGTGGCGTCTGGTCCTCGGCAAACTGCCGGTTTTTAATATTCAGCCGCCCCTCCGATGTAAACAGCAGACCATGCCGCGCCGCGCGCGTCGGCAACACGCAGTCCATCATGTCCACGCCCATCTTCGCGTACTCGACAATCTCGTCCGGATAGCCAACACCCATCACATAGCGCGGCTTGTCCGCCGGCAGCAACGGCAGCGTGCTTGCGATGATCTCCCGCGTCAACTCGCGCGGCTCGCCCACACTCAGCCCGCCGATCGCATAGCCGGGAAAGTCCATCTCGACCAGCCGCTCCGCTGATTCACGTCGCAGCTCCGGATACATTCCCCCCTGTACGATCCCGAACAGCGACTGCGTACGGCCGCCGGAGTCCCCCGGACGGTTCCCTTGGTCCCACGGCACCTCGTGCTTGTGCGCTTCGAAGTAGCGTTTACTGCGCGCTGCCCATTCGAGCGTCAGATCCAGCGAGCGCCGCGCCCGCTCGCGGTCCGCCGGATACTCCGTGCACTCGTCGAAGACCATCAGGATGTCCGCGCCCAGCGCGATCTGGATTTCGATCGAGCGCTCCGGCGAGAACATATGCGTCGATCCATCCAGGTGCGAACGGAACTCGACACCCTCTGCGGACACCTTGCGCAGCTCATTCAGGCTGAAGACCTGAAAGCCGCCCGAGTCCGTCAGCAAACCGCGCGGCCAGCTCATGAAGCGATGCAGTCCGCCCATGCGCCGCACCACCTCGTGCCCGGGCCGCAGGTAGAGGTGATACGTATTGCCGAGGATGATCTGCGCGCCCATCGCCTCCAGCAAATGCTGCGGCACCGCCTTGACTGAGCCTGCAGTACCCACCGGCATGAAGACCGGCGTCTGCACCTGCCGGTGCGGCAGGTCCATCACCGCGCGCCGGCCGGCGCCGGCAGTTGCCAGGATTTGAAAGGGAAGAGTCACTCGCTGATTCTATCCACCGCGCCGTCCTCTGGCTGCAACGCAGCCAGCAATTCGCACATGGTGCGGCCCAGCACCGGATGCCGCCACCCCGCCGCAATCTCTGCCAGGGGCGCCAATACGAAGCGCCGCTCATGCATCGCCGGATGCGGCAGGCTCAGCGCGGGACCATCCAGCACGAGATCGCCGTAGAGGAGCAGATCCAGGTCCAGCGTGCGCGGCCCCTTCGGCGGGCCTGCCGTCCGATCACGGCCAAAGCTGCGCTCGATCCCGAGCAGCGCATCCAGCAGGGACAACGGCGCAAGCTCTGTCTCCAGCAGCACAGCGGCATTTACGAATGGCGGCTGGTCGAGGTAACCCACCGGCGCTGTCCGGTACAACCCGGATCGCGCCGTGACCCGGCCGTATTGTTCGAGCCGCTCCATCGCAGCGGCAATCGTCTGCGCAGGAGAGCCCGCTACCGAAGGCAGGTTCGCGCCGAGTCCGATGGCAGCAGTGGGCACCTGATCATTATGCGGCGGCCGCGCAGGAGCCGTGCCGCATGCTCAGTTAGCATCGAACGTTTAGCATCGAAGAATGCGCATCGCCCTCTTCGGCGGCAGCTTCGATCCGCCGCACTCGGGCCACATCGGTATCGCCATGGCTGCGGTCGAGCGCCTGAATCTCGATCGCGTGCTGATGGCGCCGGTCGGACGGCAGCCGCTCAAGCGCGACCAGGCACAGTCTTCCTTTGAAGACCGCATCGCCATGGTGCAGCTTGCCTGCGCCGGCCATCCCCACCTTGTTGCGAGCGCCATCGACGCGCCACGCCTGGATGGCCGCTATAACTACACCTACGACACGCTCCAGCTTCTGCGCGAGACGCTTTCCGGCGCCGACGAGCTCTTCTGCCTGGTAGGCGCCGACTCGCTCCAGACCCTCCACCACTGGCACCGCGCCGCCGAGGCCCTGATGCTCGCGCAATGGATCGTCGCCGCGCGACCCGGGTTCACACTCGAAACACTCGAAACTCTTCTACCAGCCGGCATCCATCCACACGAACCCGATCATCGAAATGGCCTGCTGCGCATACCGCTGCACGCGGCACGCCCTGAGTCGTCACCAGGCAATTCGCACCAGGGAACGCTCTGGCTGCTGCCCGGTCTCCACTACGAAGTCTCCGCCACCGAATTGCGCGCCGCGCTCGCCGGCGACTCGAGCGCCATCCAACAACAGGTACTCAATCCGCTCGTCGCGGAATACGCGCGCGAACACAAGCTCTACCGCCGAGCCTAAATGCAACAGACAGCGACCGGCAGCTTACGATAAGTTCTTAAGTTCAGGAGAAGGAATGGCAGCCCCCAGAAAAACCTCGAGTAGCAAAGCCGCCGCGAAGCATACCGGCCGCACGAAACAAGCCAGCGCAAAGAAGACCCCGGCCAGACATGGGGCGAAGGCGGCAGCGAAGTCCGGTCCGGCAAAGAAGAAAGCGATACCCGCATCCGCGCCGACAGCAGAGCGCACCATCGCCGAGACCACGCGTCGGATGGTCGCGGCAGCAGCGGCGGCGTGCGATGAGAAAAAGGCCGAAGACACCCGTATCCTCGAACTCGATGCCGTCGATGCCGGCTTCACCGACTTCTTCCTCATCACCAGCGGCACCAACGAGCGGCAGACGCAGACCATCGCCGATGAGGTCGAAATGCGCCTGAAACGCGACTTCGGCACCTATCCCAACTCCGTCGAAGGCAAGCGTCTCGGTGAATGGATCCTGCTCGACTACGTCGACTTCGTTGTCCACATCTTCCTCGCCGAAAAACGAGCCTTCTACGACATCGAGCGACTGCGCAAGTCTGCCAGGCACGTGGACGCGCTGGAGTTACAGAAGACCCTCTCGAAGAAAACAGCTTCTACAAGGAAGCGCGTGGCTACGAACGCGGCCGCGGCCTCACGTGTCGTTTCGTGAAGATAGGCGTCATGAAAATGTTGTAGGACCAGAGCATTTTTGCTATAGGTTAGATCGCCCAGCGACCGTTCTTGTGGCCTTTGATTAAGGAAATGCCACGCGAAGAGTCAGTTCGCTGGTCATAGCATGAGCAAAATGCTCGTAGCGGCATCAGCTCGCAGCTCAATCTAATGGTCCGGAGCAATCGCGATGGCGGGAACGGCCAGTGCCCTCACCGGTACCGACGAAACGAAGAGCCTCTCACAGGTCGAACGCGTCGTCGATACCTTCATCGAGCCCTCTAAAACATTCCACGACATCAAGCGAAACCGCTCCTGGTGGTTGCCGTTCCTTATCCTGGCCGTACTGGGCTATGTCTTCTGTGCTGCAGCCGTGCAGCATGTCGGCTGGGAATCGCTCACCACCAATGTCCTGAAGAGCCAACCGCGCAATGCGGAAAGGCTGGACAAAGCCACTCCCGCCCAGCAGGCGCAGATGCTCGCCGTCACCAAAGGGTTTATGGAAGGCTTCATGGTGGGCAGCCCCGTTGTGGTTTTGGCGGTGAATGCGCTGGTCGCACTGGTGCTGTGGGGTGGTTTCGCGTTCGTGCTGGGCGGAAGCACGAATTACGGCGAGATGTTCGCCGTTTGCATGTTCGCCTCATTGCCGAATGCGCTGAACTCGGTGATTGCCATCGTGACTGTCTTCATCAGCGACCCACAGACCTACAACCTGAATCTGCCGTCGCCAGCCAACCTGGCGTATTTCCTGAGCTCCGACACAGCGCCATGGCTTCTCTCGATCGGCAAGTCCCTCGACATCTTCTCGCTGTGGGCAATCGCTCTCGCCGGCTATGGGGGCGCCATCGTCTCCCGGGTAAAACCGTCCCGCGGCATTCTCATGGTGTTCGTCATCTGGGTGCTCTATGTACTTGTCAAGACCGGCATCGTCGCCGCCACCAGCTGACCTTTGAAGCGGCCGGCAAATAGCAGGCCAGCCCCGCGCCGGTTCCGACTTAACTCCTGCGACGCAAGCGTCTCGTCAGCCGGTTCTGTTCGGCGCCGCAGCGCAGCGCATCAAGCAGGAAGCAACCTCCGGCCCGGACGAATTCGAGCGGCACGTTCGCTGAAGTCAGCCGGCCGCGTGCAGCAAAAGGAGGGAGCCGCGGCTCCCTCCTTTGGTGTGATGAGCAGTCGCGAAGGTCAGAAGATGAACTTCGCTGTCAATTGCAGTTGGCGTGCATTGTTGGGGAAGACCAGTTGTGGCTGATTGAACTGGGCATTGTTCGGGTTGACGAAGTTGAGCACTCCGGTATCCCCAAACGAATTGATCTGGCTCAGATAGCCGGAGATGTACTGCGAGTGGTTGAAGACATTGATCGCCTGCGCCTGGAACTCAAAGGCGTAGCGCTCGGTGAAGTTAACCCTCTTCACTGCCGTCGCGTCCCAGTCATTGATGGGACGGATAGGCAGCGTGTTGCGCCCGGAATTCGCATACATACCCTTGCCAGCCGCGATGTACTGCGCGTTCGGGTCCGTTGCCGTGTAGCCGACCAGGTTCCCCGTACAGGAGGAGATGGGTGCTCCACTGTCATCCGTTCCGCAAAGGCCGGCACGGCTTGGATCATAGACACCGGTCACGCCCGATCCTGTTCCCGGAACACCTTTGGCGTTGAACACCGCACGGTCCGGAGCAGCGTCCCCGTTCAGATTGGCGTCTGCTGTGCTCTGCACGTCCGCGTACTCGGGAGTCTGGTAGGTGTAGATCGGAGCGATCTCCCAGTTGCCGAGAGCGTTCCGCAGCAGCCAGTGGTCGTCATTCTTGAAATAGGGAATGTCCCACATGAACTCCACCGTGAGGCGATGAGTGTGGTCCAGCGCGGAGCGGGAGTAGTCGGCCGCAACGTTCTGGAAATCCTGAGGCCGGCGCGGGGTCAGGACGGTGGAGAAGACATCCGCCGTGCTGTTATCCAGTGCCTTGCTGAAGGTGTAGGCCGCATTCAGTTGCAAACCATGCTGCAGACGCCGTGTCACCTGTACGGAGGCGCCGTGATAGATGGACGCACCGTAAGGTTGATATGAGGTGATATTGCTGTATGTGTTCGCGTCGTCAGGTCCAGTGGGCCCGAAACCTGCCGCTGCATATGCAGGGACATAGCTCCGGTACGACTGCCCGGCAGCATCGGCGGGCGCCAGTTCGGCCAGCGACTGCAGCCCGCTCAGGCTGCCAGGATCAGGCGTTCCCGCAAACAGCGGCAGGTTGTTACTGACGCTGGTGATCGGCTGCTTGTTCAACTGGATCTGCATCGGCAGATGAATGCCGCGCGTCCCCACATAGCTAATCTGTGCCGTGTAGTCCCTCATGAAGACGTGCTGGATGCTCAGGTTCCATTGCTCGGAGTAGGGCAGCTTCTGATCCGGCATGAATGCCGAGGTTGCCTGACGCTGCGCGGCGATGGTGGGGAAGGTCTGCAGAGTCCCCTTTCCGGGCGGCAGGCCACCAGTCGCCAGGAAGTTCGGGGTCTGAGTGTTTACGTTCACGTCTTCGGTCGACGAATACTGCGGCGGGAAGGTGAGTAGACCCAAGTTGTCGTACAGGACATCGTAGCCCATCCCAAAGCCTGCACGGATGGACCAGTCGCCGTTCCCCGGCGCATACGCCACACCGAAACGTGGGGCAAAATTGCCATACTGCGGCTGTGGGGCATGGAAGTTGATGAAGCCCGGAACGCTGGCTGCCTGGTTCAACTGCTGCGCCCGCTCCCCAAACGGTACCGAGGTGAATTCGTAACGCATACCGTAGTTAAGCGAAACCTTCGGGGTCACACGCCAGATATCGTTGGCAAAGCCGTAAAACGCCGTCTGGTCGCCGTAGTAAAAGAAGTTGCCCGAGCTGCGCTCACCGAAGGTCGTCGGGCTGACGTCGTGGAGATAGTCATTCAGACCGGCATATTCATAATCGCCGCGAACACGCTGGGTGAAGCTCTGGGGCGCGATGGATTTGCGTCCGTCAAACCCGAATTTGAAGGTGTGGTTTCCCTTGACCCAGGTGATGTTGTCTACGAATTGATACAGGTTCTGGATCGCCGACTGCGGCGCATTGGGATCCGGCCCTACCTGAATGAATCCCAGATCGTCGAAGGTCAGGTTCGGGAAGCTGTCCAGGCCGGGGAAGCTGAAGTCGCCCGATGGTGTGATGTTCGAGTACCGGTTGTATCCGATACGCGCCTCATTGGTCAGGCTCGGCGTGAACTCATGAAACCAGCTGCCAGCGAACAATTGATACCGATCTGGAATCGGTTGCCAGAATGCCGCCAGATTTGCCGACGTATCCGTGGTTGCATAGCGGTTGTACATGTAGCGGAAGCGGAACTGATTATTCTGCGATGTGGTGTAGTCAATGCTGTTCGTCGATTGGTAGCTGTTGGTGAAGTACGCGCCGGAAAATGGCAGCGCGCCCACCGCGACGTCGTTACCGCCCACCGTGATGGACGGAGAGCCACAGGCTGCTCCGGCTGTGTCCGGAGTGGCGGACGCCGGGACATACTTCTTGAGGATGCCTAGGTTCGTAGCCGAAAGGCCCGGCGTGGCGGCCATCGTCGCGTAACCGGCGGCGGTCGGCGTGCACAGAGCATAGGCCAGGTTCTGTCCCAGTTGATACTTCTCAAAATTGGAGAAGAAGAACAGCTTGTCCTTCAGAATCGGGCCACCCACCTGACCGCCAAACCGGTTCTGGTCGAAGCGGGGATTCACTACGTGGGCCGGGTCCTGGCCGCGGGCGGTGGATGCATCGATCGCGTTGAGGTTGCGATTCTGGAAGTACTCGTACGCGCGACCGTGGAACTGGTTGGTACCGCCCAGGATCGTCGTATTGAATTGGCCGCCGGTGGAGTGACCGAACTCCGGCGAGAACTGATTGGTCAGCAGCGTGAACTCACCGGTCGCGTCGTTCGGAACCGTAATCAGCGGCCCCGTCACGCCTTTGTCGTTATCGTCGATACCTTCCACGGTGAAGTTGTTGTTGCGCGGGCGCTGTCCGCCAACGGATGGCCCCGTACCGGCGCCGATGCCGCCGCTGGTGGCGACGCCAGGGCTCAGCAGCGAGAGATTGAGCGCGCCCAGACCTACGGTGGCCGTCGGAAGATCCTGCGTCTCCTTGGTGGAGAAGGTCTGCTGCAACTGAATCGTCGTCGTATCGATCGCCGTCTGCGCTTGCGAGGAGACCTCTACGCTCGTTGCCGCGGAAGCCAGGGGCAGCTTCAACACCGCGGTGGCGGTCTGGTTCAACGTGACCGCGAAATCCTGCAGCGTGTAGGTAGAAAAGCCCGGGGCAGATCCCTTGAGGGTGTAACGTCCTGGCGGCAGGTTTGACATGCGAAACTCGCCGCGGTCGTTGGTTTCGACTGTAGTGGCGATACCGGTCCCGGCGTTTGTGCCAGTAACGCTTGCGTGCGCAATTGCCGCGCCGCTGGGATCGGTCACCGTTCCCACGAGGTCACCGCTGGTGGACTGGGCGAAGGCCGATGGCGGATGAAGGGAAAGGATGGATCCAGTCAGGACGAGAGAGGCGAACAGCAAAAAATGGCGGGCGGACCCTGATTTCAGCATCAAATGATTTCCTCCGGAAAATGCTCACCGCGGAAGGCCAGGCAACCGCGTGTCTTGCCAAAAAAGTCACAGGAAGTGCGATCAGTGAATTTGCACGTGAGCGGCCAACATGCGAACTTACACGAATTCGGGTTGAATTAACCAAAATTCGATGCAAAATGCGAAAAGTTTCGTGTTACGGTGGGTAGCCAGCCACGGCCAGACTCTACGCTTTTTGGTAGAGGAGGAGTCGGCCGTTTCCAAATTTTGGGGTTTGGTCACATAAATAAGTAAGGGAGACCCCATGAGGGCCTCCCTTTATATCCCTGACAACCAGCAGCTCTATCGGGGAAACAGCGCCCTGGTCGCACCCCGACAGGCGCGGCAAAACGATCGGATCTCCTGCGATTGCCGAACCGCTATCCACTCACGAGTCAGCCGGCCAGGAAGCCTGGCCGGCATCAGCGTCTATCAACTTCTATTTTAGAAGCTGAACTTCGCCCAGAAGCGCATCACGCGACCCTGCGCCAGCGAACCACTGTTGACGTTGGAGCGGAACTGCGAGGGGTTGAGGAACGACGAAAGTCCAGCGTCCAGCACATTCGTATCCATCGGCTCCACGTTATTGTGGTTGCCTACGTCCTGCGCCTCGGCGCGAATCTGAAAACTCGCCCCTTCCAGATGCGTGAACCCAGCAGGAATATCTTTCTGGACCGACAGATTCCAGAACTGCACTCCCGGCTGGCTGTAGCTGTTTCGTCCCACGTTGCCGGAACCCACCGGCACCAGGAAGTGGACGGCGCCCGGCGCCACAGCAACGGCATTGCCCGACTGGTTGAGCGTCGTCACGTCGAAGTAAGTGCCCGGTTGCGATGTAATGCCCAGCAGAGCGCCATCGATGCCCACCGCAGTGGCAGGTGCATGCGAGTTGCTCAGAACGGGCCGATCGTTCGCCGCACTGCCGTCGCCATTGGTGTCAAAGCCCACGCTGCCCCACGTGCCCGGAGGTCCGGACTGCAGGATCGTGTCTCCGGCGATCGTCCAGTTCTTGGTGATGAGCGAAAGGACCCGCTCCCCGCTGTAACCCGGCAGCTCATACACATATTGAATGCCCAGGTAATGGCGGTGATCGAAGGCCGACCGGCTCCATTCTCCAGCGCGTCCTCCTGGGGCAAGGTTGGCTGCATAGGAAGTTGCCTGGTTCGTAGTAACGAAGACTTCGGATCCATCATCCATCGCCTTGCTGAATGTGTAGGTCCCGCGGACGAACAGACCGTGGCTGAAATCATGAGAAACGTCCGTAGTCACACCGTGGTAGATAGAATCCGCGTAATTGCCGCGGGTGATGATAGCGCCGCGATCCGGATTCAGGCGCTCTCCGGTGTTCGGATCGAAGTAGTTGAACTGCTGATTGGCAAAAAGTTTCTCCGCTCGCGCGCCAACATACGATACCGTCCACTTCAGGTTGGCTGGGAGTTGATGTTCAAAACCCAGGTTCCACTCATGCGTCTGCGGATTGACGAGGTTATTGTTCACCAGCTCAACGCTCGAGAAAGGATCCACGACTGGAGAAAGACCCGCAATCGCACCGGTAGCATTCGGGACGCCTCGTCCTTGCGTGGAGGTCGCTAGAGGAGCCGCTGTATTCGGTGCGGATGCCTGGCTGTTGTCCACGATATTCGTGAAGACAAAATCATAGAAGATGCCGTAACCCGCGTGGTAAACGGTCTTACCGCTCCCAAGGAATCCGCCAGCCTGCGGCGCATAGGCGACGCCGAGGCGTGGTGAAAAGTTATTCAGATCCTCGTTGACCTTCAGCCGTGTGCCGATCGGAGCGAATGGGTTGTAGGGATCGAGCGCTGGATAGGCCAGCGAGTTTTCCGGGTTGCGCCGATACTCATAGCGAAGGCCAAAGTTCAGCGTCAATTCCGGCGAGAACTTCAGATCGTCCTGCGCGAAATACGCCTGATTGAATGCATGCGGATCAACCCGGGGACTCCCAAAGTTGATGGTCGCCTGGCCCGAAGGTCCGAGATAGTTGTCAATGAAATTGCCAATGTCTGTGAATCCGCCGCCCTGATTGAAACCGAGAGTGCCAAAGTAGTTGAACGGCACAAGATCCCGAACAATCGAGCGCCCGACATCCGCCCCGACACGCACCGTCTGCCGGCCCTTGGTAATAGCCACCGTGTCCTGAAACTGATAGATGTCCTGCGCGCTGCCCTGCGGAACGGATATGCCTCCGGGAGCGCCCAGCGTGGGGAAGCCGCCGTTTATTTGCTGGTTGAAAGTAATCGTCGGCATCTTGGCCAAGGGATTGGCCGCCGCCTCCGGTGTGTAGTCAAAAGCGAAATTCGTGCGTGTCTCCGACACTCGAAACTCATTCAGCAGTCGATCATTGAAGACATGGATCCAGTTGCCACCGAACTGCTCTGACGTCCCACCCTGGTTGGTATCGAACCCAGGAAGCGAGGTCGGGTTATTGAAGAAATCGGGGGTCAGCAGCGAACGGTCGTGCAGGTATCGGATATACAAGGTGTCTGACGGACGCGGCAGCCAATCCACACGATAGGTCCATTGCGTATCTGGATTCTGCTCCGGCACCGGCGGCCGCTGAAATTGCGCCAGCTCCAGCGGACCTCTGCCGTTGCCTAGATCCACCAGACTCGGCGCGATCGTCGTATTCTGCCGGAAGCTCGACAGATAGGTGCCGTTGTCGAGCAGCGCAAGCAAGAGCTTCGCGTTAGGATACGGACCGCTGAGCCGCTGCAGGGTAGCAATACCATTTGCATCCGGCAGCAGATTCTGTGCCGCGGTCTCATTGCCATAGATTCTGCTGAACTGCGTGCCGCCGAATGCGAACACCTTGTTCTTGAGAATCGGGCCGCCCAGCGTGAAACCGTACTGATGTTGATTGAAGCGAGACTTCAAACCATGGGTATGAGGAAGTTGCCGCTGCTGGCCATCCAGAGCATTGATGCCCGACCCGGAGTAAAGCTCCCACGCCGTCCCATGAAATTGATTGGTCCCGCCCCGGGTAATAAGGTTGACGATGCCACCACCGGCCCCACCATATTCTGCCGTCGCCGCATTGGTGATGATGGTCACGTTCTGATACATATCCGGAATCTGAGGTTGAATTGCCTGGCCGGCAATACCGGGATCGTTGATGTCCTGGCCATCAATCAAGAAGCTGTTCGCACGCGGACGTGAGCCGTTCACCTGAATGTCAACGCCGTTGCTGAACCCATTCTGATCGACAAGCTGAACGCCGGGGGCAGTCTTTACCAACTCGATCGGGTTCAGGCTGAAGATCGGGACGTTCTTGAGCTCGGCTGTGCTGATCGTTGTCGCCTGCTGAGAATTCTCTGTATTGATAAGGTTCGTGCCCGCCGTCACGTTGACCGTCGTCGCCTCGGAGCCCGCCTGCAGCGAGGCATCGAACGAGGTGACCACCGACGGTTTTACATCCAGGTGCTGCACACTGGTGGGCTGGAATCCCGGCGAATCCACGCGAACCGAATATGCACCCGGCGCCAGGGCGTCGATACGATATTCGCCGCTGGCATTCGACACCAGGTCTCGAGACTCGGCTGTGGCTTCATTCTGAACATGAATCTTTGCATTCGGCACCACTGCGCCGCTGCTGTCACGAATAATGCCGGCCATGATGCCTTTGCTCGTCTGAGCCTGCGCCATCGGCGTGAAAACGGCCGGGCAGGCTCCAGCGAGAACCAGGGTGGCAGCAAATAGCAGGGCAGTCGTCTTTCGATACATTCTCATTGGAACTTCCTCCTCAAAGGGGCTGCGGTCCCCTCCACATCGGGGCGCACTATCGGCGGTTGCCGATCTGTAACTGTCACTAGCGCAGACAGCGCAATTTCTTCCGCTGAAATTGCACATGCGCGGCCAAATGGAGCGAATGTATGTTGAATGTGACGAACAGCGTGGATTTCGGGATGAAGCGACGAATGCTGGGACAAAACAATTTGAGTCCGAAAGAGTTCTCCAAGTTTTGGAATCTCATGTATGAGTTCAGGAGTATTTCGCACCCGCAAAACGGTGATCAGAAACAATGCGCCTGATTCTTTCCGCCATTACATCCCGCAAAAAGCCGCGCCTGCTCGAGGCAGCGCTTGAGGAATACATCTCGCGTCTTGGTCACTACGCGACCATCGAGCAGCTCCAGTTCGCGAGCGAAGCTGCTCTACAAAAGTCACTGCAGCAGTCCGGGCGCTCTCCTGCAAGGCTCATCCTGCTGGACGCACGCGGACAGACCATGTCCTCAGAGCAGCTCGCCGCGTGGATCGGGCGTGAGCGCGATGCCGGCACGCAGCATCTGCACTTCGCCATCGGGCCGGCCGATGGCTGGTCGAAGGAGTCGCGCGACCGCGCCGACCTGCTGCTCTCCTTCGGCCCCATGACCTTCCCGCATGAGCTGGCCCGGATCATGCTCGCCGAGCAGCTCTATCGCGCATTTACAATCCTTGCTGGGCACCCGTACCACGGCGGCCACTGATTCCACATCAGTTCGCCGCACCTACGCCTGGCTATCTCATGAACGAATCCCGTAACGAATCCCGACGCGGACTGATCCTTATTAACACCGGCCCGGGTAAGGGCAAGACCACCGCCGCAATGGGCACGGCACTGCGCGCCGTGGGCAACGGCATGCGTGTCCTCATGCTGCAATTCCTGAAAGGCTCATGGCATTACGGTGAGCTCGACGCTGTGAAGGCCTTCGGCGACAACTTCGTCATGAAACAGCTGGGTCGCGGCTTTGTGAAAGTCGGGGGCGCGGAAACCGATCCCGAAGACATTCGCATGGTCGAAGCGGCATGGGACGAAGCGCGCCAAGCAATCCTCTCCGGCGACTGGGACGTGGTGGTGCTCGATGAGATCAACTACGCAATAGGCTACGGCATGCTGGACCCAGCCAAGGTCGTCGAAACCCTGAAGCAGCGCCCGGAGATGGTGCACGTCATCCTGACCGGCCGCAACGCGCATCCCGATCTCGTCGCCATCGCGGACACCGTAACCGAGATGCGCCAGGTCAAGCACGCTTACGAGAACGGCGTACTTGCGCAGCGGGGCATTGAGTATTAGAAGGGACTCTAAACAATCCTCATCCGTGATCTCGACCGGAGCAAAGCGAAGTGGAGATCTGTTGTTCTGCGCCCGGGAAAGCAAACGTCGCCGCCAATATGCGATAAGGGATAATAGATAGATGGCCTGGTTCAAGCGGCAGGACAACGAGATCGAGAACAGCTCCCCCGAGAAGCGGGTTCGCACCGAGGGCCTCTGGGTCAAGTGCGAGGGCTGCGATCAGTACATCTTCAAGGCCGACCTCGACAGTAACCAGCAGGTCTGCCCGAAATGCAGCCGCCACCACAAGATCGACGCCCGTAGCCGTGTCGCCAACCTGCTCGAGCCCGGCTATAAGCTGGTCGATCTGGAGCTCAAATCCACCGATCCGCTCAACTTCTATGACGTAAAGTCCTACAAAAGCCGGTTGGCCAAGGCACAGGAGGCCACCGGCCTCAACGACGCCATCGTCAATGCGATAGGGAAGTTGGGCTCACATGATGTGGTCCTCAGCGTGATGGAGTACGCCTTCATCGGCGGCAGCATGGGCTCGGTCGTTGGCGAGACGATTGCGCGGGCTATAGACCGCTCGCTCGATTCGCGGCACCCCCTCATTATCGTCTCCGCATCCGGCGGCGCACGCATGATGGAAGGCATCGCCAGCCTGATGCAGCTGGCCAAACTCTCAAGCGGCCTGGCGCAGCTCGACGATGCCGGCGTCCCCTACATCTCCGTCCTCACTGATCCCACCACCGGCGGCGTCACTGCCAGCTTTGCCATGCTGGGCGATCTCAACATCGCCGAGCCCGGCGCGCTCATCGGCTTCGCCGGCCCCCGAGTCATCGAGCAGACCATCCGCCAGAAGCTCCCCGAAGGCTTCCAGCGCTCCGAATTCCTGCTGGAGCACGGCATGCTCGACGCGGTCGTGCCGCGCCAGGAGCTGAAGGCCTATATCGACCGCGCGTTGACGTTCATGAGCGCCGCTGCCTGAAACAGTATGAGTCGGTGCAATTAGCTGGAAAAACACCGAGAGTAATCACCATCAGCATTGGCAAGAAGCCATAGACCTCGGACCGCGCCTTCAAATTAGGACATCGGTCCCGATCTTCCAGGGCTACTGCGGTAAGTCCATTGCCAGACGAACTCTCGTAAACTGAATAACATGCTCTACACCGAGGCAGTCGACCGCCTGCAGGCCCTGGGCGCGGAGCTGCATGCCGCCCCCGGCCAGCCGCGGCGCAAGTTCGAGCTCGCCCAGATGCGCACGCTCATGGCCGCGCTCGGCAATCCGCAGCGGCAATTCCGCTCCGTCCTCATCGCCGGCACCAACGGCAAGGGCTCGACCGCCTCGACGCTCGCCTCGATCCTCGCCGCCTCCGGCCTGCGCACCGGCCTCTACACCTCGCCGCACCTGGTCCGCGTCAATGAGCGCATCAGGATTCTCTCGCGCGCGCCGGAACCGGCGCACGACATTCTCTCGCCCGCGCCGATCCGGCGCATAACGTAACCGATACGCTCATTCCCGATGACGACTTCAGCCAGCGGCTCGAAGCCGTCATCCACGCGGCGGAGCGCCTCGTCTCGGAAGGCCATCTACCCGGCCCGCCCAGCTTTTTCGAGACCCTCACCGCCATGGCCTTCCTCCACTTCGCGGCCGCCAAAGTCGATCTGGCTGTGCTTGAAGTCGGCCTTGGCGGACGCCTCGACGCCACCAACATCGTCGAGCCAATCCTCTCGATCATCACCGACATCTCGCTCGATCACACCGAATGGCTCGGCCACACCATCCCCGAGATCGCACGCGAAAAGGCCGGAATCCTGCGGGCAAACGGCGTGCTGGTCACCCTGCCGCAGCATCCGGAAGCCAACCAGGCCATCGGCGAAGCCGCCGTCGCGCTCAATGTCCGCGGCATCGACGCAACAACGGCGCTGCCATATGACACAACAAGAGTTACGAATACGCGCAACTGTTATCCGCTGGACATCGTTATTGCCGGAGAAGAACGGGGCCTGCACATCGAAGTCGACTCGCCCCTCGCCGGCCAGCACCAGCAGCGCAATATTGCGCTCGCCATCACGGCAGCACTTGAATTACGTAACCGTGATAGTTACAATATTGACGCCGAGTCCATCGCCGCCGGGATCCGCCAAACCCAGTGGCCCGCCCGCCTGGAAAAACTCACCCGTCGCGGCCGCTCCATTCTGCTCGATGTCGGCCACAACCCCGCCGGCGCCTGGACTCTCCGAGCCGCATTGGCCGCCGAGACGCAGCCCGCGCGCAACCTGATCTTCGGCTGCCTCGACGATAAGCCGGTCGAAGAGCTGGCCCAGATCCTCTTTCCGCTCTTCGAGCGCGTGCTCCTCGTCTCTGTGCCATCGCCGCGCGCCGCCTCAGGCAGCCGGCTGCTCGCGGCCGCGGAATCCGTAGGCGCCCACGCCACGCTCGAAGCCAGCCTCGCCGCCGCCCTCAACTCATTGCCGCCCGCTGAGGACGCCGTCATTACCGGCTCGGTCTATCTCGTTGGCGAGGCCCGTGGACTCCTGATGGCCGAAGGATGGGCATCCGATGCCGGCTGAGACCGCAATCGTCCCGGTCATGCCGCCGCGACACATCGGCATCAAAGAGACGCTGGTCTCGAACCTGATCCAGGCGCCGCTCTTTTTTGGCGCCACCGCCGCGTTCGGCACCGTCTCGCTTCTGGCTTCCCTCACAGAAAAGGACGGCCGCCGCCAGCATCGCATCGCCCGCGCCTGGGCCAAGTGCTCACTCACGATCGCCGGCTCGCCCATCCACGTGACCGGACTCGACGTCCTCCACAACCATCCAGTCGCCGTCTACGCCTGTAACCACCTCTCCTATATGGATACGCCAGCCGTCTTTGCCGCGCTGCCGTTCCAGTTCCGCATCCTGGCACGCAGCGATCTCTGGAAGCTCCCTTTCATCGGCTGGCATCTCAACCGCTCCGGCCAGATCCCGGTGGCGGTAGACAACCCGCGCGCCTCCATCGCCAGCCTCACCAATGGTGTCCGTGCCCTCAAGGCCGGGATGCCCCTCTTCGTATTTCCGGAAGGCGGCCGCTCGCGTGACGGCCAGCCCGGCCCATTCATGAGCGGCCCTGCCTATATGGCCATCCGCGCCGGTGTGCCCATCATTCCCATGGCGCTGGCCGGCACCTTTGAACTGTTGCCCATCCACACGCGCCATTTCAGTCCGCGGCCACTGGAGCTGCGCATCGGCGACCCCATTCCTACGACCGGCCTTACGGCACGTCAGTCGGAGCCATTGACCGTGCAGCTGCGCCAGGCCATCGAAGAGCTGCGCATTGCGCCTCCGCGGCTTGACCGCACCCGCTGAAGGAGAACTATGTCCAAACCCCGCATCCTCATCCCCGAACCCACCTCCCACGATCCGGAGTATAACCAGCGTGGGTGGCATCAGTACGCTGAGGCGGTAGAGCAGGCGGGCGGCGTTCCTGTTCCCGTCTCACTCCACGCCACTCAGGAGGAGCAGGCCAAGGCTATCGCCAGCGCACAGGGCGTGCTGCTGCCCGGCAGTCATGCTGACGTTAATCCCGAAAAATGGAATGAACCTCTCGATCCTCGCTCCGCCCCCGCCGATCCGCTTCGCGAAGCTGCAGACGAGCTCCTGCTGCAGGATGCGTTCAATCTCCAGAAGCCGATCTTCGGCATCTGCTATGGCATGCAATCTATGAACGTCTGGCGCGGCGGCTCACTTATCCAGCACCTCGAGACGGCTGTGAACCACACCCCCGGCCGCCACATCGCGGAAGCTCATTCCGTCGCAGTCGCTCCTGGCAGCCGTCTCGCGAATCTCGTCGAAGCTGCGCAGCCAGCCATACAGCAGCTATGGGTGAACTCCAGCCATCACCAGGCCTTGGCACGCATTGGCGACCAGTTGCAGCCGGTTGCTACGAGCGCGATCGATGGCACCATCGAAGCGATCGAAGGACCCGGAACTTTCGTTGTGGGCGTGCAGTGGCATCCCGAGCGGACATTCGACTCCAGCCCGCTCTCCCGGGAGCTCTTCCGTGCCTTCGTTGAAGCCGCCGCCGCCTGGAAACCTCAGCCAAATGGCACCGGGGAATGATCACCCCCGCTCAGGTGGAAGAGGCTGCCGCGCGCTGGGGCCTCTCGGAGACGGCAGCTCCGGTCGCAGACCGTCTCGCCGTCTACGGCAACCTGCTGCTGCACTGGAATGCGCGGCTCGCCCTCACGTCGATCCGCGATGAGCCTGGGGTTCTCGAGCGACACCTGATGGAAGGTGTTTTTGCCGCCGCCCACCACCCTGACGCCTCGACAGCCCTCGATTTTGGCTCAGGAACGGGCATACCCGGGATCCCGATTGCGCTCTGTTGCGGTTCCATCCACGTCACGTTGGCGGAGTCGCAGCGGAAGAAGGCCGCATTTCTTCAGGAGGCCCTCCGCACGCTTCAGCTCAACGCGTCCGTCCACGCCTCCCGGGCTGAACTTCTGCCAGCCGCTAGTTTTGACGCGGTCTGGATGCGTGCAGTGGACAAGGGCGCCGCTATGCTACCGGCTGCATCCGGGCTCGTAGCCCCGGCTGGAGCACTCTGTCTCTTCGGGACATCCGCTCAGCCGGACGCGTCAGTCCTGAGTGGCTGGCAGTGGAAAAGCCTGCCATTACCGGGGTCTGATGCCCGCGTTTTGCACATTGGCAGCAGGATTCAGTGTTCCACGTGGAACACGTAACTCTTTGTGCCTTCTGACGTTCCACGTGGAACACTCCTGACCGTCCCCGCGTTCCACAGCGTCTTCCACAACTCCCTCTGTTTGCGCTGTTTGCATCCCTGCCTGCTTGGCCGTAGCTTTGTCTGCAATGTCTGAAGCTATCTGCCTCGCCATCGCCAACCAAAAGGGTGGCGTCGGCAAGACCACGACCGCGATCAATCTCAGCGCTGCCCTCGCACTCGAAGGCCTGCAATGCGTCCTCATCGACTGCGATCCGCAAGCCAACAGCTCCAGTGGCCTCGGCGTCGCACGCGACGGCGATCACGGTTCCGTCTACGACCTGCTCACCAACGGCGCTTCGGTGGACACACTCCTCCAGCCCACCCCGGTCGAGACGCTCAAGATCATTCCCGGCAGCCGCAATCTCATTGGCGCTAACCTTGAGCTGGTCGACAGCAAAGATCGCGAAACCCGCCTCCGCGACTCCCTCAAAGAGCTTCGCATCGCATACGACTTCATCATTCTCGACTGCCCGCCCGCCCTCGACCTGCTTACTCTTAACGCTCTCGTTGCCGCAGACCGCCTGCTCGTCCCTATGCAGGCCGAGTACTTCGCCCTCGAAGGCGTCAGCGAGCTACTCGGTACTATCGGCCGCGTCCAGCAGGCCTTTAATCCCAAACTGGAACTCGAAGGCGTCGTCCTCACCATGTACGACGAGCGCACCAACCTTGCTCAGCAAGTCACGGAAAATCTCAAAGGCTTTTTCGGCGACAAGCTCTACAAAACCGCTATTCCGCGCAACATACGGCTTGCTGAAGCCCCCAGCCACGGCAAGCCGGTCCAGCTTTACGACGTACGCTCCCGTGGCTCCGAAGCCTACCGCGACTTGGCAGACGAGCTGCTCGCCAACCACAAGATCGTCAGCCCCGCCGCAAAACAGCGCGAAGCTAGCGCTAAAGCTCGTAAAAACAGCAAGATACGCTTTTGGCCTTACGCCTGACACACATCTGACCCGTTCACCAGCTTAGTAGTAACCAGAGAGATACCATGAGTACATCCGATAAGCGCCGCGCATTAGGTAAAGGTCTCGAAGCCCTCCTCCCCCACCGCGCAGCACCACAACCGGTCCAGATCAGCGCCTCTGCCAACAGTGCAGCCGCGTCCTCGCCCCCCAACGGCACACCGCTGGAACTCTCTGTAGACCTCATCGACCGCAATCCCTTCCAGACTCGCAGCCAGTTCGACGAGGCCGCGCTTCAGGAACTCGCGACATCGATCGCCGCCACTGGTGTCGTGCAGCCGATCCTGGTTCGGCCCATCGCGGATGGCCGCTATCAACTGATCGCCGGCGAGCGCCGCCTCATGGCCTCGCGCAAAGCCGGCAAGCCCACCATCCCCGCCGTCGTTCGTCCGGCCTCCGATGAGCAGGCGATGGAGATGACCATCATCGAAAATCTCCAGCGCGCAGACCTGAACCCCATGGAGCAGGCGCGCGCCTTCGACCGCCTCGGCCGCGAGTTCCAGATGACCCAGGAGCAGATGGCCAAACGCACCGGCAAGGACCGCGCCTCTGTCGCCAACTTTCTCCGCCTGCTGCGCCTCCCGACGGAGATCCAGGGCAAGGTCGAAGCTGGTCAGCTCTCCTTCGGCCACGCCCGCACCCTGCTCGCGCTCGAATCGCCGGACTCCATCCTCAAAGCCGCGCAGAAGGTGCTTGCCCTCTCGATGTCGGTGCGCCAGACCGAGAGCTTCGTGCAGAACATGCTCAATCCGGAAAAGGCGGAGAAGAAGGAGAAGTCCAAAGACCCGATCGACCCGAACGTTCGCGAAGCCCGCGACCAGATGCAGCGCGCGCTCGGCCTCAAGGTGGCGATCGAGGACAAGGGCGGCAAGGGTAAGGTCATCATTGAGTACACCAACCTCGAAGCCTTCGACACACTCATGGAACGGATAACATCGGAGCGAATCACATCGACACGCATGAGCGAGGCATGACGCGCGTTCCATCTTCGCGAACAGCCCGCCTGCTTCTCGTTTTCGATCTCGTCATCGTCCTTCTCTACGCGCTCTTCCTCTGGGCGCCTTGGGATCGTGCGGCCGCCGCGGCGGGCAGCTCATCTTTCAGCATGACCTGGATCGTACTCCCGGTCTTGCTCGCGCATCACGGCATCCATCTCGTATCTGCCACTGTTACAGTTACGATTACAGCGCTCATCGCGGCCACACTCGCCGCGCTTCTCTCAATCGTGGCGCGTATGCGCGGCAGCGCATCCTGGTGGGCGGCCGGCACGTGGCTCTTCGGCTGCTCGGTCGCGATCCTCATGCCCCCAGCGACCGCCATTGGTTTTCTCGGCGCGCTGCTATTGATCGTCGCGTTGCGCGCCCGCTTCGTCGCGACGCGGCCCGCGCCCGCACTGGTCGCGGTCCTCAGCGAGCTCTGGCCTATCGGCTACGCAGCAAGCTTCGCCGTGCTCGCCTGGCGCTACAACCCGCAGTTGCTCATCAAAGCGCTTCTGATCGCATTCGGCGCGTCGCTCATCGCCCGTGCCCTGATACCGTCGCGCGAAAGCGGCACTGCAAAAGCGAACGCGGGATCGCTCCGCTGACGTGGTCGCTATACTCTGAAACCTGGAAATTGGGAGCCCGTGATCTTCTCCGCAATAAATGCGTCCGCAAGGAATGCTGAGGTGGAGGAACGATGAGCATAGAGGCCAACAAAGTCACCAAAAGCCGATTCGAAATCGAAGAACATGGGGAAGTCGCGTACCTGGAATTTGAAGCAGATAGCCAGGGCTGGATGACGATCTGGCATACCGAAGTGCCACCCACCATGAGAGGTCAGGGCGTTGCTTCGGAACTCGCCCAGACTGCATTCGAGTATGCGAAGCAAAACGATCTTCGTGTTGATGTGATCTGCCCGCTGGCTGCAAGCTTTTTGAGCAAGCATCCCGAATACGATCCCATCATTGGCAGGAAAGCCGATCGATAAGAAGCTGCAGCGCAGAAAAGATGGCGTGGCTTTGTGGGCCACGCCATCGAGCGTCTCTCGAAACGACTAGACGCTACAAACTGCACACCGGACACAGCGCCAGCGACGGGCCGCTCCGGAATCCTGAAATTCCTGTTACTTCTTCGGCGGCGCGATGGTGTCCTTCGCCGACTTCGCCACGCGGAACTTCACCACGGTCTTCGCCTTGATCTTGATCGCCTCGCCCGTCTGCGGGTTGCGGCCCATGCGCGCTTTGCGCTCCGCCTTCACCAGCCGGCCCAGTCCCGGGATCACGAACACGCCGTTCTTCTTGGTCTCCTTCACTGCCGTTTCCGTCAGCAGATCAAAAAAACCGCTCACCTGTTTGTTGGTTATTTCAAGCTTCTCGGCCATATGCCGAACCAGCTGTGTCTTGGTCAATCCTGCTGCCATCGAAATTCCTCCTCTGTCTCGTTGGTAGCGGCCTTCCCGCCAATCGCCCGGGAAGAACGCCTTCAAGGGAAGCTCCGCACCCGCGTGCCCGGCGCCATCTCTGGCTCCAGCCCCGGCGATCCACTGCTGCGATTCGCCAGTGTTTATGCGGGTCCCCGCAACTCCTACCGAGGATCACCATGCGGCCTTTTGCCGCTTCTTGTCAACGGCAAATCAGCCATTTCCACAGTTTTCTTCGTGTTTTTGCCTGTTTTTCTCGGTTTTCAGCGGTTTTCTACAACTTTTGCAGCAGTTTTGCTGGTAACTAACCGCCGCGAAGCGCTAGAACAACGGCCTGCGTGGCCTCTCCGCTTTCGCCACCAAGGGGGCGTTTAACAGCGCAACCAACGGCGCCGCAGCGCGAAAATAACCGGCCACCATCGTCGCAAACTCCGGCTTCAGCGCCATCTCCGGCTCGAGCGATGCACTGAAGCCCCATCGCTTCTGCCGGTAAAGCGCCGCTGCCGGATGTTCTGCCGGAAAGCCCTTCGGCGACCGGCTCAGCGGCTCGCCGCTCTCCTCATCTTTCAATAGACGCCGCAAGGCACGCGCCTGCGCCAGCTTTCGATACTCCTCGTGATGCTCCACCAGAAAGCGGCGAATAGCAAGTAGTTGTTCCGCATCCGGCATGAAGGCGCCCGCGGCAACCTCCACCTGCTTACCTGAAATGTGCAGATAGAAGCCCGCGCCCGAGGTCTTCGCCAGGCCGTCATGCACCCACCACGCTGCAACGTGCGTCTTGTAAGGCAACTTCTCCTTGGAGAAGCGCGTGTCGCGGTAGATCCGCATCATGATCGATTCCGGCGAGCGCACATGCCCCGGCGCAAAATCCATCATCGCCCCAGTCACCGCTTCGATCACCGCCAGCATCGGCCGCTTGAGCTCCGCCTCATATACCGGCTTCCGCTCGTTGAACCAGTCACGATTGTTGTTGCGCGCCAGGCCGCGCAGAAAACGTAACCCGTCCGGTGCGAAATAGGGCCGCGCCTGACCGCTGCTCCTCGCTGGGCTGCTCTTTGCCGGACTGCCGTTCGCCGGACCGCCTTCTTCTTTGCGGAACCGCACCGTCCCGCACTCATTGCCAATTCTCGATTCACATTCATTGCGACTTTCCTGGCCTGAATTCCGTCTCACTGTGTTGCCCATTCTCTGGTCGTGCTGTACGCTGCCTCAGCCACGACGATCCCGATATTGGCAACAATTGAAGGCACCATGCGACTCCTGTACTCTTTTGTCTGCCGTTCACCGCCTTTGCGGTTCGTTGCGCAAACACCCGGGGCTCCATCCCAATATTCGCAGCAATCGCCGCCCCGGCTACGTCGCTCCGCTCTTCCACACCACCACCCGCAATGTCGTCCTGGACGCGTGGTCACGGACAAGAAGGGGAACGTCCGTCACCGGCCTGAGCGCAGTGATTTCACCGTCCGCGAAGACAAGCACGCCGCAGCAGATCCGATCCTTCGATGCCGTAGCAGCCGGCTCTTCGGCGGAGAATGCCAACGCCCCACACCATCCTGCTGGTCGACGAGTTGAACACCCGCTTTCAGGACATGGCCTACATGCGCTATTCGGTCAACCTCCTGCTCCACCACGATGGCGTCCGGCTGGATCAGCCTACCGCTCTCTACATCCTCAGCGGTGGACGGCCTGCAGTGCGCGAAAACTACACCCGCGATCCCGCCTCGATTAGATGCCGCCTCGCGCTCACACCGCGCTGTCCTTCCCTGGCGCCTGCAGCGCAATTTTTACTTCGGCATGGAGCGCATCAACATCTCCATGACGCGCGCTGCAGCAGATTGCGATTGCCAGCAACGGCGTCCCCGGACACAAGAACATCATCTGGATCAGTCCCGGACTGCCCATCTTCTCCGCCTTGCAGATGAGCGGCGACGCGCAAGAGCAGTGTTTGACTCCATCCGCCACCTCTCCGACCAGTTGCTTAAAGCGCGCATGAGCATCTACAGCGTGGATCCCCGCGGCGCATCCAGGATTTGTTCCTGTCCCGCCCAAACACCCGGCCGGCAAAACAACAATCTGCGCAACTTAACAGCAGCATATCTCAGCGCGCACTCAGCCAGGCGAACGACGCCGCCATCGGCCGATCTCGCCATTCAGACTCTCGCAACGCAGACGGGTGGTCACGCATTTTACGGCCGCAATGATGTCGACCGCGAGATCGCCACCAGCCTCGCGGACAGGCCGACTCCTATTACACCCTGGCATATTCACCCGCCAACAAGGACTTCCATGGCGAATTCCGCAAGATCCGGATCAGCGTCATTGGCCGGCCGGAGCTCAAAGTGCAGACACGCGACGGCTACTACGCGATGCCGAGACGATCAGACCATCCGATGCAAAACGTCGAATTGCAGGAGCTCGGCGCCTCGCTGCTCACGCCCATTCCATTCAACGGCCTCCCCATCCCCATGAGCTTCACCACACTGGTCAAATCGCCGCCACCCCACGTCACCGTGCGCTTCGTCGTTCCCAGCACCTCGCTCACGTGGACGCCCGATGCGAATGGCCGCCTTACTGCCCAGCTCACCATCGCCGCGGCGGACAAGGGGAAGCATGGCAAGCAAGGCGCGTGGAAGCCCAGTGTTCTCCGCGTCTACACCGTCTCGCTGCCGGAAGGCGCCACTCCATCCACGACAACGGAAACCAGCGTCAAATTTGAAATGCCCTATCGCGATTCCGATCGTCTGCGCTTTGTGGTGCGCGACGATGCCACCGGGCCGAATCGGCTCTTCGGAGATCCTGATTGATCCCTCAACAAAAAGCTGATCTATTGCGCAGCTGATCCGATTCGTAGGCCGCGACGACGCTACTTATCCGCGATCAGCATCATCGGATCGGGTACCACGCGGCATTCGGCGCCCGGCCGTGCATGCCACGTAGACCCATCTGCATAGCGCAGCTCAAGCACGGAGATCCACGCCACCGACGTAAGGTCTTTCACGGAGACCGTACGCATGCGCGTCTCGTCCGCCGGCACGGAGCTCGCCAGGTGAACATTCCGCACTGCATCGGCCGCCGGTTCATTGGTGAGTACGGCACCACCCGCGGGCATCACACGGCTCTTGTTGGAGGTGCCGTGCACCTCCAGCTCAGCAGAGACAATCCGCTGCAACCGGGCGTTCTTCATCGACAGATCGATCGATTGCTCTGAGCGATTCGCACTCCGCGGCGGAATGGCAGGCGCATTCGGTCCCGCGGCCAGCAGCGCGGCCGCTCCATGCTGCTCGGCAGAAAGCTCTACCGGACACGCCGAAGGATTGGTCACCGTGGCGGGTGCTGGGGCCGCCAGGCAGGCAGACGCGGCGAGCGCGGCGAACGACAGGATGAGGAAGGAAAGCGAGAAAGGATGGCGCATACAACACCTCCAGCGGGTAGTGCCTTTCCGCGCGGCTCCAATGTACGCCCCGGAAAAAACAACGCGCAAGGCCACAGGGGCATTCCCGGCTGCAGATTCCAAAATGGCACTTGCAGGCAACCCCTTGCCCGGCAATCGTCTACCGAATTGTCATCAGAGCCGCGCGGAACAGCGCGTCGAAGTGCTCGCCCACGCTCTTGTCCTTCGCCACCGCAGCCTCAATCGCCTTCTGCGCCAAAGGCCGCTGATACCCCAGATTCACCAGCGCGGACAGCACATCCTCCGCCGCCGGTCCCGCAGCGGCCATCGCCGGAGCCGCCGCCGCCATGTCCTCCAGCTTGTCCTTCAGCTCCACCACCAACCGCTCCGCGAGCTTCTTGCCTACCCCCGGAATACGCGTCAGCGTCGCATGGTCCTGCGCGCGCAGTGCCGTCACCAGCCTGTCCGATGGCAGTCCGCTCTGGATGGTAATGGCCAGCTTCGGCCCCACGCCGCTCACGGTGATCAGCCGCTCGAAGATCCGCTTCTCATTGCGATCGAGAAAGCCATACAGCGCCAGCGTGTCCTCGCGCACCTGGGTGTGAATGTGCAGTGATACCTCCGCGCCTTCCGTCGGCAACGACGTATACGTCGACACGCTGATGGCAACGTCATAGCCCACACCCGCCGCCTCCACAATGGCCTGCTGGGGCTGCTTGCTGAAAAGTCGTCCACGAAGGTGCGCAATCATGCGGCTATCTTAACTGCCCAAAACGATTGTCATCTGAGCGCCGCGAAGTTGGCAGGAACGCCGTCACAGTCCGTCACCGGCGGACTATCTGAATCATATCGGGGAGAGATAGCAGTCGGGCTGCGTTCTACGCTTCGGCCTCCGCCGTCCCGCGCGAAATCAACTTCTCATCAATCTTCGGCAGCAACCCGGTCAGCAATCCCAGCGCCGGCAGAAACGAGCACACGTGATACACCAGGTTCAAGCTCGTCATATCCGCCAGCTTGCCCAGCAGCGCCGCGCCCAGTCCGCCCATCCCGAAGGCCAGCCCGAAGAACAAGCCGGAGATCATCCCCACGCGGCCCGGCACCAGCTCCTGCGCATAGACCAGAATCGCCGAGAAGGCCGACGACAGCACCAGCCCGATGATAAAGCTCAGGATCGCCGTCCATTCGAGGTTCGCGTACGGCAGCACCAGCGTGAACGGCAGCACGCCAACGATCGACACCCAGATCACCAGCCGTCGCCCGTAGCGATCGCCAATCGGGCCGCCGAGAATCGTGCCCAGCGCCACCGCGCCGAGAAAGATGAATAGATACATCTCCGATTGGTGCAGCGTCACACGGAACCGCTGCATGAGATAGAAGGTGTAGTAACTCGTGATGCTGGCCAGATAGAAATATTTCGAGAAGACCAGCGTCATCAGCACCACCATCGCCTGCGTCAGCTTGCCGCGCGACAACTGCGCATGCGGATGCTCTTCGACTATCTTCTTTCCCGACGCGCCCGCGGCCACTCGCGCCTTGTACCAGCCGCCGATCGCCAGCAGCATCGCAATCGCCACCACCGCTGCGACAGAAAACCACGCGATGCGATGCTGTCCTGCCCGCGCCCCGCGCGCCGAAAGCACCAGCCACAACACCAGCAGCGGGCCCAACGCCGAGCCCATATTGCCGCCCAGTTGAAACAGCGATTGCGCCAGCCCATGCTGACCGCCGGAGGCCAGCCGCGCCACCCGCGACGACTCCGGATGAAACACCGAGGACCCGAGCCCCACCAGCGAGCCCGCCAACAGCAGCCAGCCATAACTCGGCGCCCATGCCATCATTACCAGCCCGCCAAGCGAAAAACTCATCCCCAGCGCAAGGGAATATGGCATCGGTTTGCGGTCCGTCGCCATGCCGACAAACGGCTGAAACAGCGAGGCAGTCAATTGATAGGTAAGAGTGATCATCCCGATCTGCCCCAGCGACAAACCAAAAATGCGCTGGAAGAGCGGGTACAGCGACGGAATCGTCGCCTGGATCAAATCATTCAGCAGGTGGCAGGCACTGATGGCCGCGAGGATGGTGAACAGCGTCTCGCCGCCGCTCGGAGCGGCCTTTGCCGGCAACACTTCCGCAATCGTCATCGTCCCGCGCGACGCCAAAACTCCTCCTGTCAAATCAGATTCGCAGCACTACGTAAGGCTCAGGAATTGGAGGTCTCTACTTCTGTTCCCGCATCGATGGAGTGAACGTGATGCCGACCAGTAGCCCTTCTGGTGAGATGAAACGGCTAACGACTTGTCCCCACGGTTCTTTCTTGTTTTTCACCAGCATTCGATATCCGGTGGATTCGAGGGCTGCCGTTGCACTTTCAACGCTGTCTACATCGAACTCAAGCCACGCATGCGGGGCAGGAATGTTGTCAGGCCAGGAATCGTTGCCAAAACAAGACTCAGCCGCTTGAGAAAGCGGCCACAAAGCAAAAGTCTTTGCGCCCGCAACAGCTTCGGTATGAAGATAGCCGCCGCTCTCTTCTTTGAGAGTAAGGCCGAGCACATCGCGGTAGAGTCTACGACTCTCTCCTATTTCATCGACGATCGGCCCAAAACCTGCGATGAAAAGGACCTTTGAATTTGCGATGCCCTGCATGAGGTCTCCCCCTTCAGCGTCGCGAGTCCCGACGATAGAGCACCTGGAACTCATACCCCGCATTCGGCGGAAACAGCGCAGCCACCGCGCGCAGCCGCTCCGCCAGTGCCGGCGAAGCCAGCAGCGGATACTCCCGCTCCCGCAGATCGGCGTAATCGAAGTCCAGCGTCAGCGACAGCAGATAGATTGCTAAAGCATCCGCGAATGCCGCATGGATAAAAGACGTCTTGGCCTTCTCATCGATCCGTGACGTGGGCGCTTCGTAGGCCACCATGCGATCGCCGCGTCCGCCGCGGCTGCGCTCTGCGGGCTCGCCGCGCAATTCGCCGTAAGCGCGCGCCCGGCTCTCCCACGCATCGTGGCTGGTTTCGCCGCGCACCTGCGCCATGGCCTGCTTGTCCACCAACTCGCCAAAACTAGCCGGCACTCCCGCCGCATCCACAAAGTGGTGGCCGATATTGATGAACAGCTCAAACGCCAGCGCAAACTTGTCCTGCATCAGCCGGGTGGAGATAAAAATGGAATCCGCGCCGGTAAACTGCACATTGCGATGGCAGATCGCGCGATCGCTCAGCTCCGTCGTGTACTGCGGCGCAATCAGCGTCTCGCCGCTCGAGTGCGCATCGTCCGGAATCGTGTCGCCATCCTGCTCATGAATGGTCAGCGGCACGAAATAATACGCACGCTGCTTCAGCGCGGCCGCCAGCGTCCGCGGCACCGCCCCGATCACCTGTTCCAACTCGCCCGGTGGCAGTTTGTGGTCGCCGAAAGTCGCGTAGCAGATGCCGTTTTGCGCCTGCGTCACCGGCGCCTGCCGCGCCACTTCCGCGGCCGGCAGCAGCTCTGTCTGTGCGGTGTGCCCCATCTTGAGTATTCTAGCTGAGAGCGCTCTCCGCATATGACAGCAATCTCCGCCAGTAACTCCGGCCCTCTTCCGCACCCAGGCGATCCCCGCGGCCCGATCCGGGTTTGCGGCGTTCCCATCGGCGACTTCGGCCTCTTCGCGAGCACCCTCATCGCCGTGGCCCTCGGCTTCATGACCTTCTTCGGCGTGACCTTTGTGAGCATCTTTGGCCTCATGATCTATAACCGCGCCGGCGGCCACCACGTCACGCTCGACACCAGCTACAAATTCATCGGCCTGCCCGCCGGCATCTTCGTGCTGATCGTCAGCCTCGCCGTGCTCCTCGGCATCTGGCTGCATCGCAGACTCACCGCACGCTGACCCGCATGTCACTCGTCACCATCACTGCGACAGAAGGCGTCTCACCCGAGCAACACCGCGAATGGTGCGAGCGCCTCGAAGCCGGCTCCATCCTCTTCTTCCCCCAAAGCCCCATCGCACTCGCCGGCTCCGACATCCAGTTCCTTCGCGGCCAGCAGCAGAGCGACAGCTCGCTGCACAAGAACATCGCCTACAAACCGAAATCGGACGAGCTCACCGGCGTCGACGGCAAAACGGCGAATCCCGCCGCGCGTCCGAATGCCCGACTGCGCGGCATCATGCGCAACTACTCACAATCGGTCACCGCATTTCTCACCGGCTTCCTCTCGCCCTACGCCGGCCGGTGGCAGCTCGACTACGCAAGCTTCCGTCCCCAGGAAGAAGAAGGCCGCGACCTCCCGCTGCGCCGCCGCAACGACCTGTTGCACACCGATGCCTTCCCCACGCGCCCCACGCACGGCGCGCGCATTCTCCGCTTCTTCAACAACATTCATCCCACCCGCACCCGCGACTGGGTGGTCAGCGATCCCTTTCGCGCCATCGCCACAAAATACGCGCCTGCCGAGATCGCGCTGCCCCAACCCGACTCGAGCGTCAGCCGCGCCTTCAAGTCCTTCGCCACCAGCGTCGGCCTCGGCGCCGCCGCTCCCGTCCTCAAGCGCTCGCCATACGACGACTTCATGATGCGCTTTCACAACTTCCTCAAAGAGAACCGCGACTTCCAAAGCTCCTGCGCCAAGTACGACTACCAGTTCCCCGCGGGCTCAAGCTGGATGGTCTACACCGACATGGTCCCGCACGCGGTCCTCAGCGGGCAGTACGCACTCGAGCAGACCTACCTGGTCGCACCCGAAGCTATGATCGCCCCGCAGCACGCCCCACTCACTGTTCTCCAGGAACTCACGGGCTCACGGCTGGTTTAGACACACCGTTGTTACCCAGTCCTCTGCGAACCGAGCTCGCGTCGTCATCGCAAGTCGCTGGGCTGCATTCTCTTAAGCCACTACGCCTGTTCCCACGTCCGTACCCTCAAAATTTATTTCTGGCGCCGCATTGTCACCTCTGGTTTCCGCGGTATAGAGTGTTTCGCGCATGAACAATCTGTTTTATTTCTGAAACAAATCACTCGACGAGGTAAGCCCCCATGCCCAAGACAACTCCCCCGGAAGGACCGACCATCCACACCAACCGAACAGGCTGCGGAGCCCGCCGCAGCACGAAGCTCTCGCGCTTTGTCGGCGCCGTCACCGCCGCGCTTCTCGGCCTCGCGCCCGCGGCCCTCGCCCAGGTCAACGGTCTTGGCGCCCGCCCCTATCAGGGCTGGAGCACCTACAGCCAGCAGACCATCGTGCCCTCCAGCACGGTAATGAATGAGCAGAATATTCTTGCGCAGTCCGATGCCATGCGCGCCTCCGGCCTCGGAGCTCATGGCTTCCAGTACATCAACCTCGACGCGGGCTGGAGCGGCGATAGCGATCAGTACGGACGCACGCTCTGGAACACGACTGCGTTCCCGCATTTTCTGCAGATGATTCAGCACATCCACGCCAACGGCCAGAAGATTGGCATCTATCTGCTCCCTGGAATTGGCACGTCGACTGTTTCTGCAAATCAGCCTATTTACGGTACGCAGTATCACGCGCAGGACATCGTCGCGCAGCCGCTCACGGTCGGCAACGGCTTCGGCTATGGCTACAAGATCGATTTCACCAAGCCCGGCGCACAGGAGTACATCAACTCCATCGTCAGCCTCTACGCGTCGTGGGGCATTGACTACATCAAGCTCGACTCGGTGACTCCCGGCTCCTATAACGACAATCTCAACATCGACAACATCCCCGATGTCATGGCCTACTCCAAGGCGATCGGGCAAAGCGGCCGCCCCATCTGGCTCACCATCTCCTGGGCGCTCGATGAGGACTACATCAGCGACTGGCAGCAATCCTCGAATGCGCGCCGCATCGAAGGCGATGTCGAGTGCGAAGGCGACTGCCCGCTGCTCACCAACTGGCCGCGCATCGAGGTGCGCTTCCTCGATCTGCCCAGTTGGGAGCACACCTCCGGCCCCACCCTCGGCTGGAACGATCTCGACTCACTCGAAATCGGCAATGGCGCTACCGATGGCATCACCGACACGGAGCAGCAGACCGCGATGACGCTTTGGGCTATGGCCAACGCGCCGCTCACCCTCGGCGGCGATCTCACGAAGCTCACCTCCTTTGGCAAGAAAGCGCTCACCAACGACGAAGTCCTTGCCGTCGATCAGTCCGGACATCCCGCCTCGCAGATCAACGCAGGCTTCACGCAGGTCTGGGCCTCCAATCTCGGCAACGGCGCGTACTACGTAGCACTCTTCAACCTCAACGCGCTCCCATCGAGCGTCACCTTTAACTGGAACGACCTCGGCTTCCAGACCGCCGTCAGCGTGCGCGATCTCTGGAGCCACACTGAGCTGGGCCCTCAACCCAAATCCATCTCCGCGGTTCTGCCCGGACACGGCGCGCGCCTCTTCCTGGTGCGCGGTGTCGGCCACGCTCCCGCTCCGCCGTCGCAGGCCTATGACGGATCTTCGGCCGTTCTCCACGGTGCCGCCAACATCCAGCCATGCCCGCTCTGCGCCTCCGGCTCCAAGATCACCTATCTCGGCATTGGCCCGGATAACTACGCCACCTTCGCGGATGTCGAGGTGAAGAAGGCCGGCGTTTATCGCATGGAGGTCGACTCCGCTACGCTCGGCACGCGCTCTTACATCATCAACGTGAACGGCGGTCCGGACATCACGCTCAACTCCAGCGGCGGCAGCGGGAACGTCCCCTCCAGCCTCACCATCCCGGTGCGCCTCAACGCCGGCATCAACAGCATCCAATTCGGCAATCCAGTAAGCTATCCGCCCGACCTCGATCGCATCGTCATCAGCGGCGACGGCAACGAACCCTATCCCACCGCCACTACCTATGAAGGCGAGTACGCCACACTCACTGGAAGCGGCAGCGGGGGCTTCTGCGGCTACTGCTCTGGCCTCGCCAAGGCCGGTAACCTCGGCGCCGGCGCCACTGCCACCTTCACCCACGTAAACGTGCCCGCTGCAGGCACATACAACATGGAAATCGACTACCTCACCAGCGGTCCGCGTTCGTTCTTCGTCTCCGTGAACGACGGCACTGCGCAGGAGCTCGCCCTCAACGGCACCAGCTTCAACTCACCCGCCAGCACCGTCATTCCTGTGCAGTTGCAAGCCGGCGACAACACCATCGCGTTCAGCAACCCCACCAACTACGCACCGGACCTGGACTCCATCACCATCTCCCCGGTGTACAAGTAATTCCTCAACGCGGGCCGCGCAATCCTGGTCGCGGCCCGCGCCTTCTTCTCCTATTTGCACATCCGCTGCTGGTCCGCTATCTATAAAGCGGTATGCACGAGGAAATCCTTCACACAATTCAACAAAGCTACGACTCCGTGGCCGATGAATACGCGCGGCATATCTCCTCCGAACTCGAGAACAAACCGCTCGATCGAGAATTGCTGACGCGCTTCGCTTCTCGGCTCAAAGGCAAAGGGGAGATCTGCGACATGGGCTGCGGCCCCGGCCACGTCGCCCGCTTTCTTCGTGATCAGGGAGCAAGCGTCTTCGGCCTGGACCTGTCATCGCGCATGCTCGAAGAAGCGCGTCGTCTGAATCCAGATATCTCCTTCCGCCAGGGCAACATGCTCGCGCTCGAGCTTCCTGACGCATCGCTCGCCGGCATCACCGCCTTCTACGCCATCGTCAATCTTCCCAAAGCATCTCTGCCTCAGGTCTTTCGCGAGATGGCGCGTGTGCTCCAGCCCGGCGGTCTGCTGCTGCTCGCCCATCACATCGGCGACGAAACCCTGCACCGGGATGAGTGGTTGGGTCGCCCCGTCAGCATGGATTTCCATTTCCTTCAGCCGCTGGCAACGCAGCGCGATCTGGAGGCTGCCGGCTTCACCGTCGAAGAAGTGATCGAGCGCGAGCCCTACGCACCGGAAGTAGAGCATCAGAGCCGCCGCGCCTACATCTTCGCCCGTAAGCCAGCCGCCGCGGACTTGATATAGAACCTTTCTATGGCTTCGCCCACCCCTACGGCTTCACTCACGTCTGACCCGCTGCTCGCATGGCGCGATGAGTTCCCCATCCTTGCCCGCACCACCTATATGGTCAGCCACTCGCTCGGCGCCATGCCCCGTCGCACCGTGGATTCGCTCGCGGAGTACACCGACACCTGGGCCACCCGTGGCGTTCGCGCCTGGCATGAGGGCTGGTGGGAGATGTCTGTCACCGTCGGCGATCTGATCGCATCCATCATTGGCGCAGGTCCCGGCGAAGTGGTCATGAACCAGAACGCCTCCACCGGCCAGTGGGTTGTCGCCTCCTGCTTCAACTGGCAGGAACGCCGCAACAAGATCATCACCGAGGGGCTGAACTTCCCCTCGAACGACTACATCTATCACGGCCTCGCACGTCAGGGCGCCCGTATCGTCACTGTTCCTTCGCCCGATGGCATGACGTTGCCGCTTGCACCGCTGCTAGACGCCATCGACGAAGAGACCCGCCTGGTCAGCATCTCGCACGTCGCCTTTCGCTCCTCCTACGTGCAGGACCTCGATGCTGTCATCCGTCGCGCGCACGCAGTCGGCGCATACGTTGTCGCGGACCTCTATCAGTCCGCCGGCATCCTGCCCGTCAACGTCCGCGCGCTCGATGTCGATTTTGCCGTCGGCGGATCAGTGAAGTGGTTGCTCGGCGGCCCCGGCGCAGGCTATCTCTACGTCCGCCGCGATCTATGGTCGCTGCTCGAACCTGCCGCCGTCGGCTGGCAGGCGCATCGCGCGCCCTTCGACTTCGCAGGCGGCCCCATCGACTACGCGCCAGACGCCTTCCGTTTTCTCGGCGGCACGCCCAACATTCCCGGCCTCTACGCCGCACGCGCCGGGTATCAGATAGTGAACGAAATCGGCGTCGACAGCATTCGCGCCAAGTCCGTTCGCCAGACCACGCGGCTCATCGAGCTTGCCGACGACGCCGGGATTTCCGTCCGCAGTCAGCGCGATCCGGCGCGCCGCGGCGGCGTCCTCATCCTCGATGTGCCGGAGGGCGAGCGCGTCACCGCCGAGCTTCTCCGCCGTGAGATCCTCGTCGACCATCGTCCCGGCGCGGGCATCCGCATCTCTCCGCACTTCTACACCGCGGACCATGAGCTCGAGCACACCATCCACGAGCTCAGTGCTATCATCCACTCCGCCCCCGTACATTGACACTGCTCCACCGGTGAGCCCATGTCCACGCAAGTGATGTCTCCGGAAGCCTCCGGTCAGCATCTGCAGCGCTCGCTCACCTCGGGCCAGCTCTCGATGATCGCCATCGGTGGTGCTATCGGCACCGGCCTTTTCCTTGGCAGTGCCTTCGCCATCCAACTCGCCGGCCCCTCTGTCCTGCTCAGCTATCTGGTCGCCGCGATCATCGCGCTGCTGCTCATGGGCTGCCTGGCAGAGATGACCGTAGCGCATCCCATCGCCGGATCGTTCGGCGCTTTCGCTGGTCACTACCTGGGCCCGCTCGCGGGCTTTCTCGTGCGCTACTGCTACTGGTCCGCAACCGTTCTCGGCGTCGGCACAGAAGTCACCGCCATCGCGGTCTACATGCGGCTCTGGTTTCCGTCGGTTCCCGGCCTGGTCTGGATCGCTATCTTCGCTGCGGCGCTCGTCGCCATGAATACGCTGCAGGTCGGCGTCTACGGCACGCTCGAGTACACCTTCTCCCTCATCAAGATCCTCGCCATCGTCGGCTTTCTCCTGCTCGCCGGCGCAATCCTCTTCTTCACCCCTCATTCCGCTGGTATGGGATTGCACCTCTACACCGCGCACGGAGGCTTCTTCCCCCTCGGCTTCCGCGGCATGTGGGAAGCGGTGCTCGTTGCCATCTTCAGCTACTTCGGCGTGGAGATGATCGCCGTCGCTGCCGGTGAAGCGCGCGACCCACGCGTTGCCATCACCCGCGCCTTTCGCTCCACCGCCATCCGCCTCGTGCTCTTTTATCTGCTCACTATCGCGGTCATGCTCGCCATCGTCCCGTGGAATCTGGCCGGCACCACCACCAGTCCCTTCGTCCGCGTCATGCAGGTCTCGCACATTCCGTATGCGGCCGGTGTGCTCAACCTGGTGGTGCTCATCGCGGCGCTCTCCGCTATGAACAGCCAGCTCTACATCACCAGCCGCATGCTCTTCTCACTCGCTCGCGCTGGCTACGCGCCCGCCGCGCTTGGTCGCCTCAGCCGCGCCGGCGTGCCCGTCGCGGCGCTTTTTGTCTCCTCGGCAGGAATCGTGGTTGCAGCCGTGATGTACACCCTCTACTCCACTGCCGCCTTCACCCTCATCTTCTCCATCTCCATCTTCGGCGCTCTCTTCGCGTGGCTCATGATCTTCATTACGCATCTCGCCTTCCGCCGCCAACACGTCGCCGCATCCGGCGACTTCAGAATGTTCGGGGCGCCGTGGACTACGCTGCTCGGTGCCGCCCTGCTGATTGCCGTCCTGATCACTTCCGTCTTCACCCCGGGCTTCCGCTCCATGCTTCTCTACGGCATCCCATTCGTCGCGCTGCTCACCGTTCTCTACTGGCTGCGCGCACCAAAACATCGCCCCGACGCCGATCTCTCAAGCGAGGAATAACGCGTCATTGCGCAACGGCCTTCTCCCCGGCAATCGCCAGCGGTCGCACATCCGTCATCAGGTGATAGAACGTGCGCCCCGGCTCCTCCATCATCACCATGTGGCTTGAATTGGGGAACCACACCAGCTTCTTGGACGGTGCCTGCAACGTATCGAACCAGCGACCCACCAGCACATAGGACACATTCAGATCGTGGCTCCCCTGAAACAGCACCACCGGGCAGCGAAAGACATTCTGCTTCCAGAACTTGATCTCCGTGAACTCCGGCCAGATCACCCGCGGTGATCGCTCATCGCCCAGCTCATAGCCCTTCACATCGGCATCGGTATAGTCCGGACTCAGCCGCAACAGGTCGCCGTAATGGTCGTTCCTGTTCCGCCACGTATATCCGCCGTAGTACACCAGCCACTTTCGTTCCTTCATGGTCTTATCGAATGAGATCGGACCGCTCGCTTCCGGATACGGCGCAATCGCCTGCAGATCCTTCACCGCCTGCGCATTGTTCTCCGCGCGCGCTTGCTTCAGCGTCTCCTCGTAGCCCAAGCGCTCACTCTCGCGCGTATCCACCACCTGCCCTGTCCCCACATAGACCGAGAACCACTCCGGATGCCGTTGCGCCAGCTCCGTGGCAATCACCGAGCCCCACGAGTGGCCCAGCAGCACGATCTTCCGCTTGTGATATTTCGTGCGCAGATACTGGACCAGCTCCTCTGCATCGTCGACGAAGCGCTCCACCTTCAGCGTTGGCTTTACCGCGTCCCAGTCAGTGCCCGCGTACGTCTTACCCGACGCCCGCTGGTCCCACTGCACCACCGTGAAGTAATCCTCCCAGGGCCGCTGAAAGGTCCAGCTCGCCCCCATCATCGCGTCGCCCGGGCCGCCATGCACATACAGCAGCAGCGGATTGTTCAGGTCCTTGCCGCGTACCGTGATCCACTGCTTTATCCCACCAATCGTCACCGCCTCGCGGATCTCCACGCCATTCGCCGTGTGGATCGATTCGCTCTCCGCAACGATGGTGCGCGCATCCGGCTGCTGTTGCGCCGTCGCGTGCATGGCCGTCCCACTCACAACAATCAGCGCTATCAACGCTGCTCGAGAACTTCTGCGACCCGCCATCAGCTTCGGCATAATCCCTCACATACTTCGGTTTCAGATGCGAATCAGCACGCCTCTCCCATAGCTCCATAGGCCACCACCAGAATGAATTGCACGCGAGCAAAGGGAGAAGCCCCCGCAAAATGCACCAGCGGCGCTTCTGCCCGTTGCGGCAAGTACCGCCGCTCCCCCGCACGGCAAGTGCTATTCTTCCTGCCGACTGTACTTTTTCTGGAGGCTCCACCCTATGCACACGCTCCGCGCGGCCGCGCTCCTCGCGCTGGCCGGCGCTATTCTCGCCCTCCCTATCACACCCATCTCCGCCGCATCGAAACCCGACAAGAAAGCCCACGGCGCCGCAACCGCGCCCGAAGCCAATCCGTGGGATGCGCCGCAGCCCGCCGTCGAGAAGCTCGATCTCAATGCCTACGCCCGCATTCGTGAAGAAGGCCTCAGCCACTCGCATGTGATGGAGCTCGCCTCTGCGCTCGACGACGATATCGGCGGGCGCCTCACCGGCTCGCCCAATATGCAGAAGGCCAACGACTGGACGCGCGATCAGCTCACGCGCCTCGGCCTCGTCAACGCCCACCTCGAAGACTGGGGCGAGTTCGGCATGGGATGGCAGCAGATCAACACCTGGGTCCGCATGACTGCGCCGGACAGCGCGCCCTTCATCGCGCAGGCCACGCCGTGGTCGCCCGCCACCAGCGGCGCTGTCTCCGGCGAAGCTGTCAACGTCGTCATCGACGACGAAAAGGACATCGACAAGTACAAGGGCAAGCTCTCCGGCAAGATCGTTCTCCTCGGCGAAATGCGCGACGTTCCGCCCGTGGACAAGCCACTCTTCGAGCGCTACACCGACAAGGACCTCGAAGAGCTCGCGCAATACGAAGCCGGTCCCAATCGCGACCTTCAGCGCCGCATAGAGGCGTACCTGAAGCGCGCCGCGCTGCACGACAAGATCGCTGCCTTCCTCGCGGAGGAGAAGGTCGCGGGCGTCATCCTGCCCAGCCGCGACGGCAAGAACAGCGGCGGCTCGGGCGGTACATTCTTCGACGACAACGGCGCCGCGCTCGGCTCGCAACCCTATAAAGCAGACAAGGCGGTCAAGGTTCCTGTCGTCGTCACCGCCATCGAAAACTACGGCCGCGTCTATCGCCTGCTCAAACAGCATGTCCCGGTCACGCTGGAGATGAACGTCGAAACCAAATTCACCGGCGACCACCAGCACGGCTTCGACACCATCGCCGAAATTCCCGGCACCGATCCCACTCTCAAGGACCAGATCGTCATGGTCGGCGGCCATCTGGACTCATGGGCTGCCGGCACCGGCGCCACGGATAACGGCGCAGGCTCGGTCGTCGCGATGGAAGCTGTCCGCATCCTCAAAGCGCTCGACATCCACCCGCGGCGCACCATCCGCATCGCGCTGTGGAGCGGCGAGGAAGAAGGCCTCTTCGGTTCGAAGGGCTACGTGAAGGAGCACTTCGGCTCCTACCCGCTCGCCACCGATCCGGAATCGATGAAGGTGCCTGAGTTCGTCCGCAAAGCCGCAGGCCCCATTGAAACCAAGCCGGAATGGAAGACGCTCGATGTCTACTTCAACGTCGATAACGGCACCGGAAAAATCCGCGGCGTCTATCTCCAGGGCAACGCCGCGGTCGAGCCGATCTTCCGCCAGTGGATCGCGCCGCTCAAGGACCTGGGCGTCAGCACCATCACCATGCGCAACACCGGCGGCACCGACCATCTTTCCTTCGACGCCGTTGGTCTCTCTGGCTTCCAGTTCATCCAGGACCCGATGGACTACGAGAGCCGCACCCACCACTCCAATATGGACACCTACGAGCGCCTGCAACCCGCAGACCTCGCGCAGATCTCGACCGTCGAGGCCATCTTCCTCTACAACGCAGCCATGCGCGACGAGATGATGCCCCGCAAACCCATGCCCCATCCCGAGCTGCGCGAGCAGCAAACCGCCCCGCTGAAGGATGTCTTCCTCGGAGCAGTGCCCGAGCAGAAATAGCAAGAACTAGTCAAAATTGACGAAAGAGGAGGAGGGCCATTGCCCTCCTTTTTCTTGTCCGCAATTGCTGATGCCCGAGCATCCCGTTGAAGTGCTTGACGCCCCTCTGACGGAGGGCTAGTGTTCCGCTGGGCCAAATGCAATCAGGAGAGCAAATATGAAAACTACGATCAGGGCCTATTGCACGCTGTTCCTGCTCAGTACGAGTATTGCGTTCTCGCAAACCACGGCTACCACCACTCCCCAGAACACGGGAGCTGCAGCCGCGACTCCTGCCATGTCCACCATGAACGGCGACCCGGCGGTTGAGGCGAATCTCCAAAAGATGGAAACCGAGTTGGATCAGGCCGCTGCCGCCCACGACACCGCACCGTTTGTGAACTACCTCGATGACAACATCGTCGCGCTCGGTCCCGGATGGAAAGCTGCGAACAAGGCCGATGTGATGGAAGGACTCAAGTCCAACGCATGCACCGTCACGAATCCGACCGTGTCTGGCTTCACGTACAAGTGGCTCTCGCCGGATCTGGTTCTCGTGTCGTATGCAGAGACTCAGAGCATGACCTGCAATGGAAAAACCGTGCAAGCTGCGGAGCACGACAACTCCCTTTGGCAGAAGAAGAATGGCAAGTGGATGGCGGTCTTCCATCAGGGCACCGCAGATGTCCCCAGCACCACAAATGGCGGTAATTAGCCGGGCAATTCCGTCACGGGCAGCGACGCTCCTGCAGCCGCTGCCTTCCCCCGCACATCACTCCGCCCGCAAAGCCACCATGGGATCCGCCTTTGTAGCCCTCCGCGCCGGTATGTAGCAAGCCACGATTGCAATGGCGATCACCGCCAGTCCAATCGCCGTGAAGGTCAATGGATCCGCCGGGCTGACGTCATAGATCAGGCTCTTCAATCCACGCGCCACCACCAGCGCCAGCAGCACTCCGATTACCGTGCCCGACAGAATCAGCTTCGCGGCCTGCACCAGAACGAGCCGCAGAACATCGAAGCGGCGCGCACCCAGCGCCATGCGCAGACCAAATTCCGGCGTCCGCTGGCTCACCGAGTAGGCGATCACGCCATAGGTGCCGATCGCCGCAAGCATGATAGCCAGTCCACCGAATAACCCCACCAGAACAAAGGCGAAGCGCGGTGTCGCCACCGAGGCGGTGACGATCTGATCCATCGATTGCACATCCGCCACCGCAAGCGCCGGATCCAGATGGTTTGTCTGATTCCGTATTGCGCCGATCAGCAGTTGCGGATCGGATTCTGCACGCACCACGAGCAACACATTGGGGAAGGGATTTGAAACCTGGTATGCAGGCCACCAGAACGCAGGTTCTGTTCCCGGGCTGTTCGGCTGGTCCTTCACATCTCCAACAACGCCCACCACTCTCAGCCAGTCCTTGTCGTTTTTGGGATGGTCTTCAAAGGTGATTCGCTTTCCCACCGCATCTTCGCCCGGCCAGTAGCGGTCCGCCAGCGCGTGATTGATGATGATCACTTTCGGCGCATCTTTGTTGTCGGCATCGGTGAAGAAGCGTCCACGCAGCAACCGCGTTCCGAGCGCGCGGAAATAATCCGGACTCGCCATGTGATAGCGCCCATGGAATTCCTCATGCGGCGGAGGCTGCTTGCCCTCGATATTGAAACCCGCATTGTCGTTGTAGCCTGTCCACGGCAGATCGCTGCCCAGGCCCGCACTCTCGACGCCTGGTAACGGCTGCACGCCCCTCAGAAGCTGCTGGTAAAACCGCGTCCTGTCCTCATCGAGTTTGTAGCGTTCACGAGGCAGCGAAAGCATCGCTGTCAGAACATGCTCCGTTTGGAATCCGGGATTGAGATGCATCAGGTTCAGCAGGCTGCGCAGCATCAGGCCCGCTCCGATCAGCAGCACGCACGCCAGACCCACTTCCGACACCACCAGCGCATTGCGCAGCCTGCTTTGACGTCCGCCGCCGGTCGTTGCGCGCCCTCCTTTATGCAAGCCCTCGCGCGGATCCATCCGCGACGCTTGCAACGCGGGCGCCAGGCCGAAGAGAACGCCCGTCATCACGCTGACCAGCAGCGTGAAGAGAAAGACCGGAGCGCTCACATGAATGTCGTGCGCGCGAGGAAAATTTGCCGGTAAGAGCGAGACCAGCAGCTTGACGCCCACCAGCGCCATCGCCAGCCCCAAGGCACCTCCTAAGCAGCCGATCAGCAGGCTTTCGGTTAGCAGCTGGCGTACGACGCGGGAACGCTGCGCGCCCAGCGCCACCCGCACCGAGATCTCCCGCTGCCGTGCTGCTGCGCGCGTCAGCATCAGGTTCGCTGCATTCGCGCACGCAATCAGCAGCACCATGCCCACTGCTGCCAGCAGCACCAGCAGCAACTGCCGGCTTGCTCCCACGACTTCGTCACTCAGCAAAATCACCAGCAGCTTCCAGCCGCCATAGCCGCCGTGTTCCTTGCCAATCTGCGTGAGCAGCGCATTCATTTCCGCGTTGGCTTGCGCAAGCGTTACATTCTGCTTCAGTCGTCCTACGCCCTCCATGAAGTGCGATGAGCGGTTGGAGGGGTCGCCTTCGAAGGAAAACGGGCGCCATACATCGACGTTTTCGCCATAGGCCAAAGGCTGATACTCATTGCCCGGATGCGCAGTACCTCGCGGCATCACGCCGACCACCGTGAAGGGCTGCGCGTTCAACATGATCTTGCGTCCGAGAATGTCCGGCGCCGCACCAAAGCGCTCGCGCCACACGCGATCGCTCAGGATCACCTGCAGCCCATTGCCCGGAATCTCTGCCTTCTCATCGAACTCGTGCCCTAACCTCGGAGTCAGGCCAAGCACACGAAAATATCCGGAGGTAATGGAGATCCCATTCAGCCGCACCGGCTCACCCGAACCGGAGAGTTGCACATCGCCGCGCGTGAAAGCTGCCAGCCCCTCGAAGGATTTGTTACGTGCCCGGAAGTCGCGAAAGTCAAACGGATTGAGCGGAAATTTGGGGAAAAGTGCATTGGTGAAAAAAATGCGGACCAGCTTCTCCGGCTGCCGATACGGCAGCGGCTTGATCAACACGCCGTTGATCACGCTGAAGATCGCGCTGTTCGCCCCGATGCTCAACGCCAGCGTGAGCACAATCACAATCGCAAACGTAGGATTCGCCCGTAACTGCCGCATGGCATAGCGCACATCCTGCCGCGCATTTTCGACAAAGCTCGTCCCGCGCGCCTCGCGGCAGTCTTCCTTCACCTGCTCATGCCCGCCAAACACCAGCCGCGCCCTGCGACGCGCCTCCGCCTCCGGCATGCCGGACAGCTTGTACTTTTCCACCTGGTGTTCGAAATGAAAGCGAAGCTCCTCGTTCAGCTCCGTCTCTTCAGCATCACGGCGAAACAGCGCTCGTAGGCGAAAACCCAGCGCCCGCAGGGAAGTATCCAGTTCGTTCCACATCGCAGCACCTCACACACTTTCCAGAACCTGGGCCACCGCCGCCGTCAACTTCCGCCAGCTTTCGGTCTCCGCTTCCAGCTGCTTCCGCCCGGTGCGCGTCAGCTCGTAATACTTCGCGCGGCGATTGTTTTCCGATGTGCCCCACCGCGCCTTGATCCACCCTCGCCGTTCCAGCCGGTGCAGCGCTGGATATAACGACCCCTGCTGAATGCGCAGCACATCGCTCGACACCTGCTGCACCCGCTCGGAAATCGCCCAGCCGTGCTGCGGCTCCAGGGAAAGCGTCCGCAAAATCAGCAGATCCAATGTGCCCTGCGGAAGATCGATACGTTCAGCGGTCAATGGCTTACCTTTCGCTTCTACAGAAGAACTACACCGCCACCTGTAGAAGCGCAAGGGGAAAGTGCGAGGGCTCGATGCCGCGCCTGCCTCGACGCACCTCCGCGACTCCCCTATCCTTAGGACTGACCATGTCCGACAACCAGATCCAGATCCACCTCCCCGACGGCTCCATCAAGCAGCTCCCCGCCGGCTCCACCGCGCACGATGTCGCCATGTCCATCTCGCCGCGCCTCGCCGCCGCCGCCGTCGTCGCACGCGTCCGGCCTGCCCACCCTGCTTCGCACCAGCCCGCGCATACCGAAGCCGTACCCGGCGATGAAAAATCCGAGCCCGGCGAACAAGCCATGTACGCCGCGCCCGATGCCTCGGCCGAGCGCCTCGTGGACCTCCGTGCGCCGCTCCACGAAGACGTCCACCTCCAGCTCCTCACCGAAAAGGATCCCGACACGCTCCAGGTCGTGCGCCACTCCGCCGCGCACGTCATGGCCACCGCCGTCCTCGAGCTCTTCCCCGAAGCCCGGCTCGGCCATGGCCCCGCGACCGATGCCGGATTCTTCTACGATTTTTATCGGCCCACGCCCTTCACCACCGACGACCTCTCCGCGATCGAGCTCAAGATGGCCGAAGTCGTCGGACGCGACGAGCCCTTCGTCCGCGAGTTCGAGTCGCGCGAGCGGGGACTCGCCGACTACCGCGCCGAAGGCGACTTCATGAAGGTCCACTTCATCGAGCGCTTCACCAAACCGGGCGATGAAATCTCGCTCTACCGCAACGGCACCTTTGTCGACTTCTGCCGCGGCCCCCACGTGCCCTCCACCGGTCGCGTCAAGGCCTTCAAGGTGCTGTCGCTCGCCGGCGCCTACTGGCTCGGCGACGAGAAGAACCCGCAGCTCCAGCGCATCTACGGCACCGCCTTCTTCTCCAAAAAAGAGATGGACGAGCACTTCGCCCGCCTGGAGGAAGCCGCACGCCGCGACCATCGCGTCCTCGGCAAGCAGCTCGACCTCTTCTCCATCCAGGAGCTCGCCGGCCCCGGCCTCGTCTTCTTCCATCCCAAGGGCGGCATCATCCGCAAGATCATGGAAGACTGGATGCGCGAAGAATGCATCCGTCGCGGTTACGATATGGTCTACACACCGCACGTCGCCCGCGTCAACCTCTGGCAGACCAGCGGCCACGAAGGCTACTACGCGCAGAATATGTTTACCCCCATGGAGCTCGACGATGCGGATTACCGCATGAAGCCCATGAACTGCCCCTTCCACATCCTGATCTACAAGAACTCGCCCAAGAGCTATCGCGATCTGCCCGTGCGCCTCGCCGAGTTGGGCAGCGTCTACCGCTACGAGCGCTCCGGCACCATGCATGGCCTCCTGCGCGTGCGCGGCTTTACCCAGGACGACGCTCATATCTTCTGCACCCCCGGTCAGATCGAAGACGAAGTCGTCGCCTGCATGGACTTCGCGCAGGCTGTGCTCACCACATTTGGCTTCCACGAGTTCAAGGTCGAGCTTTCGGTGTGGGATCCCAGCAGGCCGCAGGACTACCCCGGCTCGCCGGAGGACTGGCAGCACGCCATCGATTCGCTCAAGCGCGCACTCGGCCGCAAGAACATCCCTTACACCGAGATCCCCGGTGAAGGCGCGTTCTATGGCCCCAAAATCGACATCAAACTCGTCGACGCCATCGGCCGCCTCTGGCAGCTCTCCACCGTGCAGTTCGACTTCAACCTGCCCGCGCGCTTCGAGCTCGAATACGTCGGAGAAGACGGCGAGCGCCACCAGCCCGTCATGGTGCACCGCGCGCTCTTCGGCTCGGTGGAGCGCTTCTTCGGCGTCCTCATCGAGCACTACGCCGGAAACTTCCCGCTCTGGCTAGCGCCCGTGCAGGTCGGATTGGTCCCTATCGCAGAACGTCACAACGACTATGGCAAGAAGCTCGAAGAGCAGCTCAAAGCCGCGGGCCTGCGCGTCGAGCTCGACAGCCGCAACGAAAAGATGAACGCCAAGATCCGCGACCTGACCATGCAGAAAATCCCCTACCTCCTCGTCTTCGGCGACAAGGAGCAGCAAGCCGGCGCAGTCAGCGTAAGAGTCAGAGGCAAAGGCGACCAGGGGTCCATGCCGTTGGTGGATTTCATCGAGAAGGCGAAATCGCTAGTTGCTAACAAGGCGGTTGAGCTTTAGGTCCTCGTCAGCAGACGACGCAAGGCTGACAGCAGATTTCTCACTCCACATTGGCCATTCACAACAGCCGGCCAATATCGACAAGTTCAGGCGGGCGCCCGATCGACACGTCTTCTTTAGTTACTTACATTCCACGCGATTATCCTGCGAGGCGATGATGTGCCACGTACCGCCGCGTTTGAGCCACGTATCCGTCCAAACCTGACACACTTTTGCGCTCGGCTGGGAGCTGTCTTTGCCGACCGCGTGTTCGCTTCCGTAGACCATGGCGATGCTGTCTCCGAAGAAGTGCACTTTGGCCTCCTCGAGTCCGCAATCATGAGCGGTATGTGCGCCCTTCTCGTCCTTCAGCTCGTCGGCTTTGCTGAAGCGTGCACCTTTCGTGGATGTGCCTTGGAAATCGTCCGCAAGCAGGCCGGCGACGACGCCGTTATCAACGCATGCACCCTCAGCCCACTTGCGTTCCATGTCGATCATGTATTTCGCGGTCTTGTCATCGGCCGACGCCCACCGGCTTTGCTGTGCGTGCCCCGCCGAAACAAGCAACAACGTCACACCAGTTGCCACTGCGAAGCTTCTTAAATTCATCTCTCCCTCGTTTCTAAAAGCGCCGGGTGCCCCATCCTAGCGCAGCTAGGGTGGGATTATTTTGCTTACGACCAACATCCATGCGTAATTTCCCGTCCCGTCCTCCGTATACCCCTCGTATGTTTGAATACGACGGGACAATGGCCGTGGCCGGGAACACCGATACGCAGCGAATTGCACGCGGCCTTCGTCACAGAGACGTAGCCCTCCTGCACGCCCTCGTCGTCGAGTATCAGTTCCGTCTCGTCCGCTACCTCATCTATCTGCTCGGACGCCGCGATTCCGTCGATGACCTCGTGCAGGAGACATGGTTGCGTGTTCTCGAGCGCGGCCGTTCTTACGATGGCCATTCGCGTTTCGAGCCCTGGCTCTTCGCCATCGCCCGCAATCTCACCATCGACCATCTGCGTCAGCGGCGCATCTTCAGTCTGGATTCAAGCAGTCTGGATTCCAGCGATGACGCGAGCAATTCTTATGCGAGCCACTCTCCGGAACAGGATCGCAAGCCGCTATCGCTGGCTTCGCATGATCCGTCGCCCTTCGAGCTGGCGGCACGCACAGAGGACGCGCAACGCCTCGCACACACTCTCGAAACTCTGGAGCCGATCTATCGCGAAGCGCTCGTCCTGCGTTTTCAGGAAGACCTGTCTCTTCAGGAAATAGCCACCGTCGTCGGCGTTCCACTCACCACCGTCTCTTCAAGAATCTACCGGGGCCTCGCCGCGCTGCGGGCGCAACTGGAGGAAGCACAGCATGCAAACTGACCTTCATCAATCCATGCGCCACCTCATCGACAGATCGCTCGCCGGTGAGCTCTCGTCCACGGAGAATCATTCTCTCCACGACCACCTGCACGAGTGTGCCGCGTGCCAGAAATACGCTGACGACAACCGCCGCGCCATTGCCGGCCTCGGCGGATTCTCCTTCCCGGCAAATGCGGACCTCCAGGCAAAAGTCTTCGCAGCACTTGCGCAACGCGCGCAGCAACTCGAAGGCGCGCAGCCAGCCCGTCGGCGTATCGTGCACACCTGCATCGCCGCGCTTCTGCTCACCATCGTCGGTTCCCTTGCCGCATTGCATCTCGGCAACCCGCTCGCTGGTCTTCTTCACTTGGAGCCGGCGAAAACACAGACCGGGGTCCTCGCTTTGTGGGTTCTTCCTTCGCTGTGCTTCTGCCTCTTCCTTCCGGCTTTGCTTCTGCTTCCTGCCCGATCGATGAACAAGAAAGGAAGTGTCCTATGAAACTCCGGCAATTTCTGAGTGTTGTGCCGAAGCCGGTTCGCATCGCCGCCTGCGCCGTCTTCTGCTGCGCTGTGCTCATCGGGCTGATCGCTGGAGCCGTCCATGGTCGACTCGTCGGCAATAACGTCGCATTGCCGGTGCTGGAATCCCTCGTCGGCAAGGGGATCGGTCTGTTCTTCGGCTCCTTGGCCGCCATCTGGCTTCTCTGTCTCGGGTACGTCTATGGAGACGCTCAACGCCGCGGCATGCAGCCCGTCCTCTGGATGCTGGTCGCTCTCCTGGTCCCGAACCTGCTCGGATTTCTCCTCTACTTCGCGCTGCGCCGGCCAATCACCATACCGTGTCCGCAGTGCGGCCACGCCATCGCGACCGAGCAACGGTTCTGCGCATGGTGCGGCTGCGAAAGAACCTCATCACCGTCCACCCAAACGCTATCTCAGGCGCCGGGTGCCCCATCCTAGCGCAGCCGGGATGCATTGTTTCCAGGGAATCAGACAAGCTCCCGGTATCTTCCCATCCAGCGGTCGAACTCGAGTCTGCATGGAAGGCAGACTCGTAGGAGGTGACATGCACGACACAGACATGCACGACACAAAGGAGCGGTTGTCTCTACTGTGGATCTTCGCGTTATTGAACTACCTGTATGCGGACGTCGTTGCCCTGTTCGCGATTGCTGGCGCGCGAAATTCATTCGAGCCTCTCTCCCCATGGGCTCTGCTGGGTTCAGCGGTCTTGATGGAAATACCCATCGCCATGATTCTCGCGTGTCGACTGCTTCCGTTTAGAGCGAACCGGTTGGCGAATATCATCGCGGGTGGCATTGTGACCCTTGTCAACGGTTTCCTGACCTTCGTTCCGCCTCTGGCCGGATGGGGCAGGCCGCCCGCTTTTCCTGAGTACGTGTTCTTCGCAACGATCGAAACTGTAGCCACCTCGGTCATCATCTGGCAGGCGTGGACCTGGTCAGGGGTGAAGCCAGCAGTTAGTTCGGAGCGGATCGTCCGCCAACCGGAAGCTGGGATCACTTCTTCTTAACGGCCCGATTTCTTCTTAGCTAGCCGATTTCTCAAAAATTCTCTTGCCAAGCTTTGCGTAGAATCGGGGAACCTGAAAGGTCAGAGCCATGAGTGCTCCGTTCAATACTGGGTTGCGCATCGCCTCCATCCTCACGGTGTTATTCAGCAGCATCGTTGCACCCGGCCAGGCCACGCAGACTGCCTCGAACAGCAATGCACTTGCCGCATCGCTGAAAATGCAAACAGAGCAAGTTCAAGTCGGTCAAACGCCCTGGGCCATTTTGACCGTCTACAACATGACCGATCGGCCGGTGAGCATCGGTGACTCTATGTATCGGATGTATGTCTACGGAAAAGGTAGAGAAGCGCCAACAACGCTTGTTCAGCGACAGTTCACCGGCAGACTTCGTCAGGGCGATGTGCCCCTGCGGAGTGACGACATGGTTGGTCCTGAAATAGTGTGGCCGGAGGGCGGTGCTGGCGACTCGTTAGTTCGCAAATTTCAGCTGGCCTATCTTTACGATTTAAGCGCGCCCGGCAGGTACACGGCCTACGCGGAGGTTATGGACCCGTCATCCCATCGATGGCTGCGTACCAAAACGGTGACCTTCGAGATGACGGCGCCTGCGCAGTAGGCTTTTCTCTGCCACCGAACGTATGACCGGCAATACGAAAGTTATGCCGAGGGCGGCCCAAACCTGGCTCGTCGATTTATGAGATAAGTTCTACTCTCCCGAGTCTGAGTTCCACATATAAGTGCGAATTGATCTGAGCTAAGGAATGACTCAGGAGACTGGTATCCGCTTCACAGGCAATTTGCCACGGCCATCTAAAATCCAACAAATGACCCTCGCCCAATTCCGCGCCACTCTGGATCAATCCAGCCCGCCAACAAATCTCCCGCCCCTCCTTGCTGCCCTATGGTGGGAAGCCAAAGGCGACTGGAACCAGGCGCACGAGATCGCGCAGGCCGAAGAATCAGTGGACGCCGCCTGGGTGCACGCCTACCTCCACCGCAAGGAAGGCGACATCGCGAACTCCACGTACTGGTACAGCCGCGCACACCAGCCGCGCTGCACGTTGCCTCTCGACGAGGAGTGGACGCAGATCACCTCCGCACTTCTGAACAAGTTGGCATCCATCGCCGATGACTTCGAATAGCTCAAATCGGGAACCGAGAGCAGCAGACTCGCAGAAATCTGCCGATTCACCCCACTCAATTTGCTAGCCTTGAAATAGAGGCACGCAAAACAGATCAGCCGCAGTGACAAATGGCTGACCCCGTCGGACGTAAGTCTTTTCGGAAGACGAATTTACCGATAACCCTAGTGTCTGGACGAATTTAGGCCTCGGGAGGCCTTCCAGGTTATTGTATCCGCAGGAGTTACACACCAGCCTCCCGGTACGGGAGGGGGGTGGGGGTGGCGGTAACGGTACTTACAAAAGGCCGCAGTCGCGTATCGATTGCGCCCGCTCGCCGGCCTCGTCGGGATGATCCCCGCGCAATTCCCGCCCATGGATGCTGCCATCGCGCTCGCGCAGCGCGACCGCCCGGGCGGTTGGCAAACGTCGCCTGCACCTCGCTCAGGATAGAGAGCGCAATCTGCTCCGGCGTCTCTGCTCCGATGTCGAGCCCGGCCGGTGCATGCAGATCGGGAGGCATGGCATCGCGCCCCAGCCGCGCCAGCAGGTCCAGCGTCCGCCGCCGCGACCCCAGCACCCCGAGATACCCGAGCGGCTGTGCCAGCAGCAATTCAAGAAAGAACGTGTCCTGCGCAAAACTGTGGCTCATCACAATCGCCGATGTCCGCTGATCGAGCCGCAAATGCTCAAGCGCCGCAGCATCCCTGGCCACGATCACATGCGCATCGGGAAAGCGTGCCGCCCGGGCAAAGTCGGCACGCTGGTCCAGCACTACCACGCTCCAGCCCAGCGCCGCGGCTTGCGCCGCCATCGGCTGCGCATCCGTCCCCGCACCGCACACCAGCATCTGCACAGGTGGCGTCAGCGCCTCGAAGAATATGCGGCAGCCCGCCAGCGGGCTCTCACGTAGCTCCGCTGTGAACGAATACCCGGTCTCCACCGCACGCTCGAGCAACCCGGCAACCTCCGGATACTGCTGCGCATGCTCCCGCGCAAACCGCTCGCCCACACGGAGACCGGAACTCGCCGTCGCCTCCAGCACCACGGCCAGCGCTGCAGCCTCCCGGCTCTCGGTCACGCGCTGCTGCGCCAGCAGCGGATGCGTCGTGCTGTTGTGCGATTCAAGCCGCTCTGCCATTGCGTCGTCGCGGTTAAGCCGCTCGGCCATTGCGTCGTCGCGGTCAAGCCGCTCCAGCAGCAGATCGATCCCGCCGCCGCAGCCCAGGCCAAAGCCTTCGTTGTCCTCTTGCATGGAGGTATCGAAAGTCTTGAGCACCGCGCGCGATTCGGAGGTCCACCAGTGCGCGCGCCGGCACAACTCGCCTTCCAGGCACCCGCCGCTCACCGCGCCAATGCGCGAGCCATCCGGCAGGATCAGCATCCGCGCTCCTGGCGAGCGATAGGACGATCCCCGCGTGCCCACCACTGTGGCCAGCACGCACACGCCATCTGCACCCTTTAGGTCCGAGAAGGCAGCCATCATGCGGGCATGTTCCTGCATACTTATAGTCTACTCAGGTCATCGCGTGGCCTGCTACGGTTGGCGGTATGACCGCCCAAGGCGCAACCGCAGGCACGGACATGGGCCGCGTCACCGGCATCCTGCTCGCCGCCGGCAGCAGCCAGCGCTTCGGCGCAGACAAGCAGTCCACGCTCATCGGCGGCGTCCCAATGCTCACGCGCGCCACCCGCCTGCTGCTCGACGCCGGCCTCGTCATGCCCATCGTGGTGCTCGGCCCACGCGCCGCCGATCATCGCTCCCTGCTTGCCGGTCTGCCACTGCGTATCGTCGAGAATTCCGCCGCAGCATCCGGCATGGCCAGCTCGCTGGTTGCCGCCCTCAATGCCGCCCTAGACGCCGCAGGCCATTGCGACGCCATCATCATCACCGTCTGCGACCAGCCCGCCGTCACCGCCGCACACCTGCGGGCGCTCGTCGCGGCCTGGCGCAGCACAGGCAGCAGCATCGTCGCCTCCAGCTACTCCGGAACAGGCGGTGTCCCCGCCCTCTTCGCCGCGAAGCACTTCGCGGAGCTGCGTCAGCTACACGGCGACCGCGGCGCGGGCCCGCTGCTCGCCCGCCACGCCGATTCGGTACACCTCATCCCCCTGCCCGGCGGCGAAGTAGACATCGACACCCCAGCCGACCTCACTCGTCTCGAGCCGTAACCATTCCTGTAAGGCAGCCGAATTCATCCGCCTGTAACCAAACGCTCCTTACACTCAACGCCATGCGCGATGATCCGCTGACCGTGACCTCCGCACCAGGAAGAGGCGAGGGCGTCACCATCCTCATGCTCAAGGGACCAGTCACCCTGCAAAACAGCTTTGACTTCCAGCAGGATCTAGCGCAGCACAAGCCTGCGGTACTCATCCTGGACCTGACCGACTCCCCCTACATGGACTCCGCGGGTCTTGGCCTGCTCATGAACTGCTACGTCTCGGCCGAGAAGAATGGCCGCACACTGCTGCTCGCCGGGGCGAACGAGCGCATCCACGCGCTGCTCCAGATGACGAAGGTGCACCTCATCCTGAAGAACTACCCCACAGCAGCGGACGCGGAAGCCAGCATCCGCACCTGACTCGCTATGCCTACACCTGCTCGGCCTCAGCCGGCTTTATCGTGAACTGCACTTCCTTGGTCCCGTGCCGGGGATGCTTCGCGCGTAGAGTCAGCGAACCCGGCTGCTCCCCCGCCCGCACCCACACCGCCACCGCGCCGCCAATAAGCGTCGCCGGGTTATCGCCGATCAACACTCCCGGCCCCTCCAGCTCCAGCGCAATCCCATCGCTCGCAAACGGCCGGATGGCGCCATACGCATCGTTCATCCGCAGCACCACCCGCGTAGTATCGGCCCCATCGGCCATCAGTTCCGTATCGTCCGGCTGCACCACGAACTCGTGATCCACGCCGTCCCCGGAGTAGCGCTTCGAGATCACCTGCTTCCCGTTTATGTATCCGTCGATGCGCAGGTCGCCCCAGTTCTCGCGGATCTTCTCGCCGAAGTCCACGTCGAAAGGCGCGTACTTCAGGTGCGGGAATTGCGTGCGATCAGGATCGCTTTCCGCCAGCAGGTGCTCGCCAGTGCTGGTTATGGTGTAGATCTTCACGTGATCACAGTTCGAGCAGATGAGCCCTTTGGTGAAACCCACCGACTCATCGTTGCGCGCCCAATGGAACGCCGGCTCCAGCACAATCTCCTCCGCCGGATCGCACTGTGACTTGTAGAAGAACGCCGCAGGCTTCGGCTCGCGGAAGATGTCCGCCACGCCGTGGTAACAGATGCGGTCGCCGGAGCCGAAGTTCGCGTGCGTGTTGTAGTCAAAGGCGCACCAGCCGATGCCGCCGGCGTACTGCGGATCGGACGCCAGCGTATCGTGCACACGCGCGTGCCGTATGGTGTGTTCGCGCAGCCGCTCCATGCTGTCGAAGGTCTTGCACGGATACGTGTGCCCCACGAACTCCGTATTCAGATAACGCGGATGATTCGGTTTCTTCAGCGGCCAGCCGAAATCATTCATCGTGAACACATCCTCCAGGAACTCCGATTCCTGGAAGTAGCGGATACCGCCGGTCTGCCGCGTCGGATCGAGCTGATGCGCCAGCGCGTTGGTGCGCGTATAGAAGTCGTGATTGTCCCGCGACTCGTTGATCCGCACGCCCCACAGCACAATCGATGGATGGTTCCAGTCGCGGCGAATCATGCGGCTTACATTGTCCACCGCGATGTCCTGCCATGCCTTGTCGCCGATATGCTGCCATCCCGGAATCTCTTCGAGCACCAGCAGCCCGATCTCGTCGCAGCGATCCAGAAAGTGGCGCGACTGCGGATAATGCGACGTGCGCACGATATTGCAGTGGAAGTTGGTGCGCAGAATGTCCGCATCGCGGCGCTGCACCCGGCCGGGCATTGCCTGGCCGACATAGGGAAAGGTCTGGTGGCGATCGAGCCCCCGCAGCTTCACGATCTTCCCGTTCAGCGAGAAGCCGTGATCGGTAAAGGTGGCCTCGCGAAAGCCGATGCGACGCGTCTGCTCATCCACCACCTGGCGGCCGCGCATCAGCCGCACGCGTACCTGATACAACTGCGGGTGATTCAGGTCCCACAGTTCCACCTTCTCGAGCTCGGGAATCTCCACCGTTTGCTCCAGCTCACCATGCGCCATGCTTGCTGCAGGGACCTCGCTTGCTCGCATGGCCAACCACGCGCTCCCCGTCCAGCACTTCCGCCGTTAGCGAGTAGTGCTCATGGCTGGCACTTGCCGGATGCTCCACATAGCACTTCACATCCACAGCCGGCCGCGTCATCACATTCTTCGGCGCCGCAAAGACGTTCTCGAGAAAGGTCTCCGGCACCACGCGCAACGCAACCTCGCGGTAGATTCCGCCAAAGGTGAGATAGTCAATTTCGTAGCCGAAGGGCGGAATGTCCGGGCGCTCCGTCGAATCCACTTCTACCGCCAGCACGTTCTCTCCGCTCGCATCCAGGTGCGGCGTCAACTCGAACGAGAACGGCGTGTAGCCGCCCTTGTACTCCCCCAGCCGCTGCCCGTTCAGCCACACGGTCGAAGCAGTCATCACGCCTTCAAAGTCGACAAAGACGCGGCGCCCCGTTGCGGATTGCGGCAGCTTGAAATGCCTGCGGTAGGTGGACACAAATGTGTAGTCCTGCTCAGTGAAGCCGTGCCACGGCAGCTTGACGTTTGTGTGCGGCACCACGACATGCTCGAACTGCGCATCGTTGAACTCGCGCGACGTTGCTCCTTGTTTGGCCGTACGGCTGTAGAGCCAGCCCCGGTTCATCGGCAGTTCCATACGTCCGCTCGCCTCTGCTGCTGTGGGCGCGTCGGGCTCCGCGCCGAAGGCTGCGGGCACGAATGTCGCCCCGGCAATCAGCGTGCCGGTAGTCTTGATGAAACCTCTTCGGTCCATGAAATCTCCTCAGTCTGCTCGAACGAGCCCGACAATCGGCACCAGCATACATGCAAGCGCTTTCTTAAATCCGGTAAGCTGCGAAATCACCGCGTAGAATCGGCAGTTAGCAACGGCAGTCCACTCGTGAATCATTCCCACAAATCGAGCCCTTTCGTGGCGACCAGAACGCGTCGGTATCTGTGGGCCGCGCTGGTCGCAATGGCGAGCCTGTTCAGCTTCTCGGCCCGGTCAGCAATCGCGCAGCAGGTTGCCCACCAGCGCTCAACAGGAGCCATCATCGAGGGCACTGTCGTCGACCCAGCCGGTAAGTCCGCCGGCGACGTGACGGTACGCCTCAAGCAGACTGGCGCTCAAAAACCCGCCGAGTCGAAAGCGAGCGCAGCAGGCACGTTCGAATTTTCAGCGCTCCCACCCGGGACCTATACACTCACCGCGGAGAACTCCGGGCTGCGCAGCGCTCCCATCGCCATCGTTGTCGAATCGGATGTCGATCGGAAGCACGTCGATCTCGTCCTTGAATCCACCGAAGCCACCCACCCATCGCCAGCTCCGGCCCAGCCGATGGGCTTTTCCGATACGCCGAATTTCACCGTCGCCGGGGTTACCGATTGGACGGCAGTCGGCGGCCACGGATCGGACTCGATCCTGCGAACCAGCGAGGATCTCGCGCGTGAGACTCTCGCGCTCAAATCAAAGGAGGCGGGACCCGCCACGTCAGACACCGCCGGCAGCGTGAAGGACGTAAACCAATCTGAAAGCAGCCTGCGCGCAACGCTCGCCGGCACGCCCGGAAGCTTCGCCGCAAACCATCAGCTCGGCGAATACTACCTTCGGACGAAAAGATACCGCGAGTCGCTGCCACTGCTCGAAGCTGCCTATCGCCTCGATCCGATGAACGGCGGCAATGAGCGCGAACTGGCCTTGGCTTATGAAGGAACAGGCGATCTCAAGCAGGCCCGCGAGCACATCGGCAATCTAATGAAGCGCGAGAACGATGCTGACCTCGATCGCTTGGCCGCAGAACTCGACGAAAAACTTGGCAATCCACTCTCCGCCGTTCAGGAAGACCAGCAGGCGGTCACCTTAGATCCCAGCGAGCAGAACTATTTCGCCTGGGGCTCGGAGCTGCTCTTGCATCGCGCCGTGTGGCAAGCCGCCGAAGTCTTCAGAAATGGAGTCAAGGCACACCCACAATCGGCCCGACTGCATACGGCCCTGGGAACGGCGCTCTTCGCAGGCGCCCTCTACGAAGACGCCGCCAGCAGCCTCTGCACCGCTTCGGACCTGGATCCTGCGAACCCTGACCCGTACATCTTCATGGGCAAGATCGCGATGGCAGCACCCGCCCCGCTCTCCTGCGTGGAAGCAAAGCTGGCGCGTTTTGTGCAGAACAATCCCGATAGCTCCCTCGCGAACTATCTGTACGCGATGGCGATTTGGAAGCAGCAGCAGTCCTCGTCCGGCAATTCTGACCCGCAACAAGTGGAGACGCTCCTCACAAAGGCTGTATCTATAGACTCCAGATGCTCCGACGGCTATCTGCAGCTCGGCATCCTTGCCGCTTCGCAACGCAATTTTGAGAAGGCTATCCAGCTTTACCAAAAAGCAATCGAGATCGATCCGCAGTTAGCAGAAGCCCACTATCGGCTCGGCGTCACGTATGACCGGCTCGGCAGAGCGCGACAAGGCGCAGCAGGAATTTGCGCTGCATGACCAGATCGAGAAGCGGCAGGCTGCCGACGTAGAGCGGGAACGACATGACATCAAGCAGTTTGTGGTGGTGCCAGGGCTGCAGACGAATCCCGCGATCGCCCAATGAGATTTTCTACTTCACTTTCGGCTTGAACGTCGCGATGATGCCGTCGCCTTCACGGATGGTGAGTATCTGGTTCGCCTTCACTTGCGAAAAGCGCTCCACTTTCTGCGTCGTCGGCCATTTCACTTCGATGGAATCCGCCATCTCAGCCTTCCCCAGGCCGAAATGCAGTCGCAAGTCGCTCTGCGACATCACGCTCGCGCCGCTGTGCACCTCATCCATCTGAATGTGCTTGCCGGTGATGACCCGCACCCGCGCGCCAATCGCTGTGCGATTGCACTTGCTCCCCACCAGCTTGACCTTGATCCAGTTCTGTTTGTTACCGCCATCGTTCCGCAGCAGCGACGGCAGATCGTTCATGTTCAGGATCAGCGCATCCATATCGCCATCATTGTCGTAGTCGCCGAAGGCCGCCCCACGGCTCGAGTAGTGCTCGCTGATGCCTGGTCCCATCTCCGAAGACACATCCTTGAAATGCCCATCGCCCAGGTTCTTATAGACGAGCCTCGGATTCTTGAACTTCTGATCGAAATCGTATTTGTCTATCTCCGGGTACACATGCCCATTCACCTGAAGAATGTCCGGCCAGCCATCGTTGTCGTAATCAATAAAGCCGCATCCCCATGCGACATAGCGACTGTTGACTCCCACTCCTGCGGCAAACGTCACGTCACTAAATGTTCCATCGCCATTGTTGTGATAGAGATTGCAGGTGTCATCCGCAAAGTTCGTTTTGAAAATATCGAACCAGCCATCGCAGTCGTAGTCCGCAACCGCGATACCCATGCCCGCCTGTTCGTGACCGCCATCGCTGTACGCACAATTCGCCATCAGGGCTACATCCGTAAATGTGCCGTCATGATTGTTCTGGAACAAAATGCTGGGCTCAGAATCTACGGCGACATAAATATCTGGCCAGCCATCGTTGTTGAAGTCATACGAGACGGCAGTAATGGAATATCGCGGGCCAGTCTTCAGAATCCCGGCCTTCTCCGAGACATCGGTAAACGTCCCGTCTCCATTGTTGCGGTAGAGAATGTTCGTGTCCGCTGGAAGGCCTCGCGGACCGCACATGATGGGAACACCCTTCCACTGGCAATAATGGGTCGCATCCGCCGAGGGAATCTTCTCCGGATCCAGCTTGATGTAGTTACACACGAAAAGGTCGAGATAGCCGTCTCTGTCGTAGTCGAGGAAGGTACAGCCAGCGCCCCAGCGGGCTTCTTTCTGATGGAGTCCGGCCTTCTGAGTGACGTCGGTAAACGTGCCGTCTCCGTTGTTGTGGAAGAGGATGTTGTTGCCCCAGAAGCAGCAGAACAGATCGTCCCATCCATCATTGTTGTAGTCGCCCACGCACACGCCGGTCTGCCAGCCCGTCCGCGCCAATCCTGACTTCGCCGTTACATCCGTGAACGTACCGTCGCGATTGTTTTTGTACAGCTTGGACGTGGGCGCTTTGCCCGGCGGCCAATGCTCATCGAGCCGATCGCCATTCGTAAGATAGATATCCAGCCAGCCATCATGGTCGTAATCGAAAAATGCCAGCCCGCTGCCCTTGGCCTCAATGATGGACCGCTTGTGGTCGATACCGCCCCACACGTTGGGCGCGTTCAGCCCGGCCTGCTGACCCACATCCACAAACTGGACCGGTGACACAGGTGCGTTCGACGTCGCAGCTTCCACCAATGCAGGATCGTTCCATCGCCAGAGCGGAGTCGCGAGCGCCTCCATCAACGTGCCGCTGAGCATGAACAGGGAAGAACCGAGGAAGCGTCGTCGAGGCCAATTCATACGCTGCGATTATAAAGACGCAAATCCATCGCTATCAGTGCAATGCATCCAACTGTTCCATTGCGCTCTTAGCGTTCGCGTTCTGGGGCTGCGCGCGTAGCAGTTCCTGCAATACCTCTCTCGCCTTATCCCTATCGTTCCGTATCACGTAGAGGCGTGCGAGGTTGAGATAAGACTGATCGAAAACAGAATTGATTTCGATACACCTCCTGAACAGCGCCTCCGCTTTCGCATAATCCTGCTCCCGGACATACAGCACGCCGAGGTTGTTCAGCGCTTCGGGATAGTCCGGTCGCAGCTCGGCTGCTTTCTGCAGAAAGTCGGCAGCACGCGTCAGTTGGTCTTGTTGTGCGTAAAACATCCCAAGGCTGTAGTTCGCCTCCGGATCATCCGGTTGTATCTCAAGGGCACGGGTCAGGCTGTCCCGGGCTTTCTCAAAATCTCCCTGCCGCCGATACACATTTCCCAGGTTCAGCAGTGCTGTGGCATAGCCCGGCCGCAACAGCAATGATTGGCGAAAATTCTGCACCGCCTCATCCGCATGTCCCTCCTGCGCCGCCATCATCCCTAGATTGTTCCAGGCTTCCGGGTAATTCGGGCGCAGCTTCAACGCCTGCTCCAGGTATTGACGTGCCTGCGAAAAGTCATGTCTCTGCAGGCTGAGAGTGCCCAGGTTGTAATAGCCCTCGGCATCGTTCGGTTTTGCGGCGACTACCTGTTGAAACGATGCGGCCGCCTCATCCAGGTAGCCGTGTTGAAACATAGCCACACCGTACGTGAAATCGTTGCGGAGAAATGCGCCTTGATGAAGCGTCCCGGCAAATGGAAGCGCTCTACGCATGCGTTCAGCCGAAGTTGTGGGAATCGATCTCGCATCTTCGACAACATCCGCCGGGTCGAGTGCCCCTTGATACACCTTCACGATCATGCCCTGCTTGTCCACCAGGAACGAGCTCGGGATCGCCAGATCTCTGCGCCGGTCGAAGAGATAGCGATAGATGATGTTGTAAATTCCTGCCAGATCCTCTGTCGCAAAGAGAACTGGGAAGGACAGTCCCTGCTGCGCGGCGAACGATCGCGCGTTGCCGGCGTCGCCTGCACTGTCAACATTGATCGCGACGATTTTCACATCGCTCGCGGCAAGCGATGAGCGATGCCGATGAAGCGACATCAATTGCTCGCTCGAAAGCGGAGCCGTCGTTGCCCAGAAGTTAAGAAGCACAACACCATCACGGAATTCCTTCAACTCCCGCTTGCTGCCCGAAAGGTCGGGCAACGAAAACTCCGGCGCCTTCAAAGGTTCAATGAGCCATGTACCCACTTGTGACGGCAATGGTTCCAGCCCCGGCGGCGCCTCCGGGCGCGCGTAAGCAGGAGGAGGCGTCCCGAAGGACTTCGCAGAAAAGGCATCGGAACCCTCCTCAACTTCGATTCGGTGGTTCACCGGCAGAGCTTTCAAATCCTGCGAAAGCCCGCTCGGCCATCGGATCGTCGCCCGAACTGCTTCTGCCTGCTTTCCCAGTCCGAAGAAGATTTCTTTCGAATGCTGAGCCAGAAAGCCGGAGCCCGCCTGCAGATACTTCGTCTGACGCAGCGTTCCGGACTCCACAGTGACCGCCGCTCCGATCGCATCACGATTGCTTTTTTTGCCACGCAGCCGGAAAGCGATCGAGTGCCCAATCTCCTGCATCCCGTTACGCATGATCCTGAGTTGCGGTGCATTGCGGTTCTTCAGAATCACCTCGAGCCGCCCATCGTGATCAAGATCAGCCAGAACAAACGAGCGCCCGTCCTCAGGAAAATCCAGTCCCACCACACCCGAGACCTCGGAGAAGCTCCCATCCCGGTTATTCGCGAACATCACATTTCTCTCGTAGCCACTCCACGAACGGTCCGATCGAATCAATTCATTCAGTGCCTGCCATCCCCGTTCGTAAGCCAACGCCGGCGTGGCGTCATCGGGAGATTTCCCCACTACCTGGCGCCAGAAAAAGCTGCCCAGGTCGCTCCGCTCCACCGCGGAAATGTATCCATTGGCGACATAGAGGTCCGGATATCCGTCATGATCGAAATCCCAGAAATCCGAGCACCAGGACCAGCGTCCCATCTCCGCTCCAGCCGCCTTGCTCACGTTCTCGAATCGACCATCGCCAAGGTTTCGGTAGAGCGAATTGCCTCGCGCATGCCTGCGATAGAGCGCCCGAACATCTTCTGAAGCTTTCTCGTGAAAGAGTTTCTGCCCTGAAACTCTCTGGCCGGCCGCGGACCACATATTCGCCGCGTAAATATCTTGCTTGCCGTCATTGTTGTAATCGGACCAGCTCGCGCTCATCCCGGCGCCTGCGTCCTCAACGTGGGCCGCTTCTGAAATCGCGGCAAATGTGCCATCTCCATTGTTACGATATAGATTGCTGCGTCCGAAATCATTGGCTACATAGAGATCGGGAAACCCGCTGGAACCGGCTGCGCCCCACGCAGAAGCAAAGCTGTATCGATCGTTCTCCGCGTTCAAGCCCGCCGCTTCTGTCCGATCCACAAAAACTGCGTTCCCCTCGTTATGCAGAAGAAAATTCGCGGGACCATTGCGCGCGTCGAAATACGGCACCGGATAGTGGTACTGGTCGAGTCCCAGATAGTAGCTGTAGACACAAAAGTAGATGTCAAGGCGACCGTCGCGATCATAGTCTGCGATGGCCGCATGCGTGAATGTCCCCTCCGGTGGGTGCGCAAACCGGAAGGCGTCCCGCTTGATCGCGAATGTGCCATTGCCCTGATTGAGGAACAGCAGCGGCCCACCGCCGCACACCACCAGAAGGTCCTGGAGCCCCCGGTTTTGAAAATCAGCGAAGAGCGCGCACGCTGTGTTGTCCAGCACGCCGACTCCGGATTTCTCCGTCACATCTTCAAACGTGCCGTCGCCACGGTTGCGGTAAAGCCGGTTCGGCAATCCCGCCGGCTGGCAGATGTAGAGATCGTCAAACCCATCGTTATCAAAATCCCCCGCGGCCAGGCCGTTGTTGCCATACACGTCGATGCCGCAAGCACCATCCAGCACCGTACGCCAATAGTCGGAGCCACGGAGCATCTGCTTCTTGTAAGAGTCCGTTCCGCCCAGGGCCTGCGAAGTGACCTCCAGGAACACAGGCCCGCTGGCGCGGCTGAGAGTTTCTTCGCCCGCCTGCCATTTCGTAACCTTCCAGGCCGCGGCTTCGTCACGCCGCCATTCGGTGCTCCAGGTCCCCACACGCTCCTCACGCTCGCGGTCAGTCCGCTGCGCGACGATGTCATAGCGGATCTCCACTCGCACGGCCAGCGGCGGGCTCGCGATTTCTTCAATGGCGGTGATTGCAAATTCCGCGACATTCACGCTTGCAACCGGCCCTAGCCATGCCCGGACTTCTTGAACAAACCGCTCCTTTCCGTGAACGAGATCGTTGCGAAATGCTCTCCTCACGACTTCGATCCCGCCCCCGGCACGCAGGCGGGTTTCTTTAGCAGCAGCGAACGAGAACCCCTCGATCGAGCCATCCAGCATTTTGGCTAACGCCGAGAAGTCGCGTACGGACTGCTTGAGAGCAGCGCTCCAATCTCCGAGAAGCGACTCGATCTCGAAGGCATACTTTTCCGTGATGTATTCATCCGAGCCCGGCGCGACAAGCCGGAGCACATCTTCCAGCGGAGACTTCGCCGGATATTGCGGTTTCAGGCGGATATCAGAAAAAGGGAAGGCTGGATTCTGGCCGGGGCGAAGATCCCCAAACAGGTGCGAATAGCCGTGAAGGGGCGACGGCCGAAGCAGCAGCGGCGCAAACCCCAGGCCCTTCAGGAGTGTTCGTCGGGAAAGGCCGTTATTTTCTCTCGAGTGACGCGGCATCCTCACGGGTCCCGTGCAGACGGAATGCTAACACCGATACCGCAACCGTTCGCAGCATTGCCCGTATGCGATCCGCAGCATTCCGCGCCTGTTAACGCTCTGGTTGCGGCGAACCAGGAACTCGTCAACCTTTTGGTTGACAAGCGTCAGGAGATTGGAATATGTTCCTGCCGACTGGGATGTAACCGGTTACTCACGCCTGTGTCCCGGGCACGATGTAATCGGTTACTTCAACCGGCTGAATGACAGAGCGTGGCTGCTTCAAGCGCAGATTGGGCCTTATCGAGGGAGAGTGAGGTATTTTTATGGCCGTTGATCGCAACGTTTTCCCGTGGTTCAGACGCATCGCCTACATCGCCTTTGCATGCCTGTTCCTGCTGGCGCAGCCGCAACATCTGTTCGCTCAGGTGGACGCAGGCGTCATCGACGGAGTGGTGCAGGACTCCTCCGGCGCCGCAGTGCCGAACGCGCACGTCACGCTGCTGAACACCGACCAGGGCATAACGCTGGAGAGCACTACTGGCAGTTCCGGCGAATATGTCTTCTCGCCAGTCAGAATCGGCCACTACACACTTACCGTGACTGCACCGGGCTTTTCAACCACGACTCAGCAAAACTTGACGGTGACCGTCGGGCAGCACCTGCTCGTCCCCGTCAAACTAAGTCTCGGCTCCGCCTCGCAGACCGTCCAGGTCACTGCTGCGCCGCCGCAGCTCCAGACAGATGAAGCGTCGGTCGGACAAGTCGTCAACCAGCACACCCTCAACAGTCTGCCTTTGAATGGACGCAACTTTACATTTCTTGCGCAGTCTGCCGCGGGCGTAAACACGCCGCAGGCGGACACCCGCGGCAACGCCGCCTCGGGAGCTTTTTCTGCCAACGGCCTGCGCCCAGCGCAAAACAACTATCTGCTGGATGGCATTGACAACAACTCCAACGCTGTCGACTTCCTGAACGGAACCAACTTCGTCATCCTTCCTCCGCTGGACGCGATCCAGGAGTTCAAGGTGCAGACGGCAGACTTCAGTGCCGAGCTCGGCCGTTCCGCGGGCGCCGTTCTGAACGCCACCATCAAGTCCGGAACCAACAGCATCCACGGCGCGGCATGGGAGTTCTTCCGCAACGACAAGCTCGACGCGGCCGACTGGTTTGAAAACAACTCCGGCACGCCACAAAGGCAAGCTGCGGCAGAACCAGTTCGGCGCCTCCATCGGCGGCCCCGTCATCAAGGACAAGCTCTTTTACTTCGGCGACTATGAAGGCTTCCGCCGCGTCCAGGGCACTGTTCTTACCGGCAGCGTGCCGACCGCTTACAGAGAGAAATAGCGGATTCACCAATCTCTCCGACCTCATCACCGCACAGAACGGTGCACCGCGAACCGATGCCTTGGGCCGATCCATACCCTATGGCACAGTTCTTGATCCGGCCACAACCAGAGCCGTTACTGCGGGCGCAGTCGATCCTATTTCCGGCCGCCCAGCGACGCAATCAGGCTTCGTTCGCGATCCCTTCGGATCTTGCGGACCGAGCACGCCCGTTTATACGCTCGCCGGCTGCGGCCTGAATCAGCTTCCTGCCGGCCGGCTGGATGCGAATGCCGATCAAATTGTTGAATCTCTATCCCGTTCCCACGAACGGTGGCTTTAACAACAACTTCACCAACAGCCCCGGTCTCTACGAACACAAGAATGCTTTTGACGTTCGTGTGGACTTCAATCCCTCGGCGAAAGATCAGGTATTCGGCCGCTTCAGCTACGCGGATGATCCCCAGTTCATTCCCGGCATCTTCGGCGGCATCGCAGACGGCGGCGGCTTTCAGCAGGGCACTCAAACCTATAAATCCGACCAGGCAGTCCTCGGATATACCCACGTATTCACGCCGACCACCATCAATGTGGCCCGCGTCGGTTTCAACCACCTGCATACCACCCGCTTCGGACCGGAGGGCACCACGCAGGGTATCCCCGCGCAATTCGGGATTCAGGGCATCCCGCAGGGCAACGAGAATGGCGGCCTCCCGGCAGATCGACATCGCAGGGTCTCAGTGAACTTCGGCAGCAATGACTTTCTGCCCTCGGACGAAGTCAGCCAGACCTGCAGGTCACCGATGACTTCACCAAGATCTACGGGAAGAACACCTTCAAGATGGGCATCGAGTACCAGACTGTAAACTTCAACACACTGCAGCCGGCGTTCTCACGCGGTGAATTCCACTTCACCGGCAACTACGCAGGCGTCCCAAGCCAGACCGGCGACCAGACGGGTCGTGCGCAAATGCTGCTGACGCCTACAAATTCGACTGTGGGCGGACCAAATGGCGTTGGCGGCGCGAACGAGGTAGATGCTTCCAATATCAGCAAGACCTATGATCAGACGGTCTTACCTGGCCTTCTACTTCCAGGACGACATCAAGCTCAGCCCCGTATTCACCCTCAATCTCGGTCTGCGCTGGGATTACTTCAGTCCCATCTCGGAAACGAATGGCGGCCAGGCTAACTTCGTCCAGAGCGGTCCCCCGACGGGTGGGCCGATTTATCTCATCCCAGCAACCGGCAAAGATAACAGGCAGTTGTCTTCCACTGCCAATAACCCTCACTGAACGGTCAACGGATTTCCTCGACCTGTTGGCCAAGGACGGCATCGCGCTCGGCTCAACCAACAAGTACGGAAATGCCCTCGTGCAGACTCAGAAAATATAACTTCGCTCCACGCGCAGGTTTCGCCTATCAAGTGACGCCGAAACTTGTCGCGCGCGGCGGAATCGGTCTCTTCTTCAACTCATTCGAGAATCAGGGATACGGCCCGAACATCGGCGAAAACTATCCCTTCGTTTACAACTTCAACTTCAAGGGAGACGGCTCCGATACTTCACCCTTCAGTGCCGGTCCCAATCCATATGGCACCTGCGGAACGGCAGGTGTTGGCGGAAGCGCGCCAATCGGTACCGGCCTCAGCTGCGCTGCCTTTACTCCGTCTGGCGGTCAACGCCAAAGGATTGAGTCTGCAGGGCCTTCAATTCAATTACCAGACTCCGCGCACCCTGAGCACGAACCTTACTCTCCAATATGCGTTGACCAATACCTTGTCTGCGCAGGCGTCATACGTCTTCACTGACGGCAGCGATCTCCAGCAGGGCATTGGCGACAATAGACCCTCTCAACTTCTGCCCGCCAACATAAGTACAACTCCATATGTACCGTTTCCTGATTTCAATCAGAGTGCCAGCTACCAGCGAACCCTCGGAAGCAGCATCTACAACGGCCTGCAAACTAAGGTCGAACAGCAGTTATCCAATGGCTTGAGCTATCTCTTCACCTACACCTACTCCAAGACACTCTCGGATGCAGGCGACCTATTGAACGGTGGCAGTCCGAACGAAGGGTTGCGCGCCCCCTGGGTGCCTGGCGCGGGTCCACGTTTTGACTGGGGTCCGGCCAATTTCGATATCCGAAACGTATTCCACATAAGCGGTACCTACGAGCTTCCGTTTGGCAAAAACAAGAAGTACCTTGCCAACATCGGAAGGATCGGCGATAGCGCCATCGGAGGATGGAGCGTCAACTGGCTCGCGACACTCCAGGGAGGCCAACCTATCGGCCTCAGTTGCCCAACTGCGAACGACCTCGGGAACAGGTTGTAATGACATACAAGTTCCCGGTCAGAGCCAGAAGCTTGGCCTGAGAACCAAAACGGATCCCAATGGAAAGATCAACCTCTTCTGGTTTGGGAATCCGGCGGCCTTCAATCAGCCCTGTCTGCTCGGGGACGGACGGGAATCCGACCCCGGTTACTCCAGCCGGATGCGTCCCGTTGCGGGGTGCCGCGATTCTGGGTGGCGGCCCATCGACCACCTACGGGCCCGGCGTCCATCGGTTCGATTTCTCAGCCTTCAAAGGGTTCCAAATCAGCGATCGGATCTCGATGCAGTTCCGTGCTGAGTTCTTCAACATCCTTAACCATCCCAACTTCAACGCTCCGAACTTCGGTGGCAACGGCGTCACGTCAATCGGAGGCTCAGGCGACTTTACCAACGCTGCCTTTGGTCAGATTGGATCGACTCGCTTTGCTCCATACGATCCAAGGCAGATCCAGTTCGCACTGAAGCTGTACTACTAACGCTATACTCGCAGCAAAGGTGAGCACCCCGGATATCTCTCCGGGGTGTCGTCTTTTGCGGAGCGCATGCTCACGCGATAATTTGCCGAGGTGTTGTAGTGAGCAAGGGGTCTCCGTTCCGGCTCATCCTTCTATCGGCGCTGGGGCTTTATGCAGCATTCGCCCCGGCGCAGAACAGCCCGGACAAGCTTCTGGATCAGGAGTTTCAATCCGCAGTCGCGCAGTACCATGCCGGCAATTTCCCCGAGGCGGCCGCTCAGCTCGAAAAGCTTTTACCCCGCGCGCCGAAGAGCTTCGAGGCTCATGAGCTGCTGGGTCTGGTCTACGCCGCACAGTCAAAGCCCGAGCAGTCTGTAGAGCAGTTGCAGGTCGCTGTTCGTCTGAAGCCCGATTCCGCCGCGGCAAGAACGAATCTGGCAACCAGCCTTCTCCACTCGGGAACACCAGAGCTGGCGGAAGAGCAGTTCAGTAAAGCGCTCGCCCTGGAGCCGGATGACTTCCAGGCAAACCACAATCTGGCTGAGTTCTATCTCCAGTCTGGAAAAATCGCGCAGGCGGTGCCGCTTCTCGAAAAGAGCGCAGCAGATCCATCCTTCTTCCTACGAGAACGGCTACAACCTGGCCCTTGCCTGGTTCCTCACCGGGCAGCTCAACCAATCGCGACAGCTCGTCCAAAGCATCGCGCAACAGAAAGACACCGGCGAACTTCACAACCTCCTCGGCAAGATCGACGAGAAGGAAGGAAAGTTCGTGGAGGCGGCGAACGAGTTCGAGAGCGCCACACGCATGGACCCGAGCGAGGATAACCTCTTCGTCTGGGGAAGTGAGCTCCTGCTTCACCGCACCTACGAGCCAGCCATTCAGGTCTTCCAGCAGGCGACGCAGCGCTTTCCGAAATCGCCGCGCGTATGGATCGGCCTGGGAATGGCCCTCTATTCGCGAGGCAGATACGAGGACTCGATCAAGGCGCTGCTCACCGCAGCCGACCTGAATCCGACGGATCCTCGCTGCTACCTCTTTTTATCCAAGGCCTATCTCAGCTCGCCAAATCAGGCAGACGATGTCATCCAGAGATTCCGGCGTTACGCGGAGCTTCAACCCAACAATGCGCTGGCCCAGTACTACTATGCCGTGAGTTTGTGGAAGGGAAAGCGCTCGGAGGCATCCAGCATCAATTACCAGCAGGTAGAGTCCCTGCTGCAGAAATCGATAGCCCTCGATGGAAAGCTCGCGGAGGCGCACCTGCAGCTAGGCATTCTCTACGCCGACCAGCACGAATACGCCAGGTCATTTCCGGAGCTCACGCGTGCAGTGGAGTTGGATCCGAACCTGCCGGACGCGCATTATCGGCTCGGCCAATACTACGTGCATGCCGGGCAGAAGGACCGCGCACAGCAGGAGTTCCAGACCTTTCAGCAGCTCCAGGCGCATCATCAGGCCGAGGTCGATAAAGAGCGCGCCGAAGTCCGCCAGTTCGTCTATTCATCCACGTCCGCATCCGCCGCGGCGCCTTAATCTTCGCGCTCGCGCTCAGAGGATTGGCTCCCGCACGAATCTCCAAAATGCTGCCAGTCAAAATGCTGCCAGTGTAGAGCCGCCGAAAACGCGCGCGTGACCTGCCATAGGCAGCCATTCAGGCAAAGAAAGCCTGCACCGGGCCGAGCCGAACCACATCACACTATCTGTTATTTTCCCTGGCAGCCCGCAGCCTTCAGGAGATATCCGACGCATGCCTTCCATGCCATCCAACTTCATCCGATATCTGTTCGGCTCGACTCCGGATGGCAGGCAGGGCGCTTCCGATCGCCTGATCACGCGTTGGCTCTTTTTGCGCGCCCTGGGCCTTATCTATTTCTCTGCGTTCTTCTCGCTCATCTTCCAGATCCGCGGCCTCATAGGTCCGCAAGGCATTCTGCCGGCAGGTGAGTATCTCGATCATGTCCGGCGCGGCCTCGGCCCGCTTCGCCTCTGGTATGCGCCTACCATCCTGTGGCTCTCTGCCGGCAACCACATGCTCATCGCGCTCTGTGTTGTCGGCATCGTCGCGTCGCTACTCCTGGTTGCTAACATCTGGCCGCGCGCCATGTTGTTCATCTGCTTCGTTGCCTTTCTGTCGTTCATCGCTGCAGCGCAGGACTTCGCCAGTTATCAGTCCGACGGCATGCTGCTCGAAGCGGGCTTCATCAGCCTCTTTCTCGCGCCCGCCGGCCTGCTCCCCGGCTGGGGCGCCACCTCGCCACCTCCGCGCGCCAGCGTTCTGCTTCTGCTCTGGGAGTGGTTCCGCATCTACTTCGAATCCGGCGCCGTAAAGCTGCTCAGCGGCGACCCCTCATGGCGCAACTTCACTGCGATGGACGAGTACTACCAGAACGGCCCGCTGCCCACCTGGATCGGCTGGTACATCCAGCACCTGCCCGAGTGGTTCCACAAGGCCACCGCCATCACCACTCTGCTGATGGAGCTCGTCCTCGTCTTCATGGCCTTCCTGCCGCGGCGCTGGCGCATCGCCTGTTTCTGCATCGTGACCGTCTGGCAGGCCGGCGTGATCCTTACCGCGAACTACGCCTTCCTCAACTATCTGGTGCTCGTCCTCGGCGTGCTCCTGCTCGATGACCGCCTGCTCCGCCGCTTTCTCCCGCCCCGCTTCCGCAACAGCTTCCCACAAGCCCCGGAACCCGTATCGCTTGAAGACGAGCTCACCCGCGCCGAAGACCAGACCGCCGCCGCCGGCCACACCGGCCTTCGCCGCCACCGCGCCGCGCTGCGCCTCGCCGTCACCGCCGTCATGCTTACCTGGGTCTTCTATGACACGTCGCTCCTGCTGTTACATATGTTCTGGCGTACCCAGCCATTGCCCGGCGAACCCATCGTTGCACTCGAGCCCTTCCGCATCGCCAATCAGTACGGCCTTTTCGCCGTCATGACCCCGCACCGTTACGAGATCGAGTTCCAGGGCTCCAAGGATGGCAACACCTGGACCGCTTATCCCTTCCGCTACAAGCCGCAGGACCCCAGCCGCGCCCCCGGCCTCTACGCCCCTTATCAGCCACGCTTCGACTGGAACCTCTGGTTCGCCTCGCTCGGTGCATGGCCCGAATACCCCATCGTTCCGCGCACCGAGGAACTCCTCCTCACCAACGACTCCGACGTGCTCCAGCTCTTCGCCGGAAACCCGTTCCCCGGAACCCCGCCGCGGTATCTTCGCGCCGTCCTGTGGCAGTACTGGTTCACGTCGATGGCGGAAAAGCGCGCCACCGGCAAATGGTGGCGGCGTCAGTTCCTCGGCACCTATGCCCCCACTATCGAACATGCACCCAACGGCCACTTTGTCATTCTCCAGGACGCCACACTCTCAGCCACGCCCCAATAAAGCATCAAACCGAAAAGCATCCAGGTACGCGTCCGCCGTCGCACACCGTCCCTGCTCCGGCGTATGCTGTCTGGCATAGGAGTCGTCTATGCTCCGCAGAGATTTTCTTCGTCGCTCCGCATCTGGTCTGGCTGCAACATGGATCGCCGGCAAAGCCCGTGCCGCCGGCCTCGCGATACCTGCCGCGTCGGGTAAATACCGCGCCCATGATGACGTCGTCCTAGGCCGCACCGGCATCCGCACCAGCCGCCTGGCGATGGGCACCGGCACCATCGGGGGTGGAGGCGAGTCGAATCAAACCCGTCTCGGCACCAGCCCGTTTGTCACCCTGCTGCTCGACGGCTATCACGAAAACGGCCTCCGTTTCTTCGATACCGCCGACTCCTATGGCAGCCATCCGTATGTCGCGGCGGCCATCAAGCAACTGCCGCGCGACAAGGTCACCGTGCTCACCAAGACCGACCACCGCGATCCCAAGGACGTGCGCGCGGATCTCGATCGCTTCCGCCGCGAGCTCGGCACGGACTACATCGACATCGTGCTGATTCACTGCACCACCGAAGGCGATTGGACGACGCGCTATCGCGGCGTCATGGATGTGCTCTCCGAGGCCAAGCAGAAGGGCATCATCCGCGCCCATGGCGTCTCCTGCCACTCCATCGAGGCTCTGCGCGCCGCCGCTGCAGCGTCGGACTGGGTGGATATCGATCTCGTCCGACTCAATCCAGTCGGTGCCCACATGGATGCCGACGCGGACACAGTGATCGGCGTCGTCAAACAGATGCGCAAGGCCGGAACCGGTATCGTCGGCATGAAGATCCTCGGCCAGGGCGCGATGCGCGACCGTCCGTCGGATGCCGTGCGCTTCGCACTCGGCAGCGGTGTGCTCGACGCCTTCACCATCGGCGCCGAATCGCGCCACGAACAGGACGACCTCACGCATCGCATTGCCGCTGCCTAGAGCATTGCGGCTGCCCAGAGCATTGCCGCCGCATAGAACAGATCGTGCCGGATCGCGAGCCGGCGCCATCGCGCTGGTCACCAGGGCTGCTGACGTGTTTCGCGGGTCCGGCTTTCGCAAAGCCGGGCGCATGCAGTTTGAACTGGTCCGCCGTGCGCCGCCTTAGTGTCGGGCCACGACAACCGCAGCCGGAATCACTTGCGCCACCGCCACGTGAGCCGTGCTCTGTTGCCGTGCCGCCTCGTGCGCAACCACGCTTTGCGCGGCCACAATCGCCAGCGGAATGCTGAGGTATAAAGCCAGAATGCCAAATGCTGTCTTCATCATCGTTCTCCGCAGCAGGATGCCGCAAAACCATCCTCCCACCGTCACATTCCGCCCATCCCTCCCACCTTCGGCGCACCCCCGTGACAACCGTACTCATTTCCCAAAATGATCCGCGCCGCACGCGGTGATCTCCTCTCAAGGCGCTACCTTCGGGTGATCGCATCTGCGACCTCCGATTCGAAACCATCGCTCACCGGTCATGCGCGCCTAATCGATCGAACCCGCTTGCATCCCTTTTTCGTTCCGCCTCCTCTCAATCTCAGCTATGTCGAAAAAGCAGAAGCGCTCGTTAGCCGATCCCACCTCTCTCAACCCGCGCAGCAATGAGACTTTCCAGGTCATCATTGAGACTCCGAAGGGCTGCCGTAACAAGTACAGCTACGATCCGGAGCAGGGAATCTTCACCCTACGCAAAGTTCTCCCGGAAGGCATGGTCTTTCCTCACGATTTCGGCTTTCTCCCCAGAACACTCGCGCCCGATGGCGACCCCATAGACGTTCTCCTGCTTATGGATGTGCCGGCGTTTCCCGGCTGCCTTGTGCCCTCGCGCATCATCGGTGTCATGGAAGGCGAGCAGCTGGACGGAAAGAAGAAGGTCCGCAACGATCGCCTGATCGCCGTCGCGGAGCTGAGTCACGCCTACAAGGACTGGAAGACACTCCAGGACCTCCCCGGTCAATTCGTCACCGAACTCGAGGCCTTCTTCGTGAACTATCACAATCTCGAAGGCAGGAAATACAAGCTGCTGGGCTGCAAGAATACGAAAACAGCTTTGGACCTGATCAAAGAAGCCCAGAAGGCCGCAAGCCGCGCTAGATAACCTAAATAAAATGACACGCCGGAGACATTTACTGCGCGCCAGCCATAGGCCCGCAGAGCTATACTCGTCTCGCCTTCGCAGGGTAAGTTCCGGCTCGGCGAACGTCGCCGATCAACTCCCTGCCCAGGAGAGACGGGGCACATCATGAAAATCTCTCTCTTCTCCTCGGCCGCTGTCGTGGCTGCCTCTATCGCCGTCGTCCTCTGCGGCACACCGCTGCCTGCTCAACAGGCTGACGAGCAGGCTGCCCAGACCACCTCGCCCGCCGCTGCAACGGATTCCACTGTCGCTACGCCAGCGCAGCCAGCCACAGCTTCTCCCGGCGTGCGGATCGTTCGCCTCAGCCAGGTGACCGGCGAGGTACAACTGGACCGCCAAACCGGCCGCGGGTTTGAAGCCGCCTTCGCGAACCTGCCCATCACCCAGGGCGGACGGTTGCGCACCGGCACCGGCGTTGCCGAAGTAGAGTTCGAGGACAGCAGCAGCCTTCGCCTCACCCCGCACAGCCTCGTGGAGTTTCCCGTTCTCTCCCTCGGTCGCGACGGTACCCGCTCATCTACTGTCCATGTCCTTGAGGGTGCGATCTACGTCAGCCTGAACAAGGGCAAGCAGAACAACGTGAACGTCACTTTCGGCCGCGAAACGCTCGCCCTCGGTCCCGCTGCCCACATCGAGCTCGCCCTTACCGGCACGCAGCCCCGGCTCGATGTGCTCGATGGAACGGTTGAGGCCACCAACGCCGCCGGCGCCGCCATGACCGTCGGCCGCAAGAAGGCGCTCCTCTTCGATCCCTCGAACTCTGCTCCGCCCACTTTGCTCAGCAAGAACGAAAAAGGTCCGCTCGACGCCTGGGATAAGCAGGCGGTCGAGTACCACCAGCGCATGGCGCCCACCAGCTCCAGCTATGCCGGCGTCCCTTACGCCTACGGCCTCGCCGACATGAACTACTACGGCGGCTTCTCCTCTATGGGCGGCTGCGGCTCGATGTGGCGTCCCTATCTCACCAGCGCGAACTGGAGCCCCTACGCGAACGGCGTCTGGGCCTATTATCCCGACGCGGGCTACTCCTGGGTCTCCCCCTATCCCTGGGGCTGGACCGCCTTTCACTCGGGGAGTTGGAATTACTGCCAGGGTTCCGGCTGGGGCTGGCAGCCCAGCACGCAATGGAACGGCCTACAGAACGCGGCGCTTCTGAGACGGCCCAACAACAACAGCCCAAACGTTCTGCGGCCGCCCGTAGGCAAGCCGCAGCCGCGCAATCCGACCATGATCGCCGTGAGTGAGAAGCCGCTCGTGATTTCCAACCTGAATGAGAAAGACACCTTCGTCTTCCGCAAGGACTCGGCCGGTCTGGGCGTGCCGCGCAACACATTCGGAAAGCTCGACCACATCTCCGCCGGCGTAGCCCAGCATGGAACCGTCCAGAAGACTGTATACATCGCCTCCTCGCCTAACGGCCGTCCGCTGGGGAACGAAGCCGGAAACGGCGCGAATCACGGAACAGCAGCCACCCACACCATGCCGGCGGGCGGCCACTCCGCGACCCCCTCGCGTACTTCGGCAGCCGGCGGCAGCTCCGTCAGCACCGGACAAGCCGTCTCCCACGGGTCATTCGGCGGTCCAAGCGCATCCATGGGAGGTCCCGCCGGTGGCGGAAGCCACAGCTCCGGCGGCGGCGCCCACCACTAGAGCGGATTTCGTTTAGGAGAAGACGGCGCCACGGGATGATCATTGCGCAGCCGCCGGCGACCACTTGCCGATGCAGACGCTCGATAACCGCTCGCAAGGTAGGAACACATCGGCGTGTATATGCACGTGACGTCTTAGCGTACAAGGCAAAGAGAGATGCGGCCAGACGGAAAGCTCTGGATGATCTAGCTGCTGCCGAATACGAAGCCGGAACTTACGAACGCGTCCTGGATCATCCTGACCCCAAATAACGAATTTGCTGTGGTCCTTGATGCGTGCGTCCTGGTTCCCATGCCGTTGATCCATCTCCGCAGCGTTTGACCCCCTACATAAACAGCAATTTGGCACGGCCTTTCGCGTCGCTTCTACCTTCTGAGCACAGATATGGAAGTGTAGGTTCGTAAAGGCCTGCCGGAGAAGAACGCTCGCATGGCGACGGGGGGTTCACCACTGAAAAGAAGGAAAGAGCGTGAACTTGAGCCGATCAGGGGTAATCAAGCTAGATAGGTAGCCAAGCCGTGCCTTTAGCTCTCCCCGACATCCGAAACCGATGCCTCGAAGCGCTCGGCAAGAAGCTGAAGAAGAGCATGCGGGTCGTGGCTCGAAATCATGTAGTCCGCTCCAGCTCTGTCTCTGTCGGCATGTGGAGAAATCCCGATCACCGGCACATCGTTGCGGATCTGCTTGAGCTCACGGACAGTTTGCTCGAACGGATAGTCGTCCATTTCAGTGTGTATCACGGCAACATCAACCTTAGGGAAACGACGCAACAGCTTAACTCCAACGGCTGCGGTATACGCACTGATGACATTATGACGGGCAGTCTCCAGAACCAGTTTTCGGGTGGAAACGCCTTCCGGCTGTTCCACCTCAATCATTAGCACAATAAGTCGCAATCGTTGCCTCCACGACCAGAGCCGCTCCGGCCATCTTACCCCCCGGAACGTGCCTACTTTCTAGCAGGATCTTGCTTCGCAGCACCCGCCTTTCGCGATGGAGGACATGTGCGCCCACCACGAGGGCGGATTTCCTATAAGCGAAGCCGGCGCCGCGGGATGATCATTGCGCAGCCGCCGCCTTCACTTGCCGATGCAGAAGCTGGAAAAAATGCGGTTCAAAATGTCATCTGCCGTCGTAGCCCCGGTCAGCTGATCGAGCTGCTGCAGCGCCGCATACAAATCCAGCAGCAGCATCTCCTGCGGCACCCGCTCCGCCAACGCAACCCGTGCCCGCGCCAGCGCCTGCGTGCATCCCTCGAGCGCCTCGAAATGCCGCAGGCTGGTCAGCATTCCGCCCTCTGCGTCATTGGCAGACCCTCTCACCCGCTCCAACAGCCGCGAGCGTAGCTCCGCGACACCCTCACCCGTCAGTGCCGAGACCTGCGCCATCTCGCCCGGGACGCCATCGGCTCGCATCGCACGCGCAAGGTCGACCTTGTTCAGCACCAGCAGCGGCGAGCGCCCTTCGAGCAACGCGAGCAATCGCGCATCCTCGTCCGGCAGCCGCAACACGCCTTCGGCATCGACAGCCGCGGTCGCATCCAGCAGCAGCAGCACCAGGTCCGCATCCGCCATCGCGCCCTCGGTGCGAGCAATGCCGTGCGACTCTGCCTCATCCTCGGTCTCGCGCAAGCCCGCTGTGTCCACCAGCTCTACCGGAATTCCGCCCAGCGAAATACGCTCCGTCACCAGGTCGCGCGTCGTCCCCGGCGTGGCCGTCACAATCGCGCGCTCGCGCTCCACCAGCCGGTTAAACAGCGATGACTTGCCCGCATTGGGCCGGCCCACGATCGCCATGGTCAAGCCGTTGTGCACCAGCCGCCCCTCGCGAAAACTCCCGGCAATCGGCGCCAACGCCTGGTCGAGCGAATCCAGCCGCCGCAGAATCTCCGCATCCGGCGTTACGTCGATATCGTCTTCCGCAAAGTCGATGCCCGCCTCAAGCAGCGTTACCAGCGCGACCAGTTGCTCCTTCACCGGAGCCACCCGCCGGCTCAACGCTCCACCCAGTTGCTCGGCAGCCACGCGCACCTGGTAGAGCGTCTCCGCCGCAATCAGGTCGCGCACCGCCTCCGCCTGCGTCAGGTCGATGCGCCCATTGAGAAACGCGCGCTCGGTAAACTCCCCCGGCCGCGCCAGCCGCGCGCCTGCTTCGAGCGCCCGCCGCACCAGCAGGTCCAGGATCACCGGCGAGCCATGCGCCGCAATCTCCAGCACATCCTCGCCGGTATACGAGTTCGGCGCGGCAAAGTAAGTCACCACACCCTCATCCAGCCGTGCTCCATCGTTCACAATCGTGCAGTAGCGCGCCCGCCCTGGCAGCAGAGCAGATCGTAACTCGAGATGTGGCAATAACAGCCGCTGCGCATCCGGCCCGGAGAGCCGCACAATGCCGATGCCGCCGCGCCCCGGTGGCGTGGCTATCGCAACGATGGTCTCTTCAGGAAAGCTCGCGGTCATTATCGTCACGACCCAATCGGTTGCCGGGCTGCGCCTCAGCGGTAAGTCGGGATCGCGTTCAGCGGGTTGGCGTTAGAGCAATTTTCGTAACAACGTCTGCGGAGATTCACTCTCCGTGGCTTTTCCGTTAGAAAAGCCAGAAGACGATCCGCGAACCGAAAACGCTCTAGCGGCGAGGGCCACGCGGTCCACGTCGATCGCCCCGCCCACCACCGCCGCGACGGTCATCGCCACGTCCCGGACCACGTCCGCCGCCGCGAGAGTCCCGCCCGCCTCCACGCGAATCCCGTCCGCCGCGCTGAAACGATGGCGCTGCCGTCGCCGGCGGCACATGCTTGTCGCCCTTGCGGTAGACCACTACAAAGCGCCGCAGCCCCTCGCCGCTCGACTCCGTCTCCAGGTCGTCGTACTGCCGGAAAGCCAGGTGCAGCATGCGGCGCTCGCGCGAACTCATCGGTTGGAAGCTGTAGGGTTCCCCGCTGCGCCGGACGCGCTCCGCCGCCGCATCGGCAGCCATCTTCATCTCTCGCGCGCGCATCGCTTTGAAGTTGCCGCTGTCGAAGGAGATGCGATCGTGCTCCTCCGGCTCCAGCCGCACCATCTTGGCCGCAACGTGCTCCAGCGCCCGCAGCAGTTCGCCATTGCGCTGTGTGACCAGCGAGGCATCCGGCCCCGCAATCTCCACGTAGATCTCGCGCGCTTCCAGGCCATCCGGATCGGCGGCGCCCTCGCCCGCCGTAATGCGGTACTTCAGCCGCAGCCCGCCGGTAGAGACCAGCAGCTTCAGGAAATCGGAAATCGTGGTGGCCGCGGCGCGGTAGTCTTCGATCGGCATAGCTCCCTATCCTATATCTCTTCCTGCAATCTCCCGCCGCTACGCGGTGCGCCGCCCGCCGCGCGGCAATTTCTTTGCTGCACGCTTGGCCGCAATCTCCTTCATCTGCTTGCCCATTCCCGTCCGGTTCATGATGATCTGCATGCCCGTCGTGATCAGGTTGCTCGCAGCCCAGTACAGCGCCACGCCCGAACCGATGTTCAGCATGATGAACCCGAACATCAGCGGCATCATGAACGCCATCATCTTCTGCTGCGCCGGATCCACCCCGGGCGACGGCGACAAATAGGACGTCGTGAACATGGTGAGAATCACGAAGATCGGCAGGATGTGCAGCGCGTCGGGCGCGGCCAGATCGTGCAGCCATAACCAGTGCGCATGCCTGAGCTCGATCACGTTCTCCAGCATCTCGTAGAAGCCGTACAGCAGCGGGTACTGGATGAGCATCGGCAGGCAGCCGCCAAACATGTTCACGCCCTCGCGCCGCTGCAGCTCCATGATCTCCTTGTTCATGTCCTGCCGCCGCGGATCCGTCGCCTTGTACTTCTTGTACCGCTCCTTGATCTGCTGCATCTCCGGCTGAATCCTCTGCATCTTCAGCGCGGATTTCATCATGGTGATGCGCGTCGGCAGCATCAGCAGGTTCAGAAGCAGAGTCAGGATCAGGATCGACCAGCCCCAGTTCGGCACGATGTGGTCGTAGGTGAAGCGCAGCACCACAAACAGCGGCTTCGCAATCCAGCCGAACCAGCCGAAGTTCAAAATCGGCTCTAGGTTCGGGCCCGTCTCGGTGCCGTTCGCGGACATCGCCTTCACGCTGCTCAGCACGGAGATGACCTTCGGACCCGCGAAGACCCGCAGCGACACGGGCGTGCTCATCGACCCTACCGCCGCACCCAGCAGCGGCACAGATTCAGTTGCGCCCTTCGGCTGCTTGGGATCCTTCGGAATACTCCATGCATTGTTCAGCGAGATCACAGAAGTCTGGTCCGGCTGGTCCGGCAGAAAGATCGCGCCGAAATAGAGATCGCTGATGCCCGCGTAGTCGAACGGGCCGTTCAGGGTCGCGCCGCCGCTCACCTTCTTAGGTTGGGTCTTCTCGAACTTGCCGTTCTGCGAGGTGTCGAACTGCGCCTTGGAATAGGAAGCCAGGGTGCTCTGGTCGCCGATGCCCGCCGGCCACGCGATCAGCGTAGGCAGCGCGCTTCCGTTATTTGTTACTGATGCGGTGACGTGAACGACATAGCTCGCGTCGAAGCGGAAGGTCTTCTTCACCACCAGCCCGCCGCTCGCGTAATCGAAACTCAGCTCGCTCCCGGTCGGGTTATCTGTCACGGTCAGATTGCCGGTCCTGGAAGGCACGTACAGCGCGCTCGCCAGCCGCTGCCGCAGTCCCGCGTCATAGCTGTAAAGCGACAGCGGATAGCCGAACTTCGCTGCTGCCTCCCGGTTCACCAGGTCCAGCGGCTTGCCGTTGTCGTCCTCATATCGCTTCAGCACCCAGCTCTTCACCTCGGCGCCCCGATTGCTGAAGACGATGCGGTAGTTCTCGTTCTCCACCGTCGTGGTCTGCTCCGCCGCTGCTGCGAGGAGAAGCAGCCGCTGCGGACTTCGGCGCGGAGTCGTTTGCGTGCGTGCCGGTATGCCGCCAGCGGGGCTGCGGGTGGCCGCCTGGCTCTGCTGCTGCTTTTGCTGCGCCGGCTGCGGTTCCGGCTTCTTCGGCCGGAAGTACTGCAGCGCCAGAAGCATCACCAGGAACACCAGCGCGAAGACCAGGAACGAGCGGGAATCCTGCTGCTTGCCGCTACTGCCCTGTTGGTTGGGATTGCGTATCTCTGCCAAGGAACTCTGTGCTCGCTCTTTCTTCTTATGGATCGGAAAAATCGGTTGAGGGCGCGCGAAAGGGAATCAGCCGGCTCAGGCCCTCCCTGCTCCAGGCGCCGCCTCTCATATCATGGTAAATGCATCAGGTCACAGGGCCGTCGCCCAACAGGTCCGATACAGGGCTCGCCCGCTCTGCCGCCTCCACCGCGTCGTACCCCGTGCCGGGCACCGGGTCAAATCCGCCCCGGCACAGTGGATGGCACCGAAGCACGCGATACGCCGCTAGCCAGCTCCCGCGCACCGGCCCATAAGTCGCAATCGCCAACGCCGCATACTCCGAACACGTCGGCTGAAAACGGCAAGCGCCCGCCATCCCGGCCCCAGCATGAAGCACCGGCGACACGCCGCGCTTATAAAGCCAGAACAGCCATCGCGTCATGCTTCACGCTCCGAGGCCTGACGATCCGGCACTTCACGTTCCGGGATGCGTCTCGCCTGGCTCTCTTCAATCTTTACGAAAATGCGCCGCACTTCGTTCCGCAGTGCTGGCCACTCCACAGTCAGCAGGCTGCGCTTCGGATGCAGCACCACATCGATGTCACAGCGCAGTACGTCCAGATTGCCCGCAATCGCCGCGCGCATGCGCCGCTTGATGCGGTTGCGCTCCACCGCTTTGCCCAGCACCTTGCCTGCAGTGATGCCGACACGCGGTCCGGTGCCCGCAATCGCCTGCGGTTGCGCGGCGACAAAATAGGTCATCGATGTCGAGAATTGTTTCCGGCTCGCCTGGTACACGCGCTGATAGTCAGCATGCTTGTGCAGCCGCCAATCGCGCGCATGCGAAGGAACCGTCCCAGTCAGCGAGCCGCGACCAGCCGCCTGGTGCGGATCCGGCGCGATGGCAGACCTTGTTGACAACGGAGCGGCAGTGGGAAGAGGCACTGCGGTAGGGGTCTTGCGTGCGACAGCTCTGTGGTTAGTCGCGGAAGCCCGGCGACACGGAGACACGGTGCCGTCCCTTGGCCCGACGGCGGGACAGCACAGCGGCGCCAGCCTTGGTCTTCATGCGCGCGCGAAAGCCATGCACCTTGGAGCGGTGGCGGCGGTTGGGTTGGAAGGTACGCTTGGGCATCGAACTGTCCTGATAAGAGAATCACTGCCTTGCGGGCAAGTTCTGAGTATAGCTGATTCTGTGCAAATCGGGCAAAGTCCGGCCATTCCGGCGCGTCACCCTTCCGCCGCGCACCTCTTTCGGCCATCGCTGCTCCACATGCACGCGCAGCGCATCTCCCGCCCACGCAACGCCGCGCACTGCCATCGCCGTCGAGAATCTTCATCTTCCCTAACGCCACTTGTTCGCGTGCTTCGCATTTCAGTCGTCAACTCGCCGCAAAAGTTGAGCGTCCTCCAGGTCGCGTTGCACGTCTTCACAAGCAGTGGTGCAACATATTTTTTTGACGACAATGCTGCTCACTCGATGCTTCTGTCTGTGCTAGTATCGGCTCCGTTCACAACTGAATTTTCTGGCGTCACGCCCCAACCCTGGATCGAACAAGCGTCTGCGTACAGATTCCCCGTCGCCTGGCGCGATTCCGGTAGAGGAGCCAAAGAGCGAACCGAATTCCACTGCGTCTCCTGCTGCAGCAGGCGCGCTGCTGCTTCTTTTCTCTCCTCTATCGTCCATATGGGCCACAGCGCCAGTTGAAGGAAGCGTATGTCTTTTGTTCCAACCAGCACGACCGTCATCGATCCATGGACACGCATCCTCGGGGCACTGGAAAAAAAAGTCAATCGCCAATCCTTCAACACCTTCCTCAAGCCGACGCGCATGAGTCATCTCAATGGACGCGTCCTCTTCGTGCGCATTCCTTCTGCAGACTTTCAGCACGTCGGCGATCGCTACGGCGATCTCATCCAGGAGGCCATCGATAAGCTCGAATTGGAGCTCGATGAGGTGCAGTTCGTCACGCTGGAGAACGACCCTTCTGTCCCGCAGCGCCCGCGCGAGCCGCGCGAAGACGGCGGCTTCCCGCCTTCTTCAGCACACGTATCCGGCGCGCCGCGCCTGCCCGGACAAAGGCCCCCGGTGCCCAACGGCAATGGCCAGCAGACGCGCTTCGATTGGAACACCGCATCGCAGCTCAACCCGCGCTACAACTTCGACGGCTTCGTCTCCGGGGCCGGCAACCAGTTCGCCCGCGCTGCCGCTGAAGCAGTGGCCGAGCGCCCGTCAAAGGCCTACAACCCACTCTTCCTCTACGGCGGCGTCGGTCTCGGCAAGACCCACCTCATGCATGCCATCGGACACGAGGTAAAGCGCCGCCAGCCGCAATCCGCCATCTGCTACGTCTCGAGCGAAAAGTTCACCAACGAGATGATCTCGTACGTCCGCAATGAGAAGATGTCCAGCTTCCGCGACAAGTACCGCGGCGTCGACGTCCTGCTCATCGACGACATCCAGTTTCTCGCCTCCAAGGAGCGCACGCAGGACGAGTTCTTCCATACCTTCAATGCGCTGCACGAAAGCGACAAGCAGATTGTCATCGCTTCGGACCGCCCTCCCAAGGACCTCGCCGGGCTTGAAGAACGTCTGCGCTCGCGCTTCGAGTGGGGCCTCATCGCAGACATCCAGCCCCCCGACCTCGAAACCAAAGTCGCCATCCTGCAGCAGAAGGCAGAGAGCGAACAATGCGCGCTGCCCATGGATGTCGCCCTCTACATGGCGACCAACATCCGCACCAACATCCGCGAGCTCGAAGGCGCATTCACCCGCCTGCTCGCCTGGAGCTCGCTCAATGGCGTCGAGATCACCCTCTCGACAGCGCAGCAGGCGCTCAAGCAGTTCATTGACACGCAGGTGCGCAAGATCACCATCGAAGCCATCCAGCGCACTGTCTCCGAGCACTTCGGCATGAAGGTCTCCGAGCTCAAGCAGAAGAACAACTCGCGCTCGGTCGTGGTACCGCGCCAGATCGCTATGTATCTCGCCAAGCAGATGACCGAAGCCTCGCTCCCCGAGATCGGCCGGCAGTTCGGCGGCAAGCACCACACTACGGTCATGCATTCCATCGGCAAGATCGACGAAGAAAAGCGCACCGACAAAGACCTGAATCGCACCCTGAACAAAATCATGGAGACGCTGAACAACTAGCGCCGTAGCGTCGCTCTTCCTGTCGCAAAAAAAAAGCCACTCCCGGCGAGTGGCTTTGAATCCGTAACAAGCTTGTTCAGTTATGACGTGTCAGGCGGCCGCAGCAGCGGTGGAGTTCGCACGCTCTGAAATGGAAGTCAGCAGCTCATCCGCATGCTTTTCTTCATCCAGGGTGCTCTGCAGCAGCTCAGCATGTTGCGTAAGCCCCAGCATCTTCGCCCAGTCTCTGGCGGACCCATACGACGCAATCTCGTAGTGCTCGACTTTCTGCGCGGTGGCCAGCAAGCCCGCGTCCCGCACTGGGCCCTCTTCAGACTCGCTCACGATGTTCTCGCCGGATCCGATCAAAGCAGTAGTGATCGGATCTTTCTTGTCGTCGACATCGCCATCATTCACTTCGCCAATCATTTTCTCAAGGCGTTCCGCGTGAACCTCTGTCTCCTGAAGGTGAGACTGGAACGCCTGCCGCAATTGCGGATCGCTCGCGTGCTCGATCATGCTCTGCAAACCCTTCACAATCTGGTTCTCCGTGGAGAGCAGATAGCGAAGCTGCAGGGTGTAAAGCGACTGGAAATTCTTGATCTGATTCGGTGTAAGTAAACCCATGAAAACCTCGCCGGGGTAGTGACCCCGCATGATAGGAGTGCCGGTCGTCGGCGAGAGGTTGGCGCCCCCGGTATCTGCTCTTCGATCCTGTCAAATGTATCCATCGCAGGACTGTATCCATCGCAGGACGGAATCGCAGGGAGCGCCCTTTTCACATACTCAGGCCGCCGGTAAATCAGGTGCTCCTCTGTGCGAATACTCAAAATATGCGGCAATCTCAGGAACACAACGGGGCAACCGCAGACAGTCCTACGGTATCCTTCCCCCAATGCGCTGCCGCAGCCATCTGTCCAGCATTCTGGTCGCCGCACTCGCCATCATGGCGCCATTTGCGACGCTCGCCGCCGCGCCTGCCGGCGCGCAAGCGATTGATCACGTCAACCCCGGCGCAGCCGCTCATACCAACCCCGCTCCAGCCGCTCACTCTGACCGCGTAGCCGACCCCAAGCGCGAGCCGCAGCGCCCCGCCGTGCATGCGCAGGACACCGGCTTCCTCAATCGCGTTCTCCTCCTCAACGGCATCAGCTATCGCTACGTCGTCTATCTGCCGGTCGAGTACGACGCGCGCCGCTCCTGGCCCGTAATTCTCTTCCTCCATGGCGCGGGCGAGCGCGGCTCCGACGGCATGGACGAGACGCAGGTCGGCCTCCCCAACGCCATCCGCGCTCATCCGGAGCGCTGGCCCTTCATCGTCGTCATGCCGCAGGTCCCCTACAGCCATCACCACTGGACCGATCCCGACATGATGCAGATGGCACTCGCCACGCTCGACGCCGAGATGAAGGAGTTCCATGGCGATCCCGAGCGCGTCTACCTCACCGGGCTCTCGCTCGGCGGCTACGGCGTCTGGGAGATCGCCAAGGATTATCCCGGCCGCTTCGCTGCCATCGTGCCCGTCTCCGGCGGCATCTTTTGGTCCTACGAGCCGCAGCGCTGGAAGCAGTCCAACATCCTGCCCGAGGCCTACGTACACGCTGTCGGCAAAACGCCGGTCTGGATGTTCCACGGAACGCTTGATCCCGTCGTCCCGACCAAGGAATCGCAGATCATGTACCAGGCGCTCTCCACCTCGGGCGGCGACGTGCGCCTGTGGCTCTATGAGGGCTGGCACCACAACTCCTGGGACAAGGCCTACGCCGAGCGCTCGCTCCCGCAGTGGCTCCTCGCGCATCGCCTCTCGGACATCGCAACTGCCCACGCCCAGGCGCAGATGCTCACCGTGCCATTGCATCCCGTGCCCGCCAAGGTCGACCCCGACATCTACGACGACTACGTCGGCGACTACTTCGACGGCGACGTCCGCCAGGTCACCATCCTGGTCGAAGGCGACAAGCTCTTCTCCCGCAACCGCACCAACGACCTGAACGAGCTATTGCCGGAAAACCCCACCACCTACTTCTATCCCAGCGGCAGCCCAACCAGAATCATCTTCCAGAAAGACGCCAGCGGCCGCGTCACCGGCATCCTCTACCACGACGACCGCCATGAGGAGCACTGGGAGCGGCGGTAAACACGTTCGAAGTCTTGATGAGATTTCAAAGAAAACACTAGCGCTGCCCACCCACCTTCGGCTCTACTGTGGAGCACCCGGGCTCCGGAGGGGTTTTCCATGAAATGCCTTGCACTCTCGCTCCTGGCGGTAACTCTCGCCCTGCCTGCATTTGCCTACAAGGTGCAGACCGATTACGACCACAGCGTGAATTTTGAGCAGTTTCATACCTACTGCTGGGGTCGTATCAAGACTTCCAATCCGTTCTACGTAAGCCGCATTCGCGACCGCGTCGATCGCAATCTGCAGTCGAAAGGCTGGCAGCTTGTCACGTCCAACTGCGACGCAACTCTCTTCGCTAGCGACGAGGTGCGCAACCAGAAGCAGGTAGAAACCTTCTACAACGGCAATGGTGGCGGATGGGGATGGAGACGATTTGGAGGCGGCGGGATGGCCACAACTTCCACCTATGATCAACGAATCGGCCACCTTAACGTTGATATCTTCTCGACCAGGAACAAACAACTCCTGTGGCGCGGCACGACACAGCGCGACCTCTCCACCAATAGTGACAAGAACACCAAGGCGCTCAACAGCGACATCGACAAGATGTTAAAGAACTTCCCGCCCAAGGGATCGTCCGCGAGCGGAGAGTAGCGGAGCGGCTAAATAGCCTGAGGTGGACGATGAACGCTGCGCTCGCGTGCTGGCGTTGATAGCATAGCCAGGCCGGAGGAACCCGCCGAATCGTGCCACAACCCACCTCACCCACCGCGCAAAAACTAGGCGAGATAGGTCTCCCCGCGCCCATCCGCGAATTGGCCGCAAAACCCTGGGACGCCATCATCGTCGGCGCGGGCCACAACGGCCTCGCCTGCGCCGCCTATCTCGCGCGCGCCGGCAAGCGCGTCCTCGTTCTCGAAGCGCGCCAGCGCATCGGCGGCGCCTGCACCATCGAAGAGCCCTTCCCGGGCGTCAGGATGTCGCCCTGCGCCTACCTTGCCGGCCTGCTGCATCCGCTCGTCGTGGAAGAGCTCTCGCTCTCCGCGCGCGGCTTCCGCTGGACGCCCGCCGTCAACGGCCTCTTCGTCCCTTTCCTCGACGGCTCAAGCATCCAGCTCTGGGACGACGACGACCAATGTGAAGCCGAGGTCCGCCGCTTCGCACCGGGCGATGTCGAAGGCTGGAAGGCCATGAACTCGACCTTATGTCGCCTACGCGACACTCTTCGTCCCAGAAGCAGCATGGCCGGAGCAAGCGCCGGACCGCGTGATTTCTGGATTGGCGACGCCCCGACCCCGGAAGAGATCGACGAGCGCCTCGGCGACGACCAGGAAGCCCGCCATCTCCTCTACGACTGGTCCATGGCCGAGTTCGTCGAGCACTATCTCCGCGATCCGCGCCTGCAATACGCCTACCTCGGCCAGGGCGTCATCGGCACCAACGCCAGCCCCTTCGACCCCGGCACCGCGTCCGTCCGCTTCCATCACGCCTCTGGACGTCTTGGCGGCATGCCTGGGATGTGGGGCTACGTCGCCGGCGGCATGGGCATGGTCTCCTTCTACATCGCAGACGCCGCGCAGGAAGCCGGCGCCGTCATCGCATCAGGCGTGCCCGTGGCCGAGATCCTCCCCGGCGAAGGCGTTCTGCTCGAATCCGGCGAGCGCATTGCCGCCCCGGTCGTCATCTCGAATGCCGACCCTATCCGCACCCTCGCCATGCTGGGCCAGAGCGCCGATTCCGCCTGGCGCAAGCGCATCGAATCCGTTCCCATCCAGGGCTGCACGGTGAAGCTCAACGTCCTGCTCTCCGAGCTACCTGACTTCAAAACCCGCCCCGGACAAGACAAACCGCACCACCTCGGCCAGATCAACGCGCCCCTCACCCACGCCGAATGGCAAGCCGCCTTCGACGCGGCAAAGCGCGGCTACCTGCCCCAGCATCTCTGGTGCGAGCTCTACTTCCAGAGCGCCCACGACGACACCGTCGCGCCGCGCGGCCAGCACACCATGTCGGTCTTCGCGCAGTACGTCCCCTACAGCTTCAAAGACGGAACCTGGGACAGCCGCCGCGACGAAGTCCGCGCCCTCGCCCTCCGTTCTATCGGCCGCTTCTGTTCCAACATCGATGGCCCCAACTCCGCCGTCATCGACGCCCAGGTCCTTGGGCCCCCAGACATCGAGCAGAAGGTCGGACTCACCGGCGGCCACATCTTTCAGGGCGAATGCCTCCCGCCCTATATGTGGTCGAATCGGCTCAGCAGCAGAACACCCATGCCCGGCCTCTACATGTGCGGCGCCTGCACCCACCCCGGCGGCTCGGTCATCGCCATCAACGGCCGCAACGCCGCCATGGCTGTCCTCGCCGACACTGCAGCACGAACAACGCACCACACCTCCCCCGATCGCAGCTTGCGAACGGCGGATGCCCTTGGCTGATCTGGCCGCACCACCTATCCCATCCCCGGCAGCCGGCGATCCGCCCGGCCCCACACTCAAGCGTTCACTGCGCTTTCGCGATCTCACCCTCTTCTACGTCGTCACCATCCTCAGTGTCCGCTGGGTGGCCACGGCCGCGGCGGCCGGACCCGGCACACTTGTCGTCTGGGTACTTCGCGCTGCTCTGCCTGTTTGTCCCGCTCGCTGCCAGCGTCCTCGCGCTTGCCAGCCGCTACCCCGACGAGGGAGGCCTTTACGTATGGACGCGCGAAGCTTTTGGTGACCGCACCGCCTTCCTCGCCGCCTGGACCTACTGGATGTCCAATCTTCCCTACTTCCCCGCCATCCTCTACTTCGGCGCCGGCTCAGCGGTGGTCGCCTTGGGCGGTCACGGCCGCACTCTAGCCGCCAACCCCGCGTACTACATGGGCTTCGCCGTCTTCTGGCTCGTCCTCATCGTCGCGCTCAATGTCCGCGGCATCGAAGCCGCCAAATGGCTCAACAACATCTGCTCCGTAGGCGGTTGGCTGCCCATCTCCATCCTCATCGTGCTCGCCATCGTCGTCGCTTCCCACCACGGTTCGGCAACCCGCTTTTCCGTCGCCTCCATGACGCCGCACCTTACCCTCCAGAACGCCATCTTCTGGTCCACCATCTTCTTCGCCTTCGCTGGCTGCGAGGCCGGCTCCTTCATGGGCGGTGAGATTGAGAATGCAAATCGCGTCCTGCCCCGCGCCCTCTTTACCGCCGGCAGCATCATCGCCATCGCCTACATCGCCGGCACCACAGCCATGCTGATCGCATTGCCCAGCGAAGCAGTCTCCGGCGTCGACGGCTTCATGCGCGGCGCCGAACGGCTCTGTGGCTCGCTCCACATCCCGTGGCTCATTCCGCTGCTCGCCGCGCTCGTCACCCTCAGCGCCGTCGGCGGGGCAGCCGGCTATCTCTCCGCCACCTCGCGCCTGCCCTTTGTCGCCGGCATCGATCGCTATCTCCCCGCCGCATTCGGCAGGGTCCATCCCCGCTACCGCACCCCCTGGGTTGCACTCGTCATCTACGGATCGGCAGGCATTGCGGTCGCCATCCTCAGCCAGGCCGGCACCAACGTCCGCGGCGCCTACGACGTGCTGGTCAGCATGGCCGTCATCACCATGTTCATCCCCTACCTTCTGCTTTTCGCCGCGCTCATACGCCTGATCCGCCGCGGCGCCATCACACAATTGCCGTTCCCCGGCGGTCCACCCATCGCCATCGCGCTCGCCGTCCTCGGCTTTCTCTCGACCGCGCTCACCATCGTCCTCTCCGCCATCCCGGCGCCGGACGACGCCAACCCGCCCCTCGCGGTAGCCAAAATCCTGCTTTCGACCCTCGCCGTTCTCCTCACCGGGATCGCCGTCTTCGCACTCGGCCGCCGCCGCAAAGTGCGGGCGGTCGGCACCTGACGGTACGGTTCCTCCACAGCCTGCCGCTACTTTGTGGAATCACTGCAAAGCCCGTCACCAATCCTCCCGCCGTGGAAAACCAAAACACCCCATCGCCGCTTCAGCAGCGCTCCGCACCCATATTTCCACCCATCCACCAAAGCGGCATTGCGCATCGCGCGTCCCTGCCTGTGGACGCCGTTGGAGATTTGGGACCCTCCGGCCGCCCTGGTCACCGGTTCTCCAGCACTCCCACATTCACACCGTCCCGATTTGGAAAACCCGCACCTGCCCCGCGCCCAACAGCCATGCGGTTTCGCCGCGCATTCCCACTTCCCCACAGCAAACGACTACTACGGCTATCAATACATACCTGTTTATGTACTTCGTAGTAGCCGTCGTTTCGGGTCACAACTGCGGGTGCCTCATCCTGAGCAAAGTGAAGGGTGGGATGGGCGATCCCTCACTGGCTGTTTTTCCCGTCAAGTGACGCACTTTCCACGCACCTTCCGCCCGTAAAATGGGGCCACTCGGATTCCTGCACTCCCGCCATGCGTCTGGTGTAGAGTGTGGCAATCCATCCCAGCACCGCATTCCACGGAGCCGCACATGCCCGGCGTAGGACTCGAAGCAGACAAGCACACCGTTCAGGGATTCGCCATGGAGATCTCCGTCAGCAAGCAGGAATTGCTCCGCGAGCTCACCGCCACTCAGTCCGTCGTCGAGCGCAAGACCACCATCCCCATCCTGTCCAACTTCCTGCTCGAAGCCGACGAAGACTGAAGGCCGCCTCACCATCACGGCCACGGATCTTGACCAGTCGATCAAGACCTCCTGCAGCGCGAAGGTGAAGAAGCCCGGCTCCTGCACTATCCCCGCGCGGAAGCTCTACGACTACATCAAGCTGCTTCCCGATGGCGATATCTCGATCAAGCTCCAGGACAACCACTGGGTGCAGATACGCTCCGGCCGCTCCAACACCAAGATGGTCGGCATGGCCCGCGCCAACTTCCCCCAGGTGCCGGAGTTCCCCACTGTCTCTTCCGTCTCGCTGCCCGTCGCCAGCTTCCGCAATCTCATCTCGAAGACCATCTTCGCCATCTCCAACGAGGAGTCGCGCTACACCCTCAACGGCGCGCTGCTCATCCTCAAGCCGGAATCGCTCGCCATGGTCGCCACTGACGGCCACCGTCTCGCCCACATCGAGAAGCAGGGCGAGAACCTCGGCTCCGTCCCCGGCGGCGAGAAGAAGACCCTCATCCCGCGCAAGGCGCTAGCCGAGCTGCAGTCACTGCTCTCCAACACCGACGCCGAACAGGTCGAGTTCGCGGACGATGAGAACCAGCTCTTCTTCCGCATCGGCAAGCGCGTCCTCACCTCGCGCAAGCTCACCGGCCAATTCCCCAACTACGAGGCCGTGCTTCCGCGCGACAACAACAAGTTCATCATCATCCGCTCGGAAGATCTCTCCGGCTCCATCCAGCGCGTCGCCCAGTTCGCAGACGAGCGCTCCGGCGCCATCAAGCTGCGCCTGGAGCAGAACGAGCTCCGCATCTCCAGCTCCTCCACCGAGTCCGGAGAATCCGAAGACACCATCGAGTCGCCCTATCAATTCGACGCGCTGGTTGTCGGCTTCAACTCCGCCTACATGCTCGATTTCCTCAAAGCCATCGGCAACACCGGCGAAGTCCGCCTCGAGTTCAAAGACGCCCAGTCCGCCGGCCAGATGCGCCCCGAAGACGCCAGCGACGATTACAAATACCGCTACATCATCATGCCCATGCGCATATGAGCATCTGCGATAGCGAAAAGGAGGCCCGCTTCTACGGCGGGCCTCTTCTCGTTTACCTTATGTAACCGTTACCGCGTCTGTAACTCAATCGTTCCCTGCAGACGATCATTTCCTCGCACATCCACCTGCTGGCTCTTCACAAGAAATGGCTCGAGCACCGATGACTTCGCCCACTCGAGCTCCCAGCCACGCTCGATAGCAATCACCCGGTAGTGCCCAGGAAGAATGGCGGGGAGAGTAAACGTTCCATCAGAATCACTCTGGTCGCGACGAAACAGGACAGTGTTCTCGCCTGGATGATCGGGCACCAGGAACACCATCGCAGCGCTCGCTGGGTGCCCGTCGTGCATTACGGTGCCATCGATCTGCCCATAACTACTGCCGAGTACTACCTGCAGGCGCGGAGTAGCTCCTGCCTTCACAGTAAGCACCCGGCCCACCAGCGAGGCGCCGGTTGCCGAAATAGTTGCAAGGTAGTGGCGATTGATCTGTCCCAGCACCTCATATTTGCCTGAAGGCACGCTGAACGTGAACTCACCTGCGTCATTGACTGAGGCGAAATAAGCCTGCCGGGAATGCGTCACCACCAGCGCCATACCCGAACCTGAAGGCAGCTTGCCTTCACTCGAGATCACCCGTCCGGTAATGGCGACGTCGCCTTGGTTCTCCGCGCCGGACACCTGGGCCGAGTCATCCGTCACGTCCGCCGAAAAATGTGTTTCACTCGATTGGATGTCGGAGCCATTCCTCACGCGCACGTCGTAGTGGCCGGGCAGCAGTCCATCGATGACCGCACCCGTTCCGTCGGAAGACATCGCGACTGGCAATTGTTCCGGCTCCCCGAACACAGAATGGCTGACTGAAACACCCCGGCCGCGGCGCATCTCCTCTTCTGTGATGGGTAGATGCAGATGCACGGCGTGCTCGGCACGAAGGATGAAATCCGTCTGCAGCCGCTCCCCGCCCTTGATCGGAATGGGTGTCGCTTCATCGGCGTCCGTCACGTCGGGATAGAACAACGTCCGATACGCAACATCTAGCGCGGCATCGTCCGGAGTGGGACCAGCCATTCTCTGTTGCCTTGCGTACCAAGGCTGCGCAGCCGCAGAGAGGAAATATGTCCCGGGTCCGATATTCGCTATCTCGAAAGCGCCGCGATCGTCCGTGTTGGTTATGGCTTGCTGTCGCGTGCTGCGAATGCCATCCGCATCCTGATCACGAAACAGTTTGATCTGCGCCTGCCGCACCGCCTCGCCCGACTCATCCGTCACCAGGCCCGAAAGGATCGCGCCCGGTGTCATCCGGAACACCAGATCCTGGGAGACCAGCCCCGGACCGACGGCGATGGCTGTAGAGAAGATGTCATGCTGCTCGTAGGACTGGGTCACGAAGCCATGCTTGCTCGCGGACAGCCGGTACTTCGACTGTGAAACGCCATCAAAGATGAAGCGGCCATCTTCGCCCGTCAGCACTGTGCGGATGCCAAACCCGTGCTTCACATCCACGATCTCCACAACGCAGCGCGCAATTGAACTTCCACCGTGCGCATCGACTACGCGGCCGCTGATACGATACGCCCCGACGCCCGGCTCTACAGAGCCCTGGTGTGCCATGTCCTGCGAGGTCGATGCGCGTTGCGCCCCGCCCGCATACGCGCACCAGATAGCAACCACCAGGAACCCGAGCTCGCGGCAGGCCGAGCACTGCCATCGCGTCCGGCTTTCAGCCATCACGGCTCTCCTGTAATGACATCGAGCCGAACTTCGGTCTTCTCCCCCGGTGACAGATCGACGCGTTTGCCTTCCGTCTCATAGCGGCGGAGGCTCTCTGCGTCTCGATATGCCAACTGTGCTACCAGCGGTGTTGCCAGCAGCAGGTACTCGCCTGGTGCCATACCGTCCAGCGAGAGCTTGCCATCTGTTCCCGTCGAATACATCTGCGCATCGCGCGTCAGATTGTTCAGCGGCACCATGTAGACATTCGTGGGCACCGGCCGTTCCTCGCTCTTATCCGCTGTCAGGATCTCGAGCGAGGCGGCATCATCGCGAAGGACAACGTGCAAGGAGCAGCCTGCCGCGCTTCCTGCAATCGTGAACGGCCCACGTGTCAAGTCCGTGCCCCCGCAAACCGCCGAAGCGATGTACCAGGGCGGCTGCCCCCCGCCCTGCAAAATGTACTGCCCCGGTGGCAGGTTGCGAATCACGAGCGGGTCACCCGCCTGCAATTGCTGAGCGGGATGGGTGGGATCCATGCTTTCCGCGAGATACGTCATGGGGTTAGCGTCCACTCCGGCTGACACCAGGCTGAAATTGAATTGCAATGGGTTCGTGTCGGTCGCCTGCGGCTTGGCCGTCTTCTCCAACGCCAGCTCTATGGGGACCGCCGCCGTCGGCTCGACTGTCATCCGAAGCCCACTCACCGCCCTCTCTGCGACCGTCACCGATTGTTGGGCCATGAATTGGCGAGGCACGCGGCTGAGGACCCTCTGCTCGCCCGACTGCACAGCTTGCGGCAGCTCATACGCGATCGCGCGCACTTCAAACGAGCCGCTGGGAAGAAGCATCCGGAACTGCCGGGTTTCTGCATTCATCTGGAGCGTGGGATTCATCTCCATGCCGCCCGCTGTGCGCACGGTGAAGTTAGGAAAGCTGTTTTCAACTAAACCGTTCACCACTCCAGAGACCGGATACAGCTTCTCCAGCTGCGTACTTATCTCGGCCTCCAGTTGATCGCCGGCATGCACCTGCAGCGCTCCTGCGCCGTTCACTCCGAGTACCGGATAATCCGCGGGCGCATACCCGGCCGCAGCCTCTCCTTCTGGAAGGCCATCCAGCTTGAGCGCAGTCTGGATCGCGTACTCGCCTGCCTGCAACTCCGCAATGCGGAACTCGCCTTCCGCGTTGGTGACCGCGTTCGTGCGCTGCTCCCAGTGCTTCAGCCCATTGCTGACCGTCACGGTCCGCAACATGACCGAGACTCCCTCAATCGGAGCGCCACTGGGATCCGTGACATGACCCGATAAGACGGCCTCCGGCACGAGCTTGAGTTCAAATGGTCCGGTTTTGTCGGAAGCCGACCACGCAGTCGTCGCGCCGATATTTTCCGTGAAGTAGCCCGGCTTGGTCGCGAACAGAGAGATATTCTCGATGACGTCCCGAAACTCGAAATGCCCTTCGCCATCCGTCAACATCGCGTGCTGCCCCGCCTGCACCAGCGCGCGCGCGATGGGCCTTCCCGTCACGCTATTGACCACAACTCCCGATATCGTCCGGGGCTGCGATGATGACTGGAGATTCCCAATCGAGACAGGCTGCGGCCATGCCGCGGAAGCGGGTCCCCACAGCGCCCAAAGCAGAGTAAATGTCGCAAAGCAACGAGAATGCATCGTCTCTTCAGACCGAACAACAGAGGGTAGCCGCTCCCGCGCAGCTCTGGCTAGATCAATCGCAACCGTCTGCTGCGCGATATTCCTAAACTGGCAGGATAGACACCGTGGCGAGCAAAATAGTGCCAACTCACCCTGTCTCCCAACGCTAGAGCCTCACGTTACCGTGAAATGATCCGCTGAAATCGCCGCGAGGCTCCGCCCCGAAACGGTCACGTTCGACGAAGCGCAGAGTTGAATTCCGCCTACATGCTCAACTTCCTCAATGCCATCGAGCTTTTTTCTCTGATGGGGAGTGAAGACCGCGGCCCTGTGTGGAAACGGCCGTCGAGATGACTAGCATGCCTCTGCTGCAAGCGACATGGAAACCGCAACCGGCAGCGGCGCGCCTTGCAGGCTGACGAATCTTTGGCTGAGGCTGGTCGAGGATCTCCACGAAGTAGCAGACGCAAAGCTCCTGATCGCCCATCAGGTTGAGCAGACGCAGACGCCTCCTGTCGCCAAGCGCCTGAAAGAAGCGCTACATATCGAACGAGTTCTGCTTTGTCGCCATAGTTGTAAATATATGTCTTGACGAATATATAGGTAATGCATATATTCGCAATTGCACATATGTTCGGGAGGGTGACATGGCAGAGCAGATATTGGAATCGGTGAGATCGAAGTATGCAGCGGTGGCGGAAAGCTCGCTCTCCAATGAGCACGCCGGCGTTCAGGCAGTTGCCGAGGCATTCGGTTACACGGCGGAGGAACTTACATCGATTCCCGCCGACGCCAACATGGGGCTCTCCTGCGGCAACCCCACTGCGACGGCGCACCTGAAGGCCGGCGAAGTTGTCGTCGACCTCGGCTCGGGTGGCGGCCTCGACGTGTTCCTGGCTTCCAGGATGGTCGGCCCGGAAGGACGTGCGATTGGCATCGACATGACCCCGGCGATGATCGAACGTGCGCGCGCAAATGCAGCCGCAGGCGGTTACACGAACGTCGAATTCCACCTGTCCACAATCGACAGAATCCCGCTGCCGGATGCCTCCGTCGACTGTGTCATCAGCAATTGCGTACTCAACCTCGCTCCGGACAAGCCTGCGGTGTTTCGTGAGATCGCGCGCGTGCTGAAGCCGGGCGGCCGCGTCGCAGTGAGCGACATCGCGCTGAAGCACGAGCTCCCCGAAGAAGTAGCGAAGAGTATGGCGGCATACGTGGGCTGTATCGGCGGTGCCATCAAGATCGACGACTATCGCAACGGGCTGCTTGCAGCCGGATTCGAGCATGTCGAAATCGTCGACAGTGGTGCGGACCTGAATGCCTACGCGAAGGTCGAGAACCAGGCGGGTTGCTGCTCGCCGGCGATGGATACCGGCAGTCCTCTCCAGGTGATGGATGAAACCTGTTGCGCGCCGGAATCCGCAACGCTGCACGAAGATCTGACCGAGCTGCTCTCCAGGTATGACGTCAACGCCGCCGCAGCGAGCGTCAAGGTCTATGCCATCAAGCCCAAAAACTCGATTCCCAAATCCTGCTGCGGACCGGCGTGCTGTTCGTAACGTTTGTGCAGGCAGGGACCACTTGATTTGCGTATCAACGAAGGGACGCTCGCATGGCGCAGTACAACGTAATGTTTCTTTGTACCGGGAACTCGGCGCGGTCGATCATGGCGGAGGCGATCATGAACCGGAAAGGCGCGCCAGACTTTACTGCCTTTAGCGCAGGGAGTCACCCGACCGGTACCGTTCGCCCGGAAGCCATCCGGCAACTTGAAAGGGCCGGCCTCGACGCAACCGGGTTGCGCAGCAAATCGTGGAGCGAATTCTCGCAGCCCCAGTCCCCATTGTTCAACTTTGTCTTCACTGTCTGCGACGACGCCGCCAAAGAAGTGTGCCCGATTTGGCCCGGACAGCCGATGACAGCTCATTGGGGAATTCCTGATCCGGCCGCGACGCAGGGCTCGCCGGAAGATGTGCAACGCGCGTTCAGCCAGGCCTTCGCAGCTCTCGATCGCCGCATCAGCCTGTTCCTCTCTCTGCCGATCAGCTCTCTCGACTCATTCGCCTTGCAGAAGGAAATCGACAGGATTGGAAAGCAGTAGCGAGCACATATGCGAGTCCTCATAGCGCCGAGGTGTAGCATCGAGAAATGAAATTGAGGGCGACACTGGCGAGCTTGCTGGTAATCATCCTGCTCTCATTCTGTAGTGCAGCATCAGCCTGCCAGTTGCGCTGTGACCTGGAGAACGCCGGGCATCCCTGTCATGGCGGCTCCCGGCCCGAAAGTCATCATGAGCGTAGTGGCACGCAACAGACGGACGGCGTGCAGCATTGCGCGATGGCGGAAGCAAGCACGTCAGTCCATGCTCCATTGCTCCTTTGCCAAAGCAACGAGCCCTGCCAGCACCAACTCTGCGGTGATCAACCCGCGCAGTGGCCCCCGCAGTGGATGGATCAAAGCGAAACTGCCGCGCGGTTGATCCCGATTCAACCGGCAGCGGCAATGCTTGTGCAAGTGCGTCAACCCGCGCCTGCACTCCAATCGTTGAGCTTCGACACGCCTCCAGAACCAACGGCTTCCGCCATCTCGCTTCATACCACCACCCTCCGCATCTAGCGCTTCGGAATCCAGCAAGACCTTCACGTCGCTGGCTGGCGTGCGTGCGGCTCATCTTCTGCTGCACGACTCCGCTTGTTCGCGACTCGCCATTCCTTCTGCAAATACACAAGAGGACTCATGAGCAATCGACGAAATTTCCTGCAGCACGCCATCAGCGTGGGCGCCGGCTTGTTTGCATCGCAACGTCTGCTTGCGTCGCCGCAGCACGGTGGTTCTCGCTCTGCCGGCGCGCAGCGCATCACGCGTGATCGTCATCTCCATCCCGCGCCGGCCTCCAATACCCCAGTCATCACTACGGATGTCGGCGATCTTCCTTTCACCCTTGAGAACGGAGTGAAGGTGTTTCGCCTGACCGCGCACGTCATGAAGCGCGAGATCGCTCCAAACAAAACCATCGATCTCTGGGGCTTCAACGGATCATCGCCCGGACCGACCATTCAGGTAACGCAGGGGGATCGTGTTCGCGTGATCTTGAAGAACGAACTGCCCGAGCCGACCTCGATGCACTGGCACGGCTTCGAGGATCAGATCGGCTTCGATGGCATGCCGGGCATTAGCCAGGAGCCGATCCAACCCGGCGAGCAGTTCACGTATGAATTCGATATCCATCAGGAAGGCACGTACTTTTATCACTCCCACATGGCGATGCAGGAGATGGCGGGCATGCTCGGCGCCTTCATCATGCACCCGAGGCAACCGTACACTCCGCACTGCGATAAGGACTTTGTCGTCCATCTGCAGGAGTACGCGGTCCTGCCCAACAACACCGTGCCGAACACGATGAACATGGAGTTCAATTGGCTGCTGCTGAACGGCAAGGCGGGTCCGTCCAATACTCCTCTCATCGTCCGCCAGGGCGATCGCGTCCGCATCCGCCTCGTAAACCTCGGCATGGATCATCACCCGATGCACATCCACGGGCACACGTTCTACGTCACCGGCACGGAAGGCGGCCGCATCCCGGAGACCGCCTGGTGGCCGGGCAACACCGTGCTCGTGGGTGTAGCGCAGGCGCGCAACATCGAGTTCGTCGCGAACAATCCCGGCGACTGGATGCTGCATTGCCATCTGCCGCACCACATGATGAATCAGATGTCGTCCCAGGCCGGCCGCATGACGCGCATGGCCGGTGGACGCATGCAAATGCCGGCAGGCGCCAGCATGAACAACGGCATGGGCATGTTGGACGGAAGCCCGGGCGCACCCATGAGCGAAGACTACGGGCCCAGCCTTGGCCGCGGAATGGGCTTCGGCAACGACTCCGGCATGACGACAACCAACGGGCCACTATCGAACGTGAAGCTCCAGGCCTCGATGCAGGACATGATGCACGGTATGAAAGCCGGCGAGCCTGAGATGGGACCACTGCAAAAGAAAAACATGATGGCGATGGACACGAGCATGAGCACGATGCAGCAGCAAGAGAATGAAGCTGCCCCCAACGCCAACAATGTTCCGAACTTTCCCCAGGACGCGTACATGGAAGGTCCCATGATGCTGATGGATACCGCGGTGGAGAAGCCTGAGAACTACGGGTTGCGTCCCGGCTGGAGCCGCTTCATGCAGGGCATGATGACCTTCATCCGTGTTCTGCCTCCGGATAAATACGACGAAGTCATAGCGCGCATGAAGCAGGCCAATCGGCCCAACGATCCTTACGCCTCACTGCTGGAACGCAGCTAAAGGCCGAGCCGCACCTGGAGATTTTCGATGAAGCAGCTCTTGATCAAGCAGCTACGGATAGCAGCGATCGTTTGTGCGACCACATGCTTGGCCGGCGCACAGCAGCAGTCAATGCCCGGCATGAACATGCAAAGTCCTCAGACCATGCAAATGCCAAAGGACATGCAGACGCCAAGCCCAAATAATCCAGCGGCAGGCAGCGGGTCCCACAGCATGCAAAGTTCTGAACACCAACAAAGAGCCCAGCGCGATATGAAGCCAGGCCCTGAGAGTGATCAGCAGTCCATCAGCCACGACACGATGACGCTGCAGGAGCCGGAGAACGAGTCGTATAAGACCGGCCAGGATCTGCCCGCTCCGGAGCTATTGAACGATGTAGCGAATCGAGCGCCGATGGGTGTTGACGATTTCGTTTCCATGGCTGAAAAATCGAACCCGACGCTCGATCAGGCGCGCTCTTTTGTACGCCGGTCAGATCAGCAGGGGCGTCAGGCCGGCATGTGGCCGAATCCTTTGATTGGCTACAACGGCGATCACATACGCGGCGGCGACGTACGGCGGCGGTGAGCAGGGCGCTTATCTCCAGCAGGAAATCGTCCTCGGCGGCAAGCTTGGTCTGCGCCGGAATATCTATAGGCAGGAAGCGCATGTCAATCAGATTGGCGTCGATGAACAAACCTACCGCGTCCGCAGTAGCGTGCAGCAGGCGTTCTATCGCGCACTCACGTCGCAAGCTCTGGTAGTGGTGCGCCAGCGCCTGCTGAAGGTCGCAGCGGACGCGGTCGAAACAGCCCATCAGCTTGCCAATGTCGGCCAGGCCGATGCTCCCGATGTTCTGCAGGCGGAGGTCGAGTCGGAGCAGGCCAAAGTAGATTTTGTGCATGCGCAGCGCGAGTACCTGCAGGATTTTCATATGCTGGCAGCAGTCGCGGGCGCTCAGAACCTGGCAGTCAGCCCACTCAAAGGCAATCTGGAACATCCGCCGGAGATCAATACCGACGATCAGATAGCGAACATCATCGCCCACAGCCCGGCCGTGAAACGAGCAGAGCAGCAGGTAGCTGTCGCTGAAGCTCGTGTCAAAGAAGCCAAACGAGAACCCATTCCTAACCTCACCGTCCGCGCGGGTGAGTGGTACAGCGGAGAAGTGATCGAAAGTGCGCGCAAGCCTGCCGGCCCGGAGAGCTTCGTGGACGCAAGCGTCAACATACCCCTTTGGAATCGCAATCAGGGAAATATCGAGGCTGCCAAGGTGGAGCTGGAACGCGCGCGCCAGGATGTCAAACGCACGCAGCTTTACTTGAAACAGCAGTCAGAGCCGCTCGCGCAAGCAATATCTCTCCTCCCGGTTTGAAGCAGAGCGTTACGGCAGCGAATTGCTGCCGCGCGCGCGCCGCGCCTACCAACTTTATCTAATGAAATACCAGCAGATGGCCGCGGCATATCCTCAGGTCCTGGTCTCGCAGCGAACCCTGTTTCAGCTTCAGGTGGACTACCTCCAGGCGCTTGGCATGGAGTGGAGCAACGCCATAGCCCTGCAGAACTACACCCTGATGAATGGTCTGGAGCAACCAATGGCCGCCGGCACGGACACAACGACTCTCAACCTGCCGACTGGCGGAGGCAATCAATGACTCGCGAGGCGGATGAACGAGATCGTTACGAAAACTCAGGTTAGGAGACCGACTGGCGAGCTAATGCTCTGGTTGACGGAATTCAAAGGACTTCAGATCGTGTTTCCAATCACGCAGCACATATGATCGGGCTGGCGCAAAACCATCCAATACAACGAGAAACCGCGGCGGAAAAACGAAAGGAGAATATTCTCTTCCCCCACTTCTAGATTATTGCGCACCGGGGGCTTGTGGCAAGACCCGGATCATCCCGCATCATCAGCCGGCTGAAGCAAACAAGCTACTGAAATGGAGGCAGGATGACCGAGCATGCGGTGGTGATTGCAGGAGGAGGTCCGACAGGGCTGATGTTGGCGGGCGAGTTGGCGTTGGCAGGCGTCGACGTTGCCATTGTCGAGCGGCGCGCCAGTCAGGAGCTCGTTGGCTCGCGCGCTGGCGGCTTGCACTCACGGACGATCGAGGTCCTCGATCAGCGCGGAATCGCAGATCGGTTTCTGTCGGAGGGGCAGGTGACGCAGAACGCAGCGTTCGCCGGAATTTCTTTGAACATCAGCGGCTTTCCCACCCGGCACAACTACGGACTCGGTTTGTGGCAGAACCATATCGAGCGCATACTGGCCGGCTGGGTCGGGGAGCTGGCGGTGACGGTCTATCGCGGACGCGAAGTGACCGGTTTCGCGCAGGACGACACCGGCGTCGATATCGAACTCGCCGACGGCGAGTCGCTGCGGGCGCAGTATCTCGCCGGTTGCGACGGAGGCCGCAGTCTCACCCGGAAGGCAGCCGGCATCGAATTCCCCGGCTGGGACCCAACGACAAGCAGCCTGCTCGCCGAGGTCGAAATGGCCGAGGAGCCGGAGTTGGGCATCCACCGCACTGCACTTGGCGTCCTTGCCTTCGGCAAGGAGAAGTACGAGATCCGCGACGGCAAGATTGTCTATATGGATGGGGGCCCGGTACGGGTTATGGTGACCGAAGGGCACGTCGGATCCACGAGCGGAACCCCGACGAGCGGAACCCCGACCGAACCCACCCTCCGCGATCTCAGCGAGGCACTCATCGCCGCATGCGGGACCGACTATGGGGTCCACAGTCCCACCTGGATTTCCAGATTCACCGATATGACTCGGCAGGCCGCTGCCTACCGCAAGGGACGGATCCTGCTCGCCGGCGACGCCGCACACGTGCACGCCCCGGACGGCGGACAGGGCCTCAACACTGGCGTGCAGGATGCAGTGAATCTGGGCTGGAAGCTGGCCCAGGTGGTCAAAGGGACATCGCCGGAAAGTCTCTTGGATACCTACCACGCCGAGCGCCACCCGGTTGCTGCCCGCGTGCTGCGCAACACGATGGCCTCAGTCGCGCTTCGCCGCCCGGACGAACGCACGAACGCACTCCGCGAAACAATGTCCGAGCTGCTCGGTATGGACGAGCCGCGGAAGCGAGTCGCCGCGATGATGTCTGGTCTGGACATTCATTACGACCTCGGCGAGGGACACCCACTGCTCGGACGCCGCATGCCAGATCTCGAGCTGGTCACCGCCAACGGCCCGCTGCGCGTCTTCACCCTGCTGCACAAGGCCAGGCCGGTGCTCCTCAACCTCGGTGCCCCCGGCAGCTTCGACATCACTCCGTGGGCTGATCGCGTTCAGTTGATCGACGCCAAATACGCTGGTCTGTGGGAGCTTCCGGCACTCGGGACGGTCACGGCTCCCACCGCCCTGTTGATTCGGCCCGACGGATATGTGGCCTGGGTGGGAGACCTAACCCAGGTAGGGCTCGCTGACGCGCTAACCACTTGGTTCGGCCCGCCTGCAGCGTAGTGCACTGACTTCCAAGATCGTCCTGTCAGGAGTTCTTAGGTGACACGGCCTAGCCGTCGAATGCCCCCGAGGAGATGGTCCTTACTGCGACCGCTGCAGGCGCTTCGCACGTCCAAGCGCCGCGCGGGCAGGGCCCCTCTGGTTCAGCACGGATCGTTAGGCTCCGCACATGGTTCAGCGTCCGCGAATCTCTTCCTTATAGAGCGAGTCCCGGCGCCGCGCAGGGCGTCCCGTCGATCGGATTGCCGCTGGAGTCGAGGCCCGGAGCTGCGGCAATGATTTGAGGAATCGACAAGCCGCGCTGCCGGTGAATATCTCGAGTTTCTCTTGGTGCCGGATCTCTACGCTTCCATCAAAGCGGGACGTGATTCCACCAGGCCCTCCGCAGGTCCAAACCGGTAAGGCCCCAGCAATGCCAACAGTGCGACCGATCCCAACGAGCAGATCGCCGCGGCTCCGAGCCCTGCTGAATAGGAATGGAAGTGATCGAAGAGAACTCCCATCACCAGTGGGCCCAGCGCGCCGGCGACCATGAACGCAGCAAACACGTAACCATAAACGGTTGCGAATGACCGCAGGCCGAAGTAGCGGCTCGCCAGATAGGCCATCATGTCTACTTCAGCGCCCATGCCGAGCCCAACAAGAAACGCCGCGATAAACACGGAGGATCCCGCGTGTCCCGCCCTCAGCAGGACGAGGCCTGCGGCCGAGAAGGCGTAGAACAGCATACCCACTCGCGGCGCAAAGATACGGTCCATCATCCATCCGCAAACAAATCTGCCCACCAGGATCGCCACCCCCACGACCGAACTGCCCACCGCCGCTCGTTGTGCCGTGAATCCGCGATCCATCAAGAGCGTGGGCAAATGCAGAATGCCCGCATGCAGGCTCGCGCTGGCCATCACAAAGGCGCTGACCATGATCCAGAACGCGGGCTCGCGACGAACCTCAGACCAGGAGAGACCGGACAAGTAACTCGACGACATACCCGGCGAGCTCGTCGCAATCTCAGCCGTGATGCCGGAGGCGGCGCCATCCGGCACCATGCCCAGCTCCGCAGGATCGTTCCGCAGAAATAGGAAGACCACCGGGATGGCAACCAACAGGTTCGCTCCCCCGAAGATGGCGTAGGCCGCATGCCATCCGAAATGGGCGATCAGCCAACGGGACAACAGCGGCACGGCAAATGCCCCGATGCCCATGCTGAGGCCCAGCAGGCCGAGCGCCAGGCCTCGCCTCCGATCAAACCAGTGCGCGATTACAACTCCGAAGCCCATCGGCCCCGGCAGCATCCATCCCAATACCGCATAGAAGATATAGAACGACCAGATGCCATGGACCAGCCATGGCGCGGCCAACAGTACAAGTGCGAAGACCGATGTGATCGAAAGCAGGACCCGGCGTGCGCCGAACCGGTCGATCAGGATCCCCATCACTGGCAGCCAGAGCGCTCCGACGATATTGTGCAGCGTGAATCCGAAAGAAATAGCGGCGCGGGTCGCATGGAACTCGCGGACCAGCGCCGGAAAAAATACACCGAACGAAAAGACGGTCACCGGGGGGCCGAAGAGACAGCCCGCCGCGCCCACCAGAACGATCCACCATCCGTAAAAGACACGTGGCTGCGTCTCGCGCAAACTTGCTCCAGAAGCCGGCTTGCAACATGGCCCGGGAGAGTGCAGTGCGGCTGTCGCTCCAACTTAGCACTGCCCGGCTTCTGGTGATACGAAACTTTCGTCTATGTGCCGCCTACTTCGCCTTCTCCAGACCTTTGGCATCCTCCAGATGCTTCTGGAGCACCGGCAGCGCCTGCTCCGCATACGACTTCAGCGCTGGATTCTGTGCATCGGCTGCTTCCTTCTTGTAGACCGCGATCGCCTTGGTATGGCCGGCAACCATCTCGTGCGCGAAACGACGATCGAAGGCCGCTCCAGTCAATTTCTGGAATGGATCGATCATCGCTTTGTTATGTGCGGCGTCGATGGCGCTTGGCATGTTCAGATTGGCCTGGTGCGCCACGCTGTACAGTTGACCGAAGTCCTTGGTGTGATCGGCGGTCAGCATTTGACCGTAATCCTTTACCGGCTGCGCGGAGCCCACGGACCCCGCCATCTGCCCCAGGTTGGCTTCCACCATGTCGGTTTGCGCGGCAAAATCGACAAATTGCTGGTCGCTCATTGTCGCTCCTGCCGCGGCCTTCTCCTTGGCCAGCGCAGGCGCCGAGCAGATAGCAATACAGCAAACGGCTGAAAGAATACGTTTCATCTATTTCCTCCGAACGAAGATCTATACGCGGATTGTTAGATGCCGACTTGCCAATCCGTGCAACGCGTCCGTTCCGGAGAACTGAAATCTCTGCTAGTAATTGCTATCTGCGCTGGCCAGCACCACCGCCGAGCGGCGCGCCTCGGACTCGTAGTACTGGACAAAATGTTGCGGCTCGGCGGCCTTGTAGGGCGCCAGGTTATGCGCCCAGCGAAAGCCGATAGGCTGATACCACAACTCCGCGCGTACGTGGAACGGACCCGACGCCGAGGCGGTGTCGATCACGTACCGAGTCACGCTTCCCTTGTCGTTGAAGTTTGGATCATCGAGCGCATCGCCAACCACCGCAATATCTCTCGTCGCGGAATGCTTGTCGAAGCCGCTGGGCAGCAGCCGATTGTCCTTCAGATAACCCACCGCGGAGAGCAGCCCGGTAGTTACATTCCCATGCGCATCGCCCAGGATAGGCTCGAAGATCTCCACCTGCTGCGAGCTGTGGATCTCCCGATAGTGAGGCTCGTAGCGGTGCGGATCTGCGTCATTCACATTGCCGGCAATCGAGCCGTCGGCATGCAAAGCTCCCGACTCGAAGATGGTTTTTCCATCGCGGTCCTCGACCGTCACATGCAGCCACGCTCTGCGCGATGGATACGCCGTCGGCATTTTGTGCCCGGTCAGGTTCTCCACCCGCACCTCGAGCGAGAGCCTTCCCGATGTTTGTCCCGCATCCTCGAGCGTCACCCGTGCAGACTGCGACTTGAGAAAATCGACTGTGCGCCCGGACGCCGCAACCAGCTCCTGCGGCAGCGCAGCCGTGTGCAGATCGCCGCGATAATCATTGAGCATCTGCTGCAGCAGAAAGTTGCCGCCGATAAATTCATGGCGATGCATCCCCTGACGCAGCGGACCATACACAGCAGTCACCGCGACCGGCTCCTGGACCTCCGGCATGTGGCAGGACTGGCAGGTGTTGCGCTTGGGATAGTCGCTGTGCAGCCATTCCAGGTATGGCATCTGTTCGGGGAAAGTGCCAATCTCCTCGCCCTTCGCCCCCAGCGCCTTCGTGTAGAGCGTGTGGCAACTGCCGCACAACGCTGAGTCGCGAATGTGCTCGCTGTTCTGCGGCACCATGCCGTCCGTCGAAGATTGCATTACGCGCTGATGACCCTTATCGACGACGAAGGGCCCATACTCCGGGCGCTGATGCGTGTTGTCCAGGCTCGCGAACGCGACGTTGCCGTTGAACGAGTCCGGCGTGCCCAGGCGCGTCTTCTCCACCTGGTGGCAGACCGAGCAGGAGACCCCATCCGCCGCCGCGCCATCCTTGCTCGGCGGAGACGATAACGGCAGATGCGAGAAGACCTGCGCCTGTCGCCCTTCCGATCGCGCGGTGAAATGCGTCAACGGCATGTGACAGGTCGAGCACTCGTTTTCGATCGCCGCCTGCGATCCTGGATGATCAATCGATTCGCGGCGCACGCTGCCCTGCCAGTAAGGATCGCGCGAAGAGTTCGCCATCACGCTGGCCCGCCACTGGAACCCGATGGAAATGTCCTCGCCCGCTTTGGTCTTCAGCCCGTTGTGGCAGGCCACGCAGCGGTCGGAGGTCCGAAATTCGCTGTGGAAGTCCTTATCCGAAGTGCGCACCTGCGAAAACATCGGTCCGGCTAGAGACAGCATCAGCAGCAGCGCCAGGCTCCATCGCAGGTATCTCATCGCCATCCCTCCCACAGCTTCCCGTCTGCCCAGTCCCACAGCACATAGACGTTCAACTGCGGTGTGCGTCCGCGCGTGTCGGTGAACGGAGTGCGCACTCCAACGGCCGCCCGAACGTGCTGCCGCCGGCTGATCGTCACCTGCATCTCCGGCAGCACATCCCAGTCCGTCTTCGCGCCATCCATCAGGTTGCGGGTGGCCAGGAACTCCACCATCGGGCTCCACATGCGGCCCAGCATGTGATCGGGCGCGATGGTTTGTCCGATAGCCGTGCGATAGAAGATGGATTGCGGAGAAATGTTGGGATGCCGCGGCAGATCGGCGCCCATCTGAAACTGCACGAATGTGTTTGTCGGGAAGAGCTGATCAAAGGCAGCGAATGGCTCGAAGGTCGTCGTGCCGCTTCCGAAGCCGCGCTTGCTGTCTCCCGTCGGCGGCAGAATCCCTCCCTGCAGACTGAGGATGGAGCCGGTGTGCAGGTTGGAATACATCACCCGCTTGACTCCGAAGGTCATGTCGCCGATGCCGCTTTCCCATTGATGATTCTGGTCTTCGTTATGCAGCGGTAAATCGACTTCGATCTGATTCTTCACTCCGAAGCGCTGTTCATGGATGTAGTCGGTGACGAATCCGGGCGCTCCGCTGACGTTCGCCGCGGTGGAAACAACGAATTCATCCTCCGGATACGCCTTTTCTGTCACCAGCGCGCGCGGCAGATTCAGCTCGCCCCGCGGCCAGTGCGGATTGGTGCAGAATCCGCGCAGGTAGGCGATCACGTCATCGATATCCGGCGAGGAAAGCAGCTCGCCAAACGCCGGCATGATCGTGGAGAAGCCCCGAGATGGCCCGCCATGCACGATCACCGCTTTCCACGCGGCGTTCGCTTCGGCGGTCGTCTGCGAGCACTGCGTAAAATCAGGAAATGTCGATGGGCGCTTGAACTCTGTGCTGGTCTGCGCAGCGCCTTTCCCCAGCTCGCCGTGGCAGGCGATGCAGCCGGCCTTGTAGATACGTTCGCCGTTTTTGCCGTCAGCCGGCCGCCGCGACCGCAGTGTCTGCGAGCGGAGAAGCTGCGTACTCACGGAGAAGCAAAGGCAGGTGCAAACCAGCAATGCAAGCAATGCGCGCAGACGCTGCCCGCAGGTGAACCGATTTCGCGATGCGCAAATGAAATTTACTGTGGAAGCCTCTCGGCTTCCGCCACCTGCCTCGTTCCGCATCAGTTCTGCCGCTTCATAAGAGCACAATGCCTGGGTAGTGGTCTTCGGGTCGGTTCTCATTGGATGCAACACGATGGGAAACGCTCCATCGGCCAGGGATTCGAACAAAAAGCCGGTTGTGCAGCAAGACGAATTAGGACCGTACAAGTCCGAGACGGCAGATCTTGCACAGCGCCCGCTCCCTTCTCTGTAGAAAAGCCACCGTCCCGGTGACTTTTTTCGCACCACTCATAAGCTACTTCCATCAGCCTGAAAATAAGCTGAATGTCGCGAGGCGCAGACAACTCCGGCCGCCCACCGCAATTTCCGGCGAATCCAAGTCACAAATTCGCCCCTTGCCGCCATCCCACCACAAGACCCCTCAGGAGGGAGCCCTCATGTATCACCACGTCAAGAAACTCATGTACGACGTCAACGTTGGCGAGCCCGATCCGCGCTTCGGAAAGATTCTGCTGGAGCAGTTTGGCGGAGCGAACGGTGAGCTCGCCGCTGCCATGCAATACACCATCCAGGGCTGGAGCTGTGACGATCCCGAACGCAAGGACCTGCTTATGGACATCGGCACGGAAGAGATCAGCCACCTCGAAATCGTCGGCGCGCTGATCAAAATGCATTTCACGCCCGTAAAGAAGCAACTCGAAGACGCCGAACAGGATCCACTCGTCGCGGTCACCGGCGGCGGCGGCCTCAACCTCTTCAACTCCGCCGGCAATCCCTGGACGGCCGACTACCTCAAAATCTCCGGCGAGCTCGACGTCGATCTGCGCAACAACATCGCTGCGGAAGCCCGAGCCAAAATCACCTACGAGCGCCTCATGCACCTCACCGATGACGTCGGCAGCAAGGAAGCCCTTCAATTCCTGATGACGCGCGAGATCACTCACATGAAAGCCTTCACCGCCGCGCTCGACAGCCTCGGCACCGGCCGCTTCTCCATCGGCAAGCTTCCCCCCACTCCCGGCGTCGTTGACGAGTACTACAACGACTCCACCGGCGAAGGTCCAGTCGGCACTGATGGCCTCGGCAAGTGGATTGGCCAGGACGGATTGCGTGTCGCAGACACACCTGAATTCATTCAATCCATCGCCAAGAGCATTCGTGCAGGGGAGGAGCTGGCGCGCAAGGCCAGCAGCGCGTCGCCGGACCCCGAAGTGCTTCCCAAATCCCGTCAGAAATACCCCAAGTCGGCCTGATTCACTCCTCGGGCGGCGCGTCTTCTACGAGAGGCGCCGCTCCGAGTTGTATAGCTGCCGGTTGTACCGCTCCAGATGTAGAGTGCCGACGAAAGTCGTATTCGAATCTTTTGCATCGGCTCGTACCCTCTGAAGCCATGGAAACTCTCCTCAGAATTCGTGAATCATCCCCCTCCGAGCTATTTGCGGACCGTCTGGAGCGCGAGGCCCTGCGCGCCGCCGCAGACAATCCCGAGCAGGCACAGGACTACCTCCGCCAGGCAGAAATGCTGCGCGCCATGGTCGCCACCCAGAAGGCCCCGGCACCCATATATTCGCCGGCGTAGCTACTTCATCCTAAGCAACGCGAAAATCGGCAGTTTGTCGGCAATGTCGCCGGGTGCCCCATCCTTCGCAAAGCGAAGGGTGGGATACACTCGCTTCCCCCAACTGCCGCCTCTCCTACCCCGGGGATGTGTTTCCGAACTTCCAGGTCTGCGCACTAAGTTTGGTAAGCAGGTCGGCCTCGCCGGGCCGGATTTTTTCCAAATCCTCACAACTGCTTCGCCATCACGATGAAGTGTCCGGGGATGGTCATCTTCTCTACCAGCACCGCGGGATACTCCTCTCGCCCTGTCTCCTCGTACCCCAGCCTGCGATACAGCGGCAGCAGCAAATCCGCCCGCGGACTCACCACCCGGAGGTCCATCCATCGGCAGCCCTGCTCGCGCGCATACTGCTCCGCCGCCGTGTTCAACTGCTTGCCCAGCCCCGCGCCCTGCCGCGCCGTCGCAATCGACAGCAGCCCGAGGTACGCGCGCTCCCCACGCAGCTCCACATACACGCAACCGACCAGCGCGCCATCCTCTTCCCTTACAAGAAAAGTCCCGCGTTCCCAAAGCGTCTCGAACTCGCCATCGCCCTGCAGCCGGTCGCCGCCGCCCTTCTTCAGAAAGCGCTCCACATCGAACGCCTCGTTCACCAGCCGCCGAATCGCCTCGCGATCCTCCGCGGTTGCCATTCGGATCGCCTCGCGATCCTCCGTAGTTGCCATTCGGACCGGCTCCCGGTCCGCCGCCTGCGCCACTCCATTCGTTGCTTCACCCGCTCGCACATCGGTCATATTCCATAGATTCTCCACCACCCGGCACGGTTTAAGCATTTTCACGGTAGGTGCATGCAAGAGCGCGGCTGAAGCGGAGCTTAGCTGCACAGGTCAACCGTGAAAGGTGTAACTTCCGCCGCTTCCAGCCGTCCCACGGGTACTGGCCATCCGACGCACCAGGCGCCGCGTACTCCAGTTGAGGACCCCGATGCCTACTGCGCTCATCCGCTCTCTGCTCGCTTTCGCACTCGCAACCGTGCTCACCGGCTGCACCGTGAATGCGGCCTCCCACACACCCATCCCGCCGCCCAGCACCGATGCGGCTCTCGCCAAAACCAGCGGCAAGCAGACCGCAGTCTTCGCCGGCGGCTGCTTTTGGGGCACGCAGGCCGTCTTCGAGCGGGTCAAAGGCGTCCTGAAAACCGCCACCGGCTACTCCGGGGGATCAGCGGCCTCCGCTACCTACGATCAGGTCACCACCGAAACCACCGGCCACGCCGAATCCGTACAGGTCGTCTACGATCCCTCGAAGATTACCTACGGCGACCTGCTGCGCATCTTTTTCTCCGTCGCGCATGATCCCACCGAGCTCAACCGCCAGGGTCCCGACGTGGGCACCTCCTACCGCTCCGCCATCTTTTACGCCAATGATGAACAGAAGCGCCTCGCCACCGCCTACATCCAGCAGCTCGATGCCGCGCACATCTTCCCGCGCGCCATCGTCACCCAGGTCGTGCCGCTCAAAGGTTTCTACCGCGCCGAGGACTACCACCAGGACTACGCCCTCCACAACCCGGGCAATCCCTACATCCTCGTCTGCGATCGCCCAAAGATCGAAGCGCTGAAGCAGCAGTTCCCGGACCTGTTCGTCGATTACAAAGGCAGCAAGTAAGTCGCAGTCTCGCAACCGGGCGCCCGCAAGAGCGCTGGCCTATCGGCCCAGCGCTCTAACAGTGGCGACCTCTTGAGTGGGTGATCTATGCGTCTTCGATCCGCTCGGTTCTACGACCTGCGCTATGTCCGTCTGCGCTTTCTCGTGGATCTGGCGCAGAGCATACCCCGTCGCATCATGATCAAAGAGGAGCAGTGAGGCAGCCGATGCCCGCCGGAGCTCCCGCGGTGTCACTGTCAGGTAGACATCCACGTGGCCGAAGGTCCGCAACTTCCAGAGCTGGCCCTCTTGAACACGCGAGATCACATAACGGCCCGCGGGCATGGAAACGCCGGCCGCCGTAAAGTTGAATGGAACGTTGGCCGTCATCACCGGGGTTTCATCCTGACCATATGCCAGGTGAGACGATACGAGCAGCGCAGCAACAGCGAACATCCGCATGAGTTTCATGACCTTCCTCCTTGGTCTTGCATGAATGCATGCTGCTGCGAATCCTGACGCGCCACCATCAAGTTCTGGCGAACGGCACGATCCATCTGGCGAGCGCTGGAGGACACCATGGCCAAATCATTCGACGTGGACGGTTCGTCAATGCGAGTGCGCTGTCGCGAGACCGTCCTGCGGAAATGGAAACGCGCCGAGCCCAGTCTTCAGTTGCCCGAACGTTCACCAGCCAGGATGGTGCGTTCGCCCTCTGGGGAAGGGCGTTCGCCCCGCCGCATTGGCCTTTTGCTGCGGCTGCGAGCATGATGTGAGGGTGCAGACGGAGGTCCAGGTGCGAACCAATGACAGCACATTTCCGCTGGGCCAGAACTACGACGGCAAGTTAATCCGCTACCCCGGCTACGGGGTACTCTTCGCTGCCTGGACGTTGCTCGGCACTCTGTCCTATGTCCACTATCGGCTACTGCCCGGCGCCCGGCCGGAGAGTCTGCTGTTCGGACTATTGGGCTGGCTTGCCTGCTACTATGCCTGGCTACCGCTCACGCCCATCGTCTTCCGGCTGGAACAAAGGTTTCGCCTTAGCTGGCCGTTCTCCACGAAGAACGCCGCGATCCTGATCCTCTTTGCACTGCCATTTTGCTACGTCGCCTTCCTGTTCGCATTCGTCATTGCTCGCACCACGCATCTTTCGCTCTGGCATCACGGCGGCGCGGAGGTCTTCTCCTGGCGTATGCCGGTAAGCGAGATCTATCTGCAGTTCTCCATTTACGCAGTGACCGTGATGGCCAGCGCCTTCATCCGTCATCTCATCGACGTACAACAGACGGAGCGGCAGGCGACTCTGCTGGCGCTCGAAAAATCGAAGCTGGAAGGCGCGCTTCGCCTGGCAGAGCTGGAGACGCTGCGCATGCGTCTGAATCCCCACTTCCTCTTCAACTGCCTGCAGAACATCTCCGCGCTCGCCGGACAGGATCCGAAAGCAGCCAGCCAGATGCTGACCCGCCTTGGAGATCTGCTGCGCGTGGCGCTCCGCAGCGACTACAAGGACGAGATTCCGCTCAGTGAAGAGGTGGCGCTTACCAGGGCCTACATTGCGATCGAGCAGGTTCGTCATGGCAATCGGCTGTCCGTGCTCTTCGATATTGCGCGAGAGGCGGAGCGGGCACGTGTTCCAAATCTGCTGCTGCAACCGCTGGTAGAGAACGCAATCAGGCATGGCGTCGGAGGACGCGACAAGGCAGGCGTAATCTGGGTGCGCGGCGTGCTCGAAGCAAATTATCAGAGCGATGACCTCGTTCTCACCATCCGGGACAACGGTACGGGTCTGCCGGTCACGGACCCGGCAGAGCTCCAATTCGGAGTCGGGCTCGGTGCAACCAAAGAACGACTGACGCGCATGTATGACCGCCAGTCGCTCGAAATCCGGCCGTTGCCGGAAGGCGGAACGGAAGTACGTATCGCGCTGCCCGCGCACTATTCCGTGCGCACTACGAATGCGCGAAAAGTAGTCAAGGAGCAGGTTTCAGACCGCATGCCTGTTCACCATGGCTAACTCGACGGAGACTCCTCTTCGAGTGCTCGTCGTCGACGATGAGGCACTCATCCGCCAGAGCCTCTGGCGCGGTCTCGCGATGCGCGACGATGTTCAGATCGCGGGTGAATGCGAATCGTGCGCACAGGCGATCGCCGCGATTCGTAATCGTCGCCCGGATCTGGTGCTGCTCGATGTGCAGATGCACGACGGCACCGGCCTCGACGTGGTCGAGCAGGTGGGGCCGGAGCATATGCCCGCGGTCGTCTTCGTCACCGCCTATGACGACTATGCGGTGAAGGCATTTGAGCTGAGCGCGGTGGACTACCTGCTGAAGCCATTCGATGACGAAAGGCTGAACCGAAGCATCGACCGCGCGAAGAAGCAGATCCTCGCAGCGCGTGCCGGAGATCTCTCCAGTCAGTTGCGATCCCTCCTCGAGTCGAAGGCAGAGCGATGGCCCGACCGCGTCGTCGTGCGGACAGGCGAGCACTTCGATCTCGTGCCGGTCAGCGCAATCGACTGGATTGAGTCCGCCAATAATTACGTCCAGCTCCATTGCGGCGCGAAGCACTTCCTTCTTGGTGAAACGCTGACCAGCATTGCGGACCGGCTCAACCCGCATAAGTTCGTTCGCGTTCATCGCGGCCGCATCGTGAACCTGTCGCGCATCACGGCCGTGCACCCGTTATTCAGCGGAACCTATGAGATCGAACTGACCGGCGGCACCCGGATATCGACGGGCCGCCAGTACCGGGAGCAGATCCAGGCCTTGCTGAAAAGCTGACTGGGCGTGCGGCAACCACGCCTCCGTGTCCGCGCTCAGTAAAGATGAAAACTCACTTCAACAGTGATTTCGACCGGAGCGCCGCAGGCGAGTAGTGGGAGCAGAAGTGCTGTCTGCAAGCGATGGCCGCGGCCTCAACCCTTAAGGCTGCGCGTAGTACCCGGTGTTTGTGCGGACGCGCAGTCCTGGCCGGGCGAGCTTCACTTCCACCCCGTGATACACGTCCACTCTCTCCGCGGCCGCTGAGTCGAACGAGAGTTCGTAGTACGCATTGGCATCCGCAACGCAGCGCACGATGTCTCCGAAGATGTCGCCTGTAGGACCCAGAGCCCGACCGCCGCTCTGCTCGGCCAGCACCTGCAACGACAGATCTCCAGCATCCGCCTGTTTGGCCGACTCCACACCCTTCATGAAGTTCTGATACATGAAGGCGCGGGCCTCGGTTCCTCTGTTCATGTCCTGCGGAATCACGCCATACAGCGTTACGCGGGCGTCGCGGAGGCTGGTCGAAAGATCGACGATCGAATGGAAGAAGCTGCTCTGGTTCCTCTGGTCCATGTGGAACCGCGCACTCGACAGCATCGGCCATCCCTCCCCCACCCAGATCATCAACTTCCTGCCCGGCTTGGTCGCCTCGTACTTCGTCATCTGTGTCAGCGCGTCGACCGACCGTCCAAAGCGCAGCATCACGCCATCCAATCCCTGCGCGCTATTGATCACATGGACCGGTGCTGGCAGTCTCTCGATGTCGGCGGCCAGTGCGTTGCCATCGCGCGTGGCCTGGTTCGCCTTCACCCCGGTGTCGGTGAGAAAAACTGCAGAGACCGGCAGTGCCAGATGCCCGCCATTCTGCCGCAGAAATCTGTCAACCCCCTGGCGCACCGCGGCCATTTGTTGAAACGAGGTATTCATGGTGTCCAGAACCAGCACGATCTCCACCGGTGGCTCCGCACTAAGCCCATCCACTGGATGGAACGACTGGATCGGCTGTGAAAGGTTGTTATCCAGAACGGTGAACTCCGGCTGCTGCAGACCGCCGACTGCATGTCCGGACGCATCGGTCACCACGACATCCAGATGAATGCGGCGCTCCGCCTTGAGCGCCTTCACCGCGATCTCTGGCGTTCGCTGAACCAGCTTCGGCGAATGCGGAGCGGGAGCGGGTGCCGCTACTGCCGCAGGTGCCGGCATGGTGGATGGAGCAGTCTCTGCACGCGCCGGAAGGTCCGCAGCGCTTGCCTTCACGGGCGTACTTGCAGGCGTATGTGTGCTCGCGAGTGCAGCCCCGCCCAGCATCGTATCGGTAGCGTAATAGCCTCTGCGGTACGCCAGCGTGTAAGTGCCGTTGCGCAGCGTGACCTGAATACGCCGGAGGCTGGCATCGCTCTTCCTGTTGGTCGGCGCGTAGCTCAGTGTGTAGTACTGCGATCCGTTGCCGATGGCCCGCGAGAGCATGCGGCTCAGGTCATTACTGGTCGGCATCATCACGCCGCCCGTCGCGGAGGCCAGCGCGTTCATCGCCGCGAAATTCGTCGCGTGCGCGTTGTCCTCCTGCCTCATCTCATTGGAAAGTGCTCCATATTGGTAGTTATCGCCGCCCGTACTTTGCGCGCTGGTGCCGGACACCGGCGCTGTTCCGGTTGCGGGTCCCGGTTGTACGTGCTGGGCCGTTCCAAAGGAATCGCTGGCGTCTCCCGTCGTCTGTACCGCAACACCCTGCGCGCTCACCGGATAGATCGCCACCCGCGCCATCGCCAGCAAATCCGTCGTGTCCTTGATCTGCTGATTCTGTTCGGTCGTCGTCAGCGAGCCCCGCACCCCCGGCGCGGGAAACAGCGCGATGGGAAATGAGCTCGAGAACCAGATCAGGTTCTTCCGTCCCGGCATCTTCGCCAGATACCGCGCCAGCCGCTGCAGGTGCTCTGCCGTCATCGCGATGCGCTGGTCGCTCTGGTACGTCTTGTGCATCGCCTGCGCATTCCTCGTCATATCGGCGCTGCTGACCGGCATCCTCAAGGATTCCAGTTCTCGTATGTGCTCTCTGTCTTCGGCATCGTCCTGAGGCATGTTGGACGCCGCGCTGGTCTCCGACCACGCTCCGGATTTTTTGTTGTTCACCGCTGCCAGCAGCAGCGCGCGATCGCTGGTGAACCCCTGTACCATGCGCAGCGTCTGCCCCAGTGAGAAGACCGCCAGAGAAGTGCCTGCCGGCAACTTCTGCAGATAATCCGCGACCCGCTTGCGGGCAAAGCTGAGGTCTTCCTTGGGCGTATTCAGCGTATCGATCAGCAGCACGTTGGCTGCTATATCAGCCTGGCTCGTCGCCGTCGGGTGCTCTTCGAAAAACGTAACTGTCTGCGGACTTCCGTCCTCGGCAACCGAGAAATCTTCCTTGCGAAGTCCCTTGACCGGCTCGCCATGGCTGTCCAGAACCACGACATCGAGATCCACCGCGCGCGTCTCCGCCTTGAAGGTGGCAGCCGGCGCCTGGCCTGAAACACTCTGAGCATGGAATGGAAATCCGCAGAAAAGAAGAGCGAGTGAAATCAGACCCCAGCGCAGATGCACCGAACTCACCTCAACGCTTTAGAGACTAGGGGAACGGCGCGAAAGTCTCAATCTTCTTTCGCGGCGTGCATCACAAGCGCTCAGTAAAGATGAAAACTCACTTCCACAGTAATCTCGACCGGCACTGGTTTGCCCTGATACGTCGACGGCTTGAACCTGTACTGCTTCACCGCCTCGATCGCCTTCTCATCCAGTCCCTGGCCCAGCTTGCGCTTTACGCGGACGCTCTGCGGCATACCCTGAGCGTCCACGATCAGCGATACCACCGACACACCCTCGACCTTCGCGCGACGCGCCTCGTCTGTGAACTCTGCGTTCACCGAATGGATTAGCACCGGCGCAGACACCCCGCCACCTACGTGATACACGCCGCCCCCATAGCCGCCGCCCGCGCCCGCGCCGTAGCCCGCGCCGGATCCGGAGCCGATTCCGCCGCCATCGCCGATTCCTAATCCAGCGCCTGAGCCCGTTCCGTTCGCCGCCGGCCCCGCAACACTCATCCGCGGATCGCCCAGGTTCGGCAGCGCACTATTCGGCAGCGCTACGCTCGGCGGCATCTTGATCGTCGGCGCCACCGCCAGCTTGGGATGCTGGTTTACCGCCAGCATGGGCGGCGTAATCGGCGTCTCGGAAAACTTTGGCAGCCGGCCCTTCGGGGCCTGCACCAGTTCATGCGCGCCGCCGCCGCCACCACCGCCCAGCGCCGGCCCCTTCACCGCGATGGGCCGGAACGGCGTAATGTCTACGTGCGCCATCTGCGGCTTGGGCGGCACCGGCTTGGGATGCATCCGCATTTCGATGATCAGGAAAATGATCAGCGCAATGATGACCACGTGCGCACCAATGGAAAGCGCCGATGACAGCGGGTTGCGCTTCACCCGGAAGGGATCCGGCACCGCCACCGGACGCGAGGTCAACACCAGCGGCGGCAGCTTCTCCCGCACAAACAATCCACGTACATTCCCCAGAATCGTCCGCAATACCGGCTCATCCACCACCGGATTCAGCAGGTGCAGCTCGTGGGGCGTCGCGGCCGCAGCGGCCCGCGGCGCGAACTGTGCCGCGGCATGTGGCTGCGCCTGTGCCGAAACCTGCACCGCGGTGTCTGGCGCAATCCCTGGAGCGATGTGCTGCTGGACGTCGGAACTGTCGGGTGGCGCGGTCTCTGGCGCTACCTGTGCCGCACTGTGCGCCGCCACTGGCGCGACGTATGGAGTCACGTGCGGAGCGGCATCTGGCCCCATCTGCGCCCGAGTCTCTGGCTGGATGTGAGCCTGGGTCGGTAGCTGGCTGGGTGCCTGCGTGGGTGTCTCGATGCGCGGCTCGAACTGTCGCGCGACCGGCGGCTGCACATGCGGAGGGGCCTGTGGACGGGTCTGCGGCCTCCGGCCAGGAGCGGTCTGCAGTACGTTGCCTGGGGCTGCGTGCGGAACATTGTCCGGGGCAGTGCCCGCAGTGGTCTTCGGAAAACTGCGCACCGCGCTGCCGCCGTTCATCCGTGCTTCCACGGCCGCCGTCAGCGAGCCCGGTGCCGCTTCGCGCTTGAGTGCATTGCGAAGCTGGCTCTCCAGCTCTTCCAGTTCGATCGGATTCGGTGTGATGGGTGACATAACAAGCTTCAACTTCTCAACTGCGCGGCCGCTGCTCCCCTCCGCGCAGCGGCTTATGCATTTTGCCCCGCAGGACCTTCAATGCCCGCTGCAGATCGCTCTTCACTGTACTCACCGGCATCTCGAGCACCGCGGCAATCTCCTCCGGTCCCAGGCCTTCCTGGTAGCGCAGCACGACCACCGTACGCGGCACGATCGGCAGCGACACAATCAACTGCCGCAATCGCCCCGGCAGCCATGTTTCGGTTTCCCGTTCCGTTTCCCGTTCGATTCCCGGCTCGGTTTCCCGCGCGCCTTCCTGCGCTGCCGCTCCCGGCTCGGCCACACCCGGCTCCGCAAAGCTCACAGCCGCATGGTCGTGGGGTCTACGCGGCCTTCGCCGCGCCTGATCGATCGAGCGATGCACGGTCACTCGCCGGAGCCAATGCAGCACCTGTTCCCTGGAGGAAAACGATGCAAGGCGTCCGTACAGTTCCAGGAACACATCCTGCGCTATCTCCTCAGCCAGAGGGGGGTCGTGAACAATGCGTCGCGCAATGCTGAACACCATCGATTGGTGTTCGCGCATCAGCGAGCGAAATCCCTCAAGCATTCTCTGCTGTTGCCCACCGGGGACACGGCGACGGCGCCGGAGCTGAATTGCGACCTTCACTCTGCTATACGCGCTGGCAAAAGAGTATGCAGCCTTTCCCGCATGCCTGCGAATATCATTTGAGATGCTCCACCAGGAACTTCGACATCGCCCGGTTCGCCTCGATCGATTCCGGCAGCTCCGGGTCGTACCAGAATGCATGCGGCAGCCCATCGAAGACCATCAGCCGCGCATCGTCCCCCGCGCGCAGAAACGCGCGATGCAAATCGATCGTGCCGCTCAGCAACAGGTCTCGTCCACTGGTCACAAACAGCGTCGGCGGCAATCCCTTTAGATCGGCATAGATCGGCGAAAGCACCGGATCCTTCATGTCCGTGCTCCCCACATACGGAGATAAAGTCCGCTCTCCATCCGGCGCGGCCAGATAGCCGCTGAACCCGCGCAGCCCATACAAGTGGGTCGAATCTCCCGGCCGCGCGAAATCCCCAAACCCGCTGAAGATCCCCAGCGCCGCCGGCTCGGGCAGCGACAACTGCTTCAGTCGCACCGCAACTTCGCCGGTCAGAATCGCTCCGGCCGATGTCCCGTAGATCGCGATCTGCTCCGGCTTGTGCGTCTTCAGCAGCTCGCGATACACCGCCACCGCATCCTCCACCGCCGCCGGAAACGGATGCTCCGGCGCCAGCCGGTAAAGCGCCGCCACTACCGGAACCCGCGCGTAGTACGCAATCGGAATGGTCTCCGTGTAGCTGCCAGAGTCGGAATCGAAGCCGCCGCCATGCAGGTCCAGCAGCACCTTGTCCGCATTCGCCTTCGGCACATGCAGCGGCGTGATGCGACGCACCGGCACTTCCGCCACGGTGTCGTTGGCCACCGTCACCGGACAGACCTTCCGCCACTGCTTCTCCGCGCGCGCCGTATACGCATCCGTCGAAGCGCGCCGCTTTTCAAGCGGCATGGGGACATCCGCATCCGTCGCCGGCCGCCGCAGGCTCGCCTGCGCCTGCGGGCTCAGCGATTGCGGCACCGGCACAATCCGCCCCACATGCGCTGTCCCATTCGGTTCGATGTAACTCGAATTATGCGAAACTGCCGTCGCCGCGGTGGTCGCTCCCGGCGCGGCCGTCTTCGTCGATGCAGGCGAAGCAGTTTTGTTCAATGATGTCGAAGCGGTATTGCTCGATGATGTTGCAGCCGCCTTGGCCTGCCCCCACCCGATACCTGTGCCCAGTCCACTCAATACGCACACAACACACGCGAGGCGATGCCGCCCCAAAACCTGCTTCATCCCGTCTCACCCCCGGAGTTGCCCGTTCCGGACAATGTACTCCAGAGGGTTGGCATGAAATCATCCTGACCGGTCATCCGATCACTTCAGGGGAAAGCAGGCGACCAGTCCACCGTCCGCAGCCGTCCGGCGAAGCGCTTGCGCAACTCCAGCCGCGCCCGGTGCCGCCGCGACTTCACCGTCGCCACCGGCCGCTTCAGTTCAGCCGCGATCTCCTCCAGTGAGCGCTCTTCGAAGACCTGCATCAGCAGCACCGACCGCAGCGACTCCGGCAGCGAGCGCAGCGCCGCATGCACCACCCGGTTCCGCTCCTTCGCCAGCAGCCGCTGCTCCTGCGACATCTGCCGCGGCGTCAACCTGCTGCCCGCCTCCAGCACCGCCGCAAGCGTCGCGCTCTCCATCTCCTCCAGCCGCATGCGCGCCCGCTTCCGCTGCAATTGAAAGACCTCGTTCATCAGCACCCGCGTAATCCAGGTCGCAAAGCGCGACTCCCCGCGAAATCCCGCCAGTCCCTGCCACGCCTTCAGCATCGCCTGCTGTACCGCGTCCTCGGCATCCTGCGCCGTCAGCCGGTACTGCAACGCGAGCATCAGCAGACGCCCATGATGCCGCGTAAACAATTCGGAGAACGCACGCTCATCCCCGCCGCGCGCCGCATCCACAAGCTGTTCGTCAGTCAAACTCATAAGTTCCCCCCGACTCGCGCTGCCGTGCAGTGACTCGTTAGTTCCCAAAATTACGCGTGTCATCCAGAACGTAGCCGGTGCAGTGAAGCATCGGCTGTTTGCCCGCGCGTCCACACACGAAACGTGGTGACCCTCGGAAGCGAACCCCACAACCTGCGCCACCGGCGCGTCTGCCTGGATGGCAATCCCTAGTGCATCGCCCCGCCCCGCGACTTCCGCATCACGAACGGAAGCGGAACCATGCACAGTGCCGCGAAGGCAAAGAAGCGAATGATATCGATGTAAGAAAGAATCGCCGCCTGCGACTGCAACTGTTCATACATCCGCAACATCGCTGCCGAATGCGCGCCATTCATCGATAGCCCGCCCGTCACCAGGTGACGGCTCATCTCCGTCGTAGCCCGCAGATATGCCGAGCTTCCCGCCGTGACATGCGCGCCCAGGTAGCTCTGGTGACGCTGCGCCTGCCGCGCCAGCAACGTCGCCACCAGCGCCGTTCCCACCGAGCCACCCATATTGCGCGCCAGGTTCGTCAACCCGGAGACGTCGTTGTTCCCCTCCATCGGCACCCCCACATACGACAGCGTCTGGATAGGAATGAACATGAATCCGAGGCCAGTCGCCTGAAAGAAGCGCAGCCACGCCGCATAACTCAAACTCATCGTCAGATGGATCGTCGTCATGTGGAACAGCGCCACCGAAGTAATGGCGAAGCCGAAAGCCAGCAGATACCGCGCATCCACCTTCGCGATCAGAATGCCGACAATCGGCATGCAGATCAAAGTCGCGATCCCGCCCAGCGACAGCGTCTTGCCCGCATTCGTTGCCGTGTATCCCATCAAGGTCTGCAGCATCTGCGGAATCAGGATCGTTGTCCCGTAGAGCGCAATCCCGAGGATGAACATCATCACGAAGGACAGCGTAAAAGTCCTGCTGCGGAACAACCGCAGCTCGATCACCGGCTTCCGTCCCTGCCGGATCTGCCACAGCTCCCAGACAATCAGCGCCGCAATGCTGACAATGCAGATGATCGTGAACGCGGTGATGAAGTGCGAGCCGAACCAGTCATCCTCCTGCCCCTTGTCCAACACCACTTCGAGGCAGCCAAACCCCAGCGCCGTAAACACGAAACCCGTGTAGTCGATCTTGATCAGACCCGCGCGCGCCTTCTTCACCGCCTCGATCAGGTGCGGCGGATCCTCCACCACGCGGTTCGTCAGGTACATCGAGATCAGCGCCACCGGCACATTGATGAAAAAAATCCATCGCCACTGATAGTTGTCCGTGATCCATCCGCCCACCAGCGGCCCGATCGCCGGCGCCGTCACCACCGCAAGCCCGTATAGCGCGAAGGCCTGCCCGCGCTTCTTCGGCTCGAATGTATCCGCCAGGATCGCCTGCTCCGACGTCGCCAACCCGCCGCCGCCCAGCCCCTGCAGCACGCGGAAGAACAGCAGCATCCCCAGCGATGGCGCAAGCCCGCACAGCAGCGAGCTCACCCCAAATATCGCCACGCAGCTCATGTAAAACCGCTTCCGCCCGATCAGCGTCGCCAGGTATCCACTGATCGGCAGGATCACCGCGTTCGCCACCAGGTAGGAGCTGATCACCCACGTCGCTTCGCTCTGGCTCGCCGCCAGCGATCCCGCGATGTGCGGCAGCGACACGTTTGCAATCGATGTGTCCAGCACCTCCATGAACGTCGCCAGCGTCACCGTCAGCGCAATCGCCCACGGATTGTGCCGCGGCTTCCATGCCTGGGCCCCGGGCCTCTGCTCGCCGGATTGCAGTTTTGTGGCCGTGGCCGCCATATGGAAAAAATAGTACCACGCGGTACATTAATCAGCCACTCGCCTGCCCGTCATTCGTCACATTCGCTATCCTTACTTTCATGAAAGGGAAAACCGCGCGCCCGTCAATCCGCAAATCTCCCGCGCGTAAGCGGATTTCTCCCCGCGGCCGCCCTCCCGCCGAGGAAGTCGCCGCCCGCGCCGAGCGACTGCTCGACGTTGCTACCGAAGTCTTTCTCGACCGGGGTTTCAAGGGCGCCAGTATGGGCGAGATCGCTCGCCGCGCCGGCGCCTCCAAGCAAACGCTCTACGCCCGCTACCCCAGCAAGGCCGCGCTCTTCGCCGCGCTTGTCGAGCGCAAGGCATCGCATCTCTTTGAAGCCATCGGCCCGCTCGGCGAAGGCCGCAGCCTGCGCGACACTCTCGTCCATTGCGGCTCGGAACTGCTCGAGCTCATCGTGTCGGAAGATGCCCGAGGGGTCCATCGTCTCGTTGTCGCGGAGTGCATGGAGTTCCCCGAACTCGGCGAGATCTTCTGGGAGCGCGGCCCGGGAAGGACGCGCGCGATGCTGGCCAACTATCTCCGCGCGCAACAGAAACTCGGCAACATCCAGTGCGGCGATCTGGGGTGCAGCAATCCCGAGGAGGCCGTAGAAATCTTCCTCGGCCTCCTGGTCAGCGCCGTCACCCTGCGCGCCTGGCTCGGCCTGCCGCCCACCTTCGTAAAGACTCCGGCCCAGCGAAAGGCGTGGGCCGGCCGGGCTGCCGACATCTTCCTGGCGTCCATGCAGCCCAACGTCCACTCGCTGAACCCTTCCTCGACCGGCTTTACCGCCCTCCGGCTCTACTGCCCTCCCGCTCTATTGCCACAGATGCGCTGCCCACGCCGCAAATGCATGCCATGCGCCCGTTGTCGCCAGCGGCATCCTCGCCTCTTCCACCAGCACCACGAACACGCTCGACCACAGCGTCGCCTTGTTCACCTTGCGCGTGGACCAGAGATCATACGCCACCAGGATTGCGAAAAAGCAATACACCAGCAGGTCCACCACAGGCAGTCGTGCATGGACCCAGCTCATGGGAAGCCGGAAGATCGCGGCCCCCATCAGCGCGCTTGTCGCTACGTAGATCAACCGCTTGTGCTCGGCGGCGTGGCGGCGCGCCCTGTAGGCGAAGACCAGCAGGACCGCGAAGATCATCATCTCGGAAAGCGAAACCATGTAGAACTCTTCGCTCGCGATCGCATTTCTCGGAATGTGCCGCACCATCGAATCGGTAGCCGTCAGCACCCCCAGCACCACCATGAGGGCGCCCAGCGCGAACATGCCGAAGCCCAGCCATTGATGAACCTTGATCTTGTGCGACGCCACCAGCACCGATTGCACAATCAGCAGCACCACCCACGCCGTGAATGCCGCGCCGTGCACGTGCACGATCGGGCTGGCCAGATGCGCCTGCGTCATCCCCGCGAGAAAATAAGTCGGCGCGAACCCGGCAAAGACCGTTGCCAGCATGACAATCGACATGCCCGTAAAAAACCAATGATCGTAGCGGCGGCCAGGCAGACGGGAGACCACGCTCCTGGGCCGTATCGGTGCGGTAACCATGCTTGCTCCAAATGGCCCGGATCATTTTTTGTTCAGAGGGATGCCGCATCTTAGGACGATTCTTCGCTTGCGGCAAGCCCTGATCGGCGACCGAGTGTTCAGATCGGGACTGCCGGCGGCGCCTCCGTAGACAGCCACCACCCGTGCCCCGCCACCCAGCAGCTCCCGTCCGGCCGGTCATCGCGATGCAGCGACTGGATTTTGTGCCAGTTGCGGTTACGAAAGGCGCCCGCCAGCTGCTGCTCTTCCGCGTCATCCCGCGCGCCCGCGCAGCCCACAAACTGCGCCTGAAACAAAAACCGCGCCGGCCACACCGCCCCATCCGTCCGCGTGATCAGCAGCATCGCCCCGCCGTCATCATCCGACGTCAGCGGAAACAGCAGCCGCCCTCCCGGCTCGAGCGCATCCAGCCACACCGCCTGCGGCGCAGTTGCGCCCGCATTCACATACAGCACATCGCACAGCGGCAGCGGCCCCTCCGCTCCACTTCGCACATGGAGCGTCACCTGCGGCAAACAGGCGAGGTTCTCCTGCGCCCGCTCTACCAGCTCCGGCTCTATCTCGTAGGCATCCACCCGGCCTCGCTCGCCTACCAGCTTCGCCAGGATGGTCGTGTAGTAGCCCGTGCCCGCCCCCACATGCACAATCCTGTCGCCCTTCATCGGCCGCAAGGTGGCAATGCACATCGCATGCAGCGACGGCTCGCCGTTGTTCAGCCCATCCACCCCCAGCGAAACCACCACATCCTGGTACAGGAACGCAGGATCGTTCTCCGGCGCCTCGACAAAGCCATGCCGCGTCAGGATCCGCCACGGCGGCCTGCCCACAAAACGCTCCCGCGGCGTCGACCGGAACGCCTCCGCCAGCTCGCTATCCGCGGCAACGCCGGCCCGTTTGGCAATGAGCTGCGCAAAGAACGCCCGATGCGCCTCAATCCGCTCCGCATCCGTCCTCCACTGCCTCTTCACCCGCCACCGTCCTCGCGCTCATCCCTGCTAAAGAGGCGCGATGGCCGCCATGGGTGCCCCACCTCCGCTTTGAAATGTGGGACTAGGACGAGCGCGCGCCACAGAGCCCCGAGGCGAACCGCCTCCAGCAGTACGGATGGCTGCCGATCGCAATTTCCCGAGTTAGAACCGGTCCCGACCCGCACACCTGAAACCTGCCGGTTTATTCCCCGCGAAAGCTTATTCTTGAAATAGAGGCAACAACAGCGTGAAACCATGCCCTGATTCTGGCGCGCTCATCCGCATTAAGTCCTTTGCTTGGACATCTTTGGCGTAAGCCCAATCAATCACCACACTTACGGCTCCACAGGTCTCTTAAGCCACTGATCGGTAAAGACTTACGAGGAGGCCACTCCTCCACAGGAGGGGGGAGGGGGGTGCCGGGTCACGTTACCCAGCCGCAACATTTCCCCCAAATCACTGTTCACATATCTGTCTGCAAGGCAAGGTAATCGCAGACCAGAAAGCCAGACGGATCGCGCACTCCCGTGCAGGAAACGCATCAGCGGGAGGTATCAGCGACGGCCCTCGGCAAGGTGAAGGGTATGCGCATCGCAACAGCAGTCCGCTCTTTGGTCCTGGCCGCCGCGGTCAGCATTATTCCGGCGGTATCGAATGCTGGTGTCTTTGTCTCCATCGGCATCGGCGCGCCACCCGTCCTGCCGGTCTATGCGCAGCCTATCTGTCCCGCTGCCGGCTACATCTGGACCCCCGGCTACTGGGCCTATGACGACGACGCCGGCTACTACTGGGTGCCCGGCGCCTGGGTGCTCGCGCCTTACACCGGCGCTCTCTGGACCCCTGGCTACTGGGGCTGGGGCGACGGCGGCTACATCTGGAACGCCGGCTACTGGGGCCGCCATGTCGGTTTCTACGGCGGCGTGAACTATGGCTTCGGCTACTTCGGCCGCGGCTTTGAAGGCGGCTATTGGGATCACGACCGCTTCCGTTACAACACCGCCGTCATGCACGTGGACCGCGATCGCTTCCGCGACAACGTCTACGACCGCAGGATTGATGTTCACAATGGCAACCGCGTCAGCTTCAACGGCGGCCACGGTGGCGTCCAGATGCGTCCCACAACGCAGGAGCAGAACTGGGGTCGCGAGCAGCACACCGCCCCTCTGCCGGCGCAGCATCAGAACGAGATGCGTGCCAGCCAGAACCGCGCGCAGTTCGTGAACGTGAACCACGGCCGCCCGCAGAACCTGGCCCGCACCGAGCCCGTCTCCTATAACCGCAACATGCCGATGAACAACCGGGCCGTAAACAGCGGGGTAACGAACAATCATGTGGGGAGCAATGCCGCCATAGGCAACGTGAACCGCACCGTCAATAACCCGGTCCACAACAACGTGCGGTCCATGCCCAACAGCCAGAACGTCAACCGCGCGCCCGTCAACAACCAGACGCGTCCGCAACCCCAGCCCACGCAGAGCTATCGTCAGCAGCCCGGCATGCAGGCCAACCAGCATGTGCAGCCGCAGCAGATGAGGCAGGCTCCGCAGCAGATGCGGCAGCAACCTCAGCAAATGAGGCAGGCGCCGGCGCCTCAGCAAATGCACCAGCAGCCTCAGCAGATGAGGCAGCAGGCTCCGCAAATGCGGCAGCAGCCGCAGCAGCAGCAGATGAGGTCGGCACCCCAGCAGTCCCGCCCGCAGGAGTCCCACGGCAACGATGGCGGACACGGACACGGCCGGTAAGCGCAGCCTAGGCAGTCAAAAGGGCGGACCATACTCGGTTCGCCCTTGTACTTTTTGGAAGAATCCGCTCTACGAGTGCGTCGCCGGAACTTCGTTGACGCTGTGCGCCAGTCCCGCTGCTTCCATCGTCGCGCCGATCATTGCCGGAAATCCCATGCATGAATTCAGCATGAGCTGGTACAGCCGATGATCGTTCCAGTCCTGGTTATAGAAGCGGCGAATGTAGCTGGCCCGCCGGTTGTCGGTCGCCTCCAGCTCCTGCTGCGCATCTGCCGCGCGATCGGGAAAGTGGTCACGGAACCACGCCAGCTTCCGCGCCGTCGAGGCATACACGAAGACATGGAAAGTGCCCGGTACATTGATCAGCGCCGAGGCCGCCCCGCGCCCCACAACCACGCAGTGCCCCTCCGCGACCCGGTCCTTCAGGTACTCGCGGATCAGGCTGGCTAACCGCTCGCTGTCGAAGACCTCGGAGGAAGACATGATCGCGGGCATCCGCTCCACGCTCGCGTGCCAGAAGGTCTTGCCCAACCGGTAGTACCACGGGTCCAGCCGCTCGTCGCAGTTGGCCACCGTGTGCTTGTCCAGCCCGATCTTCCGGGCAATCTCGTCCACGATGCACTTGTCGATCAGCCGCCAGCCCAGATACTCGGCCAGCAGGTGGGCGAACTCGCCGCCGCGGCTGCCGTACTCGCGCTCGACTGTGATGATCCGTACCATGCCGATTCCCGTCTGCGCTGGAGCTTAGCACTCGCTCGTCGCGCTGACTACTGAGACTCGCGGCGCGGAGATTTGGTTACTGGACACGCAGCTATTGTCCGTGTCCCGCAGTTACTGTCCCCCATTGCGGTTACTGCCTTAGATCGACGATGGTCGCGCCCGCGCCCCCCTCCGCCTGCGCAGCCTCCGTCACCGTGGCCACATGCGGATGCCCCGCCAACATCGCCCGCAGCGCCCGCCGCAGCACGCCCATACCCGTGCCATGGATGATGCGCACCCGCGGCAACCCCGCCAGGAAGGCGTGATCCAGGAAGCCCTCGACCTCCGCCGTCGCCTCCGCCGCTGTCCGGCCGATCACGTTGATCTCAGCCCTCATATCGTCGGTAGAGGAAGCCATCGTCACCGATACCCCCCGGCGCCGCGCCGCCTCCACCGGGTTCAGCTCCGCCGCCGCGGCACGGCGAGAGACGACCTCGGCGATGTCTCCCCGGGGCACCCTCATCTTCATCGGGCCCATCGCCACTTCAAAATTGCTGTCATCAATCTGCCGCTCCACGACAGCGACGCGGCCGAGCGACTTCAACCGCACCGTGTCGCCCGCCGCGACGTGACGCACCACGTGCGGCTGCGCCTGCGGATCGCCTTTGTCCGCACCCGTGTGCTGCGCGACGGCGGTGGCGTTGAACTGCTCCGCGAACTCGCGCCGCAGCCGCGCAATGCGTCGTTCGGCTTCCTTCGAGAGCTTCTGCTGCTGCATCCGGTCATCGATCGCCTTCACCGCCTCGCGCATGCGGAACTCGAAGTCCTTCAGCAGCGCGGCCAATTGCTGCTCCAGCTCGCGGACCTTGGCTTTCCACTCCTTCAAGCCCTCGGTCTCCAGACGCTGCCGCTCCCGCTCCACTTCGCTCTCGCGCTGCCGAAGCGCGGCACGCTCACGGTCTACCGCTGCAAGGTCGGCGTGCAATCGGTCGAGGAAGTGCGCAATGTCCTCCGTCTGGTGCGAGAGCTGCCGCCTCGCTGCCGCGATGATCGCTGGATCAAGCCCGATGCGCTGCGCGATGTTGATACCCGCCGAAGCACCCGGGACGCCGAGCCGCAGCGCATAGGTCGGCGCGAGCGTCTGCTCATCGAAGCCCACTGCCGCGTTCAGCACGCCCTTGTGTTTCCCTTCCTTGTGTTCTCCTTCCTTCTGTTCTCCTTCATAGACCTGCGCCGCATAGACCTTCAGCGACGTGTGGTGCGTGGAGATGATCGACCACGTCCTCGCTTCGAGGAAGTGACCGGCAATCGCGACCGCCAGCGCCGCGCCCTCTTCGGGATCGGTCGCCGAGCCCAGCTCATCCAGCAGCACCAGCGAGTGCTCATCCGCCTCGGCGGCGATGCGATTGAGGTTCACGATATGTGCGGAGAACGTCGACAGGTTCTGCTCGATCGACTGCGCGTCGCCAATGTCCGCCAGAAAGCAACGGAAGACCGGCAGCACCAGCCGCTCCGCCGGCACCGGCACGCCGGCCTGCCCCATCATCGCCAGGAGACCGGCGGTCTTCAGCGCTACGGTCTTGCCGCCGGTATTCGGTCCGCTGATGATGAGCTGCCGTGCATCCGATTCGAGGCCGAGCGTGAGCGGCACAATCGTGCCACCGCTGCGGCGCAGCCGCCGCTCCAGCAGCGGATGCCGGCCCTTCTCGACCAGGAACTCCGGCGCCTCATCACTGGCGAATGTTGGCGCTGTGCAGTCGTACTCGTCGGCGAAGCGCGCCCGTGCCTGCAGCGAATCTACCTCCGCGAGTATCGCCGCTCCCGTAACGAGCGCCGGTGCCTCGCGCGCGATCTCGCTCGTCATCTGCACGAAGATGCGATGCACTTCGGCCTGCTCCTCATCGAGCAGGCGGATCAGCTCGTTGTTCTGCTCGATGGTCTCGAGCGGTTCCACGTACACCGACTGGCCGCTGCTGCTCGCGCCATGCACCACGCCCGGAATGCGGCGCTTCCACTCCGCTTTCACCGGAATCACGAACCGCTCTCCACGGATCGTGATCAGGTCTTCCTGCGTGGAGCCCTCGCCGGAGAAGCGGCGCAGTGCCTGCCGCAGGCTGCTCTCAATGGCGCGCTGCTGCCGTTCGATCTCGCGGCGGATGCGCTTCAGGTCAGGCGATGCATCGTCGTTCAGCGTGCCATCAGGATTCAGACGCGACCGCAGCGAGCGCAGCAACGGCCCAAGCTGGTTGCCCCGAAGAGGCTCCACCATGGCGCGCAGCATTACGATGCGCGACGCAAGGTTCTCCGGTGGCTCCTGCATCGAGTGATACCACGCAACCACATCGTCACCGAGCGCGAGTAGCGGCAGCAATTCTTCCACTTCGAGCGCTGTGCCCGGAATGCGTGCCTTCGCGACCAGCACCGCCGGATCGAAGAGCGCCGCCAGTGCCGGCCGCACGCCGGCGGTCAGGCAGACGCGCATCTCAGCAACGGACGCATGCTGCTCCGTTGCCCATGTGCTGGAGGTCGATGGCACCAGCGCACGCAGCCACTCTCGTGTAACTGCAGCGGTGGCATATTGCTCGAGCAACCCGAGCAGCCCTTCCCACTCCAGCACGGCAGGGCTGTAGTCGGTGACAGGCTCCGGTATGGACGGCAAAAGGCTCACGCTCTCACTCTACTTGGCCAGATAGATAGAATCGAGCCATGGAGTTCCCGCAGACCCGCCTCCGCCGCCTGCGCACCAGCGCGTCAATGCGCTCGCTGGTACGCGAGACGCACCTCCATCCCGGTGCGCTGGTGTATCCGCTCTTCCTGTGCCCGGGAGAGGGCGTGCGCCGCGAGGTAAAGTCCATGCCCGGCGTCTACAACCTCTCGGTCGATCTCGCGGTTAAAGAGGCTGAGGAAGCTGCATCGCTGGGATTGGGTGGGCTGCTGCTCTTCGGTCTGCCGGAGAGCAAGGATGAAGAGGCCAGCGGAGCGTACGACGCGAACGGCATTACGCAACAAGGGCTCCGCGCCCTGAAGCAGACGGCTGCCGCGAAGAAGCTGGTGCTCATCGCGGATGTCTGCCTCTGCGAGTACACATCGCACGGCCATTGCGGCGTGGTGCGGCGCGACGGCGATGAGTTCCACGTCGACAATGACGCATCGCTTGACCTGCTGGCGAAGACGGCGGCGTCGCTGGCCGAAGCCGGCGCGGACATCGTTGCACCGTCCGACATGATGGACGGCCGCGTCGCCGCGATTCGGGATGAGCTGGATGAGGATGGCTTCGAGCAGGTGCCGGTGCTCTCCTATGCGTCCAAGTTCGCCTCTGCGTTCTACGGGCCATTTCGCGAAGCGGCCGATTCTGCGCCGCAGTTCGGTGACCGGCGCACCTATCAGATGGACGGCGCCAACCTGCGCGAAGCGATGCGGGAGATCGAGCAGGATCTTGGCGAAGGCGCCGACATGATCCTGATGAAGCCGGCGATGCCCTATCTCGATGTGATTCACGCCGCGCGAGGGCGTTTCGATGTGCCGATGGGCGCTTACCAGGTCTCCGGCGAATACTCAATGATGCAGGCGGCCTTCGAGCGTGGCTGGCTCGAGCGTGAGCGCGCAATGCTGGAGTCGCTGATCTCCATCCGCCGCGCCGGCGCAGACTTCATCGTCACCTACTTCGCCAAAGAGGCGGCAAAGCTGCTGTAGGTGGTCAGGGCTTCGCCAGCAGCTCGCGAAATCTGGCTTCGAGACGCGAGGTGAACTCCTGCGGCGTCTCGGTAGATTCCATCGCCATCGGATCAGCGACGCGGATCGTCACCGTGCCTGGCCGGAACCAGCGCCGCTTGCGCTGCTTCACCTCGCCCAGCCCTATCATCGCAACCGGCAGTACCCGCGCCGCGGATTCGCGTACCAGCAGGCCGATGCCGGATTGAAATGCTCCCAGGCTCTCGCCCGCGGAGCGGCGTCCTTCTGGAAACAGCATTACGTGCATGCCGTGGTCCATCGCGGCTCCCGCATGGGCGAAGCTGCGACGGAATCCCGCGCCCTGAGGCAGCGGAAACACGTTGAAGAGCGCGGTGACCAGCCAGTAAGCGAGCGGCGTGAGCGGCCGGAGCCAGCCATGGCGCTCCGGGCGTGCATGACGCCAGCCCATCAAGAGACCTCCGGCCATCGCAACCGCAGAGTGCCGCCGAATGTGCGGTGGCAACGCGGCCAGCACCAGGGGTACATCGAACGCAGTGACATGGTTGACCGCGATCAGAAGCGGTGTGTCGGACACAATGCTTCGCGGCCGCTCGATACGAGGACCGAGCAGCAACCGGGTGAGCGGAATGGAGATGCACTCGAGGAACGCAATGCGCAACCAACGGATGGGCGCGCTCCACGGCCAGCGAGGATAGATGGTTTCGCCGCTCGCAGCTTCACGACTGACAGAAGCTCGCGACGCTGAGGTACTCGCCGTGCCGCTGACCGCGATCTCTGCACTCCTCGCGCCAGGCGCGATCAAGCGGCGCAAGTCAGCAACGGTGCGGGCACGTTGCCATGCGTCTTCGGGGATCTCGACTGCGAACCGCTGCTCGAGGGCGCTCTGCAGCTCGACCATGCCAAGACTGTCGAGACCGATGTCTTCGCTGAGCCGGCTGGCATCGGTAAGGTTATCCACGCGCGTGCCCCGGATTGTTCGCAGCGAATGAATCAACGGATCATCGCCTGCGGTGACCTCGCCGCTCGAATGGAATGCGAGCGCCGCGCGGACAGCGACGTCGCGGCGCTTCACCTTGCCGGTCGAGGTGCGCGGGAAATCAGCATCGGGCCAGAGCAGCCATCTACGTATCTGCTGATACTCCGCGAGTGTCGCATTCGCAGATGTAACCGCTGCATCTGCGGCGCTGTGGTCGCTCATCAGCAACGCGGCCGCGGGCTGCGGGCCTGCCCCGCTGTCGAAGGCGAAGGCGCAGGCATCGCGCACGCCGGGCTGGTGTTTCAGTGCAGCTTCGAGATCCTGGGGATGCACATTGAGTCCGGCGCCCGTCACAATGATGTCGCTCTTGCGGCCGGCGAAGACCAGCTCGCCTTCCGCGTTGCGCGCGGCGAGATCGCCGGTGCGCAGCCAGCCCCCATCGGCGGTGCGTGCTTGTGCTTGGCCGGCGCGCCATTCGGTATCGGCGATGGAATCGCCGCGCACGAGGATCTCCCCGTCATCGGCGACGCGCACCTCGCGGCCCGCAAGCGGCTTGCCGATGCTGCCGCGCGTCGTATGGAAGGGGTGATTCAGGGTGACGAGCGCCGTGGTCTCGGTCATGCCGTAGCCTTGAATGAGCGCGAAGCCAAGGCGGGTCCAGAACTGTTCCAGGTCTTCGGGCAGGGTGGCACCCCCGCAGACGAAGGCCCAGAACTTCCACCCGAAGAGGCGATGCTGGCGGCGGAAGCGCCACCATCGGCCGAGCGCCGAAACCTGGTCGGCGGCCTCGATGCGGCTTTCAAGTGTCGCGTCGATGCGAGTGAGGTGGCCGCGCAGCAGCTCCAGCACACGCGGCACGGCAGCGAGCACAGAGATGCGCTGGTTATGGATGAGCCGCACCAGCCGGGGCGCATCCAGGCGGGATTCGAAGTGGACCTCGGCGGCGAGCAGGGGCGGCACCCACAGTCCCATGAACTGCCCGAAGACGTGGGAGAGCGGCAGGGTATGGAGGAAGCGCAGCGGATGGAAGGGGCGCTCGTAGCGCCGGTATCTGGCGATCTCGCGCTCGATGGGGTCGAGCGAGGCGAGCACGTTGCCGTGGGTGTGGACGATGCCTTTTGGCTCGGACGTAGTGCCGGAGGTGAAGATGATCTGAAGCGGCGTGCTGCGGCTGAGGCTCGCGGCAGGCGCGTAGTCGGGCGCGGGGAGGCCGGTTGCATCCAGCGCGAGGGCTGGGACATCAGATGGCTGCAGCTTCTGGAGCAGCGCGGTGTCGCCGACCAGCAGGCGCGGCGAGGTCTCGGCGATGACGCGCTGCGCGAAGCGGGGGTCGCCTGCGGCATCGAGCGGCACGACGAGGATGCCGCGCAGCACACAGCCGTAGAAGGCGGCGATCCACTGAGCGGAGTTCTGGCCCCAGAGCAGGACGCGGTCGCCGGAGACGATGCCGCGGCGTGCGTATTCGGCGGCAAAGCAGGCGCTGAGCTCGGCTACTTCAAGGTATGTCGAGGGCAGGCTGCGATTGCCAATGTGGTTGACGACCGCGCGACCGGAGCCGTAGCGGCGGAAGTCATCGAGGAGCGTGGCCAGATGCGGACGGGCCAGATGCGGACGCACCCAGCCAGTGTGTCACATGCGCGTAGAATGATGTGTTTGGCTCGATGCAGCGGTCTTGTTTGAACGAAGGGGAGCGAAAATTTTGGCAGAGACTACTTACGATGTGGCGGTGATTGGAGGAGGGCCGGCGGGGTATACGGCGGCCATCCGGGCGGGACAGCTGGGACTGAAGGTGGCGCTGATCGAACGGGAGGCGAAGCTGGGCGGAACCTGTCTGCACTGGGGCTGCATCCCGACTAAATCCATCCTGTTCAACGCCGAGGTGTACGACCACCTGAAGCACGCCAAAGAGTACGGCATCGAGGGCGTGGGCGAGGTGACCCTGAACTGGAAGGCGATCCTCGATCGCAAGAACCAGATCATCACCAAGCATGTGAAGGGCCTGGACTTCCTGATGCGGAAGAACAAGGTCACTGTTATTCCGGGCACGGGCAGTCTGACCGGCGGCGCCAAGGGCGGCGTGCATACTGTCTCTGTCAAAGGCGCGGACGGTAAGGCGACGGAGGTGTCCGCCAAGGCGGTGCTGGTGGCTACTGGTTCCGACGCCAAGATGCTGCCCGGTCTGAAGCCGGACGACCGCATCCTGACCAACGTCGAGATCCTGAGCCTGGACCGCATCCCGAAGTCGCTGGTGGTGATCGGCGCTGGCGCGGTGGGCGTGGAGTTCGGGTCCATCTTCAAGAGCTTCGGGTCGGAGGTCACGATCGTCGAGTACCTGCCGCGGCTGGTGCCCAACGAGGACGAGGACGTGAGCAAGGAGCTGGCGCGCGTCTTCCGCAAGCGCGGTATCGAGTCGCATGTGGGCGCCAAGGTCGACAAGGTAGAGCGGACCAAGGACGGCGTGAAGGTCAGCTTCACCAGCGCGGACGGCAAGGCGCAGGTGAAGGAAGCGGAGCGGGTGCTGGTTGCGGTGGGCCGTGCGCCGCGTACGGAGAGCGTCGGGCTGGACAAAACAAAGGCGAAGCTCGAGCGCGGATTTGTTTACGTGAATGAGTGGATGGAAACGGCGGAGCCAGGCGTGTACGCAATCGGCGATGTGGTGGCCGGGCTGCCGCAACTGGCGCACGTGGGCGCGATGTGCGGCATCGTGGCCGTGACGAAGATCGCCGGACGGCCGGCGCGGCCGGTGAGGCGCGAGCGCATTCCCGCCTGCACCTACTGCGAGCCGCAGATCGGCAGCGTGGGGCTGACCGAGGCGCAGGCCAAGGAGAAAGGCTTGACGGTGAAGGTCGGCAAGTTCCCGTTCTCCGCCAACTCGAAGGCCTCCATCGTCAACGAGCACGAAGGCTTCGTGAAGGTGGTGGCGGACGCGAAGTACGGCGAGGTGCTGGGCGTGCACATCATCGGGCCGCAGGCGACCGAGCTGGTTGCCGAGGCGGTGACGGCGATGACACTCGAGGCGACGGTCGAAGAGATGATGTTCACCATCCACGCGCATCCGACGCTGGCCGAGGCGATGCTGGACGGCTTCGGAGCGGTCGAAGGAATGGCGATCAACGTCTGATTGCTTCGCGGACGGCCTAAGTCCGCGTGACGATCATCGGAAGGCGGGGCGTCAGCCTCGCCTTTCTTGCTGGTGCTGTGACCGTATTTGTCTGCGGCGCCACAGTGGGCCTGCAACTATCCTGGTTGCAAACCGGTAGCCTGACCATTCACCGCGACCACTTCCCAGAGCAGACTACTCGAGCCTTCAAGATCTTCCCAGCGGTGAGGGAAACTCTTTCGTTCGGATGACTAGCTTGCCGGGATTGCCAGCAATCGAGCCACTATATGCATGGTCTGCTTCTTCCATTGGCAGCTCAGCTTTGACAAAAGCCTTCAATTCCCCGGAGTCGAAAAGCTTGCCTAGTGCGGCTAGTTGTTCTCCATCTTGTTCAACGATGAAAAAGGCATTCTTCACTCGTGGATCAGTACTTGATTCTGCATCCGCAGCAATCGTGACCAACCTGCCACCGGGCTTGAGAAGGTCCCAGGATCTTCCCAAGGTTTCTCCACCCACGGTATCGAAGATCACATCCACTGGACCTGCCTCTTCAAAACGGCGCTCCCGATAATCGATAACCTCATTGGCTCCAAGCTGCTTTACAAAATCGATGTTCGCCTTGGACGACGTGGCAATCACATGCGCTCCTTGCAATTTTGCAAGTTGAACCGCGAAAAGTCCCACCGCGCCCGCCCCTCCGTGTATGAGAACTCGTTCGCCCTTCTGTAATTTTGCTCGGAGATGCAGTCCCTGCCATGCCGTCAGCAACCCAATCGGGGCTGAGGCCGCTTCGATGTGGGAAAGAGACGAAGGCTTGAGAGAAAGATTCGATGGTTTGGTTATGCAGAACTCAGCGGTTGCACCCTCTGCGAACCAATCGTTCAAGCCGAAAACAGCATCGCCCAGGTTGAAGCCAAGTGCTCCCGCGCCTAACCCAGCAACTGTGCCTGAGAATTCATGTCCGGGAATTGCCTTGGATCGGGCTGTACCGTCCGCATAGTGGCTGGTGGGATACCAAAGCTTCTCTGTAGGGGTCACTCCAGCGGCGAAGACCTGAATCAAGATTTCGTCCGCTTGAGGCTCGGGAACAGGACGTCTCACCGGCTGCAGGTGCAGTCCGTCTGTAAACTCCATTGCTTTCATCTCTGCCATTGCTTCACTCCGTGAAACGCGTTGTTTTAGTCGGAATCAGGAAAGGGAGATGCAGCTATCACGTCGACGGCGTTCGGGGCTTTATAACCAGGGATGAAGCGCTCACAGATGCTGGCGTTCACAGTGCCGTAGGTCGTGCCGGGCTTGTGCGCAAAGCCGGCAAAGTACTCTTGAATGAAGCGCTCCTTGAAGTGCTTTCGCGGGTATTCAGCCACGATTTTCTCCCGCAACTCCGAAGGAAACTGATCGAAGCCTCTTCCAAGCACATCGAGACCGACTCCCGAATAGAGCAGGGCTACTTCGGGGCGCATGTACTGAGTGACGCCGGGAGTGGTGTGCAGAGCAATGGCCTCCCATGCGATTTCTATCTGTTCTTCAGGGACTTTATGTGCCGTCAGGAACTGACGGGCCGCGTTTGCGCCATCGACTTCGAAGCGTTCGTCTGCGCTCGAGAATTTCTTAATGAGACCAAAATCGTGAAATGCGGCCGCGACGTAGAGAAGTTCAGGATCGAAGCGAAGCTTTCGTTGACGGCCCTGCTCAGCCGCGAACAAGTAGACGCGCATCGAGTGATTAAAGAGCAGATCCGTGGAATGCTCGCGCAGGAGATCAGTGGCTTCTTTCGCAAGCAAGGAATCTGGAATCATGAGAGCTGAGGAGAGATTTGCCATGATCGTTGCTGCTCCTTCCACATCAACCGTAGTGTCTTTCGAGGGCATGCGCCACGACAGGAGTACAGCAATTTCGGACATGGAACGAGCGATCAGTCCCTGTGAACAGCAACAATGGCGCATTGAAAAGACAGGGCTCTACGCTAACTGTTAACGAGACCTCGACGATTCCGGTCGTGTTCAGTCCTGATAAGCGCGCTGGTGGGAACTTACGAAGTATCTGCTTCCGATCTTCGGCTACTCGGAAGTTGCACCAGCGATGAGTTAAACCCGCGCAGAGAGTTTCGTCACAGTCTAGAGAAACGAGCGAAGGACCCGCCGGGTGGTTTCAAGCGTCGCGCCGTAGACGAGGTGCCCGGAGAGGCCATCACCACCCTTCTTCAGCGAACCGAAGCCGAAGCCGGGAATGAGCGCCTGCGAGCCTCCGGTGAAGAGGATGCCTGCATAGCCGGTACCGTAGCCGGCTCGCACGGCCGGGAGGAGCTCCGCAGCCAGACCGTAGATGCCCCCGGCGAGCGCGCCGATGGCGTAATGGACGACGGGGGCCGCGCCCCGCCGCTGCGAGCGGCTCAGACCCTTACCCAGCGTTGATTTTGCGATGCGCTGGGCTGTCTCGAGGTGGTCGCGCTGCTGGTCGCGCATCTGCTCTTCCTGGTGACCGCTGAGGATCGAGCCGGTGCCGACGGCATGTTCGGCGCGGCGAGTGGCTTCGAGCGCGCCCTGCTGATAGATATCGAGGACCCAGGTGGCGACGAGGCCGCCAACAACGCCTGCGGCGAGTCCGCCGAGGAGCTTGATCTGTTGCCGCTTGCGAGGCTTGTTCTCCGGCTTGCGTTTGCGGCTGGCATCGTTCGACTTGCGGAACATGATGGCTCCTTATCCTGAACCGGTTCTGAACCAGTATGGATTCGAGGGGATGCGAAGGCTACAGGGGAGAGATGAGGTTTTGCGCGGGGAGGATGTGCCGGAACGAGGGGACGGTGCCGGGCGACGACGGCAGGCAGCAGCAGACGACGATGACAACTGACGAGAACAACTAAGATCCGAAAGCGGTGTTGTGGTATTCACCTCCCATTCGCATTGGACAGAGACAGACACAGGCATAGGGCAGGGACAGGTCGGGCGCTCGGGCGTGTCGGGCATCGGCGGCAATTTGTTGTGCCAAGCACCGGAGATGGAACCAGTTACCTTTGCTTACCCTTTCCTGCGACGGGAATGACGAATGAGTGGAGTGCCAACATATGCTCTTCCCTTTCGCTTTGCCGGAGTTCAAGATTAAAGACCGTGATGAAAATCGTGAACAGGTGATGAATTAGGCGTGACCGCCGTCTCTTGCAGGAGACGATCGGAAGCTTCCTTCGCGGTCGAGTCACCCAGGAGTTCACGGCAAGGCAGCATATGTCACTTCGGGTTACCGCTATGAGCAGCTTCTCCAGGGCCAATATCTCGCGTTGCAACTTTGGGGGAGGAACGGCTCTTGCCGGCCTCCTGGTGCTGCTGCTCTCGTTTGGCCTCGCCGGTTGCGGCACCATCAGCCCGACACCCCCGGCGCCGACGGTTAGCCTTCAGGCCGCATCGAGCGAGATCGTCCTCGGAAAGTCGGTCGTCCTGACTTGGAAGAGCACCAACGCGACTTCAGTCGTTGTTGCTCCAAGCTTCGGCTCGACCGCGTTGCCGGTGTCGGGTTCTGCCACAGTCACCCCCAAGGCGACGACCACCTACACGATGACAGCCACGGGGGGAGGGGGCAGCGCTACTGCCACCGCGACGATAACTGTGGACATACCTCCTCCGCCTCCGACGGTCACACTGACCGCTACGCCATCGACCATAGCAGCGGGGGCGGCTTCAACTCTGGCTTGGACGAGCACGAATGCAACCACGGTGAGCATCACTCCTTCCGTTGGATCGGCTGCCCTGCCGCTGAGCGGGTCGGCATCGGTCAGTCCTGATGCGACGACGGTCTACACCATCACGGCGACGAGCGCCCAAGGGACAGCGACCGCCTCGGTAACGGTGACTGTGCCTACGTCGAATACCCCGCAGTCGCCGATCAGCCATCTCATCGTGGTGATCATGCAGAACCACTCCTTCGACAACCTGTTCGGCACTTTCGCCGGAGCGAATGGGCTCGATCCCAACCTGCCGAGCTATAAACAGGCCGATGCGAGTGGAGTGATTGTCTCTCCAACCTTGTCGACCACGCTGAAGACGGCGGACCTGATCCACGACAACGTCAGCTACCGGGCGTCCTACGACAATGGAAAGATGGACAAATACGCCTTCACCAACGGTGATCTGGCGATGCAGTACTTCGACAACACAGTCTCGGGGACGACCACGGACGGCAAGACGTTCAGCATGCAGACGGTGTGGACGTATGCGCAGCAGTACGCGCTGGCCGACAACTTCTTTGCCTCCGCGATGTTCAGCGAGCCGGCAAATATGCTGTACATGGTCGCGGCCACGGTGCACGACACCAATACGGCAGGAAAACTCCCGTATTACGACAAGTGCAGCGCGAAGCAGGTCGCCGAGACCGGGGGAAAGATTGCTCCTCCGTTGACAGAAACCACGGTGGGCGACCAGATGAATGCGGCGCACGTCTCCTGGACGTGGCAGCAGGGCGGGTATTCGACCTCGGTCGATGGAACCTGCGTGAACTACGTTCCGCAGGAGAACCCGTTCCAGTACTTCACTTCTACGCAGTACTCCGCGAATCTGCAGGACTTCGACCAGGCGACCTTCCAGACGACGCTGACCAATGGATCGCTGCCCTCGGTGAGCTTTATCACCGCCCCGCCGAAGCAGAGCATGCATCCCGGCAACGGCGACATGTCCAATGGTCTGCAGTGGCTGGATGCGCTGGTGACCTCGGTGAAGAACTCACCGGAGTGGCCGTCGACCGCGATCGTGCTGCTGTGGGACGAGAGCGGCGGGTGGTACGACCATGTGCCGCCTCCGCAGCTTGTGAACACCGTGGGGCTCGGGGCGCGAGTGCCGGTCATCGTGATCTCGCCATTCGCGAAGCCGGGCGCGATCTCTCATCAGCAGATGGACTTCGTCTCCATCCTGCGCTTCATTCAGTGGAACTGGCAGCTGGGTATCATCACCGATCCGGCACAGGCGGCACGGGAACAGCAGACGGGCGATCTGTGCGACCTGTTGAACGTTCCGTGTGCATCCCCGTAGCTCTTGCAGCGTGCGGTCTTGGAACGGGCCCGAAAACTTCGCTTCGCCAAAAGCATCTGTCTCCGAGGCACAACTCGTTTCTCTCCTGCTGCTCTCCTAGTCCGCAGGAGATGAAGCAATTTATGAGTGTTCCTCTGGACAAGCAGCTCTCACGCCGGCAAATTGTCGGCGGTATCGGAGCGGGGCTGGCGACGCTTGCCGCGACCACCGGTCCGGCCTTCGCGCAGAGCCCGGCTCCCGCCGCATCCACCGCGCAGCCGGTTCAAGACCCAACCACGAAATATCCCAAGCCGCCGTTCCGGGAGCAAAACCAGCCCTGGCCGGGTCTGGCGGCAAAGATGGACCCGCGCCCTGATCATGGCGAAACAAGCTACAAGGGTTCAGGACGACTGCAGGGTCGCAAGGCGCTGATCACCGGCGGGGATTCTGGAATGGGCCGTGCCGCCGCGATTGCCTACGCGCGCGAAGGCGCCGACGTTGCCATCAACTACCTGCCGGAGGAAGAGCCGGATGCACGCGAGGTGGTCGAACTGATTCGCTCGGCGGGGCGGAAGCCGGTGGCGATCCCCGGCGACCTTCGCAACGAAGCGTTTTGCAAGCAGCTGGTGGAGCAAGCGGTCTCCGGGCTGGGTGGACTCGACATTGTGGTTTCCAATGCCGGCCGGCAGCATTCTGTGAAGGACCTTCTCGAGCTGACGACCGAGCTCTTCGACTGGACGATGAAGACAAACATCTATGCGCCGTTCTGGATTATCCGTGCCGCGTTGCCGCATCTGAAGCCGGGTGCAACGATCATCGCCACGACATCGGAGCAGGCTTACGATCCTTCGGCGGATTTGTATGATTACGCGCAGACGAAAGCGGCGACGATGAACTTCGTAAAGTCGCTCGCGAAACAACTTGGTCCCAAGGGGATTCGGGTAAATGGCGTTGCGCCCGGCCCCATATGGACCCCGCTGCAGGTGAGCGGCGGCGCGCAACCCGAGAAGTACATGAAGTTTGGCAGCGACTCCGCGCTCGGCCGTCCGGGCGAACCCGCCGAGCTCGCTTCTATTTATGTCCAGCTCGCTGCGGAAGATGCGAGCTACACCACCGGCAATATCTATGGAGCCGGAGGCGGAAAGGGACAGCCATAAGGCTGAGGAGCTCTATCGTGCGGCCATGTAGCTGCCGAGGAGACCGCGGAGTCGGATGGGCACCCACCGGCCGCGGCGTTGCCAGCGGCGAGCGGCCCGTGCGGTGACCAGCTTGGCGGGATGGAGCGCGGAGCGGCGGCTGTCGATAGAGAGGGTTCGCATGAGCACGGGATCGCAGAAACGGCCGAGCGCGGCGGAGGTTCCGTTCACAAAGTGGATAGAGTGGATACCCTGCGGGATGAGGCGCTCGATCAGGTAGCCGCGCAGAACGAGTGATGCGCTGATGTCTGCCACCTGCGTCTTTGCGAGCGACTCGTCATTGAATTGCGAGAGCAGATGAAGATGATTGCCGGCGCGTACGGCGGCGAGCACGGAGACAAGGCGGCCGTCCGGCGCAGCGAGTCCAGCGAGGACCGGCGATCCGAATTGTGCGAAGAAGCGGCGGTCGCGCTGGTCGCGTTCGCGTGTCTCGGGTGAATCCTGCTGGTGGGCGAGGGCGGCGACGGCGGATTCATAAGCCGGAAGCGAGAGCTCGGGAACGAAGCGGAAGCCTTGCTCCTCCGCAAGGCGGCGGGAGTGGCGCAGATTGCGGCGGGTGTGCGGGCCTAGGCCAGCGAGAAATTCCTCGTAGCTGGTGCTGAGGTGCAGCCAGTCACCGTGCGGGCGGATCTCGGACTTGCACCAGACCTGCAGTCCGGGGCGCTGCAATTGAAGGACGGGCAGGATTTCATTGCCGGTGGAGCGCCACCACAGCCGGAGTGCGTGGACGCCGTGGCTGAGCAGGTATTCGCATGCAGTGGCGAGGACTTCGGCTTCGCGCTCGGGTGCGGCGAGGACCAGGCCGCGGCCCATGCGGTCGCCGCCGAAGACCCATCCGGTGGGGCGGCCTGCGAAAAGCAGCTCTTCCGTATACACGACGCCGACGAGCTGGCCATGCTCATAGCAGACGACGACGCGCGGGCGGCGGCTGTCGGAGACACCGGGCAGAAAGTAGTCAGGCAGGGTGGTGGTGTCCTGCTGGTGCAGGGTGTCGGCGGCGAGGGTGCGGATGGCTGGCGCGACGCGGTCGACCTCGTCCCGGGATTGGAGCTGCGCGAGTTCCATAGGTTCCTGATTACGCTTGCAGGGTTACAGTTGCAGGAACTGGGGAGGGGAGCAAGGTTTTTGACGAATTGTGTCCATTACCGGTGCACATTGGGCTGAGTACGAAGCGGTCCTGAGAGGAGGATGTGAGCCATTTCGGGACCGGCGGGCGGCCAGCGGCGTCCGGACGATGCACTCGTCTTGACGGAAACCAGGAGAGAAAAACTGTGGCTTGCACATCCATTGCACTCATTACAGATTTTGGCGCCTCGCGAGTCAATGAGCAGGTGTCGAGATTATTCCGCTCAGAATTCGGGATTCAGACCGGAACTGATGATAGTTCGCGAAGGTCATGTCATTTAACAAGAGCGTGTCCGGCGCAAAAGTGGGGTCGCCGAACAGGCCCGGCACACCCATCGATTCCGTTCCGCCCATCGAGACACTCCTTACCGGGCAGGTGTAAGTCTTGCCGCCGATCTCTACCGGGCCATACTCCACCATGATATCGCTCTGCAGAATGGGAGAGTCCAACGGCTCTTCCGCCTGTGCAGTCAGGCGCAGAATCGTGCCGGTGGCTGGATCGATCGCCACCTCGCCGTGATATGCCGCGGGCTGCTCCGCATCTCCGTTGCCACTGAAGAGACTGTGAGTCCCCACCGAATAGTGCGAATGTTCCTTCTCCACGCGATAGCGAAACACCGCCGCCGTTCCGGCGCTTTGGCGCTCCCAACGACTCCAGGTAAACCCACCAGTGTGGACGGCGTCCACAAACGTTACCGAAAGGATGGGACCGAAGGTGCCTCGGGTGACTAGACCTTCGCTATCCGGCACACGAGGATGCTTTCCCCATTCGCGAGGATCGATAACCTCGCTTCCGTCGCGATACGCGACAACTACCTTCGAGCTGCCCACCTGTCGCCAGGATGAATTCCGAGACCTTGAACTCGTGCGCTGCTTGCTCTGCCTGTCCTCGAAGCGAACGATGGTTCGCGTGGCGTAAAAGTTTGGCAGCTTGGGCAGCGTCTTGACAAGATATCCGACAGTCAAGGTAAGCATGTGCCGCTGTTCATCCAAATCAGGACGAGCTTGAGACAGCACATCCGCAGCGGCGGGACTGAGGAAAACCGAAGCATCCGCCAGCGCAACCAGTGCCGACCGGCTCTCCGTGCCAGGGACGTTTTGCTCCAGCGACTTGAATTTCGCGTAGCTCATTCTTTCTGTGAGTTCAAGGCGAGACAACTGTTGTGCAACCTCTGCATCCGGTTTGCTCTTGCCTTCCGAGAGGATGCGTTGCACGTCGTCCACTGTGGCCGCCGTGGCGGACTTATTCCGTAGATCCAATTTGCTGACACTCTGCTGCGCTGAACCGTCGCCCGATTGGCCACTCGACGACCACGCTGCATTCGCCAGAGGAGCATCTAGGACACAACGGCTCGACGGGAAGCCGATCGCCAGAAAGTAAATCACCCGGCTCCAAGCCCGGAAGGTCACAAGCTGCCCCCTCAATGAACCGCCCGCCAAACCATACACCTGAACTGGCCACTTCACCCATGAGACGGATGCCGTTCCCTCGGGTCGCGTCGGCCCCGATCCGCAACGCACACTGCCGATAACAGTTCGTGAGTTCTGTCGCCGCCTTGCCCCCAGTTCCGGGGCCTTCGGCAGTCGATAGAATGGGATTGCGACATCGAAAGGAAGCCGGCTCGCTGGCCGCACGAGATATGACAGCAACATCCGCAACAGCTTCGGGAAAGAGTTCCGCAATGGGGACGGCGCTGGCGAAATACGAACCGGTGATCGGGCTGGAGGTGCACGTCCAGCTTCTGACCATTACCAAGGCCTTCTGTGGCTGCCCGACTCGGTTTGGATCGGCGCCGAATACGCAGATTTGTCCCACCTGCCTGGGGCTGCCCGGTGCGCTGCCGGTGCTGAACAGGCGCGCGGTGGAGTTTGCCGTGCTGGCTTCGACGGCGCTGAACTGCGAGGTGCGAACCCGGTCGGTGTTTGCGCGGAAAAACTACTTCTATCCCGACTCGCCGAAGGGCTACCAGATCTCGCAGTATGACCAGCCGCTGGCTGAGCATGGATGGATCGAGGTGGCGTCAGGAAATGGTGCGGGGCAGGGCCGGAAGCGCATCGGCATCACGCGGCTGCACATGGAAGAGGATGCAGGGAAGAGTCTGCATGAGGGCTTTCCGGATTCGGCGACGAAGAGCTACGTCGATCTGAACCGCTGCGGCACGCCGCTGGTGGAGATTGTGAGCGAGCCGGATATCCGCACGCCGGACGAGGCATATGAGTACCTGACGCGGCTGAAGGAGATACTGCTCTACACCGGGGTGAGCGATTGCAATATGGAAGAGGGCTCGCTCCGCTGCGATGCGAATGTGAGCGTGCGGCCGCGCGGACAGAAGGAGTTTGGTACCAAGGCGGAAGTGAAGAACGTGAACAGCTTCCGGTTTATTCGTGCGGCGCTGGAGTACGAAATCGAGCGGCAGGTGGAGCTGATCGAGAGCGGCGGCCGCGTGATGCAGGAGACGCGCTCGTGGAATGCGGCTGAGGGGCGGACATTTTCCATGCGCTCGAAGGAAGAGGCGCACGACTACCGGTATTTTCCGGAGCCCGATCTGCCGCCGCTGATCGTGAGCGACGCGTGGCGGCGGGAGATTCTGACCGCGCTGCCGGAGCTGCCCGAGGCCCGTCGCGCGCGGATGGTGCGAGAGTACGAGATCAGCGAGCAGGATGCGCAGTCGCTGACGGCGACGCGTGCGTTCGCGGATACGTTTGAAATGGCGGCGAAGCGAGCGAAGAATCCGCGGCGCGTGGCGAACCTGGTGCAGAGCGAGTTGATGGGACGCCTGCGGGCGGCGGGAATGGAGCTGGAGCAGTCGCCGGTGACGATGGACGGCGTGGTGCTGGCGGCCGATCTGGCGGAGGAGGGAAAGCTTTCGAGCAAGCAGTGGAAGCAGATCTTCGATATTGCGTTCGAGCGGGGCGAAGACTTCGGCGTGGTGTACGAGCGCGAGAAGCCGCAGCAGATTTCCGACACGGCGGCGCTGGAGCGGATGATCGATGAGGTGATTGCGGCGAATCCGAAGCAGGTGGAGCAGTATCGCGGCGGAAAGAAGACGGTGGCGGCATTCTTTGTAGGGCAGGTGATGCGCGCTTCGAAGGGGCAGGCAAATCCGGCGCTCCTGAACGAGCTGGTTACGAAGAAGCTGGACGCATGAGCACACGCGACGAATTGGACGAGCGCTTTGGATTGCGCGACGCGCTGCGATTTGACGACGGGCCGGGCGGGCTGACACGCGCGACGATCACGACCGATGCAGCGACGGCGGAGATTTACCTGCAGGGCGCGCACCTTACGCAATGGCAGCCGGCAAGCGCGGAGCATCCTGTCCTTTTCCTGAGCGCGAAGAGCAACTTCACGGCGGGCAAGGCAATCCGCGGCGGTGTACCGCTGGTCTTTCCGTGGTTCGCGGAGCGCAAGGGTGGCCTGCCGGGCGGGATGCATGGGTTTGCGCGCACACTGCCGTGGGAGGTAGTCGCGACGGAGCGTCGGCCAGACGGTGTGGCGCTGAGCTTCAAACTGCTGCCGAGCCAGACGACGCGCGATCTGGGCTTCGATCATTTCATCCTGGTGTACGAGGTCGTCATAGGCGAGACGCTGACTCTGAAGCTGGAGGTGGAGAATGTCGGCGACAGTGCGCTGACGTTTGAAGAGGCGCTGCATGCGTACTACCGGGTCAGCGATGTGCGGCAGGTCGAGGTGAGCGGGCTGGGCGATACGGATTATCTGGATCGCGCGGACAACGCGAAGCGGAAGCATCTGGCGGCGGGCGCAATCCGCTTCGCGGGCGAGACAGACCAGCTTCATCTGAATACGCAATCTGCGGTTACGATTTCCGATGCGGCATGGCGGCGGCGCATCGTGATCGAGAAGCGCGGGTCGGAGAGCACGGTGGTATGGAATCCGTGGATCGAGAAGGCCGCCCGTCTGACTGACTTTGGGGATGATGAGTGGACGGGGATGGTGTGCGTGGAGCCCGCGAATGCGGCGGAGAATGCGGTTACGGTGCAGCCGGGCGCGGTGCACTCCATGGGAATGATGGTGCGGGTGGAAGGAGCCTGATAGATGACGACGACCGAGAACAAGAAGGTGCTCGAAGCATTTGTCGAAGACGTGATCAACCAGGGGCGGTTGGACCGCGCGGATGATCTGGTTGCGCTCGACTTTGTCGAGCTGGACCCGCTGCCAGGCCAGCAACAGGGACGAGAGGGTCTGAAGGATGTGATCGGCGGGCTGCGCGCGGCGTTTCCGGATCTCCACTGGGTGGTGGATGAAGTGGTGGCGGAGGGGGATAAGGTGGTGAGCCGCTTTACCTGGACGGGCACGCATCGCGCTACGTTCCTGGGTATTCCTTCGACGGACAAAAAAGTGACAGTGAAGGGCGTGGTGATCGACCGGCTGGCGAATGGCAAGATGGCGGATAGCCGCATCCTGATGGACACGCTGGGAATGATGCAGCAGTTGGGTGTGGTGCCGCGGGGATAGCTGCCGTCCATGCGAGAAGCGAGTCCCGAGGGCTTTCCGGGAGGTGGTGCCATACGTTCAGACAAGCGGCCTCTCTCCATAACGATTCTTGCCTGCGTCTATCTGGCGGTGGGCGCAGGCGGCTTCGTTGTTCACTTCCGCGAGTTGCTGGCGCGTCATCCGGATGCTGTGGCTATTGAGCTCACCGAACTGACCGCAATTGTGTGCGGAGTATTTCTCCTCCGGGGGCAGAACTGGGCGCGCTGGCTCGCGCTTGCATGGATGGCATTCCACGTCATCCTGAGCGCCTTCCACGCGATCCCAGAACTTGCCATCCACGCTTTGTTCTTTGCCGCGTTTGCGTGGGTACTCCTTCGTCCGGAGGCTGCGCGGTATTTTCGCGCGCGACGGGAACCAGTGTAAAAACAGCGGGAAACCTGTCGGCCGGCAACGTACTCAGGTCGACAGCATTGCTGGATGGCCAGGTTCCCGCGCCGCGACGGAGGGATGCGGTGACCGTGCAGCCGGGCACGACGCACACCGATGGGATGAGAGTGCACGTAGAAAGCGCCTGATGCAACGGCTGAGAACAGGAAGGTGATTCTGCCTTCGCCGGCCAAAATTCATCGTCAGATGCGGCTACCAAATAATCAGGTAGCTAGCCAGCCAAGGACGCGCTCCCAGAGGGGCCAAGGCTTCCGCCCTGGCCCCTCGCCTGCTTCGCACCAGCTATTTACGTGCGCTTACTTTTTCTTCCGCTTTCGGCGCGGCACTCACGCCAAGTTGCTCCATCAGAGTCATCACGTTCCAATCCGCCCAATGTTCGACGAGCTTGCCACCTTCCATGCGGGAAATGGAAGTGCCGGAGACGTTGCATGGTCGGTTGGTCGGTGGCATCCCGAGGAACGGACCTGTGTGGGTACCACGGACCGTCCAGTGCACCACCACCTCATTCTTCTCGCCGATCATGTCCTCGATCGTGAAGCGAAGGTCAGGGAAACCACCACGGCACGAAGCAATATGCTGGGGAAGGTTCTCGACACCCGGGAACGCCGGATCATGATAGCGGCAGTTATCCGCAATCAAGTCGCGCATCGCGTTCTTGTCTCCTTTATTCCAGCATTCCTCCATGAACCTGCGTACGATCTTCTTGTTTTCCGTTGTGGATGGCATCTCTCCACCGCTCGCTGCTGCGGCAGAAGAAGCTGACGCCGCTGTGCCCGATCCGCTTCCGGCGTGCTGCATCGTTGAGCTGATGACATTGAGGTTTTGCACCCTGGGAGCGCCGTCCAGCATGTCATTCACAGCCTGCAGCACCTTGGGATACGCAGCAGCGTTATACGCGTCCGCCTGCTCCTTTGTGTCCCACAGACTGATTGCGGTTAACTCCATTTCACCCGGCGAGGCGAAGGTGATCTCTTCCCGAAAACCGGGCTGCTTTCTCAGAATGGAAAGAACCTCCTTATCGAAGGTACGAGTGAATTCGTTGAGCTTGCCTGGTTTGAGGCGTAATGAAACATTGCGAGCGAACATGAACTACCTCCAGTCGAATGACTAGGTGCTCCGATGATGAGCTGAAAGCTAATTGAAAGGCCCAGATGCCTTGGCCTAGGTGAGATGGATGAACTGAGGAGAATGAGAGCGCGCAATCATTCGGCTGCACACTAGTCCTCGGAGAAAGAAATTGTCAATAGGGGCTTTTACGTCGCAACTCCCGGTGGCTGCGCGGTATTTTCGCGGCGGGCGAAGCGAACCAATGTAAGAACAGGGGGGAAACCTATCCCGCGGCCTGAATATTACAGTTGACGATATATCCATTACGGATATATCGTCCCTTCATGTCGAGAACAACGCCGCTGACGCCCGCCGTCCTGGCGATTCTGATCGCACTCGCGGAGGGCGAAAAGCATGGCTATGCCGTAATGAAAGAGGCCACGGTCATTTCCCCGGGAGTGAAGATGGGGCCGGGAACGCTCTATGGAGCGCTCGATCGTATGCAGGATGCCGGATTGGTGGAGGAGTCCGAGACGACGGACGATGTGCGGCGGCGCTATTACCGCATCACGGCGCGAGGCCTGGAGATTCTGTCGGCCGAGACGCGGCGAATGAAATCGATCGTTGCCGTTGCGTCACGGAGATTGGTGAACCGCGGCGCCCGCGTATGACACCGCACATCTGGAGGATCTATGGCAGGCTGCTCCGCGTTCTGCCCAGACCATTTCAAGACAAATTCGCGGAGCAGATGCTGCAGACGGCGCAGGATGCAGCGCTGGAACGAAAAGGCTCTGTCGCAGGATTTGCTATTCGCCTGCTCACAGATTTCGGCGAAACCTGGCTGCGAGAGGAGGCGCGCGTGGTTGGTATTCAAGCTTCTCGGAAGGTGCTCTTCACTCAGGCGATCTGCCTGAGCGTGTTGGCCTTCGTCGTTGCGCTTGCTGGCTATGCAGTGATGCAGCAGACACTGCGACGCGGGGCAAACCAGCCACAGATCGAGATGGTGGCGCAGGCGGTCGAGGAATATCGGAGCGCCGAACGCGTTCCTCATTCCTGCGATCCAAGCTGCATCGATCTCAAGCAAAGTCTTCAGCCCTTCACGATCATCTACGACGAGCATGGCAACGTACTCAGCTCCACAGCAATGCTGGATGGCCGGTTTCCCGTACCGCCGCACGGTGTATTTGAGATCGCGGAGAGGACCGGAGGCAACCGCCTGACCTGGCAGCCTCGCCACGGTGTTCGACTCGCCATCGTGGTGCAGCCGTTCAAGGGAGAGCATCTCAACGGCTTCGCATTGGCGGGACGCTCACTTCAGGTAGTGGAGCAGGGTGAGTCACTGGCCTTTCAGTGCGCGCTGTGGGGTTGGATCGCGATGGTGTGCGTGCTGCTTGCATCGGCGGCGTTCTTTCGACGCATGCAAGGCGCGGCGGATCGCACGTCAACAACGGGTTGAGGCGTATGCATGCAACGGCCTGCCGCGAAGGCAGGCCGCTTCGAGGCAAACGAGTTCGCTTCAGCCCAGATACATGACGTGGACGTAGGTGCCGAGGCGTGGGTTGTACGCAAGGTACCAGCCCGGGTCGTCGGGGTCTTCGTAGATGACGATGTCGTCGGAGTCCCAGAGCCAGCCGTTGACGTAAGCCAGGTCATAAGGGGCGACGCTCCAATACCAGTTGTTGAAGCGGAATCGGTTGGGGCCGCCGCCTGCGAGACGCCAGCGATGTGACGGGCCAAAGCCGCCATTCCAGTGGCCGTGTTGCCAAGGGTGGTCGACATGGTAGTGGGGATTTGGGCCGGAGTCGTGGCCGACCCAATGGTCGCCATCAACGTGAGGGGCGTTGGGATGGCCGGGTTGGTCGGCGTAATGACGGTTTTCCTGCTGCTGTGGTGCAGCGTGCTCCTGTGGCGGTCCGCCGTGCTGTGGTGCAGCGTGCTGCTGTTGTGGTGCGGCATGCTGCTGGGGCGCGCCGTGATAAGGCTCAGGTCCGCGCGCGGGTGGGGTGTGCTCCGCGTGGCCGCCAGGGGCGCCGCCGGGGTGGCCCTGGGGCGAGGACGGATGCTGGGCAAGCAGCGGGAGAGAGAGGATGGCGGTGACCGCGAGATATGAGAGGAATGGTGCTTGTTTCAACGATTGCCTCCGGTATTCAAAAGGGGTCAGGGAGTCGCGTAGGAGTCCTCCGCAAGCGCTCGCTTCAGAATCCGGAATGGAACCTGGCCCGATCCGACTGTGAGGTTCAGAAGGACTTCTGGCATGGGATGGTTGCATGCTGCCCTCGAGAAGAGATGCGACGACGGACCGAAATGGCCGGCCGGGCAATGCCTGCATTTGCGTTTCTATGCACAAACTTTCCTTGACGTTCTAGAATCAGGCGGCGTTCAAGATCAGAATCCGAAATCAGGATGGAGCGAACGATGCTGAAGACCATGACAATTGTTTTGCTGACTGCGGCGATGGCGATGCCGGCGCTTGCCGGTCAGAAGATCGAGGGCAACACCCTGCTCAAGGATTTTCAGCCCGCCGGGGTGGGAGACAAGCATCAGAAGCACTCCAAACACCAGGTCTTCGACTTGACCTTTGACGCGAATGGGAACGAGTACATATGCCGGACGGACGCGGACAAGTCGGTGAACGCGACGAACTTCGTTGTGGGCAGCAGTGTGCATTACGAGCTCGACGGCAAGAAGGTGACCATCCAGACGCCGCAGGATAAGAAGGTGAAGTGCCAGGTAGTGCGGGTGTCGCTGGTTCCCAGCTCGGCGGTTTCCACTCCAGCGGCTTCCACTCCGCCGCAGTAGCGCGCGAGCTATCTCGGATCTAAGGCGGCTGTCCCGATAGCCGGCTTACGGCCATTCGCGCCAACAAGCGCAGATTCGATAAAAGGCATCAGGAACGCGCTGGGGCTGCGTGCGATCCGTTCCCGTCCTTGACACGTGATAGTCGAATGTCTACCATCCTCTCGAAAATGAGGGTAGACGATCTTCCATGGTCAAAAAGCCACAAGAACGGACAGGGCTGCTCCAGGGCACGCTGGACATGCTCATCCTGCGGACGCTTCTTTATGGAGCTGCTCACGGTCACCAGATCGGGAAGCACATTCAGAGAACCACGAACGACTTCCTGCAGATGCAGCACGGCTCTCTCTACCCGGCATTGCATCGCCTGGAGAAAAGAGGATGGGTCAGTGCCAAATGGGAGACAGCTCCCGACCGAAACCGGGAATTCAAATATTACCGATTGACTGACAAAGGCAGGAAGCAACTTGTCGTCGAAGAATCGCAGTGGAAGCAGATGGCCGAGGCTGTCGCACGAGTGATGTGGCCCGCTCCCGAGGAGAGTTGAGATGCGATGGTGGCAACTGAAGAAACGGGATGCGGACCTGGAACGGGAGTTGCGCTCTGATCTGGAATTGGAAGAGGAAGAGCAGCGGGAGAGCGGCTTGTCACCGGAAGAGGCGCGCTACGCCGCTCGACGTGCCTTCGGCAATGCGACTCTGATAAGGGAACAGACGCGCGAAACCTGGGCCTGGACGTCAATGGAACGTTTGCTGCGGGACTTTCGCTACGCCGTTCGCCAACTGCGCAAATCTCCCGGCTTCGCGCTCACCGCCATCCTTACACTCGCGCTGGGCATCGGGGCGGCCACATCGGTCTTCAGCGTGGTCAATGCGGTTTTGCTCAAGCCATTCGCCTTTCGCGACCCGGATCGCCTGGTCGTGATGCGCGAGACGGTGGAAGACTCGGTGCGCAGCGAGCGGACGGCGACTCCCGACAATTATCGGCATTTCCTGCGCCTGAAGAAAGACGCGAAGACAATCGAAGATGCTGCCATCTTTAGTCAAAATGGAGTGAGCGTCTCGCGCAATGACGGTCACCCGCGCATCGTCGGCGCAGTGAGTGCCTCGCCGAACCTCTTCCGGCTGCTTGGTGTGCAACCCATCCTGGGCCGGGACTTTGTCGAAGGCGATGCTAAGAAGGGCGCCGACGACGTAGTCGTGTTGAGCTACGAAGGCTGGCAAGAATACTTTGCGGGCGACTCTGCCGTGATTGGAAAAACGTTGCGGATATCCGGCCAGCCAATCACCGTGATTGGTGTTCTGCCCCCGGGCATGCGGTTTCCGCAGATCGCGTTGGCGCCGAAGATCGCCTTTCAGGAGACCGCACGCGACGCTCTGCTGTTTCAGCCTCTGGCGCCAAGCGAGCGCGACCTGAATGCAGACATGGGTAACTTCAACTACAAGGCGATCGCGCGGTTGAAGCCCGGCGTGACCTTGGCCCAGGCGAACGCCGAACTGGAGGCCCTGCAGAAGGCATACACGCTTTCCGCACATCTGCCCCTTCATTTCGGAATCGCGCTCACGCCATTGACGAAGGATGTAGCGTCCGGCGTCAGCGGCGCGCTCTGGTTGCTGTTTGCAGCGGTGGGCGCGGTGCTGCTGATCGCGTGCGTCAACCTCGCCAATCTGCAACTCGCACGCGCCGTGAATGCGGAACGCGAGACCGCGGTGCGCGCCGCGCTGGGTGCAAGCCGTGGCCAACTGGTAAGGTCGCGTCTCGCCGAGAGCCTTGTGCTCGCGTGTGCCGGCGGCGCGGCCGGCACAGCGCTGGCCTTCGGCGGCGTGCGCTTGTTGATCGCGCTGGCGCCTGCGAACATCCCGCGTCTCAATGAGGTGCAGGTAAGCCTGCCCGTCCTTCTCTTCAGCGGAGGCTTGTCGATTGCGGCGGCAATCATGTTCGGTATGTTGCCCGCCCTGCGCTCCCTTCGCGTCGCTCCGCAAGTGGCGCTACAGGCAAACTCCACGCGGGCGGCCAATACGCAAGGGGGTCACCGTACACGTAGCATGATGGTGGCGGCGCAGGTGGCTTGCACAATAGTCCTGCTCATCGTTACCTCGCTCGTGCTGCGCAGTTTTTCCCAGCTGTTGCGGCAGGATCGCGGCTTCGGTACGAGCCGCATAACCATGGCGCAGACGGACCTATTCGCGCCGGCCTATGAGAACGAAGGCCCTAAAGGAAGTGTGGCGAAGCAGAGCTTTGCCGACCGCACCCTTGCAGCTTTCCGCCAACTGCCCGGCGTGCAGTCGGTCGCCCTCACCAGCGTGACGCCGCTGACCGGTGAAACCTGGGTGGATACTCTTTCCCGGCCGGACCATCCCGTACCGGCTGGGAAGCAGCCACCAATCAACGTACGTTGGATCAACCCCGACTATCTGACTACTATGCAGAGTTCGCTCGTCGCCGGCCGCAATTTCGTAGCCGCCGATCGCACCAATCCCTATGTGGCGCTCATCTCGGAGAGAACCGCGCGCGAAGGCTTTCCTGGCGAGAATCCCGTTGGACGAAAGATATCTGACATTGTTCCGGACGACAAACATCCCCTCATAGTGATCGGAGTTGTCGCCGATACGCGCATCAATGGGCTCAAGGACAATGCTGCGATGGTCTATGTGCCCTACTGGGCCTTCACGCCGTGGACGCTGTCGTTCCTGGTCCGCAGCTCGCAACCCAGCGATGCGCTGATTCCCGAGATGCGGCGCGCGATCTGGCAGATCGATCCGCAGGTAGCGATTCCTACGCTCAAATCCATGGACGAACAGGTCAGCGATTCCGTGGCAACCGATCGTTTCCAGGCCATGGTGCTTAGCGGTTTCGGCGCGGCCTCATTGTTCCTGGCTCTGCTTGGCATCTATGGTGTGCTTGCGTACTCCGTGTCGCTGCGACGGCAGGAGTTCGGGATCCGCATCGCATTGGGTTCAGGCAAGGGCGCTCTGATCGGACTCGTGCTGCGGCAGGCTGCCAATCCCGTTCTGCTCGGCACAGGTGTTGGTCTGGTGATGGCGCTAATCGGGCTGCGCTCGGTCCGCAGTCTCCTGTATCAAACGCCCGTTATGGACCCGCTCGCAGTGGGCGGCAGCGTACTGCTGCTTTTGATGGGCGCGGCGATAGCAGCAATCGTGCCCGCCCGGCGCGCAGCATCCACTGATCCAATGCGCGCACTGCGAGCGGAGTAGAAACTATCTACAGAGCGCAAGACGGGAGCGCAGAACGGGAAAGAAGACGGATGAGCGTAATTGCTCCTCGGGATTGGAAAGGTTCATCCGGACTGAAAATCCGTTGGGCGGCGGGACGCTTTACATCATGCCTGAGGTGGCGCCGTTGCCGCAGCTTACGGCATCAAGGCTGGGGCAAGATCGCGCCGATCCAATTCACGACATCCGAAGCCATTGGTGGATCTCGATTCACGAGAGCCGCGATTACGTAACCGCTTTTTGGCAAAATATGCAGCTCTCCGTTGATCCCCGGTCCACCACCGCCATGCCCGTATGCGCCATTCCCAAGAATGTAAAAGCCCATGCCGTAGTCCTGGCCGGGCGAACGGGGAGTCGTGGCCTCTCGCAAAAGTGAGGGAGTGAGAAGAGTTCCGTTCTGCAGCGCAGTGGCGAAGAGCAGCAGATCATGCACCGTGGAGAAGCCTCCACCGGCGGAGGTTCCGCGTGTGTAGGTTGACGTGTTGGGCTTGAATCCTTCGGGGCTGCGGACATAACCGACGGCGACATCGGAGGCCGGCTGATCCGTGTCATGCCTGAGGTCGGGCCCCGGGTTGGTGTGGCGCATGCCGGCGGGAAGGTAAATATGTTGCTGGACGTAGGCGTCGTACGACTCACCGCTCACCAACTCGATGATCCTGCCCAGAAGGATGAAGCCGTAGTTGGAGTACTCCATGCGTGCGCCGGGCTCAAAAGCGACCGGCCGATTGCCGTAAAGGCTGACGTAATCTGCAAGCGTGTGGAGCTCCTGACGATGGGCTTCAAATTCCGGAGTGAAGATGTCGCCGGTCCCTCCGGTGTGGTTCAGCAGTTCGCGGATGGTGACGCGGGCCGCGAGATCGCGATTGGGATAGGCGGGCCAGTAGGCGGCGATGGGCTTGTCGAGCTCCAGCTTGCCATTTTGAACGAGTTGAAGAATCGAGACAGCGGTAAACATCTTGTTCATCGACCCAATGCAGAATGCGGTCGAGGTAGTGTTGTGGATGTGCTTTTCAGAGTTAGCCAATCCCCATGCCTGATCGAAAACTACCTTTCCATGGTGCGCGACGAGGACCGCTCCTGAAAAATCCTCCGGCGCACGTTTTTCCGTGACATGCTCCTGGATTCGTCGGCCAAGTTCTTCGTCGCTGGCAGCAGGAGGTCCTGAGTCCGGCCCAGGAACGCGACGCCCTTTCATGCCGGCGATCACCGAAGGCGCAGTGGATGCCAGATCGAGCGTCCACTCCGAATAGCCGCCGTGTGCATCCTTCATCAGCGCCAGCAAGTGCGTAGCAGTGTTTTCCTTAACGGTGAGGATGGACATGGTGCCAGCCATCTGGCGCACGCGGAGATCGCCGTCCGCTCGAGGCGCCGTGGCGTCCGTACCGTATTTCTTCCAGAATGCAGTCTCGGTCGCCTGGTCTCCGGAGTTGAAGGCCTCCAGCCACAACCTGAAGACCTGCAGGGAGGGAGTATCAGCAACGGGTTGAGCCAGGGACAGGGGGCGTGGAATCACCACGAGAAGCACTATCAGCAGAACAGTGCGCATACAACGGATATATCGAAATCCAAGTCATTCTTGAAATGGATAAACGTAATACGTACTATTTGATTCTTGAATATCAATGGCATCGACCTCAATCTTTTGCTGGCTTTCGAGGCGCTGCTGGATGAACGCCACGTCAGCCGCGCCGCGAAGCGTGTGAGTCTCAGCCAGCCTGCCTTCAGCAACGCCATTGGCCGCCTGCGCACGCGTCTGGACGATCCTCTCTTTGTGCGTACCTCGCAAGGAATGCAGCCGACGGCGCGCGCGGAACAACTGGCAGGGCCCATCCGCTCGGCTCTCGCGCAACTTCGGCAGACCTTCGAAGCGCCACGGACGTTCGTGCCTTCCAGCAGCGCACAGCGATACCGCATTGGTCTCTCGGACGATGTAGAGCTGCGACTTATGCCGCAACTCGCCCGCTCCATGCTTTGCGGAGAGCTACAGATGCAGACGCGACGCCTGGAATGGCTCTTCACGGTGCCGGAGAGTGAGCTCCGCAATGGAACGCTCGATCTGGCGATCGGATACTTTCCAGACGCGCGTTCTCTCGGCTCCGGTTTCCTGATGGAGACCTTATCGGAGGAGGAGAACGTTGTGATTGCCCGACGCGGGCATCCAGCCTGGAAGCGGCGGCTGACGCTGGAAGAGTTTACGTGCCTGGATCATGCAGCAGTCATGTATCGCAATCAGCCTTGGGGGCTGATCGACAACGAACTTGCCGCGAGAGGACTGCGCCGACGTTTGAGGCTGGCGCTCCCTCACTGCCTGTCAGTGCTGCATGCCGTGGCAGCGAGCGACCTGGTGGCGTGTCTTCAGAAAACGGTGGTGACGACCTTCGGAGGTGGGCTCCACCTGGTGACGTGCCCTGAGCCGATGGGCTTGCCGCCCTTTGCATTGCGGATGGTGTGGCATCGCCAGCGGCACGATGATCCGGCGCAGATTTGGCTGCGCAACCTCATCGCGACAGAACTGCGCGCTCCGGAGAATTCGTCGAAGCGGCCTCGGGGCAAGCGCGCGAAAGCCGCGCGCGAGCCTTTACATCATGCCTGAGGTGGCGCCGTTGCTGGCGGGCTTGCTGGACGCGAACTGCTGCATGGTCTCCCGCATGTACTTGTGCGGGTTCACCGGGGTGTCGTGGATGCGTACCTCGTAATGGAGGTGGGGGCCGGTGGAGCGGCCTTCGCTGCCGACGTAGCCGATGACTTCGCCGCGGTGCACGTCCTGGCCGGTGGTCACGGCGAATCCGGAGAGATGGCCGTAGAGAGTGTGGATACCGTGGCCGTGGTCAAGCATGACTTCCTGGCCGTAACCGCTGGCGGGGCCGGCCATCAGCACGGTGCCGTCGGCGGGGGCGCGGACCGGTTCACCCATCGTGCCGGAGATGTCGATGCCCCGGTGGAAGGCGCCTTCCCCGTTGAAGGGGTCCTGGCGCTCGCCGAAGGAACTGGTGATGGGGCCTTCGATGGGCCAGAGGTTGGGCAGGTCTGCGGAGGTGCCCCAGTCGGCGCTGTCACCGAAGCCGAAGGCGGGCTCCAGCGCGCGGCGCATGTGGCCGGACAGGGCGGAGCTGCGCAGGGCGGTGAGCTGATCGAGAGAGTGGAGATAGTCGTTCGATTCGTCGGTAGCGTCCATGACCGGAGCGATGACGGGATCTACGGCGCTGGCTTTGCTGGTGTGGCCCTGGCGCAGGCCGTACAGCGCGGAGACTTCACTGGCGAGGGAGCCGAGCGAGGCTACCTGGACGTCCTTTTCCCGGGCTACCTGCTGCATGTGCAGGTAGTCGTGGCGGAGGGTCTCCTTTTCGGAGCGGACCTGGTTGTAGTGGGCGGTCTTGAGCAGCATGCGGCCGTACGAGCCGGCCATGCCGGTGATGGTGAAGAGTCCGACCACGGCAGCCGCGACGAAGACGTAGGCGTAGTGCAGCGGAACCGGGACCTTGCGAAGGCTGCCGTCGTCTTCACGCGCGACAAAAATGATGTAATAGCGTTTGCGCACAGGGACAGCCTCCTTTCGCGAGCGATGGGTTGATTCCTGGGAATTCGCGAATCAGATGGGGATGCGAATGCGATTCGCTGGAACGCATTTAACCCTACCAAAGTGGGAAAGATGAGAGCAACTTGACCGAAGTTGTATAGGCGAACAAATAGCGGCGCTTCTTTTTTAACTACAAAAGTATTACTTAACTGGTTATCTGCCCGCACCTTTCACGGAGCAAGTAACCGAAGCGTCTATGGACAAGCGTTTGCCAGTGCCGAGAACAATAATTATTGTTGATAAGTAAAGTTTTGTTTAAAGAGGAGCTCTCAATGGCGACTGAAGCCAAATGCCCGTTTCCAGGTCACGCGTCCAAACCTGCTTCCGAGAACCGCAGCTGGTGGCCAAATACGCTGCGCATTGACCTGCTGAACCAGCACTCGTCCAAGTCCGATCCGCTGGCGCCGGCGTTCGACTACCGCGAGGAGTTTCAGAAGCTGGATTACGAGGCGCTGAAGAACGACCTTCGCAAGCTGATGACCGATTCGCAGGACTGGTGGCCGGCGGACTTCGGTCACTATGGCCCGCAATTCATCCGCATGTCCTGGCACTCCGCCGGCACCTATCGCTTGAGTGATGGCCGCGGTGGCGCCGGGCGAGGGCAGCAGCGCTTCGCTCCGCTCAACAGCTGGCCAGACAATGTGAACATCGACAAATCGCGCCGCCTGCTCTGGCCGATCAAGCAGAAATATGGGCAGAAGATTTCCTGGGCCGATCTGCTGATCCTCACCGGCAACGTGGCTCTGGAGACCATGGGCTTTCGCACCTTTGGCTTTGCCGGCGGCCGCGAAGATACCTGGGAGCCCGACCTGGACGTGAACTGGGGTACCGAGACCGCCTGGCTGGCCCACCGGCCTATCGAAAAATTCGAGCAGCATCTCGGCGCCACCGAAATGGGACTGATCTATGTCAATCCACAAGGCCCGGATGCTAACGGCGATCCCGTTTCTGCCGCCAAGTTCATCCGCGAAACCTTCGCCCGCATGGCGATGGACGATGAGGAAACCGTCGCCCTGATTGCCGGCGGCCATACCTTCGGCAAGACCCACGGCGCTGCGCCCGAGTCGCACAAGGGGTCGGAGCCTGAAGCCGCCGACATGGAATCGCAGGGCCTGGGCTGGGTCAGCAACTACGGCACCGGCAGCGGCAAGGACACCGTCGGCAGCGGCCTGGAAGTCACCTGGACACAGACGCCGGCGCAGTGGAGTAATTTCTTTTTCGAAAACCTCTTCAAATTCGAGTGGGTGCAGACCAAGAGCCCGGCTGGCGCCATCCAGTGGGAGGCAAAGGACGCCGAGCCCACCATTCCCGACGCGTACGATCCGTCGAAGAAGCACAAGCCGACGATGCTGACCACCGACCTGTCGCTGCGCGTGGACCCGCTCTACGAGAAGATATCGCGTCGTTTTCTCGAACACCCGCAGGCCTTTGCCGATTCCTTCGCGCGCGCCTGGTTCAAGCTGACCCATCGCGATATGGGTCCGCGCTCGCGCTATCTGGGGCCGGAGGTGCCGAAGGAAGAACTGATCTGGCAGGACCCGGTGCCCGCTGTCGATCATCCGCTGATCGACGATGCAGACGTTGCGGCACTCAAGGCGAAGGTTCTGGCCTCCGGCCTGACGGTCTCCGAACTCGTCGGCACCGCGTGGGCTTCGGCCTCGACCTTCCGCGGCGGAGACAAGCGCGGTGGCGCCAATGGTGCCCGCATCCGTCTCGCACCGGCGAAGGATTGGGATGTCAACCAGCCCGCGCAACTGGCCAAGGTGCTCAAGGTCCTGGAAGGCATTCAGTCGGAGTTCAACAAGAGTGCGAGTGGCGGCAAGAAAGTCTCCCTGGCTGACCTGATCGTGCTGGCTGGCAACGCCGGTGTGGAGCAGGCTGCGAAGGCGGCCGGCCACCAGGTGACAGTACCGTTCACGCCCGGCCGCACGGACGCCTCGCAGGAACAGACCGACGTGGCCGCCTACAACGTTCTCGAGCCACTCGCCGACGGCTTCCGCAACTACCGGAAGGCCGGAGTTACGGTACCTGCGGAGGTAGGCCTGATCGACAAGGCGCAACTGCTGACCTTGACCGCGCCTGAGATGACGGTGCTGCTCGGAGGTCTGCGCGCGATCAACATCAACGCCGATGGGTGCAAGCACGGTATATTCACGGATCGGCCGGGTGTGCTGACCAACGAATTTTTCGTGAAACTGCTGGGTATGGACACGCAGTGGAAGCCAGTCACCGAGGCCAGAGAGTTGTTCGAGGGGCATGATCGTAAGACCGGCAAGCAGAAGTGGACCGGTACGCGCGTCGATCTTGTCTTCGGCTCGAGCTCGGTGTTGCGCGCTCTGGCCGAGGTCTACGCCAGCGAGGATGCGAAGGAGAAGTTCGTCAACGACTTCGTAGCCGCCTGGGCGAAGGTGACCGAGCTGGATCGTTTCGATCTGCACGAGTAACTAGTAGGCAACTCAAAAACGCGAGAGGCAGGTGACGGCAGAATGCTGTTGCCTGCCTCTTCTGTTTGTGCGGGTAAGCTGGTGCGATGGGAGAGCGCGAGCGGGCAATTCTCGAGGGACTGCGCGCACGCGCGACGGGCAGCGGGAGGCGCGGTGGCGGGTTACGCGTCGGCATCGGGGACGATGCTGCCGTGCTGGCGGTGCGGCACGGCGAAGAGCTGGTGGTCACGACGGACTTCTCGCTGGAGGATGTGCACTTCCGCCGCGGCTGGCATGCGCCGGAGGCGGTGGGGCACAAGTGCCTGGCCCGCGGGCTGAGCGATATTGCGGCAATGGGTGCGCGACCGGTGGCGGCGTTTGTTTCGCTGGCGGTGCCGCGGGAGTTCACGCGTGGACGGCGAAACTGGGTTGATCGGTTTTATGACGGGCTGCTGGCGCTTGCCGAACAGTGGAGCGTTCCGTCTCGCGGGGGGGATCTGGCCAATCGCCGGGTGGCGCGCAGGCTCGCGCTGCGGCGGACATCGTTGTGGTGGGCGCGGTCGAGCGCGGCCGGGCGCTGCTACGCTCCGGCGCACGGGCGGGGGACGCGATCTATGTGACCGGGAGCTTAGGGGGAGCGGCGGCGGAGCTGCGTGCGCTGATGCGGTCCCCCAAAGGAACCCCGAAGAGAACCCCGAGAGGACTCCGCCGCAGCCGCCTGCGCGCGATCGTGGGATGACGACGGCGACAGCGGAGCATCCGCATTTCTTTCCCGGAACCAAGAATCGGCATCGGACGAGCGCTGGCGCGACGGCAGCTCGCTACGGCGGCAATCGATATCAGCGATGGGTTATCGGTGGACTTGCAGCATTTGTGTGAAGAATCGGGTCTGCGTGCCGAAGTAGATGCTGCACTGCTGCCGCTTGGCTCGGGCGCTACGCTGGAGGACGCGCTGCATGGCGGAGATGATTACGAGCTGCTCTTTACGTCAAGTGCGGATGTCCGCGTGCCCGGGAGGGTTGCCGGTGTGCCGGTGCGGCGGATTGGGCGGATGCTGCGGCAGCGTTCAGGCGCGCCGCAGATGGTGCTGATGCGGAACGGGCTTCGGAGCGAGCTGCTGGCGGAGGGCTGGCAACATTTCTGAGCTGCAAGTGCCAGAGACAGGGTGCGAGATCCAAAGACAATCGTCGAATTTCTGACGATCCTGCAGTTCTCGCTGCAGAGGAATGGCTTTCCCATATGCCTCCACTCTAGGCAGTGGTAGCTATCGCGCGCACTTCGTCGAGGGTCTGGTGGCGGAGGACTTCGCCGTTGCGGAAGACGACTTCGAGCAGGTCGTCTTCCATCTCGCAGTTACCTGGACAGTGCACCGTATCGAAGCCGCGCGCAGTCCTGACCAGTGCCAGCTTGCCGCGCTTGGAATCTTTGCCGGGGTCGGTCACCGGCTCCTTGAAGACATCGCGCAGCTCGCCGTTGACGGTCGCGGAGGAGCACTTGAAGGCGAACCTCTGGGTATCACGGTTGACCTTCTGCAGCAGCGCGCCGCCCATGCCGAAGATGAGGTTGGCGGCGGACCAGCCATCGGCGAGGAGATTGTCCAGGATGCGCTCGACGGATTCAAGGCCGATGCCGTCGCCCCAGAGCAGGCGAATTTTGGGATGCAGTAATTTGTAACCAGCATGATTCCGTATGCTGCCGAAGCGCCCGGCGAGCATGGGCAGCAGACGCAGCAGGACCTGCACCGGGTCGCCGGAATCGGGGCGCAGGACGAGCAGGCCATCACGTGCCAGCACCTGCTCGCGCAGAACGCCGCCGAACATCTCCTCCGCCGCGCGATAGACGTCGAAGCTGTCAACGACGATGGAGAGAACGCCTTCGGGGTATTCGGCGAGCACATTGCGGTAGGCGTCGAGCTCGTGGTCGCGTCCCCACGCAGTCATGGTGCTGTGCTCCGTGGCGACGACGGAGGTGGCGGGCATCCAATCGGCAGGGGCGCTGGGACTGCTGTAGTGCTCGCGCAGCACCATGTTGGCGATGAGGGTGTCGGAGGTGCGGAAGTGGACGAGGTGGGCCGCGCCGCCGAGCCCGGCGGTCTCCTCGGAGCTGGCGCCGCGATAGCCGAAGTCGTGGAGCATCATGTTCGCCGGCCGGGGTCTTCGCCGCTGCGCTTCATCGCCGATTCGATGAGGTGCAGCAGCGCGCCGGAGAGTGTCGCGACGGTGGTGGGATACCAGACTTTGAGCAGCAGGGTTTCGAGGAAGTTCGTCAGCCAATAGCAGGCCGGGTCGGTGTTGCGGATGGTCATGAGCACGTTGTGGGTGGGGACGGGCGTGCCTTCGGCGACGGCCCGTATCTCGACCGGCAGACGGCCGCCGTGCTGTTCGACGATGTGCATCCAGCCGGCGCGGTTGAAGATGCCGGGGCGCCCGAAGTGCGCGGCGGCGAGGCGGTCGGCAATTTCGACATCTTCCGCGGTGACGACGCTGCCCGCGAGATAGCTGCGCAGATACGGCTGCAGACCGAAGAAGACAGTGTGGGGGAAGCGGCCGCCGCGCGATTCGAGATAGCTATAGACCTCGGTAGTGCCGGGCGGGTACTGGCGCCAGTGCGTCAGCTTGTAGCTGTCGCTGCGCAGGGGAAATGGAATGGGCGGGATGGTGGACATGCGGCTCCCAGTGTAGAGCGCCCAGTGTAGAGCGAGAGCACGAGTCCAGCGGCTGCTGAGAGTCATCTCATAACCATGAGTGTTGAGGCGGACGCGGTAGTGATTGCCGGGGAGAAGCGGGTGCGGCTTTCTGTACTGGACCAGTCCCCGGTGCCGGAGGGATTTACGCCGGCGCAGGCGCTTGCGAATTCGATCGATCTGGCGAAGCATGTGGAGCGGCTGGGCTATCACCGCTTCTGGATGTCGGAGCATCACGCGATGGATTTGCTGGCGTGCACGGCGCCGGAGGTGCTGCTGGCGCGGATTGGCGCGGAGACCTCGCGGATTCGTATCGGATCGGGCGGCATCATGCTGCCGCATTACAGCGCGTACAAGGTGGCGGAGGTCTTTCGCACGCTCTACGCGCTGTACCCGGGGCGGGTGGACCTGGGGATCGGGCGCGCGCCGGGCGGGGGGCCGCTGGAGGCGCATGCCTTGCGGCGCGAGCGGCGGCAGAGGCCGGCGGACGACTTCGAGGACCAGCTTGCGGAGCTGCTCTCGTTCCTGAATCATGATTTTCCGGCGGAGCACCCGTTTTCGCACTTGACGGTATCGCCGGAGATGCCGGGTGGACCGGAGGTGTGGCTGCTGGGCTCGAGCCTGTGGAGCGCGGAAGCGGCGGCGCAGTTCGGCCTGCCCTATTCGTTCGCGCACTTCTTCAGCCCGGTGCACACCAGGGCAGCGATCGAGCACTACACGGAGTCGTTCCGTCCGAGTCGGCATGCTGCAGAGCCGCGCAAGAGCGTCGCGGTGGGCGTGCTGTGCGCGGACACGGAAGAAGAGGCGGAGTTGCTGATGGCGAGTCCGCGGCTGCTGATGCGGCGCATTCGCGCGGGCGACCGGCGGCCGGTGCCGCGGCCGGAAGATGCCATGCGCGAGTTAGAGAGGCAGGGACCGGTGGCGATGGACGAGGGTGAGTGGCCGCGCTACTTCTACGGAACGCCGGAGCGTGTGCATGCGCAGCTTGCGGCGTTTGCCGGTGCGCTCGATCTGGATGAGGTGATCGCGGTGACAATCGTGCACGATCATGCGGCGCGTCTGCGGTCGTATGAGTTGCTGGCGAGTGCGGCGGAGGGGTTGCGCAGCCGGCGAAGTTCCGCGTCTTGCAACAGTCCGTTGATCTTCCGGAGATAGACTTTCGCGTGGGGGCGAAGCCTCGCCATTGCAACTCCAAAAAAGAGAGACGGATAACTTCATGAAGGGCATTCATCTCGCCGCCGTGCTGCTGATGGCGACAGCCGCAGCAGCACAGGATCGCGCGACTCCTTCGGATGCGCAGGTGCGCATCCATCAAATCCAGGTGATCGGCTCACACAACAGCTACCATGCCGGGCTGCCGCCGGGAATGCGTGCCCTTCTCGAGAAGACGAAGCCGGAGAGTCTGCGCGGGCTGGACTACGCGCATCCGCCGCTGGAGAAGCAGTTCGACGGCGGTGTGCGGCAGATTGAGCTCGACATCTTTGCAGACAGCAAAGGCGGCCGCTATGCGCACCCGGCAGGGCCGGCAGCGGAGGCGGCGGCCGGTGTGACGGCTGATGACCCGAATGCGAATGCGGATGTGATGTCGAAGCCGGGATTCAAGGTGATGCATGTGCAGGACCTGGATCAGCAGAGTAACTGCCAGCCTCTCACTGCGTGCCTCACGATTGTGCGCGAGTGGTCAAAGGCGCACCCGCAGCATCTGCCGGTCTTCGTGCTGGTGGAGACAAAGCAGGGCAAGCCCCTGAATATTCCCCATGCGACAACGCCAGAGCCGTTTACGGCGGCGACGTTTGACGCGCTGGACCGCGAGATCCGGTCGGTGTTTTCGGCAGACGAGATGATCACACCGGACGATATGCGCGGCTCGTATGCAACGCCGAATGAGGCGGCACTCGCGGGTGCGTGGCCGACGCTCGAGAAGGCGCGAGGCAAGGTGATCTTCCTGATGGACCAGCGCTCGGCGGGGCCGCTGTATCTCGAGGGGCATGCGAATCTACGGGGGCGCGTGCTGTTTACGAATGCTGCCCCGGGGCAGCCGGACGCCGCGTTCACGGAGATGAACGACGGGACGGAGCAGGAGATTGCGGCGCTGGTGCGGCAGGGTTACCTGGTGCGCACGCGTACGGATGCAGATACGAAAGAGGGCCGCTCCGGATCGACCACGCGACGGGATCATGCGATGGCGAGCGGCGCGCAAATCCTGAGCACGGATTATCCGAAGGCGGAGCCGGCGAAGTGGACGGGCTACTCGGTGAGCTTCAGGGGTGGCGCGATGGCGCGGTGCAATCCCGTGGCGCGCAACGCAGCATGTGTGGATACCGATCTTCAGCCTTGACTGCGAATGCTTCAGTTGGTTCTTTCCACCCCGTTGACGATCTGCTGCACCAGCACGATGTGGACGTTGACGTGGCGCGCTACATCGGGCAGGAATTCAGTGATGAAGTTGTCGATGGGATCGGTTGCGATGGCGGTGGCGTAGCGCGCAACGCTGGCGTCCCAGCCCGTGTCCCGGCCCGGTACGTAAAGATCCCCGAAGGCGTCGCCGACTGCGGTGCCGACGAGGGTCGAGTAGTTCGGCATCCCCTCCCCATAATCGCTCTGCGCCCACACCACCTCGGTGATGGCGTGAACAGTGCGTCGCACATAGGAGGCATTGGGCATGCGGTGATAGTGGGGATCCTGATGAGCGATGGAGGGTATGAGAAAGGTGCCGAAGAACTGACCAACCGCAGTTTCACAGTAAGCGACTCCGAAGTTGCGGGCGAAGCCGGGAACTCCTGGACCATAGGCGGAGCCTGGATCAGATGCCACGGAGATGGCAGAGAAGACTGCGATCGTGCTGAAGTTGTAAGGGTCGATCGTATTGCGGATGGCGAGCATGCCCTTCTGCCGCGGCGTCAGAGGATGAACGCCGGAATCGGTGAAGCGCTGGAAGTAATCGACGCTTTTGGCACAACTGATGTTTTCGGGAGTTGAGGAGGAAACGCCGGTCTGGCAGGGAACCGGCAGCGAGGGAATGCCGGGATGCTCCGCAGGCGATTCGGGAAGAGGCCGTAGCGTCGGGCTGACGGGCGGGAAGTCGGGCGACGTCTGCTGGCCCTCCGGCTGTGGTGTGTCGGCAGTGAGAGGAATCGCGCCGGAATTGTTCTCGTCCGGCGCTGTGAGTTCGCTGTTGGGAACGGGTGCATCCGGCAGGGCGTCAACATCTATCGGCGTGAAGGCAGGCAGGTCCGTTCTCAGCGACGGGTCGACGGAAAGATCGAGAGGCTGTGTCGGCATCGGCGCGAGATCGGCGAGCGGGTTCCGCTGCGCGCCGGCCGAACAGCAGGCGAGCGATGCCAAGCCAATCGTCAGTCCAATCGCTGTGGAGAGGGGACGGGCCCATCGGCGTTGCGGCCTGCGGTGGAGCATTCCCGAGATGATTTCCCTCCTCTAAATACGGACGATCTTCACCGGTGATAGGTCGCATCGCGGCTGAGAGCATTCTGCTATGACTGCGAACTTCCAGTGAAGCGCTGCGCGGTCTTTCCTAACCCAAGGTCACAAGAGTTCCGCCCCGTCGGCTTACCCCGCTGGCAGAATGAACTACCGTTTGCGATAGAGGGCCAGACGAAGCGCGTCGGGCCCGAATTCGAGAAGCAGCTTGCTGCCCATATCGCCGGCGACAGCAGTGCCGAAGCCGCGCGCGGCAATGGCGGCGGTTGCGCTTTCGTGCGGGTAATAGGTCATGGCAAGAAAGCTTCCCAGGGCATGGCCGAGCAGGCCGGAGTAGCTGGGCCGCTCCTCACCATCGTCGTTGAGGCGCACGTAGGTCTGCTTAACGGCGAGAAGTCCACGGTGCACGAGAGGACCATGACCGATGCGGTAGAAGCGTGGGTCCTGGTGGAAGAGCACGGGAAATATGCCATCCCCGGAGAAGCGGTCCGTGGCCTGACGCACAACCGTGAGGCCGAAACGATCGCCGAAGCCGCCCAGGTCGCTGCCGGTATGCGGGTCGGTGTCGACCAGGTGACCATAGCCGGCAGAGATCAGACCGGGCATGAGGACGGCCCAGCGTGTCTGCTCGTGTAGCGCATAGAGCAGCTTGTCAGTCGCGCTCAAGGGCGGCGCGTGCTCGCCCGGGTTGATGATGGTGGCCTTTTTGTTCGCGTAGAGAGGATATGCGGGGCCAACGTGCAACCCGAGGAAGGTGTTGTCCTTGCCAGGTCCAGTCTTCTGCTCGGAGGCACGGGCGGTTTGCGGCTGTGGTGCATCGGGCAGCGAATCTGCCGGACTATCGACACCGCGTCCGTATGCCTGGCACGGCAGTGCAAGCGTCCATAGCGTGCAGACGGTGAGCAGGAGATGGACGGCAGTTGGTTTAAAACGCAGAGCGGATCGGAAGCGATGCGGCGAATGAGAAACAGACATTGGATCGAGAGTATCCGCAGGGCCGCATGCGGCGGGCCGGGAGGTCGGGGGAAATGAGGGCATTTGCTTGATGAGATGCAGGTTGCCGCTGCCATTTGCAGATTCAAAGTACGGCAGTGACAGACCGGAGACCCCGCGAGGGTGGCGCAATTGACCGGGAGCGACCCGGACGCGGAGACTATTGGAGCAGACGAGGTGGCATATGGCAGAGACAACATCGCAGAGCGGCAGGAGCACGTTCGAGAATTTTGGCCGCAAGGTGGATGCGCAGTTCGGCAAGGTAGGGCCGCGGATGGAGGACGAGGTGAAGCGCGTGATTGCGTACCTCAACGACCAGGTGGTGCCCCAGGTGCGGCAGAACTCGTCGTCCGCGCTGCGTTGTGCCGCGGAACAACTGGGGCGGCTGGCGGAGCACCTGGATCAGCGCAGCAGAGCGAATGTGGATCAGCGCAGCAGAGCGGATGTGGACCAGCGCAGCCAGGCGGGTGCGGAGCAGGCCGGAGACAGACCGAGTGCGACATAGCGCGAGGAGCCGGCGCGCGGGTGCAGGGCTGACGTCTGGAGCGTTGTCGTTCGCCGGCCTGGTTTTGATCGCGGGCTGCCATCATCAGCCGGTCACAGTGTATGCTCCGCCACCACCGGTGCTGCTTCCGTCCTCGGGGCCATCCAGCACGGCGCCCCCGGCGATTGCGGGCAGCGCCCCGATTGCACCGGCGACCCTGAACCCGGGTGTGACCAGCGCGGCGGACCTGTCGTTTGTCGCGAGCCATGCGCCGGTGTGGTCGGAGACCGGCACGGCAAGCTGGTATGGGCCGCCGTATAACAAGCGGCGCGGCGCTAACGGAAAGATTTACGACCAGGATGCGATGACCGCGGCGCATCGCACGCTGCCGCTGAATTCACTGATCCGGGTTACGAATGTGCGGACGGGAGAGCAGGCGGTGCTGCACGTGACGGACCGCGGTCCGTTTGTGCCGGGGCGTGTGCTCGATCTGTCGATGGCATCGGCCAAGGCGCTGGGTCTGTATATGGCCGGTGTGGGGACGGTGCGCATCGATGTTTTCGCGGTGCCGGCGCCGATCGACAGTGGCGGACGATGGTGCGTGCAGATCGGCGCGTTCAAGCACGAGGACGAGGCGGACAAGCTGCGCACGCATCTGAGCCGCAAATACCAGAGCGCAAATGTGATCGAGTTCACCGGGCCGACCGGGCACTGGGTGCGTATCCGTCCCTTCCGCGATGACAAGGATCGCGCGGTGGAGATTGCGCACGAGCTGAAGCCGAGCGAGGGCGAGGCGTACCTCGTGCGCCTGGACTGAGGATTTGCCATCCAGGCATAAGCGCCTGAGGGACGTTTTGTCGGGTTCGCTTCCTCTGGTCGCTCACGTTGGCGGAGCCGCGCGTGGGGAGGCGTGGGGAGGTATGAACAGCAGATCTCTCCACTTCGCTTTGCTCGGTCGAGATGACGAATCTGTGGAGTGCATCTACCCTTCGCTACTCCGAGCGCAGGGCGTCTACTGGGTTGGATGAGGCGGCGCGCTGGGCTGGCACGGCGCAGGCGACGAGTGAGAGCGCGATCATGGTGGCGATCGATCCAGTGAGGATGAATGGGTCGGTGGCGCTCACGTTGAACAGCATGGAGCCGAGCAGCCGGGACAGAGCGAGAGCGCCGATGAGTCCCGCGGCGCAGCCGATGGCTGTCAGCTTCGCGCCAGAGGTGAGGACGAGCCGCACGATCTCGACGCGACGCGAGCCAAGCGCCATGCGAATCGCCATCTCCTGCGAACGCATCGAGACGGAGAAGGCGATGACGGCGTAGACACCGATGCCGGCAAGCAGCAGCGCGCCCAGCGCGAAGACGGAGATGATGGAAGTGTTGAAGCGGCGCGGCGCTTCGCTCGAGGAGAGCTGCTGGTCCATACTCTGGATCTGCTGCAGAGCCAGCTGCGGATCGAGCGATGCGACGGTGGAGCGGAGTGAGTTCGTCATCTGCTCCGGCGGCAGCGCGGATCGTAGAGTGATGTAGCCACCGTTGCCAAACATTGAATCCGGTGGAGCAAAGTCACCCAGCGCTGCTCGGTACTGCTGTGCCGGTGAGTAGATCTGCTCCATGTCCGGTTTGTCGGGCGACTCAAGCTTGGTGTCACCCACGACCCCGACAATAGTGGCCCAGGGCGTCTTCGCTTCCTGCGTGCCGACGCGCAACCGCTTGCCCACCGCGTCGCCATTCGGCCAGTAGTGCCGCGCCAAGGCCTGATTCACAACGACGACGAGCGGAGTGTCCTCCTTGTCCGCTGACGTCAAGTAGCGTCCGCTGACGAGCGGAATGCCCATGGCGCGGAAGTAGTCGCCAACGGTCACCGTCCAGGGAGCGACGCGGAGCTTGGCCGACTGGTCGTGGGCCGATTCATCGAGGACAAAGCCGCCGCCACCCTGGAAACCTGAGGCAGGGATGACATTGGTCAGGCCAGCAGCGGTGGTTCCAGGCAATCCTTGGAGTCGCTCCAGCAGTGTGCGGTTGAAGGTATCGACGGCGCTCTGCGTGCCATAAAGCTGCTTGGGCAGACTGTATCCAGCCACCAGCGCATGGTCGGCGCGGAAGCCGGGATCGACATCGCGCATCTTCTGGAAGCTGCGCAGCAGCGCACCGGCGGCAGTGAGCAGGACCAGGGCGACCGCAATTTCGGTGACGACGAGGGCAGAGCGCAGCCGTCCGTGGCTGGAGCCGCTGCTCCCGGTGCGGCCGCCTTCCTTCAGATTTTCATTCACGCGGGTGTGCAATGCGGCGAAGGCCGGAGCCATGCCGCAGACCGCGCCGGTGAGGAGAGCAAGCACAAGCGCGAAGAGGATGACGCCGAGGTCGAGATGAATGCCGTCCACGCGCGGCATGGATTCCGGCAGCAGAGGCACGGCGACTTTCAGGGTCGCGGCTGCGAGCAGCAGGCCCAGGAGGCCGCCGCCGCCGCTGAGAACAATGCCTTCCATCATTGAACTGCCCACGAGCGCGCGCGGCGATGCACCCAGCGCGAGCCGCACCGCGAGCTCACGCCGCCGGCGAATGGCGCGCACCAGCAGCAGACCGGCCACGTTGAGGCAGGCGATGAGCAGGACGACGAAAACGGCCAGCGTGAGAATGCGCACCAGCGGCCGGCCGGCAGCTACGGCAGACTCCTTTAGCGAGTCCACCACGGCGTGGATATGGATCGTCTTCAGCGCGGGCGGGAAGTTGCGCATGACATCCTGCGCCACGCGATTCGCGTCCTGCTGCGCCTGTGCGGCGGTGACCCCGGGCTTTAGCCGGCCAACCATCTGGAAGCTCCAGTTCCCATTGCTCATACCAGGCGACAGCTCATCCGATGTGAAGCTCATCGGCAACCAAAGTTCAGTTTGATTCAGGCGGCCTGCCACCAGCGGAAATTCGAAGTTGCGCGGCATCACGCCAATGACTTCGTACGGCTTGCGATCCAGCAGGATCTTGCTGCCAATGACGTTCTTATCGCCGTGGAAGCGGCTTTGCCATGTGCTGTAGCTCAGCACTGCGACCTGCTGATGCTGTGAGTCTTCCTGCTGGGTAAAGACACGGCCGAGGATCGGCTGGACACCGAGAGTTGGGAAGACCCCGCCCGTCAGGCGTGTGCCATTGACCTGCGCGGGCTCGCCGCGTCCAGAGAGTTCGTAGCCATCGCCCGTGTAGGCGCCGAGCGATGCGAAGCTGGAGGTGCCGCGAGTGTACTGGCCAACCTCAGAGCTGGTGACCGACTGTATGCCGCTTAAACCTTCTCCCTCGAGAGCATCGTTGAGCGTGACCAGGCGGCTGGGATCGTGAAAAGGAAGCGGGCGCAGCAGAACCCCTTCCACCAGCGAGAAGATGGCGGTGGCAGCACCGATGCCGAGCGCGAGCGTGAGCACGACGGTAAGCGCGAAACCGGGAGTGCGGCGCAACTGGCGCAGTGCGAGGCGCAGGTTCAGCAACCAACCGTGCATGGTGGATCTCCTGGGGAATCGTCACCGGAAAGAAGAGCAACTGGTCTGCCAAAGCGCAGGGTGGAAGTGCTTGAGCCTGCGTGGATTTGCGGGCAACGGGTGTTCGCAACCGCATAAACGTGTCCGGATGCGGACGCATCCGCTGGGGACAAATCAGTACGGATGGGTGATGAGAGCGAGCCTCGATTGGTGCGCGAGAGCTTTCCTTTGCTACAACGTGGCATGCGGTTACGGATGGTGCTGCTGTTCAGTCTTGTCGTCGCTATGCCGCTTGCCCTAGCCGCGATGGCTGCTCCGGCCGCGCAGCATGCTGCCGATCGACCAGCCCAGGGTGCTTCAACGCAGAAGGTGGATGCCGGCCCGGCCTATTCGCTGCCGCCGGCAAAGCTGAAGCAGGCGGAAGCGCTGAACCGCGATGGCAACTGGCTGTGGGCGATCGGGACGGTGTGGGGGCTGGTGTACCTGCTGCTGTTTCTGCGGTTGCACTGGGCCGCGCGGCTTCGCGATTTTGCTGCGAGCATTACGCCGCGACCATGGGTGCAGGGGCTGATCTTTCTGCCGCTGCTGATCCTTGCCTTTCGATTGCTGAATCTGCCGCTGTCGATTGCGGGACATCATCTGGGCCTGGCGTATGGGCTGTCCATTGAACGCTGGCCGGCGTGGTTCTGGGACTGGACCAAGGGGCTGCTGGTGAGTCTCGCGGTCTCGACGTTTGTGGGCTCGCTGCTCTTTGCTATCGTGCGGCATTCGCGCCGGCGGTGGTGGCTGTGGTTCTGGCTGCTGTCGCTGCCGCTGATGCTGGCCGGAGTCTTCGCCGAGCCGCTGATTATCGATCCGCTCTTCAATCATTTCGAGCCTCTCTCGCGCTCGCATCCGGAGCTGGTGGCGCAACTGGAGCGCGTGGTCGAGCGCAGCGGCGAAAAGATTGCGCCCGACCACATGTTTCTGATGAAGGCCAGCGAGAAGACGACGGAGATGAACGCCTACGTGACGGGCTTTGGCGGCTCGAAACGCGTGGTGGTCTGGGACACATCGCTCAAGAAGTCATCGCCGGATGAGGTGCTGTTTATCTTCGGCCACGAGCTGGGGCATTATGTGCTGGGCGATGTGGTGCATGGCCTGATGATGGCTGCGGCGGGTACGTTGGTGGCGCTGTGGCTCGCGTTCCATATAGTGCGGAAGCTGGTGTGTCTCTACGGCACGCGATGGCAGGTGCCCGCGGTGGAGGACTGGGGCGCTGTCGTGGTGCTGCTGCTGATCTTTCACGTTTTCACAATGCTGAGCGATCCGATCAGCAATAGCATCAGCCGCTATGTCGAGCATCGCGCCGATGTGTATGGACAGGAGGTCGTGCATGGCATCGTTCGCGATCCGCAGGCTACGGCCGTGCACAGCTTCCAGACCCTGGGCGAAGAGTCGCTCGACCTTCCCGATCCGAATCCTTGGATGGTTTTCTGGACGTACAGTCATCCGCCGATTGCGGCGCGTGCGGAGTTCGCGCGCGAATATGATCCCTGGAAGGCCGGTGGTCATCCGCGGTTCTTTGCGAAGTAGGCTGCGGTAAGCTGATCGCTATGGATTGCCTGTTCTGCAAGATCGCTTCGGGTGAGATTCCCGCGCAGAAGCTTTACGAAGATGATGATGCTGTCGCGTTCGCGGACATTCATCCGCAGGCGCCGGTGCATGTGCTGCTGATTCCGCGCAAGCATATTGCATCGCTCGCGCATCTTTCGGCCGGGGACGAGCGGCTGCTGGGGCACCTGCACGCGGTGGCGAAAAAGATCGCGGAAGAAAAGGGACTGGCGAATGGCTTCCGCACAGTGATGAACACCGGCGAGGATGGCGGCCAGACGGTCGATCATATGCATCTGCATCTGCTGGGCGGACGGGCGATGCACTGGCCTCCGGGTTAGCGCTCTAGCTTCTTCGCATCGCATGCGGCTTCGCGTTGGTGACGCCGCGCCGCGCGAACTTCAACGCTGACCAGTCTTTGTCCACAGCGCAGACCTTGTAATCGACGAATCCGTGCGCCAGGCCGGCTTCCCGCACGTCATCCTGATTGAAGTCCGCGGCCAACGGGCTGGTCTGCTTGGGATGCACGATCCACAACGAGGCCTTTGGCGGCAGAGACGAGCGCGCCTGCTCGAACGCATGCATGAGATCGCGGCGGCTGGTGACGGGAAAGAGCGCGAGCGTTGTCGCCGCATCGATGCGGCGTTGGCGGAGGGCGCCTTCGGGAACCGATGTGAGCACCTCATCGAGCCATGCATCGCCACCGCGGTTGGCTGAAACGATTGCGAAGTGAGTCTGCGGCTTGATATCGAGCTTGCGTTCGAGCGATCCCGGGCCGGTCTGTCTCGAAGGCTCGCGTGAGGGCAGACGCGGCGGTTCGGGCTCGGCCAGGGCGCGTTCGATTGCTGCGGCCAGATCGCTGTCCCAGGGAGTGAATATGCCATCGGGAATGGTGGCGCGGACCAGGTCGATCTTTGCCGGAACGCCGCCGGCGAAGACCAGCCGCAGGTGGCTCGTGCTCTTGCTGGCGCGGAGGCTCAGGCCGAGCTCGCGGCCATGCGAGGGCAGGCGATCGAGATCAATGACAACAGCGTCGGGTGACAGTTCGCGAAAGTATCGAACCATGCCGCCGGCATTCTCGGGCGGGTCCGCGATAACGCGATAGCCGGCGCGGCGCAGAACGCGGGCGCGCGCCGCCGCGTCCGCTTCGTTCCAGCAGATGAGGCGCACGGTCTTCTGCATGGTGGAGCGTGGCCGCGGCATGGCGGTTTGATAGCACGGGCACGTGTCAGCAGGACAGCGAAAACGGCGAAGGCGAAAGGGGAACGCGAAAGGCCCGCGCATCGCGGACCCTTCGGTGTGGATCGGAAGAGGTGAGTTCTAAGCCTGGATCGCCTGCATCTCGTCTTCTGCTTCTTCCACGATGCCGTAGCGGCGCAGCAGGCTGGGCAGATTCTGCGAGAAGGTGGAGCGCGGCATCACGGTGTCGCACCCGGCCTCGATCGCCTTGCTCTTCAGCTCGCCCTGGATGTGCGCGAGAAAACCGATGATCGAGGTGCCGCGCTTGAGCTTGGTCTTGATCTTCGGGATCAGGGTGAGCGGCTTCGCGTTGGCGTTGTTCAGGTCGAAGAGGATGAGCGCGGGGCGGTCTTCCTCCCGCGTCTCCGTCAGTTTGCTGACGACATCTTTTTCGGGCTTCAGAAATGCAACCTTGATGCCCAGCTTCTTCGAGACTTCCTGAATCTTGGCCAGGATAAAGAGGTCTTCGATGAAGCAGTAGATCCGGGTGGGCGCATCTTCGCGCATGGGCACCGGCTGGACGTAGTCCGTTTCCGAGTAGAAGCCGCTGTGCGGCATGCCGCGGAAGTCGCCATTCTGGGAGTGGGTATTGGGATCGGCGACATTGCCGTTGGCTCCGCCACGATAGCTGTGATCCATGGGGCCAACGAAGACCTGCTGACGGCGGCCTTTATTTTTGCGGCGTCCGCCGGCGTTTCCGTTTCCATTGCCGGGCATCGGGCGGGGGCCGTTGCTGTAGTTGCCCGGATTGCCTGAATTCTTCTGGAAGAAGCGCTTGGGCGGTTTCTGTTTCTGCCCCTGGTGATGGGAGACGGGCGCCGGTGAGGGTGCTCCGTTGGCCGGTCCGCCAGCATTGGGGCCGCTGTTTTGCGGGGGAGCGCCATTCTGCTGACCCTTTGCCGGACCGCCTTTGTTGCGACGACGGCGGCGGCGGCGATGTCCCTGCCCCTGCCCTTGACCTTGCCCCGGGGAGTGGTGGCCTTGCTGGTTCTGGCTCTGCGGCGCGCCATTCTGGGGTTGCGCCTGCACGGATCCCTGCGGCTCAGAGGCCGGGGACGAGTTGAGTTCTGTTGTCATTCGTGCACTTCCTGGTGCATTTCTGCGGTAACAATCTTTCTTTTCGTGCCGGCGATCCTCTTGCTAGGAACTAAGCAAGCGGGGCGCCGGGAGAGATCCTGGGGACCTGAACGGACTTGGGGGCCTCAACGGAGTTCCAGAAATGGGGACGCGCGGCATCCGCGTAACGGGAACGCTGGCGTGGCGACGTGCTTTCAAAGGGCTCGAGCGTATTCTCTGCTCTCAACAGCGTTTGATGCCGGCGTTAACCGTTCGTACAGGCTTCCGAGGGCGTGGTTGCAGCCCGAAGCACTGAGTCGCGGATCATACCGTAATGACTATTCGAAGTAGGGCGAACCCTCAGTCTGGTTCCGGATCCGATCCATCTGCTTTATCAGGATCTCAACGTCCGGTCCACGTGAGGGCGTCAGCCGCTCGATAGGCAAGTACAAGCATACTTGCTGGGCTGCTCTCTTGCAAGTGCAAAAGTCGCAGAGCGGATGGCAATAAAGGAGTACACGAAAGAGAACAAAAGGCAGAAAGAGCAGCAAGGGGACGAAGTTAGATGAACAACGCCGCCCGATGGAATGGGCGGCGCGGTCATAATGGCCAATCACTGGCCTCCCGAAAGCACCGCGCTGATCTGTATGCAGCTAAAAAGCACGCAGAAGAACGGTGAGGTAAAATCCGGTGGCGGCAGGGCCTGGTAGGCGCCTAACTCTGCACAGCCGGAATTGAATCGCCGGGCCCTCTCAAAATTGGGGACCGCGTGCGTCGCTGGCTGCCTTAGTACAAAGCAGTTCCCATGCCAATCATGAAATCTCTTATTTGCAATGGTTTAGTAGGGCTAGCCATCGCCGCTATCTTCCGATTTCTGGAATTTGGTGGGAGGGACTCCGGCTTTTCGTAGCGCGGCGAATCGTCAGCGCTGGCAGACAGGGCAGTAATGGGTCCCGCGACCGGCGACGACGACGCGCCGGATCAGGGTTCCGCAAACCAGGCAAGGCTGCCCGGTTCGCATGTAGACGTTGTGACGGAGCTGAAAAAAGCCTCGCTCTCCGGCCGCATCGACGTAATCGGAGACGGAGGAGCCGCCGAGCCGGATGGCCTCGCGCAGAACTTTCTGTACCGCACCGTGGAGGCGGTCCAATTCCTCTGCGGCGAGCCGGGCGGCCATGCGGCGGGGACGAATCTTGGCGCGGAAGAGACTCTCGTCGGCATAGATGTTGCCGACGCCGTGCAGCAGAGACTGGTTGAGCAGCGCAGCCTTGATCGAGGTGCGGCGCTGGTGGAAGAGCTGACGGAACTCGGCTTTCGAGATCCGCAGGGGTTCTGTGCCGGGACCCCTGAAGCCCGTAATGTCGGCGGCCTCGTCCTTCGCCTTCTCGGCGACATGAATCTCCATACGGCCGAAGCGTCGCGCGTCAATGAAACGTAGTTCGCGCCCGGAACGCAGGACGAGCACGCCGTGAGTGTGGGGCGGGCGGGGCACTTCGGGATCGGCGACCACCAGGCGGCCGGTCATGCCGAGGTGAACGATCCACTGGACCCGCTGGATGGCATCGCGTTCGGGGTCGGGTGCAAAGTCGAAGACGATGTGCTTGCCGACGCGGCGGACACGCTCCACGGTGCGGCCGGTGAGGGCTTTGGCCATGGCGGCGGGAGGCGTCTTCATGGGCTCGGGCTTGCTGGAAAACCAGGCCTCTTCGATGCTGTCGCCGCGGATGCGGGCGTCGACGCCATTAGCTACGGTTTCGACTTCGGGGAGTTCGGGCATAGCGAATGAAAGTGATGCGGCGCGTGCTGCGTGGACGCTTTGTCTGGGTACTTCTGCCGTATATCATCAGCTTTGGCGCCGGGACGAGATTTGATTGCTATAGATGCGGCAGTCGCTCGGTCGGGTGCGATGCCGACGCTGCCCTCCTTCAGTAGGCCAGAACTTCATTGACGTTATGCGTCAGGACTGACGGGAGTCTGGGCGGCCCACGAGACAAAGCTTGGGGAGACATAAGGTTCAGGATGCGAGCAAAGACTGCTGTGGTACTGGGCGCCCAGTGGGGCGATGAGGGCAAGGGCAAGATCGTCGATGTGCTCTCGGAGCGCTTTGCGGTGGTGGCGCGCTACGCGGGCGGCCACAATGCCGGCCATACCGTGATCATTCGCGGCAAAAAGTTCATTCTGCAACTGGTGCCCTGCGGGGTGCTGCGGCCGGATTGCCTGGCGGTGATCGGCAATGGCGTGGTGCTGGATCCCATGGCCTTCCTTAAAGAGGTTGAGAAGCTGGACGGCCTGGGCGTGAATACGAAGGGGCAGCTTTTTGTCTCGAATCGCGCGCAGGTGATCCTGCCGTATCACCGGATGATCGAGCTGGCGAGCGAGAGCGCGCCGGGGCGGACGAAGATCGGGACGACCAGCCGCGGCATCGGGCCGGCGTACGAAGACAAGATGCACCGCAACGGGCTGCGCGTGGTGGACCTGCTGAACAAGAACCTGCTCAAAACGCATATCGAGAATGCGTGCCGGGAGAAGAATGCGATTGCGCATGCGCTCTTCGGCACAGACCCGCTGGATCCGGCTCAGATATATGAGGAGTACTCCGAGGCCGCGGAGAGGGTGCGGCCCTATGTCCGGGACACGGCTGCGCTGCTGAACTCGGCGATCGCCGAGGGCAAGAGCGTGATGTTCGAGGGGGCGCAGGGGACGCTGCTGGACATCGACCATGGCACGTATCCTTTTGTCACTTCATCCTCGGCCACGGCGGGTGGAGCAGTGACCGGCACAGGTGTGGGACCCACCCGGATCGGTACGGTGATCGGCGTGACCAAGGCTTACGTGACGCGCGTGGGTGAGGGACCGTTTCCGACGGAGATCCACGATGCGATGGGCGAGGAGCTGCGCACGCGCGGTCAGGAGTTCGGCGCCGTAACCGGGCGGCCGCGGCGCTGCGGCTGGCTGGATCTGCCGCTGCTGCGCTACTCCAACATGATCAACGGGACGGAGTGGCTGGTGGTGACCAAGATGGATGTGCTGGACGCGCTCGAGGAGATTCCCGTGTGCACGGGCTACCGTATCGACGGCAAGGAGACGGACCTGATTCCGGCGGATGTGAGCGGGCTGGAGCGGATCGAGCCGGTGTACACCCGACTGAAGGGCTGGCAGGCGCCGACCGACGGTGTGCGATCCTTCGACGAGCTGCCGAAGCTGGCGCAGGAGTATCTGCGTTTTCTGGAGCGGGAGTCCGGGGCGAAGATCGGGATGGTGTCGACCGGGCCGGATCGCGAGCAGACGATGGAGATGCCCGGCTTTCAGGCCGCGCTGGAAGCCATGCAGGCGTAAGACGTCTCGTCAGCCAAGGTCATTCCAGGTGGAGTGAGGCGCGATGTTCTTACTGAGGCCACGTCTACAATCCTCCTGCGGCTACATTTCGGAGACATCTCGCTTGCCGCGCTGGTATCTACTGAGGAGAGAGTGATGGTCAGCTTCACTGTCAGAATGCGCTTTGATGCAGAGGACCGTGAGCGGGTGACGGAGCTGCTGCGCTCACTCGCGGAGGAGTCGCGGCGGGAGCCGGGCTGCGTCGTCTATGTGCCGCATCGTGTCGAGGGCGAGCCGGATACGGTGCTGATCTATGAGCAGTATGTGGACGGAGCGGCGCTCGATCTCCATCGCGCCAGCGAGCATTTTCGCCGGTACGCCATCCAGGGGCTGTATCAATTGCTGCGTGAACGGGCGAGCGAAAATCTCTCTGCGGTTATCTGATGCATCCATCATGAATACAGCGGAGGAAGGGTTGCATGGTTGGCGTCTTTTCCTGAATGCGGAGCCGCATTTGCTTCCGCGGCTTCGGAGCGGGCGTACGGTAAATTCGCTCAAACGCAGTTCGCCCGTAGGAATGCGCCGTCCAGCGCATCTCTTTGACTGAGAGTTTGGCCCCGGAATACCATCCATACGCTTATGCATCCCTACCGCAGGGCCCGACGGTTGACGGTACGAGACGGAGCCATCGTGCTTCTTCTGGTGGCGTGCCTGTCCGGTATGCCGCTACCGGTACACGCGGTAACCATCCCGCTGCTGCACCACGAAGACCGTCTACGACGCGAGATCGAGAACCTGGAATCGCAATGGCGCGCAGCGCTGATGCAGAACGACGTCGCGACCATCAACCGGCTGCTGGCGGACGATTACCTGGGTATCAATCCGAATGGGACGCTTGAAACCAAGGCCGATGCGCTGGCGCAGCGGCGCGCGGGCACGACGAAGATTTCGAGCATCGATCCGATCAACCTGAAGGTGCGGGTCTACGGCGACACTGCCGTGGTCACCTCGCAGGTCCAGATCGAGGGTCATGACGGCGACCGGGATATCAGCGGACGCTATCACTACACGCGCGTGTACAGCCGGCGTTCCGGGGAATGGAAGGTGGTGAGCTTTGAAGCGAGCCGCATTCCTGCGGGCAGCAAACACTAGGGTCTGGGAGCTCGTTTCGAATGGGGGGAGAAGCCGATCTCTCCACTTCGCTCGAGATGACGATTTTGCGTTTACTTCTGAAAACACCACTAGCCGCAGTGAACGTCAGGTCGCTGCAAGAGTTGCGTCTGCGATGAGCGCTGCCTCTGCGGTCGCACGCACCTGATGGACGCGCACCAGCGACGCACCCATGAGGATGGCGATGGTGCTTGCGGCCAGAGTTGCGTGGTCACGCGCGGAGACCGGAGCGCCTGCCGGTCTCCCGCCACTTTTTCCCCACTTTTTCCCCGGTCACTTTTTCCATAGAGCGGCGCGAGTGTGTGGCCGAGAAAGCTTTTGCGGGAGACGCCGGCGAGCAGCGGCTGGCCAAGCACGGCTAGCTCCGGGAGGCCGCGCAGCAGCGGGTAGTTGGCGTCCTGTACTTTGCCGAAGCCGAAGCCGGGATCTAGGACGATGCGGTCGGCCGCGATGCCCGCAGCGAGGGCGGCGCTGCGCCGGGCGGCGAGCTCGCGCTTTACCAGCGGCAGGACTTCATCGGGTGTGAGCCGTGGGAGGGACTTCCATTCATAGGGGCGGCCGCGCGCGTGCATCAGGATGACGCCGCACTGGAGCTCCGCGCAGGTGGCGGCCATCGCCTCGTCCCAGAGCAGCCCACTGACATCGTTGACGATCTCCGCGCCGGCGGCGACGGCGGCCCGCGCCGTGGCGGCGTGATAGGTGTCGATGGAGAGTAGAGCATCGGGCTTTGCCTGGCGGATGCCGGCGATGACGGGCAGAACGCGATCGATCTCCTGCTGCGTCGATAGGTCTGCGCCTGCGCCGGGACGGGTCGACTCGCCGCCGACATCGACGATAGCGGCGCCGTCCACGAACATGGCAAGGGCGGCCTGGACGGCATCGTCGACGGAATGCAGCAGGCCGCCGTCGGAGAAGGAGTCGGGCGTCACGTTCAGGATGCCGACGACGCGCGTGGCTGTGCCCAGCGCGAGCGAGCGCGTACGCAGCCTCCAGTCGAAATGGGCGCGCCGATGCATGTGGGGTCAGGGTATCAAGATGCGCGCTTGATACACTCCGCGTGCATGCACTGCCGCGCTCTCCCCTCCATTGCCCTCCTGCTGTTTGCGCCTCTGCCGCTGGCCGCGCAAGCAGCACATCATCGTCTGCACATGCGCAAGGGGCCGTCGCTGGCGGTCCAGGTAAACCGGCTGCTGGCCGAGCCGGAGATCGCCAATGGGCATTGGGGCGTATCGGTGACTACGCTCGAAGGCAAGCAGGTCTTCGCGCTGAATGATGGCCAACTCTTTGAGCCGGCATCGAACGCGAAGATGTTTACCACTGCGACGGCTGCCGCGCTGCTGCCGCTGTCACTGACCTACACGACCAATGTGGTGGCTGAGGGGGTGATCGACAGCGCGGGCACGCTGCATGGCGATCTTGCGATCCTCGGCGTCGGCGATCCGAATATCTCCGGACGCGTATTGCCATACAGCGAAAAGACGGAGCGGACCAACGCGCCACTGGCCGCGCTGGAAGCGATGGCCGACCAGGTGGCGAAGAGCGGCGTGAAGCAGATCGAGGGCGATGTCATCGGAGACGACACCTGGTTTCCGGCGGAGCGCTACGGAACAGGCTGGAGCTGGGACGATCTGGTGTGGCTCTATGGCGCGCCCATCTCGGCGCTGACGGTGAACGACAACGCGGTGTTCCTGAACGCCGACGTCGGGGCGCAGCCGGGCGATGCCGTGACGCCGCAGTGGGACCCGGCGCTGCCTGCGTCCGTGCCGCCGTATTACACGCTCGAGAACTCGCTGACCACGGCGGCGCGAGGCACGGATGCGAAGTACGGCATCGATCGTGCGCCGGGTTCGCATGAGGTGCGGGTTTATGGCGCGATCGCGATCGGCGGAGCTGGATTGCACGAGGGGCTGGCCCTCGAAGATCCGGCCGACTTTGCCGCGCGTGCGTTTCTCGGCATGCTGCGCCAGCGCGGGATCGCGGTGACGGGTATGGCCAAGCCGCGTCATCGCGAGAGCGTGGATGCGGAGAGCCTGCGCAGGGAGCAGGAGGAGGCGCTGCCGCTGATTCCGTCCACGCTACAGACTGTAACCACCGCGCCGGCGGGCAAGCGGGTGCTGGCTTCGCACATGTCGCCGCCGCTTATCGAAGACATGACAGTGACCATGAAGGTGAGCCAGAACCTGCATGCGGAGATCACGCTGCGTACGCTGGGCAAGCTGCTGGCGCGCGATGGTTCGCTGGGGCAGGGGACGCGGGTGGTGCGGCAGTTTCTGATCTCCATCGGTATCCGGCCGCAGGATTTCTTTTTCTTCGATGGCTCGGGGCTGTCGAATCAGGACCTGATCACGCCACGCGCGGCGACAACGCTGCTGACCTACGCAGCGCGGCAGCCGTGGGGGCAGAGCTGGCGCTCGACGATGCCGGTTGCTGGCGTGGACGGCACGCTCTCGAGCCGGTTCACGCATTCGCCGGTGAAGGCGAAGCTGGATGCGAAGACGGGCACGCTGGGCGAGGTGCGGGCGCTCTCCGGCTATCTGACGGCGGCGTCGGGACGGACGTTGGCCATATCGATTCTGGTCAACGATCATCAGCCGGATTCGAAGGCCGAATCGAAGGCGATGGATGAACTGGTGGAGATGATCTGGAAGGCGGAGTAGCGGTCAACTCGGGCAGATAGAATCGTCTCTTGCGTACTCGCTTTTCACCGCTGCTCTGCTGTGGCTTGTCCGGGCTGCTATTTGCTGCAGGCTGCAAGTCGTTGCCGCCGGGAAAGCCGCTCGCGTCGTTGACGCCGGATGAGGCGCGCGGTCGTGCGGTGTTTGTCTCGGCATGTGCGCGCTGTCACAATGCTTACGACACGCAGGCGCTGCATGGGCCGAGCCTTTACGGGGTGTATCGCAAGCCCTACCTGCCGAGCGGCGCACCGGCCCGGGACGATCGCGTGACGGAAGTGATCCTGCGCGGGCGAGGCATGATGCCTGCCGCCGGCCGCGGTCTGACGGAGCAGGAGTTACAGGAGCTGCTCCGTTACCTGCATACGCTCTAGATTGTGCAGAATGCCGATGATGCAGGCCGGCGCGGGCGCGTTTGACTGTCTCGCGGCCATGTCGGCAGCCTTTGCGGTCAAGGCCGCCACCCATTCGTTTGGGGATCTCTTCTGATGCTTTCACACCGCGGAGGCAGCGTATGTGAGCGCAACAAAACCATTCTTGTAAGCGACCGCGTTCTTCAAATCCCACCTCGTCTCCGCCAGGAGACCACCGAATAGCCGGAGTCCGTCACCCAGCAGGACAGGGGCTATGGTCAACCTGATTTCGTCCACCAGGTCGAGTTCGAGAAAACGCTGACACAACATGGCCCCACCTACCAGCCAGATGTTTCGAAATCGCGGCGCGAGTTTCGCGTCAACGAGCGTTTGGAGATCACCCGAATAGAACTCGACACTTTCCCTCGCCGGTGGCCATTCTCTGCCGGTTACCACTACCGTCGGAGTATCGCCATAGGGCCAGCCCAGCTCAAGTGCGTGTTCATACGTGCGAGAGCCGAGTACGTAACAGTCTATGGTTTTGACAAAGGTCGCGGCTTCTTCCTCCGAAATGGAAACCCCGGCTTCGTAGACGCTTCCATGGACATCTAGCCAGGAGACACTGTTGTCCTTCCTCGCGATGAACCCATCCAGGCTCGAAACCACGTGCAAGGTTATTCTTGATCCAGTTGCATTTCCTTCGCCCGACATAATCCTCCTGCGGCCGAAATCGATCTGCACGTGAGGGCGGCCCCGAACCATGCCTCTTCGCCCGACCCCTCGCAGGACACAGTATGACCGAAGATGCTATATGAGCTATCGATGACCAATCCTTCGAATGCGCAATCGCCTGCGCCGCAGGCCGAGTATCGCGGGCTGCTGCCGGCGATGGCCGGCATTGCACTCTATATGTTCGTACTGGCGGGCGTCGTGGGGTTTGGCGCGGTGACCGGACGTTTCCCGCGGCTCTTTCTCATCCTTTGCGTGCTCTTTGTGGCAGCGGCGGTGGGCCTGATCCGGCTCTATCGCTGGGGATGGGCGCTGACGGCCGCGGCCAGTTTTCTGCTGATGAGCTATGGCGTGTGGGCCTATATCCACACGCGCATGGCGGCCGCGCTGGTGATGTCGTTTCTAAACCTGATTTTCTTTCTTTACCTGGTGCGGCCGGAAGTGCGGGACCGGCTGCGTTGAGAGCTTCGGTACCCTGCAGTGCTGCTTCGCTACAATGGATGAAGGTACTCTGACGTGGCCGATCTTCAGGCGTTCCCATCCATCCCGATCCCATCTGCTCCACTTTCGGATTTGGTGCAGATCGATACTGCGCCGCGCCAGCGCGGGCCAAAGCCTGCGTGGCTGAAGGCGAAGGCGCCCGGGGGTGAGAACTACCACGGCCTGAAGAAGCTGGCGCGTTCGCTGAACCTGCACACGGTGTGCGAGAGCGCGCAATGCCCCAACATCGGTGAGTGCTGGGAGCACAAGACGGCCACCTTCATGATGCTGGGCAACCTGTGCACGCGCCGCTGCGGCTTCTGCGCCGTGCCCAAGGGCCGGCCGGAAGCGATCGATTTCGATGAGCCGCGGCGAGTGGCAGAGGCGATTGCGACGCTGGGACTGAAGCATGCTGTGGTGACCAGCGTGAACCGCGACGACGATGTGGTGGGCGGCGCGCGCGCCTTCGCGATGCTGATCGAAGAGGTGCGCAGGCAGGCGCCGGGCTGCCAGATCGAAGTGCTGGTGCCGGACTTTCAGGGCCGCGAGGAGGCGATCCGCCTCGTGGTGGATGCGCGTCCTGAGGTGCTGAATCACAATACCGAGACGGTGCCGCGGCTCTATCGCGCGGTGCGCTCCGGCTCGCGCTATGAGCGGTCGCTGCAACTGCTCGAAACGGCAAAGCGGCTGGACCCGGCGATCATCACCAAGAGCGGCGTGATGGCTGGCCTCGGCGAAGAGATGGATGAGTTGCTCGCGGTCTTCCGCGATCTCGCAAATGTAGGCGTGGACATCCTCACCGTGGGCCAGTACCTGCGGCCCTCGAAGGACCACCTGCCGATGGCGCGCTACTACACGCCGGACGAATTCGCGGAGATGAAGACGGCTGCGATGAAGATGGGATTCCGGCATGTGGAGTCGGGGCCGCTGGTGCGCTCGAGCTACCACGCGCATGAGCAGGCTGCGTCGACTGGGCTGATGGTTCTGGCGTAAAACGTCATTCTCTGCCCGGTTCTTTGCAAGCCCGACAGGTCAGCATCTAACATCGCACGGTTTTTTCGTGCGAGGAACCTGTCATGCCCAACCGTTTGTCTCTCCTACGTGATTTCGGCCTCATCTGTGCTGCCAGCGCTGTGCTTGCACTTTCGACTCACGCACAGGCTCCGCATCCGCTGACTCCTGCCGACCGCCAGCGCATCGACGAGATCGTGCACAAGATGACGCTGGCCGAGAAGTTGGATTACATCGGCGGCGAGGAGATGACGATTCGCGCCGTGCCGTCGGTCGGCGTGCGTGCGCTCCAGATGTCGGATGGGCCGGTGGGTGTTCGCCTGGATTCAGGCTTTCCTTCGACTACCTATGCGGGCGGTATTGCTCTCGCGGCGAGCTGGGATCGCGAACTCGCAAAACGAGTTGGCGCAGGGATTGGGCGCGACGCGCGTGCACGCGGGATCAACTTCATGCTCGGGCCCGGGGTGAACATCTATCGTTCGCCGCGCAACGGCCGCAACTTCGAATACTTCGGCGAAGATCCCTTCCTCACCTCGAACATCGCTGTCGGCTACATCACCGGCATGCAGGAGCAGGGTGTCAGCTCGACTGTCAAACACTACGTCGGTAACAACTCCGAGTTCCTGCGTCACGACTCCGATTCGATAATCGACGCGCGCACGATGCATGAGATCTATCTGCCGAGCTTCGAGGCCGCGGTGAAGAAGGCGCATGTCGGCGCGGTGATGGACTCCTACAATTTCGTCGATGGTGTGCACTCAACGCAAAATCCTCACATCAACATCGACATCATGCGCAAGGAGTTCGGCTTTGAGGGCACGATTATGTCCGACTGGGACGCGACCTATGACGGCGTCGCAGCGGCGAACGGTGGCCTCGATATCGAGATGCCGCATGGCAAGTTCATGAACCGCGCGAATCTCGAACCGGCGATCAAGGCGGGCAAGGTCTCCGAGGCGACGATCGACGACAAGGTGCGGCACATCCTGTCGACGGCCATGATGTTCGGCTGGCTCGATCGCGATCAGACGGATACATCGATCTCCTATGTGGACCGCAGCAATCGGGAGACGGCGCTGGACTCGGCGAGGGAGTCTCCCGTGCTGCTGAAAAACGAAGGCGCTCTGCTGCCGCTGAACAAGTCGGCTCTCAAGAGCATTCTTGTTGTGGGGCCGGATGCATACCCGGGTGTGCCGGTGGGCGGCGGGAGCGCGGGCGTGGTGCCGTTCCATACTGTGAGCCCGCTCGAGGGGATCACCCATGCGCTCGGCGATTCCACCACGGTGTTCTACGACCGTGGCCTGCCCACGACCTCGGAGTTGGCGCACGCCACGGACTTCACTACTGAGTCGACAGGCGGCAAGCCTGGACTGACGATGGAGGTCTACCCGAATGCGAAACTTTCCGGTCAGCCGAAGGAGAGATCGACGCTGGAGCACCTCAACATCGCCGGCATCAGCTGGGACTCCATAAGCGGCAACCCAGATGTCCTGCAGGCACTCATTAACGCCGGGGACACGCATCTGTCGCGCCGCTTCACGGGATTCTTCACGGCACCCACTGCGGGGAAATACATCGTTGCGCTCGAAGGTGCGGGCGAGGGTACGGGTAGCCGCGTGTACGTGGATGGCAAGCAGATCATCGACAATTGGGAGTTGCTCCGCGCCTTTCAGCCACACGTCACTCTGGAGTTGTCCGCCGGTCCGCACAAGATCGTTGCCGAGGACTGGCAGACGTTCGCGATTGGCGGTCGGCTGCGGCTCGGCATTGTTGATGAAACGAAGGTTGTGAACGATCGCGCAAAGGAACTCGCTGCCAAGTCCGACGTAGTTGTGGTGGCGGCGGGCTTTTCTGCTGCGAGCGAGAGCGAAGGGGGAGACCGCACATTTGCGCTGCCCTATGGCCAGGACGAGCTGATCCAGGCAATGGCCGCGGCGAACAAAAAAGTAATCGTCGCGGTTACATCAGGCGGGAACGTGGATTCGAATGCGTGGCTGGATCGGGTGCCTGTCCTGCTGGAGACCTGGTATGGAGGGCAGGACGGCGGACAAGCGCTGGCGGAGATCCTGCTGGGAGAGGTCAATCCTTCCGGGCATCTACCAGCCACCTTCGAGCGGCATGCGGAGGACAATCCCACGTTCGCGAACTACTACCCGGAGCCAGGCACCAAGCGCGTGGTCTACAAGGAGGGCATCTTTGTCGGCTATCGCGGCTACGAGCACAACCATGTCAAGCCGCTCTTCCCCTTTGGCTATGGTCTGTCGTATACGACGTTCAAGTTTGCAAATCTGGCGGTGAGCCCGGAGTCTGCCGGTGCGAACCCGCAGGTCAATGTCACCTTCGATGTGACGAATACGGGGTCGCGCAAGGGGGCGGAGGTGGCGCAGGTGTACGTTTCGGCCAACGACGCAAAGATCGAGAGGCCGGAGCGGGAGCTGAAGGGCTTCGAGCGCGTGCTGCTCCAACCAGGGGAGACGAAGCACGTCTCGGTGACGCTCGATCCGCGGGCCTTCGCATACTGGAGCGGGGACGCTAAAAAGTGGACCATCGATCCAGGCAAATTCACGGTACACGTTGGCGATTCGGTGGAGGAGACGCCGCTGACGGGCAGCGTCGAGCTGACGAGTGCGGCTGCGAATTCGAACTTCTGAGCATCCGTCTATGAGTCGCTGACCAACCTCCACGAGGCCAGGTTTGTTCGTCAGCGGTGGGCGAAACGCTTTAGAATCTAGCTTTGTCACCAGGAGGGTAGAGAGACCATGGCAGTTTCGACGATGGCCAGCATCCCGGCGCTGAAGGCCGTACACCAGCAACTGAAGGCGCGCATGGAGAAGGCTGTGAACGACTTCCGGCAAAACCTGGCCTCCACCCGCACGGGGCGCGCAAATATCCAGATGCTGGACCATGTGCGGGTCGCGTATTACGGGTCGGAGATGCCGCTGAACCAGGTGGCCCAGCTTTCGATTCCGGATGCGCAGACGATCCTGATCTCGCCCTTCGATCCGTCGGCGATCGCGGAGATCGAGAAGGGGCTGCGGACGGCGGATTCGAGCTTCAACCCGCAGAACGACGGGAAAGTGGTCCGGCTGAAGATTCCCGCAATGACCGAGGAGCGGCGGCGGGATGTGGTGAAGCAGTTGAACCGCGTGCTCGAGGAGCATCGGACGGGTATCCGCAATGTGCGGCGCGACGGCAACGAGGCGATCAAAAAGGCAGCGAAGGAGAAGCAGATCTCTGAGGACGAGGAGAAGCGCTCGCTGGAAGAAATTCAGAAGCTGACCGATGAAGAGATCAGGCGGATGGAAGAGCTTTCGAGGAGTAAAGAGAAGGACGTGATGCAGGTGTGAGGCGGTGCTTCGCCCCGGCGGCATATTCACGCCGTGCTTTCACAGAGCGAGGTTTCCGAGTGCCGGCGTGAGGCGGTGCTTCGGCCCGGTGGTTCTTTTTAGACTTGTTTCAATGCTTACTGCAGCGGATTTGAGTAAGGCGGGGCTTCTCTCGCAGTCGGCGCCCTGCGGTGCGGAAGCGCCGCAATAAACAATTTGATTCTTACGGCCGATGCCGATGGCTAAAAGCAGTCTGGCCAGCTGTCATTTCGGGACGTCTTCTTCATACGGCATAAACCATTTCTTCGTGTCTGAGTGAAGAGCAGTTCATGGCGGCGATGAGAAGCCCGCTGGACTGAAAGCGAAGTTGATGCAAACAGTGCACATTCGACCGATAGAGGCTGAGGATGCCGAGGCAGCGGCTGCTTTGTGTACGCAGCTTGGCTATCCGGCGGAGGTACCCGCGGTGCTGGCACGGATGCGGCAGATTGCCGGCGACGCGAATCGAGCGGTGCTGGTGGCGTGCGCGGATGGCGCGGTGGTGGGGTGGATCGACCTCAGCGTCGAGTACCATCTGCAATCCGAGCCGGCGGCTTTGATCGGCGGGCTCGTAGTCGCGGATGCGGCGCGGAACCTGGGAATCGGGGGGCAGCTCTGCGAGGCGGGGGAGGCCTGGGCGCGGGGACGCGGGGTGGCGCGGATGCGCGTGCGATCGAATGTGATCCGGGAGCGGGCGCATGCATTCTATCTGCGCGATGGGTATCGGCGGGTGAAGATTTCGGCGGTCTTTGAGAAAGCGCTTTTCCCGTAGGGAGAGTTCCGTAGAGAGAAACTCATCCGCGCGGCTCCTCGTCAGGTGAAGCAGCGGGTTGGAAAAAAGATGGGGAGAATGTCGAATCCCGTCACCCTCAAACGACATACATGTAGAGAGGGAAGAAGGCCATGAGACCAAATGGGAGCTTCGCCACAACGACATCTGCCGGGATTCTTCTGGCGTTCATGATCGCCGCGGGGGCAGCGCATACGCTTCCATGCATCGCGTGCGAGGTGACCACTTCCTATCACGCGGCCGTCCGGGTCTACGATCGGGCGCGCCTGTGGGGCGAGATTGCCCGGTGGTGGATCGATCCGGAGTATGCTCCGACAGCGCAGCGCGCGGAGCCCGTCGCGAAGCCCGAGAATGTATGCGAGACGCGCCCTGCGGACCGGCGTGACAGGTGAACGCTTAGATGGTGCGGCCGAGGGGCGCGAGCGGGAGAAATGGAACCAGCGCTATCTCGAAGGGACCCACGGGACCGCGCCGCCGGACGCGCTGCTGATCCAGGCATTCGAACGATATATTGAGCCGCTCTTCCCCGATGCGGGCCGCGCATTGGATATCGCGGGCGGCACGGGACGTCACGCCATCTTTCTCGCGGAAAAGGGGTGGCGGGTGAGGCTGACAGACATTGCCGAGGCGGGCATTGAGAATGCGCGGAAGAATGCGGGCGGCCTGGCGAGCCGGATCGAGTTCGGCGTCGAAGACCTGACGCGCTTCGATGGAAGCCGTGAGTCGTATGACCTCATCACCAACTTCTTCTTTCTGCGGCGCGAGATGTTCGGAGAGCTGGTCAAGGCGCTTAAGCCGGGTGGCCTGCTGATCTACAAGGGATATACCCGCGGCCAGGCGCAGTTCGGGGGCGGCCCTACCAATCCGGAATATTTGTTTGCGGAGAACGAGCTGCTCAATTCGTTTCGCGACCTGCAGGTTCTGCACTACGCCGAGCTGATTCGCGATTGTGGGCTGGCGGAGTTCGTGGGACGGAAGGTTTTGGGCTGATCGTCGGCCCCGCTCAGAGCAGGCTCGCTACTAACCTTGCCGCTATCTTGCTTGTCTCTCCTGCCAACATGCCCCAGAGGTGGGCGTAGGTGCCTTCGCTGCTACTCCGTGCGCGGCTTTTGGGTCTCGTCTAGGGTCATGCGCGTCGAAAAGGAGTCTGGGAATCTGCTCAGTAACGGGTTCTGAGTGAGCGACTTGCGTAAGGTTGCCTGCACCATCGGAGGGGCCCTGTTCCCGTTTAAGTGCGGTTTTTCGCCATTCAGCCCGCATAGGTTTATGGTTCGTCACCGGCCAAGTAGCCTGATGCTGAGAGAGTACCGCCTGACCCATCGCGGGATTCTTGTTCCGTAGCCTGCAGTTGCATCTAGAGTCAGTAGGGTGAAACGTCGTCCCGTTTTGAAACGGGAGCCGTCTCGGAGCAGAGGCTGCAGGCTCATACACAGGAGATTTGAATGTCGAAAGCAGTGAAATACGCAGAGCGGGCTGTCACGATGGCCGCGCAGGGTGCGTGGACCGTCTTTGAGAAGCTGAACAGCATCAGGCCAAATGCTTCCTTTACGCCGAAATGGTCCGATAAGCCGCTTTTGAAGAGCTACCAGAAGGAGAAGCCGCCGCTTGGCTGGCCGCGCACGACCGACTCGCTCTGCCCCAAATGCGTGCCGGAGATCCGCCAGCAGATCATTGACGGCAAGCTGCCGCACGAGATCCTGCTGAACGAGAAGGTGGGCGAGATCAAGGCGCAGATCATCGAGCGCGACGGCCAGATCCTGATGGTGAAGGACTGCCCCAAGCACGGTCACTTCGAAGACGTGATGTCGATCGACACCAAGTTCTTCAAGCACCTCGAAGAAGTTTTCCCAGGCCGCGACATTCGCGCGCACAACGATGAGAAGCTGCACAATCACGGCACCTCGACGGTGACGCATGGACGCGGATCGGTGCTGACCATCGACCTGACGAACCGCTGCAACATGATGTGCGATCCGTGCTTCATGGATGCGAATCAGGTGGGCTTCGTGCACGAGCTGACGTGGGACGAGATCAAGACCATGCTGGACAACGCGATCTCGATCAAGCCGCGGCGCCAGATGTCGGTGCAGTTCTCGGGCGGCGAGCCGACCTTGTCGCCGTATTTCCTGGACGCGGTCGCGTACTCGCGCAAGGTGGGCTACAACTCGGTGCAGGCGGCGACCAACGGCATTGAGTTTGCGAAGTCGAAGGAGTTCTGCCGGGCCGCCGCGGAGGCGGGTCTGCGCTATGCGTACCTGCAGTTCGACGGCATCGGCAACGCGGCGAACTCGCACCGCAAGGTGGGCAACGCGTTCGACGTGAAGCTGCAGGCGATCCACAACCTGCACGAGGCGGGCGTCGATATCGTGCCGGTGACCACGATCGTGAACGGCATCAACAACGAGCAGGTGGGCCGCATCATTCAGTTCGCCCTCGACAACCCGAAGCGGATCAACTTCCTGAGCTTCCAGCCGGTGAGCTTTACCGGCCGCGACGAGGAAGTGAGCGATGAGCGCCGCGCGGCGCAGCGCTACACGCTGAGCCACCTGGCCAACGATGTCCGCGACCAGACGGGTCTGGGCCAGACGGATCGCGACTGGTTCCCCATCAGCTTCATGAGCACCTTCTCCGACTGGGCCGACCTGGTGCACGGGCCGAACGCGGATTGGGGCCAGCTCTCCTGCGGTTGCCACCCGAACTGCGGCATCGGGATGGCGCTGATGATCGACAAGGAAACCAAGGAAGCAGTTCCGGTGACCGCATTCCTGAATGCCGATCGTCTGGCGAAGGATGTTGCGAAAGTGAACGACGCGGCACGCGGTAGGTTTCTCTCCGTCGTGGGCGTTGGGCTGGCGCTTCTGCGCAACTACGATCCGAGGAAGTCGCCGACGCACTTCCGCATCATGGACCTGCTGCAGAAGTTCGATAAGTGCTTTGGCGCGACCGGCCGCAATTACGGCAAGGTGACGGGCGACCGCACCATGGCGGACATCGAGAAGCGCCGCGCGGATCGCTGGAACTTCCTGTTTATCGCAGGCATGTGGTTCCAGGACCTGTTCAACTACGACTTCCGGCGCACCGAGCAGTGCATTATCCCGTACGCGACGCAGGAGGGCGAGATCAGCTTCTGCGCATACAACACGGGTGTGGGCTGGCGGAACATCATCGAGAAGATGCACATGACGGCGACGCTCACCAAGTGGTACGACGAGCATGGCCGGCATGAGATCTTCGCAGGCGGCAAGAAGGTGGGTCTGGGCGAGGCGGAGCACACGCTGGTGCTGAACCAGGCACACGTGGACGCCGCGGCCAACGACACGTTCGAGAAGTCGGGCATAGCGAAGAACAGCCGCGAGGAGAAGATCCGCGCGCGCGATGCCAAGATCAAGAACGATGCCGAGAATGCGAAGATGGCGCGGATGTACAAGGAGCACGTGCTGGGCGAGAAGCCGGTCGAAGGACTGGTTTCACTCGACGCGATCAAGCCAGCTCCGAAGGTGCGGGTGGAGAGCGAAGAGCCGGTGATGGGCGACTAGCTTATCCGCAAGAAGCATACGAAGGCCGCCAGCGATGGCGGCCTTTGTCGTGTGCTGCGAGATGGAGGTGGCCGCAAGTGTGTTCCACCGTGCTTCATGCTTTCATAGGTTCAACATCAGAGATGATCGATGCGTCGCCGCGGGGTTGTATCGGCCTTGGTGTGGGTCTTACGAAGAGCCGTTATGTGTGACAGAGTAGGTTTGTATTTATGAGGAAAAGCGGTCCGCCACCTGACGATCGACCACTCGCGCCGGGCCTTCCATCGACGAGGCCGGTGGGCGTGTATCTCGTCGCGTTGTTCTTTACCGCGGTGTGGCTCTTCTCTGTGGGGAGCCTGATCTATGTGCTGTTTTTCAAGTTCACGCCGGAGATGCGGCGGCAATTGAGTTTCACTCCGGCGCTGGTTTCGCTGGGCATCGCTGATCTGAACCTGTTGCTGACCGTGGTGGCTGCGTGGCTGCTGGTGGCCATGCGACGGATCGGCGCGGGTTTGTTGCTGGCATCTACGGTGCTGGTGGCCGGGTTGTGCGCTCTCGCGTGGCCGGCATTGATCCCGGCCTATCTGCGTCATCCGAGTGGCGCGCTGCTTCATCCATTGTTGATGGGAGGCGGCAATCTGTTGATACACATCGTGGCCACGGTATATGCGTTCCGTCTGAACAGCAAGGGGCTGCTACGCTAACCATGATGCGGATGAGAGCGAGGGCGAGGTTCGTATGGAACGCGGTGGCGCATCGCGCGGTCGGCGCGACGCTGACGATTGCCGGGATCGCGTCCCTGGCGCTTGCCGGCTGCACCGTGTATTCGGAGCAGAAGCAGCCCACGCTGACGCAGACCACGAGCGCGGAGCAGGTGGAGCGCATCTTCTGGCAGGATGTGCAGCAGGCGAAGTGGGCGGAGGCGAACGCGCTGCTGGCGCCGAATACAGTGTGGCGGGTGGATGGTCAGGTGATTCCGCGCGCAGCGGATTGTGCCGTGGCTTCGATCGCTCGGGATCCATGGAGTGCAGGTGAGTAATGTGACGCTGACTCCGGCGGTGAACGATATGAACCTGGTGTACACAATGCAGGTGCAGGCGGAGAAATCGGTGACGGCAGATGCCGGCATGGCCTGTGCGGGGCGTCCGCAGACGTTGAGCGCGCTGGCGGTGTGGCAGCAGCCGCAGCCCACGGGCGTTGCGTCGAAGAGCAAACAATATCGCGGTTATCTGCTGACGGTGCATGATCTGACTACGGCGGCGCATGGCGGCTGCCGCTAATTCCATCCTGGCGCGTCCGGGCGCCGCGTCGGCCACGTCCGAGGATGTTCGCGATATGCGCGCCGCGCTGCTGTCCTGGTATGCGGCGCACAAGCGCGATCTGCCGTGGCGCGCGACGCGCGATCCATATCGCATCTGGGTTTCGGAGATCATGCTGCAGCAGACGCGCGTCGCTGCAGTGCTGGAACACTATCGACTGTTTCTGGCGGCGTATCCCACGGTGGAAGCGCTGGCGGCTGCAAGCGAGCCGGAGGTGTTGGCGCTTTGGAGCGGGCTGGGCTATTACCGGCGGGCGCGGATGCTCTACCGCGCGGCGAAGAGGGTGGCCGAGGATTGCGCCGGTGTGATGCCGGGAACCGCAGAAAGCCTGCTGGCATTGCCCGGAGTGGGCGCCTATACCGCGGCCGCGGTGGCGAGCATCGCGTTTGATGAGCCGGTGGCTGTGGTGGATGGCAATGTGGAGCGCGTGCTGGCGCGGGTGGCAGGGTGGTCGGCTGCTGAGGCGGGGTTTGTAACCAAGGTGCGCACATTTGCGGACACGCTGGTGGATCCGGATCGGCCGGGGGATTTTAACCAGGGGATGATGGAACTGGGAGCGACGGTGTGTCTGCCACGTGGACCGCTGTGCCTGGGGTGTCCGTGGCAGCCGTGGTGCCGCACGCGGGGCGAGCATCCCGTGGCAGCGCGGCGGCGGCAGCAGCGGCAGCACAGCGCGCGCGGAGTGTGGCTGCGCGGAACCGGCGCGCGGCAGCAGGTGCATCTGGTGCAGCGGGCGGCGGATGCTTCGCTGATGGCGGGCATGTGGGAACTGCCGGCGTATGAGCCGAAATCGGAGGAGACTCCGGAGTTGACGGTGCGGCATGCCATCACGGTTACTAACCATGTGGTGGATGTGTATGTGGTGCGGTCGAAGGCGGCACGCGGCGCGGTGGGCGAGTGGGTGGGGCTGAGCGAGCTGCCGCAACGTGCGCTGACCGGGCTGACGCGCAAGGTGCTGCGGCGGCTTGGCTGCATGGAATAACAGCTAGAGCATGTTCGCCTGTAGTCAGTACAGCGCGAGAATTGCGAAGTATGGCTTTTCTCAACGAAAAGCCACCATGAGTCTGATTGCTTTGTATGCGCCGAAAGCGAAAAGCTCTAGCCGCCGCTTACTTCTGCAGGAACTCTGACATCGCAGGCGCGGTGGCTGCTGCAGCTGGTGGATTCGGCAGGCCGAGTTCGCCCATCAGAGCGCTCAGCATGCTCTGGTGCTGGTAGAGCGTGGTTGAGGATTGCGTGTAGCCGGTCTTCGCAATCGGGCCCCAGAAGACGCAGGCGACGTGGCCACCACCGTTCGTAGTGTCGCTGTCGGCGGCTTCATCGAAGCCGACAATGAGAAGGCCATCGCCTGCGGGAGCGAACGAGGGAGTGTTGGAGAGCGGAATGACGACGTTCGTCTGCAGCCAGAGATCTGCCTGCTGCGCCGTTCCGTTGTGGGCGTCGTCGTAGATGTCCGGAACGATGTATGAGAACTCCGGCAGCGTGCCGTTCGCGAGATCGGTGGCGAACTGGGTGAATGGCCAAATGGTTTGGTTCGCTACCGCGGGATTGCCGCCGACGTCCGAAAGCAGGGCAAAGGGATTATGGCGGACGAGGTAGGCTCCGGTGTCGCCGCCGACATAGCCTTGGGCAATGCCCTCGGCATAGATCCGGAACGGGATGTTGGCGGCCAGCATGCGCCGGGCGATGTTGTCGACATCCCAGACCGTCTTGGAACTGTCATTCGTCGTCAGCAGTTGTCCCGTAGTCAGCATGAAGTAGTTGCCGATGGAGGGATGCGAGTTGGCGTAGTAGTTTGTCGCCAGTGCGCCATTCGCGATCAGCTGATTGAGATTCGGCCACGCGCTATCGCCAACAACGGCGGAGTAGCTCTTGTTTTCTTCCATGACCAGGACGATGTGTCTGGTCTGCGCTGCCGTCGACTGCACAGTGACGGCGGCTGAGCCGGTCTTCGTGGGGTCCTGAACACTTGTCGCAGTGATGGTTACACTAGCCGCGGCGGCAGGCGCGGTGAGGAGGCCGCTGGCGCTGATGGAGCCGCCGCCCGTGGCACTCCATGTGACCGCGGAGCTGTAGTTACCCGAGCCCTTGACCGTCGCGGTGCATTGCGAGGTCGCGTTGATGATCACGGTGGACGGATTACATGCTACCTGCACCGAGGTGATGCCAGAAGGGGACGACTGCACGGTCAAGGCGGTGGTACCCGATTTGGTGGGGTCCTGCGTGCTGGTGGCAGTCACGGTTGCGGTTCCTGCCGAGGCGGGCGCGGTGAAAACGCCGGCGGCATTGACAGTGCCGCTGCTTGCGGACCAGGCGACCGCGGAGCTGTACGTCCCGGTGCCCTTCACCGTAGAGGTGCACTGCGCGGTGCCGTTGACGGCGACTGTGACAGGGGTGCAAGCCGCGGAGACGGAAGTGATTGTAGGTGACGAGGGTGGCGGACCAGGTTGATTGATACTGGGCGTACCGTTGCCGCCGCATGCCGTCAGCGCGAGTGGAAGCAAAGCAATTCCCAGCGCATGGAGAAAGCAATGCCTGAGGAGCCCTCGACTGCGATTGCGCCGCGAACTGCCCATGCGCTCATTGTTACCTAACTAGGGGCAGCGTTGGGCAAATGTCTTAGCCGCGAAATGTAATAAAAGGATGAAGCCCAGCGAGCATTGTGACGTTAGCTAATGGCCGGTTCGCTACACTCACTGAGCTTCACCCGAGGAGGAAGCCCGCTTACCTTTCTCGCCTGGCGTCGTCCGCATCCTCCGCCAGGTCGCGCAACAGCTTGAAGAAGCTCGACGATTGACCGATGAAGAGGCCCATCGCGGTGAGGAAGTTGACGACTCCCATGGCAATGCCCTTGGTTTCTGTCGGACGAATGATGGAGCAGGGCGGGAGCTTGCGGCTGAGGAATGGGCAGGGTTCCGGCATGATGAGGTTGGTCTGGTAGGTTTCGCCGCCAAAGGGTGGCGAATTCAAATCGGGAAAGGTGACCGATACGCCAGTCATCGGATCGACCGCCGTCAGTGGCGGTGCATTTCCCGCCTTGTCCTGCCAGGTTTGGAAGTGCATGGTTTCCGTAGGTCCGATGCTGATCAGAATGCGCAGGACTTCAACGCTGCTGGCTCTCTGCGCCATGGCGGGATAGAGGCTGTTGCCGCCTTGTTCGATGGTCGGCATGTGGAAGCCGGCGGTGTTCGCGATGGCCTGAAGGAAGTTTGGATCGGTGGTGTCGTCGTCAGTGCGTGGAATCGCGGTGTGTTCTCCCACGCCAGGGTGGGGATGGCCTGCGGGAAGGTGAAGTGCGGATCGAGATCCGGATTATTGGCGCTGCTGCGGTAGCGCGTCCACCAACTGGTGTCGAGCGTGAGTTGCATCAGGTTAGTGAGCCGTGGCTTACCGCTGGAGCCAGTCGCAGTGCTGCCGGGCAGATTGCGGAAGTGTTCCAGGCTGACCGGGTCTGCTCCCTTCGACTTCAGGTACGCATTCAGGAAGTTCTGGTGGGTGAATTCATCGTCGGTGTTGTCGTGGACGTATTGCGCCATGTCGGCGTCCAGCACGGCTACGGCGGCGGTAAAGGCGGGGTTTCCGGTGCCTCCCGGGACTTCGCTATCCGGGATACCGCAGAGCTCGTTGTACTGCACCCATAGGTCGGTTTCGAGGATTTCCGCTGCCGCCGCGAAGCGAAGCAGGGCTGCGTCTCCTCGACTAAGGCGACCACTGTGTTCATGTTCCTCCTCTCGTCCGTCTTCCGCCAAAGCGAAAGAGCTGCCGGCCAGGAGCCCGACGCCTGCTGTGGCGAGTCCATGTTTCATGAACGAGCGCCGATTTGTTGCGGCTTTCATGCTGCTCCACATCTCCTGCATACAAGAGCCTCCTGATCCGGGAGCTTGCGCTTGCAGGAACGAGGCAGGTGTCAGGGCAAAGTCATAGCTTTGTCATCTGTTTATCGGCATTTGGTGACAATGCTGGTGCGTGCCGGTAGCGAGTGTGAAGCCTGTTCGCAACTCGCGCGTACCGCCCGCAGCAGCAGTGATTTGCAATCGCGCCTATGGGGCCTGCGAGACTTGCGCGGCCATGGATGATAGCCTTCCCTTTACCTCACGGAGATGATTTCAGAGCATGTCTTTCAACAGGACGCAAAGTGTTGTTCTTGCAATCACAATTACCGCCCTTTCAATGCCGGCGTTTGCGCAAACAGCTCAGGGATCTTCGGCGGTGCCGCAAGTGGCGGGAGTCCCAGCGGCGGCGCAGCAGGCGGCGCAGCATATAGATCCGGAGCGGATCCGTGCTGCGGTGAAATACCTGGCGGACGACAAGCTGGAGGGGCGTGGTCCCGGTACCCAAGGCGACCACATGGCGGCGAAGTATCTCTCAGAGCAGTTTGCTGCTTATGGATTGATGCCCGCAGGTGACAACGGCTCGTGGTACCAGAAGGTGCCGCTCTATGCCGTGAGCACGGTACTGGACAAGACGAGCTTTCAACTGGTGCCGAAGGGTGGCGAGCCGCTGACCCTGAAGTATGGCGCCGATTTCGTGACCAACAACCAAACCGGAGCGCCGGTGGCGGATATCGATGCACCGATTGTCTTTGTCGGCTACGGCATCCATGCGCCGGAGTACAACTGGGACGACTACAAGGGTGTGGATGTGCGGGGCAAGGTGGTGCTGGTGATCGTGAACGAGCCACCGTCGGAGGATCCGGGATTCTTCAAGGGCAAGGCGCTGACCTACTACGGCCGGTGGACATACAAGTACGAAGAAGCGGCGCGGCAAGGCGCTGTTGGTGCGCTGATTATCCATCGCGAGGACCTGGCGAGCTATCCGTGGCAGGTAGTGCGGAGCTCGTGGTCGGGCGAGAAGAGCTACCTGATGGGCGATCCGAATGCAAAGCTCGAGGCTGCGGCGTGGATCCAGCTTGATATCGCCGGCAAGATTGCGCAGGCGGCGGGGTATGACATCGACGATGTAATCGAGGAAGCCGGCAAGCACAATGTGTCGCGCGAGACGACATGGCGGCTGAAGGCGCACATCGTCAGCGAGAAGCGCTCCTTCGATTCAGAGAACGTCGTCGGGATGGTAGGGGCGAAGGGCGCGGGGCCGGAGCAGTCGGTCCTGTACACCGCGCACTTCGATCACCTGGGCATGAACAAAAATGGGACCGGAGACACGATCTACAACGGCGCGGCGGACAACGCGACCGGCTGCGGCATTCTGCTGGAGGTGGCGCGAGCCTACGCGGATGCTGCGAAGGCGGGAACACCGCCGCCGCATCGCGTGTATTTTGCCTCGGTGACGGCGGAAGAGCAGGGGCTGCTGGGGTCGGAGTATCTGGGGATGCATCCGCCGGTGCCACAGAAGGACCTGGCGCTCGATTTGAACTACGACATGCTGCTGCCGATTGGCGTGCCGACTTCGACGGAGGTCTCCGGTGCGGAGCGGACGACGTTCTATCCAACAGTGGAAAGTACGGCGAAAGATTTCGGATTGACGATTCAGCCCGACCAGTTTCCGGGTGCAGGACACTACTACCGTTCGGATCATTTTTCGCTGGCGCGCTATGGCATCCCGGCGTTTTCGATCGGGCAGGGCACGCTGTTTGCCGGACACGACGCAAGCTGGGGCGAGACGCAGATGAAGCAGTACACTGCAGAGCGGTATCACCAGCCGAGCGATGAATACAAACCGGAGATGGACTTCCGGGGCGATGCGCGGATGGCGCAGTTCGGTTTCGATCTGGGCTGGCTGGCATCGGCATCGAAGACGACGCAGGGCTGGCAATCGGGAGATGAGTTTGAGGCGCCGCGGAAGAAGAGCATGGCTGGGCAGTAATCTTCAAGGCCTGCGGCATCGGATGCTGCTGCGCGTTGCTGCGGGTGTGCTGCTCGTCTCCCTGCTGCCGCTTCCGACGCCATTTGCCTGTGCGCAGCAACAACTTCCATCACCGCGCCTGCAGCGGCGAAAGCAGGCACTGGCGGAGGACGGCGTCTTCCTGCCGGGGCGCACGAATCTTCCCCAGGAAGCATCGGGCGCGTATGCGTTGAGTCCGAATCCGGCGGAGGTGATCGAGATCATCCTGAATGGGGATGGCGATTCGGTCCGGCTGCAGGGCTATCTCACCCGCATGGGCGATAGCGAATCCGACCAGGGCGCGCCGTTGTCCTTCTTCTTCGCGCGCACCACGGTATCGCCGGCGGAGCTTACGTTCATCACGCGCCAGGTGCATGGCATCTGGTGGAGCTTTGCGGGCACCATCGAGCGCGGCAGCGTGCAATCCAGCGCGCAGAAGGGCTACTACTTCCTGAACGGGACGCTGACGGAGCACTTCGATAACGGCCAGCCGGCGCCGCGGCGGGTGAGTTTGCCGTTGCTTCCGGAGAACGGATCGCCAGTACATTGAGCCGGTCAAGACGGCACGCGTGAAAGATCTTGCTAAGCCTCGAAACTTTTCTGAGTGAGCAGCGTTCTTCTTATTAGCCATTCCGCGGAAGTGCACATAAGATGCGGGTGCGGCTTGTAGCCAGGGAGTATCTCCTGGCGTGAGAGCCGAACGGGCCACTTTTCGGAGGCGGAATGAAATATTGCGCGGCGTTCCCCGCGGCACTTGTGCTGGGAGTACTGGCAGGCTGCGGCGGCTCGGGCAACTCGCTGCCAACAACCGATTTCTCAAGCCAGATAGCCGGAACCAACAATCCGCAGGTAGCTTCCTATTCCATCACAGTACCGAAGCCGGCCACGGTCAGCATCGAGTACAGCCGCGATACCGGCTATGCCTTAAAGACATGGGAGGTGGACACACCGGCGGCAGGGGGCAAGGTCTCGATCCTGGTAGCCGGCATGCTGCCCAATGCTACGTACCATATGCGTGCCGTGGTGGCCTACAAGGATGGAACGAAGACAGTGGCCGACACCGACCATACCTTTCAGACAGGCGGCATTCCGGCGCAGGTCACTGCGCGGTTCACGGCGACAACGACTTCGGGATTGGACCCGCAGCCTGGTATCGAGATGGTGGACGGGATCGGAATCAACATTCCTACGCTGGTGGCCACCGACCTGAAGGGAAATATCATTTGGACCTACCCATTCAAGGACGCTGTAGTAGGAACGGGAACATTTTCACAAACCCAGCTTCAGGGATTCCAGCAAATCCCGAATGGTGATTTCGTCATAGTAAGCGGACCGCTCTCCAGCGCCGTGCTGGGACCGGTCGATCCAACCATTCCAAATCTGATTCGCGAGATCGATCTGGCAGGCAACACGGTGAAGCAGCTGACGATAACGACGCTCCAGAGCTCGTTGCAAGCAGGCCGGATTCACGCTCGTGCCCCTCTGCTTTTCGCATGAGATCGTCGTGCTGCCGAACGGGCATTGGCTTCTCCTGGTCGGTACCGTGAGATCGGTGACTCTTACCGGACAAACCACGCCTACGACAGTTCTCGGGGATGCCATCGTGGACGTGGACCCGAATATGAAGCCTGTCTGGGTATGGGACACCTTCGACCATCTCGATGTGAATCGCCACCCGTATCTCTTCCCGGACTGGACGCATGCGAATGCGATCGTCTACTCGCCCGATGATGGCAATCTGTTGTTCTCGCTGCGGCACCAGAACTGGATCATCAAGATCGACTATCGGGACGGCGGGGGGCAGGGCGATGTGCTATGGCATCTGGGCCCGGGCACCGATAGCGATTTCACTCTGCAGAACAGCGACGGGACGACAGATAAAGCTCCGGAAGACTGGTTCTACGCGCAGCATTATCCGTACTTCTTTTCTTCCAACACGACCGGAGATTTCAAGCTGGGAATAATGGATAACGGCGACGATCGGGTCTTCGCCGATGGAACCAGTTGTGTCGTTCAGGGAGGCGCCAAGTGTTATACAACCATTCCGGTTCTCGAGGTCAATGAGAACCAGAAGACGGCCAAGTTTCTCTTTCATCAGATAATACCGCCGCAGCAATATTCGTTTTTTGGGGGGAACACGCGTTCGCTCGAGAATGGCAACATCGAATATGACCTCGCCGGCTATTACATAACCGGCGGAACGGGCATCTTCGAGGTAACGCCGCAGAGCAGCCCGCAGACAGTGTGGAAGCTGACTGCTCCTGCTCCTGCGCTGTCGTATCGCGCCTACCGCGCGCCGAGTCTATATCCCGGGGTTCAATGGACGGGCTTGGATTTCTGAAGCGAACCGCAGGCTGAGGCATCGATCGTGTGGCTACGTATCAGGTAGCTTCCGGGCGAACAGTCCTCGCAGTAAGGGCTATGGCGAGCCCGCGCGAGCGCTGCGTTTCAGCGCGCCAACTGACGATTCGGGCTTGTTGAGATACCACGGGATGTTGATCACCAGAACCCGCTGGCTGCCCTTGACCAGGAGCAGCAGCTTGAGCACCTGTGCGCGCTGGTTGTGCAGCAGGTTCTGCCACCATCGGCTGACCACCAGCTCCGGCACCATGACCGCAATCTGGCGATGCGGATTCTCCGCTTCGATCTTGAGGATGCAGTCGACCAGCGGCTGAACGATGTAGCGATACGGTGAGCGCACGATGATGAGTTTGGGGATGGGAAGCTTCGCGGCCTGGAGTGGCTCGACAACCATGCGTTGCCAGATGGGCGTGAGCTCGTCGTCTTTGTCCTCGATGTCCTGATCGTCGCCGGTGTGCACGTGGATGGCGCGAATGTCGTCCGAGAGCATGAGGGCGAAGCGGAGGCCCTTTTCCGAGATGCGGCTCCAGCGATCCATCGGGATCAGGACGATGGGCCGCTCGATGTCTTCGAGATTGATGGGTGTCGGGTTGTCGACCTCGGCGTTCACGCGATTGTAGTGCCGCTTGACGCGCAGCATCAGGAAGATGAGCAGTGGCACCATCACTGCGGTGAGCCACGCGCCTTCGACAAACTTGGCGACGAGCACGACAAGAACAGTGACGCCGGTGGCAAAGGCGCCGAGACCATTGACGAGCATATGCCTGAGCGCGCCTTTACCGTCCACGCGCCGCCAGTGCACCACCATGCCGGCCTGCGACAGGGTGAAGGCGAGAAACGCGCCGATGGCGTAGAGCGGAATGAGCTTCACCGTCACGCCACCGAAGGCGATGAGCAGGATGGCGGTGAAGGTGGCGAGCGCGTAAATACCGTGCGAGTAGAGCAGGCGCCGGCCGCGAATGATGAACACGCCCGGCAGATACTTGTTGAGGGCGATGGCGCGCGTGAGGCGCGGGAAATCCGCGAAGGCGGTGTTGGCGGAGAGCGAGAGCGCAATCAGGATGCCGGCGATGGTGACGTAGTAGAAGACGCCGCGGCCCATGACGGCTGCGGTGAGCTCGGAGATCACGCTCTGGTAATGCGGTGAGTCGGCATCGACCGCACCGATGCCGTAGATGCGGCAGAGCACGGCGATGCCGGCGAGCAGAACGATGAGCACCGAGATGATGATGGTGAGCGTCTTCTTCGCGTTCTGACAGCGCGGATCGCGGAAGGCGGTGACGCCGTTGGAGACCGCCTCAACACCGGTCAGGGCAGCGCAGCCGCTGGCGAAAGCTTTGAGGATGAGCCAGAGCGAAACCGCCTCTGTGGCGGGTGGGAGCGCAGGCGGCGCGACGACCGGATGCGGATGACCGCCGCTGAGGACGGCCTTGACCAGCCCCACGGCGATGACGGTAAGCAGCGTGCCGACGAAGAGATAGGTGGGGATGAGAAACGCACCGCCGGTTTCGCGCACGCCGCGGAGATTCACCACCGTGATCACGAGCAGAATGGCGAGACAGAGGCCGAGCGTGTGCTGCTGCAACCGTCCGGGATCGACGGAGACAAGCGCGCCGACACCGGCGGAGATGCCGACGGCGGCAGTGAGCACGTAGTCGATCATGAGTGCGGCGGCGGCGAGCAGGCTGGGAATGGTGCCCAGGTTCTCCGACGCCACGGTGTAGGAGCCGCCGCCGTTGGGGTACGCGTCGATCGTCTGCCGGTAGGAGAAGAAGACGATGACCAGCAGGATGATGATGGCGAGTGAGACGGGAATGATGTAGTGCACGCCGCCTATGCCCAGCGGGATGAGGAGGGCGAGCGCCGCCTCCGGTCCGTATGCCGCGGAGGTGAGCGCGTCGAGTCCGAAGATGGGAACGCCGGCGGAGGGGCCGATGTGCTCGGCGCGCTGCTCGGAGTTCGCGAGAGGGCGGCCGAAGAGTAGGTCAGACAGTGACATGCAGTAGAGCGGCTCGCCTGGCGGCAGACTGCGCGCTCGAACACTTTAGCAGAGTGGTTTGCGCGGCATGATTCAGGGACAGTCCGGCTCCCGGGAGGCTAGCTCGTTGCGCTGCAGGCAACGCATGACCGCGACGACGCGCTGGTAGATGTACACGAGTTCCGTGTCTGGCAGAGGGCCGCGATTGTGGGAGCGCACGTTGTCGAAGATGATCTGCTCGCGCCCTGGTTCGTAGACCGGCATGTCGGTGGTTTCCTTGAGCACACCGATAGCGCGGGCCGCTTCGGCGCGCCGGTTCAGGAGCTCGACAATCTGCAGGTCGAGTGCATCGATTTTCGTACGCCAGTCACTGATATCCATTCATAAGCCTCGGGCGTTTGAGTTTCCATGTCACGACGAGTGTTGCGGCACCACGGGCGGACTGCAGGTCCTTCGCTACGCTCAGGATGACACGTTCCGCTTAGCGAACTGCAGCGACCGGCCGCAGCCCCTCGATGAATTGTGCCACTGCCGCTGGGGCATCTTTGGGTGCGGTCTTCTCGATCAATCCGACGATGGCGCTGCCGATGACGGCGGCGTCGGCGAATTCCCCGAGGGCGGCCACGTGGGCAGCATTCGAGACGCCGAAGCCCAGCGCGATCGGCAGAGCCGTATAGCGGCGCAGGCGCTCCACTAAATTCCGAGCTTCGGTGGCGAGCGTCTGCTGTGTGCCGGTGATGCCGACGCGCGAGATAGCGTAGATGAAGCCCTGGCTGACAGCGGCGACGCGGCGCAGGCGTTCGTCCGTGCTGGTGGGCGCTGCAAGGAAGATGGGGGCGAGCCCAGCGGCGCGCATTGCCTCGAGATAGCGGCCTTCGGCCTCTTCGATGGTGAGATCGATGGCGAGCACGCCATCGACGCCGGCGGCTTTTGCGTGGGTCGTAAACCGCTCAAAAATGCCCACGCCGCTCCGCTCGCCCGCTTCGCTCTGCCCATATCGAAGGATCGGGTTGAGGTAGGAGAAGATGACGAGGCCGGCCTGCGGACGAGCGGCGCGCAGCTCGCGTGCGAGGGTGAGGACGTCACCCAGCGTGGTGCCGTTGGCGACGGCGCGATGGCTGGCACGCTCGATGACGGGGCCGTCGGCGAGCGGATCGCTAAAGGGCACGCCGAGCTCGAGCACGTCTGCGCCGGCATCGATGGCGGCGAGCGCAATCGCGCGCGTGGTGGCGAGATCGGGATCACCAACGGTAAGGTAGACGACGAGGCCGGGTCGCCGCGAGAAATGGATGGACATGAATTCCCATTTTACGTCCGAAGAGAACCGAGCCGCCCGGCAGGCCGGTGCGTGCTGCGAGGGAGGGCGGTGAAGGCGCTGGAGCTTCGCTGCGATGAAAGACCACGGCGGACATGGCTGACCCGTGCGATGGCGTATGTGCTGATCGCGGCCATGCTGTGGGCGGGGCCGAAAGAGGTTGCAGCGTACTCGGTGCTGACGCATCAGGCGATCATCGACCTGAGCTGGAACGGCGTGATCCGGCCGCTGCTGCTGAGCCGCTATCCAGGCACTACGGTGGCAGAGCTGCAGGAGGCGCACGCCTATGCATATGGCGGCTGCGCTATCCAGGACGCGGGCTATTACCCGTTCAGCCGGCAGTTCTTCAGCGATCTGACCCATTATGTGCGAACGGGAGATTTCGTCGAAAGCCTGCTGCGCAATGCCCGCAATGTGAACGAATACGCGTTTGCACTGGGTGCGCTGTCTCACTACGTGGGTGATTCGGTGGGGCACGCGGATGCAATCAGCCCGGCGACGGCAATCGAATACCCGAAGCTCGCGAAAAAGTATGGATCGATCGTGACCTATGAAAATGCGCCGCGAGAATATGTGGCAACCGAGTTTTCGTTCGATGTAGATCAGTTGTCGCGCAGGCGACTCGCGCCTACCAGCTATCAACGCCGCGTCGGGCTGCTGGTGCCGCGCCGCCTGCTCGAGCAGGCGTTCTTTGAAACCTACGGTCTGACATTTACCGGCGTGATGGGGAAGACGGGCCGCGCTTCCATCCGGAGCTATCGCACGTCCATTCGCAACTTCATTCCTGGATTTGCAAAAGCAGAGATTGTCCTTCATCGCAGCAAGTTTCCCAAGGGCGATCCGCAGTCGTTCGAAGCGATCCAGCCATATCTGCAACATGCGCCGTATATGCCGGCATGGGCCACTGCCTATCGCGATCCGAGCATCGTGCAGCATCTGCTGGCGGGAGTGATCTGGATTCTGCCGCCGATCGGCGCGGTGAGGATTTTGAAGATCCGCGGGCCGCGCGCGGAGACGGAGGACCTGTACTACAGCAGTCTGAAACGGACGCTCACACTGTATGCAAGACGAGTGGACGAGCTGCGCCTGTTGCCGGCAATGCCGCTGGGGCTGCCCAACCGTGACCTGGACACGGGCAACTGGACGAAACCCGGCGCGTATGGATTGACAGACCGGACCTACGCGCGACTGCTGCAGGAGATCACGGAGAAGCAGAAGACCCCAGTGCCTCCGGGGCTGAAGCGCGACATCCTGAATTACTATGCGGCCCCGGGTGCGCCGATTACGACCAAACGCGATCGCGACCAGTGGAAGAGAGTGCAGAGAGATCTGGCATGGCTGCGCGAAATGCCAGCGAGGGCCGTGGCCCCGGGCGATGGCGTGGAGTGAATCATCTCGGCGCGGCTAGGCGTCCGCTCCGCTGAGTTTGAGCTCGCGCGCGAGGATGCCCATGTCCTTGTCGCCGCGGCCGGAGACATTGACGACGAAGATGTCCTCGGGCAGCGATGTCGGTGCGAGGCGGATGGCTTCGGCGACCGCGTGCGCGCTTTCGAGCGCGGGCACGATGCCTTCGGTGCGGGAGAGCATCACGGTCGCATCGAGCGCCTGCTGATCGGTGGCCGAGGTATAGGTGGCGCGGCCAGAGTCGTGCATCTCGGCGTGTTCCGGGCCGACGGAGGCGTAGTCGAGTCCGGCGGAGACCGAGTGGGTGAGCGAGACCTGGCCGTGCTCGTCCTGCAGCACGTAGGAGAAGGTGCCCTGCAGCACGCCGGGTGCGCCGCCGCTGAAGCGCGCGGCATGCTCGCCGAGCGCGGTGGAGCGGCCACCGGCTTCGACGCCGATGAGCTTGACCTGCGAATCCCGCACGAAGTCGAAGAAGGCACCCATCGCGTTTGAGCCGCCGCCCACGCAGGCGATAACGGCAGAGGGCAGACGACCCTCCTTCTCAAGAATCTGGCGGCGGATCTCCTCGCCGGTGATGCGGTGGAAGTCGCGCACCATGGTGGGGTACGGGTGTGCGCCGAGCACGCTGCCGAGCAGGTAGTGCGTGGTGCGCACGTTGGTGACCCAGTCACGCATCGCTTCGTTGATGGCGTCCTTCAGCGTCTTCGAGCCGGAGCTGACGCCGCGCACCTCCGCACCGAGCAGGCGCATGCGGTAGACATTCAGCTCCTGGCGTCGCATGTCCTCTTCGCCCATGTAGACGACGCACTCCATGCCGAGCAGCGCGCAGATTGTGGCAGTGGCCACGCCGTGCTGGCCGGCGCCGGTCTCCGCGATGATGCGGTGCTTGCCCATACGCTGCGCGAGCAGCCCCTGGCCTAGACAGTTGTTGATTTTGTGCGCGCCGGTATGGAGCAGGTCTTCGCGTTTGAGATAGATCTTCGCGCCACCGAGTCGTTCGGTGAGCCGCTGTGCGAAATAGAGCGGCGTGGGGCGGCCGGCGTAGTCGCGCAGCAGGGAGTCGAGCTCGGTGCGAAAGACGGGATCGGCCTTGGCCTGCTCGTAGGCGGTCTCGAGTTCCTCGAGCGCGGCCATCAATGTTTCGGGCACGTAGCGGCCGCCGTAATCGCCAAAGCGGCCGGGGCGGGTGGGGGTCAGGGTCTCCATGCGATCTGCCTCTAGCTCTAGGGTATCGCGTTCGCCGTGCGAGGAGTATCGCGGGTTCAGCCCTGGGCAGCGCGGGGCCGACGCGGTTTTTCCAACTGGGCGAAGGTGTCGCGCGCGTTGCGGGTGAAGGTTGCGACGCGAGCCGGATCCTTGCGGCCGGGGGCGGCTTCTACTCCCGTGGCCACGTCGACGCCCCAGGGAGTAAGGGTGCGTATGGCCTCTGCGACATTGTCAGGATTGAGGCCGCCGGCGGCGATGAGCCGCAGTTGCGGCGCGACTCTGCGGAACATATGCTGCGCGGCCTGCCAGTCATAACGCGTGCCGGTGCCGCCGTGACCGATCGGACTGCGTGAGTCGATCAGCAGCGCATCGATGGCGCCGTCACGGGCAGCAGCGCGCGCGATGGCCTCGATCTGCGGCTCCATGTCGTCACTGAAGGCGAGCACAGCGAGGATGCTGATCGGGGCGGATGCGGGCTCGGCGGCGAAGTGCGCTCGCAGGCGGCGCGGAAGATCGGCATCGTCATTGGCGTGAAGCTGGACACCGGTGAGGTCGGCGTCGCGCACCGCTGTGACGATCTCGTCAAAGCTTGCGTCCACAAAGACGCCGTAGCGCTCCACGTTGCGCGGCAGATGCGGGGAGATGGCGCGCACCTGCTCCACAGTCACGCGGCGCGGGCTGGGCGCGAAGATGAAACCAAGCGCACTGGCGCCGCTGTTCGCGGCGTGCTGTGCATCGGCAAGACTGGTATTTCCGCAGATCTTGATCCACATAGGTCAGGAGGGAACCGTGCTCAAGGCGGCGTGTTTCATCGCGTCCTGAATCCAGGTGGCGAGCGCGCGGCCGGGATCGGGTTGACGCATGAAGGTTTCCCCGATAAGAAACGCCCGGTAGCCGGCGGCATGCAGGCGGGCGTAGTCGGCAGGATCGTTGATGCCGCTCTCGGTGACGAGCAGCGCATCGGGAGGAAGCTCGCCGGCGAGCTCAAGCGAAGTCTCGAGCCGCACATCGAAGGTGCGCAGGTCGCGATTGTTCACACCGAACATGCTACATCCCAGGTGACGAATGCGCCGGGCCTCTTCTCTGCTGTGGATTTCGCAGAGCACATCGAGTGCGTAATCGCGGGCGGCCTTGGAGAGTTTTTCGAGTTGAGCGTCGGTGAGCGCGGCAACGATGAGCAGGACGGCGTCTGCTCCATGGGCGCGTGCTTCGACGATCTGATACTCGTCGAGAATGAAGTCCTTGCGCAGGCAGGGGATGCTTGTGGCGCTGGAGGCGGCCTGCAGATTCGCGAGGCTGCCCTGGAAAAACGGCTCGTCGGTAAGCACGGAGAGCGCCGCGGCGCCGCCAGCCTGCATGGCCGGCGCGAGCGTGGCGGCAGAGAAGTCGGCGCGGATGAGCCCTTTGGAGGGCGAGGCTTTTTTCAACTCGGCGATGACGGCAGGGCCGCTGCTGCCGGAGTGACTGCGCAGTGCAGCGGCGAAACCGCGCGGGGTGTGCTGCAGCGCCTGCTGCTCCAGCTTCGCGCGGGGCGTGCGCCCGATACGGAGCGCCAGGTCGGCGCGTGTACGCGCGAGAATCTGATCCAGAAATTGATCGGGGGCCCGGCGTGCGATCGAGCCACTTTGCGTTGCCATGTTCCCAGGGAATCCTTTCCCTGAGTATATCGGCTCCAAACATCGTGTTGGAGTGCACGAGATCAGGCGGCGCGCGCCTTCGCTTTCCAGCCGCCGATGATTAGGCCCATCAGTAGCATGCCAACCAGCGGATAGCCGGTGTTGATGGCGAGGATGGAGAGGCCGCGGGCTTCGAATGCATACTCGGTGGCCCACGTGGTGAAGACGAACCCGAACCACAGCGCGGCTGCGATGGTGGCGCCGCGTGCAGCGGTTTGCGGGCCGGTGGCCTGGATGATCCACGAGAGCGCGACGGCGAGGATGGCGGTCATGACCAGCGCGACCACGTACCCCAACCATGGCGGCACGCCCGAGGCTTTCAATTCCGCCATGGTGCGGCCGATGCCGGCGAGCCACGGATTCATGAACATGGTGAACCACGCGGCGCCGAGGAAGAAGTAGATCAAGGTTGCGACGGCGATGGCGAAAGGGTTGTGACGGACGACTGGCATTGGCGGTCTCGGATCTTTGGACCAGATTCGGGGAGAATGGCGGGAATTTTAGAGGGTGACCGCAACAACGCGCCAGCGAAATGGGATAGGCCTCCGCTGCAGACGACAGGATCAGGTTCTGTATGCGCAGGGGCTCCCGGAAAACGCTTTTCGCGGGCGAAGTGTAGACTCTCCAACGCGAGCCGAAAGAGCTCGCAATCGCAGACAGCGCAGGAGGCGGAATGCAACAGAGAACGATGGGGCGAAATGTTGCGCAGCATGGAGTCGATTTCGTCAAGCCGACGAAAGAGTTGCGCCGTAGAGCAGTGCGGTGTGCTGCCTGGTTCACTGCTGTGCTGATCGTGGGAGCGCCCCTCTCGTTTGCGCAAGGTGCGTCGGATGCAAAGGCCGCACAGACCGAAGCGCAGCGAAAAATCTCTGTGGCGACTCCGGCTGAGGTTCTGTACGGTGCGGCGTACTACCACGAGTACGAGCCTTACGAGCGGCTGGACCAGGACATCGCGATGATGAAGAAGGCGGGGCTGAACGTGGTGCGCATGGGCGAGTCGACGTGGAGCCTGTGGGAGCCGGAGGATGGCCGCTTCGAATACGCGTGGATGGACCGCGTGGTGGATGCGATGGGCAAGGCCGGGATCAAGGTCATCATGGGGACGCCAACCTATTCGATTCCGACGTGGATGTATCGAGAGCATCCGGAGATATTGGCGCGGCCGCTGGGCGGAGCGAAGAGCTTCTACGGGATGCGGCAGAACATGGATACGGACAACGTCGACTATCGCCGTTACGCGAATCGCCTGATCACGAATCTGGTCGAGCATTACAAGAACAATCCTTACGTGATTGGCTGGCAGATCGACAATGAGACAGCGTCCTATGGCGCGTCGAATGACGATGTATTCGCCGGTTTCGTGAAGCACCTGAAGGAGAAGTTTGGGACTACCGACAATTTGAACAAGCGCTGGTTCCTGAACTACTGGGGCGAAGACGTGAATGGCTGGGAGAACCTGCCGACACGCGATAGCGCGCAGAGCACGGGATACAAGCTGGAGTGGTCACGCTGGGAGCAGATGCGGGTGACGGATTTTCTGGCGTGGCAGGCTGAGCTTGTTCGCGAACACCGTGGGCCGCGCCAGTTTGTAACCACGGACTACGGCAGCATGATGAAGAAGGATGTAAATGAGTACGACGTAAGCCGCTCGCTCGATGTTGTTGCCGACAACATCTATCACGGCACGCAGGACAAGATGGATGGCTGGACGCAGACGGTGCAGGGCGACTACAGCCGTTCCCTGCAGCATGCGAACTACCTGGTGACGGAGACGAACGCGCAGACCACGGACTGGACATCGGCCTTTCAGTATCCGCCGTACGATGGCCAGCTTCGGCTGGATGTGTACACGCACCTGTCGAATGGCGCCAACATGATCGAGTACTGGCACTGGGCGTCCATTCACTCGGGGCAGGAGACGTACTGGAAGGGCGTGCTGTCGCACGATCTCGAGCCGAACCGCGCATACGCGGAAGTGTCGCGCACCGGTAATGAGCTGAAGCGCATCGCGCCGGAGCTGGCGAACCTGAAGATCACCAATCAGGTGGCGATTCTGTGGAGCGTCGATTCGCTGAATGCGATTTCCTTCATGCCGTTTACTAGCGGAGGGCCGCAGTGGTCGTTTGCGCCGCCGGCGGCGGACTACGCTTCGCTGGTGAACCAGTTGCATCACTCGCTCTACCGGCTGAATGTGGGGACGGACTTTGTGTTTCCGCAGGACCCGGACTTCTCGCGCTACAAGCTGCTGATCGTTCCGTCGCTGTACATCGCGGATGATGCGTTGCTCGAAAAGATTGCCGCCTATGTGAAGGGCGGCGGCCATGTGCTGATGACCTTCAAGAGCGGCTTCGCGAATGAGGATTCGGCAGTGCGCTGGGTGCGCGCGCCGGGGCCGCTGCGCGAGGCGGCGGGATTCAGCTACCAGGAATTTTCAAACCTGGAGCATCCGCTGGCGTTGAAAGGCGACCCGTTTGGCGCGGGCGCGGACAACAAGGTGAGCTACTGGGCGGAGTTCCTGATGCCGGAGCATGCGAAGGCGCTGGCCTGGTATGACCATCCATTCTTCGGCAAATGGCCGGCGATCACGCGCAATGAATACGGCGCGGGCACGCTGACCTACGAGGGCACCTATCTCTCCGACGAGTTGCAGCGGCGCGTGGTTCAGGATGCGGTGAAGGATGCAGGAGTGGCGGAGCCGGATCTGGATCTGCCGGCGCCCGTGCATGCGAAGCATGGCGAGAATCAAGCCGGCAAGCGAGTGAACTATTTCCTGAACTACTCGAGCGACCCGCAGCAGTTTACCTATACGGCGGGAAGTGGTGTCGACTTGCCTACGGGACATCGCGTTGCTCACGGCGAAAAAGTGACGGTCCAACCGTGGGACGTTGTGATTGTCGAGGAGCAGTGAGGCGCGGGAATTTCAGCGCAAGAAATGGAGTGCGTGGCCACAGCCCCGCCGCTAAATTGGATTTATGAAGAGGGAAGTGACGACGGAAACGATCCCGGATCGGTTGAGCAGCATCACCTGGGAGCAGGTGGAGGCCGATCTGAATGAATATGGCGGCGCGGTGCTCGAACAACTACTGGGCCCGGAGGAATGCGAAGCGCTCAGGGCGATGTATCCGGAGGACGCGGCGTTTCGCAGCCGGGTTGTGATGGCGCGACACGGCTTCGGGCGCGGCGAATATAAGTATTTTCAGTATCCGCTGCCCAGGCTGGTGGAGGAGCTGAGGACCAATCTGTATCCGCGGCTGGCACCCATTGCTAACCGCTGGAACGAAGCGTTGCGGATCGAACTGCGCTATCCGGCGAAACATGCGGCATTTCTCGAGCGTTGCCACGATGCGGGCCAGCGCCGTCCCACGCCGCTGCTGCTGCAGTATGGCGCAGGCGACTACAACTGTCTGCACCAGGACTTATACGGCGAGCATGTGTTCCCCATCCAGGTAGCGGTCCTGCTCTCCGAGCCGGGGCTGGACTTTGCGGGCGGTGATTTTGTGCTGACGGAGCAGCGCCCGCGCATGCAGTCGCGTGTGGAGGTGGTGCCGCTGCGGCAGGGCGACGCGGTAGCATTCGCCGTGCACCACCGGCCTATGCAGGGGGCGCGCGGCATCTATCGCGTGAATCTGCGGCACGGCGTGAGCCGGATCCGCCGCGGACACCGGCATACGCTCGGCATCATCTTCCATGATGCGGTGTAGTGTCGCGTATCAGTTGCCGTGGCTCAAGTTGAGCGGCGCTGTGCCTGTGACCTCGCGGCGATTGGCGAGTGCATTGTCAGCAATCACGACCGCTACCCAGGGTGTATCGGCTGAAAGAACATGGGCGTGCCAGGTCACATTGCCGACCTTTTCGGAAGTAAGCGTCGCGGTCTGCTGCGGTGCATCCTTCAATTCGAGATTGTCTGTGCGCAGCGAGAATGTATGCCGGCCTGTGCCACGCGCGGTGATGCGCAGGATGATGTCGCCTGAGGCTTCCCTCTCTGCCGTCACGCTATAGTCGACGGCTTTCTCGCGCCGCAGGTCGATCTGATAGCTTCCGCCTGAGAGTGCTGTGAACGCTGTGCGGGCGGTGCCCTGCCGGACGGCGTAGTAGCCTTGTGGCAGAAGAATGCGGAATGCGTTGCCATTGGGTGCCACGGACTTGGTGATACCCGAATGCTCATCGCGGAATTCGATGGGCTCATGGCTATCGGAGCCGGTGATGCCGCGGACCACCGCGGGGCCGTTCAGATCGCTCATCAGCCAGATCCACTCGCCCGCAGGCTGGCTCCAGACCTCCTTATATGTCCAGCAGATCTGCGTAGGCCAATATGGTGCATCGCTGTCGCCTTTGGTCTCAATGCCTACGGGAAGAGCGCCTACCATCTGACCGGAGCGAACGCTGTAGAGCGGCGTCCAGTCGTAGCCTTCGCCGTACATGATGCTCGCAGAGAACGGGTTTCGTCCCATGAGCCACTGCGCCTGCTTTTGCGCCAGGTCGTGTGCGCCAAGGTCGCCGCGGATCTCTGCGGCGGTAGACAGAGCCTTGGCTTCGGATAGCAGCACGCTGGAGTTACCGCGGAAATTGAACCAGACCGGAAATCTGCGGAGATAGTATTCGCCGCCTAAGTGCACACCGTGGTGCACCTGGTCGAGATAGGAATTACGGTCAGCGGCGCGCAGCGGGCGCCACTTCTCGCCCTGCGGAATCAGACGTACTTCACTTTCGCGATAGATGGCGGCGGGGAGAACATCGTAGGGTGCATCGTAGCTCGCGACGGCCTGCTGATAGTAGCGCGAATGCAGGACGATCGCTGCGTACCACTTGATCCACTCATCATTGTCTGGAAAGGCCTCGCATAGATGAGCGAGCGCGACGACCGGCTGCTCCTCCTCCCCGATATGAAAACGATGAAAGAGGTTTTCGCGCTTCGGGCTGGAGTAGAAATAGCCAGTGAGCGGAACGGTCCACGGTTGCAGCCGGCGCTCTTGCGATTGCAGGATGAGATCGCCAAGCGCGATGGCCTCATCCGCGTATTGCTTGTCGCCGGTGGCGCGAAAGAGATCGACGGACGCGATAGCTCCGAAGGAGATGCGCTCTAGCTCATCCTGGGCGCCGTAGGTTTCGGGACGAGGCGGCGCGTTTTTCAGACCATCGACTGCAAATTTCCAGTCGTCCTTCGCCGTCGCCAGGCTGCGATGTGCCAGCTCCGGATCGCTATCTCGCAATACGCGCGCGGCGAGTGCTTCATCGGCGGCGACCCGGAAATTCCACTCCGGATCATTCACCGCCTGTCCGAAGCGGTCGTCCGCATCGCCCATGATGCCGTTGGTCCAGTAGCTGATCAACTGCCCGCTGCTGCGATATCCGTCGCCGAAGCTGGTTTTGAGAATCCATGCCAGGCCCCACTTCGCTTCTTCCAGAAGTCGGCCGCGAAGGTCGGGGTTTTCCTGCTGCTGCTCGAGGCGCTCCGCGTAGGAGAGCAGCGCGTAGGTCATCCCGGTGATATTTCCCGTCGCGGTCAGGTCGCCCGCATCGTGATAGCCGCCATTGACAACGATGCGCTTGTCGCCATGAACGGTGTAGTCGTCCTGGTGGCAGATGCCGTGAATGCCGGGAACTACGGTTCCGCAGCGTTCGCTGTACATGAAGTTGAGGGTCTTCCAGACGCTGCTGTCCCAAACGTTGTCACCGATAAGGAAGGGGCGAGTGAGCTCGCTGCCGGCGCGGATCTGGTAGGTTCCCGGCTTCTGTAACTCGGAAAAGTTCAATACCTGGTAATTACCCAGGCCGGTTTGTTTCTCTTCGACCGGCTTCGTAAAAACTACCTTGCCGGTGGTCTGGTCGATGACGGAAAACTCGCGCGCTGTCAGGTCGCTGGCTATGGCGGATTTCGAAGAGCCGCCGGTGTATCCGCTGTGGCTGAAGGCTATCTCGCCCGCGGCAACGTTCCATCCCTCCACGTGATCGGGAGCGACGGTCTGTAACTCCAGTTGATCGATATAGAGAACGGTGTGGTCGCCGGGATCGGGGAACATCTTCGGCAGGCTATAGGCGAAGTCGAGGGCCGTGACCTTGTCGCGATCGAGCGGCGCGATCTCCCACACAAGATGGGTCCACGCATGATTCTTCAGCAGCAGCGATTCGTCGCGCCCTTCGTTGTACTGGTCCGGCAGCAGGTGGGCGCCCTCATTATGCAGTGTGAGAGACGCCGCAAGCGCTGGAGCCCCGGCAACGTCTGCGTATACCCATAGCGAGATGCGGTTGTACTTCCGCCAGTCTTCGCCGGGGAACTTACGCGTCGCAATCAGATCTTCCCACTCGCCGTTGCCATCGACGCGGGCGATGTTGAAGGTGGACTGGATCTTCAGGGAGTGCTGCCCGTCCTTCTTGTAGTCGGCGGAAAGCGCCATCTCTCCTTCGCCCTTGAAGGACCAGTTCGCGAGGTCTTCCATGCTATCCAGCAGGCGGAAGTCGATCACCTTTTTATTCAGCCAGCGATACTCGGCTCCATCCTCGAGCTTGGGCTGCATCGGCCTTCTCGGCTGATCGTGCTGCGCCGCAAGCGGCCGAACCATGGCAGCAAAGAAGATGGCCAGAGCCAGCTTTCTGGCCAGTGAAGTTTTGTATCGATCAAAGATGCTTTTGACGAACCTGCGAATCATCCATGCTCCCTTTTCATCGCCGGTTCATATAGTAAGGCTCGCGACAAGGTCTCCCGGAGGATCGCAGAGACGGCTGAGAAGCCATCGCGGCGAGCAATTGTAAAAAGTTCGACGTTCTTCATCGCTCGTTCACACCATCCCGGCATAGGCTTGGAAGAATGTTCCGGTGACAATCCTGCTTACCCTGACCATTCACGCGAGCGCCGGTCGACGTGCTCGCTCATTCCTGCATCGCATGCTGATTGCAATTGGGGCCTTGCTTTCCGCCATGCCGCAAGCGGCTTTGCCATCGGCAACAGTGGCTCAGGAGCCGTGTCCTCGCCCGCAGCCCGGCAGCACAGTGGAAGAGCCCGCGGATGTGCGCAGCAGGAATGGCGTGCTCGAAGTGACCTTGACGGCGAGGAATTCCCGGCAGGCCGACGGCACGACTCGCTACTGCTACACCGATGCGGAAGGCCGCGAGTCGCCGAACCTTCGAGTGAGCCCCGGCGATGAAGTCATCATTCATCTGAAGAATGCGCTCACGGATCAGGGACCCGCGAGCGATGCGCCACGGCAGATGCATCATCACGGTAACGTCGAGAATGCGAACCGGCCCTGTACCAGCGGCATCATGGGTCCGCTGTCCACCAATCTGCACTTCCATGGGCTGACGATTCCGCCCACCTGTCATCAGGACGATGTGATGAAGACGTCGGTGCAGCCGGGCGATGCGCCGTTCGAATATCGCTTCCGCATACCGCAGGATGAGCCGCCGGGTCTGTATTGGTATCACCCGCATATCCACGGCTTCAGCAAAGGGGCATTGCTTGGCGGGGCGTCGGGCGCGCTGATTGTGGAGGGAATCGAGCGAGCGAAGAAGGAAGTTTCCGGCCTGCCGGAGCGTGTCTTCATCGTTCGCGATCAGGATCTGATGCATCCCAATGCGGCGCCTGCCGCTTCCGAGCCAGTGGTTCCTAAGTTCATGGTGGATCGCGATGGCGATGCCACGAACAACGGCACTGGTTTCGGTAAGCCCGCGAAGGACTTATCGATCAACTATGTTCCTGTTCCTTACCCCGACTATCCGCCGGGTGTGATTCGAATGCGCGCGGGCGAGCGGCAACTGTGGCGTGTGTTGAACGCATCCGCGATCACCTATCTCAATCTTGAAGTCCTGTTTCAGCGCTCGCCGCAGCCGCTGGGCCTGGTAGCGATGGATGGCGTGCCCATTGATCAAAATGGCGCGGGCGATGCTGTCAGTTGGCAAACGCACCTTGGCGTTCCACCGGGCGCACGCGTGGAATTCATCGTGCAAGGGCCTGCGGCGGGCATGACGGGCCTGCTGGTGACGCGGACAGTAGATACAGGCCCGGGTGGGGAGAATGATCCGAATCGTGCGCTCGCTGCAATCGTCACATCTTCCAACGCGCCGGAGCCTCGATCCACGCTGGAGCGGACGCCGCAGCTGCTGCCCCCGCCGAGCGACGCGTGGATTGGCAATGTGCAGCCGGTGCGGGTGCGACACCTGTACTTCTCCGAAAAGCTGGCCGATCCCAATGATCCTACGAGTGCCGTCGAGTTCTATCTCACGGTGGATGGGCAGACGCCGAAGATGTTTGATATGAACTCGGATATCCCGAATATCGTCGCGCAGCAGGGAACGGTCGAGGACTGGATCATCGAGAATCGTTCGAGCGAGCTACACGCGTTTCATATACACCAACTGCATTTTCTGCTGCTGCAATACATGGGACAGAACATCCGTGAAAATTTTGTTCGCGATACGGTCAACGTGCCTTACTTCAATGGACACACGTTGGCATATCCCAGCGTGCGCCTGCGGATGGATTTCCGCGACCCGAATACGATCGGCATGTTCCCCTATCACTGCCACTTGTTGGAACATGAAGACAAAGGAATGATGGGATCGATCCGCGTCGATCCTTCGGGATCCAAAGGCGGTTCAACGTCACAGGCAACTTCCTCCGACGGCAGCCGTGTAAAAACTGCGCCTCAGGAAAAATCTCTACGGAGATAAAATCGCGGTTACTTCGCGTTCTGTGACAGTTTCTAATTCATCGATAGTTCAACAAGCGAACATGTCCCTGCAATAGCCGCCAACCTATGCTCCCTGACGGGCGAGGCATCATGCCTTGACCAGGAGGCAGTATGAACGCAAAGCAGTTGGCAGCCACAGCGACGCGGGTGATCCACACGGGATTAATCTCCGCCGCTGTCTTCCAGTTGGCGATCGGGAGCGCTTTTGCCGCTCCATTGTCGAACAACCAGCCATCGCGCGATGACGACACGGCTACACCCATCAAGCACGTGATCGTGATCATCGGCGAGAATCGCAGCTTCGATCACGTCTTCGCTACGTATGTTCCGAAAAAAGGTGAGAAAGTCTGGAATCTTCTCTCGCAAGGCATTGTGAAAGCGGACGGTACGCCCGGCCCGAATTTTCCCAAGGCCGAGCAGGACGCAGCAAAAGATCAGGCGCCAGACGCATTTTTGCTGAGCCCTGATAAGCACGATTTCCAGGGAAATGTTCTTCCTGCTCCACTCGTCGGGGGACCTACCGATTCGTTCGTCAAGAACGACAGCCTCTCTCTAGCAAAGCAATCTGAAAACGGACTTCCGGCGGCCTACTACGGGTTTCTCGTGACCGGCGGCACCGGGCTGACCGCGAAGACTCCTGACACCCGCATCAACGGTGTGAAGAAACTGCCTCCTGGGCCATTCCAGTTGACCAATGGAGCCATGTTTACCTACAACTCGTATGCAGCGAGCCCAGTTCACCGCTTCTATCAGATGTGGCAGCAGTTGGATTGCAACGCCGACAACGCAACCGAGAACAATCCTTCCGGCTGCAGTTCAGACCTCTTTCCCTGGGTTGAAACGACGGTGGGCGCCGGCGCAAACGGCCTCAATGCAGCCGGCAAACTTCAGCACAGAATTATTCACCCACCGCAGTGACCACCGGCGAGGGCTCGACCGCAATGGGCTTTTATAACGTCCAGAACGGCGACGTGCCTTACTTCAAGAAGCTCGCGGATCAGTATTCGATGAGCGACAACTTCCACCAGTCCGTCAACGGTGGCACCGGCGCCAACCACATCATGCTCGGCCACGGCGACATGATCTGGTTCAGCGACGGCAAGGGTAACCCCGCCACCCCGCCGCATAAGATGCTGGTTGGGGCAGGCACCGCGAATGCGGGAGTTGTGGACGAGATTGAGAATCCCAATCCTGCTCCCAAAACAAACAATTGGTATACGGAAGATGGTTACGGCGGCGGCTCCTTTGGCTCACCATCTTTCGGCGGCGGCTCTTATTCGGAGTGCTCGGATACCACCCAGCCTGGCGTCGGACCGATCGTGAAGTATCTGCACTCGCTGGAACCGAAGGTTCCCGCGCGCTGCCAGGCCGGCCACTACTACCTGCTGAACAACTACAACCCGGGCTACTTCGGCAATGGCAACAATGCCTACACCGACAAAAACAAGAACAACACGGTCTTCACCATTCCGCCGTCCTCGGTTCGCAGCATTGGCGACGTAATGATCAAGAGGAATATCTCGTGGAAGTATTACGGCGATCAGTGGAATAACTATGTACCCGACCCATACCAGTTGAATTTCAGTGCCATTGGCAAGAACACCGATGAATACTGCGCTATCTGCAATCCATTTCAGTTCGACACCTCGATCATGGCGAATGCCGCTGTTCGTACCGCGCATATCCAGGACACGACGAATCTCTACGATGACATCAAGAACGGAACACTGCCGGCTGTCTCATTCGTGAAGCCGAGCGGGCTAGTCGATGGCCATCCAGCATCTTCAAAGTTGAATCTCTTCGAAGGCTTCACCAAGAAAATTGTGGATGCCGTCAAGAACAATCCAACTCTCTGGAAGGACACGGCAATCTTCGTCACCTTCGATGAAGGCGGCGGCTACTATGACTCCGGGTACGTGCAGCCACTGGACTTCTTCGGCGACGGCACGCGCATTCCTCTGATCGTGGTTTCGCCGTACAGCACGGGTGGCCACATCTCGCATGATTATTCGGATCACGTCTCGATCCTGAAGTTCATCGAGAGGAACTGGGGTCTGGAGACGGTCACAAAGCGCAGCCGCGACAACTTCCCCAACCCCATCACCACGTCGGGCAACCCCTACGCGCCGGTGAACAGCCCTGCCATCGACGATCTGTTCAGCCTCTTCAATTTCGACAATGATTAGCTGATAGAGTCGCTTTTGCGGCGAATGGCCAATGGCAGTGACTCGCCGTTGGCCATTCGGTTTTTGCGCTGAACGCGTCGCCTGGATCGTCCCGCTGAGACCAACAAATTGCCCGCCGAACTCAGCCGCCAAGTGCCGCCGAGGTGCTCGGAATCGACTTCTTCCCGGCCGAGCGCGGCGCCAAATTGCCCCTGTTTACAACTTATGGGTCATGGAATACCACGAAAGAGTTACGCGGTGTCAGGGCCCTTTTTGGGGCCAAAAACGCGGTCAGCGCGTAATTACATCGTGCGTGTATGGAGGGTTATTGCGCGGTGCGTGAAGAATCTTCGCATATCTAGCAAGCGCGCTGAAATGCTTTCATTTTCGTGGAAATACTCAAGAAAAACCGCTTTTTTTCCCCGAGGAACTGTGTATCATCCGTTCAGAAGTTACCCACGTGTTCTGCCACGAATGTTGAGCTCGGGGATATGAGTAGAAGTAGAGCTGGATTTCGCATTGCTGTGGTTGAACCCGCAAAATGCTCCGCATCGATCTTCTGACTTGCACCAGACTGCGGTTCCCCTCTGGTGACGGTTTGCACCTCTGAAGTTTGTACTGCCGATGCTGTTGAGCTTTTGCCAGGCGTACAACGCCTCGACAAATTCAGGCGAGCCAGAAACCTTGGTTCGCGAGTCGACTCTCCGCTCGGAACGCACAGCGGACAGAGCCATGTGCAATCGCGGTATATATCCGGTCGAGCTGCCGTAGCCGAGGCAGATGTATAGAGACCCTGAGTTGCTTGATGTTCGTATTCAGAGAACCACAGATATTCGCAAGAGTTGCTGTCAGCCACCCGAGACATGGCGCGACAGCTGTCGTACTTGAGGCCAAGGTGGCGAGCGGCTCCACAACCCATTGCTCCAAAGGCATTCTGTTGGGAACGCAGTGTGGCTTTGGCGCCCGCAAGCTACGTCGGGAACGAGACGATTGTGCGTACACCGGCACCAGACCGGCGCGTCGCACAGAGCGCAGCGTTACTCAGCATGCGCTTTCGCCTCCGTAGCACATTCTGCCTTTGAGGAACTTTTACCGTCGGGCCGGGATCACTTCGGGTCGATAAGGAGGAGCTCCACAGAGCGAAGAATAACGTTCTTTTTGCATTACAGCTCAAAGAGGTCTTTTTGAGTTAAACGCCGGACTGCGCCGGAGATACAAAACCGCAAACCCCGCTCTGCTTTGATGCGGCAGATTTGGGAGAAGGTCGAGTTCTCTGGCTCAGTAAGAAAGTTTCCATACCAAGGTTTGATGCACTTGATGCACCTCTAAACCCCCCTCAGGAGAATGAAATTGTTAAAAAATGAAGCTCGTTCACATTTGGGCCAGACGGCAAAGCGGTTGGCTTTCGTAGCTGTGGCCTGTTTTTCCGGACTGATGCTCGCGCAGCCGGCTCTTGCGGCAGATATCACCGTGGCCAGCCCGATAAACGGCACGACTGACGAATCGCCCCTATGGGTGCGGGCGCATAACATGGGATGCGATGGCCTGCAACCTACCGCATTTGGATTTTCGATCGACAATAGCAGTGCGCTAACGCGGGGCACGACAGCGCACGATATCGATGTCATCAAGGTCGGCCTGGCTGCCGGCACACATACCATCCATTTCAAGTCGTGGACCACCAATGGTGCATGCCCGATGGTCAGCAGCACCATCCGTGTAGTCGCGGCCGGCTCGAGCTCCTCGTCGAGCAACACCACTGCCACCAGCTCCGCGACTGCCACCGCCTCCGCGACCGTATCCTCAATTCCGTCGTCCGCGAAAAACTCCGGAATCCTGGACGGCAAGTCCTGGTCGTTTGAGAAGGACGCGGGAACGCCGGGATCGGGACGCGGATCAACTGTCTATCCTTCCTTTGACAATGCACGCAAGTTTTATATGACCTACTCGAAGCGTGGCGGCGTGCGCTGGCACAACTCTTCCACCAAGGATGCGGCCGCCACTCACTTCATCTATGACACTTACGTCTACCTTGCCAATCCATCCCAGGTGGCGAATCTCGAGCTGGACATGAACCACGTTATGGCCGATGGAAGGACAGTCATCCTTGCCACGCAATGCTCCAGCTACTCGAAGACCTGGGAATACTCGATCAGGAATAGCAGCTCGCACTGGATGAAAACCGGGCTTCCCTGCAATCCCAAGAACTGGTCTGCCAACACCTGGCACCACGTCCAGATTGCCTCCCATCACACCACCGGCGGGACTGTGACCTATGACTGGGTGAACCTGGATGGCAAGCACAGCACCTTTAGCCATGCGACTGGCGTCGGCGCGGAGCACCTGGGCTGGCAAAAGGGCACGATACTGCTCAACTTCCAGATTGATGGAGCCAGTTCCGGGAGTGGCTCTGTCACCGCATACATCCACAAGATGACGATCTTCCGCTGGTAAGGAAGCTTGAATGGACAATGGCCGCCTCTCGGGGCGGCCATCTTCTTTTGCCAAGCACCGGCGCTGCTACATGAAACCCGACGCGGCTATTGGAGTGCCTGTCTTCGGCTGAACGATCAGGGTTGTCGGAGGCGCGACCGCGCATGGCGAGCCGGGAGCCCGATTCACGCTGGTCGACGCGATGGTAAGACGGTGCACAGGAGAAAGCGCGCAAGAACGAAGGCTCTGCGCAATTAAAGAGGAGGGACGCTATCTCGGGTAAGAAAAGAATTACTTCCGTGATAGCTGGTGCCGAAGAAGGGACTCGAACCCCCACACCCTTGCGAGTACATGGACCTGAACCATGCGCGTCTGCCAATTCCGCCACTTCGGCACAAGGAAGGTCCAGCGGGTGCTGGACGGCAGCAGTCGCTAGTCTCGCAAAGGCAATGGGGAAAGTCAAACCTTGCAGATAGTCGGAAGTGCGAACCGGAGGCCGCTCTATGCCTGTAGACTGCACGCACACGGCGCACTACAGATGCACGCTTATGGCGCACGAAAAAGAGGGACCCCGCGGAATGACCGAGACAGGTGGCGCAACGCCGACACCCTTGCTGGAAGCGGATGCGAAGGAAATCCGGCGCATTACCCACGACATCAACAACGCGCTGGAGATTATCGTCCAGGCAAGCTATCTGGTGAACTCGACTGACTTGAGCGATCAGGCGAAGGAGTGGATGAGGCTGCTGGACCAGGGAATACAGCAGGCCACCACGCTCAACCGCGAGATGCGCGAATTTGTGCGCATGCGCAGTTGAAGCAAGCGCGGACCCGTCGCGTTCACACTTGACGTGTGCTGTGTCCCGAGCACGAACGCAGCCGTGCTCTCAAGGAATCGCTGCATAGGAGCGATCTGTGCTTGGCTTGAAAGAGCCGCGGCGCGAGCTGGTTGCCCGCGCCGCGTTGGCTCACGTCTGTGATTTCCTTCTACGAGACCAGTTTCGCGTCCAGCGTGATCTCGGTGTTGCCGGCGAAGAGCCGCGAGATGGGGCAGCCGGCCTTCGCCTCCTGCGCGGCCTTGTCGAAGGCCGCCTGATCGGCTCCCGGGACCTTCGCCGTGGTGGTCAGCTTTATCTTCGTAATGGTGGGCTTGTCGTCCTTCTTCTCAAAGGTGACAGCCGCCGTGGTTTCCAGTGACTCGGGCTTCAGGTTGGCGCTGGTCAGCTGCGCGCTGAGCGCCATGGTGAAGCAGCCGGCGTGTGCAGCGGCGATCAGCTCTTCGGGATTGGTGCCAATGCCGCTCTCAAAGCGGGTGCTGAAGGAGTACTGCGCATCCTTTAGTACACCGCTGTCGGTCGAGATGCGACCCTTCCCGTCTTTCAATCCGCCCTGCCATACCGCTGTTGCTTTTCGGTCCATACTTGCTCCTCTATGAAAATGTCATCTGTGATTCTGCATGACAGTCCATTTTATAGATGCGCGTCGATTGCAGATGAATCGGCGCCGGCGATGGGGTAGGCTGGCCGTCATGTCACCTGGATTTATCGCTTCTGGAATCGCCGCTGAAGAGCACTCTGCAGGAAATTCGTTTTCAGGCGCGCGAAGCGATCGCGCTTCGGAACATACCTGCCTGTGGTGTCCGAACTGCGCCGCCCGCCTGGAGAGCAGCCGTTGCAAGCTGGTATGCCGCCGCTGCGGCTATTACATGAGCTGCGCCGACTACTACTGAGCGGCGTACCGGAGGCGTATTCTTTTCCCCGCGCCTACGCTTGGGCGAAGCAGCGCGCGTCCTTGGCTTCCAACGAAGCGGGGCGCCCAGATGGTGTGGCTGCGGCCAAGGCGCATAACGTGCGGCCGCCCGGGCGAGCGGCTCGATTCTAGCTATGCTGCGCGGCCGTCCGCTCTTCACGCACCGTGCGTCCCACTCCTCCTGGCTCGCAATGCTGAGTCGGGGGAATGCCGCCGCCCCACTTTATCGATATCTGGCTTACAATTGCCCTGCCTTATGTTCGACGTTCCCACACGGGTCCCATAGTCACACTGCACCGCTTGCACAAAAGGAGATCGTCTTGCGCCTCGTCCATTGCCTCGCCTCGAGCGCTGCGTTCGCACTTGCAGCCTTCGCCCTCGTACCGCTTCACGCGCAGCTCTTCGAGATGAATCACGGACATCATCCCGGACTGAACCTCAGCGCCCAGGAGGAGTCCACCATCGAGCGCCTGGAGAGTCTGAACGTGTTGCCCAGCGGCCAGTGGCGATACCACGAGGGCGATGTGGCGCACGGCGAGCAGCCCTCGCTCGACGACAGCAGTTGGAAGCAGGTGGAGGTACATGGCGATCGCCATCAACGGCTGATAGCGCCCAAGGAAGCGGTGTGGTTTCGCCGCGAGATCGAGGTGCCGCAGACGCTGAACGGCTACGACCTGACCGGCGCGCGCGTGTGGTTCCGTTTCCGCGCCAATGCCAACGGCCCGGTGCCGGAGATCATCTACTTCAACGGCCGCCGCGTGGCACTGGGCGATGACCTCGAGCCCATCGTGCTCTTCGACGACGCAAAGCCAGGAGACAAGGTTCTGGTAGCGGTCAAGCTGCTGCCAACCGTTGACGAAAAGCGGATTGCCGGTGTCGATATCAGTCTCGAGTTCGCACAGAATCGTCCCAATCCGGCCGACCTGCTCACCGAGTTTGAGACCGCCGCTCTGCTGATTCCGTCGCTGTCGAAAGATGTCTCTGCCGATCGGGCGACACTGGCCAAGGCGATCGGTGATGTGAATGTTCCTGCGCTGGACCAAAAGGATCAGGCGAAGTTCGACACATCGCTCAAGGCGGCGCAGCAGTCGCTCGAGGCATTGAAGCCCACGCTGCAGCAGGCGGACATGCACCTGACCGGCAACTCGCACATCGACGCGGCGTGGCTATGGCCCTGGACCGAGACCGTGGATGTAGTGAAGCGCACCTTCGGGACCGCCGCGCAGTTGATGAACGAATATCCGACCTACACCTACACGCAATCGGCGGCGCAATACAACCAGTGGATCGCCGATAAATATCCGGAGCTGAACGACGAGATCAAAAAGCGCATCCAGGAAGGCCGCTGGGAGCTAGTCGGCGGCATGTGGGTGGAACCGGATCTCAATATGCCGGATGGCGAGTCGCTGGTGCGCCAGATCCTTGTCGGGCAGGAGACCTTTCAGAAGCTCTACGGCACCACCACGCGCATCGGCTGGAACCCGGATTCGTTCGGCTACAACTGGCAACTGCCGCAGATCTACAAGCGCTCCGGCATCGACTACTTCGTGACCCAGAAGATGACCTGGAACGATACCAACCAGTTGCCGCTGAAGCTGTTCTGGTGGGAGTCGCCGGACGGCAGCAAGGTGCTCACTTACTTCCCACACGACTACGGCAATTCCGATCTGAGCCCGGTACGGCTGGCGCAAAACACAGTGGAAGCGCGCAACCGTGCACCGGGGATGAATGAGGTCATGGACCTCTTTGGTGTAGGCGACCACGGCGGCGGTCCGACGCGCGCCATGCTGGATCAGGGTCTGCACTGGATGCAGCCGGAGAAGGTGGTGCCGCGCTCCGAGTTTGGGACGGCCCAGCCATACTTCAGCGCGGTGGAGAAGGAGATTGCTCCCGACTCACCCACCTGGAATTACGAGACGCTGGCCAAGGGAGACACCAAGCTGCCCACGCCCGGCGCGGGACAAATCAGCATCCCGACGTGGAAGGACGAACTCTATTTCGAATATCACCGCGGCGTGATGACGACGCAGGCAAACCACAAGCGCAACATGCGCGACAGCGAAGAGTGGGTGCTGAATGCGGAGAAGTATGCGTCGCTGGCATGGTTGGACGGACGCGCATACCCGGACACCGAGCTGACTGACGCGTGGAAGCATGTGCTCTTCAACCAGTTCCACGATCTCGCGGCGGGATCGGGCATCGGCGTCATCTATCGGGACGCGCAGAAGGACTACAACCAGGTGCACTGGGCGGCAAACGAAATCACTGCCAAGTCGCTCGATACGGTGCAGGCGCATGTGAACACGCATGTGCCCGCGGGCAGCGTGCCTGTGATGGTGATCAACCCGCTGGGCTGGGAGCGTTCTGGTATTGCCGAGGCGAAGGTCCAGATGCCTTCGGCGGTCACGGGCGACATCTCGCTGGTGGATGCGAAGGGCCGCGTTCTGCCGTCGCAGGTTGTCGAGAGTGACAAGAAGACGAATACGTATCACCTGCTGTTCCGTGCAGAAGATGTGCCGTCACTCGGTTACGAGGTGCTCCACGCCGTGCCTGGTAAGCGCGCGGCTGTCTCCGATGTAAAGGCGAACGGGCTGACCATAGAGAACACCGCGTTGCGCATTACTGTCGATCCGCAGACCGGCTGCATCCGCTCCCTTTACGACAAGAAGGCAAGCTACGAGACGCTGGCAGCCGGCGCCTGTGGCAACGAGCTGCAGGCCTTCAAGGACACGCCGAAGGACTACGACGCGTGGAACATCGATCCCGGCACGCTCGATGTGGCGCCTACGCTGCTGGACAAGGCGGACTCCGTCACGCTGACTGAGCACGGCCCGCTGCGCGCGACCATCCGGGTGACGCGCACCTGGCAGAGCTCGAAGTTCGTGCAGGACATCACGCTCTACACCGGCGCGGATCACGCCGTGGTGACCAACGACTTCGACTGGCGCGAGCGGCACATCCTGCTGAAGGCTGCATTTCCGCTGGCCGCTTCCGGACCGTTCGCCACGTATGAGATTCCCTACGGCACCATCGAGCGGCCTACGACCCGCAACAACAGTGTGGAGAAGGCGAAGTTCGAGGTGCCCGCGATGCGCTGGGCGGACCTGGGCGATGGCCAGCACGGCATGAGCCTCATCAATGAGTCGAAGTATGGCTACGACGCGGTGGGGAATGTGCTGCGTCTCAGCCTGTTGCGCGCGCCCACCTGGCCTGATCCGGAAGCCGACCAGGGCCGCCAGCGCTTCAGCTACGCGCTCTATCCGCATACCGGGGACTGGAAGCAGGCGCTCAGTGTCCGTCACGGTTACGATTTCAACTACCGCCTGAAGGCCATGCAGGTGGAGTCGCACACCGGAGAGCTGCCCGCGCAGCACTCCTTCGCCGGCATCGCCGACACCAACGTTGTCCTGACCGCCATGAAGCGCAGCGAAGATGGCAAAGGCCTCGTGATGCGCTTCTATGAGTCTGCCGGCAAGGGCGGCGACGTCACGCTGAACGTGCCTGCCGGCGCCACATCCGCAACTGTCGTGAACCTGATGGAGAAGCCGGAAGGATCGGCGCTCAGCGTCACGGGAGACAAGGTGACGGTTCCAGTGACGCCGTACCAGATTCAGACAGTGCGGGTGGACTACTCTCCTGCAACTGAGCACTAGAATCAGCGCGGATGGTTACAACGGAGGGCGCAGCCAAGTGCTGCGCCCTCCTGCTTGCAATGACCGCACATGGCCGCACGTTAAACTGTGTAGTTCGCGCGCGTGCGCCGGACGCGAAGGAGAACGATGAAGGCACTGGCGAAGAGCCGCCGCGAGCGCGGCCTGTGGCTGGAAGATGTCCCCGAACCGGAATACGGCATCAACGACGTGCTCATCCGCGTGCGCTACACCGGCATCTGCGGGACCGATGTCCATATCTACGACTGGGATGAGTGGGCGCAAAAGACAATTCCGGTGCCGATGGTGATTGGCCATGAATTCGTCGGCGAGATTGTCGAGGTCGGCTCGAACGTCAATGACTTTCATCCCGGCGACATCGTCAGCGGCGAAGGACACGTCACCTGCGGGCGCTGCCGCAATTGCCTCGCCGGCCGCCGCCACCTGTGTGCCTTCACCTCGGGCGTCGGCGTGAATCGCCCCGGAGCGTTTGCGGAATTTGTCGTGCTGCCGATGAGCAACATCTGGCGTCACGAGCCGCATGTGAACCAGGAGGTCGCCGCGATCTTCGATCCATTCGGCAACGCGGTGCATACGGCGCTCTCATTTCCGGTGCTGGGTGAGGATGTACTGATCACTGGCGCGGGGCCGATCGGCATCATGTGCATTCCGGTAGTGAAGCGCGCGGGCGCGCGGCACGTCGTCATCACGGACCTGAATCCCTACCGGCTCGAACTGGCCAGAAAGATGGGCGCGACGCTCGCCGTGAATACAGCGGAGACGCCGCTGCGCGAGGTACAGAAGCAGCTCGGCATGGCAGAAGGCTTCGACGTGGGGCTGGAGATGTCCGGCAACGGCGCGGCGTTTCGCGACATGATCGACAACATGTCGCACGGCGGCAAGATCGCCGTGCTCGGCATTCCGGCCAAGGAAGTAGCGCTCGACTGGTCGAAGGTGATCTTCAACATGATCACCATCAAAGGCATCTACGGTCGCGAGATGTACGAGACTTGGTACAAGATGTCGGTGCTGATCCATTCCGGTCTGGACATCTCGCCGGTGATCACGCATCGTTACAGCTACGCTGATTTCGAAGCGGGATTCACGGCCATGCGCTCGGGCCAAACCGGCAAAGTCGTGCTGGACTGGACCGGGTTGATCGCTAGTAGCTGATGCCCGGCGCGATGGAACCGGCGTAGTTGTCAAAGCGTACTGAGCCGCAGCGGAGAAGCCATCCATGTCAGACGATCTTTCGGTAGAACCATCCGGCGACGTTTCCCTCTCGGAGCAGCAGCCGGAGCAGCATCTAGTCCAGCACGGTCCGCGCTGGGTCTTCTTCGGTAGCGATGGGCTGCGCGCTGGCTGGGGCGCGCTGCTATTCGTCGCCATCTTCCTCGGGCTCAGCCTGCTGGTCGCGTTCTCAGTGAAGAGCCTGCTGCACGGCCATCTCCCCGATCCGAAGGCTCCCCAGTCACCCCGCTGGGCGCTCATTACCGAGTTTGCGCAGATGTGCCTCGTCCTCTTCGCCACGTGGATTATGGCGCGCATCGAAGGCCGCCGCCTCGCGGTCTATGGCTATGCAGGCCGTGCGAAGCTCGCGCGGTTTCTCTGGGGCGGCGTCTGGGGCTTCATCGCGCTTTCAGGGCTGGTGCTCGTCCTCTGGAGATCGCACCTGCTCGCCTTCGATGCCGGTCATCTCCAGGGGCTTGCTGCCTGGAAGTATGGACTGGTATGGCTGCTGATATTTGTCTTTACCGGAATCTTCGAAGAATCGCTGCTGCGCGGCTACCTGCAGTACACGCTCACGCGCGGCATCGGCTTCTGGTGGGGCGCACTGCTGATGTCGATCATCTTCGGCGCCATCCACGGAACCAACAAAGGCGAATCGCCGGTGGGCCTCTTCTCCGCAGCCGCTGTTGGTCTGGTCTTCTGCATCAGCCTCTGGTACACCGGCTCGCTGTGGTGGGCCATCGGTTTCCACGCCACATGGGATTGGGCCCAGACCTTCTTCTACGGCACGCCAGACAGCGGCATGGTGGCGCGCGGCCATATGATGAGCGAACACCCCGTGGGTCCGCTGCTTTGGAGCGGCGGTCCAACCGGGCCCGAGGGCAGCCTCTACATCATTCCATTGCTGCTGATCATGGCGCTTGCGATGTGGCTGTGGTGGCGCCGCCGCGGCGTGACCATCCCCTATCGGCAGGATGTCTAACTTTGGCTCTTCCTGCGACGGCCTGACGCGCGGCCCGCTTTGACCGCGGCCCGGTGCTGCGCTTGGGAGAGTGGCTTCTTCTTCTTTGCCTGCGCGGCACGCTTCCCACCCCGCGCCGCCTGTTTTTTGCGTGCTGTCTCGCGATCCACTTCTTTGCCGCCATTGCGGCTCGCAGGTTTCTTGCGGCAACTGTGCTCTTCGTGTTCGCTCTTGCCGGGAACCGGCTCATAGCCGGGCCAGCAGCGAGAGGTTTTCGAATAGGACTTGGTGCGTTTCACGCTTTTCGGCATGAACATGTAAGAGCGACACGGCGTCCGGCAAGGTTGTCATCCGGCGAGAAGGCGAGTTCACCGCGTCCAAGAAGAATGAACCCCGAAAGAGTGAACCCGGAAGAGTAAACCCGGAAGAGTGAACCCGCTAAATCGGCTTATTGCTGCCAGGGGGCCGTCGGGTGCCATCGATCGAGCGTGACGAAGCGGGTCTCGCGGCGCGCCTTGCCCAGCAGGTTCGCTGTGGCCGTCACGGTGCGGCGGCGATCGCTGCCCATCGCCAGGTGGCTGCCATCGTGCATCAGCACGTTGCTGCCGCTCTGCCGGCGCTGGTTCCGCGCGATGCCGCGCTCGAGGTTCCCCTCGATCTCTGCCGCAGACTTTGCCTTCCAGTCCCACGAAGTCACATTCCACAGCACAGGGATTAGCCGCAGCTCCGCCGCAACTCGAAAGAGTGACGGGTTGCGTGCCCCAAACGGCGGGCGGAAGAAACGCACGCGGCTGCCGATCGTGTCCTCGATCAGCGCGGTAGCATCGGCGATCTCCGCCCGGATCCGCTTCGCTCCCATGTACATCAGCCTCGGATGCGTCATGGTGTGGCAGGCGATCAGGTGACCCGCGTGGTGGAGAGCGCGGACGATGTCCGGCTTCTGCCGCACATAGCGGCCGACCACGAAGAAGGTCGCCCGGACGTGGTGGCGCGCCAGTACATCCATCAGTTGGCCGGTGTATGGGTCGTTGGGGCCGTCGTCGTAAGTAAGGGCAATCTCCGCGGGATCTCTCCCGGCAATGAGGGAGCGCCCAAAGATTCGCGATGCCGGCCACAGCGCTGCGTAATGAAAGCCTCCGACAACCAGCGCTGCCGCACCGGCTGAGGCGGCAATCCAAGCGGCATTCATGCCGGAGGAGGAAAGCATGGTGTGCAGTGTAGCAATCGGCGTGCTGCCTCCCGCACGCTCGCGAGAAGCAAACCGCAGGCGTATACTGTGTACGGAACGCAGGCAGCATCCCCGGCGGGGAGTTGCACTGGAGGCAACATGAGTCTGACGCCCGTAGCGGCCCATTCCGCAAAGATCACTCCCAACACACTTCTGGAACGCAAGCAGGCACGTCAGCCGATTACGTCGCTGACCGCCTACGACTACGCCACAGCGCGCCTGGCCGATGAGGCCGGGATCGACCTGCTGCTGGTGGGCGACTCGCTTGCCATGGTGGTGATGGGTCTGGACAGCACGCTGCCCGTTACCGTGGACGAGATGCTGCATCACACGCGTGCCGTGCGCCGCGGAGTGCGTCGCGCCATGCTGGTCGCTGACATGCCCTACGGTTCCTACCACGTATCGGGCGACGAGGCCGTGGCCAATGCCGCGCGGTTTCTCAAAGAAGGCGGGGCAGAGGCGGTAAAGATTGAAGGCGCTCGGCCGGAACTGGTGGAGCGGCTGATGGCAGCGGAAATTCCCGTGGTTGCCCACATCGGACTCACGCCGCAATCTGTGCACCGCATGGGCGGCTATAAGGTGCAGGGCAAGACGGCTGCCGGGTATGCCCGCCTGCGCAAGGAAGCGCGTGCACTGGAACATGCGGGAGCATGCGCCGTCGTGCTCGAAGGCATGCCGCGCGAGTTAGCGGCGGAGATCACGGCCGAGCTCTCGATTCCCACCATCGGCATCGGGGCGGGCGTGGATTGCGACGGACAGATCCTCGTCTTCCATGACCTGGTAAACCTCACCTTTGCGCCGCCGGCACGATTCGTTCGCCGCTACGCCGACGCAGCAGAGCTCTTCCGCAATGCCATCACCGCCTATCGCGACGATGTAGTGGAGCGGCGCTATCCGGCGGAGGACGAGAGCTATCATCTGCCGAAGGGCACGAAAGGTGCGGCAGCGACCGAACCCGCGGTCGCGTTCGACGCTTCGCAGCTACGCCGCAAGGCCTAGGACCAGATGCAGGTATTGTCGACCGTTCTAGAGATGCGTGCGGCCTGCCGCGGCATTCGCAGCGATGGCCAGTCGCTTGGCCTTGTTCCCACCATGGGCGCGCTGCATGCCGGCCACATGGCGCTGGTGCGTGCCGCGCGCGCGCAGTGCGAGATCGTCGCGGCCTCCATCTTCGTCAATCCGACGCAGTTCGGTCCCAACGAGGACTTCGCGAAGTATCCGCGCACCTTTGAGCAGGATTGCGCGTTGCTGGAACAGGAGGGCGTGGCGCTGGTCTTCGCTCCGCAACCGGAGGAGATGTACCCGGCGGCCGCCACCACATTTGTTGAGGTCGAAGGCGTGGGCGATCGCCTCGACGGCGCGTCGCGGCCAGGACATTTTCGCGGCGTCGCCACCGTGGTGGCCAAGCTCTTCCAGATCGCGGCTCCGGACAAGGCCTTCTTCGGACAGAAGGATGCCGCGCAGATCGCGGTGCTGCGCCGCATGGTGCGCGATCTGAACTTCGATCTCGAGCTGGTTGTATGTCCTACGGTGCGGGAGCCGGATGGCCTCGCGCTCTCGTCACGCAATCGCTATCTCTCGCCCGAAGAGCGCACACGCGCTCTGGTGCTTTCAAGGGCGCTCAACGCGATCTCTGCCATATACCGCGCGGGCGAGAAGGATGCCGCGAGGCTGCTTGAAGCGGGCCGCAACGTGATCGCGACCGAGCCGGAGGTCCGCATCGACTATCTGGAAATCGTGGATTGGGACACACTGCTGCCGCTCACGGAAGCCCGTTCCGGCGCGCTCCTGGCCGTGGCCGCGCATGTGGGCAACACGCGACTGATCGACAATACGCTCCTGTAAAAGCTACGGATTCAGCCCCCATTCGCGCGTGCCGGTCCAGAGGCGCACGGATGTCCCGCAACCACGAACCGCAATGGGCGCTCCGCCGCTTTGCTGATGCCGATACGCGGTGTGGCCAGAACGGCCGGCGCCTCGCAGCCATCATCACGAAGCTGCAGCTCCGAATCTTCGCTCAGCAGGTCGAGGCCATTCTGCGCGGCACGCGTAATGCCGAAAGCCTGGCATAGCCGGCCCGGCCCGGAGGTGAGCAGGCGCGGCGACGCATGCGGCGTCAGCCCGCGCAACGACGCCATCTGCGCCAATCCCTGCAACGGCTCAAGCGCCCGGACCAGCACGGATCCAGCCTGGCCCTCCGGCTCGCAGGAGATATTCAGGCAACTGTGCATGCCATAAATGAAATAGACGTAGGCATGCCCGGGCGGGCCAAAGAGCACCCCATTGCGCGCCGTGCGGCCAGCCGCGGCATGTGCCGCGGGATCGCCCTCGCCGAAGTAGGCCTCCACTTCCACGATGCGGCCGGCGAGCAGAGCCTCCGGTGTCTTCCGGACCAGCAGCTTACCCAGCACCGCGCGCGCCACCACATCCGGCTGCCGCGCAAAGAACTCTCGCGGCATCAGGGCGCCGGGCAGCGCCTGGTCTCTTGCGAAGTCTGGGGAAGAGTCCTGGTCAACACGAGGCGCCCCGCCGGCTCACTGTTTCGCCGCGGCCAGCACCTCCTCGGCGTGGCCTTCGGGCTTTACTTTCGCGAAGATGCGGGTCAGCTTGCGGTCCGGGCCGATCAGGAACGTGGTCCGCTCAATCCCGCGCACCTTCTTCCCATACATATTTTTGTCCTTCATCACGCCAAACTGATTGCAGACTGTTTCGTCTACATCAGCAAGGAGCGTGTAGGGCAGGTCGTACTTCTCTTTGAATTTCTTCTGCGCCTTCGGCGTATCGCGCGAGATGCCGAGCACCACCACGCCGGCCTTCTGCAGCTTTTTGAAGGTATCGCGAAAGCCGCAAGCCTCGATGGTGCAGCCCGGAGTATCCGCGCGGGGATAGAAGAACAGCACGACCGGTTTGCCGCTATAGTCGCTCAGGTGCACTGTTTCGTCATTTTCGTTCTGTAAGGTGAAGTCCTCGATCGTATCCCCGACCTGCATGACGCTTCCTCCGCCGCTTCCTCTTTGTTTCGGAACTACTACCATGGTAGCTGCAGGCTTGTGGCTGCGGAGTGTGCCATGAAACGTAGCTGGCTTTTGAGCGCGGCGACTGCGGCCATCACGCTGGGGTGCGCGGGTGTGCTCTGGGCGCAGTATCCCGGACATATCGACACGCAGCAGAAGCCGGCTGCAACGTCAACGCTGCGTTCCGTCGCGGTACTGGAGTGGACCGGCGACCGCTCTCGTCCGAATGCCACGCGGCTGGTGCCGGTGTCGCTCTTCGACGGACAGCGCCTGCAGGATGGCGGCCTCTATCTTGCGCGTCCGGTGCCGCTGGCGCTCGATAGCGGGACGGAGTACGAGGTCGAGGGCTCGGGTCTCCCGCAGGGCTGGTTTGACATCGACGGCGCGCGCGAGATCGGCAACGACTGGTTCGGCTTCGGCAACTGGAAGCCGTATCTACCGCCGCCGCCCAAGAAGCTGCATCCCTCGCGCAACCCGCCCACCGTAGTGCGAGACAAGTCCGGCGATGAGGACAAGCCGCACTTCGTGAGGCGCGACGAGAGTACCGGCTCCGCAAATACCAGCAGCACTGCAAACACTGGCTCTGCGTCCTCGAACAAACCTGCTGACAACTCGCAGGCGTCGTCAGCGCCGGTGGATCCGGATCGGCCCAAGCTGCGGCGCAGAGCCGAGGACAGCACGGCTCCGCAGCCGCAGGCCGCGGCCGCAGCGCCGGAGTCGCCCAGCAAAGCGCCCGATGCGGATCGCCCGCGGCTTGCGCACGGGAAACCGGCAGACCTGAAGGACGAGCCGAAACAACTGGAAGTCACGCCCGTAGCCATGGGCCAGACGGTCGCCGTCTCAGACGCGGGGAACGTGGGCAAGGAGTCCTTCGCCTTTCAGTGGGCCAGCCCCGAAGACGCCGCAAACGCGCAGAAGGAACTGCAAGCGCAAGCGGTCCAGCTACTGGCAGCGACGCCCACGCCTTCCACGAGCACCGCAAAGAAAGAAACAGTGGCCACGCAGCACAGCACAACTCACAAGCCCGGTTCAACACGGCTAACACTGCAAGACGAAGACGGGCGCAAAGGCCAAGCCGCTGGAGCCGCTGGCGGATGTGCACTTCAGCGCGTTCGCGCTTACTTACGGCAGCGGCGCGACGCTGGTGCTGACCGCCCGTGAAGCTGCCGGGACGCATTCCATCACCGTGATTGCATTGCAGGACATCTACGGCAAGATAAAGGTGCTGTGGCACTCCATCACCGATGACACGCATCTGGACATAACGCCGCGGATGAGGCTCATCGATGCGGTCGATCCGCGCGGCGACGGTCGCGCCAATCTGCTCTTTGAAGAGCGCAACGATACGGACCGCCGCTTCGTGCTCTACGTTGTAGGAGCGTCCGATGCACAGGAGGTCTTCGCCACCGATCCGCTGCCGCTGCATCCTGTCGCGCAGCAGAGGGACTAACTGCAGTGCGGCTGATTACGGGTGCGGGAGCTGTGTGTTGTCCCAGCCGCCACCCAGCGCTTTCACCAATTGCACGCTGGCCGCAAACTGCCGGGTCGTGATGTCCGCCGCCGTGCGCCGGTTCGCCAGCTCGGTCGCCTGCGCGGTGATCACCTGAAGGTACGTGACCAGTCCGCCCTTGTATTGATTGGTGGAGATCTGCAGCGAGCGTTCTGCATCCGCGACCGTCCGCTGCTGCGCGGCCGCTTCCTGGTTGAGAATGTTCAACGCAGCCAGCTGGTCTTCCACATCCTGAAACGATTGCAGCACCGTCTGGCGATAGTTCGCCACCTGCACGTCGTACGCCGCGCGCGCTTCAGTGGTAATCGCGTGACGCCGGCCCGCGTCGAAGAGAAGCTCGGTGGCCGATCCGCCAAGCGACCACAATGCGCTCGGCCCCTGGAAGAGATTGCCCGTCCGCGCAGACTCGAACCCGCCGCTACCGCCGAGACTGACCTGAGGATAGTAAGCCGCGATCGCGATGCCGATCTGCTCATTCGCTGCGGCGGCGCGGCGCTCCGCGGCTGCTACATCGGGACGCCGCTCCAGCATCTCCGACGGCACGCCCACCGGGAAGCTGGGCAGTGCGAGGTTGAGCGGTGCCGGGGCCAGCGAAAAGCTCGATGCCGGCTGACCGGTGAGCGTGGCGATCGCGTGCTCAAACTGCGCGCGCGCCACTCCTATGTCGATGTCCTGTGTAATGGTCTGGTCTAACTGCGTCTGGGCCTGAGCCACGTCCGCATCGGTAGCCACACCGCCGTGAAAGCGCGAAATCGTTAGCTGCAGATAGCGCTGATACTGCTGAATCGTGTCGTCAACCAACTGCCTCTGCGTGTCCAGCCCGCGCAGCTCGAAGTAGTCCATCGCCAGCTCGGACTGCATGCTCAGCTGCACGTTGGCGAGGTCCGCGGCGGAGGCCTGCGCGTTGGCGCGCGTCTGCTGCACGGTGCGGCGGATGTTGCCCCACAGATCCGGCTCCCACGATGCCGACCCGCTGGCGATCAGGTCGCTGTACGGATTGCCTTTGGTCGGAACACCGAACGGGCGGTTCTGCGAGACGCGTGTGCGCGCATAGCTGGGCGCAAGCGAGACCGTAGGAAAGAGGATGGAGCGAAACTGCTGCACCGCTGCCAGCGCCTGCGAGTACTGCGCCAGCGCGGCCTTCAGGTTCTGGTTTGAGACCGCAACGCTGTCTTCGAGCGTGTTGAGTCGCGGATCGCCATACCCCTCCCACCACTTACTGCGAATCTTGTCATCGCTCGGCTGCGCGTGCTTCCACCCCACACCCGGCGCGCCTGGCGGCGGCGTTTCAACCGGCTGCTCCTTGAAGGACGGCGCCATCGCCGCACTCGGTTGCTTGTAGTTCGGACCCACCTTGCAGCCGCCGATAAGCAACACCAGCGCCAAAGCAGTCAGAGCCGCGCCTTTCGACGCCTTCAATCGCGGCGGCCTCACTGTCCCTGCTCCTGCTTTCCTGAACTCTGCAGGACGTGCACCTTCTCGCCATCGATGACCGAGTCGGGAGGGTTGCTGACAATCTCCGTATTCGGATCGAGCCCGCTGACTACCTGCACCGTATCGCCGTCGTCGTGTCCGATGGTGATGGGCACCAGCTTCACGATGTCTCCATCGCCCGTGTGCTGAACGGTGGCCACGCGCAGTCCTTCCTTCCGAAAGAGCAGCGTCGACACAGGAATCACGACCGTCGAGACCGGCCGCCCCACCTTCAGATGCACCTCGGTGTAGGCGCCCGGCGTCAGATCGCCCTTGTTGTTTTTGACGTCCACCTCAACCAGCAGCGTGCGCGAGTTCACGTCGATGGATTTCGCAGTGCGGACCAGCGTGCCTTCGAAGGTGCGGCCCGGATATTCGGAAAAGGCGAGCTGCGCCTTGGTCCCGGGCAGTGCGTCGCGGGAGTAAATCTGCGGCACATTCACGTAGACGCGCAGCACATCGGTGGACGCCATGTGGAAGAGTTCCTTGGCCGCACCCTGGTCAATAAGCTGGCCGATATCGATGCTGCGCGAGGTGACCACTCCGTTGAAGGGTGCGTAGACATTCTCGAACGACGTCAACTGCTCCAGCCGCTGCACATTTGCAACTTGCGACTTCACCGTCGTGTTCGACGATTTCGCCTGGGTCGCGAAGTTCTCCGTATCCTGGCGCGTCACCGCGTCCTGTCCTAACAGTTCGTGATACCGCTGGGCCGTGCTCTTGGCATAGCCGGCGTTGGACTCGGCCGTGGCCAGGTCGGCACGTGCCTGCAGCAGTTGCTGATCCACTTCAGGCGAGCTGATGGTGGCCAGCAACTGTCCCTTGCGCACATGCGCGCCGATGTCGAAGTACCAGTGGCTCAGATAGCCGGTGGTGCGCGCGTAGATGGGCGCGTCCTCATAGGCGTAGACGTTGCCAGGCAGCACGATCTCGGAGCTGGGCGAGGCACTCGTCGCCTTCGAGAGCAGCACATCCGGCGCGGCAAGCATGTTCGTCTCCGCCGCAAGAGCCCGCCGGGCGCTTTGCCGGTGCAGTATGCCGACGATCGCAATCACCGCGCCCACAATGAGCAGCAGCACGATAACGATGATGGCGGTCCGGCCGGAGACATGGGACGGCGGCACGGACAGGCCGGTTTGCGCGGTGCCATGCTCGCCCGGCGGGCGCGTGGTCGGCGGTGTGCGGTTGGGCTCGGTCTGACTATGCTCGTTCATGGTCCTCGAAGGATCCGGGATTCTCGCTTCCGGAGGTACGGCCGTTCCGGTCTGCGCGGGAGCGGCGGCGGCGCTCCAGCGCGCCATGCAGCACGCTGAAGAAGGTGGGTACGAAGAAGAGAGTGGCGAGAGTGGCAAAGATCAGGCCGCCGATTACAGCCCGGCCCAGCGGAGCGTTCTGCTCGCCGCCATCGCCCAGCCCCAGCGCCATCGGCACCATGCCGATGATCATCGCCAGTGCGGTCATCAGCACCGGACGAAAGCGCGTGAATCCCGCAGCAAGCGCGGCGGCGGTGGCGTCCCCGTCATTCATCTCCAGTTGCTCCTTGGCGAAGGAGATCACCAGGATCGAATTGGCGGTGGCCACGCCCATGCACATGATGGAGCCGGTCAGCGCCGGCACGCTGATGTGCGTTCCGGTCAGGAAGAGCATCCACACGATCCCGGCCAGCGCCGCCGGCAGCCCGGCAACGATGATGAACGGATCGAGCCATGACTGGAAGTTGACGACGATCAGCAGGTAGACGAGAAGAATCGAGAAGAAGAGGCCGCTCACCAGGCCGATGAACGACGAGCGCATCGTCTGCACCTGGCCGCGTATCACCAGGTGCGATCCCGTGGGCAGCTCTTTAGTATGCCGGGCGATGATGGCTCTGATCTTGTCCGCAACACTGCGCAGGTCGGTGTTGTCGATGTTGCCGTAGATATCGATCACCGGCTGGATATCGTAATGGGTCACGGTCGCGAGCTCCTCGCCGCGCGTTACCGAGGCCAGGTTGCCGAGGATCTGAATCGGCTGGCCGCCCATCTGTGCGGCAGGCGTCAACATGCTGAAATTTGCGCTGGGGTTGGGCGCGGCGCTGGCCGTTATGGGCACGCTCTCCAGATCGCTCAGGGTATCCAGCGCGTATTGAGGCGTCTGCGATGCGATGTTATAGCTCACGCCGTTCTTGGGATTGAGCCAGAAAGTTGGCGACGTCTGGAACGAGCCGCTGAGCGCCACCAGCAGCGAACCGGCGACATCGCGTTGCGTCAGCCCGATGTCCTCCGCGCGGGAGCGATCCACGTCGACGAAGAGGCGCGGCTCGTTGAAGGGTTGCTGGATGTGTAGATCGGCCGTTCCCGGCACGTACTTGATCTCCTGCATCAGCTTCTCGGCGAAGTCATGATTGCCCACAACGTCCCGGCCGACCACCTGAATGTCGATCGGAGCCGGCAGGCCGAAGTTCAGGATCTGGGTCGTCATGTCCACCGGCAGCGAGTAGAAGGTGACGCCGGGAAACTCCCCCGGCAGTCTTCGACGCAGGTCTTCTACATAGTTGTTCGTAGGTCGGTGGTCCCGGGTCAGCGAGACAGTGATGTCCGCATCGGCCGATCCGACAACGCCCGAGTTGCCGTACGAGAGATTCAGGCCGGAGTACGGGATGCCGATGTTGTCGATGATCGTGACCAGCTCCCGCGCAGGAATCTCGCGCCGGATTGCATTATCGATCTCGTCGCAGAGCCGCGCCGTCTCCTCGATACGGGTGCCGGTGCGCGCTCGCACATGCAGCTTGAACTGACCGGCATCCACCGAAGGGAAGAAGTCCTGTCCCAACCACGGGTACAGCAGCGCAAAGGAGCCCAGGCAAAAGAGAAGGAAGAGAATCAGGAAGACGTAGCTGCGGGCCACCGCCAACTCCAGAAGGCCCTGATAGAAGTTGCGCAGCTGTTCGAAGCGCCGCTCGAAGGCGAGCTGAAAGCGAATGAATGGGTTGCGGCTTTGGTGCTTCGTTCTCTCCGCTTCCGGGTCATGCTCCACCAGCAGAAATTTCGCCATGGTGGGAACCACGGTGCGCGAGAGGAAGTACGACGCAAGCATGGCGAAGACCACCGCTTCGGCCAGCGGCACGAATAGGTATTTCGCGACTCCGCCCAGGAAGAACATGGGCACGAAGACGATACAGATGGACAGCGTGGAGACGAAGGCCGGGATGGCGATCTGCGCGGCGCCGTCGAGGATCGCCTGCTCAATCTCCTTGCCCTCTTCGAGGTTGCGGTTGATGTTCTCGATCTCCACCGTCGCATCGTCCACCAGAATGCCGACAGCCAGCGCCAGGCCGCCCAGCGTCATGATGTTGATGGTCTCGCCCAGCGCGCTCAACGTGATCAGAGAAACCAGAATCGACAGCGGAATCGATACCGCGATGATGAGGGTCGAGCGCCAGCTGCCGAGAAAGACCAGGATCATGAAGCCGGTAAGGCAGGCGGCAATCAGCGCTTCATGCACCACGCCGCTGATGGCCCCGCGTACGAAGATTGATTGATCCGAGAGCGGCGTGATCTTCAGATTTGGGCTGTCGATCGACGCCTTCACCGAGGGCAGCTTGTTGAAGATCCCCTTGATAATGTCGAGCGTGGACGCGTTGCCGTTTTTCTGAATGGTCAGCAAGGCGGCGCGCTGGCCATCGACGCGGACAATATTCGTCTGCGGCGGAAATCCGTCGCGCACATGCGCAACATCGTGGATGTACACCATCGCGCCGTTCACCTGCCGAATCGGCAGATCGTTCAGGCCCGCGATAGTCGTGGGCGCGCTGTTGGTCTCTACCTGGTATTCATACGTGCCCACCTTCATCGTGCCCGAGGGCAGAATCAGGTTCTGGTTGGCAATGGTGTTTGTGACATCGCTTGGCGAGAGTCCCTTGGCCTGGAGTTGATGCAGGTCGAGATCGACCTGCACCTGGCGCTGCTTGCCGCCGTAGGGGTAGGGAATGGCGGCGCCGCGGATGGTGACCAGCTGTGTACGGATGAAGTTAAGGCTGTAATCGTTGAGCTGCTGTTCGGTCAGTCCCTGGCCGGAAACCCCAAGCTGCAGAATGGGAACGCTCGAGGCGCTGTAGTCGATGATGAGTGGCGGCGTCGTGCCTGCTGGAAGCTGCCGCAGCTGCGTCTGCGAAACCGCCGTGACCTGCGCAATCGCCATCGGAAGGTTCACCTGCGGTTGGAAGTACAACTTCACCACGGCGACGCCGTAGAGCGAGTTGGATTCGATGTGATCGATATTGTCGACCGTCGTGGTGAGCGCACGCTCCGTGATGGTGACGATGCGATCGGCCATCTGCTCGGCGGAGAGACCCTGATACTGCCAGATGATGCTCACCACCGGGATATCAATATTGGGGAAGATATCGACCGGCGTGGTCAGGATGGAGAGCGGACCGATGATCAGGAGCAGCAGCGCAAGGACGGCGAAGGTATAGGGCCGTCGCAGGGCGAGTCGAACAATCCACATAGGCTTTGGACGCTTCCTATAGAGCCGCGTTGCGGAGCCGGCTGTTTGGACCGCTCGCGATCGTCATCGCGATCGCCTCAGCGGAGAGGATAATTTTGAGGGCACGCTGCGCGAACCTCTTCAGTGTACAAAGCAGTCTGCAACAACAACGGCCGGCATAGACAGTGGGATTCCCCGAATGTCTCTCTGCCAGCTTTTTCTCATTGCTGCCGGTGCCGCTGCAATTCGGTCCGGCCTGCGACTCGATACCCGCCCGGAGTGGGCGCCCCCACTCAAAATCAACGGTAGAGTCCGTCAGGATGGTTGCACCCTGCCCAATGCAAGTAGGATGTGCCACCGCCATCGTTCGATTCAGAAAACGGAAGACAGCCGGCAAGGAATTCTCCGTGACTGACCCAGATGGCTCTGCGGGGAACGGTGCCCGTCTCTGGCACCGGAATGGAATCGTGCGGAAGCCATTTTCCTGTGAAGCTGCGCAACAGACGCCCTGCAATGCGATGATGTAAAAAGTTTTAAGGGTGCCAAGAAACCATTCGCTGGTTCTGGCCGTCCCTAGTGTCATACCCGGACCAGAACTGCGGACCAGGACTTGCCACACGGGCCTTCTGGGAAGACCTGAGGCGAAGCTCACTCAGACAGAAAACTGGAAAGAAGAAAACTCCATGTCACCTGCCGCGCCTACAGAACAGGTCCCGACTTCGACTTACGCCTACCGCGTCCCCGGTGGCGATGCTCCGGGCGATAGCCCGCAGGGGCCTCGCAAGCGGGGCTGGCTGCGCTGGGTGGTTCTGCTGGTGATCCTTGCTCTGGCCGGGCTGATCACCTGGCGCACGGTCACGGCAAAGCGGGAAGCGGCTGCAACCGCCACGAAGAGGCAGCACGCCATGGCCAACCAGGCCGTACCGGTGCAGGTCGCCTCGGTGCGACAGGAGACGGTGCCCATCTATCTCACCGGCCTGGGAACCATTACCCCCTACTACAACGTCAAGATCATCCCTCGCGTGACCGGCGAGCTCACCAACGTCTACTTCAGAGAGGGGCAGGACGTCCGCAAGGGCGCAGAGTTGATGACTATCGACCCGCGCCCCTATCAGGCCACGCTGGATCAGGCGAAGGGCCAGCTCGCGCGGGACCAGGCGCAGCTGCAGAACAACCAGGCGGAGTTCAATCGCTACAAGGCGCTATACGACCAGGGGGTTGTCTCCAAGGAACAGGTGGACACGATGCAGTCCAACCTCGGCCAGTTTGTCGGCGCCATCAAGTCGGACGAGGCCGCGATCGAGGCGGCCCAGCTCAACGTCACCTACTGCCACATCAAGTCGCCGATCGATGGCAAGGTGGGCCTGCGTCTGGTGGATCCCGGCAACCTGGTCACCGCCAATACGACGCAGATGCTCATCGTCAACCAGTTCCGGCCCATCGCGGTTTACTTCACGCTTCCCGAGGACCAGTTGCAGCGCGTTCTCACCAAGCTGCGCCAGGATCACAAGCTGGATGCCATCGCGTTTGACCGCTCCGATACCACACAGCTCGAGAGCGGCCAACTGACCGCCACCGACAACCAGATCGACGTCACCACCGGCACCGACAAGCTGAAAGCCGTCTTCGGCAATGCCGATGAAAAACTCTTCCCCAACCAGTTTGTGAACGTGCACCTCATCCTCGAGCAGCGGAAAGATTCCATCGTGGTTCCCGCCGCGGCGGTCCAGCACGGTACTGACAACGATTACGTCTGGCTGGTCAAGCCGGATAACAACACCAATGCCGCGAATTCAGGCAGCCCCGCTAATTCGAGCACTTCAGACCACGCGGGCGCCGGAAGCAACACCGGAAGCAACAGTGGTGCAGCGGCAGGCAGCGGTCCAAAGCCCGGAAGCGGCACGGTCGTCATGCAGCCGATCGTCATCGACACCACGCAGGGCGCGATGGTGATACTGAAGAGCGGCCTTGAAGCCAACCAGCAGGTGGTGATCGATGGGGCGGACAAGCTGCAGGACGGCGCCAAGGTCTCCACCACCGTCGCCGCATCCCATCGGGGTCATAGGCAGCCGCAGCAGCAATTGGGTCCGTCGTGAGTCCATCGCGCATCTTTATCCTGCGGCCCGTGGCCACCTCACTTCTGATGGTGGCCATTCTGCTCGCGGGCTTTGTTGCCTACAGGCAGTTGCCCGTCTCGGCGCTGCCGGAGGTGGACTACCCCATCATCCAGGTGGTCACGTTTTATCCGGGCGCCAGTCCGGATGTGATGTCGTCCGCCGTCACCGCTCCCCTGGAGCGTCAATTCGGCGAGATGCCCGGCCTCAATCAGATGACATCCACGAGCTCCCAGGGCGGCTCGGTCATCGTACTGCAGTTCAATCTCACCGAAGACATCGACGTTGCCGAGCAGGAGGTGCAGGCGGGCATCAACGCCGCGCAAAGCTTCCTGCCCACGGGCCTGCCCAACCCGCCTATCTATAGCAAAGTGAACCCGGCCGATCAGCCGGTGATGACGCTTGCGCTGACCTCCGACTCCCTGCCTCTGCAGAAGGTGGAGGACCTGGCCGACACCAACATGGCGCAGAAGATCTCCCAGGTCTCCGGCGTCGGCCTGGTGTCCATTGCCGGCGGCCAGAAGCCGGCCGTCCGCATCCAGGCAAACCCGGCGCAGCTCGCCGCCTACGGCATGAGCCTGGAAGACATGCGTACTGCCATCGCCGCCGCCAACGTCAACACGGCGAAGGGCAACCTGAACGGAACACGCCAGGCTTACACCATCGGCGCCAATGACCAGTTGCTGACCTCCGGCGACTACAAGCCCATCGTCATTGCCTACCGCAACGGCGCGCCGGTGCGCATGTCCGATGTGGCAGACATCGTCGACGGCTCGGAGAACACCATGCAGGCCGCGTGGATGAACCGCACCCCGGCCGTCATCGTGAACATCCAGCGGCAGCCCGGCGCCAACATTATCGCCGTCGTTGACCGCATCAAGACCATCCTGCCCCAGCTTCAGATCAGCCTGCCGGCCGCGATCAAGGTTCAGATCCTCACCGATCGCACCGAGACCATTCGCGCCTCCGTGAACGATGTGCAGTTTGAGCTGATGCTCACCATTGCCCTGGTGGTGATGGTGATCTTCCTCTTCCTGCGCAGCGTGGCCGCCACCATTATTCCCAGCATCGCCGTACCGCTGTCGCTGGTCGGCACCTTCGGCATCATGTACCTGCTGGGGTACAGCCTGAACAACCTCACCCTGATGGCGCTCACCATCTCCACCGGCTTCGTCGTCGACGACGCCATCGTGATGATCGAGAACATCACCCGCTACATTGAAGCAGGCGAGGACCCGCTTGCCGCCGCGCTCAAAGGCTCGGAGCAGATCGGGTTCACCATCGTTTCACTGACTGTCTCGCTGATCGCCGTGCTCATCCCGCTGCTCTTCATGGGCGATGTCGTCGGCCGCCTCTTTCGCGAATTCGCCATCACGCTCGCGGTCACCATCCTGGTCTCTGCGGTTGTCTCTCTGACCCTGACGCCGATGATGTGCGCCAAGCTGCTCAAGCACAAGCCGCCGTCCGAGCAGAATGCCTTCTATCGCAAGTCGGAGCAATTTTTCGAATACGTGATCGGCCTCTACGGCAGGACGCTCCAGTTCGTCCTGCGCTATCGCTTCACCACGCTGATGGTCACCATCGGCACCCTGGTCCTCACGCTGGTTCTGTACATCATCGTCCCCAAAGGCTTTTTTCCCATCGAGGACACCGGCGTCATCCTTGGCATCTCCGAAGCGCCGCAGGCGGTCTCCTTTGAAAGCATGTCCCAGCGTCAGCAGAAACTGGCGGACGTTATCCTGGCGGACCCGGATGTGCAGAGCCTCTCGTCGTTCATCGGCATCGACGGCACCAACACCACCATCAACAGCGGCCGCGTCCAGATCAATCTCAAGCCGCTGGCGCAACGCCACGACCGCGTTCTCGAAATCATTCAGCGGCTGCAGTCGAAACTGAAGAACGTGGAGGGGATCACCCTCTACATGCAGCCGCTGCAGGACCTCACCGTCTCCGACGTCGTGAGCCGCACGCAATATCAGTACTCGCTCGAAAGCGCCGATGCGGCCGAGTTGAATACCTGGACCAACAAGCTGGTGAACGAGCTGCGCAAGCATCCGCAGCTCACTGACGTCGCGAGCGATATGCAGGACAAGGGCCTTGAGACCGATCTGGTTGTCGATCGCGACACTGCATCGCGCATGGGGGTTCAGATGTCGACCATCGACAACGTGCTCTACGACGCCTTCGGCCAGCGCCAGGTCTCCACCATGTATACGCAGCTGAACCAGTACCACGTCATCCTGGAGGTGAAGCCGAACTTCCAGCTCGATCCCAGTTCACTGAGCAGTCTCTACGTCGCCTCATCCACCGGCATCCAAGTCCCGCTCAGCACCTTCGTCAAGGTGCAGCGCACCAACACGCCGCTCTCCATCGATCACCTCGGCCAGTTTCCCGCCAGCACGATTTCGTTCAACCTTGCGCCCGGCGCCTCCCTCGGCGATGCGGTCAAGGTCATCAACCAGATAGAGAACGATCTCCACATGCCGCAGACGGTGAATGCCAGCTTCCAGGGAACAGCGAAGGCCTTCGAAGCATCCCTCACCAACGAGCCTATCCTCATCCTCGCCGCGCTCGTCACCGTCTACATCGTGCTCGGCGTGCTCTATGAAAGCTACATCCACCCGGTCACGATTCTTTCTACGCTGCCCTCGGCCGGCGTGGGCGCCATCCTCGCGCTGTTGCTCTTCGGCATGGACCTCAACGTCATCGGCATCATCGGGATCATCCTGCTGATCGGCATCGTGAAGAAGAACGCCATCATGATGATCGACTTCGCGCTCGAAGCCGAACGGCATCACGGAAAGAGTTCCGAAGAGGCCATCTACGAAGCCTGCCTGCTGCGCTTCCGCCCCATCATGATGACCACCATGGCCGCGCTGCTTGGCGGTCTGCCGCTCGCGCTCGGCACCGGCATGGGATCGGAGCTGCGCAAGCCGCTGGGCATCACGATCGTGGGCGGACTCATCGTCTCCCAGGCGCTCACCCTCTACACCACTCCGGTGGTCTATCTCTACTTCGATCGCTTCGCGCAACGGCTCAGCCGCCGCCGCGCGCGTATCTCTGCGCATCGGATCACCGAGCACACCGTCTCGGCGGACTGAGGAGACCCGCCGCCCATGCATATCTCCGCCCCATTCATCCGCCGCCCAGTCGCTACTTCGCTGCTGAGCGTGGCGCTGCTGCTCGGCGGCGCAGTGGGATATGCGTTGCTTCCGGTATCGTCCCTGCCCGAGGTCGAATTCCCGACTATCAATGTGCAGGCGCAAATGCCCGGTGCCAGCCCGGAGACCGCCGCGTCCGCCCTCGCCACTCCCCTGGAACGGCAGTTTGGACGTATCGCCGGGGTTACCCAGATGACCTCGTCGAGCACCCTGGGCGGCAGCAACATTACGCTGCAGTTCGACCTCAATCGCAATATTGACGGCGCCGCGCGCGACGTGCAGGCGGCCATCAACGCGGCGCGTGCGCAGCTTCCTGCCAACTTGCCACAGAATCCACGCTTCTACAAATCCAACCCGGCCGACGCGCCCATCATGATCCTGGCGCTCACCTCCGACCAGTTGAGCCGGCCGGAGATCTACGATGCCGCGGACTCGATCCTGCAGCAGAAGATCTCCCAGGTGCCGGGTGTTGGTGAGAGCTTCGTTGGCGGCGGCGCCAGCCCGGCAGTTCGCGTCGAGGCCAACCCGATGCAGCTAAGCTCCTATGGCATCGGGCTCGAGTCGCTGCGCACTACGCTGGGCGCGGTGAACCAGAACATGGCGACCGGCTATTTCCGCAACGCCACCCGCATCAGCAATATCAACACCAACGATCAGCTCTTCCAGGCGCGTAACTATGCGCCCCTGATCGTCGGTTACAACCCAACCACCGGCGCGGCCGTGCGGCTCGAAGACCTGGCCTCGGTCATCGATTCGACCTCGAATCTCTACACATCAGGTCTGGCCAACGGCAAGCCAGCCGTGCTGATCATCATCTTCAAAATCGCCGGCGCCAATGTTATCGACACCGTGGAGCGGGTGAAGGCCGCATTGCCGTCGCTCGAAGCCTCCGTCTCGCCGCTGATCCACACCACCATCGTGCTCGACCGCACGGTCACCATCCGCGCCGCCATCCACGACGTGGAGATCACACTGCTTATCTCCGTCGCGCTGGTGATCGTGGTTGTCTTCGTCTTCCTGCGCGATGTGTGGGCCACCATCATTCCCAGCGTTGCCGTTCCGCTGTCACTCGTAGGCACCTTCGGCGTCATGTACCTGCTGGGCTACACCATGGACAACCTGTCCTTGATGGCGCTCACCATCTCCACGGGCTTTGTGGTGGACGATGCGATCGTCGTGCTCGAAAACATCACTCGCTATCTCGAACAGGGCATGACGCCCTTCGATGCGGCCATGAAGGGCTCGCGGGAGATCGGCTTTACTGTGCTCTCCATGAGCACATCGCTCATCGCCGTCTTCATCCCCATCCTGCTGATGGGCGGCATCGTCGGCCGACTATTCCGCGAGTTCGCGGTCACCCTCGCGGTCGCTATCGCGGTGTCGCTGGTCATCTCGCTTACCACCACGCCCATGATGTGCGCCAAATTCCTGCGCCAGCATCATCCGAGCGAGCGCAGCCGCGCCTATCTTATGGGCGAGCGCTTTTTCAATGGCATGCTGGCTGGCTACGAGCGCGGCTTGCGCTGGGTGCTGCGGCACCAGAACCTGGTGCTTCTCATCGCTGTCGGCACGCTGGCGCTCAATATCTATCTCTACATCATCGTTCCCAAGGGCTTCTTTCCGCAGGAAGATACCGGACGCATGGGCGGCGCCGCCCGCGCCTCGCAGGACATCTCTTTCGATGCAATGGCCGTCAAGCAGGCGCAGCTTGCCGCCATCGTGCAGAAGGACCCCGCGGTCGATAACGTGCTGGCCTTCGCAGGCAGCGGCGGCGGCGGCGCCACCACCAACGTGGGTCGCATGTTCATCGCGCTCAAGCCGCGCAGCCAGCGCGATGCCAGCGCCGATCAGGTTATCAATCGTCTCCGCAGCAAGCTGTCGAAGATTCCCGGCATTCAGCTATTTCTGCAATCTTCGCAGGACATAACGATCGGCGGCCGCTCCAGCGACGCACAGTATCAGTACACGCTGCAGGACTCCAACCTGGACGAGTTGAACGAATGGGCTCCGAAGCTGCTCGAGAAGATGAAGACCATGCCGGAGCTGCGCGACGCCTCTACAGATCAGCAGGAGAACGGTCTCGAGGCACGGCTCATCGTCGACCGCGATACCGCATCCCGCCTCGGCCTCACCATGCAGGAGGTGGACAACGTGCTCTACGACGCCTTCGGCCAGCGCCAGGTTTCCACCATGTACACCGGCCTCAATCAGTATTACGTCGTCATGGAAGTGGACCCCAAATTTCAGCGCGATCCCGACTCGCTGAAGGGTATTTACATCCGTTCATCCACTGGCGGCAATGTGCCGCTCTCTGCGATCTCGCACTTTGAGACCCGCCGCACCGCACTCGCGGTGAACCACTCGGGGCAGTATCCGTCCATCACGCTCACCTTCAATCTCGCGCCCGAACGTGGCTCTCGGTCAGGCCGTCACCGCGCTCGACAAAGTGAAGCAGCAGATGGGCATGCCCAGCACCGTGCAGGCCGCCTTCTCAGGCACGGCGCAGGCCTTCCAGTCCTCGCTGGCCTCCGAGCCCATGCTCATCGCTTTCGCTCTCGGCACGGTCTACATCGTGCTCGGCATTCTCTACGAGAGCTTCGTTCACCCCATCACGATCCTCTCCACGCTGCCATCGGCGGGCGTCGGCGCCATTCTCGCGCTGCTCCTCACCCATACCGACCTCAGCGTCATCGCTCTGATCGGCATCATTCTGCTGATCGGAATCGTGAAGAAGAACGCCATCATGATGATCGATTTCGCGCTCGCTGCCGAACGCCAGGAGGGGAAGTCGCCGGAAGCCGCGATCTACGAAGCCTGCCTGCTGCGCTTCCGCCCCATCATGATGACCACCTGCGCCGCGTTGCTGGGTGGCCTGCCGCTTGCACTCGGCACCGGCACCGGCTCCGAGTACCGCCGTCCCCTCGGCATCACCATCGTCGGCGGCCTGATCGTCTCCCAGATGCTGACGCTCTTCACCACCCCCGTGGTCTACCTGGTCTTCGATCGCATCCGCCTCGCCTTCATCCCCGGCCACAAAGACCGCTGGGTCAGTGTCGAGCAGCACGGCGATTGATCGCGAACCTCCACACTCCCCACTGCCGAATCGCCGATCATTCCGAAGCTAGCACCGTCTCCGGACAGAAGTAGTGTTTCCCCGAGGCCGTACATTCCGTATTACGGCCTCGCCGCCTTCGTCACGAGCGAGCATCAGGTCTTGCGTCGGAACAGATTGACATGACGTTATATTGTCGTCATGCCAGCATCAACGCTGTATGCCAAGATCGAGGAAACCATTGCCTCTGAAATCGCCCGGGGCGAGTATCGCCCCGGAGACCAATTACCTACCGAAGATGAATTGCTTCAGCGATTTCAGGTAAGCCGCATCACCGTCCGTCGTGCGATCCAGAATTTGGTTAGTCGAGGCTTGCTCGAGATCCGTCGTGGACTTGGAACCTTCGTTCTGTCGCCGCGGATCGAAGCGGAGCTCACAAAGCTAACGGGCTTCGTCGAGGACATGAAATCTGTCGGGCGAAGAGCCACTGCCCGTGTGGTAAGTCACGATGTCATTGCCGCCACGGCACGCGTTGCAGAACGCCTTCAATTGGCGAAAGGGACAAAGGTGATGCAGATCAAGCGAGTGCGGCTCGCCGATGACATGCCGATCTCTTTGGATGAGACATATCTACCCCTCCCCCTTGGAAAGCAGATCGTGCGCAACGATCTACGGCTGCATCCGATCTTCACTCTTCTCGAGGAAGAATATGGCGTTCCTCTGGTGGAAGCAGACTATGAGTTGGAGGCCGTCATCGCAACCAAAGCTGTCGCTGACGCCCTTCAGGTAAGGCTCGGTTCTCCTATCTTTCAGATCGAGCGAACCTCGCTGACAACCGGCAATCAGCCGGTTAACTATGAGGTACTGTCTTATCGAGGTGATATCGTCCGCTTTGTCACGAAACTTCTTCGTCATCCGGGAAACTCGGCGGGAACTCAGGCGTTGCGCTTCCGCAAGCGATAGCCATCAATGGACCAGGGGCCTGGATTGAGGAACACGAGAGCCAGGATGCACGCGATATAGAGAAGGTCGCATTCGTACCCCGGAGGTCCGAACTGCGCTCGACCATCCACGATCGCCTTGATCTTGATGGAGCTGAAGCCATAGGGCAGATGGACCGTAAACATGGCGGTTAGCAGGACCACGATCGTCGGTACGCTTGCCCATGCAATAAACGCGCCGAAAAGAAGCGCTGCTCCGCCCAGCAACTCTACCGAAATTGTGAGGTACGCCGACAGATGTGGAAAGGGAACGTGCAGGGCCTGCAGAATCGCTGCGAAGGCATCCGGGCCCTTAACGATTTTAGCCCAGCCGTGTTGGATAAAACCCCCGCCCGCGATGGCGCGAAGTGGGAGCGCGGCGTAACGCTGCATGGCTGAAGAAATACGAGTTGCTGCGACAGGTTTGTATCGCGTTGGCATGAATGTCTCCTTCTGAATCGAACTTCGTAACAAGAAGCTCGGGTGTCATTATGATGTTATAATGTCATCGAGGTTACAGGATTTCATGCTGGAGAATCGATCGGAGCCCAGCGCCCATCCCTCCTTACGTGAAGCGCTCGGATTCTGGTGGAAACTGGGCTGGATCAGCTTCGGAGGCACAGCAGCTCATCTCGCGATCATGCAATCCGAACTGGTTGAGAAGCGGCGCTGGATCGATTCCGACCATTTCTTCCACGCACTGAGTCACTGCATGCTGTTGCCGGGACCTGAGGCACAGCAGCTCGCCATCTACATTGGTTGGAAGTTGCACGGAAAACTAGGCGGGTTTCTGGCTGGTACCTTGTTTGTTCTTCCCTCGACCGTCATCCTCCTGGGGCTCAGTTTGCTTTACGCGCGATACGGAACTATCTGGTGCGTGACCCTCCTGTTCCGCGTGTTGAAGCCGATTGTCGTCGCTTTGGTTTTGCGCGCACTCTTTCAAATCGGTCGTCGCGCACTCAGGTCCCGTCTGCAATGGTTTGCTGCAATCGCATCGTTCCTCGCTATCAGCCTCCTGCATATTCCGCTGCCCTGGATTATGGGAATGATTGTTGCGATGGGTGTCATCCTGGGGCTTCTCCAGCGCCTGAGAGGGATCGGCCGCTCCTCATCTGAAGAGAAGGCGGTAGGTTACGCACCTGGCGCCGTGCATTGGCGGACGATGCGCATCCTGGGTGGATGTGCCGCGATCGGAAGCCTGCCGTTGCTTCTGTTAGGGATCTTCGGGTGCGATTTCCCGTTCTGGATCAGGCTGTCCGCCTTTTTCACGCAAACAGCCTTTGTGACCATCGGCGGCTCATACACCGTAATTCCGTACGTCGCGCAGGTCGCCGTAATGAAATTCTCATGGCTAAGCCATGCGCAAATGTTGGACGGATTTGCGCTGGCGGAGACAACGCCGGGACCACTGATTATTGTTGTCGGATTCGTGGGGTTTATGGCGGGATTTCATCATTTTCACGGGTCCATTCTCATGGGAGCGATCGCCTTGCTGGTCACGACCTTCTACACTTTCCTGCCGTGTTTTTTTTTGTTTTCATTGGGGCACCGTGGATTGCGAAATCCGGTGAAAGCCAGTTGATCCGATCGGTGCTGAAGCTCATCATGGCCGCTGTTGTTGCAGCGATCCTGCAGCTTACCGTCTTCCTGGTTCGCGGAGTGCTCTTCCCGGCCGGTTCACGGAGCCCGGACCTCTGGGCCGCGGTCGCGATCATCGGTGCGTTCCTCTTGATCCACGTGCACTCTCAACGCATGTCTCACAAGCCCGACCGCCTTTCAGGCGCTAAAAGGAACTGTACTCAGAGAGCAAAAATCACTTCATCCAGCTGAGCTCGCGCATTCCGGTTCTCAACTGGGTCAGTGTCGAGCAGCACGGCGATTGATCGCGAACCTCCGCACCCCCGCTGCCGAATCGCCGATCATTCCGAAGCTAGCACCGTCTCCGGACAGAACTAGTGTTTCCCCGCTACTGATTCCGAGACTCATTCTGATCCGAACGCATATCCCAGACTCCATGAGCGCATTGGCCTGTTACGACAATTGCGAATTCTGTCCCTACGGGGTCGGGGAGTTGCCTTGGGCGGTCAGGAGGATCGGGTCTTCGGATCCTCCCGTCATGCGTTGTCGCACGTCAGCTCAATTGGACGATGCGTGTTGCCGCAAACAACGTTCTCAGTCAACTCGATGACCCACTCCTCGGATAGCGGCGCCGTCGACCACGAGGAGAATCTGACGGCCTCTATCCACGACCACGAAGTGGTAATTGAGCGGAGGGTTTCCCGGGTCTACATCGACCGAGGCCGATCCGGTGCAATCGGGATTCACGCTGTAAGTGCCAGTTGTCGACCGCCACTCCTCGCTAGGCGGCTGCCCGCCCAGTACCACGTGATCGACCGAGGTAAAATTTCCAGCACCGTCGAAATGTTCCATAACTAGAGTGCGCAGGGTCAGATTCGGACCAAGAATCGTGCCTTCGATTTGAACTCCGTAATCGCCGGCGATGGTGCGGTTCGAGCACTCCTTGTGCCCTCTGTTTTGAGTTGAGTAGTTCGATTGAGCGACCGCCAAGCTAACCGATGCCAAGGCAAGGCAAAGTGTCAGGACTGGGGCGACGACGAAGCGATTGTTCCTGGTTGAGCTCTGTTTCATAAACCATCCTCCGGGAATTGGAGAGGCGTTCGACAGCCTCGCGATCCTGTCGGCGGATACTAGCGACGATTCTGCTGGATGCAAATATCCCGAAGGTAGACTGAAGGTGAACTGATGAGAATCGCTTTAAACCATCTATTTGATTGGCCTTGTCCAGCTAGGTAATCTGCACTCTCACTGACGCCGATGGCGTTTTCGTATAATTCGGCCCGTGCGCTGAGGCTTCGAATGAGCGCGAACAACACGATTGCCGGTTTGAAAGTAAGGTTCGATCGATTCAACGTCGATCTGAGCGCTGGCAAACTGCAGCGATCTGGCCTGAATGTTCCGATACAGGCACAGCCCTTCCAGGTGCTGCGTCTTCTTCTGATTGCCGATGGACAGGTCGTAAGCCGCGATCAGCTTCGGGCCGCCTTGTGGCCAGAAGACACGTTTGTCGACTTTGAGCACGGCCTGAACACCGCGGTGCGCAAACTGCGCCAGGCACTGGAGGATTCGGCCGACAATCCAAGATTTATCGAAACGCTTCCCAAGCTCGGCTATCGCTTTTTGGCTTCGGTGGAGTGGGCTCCGGAAGAGCCGGCCCGGAAGGGGAACGGATTCATCTCCGCTGAGAATCCGGCGGCGTCCAGGCCGCTGGTTATACCGAGACGTCCAGTGCTTCAAAGAACAAGCATTCTTGCGGCAATTCTGATCCTGGCCGCGGCCGGTCTCTGGTTCATTCGTGTGAATCAGTTTGGCCGGAGCCTTGTTGCAGGAGTAATGCACGGGAACCGAATTCACGAGCTACAGCCGCTTTCGCTGGTTCCGAACGAGCGGCCGCTAACAGCGAACCCCGACGAGACGCCCGTCACCAGCAGCGTGATTTCGCCCGATGGCAAATACCTGGCGTATACCGACGAGACCGGGTTCTACCTTCGAGAGGTTGATTCCGGAGAAACCCATGCTATCCCTCTGGAGAAAGGGTTCGAACCCTTGGCTGAGAGTTGGTTCCCCAACCACGCCCACCTCGTGGTCTCGTGGACGGACGATCCGCAGCGCCAGCCGTCTCTCTGGAAAGTCTCGGTATTTGGCGGTCCCGCACAGAAGCTCTCAGACGCTGGATACGGAGCCGCCGTCTCACCGGACGGATCGCGAATCCTGTACATCAGGCGTGCCGGCGCCGCGGAAGAAATCTGGCTGATGGCGGTGGATGGGAGTCGCGCTAATAGGGTGCTGGGCAGCACGGAGTATTCCTTCGGACAGATCGCGTGGGCTCCGCAAGGCGACAAATTTGCGTATGCCAGAACCCGGACGCGCTACTACACGATGCGCCCCGGCGCCGACACGCAGATCGACATCTTCGACCTTCACAATCGCAGCACAACCGTGGTGCAGTACGAGATAGAACGAGGGCTGCCCAGGGGCGGAGCCGCTGTCGCGTGGTTGCCGGACGGCCGCTTGGTCTTTCCCCGGCGCGAACCACGCCCCAACCAGCAGGACACAAATCTGTGGTGGGTTCGTCTTGACCCCAGGACTTCGCAGCCAGTCGGCAACACCACGCGCCTTACTTCCGGACACGGAATCGCAGTGCAACTCAGCATCACTGCCGATGGGAAGCGGATGGCGCTCCGCAAACACGCGCCCCAGGACGACATATTCGTCGCCGACATTGGACAGAATAGTGAGTTGAGCCATCCGCAGCGGCTTACGCTCGACGAACGACTGGACTACGCGATGGCATGGACGGCGGACAGCAAGACTGTCGTCTTCTACTCGAACCGGAATGGCCCCTTCCACGTCTTCAGGCAGAACATCAACTCCGCGCAGCCCGTGTTACTGGTTGGCGGCCCGGACGATCTGTACGCGCCTCGAATGTCCCCCGATCAGAGCACCATCTTTTATATCGTGCGCGCCAGGCCAAATGGGCCCACGGGCGATGCGCGGCTCATGCGCATCCCCGTGGATGGAGGGGTTTCGCAACCGGTGCTCAAGTCATCCGGTCTTTGGGATGCGGAGTGCGCCCGTGCCCCGTCGGATCTGTGCATCTATTCCACCATTCGCGACGCCTCGCAGGTCTTTCATAAGTTCAATCCTGAAAATGGAAATGTAACCGATTTTCCACCCGCGAATGCCATCGGAAACAACTTCAATTGGATCCTTGCTCCCGACGGGATGCACGCTGCCTGGGCCACCCAGCCGGATTCTTCCGGGCAGATCAGCATTCGCATACTCACGTTTTCGCAAGGAAGCACCCGAGACATTGCGGTGCCTGGATGGGCAGATCTGTATGGAGTTGACTGGGCCGCGGACAGCCGCAGCCTGTGGGTCGCCGCGCGAAACTCCGCGGGTTCGAGCGCCATCCTGCATATCTTGACATCAGGGAAGGTCATCAGGGCACTCAACTTCAAGCACCAGAATCTCGACTGGACGATCCCGTCCCCAGACGGCAGGCGCCTTGCGATTGTCCTGGAGGTGAATCGCTCCAACGTCTCGCTTATCGACAACTTCTGAGTTGCCAGCCTTCTTGCTTCCGAGTGTCACTGAAATCTGACCAACTCTGTTGGCCTACCTCTCAAATCAACCGCATTAGGTTCTGTGCCTCGGTCTCGGCTTCGAAAACCTGCGAAAGCAAAAGGCTCTACTCCGGTTCTCCGGAGCGCGCTATTAAGTCAATTCATGACAAATCGCCAAATCACTTATCGAAGTGATAGCTACCGGAAAGTCCGGTCCGCGGCGGCATTCCAATCTACGCCCCAAACCCTAGCCCTATCGCAACCATGGACCAATCGAAACCGCGCACATCGAAATACAAAAGGGCAGCGCGCAAGCGCCGCCCTTTTCTTTCCCGCAAAGAGCTTTACCGTGCGAAAGACTGCTCCAGCATCTGCGCGGAGTAGCTCTCTTTCTTCTCCGGGTAATACGCATTCGAAACATACTGCTCGAGCATCCGCTGCGTGTTGAAGAACGAGCCGTTCATCGCGATGGTGGTCTGCATCAGCTTCCGCCATCCCTGCTTGTCCTGGTAGTAGAGCGGCAGGATCTTTGACTCGAGCTTGTCGTAGAGACTCGCGGCCTCGTCTTCGACGCGGTCATGGTCATCGATCGCCCATCCCGTCACGCCTTCGATGCAGCCTTCGATCCACCAGCCATCCAGCACACTCAGACTGGGAACGCCATTCAGCGCCGCCTTCATGCCGCTGGTGCCCGATGCCTCATACGGCCGTAGCGGATTGTTCAGCCACAAATCCACGCCGCCCGTCAGCAGCGCGCCCAACCGCCATTCGTAGTCGGCCAAATAGAGGATGTGGAGCGACCCGGAAGAGAGGCGATGCGCCTCCTCAAAGACGTGCCGGATGATCTGCTTGCCCGGTTCATCGGCGGGGTGCGCCTTGCCGGCGTAGAGAATCTGCATCCCGCCCAGATTCTGCGCGATCCGCGCCAGCCGCTCCGGATCCGTGAACAGCAGGTCACCGCGCTTGTAGGTGGCGACACGGCGCGCAAAGCCAACGGTGAAAACCTCTTCGCGAAGCTGGATGCCGGTGCGCTTCTCGACATCCGCCAGCAGCAGGCGCTTGCCGTCCGCGTGCGCTGCTTCAATCTCGCCTTGCGGAATATCGATCGCGTAGCGCAGGTGCATATTGTCTTCGCGCCAGCGCGGCAGGTGCTTGTCAAAGGTCGCCTGCATGGCTGGAGAGGTCCAGGTGCCGGCGTGGACGCCATTCGTAATCGCGGCAATGTCGTAATCCGGGAACATCGCGCGGCTGACCTTGCCATGTTGCATCGCGACGCCATTCACAAAGCGCGAAAGCCCGAGCGCGATGTAGGTCATGTTCACCATGCCCTCGTGACAGCCGCCGATCCGCTCGATGGTCTGCGTGGCCTCGCTGCCCAGAATGCGATGCGCCTGCTCCATGGAGAAGCGATCGTGCCCGGCCGGCACCGGAGTATGCGTCGTGAAAACACAATGCTGCCGCACCGCTTCGAAATCGCGCTCCTGGGCGCTCGCGAGCGCTCCGCCGCTCAGCGTCTTTTCGAGCAGCGCCAGCGTCAGCAGCGCCGCATGCCCCTCGTTCATGTGGTACACGCTGATGTCGTACCCCAGCGCGTCCAGCATCCGGAAGCCGCCAATGCCCAGCACGATCTCCTGTGCCAGCCGGTAGTTCGTGTCGCCGCCGTAAAGCTGATCGGTCAGGCTGCGGTCGCGCGGATCGTTCGCCTCCAGGTCGGTGTCCAGCATGTAGATGGGGATGGTGTGGCCCGTCACCCCTTCCATGTCATAGCGCCAGGCACGCACATGCACCGGCCGCCCTTCGATGGTGACGACCACCCGCGGCTCTTCCTGCGGCAGCCGCGCTGCCGGGTCCCACGGCTGCGGCTCCTCGGTCTGCTTACCCTCCGCATCCAGCATCTGCTTGAAATAACCCTTGCGATGCGCCAGGGTCACCGCTGCCAGGGGCAGCCCCATATCGGCCGCGGAGCGCAACGTGTCGCCCGCCAGCACCCCAAGCCCCCCGCTATACGTGGGCATGCTTGGCTCGATGGCAATCTCCATGGAGAAATAGCCGACCATGCCTTCGCTGGCGGCCAGACGTATTGCATTCAAACTTCCAGACTTCAACCTATCGTCCATCGAGCGAAAAACTCCCTCCAGGCCTTATGTCAGATGACGCTTCATGCGCCGCTGCTATACAAAATTCGCAGTCCGATTTGAGATGCGCAAAGGTTTGCGCAAGTCGCATCTCCGGCGAGCTTTCTGGCCTTTGCCACTCCTCCGCATCCCGGTGGAGTGGGCGTATTCTAACAACCGCTTCTGACGAAGGAAATCGTTTACGTATGCGACTTCCGTATCAAAGCCTGTTGTCAAACGGGTGACACGCGTTGCGAAAATGCCGCCAACGGCGCCCCCGACCCCTTGGATTAAGACACTTACACTTGCCCGGGGACGCTGTGGAAATGTGCATTCCTGCCCCGGAATCCCCGCCGCCGGACTCAGTTCTCCTCCGGAAGCAGTTTCATCTGCGGTTGCAGGGCGTCGATCGCCTCCAGCGTCCGGCCGGCGATCGCCTGCAGGTCCCCATTGATGCCCTCGCTCGCCTTTAGAACCAGCTCCAGTTGCTTCTCGCGCTTGGCCCATTGCCGCTCCATGAACTTGCGCTCCTGGTCGAGATCGCCGCGCATATCCGTGAACTTCTCCGCAATCGTCTCCACCCGATGCCGGAACTGCGGCCCGGTCAGGTAGCTGTAGACTTCCTGCGCCTTGGTCTGCTCGCCTTCGCCCGCGCGCCGCACCCGCGCCAGCTCCATCAGCGCCTGCCGCAGCGCCACCGCCACCGGCAATGTGCAAGCCAGGCTGCTGACCCACACGCCCTCTATATGGTCGAACAGCGAAAGATCCCGCGGCAGCGTCTGCGTGGCCAGCACTGCCAGCTCCGCTCCCGCCGCGCGCTGGTCGCCGCGCAGCTTCGCCAGCCATCCTTGAGACCAGTTCTGCGTCCGCTTGAACTCCCACAGGATCGTCCCGCATGGCTGCCCGGCCGCGTCGCGCACCGTATGCAGCAGGTCACCGCCGAACTGCCCCTTGGGCACGGGCTGGATGTCGTCCATGGGGAAGCGCGCGCGCAACTGCTGCTCCGCCTGGGTCTCCAGCACCTCGCCCTGCGCCTGCTGCGATCCCTGCTCCGCCTTCCGCTTCAGCTCGTCGATCTGCCGCCGCAGCACCTGGATCGCCTCATCCTTGTCCCGCACCTGCAGCCCCATCTGCTCCTCGGCCTGCGTCTTCGCCTGCCGCCGCACCGCGTCGAGCTCCTGTTGCACCTGCCGCTCCACCTGCAGCTTCAGCTCGCGGCGCTCGTCCTCGAGGGCGCGCCTCTCGCGCAGAAACGCGGCCTCCTGCTCCTGCGCCACCTTGAGTTTCAAGGACAGCGATTCCAGTCGCGCCTCCCGGTCCTTCAATTCGCAGGCTTGCCGCTCAAGCTCACTCGCAACCATCTGCTTGGCGCGGTCAGTCTCCTCGGCCGCCACCTGCTTTCGCTCCGCCTCCAGCCGGACGCGCACCTGCTCGGCCATGCGGCGTTCGGCGTCGGCCAGCTGCTTCTCGAGTTCGGCGGATCGCGTCACGACCTCCTGCTCGCGTCCGGCGATGGCCGCCTGCTGCTCCCGCATCTGCTGCTGATACTTCCGCTCCACCGCGGCAATCAGCGGCGCGGCCAGCGACTCCGTCACCTTCATCTCGTAGCCGCACTGCGGACATCCGATAGTCTGCTCGCCCGCTTTCTGTGTGCCCGTCTCTCGGGTCGATATCCGTTGCATCCTGTACTCCTCACTCGCGCCCGTCACTACTGCTCGCCGCCCAGCGCTTCCAGCGCATCGCATGCCCGCGCCAGCCCGTCTTCATGGCGAAGCTGCTCGCCCACCACCGCCGCGCGCTCAGCAAACCGCGGCTGCCCCAGCATGCGCCGGATCCGCCGCGCCGCCCGCTCGGCCGTGTAGTCCTGCCGCCGGATCACGCCCGCAACACCAAGCCTCCGCATGCGGCGCGCGTTGTCCGGCTGATCATGACTATAGGGCATCACCAGCATGGGCCGGCCCGCCTGCATCGCCTGCGCTGTAGTGCCCACGCCGCCCTGGTGCACGATCAGCGAAGCCCGTGGAAATATCTTCGAGTAAGGCGCGTAGCGGGCCACGCAGATGTCCGACGATTGCGTTTGCGGAACATTCCGGGAATCTGTCCCCACCAGCAGCACCGCGCGCACGCCGGCGATCCTCGCCGCCTCGGCGCTCTGCTGATAGAAGTCGCCCGCATCGAGCACCGCCGCCGAGCCCAGCGTAAAGACCACCGGCGCCTCGCCGTTCTGCAGAAACTCCTCGACTTCATCAGGAAGCTCCTGCTTGCCGGCGTCCCCGTCATAGAAAACAAAGCCGGTAATCTCCGTATTGGGCGGCCAGTCCGGCTGCGGCTCCCCCAGCAATGGCGAGAACATCGCCAGCACCAGCCCCGGAGCGTGCTTCGCGTCGAAGATCACATTCGCCCCGCGATCCAGCCCTAGCTCCGCGCGCAACTGGTACACCGGTTCTGCCCACTCGCGCGTCACCCAGCGGGCAAAGCCCTTCACGGCGTGACCGGCGGCGGGCGCAACGCTCTGCAGCCGCGCCAGCTTCGGATACGGCGGCAGCACCGGCGCATCGTAAGCCGAAAAAAACGAGAGCGGCGCCAGCACATAGCTCGCCCAGCGAATGCCCGTCACCTCCGCAACCACCGGCGCCTGGTAGGTAAGCTCGCCGGCCAGCATCAGGTCCGCCCCACCGCCCGCTTGAACAGCGGCAAGTAGCTCGTCATAACTCTGCCGGATCGCCGGAAACAGCACCTCGCGCAGCGTGCGCTCCGTGCCCTTGCGGATGTCCATCAGCTCGGCAACCTGCTGCGGATCGTCCGGGTTCAGCGTAGGCCCGACCTTTGCAAACTCCAGGCCCAGCGGCTCAATCTTCGGACGAAAAATCTCCGGCACCGCCAGCACAGGCACGTGCCCACGCCGCCGCATCTCCAGCGCCATCGCGATGAGCGGGTGCACATCGCCCAGCGTGCCAAAGGTAGTGAGAACGATCCGCATTGCCGCTGGAGAGGAGCTTACCCGACAGAGTCCTGTGCCAATGCCGCCGAGACTCCCCTGCACAATCTTTGCCGAGCCGCGGATGAGGCTGATACAGTGCGTTCGCGCACGCCTGCCAGTCGAGGAGGACTCCGAATGATCGGAATCGTATTCACCATAGTGTCTTGTGCTTTGGTGTTCTTTGCAGTGTCCCCCATGGCGGACGCGCAGTCTCCAACGGATATGGCTGCCTTGCAGGGTCTAGCTCCGGTCACCACTCTCTCGAAGTCCGATGCCGGAAGGGCCGCGCTGGCTGCGAACTATACCGTGACCGGCGGGATTCAAACCGGTGCCATTCGCCAGCCCACCCTGCTGCCCTTCTCCGAGCAGCAGCAGCAGGCGCTTCGCGATGCGTTCATCACTGGCGCCAATGATGCAGAGCTTGCCGACGGCCTGGGAACGACGCTCGGTTCTGCCTGGCTGGCGCGCGCTCACTACATCGACCGCGATCGCTTCACCAATATCTCTGAAGCAGTCACTGCTGTCATTGTCTACGCCAACGTAATCTCCGGCGAGAATGCCGCCTCCGGCAAATTTTTCTTCGCTAACCAGACTACCGATGGAAAGACGCCGGTCTCGTCGGAGGCGAAGGCGATTCTCACCAAAAACGGCGGCTCTCCAGACATGTTTGGCATCTACGGTCTCCCTGCCTGCAACACAGGCGCCGATACGTTCGGCAACTCGCGCCCTTTCCAGACAGAGCCGAGCGTCACACGCTTCGTCGGTTTGGATTACTTCAATACTCCCGCAGAAAACTCCGATTACAACCGCGGCCCGATCATGAATCTGGTCAACAGTCCTTCCTTTCCCAGCGGCCACACCACCTACGGCTACGCGGGATCGATCTTGCTTGCGGTCCTCGTTCCTGAGCGCTATCAGCAGATGATCGCGCGCGGCGCTGAATATGGGAATGACCGCATCATCATGGGCGCGCACTATGCGATGGACGTGTTGGGCGGCCGCACACTGGCGCTCTATGACATGGCCCATCTGCTCGCCAACGATCCGAGATACATGGGGAAGGCTCTGAACGGCAGACCGGCGATGAACGACTTCCGCGCCGCGGCAGAAAAAGCTCGCAACGATGTGAGCGCGACACTGCGTCAGGCGTGCGGGAACTCGATCGATGTCTGCTCCCGCGAAGACACCGGACGCCTCAGCAATCCTGCGGCCAATGAAGCTTTCTACGCTGCCACGCAGACCTACAGCCTTCCCGTCGTCTACCCGCAGAATGCCGGCGTCCATGAGGATGTCGGCAAACTCGCTCACGAAGCTGGATATCTGTTGACCGTGGCTTTTCCCGCGCTCACTCTCGAGCAGGCAAACACGATCCTCACCGAGACGGAGGGACCGGGCGGCGGCTTCCTCGACGATGGCTCATCCTTCGGGGTCTACTCCCGCCTGAATCTCTACGTTGCCGCCGGACGCGCCGCACAACTCACTGCACGTAAGTGACGCCGACGACTGGATCGACAAGAACGCTCCCGCTCACAGGATTGAGCCGGGCGTACGTGTGGATATCCTCGACTTCATTGCTGTCGTTCGTCTTGAAGTCACTGGCTGGTCGGCAATATGGCCGGCTGGCAAGACCACATATCCGCCGTACCGGTTTAAGCTTATTGACCGCTCCAGTTGTGTGTTCTGGCCGCCTAAGCCGAAGTGACGCCAACTTGACGCCCAACTAAATAGTCCAAAGGGTGGCGCGGGTGGCTGTTCCTTTTCGCATTACAGAGTGACGCAGAGGTAGAAGCCTGCCTCATCAGCTCATCAAAGGAGACAGGGTCATGGCAGTCCAAAGCGAACGCCGAGCCCACCGAGCATCCCCTTCCAGGAATTCCAGGAAAAGACAGCATCCGCACGCCCCTGATCCGAACGTCCAACCCACGCCTGTGCCAGCGGATAAGAAAAGCGCATCCGCTTTGTTCAACTATGTGGGCTCGCTCCTTGGGAACTTGTCAGTATCGTTGGGTATATTGCTGCTTCTAACCTGTTTAGCCTTGTGGCTATTCAGTGGATATGTTCTTAACAAAATTCATCCGGAATACATGGTGACCGTTCAACCATTTGAAATTTCTCCGGAGCTCGGCAACCATAGCTCACTATCCGGCAAAAGCGCTTCTGATATCGCCGTTGACATCTTGAATGATGCCGCAAGTCATGCGGCTCAATTTCACGGAACCGACTATTACAAATATGTAGGCGCCGGTGCCCAGCCAGTATCTCTGCATCAAGCCATCAGGGTGCCGATTCAGACTTCCTACGGCATAGAACTCAAGGGCATATCGGTGGATAGCATCTTGCATTTGTACGACCGGGCACGATACGACCAGTGGATCATTGGCGGCGATGTGATCTCTTCCCCAGAGGGCCTTGTCGGCAGGATACGGTTGAATAATGCCGATACGGCGAAATCCTGGGAGACACCCCCATCTGCACACACTAACCCAGCCGAAGTTGTCCGGGCCGCTGTCTACCTGATGCTGAAGAGTGCTCATCCTGAGCTACTGGGACAGAGTTACCTGCAGCAAGCCAAATACGATGCCGCCGAGGAGGTCTTTCGTGAATGGGCGATCGCCGATCCCCAGAACTGGAAACCAAGCTATTACCTCAGCCTCGTGTACAGCTATCAGGACAAAGGGCAAGAAGCCAGCAACCTTGCGACTTGGTCACAGCTATTGCACGATGACGCGCGTAGCATTTCCCAAAGGGGTCGCCAATCCACCGGGTCAGGAAAGGAAATCGCCTACAACCTGGCACAAACCACGAAGGTTGCGCTTGAGACGAGGGACACTTCTGACACTCAGACCACGCTGGTTAGCTTGCACGACAGGTTGGATACCTTGGAGAGAGCTAAATCCAGATTAGATACTCTCTTCAAAAGCAAACCCAGGTACGCGGATTATCGGATTCAACGAGCGAGAATTCTCGATAAAGAGGCACTCATCGAGTCGGATTTAAATCGAAATTCGCCGAACGCTTATCAATGGTCAAAGGAAGCTGTCGATGGTCTGTATGCGGCAATTCAAAGCGTGCCGGAGAATGCCGGCCTGCACGAACAGCGCGCCATTCTTTTGATGCATCTGGTAACGATTATGAAGATGCAAGGTAAAGGGTCACGAGAGATCAGGGATAAGGAGATTGAGGAAGCAAAAGAGTACACCAGGGCCCTCGAGTTGCGACCTGAAGAGGACTCTCCCCTTTGGGGAGCCGTATATGCGCAGATTGATCTGGGCAACGGCGAAGGTGCTGTCGATCTCGCCAGGACGATCACCTTGCTGCAACCCGGCTGCACGGCTGCTAACGCGGCCTACCTCGTTGCGCTGGAGCGAACGATCAAGTTCCCGGGGCACGAGCCGGAAAAGGAAAAGGAAGTGGGAGACCGTCTAACAGGACTTCTTAAATCGAACCCGGAAGAGTCCGAACTGCTAGCGGTTCTGGATGCCTTTCTGACCAATGATGATCACAAACATGCCGACCTAGCTTGTCGCAGAGGGTAAACGTCGCTTTCCTGGGGACTCTGCTTTCGAGGAACGAAAGCTTCATAACTATCTAGCGGGTTTGCTGCATTCTGATGGTCAAGCCGGAAGCTAAACGATCTCATTGTTGCCAGCAGGCAATCACTCATACGACTGAGTTCGGCCGCGCTTTGGAATTGGGCAAATCCCGCATATGGCGGCAGCACCGGCGCACCGCATGCGGAAAAAGAGGAGATCGGCGTAGCTGGCCCAGCGCGCCCTTCACCTGTGCCAGCCCGGGCGTCTGGCCGTCCCTATTCCCCCTGTGGATGGCTTGTCTTCACCAATAGATTCGAATCTGTCTGCAAGACCTGCACATCAGATAGCGGTCCGAAAGGGCAAGGCAGCAGACAGCCGAAACAATGGCGTGGTGAATCCGTCGACAGGAAAACCAAAGGAGATCTCGTGGCAAAGTTGAGCAAGAAAGTGGCACTCGTTACCGGCGGTTCGCGTGGCATTGGCGCAGCGATCGCGCGACGTCTGGCTGCAGATGGCGCAAGCGTTGCGATCACATACTCGAAGGGCGCGGACGCCGCCGCATCCGTCGTGAAATCCATTGAAGGGGCTGGCGGAAAGGCAATCGCTATCCAGGCGGACGCAGCCGACGTCGACGCCATCCAGGGCGCTGTGGATAAGACCGTCGCCGCCTTCGGTGGGCTGGATGTACTTGTGAGCAATGCCGGCACGGCCATCCCGAAGAAGTTCGAGGAAACCACGCTGGACGAAATCGCTCGCATGTTCGATATCAACGTCCGCGGCACCCTGGTCGTGACACAGGCGGCGCTGAAGCACATGAAGAGCGGCGGTCGCATCATCACCATCGGTTCCTGCGTAGGCGAGCGCATGATGACGCCCGGCCTGGTAGCCTACTCGGCCACCAAGGGAGCCGTGAAGATGTTCACTCAAGGCCTGTCCAGAGAGGTCGGGAGCCGGGGCATCACCGTCAATAACGTTCAGCCGGGTCCGATCGACACGGATCTGAATCCCGCCGCGGGCGATTGGGCAGCCCCTCAAAAGGCAGCCACAGCGCTCAACCGCTATGGCAGCGTTGACGAGGTCGCCGCACTGGTAGCATTCGTCGCCGGTCCGGAGTCCTCGTACATCACCGGGGCGAATCTGACCGTAGATGGCGGGACGAACGCCTGAACCAATTCACACACTGGGTCCACGAGCCTGAAGAAAGCGGCATTCGTGAGGACATGGATGAGAGCCGACGGTCAGGGAGTCGGCTCGCGTTCCGGAGAAAACGGAATCCTTATCGTGAGTGGGGACAGCGGTGGGGTGACTGGATAACTAGTCCAATCTGAAGACAGGCACCAGGCGAATGTTGGATCGGCAGCCGCATTTAACGCAGCCGCCGCTCCGCCTCGCTGATCTTTTGGTCGTTGATGCTGGCGACGCGGCGGCGCATGCGCCCGTCAGGCGCGAACTCCCATAGCTCGACGCCGTAGGAGCGGAACCACTGGCCCGCCGCGTTGTGGCACTCATACTCGAAATGGACCGCAATGCGGTTCTCGTGCGCGGTCCAAAGCTGCTTCCGTAGCCGATAGTCCAGCTCGCGGGCCCACTTGCGCTCCAGAAATGCCACAATCTCCGCACGGCCGTGGAGAAACTCATCGCGGTTTCGCCATTCGCTGTCTTCGGTGTAGCCCAGCGCCACCCTTTGCGGATCGCGCGTGTTCCAAAGATCCTCTGCAGCTTGCACCTTTCGCGCTGCGCTCTCCATATCAAACGGCGGAACCAATGCCTGCTGTGTCATAGAACGCTCCTTCTAGAGGAGAGATGCGCATCGGGCAGGTAGGACTTTCTATACTGGAGGCGATGCGGACACTCGATCGCTCCCGGCAGTTGCGGCATTCATCGCCCCTCGGAACTTGCTGCACTGCTTCTTTTTGTCAGGCGATCAGTCTCTGCATGAAATGCCATGGGAACGCACGATCGCTGCCGTGAGTTGCGGCAGCGTACGGGCCTTGCAGCTTAGCGCCCACCGCTCCGCCAAAGAAAATGTGCCGGAGCCGCTATTGCTTCTCCCAGACAAGCTGTTCGTTCCCGACCATCCCTCCCCACCTGGCCTCTCGTATGGTTTGATTATTCAGATCGAGGATGGCCTTGTAGTTATCTTTGCCGTTGGTCAGCAACACCGTATACAAACGACTGGGACTGTCGAACTTCACCGATTCCGTTGTGCCCGCTGGAGCACCGGGTCCGGTGACCGGAACAGCAGCGTCGTTGAGCTTTGCGTTCACCTCCGTTTTTGGAGCGGAGGTTGTAATGCGAATGGCATCGCCCTGAATATTGAAGGTCACGGTGTCCGGGTTGGTCGCAGACGGACGTTTCTTCCACCTGCCGACAAAGCCGCTATCGACGTTGTAGGCCATGTAGACGTCTTCCGTATTCGTTTGTGTGCCGCCGGCATTCGTATTTGCGCAACTCACCGTCAGCGTTTTCTTGTCCCCCGATAGCGAATGGCGGCACTTCGATATTTGCTTGCCCTTTGACGAGATCGTGAAGGTCCAGCTGCCGTCACTCGCCTGCACGCAGGTGACGCTTGCTTCTGGCTCACGGGGGTGCTGAACGGGATAGGGTTTGCCATTGCAAACAAACTCAAAGCTCAGATCCTTGGTCATGTAAGCCATGTCGGCGCGCGGTGTCGCTCCGTAGGAACCTGTCTTCGCGTCGTAACCGCTCTCGGAATAGAACCGGGCGATGGAGAGATTGTCCGAATTACGTTCGCTCGCCATGACATTCAACTTCCAGGTGCCATTCCATTGACTGTGATCGTTGGCGGACGGTTTGTCTGCGCCGCGACTGGAGAGGCAGGCGGCAATTGCCAGCGTGGCTACGCAGGCACCGAGCGATACCTTCTTCATAAAGCCTCATAAATGGTCTTGGGATTGGACACCACGGGCCCGGGCCGTTTAAGGCAGGACGATAATACTCCTGCGGCGTTGCAGTACACCGCAAATATGTCGGGAATCATGGTTGGTTCGCGGCGCGAACTGCAAGTCGTCCGGAGATTGGAACGTCACCGTCCCGGGCCGCTCCTTCGCATTGCAAGGCTCGCGTTTCTATACTGGAAGTGATGCGGATACTCGATCGCTCCCGCCAGTTGCAGCACCGCGCAGAACGTCTCCTACCCGGCGGAGTCGATTCGCCCGTTCGCGCCTTCCGCGCCGTCGGCGGCGACCCGCCCTTCGTCGTGCGCGCCGAAGGCGCATATCTCTGGGACGCGGATGGCAACCGCTACATCGACTACTTCGGCTCCTGGGGGCCGATGATTCTGGGCCATGCCTTTCCGCCGGTCGTCGAGGCGATCCAGCAGGCCGCGGCGCGCTCCTCCAGTTTCGGCGCGTCCACGGCGGCGGAGGCCGATCTCGCGGAGCTCATCACAGCCGCCGTGCCGTCGATCGAAAAACTCCGCTTCGTCTCCTCCGGCACCGAGGCGACCATGTCGGCGATCCGCCTCGCGCGCGGCTTCACCGGCCGCAAGTACATCGTCAAATTCGAGGGCTGCTATCACGGCCACGCCGACGGCCTGCTGGTAAAAGCCGGCTCCGGCGTAGCCACCTTCGGCATCCCCGGCTCGGCCGGCGTGCCGGAGGAGATCGCGCACTTCACCCTCGCGCTGCCCTACAACGACATCGCCGCAGTCGAAGCGGCCTTCGCAGCGCGGCCGCAGCAGATCGCCGCGATCATCCTCGAACCCATCGCCGGCAACATGGGCTGCGTGCCGCCCGAAGCCGGCTATCTTGCGGCGTTGCGCGAGATCACGAGACGCCAGGGCGCGGTCCTGATCTTCGACGAGGTGATGACCGGCTTCCGCGTGGCGCACGGCGGCGCGCAGCAGCTTTACGGCATCACGCCCGACCTCACCTGCCTGGGCAAGATCATTGGCGGCGGCCTCCCCTGCGGCGTCTTCGGCGGACGCGCGGAGATCATGGACATGCTCGCCCCCGTTGGCCCTGTCTACCAGGCGGGCACGCTTAGCGGCAATCCACTCGCGATGGCCGCCGGTGTTGCCACGCTCGCATACCTCGCGAGCAACAAGAAAGCGGTCTACGGCAATATTGACGAAGCTAGCCGCACGATTGCCGAAGGTGTTGGAGCCGTGTTGCGGAAGGCCGGAATCGCGATAACGACGAATCGAGTAGGCGCGATGTGGACCTGGTTCTTCACGAACGAGCGCGTCGTCGACTTCGCAACCGCCGCCACATCGGATACGGCGCGCTTCGGCGCATTCCACCGCGCCATGATGGATCAAGGAGTATGGCTGCCGCCCTCGCAATTCGAGGCCATCTTCCTCGGGACAGCTCACACGCCTGAGATCGTCGAGGCCACCCTCACCGCAGCACGGCAGGCTGTCGCTTCACTTCACGAGGCGCAGCCGACCCGCTGATCTGCCTGCATCAGAACGCCGGCTTGTCCCACTCCGAGAAGACAAACTCCTTCAGGTCCTTGCGCTGACGCGGCGAGACCTCCGGCTTGCGCGCTCCTCCGGCAGTGAATCCGGATCGCCCAGATAGCCGACTGCCGTCACCGCGACGGTCTCGAAGTCGTCCGGAATATGGAACGCAGCCTGCGCCTTCTCGTGGTCGAAGCCGGCCATGGAGTGCCCGTGCAGTCCCAACGCGGTGATCTGCACCGAGAAGTTCGCCATGGCCGCGCCGGTATCGTGCCAGTAGTGGCGGTTGATCTCCCCATTGTGCGCGAAGTGCTTGCGCGCCACTGACAGGATCAGCACCGGAGCGCTCTTTGCCCAGTCCCGATTGAACGGCACCAGCGCGTCGAGGATCTTCTGATAGGTGGCGTCTCCGCGCCGCCCTACCAAGAAGCGCCATGGCTGCTCGTTATATGACGATGCCGCCCAGCGCGCCGCTTCGAAGCCCTTCTTCAGATCTTCGACCGGCACATCCTTGTCCGCATAGGCGCGCGGGCTCCAGCGATGAAGAATGTGGTGCACCATGCCCGTCCACTCCGGGGGCGTGCTTCAGGCTTTCTAGCGATTCCTTCGTAGGCGCCATAGGTTGCTCTCCTTAGCAGTATCGAGATACGTGTTGCATTGAATGCGAACGCTTGTGGTTGGATTCAGCGAAGCACTCCAAAGGTGCCGTAATCACTGTGCTTGCAGACCGAGACTCTCCGTGATTGCGGGGATTGGGGCGGCCTTGCCCTTCGATTTCGTCACCACCGCGAAGCTTCCCTGATAATCCCACACCGCCCAGCCAATGCCTTGTTCTTCGAGCGCCGTGCGCGTGTCGTGCAACCACGCGGCGCGCATCGCCGGGTCAGCATGTGGCTGATACACGCCGAACTCGCCGCAGTACACCGGCACATGATGCACCGCGGCCCACTTCCCGGCGAAGCTCAGTTCCGCACGGATGCGCGCGGCATCCCACCGGTTCAGGCCATATGTGTCGATCCAATGCTGGTCGGACAGGCTCTGCTCCTGCGCGATCGATGCCGCAATATTTTCCGGCGACGAGGGATAGGGCACGCGGCGAAGAGGCCGCACCGCCGCCGTCGTCCATGTTGCGCCCTGGTGCGTGAACGGGAAGGGCTCGTAGTCGTGGAAGGTATAGATCACATTCGCGTCACTCACCGGCTCAAGCGCAAGCAGGTCGGTAAGGCCGGAGTAGTGAAGCGCCGTCGCAATGACGGTGTGGTGTGGCGCAGCCTGGCGGATAGCGGCGATAGTCCGCGTCTGTACGGCGTTCCACTGCTGCGCCTCTTCGAACTCCGGCTCGTTCAACACCTCGAAGAAGACGCGCTCCGGATCCGTCTGCGCATAATGGCCGGCAAGCGCGCTCCATAGCGTGATGAACCGAGTTATCGCGTCATCGTCGCTGCGAAGGTTGCGCTTGAACTCATCGGAGGGATGCACGTCGACGATCACGCGCAGCCCGTCCTTCAGCATCGTGTTTACCGCGGTGTCGAGCTCGGCTACAAAGACTGGATTAAGGCCATTCGGCGGAGCGCCCCGCAGCAGTTCATCGCCGTCGACGCTGAGCCGCACATGATCGAAACCCATCGCGTGCATCAGGGCAATGTCATCGGCGGTGGTGTAGCTGCGCAGCCGGGCAGGCGAGTAGTCGCGCGCCTGGGCAAACCACATGCTGGCATTCACGCCGCGATGCAGCAATTGCGCGCGTCGAGCCGCAAGGCTCGCATCTGGAGACGGTGCCGCAAGGCTCGCAGGTGATGAACGAGCCGCAAGGCTCGCATCGGAAGACGGTGCTGCAAGGTCGCAGCCGTTGACTGACCGGCTGGACTGCAGCGGAAGATGCACCGGCTGGATCGGCGGTCTGCGAGTGAGCAGCCGCGAAGCACGAGCAGAGAATCAGACAAGCGAGAAGCATTCGCATCGCGCCTCCTTTGTACAACAACGGCTCCCGCGGAATCTCGTACACTGGAAATGGAACTGACACCTCGTTATCACTAACTGTCCATGCCGCAACCGATTCCGCGCAATACCCGACAGAAGCAGGCCATCCGCGACGCCTTCATTGAGGCCGACCGTCCGCTCTCACCGGAAGAAGCGTTAGCAGCCGCGCAGCGTCACTACCAGACGCTCGGCATCGCGACGGTCTACCGCAATATCAAATCGCTGCTGGCGGAGGGCTGGCTCGATCCAGTGTCTCTGCCCGGCCAGGCCACACGCTACGAGGTGGCCGGCAAAGCCCACCATCATCACTTCCATTGCCGCAAATGCGGCCGGATGTACGAGCTCGGCGACTGCGCAGGCACCGTGTTGCCCAGGCCGCCTCGCGGCTTCCGCGTCGCCGGACATGAGCTGCTGCTCTACGGCAACTGCTCACGCTGTGTGGAGAAGCCGTCCGCAAAGAGCCGTGCTCGGAACAGCAGATAACGATTATTTGTTATCATTAACAACAAGCCGGCCCTGACTCAAGTACGGCAAGGCTCCGTTCTCCATGCACATCGCCATCCTCGCCCACGCGCTGCTCGCCGTCTTCGCCCTGGAGGCGGTGGCCATGCTGGCCGCGTGGCTGCTGCGGCAGCGCGACTATGCGTTGAGCGCGTTCCTGCCCTATCTCGTCAGCGTCGCCACCGGCCTCCTGCTCGCCACTGCGCTGCTCCATCTGCTGCCGGAGGCGATCGCCACCCTCGGCAACACGCCGCGTGTCTGGTATCTGCTCGCCGCAGGCATACTCGGCCTCTTCTGTGTGGAGCAGATCGTCGCCGCCATTGTGCACACCGGCGACACCGGCGTGGTGCACGTTCATGCTCATGGCGATGCCCACCACTCGCTTCGCCCGGCGAACCTGATCGTCGCCAGCAGCCTGCACAGCTTCCTCGACGGCGTCTCCGTGGCGGCGGCCTTTGCCGCGGGACCGCGTGTCGGATGGATCACAGCGCTGGCCATCAGCCTGCACGAGGTTCCGCATCGCGTCGGTGATTTTGCCGTCCTGCTGCACGCGGGCTACTCGGCGACCAGTGCATTCCGCATGGCGGTGCTGCCGTCATTGGGTGCGCTGCTCGGCGTCGCCCTCGTCGCCGCCTTCGGCGCCAGTGGCGGCACCGCGGTGTACTGGCTGCTGCCCATCAGCGCTGCGAGCTTTCTCTATATCGCCTGCGTGAACCTGCTGCCGGAGCTGCGCCACCAGCACAGCCGGCTAGGCATCGCGCTGCAGATGCTCTGTCTCTTCGGCGGCGCAGCGCTGGTCGCGCTGGTTGCCGGATTGCCCGGCGCATAATCCGCGCCGGATTCACCTGAAAGATGAAATCCAGTTGCCCGCTGAAGGTGAGGCCGACGCGCGAAGTGGAACGTTCGCAGCGACTTTTCCACGCGTACAGATGCGCTATGGCAGCTCCAGATTCGTCTTTCCGCCATGCAGCGGATGCGACTGCCCCTGCCATTCAAAGCTGCCGTGGAGTCCAGGCGGCAGAGTGATCTCCGCGTGCAAGCCGCGCGCCGTCACCTCGTACCGCGCCACGATCTCTCCCAGTCGATGCGGATAGCGAACCGTAAGTTTCTTCAGATCGCCAAGCTGCGGCGCGATCCTCACCGTACGAAAGCCCGGGCTTCCGGGATGAATCCCGCCAACGATCGTCAGCAGATCGTAGGTCGGATGCGCGCTCCAGGCGTGCGAGTCGGAGCGCGAATCGCCCGGCATCTCCGGCCAGGTGCTGAAGCCCATCGGCAGCAATTCGCGCCATGGGCCCAGTGAGCTGAGATACAGATTGCCCAGTCCCGCATGCTCCAACGCACGCGCCAGGTAGAAGCGGAAGTAGTAGCTCGCCGGGGTCAGATGCTCCTTATCATTCATAGTGCGGTCATTCACGATCCGCCGCAGCACATCCTGCTGCTCGCTTGTCGGTATCACGTCGTACAGCACTCCCAGGATGTTCGCGTGCTCGCTGAAGCCGGTGCGGTCCGGGGTGTCGGCCAGCAACCGCCGCTCAGGCGACCAGCAGCGTGCGTAGATCCCCTCGCGCATATGTTTCAAGCTCGCCTCATACGATTGTCCCAATCGCGGGATTGCCAAGAGCGCTCTCAAGCTCCGATGCATCGCGCAGCGCACCCACCATTTCCAGCGAAAGCACGCACGACTCCCCATGCGCATCGAATGTTGGAATCTTCTCGCCCTCCGGCACCCAGTCCACAAAATTCCAGTAAGGCGGCTCGCGCAGCAACCCATCGGGCGCGAGATATCCGAAGAACCACGCCAGCACATCCCGCGTGCCCTGCAGATTGTCTGTGACGATCTGCGCATCCGGCCTGTACCAGTACAGGTCATCCAGCATGCCGATCCAATACAGCGAGAAGGGCGGAATGATCTGCTCCAGGCTGCTCGGATAACGGCTCTGCGTCAGCCCCTCCGGGATGTGCGAATTCGCAAAAGCCTCGATCGCCTGCCGCGCCAGCCGGTCATCGCCCGTCACTGCATAGGAGATAAGCGCCTGGATACGCGTGTCGCCGATGTACTGCAACTGCTCGTAGTACGGCGTATCCATATAGGTTTCGTGGGCGTCCAGCCGCGCCGTACGCCAGCCGATCTCCCATATCCGCTGCAGGTCGGCGTCGCCGGAATCGAAGCTTGCGCGCTGTTCAAACGGATACGTGCTCTCGTGCGCGTCCAGCCGCTCCAGCGTCAACGGCTCATCGCCGGTAGTGATGTCGATCTGCATATAGCGCCAGGTGCGCCACCACAGCGGTTCGAAAGCATGTTGCCTGCCGCCATCCGGCAGCACAATGTCATGAAAGCCAATCGCGTGCCGGCCCGCAATGTCGTTGCGGTTGCCCTTCTTCAATTGCGCGTCGTACAGCGCCTCGGCATACGTAAGGACGATGCGCGAGCCGCGTCCTCCACTGAATGTCAGCTCCGGATACGCGGTCGTCAGCGTCTTGCGGTCCAGCAGCACCTCGGTCGTCGTGTGCGGCGGAATGCTCAGGGCGTGTGCGGGAAATCCCGAGCCTGCCGCGTTCGCCAATCCTGCGCGCACAATCGCTCCCGGACTCTCCTCCTTGTACGTCATTTGCGGCAAGGGGTCGGGCATCAGGCGCCACGGAATGTTCGCCACATCACGTTCCGAAGCCGCCTGTCCCGCCTTGGAGCTGTCATCCTCGCGCATGGCGGTGCGTGCCGCCACCCAATGCAGGCCCGTGTTGTCCAGGGAAGCCTCGCCCGGCTGCTGCCACCGCCAGCCGTAGGTCGCCGCATCAAGCCGCTCGCCCGGGCTCGCCGCCATGTAATCGTCGCGGCCATCGTTGGCGCGCGGCACCACCGCGATCCCTGGTTCCTCCGCGACCAACCAGCTTGCATTCGTATCCGCCGCGGTTTCCTGTGCTGAATCGCCCTGCACCAGAAAGGCTGTGCGGTCCGACATCTGGGCAATGGCCGAGTAGATGCCGAAGTTCCACACCGTCGCGGCCAGCAGGTTCGTGCCCGCATGCAGCGCCGGCGCCAGGTCGAAGCTCTCGTACCGCCAGTGCGGCAGATCGCTGGCCGCGGGCCCGGCGCCCATGCGCTGCCCGTTCACGTAGAAGAGGAATCGGCGGTCGCCGCTCACATGCACGATGTAATGCTGCGGCACCGTGGTCAGCTCGATCGACTTGCGGAAGTGCAGCACCATCGGCTCGCGCAGCGGCGCCGTCGGATGCGAGATCCAGATAGCCGACCATTGCTCGCGCGGCTCCTGTGCGTGGCCTGCGATCGGCAAGGCAAACAGAGCGAGAGGGAAGAGAAGCGCAATCAGGCGCCATTGCAACGGCTTGCGGATGAGCAAATCAGAACCCCCATGGCGCGAAGAACCCACGCTCGAACTACTTCATCGAATCGCGCAACGAGATCAGCGCCTGATCCCGGTCGCGCAGATGAATAATTCCCCGCCGCGGGTGCTCCACGTCCAGAATCGTATACACCGTCAGCGTCACCGCCACCGCCAGCGCAATCGAGTACGTCCAGTCACGCGGGCCCGGCTTCATGCTGTATCCCGCCATCAGCGCGCTGCCGCCGCTGAACGCGAACAGCAGCCAGTACACCACCGCCGGAGGATGCATGTGGAAGGCATTCTGCCGCCTCGATGTGATGTCGATCATGTCATTGATCGCCGGCAGCAGCAGCTTCGCCGCATCGGGACTTGCTCCCTGCAATGCTGCAGCGGCCGTCGCCCGCTGCCATATCGTCTGTTGCAGCCGCGCCGTCTCCGGCGAGATCTCGTCACCCACTTCGTCAAACAGGTGCAGCCGCGAATCCGTATAGTTACGCAGAAGCTGCCGCAACTCCCCCTGCGTCTGCGGAGGCAACAGGTCCACCCGCAGATACACGGTGCCGATGTCGTTCACCTCTTGGGTCAGCAACAGGCGGTGGTTGTCATAGCGGGAGATCGCGCCCGAGAACGTAAACGCCAGCAGCAGCCCGAAGAGCCCGAAGATCGCTCCTTCAATCGCGTTGCTTCCCTCCACCGCACCGCGCCGCCGGCGCAGCCGGCGCCCTAGCTCCAGCAGCAGGACCATCGCCGGAAGCAGCAGGAGCGCGCTCGTCGGAGAGAAGCTCATAAGCTTGAAGTCACTGCAGGGGATACAGTTTGATGTTGCGGAAGTACACCTCGGCACCCTCGGACTGAATCAGTATCTTGCCTTCCTTCGGGAATGGATCGGTACCCTCGTTCACCAGCTTTCCGTTCACGTACTGCCGCACAGTATTGCCCTCGGTCACCAGCTCCAGCACATTCCACTTACCGCGCGGCCGCTCCACCTCGCCTACCGGATCGCGATAGCCCACCACGTTCTGCCACGGCCCTTTGTTGAAGCGATCGATCTTCAGCGCAGTTCCCGGCGGCCCGGTTACGCGCTTGCCGTCGCGCCCGGTCAGCGCCGCGCCATCCGTCATCCAGAAGTCGCCCGTGCCGCCTTCGCAAATCTGAAATTCAATCGACCGCGGCCACACCTTCTGCTCGCCCTGGATGTTGTACAGAATGCCGCTGTCCCGCGCCTTGCCCGCGCGCTCGCCATAGGTGCCCTCGCCCCACTTGAACTCCGCTCGCAGATAGTAGTCGTGGAACGGCTGCTTCGTGATCAGGTAGCCCATCTCTTTGCCGGAGATGTGAATCACGCCATGCTCCACCGTGAACACATGCTCCGGATCGGAGTTCAGCCCCTTCGTCTTCAGAAAGCTGTCGAACGCACCCAGCCCATGCCCGTCAAACAGGACCTCCGCCGGCCCATGCGCCGGAATCGGCGGCTTGTCCGCAGCCCTGGCCCCTCCCACAGCTACACAGCCGAATACAACTACCATCACTGCCAGCACTCGCGCCCTGCGTTTCTCCGTCATGACCGCCATTCTAACGGCCTGCGTCTCTCCTTGACGTTCTACACATCGCGGTGGTTATATGTAGAACGTCATAGAGAGAGCCGCGCATGCCACCCGAAAAAACGGAGAAAGACAAGTCCGATCTGCTCCAGGGCACGCTCGACATGCTCATCCTCAAGATCGTCGCTCTCGGTCCGGTCCACGGCTACGGCATCTCCCTGCGTATCCGGCAGGTCTCGCGCGATGTCCTCCAGGTGCAGCAGGGCTCGCTCTATCCCGCGCTCCACCGCCTGGAAAAACGTGGCTGGCTGCGGGCCGAGTGGGGCGAATCCGAAAACGGCCGCGAGGCGAAGTTCTACCGCCTCTCGGTCAAAGGCAAAAAACAGCTCTCCGAGGAGGAGGCCACCTGGCGCCGCCTCTCCGAAGCCATCGGGTTGGTGCTCGAAACCGCCCAGTGATACCGCTTACTGATTAAGGAGTTCATCATGCGATGGCTCTCCTCCTTCCGCCGCAAGCGCGCAAGCCGCGACCGCGATTCCGATCTTGATTTAGACCGCGAAGTCGCCTTCCACATCGACGCTCTCGCCCGCGAGTACGAAGCCGCCGGCATGCCGCCGGACCAGGCCCGCCGTCAGGCCCGCGTCGACTTCGGCGGCCGCGAGCAGGTCACGCAGCAGCTTCGCGAGGTCCACGTCTCCGCCCTGCTCGAAACCGCGCGCTCCAATGCTCGCGCCGCCTTTCGCTTTCTCCGCAAAGCTCCCGGCCTCTCCGCCGCCGTTATCCTCACCCTCGCCCTCGGCATCGGCGCCAACACCGCCGTCTTCTCCGCCATCGACGCCGTGATCCTGCGCCCGCTCCCATTCCCCCAGGGCGATCAGCTCATGGCCATTCATCAATACGACACCAAGGGCAAAGCGCCGTGGAGCTTCACCGCGCCCGCCCGCCTCGAAGACTGGAACCGCCTCAACCACACCTTCCAGGCCATCTCCGGCTACTACTCCGAAGACGAGTCCGAGACCTCCGGCCCGCTCCCCGAGCGCCTCGACGACGCACTCGTCGCACCGCGCTTTCTCGAGGTCTGGGGCATCGCGCCCGCGCTCGGTCGCGACTTCACTCCGGCGGAGGAGCACTTCGGCGGTCCCCCCGCCATGCTCATCAGCGATCGCCTCTGGCGTCGCCGCTTCCACGCCGATCTCAAAGTAGTCGGCAAGCAGCTCCACTTCGGCAAGCGCGCCTACTCCATCATCGGAGTGCTGCCTGCGTCCTTTCGCTTTCCCGACCGCGACGCTGACCTCTTCACCGTCAGCGCTCCCGACGCTCCCTTTGCGCAGGACCGCAGCTCCACCTGGTTCCAGGTCATCGGACGCCTCAAGCCCGGCGTCACCGAAGCGCAGGCGCTCGCCGATCTCTCCACCGTGCAGCGCCAGCTCGGCGCGCAATTCCCTAAGACCGATCGCGATCTCGGCATCCAGATCGTGCCGCTCAAGTCCGTCATCGTTGGCGACGTCGGCAGCTCCCTCTGGCTTCTTTACGGCGCCGTCACCCTGCTGCTGCTCATCGCCTGCATCAACATCGCCGCGCTCCTGCTCGCCCGCACCGCCGACCGCGAGCGCGAAATCTCTCTCCGTTACGCGCTCGGCGCCTCGCGCCGCACCATCCTCGCGCAACTGCTCAGTGAAGTGCTGCTGCTCGCCGTGATCGGCGCCCTTCTCGGCCTCGTGCTCGCCGGCGGCGCAGTCGAGCTCTTTCATCAGCTCGCCAAAACCCTTCCGCGTGCGGAAGAGATCACCCTCAACTGGCGCCTCCTCCTCTACACCTTTTCAAGCGCGCTCGCCGCCACCCTGCTCTCCGGCCTCTATCCCGCGCTGCGCAGCACCCGCCGCGAGCTCGCCCACTCGCTCGCGCAGGGCAGCCATACCCAGGTCTCCACCCGCGGCAGCCTGCAGTGGCTGCTGGTCGGTGCACAAGTCGCTTTCGCGGTTACGTTATTAGTCGGCGCCGGACTCCTCCTCCGCAGCTTTGAAGAGCTCGGCCGCGTCTTGCCCGGCTTCGATCCCTCCCGCGTCCTTACCCTCCAGATCAGCGGAAACTGGGGCGAGACCGCCGACATGAAGCGCCTCACCCAGCGCATCGATTCCACACTCGACGCCCTCCGCACCGTCCCTGGAGTCGAAGCAGCCGCTACCGCCGCCATGCTCCCCGGCGTCCCCGGCCAGCAGCAGGTCGAGTTCGTCATGAGCGAGGGCGAAAGGGACGCGCACCGGAAGATCCTCGCCACCGCCCGCTTCGTCTCCTCGGGATACTTCGCCGCCACTGCCATCCCCATCATGCTGGGTCAGGGCTGCCGCGAAGGCGACAGCACACCATCCGCGCTCGTCAACCGCAGCTTCGTCAGCCGCTATCTTTCGTCGAACACCGCCGCAGGCGCAGAGGGCACCGCCATCGGCCGCCACATCGGGCCAGCGGAGCAGAGTCTCTTTCTACCGCCCGGAGAAATTCGCGGCATCGTCGGCGACGCCCGCGAGGAGGGCCTCAACACCGCACCCGCGCCTACCGTCTACTGGTGCATGAGCGCGCCCGATCCCTCGCCCTGGTTCCTCATCCGCACCCACGGCAATCCCATGGCGCTCGCCCAGACCCTCCGCGCCAAGCTTCACCAGATTGAGCCGTCACGCTCGGTCTTCAACGTCTCCCCGCTCGAGGACCACCTTGACGACTCGCTTGCCGAGAACCGTCTCCGCACCACCGTCCTCAGCTTTTTCGCCGGGACCGCAATCTCGCTCGCCTGCCTCGGCCTCTATGGCACGCTCAGCTACCTCGGCCGCATGCGCCGCCGCGAGATGGGTCTCCGCCTGGCCATCGGCGCCTCGCGCCCGCAGATCGTCTCCACGCTTGTCGCCCAGGGCCTCCGCATCGTTGCCATCGGCTGCCTCGCAGGCCTCGCCATGGGGCTCGCCGGCAGCCAGCTATTGCAGGGAATGCTCTACGCCGTCCGCCCTACCGACCCGGAAACCTACGCCGCCATCCTCGTGCTGGTGCTCGTAGTAGCAGCTATAGCCAGCGCCGGCCCAGCCCTCCGCGCCGCCACCACGGACCCAGCCAAGGTGTTGCGCGAGGAGTAAACAGAATAGGTAGCTGGCCCCGTCACTCTCCTTGACAGCTACCTGCATGGGGGCGAAGATAGGTCCCCCTCCCAACACCCCTGTAAACCGGGCCCAAATCTCTTATCCAAAGGCAAATCATGAAACGGTACGGCATCAGCGTCTGCGCTCTCGCGTCTTTTGTAGCCCTGTCTCTTCCCTGCATCGCACAGGACAAGCCAATCCCCAAAGCAATCCATGGAACGGATCGTGGAAGATCGATCGCTCCACGCTCAAGTACGACGGACCCACCTCCTCCATAGCCACGGATGCCGACGGCTACACCGTCACCCGCGGCGGCAAGGCGAGTCCCAAGGTGACCTGCGACGGCAAGCCGAACGCGCCGGTCAACGGCACAGTCACCACCTGCACCAAAGACGGCACCGGCTATGCGCTGGAGAACACCCGCGACGGCAAGCCATCGAGCAAGGTGAAGGTCGAGATCTCTCCTGACGGCAGCAAGATGACCAGGACCGTCGACATCACTCCGCCGGACGGAAGCAGCCCGTATACCATGACGCTCCTGTCGAAGAAGGTTTCCGGCGGAAATGGCGCGCCCACCGTATGGAAGGAGACCAGCTTCACCGAGTCGCAGGACAACGGAGTGCTGACCATCGCTGTGAATGGCGACAGCGTCGACTTCAAGGAGACGGATAACGACAAGCCGCTCACCTGCAAGCTGGACGGCACGCCCACGAAGTTCGGACGCGGGACCATCTCCGTAAAGCAGGTCGGACCCCGCACCCTGAAGGTGACCTACAGCGATGGGGACGGGAAAGTAGGGCGGGAAAATACCTTCGTCCTAAGTAAAGACGGCAAGACGGTCAAGGAGACAGACGTCACCCCGGCGCCGTCGGCATCGACGATGTCCGTGATGTTTAACAAAGCAGCGTAGGCAGCAGCGAGGAGTGGGGTACCGCCCGGTACCCCCGCGCTTCACCTGCGGACAGAAGAGAACTTCGCACCGCCGCCAAACGAGTGCCAAACCTGCAAAGTAGGTGCGGTAGTTCGCACGTTCGTCAGTCCAGGCGCCTGCAAGTCAATCTCCGACACCCGCCAGTTAAATTCGCTAAGCGGCGGCCTTGGCAATCGGCTTCGTCTTGATCTTTTTTTTGCTCGCCTCCCACAGATCCCGCTGCATCTGCAGGCTGGCACATCTGCGGGTCCGTGTTGAAGGTCTTCCCGATCCGCAGAATCAAGCTCAGGAGCGCACGCTCGTGCAGTCAAGAGCGCGAGCAAGTCAAACTACGACATTAGCGCCAGTGAGAGTCGGGATTGGCGGCAATTGAGATTTAGGGTTCGATTTGTTTGTCATGAGGCTCGCGTCCGCACAGATCGAGCATGCATGTGCAACTGAGTCAGAAGAGGAAGGTCGCCGCGCACTCCGCGCCGACTGGCAATGTGCGAAGCAACAGGTTAATCATCAGGATATTCGCCATCACTGGCGTCATAAAGGCCGCGCCCAGCAGCGCGGTCTTGGAAAAAGCAGCAGATGCGCCACCAGCGAGTTGGGTCAGTCGAGTAGGCTCGTCATAGATATGCGAGTAGCTGTAGTAGTACCAGGTGAGGTTGAAAACCGTTGAGCGAACCAATGGCATCTCCAGCGATATCCGGCGAAAGAGTAAACTGCACGCCGGCTAGCTTGCTCACCCCGTAGGTGAAGTAGTAGCGGATAAGGCCATCTCAGCCGAGATCGCTGCATGTCCGTTCAGCACTCGGGACAGCGCCGTTCGCGTCACACCTAAGTGCTCGGCTACCTCTTTCACTGTGTGGCCACTTACGTAGTTCGCCAGAATTCGTCCCGGGTGGGACGGGTTGTGCATCATCGCCATATTTCGCTCCGTCAGGGGAAGGAGATTCGTCAGTGGTAGTCCTCAGGCGTAATCCGCTGCATCGACCAGGGACCGCATCTTCGTCTTCATAACTTGAATGTCATCCGCCAGTTCTTGCTGACCCACACCGCATGTGCCCCGCGAGTTCGCCCTTCAGCGCATGCCAGCCCCACGTGGGACATCATCTCTCCGGATTCCTCGCGATGTTTAGTACCGTGAGCTGATCTGCAAGGATGGCAGCGTGTTTCGGCTGGATTCCAGCCTTCGAGCCGGTCAGGAAGAACTTCTCCAATCCCTATAATAGCCGAATATCAATGTCGCCACCAATTTTATCACGCTCGTGTATCGTAACGCTACGCTACACGCAATGCAAGGAAATAACGGCTGTCTCCCATTTGAGGAAGCACTCCGAAAATCCTGGCATACCAATTCCCCCAATTCGCTACACTGGAAATAGGAGCAATATCGACACAAAAGCCACGGCCTGCGCCGTGGCTTTTTCATGCCCATAAGTCCTTTAGAAAGACGAATTAAGCGATAAGCCATCTGGAATGACGAATTTAGCCCTCGGAAGAGCCGCTAAACACCTCATTCAGAATGACTTACAACACGCTCTCCCGTGACGGGAGGGGGGAGGGGGTACCCCCTCCCCTGCGCACTACTCGAACGGAACCGGCGGCGGATTCCGCTCCGCGAACTGCCGCTGGTGCCAGTAGGGATAGATCGCCGGCCGGTCGCTGGCCTTGTCCAGCGCCGTTACCTGAGCCTCTGTCAGCTTGAAATCGGCCGCGGCCAGGTTCTGCTTCAACTGCTCCTCGTTGCGCGCCCCGATGATCACGCTCGAAATCGTCGGCCGCTGCAACAGCCAGTTCAGCGCCACCTGCGGCACGCTGCGTCCGGTCTCCTTCGCCACCGCGTCGAGCGCATCGACAACGTCGTACAGATATTCGTCCTCCACCTGCGGTCCCTCGGCGGCGGCCTTGTGCAGCCGGCTGGTCTCCGGCAGCGGCTGGCCGCGCCGGATCTTGCCCGTCAACCGGCCCCAGCCCAGCGGACTCCACACCAGCGTCCCCACCCCCTGGTCGAGAGCGAGCGGCATCAGCTCCCACTCATACTCGCGGCCGACCAGCGAGTAGTAGCCCTGGTACGCCACATACCGCGCCCACCCATACCGGTCCGACACCGCCAGCGACTTCATCAGGTGCCAACCGGAAAAATTCGAGCACGCAATGTAGCGCACCTTGCCCGAGCGAATCAGCGTGTTCAAAGTGTCCAGCGTCTCTTCGATCGGCGTCAGCGCGTCGAAGCCGTGCAGGTGATAGATGTCGATGTAGTCGGTTCCCAGCCGCTTCAGGCTGGCCTCGATGGAGTTGATCAGGTGGAAGCGCGACGAGCCCATATCGTTCGGCCCCTTTCCCATTGGGAAAGTAGCCTTGGTCGAGATCAGTAGATCGTGCCGCTTGCCCTCAATCGCCTTGCCGAGGATCTGCTCGGAGAGGCCCTTCGAGTACACGTCTGCGGTATCGAAGAAGTTCACCCCCGCATCGAGGCACAGACCGACGAGGCGCTTCGCCTCCTCGACATCGCTCGCGCCCCACGCGCGGAAGAACTCGGTGCCGCCGCCAAAGGTAGCAGCGCCAAAGCACAGGACAGGGACCTTCAAACCGGAGCGGCCAAGCAGTCGATATTCCATAACAAACCAGATGACATGAGGAGGCGCGAGGATGCAGCCTACGGAGCAGCCAGCTTGTGGAAGGCCGTGTCCATCCCCGGCGGCGAAGGCACCGGAATCTGCTGCGCATCGAGCTGCACCAGCCGATCGCCCTCAAGCCGGAAGAGCGAGGTCTCGCTGCTCGCGGTGAGCACATACACGGTCGCGGACGGATCGGCGGTCCCTTTGCCCGTCGTCCACGAGCCGGTCATCACGCTGGTCAGCGTGCCGCCTGGCGCATCCTTGTAGGTGCGCCGCAGCACGAATGGCGTCTCGCCTGGCGCACGATAGAGCACCAGGTGCTCTGTAAGGCCGCTGCAGTCCCCGCATGGCTCGTTGCGCTCGTAGGCGGCCACCTGCTCCATCTGCGATACCGGCTTCGGATGCGCCTCCTCCGGTCCGAGCGCGTCACCCGCGACCACGAACTGGACGGTGTACGTCTTCTCTGGCGTAGCCGCGCGCGAGGACGAAGTGCCATAGACCAGCGTTATCTCGCCCTCGCCGTTGCCGATCGCGCGCCACGCAAAGCTGCTGGTGCCCTGGTCGCTCATGCGGCCGCCGAAGACGCGCTGCGCCTTACCCAGCTCCAGGAGCTGCGACGGCGCGTGCCCCCGGACGCCCCACTGCCGCCCCGCAGCCGGCTCCGCCGCCAGATCGACACGCAGCACATCGCCCGGATGCAGCGCAACCTGCACACGCGATCCATCGCTCTGTGTGAGCCGCACTGTGACTGCGTGCACGCTCATGGCGAGCGACACGCAAAGCAGCGTAAGGAGTGGACGAAAGCGCATCGACTGCGATTCTAGTCCGGGAGAAGAGGTCAGGCGCGCGGATACACTGAACACTGCCAACTGTCATGAACGAGACCACGAAAGCTGTCCAGCCGCCGAAGACTGCAATCAAGGCCGTGCGCGGCACCCGCGACCTGCTGCCGCCCGAAACCGAGCTGTGGAACCATATCGATGCGACTGCCCGCCGGGTCTTCGCCCGCTATAACTTCGGCGAGATCCGCACGCCCATCTTCGAGGACACGCAGCTCTTCGCGCGCGGCGTGGGCGAAGAAACCGACATCGTCTCCAAGGAGATGTACACCTGGGAAGACAAGGCCCGCGCCCAGTCGGAGAAGGCGCAGTCGCTCACGCTGCGGCCGGAGAACACCGCCGGCGTGGTCCGCGCCTACATCGAGCACAAGCTGGGCGAGCAGGGCCTGCTGCAGAAGCTCTACTACATCGGCCCGCAGTTTCGCCGCGAGCGTCCGCAGAAAGGTCGCTATCGCCAGTTCTTCCAGATCGGCGCGGAGGTCATCGGGCCACCCAGCGCAGGATCGGAGTCGCCGCTGCGCGATGCCGAGGTGCTGGAGATGCTGGCCACGCTGCTTGACGAGCTGGGCATCACCGGCTGGCGGCTGCTGATCAACTCCGTAGGTACGCCAGCGGACCGGCCGCGTTACATCGCGACACTTCGATCAGCCCTGCAGCCTGTGGTGGGGCAGATGTGCGGAGACTGTCAGCGCCGTGCGGAGACCAACCCGCTGCGCGTGCTCGACTGCAAGCATCCGGAGGACCAGCCGATCATCGCGACCTTGCCGCGCATCTGGGACTCGCTTGACGAGGCATCGCGCGCGCACTTCCAGCAGGTGTGCGAGGCGCTGGACGCGTGCGGCGTGCCGTACGAGCATGACCACCGGCTCGTCCGCGGGTTGGACTACTACACGCGCACGACCTTCGAGTTCCAGCATGGCGGCCTGGGTGCGCAGAACGCGTTACTGGGTGGCGGCCGCTACGACGGCCTCTCCGAGGCGATCGGCGGCCCCCGTGCCCCGGGCATCGGCTTCGCTATCGGCGAAGACCGCCTGGTGTTGACGCTGCAGGCGCAGGCTGAAGCTGCAGAGGCGGAGCGGGCTTCGGCAATCGCAGACGCCTACGTCGCGCCGATGGGCGAGGAGCGCAACGCACTGGCACTTGTGCTGGCGCGCGAATTGCGCGCGGCAGGGCTGCGTATTGAGCTAGGCGATGGCGGCTTCCGGCTGAAGAAATCCTTCGAAACAGCGGACAAGCTGGCGCGCAAGATCGTGATCCTGGGTGAGGACGAGGCGGCCTCCGGTATCCTGACAGTGAAGGACTTCGCCAGCGGCGAGCAGACTAAGGTGCCTCGGGCCGACCTCGGCCAGCATCTGCGGCCGCCACAATAAGGAATGCTATTGCTCGACTTTCTTGGAACATTAGAGCGCACCCATACTTGTGGGGAGCTTCGTGCCGCAGAGGCAGGCCAGCATGTAGTGCTGATGGGCTGGGTGAACCGTCGCCGCGACCATGGCAATCTCATCTTCCTCGATCTGCGCGATCGCACCGGCATTACCCAGATCGTCCTGGACAAGGACCTCGCTCCAGAGGGCCACGCGAAGGCCGAGCACGTGCGCCCGGAGTACGTGGTCGCGGCAAAAGGTACGCTGCGCCGGCGCGATGCGGGTGCGATCAATCCGAAGATGCCGACCGGTGAGGTGGAGCTGGTCGCGGATGAGCTGCTGGTGCTGAATGACTCGCGTGTGCCGCCGTTCTCTCCGGCAGAGGACGCCATCGCAAATGAGGAGTTGCGGTTGCAGTATCGCTATCTCGACCTGCGACGCCCGGAGATGCAAGCTAACTTCGCGCTGCGGCATCGCGTGGCGCTCGCGGTTCGCAAGTATCTTTCGGCGCATGGATTTCTTGAGATCGAGACGCCTTTCATGACGCGTTCCACGCCGGAAGGGGCGCGCGATTACCTCGTGCCCAGCCGCGTGCATCCTGCGCACTTCTACGCACTGCCGCAATCTCCTCAGCTCTTCAAGCAGATACTGATGATCTCCGGCTTCGACCGCTATTTTCAGATCGTGCGCTGTTTCCGTGACGAAGACTTGCGCGCCGATCGCCAACCAGAGTTCACGCAGATCGATCTGGAGATGAGCTTCCCGCAGCAGGAAACGATATTTGCCGTTGTGGAAGGATTTCTGAAGGCAGCTTTTGAGGTCGCAGGGATCGACTTGCCCCTCCCTTTTCCGCGAATCACCTACGACGAGGCGATGCGGCAGTACGGCATCGACAAGCCGGATCTGCGGTTGCCTGGCCTTACAGATGTGCGATCCGTATTCAGTGAAAGCGATCTGGATACGCTGGCGATCGATCCGGCGCTGCCGATTGTCACGGTGCGCATTCCGAAAGTAGGAGAGCTGTCTCGCAAGGAGCGTGACGACAACCGTCCCTTGTTCGATGTACGCAAGGGCGCAAAGCTCATTGACGACATCAGGCGTCTGGAGAAGAGCTTTCCGGACGCGGTGGCGAGGGTTCGCGAGCTGGCGAAGGTAGAAGCAGACGATCTTCTGGTGCTGGTGGCGGGCGATCTCGCGACGCACCTGGAGTTGAGCGACACCAAGAGCAGCGGGCGTCTATCCGAACGGGAAATCGCGGTGTATTCAGCGGCAGGAAATCTTCGGGTTGAGCTAGCGCGGAAATATGCAGACAGGCACAAGGGCTTCGCAGTTACGGATGAGGTGCTGGCGTCGTCCGAGCGATACACGACGCAGCTCGTGAACGGTGCGCTTGCATTCCGGCCCATCTGGGTCACGGATTTTCCCATGTTCGAACACGATTCGGAGAGTGGGAAGTGGATGCCCGCGCACCACCCATTCACTGCGCCACATGAGGAAGACATGGACCGGCTTGTCTCCGACCCTGCATCGGTGCGCTCGCGCTATTACGATCTTGCGATGAATGGACTGGAGTTGGGCTCCGGCTCCATCCGTATCCATCGGCAAGATGTGCAGCAACAGATCTTCCAGGCTTTGGGGATGACGGACGAAGAGGCGAAGGAGCGTTTTGGCTTTTTTCTCGAAGCGCTCACCTATGGCACACCGCCGCATGGCGGCATCGCGCTCGGACTGGATCGCATCGCCATGATTCTGGCGGGTGCGCCCAGTCTGCGTGAGGTGATTGCATTCCCCAAGACGGCGAAAGCGATCGACCTGATGGTCGATGCCCCCACACCCGTGGCAGACACGCAACTGCGCGAGTTGCATATCAGGCCGGTGTTGAAGGGATAGGCAGAGCGTCAGTGGCCGACGCGCAGGTGCGGGTACCAGGTCATCTGGACGGAGGTGGTGAAATCACTCTGCCGCCCTGGCGCGAGCACCGGCACAGTCCATCGCTCATATTGCGCCAGCGCGTTCAACTCCAGATCCTTTTTCACGCGCAGGATCGCATTCGCAGCAAACAGGTTTTGCGTGGTGCCGCCGGGCACGAAGTCTTTTGCGGATTTGGCGTTCCGATAACTCAACTGGACGCTCTCCTGTGGGGAAAGCCGGTAGGTGAGCCACGCCTGTCCGCCTTTACCCTCGCGCCCGATCCAATTGCCCAACAGGTAGCCCTTGTTGGTGTAGACGTCACGATAGACCACTTCCCAATAAATGTACTGGCCGCCGATACTGTGCGGAGTTGGCGGATCGGTGTAAACCGCTTCGGCTCGAAAGTCGAGCTTGGGAGCTCCGGGAAAATGCGAGATATAAATGCCGGGATTGATCGCGGCATGACGCGGGGCAGCCACCGGTGATACATCATCGTGAATGATGGAGTCGGAATAGAGTGTCACCCAGTTGCGCAGAAAGGGAAGCCGGTAGTTGAAATCGAAGCTCGCATGACGTGCGCCGGGATCGTTGCGAGAGAACTTCTCTGAACCGGGCACGTTCTGGAAGCTGCTGAAGCTGTGCCAAAACGAGCCGAAAGTGAGCGGCACGTGTCCTTCGCCGGCAAACATCACGACGCGGGAGAAACCGAACTCCAGATTCCGAGTCGGCTTGAAGTTGATCTTCTGCGCTTGCACCCAGGTCGAGTTGGGATAGCGATGGCCCTTCAGATCGCCGAAGATTGCCTGGTACCGAAACGGCCCGAAGACCCTGGACAGCAGAGGAATTTGCAGCGGCTCGATGCGATTGATGCTGAATTCGTACATCGGCTCTGCATTGGTGCTCCAGGCCATCGCGCCGCCCTCGCCGGGGCCCCACCAGTTCTCGGTTTTGCCAACAGAAATTTCGTGATTCAGGATGTGGTAGGAGAGGGTTGCGTCAATCAGTCGAAATTCATTGGTGGTGCCGACCGGGATTGGCGGCAGGAGATCTACCCCATCCATGGTTGCAATGGTCTGGCGCACGCTAAGCGGATAGGCGGCGCGTCCGGGTGCGTGCTCGAATTCGCCGCGCACTTTCAAAGAAAGGCGAACATCCTCCGCCCGCGCGCTGAAGCCGGCCAGCGCATTGAAGCCGCCTTCATAGGCGCGGCCATAATCGTTGATCAGCGTTGAACCGAAGTGCGATGAGTCATTGAGCGGGCGGCCACCGATGTACATGGCGCGCGCATAGAGGCGATCGAGCTCCGCATGCGCGTTGGAGCGGTCTGGATCGAGCGCGTCACGCTCATCGGACAGTTCCTTCGCGAGGGCGTCGAAGAGTTCGCGCGCCTCACGATTGCCGGGTGAATCCGCTTGCCCGTCGAAGATCTTGGTTTGCGATTCTTCGAGCATGTGCAAGCAACTGAGGCGCGTCCAGGGACGCAGGCCAAGAAAGGCTGTATCGAGGTAGCCCAGGCCGTAGAGCCGCTCCATGGCCGGATAAATCCAACTGTCCATAGAGATGTAAACGGAGCCGGAGATGTGGTCATTTGATGGCGAAAGGATGATCGGAGCGGCAGACTGCTGTGCGAAGGAGGTGACACTCAAGAACAACGCGCCGGCCAGGGCCGCGAAAGAAGACAGACGACTCAGGAGAACACCTCGAATGCAAGACTGCGTGACTTGATCTTACGTTGCGGAGCTTATCCCTGCCGAGCCAAAGGCAGCTCTCCATGCTCGACCTGCCCTGCACGAAGTGTGAGATGGACCTTACCCGGAAGCGACCAGCCGTCGAAGGGCGTGTTGCGTGAACGGGAGCGCGATTCGCCGACGCGGAAAGCCCACTCCGTCTTCGGTGCGAGCAGCACGATGTCCGCTTCGGCGCCGACCGCAAGTGAACCAGCAGCGAGTCCAAGAAGGGCAGCGGGTTGCGTACTGAGCAGCGAAAATACCTGTGAAAGGGGCATGCCATGCTGGCGATGCAGCACGGCGAGGCTGAGTCCAAGAGATGTCTCAAGACCGGTGATGCCGTTCGGTGCACGCTCGAATTCCTGCTCCTTTTCATGCGCGGCATGAGGTGCATGATCGGTGGCGATACAGTCGATGGTGCCGTCCAGCAGGCCCTCGATCATGGCGTCGCGGTCCTCGGCGGCGCGCAAAGGAGGGTTCATCTTGGCATGGGTGTCGTATTCGCCCACGTCCTCTTCCGTGAGGGTGAAATGGTGAGGCGTCACCTCGCAGGTGACGTGCAGCCCGCTCTGGCGCGCCGCCCGCACATGGTCCAGCGCCTTCTTCGTCGAGAGATGGGCGACGTGCAGGTGCGCGCGATCGTCATTCAATTCGCGGAGCAGTGCGATGTCGCGACGCCACAATGCCGGCCTCAGCTTCTATGGGCATGCCGCGTAGACCCAGCCGAAAGGCAAGCGGGCCGGCGTTCATGGAGCAGCCGCCAGTCATGCGGGTGTCCTCTGCATGCTGGATCACCGGCAGTCCTGCGGCGGTTGCTGCGCGCAGCACGGCACGCATCGTATCATCGCCCAGGATCGGCTTGCCATCATCGCTTACCGCGACAGCGCCCGCGTCGCGCAGGGCTTCATAGTTGCTAAGAGTCTCCCCCATACTGCCGATCGTCGCAGCACCAATGGGATAGACGCGCGCCCGCGCACCACGTTCCGGCGCCTGCATCCACCGCGTGATCTCAGCCGAGTCGTTGACAGGAATGGTATTCGGCATGGCAGCGACGCTGGTGAAACCGCCAGCAGCGGCCGCTGCCGTGCCGCTCGCGATAGTTTCCTTATAACTCTGGCCGGGCTCGCGCAGGTGAACGTGAATATCGACCAGCCCGGGTGTGACAACAAGGCCGGTGGCGTCAATGATCTGCAGGTTTTGCGGATCGACATTCAGCGTCGTGCTCACGGAGACGATGCGGCCGTTCTCGATCAGCAGATCGCCCGGTGCATCGATTTTGCTGGCCGGGTCTATAACATGGCCACCTCTGATCAGAATCCTGTTCACAGCGTTCTGGCTCATGCGGAGGCCACCTCCGGCATCGCGTCCAGCGCACGCGCAATGAGCGCGGTGCGTATTGCAACGCCGTGCCGCACCTGTTCTTCAATCGCGGACTGCGGACCATCGGCAACTTCGCTGGTGATCTCGAGGCCGCGAATCATCGGGCCCGGGTGCATTACGAGGGCTCGGGGAGCGTTGTCTGCCAGCCGTGCTGCGTTCAACTGATAGTCGGCGATGTAGTCTTCGAGATTGAGCTTGAGGCCGGCGAGCCGTTCCTTCTGGATGCGCAGCATCATCACTACCTGCGCGCTGCGCATGGCATGCGCAAAGTCCCTCTCGACGGCAATGCCTGGACCGATGCTGGCAGCACATTGCGGCAGCAACGTCTCCGGCCCGCACAGGACGACGCGTGCGCCGAGCCGCGGAAGCAGCTCTGCATTCGATCTCGCCACCCGGCTGTGCAGAATGTCGCCTGTGATCAGCACCGTGATGCCGGCGAGCGTGCTCTCGTCGATCTCGGAGGATGTGTGTTCTGGCTTCAGGCGATGCAGGATGGTGCGCAGATCGAGCAGCGCCTGCGATGGATGTGCGTGCATGCCGTCGCCGGCGTTCAGCACGGGCAGACGCGTGACGCGATCCAGCAGATATGGGGCACCGGAGTTGGGATGGCGCAGAATGATGCACTCCGCGCCGAGAGCGCGCAGTGTGAGGCCGGTGTCCTTCAGGCTCTCGCCCTTCTCGATGCTGGAGGAGAGTGCGCTGACGAGGGTGGTATCTGCGCCGAGGCCTTTTGCCGCCAGCTCGAACGAGGTTCGGGTGCGGGTGCTCGACTCATAAAAAAGCAGGGCGACCCGGCGCTTGGCCAGCCGGCGGGCGCGCCGCAGGGGGTCTTCTTCCTCCAGCAGGGAGGCGGCCTGCATGAGAGCCGCGATATCTGGAACTGAGAGATCGCCGGTAGAGAGCAGCGACCGGCCGCGCGAGGGAACAGGAGGGCCGACTGATTCGCCGCTAGTCAACGCGCTCCACCAGCAGCACCTGCTCATCTCCGTCGATCTCGTGAAGCTTTACCTCGACGATCTCGCGCGAAGTGGTCTGCACTTTGCGGCCGACAAAGGTGGCTTCGATGGGCAGCTCGCGATGTCCCCGATCAATCAAGGTGAGAAGCTGCACACGACGGGGGCGGCCATGGTCGAAGAGCGCGTCCAGGGCGGCGCGAACGGTGCGGCCGGTATAGAGCACGTCGTCAACCAGCACGATATCGCGGGCATTCACGTCGAAGCCGATAGCGCCGGGCTGAACCACTGGCCGGATGTCGTGCGTGGAGAGATCGTCGCGGTAGAAGCTGATGTCCAGCACGCCGCTGTCAACAGGATGCTTCTCGATGTTGGCGATCATCCGGGTGAGACGCTGTGCCAACGGCGCCCCTCGGCGTTTGATGCCGACCAGGCCGAGGCCGTCCGCTCCGGAGTTTTTCTCCACGATTTCGTGTGCCAGCCGGACGAGGGTGCGATCGATCTCCGAGGCTGACATGATGCGGCCTTTTTCGCGCAATTGGGGCATGGCTGCTGTCATACGTGCGGTACCTGCCGAGGGTTCCTGATGATGATACGAGGTGGCGCATGGGCGAGCAACCGGCGCGCCATTCCTATTGCGCGGCAGAGCGCCGCGAGAGGCGGGCGCCGAGCATGCCGCCCAGACCGGCGAGCAGGACGATGCCAACGGCGAGAGCCGCAGTGTAGAAGAAGGCGTAGGTGACGCGTCCGTCCGGGGAGAGGAAGAAGTCCAGCATGGCGCGCGCCTGCTGCGCATTCATGCTGTTGGATTGCGCCATCCGCTGTGTCGCCTCCGCGGATTGCTGCACCTGTATCGCAAACTGCGCGTCGAGGGCGGAGCCCTGGTGAAGCGAATAGCGCTCAAAGAGCTGCCAGCCGGCCACGCCGAAGGCGGCGACGTAGGCGGCGAGCAGGCCGAGCAGGGACCCAATGCGGAAGCCGGTCTTTCCGTCCAGCGGAGTTCCCGGGCGCCGCTTCCGATAAAGAGAGATCAGGATGATGGGCCCGGCGATGACCAGGGGAAAGAAGAACGGCGCGATGAGCCCCACCGGGATTGCGATCCAGAGGGCGAGCCGGATCACGTTCTGCCAGTCGATGCCGCGGCGGTCGTGGGTGAACGCGTGGACGGGGCCAGGGGCAGTGGACTCCTCCGCTGCTTCCTGGGGCGCTACCCTGAGCTGCGGGGCGGCGCAATGCGGGCAGAAGCCGGCGTCGTCATCGAGCGTGCCGGAACAACGGTGGCAGTGGGCAACCATTCATTGTTGAAGCTACAGGAAGCGACACTCGCGGGCAATTTGGCGGCAAAGGGCGATCAGTCAGTTTCGCGGTCCTTCTTCCAGTTTTCGGCGGGCAGATCGAGCGCGATCAGGGTGAACTTCGTGGGTCCGGCAGCGGAGGCAGCGTCATCCTTGTCGAAGGCCACGATGTGCTGGTGCCGCCTGGAACCGGCGCGCAAGGTGAGCCCGTGGTCCCCGGCACTCATCTTTACGTGATGATCGCTGTTGTTCTCCGAGCATGTCAGGCCTTCCGCGGTCTTTTCCGGAGAGCCGACTGGCTGATCGTTCCGGCATTCGATGACATCGCCGTAGCGGCCGAGCGATTTGCGGTAGTAGGCGAGCACCTTATCACGGTCGTCATTGCTGTTGAAGTGCGCGACCTGCACCCGCATCTTCCACTCGCCGAAGCCAAGGTTCACGTCGGCGTCTTTATCGCCGTCGTGATCTGGCTGCGCGACGGCGCCCGGATATATGGCCATGCCGATGCTGCCCGACGGCTTGTCCGCGTTCACGTGGATGTTGCCGAGCGGGGTATCGATCTTGACCTTCTTGTCCTCGCCGTTGGCTCCCTTGTCGACATTGATGGAGCAGCCGACCGTCGCGAGCGGCAGAGCGAGGAGCAGGATCGAGATGGCTGCGCGGTGTGGTGCCGTGGGCATGGCGAAAATCCCTCCGCCAGCAAGATACGCCACGCGGGAATGCTGCGTTCCGGAAAATCCTTCGGCTGTTCCGGCGTGGAGGCGTGAAAAAGGTGCGATTCATCGCGATCAGCGCCTATACTGCCGGGGAAACGTGCTGCCGGCCCAGGCCGGCGGGTACGAGTGAACCGTCCATGGCAAGCAAGTCCTCTACAGCCGCGACCAGAACGATGCCCAAGACCGCCAGGAAGGCCGCGGAGCGGCACGCGCCGGCGCGCCAGAAGAAGCAGGCACTGCCGGAGATACCGGACAAACTCTACTACCGCATCGGTGAGGTGGCCCGGCTGTGCGCGGTCGAGACCTACGTGCTGCGGTTCTGGGAGACCGAATTCCCGCAGCTCAAGCCGAACAAGAGCGGCGCTGGGCAGCGCCTGTACCGCCGGCGGGAGGTCGATCTGGCGCGGCGGATCCGCCATCTGCTGTACGAAGAGGGCTACACCATCCCCGGCGCGCGACAACACTTCCAGGCAGAGGCGCGCAAACCGGCGGAGAGCGGACAGCTCCGGCTGGCCGGGGCCGGCCCGGCTCCGAAGTTGGGCAAGCTGCGTTCGGAGCTGAAGGAGATCCTGGGCATGCTGTCTACCGCTCCGAATGCCAAGCGGGCTCCGCAGGCGAAGCGGGAAGCGGAGGAATCGTCGCGCGGGGCGCGTCAACCGAAAGCTTCTCGGGGGCCGGAACTCTTCGACTGATTTTCGCGCAGGTAGCGAAAACGCACAGCCTACCTCTTTGGTAGGGCATAGCAATGGCTCGATACCGGCTTAAAAGCTTCGCGCGATGGCGTCGTCTTCGGCTTCCAGTTGGGCTTCGAGGCTGGGGATGACCGGCTTCTGAGTCATGAAACGCTCAAGCGCCTGTATGGCACAGCCTTGTCCGCAGAGGTGGCGCATTTCGGGATTGCGACTCTGGCCAATGCTCCAGGGCATGACGGAAAAGCGCTGAGGCAACTGATCGTCATCGTCGCAGGCGCATTCGGCGTGCGAGAGCATCCACCAGTGGTTGGCTTCGCCCTTGGTTTTGCCGCAGATATCGCAAGTGAAAGAGACATCCCAGACCATGAAGACCTCCGTTGCACGGATATGCGTATGCCCTCGCAACGGGGCAATCGCATCCCGCCAGACTGGCGAGCCGGGCTGGCGAACATGGTAGCGTGAAGGTGCGGGGATTCCTACCTTCCCGAGGGCCGAGTTGATTTCCTCGGTAACCGGCGGGTGGCGCCGCTCCAGAGGAGTTGGGTCGTGACGTGCGTTGAATGTGGTTTATCCAGCTTTCGATTGTCCCGGTTCCGGTGGAGCGACCTGGAACGGCTGGCGCTGTTGCAGTATCCGGTGCGGTGCCGGAACTGCCGGCGGCGGACCTTTGCCGGCCTGCCCTTGGCGCTTGCGTTGTACCAGGCGCGGCGGGCGAAGCGCAGGGTCAGCGGAGCGGTGTAATTGATTGGCAACTTCCTGCGGAAATGAACATTCCTCTTTGAAAGTTCCGGCGCTGCCGCGCAGAGTAGTGCCCGGGTTCGTGTTGGCGGCGGTCACTGTCACGGCGATCGCTACGGTCACGATTCCGTTTGTTTCTCACCGTATCCTGGCCTACTACGCGGACGATTTTTTCTATTATCTGCAGATCGCCCACAACCTAGCCGAGCATGGGCGGTCCACGTTTGACGGCACAACGCTCACCAATGGCTATCATCCGCTGTGGATGCTGGTGGTAACGGCTCTGTACTTCTGCGGCGGCGATCACACAGTCTTCATTGGCATCGCGGTGCTTATTGTGGCGGCCACGGTGAGCACATATCAGATGACCCGGGTGCTCCTGGGCCGCTATTCCATCGATCCTGCGGTAGGTCGGTTCTGCGCGGTATGGGCTGCTCTTTTCGCGCTGTCGATGGACCGCAGCTGGAATGGAGGTCATCCTTACCATTCCGCTGCTGCTGGCATTTGTGCTGTTTGTCGACGGCGGCGTTTATTTGGAATCTCCTGGGCGCACAGCGTGGGCGGGGTTTCTCGCGGCTTTGGTCGTGCTGTCTCGACTGGATACGGCACTGTTTCTGCTGCTTTATTTCGTTGCTCTGGTGGTCGAGCGTGGCCTGCTGCCGGTGAAGCGTTTGCCGTGGATTTGCGTGGGCTTGATTCCCGTTTTCCTTTATGGGCTATCGAATGTCTGGTTCTTCGGAAACATAGGGCCGGTCTCGAGCAGCGCCAAGCATCTTGCGCCGGGGTTCGCATTCAGTACGAAGACCCTGGAAACTGTGTTCTATCCCCTCGGCCTGGTGGGTATGGCCTTTCTGATTCCCGCGGTGCTGTTGATCGTCGCCGGGATCGCGTACGGGCTTGTCCATCGCAGGCAGCCGGCCCTCTTCTGGGCGATGCTGCTATTCACCCCGGTGTATCTGATGGTGTTGTCCTTCTCCAGCGATTGGGGTCTCTGGATCTGGTACCGCTATCCATTCATTGTGTCCGCCATCGCGGCCCTGCTGCTCGTGCGAGAAGCGCTTCCGGAATGGACATGGACCAGGTATGCTCTGGCGCCTGCGACGTTTGTCCTTTGCGCTCTCTTTTGTCTCGGGCTGCGCAAGACGCCGCAAAATGCCCAGGTCCTGAATCTAGCGACAGAGCTTAAAGATTTCGCGGCGGGACATCCGGGGATCTATGGGATGGGAGACGCAGCCGGGACCCCAGCAGTCGTCATGGGCCAGCCCATTGTGCAATTGGAGGGGCTGGTGATGGACAACAGGTTTCTCGAGAACATTCGTGAAGAGCGGAATCTACTCGATGTGCTGAGGGCCTATGGTGTTCGCTACTATGTCTCGACCAACGCCGAGCCCTCGGCCAACGGATGTTTTGATTTGAGCGAGCCGAAGGTGGCGGGCCCGCGCTCACCGCGCATGCGCGCGATCTTGTGCCGAGCGCCGGTGAAGTCTTTTAGCTCTGGCGAATTCGAAGTGTGGGTTTTCGATCTGCAGTAGGGTGATCGCTGGCGAAATTGATTTTCTGTTCGTGACTCAGCGGAGACCGAAATCATCGATCCGAACGGACCCCATGGAGACGCGGTGGGTTGCAGAAATGCTCCTCAGGAGTGTTCCTACTTAGTGAATGAGCCTGTTAGTGGTGAGCCTGGCGTCCCCGATGACTTCATGCCGCGAAGTCGGTCCAATCAATGCACCAACAACCGCTTCCAAATGCCATCTTCGGAGTCGATGTTTTACGAAGCTCAACCCAAGTTTGATTCTGGCTCTGAATCGGCGGGGAGAGTCTGCAGATCCGCGAAGAGCGAACTCGGCAACGGCACCCGAAGCACCGTCAAAGGATGAGCAGAAGAAAGATCGTTTTCACCTGCGCTGCAAAACCCAAGAAACGGTTAGCACTGGTAACGCTCGTAAGCACGTTCAGCGGGACGAAGATTACGGCGCAGGAGAACAGGATTGCGTGTATCGCCCATGCAGGAATCTCAACTCGACCCGCGGCCACGTCAATGAGCCGCTTTGCCCCATCCGTGCCGGGGAGTGTGCCCGTAACCGCCATGCGTGCTAAGAACTTTTTCTGGTCGGGGGTAGGTCGGGGTCAGTTCTGGAACGCGGGCAGAGCTAAGCTATCATCGATCAATTGGCAACACGAAACTTTCACAAGATGGGGAAGGCCGGATGAAATTTTCTGTTGTTCTTCGGGATGCAACTTCAACTATTTCTTTGTTGCATCGGATCAATACCTTGAATGATCCTGCAAAGCCAGCAGACCTCGTCCATATTTCGATGAAATACCCGGCAATCGCGCCTCTACAAATATCTTCCGAGTTCCTGGAATTGGCGGAACTTGTCGAGACACATAACTGTGGCTGTATCCTTGAAATCGGTACTTTCAGGGGCGGTACACTTTTCGTATTGTCTCGGCTCGCCGACGCTGATGCTACTATCATCAGCGTCGATTACCATTTCTCTCTTCGTGGAAAGTTTTGGCGCATTTTTCAAAATCCACTGTTTCATAGACTTATTCGCCGTGGCCAACACTTATTCTTGCTGCGGAAGAACTCTCATAAACCCGACACTCTAGCGAAGATCCTGGAGATATTGAAGGGACGCAAGCTGGACTTACTCTTTATTGACGGCGACCATAGCTATGAAGGAGTACGAAAAGATTTCGAAATGTATATGCCACTCGTGCGTAGCGGCGGCTTAGTAGCGTTTCATGATGTTGCCCAAGCGACGCCGGGAATCGAGGTGATGAAGCTTTGGAAAGAGATCAAGGATAGCTACAAGCACACGGAGTTCGTGCACCGAACCGACAATGACACGATGGGTATTGGTGTCCTTTGGGTTTGACCTGCCCCCCGGAAATCTCTGCCAGATGAAACTGGAGTTCTCTCGTAAATCGAACGGGAGGACTGGGCATGAAGAGCCGTTTCAGCGAAGAGCAGATCATCGGGGTTGAAACAGCACGAGGCCGGGTGAAGACGGCGGGGTTGTGCGGGAACATGGGATCAGCGCGGCGACGTTCTACCAGTGGAAGTCGAAGTTCGGTGGAATGGAAGTGAGCGGGGCGCAGCGGTAGGAATACACTTTTCGTCCGAGTAGGAGAGACGCCAATGAAACCAGTCTCTGAAATCCAATCTCTGAGCCGTCTGGAGGAGTGGCGCCGCAGGGTGAGTCCTCGACGCAGAGCAACCCCGCTGAGAGCACCAGGCGGCGCCCAACCTTGACGTTTGCGGTTGCCCTGTGCACAGACCTGATGATGGAGGCGCCGCTCCACGCGGCGGTGTGCTCGCTGCTTACCCATGCATCGGTTGAGATAGATTTTTACTTCATGTTGAACGGCTTCGACGAAAAGCGTCGCGACCTGTTGCGGCAAAGCCTGGACATGAGCGGCAAGGCGTACAAAGCAACGTTTGTGGATGAGCCGAGTCCAGATCAGCTTTCGGGCCTGCGGCCGTTCCACGGGAACCGCACGCCATACTACCGCTTGTTCTTACCGGAACTGGTTCCTGCAGATCGACTGTTGTACCTCGATTCGGACATCGTATCCGCGATCGACATCTCCCCGTTCGCCAGTCTGGCCATGTCCCATGCGTCTGGATTTGTAGCCGCGGGAGTGACAAGTCATTACATTGAGCGGGAGCTTTTCGCGAGGATCGGTCTTCCCGCAGACACTCCGGCCTTCAATTCCGGCGTCATGCTTTTCGACCTTATGGCGTGGAGGACGCAGAAGCTCGGCCGTGAAACGCTGGACTTCTGCCGCAAGCACCAAGAATATGACCAGACGGCGCTGATTGCGGTGTCCGCCGGCTGCTTCGACAAGCTCGACCCCAAGTACAACATTCCTCTTTACACGACGACCTCGCTGGCATACGCCCGTGAGTACCCTGGTCTCTATCATTTCGTCGGCAGCCCCAAGCCGTGGGACATCGGTGGCCGTCAGTTCCACTCCTGTTTCAGCATTTACGCGGAGGCGCTGGAAAATACGATCTGGCGGCGACACGCGACCGACTACATGAGCATGGCCAACTGGAAGCGCGCCTACAAGGTCAAAGGCGGCTATGCCCGCAAGCTGCTTGCGCTGGCTCGCAAGCGTTTGTCGTAAGCCCACACCAAACACGCGATTCGGCGCGGAACTCATCGGCCAACAGAACCGTACTCCTATTGCAATGCCATAGAAGGTATGGCAGCATCCCTATGGGAAGAACATAGGAGATGGCATGGGGGACAGGGCGGATGTATGGCAGGGAACGCTGGCGCTGATGGTGCTGAAGACGATCGAGGCGATGGGACCGATTCACGGCTATGGCATTGCGCGACGGATTGAGCAGACCAGCGGCGATGTGCTCTCGCTGAACTACGGAACGCTCTATCCCGCGCTGTTGAAGCTGGAGCAGGAGGGCGCGATTGCATCCGAGTGGGGCGCTTCGGAGAACAATCGCAAGGCCAAGTTCTACAAGCTGACGCGCGCTGGAAGGAAGCGGTTGGAACAGGAGGCGCGTGAGTGGCAGCAGGCGACGGCGATAGTGGCGCGGTTCTTGAAACCCGGAGAGGAGCCGGCATGAGACGGCTGAATGCGCAAGTGCGAGCGTGGTGGCAGCGGATGCGTGGACTCGGTCGCGGTTCTGCTCGCGAGCAGGAGATGACGGACGAGATCGAGAGCCACATCCAGATGCAGGCGGAGGAGAACCAGCGCGCGGGAATGTCGGCCCAGGAGGCGCGGCGCAGAGCGATCCTGAACATGGGGGGCGTGGAGCGGACGCGGCAGGCGTATCGCGAGCGCGACACGCTGCCGCTGATCGAGAACCTGCTGCAGGATCTGCGCTTCGCCTTCCGGCAACTGGGCAAGAATCCGGGGTTCACGATGACAGCGGTGATGATTCTGACGCTGGGGATTGCGGCGAGCGTGGCCCTGTTTGCGTTTGTGGATGCGGCACTGGTGAAGCCGCTGCCGTACTACCAGCCGCAACGGTTGGCTGCCGTGTACGAGAGTGCCGCCGCATTTGCGCATTCCAATCTTTCGTATCCGGATTACCTGGATTGGAAGCGGACGAACAAATCGTTTCAGTCGCTGGATGCCTGGTCCGGCACCGGCTATGCGCTGCGGACGCACGATGGTGTGGAACCGGTCCCAGCTATACGGGTGACGGATGGATTCTTTCGTACGCTCGGCGTTGCGCCGGTGCTGGGCCGGGATTTTTACGCGGGCGAGGACCTGCAAAGCGGGCCGCGGACAACGATGCTGAGCTACACAACCTGGCAGCGCCGGTTCGGTGGACGCTCGAACGTGATTGGACAGGCCGTCTCGCTGAGCGAGGTGCCGTACACGATTGTGGGGGTGTTGCCGAAGGGGTTCAGCTTCGCTCCGCGAGGCACACCGGAGTTCTGGACACCGTTCCACGCGGAGAGCGAGTGCGACCTGCGGCGGAGCTGCCATGGCATGTATGGAGTGGGACGCTTGAAGGATGGTGTGTCGCTGGCGCAAGCGCAACAGGATCTGCAAGGCATTGCGACGCAACTGGCCAAGGTCTATCCGGGATCAAATGGCGGTCAAGGTGCGGCGATCGTGCCACTGAGCGAAGCCGTTGTGGGGACGGTGCGGCCGATTCTGTTGGTGCTGCTGGCCGGCGCGGGACTGCTGCTGCTCATCGCGTGCGTGAATGTGTCGAGCCTGCTGCTGGTGCGGGCGGAGAGCCGGCGGCGGGAGATGGCGGTGCGCGGCGCGCTGGGCGCGTCGCCGATGCGGCTGGCGCGGCAGTTCCTTACGGAGGGTCTGGCGCTGGTGACCGTCGGCAGCGCGCTGGGACTCGGCGTGTCGCTGGGCGTAATGCAGGTGCTGCTGCGGTCGATCCCGAAACAGGGAATGGAGCAGATGCCATACCTCGAGGGTCTGGGACTGAACCTGCACCTGGTGCTGTTTACCGCGGCCATAGCCGGCGTGGCAACGGTACTGTTCGCGCTGACGCCGCTGGTTAGGCTGCCCACGCGCGAGCTGTACAACGGGCTGAGTGAGGGGGGACGCGGCGCGGCGGGCACACTGTGGCGGCGGCTGGGATCAAACATGGTGGTCGCGGAGCTGGCGATTGCGATGGTGCTGCTCGCCGGGGCGGGCCTGCTGGGCAAGAGCCTTTATCGGCTGATGCGTGTGGAATTGGGATTCGTGCCGGACCGACTGGCTACCCTCGAGGTTTCGGGTTCACGCGCGGTCTATGCAAAGGACGAGGATCTGCGGCGGCTGGACCGCCAGCTCTTCGGTCGATTGAACGCGGTACCCGGTGTGGAATCCGCGGCACTCACGTCTGCCGGGCCTGTGGACTACAACGGCAATACAGACTGGCTGCGGTTTGAGGGGCACCCTTACAACGGCGAGCATAATGAGTCCCTGGAGCGCGATGTTTCGCCGGGCTACTTCACGACTTTGAAGGCGAAGCTGCTGCTCGGGCGCGTCTTCACTTCGGATGACGATGCGACGCATCCGAAGGTGGCGATTATCAACCAGGCGCTGGCGCGGAAGTATTTTCCCGGCGAAGACCCGATAGGGAAACGGGTGGGCAACCTTGACCTGAAACCGGATTCGATGAAGACCATCGTCGGTGTGGTCGATAACTTTCGTGAAGGGCCGCTCGATGAAGAGATCTGGCCGGCGATCTACTATCCGATGTATCAGAGCCCGGACAATTTCGTGATTGTCGTCGCGCGCACGAAGGGATCGGAGGCTGCGATGCTGCCGGCGCTGGTTGCGGCAGTGCGTGGTGTCGATCACGATCTGGGAGTGACGGGCGAAACGACGATGACGGTGCGCATCGAGGAGTCGGCGTCTGCCTATATGCGGCGCTCAGCTACCTGGATGGTTGGGAGCTTTGCTGGGCTGGCTGCGCTGCTGGGGGTGGTGGGTCTGTACGGCGTAGTGGCGTACTCGGTGGGACAGCGGACGCGGGAGATTGGGGTGCGGATGGCGCTGGGTGCGCAGCGCGGCACGATCTACGGCCTGGTGCTGAAGGAGGCGGGACGCTTAACGGCGCTCGGAGTGGCGGCGGGGCTCGTGTGCTCGGTTGCGGTGCTGTCGCTGATGGGCAAGCTGCTCTTTCAGGTGAAGGCGTGGGATTTGCCGACGCTGCTGGGTGTGTCGCTACTGCTGGGCGTCGCGGCGCTGCTGGCGAGTTATCTGCCGGCACATCGTGCGGCTTCGGTGAATCCGGTGGAGGCGCTGCGGGCGGAGTAGTACTAAAACTTACGCGCTGGACAGAAGGCAGCCTGCGCATGTCTGATGTCGAGGAGCGTCCTGGACGCGGTTCTGCTGCGCAAATGGGAACGGAGATTGACGGTGCATGAAGACTGCTGTGATTGTCAGTTCGGTGAACCGGCCAGAGGTGCTGCATGAAACTGTGCTGGCAATCCGACGCCAGACCGTTTCCCCGCTGGCAATCATTTTGTCCTTGTGTGATGCACGAAGCCTGTTGCCAGAGACATCGCATCTTCCCGGTGTCACGATCATCCAGGGCCAACCGGGACTGACAAGGCAGCGAAACGCGGGCCTGGGCGCGGTTCCTTCCGCGGCGGAGTACGTGCTGTTTCTAGATGACGATATTGAGCTGGCACCAAACTACCTGGAGAGCATGGAGCGGTTGTTCGACAGTCGAAGCGATCTGGCGGCGGCCAGCGGCGTCTTCGCGATGGACGGCCTTCGCATCGGGCGCCCGCTGACCAGGGAAGAAGCGAGGGTGGCGATCGTCAGACAGCCACTGGAGCACAGAACAGAGCCAGCGGTTGGCCTCACCGGATGCAACATATTTGTAAGACGTCCGGTTGTGGAGGCGGTGCGATTTGATGAGCGCCTGCCACTTTCCGGCTGGCTCGAAGACTTTGACTTCTCGGTCCGGTGCAGATCGCACGGGATGGTGATTTGGAATTTCGGAACTTGTGTTGCCCACCTGGGCGTTCAGCGCGCGAGCCGCGAACGTGGATTCCTGGTGGGCTATGCGCAAATCGCAAATTCTTACTATCTTTGTCAGAAGGGGGTCATCCCCTCGTTCGGCAAGCTGCTGGGCACATACTGGCTCCCAACGTTTCGCCTGAACTTCGCGGGCTTGCTTCGTTGCATTCTCCACAGAAATTCTCCATGGAACCTGGTATTTGACCATCCAGGCAGGATGGCTGGAAGTACCCGGGCGCTGCTGGACGCCGCTCTGCATCGACTTAGACCCGAGAGATTACTTGATTTTGTTTAGAGCATTTCACGAGCCGCGATCGCGATAGGAGATGGCGCTGAGCTGCGTAACGCTTCACCCACAGGCGTGCGAAGACGCGCCGGAAGCGTAAGATGTGGGCCACCGGAGGTCTGTCATGCACTTTACGCCGAGCGAGATTGCGGCGCTGGTGATTGCAGCGAGCTTTGCCGCGGGCCTCAATGTGTATGCGACGGTGCTGACGCTGGGTGTGCTGGCCCGGCTGCATTGGGCGGTGCTGCCCGGCGGTCTCGAGATGCTGGCCGACTGGTGGGTAATCGGAGCGAGCGCGGCGCTGTTTGCGGCGGAGTTTGTCGCGGACAAGATTCCGGGGCTGGACCTGGTTTGGAATGCGCTGCACACCTTTGTGCGCATTCCGGTGGCTGCGCTGCTGGCCTATGGCGCGACCACGCACCTGTCGCCGGCGATGCAGTTGCTGGCGGTTGCGGTGGGGTCGGGGATCGCGCTGGCGGCGCATGGATCGAAGACGGCGGTGCGCGCGGCGGTGACGCCTAGTCCGGAGCCGGTGTCGAACATTGCGCTGAGCACGACGGAAGATGTGGCGGCGGTGGGGCTGAGTTGGCTGGTGACAGTGCACCCCTGGGTGAGCGCGTCGATTGCACTGGCGGCGGTGGTGGTGGCGATCTTTGCGGTGCGCTGGGTGGTGCGGGCGTTTCGGCGGATGTTTGGACGCTCGGGCGGGGCGCTGACGGCTGGGCCGCAGGCGAAGAGTGCTTAATCGATTGGAAGGAATTGGTCGGGACGGGCAGATTCGAACTGCCGACCCCTCGCACCCCAAGCGAGTGCTCTACCAGGCTGAGCCACGTCCCGACTACGGTGAAGCAGGGGTCTTGCTCTGAAGAGTGTATCAAGGACTCGAGATCGGTTGCGGAGGCAGCCGCGGAGAAACAGCAGATCACTCCACTGCGCTTCGCTCCAGTAGGGATGACGATCGCGGAGTTTTCTGGCGCATTTAGCCCGCCGGTGGGATGTAGTCCTGGGGCAGGGCGGAGCCTTCGCCGAAGAAGAATTGCTCCATCTGCTCGACGAGAAATTCCTGCGCTTCACGCGTCCACGGCTGCAGGCGGTATTCGTTCAGGAGCATTTTCTGGCGCTCGACCCACTCCTGCCAGCTTTGCTTGGAGACGTTGTGGTAGACCTTGTTGCCGAAATCTGAGTCGAAGGGTGGCTCGTCGAGTCCTTCCATCTCTTTCTTGTAGCGGGAATCCTGGACCATGTGGGCCATCGGTGCGTTCTCCTCTTCGAGTGTCCTCCTCATTGTAAGCAAAGCGAGCGGCTGAAAGCAGGGACAGCGCTGCGATAGCATCGACTCGTATGGCTGATACGCAACTTCAAAGAAAACCACGGGTGCGGTTTGCGCCCTCGCCCACCGGAATGTTGCATGTGGGCAATGCGCGGACTGCGCTCTACAACTGGCTCTTTGCGAAGCACAACGGCGGGACGGCGATCCTGCGCATCGAGGACACGGATGTAGAGCGGTCCGAGGTGCGCTATGAGAATCTGCTGATCGAGGACCTTCACTGGTTGGGGCTGACGTGGGAAGAAGGACCGCAGATGGGGGGCTCGCATGGGCCCTACCGGCAGAGCGAGCGGCTGGCGATCTACGCGGAGCACACGGAGCGGCTGCTGGCGGAGGGGAAGGCGTACCGGTGTTTCTGCACGCCGGAGCAACTGGAGGGGGAGCGTGCTGCGGCTGCTGCCGCTCATCAGCCGCAGATCTACAGCGGACGCTGCCGGGCGGTGTCGATAGAGGATTCGCGGCGGCGCGCCTCGGCTGGCGAATTGTATGCGGTGCGGTTACGTATCCCGGACCATCCGATCCGTTTTCACGACCTGGTGCGAGGCGAGGTGGAGTTCGCCGCTGAGGCGGTGAGCGATCCGGTGCTGGTGCGATCGAATGGAATGCCGGTCTATAACTACGTGGTGGCAGTGGACGATGCGCTGATGGAGATCACGCACGTGATCCGCGGCGACGATCATGTATCGAATACGCCAAAGCAGGTAGCAATCTATGAGGCTTTCGGGTGGACGGTGCCGGAGTTTGCTCACCTTTCGACCATCCTGGGCAGCGATCGCGAGCGCCTGTCGAAGCGGCACGGGGCAACGTCGATTGCGAGCTTTCGCGAGATGGGATATTTGCCCGAGGCGCTGATGAACTATCTTGCGCTACTCGGTTGGGGCGCGGAGGGCGGCACGCGGGAGACGTTTACGCCGGAGGAACTGGTTCGCGAATTCAAATTGGAGAGGGTGACGGCGTCGCCGGCGGTCTTCGATACCGGCAAGCTGGACTGGCTGAATCGCCATTATCTGAAGCTGCGGCCGATTGCCGAGGTGGCTCGGTTGGCTTGGCCGTACTTCGAACAGGCGGGATACCTGGGGTCGCGGGAAAAGGTAACGGTTGAAATTACAGAATGGTTTGAGCGGCTGGTGGCAGTGTTTCTGCCGGGAGTAGATCACCTGGACCAGTTACCGGCAAAGGCGGCGTTTGTGTTTGCGCTGGATGCGGCGAAGATTATGACGGATGCGGAGAATGCGCCGATATTGGCGAGCGATGTGGGGCAGCGCGTCATCGGTGCGTTTGCGGCCCGGGCGATGGCGGAGCCGGGGCCGATCACGCCGGAGCGCTTCAAGGTGCTGATGAACGAGGTGAAGGCGGAGACCGGCGCGAAGGGCAAGGAGCTGTTTCATCCGGTGCGAATCGTGCTGACGGGAGCGCACTCCGGGCCGGAGTTCGACAAGATCATTCCGCTGTTCGAAGACGGCTCGGCGCTGGGGCTGGGTGTGAAGAGTGTAGCGGAGCGGGCTGCTGCCTTTTTTTAGCGGACCGGCCGTCCGAGGCGACAGCTCCGTTGGCGCGGACAGTTCGGCTCACTCTCTTTGGTCGCTCGCGTCCGGTATGGATGATGACCTAACTGGTTTGTGGCACTGCAGGCACACTGCAGAAGCAAGAGGCCGGCGGCCCTGCATAATGCAGTATGCCGAAAAGGGATCAGGAAGCGCAGGCGCGTAGCTGGTCGCGGGTCGACGGGATCGACCTGCTGCGCGGGCTGGCGATCTTCTTTGTGTTGATGAATCACGTCAACATGCAACTGCTGTTTGCACGTGTTCCGTACACGCGCGGGCTGCCGAAGCAACTGGTGTCATCGCTGGTTTGGAATGGCCAGCAGGGCGTGCAAATCTTCTTTGCCGTTTCAGGGTTTCTGATTACGACGACGAGTCTGCGGCGATGGAACAGTCTTGAGCAGGTCTCGATCACTAACTTTTACCGATTGCGCTTTGCGCGCATCGCGCCTCTGTTATTGGCGCTGCTGGCGATCTTGAGTGTGCTGCACGCGGCGCATGTACCGCATTACGTGGTCCGGCCGGAGACTGGTGGTCTGGGACGCGCGTTGGTTGCGGCGCTCACCTTCCATGTGAATCTTCTGGAGGCGCATCGCGGATATCTGCCGGGTAGCTGGGATGTTTTGTGGTCGCTGTCGGTGGAGGAGACGTTCTACTTCGCTTTCCCGTGGGTGTGCCGATTGTTCGGTCGCGGCAAGTTACTCATCGTGCTGTTGCTGGTATTCGTGGTGCTGGGGCCGTTCGGACGGTCGGTACTGACCCACGGCAACCCGGTGTGGCGGGAGTATTCCTATCTCGGAGGCATGGATGCGATCGCGATGGGATGCCTGACAGCGATTGCGCTCCATGGGCGCAGGCTGTCGCGGAGATGGCTGTGGCTGCTGGGCGGCACCGGCGGTGCCCTGCTGTCATTTTGCCTGCTGCTTTCGCGCACAGCATATGCCTGGATCCCGGAGCGTACAGGACTCTACATGAGTGCCGTCGGCATTGGGGCGTCGATGCTGATCGCGGTGGCCGCGGAGACGGGGTGGCGCAGTCCACCCGTATTCGCGCCCCTGCTGCGCGCCGGGCAGCGGAGTTATGAGATCTATCTGACGCATATGTTTATCGTGGTCGCGATGGCTGCGGCGTTTGGCGCTACCGGTCATGCGATGTGGGCCGTCCCGGTGTTCTTCATCGCGGTGCTTGCGTGTTCGGTTGTGCTGGGCGAGGTGGTAGCCCGGTGGTATTCGGAGCAGATGAATCGGCGCCTGCGTGGCCGCTGGCGTGATGGCGCGCGCAGACTCGGCTCGGTGGTGGAGGAGACGGCAGTGAGCGGCTGAAGCGTGGATTGATCGAAGCCGCGCTGCTCAGGTGGTGGCTGTCCTGCGTCTGAAAAGGTGGTAGATGGCCAGCAGGATGAGTGCGCCGATGAGCGACGCAATAAATCCCGCGCTCTGGCCGGGACGATACCAGCCGACGGCCTGCCCGATCCATCCGGCGAGCAACGCCCCTGCGATGCCGAGCAGCATGGTAACGATGATGCCGCCTGGATCCTTGCCCGGCATGATGAGCTTAGCCAGAGCGCCGACGATGAGCCCGATGATCGCCTCCCACAGCAGATGAAACATGCTTCCCTCCCCAAGATTTGCCTCACGCGGGGGGTCGAGGCAGATTTCCGGTAGGGAGCATAGTAAGCCCTAGCATGAGATCTCGGTAGATCAGAGACAATACGCCTGCTCTATTTCGTGGCGCGCACGCTGTAGAAGCCGGTGGCGATTGGTCCCCTATCCTCTCCGTGCGATTGATCCACGCTGAGCCCGGACCATGCCGTTCGATGTGAACGGTCCTCGGACTTACTGAATCATTGCGTGTTGCAGGTCAAAAGATACGGAGGGCAGGAGTTGAGCTGCCCATACTACACTGGCTCCTCATTCAGAGGAGGATAGCAATGAAGTACATGATTAGTTGGTTCGAACGCGCCCAGGGTTCACCTGCTGAGTACGAGAATGCCCAAAAACGAATCCTTGAAGTCTTTCGTCCGTGGAAGGCACCCGCCAATTTCAAGATCGAAGTGTTTGTCATACGCGTGGGTGAGTGGGGCGGGCACATGTTGGTGGACTGCGACGATCCACTCGCGATTCACAAGTTTTGTTCGATGCTGCCGGCTTTCGAATTCCAGGCGAGACCGGTCGTGCCCGTCGAGGACGCAATTCGAGTCGAACTGGAAGCGATGGCCTGGCGCGACGGACTGAAATCCTAAATTTTTTTGCAGGCGGGCCTGTAAGCCGAATTCTGTCGAGGACGGCCATTCCTCTAGACGCGGCATTGCTGCCGACGTTCATCAGCGACCTACCCGGAGGTTTCCGCTGCGGCGGCTTGCGCCACCGCAGGGCCCACGTGGGCGCGCCGGGCCGGCACGCGACTGCAGGCGATTGGGCCAGCCTGCGGTCTCCCTCCCTATTTGGTCTTGCTCCGTGTGGGGTTTACCCTGCCTCCGCGCTTTACAGCGGGAGCGGTGCGCTCTTACCGCACCTTTTCACCCTTACCCTCGTGCTTGCGCGCGGTGGCGGTATGTTCTCTGTGGCACTAGCCGTCCCGGCGCCTTGACGCGCCGGTCCCGGACGTTATCCGGCACACTGCCCTGCGGAGTTCGGACTTTCCTCCCCCGGACAACGAGTGTCCGGCAGCGGCCGTCCAGCCCGCCTGCATTTCTAGTTTACTGCCTCGGTAAATGGCCTGAGCAGGTACTAGGCCAGTGCGCGGCATCTGATCCAGAAATGGCTCCCCTGTGAGTCCGAATCAGGCGACGGCGCTGGTCCCGCATCACCTGATGAAAACCGGCGAATATGCCGATGACCAGAATACGTAATTGCTGATTAGAGAGACCGCACAGGGCTGTAGTGCTCATTGCCCGGCAGATGATTATGTTTCTTACTCTTCCCCGCTGCAAGAGTGTGCAGTTTCCGTCTTCCTGCAAGGCTTCTGCGGGCTCGATTGGGCTGCTCGGTGTAACGTGGCTCGCTCTGGCGATGGGAACTCTCGCTGCTCCAAAGGCCTTTGCGCAGGTTACGGCTCCGGCACGAGTCTGGATGCCGTTCAGCCATTTAGGAACCGGAGTCACCCTGGGCACAACCGGCGTAGGCGTCGAAGTCGCAGTTCCCTACGGCGCTTATTGGAATATCCGGGCCGGCGTGAGCTACCTCGGATATGGCCAGACGGTCCAGACCAGCGCCTCTCCGGTGGATGCGCACCTGCGTCTGGGAGGAGCCCGGCTGGGTGTCGATTGGTTTCCTCTTGCGGGAGGTTTTCACGTGAGCCTTGGCGTGCTGGTCCCAAATCTCACGGAGGCAACCGGCCGCCTGAACCTGCAGCCTGGCAAGACCCTCACACTGGAAGGAGCGGACTACACGAGTGACCCCACGAACCCGCTCCGAATAAGCGGCCATTCCGAGATCAGCCACGTCGCTCCTGTGCTGACCGTTGGCTGGGGCAATCTGATCCCGCGGAATTATCACAGACGTCTCACGTTTCCGATAGAGATTGGCGCGGCTTACGAGGGGCCACCCACTGCACACGTCAGCGTCGCTGGAAATGTGTGCACCGCCGGGCAAGACTGCCGGCCCGCAGCATCCGATGCGGGATTCCAGCAGAACCTGAACACAGCTCTGGGCGACGTAAACAGCAACCTGGATCGCTATGCACGGTTTTTCCCGATCATCTCGGCAGGCGTCGGCTACCGGTTTTAGAGCAAAAGCACCAATTCGATAGTTAGTCGCCGGTGGGAATAATTCCGGCATTTTCGACCATCAGGATCACAGTGCGTTGCAACGCCCGGGTGCGATGCAGAACGCCTTTGGGGACAACAAAGCCCTGCCATGGGGCGAGCTCGACGATGCGGTCTTCAAGGTCGATGAGCAGCTTTCCTTCCACCACATAGAAGAACTCGTCGTCGGCATCGTGCTTGTGCCAGTGGTATTCGCCTTCGACGATGCCCACGCGCACCACCGACTCGTTGACCTTGCAGAGCGTCTGGTTGAACCACTTGTATTCGCAGGCCTCGGCCAGGGCCTTCACATCGATCAACTCGAGCGACTGGTGGAGGATGTTGAGGCGGGTTTCATACGGATGTTGGGCGACGGAATCAGCCATGGCGGCCTCCGGAGTTGCTGGATTCATGCTACGACAGTAGGTCCGCGGTGTTTCGCCAGGAGGGACGAAATGAAAATCAACGGGATGAAAGCGAGCTTCCATCATTTGGGCATTCCGACTACGGAGCGCAGGCCGGGCGAGCGGCTCAGCGAACGCTTCGGGATGTACACCAGTGACAGTGATTGCAGCACTCTACGCATTCAATGGCACCGTTTCGAGCCGACCAGTTGCCTCCACCCGCTGATCCGCACGGTGCCTCACGTGGCGTTTAGCGTTGCGGACCTGGACACTGCGATCGCAGGCTGCAATGTGCTGCTCGGTCCATACGAGCCAATTGCGGGTTTCCGGGTAGCCATGATCGAGGATGGTGGCCAGCCCATCGAACTGGTGGAAACGACGCTGACGGATGAGGAGTTGTGGATGCGCGCGGCCACGGCGAGTTAGCTCCTTCATGAATTGCGCAGAGCCATCGGATCGCTCGCAACTACTCCGCGTCTGGCTTGGCGCCGGGCAGGCGTTTGCGCAGCAGTGCGATCTGGCCGGTGTGGTGTGCCTCGTGTTCGCAGACGTGGAACCATTTGCAGTAGTTGTTGGTTGGGCCCCAGGCCCAGTCTTTGTCGACGGCCATCAGCCATGCATCGTCGCGCTTTTTGAACTCGGCGAGTGACTTTGCACGAACCTCCTGAAGGATTTTCAGGTAGTAATCGCGGTCGTGGCCTTTGATGGTTTTGCGGCCGGCGTCGCCCAGATCCATGGCGGGGTCCCACTTCTGCTTTATTGACGCGGACCAGCTATCCCACTTCATGCCGTCGAAGGTGTTCATCTGGTAGTACGTCTCGGTGGCGGCGAGGTGGAGCATCAGCGCACCGATGGTATTGGCTTTGGGATCGAAGAGATGATCGAGGTCGGCCTGGGTCAGGCCCTTGGTCGCGCTGATGACGCCGTTCGCTTCGCGCATCCACGTCAACATCGAGACGAGGGTTCCGACCTGCGGGGAGTAGCCCGGTTTGGGACCGAGGATATCGAGGCCGGGTGGGTCAGTTGCTGCTGCGGCCGGCTCGGGATGCAGCACTTCTCCAACGAGACCGCAGAGACCTGCGGCAAGGCGGTGGAACTCAAGACTGTGGAGCTCAAGACGGAGTGCTTGAGGAAGCTCCGTCGATCTGTAACAGCAGGCATTGCGGAAGATGTTTTGCTCATAATTCAGCTGACCTCGGATGGAACGGCAAGAATGCCGACGGCCCTGGAGCGAGCAGAGGCGAATTGTATCAAGTTCAGCAGGCCGGCTTCGTGGCAGCGCCGGTGCGCATAGACCCACATCCAAGAGCCGGATGTGGGCATCCGCTGTTGTTATGTGGTGCTCGTTCAGGCGACTGCGAGCGCGCCGTCGAGCTTCATCAGGAGCAGGGTCATGTCGTCGTGCTGGGGGGCGGTGGCGGCGAAGCGGTCGGCTTCGGTGACGATGTGGCGGAGGATGGTGCTGGCGTTTTCCGGCAGGCGGGCGCGGGCGGCGGCGACCATGCGTTCCTCGCCCCACTCCTGGTCCTGCAGATTGAGCGCTTCGCTGATGCCGTCGGTGTAGGCGAGCATCAAGTCGCCGGGCTTAAGGACGAGATGACATTCTTCGTAGATCGCATCGGGGAGCAGGCCAACGACGGGGCCGCCACCTTCAAGTGCGTGAATTTCAGTACCGCGGATAACGTAGGGCGGATTGTGTCCGGCATTGACGTAGCGCAACAAGCGTGAAGGCGGCGAGTAGATGCCGAAGAAGAAGGTGGCGTAGCGATTTGTAGCGGAGGACTCGTAAACCAGGCGATTGACGCGGGTCATCAGGCGCGCGAGGTCGGCGGGGCCATCCATGGTCATGCCGCGGAGTGAGGCGCGGAGGCTGGCCATAAGCAGCGCGGCGGAAATGCCTTTGCCGGAGACATCGCCGATCGCGAGGCCGAGCGAGCCGTCACCTAGCATGAGCACGTCGTAGTAGTCGCCACCCACTCCCTGCGCTGGTCTGCAGGCGCCGTGAATGCTGTGGCCGGGCAGGGTGGGAAGTTGCTGCGGGAAGAGGCGCTCCTGCACCTCGCGGGCGATCTCGATCTCTCGGTCGATGCGCTCGCGGCGCGCGGCTTCGCTGGCGAGCGAGTGAACGAGCGCGCTGATCTCGAGTGCGAGTCCGGCCTGGGTGCTGACGGACTGGAGCAGGCGCAGGTCGGAGGGCGTGTAGGGCTCCTCGGAGCGTTTGGGGCCGAGGCTGATGAAGCCCAGGAGCTTATCGCGCCCAGAGAGCGGCAGCAGGAGTTCGGCGCCGAGGGCGTCGAGCGCCTGACGCTCGCGGTCGTCGGCTAAGAGGAACCAGCCATCGGGATTCTCCCGGTAGAGGGTGGCCGGCTGGTTGGAGCGTGCGAGGTTGCGGACGGTGGAGGAGCTCTCCTCGAAGCGTTTGGGGACGTCGTCACTGACGCCGATACAGTGCTCGATGCCAAAGCTGCGGCCGTGCCGGAGATAGACGGCGATCGAGGAGACGTGCAGGACCTCGGAGATGCGGCGGCTGACAGTATCGACGAGCGGGCCGGCCTCGGTGAAGCGGCGCGCCTGGTCGGAGAGCTCGCTGAGGACCAGCTCGGCGTCGTAGGCCTCGCGGAAGAATTTACGGTCCAGCCAGCGCTGCAGACGGTGACTGAAGGAATCGTGTGAAGCGAAGAGCTTAATGAGACCGGCGGCAAGGAGAACGAGGACGGGGATGGCGACGGGCAGGTTTTCCCTGTGCCGGACCAGGGGAAAAACGAAGCGGACGATGACGACGGCGACGACGGCGAACTCCGCAACCAGTAGCGAGTAGCGGGCGAGGGCGTACTTGGTGCCCATGCGGAGGAGGAGGCGGACGTCCAGCGCGCGTTGCACCACGACGACATAGGCGAAGGAGAAGGGCGCGGCAAAGAAGAGCAGGAAGGCGGGAAGGCCGATCCAGGGACGCTGGCCAGGCTGAACGCCGAAATGCGGCAGCACGATAAAGACCAGCAGCAGCGAGCCGATTCCGACGATGGAGCCGACAGCCAGCACCTGCATACGGCGGCGCGCGTCCGCGGTAGTGGCGGAGCGCAGCTTGTCCAGGAGGGCTACCACGTACACGACCACGCAGGCGAGGTTGAGCGGATTGACGACGTGGTTGAACCAGAGGTTGGCGCGATCGCTCCAATGGCCGAGCTCGGGTGCCGCGAAGTTCTCAATCGCAAAGGTGGTCCAGATGAGGAGGAAACAGGCGGCGAGCGGAGCCAGGATCAGCCACTTCGCCCATGGCGCTTTGCGGTCAGCTCGCCAGCGCTCCGGAAAGTAAATACCGAAGAGGAGCAGCGCCGGCGCCATGAGGTATTGCAGCAGGTTGTACCAGGCGCCGAGCCACACCGCCCACGCGCCGGGCCACCAATTTGGCGGGTCGGAGATGACGGAGGGTGCAGCAAACAAAAAGAGCAGCAGCCACGCGTTGGGATCGCGGATGCGCGCCGCGGCGACCCAGTAGCCGATCAGCAGGCAGATGAGCGGCGGGGTCGCGAGCAGGAGCCGGATGATCCACTCCGGATTGGAATGGGGCCGCGAGGGGCCGTGGCCGACGGTATGGATGACGGCGCGATGGACGGTACCGTCGATGCGGCGAACCAGAACCGGCAAGGTCTCGCCGGGATGCAGGAAGTCTCTGCCGCCGCCCTGAAGGGCGATCATCTGCTGATGTCCGTAATAGTGTTCGCCGCGCAGCTCAAGCAGGCGATCGTCGTTCTTGAGCCCGGCTGCGATGGCTTCGCCCTGGAGGTCTTTGAGGGTCAGCAGGTCGTCGTCAACTCGGAACGGCATGCGTGCGTGCTCGACGCGGTGCGACAGCTCTTGGAAGATGGCCGTGGTCTGCATGATGTAGTAGGTCATGCTGGCCACGATGAAGAGGCCGAAGGCGAGATAGAGGAACCGGGTTGCCGTCTTGCTGGTCATCGGAAGCGGGTTGGGAGCCGGATTGGAGTATCGGGCGCGATCGTCATCCGGAGCGTCTTCATCATAGAGCGGAACGCCCGGCAGATCGATCAGAATGGCGGGCATGGAGGGTGGTACGTGGCTCCATGCCGGCAGGTTCCCGGGGAGAGTGAGAGGGAGCAGGAATGGAAGAATGCGGCGCGCCTAGGCGGCACCGTGCGCGGTGAGTTTTACGTCGATGTTGCCGCGGGTGGCATTCGAGTAGGGGCAGGTGCGGTGGGCGTCCGCAACGAGCTTTTCGGCGGCAGTCTGATCGAGGCCGGCGACGTGGACATCGAGGGCGACGGCAAGGGTGAAGCCGTTGTCGCCTTCGGCGGGGCCGATGGAGACCTTGGCGTCGATAGTGATATCGCCGGGCCGGAGCTTTTGCTGCATGGCCTGGTACTGCATGGCGCCGATGAAGCAGGCGGAGTAGCCGGCGGCAAAAAGCTGCTCTGGATTCGCGCCCGGCTTACCCGAGCCGCCGAGCGCGGGTGGAGCGGAGAGGTCGAGGTCGACGCTGCCGTCGGAGCTGCGGACGTGGCCATTGCGGCCGTTCTTTGCGGTCACTTCTGCGGTATAGAGGGTCTGGACGAGGGCGAGCATGGCTGGATGGCCTCCTGAGTCTTGCGACGTGTTTAGATTCGCATAAGCGGCTGGAGGATGAACGATGGCGGTGGCGATCGACCGCAGCTTCAGGGCGGACTGGACGGTGGAGGTGCTGGCCGGCCGGCCGCTCATTCTGCCGCGGCGGCATTTTGTATATCCGGCGGAAGTGGAAGAGGTGGAGCGCGGCGCGCTGGAGTTGATGGTGCAGCCGCTTGAGGGTGAGGCCTTTCTGGCGACATGCGCGCTGGGCTTTGCGAGCCCGGCTGTGCCGACGGGCGTGTGGAATTGTCCCGATCCGGCGCTGGTATGCGCGGTGGCGGGAGGTTATGGCTACATGATCGCCAGCCCGGCGCCGGAGCGATGGCAGCAGATTGGGTATCGCCCGGTCACCGAGGTGCGTCCGCTTCCGGAATCGGGGCTGCTGGTGTTCGCGAGCTTTCACTCGATCGAGGCGTGGGGGGCGGCGGGACGGCTATGGCAGACGGCGCGGCTTTCGTGGGAGGGCGTGCGACTGGGCGAGGCTACGGCAAAGGAGCTGCGCGGTTGGGGTTGGGAGATGCGGACGGATACGGAGGTGGAGTTTGTGGTGGACCTGGCAACGGGCAAGCATCGCGGAGGGCCAGCATTCTAGAGGAATCAGCTACTGACTGGTTCGGCTTCGGTGGTATCCCGTCCTTCGCTCCGCTCAGGAGGGGCGCCCGGATCGGCAGCGGCCCACGTGAGGGAAGAGCAGATTTCTCTAATGAGCAGACGATGCTGCGCGTCACGGCTCCGTCGAAACCCAGGGCAAAGGACCCACATCTGAAACGCGAGATGTGGGCACCCGATGCGGCAATGTCGGTTAGCTGAACTGCTTGAGGTCGATGCCTAGCTGCCAGTCTTCCTGGTCCTTCTGCAACTCGTCCCAGGTGATTTCGCGACCGGTGTAGGCGGCCTTCCGGCCGAGCATGCAGGCGAGCGCAGTTTCGACGCCGGCGGCAATCTGGTTGTGGAACTGTCCGCTGCTGATGCTCTCGATGAAGCCGCGGTCCTTGTCGCGGTCGGCGAAGATCAGGTTGTCGGTGAAGGCGCCGTTGGCGGCGAAGCGCGCGGGCTCAGTAGATTGCTGTTGCGTGCCTTCGGGATCGACCCAGGTCCAGGCGTTTTTGCCGAGGACGCGGAGAGGGCCGGAGTAGGGCATCTCGGCGAGGCCGTCGGCGCCATAGACGCGCTCCGAGACATCGAAGCCGAAGTCGCCGAACTGCGTCGAGGAGAAGCTGACGTGGACGTTGTCGGGGTAGGTGAAGTCGACCTGGTAGTTGTCCCAGATGTTGCCGGCGTGGGTGAGGACGTTGCGGCCGCCGGTGGCGATGGCTTTGATGGGATGCGTGCCCAGGACCCAGTTGCAGATGTCGATGACGTGGATGTTCTGTTCGAGCAGGATGTCGCCGGAGAGAGTGCGATCCCAGAGCCAGTTGCGCAGGCGCGTCTCATCGGGAGACATGCCCGGCGCGGCGTGGTCCACGGATGCGGGCGCGTTGTAGTAAGCGGTGATGCTGGCGAGTTTTCCTAATGCTCCGGAGTGGATGCGGCGCACGATTTCGATGAAAGGCGGCGCGCTGCGGATCTGAAAGCCGACATCGACGCTGACCTTGCCCTGCGCGCGTTTGGCGATCTCGAGCGCTCTGCGGGTCTGCGGGACGTCGACGCCAACGGGTTTTTCACAGTAAGCGTGTTTGCCGCCGGCGACCGCGGCTTCGAGATGCTGGACGTGGAAGAAGGGCGGCGTGGAGATCTGGATGGCGTCGATGTCTTTCGATGCGGCGAGCTCTTCGAAGGCGTTGTAGCCGTGAAAGGTGAGGCGCGGATCGATGACGGGTTTGTTGACGGAGGCGTTCAGCTCGTCGAAGTGCTGCTTGCCGAGGGCAAGCTTGTCGGGGAAGATGTCGGCGAGCGCGACGAGATGGGCGGGGGTGTTCTTCACGAAGGAAGTCGCGACAGCGGTACCCCGATTGCCGCAGCCGAGCAGGCCGAGGCGCACGGCGGAGTTGGCCTGATAGCCGAAGGCAGTCGCGGGCTTGACGAAGAGGAGGCCGGTGGCTGCTGCGGCGGTGGTCACGAAGTCGCGTCTGTCCATGGTGAATGGTTCCTTCGGTTCTGTGGTGCGTTGTTGATCTTGAAAAGCAGATGCGTCCACTTCGCTTCGTTCCGGTCGGGATGACGACGCAGAAGGAGGGGCTATGTAACTTTGGCGAGCACCTTTTCCAGGTATTGCTTCTCTTTGCGGACGTCTTCGATCTGCTGCGGGCCGTTGGTTTCGCGCTCGATGGTGATGGCGCCGGTGTAGCCGGCTTTGCGCAGGCCGGCGAATACTTTGGCGAAGTCGACGAGGCCAGTGCCGATGAGGACCTCTTCGCCGAGCTTGTCTGGGTTGGTGGGCCAGCGGCCGTCCTTGGCGTGAACGGCGTGGACGTGCGGGCCGAGGATGGCGACGGCATCGACGGGATTTGCCTTGCCGTAGAGGATGAGGTTGGCGGTGTCGAGACCGACGCCGAGGTTAGGAAGATTCACGTCGCGAATGGCGCGCGACATGGTGGTCGGGGTCTCCTGGCCGGTCTCCATGAGGAAGCGCTGGTGGTTGGCGGCGCAGTGCTCGGCGACTTGGCGGATGGCGGCGATCGTTTCCTTATACAGCGGGTCGCCGGGATTTTCCGGGATGAAGCCGCAGTGGGTCTGCACCTGGTGAACGCCGAGAAGCTTGGCGAAATCCGATGCCTGTTTGAGCGCGTCGATGCGGGCGGCGCGTGTGGCGGGCGGGACGAGGCCGATGGTGGATGGCCCCTGCATGAAGTCCCATACCAGCGGTGGCGGGCCGACGACTTCGACCGTGGTGCAGGTGACGTTGTACTTCGCGAGCAGGCCTTTGAACTGGGTGGCGAGCGTGGGGGTGAACTTGCCGATGTAGGCATCGAGCGAGAGGAAGCAGGTGGACAGGCCGAGGTCGTGGACGCGGCGGATAGTTTCCTCGGGGGCCTGAGCGGGTGCGATGAGGAGGCCGAGCGGCATGGCGTGCGCGTCGGCTGCCGGGTTTTGCGGGGCGGCGGCTGGACGGGCGCGAAGGTTTCGGCGAGGGCGGCCGTGGGAAGCAGAGCAGCGGCGGCTGCGGCGGAGGAGAGGAAGTCGCGTCGGCGCATGTGGTTCTCCGGTGAGGGTGTGGACGCGTCCTTTATTGCATCTTGGGGTGGGAATGTCCAATGGGCGGTCGCTCTGACTCACTTAACGCGCATCCACGATTTTGATGGATCGATCTAATCCGGTCCGCTTCCCCAAATGAATCCGCACCACAAGATCGTGTAAGCGAGATTGATAATTGCCCAAATAAGCCACCACTTACTTGTCAATAGCGTCGCGAGGAAAGCGCAAAGGCATGAAAGGATCAGAATTCCCGGAAAGAGGACAAGGAGAGTGTACGGACTTACAGGGTGTGAGGCCGGCCGTGGGAGATTCACAACAACCCAGAAAGAAATGAACAGCAGAACACTCAAAAGGCCGGTCCCAGTTCCCAAGCGCTTTCTGTGAGCATGCTCCATATGCATTGGAGCATTATGCCCCTGACCACTTCTAGTGCTGCGCGGGATAGACCGCGTAGATGGTGCCCTGGATGTCGTCCGTGACTAAGAAGCTGTCGGGGCCGGTGCGGTAGATGCCGCAGGGGCGGCCGACGACGCGGACCTCGTCGGGCTTGCCCGGGATTGTTGTGCGCTGGTAGAAGCCGGTGAGGAAGTTCTGCGGCGTGCGGTCTTTGCCGTGAAGCGGACGAGCTTGTAACCGGTGCCGATGCGTGGGTGGCCGGCGCCATGGAGCGCGACGAGGAAGGTTTTTTTCAGCAGTGTGTCGGTTCGCGGAAAGAGCTCAACGCCGAGCGGCGAGCTGTGTGCTGCGAAGGTCGTAAAGGCGGCAGGAACCTTGTCGCAATGCGCGTCCGGTGACTTGCCCCCCAACTTCCCAAAGACCGGATCAGGGTGCACTGTGCCGTTCTCGAAGTAGCAGTAAGGCCAGCCGAAGTAGAGCGGGTGATTTGTCGCAAGCGCGGTTTCGATCTGGCTTGCGGGAACAGCGAAGAAAGGGTCTTCGGGGGCATGGTTGCCGAGCTGGTCGTCGCCCATGTTGGTCAGGTAGAGCGTGCTGCTGGCGCCATCCCACAGCATGGCGACCGCATTGCGCAGATTCTTCGCGACTATGTGCTGGTCGGTGCCATCCGGGTTCATGACGGACATGCTGGCGCGGATGGGCTCCTTCTCGATGCAGGCGTTGCAGGAGGAACCGACGGTGACGAAGAGTTTGTCACGGCCATTTAGTCTTCCGAACTCGACGGTGCGGGTGAGATGCCAGCCGCCGTATTTGTAGTCGAGGCCGTAATCGGGATAGTGGGCGAGGACTTCGGGTGCGCTGCTAGGTGCGATGTCGCCGGCTTTGTATTTCAAGCGCAGCAGGCGATCGGTGAGCGGGAGATAAAGCCATTGCTGGCCGTGCGCGTCGGTGTAAAAGGCGAGGTTGTTGGGGTTGCGCAGGTGCTGGAGATACGGGAAGGCGCGGCTGAAGGTATGGCGCTCGGGGTTCCAGCCGTCGAGGATGTAGACCGCGCCGCGCTGGTTGTCGGTGCGGTCGTACATGTCGGTGACGAAGAGGCGGTGGTCCGGCGACATGGCGAAGAAGCGAACGCGATGCAGGCCGGCGAGTGCGACATTGATCTGGAAGTCACGGGGCAGCGAGAGCGTGATGGTGCGGCCGTGGGCGGCCGGGAGCTGATGGGGAACGAGCGGTTGCTGCGCGGTCGCGTTGAGAGAGAGGAGCAAGAGCAGGGCGAGGATGCTGCGGAGCATGCCGCTAGTGTCGCGGCTGATGTGCGTGCGCAGCAAGTGCACTCGACCATTACGATGGGGCGCGACTTGTCTGGTCAAGTGTGAGGCCGAAGCGGGCGTGCATCTCGCCCTGTCCGCTACTGAAGGGAAACCAGAGTGATGGGGACCAATACGAGCACGACCAGGAGGGTCAGATCGATGATCGGCAGAAGGTGCGAAAAGGAGATGCGATCTCTGCGCATCTATGGAAGGTTAGCGGAGTCGGACAAGGTTTGCAGTTGAAACCGGTGGAGAGGCCGGGGATACAATGGCGCCGTACGCACTCGATTGCCTAGAGAGGTATCTGCCATGAAGCCGCCGCGTGTCCCTTCCGATCGCCGCACTTTTTTGAAGACGGGTGGAGCTGTTGCTGCCGGGTTGCTGGCGCAGGGTGCGGCGCCGGCGCGCGCAGCGACGACCGCGTTGGGGCCGATGCCGGCGAATCCGCGGACCATGGCGGCGATGCCGACGCGCAACCTGGGGAAGACGGGATACAAGGTCGGCATCTTCAGCCTGGGGGGACAGGCGGCGATTGAGAAGCCGAACAACTTCGATGTGGCGGTGCCGATCATCGAGCGGGCGCTCGACCTCGGGGTGAACTACATCGACACATCGTCGATTTATGGTGGTCCGCCGCGATGGAGCGAACAGTATGTGGGCCGCGTAATGAAGACGCGGCGTAGCGAGGCGTTCCTGGCGACGAAGACCAAGGAGCGTACGCGCGACGGATCGATGCGGATGATCGAGAAGTCGCTGCAGCTACTGAACACCGATCATGTCGATCTATGGCAACTGCATGACATCGGACTGCCGGAGGATGTTGCTGCGATCTTTGCGAAGGGCGGCGCGATGGAGGCGCTGGTCGAGATGCAGCAGCAGAAGGTGGTGCGGTATCTCGGAGTGACGGGGCACTACCGGCCGGATGCGCTGATAGACGCGATCAACAGAGGGGCTGCGCAGGGGCATGCGTTCGACACCATCCTGATGGCGCTGAATGCGGCGGACCCGCATATCCACAGCTTTACCGACAAGCTGCTGCCGCTCGCGGTGGAGAAGCAGATGGGAATCATCGGGATGAAGGTGCCGGCGCGCGGGCGGTTGCTGGCGGGCTGGACGCCTCCGCCGGTGGAGAAGCAGCACCACATGTGGGAGGGCTCGGCGATTGCGACCCGCACGGGCGTGATGCAGATGCGCGATGCGATGCACTACACGCTGTCGCATCCGGTGAGCACGGTGATCATTGGCTGCGACAACATCGCGCAACTGGAGGAGAACGTGCAGATTGCGCGGGAGTTTACGCCGCTGTCCGAGACGCAGATCGCGACTCTGAAGGAGATGGCGGCTCCCGTAGCGAAGCAGTCGTTGTTCTTTCGGTTTACCGACCGCAGTAAGGGCTAGGGCCGCGACTTCACCGCGCATCGTTCACACCTTTGCGGTGGCCGCAAAGGACGCGCATCTGTGATTTCCCGCAGTTCGGATCGCTCAGGAATGGGACGCCTCAGCGCGATGGCGATGCGAAAGCAGATGCCTCCACTGCGCGGCTTGGCCGCTCCGCTCGGGAAGACGGTGTCAGGAAAAGTTGATACTTTGCCGCCTCAGTGGAAGCGCAGCGTGATGCCGGTGCTCAAGGTAACAGGCCGCAGGTGGCCGGCGTAGGTGTTGAGCTGGCCGTATGAGACTTCGACGATGCGCCAGTCGAGGTGGGGAAGCAGAGGCTTATCGACGCCACCGATGGCACGCCAGTCGAACTGGGTGGTGCTGGGGGAGTTGTTGCCGTAGGAGAAGTGGCCGGCGCCGAAGAGGAACTCCGCGTATGGCGTGAGATTGACGACATGCGGATGCAAGGCAAGACGGGGGCCGATCAGGGTGCTGAAGAGCGTGGTGTTGCTGGCGGGCCGGGTGAACTGGAATCGGATGTCGCCGCCAACCTTGCCGAAGGGCACCTTAAGGAAATCGGAATAGAGGCCAAAGCCGCCGCCGTAACCCCATTGGTCCGTGGTGGGCAGATTGTTGCGCGAGGCGCTGAACTGGCCGTAGAGGGCGGTCTGTGCCTGGGCTGCCGGGATGGAGAGTGCAAAGAGGAGCAGGACGAAAAGAGCGCAGTGAAGGCGGGGACGACGAATCGCGAAACTATTCATTCAGAAGAAAGCCTCTACACAAAAGGGTAGCGTGTCCGGGTGATAGTGCGACCCAGGTCAGCATGACCGCTTGCCGGCAGTGATGGTCAATCCAATTGTACGTGCCGTTACTCCAGAGCACTTTGCGAATCGCTTCCCGCGACGTGGCTCTCGACGAAGCCTTTTCTTTACGGCAGGCGGAGGACGACGCCGGTGCTGAGAGTGCGGGGATGGAGGTCTCCGTTTAAAGCGCTGAGGCCGCCGTAGGAGAACTCGACGACACGCCAGTCGAGCCGGGGAAAGATGGTGAGGTCCGCGCCGGCGAGGAACTGGTATTCGAACTGCGTGTTGCTACCCTGTCCGGCGCCGTAGTCATAGTGCCCTATGCCGAAGAGCCCTTCGGCATAGGGCATGATCGGCAGGACATGGGGATGCAGCGAGAGGCGCGGTCCGATGGTGCCGCTGTAGAGGCTGGTGGTCTGCGAGATGCCGAGGACGGAACCGCGCAGGTCGGCCCCGAGATGGAAGAAGGGCACCGAATAGAAGTCGTGGTAGATGCCGAAGGTGGGGCCATAGATCCAGTTGTTGCTGGGTGCATCCACCTTGGAAGCGCCGAACTCGGCGTAGAGACCGGTCTGCGCAGAGGCCGTGAGTGTGACGGCAAAAGAGGCGAAGAGCAAAAGTAAGAGCGTGCGCAGATAACTGAAGGATGTGGACATGGGGAGGCCCTCTCAAAACGAAGTCGTACGTCTTCGACTGCTGGATTGCCGCCGGCCGGTGGCGCTGCCGGTGACAGAATGGATGTAAGGATCGGTGGTATCGGTTAGTCCGTTTTCATGAATTTGTGGATCGAATTTGTGGATACGGTCAACGGTTGGGGGACTGGCATGGTGCTGTCGGTGGTGTATCTCGGACGTGTAGCGTATCGCGCCGGGCTGGAGTTGCAGGCACGGCTGGTAGGGCTGCGCAAGGCGGGCGCCATTGTCGATGTGCTGGTGATGCTGGAGCACGAGCCCGTGTTGACCCTGGGCCGCAACATGGGGCGAAAGGATGGGGGGCGGGAGCACATCCTGTTGACGGAGGAGGCGCTGCGGGCGCGCGGCGTCGAAGTGGTGGAGACCAACCGCGGCGGCGATGTGACCTATCACGGGCCGGGGCAACTGGTGGGGTATCCGATCTTTGATCTCAGAGGTCCGCTGCGGGCCGGGGGCAAGCGGCTGGGGCCGGTGGATTTTGTGCGGCAGATGGAGGAGGCGCTGATCCGGACCATGGCGGATTATGGCGTGGCCGCGATGCGCGTGCCGGGGCGGACGGGTGTGTGGACGCAGCCGAATGGCTCCGTCGAGGAGAAGAAGATTGCGGCGATTGGGATCCATGTATCGGCAGGGATTACGTCGCATGGGTTTGCGTTGAATGTGACGACTGACCTGAAGGATTTTGAGTGGATTGTGCCCTGCGGCATTGACGATCGCGCGATGACGAGCCTGGAAATGGAGAGCCAGAGCCCCGATCTGGGTACCAACCTGGCGCTCCGGACGGCGGCGGAGCGGGTGGCGCGGCAGTTCGGTCGCGTTTTCAACGCGCAGGTGCTCTGGGTGGAGTCATTAGATGCACTGGCGCCGGTGACGATCGAGTCGCAGGTGCAGGTGTAAGCTGCGCTGCGAACAAGAGTTGTAGACAGCGCCAGAGCACCGGCGTGTGCCTCAACTTCGCTTTTGGCATAAAATGACCAGTTCGGTACTGACCGACCAGGATCGCTGTCGATGGCGAGTAGAAAAACAGATGTGAAGAACGCAGGGGCGGCGTCTGCCTCTGCGAATGGGAAGCCGAAAGATTCCAGGGAGACAAATTCCAGGGATTCGAACGGTAGCAACGTCCCCCCGCAGCAACCCCCTACCAAGAACCCCCACGGGATACCCGATTACCGGCTGGAGCAGCTTCCGTTCCACATCGAAGGCGAGTGGAAGGATGGTCACTACCACTACATCGTCGTAGGCGACACCACTGCGCCGCCTCCGCCGCTGCGCCCGTCGAAATACCTGACGCGCGAGCAGTCGATCGATATCTACCGGCTGATGATCACGAACCGGCGGATGGAAGATTCGCTGGAGCGGATGTACAAGCAGAGCAAGGTGATCGGCGGGCTCTATCTGAGCCAGGGGCAGGAGGCGACGTCTGTGGCGTCGGCCTATGCACTGGGCAAGGACGACTGGCTGGGGCCGATGATCCGCAACCAGGGCTCGATGATCGTGAAGGGCTACCGGCCGCGCGACACCATGATGCAGTACATGGCCAAGGGTGGCTCGCCGACGCGCGGACGCGAAAGCGGCTCGCATTACGGTGATGCGAAGAGGCTGAACGTGATCGCACCGATCTCTCACCTCGGCGATTCGATCAGCGTGTGTGCGGGCGTGGCGCTGGGCGCGCGCATCCAGGGCAAGAACATTGCATGCCTCGCGTACATCGGCGACGGCGGGCAGTCGACGGGACCGACCTATGAGGGCTTTAACTTTGCAGCGGTGCAGCGGCTGGGCCTGGTACTGATTGTGGAGCACAACCTCTGGGCCTACTCAACGCCGGTGGAACTGCAATTCGCCTGCAAGGACTTGGCGGACCGCTCGCTCGGCTATGGCGTGCCGGGCGTGATCGTCGATGGCACTGATGCGAATCAGGTATACGACGCGACGCATGAAGCAGTGGAGCGGGCTTATCGCGGCGAGGGCGCCTCGTTGATCGAGGCGAAGCTGATGCGCATGAAGGGGCACGCCATGCACGATGCTGCGGTCTACGTTCCGCCGGAGGTGAAGGAATACTGGAAGCGGCGCGACCCGATCCTGCGCATGGAACAGTATTTGATCGAACGCGGATGGCTGACGCCAGCGGAGGCGAAGAAGATCCAGACTGATGTGGATGCGTTGATGGAAGAGGAGCGCACGTTTGCCGAGGCGTCGCCGATGCCCGATCCGGCAGAGGCGGGGACGGATGTGTACTTCGATAACGCGACCGATATTCCGCTGAAGTACGGCGAGGTGCGGGTGCAGAACGCGAACGCCAGCGCGAAGCTGGCCGAATCCAGCGCGACCACCCATTACAAGTAAGAGCGCGGAACAACGCCCAGGAAAGAACACGAGGACTGATCTAGCAATGGCAGCAGTTACGTATTTAGAGGCGATCCGCCAAGGCCTGTGGGAAGAGATGGAGCGCGATCCGCGTGTCTTCGTGATCGGCGAGGATGTGGGCGTGTATGGCGGCGCATTCAAGGTGACGGAAGGCTTTCTGCAGCGCTTCGGGACGGAGCGTGTGGTGGATACGCCCATCTCCGAGATGGCGATTGCGAGCGCAGCCTATGGCGCGTCGTTGACCGGACTGCGGCCGGTGGGCGAGTTCCAGTTCATGGACTTCATCAGCTCGGCGCACTCGCAGATTGTGCAGATCCTGGCCAAGAGCAATTACCGATGGGGCGCTCCGGCGCCGCTGGTGCTGCGTGGACCCTCGGGCGGCGGCGTGAGCGGCGGCCCGTTCCACTCGCAGAATCCGGAGATGTTCTATGTGCACACGCCGGGACTGAAGGTGATCTGTCCGGCGACCGCGCGCGATGCGAAGGGGCTGATCAAGTCGGCGATCCGCGATAACAACCCGGTGCTGTTCTTCGAGCACAAGTACCTGTACCGGCGTGTGAAGGAAGAGCTGCCGGCGGAGGACTACACCGTCGAAATCGGCAAGGCGCGCATCCATCGCGAGGGGAAGCATGTTTCCGTGATCACGTATGCGGCGATGGTGTACGTGGCTGAAGAGGCGGCGCAGATTCTGGCTAAGGAAGGTATCGAGCTGGAGATTCTGGATCTGCGCACGCTGCTGCCGCTGGACAATGCGGCGATTGCCGCGACGGTAGAGAAGACGAACCGCGTGATCATCCTGCACGAGGATACGAAGACCGGAGGCATCGCGGGCGAGATCGCGGCGATCATCAACGAGGAAGCCTTCGATGCGCTGGATGCGCCGATTGTGCGTATCGCCTCGCTGGATTCGCCGGTGCCGTTCTCGCCGCCGCTGGAGAAGGCCTTCCTACCCAAGGTCGAGGACGTGGTGCGCGAGGCAAGGCGGCTGGTGGCGTATTGAGGCAGCGCGCGGAGCGACCGCGAGCCTTATGATCGAAATTGTGTGCTTGGCGGCGCAGGCCGCGTGAATGGGAAGGCGGAACGAAGAGATGCCAACAGACGTCATCATGCCCCAGATGGGCGAATCGATCTTTGAGGGGACGATAACAAAGTGGCTGAAGAAGCCCGGCGACAGCGTCCAGCGTGACGAGCCGCTGTTTGAGATTTCGACCGACAAGGTGGATGCGGAGATTCCGTCGCCGGCAAGCGGTACGCTTTCCGAGATCAAGGTCGATGCCGGCAACACGGTGCAGATCAACACCGTGGTTGCGGTGATCGGCGACGGCGCGGGCGCGAGCAAGCCTGCAGCGGCCGCCCCCGCACCGCCGAAGCAGGAGCCGGCTAAAGAGGAGAAGAGGGCGGAAGCGCCCAAGGCGGCGCCTGCACCGTCAGCGCCGGTGGAGGCAGCGGTCTCGAGCGGCGGCGGCACAGATGTGGTGATGCCGCAGATGGGTGAGTCGATCTTCGAAGGCACGATCACCAAGTGGCTGAAGAAGGTGGGCGACAGCGTCCAGCGTGACGAGCCGCTGTTTGAGATCTCGACCGACAAGGTGGACGCGGAGATTCCGTCGCCGGCGAGCGGTACGCTTTCCGAGATCAAGGTAGAGGCCGGCAACACGGTGCAGATCAATACCGTAGTTGCGGTGATTGGTGGTGGCGCGGCGAAGGAGACTGCTCCCGCTGCGGCAACGGCGACTGCTCCGGCAACTCCATCAGCTCCGGCGCCAGGCGCTGCTGCGCCCGCAACGGAAGCGCCTGCTGCGGCTTCCCATGGCGAGCGACTGCGTTCGTCGCCGCTGGTGCGCAAGATTGCGAAGGAGCATCAACTCGATCTGCGACAGGTCCCGGGCACGGGCTCGAGCGGCCGCATCACCAAGGACGATGTTCTGCAATATATCGAGAAGGGTGGTGCGGACAAGGCTCCTCCAGCCGCATCATCAGCTGCAGCGCCAGCACCAGCGACTGCTGTGCCTGCAGCGCCGAGGCCTGCAGCGTCTGTGCCAGCCGCGGCCGGTCCACAGCCAGGCGATCTGGTACCGATGACGCGCATGCGCTCGATCATCGCGCAGCGCATGGTCGATTCCAAGCGCACCAGCGCGCACGTGCACACCGTCTTCAAGGTGGACCTGACGCGCATCGTAAAGATTCGCGAAAAGGAGAAGGCGAAGTACGAACAGCGCAACGGCGTGAAGCTGACCTACATGCCATTCATCACGCGGGCGGTAGTGGCTACGCTGCGCAAGATGCCGATCGTCAACGCATCGATGGAAGGGGACGCGATTCGCTACCACCAGAATGTGAATGTCGGGATCGCGGTGGCGCTGGACTGGGGACTGATCGTGCCGGTGATCAGGCAGGCGGAGGAGAAGAGCTTCCTCGGCATCGCGCGCTCGATCGCGGACCTGGCGGAACGCGCGCGCGCGAAGAAACTGAAACCGGACGAGGTGGGATCAGGCACCATCACGATTACGAATCCCGGCATCTTCGGCGAGCAGTTCGGCACGCCGATCATCAACCAGCCGGAATCGGCAATCCTGGGTGTCGGTGGTCTGTTCAAGGAACCGACGGTGCTGACTGATAAGGACGGCAACGACTCCATCGCGATCCGCAGCGTCGTTCGGCTAACGCTGGGCTTCGATCATCGGATCATCGATGGCGCCGATGCCGGGAAGTTCATGGCGGAACTGAAGAAGTATCTGGAGAACTGGTCAGAAGAGATCGGCTGATTCGTTTGCCGAGCGGAAACATGCGGCGGGCCTTCGGGTCCGCCGTTGTGCTTTATAAACGAGTCTTGGCTTCGAGTACGCGCTTCACCGCCTCCTCCGGCGTGTTGCCGATCGCGGAGAGGTGGCCCATTTTGCGGCCCGGCCGAGGCGTGTGCTTTTCGTAAAGGTGCAGGCGGACGCTGTCGACTTCAAGCGCGCGATCGAAGCGCGGTTCGCCCTCGTGCCAGATATCGCCCAACAGATTCACGATTGCCGCGGGGCGAATCACATCCGTCTCACCCAGCGGAAGATCGCATACCGCGCGCACATGCTGCTCGAATTGGCTGACGACGCAGGAGCGCTCGCTGGCGTGATAACTGTTGTGTGGGCGTGGCGCGAGCTCGTTGATGAGAAGTGTTCCGTCCTGAGTGACGAACATTTCCACCGCGAGAATGCCTTCCAGGGATAATTTCTCGGCGAGTGAGCAGGCGATACGTTGCGCGTCGGCTTCCATCGCCGCGGAGATGGAGGATGGGATCACGCTCCAGGCAAGGATCTGATTTTCGTGATGATTTGTCGCGGACGGGAAAGATTTGAGAGCACCGGAGGGCGTGCGCGCGACCAGCACCGAGATTTCGCGGTCGAGTGCAATGGCCTGCTCCGCGATCGAGGGTCGTTGTCCCAGCGCGCGCCAGGCTAATTCAGCGCTCTCGCCACCTCGGGGTGTAATGCGAAGCTGGCTGCGTCCGTCGTAGCCGCCACGCGCACTCTTCACGAAGCAATTGTGTCCGAAGGCATCGAGCGCGGCACGCATGGTATCGAGCGAGCGGACGGAGCGGAACGGGCCGACGGGAAATTGATGCGCGGCAAGCCATTCCTTCTGCGCAATGCGGTCTTGAATGATGGCAAGCAGCGCTTCGCCGGGCCGCACCGGCGCATAGCGTTGCGCCGCGCGCAGCGTATCGAGCGAGAGCTGCTCGATCTCCAGCGTGACGACATCGCACCCACGGGCAAGATTGGCCGCGGCTTTGGCATCGTCCCAGGCGCCTTCGAAGCAGGCATCGACGACGAACCTCGCTGGACAGGAGGGATCGGGGTCCATCACCTGCACACGGTAGCCGAGGGAGCGCGCGGCCATCGCGGTCATGCGGCCAAGCTGACCGCCGCCCAGGATGCCGATAGTTGCACCGGGAAGAATAGCGCTCACTGCGGAAGCCCTTCTGCGAGCACCTCGCGCATGCGGGCTTCACGCCAGGTTTTTAGTCGTTGGCGCAATGTGGGTTCATCATTGGCGAGGATTTCCGCAGCCAGCAGTGCTGCGTTGGCGGCGCCGGGTCGCCCTATGGCAAGCGTGCCGACGGGAACACCCTTCGGCATCTGCACGATCGATAGCAACGCATCCAGGCCCTGCATGGATGTTGCGGGCACCGGCACGCCAAGCACCGGCACCAATGTCTTCGCGGCGAGCATCCCGGGCAAATGCGCCGCGCCGCCGGCGGCCGCGATGATCACTTTGAGCCCGCGGTCCTCCGCCTCGTTCGCATATTGAAAGAGCAGATCGGGGGTGCGATGCGCGGAGACAATTCGTGTCTCATACGATATCTCGAATTCGCGCAGAAGCTCGACGCAGGGTTCCATAGTCGAGTAGTCGCTCCTGCTGCCCATAACAACACCCACTAGAGTTGAGCGCGCCATCGTCGCATTAGAGCATTTTTCCTGTTGCTGTGCACAGCGGAGATGCTCTGGGCATGGCCTTCCTTTACGGGAAGGCCACACGAGTTGTTGCTGGCCGATCCACGTCTACAGGGGAAAACGCTTCAGACGGCACGCTCAACAGGGGTAAGATCACCGCGGCCGCAGCCATTCAACGGCAAGCTGCAGCAAAGTAAACAGCAGACCGAATGCGCCGGCGAAACCCTTCACCCGCTGCACACTCAGCTCATGCCGCTCCACCCGTTCCTCGAGCAGGCTGAGCCGCCCCGGCTGGCCGTCTCCCAGCAGCGACGCCATCTGGCTCTTCACCACGCTCAGGTCGGCCAGTACTTGTGCTTCAAACGTACTCATCATGTCCATGCCACTTCCACTCACGTCTGTTCTCATTGCGTAGCTGCATTTACAAATATGGCGCTGGAAAAGCGCGAGTAATTGGGCGGTGTGGCGCCGTCGTACATCCGCACGTAGTAGCGTTCGACCGGCGCTTCGCGAACAATGGTGAAGTTCGGCACTGGGCTGCGCAGAACCAGGTCGGCTCCATCGGCCGCGCCGAATTTCCAATCGCTGCGACGTACCTCAAACCCGCCGCCGCCCGGAGGTGTCAATCCGGCCTGCACCTGAATCTGCGTCGTGCTGACGCTGGTTACCGATAGATCGCGTGCCGACACCAGGGCGGTCGGCCTGGTGAGCGCGGTGGGCGGGAGCCATGCATTTAAAGGAGCGCCCGCGCTCGTCTTTAGCGAGAGCGCCTCGGCCCATTCGTTCGCGAATGCAATGGCATAGCTCAATAACTCCGGAACGCAGGAGGTTGCGTGAATCTGAACGCTGCGCACCACCAATTCGGTCGACATCTCCGCCGAGGGCGCCTCCACATCCAAAAGGTCACCCGGCCACATGTCTGCGGCATGGTGAGGGTTCCAGCAGGTGTATGACCCCTTCCACGCACCGTCTGTCCAGGTGGAGGTAGAGAGCACGGCCAAGCGCGGCGTTTTCGCAATCGGCAGAAGTGCGCGTCACCGGATGTTCAGCAGTCAGGATGAGACTGCTCACGGGTGACGACGCGGGTACGATCATGCGTGCAACCGCGCGTCCGGCAATGCGATAGTTCACTCGGATCACAGTGCCCGACGCCGGCACATACCCCGGATAAAAACTCATTCTGCCGGTGCTCGTCACCTTCGCCTGCGATGTTTGCGCGCTGACTCCAAGGCGCTGCGTCGCAGCCGCTGAACCGGTTGCTGTGCAGCTTACCCAAACCTCTCCTGGCCGCGTCAGCTCAAAGCTTGCAATGCTGCCAAGAAAACTCACGCTGTCCACCACCACCGGGCTGCAACTTGGCGGAGCTTGCGTCACGGAGCCGTCGTAAAGCACGATGACGGGGAATTGCGCGCCGCCCGTGGTCTCCTGCACCTCCATCAACAGGTCAGCTCCCGCCGTCAGCGTTTGTCCGCCCAGTTGAACCGCACCGTTTGCGCCGCCCGCACTGTAGCTCTGCAGCACACGCTGGCGGTCTTTACAGTGGAAACGTAACCGCAGCGTATACGTGTGGCCGGTCTGCAGCGTTGCCGTCGCGCCGGCTTCCACGCCAAGCACCATCGGGGCCACAACCGTGCTCGTACCGTTCGGCCGCACGTGAAAACCAGCCACCAGGTTCGCAGGACTAACCGTTCCCGAAGACAAGCTGGCGAAGTAGCCTTCTCCCAGACTGTCCACTTCTAAGCCAGCGAGTTCGATCAGCAGCACACCGCCCAGCTCTACTGCATCCACTGCTGTGACAATGCTGGTCCCGCCGGTGCCTTGTCCGCCGCCCAGCGTCAGCCCGCGACTTCGTAAGCGAGATATGACCGCCTCCGTCGACAACGGCCCAGCTCTGCGGATCAAGTGAGCCGCCGGAGAACGTGTCGAAGAGCAGCGTTGCCTTTTCCAGCAGCGGCGTCTCATTCAATTGGAATACCGACGTGACGCCGTCTCCTTCAAAGATCTCGGTCACATAGGCTTGTGGCTCCTCTTTGCCGCATACAGTCACATCGTTGACCGCAATGCGCGTGCGCTCACCTTTGAACGCGCCCCGATCGAAGCTGCCGTCACTCTCCGCCAGGGTATGCACCTGGTCTCCGATATTGTCGAAGAACAGGCTGTTGTTCACCACTCGATAAGACGCGCGCGCGGCATCCGCCAATGCGCCTACATTCTCTGACCAGCTCTTGCCCGCCAAGGGCTGGAAGCCGCCGATCCGGTTGGAGGTGGCACTTCCGCTTACCGGCAACGCTTGCGTCGTAGCCCGCCCGGTAATCTTCGTCAACAGATCGCCCGCCGAAGTGTCGACGCATTCGACCGTCCTCCCGCTCACCCGTGCATCGAGCACGACCTCGTCGCTCAGGCATGAGACCTGCAGCACGTAGGCAGGTCCGGTGGTTCCCATCCCGGCATACAGTCGCGCGGGCGCGGCAATTACATAACCGGTAAAGAGGATGACATCGTTATCTGCGGTCACGACGACGCGCGCGCCACTCGTCGGAACGGTAGCGCTTGCTCCCGCCACACTGAAGATGCAACTGCTCGGTTGATTCAACTTCCGCTCAATCGTTAAAGACGTGGCGCCGCTCAGCGAAGCCGTGTAATCCACTGCACCATTCCCATCAAGATTGTCGATCGTGATCTTCACGCGCTCTCTCTTTCTTCTGGTTCGGCACAATCACCACGCAAGGCGATCGCCTCGGTACTGTCACCGGCGAATGCGACGCGTCGCTCATGAGATACAGGGAAGCAGAGCTATATCTGCGCATTCGCACAGGGCAGATACGTGCGGTAGCAGCACACCTGCGAACTATCCACCGAATCGACCACGGGAAGCGCGACGAAGTGCCCATTGAGCAGAAGCTGTGAAAGCGGCGCCACCAATGAGACGGCACTTTCCGCAGGGCCGCCCATCGTCTGCAGGCGCGGGTAGTAGAAGAACAGCGCATCGCCCTGCTCGCCCTGCATGCAGAACAGCCCGGACCACTCCTGGAAGAACGTGCCACCTTCCCGGTCCTGCAGCGCAACGATCGACTGCGCCTGCATCCCTTGCGTCGGCGCGCCGGCCAGCAGCGGCTCTGCAAGCTGCAACCCGGCCGGCGTCACAGCCATGACTCGCCCCACATTCAACGTCATGCGGCGAATCCAGTGGACATCGCTTCCGATCGCGGTTCCCAGGTACGCGGCAGATGCTCCCGCGCCAAGATAGCCTGTCTGCCCGTTGTAGTCCGCATCTACCGCGATCATGTCCCCGGGCTGGATGGTCCCAACTCCATTCGGTGTGCTCAGGAATGTTGCTGTCGAGCTCGCCGCTGCGATCGCAACCGGATTCGCGCCTGCTTGCACTACATTGATTTGCTGGGAGCCGCAGGTCAGCGCCATGGTCAGCTTGGACCAGCGTTCGAACGTCATGCTCACAGTTGCACCCACGCTCTGCCGTGCCTGCAGCAAAACAGTGCCCGGTGCGCCGCCCTCAACCACCTGCAGCTTGGTTCCGGATGTGCGTGTAAAGCCGCTGATCCAGCCCAGGTCCACCCATGGCGCAGGCGGTATATCCGGATCAAAAGACGCTGCCATTGTTGCATCGAACATGGTTGGCGTTGCCGTGAGCCGGGCGACCGGGGCGAAGAATCCGCGCACCCGGCGCACCGCCGGCGGCAGGCTGGGCTGCATCACCAATGCTGGCGTACTCATAGCTCTCCCGCCTCCTCATAGCTCACGACCGTGATCTCCGCCTTGCGCACCAGGCGGTCACGCTCACGGGTCACTGGTGCGAATACCGGACTGGTCCAGGACACACGCGTGCCCATCGCCGATGGCGGCGTCACGCTATAGTTGGTCTTCTGTATCTGCTGTGGTTGCATTATCGACAACAGCTCCGCATCCATTTCCGTCAGCAGAGTGCCGCGATCCAGTCCGCCCGCGCCAGCCGTGCCCGCCGTCTGGTACTGCATCTCGCATATCTGTTGTGTATGCACCAGTGCGTGCTGCTCATCCGTCAACGTCTTCGTCCAACGCAGCACGAATACGTTGTCCGGCACGATCGGGGCAAAGCTCTCGTTCTCCTCCACCAGGACCCCGGGCCGCCAAACACCGCGTATCAGGACTTGCCTGGTAGGGTTGAGTACCTGGAGCCGGTCCCGCAGGGCCACATAGAAAGAATCACGCGCCTTCTTCATCTCATCCCTTTCAATAGCTCTGCGTGGCGGCTTCCCGCAGCAACACGCGATACATACAGGCCAGTCCCGCCGCGCTGGTGAAGGAAACACCTTCGATTGCAAAAAACTCCTTGCCGACTGTGATCCCCAGCCCCATGGCGAAGAGCACCTCGGCCGACGAGAGTCCTAGCTGACTCACCTGCGCCTCCACTGCCGACGCTGAGATCAGCAATTCATACGCCGCCTGGTTGCCATCGGTGATTGGCACTCGTAGCTTGCGGAAGGCTGCGGGAGAAAGTGGCAGGTCGGCAAAGCCGGCCGTCGGTGCTCCCAGCTGTTCTCCAATCGCGCTGGTCGCCGCTACCGGCATTCGCAGCATGGCCACCGATCCACCCAGCGAGCGCAGCAGTGCATCTGCCATTCGTTGCCACCCTCCGTGCTTCGGTCTCACGCTCAGGTCGCTCATCGCTATCCCAGCCTTGTCGCCACATATGGCCGCAGAAGTTGCTGCACATGTGCGTCTATCAGAGAGTTGGAGAAGTACTGCAACCACATCGTGTCCATCTTGCTGGTCTTCACATTCAATCCCGGCGTGGATTGCGCATTCTTCACCAGTTGGGCGCAGGCGATCTTCACCGGTTCCGGCACTGCTGCGCATCCCGCGGTGTAGGTCACCTCGATCTCGCTATAGGGCAGTCCCAGCACGTTGTAGGGCAGCGTCAGTTCGCCGGTATCGGGCAGGAAGTCGATCGATGTGGGATCCACCTGCGTCCACGCGCCCGGCAGCGAAAACGCATATGCAATCGCATCCAGGCCGACCGGCCCCAGTTCGCCCCTGCGGGGACGCGTGTATCTGCCGCGCACCGTCACCAGCGGTATCGTGGAGGGCGACACGGCAAGAAGTGGCAGATAGCTCAGCCGCACCGTCTGGCTACCCTGCACGATTCGCAGCCTCTCCACATACTGCGTCGCCAATATGCTGGCGCGCCGGCAATATCCGTCGATCATCCCGGACGCCACGGCAATCCAGTCGTCAGTTGTGTCGGGTGCCAGACCGTAGCTCTCGTACTCCGTCGTCTCTAAGTAGGCCATCCGCACTTCTCCTCATCCGCGGTCTTGCGCCGCGCCGCGTGGTCTTACATTCTGTCGCGTGATTTGTGCGCAAAAAGGGGACGGTAAGATCTCCGTCCCCTCTCGTGCCTCTGCGTTTGCTGCTCAGGTTCGGGCAGCGCTTCAGCCTCGCGCGTTTTCGCTGAACAACGCCTTTAGCGCTGCACTGTCACCTGTGCGTGCGCGTAGCTGGAGCCCTTCACCACCAGGCCGCCAAACTTCACCACCACATATTGCGAAGCCAGCGAATTCGGCAGGCCAAGCTGGAAAATGCGCGGAGCCGCCTCGCTCAGCCAGTGGTACTCGATCAGGTCCTCCGTCACGATGTAGGCTGGCAACGATGCGCTGCCTGAACCCGGCGTGCCGCTGTAGCTCAGCGCCCACTCCGGAATCAGCGGCAGCTCGCCCGCCTGGGTCGAGAGCGTCTTCACCGTGAAGCCGCCGTTGATCTCACGCGAATTGAGCACCACGTTGAACTCGGTCTTCATCTCGCGGTCGATCAGGTCAAGCAACACCGGGTTGGCATAGATCGCGGTCGGGCGCACGGCGAAGTTGGTGTTCGACACCATCTGCGCAACCTGCGACTTGATCCCGTCCACAATGCTCTCGGTGGTCGTGATCGTAGCTACATTGCCGCCCCCGGCAATCTGGCTGGCCGCGCCAAAGTACTGCGGTGCTGGTCGGCGCGCTCAACGATGTATCGTTGCCGTTCCACAACGCCACATCGTGGGTGTGCAGCACACCGTCCACCGTGTCGATCAGGTCCTTCGCCTGCAGATACGCGAACTGCTTCTGCTGCGCGCCCAATTCCATGTCGAACAGGTTGTAGTTCAGTTGCGCCACCAGTCCCTTGAGCGGAACGCTCCGCTCGACGCGGGTTGGCGTCACCAGGGAAGGAGTGATGTTGCGCGGATCGACAAACCCGGCCGTACCCGGATTCGGGATCGCCGTCTGTTCGAAGTAGCGCGAGGGATGGCCCGTCGCCGGCACCTGCTTGATGCGCTGGCCGAACATGCCACGGCGGCGGACCAGGTCCGTGATCTCCGTCTGATAGAACGGGACTTCAACCGCCCCGGGCCCGATGTAGTCTGCTGCCGAATGGATATCGAGAAACTGTGCGTTCATGGTTCTTCCTTTCGCTCTCAAAAGAGCAGTCGCTGCTACGAAAAAACAAAGGCGCCGGCTGCTTTCATCGCAGCCACGCGCCCATCAACTCTCGTCATGTCGACCGGAGCCGTGACGCGGAGCCTCACATGCGGAGTGGAGAGATCTGCTGTTTCCTCCACGCCCGCGCTGCCTGTCGTTGTTGCGCCTAGGCCAGAGCCCCGCTCCGGATCAACTGCGCCTTCACAGCAATCCGCTGCTCCAGGCTCAACCCGGTCAGTGCAGCATCCAGAGATCCGGCCTCAACACCGTCCACGCTGCCGATGCCCTGCTTCGCCAGCAGCTGCATGGTTGCCACCGGAAGCGTTTTGCGACCGCTTGTAGCCGCCGCGGCCTGCGCCTTGAGCTCGGCAATCTGCTGTTCGGCCACTTCCAGCTTCCGCTCCAGTTCACGCTGGCGCCCATCGGCGCTCGCATCCACCGTTGCTACGATCCTGGCTACATCGCCGGTCATTGCAGCCTGCCGCTCTTCCAGCCATGCAGCCGTCTTTTCGAGCCGTTCGGCCGCAGCCTGCAGGCGCTCTGTGGCTTCTACCCCACTTGCATTGTTTTCGTCCATTGTCTCCTCGCTTCCGTTGCGCTTCCTCTTGCCGTGCCTTCACTCGTTCTGCTTCAGGCTCCCCGCGCTGCAAGAGCCCGCTTTGTTTCGGCGCTCGTCTTTCCTGCGCACAAGCGGAAAGACGTCCGTCCGTAAGCAGCCTTCTCGCGCAGCAGGATCGCTGCTCCGGTGAAGGTCACCTTGGTCAGCCGCCATACCGAAGCCCGCATGTCTTCCACATGGGCATCGGCCAGTTCGTAGCTCATGCCCATCTGCTCGGCCGGGGTGGCGCGCAGATGCCGCTCCACCTCCGGAAAATCCCGTCCGAACAGATATCCCGCCACCCGGATCTCGCCTGTTCCGCTGCGTGAAGCCACGATCTCCGCGTCCGTGATAATCCCGCACTTCCGCCGTGCATCGTGGCCGTCCCAGCCGGGACAGAAGTCCACCGCCATGCCCAGCAGCGACGGAAGTGCCGCATCTGCCGCGCCGCGGGTCAGAATCACCCGCCTTCCCCGCGATCCCGAAGGGGCCCGGTCGCTCGGCACATCCACGTACGTCAGCACTCCCTCGAACGGCACCCGGTTCGGATGGTCCCGCACCAGCGGCATCGTCACCGCCATCGCATCCAGCTTCATTCGTTCTCCCCGATCTCCTGGTTGATCTCCTGCTTGATTGCCTCAGTCGCCGCTTGTTCTTCCGGCTGCACAGCCCCCAATCCGCGCAGCGCCCTTACTTCGCCCACGGTGAGCACCCCAGCTTTCAACAACTCCATCTGGATCTGCAGCTCCGTCGCCTCGTCACGCGACTCGAGCTCCGTGAACCGGAACTCGAACTCCCGCCACCCCAGGCGCTTGCCGAAAACATCCCGCGTGATGTGCTGCTCCAGCAGCCGCGCCACCGGAACGATCGCGCCACGAAACGCCTCGTCCCCAAACTCCGATGAGCTCGCGCGGTTCACATCGTTCTCCAGGCCCAGCAGCATCGGCGGCAGACCGAATGCATTCGCCACCATGCGGATCAGGAAGTCTGCCATTCCATCCGCAGGTCGGCATCGGTGCCGCTGCCGAAGCGCAGCACCTCCGGCTTGTGCTCCGTGCTCAGCACCGGCACACGCCCCGTGCCTTCAATTTCGTCCTGCCACCAGCGGATCAGCCGCTCATGTGCGGCGGGCGTCGGTTCGTTCAGCCACAGCGCGTACTGCACCACGGCGTTGCTCGCCAGGCTTGCCCGCAAACCGTTGGGCGCTCAACAACTGTTCACCGTCTCGAACGCAACCTCAAGTGGACCCAGGCCGAACGGCGTATGCGTCCGCGGATTCAGCCGGATGTACATCAACTGGTCGTCATCGAGCGTTACCGCCTTATCCGGACTCTGCAGCAGATTGCCTGCACGTAGCGCGGCACCTCGTTCCCGCCCTTCCACTTCGGATTGATCCGGATGGTGGCGCCATCCACCGGCCACAGCGCCACAGGCCGCTCTTGCATGCCCGTCAGCTCCATCTCCACTGCGCCGAATCCGCCGACCAGCATGTCTTCCAGCACCTGCTCCAACAGCGTGCGCAGCGAGTCGGACTCGTTCGGCTCATCGAGCGAGAAACGCAGCGCCGCCATGCGTTCCGCCGCATCGTTCGGTACAGCGCAATGCGCCCGCACGCGTACCTGCCACTGCATCGCGGCCACACGGTCCTTTATCAGGTTGATGGCGCGCCGCACCACCGGTGTCTCGGCGAAACGCCGCAGGTTCTCCGGCGTCGGCTTCGGCAAATGCACCTGCCCCGCGTGATACGGATTCAGCACCAGCGACAGCGCCTGCGTCTGCCGTTGTAACACCGCCGCCTGACTATCCCCTGCGTGGATCGAACTCACCCGGCGCCAAAGCTCACGCATATTCGCTCGCACACTCATCCGTCCCTCGCTCTCTCAATCCGTCGATTTCGTCGCAAAACAAAAGGGCAAGGCCATTGGCCTCGCCCTCTCCCCAGACTCAGCGAAATCTGTAACTCTCCGCTGCTCTGGTTTGTCTGTAGTTGTCTCTGTTCTTACACCCGCAACTCCCGCCGCGCCGACTCCGCCACACGCTCCAGGTCAGACGTCGTCAGTACCCGGATATGCGCTCGCTCCATCGTCTCCACCCCAAACCGGTAGGAAGCCTGCTCCTCTTCAAGATCTTCCACCGCATCCCGCAGCGGCTCGATGATCGCCGTCAGTTCCAAAGCCGCGCGCTCCACTCGCGCAACACCTTCCGTTAGATCGGCAGAAGAAAACGCCAGCACCTTCGCCCCCTCCACATCTCCGGCCAGCGACACCGCCTGAAACATCCGCACCACGCCATTCGGTCGATACCCGCAATCAATGCGCAGAGGATCGCCCGCCCGCGTGTACCTTGCTGCACTGATGCGGCGCTGCATCAGCTCCCACACTCCCGCCCGCTCAAACTCCGTCCGCATCCGCGCCTGCAAACCCGCTCGGCCTGTGCGCCGGCTCTCTCGCAGCCGCTTCGCCGTCAACACATAAAGCTGCATCAATCCTTCGAGCTCCGTAGCGAATGATTCCGCCAGGCACGCCTTCGCCTCGGTCAATTGCACCGCATTCGACAGCGCATCCT
>CAVWSD010000002.1:0-854662 GCA_963757575.1 uncultured Acidobacteriaceae bacterium
CGCGTCGGCTTCGATGGCCTGCCACTCGTTTGCATCGAGCTTGAGCGATGCGGCGGCTACGTTCTCTTCGAGATGCTTTACCGAGGATGTTCCCGGGATCGGCAGTATCACGGGTGAGCGATGCAGGAGCCATGCGAGGGATAGCTGGGCCGTAGTGGCGCCGTGCTTCTTTGCAGCAGCGTCGAGCGGGCCGCCCGGGCGGGCGAGCTTGCCGGCGGCGACCGGGAACCAGGGGATAAAGCCCAGATTGTTTTTGGTGCAGTAGTCGACAACGTCTTCGTGCTGGCGGTCGCCGAGGTTGTACTGGTTCTGCACGCTGACGATCTCAATTACCTTGCGCGCCTGATCGATCTCGTGCGGCTTTACTTCAGAGAGGCCGACGTGGAGGATCTTGCCCTGCTGCTGCAGCTTCTTGATGGGCGCGAGCGATTCTTCGACCGGCACCTTGGGATCGATGCGATGAAGCTGCCACAGGTCGATGCGCTCGACCTTGAGGCGACGGAGACTCATCTCGACTTCCTGCTCGAGATATTCGGGACGACCGACGGGAGCCCACTTGTTGGGCCCAGTGCGGACGAGGCCGGCCTTGGTGGCGATGACGAGACCCTTGGGATAAGGATGGAGTGCCTCAGCAATGATCTCCTCGCTAACGTAGGGCCCATAGGAATCGGCGGTGTCGATGAAGTCGACGCCGAGCTCGACCGCACGTTGGAGGACGCGCTTCGCCTCGGCGCGGTCTTTGGGTTCGCCCCAGATGCCTTCACCGGTGAGGCGCATGGCGCCGAATCCGAGGCGGTGGACCTGCGTCTTGCCGCCGAGGGAGAAGGTGCCGCTGGATTGTGCGGATATGGTGGCTGCGGTGCTCATAATGAGTTCGATGCGGACGATACCAGGAAGGTGCAGAAGGAGTTCGCACATTACGGAACTGTGAATCGCGGCGATGCGTATTCCCGGATACGCTCGGATTTCCGAGCGCAGGACCAGGATCAGGACCAGGACCAAGAGCAGGAGCAAAGCCCATGACCACGCCGGTGATGTTGCCGCAGATGACCGAACAGCAGCAGGCAACCTTCAACATCTACTACCGCGGCACGCAGCGCGATGAGATTCTCGGCGTAGTGTTGGCGTTGGTTCTGGGCAGCTTTGGCGCGCATCATTTTTACCTGCGGCGCAATGGGTGGGGCATCGTGTACCTGGTGCTCTTTTGGACGGGGATTCCCGCGATCCTGGGAATCATCGAAGCGTTCTTTATGCCGGGGCGGGTGCGGCGCTTCAATGCGGAGCAGGCCGCGCTGCTTGCCCAGTCCGTGGTGCAGGGTGTGACGCTGCCGCCACCGCCGGTGCCGATGGCTGGATGCCCGGCTTGCGGGATGGTGCAGAACGCGAGCGCGCAGTATTGCGTGCAGTGCGGGCGGCCGATGGTGTAACGGCGCCGGTCAGCCGCCGTGCACCAGGCTAAAGGCGAGGATGGCGAGCACGATGAGGCTGATGATGGTGTAGAGCGTGTCACGTTCGCGGGCGAATCCTACGACAGCGAAGGCTACACGCGCGATGGGTGTGGCGATCAGAAGCAGCAGGCCGAGCGCGATGATGCTGGCGCCACTGCCGTCGCGCAGGTGACGGAAGATGGCGGCGATGGAGTGGATGGATGCGCCCGCGGAAACGGTCGACGAGGACTCAGCCGGGGCGTGGAAAATGCGGTAATCCGGTACGGGCGCTCCGGGATGGCGCAGCACCAGCACGCCTCCGATAGCGACGAGTACAGCAGCGGCGGTGACGCCGATGCGCAGCAGGACGGCTATCGCCAGTTCGAGGCGCTGGTCTTCTACAGCCGTCGGTGCGTGTTTGTGAACTGGCTGACTCATGGACTTTAGAGCTTTCCGGTGAGGCTGGAGTAGATCATCTCGACGCCGAGCGCGACGATGACGACGGCGAAGATCATGCGCAGGGTGGAGACGCGAGCGCGGATGAGAATGCGCGAGCCGACGAGCGAACCGCCCAGCACGCCGAGCATGACCGGCATGGCGAGCGACGGCATGATGTAACCACGACTGATATAAATCCCGGCACTGGCTGCGGCGGTGACTCCGATCATGAAGTTGCTGGTGGTGGTGGAGACCTTGAAGGGCAGGCGCATGGCCTGGTCCATGGCCAGTACCTTGACTGCGCCGGAGCCAATGCCGAGCAGGCCGGAGAGGCCGCCGGCGAGAAACATGATGCCGAAGCCGGCGGGCACGCGCCGGGCGACGTAGGGCTGGAGGCCGCTGTCGGTGGGGTATTCGCCTTCGAGCCGCAGCCGGTCGGCGAGGCCGCCAGTGTGCTCGGGCGTGGCGTCCTCATGCTTGCCGCGAAAGCTGGCAATAGCGGAATAGAGCAGCACGATACCGAAGACAATGCCGATGGCTTTGGTGGAGATCATGGCGGTGAGATATGCGCCTACCAGTGCGCCGAGCGTGGTCGCGATCTCAAGGAACATGCCGATGCGGATGTTGGAGAAGCCTTCGCGAACATAGGCCGCGGCAGCGCCTGACGATGTGGCGATAACCGAGACCAGCGAGGCGCCGATGGCGTAGCGGAGATCGACGTGGAAGAGCAGCGCGAGCACCGGCACAACCACTACGCCGCCGCCGAGGCCGGTGAGCGCGCCGAGCAGGCCGGCGAGGATCGAGGTGCCGAAGATGGCGAGGGTGAAGGTGAGGATAGTCATGAAGTCACTGCGCGCTGCACGGTCTATGATGCTGATGCGAGTTTAAGTCCATCACGAGACAATTCTATGGAATACACAGTGGAGCAGGCACAGGCGCTGTTGGAAGAACTGGTTGAAAAGGCTGCGGCTGGTGAAGAAGTGCTCATCGTGCGGGAGGATAGACCAACTGTGCAGCTCATCCCCGTTGATCTGAGTTCCGAATCGCCCGCAACATCGGAGTGACGTGCGTTTCCTACTTCTCTTCGTGATAATCCTGCTCGGTGTTGATGTCCCATAGAGTGCTCTTGTCTGTGATGCCGGCGAGAATGTTGTCGACGGCGGTCATCGCGGTGAGCATCGAGTGATCCTGGTTATTGTATTTGTGCATGCCGTTGCGGCCGACGAGGAAGAGGTTCTCGAAGGGGTCCAGCCAGGCGCGGATTTCGTTGAAGCGGTCGTAAGTGCCGAAGTAAGCCGGGTAGGTCTTGGGCACGCGCACGACGTGGCCGTCGCGCACCTCGCCGGCGTGGATGATGCCGATCTTCTCGAGCTCCTGAGTCGCAAACAGGATGATCTTTTCATCGGACATGCGCCACAGCTCGTCAGTCTGGTAGCAGAAGTATTCGAGACCGATCCAGACCTTGGTTGGATCGGCGACCATGTGCGGGCTCCAGTTGTTGAATATCTGTAACCGTCCGAGGAGCACATCCGGCTCCTGCACATAGATCCATGTGTCCTTGAGCGGCGAGCCGTCGGGCTCGGTGACGAGCAGGCGGTCCACGAGCAGGCCAACAGTGATGAAGTCGCGGTACATGAGGCCGTCGGCGACCTCCTGGACGTTCGCGGGCGCAGGTTGATCGAGTGCGCGAACGAGCTCGGTGACGGGCATGGTGGAGAAGCAGTAGTCGGCAGCGAAGCGACGGCGCTCGCCGTTCGCGTTCTGCGCTTCGACGGCGACGATGCGGTGAGCACCATCGGTCTGGATGCGGTCGACACGCCAGCCGGTGAGGACTTCCCCGCCCTGCTGGCGGATAAGATCGGCAACGTGCTCCCAGAGCTGGCCGGGGCCGTGCATGGGATAGAGGAACTGCTCGATGAGCGAGGTTTCGGTGTGCTTCTGCGCGAGATCGGTGCCGCGCGGGCGCGGGCTGAAGGTGCGCTTGAGGAAGTGCCCGATGGCGCTGGTGAGCGAGAGCCCTTTGATGCGCTGCGCGCCCCACTCGGCGCTGATCTGGTCGCAGCGCACGCCCCAAACTTTCTCCGTGTAGGACTTGAAGAAGGTGAGGTAGAGCTGGCGGCCGAAGCGGTTGATGAGGAAGTCTTCAAGACTTTTTTCCGGGCTGCGCCGATGGAGGCGCGCCTTGACATAGCTGAGACCAACCTGCGCGGTGCGGGCGAGGCCGAGCTTGCTGAGCGTGTCGCCGGTGAGCGTGATGGGGTAGTCAAAGAAGCGGCGCAGAAAGTAGATGCGGCTGCGACGCTGCCGGACGAGCATGACGAGCTCGGGGTCGGCCTCGGGTTGCGGTGTGCAGGTGCAGCGCGTGCAGCGAGCGATGGCGGTTCTGATAGGAGATGACGGCGTGGCCGGCGCCCTGGTCGGCGATGGGCATCAGATCGAGCCACCATTGCATGACGCGGTCGGACTTCGAGAAGAAGCGGTGACCGCCGATGTCCATGCGATTGCCCTTGTAGAGGACGGTGCGCGAGATGCCGCCGATGGAGTCGTCGGCCTCGAGGACAATCGGACGAATAGCGGGCGCGCCGTCCGGTGTCGTTCCAGATCGGCGCAGCAGTTCTAAAGCGGCGGTGAGGCCGGCAGGCCCCGCGCCGATGATGATGGCGGTGCGCGGGGTCATTGCGTGCGCGCGAAACGGCCGGCCACGCAGGTGGCGACGAGCTGGCCTTCCGGCGAGAACGCGACGACGTCTGCACGGCGGCCTTCGGCTATGCTGCCGTGGCTCTCTGCAAATCCGATCATGGCTGCAGGATTTGCCGAAGCCAGGCGCGCCACCGTGGAGAGCGGCGCGTGAGTGAAGCTGGTGAAGTTACGCACCGCGCGATCCATGGTGAGCACGCTGCCGGCAACGATGCCGTTATGCATGCCCACACCTCCGCGGACTTCGACATCGAAACCGCCGAGGGTGTAGTGCCCTTCCGGCATGCCGGTAGCACTTAGACCATCGGTAATGAGAATGGAACGTGCTGCGCCCTTGTTGCGCCAGAAGACGCGCACCGCAACAGGGTCTACGTGGAAGCCATCGGCAATGATCTCGGCGTAGAGGTTCTCGTCATCGAGCACGACGCCGAGCATGCCGGGCTCGCGATGTTCGAGGCCACGCATGGCGTTGTAAGTGTGGGTGGCGGAAACTCCGCCAGCAGCGATGCCTTCACGCGTTTGCGCTGCAGTCGCATCGCTGTGGCCGAGGCTGACCCGAACACCGAGCGAGGCTGCATGGGTGATGAGCTCGAGCGCGCCGGGCAGCTCAGGGGCGATGGTGATGAGCCGGACTGTGCCACGCGCGGCCTGCCAGAAGCGGTCAAAGAGTTCGACGGAGGGCGCCTGCAGATACTCGGGCGGATGCACGCCGCGCTTGCTATAGGAGAGGAACGGTCCTTCGAGATGGACGCCGAGAGGTACAGCGCCGGGGAGGGATTTCTGCTCGATCAGCGTCGCCAGTCCATCGAGCGCGCGCAATGTGCGATCGACGTCGGCCGTCACGAGCGTCGGCAGCCAGGCGCCTACACCGTGCTTCGCCAGCAGCGTGCTCACAGGAGCGACGCCGTCGGCGGTGCCCTCCATCACATCGTGGCCGGCCGCGCCGTGCACGTGGATGTCGAGCATGGCGGGTGTGAGAAGCGCACATGGCAGATCGTGATGATCGGTGTGCTGCGGCAGGCCGTCACTGCGGTTGCCGAAGCTGTGGATGACGCCGTCCTCGATAAGGAGCCAGGGGTCGGGTAGAACACCTTCCGGCAGCAACAAGGCTCCGGCGGTCAACAGACTACGCATGCAGATTCCTTTGGACTATGAAGAAAAGCAAATCCCTCCGTTACGCCGGTCTCGTTTGGGCGAGACGGCTCCGGTCGGATGACGATTCTGTTTCAGTATTTCAGATAGGACTGCTTAGTCGCCATCGACGATCGGGACGCCGATCTCTTCTGCCTTCGGCAGGGTATGCGTCTTCGAGAGCTGGGCGCGCAGGGTGTCGAACTGGCGGGCGCGGGCGATCCAGAGCTGAGTGGCCATGTCGTATTGCGCGAGCACATTCTGGAGCCAGTAGGGGCGATTGTCGCGCAGCCACGCCTGCGAAAAGAGCTCGCGGGTGAGGGTGTAGCCGTCGCGGAGGTCCTGGCAGCGGCCGTTGGCGTTGCTGATCTCGACCAGATCGCTGAAGGCGCGGGAGTGCGGCGTGGCGGCCTCTCTGTAGGCATCCGCGTAGGCGTGGGCGATCTCGTCGGCGAACTGAAATTTCATGCCGATGAAGTCGATGCGGCGTGCGCCGAGGGCGAGGGCGTCGAGCGCATCCTGCTGGCGGAGCGGATTCGCGGCGCGGGCCTCGGCGATGAGGGTGATGGCGTTCTCAGCGTAGAGGCGCACGTCTTTGAGGATGGGGAGGAGCTTTGCGGAGTCCTGCTGGCCGGCGGGGCTCCAGGGATCTTCCCAGAAGAGCGTGTTCGATCCGCCGAAGCGGAAGCCATTATCGGAAAGCAGCTTCTGCGCGGCCATGATCTGGCCCTGCGCCTTGTCGATTTTGCCACTGAGATCGCCGTGAAAGACGGCGCCGTAGCTGGATTGGAATTGCTGGAGCGGGCTCTCGCCGGGCTGCCATGACGCTGCCGCGCCGAAGAGGACACCATACCAGTCCTCGTCGAAGACGCCTTCTCCGTCGTCGTTCCATACGGTGTTCAGCATGCCGCGCGCTCCGAGGCGCTGACCGTCGCGGACGAAGTGCTGGATATTGACGAGCGCGACGTTATTGTCCGGGTAGACGCGACGCCAATTGTTGACACCGGGGGCGACCCAGACCTCCATGCCGGCGCGGTTGAAGGGACGGATGTACTTGTCGAAATCGGGCAGCGCGTCATAGACCCAGGGGACACCGATCATGTCCTTCGGCAGAGCGGCGACGAGATCGGGATTGTGCCAGGCGAGGTCGCCCCAGAAGAGGACGCGCTTGCCGGTGGGGCGGATGACGCCATCGATCTGGCGCAGGAAGTCGACGTAGACCTGATCGAGGCCGCGCTGGGCGACGAGATCGCGCGTCTGCCCTTTGCCGAGCTCGTCGGTTTCATCCGCGCCGATGTGCACCCAGGGCGAGGGGAACTGCTGCGTGATCTGCGTGAACCACTGCCTGATGAGCGCGAGCGAGCCGGGTTGGACGGGCGAGAGGACCTGGCCGTGCGGCGTTTCTGCGAGCTGCGAGTACTGCTCGTACTTGAGTGCGTGATGGAGATGGCCGAAGGCCTCCTGCTCCGGGACCACAGTGATGTGATATTGCGCGGCGTAGTGGATGAGCGTGGCGACGTCCGCGGCCGACATGGCGCCGCCGGGCGGTGCGACGAGCGGCGACGCTGGAGTAGGTGAGGCTCTGCTCGAAGTAGGGCGAGTAGATGTTGAGCTTGTAGGCGGCGAGGGTGCGGACCTGGCGTTCCTGGAAGTCGAGGGTGGGGACAGGGCCGCGGGAGAGATCGTCGTCGAGGCCGCGATGCGGGAGCGCGGGCCAGTCCTTAATTGTGGCCGTCTGGATGGTGGCGGTTTCGAGGTTGGCATCCGCGCCATTGCCGGCACTGTTGTTCCCAATGATGAGCTGCTTGACGGTCTGCGCGCCGTAGAAGAGGCCGGTGCTGGTGGCGGCGATAACGGCGACACCGCGGCGACGAGGGAGGATGACGTAGCCCTCGTCGTGCATGGCGGGATCGAAGGTGAGGTGCGCGGCAGCGAGGAGCGCGCGGGCCGATGGTGTGTTGGTACGAAGCAGCTCGATGATGGGACCGCCGGTGTGGGCCGGAATGCCGCGCTGCTTCAGCGTGGCGCGGAGATCGTCGGCGGTGAAGCGGTCCTCGGCGTCGAGCGAGCCGGCGCGGACGAGGACGCCGTGGTGGAGCGAGAGGACGGCTCCGGCCTGCACCTGGCGCGGCATGGGGATGAGGCGGAGGGCGGGGGCGGGTTGCGCGTGGAGGGGCAGGCCAGCAATGGCTGCGAGCAGCGCGATGTGCCACCAGTTGCGGTGAAGTTTTCGAGGAGGCGGGGCCGGGATGCGTGTCACCAGATCATTGTCAGGCATCGGGGCATGGCTGCCGTTGCTGAAGCTGGTGCCGCCGGTTCTGATCAGAACCGGGTAGGCCTGTTGTGGCGAGCTGCTGTATAGTCCGTTGCCATGAGCGCTCCCGATCCGATCCGGTTGCACAGATACAGATGATGAGCGGTGGATACTTCGTCTCTCGCTGTCTGCAAGTGGCCGCGGAATTGGGAATCGCGGACTTGATCGCGGATGTACCGGTGTCTGCTGCGCAATTGGCTGCCGCTACAGGATCCTCCGCGGATGCGCTGGGGCGCGTGCTCAGCCTGCTGTGCGCGCACGGCATCTTCGAACGGCGCGACGGTGGTTTCGCGCACACGGAGGTGTCTCGGTTTTTGCGCAGCGATCACCCGGCGTCGATGCGTTCATTCGCGCGCATGTTCGGAAACCCTGTGTTCTGGCAATCGGTCATCCGTCTTGACGAGTCGGTGGCGACGGGCGAACCGATGGGAGAGAAGGTGACGCCCGGAGGTTTATGGCAGTACATGGCGGAGCACCAGGACCGGAGCGAGGTCTTCAACCAGACGATGGCGGCGAAGGCAAGGGCTATGGTGCCGCTGGTGCCGCGTGCCTACGACTTCAGCCGGTTCACCCGTGTTGCCGATATCGGAGGCGGTCGAGGACACCTGTTGCAGGCCATCCTGGCTGCGTCTCCCAACTCGCGTGGCGTGCTCTTCGATCAGCCTCACGTGGTGCGCGAGGTGGCCAGCCTGGCCGGTGAGCGGCTGGTGCTGGAGTCTGGCAACTTCTTTGAGGATGCGCTGCCTGAGGCGGATGTTTACGTGCTGATGGAGGTGATCCATGACTGGGACGATCCTTCGGCGGAGCGCATTCTGCGCGGGGTGCGGCGCGCCGCGCCTGCGGGAGCGAAGCTGCTGATCGTGGAGGCGAAGATGCCGGACCCGCCGATGGCCTGCTGGACGGCGACGCTGGACATCGTGATGCTGAACCTGGTGGGCGGACGGCAGCGCGGGTTTGGTGAGTACACAACTCTGCTGGCGCGCAGCGGCTTCGGGGAGATACGCGAGATCCCGATGGGGATGGGGTACTCCATGATCGAAGCATTGCCGATCGAAGCATCGCCGGCGTGATCTGCTCGATTCATACGGAGCACTGATCGGACGACATCAATTTCGGGTATAACCATTTGTTCTACTGGAGAGTCCTTTATGGCGGAGCTGCGCTATCAGTCCGGGTTTCTGAACGAGTTTGCAACGGAGGCCGAACCGGGCGCGCTGCCGGTCGGACAGAATGCGCCGCAGAAGCATCCGCTGGGGCTCTATGCGGAGCAGTTCAGCGGCACGCCATTCACCATGCCGCGCGGACTCAACCGGCGATCGTGGCTGTACCGCATCCGCCCCTCGACCGTGCACAAACCGTACACGCCGGTGCGGGCGCAGCGGCTGATCCGCGGCTGGCCGTGCCCGGATGCGGTGACCTCGCCCAACCAGTTGCGCTGGGATCCGGAGCCGATCCCGCCGGGCGCGGTGGACTTTGTGGACGGCATCATGACGCTGGGCGGCAATGGCGATGCCTCGCTCCAGACCGGGGCGGCTATTCATCTTTATGTCGCGACGCGCTCCATGCAGAAGCGCTTCTTCTGGAACGCGGACGGCGAGTTTCTGGTGGTGCCGCAGCAGGGCCGGCTCCTGATCTTCACCGAGCTGGGAAAGATGGAGGTGGCGCCAGGGGAGATCTGCGTGCTGCCACGCGGGCTGAAGTATCGGGTGGAGCTGCTGGACAATGCGGCACGCGGCTACATCTGCGAGAACTATGGGCAGCAGTTCCGGCTTCCGGACCTGGGGCCGATCGGCGCGAACGGCCTGGCCAACCCGCGCGACTTTCTGACCCCGGTGGCGGCGTACGAAGACCTGCAGGAACATGTCGAGGTGATTGCGAAGTATGGCGGTTCGCTGTGGTGCAGCGGGATGGAGCACTCGCCGCTGAACGTCGTGGGATGGCACGGCAACTTCGCGCCGTACAAGTATGACCTCGCGCGCTTCAACACCATCAACACCGTGAGCTTCGACCATCCGGACCCGTCGATCTTCACTGTGCTGACAGCGCCCAGCGAGATTCACGGCACGGCGAATATCGACTTCGTGATCTTCCCGCCGCGTTGGATGGTGGCCGAGCACACCTTCCGGCCGCCGTGGTCGCATCGCAACGTGATGAACGAGTTCATGGGGCTGATCTTCGGGCAGTACGACGCGAAGGCCGAGGGCTTTTTGCCCGGCGGATGCAGCCTGCACAATTGCATGAGCGGCCACGGACCAGACGCGGAGACCTATGAGCGCGCGACGAATGCGGAGCTGAAACCGGTGCGCCTGGAGAACACGCTGGCGTTCATGTTCGAGACGCGCTTTATTGTCCAGACGACCAAGCACGCGCTTGAAAGCAGGACGCTGCAGCGCGGCTACTTCGAATGCTGGCAGGGACTGAACCGCCGCTTCACACCGCCCGGGCAGCAATGACGGCGCCGGTCCTTCGCAGCCTGCTGACCGGGCTCATCGACTACGCCGGGCTGTTTCCGCCTGCAGGACTCGGTATGGATGCCGCGGTACGCAACTACGACAGTTACGTGCAAGGCGAGCATGCCTGGATGCTGGGGAAGTTCATCCTGCCGGCGGCGCGCCTGGAAGAGTATGCCGAGGCGGTGCGGAATGCCGGCATTGACGCGAGCGCCTGGAGCCTGAGCGTGCTGGCGACCGCGAGCGATGCCGACGTCATCACCCGCTTCAATACAGGAGGCGATGAGTCAGGCGCGGGCGGATCGGGCAGCATCGATGTGCTGGAGATCAAGGCCGCGAATACGCGCGAGATTCAGGACGCGGCGCAGGCGTTTGGCGGCGGGCTACCAGATTTACTTCGAGACGCCGCCGGACAAGTGGCATTCCCTGCTGCAGGCGACCGCGGTGGCCCGTGCGCGAGCGAAGATCCGGACCGGCGGCGAGGTGGCTGCGGCGATTCCTGAGGAGTCGCGGGTGCTGGAGTTCCTGCGCATTGCGAGCGAGCGGCGGCTGGCCTTCAAGGCAACGGCGGGGCTGCACCATCCGCTGCGCGCGATGCAGCGTCTCACCTACAAGCCGGAGAGTCCGCAGGCGGTGATGCATGGCTTTCTGAATGTGTTCTGCGCAGCGGCGCTGCTGTGGCATGAGCCGACTCTGCGCCAGGAGGCCGCGTGGATGCTGGACGAAGGGGATGCCGATGCCATTACGATGGACGAAGCGATGACCTGGCACAACAGCGGCGTGACCCTGACGGCAGAGCAGATTCGCGTCGCGCGCGAGAAGTTCTCGATCAGCTTCGGGTCGTGCTCGTTCACGGAACCAATTGAGGACCTGAGGAAGCTGGGGTGGCTATAAACAGATGGCTGTGAACACCTGCGACCCCGCGCTGCATAGCTGGGTGAAGTCGGCTGAAGCGGCGGGCAGCGACTTCCCTATCCAGAATCTGCCTTATGGTGTGGCGCGCATTCCGGGCGAGGCTGCGCCGCGGGTGGTGACAGCGATCGGCGACCGCGCGCTGAACCTCAATGCGCTGGCCGAAGCAGGCCTGCTGGCGGGGCTCGAGGACGCGGTGATTGCAGGCTGCCGGCAGACGACGCTCAACGCGCTAATGACGCTGCCGCGTGCGGTGCTGCGCACGCTGCGCGAGCGGCTGAGCGCGCTGCTCGAAGAAGCACGGGTTGAGACGATGCGGCACCGGGCCGTGCTGGAGGCGGCGCTGAAGCCGCAGAGCGCCATCGAGATGCTGGTGCCAGCGGCGATTGGCGACTATACGGATTTCTACGCATCGATCTTTCATGCGACGAATGTGGGCAAGCTCTTCCGGCCCGACAATCCGCTGCTGCCGAACTATAAATATGTCCCGATCGGGTATCACGGGCGTGCGTCGTCGATCGTGGCCAGTGGCACCGCAGTGCGGCGGCCGCGCGGACAGATGGCGGGCGCTGCGGGCGAAGCGCCAACCTTCGGACCGAGCCGGCTGTTGGATTATGAGCTGGAGATGGGCGCGTTCGTGAGCAAGCCGAACGGGTTGGGCGAGCCCGTGGCAATCGATGAGGCGCGCGAGCATCTGTTCGGGCTTTGCCTGGTGAATGACTGGTCGGCGCGCGATATCCAGAGCTGGGAGTATCAGCCACTGGGGCCGTTTCTTTCGAAGAGCTTTGCGACGACGGTATCGCCCTGGGTGGTGACGCTCGACGCGCTGGAGCCGTTCCGCGCATCGGCGTTTGCGCGATCTGAAGAAGATCCGGCGCCGCTTCCGTATCTTGCGGGCGGAGACGATCAGCGGCGCGGCGGCTTCGATGTGAGGCTCGAGGTGCTGCTGGAGACGCCGCGCATGCACCAGGCGGGCGAAGCGCCGTTTCTGCTAAGCCGCAGCAATCTGCGCGAGCTGTACTGGACTCTTGGCCAGATGCTGGCGCACCACACCAGCAACGGCTGCAATTTGCGAACGGGCGATCTGCTGGCGACTGGAACGGTCTCCGGCGCGGCGACGACGGCGCGCGGATGCCTGCTCGAGATCACGGCGCGCGGCGCGCAGCCGGTGGTGCTGCGCAATGGCGAGATGCGGAAGTTCCTGGAGGATGGCGATACGGTGATCCTGCGCGGGTATTGCGAACGCGAGGGCGCGGCGCGGATCGGGTTTGGTGAGTGCCGGGGGACCGTGCTGCCGGCGCGGTAATCAAACACCATCGCTGGTTTTGCGCAGGATACGTATTGCGGTCTGCTGAAGAGAAACAGCAGATCCGTCCGCTACGCCGACCGCGCTTCGAGCGATGGCTTCGGTCGCGATGACAACTGACGTTCTCTACTGAAAATCCGGTTTCCACAGCGGCAGTGGCCGTGCCCAGAAGACGATCTCGCCGGGGTTGGCCTGTACCGTCCGGCCGTTGCACTCGTTATGCGCAACGAAGCCGGTGCGAATGGCCTGCTGAGTCGGAACTGCGATGGTGGGGCCGCTGCAACTGAAGAAGGCGAGGCGATTGGGATCGCCGTAGTCCTTGGTGCCGGGCTTCATGGTGAAGTTTGCGCTGCCGTCGAGGATGTCCATGGTGCCGCGACCCTTCCCACCGACATAGACGAGAGACTCCTCCCGATCGTCATCCCATTCGATCTGTATGCGCTGGTGGCTCATGGGGTCGCCGGTCTCCGCGTTGATGAGGCGAATGACCAGGCGCTCTGCGCCGGCGGTGGCCAGAGCGGACTTCGCATCGGCAGCGGCCAGCTTCGACGGCACGGTCGTGGAAAGGGCAAAGAGCATTGCCGCAAAAAGGACCGTCGTGGTTCGGGTTGTTGTTTGCTCCATTGGATTCCGTCTCGCAGCGCGCCGAGTGTGACTTCCAGAGCTGCAGGGCGCGTCCCCTTGATGATCCGATGAAGACGGCGATTTCCCGCTCACACGGAAGTGAAAGAGGCATGGCCCTGTGGTGGCGCGCGGTTCACTTCGGGAGACCGATATGGGAATAATCCGGACGAAGTTCAGAACTGCGTTGCTCTAGAACTGGGCGACGAGCATGCGTTCTTCCGTCATGGATTCGATCGCATAGCGGAGGCCTTCGCGGCCGGTGCCGCTGTCTTTCACGCCGCCGTAGGGCATGTGCTCGGCGCGCCAGGAGGTCGCTTCGTTGATGAGCACGGCGCCGGTTTCGATTTCGCGGAAGGCCTGCGTGATGCGGCCCCAGTCCTTGGTGAAGACGGCGGCTTGCAGGCCGTAGCGCGAGTCGTTGACGGCGGCGATGGCCTCGTCGAAGGTGTCGTAGGGATTGAGGAAGACGATGGGGGCGAAGACCTCTTCCTTGAAGAGCGCCGTGGTGCGCGGAACCTTTGCCAGGAGTGCGGGCGAGAGCTGCGCGCCGCGCCGCTCGCCGCCGGTGATGAGGCGCGCGCCGGCATCGACGGCCTTCTCGATCCATTCGGCAGCGCGCTCGGCAGCGGCGACCGAGATCATGGGGCCGATCTGCGTCGCCTCGTCGAGCGGATCGCCGGCATGCATCTGCTCGATGCCCTCGGTGAGGCGTTGCGCGAGGGTCTGCCAGCGCGTCTTGTGCACGAAGACACGCTGCACGGAGATGCAGCTTTGTCCGGAGTAGCTGAAGCCGCCGGTAAGGATGGCCTTCGCCGCGAGTTCGATATCCGCGTCTTCGTGGACGATCATGGCGGCATTGCCGCCGAGCTCGAGAGTGCAGCGCAGGCGCGGCGCCATTGCCTTTAACTTCCAGCCAACTTCGGCGCTGCCGGTAAAGGTCATCATGCGCAGGCGCGAGTCGGAGAGCATGCCCGCGGTGACTTCGTTCGAACAAGGGAGCACGCTGATGGCGCCGCGGGGCCAGCCGGCTTCGACAGCCATCTCGCCGAGCCGGAGAGCGGTGAGCGGCGTCTGCGGTGCGGGCTTGATGATGATGGGATTGCCGGAGGCAATCGCCGGTGCGAGCTTGTGCGCTACCAGGTTCAGCGGGAAGTTGAACGGCGTGATGCCGAGGATGGGGCCGATGGGAAAGCGGCGGATCAGGCCGGCGCGGTGATCGTTGCCGGGGGTCCAGTCGAGGGGCAACAGTTCGCCGCCGATGCGTTTGGCTTCTTCGGCGGCAACGCGGAAGGTATGGACGGCGCGCTCGACTTCTGCGCGCGATGCGGAGAGCGGCTTGCCGGCTTCGAGCGCGATGCCGCGGGCGAGGTCGAGCGCGTCATGGTCGATACGGTGGGCGATGTGTTCGAGAATGCCGGCACGACGCCATGCGGGGAGGGATTTCGTCTCGGCAAAGGCATGTTCGGCTGCGCGAAGCGCTTCGTCGGCATCGCCGCCGGTGGCCTGGCAGACGGTGGCGACGACGTGGTTGTCGTAGGGGCTGCGCACCTCGGCGGTGGCTTCGCTGTTGCGGAGATTACCCGCAATGATCAGAGGGGTGGCGGCCGGCGATCCCTGGGTGGCGGCGCGCTTCGCTTTAGAGATTGCCATCGCCCCTATGGTAGCGGCTGGATGGGCGCAAACGGTCGGCAGTGCGGAGGGGGAAATCAAACAATAAGCAAACTTTCGTCACGGCGAAGTTCCGGCGAAGGAAGCTGGTTTCATTCCCGGAACGGGTGCTTGATTGAGCAATCTTTTTAGGTGAAGAAGAGGCGAAAGGTCGCTATGGTGGGTCGCAGGCAAGATTTTGCAGCAGCGATTCCCTGAGGTGATGCGATGACCAATGCCCTTCCCCGACCTTTGATCCCTGTGACCCAACTGCTGACCGCAGTGATGCAGATTGCGGCCGAGCACCACCGCGCCGGCCGCGCCGCAGCCGCGAAAGCCATGTACCAGGAGGTGCTGGCGCTGGACCCGCGCCACGCCGATGCGCTGTTTCTCATGGGCGTGCTGGAACGGCAGGCCGGACGGCTCGAAGAATCCAGGCGGCTGCTGCGCGAAGGGGCACGCTGGGCGGCAGACCGCACCGCGATCGATGCCGAGCTGCGGCTGGTGGAACAGCTTCTGCAGCGGCGTGACCGCAAGCCGGCAGGGACATGGCGGGAGGGTGGAGCGTACTACCCGGAATGCTCTGCACTGATGACCACGGCGCAGGCGTAGCGATGGCCGTGGCGAGGTCGCCGGTACAATGAGCGAGGCAGGCCGTGGCGGCAGGATCGTCCGGTGAGGCCGTATTTTCCCCGCCACAGGTACGGAATGACACTCGCGACCAGTAAACAGGAACAACAGATTTTGCAGCAGACCCTCGAACAGGCAGCACAGCGCGCCGGTCTCACAATTTTGTCCAACACCGAGGGTGCGGATTTCCATGGCAACCCGACTTCGATCTTTCGCCTTGGATTAGCCGCGGATAGCCCGGCGGAGCGCACTTTGGCGCTCGAGTTGAGCAACGGCTTTGCACCGGCGGAGGGAGAGCAGAAACAGGGGCTCGCGGTCTACCTCGAGCACGCGGCCAAGCGGCTGCGGAATCCGAATCCGAACGCGATGGTCTCCCTCGCCGGGCTGCCGCTGGTATTCCGTGATTTCAAGTGGCCATTTCATCTGTCGACTTCGGGCGCGGATACCTACCTGGTGCACGGCATTGTCGGCCTGGAGGACGGTGGTGGTTCGCCGCTGCACGCGAAGGTGGCAGCGAGCATGACGGTGACCTTCGCCGAAGTGGTCCCGGCTCCGGAGCAGCCCTATGCGGAGGCGTTCATCTACAACGCGGTGCGCAAGACGCTGGACCAGGGCCAGTTGGAGATGCTGAAGTCCGGCAACCGGCAGCCGGTGACGGTGACAACGCGCTACTACAGCCGCTGGCAGAATCGGTTTGTTTTCTCCGACAGTACGCAGACGTCGCGACGTGAGTTCCTCGCCATGAAGGTCTACTGGCTCTCCGCGGTGCTGGGCGGCAACGAGCCCGTATGGATCGCCGATCCGTATGACGCGCAATACCTGAACACGGCACCGGAGGAGTTACAGAAGGACGCAGAGCATCTGGCGGCGGATGGGCTGCTTGCGCTCCATGGTGACTTTGCGACGCCGACGGCAAAGCTCGCCGAGCAGGGCGAGCACTACCGCACGCTGCTGGCGCATGCACTCTCGCTGACCAAGCCGGAGTTCAACGAAGAGATGCGGCACGGCCACACCAATATGTAGTCGCCCAACGGTCCGTGCATGTAACTTGACGAACCACACTCGCCTTACCAGCGGAGTCTCTGTGAAGCGATTCGCTTGCCTGGTCATGATGGCTGCCGTGCTGTCTGTTGCTGCGCGGCCAGGCGTTGCAGAGGAGGGCGCGCAGCAATTCGCAGATCTAGGGCGATGCACGCTGGACAGCGGCCAGACGATCGAACACTGCCGCGTGGGATACCGCACCTTCGGCACATTGAACGCCGCAGGCAATAACGCAGTACTGATGCCGACCTGGCTGAATGGTCGCACGGAAGACATGCTCGCGCTGGTTGGTTCGGAACCGAGCCAGTCGCGGCTGATCGACACCACGAAGTTCTATGCAGTGTTGCTGGATGCGCTGGGTGACGGCACGTCGTCCTCGCCTTCAAACAGCGACGTACAGAAGGGCGCGGATTTTCCCGCCATCACCGAGCGCGACATGGTGCGCGCGGAGTATCGCGCAGTGACCGAGGTGCTGCACCTGAAGCATGCACACGCAGTCATAGGCATTTCCATGGGCGGCGAGCAGACCTTCGAATGGGCGGTGACCTATCCGGAGTTCTTCGACCTGGCGGTGCCGATCGCCGGCACGCCGCAGCCGACCAGCTACGACCTGCTGTCACACACCATTACGGAAGATGCGATGCTGGCGGATCCCGATTATAAGGGCGGGAAATATGGCGAGAAGCAGCCTGCGCTGAAGCTGGCGAATGAGCTGCTGAAGATGGAGCTGACGACGCCGCAGTTCCGCGTGGAGCACACGGAGCGGAAGGACTTCCCTGCACTGCTGGATGAGGCGCGGAAGCCGGAGCGGCAGGATGCGAATGATCGCATGTGGCAACTGAAAGCGGTGCTGGCGCTCGATGTGCTACGCGGCAAGCCGATGGACGAGGTGGCGAAGGGCACGCGTGCAAAGTGGCTGGTTATCGTCTCCGCGCACGATCACCTGGTGTATCCCGGGCCGGCGCTCGCGTGGGCGAAGGCCGTCGGCGCGGAGATCTACATTTCGAATACTCCCTGCGGGCACGTGCTTATGGAGTGCGATGCGGAGCAGGTGTCGCAGCGGGTTGAGAGGTTTCTGGCGCAATAGACTTCGTGATCGCGTCGCGAATCCTGGCGTAGGGGGCCGACGCGGAAAGCTCGACATCTGATCCGTTTGCACGCACACCGAGCTGCTGCCACAGCTTCTCGAGATCGACCGTGACCGGCGACGTAGCCCAGGCGCGGTACATGGTGGTGAGCACATGGGTGCCGGTTGCGTTGTCGCCGATCTCGAGAGCGCGCGTCAGAGGCCATTCGTGATCGATGGTGCCGCCGGCGGCGACGATTGCGCGGAGCGCGTGCTGGAGCCCTTTGCGATTGCCGGTGGCGACGCGAATCTCGACATCGGCCACCAGGCAGAAGAGCGCGCCGCCCCAGTAGGTGCGGCCCCAGGTGTGGGTGCGGTCGAGGCCTTCGTCGCCGGGCTGCGGCTCTCCCTTGCGCATACCGTCCAGCATGTCGCGCCAGATTTGTTTTGCAGAGAGTTCGCCCGTCTGCACGCGCGCGATCGGCTCGATGTAGGTGGCGAGGCCTTCTTCGATCCAGTGCTGATCATCCGGCATGGTTGGAAAGGCGAGGTGGATGAGCTCGTGGGTGATAGTCCAGTCGGCGGCGAGCTCCTGCGGCGTTGTGTGCTGACCGAGGCGGATACGCGTGAATGCGGGCCAGCCGCCGACGTCGCCCCAGGTGGTTCCCTGCACCACACCGCTTTGGTCCGCAACAGGAACGACGAAGATACGGGTGCGGGGGACGGGGAATTTGCCGTAATACGTCGCGACGGCATGAGCCGCGGTCTCGATGCGCTTCATGACGATATCGTCAGAAAGATCGAGCGTTCCCGCTGCAAAATCGACCTGCAACGTGGCGCCGCCAATCTGGAGACGACGTGTTGCGCGCGGTGGACCATAGCGCCGCGCCGGATCCCATGGACCCTGCGCACGCGCGATCGCGCGTGATGCCGCAACGGATCCCAGCAGCAGCAGAGCGGAGCGTCGGCTCAGGGGTGAGTTCATGCCGTCTGTTGTAAGACACCAGAACTGCGGCGACGTAAACGGCATCATCCAGATTTCTTTTGCGTCAGGGCGTCGTGATGCCGAGCGTGTGCAGCCAGATGGCCGCGAGATCGGGCCAGTGGGTGACCGGCAGTTTGGTCTGCCGCAAGCCGTAGCCGTGACCGCCGTTCGCGAAGAGGTGCATCTCCGCAGGGACCTTGGCCTGCTTCAGCGCTTCGTAGTAGACCAATGCGTTCTCGACCTTTACCGGATCATCTTCGGTCTGGATGAGGAAGCTCGGCGGCGTCAGGGCGACGGGCTTCACCTCCGGGCGCACGGTAAGCGGGTCGTCCTCCTGATGTAGATAGCCGGGATAGATGAGCAGGGCGAAATCCGGACGTGCGCTGGATTTCTCGGCATCGTCGATCGCCGGATACACGGCATCTGCAGCGTGCGCATCAAGGACCGCGACAATATGAGCGCCGGCGGAGAAGCCGAGCACGCCCACGCGGCGCGGATTGAGCTGCCATTCGGTTGCATGCTGGCGCACGATGCGGACAGCACGCTGCGCATCGGCGAGATCCTGGGTGTGTTTAGGGAACGGACCGGCATCCGGCACACGGTACTTGATGAGAACGCAGCTCACACCGATGCCGTTGAGCCAATCGCAGACCTCTGTGCCTTCAAGATCGTAGGCGAGGATCTGGTAGGCGCCGCCGGGAAACACAACGACGGAAGCTCCGGTGTTTTTGCCCTTCGGCGCGGGATAGAAGGTAAGTGTCGGCTTCGAGACGAAGCCGATGCGCGCGACCCGGCGGCCCGCAATCATGTTGTCCGAGGGCGTGGTGGTGTCGTGCTCCTGCTGGCCGGACGGGACGTTGGGCGCGCCGGGCGGCGTGCCCGGCCATAGCGGCATGGTGGTCTGCGGGAACGCGGGTGCCGCGACGATGGCGAACGTGAATAGGAGCGAGAGGACGGCGATACGCACGCGATGAGTGTACCCGGACTGGCCGTCCGAGGCGATCGCGACTTGACGCGGATTGTCGGGTTCGCTCCGTTGTCGCTCACGCGAGAGTTTCCGAAAAGCGCGTTCGTGATTACCTAACTCGTAGCCGACGCTCGATAAGTGCTTAGCCCTGAAGTTGTCAGTCGAGATCGCCTTAAATCGATACAAGTCGGCTTCTCCGGACTGGCCCCATGGCTCAAAGCCTGCCTTATAGGAATGGGCCTCACCCTGTTAAACTCGACGCAAGATAAACCTGCATCCTCTGGAACAACCCGAGAATGAGACGCTCAATCAGGACTCTGGCGCGGGCGAAGAGGATAAGGATCAGCCATGCTTGACGTTCAGCGATCCGCGCCAACCGCACCCGCACGGTACGCGTCCGCGAGCACTCCGCGGCTGTTTTATCTGGCCATGTCGTTGCTGATGCTGGCGCTGGTCACCTACGGCTTCAGTCGTACCGTCGGGCCGGCACTGCTGAATGCACATCGCCCACGCCACGTTGTTCTCCTGCTCAGCATCCATGGTGTGGTTTTTTACGGCTGGATGCTGCTGATGGTCGTGCAATCCGCATTAGTGCGTGTGCGGCGCATCCGCATCCATCGGTTGCTGGGTTGGTTTGGCGCGGCAGACGCCGCGCTGGTCGTGATCATGGGGCTTTGGGCGGCCTTTCATCAGTCGCCGCCAGTGCCTTTTGAGATGGTCGGCATTGTCAGCATGGCAGGCTTCGGAGTTCCGGTAAGCCTGGCCATCCGCTGGCGCAAGCGTCCTGCATATCACCGGCGGCTGCTGCTGATCGCCAGCGCCATGCTCGCCAACGCAGCCTTTGCGCGCTTCCCCGGAACCTACCTGCCGCAACACTTCTTCTATCTCGGCACCGATCTGCTCATTGCTCTTGGCATCGCTCACGACCTGTGGCGCGACCGCACGATGCATCCCGTTTACCGTTTTGCCATGCCGTTACTGCTCGCTGCAGAGATGGCAGTCATGATCCCGGCGTGGAGGTATCTCAGTTGATTGAACGAGACCAAACCGACTCCGCCGAAGGAAAGATCGTATGCTCGACGTCCACGTACCGCACCCTACACATACCTCGAAGACTTCTTCATCCACATCGCCACCATCGTCGCGGCGCTGATCGCCGTTGCGCTCGCTGCTCACACCGGCGCTCGCGAGGGGAGCCTAATAACGAGAAACGCTCATCTCTCCGGTTAGCCGGTTTCATATTCAGTTGACGCAAAATCGCCAAGTCACTCACCGACATTTCTGGATTGGTACTGTGAAGCCGCTTTAATGTCACCTGTTGAGCGCAGCTTTGCGGATTCAGATTTTTACAGCTTCGGGCAAGCTAACCTACGGTGCGACTCTGATGCCCCCCAAGATTGGCTACGTCAGTATTCAAGATAGGCCGCGCGGCGCTGCATGAACGCTTCGAGCTCGAGACGCCAGTCGCCGGCGATGCGTTGCGGATCTTCGCCGGAGCGCAGCGCGTCGAGCACGGACTTGTTCACGAGCAGACGATCGATCTGGTCGAGCTTGTAGTCGTTGGGATAGAGCTTCCAGAGCGCGGATGCGATCTCGATACCGAGTTCCGGGCCGTCGAGCGCATTGCGATCCATCACCATTAACGACACGCCGTGGCAGAGTTGCCCCGCGTATGGGAAGGGCGCGGCCGGAGTGAAGTTGACGGGCACAAAGCGGACACCGGGAAGCAGGCGCGCGTTGAGGGTGCGGGCGAAGGTGCGGCCGTCAATCCAGGGCGCGCCGAGCAGTTCGAAGGGCGTATCGGTACCGCGGCCGACCGAGATGTTGCTGGTCTCGATGAGGCCGAGGCCGGTGTAGAGCTCGGCGGCGCGCTGGCTGCGCAGATTGGGAGACGGATTGATCCAGGTGAGGCCGGTTGAGTCGAACCAGTCACCACGCTGCCAGCCTTGCATCTTCACGACCACTAGCGACGCATTGAGGTGGCGCTCGCCATTGAAGTAGCGTGCGAGCTCGCCGAAGGTCATGCCGTGGCGCACGGGCAATGGCATGTAGTTGGTGTAGCTGTCGCGGCCGATGTCCGAGAGCGGCCCCTGCACGAAGGAGCCAGTGACCGGGTCCGGCCGATCGAGCACGACGATATCGATTCCGGTTTTGGCGGCGGCTTCAAGGAAGTAACCCATCGCTGCTTGGTATGTCCAGTAGCGGACTCCGGCATCCTGCAGATCGATGACGACGGCATCGAGCTGGCTCAGCGATTCCTGTGAGGGCCGGCGCTCTTCGTCCTTCGATCCATAGAGGCTGATGATGGGCAGATGTGTCGCAGTGTCGGTGGCATTTCCAATGTTCGGCTGATCCTGTGCCCCCTGGATGCCGTGCTCCGGGCTGAAGAGCGTCGTGAGTGTGAGGCTCGGGTCAGCAGTGTGCGCATCGCCGGCAAGGACATCGATGGTGCGGCGCCCTGCGCGATCGAGACCAATCTGGTTGGTCAGCAGGCCCATGCGCAGATGGCCGCCGTGTTTTTTCGCGAGCGCCTGCAGGGTGAGGAATTTTTCCGATTCGAGCACGTCGATGCCGGTCATCACGTCACCGTTGCGCGCGGCCCAGCGGCGCTCGCCGGTGAGCGACTCGTTATAACCGGTGAGCTGGGTGAGCTGACCGCTTTCCTGCGTCCGGATGCCGATCGCCTGTGCAGCCACATCGGCGATGCGCGAACGCAGCACTACGGTATGGCCGGCGCCGACGGGATGAACGGCATTGGTGAGGATGATGACGTAGCTGTCGCTTTGCGGATCGATCCATAGCGAGGTGCCGGTAAAGCCGGTGTGTCCGAAGGAGCCGACGGGGAAGAGCGTGCCACGATTGCTGGAGAAGGCAGAATCGATATCCCAGCCGAAGCCGCGCAATGCGGTGCCGGTGGCAGGCTGCTCGGGCTCGGTCATCTTGGCCAGCGTGAGCTGGTTGAGCGGGAAGTTGCTGGCGCGGCCGGCGAGCCGATCGAGCAGCGCCTGCGCGTAGACGGAGACATCCGCTGCTGTACTGAAAAAGCCGGCGTGCCCAGCGACGCCATCCATGCGGCGCGCTGTGGGGTCATGCACAACGCCGCGCAGCATGGTGCCCCCGGTGGATAATGTGCCGTCCGGAGTGACGTATTGGGTGGGAGCGATGCGGCTGCGCTTCTCTGGCGCCGGCAGGTAGCCGGAGTCGGCGAGGCCGAGCGGCGCAACGATGTTGCGCTGCGCATAGACCTCCAGCGGAAGACCGGAGACGCGCTCCACCAGCGCGCCGAGGGCGATGAAGTTTTCGTCGCTGTAACGGAAGACAACGCCGGGCGGCGAGATGGGTGGGGACTCGAAGAGTCGGCGCAGGCCTTCGTCGCGGCCGTGCCATGGGCCGGTGAGATCGAGATCCGGCGCGAGACCGGAGTAATGGGTGAGGCACTGGCGGATGGTGATGTCCTGCTTGCCATTGGCGCCGAACTCGGCGATGTAGTGGGCGACGGGGTCATCGATACGGATCTTGCCCTGCTCGTAGAGCTGCATGACGGCGGTCGCGGTGACGAGATCCTTGGTGAGCGAGGCCATGTCGAAGATGGTGTCTTCCGTCATGGCTTCGCGAGTGGGCTCGAGCGAGCGCATGCCATAGGCGCGATGAAAGACGACGTGTCCGTTATGCCCGATGAGGACGACAGCGCCTGGCAGTTCATTGTGCGCAACCGCGTCGTTGACGATGGTGTCTATTGGCGCGAAGGAGGCCGGCGTAACGGCGATGGGCGCGGAGGCCACGGGCGTTGCAGGAGCGGTTGAAGGCGACTGAGCGAGTGCAAGCGCCGGTGAGATCAGCGCCGCTGCGAGTGCGAGAACGGAATTTCGCCAGAGACGCATCATGCTGCGGTGGCCCTTTCCTGTTTCGGCAGCAGAAAGCTTGCAGTGTAGCCGACGGTGGTTGTGATCATCGCACCGATCAGCACGTACCAGATGAATGCCACCTTGGGAATTGCCCAGGCATGGCCGGCGGCGAATGGCCCGGGCTGCTGCCAGAGAATCAAATTGACGATGAGGCCAACCACCATGCCGACGATGGTGCCATTCTGCGTGGCGCGGCGGGTGAGGGTACCGAGCAGGAATGCGCCAAGCATCTCGCCCCAGGTGACCGAGGCTATCGAGAGTCCGATCTCGACGACGTGACCGCCGGTGCGCGAGAGGATGGCGAGCACGAGCAGCACGACGGCCCAGACCGCAGTGAGGATGCGGGAGAGGCGGGTGCGTGCGCGCTCTTCCATCTCGGGATGCCGCGGGAGATAAAAGTCGACCATGGTCGTGGACGAGAGCGAGTTTAGCGCAGCGCTCATGTTGGACATCGCGGCAGCAAGAATCGCGGCAATGACCAGCCCGGAGATGCCGTGCGGCATGACCTCGACGATGAAGAGCGGGAAGAGGCGATCCGCGGTGCCGACATGCGCGAGGGTGCCGGCAGGATAGAAGACGTAGAGCCCTGCGCCGATGAGCAGAAAGAGCGCGAACTGCACAAAGACGATGACGCCGCTGGTGAGCAGGGCGAGTTGCGATTGGGCCAGGTTCTTCGCTGCGAGCAGGCGCTGCACGACGAGCTGGTCGGTGCCGTGACTGGCCATGGTAAGAAAACAGCCGCCGATGATGCCGCCCCAGAAGGTGTAGGTCTGGGTGAGCGAGAAGGCGAAGTGGAAGACGGTGAACTTGTGCGCCGCAGCAGCGGTATGGTGGATGGCGCTCCAGCCGCCCGGCGTCTTCGCGGCGAGTGTCCACAGCGCGAGAAGGGTGCCGGCGAAGTAGATGATCATCTGGACGACGTCGGTCCAGATGACTGCGGAGAGGCCGCCCTCAAATGTGTAGATGAGGGTGAGGATGGTCAGGATGATGATGGAGGGGATGGTGCCGGTACCGAAGGCCACAGTGATGACGATGGAGACGGCGAAGATGCGAACACCTTCTGCCGCTGCACGCGTTGCCAGGAAGAGGCCCGCGGTGAAGCGGTGCAGCGTCTTGCCGAAGCGCGCGCCGATGAGCTGATAGGCCGTCATCAACTGGCCTTCGAAGTAGCGCGGCAGGAAGAGCAGGCAGATCACGATGCGGCCGAGCAGGTAGCCGAGCGCGATCTGCAGGAAGCCGAAGTCGCCGGTGAAGGCGAGGCCGGGGATGCTGATGATGGTGAGAGTGCTGGTCTCCGCGGCGACGATGGAGAGCGCGATGGCCCACCACGGCACGTTGCGATCGGCAAGGAAGTACGAGCGCAGCGAGCGCTCGCCGTTGCGAAAGCGGAGTCCGAACCAGGTGATGCCCAGCAGATAGAGGACGATCGCGAGGACATCGATGAGGTGAAGCTGCACTGGACGCGGTGTCTCCTCGGCGTGGCTAGAACATTTTTGCTATCACTGTGAACCGCGAAGTGAAACTCAGCGTGGCCTTTCTTTACGGAAAGGCCACAAGAACCGTTGTTGGCCCCTCTACACCTATAGCAAAAATGCTCTAGTGTGCTGTCGTCAGCGTCTTGAGAAAGTCGTAGTAGAAATCGACGCCGCGGTCAAAGGACGCGACAGGCAGACGCTCGTCCTTGCCGTGAGCACGGACGTCGCCGCTCTCGAGCGCGATGCCGGAGACGCCGTACGTGGGCATGCCGGCCGCGTTGGTATAGATGCCGTCGGAGGCGCCATCCGCCATGGTGGAGACAACCGGCACGCCGGGCCACATCTTGCCGACGATCTGCTGAAGTGCGTTCATCACCGCCGGGTTGATCGGAGCAGGCGGCAGCGCTTTCTTGTCCGGCGCCTTTTCAAAGATCTGGCCCTGCCCTTCCCCGCCGTCGCCCACGTACTCAACGGTGATCTTGGGGCTCTCGAGGACGCGGATGATCTCCTGGCGAACCTCTTCCTTGGAGTGGCCGGGAAGGATACGGCAGTTCACGATCGCCTGGGCGCGTTGGGGCAGCGCGTTGTTCGCATGGCCCCCATCGAGCCGCGTGGCTACACAGGTGGTGCGCAGGGTGGAGTTGTATTCGGGCGTCTGGCTCAGCCGCTTTACGGCGTCGGGATCGGGCGGCGTTTTGAGAATTGCGCGCATGTCGGCCGCAGTCTGGCCGGAGAGGATCTTCGACTCGGTCTGAAAGTAGTCGCGTGTCACACCATTGAGCTCGGCGGGAAATGCGTAGTGCGCGAGCCGCTCCAGGCCATCGGCGAGCTCGTAGATGGCGTTGTCCGGCACTGGCAGCGAGCTGTGGCCGCCGGGATTAGTGGCGGTTAGCTGGTAGTCGGCGTAGAGCTTCTCGCTGGCGTCGACGGAGAAGATGGTCGCCTTGCCGTGATGCAGCTCGACACCGCCGCCATCGGGGTTGAGGACGTATTCGGCATCGATAAGGTCGCGATGGTTCTGGATGAGCCAGTTGACACCGTTCGATTTGCCGCCCTCCTCGTCCGCGGTGAGCGCGAGGATGATGTCGCGGTCGGGACGGAAGCCTTCACGATGCAGGCGCAGAAGCGTTTCGACGAGGATGGCGTCCGACTCCTTCATGTCCTGTGTGCCGCGGCCGTAGTAGTAGCCGTCTTTGGTCACGAACTGGAAGGGGTCAGTGGTCCAGTCGTTGCGGTGTGCTTCGACGACGTCGAGGTGGCCGATGAGGAGAATGGGCTTTTTGCCGCTCGCGCCGTGATAGCGAACGACAAGATTTTGCTTGCGGTCGTTGGGGCCGAGCAGTTGCATGTCCGACGCCGGGAAGCCCGCGGCAAGGAATCGCTGCTGCATTGCCTTCGCCGCGTCCGTGACGCTGCCCACGGAATCGGTGGTGTTGATTTCAATGAGCTCTCGGAAGATATCCACGGCCTCTTTTTGGCTGGGATCAACTGCCTGAGCGCGGGCTGGCGGCACAAAGGTTGAACAGGCGAAGAGCAAAAAGCATGAGCAAAGAAGACAGGAGGCGCGTCGTATCATCAGGAATCTGAGAGTACCAGATTGCCGCGGAAGGACTTACCGGTAACCAGAGGAAACATCACTGCCGGCACGTGCGTAGGACGCCGGCGGAGAGATTGTTGACCAGCCATTCATCGAAACCGGGTTAGACTAACCCGTCGATAAGGAATCGGAGCGACGGATTCCAGCGATCGAGAACTCTTCATTTGAACCGAATGCAACTCAAACGAATCCAAAAGAGTCTCACCCCAGTTACCCATTCAGTCCGAGAAGTCAGGCAAACCAGGAAGTCAGGTCTATGGCAAACGAAACGACCCGCTACTCGATCCAGATGCGCCCTGTCGAGCTCTGCACGCAGTCCGAGCATGGCGTGCTGGAGATGGAGATTGTCGCCCAGCCGAATGGACCCGGCGAGGCGATCCGGACGCGCTCCCGCCAGTGGCTGCCGATCTTTGAGCGCATTTGCACTCTCCTGAGCAGCTCGGCGTTTCATCGCAAGGTGATGCATCGCACCCTGACCGCCGGCGTGCCAATGCACGTGCTGGATCGCACGAATGGCGAAAAGCTGCTCTTCTCTGAAGAGGAGATCGCGGCGCTGGCCTTCGACAAGCCCAACGCGGCGTAGCTGCACACTGCAACAAAGACAAAAATTGAGAGGCCGCCTCGGTGAGGCGGCCTCTCTTGCGTTCATGACGATCCGGTCAGTCGGTGGCGACCAGGTCCATGGTGGCTCCGGTCGGACGCGAGCCGCGGAATCCGTAATAGATGATGAACATATAACAGAGCAGCGGCAGGATGAAGCAGTGGTGGATGCCGATCCTGTCCGCGATGGCGCCCTGAATGACAGGAATGATGGCGCCACCGACAATGGCCTGGACGAGCAGGCCTGAAGCCTTACCCGTGAGCGGGCCCATGTGCGCGATGCCCAGCGTGAAGATGCTGGGGAACATGATGGAGTTAAACAGACCCACCAGCAACATCGACCACATGGCGAGGTGGCCCTCCGTCAGCATGGAAATGGCCACCAGTAAGCAGGCAACAATGGCGCAGATACCGACAGCACGCCCGGTAGGAATACGGCGGAGCGCCCCAACACCGATAAAGCGGCCGACCATGGCGCCGCCCCAGTAAAGCGCTACATACTTGCTGGCGGTTGCGGCTGACAGGTTGCCGATGTTCGGCTGCTCCATGTACTTGATGAGAAAGCTGCCGATTGCGACTTCAGCGCCGACATAAGTGAAGATGGCGATGGCGCCGAGCCAGACGTGATGATGTTCCCATATAGAGCCAAGTGGATTGTCTGCGTTGCCAGTCGGCCGAAACTCCTGCGTGGTCTGGATGCGGGGCAGAGTGATGAGACCGATACCCGCGGCAAGCACCAGCAGCACGATACCAATACCCGCGTAGGGCAACTTGACGGAAGCGGCCTGCTGCTGTCGCGTCATGTGCGCGAGCGTCTCTGCACCTGCGAGGATGACTGCGCCTCCGAAGTAGGGCGCGATGAGTCGTGCCGAGCGAGTTGAACGCCTGCGTCATATTCAGGCGGCTGGAGGCGGTTTGCGCGGGCCCGAGCACAGTGACGTATGGATTTGCCGCAACCTGCAATGCGGTGACGCCGGCGGCGAGAACGATCTGTGCGGTAAGGAAGAGAGGATACGAAGCAATGGTCGCCGCAGGCAAAAAGAGAAAGACGCCCAGCGCCATAACGGCGAGACCGACCACCATGGTCCGCTTGTAACCGATAGCCTCGATGAGCTTGCCGGAGGGCAACGCAAAGATGAAGTAGCTGCCAAAGAACGCCAGCTGCACCAGCATTCCCTTGGTGTAGCTCAGATCGAAGATCTGCATCAGGTGGGGGATCAGCGTGTCATTCAGGCTGGTGAGAAAGCCCCACATGAAGAAGAGGGTGGTGACAATGGCAAGCGCTCTACCGTAGTGCGCGCTGCCGCTCTCTGAAACAGAAACCGTTTGTCCTGAAGCGCTGCCTAGAGCCATCGAAGATCATTTCTCCTGTACTGCCACGCGTCTAGAGGAATGAGGAGCCGCTTTTCTTAACGGAAAAGCGGCGACGGCATTCGCGCTCCGATCTACCTCGGCAGGAGAAATGATCGGACCTCTCTCAAACCTCGTGAGGACACTAACATAAACAGACGAGCCGAGGCTGCTGCTCGCAACGCTTCAGCGATTACTGCTCGTGATAACTCCGCATGAGGCCGCCGTCAATGACATAGGTGGAGCCGGTGACGTAGGCTGCTTCGTCGGACGCGAGGAACACAGCCAGCCCTGCGACATCGTCGACGGTCCCCAGGCGGCCCAGCGGAATGTTCTTCAGCAGGCCTTCGAGCTCCGCCTTGTTGTTCAGCAGGCTTGCATTGATAGGCGTGCTGATGGCGCCGGGCGCGATGTTGTTGACGGTGATGTTCTTCGGTCCGAGCTCGACGGCGAGATCGCGCATCAGCATGCGGATGCCGCCTTTGCTGGCGCAGTAGGTCGAGAAGTGGGGGAAGACCATGTCCTCGTGCACGGAGGAGATGTTGACGACGCGGCCGGGCTTATTGGCGGACAGCAGCTTCTGCACGAAATACTGAGTCAGGAAGAACGGCCCCTTCAGGTTGACGGCAAGCACCTTGTCGTAGTCGGCCTCGGTGACCTCCCAGAAATTCGCCTCCTTCTCCATGCCCGCGTTGTTCACCAGGATGTCGCAGCCGCCCCAGGTCTGCCATGCGGTGTCGATGAGCTTGCGGATGTCCTCCATGCGGGTGACGTCGGCCTGGCAGATAACGCCCTGGCCCCCGGCTTTCTTAATTGCTTCGAGTGTCTGGTCTGCGCCTTCGGGATGGCCGATGTAGTCGATCACCACCCGGGCACCTTCCTGCGCGAAGCGTGTGGCGATGCCCTGCCCTATCCCGGAGCTTGATCCGGTCACTACTGCGATGCGGTCTTTCAGACGCGCCATGCACCCTCCTGGGAGATGCCGGTATGGGGCAGATCTGGCGCCGTAACCGGACTCATTGACTACGATGCGCGATCCGCCGGTGGACGCTTAAAGGCTGGGCAGGATGGTCGAGCGCCGCGACCGAAGGGGCTGATCGGCAGAGGAACGGAAGATGGTGCGGAAGAGGTCCGTGCCGCCGCCGGGCCAGCGCATCATGACGAGCATCAGGCCCAAAGCGAGAAGCGGCACCAGCAGCCCGGTGTGCAGTGAGCCGGTGCGTGCCGCGAGTTGACCGGTGGCCCACGGCAAGGTGGCGCTGCCCAGGCCGGCGACCGCGAACATCCAGCGGGTTTGCGCGGGATCGCTGGTGAGCGCCATGAAGATAGCGACGCAGATGGGAAAAACCGGAGCCATGCTGAAGCCGGCTAGCGCCGCGGAGAACATGACCGCCGCCAGGGAGTGCAGCGTGAGCAGCATCGCCACGCCGACGAAGGCGCAGATGAGAGCGAGAGCGAGAAGCAGCTCCTCGCGAACGCGCAGAAGCACGGCTGGTGCTACGGCGCGGCCGACAAGCAATGAGAGCCAGAAGCACGAGGCAGCCAGCGGGGGCGCCGCAGAGACCTGGAAGTGCAGGCGGTGGACATAGGTAAGCACCCACCCGCCGAGCGCTGCCTCGGTTCCGCAATAGAGCAGCCCGAAGATCGCGAAGAAGGCCACGACTCCTCTGGAGCTCTGCACAGCTGCTGTCGCGGCCCGCGATGTCTCTTGCTGCGCAGAGGTCCGCCGATCGCTGAGAAGCAGCGCAAGCAGCGCGCTCAACGCTCCGGCGGCCGCCATCGACCAGAAGAGACCGCCGACGCCTGCATGGTGGATGACGAACTGCACGGTGAACGGCGATACGGCGGCGCCCGCGCTCCAGGAGAAATTGAGCAGGGTCAGCATCGCGGCTCGCCGCTCCGCATAGCGGTCGCCGGTGAGCACGCTGTTGGCGGTCATGGCCAGTCCCAGGCCGGTGCCAAAGAGCAGGAAGAGTAAAAAGAGTGCGTGACCACCGCAGAGGGCGAGACCGGCCATGCTGATAGCAATCATTGCCATGGCGGCAGCGAGATTGCGGTGGAAGGGCGGCCGCACCAGCAGCGCACCGATGGCTGACCCGGCGAAGACGGCAAGCAGCAGCCTGCCGGAGCGGGCATCGTCCAGCCGCCACAGAGCCGCAAGTGCCGGAAGGCCGCTGCCTAACAGTGTGAGACCGATGCCGGTGATCAGCTCCATGGCCTGGATGCCGAGGATGGGACCTAACGCATAGCGAGTCCGGGATCGAGTTGGAATCAGGCTGGCGTCCACGATGGTTCCCGTGTGGATTCGCGCGCCATCAGCGCGGGCTCCACTGCCACCTGGTCACCATACTCCTGTTGATTGCGGATGCGGCTGAGCACAATACGGGCGGCCATGCGGCCCATGTCTTCCAGCGGCTGGCGAATGGTGGTCAGGCTGGGCGTAATGAAGGCGGCGGCGCGGATATCGTCAAAGCCCATGACGGAGACATCCTCGGGCACGCGGAGCTTGGCATCGCGCAGCGCGCGGATGGCGCCGATCGCGGCCACGTCATTGAAGGAGAAGAGCGCGGTGAAGCGCTTGCCGCCGGCGAGCAGTTGCTCGACAACCGGATAGCCGAGCTCCGGCGAGGTGAGATCGCGATCCAGTTGCACCACGAGCGAACGATCGATGACAAGCCCAAGCTTCTTTGCGGCACTCTCGATGCTGCGCCAGCGGTCTTCCGAATCGGAGCTGAAGGGCTGGCCGCGCATGAAGGCGATGGAGCGATGGCCAAGCTTGTAGAGATGACCGAGCGCAAGCTCTGCGGCCTTTGCCTGGTCGAGCATCACGTTTGTGACTCCGTCGATGTGGCGATGGGCGGCGACGGCAACCGCCGGCACCGGAAAATTGTGCTGGATGGCGGTATCGACCAGGATCAGTCCCTCGGCCCCGCGGCCTACCAGCAGGCGCGCATACTGTTCCACCAGCTCGGGCTTATGGCGATGATGCGCGGTGAAGTAGAAGTAGCCCTCCTGAACCAGTTGATCGCCAACGCCGCTCAGCACCTGGGTGTGATAGCCCTCGCCCAGCTCCGGTACGAGAATGCCGATGGTGTGGGTCCGCCGGTTGCGCAGAGAGCGGGCAAGCAGGCTGGGCTGGTAATTGAGTTTTTTCGCAGCGGCCTTGATGCGATCGCGTGTTGCCTGCGGAATCGACCGGCCGGGCACATCGTTGAGCACCACGGAGATGGTCGCTGGACTTAAGCCGAGGTGCTCAGCCAGCGTCTTCAGGCTTGCCGGCTTTTCTCCATGCAGCTTCTGTTGGTTCTTGCGCGCCATTTGTCTCCGCGATGGTGTGGGTGCGTGAAGGTGATAGTAGCCCTGCCGGAGCATTTTGCGCATCCGGAAACTGCGCTTTTTGAGCCTGCATCGATACGGCCAGCAGGAGGTGTGCCAGTTCAGCCCTGAGACTATCGTTTGTTCTAGACCCGTTTTCACAAATACCGTGTCCTCAACGGTATTCGCGAGGAGCAGCTTTTCTTAACGGAAAAGCTGCGTCAGCAGTTGTTGCAATCCATACATCGTTTGTGAAAACGGCTAGAATGGCGCGGCAGCCCGGCTCGACCGGTGATTGCGCCCGGAGGCACTGTGACGCGTTTTCTGCTGCTTTGCGGACTCGTCCTATGGACGGCCGCACCCTCGATTTCGCTCAACGCTCAGCCTGCCCAGCCGGGTTTTGTACACACCCAGGGAAGCGAGCTGGTGGATGGCGCCGGCCACCCGCTGATGCTGCGCGGCACCAACCTTGGCAACTGGCTGGAGCCGGAAGGCTACATGTTTCGCTTCGGAGACAACGGACCGAGCTCGCCGCGCGAGATCGAGGACTATTTTGACGAACTGATCGGACCCGAGCAGGCGGAGAAGTTCTGGCATCAGTACCGCGACGTTTACATCACCAAGGCAGACATCGACCTGCTGCAGTCGACCGGCATGAACTCGGTGCGGGTGCCGATCCATTACAAATTCTTTACTCCGGGAAATGATGAGGGGCTCCGGCTGCTGGACCGTGCCGTCGCCTGGGCCAAGGCCGATGGCATGTACGTGGTGATCGATATGCACATGGCGCCCGGCGGCCAGACCGGCACCAACATCGACGACAGCTATGGATATCCGTGGCTCTACGATTCACCCGGCAACCAGCAGGAGCTGATTGCGATATGGAAGCGCATCGCCGATCACTACCACGACGATCCAACGGTGCTGGGCTACGATCTGCTCAACGAGCCGATTCCGCATTTCCCGCAGCTCCGGAAGTACAACAGCCAGCTCGAGCCGCTGTACAAGCGCATAGCGGCGGCGATCCGGGAAGTGGACACGCATCATGTGCTGATCCTTGGCGGAGCGCAGTGGGACACCAACTTCAGCGTCTTCGGGCCGCCCTTCGACAGCAATGTGATGTACCAGCTTCATCTGTACGAATTCAATACGCCTTGGAGTCCCGAGACGGCTGCGAAGACGGAGCATGCGCTCGCGCAGTACACAACGTTCCGTGACAAGTACCATGTGCCGGTCTGGCTGGGAGAGTCGGGCGAGAACGACGATGAGTGGATCCGAAACTTCCGCCTGCTGCTGGAAAAAGACAGGATCGGCTGGTGCTTCTGGCCGTACAAGAAGATGGATGCGACCTCATCTATCGTCTCCATTGCGAAGCCGGACCACTGGGACGAGATCGTGAAGTATTCAAGTGAGCGCCGCGGGGTTGGGAATACGGAGAAGCAGCTCGGGCTGCGGCCTTCGCCGGAGATTGCGGCCGCAGCGCTCAACCAGCTACTGGAAAATGTGAAGCTGGCAAAGTGCCGCCTCAACACCGGATACGTTGAAGCCCTAGGCCTGAAGGTGCCGGCAGGCGGCGTACCGGTCAGCAAAGCACAGTGAGCGGCTATCTCGGCTATTTCTGGTTCGGCTATTTATAGATAAGGCGGATCTCGGTCGTGGTCGTGGGACATGTCACCGGTATGGTGGCTTTTTCGATGGGCGGCGCTACCAGCAGAACGCGAGGATTGTTGGCAAAGCCGAAACCTTCCTTTGGGACCATGAACAGGTTGCGATCCAGCTTCTGGTTCTCGTTCTCATCATGCAGGACAACTACCCCGTATTTGCCGGCGGGGATGTGATCGAAGTGCGCTGTGGCGTGGTCGCCTTCGATGGGAAAGTGGGCGTGCCGGAATGACTTATCTACATTCTCCGGCCATCCATCGGCGGAGGTGAAGAGCTCCGCACCGAGAAGGCCTTTGGTATTACGGAATCCCGTAACGTGGATGATGATCGAGCAGTTACCTTGAATGGCGGCGGGTGATGCGACTGCGGACGCGGGCGGCAGAACGAGCGTCCAAAGCAGCGCTGAGAACGCCAGTAGCGCCCCTCGCGGGCAAATCATCATGCGGAATGGGTCTCCCTATGGCTTCGGTTCCGACGTCGCCGTTGGCGATGGAGCAGGTGATGTGTCTCTGCGTTGGACGCTCTTTGGCGGTCGAACGTTTCCTCCGAAATGAAAGGTAGGCCCGACCGACCAGCGGAAGTCCCATCTTCCATCCTTCAGCAGATCATTGAAGACGTGGAAGTACACGACGTCGGTCTGCATGCGGATGGCGATGTGTTTGGTTGCGTTCAGGTCGTAGCCCCCGCCAAAGCCATAAAAGCCGGTCCAGTCGCTCTTCTTCCCGGAGGGGACGAGTTCCTGCGCGATGGCTGTGGTGACGAGGTCATGCGGATGCGGCGTCGCCGTCTCATGCACTGCACCGAGCGATGGCCGGATGAAGAAAGTGATGTGCTGGAACTTGCGGTAGTTCAACTGCGGGCCTGCAGCGAATGTCTGCGTGGTGGAGTCCACCGGCACATAGACCTTGTAGGTCGGCGGGATGACGCCTGCCTCGATCAACTGCAGTATCTGCTGACCGAGCTGCTGTTGCAGAGCGGTGGGCAGCAGGTCCGGCGTCAGCTCCGTGTGACCAGTAGTGACTGAGTAATCGAAACCCTGGGCCAGCCACGTCTTCTCATTCCAACCGCCCTGGAAGTGATAGCCACGCGTTGTCAGGTCCAGCTTCGGCGCAATCAGAGCCGCATAGCCGTTGTAGATGTCGTACCGGCCGACATAGTCCTGCTGGGCACGCGCGTGGGCGGCCAGAACAAGCAGGGACAATGCCCAAAGCAAGCGAATGAAGCGAGCAGCTTTAAATACGCGGGGGAAGGGGAACATACGGGACAGAGGCCTCCTTGGAAGTTCCAACGCGCTGCAAACGTCCGCCGAGCGGCGCATGGGAAAGCGAAGACTAATTACCGGAGGCGGTGGTTGGCAACCAGATTCTTACTGACTGGACAGAAAGTTATGGCACGTCCGATGGATCCTGCCGGAGCTGGTTGAGAAAGCCGGCGATCCGCTCCAGCACGATCTCCGGCTGCTCACGGTGGGGAGTGTGGCCGGTGTCGCGAAGCCGGACGAGTTGCATCTGCGGCGCGAGTGGCCGGAGTGCATCTGTCTGCAGGACGGTTGCGTATTCGTCGTGTTCGCCCTGCAACACGAGTAACGGGCAGCGCACCGGAGGCAGATGCGCTTCGAGCGGCAAGGCCAGCAGACTATCGGAGTCGCGGATGCTGAGCCACGCGGCGAAGACGGCATCCGGATCGCGGTGATGGCGCGCGAGGCGTTCGCGGAAGTCGGTCTCTTGCCAGGCCCGCTCGGCCAAAGCCATTCCCGCGGCGGCAGCCGGCTCCAGAAGGAGAATCGGCGATTCCAGCACCAGCGCACGTACCGTCTCCGGATGCGTTGCGGCATAGATCAGTGCGATGGCAGCGCCTTCGCTGTGCCCGAACAGCACCGGGCGCTCTATTGCGAAATGGGCCAGCAACGCGGGCAGCACTTCGAGCGATTGCTGCTCGAAATAGCGGCGGCTGCGCTCTTCCGGCGGACCCTCCGACTGGCCGTGGCCGAGGCGCGAGTAGAGCAGCACATCCATGCCGCAGCGCTCCGCCAGCCGCTCCGGAAAATCGCGCCAGTGCGAGACGGAGCCGAGAGCCTCATGCAGCAGAACGATCGTGCCCCGGGAGCGCGGAGTCGTGATGTGGCGGGTCTCGAGGTCTCGTCCGGCAATGTTGAGGAGGACGCTCTCGCTCATAGCCCACGCGCCCACACGACGGGCTTCTGCGCGGCAATCCATCCATCGACGCGCGAGGCATAGCGTTCCTCGAGCGCGTGACGCTTCAGTTTCATGGTCGGAGTAATCAGGCCGCTCTCGATGTCCCACGGCCCGTCGACGAGTGCAAGGAGCTGCAGACGCTCATGGGGATCGAGTTCGCCGTTGATTTGCGTCAGCAGGCTCTCCAGCGAGCGGCCAAGTTCGCCGCCCAGCCCGTTTGTTTCGCATTGCCTGCGAGCCTCGGCGGAGAGGACAGATAACGCGAATGGGTGCGGCCGCCCGTCGCCCATGACGCATGTGGCTTCGAGCGCGGGATGAATGCTGAAGCGCTTTTCAATCGGCACCGGCGAAACGTACTTGCCCTTGCTGGTTTTGAACTGCTCCTTGATGCGGCCGACGATCCTCAATTGGCCATCCGGCGCCAGCTCGCCTTTGTCGCCGGTGCGGAAGAATCCGTCGGCGGTGAAGCAGGCGTGCGTAGCATCCTCGTTGCGGTAGTAGCCGATCATGTTCATGGGGCTGCGCATCTGGACCTCGTCATCCGCTCCGATGCGCACTTCGACTCCGGGCAGCGCCGGACCGACATAGCCCATGCGGAAGTTTTCCGGGCGGGGCGCGTGCGTGATGGCCGTCTCCGTGAGGCCGTAGCCCTCGACGAGTCCCAGGTCGAGCTTGCGATACCAGGCGAGCACTTCGGCCGGCAGTGGGGCGGCTCCGGAGGCTGCAAAGCGAACCGAGTCCAGACCAAGCTGGCGCAGGATCTTCCGCTTGACAATGCCGCGCAGAATGGGGATGCGCAGCAGGCGATCGAGCTTCGGCTGCGGCACCTTCTCCAGCACGCCCTGCCGGAAGCGCAGATACAGGCGGGGGACGGAGAAGAAGAGCGTCGGCTTCGCGCGCTTCAGGTCCGCCAGGAAGCTGTCCTGCCCGGCGGTGAAGTAGACGGTGCAGCCGATGTGCAGGCTGGTTGCCTCAATCACGCCGCGCTCGGCAATATGTGCCAGCGGAAGATACGAAATGAAATGTTCATTGCTGTCCATGTTGACCAGCCGGGCGATGCTGTCGCCCATGTGGGGAAACACGGAGAAGCGGTGCATCACGCCCTTGGGCTCGCCTGTAGTGCCGGAGGTATAGATGATGGTGGCCAGCTCATCGCCGGAGCGCGCGGGCGAGTCGGAGATGGGCGAGCACTCGGCCACGATGTCGTCCCAGCGGCGATCGCAACCACGCAGCACGTCCGGCGCGGCATTGGGCATGGCGATCCGCAGAATGCCCACCGGAATGCCCTGCTGCATAGCCTCGCGATCATCCATCGCACCGACAAAGCAGGCGCGTACATCGGCATGCTGCAGCAGGTTATGAATGGAGTCGGCGCGCAACGAGGGATAGAGCGGCACGGTGACCAGACCGGCCATCCACGCGCCCAGCTCGGCAATCATCCACCATGCACTGTTGCGCGCGAGCGTGGCGATGCGGGCTCCCGGCTCCCATCCGCGGGCACGCAGGAAGGCGGCGATGCGCCGCGCCTCATCCATCGCTTGCTGCCAGGTCCAGGAGCGAACGGTGCCGTCGCTCATGGGCTGGACGAGATAGACTTCGCGCCCGCGGACGCGCTCCCAGTGATACGCCCGCCCCAGCGGAAGAAACTCATCGCTCCACTGCGCCATCCAGATCGCCTCCGGGTGCACTGCTTCAGGTGACTGAACAGCAGGGTACTAGATCAATTTCCCTGATGCCGCTGCGATCCTTACGCGCCCTTGGCTTTCTTCACGGCCTCGGTGAGCGCGGGCACAACTTCGAAGAGATCGCCGACGATGCCGTAGTCGGCCACCTCGAAAATGGGCGCATTCTCATCCTTGTTGATCGCGACGACGGTCTTTGAGCCCTTCATGCCGACCAGGTGCTGGATGGCGCCGGAGATTCCGATGGCAAGGTAGAGCTTGGGCGAAACGGTCTGGCCGGAGCTGCCGACCTGCCGCTCCATGGGCAGCCAGCCGTTGTCGCAGATGGGGCGCGACGCGGCAATCTCGCCGCCGAGCGCCTGCGCCAGCTCTTCCACCATCGGCAGGTTGTCCTGCTCCTTGATGCCGCGGCCCACCGAGACGATGATGGGGGCGGAGGAGAGGTCGACCGTCTGCGCTGCCTCGCGGAACGGCGCCTCCGGCTTGCTGCGGATCGCGCTTGCGTCGAGCTGCGGTGCGAAGCTTTCGATGCTGGCGCTCCCCGCCTCGAGCGACTCGGCACGGAAGGCGCCTGCCTGCACCGAGAGGAAACAGGGTCCTGAGCCGGGGTGGCGGTAATCCGCGTTGAGCTTGCCCTGGAAGAGCTGCCGGACGAAGACGAAGCTGTCGCCATCCTTGCGGAGGCCAACCAGATCCGCCAGCAGCACCTGTCCAAAGCGTGTGGCCAGGCGCGGCGCAAAGTCGCGGACCTGATAGGTGTGCGGGAACACGACGAAGGCCGGCTCGAGCTTTTTGATGAGTTGCTCCAGCGCCGACACGTAACCATCTGCGGTGTAATCCTTTAACAGCGCATGCTCGACGCGATATCCCTGTTCGAGCTTTTTGCCGGCGAGCTCACCGTTCAGCGCTTCGAGATCGCTGCCGACAATGGCGGCAGAAAGCGGCTCACCGGATGCTGAGGCGATCTGCTGCCCGGCGGCAAGCGCCTCCCACGACATGCGGTTATAAGCACCGCTGCGATGTTCCAGTACCACAAGGATTCCGCTCATATTACCCGCACCTCAAACTTCAGTTTTTCGACCAGCTTCGCGGCTGCCTCTTTGGGCGAGCCCTCGATCAGCTGCGTCTCCTTTTTCTTTTCCGGCAGGTAGACGCGCTCGAGCGTCACGGTCGGTGCGGCAGCCTGCGGCAGATCGCCTCCCGCGACGCGGCGCACCTCCTTGGTCTTCGATTTCTTGATGCCCATCAGCGTTGCGTACCGCAGCTTGCTGATGCCCGACTGAATCGTGAGCAGCGCGGGCAGCGGCATTTCGACATGCTGGAACCAGCCGTCTTCGAGCTCACGCTTTACCTTGATGGAGCCGTCACCTGCTTCCACTTGCATGATGATTGTTGCGTGCGGGATGCCGAGCAGTTCGGCGAGGACGACGCCGGTCTGGCCGAGGCCAAGATCGTCCGATTGCAGGCCGGTGAGGATGAGGTCCGCGTTTTCTTCTTTGATGGCCGCTGCGAGGCGGCTGGCGATGCCCAGCGTGTCGAGCGAGGCCAGGTCGTCGCACTCAATGTGGATGGCCCGATCCGCGCCTTTGGCCAGCGCTTCGCGAATGGTCTGCGCGCCGCGTTCCGGACCGGCGAGCACCGCGATCACCTCGCCGCCATGCTTCTCCTTCAACTGCAACGCCTCTTCGAGCGCGTACGCATCGGGCTCGTTGATCTCATAGCTGAGATCGTCTTCATCGATCCAGTGACTAGCCGCGTCGATGCGCAGGCTTGAATCCCGGACCGGGACTTGTTTGATGGCAACAATGATCTTCATACTTTCGGTGCTCCGTTCGACGATGTTGCTGTTGCATTAGCGATGGACTGCGCCGTGATCTGCGCGATGTCGAGAAGCTGTGGCGGAGCATCGCTGACAGCGGCCAGCGCATCGCGAAACATGGTGTTGCAGAAGGGGCATGCGGCGCCTACGATGCTGGCGCCCGTATCGGCCAGCTCCTTCGCGCGCACATGGCTCACGCGCGCGTTGCCCGACTCTTCACCCAGGAAGACCAGGCCGCCGCCCGCCCCGCAGCAGAAGGAGCGCTCCCGCGCGCGCGGCGGATCGATGACCTTGCCGGAATGTGCGAGCACCTCGCGGGGCTGGTCGTAAGAGCCGCGATAGCGGCCCAGGTAGCAGGGGTCGTGATAGACGATGCTGGGCCGATCCGGACCTGATTCCGAAATGCTTGGCAGCTTGTCCTGATAGCGGGCCATGAACTCGCTGTGATGCTCAATCTCAGGCGATGCGCCGTAATCTTTCCAATCCTTGGCGATGGTGCGGACGCAGTGCGGACAGATCGTCACAATCTTTGTGACTTTCTGCTGCTTCATGATCTCCAGGTTCTGCTCCGCGAGCTGCTGGAAGACAAGATCGTTGCCCAGGCGGCGAACGGGATCGCCGGTGCACTTCTCCTTCTTGAGAACCCCGTAGGAGGTGCCGAGGTAGTCCATGACTTTCGCGAATGAAGCGATGATCTCCCGCCCCTGCGGATCGTAAGCGCCCATACAACCCAGCCACAGGCAGTACTCCTGCGAGCCGTCGAAGATGGGCAGCTCCTGCTTCTTGATGAATTTGTCGCGCTCGGTTGCACTCATGCCCAGGGCGTTGCCGTTGCGTTCGAGTGCGAGGAAGAGCTTGGTGCCGTAGTCATCCTCCCAGGCCCCGGTGTTCACGGCGCCGCGCCGCAATCCGATGATGATGGGCAGATGTTCGATGCCGACCGGGCACTGGTATTCGCAGGCGCCGCAGGTGGTGCACTGGAAGGCTGCCTCCTGCGAGTTGTATTTGCCGAGCAGCGGCTCCTCGGAGTGTGGACCGAGATCGTTCAGATAGCTGCGCACGCCGAGGATGATCTCTTTCGGGTTGAGGATCTTTCCGGTGTTGGTGGCCGGGCAGTGCTCGGAACAGCGGCCGCACTCCACGCAGGAGTAGGCCTGCAGGGAGACGAGCTGCGTCACATCCTTACCCGCTACCAGACCGAAGTCCTCATCGCCGGCGAGCGGCGGGATATGGCTGAACTCGCCGCGCGAAAGGAAGATCGTGATGGGGCTCAGGACCAGGTGCAGGTGCTTGGTATGCGGGATGAGCGGCAGGAATATCAGGATGCAGAGCGCGTGCGTCCACCACAAACCGCGCGCCAGTGACGAGGTGGATGGAATGGTGAAGGCCGCGAGATAGGTGGCCATCAGGGCGAAGATGAGGAACGCGATCACGCCGGATTCGTAGGAGACTTTTCGTCCCAGCCAGATGGGCCGCACGAAGAAGCGGCGGACGAAGAGTCCGGCGATGGAGATGGCTACCAGCAGAGCGAAGACCGCCGCGAACCAGAAGTAGAAGCCGCCGACCCAACTATCGGCGTCGAGAAAGCCAACTCGGAAGCCGGCCGCGAAGTGGTTCAGCGAGACCAGCGCGAAGGCGAGAAATCCCCAAAAGACGAAGGCGTGCGCGAGGCCAGGAAGCGGACGTTCCTTGATCACCTTGGCCTGGCAGAGCACCTCCCAGAAGAAGTCCCATACCCGCTTTCCGACCGGGGCGAGGTGGAAGTCGGGATCTTTCCTCGCCGTAAGGATGTTCCGTAATACGCGATCAAAACGAGCGAAGAAGCCCACCAGCGAAAGCACAATGAGGATAGCGAGCAGGACCATTTCCATGGTCGAGAACGACGGCGGCTCCGAGTAATGGATCGTCTCGTAGTTGAGAGCCAGGGCGAGCACGGCAGTATTCATGCGGCAGTAACCGGGGCCGCGCTCTTACCTTGGTAAGCCGCCCGCGAAAATTTGCTTGCGCAATCGAGGCCGGAGCGCGTAGAAGAGTTGATGCGTATCCTACCGGCGAGTAAGATATCAACTGGTAGCGGCAGTGTCAATCGCTGACGGAGTGGAACGATGCCCAGGCAGTCCGCGTCGCTGCAACCGCATCGCCGGTTGTTCGCCGATCGCAAACGCAATCCGGACGGTAAGCGGGTGGCCGTGCTGCATACGGCGGTTCGCATGTTCCTGGAGCGCTCCTATGGGCGCACGTCGATGGACGATGTCGCCATGCAGTTGAACATCACAAAACCGGCGCTCTACCACTATTTCCGCAACAAAGAGGAGATCCTGGTGGAGATCTACCGGCTGGGGACGGACCTGATCGATGAGATGCTGGACACGATCGAAGCCGATGAAAAGCCCGGACTGGACAAGGTAGCAGACTTTATCGCGGGCTACATCCGGATCATCACCGGCGACTTCGGCCGGGCGGTTTCCCGGCTGGACGATGGCGAGCTGTCAAAGGCCGGCCGCAAGCTGGTGCGCGGACGCAAACGCGAGATAGATCATCGGCTGCGCGCCATCATCGAGAGCGGCATCCGGGACGGGTCCATTGCATCCTGCGATGCCAAGATTGCGTCCTTCATTCTGGCGGGAGCCATCCACGGAATGGCGGCCTGGTATGAGCCGGCCGGTCCACTGAAACTAAGCGCGATCACCAGCCAGTATGTGCGGATTTTGACGGGTGGCCTGGTCGCCGACCGCCTGCCGGAAGTGGCGCAGGCTGGCTCGTTCGTATTCAAGAACAGCGCTCAATTACAGGGATAGAAGCCCCGACGAGGAGAACATGGAAGCAGTTGTTGAGCGAGAAGCCACTACGACAACGCCGGCCGGCCCCGCTGCTGCGCAAAGCCGCGGTGCTGGGCGCGGGCACCATGGGATCGCGCATTGCCGCGCATCTGGCGAATGCCGGTGTAAGCGTGCTGCTGCTGGACCTTCCCGCGAGCGATGGCCCGCGCAACGCAGTTGCGGAAAAAGCACTGGATGCGCTCAAGAAGGGCAAGCCCGCTGCGTTCTATACGCCATCCGCCGCCGCGCGCATTCGCACCGGCAACTTCGACGACGATCTGGAGCAGCTCGCCGAGTGCGACTGGATCATCGAGGCGGTCACCGAGAATCTGGAGATCAAGCAGCAACTGCTGGCACGCGTAGCGCCGCATGTGCAGCCGCACGCCATCCTGACCACCAACACCAGTGGCATTCCAGTCGGCTCGATAGCCAGCGTGCTGCCGGCCGAGCTGCGCCGCCGTTGGTTCGGCACGCACTTCTTCAATCCGCCGCGTTACATGCGCCTGGTGGAGGTCATTCCCGGCCCGGATACCGATCCGGCGGCGATGGCGGCGCTCTCCGGCTTCCTCGATCAGAACCTCGGGAAGGAAGTCGTTCGCGCGCGCGACACGCCGAACTTCATCGCCAACCGCATCGGCACCTTCTTCATCCTGGAGACGCTGCGGGTGATGGAGGAAGAGGGTCTGAACGTCGAGGAAGTGGACGCGCTGACCGGCACCGCTATCGGCCTGCCGCGCACCGGCACCTTCCGGCTCGCGGACATGGTGGGGTTGGACATCCTCTCGCATGTGGCGCGGAACTTTGCTAAGGCCAGACAGGATGCCGGTGGTCAAGCGGCATTGCCGCCGTTCCTCGAAACAATGCTGGAGCGGAAATGGCTCGGCGACAAAACCGGCGGCGGCTTCTATAAGAAGCAGCGCGGCGCCGACGGCAAGGACGCACGCCTGGTGCTGGATCTGAAGACACTCGAGTATCAGCCATCCTCGAAGCCGAAGCTGCCGGCGATCGATATGGCGAAGAACATAGACTCGCTGCCCGAGCGGCTGCGGATGCTGGTCGGAACTGGACAGACGGGCGATCAGAAGAAGGATAAGGCTGCGCGCTTCCACTGGAAGCTGCTGACGCGCCTGTGGAACTACACGGCCGATTGCCTGCCCGAGATCGCCGATTCGGCAGCCAGCATCGACGCCGCCATGCGTGCCGGATACAACTGGCAACTCGGGCCATTCGAGATGTGGGACGCCGTGGGCGTTGCCGAGACGGTGAAGCGCATGCAGGCAGCGGGCGAGCGCGTCAGCCCGGTGGTCGAGACCATGCTGGCCAGCGGCGCGGCCACCTGGTACAGCGGCAATGGCGCGGCGAGCTACGATCCGGCGACGCGGAGTTACCAGCCGGTATCGCGTGCAGCAGGCGTGGCACGCATCGCCACGTTCCGCGCCAGCAACGGCGTGATTCGCGGCAACCCTGGCGCCTCACTCATCGACCTGGGTGACGGCGTTGCATGCATCGAGCTGCACTCCAAGAAGAGCGCGATCGGCGACGACATCATGCGGCTGATTCCGAAGACGCTCGAGCCCGCATCCGATGCGGTTCGCGATTTCCGTGCCTTTGTGATCTCGAGCGATGCCGACAACTTCTCGGTGGGCGCAAACCTGATGCAACTGCTGCTGGCTGCGCAGGAGGGCGAGTGGGAGGATGTCGAGCTGACCATCCGCGCTTTCCAGCGCATGACGCAGTCCATCAAGTTCTGCCCGCGGCCGGTGGTCGTCGCCCCCTACGCGCTCTGCCTGGGCGGCGGCACGGAGATCTCACTCCATGGAGCACGGCGTCAGGCGCACGCCGAGCTCTACATGGGGCTGGTGGAAACCGGCGTTGGCCTCATTCCGGGCGGCGGGGGCACGAAGGAGTTCGCGCTGAAGGCGACCGACGAAGCGATTCGCGCCTTTGGCGATGCATCGCGAGTCGCAATCTCGACTGAGTTGGTCGACACGATGAAGCAGGCATTCGAGACCATCGCGATGGCTAAAGTCTCAACCTCTGCGGCGGAGGCGCGCACGCTCAACCTGCTCACGGCCGAGGATGGCATTACGCTGAACCGCGAGCGGCTGCTGCTGGATGCAAAGGCAGCAGCAGAAGCGCTTGCCGATGGCGGCTACTTCCCGCCGGTGATGCGCACGGATATTCCGGCCGCCGGCGAAAGCGTGCGCGCGACCTTGAAGCTTGGCGCCTACATCATGCAGCAGTCCGGCTACGCGAGCGAGCACGACGTAAAGGTCGCGGGGCATGTCGCGCACATTCTGAGCGGTGGCCGTGTGGCTCCGGGCACACGCGTCACCGAGCAGTATTATCTCGACCTCGAACGCGAGGCGTTTCTTTCGCTCTGCGGTGAACGCAAGACGCAGGAGCGCATCGCCTACACCTTAAGCAGCGGGAAGCCACTGAGGAATTAGTCATGCAGGAAGCAGTGATTGTAAGCACCGTCCGCACTCCGGTCGGCAAAGCAGGAAGAGGAAGCCTGGCCACCGCGCGCCCGGACGATCTGGCGGCCACCGCCATCGAAGGCGCCTTCTCGCGCGTGCCGCAACTCGATAAAAGCGAGGTGGACGATGTGATCCTCGGCTGCGCGCATCCGGAAGCGGAACAGGGCATGAACGTAGCCCGCATTGCGAGTCTGCGCGCCGGCCTGCCGGTCGAAGTCTCCGCCATGACCGTGAATCGTTTCTGCGCCTCCGGCCTGCAGGCGATTGCGCAGGCGGCAGATCGTATCCGCGGCGGTGGCGCATCGGTGGTGGTAGCCGGCGGCACCGAATCGATGAGCATGATTCCAATGGGCGGCCACAAGATCAGCGCCAACCCGTGGCTGGTGGACAACCTGCCCGCCGCCTATCTTTCGATGGGGCTCACCGCAGAGCGCGTCGGCGAGCGCTTTCATGTCTCGCGGGAGGACGCAGATGCATTTGCCCTGGCCAGCCACCAGAAGGCGCTGCGGGCGATCGCCGAGGGGCGCTTTGCAGATGAAATCGTCCCGGTGGAGTGGACTGAGCGCACACCCCCTCCTGCCTCATCGAAGTCTGGTTCGGCCAGACCCACCGAGCAGAAGCGCAGCTTCCAGATTGACGAAGGGCCACGGGCCGACACTTCGGCAGAAGCGCTGGCGAAGCTGAAGCCCGCCTTCCACACCAAGGGCACCGTCACTGCTGGTAATTCTTCGCAGACCTCCGATGGCGCGGCTGCAACCATCGTGACCAGTGCGGAGCGCGCCGCGGCATTGGGCATGAAGCCGATGGCCCGCTTTGTAGCCTTTGCGACGGCTGGTTGCGCACCGGACATTATGGGCATCGGCCCGGTCCATGCGATACCCAAGGCACTGAAGATCGCCGGCCTGAAGCTTCAGGACATCGGCCTCGTCGAGCTGAACGAGGCATTCGCCGCGCAATCGCTCGCTGTCATCCGCGAGCTGGGTCTGGATCCTGACCTGGTCAACGTGAACGGCGGAGCGATTGCCCTGGGCCATCCACTGGGCTGCACCGGCGCCAAGCTCACCGCGACGCTGCTGCACGAGATGCAGCGCCGCAAGGTGCGCTACGGACTGGTAACGATGTGCGTTGGCGGCGGCATGGGCGCGGCCGGTATCTTTGAGAACCTGAATTGATTCTGTAACCACTGGAGCGACATGATGGCAACGCCGGCGACACATCCGAAGACCACGGTGAAAGCAGCTGCGGGTGGCAGCTTTCTGCTGGAAGAGCGTACTCCGCAGGAGGTTTTCACGCCGGAAGATTTCAACGACGAGCAGCGGCAGATCGCCGAAACCGCCTCGAACTTTGCGCAGAAGGAAATCCTGCCGGCGGCCGACGCGATCGAGGCGAAGGACTACAAAGTCACGCGCTCCCTGCTGGCGAAGGCGGGCGAGCTCGGCCTGATGGCTACTGACACGCCGGAGGAATACGGCGGGCTGGCGATGGACAAGGTCACGTCGGCGATCGTGGGAGAGAAGCTCTCCGTGTTGGGCAGCTTCGCCACTACCTTCAGCGCGCACGTGGGCATCGGCATGCTCCCCATCATCTGGTACGGCACGCCGGAACAGAAGCAGAAGTATCTCCCGAAGCTCGTCACCGGTGAGTGGGTAGGTGCGTATGCGCTCTCCGAGGCGTCTTCCGGCTCGGACGCGATGAGCCTGCGGACACGCGCCGTGCTGTCGCCCGACGGACAGCACTACATCCTGAACGGCGAGAAGATGTGGATCACCAACGGCGGCTTCGCCGACGTCTACACCGTCTTCGCCAAGGTCGATGGCGAAAAATTCACCGCCTTCCTTATCGAGCGCAACACGCCCGGTTTCGCTGTGGGCGCGGAGGAGCACAAGCTTGGTATCCGCGGCTCATCCACCTGCCCGCTTATCCTCACCGACTGCCAGGTTCCCGTTGGCAACCTGCTCGGGGAACTCGGCAAGGGGCACCACATTGCATTCAACATCCTGAACATCGGCCGCTTCAAGCTGGGAGCGAGCGCGATCGGCGGCGCAAAGAATTCGCTGGCAAACGCAGTTCGCTATGCCAAGGAGCGCAAGGCCTTCGGCAAAACCATCGGTGAATTCGGGCTGATCCAGCAGAAGCTCGCCGAAAGCGCAACCGGCATTTTTGTAAGCGAGAGCATGGCCTATCGCACCATCGGCATGATCGATGCAGCGTTGGGCTCGCTCGAAGGAGAGAATGCGACCAATGCGCGCGAGATCCAGAAGAAGATCGAAGAGTACGCCGTAGAGTGCTCGATTCTGAAGGTCTGGGGATCCGAGATGCTGGACATGGTGGTCGACCACACGCTGCAGATTTATGGCGGCTACGGCTACGTGGAGGAGTACCCGGCAGAGCGCGCCTATCGCGATTCGCGCATCAATCGTATCTTCGAGGGCACGAACGAAATCAATCGGCTGATCATTACCGGCTGGCTGATGAAGCGCGCGGCTGCCGGGCAATTACCCCTGCTGGGCGCGATCAAGAAACTTATGGCAGAGGTCATGGAGCCGCCCTCGTTCGATGGCGCCGACGATACCGATGATCCGCTCGCAGCGGAAGCTGCCCTGCTCTCCAATCTGAAAAAAGCCGCTCTCTTCTGTTCCGGCGCGGCCACACAGAAGTACATGCAGGCGCTCGCGGAGCAACAGGAGATCATGGGTGATCTGGCCGACATGACCATGCAGGTCTTCGCGCTTGAGTCGGCTCTGCTGCGCGCACGCAAGCTGGGGGCACAGGCGCAAAAATCGCAGGCCCAGACTGCGCGGGCGATCGTGAAATTGTTCGCTGCGGATGCATTGGCAGTCGTTGAAAAGGCCTCGCGACGTGTTCTCGCAGCAGTTGCTGAAGGTGACATGCTGCGCACACAACTGGCTATCCTGCGCCGGCTCTTGAAGCACACGCCCGAGGATACGATCGCGTTGAGCCGCATGGTAGCTCAGCGCCAGCTCGAAGCGGGCGGCTACAAGCTATAGAGGATCAACGCAGCCGGCCCTGCGAACGCATGCCGTAAGCGACGTAGCTATGTTGACGTTCTCCGATTCCTTCGTCATCGGGAGACGAAGGAATAGACCGTCACGCAGACGCAACCAGCGGCCTCTCCGTTGCTTCCTGATAGGCGTAAGCAAACGATTGACTCAGCTTATTTGGCTTGCTACCTTGCTTTCCTCGGAGATTGGACCGTATGGATCGTCGCCAGTTCCTCGCCGATACGCTGAAGACCGCTGCCATGGCCGGGCTACCTCTATCCCAGACACTTGCAACAACTACGAGCCGGCCTCCACAGGAAGCGCCCGGCGCGATTGGCGCTGACGAGATTGCGCACGCACAATTTCCCGAAGGCTTTCTCTGGGGCATGGCGACTGCGGCATTCCAGGTGGAGGGCGCGTGGAACGAAGACGGAAAGGGCGAGTCCATCTGGGACCGGTTCACGCACACCGTTGGTAAAGTTCGCGGCGGCGCCACGGCCGATGTTGCCTGTGACGAGTATCACCGCTACCGCGAAGATATCGCCATCCTGAAGCAGCTTCATCAGAAGAGCTACCGCTTCTCCATCTCGTGGCCACGTATCCAGCCCACAGGCGTAGGCGCGCCAAATCCAAAAGGCCTCGATCACTACAGCCGGCTCGCAGACGCATTGCTCGAAGCGAAGATCCGTCCCTTCTGCACCATCTACCACTGGGATCTTCCGCAGGCTCTTGAGGATCGCGGCGGATGGCCGAACCGCGATCTCGCCGGCTATTACGCGGATTATGCGGGCATACTCGCAAAGCATCTGGGAGATCGCATCACGGTATGGGCGCCCTTCAACATGCCCTGGTCGTTCACCTATATGGGCTACGGCGTTGGCGCATTCCCTCCCGGCAGAGCCAACTTCAGCGACTTTCTGAAGGCTGCGCACACCGTGAGCCTGGCACAGGGCGAAGCTCTTCGCTCCATCAAGGCTGCATCTTCGAAGGCGACGGTGGGCAGCGCCTATGGCATGGCTCCTGCGTACCCGAAGAGCGATTCAGAAGCCGACCGTGCCGCAGCCGCGCGCTATCACGCAATGAACAACGTGTTCTTTCTGGAAGCTGCCATGCACGGCCGCTATCCCAAGGCGTTCGTTGGTGAGCCGCCGTATGAGCTGATGGGCTTCCAGCCCGGCGATGAAAAGATCATGCTGGCGCCGCTCGACTGGGTGGGCTTTCACTATTACAACCGGCGCATCGTCTCCGACGCTAGCGGCGCGCAACAAACCGGGGGCGGCTTTAGCGGAACCGAGATTGAGGCAGATCCTTCGACCGGCCGAGACCCATACACGCGCTTTCGAGCAGTCATGCCGACCGAAGGTCCGCTGACGGATGCGGGCCTGGAGATCTGGCCGCGCGGCATCTACGATCTCGTCACGCAGATCTCACGCGAGTACAACCATCCCATCATCGAGATCACGGAGAGCGGATGCAGCTATCTCGACTCGCCGGATGAGCGGGGCAGCGTTCCCGACACGCGCCGCACCCAGTTCTTTCGCGCAGAACTCGCGGAGCTTGCGCGCGCCATCGCGGACGGCGCGCGCGTGCGTTCATTCCACGCCTGGAGTTTGCTGGACAATTTCGAGTGGGCCAATGGCTATACCGAGCGCTACGGGCTGACCTACGTGGACTTCCGCAGTCAGAAACGGACCATCAAGGACTCAGGACTGTGGTACGGACGCGTCGCTGCGGCGAACCGCCTGAACGTGTGATTCAGGCAAATCGGACGCGCGCAGAGCTCAGTCCTCGACCAGCAGCACATCCAGAAAGCGCGGTCCGTGGACGCCCTTGATGCGCGTCATCTCGATGTCCGCTGTAGCCGATGGCCCGGAGAAGAAGGTAGTCGGACGCGCAGCATCGAGGCGCGCGAAAGCCTCGGGCAGCGTCTCCACCACCTGCGCTGCTTCGATGACGCAGAGATGGTAATCGGGCAGCAGCGTTAGTACTCGCCGCCCCTCCGCCGGACCGTGCTGCAGCACAATACTCCCCGAAACAGCAACGCCGAGCGTAGCCGCCGTCATGACGCCATCGACCGCGTTGAGTGCATCGACGGAGAGAGCATGGTCGGGAATCCACTCCGGCCCATCCGCGCGCCACGCCATCGGCAACCCGTCGGGCACCACGATGCGCCGCCTGTTTCCGGCAAGCAGAATCTCCGCCGACCGGACAGCAATCTCATCGCGGCGTATCGGAAAGACGCGCGCATCGTAATCGCGCAATCGTTCCTGGAACAGTGTCAGCGTCTTGACGGCATCTTGCGTTCCGTTGCGGTCATAGCCGCGCGGAATCGGTTCCTGCCGGCCAGCCGCCCGCACGTTTGCCTTTCTGATTCGCTCCAGCACGCGCTCCCGGCTGGGCTTCCGCGCTCCGCTCACGATCGCCCCCGCTGTTGCCACCATTCGCGGAAGGTCTGCTGCGGCAGCGGCGCAAGGTCGCGCGTCTCGGTCCAGCGTCCCGCCATCCCGGGCAGCCAGTGGTACCACGCGTCTCCATGACGAACCGCGCGTTGCGCTGTGCGCGCCAACCGCTGCGCCGCTTCATATCTTTGCCGATTCGCAAAGATCGCGGCCATCATCATCATGCCGGCACGTTCCTGATCGAAGAGCGAAGCGAGCTTGCGGCGGCCACGGTCCACCACCCGCGCGCGCAGGTGCACCAGCACCTCCGGAATATTGATCTTCACCGGGCAGACCTCGTAACACGCGCCGCACAGCGACGACGCATACGGCAGCGACTGCGCATGTCGCATGTCCTCGAGTTGCGGCGTCAGGATCGCGCCGATAGGCCCCGCATACACCGAGCCGTATGCATGCCCACCCGTCTGCCGGTACACCGGGCACGCATTCTGGCACGCGCCGCAACGGATGCACTGCAGCGTCTGGCGGCCGATCGCATCGCGCAGAACGCGGGTGCGGCCATTGTCCAGCAGCACCACATGCATGTTCTGCGGCCCGTCTCCGGGGACGACACCGGACCAGATCGAGTTATATGGGTTCATGCGCTCGCCCGTCGCAGAACGCGGAAGAGTTTGCAGCAGCACTTCGAGATCGGCGAAGCGCGGAATCACCTTCTCAATGCCGACGATGGCGATCAGCGTCTCCGGCAAGGTCAGGCACATGCGCCCGTTGCCCTCGGACTCCACGATGGTGACGCCGCCCGTCTCCGCGATAAGAAAGTTTGCGCCGCAGATGGCCGTTTTTACTCGCAGGAATTTCTCGCGCAGATATTGGCGCGCCGCTGCGGTCAGCGCCTCGGGATCATCGCTCAACTCCGGCAGCCCCATGCTCCGGGCAAAGATCTCGCGCACCTGCTGCCGGTTCTTGTGCAATGCCGGCACCACGATGTGCGAAGGCTGATCGTGGCCAAGCTGCAGGATGAGTTCGGCGAGGTCGGTCTCATGCGCGGCAACGCCGTGGCGCGCCAGATATTCGTTCAGGCCGATCTCCGCCGTCGTCATCGACTTGATCTTGATGACCTCGCGAGCGTCATGCTCGCGAAGAATGCCGAGAACGATGTGATTCGCCTCCGCGGCATTCGCGGCCCAGTGCACCGTGCCGCCCGCTGCCTGGAAGCGCTCTTCGAATTCGAGCAGGTAGCGATCAAGGTTCACCAGGGCTTCGCGCCGAATCGCCGCGCCCGCATCGCGCAGCGCCTGCCAGTCGGTCTTCTCTTCCACCAGCGCGGCGCGCTTGCGCTGGATCGTGTCCGTTGCCCGGGCCACATTGCGTCTTAGCTGCGTGTCGCGAAGATCGGCCTTCGCAGCCTCAGGAAATGGCGGCGCGGTCTTTGGATCAAGTACGTGGGGATCAGTACGCGGGGATCAAGTGCACGCGGATCGAGTTGCACAAGGCTCATGCGGGCGCATCCTCCGTTCCGGCCAACACCTCCGCGAGGTGCAGCGTGCGCACACCGGCGAACTGCCGGTGCAGCATGCCCTGCATGTGCATCAGGCAGGAGTTGTCGCACGCTGTACAAACCTCGGCGCGCGTGTTCAGCACCGCGCGTGTCTTCTCCGTCAGCATTGCGGCAGAGACATCCGCGTTCTTCACGGCGAAGGTTCCACCGAAACCGCAGCACTGCTCCAGGCCTTCCAATGGCACCAGATCGATCCCGCGCACTGCGCGCAGCAACTTCAGAGGCTTGTCACCGAGGTGCAGAGTGCGCAGCCCATGGCAGCTTGCGTGATAGGTGACGCGGTGCGGGAAGTACGCGCCTACATCTGTCACGCCCAGCCGGTCGACCAGCAACTCGCTGAACTCGAAGACGCGCGGCAGCAGCCGGTCGACCCCTGCCGCCATTTCCGTATCGTGGTTCTCGCGGGCCAGCGCCGGATAGTAGTCACGGATCATCGCGACGCACGAAGAGGACGGAATGCACACTGCCTCGGCGTCACCAAGAATCTCGACGAAGCGCTTTGCCAGCGGATACGCTTCACGAGCATAGCCAGTATTGAAATGCATCTGGCCGCAGCAGGTCTGGTCCAGCGGGAACTCCACCGTATGGCCCAGCCGCTCCAGCACGCGCACCACCGACTGCCCGGTGCGCGGAAACAGCGTGTCGTTGTAGCAGGTGATAAAGAGAGCGATGCGCACGCGGTGCTGGAGACGTCTCCTGTCTGCAGATGGGAGACGCCAGCCTACTTGAGCGTTGTCTCCTGTTTCAGCGGAAGGTCCTGGGACGATCCGCCGACCAGAAAAGTGTACTGCCCCGGAAGCAGCGTCCAGCCCTTCTGCTCATCATAGATGGAGAGATACTTCGGATCGATCGCCACTGTGAGCTCGCGGCTCTCACCCGGTTTCAGAGATACCCGCGCCCAACCCACGAGACGCTTCGGCGGTTCCGCGGCGGCCGCCGGGAGTGCCGCATACACCTCGGCAATCTCTGCGCCGGCGCGATCTCCGGAATTCGTCACTGTAAACGTGACACTATGATCGTTGCCGTCGCCCAGCTTCAGGCCAGAGTAGCGATAGCTCGTATACGAGAGCCCGTAGCCGAATGGGAAGAGTACCGGCTTGTGCTCGGCGTCGTACCACTTGTAGCCAACTTTCACTCCTTCGTCATAGTGCACGCTGAAGGTCGGTTTCGCCTCACCCGTCCGCATGACAGCCTCTTTGCCCTGCGCGCCAGGCGGCGGCGTGACCAAGTGCGGGTGCGGCAGGTCGGCAACGCTGCGGGGGAAGGTCATCGGCAATTTGCCACTTGGGTTGACGTCACCAAACAGAACATTGGCCAGCGCTTTTGCACCGCTGCTGCCCGCGTACCATGCCTCCACCACGCCTTCGACCTTATCGAGCCACGGCATGGTCACAGCCGTTCCCGTCTCCAGCACAACAATGGTGTGCGGATTCGCCGCGGCCACCTGCTCAATCAACGCGTCCTGGTTATCCGGCAGGGAAAGGTCGGGCAGGTCCATGCCCTCACTCTCCCACTGGTAGGCGAAGACGATCGCGACATCCGCGCCTTTTGCTGCTTCAGCCGCAGCGGCGGGCTCGCTGCCGCCGTAGCGCACCGTCGCGCCGGGCGCTTTCGCTGCGATCGCCTTCAGTGGCGACGTTGGAAACCACACATGCGCCTGCCAGCCCGCGGACGGACGACCCGGAGGGTCCACCTGCGCGGAGCCGCCGCCGGAGATCATCCCGGTATCGGCATTCACGCCGAGTACTGCAATCGAATGCACCTTCGAGGCATCGAGCGGCAGCACGTTGTGCTCATTCTTCAGCAGCACAATACTGCTCTCTTCGATATGCTGCGCCGTCTCGAGACCGCCTGCCACGTCGACAACACTCTTCTGTATGGGGAAGTCCACCAGCCCGGCTGCGAACTCAGAGCGTAAGACGCGACGCGCGTGGTCGTCGATCTCGGACATCGGCACCTTGCCGTTCTGCGCTGCCTCTTTCAGCTTGGCGCCGTAGAACAAGTCTTCCGGCTCCTCGTTATCCAGTCCGGCAGCGGAAGCCTTCACCGTGCTGTGCGTGCCACCCCAGTCGGAGAGCACGAAGCCCTTGAAGTTCCAGTCCTTTTTCAGCACATCGGTCAGCAGGTACTTGTTCTCGCAGGCATAGTCGCCGTTCACCCCGTTGTAGCTGCACATGACTGCGGCGGGGTCGCCAACCTTGAGGCCGATCTCGAAAGCCAGCAGGTCGCTCTCGCGCATCGCACGCTTGTCGATGATGGAGTCCACCTCGTTCCGGCCGCTCTCCTGGTCGTTCATCGCGTAGTGCTTGATGTCGCCGATGACGTGCTGCGCCTGCTCACACTTGATGCGGTTGCCCACCATTGTGCCGGCCAGCACCGGGTCCTCGCCCATGTATTCAAAGGTCCGGCCGTTGCGCGGCTCCCGCGTCAGGTTCACGCCGCCGCCCAGCGTCATGTTGTAGCCCTGCGCGCGCAGTTCGCGGCCAATCAGCGCGCCATAATCGCACGCCGCCTGCGGGTCCCAGCTTGCAGCCGAGCCCAGGTTCGATGGCAGCGCGGTGGAATAGCGGCCATTCTCCGCGCTGCTGCGCACGCCATACGCGGCATCGCTCATCTGGATGAAGGGAATACCCAGCCGCGGAATGCCCAGTGTGAAGCCGGCGCCGCCATTGCCGAGATACGCGTTCGGGCGCGGCTTGCCCCAACCCGGCATGCCATTGCCATGCAGCAGGTCGATCTTTTCATCCAGCGTGAGCTGCTTCAATACCATCTCGGCGCGCTCGTCCGGCGAGAGTGCGGGCTTCATCCAAGGTTGGTTCTGGGGTTGGTTCTGGGCCGGCGCTGCCGGCTCATTATGGTGGCGATGCTGTGCGCGCAACGAGGTACCGCCGGCGATTGCCAGAACTACAGCCAGGGACAGCGAAAGGGACTTGCTCATGCGGGAGGCCACCATCCACAACATAACGTTATTGTGCCTACCCATCATAGCCACAGGAAGCCGCGGCGGGGCAGACTTTTTGCGTTCGCAGGAGATGGCGCAATCGTTTGACTACAGGGAAATGGACGTACTCTCCCGGTTACGCAGCAGGTCGTGCAGCGGTTTGCTGTACGTCCGGCTCACGCGCAGGTGCGTGCCGTCCTGCAGGGTCACCCTGCAGTCGCGGTTTGCCAGCGGCTCGATCCGGGTAATCCGATCGAGTTTGACGATCGTCGACCGGTGAATGCGGAGGAATTCGCTGCGGTCCAGCCGGCATTCCAGCAGGTGCAGAGGCTCGCGCAAGAGATGCATTTTCTTGCCAACGTGCAGCCCCGCATAGTCGCCCACCGCCTCGATCCAATCGATCTCCGACGACTGCACAAACGCCACCTGGTTTCCGTTACGGATGGCGAAGCGCTTCGCGGGCCCTCCATCCTGACGTTCTGTGTGGAGTTCCAGCAGCTTCTGGAAACGGCTGTGCAGTACATCCTGCTGTTGCAGCGCCAGATTGCGCCGTGCCCGCTCCAGCGCAATCAAAAAGCGCACGTTGTCGATGGGCTTCAGCAGATAGTCGAGCGCCTGCACCTCGAAGGCGGCGAGCGCGTACTCATCGTAGGCGGTCAGAAAGATGATGCAGGGGGTCGACCCCTGCGGCAGCGCCCGCAGCACCTCGATACCGCACATCCCCGGCATCTGGATATCGAGAAATACCAGGTCGGGCTTCAGCGCGAGCACTGAACGGATCGCGTCTTCACCATTGGCGCACTCGCCGATCACGGTCATATCCGGGTGCTCCGCAAGGCGAAGCGTGACACCGCGCCGCGCCAGGGGTTCGTCATCCACGATCAATACTCTGACGTTCACCGCGCCTCCAGCGTCTGCAACTCGGGCACTTCCTCAACCGTACTGAACGGCATCGAGATCCGGACTTCGTAGGTGCCGTTGGCTGTTGCATGGGTTTCGAGCGTCGCCTCGTACCCATACATCTGCTCCAAACGTGCACGGGTATTGGTCAGCCCCACGCCGCGATGGGGCACCGCCGTGCTGCGCCGCAGCACGGGCTCATCATCCTCCGCTCCATCGTTCTCAATTCTCACTCGCAACCGGCCGCCAGCCATGTCGGAGCGCAGGAAAAGATTGCCCCCATCTGGACGTTTTGCAAGGCCATGCCGAATCGCGTTCTCCACCAGGGGTTGCAATAAGAACCGCGGCACCATTGCCTCCTGCGTCGCCGGATCGATGGCAAAAGTGACCATCAGGCGAGAACCGAAGCGGACTTTTTCGAGCGCCAGATATTCCTTGGTGACCGCGATCTCCTCTTTCAGGGACACCTGGTGCGTATCCGGAGAATCCAGTGTCCTGCGCAGCAGGTCCGCCAGCCGCGCGATCATCTGCGTGGCAATCCGCGGCTGGTTGTCCAGGACCAGCGTGGAGATCGCATTCAAGGTGTTGAACAGGAAGTGCGGCTGGAGCTGGTAGCGCAGGGCGCGCATCTGGGCCTGCCGCGCCATGACTTCCAGTGCCTGCAGCCGGCCTCGCTCTTCTTCGAGCGCATGGTAGTGCTTGATGCCGAAATAGAGGAAGCCCCATGACGCCAGGACAAAAGAGCTGCTAACGGCATACGCAAAGATATAGGTCCAATGGAAGTCCGAGGATGCCTCCCGACCGAAGCGCATCTCCGCCCACAACGAGGCCGAAGAGACCACGATGCCCAGTCCGTAAGCGACCACCGTGCAGGTCAACAATGCTCGAATCAGGGGAACACGCGCCCGCCACAATGCGTGACACACTCCGTACATCACGAAGCTGCAGGCAAATCCCGCCACGACGAACGCGGCGTGATAGGCGATGGTGTCCCGCATGCTGCGCATCGGGAACATCGACGCCGCCACCACTGTCGTGTACAGCAGCCATCCGGCCACCTGGAAGTGCCAGAAGGAGCGAAAGCGCGAGCTGGGAGCCATTTGCGCCACCGTACACATTCTATGGGTCGCCACGGCGGTTTCCTTTACCGGTTCGGCGCAGGAAATGCACGGTTCGTCGCAATCCGGGGTCGGTTCGTCGATGACCCCTGTAATTGCGTCCCAGAGCAGCCTTAGGCTGTCTCGCATGCGACAGTCATTGCGAGCCTCGCTCCGTGTCCTGGCAATGAGCCTGATCGTCGTTCTGGGTTCGGGCTTCTGTCTAATCTCCTCTCTGAGGCCGCCCCCAGGATTCAGCTTTGCGGGCTACTGGCAGTGTTCCGGCAGCTTTCCCGGGAACGGCCGTCAGCATCGGTCGGTCTATCACGGCGAGCCCAGCGCTGACGGCAAATGGGTGGACCTTACCGAAACCGACATCGAGCCGAAAGGCTATGTCGGCCGCTACGAACTGGGAACCGATGCCGGACACGACAAGCTGGTCTTCATCGACATGAATTCGTCCGGCTACGCCATTTTCGAAAGCCCCGGCTGGGATGGCCGCACGCTGACCGTGACCAGCACCGATGTTCTGCGCTACTCATCCGCGGCTCCCAAAAACCGCTTTCTCTATACGGTGAACGACCCGCAGCACTTCGACGTCGAGTGGCAGTATCAGAAGTCTGGCGCCTGGGCCTCCGGCGATATGCTGCACTGCGCCGCACAGGTTCCGCGGCTGGCAGTGAACTACCCGCCCTCGCCGGATAGCGGCGGCGTATTGTCTGCCATCGTGCGCGCATTCGTGGAGTCCAAACCGACCCTCCTTCTCGCGCCGCAGCTATCCTTCTAGGCCGACAGCGCCGGCATTTCCTTCGTACCGGGAAACCACCGCAGGAATATGTAAAATTGCTATGGAACGCAATCTTTCTCCGCGGAGTGTTCTCGTGACGACGACTCCAGTCCGGCCCCTCGCGCCTGCTGAAGATGCGGCCAGAGAAAGTGCGGGACGCGTTCAAGGCGCCGTCGCCTGGTCGAGTTTCTTATTCGCTCTCCTGCAAAGTATCTGTACCTTCTTTGCTGCCGCAAATGGTCTGCGCTTCGCCGTCGGCCTGGGATCGCTCGTCCTCAGTGCAGGAGCGGGCACTATGGTGGGCCGCTTCCATGCCGATGCGCTCCGCATCCCCATGATGGTCTTCGCGCTCATCGGCTCGCTGCTGAATCTGGTCGTCCTCGCTCAGATCCGCCGCCTGCGCCGTCGCCCGGCCTCGCAATGGCGGCAGCAACCACCAGGCCCGCACAAGCTCCGCATGGAGCGCCTACAGATCGTCCTCTCCATCGCTACTCTCGCGCTGGTCGCAGTGGAGGAGATCCTCCACTACCACCTCCACGGTCTTTAGAAACTCACGACTTCCTGATTTGCGTAGCCGATGATGCTGCGCCGGCGCCATCTTCGCGGGCCCGCCTGGTCATACTCTCCAACTCGTCCAGCGTACGCGGCCAGTCCTTCCCTAGCAGCCGCGACAGGCTGCGGTCCGCCAGCACACGGCCCTCGGTCTGGCATCGCGCGCAATAATTCGTCTCGTTGTCCGCATAGCGGATGCGCTGGATCGTCTCGCCGCACCGCGGACACGGCTGTCCGTAACGCCCATGAACCGCCATGTCCTTGCGAAACGCGGTCACCTTCTCCGGAAACTCCGCCTTCGCTTCCGCCTTTAGCCGGTCGATCCAAAGCTGCAGCGTCTCCCGCGTCGCGGTGAACAGGCGCTCCCACTCCGCAGGCTCCAGCTTGTGCGTCAGCTTGATTGGAGAGAGCTGCGCCGCGTGCAGTATCTCGTCGGAATACGCATTGCCGATCCCGCTTACAATTCGCGGATCGGTCAGGGCGCGCTTCAGCGTTCGGTTTTCCGCCATCAGGGCTGCACGGAAGGAGCCGAGATCGCTGTCGAATACCTCCACACCGCCGGGATCGACAGCGCGCAATCCCTCCTCACCGCTCAGCACATGCAGCGATGCGCGTCGCTTCGTGCCGGCCTCGGTTAAGACCAGGGAGCCATCTGCAAAATCGAAGGCCGCCAGGCTGTTCCGCCCCGCGAGCTTCGCACCCGGCGCGCGCCAGTGCAGGCGTCCCGCAATCATCAGGTGGAGCACCAGCCACAGCTCGCCCTCCATGCCGATCGCGATACGCTTGCCGATGCGCCGCAGCTCGTGCACCGTACGCCCTTCGGCGCTGGTGAGCGGCGGCTGCACGGTCCGCAGCAGAAACGGGCTCGCCACGCGCACCTGCTCCAGCTTGTGGCCAACGATGCGCGGTTCGAGCGCGCTGATATAAGCGGCAATATCCGGCAGCTCCGGCATGGCATCAGCTTGCACGGCACAGTTCCCCGTTGGCAACCTCGCCCCGGGGGCGTCATTCTGAAAAATGGCCCTAACTCGAAATCGAAGGCCGGACCCCGGCACGCAGCCATTCGCCATTGTCATCGGCGCGGTTGGCCAGAGCAGTCATCCTTTCTCCACAAGCTTCGTTTTTCCCGAATGAGTTATCGACTGAGACGAATATCACTAAATCTCTTGACGCCGACCCGCTAAGTCGCATATATCTCGCTGTCATCACCAAAGCCGCACGGCTGAGCACACTCTGCATTGCCTGCCCCAGGCAGCATCCTGCTCGCCGCAACCGGGCCCCGGGAAATCCCTGAAACGATCGCTCGACGGAATGCACTAAATGAGGAGGTCCGTCATGAGATTGCGCCAATTCCTGTCGCCCCATTTGTTTCTGCCGATGGTTCTCGCTCTCGCTGTTGCGGCGCCCGCAGCTGCATTGCAGGCGCCGCAGCAGCCGGCTCACCAGCCCACGATGACCAATGCCGATTTGGTGAAGCTGGTACAGGCTGGCGTGCCCGAGTCCGCGATCATCGCCTCGATCCATTCCAGTGCTCCCGCCTTCGATCTCTCGAGCGACGGAATCGTGGCTTTGCACAAGGCCGGCGTGACCCAAGGCGAGCTGGAAGCTGCGATCGCGGCAAACTCTGCCACACATCCTGCTGGCGCCGCTGCGCCCGCTGCTGCCGCCGCTCCCGCCGCATCCGCTCCCGCGCCAACACACATTCCGACCGTCGCACTATTCGTCAACGGCTCTCCGCGGAACATCCCGCTAGAGAAGGTGCAGCTCGCCGAAACAAAGAACAAGCCCACATCGATGAACAGCCTGGCCAGCGATACCGTGCTCGGCCAGTCAATGCAGGCGGGAGTGAACGTAGCGGCCTGGGACGTTGCAGGCCGCACCGGTTCGTATGCCGGCTATACCGCGGTGGACACGGCGGGCGGTGTGATGTCCGGGATGATGGCACGCCGCAAGCCTACCGTCACGTACGTGTGGGGGATCACCGGCGCCGCGTCCAGCAACGTCTCGTCCAGCAGCCTGCCTGTTTTCCTGGTGAGCTTCGCGGATGTGCCGGGAGTGAATGCGGATGACTATGAGCCGGCGATCCTGAAGCTGACACCGGCGCAGAATTCGGCGCGCCTTCTGGGTGCGACGCAGGGCAAGGAGGATGCGCGCTCCAACGCCGCCGCAAACTGGCAGGTCTACTCGAACTTCCTCGAAGATCGCGTCGCCATCCAGACACAGAAGACAGCGCGCGGACAATACAGGATTGTCCCCACCTCGCCGCTGTTGCCCGGCGAATATGGCGTAGCACTCCGGCCGCTCTCCAAGTCCAAGCAATTCTCCGGCGCCGACATCATGCGCGGCCAGGGCGACGGCATGATCTTTAACGCAGCATGGTCCTTCCAGGTTCCTCCTGATGCCAAGGCTGAATGAGGCGGCCAGGCCTGAATGAGACTTGCCATGCAGAGACACGCGCGCCTCTTTCTGTTTCGTATGGTTTGGCTGTTGCTCGTCTGCGCCTGCTTTTCGCTGCTCTCCTGCCGCAGCAGTAGCGATTCCCCAGTTACTCCGACAACGGCAATTTCCCCTGTGTCCGGCAGTGCTCCTGCAAGCATTATCGACACGTCTTCGGGCATCGATCTCTCGAAGCAGCCTGGCACGCGCTATCAGGTCACCTACGCAGACGGGGTCGTGCGCGTGAGCGCGGAGACGCTGAAGAAGACTCTGCAGGGCGCGAATCGCGACCACGATATCTATGTCAAGAATTTCTTCCGCCAATTCCAGACTCCCTCGCCGAGCGCGCCGCAGCGCTGCTCGGAAAAACCACGATCGGTCACTTCGTGAAGAAGGCCCGGGAAGCTCTGAAAACGGAGGCAGCGGGTACCTTCCAGGTCGTACTCTCCAGCACCGCGTCTCACTCAGGAATGATGAGCCTAGTTCCCTGTCAACGATTCACACTCCATGTCGAAGGTCAGGTAAGCGCCGATGCAACCGTGCTGGGTATGCCGAAAGAACTACTCAAGACGATCACGATATTCAAAAAAGACATCGACCAGCCTGTCCCCAACGCGAAAATTTGCACCGGCTAGAACATTTGTATCGGCCGGATCCTTGTGTAACGGCAGCGCAGAAAACACCACTATTGCAAGGAGTCGACCATGGCACAGTTCTGTACACGTTGCGGAAAGCCGCTCTCGCCCGAAGTCCGCTTCTGCCCTGCCTGCGGAGGCGCCGTCGCCAATGCGACCGCCCCATCGCCGGCTCAACCTATTTCGCCGACGCCCTCGCAGCAAGCAGCCCAGTTCACTCCAGTGACTGCGTCCGCGAAAGGCGATCCTGCCACCTTCTCGGCCTCGCCGGAAACTTCTTCCATTGCTGACAAGTGGACCGCCGTCGCCGCGCCTCTCGCTTCTGAGGCTTCGCCATCGGCTCCGTCTTCGCAATTCGCGCCCGTAGACATATCCGCAGCGCCCGCGCCGGCCAACGCTCCAGTGTCAAGCCAGGGCTGGGAAGATGTTGCAGCAGTCAGTGGCGCGGGCAATGCCAGCGCGTCAGGACAGCAGGCGGCGTTCTCAGCCCCACCTTCAACCACACCTCCCGATCAGCAATGGTCACAGACGCCACCCTCTGCATCGAGTGCGAGCCAGCAATGGTCGCAGACCACACCTCCCGCGCCAACCAGCAGTCAGCAATGGTCACAGACGCCAAACAATTCGTATCCCGCACCGGCACCCATCAGTGGCGCTGGCCAGCCGCCGCAAAGCCGCTCTGTGCTGCCGAAGCTGATCGGCATCGCGCTGGTGCTCATCCTGCTGGTTGGAGCAGTGGTGGTCGGCGGCATGATCTATGTGGGTTACAAAGTGCGGCAAAAAACCCGCGCCGTGACTCAGTCCTTCTCCCGCCTCGCCAACGACAAGAGCCTGGACCTGGCGAAGGGTGGGTCGCCGGATGCGAAGGACGCGTTACAGGGATTGCTGAGCGCGTTGAGCGGTAAAGCCGCAGTCGCCGACGGCATCCCGGTTTTCTCTGCGAGCGACGTGGTGACACCGTGCAGCGCGTCCTCGCTTCCTGCACAGGACAATGCGCGAGTCCCCTTCAAGCCGGGAACCATATTCACCACCGCATGGGGCGTCAAATATGGAGACGTGGAAGCGAGGCACTCCATTGACTCAATTGATGACGCAACCGTCACCACCACCAACACCACCCAGGAGTACAAAAACGACAACGGAAGCATGTCGCGCGGGCTCACCATCACCAATCAGAACTGCAAGACCGACTATCAGTCAGCCACCAGCTACATGACAGTGAACTCGCAACGATTGCCGCAACTGATGCACGGCCTCACGCGATACCGTCTGTCCGACAAAGCCTTTCAGGAGATCCGGTCAAACGGACAGACAAACTTCGAATATGTCGACATCATGCACTTTGGCGGTGGCGCGAAGCTGACTCATGAGTCCGGCTTGCTCACCCGGGTTGAGCCCCAGGACGTGAACTATCCGATGATCGTGAACGACCAGCGCGTCGAGCTCCCCGCGATTCATCTCAAGGGAGAGATGAACACTTCCGACAAGGATCCGCGGCCCGCAGATCAGCGGCCGAAAAAGAGTGACGGCGAGATCTTCGTGTTGGATGACCCGGCCGATCCACTGGTTCTGAACTGGAGGCTCAAAAATCCGCTCCTCCACAACGGCAACTTCCGCGTGGAGATCGTCAAGATCAACTTCCCCGTAGCCAAGCCCGAGAACATATTGGAAAAGCAGTTGATCAAGGAAAAGCGCGCCGTCACGTACGGCATCTACTTCGACTTCAACCGGGACACGCTGAAGCCGGAGTCCGAGCCGGTGCTCAAAGAAATCGCGCAAGCAATGACCGACAACCCGGACTGGACTTTGACCGTAGAAGGAAACACGGACAACATTGGCGGCGATACTTATAATCTTGAGCTCTCGCGCCGCCGGGCCGCGTCCGTGAAGCAGGCCCTGGTAAGCCAATACTCTATCGCTCCGGAGCGCCTGCTCACCGGCGGCTTCGGCGCATCCCGCCCGGTTGAGACAAACGACACTTTAGAAGGTCGCGCCCGCAATCGCCGCGTGGAGTTGGTCAGGCAATAGTCGTGAAATCCCCGCCAGACCCGCGCTGCAAAATGCTGCGAAATGCGCCTTATGGGGCCGGGGAAGGCTGTAGCCCGTAACCTGTAGGCCATCCCCGAGCTATGTCGTGCCACCCGGGACCCCAAGGTCACTACTGGGGAACTGCTGCCTTCTCGGTCTCCTGCACAGACTTATTCTGCTCCTTCTTGGCGCCCGCCTGGCTCTTGGCTGCGTCCGCTTGGTGCTTTGCCGCCTTCGCCTGGGCCTTTGCCGCTTTCTCTTCGTGTTTCTGTTGCCGCCGCTGTTTCTTTATTTCGGACTTCGACATAGCAGATGAGTCCGTAGCGGTCGTGGTGGTGGTCGTCTGGGTTGTTTGTGAGGTCGTGGGTTGCTGCTGAGCCTGCAAACTCAGGGATGCTGAGATGGCCAAAGCTGCTATCGAGACTCGGAATAGGCGCAAATTGTTCATGTTGCTGCTCCTTCAGTGAAAAGAGGACAGATCCGGGATCGCTTCCCGCGTGCACAAGTGGGATGAGGGGAAGTCTCTGACGGTTGCGCCGCATCGTGGCACGCAGGCGCTAGCCGAGTACAGCGACGGCTACAAGGGAAGGCCGCACGCGCCGCCTTCTCCAACTCAGCGCGGGCGGTGGCTTAAGGCGCGGAAGGCTTGTCTTCCACAATACCTAGCTCTGCCGCCATCCAATGCATATACATGTCGGCAGGTCAACGTATTCATGTTCAATGAATCGGGCAAGCATCTCCAAGGCTGCGCCATCTTGCGGATAAAGCATGTTGGCCGGCACGCCTGAGGCGTCCGGGCACTGCATCGCCTTCGCTGAAGCTTCTTTTCCGAGCGGATACATACGCCTGTGTTCCATCACCTTCACGGGTTCTTGGAGTTGCTTCAGGTTCCCTGACAAAGCCGCGCCAAAAGACGAACACTCCATAAGTTCCGAACGGTCGGTGAAATACCCGGAAGGTATCTCACCTAGATAATCCGGCGGCATGTGGTCACCCTGTGTATCTGTCCACCGCTATGAGCAACCTTTCTTCGCCTTTCTTTGCTTTCCACATCCTATCGAGCTACCCAGCCGGTGTGTCAGGCCTGAGCGAGATCGAGTGCAAGTTGTCCGCTACAAGCGGTTGTCCGCGGTGCATCCCGATCTCCGCTGAAGTCACCACTGGCTGCTTGGATGACGCTCTTACATCGTCTGCGCTGGAGCCTTCATGGGTTCGCCATCATTGAAGAAGTGATGAGAGCATTGGATTTTTCAACACATATTCGCGCACTCCGATCTTCCATATACCCCCGGTCAAGCTCAAACAGCACATACCGCTATTGGGCCCCCGTTACGGACTCCGGCGTCAGATCGTAAGTGAGTGTGACGTCATTGAATGACACCTTGTAAAACCCGTTCTGCGCCACACTGAACTGAGTGTCGGGTCCCCCACCCGTCGTGTCCTTTACGGTGCCTGAGAGCCCCTGGCCATCCCCCCAATCAGTACCGGTAAAGTTATTTGTATTGGCAAATTTCAGCTGGTCGTCACCAGCAGGGATAAAGACGTTATCAGCGACCCACACACCTCCCTGGAGTTTCATGCGTATGGGGCTCCAGTTTGTGAAGGTCCCGAAGAGAAACATGTTGTCCTGATGAGGACCGGTTGCGTTAAAGGATTGCGTCTGCGGAATCGCGGCACACGTCGCTTTGTCTCCACTCTGCTTCGCCACTACGTAGACGGTCCCGGGCTGGCCGGTAGGTTGCACCTTGTTGTCCTGCACCGTCGCCGGTCCAAGGGCGACCTCGTAGGTCACAGGCAGGCCTGAGCTGGCGGTTGCTGAAACGGGTGGTGGCGGGTTGTTGTAAGTCCAGTCGGCGATCGGGTGGAAGTTGACAGACTGCGGACGGCAGGTGCTCGGCCCTTCGGTGAGCTTCAACACCATGCTTCCATGCGGCGGAAGTTGAACAGACACGGAGCTCATCGGACCTAAGTCGGCGTGCTGCCAGAGGTCTCTCGTGGCCAAGGTACTCGGCAATCCGATTTCTCCAAAGGACACATTCCGGACCTGGGTGGTGGACTCCCGATTGAATAACCCGAGAATCGCGTCACCATTCGACATCTTGCCGGTCCAGATCTGGCTGGCTTGGTTCGTCGGGTCGTTGACCAGTGGCTTCCCTACGAAGTCGCTACTATTAAGGGCGAGCATCTCCGGATTCTGATACACCCAGAGATCGTTGCCGATAGTATCGTACTGGTCGGCGACGCCCACTAACCCTCCGGCAAGGAGATGAGCCGACATCGCAGTCCGCTTTTCGGAATCCGTTGCGTACGTGTTCATCCGGATGAAGTCTTCAGCGCAAGAAATCCCCAGAGTTATGCGTACGCACCCCTCTCCCCGATCGCCGGAGGATTCGGCAGGCACAGCATTTCCCTCACGGTTACGCAACATGCTCTGGTGCTGATATGAGGTGCGCCGCGGACCGGATGGATGTCTTAACGTATTAAGATTTTACTTGACATTATTTCTTAACACATTAAGACTTAGTGCTAGTGGTTGAGTTTTGGTTTTGACGTAACCATTGCGTAGTTGCAGTCGCGTGGCACCCGGCCAGCGTTTAGCCCGAAATAAACGTCTGCTGCAAGCGCTGCCTCCTACCTTGCAAAGGTAGTGCTCGCCGGTAGAGGCGCTGAGTGAATAAGACAACAGTCGCGGGTCGCTTTGGTTGGGGAAAATGATTGCAAAGCCAGAGATAGTGCCTCAAACAGCGTTGTTTGGAAAGGTTGTTGCATACGAATGCTCCACCTGCGGTAAAAGTTTTCCCGTGCCCCTGTTGGAAGGCGCCGTTTCTCCAGACCTTCCCATACCGCTCATTATTTATGCCGCGTTTCTCGCTCATGAGTGCAAAAGCTCAAGCCCAACAGCCCAGAAGCGGGAAATAAGAGAGAGTCTGATGGCAGCAGACGACGATCTTCCGACCACGTATCTGCTCTACGCAGTCGCAGTGATTTTAGTAGTCGCCGCCGCAGCGGCCAGCACGTTCTTCATCATCTTCCGCTAGCTGAAGATTCGCGCGCGTGGGAAAAATTCTAAGCCCTTAGTTCCGGCTGGGCGCCCTGCCGAAGCAGTTGCGAAGCGGACCCGTGGCGGCTCCGCATGCTTGCGGGCGCTGATGGATAGCGCTCCTCACGCAGATTGATGTCTCAAATCGTTCAGAACTGCGCTAGTGGCGATCGACCGCACTCAATCTCTTATATATGCCGGCCGCTGCAGTAATGGATTGTTGGAGGGCCTGCTTCTTATCGTGGTCTCCGGTCGCACCAATTTGGCCCGAAGGATCCGCGTCGATCAAGGCTACTGACTGTTGCTTTGAACTCTTGCTGCCGGGGGCCGACGAAGAACGACGGAGAAGTTGCGGCCCTGACCCGTTTTGCGCTAAAGACGGACCCGCACTCCCGTGGTCTGCAGAAGGGATCACGACGGGTTGAGGAGCGTCAGTTTGGCTCACACTTGCAACGACGGAATCCCTGCTCGTTGGCGCTGACGGCCTGGACAACCGGCCTCTTCTCGCTGCTCGAATTTCGGGCCCCACCACTGAGCGAGAAGGAGCAATCACGGATGCCAGCGGTTGCGATGTTTGCTGATGTGTGTAGGACAGGAGGACTGCCAGAGACGGTGCAACACCGAGAAAACCAATCAGACAGATCAGTCCACAAGCAATCCGCACGCCAAGAAACCAGGGCGAAGATGTCTTTGATCCGGCCAGGATGGACTGAACGCGAGCCTTCAAATGCTCAGACGAGGCTGCGAAATCTATGCCCCATGCCCTGGGATCTTGCGATGAATTCAACCGGGCAAAATGAACTAAACATTCCGCATATTTGGCTCTCCGGCCTGGAGAGTCAGAGACAACTGCGAGATCGCATGCGAGTTCACGGTCGAACTGCATCCTTCGGACGGCATACCAGGCCGCAGGATGAAAGAACAGGAGCGCGCGGGCTACGACAGCAAACCCGTTCCAGACAAAATCCAAACGGCGAATATGGTGGAGTTCATGACGCAGAATGTCTTCAAGCTCGGAGCGATCCTGCTGAAGGCAAACGTCGGGCAAGAGGATCTTTGGCCGAATCCATCCGAAGGTCGCCGGCGATGCGACACCCGAAAGCACAAGCAGCCTTGAACGTCCGACACGCAGGCCTTTCGCAAGCGACTGGAAAAGCGCCGCAACCTCGGCCGGTGGCTTGGTGGTGAAACGGAGAACCCATCTTAGCTGTCGCTGCTTCTTGATATGAGTAAAGAGAATGCAGATCAAGACCAGTAGGTAGGCAGCTCCGATCACACGAAGCGCGAGACCAAGCGGAAAGGCCCAGGAGCCAGGAATCTGTAGGACGTCAATGGTCGAAGTTGCCGCCTTCACCGAGGCATGGGGAGCACTCGCACTTAGGTGTCGACCCGCAAGGTGTCCACCCGCCAGAAATCCGTTCGCCATCCAGAGCCAATATGCCGCCGTGCCGGAAAGAAAACCCAGCCAGACCGTAAATCTTCGGTTTGGCGAACCAGCGAGCCAACTAATGGCGAGACATACCCCGAACGCGAGCGCCGTCTTCAATACAAAGCCCGCAAGTGCGGCCACAATACCAAGCAAGAGGTCCGGATTCATAGCATCCCTGCATCACTGGCGATCGCCTAGCTGATACCTCTTACGATACTCCTGGATGTAGGCTTCGAGTTCGTCCAGCTGCTTCTTCTTGACTGGACTGGCTTCCAGCAAATTGATAAGGAGCCCGGAGGCCGATCCGCGAAAGTTTCGGGATACAAGTGCCTGTACTGACAGTTGGTCAATGGTCTTGCGGGAAACCAACGGCCTGAAAACGAAGACGCGACCTCGGCTTTCATGTGTGATGAAGCCCTTCTGTTCCATGATGCGGAGGAGGGTCTGTGTAGTCTTGTAGTTGGGCCGTTCCTTTTCAGGATGAGCATTCACAACGTCTTCGACGGTGGCTTCTTGTTGGTCCCATAGCACCTGCAGAAGACGCATTTCGCCCGGAGTCGGTACGGAAAGCTGTTGCTTTTCTCGCCCAACCTTTAACAGTTTCTTTCCCATAGAAGCCTCACAAAGACATCTTAACGGTTTAAGATTAGATTTGCTCAACTCGTAACGAATAAAGACCTTTATGTGATGAACGGATTTGCCTCCTTACAATGCGGTTCACGAAACCGGCAGCTCGATTCCGCCAACTTCCGAGAGAGCCGAACGGCAATGCGACCGTTCGGCCAAGCGGCTTGCCGGCCCAAGTTGCGCTCGCTAAAGACACGGTCCAAACACAATGAGTGCTAAAGGCACATTATTAGCATGAGGTGTCCTGCATGTGCGCGATCAACATTCTATTTCTTCGCGTTCGTGTCTTTTGTAGCACTCCTTCCAGCTTTGTTGCGCGGTCAGGCGGCATCGGTTCAGATCCCGTCGACGACTCCGCTGTCGATTGAATTGCTCCAACACGTCCCCATGAAGACTGGGGAACCATTGAAAGGCCGCCTGCTTTATCCGGTCTACGTCGAGAACCGGATCGCTGTGCCGGCAGGCACCGTTCTTCGCGGCAGTGTAATTCAACTCGATTCTGACCGAAGTCGAAGGATCCATTCCCGTCTCCGAGGGGATTTCACGCCATTTCACGTTCCAGTCGTTCGATTCGATCAGTTAGTTCTGCCCGACGGGGCCCTTCAACCGATTGTCAGCGACAGTGCCAAAGATGGCGTTCCGATTTTGCGCCTGTCACCTCCACCAGAAAAGCCAAAAGGCTCCTTCATCCGCAAGCAGATCGCTGCAGAAACAGAGCGTCTGAAAGATGCCGCCGCCTTGTTCACTAAACCCGGTCGAGGTGACCGGCTAGTCCAATTCATCTACACGCAGTTGCCGTATCACCCCGAGAGGATTGAGACCGCTACCTCATGGACAGTTGAATTGACTCAGCCTCTGGACCTGACGGTCAAAAATGATCCACCCGAGGGTGCGCCCGATCAGATCGTTGACGAAGAGAGCAAGCAAAGGGTCAATGCAAAACTCGATGCGACAAAACCACCATCAGATCAAAACATAGAATGGCGGCTACGCGCATATCTGCAGCAATCGATCAGTTCCGCCCACGAAAAGCCAGGTGACACCTTCCGAGCGGTCATCGCGGAGCCGGTTTTCGATGCAAACCATGCCCTTCTGGTTCCCGAAGGGTCCGTGCTGGTTGGGCAGATCACACGGGCTAAAGCAGCCCGTTCATTCGGCCGCCAAGGGAAACTGCGGTTTCGCTTTCGGGAATTGACGTTTCCCAGCGGGTTCTCTCAACCGGTCGAAGGTACGCTCACTGGCGCCGATTCAGGCAAGTCCGCAAATTTACAAATGGACTCCGAAGGCGGAGTGCAGCCAAAATCGCAAAACCGTGTAATCGTACCGTTAGTACTGACTCTACTCGCCGGACGTGCATTGGACGATGACGGAAGCCAGCTAACTCAAAGCGCTGTTGCATCCAATGGTTTCGGAATTGTGGGCAGGGTTATCGGTATGGCGGCAAGCTCGCGGAACGTTGCCGCCGGTATAGGAATCTATGGAGCCGCGCTTTCCTTTTACGACCTTTGGCTGGCTCGCGGCCACGATGTTGTCTTTGTGAAGAACACGCGCATTGAAATCACAACGACGCCAACTCGCACTCCATTGAACACACCAAAAATGGGGTCGAAGCCTTCTCCATCTCGGTAGGCGAAGGACGAGGCATTCGAGGATTTGCTTCTACTGCCTTCGGCTTCTCCTGCGCGCGGCATGAATGAAAGAACCATCGCGTACAGGTCTTATATAATTAAGACTGCGCTGGTAAGTCGTGGCGCACCTCATCACGTCTAACCATCTGAGAGGCGAATAGTGCCAACTTCCACGCTGCTGGCGCCCAGTACTACCCATTCCAGATTCAAAACCGTTCTCTGGATCTCCCTTGGCCTCACCGCGCTCTTCGTCTTTATTACGTCAGAAGTTCTCCTCATCACTGACTATCCGATGTACCACGCCTACCGTCTGCAGGTCATTGCCGACCGCCATCTCCTCATCCCGCATACACTCGCCGGAATCTTCGCTCTTCTGATCGGCCCCATCAATTTCTCCTCGCGGATCCGCCACCGTCACCTCCAACTCCATCGCATCCTCGGTCGCATCTACGTCATTTCCGTGTTCGTTGGTTCCTTCACGGGGATCGCTCTCGCAGCCGGGCGCCCGGGTCTTCCCGGAACTTCCATGCAGGCCGCCGCCTGGATGGTCTGCACTACCGCCGCCTTCCTGACCGCGCGCAACCGCCAGATCATCCAGCACCGCCAATGGATGGCCCGCTCGTATGCCGTGACCTTTACCTTCGTCTCCAGCCGTGTGCTCAACCTCTGGCCGCGTTACTGGAGCCATCTCGGCGACACCTTCGCCGCCGTCGGTGTCATCGCCTTCACTCTTGCCTCGCTGCTGGTCGTCGACCTCGGCCTCAACTGGCGCGAGCTCACCACTCGTCGGGGCTGATGGTCGCCTCCAACACCCGCCTCACTTCCACCGCCCCACACACAGCCGTCCAGGCCGCCAATGCTCCACCGTCACCGCCCCCCGCGGAAGCTCAGCCGCCGCCAGCAACCGCGCCCAGTCCTCCTCACGGAAGGCCCGCCGGAAGGAGACCGGTCCATCATGCCGCACAAACCGGTGCCACCCCACCATCCTCCCCAACCGCCCAAACATCCGACAGCTCCACTCGGACCGCTCCAGATCATTGATAAACCAACCTACCTGCGCAGTCGCTTCCTTCCACCGCAGCAGTGCGACGATCTCCTCATCCTCCAGATGATGCGCCATCAGCGAACTCACGACGATATCCACCGGCTTCTCCGGCCGATACATCAGGGCATCGCCGGTCACCCACTCAATGCCCAGCTCCTTCGGCGTGGACTCCGCTGCTGCGCGCGCCGCATAAGGATTCAAGTCGATACCCGTTAACTGGACAGCAAGGCCGCGCCTCCGTGCCCAGCCTGCAATCTGCCGCAGCAGATCGCCGCCGCCACTGCCCACATCGACGATGTGCACGGGATCGCGCAATCCACGCGGTAGCCGCTTCAGCCAAGCCAGCGTCGGTCGATATCCCAGCAGCCAGCGGTTGATCTGCTCCAGGCTGCGCAAGCAGCCACGAAAATCCTCATAGCTACAGTCACCATCCATCAGCTCCGGCAGCTCGCGCGGAGAGACCCTCAGTCTGCATTCGATCTCCGCACTAGACCGCATGGAAGCGCATTGTCTCCGCTGTCAGCCCCGGTCCAAACGCCATCGCGCAGCCGCGCTGTCGCGGCTGCGCCTGCTGCATAATCCGCTGCAGCACAAACATCACCGTCGCCGATGACATATTGCCAAAGCAGGACAGCACCTCTCGAGACGCCGCGAGCGCATCGACTGGCAGCTCGAGGGCCTTCTCCACCGCATCCAGAATCGACCGTCCGCCGGGATGTACCGCCCACAGGTCGATGCCATCGCGCTTCCCCATCAGCTCGCCTTCATGCAACGCGCGTCCCAACTCTGTCGGCACCTGCCCAGAGAGCAGCATGTCGAAGCCCAGGTCGCGAATCTTCCACGTAATCAGCCCCCTCGTCTCGGGCACCATTACCGCCTTGAAGCTGTCCAGTGCAAAGCCCTGCTCGAACGCGGTAATCAGGCTTGCCGCCGCGCCATCGGCAAAGACCAGGAACGAGAGCACCTGCTCAAGCTCCTGCGTCTCCTGGAAGTGCAGCGTGCACAGCTCCAGGTTGACCATCAGCACACCCGCCTTCGGATCTGAGCGCACAATGTGTCGCGCCAGCTTCAACGCGTTCATCGCCGCATTGCAGCCCATGAAGCCAACCATCGTCCGCTCCACGCCGGCCTGAAGCCCGAGGTGGTCGACGATCTCAAAGTCCAGCCCCGGCGCATAGAGCCCCGTGCAGCAGGTCACCAGCACGTGCGTAATACCGAAGCGTTCCTTCTCATTGAGCGCAAGCCGATCCACAGCCTTCCTCATCAGCACCGGAGCGCTCTGCTCAAACAGCTCCATACGCCGCGCCGTGTTGGGAAAGTTGCCTGGCCGATAAAACTCATGCACGTCATGCGACGAGAATTGGCCGGAACCTTTCTGTGGATCAAGGAATGAATAGCGATGCGCGATGTTGGCGCGGCTCACCATGCGGCGGAAGACCGGGCGCAGCCGCGGGTCGGCAAGCATCTTCTCTGCGAAGACGACGAAGGCGTCATGCACATCGTGCTCTGGTACGGCAGTGGCAATGCGATTCAGATAAGCCGTGGTCAATGCGCAAATAGGCCCTCAACCTGATTACAGGAACGATATGTCACGTTCAATTGTGTTTGACCATGATCCCAAGCACTATCGTCGCACTTGTCGTTCACGTGGCGGCTGCTCTCTCATCTTTAGCTGATGGCCGCACAGGTTTGTCTTCGATTATCAAAGGCCTCACTACAATTCTTAACTCATTAAGATTTATTTCGTCAAGACGACGTCTTAACCGTCTAAGATATTTAGAAAGCCCGGAAACAAGGAGATTCCCGTTACAACGTCCAATCTGAATCAGATTCCTTCGCACGATGAAGTTCTCGTCCTGGGTGGTGGAGTGGCAGGCTGCGCTGCTTCGATCGCGCTCGCCCGCAAGGGACGGCAAGTCACGCTGATTGAACGCGAGCCCACATCGCGACATAAGGTCTGCGGAGAGTTCCTGAGCGGCGAGGCCCTTGAGGACCTGCACGCGCTCGGCATCGACGTGGCTTCGCTTCGCGCCGTGCCCATCGATTACGTTCGCCTCGCCGCTGCCAGGCGTGCCGCCGAGGCTCCTTTGCCTTTTCCCGCAGCTTCGCTCACGCGCAAAGCGCTTGATACAGCGCTCATCGCCGAGGCCATTGCCGCGGGAGTCCGCGTAGAGCGTGGTCGCAGTGTGCAGGCGCTCAGTCGCACGGCGAGCAACGTCTGGCAAGCTACGCTTGACGACGGTACCACCTATGAAGCTCCGACGGTCTTTCTCGCCACAGGCAAGCATGACCTCCGCGGCCACATTCGCCCGAAGGACCCGCAGCGATGGGTCGCCTTCAAGATGTATTTTCGCCTGGCGCCCGCGCAGGCCGCTGAGTTGGAGCGCGCTTCTGAGTTGATGCTCTATCCCGGAGGCTATGGTGGTATCCAGCCGGTGGAAGGCGGTATTGCAAACTTCTGCTGCGTGGTGCAGCAGAAGCATCTCGCACATGCGGGTCATCGCTGGGAGAACTTCCTCGCGAAGATACAGCGGGACTGTCCACACCTCGCGATGAGGCTTGCCGGTGCGGAGCCATTGCTCGCCAAGCCGATCGCCGTCACCCATATTCCGTATGGTTACATCCGCCATACAACGGAAAATGGGCTCTACTGCATTGGCGATCAGGCAGCCGTCATCCCCTCGTTCACCGGCGATGGCATATCGATCGCACTGCATACCGCGCGTTGTGCGGTCGCCGCCTGTCTCGCAGCAGAGCCAGCACCGCTCTTCCAGGCCAAACTGCGTTCCGCACTGCTGGCCCAGATGCATCTTGCTGAGTTCGCCGCTAATGGCTTGAACAACTCTTTCGCACGCGCTGTATTACCGTTCTGCCTCAGGGTGTGGCCCGGCGTGATGCGCGTCACGGCAAGGCTGACACGCGTGGCCCAGCACGCCGCTATTGCTCCTATGCCGTCGCCAGCTGAAATCTAGCCACCCTAAAAACAACTCTCAGTAGTCAAAAACACGATATGGGAGGTGCAATGAAATCCTTCGCAGTCCTAGCTCTCGCTGCCATCCTCGCTCCAGCCGCACTCGCCCAGCATCAGACCTTCGTCGTCAATCCCGATGCCAGCGAGGTCAAGATAACGCTCAAAACAACTCACGAGCTTGTCAACGGCATCTTCCACGTCCAATCCGGATCGATTGAGTTTGATCCCAGCACTCCTAAGATGTCGGGTTCGGTGGTCGTCCTCGCCGGCAGCGGCAAGACGGGCAATGGCAGGCGCGACAAGAAGATGAACAAGGACATCCTGGAGGTCGAACAGCACGCAACTGTCTCGTTTGAGCCGAAGTCCTATGCTGGCACCATCGCTCCATCCGGAGACTCGACTATTCAAGTAACTGGTATCTTCACACTCCTCGGCACACCTCATGAGATCACCATCCCCATCCTTGTCCATCTTCAAAGCACAACCGGATCAGCCAAGGCTCATTTCGTCGTACCGTATGTCCAATGGGGACTGAAGAATCCAAGCTTTTTGATCTGGAAAGCGGACAACGACGTCGCGATCGACCTCTCCCTTACTGGCCGGCTTTCAAAATAGAGAACCGCCTTCTTTTGCACGCGACGATGTCCTGCGTCGGCATTCCGGCAGGAAGGCTTTAGACAAGGCCAGAGCTAAGGTTGACGAACTGCATCACGATCCGTTCCTGGTGGAGCAGCGGCCTCGAGATGACGGCAATTGGAGCCATCGAAGGCGTCGTAACATACGTCATCGGTGTCGGCCTGGGGCGAATCAGCGGTGGCCATTGAAGGACCTCTCCTTGCGCCTCACTTCTAACGTCCTCGCTAGTTGCTGACTGTTCTGTGATGACGAAGTGCACCCGACACCTCACGAACAATCGTTATTAGCGGAAAGTGAGTCACCGAGCGATGAATACGGGAACGGCTTAAAGGAACAACTGCCAATAGCCCACGTCGATCCACTTACCGAACTTACAGCCGACCTCTCGAAAATGCGCCACCTTCTCGAACCCCAACTTTTCGTGCATGGCAATGCTTGCGTCGTTCGGAAGCGCGATACCGCCCATCACAACGTGCATCTTGCTTTGACGCAACGCAGTAAACAGAGCTTCGTAGAGCCTCGTCCCGATACCTCTCCCGGTTGAGCCATCTGCCAGGTAGGCCGTGGATTCGACAGAATATCGGTAAGCGCAGCGCCCTTTCCATTTGCTGGCGTAGGCAAAGCCTTGTACCACCTGATCCTCCACCCACACCAACCATGGAAGTCCGGTCAAAACCTCCGCAATCCGTTGCTTCATCTCGTCGGGCGAGACCGGCTGCTCTTCAAAGGTGATCGTCGAGTGAAGAATATAGTGGTTGTAGATTTCGCAGATGCGAGCTGCGTCCTCTGTCGTCGCGGACCGAACCATAGGCTCTCCAGTTAGGAATTGTGAACTTCGTCCTCAGGCGTTGATAGCGCGCTGACTAGGCCTGGCTGATGTTGCAAAGTACCGTCGCCGCAGCCAGAAGGCGACGTTCACAAGGCCAATCAGTGCCGGGACTTCGACGAGTGGGCCAATCACGCCGACGAAGGCCTCGCCCGAATTCAATCCAAAGACAGCGACGGAAACCGCTATCGCTAGCTCAAAGTTGTTGCCCGCTGCGGTGAAGGAGAGGGTTGCGGTCTGCGCGTAGTCCGCGCCCAGCTTTCGCCCCATCCAGAAGCTCACGAGGAACATGACCAGGAAATAGATAAGGAGCGGGACGGCTATGCGCAGCACGTCCAAAGGAAGTTTGACGATTAGATCCCCTTTGAGACTGAACATCACGAGGATGGTGAAGAGCAGCGCGACCAACGTAAGCGGACTGATGCGCGGAATGAACCGTGTCCGGTACCATTCTTCGCCCTTGGCACGAAGGAGCACGAATCTGGTCAACATGCCGGCCAGGAACGGGATGCCGAGATAGATGAAGACGCTTTTGGCGATCGGTCCAATGCCGACGTTCACCACAGAGCCCTTCAGGCCAAACCAGGTGGGAAGAATCGTGATGAACACCCACGCATAAAGGCTGTAGAAGACCACTTGGAACACGCTATTGAGAGCCACCAAACCTGCAACATAGTCTGTGTCCCCCTCTGCAAGTTCATTCCACACCAGAACCATCGCAATGCACCGGGCAATGCCGATGAGAATCAGGCCCCGCATATAGGCGGGCTCGCCGCGAAGCAAAGTGATGGCCAACAGAAACATCAATACAGGGCCAATAATCCAGTTTTGCAGCAACGAGAGACCAAGCACACGACGGTTGTGGAAGACCTCACCGAGCTTTTCGTAGCGGACCTTTGCCAGTGGCGGATACATCATGATGATGAGTCCGATAGCGATAGGAATATTCGTCGTGCCGGACTGGAAGCTATTTACAAAGGCTGCTGAACCGGGGATGAAATGCCCGAGTCCGACACCAATTGCCATGGCAAGGAAGATCCAGAGGGTAAGAAAACGGTCCAGGAAGGACAGTTTCTTTCGTGGCATCGGAGCGCACACCTGGCCTTGCGTGTATGGAATGCTGGACATATTCACCTCAAGCAAAAACTGTAGATTCCACCGGGACTGGCAGAGGTGCTCCCTGCAACGTGACGAACTTCTCTGGAGCACAGCAGGCCTTGCTCAAACGAGCCCGGTCCGCCTGCATCGTTCGCTCCTGTTTTAACCACGCAAGTGTTTCCCTGAGGACCTTCGCTGCTCCCTCGTTCGGCGGCATGACGATGCGGTAGTGCATCCATTTGCCGTCGCGCCGCGCGGCTACGATGCCGGCGCTTCGCAGATAGGCGAGGTGGCGAGAGATTTTGGGCTGAGGCTGATTCAGAATCTCGACGAAGTAGCAGACGCAGAGTTCCTGATCTCCCATCAGGTTGAGGAGGCGGAGCCGAGTATTGTCTCCGAGCGCCTGAAAAAACTGTCCCATCTCAAAACTCTTTTTCTGTCTCACTGCCATATCGACGATTATATTCGCATTGACAGATGTGTCCAGTCCTGAATATATTCTTTTTGGCGGATATATCGGAGAGTTCCATGATCGTTGATAGCGGCGCCGATCTGAATGCTTACGCCAAGGTCGAGAATCAGGCCGGATGCTGCTCTCCCTCGATGGATCATGCCAGTGGCTTAGCCGTTCTGGCAGATGGTTGCTGCTCTACTGGCGCAAGCACACCTGCGAGCCTCCACGAGGACCTGACAAAGCTTCTCTCGGAATGGGACGTCAACGCGGCTGCCGCCAGCGTTAAGGTCTATGCGGTAAAGCCGGCGCAAATGGAGCAAACATCCTGCTGTGGTCCGACTTGCTGCACTCCCCCGGCGGCGAAATGACGACTGCGCCCACAATCGATGCATTGCAAGCTGAGTTGGAGTTGGCTCGGCAAGTCCAATTGAGCCTGCTTCCTCAGAAGCAATGTTGTCTGAGCGGCTGGGAAGTAGCTTTTTCCTACGAGGCAGCCGGGTTTGTCAGCGGGGATTATGTGGACCTGATTCCTTCAGGGCCGGATTCGTTCTATTTTGCTTTGGGCGACGTCTCGGGCAAAGGAGTGGCGGCGTCGATGTTGATGTCCCACCTGCACGCCACCCTGCGGACCTTGTTGCCTTCGCGCCAAACGATCGAAGAAGTCGTAACCATTGCCAGTCGCACATTTTGCCAGAGCGCTCTGCCTGCTCAATTCGCAACACTCGTGTTGGGCAAAGCGGATCGCGATGGAGGGCTGGAGTTGGTGAACGCGGGCCACACGCCGGTTCTCCTCGTTGAAGGCGACGAGGTGCAGGTTCTTGCCGCTGCGAGTCTTCCTCTTGGAATGTTCTGCTCGACCGATTTCGCGAGCGCAAAGCGAAGTGTCCACCCGGGCAGCATGTTGCTGCTGTATTCGGATGGAATTACTGAATCCACCGATGGGTCTGGCAATGAGTACGACCTGAGGCGGCTCCAGGAAGCATTGTTGCAAAGGAACGGTCATACTCCCTCGGACGTGGTGGAAGCAATCCATCAAGACATTGTTCGTTACACCAACGGAGCACAGCCCAGCGATGATCGCACGATGCTTGCGCTCCGCTGGTCACCGAGGGGAGTTTGAAGCATGCCAGCCCACTACAACGTCCTGTTTCTTTGCACCGGGAATTCCGCACGCTCCATCATGGCCGAAGCGATCATGAAGCGTAAGGGAGTGCCGAACTTCACGGCCTATAGTGCAGGAAGCCATCCCGCGGGATTCGTCCGCCCCGAGGCGCTTCATCAGATCAAACTAGCGCGCTTGAGCACCGACGGATTGCGCAGCAAGTCATGGGCAGAATTCACGGAACCTGGAGCTCCACACCTCAATTTCGTTTTCACCGTCTGCGATAACGCCGCCGCGGAAATCTGTCCAGTTTGGCCTGGCCAACCAATGACCGCCCATTGGGGCATACCCGATCCTGCAGCTGTAAAAGGCACTCCGGAAGAGATAGATCGTGCGTTCAATCAGGCATTTACCGCTCTCGATCGCAGGATCAGTCTGTTCCTATGCCTGCCGCTTTCAAGTTTGGACCAACTAGCGTTACAGAAAGAGATCGACCGGATCGGACATCAGTAGCTATTCCCCCTCGCAGCCCGCGCGGAGAGCACGCCCTGCGCGGCTTTTTTGCCGCGATTAGAACCTATCTCAAATATCGACTCCAGCCGGCTTGCTCGCCCCGCGTAACTCCCGGTTGCCCGTGATTCGGGAAGAGAACTGGTAGCCGCAACGTCGCATCGCTTTTTCATAAGCCGACATCTCGGTGCCAATCGGCTCCTCGATGAGTGACTCGGCGATTTTACGTAAATTGAGGAAGGTCCAAGTCGGATTCGCCGGATCCTAGCGCGTTTGTCGATACTTATCCATCGGAACGGTGCTCAACTCGTGTTCAACGAACGCATTGGTCTGCTAGCGTCAGTTGAGAATTACTTCCGGGTAGCCTCTCGGTGGAAGCAAAAAGAGGCGAGCCACCTCGCCCCTTCATTGACACTCGTGGGCTTCCACTCTGACCAATCTTTCCCACTCATTTCATGCGTCTCGCTATGCTCGTGCCGCAGCCCGTTAGCATCACGTTTCCGTTGATGTCGAGGATTTTAAGCGCAATGTTATCCGTATACTCATTCTCGTCGCTGCCGAACTTGATCACGCGCGTGAGCCTTTGTGTCGACGTCCAGGCTCCGGCGGCGTTAAAAAAGAAGGCCTCGCTCACCGCTCTGTAAGTATGGCCGTGCAAGTGCTTCCAGACACCTAGCTGGGCAGTGCTTAGCGAGGGGAGTTGGCCGGCGGTCGTGCCGGTGAGCGTGCCCCCTTTGGCATACGAAAATCTGGCTGGGAAGGTCCTCAGCACCACGTCCGGATTCTGACAGTCGCTGACCGTGACCTGCGCGCGCCATGTCCCTTCGAGGCCGTCAGGAGACCAAGCGTCCGCCGACTGAGCCATGGCTGTTAATCCGAATCCTAGAACCAGCATCCCGGCTAGAACCAGGGCTGCTGTCCAACGTGAAGCTGCAAACTTCGACTTTCCTGATGACATTTGGTTTCTCCTTGTCGTTATCAATCTCTGAGTTAGGTTTCCGCTATTGCGGTGATCGTGGGAGGCCGCAGGATTCGGCGAGTGTGAGTGAGAACCAGGTTGGAGTCGATGCGCTGGCGGTCATCTAAATGTCATCCGCTCATCAACCTGCCACAAGCAGTTCATTCTTAAACCGCTTACGGTGCGTGCGGCGGAGTTTGGCTGGGCCGGTTTCTAATAGAACTCCGGTCGAGGCCGCCAAATCTCGTGAATGGTACAGCTCGCCAGCAGTACAATTCGCCAGCGCTGCTCACATTCCAATGGAGCAAACACTCCCAAAATGCGCTCGCTTCGGCTCCTTTAGCCTCGACCTGAAGGCGGGGGAGTTGCACTGCGGAAGCACGGCCGTCTTGCTCCAAGAACAGCCGCTCCAGGTATTGCGCATTCTGGTCGAAAATGAAGGTGCCCTGGTCAGCCGCGAGGAGATCAGAAAAAGACTCTGGCCGAACGACACCATCGTGGAGTTCGAGCACAGCATCAATGCGGCGATAAACAAGCTAAGAAAAGCACTTGGCGACCCGGTTGCGGAGCCGCTATACATCCAGACGGTGGCACGCCGGGGCTATCGGCTCATGGTGGCAGTCGAATGGGAGACGCCCGACCGTAACGAGTCCTCGAGCGGCAAGATTTCAAGTAGCGACGATGGCGCTGCGGTGCGCACACGGTTGGAACCGGGAGCGCTGGCCGGCAGAACGGTCTCGCATTACCGCGTGCTGGGCATTATTGGCGGGGGCGGCATGGGTGTGGTGTACCACGCCGAGGATCTGAGGCTGGGCCGCCGCGTCGCTCTGAAGTTCCTGCCGGAAGAGCTGGGCAACGATTCGCCGGCGTTGCAACGATTCGAGCGCGAAGCGCGCATTGCTTCGTCGCTGAATCATCACAACATCTGTTCAATCTATGAATTCGGAGAACACGACGGGCTGCCATTCCTCGTAATGGAATTGTTAGAAGGTGAGACCTTGCGTGACCGCTTATCCATCGCGGGCGAGAAGGGCCTTCCACTCGCGGAGCTGCTGGACCTCAGCATCCAGGTTACGGATGGTCTTCAAGCCGCCCACGAGCATGGAATCATTCATCGCGACATCAAGCCGGCCAACATTTTTCTTACCAGCAAGGGCGTATGCAAAATTCTGGACTTTGGTCTGGCAAAGCTGCTGGAGGCAGGTGAGCCAGAAAAAGCTGCACCTCAAGCCGCCACTGCGGGCATGCCAAAGGGCAGCATCTTCATCGCCCCGTCAGACGATGGACGCATCGTGTCGCATCTCACGCGAACGGGCTTGGCGATCGGGACAGCGGGTTACATGTCGCCGGAGCAGGTCAACGGCAAGAAACTGGATGCTCGCACCGATCTGTTTTCCTTCGGCCTGGTGTTGTATGAGATGGCGACCGGTCAACGGGCTTTCGGTGGCAAGACGGCGGCTGCGGTTTACGACGCCATTCTGAACCAGGCACCGCTACCAGTGCGAAATCTCAACTCCACCCTTCCGCCTGGGCTTGAAACGATCATCAATAAGTCACTCGAGAAGGACCGCGATTTACGTTACCAGTCCGCAGCGGAACTGCATGCCGACCTGGAGAAACAGCAGCGTGGGAGACAGGTCATCGTCCCCAGATTGCAGGGGTCAGGGCGCTGGAAATGGGTTGCGGCCTTTGCGCTGCTCATTGCCCTTATCGTGTGGACACAGTGGCTGTACCTACCGCGTCACACGGATGTCGTCGAACGAAAGATGACCGCCAATTCAGCGGAGAATAGCGTGACCAGCATGGCCGTCTCCCGCGACGGCAAATACCTGTCTTATGCAGACAATTCAGGTATCTACCTGAAATTGATTCACACCGGTGAGACCCATCCGGTGCCTTTACCGCCAGATTTCCATGCTCGGGTGGACGATTGGTTTCCGGACGGGTCTCGCTTGCTTGTTTCACGCGCGGAACAGCCTGGAAAGGCAAGCTTGTGGAGTATTTCAGTTTTCGGAGGATCGCCCCAACAGCTAGTGGATGACGCATCGGGAGGGTCGCTGTCGCCGGACGGATCTCACATTGCATTCCGCCGCGGTTCGTTAACCTACGATGGTCTCTGGGGTCGAGAAGAGTGGGTCATGCGTGCCGACGGAACAAAGCAGGTCAAATGCGCAGGCGCCAAGTCCGATGACTCGCAGGTGGGAGCGCCTACCTGGTCTCCCGATGGCAAGAGAATCGCCTATGTCCGATCGAATTGGGCCTACAGCGTCCGGACGAGTTCCGTTGAGGTGAATGAGTGGCAGAAAGAAAATTCGGAGAGCCTTTTTTCCGATAGTCGTCTAAGTCCTGCACTGCATTGGTTACCGGATGGTCGCCTAATCTACGCCTTTGGAGCCACTCAAAACCATCAAGACTCGAGCCTGTGGTTGGTATCGCTTCGAACAACGGCGAAGATTTCGTCGCCGCCCAAACGCATCACGGGAGGATATGGCTGGATTTCGCAAGTTACTGCGACCTCCGATGGGAAGAAAGTGCTATTCCTGAGGGGCAATTGGTTGCCCAGCATTTACATTGGGAAGCTGTCGTTGAACGGCACACAATTGATCACGAGCAGACGACTGACGATGGATGACAATGAAAATATGCCGTGGTCCTGGACGCCCGATAGTACGGCAGTTCTCTTTAACTCGGACCGAAACGGCACGCGGGAGATATTCAAACAGGCGATTGATCAGACCATCGCGGAGAGTCTGGTAACTAGCACGGACCAAGTCTCACAACCTGTACTAACCCCGGACGGTTCAGAGATTCTGTATATTTCCACTACTACATCCACAAGCCACGAAAATCCTTCCTCCCTTTTTGCCATTCCTATAGGCGGTGGAACTCCCCGTTTCATCCTCAAAGACGTTGGCATCTGGAATGTGCAGTGTGCTCGGTTGCCCTCAACGGTTTGCCTATACAGCGTAGCCAAGGGAGACAGTTCGGAAACGTTCCACTTCGACGCGAGGAGCGGCAAGATTGCAGTCCCCGCGCAGATTGAATCAGCGTTCAATTGGAGTTTGTCTCCCGATGGCTCGGAACGAGCGATCATCCTTTATGGTTCGAGCCAGGACAAGATTCAACTCCGTTCTACCTCCACGGGCCAAACGCACGATCTGACTGTAAAAGGATGGAATGGTTTAATTGGCGTTAATTGGTCCGCCGATGGGAAGTGGCTCCTGGTGTCCTGGCACAACTTTGAGCGGGACAGCGCCTTGTTGAATGTCTCGTTGCAGGGCAGAGCTACTGTCCTGCTCAGGTCCAGCAATCCTGAGATCTGGCATGCAATTCCGTCACCGAACGGACGATTGCTGGCGATCGCTGAAGCCGGCGGTCCCAAAAATGTGTGGCAGATTGAGAATTTCTGATGATCGCACCCAAACCTACAAACCAGTTGGACTTTGGAGAGCAGTCAAGCTGACTCGCGACGTCGGAGTCGTACCTCTTGATCCACTCCAGAGGCTCTCTCCGAATTGTGAGAACGGGCTGCGACCACAAACCGCCAAAGTCTCTCCGAACGGAGTGGTTTCCCGAGATGCTTTGATCTTCCCAAACACACGAGGAGGATTCATGGACACGGGCAACTATCGGAACCGCGTTCTCAACCCTCTCGCAGAGAGGCTGGAGATTCCTAAACTGAATTTTCCGGTTCTGCGTCGCACGATGCCGACACAGGCGCAGAGCATGGGTTCGCTGAAGGACATCCAGGCCCACCTGCGGCACGCGAAGGCCGACACAACGGCCAACGAGTACATGCAGGAGTTGCAGGGAAATCGTACTCCCTAGCCAACGGCGGTACGTCGGCTCTGCGACCCCAGCATCCTTCGACGAGTCCTCGCTTGCGGAACCCAGAGCGGCTTGCTGATGGGCAAGCCGTTCCCTGGAAGGAGAGTTGGAGTTCTTGCGCAACCAGATTGCCGCCTGTTCGTGGATGCGCAAGTGACCACCCGATCAGGCGAGCAGTCTCTCGTCGGCTTCGGAACTCGCATGGCCGATGGGCAGCGGGAAGGGCAGAGGCATATCGCGTAGATTTACACCGATGCGATCAAGGAACGCCCTCATGCGCGCCTGGAAGACGTCCACGCCGAACTTCTCGGCGTGCTGGCGCAGGGCTTGGCCGCACCACTCGATCTGCTCAAACTGCTCGATGGCGGCGGCTAACGACTCGGGCTTCTGCTGATCGAAGAACATCCCGGTGACACCTTCCATGATGGTTTCGACAGCACCGCCGGCGCGATAGGCGATTGTGGGGCGACCGGCCGCCGCGATCTCGAGCGGCGCCATGCCGAAGTCCTCTTCGCCCGGAAACAGCAAGGCGCGGCAGCGAGAGGCATAGTACTCCACTTCCTGATCGGAGCACCGGCCAAGGAAGCTGACTGTGGGGCCGCCCAGGGCTTCGAGGCGCTCGCGGTCAGGCCCATCGCCGATGACAAGGAGCCGCCGCCCGAGGATGGTGCAGGCCTGAACGGCGAGGTCAATCCGCTTATAAGACACGAGTCGAGCGAGGACCAAGTAGTAATCCCCGCGCTCGGTCGAAGAGCGGAATCGACTTAGATCGATGGGGGGATGGATCACCTCGGCGTGGCGGCCATACGCGCGCAGGATACGCGCGGCTACGGCCTTTGAGTTAGCGATGAAGTGGTCTGGCTGGCGCGCTGCGTCTTCGTCCCACATACGCAGCCCGCGGACGAGGCGCTTGAGAAGATAGCGCTTGATCGGGCTCATATCTTCACGCTGAGAGTAGTTATCGAAGCCCCAGACCCAGCGCATAGGGGTGTGGCAATAGCAGACGTGTATAGCGTCGCGGCTGGTACGCACGCCTTTGGCGTAACCGGAGGAGCTGGTGATAATAAGGTCGTATTGTGATAGTTTCAGCGCGCAAACGCCTAAGGGGTAAAGAAGAAAATAAAATCGGTAATATTTACTTATCCTAGGAAGATCCTGCATCCACGTTGTTACGACGGGAACTCCGGTGAGGCCCGGCGGCATCCGTTCGGGCAAAGCTACGGTCGAGTGAAGTGTCGCCTGAGGCAACATACGAATCAGTTCCTCAGCAACCTTCTCCGCACCGCCCATTTGTGTGAAGTAATCGTGCACGACTGCGATTCGCATGGGGGATCCCTTCGCGGCTGAGTTAGGCTGCACCAGAGCGCTTGAGCACGGCCGGCACGGTCTGGGCTAGGATCTTGAGGTCCAGAGCCAAGGACCAGTGATCGATGTAGGTGAAGTCGAGGGCGACCCATTGGTCGAAGCTAAGCGAGCTTCGACCGGCCACCTGCCAGATCCCGGTGATCCCGGGGGGAACGCTGAAGCGGCGCATGAGTTGCGCCTCGGTGAACAGGGAAACGTCACGGACGCTCATAGGCCGGGGGCCGACCAGCGACATGTCTCCGAGCAGGACATTCCATAGCTGCGGCAGCTCATCGAGCGAGGTGCGGCGCAGAAAGCGCCCGAACGGGGTGATGCGTGGATCGTCTTTAATCTTGAAGATCGGCCCCCTCGCTTCGTTTCTGCTTTCGAGCGACGCCATCAAGTCGGGGGCATTCACGACCATGCTACGGAATTTCCACATTGGAAAACGCCGCCGCCTATAGCCTTCGCGTTCCTGGATGAAGAAAACGGGGCCGCCGCTGGTCGTAAGGATGGCAATGGCAATGATGATGAACAAGGGTGAGAGGAGGATGAGGCTGGCGGCCGCGATGCAGAAGTCGATGAGGCGCTTCATGGTCTCAGCGGAAAGGTGCTTTTCGTCTTTGGGAATCAACTCGATGAACAGCGGAGTGCGAGCGCGGAGTGCGCTGCTGTGCTGAAGGTCATAGATATCGCTCGAAGAGACAACGCGGACACCGGCGGCCTCCGCTGTATGGACCGCACGCTGCGCGAGATCATAGCAGGAGCGCATGGGTGCCGCGAGAATCATCTCGTCTACTACATTGCGCAACAGGAAGTCGGGAAGTTCATCGATGCGGCAGAGAAAGCGTCCCGCAATATCGGGCGCCATTTCTGCGAGGTCACGGTCGTCGACGAACCCGAGGAGCTGCTTCTTCCGGTGATAATGGATTCGCAGCTCGCGCCAGGCCTTTCCCGCGCGGCGACCGCTGCCGATAATGATGACCTGCTCGGGTTCGCCGATGGCCCAGCGCAGGCGCGGGCTCGAGAGCAGTAGGCGGAGCATCTCATACGCAAACGAAGTAACGAAGAATGCGGCGAGAATATGGCCAACAGGACCCTGAGCGTGGCGCGCCTGAAGGTAGAGAGCGAGAACCGCTGTCATCAGCCCACATCCCGCTCCGGCGACCAGAGCAGGACGGGTCAACTCGGTGTAAGTGCCCCGGTAAAGGCCCAAGCTTTCGAGGCACTCCTTCCACAGGATAGTGAAGACGATCGAGAAAGACGCGTTGAGAAGGGTGATGCGCATCTGGAGGAATTGCGCAAGGCCGCCTTGCGGCATCCGCTGCTGATTGGCCCAGATGACCACGGCTACAACGATGATCAGCGCCGCGAGACTGTCCATCGCAGCAGTTAATTTTGTCGTATTGCGCCGGCCCATGTTCACCCCTGGATCCTGTTCCGCTCGACTGCTGAGTAATTTCTGCGAAGAAGGATGTTACTCATCCTCCGCGCTCTGGGTGGGTGCGTAAAACGTCATCTTGCCTAAACTATCGAGTGTGTGTTTCTTAGGATCTCTGCGTGCCGATGAGCCGGCAACACAGAGGCGGATTCGAAGAAGGTAAGAGTTCGTGGAGCTGAGAAGCCCGCATGAACTCAATAATCACGCGCCCCGGGCTGGTCCCTAAATTGTCGGGAAAACCTTCACTGGCCGGGGTTCAATTCAATGCAGGTTTCACAGCTTTAAAACGTGCATTCCGTACAATCAGTGCTTCACTGTAGCATAGGTATTCGTTCACGCAAGGCGGAATAAAGCGTGGAATATTATTAGTCAATGAAAAAAAGCAAGCGCGCGATTGAGGTATATGTCTCGGGTCGATGTTGTGTTTAATCTTGGTTCAATTGATTTGAACAGCGCCTCGACTGTGCTACGCTGTCACCACGCGCTACACCAATCGCTCAAGCGTAGATGTAGGAGAGCTCGCTGTAGATGTAGTTGGATAGAGCTCACAATCGCCGTGGCTCGCCCCTAGAACTCTGTCGGGGGAACTCAGGTGCCGGATGCCTTAACCAAGCTCCTGGCTCCTGCGAAATCAGGCACTCCAAGCGCAGCATGATTCGCTGGCAGATAACCGGTATGTATAGACGGCCGCAAGGTGAATTACTCTTAAGTCTCAGCGTTTGAAAGGTCTTCCTATGTCTTATTTGGGGCTGCAAGGCTCTCATGACCCCCGTCCATCCAGCGTTGGTCCGTTGCTCCACCTGCTCGAGTACCGATGGTCGATTGTTGTTGTCTTTGTTGGAACCTTCGCAGTTACCGCGGGACTCATATTTCTGCTTCCAACGAAGTATGAGTCTGAGATGAAGCTTCTCGTGGGCAACGAGCGTCCGGATCTGGTGATAAGTCCAAAAGACGATAAGGACTCGCCGGTGCCTGAGGAGTTAGCCGAAATCAGGATTAATTCGGAGATCGAGCTGCTAAGAAGCAATGATGTGCTCAAGCAGGTGGTGCTGAAGGCCGACCTCCACGAACCAGGCACGGTCGCGGCGTCAGGAGAGGCGTCCCCGGTGTCGCTCGAGAGATCGGTGCGCTCGCTGCAGCGCCACCTAGAGATAACTCCGGTTAAGAAATCGGAAATTATTACGGTGGCATACCGAGCGAAAAGTCCGGAGATGGCCAACGCCGTATTGAAGAACCTGGCAGACACCTACCTGGCGATGCACCTGAGTGCCCACACCAACCCGGGCTCCTTCAAATTCTTCGACGACCAGGCGTCCGCATACGCCGCGCGTCTGGGCAGGTCCGAGGAGCAGTTGCGCCTCTTCCGCCAGCAGCATGCGTCCCTGGTGCAGCCTGATCAGAAGGATGCTCTGACGCAGAGAGAGATGGAGACGAGGGTGCCCTCGAGGCGGCGGATGCACAGGAGGCGGAATATCGCGACCGGGTCCGCGAAGCAATACGCATGCTGCCGAATATGGACTCGAGAGTCACCGAGCAGGTTCGGACCAGCCCGCAGACTGCACTGATCTCCCAGTTGAGCACCATGCTCGCGCAATTGCAGAACCGCCGGACCGAGATGGGTGTGAAGTTCCGCCCAGACGATCGTCTGGTGGTGGAGCTCGACAACGAAATCAAGAGCACGAAGGCGGCACTCGACCGAGCAACGAAAGACACCTCGATCGAGCAAGTGACGGATCTGAATCAGGTGCGGGTGGAGGCGGAGAAGAGCCTCAGCGAGTCCCGTGTGGGGCTGGCCGGAGCGAAGGCCCGACGCGCGCGGCTGGAAGGGTTGGTGGCTGATTACAACAAGCGAATGTTCAGCCTGGCCGGGGCCGCTAGTGAGAATGATCGCCTCCTTCGGCAGGTGAAAGAAGACGAAGATAACTATCTGCTCTACTCGAAGAAGCGGGAAGAGGCGCGTATTTCAGAGTCTCTGGACCAGCAACGAATCACAAATGTCTCGTTGGTAGAGGCGCCGACCCTTCCGGTGGATCCGGCGTCACCGCAAATCCCACTCGATCTTGCGGTCGGGTTCCTGTTTTCAGGGTTCGTTGCATTTCTGACGGTGCGCCTGCGCGACCATCTGCTGCAAGAGGCTGCTAGTCGTCAACAGACCTACAGCCTGCCTTCAGACAGGGTGGTTACCGAGGTGGCCGCAGACTAACTGCGGAATGCTTTACGGGAGATCTTTCATGATGAAACGTATTCTGCTGTTTCTGCTGGTGGTCTGCCAATGTGCCTTCGCGACCGCTCAGTTTAGGAGCCGCGAAGAACCCTATCGCATACAGCCGAGTGATCAGCTTCAGATCAGCTACCGCTACAGTCCTGAGTACGACGAGGCGCTGAGCGTGCAGCCGGACGGCTTTGTATCGCTCAAGCTGGTCGGCGCGGTCAAGATATCAGGACTGTCGCTCGACCAGGCTCACGCGCGTATCCTGGAACAGCTCAAGACACGGTTGAATGATCCCGAGATCACGCTCACTCTGATCGACTTTGTGAAGCCGAGTTATGTAGTGGTGGGGCAGGTGGCCTCGCCCGGGAAGTACGAGATGCACGGCTCCGTCTCTGCGATAACCGCGATTGCGACGGCGGGAGGGTTCAAGGATAACGCGAAACATTCGCAGGTGATTCTCTTTCGCCCTACGGGCGGCGAGATGGCGAAGACCCGTGTTCTAAATCTGAAGAAGCTGATGGACCCGAAGCATCCGCAGTTGGAGGAGGACGTCGCGCTCGAACCGGGCGACCTGCTGGTGGTTCCCAAGAACCGCGTGAGCAAGATCGCCGATTACGTTCACTGGGTTAGCGTTGGATCCTACTTCCCCCTCTTCTAGGCGCGCACGCTGTTGCTGCGGCTGTCTCGGCTCGGGGTGAAGAGTGGGGCCGTGAAAGCCGGGGACGCACTGTATGCAATAGCGAGGGTACCCGGGTCTATGACGCCGAGCAAACGGAAGACAGGAGTCAACAGCAATGCGAGTACTGTTCTACAACCACACCGGACTCGTAAGCGGAGCGGAGAAGATGCTTCTGCTGTCGCTTCGACACCTGCCGCGGTATCTCTATGACTTGAAGGTGGTGTGTCCAGCGGAGGGATCACTGCTGGACGAGGCCGCCGCAATAGGAGTCTCCTCTTTTCCGGTTCCACCGATCCAGGCGCGATTTACTTCCAACCCGGTGACGCTGGCGCGGTATCTGCTCTCGATTGCGCGCGCATTGGGCAAGCTGCGCGAGAGCGTTCGATCGCTATCGCCAGATATTCTGCACGCGAACACAGTGCGCGCGGGTATCGTGGCGACGATCGCCACGTTGGGCACCCGCATACCAATCATCTGGCACACACATGACATTTTGCCCAGGCATCCCATCACGGTACTGATTCGCCTGCTGGCGCAGTCATCACGACGTATCCAGGTGGTGGCCTGCAGCGAGGCGGCGGCTCTTAGCATGCGGCTCAAGCTCAATCTGTTGCGCAGGGTTCCTGTGGGGGTGATCCATAACGGGATTGACACTGAGAAGTTCCGCGCCGATCCCACTACGCGGGCAGCAAAGCGGGAGGAGTTAGGGATGGCTCCGTCTGTTCTTGCGATCGCTATCGTGGGCCAGGTCACGCGTCGCAAGGGGCAGCTCGGTCTGATCCGCGCGTTTGCCGAAGCGCATGTGGCGAGCCCGGACACAGTCCTGCTGGTGGTGGGCTCGCCCATGTTTAATAAGGATCGCAACTACCTCCATGAGCTGGAAGAAGAAGTCCGCTCGCTTCACTTGGAAGAGGGGGTCCGGTTCCTGGGCCAGCGCACCGATATCCCAGCGCTGATGCAGTGCTTCGATGTCGTTGTTCTGAACTCGGACGTCGAGCCCTTCGCCTTGGTGCTGGCCGAGGCCATGATGGCCGGCAAGGCAGTGATTGCGACGGACTCGGGCGGGGTGCCGGAGATTGTGCGGCATGGCGAGAACGGTGAGTTGGTGAAGGTGGGCGACCAACAGGAGCTTGCGGCGGCCTTGCTCAAGTTGGTGGGGGATGCAACCCTGCGAGAACAGTATGGGCGGGAAGCGACCCACACAGTGGAGACCACCTTTACAAAGGAGCAGTACATCGCAAAGTGGCAGGAGCTGTATGGTCGGACGAAGACGGTGAAGCTGCTTCCCCAAGATTTGCCCGGAGCGGCGCAGCCAGAGCTCTGCAAATGAGGCAGAAGTGACCACGCTCGGTGTATTTCGCCGTCCGTCGCAACGCGCCAGGGCGCAGGGCGCATACCCACCTGGTGTCCTGCAACTGCTCGCAGTCTTTGTCGTCGGGACGCTGGCGCTGATAGTGATTGGAGGAACAATCGCGCGTCTTGCAATTCCGTTGTTATGCACCGGAACCGCGTATGTTCTCTATCGCAGAGCACCAGTTGTCTATGTGAGCTTTGTGTGGTGGCTATGGTTTCTGATCTGCTGGCTGCGGCGGGTGGTGGACTATCGCAGCGGTTTTGCGGAGAGCAACCCGGTGCTGGCGGCGCCATTCCTGGCTGCACTTGTGTGCGCCCCGGCCTTACTCGAGCATCGCGAAACATGGAAGCTCCGTTCGAGCTGGCCCTTTCTTCTGGGGTTCTCCAGCGTGATATACGGATTGGCGGTGGGACTTCTCACGATTCCCAAAAAGCTACTGCTTACCTCGGCGCTTGGCTGGCTTGCTCCACTGGTTTTCGGATTCTTCCTGTATACGGAGCTGGCGAGCGAGCGGCGCGAAGCCCAGATCGAGAGTTTGCAGAAGACATTCCTGTGGGGCACCCTGGTGATGGGGTGCTATGGGATCATTCAATTCGTCTCTCCGCCGCCGTGGGATATCGCGTGGATGCTGGCGACGCAGACCGCGTGGCCGGGGCTAGGCTCGATTGGAACTCCCGAGGCGTTTGGTCTGCGCGTCTTCAGCACCATGAATGGACCAGGAGCATTTGCGCTAACGGTGGTGCCCGGCCTACTAGTGGCTGTGACACGGAAGGGTTTGCTACCGGTCATTGCCGGCGCTGCCGGATGCGGTGCCCTGCTGTTGTCCTCCGTGCGGACGGCCTGGGTTGCCGTGTGCTTCGCGATTCTGCTGCTGGCAATCCGTAACAAGAAATACATGACGCGGCTGATCTTTGCCAGCGGGGTTCTCGGCCTTTGTGTTTTGGCAGCGATGACAATTGAGCCTGTCCGCGATACGCTGCAGGCCCGCTTTCAGTCCTTCACCAATATGCAAGATGACACCAGCTTCCAGGATCGAGGGACCGGATCCGAGCAGATGGCGGCCTACGTCCTTCAAGAGCCGCTAGGGATGGGGCTGGGTACGATGGACGCAAACTTTTTAGGCAAGACGTCGCTCGGTCCCCGCGACAGCGGGTTATGGGAGATTTTGCTGTCGATGGGATGGCTGGGTGGATTCGCGTATCTCAGCGCACTGTTTCTGCTGGTCTGGAACTTCTACCGGCCCGGAGTGAAGCGCTCCTCGATCGTAATTTTGGCGGGTTGTATCACGGCTGGCCTGGTATCGCAACTGCTGCTCGGAAGTGTGATGGTGGGTGTTACGGGATGCACGATCTGGGTATTTGCCGCGCTCGGCATGGCACCCGATCCGCAAGGGCGCGAGCTTCTGTACAGGAGCGGGCATGCCGAATAAAGCGACCAGCGGGTTGGCGGCAGTGATGCAGTCGATGGCGGGACGCATCTTGTTTGTGCTGATCAATGCGGCGACGGGAGTGGTGACCGCCCGGGCACTGCATCCTTCGGGCCGCGGCGAGTTGGCGGCCTTGGGTGTGTGGCCAAACTTTCTGGGAAGCGCCATGACCTTCGGCCTGCCGAGCGCGCTGATCTTCTGGAACCGATCCGATGCGAACCAGAGGAGCAACTTCCTGTGGGCCAGCCTGCCGCTGACAGTGCTGACGGGCGCAATTGCGGTGCTTCTCGGGGTGGTGGGCATTCCGCTTTGGCTGTCGCAGTACTCGCCCGCTATCGTTCACGTTGCACAATTGCTGATGCTGAATGCGTTTGTGGTTCTGCTTGTAGCAAACGCGCGCGCCGCATGCGAGGCGAACCACGACTTTGTGGCTTCCAGCCTCGCCCTTTGTATGACGCCGTTGTTCACGCTGCTTGGCTTGGTTGCGGTCCAGCTCATGCATGCACTCACTCCCGTGAGTGCCGCGCTCTGTTACGTGGGCGGCGGCTTTCCCTCCTGTGTGTATCTGCTTTTCCGTCTCAGACGCAGCTTTACCCACCGACCCACCCACATGGTGCAGTCAGCGAAGAAGCTGCTCGGTTATGGCGCACGCTCCTATGGCGTGGATATCTGCGGGACTTTATCGCTCTACGCAGATCAGGCCATCGTGGTTCACCTGCTGAATCCGGGCGCGATGGGCATCTACGTCGTCGCGCTCAGCCTGTCGCGAACACTGAACGTGATTCACCAGGCGGTGGCGGCGGTGCTCTTCCCGAAGGCGGTTGCGTTGGAGCGGCATGAGCTGATGGCAATGACGGGACGAGCGATCCGGGTGAGCACGCTGTGCACAACAGCCTGCGGTGCGCTGGTGGCGCTGTTCGGGCCGCTGCTGCTGACGCTTCTCTATGGTCGAGAGTACCGGGGAGCGACCATGATCCTGAATATCCTGATCGCAGAAGTAATCCTGACCGGCGCGACGCTGGTTCTGACCCGTGCGTACATGGCGCTGAATCGTCCCGGCTTGGTGACAGCGCTGCAATCGAGTGGCTTGCTGCTCTCGCTTCCGCTGCTCGCGATCTTTGTGCCGAAGTGGGGCGTGCTCGGCGCCAGCTTTGCACTACTAACGGCCGCGGTGGTCCGGCTAGGGGTGGCGCTGGCAAGCTTCCGCTTCGTGCTGGGCCAACCGGCTCCCGGGCTGATTCCGCGCGTCGACGAGCTGCAGATGTTGGCCCGGCGCATGAAGAGCGCAGGCGTGAGCGCGTTGCGTCGGCGCACTGCAGAGGCGGCCGGGGTATGAGAACCAGTGCCGAGCAAGGGCGCAAAACGACGGCTGTGAGCAAACGGCCACTGACGATCTTCATATCCTTTCCGACGTCTCCGCTGACCGACTGGCTCCCCAACGGTGACGGGCTGGTGGCCCATCACTTCATCAAGGGCCTGGCAGAGAATGGACATCGGCTGCACGTCGCCACTCCCATGGCAGACATGCACGCGCCCCTGCCGCCGCAGGTAACAATTTATGAGATGAAGCGCCCTGCACGCCGCTCTCCCCTACACGCGCTCGAATACATGCTCTGGACCCGGCGGACACTGAATCGCATTCGGAGGACCACGCAGGTCGACCTGGTGCATGAACTGAATCCTGTGTTCTCGATGCTGAGCCTCGCCTTTGTGGGCTCTGCTGTGCCGGTTGTGTTGGGACCGCACTCATCCCGCTGGCCGGACGATGCGGATGGTACGCGATCATTGTGGGAGAGCGCTCGGCGGCGAATGACCACTCTGCTGAAGGACGCCTGCGTGCGCCAGCAGCATCGCTGCGCAAAGGCTATCCTGCTATCGACTCCCGCCGGACTGAACAATGTTGCACGGCCGGAAGACATGATGGACCGGCTGTTCATTCTTCCCCCAGGGATTGATGATGCCGCCTTTTCAGTAAGCGAGGCCAGCGCCGCGGATGGTCATACGGTATTGTTCCTGGCCAATGTCATTGTGCGGAAGGGTATCGCCTCATTGATGGATGCGTACGAGAGGCTTGCAGCGCGCATGCCGGAAGCCCGACTGGTAATCGCGGGCGGTGGCTCGACGCTCATCGAGGTGCAACAGCGGATCGCTGCTTCGCCATACCGGGATCACGTGCAATGTCTTGGCCGAGTAGACCGCGCCGACGTACCCAAGCTGCTGCGGCAGTGCACCGTGTATTGCCTGCCCTCACATGGCGAGCCCTTTGGCATGACCGCTCTTGAGGCGATGGCCTGTGGAAAGCCTTTGGTCGTTACTGGAGCGGGAGGCCTAGCCTACATCGTCTCCGAACAGGGCGGCCGGAGAGTCCCAGTGAAAGATCCTGCTGCGCTGGCGAACGCGCTCGAGGAGCTTCTCAGAGAGCCGACGCTGTGCCGGAACATGGGGGCGTACAACCGCTCGCAGATCGAGACCTTCTATGCATGGCCGCGAGTCGCTGCACGGCTGCAACATATCTATGAACAAGTGCTTGGGCTGGCGGACAGGACCGATCAAGACCGCATCACCCACGCGCACATGAGCGAGTACCGCAGGCGCGAGAAGACGAGCGCGTCTCGCGGCGCCTCACCTACGCTTCTCAACAGCGATATAACGGTGCCATCATGAACATCCGTCCCGTCCGGGTTCTTCACCTGCTAAATTCACTGACCGGCGCGGGCTGCGGGATCGTGAATGCGGCTATCGATCTGATCTCGGGTCAGCTGCACGAGCCGTTGGAAGTTGCGGTTTGCTCGAATGGCGGCGAGTACGTCAGCCAGCTCCAGCAAAATGGGATCAAGCACTACACGCTGCGACAGAAACGTGGGATCGCAGAGCTGTCGGCTGCTGCTCTTTCGTTGCGGCGGATTGTGAAGGAATTCCAGCCGGACGTCGTACATTGTCACATGGTGACGGGCGTGGTGCTGGCGCGTGCTCTTCGGATGATTTCGAGCTACAGGGTGGTGGCGCACGTCCATAACGTGCATCAGCGCAGCTCCAACCTGATGCGCTTGGCCGACCGTGTGATTGCGGTCAGCCATGCGGTGGCTATCGATATGACAAGACGTGGCGTGCCGCGCCGCAAGATTCGCATGGTACACAACGGCACCCTGGGCAGCATGCGGTTCTCCCAGGTCGCCACGAACCATCCGCGGGAGTTGCAGCAGCCCGCTATTGTCACCGTAGGCGGTATGAATCACCGGAAGGGAATTAGCGAACTGATCTGCGCGTTCGCAGAGGTGTCAGCACGCGTGCCCGAAGCCCATCTGTATCTGGTTGGCGATGGACCGGAGCGGGCTGAGTTCGAGGCGATGGCTGCTGCCTCGCCGAACTCTGCCCATATCCACTTCGAGGGTTTCCAGGGGAACCCCATTCCCTACATGAGGGCCGCACACACCTTCGTTCTGGCGTCGCGGCGTGATTCCTTTGGGCTGGTGCTAACGGAGGCGCGCGCGTGCGACTGCGCGATAATCGCCTCGGATGTGGACGGCATTCCGGAGGCGCTGGACGGCGGCGAAGCAGGTCTGCTCGTGCCTGCCGGAGATAGCGCTGCCCTGGCGAACGCCATCCTCAGGCTGCTTCAAACACCGGAAGAACATGCTCGCCTGAAATCGCGAGCCAGAGTGAATCTGGAGCGATTCCACGTGGAGAGGATGGCGGCCCAGATGACAGACGTCTACGACGAACTACTGGTCGGCTCGGGCCGACGCCTTCCGCACAACAGGGAGACGCTGGCGATTCAGGAGCGCAAGAGCAAGCCGAGCGGCGAGCCTGAGAGCGTAATTCCCAACGCGACTGGAGCCGAACAATGAACGTTTCGGTGATCGTATGCACCCTAAACCGTCCTACGGTTCTTCACGACACCATCCTCTCCGTGACCCAGCAGCAGCCCTTCCCGGAGCAGATCATCATTGCGAGTCCCAGCAAGGATCACGTCCTGCCCGAGACGCTTGCGCTGGCCGGTGTGCAGTACGTGCAGACGTCGCTCGGCCTCTGCAGGCAGAGGAATGAAGCCCTGAGCGCGGTCCGCCCGGATGCGGAGCTTGTGTTGTTTCTGGACGATGACATCGAGCTGGGGCGCTCCTACCTGGCGGAGATGGTCCGGTTGTTCCGGACACATCGAGCGATTCTTATCGCCTCAGGCAGCATGCTTCACGATGGTGGTCGCAGCGAGCGTGTCGATCGGACAGAAGCACAACGGCAGTGCCGACTGTACGACGAGACTCACGTACCGGACGCCCCTCTTGTCTTTAAGGAAGTCGATTCAGGGTATGGCTGCAACATGGCGGTACGACTTTCGAGCATCGGTAGCTGCCGCTTCGATGAGCGTCTGCCGCTCTACGCCTGGCTGGAGGATCGCGACTTCTCGCACCGCTGCACAGAAGGGGCGCATCCGCCGGTGGAACTACGGAATGCGGTAGCCGTGCACCTAGGGTGGAGATCGGGACGTGTCTCTGGTGTTCGGCTGGGATTCTCTACTATTGTCAACCCGATCTATCTCAGACGCAAGGCAAACACATTTTCTCTGTCTTTCATTGTCGTGCAGTACTGGGGGCGTTGTCTCGCCGGCAATATTCTGGGCATTCTTACCCGGGACACGGAATACGATCGAGCGGGTCTTCTGAAGGGGAATCTCCTCGGCTTTCGCCACCTGCTGAGTGGAGACTGCGATCCGGAGCACATCCTTCAGCTATGAGCGGCCAGTACGCCCGAGTCAAAGCTCTTGCATCCGGCCGGTAAGCCATTGGTGCACGAGCCTCCGGGCCGACGCTAGTAGCGGAGAAGGGACCCTGAAGTTAACTGACTCTAGAGAGGATTACGGATGTTGAGTCTCCTACTTCTGGCAATACTGCCGAAGGTCGGGCAGCAGCCCAGCCCCTGGGAAAGTGTCATGGGGATGAACCTGGTTGAATACCGATGGTCCCGCCCTGCGGCGAATAGCTGCCTGATCGAGTTTCGCAGCATAGGGGCCGCAGCTCCTGCGCGGTTTGACGCGAAAACTAGGTTTGTGACAAATCGCCCCATGTCTCCGGTGGACCCGACCGGACCGGGGAGAAAGAAGGACAATGTGACCGTCGTGAAGGAGCAGACGGACGAAAGGCAGCAGTCAATTCACCTGCTCAGTGCGGGGACAGCAAGCGAAGCGATCTCGGGCTGCTATCGGGTGGTGGTTGTGCAGGCCGCGGCCTCTGGCGCGAAACCGGCGGAGCAAGCGAACTAAATGGAGAAGACAACGCATGCAAACTGAGACCACCAGGCGGGAGCTCGCCGCTCTTAAAGAAAAGCTGAACGAGATGCTGGGGTACTTCGACAAAAACCAACGGTGCATCTATGTCGACTATCCATTGCACACCAATGTCGGGGATCTGCTGATCAACTCCGGATGTGAGCAGTTCTTCCAAGAGAATCAGGTGAACATCTGGCGCCGCTATAGCTACTATGATTTCCCATCGCGTGTGCCAGGTATCACGTCAAAGGATGTCTTTCTGCTGCATGGCGGGGGAAATTTCGGAGATCTCTGGTTCAACTTCCAGTCTTTCCGGGAGAGGATCATGGCGCATTACCCGGAGAACCGGATTATATTCCTGCCCCAGACTATTCACTTCAGCTCCGACGAGAAGGCAGCAGCATCGATCCGGAGGATGAATCTGCATCACGATTACCATGTCTTTGCCCGCGACTATAGGTCGCTCGAGCTGCTGCGTGGACATGGAGTTCGTTCCGTCTCGCCCATGCCGGACACAGCACACGCCCTCGCTGGGGTGATTCGCCCAATCCATGAGGCGCGCCGGTCGAGCACGCTGCGGCTAGTGCGCGACGACCTTGAATCGAGCGAGATGCCGCCGGCCATCGCACAGATGGAAGGAGATACTTATGACTGGGATTCAGGCGTCTTCAGTCCGGCTCGTCGCCTGGTGCACCGCGGTGTGGCTAACTTCGTCAAAGGAGTTGGAAGATACGGTCCGCCGGTCGATTGTCACCCGCTGTGGTATTGGCATCGGGACAACCTGATTGCAGATGGCGTCCGGCTCTTCTCGCGTTACGAAACGGTTCTCACGAACCGGCTGCACGCTATCATCCTGGGACTGTTACTCGGTCGTTCTGTCATCGCGTTCGACAATAGCTATGGCAAGCTATCCATGTATTACCAGTCGTGGCTGACGGGCGTCGATGACATGTCCTTCCAGCAGCCGGGAGCAGCGCATGCATTGGCGCTCTAGGACGCTGGAGGCATTTCGCTCGCCACCCAGGACTCGGTCGCATTCCGCACTGCTGTGTCTGCTTCTCGTTAGTTTGTCTGGCGCGTATGGGCAGCGGCTGCGAAGCACTTATCAAACGGGTCCTGCGAGCCAGCCGCACGGCGAGACGCGGTTGGTGCAGGCCGCGAGCACGAAGGCTTTCCTTGACAGCATCGGTGTCGCGACACATTTTGGCGGTGGCTATCCCAATACGCCTTACCGCCGGCAGACTCCTGATCTTATCAACGCCCTGATCCATTCGGGAATCCGGCACATTCGCGATGGCGGCACGTATCACAACGACGATTATCGGAAGATGGCGGCTGCGGGAATTCGGATTGACCTGGTGCTCGATCCAAAAATTGCCATCATCCCGACGCGCGAGTACTGGTGCGACAAGTACGGGAATAAGAACTGCATACTGATCACCGATTTGTTGAAGTCGCTTGGCCCCGGTGTGGTCGACACCGTGGAAAGCCTGAATGAGATCAATGGTTTCTACAAGGGCCTGAAGTGGCATGCCGACAAGAACGATGCCGTGACGGATGCGCCGGGGGACCCGAATCGCTGGAACAACTACGCCGCCGCATACACGCGAGATACCTGCAATGCAATTCATCGCGACCCGGCTCTCTCCGCAGTCAAGTGCCTTCCCCCGGCACTGACGGGCTCCAGTCCTGTCTTCTTCCGCGACTCCGAATTTTCCGGGGTGGCAGACTATGGCGCGATTCATCCCTATCCGTACGGGGGCAACCCGCACGGTACGCCGGTGCTTAAGTATGACAACAGCGACGACTACTTTCACTGGACCACGACTCCAGCGATCAACATCGATGAATATCCCTGGTGGATTGACACGATGGGCGCGGATGTCCGCTCTCCACACGGGGGCGGCGCGCCACTGATAGCGACGGAGACGGGGTATTACACAGGCACGGCCCCGGCTTCAATCCCGGAAGATGTACAAGGAAAGTACGTTCCAAGAACGTTCGCCGAGTATTTCCGCCACGGCATCGTGCGGACCTTCTGGTACGAGTTGGTGGATGAGGCGCAACATCCGGTCAACCCCGAGGCGAGTTACGGGCTGCTGCATAACGATCTGACGCCCAAGCCCGGATACCTTGCACTGCAGTCGCTGATCGCGCTGCTGAGGGATGGTGACGGCAACAAGGTTGAGAAGGAGTCCTCCCTGAGCTACGGGATCACGGTGAAACCGCCGGCCGCCTTCGCCCGAACGCAGTACGTTCACGACCTGCTGCTGCAGAAATCGAATGGCACGTTCTACCTGTTGCTCTGGCACGAGGTCAGCGATGTGGCCACGCGAACGAAGCAGGGGCGCCTGCCCTCGTCAGATGTAGAGCTGCACCCGCCTGCCATGGAAACCACTATCAACCTCCCGCCGACGATAGAGACGGCAACGGTATACACGTATGACCCGCATTGGCATCTTGGGCCCGGCGCTACCTTGGCACGTCCCCGAAGGTTGGAGATATCCGCTACGGATACGATATCCGTGATCGAGCTGACGTCCCGGATCAGCCGCAACGACCGCTAGCTGCGTGACGGAACGCAATTGATCTACATCGACCGCATTGCGGGTCTCCCGCTTCCGAGACATCTGAATCTGACCGCACCCATGCCTCGCGGATAAGCGCAAGGGGGTCTCGCTGCTTCGCCGAAGCGCTTCCGGTGGGTGACGGAGCGGCGTCCTGTATGCGTGCGCGCCGTTGCTGGCGAAGCCATACCACTTTTGGGCGATACAGTAACTGTGACAACATTCGTACTTTGAACCAAGCCACTCTTCGCTCGCTGCTTCCACCATCACCGCACCGATGCCCAAGCTTTTGAAAAAGCCGCTTCTCTTCTCCGTATCCGTTGTTTCACTCAGTTTCCCCGCCCTGGGGCAAGTGCAAGCGTCACGCGCCTACGACTTCGTGCAGTCCGTAGGCGTCAACACGCATTTCAGCTACACCAACTCCAGCTACTACCTGCAATCGGCCAACACCATCTCTGCTATCAAGAGACTCGGCGTGCAGCATGTGCGCGATGGGCTCGCTTACTCCTGGGTGCCGCCGAATTTGTATGCCATCTACAGCCAGCTTGCGCAGGCGGGCATCCATCCGGAGCTGGTGATGCCCGATCCGAAGGGGGGCAATCCCTCATACGATCAAATTGAGGCTCTGCTGTCGAATTATCCGGGCGTGGAGGCGATCGAGGGGCCGAATGAATATGACCGAAGCAGAGTTACGAATTGGGTCTCAGATCTTCTTGCCTATCTGCCGACCTTGCGGTTAGTTGGGCAGAACACCGGACTCAGAGTGATCGGACCTTCTCTAACCCAGACATCATCCTACGGCGCGGTCGGCAACATCGCTCCGTACATCACCTTCAATAACCTGCATGCCTACTGGGGAGGAAGGAACTCGGAGGCGGGCGGTTGGGGCGGATCGGACCCGGAAGGAAACTACTATGGGTCACTTCCTTACGATCTCGATCAGCTCAACATCGACGCGCCGGGTGTGCCGGTCATCATGACGGAGAGCGGGTACGTTGCCAGCAATACGGCGAAGGTGAATGTCCTGCCCGAGTCAGTCGAAGCGGTCTATGAGCCGCGGCTGCTTCTTCATGCTTGGAACAAAGGCGTGCGGCGTACTTATGTGTACGAGTTGATGGACGAGCCGTCGTCCACGACGGGATTCGGACTGCTGCGCTCTGACTTCACTGCTCGTCCTGCATACACCGCACTGGCAAACCTGATAACACTGCTGAATGACACGTCGGCTTTCTTCGCTCCAGGCAAGCTCACCTACACGATAACGGGAAGCACGACGGGTGTGGAAACGACCCTACTCGAAAAGCAGGACGGGTCTTACTGGCTGGCCGTATGGCTGAAGGGCAGTATTTACGACGTGAACGCGATGACCGCGACACCCCTTCCAGGGCAGCAGGTGACCCTCTCGATTGCGGGCGGTCCCAAGGTGCAGTCGATCTGGACGTTTGATGGTAGCGGAAATACCCGAAGCAGGTCGGCTGCTTCTTCGAACGTGTCCCTATCGGTCAGCAGCGGTGTTTCGCTGCTCAAGATCAAATAACCAAGGCGTGCCGAGCTCTTGTGCTGTTGGAAGAGTTACCCCAGCGCCACTATCTCTAAGTTCAAGTCGCCATTTCCGCAAGTCTTTGGCGACGAACTCTGGCGCTGGAGCGCTACCTGGACAGTTGCGAGAAAGCGCACGAAGAGCAGCAGGCGACAATCGATCCATCGCAGCTCGCGGCAGCGAAATGCAGGAAGACAAGCTCGTCGACATCATGTCAGAAGCGTTAAAGCGGGATATCTTCAGCATCCTAAGCAATGACGTCACGCTCCTCTTCAAAGCGCTGGCGCGCAAAGGCAGCCACCGGCATCATAGGAGGATCTTCACTCCCACTTCCTTGGCCACAGGAGGACGAGAATTCGCTCCACGAGGGACACCAAGATCAAAAAAAAATCTCGGAGTTCCGTCTAATGTCTGAAAGGAATGGTAGGCACGAGGAGACTCGAACTCCTGACCTCTACCGTGTCAAGGTAGCGCTCTAACCAACTGAGCTACGCGCCTGCTAAAAACAGCGGAACAGCCCGCTCAGTATACCAAGTTCAGCGCAACATCCGCCGCACCGCCGGGCCGCGCTGCAAGGCGAATCGCCTGTGCTGTACGATAAGTCTCCAGAAGGACGAACTCCCTCGAACTTCGTCCTCACTTAATCGATGTGACTCGCAGCCAGTGCTGAAAGACCTCCGCGCCGCACCGAATCAGTTGACGTTCCTGCGCCTCTGCATCATTCCCTTCCTCGTTATCGCTGTGCTGGACGCCCGCTATCGTACGGCCTTCGCGCTCTTCATCCTGGCCGGCATCAGCGATGGTCTGGACGGCCTGCTCGCGCGGATACTGCAGCAGCGCACCCGCCTCGGCGAATACCTGGATCCCATTGCGGACAAGCTCCTGCTCAGCACCCTCTTCCTCGTGCTCATGCATCAGGGGCTCATCCCGCGCCGCGTCACCATCCTGGTCTTCAGCCGCGATGTCGGCCTTGTGGTCGTGGGCGCGCTGCTCTTCGCCACTACCGGCGCGCGAGACTTCCGCCCCAGCGCGTGGGGCAAAGCCAATACCGTCGCGCAGATCATTGCCGTTGCCAGCACGCTGTGGACAGCTTTCTACGCTCCGCCGTTTCTCTTGCTCGTGCGCAGGCTGTCGCTCATCGCAACCTTCGCACTCACTCTGATCTCGTGGTTTCACTACACTTGGCGGGAGACCCGGCGCCTCGGCTCAGAGGACTCGCGCAACCCCGCATGAGCGCCCGCCCGGCTCAGGCGTCGTCTTCGGCAAGTGCCTCATCACCGCCGCCGTCAAGCGACATCTCCTGATACTCATCGGCATCGAAGACTTCGCCGCACTCCTCGCACTCGACGTATTCCACGTCGTCTTCGCGCGCTACTACGCGCACCTTCGGATGCTTGCAGACTGGTTGCATGATCAATGTGGGGAGTTGGATGGTCTGCCGGCGCGACCGTTCCTGCCAAGTGGGGCCGGTATGCTGAAAATTGTACCCACCTCCTCATAAGAGTCAATGCGGCTAGACAGCCTCTTTTCATTACAATCTAAAAAATCCTTAGCCCCAAGCGCATTCCAGACGCATTCAGGAGTCGAATTCAGGCCCCGCTTTCCCGGACGGACGCCCCACTCGCCTTTCCTCGGACCCCATATGACCCCACTCCCCCAGCTCCCTGTGTCGAAACTCCATTCCTCTAAACTCGGCTACTTCCGCCGTTTTGGCCTCCCTGGCATTCTCGCCCTGCTCTTCGTGGCGCTTGTCATTGGCCAACACCTGGCCGCCGGCGGCGATCCGTCGCTCGAGTTCAATGCTCCGCCCACCCTCCCGCCCGCCAGCGGACTGGTCGATCAGTCGCCCCTCCGCATCGCCCGGCAGCTCGCCCCGCTCGCCGCCGTCCCCCAGGAGCGCCAATACGCACAGGATGCGCTGCATTTTGCCGACAGTGAGGTCGACCAGGCATTTGCCAGCGCCTTGCGCAGCGCCACCCAGCACGCTCCCGCGCTGACCGGCCAGGCGCTGAAGATCTCGCAGCGGCTCAACGCCCTCAACGACCGCATCAAGGCCGAGCAGGCCCAGGTAGCCGCCCGCCAGCACGGCCCCGGCGCCGCGGACGACGACCCGCAGCTCCAGCTGGCGCAGGCCCAGCTCGCGCTTGATTCCGACGAGGCCGATGAGCTGCACCAGACCCTCATCCGGCTCGGCGGCGACCGCCATGCCCTCATCCAGCAAGCGCTCGACGAGCACGAAGCGGTGCACAAGGAGGAGACCGGCGCGGTCGTCTCCCAGACCGAAGCGCTGGAATCCCCGGCAGCCCTGACCTCGCTCATCGGCAAGTTCACCGCCCTCAGCTCTCTGCGCAGCCGCCGCCAGCAGCTCGTCCTCGCACGGAATCAGGTACAGGCGCTCGCCGCCCAGCTCCTGCAGCAGCGCAACGCACTCTCCTCCGATACCGAGCAGGCGAATGCATCCGGCGGAAACAGCACTGCCGATGCCACCAGCGCAACCGCGCGTCTCCGCGCCCTCGCCTCCAATCGACAGGCAATCACACAATACGAACGCCGCATCCACGACCTCCAGGCGCTGGCCGATACTTACGGCAAGTGGGAGACGCTGGTCCGCGCGCAGGAGCGCACCATCACGCGGCGCATCCTGCGTGTCTTCGCCTTCATCGTCCTCATTGTGGTCGTCACCATCCTGGCCGGCCGCCTGCTCCATCGCCTGCTCACCAGCCGCACACTGCTCGATCGCCGCCGGCAGCAGACGCTGCAATTCGTCCTCTCCTTCAGCGTGCAGCTCATCGGGGCGCTGCTCATTCTCATCGTCATCTTCGGCACGCCGCGCCAGACCCCCACCGTCATCGGCCTCACCACGGCCGGCCTCACCGTCGTGCTCAAGGACTTCATCGTCGCCTTCTTCGGCTGGTTCATCCTCATGGGCAGGAACGGCGTGCGCGTCGGCGACTGGGTGGAGATCAACGGCGTCGGCGGCGAAGTCGTGGAAGTGGGTCTGCTGCGCACCACGCTACTCGAAACCGGCAACTGGTCGGAGAGCGGCCGCCCCACCGGCCGCCGCGTCGCCTTCATGAACAGCTACGCCATCGAGGACCACTACTTCAATTTCTCCACCGCCGGCCAGTGGTTGTGGGAAGAGATCCACATCGCGCTGCCCTCCGGCAAAGATCCCTACGCGCTGCGCGATGCCATCCGCGGCGCGGTCGAAGAGATCACGCGGCAGGACATCGACCTCGCCACCCGCGAGTGGCGCCGCCTCAGTCAGCTGCACGGCTCGCTCAGCACGCTCTCCGCGCAGCCCACGGTCGAGCTCCGCGCAGCCGGCGGCCTCGAGGTGGTGATCCGGTACATCACCCGTGCCCAGGACCGCTTCGAGATGCGCTCGCGTCTCAACCAGCAACTGCTCGCCATCCTCCACGCCCCGCCGCAGATTATCCAGGTAGGCCCGCAGCCGGAGAGCGCACTCGAAACGTCGATCCCCGAGCACTAGAGCAAAGTAGACTTGTACTCCCCGCATCTTGTCCCGGAGACACATCATGTTCACCACCGAAGAAGGGGCTCGCCGTTACCAGGACACCCTGGTGCCGCTCATGTTCGCACCCTCGGCACGCGAGCTGGTCGCGAACGCAAAGCTGGCCGCGGGCGCACACGTGCTGGACATTGCCACCGGCACCGGGATCGTCGCCCGTGCTGCCGCTGAAGCCGCGGGCAGCACCGGCCACGTCACCGCGCTCGACGCAACCGAAAGTATGTTGGACATCGCGCGCAGCCAGCCCGCGGCATCCGGCGCGGCGCCCATCGAATACATTCACTCCGCCATCGAGAACGCCGCGCTACCAGCCGCTGCCTTCGATGCCGCCTTCTGCCAGCAGGCCCTGCAATTCTTCGAGGAGCCAGCCCGCGCACTCGAGCGCATCCGCCACGCGCTCCGTCCCGATGGCCGCCTCCACGTCGCACTCTGGGGATCGGAAGAAGAGCACGCCCTCACCATGGCCATGCAGCGCGCCCTTCTCGAATGCGGCCTCAAGGACTTCACCGCATTCCTCAGCCGTGTGCACCACCTGCACAATCCCGCGCTCGTCACCGGCATCCTGCGCCAGGGCGGCTTCCTCGTCGAACGTCAGGACTCAGTCGACATCGTCCCTGATGGTACCTGGCACGCCTCCGATGGCCGGCGGCTGCTGGAGGCAACGCCACTCGCCGCGAAACTGGCCGCGCTCCCGGCGGAGCAGCGCGCCGCCCTCGGCGATGCATGCGAGCGGCAGCTGGACAACTACACCCGGAACGGCGCACCTCGCGGTGGCGAGTTGGACCTGCACTTCCCCGCGACCTTCTACATCGCGCGACCCGCCTGACGGGCAAGCGGATCCGACACAAAAGACTCCTCACCGGGCGCGCAGATTATCCGGAATGTGCCAGCCGTTCGTGCGTTCGGACTTCATCAGCAGATAGAAGTCGTACGTCTCATTGTCGACGCCCCTGCTATGCGTCCGCTGTGCCAGCGCCATTGGCTGCTCGCTGGATTCCAGAGCCGCCTGCTGGCCCAAACCAAAGGGAAAGTCGTTGAAGCAAGGCTCCCACGGCGGATTGGCAATCACCGGCAGGTTGGGCACCGAGATGTCCTGCCGGTTCAGGTCCAGCGCGTGAACCATGTTTGCAATTTCGTTCGACGCATCCCTCGCGGTAAGTGGCGCAAGCTGCCATCGCCATTCAATCAGCTTCAGCACCGAGGTATGGTCGTACAGCATCGAGTCGATGCGCGGCTTGTCCGGATTGCCGCGCGTATAGGGCGATACCACCACGACCGGCACACGGCAGCCCAGCAGCGCCTTGCCGTTCACCAGATCGGTATCGACAAGATTCGGAGCAATCACACGCGGCGGCACCACATGGTCGAAGAACCCGCCCCACTCATCTCGATTGATCACCAGCACCGTCTTTGACCAGTCCGGGCCCTCGGCAAGTGCCGTCACCACCTCCCGCAGAAAGATCTCCCCCTTGCGCAGGTCCGCATGAGGATGGTCGTCGTTTCCCGAGCCGTCGTCGAGAATAGTGAACCGTGGATCAACAAACGAAACCGCCGGCAGCGTGCCCGCCCGGGCGTCCACCAGGAACTGCTCGTACAGATCGGAGATGCCGACGTACTTCAAACCCCAGAGCGCCAGGAAAGGCACATTCGAGTAGTAGTATTTCGAACTCACCCCTGCCTGCAGCAGCCTGTCCCAGATCGTCGGAAGCGTTGAAAGATCGAAGGAATTGTTCAGCCGGTCCGTCTGCGCCGCATGCTGGAAAACACGGTTGGGAAATGTCGCGGAAAGAATCGAAGGGAAGTAGTTGCACAGCGTGGTGTAGTTGCGCGCCAGCGTGCTGAATAGGGGCAGATCTTGCTCCGCGTAGTAGCCAATGGAAAAGAGGTCGTTGGTACTCGTGCGCAGCCACCCATCCATCTTGCCCCCGTTGTACTCCGAACGTCCGCCGGCGAAGGAATGGTCCGGATCGGGATGTGCACAGCCAACGAAGTCGGTCAAACGATACGTCGCGTGCGCTGTTCCGCTGTTGTCCAGATACTGGAGACCCGCCTGTCTCCCATTGGCATTGGGCATCCAGCCCAGCAAATGATCGAAGCTGCGGTTTTCCATCATCACAACCACCACATGCTCGATGCCGGACTGCTCAGGATTCGGCAGCGCCGCATCGAGCCTTTGCACCTGTTCCGTCTGGCCCAGCGAAGCGGCGCTCGCAAGCGTTGCGCCCGAAATACTGGCTACACTGCGCAGAAAGTCTCTGCGATTCACACTCATGGGGGAGCCTCCAGGAGGAAATGACATGCCCGCAGGCAGGCGTCCATCGTTATAAGCGCAAAGTCCCACCCGTTCATGAATGTCTTCTGAAAATGTGCGTGAAAAAAAGCAAAATTTGCGTGGGATGAAAACCGGCGGCATGGCGGCCGGCTCACTGCGCGACAGCATGCTCCTTGAGGCCAGGCCTTGCCTTCTGACGACTTCACCCACTCGCCGGCGACTTCCAGGCGTTCGTCGCCGTGCTCGATCCCGACGTCGTCATCACCGCCGACGCTGCCGCACAGCCGGTCGAAGCGATATGGGAATCCACGGCGCAGAGAACTGGGCCAGGGGCGCCATCACCGCCGCGCGTGGTGCCTGCGCCGCACAACCGGCACTCATCGATGGCGAAGTCGGCCTGGTCATCGCGCCCACAGGACGCCTCTTACGCGCACTCCGCTTCACTCTCGCACACGGAAATTTGCCCACGTCGAAGTCATCGGCGACCGCGAGCGCCTCCGCCACCTCAACCTCGCCATCCCCGCCCCGTAAAAACAAAAGCGGGAGGAATAATCCTCCCGCTTTGTTCTCATCCGAAATCCGTCGCAGCCCGCACGCCCACCAAACTGAACGTGAGCGACCGAAGAAAGCGAACCCACAAAACGCGTCGCCGGCGCTTCTGCCTGGATGGCAGATCCTAGTACTTAGGCACCTTCGAATCCACCTTGTCCGACCAGGCCGTAATCCCGCCCGCCAGATTTTCCACGTGCGTGAAACCCTGCTGCTGCAGAAACTCCGAAGCCTTCTGGCTCCGGCCGCCCGACTTGCAATGCACCACGATGTTTTGCGCGCGATCCAGCTCGCTCACGCGCGTCGGCAGATCGTTCAGCGGAATCAAATGTCCGCCGATGTTCGCAATCTGGTACTCATGCGGCTCGCGCACATCCAGCACGAACACATCCTCGCCCGCCGTCTGCCTGCGCTTCAGCTCCTCCGGCCCAATCTGCGGAACCCCATTCTGTACATTCGCCACCTGCGTCGTCTCCTTTGCCGGCGGCATGATGCCGCAGAACTGGTCATAGTCAATCAGTTGGGTCACCGTCGGATGCGTGCCGCACACCGGGCACTCCGGATTCTTGCGCAGCTTCAACTCGCGGAAGCGCATCTCCAGCGCATCCACCAGCAGCAGCCGCCCAATCAGCGGCTCGCCTTTGCCGAGAATTAATTTGATCACCTCAGTCGCCTGGATGATGCCGAGCAGTCCCGGCAGAATCCCAAGCACGCCGCCCTCTGCGCACGAAGGCACCAGTCCCGGCGGTGGCGGCTCCGGATACAGGCAGCGATAGCACGGCCCAGCCGGCGCACCGAAGACGCTCGCCTGCCCTTCGAAGCGGAAGATCGACGCATATACATTCGGCTTGCCGCTCAGCACGCTCGCATCGTTCACCAGGTAGCGCGTCTGAAAATTGTCGGTGCCGTCGGCCACGATGTCGTAGTCCTTCAGGATCTCCATCGCATTCGCCGAGGTCAGCATCGTGTTGTGCTTCACGATTTTGATTTCGGGATTCAGCGCCTGCAGCTTGTCCGCCGCGGAGTCGAGCTTCGGCCGCCCAATGTCCGGCGTCGAGTGAATCACCTGGCGATGCAGGTTGCTCGCATCCACCGTGTCGAAATCCACCAGCCCCAGCGTGCCCACACCCGCCGCCGCGAGGTACAACAACAGCGGCGCGCCCAGCCCGCCCGTGCCCACGCACAGCACCTTCGCCGCCTTCAGCCGCTGCTGGCCCTCCATCCCCACTTCCGGCAGGATCAGGTGCCGCGAATACCGCGCAATCTCTTCATGCGTCAACGCCGGCAACGATAACTCCCGCTGTCGCTTCTGCCACTGTCGCCATCACATACCTCCTTGAGACGGTCGCCGCCTCCATCCAATCTCTGTCGTCATCCCGACCGGAGCGGCAAAGCCGCGTAGTGGAGGGATCTGCTGTTCTAGTCCGCCCGCGCAGCCCCCTGCAATGGACGGAATGATCGACAGCGAGTCGCCATCGCTCACCGCGGTCTGCTCCTTCGCATCCAGGTAGCGAATGTCCTCATCATTCAAGTAGAGGTTCACAAACGAGCGCAGCTTCCCCTCGTCGGTAAACAAATGCTTGCGCAGGTCGGGATAGCGAGAAGTCAACCCGCCCAGCGCCTCCTGAATCGTCGCGCCGTCCACTTCCACAGTGTCCTGCTTGCCCGTGTACGCCCGCAGCGGCGTAGGAATAAAAATCTTCATCGTTTCTCTTTCTTTTGCGTGATGTTGTTAGCGATGTACAGGCCTGGCGACCCGCGCTGCTTCACCGCATCAACATCGCGTATCGCTCAGAGTCGCACTCCCCACCACCACGCGCTGATCCTCGAAACGCTTGTCCTCTTCGCCCGTACCGGTCAGCAGGAAAGCATTCGTAACCTTGGCTGTGCCTTGTTCCACACTCGTGATCACGTACGAGCAGCCAATCCAGTGCGCCTCTTCAAAGTCCGTCTTTGACCATTGCGCCGGATGGTCCGGATGCGAATGATAGAACCCCACGATGTCCAGCCCACGTTCGCGCCCCTGCCGCTGGATGCGGATCAGTTCCTGCGGCGCAATGTTGTAGCGGTTGTGTGCCGAATCGGTGCGCGTATTCCCCGCTTCCACTGCCGCTTCCACCGCATTGCCGTCCTCGCCGCTCCTGCCCAGCAGCACCCCGCAGCATTCATGCGGATACGTGCGCTCGCCATGTTGGCGGATCGCCTCGTACACGTCTCCCGGAATCTTCAGTGTCGCCTCGGTCGTCGCGCGTTCGCTCACTCTTCCCAGAACCTCTCGCTCAGATACTTGTCCGCCCCGTCGCACAGGATCACCACAATCACCGCTTCCCGGCCGTGCGCATGCTCTTCTTCGGCAATGCGCAGCCCTGCCGCAGTGGCGCCCGCTGCCGAAACGCCCACCAGCAGCCCTTCGAGGCGCCCCAGCCGCTTCGCCATCGTGTACGCCTCTTCGGTCTCCATCCCGATGTCGCGATCAGCCAGGCTCGGATCGTAGATGGGCGGCACAATGGCAGTTGCCATATGCTTCAGACCCTCAAAGCCGTTGAATGGCGAATCCGGCTGCATGCTCACGCACTGGATGCGCGGATTCAGCTCCTTCAGCCGGCGCGTCGTGCCCACGAAGGTCCCGCTCGTCCCCAGGCCGGCTACAAAGTGCGTCACCTGCCCGTCTGTCTGCTTCCAGATTTCGTTTGCCGTACCCGGATTATTTGCCGTGCCACGGTAGTGCGCCTTCCAGTTCTCAGCGTTGCCATACTGGTCGGCGTAGTAGTACCGCGTCGTGTCCTTGGCCAGCTCGCGCGCCTTGCGGATCGCTCCGTCCGACCCATCCCCCGGGTCGGTCCACACCACATTCGCGCCATACGCCGCCAGGATGCGCTTCCGTTCCGACGACACATTCGAGGGCACGCACAGCGTCACCGGAAATCCCCATGCCGCGCCCAGCATCGCGTACGCAATGCCGGTGTTGCCGCTGGTCGCATCCAGCAGATGCTTGCCCTTGTTTCCATTGACGCCCAGCAGCCCGCGCTCGAGCGCCGCGCCCACAATCCCTGAAGCCGCGCGGTCCTTCACTGATCCGCCCGGATTCATCCACTCTGCCTTGCCCAGCAGCGTGATGCCCGGCAGCTCTGCCGTCAGCCGGTCCAGCCGCACCAGCGGCGTGTTGCCGATGCGATCGGCCAGCGAAGTCCCTAATATTTGCTGTGTCTCTGTCGAAGTAGCCATCTTGTCCGACCCTCTATCGTTTTCAAACATGCCGTAAGGTGATCCGCCCGCTGGGAACGGAAAGCTGCGTCAGCAGTTCTTACAACACGTACATCGAAGTGAAAACGGCATATCCATATGCGACACTGAAAGGACCGGCCGGCACCGTAGGCGCCTATTCCTTCAATAGTGTAAGCTCTGCGACCGTCCGGCAGGTACTCCAGAGGACCTTCCGCCCGCCATGCGCACCAAAATCACCGTCCGCAGCTTCGAACAAGTGCTCCAGATCCTTCGCGATAACCAATTCGATGTCCGGGAGGTGCCCGGGGTCGCACGCGAGGTCGTCGTCTCCAAATACGGGGCCGCCGCAGTCCTCGCCCCGAATCCGAAATACTCCGCAAAGACCGCGGCCGATGACGAGCAGCACCCCGTCATCTGGATCACCCCGCCCGGCTGGGTCCTTCGCGGCAAGATCTCCCGCCTGGTTGACCGCGGCAACCAGAAGCTCTTTGAAACCCCCACCGCCCGCATCGCCGCCACCGCCGACGCGCTCAAGTCCATCCACCGCTTCAGTGAAGAGCTCCGCGAAGCCATCGGCGAGCCCAGCCTCTACAACGAGTCGCTCGGCACGGTCAGCAACAGCTATCTCTACGACCGCGTGAAAGGCCGCGAACCAGAAGTTCCCACCCCCGATCACCACTAGCCACCCAACAACTTTCCACGAAATACGTCATCTCGACCGGAACGCTGCAGGCGCGCAGTGGAGAGAGTTGCTGTTGCGGGCCGTGAGAGCAACCCCGGCACCCATGTCTCGGGTCGGGACATGGGGATGTGAGAGATCGCCCACTGCACCCACACGTGAGCGACCAAAGGGAGCGAACCCCACCTCACGCGCCACCGGCGCGTCTGCCTGGATGGCAAATCCCGCCACAGGCGCGTCTGCCTGGACGGCAGGTCCTACTCAACCTTCTCCCCCGTAGCGATGATCGCATTCCCGTTCGAAACCTCGCGGACCACCCTGCCGTGCTTGTTCACCACGAAATACACCACCAGAGGAGGGGCGCCGCTGGAGGGGATCGTGATCGTTGCTGTTCCCGTGCAATCCGCGTTCACGGTGTAAGTGCCGCTGCCGGGCGTCCACACCTCGGGTGGCGGAGCGCCGTCGATGACCACATGCTCGACCTGGGTTAGGTGACCGGTGCCATCGTACTTTTGCAGGATTACGCCACGGATCTGAATGCCCCTTCCGGGAATACCGAGAAGGCCTTCAACCGTGAAACCGTAACTGCCGTCGAGGGTTCGATTCGAACAGTGTTTGTCCCTATCCCCTCTGTCCTCGTTCGCGGCCCACACAGATGTGCTTATAGCAGCGAATGCGCAGGCGATCATGACGTGCATAGCCATCCTCGGGAGTTTCAAAGCAGATTTCCTCTGCATGTTCTTTGACCTCTTTGTGAGTTACTGAATTGGCCCGTGGTTTGGCCCGATGCTTATCGCTATCTTTTCCAATCGGAGCTGAACGGGAAAGAAGGCATCTATGTGCCACTATCGGTTACGAAATATTGCCCTCTAGGCGCGAATTTTTGATCGCGGACGCCTGAATTGGGAGGGATCGGCCACATCGAACCTGAATCCTCTCAGGAGGGGACCGTTAAAGTGCCGCAAGACTATAGACGTCCCTAATCAGTGTCAACGCAAATGCAGATCAGTACTCGCCGTACATAGCTGGTCAAACATAGGCAGTGAGGATCGGACCAGAACTGTCCCTCCGCCCCCTGCCGCCAAGGCGGTGCTCCACGTCCGTCTGACGGGACATGGGATATCGCCCGGTCACCAACAATCGAACGTGAGCGACAGAGGAAGCGAACCCACGTCACGCGCCGCCGGCGTATCCGCCTGGAGGACGATTGCTGCTATCGCGCCCGCTGCCACTCCCGGTAGACCTCGCTCTTTCCCATCCCACGCTCCCGGGCCGCGCGCTTCAACGCATCCTTCTCACTCAACCCGTCCACCTTCATCAGCCGCTCCATCACGGCGACGATCGATTCCTTTCCAGCATTCAACGCGACAGTAGGTCGAGCCTCCACCAACACCACCATCTCTCCCCGCACCCGCTCCCGCTCCGCCAGTTGCGCGCGCACCTCCGCAGCGCCGCCGCGCAGAAACTCCTCATGCAGCTTGGTCAGCTCACGCGCCAGCACTACCGCGCACTCCGCGCCCCACACCCCCGCCACATCCTCCAGCATCTCCAGGATCCGATGCGGCGCCTCATAGAACACCAGCACCAGCGGCTCCCCGCCCGCGGCCACCATCGCGCGCAGCCGCTCCAGCTCTGTCCGCCGCGCCCCCGCCTTCGAGGGCAAAAATCCGCAGAACAGAAACCGCTCCGCTTCGAGCCCCGAGCCCACCAGCGCGGTCAGCGCGGCATTCGCCCCCGGAACCGGGACAACCGGCAATCCTGCCGCCGCAACCGCCGCCGCAACCCGCGCCCCCGGGTCGGAGATTCCCGGCAAGCCCGCATCCGTCACCATTGCCAGCCGCTCGCCCGCGCGAATGCGCGCCACTGCGTCCGCTGCGCACGCCTGCTCCTTGTGCTCATCGCAGCTCTGCATCGGCGCGCGGATCTCGTAATGTGCCAGCAGATGCGCCGTCTCGCGTGTGTCTTCGCACAGCACGCGGTCCACGCCGCGCAGCACCCGCAAGGCACGCAGCGTGATGTCCTCAAGGTTTCCGATGGGCGTGCCGACCAGGTAGAGCCCCGGCGGCAAAGACTCAGGAGCCACGGCTACTCCGCCTGCGCGTGCCGCTTGCGCTTCTCCGCGAACTGCGTCATGGAGTGCATCAGGTTCTGCAGCGTCACGATGCCTACAACGCGCTCGCCATCTGTCACCGGCACCAGCGACATTCCCCGCCCGCTGAAGCGGCTGATCGTCGTGCCCAGCGAGTCCTCGGGCTTCGCGACGTGGAAGCTCCGCTGCATGATGCCCTGCACGTAGCCGTTGCCCTCGGCGCGCAGCGCATCCGCAATCACCTGCCGGCTCACCACCCCAACCACATTGCGCCCGCGCACTACCGGAAAATCATCCTGCAGCGAGTGGATGGCCTTTGCCAGTGCATCCTCGAGCGTGTCCGAAGGCGACAGCAGCGAGAAGTCCGTCAGCATGATGTCGCGCATGTGCACCGTGTCCACCACGCTCTGAAACACCGCGCCCTGGTCCTCGAGCTGCGCTCCGATGAAGATGAAAAAACCCGCTGTCAGCAGCCAGGGATTCGGCAGCAGAATGCCGAGCAGGATCGCGATGATCCCGATCATCAGCCCTAGTCCCGCCGCGGCGCGCGCCGCCTGCATCCGCCCTTGCACTCGCATGAATTGGCTGCGCAACACCCGCCCTGCATCCAGTGGATAAGCCGGAAGCAGATGCAGCGCGCCCAGAAATGCGTTCAGCCAGACGAATGAGCGGATCAGGTGCGCCGGCGTAATCAGCGGCCGCCCCAGCAGGTTGAAACCCGGTGCCGCGCCCACAATCGTCAGCACGCACAACCCCGCGAGGGACAGGCTCACCAGCGGCCCAACCACCGCCATTTTGATTTGCATCGAGAGCTCGGTCGAGCGCTCCACGCTGTCAGCGTTCGCAAACGACATCAGCCCGCCGATGGGCAGCAGCAGCACGCTGCGGATCTGCAGCCCGTGATACGCCGCTGCAATCGCCCGCCCGGCCTCTCTCACCATCACCGCGAAAAACAACAGCATCCACAGCAGAAAGCCGCGCATCTGCGATAGCTGCATGAAGCTGGCATAGCCCATGCACACGGCCAGCAGCAGCAGAAAAAAGGTATGGATGCGAACATCCATCCCCCACCACCGCCCCAGCGGAAATGACCAGCCACGCATCGTCGTCCCTTACTCGCTTCGTTTCGAATGAATGTGCCGCAACTTGCTTATGGCCCTGCGGCTCTAAACGCGACATCTAGCTCGCATCGCGCTCATGGCGCTCGCGGTCTCGAGCGCCATCGCATCATTGTATGCGAGCGGCCCGGCACACTTCGTGAATGCTGCTTCGCATGCGGTCGGCCGCTCGATCGACGCCGCCTCTTTTGCATCTCTGTGCGCCGCTCTACACCTGAAGCAAAAATGCTCTAAACGTGAGCGACCAGAGGGAGCCAATCCAGCAGGTGCGCCAAAGACGCGATCGCCCCGGACGGCCAGTCCGTGTTCTTCTGTCTGCATGCGTGTCATCGCCGGCGCCTATCGCAGCCGTCCGCTCATCGCTCCCCGCGGCATGGCGACGCGTCCCACCAGCGACCGTCTGCGCGAAAGCCTCTTCAACGTCCTCACTCCGCACATCGAAGGAGCGCGCTTCGCCGACCTCTACGCCGGCACCGGCGCCGTCGGCATCGAAGCGCTCAGCCGCGGCGCCGCCCACGTCACCTTCGTCGAAAGCGCCGCCTCCGCCATCGCTGCCCTCCGCGACAACCTGACCGCGCTCGGCATCCGGGAGAATTTTCAACTCGACCAGCGCAGCGTTCCTCTCGCTCTGCGGAATCTCGCTCGCCGCGATCCGCAATTCACCCTGGTCTATCTCGACCCACCCTGGGAAGACGCCGCCGCGTACACGCAATCCCTCAACATACTCGCTGAGTCCGCTGCCGCCTTGCTCGCCCCCGAAGCCGTTGTCATCGCCGAACACACCCGCCGCGGAACTGTCACTGTGGCGGATACATACAAATCACTCAAGCGCTACCGCCTGCTCGAGCAAGGCGACGCCGCCCTCAGCTTCTACCGGCAGGCGCCGGCGAGCGAAACTTCAGGCGGCTGAAAACGGTCAACATGCGGCGCTGAACTCAGACAGCCGTGTAGCCGTTCCCCCGCGGAGTCGGCCGAACCCACCGCCGCGTTCGTCACCGATACTGTTTTTCATTAGGTCACAAGGTCGCCGCGCGCTGAACTTAAGCCGCGCCGATTCAGCGTGCCGGTAAACGTCCCAGGGTCAAACATGTACAGTCGCAGGTCCGGCGAGGCACCAAATGGGCCTGGCTACCAGATTCCCGTGGTGACATGACGATTTTTTCTATTCAGTTGACACGCACCGGTGATCGAAGGCAGTCTTCTAGTCCAATCCGGCGAATGCCTCTCCTGTTCGCGGACCACGCCATTCAAATCTGGTAAGGGGACTCCTCCAAATGAAAAGAATGCTTCTGATTCCGATGCTTTGCGCAGCGGGAATCGCCTTTGGACAGGCGAGCACCGCAGCCGCGCCACCGCAAGACCTCAACCCGCAGGCCGGTCCCCCGATGTTGGGGATTCACTGGGCTCGCGGGTTCCAACCGAACGCGCGTATCGCGGATGAAGCAAGGCAGGCGAAGCCAGCCGCAGCCCGCAGGAGTCCCAACATGACGTACCACGGCGGGAAGATCATGCCCACTGCCATAACTAAGGCCATCTTCTGGGGAACCAGCTGGGGCAGCTACTCCGGAGACAAGATCTCGGGTATGGATCTCTGGTACAACGGCTTCAACATCTCCAACTACGCCAAAACATCGGATGAATACACCGGAACCAACGGCCAGGTAACCTCCAGCACCAACCACCTCGGCCATATCGTCGATACCTCGCCCTCTGCCAGCGGCGCCAACACCTCCACCATTCTTGCCGAAGTGTGCAAAGCGATCGGCACCCCCGATAGCAGCGGCAACGGCTACTATGCCGTCTACGCCGATACACCGCGCGGCAATGCTAACTATTGCGCTTACCACAGCGCGGGAACCTGCGGCGGCGTCCCGCTTCAGTTTGCGTACTTCTTCAAGCTCGATGGCGACGCTGGCTGCGACCCGGGGGACACCTCAGGACTCCATTCGCAGGGTCTGGCTGCCATCGCAAATGTCAGCGGCCACGAACTCTCCGAAGCGCGCAGCGATCCCGCGAACCCGGGCGCATGGTATGACTCTTCAGGTGCCGAGAACGGTGACAAATGCGCATGGACCTTCGGCGCCCCACTCGTCACCTTCTCGAACAGCACCCGGTGGAAGATCCAGGGAGAATGGTCGAATGCCGCCTACACCGCCGGCACAGGCTATCCCAATAGCTCCGGTCAAAAGGGCTGTCTCTCCGGACAGTAGTACGCCGCAACGGCAATCCCGACGCACTATCCACAAAGGCCGCCTTGTTTCCTCGGGCGGCCTTCTCTTTTGCTCCCACCTCCTTTTGTCGGACGCCGTGTCGGACATGAAAATTCATGCGTCAGCGACGAAAGGAAGCGAAGTTCAGCGGCAGGTGCCGCAGGCGCCGCCGCCTCGGATGGGCAGTCCGAAAATATTTCCGAACACACCACCACTCCGCTTCGTCTTAGCCAGTGAATCGAGCGAGCGGCGCATGGACCTGGCCACCACACACGACTGGAGGAAAGGCGCGATTGTGCCCGGAGCAGAGTCATGCACAGACCACCCCGCCTTCCAGGCCTTCGTCGAACGCAACTTGCAATTCGCATTCCGCGTCGCGTGGGCTCTGTTACGGAACCGCGGCGATGCGGACGATGTGGTGCAGGACTGTTTTCTACGGCTCTACCGCAAGCGTGCATGGCAGGAGATCCAGAACGAGCGTGCCTATCTGGCCCGAGTCGTCTGGCGCATGGCGCGCGACCGGCAGCGGCGTCCCACGAGAGAGGAGGGCGGCATCGAAATGGACACCATCATCGCGATAGATCATTCGCCTGAAGCAGCAGCCGTCTCCAGCAGCGGCATCGCACGCATCCACCAACTGATCGACACCCTTCCCGAAGATCTCCGCCAGCCGCTCGTGCTCTCCTCGTTGGAAGAGATGACCTCCGCAGAGATCGGCGTCGCGCTCGGCATCCCCGAAGGCACCGTGCGCACCCGCATCCAGCGCGCCCGCGCGCTGCTGAAACAGAAACTGGGCCCGGAACTGGAGACCCGCCATGCACGATAGGTACGCTCTTGGCCATGACGATAATCGCGATCTCGATGCCCTGGTAGACGAAGCGCTCTCGAGCTATACCACCGCGGAGCCGGACCCGTCGCTGCGCGCCCGCATCATGATGCATGCCGCCGAAAACGCGCCAAGCCAAAGGCGTCTGTGGTGGTTCGCACCTGCAGCCGCATGTGCAGCGGCCCTCGTGATCGTCTTCCTCTTGCATCCTTCAACACCCGCACCGCATCCAGAGCCCTCCCCAGCGACGTCTACCGCCAGTGCTCCTGCACCGCACGCACCGGTGAGAGCCGTGCCACAACAGTCGGCTCATCCACATCCAGCTCTCGCCGCGCACCGCACACCTCGGAGAGAACGGGCCGCCCTTATCCGCAACGTTTCTTTCCCATCCCCAACTCCGCTCACTGCCCAGGAAAGCCTTCTGCTGAAGTTCGCAATGGAGCATCCCGGCCAGGCACGGGAAGTCCTGGCCGCTCCCGCTTCACGACCGATCGAAAACCCTCCGCTCGCCATCGCCTCCATCCACATCGCGCCGCTCTCCGAAACACAGCAAACCCAGCACCGGCAGTAATTCGCTCAGGAAAACAGGAGATCTTCATGCCCTCACCAAAACAACTCACTGCCGCCATCCTCGCCGCGGTTGTTCTATCGCCTGCAGTCATCCGCGCACAGGAAAAAGCGCCGGATACGCCACTGACTCACTACAAGCTCACCTATCGTTTGCTGGAGGTGGACGCGAACGGCAAAATCACGAATAGCCGCGCCTACTTCGCCATCATCGGCGCAGGGGGCGATAGCGCACCGGCCAAGATACGGACTGGCGACAAATTTCCCATAGCCGTCGGGGCGGGCCGCACCGAGATCCAGTATCAGGATGTTGGCACTGACATCGATACCTTCCATCCCCGAATCAACGATCGTCAGCTCAGCCTGCAGGTCTCCGCAGCATTGAGCAGCGTCGCCAAATCTGCTCCCAGCCTCGTGCCGGACGTGCCGATCTTCCGCATAACAAAGTGGGAGTCAAGTGTGGTCGTGACCCTGGATAAGCCGACCCTCATCTTCACCTCGGACAACACAAGCGATACCGGCAAAACCGAACTCGAGCTCACCGCAACCGAGATCAAGCAGCCCTGAATGTACGTTGCGTACATTCGATAATGTACGTTATGTGATACAGTCGTGACATGGAAGTCTCCATCACTCAGTTCCGCCGGGACCTATTTGCCCTCGTCAATCGCGCTTTGGAGGGCGAAGAGGTCTGGGTTGCGCACCGGGGCCACCGCTTCCGGATCGCTCCAGACCGGCCCTCGGGCAGCCGGCTGAGCCGTCTCACTCCGCTCGAAGTGATCGATCCTCAGTCCCGCCTGGACGACACTTCTTTACAGGAAGAGATGGAGCGCGCCTGGACCCGCGACTGGGACGAGTTGTGAGCACCCGGCCGTGATTGCCTATCTCGACACCAATATCGTGGTATGGCTGGCTCAGCGCGCTCTCAGCAGGATCACGCCGCACGCGCAGCAGGTTCTTGAGACAGCCAGTCTGCTGATCTCACCCATGGTGCTGGTCGAACTCGAATACCTCTACGAGGCGCATCGCATCAAGCTGCCATCGCAGGATATTTACGTGAAGCTGCAGCATGAGATAGGCATGCGCGTCTGCGATGTCGACTTTCCCACAATTGCGAACATGACCATCGCCGAGAAGTGGACGCGCGATCCGTTCGATCGCATCATCGTGGCGCATGCAAAAGCAAACGGACTCGCACCCCTGATCTCCGCCGACCAGGAAATCCAGCAGCACTACCCGCGAACCATCTGGTAATCGACGGATTTCCGTACGCACTTGTCATCCCGACCGAAACGGAGGAAGAAGCGGAGGAATCTGCTGTTCTCCCGCATCATCGCCAATCGGGTGTCCCATCCTACAAAGTAGGGGGGTATTCCCAATCACCAGTCGCCCGAAGGGCGGCCTCCTTTCACAACATTCCCAAATCGAAAACCAGAAACACTTTGCGCGCAGAAACCTGCCGGATCCACCCATCCAAATTGCTATCCTTAAATCAGGCCTGAACCTTAGAAACGAAAGCCACGGAATCCATCCGTGGCTTTCGTCTTTTGTAAGCCCTTTGTTTATAGGAATTTACTGATAACTCCAATGGTGTGACGATTTTAGCCCTCGGAAGCCGCCTTAACTCGATGCTGCAGCTGGACTTACAAACCAGCCTCCCGCGACGGGGAGGGGGGAGGGGTAGGTACCGGTACCGCTAAAGCAGACAGGCCATAGAATCAGAAGAGCATGGTCCTTCCCTTTGTTCGCGATGCCCTCGCGAGCATTGAACACACCGATAGCTTCGAGCGTGTGCGACGGCATCTCAGCCTCGCGCGAGGGCGCCGCCGTGTCTCTGGACTGACCGCCACCGCCCGCGCCCTCACGATCCCGCTCTTCGCCCACGCAGCCCAGGCGCCGGTCGTCATTCTCGTCGCCGACAACAAGGCCGCCGAATCGCTTGAGCTCACTCTTCGCGCCGCCGCCGACCTTACCGGCGCCGTCGAGCCGAAGCGCATCCTGCGCCTCCCCGCGCACGATGTCCTCCCCTTCGAGGGCATCTCGCCGCACCCGGATGTGCAGGAGCAGCGCGCGTCGGTTCTATGGAAGATCGCAACCCATCGCGCCTCCATCGTCATCGCGCCGGTCGAGGCCGCATGCATGCGCCTCTTCGACGCGCCGTATTACGCCGGGCTCGCCCAGCAACTGCGCCGCGGCGAAGAGGTGGATATCGAGATGCTTCTCGACCACCTTCGCGCCATCGGCTACACCCAGATGGACATCGTCGAGATGCCCGGCCAGTTCACCCGCCGGGGTGGCATCCTCGATGTCTACTCACCCGAGATGGATCGCCCCGTTCGCATCGATTTCTTTGGCGACGAGATCGAATCCATCCGCAAATTCGAGCCCGAGTCGCAGCGCTCCTCGACCCCGCTTGACGAAGCGCTGCTGCTGCCGCTCACGGAAACACCGGTCTCGGAGAAGCTGCTCGCCGCCGTGCACGCGCGCCTCAGCCGCTCGCGCATGGAAGCGGTCGAACAGGACGACGCCACCGATCTGGTCACTCGTGCCGTCGCCGCCGGCGGCGTTACCGTCTTCCCCGGCTGGGAGTTCTTCGCCCCCGTGGCCGGCGCCGGCAGCACACTCTTCGACCTCTTCCGCAACCCGCAGGTTTTCATCGAAGAGCCGGCCATGCTGCAGAACCAGGCGGAGCGCTGGTGGAACAAAGTCGAACAGCGTCACGAGCGCGCCGCCATCGGCTCGCTCATCACCGCGGCCGACATCTACCTGAACCCCTGGGAGCTGCAGGCAAAAGTCGCTGCACTGCCCGGCATCGAGCTCGATCAGCTCGGCGCAGTAGACGTGCTCGACGAGAACGTCAACGCGCCCGCGGAGATCGCGTTCCCCTCCCGCCCAACGCTGCGCTTCCACGGATCGATCCCCGCCTTCGTCGAGCAGTTGAAGTCGCTCAGCGCGCAGGAACACCGCGTCATCATCGCCGCGCCCAACCAGGGCGAAGTCGAGCGCCTCGCCAACATGCTGCGCGAGTACGGCCTCGCCTACCGCCTCGGCTCGCGCACGCAGCACACCGGCTCGGAGACCATCTACGACGAGTCCAGCTATCTCGGCGGCGATATGCGCACGCCCATCATCGTGCGCACCGCCATCGCCAACGGCGTCAGCTTCCCCGATGCCAAGCTCGTCATCATCGGCGCCAACGATCTCTCCGATGACGCCGACGTTGCCGCGCGCCCCATGCCTACTCGCTCGAAGTCCAAGACCGCCGCCTTCGTCTCGGACTTTCGCGACCTGACGGTCGGCGACTACGTCGTCCACGTCGAGCACGGCATCGGGCGCTATCACGGCCTCAAGGAGATCCAGCAGGACGGCCTCAACGTCGAGTTCATGGTGCTGGAGTTCGCCGACGCCGCGCGCCTCTACGTGCCCCTCACCCGCCTCGACTTGATCCAGAAGTACCGGTCAACGGATGCAGGACCCGCGCCGGTGCTCAACAAGCTGGGTGGCCAGCAATGGGCGAAGACCAAGGCCCGCGTGAAGAAGGCCATGGCGGACATGGCGGACGAGCTCCTGAAGCTCTACGCCCAGCGCCGCGCGGCCGAGGGGCACCCCTTCCCGCCCGACAACGAGTTCCAGCGCGAGTTCGAGGACGCGTTCGACTATAACGAGACCGATGATCAGCTCTCCGCCATCGCCGACATCAAGCGCGATATGGAATCCAACATGCCGATGGACCGGCTGCTCTGCGGCGACGTCGGCTACGGCAAGACCGAGGTGGCCATGCGTGCCGCCTTCAAGGCAGTGCAGGACGGAAAACAGGTCGCCATCCTCACGCCCACTACAGTCCTCAGCTTTCAACACTATGAAACCTTCCGCCGCCGCTTCTCGCAGTTCCCCATCAACGTCGAGATGATCTCGCGCTTCCGAACCCCCAAAGAGCAGAAGATCATCCTCGAAAAGCTCGAAGCCGGCCAGATCGACATCCTGATCGGCACGCACCGGCTGCTCTCCAAGGATCTGAAGTTTCAGGACCTCGGCCTCCTGGTGGTCGATGAAGAGCAGCGCTTCGGCGTCCGGCATAAAGAACGGCTGAAGCAGCTTCGCCAGCAGATCGACGTGCTCTCCATGTCGGCCACGCCCATCCCGCGCACGCTGCATATGTCGCTCGTCGGGTTACGAGATATGAGCGTCATCGAGACGCCACCCAAGGACCGCATGGCCATCCAGACCGTGGTGGCGAAGTTCGACGAAAAGCTGATACGCACGGCAGTCGAGTTGGAACTTGAGCGCGGCGGACAAATCTACTTCGTTCACAATCGCGTGGAGACGATCTATGAGCTCGCCGCGAAGATCCAGGAACTGGTGCCGCAAAGCCGGGTTGTCGTCGGCCACGGGCAAATGGGCGAAGCCGAGCTCGAGAAGACCCTGCTTGCCTTCATGAACCATGAGTACGACGTTTTCGTCGCGACCACCATTATCGAGAACGGTATCGACATTCCGCTCGCCAACACCATCATCGTGAATCGCGCGGACCGCCACGGTCTTTCCGAGCTCTACCAGCTAAGGGGACGCGTCGGCCGCTCCAATCGCCGTGCGTATGCCTATTTGCTGATCCCACCCGAACAGGAATTGACCGACGTCGCACGCCGCCGCCTCGCTGCGCTCAAGGAGTTCTCCGACCTCGGCGCCGGCTTCAAGATTGCCGCACTCGATCTGGAACTGCGCGGCGCGGGCAACATGCTCGGCGGGGAACAAAGCGGTCACATCGAAGCTGTCGGTTTCGAGATGTACACATCAATGCTCGAAGAAGCCGTCTCCAAGCTGAAAGGCGAAGAGAAGCGCGACCACATCACCACACAGCTCAACCTCGGCATCAGCCTGCGCATCGATGAAAGCTACATATCGGAGGAGAATCAGCGGCTGCGTGTCTATAAGAAGATCGCCAGTGCTGCCGATGAAGGGACGCTCGCAGATCTGCGGGCGGAGCTCGAAGACCGCTACGGCGCATTGCCGGAGAGTGTCTTGCACCTCATCGATGCAGCCACGCTGCGCCTCACCTCGGAACGCCTCGGCGTACAGCAGATCGACCGCAAGCGCGATCAGCTTCACATCCGCTTCAGCGAGAAGGCTGAGATCGATCCCGGCCGCCTGATGAAGCTGGTGGCGCGCAACGCGAAGAAGGGCGCACAGTTCACGCCGCAGGGCGTGCTACGCTTCCCGCTCGCCGGTATGAAGCCGCAGGAGGTTTTTCAGGAAGTCCACGCCCTGCTCGACCAGCTTGCGCTCGAACCCGCTGTCGTTTGACGATTGCTCATCCCAGGAGACCTCTTGACGAAATCCCGCATGGTCCATTTTGCCGGCGCAGCGTTGCTTGCCACCGGCGTTTCTCTATCCGCTCCCATTTCGCATGCAGCCAAGAGCGACGACGCCGCGTGGAATAAGCTCGCCGATCAGTATTTCGATACCGTCTATTTTCCCTATCAGCCAACAGACGGCACACTCGCCGGCTTCCACCAATACGACGCGCAGCTCGAGCGCTATGATCGCGACTCGATTGCCCAGGAGACGGCCGCGTTGCACGTCTTCGAACGTCGCGTCTCCGCATTCCCCAACAATGGCCTGGATCAATGGACAACCGGTGACCGCCAGCTCGTCCTTAACAACATCCACAGCACACTGCTGACCCTCGAAACCATCAAGCCCTGGGAGAAAAATCCGGACTCCTACTCCACCGGCATCACCGGGAGTGCCTTCTCACTGATGGAGCGCGAGTTCGCGCCGCCGGAGGATCGCTTACGTTCGCTCATCGCGCGCGAACGCCAGATGCCTGCTGCGCTCTCCGCCGCGCGGCAGAACCTCCGCGATTGTCCGAAGATCTACACCGAGATCGCGCTCGAACAATTGCCCGGCGATATCGACTTCTTCCGCCACGACGTTCCCTCCGCGTTCTCTGACGTCAAGGACCAGAAGCTTCTTGCTGAGTTCAAGCAGAGCAACACCGCCGTTATCGACGCACTCAGCAGCTACGAATCGTGGATGAAAAGCGATCTGCTGCCACGCTCAAACGGCGACTTCCGCATCGGCAAGGACACCTTCGCGCTTAAGCTGCTCTACGACGAGATGGTAGCGACACCGCTCGATCAGCTTCTCCAGATCGGTTACGCGGACCTGCACAAGAACCGTGCCGCTTTCAACGCACTCGCGCATGAAGTCGACCCCGGCAAAACGCCGCAGCAGGTGCTCCTCATGCTGGGCGAAGATCATCCCGCGCCCGACCAGCTGCTCGCAAGTTTCCGCGACACCTTCAACGGCCTGATCGACTTCATCCGCGAGAAGCATATCGTCACCATTCCGTCTGATGTGCGGCCCACACTTGAAGAAACGCCGCCCTTCATGCGCGCCACCACGCAAGCCTCCATGGACACTCCCGGTCCATTTGAGACCCACTCCACCACCGCCTACTTCAACGTGACCTTGCCGGAAAAATCCTGGAACGCCGAGCGCATCGGCAACTACATGCACGGCTTCAACCGGGGCACCATCGTCAGCACATCGGTGCACGAGGCATATCCAGGACACTACGTACAGTTCCTCGTCTTGCCGGAGGTGCACTCGAAGGTCCGCAAACTGCTCGGCGCGAGCACGGATGTCGAAGGCTGGGCGCACTATTGCGAACAGATGATGCTTGATGAAGGCTACGGCCAGCCCGGCGCCGGCGCGAAAGACGCCCGGGAAGCGAAACTCATCCGCCTTGGCCAGTTGCAGGACGCGCTGCTCCGGGATTCGCGCTTCATCGTCGGCATCCAGATACACACCGGAACAATGACGCTGGATCAGGCGCGGGAGTTCTTCGTAAACGAGGGCTATCAGTCACGCGAGATCGCCGACGTAGAAACCAAGCGCGGCACCGCTGACCCGACATACCTTTACTACACACTGGGCAAGCTGGAGATACTGAAGCTGCGCGCGGACTTTGAGAAGAAGGAAGGCCCCAGTTTTTCTCTTCAGAAATTTCACGACACTTTCCTGCGCCAGGGTTTTCCGCCCATCGCCATCATCCGTCGTGCCATGCTCGGCAACGATTCACCTGCACTCTAGAGACCAGCCTGGATCGGCTTTCGACGCGTGCTGGGCAACTCCAGCTCGCGTTTCGAGCGTCCGTATAATCGTCATAATTGTCCAAAGACGCGATTCACGCGAGCATCATTGAACCCCGAAGGGTATCCATAACTTCATGAGCAAAAAGATTCGCAAGGCAGTCTTTCCGGCTGCTGGTCTAGGCACACGCTTCCTGCCGGCGACCAAGGCCATCCCCAAAGAAATGCTCGCCCTGGTGGACAAACCACTGATCCAGTACGGCGTCGAAGAGGCGCTGGCTGCGGGCATCGATGAGATCATCATTATTACCAGCCGCGGCAAATCTGCGATTGAAGACCACTTTGACATCAGCTTCGAGCTCGAGAGCAGCCTCGCGTCCCGCGGTAAGACAGAGTTGCTCGAGCTCACGCGCAAAGTATCGAACATGGTGCACATCTCCTATGTGCGTCAGAAGGAAGCGCTCGGCCTGGGACACGCCGTGCTGCAGGCCCGTGATCTGGTCGGTGATGAGCCGTTCGCGGTCGTTCTGCCCGACGACATCATCGACGCCGCCACTCCTTGCCTGAAGCAGATGGCTGACGTATTCAACGAAGTGCAGTCAAGCATTCTTGCGACACAGATCGTCGAGGGGCCGGCCATCTCCTCCTATGGCGTTCTCGACTGCGACACCATGAAAGACAACCCGCGCCTCCATGCCGTGAAAGGCCTGGTGGAAAAGCCGAAGCAGGCGGATGCGCCGTCGAAAAACGCGATCATCGGCCGCTACATCCTGACGCCACACATCTTCGAGCTGCTGGAACACATTCCAAAGGGTGCGGGCGGAGAACTTCAGTTAACGGACGGCATCAAAGGTCTGCTCGATACCGAGAAGGTCTTCGGCTATACCTTCGAGGGCAGGCGCTACGATGCGGGCGACAAGGCCGGCATGCTGCAGGCGACCGTTGACTTCGCCCTCAAGCGCAGCGATCTTGGCCCGGGGCTACGCGAGTATCTGAAGCAGAAAAAGTTGTAGCGGTCCGCCGTACTCGCTCGCGAAGCCACACTGTTGGTGGGCCCAGAGGGATTCGAACCCCCAACCAAGGGATTATGAGTCCCCTGCTCTAACCGTTGAGCTATAGGCCCTGCATGCTACTTTGACCGGCGATGCGCACGATGGTGAAGGCGTCCACCCACGATTCACCGACCCTGATCAGCATGGTATGACGAAGCGAGAGAAGAACAAAATCGCCAGTGAAGAGAAGGCAGCATTTCCCTCCCACTTTTTGCGTCACGGCATCTCGATGAATGTGATCGATCGAATTTAAGACTTAGCGCCTTCCCGTCGCGAAGACCAGCGACGATACGAGCTGCGCGGGTAAGGCAGGTCCTGCCAACCGAGAAGAGCCTTCTCGCATCTAGTCCAATCTGGACTCTGAGAGGCGCTCTCCTGCATGGCCAAGGTTGCTCTCACGCTTGCAGCTCTTCTACTGTGCGGAAGTTCTTCTGTTGTGTATGCACAATCTCGTGTCGAAGCTGGTCTGCTGCTCGATTATCTAAGCGTCTCGCAGACAAACACCGACAACTTCGGACTGGGTGGAAGATTCGGATACCGGATCCATCGCAATGTGATGATGGAAGGAGAGCTTGCCTACGGTTACGGAGTCAACTTTCAGGATGTCTACCGCAACGTCACGAACGGCGATGTAACTGCGATCGAACGAACGTCGATCGGCGTCACTGATGGTCTATTTGGGCCGATGCTCCAGCCGGCCCATGGTCCGATCCGTCCATTCGTCACCCTCAAGGGCGGGTTCATCGATTTCCGGCTTAGCCCCAGCCTGATTCCGTATAGCAGCGTGGTGAGTACGACCCTCGGCATCCGTACTTCCAGTTTTAACGCGGCCCTCTATCCAGGCGCTGGTGTGGAAGCGTCTCTGGGTCCAGTCGGGTTGCGGCTGGAGTTTGGCGACGCCATTTACTTCAATGACGGCGGCCATAATAACCTGCGGATCACCTTCGGTCCCATCGTTAGGTTCTGAAGGTTCTGACGTTCAGATTCTGACGTTCGTCCAGGGCATGTACTTCCGGCGTCTTCTGCCGGGAATCGCCGGCGCGAAGGTCCAATGATCGATGTGGGCAAAGATCACTGGAGCGGCGCAAATTTGAGCCTTTTCCCAAATCGCAATGAATTTCTTTGGCAGCGGAACCCTCGAAATACAACGAAGGATGTATTTCCGTAACTGTCGGGGGAGCACATATTTCTCTATGTACATGGTTCCAGTCTTTCGGCGGAGACCAAATGAAAAAGATTGTCCGCATATTAGTCATTCCTGCCCTCGCCGTCGTAGCGCAGGCTGCCTTGGCCGCCAATCTGGCCGGCCCACAGGCACCGCAGCCAACCCCACCCATTATCCAACCCTATCCAGGGCCTCCTGGGCCTTCCGGGCCAGTAGACCCAACTCCGGTTCTGCCTCCCCCCAGCTAGGACAATCCGATGAGCATGGGATCTGGGGATTATCTACTGTGGCTGACCGGGTTCATTCTGAACCTGGGCCTGCTCTGTGTCTTATTGCATAAGCGCCGGTTTAAGAAATTTCCCTGGTTCACGCTGCTGATCGCCCAGGACGCAGTGCAGACCATCGTGCTGTTTTTCGTCCATAAATACCCGGCCATCAACTTCTATACCTATTGGGGCTTTGAGGCTCTCGACGCACTGTTGCACCTGCTCGTGCTCTACGAGGTAGCCCATCTTTTGCTTGCCCAGTGCGGGATGAACCTCACCGGCGTGGCCCGCCGCTACTGGAGCTTCATCCTCGTGCTCGTCGGGGCACTGGTTACATTTACGTGGCTCACGCCGTCAAGCCCCTACCTGACGATCAAGGTTGCGCTTCGCATCGGCCAGATGTCCTCGATCTGTGTCGGCGGAATTACTTCGCTGCTGATACTGGTCACATTCTTTTTCGGCCTTCGCTTCCGCATCCACGCGCAGGCCGTGCTCTATGGACTTGCGCTCTACATGTTCGGCAAGCTATGGATACATACCCTGCTACTGCTCCTGGGTAATCTCCAGCAGTGGTCGGCTCTGGAGGTCAGCCTCAAGCCGGTCTACCACATGACTTTGCTGATCTGGATCGCGTGTCTCTGGTTCGAGGAACCTGAGGTGAGACTGACGCCCGAGATGCGGCGACTGATGCGGGCAGAGCCGCTGAGCGCATCACAACCCTCCCAATCGTATTGTGAGTCTTCATCGATCACGGGTTGGGGGAGTTTGGCCCACCCTGCGCTGCAGGAATCGGCGACACCTCTATCGGCGACGTTCTCTGCGACCCTGCAAATGGATCGCGGATGAGCTCACGCCATCGTTTGATACTCGTCACTTCTCCGGTCGTATCGTCGAGCACCACCACGCCCCCATTCGACGGTGTGTCCTGGCTAAGGTCGAACATGTTGTTGAGCGTGCCCGCGATGGTGTCGAAAGAGCCAGTGCCCACGCGTTTGCTCGAAAGAAATACGTCTTCGATGAAACGCAGGATGGAACTCTGGTCGGTCACGGTCGAGTCGATGTAGTTTTTCTTCGCCCAGGGCGAGATCACAAGCAGCGGCAGACGCGGACCATACCCACAGCGCCCCTGTGCATGCGCGGTGCCCGGCGCCACCCCGGCAAGCGCGTTCGCGGCGGTTGCATTGGAGTTGCCGCACAGTTCCGCTCCGTTCAGGGCATCTTGCGCGGTCCCAGAGCCGTTCACAAGGTTCATGGCATGGTCATACCAGCCATCCGAATCGTCATACGCGATGATGATCGCGGTGCTCGGCCAGAACTGCGATTGTTCAATCGCGTTCACCACGTCAACGATAAATTTCTGTTCATCCAGCGGATCGGAAACGCCGGGATGGCCGTCCAGGCTCACAGGAGCCTTCAAAAAGCTGACGGCAGGCATATTGCCCGCGGCCAATGCATCGCGAAAATCGTGAATGTCGTACTGATGGTTTGCTCCGTCATTGTTGGTTCCGATCGCCGCAACGGAAGTGGGTCGCGCGTGTTGCGGGTTCTGCGTCGCAGAGTAAAACTGAAAGGGCTCTTCCTCCGGATCGTAGTCGGCAGAGATGGAATGCGTCACCGCAGAGGTCGTCGTGCGCGCACATCCTGTCGTTCCATTCGGATTCGTCACCGTCAGATCGAAACCTCCCTGGAACCATCCCCAGCTGACATTGGCCGCGGTTAGCAGATCGCCGACGTTCTTGCCGGTCATCGAGATGATCGCGGCGCCCGCCCTCGAGCAAACATCGCCTGCGGGGTCAGCGTCGCCGGTCAGTGTAAAGCCCCCGCTGCCATCCTGAACAACGGAGTAGCTGGGGTTCCGAGCCGGCTTAACGCCGTTTGTCTGGCCGGAAATCAGGTTGATCGCGCCCACCGTGGATGGCCCAAATGTCGTGCCGAAAGAATGATCGTTCAGCGCATAATGCTGCGCGTAGTTCCAGAGCGCAGTCACCGTGTTGCCGTCGTAGTAGCCCATCGTCAGGCCCTTGGTTCTAGTGATGGAACTGGACCCGGTCCGGGCTGCCAGCGTGGCCGAATCTGCGTGGCCGACGGCGTAAGGAAATAAGTCCATCGCGCCATCGTCGAAAGCCGACTGCTCCGCCGTGTAGCCGTGGTTCTGATCCGCAGTGGTCGCCTGCGAGCGACTGAGACGGAAGGGATTTGTCGCACCCGCTCCGTTCTTTACGTTCTTCGCGTTCGGATTTGAACTGATGATCGCGCCGTGCAGACCCTCTGGCGAGGGCGTCCCCGCAGCCGCAGTGAACGGAGGCTCACCGGCTCGATTGGCGGCGACCGGATAAGTTCCGAAATAGTGATCGAAGGAGACGTTTTCGTCGAAGATCACCACTACGTGTTTGATGGCAGTGGACGGAGTTCCCGATGTTGAGCCCAGCTGGCTGCTCGACATGCCGCCTGAGCAGCCGGTCAGAAAGACCAGGAATACGAGGAAGTTCGGCAGAACAATCCGGATCACAGAAGCACCATTGCCAACAACAACGTGCACTCTCTACGACGAGCCGAACTCCAGAAAGCGCTGATCGAAATCGCAACAAAGGTTTGGTGCCGTGCAAAAGAAATTCAGCCAGCCTCGATCCGAGAGAAACTTGGCCACGCTCTGCGGTCGAGCAAGCCGCTTCTTGCCGTCACCGCCGTCTACGCAGCGGAAGTCAGCGTGCCCCAGAGAAGCCTGCCCGGCACCATCCTGACGAAACGTAGCCGGATCGGCGTAATCGCAAACGGTATACACTGGCGCGATCCGCAATCCATCGGGACGATTTCGTCTCACAGGGGTGGCACGCGGGAACCCATGCAGCGACGCGATCTCCTGAAATTCGCGGCTCTCACCGCCGGCGCCACTGCCGCGCAGCGCGCTCTCGGGAGCGCCCTCCTGATCCCGGATGCTCCTGATACTTCTGTGCGACGCGTGCTCGTCGCCTTCAAGTGCCACCTCGACGTCGGCTTCACCGATACCCAGGCCGCCGTCATGCAGAAGTACTTCCATATCTATTTCCCGCAGGCGATCGAGACCGCCTCCACGCTGCGCCGTGCCGGAGGCGATCGCTATACCTGGACGACCGGCTCGTGGCTGCTCTATGAATACCTGGAGCAGGCAACCACGGAGCAGCGCCGCGCCATGGAGCAGGCCATCACAGCCGGCGACATCGCTTGGCACGCGCTCCCGTTCAGTTGGCAGAGCGAGATGCTCGACCGGTCCATGATCGAAGGTGCGCTCGGCTTCTCCCGCTCACTCGACACTCGATTTGGTCATAAGACGATCGCGGCAAAAATGACGGATGTGCCTGGTCATACACGCGGTATCATCGCGCCGCTGGCCGCTGCCGGCGTGTCGCTTCTGGATATCGGTGTCAACGGCGCCAGCACGCCGCCCGACGTTCCGGAAGTCTTCCTATGGAGGAGCACCGACGGCAGCACGCTGCCAATGATCTATCACCGCCATGATTATGGCGGCACGGTTCTATTGCCGGGCACTGAAGCCGCTTTTTCCATGGAGATGCGCGGCGACAACGCAGGCCCGCACTCCGCGGAGGAGATTCGCGCCATCTACGCGCGGCTCCGTCAGCAGTTTCCTTCCGCTACGATTGCCGCCGCAACCCTCAGCGAAGTTGCCGCCGCGCTCGCGCCTGCCCGCGACAAACTCCCCGTGGTCACGGAAGAGATCGGCGACACCTGGATCTATGGGATTCCCAGCGATCCGCCCAAGGTGGCGCGCTATCGCGAAGCGGCCCGATTGCGCCAACAATGGATTGCGCAGGAGAAGCTCGAAGTCGGCGGCGACATGGACCGCGCACTGCTGCGCCGCATGACTCTTTCGGTGGAGCACACCTGGGGCACCGACACCAAGCGATATCTCGACCACGATCACTACAAGCCTGCAGACCTGAAGGCCGCCCTCGACCAGCCCGGCGACCGCGTCCCCGGATATCACATCATGGAAGCAAGCTGGGAAGAAAAGCGTGATGACCTCGGCGATGGCATCGGCCGCCTGCCTGCCGCGATGCGTCTCGCGATGGAGCAGCGGCTGGATACCTTGAACGTCACCGCTCCCAGCCCGGTTGGCATGCGTCCGCACGCTGCCCCGCGCGTCCTTGAAACGGCACACTTTCGCGTTGCTCTCGATCCGCGCACCGGTGCCATCATCGCCCTCGTCAACAAAACCACGCAACGCGCATGGGCATCCCCGAAACATCCGCTTGCGCTCTTTACGTACCAGACCCTGGGACCAGAGGCATACGATGCCTTTATCGCCGCCTACCTGACGGTGAAAACGTGGTGGGGACCGCAGGATTTCGGCAAGCCAGGCATCGCGCATCTCGGCGCAACCAGCAGGGAGTGGCACCCCACATTGCGGCAGTGCTGGGTAAGCGAGGACGCGCAAAAGCATCGCCTGCTGGCGGAGCTGGCCATCGACGATCCTGCGAGTGCTGCGGCAGGTCTGGTCGCATGGCCCGCATCGCTCTACCTCGACATCGTTATGCCCAAAGCCGCGCCCCAGCTACAGATACGATTTACCTCGCTCGGCAAGCAGCAAAACCGGCTGCCGGAGGCCATGTGGCTCACCTTTGACCCCATCACCAGCGGCACACCGGGGTGGGAGCTCGACAAAGTGGGCCAGCCGGTACATCCGGCGGATGTGGTCCGCGGCGGCGGCCGCAGCATGCATGCTGTGTCGGAGAGCCTGCGCTATCGTGATGAGCAAGGCATCTTCGAATTGGCAACACTCGACGCGCCGGTCGTCGCCCTGGGTGCGCGGTCGCCGCTCGACTTTTCGCTCGAGCTCCCCACTATGAAGGATGGGATTCACATCAGCCTCTACAACAACGCCTGGGGAACCAACTATCCGCAATGGTGCGGCGGTGACTGGAGCTATCGCTTCAGGTTGATGGCGTAGCATGCGCTAGCACGGCTGCATAATCGGAACAGCCCGCATGCCTCTGCACCCATCCCCATCCACCCATCACGAAGCGGCATGCGATCTCCTGGTACTCGGCGCCGGAGCAGCCGGGCTCATGGCGGCGATCACCGCAGGCCAGCGCGGCCGCCGCGTGCTGGTTCTCGATCATGCCGATCGCATTGGCAAAAAGATCCTCATCTCTGGCGGCGGCCGCTGCAATTTCACCAACCGCCACTGCACGGCCGACTCCTTCCTCTCCGCCAATCCCCACTTCGCGCGCTCGGCGCTCGCTCGCTACACGCCGCGGGACTTCATCGCACTCGTCGAGCGACATCGCATCCCCTACCACGAGAAAACACTCGGCCAGCTCTTCTGCGACCGTTCCGCGCGCGACATCGTCGCCATGCTCGAAGCGGAATGCAGCGCCGCCGGAGTTCGCATCATCCTCAATCAGCGCGTTACTGAGGTTCGTCACAGCGAAGGATTCGCCGTCCACACTACGACAGCGAATTACCGCGCCCAAGCGCTCGTCATCGCTACGGGCGGCCTCTCGATTCCAAAAATGGGCGCCACCGATCTCGCGTATCGCATCGCCGCGCAATTCGGGTTGGCCATCGAGGCTCCCCGCCCCGCGCTCGTTCCGCTTACCTGGCAGACACAGGACAGCGCGCACTACGCGGACCTCACCGGCTTATCAACCGAGGTCATCGCGTCCCAGGGAAAAGCACGCTTTCGCGAGAAGCTCCTCTTCACGCACCGCGGCCTGAGCGGGCCGGCAATCCTCCAGATTTCCTCCTATTGGCGGCCTGGCGGATCCATCAGCATCGATCTGGCGCCGGAGCAGGACTGCACCGCTCCGCTTCGCGCGCAGCCGGGCGGCCGCGACACCGCGTTCTTCCGGACCGCGCTGCGCGCTGTTCTGCCACACCGCCTCGCCGATCGATGGGCCGCGCTCCACGCACCGTCCGCATGGAACAATGCGGCGCTCATTGAAGCCGAAGATCGATTGCATCGATGGCAGATCACACCGGCGGGCAGCGAAGGCTATGCCAAAGCGGAGGTCACGGCTGGCGGCATCTCCACTGCGGAGCTCTCCGCCCAGACCATGGAGAGCCGTCGCATCTCCGGGCTCTACTTCATCGGCGAAGCCGTCGACGTAACAGGGCACCTGGGCGGTTACAATTTTCAGTGGGCCTGGGCATCGGGTGCCGCAGCCGGCAACGCCATCTGATTTCTCGTATTCAGCTCGAAGGATTCTGCCAGCCGCCATCCGCCTCTGCCAGCTTCTCCGCTTCCACCGGTCCCCAGCTGCCCGGCTTGTACATGCGAATCGGCGGCAGGTTCTTTAACAAAGGGTCCAGGATGCGCCAGGCCTCTTCCACATAGTCCACACGCGCAAAGCGTGCCTGGTTGCCCGCAATGGCATCCGCCAGCAACTCCTCGTACGGCAGTATGTCTTCTGGATTGGCGTGCTGCGTCGCCACCATCTCCACCGGAGTGCCGCGAGGGATTTCGCCCGGCAAGCGCACATGAGCGCCCAGCCCAATCGTCATATCCGGACTCACGCGGAACCGCACATAGTTCGGCGGCATTGGATCGCGAGAGAATATCTGCGGCGGCTGCCGCAATCGCGCGACGACTTCGGTCGCCGTCACGGGTAGCGCCTTGCCTGTGCGGATGTAGAACGGAACGTCCTTCCATCGCCAGCTATTGATGCAGACCTTCAGCGCTACATAGGTCTCCACCTGCGAGTTCGGTTTCACGCCTGGCTCCGCAAGGTACCCCTCGAACTGGCCGCGCACCACCTCACTCGGCTCCAGGCACTGCACGCCTTTCAGCACCTTGGTGCGCTCATCGCGCAGCGGCTCGGCCCCGGAGCCAATCGGCGGTTCCATCGCGACATTGCTCAAGAGCTGCATCAGGTGGTTCTGCAGGACATCGCGGATCGCCCCGGTCTCGTCGTAGAACGCGCCGCGACCCTGAATGCCGAAGCCCTCCGCCATCGTGATCTGCACACTCTCCACGTACTGCCGGTTCCAGATCGGCTCGATGAAGGAGTTGCTGAAGCGGAAGAAGATGAGGTTCTGCACCGCGTTCTTCCCCAGATAGTGGTCGATGCGGAAGACATCCTTCTCATCGAAGACCTTGCGCACGATCTGGTTCAGCGCCATCGCCGACTCCAGGTCGTGGCCGAAGGGCTTTTCGATCACCACTCGCGCTCCATCGGCGCATCCCGACTGCTTCAACTGCTCCAGCACCTCCCCGAAGAGGCTCGGCGGAATCGCCAGGTAGTGGATCGGGTGCTGCGCCGCGCCCAATTCCTTGCGCACCTGCTGAAAGGTCGCGATGTCTGCATAATCACCATCTACATAGCGCAGCAGGGCGATCAGCTTGTCGAAGCCTTCCGGGTCGAGGCCGCCGTGCGTCTCCACGCTCTTGCGCGCGCGGTCCTTCAGGTCATCCAGCGTCCATCCCGACTTGGCCACGCCGATCACCGGCCCCTTCAGCTTGCCGCGCTTGGCCAGCCGCTGCAACGATGGAAAAATCTGTTTGTAGGCCAGATCGCCTGTCGCGCCGAAAAATACCAGGGCATCCGAAACTGGTTCCGTCACTTGCGTGTCTCCTCATCCATCGTCGTTCAAATGGCCGGTCGGCTCAGCATTCCCATCAAATCGCACGCGCCACGGGCGAGCATTCCTCAGTCCATGATGCCATCGGGGCATTCCGGATTCAGCACATCCTCCCGCACACTGGTTCCAGAGCACTCGATGCTGCAACAGGTACAATCCGTGCAACAGCTCTCCCGCGCCCCCGGACGATCCAAATCATCCCGGCCATCCCCTCCTGCCATGAGAATCCTTCACGTCATCGCCTCCATCCGCGCCGCTGGTGGTGGCCCCGCGGAGGCCGTGCGAAGCCTCTCCGCCGTGCACCTGCGTGACGGCCACTCCGTCGAAGTCGCATCGCTCGACCATCCCGCCGACCCCGAAGTGCAGAGCTTCCCGCTGCGCCTGCACGCGCTCGGTCCCGCCTGCACTGACTACTCGTTTGCGCCCGCTTTCGTGCCCTGGATGCGCCGGAACCGCGCCCGTTATGACGCCGTGATCATCAATGGCCTCTGGCAACATCACAGCTTCGGCGCGTGGCGCGCTCTGCGTGGCACCACCACTCCCTATTACGTATTCCCCCATGGGATGCTCGATCCGTGGTTCAAACGCACCTTCCCGCTCAAGCACCTGAAAAAGTCGCTCTACTGGCCCTGGGCAGAGTATCGCGTCCTGCGTGACGCGCGCGCCGTTCTGTTCACCTGCGAGCAGGAAAAGCTGCTTGCTCCCCAGTCGTTCGCGCCCTATCGCGCGCATCCCATGGTGACTGGCCTGGGCACCACACCGCCGCCAACCGGCGTCGACCCGACCAGCTTCCTTGAAGGCTACCCAGAGCTGCGCGGCAAGCGGCTCCTGCTCTTCATGGGCCGCCTGCATCCTAAGAAGGGCTGCGATCTGTTACTCAAAGCGTACGCCGCCACCATGGCGAAGGATCCGGGATGGCGACTCGTCTTCGCCGGTCCTGATGACTTCAACTGGCGGCAGACGCTTGAAGCCCGCGCGGATTCCCTGCGCATCGCCGATCGCATCGTCTGGACCGGCATGCTGCGCGATACTTTGAAGTGGAGCGCATTCGCCGCAGCGGAGGTCTTTGCCCTCCCCTCGCACCAGGAAAACTTTGGCATCGCCGTCACGGAATCCCTCGCCTGCGGCGTTCCGGTCCTCATCTCGCGCGAGGTCAACATCTGGCGCGAGATCGAATCTGCAAACGCCGGACTCGTCGCGCCGGATACCGTCTCGGGAACCGTCAGCCTACTCAGCCACTGGCAACAGCTATCCGGCACAGAGCGCAGCGACATGCGACAAAATGCACTCCAATGCTTCCAGCGGCACTTTGATGTCGAGGACAGCGCCGCGCGCGTGCTGGAAACGATTCGAGAGACAGCCACAGAGGACGGCAGACGACACCAGGCAGCTGCAGCCAAAGCCAGATAGCCCCGCGCTCCCGATGCTTTCTGCGGTCGTCTGGTTTGTCAGAAGTGATCTGTTGCCGTCTCCCTAGTGCGTATCCGTCTCGTTCCACAAGAACGACAGGATATCCGTCTCATCCTGAATCTGTTGCGTCACCGACACACCCGAGCTATGGCCGCCCTTCAGGCTGTAATGCAGCAGAACAGGACGATCGCTGCCTGTCGCTGCCTGCATCTCCGCCGTCATCTTGCGTGCGTGCAGCGGGTCGACCCGCGTGTCATTGTCGCCGGAGAAGAACATGATCGCCGGATATTTCGCTCCCTGCTTCACATTCTGATACGGCGAGTAGGCGCGAATGTACTTGTAGTCCGCCGCGTTGTCTGCCGAGCCGTACTCCGTCGTCCATAGCCGCCCGAACTCGAAGTTCTGGTAGCGCAGCATATCCAGCAGCGGATACCCGCACACGATCGCACCGTAAAGCTCCGGGTGCTGCGTCATCGCCGCGCCCATCAGCAGTCCGCCGTTCGAGCGGCCCCAGATCGCCAGGTTCGCCGGACCGGTGTACTTCTCGTCGATCAGATAGCGCGTCGCCGCAAAGAAGTCGTCGAAGACGTTCTGCTTCTTCGCAAACATGCCGGCCTTGTGCCAATCCTCGCCATACTCGCCGCCGCCGCGCAGGTTCGGCACCGCAAACCAGCCGCCCTGCTCCAGCCACCATGCATACATCGGATTCCAAGCCGGCGTCATGCTGATATTGAAACCTCCATAGCCGGTCATCAGCAGGGGCGTCTTGCCGTTGCGGGGCAGCCCCTTCTTGCCCGCGATGAACATCGGCACCCGCGTGCCATCCTTCGAGGTGAAGAAGACCTGGTGCACCTCGTAACGCTCCGGATGGAACGGCACCTTCGGTTGCGCGAAGATGCTGGTCGCACCCTTGTCCGCCTCGTAACGGTAGATGGTCGGCGGCACGTTGAACGATGTGAAGCTGTAGAACCCCTCCTTCTCCAGCGGCCGCCCATACGGCACCGTTGCTGTGCCGATGCCGGGCAGCTTCAACGATCCCTCTGCCTTTCCTTCAAGCGAATAGATCGAGATTTCGTTCTTCACGTCCACCAGGCGCTCCACGAACAGCTTCCCGCCCAGCACCGTCGAAGCCTCGATCACGTCCTTCGCCTCCGGCACCACGGTCTGCCACTGCTGCGGTGGCGTATTTAGTTCGGCGCGCAGGATGCGCCGCTTCGGAGCACCCATATCGGTCTCCACCAGAAACGTATCCGTACCTGTGTCGATGAGATTGAACCGGTTCTCGATCCCGTAAATCAGCGGAACCACCGGCGCATCCGGCCGGCGCAGGTCTTTCAGCAGGATGTCCTCCCGCCTCGCCGGCACCCCGCGACCAATGCTCAGGATCAGCCAGTGCCCATTGTCGGAGACACCCACGCCGATCAGGTCCAGCTCCCCCAGCGGCTCGCCTTTGTATTCCTTGCCGAAGATGACCTGGTCCGCGGACTGCTCCGTCCCGAATGGATGCCAGTACACCAGCGTGCCCGAGTGGTGAAACACCGCGTAGTACAGCCCCTTCTTGTCGGGCGAGATCTGCACGCCCATATAGCGCTGGCTCGTCAGGTGGTCGGGCAGCTCCTTCCCCGTCGCCACCTCCATCAGGTGCACTTCCTGCTCGTCCGCGCCACCCTGGCGAATGCCATACGCCAGCATCGATCCATCATTCGTTACATCCAGCATGCCGGCCGACGTGTTCTGGTCCGCGCTCAGCCTGGTAGCATCCACCAGCCGCTCGTCTGCACCCGTCACGCCGTGCCGTATATAGATCGAGCCCTGGTTCTCATTCGCCAGCCGTTTCTTGAAGAAGTACAGTCCGCCGCGCTTGGTCGGCATCGAGTAGCTCTCCACCCTCTCCAGCTTCGCCAGCTCCGCCTGGATCTCCGGTCGGATCGTCACCTGCTCGAGATAGCTGTGCGTATAAGCGTTCTGCTCATCGATCCACGACCGCGTCCCCGGATCGCGCTGCTGCTCAAGCCAGCGGTAGTCGTCCGTGATCGTGTCGCCCTGCAGCGTCTCGGTCACCGGATGCTTGGCCGTCTCCGGAGAATCGGGCAGCACCACGCCATTGCCTCCGCGCACCTGGCCGGCGCCGGGAGAGGGCGAGCGCTGCACGGTGAGAACATTGTTGGTGGTGCCGTTCGCCGGGTTCGCCTCCTCGCCTCCATGCCGCTTGGCCACCTGCCCCAGATGCGAAGACGATTGCTGCTGCTGTTGCTGTGATTGGGCCATTCCTGTTGTCCCCGCTACCGCACAACCCAGCACGCCCGCCACCATTGCCATCCCCAGCCCCATCCGAGCCTCCCCTGAGCCATACCCCGCGCCGATACCGCACCGACAGACGGTTATAAACCAATCGCCGCTACAAATCGCCTGTAGAGTCGCGCGGACCCTTCGTGCGTTACGCCCGAAGTCATTCGCGTCTGCCCCGTGTATGCCGCAGCCTCCTGGCTGTACAGCCGCCACTCCCGGCTTGCGAAGAATATGCGGGCCCGCGACACTGGCAGGGAGGAGTCACCCGCCATGCCCACGCAGAAAGAGAAAGGCGCCCAGTTCCGCGCGCTGCATCAGCGCGATCGCGCCTTCATTATCCCCAACCCATGGGACGCCGGGACCGCGCGCCTGCTGGCACTTTCCGGCTTTGAAGCGCTTGCCACCACCTCCGCCGGGTACGCCTTCTCCGCCGGCCTCCAGGACGGCGCCGTCGGCCGCGACGCCATGCTCGAACACGTTGCCCAGATCGTCGCCGCTACCGATCTGCCGGTCAGCGCCGATCTCGAAAACGGCTTCGGCGACTCGCCCGAAAGCTGTGCCGAAACCATCCGGCTTGCCGCTGCCACGGGCTTGGCCGGCGGCTCCATCGAGGACGTCCGGCCCCGTCCCCAAGGGACCCTCTACGCCTTCGAGCACGCGGTCGAACGCGTCCGCGCCGCGGCAGAGGCCGCCCACGCTCTCTCTGCGCCCTTCGTCCTGACTGCACGTGCGGAGAACTTCATCGCCGGCAATCCCGACCTTGCAGACACCATCCGCCGCCTGCAAGCCTTTCAGGAAGCCGGTGCAGAAGTGCTCTACGCACCCGGCCTCAGCACGAAAGAAGACATCGCCGCCGTCGTCAGCTCCGTCGATCGCCCCATCAACGTCCTTATGCCCGTGCAGGGACGTACGCTGGATCTCGCTACGTTGTCAGCAATCGGTGTCAAGCGCATCAGCGTCGGCGGTTCCCTGTCGCGCGTAGCGCTGACCGCATTCCTCCGCGCCGCCCGCGAGATGCAGCAGCATGGTACCTTCACCTTCGGCAACGATCTGATCTCCTACGGCGAGTTCAACGAGATGTTTAAGCCCTGACTGGCACAGCTAGCGATCAGGCGCCGAAGTAGACGCCCGCCGCCAGAAGGCAAACGTCTCCTCCGTAATCGTCCGCCGCCCCGCCGCCGTTTCCCGCTCGTAAAGCGAACGCAGCGCGCCCCATAGCGCGGCAGCCTCGCGCTCCAGCCCCAGCACGCGCAGCGAGCGCAGCATACGAGTCAACCGCAAATGATTATGGTTCCCCGCATGCAGCCAGTTCCGCGATGCCGTTGCGAACCGCGGACCCTCCACAACGGCGTCCCCGTCGAGCGCAAATCCATAGAACGCCAGCATCCGCAGAAATGCCGAGCGCAGCCGCTCCTGCATCTCGCGCATTGGCGCGAATTGCGGCAATTGCCTCCGTATTCAGCACCGGGGCCGACGGATTCGCCCCACTCCGCTCCGGCAGCGGAAAGATCCACTGGATGTAGTCATGCACCATCTCCAGGCGCGCATCGTCCCAGCCAAGAATCTCGTCAAAGGTCCGCCCGTCGTCATCCGCGCCGCCCGCAAAGAAGCGCGTCAGCTTGTCCGCATTCCGATCCATAGCCTTCTAGAAGCGCATCGGCGCCGCACCGTTGCCGACGCGCCCGCCTGCACACTCCCGCTCCCCGCAGCCGACCGATACAGTAGAGCGAACACGCATGCCCGACACCGCCCCCCCAGCCGATCCTGCATTGCCCAAACCGAAGCAGCCCCACGGCCGCGCTGCGGCCCTCGCCGTCGCCACCGGCATCCTGCTCTCCAAGCTCATCGGCCTTATCCGGGAGCGCATCTTTGCCCACTACTTCGGCAACTCCATGGCTGCCGACGCTTTCAAGGCCGCCTTCCGCATTCCCAACATGCTGCAGAACCTATTCGGCGAGGGCGTCCTCTCGGCATCCTTCATCCCCGTCTACGCCCGCCTCAACGCCGAGGAGCGCCACGAAGAGGCCACGCGTACCGCCGCCGCCATCTTCGCCCTCCTGGTGCTGGTCGCCTCCTTGCTGGTGCTGCTCGGCGTGCTCCTCACTCCGCTGCTGATCGACCTGATCGCCCCCGGCTTCCACGGAGAAACGCGCCTTCTCGCAATCCAGCTTGTACGCATCCTGTTCCCTGGCGCAGCGCTGCTGGTGCTCTCAGCCTGGTGTCTCGGCATTCTCAACAGCCATCGCCGCTTCTTCCTCTCCTACGCCGCGCCGGTCATCTGGAATCTGGCCATGATTGCGACCCTGGTCTGGCAAGGCCGCCGCCTCTTCGCGCATGGCATCACCGCTGCAACAACCGCTGAGCCGCGCCTAGCCGTCGCCCTCGCCGTGGGTTCCGTCATCGGCTCCGCTCTGCAGTTCCTGCTGCAGATCCCCTTCGTGCTGCGCCTGCTCAGTCCGCTGCAGTGGAAGGCCACGTTCCGTTCCGAGCACGTCCGCACCATCGTGCACAACTTCTTCCCTGTCTTTCTCAGCCGCGGCGTCGTCCAGGTCAGCGCCTTCGTCGATCAGATCCTCGCCAGTTTGCTGCCCACCAGCGCCGTGGCCGCGCTCAGTTACGCGCAGACCATCAACCAGCTTCCCGTCTCGCTGTTCGGCATGGCCGTCTCCGCCGCCGAGCTGCCCGCCATGTCCGCCGCTCTCGGCACGCCGGAGCAGATCGCCGCCAAGCTCCGCGCCCGCCTCGCTGCCGGCCTCGGACAGATCTCCTGGTTTGTCGTCCCCTCGGCCGTTGCCTTCGTCGTGCTCGGCGATGTCATCGTCGCCGCGATCTATCGCACCGGCCACTTCAACGACCGCGACGTAACCTACGTCTGGAGCGCGCTCGCCGGCTCCGGCGTCGGCCTGCTTGCCGGCACCTCCGGCCGCCTCTACTCATCGGCCTTCTACGCGCTCCGCAACACGCGCACGCCGCTCAACTTCGCCGTCATCCGCGTCGTCCTCACCCTCGCGCTCGGCTACTTCTTCTCCATTCCACTGCCCCATCTGCTCGGCATCGACTCGCGCTGGGGCGTCGCCGGCCTCACCCTCTCCGCCGGCCTTGCCGCGTGGCTCGAGTACTCGCTCCTCCGCCGTGCCATGCATCAACGCATCGGTGTTGTCGACTACCCCGGCAGCCGCGTCCTCCGCCTCTGGCTCGCCGCGATCGCCGCCGCGGCACTCTGTTATCTGCTGCGCCGCCACCTGCCTATCCACAGCCACGGCGCCCGCGCAGCCATCCTTACCGCCATCGCCGTTCTCATTCCCTACGGCGCCCTCTACATCGCCTTCACCGTCGCCCTAAAGGTTCCCATCCCCGGCAGCCTGCTCCGCCGCTTCAAACGAAGCTGAAACGATCGAAGAATCTTTGCAGCAAAAAAGCAGGCGCTGGAAACTCCCGCGCCTGCTTTTCGATTGGTTGTTGATCCTTGCGTACTTCTATTTTGGACAAGGCACAGCCGACTTCGTCAGCGCGTTCTCATCTGGATAACTGAACGCTCCATTGATCGCATTCGAAGCCGGTCCCTGAGTGAACCACTGCAACAGCGCTTCCGTCTGCGGGTGGAATGTGAATATCTTCCCGTTCTCCCTCAACGGAATCGCAACCGTAGCATCGGGCAACACTTCGACCGGATCGCCCGTTTCCAGGTTCCCCTGGCAGACCTTCGCACCCGCAGGCTCTCCCGGGAACTGCCAGGACGGTACCGCAGTGTTGACGAATGGGTCGTTGTAAGCTTCCGTGATCTCGTGGGAAAGCCCGGTTATATCCTGAAATCCAGCCCCGAACAGCCCGGGAGAGATCCAGCTTGCAAAAGCTGTGATCCAGCGCGGTTGCGGAACCGCACTCGGATCGTTGAAGTAGGTATGGAAACCCAAAACGCAGCAGGTCGACGGGTTTCCTTTGCTGTCGATCGAGAACAAGAAGGTGTTTGGATAGAGCTGCAGGTTGAAAGCATCGGTGGTGTCGTTCCCGGCGTTGATGTCATTGATGACTGCATTGCTGAAAACGCTATCGAAGAACAGGTCCAGCAGTTCGACAAACGTATCGCCATTTGGAGCCTTGCCGGTGAGGTAATTGTTGACTGACTTGACCGTACCGTCCGGCAATCGAACATTCACATTTTTAGGAACAGTGATGGTAATCCGGTTGACGACGCTTGGATCCAGACGCGTGTGCCAGTTCTGCTTCATGGTGTGGAAGAACTCGGCGCGCTGGATGGCGTCGGTAAATTGGCTGCGTCCATCGCCGTACAGGGCATTTTCGAACATTGGCGAATCCAAGGTCAGGTTCTCAAAGTTGTTATAGGAGACGACCTGGTTCACGCTACCGTCCGCATTCAGCAACCGAAGGGCTACGGTCGTGATCTTTGCGGGAATCGTCGTGGTGCCTCCGACCAGCGGATCGTTTCCGATCATGATGTAGGGGAAGACCTGACCCACGCTTGGGCCACCGGTCGCGGCGAACGCGCCTTCAAAGGTCGGGACCGTGTCCAGCCCGAAGAGCGTTCCATTCCCCATTACGGCAGAGCTGGCATTCATCCTGGCTGAGTCGCGCGATACACTCGCACCGTTCTCGTCAAACGCAAGCTTTCCTTTGGAGGTTTTCGCGCCCGCCGGATAGGTCAACACCGGCGAGGATGTCACTGTATGAACAGAATTGAGAGGAACCGGCGGCATTTTCGCGTAACCGGGATTGCCCAAGCTTTGCGCTGAGAGACATGGGGCAAGACAAACGAGTGCGGCGGCACCCGCAACTGCACCGATAAATCGGGATCTGGCTTTCATACAGGTCACCTTTTGTGAATTTCATTCGGAACGCGGCAAAGAGTCCCCGAGCACAATACCCCAGCTGAGTCAGCGCACACGAGAATAAAAGAAAAATTAAACAAATTTCATTGTGGAGACACCCTAACTCGGGCTATCTCGCGTTGCCGATCACAAGTCTGAGGCAAATTCTTGCGCTGCTGGCGGCGACTTCATCAGCCATTTCGCCATCGCCCGTCGACTCCGTTTCATCCATGCGCTCAAAGGTTCCGATCCGCCGGCAGCCCGCTCCGCCGCTTCAAACGAAGCTGAAGGATCGAAGAATCTTTGCAGCAAGAAAGCAGGCGCTGGAAACTCCAGCGCCTGCTTTTCGATTGGTTGTTGATCCTTGCGTACTTCTATTTTGGGTAAGGCAAAGCCGAGTGCGGAAGCGCGGCTCCGTCCGGAAAAATGAACGCCCCTCGATCACATTCGAAGCGGCCCTGCGTGAAGACTGCAGTAGCCTGGCAACTGCCAGACCGGCACCGCATTGTGAAGGGTCGTTGTAAGCGCCGGTGTGCCGTTGCTTACCTCCTGATCTGCGAACGGCCGGATCGTTCATCGATCCGGCCGTCCCTCACTTTAATCGCAGGCAAGACTTCACTGACAGGGTGGTCCTGCGTCCGTCAGGAACGTTCCGTTGTTGGAGAACCACCCGTGGATACCGATCGACGGTGTCTTGAAGAACCAGGAGAAGAATGCCAACTCCTGGAGATGGTAGGTGAAGCCATTCGACCCAAAGATGGGCGGAGCATTCGTGCCGCTGAGCGGGTCACCCACTTCAAGGTTGGCTTGGCAGCCGGATACCTGCCCAGTGTGCCCCCACGGTGGTGTCGGGTTATTGCCGTATGGGTCATTCACCCATTCAGCTACCTCATGAGACAAGGTGTCCGTATCCCCACCCGCCGCGCCCCCGAAGAGTCCGGTGCTGTCGAAATTGGACGGAGAGTAGGTCTGAATGGGAAAACCGGTCGTCCCGTGATAGCCAAGGAAGCAGCAGGTTCCGAGATCGGTCGGTGTGATGGCGGTAACGACGTTTGACAGCAGGAAGATGGGGAAGGTTGCAGGATTGACACCTTGCGCCTTGAGCGCCGGCAGGATCTTCGTGGTCAGAAGCCCATCAAATACGTTGATATCCAGGATGCCGAGCGGCGCGCAAAATGCCGGCGGACCCAGTGAGGTGGTGGCGAGGGCAAGACCTTGGGATGCCGGAATGTCAATGACGATTGGAGCGAGAGTCTTAGGAGCGAGACGAACATGATAGCTATCCTTGTCGATCACGTTCCAGAAGCTGCCTCTCTGAAAGGCATCGATGTATTGCGTAACGCCCACCTCCGTTCCTCCGAAGTTGAAGTTTGCAGAGCGGAAGATTGGGGATTGTTGCGTCAGAGTGAGCGGGACATTATTCCGGCTGCCAAGACACGCCGTGTTGGGCGATGTGGAATCAAAGACAACCCTGCCCGACTTCGTAGTGATGATTCCCTTGGAATTGACCGTCGTTCCTACGGTATGAGTCACGATGATCAGCGGCACGATCTGCGTCGGTACACTTACGGAGCCGCCGCCATTGAATGGATCGCGGCCGACCATCACGCCCGTGTAGTTGTTATTGTCCCTGTTTGACTGAACGTTGAAGGTGAATAATGGCGGAGCGTCGCCGGACCCGGCTGAGCCGGCCATCGTCTGAGACATGGCAGTGGTCTGCTCGGGCGCAACCCTGACCGTGTATGTTCCCCTGAGCCTGTGCGGTGTCGTGCTTTGTGCTGCGCCAGATTGTTGCGCATACGATGCCGTCGCACCCATGCAACAACACAGTATTGCGGCTACCGATATCACATTCAGCTTACGACTCATTGTCGCCCCCATGATAAGTGTGCGTGGTGAAGTTCACTGCAAAGCCGCAAAGGCCGATGGCACCTTCAGGCTCAGTTAGGCCCTGGTGCGGCGGGTTCCTGCGGCGGAACACCTCCCGCAATTGCACCGGCATCTCTGAACACCGATTTCATACTGCCGCTGTTTGAATTCGCTTGGAAGACGTGGCGAGAGCCACCGAGCACAATACGCTTGCCGGGTCTGCGCATACGAGAGCAATCAAAAGAAATTACATTTGAAGGCATTCAGCTCGGGCGCTTGCTTGTTCCACGACACGTGAGACAAGATCTTGCAACATCGGCAGTGACTCTCAGCGCCCGTTTCGAGGGCCGCATACTCCGCTCCGGGCCGGCGCCCGTCGCCGCTTGGGATGTTCAATGCGCCTTCGCATGGTCGGAATCCAAATATTGTGTACCGGCAAACGCCTGCGGCAACCCGCATCATCCAAACGAAAAGATAACGAACAACCCCACGCGAAGGAGATCCCCCATGGCGCAGTCAAAAAATTCAAAGACCACCCAGGATCACGATGAGATACGGAGGTGGGCCGAGGCGCGGAACGCCGTCCCCTGCGAAGTCGCAAGCACCGAACAGGACGGTGAACCCGGTATCCTGCGCCTCTGCTTTCCCAAAGCAAAAAATCGCAACGACGATTCGCTCAAAGAGATCGATTGGGACGCGTTCTTTTCCAAGTTCGACGAGAACGGTCTCTCTCTCGTCTACCAGGAGAAGACCGCCGGCGGCGCGCGCAGCAACTTCAACAAGCTGATCCACGCCGATTCCCAGGCCACTTCCCACAGCAGCCAATCGAGCGCCAGCCGCTCAGGCGCCGGCCGATCGGGAAGCAGCCGGACCAGCGGCAGCGAGTCCGGCAGCAGCTCTCGCGGAAGAAGTACCAGGAAGTCAAGCGGCTCGTCGCACGGACACACCAGCAGCCGCCATCACGCTGCCTAGAAGCCTCAACCGCCCGCCCGCAAATACAGGAAGCCCCGAAGCGAATCATCAAAGACTCCGGGGCTTTCGTATCTCTGCGTCTATGAGTTCTTTCCTGCCACGGTCATCGACCTATCTCAGCCATGCGGTGCGTCGGCAACGCGGCCACGAGTCTGCAAAAGTCTCCAACGAAGCCGCAGAGCATAGTAGAGTGGAGGCCTTCCCCGGGGCGGGGATTCATGCCGCGCCCGAATACTGCGGCTGGATACAGGAAGTGGGGCCCTTCAAAAACTTGATGAGAGGTGCCTATGCCTTCCAGGAGAATCGGGCGGATTGTCGTTCCCTTGTGCGCAGTCGTCCTGTGGATCACAGCCGAGAGTCCGCTGCTGGCTGATGCAAGCTACAAAGAGACAACACAGATCACCGGCGGATCCATCGTCGGGCTGATGAAGATGGCGGGCACCTTCAGTTCGCAGGCGCGGAAGGCGGACCAGCCGGTCACCTCCGAGGTGTATGTCAGCGGCAACCGCATGGCCCGCGTGCGGCCGGATGGCACGGAGATCATCGACCTCGATGCTAGGACAGTGACGCACATCGACACGGTGAAACATCAGTACACCACCATGACCTTCGACCAGATGCGGCAGCAGCTGGAACAGGCCCAGCGTGATGCTGAGGCCAAGGCGAAAGAAGCGAAACCCGAGGCACAGAAGCAGCCCACAGGTGAAGCGCCGCAGAATGTCGATATGTCCTTCGACGTGCACGTTCGCGAGACCGGCGCGGCCAAAGAAGTCTCCGGGCTGAGCACCAAGGAAGCCATTATGACCATGGCGCTGAATGGCACGGACAAGAACACGCAGCAGACCGGGGCGCTCGCCATCACCAACGATATGTGGCTCGCCACCAGCACGCCGGTGTACGACGAGGTGCGCGCCTTCGATGTGAAGTTCGCACAGGCGATGGGCCAGGTCTTCAGCGGCAGTCAGGGAATGCAAGGTATGCAGGCGCTGATGGCGCAGCCCGGCGCGGCCAAGGGCATGGCGGAGATGGCAAAAGAGGTGAGCAAGCTGAAGGGCGTACCAATTCTGCAGGTGATGCGGATGGGCGCCACAGCCAACGGGCAGCCGCTACCGGCGGCCTCGGAGGCGCCACTGCCCGCTTCGAATAGTCCCGCGATGCCGAGCGCCGGCGATGTTGCCCAGCAGACAGCGACTTCGGCGATCGCAAGTAAGCTCGGTGGGCTTGGCGGCTTCGGTGGATTCGGACACAAGAAAAAGGCAGCGGATCCCGCACCCGCGCCGCCCGCGGACACCCCGAATCCCGGGTCGGCGAATGATCCGGCGTCAAGCGTGCTGATTGAATCAAGCACGACGCTGAGCGACTTCTCATCAGCACCAGTCGATGGCTCCCATTTCCAGGTGCCCGCCGGGTATCAGCAGGTGACAGCGTCCGGTCTAGGAACCAAGTCATAGCCTCAGGACGTGCGTGCAACCTGCGCTTCGCGCTGCGCCAGAACTAGACGAACGGAGAGAATATTTATGACCGCAAGGCTTTCTACCAATGCCGCGCATTCCACGGTTGCTTTCGCGTGTACTGTGTTCGTGCTCGCGCTATCGTCCACGACGACTGCGAGCGCACAGGGGGCATCCGGAACCGACCAGCAACTCAGCGCGCTCCGGCAGCAATTGAGCGCGCTGGACCGTCGCGTCAAGGAACTCGAGAAGATGGCAGTGAACGTGGATGCCGGCAAGCCGGACGTCGCGCCGCCGGAAGCCCGGATCGCGCGGCTAGAAGCCGAGGTGCGCAGCCTGCAAAGCGAGGTGACGGCCGGCGCAGGAAGAGGCGGAAAACAGGAGCCCGAGCAGATCATTGCACCGTTCGTCGTGGTGGACAGAGCCGGCAAACCGCTCATGCGTGTCACCGAGGAAGGATTTGGCTTCAGCCGCGGAATTTACGTATACGACAGCCAAACCTTGATAGCGGGCCACCTGGGCGTGATGCAGGATGGCAGCGGACGGGTTTATGTGACGAGGAAGGGCACCTTGCCCGTGGTGGTGGCGGCGGCGACCCCGGACGGTGGTTCACTCGCGGTCACCGGCCCGACTGGTGGAAGTAACAGCGCGGTGAAACTCTCGGTTGGGTCTTCCGGCGGGAGGGTGCAAGTGTTTCCCCAGGCGGGCGGTTCTACACAGGCCGAGTTGAAGGCCACGCCGGCTGGCGGGGAGTTCGACGTCTACAACAAGCAAGGGGAAGCCGTTGGCTGGTTAGAGACTACCAGCGGAGGAAACGGCAAATTTACGATAGGCCGAGCGGGCAAGATCTACGTCGAAGCGGCGGTCCTGCAAAACGGCAAGGGCATGATAATCGCGGGTCCGGATGTAGGCGGAGCGCCCCCGGGCCTGGTGATCCCGTATTACCTCGAGGGGAGGACGCCGCATTAATGAGGGGAGATAAACTGCGACTTATCTAGCAACCGTGCGGGGAACACAGCATGAGCTACTGCACACAATGCGGATCGCCACAGGCTGAAGGACAGGCCTTCTGCACCGCCTGCGGCGCGCCACGCTCTCCAGCATCCGCGACGCAAAGCGCGGGAGCATTTCGCCCGCTGCAGGGTGCTCCGCCTGTCTCGGTACAGAACGCGCTGACTGTCGCCTCGACTGGGCACGGTTTGCGGACGTTCCTGATCCTCGCTGCGGTGGCGCTGTTCGTTGTACTGGGACTGGGCATCGGCGGCGCGTGGTACGTGGGGCACAAGCTGAAAGAGAAGGCTGAAGCTGTGCTACATCCCTACGCATCACATCCAGCTACCGCCTCCGCCGTACCGGCGGACGCAGCGCCAATAGCCAGCGGAGAAGGGCGTGCACCATTCTCCGGCAGCAATGGCGCCTCATCATTTCCACCGTGGACCCCGGCCGCCGACGCCACGATTGATCCCAATGGCCCTGCTCCCCTCCAGCAGGGAATGCTGGTCGTAACGGCCGTCGCGGATGAGCAGGGTGACTACGAGTCGATGAAGCAGGTCACTCGCATCGAGCCGATCGGAACCACGCTGTCTTATCACGCTGATCTTCCCCAGGGGCAAAACTCATCGCAGAAGCAGGTGGACGGCAGCCGGATCGTTCTGGCCCAGGACCTGTTGTCGGCGCACGGCTATGCCGAACACTTCGGTACAGATGATCCGCCCAGCTATCCGGGCACGACAGCGATCAGCGCATCCCGTGACGTACTGGCTGAGCTGAAGACCAGTGGACACACCAACTTCAGTTTTCGGCGGCTGGGCGACGCGGTCCCGGTTGGTTCCCTTGTTGGCAGTCTTGCAGGAATCGCGGGAATGCATGCGAAGGATTCTGGCGGCGATGCTCTGGAAAAGATGGGCAAGGATGAGTGCGTTCTCGAGCGGGCGGGCGACGGCCTCTTCGCGTTCCCTGTTCTGCTGAACCAGGAACGCACCGTGCTGCCGGCCGTTCACGCACACTGCACCACAGACGATGGGGCGGATGATTTCTACATCCTGGATCAGGCCGCCTACCCTCTGATGCTCTCGTTCAAGCTCGGCCAAGGCTCACGACTACAGGTCATCAAGATCACCTATCCACTACAGAAAAACGAAAAGGCAGCGCCGGACAAACTTGAACAGAATCTGCAGGAGAAAAAGAAAGTCGAGATCTACGGCATCTACTTCAACTTCGCCAGCGATCGGCTGAAGCCGGAGTCGACGCCGGTGCTGGAGGAGATCGCAAGCGTAATGCAGGCTCATCCGGAATGGAAGCTCTCGATCAGCGGCCACACAGACAACATCGGCGGCAACGCCTACAATCTCGATCTCTCGAAGCGCCGCACTGCTGCAGTTAAACAGGCGCTCGTCACGGGCTACAGCATCGCACCGGAACGACTCACCACAGATGGGTACGGTGCCTCTCGTCCCGTTGACACCAATGACACGCTCCAAGGCCGCGCGCGCAATCGGCGCGTGGAACTGGTGCGCGAATAAAGCAGAAGCAAGGTTACTGAATGTGAGCTACAGCTTCCGTCAGGCTTTTTCCTCAAGAAAAGCCTGCATTGCTGTTGTCCGATACCTTAAACCTATCCTGCTTCTGCTCTAGACCACCATTGAACGCCACATCGAAGAAAGCCCTGACACGTACTCGTGACCCGGTGAGTGGAAATGGTGGCAGGTGCCGGCAGGCTCACGAACCAACTCGTAGCCCTCAGAGAGGTAAAGCCCCGAAGCGGATACGCGCTCCGGGGCTTTCGTATTTATGTCGCGCGCTTAGACCGAGACCGGCTTCGCCGCTTCCGTCGACTTCGTCTCCGGGCTGCCCGGCTTGCGGATGTCGATACCGCCCTTGAAGAACGCGCCGTCTTCGATCGAGATACGCTGCGCGATCACGTCGCCGGTCAGCGAGCCTTCGCTCCGGATGTCCACGCGGTCGCTGGCGTTGATGTTGCCGCGCACTTTCCCGAGCACCACGACCTCACGAGCAGAGATGTTCGCCGCGACCTGTCCATTGCGGCCCACTGTGACGCGGTTGCCTGGCAGGTTAATCGCACCTTCGACCTTGCCATCGATGTACAGCGACTCGGAACCAGTGACTTCACCCTTCACTACCAGGCTCTTGCCGATAGTGGCCTGTTCGGCGGCAGCCGCCTGGGCTCCGGGTGCCGCGGGGCGCGATGCAGACGGCTCGAATCCACCGGAAGCAGGGGTCGCCGGGCGGTTCGGCTCGTTGTTAGGGGATTGGGGAGTACTGCCGGGCTGATTCGGTTTCCACATTGCTTGGGTGTTTCCTTTCAGATAGAGCGAAATATGCTTTGCCTGCCGACGGCCCTGCGGGAATCACTCGCCCGCGCTCTGCACCGGTCCAGCCTTCAGCAGGTACAGAGTGACCGGGACGCCCGCGCCGTACGCGGCGCACCTGCGCCAAACCTGTCCGTTGTCTGCATATTACTCACCTCTGCGCGAAAATTGCATCCCTCGTCAACAAACTTTTCCCCCAATCTTGCACCTAAGTGGTATCCCCGACAGGCGCTTAGAACAAAAGCACGGGTCAGTCAGGCAAGCGAACACCTCACCGACTGTGCAGACCTGAGGCGATACCATCGAGATGTATGCCCTCGGACCGCGATCTGCTCGCTCGTATCGCCCGCTCCTCCGGAGGCCGTGCCGGCTACAAACAACTGGTCCGCGAACTGGGCCTCGGCGGCGGTCGCGAACGCCGCCTGCTCCTGGAACAGCTCGCCCGCCTCGCCGCGCGCGGCTCGCTGGTTAAGGCCGATCGCGATCACTGGAGCCTGCCCCAGGCAGCCTCCGCACGCAACAACCTCATTGCGGGCCGCCTCGACCTCCACCGCGATGGCTTCGGTTTCGTACGCCCCACAAGCAATATCGGCGCAAGCGGCGAAAACGACAAGGGTAGGAGCGCCCTAGAAAGTCCGGACATCTTTATCCCACCCGCTGAGCTGAACGGCGCAATGCAGGGCGACCTCGTTCTGGTCGAGCTGCTCCCGCCCCGAGCCCACGGCCCGAACACCGGCAAGCACGCCGGCCGCATCGTCCAGATCGCCCACCGCCGTAATCCGACCGTCGTCGGGCGCTTCAAGTACGCCAGCAGCGAACGCGCGCAGGGCAACTTCGTCGTCCCCTTCGACGAGCGCATGACCCAGCCCATCCTCATCCCCTTCGGCGACGAGGTGCCTTTATATCAGGATGACGCTTCAGGGACAGAAGCGACCCCACATCGCGTCCTGGGCGAGGACGCCCATCACGCCGAGGCGGCGCACCCTGTTACGGACGATCTGGAAGGCCTGGTCGTGGACGTCGAGATCACTGACTGGCCCACTCTCCACCGCCAGGCCCGCGGCCGCGTCCTCGAGGTCCTCGGCCACCCAGACGACTTCGGCGTCGATGTCGAGATCATGATCCGCAAGCACCATATCCCGCACCTCTTCCCGGATGCAGTGCTCGACAATGCGCGCGCGGTCGCGAATCTCGATCAGCAGGAGATCGTCCGCCGGCGCGACTTCCGCGATCTGCCCATCGTCACCATTGACGGCGAGACGGCCAAAGATTTCGACGACGCCGTTCTGGTAAAACATACTCACGACGGTTACGAATTGCAGGTCCATATCGCGGACGTGGCTCAGTACGTCACGCCCGGCTCGCCGCTCGACCTCGAAGCGCGCCTGCGCGGCACGTCGGTCTACTTTCCCGACCGCGCCGTCCCCATGCTCCCCCAGGAGCTCTCCTCCGACATCTGCAGCCTGCGTCCCGCCGAAGACCGCCTCGTTCTCTCCTGCATCATGCAGCTCGACCGCCACGGCGCCATCCTCAGCTACGAAGTCGCGGAAGGCGTCATCCGCTCCGCGCGCCGCATGACCTACACCCAGGTCCACGCCATACTCTCCGGCGACGAAGCCGCGCGCACAGAGTTTGCGCCGCTCGTCTCCGAGTTCGAGCGCATGCTCACCCTCGCCAAAATCCTCAACCGCAAGCGCCAGCAGCGCGGCTCCATCGATTTCGATCTGCCCGAGGCCATCATCGATTTCAACGACGAAGGCGAGATGCAGGGCATCCTTCGCTCCGATCGCACCTGGGCCAACCGCCTGATCGAAGAGTTCATGCTATCTGCCAACGAATGCATCGCCGACTGGCACCAGCGCCTTGGCGTTGCTTCGATCTACCGCATTCATGAAAAGCCCGATGCCAAGCGTGTCATCGACTTCGAAGAAAGCGCCGCCCACTTCGGCTACTCGCTCGGACTCGGCGCATTGCCGGTGAAGCGCGTGCAGTTCAAAAGCGAGCGCCGCGAGTTCCGCGCCCACAATGCACGTAACCGGCAAAGCCAGCGTTCAGCACCGCGGGAGCACGAGATTCCGCAGGACATTCCGGTCACGCCGCACATGTATCAGCGGCTGGCACAGAAGATAGCGGGCAAGCCGGAAGAGCGCATCCTCGCCCACCTCATGCTCCGCTCACTCAAACAGGCCCGCTACTCGGAGAAGAACGAAGGCCACTTCGCCCTGGCCACCGCGCACTACACGCACTTCACCTCGCCCATCCGCCGCTATCCGGACCTCATCGTCCATCGCATCTCGAAGACGCTCTTGCGCGCTGGCGCAACCAACGTTGTCACCCTGAGCGAGCGAAGCGAATCAAAGGACCTGCATTTATCGCGGCATGAGTCGCAATCACAGCGCCCAACATCCGAAAGCCGGCTGCAAAAAAACAACCGCGCCCAGGGCGCCATCGACTCTGAATCCGATTCCCCGATCCCTGTTCCCTCGCAATTGTCCGAAGACGACCTCTCTTCCATCGCCAAAGAATGCAGCGACAACGAGCGCCGCGCCGCCGAGGCCGAGCGGGAGCTGATCGAATGGAAAAAGGTCAAGTTCATGCAGCATCGCATCGGCGAAGACTTCGAAGCCATGGTGATGAACACCACCAAGTACGGCCTCTTCGTCGAGCTCACGGATCTCTTCATCGAAGGGCTGGTTCCCCTCGGCAGCCTGCTCGACGACATCTACACCTATCGCGAGAACACCCGCCAGATCATCGGCAATCACTCCGGCCGCCGCTACTCAATCGGCGATCGCCTGCACGTCATCCTCGACCGCGTCGACGAAGTCGAGCGCCGTCTGCAGTTCTCGATCCTCGAAGAACTGCAGTCACCCCGCCCCGCGCGAAAAGGTAAATAAAAACAGAAAGAATCCGTAAAGACCGAACGCGCATCCGCATCGCGAACTACGAAGCGTGGCAAACATCGCCGCCAGCCCAAGGCCAAACGCCGCAGCAAATAACGTTTTTTAGCCGGCAGATTCGCCTCGCACGGCGCACACCTTGCGACCAATCGCAGATACAAACATCCATTGAGTATCGCTTCCTTGCATTCGCAGCAAGGTCAAAGCAGATGAAGAGGGTGGGATGGAACGCGCGCTCACTCTGAGTTTCGATTTAGCCGCACGTTGTATCGCAGGAGTTGTTTCGTAATGAAAATTGCAAAATATTTCGCTATCGCCAGCATTCCTTTGGCACTCTCGCTTACTGCTATGGCGAAGGATGTACATCAGAACGCGAATGAACAACAGTTGGTTCAGGCAAACACGGTATTGCAAACAAGGATCGACGCCAGGACCGCGAAGGCAGGCGATGCCGTCACAGCCAAGCTCGTCTCGTCCGTCCATCTACCGGGCGGCGTGGAAATTCCACGTAACGCGCTGCTGATCGGACACATCGATCAGGTGCAGGCCGCTGAAAACAACGGCGCCTCGACCGTGGTGCTCACCTTTGACAAGGCGCAACCCAAGGACGGACAGCCGATCGCCATTAAGTCGACCATCGTTGGCATCCAGGCGAGCAATAGCGATTTTTATCCTGCGGATCTCAACCCACAACTGAAGACAGAACAGACTGCGACAAGCGCGCATGGCTTCAGTTTGACCAGCGATGTGCAGGGCGCAAACTCGGGAGTCTTAAAAGCGGATGGAAAGAACGTTCACATTGATCATGGGACAGAAATCGAATTTGCCGTGGCTCCCATCGCTGCAGGCTCGACCGCAACTGGAAACTGAAAGCTGAAACTGATTCACGCATTTCCCTCGATCTTCGATCCTGTTCCTCGATCTATGACCTATGGCGAAATGGTCCGCGCATTTTGCGAGCCGTTTCGCCAAGGCTCGGTCAACGCATCTCTGAGGCTCTCGCCCTCCACCTCATCTACATCCGATCGCAACGCTTTCGGTAGTGTGCGCGATGGCCGCTTATCGCCTGCTGCTTTCCACTACATTCCCCGCCGCCCAGATCACCCCACCCCACGCCAGCACATTCAGCGCGATGATCAACAGCGGCATCAGCAGCTTGTATTCGACGGTGCGGGACATCACGCCACCCGTCAGCCAGTTCACCGCCTGCCATCCCGGAAACAAAATGAGCTGCGCCGCTGTGCGCATACCCGCCATATGGAAGAACGGCGGCATCCGCGCGATCACATCGAAGATCAGGCAGGGTATTCCCAGCAGGGCAGCATATTTGCATCCCTGCTTGTAGGTCATGGCTGAGGCGCGCCGGGTGAGGGTCCGGAAGACTCGGCGGGCGGCTCCGCCTCCTCCTGGCTCTCATCGTTCAACCCCAGTCTGGTCTCAATCTTGACCGGGCCTTTGCCCTGCTCCGCGTTGTGCCGCTGCTGGCGAAGGTTAATGACAAACAGGACCACCCGCAGCACCAGGATGCCCACCAGCACCGCTACCAGCCCCCACTGCGTCTGGCCGCGCCCATGCATCAGCCAGAAGATTGCCGCCAGCACCACGATCACGAACAAGGCAAAGGTGACCGTCCCCGTACTTTTCATGCTGACTCGCTCCCTCCATTTACCTATGCTGTCCCGATCACTTTAGACGGAAGATCCCAGCCTTGTCGCTGCCGGCGCGGACGTACCGATTCAGGAATCCCCCGGAAGCATCACCGGAGTGGGTCTAAATAACCCTTGTCGGCCGGGCTAGCGGAAGGTATAACGTCGCAAGCCATCCCCTGCGCATTCCTTTCTTCAATGTAGTCATTGCTCCTGCTTCTGCCATGTTCGAGGTCCCTGTGCGACACCGGTCCCTGTTCTTTTCCTTCCCGTCCCTTTCCTTCCTATCCTTTTCCTTTCTGACCCTCCCGTTTCTGGCCGTCCTGCCTCGCGCTGCCCGCGCCGCCGACTGGCAGCAGCCCACGGCGGAAGAGTTGAAGATGACCGCCGAGCCCTCGGCTCCAAATGCCGACGCCATCTACCTGTATCGCGAATACGTGACCGACAACAAGAACCACATGGAGGCCGTCTACGTACGGCTCAAGATCCTCCGCGACGAGGGCAAGAAATATGCCGACGTCGAGCTCACCGGCGCGGGTCGCGACTTTCAGATCACCGACATTCAGGGCCGCACCATCCACAGCGACGGCACCGTCATCCCGTTCACCGGGAAGCCCTATGAGAAGCTGCTGGTGAAGACCAAGACCCTGCAGTACAAAGCCAAGGTTTTCTCCCTGCCCGAGGTCGAAAACGGCAGCATCCTTGAATATCGCTACAAGCGCCGCTACGAAGACAATTTCCTGCGCTCTCCCGAGTGGAACGTCCAGCACTCTCTCTTCGTACGCAAGGCCCACTTCCACTACATCCCCACCGACCGCGAGGTCATCTCCCACGTCGACAAAGGCAGCGTCACCAGCTCGATAGCCTACAGCCAGCTCCTGCCCAATGGCTCGAAGGTAGTCGAGAACCGCGGCGAGTTCGACCTCGTCGCGGAGAACATCCCGAGTCTGCCTAAGGAAGAATACGAGCCGCCGATGGATGCGTTCGCCTATCGGGTCCGCTTCTACTACACCAGCAAACGCAGCTCGCAGGAGTTCTGGGACTCCTACGGTAAGTCCTGGTCGCACGACATCGACAAATTCGCCGCACCCTCATCCGCCATCACTGCAGCGGCGAAGGAGCTCACCTCCGGTGCCGCCACTCAGGACGAGAAGCTCGGCAAACTCTACGACGCTGTCATGAAGCTGGACAACACCCGCTACTCCCGCGAGCACTCGCAGGACGAGAACCGTGCCGAAGGCGTCAAGCACATCAAATCCGCTGCCGATGTTCTGGCTCTCAAGCGCGGCTCGCCCGATGATCTCGCCATGCTCTTTCTCGCGCTCGCCCGCGCCGCCGGCTTTCACGCCGAGGCCATGGCCGTGGTTGACCGTGATCGCGATTTCTTCCAACAGAACTACCTGGACGGAAATCAGTTTGACGATCTCATCGTCTTTGTCACGGTCGATGGCAAGGAGCGCGCCTTCGATCCCGGCGAGCGCTACATGACCTATGGCACCCTGCATTGGAAGCACGCCTTCGCCGGCGGTATCCGCCAGCAGGACGGTCACACCGCTATCGCGAACTCGCCCGGGATCGGCTACAAGGACACCATTGTCCAGCGGGTCGCGGATATCACACTTGCCCCCGACGGGGCCCTCACCGGCACCGCCATGATCATCTGCACCGGCCAGCAGGCGGTACTCTGGCGGCAGAAGGCTCTCGAAGGAGACGAGGTCGCGTTGAAAAAGGAGTTCGAGGACCAGCTCCAGCCCGCTCTCCCTCCCGGCATCATCCTGCACACCGACCACTTTCTCGGTCTCGACAGTGAGAACACCAATCTCATGGTTCGTATGAACTTCAGCGGCTCTCTTGGCACCGCCACCGGCAAACGCGTCTTCCTGCCGCTCTCGATCTTTGCCGCCGGCAGCGGCGATCCCTTTGCCAGCTCGCATCGCGAGGAGCCCGTCGACCTCCACTATCCCTATCTCGAAAAGGATGAGGTCACGCTCCGTCTTCCCGCCGGATTTCAGGTGGAGAGCGTTCCCGGCGATGCACGCGTCGATCTGCCGCAAAACGCCCTTTATCTCTCCCACGCCAAGGCCGACGGCCAGACCATCACCTATGCCCGCAGCTACGTGTTGGCCAACATCCTCTACAACGCATCGGAGTACGACAAACTCAAGGGCTTCTTCGACAATGTCAGCAACAAGGACCGCGCGCAAGCTGTCCTGCACATTGCTGCCGCGGCACATGCCGGCCAGTGATGCGCCTACTGACGCGTATCGCCCCGGGCCTGCCGGTTGCATCTCTCATCTTCGCGATCACGACTCCGCCGGCCCATGCCGGCACGCCTCAGCCGCCCGACTGGGTGCTCACCGCGGCGCACGCCTCCACTCCTGATTACCCCAAAACCACCAAAGCAGTCGTGCTCGATGACGAAGAGACCCTCACCGTCCAGCCCGACGGCAAAGCCGTCCTGCTGAAACGCCGCGTCATCAAGATCCTTCGACCCCAGGGCCGCGGTTTCGCCACCGTCGTGGTCCCCATCGATCGTGACCGCAAGCTGCACTCGCTGCACGTCTGGAGCATCGCCTCGGATGGCCATCCCTACACGCTCTCCGACAAAGAGATCGTCGAGGTAGGCGATGACGAGTACGGCATGCTGTATGTGGACCTTCACGCGAAGATCGCCCGTGCGCCAGCCGCAGACCCGGGAGCCGTCGTCGCCTACGAGTACGAGCGCACCGTGCGGCCCTACGTGCAGGAGTACTCCTGGGATTTCCAGGACAGCATTCCCACCCTGCGCTCCGTCTTTGACCTGGTCCTGCCTGCGGACTGGCATTTCGCCGTCGCCGCCCGCAACGACGCAGGAGTCGTCACCAGCCAGCCCGCTCCCGGCCATTACCGCTGGCAACTGGATCGCGTACCCGGCGTCGATATCGAGGATGTCCCCATGACGCCGGAGTTTGAAGCCATGGCCGGCCGCCTCGTGGTCCGCTACTCACGCAACCCGCAACCGACCGGCGACGATCGCTGGACTGCCATCGGCGACTGGTACACCACACTCGCCTCACCCAGCGCGCAGGCGACACAAGACCTCAGCGCCAAGGCGAAGGAGCTCGTTGCCGGCCAGTCGGATTTCACTGCGAAACTCCAGAGCATCGCCAGCTACATGCAGCGCAACATCCGCTACGTCGGCATCGAGATCGGTATCGGCGGTTTGCAGCCCCACTCTGCCAATGATGTCTTCCGCAACCGCTACGGCGACTGCAAGGACAAGGCCACGCTGCTGCGCGCCATGCTCGAGAGCGTCGGCATCCACTCCACCTGGGTACTGGTCGATACCCGGCGCGGCTTTGTCGATCCCAAGATCCCTTCCAGCGACGGCAACCACGCCATCGCCGCCATCGAGGTTCCCGCCGGTTACACCAATCCGGTCCTGCAAGTCGGTCGTCACTGCGAAGAGCGGCAAGCGCTACCTCATCTTCGATCCCACCAACCAGTGGATCCCCATCGGCCAGATCCCGCCCTACGAGCAGGGCAGTTACGGCATCCTCACCGAAGGCAATCAGAGCCAGCTCATCGCCTTGCCCGTGATGACGCCTGCCTCCAACCGCGTCGAACACACCATTCACGCCCAGCTCGATGCCGACGGCTCGCTCGAGGCCACCGTCGTCGAACAGCGCTTCGGCTATTCCGCCCAGCGGCCGCGCGTCACCTTCACGGAAGGCAGCCAGCAGCAGCAGCGCGATTATCTCGAACAGCGTCTCCGCCGCGATCTCAACGGCATCTTGCTCGAGAAAGTGACCGCTGCGCACTCCACTGATCTTGGCAGTCCTCTGGAGCTCGACTACAGCTTTCACGTCGCGAGCTACGCGCGCCCCGCCGGCGATCTATTGCTCGTCCGCCCGCGCATTCTCGGCTCCGATGCGTGGTCCCTGCCGCGCGAAGCCCGCACATGGCCCATCGATCTCACCGCCGTGCAGACCCGCAGCGACCATATCGACCTCACGCTGCCGCCCGGCTACCTCGTCGACGAGCTCCCCGAACCGGTCTCGCTCGACACCGACTTCGCCTCCTACCACAGCGCCGTCACCGCCGATGGAGCAACCCTGCACTACACCCGCGAATACACGGTCAAGCAGCTCCAGCTCGACGCCTCCCGCTACGAAGACCTGCGCAAATTCACCGAGCGCGTCGCCTACGACGAAGCCACCAGCGCCGTCCTCAAGAAGAAATAGGCCGAAGCGAGTTGCAGGTCAGTGAGCTACGAAGCAATCGTCATCGCGACCATTGCGGCGACGCGGAGCATCAGTCCCTGGTCGCTGCGGCAAATGCGAACTCCTAACCTGAGGCTTCCTTCATCTAAATCACGTGAGATCCGATCCGTCGGTAGTTTCGTACAGCGAAAAGGACAAACAACAGAATGACGAATCAAGCGAACTCTGGGGGCAGCTTCACGCTGCCAGGCACCTCGATGACTTTGAACCGGATGGGCTATGGCGCCATGCAGCTTGCCGGCCCTCACGTGTGGGGTCCGCCGCGCGATGTCGACACCGCAATCGCCGTCTTGCGCGAAGTAGTCGCACGCGGCGTCAATCACATCGACACCAGCGACTTCTATGGTCCGCATGTCACAAACCAGATCATCAAACGAGCGCTCCATCCCTATCCTGCAGGACTTGTCATCGTCACCAAATTGGGTGCCCGGCGTGGCGAGGACAAGTCGTGGATTCCTGCTCTTTCGCGCCAGGAACTGATCGACGGCGTGCATGACAATCTACGCAACCTTGGTCTGGATGCGCTCGATGTCGTGAATCTTCGCGTCGGTGGAGTCATGGGCCCGTCGGAGGCATCGATTGAAGAACCACTGACCGTGCTGGCCGAACTCAAGCGTCAAGGCCTGATTCGCCATCTGGGCCTCAGCAACGTCAGCCCTCAGCAGTTCGCCGAGGCGCAGAAGATCACCGGGATCGTTTGCGTGCAGAACCTGTACAACGTGGCGCATCGCAATGATGATCGCTTCATCGAGGAGCTCGCGAGACAGCGCATAGCGTACGTCCCGTTTTTCCCGCTCGGAGGGTTCACTCCGCTCCAATCCTCGGCTCTTAATCAAGCGGCCGCCTCGTTGAGCGCTACCCCCATGCAGGTCGCACTTGCGTGGCTCCTCGCGCGCTCGCCGAATATCCTGCTCATTCCTGGCACCTCTTCTCTCGAACACCTCAGCGAGAACCTCAGTGCCGCAACCTTGCAACTTCCTCCCGAAACCGTCACCCAGTTGGACGCGATCGGCGCCGGCCCCATTTAGGGAGGCGTGGGCCCGAGCGACGGGGCGGCCCAGCCGGCTTCGCTCTGGATACAATGGAGTAGGTCTCGCGTCCAACAGAATGCTTATGCGCCCAGCCTCCCTGCTCGCCTCCGTCGCCCTCGCCGCCACCTCTCTCTTCCTGCCCGCCGCGCTCTCAAGTCATGCGTCCGCGCAGGAAACCACGCAGGTGCTCAACGCCACCCCGCTGCGTCCTCCGGCCGGCGCGCGCGTTGCCATTGTTGAGTTTGAAGATCTGGAATGCCCGGACTGCGCCCGCGCCAACCCGCTCCTCAAGCAGGCGGCCGATCAGTACAAGATCCCCTGGGTGCGCCACGATTTCCCCCTGCCGCAGCATGACTGGAGCTTCCAGGCCGCGGTCAATGCGCGCTGGTTCGACACCAAAAGCAAAAAGCTTGGCGACGAATATCGCGACGCCGTCTTCGCGCACCAGAACGAAATCACCGTGATCGACAACAGTACAGGCACCTACGATGGCAGCAAGGGCCTGCCCAACCTGCACGCATTTACGGAGAAGTTCGCCGCCGACCACAAGCTCGCGCTGCCCTTCGTGATCGATCCGCAGCAGAAGCTCGCTGCGGAGGTAAAGGCCGACTACGCGCTCGGCCAGAGTGTCGGCATCCAGCACACGCCTACCATCTGGGTGGTCACCAACCAGACCAAGGGCGCGCCCTTCGTCGAGGTCCTCGACCGCACCAAGCTCTATTCCATGATCGACAACGCGCTGGCAGAGACCAAAGGCAGTGCGCCGGAGCACGCGGCCGTCCGGCACACGCACTAGCGTCTTCCTGTGGCCGCCATTCCTCTCGCTGTGAAGAGCGTCGCCGCCCTGCGGATAGCGCGGTTTCAGCAAGAACGGGCACCCGCCCGCAGGCGCCGCCCGGACGACAGCTTTTATCTAGCGGTGTTCCGTTCCACGCGGATCGCCAGCTCGCCGGCATCCGCCTCGCCCGACGCATACATCAGATCGAAGATGTTTGCTGCCGTCTGCAGCCACTTCTGACGTGCCGGCAGCGGCCACTCCGCTGAGGGCTCCGGCAGCTTCGAGAACAATCCCTGAATCAGCGGGTCCGCGCTGTCCGTGCTCTTTCGCGAGCCCTGCTGCAACGCCTTTACCGGCACATGTTCCGGCTCGCGGTCGGCACTCCGCTCTGCCCGCTGATCCGGATCCCGCTCAATCTCCCGGCCATTGCGATCCAGCACGCGTTCCATCCGGTCTTGCGCCCGCGGGTCTGCAGCATTTCGTTCGTCGGCGCCGTCCCTCTGGCGCGCCGGATTTCGCTCCGGGTTCCGGTCTCCGTTGCGGTTGTTGGTCCCGTCATTGTTCCGGTCGCCGTTGCGCTCCAGACGGTTCAAATCATCGTAGGGACCCCGCGTCGCACTATCCAGGTCCGGGGAACTCTTGAAAGTCGGCATGACTGGGCGATCGCTTCCGAAAAGAGCCATAGTCCAGCCATCATGCAGAAATACAACTTCAGCCTCAATGGCACTCTTAGGTGATTGGGCGCAGCAGCCCTCCGACCGATTCGGCACTTCCCTTTCGCCGAGTAAGCGCTTACGCAAATCCTCTTTGTCATTTTGTTTGCAAATCGCTCACTCCGTCATCGGGAACGTCCGCAATCAGCTTGACGATGCCCCGCCATCCAGCCTACAGTCTGGTCACTCGACCGCATCTACGCCTATAGAAAGGGCAGCCCATGACGAATGTCTTCATCATGATCTTCTTCGGCGTCGCCCTGATCATTGGCATTTACTTCACCTGGATACTGCTGCGCAACGAGATGGCCGGTCGCCCCAAGCCCCCGCCCGACACCTACGACTTCGGCTTCGGACCACCCCAGCCCGACCATAAATCCCGGCGGTAAACGCCGAAACACTCCTCCGAAGCATTGCACCATAGCGTGGCGCCCCTAGTATGGGCGCACTTAGTGTTTGGCGCACTTAGTATCGCCTCCCACCCTCGGGGAGTACCGCGCCGTCCCTCTCGCGGCTACCCTCGGAAGACCATGCGTATCCGGCTCTCGTATCTCGGGCTATTGAGTCAGACACTGTCTTTCGCTCTCCTTCCCCTCTCCCTTCATGCCGGGCCCCGCGCCAAGCCGCACGCGGTGGGCATCGGGGCCGGCAAACGCGTCCCCTACAGCATCACCTCCGACCCAGCGGGCGCTTCCCTCGACGAAAAAACACTCCACGTCCGCCCCCTCATCGTCGATGACAAGGTCAAGGAGTGGACCACCGGCGATGCCCACGACATCACCGATCGCAGCTTCGTCGTCCGCCGCGCAATGCGCCTCAACGATGCCCTCCCCGGCGACAAAACCGAGCACTGGATTTGGCAGCGCGGCCCCTGGATCATGATCGACCGCAGCAATGGCCACGTCACCGCCATGAAACTGCCCGACTACGACCCGGCCGTTTCGCAGGTTGTCTGGTTTCGCGACTACGCCGCCTACTGCGGCCTCAACTCGGGCGGCCATCAGCTCTACGCCGTCGTGGCCCAGATAGCCGCGCGGCGTCCTCTTCTCGCCAAGAAAATCGGCCCCTGGACGCCGGCCCCTCCGTCGCCCGAAGCTCCCTCCGCCCCAGCCTGCGCCAAAGCCATCTGGCAGCGCGACCCCGTCCGCGTCAGCTTCACCCCCACCGGCGCAACCGAGCCCATGAACTTCAACCTCGTCGGTCTCTCCGCAGTTCTCGTAGAGGACGGCGATACCGATGACAGCAGCGCAAGCGCAGGCTCCGGCAGTAACTGAGCAGCTCCCGACGACCGATCGCAATAGCAGAATGCGAACTCCGGCTGGCTGCATGCGCCGCGAATTCTCCCGTACAATCCGGATGTCGCAGGAGCGCCACGCTCCCACGGAGATAGTGGATGCTCGACCGCTGGCGAATATTGCTCACGCTCCTGTTCGTCCTTCCCTTCTCGCCTGCACAGGAGACACATAGCCATCCCGCGCCTGAGAAGCTGGGGAAGGTATCGTTTCCGGTCTCTTGCGCGCCAGCCACTCAGGAGCAGTTCAACAGAGGTGTGGCTCTCCTTCACTCCTTCGCTTACATCGCGGCAAGAAACACATTTCAGCAGATAGCCGACCTGGACCCGCACTGTGCGATGGCACATTGGGGAATGGCCATGACGTACTTTCACCAGCTTTGGGAGCCCCCTCTGCCCGCCGTGACAATCTCCATTGCACAAAACGAAATTCAGCAGGCGCTAGCAGCTCGGTGCGGGTACCGAACGCGAACGCCAGTTCATTCATGCGCTCGCGATGATTTATCAAGATGCTGCCACCGTTTCCTACCGGGAGCGGGCGTCGAAGTACGAGCACGCGATGAGCGATCTCGCGCTAGCGAACAGAAAAGATGTCGAAGCTCAGGTGTTTTATGCGCTCGCACTCCTCGCAAACGCATCTCCTGCCGACAAGACGCATGCAAAGCAGAAACAGGCTGCGGATCTGCTTGAGCCCCTTGATCGGATCTATCCGGAGCATCCGGGGATCCCTCACTACCTCATCCATGCTTGCGACAATGCGGAACTCGCGCCAAGAGGTCTTCCAGCGGCAAGAGCTTATTCCCGCATCGCGCCGTCAGCGCCGCACGCATTGCACATGCCCTCGCATATATTCACGCGACTCGGTCTTTGGGAAGATTCCATCACTTCCAACATTGCGGCAAGAGAGGCGGCCCACCAGCAGCGCGACACGGGAGAAGAGCTACACGCTATGGATTACCTCGTGTATGCCTATCTGCAAACCGGGCGCAACAGCGATGCGGCTCAAGTCATTCAAGAGGTTAAGAACATCCCGGAGATGAATGCCGGAGATTTCAAAATGTCGTATGCCTCAACCGCAATGCCGGTTCGGTATGCGGTCGAGCGAGGTCAATGGACCGATGCTGCTGGCATCCTCCCTCCGCCCGGAGCCCCGCCTCATGTTGTCGCAATTGCAGTCTGGGCTCGCGGCATGGGGCTTGCCCGCAGTGGACATTCCACCGATGCTCGCGCGGAAATCGATCGACTGCGGCAAATGCAGGAGCAGCTTCGTGCGTCGGACAACAACTATTGGGCCGTTCAGGTGGGAATACTGAGGCGCGAAGTCATGGCGTGGGCGGCCCAGGCGGACGGACAGCCGGCTGCAGCCGCAGCACTGATGCTCGCGTCAGCCGATGAGGAGGACGCAATCGAGAAGCTGCCGGTGACGCCAGGACCGATTGTCCCGGCCCGCGAACAACTCGGCTCTTTGCTCCTGGAGCAGAATCAACCCGCTCTGGCGCTGAAAGAATTTCAAACCGCACTTACAAATGCCCCGGGGCGGCGCGGAGCACTTCAGGGCGCCGTCCGCCGCCGCCCAGCTTGCCCGCCAGAAGTAAGTCTTCATTGAGGTGCTGCAGTGAAGCCGTTACCATGATCGACTCTGTGCATTTCGTTTGAAACCGAAGTTAGCCGGCGCAACTATCGCTTGGGCGAAGGAGCCAATCGGAAGGACATGACTGCGAAAAAGAGAGCGACATCCGCCAAGGCAATCCAGCAAGCCGAACTGATCCTCCATCTCTACGAACTCCGGCGAGAGACCGTGATGCGCGAAGCGCGCTCCTACATCGGAGGCGAGTTCCTGCCTGCGTCCGCAAAAGAATTCGTGGACATCGTCAGCGCCGGCGGCAAGCACACCGCCTTCGTCCTTCAGGTCTACGGATACTGGGATATGGTCGCCGCATTCGTGGAGCACGGCGCTCTCGACGCCATGCTCGTCCACGACACCTGCCAGGAGATGTACTTCCAATACGCAAAGATCCAGCCCTGGCTCGCAGAGTTTCGTAAGCAGATGAACCTGCCCGAATGGCTGATCAGTGTCGAGCGTCTCATAGAAGGATCGACGGCAGGCCGCAAACGCCTCGCCCACATGCAGAAGAGCCTCGCGGCGATGGCTCATGTCCGGGCAGCTCAAGCGAAACAGCCGCGGGCATAACAACACTTTCGCGGCATAAATTTTCGAGAATCCAGACTTAAGGACTCGCGAGGAAACGAGAAACGGAGGGGGAGGGGGTGCCCTCCCCAGTCCTAAGGCCGCCCTAGAACACGTCCCCATTGTTGTTAAACCGGGAAGTCAGCCATGGCGTGAACCACACTCCTGGTCCGGACACCGTGGTGCATCCCTTAGCGCCGGGACCACCCACGCAGTGCCACCAGTTATCCGTGGCATTCACCGTGCCGGTGCCCAGATTCTCCACCCCGATGCCCCAGGTGTCGAAGTCGTTGAAGTGCACGCTGAGCTGGCCGACGGGCGCCTTGAAGGCGATGTCGATCCCTTCATCGTCGAAGACATTCTGCGAGATGACAGTGCCCGTGATCGGCGCCACGCTGTACACATTGATGCCGGTGGGTGCTGACGTCCCCGCGTCTGCCGTATCCATTGCATTGCCGGAGATCCGGTTGCCGACAATCACGTTGTCATTCAGATTGACCGGAGGCGCCGGAGAAGGAAACGCTGCGTGATTGTGCATAGTAACGCCTGGCAAGCCGTTATTGTGCAGATCGTTGTCCACCACTACATTGCCGGACGCTGTCGTGCCGGGGAAAGGAGCGAAGATGCCGACCCCGGCGCCCGCGCCGGGAACCTGGAAGCCATTGTGCGACGAGTCATTGTGGGCGATGGTGTTATTCATCACGCCATAGGACAAAGTCGCCGTGGGAATCACTGACGTAGCCGGCCCGTGAGAGGCCATGGTGATCCCGCAGTCGTACGGGTTGTTATGAACGTGATTGCCGCTGATCAGGTTGTTGCGGCTGGCGCCAGTCTCATCGGAGATGAGAATGCCGCCTGAGTTGTCCTCGACATCGTTGCGGACGACGGAGGAATGATCCGCCCCCATCAGGTGAATCCCCTCGCCGCAGTCTTCGCCTTCGTTGGTCTCAAAAGCGGGAATCCCAGGACACGCAGGGGTGGCAATATCGAGCGCCCTGTCGTTGTCCAGCACATGGTTGTTGACGATGGTGATATCGGAGCCGTTCGCGACCAGAATGCCTTCGAAATTTGCATTCCGTATCTTGAAGCCGGAGATCAGCACATCCGCCACGCCTGCATTCGGCGCCGCCGACATACCGTTCACGAAGATGCCGTTCGGCCATCCCTTCGCATCGATAATCGACTCACCTTTTTCCACCGCCACGAGCGAAAGGGACTTGGTGATCACCACCTGTTCCTTATAGGTACCTTCCCAGACGCGAATCGTATCGCCGGGCGACGCCGCCGCAACGGCCCACGAAATGGTCGAACTGCAGCCGGATTTACCGCTGGGTTTCACGCACCAGGTAGCGGCCATCGCCAGGCTGGAAGCTCCGAAGAGGGCCAGCACTCCAACGCCGATCACACGCCGCACAGTATTGCCATGGATCTCTCCATGGAGCATCGTTCTCACGTACTGAAACATCGCTTTCTCCTGATTTGCATTGCTGTTGCTGCTCCGGGAGCAGCCTGATGGGTTAGGTTTGCGGGGGAACTCGAGGGCGCGATGATGCTATTCCGGCTGCTTCGCCCGCACAAGCGCGAAATAGGCACACACCCTTGGCAGTGGCGCAAGGTTACTGGCGTAGCATCAGGGAATACGATGGAAGCCTTCGACGATCTGCTGGCCATGGCCGAAGCCGCGCACGGTCACCTCTGCGCCGGGCAGATTCTCGGCGTCCGTATGGCTATGCTCGGCTGCCGGCGTCTCGGCATCGACGAGCCCCGTGGCCGCGACCGCAAGCGCCTGGTCACCTTCGTCGAGATCGACCGCTGCGCTACCGACGCGATCGGGGTCGTCACCGGGTGCCGTCTCGGTAAGCGCGCTCTCAAATTCCGCGACTGGGGCAAGATGGCCGCCACCTTCATCGATCTGCCCAGCGATCGTGCCCTCCGTATCGCCGCCCGCGAGTCCTCGAAAGAGCTCGCCCGCGCTCTGCATCCGGAGATCGAAAACAAGAACCAGCAGCAGATGCTCGCCTATCGCGAGCTTTCCGATGCTGACCTATTCGCTGAAGAATGGGTGCGGGTCACTGCTGCCGCCGAAAGAGTTTCCCGGATACAAGGGCGACCGCCTCGCCTGCGCCGGATGCGGCGAAGGCATCAACTACGACCGTTTCGTCGAGCGCGACGGCCAGCGCCTCTGCCTGGCCTGCGCCAACCCGGAAGATCGCTATTATCAGCCGCTCTAAATTGCAGCAAATCACGCTGGCCATCCCACACTGGCCATTCGTCACAAACCCAACGCGCATCAGCCCTCGCGCACAATAGACTGGCCGACGGCACTACTGCAGCTCGAATCCCGTCCCGAGGAACCGCATGAAATCCATCGTTCTCGCTGTCGCCCTGGCCTTCACCCTCAACGCTGGAGCGCAGACGCCGCAACAGAAACCGACACCCACGCTGCGCTCCATCCTGCTGGCCCAGCTCCACAGCACGCATGACAAGAGCGACTGGTTTGTCTGCGGCAACGTCGCCGTGGCCAACGTCACGCCGGAGCAGGCGCGGTGGACAGACGGCAAAGGCAACCACTCCGTCGGCCAGCTCACCTACCACCTGGTCTTCTGGAACCAGCGCGCGCTTCAGAACTTCCGCGGGGAAAAGGCAGCAAAGTTCAGCGGCAACAACGACGAGACCTTCAACAACTTCGACGCGAAGACGTGGAACGACACCGTTCACCAGCTCGATCAGGTGATGACCGACCTAGAGAAGACCGTCGAGTCGGCGACTGACGCGCAGCTCGCCGAGTGGGCACCCACCATCGCGAACATCAGCACCCACAATGCCTATCACGTCGGCGAAATCGTCATGGTGCGTAAAGAGCAAGGCGCATGGGACGCGAGCAAGGGTGTGAAGTAGCTCATCGGCTGAGAAACGGTTAGCGGTTCTCAGCCAGCCGCTTCGTCGCCGATCGCCTGTCAGCCCGCAAGCCCCTGCTCGATTCCTCGCGCGGCGCGGAAGACGGTGCCCTCGCCGAAGTGGGGCCCCAGTACCTGTGCGCCGATCGGCAGGCCCTCGCTCGACATGCCGCACGGGACCGAGACGCCGCAAATGCCCGCCAGGCTCGCCGTCACGGTATAGATGTCCGCCAGATACATCGACACCGGATCGTCCGTCTTCTCGCCGATGCGGAAGGCCGGCGTCGGCGCGGTCGGCGTCACAATGACATCGACCCTTTCAAAAGCCTTCAGGAAATCCTCCGCCAGCACGCGCCGGACCTGCTGCGCCCTGCGGTAGTATGCGTCGTAGTAGCCCGCGCTCAGCACATACGTGCCCAGCAGGATGCGCCGCTTCACCTCGCGCCCGAAGCCGCCCTCGCGCGTCTGGCGATACATTTCGGAGAGCGTCTTGGCGTCCGGCGCGCGGTAGCCGTAGCGCACGCCGTCGAACCGCTCCAGATTGGCGCTTGCCTCCGCCGTCGCCAGCACGTAATAGGTCGGTACTGCGTAGCGAGTGTGCGGCAGCGACACCGGTGTGATGACGCAACCCTGCACACGCAGCGATTCAATCGCCTTCTCGACCGCGACTTTCACCTCCGCGTCAAGTCCTTCCGCGAAGTACTCCGCCGGCACACCCACGCGCAGACCTTCCACCGGCCTTTGGCACTCCGCCACATAATCCGGCACGGGCCGCGCGGACGAGGTCGCATCCAGCGGATCGTGTCCGGCGATCACGCCCAGCATCGTCGCTGCGTCTTCCACCGTGCGCGCGAACGGACCAATGCGGTCGAGCGACGACGCAAACGCAATCAGCCCATACCGCGACACGCGCCCATACGTCGGCAGCACGCCCACTACGCCACAAAATGAGGCAGGCTGCCGGATCGATCCGCCGGTATCGGAGCCCAGCGTTGCCGCGGCCATTTCCGCTGCCACTGCCGCTGCCGAGCCGCCGCTCGAGCCGCCAGGCACTCGATCGAGCGCTACCGGATTTCGCACCACGCCATAAGCCGAATTTTCGTTCGACGAGCCCATTGCGAACTCGTCGCAATTCAATTTGCCAAGCACTACCGCGCCAGCCTCTTTCAGCCGGCGCACCGCCGTCGCCGTGTAGGGCGGCTCGTACCCCTCAAGGATCCGCGAACCCGCTGTCGCGCTCATACCCTCGATGGCGATCACATCCTTGATACCTATCGGCACGCCCGCCAGCGGCCCCAGGGGATCGCCGCGCTTCGCCGCCGCATCCAGATCCTGGGCAGTCCGCCGTGCACTTTCATCGACCACCGAAAGGTACGCGTTGATCTCCGGATTGCGTTCCGCGATCCGCTCCAGGTAGCCGCTCACCAACTCCGCAGCCTTCACCTTGCCGGAAACAACGGCTTGGCCCAGCTCCCGCAAGCTCACCCCGGGGGCAATCGCGCCATTCATCTCTGCCTTCAAATGGATGTCTCCCGCTGCGGTAGTGCTTCTGCAGTCCGCGAAGTGCGGCGCGCATTGACAGAAGAAAATCTCATCGCCCAATTACCTGGGGGACCTTGAAGAATGCGCCGTCCGTTTCCGGCGCCTCCTTCATCACGGGCTCGCGCTCCAGGCAGGGCACGGGCGTGTCGTCCCGCAGCAGTGTCGCGGCGGCCCCTTCCGTTCCCGTTGCATCCGGCATCATTCCCGCAATGATTTCAGAGACCTGCGCCATCGGCGCAACGTTAGCCACATCGAGCTCGTTCAACTGCGCAATGTAGCCCAGGATCGCATTCAGATCGCGACCCATTGCCGGAAGCTCCTCCGGAGTGAGCTCGAGATTCGCAAGTGCCGCGACCGCCAGGACCTGCTCGTCCGAGACCGTCTGGCTGGATTTCCGGTTGGCTGGATTGGTCATGAGTTGGGCGCACGCAACACGAGGCCCGCAAGGGCCTCCTGTTTTCACATCTGTTTTCCAGTATAGAGCGTATCTCAGGCAGAGACGAACACGCCTGCTCTAGAGAATCGCGCTGGGCTGCGGCGGTCGTGCCTTGCTGCGCACTAAGCACACCTGTGCCGTACGCAGCATTACAGCCATGTCGCTGCGGAAGGTGGCACGCTCCGCGTACGCGAAGTCAAGGTTGGTCTTGTATGGCGTCAACTTGTATTTGCAGAATGCCTCAATCTGCTCTTCCGGGATCTGCCGCAGCATTTCCTCCTCGCAGCGGAAGACCAGCGTGGCGGCACCCGTGATGCCGGGACGAAACGGCATGGACTGTGCCTGCCGATGCTGGTGGTCGGGAAGCTTTGGCCGTGGTCCCACCAGGCTCATATCGCCGAAGAGCACATTCACCAGTTGCGGCAACTCATCCAGCTTATAGCGCCGAAGAAGGCGCCCCACTGTGGTTACTCGACGATCGCCATGCCGCGTGACCGAAAGTCCCTTCGGCTGAGGCTGCGCTTCCATGGTGCGGAACTTGTAAATGGTGAACAGTTGCCCCAGACGCCCCACCCGCTGTTGCCTGAAGATCACCGGACCGGGTGAGCTGAATCGCACAGCCACGGCCAGGATGCCAAATACGGGTGAGAACAGGAGCAGACCCCAGAATGCCAAAGTCAGGTCCATGGCCCGGCGCAGCATGGAGAGCGACCACTCGCTCCCGGTAACCACCACCCGCGACTCCGTCTCCTGCTCATCATAGGCAACGGCGGCAGCAGTTACTCCACGCAAACGATCCTCGCGATGGGCAGCAGCGCTCTTCCGTGAAAAATCATTCCAGATGGGTTGTACGGAGAGACTACGTGAGGTTTCAAATGAACTCATTCAGTATCCTTGGATACACGTCTTGCCCGTCTGTTCGGCGCACCGCCGGGATTCTTCTCCCCGCTCTGGCGCGTTAAAGTCGAGGCCGCATCCTGTTAGTTCAGATGCAGCGGGGGAATCGAACATCGGGCTACCCAAGTGCTAATACTGTCATTTTGAGTGCGTCCCGCCAAACTCCCAGACACACCCTCGTGTTCAGGAGTACTGATGCCTCTCACAGCCATCCCTATCTCATACACAAATAAGGTACATGCTCGTGTGACTCTGAAAAGTACCACTACTGGGTCACTCTGTGAAGCCGACTTCACAGGAGCATTCAGGTCAGCAACTTTCGCACAACCAGTTTACCCTGCTCGACAACTGAATTGCTTGTTTAACCACGTACCGAAAAGAGCATCGTATGCCAATACTTCACTACTTTTGAGACATTTACACTTAAACAACATTAGACGATACACCAAATTTCATAGTTCCATTGCGATCTTCAACAATCTGAACAAGCTGTGGTAACAGAAGCTCCTGTAAATACTTACGGGAGACCGGGCTGAGGATCGTACGGCCCGCCTCTTTCCAGTTCGCCCAGTCCGCGTCCAGCCAGGCCGCCAGGCCGGCCACATCCCCGAATTCCACGCGTATGTAACGGCTGGTGCGTCCTCGCTGCTTCCCCGCGTCGCTCAGTTCCGCAGCATCGCTGCTCTCAAAGGCATCGCTGATATGACTCCGCTCCGGCCCGACGTACAGCACCGGACTGCCCACCGCCAGGATGTTGTACAGCTTGGAGGGATGAATAGTCCCAACCATCGCGCTTCCCAGTACCACCGCTTGCAGATCCGCCGCGGAAAGCGAACCGGCCAGCAACTCTATCGGCTGATAGGGAAGAAACTTGACGTTCGCCAGCCCGCGCTGCTCGGCGAGACCACGCAGCCGGCGGAACTCACTCCCGCCACCCACGAATACGAAACAGAAGCGCGAATCCACTTTCAATCGGGTCGCCACGTCCAACAGCATATCCAGCGGATGCACCGGGCTGTGGTTTCCGGAGTACATCACCACATACTTTCCTGTGAGCCCATGCCGCTCCCGAAATGCCCTCCTGCCTTCCTGGTCAAAATAGGCGTAGCGGTCCAGCGACCACGGCGGCACCACCCACACTCGATCCGCGATGATGCCCTTGGACAGCACTCGCTGCTGCATGTAGCGGTCCAGCACTACTACCGCATCCGCCGCCCGCAGCGTAAAGCGCGAAATTCGCTCGAGCACCCATGCCACGCCTCCGGGTCGCAGCCACCCGGCTGCCAGGGCCTCGTCCGGATTCATGTCCATCACCCAGTACACAAAGCGTTCGCCGCGCAGCCGGCAACGCAGCGCCGCCAGGGCCGCCACTAGCGGAGGGGACGTCAGGGCCACCACGCAATCGCCCCGGGCTACGGTTAGAACGCGCGCCGCCACCCGCAGAAGGAAGCTGCCAAAATCCACTGCTCGACGCCATTTTGCATCCTTGCCTAACCCTGTTCCCCCCACTCGCTCAATCTCGATGCCACCGTGTCGTTCTCGTTTGGGGAAGCGACGCGCCGGTTCATCGTATGCACGCCGCGCCGCCAGCACCCGCACCTCGTGGCCCCGCCCGGCCAGCGCCTCCGCCAGGCTGGTGAGGTATTGCGCGGTCGCGACGACGTCGGGATAAAAGGTCTGGTTCAGGAGCAGAATTCGCATGGGCAAAGAACAAGCCGCCCTTATCGCTTGAATTGCGAGACGCCACGGGTCGGCCGATCGGCAGCTCGTGATTGAGCCCGATCCAGAGCCTCGCCATACACCGCGAGCGTTTCACGAGCAGCCGTTTCCCAAGTGTACCGTCCCGCCCTTGCTCGCCCGGCATCGACTTTCGCCCGCAAGAGTACCGCATCGTTGAGCAGCTGCCCGAGCTGCCGCTTGAGCGCGCCCTGGATTGCCGGATCAAAATAATGCGCAGCATCGCCGCAGATCTCCGGCAGAGAGGAGGATTGGCTCACCAGCACCGGGCATCCCGAGCTCATCGCTTCGAGCGGCGGCAGCCCGAACCCCTCATACAAACTCGGATATACGAAGAGTGCTGCGTTCCGGTAGAGATTGCCCAGCCGCGGCTCGTCCACACGCGGCAGCAGCATGACCCGCTTCTCCAGCCCGAGTCCCGCAATTGCAGCGCGCTCCCCGGCGGTCCAGGCGCCCCCTCCCGCCACTATCAGCCGGATATCACGTGCCGTCTCTGCTGCGGCAAACGCCTCCATAAGCGCGGGAAAATTCTTGTACGCACTGCGCGAACCGACATAAAGAACGTAGGGGGCACCCTCGTCATTCGACGCCGTTTCATTTTGGGAAAGCGGCGTCACCCCGTGATACACCACGCGTGTCCGCGATGCATCGACGCCATAAATCTCCACCAGGTCCAGCCGAGCCGATTCCGACACGCAGATCACCATGTCGGCTCGCTGGTAGAGTCTGCGCTTGCGCGCGTGAATGGCCGCGGCATTGCGGAAGAGCTCCGGAAACCTCTCCTGGGTGGCATCGTGATGGGTCGCAACGAGCGCGCGATGTCGAATTGCCGGCTCCCATCGATGATACGTCGCGTGATACACGTCGTATCGCCCGCGCATTGGCGCAGTCGCAGCCGTCCACAGCGCATTCGTCGCATATCGCGGATAGCCCGGGCCAAGGCGACTTTTCCAGCTCGCCACGCGGACACCTCCTCCCGCCAGTTCGGCGAAGGGCAGCACTGAGCTCTCGCCGCCCAGCAGCAGATCGAGTGAGATGTTCTCGCGTCCGCGAAGCTTTTGTGCCAGCTCGTAGTGATAGCGCGACATTCCGCCGGCATCCTGCAGCGATGTCACCTGATGATCAATTGCGATCCGCACCCGCGCTCCTCATCCGTTCATGGCGGCCCAGACGCGTCGTTCGCCGCGTTGTCAGCCGTTCCCACAACGCTTTGCGACTGAGCCGCGCAAATGCCGGGTCCGCATAGCTCCGCTGGTGAAGCACGCGCACCGCCAGACGCAGCAGATGCATCCCGCGCTCTGCCGGTCCGCGATGCAGGTCCATGAAATCGCCCTCTGCCGCGAGAAAGATCGCAAACCGAGCCGGGGTCATCCGCCGATCGTAGTCCAGCATCGCCATCTCGTGTTCAAGGCTGAGATCGCCGGCAATGCGCACTGAGAGTCGCTGCTGGTGCAGCCGATGAAAGACATCGATATCCGAGTAGTCCAACCAGAACCGGGAGCTGTAGCCGTGGATCACTTCGAGCGCGCGCACCCGCATCAATGTCCCGCTATTCGCCGCAAATATCGCTCGCCCTTCCGTGTAGGCCGCCGCTGGTCGTGGCAGCGGCACATGCCGTGCGAAACGCCACAATCGCGGTGACATGCAGAAGGTGCCTGCGTAAAGAAACGGCACAACAGCGGCGACCCGCTCCTCGCTGGCGATCTCCGCCGCGTGATCGAGCAGCCCCCGCAGGAATTCGCCCGTCACCGAAGTATCGTCATCCAACAGCAGCAACCAGCCGCAGCCGTGCTGTTCCGCCATTCCCATGGCGGCGTTGTATGCGCCGCTCACGCCTTCGTTCACAGCCGAATGCCGGTAGGTATATGCAAATGGAAACTCGCGCTTCTCCTGGGGCTCAGGGCTGTTGTCCCACACCAGCAGGTCGAGTTGTTGCGCCAGAAGTGGATCATGGCCAAACGCCTGCGCCAGGCCCGCAATCGTCTTCGACCGCGCGAAAGGCGTGCGATACAGCACCACAACGGCCAGGGCGCGCACCGCGGCAGGGTCTGTCTTCTCACTCTGCGCTTGCGGCATCAGCGGCTCTCCGTGGGCGTCGCGCCCGGCCAGCCGCCCATCGCTTTGCGCCACAATGCCAACCGCCTGCCCTTCGCTACGGTCAAGCGCCGCCACAGAGCGCTCCAGGTCGCCCTGCGCACCTCACGTGTTTCGCGCCGGAGCGCTTGCTTCACCAGCCGTCCTGCCAACTGCACGGTATGCGCAGCCCCCGCAAACGAAGAGCAGTACTGATCGAAGTACGCCGATTCTGCCGCGAGAAAATTCTGCAGGTGAGCAAGCGACACTCGGTCCCGGTAGTTCAGCAGTGAGAAGTGGTGCTCCAGGTGCACTGAGTCCAGCACATACATGCGCCAGCCGTGCACGTAGAGTTGATGATGCAGCCAGCTGTCCAGGTGGTCCAGCCAGAAACACGGATCGAACCCGCCAATCGCATCGAGTGCCTCGACGCGCAGCAACGCTGCCGAATTGAACGCGCGCGCCTCACGTGCCGGCACGCCGCTGAACGATGACGGCATGGGTGTCGTTCGACTGAGGCCTACATAAGCCGGGGAGAGCAACCGCTCGCCCTCGGCCAGATGCGGCACAATGACAGCGATGCGCGGATCTTCTTCCGCTGCGCGCAGCCCGGGCCCTATTGCAGAAAAGAAGTCTCCCGGCAACGCCGTGTCCTGATCCAGCGTGAGCAGCCAGTCATAGCCTTCCGCCCGCGCCCGGTCGAGCGCCGCTTCATAGGCACCCAGCAGCCCGCGATTGACTGCCGCAGCCTTGTAGTGGAACCCGGGCGGCATTGCATCCCGCGCTGCTTCAGTGTCCGCGCTGTTGTCATAGACAAGAACCGCGCACTCGGCACGCGCCTCTTCGAGCGCGCGCGCGAGGCTCTCAACCGTCACGGATGCGGACGGCCGCTGCTTGTACAAAACGATGACCGCGAAGATCCGCGCGCGATCGGCTACACTCTCGACCGGCAAGAACAACTCCCGGAGCAGATTCACCATTGCTGGTGCGTCTGCACTCTCTCAGCGGCTTGTCCTAATGGAGAAGCCGCGCGAATTATAGTGGCTTCGGCATCCGTGTGCGGTGAATGCGTTTTAACGCCGCAGGTGCATCGCCCGCTTCACCTGTTTATAGCGCTCGCGCAGATCCGGACTGGTATCGAGGTACTCGTACACATAAATCACCGCGCAGCGGATACAGCCAAACATGGTTCCGAGTATCAGTCCCAGCAGGATGAACAGGAATGGCTTCGGCCATGACTTTGCCCTCGGCACCTGCGGTGGATCCAGCACCTGCACCGCGGGAGAGGCCTTGGCCTCGTCGATCCGGGCCGCTTCCAATTGCCGCGCCAGCAGATCGTAAAGCGTCTGGTGGTACTGCACATCCCGCTCTTTGCGGATGTACTGTAGCCCCGCGCCTGGGAACTCCTGCTGCGTCAACATGGTGCTGCTTGTGCCCTTCTGCAGTTGCTGCAGCTGTGCGCGCAACTCGGTCAACTCTGTACGCAGGTGCACCACATCCGGATTCTGCTCCGTGGACGAGGAGAGCAGTGCGCCAAGCTGCACCTCGCGGCTGGTGATGTTCGCCTGGATGTTGGCCTCCTGGCCAATGATGTTCTGCGCCTGCCCGCTCAACTGCAGCACGCCGGTAGATTGCTGCGTCTGCTTCATTGCAATTTCGGCGTCCGCCAGACGGTCCTTCTCTTCGGCAAGCTGCTGCTGAAAAAACACGCGCCGCTGGCCAGCCGCCCCGATTGCGAGCCGGTTGTTTTGCCGAAACAGCTCGTCGGAGTAGCCATTGACCAGTTCAGTCGCGCGCTTCGGGTCCTTATCTTCCACGCTGATCTGCATCAGCCCATCTTTGCTGGCAGTGAACTTTGACCGCGACCGCAGCTTGCCGGCCGCCCCATCGCGGTCGGGAATGTTGTATGCATCCATGAGATGAAAGCGATCGACCATATCATGGGCTACCAGATTGGTCTGCAAAATCGCAATGTACAGATCTGCCGGATTCTTCCCAAGATTGCTCCCTACTCCGGCAAATGCCGTCAGTGCCCCCAACTGGCTCAGCAGCGCGGCGCTGGACTGCTCCTGCTGCGGCGGCATGATGGTCCCCTCTGACTTGTAAAGCACGGGCGCGCGCAGGATGGCGATGATCGCGATCACCACCCCGGCCAGTGCCCAGCCGAGGATCAGCCACTTACGCTCAGCAAAGATCAGCAGCACATCCAGCAGATCCAGCCGGCGGACCGTCCCGTGTTCAGTTTCGATTGTCCGACTCAATTCGTGATCACCGCCAGCGCGCCTGCACCCAGGGCGATAGAAGAGAAGAGTTGCGAGAAATTCAGCAAGGTGCGGATGCCATTGCCGCGGTAGGTCTTCTCCGGCACTACGATGGTATCGCCCGGCTGTACGCGCGCCTGCTCGAATTCATTACCCCAGAAGGTCTTCGCCGACTCCCGGCTAAAGACCGATCCGTCCGCACGGATCACGAATGCGTGCTTGTTATCGGCATCGCGGTTCGCGCCGCCAGCCTGCTTCAGGTAGCCGAAGACGCGCCGTTGCGGATTGAAAAGAAACGAACTCTGCTCGTACACCGCGCCCACCACGTTCACGCTGGAAGGCTTCGACGGAACGATGAACCGGTCTCCGTCCTCCACCGGAAGGTCCGGTAGATTATCAATGTTGTCGGCATCCGGCGTCAGCGCCAGCACTACGCGACCGCTGGCCCGCATTTGCCGAAGCCGGGTTATCAGCAGCTGCGTGGCGGCAAGGGATGCCGCGTTGGCGGACTGATCGGTCGGGCTGATCGCGCCGGCGGCGCTAGCTGCTCCGGAGCGGTCCGTGGCTATCTCAAGCTGCGTGACGTAATCGTCCAGCCGCTGCTGCTGCACAATGCGCGTGGATTCCCGCGTGAGCTCGGCTCCAAACAGGTAGGCGTTCGGCGTTAAGCCGCCGGCACGTTCCACGAGATGACGGAGCGTCTCGCCGGGCTGCGCACTATAGATGCCTGCATGCTCCACCTCGCCCTCGATCCGGACCAGCTTTGTTTGCTGGTTCTGCGGTACCCGGATGTCCGCCTGCGAAAAGATGGTAATGACGTCGTGCGGCTCTATTGCCAGATCCTGGCTGGCGTCGTGTTCCTTCACCAGCTTGCCCAGATCGAACGGGATCAGGGTGGTTCTCAGCGTAACGGGGTCCATGCGCTCGATCACCGCGTACGACCAGTCGATCTCCGGCGCCATCAGCGATACATCATTCAGGTAGTGCGCCGTCGCGGTGTTCTCCGTCCGCGCCATGCGCTGCTCGTCCGCCAGCGAACCGCCGCCGATGGTGTTGTTGCGCGGAATCGTGTTCTGCGTATTCTCCACCGGCTGGTTCGGCACCGTTCCCGGTAGCTGCTCCTCGGGCGGCGACACCTCGCCGGGACCGGTGCTGCCATATGTCGTGGCCGACTGCGCACTCAGATCTCCTGTCGGCGCTGTCGCCGTGCTCGGCGCCCCTGCCGCGGCCGCATCTCCCGCCTGCTGGGCCTGTTGCGCGCTCTGCGCCGCCTGCTGCTGGTCGTAGAGCCGCTTCTGCTGATCGCGCTGCAGGGTAAGGAGGTATTGGCGCTGGCTCTCTGCCTGTACCTGACGAAAGGCGGTGAACCGCTGCGCGTAATCCGGCTGAAAGACCGGCGAAGGAAGGCCCAGCTGGTTCCGCTTCTGCCAGTAATCGCGCGTCACCAGAGCCTCGCTGTTGGGCAGCAGCTCGCTCAACTTCATTCCCGGATGCCAGCCAAACCGACCCGGATCCGCGACATTGCCCCGCACCGTCACCGTTTGGTCGAAGCTAGGCGCAATCGGCAGGACGCGAACAATGTCTCCGTCCTGCAACGGAGTATTCCTGCCGGCCGCGTCCAGCGCGACATCGAGCGCGCGGTGATGCTGCTGGTCGTCTATGCGCTCGAGCGATGCGCGCGACAACGAGGCTGTGCTGGTCAGGCCGCCAGCGTCGGTCATCACTTCACCCAGCGTCGATGACTCTTTGCGATCCTTCAACTCGTAGATCGCCGGCGAGTGGACACTGCCGTATACCGCCACCTGTGGTCCCACCGGTGGAATGTAGATCACATCCCCGGGGAGTAGCGGGACATCGTGCGACTTGTCTCCATTCACCAGCAGGTCATATAGGTCGAGGTCCGTGATGGTGGTGCCGTTGCGGCGCAACACAATATGACGCAGCGAGCCCTGCGGGCCAGGACCCCCGGTTGCAAAGACCGCACTCACGAGCGTGCTCAGCGAGCTCACCGTGTAGCTTCCTGGATAGCGCGCCTGGCCGGTGACAAAGATGCGGATAGGATGAAGCTGACCCAGGTTCACCGATACGTCGAAGTTCTTGTAAATGCGGCCAACCGCGTTACGTACCTGCTGCTGCAGATCGCTATACGGCACTCCCCCGACATGGATCGCGCCGACATGCGGCACGTAGACCATGCCGTTGCGGTCGACCGTCACCTCGGCGTTGAAATTCATCTGGCCCCAGACCCGGATCAGCAACTGATCATTCGGACCTACAACATAGTTCGACGTGACCGGCACCTGGTCCACGGGCGCGAATGTACTCGGACTCTGCAGAAACAGCTTTGCGCCATAGATGGGCAGCATCTGGCCGACGGACGCGTACACCATCCGCTGAAATTCGCTCGGCTGGTCCGGGGAGAAGAACCTCTGGTAATAGAGGGGATAAGAGCGCGCGTTTGTGGCTTCCCCGCGTCCGCCCAGATTGTCGGCGTAAGTTGGCACCTGCTGCAGATCCATCGACGCAGCGCCAGTAATGTTGATGTTGCTCCCGTAGCCGCCACCGCCACCCGTCCCGTAAGGGTTCTGCTGGGTAGTAGGGCCCGAGACGCCATTCTGCAGGCCGGGCAGTGGTATTTGGCCGTTTGTCGTGCTGCCCCCACAGTAAGAGGTGCTGGGATCACACCCGGTCTGGCTGAATGCTGGCAGCGGTTGCAGCACCGCAACCGCCAGTGCACTCGCCAGAAAAACCGCTAAACATTGACTCATATTTGGGGTTTGCAGCACGCCGATTCAACCGCGGTCGATCAGCACGCGACGCTATTTCACTCCTTCAACAATCCTTAGCAAGGTCTGCTGTACAGCCCGGCAAGACTAGTGTAGAGCCTATGTGGGCTTTACGGTATGCCGGTTTCGATTCTGACCAGGAAATGCGTAAGAACTTCCCTCCGCGGCGAGCCGCAATGGGTCAGCTGTTCTCCACGCGTCTGCGCGTCGAGCCGCGGAGACGTTTTCACGTTCTGCATCATCTGCCGCATGCCCCCGCCCACCGGCTCCTGCCGCCAAGCAGCCATCATAAGGACAGGATGCAAAGGGATACGACTACCGAAACTGAACAGTATCGGAGCCGCCTGGCCATACTTCTGCATGGGCTGGATACTGTTGCGCTCCTTCTACAGGACGCTGTCTTTCGGCTGATGATCTCGAGATTCGGCCAGTACCATTGCGTATCCAGGACATGTTAACGCTCTTGCAATACGTGTAGTAGTGTTGCTTCGGGATGGAGATCACCGAGGCGCAGCCAGGAGCCTATAAAGAGTGTTTAAAAAACATCGGACAAAACTTGCTGTCGCATTTTGTATTGTGTTCGCCTGCAGCTTGTTTATTCTTTTGCGGCTGAGCGGTTGCGGAGCCGACGATGCATACATACATCGCAGAATTACAGAGCACCTTATCGCGTTTGGGCATCCCTGGTACAACACCAACGATCGAGTCATGTCGACGTCGGCGCCGCTATGGAACTTAGTGCTGGCGGTATTCATGATTCTCTGGCCGAGATTTAACAGCATCCCTTTTATTAGCGCTTTTGCGATAGCAACGGCGAGTGTTAGCGCATTGATACTCGTATTGCGGGTTTCAGAAGGGCGGGGCCACACACGATTTAGAACCGCCATAAACTGCATAATTGCCGTCATTGCAATTTTTTCAACGTTGCTCCCGACAGCCGTTGATCAAATGGAGACCCCTTTGGGAATAGCGCTTGCGCTTTTTGGCCTGATCTTTCTTGAAGACGCTCCGGCTCGTGGCTTGACCTTAATGGTGTTGTCGGGATTCGTCCGCTATGAACTTTTTGGCTATGTTGTTCTAGCCATCGGCTATCTTGCGGTCTCGCGGAGGCTACGCTTCAAAATGCTTCTCGCGCCGTTGTGCGCAATGGCGATTGGCTTTGGCTGGCTCGAGAAATCATTTCACACGATTATTCCGAATACCATCAAAGCAAAAAGAATCGGTTATTCAGTCCCCTACAGGCCGCTCGCACATGTAATTCTCTCTTCTGATCATGATCTTGGGTTATGCGCTCTATTTCTTTCAGCAGTCATCGTCGGGATCATTTTCTTTAAAACGAGAGCGGGCGCGCATGAGTTTGGCAGGAAGAATGCGATAGGCATTTTCCTGCTTGCGTATGCGCTGGCAGCGTGGTGCGTCTATTTCGCTGGCGACACGCTGATATTCAGCTGGTATCGTCCCATTGTTGTGCTTCCACTTGCTTTAGGCACGATATTGTGTCTTATCGTCGATGGCAGCTTACTCAACGCGCTTCCCGCAAGTATTTTGACGGCGGTGCTTTGCGTACCAGCGTACGGGTACGTTTCAGCAGCAGTCCTGAGCAGACCGGAGTCCATCCCTGGCTATGTCGACGCGGCCCGCGTTCACACATACCTACGGGTTGGGGATGCAATTTGGAAAGCTTGCCCGAACGGCACTTTGATGACATCAGAATTAGGAGGCCTGGGGCAATCATTCCACGGCTATATCTATGACGGTTTTGGGCTAACGAATCCAGATGCTTTGAAATATCAGCCTTTGAAAATCCCCGAAGAGAGAAGTTCGGGAGTCATAGGGGCAATTCCATGGCGCTATGTTATGGATAAGAGCCCAGATATTATTGTGAGTTACGACATATACGCAAAGGGACCTCTGAATTCACCCGTACTAAAGAACTACAAGGACGAAGCATTCCCCACATTTGCGCCTCCAGACAGTTCGGCACATTTGGCTAGCACCTTCGGTGATCGCAAACTTCATGTAATGGTGAGAATTGGCGGACGTTGTGACGCACTGTCTGTAGACCAAAATGTTGCGCGGGCTTATGAATAATACTGTGAACCAGGATAATGTCGATTTTCAGCTTGGTTCATAACTACAATGCTGCAATTTTAAAGCAGTGCGCTGCAAAAAACGACGTGGAACAATCCTTGATGCAGTTGGGCATCTCTACCTTTCCGGAGCCGGAGATTTGAAGCGCATTCCGGAGAATTGTTCGGCGTATCCGTCTCGAGGCCGGTTCGATTGTATTTTCGTCTTCAGCGGAAGGATTCACTCATGAAGGACTTCATCTGCGCCTGATCTGAATGTCCTGGCCCGTCCCTAGGCCAGCGTCTTCGCGGCCACGCCCGGAGGCGCCTTCACCTTCTGCATAAGGCGCGTTCGCATTCCCCCACCCACGAGTTCCTGCCGAGAAGCCGCCATCAAACACAGGACGCAAAGGGAAAAAGGACTACCGAAGCTGAACAGGTACCGGGCTGAGATGTTATTCACAAGATAAATGACCATCGTGCACCACAGCATCAAGTAGTACCGCGTCCAGGCGTTGTTCTCCCGGGGGCGTGAAGCTTTCCAAAGCAGAAAGAAGACCCGCAGCATGCTTCCAAAAATCATCGAGCCGGCAATCAGGCCGCTCTCGAACAGCAATTGAATGTATCCATCGTCGATGGTGCCCACCATGCGGTCCCCTGCACGGTAGCCAAACCCGAACAGCCAGCGGTCGTGAGTGCCAAGGATATGAAAGGCGATTCCCCAAATTCCGGTCCGCCCGGAAAAACCCGACTTCACGCCACGCTGCTTCGTGCTCAGCGACAAGAAGTCGTTCAGGAAATCCGCAAAGTGACCGATTCGGTTGTGCTGAGTAAGGAACATCACCACGACCGGGATCATGGCCAGTAAGAGAACGACGTAGAAACGGTTTATACGAAATCTTCGCAGCCATCCTGCGCCTAGGAAGCGGGCCAGGAGCCCCGCGGCGGCGAAAAGGATCGCAGCGAGGGTGCCCCGGGAACCGGTCAGGAACGCCAAAAAGAAGGTAGAGAGCGAAAGCAGGATCAGCCCCCGCTTGCGCCACCGGTCCTTCTCCTCTATCGCCCGCCAGACAATCACCGGGAGAAAGCCCCCCAGAACAAAAGAGAGCAGGTTCGGGTGCGCCCGAGTGCCGCCGGTGAACCGTGACGACTGGCTGGCCAGCAACGCCCGCCGCCCGGAAACCAGAATCACGAGGGCAGTTACGATGCCCGCCTGCGAATACGCGCGAATCACATTCGGAATGCCAATCTCCTGCACTACGAGGCGCGCGGAGAGGAACACCCCGACGAAGACAATCCCATAAATCGTCGAGTAGGTGTCATGCGACGAATAGGAGACTACTTCGCCAAACAGCACCGCCGCGAACCACAGGCCGCCGGCGCTCAGGATATGTTGCACGCGTTCGTTGCGCTTCCGCCCGCATAAGACGAGCAGACCACAAAAGCCAAGCGTCGCCAGGGAGAAGTATTGAAGGGATGAGATGGAGAGCTCGTATTGCAGAAAGGCTACGAGAAAGCTGAAGCTCAGTCCGGTCCGCACAAGCCACGCGAGGCTCATCCGCATGGTCGCTGGCGCAGCGGAGCCAGCACTGGACGGGGCCATCCATTCCATGCGTTCAGCTGTCGCCATCCGTATCCCTCTCAGCGGCTCAGGCGATGACTCGCTCTCGCATTTACCTGTATTCGCCGTTGTCTCTCGAACGGAGTCTAGCCAGATTATTACCTTGTTTTACCTGGGCAGCAAAGCTTATCTGCGCCTTCTGTGGTAATCCCGCTGGGCCTTCAGTGGTTCGACTACGCTGAATGCGCTGTGCCAGATCTGACATCATTCCCTCGATACCGAAGCGCCGCTCGCATGCATAGGCCGCTTCGACCAGCGACCCATCTTCAATGCATCACATCGCCACCGAAAGGTCCTCCTCCTTGGTTCAAATGCGTACCATCGACTCGTGCCGTTTGCCTCCGTCGATCATGAAGATCGATGTGGAAGGCTACGAGGCGGAAGTCCAGGCCGGCGCAAGTGAAACCGGGGAATTTCCTGAGCTGGTCGCCATCATCACAGAAGTGAATGAGGAGAGCGTCAACTATGGAGAGGGAATCGAGAGTGTCTCCTCTTCATGAGTCAACGCGGCTTCACTGCCCGTTACATACGATCCCTGGCGGCGTGATATCACCATGAAAGACAAACGGTCGGACAATACGCTCTACGTTCGCGATCTCGAAAGGGTAAGGCGGCGCGTCGCTGAGGCCGAGCCCTTCCGCATTTTTGGGCGCTCCATCTAAATTCAAGCGCCACTGTCACTCCGCGCGCCGGCAGCTCCTGTCACTCCAGCGTCAGCTTTAGCGCCACGCTGTGGGAGACCCCGGGTGCGCCCGCCTCGACAGTGATCGTGTACACACCCTGGCTGCCACCACCAGAGCCCTGTCCGGGAGTGGTGCCTCCGCCATTGATCGATAATCCGCAGCCACTCAATCCCATGCAAAGCGCGCCGAGAACCAGCAGCACGCAACACTGCGCCGCGAGCACCGTCCAAGACTTCCGCCGCCACAGCACCAGGCACGCCAGCACGGCTCCGGCCGCCGGCTTGCTCCAGGGCAGCGTTGGCCGCGAATGCGTGCTCGACGCTGCTGGACTGGACGTGTTTACCGTCACCTGAATCGTTGATGTCGCGCCCGTTCCCGTCATCGTCACATTTACGGGGTTAGTGGAACAGGTACTTCCCGCCGGTACACCGGTGCACGTAAAAATGATCTGCCCGGCCGATGCGCCCACTGGTGTCAGCAGCAGTTGATAGGTCGCGCTGCTCCCGCCTGTCACCGTGCTGCTCGAGGCGCCCTGCACATTCAACTGAAAGTCGGCTCCGTTTCCGGTGACTGGCACATTGAAGGGCGTACTCACGCCGCTGGCCGTCACCTGCACCGTACCCTGCTGCGTGCCGGTCGCCTGCGGCGCGAAGGTGACGCCCACAGTACAGCTCGCTCCCGGCGCGACTGTGACCGTGCATGCATTGCTGGCGATAGCGAAGCCCTCGCTCGCGGCCACCGCGATGCCGCTTAACGCATTCTTTCCTGTATTGATCAGCGTCAGCACCTGCGGCGAAGAAATCGAATTCACTCCCTGGGTGCCGAAGTCGATGGTCAGCGGCGAGAGTGTTGCGGGTACGCCGCCACCCAGCGTCGGCGGAACCCCGGTACCGTTCAGCACCACAACCTGCGCGCCCAGCGCATCCTGGACTGTCATCTGGCCACGTTCCTCGCCCACCGCTTTGGGCGAGTACACCACCTGAAGCGCGCAGGCGCTGTGCCCGGGCAACGAGGTTCCACAGAGATTCGTCACCGCGAAATCACCGGTTACCTGCACCTTGATATTGGTCAGCGCGCTATCGCCGCTATTCGTCACTGTCACCTGCTGCGCGGGGCTGGTTGTCCCGATCGCCTGTGCCGTAAAGGTCAGCGAGGGCACGCTCAGCGCATCTGTCGGACCGGTCTGCCCATTCCCACTCAGCAGAGCGGTCTGCGTGCCGGCATTGTCTATTGCCACCAGGCTGCCCGAGGCCGCGCCCGAGAGTGCTGGCGAGAAGACTATCCCCACCGTGCAACTCGTATTCACCGCCAGTGAAGAAGTGCAAGTATTCGCGGAGATCCTGAATGGACCGCTCACGCTCAACGGCTTTAAGCTCGCAACGTTTGCTCCTGTATTCGCGACGGTTACGTATTGCACCGGGCTGGTTTCTCCGATGCGCACGGAGCCGAAATCCATGCGCAGCGGCGTCAGCACCATGGTTCCCCCCTGTGTGCCAGTGCCTTGCACGTTGGCCGTCAAAATGCCGCCCTGCACATTTGCCGCCACCGTCACCGCTCCGCTGCGCTGACCGGTCGCGGTCGGCGCAAACACAATCGAGATCGCGCAAGATGCACCCGCGGCCACGCTCGCCGGGCATGCATCGCTCAGCACAAAATCGCTGCTGCTCACGGTTGCCCGATCCAAAGTCAACGCCGCAGTGCCCGTGTTCTTGATGGTCAAGCTCTCCGCGCCGCTCGTGGTGGCCACCGCCTGCGACGCAAATGCGAGCGTTGCAGGCGTGATCGTTGCCGTCGCTAACTGGGTCTTCAGCGCCGTGCTCGCCAGCTCCGCCTGCCATACGCCGCGGCCCTTCGTTCCCGCTCGCAGCCACTTCTCCCCGCTCGTGTCCACGGCACTCAGCGTTGTCACCCGCACCGCCGGTAATCCGGTGCCGTAGGCGGCCCAGCAGTTCTGTTTAGCAGCGCATTGTGTGATTGAGGTAGTTACATATACTCCCAACTCCGTCCCCACATATACGATCGCCGGGTCCTCCGGATCCACTAGAACCGCGTGCACCGGCGCGTTCGGCAGGTTGTCGGTCAGGTTTTGCCAATGGCCGCCGCCATCCGTGGTGCCATAGAGCACCCGCACATTGGCCGATTCCGCAAAACCATTGCCGCCAAAAGCGGAGAGTCCCACATACGCCGTCCTGCCCGTCACGTCTGTGGAATCGAGTGCGATTGAGGAGATGCCGATCTGCCCGGGATTGAAGCCGTAGGGATAGTCATTGGTCACGGGACTGCCCGACCCCGTCACATCGCTCCAGGTCGTCGACGCGGAAATAGATGAGGGCGTCACCAGCGCCGTCAGCACATGGCCCGGATTCGCCACCGCGCCATCGGGAGTGCCCGCCAAGCCTACATAGATCCGCTCCGCGTTGTTGCTGCCTCCCGGGATAGCTCCCGTCGCCACCAGAGCGCGCACCTGCGTGTTGCTCGGCTGACATACCTGCGCATTCTTTCCGTCGAGCATCCGGCTCAGCGCATTCGCAGAGGTCCAGTTTGTTCCATCGACTGGGCCGCGCCACACCCTGCAGGTCGCAACGATCATCCGCGTGGGATCTTCAGGGTCCAGGGTCCAGACGGCTGGCGTAGCCAGCGCTGAGCCATCGCCGCTTACCTGCCCGTTGCCGATCACCGGCCCGCTGCCGAAATCACCTGGTCCGCATGTCGCGGCGGTGCATCTGCTGATCGAAACTCCCGCACCGGACGTTGCAAACCATGTATCGGCATTCGCGCCCCATCCCGCGGCGGTGGAACCGCCCGGTCCGTTGAGCACTACTTGCCACCTACCATCGTTGCCGCCTGCCGTTCCTGCAGTGCCAATGCCCGCCAGCAACTGGTTCGCGTCCGCGGGGTCTTGAGCCACGGACGTCACCTCCGCGAGGGAGCCCAGCGTAGCGTTCAGGTTGTCGAAGTGCGTCGCATCGTCAGGTGAACAGGCCGGCTGCTGCTGGTTCACTGTGTCTTCGCTGCGCCACAGGCCGCGATCATTTCCGAAGTACATAGTGGTCGCGCCCGCCGTGTTCGTCAGCCAGGCCATGCCGTGCTGCTGCGGCCCCACCTTTGCCGCCGCGCATCCGTTCACATTCGTTGCATTGCGCCACACGCAGCCCGCCGCGAGGCTGCAGCGAAACAAATCCTGAGTCCCCGCGAACAACAACGTGTCATTGCCCGAGGGGATCGCTTGGAGCCACATTGCGTGGCTCGAGCCGGCGATCACCCCGGCACTGGTCTCGAGCGCTCCCGCGATGCTGATCTGCTTTCCGAAAGCCGGCAGCGGCGCGGAACAGCTCCCACCTGCTGCGCCGCACACATCCTCCCATAGCCCACTGTCCTTATCGTTCTGGTCGGCTGCCAATGCGAACATGTCGCCGCTGCCAGGCTGCACCGCCAGTGCCGCGCTGTAGATCGGGCAGTTTGATGATCCGGGATACTGGCAGATCTTCCCCAACGCTGTTCCCGGCTGGCTCTGGAGGCGCGTCCACGCTGCGCCGTTCTGAGACGAGTAAAATCCGTGATTGCGCAGCGCCGCCACGAAGATCTGCCGGATCGGGTTCCACACCACAGCCAGCGCGACGATGCCCGTCTTTTGCCCCGGAGCCTGCAAGACCTGATTCGGTCCGTCCTGGATCGACGCGAGTTGCCACGTCTGCCCCGCGTCTCCCGAGTAGTAGAGCCCGCTCGCGCTGTCGTCACCGCTGGTGCTCGTGTATCCCGCGTTTACTCGATAAGCTCCCGGCGTGGTCGTCATGGCGGCCACTACCAGGTTCGTATTTGTCGTGCTCCATGCGAACCCGGCGAACGCCTCGCCGAAGAAGCTGTTCTGTTCGAGGTGGGTCGCAGGATCGCGCGAGCCGGTGATTGATGTCCAGGAGTTGCCGCCATCTGCCGAGCGCAGAATCCCCGTTCCGTAGAGCGAGTCCGGCTCGTTTGTCGGGTCGCCCGTCCCGGCGAGCACGACGCCAGTACGGCCTGGCTGCACCGTCACCGCCCCCACGTCTACGAGGTTGATGTGCGTGTGCTCCAGGTCCAGGGCGGGCACCAGGTCCGTCACCGGCACGAAGCCCACACCGCTCAAGGCGGCAGCGTTCGTCGACCTAAAGACTCCGCCTGTCGTGCCGATATATAGGGTATTGCCGGTCGAATCTCCCGGATCGAGCGCGACGCTCAACACCCGTCCGCCCGCCGCACCTGCTGTCGTGGTGGTCAGGCTCTGTGGCGCCAACGGCGACCACGGAACGTTCAGGGCCGCTGTGCTCCCGGTCTGCGCCATAAGCGGCGCACTGGCTGCCCCCGGCAGCAAAAGCAGAGCTGCGCAACGAAGCACGCCCTGCCCAACTATCCCGGCGAAGTGACGCTGCCCGCGCCTGCTCCATTGTTTGAGCCCCTGCTCTTGCATGTCCCGGACGAATCGGCCCTTTCCCCTTCAACGCATCCCGCAGCTCTGGAGGGTCCTTCGCCGATTATCTGTTGGAAAGGAAAAGAATTACGGCTGTAACCGAAGCAGCCACGTTACCAAACGGGCACGAGCTCTCCCACCTCAGCGCCAAAGCTTTCCCGATACCGCAGCTACAAGGTCCGCACGTCTTCTGTTGAGGAGCGGGCAAACGCCTCAAGATACCAGGCCACCGTTCGCTTGAGCCCTTCTTCGAACCCCACCGCTGGCGCATACCCGAAGGCCTCACGCGCCGCCGAGATATCGGCTTCCGAGTCCGTGACATCTCCCAGGCGAGGCGGTCCATACTGCGCAGGATGCGGAAACCCCAGCAGCCCGGCCAGAACCCCGTATGTCTCATTCAACGTATGCCGTCCGCCGCACGCTATGTTGAAGGTCCTGCCGGCGATCGTCTCCCCGGGCGCGGCAGCGGCCAGCAGATTCGCTGAGACCGCGTTTGCAATATAAGTGAAATCGCGGCCTTGCTCACCGGTACCGAAGATGGTCGGCGTCTCGCCCCGGATCATCTGCAGGATGAATTTCGCCATGACTCCGCTGTACGGCGAATCGGGCGCCTGTCTCGGCCCGAAGATGTTGAAGTAGCGCAGGCAGGCAGTCTCCATCCCATACACCTGCCAATAGCTCTTCATGTACAGCTCGCCGGTCAGCTTTTGCACCGCATATGGCGATATCGGCGCCGGCGTCATCGACTCCCGCCGCGGCATTCCGGGCTGGTTTCCATAAGCCGAGGACGATGCCGCGTAGATGATTCGCCGTACACCGGCCGCCCTGGCGGCCTCAAGCAGCGTAAACGTGCCATTTATGTTGCAGTCGTGGCTCGGCGCCGGCTCCTTGACGGATCGCGGCACCGATGGCAGCGCGCCCTCATGAAAGATGATCTCGACGCCGGCGCATGCCTCTCGCATTGCCGCGCTATCGCGCAGATCGGCCTCGCGAAAGTCCATTCTGCCCAGAAAGGGCTCAATATTCGTGCGACGTCCGGTGACAAAATTGTCGATGCCTCGTACATCGTCGCCACGCTCCAGGAGCGCCTCCGCCAGCGCTGAGCCGATGAACCCCGCGACTCCCGTAATCAGATATTTCGCCATTCCACCTCTCGGACGATCTCTTCCTTGCTGCTGGGCCCAGGGCGGACCGGCAAGGACAGACAAATGATACCGGCTTGAGACGCGCTGTTCCGGTGGCGAGCAGGTCTCGCAACTCGCGAGCGGACCATCGTCTCCCCGGGCGCGAGCTACACTTTCAACACCTTTGCCTTCGCGGGGTCGAAAACATGACGCGTTTCAAGGTATCGATCGTGCCCGCAGTCAGTCTCTTCTTTGTCGCTCCGTTGGTTGCGGAGTTTCTGTTGGGTAATCTGTCGCTCAAGCTCCTTCCTGCACTGATCGTTCTCGCTCCCATGTACGGCGGTGCCGCCCTGCTGATCCGTGAGCTAACACGCGGCGCAGAGCGTGGATGGCCGTCCATTCTCCTCCTGGGCGCCGCCTACACACTGATCGAAGAGGGCTTCGTCACACAGTCATTATTCAATCCCGACTACCTCAGGATGCAGATGCACCTGTTGGACCACGCATGGATTCCGGCGCTCGGCATCGGCGCCTGGTGGACGCTTTTTATGTTCAACGTCCATATCTTCTGGAGCATCGCCGTTTCCATCGCGCTCGTCGAAGCTGCCGTGCCTGAGCGTGCAACCACTCCCTGGCTCGGCGCTCTCGGTAAGTCCGTCGTTGCGCTACTATTCATCGCCGGTCTCGCCGCGAATCTCCGTTTCACCGTCACTCACGATCATTTTCTCGCCTCCCCGGCTCAGTTTGCCGGCGCGGGCCTGCTCTGTCTGTTGTTGATCGCGTGCGCCTTTTTTGTGCCCCGACAGCCTCCGCGTGCCGTCAGCGGCTCGGTACCTATGCCGTGGCTCTCCGGGTTGGTAGCCTTAGTACTCGGGCTCGCGGTACTCCTCACGCCAAGTGGTTGGAATTGGGGTGCAGTCGCCGCCCTGCTTGTTCTAGATGGGATCCTCCTCACCTTTGTTTTCGTGCTCTCGCGAAGGTCGCAGTGGACCCCCTTGCATACGCTGAGCCTGGCGGCCGGCGGGGCGCTCGCGTATGGTATCCACGCATTCTGGGAAACGCCGGTAGCGGGAGGCAACGGAGCGCTTGCGCGGCTGGGTAATGCCGTTTTCCTCGCTGCTGCCATCGCACTCATTTGCGCAGGTGTCATCCGGACGTCCACCTTCACGAAGCGACAAGCCACAACGCTCGCACCGCAAATCTAGATTTTCGCTGAAGCTCTCTTCCGCAGAGGATTGCCGCATACATATATGATCGCGCTGCAAAGACAGAGATACGGGCGAGAGAAAGCTGATGTGCTTTTTTCGGCAAAAGGCGTACTTCTGGAAGAGCACGCCAGCGGGCGTTCACCTACCTGGAAGCGATCTGAAGATTGCTGCCGCTCTCACTCCGGGCCCAATCCACTGTTTCATTCGGAGACCGCATGATCGAGCCGTTCTCCTTGCCTTTCTCGCAAGCCGCCGTCGACGATCTCCGCGAGCGCCTGCGTCGGACGCGCTGGCCGGATGAAATCCCCGGCTCGAGCTGGATGTACGGATTCGACCGCCAATGCCTTCAGGAGATTTGCCGTTACTGGATCGACACCTTCGACTGGAAGGCGCAACTGGAACGTCTTTCCGTCGTCAGTCACTTCGGATTCCACAGCAGCGCCGGCAACATTCATTTCATCCACGAGCGCGGCAAGGGGCCCGCGCCGATTCCGCTCGTCCTCACCCACGGCTGGCCCGGCTCCTTTGTCGAGATGCTCCACATTCTCCCTCTGCTCACCGACCCTGGAGCTCATGGCGCTGATCCCGCGGACGCCTTCCACGTCGTGATCCCGTCTCTGCCCGGATTCGGTTTTTCTGACCAGCCCGCCGCACCCGGCATGAACAGCTTCCGCATCGCCGGCCTGTGGGTCGAGCTCATGCAGGCCCTCGGCTACGAGCGCTTCGCTGCTCAGGGCGGCGACATCGGCGCGGGGGTCAGCACCGCACTCGGCCTGCGCCACGCCGGGCATATCATCGGTATTCATCTCAATTACATTCCCGGTTCTTACCGCCCGCATCTCGACGGAACGGCAAAGCCGTCAGCGCCGGAGCAGAAGTTCCTCGCCGATGCGGCTCGCTGGTATGAGGAGAACGGCGCCTACGCCCACGTCCAGGCGACGCGTCCCCAGACCGCAGCCTATGGACTCAATGACTCACCCGCTGGTCTGGCAGCCTGGATCCTCGAAAAGTTCCGCAACTGGTCGGATTGCGGCGGCGATCTCTACGCGAGCTTCTCGCCCGATGACCTTCTCAGCAATGTCACGCTCTACTGGATGACGCAGACCATCCCGTCTTCCTTCCGGTTGTACTACGAGAACCGAAGAGCGCCGCTGCATCTGGAAAAGGAAGCATTCGTCCACATACCCTGCGCGATCGCCCATTTTCCGAAAGAGATCCTCTTCCCGCCTCGCGAGTGGGTGGAGCGCGGCTACAACGTACAGCGCTGGACAGAAATGCCGCGCGGAGGTCACTTCGCGGCGGCGGAACAACCCGAGCTTCTTGCAGAGGACATCCGCGCCTTCTTTCGATTCGCGCGCACGTAAGTTCCAGCAAATCGCGCAGCAAGGAACCCTAAGTTACAGCTCACAAATTAGACGACCGCCTGACGGGGATTGGCACGCCGCAGGGGGTGCAGAGGGATGGAGTTCGCGGTGTCGCGGAGGCCGCTCCAGGTCTCAGCCACGATGAGGCTGTTGCCCGGATTATGCGGATCGTAGCGAACTGACGCGGGGAAGCTCAGCCGGATCTTGTGGATGTCGACCACGTGCTGCAGCAGGGTGACATCCTGCGAGCACTCGTAGGTGACGCCGGCAACATCGTATTGGTACAGGATGAGTTGCATACCTAGGGGGCGGTCAGACTCCTCGGGCGACAGCTCGTTGATATCGAGGACAGTGGCGTCGATGATGCGGCCCTTCTGCACCAGGACGTCGCGCCGGTCGCGCTCCAGCTCATCGGGGCTGGGCCGCTTCCGTGACATCCAGTACAGGGTGGCCGCGGCAGAGATCGCCGCCGCTATGCCCACGCCACTGACCAGCTGAGTCTCTCGCAGGGTAAAGCCGAACATCGCTGCTCCGGAGTATCGGAGAGCCACAGACGCTCTCCAATGCTGCAAGCATAGCGCAGCCGCGGCGAGACGCGAGTTACGAATCAGTGTCGGAGGGGATGGCGCAAAAGGGGGATACAAGCACCAAGCGTATAGTGAAGAGAGCATGAACCAGCCAGTCGTAACGCCGCCAGCGGGGTCTCCGCGGCGGTTTTCCACATCCTGCAGCGGGTGGTCCCGAAGCGGGATCGCTATCCCTTTCGGGCGGACGCCGTATCCGCTCCACCACCGTAATCTGCGTGCGGCGGGGCACCAGCGTCGTTATGGCCGCCGATGGCCAGGTGACCCTGGGCGACAGCGTGATCAAGCACACGGCGAAGAAGATACGGCGGCTCTACCAGGACAAGATCCTGGCCGGGTTCGCGGGTTCGACTGCGGACGCCTTCTCGCTCTTCAGCCGGTTTGAGGGCAAGCTGGAGCAGTACGCCGGCAACCTGGGTCGATCCGCCGTGGAACTGGCCAAGGAGTGGCGCACGGATAAGATGCTGCGATCGCTCGAGGCGCTGCTGGTGGTCGCGGACCCGCACCAGACCTTCCTGATCAGCGGGTCAGGAGATGTGATCGAGCCGGACGAAGGGATCGCGACCATCGGTTCGGGCGGCTCGTTCGCGCTGGCCGCAGCCCGCGCCCTGATGCAGAACACGGAGCTGGATGCGCGCGAGATCGCGGAGAAGAGTCTGCGGATCGCCGGTCAGATCTGCATATACACCAACGACCAGATCACGGTCGAAGAGTTGAGCGCCTAAAGGCGACAGGCCCGAAGGGAGGGCCGGAAGGAACACCAGGCACATGGCTATCTATTTACCGGGCGCAGCGGAAGACCAGGAGCTGTCGCTGGACGAGCTTACGCCGCGGCAGATCGTGGCGGAGCTGGACAAGTACGTTGTGGGGCAGAGCGCGGCGAAGCGCGCGGTGGCAATTGCGCTGCGCAACCGCATGCGGCGACAGAAACTGCCGCCCGACCTCGCCGAGGAGATCATGCCCAAGAACATCATCATGATTGGGCCGACAGGCGTGGGCAAGACGGAGATCGCACGGCGGCTGGCGAAACTGACCGGCTCGCCGTTCCTGAAGGTGGAGGCGTCGAAGTTCACCGAGGTCGGGTACGTGGGTCGCGACGTGGAGTCGATGATCCGTGACCTGGTGGAGATCGCGATCGACATGGTGCGCGAGGAGCGGCTGGAAGAGGTAGAGGACAAGGCCGAGCTGAACGCGGAAGAGCGGCTGCTGGACCTGCTGCTGCCGCCGCCCGCCGCTGCGGTGAAGCAGCCCGAGGCAAAGACTGATTCCAAGGTGATCGACATTGTGCGCGGCCCGGAGAACGAGCCAACCATCGAGACTCCCAAGGAAGCCAATGACAGCCATAACCGCACGCGCGAGAAGCTGCGGCAGCAGTTCCGCGAGGGCAAGCTGGACGAGCGCACGGTCGAGATCGATGTGCGCGAGCGGAATACGCCGAGCTTCGAGATCATCTCCAACCAGGGTCAGGAGGAGATGGACGTCAACCTGAAGGACATCCTTCCCGGACTCTTCGGCCAGCGCACCAAGAAGCGGAAGATGAAGGTGAGCGAGGCCTTCGAGTACATGGTGCAGGAAGAGGAGCAGCGGCTCATCGACATGGACCAGGTGAACCGCGTGGCGGTCGATCGCGTGGAAAATTCCGGGATTATCTTTCTGGATGAGATCGACAAGGTGGCGGGGCGAGAGGGTGGCCACGGGCCGGACATCTCGCGCGAAGGAGTGCAGCGCGACATCCTGCCGATCGTCGAAGGAACGACCGTCAACACGCGTTACGGCATGGTGTCGACGGACCACATCCTGTTCATCGCGGCGGGCGCGTTCCATGTGTCGAAGCCGAGCGACCTGATCCCCGAGCTGCAGGGACGCTTTCCGATCCGCGTGGAGCTGCACTCGCTCACCGTGGAGGACTTTATCCGCATCCTGACTGAGCCGAAGTCGTCGCTGACCAAGCAGTATGCGGCGCTGCTCGAGACCGAGGGGCTGAAGCTCGAGTTCACGCGCGAGGCGCTGGAAGAGATCGCACAGTTTGCCTTCCGGGTGAACGAGAACACCGAGAACATCGGCGCGCGGCGGCTGCACACGATCATGGAGCGGGTGCTGGACGAGATCAGCTTCCTGGCGCCGGATCTGCAAAAAGGGCAGAAGACGGCGGAGGGCGTGGTCGATCTGGCGGCGGCTACGACTGACGGGCTGGGCGCTACGGTGCCGCTGCCGGTGGTCGAGCGCGCGACCGAGCATGGGGTGGAGAAGGTGGTCGTCGTCGATCCGGCATACGTGCAGGCGATGGTGGCGTCGATCGTGAAGAACCAGGATTTGTCGCGGTACATTCTGTAGGAACGGCGTTAGTCCAGGGGGTACCCCCCTCCCTCTGTGGATGGACAGCTGTGCCGTAAGCCTCTGTGCATCAGGCAGTTACGTTGCATGTGGATGCTTATATGTGGTGAAACAAAGGACTTAGCGTAAAGATGTCTATTCATTGCACTTAGCGGCAGACATATCCTTCCGAAAAAGACGAAAGCCACGGAATGTCATTCCGTGGCTTTCGATTTCAAAGTTCAGGCCTGATTTAAGGATAGCAATTTGGGTGGGTTGATTCGGCAGGTTTGTGTGTGGTCTGTTCGGATCTGGTCCGGTTTGGGATTGATGGGACCGGTTTGGGATTGGTCATCTCTTCGGATATAGAAAGCACAGAACCAGAGAGAGGCTCTTATTGCGATTGAGTGAGTGGCTCGCCGTATCTGCGCCGAGTTAATTCACGGATGCCTAAAAGAGGGGGGATTCGCAAAGATAAGACGACTGGCGGTATCAATGCTGTGTGAGTGGGTGAATTGGCAATCATGCGCCAACTGACAAGAGGCGCGCACATTCAATCTGCTGCCCTGGTTGCCTTCGAACGATATAGAGCGGACGTCGGTGTGCCGGCGACCGCTCTATGATTCGGGATATATATGGTCACTCTACGGTGATCCGACGTGCAGCAATTGTGCCGGTCACTTCAAAACCAGTGGATTTTCCCTGCTGGGTAAACGTCCTGAATGTAAATTTGCCTGTATAGGACCTACCGTTCGCGGCAACCGTATCTGTCTCATCCTGGTAGAAGAATCCACCCGGGCTACCGTCTGCGTTGAACAACCAGCCCACGTGATGGAGACGAACGGTCCGAATGCCGACTTCCTTCCACACTCCCAGGCAGACACTCCCAATGGCAGGATTGTGGTCCACATTCTCAAACTCCGTGCCATCGCTGTGCCACTGCTTCAGTGACTCAGCGAAGAGCGAACCGCCCGCCGTGTAGATCACGTGCCACATTCCAACAATTGAATGGTTCTCACCCCTGCTCGGTGTAGGTTCTGCTTCGTCCGCGTTCCCGCCGGCAGTCTGCGCATTCGGGGATGCCAAGGCGGGGAACCCGATCACCGTGGACTTCATGCCTGCCATGGAGTTGCAGTCGGCGTATGCGCTGGTTGCCGCGAATGACACCGCCAGAATTGCAGCTACAGCCAGACCGTTTCGCTTCAGTCCCCTCTTGATTCCCGGCTTTTCGGTATGCCACCCAACAGCTACATGATGCTCCGCAGCTTTCATGTTTGTTCCTCTCGTTTCTGATCTCGAACCATCGAAATCGCCCAAGTCTGGTCATCGTCCAGCTCTTTGCACAATGGCTGCTCGGCGAATTGTTCCTCCCCTGGCAGGCCTCCTGTTTTGAGCAACTTATTCGAAGTCCTCCCCACGGAGCGCACACACAGTCTGGTGCTACACTCGGGTTCTCAGCAATCAGGAGGTCAATGGTGGCAGTCACGCCAGCAGCGGGCGTGGTCCGGTTCGGCCTCTTTGACTTCGATCCGAAAGCCGGACAACTGCACAGGAAGGGCGTTCGTGTCAGGCTGCCCCAGCAGCCGCTGCAGATCTTAAGTGTTCTCCTGGAACGGCCCGGCGAGATCGTCACGCGTGAAGAACTTCAACATCTTCTCTGGTCCTCGGACGTCTTCGTCGATTTCGACCACGGCCTGAACAAGTCGATCCAAAAGCTACGCGAGGCACTCGGCGATTCGGCGGAATCGCCGCGCTTCATCGAGACCATCCCACGTACTGGCTACCGTTTCATCGCTCCGGTCGTCGGAGAGACCGCTCCGTCAATTCTCGCTCCTCGTGAGGAGACACCATCGGCGACGGCAGTCGAAGCCCGTGGCCGTCTGCGAAGCGCGACCCGAATGGGTAGCAAGTGGAAGTGGTATGCACTCGCGGGCTCCGCAGCGCTGGTCGTGGTGATCGCCGTCTGGATCGTCGAAGGTCAGCGTCACACGGTGAGCCCGATTCACTCTCTTGCCGTCCTTCCCCTCGACAACCTCTCCGGCGACCCCAGGCAGGAATACGTCGCAGACGGCATGACCGACGAACTCATCACCATGCTCGCCAAGAACTCGACCCTCCGCATCGTCTCTCGCACCTCGGTTATGCAGTACAAAGGCGCACACCGTCCGTTGCACGATATTGCAAATGCGCTCGGCGTCGACGGGGTTCTTGAAGGTTCGATATCCCGGTCCGGCGATCGTGTGCACATGACAATCCAGCTGATCCGCGCGGAGACGGACGCGCATATCTGGGCAGAGAGCTACGATCGCGATGCTGACGCCATCGTGTCGCTTCCCAGGGACCTCGCGGTGACCATAGCAAAGCGCCTTAAGAGCGCAGTTGCTCAGCCGCCTCCTCGTTATGTGAGTCCGGAAGCACACGACGCCTACATTCACGGGAGGTACCTCTGGAATGCCGGCCAGAATGAAAAGGCCGGCGAATATTTCAGAAAAGCAACAGAACTGCAGCCGGATTACGCACCCGGGTGGAGCGGTATGGCGATGTACTACGGGGTCGGTGCTGTCGTCGGATCCCTAAACCCGATGGAGTCGCTGCCGTTGGCGGAAGCCGCGGCTTTGAAGGCTGTTCAACTCGACGATTCGTCTCCCGAGGCGCATATGATCCTGGGTGGCTCGATTCTCGTGAGTCGGTGGGACTTCGCACGGGCAGAGCGGGAATCCATTCGGGCGATTGAACTTGATCCCAACTATTTCGAGACATATCTACTCCGTGCGCGGATCTTTGCTGCTCTTAACCGTCATGCAGAAGCGATCGAAGCGGAGAAAAAATCGACAGAACTCGATCCCTTCGCGCACATCTATGCTTTACCTCTCTACTACCTGCGCGCGCGGCAGTACGATGCCGCTCTTCGCGAAGCGTTTCAAAGACTGGAGGGGACTCCAAACGACGCGAGCGGAAACTTCACATTATCGGATATCTACCGGTGCAAGGGGATGGACAAGGAGGCGGCGCAGTTCTTCGAGAAGGGTCTACGGTTCAGCGGCGAGGAGGACTCTGCCAAGCGCGCGAGACAGGCCTATCAGCAGGGCGGGTATAAGGCAATTGTCGCCTGGCGGATACGGAATCTTGAGAAGAGGTCCGCATCCCAATACGTCTCACCCGTGGACCTTGCTGCCTTGTATGCGCAACTGGGCCAGCGCGAAAAGACACTCTCTCTTCTTGAAGAAGGCTTCCGCCAGCATGCCCCGCGACTGCTTTACATCCAGTGCGATCCCGCCTACGACTTCCTTCACTCCGACCTACGCTACCGCTCTCTCATCCAACGCATCGGGCTCCCGCCGGCGTACTGACGAAGCTATTACCCACGCTTGCGAGAAGCATGGATCGCATGAATTAACCTTCGGCCACAGACGAACGGGCCATTGAGCTTGAGCTAGGGGCGGAATCATTCTTCATAAACGCGCTTATCTGGACCGTGATCTGTGCGATATGAACCGCAGCTTCGACGCGGACTTGGTGGTGACGCGCGCGAACTTCAGGTCTCTCCACTTCGCTTCGCTGCGATCGGGCGCGCATCAGTGGGATGCGGAGTGACGCAAGATAAAGTCGGCGCGCTCCGCGGGGGCGGTGAGCGGCAGCCTTACGATGCGATAGCCAAGTTCGGTGTAGGTCTTCACGATGGCGTGCTCAGTGCGCTCGGCCTCTTCCCTGCTCTGCCGGCGCTCGGTGTCTGTGATGTAGATCTCCGGCCACCAGGGTGCGAGGAAGACCGGATCGCGATAACGGTAGTGCTTCGCCTGCTCGCACAGAGCGACGGGAAGCGTGTGGCCGATGAGATCAGCGCAGGTGAAGGCATCGCCGATGCCGCGATCGAAGTAGACGGCGGCTCTGCGGGTACTTCGCGGGTTGCGCATGCCAGATGATCGGCCTGCTCGCGGTAGGTGGCGATGGATTGCTCGATGAGCAAGTCGGCGAGCAGGTCGGCGAAGCGTGACGCGTCTGCCCAGGGCAGCGCCTGCCCGCAAGAGGCGACCTGCTGCTGGATGACGGCGCGTGCGTCTTCGGGAATGCAGATGTGGCCGCGGCGGGCGAGCTCAGCGAGGGCGGTGGTCTTGCCGCTGCCGGGGCCTCCGGTAATGACGTAGAAGGGTGGGGACTGGATCGTCACAAGGAAACTCGTTCAGCTTACATATTGTCTGCCGCAGGAGAAGGACGCGAGAGAGGACGGCGTTTTCACAGCATCGCATATTTCCGGAGGGGGCTGCATTTCCCCGGAATCTCTAAGCAGACGCCACCATCCAATCATCGATGCCGCTGACCCGAGCCCGACGTGAGAAGAATCGCTATCTGAACCCCATACCGACCGAGGTTGGCGGGCTGTCTGTGATGTTCAAGGTGGGGCCACGCATTCTCTTCGGCGGCGCAGCACGCTCGCCGAGGCGCACACCGGGGCCGTTTCATACCGAGCGGAGGGCCTATGAGACGAGCCCTCGCTCTGGCTTGCGCATTACCTGGCTGGGCCACGCTTCGTCTCTGGTCGAGATCGATGGCGTCACTCTCCTGATCGATCCGGTGTGGGAGGAACGCGCTGCGCCGACGCAGTGGGCGGGTCCGAAGCGCTTTTTCCCGCCACCTCTTGCGCTTGAAAATTTGCCGGCGATCGACGCGGTGCTGATCTCGCACGATCACTACGATCATCTCGGAGCGGAGACCATTCAACGACTTGCACGCATGGAGAGCCTGCGGCAGACACGCTGGATCACCACGCTGGGCGTGGGAGCGATTCTTTCGCGCCTCGGTGTGGCTCCGGCTCGCGTGACGGAACTGGACTGGACGGAGCAGATACAAATTGGAGCGCTGACCATTACCGCCTTGCCCGCCCGTCACTTCTCCGGGCGGAGCCTCTTCAATCGGTTTGAGACGCTATGGGCCTCCTTCGCGCTGATCGGGCCGAAGCACCGCGTGTACTACGGCGCTGATTCCGGGGAGTGGGATGGCTTTCGCGAGATCGGCGAGACGTTTGGGCCATTCGATCTGAGCATGCTCGAGATCGGCGCCTCTAATCCTCTATGGCGGGATATTCACATGGGTCCGGAGGGCGCCGTGCGCACCTTCCAGGCGCTAGGCGGTCATGGCTTGTTCATGCCGATTCACTGGGGCCTCTTCGACCTGGCTCTGCATCCGTGGCAGCAGCCGATCGAGAGCGTTGTTGCCGTCGAGGGTCTGAAGCTGTGGTCTCCCACGCCCGGGATGCCGACTGAGGTGGTTTGTGGGGAAGAGGTCCGGTCGGACTGGTGGCGCGATGATTTGTAGCTGCCGACCTACAACGAGGCCCGCTTCAGCGACTGAAGCGGGCCTTTGTGTATCGCGGTTGTGAGGCCTATGCCTGCGCGGCGTCTTCGCTGGTCTGCTTCACGGTGGCGACGGTCCAATTGGGATCGCCTACCTTGAAGCGGGCGAAGCGGCGGACCGTGATGTTTTCGCCGAGCTTGCCGACCTTCTGCGCGATGAGCTGCGAGATGGTCATGGACTGCTCCTTGATGAAGGGCTGGTCGAGCAGGCAGACCTCTTCGTAGAACTTGCTCATCTTGCCTTCGACGATCTTCTCGACCACGGGCGCGGGCTTGCCAGTTGCGGCGGCCTGGGCGCGATAGATCTCCTTCTCGCGCTCCATGTCCTCGGGGGTGACGTCTTCCCTGCGGACGTAGCGGGGATCGGTGGCCGCAATGTGCATCGCGATGTCCTTGAGCAGCTCCTGGAAGTCCTCGGTGCGGGCGACGAAATCGCTTTCGCAATTGAGCTCGACCAGCACGCCGATCTTGCCGCCGGCATGGATGTAGGTGCCGACCGCGCCTTCGTTGGTGGAACGCGACGCCTTCTTCTGCGCGGAGGCCATGCCCCGCTTGCGGAGCACGACGAAAGCCTGCTCCATATCGCCTTTGGACTCCTGCAGCGCCTTGAGGCAGTCGCCCATGGGCGCGCCGGACTTCTCGCGGAGTTCCTTTACCTGTTTTGCATCAATCTTCTCGGTTACGGCAGACATCTTGAGAACCATCCTTGTGTTGAGTGCTGCGGTGAATCTTGTGCGGTTCAGACAACGAAAGCGTGGCGTGAGGAAATCACGGCCACGCTTCGCAACTCAGGACCGTTTCTGATCTTTAGTGATGCGCTTCGGCAACTACTTCGGGCTCGGCCGCGGTGACAGCGGCAGGAGCCTTGCGGATGCCTCCGCCCAGCGCTGCTTCCATATCGACTTCTTCGGGCTCGGTCGCGGTGGTGTCTGCGCCCGCTTCGAGGGTCTCGGGTGCTGCAGGAGCCAGTTCGGCTTCTTCGCCAACATGGGCCTCGGAGACAGGCAGCGCGGTGGCGCCAGCGGTCGCGTCGGCGAACTGCTTGTCGGTGGACGCCTGGACGCCTTCGATGACGGAATCCGAGATCTTCGAGGTGAAGAGGCGGATGGCGCGCAGGGCGTCATCGTTGCCAGGGATCACGTAGTCGACCACGGTGGGGTCGCAGTTGGTATCGACCACAGCGACAACCGGGATGCCGAGCTTGCGGGCTTCCTTGACGGCGATGGCTTCGTTGTTCGAATCGACGACGAAGAGCGCGTCGGGCAGGCGCTTCATGGCCTTGATGCCGGCCAGGTTGGCCTGCAGGTGCTTGCGCTCGCGCTCGAGCTTGATGACTTCCTTCTTGGTCAGGAGGTCATAGCGGCCGTCGGTGGCCATATCGTCCAGTTCCTGAAGGCGGCGGACCGACTTCTGCACGGTGACCCAGTTCGTGAGCAAGCCACCCAGCCAGCGCTGGTTGATGTAGAACATGCCGCAGCGGTTCGCTTCTTCCGCGATCGCGTCCTGGGCCTGCCGCTTGGTGCCGACGAAGAGGATGACTTTGCCCGTAGATGTAAGGTCGGTGACGTATTTCGACGCCTCTTTGAACATCTTCAGGGTCTTCTGCAGATCGATGATGTAAATGCCGTTGCGCTCGCCGAAGATGTACTCCTTCATCTTGGGATTCCAGCGCTTGGTCTGATGCCCGAAGTGGACTCCCGCTTCGAGCAGCTCCTTCATGGTGATAGTGGCCAAACGACCTCCTCGTGATGTGCATCCCGCCAGCGGTTGAGCCGCGGCGCGGATTGATCCCGCAGATCGCCGCGTTGGACGAGGTGCGGGGGATAACTGCTACTACGACAGCCGTGCGGCCCGGCTGCCATGAAGGCAACCGGGCCAAAAGTCACCCCAGCAAGCAAAGATCGCTTGCCGGGGACCCCGATAAACTTTCCCACTCCAGCAGCAGCGGACTAGCGCTTGCTGAACTGGAATCTCTTTCTGGCGCCCTTCTGCCCGTACTTCTTGCGCTCCTTGATGCGCGCGTCGCGGGAGAGCAGACCTTCGCCCTTCAGCGTCTTGCGCAGCTCGATATTGAACTCGAGCAGGGCGCGGGAGATGCCCATCTTCACCGCATCGGCCTGGGCGCTGACGCCGCCGCCGGAGACGTTGGCGAGGACATCGAAGTTCGAGAGCATCTCGACCAGCACCAGCGGCCGCTTTGCGGAGACGCGCTGCTGCGGAGTGACGAAGTACTCTTCAAAGCCCTTGTGGTTGACGGTGAACTTGCCATCGCCGGGACGCAGGAAAACGCGAGCCACGCTCGCCTTTCGCCGCCCCGTTCCGTAGTACTGAACCAGATCTGCCATCGTTTTCCGATCTCTTCCTGAAGCCGAATTCTGTTACGCCTGACGCATGGCGTCTTGAATTTCAAGTGCCACCGGCTGCTGCGCCTGGTGGGGGTGATCCGTGCCGCGATAGACCTTCAGCTTGGTGGCCATCTGGCGACCAAGTTTGGACTTGGGCAGCATGCCCTTGACCGCCTCTTCGACGATCTTTTCCGGACGGCGGGCGAGCAGGCGAACGAACGACTCTTCGCGCAGTCCGCCGGGGAAGCCGGTGTAGCGGCGATAGACCTTCTGCTGGCTCTTGAGGCCGGTCAGCCGCACCTTATCCGCGTTGATGACGATGACGTGGTCGCCCATATCCATGAACGGCGTGTACTTCGTGCTGCGCTTGCCGCTCAGCACGCTGGCCGCTTCGGTAGCCAGGCGGCCCAGCGTCTTGCCGCTGGCGTCCACCACGAACCACTTGCGGGATATGTCGTGCGAGCTCGGCATGTAAGTCGACATCTTCCTGTACCCTCTTCCACTCAATCTCGTACCGACGGCAGCCGCGACAAGGCGGCAGACCGCACAATTTCCAAATCAATTACCCAACTGGAATCCAATCCAAGCCCGATGGCCGCGCAAAAGCAGTGCGCAGAACCATCTGCATTCCATAAATCCGGAGCCGGCAGAACACCGGCAAACTGGACCGTGTTGAGTGCGCAGGGAGAGCGACAATCTCCGATACCACTGGCCTGCGGAACGCCCGGCACGGCATGCTGTTTCAGGATGCCAGCAGACGCGCAGACGCAGGACTGCGCAAGGGTTTCAGGATAGCTCAGGTGCGCGCGGGGAGTCAATCCAATCTGGCTGACGCCTGACCTGAGACCTGAAGGGGAGTCGCACCGCTTCAGGTCTCGATTTTGCGGTCCGCGGGAGACTATCCGACTTGTACGTTCGCCGCCTGGAGGCCTTTCGGGCCTTTTGTGACTTCGAACTGGACAGACTGGCCTTCCTGGAGGGTGCGGAATCCGGAACTCTTGATTTCGCTCTGATGGACGAAGACGTCGCCCTCGCCACTTGCGCGGCTGATAAAGCCAAAGCCCTTTGCGTCGTTAAACCACTTCACTGTTCCCTGTTCCATAAACACGTGTTCCTTGAGATGAGATGTACCGTGGAATGCAATTTGGAGGAGTTGCGTGCAGGGACAAGCCAGAACAGGCAATAAGACCAGACCGAATCCGACGATCCCTTTCAGGCTAGCACCTGTCAGCTGACCGTGCCGCGATCGCGAAAAGATCACCATAGCCCCCCTGGAGCGCGGCCTGGCTTGTTTCCCCGCTTGTGGAGGTTGCTGAGGCGCTGATTCAGGCGGCTGCGACTCCAAATGCAACAACGCTTTACCTTGGCTGCAGCGGCATACCTTCGACTCCAGCGACTGCCACGGATGTGTGATTACCACCGTGCTTTGGTTCCATTGTCGCCGCGGACCAACCTGACCTTAGATGGATGGGAAGACTGCCCGGGATTGCGGCCGCATGGGTTGGCCGTCGCCGGAGCACCCCCGCGAAGGAAAGGCCTGTCAATGCGTCATCTGCCGATCGCCCGTCCGCTGTCTGCGTTGGCCGCAGCCTGCCTGATGACCACCCCGTTTGCTTCCAGCCAGACCCCGATGCCTGTCGCCGCTCCGGTAGCGACGGGAGCGCAGGCGGTGCAGCCTGCATCGACGCCCGAGGCGCTCTCCGCGGCGTTGGTAGGCAAAACCTTTTATCTGCGCGGGTTCTACCAGGACGACAAGCTCGAGTTCGCGACGGACGGCAAGGTGATGGGCAGCCCAGAGCGGGGCTCGTTCGCGCTGAGCGCGATCGAAATCGACAAGGTGAAGTTCGACAAGCACTCGATGGAGATCGAGGCGCACCGCATTGGCTTGCACTTCTTCGGCGCGCTTCCCTATGAGGACGACACCAAGCCGTTCGAGCGGATCAAGGTCGATCCCAAGAAGGCGATGACCATCGAGGTGGACCGGCTGGTGATCGAGCCAGAGAAGAAGAAAAAGAAGAAAGACGAAAAGAAGAACACCGAAAAGAAGGACACCAAGGAGATCGCGGCGAAGCCGACGGCAACGGCAGCGGCAGCTACAGAGATTGCCGAGACGACGGAGGAAGACTCGCTTCCTTCCGCTCCGGATACGCCGGCGACAGCAAAGACCTCTACGGCAGGCGCTCCAACCGCGGCGGCGACAGCCGGTGCGGCGCCGACGATCGCTCCCAATCATGACCCACGGGTGAGCTTTCTTCAGTTGTCGAAGGCGCTCAATGTGATGTTTGCTCCGGCGCTCGATGACTCGGTGATTGCGACCTTGCCGGTGTATTGGCAGAACTACTTCGCCACCAAGGAAGGCAAGGCGCGGGCAGAGCAAGTAGACGCCTCGATGTTGCGTCCGGGCGGCGAGGTCAAGCCGCCGAAGCTGCTGACGGTGATCGACCCGGCATCGAACGACTACGCGCAGAAGAACAACATTGCGGGCATGGTCTTTCTGCACGTGGTAGTGGACTCGAATGGCCGCCCGGGCGCCGTGACGATTGTGCGCCCGATCGGCTTCGGTCTCGACGAAAGAGCGGTGGAGGCGGTCCAGCACGCGCAGTTCCGCGCCGGCACTCTGAACGGGAAGCCAGTCACCGAGGTCGTGAACCTGCAGGTGACCTTCCGGATCTATTCCAACCGGACGAAGCCGAATGGATCGCCGGCAATTCCCACCCAGGTAGCGCCAAGAGAGTCGCCGAAGATGCCGCCTTCGAACGCGCCGGTGCTGGCTTCGGCCGGAACACCGCCACAGGGTGAATAGGGAACGACCGACACTTCGCGCAATCGTTCTTCAATAAACGGCACTGCGCGCCCGGTCGCCGTGTCACAGATCTGCGCACTTGCTTTGATACATTGGGCGAGTGAGCAAGAGCTTTCTCGACCTGGTCAAACGAGGAGACACCCAGGAGATTTCCGACTGGGTAAAGGATGATCCGCAAATTGCAGAGAGCCGGGACGCCCAAGGCGTCTCGGCTTTGCTTTGGGCGGTGTACAGCGGGCAGACGGTGGTGCGGGATTTTCTGCGCTCCGGGCTGGAGCTGGACCTGCCGGAGGCCGCGGCGACCGGCGACGCAGCGCGGCTCCGCGAGCTGCTGGGAACCGATTCGGCTGCGGCGAAGCAGCAGGCAAACAGCCGCTCCGCCGATGGGTGGCCGCTGCTGCACCTGGCGGCGGCATTCGCCGATCGCGAGACGGTGCTGACCCTGCTCGATGCGGGCGCGGATGTGCGCCAGCTTTCGCAGACCCCGATGCGCAATGAGGCGCTGCATGCGGTACTGGCGCTGTCGAGAGATGGCGAGGTCACGCGGCTGCTGATCGAGCGCGGAGCGGATGTGAATGCGGTGCAGACCGCGGGGTATCGTCCGCTGCACCAGGCAGCAGCGGCGGGGCGCGAGGACCTGGTGCGCATGCTGCTGGATGCGGGCGCGGACAAGTCGATGCGCTGCGATCGGGGAAAGACACCGGCGGAGTATGCGCACGAGCGCGGGCATACGGCGGTGGCCGAGTTACTGGAAGACTGACGGTTGCAGAAACCCTCATCTCAAACGCGAGATGTGGGGCACCCGGCAAACTGCAGGTCCTTCGCTTCGCTCAGGATGACACCTCGTTGTTGCACAGCCAGTGAACAGCAGATTCGCCTTCGACCGGCTGTGATGAGCGACTAACCACCGGCCTTCACCGCATCGAGTTTGGCAAGCATGTCTTTCACCCAGGCATCGTCGGAACCGTAGCCGACCTGAGTCCATTGCCACTCGCCTTTAGTGTCGAGCACCCAGCTCTGCGGAATTCCAATCTGTGAAAGCACATTGTCTACGTATGAGAGGGCCGGGATCACTGGAAAGGTGTAACCCTTCTCCTTCATGAACGGCTCAACCTGGCCGAGATCTTCGTCGATATTGAAAGTGAGGATCTGGATGTCCGAGCGGCCTTTGGCCTGCTCGTAGAGCTTTTGCAGTTGCGGCAGTTCCGCAAGGCATTCGCCACACCAGGTGGCCCAGAGATTGATGAGGACTACCTTGCCATTGAGCGATTTGACGGACCAGGTCTTGCCGGAGAGGTCGGAGAGCTCGAAGGTGGGCAGGGTCGTGGTGGGCTTTTCCCAACTCGCTTCATCGGCTTTTGCGCCATCGACGGATGTCGCGGGCTGGCTCCATGCTGCCCACGCCACCTCAGTGCCTCCGAGCTTTGTCCACAACGCGTGGGCTTCGTCGCTTAGATCGTCCTGGAGCTTGCCGCGTTCATAAGAGGGTGGTTTGGGCCGAGTGCGCAGGGCAAGCTGATAGTAGCCGAGTGCATCCTGCTGCTGTCCTTCAATGGCGGCGAGGCGGGCGCGGCGGAGCCAGTAAGCGGATTCATCTTTATCGTCGGTGGCGCGTGGGGCTTCAACGGCGGTCTTCACGGCCGGTGTGATTGCGTCCGGACGGTGTGCGCGCATGGCGGCCAGCAGAAGCTGGCTCTCGATGAGTCGGTTCTTATCGGCTGCGTTCTTCTGATGATCCTTCAACTCCGCTTCGGAGTGATCGTCCTGCTTCTGGTAATACCCCTCTGCCGAATGATTCATTTCCTGCGATCGCTGCAGCAGCGCCAATGCGCGCGCCGGCGCCCAGTTGTGGGCGAGCATGGTCTCGGCTGCATCTTGATCCAGATACTCGCCATCGGCACCGTACTGTTGTAACGCGGCATGCAGGAACGCCTCGGCCATCGCGACTCCTTGGTGCTCGTTCAACGTGTCGTCGTCGGAGAGGTAAAGGAAGCGCCAGTAATCTGGTGGAGTGAAGCGATCCGGATAGTTCTGTATCCATTGGCGCGTGATCGCGATCGACTCTGCGCGATACGTTTTCCAACCAGCGACATCCTTCGCATCGGGCTCCGGATGGGCTTTATCCCAGCGCCGATGCACATAGTAATAGGCCTCGTTGGAGTGAGGATAGTTTGCGACCAGCGCATTCTCACGCGCCCTGATCGACTCCGGGTTGGCCTCCGCCTGGTCACTTCCCTGAATCAACAGATCAGCCCATGTTGCATCCGGATGTGGGTTTTTTATGCCTTCCAGACGCTTCACATCGCTTGCAATCTGCCGGCGCAGTTCCGGATATTTCTGCGGCGATGCTGAGCGGAACTCAAGCCCCCAAAGAAATTCGTAGTCCAGCAGTCGATCCGGATCGGTTTCCTTTTCCAGCGATTCGCGTTCAGCCCTGGCCACCTTGGCCTGCAGTTCGGGGATTTTCACCAGCATCCAACGTGCCAACAAGTCGCGTGATGTCGGACAGGCGTTCCAGAATTTTGTCAGTTGCTCTGTGAATTTGGTTTTGTCCGCAAACTTTCCTTCGGAGTAGATCTGGGCCAGATCAACAAACGGCCACACAAAGCCAGGCGCAAGCGACTGGGCTTTCTTAAGCATCCGGATGCTCTCAGGTGTATCGGTCCCCCGCAATGCGGTCGCATATAGGTCAAGAGCGAGAGGATCATTCGGCTTCGCCAATTCGCGTTCGCGGAGCTGCCTCTGGACCGCTGCCATCTGTTCGCTATTGAAGCCATAGGAACGGTTTATCTGCTCCTCCAAAACCCAGCGACGGTAGAGTGTAATTTCGCCGGGGTATTTGGCGCGCAGGAGCCGTGCGCGCTCTTGCCGCTGCTGATAGTCGAGGCGGTAAAACTCCTTCGAATCAAACTGGTCCTTCATGATCTTTTGGAGGGCTGGCGGCGGCTCGCAGCCGGGCAAGGAAGCCGTCTGCGCCTGAATGCAGGATGAAAACAGAACAAGTAACAGCGGAAGAGCGAAACAAAATCGCGGCATGGATGCCTCCACTCGGGGGCCGTCCCGCCCCGGCCGGCAGATAGACGCAATGCTCGGGAGGGCGCCTGTCGCTTGTCAAGCGAGCAAGCACGATTTCAGCGAGAGATGACGGCTGCGGGACTGGACAGCGAGCTATTCGTATGCGAGGGCGTCGATGGGATCTTTTTGCGCGGCCTTCATTGCGGGGTAAAGTGCACCGAGCAGTGAGCCGATAAAGGCTAAGGCAGCGGTATAGAGCATCCAGGGCACTTCGACCGGGAACGGCAGCGTGGGAAAGCGCTGGTTCAAACCCGCCTTGATGGCGAAGGTGACGGCGAGGCCGACGATGATGCCGGCGATGGTGAAGAGCGAGGTTTCGCGGAGGATGACGTTGACGATGTAGAGCTTCGACGCGCCGAGCGATTTGAGGATGCCGATTTCGCGGGTGCGCTCAAGAACGGCCGTGTACATGGACTGGAAAATCACCAGGAAGCCGACGATGAAGGCGATAGCGATGACCACGCGGAGGGCGATGTTGAAGCCGGGCAGGCGGTCCGGAGTCATCTGGGAGAGCATTTCTTCGACGGTGTGGACCTGGTATTCGCTGAGCCCGGGAGTGTTGTGGATTTCGTCGCGGACCAGGTTCTGGTTCGCTGGATTGTCGGTTTTGAGGTAGAAGAACGAGGCGTTGTTCTCCGCGCCATTGAAGGCGCCGAGAGTGCGGATGGGAACGAATTTGCGGCCGCCCTTGCCGTGCTCGACGATGCCGCAGATACGGAAGGGGTGATTGAAGACCTGCATCGTGTCGCCGACGTGGTACCCCTTGTCGCGGCGGGCGGCGTAGTCATCGATGATGACGTCGTTCGGTCCCTGAAAGGGAGTGCCGGCGAGAAATTTGAAGGGGCGCAAAGCGTTGTAGCTCTCGTACTCGATGCCCAGGATGCTTTCGACGGAGCCGGCGGTATTGAGCTGCGAAATGACGGGTGAGACAACAGCGACGTGGGGTAACTTGCGGACGATGACCGCGATTTTCGCCGGAACAGGGGCACCACCAATGGCGGTGAGGAAGCTGGCATTCGGGGGCTGGATCACCATATCTGCGCCCACGCCGAGGGTGCTGGCACGACTGCCGCTCACCTGGCCGATGAAGACGCCGGTGATGGAGAGGATCATGATGACTTCAATGGCAACTGCGAGAACGCTGATGGCAACGCGAATGGGTCGGTGGAACAGGTTGCCGAGCACCAGCTTGTTCATAAAAGCAGTGTAGCAAAGCAGTTAACAGAGGCTGATGCCTTACGGGGGATGGGCGATATGCCCGGAAAGTGGTGGTCCTGACTTTGAGGAAAAAGCGTACGGTGGTCACGGACTTTGGTAATAGATCACTCAGCACGCCTTTGTATTCAAGAGACTACGCGCAGGAGCCCCGGGCCCGAAAAGGAATCAAAGGCCCCGGCGGAACTGGAAAGGCGCCAAGGTGTGAATATGGGCAGCTTTGGAGAGGAACTGAAACAGGCCAGAGAAGCGAAGGGCGTGGCGCTTGAAGTGATCGCCAACGCAACGAAGATCACCACGCGCTACCTCCAGGCGGTAGAGCAGGAGCGGTTCGATCAGCTGCCGGGCGGGGTTTTCCGCAGGAGCATTGTGCGCAGCTATGCGCGCACTGCGGGGCTGGACGAAGAGGTGTGGGTGAAGCGGTATATGGACATCAGTCAGCCAGAGGAGCCTGTCATCAGCGAAGAGGACCGGGCATGGGCTGAGTTCGCCGAGAATGTCGGCCGCTCCCGTGGCCGCGACTCGCATGAAAGCAACTCGAGGGCACGCTGGGCCGGCGCGGTGGCATTGCTGCTGCTGGTAGCCGGCGTGAGCTGGTTTGTGTGGGGCTACGTGCATAACAAGGCCGCGGCAGCTTCGAAAAGTCCTGGGGGGTCTGCCGCGTTGACCGCTCAGTCCGCCGCGACCACCGTCGCGTCTTACTGACAAAAATCTGCCACGGAGCAGGCGCTATGCCGGGATGCGGTGGTCCGGCGTCCGCTGGTGCATGCAGCTCTTTCCAATCCCAGAGCGAGACATCCGAAAAACGCAGGTGTCTTTTCGCGCAACCTGGTCGCGCAACCTGGGTAGGACTCATCTGCGAACTGAATAGTGGAGCTTGACCAGGCCGTCGGCGAACTTCGTACATGCGATGAGATTGAGCGGAACGGTGCGATGGCGCGGTGTGAGGAGCGGGATGCCTTCGCCAATCAGTATGGGGATGACGTTGAGGATGAATTCGTCGATCTCGCCCTCATCGAGAAATGACGCAATGATGCCGGCGCCGCCCATTACCCAGATGTCCTTTCCCTCTGTTGCGCGGATGCTGGCGGCGAATGCTTTGACTGGTTTGTTCACGAACTCAACGCCTTTCGGCGCTGCGGATGGCGGCAGAGTGCGGGTGAAGACATAGTTCTTCAAGCCGGGGTCGAAGGCCGATCCGGCGACGCCCTTCGCCTGAAAGGCTAGCGCCATATCGCACGTCTTTCTGCCCCACAGGAGGGTGTCGATCGACCGGTAGAACTCTCCCATGCCGTAGTTGCCTTTGGGCCGAGGGCGGTCGAGCCAATCGACAGAACCATCGGGGCGCGCGATGAAGCCGTCGGCACTGGTTGCGATGGAGACGATGATCTTGCGGTTGTGAGTCATGACGACCTCGAGAGTGGTGAGATGGTGATCCGAAACGACCTCACGGCACCATCGGGAATCGGGCGACGGCTTCCGCGCGTCGGCTGCTAGGACCATTACTCTGCACAGGAAATTCCGCCGCGTGGCATTTTTCTTGCCGGAAAAGCCACGCGGCCAGTGAATGCTCTTGTATATCCCTACACTGAAAATGCTCTAGGCTGTTCGCAGTATGCGCGCCTCGCCGCCGGTCTCCGATGAAATTCCTGTAGGCAGGCGAACTTCCGCGGCCTGGTTGTGGCTGTCTCTATGGCTATTTGCGGCGGCGCTGATCGCGTGCTCGGTCATCTTCGTTGTGATGACGCGGCGCTGGCCGATGGTGGGCGATGCGGCGCTGATCCGCTATCCGGTGTTTCTGATTCAGCATGGCTGGGCGCCGTACCGGGACTTTGTGGACATCAACATGCCCGGCGCGTATTGGGCGACAAGTTTAGGAATGCATCTTGCTCCGTCGCCCGACGTGAGCTGGCGCATCTTTGATCTGGGGCTGGTTGCGCTTGCCGGCGTGGGGTATTTCTTCATTGCGCGGCCCTACTCGCGTTTTGCTGCGCTGTTCGCAACGGTGATGCTGCTGCTGGTCCATGGGCAGGATGGTGTGCAGCAGACGGGTCAGCGCGACCTGGTGATCGCTGCGCTGCTGGTGCTGGCAATCGCGTGTCTGCTCGAAGCGGTGCGGCAGGCGCGCTGGGTCTACCTGCTGCCGTTCGGAGTTGCTGTGGGATGCGGCGCGACCATCAAGCCAACCGCCGGACCCCTGGGCGTGGTTCTGCTGGTGATGGCGGCGGCCCATGGTGCGGGATGGTGGCGGAATCCTTCCGACGCGGCGAACGCGCGCGAGACCACTCCTATCGAAGGCCCGGCTGGGCGGCTGAGGCGTTTCCTGATGTGGACGGCGATCGGGATCGCGGCGATGGCTGCTCCGATATCTGGAATGCTGTTGTGGCTGGAGCGCAAGCATGCGCTGGCAGCATGGCTGACCACGGAGCGCGTGCTGCTTCCCTCCTACGCGATGCACGAGCGGCGGCCCTTCGGCTTCACGGCATCGCACAGCATCTCGCCACTGCTTCCGCTGGTGTTGCTGTGGCTGGTTTGCCTGGTGCTGCGCGGACCGGAGTGGCCGCGGTTCGAGCGGCTGTTGATCGCGACCGCCGCGTCGCTGAATCTCGCGGCCTTGTTGGTCCAGGGCAAGGCGCTTCCCTATCAGCGATATCCGATGCTCGGATGTTTGCTGCCGTTGATTGCACTCGACCTGACGACGGCGTGGCGCAGGCGTGGCCCTGTGCGTTGCGTGGCATGGGCCGCGCTTTGCTGCGGATGCCTGATACTGGCGCCGCTCGCGTTAGTGAAGGTGCATCGCTTCGACGCGAGGCCGCAGGAGTTCGACGCGATGCTGGCGGCGGACCTGCGCAATCTGCATGCCGGGGACCTGAGCGGACGCGTGCAGTGCCTGGACACGGTCCAGGATTGTCTGCCGACGCTCTACACGCTGCGCCTGCTGCCGGCCACGGGCACGCTCGGTGACGTCGAGTTGTTCGGTCCATCGGATCAGGCGGCGGTTGTTGCTTCGCGGCGGCAGTTTCTCCACGCGATCGAAACGAAACCGCCACTGGTATTCATCGTGGTCAGCGGTTTCTTTCTCGATGGCGCAAGCGGGTATCGCAAGCTGGATGCATGGCCGGAGTTTGCGCAGTGGCTGAGCGCACATTACACGCTCAAGGTGGAGCGCACGCCCCCGCACCTAGTTCGCTGGTGGTCTCGACCGCAGCCGCCTGCCGGCTATCGAATCTACATACAGAAGCCGGCGGCGCAGTAAGGAAGCCGACGATGGAAGCGGCATTCCGTTGAGATGCGAAATCGGGCCGTTTACCGGCGTCCGGCGCAGTTCCGCCCAGCGAGCTTTGCCGTGTCTTCGCGGGGTCTGGTACCGTAACTGAGTGGTCCTAGACGCTTCTTGTTGGGACTGCCTGCCCGCCGCAGTTCGACCCCGAATGAAATTCCAACTACGTTCCGGTCTGCTGGCAGAGAAGGTATAGGAGGAAGCTCGTTTTGTCACAACCACGCGATAAGTTTCTGTTTACTTCGGAGTCGGTCACGGAAGGTCATCCGGACAAGATTGCCGATCAGATTTCCGATGCGATACTCGATGCCTGCCTGGAGCAGGATCCCTTCAGCCGCGTCGCCTGCGAGACGCTGACCTGCACCGGCCTGGTGGTGATTGCCGGTGAGATCACAACCCAGGCTTATGTCGATTTTCAATCGCTGGTGCGGGGCACTGTGGCCGCGATCGGCTACGACAATGCGCTGTACGGATTCGACTCCAATACCTGCTCGGTGATTTCGACGATCAACAAGCAATCCGGCGATATCGCGATGGGCGTGGACACCGGCGGCGCCGGCGACCAGGGCATGATGTTTGGCTATGCGACGAACGAGACGGAAGAGCTGATGCCGGCGCCCATCTCACTGGCGCACAAGCTGACGCATCGGCTGACGGAAGTCCGCAAGAACGGGCAGATGTCCTACCTGCGTCCCGACGGCAAGAGCCAGGTGACGGTAGAGTACGACGCGAAGGGCAAGCCGGTACGCGTGGACGCGGTCGTGATCTCAACCCAGCATGCCGAGCACGTGGGCAATGACGAGCTGCGGCGCGACATTCTGAAGAACGTGATCCAGTTTGTGATCCCGGCGAAGCTGCTGGACCAGGACACGAAGTATCACATCAATCCGACGGGACGCTTTGTCATCGGCGGCCCGATGGGCGATACCGGACTGACCGGGCGCAAGATCATCGTGGATACCTATGGCGGCATGGGCCGGCATGGCGGCGGCGCGTTCAGCGGCAAGGACCCGACAAAGGTGGACCGCTCGGCCGCGTACATGGCGCGCTACATCGCGAAGAATGTTGTCGCCGCGGGGCTGGCAGATCGCTGCGAAGTGCAGCTTGCGTACGCGATCGGCGTGCCAGAGCCGGTGAGCGTGCTGGTGGATACCTTCGGCACGGGGAAGGTCAGCGAAGTGGAGTTGCAGAAGCTGATCCGCGAGAATTTTTCGCTGACACCCAAGGGCATCATCGAGTCGCTGGACCTGCGGCGTCCCATCTACAAAAAGACCGCCGCCTACGGCCACTTCGGGCGGACGGACAAGGATTTTCGCTGGGAGGCCACCGACAAGGCGGACGCCCTGCGACAGGGGGCGAAGACCGCGGTTGCGGCAAACGCGTAGCTTCCGAGCAGGATCCAGTCTTGGGAGGCCCACTTCTTTGAAGTGGGCCTTTCGCTTTTGCAAAACGCATCGTATCCATCCAGAGCTCGTCTGCCCTATTCTGCATATGCGGGCTGCTAGGGCCGCGAGAGGACTGGCGATGCGCAGGTATCGGCTGCTTGGTTCGTTTCTCGTCACTATCGTAGTGACAATTACCGGAATCATGGTGGGATGCGGCGGCACCCACATGCCCGCTACCACGGCGACTCCCGAATTCACTCTGAGTGTTTCCCCGGCAACGGCCTCGCTGACCGGCGGGGGACCGGCCCAGTCGGTGAGCGTGACGGCCAATGCGGTGAACGGATTCAGCGCGCCAGTCGCGGTCGCGCTGAGCGGACTCCCCGCCGGAGTGACGGCAAAACCTGGCACCCTTACCCTGGCGGCTGGCGTCGCGCAGAACATCAGCTTCGCGCCGGCCGCGACGGTCGCGTCCGGGTCTGCAATGGTGACGCTGACCGGCACCTCGGGCACGCTCAGCCACAGCGCGACTGTCGCGCTGACAACAACCGCCGCGCCGCTTCCTGATTTTTCTCTGACCGTGGCGCCCGCATCACAGACGTTGGTCGCAGGGTCCACGGGCACTGCGCTTTCGGTGCAGGCGACACCCGTGAGCGGCTTCGCCTCACCGATCGCGGTTGGGATTACCGGATTGCCTGCGGGCGTGACTGCAAGTCCAGGATCGGTGAAGCTGACGCCTGGGATTGCGCAGAATGTGACGTTGACGGCGAGCGCCGGAACCGTAAATGGCGCTTCCACAGTGACATTTACCGGGACTGCGGGAGCGCTGTCGCACACCGCGACGCTGGCTCTGACGGTCCAGACGCCGGCTATTCCGGATGTGACGACCTATCACTTCGACAACTCGCGCGACGGATTGAATGCCCAGGAGACAGCGCTGACGCCGGCGAACGTGAGCAGCGCAACCTTCGGGAAAATCGCATTCTTCCCTGCCGACGGGAAGGTTGATGCACAGCCGCTCTACCTGACTGGCTTAAACGTAAACGGCACTGCGACGAATGTCCTCTACATGGCAACGGAACACGGCAGCTTGTACGCATTCAATGCGGATGCCGATCCGAATAAGGTGGCGCCGTTGTGGACGAAATCGCTGCTGGGAAGCGGAGAGGCGCCGAGCGACGATCATGGCTGCGGCCAGATCTCTCCGGAGATCGGCATTACGTCGACGCCGGTGATCGATCGCGCGAAGGGCATGATTTTTGCCGTGATGATGAGCAAGGATACCGGCGGCAACTATCATCAGCGGCTGCATGCGCTGAGCCTGACGACGGGAGCGGAGCAGCCCGGCAGTCCTGTGGAGATCAGCGGCAGTTATCCCGGCACCGGAGCAGGGTCGTCGGGCGGCAATGTGCCCTTCGACCCTAAACAGTATGCGGAGCGCGCGGGGCTGCTGCTGTTGAATGGCACGATCTATCTTGCCTGGACCTCGCACTGCGACATAGGCGCTTATACCGGATGGGTGATGGCGTACAGCGAAAGCACGCTGCAGCAGACTGCGATCCTGAACCTGACGCCGAACGGCAGTGATGGAGCGATCTGGATGTCCGGCAATGGGCTGGCCGCCGATGCGAGCGGAAACATCTTCTTCCTCGATGCGAATGGCACACTTGATCCCACTTTCGACAGCGACGGCTTCCCTTCCATGCAGGATTACGGCAATGCGATCGTGAAGCTGAGCACGGCGGGCGGCAAACTCAAAGTTGCGGATTACTTCGAGCCGTATAAGTCGGTTTACGAGTCTGCCCACGACGTTGACGTTGGCTCCGGTGGTGCGATGCTGTTGCCGGATTTGATCGACGCGAATGGCACGGTGCGTCACCTGCTGGTGGGCGCAGGCAAAGACACCAATATCTACGTGGCGGACCGCGACAATATGGGCAAGTTCAAGTCGGCTGACAACAGCAACCTCTACCAGGAACTGTCAAGCGCTCTGGCGGAAGGCGCTTGGTCGTCACCCGCGTACTTTAACGGTACGGTGTACTACGCTGGCCAAACCGACACGCTGAAGGCCTTTCCTATTGCCCAGGCGAAGCTGGCGACGACGCCCTCGAGCCAGTCGGCGGTGGTGTTTCCGTACCCCGGGAGCACGCCGAGCGTTTCGGCGAATGGAACGCAGAACGCGATTGTGTGGGCGCTGGAGAGTCCAGCGGGGGGCACAGGGGTGTTGCACGCTTACGATGCGAGTAGCCTGAGCAACGAGCTCTACAACAGCAACCAGGCGGCAAACGCACGCGATGCATTCACGGGGAACAAGTTCATTACGCCCGTGATTGTGAATGGGAAGGTATTCGTGGGCACGCCGACGGGTATTGTGGAGTTCGGGTTGCTGCCCTGACGGAGTCGCTTGACAGCGCATATATGCTGACCACAAGCTGCCATCCTCTCTGTTGACGGGAGACGCTTTTGCGACGTTCCTTATTCCATCGCTCTGTGGTTCGAATTGGAGTTCGAATTGGCGGCACGTTGCTTGTGCTGCTGCTGTTCGCATTCCCTGTGCTGCGGGCGCAATCGGCGCCTGGGCCGCGTGTCATCGGCTTCATGACCGACTTCGATGTGAAAGATGACGCGGTCGGCATCTGCAAGGCGGTGATGCTGGGCATTGCGCCGCACGCGACGATTATCGATATCACGCACCAGGTGACGCCATTCGATATTGCGCAGGCGGGGCGGTTTCTTGCGGGCTCGGCGCCGTACTTCCCGCATGATGCGGTCTTCGTCGCGGTGATCGATCCGACGGTAGGAAGCACGCGCAAGGCGATCATCGCGAAGTCGAAAGTGGGGCAGTATTTCGTGCTGCCGGACAATGGCATGATCACGCAACTGGCCGAGCGCGATGGACTGGCGGGTGCGCGGGAGATTACGAATCCGGCATGGATGATTGGCGCGAAGCTGTCCTCGACCTTCCATGGACGGGATATCTTCTCGCCCGCTGGGGCGCACCTGGCGCGCGGCGATGACTGGAGCGAGGCTGGGCCCGGCGCTGGATTTGGAGAAGCTCGTCCGGCTCAAGAACAATACGGCGGCCATCGATGCCAATGGGCTGCACGGGCAGGTGATCGGGACCGATGGCCCGTTCGGCAACCTGGTGACAAATGTGCCGGCGGAGGCGTTTGCGAAGCTCGGCTACACGCTGCGCGATCGCGTGCCGGTGACGATTGCCGGGATCCCCTACGTGCTCCCATTTGTGAAGACATTCAGCGATGTTCCGCTGGGCGAGGGGCTGCTGTACATCGATTCGCGCGGGCGGCTGAGCGTGGGAATCGACCAGGGCAACTTTGCGGAGGTGCGCCACGTGGCTCCGCCGGTCCCGATTGAGATTCCCGCGAAACACTAAAGCAAAATTTGCTGACTTCTACGGCAAGATTCGGAGCGCGCCGCTCCGGCTGTAAGCGCAGTATGCTGACATGGCGACGACACAGGTGGTTCCAACGACAGTGAAGCTAGTGGAGATGAAGGCCGCATTCGATGTCCCCTTCGATACCGAAGAGGCGTGGCGGCAGGTGCAGACGCGCGATGCGTCGGCGGATGGGCATTTCGTGTATGCGGTGGAGACGACGGGAATCTTTTGCCGTCCGAGCTGCGTGAGCCGACGGCCGGCGCGGCAGAATGTTCGCTTCTTCCCGAATGCGGATACGGCGATGGCGGCAGGCTATCGCGCGTGCCGGCGCTGCTATCCGGCGGGTGAGCATGCAGAGGCGGAGATGGTGCGGCGGCTATGCGACTATCTGGACCAGCATGTCGATCGAGCGGTGACGCTGCAGGAGCTTGGCCGGCTTACCGCGATGAGCCCGTTCACAGTGCAGCGGATGTTCGAGCGGGTGCTCGGAGTGAGCCCACGTCATTATCAGATTGACCGGCGGTCCGCGCTGCTGCGGGACAGACTGGCGGGCGGCAGCAGCGTGACGGACGCAATCTACGAGGCGGGATTCAGCTCCTCCAGTCGCATGTATGAAGGCGCGGAGGCGCGTCTGGGGATGCGGCCGGAGCGATTCCGCAAAGGCGGACTCGGCGAACAGATTCGGTTTCTGGTGACAGATTGTCCCCTGGGCAAGGTGCTGGTGGCGGCGACCGGACGCGGTTTGTGCGCGGTGACGCTGGGCGATGATGTCGCTGAAATAGAGCGGGAGCTGCGCGAGCGCTTCCCTGCTGCCGAGATTGAGGCCGCAACCATGAACGATGAGCGCTTGGGGGCAACGGTGCGCGCGGTGATCTCGCGTATGACGGAGCATCCGGTGGCGCTGGATCTACCACTCGATCTGCGGGCGACGGCTTTCGAGCAGCGGGTGTGGCGTCTGCTGCAGACGATTCCACGGGGCGAGACGCGGAGCTACTCGGCTGTGGCTGCGGAGCTGGGGCAGCCGCGCGCGGTGCGGGCGGTGGCCCGGGCATGTGCGCGAAATCCCCTGGCGCTGGTGGTGCCGTGCCATCGCGTGGTGGGAAAAAGCGGACAGCTCACCGGCTATCGCTGGGGCAAGGAACGCAAGGAGAAGCTGCTGAAGCTGGAGCACGTTTCGAATGAAGCGTGATGAACACCCACCCTACGCGTTGCGTAGGATGGGGCACCCGGCCGTGGCGCTGCGAACAGACTGCAGGTCCTTCGCTGTGCTCAGGATGACAGTCCTTGTTGGAAAGGCGAAAACGTCAGCTGCGGGTGCGGACGGCGGCGGCGAGCTCGCGTAGCAGGGGCACGGTGTCGTCCCAGCCGATGCAGGCATCGGTCATGCTCTGACCGCGCACCAGCGGCTGGCCGGGTACATGCTTTTGCGCGCCGGAGACGAGGTTGCTTTCGAGCATCACGCCGATGATGCGGCGGTCGCCGTTGGCAATCTGTGCGGCGACATCGCGGCAGACGAGGGGCTGACGCGTGTGGTCCTTGCGGCTGTTGGCATGGCTGCAGTCGATCATCATGGCAGGCTCGAGGCCGGCCTTAGTTTCGAGGCCGGCGATGCGCTCGACATCGGCGGCGCTGTAGTTGGTGACACCGCGACCGCCGCGCAGGATGAGGTGGCAGTCGGGGTTGCCGTCGGTGGCGAAGATGGCGGTTTGACCGTCCTTGGTGTGGCCGAGGAAGGTGTGCGGCTGGCGGGCGGAGATGATCGCTTCGATAGCAATGCCGGCGTCTCCGGAGGTGCCGTTCTTGAATCCGACCGGGCAGGAGAGACCGCTGACGAGCTGGCGATGGAGCTGGCTCTCCGTGGTGCGCGCGCCGATGGCGCCCCAGCTTACCAGCGCGGCGAGATATTGCGGCGTGATGAGGTCGAGGAATTCGCTGCCTGCAGGGACGCCCATCTCGGCGAGATCGAGCAGCAGATTGCGCGCCATGCGCAGTCCATCGTTGATGCGATGGGACTCGTCGAGATGCGGATCGTTGATCAAGCCTTTCCAGCCGACGGTGGTGCGCGGTTTTTCGAAGTAGACGCGCATGACGACGAGAAGGTCCTGCTCAAGTTCGGTGGCGAGCGGTTTGAGCAGGCGCGCGTAGTCGAGCGCCGCCGCGGTGTCGTGGATGGAGCAGGGGCCGACTACGACGAGGAGGCGGCGATCCGTGAGCGAAAGAATTTTGAGGATCTGCTGACGCGTCTGATAGACGAGATTGACCGCGGCATCGCTGATGGGCCGCTCGGCATCAAGTGTGAGCGGCGGGTCCACCACATTGGCAGACCGGATGCGGAGATCGTCAACGACATGCTGCATGGGGATGACGGGAGTGGACATGGTGAACGTTCTCTTAATTGTATCCGGCAGGAGCGCGCGAGGTCGTATGCGTCAGCTCTGCGTGCGTTCGAGAAAGTCCAGTGTATCCGCGCTGCCGATCACGACCTTGCTGGCAATGCCGAGGAAAATTCCGTGCTCGACGACGCCGGTGGTGCGCTTGAATGCAGCGGCTGCCTGCTCCGGGGTGAGGCCGGATTCGACGAGCTTGCAGTGCAGGATGTAGTGCTGCCCGTCGGTGACGTAGGGCTCGCCATCATCGTTCCTGCGGAGCTCGGAGTCGAAGCCCTGGTTGTCCAATCGGCGTTTCGTGGTCTCCCAGCCGAAGGGGACGATTTCTACCGGCACTGTGAAGACGGAGCCGAGCGTGTCGACGATCTTGCGTGGATCGACCGCGACGAGCATGCGGCGGCTGGCCATGGCGACGATTTTTTCGCGCAGCAGCGCGCCGCCGTGTCCTTTAATCAGCGCTAACGTGCCGCGCAGCACCTCGTCGGCGCCGTCGATGGTGAGATCGAGCTCGGGCTGGCGTGCGAAGTCGGTGAGCGGGATGCCCAGCGACTCAGCCTGACGATGCGACTGGATGGAGGTGGCGATGCCGACGATGCGAAGACCCTCGCGGACGCGGCGTCCGATTTCGTCGATGACCAGCGCGGCGGTGGAGCCGGAGCCGAGACCGACGGCCATGCCGTCTTCCACCTGGGCGGCTGCCCATTGCGCGGCGCGGCGCTTTGCTGCCTCTGCCGGATCCTGCGTTTTGGAAGTCATGCCCATCGTTGATATCACGCCGCTGGCTCGTTACTCCAGCGGTGCGGCAGGTTGTTGGGCAAAGCGTGCTGAATCTGGTCCGGATCCGTTCTAGGGATGTGGCGCGGCCGGAGTTGCATTCGGAGGCTGGCTTGGGGGCTGGCCAGCAGGTGCTTTGCCCGCGTCGGGCTGCTGGGCCTTGCTGGTGATGTCCTGGCCTTCAAAGGTGATTTTGATGGAGGAGCCGAACTTCTTGTAATTGCTGTACTTCACGATGGAGCGCACGTGCACATCTTGCGACACGTAGCCCTTGCCGCTGCCGAAGTGCAGCACGCCATCCGCCTTACTGTAGACGGGGAACCAGTACTGACCATCGACCTGTTCGCGATAGGTGGTGAATGGCAGCGAGAGGTCCTCATGACCGGGGCGCAGGTCGTCCGGGACGTTTTTTGCGCTGACGACTACGATCTGCAGGTCGCGCTGGTCTACCCAGATGCGGCCGAGGATATAGCGCTGGCCTTTCTCGATTTTCTTCGGCCCGACATCGAAGACATAGGTGTCGACGTCATCTACTTTCTGGCGGCCGACGTAGGTGATGTTGTAGAGGGGCAGGTCTTCCGTGGTGAGCACAAAGGGGAGACGGTGCTCAATGTCCGACATATCCGCCGGGGTCATGATGATGCGCTCCAGAGAATTGGCCGGGGCGAAGGTGACGTGCTCGAGCTTGGCGCCCTTGCCGTCGTAGGAGATGTCTGTGACCTGCTGATAGCCGCCGTCTGGCCTTCCATCATCGCCGATGGTTTCGATTCTTACGCTGCGGGTGTAGGTGTACTGGTCCATCGCGCGGCGAAATTCTGATTCCTTGGCGGCGAACTTCTGGATGATCTGGTCCGGAGGGATGGATGGCGTCGACTTATCCAGCGCGCCGTAGCCGGAGTCGGTTGGCTGCAACTGGGTGTAGCTGGCCTGAGCGTGCGAGCGCGGCAGCGGACAAAGCAGAAGAGTGAGCAGACCGAGCGAGAGCAGACGTGACATGAAGGGGAGATACCTCTTGAGCGGGAAGCTTGACCAGGAAGCGACAGGCTCCCAAACACATAAGACGTTGCACGGCAGAAAAAGACAGGGCAAGCCCGTACCGGCGAGGCGTGCCGACAGCGGAACAGCATCAGAATAGCAGTGCGGGGCGGGCTCTCGCGAGGTCCCGAGCTTCATTCGCAGAGGTTGTGGCGTGGCGATCATCCTGACACTTAACCCGGGCAGCAACTCCCTGAAAGCGGATGTGGTGGAAGTGCGGACGGGACAGCGCTTCGGCTGCGAGAGCCAGACGCGGACGAGCGCCATGGTGGAGAACATCGGCAAGAACAAGCCGGCAAGCTTCTCGCGCATGCAGGGACGGGAGCCAGCGGAATCGCACGAGGTGGAGGCGAAGAGCTTCACGGATGCAACGGGAGTGCTGCTGGACTGGCTCCGTGAGCAGGCAGGCGGGCATGGCGCGAATTACGAGGATGTCGCTCTGGCAGCGGTGCGGGTGGTGCATGGCGGCGATCATTTCGACCAGCCGGTGATGGTGGATGCGGCGGTGGAAGGCGAGATCGAAGCGCTGCAGCGTTTTGCTCCGCTGCACAACGCGCGCTCACTGGAGGTGATCCGCGCACTGCGCAAGCATGCGCCGGAGATGAAGATCGCCGCCGGCTTCGATACGTCGTTTTACCGGAAGATGCCGGAGGTGGCGTGGCGCTATCCACTGCCGCCGGAACTGGCGGACAAGCATGGTCTTCGCCGCTATGGATTTCATGGCTTCTCCCATCGCTCGCTGCTGGAGCGGTACGCGCTGGAGACGGGACGGCCGCTGGAGGAGATTCGGCTGGTGTCACTGCATCTGGAAAGCGGGTGCTCGGCGACTGCCATTCGCGACGGTATCGCGGTCGACAACTCCATGGGAGTGACGCCGCTCGAAGGGCTGATGATGGGCACGCGCAGCGGCAGCGTGGATCCGACGATCGTGGAGATGCTGATGGAGCGGGCGGGCATGAATGTGGAAGGCGCGCTCGATTTTCTGAACAAAAAATCCGGGCTGCTGGGCATTTCCGGGATTTCGCTCGATACCCGCGTGCTGATGAAGCAGCTCGCCAACCCTCGGGCTGCGCTGGCGATGGAGATGTTCTGCTACTCAGTAATGAAGCAAGTTGGCGCGTACCTGGCGGCGCTGAGCGGGGCGGAGGCGATTATTTTCGGCGGCGGCATTGGCGAGGACGAGCCAATGGTGCGGGCACGGGTGTGTCGCGCGCTGCGCTGGGCGGGCGCGGAGCTGGACGAAGAGGCAAACAAGCGCAGCATCTTCCAGCCCGGACGGCTGAGCACCCCGAATGCGGGATTAGCCGTCTGGACACTGCCGGCGGCGGAGGCGGCGCAGATTGCCTTCGAAAGCGCCACACTGCTTTGACGGTTCTCGCGCCTTTGCTCCTTCGTCATCTCTTCGCCGGTTTTTTCTGTAAACTCCGTCGCCGGGAGCTCGTCTATGTGTCTGCATGGAAGATGTGATCGCAAATGCCATGGCCGCCAGTGAGCTTCCTGCGGTGAATGAGGCGAGCGGCGTCGAGGAATGGATGCGGCTCTATCGCGGCCGTGTCTTTCGCTACATCCTGTTTGCGACGGGTGATGAGGATGTGGCGGCGTCCCTGACGCAGGATTGCTTTTTGCGGGCGCACACGGCGCGTGCGAGCTTCCGCGGCGAGTGCGCGATGAGCACCTGGCTGATGCGCATTGCGGTCAACCTGGTGCGCGACCACCAGCGCAGCATGAAACTGCGCTTCTGGAGGCGGGCGGCGATGCTGGACGCGACAGAGATGGGCGACCGGCTGCCGGACATGGCGAGTTCGACCGAACATCGGCTGATCGCGCAGGAGCGTGTGGAGACAGTATGGCGCGCCGTCGAGAGATTGAGCGAGCGGCAGCGCAGCATCTTTCTGCTGCGGTTTGTGGAAGAGCTGGAATTGCCGGAGATCGCAGAAGCGATGCAGTTGAATTTGAACACGGTCAAGTCGCATTTGTATCGGGCTCTGAGTGTTGTGAAGCAGCAGGTGGGGGAGGCGCGATGACCGAGAGGATGAGCGCACATTTGAACGAAGGAGCCATGGCGCGGTGGCAGATGGGCGACGCGAGTGAGGCGGAGCGCGCGCACGTTGCCGCATGCGCCGAGTGCCAGGCGCAGACGCGGCCGCTGGCTGACGCGCTGAGCTGGTTCGGGGCGGCCGCACGGGAGTGGGGCCAGGAGAAAGCCGCGGTGGCTCAGGAGTGGCACGCGGCAAAAGCCGCGGCTGCGCAGGAGTGGCGGGAGTCGAAAGCTGCGGCGGCACGGAGCTGGCGCAGCATGGTTGCCGCCTGGGCGGTGGTCGGCGCGGTGCTTCTGCTCATGTTTGCCGTGGGTGTTCCGCGGTGGAGAGCGCATCGTGCCGCGATCGAGGCGCAGGTCGAGCAGCGGCAGCAACAACAGGAGAAGCAGGAACTGGCGCGCGACAACGCGCTGCTGGAAGAGGTGGACCAGGATGTGTCGCAGGTGGTGCCGGAGGCGATGCAGCCGCTGTCGTGGAATACAGCGAAAGGCAATGCTACGGGGGCGACCGACGCCACGGCATCGCGGCAATAGCTTTCTGTAACCAACAGCTTTACATATACGCAGGGAGAAGGAAAACACGATGAGGCAAACAGCGAAGATGCGCATGATCCATTGCACGGCTGCAGCAGCACTGCTGGCGGGTGGTTGCCGGTGATGGCGCAGGAAAGGGCGATGAATGCGCCGCCACCGCCGGCGATGGCGGCGATGCAGGGTCCGGGCATGGACGGCGGACCGATGGCGCCGCACCGGCCGCCAATGGAGCACGCCTTCCGCATGGGGCCGCGCGGCCGATGGTGGGACAATTCGGAGACCGCGCAGAAGGTTGGCCTGAGTGCAGACCAGAAGAAGAAGATGGACGACATCTTTTTGCAGAGCCGGCTTAAGCTCATTGACGAGCATGCGGCGGTAGAAAAGGACGAGGCCATCCTGGAGCCGCTTCTGTCGGCGGAACAACCGGACGAGTCTCGCATTCTGGCGCAGATCGATAAGGTGGCGCAGTCGCGGGCGGAACTGGAGAAGGCAAATGCACGGATGCTGCTGGGATTGCGCGGCGTGCTGACTACTGCGCAGTGGAAGACACTGCAGACGCTTGGACCGGAGAGGCGTGATGATCGCCGCGGGCGAGATGACGCACGTGGACCACGGGAACGGCGCGGGCCCGATGGACCTCCAGATGGAAACGGTGGACCCGCTGCGCCGGGTGCCGGCGCGCCGCCTCCGCCGAGCGGCACAAACAGCGGGCCCGGCAATCCGCAGTAATCCGCAGCCAGGACGTCTTCGCGGAGATCGTGTCCTTCATGTCTGGGCGCGGTCTCCGCGTTTGTTTGTCTATCGGCGGCGGCAGGAGACGGTAGGATAGGGAGTCCTGCAATCTCCTCTGGCGAGTTCGAGATGCGTTTCTGCTTGTATGCCGCGGTGCTGTTTCCTGTTCTGCTCCCCTGCTCGCTTCATTCGCAGAGTTCGCAGACGCTGCCGCCGCGGCGTCCCATGACCTTCGAAGACATGCAGCACATGCGGCGGCTGGATGATCTGTCGTTGTCCCCGGATGGTCACTGGGTACTGTTCGCGGTTACAGATGTGGACCTGCAGCAGAACCGTAAAACATCCCACCTGTGGGTGGTTCCGACGGGTGTGGGCTCCAAGCCGATGGAGGAAAAGCCCGTCACCGCCGCGCTCGCAGGTGAGGGACATGGACGTTTCTCTCCGGACGGCACGCAGATTCTCTTTCAAAGCTCGCGCGATGGCGAACAGCAGGTCTACATCGCAAGCTTCGATCCGCACAGCGGCACGTTAGGGGATGCACAGCAGGTGACACACGCCGCGATGGGTGCTGACGGAGCGATGTGGTCGCCGGATGGGAAGAACATTCTCTATACCTCCTCGGTGTATCCGGAGTGCGGCGCCGGGCCAGACGAAGAAAGCTGCAACACGGAACGCGCAAAGACGGAGAAGGAAAGCAAGGTGAAGGCGCAGATCTTCACCCATCTGCTCTATCGGCACTGGAATGCATTTACCGGAGAGAGGCGAGCGCATCTGTTTCTGCAGGCGGTGAGCGGCGGTGCCGCGCGCGACCTGAATCCAGGCGACCAGCATCCAGTGCCGCCCTTCTCGATGGGTGGTCCGGATCCGTATGCCTTCTCGCCGGATGGCAAAGAGCTGACCTTCGAGGAAAACACCGATCCGATGCCGGCGATCTCCACCCATGTGGACCTGTGGACTCTCGACCTGACAAATCCGGCAGCCAGGCCGGTGAAGATTTCGACCAGCGCGGGCGGCAACTTCAGTCCCGCCTACTCGCCCGACGGCAAGTACATTGCATGGCGGTCGCAGGCACGCGCCGGCTATGAAAGCGATCGTTTTCGGCTCGCGCTGTATGACCGCACGACGAAGAAGATTGCGCTGCCAATGGACGACTTCGATCGCTGGGTGGACGGATTCGTATGGGCGCCGGACTCACAAAGCATCTACTTCACCGCCGGCGACGAGGGCGAGGAGCCTATCTTCCAGCTGGATATTGCATCGCGTCAGCGCAGCTACATTGCGCGGCGCGGCGAGTACGGCGACTTGCACGTGACTCCGGACAACACGCACATGGTGGCCAGCCGCACCACGGTGCGGCGGCCAGCGGAGGTGACGCTGCTGAATCTGACCGAGGAATCGGTGCCGCGGAAGAATCCAACGCAGACCGCTGCCTCAGTGAAGCCGCCCGCGCTGCATCTGCGCAGCACGCATGCGAGGCGTGCTGCTCCACTGGCAGAGCCGTCGGACGTGACGGAGCAGCCGCTGACCCGGCTGAACCGTGCGCTGCTGGCGCAGTTGGATATTCCGGACATGGAGCACTACTGGTTTCATGGTTCTGGTGGGGTCCGGGTAGAGGGCTTTCTGATCCGGCCACCGGGCTTCGATCCCGACAAAAAGTATCCGGTGAAGTTCCTAATGCATGGCGGCCCACAAGGCGCATGGGGCGACACCTGGAGCTACCGCTGGAATGCGGAGCTGTTTGCGGCGGATGGGTACGCCGTGGTGATGGTGAATCCGCGCGGCTCGACGGGGTACGGACAGGCCTTCGTTGACGGCGTGAATGGCGACTGGGGCGGCCGTCCGTATATCGATCTGATGCGCGGACTGGATGCCGCGGAGACGCAATTTCCTTTCCTCGACAAGGGACGCGAATGTGCACTGGGCGCGAGCTACGGCGGCTACATGGCGGACTGGATTCTGGGGCACACGGACCGTTTCCGCTGCATCGTCTCGCATGATGGCATGTTCAACCCGGAATCGGCATACGGAACGAGTGACGAGCTCTGGTTCAACGAGTGGGAGTTCCGCGGGACGCCATGGAGCAATCGGATGATGTATCGCCGGTGGTCGCCGATGCTGTTCGCGACGCGGTTCAAGACGCCGACCCTGGTGGTGCACAGCCAAATGGATTACCGGCTGGATGTGAGCGAAGGCATGCAACTCTTCACCACACTGCAACGGCTGGGGGTGCCGTCGGAGATGCTGTACTTTCCCGATGAAGGCCATTGGGTGCTGAAGCCGCAGAATTCGCAGCTCTGGTACAAGACGGTGAATGCGTGGTGTGACCGCTGGACGCAGGCGCCGGCGGCTGCGAAGTGATGCGATGGGCCTGAGCCAACGACCGAAAAAGCCGCGGGAACCGTTGACTGAGGCGGCCTTATTCGACTACGCGACAGCATCGCTGGGGCGGCGCGCGCAGACGGTCGCGGAACTCAAACGCAAGCTGCGCACCCGCGTCGAAACGGGCGAAACAGGCGAGCAGAAGATTGCTACCGTCGTGGCAAAGTTGAAGGAGTATCGCTTCCTGAATGATGCGACCTTTGCCGCGGACTACACAAAGCTGCGCCAGGAAAACAACAAGCTTGGCCGACGGCGGGTGCAGCAGGGTCTGATGCAGAAGGGTGTGCATCCCGAGCTTGTGGCATCGACGCTGGAAGCTGCCTACGAGAATGTGGATGAAGAGCAGTTGGCGCGCGCGTACATCGAACGGAAACGCATGGCGCAGCCGAAGGACAAAAAGGAAGCAGCGCGTACCATGCGACGGCTGATTGCCGCCGGATTCGCCCCGCCAACCGTCTTCAAGGTGCTGCGCAACTGGGTACCGGATGAGGCTGCGCTGGAGGAATTGAGCGCGGCCGACACTGACGAGACGTTGTGATCGGGATTAATAGCAGGAATCGCCGTTCCTCAGAAGTGGAAGATTAAATCGGATGCGGCGGTGAACTGCGAGTGGGTACGGCCTCCATCGTAGGCTGGTTGATCGTAGGCATGTTCGAAGCGCAACTCCGGACGGATCTGAATGGTGCTTCCGATCCACCTGGTGAGGCTCAGCGTGTTCTCTGAGTACTTCGTTGTGTAGCCGGTGCGCTGCCCGCGGCGGTCGTTGACTACTTCGGAGCGAAAAGAAAGAAAGAGCTTCGAAGAGAACTCCTTCTCGAAATAATTTTCGATGGCGTATTCGGGCGCTGTGCAGCGCAGGACGCCAATGCGGCATGCTGCTCCATTGGTGCCAGGCTCCGGCGTGATGGGATTGGCCACGCGGCCAGCGATGTTGGGCACACCATGCTGATACATGTACCAGCTCTCGGTGGCGATGTGGACTGTCTTTGAGAATCGGTGATACCAGGTGATATCGAACTGTTGCAGATTGTCGAAACCATAGCCGCCATCGTTGATGCCATTTGCGCAGGCGTAGACATTGTCATTGACGCTGCGGGTTGTGTAGTTCGCGCATAGCGTGCCGGATGGTTGTGCGTCATTGGTCCAAGGTGCTACATCGTGTCCGTCGGTGACGCCAGCCTGTACCAGCCACTGATTGGAGAGCTTGATGCTTGCGATCGCTCCTGTATCGGTGAACGGGTCGACGAAATAAAGGATGGAGTGGCTGAAAGTGTAGTTGTTCGGCGCCAGTTGCGCCTCAATTCCGGGCACGGAGATGAACCGCCCGATGCGCACATTCATCCCTTCAGCGACGCGTGGAAAGTAGAGATCGACGTATTCGATAGGAAGGTCGGCTCCGTATTGCCGGTTGAACTTCAGCAGTTGCTGGGAGAAGTAGCCTTTGGCGGTGAAGTAGCGGTAATCCGTTCCGTACACCGCGGTGAAGTGATAACCCCAGTCAAAATGTGCCGTCTGAACCGTGTCCGGCAGCCGCTCCACGTAGAGCAGAAGCTGATCGAGGTGGATGGAATTTGGATACTGGTCATACACCTCAGGCAGGTTGGTATGGCTGGAGGTCGAAACGTTTACACCCGGCTCGATCCAGCCGTAGATCTTCGATCGGGATTTGGCACCGTTGATGGCAGTCATCAGTGGGTAGCTGTTGCCGTCAGGAGCGCCGATGTCCGGGGAGCCTCCGTAGCCCCAGTCACTGCTCGGCAGAGGGGGCGAATCAAGCGGCGAAGGCAAGCCGCGTTTCTGCGGCGCGGGGGTCAGTTGCGTGCCAGGCTGCTGGGGCGGCGGAAACCAGTCGTTGTGATAATAGTTCGCGAGGCGGCGAAAGAAGCCCGGAGTCGTCGACGCGGATGAGCCGCCGTCCGGCGTCATGGTGAACCGCGGGACGTTTCGGATTTCCTGGGCTCGCGCGACTGTCGCGAGCAAAATCCAGAACATCGCCAGCAAAGCAACTGTATTTAGACGAACGCGCATGGTGGACAGGGAGAGTCATTGTCGCCGGATTCACCGTAAGAAATCAGTGAAAATGCCCGATGGCGTGTCTTGCATTGGCCGTGCGCGGAAGCATCTCGGGAAGCGCTCTAATGCGGCGAATTGTAGACTTGAACGTATGCAAGCCCGTTCCGGCAACCAGATTCGTGAGCTGTTCCTGAAGTTCTTTGAGGAGAAGGGGCACCGCCGTGTGCACTCATCCTCGCTTGTCCCTGCCAACGATCCGACGCTGCTGTTTACCAACGCAGGTATGAATCAATTCAAGGATGTCTTCCTTGGCCTGGAGCATCGCGCGTACAACCGGGCGACCTCCTCGCAGAAGTGCGTGCGTGCCGGCGGCAAGCACAACGATCTGGAGAATGTCGGCTTCACGCGGCGGCACCACACCTTCTTCGAGATGCTGGGCAACTTCAGCTTTGGCGACTACTTCAAGCGCGATGCGATTGCGTATGCGTGGGAGCTGGTGACTTCGGAGAAGTGGTTTGGTATTCCCAAGGACCGCCTCTACGTGACCATCTTCAAAGGCGAGAATGGCGTCCCGCGAGATGAAGAGGCGCACGCATTCTGGCTGGAACAGGGCGTTCCGGCAGAGCGCATCTTCGAAATGGGGATGAAGGACAATTTCTGGCAGATGGGCGACACCGGCCCGTGTGGCCCATGCTCAGAGATTTTTTATGACATGGGCGTGGAGGCATCAGAGACCGCCGGGCAAGGATCTGCCCTTCGGACAGGATGACGCGCGCTACGTCGAGATATGGAATCTGGTGTTCATGCAGTTCGATCGCAGTGCGCAGGGAGAGCTGGCGCTGCTGCCCAAGCCTTCGATTGACACGGGCGCCGGACTGGAACGCATGGCGGCTGTGATGCAGGGCAAGCTGTCGAACTTTGAGACGGACCTCTTTGTTCCGCTGATCGAGAAGGCGGCGGGACTAGTGGCTGGATCGACTCGCGGAGCTAGGCATGACGACCTTCCAAGGCATCGTCAAGCGGCAGTCGACGCAGAGGTAGCGAGCTGGCGAATCCCTCTCTGCGCATCATTGCCGACCATGCGCGCGCCGCGACCTTCCTCATCAGCGATGGCGTCTTGCCGGCAAACGAGGGGCGCGGCTATGTGCTGCGCAAGATACTGCGGCGCGGTATCCGGCATGGACGTTTGCTGGGACAGAATGAGCCGTTCATGTACCAGATGGTTTTCGCCGTCCGCGATGAGATGGCGGATGCGTACCCCGAGCTGAAGGAGAGCTCGGACCGCGTGAGCAAGGTGGTGATGGCGGAGGAGCGGCAGTTTGCACGGGTGATGGAGGCGGGGCTGGCGCGGCTGGAGCAGGATTTTGCGCCGTTGCTCGCCGGCAAAAGTAAGACGACGACGGTGACGTATCCGGGGGCGAAGGCGTTTCATCTTTACGAGACATACGGTATGCCGCTCGACTTCATGGTCGACGCTGCGCGGGACCAGGGGCTGGAGTTCGACCTGACTGGATTTGAAGCGGCGCGTGCGGAGGAGCAGGCACGGGCTCGCGCTTCATGGAAGGGCGGCACGAAGGCTTCGGCAAGCCCGGCGTATCGCGAGCTGCCGAAGACTGCCTTCGAAGGCTATACGCAGCTTGTGTCTACCAACTGCGAGGTGCTGGCAATTGTGCGCGATGGCGCCGGAGTGCCCGCGGCTGCAATCGGCGAAGAGGTGGAGATCGTGCTCGATCACACGTCGTTCTATGCCGACTCCGGCGGACAGGTTGGCGATCATGGATGGCTGCGCTCGGATGATCACAACACGGTGCTGGCCGATGTGCTGGGCTGTACGCTGCCGGTGCAGGGCGTGCGCTCGCACCGCGTTCGATTGAAGCAGCCGATCGCATTGGGGATGCGGGTGGATACGGTGGTCGACGCGGAGTTCCGCAATGCGACACGACGCAATCACACCGGCACACATCTGCTGCATGCAGCCCTGCGCGAGGTGCTGGGCACGCATGTGAAGCAGGCGGGTTCGCTGGTGTCGCCATCGCGGCTGCGCTTTGACTTCTCGCATTTCGCCGCAGTGGCGGATGAAGAGCTGCAGGATATTGAGGACATGGTGAACCGGCAGGTGCTGGGGAATACGAAGGTGGAGACGCTGGTCGATGTGCCGATCGATGTTGCGGTGAACGAGTACAAGGCGATGGCGCTCTTTGGCGAGAAGTATGGCGAGCGGGTGCGGGTGGTGAAGATCGGCGACTTCTCGACCGAGCTGTGCGGCGGGACGCACACGGGTGCGACGGGCGAGATTGGGTTGCTGAAGCTGACCGGCGAGTCGAGTGTGTCGTCCGGTGTGCGCCGGGTCGAGGCGTTGAGCGGCATGGGCGCACTGGAGAGAATTCCGAAGCGTCGAGGTTCTGACGTGGCTGAGCAGTTTGCGACGCATTCGTCAAAGCAGGCGAACCGCGGATGGCGAGGATTACCGCAGCGGTCGGAGGCGCTGCGTCGGACGCTTCGACGGCACATGCGAGGACGAAGAGCGAAGCGGCTGCGGCGCGAGCTGGACCAGGCGCGGATGAAGTCGGCTGCATCGTCTGTGGCGTCGGCGACGGACCAGGCGATCGAGATCAAAGGAGTGAAGGTGTTGTCGCAGCGCGTGGCTGCGCTTGATCGTGGCCAGATGCGGACGCTCGTCGACAACCTGCGCAACAAGCTCGGCTCAGGTGTGGTGGTGCTGGGATCGGCGGCAGAGGATGGAAAAGTTGCGCTGATCGTGGGCGTGACCAAGGACCTCACCGGTCGCGTGCAGGCGGGAAAGATTGTGGGACAGATCGCGCAACGCGTGGGCGGCTCCGGTGGTGGACGGCCGGACCTGGCCGAAGCGGGCGGCAAGGATGCGACGCAGCTCGATGCGGCGCTGGCCGGCGCGCCGGAGGTGGTGGGGAATCTGCTAGGCTGATGCGTCAGAAGGGTGAGCGAGAGAGACGATGCACATGCCACGGGGGAATCTCCAGTGATCGACGACATTCATCCGCCGGATGAAGCGGCGCATAGCTGGCGCGATATCTTCATCCATCTGGCCACCATCACGGTCGGTCTTTTTATTGCGCTCAGTCTTGAGGGGTGCGTGGAATGGCAGCATCACCGGCACCTGGTGCATGAGGCGCGGGCGAATATCCGCAGCGAGATCAAGGACAATCAGAAGGACCTGAAGAATGCGCTGAATCAGATTCACAAAGAGCAGACCCAGGTAAAGAACGACATTGAAGCGCTGGAAAAACTCAAGCAGAATCCGGAGGCGCAGGGACTGAGCGTCGTTCTTCACTTGAGCAGGTCCACACTGGCGAATGCAAGCTGGAACACTGCGCACGAGACCGGTGCATTCTCCTTCATGGGCTATCCGGAGGTGAAGAAGTATGCCGAAGTTTATGACGTGCAGAAGCTCTTTACCGATCAGACGACTCGCATCACCAACGCCTACACAAGCTCCTTCTCCGTTCTTTACATCTTCGACGTCGACACAAAAGCCACGAAGGCGGTGAAGAGCGATGACGCTACTGCGGCGATACAAAAGGTACTAGCAGTGCAGTCAGAGTTGATGGTGTACGAGAGTGTCGCCACCGAGCTCGACCACGAATACAGCGAAACGCTGCAACAGCGGTTCTGACGCTCAAAGCAACAGGCCACAGGGTATTCAACTAGGCATCCACCAGCCTTTCTTCGCACCTTCAGCCGAGTTCTACCAACCTATAATGAGCGTGTTCTGGTTGCGAACGCATTGCTTCTAAAGGTGTGGCCGGTCCGATTGGAGCGGAGACCAACTTTTCTGAATGAAAAGGTGCGTCCATACTCCGTTTTTCGGGTCTACATCGGCAGGAGACATGTGCACCTCGTCAAACCCTATGCCGGCACGGCTCCTCTTCTCGTCTGCACGCCGCCACGGCGTGTCTTCTGCCGTTATTGCGGTGGCGTTCGCGCTGCTGGGCTCGCCCGCGATGAGCGCGCGTCGACATAATTCGTTTGCGCGGGCGGAGCAACTGCGCGATGCGCTTGAGTCCGAGCCCGAGCAAGCCCGGACTCGTGCCGGGTATGAGCGGGTGCTGGATGCGTACCGCAGTGTGTATCACGGCAACCCCGCCGACGCGAAGGCGCCCGAGGCGGTGAATATGGTCGCGGGGCTGCTGGCGGAAGAGGGCCGCATCCTGCACCAGGAAAAGACGTTGCTGAGCGCCGTCGGACAGTTTGAGTTTCTGCGAACGCAATATCCGGCGAGCCCCTATCGAGCGCCGGCACTGCTGGCAGAGGCGTCGATCTTTCTGCACGATCTGCATGATCCGGCTGCGGCAAGGGCTGCTTACGCAAAATTTCTGAACAGCTATCCGCGGCATCCGCTGGTTGCGCAGGCGCGCGCTGGGCTGAAGGAGATCGAACATCAAAAGCAACCGAAGAGGCCGGCGGATGCGTCGCGAGGCGACATCGCAGAAGATAACGATCCGGACGAGCAATCGCCGGAGGTTCGCCCAGTTAGATCGCAATCCCTCGAAACAGCACCAGCACGCGGCACGATCCCGCAAACAATAGTCGTCGAGGATGGTCCAGCAGATACCGCTCCACGAGTCAACAAGCTGATTCCCGTCGAGCGCCGACAAAAACCCGAGCCCAATCGGCCGTCGACGCCACCTCAGGTCGCTGCGCAGCCGCGACTATCGCAATCTGCATCAGCGATGACGTCGCCTGCGACGAATGCGGCTGCAGGACAGCCGGTGCTCACGGGCGCGGTGCGCGTTGCCGCGCAGGAGCACCACGGACCGTTGCCCCTGGTCACCAATGTGCGTCACTGGTCCACGCCGGTGTACACGCGGGTGGCAATCGACCTGCAGGACCAGGTGCAGTATGAAGCCGCGCGCGCGCCCAATCCTGACCGCATTTATTTCGATCTGCACGGAGCTCGCGTGGCGCCGGAGCTGATCGGCAGGACCATGGATGTGACGGATGATGGCTTTCTGGAGCGGATCCGGGTGGCCCAATTTTCGAATGACGTCACGCGCATTGTGCTGGATGTGAACCAGGTGACGGAGTACTCGGCATTTTTTCTGCCGAACCCGTGGCGGCTGATTATTGATATTCACGGCGGTGATGTCCATGGCGGAGACATTCACGGACGACAACCAGGGAATGACCTGGCGCAGCCGCTGGCATCGGCAGCACCGCCTCTGGCGCAGCCGAACATCCATCCGCCGGAGCCGGTAGCCACCAGCAGCCAGAGCGGCGGCCAGGCCACACGTGCGCTGCGCGACATTGCCGCAGTGAGCACTCGGCCCGATCAGGTGAAGGCGACGAGCCGGCCGACGACGCAGCCGATTGCCGCGAGCGTCAAGACTGTGCCGTCCCCGGTTTCCTCCGAAGCGGCAACTGCGGAGGCTCCCAGCGTGAAGGTTCCATTGCCCTCTGCTTCCACGCGCAATACTGCCAGGAGCAGTGCAGGCCATCGCGCTTCAGCGACCGATGAAACGGCGGACGGCAGCGATGATGAGGTCGCAATTCCCAGAGGCGCATCGCACGAAGCGAGCTCGACGCTGGATGGGCAGCGCTCGCTGACCCGCGCGCTGGGACTGAAGATCGGCCGCATCGTCGTGGATGCAGGGCATGGCGGACACGATTGCGGCACGCTTGGGCCTGCCGGCATTCAGGAGAAGGAAGTGGTGCTGGACGTTGCGCTGCGGCTGGGCAAGCTGCTGCGACAGCGCATGGGTGCGGATGTGATCTACACGCGGGATGACGACACCTTTGTCCCGCTGGAGGAGCGCACGGCGATCGCGAACAAAGCGCAGGCGGACCTGTTCATCAGCGTGCATGCCAATTCCAGCTCCGATCCTACGGCGCGCGGCGTAGAGACCTATTACCTGAACTTCACCACCTCGCCCGATGCTCTGGAGGTGGCGGCGCGTGAGAACGCGGTCTCCGATGAGTCGATCCACGAACTTTCCGGCCTGGTGAAGAAGATCACGCTGAAAGACAAGATCGATGAATCGCGCGAGTTTGCCGCGGACGTGGACACCTCGTTATATGCAGGGCTCGAGCGCGGCAATCCGGGGCTGCGCGATCGCGGGGTGAAGAAGGCGCCCTTCGTGGTGCTGATCGGCGCCAATATGCCATCGGTGCTGGCGGAGATTTCCTTCCTCACCAATCTGGAGGACGCCTCGCAGCTTCGCACTCCCCAGTATCGCGAGCGCATTGCCGAGTCGCTCTATCGCGGGGTCGCTAAATATGTGAGCGGACTGAGCGGGCTGCGAGTCGCGCAGAACAGCAGCCGTATCACCGGCAACTAGGCGCTCACTGCTGTCAGGAATTGAGACGCGAGGGCGGGATCAAAAGAGTAAAATAAGAAGTGATGTTGCTGCGTGGGCGTCCAGTTCGTCTCTCGTTCGTGGTAGTAGCGGCTCTCCTTTCGCCGTACTTTCTGGCGCCGTTCTTTGTGACGTTGCCGCTCGCCGCGCAATCGGCTCCGTCTTCGCAGAAGGTGATTGCCACCGCCATGCCCGCTCCGCTGCTGCCGGAGAATTTTGCCGGATTCGATCTGCAGGGCAAGCTGGAGAAGACAACCGCTCCCGGGACGGCGGACCCCGGCGATGCGCAGGTGCTGGTCGAGGATGGTTTCCGCGACTTCGCCTCCGGGACATACAAGAACAACATCAATACTGTGACCATCCGCGCGATGCGTTTTGCAGACGCTTCGGGCGCCTACGCTGCATACACCTTCTACCGCGTCCCAGGCATGGCGCCGGAGGATATTGGCAAGGGTGGCGCGGCCAATGGTGACCGCGTGCTCTTCTGGAATGGCGCGACGGTCGTGGACGCGAAGTTCGATCATCTGACAGCCATGTCCGCCGCGGCGCTTCGCGAGCTGGCAGACAAGGTGCCGATGATCGGCGGATCGGCCGGTGTGCCGCCCCCGCTGCCGGGCTTCCTGCCGCGCACGGATCTGGAACAAACGCACACGCGCTACTTCCTGGGACCGGAGGCGTTCGCGCGCCGCGGTGGAGTGCTGCCTGCAGCGCTGATCGACTTCAGCAAGAGCCCCGAGATTGTGAGCGGCGGCTTCAACCTGCGGAGCGGTGAGGGCACGCTGACCATCATCGAGTACCCCACGCCGCAGATTGCCGCGGAGCGGGAGCGCGCGATCGCTGCCTACCTGAAGGCCGGCAGCCAGCCGGCACAGCCGCTCACAGAAGCGCTCCAGAACAGCAACAGGCAGGCGCTGGCCACGCGGCGCAGCGGTCTGCTGGTGGCGATCACCAGCGGCGGCTTCGATGCGGCAGACGCACACAAGCTGCTGGACAAGGTCAACTACGAAGCCTCCGTAACCTGGAACAACCCGGCAGGATACGTCTCTGAACCAACCAAGGCTGCGCGACTGCTGGTCAACGTCGTGACATTCTGCCTGATCACCTGCGGGGCAACATTCCTGTTGGGGCTTTTCCTGGGTGGCGGACGAGCGCTCTATCGGGTCGCGCGCGGCAAGCCAGCCTCCTCGATGGAGGACATGGAATTCATCAAGCTCAATTTGCGATGACCGGCGGTAGTGTGGCGGAAGCGCGACCTGTTGTGGCCGGCTGACTACGTCTGTCATGGCCCCTAAATGAACCAGGCATGGTGCAGCTCTGTGAGTAAAACCAACAAACATCATGAGTTATATTGGGTAGAATCCTCCCTCAGGCGAAGAAACGGAGAATGCACAGGGACGTAACACCGCCAGGTGTACTTCCTGCAAACTGCCTCAAATCTTGCGTTTACGGTGAAAATGATTTGGCCTTGACACCCCAATAGGCCGCCCATACTATGACGCCAAGAAAGTTCTGATGGCCTTGCCTCCGTTGGAACTATTCTCCCTAGAGAAAAAGCCACCCTGTTGCCGGGTGGCTTTTTCGCGTCCGGGTGGGGTGCCGGGGCGCGGTTTTTGGAAGAGCCGTTCGCATTTTTTCTCTATCGCAATGCGCCGCGTCGGAGCCATTTGCACGTCTGCTGGACCGGTTCGCTCGGTGGATCAGCAGATTTGCTTCAACACTCTCGACGATAGGGCAGCTTCCGGAGCGGAGTGATGGCGGACACGAATGAGGCCGGCATGCTGCGCGCCCCGGGAGATGTGTATCGGCTCCTCTCGCTTTGCCGCGCACAAGTGGGAACTCGGGTCTGCGCTGATGGCGCGAATGGCTCTCATGTGATGTGGGCGCTCTCGTCGAGACGTTCAATTTGGGTGCTCGATTCACGAAATATTGCAACGACCGGGCTTGCTGCACGAGGCACTCAGGCGGCTTTACCGTACGGGCCGGGCGACGCTACAATCCACTAGGAACGCCGACGTAGCTCAGTTGGTAGAGCAGCCGATTCGTAATCGGCAGGTCACCGGTTCAAGTCCGGTCGTCGGCTCCAAATAACGGAATCCAGGTGAGGTGGAACCTACTTCGGTTCCTTTCGGGTTTCGTACCCCTTTTTCCTCTTCTATTTCAGCTTTGCAGCTTGCACCCCTCCTTCCTGCTCCGCATAATCGCGTTAGCAGTCTGGTAGCAGATGGGCCTTCGGCCTCTCGACGAGCGTGGCGCTGTGAGCAGATATAGCCGTCAGGACGTTCTTCGCATTCTGCGCCTTCATGCCAAGCAGATGACGGCATGGGAGCGTGCGGGCCTGATCGAGACAGGCGACTCGTACAGCTTCCAGGATCTGGTCAAGCTGCGAAAACTTCGCGACCTTGGTGCGAGTCGGGTTTCCGTAGCCAACATACGGGCTTCGGTAGACGCGATGCAGGCAGTCTCCGGCATGAGCAATCCGCTGCTGGAGGCGACGGCCACTCGGCGGGGCTCGCGCGTGCTCTTTCGCCACTCCGGCGCAGTGATGGAGCCGATCGCGCGCCAGTTCGTCTTCGATTTTGAAGCACCCGCCCCCGGTACGCTGAGCGCGGTTCCCAACACCAGCGCCAATCCTGTTGCGCTGGAATCGCGCGTGTCTGCGCTGTTCCTGCACGCGGTGCAGCTCGAAGAGGGCGGCCAGATGGAAGAAGCTGCCGAGGGCTACGAGAGCGTGCTGCACCTGGATCCACACCACGCGCCGTCATCGATCAACCTGGGAACGATCTGCTACAACCGTCGCGCCTTTCGCCGCGCGGAGGAACTTTATCGCCGCGCCACCGTCTCCGATCCTGGATATGCGCTGGCGTTCTTTGACCTGGGCAACGTGCTCGACGAGCTGGAGCGGCTGCCTGATGCAATCGAAGCGTACCGCAAGGCGATCCGCCTGGTGCCGAAGTACGCCGACGCGCACTACAACCTGGCGCTGGCGTACGAGCGTACCGGGGAGCGGCGTCGTGCGCTGCGCCACTGGACGGTCTATCTCAAGCTCGACCCGGTGGGCCCGTGGGCGAACCATGCGCGCACGCAATCGAGAAAGATCCTGTCCCGGGAGAAGCTGATGATCGTGCATCGCTCGCCATGGGTATCGCGGCGGCGCTCGGAATCCTGCAGCCCGCAGATCGCGGCAGAGCGCGGGCCTGGTCTGCCAGCCTGACGTCGCTTCCTCAAGCGCATACACATGGTCCGCAGTAGCACGCTTGGTCTGCTTCGCAGCATCCTAGTCAACGGGACTATTCATGCAGCATGCTCAGAGGCCGACGATCTTCGCGATCGCGCTGATATGCCTGCTGTGTGCGCTCGCAGGATCGGTGGACGCAATCGCCTATCTATTGTGCGGGCAGGTTTTTGTCGCGAACATGACGGGCAACACTGTGCTTTTCGCTATCTCTCTGCTGCAGGGAGAGGTTGGGAAAGCGGCCTTGCGCGGCGGACTCGTAGTGGCATTTCTTGCCGGCGTGATTCTCGCGCGTCTGCTGGCGAGACGCGCGGACAGGCGCGTGACGGACACACAGCGTTTCATCATTCTCGGGTTCGAGGCGGTCGTTTTGCTGCTGCTGGGGTGGAAGAGCACGGGCGCCAACGGGCACCTACTACTGTTGCTGCTGGCTGCGATGCTCGGCACCCAGAATGGCGCCTTCCAATATATCGGCGGCCTCCACCTGAACACCACATTCGTCACCGGTGATCTGGAGAAGCTGGGAGAGGCGGTGACGGATTCGCAGGACACGCTGAAAAGGACCAGCGCCTTCCTGTTGAGCTGGATCGGTTATGCCGGCGGCGCTCTCCTGGGCGGACTGGGAACGCGTGAAATCCCTCAGCATGCATTTGTGATGCCGATGTTCCTGACTCTCGCATCTGCCGTGGCTCTCATGCTGACGGCAAAGAAACGGTGAGGCGCTGACATTGCAAGATGGCGCGATCCAACAAGGTGCGCGCATTTCGCTCAGCCTGCTACACTTTTCCGTTTGGATGGAGACCGCACGGCTTCTCTCCACGTCAATCTTCAGAAGTGAGGTGTCGGTATGTCCGCTGTCGCTGCCCTGGAATCGCCACATGCTGTGCCGTTGAGCCGGCTCTCGGAAGATGAGCTGATGTTTCGCGATACCGTTCGCCAATTTGCCGGTGAGATCATCGGGCCGCTGGTGCGCAAGATGGATGAGGAGCAACACTTCCATCCATCGTTGCTGCCGCAGCTTTTCAATCTCGGTTTGATGGGAATTGAAATTCCCGTAGAGTACGGCGGCTCCGGGGGCACATTCTTCGAGGCGATTCTGGCGGTGGAAGAGATCTCCGCCATCGATCCTTCCGTGGGCGTGATGGTGGATGTGCAGAATACGCTGTGCATCAATGCGCTGCTGCGTCGGGGGACCGAGGCGCAAAGGCATCATTACCTGCCGAAGCTGGCGACGGAGATGGTAGGCGCATACGCGTTGAGCGAGGCAGGTTCCGGCAGTGACGCGTTCGCGCTGGAGACGCGCGCGGAGCGCAAGGGAGACCACTACGTTCTGAACGGGCAGAAGCTGTGGATCACCAACGCCAAGGAGGCAGGACTGTTCATCGTCTTCGCCACGGTCGATCGCGGCGCGGGCTACAAAGGCATCACCGCATTCCTGGTGGAGAAGCATTTCCCCGGCTTTTCGGTTGGCAAGAAAGAGGACAAGCTCGGAATTCGCGCCTCATCCACCTGCGAGCTGATCTTCGACGACTGTAAGGTGCCCGCGGCAAACGTGCTTGGCGAAGTTGGCAAGGGGTATCAGATCGCGATCGAGACGCTGAACGAGGGGCGGATCGGGATCGGCGCGCAGATGCTGGGGCTCGCTCAGGGAGCGTGGAACCACGCGGCACGTTATGCGAAGGAGCGCAAGCAGTTCGGCAAGCCGATTGCGGAGTTCCAGGGTGTGCTGTTTCAGCTTGCCGAGATGGCGACGGAGATCGAGGCGACCCGGCTGATGGTCTATAACGCTGCGCGATTGAAGGACGCCGGTCTGGACTTCGTAAAAGAAGCAGCGATGGCAAAGTACTTCGCTTCCCAGGTGGCGGAGCGCGCGGCGAGCAAGGCCGTGGAGATCTATGGCGGCTACGGCTTCGTCAAGGACTACCCGGTCGAAAAACTCTATCGCGACGCGAAGATCGGCAAGATCTACGAGGGCACCTCGAACATGCAGTTGCAAACCATCGGGAAGCTGCTGCTGAGCCAGGTGAAGTAGCAGCAATTCCCTGCTCCGCATCATGCGCCGCGTATGGCGCGCTCGATCTGGGCAACATGATGCCGTGCATGCACGCGATGGAAGCGCCGCCATTGCCGCACGCTCAGCGGCCCCAGGCGGAAGTGGGTCAGCACGGGCGCATTCTTCGACTGTGGCTCGATGCGGTTGAGCATCGAATCCATCGCCGCGAGCGTAGCGCTGAAGCGGGCGATCAGCTCATCTCCGCTTAGCGGTTCGCCCGATGGTTCGCCGGGGTGCACCGGGAGCGGCGCTTTCCGGCGCTGGGGAAAGTAGCCGCATTCGCAGACCGCGAATTGCATTGAGCGTTGTGCGAGCGTGGGACGGGTGCGCAACGGCCTGTTCTTTTGCAGACGATCCTCAATGCCATTTGTTGTCGAGCGCCAGGTGGCGGAGAGATGCTCAATGACCTGCCACGCACTCCACCGCGCCGGATCGCCGGAGGGATGGCGGGCTAGCTGCTCGGCGGAGCACCCGGCCAGGGGGGCGGCCAGCAGCGAGCGGGTCTGGTCCAGCAGGGGATGCACGGCTGCATTGTGGGTGGCCGGAGGCATGATGGTCAAGGCTACGCGCGTGCGGGGCGCGACGGTCTTCGCGTATGCTGTCGCTTGCCCTCAGGAGGCGTGTTCATGCGGCGATTGTTGGTATTGCTCTGTCTGGTGATGGCGGCAGCATCGGGTTCGGCGGCGGCGCAGACGCAGGCGGAACCGCTGAAGACCAACGGCGATGTGTGGTGGAAACACGCCGTGATCTACGAGGTATATCCGCGCAGCTTCCAGGACACGAACGCTGACGGCCTCGGCGACATCAAGGGCATCACACAGCGGCTGAGCTATCTGAAGGCGCTCGGGGTCGACGCTATCTGGATCACGCCGATGTATCCCTCGCCGCAGGTGGACTTCGGCTACGACATCGCGGACTACGAGGCCATCGATCCGCAGTACGGCATCGATGGGTGACTTCGACAACCTGATGAAGGCGGCGAAGCAGCAGGGCCTCCGCGTCATCATGGATATGGTGATGAACCACACCTCGGACCAGAATCCGTGGTTCCTGGCGTCGCGCTCGTCGAAGACCAATCCGAAGCGCGACTGGTATATCTGGCGCGACGGCAAGGACGGCGGGCCGCCGAACAACTGGCAGTCATGGTTCGGCCACTCGGCATGGACTCTCGACCCGAAGACGGGGCAGTACTACTACCACTACTTCTATATCCAGCAGCCGGACCTGAACTGGCGCAACCCGGAAGTCCGCAAAGCCATGTACGATGCGATGCGGTTCTGGCTGGACAAGGGCGTCGCCGGGTTCCGCATCGATGCTGCCTCACGGCTCTTTGAGGATCCCAACCTGCATGATGATCCGATTCTGCCGGGCAAGAATGCCTTTGGCGATCCGAACATCGAGCACAAGTACACCGACAATCTGGCGGAAGTGCACGACGTGCTCAAGGAGATACGAAAGCTGGTGGACAGCTATCCGGGAAACCCGGTGCTGATCTCGGAGGCGGACGAGCCCAACATTGTCGAGCTGTCGAAGATGTATGGCACGCACAACGACGAGGTGCAACTGCCGATGGACTTCCAGATCGCGGATGCGAATGAGCTTTCCGCGACCAAGTTTCGCAAGCTTTTCGATGAGGTGGAGAATAATCCTGCGCATGGGTGGCCGGAGTACTTCTTCAGCAACCATGACCAGGCGCGAATGTGGGATCGCTATGGCGACGGGAAGCACAATGACGAGATCGCCAAGCTGATGGCGGCGCTCGAATTGCTGCCGCGCGCGACGCCGCAGATGTACTACGGCGAGGAGATCGGCATGCGCACCACGGTGCCCACCCGGGTGGAGGATGTGCGCGACCCGGTCGGCGTGACCGGGTGGCCGAAGGACAAGGGCCGCGACGGCGAGCGCACACCGATGCAGTGGACACCGGAGCGGCCGAATGCCGGGTTCACGCTACCGACGGTGAAGCCGTGGCTGCCGATTCCCCCGAGTTCGGTGACGTATAACGTCGATGTCGAGTCGAAGAAGCCCGATTCGATCCTGAACTTCTACAAGCAACTGCTGGTGCTGCGGCGGACGGAGCCGGCGCTGGTGAACGGCGGCTACGTCGCGATCAATCCGGATGACCCGAATGTGTTTACGTTTTTGCGCCACTACCTGGGGAACGGGCGGTCGGTGCTGGTGGCGCTGAACATGAGCGACAAGCCGCAGATGGTGACCTACGACCTGACGGCGCAGGGGGTGACCGGCGGCGTCGGGCTGATGCTGCTGAACAGCTACGGCTACCAGCAGAAGACGATCCGGCTGGACCACATGACGATCCCGCCGTTCGGGACCGCGGTGATCGGCGTCAAGTGAGCGCTGGCCGCACGGGCACGGCGCCTGCGGCGTGGTGCTGAGAACGCCTGGAGTGCTGCTGCTGGCTGTTTCCTGGGGGTAACGGTACCTGCCCCCCTCCCCCCTTCCGGTGCGGGAGGCTGGCCAGTAACTCTCTTTATTTCTGCGGGATAGGTGGCCTTCCGTGGCCTAAAATCGTCTTTCCAAAGAGCTTACCGGTAAATTCGTCCAGGCAAAGCACTTAGTGGCGGCGGGCTTTGGCGCAGACTTTCTGTTTGTGATGCCCCTATTTAGAGTCTAGCGAAATGGGTGGAAAGAACCGGCAGGTATTTGGGGTTCTCAGCTGTTGACATTCCTGATATGGGTCGAGAAGGCACCCGCGTCGTTGCGTGGAAGAAACTAATCTGCCATGTCGTTGCTAGGATGGGACAGCAATCGGCAGCAAGCGCGCAGGAGACCACCCAATGGATGACGATCTGATATCTCTGCGCGGACCGATCGAGCGCGAAGGCTCGCGTCTCGTCATCCGTATACCGCTGGATGATGGCGGCTGCGATTTGCATCTGGTCTGCCACCAGATCTCGGAGATTGACGGCGACGACCTCGTGGTGCCGATTCCGAAGTGGCTTGCCGAAAAGATTTCGGTCGCGGAAGGGACCATCGTCCACGTGGACAATCGTGGGGGTAAGTTCAACATCACCAAGGCAGAAGTGCAGTAGCGACGCCCCTCTTGTCCTTTTGATCCGGAGCGCGTTGATCCGAAGCCGCGTTGAGGTTGTTCTGCTGTGGGCGCAGTTGATTCTTGTGCTCGGCGATGCGGTGTCGATTGCTCAGGGGCTGGTGGATGTACATGCGAACGGGCATGGGTGGGTGACGCTGCTGCCGCTGGTATGCGTGCTTCCCTCAGCGGCGGCGTTTCGGGAGACGCGGGCGGCGGCGATTGGAGTGACGGCGGGCGCGGTGGCTTCGCTGGCCGGATTGGTGTGGGCTGCCGGCGGATGGGGTGCGGTTCTCTCTGGCTTCAGTCTGACCTGGCCCTTATTTGTCGCAGCGGGGCTGCTATTTGCCGTGATGCGGACGCGATTCGACCGCGAGCGCGAGGCGAGCCGGCTGCACCGGCACACGCGGGCGAACCGGATGGAGCTCGAAGCGAGCGAGGTGTGCGGGTGCATCGCGTGCGAGCGGATCTATTTTCCGAGTGAGATTGTGCGCTGGCTGGAGGATGAGTCTGGAAACGAGACGGGGCTGTGTCCGCACTGCGGGGTGGATGCGGTGGTGGGGTCGGCTTCGGGGATTCCGATTATGCCTGGGGTTTTACGGCGGGCTCATGAGCGGTGGTTTTTGGTTGGGTGAGGTTTGCCAAGCACGATAGTCCTTTGTCTTCTATAGCACTCAGTGCTATAGTGCAGACGTGGCACAACCGGGCCGGATTCGCATCTTTCAGACGAAGGTATTTGCCCGGCTCGCGAGGGCAGAAGGTGTTGACGCTGATTGGCTGATCCGGTGTGTTAGCGAGGCTGAGGATGGCCTGATCGAAGCAAACCTGGGACGCGGGCTGATCAAGCAGCGTCTCGCGAGGCCGGGACAGGGGAAGTCTGGAAGCCTGCGGACGATCGTCGTATTCCGAAAAGGAAACCGGGCGATCTTCATCGACATTTTTGCGAAGAAGGACAAAGCGAATTTCACTGAGGATGAGTTGAAGGCCTATCGGAAACTGGCAGGCGTACTGCTCAGTTGGAGCGACACGCAGATATCCGAAGCCCTGGCGGCGGGCACATTGATTGAAATCATCCGAAGAGACGGAGTGAAAGATGGCAAAGCAGCGTCGCAGCAATCGCCTCGCCGTAGTTCATGAGACGGCGTTGGATTTTCATGAAGCAGGTCTTATCAGCGCGCAGACGATGCGCGAGTTTGACAATCTCTGCCTGACTCCGGTGAAGCCTTTCACGCCGCAAGCGATTGTGCGGCTGCGGCGGAAGGCGCATGTGAGTCAGGCGGTCTTCGCACATCACCTGAATGTGTCGCCTACGACGGTCTCGCAATGGGAACGTGGCGAGAAGACTCCGAGTGGACCATCGCTGAAGTTGCTTTCGCTGGCGGATGCGAAGGGTCTTACGGCAATTGCCTGATGATTCGGATGTAGTGGGTAGTAGCGGGCAGGAGATAAAGGACATGACCGAGCAACCCACAATGAAGTTTGCGTTATATCCAATCGAGCGCGTTGCGATCGGACGGCAGCGAGGCGGCTGGGAAGACGGGGATTTTGATCTCACATTAGTGCCTTTCGAGATAACTGATCGGGTGCACATCGAGGACGTTTCCACGCGGTTTCCCGACGATGCATTCGATATTTACGAGAACGGGCTTGGCTCATACGCCCTTAAAGAACTCAGGCGACTAAGGTATGCAATCGTTTACCGCTTCCCGCAATATGAACTGAATGTGGCAACGAACGAGATCATTCTCGACGCTGAGCAGATGGAACGAGCACAACTTCTGGTTCGAGAAATTGCCGTTTGTCTTCGTATCATCCGCCCGACTTTGCAGCGCGCTCAATGTTGCGAAGGACAAATCAGGGACGACGGCAGATTCATTCCTGGCCCGTTCGATGTTCCCAATCCGTACGCTGACGTGCCACAGAACCAGCGACTTTTTAGCATCCGGACGGAAGACATCAAATCCCTGAGATTCTACGCACCTCTTTTCCTCAGTGCCATGCATCAGTCTTTCTGGAAATTTCGCATGGCTGTGCAGCTATTTGAAGCTGGTCACTGGCAGAGCACTGACAAGAAAATACAATTCTTTCTTTGGGTTTCAGCGCTCGAGGCTTTGTTCACCACCCAAAATCGGGACGGCCAGCATAGCGGCAAGCTCGTAGCCGGTGAGCGTATAAAAGCGTTGATTGGAGGTAATACGCCTATATATTCTGTGGGTGAACTCCCGTCATCGCAACAAAATCCGGGGATCACCGTTTCGGATGTAATCGGGGAGATTTATTGCCTTCGTAATCACATTGCTCATGGCGACAAGCTTCCTGATCACTATTGGGCGCGGACCGGACGGCCCTTCGACAATGAACGTCTGACGAAATTCGACGAGCTTATCGAAGCCGTGAGTTTTATTCTTCGGCGATGCCTGCTGACAATCCTCAAAGACGGATTGCTTTCCCATTTCGCTGACAAGGGCTCATCAGAAGCGTATTTCACTGAGTCAGGGCAAACAAAGCAGAAGCTAAGAGACTCAGGGGCCGTCGAGCCAACCTGCCCCACCCAATGATTGGGCCTGAGTTCTGTGAGTGAGATTCGTGATCTTCATGAGTGAGACGAAAGCAATCATCGCGATCATCGTCGGTGGCGCGGCGATATATTTTGGCTTCACAATCCAGCAGTTCTACGCTGCCAAAGGCATGTTCGGGGCAGTGGGCGGCCGGCCGGTCACAAGATGGAAAGGTCGGCTTCTCTTTGTAGTGGTGGGTGTTGTGTTTCTATTTGTCGGGTTCAAGTATTTCTTCTACGACGTGTTTCACTGAAACTGCCAGCCCACACGAGGAGCCCCATGATGTCTGATTCTTCTGAAAAGTCCGCCGGTACATCCGCGATTCCTGCTGATGATCCTCGACGCACGCTGGTGGTGGCGCGGCCGGATGCGGATGCTTCGCTGCTCCATCTTGGGCTGGTGGGGGATACGTACACTATCCTGTTGCGGGGCGAGGACACGGCGGGGCGCTATTGCCTGATCGACATGCACATTCCTCCGGGTGGCGGGCCTGCGCCGCATCGCCATGACTTCGAGGAGACGTTCGTGATCCTGGTGGGTGAGCTGGAGGCTACGTTTCGCGGGGTGAAGCAGACAGTCCGTGAAGGCGAGACGATTCATATTCCGGCGAATGCGCCGCACCAGATCCACAACGCCTCCGCTAAGCCGGTACGCGCGCTGTGTACGTGTGCGCCTGCGGGGCAGGAGAAGTTCTTCGAGGAAGTCGGCGTGCGGGTGGAGACGAGAACGACACCTCCGCCGCCGCTGGACGAAGCGGGAGAGGCAGCATTCAAGGCGAAGGCGGCTGCGCTGGCCGCGAAGTACCGCACGGAGTTCGTGGCACCTGCGTAATCGGCTACGGCAACGAGCCCACCCCAGCGGGCAGTGGGATTCCATCGTCCCCTGGTAATGCTGGCAAGCTTTGCATGTCGGGAGGCGGACATATCCGAGGAGAACCGAGCGGGTCACTATAATGGAATTCCCATGGAGCCACTCCCTCGCCATCAATGCCTGATCTACCAAGGGGCGCCGTCGAAGCATCTGCCGGCGGTGGCTGCGGTCACGCTGGAGAAGCTGCGACAGAACTATCGATGCCTATACCTGAACAGCGCACCGATGGTTGCCGGGATGCGGTCGTACCTGGCAGCGGCAGGTGTCGATGTGGCACATGAAGTAGGGAGAGCAAGTCTTGTGCTGTCGTCGGAGCAGCGGCACCTGATCGATGGACGTTTCGATGTTGAACGGATGATGCAGACTTTGAAAGATGCGCTGCAGACGGCGCTGGCCGACGGATACCAAGGTTTGTGGGCTACCGGCGACATGACGTGGGAACTGGGCCCGGGAAAAGACTACTCGAAGCTTCTGGAATACGAGCGGCAGCTTGAGGAGTTCTTCCGCACGCATCCTCAGTTGAGCGGCATTTGCCAATACCACTCCGATACATTGCCGCGCGAGATGATGCGGCTAGGCCTGCTCGCTCACCCAACGATCTTCGTCAACAAGACGCTGTCGTTGTTCAATCCGCATTATGTACGGGTGGAATCGTTTTCGCCCGGGGCGATCGAGAACGTGAAACTCGATCCCGTGATCGCTCACCTCTGCCAGGAAGGCCAATTGGACCGGCCTGCTTCTTCGTAAACTTCCCGCATATCATGAGGCCGGTGCCACCGCGACGCACGCGATGAACCTGGCGTGTCTTCCGCATAGCTGCTCAGGATAGTAAGAAGCGGCCCGGCGAGCAGCATTGCTCCGCCACGCCCCCGCGCTATTGCGCGTTGAGTACCGCGCTTCTAGGGCTTCGGAGGCGTGCCGGGGTGCTCGGTATTGGAGTGCTCCGTATTGGAGTGCACCGGCGCTTTGAAGGGCACGGGCATGTTGTGGCCTCGGTGGCAGGTGCTGCAGGCCACGGTCTTCTGCTCCTCCATTGCGTCGGGGTCGTGGATCTGCGACATATATTTCGCGTTGATCTCATTGGTCATCAGGATCATGGTGCGCGCGGTGTCCTTCTCCGGCTTCTCGTCGGAGGCGAAGTTGGGGAACTTGGCGCCCGCCTGCTGGACGTGGCAGAAGGTACATTGGACGCCGAGCTGCTGTGAGAAGCCCTTCATGATCTTGATCAGATCCTCGGGCGAAGTGTCTTTGGGCAGCACCTTCAGGTTGACCGGCTTGGGCATCATCATCGGTTTGTGCTGACTGCCTGCGGAGGGCGCTGGTGGCGGCGCTTGCTGGCCGAGGAGCGCGCAGGGGGAAAGAACGGGAAGGGTAGCGATTGCTGCTGCCATGAGAAACGTTCGAAACATGCCAGGGCTCCGGATGAGGAGAATGTCGACTTGAATCTGGCAGACATTGTTGCACACTCGCCTGCGCGGCCGGGCTAAGTGCGTCGAATCCTCCAAGGCAGACGTATCGCATCCCCCCGACTCACCGACTGGCCGATGCGGATGCACGGCTCAACGCGTGGGCGCGGCGGATTGTAGCTTTGCCCCTCCATGTGCTCCCGGGAGCCGCTAATGTTCTCTCCATTGGCACGAATTCTTTGGACGACCAACGAATGGTGGTCAACACCCAAGGCAACGGAGGGACGTATGCTTCGCTCATTCACTCTTCTGGCATTGTCATTCTGCACGGTGGCATCTGCATCTGCTGCAGGCACGAATCATGATCTTCGTCCGACGCGTAAGGACGCGCGAGTTTTTGTGACGCTGGTGAACAAGGGCGTGACGTTTCGCGACGTGAGGATTGACGGTCACATCTATACTCTGCAGCCGAACGAGCTTCTTACCGTGAAGGGGCCTGCGGGCACCGTGGTCTATGCGGCGAGCAAGTACGGGAAAATTCATCGCGGAGACGCGCTGCTGGCGTTGACGCCGGCGATGGATCACAGCCGCATCGGCCTCAATTAACTTCTGCGTGATTGCAGGTTCAGCGAAGGGCAGGTCTCGATGAGACTTGCCCTTTTGTCATTTGTGGGAGCGGCCTACTCGGGGATGGGATGAGTGTTCAGCCACAGGGCGAGCTCGATGCAGATAGCTGAAAACATGCCAATCAACAACACCAGACTAATGATTTGCCGAGCGGTCCACCTGATATCGCGCACCCGCCTGGCACTGCCTCTATCCACACGAAGGACTCGCCCCACGATCACCTCCCAAAGAGGACAGCGATAAGGGCAACGTTCGTTGTTGCCTTCATCGCTCCTCTTACGACCCGGGTTAGAAGTGAAAGCCAACTTCTGCCGTCAGCGCCCGCGGAGTGACGTAGTGCGTTCCGCTGAAGGTGGAGAGGAAGTTGTAGAGCGCGTACTTGTTGGCGATATTGACGCCGGTGAGACGAAGACTCCAACGGTACTTGTCGGTGTTAAAGAGGTTGTCTTCACCGATGGAGGCGTCGAAGAGACTGCGTGGCGCAATCCTCGGCGGATTCTTATCGTCGTTTTCGGTGTTGGGGGCGGGAATGCTGACGAGGTTCGAGGTGAGTCCGGTGGCGGAGCAGAGAGCCGGCAGCGCCTGCGTTGGCGTGGCCTTCACGCCGTTGCAGGCGAGGCCGGCCTGGAACTCCTGGTCGGCGGTGAGACCGGTTGCGGCGAGATCGATGGCGGGGGTGCCATCGGGAAGGACGGATGCGCCGCAGGGACTGTTCGGGTCGCCGGTGTTGTTGTAGCAAGGGACGGAGCCGGCGGTGAGTCCGCTGTCGTAGCGCCAGTTGAAGCCGATCCAGGGACCGCGCTTGAAGGGCACCTGGTATTGCAGGTGGGTGGTCTCATTGAATTTTTCGTCGTGATCAATGCGGAAGGGAAAGCCGCTTTGCCCGACGGTAGCGCCCGCGCCGGCACTTTGCGGTGGGAAGAAGCGCGCGGCCACTGAGGACATGACGACGAAGGCGGTGAAGTTGTGGTAGTTGGGTATATCCGCACGGATGGCGAAGCCAGGGATCTTGGAGTTGTGCCAGTCGATGGGAAAGAAGATCGGGGTGTTGCCGAAGACGCTGAAGTCGAATGCGTTGTGCGTGTACTTCCAGATGTAGTCGCCACTGACCACGGCGTACTTGCCGAAGGCCTGCTGGAAACCAGCATGAAATTCGTTGCGGAAGCCCGGCTGGAGCGTTCCCGATACACCTGGGGTGCATGCCAGCAGCGGAGCGAGCACGGGATTGCTGCAACCCTCGCTGGAGAGAACCAGGTTTTCATTGAAAGGAGTTTCGAGCGTTCGCGCATAGGAGACGCGGAGGATGGTGTTCGTCTTCTTGATGCTGTATGCGGCGCCCAGCCGGGGTTCGGGCTGGCGAGTCACGGTCAGGCCGTTGTAGAGATCGCCGCGGATGCCGAGGTTGAAGACCCAGTTGCCGGCCTTGAGCTGGTCCTGAAGATAGAGCGCGAGCTCTTTGACATCGGTGTGGCCGAAATAGGCGTAGTAAGCGCCGCCGCGGGTCAGGTCATATGGCGCGAAGACTGGATTATAGGTGCCGCCGACGGAGGGATCGTTTGAAACCAGCCCGGCGCCCGTACATTGAGCGGGATCGGAGAAGCCGGGCTGCGGAGTTCCGCTCGCATCCACGCAGGGCGAGTTGAAGGTCGGATTGACCACGCCGACATTGTCATGTTCGCGGAGGAAGGTTTGCTGATAGACGACGCCGGCCTTGATATTGTTGTTGCCCTTTTGCACCGTGATATCCGCGTGCGCACCGGCATTCAAGAGCGAGCGTTCCTGTGAGATCGACTCGTTCTGAATTGGTCCAAGATCTGCTAACGGGTTTCCGCTGGGGTAGTAGTTGTAGGCATCTTTGCGGACGTAAGGACCAAAGTTGAAGACGGCATTCGTCCCGAGGATGCGAGTGTAAGTCGGCGCAATATCGAAGGTCTCGATTTTGGAACGCTGGTCTGTATCGCCGACAGGACCGAATACAGGATTTGCGCTGGAACCGCCGCTGACGATGTTGGAGATGCCGAGGTTGTCGTAGGAGTTAGGCGTCTGGAACCAGGAGCGTGAGTAGTTCAAGTTGAGATGAATGGAATCTGCCGTGGTGAACTGGCGGTCGATACGGTCAAAGAGGTTCTGCTCGTTGCCCTTGCTGTGAAAGACGATGAACTCCGGTGGGTCGAGGAAGCGGCCGGTGTTGAGGCCATCAATTTCAAAGAAGTTACCCCAGTTGGCACCGCCGTAGCCGACATCGATGGATCCTGTCGCGGAGCCGAAGGTGCCGTAGGAGCTGGTGATGTTGGCGACCGGCTTGGTGAGGCCCTGCCCGGAGCGGGTGGTGACGTTGATGACGAGGCTGGTCTTGCCGCCGTATTCGGCAGGAGGCGCGCCGGAGATCACCTCAAGCGACTGCACCGAGTTTGAGGGGATCTGGTTCGAGAATACTTTGCTCTGCTGATCGGTGATGGGCTGACCGTCGATGGAGAAGGAGTTCGATGCATGATCGCCGAGTCCGTGGAAGAGCCCGTTCGAATCGGCAGCGACGCCGGGCGATGCCAGGGTGACCAGCGAGCTAAGGGATGAGGATTGACTTTCGAGTGGAAGCTTCTGGGTGAGGTCGCGGTCAATATCTGTATGGAAGGTGGGATCGTTCTCGACGAGGTCCTCACCCTGGACCGTCACGGTGCTGGAGGCGGCGCTCACTTTGATGGGGATGTTCAAGCTGACGGGCACGACAGAGGTGACGTCGACATCCTGAGCGACCGAACCAAAGCCACTCATGACGACCGTGAGGTGGTATGGGTTAAAGGGCACATTGGGAAACTGAAAGTGTCCCGCTTTGTCCGTGGCGGCGGTCCTGGAGTATTTGCTGACCGGATTCTCTATCGAGACGGTGGCTCCGGGCACGACTGCGCCGGAGGGGTCGGTGACTGTTCCGCCGATGAGACCGGAGTTCGATTGTGCGTACAGAGTGGAGAAGATTAGAGAACACAGAAAGACGAAAAGGAAAAAGAAAATGCTGCGCGCAGGTGTGCGCATGGGGAGCCTCCTGGAAAAGTCGCTGATTGTCTGCTGGCGGTACTAGGCGGTAGCAGTCTGATCAGGCGGAGGTCTGTTCCAGTGGCAATAGGAGAAGAGGTGCTCGCGGTAGACCGGCTCAATAGACAGGACAACGCGAGTGGTGGGGACGGGAGCTTGCCGGACGCTGCAGCAGGTGGACGGCTGCACGACATGAGGCGCCGTGTGGCAGATGGTGCAGTCCGCATGCGTGAGCCCGTCAGCATGGAAGTGCGCCTGCTGGACAGTGGTGCCGAAGAGGAATAGCACTGCGCACAGGATGGCGAGCACGAGACATGTGCGTGTTTCCGACGCCCTCTGCTGGCCCACTCCTAGCATGATTATCGAATACTATACTCCAGCGAATTGAAAAGAATGTTGCAGCGCCGCTCGGCGAGACAAGGATCACGAGACGAGGATCACGAGACGAGGATGGCGAGACCAGGATGGCGAGACCAGGTGTAGACCAACGTGGATCAGCGAGTGACGGCGTCGAATGGCAGAAACACGGTGATCACTGTGCCGGTAGATCCTTCACGCTGGCTGGAGCGAAGCAGCAGCCTTCCCGCGTGTCTGGCTACGATGTCGCGACTTATCCATAGACCGAGGCCGGTTCCGAGCGCGCCTTTGGTGGTGAAGAAGGGCTCGAAGACCTGATTGCGGACCGCGGGCGGCATTCCGGGGCCGGTATCTGCGACGGTGATGATGACGCCGCTGCGTCCGGTTCGCTGATCCGATCCGGAACGACTGCGAAGCATCAACCGGCCTCCCGATTGCTGCATCGCGTCCAGCGCATTATCTACAAAGTTGCTGAGCACCTGACGGATTTCACCTTCGAAACAACGGACGGTTGCGTTGTCGCGATAGTCCTGCTCGACGCGAATCTTCGAATTCACGATGCGTCCCTGATAGAGGGAGAGCACATTTGCCATGAGCTCTTCGCCTGTGACTTCCATGGGCCTGGTCGATTGCTTATGGAAGCGGAGGGTCTGGGTAGTGATGGCGGAGACACGCCGGAGCTCGCGATCCGCACTCATGAGATGTTGATGAATCGCGGGCGAGGAGTTCATCTCTCGCACGAGATAGAGCAGATTGGTCACCGACTCCAGCGGGTTGTTGATCTCGTGGGCGATGGAACTGGCGAGCCGGCCAACGGCTGCGAGCTTCTCCGCCTGGAGGAGCGCGTCGTGGGCTTTTTTCCGGTGAGTGACATCCACACCCAGGACGATGATTCCGGAGATGGTGCCGTCGCTTTCGCGCAGCGGCTGATAGGTGAAATCGACGTAGCGTTCGTCCGGCGGCAATCCCTCTCCGACGAAAACATCGTATCGCGCGTCCACACCGGTATAGGTGTCACCCCGGTACACGCGGTCGAGTATCTCGAGATAGCCTTGCTCAACAACATCGGGTAGCGCAACGCGGACAGGCTTTTCCAGAACATCGCGATTGTTGATAAGGCGGAGATAGAGAGGATTCACCATGGTGATGACATGGTCCGGCCCCTGGAGCAGGGCGAAGAATGCGGGCGCCTGCTGCAAGACGTCAAAGAGCCTTGCCCGTTCCGTAAGCACTGCCCGTTCGGCGAGCACCCTTCCGGTTGTCTCAGAGCAGACCACGAGAGTGCCGCGAACGTTTCCTTCCACGTCCCATACGGGGCTGTAGCTGAAGGTCCAATAAACATCGACCAGCTTGCCGTCGCGGTAGATGGGAAGGAGTTGATCTTCGCTCCAGCAGGGCTGTCCGCGTTGCATTACGTCCTCGATCAGAGGACCGATGATGGGCCATATCTCGGGCCAGCATTCCGGGCCGGACTGGCCCAGGGCGGAAGGATGCTTGTCCGCGCCGATGCTTGGCCTGTAGGCATCGTTATAGAACTGGATCAGATACTCACCCCACCACAGGAACATGGGTTGGCGCGAGCTGAGCAGCGTATTTACCGTGGTAAGAAGCAGCTCCGGCCAGTGCCGGACATCGCCGACGGGAGTCTTGCTCCAGTCGAAGGCGCGAATCCGATCCGCCATCTCGCCCGCTCCATAGATGGGGCATGCGGAGGAGAGACGAGTGTCCTGGCTTTCTAACTGGGGCATGGGGTGCTCTTCCCTAAATATTTCCGACATTTCAGCCCGTCCGCTGTATGCCTGACATCGGTGAGGATGGGATGCACGAATATCGCAGCCATCAAAACTCTTCCCTGATACATCGATGCCCCATGGAAGTTAGCTGGTGTGCTTGCTCTGGAAATGTACGCTCAACAGGATGCTGATCGCCACGATGCCTGCAAAAAAGATAATCGCCGCGTGGCTTCCGTGCAGTACGTTTCCCACGTGAAACAGCACATGGCCGACGGCCAGGTTGAAGAGCGCCCAGAGGACATTGACTGTGGGCGAGGACAATCCCTTGCCGGGAGGGCGAGCGAATGGGGTGGGAAAGGGATCGCCGGAGATGCCGTGGACGAAGTGCGGCACGGCATTCGCGAGAAATATCCCCGCGAAGAAAGCGGCGAGATATTGATACCACTGCATGGTGGTTCTCCCTTTCATCGATTCCGGAGGGCCGGATTGCCAGTTTGACTCCCGACCGACGGACCAACCGTGCGGCTGCCGATAGAATCATTGCATGACGCAGGTGGGGAAGGTCGATGTGGTCGGGGTGGGTTTGAATGCTACCGACACCACGATCCAGATAGCGGAGTTTCCGGAGTGCGGCTCGAAGGTGGAGTATGACTCGGAACGGGTGACGCCCGGCGGGCAGGTGGCCTCAACCGTGGTGGCATGTCAGACGTGGGGCCTGAGCACACGCTATGTGGGCAAGCTGGGCGACGACGATGCGGCGCGGCTGCACGCGGGGGAGTTCGAGCGCACCGGCGTCGAGGCGCAGGTGGTCTACGTTCCGGAAACCGCGAGTGCGCGCTCGCTGATCCTGGTGGACCGCCGGGGCGAGCGCACCGTGATGTGCCGGCGGGACGAGCGCGTGGTCTTGCAGCCGGCGGAGCTGAAGCGCGAGTGGATCGTGAACGCGCGTGCTCTGCATGTGGATGGACATGACACAGCGGCGGCGACGCTTGCAGCGGGATGGGCGCGCGAGGCGGGGATTCCTGTAGTGGCCGACCTGGATGAGATTTATCCCGGCGTGGATGCGCTGATCGAGAAGATCGACTATCTCATCGTGAGCCGGGATTTTCCTGGGCGCCTTACCGGCGAGACGAATTTGAAGGCGGCGCTGCGGGAGATACAGGTGCGTTATGGTTGCGGGCTGACCGCTGCAACGCTGGGGCCGGAGGGCGTGCTGGCGTGGGACGGCGAGCGCTTTCATTATGCGCCGGCCTATCGGGTAGATGTGGTGGATACGACCGGGGCAGGCGATATCTTTCATGCCGGGTTTATTTATGGGCTGCTGCAGCAATGGCCGCTTGAACGCCAGCTTGATTTCTCCTGCGCGGCCGCGGCTCTGAATTGCATGCATGAGGGGGCACGAGGCGGCATCCGGGCGGTGGCGGCGGTGGAAGCACTGATGGCGACGACTCCGCGTTATGAGGCGGTCAATGGGCTCTCCGCAATCGAAGCGGTGGCGGCCGAGGATCCAGCCTGACGGGACGAGCCATCCTTTGCTCGTTACTTACTTTTTTTGGCAACGAATTGCGAATCATTATGTCGAGGAATTATGGCCGCATTGATAGATGCGATTGATGTGAAGCGCAAGATGACCTTTGAGTTTGAGAATGCTCCTTACTACTGCATGGAGGCGGAAATCTCCACGCCTACGGCGCGCGGCGGGCAGACGCTGGTGCGCCTGCGGATGCGCAATATGTTGACTCGCGCGGTCTTCGACCGGACCTTCAAGGCGGGCGACAAATTCAGGGAGCCGGACCTGGAGACGGTGGATGCCTCCTATCTCTACAGCGATGGCGATGGTTCGTACTTCCTGAACCAGGAGAGTTTTGAGACCCTGTCGCTGACGGGCGAGATGATGAAGGACGCGCTGGACCTGCTGATCGAAGGGACGATCGTAAAGATCGATATGTACAACGGCAATCCGATCGGCCTCGAGCTGCCGGCGCAGGTGGAGCTGGTGGTGGCGTACACGGAGCCGGGGGTGCGCGGCGATACGGCGAGCGGGAGCGTGACCAAGCCGGCGAGGCTGGAGACGGGCGCGGAGGTACGGGTTCCCTTCTATATAAAGGAGGGCGAGAAGATCAGGGTGGCGACGGAGACGCGGGAGTTTGCCGGCCGAGCCTGAGTGCAACTGGAAGATGGAAGTCGGCTTCTCAGTCATGGGCAGGACGAGCATGGGATGGGATGCGCCGGACGGGCGGGACGGATGAGCGGAAGGGATAGGCTCCCGTGCCACGATTCCAACGGTAGATCGTTCGTTCAGACATTCATGGGAATTTGGGAGAGAGGTGCCGTCCGCCGGGTGGGATGCGCGGCGATACTGGTGATCGCGATCGCGCCCGCGCGTGGGCAGACGGCGCAAATGTCTGCACGGAGTGATGCATTGCCCGACGCGCCGGACGCGGCGTTGATGCTGACAGGCGCGGCCCCGCGCGATGCCAGGGCATGGGCTGCGATTACGCCTTCGACCTCGGCGTCTGCATGGTCCGCCGACGGGGCCCAGCCGGAGCCGGCTTCGCAGGTGACATTGCGCGATTGTCCCTATGACCGCACTCATGCGCGTATCTGCCATGTGCATGTTAAGCAATTGATTATTTCGTCGCTGGTCTTCAATGCATTTCAAAATGCGGGGAATCTCTATACCGGGTACTGGTACCGGTATGAGACGACGCATGGGAAGTGGTGGGACCGCTATATCAACTCAGCCGCAGGATGGCGTTGGGATACGTGGTCGGACAACAATCCTTTTCTGGACGACTATGTTGGGCACCCGTTCATGGGATCGATCACCGACTTTCTGTGGATCCAGAACGATCCGAAATCGATGACGTTGGTGCAGACGAATACCTGGCCGTACTGGCGGCGGATGCTTCGAGCCGGAGCCTTCTCGACTTTTTACAGTTTTGCGTGGAAGCTGGGGCCGACCGGCGAGGCGGCGATCGGCCACAACGGCGATCATTATTTTTCGGACGAAAAGGGCACGGTTTATACAAACGAGACCGGCTTGGTAGAGCTGGTGACCACGCCTGTGGGAGGCATGGCATGGACGATCGCGGAAGACGCGCTGGACAAGCATGTCATCCCTCACCTGGAGCACATGAGCCGAAACCCTATCCTGCTCACTACGTATCAGTTTCTTTCGCCTACCCGCGGCACCGCGAACATTCTGCGCTTCCGTCCGCCGTGGTATCGGGACTCGCGCACGGTGAAGGCGAACTCGTTCTTCAGCGAGCCGCCAGGGCCGGACGACGAGAGACTGTATGCGGAGACAGCGACGACTGCGGCGGCGGAGCGCGATGCGCCGGCTGGCGCGGACAAGGACGATATCGCCCCGGCGGTCGCGCCGCCTGTGCACTACCTGCCGGTATTTCCGCGGCCCGGCGGTGTGCATGAATTCGGCGCATGGTGGGGACTCTCGTTGATAAGCGGGCATCTATGGGGATATGCAAAGGATGTCAAGTACATGCCCATCGATGTGCGCTATTCCTATGAGTTCGAGCACTGGGACCATATGACGATGCGCTATTCGCCGGAGATCACGGCTCTGGCGATGATCGACGAGCCGGTTCCGGGAGCGACGGATCGGTTTTTACAACGCAAGCGCACTTATGGCAGCGGTCTGAGCCCGGTAGGTTTCCAATCCGATTTCTTTCCTTCGAAGCGGGTGCAGCCCTTCCTGAGCGGGGACGGTGGGTTTATCTACTTTATGGACCGCGTGCTGTCGCCGCAGGGATCGCAATTTATGTACACGATCGATTTCGGTACTGGCGTCAATATCTTCCGCAAGGAGCGCCAGGCAGTCAGCATCGGCTACCGCTATCAGCATCTATCGAACGCCAATATCAGTCTGCACAACCCGGGAATGGATGCGAACACGTTCTATGTATCGGTTTCGCGCTTTCGCACCAAGGGCTATCGCTGAAGCCGGCCGGGGGCATTTTCCGCCCCACGCCGAGGCGTGGAGGGCATCTCAATCTGGAGGAAAGGAGAGGCGCCATGAGCACACAGGATGAGCAGGACAAGGAGACGACTGTAACCACTCCGTCGGAGCAGCGGCGGAAGGAGGAGACAGGCCGCGAGGACCCGACGGAACCGGATGAGGTGGGCAGCGCCAAGGAGACCACAACAGTGCGCGGGAAGAACCAGCCGCAGTCGGTGCGGCGCTCCGCCTGAAAAACGACACGTTATGATGCGACCATGTCGGTAAACAGCACGATCAGTACGAAGCAGAAGTCCGCCCGTTCCACGAAGAAGACGCGGCCTGACGCGCCGAGCGATAAGTCTGTCGCAATTGAAGTAAAGACGAGAACGACGAGCGACTGGTTTGGACGGTTTGCCGCGTCAGCATCAGGATGGCTGGGATCGAAGTGGGCGTTTTCCTGGGCGGTGGCGGTGATCGTGGTCTGGGGCGCCACCGGCTTTGTCTTTCACTATTCCGACACCTGGCAACTGGTGATCAATACCGGCACCACCATTGTGACGTTTCTGATGGTGTTCCTCATCCAGAACACGCAAAATCGGGATGCGCGGGCGATCAATCTGAAGCTGAACGAGCTGATCCATGCGCAAGACAAGGCGCGTGACCAGATGATCGACATTGAGAACCTGAGCGATCTGGAACTGGATGAGCTGCAGGCGCGGTACGAGGCGATCCGCGCGGCGTATCTGGCACGTGAGCAACGCAAGCCAAAGCGAAAAGCGCTAGGGAGCTTTGCGTATTTTTAGAGTATTCAAGCAAACCTTGAGCCCCGCTGAAACTCGCCGATCTATTTTCTATTCCTCGTCTATTTCTGCAGGGGCCAGGCCACAGGTGGCAGTTGGCCCGCCATACACTAACTTTTTCTGTCATGTCTTACTTTCGCCCCGCTCGCGGCACGGGCGTGGAAATAACTGGAGCCTCTCAGAGCCTATGAAGCCTGCGCTCAGCAGCCTCATGAAGAATGCGGTCTTTCTTCTCTCACTTATTGCGACTGGATTGAGCCTGCCGCAACTGGCTGCGCAAACTGTTTCCTCGGCGGCCCTGCAGTTGCGATCCGGATGGGAGCTGCAATCATCAGCGAGTGTGCCGGAGACAGGCGATGTGCTTTCAGGCGCCCGGTACAGGCCACGCGGGTGGTATCCGGTTGAGGTTCCGAGCACTGTGGTGGGCGCGCTGGTGAAGGCAAAGGTGTATCCCGACCCGACCGTCGGGACCAATCTTCGCCGGCTGCCCGGCGTGGCTTATCCCGTCGGCGAGAACTTTTCGACACTGCCCATGCCCGCCGACAGCCCCTTTGCCGTGCCCTGGTGGTACCGCAAGGCCTTCACGCTGCCGGCAGCGATGCGCGGCAGAACGGTGTGGCTCAATCTGGATGGCGTCAACTACCGCGCGAGTGTGTGGCTGAACGGCGAGAAAGTGGCGGACACCGCGGGCGCGTGGCGCCATTATGAGTTCGACGTCACCCGGTTGATACGCCAGGAGGGCAGCAACGTGCTGGCCATCCGGGTCTCTGCGCCAACTGAAAAGGACCTGGCGATCACCTTCGTCGACTGGAACCCTGCTCCTCCGGACAAGGTCATGGGGCTCTTCGGCGATGTTTCGATCGTCTCAAGCGGGCCTGTTGCGTTGCGCGATCCGGCTGTTCTCTCGACTGTCGATTCGCCGCAAAATGACAGCGCGCAACTCACCATCGCGGCGCGGGCCGTCAACGCGACCGCGGAGAGTGTGACTGGCGTCCTGCGCGGACGCATTGGAGAGATCCGATTTGCGCAGACGGTGACGCTGGGCGCGCACGCATCCAAAGAAATCCGCTTTGAGCCCGCGCAGTATCCGCAACTTCGCCTCTCGCACCCGGAGCTGTGGTGGCCGGCGCAGATGGGCACGCCGCATCTTTATTCTCTTCATCTGGAGTTCGAGCTGCATGGCACTATCTCCGACCAGACGGAGTCGCGCTTTGGCATTCGCCAGATCACTTCCGAGGTGACGGATCCGACGCGCCGGCTTTTCCGCATCAACGGAAAGCCACTGCTCATTCGTGGCGCCGGCTGGTCTATGGATTTTCTGCTGCGTCGTGATCCGGAACGCTTGCGCCAGGAGTTGGACTATGTAAGCGACATGGGCTTGAACACCATCCGGCTGGAAGGACGGCCCATGACGCAGGACTTCTACAACGAGACGGACCGCCGCGGCATATTGGTGATGGCGGGCTGGAGCTGCTGCGACTTCTGGGAGCAGTGGCCGAAGTGGACAGCGGAAGATCATGAGATCGCTGTCGAGTCGCTGCGCTCCCAGATGCTGCGCCTGCGCGGACATCCCAGCCTGCTGATGTGGCTGAACGGCAGCGACAATCCGCCGCCGGCCGAGCAGGAGAATACGTACCTCGAGATCGAGCATGCATTGCTGTGGCCGAATCCGATTCTCTCCTCCGCTACGGCCAAGCTGGGAGGCAACGGGGAACAGAACGGCGTCCGCATGACGGGGCCATACGACTATGTTGCGCCGAGCTACTGGCTGGAGGACGCAGAAGCGGACCAGCCGGGGCACCGATGCGATCTGGGCGGATGCGGAGGCGCTCACGGATTCAACACCGAGACCAGCCCCGGCCCGGCGGTGCCGCCTATCGAAAGCCTGCGCAGAATGCTGGGTGACGACCATCTGTGGCCCATCGATGCTACGTGGGACTTTCATGCCGGAGGCGGAGTCTTCCACACTATCTCGCTCTACAGCAAGGCTCTCAACGATCGCTACGGAGCAGCGCAGGATGTCGACGATTACGCGGAGAAGTCGCAGCTCATGGCCTATGAAGGTATCCGCGCCATGTATGAGGCATTCAGCCGCAACAAGTACAAATCGACCGGCGTCATCCAGTGGATGCTGAACAATGCGTGGCCCTCGACGATCTGGCATCTCTACGACTATTACCTGCGTCCCGGCGGCGGATACTTCGGCGCAAAACGCGCGATGCAGCCCCTCGATCCGATCTACTCCTACGACGATGGATCGATCTGGGCGGTGAACAGCCGGTATCAGGATGCCAATGGCCTGACGCTGAAGGCGGCCATCTACAACCTGGATATGCAGGAGAAGTTCTCTCGCGAGGTGACACTCGATCTCCCTGCGGATAGCACGCGGCAGCTGTTTGCTCTTCCACAGCTTCAGGGTTTGACACCGACGTATTTCCTGCGGCTGTCGCTGTTGAACGCAGCAGGGAGAGTTGTTGGATCGAATTTTTATTGGCTGTCCAGCACTCAGGAAAAGATCGATTGGGCAAAGTCGAACTGGTATGTCACACCGATTTCCGTGCCCGCGGACTACACATCGCTCCGCCAGCTTCCCAGCGTCAAGGTGACGGCGTCGCTCCGGACCGAAACGAAGGGAGAGCAGCGGACGGCGCACGTGACCATCCGCAATCCGAGCAAGGATCTGGCATTCTTCATCCGCCTCAAGCTGGATAAAGCCCGGACACAGGAGGAGATTCTGCCGGTCCTGTGGGAGGACAACTATGTCTCTCTGCTGCCCGGGGAGAACCGCGAGATCAGCGCGCAGTATTCGGTCCGCGACTCGGGGCCGGGCTCGCCGATGTTAGAAATAAAGGGCTGGAATGTTCATCAGTAAATCCTCCAGCGAATTGCGTGCGTGAAGGAGACCGAGACCATGAGTTACATGCCCGATCCAAAGCGATATGAAAACGCCAGCTTCCGGCGATGCGGCAGATCCGGCCTGGTGCTGCCGCCGGTGTCGCTTGGTCTGTGGCAGAACTTCGGGGGCGCCGACGTTTTCGAGACGGGCCGGGCTGTCATCCGGCGGGCCTTCGATCGCGGCGTGACGCACTTCGACCTGGCGAACAATTATGGGCCGCCCTACGGCTCGGCGGAGGAGAACTTCGGCAAGATCCTGCGCAAGGATTTTCGCGATCACCGTAACGAACTCGTCATCTCCACCAAGGCGGGATGGGATATGTGGCCCGGCCCCTATGGCGTGGGCGGCTCGCGAAAGTATCTGCTGGCTTCGCTCGATGAAAGCCTGCAGCGCATGGGCCTGGAGTACGTCGATATTTTTTATTCGCACCGCCCCACCGCGGATGCGCCGCTGGAAGAGACCATGGGCGCGCTTGCCCACGCAGTCCGCCAAGGCAAGGCGTTGTACGCGGGCATCTCGTCGTACAGCCCGGAACGGACGCGCGATGCTTTCCGCCTGCTCCAGAGCGAGGGCGTGCCCCTGCTCATCCATCAGCCTTCCTACTCCATGCTGAACCGCTGGGTAGAGCGCGAGCTGCTGGCGACGCTCGATGAGTTAGGGGTGGGATGCATCGCCTTCTCTCCGCTGGGTCAGGGGCTGCTCACGAACAAATATTTGAACGGAGTGCCGGAGGAGTCGCGCGCCAAGGCACAGGGATCGTTCCAAAAAGAGTTCCTGAATGAGGAGAACCTGAACCGCGTTCGCGCCCTGAACAGCATGGCGCAGCGGCGCGGCCAGACGCTGGCACAGATGGCGATCGCCTGGGTGCTGCGTGACCGGCGCGTCACCTCCGCGCTGATCGGAGCACGCAACGTGGAGCAGCTCGACAACTCTCTCGACGCGATGCACCGGCCGCAGTTCAGCGACGAGGAGTTGAAGGAGATCGATCAGTACGCCCGCGAAGGCTCGATCGACCTTTGGAAAGAGGCGCGGGAAAGCATGAGTTGAGCGCCACGGCTCCCGGCGGTATCACGACGAATCGTGAGTACCGCGCGGGAGATACGGCATGACTGCTTCAGGCTAGTGGGTTGTCTCCGCGTAGAAGCGGTTCATATCGTCGCGGTACTCCTTCAGCGCCTCCACATTCAGATAGATCATGTGGCCTGCCGGATAGTAGCCAAACTCCACATTGCTGCGCAGCGCCGGCTCCAGATACATGTGGTCCAGATCGTATTCGGTGGAGAAGAACGGCGTCGCCAGGTCGAAGTACCCATTCGCGGAGAACACCTTCAGCTTCGGGTTCTTGCGCATCGCATCGGCCAGGTCGCCGGCCACATATGGCAGTTGCATGGGACGTCCCCGGCCGCCCGGCGCCTTGTGCTTCCAGTCCCACGACTCGTTCACTTTCGGCCCGGAGACATAATACGTATCTGCCGTGGGGTCGTTTAGATCGTGCGCAAGGTAGTCGTGAAACGCGGCAATGAACGCTCCGGCGATGCCTGTGTCCGAAGGATCGTACCCCGGCGTTTCACCCGCGGCGTCAATGTCCGTTCCCTCGAATCGGGCGTCGTAGCGCCCCAGGACCTCGCGCTCGCCGCGCAGCAGCTCCTTGCGGAAGCGCGATGGATTGATCCGCAGGTTGGTCTGCTTCAGGTAATCGACGCTGAGTCCGGTGTAGCCACTCAGCTTCTGCGCCACCGCGTCCTTCTCCGCTGCCGGCAGCGCGTCGCCCTGCGCCAGCGCCTCGGCATAGGGCCCGCGCGCATACCGCCGGACTTCATCCAGGAAGGACTTCAAATCCGCCGGCTTCTGCGCCAGCTTGTTATGGAACCACGCAATGGCCGCATAGGACGGCAGATACACGACCGGCTCGGTATCGTATCCGGGCACGCGCACGCCGTAGTTCAGAATCGATGAGACCAGCACCACGCCATTCAGCTCAATGCCCTTCTCCTGCAGCGCATCCGCGAGAGCAGCCGAGCGGGTCGTGCCGTAGCTCTCGCCCATCAGGTACTTGGGCGAGTTCCAGCGCTTGTTCAGCGTGATGTAGCGCTCGATGAAGCGCTCAAACGCGGTCACGTCCTGGTCCGTGCCGGCAAAGTCCTTCTCCGTCGCCTTGCCCACCGGCTTTGAGAAGCCGGTCCCCACGGCGTCGATGAACACCAGGTCGGTCTTGCCCAGCAGGCTGTATTCGTTGGGCACCAGCTTATAGGGCGCGGAGCCCGTCGCATCCGGACTCGCCGTGACCACGCGCATCGGCCCCACCGAGCCCATGTGCAGCCAGATCGTGGCTGCCCCTGGACCGCCGTTGTATAAGAACGTAATCGGGCGCGTTCCTTCCTCGCTGACAGCATCTTTCGTATACGCCACATAGAAGACGCTGCCGTAGGGCTTGTCATCATCGTCGTGAATGACCAGATTGCCTGCCGTCGCCGTGTATGCCACCGGCGTGCCCGCCGCCTTCCATTCGTGGTGCGTCACCACAGCCGACTCCGGCGGCACCGGCGTCTGTTTCTCATCTTTATGTTCTGTTTTTGCTTCGTCCTTCTTCTCGTCCTGCGCGTGCAGCGTGAGATGGCCAAAAGCGACGGTGCACGACAGGCATACTGCAGCAAGCGAGCGGGAAATTCCTAGCAATCCGGGGCCTCCAACAAAAGCGTCTAAAGCGGTGTCCAGAATAACCCAGCCTGCATTCCGCGACCGGCGAATCATTTCCTGCGCATCGCTACCGGCCTCGCCAACATCCTAAGTTATGAAAATCGACAGGAGATATGCGTGGCCAACGATCCCGATCCGAGAGAAGAGAGTGAACCGAAGGTCCTGCTCATCGCGCAACTGCGTGCCTTCCTGGTCAGCGGCGAGACCTTCGAGCTGCTGCCCATCCAGCATGAGCAGGATGTAAAAAGCGAAGTCGAGTCGCTGGTCCAGAGCTGGGCCGAATCCGGCTTCCTCGTCCACGGCCGCTTCATCTATCCGTGGCACCAGGTCAAGCACGTCGAGGTGACGGAAGTGGAAGAGATGCCGGTCGAGCTAGCGCACCAGCATTTTGAGGAGCTCTACGCTGCTGAGCGGGCCCGCACCCAGGAGGATTTCTGGCGCACGCGCCGCAAGACTGCGAAGGAAGAGACGGAAAAGAAGTAGGGAGGGCCTTGGCTTTCCGGTTAACATCTGGCGCGGAGCCGCACTCCGCGCCAGATGGTTTGGTCTACATCAGCCCCGCCGCGCTTGAACTGAGCCACTGCTGCAGGTTCCCGCTCTGCTCCGCGCGCAGGTCCACGCAGTCGTTGATCGAGTTCTGCGACCGCGTGAGCGCATTGGCCGATGCCGCCACTTTGTGCGTGGTGAAGAAATCCTTCACCTCATCGCGCCGCTGCGCAGTGCAGAAAGCGCCGGTCGAACCCACCAGCTCGCCGCCCGTGAACATCGTAAACTGCGCCTTCACCTTGTCCCAGTTGTCTGCGATGTACTTCCATGCAGCATCCTGTGTGTTAGGACTCCGCAGTGCGATCGCGAACAGGGTGATCGAATCCTGGTTCCGCACCTTGCCCGAGGTCGCATAGTCCAGTGCGCGGCGCGTCAGCTCGGGATTCTTGAACCGCGCCAGCTCATACAGTGCGCCACTCGCAATACCCGGGTCCTTGGAGGTCTCAGCCGTCTTCTGCAGCAGATCGAAGAATGCCGCGTCGCCGTTCGTAGCCGCAACGGCCGCCGCAGTGCGAGCCAGCGTGGCATTCACCTTGCCCGGATCGGCCAGGTATTGCTCGGCAATCTGGCGACTCTCGGCAATCACCTTCGGATCCTGGCCGATGCCGCCTACCAGCCCGAACAACTCCGCGCGCAATTCCTGCCGCTCTGGCGTGTCGCTCTGCTGCGGCTCACCCAGGGTGGCCAGCCTCGGCCTGTAGGTCGCAACCACCCATGCGGAAAGTTCCTTGCGCTCCGCATCCGTATCCGCCACGCGGGTCCACAGTGTGTTGATGCCGCCGATGACGTTCTCGGTAACGGCAGCGCTGTCGTCGTTCTTCAGCCTCGCCGCCAGCGACAGGAAATCTCCCGCCTTGCTCTTGCCGGCGCGCATCAGCGCCAACTGATCGCCCACCACATTGATGCGCTCCGGCGCCGTCAGCGTCGAGACATGCGACAGCAGCGCCTCATAGTCCGGAGCCGTGTATGCGGAACGGTAGTAGCCCGCCGCACCGCTATCCGCATAGAACAGCGGCGTAGTCGGCACCTTCAGCGTGGCCTCTTTGTTGGTCAGCAACTCACAATCGCGCTTCGCGCCTTCGGTCTTGAAGCACACGGGGACCGTCCAAACCTGGTTGACAGTGTCCCCCGGTTCCGTCTTCGGATTCAGGAAGAACCGGCTCTGCATCACCGGCACCTCACCATTCGCCACCTTGCCAAAGGTCAGCAGCGGTACGCCCGGCTCGCCGATGAAGCTCTCCATGATCTTGTCCACCGGCTTGTGGCTGTTGGCCGTCTGCGCATTCCAGAAGTCTTCCGCCGTCGCGTTGCCGTACATGTGCGCCTGCAGGTAGTTGTGTACGCCCTGCCGGAAGGTCTCCTCTCCGAGATAACTCTCCACCATGTGCAGGATCGACCCGCCCTTCGCATAGGTGATGCCATCGAACATCTCGTTGATCTCGTCCGGCGTGTTCGCCTCCGCGCGGATGGTGCGCGTTACCTTCTGCGCATCGAGGTTCATTGCTCCGTTCATGTCGCTGGCCACGTCCTCGTCGATGTGCCACTCCGGCTTCCACGCCTCCAGCGGCTTGTTCGACATCCAGGTGGCGAAGCCCTCATTCAGCCAGATGTTGTTCCACCACTTCATGGTCACCATGTCACCGAACCACTGGTGCGCCATCTCATGCGCCACCACCGAAGCCACCTCGGCCTCCGCGCTTATGGGCGCATTCTTCTCATCCACCAGCATGTCCGACTCGCGATACGTGATGGCGCCAAAGTTCTCCATCGCTCCCGCTTCAAAGTCAGGAATGCCGATCATGTCCAGCTTCGGCATCGGATACTTGATACCGAAATAGGTGTCGTAGTAGTGCAGGATGTACTCCGCCGACGTCAGCGCAAAGTGCGCGTACTGCACGCGCTCCGGCGTGGCGCACGCGCGAATCGGCACACCATCACTCGAACCCTCGATGCATTTGAAGTCGCCAATCAGAAACGCCATCAGATACGTGGACATCTTTGGCGTCCGCGCAAACTGAACCGTATGCTCGCCTGCCGCCGGCCCTGCGGTGTCCGAGATCGCGTTGGTGTTCGAGATCACCATGTCCTCCTTCGGCGCGACGATGGTGACATCGAAGGTGGCCTTGAAGTCCGGCTCATCGAACGATGGGAAGGCGCGGCGCGCATCGGTGGATTCGAACTGCGTCACCGCATAGCGACGTCCCTCGGCCTTGGATAAATAAAAACCACGCAGCTTGTCGTTCAGGATGCCGGTGTACGCAATCTTCAGCGTCACCGGTCCCGCCGGAAGTGTGCCCGGAAACTTGAAGGTCGCCTGCTGCTTCGCAGCATCCAGTGACACATCCGCCTTCATCTCGGGCTTCCCGGCATTCGCGATCACTGACTGGAACTGGATCCCCACCGCATTCAAGGTGATCGAGTCTGCCGGCTGCGCCAGCGTCACATCGATCGTCTCATCGCCGCTGAAGGTGGCCTTGTCGATGTCCGGCGTCAGGCGCAGCGTGTAGTGCTCCGGGCGCACATTCGTGGGCAGGCGCTGAGCCATTAGCGCAGGAGCGGCAATCAACACGAGAGCAGCGGCAACACCGGCCAGCCGGGTAGCCGGCCGACGGAGGAGAGAGGGCAACAATGTCATAAGTACCTCTACAGATAGATAGGCTCCAGAAGGGAGCCTGACCGAAAAAGCACAACCTTCTACTTTAAATCAGGAAATGCAGCCGTAGAGCAGGTTTGGGATGAGTCGCTGTAAGGAACGCAGCGCAGGCCGGAATAGTTCCCCAATACGAAATCCCGGGTGGGAGCCTATGCTGTCTGGAGCTACCTTCGCCAGGCCACGCTAAATGAAACCACCGTCGAAGAGGAGTCCACGATGATTGCATCCGTCTTTGTCGGTACCAGCCTCGACGGCTTCATTGCGCGACCGAACGGCGCCTTCGACTTTCTACCGGCGGACGGTGGCGAATCTCATGGCTACGAAGAATTCATAGCCACCGTCGATGCGATCGTGATGGGCCGCAATACTTTCGAGACGGTTCTCACGCTTGGACCGTGGCCCTATGGCGATAAGCGCGTCGTCGTCTTGAGTAGCCGCCCCTCGATTTGTCGGCGGTCCGCGAAGGCGTCTTGAACAAATGGCCGGCCCTCCGGAACAGATCGTCTCGCAGCTCGCCGCCAGCGGTGCCCACCATCTCTACGTCGACGGCGGCATCACGATTCAGCGTTCCTGCGCGCAGGCCTCATTCAACGTCTCACCATCACGCGTGTTCCCGTGCTCATTGGGGAGGGCATCCCTCTCTTCGGCAGCCTGCCGCATGACATTCAGCTCCGCCACATCGCAACGCGCCACTATCCCAGCGGCTTGGTCAGCAGCGAATACCACGTTGTCGCGTAGAGTGAATTTTCTGTAGGTCTACGTCGCACGCCATGCGACCAGATCGGTTGCCGCCCACAACAGTGAACGTGAGCGGCCAAAGGGAGCGAACCCCACAGCCCACGCCGCAGGCGCCTCTGCCTGGATGGCAAATCCCTACATCTCCCGATAATCCAGCAGCACCATCCCCACCAGCATCAGGGCCACCGGCCAGACATAACCGGCAATCCGCCGCTCGCCCTCTTCCTTCGGCAGCCGCAGCTCCAGCCAGCGCGCCCAGCCGGCGGTCACGCCAAACAGCGCCAGGGCCGCGTGATTCATCAGCACCAGCACCTCCTCTTTGCCGTCGCCAAGAGAGTGGTTATGCGTCAGCAGCATCGCCGCGCCCGCCGCGCACATCAGCGGAAACGCATACCGCGCCCACGCTGCGCGCAGACTTGCCCGCCTGCACCGCGCATTCAAACGCGGCAAATGCCAGAATCAGCGCTGCCGCCGCCCGATGCTGCAACACATCCGGCTCAAAGAAGCTGCCCCAGAACGGGCGCGGGCCCAGCGGCCAGTTCTCCGGATCGGCGCGCAGCAGAATAAACACCGCCAGCCCCGCGAAGCTCACCGGCCAGAAGCGCGCCCAGCGCATTCTGCGGAAGCGGCTCAGCCAGCGCGAGCGCGCCCGCCAGCAACACCACCAGTCCCGCCCAGTGATGGTTGTACTCCGACCACGCCATGTCGTTCGCATCGCTCGCCGCCGGTGGCTGATACTGCGCCGTCTTCACCGCCACATCGATCGGCGTCGCCGGCACCAGCGCCGCATATGGCGGACTCTTCAGCCGCGGCGTCTCCCACCGCATGCGCGCGTCGAATCTCATGTAGCGTCAGCCGGTCCATCGGCATGTCGGCTGCGGGTGGTTGGGAGGTCAGCGCCGCCGCCGCAAGGATCGCCGTAAGCCCCAGCGCCAGCTCGACCTCTGCAAATCGCCGCAGCCGCATCAGCAACCGCAGCGGCGCGCGCTCCACCTCTCGCGCCACGTACCAGTTTGCCGCGCCCAGCATCAGGATCAGCAGCAGCAGGCACGACTTCACCATCACCAGCACGCCGTAGCTCGTGCCGTAGAGCCCTGAAGGCGACGCGACATAAAACCACGCCAGCCCAATGCCCGCGCCCAGCAGCACTGCCGCCGCCACCATCGCCATGCGGGAGAAACGAGCGACCACGCGCCGCGCCACGGCGATCTCCTCGGTCCGCTTCAGCGTGATCAGCAGAAACGGCATCGCGCCAATCCACGCCGCCGTGCCCAGATGATGCAGAGCGGTGAACGCCGTCAGCACGACACGGTGGTCCATCCGCGAGACGGCATGGCTGAGCGCCACTGCCGATCCCATCAGCCCGATAGCTGCCGCGAGCATCGCCGCCTGTACCCAGAGGTTCAATCTCTGCGGAGAGAACCGCGCCAGCAGCAACAGCGCCAGCGCGCAGAATACAGACGAAGACTCGGCCAGGAGTGGGCCGCCGCTCATCGCCTGCGCGGCCGTCATTCCGGAGTTGCCGGCCACCATCGACGTTTCGACCACCGCCGACGCGATCTCCGCCAGCACCATCGCCAGCGCCGCCCACTCGATGCCACGGCGGCACGCGCGCAACGCACGCTCCTCTGCGCCGCCCGGCACACCTGCCGCGATAAGGAAGAGCACGCCCCCCGCCAGCAGCGCTTCGAGCGAGAGCGTCGCCGCATGCAGCAGCATCGACAGCAGATCGAAATCGTTGAGGAGCCAGATCAAGCTGCGCGCCTGCTGTCGTCAACCGACACGAAAGCTCACGACTCCGCGCGAGATGTGCCCGTCGGTCGCCTGCACCTGCCACTCCAGCTTGTACGCGCCAGCTGCCAGCGCACTCGCCTTCGCGACCAGCAGGTTCGGCGCGGCATGCGCATCCGCTGCCAGCGTCTGCGCCTTGCCATCCGGCCCCGTCAGGTGCAGCGAAGAATGCTGTGCATCGATGCGCGAGTTGTAGGTGAGCGTGATCTCCACGTCGCCTGCCTTGACTGTGGCGCCTTGCGCGGGCGAAGACTTCACCAGCACCGCATGCGCAAACGCTGCGTGCGGAAGCAGAAAGAGAAGCGCGATGGCAAGCGCTACAACACTTGCTCGCTGACGAAAGCTGACGTTCCCGTGCATAACCAATGTATTGCTCCTAAGTAGTGATGAAAGCACACGCGGAACCGCTCTGAAAGCGCTCCGAACACATCGTGACGTCATTGTGACAGGATCGTTACACCGACGCGGCGCGCTCCGAGTGTCCGCTCAGCTCCGTCGCCCGCGCCTCCGCATACGCCGCCGCGCCCATCAGCGCTGCGCGGCTCTCCAGGATCACGCGTACCGGCGTCTGCACCAGCAGATCGCTCAACCGCCCCTTGTCCGCGAAGGCCTTCATGAAGGCGCCGTCCTGCAGCTTCTTCAAAATCTTCGGCGCGATGCCGCCGCCCACGTACACCCCGCCGGTCGAGAGCACCTTCAGCGCCAGGTTCCCTGCCTCGGCGCCATACGCGCCCACCACGATGTCCAGCGTCTTCGCGCAGATCTCGCTCTTGCCGGATTCGCCCAGCTCGCCAATCACCGCGTTCGGATCTTCCGCTGCCAGCCGATCGCGCAGCCACGCCGGCTCCTCCATCTTCCGCACCTCGCGCAGAAAGTCGTAGACGTCCTTGATGCCGACGCCCGCAATCACGCGCTCATAACTTACGCGGCCGCCCAGCTTCTTCTGCAGATGCCGCAGCAGGTCGATCTCGTCCTCATTGCGCGCGGCAAAGTCGCAGTGTCCGCCCTCGGAGGCCATGGGAATATGCCGCTTGCCGTTCCACACCAGGAACGCCTCGCCCAGGCCCGTACCCGCCGAAATCAACGCGCGATTGCCTGCCGCGCTTGCATCGCCTGGGCTCAGCGTAAAGATCTGGTCCGCCTTCAGCTCAGGAATTCCGTATCCGTTCGCTTCGAGATCGTTGATCAGGAAGACGTGGTCGATGCTGAGATCGAGCGACAATTTGCGGCTGTCCAGCATCCACGGCAGGTTGGTGAGGCGCAGCACGCCGTGGCGCACCGGCCCGGGTACGCCGAAGCACGCAGCGGAAATCTTCCCCTCCTGCTGCTGCTCGGCCACGAACTCCTGCACAATTGCTTCGAGCCCCGGATAATCTTTCGCGGGATACCGCTTCTCCGCCGCGTGATGCAACGCGCCACTCTGAAAATCAAAAAGCGCCAGCGCGACTTTCGTGCCGCCTACATCGCCAGCCAGGATCAACGGGAAACCTCCAGCACGCCCACGCCGTCCGCATTCGGCTTCGGCAGCAACGCCGCCGCATCGCGGTCCAGCAGCAGCGTCAACCGGCCCGACGCCGGACGGATGAGCTGCGCGGGGAGCGTTTCGGGATCGTATCCGCCCAGAAACACCCGGCGCAAGGTCTCCGCCTTCGCCGCGCCCTTCAGCAGGAAGGAGACATCTTGCCCCTCGTTGATCACCGGCCAGGTCAGCGTCAGGCGCCAGGTATCCTTTTGCGGCACCTGGTTGGCCACCGCAATGCGGCCCAGCTCATGCAGCGCCTGGGTATGCGGAAACAGCGACGCCGTGTGCCCGTCATCGCCCATGCCGAGCGACACGATCTGGAACTGCGGCATCTGTGCGCCTTCGAGGCGAAAGGCTGCACGAATCGCCGACTCGTACTTCGCTGCCGCTTCCTCCGGGTCCAGCTCACCGGGAATGCGATAGACCTGCGATGGCTCGATGGGCACCTTGTCCAGCAGCGCCGCCTTGGCCATCCCGTAGTTGCTGTCCTTGTCATCGGGCGGGACGCAGCGCTCATCCACAAAGAAGAATCCCAGCCGCTCCCAGGGCACCAGCGCGCGGTACGGCTTCGAGTCATCTGCCAGCAGATCGAAGATCGCCTTCGGCGTGGTGCCGCCGGAGAAGGCCACATTCACATTGTTGGCGATATCGATCGCCTTGGCGAAGTCGGCCATCTTGTTCGCATAATAAGCAGCCGCCCCTTCGGCGAAGGGGGCGCCGTTCTCAAACACCCGATATGTAACCGTGACTGGTCTCGGCACTCTTCCTTACTCCTTGCGCCACTCGCGCCCATCGCGCCGCAGCAGTTCGTCCGCCGCCTTCGGCCCCCAGGTGCCGGCTGCGTAATTCGGAAAGCCGGTCGGCTTCCAATCCGCCCACTGCTCCAGCAGCGGCGTCAGGAGCGACCAGGTCGCCTCCACGCCCTCGCGATGCGCAAACAGCGTTCCGTCGCCAATCATCGCATCCAGCAGCAGCCGCTCGTAGCCGTTCGCCGAATTGGTGCCGAAGGCCTCCGCGTAATTGAAGTTCATGATCACCGGGCAGACTTCCATGTTCGGGCTGGGTACCTTGGCACCGAAGCGCAGCGAAATGCCCTCGTCCGGCTGGATGCGCATACTGATGATGTTCGGCTGAATGTCGCTGCAACTGCCCGACAGGTCCTTGAAAAGCAACTGCGGAGGTTGCTTGAACTGGATCGCGATCTCCGTCGACCGCTTGGCCAGCCGCTTTCCGGCCCGTATGTAGAACGGCACACCCGCCCAGCGCCAGTTCTCGATGGTCAACCGCAGCGCCGCGTAGGTCTCGGTGCTCGACTTGGGATCCACGCGGTCTTCCTGCCGGTAGCCCTTTACTTCGACGCCCTTCACCTTGCCCGGCCCATACTGCCCGCGCACCGTCTCTTCTACCCGGATGGGCTGGATCGCCTTCCAGACCTTGATCTTTTCCCGACGCAGCGCATCGGCGCCGAAGGAGATCGGCGGCTCCATCGCCACAAACGACAGCAGCTCCATCACATGGTTCTGCACCACATCGCGCAGCGCGCCGGCGCTCTCATAGAATGGCCCGCGCCCTTCGATCCCGATCTCCTCCGCCGCGGTGATCTGCACGTGATCGACGTAGTTACGATTCCAGATGGGCTCGAATATTCCATTGGCAAAGCGGAAGACCAGGATGTTCTGCACCGTTTCCTTGCCCAGGTAATGATCGATGCGGAAGACCTGCTCCTCGCGGAAGACCGCGTTCACATCGTCATTCAGCTTGCGCGCCGACTCCAGATCGTGGCCGAAGGGCTTTTCAATGATGCAGTGCACCATGCCCTGTTCCGGCTGCGCCATCTTGTGTTCGCCAAGCTGCTTCATGATGTCGGCAAAGTACTCCGGCGCCACGGCCAGGTAGAACAACCGGTTGCCCTTCGTGCCATGCTCCTGGTCAATCTGCTGGAGCGTTTGCTTCAGCGCGATGTAGCCTTCGCGATCGTCGAAGTTCATCTGGTGATAGCTCACCTTGCGCATGAACTCGTCCAGCTTCGCTTCACTGTCCTTGACGCCGCCGAACTCCGTGATGCCCGCGCGCATGTCCTGCGCGAAGCTGTCGCCCAGCGGCCGCCGCGCCACTCCCACTACGGCAAACTGCTGCGGCAGAAGCCCCGCCTGCTCCAGATGAAAGAGCGCCGGCAGCAGCTTGCGCTTGGTCAGATCGCCCGATGCGCCGAAGATGACCACCACCGTCGGCTCCGGCGTGCGCTCCTTGGGCCGGCGCGCGCTCAATGTGGCAAGATCCACCTGTGCCTGTGTCACTGCTGCTGCTGCCATCGCGTCCTCCTTGTTGCTTCCAATTCCCTGTGACTCAGCCCTTCTTCACCGCGTGCCCGCCAAACGCATTGCGCATGATCGCCAGCATACGGTCGGCGAAGTTATTTTCCTCGCGCGAGCGGATGCGGCGAATCAGCGACTCGGTGATCACGGGCGCCGACACATTCAGATCGATCGCCTCGAAGACCGTCCACCGGCCTTCGCCGGAGTCCACCACGTAAGCTTCCAGTCCCTCCAGTGTTGGATTCTTGTGCAGCGCATCGGTTGTTAAATCCAGCAGCCATGAACGGATCACCGAGCCCACGCGCCAGATTTCTCCGATCGCCGCCAGGTCCAGCTTGAACTCTTCCTTGTGCTGCAGGATCGAGAAGCCTTCCGCATACGACTGCATCATGCCGTACTCGATCGCGTTGTGCACCATCTTGACGAAGTGCCCCGCGCCCGCAGGGCCGACATGGCCCCAGCCCTGGTCCTTCGCCGGCGCCAGCGTCTCGAAGACCGGCCGCAGATAGTTCACCGCCTCATCCGGGCCGCCGACCATCATGCTGTAACCCTCTTTCAGCCCCCACACGCCACCCGAAGTTCCACAGTCGACAAAGTGGAATCCCTTCGCCTCCTCTGCCTTCGCGCGCCGCTGCGAGTCCTTGTAGTACGAATTGCCGCCGTCGATGAAGATATCGCCTTTCTGCATGAGCGGCTCGAGCTTCGCAATCGTCTGGTCCACAGGATCGCCCGACGGCACCATCAGCCAGATCGCGCGCGGCGCCTTCATGCTCTTCACCAGCTCCTCGAGCGAGGTCACACCCTTCGAGCCGTCACTCGTCAGCTTCTTCACCACATCGGCGTTGAAGTCGAACCCGAACACTGTATGGCCGCCCTCGCGCAGCCGCGTCGCCATGTTGAAGCCCATCTTCCCCAGACCGATCAATCCCAGTTCCATCGCGTCTCCTCCCGAGCTTTCTCTATCGCTAAAATTCAAAAATTGGTCAATCCAGCTCCACGCCCAAAGCGCGCAGCGCATCCTTCAAAGCCTCTTCACCCTTGTACGGGATCGCATGCATCCCCACCTGCGCCGCCGCCGCGCAGTTTTTGTCGCGGTCGTCCACAAACGCGCACTCCTCCGGCCTGAAGTGCAGCATTGCCACCCCCGCTCGGAAGATCCGCGGCTCCGGCTTGCGCATGCCGAGATACGCGGAGCAGAAAAATCCATCGAAGTATTCCGTGAGCCCAAACTTCTCAATGCGGTAGTCGTTCAGGGAACCGGACTCGTTGTTCAGCATCGCCATCTTCAGGCCTCCGCTGTTCGGAAGGTTGTCGCGGCGAAGCGCGGCGATCACATTCTTCGCGCCGCCCGGCAGCCACTTCGACTGCTCACGCACCGCCCGTATGAAGTCCGCAGGGGTAAAGCTGCGTTCTTTGAAGAACACCGTCTGTTGCAAGAACTCGTCGTCCGAGAGCTCGCCCCGCTCCCAGCGGTCGTTGGCTTCTTCGTGGCGTGCCTCGTACTCCTCGCGGGGGATCGCGAATTGCGCCAGCACACGCGCGCGCTCCTCGTGGTCCCATCCATTGGTCAGCAGCACGCCGCCAATGTCCCAGTAGATTGCGCGGATTTCCGGAGGTGCGGATGCCATGGTTTCCGTATCGGTTTCCGTATTCAGGAGGCTCGCGGTCCTGTCGCTTGTGCTGCCGTTCTCATCTTCAAGACGCGAGGGCCGGCAGAGCGGCCCTCATCGTCTCGGAATTATCGCGTGCCCACCGGCTCCGGCGCGCCCTTTTTCGACGACGCCGTGGTCTCTCGCTCGTAGTTCTCCAGCAGCTTCTTCGCGCGCGCATAGACGCCCTCTGCGTTGAAGCCCAGCTTCTCCAGCACCGTCGTGCCCGGAGCCGATGCGCCGAAGCGGTCCATACCGATCACGTCGCCGTGCCGTCCTACCCACTTCCACCAGCCCAGCGGCGCGCCGGCCTCCACCGCCAGCTTCGGCAGGTGATCCGGGAAGATCGACGCCTTGTACGCCTCGTCCTGCTGCTCGAAGAGCCGCCAGCTCGGCATCGAGATCACGCGCGTCGGCGTGCCCTCGCCGTTCAGCTTCTTCGCTGCTTCGAGGGCCGGCCACAGCTCCGCGCCCGTCCCCACAATCAGCAGCTTCGGCGCATCGCCGCCCTGCTCCACGATGTACGCGCCCTTTGCGACATTCGCCATCACGTTCAGCTTCGCCGCGTCCAGGATGGGCAGGTCCTGCCGTGACAGCGCCATGAACGACGGCGCCTTGGTCTCGAGCGCCACCTTCCACACCGCCGCTGTCTCATTCGCATCGGCCGGCCGCAGGTCAATCAGGTTCGGCGTCGCACGCAGCATCATCAACTGCTCCACCGGCTGGTGTGTCGGCCCGTCTTCGCCCAGGCCAATCGAGTCGTGCGTAAACACGAAGATCGAATGCGACTTCATGATGGCCGCAATGCGCACCGCCGGCTTCGCATAGTCGACAAAATTGAAGAAGGTCGACCCATACGGAATCACGCCGCCATGCACCGCCATGCCGTTCACCATGGCGCACATGCCAAACTCGCGCACGCCGAAGAAGACGTTCCGGCCGGCCGGGTCTACGTGGAAATTCCCGCCGTCCTTGAAGATCGTCTTGGTCGACGTCGTCAGGTCGGCCGCGCCGCCAAACACCTCCGGCACCACCTTGGCGAAGGCATTCATCACCGTGTTGCCCGCATTGCGCGTGGCGATCGGCTTGCCGCCCGTCTCAAACACCGGCAACGACTTCTCCCAGCCATCCGCCAGCTTCTGCTCATAATGCGTGCGCTTGAACTGTGCGGCCAGCTCGGGGTTCGCCTGCTCGTACTTCGCAAAGAGATTGTTCCACTCCTGCTCTTCCTCGGCGCCCTTGTCCACCGCCTGCAGCCAGTGCTTGGCCGCATCCTCCGGCACCCAGAAGCTTTTGTCCGCCGGCCAGCCCAGGTTCTCTTTGGTCTTCTTCGTATCCTCCGGCCCCAGCGCCTCACCGTGCGCCTTGTTCGTGCCTGCCTTCGGGCTGCCGTAGCCGATGATGGTGCGAACCGCGATGAATGACGGCTTGTCTTTGATTGCCTTCGCCTCACGGATCGCTTCGGCGATCGCTGCCAGGTCGTTGCCGTCTACCACCTTCTGCGTGTGCCAGTGGTACGCATCGAAGCGCTTCAGCACATCCTCGGTAAAGGACAGCTCCGTCGGGCCATCGAGCGAGATCAGATTGTCGTCATAGAGCACGATGGTCTTGCCCAGCCCGAGCGTTCCCGCGAGCGAGGCCGCCTCGTGCGAGACGCCCTCCATCATGTCGCCGTCGCCGCACAGGATGTAGGTGTAGTGATCCACCACGTCGAAGCCCGGCTTGTTGTACACCGCTGCCAGGTGCTTCTCCGCTGCCGCCATCCCGATGCCCATCGCGAAGCCCTGGCCCAGCGGGCCGGTCGTCACCTCCACGCCATCCGTATCGCCGTACTCCGGATGCCCCGGCGTCCGCGAGCCCCACTGCCGGAAGCCTTTCAGGTCATCGATCGTCACGTCGTAGCCGGTCAGGTGCAGCACGCCATACAGCAGCGCGGACGCGTGCCCGTTCGACAGCACGAAGCGGTCGCGGTTCGCCCACTTCGGGTTCTTCGGGTTGTGTCGCATGAATTCGTGGAACAGCAGGTAGGCAATGGGAGCATCTCCCAGCGGGGCGCCGGGATGGCCGCTCTTGGCCTTCTCTACGGCATCGACTGCCAGAAAACGCAGTGCGTTGATCGCTGTTTGCTGAATGTCACTCATGTGCGGGTGTGCCTCTCTTTCGCGATGGGTCGCGCTATGGACCGCCGGGCCCGCGCGATGGATGATCCGTGTTCGTTTGCCCTTGCAGTGTGTTGCTGGCTGCGGCTTCGGTCTATCGAACTGTAGCGCCGCCGAGGGCGCAACCACTTCACTCTACATGCTTCGCACAAACCGGCTATGAAAGCTGTCTGCACAATCTCTAATATTCAGGATGCAGCCATCACCGCATCGTCTGCACGGCTCGCGCCCTAAGCATCCATTATCGTTCCAAAGTCACCGAGTAATTCCGTCCCTCCCACTGCCCCCGCGCCGGCCAGTAGAGGGTAAAGTCCAGCCGCTCCCCGGCCCCGGGCACCGCATCCGCGTAGAAGCCGCAGGACTCGAGCGCAATGGCCTCGGCGGTTTCCGACGTCTGCCAGCCGTCCGTGCTCCAGCGCAGCTCAAAGATCTCGTCCGTCTCCACCCGCAGCCGCCGCGTGGCCTCCATCCGCACCACCTGCCGGTCGCGCCGCCACACCTCCACCGTGCCCCGCGCCCGGGGCGTCGCGTAGCGCTCGGCCAGCGCGTCCACCCGGTCAAAGACTCGCCCGTCTATGGCAGAGCGCAGCAGCTTTACATACTCCGCGTGCGCCCATACCAGCGGCATCGCCGAGCCGGTCGGCCGGCCCCGCCGCATTCCAGTGTCCGGCACGTCATCCTTGTCCCAGACCTGCTCCGGCAGCATGCCACCCTTGGAGCAGAAGCCCTCGATGGTGCGGATCAGCGCCGATACACCTCGCCCCGCCGCCAGCTCATAGTGCGCGCGCTCGCCCGTCAACAGCGGCCAGCAGGAGCCCTGCCCCCATCCATCGAAGGGCGCGCCGTCGGGATGGTTCCCGTAGCCATCGTGGTTATACCGCCGGTAGCCTGGCCCCTGCGGCAGATCGCGTTTCAGGATCGCATCCGTCACCTTCACCGTCGCCAGGACCATCGGGTCGTCCGGACGGCGTATGCCGTAGCGCACCAGCTCCAGGAAGCCGCCATCCACCACCTCGCGTGCCTCGAACTCGTATTTCTCGCCCGGCCCGCGATTATTGAGTACCAGCCTCTCCGTGCCTGCGTCCGCGTGCATGTACGGCTCGGCGCCCGCGGCCTCCGGCGGCCGGATACGCATGTAGTGCTGCTTCACCCCCGCCAGCAGCACGCCATCATTGGTGACCGTCCAGTCCTCCAGGTGCGACTCCAGCCAGTCCGCCTGCTCCTCTAGAAACGTCGCCAGCTCCGGCTGGTTCCGCGATCGCACCATCTCCGCCGCGCAGATCAGCGCCGCAATTACCACCGTCAGAGTGGACGGCGAGTAGCCTGCGCACTCCTCCCAGCGCTCCTGCTGCGTCACTGGGGCATGCCGCACCAGGAACCCCGCCGCGCGCTCCACAAACGGCAGCACGTCGAAGTCGCCCAGCGCCTCCAGTTTCCAGAGCCGGTACGCCAGCAGGATGGGAAACGCCGTCTCATCCAGTTGCACGCCGGACCAGTAGGGCGCCCCGGTGACCCAGAAGTTCTGCGGAAAGCCGCCGTCCGCCTTCTGCGTGCACGCCAGGTAGATCAGCGCGCGCATCGCGCTGCTCGTGCGCCCGCAGGCCACCAGCGCAGTGGCCGTCTGCACCATGTCCCGCGTCCATACCAGGTGATAGCCGCCCAGGTCGGCGTCGCCCTTCGCCTGCCCCCAGGGGATCGATGCCGAGGCGATAAACGCGCCCGCGTAGGTCTTGTCCTCGTGGGTTAGCAGCACGCCGTAGCTGGTCTTCAGCAGCATGCCGCCGTCTCCGCCTGCTCCGGCCAGCTCCACCAGCGGCTTCACCCGCTCCCACTGCTCGATGAACCGCTCCATCTGTTTCGCGAAGGGCACATTCAACGAGCCCACCGTCCGCGTCAACGCGGAGTGCGGCGCGCCCCCGAACCCCACCGCCAGCACAAACTCCGGATGCTCCGCGACGTCGATCTCGCCGGTCAGCGCGATGTTGCCGTCCAGCGCTGACCCATATGTCCATTCCATCCGGTGGTGCCGCGTCACGTCCTGATAGCCGTCGCTGGTGCCCACGAACCCGCAGCTCGCATTCGAGAAGCCGCAGTCCACCGCCATGGCCAGCGCCGACGTGCCCTTCCATGCGAGCAGCACCCGCCGGCCGGCCACGTCCAGCACGCGTCCGTTGTTGTGCGCGCCGCCCACCTCCAAATGCGGGGCCAGCAGCGCATAGGCCTTCAGCTTGCGCAGCAGGTCGGGGTCGCCGGAGAATTTCACGTGCATCAGCAGCACCGGCGCATGCGGATCGCTGATGATCTCCTTGGTGATGGTGTACCGCCCCGCGGGATCGCGGTTCACAATGCCCACCGCGGGCGCATCCGGCGCCAGGTAGCAGAAGCTGTGCTTCAGATCGCGCTTCTCCTCATGGACGAAGCTCTCGCCGTCCGTGACCAGCAGCTCCAGATCGCGGACCTGCGGCTTATCGATGGTGGGGTTGTAAATCTCGTTGATGGTCCCGTGCGAGGTCGTCCACCAGATTTTGCTCGAGGTGGAGTAGGCCGTCCCTACAACCGATTTCTGACTCGACGTCCATCGCGGCTCCAGCCCCGGCGCGCCCGGCGCCTCGCCATGCCCATCGATCCACCGGTACACCGCCTGCTCGTCGCTCACTCGCCTCTCCCCGCCGCGCAACAGGCACACAAAATCACAATGCGCTTAAGACGCTGCTCACCAGGCTCTGGATACAAAAGAGTGCTAAATCGCCGAGGCTTACACGGTGGAAGTCGAGGCTAGAAGCGAGAAGCTGTTGTCATAGCACCTGCGTATTCGCATCCGGATCGGCGCGGAAGCTGCACTCCCGCATAGCGTGCTGGACTTCGCGATTTTTCATGAAAAATTCCCACACCGAGCCGGTACGCAGGTTCTCCGCCATCAACAAGCCGACCCCCACATCGATCCCGATCACATCCTCCGCAAACCACCCCGCGGTGGGCTGGAAGGCATCGACGAAGCCATACCGCTGGTACACGCGATCCTTGTAGCGGTCGCGCATGGTCAGCAGCACATGCGCGCACTCCGCCGGCAGAAAGACCACCGAACCCGCGCACGCGCACGGCACCAGCGTGCCATCCGGCTGCCCCATGCTGGGCGGCCCGCCCCACACCCGGTAGCCCTGGCGCGAGTCCGACGCCGAAATCCCCCACATGTTTTCATCTATCCAGGGGAACTTCTGCCCCAGGACCAGGCACCAAAGCTGGTGCGCGCGTGTCGCCGCAATCGAATTGGTGAAGTAGTTCGCGTGCTTGTCCCGAATATCGCGGTAGTCGACCCAGGCCTGGGGATACTGGTGGATGAACAGCGGCGCCACGCCGGTGATGTAATCAATGCCGCCATAGGGCACGATCGGCCGCTGCAACGCCTCCCAGCTCGCCGCCGTGACGGGATGTGTCGGCGACGCGATCGCCAGCAGGTACATCGTCGTCAGCTCGGCGTAAATGTCCCAGCGATGCTTCAGGAATCCCTGCTCCGGCAGCCAGCCCATGGACAGTGTGTCGCCACCGTTCAGCATCCACTGCCAGTCCACCCGGCGGTAGAGCGTTGTCGCCAGGTTTTCGATCCGCTTGTTGCCCTCGAAGTACGTCCGGCAATGCAGAATGCCGCACAGCAGCAGCGAGGTGTCGATCGACGAAAGCTCCGAGCCGAACATCCGCTTGCCGCTCTCTATGTCGATGAAGTGATACAGAAACCCATGCTCGTGCGGGCACTCGTTCAGCAGATAGGAAAGCGTCCGCTCCACCCGCTGCTCGCAGTCCAGCGGCCGCAGGTAGTGGCGCCGGTGCGCAATGCACATCGCGCTCAGCCCGAAGCCGGTCGAGGCAATCGACGCCGCACGGCTGAGCGAGCGCCCATTCGAGGGAGCGCGGTCCCGCACCAGCCCGGTCTTCGGGTGCGCCTCGTTGTAGAAGAAATCGCAGTTGCGGCCTTCCATGTCGTCCAGCAGGTCTTCGGCTGCTTTCGGCACCTGGGTCAGCGGGCGATTGATGAACACGCCCGGCGGATGCCGGTACTCCTCCGCCGCCTGCTGCTGCGGCTTCGGCGCCTGGTTGGTTGCCGGGGCCGTTGGCTGATTCTGCATCGCATCCGCAAGGCTCGCGGGCGCGCTCAGGGCCATTACGCCTGCTGCGCCGGCCTCGCGCAGCAGTTGGCGTCGGGTTATGCGTCGTCTTGCCAAATAGAAAGTTTTTCCTCTACTAGACTCGCATAGGACTCTCAATCATGGCAGCCCACCGCCTGGCGTATGGAACCTCACGGCTCCACGCTGCATCCATACTTGTGTATACAGAACCTGTACGCCTGCCCGTCTCCCATTTCCCCGCTGGTCACATTACACGGAGCCGGGAATGGCAATGACGAGTCATATCCCGGCCGCAAACTCCGGCCCTAACCACCTGGTTTGAAAACCGGTCCCTACTGAGGAGGACACGCTTTGGCATACGAAGTTCCACCACTGCCCTACGACTACGCAGCGCTCGAACCGCACATCGACGAAGCCACCATGAAGCTGCATCACGACAAGCACCACGCCGCCTATGTCGCCAAGCTCAACGGCGCGGTCGAGAAGCATCCCGAGCTCGGCAAGCAGAGCCCAGAAGAACTCATCAAGAATTTATCGAAAGTTCCCGAAGACGTCCGCGGCGTCGTGCGCAACAACGGCGGCGGCCATCTCAACCACTCCATGTTCTGGGAGATCATGAAGCCCAAGGGCGGCGGCGATCCCACCGGCCCCATCGCCGATCAGATCAAGAAGGACTTCGGCAGCTTCAACGATTTCAAGACGCAGTTTGAAGAAAAAACCGCCGCGCAATTCGGCTCCGGCTGGGGCTGGCTAGTGTGGAGCGGTGGCAAGCTCTCCATCGTCACGACACCCAATCAGGACAATCCCATCGCCGACGGCAAGTACCCCGTGCTGGGCAATGATGTGTGGGAGCACGCCTATTACCTCAAGTACCAGAACAAGCGTCCCGACTACCTGAAGGCCTGGTGGAACACCGTGAACTGGGACAAGGTCAACGAGCGCTTCGCCACCGCCCAGAAGAGCTGACAGAGCGGTGCGATGAACAGTAGTGCGATGAACAGTAGTCCGATGAACATGGGTGCCTATGTCCCTGCAATGGGAGATGGGCACCCACCCCGCTCACCCGCAATACCCAACATCAGCGGCCAAGGTCCTGTACCTCCATGCGTGTGCTGTTGTTCCTTGCTGTCTTTTGCCTCGCACTGCCTGCTCCAGCGCAGGACACCGATCATGACGGCCTGAGCGACGCTTTCGAAGCAGCACTTCTTCAGCAGTTCGCGCCTCGCTTCATAATCAGTAGCCACGACTGTTCCGGCGAGCCGGCATTGTTTGCGCCGGGAACATCTTCACCCGCGATCACCCGCGAGAATGGCACGGTCTACGGGCAGGCCTTCCCACGCAGCGCGAGTGGCCCGCAGCGCTCCTCCACGGAGATCGAACTGCACTACTACCACCTGTGGCGCACCGACTGCGGACGCATGGGACACCCGCTGGACGCGGAACATCTCTCTGTGCTGCTTCGCGGCTCGGGAACTAACGCGAAAGACTGGCATGCCGTCTACTGGTACGCCGCCGCGCATGAGGACACGGTCTGCGACGCAAGCCAGGTCAGCCGCGCATCGACTCTGGGCGCGGAAGAACACGGTGCCACCGTATGGATATCCCAGGGCAAGCATGCGTCGTTCCTCGATGAGGAGCTGTGCCGTCATGGTTGCGGCGGTGATCGCTGCACGGATCCCGGAGCGATGCCGATCGCCGCGCTCATCAACCTGGGCGAACTGAAAGCGCCCATGAACAGTGCCGACTGGATCGCTTCTCCGCGCTGGCCTTTGGCTGAAAAAATGGAGCGCAGCGACTTCACCGCGGCGCGCACCGCACGTGTCAAAGGGCTTCCCGACACCGACATTGCGTGGGCCAATCCCGCACTGCGCCCTCAACAGGGCGCGATTGCCGGCGGCAATGCAGCCATTGACGGAACCCTCACCGGCGGCAGTGCCAGCGCGGACGCGCTCGTGCTCAGCAACCGGCGCACCGACACGGCACTGGTGCTCGCCGGAAACCGCACCGGCGACGCCGTCTCCGGAACAGAACGAAGCACCAGCAGCGCCCTTGGAAAAAGCTATCGCAACGTGCGCAAGGCACTGAAAAGCGCGGCAAAGCGGACCGGCGAGGCGCTCGGCGGCAACCCAAGCCATGCGCCGCCTCCGCAATAAGCATCTTTGATGTTTCTGAGCACCGCGCAGCTTCCAGTTCCTGCCGGAGGAAACACGCGCCTTAGCTTGTTCGGGCCAGAGAGCTCCGCCGGACCAACTCGGGCCGGGGGAACGTCCGCATGCGGCTTTGCGGCCGCTCATCGAGCATTGATCTCACCCTGGCCACCAGCTTCTCCGGGTCCAGCGACAGGTTGAAAATCTCGTCGGCAACTTCGCTCATCTCGTAATCGCCTTCCCCGATGTATTCGTCGGAGACGATCAGCAGTGTACGGAGTGCGGCTCGATGGGTCTTGGCGACCATCCCCGCCAGTACGCATTCCGTGTGGGAGAGGCTGTGACACAGCACGATCAGGTCTGTAGGAAGTTCGCGGATCAGCCGCGGAATCTCCCGCACATCCATGGTCATGGCTGACTTAAATCCGGCACCTTCGAGGATGCGGCCCCGCGTCATCAGCAACAGTTCATCGTGGCCGTATAGAAGTATCGTGTGGACGCTGGGCACGGGCATCTCCGCGAGTTATGGATACGAACCCCAAGTATGGGCGCGATGCCCGTTCGCTTCTGTCCGCCAGTGGACATAGCGGCAAACCGAGCAAGAGATGGTGCCACAGATGCGATGTCTTGTCTGCCTGTTGCGAGGCAGATATGCGCCACGCTATCGGCATATAGTCCCGCACAGCAGGACTTCTCCAATCTTCTTCTCTCAGAGGCGCGATGTCAGACAGGGTGCGCTGGTCCTCTGCGATTCGCGGAGCACAGGACGGGCATGTCGACATCAACTGGTAATCGGCTACTCGATGCAATCTCATCTGGCTCGCGGGAGCACATTCTCGCTGCTGCGAAGCACGGGGCACTTCCTGTGCGCACGCAGCTTTACTGGCCGGATGAGATGCCGAACTACTGCTATTTCCTGACCGGGGGCATCGCCTCGGTCGTGGCCGGCCTGGATAACGGCGCATCCACCGAAGTCGGCCTCATCGGAAATGAAGGCGTGGTCGGGGCATTCCACGTCATCGGACCTATCGCTCCGGTCAACGAATGCTTCATGCAGGTGAAGGGCGCAGGCTACCGCCTTCCGCTCTCCGCGCTGCGCGAAAGCTTCCGGAAGTATGAGGAGGTGCGCGATCGAATTCTGGAACTAGTGCAGGCGCAAAGCCTCGTACTCAGTCAGGTAGCCGCCTGCAACAAGCTCCACGAAGCCGAGCCGCGGCTCGCGCGCTGGCTGATGATGATCCGCGATCGAGTCGAAGGCGACACCATCGAAATCACCCAGGAGTTCGTCGGCCAGATGATCGGCACCCGCCGCACCACCGTCAATGGGATCCTGAGCACGATGGAGCGCAAGGGCCTGCTGCGCCACCAGCGCGGCAAGATCACCATCTCCGATCGTCAGAGTCTCGAGAAGGCCGCATGCGACTGCTACCCTCTCCTGAGCAGATCGCTTCACCGCCTCTATAAATCGCATCGCTCGCCGCCCAAATAGCGTCTCCGCCAGCATAAAAAACTCCATCAATCATCATCCGCACCGAAGTGGAGAGATCCGCTTTTTGTCGGTACTATCACCAGATGGGTTGAATCCTGGCAGTGCGAAGGATGGAGTAGCGACAGCCATGGAACAAAATCTCCAGCACACCATCGCACTCCTCAACCGCACCCCGGCCGTCCTCAACGCGCTTCTGCGCGACATGCCTGAAGAGTGGACGCATCGCAACGAGGGCGAAACTACCTGGAGCCCCCGCGACATCGTCAGCCATCTTATCCATGCGGAACGCACCGACTGGATACCGCGCGCGAAAACGATTCTGCAGTTCGGCGAGAGCAAGCCATTCGAGCCCTTCGATCGCGAAGGATTCGCGCGCGAGGGGCACAACAAATCGCTGTCGCAGCTATTGGACGAGTTCGCCCATCTGCGGTCAGAAAATATGGACCAACTGCGCGCGTTGAAGCTGCAGCGGAAAGATCTCGATAAACGAGGACGCCATCCCGCGCTCGGCGTCGTCACACTGTGGCAGCTACTGGCAACCTGGGCCGCCCACGACCTGACCCACCTACACCAAATCTCCAGAGTGATGGCCCACCAATACCGCGAAGCAGTCGGTCCCTGGAGCAAGTTCCTGGGCGTGCTGCAATGCGACGGACACAGCTCTTAGAGAACTATCGAATGCGGGTGCCCACATCTGCCTTTGAGATGAGGCCTACAATCCAGTCGCGAAGCAATCGACCCATCGCGAAGCAATCGGCGTCGAATGGATTTGCGAGCCGAAACGACCGCAACGTTCAACTATCGCCCTTCTGTACTCGCGCCGGCTCAACGTCCGATCGAAAATCCTCGTCAAACACTCGAATAGCATCCTCGATCGTAGCGAAGGCCCCCGCTCCTCAGGTGTCATCTCTATAAGCAGCTCAATGGAATACTTATCGAGGCTGAGGAGCAAATCCTAAGGAGCTCCGCTCAAGCCAAGCCATTTCGCCGAATCACTTCCTTGTAATAAGCTCGAGCTCAACTTAGGCGTCCGCTTCTGTGTCTGAAAATCTACATAAGTAATTCCAAATCGTTTCAAATACCCATCCGCCCACTCGTAGTTATCCAGCAAACTCCATAGGAAATATCCCTTCACCGGCACGCCCTCACTCACCGCGCGATGCAGCTGCGTCATGTAATTCCGCAGATACATGATCCGGTCAGAGTCATACACGTGCCCATCCGGCGTCAGCACATCCGCCGACGAGCACCCGTTTTCCGTGATGTACAGCTCCTTCACGTTCCAGATCTTCGCCGTGATCTTAGGCGCCCAGTACAGCGCTTCCGGCGCTACGAATAGCCAATCGCTGTACATGTGCGGAGACGACGCCGGCCTCTTCACCATTGCGTACCCCACCGGTGACGATTCATCCGCCCGCACAAAATCGCCGGTGTAGACATTCAACCCCAGAAAATCCAGCGGGCTGCCAATCGTCTTCAATTCCTCAGCAGTGAACTTCGGCGCATCCGCCCCTAGCTTCTTCAGATACGCATCCGTGTACTTGCCCTCGAAGATGACGTTGGCGAACATCGCATTCTCTTCGCGCATCGCGCGCTCCGCAGCCGCTATGTGCTCCGCCGTCTCGATCACCGGCGTCGCCACCTGCGGATTGTCCGCAAAGCCCACCTTCGTCCCCGGCTTCGCATGCGCGCGGATCGCCTCCACCGCCAGCCCATGCCCCAGCACTGCATAGTGCGCCACCTGCGCCACGCCCTTTCGATCCAGCTTCAATCCCGGCGCATGCCTCCCGCTCTCATACCCCAGATTCACAAAAGTGCTCAGCTCATTCACCGTCATAAAGTTCTTCACGCGGTCCGACAAGTGCTCCGCCACCACCGCCGCATAATCCGCAAAGGCCTTCGCGGTATCGCGGTTCTGCCAGCCGCCCTTGTCCTGGAGCGCTTGCGGCAGGTCCCAGTGGTACAGCGTGCAGTACGGCGCAATCTTCGCCTCGAGCAGCGTGTCCAGCATGCGATCGTAAAAATCGAAGCCCTTCGGATTCTGCGCGCCTGTCCCCTCAGGAAAAATCCGCGGCCATGCAATCGAGAAGCGATACGTCTTCAGGCCAAGGTTGGTCATCAGCCCGATATCTTCCTTGTAGCGGTGATAATGGTCGTCCGCCACGTCGCCCGTTTCGCCGTTGTGCGTCTTGCCCGAAGTATGCGAAAAGGTGTCCCAGATCGACGGCCCACGCCCATCCTCGTGCACCGCGCCCTCCACCTGGTACGACGCCGTTGCCGATCCCCAGAGAAATCCTTCAGGAAATTTGCGCGGCGCGCTGGTGATCTCCGGCTCACTGCCGCTCTGCGACTGAGCCAGAGCTGCACTGCCTGGAAGCGCCGCCGCCCCCGCCGCCACGCCCAGCAACTTGCCGAAGTTCCGCCTCGATATGCGTTGTGTCATCTCGTTCTGACTCTCCCGTGTCTTTCTCCAGCCCGATCGCCGCGTCCATCAAGGTATCACCGGAAGCCTATAGCACGAATCGTTATTCTGACGCTCACCACCGGGCCGGTCTCAACCGCAATACCGCTTCGCGTCGATTCGGCGCTTGCGCAAAAAAAAGAGACCCGCACAACGCGGATCTCTTTCGTGTACCTGACAACCATCAGTTCACCATCAGTGACGATCGTCGCGATCGCGGCGTCCCTGGTAAATATTCTCTACACCCCTCTGATAGCCCCTCTGGAAGGCTTCGCGATACTCATGCCGCGCCCCATGCGGTACATCCGGGTGCCGGTACTCCTCGCGGTTGTTCACGTTGGGCTGGCGATGGTTCTCGAAATCCTTTCGCGCGCCCTCGATCCCGTCGTGATAGCCCCGCCGCGCCATGTCGCTCCGATAGTCATCTGGAACCCGCGTCCACGGCTGGTTGTAGTATCCCGGGGGCGGCGGTCCCTCCTGGGCCTTCGCTCCGGACACGCCAAATGTGGTTATTCCCAAACCGATGAGTAATGCCATCGTTGCTAATCGTGCTCGCATGTACCCTCCTTACCTTTCCTGTTGCATGCCCACGGTGTCACAACTCTCGTTGCAGTGGACTTCGATGAACTCGCGACGGGCTGCCGTTGCATCTGCAAAAAAACAGCGCCAGCCGCGCCCGAATGATCTGCACCATGGAAACCCTGGCTGGCCGCAAATGTAGCGTTCACGACCTTCGCGGTTCGGGTAAATCATTGCAATAAATGCGCAGATTCTTTCCTATCGCTCTGTCGAAAAGGGCGTTCTACCGGCTTTCCGGTACTTCAGGGATGCACCAGAGTGTCTCAGGCAACCTGTTGAAACTTGCGGTATGTGGATTGCTCCTGCCATCCTGATCCCATGGCCATCCGTACGGTGTCTACTCGCGAGGTCTATCGCAACCACTGGCTCCGTGTCCGCGAAGACGCGATCGAGCGTGCCAACGGTACCCGGGGCATCTACGGCGTCATCGACAAGCACGACTGCGCCGCCATTCTTCCCATCGATGGTGATCACATCTGGCTGGTCGAGCAGTACCGCTACCCCATCGGGGAGCGCGCGCTGGAGCTGCCGCAGGGCGGCTGGGAATCCGAGATCGACAGCCCGGAAGATCTCGCGCGCGGCGAACTGCGCGAGGAGACCGGCCTGGTCGCCGGCCGCATGATCGAGCTGCCCTGGATGTGGATTGCCTACGGCTTTGCCCGCCAGCGCCAGCACATCTTCGTGGCCGAAGAGCTTACCCCCGGCCCGCATGAGCGCGACTACGAAGAGGCAGATATGGAGATCGTTCGTCTTCCCATCAGCACCTTCGAAGAAAAAATTCGCACCGGCCAGATTCGCGATGTCTGCACCATAGCCGCCTGGGGCAGTTATCAGCTCTGGCTGAAATCGAACCGCTAACCGGAATGGGGTGCCCATCCTGAGCAAAGCGAAGGTGGGACTACTCTCCAATGTCAGTCAGGGTGCACCACATCTGGCGTTTGACAGATGGGTCGAGAGAGAGTCACCACAAAAAAGGCGCCCGCCGACTCAGCACATCGGCAGGCACATATTCGCGCGACACACATCCGATCAATCCAACCGCTGCACAATCGGACAGTTGATCGAGAACCCGGAACTTCCAAACGGCGCTCCGCCCGGCCCCGTGATCAAACCATCCTGCACAAACGTGAGGATCTGAAACTCCTCTCGCAGCTGCCCGCGGAATCCCCGGCTGATCGCATCCGGCGTCCACTCAAGAAGCTGCGCATCCCACGCCGGACTGTAATCAAGCGCAATGGTCGGAATGCCGCCAAGCACATTGTTTGGCCGGAACCCATCCGCAAGATCCGCCGATAATCCCTGCCGCAGCGGATTGTCGCAGCTCTCGTTCTCCGGCCCGTTGGTCGCGATAAAGATGCGCTCAATTGGACTGGAAAAGCTGTCATCATGGCCCAGCACAAGGCTGCCCATCAGCGGCGCGTATGTGTTGTGTTCAATCGCCGCCGCCAGCGGAATGCTCGAATCCATCGACAGGTACCAGACCGGACGACCAAAGCTGAAGCCGTTGATCAGATTCACTGTCACGGTCATATTCGCCGGATCGATCGCCACCACCTGGTCATGCACCTTGGAGTAGTCCACGTTGCCGTTGGGAAAACTGATCTGGCTCGCATCCACTCCGAATGCGACCACTGGCGCGTTGTAGATTACATTCGCCGCATTCTCAATGCGCACAAATGGACTGTAGTTAGCATTGCCCACCGAGCCGGGCGTAGCAGACTTCGGAGGGAACTCGACACCCGTCGGACCGGGCACGATGTTTCTGTTCGGCGCGAAGTTCACTGTCCCCTTATCGAAGACAATATTCCCATTCGCATCCAGGTTTCCCGTTCTTGCCGCATTCGAGGCGAAGGTCAGCTTTGCGGAATAATTCAGGCCAAGCTCTGCTGCCACTCCCTGGTCGTCCACGTCCGTCAGGATGTACCAGACATTTTTCTTTGTGCCCTTCAGCGTCCCTTTGTACAAGGGCAGCGTGATCGTTCCCTTTGCTGCATCGACCGTGCCGGACTTCAGTAGCTGCACCGGTCCCACCAGGCTCGGGTTCGTCGTCGATGGCGACGGACCGAAGTAAGACAACGGCACAGTCGCGCCCACGGAGGGCGGCGCAGGGAACAGGTCACAGCCAGGTCCCGGACCGATCGGCCCTGGCCCCGGCCCTTGCTCTGAGTTGAAGCTGGTCGAAACGGCTGTCGATACTGCCGCGTTCTCCACATTCGTTGATGGCACAGCCAGCTCCCGCTTTGCGCGAAGGTGAACTGTCATAGCATCTGATGAGATAGGCGGTTTCGCTGCAATCTGAGCGGTCCCTGTGAGAGGTGACATCGCGCTAACACCAGCAATGAGCGTTAGCAGGCCTCGTGTGATTTTGATCATTTGCTGCTCTCCAATCCTCAAGTGTGCGCGCGCACCACGGCGCGGTCGCGACATCGCAGTCACGCGCTCGCCATGTTTTTCGAGCACAGCTACGAATTGAGAGTCCCCGTTGCGGTGGAGGTTACAGACACAATTACAGAGCGAAAGAAATTACAATTCGACACTTCAATCGAGCATTCACCAGCCGCATGGTCGCGACAATGCAGTAGACCGGAGTAGATGATGGTGCCCCATAATCTACCAGTGTGTGTTCGTCCCAGGTTGTCGCGATCCCTGCACCAACGCTCCCGGAAGGTGCATAATGTCCAGTCAATGACTTTCAGTCCGGCCACAAGTGGATCACGCACAAGGCGCATATGCCTCCTCTGCATTCTCTTTGTTCTTACTACAGTTACAATTGCACTCGCCGAACAGCCTCTCAAAGTCACCGCATGCCAGCTCAAGAAAGATCCCCCCACCTACAACCACAAGCTGGTCGAGATCACCGGCTTCGTCGTCCACGCCTCGCATAACTTCACCATCTACGATCCCGATTGCCCCTCCTGGCCGGCTATCTGGCTTGAATACGGCGGCACTATCAACTCCGGCACGGTGAACTGCTGCAAGACCCTGGCCGACCGCCATCGCGCGCAGGAGTTGATCGTCGATGGCATTTCGGTCCCGCTCACGGTCAATCCGCAGTTCGAAGCCTTCGACAAGGCCATCCAGCCGCCCCTCCGCCCGGGCCAGTCCGGCGCCGTCGAACACGCAACACTGGTAGGCACGTTCTTTGCCGGGCAACAGATGCAGGACCCCGACAACGGACACTACTGGGGCGGCTACGGGTACATGGGCTGCTGCAGCATGCTGGCCATCCAGGAGGTCAAAGATCCCGATCCGGAGTGGCATCCTGATCTGGACTACGGCGAGTCGAACGAGAAGCTCGACTTCCTCCAGCCCGGATGCAACCTGCGGCCGCTGCTTCCCGCGGAGCAGGATGCAGCGCTGATCGAAGCACAACACGCAGCGGACAGCGGAACACGCGACTGGGCTTTCACCGATCCTGCGCGCGTTGCCTCCGACGCCCTCGCGCGCACCACCCATCTCAGCCACGATCGACTGGCAGAGATCAAGCTCACGCACGACGCACCGGAGCGCAAAACGTACGAATGGAAATCCGCAGGGAATGCCAAGTCCTACATGGCCGTCGTCAGCCGCCCCTACTGGCTCTCCTTCTATGCCCATGACCCGAAGCGCGTCGCCTGGGCGGCGGTTATCGCCTACGAAGTCTCCTGCACCGGCGAAACGGACTAACGCATATCAGCGCGTCCAACCAAGGCCTTCAATTCCGAGACTCGCGACAGTTGGCATCATCCACGAAGGCATTGTTCGCCACCATCGCAGACATGCTCTTCGCGCACGCGAGAATCTGCTGATCCAAGGGATCGTTGTTCAGAGATTTTGGAGGAATGTACGACGCCTGCCGCCGCTTCGCCATAATGCGATCGCTCAGCTTCTGCATGTTCTTGAATTCAGCGGTGAGCAACGGAACGCCGCTGCGGTCGTCATCGGTGGACGCGGCCGCCGCCGCCAGTTGCAGATTTCTCTCCGCCAGCCTTCTTTGAGCGGACACCCAGTCTTGCGAAATCGGATAGTTATGCTGCACTGAGTCCACGATCGCGATGCGCCATTCGCGAATCACCGCCATCTGTTCAATACCCGCCCGCACAAATGGCTTCGAGAACCCCTGGTTCGCCTCAGCCGACGGTGGTTCCCCAGGCGCGGAAGGCAACGTGAGCGTCACCTGGTTCTGCGTGTAGGAAAGACTTCCCTCTATCAATCGGGCTAGCGCCTCAAGATCGACATAGGATCGGCCGTTCATCTGGACCAGCGGCGTCGTGGCCGTGTAGCCCTTGACGGAAAGCATGTCGCCAGGCTGTGATTCCGGCGCTGGCGTCGCCTGCGCCAGCGCATTTCCCGAAGTTGCTATCGAAGCTGCCAACACCATAGTGATCGCTGCAAGTCTCGCCTTCATGCCATCTCCTCCTGGCCGGTCTCCTATCCTAGCGAAGCCAGCTACGGATGGGTTCCAAAATTGTCAACGCGGCATCGTTATCTCGCTTAGCGCTCCACAAAATCCTTCAGCCTGCCCAAAGCCGCATCCCACTCCGCCGACACCAGCTCCAGATAACTCCGCATCTCCTCCACGGGCCGCGGATCGAACGCGAACCGGCTCTCCCGTCCCGCACGCTCGCAGCGCACTATCCCTGCGCGCTCCAGCACGCGAAGATGCTTGGTGATCGCCTGCCGCGTCAGCTTCGAGCCCGCCGTCAGCTCGGCAATGGAGCGCGCCTCTCCGCTCGACAGCTGCTTCACCAATGCCAGGCGCGTCGCATCCCCGAGGGACGCAAATAGACCGGCAAACGCCGGCGCGCGCCTCCGCCATTCCCGCAACTGCCGTCCGCGGACCGCGCGCTCATGGCTTATCTGCGACATGGCGCTCGATGTTCTTCATCTGCTCCGCCCAGCCGCCCTCGTTCATGCGGAAGGCTTCCGGCCGCCGTCCCGCCGGAATCTTGTCGAAGCCCGACTCCGTCAAGGTCAGCCGCGTCCCCTCGGCCGTCGCCTCCAGCCGAAACTCCACCAGTGTCTGCGGCTCCGCAGAATAGTCCACCTTCGGATCGATGGCATACGGATGCCAGGTGAACGAGAACAGGCGCTCCGGCTCCATCGCCTTCACAACCACCTCCCAGCGCAAATGCTCGTAGCCGGGATAAGTCACGTGCCCGCGCGATACCTCGCCCGGCACAAAGGGGCCTTCGATCTTCACACGAAACCACTCGCCAAATTCCCGGTAATCCGTCAGCGCGCGCCACACCCGCGCTACCGGCGCCTTCAGCTCCACCCGCTTCTCAATACGATCCGTCGTAGACGATCTGCCATAGGCAACCTCCAGGTTGCATATTAGCCGAGCCGCATAGTATAGCGCAACCATACGGTTGCGCTTTGCGTTAAATAGATTGAGCACCCGTTTTTGAAACGAAGCGAGGGAGAGATCACGAGAGTGGTCAGGTCGCGCACGAATCCAACGTGAGCGACCAAAGGAAGCGAACCCAAGACACGCGCTGAAGGCGCATCTGCCTGGATGGCAAATCCTAGACGGAAGCTCGCGTTCGCCAGGCCAGCCCGCACCACAACGCGATCCCGGCCAGTTGCGCCAGCGCTGTCCATTCCGCCAGACGCCAAACTGGATCGCCCTTGGCCACAATCGCGCTTACCAGCAGCAGACAACACAGCAGCGCCGCGCCCGCCAGCATCGCATTCCGCCCGTAGTGCGTCCGCCGCACGAACGCCCCGGCGGGCACGCGCGCCACCTTCCGCTCCGGCAATTGCGCCATCACGCGAGCCGCAAACCCCGCCGGCACCACCACCGAGGGAGCCTGCTCCAGCACGCGCGTGATGCGCTCTTCTTCCACTCGTTCGATATCCCGCTCTGGCGTCATCATGCAGTCTCCCTTCCCTTGCTCCCGCTTCCAATCAATTCGCGCAGCCGCGCGCGCCCGCGATGCAGGTGCGTCCGCACTGTGCCAATCGGCATTCCCAGCACCACCGCAATCTGTTCATAGCTGCGCTCCTCCTGATGGTAGAGCACCAGCACGGTTCGCTGGATCGCGCTCAACTCTCCCAGCGCGCGCTCCACGCCCTCGGCAAACTCCCGCTCCAGCAGCAGTTCTTCGGCGTTGCGCGAGGGGTGCCGCAGCCGCTCTCCCCAGTCCTCCGATTCATCCGCAATCGAGGTCAGCGGCCGCTCCTCGCGATTCCGGCGCCGCATCTCATCCTGCGCCACGTTGACCACTATCCGGTAGAGATAGGTGGATACCAGCGCCTCACCGCGAAAGGCCGGCAGCGCACGGTAGAGCCGCAGAAAACAATCCTGCGCCAGGTCATCCACTCCCTCGCGTGTGCCCAGCAGCCGCAGCAGCGTGCGGAAGACCATCGGGGCATGCTCCTCCACCAGCGCCCCAAAACGGGAATCGCCAGCCGCCGGCGCAACTGCACAAACAGGTTCTTCCACGGAAGTGAGCACCTGGGATAGCACGCGAGAGAGTAAGACCGCCGGGCTTCGGCAAAGTTTCAACTCCGAAATTTAATTCGGCCGGCGAAACTCCACCACACCGCGCCAGTCTAACCCCGCCAGTACGAGCAGTCCCCCCATATCACTCATGGGAATGCTCGAAGGAGATTCACCATGCACTACTTCTTTTCGCCCTTCGTCGTTCCGGTGGCCGGCTGCCTCATGATCCTTGGCCTCGGGGTTGCCGGTATCTATTCCGAGATGGATCAGCGCCGGCTGCGCTCGCAGGAGCGCATGACTCTGCTCGCCCGCGGCATGTCTGTCGAGGACATCGAGCGCATGCAGCGTCAGGCCGCCAACGAGGATGCCGTCGACCCGCTCCGCACCCTCAACAACATCCGCCGCACCGCCATGATCCTGCTCGCATGCGGCCTCGGCATCGTCGTCTTCGGCCTGCTGCTCGCGGTCATTCTCCAGCTACGTGTGCTGCTCATCGTGCCCGCTGCCGGCCTTATTCCGTTTGCCATCGGCATCGGCTTCTTCGTCGACTACAAAATGCAGGCGCGCGATCTCGCGCGCTTCGGCCTGGAAGTTGATGCGCAGAACCACACGCGTAAGTAATCCCCGGCAGGTCATTTCGGCGCACGCCGGTACCACAAAGCGAAACATGCAACAGGTCAGCCCCTCTTCGCCGACACCCTACTTCGGTGTAATCTCATTGCGAATGAGGCCGGCAGCGATACAACGCCATTGTCATTTTCATCGTCTGATAGCGTACACCCGTAAATCCGGCAGCAAATCGCATACCTGGCGCAACCTCGCCGTGCCCTCTCACATGCGATCGCAGGGAGGTGTATGACCGCAGCGAGGGATGTCTCCGGCCAGCTTAGCCGCAAGCTCGAGCTCGTCCTTCAAACCGGGCTGCTGCTCACCCAGAGCCCTGACCTCGAATCCATTGTGCAATCCGTTACCGATGCGGGCCTGCAGCTCTCGGGTGCGCAGTTCGGTGCTTTCTTCTACAACGTCACCAATGCCGAGGGCGAAAGCTACGTCCTCTATACCCTCTCCGGCGTGCCGCGCGAAAAGTTCGCTGCCTTCCCCATGCCCCGCAACACTGCGGTCTTCGGCCCCACATTCGAAGGCGAGGGTATCGTCCGCTCCGGCGACATCACCAAAGATCCCCGCTATGGTAAGAACTCCCCGTACTTCGGCATGCCGCCCGGGCATCTTCCCGTCCACAGCTACCTCGCCGTTCCGGTAAAGAGCCAATCCGGCGAGGTTCTCGGCGGCCTCTTCTACGGCCATGAACAAGTGAATGTTTTCGGCGAAGACATTGAAGCCCTGGTGGCCACAATTGCCGCCCAGGCCGCCGTTGCCATTGAGAACGCACGTCTCCGCGAGCAGCTCACGCAGAAAATCAGCGATCTGGCGCGAGCCGAGTCACGTCACCGTGACGCCTCCAAGCGCCTCGGTGAATTCGCCGCGATCATCGAATACTCCGACGACGCCATCATCAGCAAAGATCTCACCGGCAGAATCACCAGTTGGAATCCCGCCGCCACCCGCATCCTTGGGTACACCAGTGAAGAGATGATCGGCGCCCCCATTCTCACCATCATCCCGGAGGAGCTGCACGCCGACGAGCCCATGATCCTCGCCCGGATCCGCGCCGGCCAGCGCATCGATCACTTCGAAACCATTCGCATGCGCAAAAACGGCGAGCGACTCGATGTCTCCCTCAGCATCTCGCCCGTACTCGACGGGTCAGGCCAGATCATCGGCGCCGCCAAGATCCTCCGCGACATCTCTGCCCGCAAAGCTCTGGAGCTCTCGCTTCTTCAAGCGGAGAAGATCGCGGCCACCGGCAGAATGGCCGCCACCATCGCGCACGAGATCAACAATCCTCTGGAAGCTATCGTGAACCTGCTTTACCTTGCCCGCGAGCAGGCCAGCGAGCCTGTGCAGGCCCAATATCTCGTGGCCGCAGAAAGCGAAGTCGCCCGCGTCTCCCACATCGCCAAGCAGACCCTCGGTTACTACCGAGACCCCAGCTCCGTCATCCCCACTTCGCTATCCGACATCGCCGCCGAGGCGATCCGCATCTATGAGCCGCGCTGCAGAGCCGCCGGCATACGCATCACAAGCCAGCTCGATCCCTCGCCGGCTATCGCGCTCCGCAAAGGCGAGATCATGCAGGTCCTCTCCAATCTGATCACCAACGCCATCTACGCCATGCCCTCCGGAGGCACGGTCTCCATCGCGGTCCAGCGTGCGCTGGAGGGCGGCGTCGTCCTCTCAGTCGAAGACACCGGTACCGGTATTCCTGCCGAGCAGTTGCCCCGCGTCTTCGAGGCTTTTTACACCACACGAAGCGTCGGCACCGGCATCGGCCTCTTTGTGGCAAAGCAGTTCATCGAGGGCCACGGTGGAAAGATCGAAGTCGAAAGCAGCACCGGCACCGAGTCCCACGGCACAAAGATGTCCATTTACCTGCCGCTCAAAAGCCAGTACGCCGCCGCCTGAGTCCCGGCACTCCGAAACAACCGAGGCTCACGTGCGCATCCCGTTAGAAAAGCCGCTCCGCGCGTAACCGCGCCCCCGACCACGCCGATCGAAAGCGATTCTGCTTTAGCATGAAGGGCGCACTGCGCACGCCATCTCAAGCAGAGGAACTCCATCATGGCAAATCCGTTCGTCCACTTCGAACTCAACACACCCGACCTCGCCAAAGCCAAGGCCTTTTACGGCGCGCTCTTCGGCTGGCAGTTTCAAGACAATGACATGGGACCGATGGGCATCTACAGTACCTTCAAACCGGATGACGGGCCCGGCGGCGGCATGATGTCCATGCCAATGGGCAATCCTGGCTGGCTCTCCTACGTCGGCGTCAAGGACATCAACCAGTCCACGGAGCAGGCACGCTCGCTCGGCGCAACCATCCTGCTGGGGCCGCAGGAAATTCCCGATATCGGCTGGATGACCATGCTGCAGGACCCCACCGGCTGCACCATTGCCATCTTCCAGCCGAAATAAATTCAGGCAAGAATTTCTGGGCTCTTCATCCGTCGCCCTTGCAACCCAGCCCGTTACCATCCGGAAGCGCGCCGGCCAGCGCGCTTCTACACAAGTCCTGTGCAGCCTTTGGGACCCACCAATGACCAGGCGAATCAATGCACGGATAGCTGGAAGCTCCAGATGTCATGGCATGAAATTGCCTCAAGCAACCGGAATAATTACAAATAATTGACACGTAACAGTCGGCACAATTGTTGGCAGGATTTTGCGATGACGATGGAATAAGTTGATCTATTACTTCCTGTTTTTTTTCTACTCAATTTATCGAGGCCCGCCGAATTGTGCGGTATGTTGGTTGGACTGAGTGCGCGGCCCTGATCAGTAGACTCCCTCCCCTTCGCATTCGAACTTCCACAGGAGTCTGTCTCGACTGGCCCGATGACTCGCCGCTCCGTCAAGATCGCGCGGCTGTTTGGTTTCATCCTCTTCATTCTTATCAGCGCATGGGACGTCGATGCCATGCGACCTCACATCGCAGCGCATTCCTGGACAACGCTCGCCTTTGTATCGTTGTTCCTTGCGGCTCACCTGTCGGACTACTTCACCGTGGGGCGCCTCGTAGGCCGCCTCGATCCGTTGATCTTGCGACATGCCGACGAGATAGTTGGCTCCGCCGCTGAATACGGCCGAAGCCTGCCACCCGTAGATCCCGGCCAGACCCCGGAGCTTTACGTTTTTACCGTCGTCACTGCCATCGAGGCTCAGGCTTCGGGCGCGCCTTATCCCATCACTCGACGGAGCATCACCGTGCAACCGGAGTGGCGCGAATCAAACTGCTCGGCTTCTTCGACTTCGCCAACGACCCCAGTGCCCCGCCGCCAACCTCGCTTGGCGACCGATCGGGTGCCCTATTCTGGCGAGGCCAGAGCGGGCTAACTCCCGATCAACCAGACACGGCCGCGGTCGTTCCGTTTGTGCCGTGCGGGTACACGTCGCGTCCCGCGCTACACTCTCTCCGAGCCGGCAATGACGCCACCAAATTCAATCCTGCGCAACCTCAAACAACGCCTCGCGGACGCGGCGCTCTGGGTGCTCGCAGCTACCCTCCTGCTGTGGTTCGCCGACTGGGCAGTGTGGCGAGTCAGAGTCTGGCAGGGCGGCGGCTACGACACCGTCGAGGTAAACCACATTCTGCTGACGCCACTCAAAAATCACAGGATGAAAGCCGACGAGCAGAGCACGACGACCCAGCCCTGCGCGCGCGCCATCTTTCCCCATGGCGGCAACGACCCCTGCTGGTGGCTCCGGCGCCACGCCACCGACTGGCAATCGGCGTTGCTCACAGCTCCGGCTAACGCCAATACCCGGCCGGCCGATGCCGGATGATAGCCTTCCTCTGCCGGGCAGCTCCGCACTTCTGCTCATCGCACTTTGCTCATCGAGGATCATCGCTTTGCCAAATCTTCGCTCCCTGTCCCAGCTCCGTGTATTGCTACCCTACGCAGCGAAGCTGCTGCCCGTGCTCAGCGGCATCGCCATTCCGGAGTCTAGCCGGCATGGCGCCGACCTCTCCTCGCTCGATCGCCGCTTCGGCGAGATCCAAATCGAGAGCCGCGGGCTGCGCTCCCAGGTAACCAGTCAGGGCGACGCGATCGAACGCATCCTCAAAATTCACCAGGAGGGACTGGAGCGTCTCGGCGCCGGGATCGAGAGCCTTCGCGGCGCACAGCAAGACCTTGCCACGGAATCGCACGCGCTCGCCCGATGGCTCAAGGGACTTTCTTTCGCCATCCTTCTCGTGTTGATCGCTGTCGTTGTCCTGAGCGCGCTCATTCTCTTCCGGATGTCGCACGTTTAAATTTTTTTTGCGATGCGATGCTTCTCCGCTGCTATTGGTTTGGTAACGTTTGCAATGACATAGGGATTTATCGTCGTACTGCATTTGGGAATGCGCCTCGCGCCCCTTGGTTTCGCAGTTGCCAGTCGTGTCATGCGAGGTCTAGGATGTGCCGTAAGTTCGGTGCAGCCCTCTACATGCAGGCGCGCCAGGGCGAGCGTAGTCGCCTTGAGCATTTTTCCTGTAGTTGTAAAGCGGTTTCCAGACGCTTATGTGGCCTTTCTGTATGAATCGCTCACGTCAAGACGCTCTGGGCTGCTTCACAGCATCAGGAAAAATGCTTCATCTGCTGCACGATATTGGTTAATCAACTGGCGATGTTTGCCAGCGTCAATGGAGTGACCCTCTCTATGGCGTGGTACGCCTACTGCATTAGTGAAAAGCAAGCCTTTCCTGAATTAGCCCGCCACCGCAAACCGGTACCCATGCAATCCCTAACCGGCATTTCAGGAAATCAGATCTTCCTCTATCCAGCCAGTGATCTCGCAGTCATCGTCTCGGAACACAATCCCCAGGAAAATCTCAATCAACAGGCGGCCAAAGATCACGCGCGCGTGGTCGGTGACTGCTTCAAACACTCGACTGTCCTCCCTTTCCGATTCGGCACCGTTTTCGCCGATGACGAAGCGCTGCGCCGCTCCATCCGCTCCAATCAACGCCAGTACGCGACCCATGTAGAGCGCCTGCGCGGCAAGGCCGAGATGCATCTCAAGGTCGCGGTCGACGACTGCTGTCTCCCTCAAGCACTCCGCGCCGTTTATAAGGGAGAAAGCGTAGGCAAGGAATATCTCTCCAACCTGCGCGAGACCGCTTCCCGGCAACGCGAGCGGCAGACCAAGGGTCGCGCGATCGCTGTCCAGATGCAGCGCCTCTTCGCGCCACAGGATGAAGAGGTCACCTGCCGCACCATGGACAACGGCAAGATGCTGCTGGACATTTCGCATCTTATCGAGGCGAAATGCGTGGAGCGTTACCAGAACAAATTCGCTACCACGCGCGAACTGCTCAAGGAATGCCAGATGCAGCTCTCCGGCCCCTGGCCTCCCTACCACTTCGTCCAACGGCTGACGCGCCCGCACATCGCAGCGCCAGGCATCCCTGCTTAACTTTTGATCTGATCCGATAGCACTGTTGTAACAAGGAAAGGGCCCGCCAATGGCGGGCCCTTTCCTTGTTACGCAGCTGCGCTATGCAAATGGAGACTCATCGGCCGATGGGCCGTAGATCGACGGAACAGGAATGTCGAGGAGCCGGAGATAGACCGAAAGCTGGCCACGATGGTGATACCAGTGATTCAACAAGAGCGACCGCCAGATCTTGAAGCGAGGCCTGGTCTGAATTTCCTGATCTCCACGCATCAAGTGCCATGACGCCCGCGCGGTTCCATCACTCGTCTCCCTGAGCGCATTTTCTACGGTTCGCACGCTCTGCTCGAGCGCAGCATGAATCTCGTCAGTGTTCTTCGGAGGCGGTGGAGCGGGTTTTGCCCGGAGCACATCGAACGAATCCGTGCTTGTGATGTGGACGATGCCGGCCGGCACCGTGGCAATATGCATAGCCAACTGACCGAGCGACATGGATTTCTCATGTGGCTTCCACGCCAGCTTGTCACCGGGAACCCGATCCAGAATCCTTTTCGTGACAGATAGCTCTTCCTGAAACTCCATCAATATCTCGTCGCAGATACTCATCATTCTGTCTCCTGAGAGGATTTGGCGTTGGGGGCCAGTACGGTGCGGCTTCAGTTCACCGGCGCAGCATTCTTCTTATCGCGCTGCATCACCACGCCCGCCTTGCGCCGGTCCGACGACGAATGATCGATCTGCCGCCAGAACGCCTGGAAGTAGTCCACCGCCGAGACGATTGATACGAGCACCATGAAATAGATCGCCGCGTACGCGGTCCAGCGCACCGGCAGGATGTACCAGCCCCAGTGCCACTCGTACCAGCGATGCGCCAATATAGTCGCAACCACCGCGACAATTTGCACGATTGTCTTCAGCTTGCCGAGGTTGCTTGCCTGGATGGTGAATCCTTCGACGCTCGCGATCGAGCGCAAGCCACTCACCAGGAACTCGCGCCCGATCACCAGGATTGCGATCCACGGCTTCATGATGCTCGGCGTGAACTCCACCAGCGAGATAAACGCCGCGGAGATCATCAGCTTGTCCGCGAGCGGATCGAGCAGCATCCCCATGGTAGTAATCTGGCCGCGCTTGCGGGCGAGGTAGCCATCCACTCCGTCGGTGATCGCCAGCAGAATGAAGATGCCGGAAGCGATCAACTCCTGCTCGCCCCACGCATCGCGGAACGGAAAGCTCGCGGAGAGCATCCAGATGAGCAGAGGCACCCCCGCAATCCGGCTCATCGTGATGGAGTTGGGCAGGTTCATGCGGATGCGCGGGCAGGCTCCCGAATTGCCCTTCCCTGCATTAAAGCATTTTTCCTTTGCCCGCTGCCTCTCTCCTATTCCGAAAGGTAATGCTCCAGCGGATTGGGAACCAGTGTTCGCAGCATCTTCAGCAGCGATGCCGGATCGAAGTTGTCCAGTTGATGGTCGGCCATCACGCAATCCGTCACGCCGCGGCTCGAGGTCACGATCAACAGAACATCGGAGCGAATGGCGCGCAGCTCCTTCACCAGTGCGGAGCAATCCATGCCGGTGACCGCCTCGTTCATCACGATGCCGCTCACATGCGGGAACAGGCGGAAGGCCTCAATCGCCTCGGTCCCGCTGTATGCGCTGATCACATTGTATTTCGCCGTCTCCAGCACCAGCTTGCGCGTGGAAATGCTGTCCGGAAACTCATGGTCGATGACGAGAAAACACGGCCGTATCACCGCGCTAGTATGCAGGCATGCAGCGCTCAGTGGCAAGAGTCATCAAGCGTCACACCTTAAGCAAAGCTGAAGGCGGCCTCGACTGTGCTCCCTGGGCCGCCCTCAACTCTTCAAACCGCGATTGGAATCAGGCGTAGATCCCGCGCTGCTTAATCGTGAAGGACACACGATCGATCGCCAGCATGTACGCCGCGATACGATTGTTCACTCCATGTGCTTCGGAGTAGCGGACAACGTCATCGAAGCTCTCCGCCAGAATGCTTTCGAGTTGCTCGTTGACCACCGCTTCCTTCCAGAAATAGCCCTGCCGGTCCTGCACCCACTCGAAGTAGGACGCAGTCACGCCGCCCGCGTTCGCGAGAATGTCAGGGATCACGAAGATCTTCTTGTCGGCAAGAATCTCGTCTGCCACCGCGGTCGTCGGACCGTTTGCGCCTTCGCAGACGATCTTCGCTTTCAGGCGATCCACGTTGCGGCTGGTCAGAACGTTCTCTGTCGCCGCGGGAATGAATATCTCGCACTCTTCCAGGATCAGCTCCTGCGGGTCCGCCGCCTCCGCGCCTTTGAAGCCGAGCACGGTGCCGTTGCGCTGGCGATACTCGATGAGCTGATGGATGTCGATGCCGTTCGTGTTGTACAGACCGCCGTCATACTCGGCGATGCCGATGATCTTGTAGCCCTTGTCCATCATCAGCTTCGCGGCATTCGATCCCACGTTGCCGAAGCCCTGGATGATGACGCGGCAGCCATCGCGCTGCAGACCAAGGTGACGCAATGCCTCGTCGCACACGATGCCGATGCCTCGGCCGGTGGCCTCGCGGCGTCCGCGCGATCCGCCGATATTCAGCGGCTTTCCTGTAACCACCGCGGTGACAGTCTGGCGCATGTGCATGGAATAGGTGTCCATGATCCACGCCATCACCTGCTCATTCGTGTTCATGTCCGGCGCGGGGACATCCTTTTCGGGGCCGATGAACTCGATCAGCTCCGCGGTGTAGCGGCGCGTCATGCGCTCCAGCTCGCCGATCGACATCTTCTTGGGGTCGCAGATTACTCCACCCTTGGCGCCGCCGAAGGGAATGTTTACCACTGCGCACTTCCATGTCATCCAGCTGGCCAGCGCGCGAATTTCGTCCAGCGTGACGTCGGGCGAGTAGCGGATACCACCTTTCGCCGGCCCCCGCGCGATGGAGTGTTGCACGCGATAGCCGGTGAAGACCTCGATCGAACCGTCATCCATGCTGACCGGGAAGTGCACGATGAGCTCGCGTGCCGGATACCGCAGGACCTTCCAGAGCCCGTCATCCAGGTTCAGCTTTTGCGCCGCGAAATCGAACCGAGCAGCCTGGGCTTCCCAGGGGTTGATCTCCTGCTCGAGGGTGAGTGTTTGCATTGCATATCTCCAGTGTTCAGTGAACGTTGCGCCGTCCTCTGCGAACCACCCAGCATGGCGCACGAAGAGAACCGCAGGAAATGCTACGAACGGGTGGTGCTCCTCTCCCCCGGTGTGCCACGCACACCCTGGAATACAGACCACCCGCATGGATCTGGCCAAACCCACGAGTATAGGCTTGCTCCAGATACCTCAACAACCAGGGCGGTTAGCGACTCCGGCACCTGTATGAGGGATGCCGGAACTTCCGCCGGAGTACCTTGCATCCGCGCCCGGAGCGTAATCGGCTTCGTCACCCCCATGTACCATGACGTAGTCCCATGAGCTTGCCCCATGTCCCCGATCTCCGCTGATTCCGAGGCGCTCTTTCCCGCGCTGCCTGAGTTTTTAGCGCTGGCCCGCTCCCATACGCTGGTGCCCGTCTGCCGGCGCCTCGTAGCGGACCTGGAGACACCCGTCTCCGCCTTCCTCCGCCTGGCTGCGGACGAACCCGAATGCTTTCTGCTGGAATCGGTCGAGGGCGGCGAAAAACTGGGCCGTTACACCTTCATGGGGGTCCGGCCGGCAAGCAAGCTGGTGGCCCGCAATGGCGAGGTCACCACCTGGCGCGGCAACCGGCAGACGGCTACAAAAGGCGACGTTTTCGAGGTGCTAAAAGCTGCTCTCGCCGGCCACTCGCCCGCGCATGTCGCTGGATTGCCGCCGTTTACCGCCGGCGCCATCGGCTTTTTCGCCTACGACTCCGTGCGCCAGATCGAGCAGTTGCCCACCATCGCCGAGGACGACCTCCAGCTTCCCGACGCCTGCCTCGCCTTCTTCCACGAAGTCGTCGCCTTCGACCATGTCAAAAAAGAGCTGCTCCTGATCGTCAATGCAGATGTCCGCGCCCAGGCGCCCCGGGCGGCGTATACAGCAGCCTCGCGGCGGATCGCCACCCTTGAGCGTCAGCTTGCGAAGCCTCTCCCGGCACCCCGCCGCCGCAAACGGGACACGGGCAAAGTCACGGTGAAGAAGTGCACCCGCAAGGCGGACTACCTGCGCGCGGTCGAGCGCACCCGCGAGTACATCGCAGCCGGCGACATCTTCCAGGCCGTGATCTCGCAACGGTTCGAGGTCGATCCCGGCGATGACCCCTTCGCCGTCTATCGCGCGCTGCGCATCGTCAACCCGTCTCCATATATGTACTTCCTGCGGTTGCATGTAGACGGCGACAAGGCTGCTCAAAAGAAATCAAAGCCCATCCACGTCATCGGCTCATCGCCCGAGCTGCTGGTCCGGGTCAAGCAGCGCCAGATCGAGTACCGCCCCATCGCCGGCACCCGCTCCCGCGGCCAGGATGAAGAAGAGGACGAGCGCCGCGCTCAGGACCTGCTGGCAGACGCCAAGGAGCTCTCCGAGCACGTGATGCTGGTCGATCTCGGCCGCAACGACGTCGGGCGCGTCAGCGAGTACGGCAGCGTGCGCGTGCGCGACCTGATGATCGTTGAGCGCTACTCGCATGTCATGCATCTGGTGAGCTCGATCGAGGGCCGCCTGCGTCCTGAGCTCTCCGCCGTCGACGCGCTCCGCGCCTGCTTCCCCGCCGGCACCCTGTCCGGCGCTCCCAAGGTGCGCGCGATGGAGATCATCGAGGAGCTCGAGCCGACCCGCCGCGGCATCTACGGCGGCGGCGTCTGCTATGCCGACTACTCCGGCAACCTCGACTCCTGCATTGCCATCCGCTCCATGCTGGTCAAGGACGGCGTCGGCTACATCCAGGCCGGCGCCGGCATCGTCGCCGACTCGGTCCCGGAGCGCGAATACGAGGAGTGCCGCAACAAGGCACAAGCCGTCCTCCGCGCCGTGGAGCGCGCCCGCAGCATCTAGGGCAATTGTCTGCTCTGATTACCAGAGTTTCATCGCCTCGCCCGCAGACGGTCCACGCAAAGTGGATTAGTGTTAACCCCGCTGTTCCAGCTTTCCCAAGGGAAATCTGGACTGATTTCCATACAAGCGAGGTTTCCAAATGGGCTTACTCGACAACATCGAATCGATGGCCGGCGGCGCATCCTCGAGCGATCATGCCTCTGTCGCCTCGGAGCTGATGAACACGGTGCAGCAGCATCCGGGCGGCCTCTCCGGCATCCTGCACAACTTCCAGCAGAACGGCATGTCCGACCACGTCAACTCCTGGCAGCAGCCCAATCAGCCGAACCAGCCAATCACTCCCGACCAGGCACAACAGGGGCTGGGCTCGGGGGTCATCGACTCGATCGCGCAGCGCACCGGCCTCTCGCCCACCATGGTCAAAGGCGCGGCTGCCGTCATCCTGCCCATGATGATCGCGCACTTCGCCCAGAACGGCGGCGTCAACCAGAAGCCCAGCGCGCTGGGAGGGCTTGCCTCAGGATTTCTCAGCAAGTTGATGTAGCGCCAAAGCATCTGCCGCATGCGGCATCCCCGCGGAAAGTGTGCGCCTCAAACTCCAGAACAAAGGAGTTTTGCATGGCAGATCTGAATCAGCTTAAACAGAAGTACACACCAGTCATTGACACCATCCAGAGTTTCAGCGCAGAAGGAGCCAAGGTCGAAGAGGTAAGCCTCGACGGCGACAAGCTGCATATCAAGGCGTCCGTCCCTTCGCCGGTCGTCGCCAACCGCGTCTGGGACGCGATCAAAAAGGTAGACCCCACCTACTCCGATCTGCATCACGAGATCGCCACCACTGGCAGCACGCAGTCCTACACCATCCAGTCCGGCGACAACCTATCGAAGGTCAGCAAGAAGTTCTACGGCGACGCCAACAAATACGAAAAGATTGCCCAGGCCAACAGCATCGCTGACGCTAACAAGGTCAGCGCGGGCCAGACCATCACCATCCCCGCATAGCGCTGCTCGTCTCCTCCCGAACGCAACCGAGTGGAGCGACCAACACCGTCATCCTGTACGTAACCGAAGGGTGGAGTGAAGAGTCTGGCCCGAGCTGGGTGAAGGGACCTGCTTCACCTTCGGTCCTATATCGGGGCAAAGCGCCGCTCAACCAAACCGGTACACTGAAGGGAGCGAGCACATCGCTCCCTTCCATGGTCTTCGTTCTCGACAACTACGACTCCTTCACCTACAACCTCGTGCAGTACATGGGCGAGCTGGGCGCGGAGATGACTGTCCGCCGTAACGACGACCTCACGCCCGAGGAGGTCGAGTCGCTGCATCCCGACCGCATCCTGCTCTCGCCCGGCCCCTGCACGCCGCAGCAGGCCGGCATCAGCATCCCGCTCATCCAGCACTTCGCCGGCAAGCTACCCATTCTCGGCGTCTGTCTCGGACATCAGGCCATCGGCGCGGCGTTCGGCGGCAACGTGGTGCGCGCTCCGAAGCTCATGCACGGCAAGACCAGCGAGGTGATCCACGATGGCCGCACTGTCTTCACCGGCATCGCGAGCCCCATGACCTGCACACGCTATCACTCGCTGATCGTCGCTGAAGATGGATTGCCCCGCGAGCTCGAGATCACCGCCCGCACCGACGACGGCATCATCATGGGACTGCGTCATCGTAAATATCCAGTGGAGGGCGTGCAGTTCCACCCTGAAAGCGTGCTCACCCACGATGGCAAGCAGTTGATCAAGAACTTCCTGCAAATGTAGTTCGGCGCATTGTCATTCTGAGCGCAGCGAAGAACCTGCCAGTTTGTGGGCCTATCCCCTATTCCTGATCCCCTGCCTACTCAATTACCGGCTTCCCATAATCCGGAACTTCCCAGCCTTCATATGCCGACATCACCGTAGTCTTTCCCTCCGCATTGCCGCTCGTCTTCCGCGCCAGCTCCGGAAACTGCTTCTTCAGCCCCTGGTCCTGCGCCCACACCGGCGCATCCACAATGCGATAGTGATAGGTCACATCGGAAGCCTTGCGGTTATCGACCACGCGCAGCGGCGTAAAGCTGTCCACCGAAATCACATCGCGATGTCCAAAGCAGAAGCGGCCCTTCGCCCGCGTGCCCAGCGGCGTCACATCGTAGCGCACCAGCTTGAACGCGCCATCTTCGATCCGCGTCAGCAGCCCGGCCTTTGCCAGCGCATCCTTCTCCTTCATCTCCGCCTTCTCACCCACCTTCACCTCGTCAGGAAATTTCTGCGCAACCGGAAACAGGCACTCATCGCGGCCGTTATAGAAGTACGCGTTGATTGCGCGCTTGAAGTTCTCGTTGCTGGCTTCTGTCTGTTTTTTGTGGCAGCCGCCCATCATCACCAGCAGCAAAGCTGCCGCCGTTAACCGGGCCACCCGCCGCGAATGTCTGGCCGTCCTCGAAGTTGTGCTGGTGCTGCTGTGGGACCACGTGGGGCACGGCCGGCTCACCGCTTCTCTCATATGCATGTCGCAACAGATTCCGAAGCATTGCCGGATGTTGCCTGCCCAAAAGTTCTGCAACGTCCTATCCGGGCCGCCGGCACTCCATGCCCAGGCAGCTCTCCCACCGCCCCGCATCTTCCACATCCGCAAATCGCGGGTCGGGGTTGTCGCCCATCTGCGCCCGGCGGATCGCGGTAAATCCCGCCGCCTCCAGTTCGTGCTTCATGTTCTTCTCATCCCACATCCACAGATGGGCGCTGCGCCCGAAGAGCATCCGCAGCAGCCGCGACACGCCCTTCCCCTGCGACTCCGTCCCCAGGTACGACTCCCGCATGAACCGGCTCGCCGCCTCGGGATCGGAAGAAGAAGCATACGCGCGCACCAGCGCTTCGAGATCCGGCAGCACAAAGCGGAAGGTGCCGCCCGGCTTTAGATAGCTGAAGACATGCCGCAGCGTCGGTACGAAATTCATCGAGCGCCAGGTGCTCCAGCACATGCGAGCAATACGCCGCCGTCGCCGACCCCGGCGCCACCGGCAGCCCCTGGATCACATTGCCATATTCGATATTCGCCGGATAGTCGGGATAACCGCGCTTCAGCAGCGCCGGCTTCAGGACCGGCAGATGCCGCTCGATCCAGAACGCCGGCCCGGCATCGAAGTTCCGCCACGTCGCCGGAGCACACAGCCCGCAGCCAAACTGGATGTAGCCCGAATTGCCCACGACGCCGCCCGCGCCGTTCTGCTCACCGCTCAATTCTGTCTCTGCCTTCCCGGAACCGTGCGCGTCTCCGCCGTCTCGTGCGTCGCTACAATGGTAAGGGAACCATATCTGCTGACCGACACCATGCCAAATTCGTGGCAGGCGCAGGCGCTCCGGCTGCTGTGCTTCTTCGCCGTACTCACCGCTGCTCTTCCCGTCGCAGGGCAAACCCCTGCCATTTCTCCGTATATCGCGAGCACGCGGGCGCAGGCACTGCAGGCGGCCGGCGTGCAGATCTCCGGGGACGTCCACGTTGCCAATGGCGATATGGAGCTGGGCAACGGCAGCACCATCACCGCCGGCAGCGAAACTGTGCCCATCACGCTCAACCGCGGCGGCGAGCTCAGGCTCTGCGCCACCACCAGCATTCATCTGTCCCGCGACAGTTCGATCCAGGCAGCCGATGCCTCCGGCCTCATGCTCGCGCTCGACCGCGGCGCCATCGAAGCCCACTACGAGACCAGCAAGTACTCCGATGTGCTGCTCACCCCGGACCTGCGCATTCTCATTTCGGGCCCTGGCGACGCCGACCTCAGCATCCGCGTCAGCCGTCAGGGCGACACCTGCATCGACAATCGCGGCCCCAAAGCACCCTACATCACCGTCACCAGCCCGCTCGAAGGCGGCCTCTACCGCGTGCAGCCCGGCCAGCATGTCAGCTTCCAGCACGGCAGCCTGCGCGAAGTCGTCGATACCGAGCACGAGCCCTGCGGCTGCCCCGCGCCCCTCTCCATGGCGAGTGCCGGCACCCCAGCCCCTAGCGGCGCTCCCGCAGCCCCCAGCAGCGTCGCGCCTGCGCCCATCGGCGCTGCCCCGGCGGCGTCAACCGGCGCTGTACCAGCTCATCCCGTCGGCGGCCCCTCCTCCACCCCGGCCGACACGGCATTTCCACTCGCGGTCAGCGAGGGCCTGACGCAGACGCCCTTGCCACCAACCACACCCGTAGCCGCGCCCGGCGAGGTGCACGCACAGGTCGCTGTGCCCTTCCGCTTCAGCGGCAACCTCCCCGCCGTGAGCGACACCACCACCGCTAGCAGCGCCCCGGGAGAACCATCGACACCGACGATAGCCATACCGCCGCCTTCCTCCGCCGCGCCCGCACCGTCCTCATCGAACATGCCCGCGCCTCAACCACCACCCGCGCCCCCGGGCTCCAAACCCGTGCCCGTCGAAGTTGCGCCCGCGCAACCGGCCATCGCCATCGCCTCGACGCCAGCACCCCGGCAGAACACCCCGACCCGCCGCTTCTTCCGTCACATAGGACACTTCTTCTCGCGTCTCTTCGGCGCCGAGCAATAGACTCGGCCAGGAACGCCGGTGTGCTCACCTGTTTACTTCGTCATAATCTCAGGATCTTGAACGTAAATCGAATGTGAACTAAGGGATAACTGTTTCAAATTAACTTGACTCCCCTTGCAATCCGAGCTAAATATTTGCCGCGAGCTGTGGCGACACAGCTTGCCTTTTCGAATTTATCCGCCACAGCAGCCGGGCCCTGGCTGACTCTAATTTCCGTTCGAGCATTACTAAAACTACAAATTACCTCGCAGTCGAGTTACAACGGCGCTTCGCGCCTGCTCGATTTCGAAGCCCATTGCGGACTGACCAGGGTGCCGAGCTAATTGCAACTCGAAAGGAGATTATTATGCCTACCGATACCAAGGTCGGCGGAGTCGCCGCCCATAGGACAGAATCGAAGGGAGCTATTCGCAGTAAATCAGGAAGGAAAATTGGCGGTGTAGACCCCAAAATGGGGCACGAGAGGTATGCGGCCCCCGCCGCTGGGCCTGCTGCCCCTGCTCACAGTGATTTCATCTGGAACGGCGGACCCGTTCTCACTTGCCCCTTTATGTACGCCACCTTCTGGGGACCTTCCTGGACCAGCAGCCCTGCCGGACTTGCGGAAGCTGCGCGGCTTTCTCAGTTCCTGCAGGATCTGGGCAATAGCCAGTTCATGAACGTGCTCAGTCAGTACGGCGTCGGCAGTGGTCCCGGTACGGCTCTGTTCCTGCAGGCGTCCTTCATCAGCAATGTCCAGGCCAACGTCAGCGATACCGACATTCACAACGTTATCCAGGGAGCGATCAATTCTGGCGCGATCCCTGAGCCTCCGGCCAATAACAAAACCCACTGCATCATCATCTATCTCGATTCGAGCATCGCTGTCAGAGATACGAGTCTTGGCATCACGATGTGCGAGCCGGGGGGAGACACCGCCTTCGGGTATCACTTCTTCTTTACCACGGCGAAGGGCAACTCCTGCTATTACTCTGTGATCCCCGCTCTTGATGATACCTGCCTGAACAACACTGGCTGCGGCGGCGGTGGTTGCTCGCTCTCGCTTTCACAAACTCAGGAACAAAGGCGCACTCAGGTCACAAGTCACGAATTTGCTGAAATGGCTACCGACCCAGCCTTCCCAAGCGGATGGTTCGGCCCATCGAGCGACGAGAATGGCGACATCTGCAACGGTGAAGCCGACTCCATCACGGTCGGGGCAAACACCTGGGATGTCCAACGGACCTACAGCAAAACGGATGATATTGCCACCAACGGTGCTTCCTTCTGCCGCGCCACCGCTCCGAGTCCGATACCGAAGCTCAGTCCCGGTCCTTCGGCCGTCACTGCCGCGATGACTTCGGCTCAGCATTTCGGCCACTACAAAACATTCCTTCCGCTCCCCAACGTTTTCCACGACGCAAAGTCCCTGCAAACGAGTTGGGACAACAAAGAAGTCGAGCGTTATTCGCGGCGGTTCTTCTATCCACTCCATCCCGACAACGTACTCGGCAACTTCGCGGACACGCTCAGACAATTTGCCAATGTTCTCGATCAGGGGAAGAAGAAGTAGACCCTTCAGGTGGTTCGCGGCTGACGCGGACCACCGCTCTCCTTTCCGACAAAACGTCCCCGGACCGCAACGCCCCTCCCGCGGCTTCTCCCACCGCGTCGGACACTTTTTCTCGCGTCTCTTCGGCGCAGAGCAGTAGGTAGGCCCGTGCGGGCAGGTGTGCTCAGCTGAAAATGCGGTCATATATCTGCTGGACGCTAGCCGAGTCAGCCAGTTCTCGACAGACTACGCGGAGAAGTCCAGCAAGACCTTTTCCTGTCCCGCCTCACCATCGGCCAGGCGTACTGCTTCTTGGAAATCCCTGGCTAAATACCGCACAGTCGAAGGCGGCGTGAGTGCTCCATTCGAAAACATGGTGAGAAGATCACTCGTCGCTGCACGCACTTCGGCCAGCGGCTGGGAAGGCACCCAACGCGGAAGCCACCACCCGCGAACCGTTGCTGTCGAATAAATCAAACGCGGAGCAAAGAGCGGCATGGTGAACTTTGCGGGGTCCGTCTGCCGGTGACTCGAAAGGGCTCCATACACAAGCATGGTTCCACCAGGAGAGAGGTTGCGGGCAACCTCAGCGCCAAGTTCGCCGGCAACACAATCAATCGCTCGTTCAACGCCCTTGGCCCGCAGGTCAATTCGTTCAGGCGCGCTTTGAGATCTTCGTCGGCTGTGCAGATTACCTCATCGCCTCCGAGGTTCCGAATGATCGATTCCTGCTCGCGCCGCCGGATGACGTTGATTGTCTTGAATCGATACTGCTGCGCCAATTGGAGTACCAACTTCCCGACACTGGATGCAGCCGCTGTCTGTAGGAGCCAGTCGCCCTCCTTGAGGTTATGAGCCGATCTGGTCAATGCCCATGCTGTCAAAGGATTGATGTAGGCAGTGGCCGCGGCCGCATCGTCGAGGCCCTCTGGAACGGGTACGAGTTTGTCGGCTGAGCACACGATCCGCTCCCGCCAGGTGTTCCACGTATCCACGAAAACTACGCGCATTCCAACCATAGGACCTTGCACGCCCGGACCTACAGCCTCCACAATCCCGACGCCTTCAATGCCCGGGCTGGCTGGCAACTTCGGCTGATAGCCATAGCGCCCGCGCACCATGTGAAGATCGGATGCGTTGATCGGGCTCAGCAGAACCCGGACGAGCGCTTCGCCAGGGGCCAACGGCGGCACAGGAATCTCTTCCAGCGTCAACACGCTCTTCGGTTCACCGGTCTCGCGAAAGATCAGTGCTTTCATCGATGCCTCCTCGGTTTTCAGGTAATGGCTGATTCGGTCGGATGGATTGCCTTCTCTCGACCCCCTAAACAGAGTGTGATCCTCAGGTGGAAGGGAGGGTAGCAGACTCACTCGTCGCATTCGTGAGCGGGCCGTTGTCGAACGCCTTCACCTTTTCCGTGCAGGCGATCATCACGATCTTCGCCGGCGCGCTCCCGTCGTTGCCCGTAATCGTGCTCTCGTCCACATTGCGCAGCACGATCGCCCGCGGCTCCTGCCCTGTCGGCCGCAGTGTGTCGCAGCCGTTGAAGCGGTTCGACTCCACATCGAGCCAGGTTGCTCCGCCGCAATAGATGGCCGGGCCGCCCAGATCGCGGAAGGTATTGCGCTGCACCGTGATTCCTTCGTTGACGCGAGCGGTCGGCGTCGCCGCCGCGCTGCGCTCCGGTTGGGTGTCAATGGTGATCGCGCCCCGCTCCGCGCCGGGCCCGAGGTTGCGCTGGTCTGGGTTGCAGTCACTGAAGTTGCAGTCACTGAAATTGCAATCAGTGATGTGGACGTTCTCCACCACCGGTCCGCGCATGCGTACGAGGTCCGGAGCCAAAACGATCGCCGGCCCGGCATAGCCGCTGAAGCTGCTGTTGCCCACGCGAACGCGCGATTGCGCCACCAGCCCGGCGGATGGGCCGCCGCGGAATTTGGAGTCGTCCATCTTCAACTGTGCCTGATTGGTCGCGCTGAGGCAGAAGAGTGTGCCCTTTCCAACCGCGGGCGAAAGCGTCTCGCTGAAGGTAAGCTGCATACCGCCCGGCACCGCCTCCGCTTTGGTGACGGCAATCTCTCCCAGCAGCTTCAGGCTGGGCCCCTGGCTGATCTGCATGTACGTGCCTTGTATAGGAAGCAGCCACTTCGGAACCGGTTTGCCATCCGTGCTGGCCAGCACGGCGACCTGTGGATCGCTCACCTGGCTCAGGCGCCAGTACGACTGCTGCACCCGCATTCCCGCGCCCGCGGTCCCCTGGATCAACGCATGTTGGACGTCCACCGTGCCGGTGGAATCCAGTATCTCGACCCCGCCGCCGCAGCTCGAGATCAGCCGTCCGCCGCCAGGATGCGGCATCACCCGCACCGTGTCCAGCGTGATATCACGGCAGCCGGAGAGCACCACCGCCGCGCCCGGCGCGGTATGGAAGACCACCGCCTCAAGCAGGACCTGCTCGCACCCCTCCAGCCGCAGTGCCGCTCCATAGCTAGCAGATAGGTCGCCGGCAGGATGAAGCAGCACAATCTTGTCGCCAACCCGGAAGGCGGCGCGCTCGGTAAGCGCAATCTCCAGCGTCTGGCTGCCGCGCAACTGGGCCGACGCGATACCGTACGCATTCACGCCGCTGGGGCTGGGCGATGTGCCCTTGCCGAAGCCGAGCAACGCATGTACGCGCTCCGACCCATCCACCGGATAGGCCCGATCGACCGCAATCGTCACGCTGCGGTCAGTCGCTGCGCGTACCACGCCCTGCGAAAAGGGCGGCCGTGTCCAGTCGACGGTGATGTCATGTACTTCGAGATCCTTGCAGTCTGTCAGCCGAAGCGGCTGCGTGGCGCCGGCGAAAGAGAGCTCCGCGCCATTGCCGAAGATCTCCAGGCCCTCGTAATCGCGGAAGTCCATGAGGACCGAGTTGGATCCGGCAAAGGTGTACCTGCCGGCGGGAAAGACCAGCCGCGCGTTGCGCTTCGCCAGCGAGGCAATGGCCTTCTGCACAGCGGCGGTCGCGTCCTTCTCCCCGGTCGGGTCCGCGCCGAAGTCCGCGACCGAAGCGCGCCGGGCGCTGCCCGCGGGCGTGTCCACCAGCGGCCACGTACGGCGGCTTACCGCCAGCGCCGCACTCCCGGCCATAGCCGTTCTCACCGCCTGGGCCAGGAACTCCCGTCGCTGCATTGTCGCTGCTACTCCTCGAAATCGAATCGAAGCATTCGCAAGGAACGCATGTGCCGCCAACATAGCAGCGAAGCTGCTGCGCTACAATTCATCTTTAGGTGCGCGGGCCCGCCCTCGACCGCCACACTCCTCGCAGCACTTCAACCACTTCTCAAGGAGCCTTATCCGTTATGGCGATCCCCGCCACCCAGATGCGTCCGGGCATGATCATCAAGCACAACAACGAGCTGCACGCCGTTTTCAGCGTGGAGCACCGTACCCCCGGCAACCTGCGCGCCTTCATTCAGGCCAAGCTCCGCAACCTGCGCACCGGCGCCATGTTCGAGCACCGCTTCCGCTCCCCGGACCCCATCGAGCGGGTGATCGTTGACGAGATCTCAATGGACTTCCTCTATTCGGACGGCGACGACTACTACTTCATGAACACCGAGAACTACGAGCAGACCCATCTCAAGCGGGACACGCTGGGCGACTCGGTCGAGTACCTCATCCCCAACCTGCAGATCCGCGTCTCGTTCTTCGACGGGGTGGCGGTGGGCATCGAGCTGCCGCAAACAGTAGAGATGACCGTCGTGCAGACGGAGCCCGGACTGAAGTCGGCGACCGCGTCCTCTGTAACCAAGCCAGCCACACTCGAAACCGGCTTGGTCGTGCAGGTACCGCCGTTCATCAATGAGGGCGAAAAGATTCGAGTAGATACCGCCGAGGGCGCTTACCTCTCGCGTGCGTAGATGCGCAGCCGTATATCGGGGCGGGCTCCTGTCTGCCCCGAAGCTCTACTGTCCGGCTCCTGGCATTCCCACCATCCACCCCACACCAAACTTATCCGTGCACATGCCGAATAGCGGTGACCAGAAGGTTGGAGCCAGAGGCATCTGGACACTTCCGCCCTCTTTGAGTGCTTCGTAGATTCTCTTGACCTCGGCTTCGTCCTTTGACTCTGTGCAAACCTGGAAACCGCCGAGCGGCGTTGATCTGCCAGGGGGAGTGTCGCAGCCCATCAGGCGTCCGTCGCCGAGCGGGATCGATGCGTGCATGATCTTGTCCTTCCAATCCGGCGGCACCGGCGCACTTTCCGTAGCATCCCCGTACTTCATCTGGAAGAGCTGCTTGGTTTTGAATACCTGCGCGTAGAAGGCAAAAGCCTCGGCGCAATTTCCCTGGAAATTCAAATGCACGCTCATCTGCATGGTTGTCTCCGCTCCTTTAAATTCGGGGATGTGCCTCGTACCGCTTCGGCTAGCCTTTATCCGGCAGCTTGAGCTACATCTGAGGAGTCTACGCCGCAAACGTGGATATGGGAGCCTGGCGCTGTCGCGCCGCTTGCGCTCACTCGCACGCTCTGCAACACTGAGCACTCAGCCGCTATGGTCCGCTACTACCTCGTCAAAGGCCGCGTGCAGGGCGTGGGCTTCCGCTGGTTCGTGCATCGCGAAGCTGCGGCGCTGGGCCTGCGCGGCTGGGTGCGCAACACGGAAAGCGGTCACGTCGAAGTGGTTGCCGCGGGCGAACAATCAACCCTCGAACGTCTGCAGGCTGCGTTGACCAAAGGCTCACGCGGAAGCCGCGTGGATATCATCGAACGACGTGATCTCGATCCCAGCGAGGGCCAAGACCTGGGACCATTTCAGATTGAAGGAGCCTGGTAGATCCGAGCATGTCCACGAAAGCGATGAACATGAATCCGTCCAATATGGAACCCATCAATTGCGAGCCGCTCAAGCGCCTGGTGCGCACCGTTCCGGATTTTCCCAAGCCGGGCATTCTGTTCTACGACATCACCACGCTGTTGAAAGACCGTCTCGGCTTTGCCATGCTGATCGATGCGCTCGCCGCGCACTATCTAGAAAGGGACATCGATCTGGTGCTCGGCATCGAGGCGCGCGGATTCATCTTCGGTCCCGCGCTGGCGTACCGGCTGAATGCCGGCTTCGTGCCGGTGCGCAAGCCGCGCAAGCTGCCCGCGCCTACCGCCAAGGTGAGCTACGACCTTGAATACGGAACCGACTCGCTCGAGATCCACCAGGATGCCATCGAGCCCGGCGAGAATGTCATCATCGTCGACGACCTGCTGGCCACCGGCGGCACCATGGAAGCAACGGTAAAGCTGGTACGCCAACTCGGCGGCCGCATCGCCGGTCTCGGCTTTGCAATCGAACTCGACTTCCTCAAAGGGCGAGAACGCTTTGAGGACTTCGACGTCTTCAGCCTGCTCCACTACGATGAGTAGGCTGGACGAATAGGCTGCTCGTTAAAGAGCGGAGGCCTTGCCTCCGCTCTTTTCTCTTTGCTTCCGCTCAGACCGCCGTACGACGCCCAGCGATGAAGTGGATCACAAAAGACACCACAGCAAGAATCAGCAGGATGTGAATGAAGAATCCTGCCACGTGAAACATCAAAAAACCACCAGCCCATAACAGCAGCAATAGAATTGCAACCCCTATCCACATTTCACACGCTCCTTGCGGCCTTGGCGCACGCCTATCTCGCATAGACGGCTTCGGCAAGCTGGGGGTTGTGCGGGATAGCACATCCTTGTCACGCAATCTTGTCACGCAATTCCTGCGGCGAATATTTGCCGGAACGCGGCTGAGGCAATCGCCGTATCCTCCCTGGAAGCCCGAGGTTTGCCATGTCCCTCGTCTCGTTGCGCGTCACTCTTCGCCGTCTCGCTCAGTCGCCCGGTTATGCACTCGCGGTCATCCTCACTTTGGCGCTCAGCATTGGCGCGAATACAGCCGTGTTCAGCCTGGTCAATGCGCTTCTGCTGCGCCCGCTGCCCTATCCGCAGCCGGATCGCCTTGCCGGTATCGAAATGGTCTCGAACCAGGACGCTCCTGACGCTTCGACGGCCATCGATGGCGAAACCTGGGAATTGATCCGCGATCAGGTACCCCAAATATTGCCGGCGGTTTCGAGCTTCGCAGGCCTGAGGTCGGCTACCAACATACGCACGCCGGCTGGCGTCCGCAGCGTTTTTTCGGCGCGGGTTTCGGCTGGCTTCTTCGATGTCCTGGGGGAATTGCCCGTGATGGGGCGCGGCTTCACCACGCAGGAAGACCGTGAGGGCGGCCCGCACGCGGTGATCATCAGCGACCAGCTCTGGCGCACAGCCTTCGCAGGTGACCCGCAGGTACTTGGCAAGGCGATTCTGGTGAAAGGCGAGCCTTACACAGTCGTTGGCGTACTTGGGCCTCGATTCACGCTGCCAAGCAAGGCCGATGTCTACACGCCGATCCGCCCTTCGCGCACGGGAGAAGGCGAGGGCACAAACTACGAGTTCACTGCCCGCCTGAAGCCGAGCGCGACCTGGCAGCAGGCAAACGCCGCGGTGGGACGTCTGCAGCCGCAGATGCTGAACTGGCACGAGCACAATCTGCGACCGGGCGAGCGGCGATCGCTGCAGTTCATACCGCTCGAAGAACACCTCAGCGCCGACCAGCATGACCCAGCTCTGGCTCTGCTGTTGGCCACCGGCCTGATCGTGCTGATTGCCTGTGCAAACCTCGCCAGCCTGACCCTGGTGCGCATGCGCCGCCGCTCGTATGAACTGGCCACGCGGCTCGCATTAGGCGGCGGACGATGGCAGTTGATGCAACAGTTGTGGACGGAGAGCGCCATGCTCGCGTTGGTGGGCGGCGTCATCGGCCTCGCAACTGCAATCGGATTGCTGCGTGCACTCGTGGCGTTGCTGCCACCAGAGATCGTGCCCTTCGGCGGCGTCGCGCTCGATGGCCGCGTCCTGCTCTTTACCTTCGTGATCTCCATCGGCACCAGCCTGCTCTTCGGCATGCTGCCGGCCTTGGCCGTGTTCCGGATGGATCCTGCGTCAGTGCTGGGCCAGCGCACTGTCGCCGGAGCGCGGGGCGGCCGTGCGCGCCAGGTGCTGATCGCCTGTGAGGTTGCTCTGACAGTCGTTCTGCTGGCCGGATCGGGACTGCTGATCCGCTCGCTGATCCACTTGCAGACGCTGCCGCCCGGATTCGATCCGCACAATGTGCTGACCGCCCGGGCCTCCCTCGATCAGGCCGACTACCATGACCCGGCGCGATTCGCCACGCTGATGCGGGAGAGCGCCGCCGCCATGCAGCGCATCCCCGGCGTCACCCAAGCCGCCGTGGGTCTAAGCCTGCCCTATGAACGGGGTCTGAACAGCGGCGTCATGGTCCAGGATGGCAAAGAGGCCGGTCAACACCACATGACAAGCGAGATCTACGTCACCCCCGGCTACTTCGACGCGCTGGGTATCGGGTTGCGGGACGGACGGGTATTCAATGACTCGGACACTGCCACCAGCGAAGGCGTAGCCGTCATCAACGAAAGCTTCGCACGTCAGATCCTGCATGACCCCAATCCAGTTGGCCGATTGCTCGACCAAGACAAGGTTAAAAGACGCATCGTCGGCGTCATCAATGACGTGCAGCAGAAGCCGGGCCTCGACGCCACCAGTCCGATCAGCACCGAGCGCACCCTCTACATTCCCGGCAACCCAGGTGCCGGGCGACTTCCTCTCACTTGTCCACGTCTGGTTCCAGCCAAGCTGGGTTATCCGCTCCACACATCTCGACGCCCAGACACCCGCGGCCATGCAGCGGGCGCTCAGCTCGGTCGATCCCAATCTGCCCTTCGCGAGCTTCCACACCATGGACGATCTGCTTGCCACCGCGCTCGCGCAGCAGCGCATCGAGGTGGCATTGCTCACTTCCCTTGCGGTGCTGGCACTCTTGCTGGCCGCGCTCGGCATCTTCGCGCTGGTCTCCAGCGTGATCACGGAGCGTCAGCGGGAGTTCGGTATCCGGATTGCGCTCGGCTCGCCTCTTTCAGATTCCATGCTGGTTGCCGGGCGCTCCGGCATAGCGCCTGCGGCCATCGGGCTCGTGAGCGGTCTCGTGCTGTCGCTGACCGTGCTGCGCGCAATGCACAGCGCCCTCTTTGGCGTCTCCAGCTACGATCCATTCACACTGATCGCGAGCCTCGCCGTGCTGCTGGTGCTTGCCGCACTTGCCAGCCTGCTGCCTGCATTGCGCATCACGCGGATTCAACCAGCAGTCGTGCTGCGCGCCGAGTAAATCCCGGCGCAGAGACGAGATTCAGGGGACGGAGATTCACTCGCTCTTCGAGATCTCCCGGACCACCAGACGATCACCTGCGCGCAGATATCCCTTCTTGCGGAACCACTCCGCCATCGCCTGCTCCAGAGTATCCATCGGCAATCGCAGTCCGATTTCCATTCGCCCATCGCCGGTGGGTAGCGTGTCATCGAAGACTGCGCTGTTGGTGAAATTGCGCATGGCGAAGTTGTCGATCCATGCGATCGGGCACGGCTGGGCTATCGGGCTAGGTTGGGCCGCAGCGTCGTCGCGGAGATACTCGACACGCAATTTGCGCACAAACATGGATGCTAGCGCCGCGCCCGCGGGCCCGCCGCACGCACTGCCGCGGGCGCATCGAAGCGTGCGAAATTCGTTTCAAAGCGCGCCGCCAGCGCAGCCGCCTGACGATCGTACGCGGCACTGTCCGGCCACGCATTGCGCGGATTCAGCAACTCTGCCGGCACACCCGGGCAACTCGTGGGAATGCTCAGACCAAATGCGGGCTCGGTGATGAACTCGGCGCCGGCCAGGCTGCCGTCGAGTGCCGCGGTCACCAGCGCGCGTGTGTGCGGCAGACTCATGCGTTTTCCCACCCCAAAGACTCCGCCTGTCCAGCCGGTATTCACCAGCCAGCATTGCGCGCCATACTGGCGCAGCCGATCCCCCAGCATTGCGGCGTACACCTTCGGAGCCAACGGGAGAAATGGCGATGCGAAGCAGGTGGAGAACTCCGGCACAGGCTCGGAGCCGAGGCCGGCCTCGGTGCCGGCAAGCTTCGCGGTGTATCCGGACAGAAAGTGATACATCGCCTGCTCCGGCGTCAGTCTGGCGATGGGCGGCAATACGCCAAACGCATCCGCGGCGAGAAAGAGCACATTGGCAGGCTGGCCGCCGATTCCTGGAATCACCGCGTTCTCGATGAACTCAACGGGATACGCCGCGCGCGTGTTCTCCGTATAACGGATGTCCTCATAATCGGGATCGCCGGTGCGGGGATCGATCACCACATTTTCGAGCACCGCGCCGAAGCGGATCGCATGATAGATCTGCGGTTCTTTCTCCTCACTCAGATCGACACACTTGGCATAGCAGCCGCCCTCAAAGTTGAACACGCCGCGCTCCCCCCAGCCATGCTCGTCATCGCCGATCAGGCGGCGGTGCGGGTCGGCGGAGAGCGTCGTTTTGCCGGTGCCGGAGAGGCCGAAGAACAGCGCCGTCTTGCCATCCGCGCCGATGTTGGCCGAGCAGTGCATCGGGAAAACATCGCGTTCCGGCAGCAGGTAATTCATCACCCCGAAGATGGACTTCTTCATCTCGCCCGCATACTTTGTGCCGCCGATCAGGACGATCCGGCGGGTGAAGTCGGTGATGATGAAAGTCGAGGAAGTGGTCCCGTCGCGTTCGGGCACCGCTTCGAACTCAGGCGCCGCGATTACGGTGAACTCGGCGACATGCTCGGCCAGCTCCTCAACCTGCGGACGAACGAAAAGCTGCTTTACGAAGAGCGCATGCCACGCATACTCCGCCACGATGGTAATGGGCAGGCGATAGTACGGATCGGCGCCCGCGTACAGGTCGAGCACATACCGGTCGCGCTCCTGCATGTGGCGTTCTACTCGTTCGAGGAGCGCGGCGAAGCGGTCCGGAGGAAAGGGCTGGTTCACCTTGCCCCAGTCCACGCGGCCTTCCGTGAGTGCGTCTTTCACCAGAAATTTGTCCCGGGGCGAGCGGCCGGTGCGCGCTCCAGTCAACGCGACCAGAGCACCGTTGGAGGCGAGACTCGCTTCGCCACGTGCAATCGCCGCTTCCACGAGTTGCGGCGTGGATAAATTGCGGTGAACGTGCGGGCCTTCCAACAAATTCTTCGACACAGTGCTCGCGAACGCAGCGCCCATATCTCTCCCGTTTCTGCTGAGGCTACAAAACCGTCTATTGTGCCACCCCGTGGCCAGGGGTGGCCAGCCCACCCGCCGGAGATGCATGGAGAGACAACGGTCTGCTCCAAATCCACTGATGCCAGGGACCTTAAACCTGACTTAAGTAGCCATGTTTCACGGAAAATTAACGCCCTACGAACCGTGGCAGGAACTTGACTTTGCTATCACCTCCTTTGGAGGTTCACCTATGAAACACCTTGCTCTACTGCTGGCCGGCGCCGCCGTGCTTAGCGCCGCCGCTGTCCCCGGTCATGCCGACGATGACGACTGGGGACATAACCACATCAAGCGCGTTCTTCTCATCAGCATTGATGGCATGCATGCTGTCGACTATCGGAACTGCGCACGCGGCCTCAGTGGCGTGAACAACGGCACACCCTACTGCCCGAACCTGGCAGCACTCGGCGGCGACGGCGTGAATTACGTGGCAGCCAGCACCTCGCGACCCTCCGATTCGTTTCCCGGATTGATGGCCATCGTCACCGGTGCAACTCCGCGCACTATGGGCATCTACTACGACGTGGCGTATGACCGCTCGCTCGACGCTCCGGCAAAAACCACCGGCAACGGCGTAGCTGCCGGTCCATGCACGGCCGGCGCCGCGCCCACCGGTACGCGCACCGAGTATGAAGAGGGCATAGACCTCGATCAAAGCAAGTTGAATGGCGGCGCACCGGGCGCCAGCCTGACCGATGGTGGTGTCGCCTCCATCGACCCACAGCGGCTTATTCGCGATCCCCGGGCCGGCTGCGCTCCGGTGTATCCGTGGAACTTCGTCCGCACCAACACCATCTTTGGCGTGGTGCATCGGGCAGGCGGTTACACCGCATGGTCAGACAAGCATCCTGCCTACGCCTCAGTAGCAGGCCCGGGCGGCAACGCGCTGGATGATTATTTTTCACCGGAGATCAACTCGCTCGTCGTCCCGGTGCCCGGCATCACCACACCGGCTGGTGTCTCCTGCGCTCCAGTTCCCGACCCCTCGCAACTCGGCTCGTGGACCAACAGCTTCGCGAACATCCAGTGCTACGACACGATCAAGGTGGACGCGATCCTGAACGAGATTCGCGGAAAGAACCATAACGGCAACGGAAGGACCCACGTTCCTAACCTGTTCGGCATGAATTTCCAAGCCGTCAGCGTTGGCCAGAAGCTGATTGAACCAAACGCGGGCAGCGGCGGCTACCTGGACGCAGCCGGCACACCGAGTGAGTTGCTGACGCAGGAGATCGAGTTTGTCGATGCCTCTATCGGCAAGATGGTGGACGATCTGAAGGACACCGGCGAGTTCGATTCGACGATGATCGTCATCACCGCGAAGCACGGCCAGGATCCTATCGATCCGCATCGCTTCACCCCCATTCCCGGGCATAGCGGCACGAACGGCACCACGCCGGCAACGCTGCTAGCCAATCTGCTTCCCGCTTCCGAGTCGCCGCTGAACCCCAACGGCATCGGCCCCACGGAGGACGACGTTTCGCTGCTCTGGCTGAGCGATTCCAGCACCACCGCCGCGGCGGTTGCGACACTGGAGCAGAATGGCAGCAAGCTCGGCCTGGGCACGATCTTCTATGGACCGTCGCTGGCGATCAACTACAACACGCCGGGCCTGCCGCCCTACGGCGACCCGCGCACACCGGACATCATCGTCACGCCCAACCCAGGCGTCGTCTACACCGGCAGCTTAGCCAAGCAGGAAGAGCACGGCGGCTTCGGACACGACGACACCAATGTGATGATGCTGCTCTCAAATCCTGGCTTCAAGCCGCACACCGTCTACTCCGATGTCTCGACAGCCCAGGTGGCGCCGACGATTCTCAAAGCGCTTGGACTTGATCCGCGCAGCCTCCAGGCGGTGCAATTAGAAGGCACGTCAGTACTGCCGGATTTGGATCTGCCTCGCGCAGACCGGTAGCCGCACAAACCGCTAAGTAAAAACGGCTCACAGATATTCTGTGAGCCGTTTCGCGCAGTGGCGCAGAAGAACGTGCGGGTGTCGATTAGCGGACGGTTAATGTCGGATAGCCAACACTTCTCAGGCCATGGCCTCGTGAATCACCGGCAGCATCGGCAGGCTTGCCGTGTTCTTTGCTTCACGCATCACCGCGTCGAGATGCTCCAGCACCTCTTCGATGCTCATGGCATACATCTCCCGGCCGTTATCGTAACCGTCATCGATCGCCTGCTTTAGATAGTGGCCGGCAATCTGAGCGGCAAGCCGGTCTGTGATCACATTCCCGGATCGCTTCTTGTATTCCACCCATGCCTGCGCAGGCATCGCAATCCACACCGGACGCCCGTTTACCTCGAAGCGGACATCGATCGCATCGGCATGACGGGTCGCAATGGCCACGATATTTGCGCGCCACAGGCAGTGGAGAGACTCACCGGTCCAGCGATCCACGACGTCGAATTCTTCATACATGGTTTTTAGATTAGAGCATTTTCCAGAAGTCGCCCAGATCGCCGCAAAACACAAGGGTCCTCCCTAGGGCAACAAAAATCTGCGTCCTTGAGGAAAAAAAATAGCAAATCTTCGGCCCCCTGCTGCGTCCAATAGTCTGCATTTCGGATTACCGAGCTAACCAGAGGAGTTCTCAGACGTGCCCAAGACCCCTAGTCCCCACAGTGTTTATGAGAAGAGATTGCGCCAGGAGCAGGACATGCTGCTGCGCTCTATGAAATCGGCCGTTGAGCAGGGTCGGGACGCTGGGATGGACGACACCCAGGACGTCGCGGACCAGGCAGTGGCTTCCTATCAAAAAGAGTTTCTATTCTCCCAGGGCACCAATGGCCATGCGCAGATGCAGTTGGTGCGCCAGGCGCTGGAACGGCTGCGCGACGGGAGTTTCGGCGAGTGCCAGAACTGCGGCGAAACCATCGGCGCGAAACGCCTCGAGGCGTTGCCGTGGACGCCCTTCTGCATCACCTGCCAGGAAAAGGTCGAGCGGGGCGAGCTCGAGATGCCTGTGCGGGCCGCCTGAGCGATCCTGCTGGATATCCATGGGGCACCTCGCGTGCCCCATTCGGCTATGTGTGGCCGCAGGTTGCCTATGCAGCCGCAGGCAACCGAAAAGGACACCCCCGCCGCCACCCTGATAGCCCGCACACGAGAGATTTCGGCTTTTGACCCTGAAATCGCGTCGCTGCTACACTTTGGGTATCAATACTGTTGAGAGCCGCGAGCTGCCCTGCCCGCCACCGCGCCATCGGCGCCCAGCTCTTTTCTGCAAGGATTTCAGTGGACGCACAGACCCGTAGCGCGCTTAAGAAAGACGATGTTTTCATTCACACCACCCAGGCCGGACTGGACTGGATTGCTGAGAATCGCAGTAAGGCTCTGCGTATCTCCGTTGCGGTGGTGGTTGTCATCGCCCTGGCCATAGCAGGTGTGGTCTTCTATCAGCACCGTTCTCAAGTAGCCTCGAACGCCTTTGGCCGTGCGGCGAGCGTGTATGGCACACCAATCGCCGATCCCGCGCAGCCTGCACCTCCCGGCATGAAGACCTTCCCCACCGCCGCAGACCGCGCAAAGGTGGCCAATCCCCTGTTTGAGGATGTGGCCAAGCACTACGGCGGCACCACCGCTGGACACAACGCATTGTATTTTGCCGCCCTGACTGCGGCAGAGATGGGCAATTCCAGCGCAGCAGAAGCGGACTTCCGCAAGGCCGGTGATCTGCACGACGCGAACCTCGCGTCGCTGGCACATCTGGCGCTCGCGAATCTGCTGACGCAGCACGGCCAGACGGCTGAGGCGATCAAGATTTATCAGGATCTGATCAATCATCCGACCGTCACGGTGCCCGCGGCCACAGCGCAACTGCAACTCGCCCAGCTATACGTGGCCAACAACAAACCGGCCGAGGCGAACAAGATTTATGCCCAGCTCAAGGCCAAGGAGCCCGCAACGGCCGCCGGCCAGATCGCCGCGCAGAAGCTGGCCGGCCAGCACTAGCCTGCTGGCGATGCGGCTTCTGTCACAACGCCGGTCCTCCGACTGGGCCGCCGCTGTAGCTTTCTCTGAGAATTCGCGCTGGTCGCTACATTTGGGACGGTTTCCGTGAGCGAAACGACCCCGCCCCGCGTCAGTGAAAGCAAGCGCATGGGTAGCTATGAGGGAAATCTGACCGGGTTGCTTCCGATGCCGGAGACGACAACCGCCGCCGCAGCAGCCCCGGATCGTGCCGCTGAGCTGACTGCGCTTGTCCAGGAGTATTCGGGCACGCTCTACCGAGTGGCATTCTCCATCTCCCGCAACACCGCCGAAGCCGAGGACATGGTGCAGGAGACCTTCCTGCGCGTGCTGCGCCATCGCGACCGCCTGCCGGAGATACGTGACGCGCGCGTTTGGCTCATCCGCATCACCTGGAACCTCGTACTGGATCGCAAGCGCCGGCAAAAGACCAGGCCGGAGAATGAGGACATCAGCGAGTTGGCCCGCGTGCTTCCGGCCAAGGAGATTCGCGCCGACCAGGCGGTCATTGCTGCGCAACGGCACGCACGGGTCCTCTCGCTCATGGATGAATTGCCGGCCAAGGAACGCCAGGCGCTGCTGCTCTCCGCCATCGAAGAGCTTTCGAACGCAGAGATCGCGTCCGTGCTGGGCATCACCGAGTCATCCGTTCGCTCGCGCCTGTTCCGTGCCCGCCGCGACCTGGCAGAGAAGCTGCGCAAGGAAGGATTGAAGCCATGATTCCGACCGATCCTGCCCATCGCGCAGCCGTCGACTACACGCAGGAGATCGATGGCGTGCTGGCATTACTGGGTGGGATCCAGCCAAGAGCGGGTCTGGAACAACGGGTTCTCGCGCGCATTGCCTCTGCACCAGTATTGCCCTGGTATCGTCGTCTTTCGATCGCACCTGTGGGACATCACCGGTGGGCGCTGGCCGCGGCTTCTGCCGTGATCGTTGCCGGGGGCGTCACCATGACGACATATCGTTATGCTCCGCAAGCAGCGGCAGTGCCGGCGGCAGTCCATACGCCGCGCCCGGTAAAGCAGCCGGCAGCGGCCGCGGCAAGCGTCGGCGTCAGCAATCATCCGATGCAGATGAACAAGGCCACGGCACGGCATCGCGGCGTTCACCGGTCCTATCGCGCCATGCATGAGCATGTGCCTCTGCCGCGCGGAACTGCCGCACCCATGCGGCCGCAGATCATTCCCGCTCCGCAATAACAGAGAGCTTGCGGCACTTCCTCTCGGGTTAGGTGCGCGCCCGCCGCTCCGATCTCGTCCCCATGCCGAGCAGCATGTGCACCAGGGCAAGTATTACTGCGCCAACGAAAGCGGAGCCGAAGGTGTCGACATGGAAGCCCGGCACCAGACGCGAGGCGAGGATCAGCACGAAGGCGTTGATCACAAGCAGAAATAGACCGAGGGTGAGGATGCTGAGCGGAAAAGTCAGAATCTTCAGCAGCAAGCCGAGTGTCGCATTCAGCAGCCCGATGACGAGCACCGCGATGAGTGCGGATGCCCAGCCGCGGATGTGAAAGCCAGGGACGAAATAGGCAATCACGAAAAGCGTGATCGCACCGATGATCCAGCGCAGCAGCAATCCAAGCATGCAAACCCTCCTGTCACTTCAGCCTCGGGGTGTGCCTACGGTAGAGCATTTCGCTGTTGGTGTACAGCGCGGCTGCACGGCAATACTTACGGATGCTCTAGCATGAAGGTAGCCTTGCGCATCTCCGCCGCCATCCTGTTGGGACTCCTTTTTGCAGCGTCCTGCGCGCCGCTTGGTGCCGGGCCGGCGGCTGCTCCGCTGCCCGACGTACCCAGCTTGCTGCGCAGTGTGGAAGCAAACCAGGTAGCGCTCGATCGCGCCCGCGAAGAGTACACCTTCCGCCAGCAGCAGCGGCTCACCTTCTACGACAAGGGCGGCAAAGTACGGCGCACGGAAGAGCGCGTCAGCAACGTCTTCTTCGTGCACGGCCATCCGATCGAGACGCTGACAAACAAGAATGGCAAACCGCTGAACGCCGGCGAGCTGAAGAAGGAGCAGGACCGCGCCGCCAAAGAGGCCGTCAAGTACGCAGCGCAACCCTATGGACAGCGCGATAAGGACGAAGTCAGCGTATCGCGGCTTCTGGCCATTACGCGCTTTACCAGCCCGCGGCGGATCACCGAGGGCGGGCGCTCCGTGATTGCTGTCGATTTCACGGGCGATCCGCATGCAAAGACACATGGCCGGAGCGAGGACGCCGTCAAGAAGGTACGCGGAACTGTGTGGATCGATGAAGCGGCGCGCGAGGTGACGCGGATGCATGCCACCTTCGATGAGCCGATGCGCATTGGCTTCGGCGTGTTTGCGACGGTAAATGCGGGCAGCAATTTTTCCTTTGAGCAGGCTCTCGTCCATGATGAAGCCTGGCTGCCCACCAGTGTGGACGCGCGCTTCGACGGCAAGGCTGCGCTCTTCGTCGGCTTCCACGTTGAGCTTGCCATACGCTTCGATCAGTACCAGAAGTTCAACGCGAGCACGACGGAACATACCGCGGCGCCTCAGCAGTAGGTTTCTGCGTGAGAGTCGAGATGAGGTCCGATTCGGGTCAGCCGGGGCTGCACCTTGACGGAAGTAGTTTGGAATTCCTGGATAGTTAATGAATGATTGCTTCACCCATGGAGCTCCAGCACCTTGATAGATGAATTGCAGCACCTTGTTGAGCACCTGGAGAATGACTCGTCGCTCATGGAGCCGAATGAGCTACGCCGACGCCTCGACGCATTGGACCGCCTGGATGTTTATTTCCCGAATAGCGCGGAATTGGTTGCCGGTGCTGAGGCGATCGCAACGGAACTCCATCGACGCGCAAGAGCGATATGCGCACGACTGGAGGCTGTGAATTGCGAGCTCTACGAAACGATTCGATGTGAAATCCGGCGCGGGATCCGCCCGGATACTTTGCTGCGCTGGGTCAATGCATCACGGGTCAATGCGTCACAGGTCAATGCGTCACGACTCCATGCATCACCGGAGATCGAGGAGGTGACAGCGCCTCCCAGCGGCATACATTACGACTATCTGGATGAGCTGATCAGTGGAGCTCTTCAATTCGAAGAGCCGAAGGGCGGATACGTTCAGAGAGACTCCGATATGGTGTTCTATCAGCCCACCCCCGCGCGCCATATCTTCCACATGATCGCCCTGACTGCGCTTACTGCAAGCGATGTCCTTGTCGATCTTGGCTCCGGTCTGGGCCATGTTCCTCTACTGGTCTCCATGTGTACCGGCGCTTCCAGCGTAGGGATCGAGGTGGAAGCAACCTACATAGAACGCGCGCGCCAATGCGCACAGAGGCTGAACCTGAATAGAGTTGCGTTCATCCAGCAGGATGCGCGAGCAGCGGATCTGTCCGGGGGAACGGTCTTCTATCTCTACACGCCTTTTACGGGATCCACTCTGCGGTGCGTGCTCAACCTTCTACGGCGCGAAGCCGCCACTCGTCGAATCCGCATCTGCACGTACGGCCCCTGCACATCCCTCATCGCAGAAGAGCCCTGGCTTGTGGCCACTGCAGCGCCCGCAACAGATCGAATCGCCGTCTTCTCTTCGCGTGTCTAGATCGTGAGCGAGGACGGGCTTCTCAATGCAATTCACGGTGATAGGCAGATCGCCGCATGCAGATCGTCACTGTAACAGGCTCGGGGTATGCCTCGGCGCTCAGGCGCATAACCGGCGGCGGAACGATGTGCAAAGGAGGACCGCATGAAGCGGCCCTCATCTGCGAGCAGCGCGGGTGAAGTTTACTGGGGCTGCGCGGGCGGCTGGCCTGCGTTGGACGACGGAGCACCCTGTCCGCCGTGCATGTGTTCGGCGCGGCGCTGCTGCATCTTCTGCTGGTCCGCTTCAAATTTCTGCTTCTGCTGATCGGTCAGCACCGCCTCGATCTTCTGCTGATCGGCCTGATGCATGCTCATCATCTTCGCTCGCTTATCCTCACGCGAGGTCGATGTATCGGAGTGCATAGCCTGCATCTGCTGCTGCTCATCCTGCAGGATGGGTTTGATCTGACTTTGCTGATCGGAGGTCAGGTTGTAGCGCTTGGTCATGTGAGCAAGCATCTTGTCGGGATCCATGTGGTGGCCGCCATGGCCGCCCATTCCACCGCCTTCCGCCTGGGGAGCGCTTTGTTCGGGAGCGGATCCCGGCTCCTGCGCGAGCATCACGCCGGTTGCCAGCAATCCAGTGAGGACGAGAGTACATAGTTGGCGTTTCATCGTTGTGTTTCCTCCGTGCTTCCTTACGAACCACCGTTGAATGCCGAACCGGGATCGGGCTGTCCATCCGGGCACGGCGTTTCTCATCGGCATCGAACTTGTGCCGCTGCTGATCGGTCAGAATCGTCCCGATTTTCTTCTGGCTGGCCTTAAAGACGCTCGATTCCTCCTCGCGCCTGCTTGCGCGTGACATGAGAGTGTCCAAGTCCAGGAGGTGTACATCTTGCTGCCGGTTCTTGAGGGCGTCCGACGAGTGTGAGAGTGGAGCTTTGCCGCTTCATCGCCGCGCCTCCTTCCCTGCTCATATCAACCCGGAGAGCATCCGCGGGTTGCGGAAGATCGACTGCCGTTTGGAATTGAGCCGAGGAGACCAAGCTCAGATTCCTCACGCGCAACCGGTCCCGCAACTCTTTCGAAGAGCTGCCAGTTCTATGGACGTGAGCAATTGGGTGGAGAGTTTCTAACTAATTGGGGGAAATTCGAAGTCTGAGGCGTCAATCGTGCGCGGGAATGAAGGCAACCTGGGCAGGAGCAGCGTTCGGCGGCTATCTGCCCAGACTGGATACGAGCTGCGATTTCGAATTGTTCGGTAGACCCCTACTTTACGGTTGCGTTAACGGCGCTCTGCCACTGCTGGCCGGCGGTGTTGATGGCAAGCACAGCGAAACGGTGGCTTCCGGCAGCGAGGCTGATGGTGGTGTTGAGCTGCTTACTCGAGGCGGCGGTGTACTTCTTGACCCCGTCCACCCACAGCTCCGTGCGAGCGATGGTCCCGGTGACGGTCGCCGAAGCCTCAACCAGCACAGGCGAGCTGACAGTCGAGCCACTCGCGGGTGCGCAGATGTGCACACCATTCGACGACGGCGCGCTGCATGCCGCAGAGGTAGGCACAACAACCAAGGCGTTCGGAGTGGATGCTATGGTGTACGGCGAGCCTGGCACCGCGGTGATGCTGCTGGATGTGACGGTGTACGCGTAGAGCTTATGGGTTGAGTTACTAAGAGCGTACAGGTGATTGTTGCTATCCCAGTGAATCTCGTCGATGGGCGCAGTTGTTAGGACTCCTGAATAGGATGTGATGGGGTTTGCGCCGTTGAAGTGGAAGACCTGCAGACCAGGCGTCTGCGTGATACTGCCGTATGTTGCCTGCGTATTCCCGCCGACGGCGAGGAACTGACCGGAGGGCGACATGTTCAGCACCGTGGGGTTGACTAGCGGCGTGGGCATGTTCTGCGTCGTGTTTGTCGAGGCGAGGTTCCCGTTTGCATCCACGGTGTAGCTGGCAAGCTGAGGAGTCTCGAATGTGCAAGAGTCAGGCTCTTCAGACCCGGCAATTGCGAAATGGTTGGTTGGATCTGCCGTGCCAGCCAGCGGCTGGAAATCAGGGGGAGGCGTCGCCAAGCTGTTGCTGATGTTAGTGTCCAATATCATCGCGCCGCTGCCCTCACGCTGGAATCCATATGTCGAGGTCGAGCAGAATCCAACGCCTGCGAAGCTGTACCCAAAGGCGCCATTTCCAGTGAGCGCGATGAGAGTGGGCTTCGAGGTGAAGGTCTGATTGAACTCTGTTGCTCCCAGAAAGGTGAGCGCACCGGTACTGGAGATTTTGAAGCTCTGAAGCGCTGTGCATTCCGCACTGCCGGTGTTCCGTTGCACATACACGTTTTGGCCCGTGTGGTCGAAGATACCGCCATACGTTCCTCCGCATGCACTCCCGGAGTAAGACTGCGTATTGGTTTGCGAGGCTTGGCCTTGGATAGCACCGTTCGACGCAACAGGATAGGAGTGGAGATACGCGGTTCCTAAGCTAACGAAGTACTTCCCATTGCTCCCTACAGCGCTGCCTGCGACAGAAAAGGGAGAACCAGACACTAGCGATAGGCTACCGTTGGAGGCTGCGCTGTAAAGGTAGACTCCCTTGGCCGTTCCTACGTAGACATAGGCCGCCTGAGCAGCGGTCTGAGTAGCGGCTGAACTGATATCAGAGGAGGTCTGGGGAAAGGCTGTTGCCGGGCCTAGTGTGGCGAGACAGAGGGTGAATATGGATATCCTGAGGGCGTAACTGACCTTATGAGCCATGGAGGCTCCTTTCTGCGGTGGGGCCGATACTGCGGGGCCGATGATTGAGGGGCTTGGGACATTTGAGTTGCGGGAGTTTGGCCGGGAGGGACCGGCCGATTCGTGGGATGTCGGGGACGATTTCGAAGTTGTCTGCAGAACTGGTCGGAGATGTGGGGGGTCTGTGCGGGGACTCGATGGGAACAAGAATGGAACCGAGAGGTCCATTTGTGGATAACGGTCACAAACGCAAAAAAGCCCGCTCTGTTGAGCGGGCTTTTTGTGATGCTAATGCCGGCGATTACCTAATCTCCCACACACTTTCGCGTGCAGTACCATCGGCCCGACGAGGCTTAACTTCCGTGTTCGGGATGGGAACGGGTGTGACTCTCGCGGTATGCTCACCGGCAAGCTTTGATCAGCATTTTGCGATCCGAGAACCAGCTGACAGGCTGGAATCATTCGCAAAATGCTGAGTGCGGCGCTTGGTGGTTGTTTCTCCACAGCCATTGCTCTGCACACACGGGCGGTTTCTCCCCGGAACGAGCGATGGCAAACTGGCGCCACAAACTTGCATTCAAAACGAATTGCATTGGGGCTGACTGCAACTGCAGTCAGTGATTGCATTTCAAGGCTTGTTGTTGAGTATCTTCTGACAGCGGAAATGCTGCGCAGAATTAATTCTATGGACAAGCCGAACGGGCGATTAGTACTGGTAAGCTACGCGCATTACTGCGCTTCTACCTCCAGCCTATCAACCAGGTGGTCTTCCTGGGCCCTTCTTTTCCCTTTTGGGTTGGGAGATCTCATCTTGGGGCGTGCTTCCCGCTTATATGCATTCAGCGGTTATCACAACCGAACTTCGCTACCCAGCCGTGCCCTTGGCAGGACAACTGGAACACAAGAGGTTCGTCCATCCCGGTCCTCTCGTACTAAGGACAGCCCCCCGCAAATCTCCTACGCCCACAGCAGATAGGGACCGAACTGTCTCGCGACGTTCTGAACCCAGCTCACGTACCGCTTTAATAGGCGAACAGCCTAACCCTTGGAACCTTCTACAGCTCCAGGATGCGATGAGCCGACATCGAGGTGCCAAACCGGAGCGTCGATATGAACTCTTGGCTCCGATCAGCCTGTTATCCCCGGCGTACCTTTTATCCGTTGAGCGATGGCCCTTCCATACAGAACCACCGGATCACTAAGGCCTGCTTTCGCATCTGCTCGACTTGTAGGTCTCACAGTTAACCACTCTTATGCCTTTGCACTCGACGGCTGATTTCCAAACAGCCTGAGAGTAGCTTCGCGCGCCTCCGTTACAATTTAGGAGGCGACCGCCCCAGTCAAACTACCCGCCTAACTATGTCCCTCTCCCGGATTACGGGAGCAGGTTAGAATCACAACACTCACAGGGTGGTATCTCACCGGTGGCTCCACCAAGCCCAAGAGCCTGGTATCAAAGCCTCCCACCTATCCTGCGCAGTGAGAGTCATAATTCATAGTTAAGGTGTAGTAAAGGTGCACGGGGTCTTTCCGTCTAGCTGCGGGTAACCGGCATCTTCACCGGTACTACAAGTTCGCCGAGCAACTCGTTAAGACAGTCGTACGATCGTTACGCCATTCGTGCAGGTCGGAACTTACCCGACAAGGAATTTCGCTACCTTAGGACCGTTATAGTTACGGCCGCCGTTCACCGGGGCTTCAATTCAAAGCTTCGCCTTGCGGCTAACCTCTCCTTTTAACCTTCCGGCACCGGGCAGGCGTCAGCCCCTATACGTCGTTTTCGACTTAGCAGAGACCTGTGTTTTTGTTAAACAGTCGCCGTACGCGTTTCACTGCGGCCCCCTCGCGCTTGCACGCTAACGGGGCGCTCCTTCTCCCGAAGTTACGGAGCTAATTTGCCGAGTTCCTTAACAAGCTTTCACTCGAGCGCCTTTGGATATTCTCCTCGTCTACCTGTGTCGGTTTGTGGTACGGTTCCCAGCCCTTCTCCTTAGAGGATTTTCTCGGCAGCGTGAACTCACCAGCTTTCAGCCATACGGCTTACTGCTTTACGCCTCACTGTTAAGCCTCGACGGATTTGCCTATCGAAACCAGCTTACGCGTATCGAACCTCATAGCCATATGAGGTCCTGGTTATCCTTCTGCGTCTCCCCATCGTCAAACGATGGTCTGGGAGGTCCGGAATATTAACCGGATGTCCATCAGCTACGCCTTTCGGCCTCGCCTTAGGGACCGCCTAACCCTGAGCGGATTAACCTTCCTCAGGAAACCTTAGACTTTCGGCGTGAAGGGTTCTCACCTTCATTATCGCTACTTATGCCGGCAGGGTCTCTTCGCAACGCTCCACCAGTCTTCTCAGTCTGGCTTCAATGCTGTTGAGAATGCTCTCCTACCACGCACACCAGAGGTGTGCATCCGCTGCTTCGGTGTACAGTTTTAGCCCCGTTGTATTGTCGGCACCGGACCGCTTGACCAGTGAGCTATTACGCTTTCTTTAAAGGATGGCTGCTTCTAAGCCAACCTCCTGGCTGTCTGGGCGTTCCGACTTCCTTTCCCACTTAACTGTAACTTGGGGACCTTAGCAGGCGGTCTGGGCTGTTTCCCTCTCGACTGTGAAGCTTAGCCCCCACAGTCTGACTGCCGGGCTGGTTGTCACTGGCATTCGAAGTTTGGTTGGATTCAGTAAGCCGGAAAGCCCCCTAGTCCATCCAGATCTCTACCACCAGTGCAAATCACCCGACGCTAGCCCTAAAGCTATTTCGGAGAGAACGAGCTATCACGGAATTTGATTAGCCTTTCACCCCTACCCTCAGCTCATCCGAGCTTTTTTCAACAAACACCGGTTCGGTCCTCCAGTAGGTGTTACCCCACCTTCAACCTGGCCAAGGGTAGATCATCCCGCTTCGCGTCTATTCCTGCCAACTGAACGCCCTATTCAGACTCGCTTTCGCTTCGGCTCGCTTACGCTTAACCTTGCTGACAAGAATAACTAGCCGGCTCATTATGCAATAGGCACGCGGTCAGGCATTCGCTTGCGCGCATAGCCCTCCCACTGCTTGTAGGCACACGGTTTCAGGTACTTTGTACTCCCCTCGCAGGGGTGCTTTTCACCTTTCCCTCACGGTACTGGTTCACTATCGGTCAGAAACGAGTATTTAGCCTTACGGGATGGTCCCCGTGGATTCAAGCAGGGTTTCACGTGCCCCGCCTTACTCAGGTATCCGCTTCGAGTCCAGATGGCTTTCGTCTACACGCCTGTCACGTTCTATGGATCGGCTTTCCATCCGATTCGACTAACCACTGGATTGGTAACTCTACTGTTGCGGACCCTACAACCCCCGCTGCACCGAAATGCTACGGGTTTGGGCTATTCCGAGTTCGCTCGCCACTACTATCGGAATCGAGGTTTCTTTCTCTTCCTCCAGGTACTGAGATGGTTCACTTCCCTGGGTTCGCTCACTCCTGCCTATGTATTCAGCAGGGTGTTCTTGAGGTTTGCTCAAGTGGGTTTCCCCATTCGGAGATCTCCGGATATAACGCCTGTGTGCGGCTCCCCGGAGCTTATCGCAGCTTGCCACGTCCTTCATCGCCTGTTTCTGCCAAGGCATCCACCGTGCGCCCTTAGTAGCTTGACCATAGAATTAATTCCGCGCAGGAAGCGATCGTGCTGCCTCTTGCTGGATATTCCATGCATATTTCCGCCTGTGCGCCTCACGGGGTACGATCCCCGCTTACGCACTCTATCTAAAGACACTCAACTAACCAGCCTTACTCACCCAAACTTGATAGGGATACGTAAGCTGCTCAGCCTTGTATGCAATTTACCCAATGCAATTCGTTGTCAAATAACAGAACGCTGCAGTTTAAGACAGCGCGCGCCATGAGGCGCTCTCGAACATGCTCACCCAAATCCTAATCAAAAGATCCGGTTCAGGCGGAGCCCGCTCAAAGGTCAGCCTCTTCGAAGATACAGATCGAAGAAGTTCACCTTTGAGCAGCAGACGAAGAGAAGTTGGTGGAGCTGATCGGGATCGAACCGATGACCCCCTGCTTGCAAAGCAGGTGCTCTCCCAGCTGAGCTACAGCCCCCTTTGATTTCCCGCAAAGGAATCCGATAAGCGGTGGTGGGCCTGGGTAGATTCGAACTACCGACCTCACCCTTATCAGGGGTGCGCTCTAACCAACTGAGCTACAGGCCCCAGTCCGGACCCACACGCCCGAAAGCGCACAGCCCGACTCGGTCAGTTTCTTACTTGCGTTCCTCTTCTCGTCTAAAAAGTTTCGAGGACCAGGTTGAACGTACTGAGCAGCTACGCCGCTCGTGACCATCGTTGTTGAGATCTGAAAGTCCGAAGACTTCGAAAGCCCGAAGGCTTAGCAGGCAGAGAAGGCCTGATTCAAGCTCCTCTTTTATCCCGGAGGTCCGGGACAAGAGGGTGATAGCCGACCTACGCGCTACCCCAGTCTTGCGACTCAGGCAGTCCGCAATCGCGGATACGTACATCGAACTATGCGTTTCTCTCTTAGAAAGGAGGTGATCCAGCCGCAGGTTCTCCTACGGCTACCTTGTTACGACTTCACCCCAATCATGAATTACACCTTGGACGGCTGCTTCCTTGCGGTTAGCTCACCGGCTTCTAGTGCAACCCACTTTCGTGATGTGACGGGCGGTGTGTACAAGGCCCGGGAACGTATTCACCGCGGCATTCTGATCCGCGATTACTAGCGATTCCAGCTTCATGGAGTCGAGTTGCAGACTCCAATCCGAACTGAGGCCGGCTTTTTCCGATTAGCTCCCCCTCACGGGTTTGCGACGGTTTGTACCGGCCATTGTAGCACGTGTGTAGCCCTGGACATAAAGGCCATGAGGACTTGACGTCATCCCCGCCTTCCTCCCCGTTATCCGAGGCGGTCTCACCAGAGTGCTCAACTAAATGGTAGCAACTGGTAACAAGGGTTGCGCTCGTTGCGGGACTTAACCCAACATCTCACGACACGAGCTGACGACAGCCATGCAGCACCTATATAGCGGCCCATTGCTGGGCGCCGATGTTTCCACCGGATTCCACTACATTTCGAGCCCAGGTAAGGTTCTTCGCGTTGCGTCGAATTAAACCACATGCTCCACCGCTTGTGCGGGCCCCCGTCAATTCCTTTGAGTTTCAGCCTTGCGACCGTACTCCCCAGGCGGATCGCTTAACGCGTTAGCTTCGGCACGGCGGGATTGGGTACCCGTCACACCAAGCGATCATCGTTTAGGGCTAGGACTACCAGGGTATCTAATCCTGTTTGCTCCCCTAGCTTTCGCGCCTCAGCGTCAGTTGTGGTCCAGTGAGCCGCTTTCGCCACAGGTGTTCCTCCCGATATCTACGCATTTCACCGCTACACCGGGAATTCCACTCACCTCTCCCACACTCAAGCCAGATAGTTTCCTGTGCAGACTTCGAGTTGAGCCCGAAGATTTCACACAAGACTTATCCGACCGCCTACGCGCCCTTTACGCCCAATAATTCCGAACAACGCTCGCCCCCCTCGTATTACCGCGGCTGCTGGCACGAAGTTAGCCGGGGCTTCTTCTTCCGGTACCGTCATAATCGTCCCGATCGAAAGGAGTTTACGTCCCAAGGGACTTCATCCTCCACGCGGCGTTGCTGCGTCAGGGTTTCCCCCATTGCGCAAAATTCCCCACTGCTGCCTCCCGTAGGAGTCTGGACCGTGTTTCAGTTCCAGTGTGTCCGTGCGCCCTCTCAGGCCGGATACAGATCACCGTCTTGGTAGGCCATTACCCTGCCAACTAACTAATCTGCCGCGACCCCCTCCTTAAGCGAATTGCTCCTTTGACCCGTAGGTGTTATGCGGTATTAGCCTCGGTTTCCCGAAGTTATTCCCCACTCAAGGGTAGGTTAGTCACGTGTTACTCACCCGTGCGCCACTTTACTCATGGATTGCTCCACTTTCTCGTTCGACTTGCATGTGTTAGGCACGCCGCCAGCGTTGATTCTGAGCCAGGATCAAACTCTCGTTTGAAACTGATTCCGTGCTACCCCAGGACGGAGGTCCGGGATAGTCACGTACTCTCCGGAGCTCGAAGGTTCCGGAGAGATTTACCTTGTGAGAATGATCAAGCCTATTCCTGCTGATCTCTCACGACTGGCACGTTCAACCTGATTGTCAAAGATCCGGAACGGTATCCGCCTTAGCGGGCCGCTTTTGGATCGAGATCTACGGCATTCGCCGCAGGCCCTCGAACTTGCGTGCTGCCGGCTCCCGCTGCACTCAGTGCAGCTCAGAACCGTTTTACGCGCACTTGCCAACACTATCCTAGTGTTACTGTGTCGTCAATCCCATTGCTGGGAATTCTTTCCAACGACTCCAGAAGCGCACAGCACAAAAATCTGAAAGATCGTAGCTCCGTATCGCTCTCAAGCGGGGAGTGGCCGTAAGGCCGTCAGCAGGGTCCAAGACCCGGCTGCCTACTGCAGGAGATGTTCGGTGTTGTGGGCAATTGCCCGGCGAACATTACGCTTCGATTCCGATCATATCGGCCACATGGCCAATCCCAGGAATCGCGCTTCCTTGCGACTGCTTATGTAGTGTACCAGAGATTTTGCTTCCGGCACAACCGCTCGCCGTCGCATTCCCGCTCACTCACTTGCAGCAATTCGGATACTATCGGGAGCTCGTCCCGGATGCAACCCGGGCGCTGTTGAAAACCGCCCATCGCCTGTTGAAAATCGTCGAAAGCCCTTGCCCACCCGCGCCGTTATTGGGTCAGCTTCAGGGTGCCCAGCATGCGTTCATAGACGGGCCGGAGAGCGGGGAAATCCACATCCGGGGCCACAAACACCACATACCGCAGTGTCCCGGCAGGCTCAGGGAGCGCCACCAGCCAGTCGCGCTCGGCGCCGCCGCCTGCCCCGCCGCTGTTGGTCGCCTCGAGCGAGCGCCCGCGTACGCCGTTCACCACCACATCCGATGCGGCGCCAGGCCTCAACTGCGGGTTCTGCTGCTTGAGCTGTGCGACCAACTGATCGGTCTCGGCGGCGGTCTCGCCCAGCTGCGGCGGCTGGAAGCGTTCGATGAGCACCCCATAGCCGATTGCGTTTTCCGCGCTCACACCCCCTGGCGGGGCAATCAGCGCTGACCCACCGGAGACTGCGCTCTTCCAGTTTCCCGGATAGGAGATAGTGAAGCCGTCCCCCTGAAGCGTCTGCCAGTTCCCCTGCGGCGTCCATTGCGACTGGGTGAGCCGCGCCATGGGAGCATCCGGCGCCGGCGCTGCGTTGCCGCCCTGACTCTTCCATACGCCGCTCGCCACCTGTTTGGCCGTATAGGCGTGCATGCCGGCGACGATCTTCTTGATGCGCGTGAACTCGGGGCTGGTCTTCACGTACTTTGCGCGCGGCGGTAGAGTGTCGATCTCGTCGTTCACGTAACCGACACGGTTTCCTGGGTTGGGATGGTCGCTCAGGAACTGCGCGCCGCCCTCGCCGCTCTTGCCCTGGATGACCTCGAAGAACTGCGGCAGCGCCCGGGGATCGTAGCCCGCGTCGTAGAGAATGTCGGTCCCCATCAGGTCGGCCTGCTTCTCGCTCTCCCGCGACATGCGCAGGAAGGAGAGTCCTGCGGTCAAACCAATGCCCTGCTGGACGATAGCGCCGGCCGCTCCTCCCAACGCGATTCCGGCCGCGATCTGGCCGAGGCCAGCGAGCAGGCTGGGCGTCTGCTGTCTGGTGATGTTGCAGGTGGAGTGTCGCTGCGCCACATGCGAGATCTCGTGCGCCATCACGCCCGCAAGCTGCGCCTCGGTCTCCGCCGCCTGGATGGTGCCCAGGTTCACGAAGACCGAGCCGCCGGGCAGGGCGAAGGCGTTGATGTCCTCCACGTTGACAACGTGAAAGTTGTAAGGCCACTTGTATCCCGGCGCATATTGCACCAGACGGGCGCCAAGCTGCTGCACGTAGCGGCTTACCGGATCGCTGTCCGGCAGGACGGGCATCTGTTTGTAGACTTCCTGCGCGGCCTTGTTCCCCTCGGTGATCTCCTGCTGCTCGGTGAAGGCGTTCTTGCAGGGATGGGGAGTGTAGCGCGCCCAGAGCTGCGGGGGAACCAGCAGCAACAGGGCTGCGGGCAGCAGGCGCTTCGTCCAGTGCGTCATACCTTTACCCGTCATACCTTTACTTTCGATGCGTACCGCTCGGGAAAGCTACTGTCTCGCGATCACGCCGAGGTCCGTCAGCCCGTTTACGAAGAACTGCACCGCAAGAGCGACCAGCAGCAGCCCCATGATGCGGACGAGGATGCGGATGCCGGTGTCGCCCATCACCTTGCGGATGCGGTCTGCACCGACCAGCACGCCGTAGCTGGCCCACGCCGTGATCGCGATGGAACCGAGAATGGCAATCCACTCCCACAGCTTTGCCGCCTGGCCCACCAGCACCATCACGCTTGAAATCGCCCCCGGCCCGCTCAGCATGGGGATGCCTAGCGGCATGATCCCGGCATCGTCTTTCGCAGCGGCTTCGGCGGTCTCACCCGAAGACTCCTGCGTCGGGGAGCGCTTCGCCTCGAGCATGTCGATGCCGATCAGGAGCAGGATGAGGCCGCCGGCGATCTCAAAGGCCGGCAGCGTAATCCCGAACATCCTGAAGATCAGCTTGCCAATCAGGGCAAAGCTGGTGAGCACGATAAAACAGGTGATGGCGCCACGGCGCGCGGTGCGGGACCTGCTTTTCCTGTCTTCGCCCGCGGTGATGGCCATGAAGGTCCCGATGGCAGCAAAGGGATCGACCAGGAAGAAGATGGACGAGAGCGCGAGCAAAGAAAAGCGCACATAGTCCGAATCCTTGATTTCGTGCAGCGCCGTGGTCGCAGGACCAAAGAAGAGCATTCGTTCGCGTCCTCAGGCGCCATTGTCGCCGATAATTCAATTTCTCCTGCGGGAATGCCCGCGGTGTTCACTTCCGGACACCTCAGGCCAGGGGCGGACACTCTCGCCCCTCTCACGGCCGCCTGCGATCAGAATCGGGTCTGCTTCGCGGAGTGTCGCAGCGGTCCTTTGCGTGCAGAGTTCAAGGCCGGTCTGCCCGTATGCTTTGTCTGTGAGGTCGAAGGATGTCCGGTCTGCTTCAGGATCTGCGCCAGGCGGTTCGTCAGCTCCGTCTCTCTCCCGGTTTTGCCGCTCTGGCGGTCGTCACGCTTGCGCTGGCTATTGGCGCCAATACAGCGATGTTTACCGTGGCGGAAGATGTCCTGCTGCGCCCGCTTCCCTATGCGGATGCCGGCCGGCTCACGGTGATCAACCCCAGCACTGAGGCCCGGCAGCAGACGACCTCGTGGCTGAACTACCGCGATGTGCGCGACCAGGCCACGCATTCCTTCTCGCAGGTTGCGATTTACTCGGAAGACGTCGGGGTGGTCGAGGGCAATGCGGCGGCATCCTCATCCGGGCCGGCGGCTCAGAACGCGCAAGGCGATGTGGCGCCCACGTCGGTGGTGTCGCCGAACGTCAGCCCAAATATCTTTTCCATGCTCGGCGCGCGTCCGCTGCTGGGCCGCACATTCACCATGCAGGAGGGCGACGCGAATGGGCCCAAGGCCGTGCTGCTCTCCGAGGGGCTGTGGCGGGAGGCGTTTCATGCCGATCCAGCCATCGTCGGCGAGACCATCCGGGTGAACAACCAGGCGCGTACCGTCGTCGGCGTGATGCCGGCAGCCTTCCGCTTCCCTGAATCGATGGGCAATGACATTCGCAAGGGCGTGTGGCTGCCTCTGCAGCCCACGCCGCTGATGCTGAACGAGCGCGGCTACCATTTCGACTACATTATCGGGCAGTTGCGGCCCGGCGTGACGCTCGAACAGGCGCAAGCAGAGCTCGACCGCACAACGCGCAGCATGATTGCGGCGAATCCCAAGAAACTGCACGGCGATTTTCAACTGCATGCGGTTCCTTATATCGAGACTGTTACCGGCAAAGTTCGTCCGGTCTTTCTGGGACTGGTAGCGGCGTTGGGCATGGTGCTCCTGATCGCATGTGCAAACGTGGCCAACCTGATGATCGCGCGCTGCCTGGGACGGCAGCAGGAGTTTGCCGTGCGCTCTGCGATGGGCGCGCCGCGCGGACGTCTGATCCGGGGGATGCTGGTGGAGGGCGGCCTCTTGTCAGCGCTCGGGTGCGGCTTCGGCATTGCCCTTTCGTGGCTGCTGATCCGAGCCATACATGCTCTGCCGCCCGACACAATTCCACGCGGCGAGGCGATCACCTTGGACTGGACGGTGATCCTGCTGCTGGCCGCGATCGCGACGACGACGACGCTGCTTTCTTCGATACTGCCCGCAGTGCTGGTGGCGCGCACCCATCCGCAGCGCGCCCTCCAGACAGCATCGCGCGGGCTGGGCACGCGCAGCGTCTCCAACCGGCTCACTCATGCGCTGGTGATCGGCGAAGTTGCGCTTTCGACCTTGCTGCTGATCGCGACCGGACTCCTCTTCCATACGCTGTGGAATCTGCAGCACACCGACCTCGGCTTCACCACCGAGCGCATCACCGGTTTCACCGTGATGCCGGCCGACGCCGCAGGCTTCTCTAATATGGCCGTTTCGACGGACACCGAGCATGCGCCGGTTTCGGCAGCCGTGACCGGCTACGGGCCGGTGCTCGATCGCCTGCGCAACACGCCCGGCATCGAGGCAGCTGCGCTGGTCACAGCGCCGCCGCTCTCCGGGATTCAAATGGGGACCAGCCTGCGGATTGTGGGTGAGCCGGAGGACGATGCGCACAATTACGAAGCCCGCATGTCGGCAGTGAGCCCGGAGTATGCGCGGCTGCTGGGCACACCGATAGTACGCGGGCGCATGGTCAGCGAGAGCGACACCGCGGCAGCCCCGTACGTCATCATCATCAACCAGACTTTGGCGCGGAAGATATTTCAAAACCGCGACCCGCTTGGGCACCAGATCAACCTGGGCGGCAAAGACACCGGGATGATCAAGCCGTACACCATCGTTGGGATCCTTGGGGACCAGAAGGACGCCGCCATCGGCGCCGCGCCAGGACCGATGCTGTGGCTTCCCTACCAGCAGATCCCCACCACGTCGCTCTTCTATCCTGCGTTGCTGAAAACCGTTGTCAACATGCTGGTGAAGACGCGCGGCGATGTCGCGGTCGCGCCGATTGCGCGCGCTGTCTTTCGCGAGCGCGCGCCGGATTACGCGCTCGACAACTTCGAGACCCTGCAGGAGACGGTGAACAAGAGCGACTTCACCAACCGGCTGGGACTCTACATCACCGGCGCGTTTGCCGGGCTTGCGGCGCTGATGGTGATCACGGGGCTGTACGGCGTGCTTGCGCAACTGGTGGGCTACCGGAGGCGGGAGATCGGCATCCGGCTGGCCCTGGGCGCGCCGCGCGCTTCCGTCCTGCAGATGGTGCTGCGGCAGGGCGCGGCGATGATCGTCGCCGGGCTGGTGGCGGGCCTCGCGCTTTCCGCGGTGACCAGCCGGCTGCTCTCCGGATTTCTCTACGGCGTGGGCGCGGCCGATGTGTGGACATACGCAGGAGTTCTGCTGACGCTCTGTCTGATCGGAGCCGCGGCATCTTACATTCCGGCGTGGCGAGCCTCGCTGATTCCGCCGGTAGAGGCTCTGCGCGATCAATAGCAGCAGTGTGCCTCCCCTATAATCGAAGCAGGACGACCAGAGCTGTTCGACCAAGGAGTGTGCATGCCGATCCAGACCACGCCCAACATCTGGCACAACGGAAAACTCATCCCGTGGGAGAAGGCGCAGGTGCACGTGATGAGCCACGTGCTGCACTACGGCTCATCGGTCTTCGAAGGCCTGCGCTGCTACAAGCAGCCGGGCGGCGCAGCCATCTTCCGCCTGCGGGAGCACATGCAGCGGCTGCTCGATTCGGCCCGCATCTACCGCATGGACCTGGGCTATACGCTGGAGCAGCTCAACTCGGCCGTGATTGAGCTGGTCGAAGCCAACGGCATCGCGCCATGCTATGTGCGCCCCATTTCGTTCCGCGGCTATGGCGAGATTGGCGTGAACCCCACGGGCTGCCCCGTCGAGACGTACATCGCGAACTTTCCCTGGGGCAAATACGTTCCCGGGGATGCGGGCGCGGATGTGTGCATCTCGTCCTGGAACCGGCTTGCGCCCAACACCATGCCTTCGCTGGCGAAGGCCGGGGGCAACTACCTGAACTCGCAGCTCATCCGCATGGAAGCAGACCTCAACGGCTACAACGAGGGCATCGCGCTGGATGTGAACGGCAATCTCTCCGAAGGTTCGGGCGAGAACCTCTTTATCGTGCGCGGATCGACCATCTACACCACCCCGCTTGCGAACTCCGTGCTCAACGGCATCACCCGCGATTCGGTGCTCACGCTTGCGCGGCATCTGGGCATCACGGTCATCGAGCAGCCGCTGCCGCGCGAGATCCTCTACATTGCAGACGAAGTCTTCTTCACCGGCACCGCGGCAGAGGTCACGCCGATCCGCTCGGTCGACCGCGTCCTGGTCAAAGACGGCAAGACAGGGCCGATCACCCACCAGATTGCCGAGGAGTTCTTCGGTATTGTGAACGGTACGCGCCCAGACCGTTATGACTGGCTTACGCCAGTGAACGTGCAGGCTGCGGAGCCGGTCGGCGCCTGAGCACGGCCTGCTTGAGAAATAGAAATGGCCGGGACGGCATCCACGTCCCGGCCGTTGTTCTTGGCAGGGATGACTCGCCTAGCTGCTCACATAGAGGCTTCGGGAAACCGATTCATGTAGTCCAACAAAGCTGGGGGATAGCTCGTCAATCGCGCAAAGTCTCTTAAGGTTTCGACACCTTATGGTTGCCACCCGCTTGGGGGTGATCCTTATCCCACCCAACCTCTGTGCCACCATCAGGCGTTACAAAGCAGCGGCAGGGTAGCTCATTACCGGGGCTCAACAATGTCAGAATTACCCCGCCCGGTACGTTGGTCATTGTTTTGCGATCAGTCCGGAACGGCGACTCGCCGGTGAATAGTATCCTCACTTCGCCTGCAGTGCTTAAGTAGCGAACTGTCTGCCCGACGTGCATCTCAGGCAGCGGGTTCGGGGGCGAAGCATTGCCGTCCTCTAAGGCTATCGCGATTTCGTAATCTGCTTTGGTCGTTTGATCTGTTGCGCTTGTCGGATCTGCTGTGCTTAACATTGCCTATCTACCTTCCTCGTTCAATTTGAGCTACTACTTCTTTAAAGCGTATGTCCTGGCGAAAATCCGCCAGGTCTGGTTGACGATCGAGTTCCTGAAACAGCTCCGGGGTGGCCCCGCTGAGAACCTGAATGGCCTGGTCCCTCTGGCCCAAAGCTTCGTACGTCAACACTGCCATCCGGATCACCTTGTTGTCGCCCGGAGACAATTGCAGCGCCTGCCTGATCTCGTCCTCTCCTCTTTTGACATCCCCGAGCCGGGCGGCGAGAAAGGCAACATAAGCGCGCGTAAGACCCAGACGCGGGTTATCTTTCAACTCGACTAACGCCAGATCCATTGCTTTGCGGTACGCCTTCGTGGCGTCAGCGAGATGGCCGGTCCGGCGATTGGAATCTCCCAGGTTAGCCCAATAGACATAGTCACCCGGATCCAATTTGATAGCACGTGTGTAGTACGTAACCGCATCCACATCCCGGCTTTCGTATGCTCTTATAGCGCCCAGGTTGTTCCACGCGGTTGCCGTTTCGCGCAGCTTCAGAGACGCAAGCAGAACTTGTTCCGCTTCCTCGTTCCGTCCAAGGTCGCTGAGTGTAGCAGCGAGATCCGTGTAGGGCTCAAACCATCCCGGTGCCCGCTCGATCGCCTTGCGGAACTGCTCGGCTGCCTCCAGATACCTGCCGCGCCAGTAGTAGAAAGACCCCAGCCTTTGATACGGCTTATAGTAGTCAGGCTCCAGCTCAATCGCTTTGCGGTAGTCTTCAATGGCTTTATCCGGCATATCGAGCGCGTTGTGGACACTGGCGCTGCGAAGGTAGGCGTCAGCGTTGCGCGGTTCCAGATCCTGCACCCGGCGAAAGTCTTCCAACGCTTTTTCATACTGGCCCGCAGTCTGGTGCAGCAGGCCCGCCGCCAGCAGCACGCTTACTGAGTCCGGATTGAGACTCTGCGCAGTGGTCAGGAATCGCTGGGCAGCTTCTAGCGATGCACCGTCCGTCGTCGCCTGGAATTTCATGATGTTCGCTTCAGCGAGACCCGCCAGTGGCAAGGGCGACCGTGGATGCAGGCGAGCTGCCTGTTCAAATTGCGGCATGGCTTCCTCAAAGCTCTCGGCATCGCGACGCAGAAGGTACAGTCCACGGTCATAGAACACAGTTGCCGGTTGAGAGAGCACCTCGGCCGTTGCGGGCCCATGCAGCCGCAACGATGCCGAAACGGCACCAGCAAGAGCCTCGGGGATGCTTCCGATGGTGGCGGGTGAATAGCGGCCGGAGAATTCCCGCACAGGAACCTGCGTGCTCAGATCGATTACCGAACCTCGCAGTACAAGGTTCCCGTCTTCGCGATGCGCTGTAGTCTGCAAGGCATGCGTTGCGTGCAAGACCTGCTTAGCCTGTTCCGGCGTCTGAACATTGTGGTTTATAGCTTCTGACGGGGAAATGACAGCCACCGGTCGCCGCCCGCTTCGAAAATGCCCGATACGATCCGACACATCCTGCAATACACCGCCAGCTATAACCGTCGTGTCCGCTGGCCCTTTCGAGGGAAGAACTACAAGACGCACATCGGGCGGCGGCCAGATGACATCGCGCAGCCACCCTCGAACCTGCGGTGGCGCGAGTCCGGCCAGGATCGCCAGTCCCACAGCCAGGAAAGGTGCCTTGCGCATAGGCTTCTTTTTCAGCGCCGCAAGGACCAGAGTCGCGTCGGCGAAGCGGGCATCGGGAGACGACCGCAAGCATTGCAGGATTGTTCGATCCCATTGCGGTGCGAGGCCTGCGACCAGCTTGCTCGGAGCCGGAGGCTGGCTGTTGACGCGATCCGCCCTCACCTCAAACGGGGGCTGTCCAGCTACCATCTCGTACAGAACTACGCCGAGCGCGTAGATGTCAGACGCTTTTGAGGCCGCCACACCCCGCCACAATTCCGGCGCCATGTACCGGGGAGTACCACCCGATTCACCCGGTTGTGTCATTCCGCATGCCAACCCGAAATCGGTGATCACTGCGCGAATGCCACTCGCTCCCGAGCACAAAATGACGTTGGCACTCTTGAGGTCCCGGTGCAGCACTCCGCTGCGATGAGCTTCCGCCAACCCGGCACACAATTGGCAGGCGATCTCCAGAGCTTCCCCATTGGGAAGCTTCTTCTGGGCAGTCAAACGTGCCGACAGCGTCTCACCGTGGAGTAGCTCCATCGAGAGAAAATCGACCTCGCCATGGCTGGTGTGAGCGGTGTGGATTTCGTTTACGAGACATACGTTTGGGTGCCTCACTTTGAGCGCACCTTCCAGTTCCGGCGACAAAAGGCGGTGAAATCCCGGTTTGGCCGACTTGATGGCAATCCGTTGGTTGCGCTTCCGGTCAAAGGCCTCGTAGACGACGCCCATACCGCCTTCCCCGATTTCTTCAAGGATTTCGAATCGTTCCGAGACGATTTGTCCTACTTCGAAGGGGCGGCGGGACTCGGTGGCATTAAATACCGGGCGCAGCAGGAAACTTCCCATCTGCTCTTCCCACTTCACCGCTTCAGCCGTTTCCTGATAGAGAGCCGGATCGTCGGCACAGGCAACGCGCAAGTAGGACTCGCGCTCTACCGGTGGTTGCCGGAGGGCCATTGACACGATAGCCATCACGCGCTGATCGTCTTCGGCGGCGTCTTTCATGGCTCATAACTCGATCCCGAGGGTCTAAGTCATTTTCTCGAACAACCAGACCCTCGCCGAGGCCCAATCACGCTGTATGGATCGGGGTGCGATGTTCATGATCACGCCGATCTCGTCAACGGATAATCCAGCGAAATAGCGCAGTTCCACGACCTTGGCTTGTCGCGGACTCACTTTTTCGAGTTCGTTGAGCGCGTCATCCAGAGCCAGCAGCTCGCCGGAGCGTTCGCTCGAGATCGCTATCCCCTCTTCAAACTCAACCCGCTTGAAGTCTCCGCCCCTGATGCCCGCTTTATGCATTCGTGCATGATCCACCAATACGCGACGCATGACGTTTGCGGCGACAGCAATAAAGTGCGAGTGATTCTGCCAGTCCGTCGTATCGCCGGCCAAGCGGAGATACGCCTCATTGATAAGGGCGGTGGGCTGCAACGTGTGGTCCGGGCGCTCCCGTCGCATATACGACTTGGCCAGACGGTGCAATTCCTTGTAGACGAGCGGCAAGAGCTTCTCACTGGCGGTGTGATCACCGCTGTTCATTGCCCGTAGTAAGAGTGTTACTTCGCCTTCATCTGCACACATCACAGAGTCCGCTCAGGCTCTAGCCGAGAATCATACGACGAAGTTGCGCAAGGTTGGCGGGAATTCTCAATCATCCCCGCATTAGAGAGTGAAGGCGATTCGAGGAAGAAGAGCCTGACGAAATGGGGGATGACTCAAATGAAACACCTTATTGCAGCTACACTGCTCGCGGTAACTGCCCTCACGGCACACGTGGGTGCGTCGGCTCAAAGCAAGTTGCAAGCCACGATTCCCTTCGACTTCACGGTTGGAGAGAACAGGCTTCCGGCGGGCACCTACGTGATCGACTATATTCAGCCGCAGACAATCCTGTTACGTTGCCCGCAGACGCATAAGAGCGTATTTGTCGTGCTCAGTTCAACAGATGAAGTTAGACAGAGCCCTGACGAACTGATCTTTAACAGGTATAGCGACCAATATTTTCTGAGTGAAGTTCACGGCGGCTACGGACAGACCGGGTGGAACATTGGCGTTTCGAAGCTCGAGAAGCGGGTTCGAGTAGAAGAGGCCTCACGTGCCACTCAGCAGAGAACGCAAGTTGCCATGAAGTAGTTTCGAACGACTGTGGCCAGGCCGGAGACCTTTGAAGTCTCCGGCCTTGGCATTTGCTTTGAAGAATTACTGGAAGGACCAACAAAATGTGCCGCGGCCTCAAGAAGAGACCACCGACACAAGCACCGCCGCTCCTTCTTGCTGCTTCAGGTAACCGCTACTGGACGGGATTTCCTGACGCATCGCGATATTCGATCGGTCCGAGATTCAGCTCCTTCAAACCCGGCTCGATCTTTGCGCGATCTCCCACCGCGACCAGGATCATTTGTTTGGGATGAATGTGGTCGATGGCGGCCTGGGTTACCTGCTGCGGTTTTACAGCAGCGAGCTCCGCCGGTAATGCCGCGTAGTAGTTGTCCGGCAGCTTGTAGACGAAGAGCTGTCCGATGCGCGCCGAGGTACCCTTTGCCGTTTCAAACTGGCCGGGCACGGAGCGGATCTGAGAATCCTGCGCCAACTTCAATTCGGCCGCGGTCGGTGGATCGGTGTTGATGCGGTCGAGCTCCGCAAACAACTCCTTCGCCGCCGGCGCCGTCACGTCTGTGCGCACCTGTGCGCCGGCAAACATGGGGCCGCCGAAGCGATTGAAAGTGAAGCGGGAGATTGCGCCGTAGGTATAGCCATGGGTCTCGCGCAGGTTCATGTTCAGGCGCGAGGAGAACAGTCCGCCCAGCACATCGTTCATGATCTGGATGCTTGGGTAGTCCGGTGTCGACCGCGGAACACCCAGTCCGAAGGCGAGCAGCACGGTCTGCGGCGAGCCCGGCTTGTCTACGATGATCACCTTGCGTTCCGGCGCAGTGGGCTGCGGCACCGAGTTCACAGCCGCAGCAGAAGAGCTCTTCCAGACGCCGAAGTACTTGTCCGCCTGGGCGCGCGCCTCCTGCTCCGTGATGTCGCCGGTCAGCACCAGCGCGGTGGTCTGCGGAGCGTAGTGGGCATTCCAGAAGCCGGCGAGGTCGTCGCGCGTGATGGACTTTACGGAGGTGGTTGTGCCCACGGCGGGATAGCCGTACGGCGAGTCTCCATAGAGCGCCTTCACGGCCACGCGCAACGTCGCCGCGATGGGCTCGTCCGCCTCCTGCAGGATGGCCGTCAGCTGCTGCTTGCGTACGCGGTCCACTTCCGGGATGGCGAATGCCGGATGCTCGGTCATCTCCGAGAGCAGGTCGAACGAGGCGTCCGTCGTATTGCTCAGCGCGTCGATCGATGTATCCGCGTTATCGACGACGGCCTGTGACTTGAGCTGCGCGCCAAGATGGTCAGCCGCGTCCGCAATTTCGGTTGCGGAACGATCGCGCGTTCCCTCGGTCAGCATGCGGGAGGTGAAGCCTGCGAGGCCCGGCTTGTTCGCGGGATTGGCATCGCCGCCGGCGAGCGTGATCACGCTCGCATTGAAGACCGGCAGCGAGTGGTCTTCGACCAGATAGACATGCAAGCCATTATCCAGCGTGAAGACCTTGGGCACTGGAAGGTGGACTTGCGGCAGCGGCCCGGGCGACGGCGCGGTCTTGCGCCAGTCCTGTGCGGTTTCAAACGATGACGGATATGGATTCTGGACCTTCACAGTAGCGTCGGTATCCGCCGGGCTGCGCGGCACATCGTGCGTCACCTTCTCGCCGTGGACGGTGGTGACGACGACGCTCTTCGCATCCACTAGATCCGCCTGCGCGAGCTTGCGCACGGAAGCGACCGAGACATGCTGGAAGCGTGCAACATCCTTCGTGAGATAGCCGGGGTCGCCGGTGTAGTAGTTGTAGAAGTCCATGCGATCAGCCACGCCGCCGAAGCCGCCCAGCCGCTGCAATCCGCTGATCAGGCCGGTCAGATGGGAGTTGCGCGCACCTTCGAGCTCGGCCTGCGAGGGGCCCTGGTCGCGTATGCCGCGCAGCTCGACTTCGATCTCTCTCTGCAGATCTTCCGGTTTCACGCCAGGGCGAGCGATGATGTCGCATTGTGCGACAGAACCGAGACGCAACGAGTTCAGGTTGCATTCGGCGCTCTGCGCGATCTGCTTCTCGTACACCAGCTTGCGGTAGAGCCGGCTGGCCTTGCCGCCGCCGAGGATCTGCATCAGCATCGCCGCATCCGCATCGCCGGGCTGAAAGGCCGGGGGCATCAGCCACGCATAGGTGACCCGCGGCAACTGTACTGTATCCGTGACGGTGGCAGTTTTTTGGCTGGTGATCGGCGCCGTCGTTACTGTGACTGGCGGCGGCTCCGGACCTTTGGGAATTGGCCCGAAGTAGCGCTCGACCAACTGCTTCAGCTTCGCCTTATCGAAGTCGCCGGCAATTGCGATATTTGCATTGTTCGGCGTGTAGTAGTCGCGGAAGAAGTTGCGCACATCCATCAGCCGCGCCGCTTCGATGTCGGCATGCGAACCGATAACCGAGCCGTAGTAAGGGTGATCCTCCGAGAAGAGCTGGTGATAGACCTGCTCATCGCTCAGCTCGTAGGGCTGGTTCTCCCCCTGGCGGCGCTCGTTGCGCACCACGTCGCGCTGGTTGGTCAGCTTTTCGCGGTCCAGCGTCTCCAGCAGGAAGCCCATGCGGTCGCTCTCCAGCCACAGCGCCAGCTCGAGCTCGTTGCTGGGCACGGTTTCGAAGTAGTTGGTGCGGTCAAAGTCGGTGGTGCCGTTGATGTCTGTCGCGCCGACACCTTCGAGATAGCGGTCGTGTGCCTTCTCGCCAACGTGCTCGGAGCCCTCAAACATCATGTGCTCGAAGAGATGCGCGAAGCCGGTGCGGCCCTTCGCCTCGTTCACCGGTCCGACGTGATACCAGAGATCGACGGCGACCAACGGGAGGCGGTGGTCTTCGTGCAGCAGCACGGTCAAGCCATTGGGCAGCGTGTAGCGCTCATAAATGAGCGCGGGTATCTTCAGCGGCCTGGTTGGCGCAAGCTTTGGCGCGGGCTGGGCGAGTGCAGTCGTCGTACATGCGAGAGCAGCGGCGGCGAGGCACAGGCGTACGCCACGCGAAAAAGCAAAGAGCATGAAGGTCCCCCGGAATCGTGTCAGAAGCAGACGCACGATGATATCCGGAAATTCCTGAGATTCGGCTGGCGAGATGCCTGGTTTGACGTGGTCTGCCAGATGGATGGTTCAGGCGGTGGCCTTTCGGGGAGTTTTCGCGTCGCGAGCGGGAAGCTCCGCGGTGTTTTGATCTTCAGGGGGATTGTGGTGCGCCGGCGAGGCCAGATCGAGCGGCCCCTGCTGAACGGGCGCCCGGTCCGAGACCAGCGCGTTCCATCCCGGCAGCCGCTGGTTGCCCATAATCAGGCGCGCTCCGTGGGCCGAAGTCAGATAAGTCCACGCCCACTGCACCATCACCAGGATGCGGTTGCGAAAACCCACCAGGAAAAAAATATGCACGGTGAGCCAGGATATCCACGCAGCAAACCCGCTCCAATGTGCCTTGAATGGCCACTTCACGTCGGCGACGGCACGGTTGCGGCCGATGGTTGCCATGTCGCCCTTGTCGAAGTAGTGGAATGGCTTGCGTGGCCTGCCTTCCATGTCCGCCTGGATCATGTGCGCGGCCTGCGTACCCATCTGCATGGCTGGCTGCGCCACACCGGGAATCTGCTTCCCGTGCTCGGTCACATCGGCGAGGTCGCCGCAGACAAAGACGTTTCTAAGGCCAGGCGGATTCAGGTACTGGTCCACCGTCACGGCCCCCTTGCGGTTCACGGGCACACCCAGCATTTTGCCGAGTGGCGATGCCTGCACGCCCGCGGCCCACAGGGTCACGAGCGAGTCATAGCGGTCAGCTTGGGGGGCTTTGCCGACGACCACGTATCCAGGCTGGATATCGGTCACGTTCTTGCCGGTCAGGATCTCGACCCCGAGCTCGTGCAATTGCTGCACCGCCTTCTGCTGCAGATCCGGCGGGTAGGAGGGCAGGATGTGCGGGCCCCCCTCCACCAGCAGCACACGGGACTTGGTGGTGTCGATGTGGCGATAGTCCTCCCTCATGTAAAGGCTCGCGATATCGCGGATGGCGCCTGCGAGCTCGACTCCAGTAGGGCCACCGCCCACGATCACGAAGTTCAGCGCTGGATGAGATCCGGTTTCGACGGCTTCGCGCTCTGCGAGCTCGTAGGCGAGCATAATGCGCCGCCGCATCTCACGTGCATCTTCGAGCGTCTTCAGGCCGGGCGCGAGCGTCGCCCAGCCATCGTTGCCGAAATAGCTGTGCGTGGAGCCGGTTCCGAGGATGAGGTAGTCGTAATCCACATTTGCGCCGCTGCGCAGCTGGACATTCTGGTGCGCGGTATCGATACCGAGAGCCTCGTCCATCAGGACTTCGATGTTCTTCTTGTGGCGCAGGACGGTGCGGATGGGCTGGGCGATATCGGCGGGGGAGAGCACGCCGACGGCAACCTGATAGAGCAACGGTTGGAATGTATGGTGATTGCGGCGGTCAATCACGGTCACATCGACGGCCATGTCGCCCAGCGCGAGCGCGGCATTCAATCCCGCGAAGCCGGCTCCCAGCACCACCACGCGCGGCCGCGCCGGCGTCCTGACTGCGCTCTGTCCGTTGGTCATCGTCGCTCCTGAATCCCACCTGTATGTGAGAGATGCACGGGGAACAGTCTACGGTTCGAACCCTATTTCGGTCTCTGATCTTCGGCCGCGCTGAGCACCGAGATATCCCGCATCAGCGCCAGGAAGGGCACGGCGCCATTGCGCAGCTCCGGCATTCTTCCGTTGCTGGAGCCGGAGATCAGCATGTCTTCCCCTTGTGGTGTGCTGACGTCGGTGACAGAGGGCGGCTGGGACGGACCGGCGGGCGGAAGCATGGTCGCGGCCCTGATCACTTTTTTTGTCACCAACCGCTGCAACCGGCTCAGATCGACCTGGTTCGAGCTGTCCACGGGCATGACGCCGAGGTCCAGTCCCGGCAGGTCCGACTCACCCTGGACGGGAGTGGCGAAACCGGCCGCGTCAACATTGGTCAGGAATGTGACCGAGCGCTGATGGAGCGTGAAGGGTGGCGCCTGCTGCCATATGGAGACAGGCATTCGCAGCACATAGTTGCTGCCGATGCTGGCGCCGCGGATCCCCATGTCCACGCGGAACTCCACTTCGACGGCATCCGGACGCGAACTTGGAATGGCGCCACTGACGCTGTTGGCGCTCTTCATACCCGGCGGCGTGCGGATGGCATACACTTCCCCCGCGAAGATCACGGCGGAGTGGTGGACCAGGGAGGCGAGAACGTCCTCTGCGGTCGCCTGCGGCTGTACGCGGGCTGTGTCGTCCGCAACGGCGCGGAGAGCTCCGAGCATCAGCGCTACTGCCGCCATGGTCGCTACTGCCATCGGTACGATCGATCGCTTCCGCATCCAGACCGTCTTCATCTGCACTCCATCGGGCGGCATTGCTGTCTGAGGATGCATCATCCGCCGCTCGCGGAATTCAGATCTCGGGATAAAAATCGAAGAAGGCATCGATGCTCTGCTTCAACTGATTTTCTATCTGCTCCCGCGAGCCTTCGAGCACATGCATGGTCACCTGCGCTTCGTTGCCATTGTGAAGCGTCACAGGGGCCGAACCTACCTGCTTCACCTCGTCTGCGGGCAGCAGCCGCATTCCATATACCAGGACCAGATCCGCCATTCCTTGCTCCTCCCTTCCGCGGCCGTTGCGGCGCGGAGTCGTTCGTTGGTGGTTCGCCAAGCGCGGACGATGGAATAACCAGCAAACCGCCCTCTCGCAGCCGTTCGATCCGAGAACGGCTGCACGGAACAGCTCTCGCCACGTCGTTGAATCCGCGCCTTGGCTCTAGAATCAAAGATGCACGCATTGCACCTATAGAGATCATGGCAGACATTGTTCGCGACACAGTCATTCTGGGCTCCGGCTGCGCCGGGCTCACGGCAGCTATCTACACCGCCCGCGCCAACTTGAAACCGCTGGTACTCGAAGGCCATGAGCCGGGGGGGCAGCTCTCCATCACCACGCTGGTCGAGAACTTTCCCGGCTGGCCGGACGGCATCCAGGGGCCGGATCTGATTGAAAACATGAAGAAGCAGGCCGCGCGATTTGGCGCGGAGTTTCGCATGGCGCATCTGGTCTCTGCCGACCTGTCGCAGCGTCCCTTCGTCCTGAATCTCAGCGGGGAGACCGTCCGGACCCGGACGCTGATCATTGCCAGCGGAGCCTCCGCGCGCTGGCTGGGTCTGCCCTCGGAGCAGGCGCTGATCGGCCATGGCGTCTCCTCCTGCGCCACGTGTGATGGCTTTTTCTTCTCCGGCAAAGAGATTGCGGTCATCGGCGGCGGCGATTCCGCGATGGAGGAGGCCCTTTTTCTCACCCGGTTTGCCAGCAAGGTGTACGTGCTGCACCGGTCCGACAACTATCGCGCCTCGCACATCATGCTGCAGCGCGCGCTCGCTCATGAAAAGATTGAATTCGTTTCGAATGTGTTAGTTGACGAGGTTCTTGGGGTCGAGCAGAAGGAGGTCGCCGGTCTGCGCCTGAGACATTTGAAAACGGGAATGATCTCCACGCTGCCGGTGACGGGCATGTTTTTGGGCATCGGGCACGAGCCCAACACCAAGCCATTCGTCGGCCAGATTGAGCTCGACAGCGACGGGTATGTGGTGACTCATGATGATGTGCACACCCGGGTGGAGGGGGTCTTCGCCTGCGGGGATGTGCAGGACCGGCGCTATCGCCAGGCGATTACGGCTGCAGGTTCCGGATGCGCGGCCGCGCTGGAGGCGGAAAAGTACCTGGAGGGGCAGGGGCGGTAACCATTCTATTGACAAACATTGCAAGGGAGCATCGGTAACAAACAAACGTTTCGGTAATACTTGTATCCCAATTTGCTGCACTTTCGTTACGCTTCTGGAAGCGCATCTGCGCTCGGGAGCCATTATCATGTCGCGCACATTTCGTACCCTCGCCCTTTCCGCAGCACTCCTCGCCGCAACCACTTCAGCCTTCGCCGCGGGTCCTGGTGGCACTAATCCCCCTCCGAAGGGAAGCTTGGTTTGCTACGTACTGTCACTCTTCGGTCTCTGAGATTGGTCTTTCGATAGATAATCGAGAGCGTTAGGAGGGCGTCGCGTGAGACTCCCTTTGTTCGACGCTGCTCTATGGGTGGCCGGCCCGTTGGTGAATGCCGTGCTGCTCATGGTGCTGTTTGTTCGCCGACGCCTTCTACAATTCTCGATGCTGGCTTTGTGGTCGGCATTCAGTATCGTCTCGTCCGGAATGCTCTTCTGGGCTTCCCGCCTGGACCCCGGCACGTACGCACACACTTACTGGATCGCGGAAGCGATTGATGCCGTGCTCCAGCTGGCGGTCGTTGTGCAAGTGGCACGAATCGTCTTTCGGCCGCTCCGGGAAAGTATCCGCGCAAAGCGTCCCCTTCTCACCATTCTTGCTGTGGCGATTGCCCTGGGCGCATTCCTAATGTCGCTGTGGGTACATCCGCCTGCCCGCACTCTCGCTGGCATTGTCGAGATACGGGGGCAGCTCTTCACCAGCATCCTTGTCTGCTCGATCTTTACAACTGTTCTCTTCGTTTCGCAGAATTTAGGCGTCTACTGGCGTTCGCATGTGATGTCCGTGGGCTACGGATTGACCGCATGGTCTGTCGCATCTGTGGTGCTAGACCTGGTGCACGGGTATTTGGGGAGGGGAGCTCATTTCCTTGCCGTAGAGCACGTCCGGATGTTCGCCTATCTGTCGATCCTTTGTTACTGGATCTTCGCCCTTTGGCGCGATGAGCCCGAAAGAGAACAGCTTCCACCGGAAACGCGTGACGCCATCTTGCATCTGACCGACAAGGTAAGTTACGATCTCGCCAAAGCATTGGGTACTCGGGGGAAGGAGCTTCATTAAAGTGGTGGGCCTGGTTACAGTCGCGTTCCTCCTCCTGGTAATCGCCGGCATTCAGCTGCGATTCTTTCTGCGGCGTCGTGCGCAGCAAAACACCACCTGGAATACTCTGCTCTCCCGCATCGAGCCTTTGAACTTCGCTGATCTTGAAAAAATCGCGAAAGCGTACCTGGAACCGCACGGCAATCAGCTGGAGCTGCAACCACAGGCGATGTGGCGGCTGCTGGGGGGCGCTGACGGATTGCCTCGGCTGCGCCGCAACGCGCAAGTGATGCTAGACCTTGCGGTATTTGTGCAGCGGTGGAACTTCGAGGATGCCACGATCGTCGCCGAGATCATGCGGCGCGATGCTGCCCGTCTGCAGAAAGCGATCACGCAGATCGAAATGGCGATGCTGCTTCGCAGGCAGAGCCTGCGCATCCCCTTCTACATCCACGAAGCATCTGCTGCGTACTACCTGATGCGGCAGCGGCTGCTTGCTCTCTATGAGACCAGCCACGCCGGTCTGCTGCCCCGCCTCGCCGCCGCCCTCTGACCTGCCCTGACTTCTCTGTAACGACAGGGTATTCTGGATAACGGCGCTGCGATCCCCGTTGGGACGTGGACCCGAGCGTTTGACACCCACCGGCGTGCCTCGCCCGATATCAAGCAAGCGAGGTCTCCCGTCTATGCCCTGTGCCCGCGCATTCGACTGCCCGCGAAGTCACCGATTCCCTGCAACAACCCACACTCGATCCACCGACTCCGGAGGCATGGCAGGAGCTGCGTGCCCTGGGCCATCGCATGCTGGACGACGTCTTCGACGATCTGTCTACGTTGCGCGAGCAGCCAGCCTGGCGTCCGCTGCCCGAAGCGTCCGCGGCGGCGCTTGCCTCGCCCATCCCCTTGGAGGGCCGGCCGGCGGAGGAGGTCTATGACACGCTGGTGGAGCATCTTGTCCCCTACACGATTGGCAACCGTCATCCGCGCGCCTGGGGATGGGTGCGCGGCACCGGCACGCCATTGGCGATGCTGGCTGACATGCTTGCATCGGGCCTGAACGCGCACGTGGCAGGGCGGCCGCCAGGCGCCGGTGGTGGTGGAGGAGACCTGCCTGCGCTGGCTCGCCGAGCTGATGGGGATGCCCGCAGAGAGCTCGGGCCTGCTGACAACGGGCGCGACCATGGCCAATCTCACGGGCCTTGCCGTAGCACGCCATGCGAAGGCCGGCTATGACATACGGGAACGAGGTCTGCAGGGTTGCACGCATCCGCAACTGCTTGTCTACGGCTCGACCGAGACGCACTCGTGGGCTCTGAAGGCGGTGGAGTTGCTTGGGCTGGGGCGCGATGCGTATCGCCGCATCCCGGTGACGGAGGCGCACCGGATCGATTTAGCGCAGCTTGAGTTTCAGATAGAACGGGACCGCGAAGCAGGACATCGCCCTGCGGTAGTGATCGCCAACTGCGGAACGGTGAACACGGGCGCGATCGACGACTTGCCGGCGATTGCCGCGCTGTGCCGCAAGCATGATCTCTGGTTCCACGTGGATGGCGCGTTTGGCGCGCTGCTGCGGCTTACGAAAGAGTACGCCGGGTTGGTAGGCGGCATTGAGCAGGCGGATTCGCTTGCCTTCGATCTGCACAAATGGGTGTACCTGCCTTTTGAAATCGGCTGCGTACTGGTGCGTGATCCGAAAATGCACACCGCTGCCTTCGCGACGCAGGCCAGCTATCTCGAAGAGGCGGAGGGCGGCATTATGGCCGGCGGTCTGCCGTTTGCCGATCGCGGAGTGGAACTCACTCGCGGCTTTCGCGCACTGAAGCTCTGGATGTCACTGCAGGTGCACGGCGTTGATGCGTATGGCCGTCTCATCGCGCAAAACATGGCGCAGGCTGCGCATCTGGAGGCGCTCATCGAAGCTTCGCCGCGGCTCGAGCTGGTTGCGCCGCGACCGACCAATGTCGTCTGCTTCCGCTATACGCGGCCGGGCTTCGAGGATTCTGCATTGGACTCGCTGAACCGCCGGCTGGTGATTGAACTCCAGGAGTCCGGCCGCTACATAGTTTCGAGCACGGTGCTGGATGAACGATACGCGTTGCGGGTAGCGATTACGAACCATCGCAGTCAGATGGACGATTTCACCGCGCTGGCCGAGGACTGCGTGCGTTTCGGTGACGAGCTGGTGTGACGAGTCTGATTCGTAGCCTATGTGCGATTCGTTGAGCGGCGCTTCGCGCCGATATCACAAGAAGGATCAAGCAGGTCCCGTTCGACAAGCTCAGGGCAGGCACTTCGCTCCACCTTCAATTACGCTCAGGATGACAGGTTGAGTACCCAGGCAAGCATGAATACGCGGGAAGATCTGAAGCGGAATCTGGAGCAGGTGGAGGCGACCATCGAAGGCGCGTGCCGCCGCGCGCGGCGCTCGCGCAGTGAGATCACACTGATCGCCGTGACCAAGATGCATCCTGCCGCGGCCATCGCAGCGGCAGCCGAAGTTGGCATCACCCATATCGGCGAGAACAAGGTGCAGGAGTTCGATGCCAAGCAGGCAGAGTGGAATACGCTGCGCGAATCCTATACGCTGCGCGCGCACCTTATCGGGCATCTGCAATCGAACAAGGCCGCGCGGGCCGCGACGCTCTTCGATGCGGTGGACTCGGTCGACTCGCTGCGTCTGGCCGAGCGGCTGGAGATGGCTGCTGCGGCAAATGGCCGCGCATTGCCCATCCTGATCGAGGTCAAGCTGAGCAATGAGGAATCAAAGAGCGGCCTTGCGCCGGGAAGCGCTGCGCTCGAAGAGCTCTTCGAACGCCTGCCGCACCTCAGTCACCTGAACGTGCGCGGGCTGATGACGGTGCCGCCGTATCTACGCGATGCCGAGGCTGTGCGTCCTTACTTCCGCAAGTTGCGTGAGCTTCGTGACGAAGCTGCGCAGCACCATCCCAGACTGCGGCTTGACGCGCTCTCCATGGGGATGACGCACGATTACGCGGTGGCCATCGAGGAGGGCGCGACAGAGATACGGCTCGGGACAGCGCTCTTCGGCGCGCGCGATTACACCCGGGTCTGAGTGCTCCGTTCATGTAGCATCGCTGCTGACGCGAAAGGCTTCATCCCAGCCCATGAACCATCTTTATGCCGGCGTTCTCGCCGCTATCGTGCTTGGCCTGCTCACCGTCTCGATCTCGCGTTTGCGCAAGACGCACACCAAGGCCGATTACCTGGTCGCGGGCCGCTCTCTGCCCGCGATCGTGCTGGTCTTCACACTGCTCTGCTCCTGGATCGGCTCAGGTTCTTTGCTGGCGGCGGCGGAGAATGCCTATAAGCACGGCTTCGCGGCGCTGTGGCAGGCGGGGGGTGGGTGGGCTGGCCTCGTACTCATCTATTTCATCGCACCCCGCGCGCGCAAGTTCGCGCAGTTCACTATTCCCGATCTGCTGGAGGTGCGTTACAACCAACTCGCCCGCGTGCTTGGGGTGATTGCCGTGCTCTTCACCTATACGGCCATCACCAGCTATCAGCTCATTGGCGGCGGCGACATCCTGCACATGGTCTTCCCTACGGACATCTCTCCGGATGCGGGCAAATATCTGATCGCTGCATTCGTCATCGTCTTCACAGCCATCGCCGGCATGTCGTCGGTGGCGTACATGGATGTGCTGATCGGTATCCTGGCCGCGGTCACGCTTATCCTCGCGCTGCCGTTCCTGATACACCGTGCCGGCGGATGGCATGTTGTGCACTCGTCTTTACCGGCAACCCACTTCGAGGTGCTGGGCGACTTCAGCTTCATCCGCGCGCTGGAACTTTTTCTTCCTACCATGCTGCTCATGCTCGGCAATCAGTCGATGTACCAGAAGTTCTTCTCTGCGAAATCCGAAAAGGCCGCACAGCAGGCCGTCGTGGGCTGGGTGATCGGTACGGTCATCCTCGAGTCGGTCATCGTCGCGCTTGCCGTTGTCGCTTCCGTTGTCTTCCCCACCGGCGAGGTGCATGAGCATCCGCGGGAGATTATTGCCTGGTCAGCAATGCACGGGCTTCCCGCGTGGCTTGGTCCGTTGCTGATGGGCGCCGTTTTCGCGAAGATCATTTCGACTGCCAACAACTATCTCTTCTCGCCCGCGACCAACATGGTCAACGATGTCTTCTCCCGTTACATCGCGCCGAATGCCTCGAACCGCGTCGTGTTGATGGTTTCGCGGCTGATGGTGGTATTGCTTGGCCTGTGGGCGCTGTACCAGGCGCTGCACACGCAATCCGTGCTGCAGAAGACGCTCTATGCGTACACCATTTACTCCGCCGCGCTCACGCCGGTGGTGCTGGCCGCCTTCTACTCACGGCGCGCCAACGCTGCAGGGGCGGTCTCTGCCATCGGCGTTGGAACGTTTGTCACCGTCTTCTGGGACACGGATTTTGTCCACCATCATCTGCCGCAGGTCCTCGCGCAGCGGGACGCGATTTTCCCGGCGTTGATCGCCTCCGTATTCTGCCTGGTGGTGGTGAGCGCGTTTACTGGAGCGCCGCGACGCGAGCAGATTGCGCCGTTCTTTCCGGCTGCAGAGCCCACGGCGAGCGAGCCGGCCTCCTGACTTACGTCCATGGCTATCGCCGCCCTCACCGTGGAACTCTCAATTCCGCTGTCGCGGTCGCTCAAAGACCGTCGCCAGGTGGTGCGGAGCATGAAGGACCGGCTGCGCCAGGGCTTCAATATCTCGGTTGCCGAACTGGATGAGGCGATCACCTGGCAGAGCGCGACGCTGGGCATCGCTGCCGTCTCCTCTTCGCGCGACTACCTGCGCGGGCTGATGACTGAGGTGGAGAGCGCGGTGACCCGTCTGGCCGCGGAAAACGGCGCGGAAATCAGAGATGCATTCTGGGACTTCGTCGAATCATAAAGATGCGCACTCCTCAAAGGAGCGCCTTCGGGGCTGGGCCGGTCTGATATCCTTTTGGGTTTACCCGGGAGGTTCGTCATGCCAGAGCAACGCGCCCGCAAATATCACCAGGACCGGGTGGCCGAGACCCTGCGCGACGAAATCAGCACCATGATTCAGGGAGAACTCTCGGACCCGCGCATCGGTTCGGCGCATGTGACCGAGGTAGTGCTGAATGCCGGCGGCAAGTCGGCACGCGTCTACGTGGCCAACGATGGTCCACCGGAAGATGAAGAGCCGATGCTGGACGCGCTCGCCTCGGCACGCGGCTTCATACGGCATGAATTGCTGGAGCGCATGGGAGTGCGCCACGTCCCCGAGCTCAGCTTTCACCTCGATCGTACAGACCGCTTGACCGCTCGCATCGACGAGTTGCTGGGTCGTAGACGACGCCCGAAGGGCAGCAGTTCCTCCCAGACAACCGCACCCACTCCGGAGGCCGGCAAGGGCGCATGAAGCAGTCTGCCTCCATGTCGCGGCAGCTTGATCCAGCACTCGCCGGCGCCCTCGCGGAGTCGCAGATGGAGGGCGCGCTGCGCGCGCCTGGGGTTGCGCCAGCAAGCGGCGCACGTCGGCAACGGGGTCTGCTCTGCATGCGATCCTCGAAGCAATTCAGGACGCGCAGAGTGTCCTGGTAACTGCACATGCCCGTCCGGATGGCGACGCGGTCGGGTCGGTGCTGGCGTGCGGCATGATGCTCGAGCAGCTTGGCAAGCGGGTCGAGATGGTGTTCAGCGATCGCGTGCCGCTGATCTACCGCTGGTTGCCGTGCGCGCAACGTATCCGGCACTGGCAGCGGATCGAAGGCGACTTCGATCTCGTGATTCTGCTGGAGTGCGATGGCATCGAGCGCAGCCGGCTCAAGGGACTCGAAGGGCGCCGCCTGGTCAACATCGACCACCATACCAGCGGACGCAACTTCGCTCACTTGAACTGGATCGACACCGACGGGTGCGCGGTTGCCGAGCAGGTCTTTACACTTGCGCGCGCAGCCGATGTGCGCATCACTCCGGACATGGCGACATGCCTCTATATGGCTGTGCTCACGGACACCGGCTCGTTCTGTTATGAGGGCACGGATGCGCACACCTTCTCTCTGGCGCATGAGCTGGTGCGGCTCGGCGCCTCCCCGGCCCGCATCGCGCAGGACGTTTATTTTTCAAACCCGATGTCGAAGATGCTGCTGCTGGGCGCTGCGCTGGCTAACCTGAAGCGCGACGGCCGTATGGCGTGGCTGTGGGTCACGACTTCCGATATGGAACGCTCGAATGCTGCGGAAGAGGATTGCGAAGGCATTGTGAACTACGCCATCGGCATCGCCGGTGTCGAGGTGGCGGTCTTTCTTCGCGAGCTGCCGAATCATCGTGTGCGGCTCAGCCTGCGCAGCAAGGGCGAGGTGAACGTGGCGGAGGTGGCACAGAGCTTTGGCGGCGGCGGGCACGAAAACGCCAGCGGCTGCACTCTGCCCGGTCCGCTGCCCGTGGCCACGGAGGCCATCCTGGCGCGGTTGCGGACGCTCTTCTAGATCTCTGGTACACCGACTTGCCTGTTACGCACGTTTCAGTGCACCATCGCCACGTCGCCCGAGGTACACCATGTCCGCAGAATCGAATGCGTGGCCCGAGCTTGACTGGGCCAACTGGGAGCCGACCGCGTCCACGCTGCACATGTGGACGCAGATCGTCGGCAAGGTGCGGCTTGCGCTCACCCCGATGCAGGCGCATTGGTGGAACGTGCCGCTCTACGTGAGCGCACGCGGGCTGAGCACATCAGCGATGCGGTCCGGCGCCGAGATGCTGGATATCGAATTCGACTTTGTGAGCCATGAGCTGCACTTCCGGCTCAGCACGGGTGCTTCGCTATTCATTCCTCTGCGAGCGCAAACCGTCGCGGATTTCTATCGCGAATTTCAGCAATGTCTCGCGTTGCTGGGCGTCGATGCACACATCCATCCGATGCCGGTGGAGATCCAAAGCCCCATCCGCTTCGATCTGGATACGGTGCATGCCTCCTACGATCCGGAGTATGCGCACCGTTTCTGGCGCGTCCTGGTCAGCGTGGACCAGGTCTTTCAGGACTTCTCTTCGAACTTCATCGGAAAGATCAGTCCGGTGCATTTTTTCTGGGGCAGCTTTGACCTGGCGGTGACGCGCTTCTCCGGCAGGCGCGCACCGGAGCGCGTGGGCGCCGATGCTGTGACGCGAGAGGCCTACTCGCACGAGGTGATCAGCGCGGGCTTCTGGCCCGGCAACGGAGGCTACGGAGAAGCGGCCTTCTACTGCTATGCCGCCCCCTCACCCGCGGGACTGGCTGAGGCGAAGGTCGAGCCGGCGGCTGCCTTCTTTGACACCAAGCTGGGCGAATTTCTGCTGAAGTACAACGATGTGCGCAGGCAGCCGTCGCCGGAAAAGGCAGTGCGCGCTTTTCTGGACAGCACCTATGCGGCCGCTGCCGATAGAGCCGGATGGGACCGCGACTCGCTGGAGCGTCACTGAAGCCGCAATCAAGCTCGTCACGGGAGATGCCAGACGCGAGAGTCATCAGGATGCGCTGCCTATGGCAGTATCATTTTGCCTATGATCAAGGTCTCTCCCCGCATCTTCTCTCTGCTGCTGGTTTCCTCGCTTACCCTTCCTCTTTTAGCTGCAAAACACAAGACCCCTGAAGCTGCAAAGGAGCCGGTTCATCTGAGTGAACCGATCATCCTGCACGTCGATCTCACGGATGCGCCTCGGCACATCCTGCATGCGCACGAGCAGATTCCGGTTGCGGCGGGGCCGCTCGAACTGGAATACCCGAAGTGGATTCCTGGTGACCATCGTCCCACCGGCCCTATCGACAATCTCGCCGGCCTGTTCATTCGTGCCAGTGGCAAGGACATCCCGTGGCGGCGCGATGAAGTGGACATGTACGGCGTACACCTTACCGTTCCCGAGGGCGTGACGTCGCTCGATATCTCTTATGACTTTCTCGCGGTGCCCGGCGGCACAGGCTCCGATGAAGACGATGCGACGAGCGCGAATATGGCGGTGCTGGAGTGGAACTCGGTCGTGCTCTATCCGGCGAACACTCCTGTCGCGGACATCCCCATCACGGCGAGCATCACTGTGCCGGATGGCTGGAAGTCCGGCACCGCGCTAGCACCGGCGCAGCAGTCCGGAAACGAGACTTCCTTCAAGACGGTTTCGTTGTACACGCTGGTGGATTCGCCGTTCATCACCGGCCGCTACTTCCGAGAGATTCCGCTGGCGCCGGAGATTACGCCTAAGCACTACCTCGACGTGGCCGGCGAGGCGCCGGAGGATGTGGAGATCAAGCCGGCGGTGCTGGATTCCTTTTCACGTCTGGTGCGGGAGGCGTCGTCGCTTTACCAATCGCACCACTACGAGACCTATCACTTCGTTCTTTCGCTCAGCGACACGGTGCGCAGTGAGGGGCTGGAGCATCACCAGTCGAGCGACAACGGCGAGCCGGAGCACGGGCTTTCCGACGAGTCGCTGATGATGATGGATGCCGATCTGCTGCCGCATGAATTTACGCACTCGTGGAATGGGAAGTATCGCCGGCCCATCGGCCTTGCGACACCGGATTATGCAACGCCGATGCGCGGCGACCTGCTGTGGGTCTATGAGGGCATGACGCAGTACTGGGGCGACGTGCTGGCGACGCGTAGCGGATTGTGGACCCCGGAGCAGTTCAAGGAGGCGCTGGCTCTCACTGCCGCGAATCTCGACCAGAAACCCGGGCGCACCTGGCGCAACCTCGAAGACACCGCGATCGCGGCGCAGATCCTGCGCGGCAACACGGAGAACTACAGCAACTGGCGGCGCAGCCAGGACTACTACCCCGAAGGCGAGCTGTTGTGGCTGGATGCCGACACCACTATCCGCCAGCTCACGCATGGACAAAAATCGCTGAACGACTTCTGCGTGAAGTTCCTGGCGGTGGGCGGCAACACCCCGCCGAAGGTGGTGCCCTACACCTTCGACGATATCGTGAACGACCTCAACTCCGTGGTCGCCTACGACTGGCGCGGGTTCCTGACCGAACGTGTCACCTCGCATGCGGACCACGCGCCGCTGGGCGGCATTGAGCATGGCGGATACAAGCTCGTCTATCAAGACCAGCCCACGAAACTCGAGAAAGCTGTGCTGGGCCGCCGCGGCGGCTTGGACGCCTTCTACTCCGTTGGGCTGCGCGTGGGCAAGGACGGCACGATCGGTGACGTGAAGATGTTCTCCGATGCCTACAAAGCCGGCTTTGCGCCGCAGTGGAAGATCGTCGCGGTGAACAATGTCGGCTATTCCGACGACGAACTTAAAGACGCGCTGAAGAGGGCGAAGAGCACGAGCGAACCGATCGAGTTCATTGTGTCCAACGACAATCACTTCCGCACTCTGAAGATCGACTACCATGGCGGGGAAAAATATCCGCACCTGGAACGGGACACGAGCGCGCCGGATTTAATCGATGACATTCTGAAGCCATTGGTGCAGCCGGCGGCCGCAACAAAGTAGTGAATCCTCACCGCAAAGAAGAAGCCCGGCCATTGGCCGGGCTTCCCTGCATGATTGCAGCTATCGTTTAGTGAGCAGTCAGCTCTGCCGCAACCTTCTCGGTCACGAAGGCCTCGACCTGGTCGCCCTGCTGCACATCGTTGAAGCCGGCGATGCCCATGCCGCACTCCATGCCATTGGTGACCTCACGCGCATCGTCCTTGAAGCGCTTGAGCGAGGCGAGCTTGCCTTTGAAGACCTGCTCGCCGCCGCGCATCACACGGATTTCTGCGTCGCGGCGGATGGAGCCGTCGGTGACGCGGCAGCCGGCGATGGTGCCCACCTTGGGGATGCGGAAGACCTCCTGCACCAACGCGCGACCCTGATAGTTCTCCTTGAATACCGGATCGAGCAGTCCCAGCATCGCCTTGGTGATCTCGTCCTGCAGCTCATAGATGATCGAGTGCAGCCGGATCTCCACGCCTTCCTGCTCGGCCAGATCGGCGGCCTTGCGCTCGGGCCTGACGTTGAAGCCGATCACGATAGCGTTCGATGCGGAAGCCAGCAGGATGTCGCTTTCCGTGATGGCGCCAACACCGCTGTGAAGAATCTTGATCCGCACCTTCTCGGTCGACATCTTGCTGAGCGAATCGGAGAGCACCTGCACGGAGCCCTGCACATCGCCCTTGAGAATGAGCGGCAGATCCTTCACGCCGGCCTGCTTGATCTGCTCCGCAAGTCCTTCGAGTGAGACGCGCGAGCTCTTCGCGAGCTGCGATTCGCGCTCCTTCATCTTGCGGTACTGCGCGATACCCTTGGCCTTATCGCGATCCGCGACGACGAGGAAGTTATCGCCCGCATCCGGCATGCCTTCGAGACCGAGAATCTCGACCGGAGTCGATGGCCCGGCTTCATCGATGGCGCGTCCGCGATCGTCAAACATCGCGCGGACTTTGCCGAAGGTGTTGCCGACGATAAAGCTCTCACCGTTGCGCAAGGTGCCGTTCTGCACCAGCACGCTCGCGACTACGCCGCGGCCGCGATCGAGCTTCGCTTCAAGCACTGTACCCAAGCCAGAGCGGTCGGGCGTTGCCTTCAGGTCGCCGAGATCGGCGGTGAGGCAGATCATCTCGAGCAGCAGGTCAAGGTTCAGCCGCTTCTTCGCCGAGACATCGACGAAGACAGTCGAGCCGCCCCACGCTTCAGGCACCAGCCCGCGATCGCCCAACTGCTGCTTCACGCGGTCCGGCTGCGCCTCAGGCTTGTCGATCTTGTTCACTGCCACGATGATCGGCACGTTGGCCGCCTTCGCGTGATCGACTGCTTCGAGCGTCTGCGGCATCACGCCGTCGTCCGCCGCAACCACGATCACGACGATGTCCGTAACCTTGGCGCCGCGCGCACGCATGCGGGTGAAAGCCTCGTGGCCCGGCGTATCGAGGAAGACGATCTCGCGGCCGAATGCCGGAGAGTCAGCCTTGGTGATGCGGACCTTGTACGCACCGATGTGCTGCGTGATGCCACCGGCCTCACCCGCTGCGACATCGGTCTCGCGGATCGCGTCGAGCAGCGACGTTTTGCCGTGATCGACATGGCCCATGACGGTTACGACGGGGGAACGCGTTACCTCGATCTCGCCGACGTGCTCCTGTCCGAGCAGCGTCTCGAGAGCCTCGTTCGCCATCTCGTCTTCGAAGCTGATGATGGTGGTATCGGCGCCGAATTGGCGCGCCACGTCCTTCACCAGCTCGGCATCGAGCGACTGGTTCACCGTGACAAAGACACCGCGCATCAGCAACGTCGCGATGAGGTCTTTGCCGCGGACTCCGAGCTTCTCCGCCAGATCCTTGACGCTGATGCCCTCCGTCACCGTGATGGTGCGGGTGATGGGCAACGGCTCCTGCGGAATCTGCGCTCCACCGAAACGCGATGGCGGAGCAAAGCCCTTCATCGGGCCTTCCTTGGTCTTCGGGTACTGCTGGCGTCCACGGCCGCGTGGCGGACCACTTGGACGCTGCGGCCGGGGTGCTTCGCCCGGAGGCGGCATCAGTCCGCCGCCGGCGCCGCCCGGGCCACCCGGACGCTGGCCAAACCCTGGTCGACCGCCTGGGCCGCCGGGGCGCGGGCCAAAGCCGGGCCGGCCGCCCGGCGCACCGCTGGGTGCAGAGCGGGTGGGATGCATGGGCCGGCGACCTGCCGCGGAGCCTGGACCGCCGGATGGAGCGCCTGGACGCTGCGGATAGCCGCCTGGACCGCCAGGCCGCTGGAAGATGGGACGGCCACGCTGGATGACGCCACCGGCAGCGGCAGACGCAGCGGGGCTCTGGGGCGCGACGGGACGCGGTGGCGGCGCACTGTAGACGGGCCGTGGGCCGGTCTGCGGCATGATCACACGCTTGATCGGCGTGACCGCCGCTGCCGGGATTTCCGGAGCCTCAGGCGCTACCGCAACCGGCGCTGTTGGCGGCGGAGCAGCAACGAGGGGCGGAGCCGGAGGCGGTGCAGCAGTTGTTGCCACAGGTGCCGGCGGAGCTGCCGCAGCAACAGGACGGGGCATGGCCGGGCCGGCGGGCGGCGCCGAGGCAATCGCCGGGCGCTGTGCTGCCGGTACAGCCGGCGGGGCCGCAGCGACCGGTGGACGGGCGACCACGGGGCCAGCGGGAGGCTTGGCGGCAATAGCCGGGGCCTGCGGCGGAGGCGCGGTCACGATCGGTGGCGCCTGGCGCGGCTGGGGCATGACAATGCGGCGCGGTGCCGGGGTCTCGACCCGGGGCGGGGCTGGCGTGCTGGCGGCCGGAGCAGGCGCTGCTGCAACGGGTGCCGCAGCGGGTGCCGGGGGCGGCGCTGCAGGCCTGACCGCTGCGGGAGGCGCTGCCTGCGGACGCGGCGCCGGGCGATCTGCCTCTTCCTTGCGCTGCTGGATCGCCTTGAGCACATCGCCGGGTTTCGATACCCGCGACCAGTCGATCTTCTGTGCCGCGCTCTCGCTCTTGGCGGCTGCGGAGCCGCCGTTGCGGCTGCTGCCGCGCTGGAAATGCACGCGGACGCGCTGCGCCTCATCGGCTTCGAGCGAGCTCGAATGCGTCTTGGCGTCCGTTACTCCCACTTCGAGCAGTACGTCCAGAATCGCCTTGCTCTTGACTTCGAGCTCTCTTGCTAAATCGTTGATGCGAACTTTACTCATCCGTCCCTTTACGTGGCACTCTGCCTGTCGTCCCTCAGCTAGTCATAGCAACCTCTGGCTCAACCGGTTCACATGCCGTTCTATTTGATTATCGCCTGAAAATCGGTAATCCGCGCTGCGCGTAAGTGAAGATGCGTAGCGCGGAACCGTGAATGAGGCGGCTTTACCGTTACAGACCTTCATCTTCTTCCTGCCGTTCGGCGTCAGGCAAGACACTCTCTTCTTCAGCCTCTCCGCCCGGGAGGGGGCTCGGGACGGGATTGTGCCGCCGCAAACGTCTGCTGACGTCATCCTGTCCCACATCCTGCGGTAAAACTCCGACCTCGCCGGCTTCTCTGCCGGACTCGGTAAGCTCCTCCATCCGCTCGCGGGCGACCTCATCCACTACGGGACCAGAACCGTCCTCACTGGCCCGCTCGTCGCCGCCATCTGCATCGTCCACTCGCAGCGCATCCAGTTCCTCGCCAAGCTCGGCATCGGCTTTCGCCCGCTCTTCGTCGAGTGCAGTGTCGGCCTCGAGCGCCTCCAGGTCGGACCGGTCCGGCGACCGCTCGTTGTCTTCACCCGCGCCGGTGACCACATCGTCGGGGCCGAGTACGGCCGCCTCCACCGAGTCATCCCCGGCTGGCCGCTGCACCACCAGGGCCTCTTCCGGCTGGCCGGGCGTACTGTCAACATTGTCGGTTTGCATGGCATCTCCCTCTGCGGATTGAGATGCAGTGCCCTCCGGCCGCTCCTCGCCCTCTTCGTATTCACCGAAGTAGTGGCGCACCGCCGTCGAGATCTTCTCCAGCGTCTTTTCGCCGATGCCCGGAATCTCCTCGAGCTGCTCCGGCGTCATGTCGGCCAGCGACTCGACGGTCGTGATGCCGGCGGCCACCAGCTTCTGGATGATCTGCTCGCCCAGCTCAGTGACTTGTTCGATGGGCGTCGAAGGACCTCCGCTGAGCGCCTGCATCTGCTGCTCAACTTCCTGCCGCTTCTCTTCCTCACTCTTGATATCGATCTTCCAGCCCAGCAGCTTGGCTGCCAGGCGCACGTTCTGCCCCTTCTTGCCGATAGCCAGCGAGAGCTGCGTGTCGTCGACGATGACCTCAAGCTGCTTCTCAGTGAGATCGGTGATGCTGACGCGGCTCACCTTGGCCGGCTGCAGCGCCTTCTCGGCGAAGGTCGTCACTTCATCGGAAAACTCGATGATGTCGATCTTTTCCCCGCGCAGCTCGCGGATGATGGACTGCACGCGCATGCCCTTCATGCCGACGCATGCGCCCACCGGGTCCACGTCTTTGTCGCGCGACTGCACGGCAATTTTGGTACGCTCACCAGCCTCACGGGCGATGGCGCGCACCATCACGGTGTTGTCATAGATCTCCGGCACTTCGCTCTGGAAGAGGCTCTGCACCAGCTCCGGCGCGGCGCGCGACACGACTACCTGCGGTCCCTTCGCGGCGCGGTCCACGCGCAGCAGAATCACGCGCACGCGCTCGCCCACGCTGAACTGCTCCAGCCGGCTCTGCTCGCGGCGCGGCATGCGCGCTTCGGCCTTCCCCAGGTCGAAGATCACGTCCTGCAATTCGAGGCGCTTCACCATCGCGGTCAGCACTTCGCCGGTACGATGCGCGTACTCGTTGAAAACCGTGTCGCGCTCCGCCTCGCGCACCTTCTGAAAAATCACCTGCTTGGCCATCTGCGCCGCGATGCGGCCCAGCACGTCCGTCGGCTTGTAGTAGCGGATCTCGCCCCCCACTTCCACATCCGGGGCTAGTTCCTTGGCCTCTTCAAGCGCAATCTGGTTCAGGTCGTCCTCGATCTCATCGTCGGTCGCAGTCACGGTCTTATAGACATAAGCGCGAATTTCGCCCGTTTCCTTGTCGAGCTCGGCGCGCATGTTTTCCTGCGTCTTGTAATACTTGCGCGTCGCCAGAGCGATCGCATCCTCAACCGCGGTCACCACGATCTGCGGGTCGATCCCCTTGTCGCGGCTCAATCCTTCAATTACCTGATACAGCTGACTCGCCATCTGTCTCTGTCCTTCTCCCGTTCAATCTTGCGCCGCGGCATGCGTTCACGCGGCCATTCATTGCTCCGACTGCTACAGCTCTGGAATGAGCTGCGCCTTCTCAATGTTCGCGAGCTCGATCTCGACCAGCGCATCGGCAGCCACGGCTGCTTTTTTGGCTTTCCCCTTGGCTTGGATGGCAGAGCGGTCGAGCTTGATCCTGCCATCACCCACTGCGGCCAGCCGCCCTTGCCAATGGCGATTGCCCGCTACCGGCTGAAAAGTCTGCAACTTCACCAGGCTGCCGCGAAAGCGTTCGTAGTCCGCTGGCCGGCTCAGGTTGCGATCCAGCCCCGGTGAGGAAACCTCAAGCGTGTACTCCGCGCCGGGCACCAGGTCCTCTACATCGATCACGGTGCCGAAGTCGTGACTGAACCGTTCGCAATCCTCGTGGGTGACGCCGGAGAGATGCTCCGTGCTCAGTTCCCCACGCACTACCGCCGCCGGAAGGGTTCCGTCCTCGGCAGCACCGTGTTCCGCGGCTGCTTTCGCTGCAGCCGCCAGACGTGCACGTCCCGCAGCATCTTTCTCGATGGACACCCGCAACACCCGGTGCTTGCCCCCGCCGACAAATTCGACATCGACCGTCTCCAGCCCGTAGCTGGAGGCCACGCGTTCCGCCGTCGCCCGAATTTTGTCCAGATCTACCGCCATCCGCCGCCCGAAGCACGTTTGCTGCAATAAAAAGGTGGGCTTTCGCCCACCCATCTCCTCCGCCGGTATCGTCACATGCGGAGCAAACGCGTCTATTGCTATGATACGCCGCCATCGTCCGCTTGCCAACAGGTTCAGGGCTGTTTTGCCGCTGCCTGCTCCGCCTGATCCAGGGCCTTGCGGAAAGCGTCTACCGCAGGAACGGCGTGTGGTTTGAGCGCGTTCTTGGCCTCGTATCGCCAGACGGGCGACCCGTCCAGCGGATTCTCGATGCGTCCGCGATAGACCAGGAAGCTGTCGTCGGAGGTGGAGTTGCCGATCTCCGCCTGGGGGTGCGGCCTGTCGTCTGTCATGGGTCTATTTTGGGCCGGGATGGAAGATCCCTGCGATGCATCCGGGAGATCGCCCGCGTACGGCGGAGGCTGGCCGCGCTGTACGCCGACGCCGATGCCGGTGTCTGTGGGATCGATCGCCACCGGGCGTCGATCCTGCCGGGGATCGTGGACCGTGCCGCTTGCCACCTTCCCGGTTCCACGGCGAACGACGATGATCAGGTCCGCATTTGGCCCATCGAGGATGGGCGTGAAGCGTCCCCAGTTCAGGAACGCCGTTTCGACATCGCGCTGCGCTACCTGGTTCGCCTGCGGATCTTCGAGCGACACACCCGCATCGGGATCGATGACGATGGAGACCGTTCGCGCCTGCAGAACATAGGTCGGAAGCGTGGATTTTGGCTTGTCCTTCGCGAGGGTAAGCGACGGGAGCAGCACTGCTGCCATGGTTGCGGCAAGGTATCCACGCGTCTGCATCGGCGTCACCCCGCGATGATCCTACGCCCAAAAGACGGGGGACGGCTCGGGCGGTTAGCTCGTGCCACAGTATTTATTTGGCAGCCGGCTTCCAGGCGATTCCCGGCCTGGCGACGGCATACATTTCCGACATGATCTGCCACATCAGCCCCATGCGGTCGTCGCCGGTTTTGTAGAGGTCGAAGTGCGTCCGATCCGGGATGTAGGTGAAATGAGGATCGGCGCCGAGCCTCGTCAGCCGCTCCTCGAAGAGGCGGGCTGAGCCGTCCAGATAAAACGTATCCGCTGTGCCGACGAATAGATGGATGCGTCCTTTGAGCAGAGCGTGGTTCTTAGCCCAGTGCTCCTCCGTCAGGTGCGCGAGATCGTAGTGGTCGTGCCAGTAGGCGACGACCTTGGGATCGACATCGCCGGTGACGCGATCGAACATCGGCTCCGGTGCGCCGCTCGGTCCTTTGGGCGAGAAGACCCAGTCGAATGAGCTCATCTGCCCGCCATAGGGACCGAGCACTGTTTCGAGCTTCGCGAACTGCTCGAGTGTTGCCTGCACCTGTCCCTTGTCACGCATGATCGGCCACGCACTGCCGTCAGGCTTGCGGTACAGATTCGCGTGCGCCGCGTAGAGATCCGGCCCGGTGAAGTTGTGGAAGTCGCTGGGGTCAGGCGAGGTGGACCAGGTGCCGCCGAAGACCTCCGGGTAATTCACCTGGAGTTGCAGCGTGGCCCAGCCGCCGCTCGAATGGCCATTCAAAAACCGGCCCTTCGACCGCGCGTCCATGCGGTACTTCGATTCGAGCCAAGGAATGAGCTCCTTGGTCAGCGCCGCGCCCCACGGGCCGTTGTTCACCGAGTCGGCGAACTCGTGCGTGCCCTCCGGCAGGGATTCATCGAGCATCACGCAGATCATCGGAGGCGCCTTGTGCTCCACCATCGCCTTGCGCAACCCCAGGCCCGTGATCAGCGCATAGTCCATGTTGCCGCCGAAGCCATGCGTCCAATAGAGCGTCGGATAGGTAGCCTTCGCGCTCGCTTTATATCCCGGCGGCAGCATCACCCAGCCGCGGATGTAGGTGGGCCTGCCCCAGAACTTCGTCAGCGATGCGCTTGCGAACTCCACCTTCTCGGCCTCGCCAGGCTTTGCTTCCGCCAGTGCTTTGGTGATCATCGCGGCGCGACGGCCTGCTTCCGGATGTTCGGTGAGCGTGAGGACAGGCTCAGTGCCAACGCCCGGCTCCCAGCCCTTCGCCGCGACGACCTCCGCTTGCCAGTCATCTGCGTCGCGGCCGCCGTAGTTGTAATTGTGATCGGTATCGAGCACCGCCTGGAGTTCGTAGTCGGCGCGCGGCATGGTCGAGAACGCGGCGGGGAACGCGGTTCGATCGAGATCCACTTCGATTGCGCTGCCCGGCGCGGCATCGTGAACCTCTTCCGCGGCCACGGCTGTATCGGTGGGATGGAACTCGCTGATGTCTACTTGCTTTTTGGCGGTGGTCTCGTGCTCATCCTTTTTGCCCGCGTCGCTTGCGGCGTTCTTCGCGAAGATCAGGAGGCGGCCACTCACCGGGCCGGGCAGATTCTTGCCGACGATCACGCGGACAAAGGCATGGCGCGGAGCGGTGTCCTGCGCATGAAGCCCGACAACGCACAGCACTGCTACGGCTGCAATCTTCCCCAGCCAGAAGGGGGTCTTCATTTGGTATCTTCCTTTGTTTGTCTGAATGAACGCTGCTCATCGTACAGCAAGCAGACCGCAGGTCAGCTCGCAAAGGTGGCAGCAGACGAATGCAGACACCCACCGACAACAGCGGAAAAGAAAAGGACCACAGAAGATCCTGCTGTGGTCTGCCGTTGCCCGGTGTGGTCTACGCCCCTCCCGCTACGCACCTCACGTCGCCGATGCCGGTGTGGAGTTTCAGCCTATAGCTACCGGCATTGAACTTCCGCTCCACGCTCTTTCCGAGAAAGCCCGAGGACTCCAGGCCAAAGGCCTTCGCATCGACGTCGCCGATGTGCACCGACATCGCGACTGCGCGATAGGCATGCGGATCGGGCACAGTCATGTGCAGATCGCCGACGCCCAGCTCTGCATCCGTATTGCCGGTGATGCCTTCGATAGTAAGGTCGCCTACCTCAAGGTTGAGCCGCAGGTCGCTGCGCTTCGGTACGTAGAGCGTGACGTCGAAGTTGTGTTCGCCATGCTTCGGCATCTCGAGCACGATCTTCGCCTGCGAGCCGTTCACGGCAAACTCGCGGATCCAGTGCGGAGCAGCCGCTGCATCGTCAAAATTGCGCGAGGTGATCACCAGCTTGATATGGGCGTCATCCTCTGCGGGTTGCACACGCAGATCGCCAACGTTCGCATTCACGATGACGACGCCCCCCGCGTCAAAGGCTGCCTCGCGCACGACCGGATCCGGTTTGGCGACGTCAAGTTTGCGCCGTGGAGCGGTGAGCTTCGGAGAGTCGCCGCTCGCGGTCTGTGCGCGTACAACGCGATTCGCAGCGCCCGGCGTGAACAGTGCGCCGAGGAGAACAACTGCAATGAGGTTCTTCATATCGTTTCGCCCCGCGTGGGACTGATGTCGATCGAGCCCGCGCCAACGTTGACTTCGAGGCTGCCGCTGCCCTTGCCCTGATAATTACGGCTGATAATGAAATGCGAGCTGCGGCCGCCGGGCCGGTGATCGTGAAAGCTTCCCATACCTACATTCGCCTCGAAGTTCGCGTAGCCGCGGTCATCCGCCATGGTGAGAAAGGCCGCGCCAGCGCCCAGGTTCAGCTCGCGATTGCCCTTGATGCCTTCGGCATCGAAATAAAACTTACCCGCTCCTAAATTGATCTCGCTCTTGAGCGATGCGGTGGATGGCAGCTCGAGTGTCACTACGGGATGCGTCTTGTGAGGGAATTGGAGGCTGATGGTCGCGTTATCGGATGAGATATCGAGCGTCTTCACATATGCGCGCATCTTCAGCTCGGGATTGGAGGCGGTCTCGATGCGCAAGGTCAGCCTGTCTCCATGACCGGGCTTGATATGTAACTCTCCGGAGCACACATTCAGCTCCAGCCTGCCCTGTCCATTGAAGCTCCGCTGCATCACGATGTGCTGCGCATCTTCCGTGTCGCCGGATTGCGCCACATAGTGAGTCGGGTCCGGCGGCTCGCCGCAGTTGTTGCTTTCTGCTCGCGCCACGCCAACCGCGGCGCTCAACGTAAGGGCGCAAAACATAGCCAGATACGCCCGCGGCACGGTCACTGCGTTTCGTACTTTCACTCGCACGCCTCCCATACATGGTCTGTGCTGCGATACGGCTGGCCCCCGGGCGCAGTTCCCTGAAACTCCACGACAGAGCTCTCCGCGCTACAATGGGACGAAGACATCCGCCGCTGTCTTCGTCCAACTTAGCGCGCAGGCTATCCGGCCCGGTGTCTCTGGCAATACCGAAGACACTTATGATTGAGAGCCCCGTACCGGAAGCACTGACCTTCGACGACGTCCTTCTCGTTCCTGCCTACAGCGAAGTCGTTCCCGCCCAGGTTTCGACCCAGACCCAGCTTACCCGCCGCATCCCGCTCAATACCCCGCTTCTCTCCGCCGCCATGGACACCGTGACCGAGTCGCGGCTGGCCATTGCGATGGCGCAGCATGGGGGCATCGGCATTATTCATCGGAACCTCTCGATAGAGCAGCAGGCAGGCGAGGTGGACAAGGTGAAGCGGTCGGAGAGCGGCATGATCGTTGACCCGGTCACCATCGGGCCGGAGCAGCTCATCTCGGATGCGCTGGAGGTGATGCGCCGCTACAAGATTTCCGGCGTGCCGGTGACCCAAGGCAAGCGGCTGGTCGGCATCCTGACCAATCGCGATCTGCGCTTCGAGACGCGCACCGACATACCCGTCGGCGACGTGATGACCAAGGACAACCTGATCACCGTGCCGGTGGGAACCACACTCGAAGAAGCGGAGCAGATCCTGCACCAGCACCGGGTCGAAAAACTGCTGGTAGTGAATGGCGACTATGAGCTCAAGGGCCTGATTACGGTCAAGGACATCCAGAAGAAGCTGAAATACCCGAACGCCGCCAAGGACGAGCAAGGCCGTCTGCGCGTCGGCGCTGCCATTGGCGCCACTGGCGACTTCATCGAGCGCGCAGCAGAGCTGATCAAGAGCCGGGTCGACGCGCTCTCCATCGATTCCGCGCACGGCCACTCCTCGCGCGTGCTGGAGGCGATTCGTGAAGTCAAGAGGCGCTTCCCGGAGACGGATCTGCTGGCCGGAAATGTCGCCACCTACGAGGGGGCCCTTGCGTTGATGGACGCGGGCGCGGATGCGATAAAAGTGGGCATCGGGCCCGGCTCCATCTGCACCACCCGTATGGTCACCGGCGCGGGAATGCCGCAGATCACCGCGATCTCAGAGTGCTACCGGGCGGCGCGCGAGCGCGGAATTCCGGTCATCGCCGATGGTGGCATCAAGTATTCCGGCGATGTGACGAAGGCTATCGCCTCGGGGGCTTCGGCGGTGATGATCGGCTCACTCTTTGCCGGCGTCGATGAAAGCCCGGGCGAGACCATCCTCTACCAGGGTAGGTCGTTCAAGGCTTACCGCGGCATGGGCTCGCTCTCCGCCATGGCACAGGGCTCCGGGGAGCGCTACTTCCAGAGCTCCCGTGACCTGGAGGAGAAGCCCGCGGGCGGCGATGTTGCCCAGCGCGAGCGCGTCACCCAGAACCGCCTGGCGAAGTTCGTCCCGGAAGGGATCGAGGGTCGCGTCCCCCACCGTGGGCCGCTGGAATCGATGGTCTATCAGCTCGTCGGCGGACTGCGCTCCGGCATGGGCTATCTGGGCTGCGGGACCATCGAGGAGCTCAAGAAGAATGCGCGTTTTATCCGCATCTCGAATGCGGGTTTGCGCGAATCCCATGTCCACGACGTGATCATCACCCGCGAGGCGCCCAACTACCATGTCGAGTAGGCACGTGGAGTAGGCAGTTTGTGGGTTCTGTCAACGCCCACAAACCGTGGCAGCGGGGAAAATGCGCAACTATCCGGCGCGTTGGGCGTTCTCATAAGGACTATGGCTTGTCGCGCCGTCTTTGCCGCCCTCGCGCTCTGCGTTGCTCTTCCCGCGCTGGCGCAACAGCCTGTCTATCCCAGCTATCCGCCGCCACCGCCGGCTTCCGGGGAGAACGCGCCCCACACCTCGCCCGATCAGAGCGGGCAGCAGGGCTATCCCGACCAGCAGCAACAGACTAGCCCGTTACCGCAGAAGCCTTCGCCCTATCCGCCGAGCGATCAGCAGGGCCAGGAGCAGGGACCAGATCAGGGGCCAGATCAATACGGTCAGCCATCCGGTCAACCACAGCCGTCTTATCCGCAGTCACAGCCGCCTTATCCGCAGCCGCAGCCGTATCCGCAGCAGAGCACCCCGGCCTATCCGCCATCCAGCAATTCTCTCGGCTGGGTACCACAAGGGATGGAAGCACTTGGCCGCACGGCGGCCTTCCACACAGACTTCACCTTCGACCGTTCGATGCTGCAACTGGCGAGCGGGGTCTGGGAGGGGCCGGGCGATCCGGCGCTCGCGGACGCAATCAGCCGGCTCGACGGCATCTCCGTGCACAGCTATCACTACGCGGCACCGGGCATGTACGATCCCCGCTTGCTGGAGGCTGTGCGGCGGCAATACACCAGAATGGGATGGCAGCACCTCGTCACGGCTCATTCCGCGTCGACGGGCGGCGCCACCGATCTCTGGATCAGCTTCCGCCACATGCACGCGACCGGAGCAGTCGTGCTCTTCCAGAGTTCGACCAACCTGAACCTGATTGCCTTCTCCGGCAATCTGAGCCCGCTCGACCTCTTGCATCTGCGCGGGCACTTTGGCATTCCGCGGTTTCCGGGCGACCGGTTCGTTCCCCCGCCGGGACCGGCAGCGCGCGTCAGTCCCCCACCGCGATACTAGGAATATCGTTGCTCCGCACGGCCAGAGTGACACAATAGCGGCAAAATGATCATTTGCTTGACAATGGCACATGGCTTCGTGTGTGATCATTCTCGCTCTAAAAACTATCAGGCGAACGTTTGTCTACAGCCTTTCGTGCTGAACAGGCACCCTCGCGAGGCGCTATCGGCACCTCCATTGCATCGGTCCTGCTAGTTTGTTCTGGGCACTGGCCTCCCTCAGTGCCAGGAGGCGATCGATGAGACCGCCTCCCTATTTTTTGCCGCAAAGACGCGCAGGATTTCTGGCGATAATGCGACAAGTCCGCAGCATGCCAGGAACGATCTTCGCGGAGGCGCGAAGCTGTCGAAATTGACTTAAACAATCGTAGGGGAAACCGGATGCTCTCAAACCGATCGATACCTCGCGCCACCGTCATTCCCGTGATTGCGTATCCGGATGTGAATGAGGCCGCCGCCTGGCTGTGCAATGCATTCGGTTTCAGCGTGCGGGTGCGCATCGGCAGCCATCGCGTGCAGTTGAATGTGGGCGATGGCGCGGTGATCGTGAGGGAGATGCGAGTGAACGAAAACCACGCGGCGCTGGGCATCGGATATTCAGTCATCATTCGTGTCGAAGACGCCGATGCCCATTGCAACCGGGCGAGAGATCACGGAGCGCGGATCACACAAGAGCCGGTGACTTACCCGTACGGCGAGCGGCAATACAACGCGGACGACTTCGCGGGACACTCGTGGACCTTCTCGCAGTCGGTGGCGGACGTGCATCCAGACGAGTGGGGCGGGACGGCGGAACAGTTGTGATCGGTGCAAGCGATGGTGGAGCACGCGACCTTGCGTATGTCAGGTTAGCCAGATCCATCCCCGGGCGGGTTCGAAGGATTCAGTGTGCCGGCTCGGCATAATGTCGATTCCGCAGTAAGAAACCGCGCAAGAAAAAGCGCACTCCCGCAGGAATGCGCTTCGTAGTTCCGGATCTGATGACTGGCTTACTTCTCGGATTCGCCTTCGGCCGGGGTTTGCTCGGCCATAGCCTTTTCCATTTCCTCACGGCGCTTCTCTCGCGCCTCGGCGCGCTTGGAGCGCTTCTCGTCGAGAAGCTTTTCGGCGCCCAGCAGCTCGATGAATGCCTTCTCCGCACCATCGCCCTTCTGGAATCCGGTGCGCACGATGCGCAGGTAGCCGCCCTGCCGATCGCCGTAGCGCGGAGCCACGGTCTCGAACAGGCGTTTCACGGCGTCGTCGGTCATCAGGTAAGCGTGGGCCTGGCGGCGGGAATGCAGATCGCCGCGCTTGCCCAGGGTGATCAGCTTCTCGACATGGGGACGCGCGGCCTTGGCCTTGGTAACGGTGGTGACGACGCGATCTTCCAGGAGGATGGACGTTACCAGGTTGCGCAGCAGGGCGCGGCGGTGGCTGGTGTTGCGTCCGAGTTTGTATCCAGCATTGCGATGGCGCATGGCAAATCTCTCACTTACGTGCGGCCTTAGCCGCCGGAATCAGTGCCGGAGAGAGTCGCCCCTCTCCGGCGAAGTACAGGGAATGCTTAGAAGTTCTCCGGCTCGTTCTGCATCGGCTCGAGCACGTCGAGATCCTCATCTTCGTCATCGAAGCGACTGTTGTAGCTTTGCGCCAGCGCCTGCGAGGGCAGGATCGAAGTCGGGCCGGGAACGGCGTTGCCGTTCTCGTCGATCTTCATCCCCAGCGACAGACCCATCTGCGCCAGGATTTCCTTGATCTCGTTCAGCGACTTGCGGCCGAAGTTCTTGGTCTTCAGCATCTCGGGCTCGGTCTTCTGCACCAGCTCGCCGATGGTCTGAATGTTCGCGTTCTTCAGGCAGTTGTAGCTGCGCACGGACAGCTCGAGCTCTTCCACCGAACGGTTGAGGTTCTCGTTCCGCAGTTGCATGCGGCCCTCTTCGTTCTGGTGCTCCGCTTCGATCTCTTCTTCGAAGTTGATGAAGATGCTCATGTGGTCCTTGATCAGCTTGGCTGCCAGACCGATGGAGTCGGCGGGAAGCACGGAGCCGTTGGTCCACACCTCGAGCGTCAGCTTGTCATAGTCGGTGATCTGACCGAGACGGGCTGCGTCGACGGCGTAGTTGACCTTACGCACTGGAGAGTGGACCGAGTCCACGGGGATGAAGCCGATGCCGAGATCGCTGTCAAAGTTCTTGTCGGCCGCGATGTAGCCGCGTCCGCGCTTCAGGCGCATCTCCATATCCAGCTTGCCGCCTTCGCTCACGGTCGCGATGTAGATCTCCTTGTCCAGGATCTCCACGTCGCCGTCCGCCTCGATCATGCCCGAGGTGACAATGCCGGGCTGCTCCGCGCGCAAATAGAGCGCTTTCGGACCCTCACCGTTCAACTTGAAGGGAATTTGCTTCAGGTTGAGGATGATGTCCGTCGCGTCTTCTACTACGCCGGTGATCGATTGAAACTCGTGCAGCACACCCTCGATCTTGACCGCGGTGACGGCCGCACCCTCAATCGAGGAGAGCAGCACGCGGCGCAGTGCATTGCCGACGGTGGTGCCGAAGCCCCGTTCAAAGGGCTGGGCGCTGAACTTTCCGTACTTCTCGGTGAGCGTCTCGGTTTCGACTGCAAGACGCTTGGGCTTTTGAAATCCTCTCCAAAGCATGTCGTATCTCCTGCACAGCGAGCGCCGCGAAGCATTCTGCAGCGGCCGTGCCTGTGTCTCCTGTTTCGTGAATGTGACCGCTTGCGCGGGTACGGCTCCTGGCGGCAAAGACGCCACCAGGCAAACTTGAAATTTGTTACTTGCTGTAAAGTTCGACGATCAACTGCTCGTTCACCGGCAGGTTGACGTCGTCGCGCTTCGGCAGCGCCAGCACCTTGCCGGAGAGGTTCTTGTGATCGACCTGCAGCCATTGCGGGGACTGTTGATGGCTGGCAAACTCGGTCGAGCTCTCGAGCACCGTCATTGCCTTGGAGCCCTCGCGCACCTTGATCTCATCGCCCACCTGCACCTGATAGGAGGGGATGTTCACCTTGCGGCCGTTGACTTCGACATGGCCGTGGCGCACGATCTGGCGCGACTGGCGGCGGCTGGAAGCGAAACCCAGACGATAGGCTACGTTGTCGAGGCGACGCTCAAGCTGCTGCAGCAGGATTTCGCCGGTGACGCCCGCGGAGCGGTTCGCCTTCTCGTAATACGCGCGGAACTGGCTTTCCAGCGTGAAGTAGATGCGCTTCGCCTTCTGCTTCTCACGCAACTGCAGACCGTAACCGACGATCTTGACCTTGCGATCGCGGCCATGCTGGCCGGGAGCGAAGTTGCGCTTGTCCACCGGACACTTCTCGGTGTGGCACTTGGTGCCTTTCAAAAATAGCTTCATGCCTTCGCGACGGCAAAGGCGACAGACTGCTCCGGTATAACGTGCCACGTGTCCTTCTCCTCAAACTTCAGGTGTCGACTGGTTTACAGGCCCGATCGGGTCCCTTCGTCCCAGTCCGTACTTCTCAATTTCGTTCACTGCCTGCCGGAACCCAAGCAGGCAGCAGATAAATCAGACCCTACGCCGCTTCGGCGGACGGCAGCCGTTGTGCGGGATTGGGGTAACGTCGCGAATCGAACGCACCTCGATGCCGGCAGCAGCCAACGCGCGCACCGCGGACTCGCGGCCCGAACCCGGCCCGCTGACCCGCACATCGACCGAACGCAGACCATGGTCGCGCGCCTGGTTCGCGGCGTTGACCGCAGCCTGCTGCGCAGCGAATGGCGTACCCTTGCGCGATCCCCGAAAGCCGAGCGAACCCGAGCTCTTCCAGGACAGCGTGTTGCCCATGTTGTCCGTGATGGTAACGATGGTGTTGTTGAACGAAGCCTGAATGTGCACCAGTCCGTAGGGCACGTTCTTGCGTTCGCGCTTCTTGAACTTCTTGTTCTTGCCGGCCTTGCCGGTTGCCGCCTGCTGTGCCTTTGCCATTTAGGTCTTCGTCGCTTTCTTCTTGCCCGCGATGGTGCCCTTGCGCGGGCCCTTGCGCGTGCGCGCGTTGGTATGGCTGCGCTGGCCGCGAACCGGCAGGTTGCGGCGGTGGCGGTTGCCACGGTAGCTCTGGATATCGATCAGGCGCTTGATGTGCATCGAGACGTCTTTGCGCGCGTCGCCTTCGACGTCGCCTTCCTGCTCGATGACCTGGCGGATGCGGTTGACCTCATCCTCGCCCAGGTCCTGGACCTTCTTGAACGGATCGACGTTAGCCGCCTTCAGGATGCTCGCGGAACGCGGATCGCCGATGCCATAGATGTATGTGAGCGCGATGCGTACCTGCTTGTTCCTCGGCAGATCGACGCCAGATATACGTGCCATGCTCTTCCTTCACTTGCTTCCGTGCAGCTTCGCCGCCGGAGGCGCTTCGCCGGAATCGTGAAAACCGGCAGGTGATGCGGAGCTGAGGTTCATCGCAAGCCTTGACTTCGGCTAACTCGCCCCAGCGACCGCCTAGAGATGCCGGGGCGCTTAGCCCTGGCGCTGCTTATGCTTCTGGTTCTCGCAGATCACCCGCACCACACCGCGGCGATGGATGACCTTGCACTTGTCACAAATCTTCTTTACCGACGCACGTACCTTCATGGAAACAGCTCCTAGCTTGAAAACAACCACCAGCTTGCTACCCTCCAGCATTTAGCTGAAGGTCAGGAGCTAGCAGCTCAATGGCTACTTGTATCTGTAAACGATGCGGCCGCGGTTCAGATCGTACGGACTCAGCTCCACCGCAACACGATCTCCCGGCAGGATGCGAATGAAATTTTTCCGCATACGTCCGGATACGTGGGCCAGCACCTGATGCTTGTTCTCGAGTTCCACTTTGAACATTGCGTTTGGCAACGTCTCGAGAACCGTCGCCATAACCTCAATTGCGTCTTCCTTCGACAATCAATCTTCCTGGTTCTGCCAGACTCGTCCCGCCAGAGAGTTCTGGCAAAGCCTCCGGCCACTTATGTGCCAACCCCTATGATACCTGAATTACGGTATTTACAGGGTCAAAATCGCCGCGCCGTCCTTGGTAACAGCGACCGTGTGCTCGAAATGCGCGCTCAGGCTGCCGTCCTCGGTCACTGCCGTCCATCCGTCCTTCAACACTCGCACCGCATCGCTGCCGGCGTTGACCATGGGCTCAATGGCCAGCACCATGCCCTCGCGCAGCCGCACCCCGCGCCCGCGCTGGCCGAAGTTCGGAATCTGCGGATCCTCATGCATGTGGGTGCCGATACCGTGGCCCACAAACTCCTTCACGACACTGAAGCCCTCGGCCTCCACCATCTCCTGCACCGCCGCTCCGACATCGCCCAGCATGGCCCCAGGGCGAACGGTTTCGATCGCCCGCACCAGTGACTGCTGTGTGACATCGAGCAGCCGCTGCGTCGTCGGCGCTACCTTGCCCACTGGGATGGTAATGGCCGAATCGCCATAATACCCATCGATGACCGCGCCGCAATCGACCGAAAGTATGTCGCCTTCGCGCAACACCGTCTTCGACGACGGAATGCCGTGCACCACCTGATCGTTGAGCGAGGTGCAGAGCACGCAGGGGAATCCGTGATAGCCCTTGAAGGCCGGCTTCGCGCCCGCCTCAGCAATCATCGTCTCCGCTACATTCTCGAGCTCCAGCGTAGTGACGCCGGGCTTCACCATGGCCCGCACGGCGTGAAGCACCTCGCGCACGATCTCACCGGCGCGACGCATCTTCTCCACTTCCTTCGCGGTCTTGATCACGATTGCCATGATGCCTTCTTGCTTCTGCTAGCTCCGCAGCCGTTCGACGGCGTCGAGAATGCTCTCCGTCACTGTATCCACGGAAGAATCGCCGTCTACTTCCGCAAAGCGGCCCAGCCGGCGGTAGTGTTCGAGCACTGGCGCGGTCTGCTCCGCATAGGCGCGCATGCGCTCGGCAAAGACCGCTGCCGTATCATCGGCGCGCTGCTCCAGGACTGTCTGATCAAAGTCGCAGACCGTATCGGCAATCGGCGGCTTCAGGTGCATGTTATAGATGCGCTTGCAGGTCGGGCAGTTTCGCCGGCCGGTGATGCGCAGCAGTAATTGCTGCTCATTCACCCGAAGACTGACCGCCACTACGGGCAGACCGCTGCCGCTGGATGCCAGTTGCGCGTCCAGCCAGTCCGCCTGCACCAGGGTACGGGGAAAGCCGTCCAGGATGTAGCCACGCACTGTGTCCGGCTCTTCGAGACGCGCGGCGACCATATCATTCACCAGCGCATCGGAGACCAGCTTGCCCGCCGCCATGCGAGCGAGATCGTCTTCGTGCAGCTTGCCTTCGCGCAGCAGGCGCTCGGCCAGGGCGCTCGGCAGCAGATCACGGTTCCGGATCTCGCGCAGGAGATCGCCGGTCGAGATCTGCGGGATGCCCCAGGCAGCCACGATGGCCTTGGCCTGCGTGCCCTTGCCTACCCCAGGCGCACCGAGGAGAAGAACCGGCCCGGGGATCAGGGTTGTGCGATGCTGCGCCGGCATCGGGTCAGCGGAAGCCAGCTCCGGATGTCCCGCTACCACGCGCGGCGTCCGCGCACCCGGCCGCTCCGTGGGGAGAAGCCCTCATAGTGACGCATGATGAGCTGCGATTCGACCTGGTTCACCGTGTCCATGGCCACACCGACCACGATCAGCAGCGAGGTGCCGCCGAAGTAGAAATTCAAGCCGAGTCCGTGGGTCACCCAGGTTGGCATCTTCTCGAAGGCTGATCCGACCAGCCACAGGTTCTCAAGGTGAATGCCGTTGATCATGATCTGCGGAATCAGCCAGACCATGATCAGGTAGAGCGCGCCTACCAGGGTGATGCGGGTCAGGATGTCGTTGATGTAATCGGAGGTGCGGCGCCCTGGCCGGATTCCGGGGATAAATCCGCCATACTTGCGCATGTTGTCGGCGATATCGTCGGGGCGAAAGACGATTGAGATATAGAAGTACGCGAAGAAGACGATCGCCACCATGGACAGCAGCTCGTACCAGGGCTCGCCCGCGCGCAACGCATCGAAGATGCGGTTCAGCAGGGTATGGCTGCGTACAAAGTTCGAGCTAGCAAAGAGCATCGGCGCCGAAAGGATGGAGCTGGCGAAGATGATCGGCATGACGCCGCCGGAGTTCACCTTCAGCGGCAGATGTGTGGACTGGCCACCCATGAGCCGGCGTCCGACGATGCGCTTGGCGTACTGCACCGGGATACGGCGCTCCGAGCGTTCGACGTAGACGATGAAGGCGATGACGGCAATCATGCCCCCCACCAGCAACGTCAGCGCAGGGATGGTGAAGGCGCCGAAGGCCTGGGTGCGGGCTTTCTCGTAGAGGTCCGCGATACCGCGCGGCAGCCCATCGACGATGCCCGCGAAGATGAGCAGGCTCATGCCGTTGCCCACGCCGCGATCGGTAATCTGCTCACCCAGCCACATCACGAAGCTGGTGCCGGCGGTAAGTGTCAGCACGGTCATGGCGATAAAACCAGGACCCGGATTGAGCACGTACGACTGTCCGCCTCCGGAGCTGTGCGAGAGCGTGAGGGCAATCGCAAAGGATTGGACAATGCCGAGCACCACGGTCATGTAGCGCGTCCACTGCGTGATCTTGCGGCGGCCGATCTCGCCTTCCTTCTGCAGCTTGGCCAAGGGCTCGTACACCACCGTCAGCAACTGGAAGATGATCGACGCGGTGATGTAGGGCATGATGCCCAGCGCGAAGACGGTGAGCCGGCGCAGGTTGCCGCCACTGAAGAGATCGACCAGTCCGAGCGCGGAGCCACTCTGGCTGTCAAAAAAGGACTCCAGTGCCTTGGTGTCGACGCCCGGCGTCGGGATGTGCGCGCCAAGGCGATAGATCGCAAGCATCGCCAGCGTGAATAGCAGGCGATTGCGAAGGTCCGGGATACGGAAGATATTCGAAAACTTTTCCAACATATACGGTCAGCCCTGCCCTGCTCTTCGCTGGTGACTCACGAATGCATGCCATCTATTATCGCGCCCATCTTGCCGTAGACAGCGCCGGCTTCGGACTTCGATAAGAAGAAAGTGCTCAGCCCTGGGCGGAAGCGCCACCCAGAACCACGGCCTTGCCCCCGGCGCGCTCGATCTTTTCCTGCGCCGACTTCGAAAACTTGTGCGCGTGTATGGTGATGGCGGTCTTGATCTCGCCATTGCCAAGGATCTTCAGCAGGCCCTTCTTCTTGGTGAGACCAAGCTCGGCCAGCTTCTCAAGCGTCAGCTCGGTCTCGGTGACATCGGCCAGGCTGCCCAGGTTAAGCACGTTGTACTCGGTCCGGAAGATGTTGGTGAAGCCGCGCTTGGGCAGGCGGCGGTGCAGCGGCATCTGGCCGCCTTCAAAACCGCGCATCAGGCTCGAACCGGAGCGGGAGCCCTGTCCCTTGTGACCGCGGGTCGACGTCTTGCCCATGCCGGAGCCCATGCCGCGGCCCACGCGCTTGCGATTGGTGTTCGCCTTCTTCGGCGCACGCAGATTGGAGAGATTCGTTGCCATGTGTTCCTCGCTCAACGCCGGTTGCGGATAGCAGACCGACTCGCATGTGTATTGGTTGTTGAACTACTCGCCCACCGTTACTCGACGATGCGCACCAGATGCGGAATGGCCTTGACCATGCCGCGGATCGACGGCGTGTCCTCACGCTCCACGATCTGGTTCAGCCGGGTGAAGCCCAGGCCCTTGACGACCTTCTTATGCTTCTCCGGCGTTGCGATCTTCGAGCGGTAGTACTCGATCAGCAGTGTCTTCTTCGCCTCAGCCATGACTATAGCTCCTGTATCTGCTTGCCGCGCAGTGCCGCAACATCGGCCTTGTCGCGCAACTGAGTCAACGCGTCAAAGGTCGCCTTGACTACGTTGTGCGGGTTCGCGGTGCCCAGGCTCTTGGTCAGCACATTCTGCACTCCAGCCGAAGTCATCACTGCGCGCACAGCACCGCCTGCGATGACGCCCGTGCCTTCCGGGGCCGGCTTCAGCAGCACTTGGCCCGAGCCGTAGCGGCCCAGCACCTGGTGCGGAATCGAGGTGTCGGTCAGGTGCACGTGCACAAGGTTCTTCTTGGCGCTCTCGATGCCCTTGCGGATCGCCTGGGGCACCTCCTTCGCCTTGCCAGAGCCATAACCCACGACGCCGGCAGCCGGATCGCCGACAACCACCAGTGCGGCAAACGACATGTTCTTGCCGCCCTTGACGACCTTGGTGACGCGGTTGATGGCGACCACCTGGTCCTTCAGGTTGTAGTGCCCGGCATCGATCTTCTTCTTCAGCATTGCCATCCGTCTGTTTCCTTCCGAGCGCCAGGCGCCCATATCCCTCTGCTAGAACTCGAGACCCGCTTCGCGCGCGGCGTCGGCCAAGGCCTTGATGCGTCCGTGATAAAGATAGCCACCGCGATCGAAGACCACCTGCTTGACGCCCTTTTCCCTGGCGCGCTCCGCCACCAGCTTGCCGACTTCCTTCGCTGCCGCCACGTTCCCGCCGGTCTTCAGCTTGGCCGCCTTGGTGGAGGCCGCAACCAGGGTGACGCCCGACGCGTCGTCGATCACCTGCGCGTAGATGTGGTTCAGGGAGCGGTAAACATTCAGCCGCGGCCGCTCGGCCGTGCCTTGCATCTTCCGCCGGATGCGCGCATGCACGCGCTGCCGGATCTCGTTTCTCTGTCTCTGCGGAATCATCGTCTTCTCTTCTTCCTAATAGCGGGACCGCCCTGCGGCCCCGTTCGGGTTTATCTTCCTGTTACTTCGCGCCGGTCTTGCCGACCTTCTTCTTCAGCTTCTCGTCGCTATAGCGCACGCCCTTGTTCTTGTACGGATCGGGCTTGCGTAAGGAGCGCATATCTGCCGCTACCTGGCCCACCTTCTGCCGGTCGATGCCGGTGATGGTCACCCTGGTCTGCTTCGGATCGATCGCGGCCTCGACGCCGGTGGGCAGCGGGAACTCGATGGGGTGCGAATAGCCGAGCGTGAACACCACCATGCCCTTGCCCTTCATCTCCGCGCGATACCCGATGCCGACGATGTCCAGCTCCCTCGTCCAGCCCTTGGTCACACCCTCGACGGCGTTGAACAGCAGCGCGCGGGTCAGGCCATGCAGCGGTGCGAGCGAGTCGTCCCGGCGTGCGGCGATCAAGTGTCCGTCCTTGTCCTCAAGCGTGATGCCCTCCGGCAGCGGCGCCTTCAGCTTGCCCTTGGGACCTTCGACGAGAACCTCTTTTCCCTGCACTGTGTACTTCACACCTTTGGGAAGAGGAATCGGCTGTTTTCCAATGCGTGACATCTTCGAATCCTTGTTGGCTTGCGAGTCCCGGTTAGCTTCTAGCCGCTAGCTCCTAGCTTCTAGCTCCTTCCGTTCCACTGCAGCCCTTGCACTGCCCGTCAGCAACTTCGGCGCTGACCTTTCTGCTCTAAACCATCACCGCAACAGCCCGCTCCATCACCTCATAGCTAGAAGGTAGAAGCGAAGGCTAGAAGCTGCTCTTACCAGACCTCGCAGAGTATCTCTCCGCCCACACCCTCGCGGCGCGCCTGGCGGCCGGTCATCACTCCGCGCGGCGTCGTCAGGATGTTGATGCCGAGACCGCCCTGGACGCGGCGAATCTCGCCGCGGCCGACATACACGCGGCAGCCTGGACGCGAGACGCGCTGCAGATCGCGGATCGCAGCCTCGTTGTTCGCGCCGTACTTCAGGTACACCCGCAGCACCTGGCGGCCCTCTTCCTCGGTGGCCTTGTAGTTGGCGATGTAGCCCTCTTCCTTCAGAATGCGGGCGATCTCGGCCTTCAGCTTCGAGGCGGGAACGTCCAGCTTCTGGTGGCGGGAGCGGATCGCGTTGCGGATGCGGGTCAGAAAATCGGCGACTGGGTCGGTAAAGCTCATGCTCTCTCCTTCATCTTCCGTTCGCTCTGCGCCCAGGTTGTCGATCGACGTATCGATCAGGGCAGAGAACCAGCGAAGATGGTGTGGCTGGCCGTGCTCGGCACGTCCAGCGCGTTCAAAATACGTCGTGCGTCTCTCCTGTCAGAACGACTACCAGGATGACTTCACAACTCCCGGAATCTCGCCGCGCAAGGCCAACCCGCGGAAGCACAGACGACAGACGCCGAACTTGCGCAGGAATGCGCGCGGGCGGCCGCACAGCTTGCAGCGGTTGTGCTTGCGCGAGGAAAACTTCGGCTTCCTGGCGTCCTTGACACGTTTTGCAGTGGTCGACATTTCTCTTCAGTCCTCGTAACTTCCTTATGCTTCCGGGGCGCTTAAGCAGCAGCCGTGCGGAATGGCATACCGAACTGCCGCAGCAGCGCGCGTGCCTGGTTGTCGTCCTTCGCCGTAGTGACGATGGTGATGTTCATGCCCTTCAGCTTCTCCACCCGGGCATAGTCGATCTCCGGAAAGATGAGCTGGTCGCGGACGCCCAGCGTGTAGTTGCCGCGCCCATCGAAGCTCTTGGTCGAGACACCGCGGAAATCGCGCACACGGGGCAGCGCAATGGAGATCAGCCGGTCCAGGAACTCATACATCTTCTCGCCGCGTAACGTGACCATCGCACCGATAGGCATACCCTCGCGCACCTTGAAGGCCGCGATCGACTTCTTTGCCTTGGTGGCGACCGGCTTCTGGCCGGCAATCGAGGTCAGGTCGGCGACCAGGGGATCGAGCATCTTGGGGTTCTGGGTCGCTTCGCCCAGCCCCATATTCAGCACGATCTTTTCCAGGCGCGGCACTGCCATCGCGTTCTTCAGGCCCAGCTCTTTTTGGAGCGCCGGCCGGATCTCTTTCTGATACTTCTCATGCATTCGTGTCGACATCGTCTTCGCTCTCTGCTCTCTGCCACGGTCCCGGGGTGGATTTTCCGGAGTGGTGACCCGTATACCGTTGCGTGGCTTGGTACGATCTTTCGTTCTCTGTCTACTTCTCTACTTCTTCTTGCCCTTGGGTGCGATCGCCTCGCCGCACTTCTTGCAGACCCGCACCTTGGTATCGCCTTCGAACTTGTAGCCCACACGTGTTGGTCCGCAACTGGAACAGACCAGCATCACGTTCGAGATCTGGATCGGCGATTCCTGCTCCGCGATCCCGCCCTTGATGTTGCGCTGCGGATTCGGCCGCACGTTCTTTTTCACCACACGCACGTGCTCGACCAGCAGCTTGCCTGCATCCGGCATCACGTGCAGCACGCGGCCCTTCTTACCCTTGTCCGTGCCGGTGATCACCATCACGGTATCGTTGCGCTGAATCTTCAATCCCGCCATCTCGTCTCTCCCACTCGCTGCCCGGTCCTTTAAAGGACTTCCGGGGCCAGCGACACAATCTTCAGAAACTTCTTCTCACGCAGCTCACGCGCGACCGGTCCGAAGACGCGCGTGCCCACCGGCTCGCCCGCTTCATTGATCAGCACCGCGGCATTCTGATCGAAACGGATATATGTGCCATCGCGGCGGCGCGCTTCCTTGCGCAGCCGGACCACGACTGCCCGGACGACCTTGCCCTTCTTCACCTGGCCATCCGGTGAGGCTTCCTTCACCGCGGCCGTGATCACGTCGCCCAGGCCAGCCTTCTTGCCACTGGCGCCACCGAGCGGCAGGATCATCTGCAGCTTGCGGGCGCCGGAGTTATCGGCGACCTCGAGCATCGATCTCATCTGCACTGCCATCGTTCTTGTCTCCGTTCCTGCCGGGTTCCTGGTGAATCTGCTGAACCTTACAACGCTATTTGCCGCGAAAGCCTAGGTCGTCAACTCAGGCGCAGCTGCCGCCTCGGCGGCCTGTACCTGCGCGAGGGCGGAGCGCCGCAGGATCTCCTGCAACTGCCAACGCTTCAGCTTGCTCATGGGGCGTGTCTCGCGGATACGCACCATGTCGCCCACGCGGGCGGTGTTCTGCTCATCGTGCGCGTAAAATTTCTTGGTCAGCCGCACCGTACGTTTGTACTTGGGGTGCGCCTTGCGCATCTCTACTTCGACCACGATGGTCTTCTGCATCTTGGTCGAGACCACGTGTCCTACCTTTTCGTTCCGGCGGTCGGTCGCGGCCAGCTGCTCGCTCGTCATCACTTGTTCGCTCATCGCTTACCGAGCCTCCTTCTTCTTGGTTTTTGGCTGTCTTCTTCGTCGCGGCTTTTTTCGTCGCGGTCTTCTTCGCAACCTTCTTGGCTGCGGACTTCCTGTTCGTAGCCTTCTTGGTCCGCTTGGCCGCCGTCTTCTTCGCCTTCGGAGCGGTCTCTGTCTGACCTTCTGCATGGCCATGGAGCGCCGCGTTCAGTCCCAGCTCGCGCTCGCGCGTGATGGTCTTGATGCGGGCGACATCCTTCTTCAGGCCGCGCAGCTTCTTCACGCCCTCGGTCTGCCCCAGGCGCATCTGAAAGCGCAGGCGGAAAAGCTGCTCAGAGGCCTGCTGCTCCTCGTGCTTCAGCTCGTGCGCGCCCAGGTTACGAATCTTGTCCAGTTCCATCTCGTCTTCTCTTCCGGGCTGCTCTCAACGGGCGAGCCCTTCATCATTTGCTTTCCGCTCTGCACTATCGGGTGCACGCGGAGTTTCACGTCACTTACTTTTTCGCCGCCACCGTCATCACCACGTCGTGACGCATCACGAAGCGGGTCTTCAACGGAAGCTTGTGTGCTGCCAACCGCATTGCTTCCTGCGCGACGTCGGGTGCAACACCTTCCATCTCAAAGAGAATCTTTCCTGGCCGCACAACGGCGACCCAGTGATCCGGTGCGCCCTTGCCTTTACCCATACGGGTTTCGGCCGGCTTCTTGGTTACAGGCTTGTCCGGGAAGAGCCGCAGCCAGATCTTGCCGCCGCGCTTGATAAAGCGGGTCATCGCCACACGGCTCGCCTCGATCTGGCGGTCCGTAATGTAGCCACACTCCAGCACCTTCAATCCGTAGACCCCAAACGAAAGCTCCGAGCCGCGCCATGCCTTGCCCTTCATGCGCCCGCGCTGCTGCTTCCGGTACTTCACCTTCTTCGGCATCAACATAAAAACTCCAGCTTCTAGCCGCTAGCTTTCAGCTGCTAGCTTGTCTCACGTCACAATGCGCTCACACCTCAAAGCTAGTAGCCAGAAGCTAATAGCTAGAGGCTGCCTTTAAAACACCGAGCTGCCGATCTCCTTCGGCTGGCGGCGCTTCTGCTCATAGACGTCGCCGCGATAGATCCAAACCTTGACACCGATCACACCGTATGTCGTGAATGCCTCGGCAAAGCCGTAGTCGATATCCGCACGAAGCGTGTGCAGCGGCAGCCGCCCTTGCAGGTACCACTCCGAGCGCGCGATCTCGTTGCCGTTCAACCGGCCCGACACACGGACCTTGATGCCCTTGCAGCCGAAGCGCAGCGCCGAATCGACCGCCATGCGCATCACGCGGCGGAAGCCAGACCGCTTCTCCAGCTTCAGCGCGATGCTCTCGGCCACCAGTTGCGCGTCGAGCTCCGGCTTGTTCACCTCGACGATGTCGATGGTGACATCGCGCTTGGTGCGATCCTGGATCTCGGCCTTGAGCTTGTCGATCTCCGCGCCCTTGCGCCCGATCACGATGCCCGGCCGCGCCGTGCGGATGATGATCCGCAGCTTCTTGCCCGGCCGCTCAACTTCGACCGAGCTCACGCCGGCCAGCTTTAGCTTCTCCTTCAGCTCACGCTTCAGCTGAACGTCTTCGATCAGGAGCTTGTCGTAGTCGCGAACCACAAACCAGCGCGACCGCCACGGCTTGTTCACACCCAGCCGGAATCCATAAGGATGGACTTTCTGTCCCATACGCTTCCTTTACTTGCCCGCCTTCGCGGGCTTGGTTCCCTTGCGGGCAGCAGATTTCTTTGCCGTTGTCTTCTTTGCGGCCGTCTTCTTTGCAACCGGCCTCGTGGACTTCTTTGCGGACTTCTTGCCCTTCGCCGTCGTCTCGGCGTCAGACTCGGCCGTGGTCACCAGACCCGCAGGCTTGCGCTCGGCCACCGCGATTACGATGTGCGACATGCGCCGCTGATAGCGGAACGCGCGTCCCTGGGGGGCGGGGCGGATGCGCTTCATGCGCGGTCCGTCATTCGCCAGCGCCTGCTTGACGTAGAGGTTGTCGACGTCTACATCCAGGCCCTGCTCCTGGCTGAGATAGTTCGCGTTCTGCACCGCCGAACGCAGCACCTTCTCGACCAGCGGGGCAACGCCCTTCTTGGTGAAGGCGACAGTCTGCAGCGCTTCGCCCACGCGACGACCCTTGATCAGATCGAGCACCAGCCGCGCCTTCTGCGGCGACACGCGCTGGAAGCGCGCTTCAGCTCGAAATTCCTGTGTCTGTTGCATACCTTGCCTTCCCTGCCTTCAAATCTCTTGCTTAACGCGGCTTGGTCGCGGTTTCGGCAGCTCTCGCCGAGTGGCCCTTGAAGGTCCGCGTCGCCGCGAACTCGCCCAGCTTGTGGCCCACCATGTTTTCCGTCACGTAGACCGGGATGAACTTGCGCCCGTTATGCACCCCGATGGTGTGCCCCACCATGTCAGGGTGAATCGTCGAGCGGCGCGACCAGGTGCGCACCAGCTTCTTGTCATTCGCCTGGTTCATCGTGTCGATCTTCACCATCAGGTGGGTATCGATGAACGGGCCCTTCTTGGTGGAACGTGCCATCTCTGTCTCTCCTACTTGCTGCGGCGGCCAACGATGAACGCGTCAGTCCGCTTGTTGTTCCGTGTCTTGTAGCCACGCGTCGGCTGACCCCATGGCGTCACCGGGTGACGGCCGCCCGAGGTCTTGCCCTCGCCGCCGCCGTGCGGGTGATCGACCGGATTCATCGACACGCCGCGGTTGGTTGGACGGATGCCCTTCCAGCGGTTGCGTCCCGCCTTGCCGATGGCCACGTTCTCGTGATCCGTGTTGCCCACCTGGCCGACCGTCGCCATGCATTCAACCAGCACGCGGCGAGTCTCGCCCGAAGGCAGCTTCAACAGCGCGTAGTCACCTTCCTTGGCGACAAGCTGTGCCTGTCCGCCGGCGGAGCGCACCATCTGCGCGCCCTTGCCGGGCCTGAGCTCGACGTTGTGCACCGTGGTGCCGGCGGGGATGCTCCTCAGCGGCAACGCGTTGCCGACGAGGATGTCCGCATCCGGACCGCTCATCACTGTCTGGCCGACCTTTAGACCGACCGGCTGGATAATGTAGCGTTTCTCGCCGTCCGCGTAGTGGATCAGCGCGATGCGCGAGGAGCGGTTGGGATCGTACTCGATGGTCGCCACCTTGCCCGGCACGCCAAACTTCTCGCGCTTGAAATCGATCAGGCGCAGCTTCTGCTTATGGCCGCCGCCGTGATGCCGGATGGTCATGTCGCCGGAGTTGCGGCGGCCGCCGGTGCGCTGCTTCGATACCAGCAGCGGTTTGTGCGGCTTGTCGGTCGTGATGTCGTCGTTCACCAGCGTCGTCTGGAACCGCAGCGTCGGGGTGATCGGTCGAAATGTTTTAATCGGCATCGTTTTAGCTCTTTGCTTCCAGCGGCATATCCGTCACCGCTTGCTGTCGCTCTCTACTTCGCTTCCACTACTTCTCGCAACTCAATCGGCTACAGATTGTTTACGTAGTCCGGCATCTTCTCGCCGGCCTTCAGGCGCACATACGCCTTCTTCCAGTCCGGCCGATAGCCGGTGAACTTACCCCGGCGGCGCTCTTTGCCGACAAAGTTCGCTGTCCGCACGCTGTTCACCTTCACCTTGAACAGCGCTTCGACCGCCTGCCTCACTTCGGTCTTGGTTGCGGCTTCGGCCACTTCAAAGACCAGCGTGCCTTCGGTCTCCTTCACACCCATGCCCTTCTCGGTAATCAGGGCGCGGCGAATTACGGTGTACGTCGTCGGCATTTAGGCTACCTCCGCCTTCTGTCCCGATTGCAGACCGGCGCGTGCTCTCTGCTTGCGCTTCGAGACCGTCTTCTTCAGCATCTCCTGCAGTTGCTCGATGGCCGCGCGAGAGAAAATCGCGCGGTCGTAGCGCAAGAGGTCATAGGGATGCACCTCGTTGTTGAGCATGAGCTCCACACCCTCAAGGTTGCGCACACCCAGGATCAGTGCCGGACTCAATGACTGCGAGTTCTCAACAATCAGCGCCGTGCGCTTGACATCGATGGCGTTCAGGGCCGCGCGGTATGCTTTCGTCTTGGCCTCGCCCAGCGCGAGGTTCTCAATCACCGTCAGCTTGCCGTCGGAGAGCTTCGCCGCAAGTGCTGCGCGCAGCGCGCCCAGCAATTTCTTCTTGGGGAACGCGTAGTCGTAGGAGCGGGGCTGCGGTCCATGCACGGTGCCGCCATGCCGCCATAGCGGCGAGCGCACCGAACCGACACGCGCACGGCCCGTGCCCTTCTGCTTCCAGAGCTTCTTGCCCGACCCGGAGACCAGCTTGCGATTTTTGGTCGCTGCCGTACCCTGGCGCTGGGCGGCGCGGTAGTGCTTCACCGCCTCCCACAGCAGGGCCTCGTTCACCTCGCCCGGAGCGAAGATTTCCTCAGCCAGCTCGAGTGAGCCAACCTTCTTTCCGCCGAGATCCAATACGTCAATATTTGCCATCGTCTTCTCTTCTTCTTCGAGGGTCTTGCGACCTCGGCAACTATTTCTTCTTGCCCGCAGACGCCTTCTTCGACGCCTTCAGCGGATCGACCGTGGTCGCACCGGCAAAGCCGCGGCGCTCGCGTGGCGGCGCCTTCGCCTTCGAGATCAGCACGTATCCATCGCGCGGTCCTGGAACAGCACCTTCCACCATCAGCAGGTTCTCTTCCAGATCAATGCCGCGGATGCGGAGATTGCGCACCGTTACCTGGTCCACGCCGTAGTGACCCGGCATGCGCTGCCCGGGAAAGACACGCGACGGGAACGATGATGCGCCGATCGAGCCCTGCACCTGGAACATGTGACCGTGCGCCTTGGGGCCACCGCCGAAATTATGACGCCGCACCACACCGGCAAAACCACGGCCCTTGCTGGTACCGATCACGTCGACATACTTGTTGTCGGAAAAAATGTCCACAAGTATGCGGTCCCCCGCCTTGAGCCCATTGCCGTTCGCCGCTGCGTCCTCGCCAGCGGTTCCATCGGCCTTGGCGGGCGTGGCAGCCTCCAGGGCAACCTCGCGCATCAGCTTGACCGGCGGCACATTCGACTTGCCGAAGTGACCGGCCATCGGCTTGTTCACCTTCGAGCTCTTCACGAACTCGACCAGGCCGATCTGCGCGGCTTCGTAGCCGTCCTTCGCCAGCGTCTTCAGTTGCGTGATCACGCACGGGCCGGCCTGCAGGACGGTGATCGGGTGCACTTCACCCCGCTCATCGAACACCTGCGTCATGCCGATCTTCTTGCCCAGAATTCCTGTGACTGCCATCTCTCGTCTTCCTCTCCCCATCATGCCCGGCGGGCACTGTAGGCACTGCTGATTACTTCGCTGCTGCTGCCTTCTCTTCGCGCACCTTGATTTCGACGTCCACGCCGGCAGGCAGGTCGAGCTTCATCAGCGCGTCCACGGTCTGCTGCGTCGGCTCAAGAATGTCGATCAGCCGCTTATGCGTGCGGATCTCGAACGCCTCGCGCGACTTCTTGTCTACGTGCGGCGACCGCAGCACGCAGTACTTGTTCTTCACCGTCGGCAACGGAATGGGCCCCGCCACCTGCGCGCCGGTACGCTTCGCCGTCTCCACAATCTCGCCCGTCGAGGTGTCGAGCACGCGGTAGTCGTACGCCTTCAGCCGGATGCGAATTCTTTGTCCAACCATCTTGATTCCATCTTTCCCGTGCGGCTCGGCGACTCGCGCCTCCGACCCCACCCGATCTGTTCTGGCGCGCGGTCAGCGCGCTTCTGCCCGACGCGGCGAGCGTCTACTTCAAGATTTCCGTAATGGTTCCCGCGCCGACCGTTCTGCCGCCTTCGCGGATGGCGAAGCGCAAGCCCTTCTCCATCGCCACCGGCGTGTGCAGCTCGATCTCAAGCGCGATGTTGTCTCCCGGCATCACCATCTCGGTGCCTTCCGGAAGCTTTGCCGTGCCCGTCACGTCTGTGGTGCGGAAGTAGAACTGCGGACGATAGCCATTGAAGAACGGTGTATGACGGCCACCCTCTTCCTTTGACAACACGTAGATCTCGCCCTTGAACTTGGTGTGCGGCGTGATCGAGCCCGGCTTCGCCAAGACCATCCCGCGCTCCACATCTTCCTTCGCGATGCCGCGCAAGAGAAGTCCGGCGTTGTCGCCCGCACGACCCTCGTCCAACTGCTTCTTGAACATCTCGACGCCGGTCACCACTGTCTTGCGCGTATCGCGGAAGCCCACGATCTCGGCTTCCTCGCCTACCTTCACCTGACCGCGCTCGATACGTCCCGTCACTACCGTGCCGCGGCCCGAGATGGAGAAGATGTCTTCGATCGGCATCAGGAACGGCTGGTCGATCGCACGCTCCGGCAGCGGAACGTTCTTGTCCACCGCCTCCATCAGCTCGTCGATCTTCGCCTCCCACTGCGCCTCGCCATTCAACCCGCCCAACGCAGAGCCGCGGATCACCGGCACATCGTCGCCAGGGAAGTTGTACTTCGACAACAGCTCGCGAACTTCCATCTCCACCAGATCGGTCAGCTCAGCATCCTCGACCGCATCGCACTTGTTCAGAAAGACCACGATGTAGGGCACGCCCACCTGGCGCGCCAAAAGCACGTGCTCCTTGGTCTGCGGCATCGGACCGTCGGTCGCCGCAACCACCAGGATCGCGCCATCCATCTGCGCCGCGCCCGTGATCATGTTCTTGATGTAGTCGGCGTGACCCGGGCAGTCCACGTGCGCGTAGTGACGATTCTTCGTCTCGTACTCCACGTGCGCCGTCGCAATCGTGATGCCGCGCTCCCGCTCCTCCGGCGCATTGTCAATGGTGTCGAAGCTGCGAAACTTGTTGTTCGGATTGTGCTTCGACAACACCTTCGTAATCGCCGCCGTCAACGTCGTCTTCCCGTGATCAATGTGTCCGATCGTTCCCACATTCACGTGCGGCTTCGACCGGTCAAACTTCTCCTTCGCCATCTCGCTTCTCCTGATCTTTCGGGCGCGGCGTTCACCGCGCGAACTCTTGTCGAACTACTTACCCAGTCTTACTTGCCCTGATTGCGGCCGATGATCTCTTCCGAAATCATGCGGGGCGCCTCTTCATACCGCGCGAACTGCATGCTGTAGGAGGCGCGGCCCTGTGTGGACGAGCGAATGTCGTTCACGTAGCCGAACATCTCCTTGAGCGGAACCATCGCCTTGATCACCTGCGAGCCACCGGAGTGCTCCATGCCCTCGATGCGGCCGCGGCGTGAGTTGATGTCGCCGATGATGGTGCCCATGTGCTCTTCCGGGACCGTCACTTCCACCGCCATCATCGGTTCGAGCAGCACCGGGCTCGCCTTCTTCGCCGCTTCCTTGTAGGCCATGGAGCCGGCGATCTTGAAGGCCATTTCGTTCGAGTCGACGTCGTGATAGCTGCCGTCGTAGAGCACAGCCTTGAAGTCGACCATCTCGTAACCAGCGAGGATGCCGTTATGCAGCGCTTCGCGGATGCCCTGCTCAGTTGGCTTGATGTATTCCTTGGGCACCACGCCGCCGCGAATCTCGTCGATGAACTCGAAGCCCTTGCCCGGCTCGTTCGGCTCCAGACGAATCTTCACATGGCCATAGTTGCCCGAGCCGCCGGTCTGCCGGATGTACTTGCCCTCCGCCTCGGCGATCTTGCGAATGGTCTCGCGGAAAGCCACCTTGGGCTCGCCCACGTTCGCCTCGACCTTGTGCTCGCGCTTCATGCGGTCGACCAGGATTTCGAGGTGCAGCTCGCCCATGCCGCTGATGATGGTCTGACCCGAATCGATATCGGTCCGCACCTTAAAGGTCGGGTCCTCATCCGCCAGGCGTGACAGGGCGACGCCCATCTTTTCCTGATCGCCCTTGGTCTTCGGCTCAATCGCCACAGAAATGACCGGCTCGGGAAAGGTGATCGCGCTGAGCGCGATCGGCGCCGACGGCGAGCACAGCGTGTCGCCCGTCTTCAGCTCCTTGAGGCCCACGCAGGCACAGATGTCGCCGGCGTAAATCTCTGTGATGTCCTCACGCTTGTTGGCGTGCATCTTCACCAGGCGCCCCACGCGCTCGGTCTTACCGGTGCGGGGATTTTCCACCGTATCGCCGGTCTTGAGCGAGCCCGAGTAGATGCGGATGAAACCCAGCTTGCCGTAAGGGTCATTAATCAGCTTGAAGCCCAGTGCCGAAAATGGCTCCGAATCATCCGCCTTGCGAACGAGGATCTTCGAGGGATCGTGAGGGTCAATGCCCTCGACCGGTGGCACATCGAGCGGGCTCGGCAAGTAGTCGACCACTGCATCGAGCAGGGTCTGAATGCCCTTGTTCTTGAAGGCCGATCCACACAGCACCGGGAAGACTTTCATGGCGATGGTCGCTTTGCGCAACGACACCTTCAGCTCGTCCGCCGTCGGCGTTTCGCCTTCGAGGAACTTGTGCAGCATGTCATCGTCGTACTCGGCCACTGTCTCGACCAGCTGCATGCGGAAGGCTTCGGCCTTCTTGATCATGTTCGCGGGAACCGCTTCGACCGCATACTCCGCGCCCATCGTTTCATCATTCCAGACGATCGCGCGCATCTCGATCAGATCGATCACGCCCTTGAAGTGCGCCTCGGCGCCGATCGGAATCTGAATAGCCACTGGACGCGCGCCAAGCCGTTTGCGGATGGTCTCGATCACATGCTCAAAATCCGCACCGGCCTTGTCCATCTTGTTCACGAAACAGATGCGCGGCACGTGGTACTTATCGCCCTGACGCCATACCGTCTCGCTCTGCGGCTGCACGCCGGAGACGGAGTCGAACAGCGCCACCGCGCCGTCGAGCACGCGCAGCGAGCGCTCCACCTCGGCCGTGAAGTCCACGTGGCCAGGTGTATCGATGATGTTGATGCGGATGTTCTTCCAGGTGCAGGTGGTCGCTGCGGAGGTGATGGTGATGCCACGCTCCTGCTCCTGCTCCATGTAATCCATCGTGGCCGTGCCTTCGTGCACCTCGCCGATGCGATGGGTAATGCCCGTGTAAAACAGGATGCGCTCGGTCGCCGTCGTCTTTCCGGCGTCGATGTGCGCCATGATTCCGATGTTCCGGCAACGATTTAGAGGTACTTGGCGAGCCACGGTCTCTTCTCTCTCAACTTCCCGCCAGCCATGAGGCCAGCGTCAAAACGTACGGTTATCTGTTACCTGCTACCTGCTTCAATTCCGATTCCGCGAACTACCAGCGGTAGTGCGCGAATGCCTTGTTGGCCTCGGCCATGCGATGAATGTCTTCCTTCTTCTTCATCGCGGCGCCGCGGCCGTTCGCCGCATCCAGCAGTTCATTGGTCAGCTTGTCGACCATGCCCTTCTCTCCGCGGGCGCGGCCATAGGTCACCAGCCAGCGGATCGCGAGCGAGGTGCGACGATCCGGATTGACCTCGATCGGCACCTGATAGTTCGCGCCGCCGACGCGCCGGGTCTTCACCTCAAGCAGCGGCTTGCAGTTCTCGACCGCCTTCTTGAACAACTTCAGGGCCTCGTCGCCGCCCTTCTGCTCCAGGTTGGTCATCGCGGTATAGAAGATGGCCTGCGCGGTCGACTTCTTGCCGCCCCACATCATCGAGTTCACAAACTTGGTCACCAGCGAGGAGTTGTAGACCGGATCGGCCGCTACCTCGCGCTTGGCAATGTGTCCTTTTCTGGGCATCGCTTCCTAACCTTTTCCTGACTTCGCTGCTTACTTGGCTGATGGTCTACTTGGCTGCGGTTTTACTTGGCTGCCGTTTTGGGGCGCTTCGCGCCATACTTCGAACGGCTCTGCTTGCGATTGGCCACGCCCACCGAATCGAGTGAGCCGCGCACAACGTGATACCGCACACCCGGCAGATCCTTTACGCGGCCGCCGCGGATCAGCACGATCGAGTGCTCCTGCAGGTTGTGGCCGATGCCGGGGATGTACGTCGTCACCTCGATACCGTTGGTGAGCCGGACGCGGGCCACCTTGCGCAGTGCCGAGTTCGGCTTCTTGGGCGTCTGCGTGTACACGCGGGTGCACACACCACGCCGCTGCGGAGACCCCTGCAATGCCGGGCTCGCGGTCTTGTACCGCGGCGCCGTGCGACCCTGCTTCACCAGCTGATTGAATGTCGGCAATCCAGTGCTCCTTACCCTTTTCTCTACCCAACCACAGCCCGCGCCAACGGCAGACGTCGACAATGCCATACCGGCGCATGGTCGCGTCTCTCCGCTTCGCGTCTGCTTCGCTTCCCTATCTCAGACAAGAACCAGGACGTTAGCCGCACGTGACGCGAACCCGGGAATTGCTCCCGGAATCCGATACCAGTTCAGCTCCGTTTCGAAGTTCCGGCCCGCATAGCCCTTCCAGGTGAAGGGTGTCGCAGGCACCGATGCGATCTTCGCCCTCTAATTTCAGAGGAACCGCAGAAGAGGCCCAAACCCAACTTGCAGCCTTACATTCTGTGGGATCCCGTCTGGCACCCGCCTTGCGCTGGTACACAGCATGCGCAGAACGTGCCTCAGGGAACCTTTTAACAATAACAAGCGTTGGGGAAGTGGTCAATAAAAGGCGTTGAATTTGTGCACGGAATCTGCCTTTGGATGCGTTTTAGGCACCTCGGAGCGTTTCCGGGCACACCGGGCCAGCTTGCGACCTCCTAAACGCTACTCCGGATCTGCGAGACGGGTAGAAGCCGCCGCCCGCAGAGCCTCAACGTCCGCTAGGTCGCGCGTGCGGCGGCTCGCAAGCTTATTTGCGATGAGATCTTCCAGGGATATGAAATGTACCGGAATCGCCTCCGTCGTGATGGTGGACTCGACCCGGCGCTCCCAGGCGTCCTCAAAAGCAACCCCATCGATGCTCTGCAAAAGATCGACACGGATCGGGTCCATGCCGATCTGAAATGTCATCTCTGGATGACTGCGGAAATCGTCAATGGTAAGGCGGGCCAGCGGCGCACCGTATTCCGCAAGAGCCTGGAATACACGCTCGGCGTTCCTTGCATCGTTGCGAATGAAGACATCCAGATCCTTCGTTGCGCGCGGTTCTGCGTGCCGACTGACCGCGTGTCCCCCCACGATGAGATATTCAACGCCGTGTGCGTTGAAAACTCGCAATATGTCTTTCTGATCGTTCCACATGCACGTCGATCCCTTTGGCCGCATAGCCGTCGCGCGTCAGCTCGAATACGGCCTGCGCCCGTTCCGCAGGAGTACGGCTGTGCCAGTAGCGATAAGTCTCGGCGTCTTGCGCCTGCCGATCTGTGATTTTGCGGATGATGCGTTCCGTCATGTCTGAGCACCCGGCACCGCTGCACCTGTCAGAGTGCAGTTATACAGTGCCTCCGTATCTCATTTTATAAAATCCCGGCCGTGGCAGCGATCGAATCGCAGCGAGAGGACGCCGCTGAGCGGCTGCAGAAGGAATGCTGGTAGCATGCGTCGCATGAGTGTTCTGCGCCGTCGTAGCCTGCCTTTTCTGCTTTCCCTCTCTATTCTGCTTTCCCTCTCTATAGTTCCATTCACAGCGCTGGCGGCGGATGCGCCGAATAGCCATCCCACCGGCAAATCCGAAGGTCCGGGCGATCCTGGGTGACCTGGGGAAGGTCCAGAACGTGGGAGAGACCTCACTTTCGCCGGACGGCAAGCACCTCGCCTGGACGCAGAAGGGACACGACAGCCCCAGCCGGATCATGGTGAGCGATACGCGCGGAGAAGGCGCCGAACAGCTCGACACCGGCAAGGACTGCACCGCAACTGATCCGCAATGGTCGCCGGACTCCCGTGCGCTGCTGTTTGAAGGCGATTGCGGCAAGGAGGGCCAGAACGACCTCTTTGTGACCACATTGAACGGGCAGCCGCAGCAGATCACCCATCTGAAGGGATACGTGGAGCACGCGGCATGGTCGCCCGACGGTGAGCGGATCGCGTTCCTCTATGTGCCCGGCGCCACGCGGCCTGCCGGAGCCTTGGCGGCGATGAAGCCGCCATCCGGCGTGATCGGCGTGGAGGGTCTGGAAATACAGCGGGTGGCCGCGGTGAACTCACGCGGCGGCGAGGTGGAGTTGCTCACCCCGGACAAGCTGCACGTCTATGAGTTCGACTGGTCCCCGGACTCCAAAAAGCTGGCCTATGTGGCCGCGCCGCCGCCGGGGGAGAACAACTGGTGGGTGGCCCAGCTTTACACGGCACCGGCAACCGCCAACGGGCAGCCAACCAGCATTGTTGACCCGCAAAAGGATTCCGGGGCGCTGCACGGTCTGCAGATCGCCGTTCCGCGCTGGTCGCCGGATGGAGGCCAGATCGCGTTTATCGGTGGATTGATGAGCGATCAGGGTGCGACGGGCGGCGATGTGTATCTCGTTCCGTCGAGCGGAGGGAGCGCAGTAGACATTACTCCCCATTCAAATGTGACCTCGGTATGGCCGCACTGGATGGATGATCACTCGCTCATCGTCTCCGAGGTCGCGGGTGGCGCTAGCCGCGTTGCCGGATACCATCTCACTGGATCGGGCGCTGCTGCAGCATTGGCGGACGAGAAGACGCTTCTGGGAGTTCCGGCCGGCATCAGCGATGGGCGCGAAGCGATGAGCCTGTCAATCGCCAGGAACGGCAGCTTCGCGGTGGCCAGCAGCTCCTTCGAGAAGCCGCCTGAGATCTATGTGGGCGAGCTGAAGCCGGACGCGCCGCTCACTCAGGTGACGCACGTGAACGAGGCGCTCAAGCCCGCCTGGGGCAAGGCCGAGTCCATCGAGTGGACCAACGACGGCTTCCGCATCCAGGGCTGGCTGATGCTGCCGGCACACTATGAGCCGGCAAAGAAGTATCCGCTGGTGGTGATGGTGCACGGCGGCCCCTCGAGCGCCGTACTGCCGCGCTGGCCCGGCGCAGGCTTCGGTGGCGCGCCGCTGAGCGCCATGGATTATTTTGTGCTGGAGCCAAATCCGCGGGGCAGCTATGGGCAGGGCGAGACGTTCACCATGGCCAACCGCAAGGACTTCGGCTATGGCGACCTGCGCGATATCCTGGCGGGCGTCGATGCGGTGGAGAAGAAGTACCCGAGCGTGGACGACAAGCGGCTCGGCCTGACCGGCTGGAGCTACGGCGGCTTCATGACGATGTTCGGCGTGACTCAGACATCGCGCTTCCATGCCGCTGTGGCCGGTGCGGGCATCGCCAACTGGCAGAGCTACTACGGCGAGAACTCGATCGACCAGTGGATGCTGCCCTTCTTCGGCGCGAGCGTTTATGACGATCCGGCGGTCTATGCCAAGAGTTCGGCCATCGATTTCATCCGCAAGGTGAAGACCCCGACGCTGGTGGTGGTGGGCGATCGCGATGGCGAATGTCCGGCGCCGCAGTCCTTCGAGTTCTGGCATGCATTGAAGGACGAGGGAGTGCCGACTCAGCTGGTGGTGTACCCAAACGAGGGCCACGGCTTCCGCAACCCCGAGCACCGGATTGATGTGCTGGAGCGGACGTTGGGCTGGTTCGACCAATATCTGGGGACCACGGCAAGTGGTGCTGCTGGCAAATAGCGCTGGACAACACAGGAGGGATCGAAGCAGATCCCTCCGCTGCGCTTCGCCTCGGCCGTGATGACGGAGGTGTTGGCCCGCGGTGAGCTGATATTGCCAAGGTGCGATCGCTGGCCGCTGGCTCCTATCCTGCTTTACACTCGTGACACACGTTTTAGACCGTTTTCACAAATGCTGTGAGGGAGCGTGCACTCGTGAAGTGCGGCTTTTCGTAACGGAAAGCGGCGCCGAGTCTCTCCGATCGTCCCGCAAGCTTGTGAATACGGCCTAGAGTGATCTTCTTAGCAGTGCAACCGTGGCGGGCGAAGGATTTTTCCATCAGCGTGTAGAGAGACCGGTAGTGGCGTTTGGAACGATCACGCCGAGCATGTCTCCGTTGGCTCACAGCACCAGGAAAATATCTGTCCGGCCGTTACGGGGAGGTTTCATGCGGCGGTACTTGATTCTTGTTGTCCTCTTCCTCATCACGCTTCCCGTTCAGCTTTCTGTTCTCGGTTGCGGTTCGAATCCCAATAGCTACTGCAACACCAACGGAGCCGGCTTCTCCACGCGAAAGGGCACACTGGTGTCGTTCGCGCTGGAGCCGCAGCAGACGGGCATCTCGCTAGCTTTCGGACTCCCAGGGGTGGTGACGGCCGGTGGGGGCAAGGACTGCACCGGAGCCGCAGTGAGTCTCGGAACCGTGAATTATGGCACCTCTGACCTGAACAATGCGGACATATCGCCTAGCGGGCAAATCTGTGCCGGGCGCTGGAACCACCTGACTACCAGCGGCGTGGCCGCGTACACCACATGCATTCCCACGGGCGTGGCCGAGGTGGCGACCATCACGGCCAGCGCCAATGGCGTCGCTTCGAGCAATGCCGTCCAGGTCTATATCCATCCCCCGGTGACCAGCGTGTCGCTGGACACCACCAGTAGTGGCGGCGGCGCGTTGAACGGCTGTATCTCGCAAAACCAGACGGCACAACTGGACGCGACGGCCTTCGTGGCAGGTCAGTCGACGCCCTATTGCGCGCCGAACGTAACCGGCGTGCCCAACTGCTCCGCTGTGCTGGGGCACCTCACCTATGCGGCGCAGAGCACCACTTCGACAGCCGGTACCGGCGCCCAGAACAGCATCGTCTCCATCGACCAGAATGGCGTGGCGACAGCGAAGCAGCCCGGAGCGGCGTTGATCAGCGCCAGCATCTCCGGCACCAGCTCGAGCGCGGGCGTCTTCCACACCTGCCCGCCGAAGTCGATCACCCTCACGGCCAACGGCGGCACCAGCGTCGCGGTGACTCCGAACACCCCGCAGCCCACCACCGCGACCGTGATCGATACCAATGGCAATACCATTACCGGCGTGCCGCTTAGCTTCACCTCGACCGACCAGCGCACCATCGGCGTCAGCGGCACCGGCTCGATCACCTCGACCTTTCCCGGGTCGAGCTCCGTCTATGCAGTGTGCGCGCCCCCGCTCTGCAATTCGGCGCCGATCAACCTGGTTGGCGTGAACGGCAACGGGACGCCAGTGGCCAGCAATACGCTCGATGTGACGTCACCGGGAAGCGCCAGCAGCTTCCTGTGGATGGCGAGCCCGAACTCGCAATACTTCACTCCGCTTGACCTAAGTCAAGGCACCATCGGCACGCCGGTGCATCTGCCGTATATACCGAACTCCATGGTGCTGGACCAGACCGGTCTCAACCTTTACTTTGGCAGCTATCGCGAGCTGATGGTCGTTGCCGCCGGGAGCAACTCGCTCACCAAGGAAGACACGACAGTGCCCGGCGTGGTGCTTGCTGTATCGCCAGCCGGCAATCAGGTAGTGATCAACGACCGCGACCGCCAGATCATTTATGTCTATCAGCCGGCGGTTGCGCCTTCGACCACCACCGGCGGTACGGGCAGCTCCGGAAGCACCGGAACGCCGGCAAGCATCGTGACGCAGTATGGCGGAGTCGCGCAGCGCGCAGCCTTCTCTCCGGATGGCAGCACGATCTACGTGTTGGGCATTAACAAGCTGTACGTCTACAACACCTTTACGGGGTGGAGCACAGAGACGCTCGACGCCACCAATGGCACGCCATCCAGTGCGACCTGCCCGGCCAATGGGCCTGCGGGGAGCGATGCGAACACTGCCTACAACATCTTCTGCTCGCCGGATCTGTCATTGGCCGTACCGCAGTTCGGCGCTTTCATCTCCGGCCAGAACACGACCGCGCGCGGCTACTGCCCGGATACGCGTTTGACTCCCATCGATAATTATCCCTCTGCAGTACCCGGCGGCGGTATCGGCTACAACTTTGCCTCAGCACACCTTGCCAGCACGACCGACGGCAAGCACGTGATCAGCGCCACGGTCAATCCGATGCAACTGATCGACTCGAATGTGGTGGTGCCCACCAATGCCGGTACCAATCCGGAGGGCGCCTGCCCCACAACGCAGGTGACAATCAACGGGACTACGGTCACAGATACGATCCCGATTGAGATCACCAACCCTGCCAACTACCCGCAGTCGCTGGCCAGCTACGCACCGTCGCTGATCCATCAGGTGGTGACCTCGCCGAACTCGTCGCTTGCCGTGGTGACCTATGACTCGGCAGCGGCCACTCCGGGCAATGCGCAGTTGCCGGTCTACAAGGTCCCCGCGCCCGGCGTGCAGGGATCGTTGACTCCTGTGAAGCTGACCGGCGCGCAGGCCACGACGCCCGTGGCGGCGATCTTCAGTCCCGACCAGTCGGAGATTTTCGTCTCAACCGCTGGGGACAACAACATGCACATCATCTCCACGAGCACGCTGACAGATACGGAGCAGTTCAGCTCGAACCTGCCGGATGGCAACGGCGGCATTACGCCGGCACAATTTCTGGCGGTGAAGCCGCGGGCGATTCCGTAGGGCAGACAGACAAAGCCAGATAACAGCAGACAACTTCAGTCGCTCATTGCTTTCTGCCGTGGTCTGGTTTTGTCTGTTGTGTCTCTTCGTTATTTCCGGCTCTTGGAGATCGCATCCAGTATCCCGTTCAGGAAGCTGAGCGACTCGGGCGCTGAGTATCGCTTCGCGATTTCCAGCGATTCGTTGATGACGATGGGCACCGGCGTTCCTGGAAAACCCAGCAGCTCCGCAACGGCGAGACGCAGCAGGTTGCGATCGACCGCCGGCATGCGCGGGATGCGCCAGTGCGCGGAATGCTGTTCGATGAGCGCGTCGATCTCTTCCTCCCGGGCAATGGCGACGCGGAAGAGGTCCTCGGCGAAGCCGCGCGTATCGGCATCGATCGTCTCCTCGCGCGCCTTCCAGAAATTCTGCCGCACCTGGTCCGGCGTCTGCTTGCCGACGTCGCGCTGGAAGAGCATCTGCATGGCAAGTTCGCGCGACTTGCGGCGCTTGCCTGTGGCCTGGGTCATGCCGGTCGCCTATCTGTAACTGCTGCAGCGGCAATCTTGCGATGCACATCCACCATCTCGATGGTGGCCACCGCGGCCTCGAAACCCTTATTGCCCGCTTTGATGCCGGCGCGGTTCAATGCCTGCTCGAGTGTCTCGCAGGTCAGCACGCCGAAGCCGTGGGGCACCCCGGTCTCCTGTTGCGATTGACCGATGCCGCGGCTCACCTCGTTGTAGATCGCCTCGTAATGCGCGGTTTCGCCGCGCAGCAGACAGCCGAGCACGATGACGCCGTCGAAACGCTTGCCGGCTGCGAGCGCCCGAGCCGCCGAAGGGATCTCCCATGCTCCGGGTACGCGCACAATTTCCATCTGCTCCCGAGAGGCGCCGCTGCGCAACAGGCCATCGAGCGCGCCCTGCAGCAGGCGCTCGGTGATGACTGCATTCCAGCGTGCGACCACGATGGCAAAGCGCATGCCCGCGGCGGAGAGATCGCCTTCGATGGCGAGGGGCTTGCCGCGCAGGGGATCTTCCCACTGCCAGAAGGCAAAGGAGATGCCGGGCACGGGCTCGATGGTGAACGCGAGCGACTTCCACGTAGTGGGCCCGACATTGCTGATGCGGCGCGCAGCCTCCTCGGTGCCGGCGGCTTGCTCCAGCCACTGCCTGGCTGTCCGGTGCACGTCGTCGATGGCAGTGACTTCGATCAGCACGTTTGCTGGCAGATGGGCCATTCCATCCAGCAGCTCAAAGCTGCCCACGGGCGCGAGAAAAGGCGCTCCGCGACTGGTGTCTGTTTCCCAACTGCGACCGGGCTCCAGCCCGACTGCAGAAAAGAAACCGTGCAGCGTGTCATATACGCCGGGCGTGGCGGCCGCATGCACGAATGTGATTCCCTTGATCATTCTCTTTTGAATCTACCATCGAGAGAGACACGGGATGAGGAATAGGGATTACGGAGAAAGAGTGCAGGTTCCATCTTGAGGGCAAGAACGGATCTGCAATCTGATCACAACACCACGACGGAAGCGTAGCGCTCGGCGCTATGCAGCGTGGCAGAGCGCAAAACCCAGACTGCGCAATCTGCTATTTTCCTATTCGCTGTCTCCCGCGTGGATGATAGTGGGTTCATTAAGAATGAGACGGTGCTGAATGGCTTACGAGACCCTGCTGCTGGAACGAAGTGACGCGTACGCGGTTGTCACTCTTAACCGACCCAAGGTGATGAATGCGCTGAATCGCGCGCTTTTCGACGAACTCGATGCGGCCTTCACCGCGCTCACGGAGGATCGCGCGATGCGGGCGATTATTTTGACCGGCGCGGGCGAAAAGGCCTTCGCTGCCGGCGCCGACATCAGTGAGCTGGCAACGCTCTCTGCGGCAGAGGGCCAGCAGCTGGCGCGGCGAGGACAAGCCGTCTTTCGCAAAATCGAAACCTGCGGCAAGCCGGTGATTGCAGCGATTCAGGGTTTTGCGCTCGGTGGCGGCTGCGAGCTGGCGATGGCCTGCACGCTTCGCATTGCGAGCGAGCGAGCGCGGCTCGGGCAGCCAGAGGTGAAGCTCGGACTTCTGCCCGGCTATGGTGGCACTCAGCGGCTGCCGCGACTGGTGGGTAAAGGCGCCGCGCTCAAACTGCTGCTGACAGGCGATATGGTTGGCGCCGAGGAGGCGTTCCGCATGGGGCTGGTGGACGAAGTCGTGCCGCCCGAGGCACTGATGCCGCGCGTAGAAGGGCTGGCACGCACGATCGCGCAGCAGGCGCCACTCGCTGTTGCCGGTTGCCTCCGCGCCGTGGAAGGTGGCTACGATCTGCCGATCGAGGCCGGGCTGGAGCTGGAGGCATCTCTCTTCGGGCTGGCTTGCGCAACGGAAGACAAGGCGGAGGGAACGCGCGCCTTCCTGGAGAAGCGGGCGCCCGCATGGCAGGGACGCTAAAGCGGCAACCGTGCGAAGCGGGATTTCAGCGCGCGGATTGTTATGCTTACGAGGTGCAACACGCCCGACATGCCGAAATCTTCCGACGCCTTTCCGGTGTGAGCGCGAAATATGCCGCTTTCGCGTCGCTACTTCCCCTGATCTTTTCAGTGATCTTCTCGAGCGGATGCCGGCAGGGGGCACAATCCGCAGGCACACAGCAGCCGACTGCGCGCCAATTGCAGCAGCAGCAGGCGCGCGCTCTGGCAAAGAAGGAAGCCACCGCCCGTGTGTCGCTCGAGGAGATCCCGCCACCGTCGAAGCATCTTTACGTGAATGTGCATAGCACCGATGCGTGGCAGAATCCGTTTCTGACCGTTCACCGCGACACGCTGACCCTGCGCGTCATCTTCCCGCAGCAGACCAGCAGCGCTCTGGACGCCGGCACCCTGTTGCATCCCGCGGCGGCGCGCCGACAGGAGCTGGAGATTCGCATGTCCGACCTGCCGGAGGCGTTGTCCGCCGTACCTGAGTTTTCATGGCCATATGGCCGCGTGGTCGCGATCGAAGAGTCGCCCACCGCCTCTCGCCAGGACCGGGCACAGGTTCGGCGCAATGTGGAGCAGGCGATTCGCATGGTCAACGACCTGGATGTCGTCGTCGATGAGTGGACTCCGGGCGGCAACGGTCTGCTTCACTAATTTCAGGAGACCAGAGACTCAATGGCATTTCAAAAGCAATCGGTTGGCGGCGGAGAGGCGGGACTCGCCATTCTGCGCATCGGAACCGGCGCCACGCTTTTCCTGCGCCATGGCTGGGAGAAGCAGCCCATGCACTGGGCGCAATTCATGGCGCACTTCCCTGATCCCATTCACATTGGCGCGCACGCATCCTTCTTCATCGCATTTCTTTCGGACTTCGTCTGCTCGCTGCTACTGATGTTCGGCATCTGGACACGCTGGGTCGCGCTCTTTTGCTTCTGCAACATCCTGGTGGCGTGGGCACTGGTGCATCGCTTCGCGTTCTTCGGCAGAGGACCGGGCGCGGACCATGGCGAGCTGATCGTGCTTTACCTGCTCGCGCTGCTCACGCTGGTGATCGCGGGCTCAACCGGATTCAGCGTGGACCGACTCCGCGGCAGATAGAGCAGCAGCGCATCGTACAATCTCACTCGATGCCACCGGCTATTCATACCACCGCTCTCGTCGTCTTCTGCCTCTGCTTCCTTGGCGTGACGGCGGCAGGGTTCCTCGCGGTGCGCTGGCGGCGTGCGGACCTGAACAGTCTGGAAGAATGGGGCCTGGCCGGCCGCCGCTTTGGCACACTCATCGTGTGGTTTCTGATCGGCGGTGACTTCTATACCGCGTACACGGTGATCGCCGTGCCGGCAGCGCTGTATGGAGCCGGCGCGGCCGGCTTTTTCGCGGTGCCCTACTGCATCCTCTCCTATCCGCTGATGATGCTGGTGCTGCCGAAACTGTGGACCATATGCCACCGCGAACGTTACATAACTCTTTCCGATTATGTGCGCGGCCGTTACCGCAGCCGCTGGCTCTCCATTGCATTTGCGCTCACGGGCATTCTCGCGACCATGCCTTACATCGCGCTGCAGTTGGTGGGGATTCGCGAGGTGATTGCCGCGCTCGGCATCCGGGGCGAGTGGCCGCTCATCGTTGCTTTCGTGATCCTCGCGGCCTACACCTATAGCAGCGGCCTGCGCGCGCCGGCAGCCATTGCCGTGGTTAAGGACGTGATGCTCTACATCATGGTGATTGCAGCAGTCGTCATCATTCCGGCGAAACTGGGCGGCTACGGCGCCGTCTTTGCGAACGCGGCTCATGCCCTCGCACAACACACGCCGCCCGGCTCCATCCTGCTGCGGCCCGGGCAGTATTGGAGTTATACGACGCTCGCCATCGGCTCTGCGCTGGCGCTGCTCTTCTACCCGCACACCTTCACCGGCACGCTCAGCGCCTCCAGCGCGAATGTCATCCGGCGCAACGCCGCGCTGATGCCTGCATACAATATCCTGCTTGGCCTGATAGCGCTGCTAGGCCTCATGGCCCTGGCTGCGGGCATCCAATCGAAAGACACCTCGGCTGTCGTGCCAATCCTCTTCATGCGCATGTTTCCGGAGTGGTTCGCCGGCTTCTGCCTTGCGGCCATCGGCATTGGCGCCCTGGTGCCGGCAGCGATCATGTCCATTGCCACGGCAAACCTGTTCACGCGCAATCTATGGGGCGAGTTCGTACGCACGCCCTTGACGCCGCGCGAAGAGGCGCGCATGGCCAAGCTGGTCTCACTCATCGTCAAGTTCGGCGCGCTGGCCTTCATCCTTGCGAGCAGCGCGCAATATGCGATCGAGCTGCAGTTGCTGGGCGGTATTTGGATCATGCAGATGGTGCCGGCGATCCTCTGTGGCTTGTTCACGCGCTGGTTTCGCGGCACGGCCCTACTGGCCGGATGGACTGCAGGCATGGCGGCCGGTACGGCTATGGTTGTCTCCATGGGCATGAAGACGTCGGTCTTTCCCCTGCATGTCGGTCATGTGCTCGGGGGGCACACCTTTGCGGTTTACGCTGCGCTGCCTGCGGTTCTGCTGAACCTGGCGGTGACAGCCCTGGTTTCCGCCGTGATGGGCCGCGGCGGAGAGAGTGAGGCGGAGGAGATGCCGCCGCTGCCGCCCCCAACTTTGAACGAGGTTTGATAATGAGCAGCACGTCGGTGTTTCCTATTCTGAATGCGCTGCCCGATACTCATTTGCCGCATGAAGATTTTGCGGCGCATGCTGGACTTGAAGCAAAACTGCGCGCCACGGTTCGCGGTGAGGTCCGCTTCGACCCTGCATCACGCGCGCTCTACGCGACCGATGCCTCCAATTATCGACAGCTTCCTATTGGAGTCGTTCTACCACTCGATGCAGACGATGCCGCTGCAACTATAGCTGCCTGTCGCGAGTTCGGCGCTGCCGTACTGTCGCGCGGCGGCGGCACCAGCATTCCGGGAAACTGCTGCAATGTTGCGGTGGTGCTCGATTTTTCGAAGTACATGCGCCGCATCGTGTCGATCGACTACCAGGCTGAACGCGCGCGCGTCGAACCGGGCGTTGTGCTGGATACGCTGCGCTCGGAGGCCGAGCGCGGCCAGCTGACCTTCGCTCCGGATCCCGCAACGCACAGTCGCTGCACCATCGGAGGCATGATCGGCAACAATTCCTGTGGCGTGCACGCATTGATGGGCGGCAAGACCGTCGATAACATCGAATCGCTCGACGTGCTGCTCTACGACGGTACCCGGATGACCCTCGGCGCGATGACCGAGGAAACGCTGGAAGCGGCGATCGCCGCGGGCGGACGCGCCGGCGCGATCTATGCAGGACTGAGACGCATCCGCGACACTTACGCATCTCTGGTTCGCGAGCGCTTCCCCGACATTCCTCGCCGCGTCTCCGGTTATAACCTCGACCAGTTGCTGCCGGAGAATGGCTTTCATGTTGCGCGCGCCCTGGTTGGCACGGAGGCCACATGCGTCACCGTGCTGGAAGCGACGGTGCGGCTGATGAAGAGCCCGCAGCACCGCCAACTCGTGGTGCTCGGCTTTGCTGATGCCTTCGTAGCGGCGGACGCCGTGCCGGAGATCCTGCACTACAAGCCGATCGGGCTCGAGGGTTTCGACAGCATGCTTGTCGACTTCCTGCGCCGTAAGCAGATGGCGATCGAGGACATCAAGCTGCTGCCGGAGGGGCGCGGATTCCTGCTGGTCGAGTTTGGCGCGGATACCGACGACGGCGCACGCACCCAGGCGGAGCACTTCGTCGCAGCGACTGCTGCGTGGCCCGTGCCGCCGCATGCCAAACGTGTGGATGGTGAAGAAGCGGAGCGCGTGTGGCGAATTCGCGAATCTGCTCTCGGGGCGGTTACATTTGTTCCCGGAGTGCCGGAGCTGTGGGAGGGATGGGAAGACTCCGCTGTACCACCAGAGAAGCTCGGCGCGTACTTGCGGAAGCTCAAGGAGCTGGTTCAGGAGTTCGGATACATCATGCCCATCTACGGGCACTTTGGGCAAGGCTGCATTCATACACGCATGAGTTACGATTTCCGCTCGGTGGAAGGTGTAGAGGCGTATCGCGAATTTATTGAGCGTGCCGCTGACATCGTGCTTGAGTTCGGTGGATCACTCTCCGGCGAGCATGGCGACGGCCAATCCAGAGGCGCATTGCTGCCCAAGATGTTCGGCCCGGAGTTGATGGAAGCCTTTCGCGAATTTAAGGCGCTGTGGGACCCGGATAATCGCATGAACCCCGGCAAGATGATGGGGACCCCGGACGATCCACGCATCTATCAGCCGCAAGAAAAATTGCGCGTGGGGCCGGGCTATGAGACTGCGCGCCCGCACACGCACTTCGCGTTTCCAGAGGACGACGGTGCGTTCTCAAATGCGGCGATGCGCTGCGTTGGCGTGGGCGCCTGCCGCAAGACAAACGGAGGCACGATGTGCCCCAGCTACATGGCGACGCGGGAGGAGAAACATTCCACACGCGGCCGCGCTCACCTGCTGTGGGAGTTGATGCAGAGCGAAACGCTCCCAGACAAGTGGGAGAATGAGCAGGTGCACGAGGCACTGGACCTCTGCCTCTCCTGCAAGGCGTGCAAGAACGAATGCCCTGTACGGGTAGACATGGCCACCTACAAAGCAGAATTTTTCGCTCAGCACTACGCGAACAAACTGCACCCGCTGCCGCATTACCTGTTCGGCTTCATGGATCGCTGGGCCCGGATGGCATCCTTTGTGCCTGCCCTCGCCAACACCGCGCTCGCGCTGCCTGGCATGGAATACCTTGCGAAGCGCATTGCCGGTGTCGCACCTGAGCGGTCGCTGCCGCGCTTTGCTCCGCGCAGCTTTCTGCGGGAGCAGAAGGCATTCGCTAAGAAAGAACATGATGCAAAGACCGTGCTTCTTTGGCCGGATACCTGGAACAATTACCTGCAGCCGCAGGTACTGGACGCGGCGGCTCGCGTATTGCGCAGTGCCGGCTTCCGCGTGGTCTTCCCGCGACGCCACATCTGCTGCGGACGTCCGCTGTATGATTTCGGTTTCCTCGATCGGGCACGGCGCTATCTCGACGATGTGCTGAGCCGCCTCGCGCCGCAGATCGATGCGGGCATGCCCTTCATTGTGCTCGAGCCGAGCTGCGCGAGCGTCTTCCTCGAAGAGCTGAGGAATTTTTATCCGAAGGATGGACGAGCGCAGCGTCTAGCGCGCCAAACCTATCTGCTCGCCGACTTCCTGGCAGAACACGCACCTGCCTGGCAGCCTCCATCGCTGCCTGACCGGAAGATTGTGTTGCACGGTCACTGCCATCACAAGGCAGTCTTCAACATGAAAGCGGAACGCGCACTGCTGGAACAGACTGGCGCGCATGTCACCATGCTTGATTCAGGCTGCTGTGGCATGGCGGGCCCTTTCGGTTTCGAGCGCGACAAGTACACTGTCTCGCAAACCTTGGGCGAGCGAGTACTATTGCCCGCAGTGCGCGCTGCCGATCACGGCACAACCATCGTGACAGACGGCTTCAGTTGCCGAGAGCAGATCGCGCAAGGCACCAGTCGCCGCGCGGTCCACGTAGCCGAAGTGCTGGCAGAATAGACAACTGCATACAAGCACAGCTAACTGCAGTTTGGTGCCGTCTCTTGCCGTCTGCAGTTGTCTTCTAGTGCAGCGAGGCGGCGATAAACCCCGTGACATCGTCGTGCAGCTTCTTCTGCGCAGACGGCTTCAGGTACATCATGTGACCCGCGTCGTAGAAGCCGGTGGAGATGCGGCCGGTCTCTGTCGGCTCGAGACCCAGATGCGCCAGCGTGTACTCCGTCGCGAAGTAGGGTGTGGCCAGATCGAAATAGCCGGAGGCTACATAGAGGCGCATGTAAGGATTGCCGGCGAATGCCTTGCGCAGCGATTCGGTGACATTTGGGAAGCCTTCTGCGGCCGAGCCCCAGTCCCAGTCGCGCTCCTGGGAGAAGCCGCCGCCCAGCAGGTAATAGTCGTCGTCTGATTTGTAATTCAGCTCGGTACGAATGTACTGATGGAACGACGCTGAGAACGGCGAGGAGATGATGGACATGGTGGGGTCCGTCTCGCTCTCCGCATCAACGAGCGACGGCTCATATCCCGTATAGCGGCTGTCCAGGCGGCCTACGTTTAAGTGCTGGTCGCGCAGCAGCTCCTTGGTAAAGTGCGGCTCGTCCACACGCAGGTTGCTCAGGTCGATGTAGTGCGCGCTCAGCCCGGTGAACTTGGCAAGTCCAGCAACCACCTGCGCGCGATCGGCCGCACTGAGGCGATCGCCTTTTGCCAGTGCATCCGCATACGGGCCATCTGCAAAGGCTTCGGACTGCCGCAGAGCGGACTGCAGATCGCCCTGCAGCGATGGCTCGAGCTTTTTGTGATACCAGGCCGTCGCCGTGTAGGTCGGCAGGAAGAGAACATAGGGGAGATCGTTGCCGGTAGCGAACTCGAGCGTTTCAAAGTTCAGCACGGTCGACATCAGCACCACGCCGTTGAAGGCCACGCCATACTTCTGCAGCATGTATCCGGACAGTGCGGAGGCGCGGGTCGTCCCGTAACTTTCGCCGACGAGAAAAAGTGGCGAGTTCCAGCGCTCATAGCGATCAAGATAGAGCCGGATGAACTTACCGACAGCCGCGGTATCGCCCTTGAGACCGAGATAGTTCTTCAGCAGCTCCGGCTTAGTCACGCGACTGTAGCCGGTGCCTACGGGATCGATAAAGACGAGATCGGTCTGCGTGAGCCAGGTGTTTTCGTTGTCCTCCACCTGGTAGGGCGGCGCGGGCATGGTGCCGTCGGGCTGCTGCATATGCACGGTCCGCGGCCCAATTGCTCCCAGATGCAGCCACACTGACGCCGATCCGGGACCACCGTTAAAGGCGAACATCAGCGGGCGTTTGCCCTCTCGCTTCGCCTCTGGCTGATCGAGCGTGTAGGCCATGAAGAATATATTGGCCTCGATCTCGCCCTTGTCGTCCTTCAGCGGCATCATGCCGGCGGTCGCTGTGTAATTCAGCGTCTGCCCACTGACATGCAACGTGTGATGCGTCTGCACCGGCGGCACTTCGGCCTGCGATTTGTTTTCTACCGCCTTCTCCGCCGCTGGTTTTTCCTGAGCGGGTTTTGAGGTGTCCGGATGTTGGGCGATCAGCGGAGCGGCAACAGCGAACAGGCAGCACAATGCAGAACAGAGCAGGCGACGATTCAGACAATTCAAAGGGCAGGACCTCCCGCCGAAACGGATGACTCTCCGCGGTTGCGGCTGACTCTTTGTACAGCATCCGGCGGAGCGGCGAAAGCAGCGGTGTCAATATCCTTCGCTGACCACGTGAGCGAGGGGCTCGCCCGCAAGATAGCGACGGCATTGGTCGCCGATAAGACGCATCACGCGATCCATCATGCCTGGACTGGAGCCCGCTATATGCGGCGTGATCAGCACGTTGGGTGCGGACCAGAGCGGATGTCCGGCGGGCAACGGCTCGGGATCGGTGACGTCCACCGCGGCGTGGATGGTGCCGGCTTGGAGCGCTTCGACCAGTGCATCGGTATCGACGACCGGTCCGCGCGCTGCATTCACCAGCAGGGCGCCATGTTTCATCCGGGCCAGGCGCTTGCCGTTGATGAAGCCACGCGTCTCGTCCGTCAGCGGCAGAAGCAGGACAACGACGTCGGCCTGTGGCAACAGATCATCAATCCTGTCTGCCGCTTCCACGCCTTCACGGCGCCGGCGCCCGATGCGCAACATCTTTGTGCCGAATGGCTGCAGCCGGTCTTCCGTCGCGCGGCCGATCGAGCCATAGCCAACGATCAATACTGTCTTGCCCGTCAGTTCATCCGCCAAAGCAGGCGGGTGCATGGGCTGCTCGCCCGGATGCGTCCCGAGGTAGAGCGCCTCGGCTCCTATGCGCTGCTTCCAGTCACCCGTGGATTGCATGCGCACATAGAACGGGATGTATTTGAGGGAGGCAAGGGTGACCGCGACAATCCACTCCGCAACCGGAATATCGTGCACGCCCTGAGCGTCGCAGAGTGTCGCACCTGACGGAATGAAGGAGAGAAATGCGTCCACGCCGGCGTACTGCGACTGCACCACCTGCACGCTGCGTATATGAGGACGCGCGGCCGCGGCCTGCTTGGGGTTGAGCGGCAACACCCACATGTCGAGCTGGAGCTCGCCGCGCAACTCTTTGCCGATGCGAGTGACATCGACGCCTTCAGGAAGATAACGAAACAGAGCTGGATCGATCTCCTCAGGAAGCCCGAGGTGCATGCGTATTAGTCCTTTTGATGGAAGACGGCGTTGTTCACATCCGGCCAGAATTCTTTCACGGAGAACGTGACACCATCAATGATGACATTGGTCAGCCAGCGCTGGCCGATCTTGGTCCACGTCTGGTACACCGAAGGATAATATGCGGCCGAGATCGCCGAAGCCACGCCCGCGCCCACGACTTCAGAGTAGTTTGGTGCGCGATTGCCGTCGTCGGTACGCGTGATCAGGACGCGTGTAAACGAATAGGCGCCGCGTTTGACGAAGCCACCGTGACCCAGCGTGTAGTAGCGGCTGTCCTGATGCAGCGCGACCGGAAAGATGCCCTGGACCCAGAGGTTCTCATCGGTCTGATCGGCAAAGGTGTGCCAGAAATAGCGGCCATAGCCGGCCGCGCCCTGGTGAAACTCGGGATAGGAGTCCTGTGCCTGGGCCACCCCAGCTTGGCCGGCGGCGAAGGTAATTGCCGAGTAGTCAAAGCTCTCGAGGGCCGCCGTCTTGAACTTCTCCTTCACCGTCTCGGGCGGCAGCTTCTGGTCCGCGCTCACGGAGCGGAAGTTAGGAACGATGAACAAAATGCGCTTGGTCTGCTTGCCCTCATCGCTGGGCGTGGGGGTCGCCTCCGTCTTGGCAGCGGTGGAGGCGCCGGGCGGAGCCTGCGTCTGCGGCACTGGCGCATCGGGCAAAGGGGCCGAGGCCGACGTGCCAGGCGGCGGAGGGTCTGATGCGGCCAGGGCAAGGGACGGCGTCACCGTGCAGGCGCACACGAAGATTGCGGCCGTCAAAAGGCATTGCTTGTGCATATGAAGGTTAAGATTCCGTTTCAGCCTGCGCGGCTGCAAAAGATTGCTGTCTGTCAGACGGTGGCGGACAGCATTTCGTTTCATTAGCAGCACTTACGTCAGCCGTCGCAGTGCTTCCAGCCCCTGCTGAATCGCCGTCATCGAAGTCGAGTAGCTGAAGCGCACATGGCCCTCGCCCTGGGTGCCAAAGACCGCGCCCGGGATAGTGGCGACATGCGCCTTGTCCAGCAGCAGAGCCGCCGCGCTGCGGCTGTCATTCGAAATTCTGGTGACAGACGGAAAGGCATAGAACGCCCCGGCGGGCACTTCGCACTCGAAGCCCATCGCGTTCAACCCGCCCACCAGCGCGTCGCGCCGCTCGCGGTATTCGGCGAGCCGCTTCTGACGAAGCTCGGGTGTCAGGCGCAGAGCCTCTAGGGCAGCCCACTGCACCATAGTCGGCACGCCGTTTGTCGAGTACAGCACCAACTTGCGCATCGCGGTCATCCAGGGCTCCTGCGCGACTGCATAGCCGATGCGCCAACCAGTCATCGCGTAGCTCTTGGAGAAGGTGTACGTCGAGATGGTGCGCTCCGCCATGTCCGGCAGCGACGCGATCGAGACGTGCTCACCGTCATAGACGAGATCTTCGTAGGCCTCATCGGCAATGACAATCAGATCGCGGCGCTGCGCGAACTCCGCAACCTCCTCGGCCTCCGCCCGCGTGAAGACCACGCCGCTCGGATTCTGCGGCGTGTTGTAGTAGATGGCGCGCGTCTCCGGCGTGGTGAGCTGTTCAAGCGTCGCCGTAATACCGGAGCGGCGTGCCGCCGCAGTCGGCACATAGATCGGCCGGGCCTCCGCGCCACGGATCATATCGGCGATCGGCGTCCAATAAGGCGAAAAGAGCAGACACTCGCTACCCGGGTCCAGCACCGCATGAAAGGCACAATAAAGTGCGTGCGCGCCGCCCACAGTAATCAACACCTGGTCCGCTGTCGCCTGAATGCCGTTGCGCTCGCGCAGCTTGTCTACAAGCGCAGCGCGTAGCGGCGCGATTCCGGAGGAGGGCGCATAGCGCGTCTTGTTCTCCTCGGCCGCGGCATAGAGCGCCTGCTTGATGGCTTCTGGCGTTTCGAAGAACGGCTCGCCACCGTGAAAGGCATGTACCGTCTGGCCCGCGGCGCGCAGCTCCATCACCTTATTACGGACGACCACGATATCGGAGAAGCCGACCTCGTCCAGCCGTTTCGCTACCCGCAATCCACTCGCTTTGGCCGCCGCCGCCATCCGTTCACCCTGTCCTGCTGCTCTCGAAGATCTCTGATGCAAACCATTAAGAATACCAGCCGCCCTGATGCCTGCCGCATCCCGGAGGCAGCACGCGGATCAGATGGCGATGGCTATTTCGGCTGTGAGGCGGTCTTGATTTTTTTTGATGCTTCGATGTGATAGGGAATTTCCAGCGTGCCCAGGCGTTTGCTCGTCAGGTCCCATGCCGCAACGTAGAGGTAGACATCGCCCTGGGGAAGATCGATCTCCAGGCTGAAGGGCAGGAGCTTTCCCATGGGATGGGCTGCCGCATCGCCTTTCAAGGTGAACGCGACCTCCTGGGCATGGTGGGCTACTATCGTCCCTTTGTCGTTAAACGCGATGACGGCCGCGCCACAATCGATTGTGGACTTTCCACCGGCGGTCGTCATCTGAAATGCGCCGAGCGGAAGTACGTACTGAACGGCGAAGGGTGCGGTTCCCTTCCGCGGTACAGACTGCACGGTGCCGGTCGCGCTCGGCGGCGAAGTCACTGCGCCCTCATGCACGCTGGCCTGGAAGACGATGGGCTCATTGCTCGTGGGCTGCAGTTTCGTGGTCTCTCCGCCGGCCAACAAGCGAGTGCGAGATCGGTTCTGTTTCGGCGCCATCGGATTTGCGCCGTCGGCAAAATATCCGCGCCGATAACTCAGCGTGTAATTGGTGCCTGGGACGGTGACACGTACTTTATGCCACTTGTTGTCGTAGCGAAAATCGTGCGGCGTGTAAGTCAAGGTGTAGTACTGGCTGTCGTTATGGATGATTTCGGTCGCCGCCAGCGCCAGTCCGTTGTAGTCATAGACGGCGCGGCCACCCGTAGCTTCGGCAACATTGTTCATCACTGCATGCTGCGCCAGCATGATCGGTCCGCCCCGGATGGTCAGTCCCCGGACATCGATCGGGTAAATAGCGATGCGCTGCGCCTCCAACTCGTCATAGACCGTGCGCCACCTATCCTGCACGCTTAAAGAAGTGACATCCGGGCGCAGGAAGAACGTGGAGCCGCCAGAGAACCACAGGACATTCTTGCGGCCCGGTATCTGCCCGATATAGAACTCGATCTGCTGCAAAGTGTCGAACTCATCTAGATAAAGATTGTTAGGCGGTGGAAATCGCGGCATGATTCTGCGCACGGCTGCACGCAGGCGAGCAGTATCCGAGGTAAAGCTCTGCAGCAGAATGCTTGCGCCTGCAGTACGCGCATAGATGGCAACCTGGTCGGCGGGTTGCAACCCATCGAAGAATTTTCCCAGCTGATATCCCAGATACATCTGGTCCTCAATGGAGATATTCGTCAGATCCAGAAAAAGAATATTCAGCACATGAGGGGGATGCGCGAGATAGTCGTTGCTGTAGACACCGGGCGCGAGCGCAGCCTCCAATACAGGCGTCGTCTCTCCATTAGTGGTGCTCCTCAAACGACGCAATCTCCTGCGGGCTCTTATTGTCCGAGATGCGGAAATCGGATGCCTTGAGACCGTGGACCGGATTGCCCTTCTTATCTGTCACCGTAACGTCTGTCAGCACGACGCGAGAATTTGCCTGGAGGGAATATCCGGGCTGAGAGCCGGAGCCGCTTGTCTGAGCAGATGCTTGCGGAGAAGATGTAGCGAGAGCCAGAAGAGTGATAGTCAACACCGGCAAGAGTCGCGCAATCATTGGCCACCTGCACAGTAACAGAACCTGACTACACAAGGACGGACGCAGGCGCCGCCAAGTTGCACTGTCGAAGTATTCTGCAGCCGCGCCTTATACTGGTCCACATACTGGTCCGCGATGCGACGCTACATCCTATGGTTCGTACTGGCGCTCTTTTGGGGAGCGATTGCCTTGGCCGGCCTCTTGCGTCATCGTCCCGGCAATGCCGCGCTCGAAGGCGCGGTGGCCCTGCTGTTCATCATCATTGGTGTCACCGTGAAGCGGCGGGACGCAGCCGTGGCAGCGCGCTATACTGCCAACCGTCCAAGATAGACGGCCATCCCGGCTACTGCATCCACTCCCATTGCGGAGAGAACATCAATCTCTTGCTGCTCACGAATGCCGCCGGCGACAATCAATTGCCGCTGCGTGATCTCACGTAATCTACGCGCCACGTCGAGGGGAAAGCCCTGCATGGTGCCCTCGCGATCGATGTGCGTGTAAAGAAACGCAGCGCAGTATGGCTCCAGCGCGGTTATCGCCATCTCCGGCGTCAGGTCCACCTGCTGCTTCCATCCCTTGATCGCGATGCGGCCCTCCCGTGTGTCCACGCTGAAGACCAGCCGCTCTACTCCGACGGCGTCGGCGAGTTCGTGAGCGAAATCGCGGCGCACCAGCTGTTCTTTCGTAAGGCCGGCAGCGTCGAATAACGCGGAGCCGATGATCACGCGGCGCGCGCCCGCTGCCAGCATCTCGCGCGCGCGATCAACAGATCCAATGCCGCCGCCCACCTGGCACGGCAGCCGTTGCGCTATCTGCTCGATTAACGCGCGGTTGCTCCCCTGTCGCATCGCCGCGTCCAGGTCGATGAGTTGCACCATGGGATAGCTCGAGAAGCGCTCGATCCAGTGCTCGAAATCATCGAAGGCAAGCTTCAGCTCCTTCCCCTGCACCAGTTGCACGATGCGGCCGCCCATCAGGTCGATCGACGGAATCAGCATGGCAGCCTCACCGGCACACCCTGGGCCGCCAGCTCTCTCTTCAACTCGCGAGCATCCGCAATGCCGAAGTGAAAGATGCTTGCCGCGAGTGCCGCGTCCGCGCATCCGGCGTTGAACACATCGACAAAGTGTTGCGCGTTCCCTGCCCCGCCCGATGCGATCACCGGGATCCGTAACGCGCTGCTGACAAGAGCGGTCAGTTCGCAGTCGAATCCGTTGCGCGTACCATCCGCATCCATGGAGGTCAGCAGGATCTCGCCGGCGCCGCGCTCCTCCGCCTCGCGCGCCCAGTCCAGCAACTTGCGCCCAGTCGGATTGCGGCCACCGCTCACATACACTTCCGACGTCTCCGCGCTACCGTTTCCGCGGCGCGCATCGATGGCTACTACCACGGCCTGAGAACCGAAGCTGCGGCCGACTTCGCCGATCAGCGATGGATTCGCGATCGCAGCCGAGTTCACGCTGATCTTGTCCGCGCCCGCATCGAAGAGCGCTGCCGCATCTTCCGGCGTCCGCACACCGCCGCCCACGGTGAACGGAACGAAAATCTCGCGAGCCGTGCGAGCCACCGTGTCCACCAGGGTCTTGCGGCCCTCGTGCGTAGCGGTGATATCGAGCAGCACGATCTCGTCGGCACCCGCCATAGCATGCCGATGCGCCAGCTCCGCCGGGTCACCCGCATCAAGCAGGTCGACGAAGCGTACACCCTTCACCACGCGACCCGCCGTGACATCGAGGCAGGCAATGATGCGCTTGGTCAGCATCGTGGCACCGCCAGAAAGTTGCGCAACACCTGCAGCCCCACTTCAGCGGACTTTTCCGGATGGAACTGCACGCCGAAGAGATTACCCCGTTCCACCGCTGCGCTGAAGGGCCCGGCATAGTCCGTCACGCCCACGGTCTCCTCCACCAGCGGCGCACGATAGCTGTGCGTGTAATAGACAAACGGCTGTGCCGGAAGTGCGGCAAGCAATCGCGATTGCGGCGCAGGTTCAAGCGTGTTCCATCCCACATGCGGCACCTTGTGCGTTTCGGGAAAGCGCGTGCAGCAGCCACTGATCGCGCCCAGACCTGGCACTCCATTCGCCTCTGTACTGCCTTCAAACAGCCACTGCAGTCCCACGCAGATGCCGAGAAATGGCACTCCGGCTGCGATCGCCTCACGTGCCGCATCTTCGATTCCGGTCTCGCGCAGACGCGCCGTCGCCGCAAAGTGCCCCACGCCCGGCAGCACGACGCGCTCCGCCGCGCGCACCACGGCGGGGTCTTCAGTGATCTGCGCCGTGGCCCCGAGCGCGTTCAGCGCCTTCATCACCGAGGTCAGGTTGCCGGCCCTGTAGTCGATGACCGCGATCACAGCAGACCTTTGGTGCTCGGCAGCATTTCGCCAAGCTGCTTGTCGCGCGAGCAGGCCACCCGCAGTGCACGCGCAAATGCCTTGAACAGCGCCTCCACCTTGTGGTGACTGGACCGCCCATACAGCGTCTTCAGGTGCACATTCGCCCTCGCGCCGCGTGCAAAACCTTCGAAGAAGTCTTCCACCAGCTCGGTCTGCAAATCGCCCACCAGCCTCGTCTTCACCTTGCTTTTCACCACGCACGCGACGCGGCCGCTCAGGTCGATCGCCGCCACAGCAAGCGTCTCATCCATCGGCATCACGAAATACCCAGCACGCAGGATGCCTTTCTTATCACCAAGCGCCTGGTCGACAGCCTCACCCAGCGCAATGCCGACGTCTTCCACCGTGTGGTGCTGGTCCACGTCGAGATCGCCCTTGCAGTTGAGCTCCAGATCGAATGCGCCGTGCCGCGTGAACAGTTCCAGCATATGGTCGAAGAAGCGGATGCCGGTACTCACGCTGTAGCGGCCGTGACCCTCGATGGTCAGCTTCAGAGAAATCTTCGTCTCCGTCGTGTTGCGGTCCAGTATTGCCGTGCGCGTTACCGCGACCGCAGACTTCTTTGCCTTGTTTACGCGCGCCATCCAATCTCCTTCAATGAGCTCTCGATCGCCACACGCGCCTGCTGCATCTGCTCGCGCGTTCCCACCGTGATGCGTACCAGCCCGTCGCAGCCAGGATCGGCGGAGCGATCACGCGTCAGAATGCCGCGCGAGCGCATCGCCTTCACAAACGCGCCATGCGCGGCGCCTATGCGGGTCAGGATAAAGTTCGCCTCACTCGGCCAGTGCTCAAGCCCGAGTTCCGTCAGCGTCTGCGCGAGTTCCGTGCGCGCCGCGCGCACTTCGGACACATACCAGTCCAGATATGCGTGGTCCTTCAGTACAGCAGGCAAACAGGCAAGCGCAAGCTGGTTCACGCTGTATGGCGAGATCACACGCCGCAGCCAGTGCATCGTTTCCTCCGCTGCAATCAACGCACCCAGGCGCAGACCCGCCAGGCCATACGCCTTCGAAAATGTCCGCGCGACAGCCAGATTGGGTAACGTGCCGATCAGGTCCAGCACCGTCTCGCCGAAGAAGTGATAATAAGCCTCGTCCACCAGCACGACCGCCTGCGGCGCGGCCTCGGCAACCGCAACGATCGCATCCCGTGCGACCGTCGCGCCGGTCGGACTGTTCGGGTTGGCAATCGCAATCAGCCGCGTGCGCGGATGGATCGCATGAAGCATCGCATCGAGCGGGAAACGAAAATCATCGCCAGCCAGCACGGCATCGATCTGCGCCTCCGCCGCAGAACCATAGACCTCATACATGCTGTACGTCGGTACCGGCAGCAGCATGGCGTCACCGCGATCCAGAAACGCCTGGCACAGCACGTGAATCGCCTCATCAACGCCGTTGGTCAGCAGTACCTGCGGCGGCGCAACATTGAGAGACGCGGCAACAATCGCCTCCACAGACCCGCGCTCCGGATAGCGCGTCAGGTCGGCAGCCGTGATGCTCTGCAACGTTTCGATCACGCGCGGAGAGCAGGCGAGAGTGTTCTCATTGAAGTCGAGCCGCAGCCCGTCGCGACCGGCAACCGGCGGGTGATACTCCTTCATACGCCGCACACCCACTCGCGGCTCCGGCGCGCGCGTTGCGACAGGCTCACGCACGCGCAGCTCCCGCGGCTTCGGCGCGACTGATCCGCAGCTCGACTGCTTCTGCATGTCCGTTCAATCCTTCCGCATGTGCCAGCGCCGCTGCAGCAGGTCCCAGCGCGCGCACGCCGTCAGGCGTATAGCTTTGCACGGTAACCAGTTTTACAAAGTCCATGACACTGAGGCCGCCGCGAATGCGCGCCGCTCCGCCAGTTGGCAGCGTGTGATTCGGCCCGGAGACGTAATCGCCCAGCGGCTGCGATGACCAGTTGCCGATGAACACCGAACCTGCGTTCCGCACCCATGCCAGATCCTCTTCGCTATCCACCGTCAGGTGCTCCGGCGCCAGACGGTTCGCAATCTCCTGGGCATGCTCCTTCGTATCCGTAACGATCACGTATCCTCGACCGCGAAGCGCCTCGCGCGCAACAGGATTGCGTCGGGACCGCTCCTTCACCTCGCGCATCACGTATTTGGCGAGCGCCGGCTGGGAGGTCAACAGCACGCTCAGCGTTTCCGTATCATGCTCCGCCTGCGCGACCAGGTCGGCGGCGATCGCCTCTGGGTGTCCGCGTTCGCTGCACACAACAATCTCCGTCGGGCCAGCCAGCATGTCGATGCCGCAATCGAACGCGACCAGGCGCTTAGCTGCGGTGACATACAAGCTGCCCGGTCCAACGATCTTGTCCACGCGCGGCATCGACGGAGTTCCGTATGCAAGTGCGGCGATCGCTTGCGCGCCGCCCACGTGGTACACCTCTTCGATACCCAGCAGCGCCGCCGCCGCAAGCATCTCGCGGGCAGGACGTGGCGACACCACTACGATGCGCCGCACGCCCGCCACCTGTGCCGGGATTGCGGTCATCAACAGCGAGGAAGGCAGCGGATGCCGTCCGCTCGGCACATAGCATCCCACCGCCGCAAGCGGCCGCACGCGCTGTCCCGTCTTCACCCCGGGCACAGGTTCTGTGTCCCACTCCTGCGGCAACTGGCGTTTTGCAAACTCCATGATGTTGCGCGCGGCCAGCTTCAAGACCGCATGCAGCTCCGGGCTGGTCTCCTCCCATGCGCGATGGAGCTCCGCCGGTGCGATCCGCAGTGGCTGCTTCCGCGGCACTCCATCGAAGTGTGCGCGCGCGGCCAGCAATGCACGGTCACCGCCGCGCCGCACATCGTCCACAATGCGTCGCACCTGCCGGTCCACGCGATCCAGGCTCGCCGTCCCGCGCTGTTCCAGTGTCAGAAGCAGCCGCTCGATTTTTCTGCCCCCGCCACCGCTGGTTGTCAGTAGTTCCAAAGTGCTCCTCCTGAAACAACACGCCTGCTTAAATGACGACCTTATTTAGCGGATACTCCACGATGCCGGTGGCGCCTGCCGCCTTCAACCGCGGCAGCACATCGCGCACCACGCCCTCTTCCAGAATGGTATTCACTGCCGTCCACTCCGCATCGCGCAACGGCGAAACCGTCGGCGAATTCAGGGCGGGCAGCACCTGCAACACAGCGTCGAGATGCTGCCGCCGCACATTCAGCATCAGTCCAACCTGCCCCTGGGCGGCAATCGCACCGTTCAGCATCAGTGCCAGGTTGCTCACCTTCTCGCGCTTCCACGCGTCCTGCATCGCGCTGCGATTCGCAATGAGGTGCGTCTCGCTCTCCATCACTGTGTCGATGATGCGCAGCCGGTTCGCGCGCAACGAGCTGCCGGTCTCCGTCACCTCCACGATGGCATCGGCGAGCGTCGGCGGCTTCACCTCCGTCGCGCCCCAACTGAATTCGACTCGAACATTCACCCCCTTGGCCGCGAAATATCTCTTCGATACCTCGACCAGCTCCGTCGCAATCGTCTTGCCTTCCAGGTCCTCCGCGCGCTTGTATGGGGAGTCCTCAGGCACCGCGAGCACCCAGCGCACCTTGTTGCGGCTCTGCTTCGCATAGGTCAGGCTCGCCACGCTCTCTACATCCAGCCCGCTCTCTACCACCCAGTCGACGCCGGTCAGGCCCGCATCCAGGACACCCTTCTCCACGTAGCGCGACATCTCCTGCGCGCGGATCAGCATGCAATCAATCTCCGCATCATCGATCTGCGGAAAATACGAGCGGCCATTCGCATAAATGCGCCAGCCCGCCCGTTCGAACAGCGCAATGGTCGCATCCTGGAGGCTGCCCTTCGGTATGCCGAGCTTCAATTTCTTTGCCGTTGCCGTCACGCGCGCACCTCGGCTGCAACATCGATAGCAATGGGCCGCGTAAAGCAGCTTACGGTGCCTTCATGGCACACCAGCCCATCGCCTTCGACTACCACCTCAAACAGCAGCGTGTCCTGGTCGCAGTCCGTAAAGGCCTTCAACACGCGCAGGCGATTGCCGCTCGATTCGCCTTTCATCCACAGCTTCTGCCGCGTGCGGCTCCAGAAGGTGACGTAGCCACTCTCCAGCGTGCGCCGGTAGCTCTCTTCATTGAAAAAGCCCACCATCAGGACCTCTCTGCTGGCGGCATCCTGCACGATGGCGGGCACCAGGCCGTCCATCTTTGCGAAATCTATATTTGCCTCGCTGCTCACGTGTCTCTCTCCGTTTTGTTCGCCTGAATGCAAAAAGCCCACCGTTGCTTGGCATCGGCGGGCTGCTGGACCTGATCTCGGTTTGCTGCTTATCTTCCGGAGGAGTCCGCCGACACGTTCGCCACGTGGTGATGATGGGGATGGCGATGATGGCGATGGATGGTCATACTCCGTAGCATTAACGCTAGCGGCTCGGCCGCGAAGTGTCAACCAACGCGGCTGCCGTTTCGCCGCACAGCAGGCTCTTGTGCCCAATCGGCGCGACCGCCTGAGCCGTTGCGCGATGGTAGGATGCGCTGCCGCAAGCGGCTCCGCAGCGTTCCCCAGAATCCACGCGCGCTCATATGTCCTTGGAGCGGCGCCGTCGCCTGCACGCGCGTGCCCCTGCCAGTCTGGCTTGTGACCGCCAGCTGCGCGCCGATACTGCGCGCGCGCTTTTCCATTCCTCGGAGGCCAAAACCGCGTGTCTGCTGCGCCGGATCAAAACCTCTGCCTTCATCTTCCACAATCAACGTGACGTGCTTCACCTCGTATTCGATGGAGAGCACGATCTGCGTGGGATCGGCATGGCGCACCGAATTCACGATCGCTTCCCTGCCGATATGAAAAAGCGCATCGGCGACACGAACCGGAATATGCGCGGGTCCACCGCGCCCCTCCGCGCGTCCTTTCCGCACGATCCGCACCTGCCCGCCGGCCACAATACTCGCCGCGCACTCTTCCAGCGCCGCGCCGAGTTCCTTGCCTGCCGGCCACTCCTCGCGCAGCATCGCGATGCTGAGACTCGCCTCCTCATGCGTCTGGCGCACCACATCGCATGCCAGCTCGATCTGTTGGTTCACGCGCGCGATACCCGCCTGATCTGCGTGCTCGAGCCCATTGCGAATGCCCTGCAACTGGAAAGCAACACCGGCGAAACTCTGCGCCAGCGTGTCATGCAGCTCGTGCGCCAGGCGCTCGCGTTCCTGCACGATCGCCCGCCAGCGCCACTGCTTCGCGCGGCTGTAGAGATACTGCGCCAGCAGGCACAGCAGCAGAATGGCCGAGCCGATCTCCGCCAGCCGCCACGGCGTCCACCATGGCGGCCCTGCCAGCCGGTCGATGTCTTCGGTGGAGCGCAGCAGCAGAGCAAACGATGTCACGCCCTCGGTATACCGCCGCTCCAGCGTGCACACTCCGCGCAGGTTCAGCAGGCTGCGCGGTACCATGCGCCGATAGAATGCCGCCGATTGACCTGCGGGGATGAAGGCGCGAAACGCCTGTGCGCCGCTCGCGAGCTCGAGCACCAGCGTTCTGCCGTCGGCCCCCACGTGCACGCCCGTCAACTCGCCCTGCACCTCAACCAGCCGTGCATCGTAGTTGCCCGTGGCTGCCTGTCCCGCAGTGATCGACAAAGGGGCTGCCGGCGTGTGGTCCCACAGCAACCGCACTCGCGCGTGAGGCAGCATGGCGGCGGCCCCGATCGGATCGCCGGAAGCCGCCGGCGTGCCGGTGGCCTCCACCTCATCACCCAGATTCAATGCTGGCGCAATCGGATCGGGCAGCGCAATTCCGCCCGTGTCATCCTGCACAAAAAGCGTAGGCGAGGTCAGCGATACCGTGCCACGTACTGTTGCTAATTGATCCTGCTTTCCCGAAATCCGCTCAGCTATGCGGGCAATCGGGGTGATCTCAATCTGCGGTGCCTGATCGCCGAAGAACCGTCTCCGCAATGCGGGATCGTCGAAGGTGGGGAAACTGTGGGACGCATTGAAGGCGGCCTCGCTCTTCGGGAAATCCGGATGAAGCACACGCGGCGATGGGCCCGCCAGCGCTGCCAGCTCGGCCTGATTGGCGGGCTCGACCTGCACGTTGCGCCAGGCAGCGCCCGTCGCCAGGGAGCGCAACCCGATACGGCCGCTGCGCACGCAGTCCGGCTCCTGAAAGAAGGCGCGAGCTTCATGCATCGATCCCAGTTCGGTGGCGATTGCGGCAATGCTGCAGCCCACCGCTACGACGTCCAGGTGATACCAGACATGGCTGCGCAGGCCGGGCAGGGGGACGGGGGCAGCCTCCAACCATCCGTGGTCTGAGCGCCCAATCAGCAGCGAGCTGTCATACATCCGGGCGCCGACGTAGTAGCCGTTGTAGGCATCCACGCCCGGCTCTTCGTCGTTTGATCGCACCACCACACCGGCGTCGCCACCCTCGCCCAGCAACTCCACGTCGGCCTGAAGGCGATAGTCGCTCCAGCGATAGGAGCCGGTCAGCATCTTGGCCCCGCGTTCGTCGGAGTCGTTATGCATGGATCCGCCCGCCAGCCGCCATGCACCGCCCACAGCATGCCATTCATCCGCGCGATTCTGCGCAAAATCATCGCGGTAGAGGGGTCGCGCTGCCGCGAACCAGCGCCATGCGGCAATACTGCCAGCCAGCAGCGCAAGCACGCCAAGTGCGGCGATCAACCAAAGCCGTCTGCCAGCGAACCTGCTGCCGCTGCTCACTCGGTCGGTCTCCAGTCCATATTCAGCATTTGCTGGATCTCCGGTGTGTCCACGTTTTCGCGCGTCACCAATCGCGGTGCAAAGCGCAACACTCGTCCCTCTCTGACACCCGCCGCCCGCTCCGCCCCGCCCGCGCGGTGCTCCGTGATCAGCCGCGTCGCCTGGTAGCCCATGGCATAGGTGTTCTCCGCCACCAACGAATCGATCTCGCCCAGCCGCAGGTAATAGACGAGGTCAAGGTCCTGATCGCACGCGAGGAGGTGCACCTGATGGATACGCTGCTTCAGTTTGAGTCCGCGATAGACTCCGCGCGTGGCGCCCACAGTCAGCGTGAAGATCGCGTTGAGCTCCGGATGGCGACTCAGCAGCTCTTCCGTATCCTGCTCCGCAAGATTGGTGCGAAACCTGCCCGGCAGCGGATCGAGTACCGCGATTCCTGGATAGTGGGCTGCCATCCTCCGGCGAAACGCTTCAGCGCGCGCGACCGTACCCATCAAGGCCGGTGTCTCACCCAACACCGCCACCGTGCCGTGCCCGTGCAGAATGGCGCCCATACGATCCGCGGCAAGTTCACCGGTCTGTTGCTCATCATTCAGCAGATAATCCACTTCAAGTGATGGCGGCAGGTTCAACGTCGCATCCACCACCACGACAGGCATGCCCTCTTCCGCCGCTCTTCGCACTGCTGTAGTCAATGCAAGAGGATGATCGGGCGCCAATATCACGCCGCCGTCTCGCTGGCGAATCGCCTCCTGCACCAGCGCGATCTGCCGGTCTACCTCAGTCTCGCTGCTGGGGCCGTTCCAGCGTTCCTTCCATTGCGTGCCGAGCAGTGCCTTGGCCACGCCGGCATGTTCCGCCTCCCAGATCTCCTGCGCGGTGGTCTGCGGGATTACGGCGATGGTGTGCGGATGGCCGCGGGTGCAGCCAGCCATCAGCAGACACATCAACGCAGACGACACCTGAATACCGCTCGCGCTCCAGAATCGTCTCATCGCCTGCTGGCAGCGTAAAGCATTCCACCCGCCCTTGTGGACCTCAGTTGCGAGCAATGAAATATTGCGATCCGCCCCATTCCGGTTGATCTCCGCTTGTCTTCCGGAGGGATTTGCTACATTCATCACCAATGATTCGCCTTGTGTGGAGCCAGCTCGGGATCGCATTCAGCGCGCTGTTGCCGCTTGTCAATCCGCTCGGCTCGGCCCTGGTCTTCTACGGCGTCGTCGGCACAGCCCCTCCTGAGGTCTATCGCCGCCTGGCCCGCAAGATCGCCATCAATACCGTTATCTTCCTGCTAATCATCGAACTCGTTGGAGCGGCCATTCTCTCCTTCTTCGGTGTTTCTGTCGGCATTGTGGAGGTCGCCGGCGGTTTGGTACTCGCCGCGATGGGATGGTCGCTGCTCAATCAGCAGGGCGCGAATGCTCATCAGCAGGAGAAGGAAGATCAGGCGCCGCCCTCGGACATAGAAAAGCTCTACCAGCAGACGTTTTATCCGCTGACCTTCCCCATAACCGCCGGTCCTGGATGCATCGTCATCATGTTGACCTTGACCGCGAATGCTTCGATTCACGGTCTCATCCCGAAGCTGCTTGCCCACCTCGGCATCTTGATCGCCGTTATTGTGCTGTGCGTGCTGGTGTACTTCGCCTATGCCTATGCGCCACTGATTACGCGAAAGATCTCGCCCCAGACTGCCCGAGGCGTGGTGCGGGTAATAGCCTTCCTGCTGCTCTGCATCGGGGTGCAGATTGCGTGGAATGGGGTCAGCAGCCTGGTCCTCACATTAATGAGAGATCGTTAAAGTAGAGATGCCAGATTTCAATCGCAGTCAGGGTCAGCCCGCCGCAGAGATCCGCATAGCAGCGAAGCTATTGAAAACAAAGTATATAGCTTAGGGCTAAGACTCGCCTCAAACAACGACTTGCCAAGTCACAACAAGTGATCTACATAATAGGGGTCTCGACCATCCCCACAGTTGAGGTGCAGTCATGCATCAGCCCGGTGCAATCGCCTGCTGGCGTAATCGGCAGGCCGAGCTTGAGTTCCACATTCGCCGCCACGAGTGGTTTCTGGACAAATCTGTTGTGTTGGACCCAGAAGCGCTTCGGCACAAGATCGATGCCTATCGCATCGAATGGGGCACCTACGAACGCCTGATCCGCAAGACGTCTGCCGCGCATCCAGCCAGCACCAGCAGCAGATCCGCCGCCTGACAATCCAGAACCGCGGGCGGCTGCATAAATGATCGTCCTCGTATTTCGCAGCCCACTAGCAGGTATTTCAGTCCATATACTCTGGTGCGATGGCGGCGAAGCCGAAGGGACGTATCGTACCGGACATTGACCTCTCGCTGCTGAATGAGACTTTCTCGCAGCAGTTGACTTCGGGCGCCGTGGCGGATGCAACCGCAACAGATACGATATTGCCGCCGCTCCTGAGTCCCCGCGGACAGCCGGTAACGGTCGACCGCTGCATCTGGCGTTCCGTGACCCTCTCCGCTCCCGAAGCAGAGCGCCTGCGCATGCGCGATGCACGTATCGAAAACTCTGATTTAGCGAATATCAACCTGAGCAGCAGTTCGCTCGAACGCGTAGAGATCGTATCCACACGGCTCACGGGCGCGACCTGCAATCAGGCGCAGTGGAACAGTGTTTTATTTCAGGAGTGCAAGCTCAACCTCGTCCTGCTGCGCATGGCTCGCTTGCAACACTGCGTCTTCGAGCACTGCAATCTCGCCGAAGCCGACTTCTATGCGGCCGATCTCTCCGGCACGGTATTCCGCAAATGCGACCTGAGCCGCGCCGATCTATCCCACGCGAAGCTCACGGGCGCCGACATCCGCGACTGCCGCATTGATGGCATGCGCGGCACGCCCGAAAGCATGGCGGGCCTCCTCATCAGCGCTGATCAGGCCCCGTTGCTTATCACCCTGTTCGGCGTTCGTGTGGACGTGTAACGCAATCTGTGCAGGCAGATGTCGAGTCGAATCTCCGCAACGACAGGCGATTTCCATTCATCTTGCCGTCGCCCGCGTTGCTGCAACCTTCATCTAAAATTAAGATACGCGGGTATATTCATCAACTCTGACCTCGCGATACCAGGCATCTGACCTCGCGATACCAGGCACGATCCTTTATCGAGGCTTGAGAAGGATGCATGTATAAGCAAGTACGGCCCCGAATCATGCGCGTAAGCAGTGCGCGCGTAAGGAATGTGCTTTTTGCCTTGGGCGTTCTTGCGCTTCTCAGCCCATCCGCTTCACTCGTCGCCCAAACGATGCAGGCTGAAACAGCCAACCTGTTCTTGCTTCCCGATGCTCCCACGCCCGCAGTGCCGGCAACTCCGCTCCAAGCCGATCAGCAGCCGCAGCAATCACAATCAAGGCAGGCGCTGCCCAAGCCAGCCGGGCAGGATCCTCAGACGCCCGCGCCGCCATCACTGAGCGATCTCGGGCTCTCGTCCAGTCAGACGAAGCCCGATCCAGATTTGCAGGCTCGCCTCGACCGGCACACCCGCATGCTCCGCATTCACCAGCGCCTCGGCCTCATTACTCTCGCTCCGCTCGCCGGCGCCTGCATCACCTCAGCCTTCGCGCCGCCCGACCTGAAGAACGGCAAGGACAACGCTACTGGCCGCGACATCCATGTCGGTCTCGGCGCGGCTTCCGTCACCATGTATGCCTTCACCGCTTCCTACGCCATTCGAGCGCCCAAGGTCTCCGATGCATCAGCCCGCGGCGGCATCAGGCTGCATAAGTATCTAATCTACATCCACGGTCCCGGCATGATCCTGACCCCTATCCTCGGCGCCATGGCATACGACCAGGCCAACAATGGCGAGAAGGTCCACGGCATCGCCTCCGCGCATGCCGCAGTCGCGTGGACCACGGTCGCCGCCTACAGCGCTGCCATCGTCGCAGTCACCTGGCCCATTCACTTAGGATCGCTGAAGTTCTAAGCCGCCGATGCATAGGACACCACTGCTCGCACTGTTGCTGTTCGCACCACTTGCTGTTGCGCAGATACCGCAAACCGATCAGTCCTGGATGCTCGACCAGTCGACCCTCACCTACCACATGTCCCATCCCATCCATGAGATCGATGGCGTCAGCCACGCTGCACGCGGCAAAGGAGTCTGCCACGCAGGTCAATGCGACTTCCTGGTCGCGGTGCCGGTCAAATCCTTTGACTCCGGAGATAGTAACCGAGACCTGCACATGATTCAGACCACGCGAGGTGCAGAGTTTCCCATCGTCACGGTGCGTTTCCGACTGACGCAGGCCTCGCTCGCCGCGCCTTCGCTGGATTGCGACCTGGAAGTCCAGTTTGCCGGCAACACCGCGCACTACTCCCACGTGGCCTTTCATCAGACAGTAGAAGGCCCGAATCACCACATCACCGGCACCATACCCTCCACGCTCACGGACTTCAAAATCCCCCCGCCCACGTTCCTCACTGTGCCGATCAAGAATGAGATCCCCGTCCGCGTCGACATGACCTGGCACCCCTCTTAGCTGGGGAGCGCCAAAGACCCTGCGCGAAGAACATGACCGGATGCTGTGCGGGTGCGCCGAAATCCTCGGCAATAAGGCTGCTAGGTTTGTCACACGAATGTCTCTGCGGCGCACCCGGCGAAACGTTCCGGCGCGGCGCAGGCACGGTTCACCGCACGAGTGCGCTGTCCCATCGCTATGCAGCTGACGCACCAATTCTCTCCGACATAGGTTGAAAACCGAAATCGCCGAGGAGGGTGCATGCCACGCAACTCTCATGTCACATTCAGCGCCGGACATACATTCCGTCGCTCCGGCTTTACTCTCTGCTGCTCTGCCCCTATTCCATGTCTCCTGGTCCTCATGGCGCTATTTTGTGTGGCGCCGGCGTCCTTTGCGGTCGCGCCCGGGCGTGCCCCGGTGCCATTTCATTTTGTAAAAGGATTCGCTGTCATGATTCCGGTGACGGTGAATGGGCAGGGTCCTTACGAGTTCATGTTGGATACCGGTTCCACGATCACCAGCGTGGATCCTGAGCTAGGGCAAGAGCTGGCGCTCGAGGTGCGGGGACAAAGCACCGTGACCACGCTCACGGAGCGCAAACCGACATCGCTCGCGGTCGCGCGTCGCATGGCGATTGGACCGATGGCGGAAGAGAACGTGGTGGTGATGGTCCGTGACCTAAGTGGCCTGCGCAATATTGCACCAACAGCGCGGGGCGTGCTGGGACAGAATGCTTTGATCCACGCAGATTTCCTGTTGGATTACAAGCACAAGCTAATAGAGTTCGACACTGATGGAGAACTTGCGCGATCGCTGGATGGCCATCATGTTCCGCTTCGCCGTGAAGCATTCGGGAACGATCCGAAGTACGCTAACCTGGCTGTCCATCTAAGCGTGAACGACAACGGCATGGGCGAGATGGATTTTCTGCTGGACTCCGGAGCTGCAGCACCGGTGGTTTTCGGTGGGATCGAAAGCTCGGGCATCGGATATCCGGAAAGCTTCGTCGCGGATACGGCCGGGCGCCAGCTCCTGGCAAATGTGCGGGACCTTCATCTGGAGATCGACGGCAAATCCAGAGAGTTGCCGAGCCATGTGCTTACCTCCAGGGGACCTGGCCGGAACATCGGCGGCCTGCTGCCGACCTGGATATTCAACCGCATCTACATCTCGAACAGTGGCGGGTTTGCAGTGTTCGAGCCGAAGCAGAGGAAGCAAGATCGGCAGGACCGCGTGCTCGCCGCCGTGCCTCCGCAGGCCAGTGCGCCGCACCACGGCGGATTCTGATCGGCTGCGCCACGGCGGCAGGCGCTAAATTGCCGCCCAGATCATGACCAGATCATGGGGCGAATCACCGTGCTCAGAGCGAGGGTGCTGTTTCTCTTCGCGAGCTTCAGCAGCAGGACAATTTTCATCATAGGAAAAGCCTCCGAACGCAACTGCAGCATGGCATAGGGCCCGATTCGGGTGTATGAACGCCGCAAGAACTTTCATTGAAAGCTCGTACGACACCTATGCAGATCAGTGTTTGGATGGTGCTTGTTCAGCGGCAACGAATCGAGTTTGTGGACGCGCGGAGTAGTGACCAAAGTCAGCTACGTTCTTTATCGGGAAGGAAATACAAGAGTGGTCAGGGACCGATTTGATGGTCGGGCGGAGGGAATTACATCGCAACACAAGTCATTGAAATTAGAGAAGATTATGCCGAGGTGCAAGTGGAGTTCCAGGGTAACGGGCTGCGGCTCAGCGGCCCAGCGTTTGTCCATCAGCATCGCGGTTTCACCAAATTGGTCGCCGGCTGAGGGATAGCAGGTTGCTGTCCGTCCTTCGCCTGTCTGTTCAATGTGATCAGCTCCGAGGCTACCTGTCGTACCTATTCCATCTCGAAGGCGACGTATTGCATGACTCCACGCCGCTCAACCGTAAGCGCAACTGCGTCTCCCAGCCTGAAGCCGACGATATCCTGCCGAAGATGCTCCGCATCGCTCACGGGCTGACCGTTGACGGAGGTAATCACGTCCCCAACCCGAAGATCGGCGAGCGTAGCGGGTTCCCCACTGAGCAGACCAGCCACGATAACGCCGGACATGAGCACGTGTCTGCAAGGCATCCGCCAAGGCACCTTTTAGATCGATCACAAAGATGCCGAGAGGAACAATGAGATCCTTCCCAGGGTTGATGAGGTCAGATAGGTTGTCAATCGTCTGAAGCGATGGGACGGGCGTGAGCGACGCCGAAACCTCTTTGCCATCCCGTAGCACTTGCATCTCCATGGGTCTCCCCCGTGGATGCAGGTAGAGAAACGCCGTGTACTTGGGCAGAGAATCAATCGGCACTCCATCGATAGTCAGCACCAGATCCTTGGGTTGGAGTCCCGCAGCGGCGGCCGGCCCGTTTGCTTCCACGTCGGAAAACATCACACCCCAGTCTTGAGGAAGCTTGAGTCCGGCAGCTAATGCAGGCGTAATGGTCTGTGCGTGGGCTCCAATGGTGGAGGCCGGGATCGTGCCGAATTCCTTGAGTTGCATGTATGCGTACCGGACGATTGGTTCAGGAATCGCGAAGCCAAGGCCCTCGCTTCCGCCGCCCGAGGTATAGATGAAGGTATTGATTCCGACCAGGCTTCCGTTGCGATCCACGAGAGGGCCGCCGCTGTTGCCCGGATTGATCGGCGCGTCCGTTTGCACGTAGACCATGGGGCGATCGTTGTCCGGCTGTCGGCCGAGGGCGCTGACAATTCCCTTAGTCACGGTATGAACGAGCCCTTGCGGTGACCCGATCGCGATCACAGTCTGGCCCAACCTCACGTCATAATTCTCCTGGAGCGGAATGAAAGGCAGGTTTTTCTCCTCGATCTTGATGACTGCGAGATCGGCATAGCGATTGGTACCAATGAGCCTCGCATCGTAGACATGTTCCTTGTGGGAAAGAACGGTGCGGCCGGTGACTAATTCGACGGTCGCCGGCCCAAGAGTTACGCGGATGCGCAGGGCCCCGGAGACGACGTGGTTGTTGGTAATGATGTATCCATCCGGATCAACAATCACGCCTGAGCCGAGCGCACGCTGACGCTGAAGGTTCTGCGAATCGTCGCCTTCGCCATGCTCCGGCACGCTATAACTGGTGACGTCGATTTGAACGACGGACCGCATCGCGCGCTCGGCAATCTGATCGAGCGACTGATCGTATTCCTGCAAAATGGCTGGTCCGACTGGGTGCGGCGACGGGCTCTCCGTTTTCTTCTGTCCGCCGACTGAAAGCGGAAGCGAGGCGCAGAGGATCGCAAGTGCGAATTTAATTCCATATCTCATCTTTCGCTTCCTTCAGAAAACAGAAATGTCTAACGCTCCGACGCTACGACTGCACTTACCATCGGCTGTGTCTCCACTGCCTTCCAGTCCAGCACCTTCAGATCAAGCACGAAAATTGCATACATCACCGGCACCTGAAGCTTGGTCACAATGGTCGCCACCAGGAGACCCCCAATCTGCGCATAACATAGAGGCTTCCACAGCGGCCCACCATGCAGCGCGAGCGGGAAAAGGGCGAGCACCGTCGCAAAGACGGTGATCAGTACCGGCCGGAGCCGGAGAATTCCAGCGTCAATCAACGCGTTCTCAAAATCATCGCCCGCATAGTGGCGCTCCTCGATGAAGTCAAAAAGCACAATCGAGTGGCTCACGATGACACCGACGAGGCTGGCAACGCCAAGAAAGGCCATAAACCCGAAGGGCTCATGCATGATCCACAAAGCACAGAACGCACCGATCATCCCGTAAGGAGCCGCCGCCAGAACCAACAGGGGTTTGATAGCGTTCTTGAATTGAAAAAGCAACGCGAGAAATACGGCGAAGGAGGAGATTGCCATCACCATCGCCAGATTCTTAAATCCAGACTTGGTCTTGTAGTATTCGCCGCCAATTTGCATTTGATACCCCGGCGGCAAGGACGCCTGCAGCGACCGCAGGCGCGGCATTACGTCTTTCATCACCTCTGAACTCAGATGACCGGCAATAGGGAAGCTACGTATGTTCATGGTGCGGAACTGCTCCAGGCGAATGATGCGCCCGTTCACCAAATCGTGGTCGATCTGGGAGAGTTGCGTGAGCGGCACCTTGGAGTTGTCCTGGGAGGCATAGACATAGAGATTTTGAATATCAGAGAGGCGCGCGCGCTCATCCATTCGCATTCGGGCAACAATTGGAATCTGTTTCTGACCTTCCTGAAGGGCGGCGACGGTGGTTCCGCTGATTCCCGCGACAGACGAGTTGGCCACATCCATATTCGTAACGCCCGCCAGATTCGCGCGATCCGGATTCACAGTAAGCGCGACTTGCGCATTCTGATCTCCCCATTCGTTGCGCGTCCGCTCGGCCAACGGCGACGACCGCAAAATGTCTTCGACCTGGCCAGCAATCTTGCGCAATTGCCAAATGTCATTGCTCTCGGCCGCTGCGTTGACATCGGCGGTGCTGGAGACGCGGATCTCAATCGGGTAGTCAAGGGGATTGGTCAGCAACTGCCGTGCATCCAGTCGCGCTCCGGGAATGGACGCGGAGAGGACCGGCTGCAGTTCGTGAATAAACTGCGGGGTGATTTCTTTGTCTGTAACCTCGATCAGGACCTGCGCATAGTTCAACTGTTGCAGCTGGGGGGACGCAGAAAACCAGAACCGCGGACCTCCGCCGCCGACAAAGGTCGTGATGTAACGGAGAACGGGAGCGGAATGGCTGTCGCGCTTCGCGTGTTGTTGTGCGAACCTGGCGGCCTGCACCCTGACCGTCTCCTCTACCTTGAGCGCGGTATCGTTGGTCGCGCTCAGATTGGCATCATTGGGAAGCCAAACGTCAATGTATGACCAGTACTGGACGTCCTCGGGGAAGAACGCGGAGTTCAAGCGTGAGAAAACAAAAAAACCGAAGATCAGAAAAACCAGAGAGCCGATGAAGAACTTCCAGCGATGTTCTATCGAGTACCGCGCGATCCGCGCATACCAACCATAGAAGCCTGCGCTGCGCATTTGCTCAATCGTCTTCTCCGGCTTCTTCTCGGGACGCAGGAGATAGTAGGCGAGAAACGGCAGAAATGTCATGGACACCAGCCGCGAAGCCACCAGCGAGCAGGTCATAACAATTGGCAAGCTATGCAGGAACTCGCCCGTAGTTCCGGTGACCATCAGGAAGGGCAGATAGGCAACAATATTCGTAACTGTCGCATACATGATTGCAGTCGCCAGCTTTGTGGGCCCCAGCCACGCGGCTATGATACTCGGGTGCCCTTCGGCAAGTGCGCGCTTGATGGAATCGCCGGCGAGTACCGGATCGTCCACCAGAAGGCCCAGGGCGATGATCAGAGTGGCGACGGAGACCTGTTGGATATCGATGCCGAGCAGGTACATGGCGCCAAATGTCATAGCCAGAGTGACCGGCATCGAGATTGCCATCAGCAAGGCCGAACGCCACTCCCAAAAGCCCAGCCATGAGACCAGCACCACCAGGAGAATGGCCTCATACAGAGCATCCATGAAGAGGCTGATATTCTCCTTCACCTGTCGGGGCTGATCCGACGTGTGAGCGATGACGAGATCTTCCGGAAGATACTGCCTCACGGCCGCGAGCTTCGCATCCACGCTCTTTCCGAATGCCCCGATCTGCGCCGCATCCTTCATTGGCAAGGCCAGCGTGACAGCGCGGCTACGATGCCATATGCCCTTCTCGTCGACCCAGGTAAGGTAGTTCAGATAACGTGCAGGACTCTGATATCCGCGCGAGATATCGATCAAATCCCTCAGATAGACCGGGCTTTGCGCTGCGGATGAAGACGAACTTACGATGACATCGCCGATTTCGCGGGCGCTGGTGAACTTTCCCGACGGATCAATCTGTATCGTCTTTGTTCCGACCTCCAGCTGTCCTCCGGGCAGCGTGATATTGCGTGCGCCAAGAATGTCTTTCAGATTGGAGGGTTGCAAACCGTAGGCGGCAAGCCGTTCCTGTGAATAATTCAGGTAAACCTGCTCCGGCAGAACACCCTTGCGATCGACCTTGGCAACTTCGGGCGCTCCCTGCAACATCCGGGAGATCAGGTCGGTATAGTCATCCAACTCGCGATAGGAATATCTATCACCGGCGACTGCGGCAAGGCGCGCCTCGGCATCTCCTGGGTCGCGGATGAAGGCGGCCATCCACGCGTCAGGATGAATCTCCGAGCGATGCAGGTTCTCTTCGACCCACTGGACTCCCAGGGTCCTCAATTGCTCGTCGCTCAGCTTTGACGTTACATCTACGCCGATGAAGCCACTGCCTTGGAAGAAATGCGGGTCAGCAACCGCTCCGCTATCCTTCGCCGAATCGACGACAGCCGCCAGCGAATCGCGCACAAGATCAGCCGAAGTGGATACTGGAAACGCGTACACGACGCTGATGCGCGGTTGCGGTGAGCGATCCGACTCTGCCGCCCGCGTCTTCCGAATAGCGCTCTCCACGGACCTGGCACGTAGCGCGATATCGACCTCGTTGGCGGGTGGACTTGCCACGGTCAACATCAGTGCCGCGGTGTCGCCGAAGTCGCTGTTGAACTGGATGGGACCTGCCCCCTGGGGCAACTTGTCGTTGAGCGCGTTGAGCTTGAGATTGATGTCGGCAAATTGCTTCTTGGTATCGCTGACGCTGTCGTCGAGCTGTACGTAGACAAGCGACAGACCAGGAAAGCTGATGGAGCGGATGCCGAAATCAGAGGGCAACGGCGCTTTGATAAACGGGCTCTGCGCCATGGTCTGTTCTACCGGCCGGCTCACGAGTTGCTCAACCGCTTCGGCGGTCGCGCCGGGCCATTGCGTGCTGGCGACGGCCACGCGAATGGGTATCTTCGGATCCTTGCGCTTAGGCATGTTCCGGTATCCGTACCAGCCCCATAGCGCGACAGCTATCAGCAAGACAAAAGCAACCTGGCGGTGTTCGGTGAAAAAGCGCGCCGTGTTGTGTGTCTGAGCGATGTACTCGTTTTCGGACTTGTGACTCATGCTCTTGACTCGTGCTTGCTCTTGAGTTGTGACCGTTGTGCCAGGTGCGTCATTCCAAGCTGTCTAAGGAATCACGCGGACGGAATCGCCATCTTTAACCAAAGAAACTCCAGTCGTCACAACTCGCTCTCCCGAGTGAATGCCGTTATTTGCGGCGATCATGTTGCCGTAGACATCGCCCAGAGCGACCGGACGCAGCCGTACAGACTCGATCTCGGAATCACCTTGAGCGACCATGACTGCAAAGCCATCCGAGATCTGGGGATTGCGCACCACCGCGGATAGTGGAACGGTCAGCACAGATTTTTCGAACGACTCACCCTGGATGGCAAGGGACGCGATCATGCCCGACTTCAGCTGATTCCTGGAGTTGGGAATCGTAACTTCCACTGAGAACACCCGACTCTTGGGATCCGCGGCGGGGGAAATCGCTGTGATTTTCCCTGCAAACTGCTGCGACAGCGCATCGGTAGAGATATTCAGACGCTGCCCTAATCTCACGCGGCCAACTGCAGTGTCCGGAAGGCCGAAGACCGCCTTTACAGTCTGCGTGTTGGCAATCGTGAAGCCGTTGGTCGCCAGGCCGACAAAGCTGCCGGTATCCACGTTGCGCTTGACGATCCAGCCATCGAAAGGCGCTCGCAGAGAGCAATACCCAAGTGCCGTAGTGGCCTCGCTCACATCAGCCTTTCCCCCGGACACGGCAGCCGTGGTGCTCTCAAGCTGCGCTTGTGCCGAATCAAAGTCTGGCTTGGTGGCGCTCTGTGACCCGTAAAGTGCCGAGACCCGGTCAAAGCTAAGCTTCGCCTTCTCATACTCGGCCTGAGCGCGGGAAAGCTGCGCGTTCGCCTGCTGAAGCTTGTCGCGGTAGCTCTGCTCGCGTACCACTGCAAGAACGGTTCCCTTCCGTACGAAGTCGCCCTGATCTATATTCCGCATTCCGCCGCTTGCGCTCTTCACCTGGCGAACCTGATCTATATAACCGCCTGATTGGAAAGCAAGATCGACTTGCGAATAAGGAACTATGCTGGCCGAGTACCGCACGCTGTTTCCAATGGCGATGTTCTGCACCATTGCCGTGCGAACAGGCACAGGCGATCTCGCAGGCATTGCGGACTCCTTGCAAGCGGCGAGCATCAGAGCAGCGGCCGCAGCGGCAATGGCGGTCTCGCGAAAGACATTGCATCTCATGTGTTCACTCTTCCCCGAGAGCTTTTTCAAAGTTCGCCTTCGCGCTCCAGAAGGCTAACAGGCTCTGCTGGTATTCATGATTGGCATTGGCAGCGGCCGTCTGCTGCTCTAATAGGTCGCGCAGGAGCACGACGGACTTGCTGAACTGATCAGTCACCTCGCGCAATTTCTCATCGGCTGCATCTCGCGCGGCGCTGGCCACAAACACCAGCGAACGACTCTCGCTCAACTTTCGAAAAGTGTTGTCCACGTCGAGCAACACCTGCGAGCGAGTCTCCTGCAACTGGTACTTACTCTGCTCAACCGTCGCCTCTTTTTGCTTCACGTCGTCGCGTCGCCCTCCCCAATCGAAGGGGTCCCATTTCATCTCGACGCCGGCAGAGGCGATGTTCTGCGGCAGGACTTGCGTGTTGATCGGGCTCAGGTAGTGAAAGGCTGCGCCGATATCTGGAATGTATTGCGATTTGGCCAGCTTGCGATCGTAGTCCGCCCGGCGCACATCAATTTGTGCTTCCTTTACCTCGGGTCGCTGCGTGAGAGAGGTCTGCCGCGCCAGCGTCAGATCCGTCTCTTCCGGCGATATGGGCGGGACTTGCTGAGTGCGAAATGCCGTGTCCAGATCGCGGCCAAGAAGGTTGTTCAGATATTCACTTTGCGTAGTCAGCGTATCGCGTAGCTGCACCACCTGATATTGCGACTGCACCAGCTTCGCCTTTATGTCTAGGCTGTTCGATTGGAGTGCCGACCTCTGAGCGACGTAGTCCAGCACCACCCTGTCGGTTTCCTGATACTGCTTGACCATCGCCTGCGCTGCGTGAAGAGCGCTCTCGGTTTGCAGCACAGCATAGTATGCCTGTCGTACATCGGCTACCACCGACTGCCGTTTCGCCTGGTACTTTTGCCCAGCCAAATCGACGCCTAATTCCTGTTCCCGAACTGCCAGGTGAATCTTGTATAGCTGCGTGAGCGGCTGCGCGACTTGTATCACTGCGTCCCCGGTGAATCCCTGGGAGAGCTTGATATGCGTATCCTGCGAGGGCGAAGGAGCGTTACTAACATTTCCAAAGACTCCCTTTTTGAAGGTGAAAGACGGGGAAGTCAGATTTTCTCCTCCAAAGAAATACGCGCTGATCTCCGGGAATCGTTTGGCCTTGGCTTGCAGCACCTGCCAGTGCGCTTTCGTGATGTCGAGCTGAGCGATCTTCACCGGCCGATTGTGATCGATGGCAATCTGGACCGCATCCGACAAAGTGAGTTCGGGCAAATCATCAGCCGGCTCTTGTGCCCCGAGGCTTTTACCAGCTATGAGCGCGAGCACCAGAAGGGTGATGTTGCATACCCATGCGATTCTTATCAGCCTCATCGTCTTGGACCGTCTTATCTCAGGCCGGCTACTGCGCTCGAAGACCAGCGCTGCATTGCAGTCGGGGAAGAGATGCAAGATCTAGCCACTGCGACGCCTGCCACCGCCTTGCGGTCCCAGGTTGTTCAAGTCGTCCAATACGGCCTGGCGATCCTGATCGCGAAAAGATCCGGCATTCATGACAGCCTCGATCTCGCCCTTGGACTTCTTGAGGCCCATCATAGCCTGCAACGGTCGCCCGGAGTCGTTCTTAGCCTGCTGCAGGGCGTTCAAACTGTCCTGAAGCTGCTTCACCTGGTCTTCCGTCGGCTTGCCAAACATGACAGCCATGAAGACGTCCTTGCCCAGTTTTTGGCCGGCGTTCGGAGGCTGTGTCGAGGCGGCTTGCGGCTTTTGGTTTGCCAGGATCGCCTGCACATCCTCCTGCAAAATCTCACGATCCTGCTGTTTGACCGTAGCCATGATTGCTTTCATGCGGGAGACCGCGCGGTAAGGAGTCAGAAGATCGACGGGGGCGCCCGGCTGACGCTCCTCGCGGGCGGCTTTCAAGGTTTCTCCATTTGTCTGGAGTTCTTTGAGTTGCTCAACGGTGATGCTGCCGTTCAGCACAGCCGTCTTCATATCCTCTTTGAACTTATCCATCGCTGGAGTGGAGGCTGCAGCCTGGGCCATCGCCGACGGCGCTTGGTGGTGGAGCGTAATGAGAATGATCGATAACGAAAGAGCTCGCAAAAGATGCTTCATGATTCCTTCTTTCTCAGTCGGTCTTCTGTCCGCTGCCGGCGAGCGGTTGGATCTTCGGCCGTACGTTCTCTATCTGACGGAGTATCCCCTGGCGTCCAGGCAGGCCGATATGGCTCGCTTGAAGTCGTCCTGCTTCTTGTCCGGAGCGGGCTTCTTGGCTTCGCTTTGCTGCTTTGCCTCGTCTTCCTTTTTCTTTTCGCGTTTCGATCGGATGCCGCCAATGATGGCTCCGCGTTTGGCTCCCGCCCCAGCATCGCCACCAGTCGCACCGGAAACTATGGCGCCCCGTGCTGCTCCTTTTGCCACGTCATGGTCGTCATTGCCACTCTTTTGGCCTTTCGTTTTGGTCGCCGGAGCTGTCGCGTTGGGGTCATAGCCGGTCTGGGTCTTCGCGCTGTTGTAGCATTGCTGTTCGTCGGTGAGCTGTTGTGTCGCGCTTTGCTTCTTTTGTGGGTAGACAAAGAGTCCTACGGTGCTTGCCATTCCCTTCACCGGGGGCTGAGCGCCACTCTGTTGTGCAATGGAAAAGCAGGGTGCAGCAATCACCAGCAACGGAACGAGTGCATATTTAAGCCGCGGATTCACTCTGCTCTCCCTCTTAAACGAAACCTGGTTCATAGCCAACGACGAGATGAAGCGGAGGCCCGGTTGCTTTACGGCACAACTTCGCCTTTGTCGTTGAGCTTGATCCAGCCCTGATCGGCCATCACTTTCGTTATCTCTTTCGCGGACTCATCTGCGGTCTTGGAAACGTAGTGGTTGAGTGTTTTTCTGCGGTCTCCAACGACCGACTTGGTGGCGACAGCGGCTGGGTTAAGTCCGGCCGCAACCGGTGCCGCCGCTCCAACGTTCTTAGTCGCTGTAGTTTCGGTCTCGAACTGCGACACAAGCACGGCTTCGGCGGAAGTTTTCAAGCGGACGTCGATCTTGGTCTGTATGCGGGCCGAACCGATGCCCATGCCGACCGTCACACGCTCAGCCTTGTCCCCTTCCCGCAGCGCGACGAATGTTCCTTGAACCATCAGAGAGCTGTCGGAAGGAGCCGTGTCAGCGGTAGCGTGTTGAACCGGGATTCCGGTCTTGGCTAATTTCTTTGCCAGCTCCTGGGAAAAAGTGCCCTGCGATTTCTTGGCGATCGCTTCCGGATTCTCATCTCCGGCAATTAAATGCCGGGGTCGGTGGCTTTGCGATTTGTCGACCTGTACGTCGGTATCCGGGACAAGATCGTAGACAAGGATCTTGTCTGGCTTGGGCAAGGGGCTGCCTTTGTAACCTTGCAGCGTTGTCAATTTCACCTTGGCTGCCAACGGGCCCTCGGCTCGGGCAATTGCCGTCCAGCGTGAATTCATCGCGAGGATCAGTAGCAATGACACTGCCGCCGCAATAGTCAGGCTTTCTTTGCCCCAGGTAAGATTCCAATCATTCTTCACAGGCAAACTCCTTTTCGCATCCCCGGGAGAGCAACTCCCAGCGACTGTGCTGCGAAAACTGCTCAACTTTTCGTTTGATTTAGGAAGCGCAATCTGAGTCGACGCGGAGTTTGGCCTTGAGCGGACGAGAAGTCAATGCAGACGATCTACAGGCCAAGTCAAATTGATCTAAAGACATAATCATCCTGTTATCAACGCCGGACAACACTTCTCATCCCCGGGTGGGGCTTCCCGGCGGTATACTCGCCCCATTCCCTCAACGCCACATCAGGGGCGGTACTACTTCCTCTGACGATTCGCCTCATCTGGGCCCGCGAGATAGCTCCGATGCCCTTCCCATCCCTACGATTTGAGCAATTCGAACTGGATATCGAGAGCTGCGAACTGCGGCTGTCGGGTCGCCCCATCAAGCTCGAACGAATTCCCATGGAGCTGCTCATCCTGCTGCTTCAGAATCCAGGGAGGCTGGTCCGCAGAGAGACCATTGAGCAAAAGCTTTGGGGCGGCAACGGCTTTCTCGTAACCGAGCACAGCATCAACACAGCCATCAACAAACTCCGAGCGACACTCCGAGACGATTCGAGGGACCCGCGCTTTATCCGGACGGTCGTTGGGCATGGCTATCGATTCATTGCGGAGGTGAAGCACGCGGACCCCGTCCCGGAGTCGCTTGCGCCTTTCGCAACGGACAGAAGTGCCATGGGACAGCAGGCCTATACTCAACCGGCTGCTCTGCCCAACGGAGCGGGACCAAAACAGGTGGTTAGCGTGGAATCGGCATCCATGCCGATTCCGAGCACGCTTTCAATCCAGTCTCCCACCCTGGCGCCGCCCCAAACCAAAGCAGACCGGGCTGCTGCCAGCAAGTGGTTCATGGCCGGGTTTCTTGCATCGCTGGCTGCGGTCATGATGGTTATCGCGGCGGTTCATCTCCTGCGCACGCCCAAGACTTCGTCACCGCAACCTGAACCTGCGCCCGGATTTCATTCGGTAGCCGTGCTGCCCTTCCGCAACCTTGCACAAAATCCTGACCAGGACTATCTGGTCGATGGCATGACCGACCAGCTTATTTCCGATCTGGCGATGAGTACCCCGTTGCGCGTGATCTCTCATCAGTCGGTCATGCAGTACAAGGGCGTGGAACTGCCTCTGCGGGAAATCGCGAAGGCGCTCCACGTGGATGCAATCGTGGAAGGCTCCTACCTTCGACAAGGGAGAGAGATTCGCATTACGGCGCAGTTGCTGGATGCGCAGAACGACCGGCATTTGTGGGCGCAGACCTACCGCGAAGGCGATAAGAGCCTGCTCGCCATGCAGGATCAGGTGACGAACGACATTGCTCGCGAAGTGGCCCTCGCCGTCGGGACTTCGTTTACCGGATCGAAGCCACGCAGCGTGAACGAGCAGGCAAGAAGCGCCTATTTGCGCGGCCGGTATCTCTGGAATGAGCGGACCCTGAGCGGCGTGACGAGATCCATCGGATACTACACGGATGCAATCCGCGCTGATCGCAACTATGCCGAGGCCTACGCAGCGCTCTCCGAGTCGTACATTACGCTGGGCACGTATGGAGGCCCAAACCCCGCAGATGCGCTTTGGAAGGCCGAATTTGCCGCCGAGCGCGCGCTCCAGCTTGATAGCAATCTGAGCGCGGCACATACCGCATTGGCGGGTGTGAAGACCGACCGGGATTGGGATTGGAAAGGGGCTGAGCAAGAATACCGGCGTGCCATTGCGATGAACCCGTCGGACTCGACAGCGCATCACTGGTACGGCCTACATCTCGCCCGCCTGGGAAGGGGCGAACAAGGGTTATTTGAGTTAGAGCGAGCGCTTTCTCTCGATCCGCTCTCACTGATCATCGCTACCGATGTGGCCGAAACTTACTATTTGCTGCGTAAGCCTGACCAGGCGATGATCCGGATCAACGAGGTCCTGGCGCTCAATCCCGATTTCGCGCAGGCCCATATGGTCAAAGGGAAGATTCTGGAAGAATTGCACCGCTACCACGAGGCTGAAGATGAGTTCGTGGAATCGGCCCGCCTCTTCGGCGGGGGAAGCAGTCTCGACGCTGTCCGCGGCCACGCTATCGCGCTCGCCGGCGAGCGGGAACAATCATTGAAGATAGCCCAGGACCTCGAAGCCGCATCGGAACAGCGCTACATCTCCGGCGTCCACATTGCGCAGATTTATTGCGCGCTCCGGCAAACTGAAACGGCCATGAAGTGGCTCGATCGCGCGTATAAGCGCCGCGACGCAGGCATCAATATGCTCGGGGCTGATCCGCTCTTCGACGGCTGCCGAGCGGACCCACGCTTCCAAGAACTGCTGAAGCAGATCAAGCTGACTGGATAAGAAACTGCGCATCAACTTAACGGCATCTTGTCATGTAGCGGCTGGACTACTTTGTTCGGGTCCGTCGTGATCACTGTGAACGTGAGCAATCCGTTCCGGCCTACGTATCCTTCCAGGGCTCCCATAGACCAGGCAGCGCATACGGCTCGCCGTCTTTCATCGCGATAGCAAACGGCTGCTGTTTTCGCCTCGAGCTTCTGCCATTCAGAGAATGGCGGCACGAGGCATCGCCTGTACTTGAAAGCCTCGCGGAAGGCTGTTGCCGTGGTGATCGTCTCTGCCTTAGCGTTGATGGTGCGGAGCCCGATCGACAGATCCTTTGCCCAGCAGGGATACTGTTGGCGAATTCCCGACGAGTCTCTGCAAGTTACCGCAAACGCAGTTTTCAAGGAACTTCGTTCAGATCACTGGTTCTGGAACTGAACCTTCGTCTCGACCTCGGTAGGCTCGCCAGCCACTAGGTAGGGCTGGTAGCGCCATTTTCGCGCGGCCGCTTCGGCAGCAACCAGATCAAACACCTTGCAGGGATCGATCTTGCCTTCCCAGACGAGCTTGATCAGGTCCGGTAAGTACTGGCGCGACAACGATTCAGATCAGCAGTTCCTGCTTGAGCCACTCATCCTCGTGCAACGCGAGCAGTATTCGCACTGCGGCTGTTTGAATGTTCTGATCTGCATCGTGCACCAGAGGCTTTGCTGCATTGGCTGAGGCTGTGCCCAGAGTGATCAGGCAGCTTGCAGCTACCGCGCGCACCTGCCAGTCCCCGGAACGCAGAGAATCGATCAGGTAAGGGATCGCTTGCTCGCATTCCGTCTTCGCGAGTTGCATGACGGCTTCCGATCGAACCGCGTTATCGGCTTCATGAGCGAGAAATTCCCACCAGTTTACGCCGGGGGGAGAAGCACCCACAGCCGCCTGTCTTACTGCCGGGTCGGGATCAGAGAGAAACACCGTGGCCACGCTCCTAACGGATTCGGGCACGATTTCCTCTCCGGCCTCTGCCATCGCCCGCAACGCTTCGAGGATGAGAGTATGTTCACCGGAGTTGATCGCTTGCGCTAGAAGACCGGAAAGCATGCACTGAAATTCGCGCGATCCCCATTGGAGCAGCCAAATTCGAAGCCGCACATCGAGTTCGCGCCACAGCATCGCCAGCTGGATCCAGGCGCGCTCCTCTTGCGCCTGCAGAGCGCTCATCGCTTCCAATTGAAATGCGCCTTTCAGTTCTTCAAGCCACGCCGGCAGAGTGTCGGGATTGAGTTCCGGCGCGGGAACTTTGCCCCCGGATAACAGCGCCAACCGGATGCGCCCCCTAATATTTGTGGGTGGCGAGTTCTCAAGCACAAGCGCTGCCGCTAGCGCGCGCATCGGATTCTCATTGGTTAAAAGCAGATCATAAATGCGTTCAGGAAGGAACGTAACCGATGTACGTACCAGATAACGAGCTGCCGCAAAGAGCACGATCGGTTCATCACTGTCGCAGAGAAGCTGGAAAAAAAAGTCCCTTACGCGCGCGTCCTCGAAACGATCGAGGGTTCCAAGCCATTGGATCCATTCCGCCGTGCCGGCGCCGCGGTGAGATTCCCGGATCAAAGCATCGATTACATCCCGTCCCTCGAAAATGCCGAACGAGAGCGCCACGGCGGGCGCTTCCTGAATCGCCACAAGCACCGCCAAGCGCTCAAAAAAGTCCGGAGAGCGTAAACCTTCGAAGAGTTTCCGCACGCTGCGGATCGGCCGCGGTTCGGTAGAAGCAGTGGCGGCGGAACTCACGACCAGTTCCAGACGCGGAGCCAAAATTCCGATTGGCCGTAATTGCTGCCAGCATCCATGATCAGGAAAAACAAACTGGAATAGTTAGTTTCAGGTCCGGTTGAACGCCATTCGAGCTTGAACGAGTTGCCGCTACGATCGAGCGGGACCGTAACCGTATCTGGGCGAGAGAGATGCGCGATTGCTCCAGATTCTAAAAACGTCACTACAACGTCGCTGCCGTTGTGCGGGTTCCGGTTGGCGTCAAGCAGGTATACCTTCATCTCGACTCCGTTCGGGACAGCACTCCCCTTAGCGTATGGGAACTCGTACTTAGCCACAACGTAGGAGGCGACGGCTTTACCGGGGTTCTTTGATTGGTCCGCATTCAGCTCTGCTCCGGCGGCCAAATTATCGGGAGGTCCGTTAACCTGAGTGCCGGCCTGAAAACCAGTTATCAGTGACCGGTTTTGGACCATCACGGGCACAGTGGCTTGCCAATCATCACACGGCTGAGAGTCATTCGGCTTGATGTACGCCGTGACGAGATAGGTTGCATACGGCGACGCCAAGCTGGGAGAAACGTCAGGCTTGTTCGGATCGCCGGTCGGAACGGGATTGTTGGGAAACGTATAAGCAAAGCTTGCGCTCTCGGAACCGGGAGAGATAGTTGTTGACGTAGGAAATCCATCCACTGGGGGGTTCGTTTCAATCAGGATCTCCGTTTTTTCCTTACCTTGCCAAGGCTCCGACAAAGCAATAAGCCCTTTGAATTGGACCTCAGTCACAACCGTGTTTGCGGGTAAACGGAATTGCGGGTCGTCTCCTGATATGAAAGTTATTGTCATCTGCGGAATGAGAAGACACCCGTTTTGGATACTCGTACTGACCGACCCTGGTATGACTTCCGTGCCTAGCCTCGGGAGACGCATCAACTCCAGTAGATCGAAAGAGCGAGTGGTGACGGCTTTCGAGAAGAGCTTGCAAATCTCCAACTTCGCGAAGAACTGGAGTGTGATGGTGAAGCTGGTTGTGTAACTTACATTAGTCGTGAGCCGTGTCGGCTGGCTTCCCGAGAAGAAGGCCGGACCCTTCGCCTTAGCGGTGGAATTGTCGTAAGTGATTGGTCCATATCTTGCGATGTCTTTGGGATTCTGTAGCCCGCCCGTAACGTCAAAGCTATCAAGCGATAACGTGACGGGCATGTTAACCGTCAATTCTGTACCGAACTGAGCGTAGATTCTGATCTTGCTTGCCGCTTGAGTAAATGCGTAGAACGGTGGGACGAAACTTAGAAAATCGATCGGTAGGGTCCACTTCGCGGTAGCTGTGGTCGTCTTCTCGGGACCGAAGCCCGCCGAAGTACCCCAAAAGCTGAATCCCTGACACGCTACGCGTCCATTCTGCAGATATTTGTCGAATTTTGCTTTGGTCTTGTTTAGAATTTTTCTTGCTTTGTTCTGGCGGCCTATCAAAATTTCGATTAGATGTAGAAGAACCTGGATAACATCGATATTGAAGTCAAGGCTAAGATTTAGGGCCGTCTTCCATGCAAATTTCCAAGGAGAGAACCAATTTTCCGGAAGGTAGAATTGCTGAAGCAGCGAGAAACCTGCTCCGGCGGCGAGTCCGCATCCGAATCCGGCCACGACATCTTGGTTGGACAGAGCGGCATTGACTTCGCCCAGGGCGGGTGCGAGGTTATTGAATGAAACATTTGCAGGCAGATTAAACGCGATGGCAGGTCCTAGCACCCCCATGAGTAGCGTGTAAGAAGAGTGGAATTTTGTTCGAGAGAATAGGATTGTAAGCTCAAGATCAATGAGCGGGTTGTTCTTGTTGGTACACGAGATGCCGGCCCGCGCGCTGCCGATAGCCGGGAAGAGTGGCAGCCCGTAAGCTAAGTTAGAGTCGTCTCCGGTACCGATTGTGAGGCTATAGCCTGTCCCGGCAGAGACCGTCGATAGTGAAGAGCACGAAGCGGTATTTTCCATTTATTCCTCCTTCGCTCACGTGTCAGATCGGGATGCCTATAACCAGGCAACTCATGATGTTGCCAGGTACGTGCGGGTCTTCGTTTTCCTTGATGAGGAACTCCGCCGCAAAGGCCAGTCTGCCTGCAGGGTCGACCTGGGCAGGGTGGTAGCCATGAAGGATCTCGGTGGTCTTGTATCCCTGAACATAGTCGCCGCTTCGGAGGATTACCTTCTCCTCTGAGTTTTGATTGAAGACGACGAGTTGCGTTGAGCCGTCGGACAGAACGCGTGTCTCATAAGTGAGTCCGGTTGTAGGGCTGACGACAGGTCCCCCAACAGCCGACGCGGTGGTTGCGTTCACGTCGCCCGCACGGAAGATAAGCTGGTGGCCCCGCCGTCCCCAGGTGCTTAAACGCTGCAAGTCGAACGAGCCCCCGCTGGGCACCGAGACCGAATCGTGAGTCACGACCGCTGTGAGGCCGCCGAAGCCGATACGGGGGCCAAAGAAGGTCTCGCCCACGAGCGTCTCACGGTCGGTCGCAACTCCGTGCGCAAACAGGTGAGGAGATCCGGTGAGCAGATCCAAATCGGATCGGGCGATGGCGCCTGGCTGCAGCCGTCCTCGCACCACAGCGGTGCCCGGCAAGGCATTTAAGATGTCCAGCCGCCGGGCGTTCACCTGAGCGACAAACATCTCTCCACGAATCACGTCGATCAATCCGATGCTCTCGACTACGGCTGCCGTTCCCGGCAGCCGGTCTCCCGTTTTCAACACGATGTATGAATTGCCCGGACTTTGGGGCGATACGTGAATCAACGCGTGGGTAGCGGCAGCCCAGGGTATGCGGGAGGGCTGGGCGGCGGCACCCAGCTCGGACAGAGAAGGCGTGTTCGGAGCAGGCGTGTTCGTCGTCGAAGCGACTATGACAACAGTGTCGTCCTCGTTCAAGTGCACATCGCCGAAGAATCCGCCATATTGTCCCTTATCGGGAGATTCATCACCTAGGCGAGCAACCTTGGACCAGCCGAATTTGGGGTCTAACAGGTACACCCCCGGGGCGGTCTTCGCCGGAACGCTGTAGTTTTCATTGTTATCCGATCCATAGTCGTTCACGGTGATAGTCGTGGCATAGTGAGCGCTGGAATTAGCGGAGCCGATTCCCAGCGTTCCGACGACGAGAGGCAACTGGTCGCTCGGAACGCCTTCGACCTTAGTAAGCGAATCTCCCTCCGCCACTTCGACATATATGTTTGACACCAACGGCTTATTGGGGTCGGAATAGTCGATTTGGGCGCGAAACAGCCCTTCTGGCGAGCCAGGGCGCGCTTTCTCTGTCGTTGTGCCGTGGAAATAAATTACATCGTAGTTGCCTTTTCCCTGAGCCTCGAACGTCCCCAGCATCACTGCTGCGCCCAAGGCAGCTACGGGGTTAGTATTTCCGTTGAGCGGCGCGCTGGCCGTCAGGACACGAAAGAACCTATAACCACTTGGCAACGGCGTTTGACCGAAGAGCGGAGGTTCGGCGCCGCCGGCAAGTGCGACACCTCCCAGGGCAGTTCCCAGTATTTTGAGGAAGTCGCGCCTACTGTCGGATTCGAGGATATTTTCGGAAGAGCTAGGTTTTTTATCCTGGATCATTGAATGCTCCTTGCTGTCAATTCCTTTCGGAAAGCGTGGATAGAGCGCAGCGAACTGCGCAGTTTCGCACTCCTTGACCAATACCTGAACCCGTTGCGACTTCGGCTCGTTTTGTACACTTCACTTCGCCTTATCGACGCACGCGTGTCGGCCCTGACCGAAGACAAGCACTCCTTGAGGGCAGATGACGATCAAGCCATCGCCTCCAATCAATCGACTGTAGAGGGGGCCCGACTACCCCCAGAAGGAAAAGACAGACAAATGCAGGTTCGGTACACGTTCGGTGGCAAGCATGCCATCGCCCCGAAACTAATCATGTGAAGAGGCCCGACTGCACCCAAAGGGAAAAGCGGACAATGCACGTTCCGTTGGCAAGCGAGAAGAAATCTATCCCCAGCCCGATCCGATGTCAAGTAACGGAAACGTCCGATTCCTCTGTGGAGGTGGCGTCCTCAGGGATTTTCCTGAGCGTGAACTGTCAACGGCAGAAAGATTTCATGACTTGAGCGCAGTCACGCTGGAACACTGGAATCGCCTTGGTCTTCTGCTGTGTCAATTCCTTATTTCTCCATCGACCACATTGCCTCCGTCATCCCTCCCTACATCCCGGCCGAACGTCAGGATGAACGTTTCCCTTTGAAGGCGCTTCGCCGGCAAGTCAACAACGACAATGACCGCTTCTTCGAAACATACTCGGCGGAAGAAATTGTCGCGGTGTATCAGCGTCAGGCAGCGACCGTGTGGCCTGGAGTGAGAGGTTTCATCAGTTATGCGATTGAGGACGAGTACAGCCTGATTCTGGGAGGGATGGCAGCTGTTGCCCGGTTTCCTCGCCGAGATTCCTTTTGTAAAAGGAGCGGACAACGTGCAGATTCGGTTTCTCTATAAAACGAATGTTGAAGAAATTGTTTCAGGTCTGAAGGCAAACGATCCGTTGAACGACTGGGTATTAACCCACACGAAAAACGAGAGCAGCTTCACACGAATCGCTCGGATGATTGCCTGCTTAGGCGAAGCCACCGAGAAAGATGCCAGTATCCCTAGAGCAACGGTTCCGATAACGGCATTGTAGTGTGTCGCTTCCATGGTTTGCCAGCACACCCATGTTGCTGCTCGTCCACCTACAGTCGTTGACTACTACAATAAACGCGACTGTCTGCAGCATCTAGAGGTGCTATTCTTAAATTAGCGTTGCGGACGTTTCCGACGCTACAAAAGAGGCCCTTCCGTGGCCGCTCCGCCCCGCCGCTTCATCCGCAAACACAATGACAATGGGACGCATGACTCTACGTGCCCCATCTGTAATCGACCGCTTGGTTCAGTAAGAATCGAGCTTACCCTCGACGAACTGGAGGATTCGCATCTATGCCTGGAAGATCTTGTCCCTCGGACATCTGAGCACCAACTCTTCCGAGCAAAGTGGGCCGGACTTCTAGGCGCGAGTATCCGAAGCATTGGCCGAAAGACCCGTGTTGGAGAGGGGACAGCGGCAGAATCCCCCGACATGAACACGATTCCAGATGCGGGAGGCGGTTCTGTCTCAAGCTTCTAAACGACAATTTAGTGATCAAGTGTGCTGCAGGACACGCAGCAGTTGTGCCGTCTTCCTTGCCTCCAACCGTACTCGTTTGCTCCGGACGAGCCACTTTCAGATAGTCAGCGAATACAAGGACGCCTCATGACGACGAATCTCAGTACACCCATCGCGGACCAGTTTTCGCCGAACGCAAATACCATAGCTATCCTGGCTTATAGGTTGTGGACAGAGAGAGGGAGACCGATTGGCTCCTCCGAGGAAGACTGGTTCCGAGCTATATGTCAAATCAAACATGATCGGACACCCGGCTCCGCGATCTAATCTCGAATCTAAATCTCTGTTGGCAGCGGCTGTATGACTGACCGACACAGCTTTCTTCTAACCAGGGCCTTGTACTCATTGTGCGCGTTAAGGCCTAGCACATAGGCAGGAGTACACATTGCCACAGAGCACTCACGATAGAGCCGCAGAACTTCACAACCTTGCGTGCCACGCCCACATTGCCGCCGCCACCGCTCACGGCAAAGGAGATCATCTCTCCGCTCATGAACTATCCAGACAGGCACACGAGCATTCCACGAACGCGCACAAATATTCCGAACAGCTCGCCAGAGAGGCAGCAAGGCCCAACAAAGTCTAGGAACGCGGAAGCCTCAGCACAACATCCACCTTCCTGCTGCACACTTCGTCAGTGGCGTAGTTGCTTGCAAAGCCCGGAACACGTCCGCGCCTTTGGATAGCACCGCGGATCTTCGGTGGCATCGGAAGATCTTAAGCTCCGATATTTCCATGGGAGCTACTCTCGTCATTCGAGGGCGGCTAACCACCAGCTCGATCAGTTGAGCACCTTAGAACATCGACAGCAGCTTTACGCATGCGTTAAACGAGGTAATTCTAATGAACAGCATTTCTGTTCCGTCCATTCAGCCCAGCATTTCGCAACTGACGGAGGAGCCTCTGAGCGCTGATGAGCTGCGCAAAATGGACGCTTACTGGCGGGCCTGCAATTATCTCTGTGCAGGCATGCTGTACCTGCAAGACAACCCGCTACTGCGTGAGCCGTTGAAACCGAAGCACATCAAGAACAGACTGCTTGGGCATTGGGGATCGGATCCTGGGCAGACATTCACGTGGGTACATCTGAACCGAGTGATCAAGAAGTATGACCTCGACATGATCTACCTTGCCGGGCCAGGCCACGGAGCGCCCGCAACCCTGTCGCACAGCTATCTCGAAGGTGTCTATTCAGAGATCTATCCGGAAATGAGCGAGGATACGATCGGGATGCAGAAGTTCTTCCGGCAGTTCTCATTTCCTGGTGGTATTGGGAGCCACTGTACACCGGAGACCCCGGGCTCGATTCACGAAGGAGGGGAGCTTGGGTATAGCCTTTCGCATGGATTCGGCGCGGCCTTCGACAATCCCGATCTGATTGTGACGGTGGTCGTCGGAGATGGCGAGGCAGAGACCGGACCGCTGGCGACGTCATGGCACTCGAATAAGTTCCTGAATCCCGTTCACGACGGCGCGGTGCTCCCGGTGTTGCACCTGAACGGTTACAAGATCGCAAATCCTACAATTCTGGCAAGGATTTCTCCGGATGAGTTGGAGAGCCTCTTCTGGGGGTATGGCTGGACACCTCACGTGGTGGAGGGCGATGACCCGGCGGTAATGCACCAGAAGATGGCGTATGTGATGGAGCAGTGTGTACAGGACATTCGCGCTATTCAACAGAAGGCGAGGGGCGCAGGCGCAGATGTGACGCCGGAGCGGCCGCGCTGGCCGATGATTATCCTGCGTACACCCAAGGGTTGGACGTGCCCGAAAGAGATCGATGGGCATCGGCTGGAAGGATCATGGCGCTCTCACCAAATGCCGATTCTCGATCCCGTCACTAACCCTGCGCATTTGCAGCTCGTGGAATCATGGCTGCGTAGTTACCGACCCGAGGAGTTGTTCGACGACCGTGGGACTCTGATTGCCGAGTTGAAGGAGACGGCCCCGTTTGGCGCGAGGCGTATCAGCGGCAATCCTCATGCCAATGGCGGGATGCTGAGGAAGCCGCTCCATCTTCCCGACTTCCGCAACTATGCTGCGACGGTGGAACATCCCGGCCAGCTTGAAGCTCTCCTCCACAGATACGCTCGCGCATTTCCTGCGCGACGTGATGCGGAAAAACATGACGAGTTTCCGGGTATTCGGTCCGGACGAGACCGCGTCGAACAAACTTGATGCCATTTATCAAGCGAGTGATAAGACGTGGATGGCGGAAATGAAGCCAGAAGATGCCGACGGCGGGTTTCTCTCTACCGACGGCCGCGTCATGGAAATGCTTAGCGAGCACACGCTCGAGGGGTGGTTTGAAGGCTACGTATTGACGGGAAGGCATGGCTTCTTCTCCAGCTACGAGGCGTTCGTTCACATCATCGATTCAATGTTCAATCAGCATGCGAAGTGGCTTGAGAAAAGCAAGCTGGAACTGCGTTGGAGAGCTCCGATCTCTTCGATCAACTTGCTGATCACCTCTTTGGTGTGGCGGCAGGATCACAATGGGTTCACACATCAGGACCCGGGATTTCTAGATGTGGTGACGAACAAAAGTCCAGAGGTCACGCGGATCTATCTTCCGCCGGACGCGAACTGCTTGCTAAGTGTCGGAGACCATTGCCTGCGCAGCACGGAGTACATCAACGTCATTGTCGCGGATAAAGCGCCGCATCTCCAATATCTGGAGATGGACGCGGCAGTAAAGCATTGCACCAAAGGTATCGGCATCTGGGACTTCGCCAGCAACGATGCTGGCCACGAGCCGGATGTAGTGATGGCGTGCGCCGGTGACATTCCGACCTCGGAGTCACTTGCCGCCGTTGCAATTTTGAGGGAGCGGTTTCCGGATCTCAAGATACGTTTCGTTAATGTAGTCGATCTTTTCCGACTGATGCCTGAGAGCGAGCACCCTCACGGTCTGTCGGACCGGGAGTTCGACAGCCTGTTCACCAAGAATAAGCCGGTCGATCTTCAACTTCCATGCCTATGCTTCTCTGGTCCACAAGCTCACGTACCGAAGAACGAATCACGACAACTTTCATGTGCGTGGATATAAGGAGAAGGGCAACATCAATACCCCACTGGAGCTTGCGATCCTGAATCAGGTAGACCGATTCAATCTCGCCATCGATGTCATCGATCGGGTACCGGCGCTACAAGCGACCGCTGCCCACACCAAGGAATGGCTGAAGGAGCAGATCATTGAGTGCGTACAGTATGCGCATACGAACGGGATCGATCAGCAGCAGATAAGAGAGTGGAAATGGCCACGCGAATTATCTAAGCCTGGTAGTTTCGCAATTTGAGCGCATCACCTTTGGGACGAGAAAAATCAGTTGCCTCATCGCTGCAACGTTGCGTCGCTAGCGAGCGGTATCAGGATGCCAGCAGCGGATCGCGCACATCGGAGCGGAACACGCCTTTATAGACTTGAGCCACCAGCCATGCCACCTTACTCCGCGTCACCGTGCCGAGAACTGCGCCTCGTACATATCGGTTCCGATGATAGTACGAGTTGGCCGATGCTCCACCCCGCATTTTCTCCACAAACCGTTATTCGCAACGAAACTGCCTCTGTGGATTCAACGGGATGCCGATTGGCACGGACCGCCCACGCTTTAAGCCGTACCCGCCCGAAACGCCAGCACCTTACCGCCGCGCTGGGTTTGCTCCAAGTAGTCACTCCAAGCTTGCATCATGCGAGAGCGGCCATCGAGGTACAAGGCGTGATTGTAGGCGGCGCTCACGGCGTTGCGTTGGGTGTGCGCGAGTTGCAGCTCTATGTGTTCATGCGCGTATCCCTGCTCATGCAAGATCGTGCTGGCGAGCCCGCGGAAGCCATGCCCCGTCATTGTGCCGTCGTATCCCATGCGCTTCAATGCTTCAAGAATGGTCATGTTGCTCATCGGCTTCTTAGGACTACGATCGCCGGGGAAAAGCAACTCGCCCCCACCGGTGATGGTCCGCAGCAACCCCAGCACTTCGATTGCTTGCGTTGAGAGCGGGATGATGTGTGAAGTCTTCATCTTCATGCGCTCTTTGGGTATGTTCCAACGCTTCGCCTCCCAATCGATCTCATCCCAACGGCCGCCAATAAGTTCGGCCGTGCGAATGAAAGTCATGGCCATCAGCTTCATCGCCAGCCGAGTAACGTGCTTGCCCTGGTAGACCTCAATTGCTCGCAACAGAGCAGGAAGCTCTTTCGCATCCACGCGGGCGTGGTTTACCTTCTGACGCGACTTGAGGATGTCGCTCGGTTTGATTTCGGCAGCCGGATTGCGCGTCGCGAGCCCATGCGCTACGGCATAGCGGAAGATCTGCCCGGTGGTTTCCAGCGCCCTCCTAGCGATATCCACCTTCCCGCGATCCTGAACGGCCTTGACCATCTTCACAATTTCAGGGGCTTCAATCCTAGTAATAGCAACGTCGCCAAATGCCGGGAACACATTCGACTCCAAACGACTCCACGTTGCTTCCACGTGATGCGCGCTTTTCCCCTCCTTCCAGTGCTCGTGCCACAGCAGTGCCACCGCCTTAAAGGAGTTGGCTGCAGATGCCCTCAGGGCGGTTTTGTCGCCCTTTCGCTTCGCCATTGGATCGACGCCGGCAACTAACAGCTTCCGTGCTGCCGCATGGCGATCTCTCGCGTCGGGGAGTGAGACATCTGGGTACTTCCCATAGCTCATCTGTTTCTGAGCGCCATCAAAACGGTACTTCCAGCGCCACAGCTTTCCACCCGTGGGAGTCACCAACAGAAACAGTCCGTGCCCATCGGTCAGTTGGTAGGCACTGCCCCTAGCCTGGGCTTTGCGAATCCGTGTGTCGCTCAACATGTACCAGACTCTCCGTCCGCTAGACCCGCTTTGGCCGCGTTTTATCCGAATGCCATCAGTCTTTATGGCATTTGCGCATAAGAATGCCATCACCTGATCGTGGCTATCATCGTACCGCGCTGGACTGGATGAGCCTAATATTTATTGATTTTGCTGGATTTGAGCGAGATTTCCGGACTGTATCGGACCATGCCGGACTCCATATTGGTCGGGGCGGAGGGATTCGAACCCCCGACCCTCTGCTCCCAAAGAATGGCCGAGACTCTTGTGCGGGTTTGTGGCGGGCTAGTTCCGTTAGTAGATTTAGCGCATTCATGATTTGGCTGCTGATCCCATACAAGCCAATCTAAACCGGCACCCGCTACGTTTTCCGCTACAGTGCCCGGAAAGGAATTTTTCCGCAGTACGCGCGCGCGTATCTGTCTCGAAATGCGACCAGAGGCTCGAGCCGCGTTGTGATAATGCCTCCCTCGTAGACGCATCTGTAAGGGTGGGGAGAACAGCAGCTTTGAAAAAAACTTGATTACCGCGCCAACTCCACGCAAACGGGTCGAATCCTGTGCAAGTCGATGCAAGAGTTTTTTGAAAATCTTTTGATTTCCACCCGGAGACGCGGAATATTTCGGGAGCAGTCCGCGCGCGTGATGGTGTGACAAAATTCTCGTGGTCGGTCTAAGGCACTCTTGTTCGCCAGGGCATTCCTATATGTGTGATGTGCGCGGGCGCGTATTTCCAGAAATCGGCGCGGTTCTTGTCCGAACAATAGGGATTCCAATGCAGGGCAAGCCGATGCAACGGAAAACACACTTCCCTCGCGCGCGCGCGCGTACTGGTCGCAAAACTCCATGCTGCTCATCGGTGAAACCGTTGGCTTCGGCTGTGCTCGCAAACCAATGACGAAGGTCATCGTGCCCCAGGATTTTCACGGAACGGTCTTCCTCAGTTGGGCGTCGTTTAGCGACGGCGACCGCACGATTTCTGTGGGTGTGGATGGCCACCTTGATAACGTCTTGTAGCCCAGAAGCACATCCCGTGTTGAGATCCAGCGCAACGGAAGGTCGGTAGCGGCCAAAGGCGCAATTGACTGGCAGCGAACGGGAGATGACATCCCTGTTGGTCTGAGATTCACTGTGCCGCGATGAGCCAAGCTCTGACGGATTCGGGCCGTGGCTCGAGGCCGGGCTCCTGCGAAATTTGGGGGAACGGCTTACATGGGACGGGAGCCAGAGCTTCAGAACTGTCGCCGGGAATAGCGATTGCCCTTCGTCCGGTCGCTTCGATAAGGCAGACGGTTTCGATCCACAGCTCCATACGATGCATTAAGCGGTATGCCGGCGGCCGAGAGGCTGAAGGCGGCAGTATTGCTCGTGTAGGTGGTAGGCGCGCAGAGGTGGATCCGGTAGCCGAACTGGGAATTGAGCACCCGCCGAACCAGCCTGCGTTGTCGTTGAGGAAGAAGAATGCGGTGGGGGGATTTTTTGGCGAAAACGTCCGCGAGGATGTCCGCCTTATTGTCGGAGTTGGCGTGGAGGGCCCGTACAGTGAAGTCCAGACCGCCTGTGTTGTCTGTGTAGATTGTCTTCTCGGGATTGAAGACACGCGGGGAAGAGGCTCGTTGCCGAACGGAGACAATATCAAGCTACAGCGCCGTTTTCAGTCGCCTAAAGACAAGGACTGCTGTCGAACAGACGATTCTGAAATCCAGCAACAAAGTTCTCTTCCGAACATATTCGAGCTGCAGTCGAATTTTCTCAGGGCGTATTGTTTCCAGATAGATCCGCTCAGGGTCCGAGCTTCCCGTTAGAAGAGCTCCTTCATCTGAATCCCACAGCGTGGCTAAATCTGTGACACCCGGCCGCACGCTCAGAATCTGCTTCTCCTCCTCAGAAAACATTTTTACATACTGCGGGACCTCCGGACGTGGCCCGACAAAACTCATTTCGCCCCTTAGAACGTTGAGGAGTTGAGGAAGCTCATCCAATTTATATTTTCTCAATCTTCGCCCGATCGACGTGATGCGAGGGTCGTCGTCACTAGTGCACGAACCGCCCAATGCTTCGGCATTAACCAGCATAGTGCGGAATTTGAGCATTCGAAACAGTGTCTCTCCTCGCCCTACACGGATACCACGATATAACACGGGGCCGGAGGAGGACGTCCTAATTGCCATCGCAAGAGTAGCCAACAGCGGGCTTAGGAGAATGATCCCTATCGCTGAGAAGAGGATGTCGAGCAATCTCTTCACCATTTGCTCGTCATTGGTCTTGGTAGCCCCGGACCAAAACGGTGACATTTGTAATCTCCTTAGTGTCGTCAAACTTGACCTCTACTGTTACACCGAAATCGCCAACCGCTTATCACCGTGGTCGAGCACCTTATCACTACCCTGAACACTCGCCACCCGAAAACACTCTTCCGGCTCCGCGGGCCCGCTGCCAACTTATCGATAGGGTCTATGCTCCCGGCAAACCGGCGCACAATTGCAGACACCGACGGTTTATTTCTAAAGCTGTTTAATGTGGCGACTCCGCGCATTCCCTACAATAAGGCGTCTTCGAAGCTGCTGCGCGCTAAATCCGAAGCCCGAGACGATGCATCTCTCCGCATGATGTACAGCTGCACCCTCAGCTTGCGTGCTTTTGCCAACCCGGCTTTACCGATACTGTTGCGTATTAGCTTTCGGCGTTAGAACCGTCTGAGCTCAATGCCGATGTGAGCGACATTGGCGCACGGCTCGCACGAGATGAAGCGCAGACGTGGATTGCGTTGCCTGCGGAGCGCTGCACACCACCTGTCCGCCACCACCTAAGTGTTATTTGCGTTTCATTCCCGCTGCCGTTATAGTGTGCGAAGAAGAAGAGATAAGCCTAGGCGGTTCTTCGAGATTTCGGCATTCGAGGAGCACAAGGCAACGCGCAGCCACACGGCACGCGGGGGTACTTTCCTCCATTTGTATTACTGCCTCAGCCGATGTATCAGGGAATTTAACTTGAGGTGGAGTCTTGAAACAGCTCTTCTTTTGTGCCGAGACAGCTTTGTCTCGGGAGCCTCTCCATGGCAGCGCGTCTTTTAAAGCGATGCCCGTGATTCAGCCCTCCCAACACCACCTACCCTTGGAAGATCGCCCACCAGAAGACTCAATGGCGGATTACTCCTTCTCAATCCGCTGCACGTCTACTCCGTCCCGATCGGCCGCACGTTTGGCGAAACGACACCCCGCACATTTATATCAATGGAGCGAAGTCGTCGCGCCAATGCGCCACTAACAAACTAACTGACTACAGCGTTCGTTTCATATTTGCGTGCACGCCTAGGGTAAGCTGCACAGGCTCCACTCCGTGGGGCACTGTCCTCGTCCTATTTGCGTCTCCGGACTCATGAGATACACGCTGCAAACATAGTCGGCTCAGTCTGCACCGGCGCGATTCCCGAACCATCTTTACTTATCGCGAAGACCGGGAGAGCTGCGCCATTTTTCGCTCCAGCGACACTTGCTGGATTGACTTGCATTCGAAGGGATATTGAGTTATGCGTCTTTTTTTGGGTTTACGTTCTTATTTACATTTACATTTACAAATTGCGCTGGCGGTTGGCGTCATGCTGATAAGTGCACTCTTACCATTGGCTGTGCCTCGGGCAGAAGCGCAAACTTCTTACACCTATTATGTAGGTCCCAATGGCAGCGATTCCGCAGTTGGGAGCGCGACATCTCCGTTTGCGACGATCAAGCACGCGCAAACCGTTGTCGGTCCCGGGGGTACCGTGATTGTGTTAGACGGCACATATAGCGGCGACATTACCCTCACGACAAGCGGCACTTCTGGGCACCCGATCACTTACATGGCCCAGCACAAATGGCAGGCCAAACTCGTCGGCACGGGTACTGGTGATGGCTCTGTGGTCGTCGGATTGACGGGAGGCTACATACGAGTTGAGAATTTTGACATTACTGGGAGCGATGCCAACGGGATAATCCTCGCAACAGGTAATACAGTCGGGTCAACAGCGAGTTACAATCAGGCGATCGGCAATAGAGTCCATGACTTAACTAACATGCCATGCTCTTCGAATAGCGGCTCTGGGATCAGCACCGGGGGCGGTTCTGATTATCTCGGTGTTTCTCATGACGACATCATCGGAAACCTGGTCGTCAACATGCAGGCTGGCAGTGGATGTAGCAGTGGTCCATATCCCGCCGGCATTTATATACAAACCCCCAATGACATGGCTGCCAACAATGTTGTGATCAACGCCGGTTACGGACTAGAAACGTGGCATAACGCCAACCATGACACGATTTATGGCAACACAATAATCAATTCTCCGCACGGTGGTTTTATCATCGGCGCCGGGGATGCTCCTTCCGGTGCTGCGCCTGCAGTCGGGACTCTTGTAGAAAACAATATCAGCGTGGGCAATTTAGACGGATTTATTGAAGAAGGGCCTACTTACAATAATACCTATATTGATAACCTGGTATGGCAGGATAGAGGTTGCACGCCGTCTAACTGCACGAATTCTCCCGCCGCCGTCTCTGGGACTGTAAGTGCCGATCCAAAATTCGTCAACAATATCGGCACTGCGAGCGGTTCCTACACATTGCAGGCAGGGTCACCAGCTATCGGCGCCGGGCGGGCGTTAGCTGGTGTTCTGGCAGATTTCGCCGGCAATCCTCGTCCCCAATCCGGCTCGACTGACATTGGGGCCTATGTTTACGGTAGTAGCGTTGTTCCGGGCAGTCCAACATCGCTAACAGGTATAGTCAAGTGATTCGCTCCGCTAGAGGTAATCCATGACTTTAAGGACCCACACCATCCGTGCTAGCTCATACACTGTCGTTGGTCAAATCTCGTAGTTAGACAGGCTAATCGTTCTGTTGCACGTGGCCATAGATGTAAACTAACGATCGAGGGCGAGGTCACTCGCCCTCGTCTTTTTTCTGCTATGGTTCTTAGATCTGAAGAGCGAGGGGATTGTCGCGCCCGCCAATACCGCAGACAGCGCACAGAGCCAGACTGATACGCGCCAATGTTCCACACTGGTCGGATGAGGCCATTTATGTCGTAGGTTGGTGCTCCGCTGCTCGTGCCATGATTACGCGCTGGACTGGCGGACTGCAGTGTGTAATTTCCATCACCTGAGCCCGTGTAGTTGACAAACAATGGATTGGCAATGATCGTACGGAGTTGGACCGAGTGTCCGGTTGGATCAAGCGCGATATCTCCCGACCGGTTGTTGAATACCACGTTGTTCATATATCGATTACCTGGCCCAGCCGAACCATAGTTCTCTGTGATGCCGTATCCCGCATTGTTCACTGAAATATTGTTCGTGACCAGCATGTGGCCGAGGGTCCCGCCGCCATTGATGTAGATTCCTCCGTACCTGTTGTTGAATATCGTGTTGTTCGCAACCGTGACGGCATTCGGAAAGTGATTGAGGTGAATTCCGAACCCAGCGCAACGGTAAACCACGTTGTTCCAAATATGGCCGCCCGAGTTTGAATGATAGATGCCATGCACGCGCTCGTCGAGCGTAGGCCAGGAGCCAATATCGTGCACTACATTGCCGATCGTGTCGTCGTTGCCTGCGCTGTAGTTCGCGTGGACGATGCCGGCGCCGCCATTGTTGCCACAGATCTTCGAGTTGGCGGGAACGTTGTGGACATGGTTGCCGATGATTCGGTTGTTGGAACCCCAATCCGCGATCCCCAGACAGCTATGAGCGTCGCCCGCAACATCAAAACCGATGATATCGAAGTACGATCCGTTCAGCCTCACTACAGTATATGAGGATGTGCTTCGGATCTGCGCGCCCCACTTTTGATCGGAGACAAATCGGATACGCCCCGAGGCCCCTCCGCTGCTGTTCAACGTCAGTCCATTTTCCCTGTAGGTACCTGGAGAGACGTGGACGACAGTGCCTGCGTGCGCTGCCTCGGCCGCATGCCGCAAGGTTGCCCAAGGCTGAGTAGCGCTTCCGTTGCTGGTGTCATTGCCAGTAGGACTCACATAACGAGCAGCGGTCGGTAATGCATCAGCCGCTACTCCGTCTTGCAGTTGGCATGTGGCGGCCTGCGAGACGCGGCCATGCCGCCAAATCAGCCATGTCACAAGCAGAGCGCACAGCATCAGGACTGCATACCCAAAAATAGGGGACGTACCACGATGTCGCATCATGCGTGATCCGGGTAGAAGTGTTCGAATCCTCGTTTGCTGAGCGTGGTTGCCCTGGGCCCAGCCCACCGCTGCGCAATGGCACTCCGCCAGTCAAATTTGGCACATCCTGCGCACTTTTGAAGTAGCTTCTCATAGACTGTCTTCAGCGTTGGGTCTTGCAGTGAGGCATTATGGTAGAGAAAGGTGAAGACTCCGCCGACAGCTCTGCATTTGTTCATGTACGATTTGATAATCTCCAGCAGAACATCCGGCCGCGTCTCACGCATGCATTCCGTGAGCGTCATTTCCATGATGATCAATGGAATCTCTAGGAGTTCAGCTTCACGATTCTCATCCAGCAGCCATGGCTTGTATGGAACGCAGGTACCCGCCCGGAAACCGCACACATCTGCGAAGGTTACTGAACTGTCGTATGCGAGCCCGCACTGTTCCCAGTGCTTCCACGTCTCCGGTGACCAGCGAAGATAGTGTTGACGTCCTCCGAGCAGTGCCCGCCCAGTCGCCTCTATCAGGCAGGCGACCTCACGCCTCAACTCTTTCACGTCTTGGAACGTGTAATAACCGGGATGAACTCCATTCTCAAAGCCCTGGTCCGCGACTTGCTGAATCAATAGCCTGGTCGACTTCGAACATGGATCATACCCGCTGTCAAACGGCGTCAGAGCGCTTGCCTTCCAGTAGAATGCCGAATCGAGTCGAAATTCCGTCGAAAGTCGGCACAACTCGCGTACGAGTTCCCGTGCATTCGGCCTAGTGTGCGTCGCACTCCTTGCTAGCGACTTTATTGTCGAGAGTGGTTCATGCCGTTTGGTCGTTTCCTGGATTGCGGTTCGAAAGCTCAATGGAGCGCCCATCCACGCGGCGCGCACCAACTGCTTCGGAAAGAACCCGATGTGTTCCGGCCGCCCCGAAAACATCACGTCCAGATCGTCGATGTCGTGGCTCAGCTTTACCGCGAGCGGACCGCGTGTCGGCTTCCAGCCCGGATCAAGAAACTCGATCGCTTGCGCAAACGCCAATCCATATTCGTCTACGATCGGGCGGTCCAGAAAGCCGTCCCGGAACGCGACGCTGTCCTTGGCCAGAAATCTGCCATGTAAATCGCGCGGACCTGGGACTAGCTCCTCGGCGCGCGCCAATGTGAATAAGCTTGAGGTGACCAGGTCGAAACCACTTACAACCGTATTGGAATTGACACGGCTAAAGATCGGTCTTGGTTCGCCCTGAACCGGAGAGAAGGGCACCACAAATGACGGCACGAGACGTGCCAGCCCCTGCGGTGGGGGAAACATCCAAGCTGCTGAGTTCGTGAACAGCTCAGACGGGTGCTTATGTACCATGAGCCCGTCATGTGCTGCGATGCGAATTCGCTTGCCACCGAACCCGTCCAAGAAGATCACCGTGGAGTCGGGTGAATACTCGATGCTCCATTTTTCGAACTGCTCAGGCGTTACCCCTGCTCTGCGTGCCAGCTCCCGAATAGCCCAGTGTCTTGCTTCGCAGGAAATCCTTGTGCCTATCCAACCGTCGGTCATGATCTTCCCCAAATCACGTCGCGATTCTTCATAGAATCCTCCCTGTTGCAGATCCCGACAGGTTAGAGCATAACGACACGCTGCAAACTTGTACCCGCCCTGCCCAGCCCCGCTGGGATGCATGATGGAGTGGCAAAGGCGACGATTCTTGGCGCTACATCCGCACCCAGGGATATCGCCCAGAATCTTCGACAACCCATTTCCCCCCGCGCTTACGATGCCCAGCGGATAAGCGCACGCGCACAATGCAGCCCGGCCACTCTACTATGCGGCGGGACCATCTTGGTGAGCGCCGCGATCCGCAGCGCGCCGCAGATCGCGCCGACTCGCAATTGAATGAACCGTGAGGTTCACAATTTACCTTCTTCGAAGTTCAGCATCCGCTGCACGGATGAGCTCGATGAATGCTGCACGTATCCAAATGCCCTTGGAGGCATGAGATACACCAGTAACAAGGCAAGGGCCATCCCGTGCGATAGTAGCGTGGTCAAGAGGCTTGTATTCGCTAGCGCAAATGCTGGAAGAGCAATGACCAGTGCCGTCACGCGCAGGTCGCGGCCGACGGCCATAGAGTCGTATAGCCACAGGATGACCGCAAGCAGCAGTGTGAAGCAGACGATTCCGGGATAACCGAAGTTGGCGTAGGCGTCAGCCCACACATTTGCATTGGCGTCCATTGAAGCATCATGAAAATACACGTAACCAATCAGATATGGTGGCTGCAGAGTGTAGGGATAGTCGACGAACGACTTAAGAATGCTGTGACCCAGGTGCGCCCTGGGGTGCCAGGAGAAAAAATCATAATAGTAGGCCGTCAACAACCCTGGGGTTGCTGTCGTGCGTTTCACGAGTCCCTCGATGAGTGTCACCGAACCGAAGAACTTTAACGCACCCGCTCCTAAAAAGATCGCGGCCCACGTTGTGGCAAATCTCGTTCCAAATCGTTTTCCTTCCAGGCGCATCATCCATAAAAGGTAGAACAAAAACGCCGCCGAGAAAAAGACGTCGCGATAACCGGTAATGGAGTAAATGAGAAATTGGCCAACCACACCGGCCATGATCGGCAATATGCGACGCGATACCAGGCCCTTCCCTATCACTAGAGGATTGATTACGTACATCTGCCATGCGATCGCGTATGCCACCAGTGGAGAAGCGCCACTGAGGGTCTCGTCGTACTGTGCGCGGACCACGTATATCTCCTTAAGGGAGACCCAGCGGAAGTGTAGTCCGAAGCTTGATATCTGCAATGCATAAAACGTCGTGCTCAGTAAGACCAGCAAGACGCTAAATTCATAACTCTCTAGGCACACCCGCGGCATAGGCAGCAGAGGAAGGTGGTAAATCAATCCCGCCAATCCAAACACGGCCACCACGCAGGCGGCCAACAGAACTGGACCGCGGGATTGGTCCTCGAGAGCATAGATCGGAATCAGACATACGGGAACCACGACCAGTAGATATAGCAGCCAATACGCTACTTGTGACGGCCGTTTGAGGTTAATCGGCATCCAAAGCGAAGGCAATCCGGCGAGTACCCAGCCGACAGCAGCGCGGGGAAGCGTCGCCCTTGCATGGAACCCCTCGTAATCCCACAAGGGTATAATCACCCTCTTATACACAAGCACAAAAACAGCGACATACAAGCTGCACGCCAACACGATACTCGCTTGGGAACGCAGGAAATCTCCGACCCAAAGGGAGTTTCGTTCCACGACCCCCTCATCCTGAATACTTCGCCGATGGAACACGATTAGCTCACTATTCTAGTTCGCCTAACAGTGACAGTCAGTCTCAGTCGCTTTGGCCGCACAGTTTCACATACAGAAAGACAGAATGCTCGCCGTCATCCTCTTTCGGCCCCGCCTACCCCGTTCATGGTGACCACGATGAGTAAGCCGATCGAGCTGATCGATAAGAACATACTGCTAGGCCGTTTTTAGCTGCATCGATGGCGTCCCCATCGCCGTGGTTGCGATCCGGAGCAGCACGAGGTAATAAACAACCTTAGAGGTGGTGTTTGCTGCGCTCATGATGGCCAACATGTGAAGCATGGTCCAACCAAGATGCCGGGCGACAACAAACACCATAAGGTTCGCTCCCAGAATCAAGATGTCGTAGATCAGCTTCAACCGCTGGCCCCGCAGAACGTATACTAACCGGCTAAGAGGGCTGACGATGAACGACGTCAAAAACCAAGGAGCGACGATTGCAGCAATAGTTCCCGACAACTTCCATTTGATCCCGAATGCGAAGGTAAACATCGGCTCACCAAAAATAAATACAGTGATAGCTGGGACCATTCCCATGGCCAGCAAGGCAGCCGAGGTACGGTGGAAGAACCTCAGCAGGCGTTTCGGGTCCTCGCGGGTGTAAAGGGCGGCTCGGCTATGAAATGCGTCTCCGATAGTGGCGCCGACCAGGACTACCGGTACGGCCAGTACTCTCCACACCAGGGTATAATAGCCGCCTGCATCTGTGCCATACAGAGTTACCAGCAGCGGCAAAGGCAGACTAGTACCGAGCTGATTGAGAAACGATGACGGCATCGAGTACAGCGGAAATAGCCGGTTATCCTTCAGCGTCTTCGCCGCATCGCGACTACTGAGACCACCCTTCCGCATTGCTGGCCAGGCATTGCGCATCATGCGGCTCATTCCGATACCACGCCCACATACCTCCCCGAGGAGCAGGCCAAAAGAATGTAACCCAAGCACTCCTAGCACTACCTGCAAGAGACTACGTCCGCCATTCTGAAAAACAGTGGCTTGCGAAACTATCTCAAACCTTTCGTATCGTAACGACCAGTAACGTAGGATTGAAAATAGGCCGGCAAAGAAGATGGCGGGCGCCATCAATCCGGCCGAGTAGGCCGGCAGCACGCCGAAGCCCATTAGCGAATAATGGATCAAGATGTATAAGAGGCATCCACCCGCTACGCTCATTGGCAGCGTGAGCAACATAGATAGAGTCGCGAGGTGCGCGGCTTCCTTTTCCTCGGAGGCAGAAACAATCGCAACATCGTATTGCAGAGAGGCCACCACGGCTATGACAGCGAGGAACTCAATGAAGAGTCCAAGATTGCCGATGTCGTGTGGCAGATACAAACGCGTCATGAGCGGCGCCGCGAGGACCGTGAAGCAATGTCCCAGAGACGCTCCCCCGCTAAGCACGGCCACGTTGGCGGCGAATGGAAACTTGCGGCGCACTTTGGAGATCTGCTCGGCGATCCCGCCCAGTACATCTTGCTTTAGAGAGCCGATTGCCATCAGATAGTCTCAGGAATTAACACAATCGTGCGTTTGATGGGAGCCAGAGATGTTCCACTTCGGCGGGTTCGCTTCGGGACGCCGTCAGCTCGCGACGACTCTGCCGCAAGCTATCTGACGCGCGGACAAAGGTACAAACCCGTCGACTGGGGTCATTGGCTAGCGAGCTGCGCGCAAGCGTAGATCGCTGCCAAAGAGATGTGGGTCGCGATCGAGTGCAATGCTCCGTGCCATCGCTGTCGAGTTGCTTGTAGCCGTGCGGCAGCGCTGCGTAACAATGGCAGCACGGGATACTGCGAAGTACGGATCCATGGCACAGAAATCTCATAGCCGCCGTATTTTTTTTTGTAGTCTCCAGATCCGCCCATATCAAAAAAGTGAATGGAGCGACTCTTCCAGTACCGGAAAGCATGCCAAAAGAGTAGCTCGTTCGGTCGGAGTTGCTGATACGCCTGACAACTCGCGCCGCCCCACACCACGCCACGGTTATGCATGGCGAGTGTGATCATCGTTGCTATGCAGCGTCCGTCGACATCGATCGCCCGCAGAAGCAGAAGATTGCCTGTGGGCTGAAGATGGCGAACTAACGCAGAGACACGTCCTTTGCTATATGTGGGAACCAACTTCTGTTTGGCAAACACGTCTGTGAGTTGCCTGTAGTACTCGTCGACGAATCCTTCGTCAGTCGCTTGCTGAACAACGACACCCGAGCGAACGGCCTGGCGGACATAACGACGGCACGTGTGGTTGAAGTTGCTAAAAAGAGCGCTTTCTTCCAAAGAAAGATCAATTTCAAACCCGTTGTAATTGCTAAACGCATAGCGATCTTTGATTCCGACTACGTCTAGATTTCGATCCATAAGTTCCAGGTGGCTACATCGGAGATCGCGGAAAGCGAAGCGCTTTAACGCTTCGAACGCATCTGTCCGGGAAACTTCGGGTTCGAGCACGAAGCCCATGTAAGAGGTAGTCCAGCCCGGAAAGGGGCTACCGAGAATGCGCAAACCAAACCTTCGAATCATTAGGCCGGCGAAGTACCCTAGCACCGCGTTGCCCTCACGCAGAGCCGCTATTACGATCTCGCCCTTTTGTGTCTCCTCCAGAAATGCCAACCAAGGCGGGCTCTGGTACAGGGTCCGGTCCGGAAACTGCTGTAGTATGCTGGCCCACTTTTCGAGACTCAGATGAATGCGTTCAAACGTCAGCATGGGTGATCCTCGGAAATGAATTTGGCCCCTCTACGGTCAAAGTACTTCGTGCGTGAGCCACTCGCGGAACCTCGACCAACCCGTCGGCTCGCGTTATATGGATACCGTGCCGTGTGGTGTCAAACAGGTGGAGTTTCTCTGCGAGCATTTGAGATAAGCCGACAATGAAAGTACTCGGGTCTCTGACCTACCCCGCTCGAATGTGCCCTTTACCCGGTCGACTTTTGTCTGGTTGTGAACGATGATATCTACGCGCCGCCCTTCGAGAATCTTGCTCGCACGCTGAAACCTGGGCAATGGATATTTAAGGCACAGCTGAACTAACCGGGTTGGTTGGCATGTAGCCTGGCGGGGGCAGGGGCCATGCCAAGGCGGGAAAACGAATGCCGACATCAGAGAACCGAACCCCGAACCAGCGGGTCTGGGCTTCCGGTCGAGGCAAATGAGTTCATCGTTCCCCGCTTCTCGCTTCATTCAATGGGTGATTTCCGGCCCCCCGGCAAGGGCCTGCATAGACGGATTCACCAACGCCTCAGTTCCAGCCAGCAGAGATGAATAGAACGACAATAGGTTCCGCTCCTCGTTTGCCCAATTCAACCGCTCCTCGACAGCCCTCCGCCCACGCCGGCCCATTGCTTCTGCTTCGTCGCGATTCGTCATGAGGTGTTCAATTGCGCTAGCGAGGGCGCGAGTGTCGAACGGGTCCACGAGTAGCCCGCATCCTGCCTCCTGAATGATGCTTCGCCAGAGCGGAAAATCAGAGGCGATGACGGGAATTCCTGCAGCCATGTACTCGAAAAGTTTTATCGGATGTGACACTACGAAGTTCTGCTCGGGGTGCAGGACCACCAAGCCCACTTGGACCCGATTAAGCAAGGAGGCAATGCCATTCCGGTCGAGGTTGCCATGCCACTGCACATGTTGCCATTGCGGTGTCGCCACCAACTCATCATGAAGCCGTGGTTCGAAGAACCAGCCGGCTAGCTCAAGTTTGGCGCCGAAAGCCCTCGGTAGCAGGACCATGGCTGCCAGCATTTCACGGATACCCCGCGCCTCAGAGATTCCACCTATGTAGGTCACAACCGCATCGCGGCGTTTCCAATCACTAATTGTTGGCGGAACGAATTCATCCAGAATGGGGTAGTTGTTCACAACAACTGCATTGCTGTGCATGGGCCGGAACCGATTAGCGATTGTTGGAGTAGCGGTGATCAAACCGCTCATACGTCGTGCTGCCGCGTTCTCCACGCGCTCTACGATCCACATCACGGGCCTGCGAAAAGGCATTGGGATATAGTGCTTGTACATCACGGTCCTGGGACAATCTTCACGGATATCATAGACAACCCGCTTACCAGCAGCACGTAAGACAAGTCCCACAATGAGCATCTCGGGATCATGAATGTGATATAGGTCTGCGCCAATCCGCAATGCCTCACGCGCGGTAGCGAATAGTTTCACAGTCATTCTGTGAAGCCGACCCTTACTTCTCCCCAGCCCGCGAAACCTGATCTCATTCACGAAGCCATTGCAATCATGGTTTCCCAGTACGACAACTTGGTAACCCGCTCGTGCAAGCGACTGACACTCTTTGCAATAAACGCGCTCGTCGAACGCTCGGTGCGCGGAGATCAGGTGCACGACACGATAACTCTTTCGGTCAATAACCGTGGACATGATGATTCGCCTCCGGAAAGAACGCCTTTACCCTGCGAAGGGCACCTGCTCCTAACTGTGCTACTCTGTCGCGAATCCACTGCTGTTCCATCGAGACAACTTCGCTTTCCGGTATCGTCACCGTCTTACGCTCGTCACGTAGATAATCCAACAAGTCACAGACAGGCACAAACCATCCATTTCGACTTGCGAGCCCGCGGAGAAGCTGCTCCATCCGAGGGTCCACCTTGCCTGCACTCGCGAAGCCGCATGCCAAATGCGTATACATGATGCAGACACCACCTTCAGCCTCGAGACGATCCTGATTGCGCTCGCCAATGCTTTCGCGGAAACGGATCACGTCGGCACCATCGCAGCTGCTGAACCAATACTTTACGAACGGTCGGGAAGGATCGTAATATGGCATCGAGGGATTTAAGCGGTCCAAGTTGATTTCACGGAAGACAAGGTTGCGCACGTAGTCGACCCGGTCCCTACAGAGATCACCCCAAAAAAACTCTGTGCTCGGATCATGTCCCTCGAAAGTATGCCTATCTAACAGCGTAGCTCCTGCTCTATATAGCGGTCCCAGCATATGGAAACGGGCGGCTCCCCAATAGATATTGTCGCGATTGTCGCAATGATTGGAGTGAACGCGGGGATAATGTCCGATGCGCCGGCGAAATTCCTCTAATCCTTGTTCTATAATTTCGCGGGTCGAATCATAATTGCGCACGTTATGCAAGCGCGATTTCGAAACCTGACTCCTTCAGCTTGAGGATGAAATTTAAGTACTCACGATCCTGAAGGCTGGCGCCTCCGAGTCGGCCGGCGCGAACGCTGGCCAGTGGCCACACCGTTTTGGTTGTCCGCATTCCAAGCTCGTTAAGCAGACAGTAGACCGGGCCAATATTGGTCACAGTGCTCAGATCCGTGTCGTCGAGAATTGTAAATGCGAATCTCTTATTGTTTGGAAACCTATTCATGGATCGTCCGCAGTGCGAAAGATTCAACACTTCGCTGCAAAGCTATTTGTTGAAACAGCCTGGTATCTCTCCCACAAGCATTTACTGTTAACAGGAGGGATGCCACATTGACGCCAGAACTCTACTATGCAAAGTCCTTTGACATGACAAGGTGACGGCCAGGAAATATGTATTTAGGCGATCTCGCCCGCCGAATACCACAATTGCCCTCTAGCGCGACGGTAATTGAGCGCTATGTCGTGGCGATCGACTTCACATAGGGCAAGAATATCCTCGCTGGGTTTGTATTCCGGCACAATACGCTGGAAGGTTTGCACCAAACCGTATACGTTCTTCGCTTCCACTAACGCAGAAAGCTCCTCGAGCCAGAGCCGCACCTGCCCAATGCTGACTGGTCCGCCATCGAGCACGCGGATCTTCGGGTGAGAAGTTGGTTTGATGCCCTCACCCTCCAACATGAGTTCTTCGAACAATTTCTCACCGGGACGCAAGCCGGTGTAAATAATGCGAATGTCCTGGTCTGGTTCCAGACCGGAGAGCCGGATCAAATTGCGCGCCAAGTCCACAATGCGAACCGGCTGGCCCATTTCGAGCACAAAAATCTCGCTGGCTGCTCCTATGCTCGAAGCCTGCAACACGAGTTGTACGGCCTCCGGGATGGTCATGAAGTAGCGCCGTGGCCTCGGGATGCGTTACCGTGACTGGACCGCCGGCGGCGATCTGCTGTTGGAAAATCGGCACTACGCTGCCGTTGCTGCCCAAAACGTTTCCGAAACGCACCGCAACGTAGCGCGTATGCTCATGTTGCAAACCCAGAGTGATTAGCTCGGCAATCCTCTTTGTTACCCCCATAACATTGGTTGGGTTTACAGCTTTATCGGAGGAGATCATGACGAAGGTCTTGCAGCCGAACTGCCGTGCGACGAGAGCGACGTTGTAGGTACCAAAGACGTTGTTGGTCACCGCCTGGAAGCAGCTTTGCTCCATCAGGGGCACATGCTTATACGCAGCCGCATGGAACACAATGTCTGGACGATGCAGGGCGAAGATCTCCCTCATCGCACCCACGTCCTGGATGTCAGCAATTACCGGAACAAAATGCTGTTGGGGCCAGTTAGTGCTGAGCTCCATACCCAATTTGAACAGGCAATTTTCTGATCGGTCTACCAAGATCACGTCGCGTGGCGCAAAGTTGCAAACTTGGCGGCTCAACTCAGAACCGATCGACCCGCCAGCGCCGGTAATCAGCAGTACCTTCCCTTCGAGCTGATTCCGTATGCTCGCCAAATCCGTCTGGACTGACTGCCGGCCTAGCAGGTCTTCCACCCGCACATTGCGCAGATCGGTAATTGACGAGCGTGTTCCGCTAACGTGCTGACTGAGGGGAGGCAGGATTTTGAAATCAACCTTGCACTGTCGACACTTCACAATGATCTGTTCCACTTGACTTCCGCTCGCGGACGGGATCGCGATCAAGACACATCGGACACTCATCCGGCGAATGATCTCCAACATGCAATCGGACGAGCCCAGCACCTTCAGGCCGTGGATGCGGATCTCGTGCTTGCTGCGGTCGTCGTCAACGAATCCAATCGGCTTCAGGTTTAACTGGGAGTTACGCTTCAGTTCGCGCGCAATCGTGCTCCCTGCTCGCCCGGCCCCTACAATCAGCGTATTGATCTCAGCCGAGCCGAACCGCGCGCTTTCCCTGTACGCGCGAACTGCGTAGCGCGCGCCTCCCACAAGGAGAACGGTGAGAATGAGGTTAATCGCTAGCACCGAGCGCGGATAAGGACTCACCCTAAGCAATCAGCTCGATGAGGAAGTAGAGGACTATCGCGCCGATAAATGACGCCTTGCATATATCCAACACATCGCTCATTCCAACGTAGCGCCACCAGCCACGGAGAAGACCGAATGCGTAATATATGAGCAGCTCAACAGCAACAACCAGAGGCAGCGTCCGCACGAACAGCAATTGATATTGTGTGTCCGGGTGAGAAGTCGAATCGAAGCAGAAAGCTGCCGTAGTAGCTCAGCGCTAATAGGCCGATCTGCGTGACGAGAATGAATGGTTTTCTGTAGTTCAGCAGATTGTTCACAGGACATCGCTCCTTAGCTTGTGAACGTTGTAGTGGATGGTGCACAGCGTAAAGTATTCGTTTTTTTGTACTAGAAGCACATAGTTAAGACAGAGGTTCTAGTGCCAGGCGAAACCGACTCAGTGATTTCGACGCAAGCGTCAGCGTCATCTCGACCCGATAACCACTGCCTGATTGGTGCGCCTGGCTGCAGGGTGTACGCAAGAGTTACGCCACGGCTGCGGAGATATCAGTTGTCTCTCGGCAACCGCCGTCCGTGATGAGGTAATTACGCCCGCACTCGCAGCAACTCACGTTGCCCGTTTCCGGAATACGAACCCCACAAACGCAAATCCAACCAGCCTGGACGGCGGGAACACCAATCACGAGGGCGTAGTCCGGAACGTCTCTTGTTACCACGGCGCCGGCGGCCACGAAACAATACCGGCCTAGCGTTATTCCGCAGAGGATCGTTGCATTAGCCCCAATGGAAGCACCTCGTTTCACAAGAGTGCGCTTGTACTCGTGTTTGCGTTCGACGTGACTACGCGGATTGATCACATTCGTGAAGACCATGGAAGGCCCACAGAAGACGCCGTCTTCAAGTTCCACTCCGGTGTATACCGAAACGTTGTTCTGAATCTTCACCCGGTCTCCGATTTTGACGCCCGGGCTGATCACCACATTCTGTCCTAGGTTGCAGTCGCGCCCAACCCACGAACCGGACATGACATGGCTGAAATGCCAAATCCTGGTGCCAGAGCCGATTTCGCAACCACTATCGACGACTGCTGTTGGATCGGCAAAATACTTCATCGTCCGTTCGCGGATGTGAACCCTCATGGCTTGCGTATGCAGCGACCGCTCGCAGGCATCCAATACTTCCAGCACCTGTACGCCATTGTTGCCGTCGGTCCGCGGAGTTCTGCGGGTCGTCATACTTTCGATGAAGTGCTCGCACTCGTTCCTCAGGGGTTCCTCCGCGGGAAGTGGGACGATTTGCCCTTCCTCGCTGCGAGCCACCGGTAAGCGGTTGAGCCAATCAATTCGATGCGAGTAGAGGACAAGCTTGCGCTCTTTCTCTACGTCATCGAAGACCGCCGTTTTTTTCCCGCCGACGATGACCATTCTCTGCTCCTTAAAGGGATGAAGCCAACTCACAAAGATATGCGCCTTCACCCCGCTCTGGAACTCGCAAGCCGTCAACGTGGTGTCATAGATCTGAGGATTTACATACGACCCGCCCGTGGCGGTAACGCTCACTGGCGCTTCGTCCAGGAGATAGAGGATGGCTGAGATGTCATGTGGGGCGAAGCTCCAAAGAATGTTCTCCTCCGAGCGAAGCTTGCCCCAGTTGAGACGCGACGAATAAATGTACTGGATTCGACCGAGATCGCCACAGCCAATCAATTCCTTGAGTTTCAAAATTGCGGGGTGGTATTGGAGGATGTGCCCGACCATAAGTATGCGTTGTCGCTCTGCCGCGATCTCTACGAGTTCCTGTCCATCCTCGATCCGCAGCGCGAGTGGCTTCTCGACATATACATCCTTCCCAGCGAGCAAGCATGCTTTGGCCAGCTCGAAATGTCGAGTGGCAGGTGCCGCGATCGCCACTCCTTGGATTTCGGGATTCTTCAGAAGGGCTTCCGGTGAGGAGCAGATATCGACGCCAAATTGTGCGTGCGCAGCGTTCAGAGATTCGATACGCGTGTCGCATACGCATTTCAGCACACCAAGAGCATAAAAATTCCGCACTAGGTTTTTCCCCCAGTACCCATTTCCTATCACAGCAATATTCGGAAGCATGTCTCTCCTTTTGACCTCGAATTTGACTGCTTTCCCGCTAAGGTTAACGTGAGTAGAAACGCGAGATAGCCGCGACAGCTGCGCGCTTTCGTGTAGCGGTAACTCCGGGATAGATTGGGGGGTGAAAGCGCTTGACGACAGGCCGCCTTGTTACTCGGAAACTAGGCGGCCACTCTGGGAGCGCCGGTTTCTGTGTTTGGCAACTGCCAATTCTTGTGCACCTAACTCTGGCGCTGCGACGATTTGCATATACTGATAGCTTTTCGTGGCCCGAAAAGGTTGCGAGAGAAACCATGATCTGCAATGGGTCCCCACCTTCCACTAGGACATTCGCGGTGGTTTATACCGTAGCTACGGCAAGAACTTTTTGCACAGCATTTGCCGTGTCGTGCATGTCCTCTTTCGAAAGCGTTGGATGGACAAGAAACATCAAAGCAGTTTCTCCGAGCTGTTTGGCACGGTCGAATCTTTGGTGCGGCCTCCACTCCTCAGGAAAGCTCTTTTCCCGGTAAATTTCGCTGCAACTACCTACAAAACATGGGACACCTTCGGCATTGATGGCGTCGATAATACGTTGATGATTCCAACCGTTCCGCAGGTGCTCGGTTCGAAGAAACACATAGTACTTGTAATAAGAGTGATAGACGTCCTCTGGCGGGATTGTTACGCGTAGAGCCGGAATGGCAGCGAATTCTGAATTCAGAACTTCGGCCAGGCAACGACGTCGTTCAACCATCTGTGGGAGTTTGCGCAGGAGAACGCGGCCAATTGCGGATTGCATTTCTGTGAGACGCCAATTTGTGCCGAAGCTCTCATGTAACCAGCTGAAACCCGGCGGATGCCACCGGTTATACACGGCATTGTAGCTCTTGCCATGATCTTTAAAGGCCCACGCACGTGCCCAAAGCTCCGGATCATTCGTTGTTAGCAGCCCACCCTCTCCCCCTGTCGTCATGATCTTATCCTGACAAAATGAAAATGCGCCCACGTCTCCCATAGATCCGATGGGATGCCCCCTATATGAGGCTCCATGGGCCTGCGCACAGTCTTCAACGACTTTGAGGTCGCGTTCCCGCGCGAGCGCAAGGATTGCATCCATGTCACAAGGCCAGCCGGCCAAATGCACAGCGATTATGGCCCGTGTTCGGGGACTGAGTGCAACGCGTACCGTATCTGCCGTAATATTCTGTGAATCCGGGTCGACATCAGCGGTCACCGGAATGGCCCCGCGCATCACCGCGCAGCTTGCTGACCCGATGAATGTCCGGCTGGCGACAATTACTTCATCTCCCGGCCCGATACCAAGCGCATATAGCGCCAACTCAAGAGCTACTGTTCCATTTGCGACCGCAACCGCATATTTATTGCCGGTAAAGGTCGCGAACTCGGCCTCAAACTGCCGACCCTCATTTCCCGTCCAGTAATTGACTTTGCCGGATTGCAGGGCATGTCTGGCGGCGTCTATTTCCTCGTCCGAAAAGGATGGCCAGGGGGCAAACGGACGGGACCGCAGCGGTTTGCCGCCATCGATGGCCAGCCGGATCGATATCTCAGAACTAAGAGAAGGCGTCATAACTTGCCGCACACGAAAGCGTAAGAGCTTCGTTCGTAAAAAGATGCCGGCTTTCGGCTTGGACATGTAGGTTGCGCGTCAGGGTTTCGAACAGCACCATTTACCATCCCCGCGATATACGGCGCGGTCTCTCTTCGGGTAACACTTGTCACAGTTCATTTATGCGGCGTGGGAGTAAAAGGTTGCGATAGCAGCCACGACTGCTTCCTGCTTCTCAGCCGTTACTTCGGGGTAGATAGGCAACGAAAGTACCTCGCGGCAGGCTGTCTCTGCCTCGGGAAAAGCGCCAGTACGGTATCTAAGGTATCGGAAGGCGGGTTCCAGATGAAGCGGAGCGGGATAGTAAATCTCACTAGAGATACTGTGCTCGCTTAGATACACAAGTAGCTCATCTCTGTGAGGTGCCCTTATCGTGAATTGGTTGTAGACATGAAATGCGTCGCTCTCGGCGCACGGCAACGAGATCCTCTCCTGGAGGCCGTGTTCTACAACGAGCTCTCGGTATCGGTCGGCATGGCGTCGCCTGCATTCCGTCCATCGATCTAGGTGACGCAGCTTCACACGAAGGATGGCAGCTTGCAGTGCATCTAACCGACTGTTCATCCCAACGACTTCGTAATGGTATTTGTGCCTAGAGCCATGCGCTCGCAGTGTGCGGACAGCTTGCGCCAGTCGGAAGTCATTTGTAGTAACCATCCCACCGTCGCCGGCGCCACCTAGGTTCTTGGATGGGAAAAAGCTGAAGCAGCCAAATGTTCCGAGGGCGCCAATCCCTCTCCCGCACCACTTGGATCCGATTGCCTGCGCAGCGTCCTCTATCACTGGAATATTTTGTCGACCCGCGATTTCAAGGATTACATTCATATTTGCCGGGAGACCGAATAGGTGGACCGGCATAATCGCCATGGTCTGATGGGTCAAAGCTGCTTCTAGCTGCCGTTCGTCGAGATTGAAGGTTCTGGGATTGATATCTACGAAGACTGGGCGTGCCCCAAGGCGCGCTATCGAGTCCGCTGTCGCTCCAAAGGTGAATGGGGTCGTGATGACCTCGTTGTCCGGTCCAACTCCGAGCGCCTTTAGCGCAAGCAGAAGCGCATCTGAGCCCGAACCGCAACCAACGGCAAACTTTGCGCCTACATATTGAGCGATCTCGGCTTCGAAGGCTTCAACGATGGGGCCGAGGATGAAATGCTGGGACTCCAGAACACGATTCACGGCATCCTTGATCTCGCTCTGAATCTCAGCGTACTGGGCCTTCAAATCCAGAAGCGAAACAGGCACAGGCGAAGACATCGCCGCGAGCGGGTGTTCTACTGGATTTGGCATGTGCGTGGCCATGTGAACTCCTTCCTGTAGCAGGTCGGTGGGTAAGCGAATGAACCACCAGCTCGGAGGGCCTGATGATCGTCATTCCTGGGTGCGAGTGGGTGCGCTGGCAATCAATGAAGCCCAAGCGGCATCAGTAGCTATAAGAGCTATAGCCGGAACGTTCGTTGACACCGTTTAGGACGACCGTGAGTATCGGTGCTGAGTTGATTGTTTCCAGCAGTTCCATGCTTCGCGTGATCGCTCCTCTCGGCGTTTGTCCAGCACGTCCAACCAAGATGACACCATCCACATGAGTGGATATTGCGAGTCCGTCGGCATACGGCAGGATTGGGGGGCGTATCGATGACAACAAAGTCAAAGCGATCTCGTAGCCGTGTAATCAGGGTTTTCATGCGGCCGTCACTAAGAAGCTGAATGGCACTGTGCGTGGGGTTGACAGCTGGAATGATCGTGAGATCTTCAATCGCCGCCGACGCCGAGGCGACCTGATCAAGTGTCGCTGAGCCGCTCAATAGGTGCTCGAGACCGAGCGTGGGAGTCAGGCGGAAATTGTTGCCGACGGCTGGCTTGCGCATATCCGCATCGACCAAGCAGGTTTTTCCATGCTTTGACATGGTGATCGCCAGATTTATCGAGAGAGTTGTCTTCCCCTCCCCGGGGAGTGGGGAGGTCACTACGAGCACCCTGGGAGGCCGTTTGGGATCAGAGAGAAAAAGCATCGTTCGTAATGCGTGGATAGCCTCTGCTTCGGGTGAGTCCGGACGTCGCAGCACGTAGCAATCGTGCCCAAGGGATTCAACTTCATCCAATGGCAGGAGCTTCGCCCGATTGCTCCCCGGCAGAGCCCAGCCTTTCTGCACCGTTGCGAATTTCAGGCACCACAGCAACGGATGGGACATTTATCCAATCACGCACGTCATTGGCGCTGTGGATGCGGTCTTGCATCCGATCCTTCGCGAATGCGAGTCCGACGCCGCCGATTAGGCCGAACAGCGCTCCGACCAAAATGCTTAATGAGCGATGTGGACGCGTTGGATGATCCAGCACGCGAGCCTGATTGACGATGTGAATATTACTGGATTTAGAGGCTGCAGAGATGCCGGCTTCTTTGACCTTGGCGTAGAGAGCATCATATAGGTCGCGGTCTACTTGTGCCTCTTTTTTCAGAACCTCGTATTGCGATAACGTTGTCAGGTCTGTAGTCGCTTGTCTGACCTCTCCGGTCAAGGATCGCTCCCGAGTTAGTGCGGCGCGATAACTTGTCCACAGCTCCGAGACAATCGCTTGCTGTTGTGCGCGGATTGAATTTTGCAGTTCATCTACCTGGTTCTGCAGCTTTCGTACTTCTGCGTGGTTTGGGCCGTAGATCACACGCGACTGAGCCAACTGCGCCTCTGCTTCAGCACGCTTTTGGGTAAGCGCCTGAATAACGAGACTACTGCTTACCTGCGGAAGTGAATCCGCATTCCGTGATGGTGCCAGGAAGGATTCATACTGGATTCGGTCTGCTGCGGCTTGGACGAGTTCTTTGTTCAGGTCTCCCATTTTTTCGCTGTAGGTGTTCGTGTTGGGGTCCACATCTGCGATGCCTGTCTTTTCGCCAAAATCGGCAAGCGCCTTCGATGCTCGTTCCATTTTTTCGCGTATGTCATCAAGTTGGCGTGACAGCCAGACCGCCGACTCCGCAATAGCGCTATTGCGACTCTCAAAGTTCTTTTGAACTAAGAGCTTCATCAAAGTGTTGACGACGTTCGCAGAGAGCCCCGGATCGTGCGAGCTAAACGCGACGACGACCAAACGGCTGGATGGATCTCGCCGGATAGACAAACGGGATCGAAATCCGCGAAGGGCTGCATTCTCTCTTGCTGTAATCTGGTCTGAGTTGCTGGCCCCGAGCGAGTGAATCGGATGCTTGCCCGTAATTTCAGGATTCCGATCCAGGTGTAGCGCCGCAATCGTTGCCAAAGCCAAGTCATCAGTCTGTAATTTTTGCGCTTCGGTGGAGATGTACTCGGCATCAATGAGTCCCGCGCCCGCCGCGTCGAGAGAGAAGACCTCCGAACCGGGAGGGTCGATCTGCAATTTTCCCTCAGGTTCATACACCGGCCGCATCGCGAGAGTGGCTGCCGTCACCGCAGCAACAACGATGACAGCAAAGCCGACAGCAGTGCGCCACTGATTCGCCAGAACGCCAAGTGCCCGCTGCCAATCCGTCGGAGTCCGCCTGGGGATGGAACGAATTCGCTCTCTTCTTGAGTCCGACGCAGGGTCCTGACTGCGTTGGCCGGATACCAAAGTCATCCCAGATTTGCGATGAAGGGCCCGCGGCATCCTGCGGTGAGTTGTGACACGCATGTTGATAGGCTTTTTTTCGCTTTCCTGGGCTTTTGAATCGGGAAGTCTACGGGTCTCGTGGTTCCCGCTATTGCTGTTATTGTTAGTTGTCATATCAAGCACATCTTTGTAAGCGAAATACACTTATCTCGATGAATTGGTACCTGTAATGGCACCTTAGGTAGCCATTACAGCGGACTTCATCGACCAGAAGGCTCACCATGCTGAGTTCTTCGAGGCAAGGCTTCGCCATTCTTAACGACTGTGGAAAATCTCGTTAAGTGTTTCTTTTCAGGCGCTTATGTTGACGGCTTGCTCTGCTCTCTCGAGCCTAAAGCAGGGTGATAGGAATCTCCCGTTCACACTTGTTAGGGGGAGTCGAGTGACCAAGCTAGGCAACGCGTGATTACCGCGTCGGTGCGATAGCGCACATAAAGAAATAAAAACCTTTACTTTTGATGGGATGGCGGTTTGTTTGCAGAGCACCCGCGACGTTGGCTCCCCTTCGCCGAGTGTGTTCCGGAATAACTCGTAACAGGGACTGTGCGGATGCAGACACTTACCGCGATTACAGGGCCGCTGGTCGCTTTGAAGCGACGGGTTTAAGCGATTAGCGCACGATTCGCGGCGTTCGGCTGGAGATTGACCCCGCCTTTACTTGCTGCTCGACAACACGATAGCACTCGCAGCCGTTCGATTCGAGTCCTTGTCGGTCAAGGACGTTTATGTGTCCACGCGAATAATGAATTAAACCCGCCTCCTGTAGTCGCCCGGCTGCCATAGTCACGGCTTCCCGGCGCACGCCGAGCATGTTTGCGATGTTCTCCTGCGTCATCCGGATCTCGTTACCGTTTACTCTGTCATCGCACTCCAATAGCCACCGGCAAAGACGCTGCTCAACCGAATGCAATCTGTTGCAAACTGCCGTCTGCGCGAGTTGCGCGAGCAGGCGATGGCTATACCGCAGAATCTCGTGTTGGAATACTCCTCCTCTCGCGAACTCTGCTTGCAGCGGCTTTGCAGCGGCTTTGATCGCTTCTCCAGCGATCTGCACCACCGTACGGGAATGGGCTGTGTTGTGATCTAGAAATAGCTCTATTCCTGCCACTCCTTCATGGCCAATAAGCGCTATCTGTGCAGTTATCCCCTCCTGAGTGGTGTATATCGAGGACACGATCGACGTGGTTGGCAGATAAGCGTAGTCCAAGCAAGCGCCTGGCTCATAGATCACTTCACCAAGTGTCAGTGATACGGGCTGCATGCTCGGCAGCAGCCGCGCGCGGACGTCGGGAGAGAGAGCACGGAACATGTGGTTCTCCAGGAAGACCTCCTGGACCGCACTTCTCACAGTAGACCTCCGAGCAGAATGACACGCAAGATATAGAGCCTGATCGCCTTTGAACATCGCAATACTCCGTCACCTCGGGTGACCTGACCTAGTTGGCCCGATCTCAACGTACCGTCGATACCTACCAGGGCTACGTCCACGGGGAGAAGCCAGTCCGGAAATTCAAACCAGACTTGACCACTCTCATCGGGTGCTCGCTACGTTCGGGGGACTTGCAGGACGGTAGCTCGCGCTATGGGTCGACACTCCGGCGTTTCGGGACCCTTCTTTATCTGATGCCCTTACCTTACCGGAGCATGTCCCTGTCAAAGTGATTTTATCTCTTATGTGCGATATCACACCGACGCCAACTTCTCAAGTATCTAATTTCGGGGATGCACAAACCCTCCCCCGAGAACATGCTTCGGCCACCCGCGGACGCTTTTGTACGCGGCCAAGCTGACGTGTGATTGTCACACCAACCTTTTCTCAGGTGCATACCAAGTGAACAGTGTCCAAGCTTTTCCTTGTGTTCAATCAATTGTTACTTACCCGACTTTATACACACCGACGGCGTTTCTGGCCGAGGCACTAGCGCGTTGGTACGCGGTCTGCACCTTTTATAGACACGAGAAAGTCATTGCGGATCGACTTAAAAGCAAGGACGTCGAGACCTATTTGCCTCTTTACTGGGCTGTGCACAGCTGGGGTCAACGGCGGGTAAAGCTGGAACTCCCGTTATTTCCTGGCTACGTCTTCGTGAAAACAGAGCTCACACGAAAGGCACGTATTCTGGAGCATCCTGGGATCATTCGGTTCGTCGGATTCAACGGAAGGCCAACCCCACTAGCTGATGAAGAGATTGAACGGCTACGCACTTCACTGAACGCGTGTAAGGCTGAGCCCCATCCATACTTAAGCGCTGGAAGGCGCGTTCGAATCAAATCAGGTCTTCTGACAGGAGTGGAGGGAACGATAGTCCGCCGGAAAGGCGCCGTTCGTCTGGTTGTGCAAATCGACGTTATCCAGCGCGCCATACTCCTTGAGCTCGATGCAGTAGATGCACAGCTGACAGCATGATGCTTTGGCATGGCCGCGGCGCTGCTGTCCTTTTTGTTTTAGGTCCGGCGCAAATCGTTTTCAAAGACGGAGGGAAGGATTGGCCTTTATGACTACAGCCATTGCGCAGGACGCGATCACACTGAGAAATGAAGCAATCACCAAACTTCGGTCGAAAACCGCCCAGATCGGGATCATCGGCCTGGGCTATGTTGGCCTCCCCTTGGGTCTGCTTTTCACTGAAGAGGGGTTCCGCGTCACCGGCTTCGACATCGATACCAACAAGGTGGATATGCTCGAATCCTCACATTCATACATGTGCCGTATCCCTGAGACCGAAATTGCCCTCGCACGAGATCGAGGCTTTCAAGCTACGGCGGACTTCGCGCGTGTCAAAGATATGGACGCGATAGTGATCTGTGTTCCAACGCCGCTCAACGAATATCGCGAACCAGACATGAGTTATGTGACGGCTACCGTGAGCGCAATCGCACGACACTTGGTTAGAGGTCAGCTTATCGTTCTGGAGAGCACCACCTATCCAGGCACAACCGAGGAGATCGTCATGCCGCTCCTCGAACGGGGAAATCAGATGCATCTGCGTTCCTCTCACGACGAAGACGATGCACGCGATATATTTTTCCTCGCCTTTTCGCCTGAACGTGAAGATCCGGGTAACAACACCGTCGCCCGGCGCGATATACCAAAGATTGTAGGTGGGGTTGACCGCTTCGCGAGTGAAGTTGCGAATGCGCTATATAGTGCCATCTTCCGTCGCACCATCCAGGTCTCGAGTACAACCGTCGCGGAAATGACGAAGCTGCTCGAGAACGTGTATCGATGCGTAAACATCGCCTTGGTTAATGAATTGAAACTGCTATGTCTCCGGATGGGTATTGATATTTGGGAGGTGATCGGAGCCGCGGCAACGAAACCGTTTGGATTTCAGCCTTTCTATCCTGGGCCCGGCCTAGGTGGGCATTGTATTCCAGTCGACCCATTCTATCTTGCATGGAAGGCGCGGGAGTATGATTTCGCGACCCGTTTCATCGAACTTGCCGGCGAAGTCAATGCAGCGATGCCATACCACGTCGTCGATTCGGTAGCCGAAGCGCTCAACGTCCGTCGGAAAGCGATGAGTGGTTCAAGGATTCTAGTTCTGGGTGTTTCGTACAAGAAGGACATAGATGATCTCCGGGAGTCGCCCGCGATCACGATCATTGAGACCTTGCAGAAACGAGGCGCTCTGGTTAGCTACAACGACCCGTATTTTCCGAAGCTTGGAAGAGGACGAAAGTACAACCTCGGAATGACGTGCGTGCAGCTCGATCACTTGAATCAATACGACTGCGTGCTGATCGTCTCCGATCATTCGGAATACGATTACGCCTCGATTGTCAACGAGTCTCAGCTTGTCGTCGACACCAGGAATGCAACAGCTGGAATTCACTCGACAAACGTAGTGCGATGTTAGGCTGCGCTGCGCCTTCGTGGAATATGTAAACTATGCTGACGACCGCACAATATCGCTCTGAGCCGATCGGCAATGTGATAGATGGTCGGAAAGACTCTACAATCCCGCGGACCATCGTGTCTGCCATTATTGCCGTTCGCAATGAGGAGCGCCACATTGAGTCGGTCCTGAAGTCTTTATTGCAACAGGATGCACCTGATTTTGATTTGGAACTCATCGTTGTGGACGGTGATTCTGACGATGGCACACGGGATATAACTCAACGAGTTGGAGCTGCGGATCCACGGGTTACACTTATAACAAATAAGCACAAGAATACGCCCAACGCCTTCAACCTCGGCCTGCACAGCGCTAAGGGGGAGTACGTCTGCATCCTGGGCGCTCACACGGTCTACGCGCAAGATTACATCGCGACATGCATGCAAGAGTTGAAGCGCAGTGGTGCTGGCGGATGTAGCGGGCGCGCGTGCGTTTGTGCTGGTGGTGAGGGGCTGCAAGCCAGATTGGTGGCTTGGGCACTTGCGCATCCATTTGGCACCTCAACACGCTCCATGAGAACTCGAGGTGCGGGCTTCGCAGATTCCATTCCTTATCCGGTTTTCGTGAAAAGAGCTTTGATTGAGGTGGGCGGATATAACACGCAGCTACACCGCAACCAGGATAATGATATCTGCCAAAAATTGCGGGCGCAGGGTTGGACTCTATACATGACCGATAAAACATCATGCGAATACTTCGTCAGTCCAAATATCGTCTCCCTTTCAAGATATGCCTTCAAAACGGGCTACTGGAACTTCATTAGCCTCAAAGTCAATCCTGCCTCTATGGCCTTGCGTCATTTTGTACCTGCTGCGTTTGTTACCGCCGCGCTTTTAAGTCTGCTTGCTTTTATGCTTTCATTCGGCGCTGGCGGTGAGGCCAGACTCATATTACGCAGTGTGTTCGTATGCCTGGCGATTAGCTACAGTATTGCCAGCTTGGGTGCTGCAGGCCACATCGCATTCAGACAAAGATCTATACAGGCTCTGCTGCTACCGTTAGGATTTCTGGTTCTGCATTTGTCGTACGGCATCGGAACATTAACGGCAATGGCAAAGAACGCGCGTCCACCAGCCTGCGAGATGAGTCAGACATAGAAAACCGCATTCGGCTTAGTTGCGGAATAGAGGGCGCCCCTTTCGGGGTTTTGATGAGGTATGACGATGCGGACAGGAACACGACATTTGGGTTTGTGGCTGATTATGTTAGCAATAGCGCCATTTGCCGTTGCACAAACTCCTATCACTGATGAGAACACTGTTCAGCCTCACGTCCTCCCCTCGTCATCCAGCATCCCGAAGGTTCCGAACTCCACTTGGGACAACGCGACTACTCCTGACGTGCGGGTAAGCAGCGGGGACTTGCTCGCGGTGAGTGTACTTGGAGCACCGGACTATCACTACGATGTGCGGGTCAGTTCGTCGGGGAATATCTCATTGCCGATGGTGGGCAGTATTAGGATTGCCGGGCTTACTAGTCCGCAGGTAGAAGAAGCGATCGCGAGTATTTTAGAGGAGAAAGGGTTTTTCAATGAACCGCGAGTTTCGGTCTTTGTGAAGGAGGGCTCCACCAGCGGCACCTCGGTACTTGGCGAGGTGCAGCACCCTGGAATATACCCTTTGCTCGGACACAGGACACTTCTTGACGCCTTGTCTGCTGCGGGAGGTACCACCCCGAGAGCGGGGAAAAGCGTAACTATTACGCATCGTGATCACCCAGAAACGGCAGAGACGATAATGCTTTCGGACGCCGAGGGGCAGAAAATGAACAATGTCGGTGTTCTGCCAGGCGATACCATTGTCGTTTCGAAGGCGGGTGTTGTTTACGTGGTTGGTGACGTCAAGGAACCTACTGGCATCATCATGGACAACCCTCGTTTCACAGTCTTACAGGCGATCGCGATGGCTCATGGGACGAATCCCACAGCGAAAATGGGTTCTGCCAAACTCATTCGTCGCGTAGATGGCGTTCCTCACGAAATTCCAATTCCCTTGAATAAAATCCTCTCCGCAAAGAGCATAGATGTCGCTCTCCAGGCAGATGACATCGTCTTCGTACCACAAAGCGCAGCCAAAACGGCCACTAAAAAAGGGCTGGAAGCCGCCCTGCAGGCGGCCACAGGAGTGGCGGTTTATGGAAGATACTAAGCGGGCCTTCATCAGCTACTCCTCAGCCGGTTTGGTCCTCACCGGCCTCTTTGCTGTATTTCAAGTTGAAGTTCCTGGCCACCAAGGCAGAAGGAGCGCCCATCGGGTCGTCGTGGGTAGTCGACGAGCAGTGGCGGAGCTCAGGCTTCAGAAGGTTGTTGATCGCTGCGCTTGTAACGCTGTTATTGGAGAGTGTTGTGAATTGATAGCAGAATTTGAAGTCGTCGAGGATGCCTCCGCGGATAAGAGATGCAAACCGGTTGAAGTAGTTCTCGAAATTGGCAAGTAACAGCTGTGTTGGGTCGCACAACAATTTGTGCCGTCCGCGACGAGGAAAAAGATTCACCAGACTTCATAAGATGATCGACATGCATGGCAGCAAGGCGATCTTCCTCGATTGCATCGCCCCGCCACCGTTTCCCTTCACCATGGTGATTGCGGCCGCGGCCGCCCTGGACTTATCACGGCTCCGAATATGCGCCATTAGCTTTTTCACTCGTGGACTACGTTTTACCGTTCTTGGCTTGCTCGCGAGCAAGTATGGGAGACACATCTTAGAAGTGGCCAACTCCAACGCGTTTCGGTGGACGAGGGTTGGATTTATCGTTTCGGTGGACGGGGTTGAATTTATATTGATATGCCTCGCGGGCAGCGCATTATCTATCTACACTTGGATTTAAAACGTACACACTGGAACAAAGGCAACCGGAACGAGCCCCGCTTGATTCGGGGAGAGCCGCGCGAGGATTTTACCCAGCACTGCTACCGCCATTGCTGCCTAGTTTCCAGCTCGGCGACGCAATCAGGGACTGTGCAACCGCGTCCGGTTTGACTACGTCAAGCCGGCGCTGGGGACTGCCTGACTGACGGCCGCGTCGGTCTCACGTGGGTGAGGGTAGGGCCAACCGAGGAAAGCTTTGGGGCCGCTGTCGTCGGTTCTTGACTCAACTTCTCCCCCACGAGAAGGCCAGCGACGCAGCAAAGACCGTCACGACATAGAACCATTTTCCTTTGTCGGCCGTGGGGACTCTTGTGGGGAGAAAAGTTCACTGAACGCACTCTGTAGTCCGACAGGGATGTTGATCTGCACAGCTAACAGGTTGGCATCGTTACGGAACATGCCCGGGGCAGCGTCGCGACCAAGCAGTTCCAGGCTTTTCGTGCCGTATCTCTACCGTTCAGCACATTACTGACCAGCGCGCCCGCGGACAAGATCCCGTCTTTTGTCCTCATTGCTGTAAGCCTCAGCCAGCCGCGCGAAGTGCAAACCACGTCGGGCAAGCTTCTCGATCACCACCTTCGGCACGCCAGCGATGCCACGATTGGCGCGTCCTTCGCTGTAACCTGCTTTCAGCATCGCCTGCCTGAGAGTGTTTCCTTGCTCTACAAAATCAGCCACAGCATCGTGACGTTGCTGAAAGGCCTCCCGTGTCACTTTCCTCTTCTGGATGCGGGTCACTGCACACGTACAGTCGGGCTTTGATAGAAGAGCATCTCTTCTCCAGTCATTGGTTTGAATCGTGTGACGTGCTGCATTTCCTCTTTGTACGCCAACGGATGGGGTGACTCTACTCTCAAATGCGATTCACCATGACTAAAGCTAAAGTCAAAGATAGAACCTTAGCAGGAAGAACCTAGACGGATCAACAAATACTGCTGAAGGCCTCAGCCAAATGTTGCCGAACTAACCGGTCACTGGACATAGGGACGTGCAGCAAAGTCTGCTGGAGGCTTAATCGGGGCAATATGGAGAGCTCGCGCTTTCCGTTTGCTACGCGGTCTATCCTTTGATCCCACCCAGCGAAATTCGTACTTGAATAGCGTGTAGGTGAAGCTGCGGCCGTTCTCGCGAACACACGAGATGAGCTTCGCTTCGATCAGAGCTTTCCGGGCGTCGCAAATGGTGCGAGGCCCAAGCCCGGTGTCGGCAGCCAATGAGCGGTCAGAAGCGGCGAAGGAATTCGCGCTGTTCCTGTTCGCATGCTCGCACAAAGCCAGGAACAAGAGGCTGGGACTGACTCCCAGCTCTGCTGCCGATCCACTGCCGAAAAACTGCCTCGGCATCTTAGAGAAAAAGCCATTTCTACGGTCATCTGCTGATTCCGCGTCCCGCGCCTATCGGAGACTGCCCTCTGTTGGGTTCTCTTCTCTGATTACTCGCTGAAGTTCCGATTCGCGGATCATTGTGCGGCTTCCCACTTTGGTACGGCGTAGCTTCCCCTTCCAAAGCCATGCGTGAATCGTGTATTTGCTCAGCCCAACCTGCGTGCGGCCTCTTCAATCGAAAGCAATGCTTCCATCTTGTTCCTCCAAATACTTACAGGAGTATGAACTTGCCCATGAGCCTGTAACAGTATTGTGATGTAGGCATGAGACCACAAACACGTACGTTACAAAGCAAAGGCAAGAGACCCACTGCGCAAGAGCTTATAGATAGGCTCAACTCTGAAGACACATCATCGGCGTGCAAGAGCGTAGAACGAATTCTGGAGCTACTCGTAGAAGCCGAGAGTCTCAGGTCCTCCATGTACGAACGCCTAGGTGAGAAGGTGTGGAGGCTCGAAGGGCGCACAAGACGCTATCCGGAGGGGTTTCTCAACCATCGTGAATTCCAAGACGAGAGACTGAGGCACTACAAGCCGACTATGAGAAGTGCCTCGGGGAACTTTATAAGCGATTGGCGAGGTACCGCTGGCGCTTTGTTGTATGGGATTCCGATTACCACTGGCTTCAGAAGATGACGGTCCCAGACGTACCCAGGAAGCATGATATGTGGGAGCACTTCTCCGTCGATGAGCTTCTGAGAGCACTTCAGGGGGAGACTAGCCCAGTGTTTTACTCCGGTGTGCCATCGGGCGTTGCCCGTTACAGGCGGTGCAGTAACCGCTCGCGATGGTTCTACGCCCAAACTGAGCACCAGCGGTTCTGCGGTGAAACGTGCCGAAAGTCGAATGCCTCAAAAAGCGAGGTCTTCAAGCAAAAGCGGCGCCTGTACATGCGGAAGAGGCGAGCCGATGAGAAAGCAGAGGAGACTCGATCGCTCGAAAGGGTCAGACGCGGACTCGGGAAGGGTTAGTTCTGTCATACGGGCCTTCATTTTCGAGCGGTCGGGAGATTCAATGTCCATCTTCAAGCGCGGGAACGTCTACTGGTACCACATCCTCTTCAACGGCGAGCACGTACAAGCCAGCACAAAGCAGGGCAATTCGCGTACCGCGCGTCAGATTGAAGCGGCACACAGGACGGCCCTCGCCAAAGGTGAAGTAGGCATTACAAAGCGTAAGCCCGTGCCCACATTGCTAGAGTTCATCGAGGATCGTTTCACGCCCTGGGCGCGTGCCACGTTTGAAAAACCGTCTCCGAAGACGTGGACGGGCTGGAATCGCACGCAGCTTGCGAACATCTCGGCCTATCCCGCGTTGGTGAATCGCAAATTGGATGCCATCACCAGCGAACATGCCGCCGATTACGCGGCGCACCTGCAAGCGAAGGAGTGGAAGACCAGCTCCATTAATTGTTCTCTGCGGGTCCTCCGGCGTGTGCTTCGCATGGCAGTGGAATGGGGTATCGCTACGACCGCCCCGAAAATTAAGTTGCTGCGTGGAGAGCATCACCGCGAGCGCGTCATCACTCCCGAAGAAGAACGGCGCTATCTTGCGGCTGCCGGAGAACAGATGGCCGAGATTGCGACCGTACTGATCGACACGGGAATGCGGCCGGAAGAAAACGCCCGGCTGCGGTGGGAGTACGTGAACTGGACAAGCGGCCACTGCCGAACGCTTCAGGTGACGCATGGCAAGACCGCAGCAGCGCGGCGAATGCTTCCCATGAGTCCGCGTGTCGCGCATTGCTGGAACGGCGCTGGAACGTAGCGAAGAATCCGCCCGAGGGCTTCATATGGGCTGCGAAGACCGCGAGTGGGCACATAGAGCCATCCACGACGAAGAAACAACACCAGCGGGCTGTGAGGCTCAGCGGCGTGCGTCCCTTTGTGCTGTACTCACTTCGTCACACGTTTCTCACCCGGCTGGGAGAGTGGGCTGCGATGCTTGGACGTTGGCACGAATCGCTGGACATTCCTCGATTGCGATTTCCGCCCGCTACGTCCATCCTAGGGAGGACGCCGTGATGAACGTCTTTTCACGGATGCTTGCGCCAAGAGAATCGCCAGCAACAGCGTCGGAAAGACTTCACTGAAACTGGGACTGTCGAGGTTAGGAGAATCAAACGCTCGCTAGAAGCCGGCGCCAGTTGAGGATCGGGTAAAGCTCTTCGCGATAACCATCCTTCCACCTGTTGCGATCTGCGGTGAGCTGGTCCCAGTGATGTTGCATGTGTTCAATCATTGCAGTATCCACGTAAGGCGAATCCAGAGACTTAAGCAAGCCAAGCGGCTGCATAGCGACGACATCTCTCGCAATCGCGATAAACAGAATGTCGTCTGAGATCGCCCGTTCTACGCGAAGGATGGCCCTTTGGGCAGACTCAATGTCACTCAGAAGAATTTCCTTGTATTCGAGGTCACCCTGGTGGCTCTTATCGGCGGCGTGTGCGAAAAATTCGTGACTCAATTTAACCAATTTCTTCGCCTCGATTGAGTCTAACCAGCTTTGAAGTGTGGCAAAAATAGTAGGGTGGATCAAGTCGTTGCGTGAGCGGTCAATTGGGGATGTGCCTGAGAGCTTATCGAACATTTCGTGGCGGTGTGACGACCGCAGAAAATTGAAGAACCCTGGCTCGCTTCCCAGTCCGCTTCCAACGGATCATGGCTTGTCTCAGACAGTCTGGGGTGCAAGGAAGCTGCTTGATTTCAGCAATCGTCGAAGGATCACTTACCGTTTCCAGATCATGGATCTGATTCCCAATAGCTTGGTCGAGGATGTGGCCAGAAGGCGTTTTTGCGTTCAAGCCCTGAGGTGTTTCAGATCGCGGTTACCAGTTGTACCCATGTCAGGAAGGTATGCCGAAATCTGCCTGGATGCTGTGGGTGTTTCTCGCAATCAAATGCTCTCGCTTCAGTCGATATGCTCGCAGAGCGTCTTTGTCGACGTCACATCTCAACTGTCCTCATCGATTGACGAGACTCAGCAGTCCAGATCTTTTACCTCATCGAGGCGGTGCGAGCTCAAGAGGTCTCGACACAGCCACCCGCTACAGTATCCGCTACAGCCTGTTTTTCGGAAGGTGCGCGAGCGCGCTAAGTGATTGATTCGATGGTCGGGGCGGAGGGATTCGAACCCCCGACCCTCTGCTCCCAAAGCAGATGCGCTACCAGACTGCGCTACGCCCCGACATCTTCTCTTTCCACATCCAGTTGTAATCAAGCCAGGCTCCTGTAGAGGGCGGACTCTCTAATGAAGAGCGCCGCTGAGCCTTGCCCAGGAGCTGAAACTATTGTGGAAACGGCCTAGTTGATTGTATCAAGCGGCGATCACGGCACACCTGCGTGGATTTCGGCGCCGAAGGCCAGATGGATGAGCCAAGTGACGAACAAAACAGGTACGGCAAGAATGGCGACGACCACCACCGCGACCGCGGCGAGGAAGAGCCAGTCGCGCCACTGCTGGCGGCGTGGCTGCTCGAGATGACGGGTGAGCAATGCGTAGTTGCGGCGATTGGCCTTCCACGCGATATCGAAAACATCTCCGAAGAAGGGCACGGTGCCGATGATGACGTCGAGCGCGAGATTGACGAGCATGCGCGCGATGGTGACGTAGGCTGCGCCACGTGCCCATGCAGCGAGGATGATGATGCAGGACGCGAGGCCCGCGAGAATGTCGCCAATGCCGGGCACCAGGCCAATGATGCCGTCCAGTCCGAAGCGGATGGAGGTGCCGGGGATGCGAAACCACGAATCGAGCAGGCGGCTGAGAAGGTCGAGATTTTCGTCGCGAAAAAGGCCGTCGCGCGCGCCGACTCGTGATGTGGGCGGCAGGATTTCGGGTTCTCGTTGCGTAGCCATGGTTTGCGTGTTTGACAGCGTTTTCGGGCGTACGCGGCAGGGGCTGGCGGGTGCCCTGTCGGGGCTGAAAACGCCTTCCTGATGCTACAATCGCAGAGTTGCGACTGAGAGCGTCACGGCGGCTATAGTTCAGCGGCAGAACGCCTGACTGTGGCTCAGGATGTCGTGGGTTCGATCCCCACTAGCCGCCCCAAAAACGAGCTCTCCTCCTTACTTTTCTGATCATGCCTGCTCACCCGCACACCGTCTATGCCGGCACCTCGGGTTGGGCATACGCAAGCTGGAAACCTGGCTTCTACCCGGCGAAGACGCCAGCAGCGCGCATGCTGGCATACTACGCGTCGCAACTGAACTCTGTGGAGGTGAACTTCACCTTCCGGCAGTTGCCCAGCGAAAAGCAATTGACGAACTGGCTCGACGCCACCACTGACGGCTTTCGCTTCTCATTCAAGGCGCCTCAGGCGATTACGCATTTGAAGCGGTTGCGAGAGTGCGGCGATGCGGTGGCGGCGCTGAAGTCAGCGCTCGAACCGGCGGAGCGGGCTGGCAAGCTGGGCGTGGTGCTATTTCAGTTGCCGCCAAATTTCCGCGCCGATGTGGAGCGGCTAAAGGCATTTCTGGCAGAGGTGACGCGGCTGAAGTTGCGGGCGGCTTTTGAATTTCGGCACGAGTCATGGTTCGACGAGGCGGTGTATGCGGCGCTGCAGCAAAACAATGTGGCGTTATGTATCGCTGAGAGCGACGAGCTTAAGACGCCTCAGCGCAGAACGGCTGACTTTCTCTGCTACCGGCTCCGGCGGAGCCAGTATAGCGAAGCGGATTTGCAGGATTTAGCGCGTCGTTTCACCCACGACGCCGAGCAGAGCGATGTGTACTCGTACTTCATGCACGAGGATGCGCCCGATGGTCCATTGCGGGCGCGCGCTGTGCTCGAGGCGCTGCGGCAGTGACGGCGCCCCTGATCGAGTCGGTGGCAAAGGAGCTTGCAAAGTGGCAGAGCGCATTCACGCCGCGCAGGTTTCTGCGCAATGCGCATCTGCAGACGCTGGCCGGAAATTATTTTCCGCGCAAAGCGGTGCTGCCGCTTCCTGAGAATGAGCTGGTTGAGGTAGAGGCTGCGCGCGAAGGCATGCCGCCCAGCCGCGTGCTGTGCCAGAGCCACTGGCAGGCGCAGGCGGGGCGTGACACAGTGTTGCTTCTGCATGGGCTTGAGGGCTCATCGAATTCGCAGTACGTGCGCGGCAATGCAGCGCGCTTTTATGCCGCGGGATGGAATGTCGTGCGCATGAATATGCGCAACTGCGGCGGCACGGAGCAGGAGTCTCCGACGCTCTATCACTCCGGCCTGTCGGGAGATGTGCTGGCCGTCGTGCGACATTTTCAGCGCACGCGGGGCGCGCAGCGCTGGTCACTGGTGGGCTACTCGATGGGCGGCAACCTGGTGCTGAAGCTGGCAGGTGAGTTGGGTGAAGACGCGGCGCCGCTGTTGCGAGCGGTGGCAGGCGTATCGCCGGTGGTTGACCTTGCGCCATCGTCCGACGCGCTGCATGAGCCCGCGAACCGTATCTACGAGTGGAAGTTCCTGCGCGGATTGATCCGGCGGTATGCGTATAAGTGCGAGCTTTTCCCGCAGACATTCGACCCAAGGCGCAGCGGCGGCGTTCGATCGCTGCGTGAGTTCGATGATCGCGTGATGTCGCCCTACTGCGGTTTCACCGGGGCGGATGACTACTATTCCCGTGCGGCGAGTGCGCGGGTTGTCGACCGCATCGCCATTCCTTCGCTGGTGCTGCATGCGCTCGATGATCCGTTTATCCGGATGCTGCCGGAGACGCGCGCGACGCTGCTTGCGAATCCCCACATACACCTGATTGAGACCGACCACGGCGGCCATTGCGCGTTTCTCGCGCCAGCGGCTGGTTACGATGGCTACTGGGCGGAAAAGCTTCTGTTCGATTTCCTGCATGCGCAGGCGGAGAGCCTGTGATGGAGAATTTGTAATGGAAACAGACTGGAGTGTTGCCGCGGGTGCGGACGATCCTGTGATCGAGACGTGCTGGTTGGATGCGGCGAGCGGACTTCGGTGGGTGGATTTGCGGGTCGATGGGGAGATGCAGCGGAGTCGCATTGCAGCCTTGCCTGAGGCGGCTCGATCGCGGGCAATGACCGATGCCTTGGCGCTGCTGAATGCGCCTCGTGGCTTGTTGATGACTACAAAGTGCGATCGATGGCCGCTGCGCAAAGAGGAGCTGGCGGAGCTTGCCGATACGCTCGATGCTCCGGTTACGACGTATGGATACGGGTCGTACATCGATGTGTTGATGGCCCACGCGGTGCCGATGGCGGATTTTCTGCTGCATGAGGAGTGGGCACGCACGACGGCTCGGCGCTGCGCGGCACTGGCTATCGAGCATGCGCGACTGGAACTGGTGGTGCGGCCAGCACATCACTCCGGCGTCTGGGGTTATGGGCTGACGGTGTACTGCTATGCCGGCGGTGAAGATGAGGTGCGTGCTGAGGCGGCGTGGGAGAGAGCCATCACGGCGACGATTCCTTTGTTGATCGCGACAGCGGAGTCGCTTTTTGCCTCGCCGGAAGAGTTGGGGCGCGAATAGCCGGTTCCGCATTGCTATCCTGATCCGCGTGGCCGACAAACGGAAATTTCGAAGTGTCTGCCCGCGCGTAGCAGGGTCCATGGCGGCAATCGGGTGTGCTGCGCTGTTGGGCGTGGCCCAACAGATTGGAAGCCTGACGCCGAGTCCACCGCCGCAGGAGAGCTCGCTCCTGACTGCGCAGAAGTGGATGCGTGATGGCAGGTTTGCACAGGCAGAGTCTCTGCTGCGCCCGCTGATTGCAGCGGACCCGAAGACGGCGGAGCCGCGCTACCTCCTCGCGTATACGTTGATGCGCGAAAACAAGCCGGCCGATTCGCTGAAGGAGTACACGAGCGCAGCCGCACTGCGCACGCCTTCGGCGACAGACCTGCGAAACGTCGCGCTCGACTATGTACTGCTGAAGGATCTGCCGGAGGCGGACCGATGGATGAGCCGTTCGCTTGCAATGGATGCCGACGATGCGGAGACCTGGTACACGATGGGCCGGCTGCGCTACACCGAAGGCCGCTATGGCGAGGCGCTGACGTGCTTCCAAAAGACGCTCGCGCTCAATCCGCGAAGCGTGAAGGGCGAAAACAATTCAGGACTGGCATACGAGGCGCTGAACCGCAACGACGATGCGGTGCGCGCCTACCGTACGGCGATTGCATGGCAGAAGAATGCTCCGTCACCCAGCGAGCAACCACTGCTCAATTTGGCAATCCTGCTGCTGCACCGCAATGAGGTGGAGGAGGCCGGCCAATTGCTGGAGCAGGCGGGGAAGATTGCGCCCAGGGAGCCGCGCATCCATGAGAACTTGGGCCAGGTGTATCTGCGTACGGACCGCGCGGCCGGTGCGATCACGGAGTTCGCTGCGGCGGTGACCCTTGCGCCGGAGAATCCCCGTTATCACTATCTGCTGGGACAGGCGTACCGGCGCATGGGAGATGACGCGCATGCGAAACAGGAGTTTGCACGTTCGGCCGCGCTGAGCGGCTCGCATTCGACATCGGACCAGCAGTGACGACGGGAGGCGCCGGACCGGCGATGGGTCGCAATCCGAGGCATACGGACGGCTACAATGAGAAACACCCACATGGGGCGGGCGAGTAGCTCAATTGGATAGAGCATCAGCCTTCTAAGCTGAGGGTTGCCGGTTCGATCCCGGCCTCGCCTACCAACACATCCAAAAATTAAGGCCGGCTCCATGGCGGGAGCCGGCCCTTGCGCCTTCTGGGGATTACCAGCGATAGAAGGTTGTCTTATGGAAGTACGCTGTCACTTCTCCTGAGCCCGGCTTGGTATAGCCGTCCAGTTGGACGTTCATGACCAGCGACCCCTTGGCCCATCCGAGCTGCTTCGCAGAATTGCTGGTGTTTGCCGAGAAGGTGCTGTGCGTACCGTCGAAGTCCACCCAGTCGTGGGTCACATATCCGTTGCCGTCTCGATGAAAGCCGACCTGGATGTGGTGCCAGGTGTTGGCCGCCCATTTTCTGGTATCGCAGGGAATGTTGGAGGAATGCCAGTGCCATCCACCGCTGTAGTATGTCCACTCCCACGTCTTCGAATAGGTGGAGCACTGGGTGCCAAAGATCACCGTCTCGCCATTGGCCATGACCTGATTCAGGTCCAGCTCGAGGTTCGCCAACTGGTCGGGATTGACGACGTAGACGTAGGTATCGAGGACAAAGTGTGTGGACGCCGTATCCTTGGCAAAGGAGTTGTGGAAGCGCTCACCCCCGTGATCCGAGTAGGTCATGTAAAACTCTCGGGCATCGTCATACAAGGGCGTCGTTGCCGGATAGACGGTGGAGCCCCGCGAGCTTCCGGGCGTGCCTGCGTCGTGCTCAAATGCCCAATTGGTCGCTGCATCCAGATCGGCAGACGCCACAGCGTTCGACGGAATGTTGCCGGAGGTGCCGCCCGAACCGCCGTCTGAACTTCCGCCGCCAGAGCCGCTCGGAGGTGGTGGGGGAGTGCCCGTGGCGATCTGAATGGTGCTGTCCACAACGGGGCAAATCCCGGCCCTCGTCCAAGCCTTGAAGTGAAGGGTGTGTGTACCTACAGGGATGGCCATTGCCGTAACGTCGATATCGTAAGCCGTCGCGCCCCAGTTGGTCGCGGTGCTGTGGTCTATCGAAAAGGCGAATGCTGTTGGAGTAAGGCCGTTGCAGCCGACATTGTGAGCCTTGACCAGAAGAGGTGACTGGCTAGTGGTGCCGCTCACCGGGCTGGCTACGGTGATATTCGATGCGAGGGCTGCCGGCACGAAAACGGCCGCGGAGAGTACTGCGAAAGCTGAGACAAGGAGGCGACGCCGTTGGACCAGGCGAAAAGAACGGTAATTATTCTGAATAAGCATGTACTTCTCCTGCTGGGGGATTTTTTGTTTTCACATTGCTTTTCTGCTTCGGTCTTCCAACCCACGGATGTGGCAGCAATGCCTTCTTCAGGCACACGTCGAGCAGAGCCAGAACAGCCCGTCCGGTGGGGCTGACTAGAATTTGAGGTACTGCGTACCACCTGTGCGGTAGGCAGTTTCACTCTTCTGTATGCCCGGTAACGTGACGTCTAAGGGCATCGCATAGGTGATTTGGTAAATGGATAATACAGATTGGCATGCAATCGGAAAGTCCCTATTTTGTGCTAGTTGCGGACTGATCACTATGTAAATAAGGGCCAGCGGGGCAGAGCAATTTGTTACCGGAACTGCGCGTTATTACGCGACGACCGTGCAGATGAAACGCGGAATACCACGGCGGGTCAGGAGGCGTAACACTTTGGGGGCACTTCTTCAGAACCCCGCAGCGCTGCCTTCGCTCGAATACGCTCTTGCCGAACTTGAGTGATCGGCATCTAACTCAACGACCGTGGCGATTCTCTCTTTGAGCTCGATATGTCGGCTGCTATACCGTTGGGCTCTCCTGCTCGTTATCCTGATCAGCGCTTCCACTGTGACTTCGGCCACCGCGTCTGGGCAAGATGCGCGAGCATTCGTGCATGCAGTCGTTACCAATGAACTTGCGGCGGATGCGAACGACCATAGCCGATGGATGTATCGGGACGACAACAGAGTTCCCGTCGCACATACGATGAAGCTGGTCATCCAAACTTCCCAGGGCGATCTTTCAAAAACCATTGAGAAAGACGGCCATCCCTTGACTCCACAGGAGCAGAAAGAGGACGAGCGGAAGATAGATGCTTTCGTCAATGATGCGAGCGTACGGGAGAAGCAGAAGCACGATCACGTGCAAGACGCCGAAAAAGCGAGCGCTTTGACGAAACTGCTGCGTGATGCTTTTCTCTGGACCGTCACAGGACGGGAGGGCGCGGAAACCACGCTGCACTTTAAGCCAGACCCGAAATTCAACCCGCCCACCCATGAAGCGCGCGTCTTTGCCGCGATGGAAGGCGTGATGGTGGTGAATACGGAGCAGAAGCGCATCAAGCAGCTAAAAGGAGCGCTGACGCGGAATGTGGATTTCGGATATGGGCTGCTGGGCAGGCTAGAAAAGGGCGGCACGTTTGAAATAGAGCGGACCGAGATCGCTCCGGGGGTGTGGGATATCACAACCACTCATATCCACATACAGGGTCACGCTCTCATCTTCAAGAGTATCGGCGAGCAGCAGGACGAAGTGACAAGCCACTATCATCCAACTCCTCCCTCACTGACGCTGGCTCAAGCGGCGAAGATGCTGAAGGATGGAACGGCCGCGCGAATGTTGCAGTAGGAAGTGCCGGGCACGCTATCAATCTGCTGCTCAAACGACCAACTCGATGGTCTGACGACATCTGACAAGCAGGGTTTTGACCTTAGTTCCATTTTGAATGCGAGGTGCGCGAATACGTGCGACTCTCGGCCCGCTCCTCTGTTCCTTGCGATAGTTGTTGGTTCCCCTGATCAGCGTGACTAGAGCAAACGAGAGATCGCGTCAAGGGTTCGATTCACCGGCAAGTAACGCCACCCTTGACCGCGTCTCTCGCTTGCCCCAGAATCTCCACTATCAGGACGAATCGCTTTTCACAAACGCTCATACCAGAGACTCTCTGCTGAGTATCCGGAGCGAGCTTCAGGCCCCTAAATCAAGATCTAGACAACCTTGACTACCGGAATCTCTAACTTCCGATTGGTACAGAAATCCGGAGCGCCTCACCAGCTGAGAATCTCCAGCTATGACTGGATGAGAAATCGGGGGCAGATCAGAAGCATGCATACCACTCGTCGAGACGTGATTGCCGGGCTCGGGTCGATTTTTCTTGACTGCTGTTCGGGCTGCCACCGTGCCAAGCCGGAGCCCGTGACGATTATGTTTATGGATCCGGAGTCGTTGGATGACCGGCTGCAACGACAACACTTATCCGAAATGGCTCTGCGGCAGTTCGAGAGTGAGACCGGGATCAGGGTGAGACATCTGCCCGCCCCCGAAACCTCTCCGGGACAATTGAAGCTCATCCGGGAGATCCTCGGGGAAAAGGACACACCAGATGTGCTCGGAATAGACGTCGTTTGGCCTGGACTTCTGGATGACGCCCTCCTTGATTTGAAGCCATTTTTCAGTTCGGAGCTCTCTGCTGCCAAGCCTGATCTGGTTTCAAGTTATACGGTTAAGAGCAGAGCTGTTGCAGTTCCTTATCATCCCCATGTCGGTGTGCTCTATTACCGTACTGACTTGCTGACGAAGTACGGGTATCACATCCCGCCTCAAACCTGGTCCGAGTTGGAGAGAATGGCTTTCCGCATTCAGAAAGGCGAGCGCGCAGCTGGCGATCAGACTTTTTGGGGATTTGTCTGGCCAGGGGCAGCAGATGAATGCCTGACTTGTCTGGCTTTGGAATGGCAAGCGTCGGAAGGCGGCGGAAGGATTATCGAAGCTAACCGAACCGTCAGTGTTAACAATGAGAATGCGATACACGCATGGGAACGTGCCGCGCACTGGATCGGTTGGATATCGCCTCCAAACGTAACTGCATATCAAGAACTGGACTCCGTCAATCATTTCGAAAACTCTGGCAAGGCGGCATTCTCGCTCGGCTGGATTTCCGACTACTTTCTCACCAACCTTGCAAAGCCAATGATTTACGGGAAAATGGGGCTGACCAGCGTTCCCTCAGGGAAGGTGGGCGTAGGAACGTTAGGCGGGTTTGGTCTTGGAATATCAGCAAGGTCGAAGCACCAACAAGAAGCTATCGCACTAGTGAAATTCCTCTTGCACAAGGAGGCCGAACTAGAGGCTGCCAGCAGGAGTGCTGAGTTGCCCACGGGAACTGTGTTCTACCGCCTGCCCACCATTCTCAACGCATACTCACGATCGATACCGGCCAGTCAGGCCCCAGGTGATGGCATCGTGAGCCGTCCTTCTACGGTGGTAGGCAGGAATTATGAGGACGTTTCGCGTGCGTATGCGGCGGCAGTCCATTCCGTACTGATGGTAAAGAAGAGCGCTCCCGAAGCTGCAACCGAGTTGGAGAAGGAACTCGAGCGTATCACCGGTTTCCCCAAAGGCTCCCCTGAAGCAACCGAAACCAGCATATACCGCGTAAATATCACGAGATCATAGCTGCGTACTTATGGTTGAGATGCGTTGCAGGAACGGACATTCCGGTAAGGCTTGCTATGGATGACGTCAAAAAGCCAAAAGGTGGTGCATCGCCGTCGGTCAAAGCAGCACGGATGATGACGCTCATCTCAAATGTTGACATTAAGACCCGCTTGACGCTCTGTTTTGTCCTGATCATCGCCTTGATGTCGTTGGGCACTGGCATTCTGCTTTGGCAATCGCACGTGATGCGCACTCAAGCGAACCGTCTCAGGCAAGTGGACGAGCAGTTCATGGAAGTCCAGCGCGTCCGCGCGCTTGTTCTGTCGTTTCACAACAAATCAGAACAGTTAGTCACGGCCCGGAATCTTGCACGCCTGCAGCAAGAAGCGCCTGCCCTGCGCAACCAACTGAGCGATAGCCTGAAACAGAGCCAAACAGTGTTCCGAGGAATCGAACCGAATAACGTTCTCGAGCCCACCGTCTTACCCACGCTGGAGACGATTCAAGGTTTACTACCTTCGCAAGTTGATTCCCTTATTGCGCTCGCGTCAGTGGGAGATTGGGAAGCCCTGCGTCAGCGAATAGAACAACCGCTCCAACCCTTGGAGAGCCTGAGTGCTGAACTAGTGGATGCGGCCAGTAGAGACGTACACGACAAACGTTTAGAAGCCACTCGCAAGATTGAGCGTGCGCAGGTTCAAACGCGCTTCATCCTGACCGGCGTAGGCGGCCTAACAATAGTCATTGCGGCTCTTCTAGGATTCGGTATCACTCAGACCATCACTCGTCCTCTGCGATCGCTGGTTGACGGAGCCTCTGCTCTAGCAAGAGGTGAATTTAGTCACGATGTGCCAGTGCAAGGCAGAGACGAACTCGCTCATCTCTCTCGAGTCTTCAACCAGACAACAATTAAGCTTCAGCAGCTCTACGAGAACCTCCAGCGGAGTGAACAAGAGCTTCGTGAGGTCATCAACGCAATGCCGGCGATGATTTGGCGAGCAACTCCTCACGGTGATATCGACCTGTGGAATCGCACGATGATTCGATCGATTGGCGAGCTACGGGAGACCCCTGGAAGGCTTGATCTCATCTCCCGAGTCGATCCTGAACAGGTCGCATCTGTGCAGGAACGCTGGCGCAGGTCCGTTCAATCGGGTATTCCGTACGAAGATGCGTATCGAGTGCTAGGCAATGACAATACATATCATTGGTATCTGGTGCGGGCGGAACCGTTCCGAGATGAAGGTGGAAACATCATCAACTGGTACGGCATGGCAGTGGACATTGATGAGCAGAAGCGGGCTGAGGACCACCTTCGCGAGACACGCATCAAGCTCAGCAAAGCTTCGAGAATCGCAACGGTGGCTGAACTGTCGGCTTCAATCGCTCATGAAATCAACCAGCCACTGATGTCGGTGCTTGCAAATGCTCAAGCGGGTAAACGCTGGCTCGCACGCAATCCGCCAAATCTGATGGAAACAAACGTATCTATCGACCGAATAATAAGGGATGCTCGTGGGGCTGATGAGACTATGCAGCGCATTCGAGCACTCTTCAAACGCGAGGCTTTCGAGAAGAAAGAAGCAAATATTCGCGAGATGGTGGGTGAGGCTGTTCGACTGGTGCAAGAGGATCCAAACAGGCGAGAAATCCCCATTGACAGGCGCTTCGATGAACTTCTCCCCCCAATTTCTGTGGACCCGATACAGATTCAGGAGGTGTTCATCAATCTGATTTCAAACGCGACCGAAGCAATGGAACATATTGGAATCTCTCCCCTGGTTAAGGTCCGGGCAGCAGTAACAGACCAGAGCGAGATGCTGGTACAAGTGATCGACAACGGTCCGGGAGTCGGTGATGTGGAAAAGATTTTCGACGCGTTTGTGACCACGAAGGAAAACGGGATGGGAATTGGACTGGCCGTGTCACGCTCCATCGTCGAAGCCCATGGTGGCCGCATATGGGCCGAGAATAACCCCGACGGCGGTGCGACGTTCAGTATAGTTCTACCTTTATCGTGAGAGCTTGGCAGCATGTTCGATGGCTTCGTTTCTCATGCTCTTTGGCGCGTTTCAGAACCGAACCGATGCTGAGGGCGAAGAATGCCGAGTCCAAAATGTGCCGAAAGTTGTTGAGGCGAAGAAGAAGAAGTGTGGTGCGCCCGGAGAGATTCGAACTCCCGACCTATTGCTCCGGAGGCAATCGCTCTATCCAGCTGAGCTACGGGCGCGCAGTTTGATTTTACATGCCATCGGAATCCCTGTCTCAAACCGGGGACAGGGCGCGGGTTCGGCGCTCAACGCGAGAAGACGGCGCCGTGTGGGGTCGCGGAACCCGTCCAGCCCTGAGGCCAGGCACGATTATCGAAATTGAAGCCAGGCTGGCCGTCCTTATCACGAAAGGATTCATCGACGGAGAGCTTGCCGCTTCCTTGATCGAACCGCACCAGATAGGCGCGGTGGACGCTGTACGGCCCGGGAGTGACGACGAGGCGGCTGGTCGCGGCATCCCAGGCGGTCCAATGGGCGAGATAGTTGCCGGGGAAGGAGACGCGCGAGACCTCGACCGGCTTTTCCGGATTGGCGATGTCCAGCGCGACGATGCCGTGGATGGAGGGGACGCCTTCGATGAGGTAGTGGCCGGCAATGGTGGGAACACCGCATGCGCCGCCGGGAAAGCGATAGACCAGCTTCGCCTTCGGATTATCTGTCGCAATGCCAGTGACGTGTTCGAGGCCGCAGGAATATGTCTGGACAAAGACGGAGCCGTCGAATGCGCGGCGGGGCTCCTCCGGATCTGTGTGGGCGGTGAATTGCGGGCTGGGTTCGAAGAACGCAGTCTTCAGCAGCTTGAGATCGGAGAGACGCCAGATCTGGTAGGTGGTGCCGGTAGGTTCTGTGACGCTCATGGCCGAGTTGGTGGAGAGCGCCCGATCGATCTCCGGCAGCACGACCACACTGTAGGGACAGTAGAAGACGCCGGGGTGTGCGGGATCTGCTGCGCTGGCGCTGCGCAGGAGCTTGCCATTTTGATCGAGTTCGACGAGGCCGCCGCCGTCGTGGCCGTGCTGAAAAGTGCTGAGGATGTTCTGGTCCGGGAGGCGCAGGTAGGAGTGCGGGTGCATGTAGCCATCGACATCGCCGAAAGAGCCGGCGATGCGCGGGTGCAATGGATCGCGCAGATCGAACAGGAAGGTGCGGCCGGCGTCGTGATCGTTGGCGAAGAGGATGCCGCCTGCGGGCATGGTGTATTCGGTGTGGTGCACGAGTTTCGTCTGCTGATCGGTGGCGAGCGTCGTGAGTAGTTGGCCGTAGTGCGGAGAGGTGGGCGAGGCATCGATGACGGCCAGGAAGTCGGTCTGCTGTCCGGCGGAATCACCCGCCCAGACAAAAAGGTAGTGTGCGGGCATATTCGCGGACTGGTCCGCAGATGAAGCGGCGAAAGAGGCAATAGACAGGCAGCCTGCGAAAAGCAAAGTAAAGGTGAGGCGGAGCATGCGTTCCATCCCGGCGCGGGGGAGCGCGGCCATTGATGTGAAGTTGATGGCGCGAATTATACGCGCGCGAGCAAGAACTATTGCTTCGCGTCGCGCTTGCGTTCCAACTCGCTCATGGTGGACTGGATCAGTTGCTTCGCGCCGTTGATCTGGTCGAGGACGGTCTGGAGGTCAAGCGCGGGCTTGGTGGGATTGCGATTGGAGATGCAGTAAACGCCGTGCTGACCGATGAGGATAAGAGCATCGGTGAGCATGTCAAGTGACACGGCGAGGCGGCCTCGCTCGGCTCCAAGCATGAATTCGTGCTTCTCTAACGAATCGCGGTGCTCGGCCAACGCCGACGCGCCGCTGTATGGCCCGGCGCCGGCGGAAGCATGATCTTTCGCGGGATCGGCCACTACCACTCCTTCGCGGCAGTATCGACGGTGAGCGACTCGCGTGAGGGCGGGCCCTTCCAGCGGAGGATGGGCTTGCGGGCGGCGGCAGTCTCATCCATGCGCTTGACGCGGGTGGCGTGCGGCGCCTGGAGGACGACGAGCGGGTTCTCCTCAACTTCGCGCGCGATCTGTTGCATGGCGTCGATGAAGAGATCGAGCTCCTCCTTCGATTCGCTTTCAGTGGGCTCGATCATGAGCGCGCCGGGGACGATGAGCGGGAACGACACGGTATAGGGATGAAATCCGTAGTCGATGAGGCGCTTGGCGATGTCGCCCGTCTTGACGCCACGGGCCTGCTGCTTCTTATCGCTGAAGACGACCTCGTGCATGGAGGGTGTCTTGTAGGGCAGTTCGTAATAGCCTTCCAGCTTTTTGCGGATGTAGTTGGCGTTGAGGACGGCGTCTTCGGTGGTCTGGCGAAGGCCATCGGGCCCATTGGCGAGAATGTAGGCGAGGGCACGAACGAACATGCCGAAGTTGCCGTAGAACATGCGCACGCGGCCGACGGAGTGGGGGCGGTCGTAGTCGAGGCGGAGCGTGCCGTCAGAATTTTCCCGCACAACAGGGGTGGGAAGGAAGGGCTCGAGGATCTTCTTGCACGCGACGGGACCGGAGCCGGGGCCGCCACCACCATGCGGCGTAGAGAAGGTCTTGTGCAGGTTGAGGTGCATGACATCTACGCCGAAATCGCCGGGACGCGTCTTACCGCATAGCGCGTTCATGTTGGCCCCGTCCATATATAAGAGCGCGCCCTTGGCGTGCAGGACGTCGGCAATCTTGTGGATCTCGCTCTCGAAGACGCCGATGGTGGATGGGTTGGTGAGCATGAGGGCAGCCGTTTGCTCGTCGACCTGCTTCGTGAGCTGCTCGATGTCGACCATGCCGTGCGCATTGGAGCGAAGATTTTCGACCTGGTAGCCGCAGATGGCCGCGGTAGCCGGGTTGGTGCCGTGCGCGGAGTCGGGGATAAGCACCTTGCGGCGCGGGTTCCCCTTCGACTCGTGATATGCGCGCGTGAGCAGGATGCCGGTGAACTCCCCGTGCGCGCCGGCAGCGGGCTGCAAGGTGATGGTCTCCATACCGGTGATTTCAAGGAGAGTCTTTTCGAGCGTGCGCAGCACCCCAAGTGCACCTTGCGAAAGCGATTCCGGCTGATAGGGATGCGCTTCGGCTATGCCTTCCAGACGCGAGACGTACTCGTTCACGCGCGGGTTGTACTTCATGGTGCAGGAGCCGAGTGGATACATGCCGAGGTCGATGGCGTAGTTCCAGGTGGACAGGCGCGTGAAGTGGCGGATGATCTCGATCTCGGAGAGCTCTGGCAGTGCGGCTGCTTCGGCGCGCGCGGCGTCGCCAAGGAGTTGGGTGGCGTCGGCTTCCGGCACGTCGAGGGGCGGCAGGCGGTAGCCTCGCTTGCCAGGTGACGATTTCTCAAAGAGCAGCGGCTCGTTCTGCGTGAGGTGCGCGGCAACCTTCTGGCGATTGCCGGTGAAGGTGCCTCCCTGCTCTGTTGTCTCGGGCGTGGTGGCCATTCTGAATCCTTATGCGTGAACCAGCGCGGGCTGGCTGGTGTGGCTGCCGGTGAGGACTTTTGCGGCGCGATCGATTTGCTCGCGGGTAGTTAGCTCGGTTGCGCACCAGAGGCTGGCGTTCCCGAGCTCCGGATAGAAGCGTTGGAGCGACAGGCCGCCGATGATTTTGTCTTCGAGCAGGCGCGCGTTGATGGTGTCTGTCGGTTCGTCGGTGACGAGGACGAACTCGTGGAAGCGCGGCGACTGTGCAAAGAGGAGTTTTGCGCCATTTTGTGACAGCGCCTGTGACGCATACTGCGCCTTGGCCAGGTTGTGCAGCGCGAGCTCGCGGATGCCCTCCTTGCCGTAGACGGTCATGAAGATGGTGGCCATCAGTGCGACCAACGCCTGATTGGTACAGATGTTCGAGGTGGCCTTCTCGCGGCGGATGTGCTGCTCGCGCGTGGAGAGGGTGAGGACGAACCCGCGCGTGCCGTCCTTGTCCACGGTCTGGCCGGCGAGGCGGCCGGGCATCTGGCGCAGATATTTTTCTTTTGCCGCGATGACACCGCAGTAGGGACCGCCATAACTGAGCGCTACACCGAAGGACTGCGCTTCCATGGAGACGATGTCCGCTTCTTTGGGTGGACGAACTGCGCCGAGCGAGATGGCTTCGGCGATGGAGACGATCAATAGCGCGCCCTTCTTGTGCACGATCTCGGCGATGGCGGGAATGTCCTCGACGACGCCGAAGAAGTTGGGCGACTGCACGAGGACACACGCCGTTTGATCGGTGAGTGCGGCGTCGAGCGCCTTGAGATCGACGCGGCCGTCTTCGCCGTAGGCGAGCACTTGCTTGTCGATGTTCTGGTGCTGCGCGTAGGTGGCGAGGACTTCGCGGTACTCGGGATGAACGGTCTTCGCGACAAGCGCGCTGGAGCGGCCGGTGACGCGCACCGCCATCATGACGGCCTCTGCCGCGCCCGTGGACCCGTCGTACATGGAGGCGTTGGCGATCTCCATGCCGGTGAGTTCGCAGATCATGGTCTGGAATTCAAAGATCGCCTGCAGGGTGCCCTGCGTGATCTCCGGCTGATAGGGGGTGTAGGAGGTGAGGAATTCGCCGCGCTGCACGAGCGCGTCGATGACGACGGGCCGGTAGTGGCGATAGGCGCCGGCGCCGAGGAAACTGGCGTATCCGTTTGCGTTCTGCGCTGCCGCCTGTTTGAAGTAGTCGACAATCTCGGACTCGCCCATCTGGCGCGGGATATCGAGGTCACGGGCGAGGCGGTATTCGGCCGGAATGCTGGCGAAAAGATCGTCGATGGAAGAAGCGCCGATCTCGCGGAGCATGCTCTCGCGTTCGGCGTCGGATTTGGGCAAATAACGCATGGGCGGTCCTTCTTAAAACGTATCTGCTGCAGTAGCAGAGACTAGTGCGTCTCTTCCTTGATGTAGGTTTCGTAAGCGTCTTTCGAGAGCAGGTCGCCGGCATCGGCGGCGTTGGCGACTTCGATCTTCATGATCCAGGCGCTGTGGGCCTCGGTATTGATCTTCTCGGGTGACGACGTCAGCTCTTCGTTGACAGCAGTGACCTTGCCGGAGACGGGCGAATAGAGGTCCGATACAGCTTTGACCGATTCGACACTGCCGAAGACTTTGCCCTTCTCGACGGAGGAGCCGACCTTGGGCAGATCGACGAAGACAATATCGCCGAGCGAGTTCTGCGCGTAGTCGGTGATGCCGACCTTACCCTCCTTACCATTGAGCTCAATCCATTCGTGTTCTTTGGTGTATTTGTAGGCGGCGGGATAGTCGGGCATTCGTCTTCCTCTCTGGAACATTGTAGACAACCCAGACCGCTGCAGATAAGGATCGCGCTTTCCGCGGTCGTCTGCATTTGTCTGAAGCTGTCTGCCTTCGTCTACTTCTTCTGCCGCTTATAGAACGGCGTCGGCACGACGACGGCCGCGACTGGCTGGTTGCGGATTTCGATCGCGATTTCCGTACCGGGCACGGTGAATTCAATGGGTAGATGCGCGAGCGCAATGTTCTTCTTCAAAAAGGGCGAAGGGGATCCGGAGGCCACCGTGCCGATCTTCTTGCCATCGGGCGAAAGGACGGCGTAGCCGTCGCGGGCGATGCCGCGCCCGGTCATCTCCAGGCCGACTAGCTTGCGCCTGGGCCCCCCGGCGGCGCGGACGGCTTCGAGTGCGTCGCGTCCGATGAAGTCGCCCTTGTCGAGCTTGGCATAGCGGTCCAGGCCGGCTTCGAAGACGTTGATCTCGTCGGAGATCTCGTGGCCGTAGAGGGCCATGGCGGATTCGAGGCGCAGCGTGTTGCGCGCACCCAGCCCACAGGGGAGGATGCCGAACTCCCGGCCGGCTTCGAGGACCTCGTTCCAGACGCGCTCGCTGGTGGGGACATCGGAGGGGACATAGATCTCGAAGCCGTCTTCGCCGGTGTAGCCGGTGCGGGCGATGAGGGTGTTGTGCAGGCCGCAGACCGTACCCCAGGTGAACCAGTAGTTCTTGATGCCGTCGAGGTCGCGGTCGGTGAGCTTGCGGAGCACATCGACGGCCTTGGGGCCCTGGATGGCGAGTTGGGTGTAGTAGTCGGAGTAGTCGGAGACGTGGACGCCTTGCATCCTGCCGACGTTCTGGCGGACCCAGTTGACGTCCTTCTCACGCGTGCCGGCGTTGATGACGAGCAGGTAGTCGTTTTCGGAGAGCTTGTGGACGATGACGTCGTCGACGAAGGTGCCGTTGGGGTAGAGCAGGGCGGAGTAGTGGGCCTGGCCTTCCTTGAGCTTCGACGCGTCGTTCATGGAGATGTGCTGGACGGCGGCGAGGGAGTTGGGGCCACGGAGCTGGATGTCGCCCATGTGCGAGACGTCGAAGACGCCGACGGCGGTGCGCACGGCCATGTGCTCGGCGATGAGGCCGGAGTACTCGACGGGCATGTCCCAGCCGCCGAAATCGACCATCTTGGCGCCGATGCGGCGATGGGTGGCGTTCAGTGCGGTCTTGCGAAGTGCGGCGGTGGGCGCGGCGGCGGTGGACACGGTGCAAGGAGTCCTTTGGGAAGGAGTTGCGAACCGTCTAGGGTAGCACCTGGCGGGGCCTGGGGTGGTACTTGCGGGAGTTGCAGGAATGGACGGGGCGTCGTCTTATGAGGCTTGCCGGAGAGAGGAGACGGGATGGCTGCTGGGGTCGGGAATGGTTTTGGGGTTCGCTTTGTCACTCGTGCGGACTATGCGGAGTGGCTGCCGCTTTGGGAGGGGTACAACGAGTTCTATAAGCGCTTCGGCGCGACGGCGCTGCCGGATGCGGTGACGCAGGTGACCTGGGCGCGCTTTTTCGATGCCTACGAGCCGATGCATGCGATGGTGGCGGAAGAGACGGTTGCGGCAGGTGGATCGCGTCTGGTGGGGCTGGTCCACTATCTCTTTCATCGGAGCACGATCACGATCGAGCCGACTTGCTATCTGCAGGACCTGTTCACGGCGGAGGCGGCACGGGGCAGGGGCGTGGGGCGGGCGCTGATTGAGGCGGTCTACGAGCAGGCTCGGCTGGCTGGTGTGGTGCAGGTCTACTGGCGGACGCATGCTTCGAATGCGACGGCGCGGCGGCTGTATGACCTGGTCGCGGAGGAGTCGGGCTCGCTTGTGTACAAGAAGCGGCTTGAGTAGATCTTCTGCATGGCAGGACGCGACCACCAGGAGGCCGAAGACATCGGCCTTGCGGGCGACTCGGAGCTGTCTCCTGAACTCCTGCTTTGGCGAGGTAACGTGACCCTGCACCCCCTCCCCCCTTCCGGTGCGGGAGGGCGCGGTATATCAGGTGTCGAATCATGAGGTTATGGGCTGTTCCGAGCATCAAAATCGTCTTTCTAAAGGGGTTATCGCTAAATTCGTCCAGACATTGGAGTTAGGATCTGCCATCCAGGCAGGCGCGCCTGCGGCGCGGGCTGCTGGGTTCGCTCCGTTGTCGCTTACGCCTGGATTTGTGGGCGACTTGAGATCCGCGTCCATACGCGATGTGGGGCACCCACTTCCTTGCAAACTAAAAAGCCACCGCGATGGTGGCTTTTGTGCTTCCTGTACTGATCTCTATTTCCAGTGTAGCGAATTGAGTGGAATTAACCGGCAGGTTTTTGCCGGGGTTCCCAATCTGGATCGAACCCACCCTTCGCTTTGCTCAGGATGGGGCACCCTCGGGTAGACTTCCCGCGAAAGGATGGTGACGATGCAGACGATCAAAACGTTTCTCTGGTTTGACGGCAAGGCGGAGGAGGCGGTGGACTTCTGGGTCTCCGTCTTCAAGGGCGCGAAGAAGGGCGCGGTGCAGCGCTATGCGGAGTCGTTTCCGGTGGAGAAGTGGCGCGGCAAGGTGTTGACGGCGAGCTTTACGCTACGCGGGCAGGAGTTTGTGGCGCTGAATGCCGGACCGGAGTTCCAGTTCACGCCGGCGGTCTCGTTCATGGTGTTGTGCGCGACGCAAGAGGAGATCGACGAGTATTGGGCGAAGCTGACGGACGGCGGCAAGACGATGGCGTGCGGGTGGCTGACGGACAAGTATGGCGTGAGCTGGCAGATTACGCCGGAGACGATGGACGCAATGCTGAACGATCCGGACAAGAAGAAGGCGGAACGGGTGATGAACGCGATGATGGGGATGGTGAAGCTGGATATCGCGGCTTTGGAGCGGTGCGAAGAAGATCGGGCATAGACGACGCAACGTTGCTGCCGATGTAGACGCGCTCTGCGGCCTTTAATTCGGCGATTCGCTACGCCGGGTTCGCAGTCGCAGAAGCGTCGGTCTGCGCAGAGTCGCGATTCACCAAGCTGCGGTGATGGAGCCGCTGTAGGGCATACGACTCACCGAATTGGGATGCCGATGATCGCTGCTCGATGATCACGGATCAAGACGCGCGGGCATGAGATGAAGCTGGATATGCGCGCTGGAGCGGGCCGGGGATAAACCACCCTTGCTCAGGATGGAGCACGCAGTGTGGCGAGGATTCGCAGCATGCACGCAAACAGCAGATTCATTCGCTTGCTCGGAGACGATGCTTGAGGTGAAGGCATTGGTGGTTCCCACCCTTCGCTCTGCTCAGGATGGGGCACCCGGATCGTGGGCGTTCGAGCGGGTCGGCATGCAGTGATGGTGAATCGAATCGGGTGACTGGCGCATCCTAATGGGCCGTCATCCTGAGTGAGCCGGATTGGAGAGTCGCCGATGAGCCGCAGCTTTGCAGAACGTGCGTTTACGCCGCTGGTGAAGAAACAGCAGGAGCAGCATGGCAGCCGGCGGCAGTATGCGCGGATGGAGGAGATGGGCGAGGCGGGCGATCGCCTGACCGACTTCGAGCGGGAGTTCATTGAGGGACGCGATGGCTTCTACATGGCGTCGACGGGCGAGACGGGCTGGCCGTACATCCAGTATCGCGGCGGCGAGAAGGGCTTTCTTCACGTCATCGACGACAAGACGCTGGGCTTTGCCGACCTGCGCGGCAACAAGCAGTACATCACGATGGGCAACCTGGCGCATGACGATCGCGTGGCGCTGTTCTTCATGGATTACGCGCACCAGCTTCGGCTGAAGATCCTGGGGCGTGCGGTGGTCCGTGAGACGAATGGCGGGGAGAGCGATGCTGCCACGGCGGAGCTGATTGCGAAATTGAAGGTGCCGGGGGAGAAGACGCCTACGGAGCACGCGGTGCTGATCCACGTGGAGGCGTTTGATTGGAACTGCCCGCAGCACATTACTCCGCGTTATACGCAGGAGGAGTTGGCGGGGACTCTGGAGCCGATGCGGAAGCGGATGGAGGCTTTGGAGGCGGAGAATGTTCGGCTGCGGGGTTTGGTTGCGGGTGCGCCAGCGACCCAGCGCTAGTCGACTCGTAACTAGAGTAAGTATCTTTGCGAACATAGCGCTTGATGGAACCGTTCCGCTGTGGCTCAATGTCTGCACATGAAACACTTCGCTGTCGTTTTCTGCCTTCTTTTCATCCCAATCTCACTTGCGGCCCAAATCGGACCTGAGGTTGCGGCCGAACTCCGCGTTCCCGGCACGGGCATCCCCTACGCGCTGGATTCATTCGCGGGGAAGCCTGAACTTATTCCGATTTATCACTCCAACCTGTCGGTCAATAACCATGCCGGAACCAATGCCGCTGGCCAGTTGGCAGGATCCTTCTTCTACAAGCCTAAGGGGGCAGCGGAGCTACGCGGAGAGGCGGCGGCGGTCACTTTGCACTCTCGCAGACCTGTCCTTTATTTCCGTATTGACGGTCTGGACGACTCAACTGCTGACACCAATGAGAATCTTGCTGGCTGGGTAATCGTACGCGCAAAACCAGATAAGGACAGACGCGTTGTTGCGCAGATTCGCCTCGCTCAGCTCACTGGCCACGGCAAACACAACGATGACATTATCGACACCAAGGAAGGCCATCTTCCGGACGGCTGGATGACGATTACACCAAACGAGGACCTAGCCAATGGGCAGTACGTTCTCACCCCGATCTATAAGGGGAGCCTGTTCGCCTCGAGCGTGTATGCATTCGGCATTGACCCGTCCGCGCGGGAGGACGAGCTTGCGATCAAGCCCGGTGCAACGGCCTTGCCGCTTGGCCAGTAGGCGTAGTGCCGTAGTGGAGAACTATCCCATCCTAGCGGAGCTAGGATGGGATAGCCCGGCTCGGTTGAGGGGTTTGGGATTGCGGGCGCGGCCTGACGTGACGTGCGCAGCGGAATATCGAGATGTTAAAAATGATATCGCTGCGGTAGGAATGGGGCACACCCGATTTACTCTGGAACCACAAAACTCGCCGGATTTCTGGATCCAGTTTACGAGTGACGTTCCTGATTCGCCATTCTCTCCCAGGAGCGGCTGGGATCAGCAAAAGTAGCTCCTCTCCTGGATTCCGGCGTGTCGAACTTCACAATGTGTTTGGTTTCTTCCATGCATCGTATAGGAGTTGCCATGCGCCATTGCGGGGGCTCACAGTTTCCAACCACCGCATAAGTCAACCGCTTGAGGTTCGATGGAACCTCGAGCTCGTGCTCATTCATTATTTTAAGGGTGTTCCGCGGGAGCCAATCCGATCCGATGAGTAAACGGATTTGGGATTTCGTAAAACACTGCCTCGTTCGGCGGGAAGTGTGCCAGGATATGCCGGGGCGCGTAAGCCATGCGGAATTAATCCAGCAAACGATAGGGTCACTGTGCCGATCCGCGTTGCTTGGTCTCATAAACTTCCATGAGGTCCAATACTATCGGCAAAGCGGAGTCGCCATTTCGGGAAGTTTCCTCCACCAAAGAAGGGTTCAACGCCGTCGACCACGAGTGTTAACCGCCCATCATGCGCCATTGCGATTTGAGTGAGATCCTGCAATTGCAAACGATGCGATCGAGGGCTGTGAAATCGAAATATAGCTCTCCATTGCGTCTAAAATATTCTGCATGTTCTCCTGAATATTCACTGACTAAAGATTCGGGTCAGCCAAGATAGTGCTGCCTCTTCCAATAGGCTGCTGTATCTCGGCTGCGCCGGGTACGGATCCAAGGGGAGGACGCTCCTAAGGTCTTCTCTACTTCCCAAAATCGCCGGCTTATCGTTTACCATGCGCGAGTTCGCTGCGAAGTCGGAATAGATCCCTCAATATCGCTAACCGGCGTTGTCCTCATTATCCAAACGCGGTCGTTTGCTGGGAACACTAATGAGCTGGTCCGAGCAACGCACAGAGCCTTTCACAAAGTGACTTCCTTCACCGCCTGGGTATCCCATCAATCGCAGTCACCCACAGAAGAATTCGGATATACGCATCGCTACTAATCAAGCCGTTTCAAATAGCGCCGCTGGATTGAGTGCACGTGATTCTCCGTCTGAAGAACATGGACAATACGTCCACCACGATCGATCTCGTGAACACTGCATATCGCCGAAACCTCGCATCCGTGACCAAGAAGTGCCGTGGAATCGGTCGATTCGTGTGGTCATTACTCGCGAAAAATCTGGCCACCCCTCTTGAGCGAATGCATCCGAAGGAAAGATCCGACGGGCGCTGCACCGCAAGGCGAGTAATGTGTCAGCTAGTCGCGTTTCGGGAGAATGATCGAATAATGGTTGGTCCAGGCTCCATGATACGCAAGAGCTGGCATTTCATTGTCTCAGTAGCTTTAAGTCGATCCAAAGAGAAACTTGTTCCCACCCAGCTAACGTCGGTGGCTGGAACTCGGTTCGAGTGACGTCTTACACATTCTGAAATTGAATTGATGGTGGAGGATGGACAATCGACTTCAATGGCCCATGTAGATGCTGGCAATTGGCTACTCCGTTAGTCGCTTTAACCGCCGCGTCGAGAATGCTAAGCGGGAATGACTTTTAAATCACTACAGTCTCCCGATACTCCCCAAAGACCGACCGCAGCGTACCAGCGATTTCACCCACCGTACAGTTACTTTCGACAGCTTCGAGAATCGCCGGCATCAAATTGTCACCGGTGCGGGCACGTTCCTTTACGGCGTCGATTCCCTGCTGCCATCTTGATTGGCTGCGTTTGGCTCTTAGCGCTTGCAGGCGTTCTACCTGGCGGCGTTCGAGGTCGGGGTCGTGGCGTTGGGTGGGGACGCCGGGCTCGTTGTCTCTGGTGAACTTGTTGACGCCGACGACTACGGCGTCTCCGGTTTCTACGCGGCGCTGGTAGTCGTAGGCGGCGTTCTGGATCTCCTGCTGGACCCAGCCTCGCTCGATGGCCTGGAGCATGCCGCCGAGGGCTTCGATCTTCCGGAAGTAGTCTTCGGCTTCCTGCTCGATGCGGTTGGTGGTGGCTTCGACGAAGTAGGAGCCGGCGAAGGGATCGACGGTCTGGGCGACGCCGGATTCCATGGCGATGATCTGCTGGGTGCGGAGGGCGATGCGCGCGGCCTCTTCGGTGGGGAGGGCGAGGGCTTCGTCGTAGCCGTTGGTGTGGAGCGACTGCGTGCCGCCGAGGACGGCGGCCATGGCCTGGACGGCGGTGCGGGTGATGTTGTTCTCGGGCTGCTGGGCGGTGAGGGTGGAGCCGGCGGTCTGGGTGTGGAAGCGGAGCATGAGCGAGCGCGGATTTTTTGCGTGGAAGCGCTCGCGCATGACGCGGGCCCAGAGGCGGCGGGCGGCGCGGAATTTGGCGACCTCTTCGATGAAGTCGTTGTGCGCGTTGAAGAAGAAAGACAGGCGCGGGGCGAAGCTGTCGATATTGAGACCGGCGTCGATGGCGGCTTGAACGTACGTCATTCCATTCGCCAGAGTGAAGGCGACCTCCTGCGCGGCGGTGGAGCCGGCCTCGCGCATGTGGTAGCCGGAGATGGAGATGGTGTTCCACTCGGGGAGTTCGGTTTCGGCCCAGGCGAACATGTCGGTGATGATGCGCATGGCGTGGGGCACGGGATAGATGTAGGTGCCGCGGGCGATGTACTCCTTGAGGATGTCGTTCTGGACGGTGCCGCGAGAGCTTCTTTGTGTCGGCGCCGCTGCGCCTGGCCGCGGCGACGTAGAGCGCGAGCAGGATGCAGGCGGTCGAGTTGATGGTCATCGAGGTGGAGATGGTGTCGAGCGCGATGCCCTCGAAGAGGCGCTCCATGTCTTCGATGGAGTCGATGGCGACGCCGACCTTGCCGACTTCGCCGAGGGCCATGGGGTCGTCGGAGTCGTAGCCGATCTGGGTGGGGAGATCGAAGGCGACGGAGAGGCCGGAGGTGCCGTGGGCGAGGAGGAATTTGTAGCGGCGGTTGGACTCCTCGGCGTCGCCCATGCCGGCGTACTGGCGCATGGTCCAGAGGCGGCCGCGGTACATGGTGGGCTGGATGCCGCGGGTGTAGGGGTATTGGCCGGGGTAGCTGAGGTCGCGGTCAGGGTTGAACGGCTGGCCGCCGGAGACGGTGGCGGCTAGATCTTCTTTCGTCCAGAATGCTTTGTCGTCGGAACTATCGTGGGAAATGTCGGGGGCGCCGCTTCCCTTCTTGTCGGTCATCGTGCTGTCCTGCGGCTGCGCTGCGCGGCTTTGACGAAGGAGCTGATGGAGAAGTAGAGGAAGACGAGGGTGACGGCGGAGTAGAGGAGGAAGTGTGCGTGCTCGGGGCCGCGGAGTGCGGCGGCGCGGAGCCTCCAGGCGTTCTGGCCGAAGAAGACGGCGAAGAGAGCGAAGAAGAAGCCGGTGATCTCGAGCCAGAGTGCGCCGCCGACGTTCTTGAGTGGTCCGAAGAAGGCCTGGCCGAAGCGGCGGGTGCCTTCTCCGACGCGGCGTGCGGGCTCGGCGAAGTTTTTTTTCGGACGCGGGGGCGGCGGTGTGGTGGAACGGGATTCCGTCGGGGGCGGGGTGGTGGCCTGGGTTGCGGATGCAGTGGAGGATCTGGCTGCGCGCTCTTTGGCCATGCGCGAGGCGATACGGACGCCGATGCCGAGTTTGCGTCCGAAGCGGTTCGGCTCCATGGGGAAAGTGTATCGGAGTGGCCGTCCGAGGCAATTGCGCCTGCGGCGCGTGTTGTTGTCCGAGGCAATTCGCTTCGCTGTTGGGCTCGCTCTCCTTGAGTCGCTAGTGGCATGATCAGGAGGGCAGCAGATTTCTCCACTCGCTTCGGTTACATGACGACATGTTGACGCGGCGGTATTTCCCACCAAAAGTTGGGCTTGCCGGTGAGGCGAATTGCCGGGTTGGGACATCAGACGTAAGGTAGGGGGATACCCGTGGGCCGAGATGGGATTTTCGGAGACGGCGGGTACCCTGATGCGGGATGAGGAGGCAAGGATGAATTCACGCGTGCGCAAGCTGATCGAGCAGTTGGGAGAGGCGATTCATGAATCGGTCTCCGAGTCCGAGCAGATTGCGGGCGTGGTGCAGAACATTCGCAGCCAGGGCTTCGATGTGCTCCTGATGCTGGAGGCGACGATCGGGCTGAACGAAGTGGAGACACAACCGGGCGAGGAAGGCGACGCATCGAAGCCGGAGGTTGTTGAAGGAGGGGAACCCTTCACCGAGCAGGATGTCAGCTTCCTGCGCTCGCTTCGCATCTCCATCGAAGGCGACGAAGGCGCAGAGATGGACGACGAGGACGAGCCTTCGGAGCCATCGGACGACTAGCGATGGAAGGCAGGCAATTCCTGTTCGGCTGTCCGGCCTAGCCTCACTCCCTGTAAGCTGGCTTGCGCAGCGGGGACAGAGGTGTTGGAATGAGCGATCGGCACCGCCCCCGGCCGATTAAGGGGGAACTGCGAAACCATGACGATGAAAGATACGCTGGGTGTGCTCCTCGCCGGTGGAGCGGGGGAGCGTCTGTTTCCTCTGACGCGTGACCGCGCCAAGCCTGCAGTTCCCTTCGCCGGCACCTATCGCATCATCGACATCACGCTGTCGAACTGCATCAACTCCGATCTGCGGCGGGTGTACATCCTGACGCAGTACAAGGCGTTGTCCCTGAACCGGCATATCCGCGAAGGATGGAGCGGGAGCGTGGCCCAGGAGCTGGGCGAGTTCGTGGAGATTCTGCCGCCGATGCAGCGGGTGAGCGCGAACTGGTATATGGGGACGGCGGACGCGGTCTATCAGAACATTTATTCGATCGGCGCCGAGCAGCCGAAGTTCGTGATCATCCTGTCGGGCGACCACATTTACAAGATGAACTACGAGCTGATGCTGGAGCACCACAAGCAGGTGGGCGCGGACGTGACACTGGCGACCCTGCCGATCCGGCCGGATGAGGTATCGCGCTTCGGCGTGGTGGATGTGAGCAAGGGCGGCGAGGTGCTGGGCTTTCTGGAGAAGCCGAAGGAGACGACGCTGCGCTCGCCGTGGAACCCGGAGATGGTGGACGCCTCGATGGGCATTTACATCTTCAACACGGACGTGCTGCTGCCGGCGCTGATCAAGGACGCGGACGACGTGAACTCGAAGCACGACTTCGGGCATAACATCCTGCCGTCGCTGCTGGGCAAGTACAAGATGTACGCGTACAACTTCGTCGATGAGAACCGCAAGGAGCTCTACTGGCGAGATGTGGGAACGCTGGACGCGTACTACGACGCGAACATGGACGTGGTTTCGGTATCGCCAATCTTCAACCTGTACGACCGCAAGTGGCCATTGCGCACGCGGCAGCGGCAGTATCCGCCGGCGAAGTTCGTCTTCGGCGAGCCGGGCCGCACGGGCATGGCGGTGAACTCAATCGTCTCGCAGGGATGCATTGTTTCGGGCGCGGTGGTGCGCAACAGCGTGATCTCCCAGGACGTGAGGGTGAACTCGTATGCGGAGATCGATTCGAGCATCATCTTTACCCACGTAGACATCGGGCGGCATTGCCGCATCAAGCGGGCGATCATTGACCGCGATGTGCATCTGCCGGAGGGTACGGTGATTGGCTATGACCCGGCGGAGGACAAGCGGCATTACCACGTCACGCCGTCGGGGCTGACGGTGGTAACGCGGGATCATTCCCTGTATGAGAGCCCGGTGGATTCGGATTATTTGAACGGGCCGCGGTAGGCGAGGGAAAGGAAGTCCGTTGACTTCCGGTCGCCTTTTTCGCGCATAACTCTGCCAGTTTTCCGGCTGAGTACATAGGAACGCACTTAAGCACTCACTCCGGATGACGGCGGAGCCGCCAGCATTTTGGGCTTTGTGCCCGCCGCAAATAGTATCAGGTAGATGCCGGTTACGACTTCAGCCAGAGCCATAGGTGGAAAACAGATGTACTGGAACAATGCGTGATGTTCCGGGAAAACTAAGTTGGCAAAATACACGCCTGTCCAGACCACAGAGGCAAGCAAGCCGAGCGCCGCGACGGGCCTCGGGATATACCTTGACTTGAAGAATAGATAAAAGAAGAAGCAGGAGCCAATGCCAAAGGAAATGCCTCCCATGTTCTCAGTGGTATTCGCAATCGTGCGTATCAGGTCCGACAACGCTTCCCGGTTCATCGCTCCGACGCCCTGCGCCGAGATGTAGAGATGCAATCTCACGAAACTGCACATCCGCACCATCAATGCGAGGAATGAGTCTTCCAAACTGAAGATCATCCCGAGTTGAGCCAGGAGAGTGTTGACTGGCTTCAACGTTACATAGAGTGCAAACGCAAGCAGAGCGCTGCTCAGTGTCACAATCACCACGCTCGATAGCGCGACTCGATATAGCCGTTCCGATGCTGCAATTCTGGCTGCCGTTTCTGGGAAGGTTCCGTTACCCGCGATGTTGGAGAGGATGACGCCGCCACCGATAGCAATGGTGATCGCCCCAAGAAACAAAATCCCCGCAAGTCTCGCGTAAGCTCGTTGCGCCCCGCTCACTTCCGCTTCGTTTGCTGATCGCATTCGATCCTCTGCCGGGAACCGCTGCTCGGTCGGGTGCTTGACCGCTACATCCCTTCAAATATCGTGTGCCCGCCTAGTCGTAGGGTCAACATGCCAGAGGTCAAGTTAAAGCACCACATAACTGCAGGCTCGTCATGAAAAGGGGCCGAGGCGGCACCTCGACCCGGCCTATCGTCCCAGCATCCCTTTGCGCGTGGGCGGGCATCTTATAGGTCGGTCTTCAGGCTGGCCACATGTCGTACCGTGTTTCGTTGATTGGGTGCCGCTTCGCTTCGTTTTTTCAACTCAACCCAATTCTGCTTAAAATCCAAATTCTTGTCGCAGTCGGTATGTCGCCGATTGCCTCCTTTCCGCATGCATGAATTTCATGCGCCACACCCCAGGAGGGCTCTCGTGAAATCCCTGTTCCGCATCACCGCACTCGCGCTTCTCGCCGGAGGTCTGGCAGGAGCGCTCCAGGCCCAGACGCTCACCTTTGGCCGCCGGACCTACGCGGGGAACACCACTTATACCCACATCGACCTCAACAACGACGGCCGTGAAGACCTCGTCTATCCCACCGTCCGCAATGGTCCGAGCGGCTTCAGCGTGGTGCTCAGCAACGGCAATGGCACCTACGCCGCGCCGGTCTTCTATGCCTCCAGCGATACATTCCCGCAGAATATGGTGCTCCTCGATATCAACAATGATGGATATCCCGACCTCTTCACCTGGGACAGCGCAGTCTTATCAAACGGCAAGTATGCATATTACGAGTATCTCAATGACAAAAGCGGTGGCTTCCATCTGCAGGCCACCAATCAGGTCACTGGCTTTTTGCTGGGCCTGGTCGTCGGGGACTTCAATCACGACGGCTACCTCGATCTCGCCTATGCGACGGAGGCGACACCCTCCGGGGCGCAGATCCACGTCTTGTTCAATAACCACGCCTCCGGCTTCAGCACCGGCCCAGTCACCGAATACATCTTCATTCGGCCAGCTTGCCGTGGGCGACTTTGATGGTGACGGTAAGGCGGACATCTTTGTCCAGGGCAGCGGTGCAGCCCATCCTTCCGGCATCTGCTACGGCGATAACGCCGGACACTTCCCGGTGCAGATCAATGCCAACACTGCGCACGCGCCATTTCTTTTCCCGATGGACATCGATAGCGATGGCAAGACTGACCTCGTGGGTGGCGCCGCAAAATTTGACCCGAACGACGAATCAAAATACTTATTTCAAAGACCTCTTCGTGATCTACGGCGCCGCGAACCGTACTGTCACCGAGACGGCCATCCCGCTTCAGGGCTATCCCGTACCGACTGTGACCGGAAGCGGTTTCAATGAGCCCGTCGCCGATCAGGCTGACTTCAACGGCGACGGCAAGGCCGATCTTGTCCTCGTCGAAGGCACGCAGGCAATTGGTCTGAGCAGCACGCGCAAGATCGTCGTGCTTACCGGTAAAGGAAATCGCGCCTTCAATCCGGAGGACACTCTCTACACCGACAGCTCAGGCGGCCTCGACTTCACCGTTCAGGCGATCCACGCAAACTCCGACAACAAGCCGGACATTCTCGCCGACGTCTTTGCCAACAACTCACCCACCGCCAACTTCTTCCTGAATGACACATCGGCCTGGTTTGGCGGATGTGCGCTTCCCGCATCGGCCACCGGCATCCACCTCTGCTCACCCACCACCTACACCAGCACCAAGGCAGCCTTCAGCCTCTCCGCCAGCCGGCGTGCCTCTTATGCATCGGATGGAGCTCTGGGTCGACGGCGCGAAGAAGTATCAGCAACTCACGCGCGCCTACTCCCACGCCGCCTTCCTCGATACCACGCTTACCCTAGCGGCCGGCACCCACAGAGTCACAGTCTTCGCCGCCGGTGAGGACAACTCTCTCCAGAGCAAGACCTACAACATCATCGTCAAGTAACAGCCGGTATGGTCCCAGCCCGACAAACATGGGCTGGGACCGTCTCCGCCGGGGCGACGTTGAAGACCAAATCCTCACTCACTGGATAGAACGCGAGGGCTGCTTCACCCACGCGGATATCGCGACGATCCGGCGAAGGACACGCGGCATTACCACGTCACGCGTCGGCGCTGACGCCTTCCCATCACACCTGCCATCTCTAAACATGCTGGTAATCATTCTGCAACACAGGCCTGTTAACAATGGGTCGGCGGCGCAGTGCGTGTCGGGACCTATTCGATGACTTCGTGTGGGTTCCAGGGCTACGTTGCGATTCTAAATTGCAGGTGTTTATCGATGTCTCATGTCAGGGGTCTACGCGCACTCGGATCAATTGCGCTCGCGAGTGTATTGTGCAACCTGGGCGCCAATGCCCAGCAAATCAAGACGGTTTTCGTCATTGCGATGGAGAACCACAACTGGACGCAGCCAGCGAACCAATTCAACGGAGGCATCCAGCAGATATTTCAGAACCCGAACGCACCGTTCATTAACAGCCTGGTGAATGGAACCGCGTATGCCGTCATCAACGACTCTACGGTCAACATCAGCGAGCAGACTGCGTACGCTACGGCCTACCACAATGTGCTGGCCACACCTGGCGGAAACAATCCCGATATCCATCCTTCTGAGCCGAACTACCTCTGGGCCGAGGCTGGCACCAACTTTGGCGTGCTGAACGACAATGACCCCTTCGGAACAGGCGGCACCAACCAGAACACCGCGCTGCATCTCAGCACTCTTCTGTCGCAGGCGGGAAGGACCTGGAAGTCATATCAGGAAGACATCGACCTTGCTCGCAACGACGCCGGGCAACTGATCAACGAGCCTCTGCCGCAGGATCAGTGGACCGTTCCGCTCGCCAGCTTCTCGGGCGTCTTTGGCGATAACACCATTAACGATTTCAATGGCGCCAACCAGTTCAACTACGCCGCAAAGCATAACCCCATGCTCTTCTTCACCGACACGAACGGAGGAAATAATGCGACTCCGACCAACCCGCTGTCTCAGCATTACGCGCCGTTGCAGCAGTTGTTGAGCGATCTGGCGAATAACACGGTCGCTGACTACAACTGGATTACGCCAAATCAATACAACGACATGCATACCACCCTCACCGCCGGCTACAAGGGGCTGACTGGCGATCCTGCAAAGATCCGGCAGGGCGACGACTTCCTGAAACAGATTATTCCAACCATCATGGCGTCGAAGGCTTACAAGAATCACGGCGTGATCGTTCTTTGGTGGGACGAATCCGAATCCGACGGCGTATCGGGCGATAAGGTAGACGACTTCAACCATACGATCGGCGAGATCATCATCTCTTCGCGGGCACACAAGAACGTGCACGGCTTACCCTACGCCAGCACCGTCAACTACACACACTCCTCCGACCTGCGCACCATGCAGGAAATCTTCCATGTCGGCCCATTTATCCGTGACGCAGCCAATGCCAACGACTTGTCCGACCTGTTCGATCCGGGCGCGATTCCGAAGAAGCCCTAGCAACGGTCGACTTAGTGCCTCAACTGATCTATTGATCTATTGACCTATGTTTCGCGGGCGCGGAGATTGGAGCATCAGAAATCTTTGCGCCCCGTGACCCTCGTTCAAATTGGGCGACGCGCAAACGCAGGCATCTACACCGCCTCCGTTCGTGACCGGCGATGCGAGCCTGACTGCGAGCGTGTCGTGGTGGCGACACAATGACGCCATCTCGTCAAATGACGACATGTCTTCGCCGCGCTCCATCCAGGTGACACTCGCAAATCCCACATTCTTCAGCGCACTTCTGTATTCAGCTGCTACCGCGTCTCGCGTTGAAGCGCCCCTGTCTTTGGCACGCAAAATGCCTTATACATGGTGGGCCAGGGAAGATCAGAGGCGCGCCATGGCGATGTTTCGGCTGGATTATCTATCGTGTCTTCTCACCGTCGTTGCGACGATTCTGGTCGGACGAAAGCTGTGGACCGGCCTGGTTGTTTCTGGGCTCAACAGCCTTATTGTCTGTGTGATCGGGTTGCACACCTCGCAGTATGGCTTTATCCCCGCCAATGTTTTTTGCATTGGCATATACGCATTCAATCTTCGGGCGTGGTTGAAGGCAAAGAAAGTTCCACCCGAATCGTCCACCGACGCAAGCAGCGACCTGCTCGCCGGCTGCAACCCAATGAGCATTTTCAAAATGCCAGCCGCGCGACGGCTCATCACTTCTTTCAGAATGCGCAGCGAAGCAGGGCTCGACACATCTCCACGGTCGTTACCGCATTCGAGCGATCAGGGTTATTCGTGACGATTCCTTTCGCACCGTCGAGTATCCGGGAGTGCTTGAATTTCCCTGGACTCAACCGCTGATGCGATGTGCATTCGGTAGCGTCCTCAACCTTTGAGGAACGCCAACAGATCGGCATTGATGGTGTCCGCTTGCGTGGTGGGCATGCCGTGCGGGAAATCCTTGTAGGTTTTCAGGGTCCCATTCTTCAACAACTTTGCGGACAGCGGTCCGGCGGCGACATAGGGCACAATCTGGTCGTCTTCGCTATGCATGACCAACACCGGCACGGTGATCTTCTTGAGGTCTTCAGTGAAATCGGTTTGGGAGAAGGCGACAACGCCGTCGTAGTGTGCTTTGGCGCCGCCCATCATGCCCTGCCGCCACCAATTTGCGATGACCGCCTCAGAGGGCTTCGCGCCTGGCCGGTTGTAGCCATAAAAAGGGCCTTCCGGCAGATCGCGATAGAACTTCGAACGATTGGCAGCAAGTTGCGCCTGCAGATCATCAAACACCGACTTCGGAAGACCCGCGGGATTTGCAGGCGTCTTCAGCATAAGCGGCGGCACTGCGCTGATCAGCGCAGCCTTGCTCACCCGGCTTTCACCATGGCGGCCAAGATAGCGGGTCACCTCGCCGCCGCCGGTGGAATGGCCGACGTGGATGGCGCCCTTCAGATCGAGATGCGCGGTAAGAGCAGCCAGGTCGTCCGCGTAATGATCCATATCGTGACCATCCCCGGTCTGGGTAGAGCGACCATGGCCGCGCCGGTCATGCGCGATCACACGATAGCCACGCTGCAAGAAGAACAACATCTGATTGTCCCAATCATCGGCCGACAGCGGCCAACCATGGCTGAACACAATGGGCTGGCCCGTACCCCAGTCCTTGTAGAAGATCTCGGTGCCGTCCTTGGTTGTGATGGTGGGCATGTGGGCTCCTTTGAATTTCGTGGGTGACGCGTCAATCAGCCGCCCTCATGCGATTTGGGAGATGAGGGCGATTGTCAGCAGGGTGTCTAAGCAATCTACAACTCAGACAGCAAAATTGGCATGAATTGTGCCCGAGTAGGCGGCACACCGGGTGCTGAGAATCCGATTGCCGAGAACAGTCCCTTGGCGTGAGGCAGCCGCCGAAGTTCTTTTCTGAGAGGAGATATGGCTGGGGCCTAGCCGGCCTGCTTGCTGCTGGCTCGCCGGGGCTTCGGCTTGCTCTTGTCTTTGCTCTTGTTTTGGAGATTGAGCGTCACTGCGGCGCGGATGAGATCCTTCAAGGCCGGCTCATTTATCTTTTCGCCTTCGTGGATGTCGATGGCGCGCCTGACATTCCCGTCGAGGCTGGAGTTGAAGAGACCTGAAGGGTCCTGCAACGCGGCTCCCTTGGCAAAGGTCATCTTGACGACGTTCTTGTAAGTCTCTCCCGTGCAGACGATGCCGCCGTGGGAGAAGACGGGAGTCCCCATCCACTTCCACTCTTCGACGATCTCAGGGTCTGCCTTGTGTATGATCTCGCGCACCTGCGCGAGCGTCTTCCCGCGCCAGTCGCCGAGTTCCTTGATTCTCTCGTCGATGAGTGCAGAGGCGGATTCGACCGGGACGGGTTTTTTCATGTACAGCTCCTCAAAAATTATGGCCTTACTCGGTAAGAGAGTTAGGGATTCCAGGCAATGGTTCTGCGAGCTTGCCATTTGTCGCAGGAAAGAGGATGCCGATGATACGGCTTTCCGGCCGAAGCGCCCACGATGCCACAGTAATAACAGCCAAAATGAGCGGGGCAAGGATGTGAAAGGCGTAGACGCCGTAGACGCCGACCGCAGCGCAGGATGCGGCCGCGCCTGTCAGATCGAAGAAGATGCCGGCGTACGCCCATTCCTTGAGCCGCGGAAAACGCGGCACGAGTATGGCGATGGCTCCAAGCGCCTTCCAAAATCCCAGGATGCCGAAGAAGTACATCGGGTAGCCAAGGACGGGCACGACGCCATGGCGGTTGCCCAGATATTGGGCCACCTGCGCGACGCCGCCGCTTCCGATAAAAAACGCTATGACTATGGTCGTAGTCCAATACGCAATGTTTCTTGCCTTGGTGGTCATGCCACTCCTCCAATGACACGCTCGAGGTTGCCGAAGAATTTCTGCCAGCCGTAATTTGCACCCTGATACGCTGCCTTCTGATCGGGACGGAAGCCGGACTGCTCCATGCGAACGAGGGTGCCGCCCTCGGCTGGAGTCAACGTAAAGAGCACCACCCATTGAAGGCCGCCGGCGGCTTCGCCTCCACCAACACCCCAGTTATAGGACAGGCGTTGGAATGGCTGGACGATCAGCACTTCGCAGTCGACTACACCATTCCAGTTCGGCATGGGGTCGGCGCGGAACTGGAACTTCCGCCCGACCACCGGCTCGAAGTCGTTGTTCATCATCCATTGCGCGAGGAGCGAGCTCTCCGTGAGCGCGCGCCACAGCTTCTCCGGCGGGTGCGGGAATACCCTCTCGATCACAAGTGAACGGGGACTCTCTGCAGGATTGCTCTGAATCGTTCATGGAGTCGTTCATGGAATCGTTCATGGATCCATCCTTTCCAAAAGAGCTTCAAGACGGTCAAAGCGGTCACGCCAGAAGGCGCCGTAGGCATCGAGCCAGTCCACCATCGGCGCCAGCGCATCCGGCTGCGCGCGATAGTGAGTTTCGCGTCCTTCGCGGCGATGCCGTACCAGCTTTGCGCGCTTCAGCACTGTGAGGTGCTTGGAGACCGCAGGCTGGGAGACGCCCGCATAGCTGGTCAATGCGTGAACGGTCTGTTCGCCCTGGCGGGTCAACTCCTCGAAGATGGCCCTGCGCGTCGGATCGGCGAGAGCGCGGAAGACGTGATTGGCATTGGCCCGCTTCACACCGAAACCATAACCATATGGTTATGGTTTGTCAAGAGAGATGGGACGCAATTGCCGCGCGGCCTGGCGCGATATCAACTCCTTCGATTGCGCAGCAGGGAGAGACACGATGGACCGATTGCGTGACGAGCTTCGCTTCACCCAGGCTGAAGGCTCTCCGGTTCTCGATGAGCGCACAATTGCCGATGCACTCATTGACGAAATGTGGATGAGTGACTCGCCCTGTTCTCGCCAACTGAGAAATCGAATGCCACTTGTCGGAAAGCCAGTTCCCTGGAAAGGAGCCGTTGCCAGCAAGCCTGCTGTTACGCGGCTCCGTGCCGCAGGGTGATTTAGAAGGTCCGGGTATAGGAAGCGATCACTGTGTAGTCGGCAAACGCGGCATCTCCGTGAGTGTGGTTCATGATGTCGCTGGTGGAAATTTTGCGATTGCGCTCCATCGCCCAGGGCGCGCTCACGTTGATCATGTTCCGGCCGCGCGCATACGTGAGGCCCGGCTCGATCGAGATCACGTAACCCGGCCGGCGGAATCCGTTGCTCGATCCGAAGGCATCGCGCACCGGAACACCCTCCATGCGCCCGCCGATGCTCAGGGCGGCCTCGCGGATCTTTGGCACATAATGTGAAACGCCGCCGCGCCACAGGTATTGGTCGGTTGCCGAAACGACACCCTCTCCAGGCGCGCTTCGATACGTCTTTACTCCGGTCGTGTCCTGCGGGCTGAAGAGCCATGAACCGGTGAAATAGCCGATGGTGTGGAAATAAGTCTGACGATATGCCTGCGTCGCCAGGGCGAAGCCCCAGGTTCCGTCGCCAGGCTGGATCGACTCGTCGAACGGCTGGATCGCGGTCGTTCCGTCAGACAACTTCTTTACGCCCTGCGCGTCGTTGATGCCAGTGGGCAATTTCAACGCCGCAGAAAAGGCCACGTTCCCATGGCTCTCTGTCGGAGGCCGCCATACCCAGGCCTGCGCGCCAACCGTAACATCGCCGATGCCGCCGGACCGGTAGACGTTGTTGAGCGGATCGCTCTGCTTAGCGCGGCTCGCAGTCATCGTTGGGACATCCGCGATCAGGCTCCAGCGCGGAGTCAGCTGGTAATTCACGTTTACATCGAACAGGTTCACATGGTTCACGACCGCGTTGTGCGCGGCGGCTCTCTGCTCCTGGTAATCCGTGCCGATGTAGTGCCTGTAAGAGTTGTAGAAGCGGTAGCCAATCGTGACCGTCAGCCGCCCGTGCAGCCGATCAGCAATGCGCTGCTGGCCGTTCGGCGACAGACCGGAAATAATCGGCTGGGGCGAGTGGGCGGCCACGCAGCCCTGGGCCAGGGCCGCGCCCGGATGCAGGAAACTGAATGCCAGAATTGCTACACCGGTCCTTACGAATAGTCCTGGAATCCATGTTTTCATCTTGCGTCCTTGCCCTAGCCTCGAAAATGTGGCCACTGTTTGAGCAGCGGCCAGGAAAAGTCTTCATAGATGTAATGGGTCAATGGCTCGTCTGTCCTCGTCCCGGCGAAGGGTTTATCTCTCCATCCAGAGGTTGACCCACGATGATGTTCCATTCCTTTACAGTCGTCGAGGTATGCGATTCCCTTCCCTACCGGCGCGCACATCGTTTCTTCTGGCCCTCGCTTTCCTTTTCGCATTTAGCTCGGCACAGGCAAAGCGCGCGCCCAACTTCGACGCGAAGGACCTCTCCGGCCAGTCGCAGAAGCTGTCGCGCCTACGCGGCCAGATCGTGGTGCTCAGCTTCTGGGCAACGTGGTGCGGCCCCTGCCAGGAAGAGCTGCCGCGCCTTTCACGACTCAGTCAGCAGTACGCCGCCAAGCCGGTGCAGTTCGTAGCGGCCTCAATCGACGATCCAAAGGACCGGCCGAAGATCCAGCCATTTCTGGCGAAGAACAACATTGCTCTGAATGTCTGGGTCGGACCGGACTCCGGCGTTCTGCAGGATTTTGGATTGGGAGAGATCGTACCGGGCACCGTGATCATCGATGAGCACGGAGACATTGTGGGACGAATCATGGGCGAGGCGCGGGATGAGGATGTGCGCAGCCGGGTGGATTGGCTACTCAATGGACGGCATGAACCGGCACCGGAAGCGATGACGAAGCGGTATTGAGGGGCAGAGCTCGAGGTTACGGCCTACTGAATTTGGCTCAAGGGCACGCAGCGAATCGTCAATTGACGCTAAATCGCCAAGTCACTCAATGAGCGCTCCAGGCTCTCGAAGGGCCTTCAATCCTCCGCGGGCCGTGGAATGCAGCGCGGGCGAGTAGCGGGCAAACCGGAAAGCGGAGAACAATCCTTCTCTTGAACCGCTGCCCTGGGCCCAATTCCATGGAACCAGCCAGCCGTTTCTCCCGTATTTCAGACCATGAGCGCCGTTGCGACATGGCCGGGAGTGCTGGGTGGGAGGCAAAACCTTTCCCGAACCAACGGTTTATGGTCGCCGGCGACGTCTCCGCGGCTGATTACCGGGTATCCTTCGAACGGCAAGGGACCGGGGAGGTCCGACAGCAGGACAGTCGGCGGCATGGATCGGGACGAAAACAAGGGCGGGGACACGGGCGGGAACAAGCCCGTCATCCGCAGAGAGAACACGCGGAGAGAGAACACGGCCGCGCGCGCCGCCGCGGGAGTGCCGGCTGTGCCGCCTGCCGATGTGGACTGGACCGCCCTGGTGGAGCGGTGCCTGCGCGGCGATGGTGGAGCGTGGGCGGAGCTGGTGCGCAGTCATCATCGCCGGGTGTACGGGATGTGCTATCGCTTCACCGGGTCGGCGCACGACGCCGAGGACCTGACGCAGGATGTTTTCGTGAAGCTGTACGGGAACCTGCGCAGCTTCAAGAGTGAGAAGGGCAGCTTCACCACCTGGATCACGACGCTGACGCGGAACCTGCTGGTGGACCACTTCCGGAGGAGCCGCATGGAGCGCTCGACGGATTCGCTGGACGCCGGGTGGGATGCAGCCGAGGAGACTCGGTCTGGGGCGGAGCTGCTGCAGGATGCGCGGCGCTCGCCGCACGACCACACGGTGGCGCGGGAGCTGGAGCGGATGGTGCAGGCGGCGCTGGCAAAAGTTTCGCCGGAATTGCGGGAGGCTGTTATCCTCCGCGATTTAGAGGATATGGATTACAAGGAGATCGCTCTGGTGTTACGCGTGCCGGAGGGAACAGTCAAAAGTCGTATCAGCCGGGGCCGGGCAGAACTGGCGCGGCTGCTGGGACGTAATAAGAAGCAGGTGATGTAGCCGTGGCGACGAATCACAATCCGGAGAAAGGACCCCGCAGCCTGAACTGCGAAGCGTGGGAGGCGATGCTGGCGGATGCGCTGGATGGCACGCTCGACGCTCGCGAGGCGGAGGCCTTCAATGAGCACAGCAAGGGCTGCGCCGCCGGCTGCGCAGAGTTGCTGGAAGAGGCGAAGCGGGGCACGGAGTGGCTGCGGTTTTTGCGCGAAACGCCCCCGGCGCCGGATGGGCTGCTGGAGAAGATCCTGGTGGGAACTTCGGGACTTCCAGACGCGCCGCCGCTGGCCGCCGGCGGTGCCGTGGCTATACCGCATCAGCCGTGGCTGGGGGTTTCCGTCGGGATATTGCAGCGGCATGTGGCGGAGTCGCGCATCCTGATGACGCTGGCGATGGCGTTCTTCTCGATCGCGCTGACCCTGAACCTGACCGGGGTGCGGCTGAACCAGTTGAAGCTGAGCGACCTGAGCCCGTCGGTGCTGGCGTCGTCACTGCGGCACCAGTACTTCACGACCTCGGGTCACCTGATGCAGTACTACTCGAACCTGCGGGTGGTGTATGAGATCGAATCGCGGCTGAACGAGATGCGGCGCGACACCAGCACGCCTGCGGCGCAGCCGGCAACTCAGCAGCCGCCGGCAAAGGCGAAGCCGCAGACACAGCCATCCAGCGGCAAGCCGGGCGGTTCAGCGCGCAAGTCGGGAAGCGGCACGCCCGCGGAGCGGCGGCAGAGCATTTATGTGGCGCCGATTCCGGTGCTGGCGCTGCTTCAGCAACACCCAAAAATGAAAGCAGGACCGCGTCTGCGATTTCAGATCTGGACGCGCAGCAGAATTTTCTCCTCAGACTTACCGTTCTTATCTTCTGAAAGACCAGGCAATCACCATAAGCCATTAGAAAGGAGCCTGGTATGAATTGCGCCTATCATCCCGAAGTCCCCTCCTCTGCCTTTTGTCAGTTCTGCGGTAAACCGTTATGCAAAGACTGCGTGCGCAACGTTGGGGGTTCTGTCTTCTGCGAGACGTGCCTGGCGGAACGGCTGCGCGGTGGCAGCGCCGGTACGGCGGCACCGATCTTTACCGGTGTGCCGCACCCCATGCTGGCCGCCCTGCTGGGCTTCATCCCCGGCGTGGGCGCCATGTACAACGGGCAGTATGCCAAGGCGATCGCGCACGTTCTCATCTTTGTCGTGCTGGTCAGCCTGAGCGACCACTCCGGGATCTTCGGCATCCTGGTGGCGGCGTGGGTCTTTTATCAGGTCTTCGACGCGTACCAGACGGCGCTGGCACGGCGCGACGGAATGCCGCTGCCGAATCCGTTCGGCTTGAACGACATTGCGCAGCGGCTGGGCATCCATCCGCATGCCGGGATGCCGGGCGTTCCTCCTGTGCCACCGGTTCCCGGGGCGACGGCGGGCTGGGATCCGGTCGCGGGCAGCACCCCACCGGCTCAGGGACCAACGTATGGTGCGCCGTACCAGGGTGCGGCGGGTGGTCCGGGTGCGGCAGGTTTTGTGCCGCCTCCCGGTGCTCCGGGCTACGCGGAGGCATTGCGCGCTTCCATCCACGCCGAGGCGGCCGGTTACACGCAGGGTCACCCGGGCTACACGCAGGGGTATGCTCCCATGCCGGGGCAGCCGTATCCGCCGGCGCCGCCCTTTCCTCCGCAGTATGGGGGCCGGGACATTCCGACGGGCGCGATTGTGCTGATCGGGCTGGGCATCCTGTTCCTCTTCGGCTCACTTGGCCTGCTGCGCCATGACTGGATTGGGCATGCGTGGCCGCTGCTGATTATCGGGCTGGGCATCTGGATCATCTTCCGGCGGACACACAGCATTCCCCCGGGGATGCCGCCGGTTGATCCGTCTTCGATCCACAGTCCCGGACACACCCACTCCGCAGCAGTGCAGAGCGGGCCCACGCCTTCCGGTCCGGATACGACGGGAGGCACGCGATGAACCGCTGGCTTCTGATCCGGCGTCTGCGCGGCCCTGCGTTCCTGCTGATGTTTGGGGTGACGGCGCTGCTGCACGAATGGCACATCCTCAGCTTCGGACAGAGCTGGCCGCTGTACCTGGTGCTGGCCGGTGTTCTGGCGCTGGCGGAGCGCGCAGCATTTCAAGAGCCGGATCCATCACAGATTCCGCCGGTCTATCCGCCATATGCAGGAGGGCCGCCCTATGCCGGGGCAGGCTATCCTCCGGCGACGCCGACGGGATGGCAGACGCCTCCAACTTCACCGGGCACGGGCATCGTGCCGGCGCCTCCGACTGATCTTGACCGCACGGAAGGAGGCCGCTGATGGCTGCCGCACCTCCGCCATTCACCTCCGGTCCATCTGGTCAGGGCGCCAGTCCGGGCGGCCCTGACCCGCGCTGGCAATGGAAGGCACAGCGCCGCGCGGCGAAGGAGCAGTGGCGCGCGCAGCGTGCCTACTATCGCGGCTGGCGGCGGCCCTCGCTGGTGCGGCCGATCGTGCTGATCGTCATCGGCGTGGTGGCGCTGCTGATCCAGGCAGGCACCATCAGCGGTTACGAATTCTGGGACTGGTACATCCGCTGGTGGCCGCTGCTGCTGATCGGCCTGGGGCTGGCGCTGCTGGGCGAATGGTATCTGCAGCAGGGCGATCCCTACAGCAGGCGCACGGGCGTGGGTGGGCTGGTCTTCCTCATCGTGCTGTTAGCGCTGCTGGGCGTGGTGGGCAAGCATGCGATGAACAGCCCGTTCGGCTGGCATTTTCCGGACGATGACGACAACAACTGGAGGATGCACCTGTTCGGACAGGAGCATGATGCGGACCGGCAGTTCGACCAGGCGTTTGGCGCGAGCGGCAAACTGACGATCGACAACCCGCATGGCGATGTCTCGATTGCGCCATCGACGGATGATCGCATTCACGTGAGCGCGCACCAGACGGTGTATACGTCAAACGACCGGGATGCGGACAAGCAACTGACGAAGCTGCGGCCGGAGCTCGAGGTGAACGGCAACGAGGCGAAGCTGACGACGGCGAACATCGATCGCGGCAGCGTGGACCTGACGGTGCAGGTGCCGGCGAATACCAGCATCTCGATGAAGGCAGGGCGCGGCAATGTCGCGGTGAATGGGCTGAACGGCACCATCGGCATCGATGCCGGACACGGCAACGTGACGCTGAACAAGATTGGCGGCGCGTGCACCGCGCACATGTCGGGCGGCGACTTCTCCGCGCATGCGCTGACCAGCACGCTTTCGGTGAGCGGACGCACGGCGGACGCGAATGTTTCCGACGTGGCCGGCAGGGTGACGCTCGAAGGCGACTTCCTGGGCGAGGTGAACGTGGCCAAGCTGAATGCGCCACTGAGCTTCCACTCCAGCCGGACTACGTTCGAGGTCGATCATCTGGATGGCGATCTGTCGCTGGACGACAGCGATCTGACGCTGGACAACGCAAAGGGCCGCGTGCAGGCAGCGACGCGATCGAAGAACATCACGCTGAGCCGGATTGCCGGACCGCTGGATATTTCGACTTCGGATGGGGACATCAAGGTGGACCTGACCGGGGGCGACGGCGCGATCAATCTGCACAACCGGAACGGCGCAATCAACCTGGGGCTGCCCGCCGATCACCTCTTCCATGTGGACGCGAGCGCTCATGATGGCAGCGTGAGCAGCGACCTGACGTATACGGGCAAAGTGGAGCGGAGCGACCACTCACTGGTGGGCGATACCGGCAGCGGCGGGAACGCAACACAGGTGGTTCTGGTGGCAGAGCATGGGGACATTGACGTGAAGCGGGCGGAGACGAACAACGAGGCTCCCGAGGCGCCGGAGGCACCAGAAGCTCCGGAGGCGCCGGAGGGCGGAGTGCCGAATCCGCCGAAGCCGCCACGGCCGCCGCATTTGAAGGTGCCGCGGAATGCGCCGGCTCCGCAGACTACGCAGCAGTGAAAAGAGCTTCTAGCTTCTAGCTACTAGCTTCTAGCTAGTTTCGTGATGGAAGCTCTGTCCAGATACTCCTCCACCAGCGCGGCGGCGCGCTCGATGACCTCTTCGAGCGACAGGTCGGTGGAATCGACGACGGTGGCGTCGGGTGCGGGGCGGAGCGGTGAATCGACGCGGGTACGGTCGCGGCGGTCGCGCTCGCGAATCTCTTCGAGAACCTTCACCGGGAAGTTGCGTTGCGACTGCGCTGACGGTTTGGTCGTCGGTGCGGTTTTGTTCATAGCGACGCTCGCCGCGTTTTTCCGGTGAGGCGTCGAGGAAGATTTTTACCGGCGCATGCGGGAAGACGACGGTGCCGATGTCGCGGCCTTCCATCACTACATTGCCCTTCGCCCCAAGTGCCTGCTGCAGGCCGACGAGCCAGCGGCGGATGGGCGGGTGCACGCTGACCTCCGATGCGGCGGCGGTGATCTGCGGCGTGCGGAGCTGCGATGTGACATCAACGCCATCGAGCAGGACGCGGTTGCCATCCGGGCCCGGTTCGAGCGCGACCTGCGTGGCATGGGCAAGTGTCTCGAGGGCTGCGGCATTGCTGGTGGCGATGCCGGCCTGGATCGCTTTGAGGGCGAAGGCGCGATACATGGCGCCGCTTTCGAGGTTGAGCAGGCCGAAGCGGTGCGCGAGGGCGCGGGCGACGGTGCTCTTCCCTGCACCGGCAGGACCGTCTATTGCAATGATGAGCGGCTCGCGATCACTCACCTAGCCCTTATCCCCCTCTTGCGATTCGCCACGCGGCTTGCGTTTTGGTGGTCCGAAGCCGCCGGGACGTTTTGCGCCTGGCTTGAAACCACCTTTTGCGGGAGGACGGCCGGAGGATGCGCCGGGACGCGGTTTGCCGCCGCCGGGACGGGGATTGTCGAATCCGCCGGGACGGCGTGGCTTTCCGGAACTTGTCGTGGTCGAGGTGCGACCTTTGCCTGCCGGGCGTGGTTTGCCAAAGGACTTGCCCGGAGCTGCCGGCTTGCGGAAGCCGCCTGGTTTTCGTGCGCCTGCATTCCGTGCGCCGGGAGCGGAGGCTGGGCGCGCGCCGGAGCCGAATGCGGGCCTGGGCGAGCGAGGGCGGTCGGCGCCTGACGCATCCGCTGGACGGTCGCCGGAAGGCTTGCGGTACGGCTTGGCAAAGCCGGGTTTGCCGAAAGAGCCGGAACGACCGCCTGGCTTGCTGAAGCCACCCGGCTTGCTGAAGCTACCGGGGCGGCTGGGACGTTGGCCGCCGGCGCGGAATGGGCGTGCTCCGCGTTCGCCATCACCGGGCCGTGCGCGAGGAGTGAACTTGCGCTCCGGTCTTGCTGTACTGCTCGAGGCTGCACTGGTCGGTCCTGTACTGGAAGAGGGGGGACCGCCGGGCGCGGAGGTGCGTCTTGGCGGACGATCGCCTGCGGGAGAATACGGGCGCTTGAAGGGGCGGTCGCCCTGTGGGCGTGGTGGCCCATCACGGCGCGGCGGGCGGCTCTCGAAAGCCCGTGAGCTGCCTCCGGGTCGATCGCCTTGCGGTTTGCGGAAGGGACGGTCTGGACGGGAAGAACGGTCTGGACGGGAAGAACGATCGGGACGGAAGGAACTGCGTCCTTCGCCAGCTCCGGCACCGCCAGCAGAATTGCGGAAGGTTCGCGCCGGGCGCTCGCCTCCGCGCGCGGGCGGACGACCGGCGCGATTCTGTCCGAAGCGTGATGATCCGCCACCAGCCGCAGGCCGGAAGCGCGGACGATCCGCGCCTTCACCAGCCGGCCGGGTACCTTCGCCAGCAGGCCTGTCGCGCCGGAAGCTGCCGCCTGCGCCTGGGCGTGCCGGCCTGTCTTTATCAAAACCGGCTTTGGGACCGAAGCTGCCGCGGGGTTTGCTGAAACCGCCGGGCTTGCTGAAACCACCTCTGGAGGGGCCGCCGCGGTCGAAGCGGCCTGAGGTGCCGAAGCGCTTCGGACGATCGGAACTGCCGGGACGTGCGGAGCTGCCGGAACGTGCAAAGCCGCCTGGGCGTGTGGGGCGACCTGGACGATCGGAGGTTGGACGATCGGAGTCCGGACGAGCAGCGCGCGGAGGACCTCCTGCGCTGGCTGAACGGTCAAAGCTGGGACGAGCCCGACGCTCGAAATTGGGACGTGATGGCCGCGTTGTTCCCTCGGCTCCTTCGGTTCTCTGGGCGCGGAATGTGCCGCGTTCGGTCCCGGATGCGCGATCACCGCTTCGCTGGGGCCGGCGGAAGCCGCCTTCGCGCGGTGGACGGCCCTGCGCGGGCGCACGGCGATCTCGTGCGGCAAAACTGCCGCGGGCACGATCTGCAAAGCCTGGACGCGCGTGAACGCCGGGGGGCGCCCGGCCTTTCGCGATTCCGGGTAAGAGAAACAGGGGCGGCTGCCGCGGCTTCGATCAGGCTGGGCTCGTTCTGCTCCAGTCCGGCGTCGAGATTGGCCGCGTCCGCGGTGGAGGCCGCGAGAGCGACGGCTGGTTCCTCTTCCGCAACTTCCGGCAGGGTGCCCTCTACATAGAACTGCTCGTCGCCGGCGAGCGAGAAGGATGCGAGCTGGCGCGTGGTGGAGAGACCGTGGACGACATCGCGAATGCGCGAGCGCGAGGCGAGGGGCGAGAGGAAGATCTCGACCTCCTCCGCGGTGGCTGAGACGGCGGACTGCAGATAGAACGAGACCAGGATGGAGAGCGCGGTGGTCTGCGACTGCGTGCTGCCGACGTTCAGCTCGCGGCGATGGCGCGCGGTGAGCAGCTCCCAGTGGGCGCCCTCCGGCGGATTTTCCGCGGGCACAGGGACGACGCGCATGGTGTGCCAGAGCTCGGCGAGCGAGCGCAGGACGGCAGCTTCGGTGACCTCGCGACCGAGGCGCGAGCGCAGCTCGATGGTGGTGAGAGCGCCTTCACGCTCGAGCAGCTTGTAGGCCTCAGAGGCCAGGGGCGAGACGCGGGCGCCGCCGACAGTGGTGGGAGCGCGCTTGGGGTTGCGCTCCGGCTGCATCGCATAGAGATAGGGCAGAGCCTCGGGCGTTGCGAGAAAGTCCGGGTGCTCACCGACAAAGCTGGAGACGCCGATGCCGGGTGCCGCGCCGAAGAGGTTGAGCGCGATGACGGCACCGGAAGCGACGAGGCGCGCGAGCATCTGCGCGGCGGCGGCGAGATGCTCGGGGCCGGGCGTTGCGTCGGTGCGACCGGCGATGGCTTCTACGAAGCTGGGCGCGGGCACGGGCAGATGCTGGCGGCGCGGCAGATAGAGGCAGAGCGGCGTTTCGGCGAGCCAGCGCTCCGCGTCGTCGAGTGTGAGCAGCGCGTTGCCGTCCTGACGCCAGCGTGTTCGCCGCGCCTGTTCCAGTTGGTCTTGTCTCATGATTACGGTCTTCCGGACTTCCGATCTTGATTGGCGCGGATGCGTTGCAGCTGGCGTCCGTCGTCCTGCTTCCGAAATCTGCGAGAGCGAGTGGGAAACAGCAGATCCCTCCACTTCGCTTCGCTCCGGTCGGGATGACGAGATGCAGGTCGGACGCTAAATGCGGTGAAACGCGCGCTCGATGTCCTTCCAAGAATACCGTAGTGCGATGGGCCGGCCGTGAGGGCAACTGGTGGGCAGCTCGGTTTTGCCCAGTTCGCGGAGCAGCCAGGCCATGCGCTCGGGGTCAAGCGGCATGTTGATCTTGATGGCGGAGTGGCACGCGATAGATGCGGCGATGCGCGCCCGGGCGTTCCCGAGGTTGTCCTGCTGGTCGAGGCGATCGCTCTGCTCCAGCACTTCCATGAGCATGCGTTCGAGCTCGCCGCCTTCGAGGCCGACGGGCGCTGCCTTGATGGCGAGGGTGCGCGGGCCGAAGGGCTCGACTTCGAAGCCGTTGCGTTCGAGCTCGGCGGCAATCTGAGAGAAGGCGACCATCTGGGCGGGCGTGAGATCGATGAGCAGCGGCATGAGCAGGCGCTGTCGCTGGACGCGCTCGACTTCGCGCTCGCGGAGAATTTTCTCGAAGAGGACACGCTCGTGCGCGACGTGCTGGTCGATGATCCACAGGCCGTCTTCGTTGGTGGCGAGGATGAAGGACTCGCGGAGCTGGCCGATGGGCTTGAGCGAGGCGAGTGCGTGGAGGGTGGTGGCGGCCTGGCCGTTTTCGAGAGCAATCGTCGCGTTCGCGATGGGCTGCTCCGGCGTGGACGGCTGGAAGCTCCGCGGTCAGCACCGCAAGCGCGGCAGCTTCTTCGGCCGCGATGGCGGAACCGTTTGCGGCTGCGGTGAAGTCCACGGTGAAGTCCAGGCGCTGCGCTGCCGGTTGCACGCGCGCCGGCTCGAGAGTGAAGGAGTCTGCGCTGCCGGTGAAGGGCGCGGACTCCGGTGCGCCGGGGATTGCAGAGACGCCGGGCAGCAGCGAGGGCGAGGCGACGGCGTGGGTTTCGAGCGCGGCGAGGAAGCCCATGGCCGGGCGCGACTGGACGATCTTGTTGCGGAGGGTGTCGCGCACAAAGTCGTGGACGAAGCTGGGCTGGCGGAAGCGGACCTCTGTCTTGGCTGGATGCACATTCACGTCAACTTCTTCGGGCGGCAGCTCGAGGAAGAGCAGGACGACAGGAAAGGATGTGGGCGGCAGGATATTTCGATAGGCATCCGAGACCGCGTGCAGGAGCAGGCGGTCGCGCACGAGGCGGCGATTGACGAAGGAGTAGATGGAGTTGCGATTGAGCTTTTCGAGCTCGGGCTTGGAGGTGAAGCCGGAGAGCCGCAGATGGCCGGGGACGGGCGGCTCGTAATCTTCATCCTGCTTCCACGGGGGCGGTGCGGGCAGGCCGACGCGCTCGAGATCGACTTCGGCAGCGACGGGGAGCAGGTGGTCGAGGGTTTCCTTGCCGAAGATCTGGAAGATGCGGTCCGCGGGCTCGGGGACAGGCGGCGCCTGCAGGAGCGCGTGGGTGGCGGAGTGCAGCTCGAAGTGCTTGTCGGGATGGGCGAGCGCGTAATGAGTCACCAGAGCTGTTACGTGTGAGAGCTCGGTGGTTTCGGACTTGAGGAATTTGCGGCGCGCGGGCGTGTTGAAGAAGAGGTCGCGAACAGCGATGGTGGTGCCAGGGGGCAGGCCGGCATCTTCGACGCGATGCATGCGGCCGCCGACGATTTCGATGCGGGTGCCGGCGGACTCTTCGGCTGCGCGGGTTTCGAGATCGAGGCGTGCAATGGATGCGATCGAGGGCAGCGCCTCGCCGCGGAAGCCTAGGGTGGCGATGGCGAGCAGGTCGTCGCTGGTGCGGAGTTTTGAAGTGGCGTGTCGCTCGAAGGCGAGCAGCGCGTCATCGCGCACCATGCCGCAGCCGTTGTCCACGATGCGGATGAGCTTGCGGCCGCCGCCCTCGACCTCGATGCGGATGCGGGTGGCACCGGCATCAAGCGCATTTTCGAGCAGCTCCTTGACCACAGACGCAGGGCGGTCCACCACTTCGCCGGCGGCGATCTGGTTAGCGACCTGGTCGGTGAGTACGTGGATGCGGCCCATGGGTTAAGAGTACGGCAGGGTGTGGTGGAGAACTTCCCGGATCGTGTTGGCAAATTTGCGGTAATCCGATTTCGGGAGTCATTTCCAGCGCGCTGCAAATCAAGTAGCGGGCTGCGAATAGAGCCACCAGGCGCTGGCGAGGTCCTGCACGATGTGGCCTAGCGATTTGTAGATGGTGATCTCGTCGGGTGAGCGGCGGCCTTCGGCTGTGCCGGCGAGGACCTCGCCGATTTCGGCGAGGATGTGGTGGTCGTCGATGAGGCCGGCGTGTTTGGCGCGAAGGAATTCTGCGCCTTGATTCAGGACGCCTTCGCGGCTGTCGGCGAAGAAGCGGGCGCGGGCGACGAGTGCGTTGTCGATTTCGGCGGGGCCGGCGTGGCTGGAGCCGACTGCGTTGATGTGCGGTGCCGGGCTGGACCCACTCGGATTTCAGGATGGGTTCGGATGGCGGACGGTGACGGTGCAGATGATGTCGGCGTCGGCGACAGCTTGCTCGACGGTGTCGATGGCGGCGATGGGGAGATTCGAGTTCGGCGTGCAGCTTCTCGGCAAGTGTGTGAGCGCGCTCGGTCGTGCGGCCCCAGATGGTGATGGATTCGAGAGCGCGAATTTTGCTGATGGCGCGGGCGTGGGTGGCGGCTTGCTCGCCGGTGCCGAGGATGGCGAGATGCTTCGCGTCTGAAAGTGCAAGGGCGTTGGTGGCGACGGCGCTGGCTGCGGCGGTGCGAATGGCGGTGACCTCGCCGGCGTGGACGACGCAGACGGGCGTGCCGGTCTCAGGCTCGAAGAGGACGATGAGGCCCTGGTGCGACTGGCGTCCTTGCGCGGCGTTTTCCGGAAAGATGCTGATGCAGTTTTGCGCCGAATGGTTTGGCTGCGCCGAGCGCGCCGGGCATGATGCCGAAGAGGTGGCCATCGGCGAGCGGGATGATGGAGCGGAGGAGCTGTTTCGTTTCGCCGGCGGAGAAGGCGATCATGGCGTCACGCACGAGGGGGATGCAGATTTCGTAGGTGAGGCGGCGGGCTACTTCTTCGCGGTCGATGAAGCGCATTGGAAATTGTCGGTGCTCCGACTCGGTGGAGGTTGCAGGACAGACGCGCCGAGGAAGGTCCAGTGTAGCCAAATGCGGTGCTGTGCCCGCACATGATGCCGACAAGGCCGGCTCGGCCGAAATTGCTCGGACGCGGGCCGGCCTTGATCGCGGGCTGAGATGGTCGTGGAGGGATTTCGGATCAGCCCTGGCGATGGGCCTCATCCGCTGCATCCGCCAATCTCTTCAGTTCGGCGAAGAACTGTTTCGACTGGCCGGCGAACAGGTTCATGTCGGTGAGAAAGGCGACGGTTGCGCGTGCGCCGGCGAACTTGTCGGTCAACGGACGGATCACGGCGCAGTGGGGAAGCCTGGGATTGATGAACTGGGCTGGCACGGGGAAGATGAGGTTGGGTTGGAAGAGCGGACCTTTGGTGGTGAAGTCGGGGAAGGTGAGGCCCTGGAAGCTGACCGGCGCCACGGGAGGCTGCACGCCGTTGCCCGCGAAGTCGACCCACTCCAGAAAATGCGCGACTTCATCCCCGCCGATGCCGAGTGTGATCTCGAGAACCTGCTCACTGGTCACCTTGCGCGAGAGGCTGGCATAGAGGCTGGAGCCGCCCTGCTCGATGGTGCCGAAGTGAAACGCCGCGGTATTCGCGATCACCTGGATGTGGGCCGCATTGCCCATGTCAGCGTCGGTTCTGGGGATCGCGGTGCGGTTGTGGATGGTGATGGCCTGCGGAAACGTGGCACCGAAGTCCGGATTCGTGGTGCTGCGATAGCGGATATACCAGCTGGTATCGACGTTGAGGTTCATCAGGTTGGTAAGGCGGCCGATGTGCTTCGCTCCGGTTGCACGGCTGCCCTGCAGGTTGCGGAAGGCGTCCAAGTTCACCGGCTCGGCGCCCTGGGATTCAAGATAGGCGTTCAGAAAAACGGCGTGGCTGACTTCATCGAGCGTGTTGCTTGTGATGTATTGTGACCCGTCGCCATCGAGATTCTGTAACGCCTTCTGATAGGGATTCGGGCTTCCGTTGCTGTTGCCGCCGAGCTCGGCATACTGTGTCCACAGATCAGCTTCGATCAGCTCCGCAGCCGCGAGGAAGCGCAGAATGGCTGCGTCTCCATCGGTAAATTCGTTATCGCCGCGATCGTCGTCTTCTGCTGGTTGGGCGAATGCAGATGCTGCTCCTCCAAATAAGCCGGAGGTGACAAGTGCGCCACTTGCGAACACGCCGCCTTTCAAAAACGAACGGCGGGCGGTAGAACGTTGACCCAGTGCTGCTGAATTTTCCATAGAGACTCCTCCTGCGTTGAGGCCAGTTGATGGCCTGCGGAGAAGCTAAACGGATGGCTGCGCGCCCATTGTCATGAGCGAGTCAGGAACTTGTCATCGTATCTTCAGCCATTACATAATTCACGCGCTGTTCATGAAAGCACCTCGAGCTGCTGATGCTTCCGCGCGACAAAGCACACGCGAGGTGACGTATTCCTCGATGCAGCAGTGATTCGCGCCTCGTGGCATGCGAGTCGAGGAACGCTTCTACTTGACTGGCATGTGTGCCGCCTGCTGGGGTCCCGCTTACGCGGTGGTCAGCTCGTGTGCGGAGCTTTCGTCGTGGTGGCCGGGGGCTCGGTCGCCTAGTACGTGGAGGCGGAGGAAGTTGGTGGAGCCGGTAAGTGTGCGGGTGCCGGCGACGATGCCCAGAATCTCCTGCGGCTTCATGTAACCGCCGGTGGTGAGAATGTCTTCGGCTTCTTCGACCATGGATTCGGTGGTGGACATCTTGGCGCAGACGATGGGGTGTACGCCCCAGAGGAGGTTCATGCGGCGGATGACCTTGGGCACGCTGGAGAGCGCGAAGATGGGCGGCTTGGGACGCCACTTGGAAAGCTGGCGGGCGGTGGTGCCGGTTTCCGTGAAGACGGCGATGGCGGCGATGTCGAGGTCTTCGGCGGCGTGGGCCATGGACTCGCAGATGGTCTCCGAGATGGAGAGCCGCACGTGCGCGGAGCGACGCCGGTAAGTGGATGGATCGGCGACCATGACGGCTTCGCTTTCGACGACGATGCGGTCCATCATCTTGACCGCTTCGACGGGATACTTGCCGGCGGCGGACTCGGCGGAGAGCATGACGGCGTCGGTGCCGTCGTAGACGGCGTTGGCCACATCCGATGCTTCGGCGCGCGTGGGGCGCGGATTTTCAATCATGGACTCGAGCATCTGGGTGGCGGTGATGACGGGCTTGCGGTATTCGCCGGCGCGGCGGATGACGTGCTTCTGCAGCGCGGGAACCTTTTCCGGAGGCACCTCAACGCCCAAGTCACCACGGGCGACCATGACGCCATCGGCGATTTCGAGGATGCCTTCGAGATGCTCGATAGCCTGGGGCTTTTCGAGCTTCGCGATGAGCCAGACATCGCCGCCAAGGGCGCGGGCGCGATCGCGAGTGTAGCGAACATCGTCCGCAGTACGGACGAAAGATACGGCGACGGCATCGACATCGTTATCGATGCAGAACTTCAGGTCGATCTCGTCCTTCTCGGTGAGCGAGGGCGTCTTTACGAAGATGCCCGGCAGATTGATGCCCTTGTTCTCGCCCAGCATGCCGCCGTTGATCACGGTACATTCGACATCGTCGCCGCGGATCGCGGTGACGCGCAGTTCGATGAGTCCGTCGGAGAGCAGGATGCGCGCGCCGGGTGTGAGATTTTCCGCGAGCGTGAGGAAGGTGGTGCTGACCAGCGTGGCCGTACCGAGGATGTCGCGCGGCGTGATGGTGAGCGATTGCCCAGTGGTGAGCTGCACTGGCTTCTTGTCCACCAGCTTGCCGGTGCGGATCTTCGGGCCCTGGAGATCGCCGAGGATGCAGAGCGGCTTGTTCTCGTCTTTGGCTACTTCGCGAACCATCCTGATGAGCTCGAGCTTTTGCTCATGGCTGCCGTGCGAGAAGTTCAGGCGGGCGACATCCAGGCCGGCGCGCACGAGCTGACGGAAGGTGACCTCGTTGCTCGATGCAGGGCCCAGGGTAGCGACAATTTTCGTACGACGATTGTCTACAGCAGCGAACGGCGATCCATCTCCAACAGGCAGCATCCGTGAATACTCCAGCCCCCTAGCCACAGGCCGGGGGTGTCATGTGGTCTTGCCCAACCTTTTTATTTTACTCGCAGCCTGTCCGTCGCCTGGATCTCCTCAGGGAAGAATGAGTTCCTGCTCATTTGAGGGAACGCTCTCAGCCTGGGCAATGTGGTCGGCTTCGACCTGCGCGTTGTACTCCGCGCCGAGGAAGACGGCGAGCGCGGTGATGTAGAGCCAGACCAGTGTTGCGACGGCGGTACCGAGCGATCCGTAGATGATGGTGTAGTCAGCAAAACGGGTTACGTACCAGCCAAAGACCAGGGTAGTGACGAACCAGATGACTGCGGACATGACGGCGCCGGGCAGGACGTCGCGCCAGCTCTGACGGCGGGGCGTGCCGAAGCGGTAGATGACGGCAAGCACGACGGCGGTGCAGAGGATGGCGATGGACCAGCGCGACATGCGCCAGAGGAAGAGCACATAGGGCTCGAAGCTGTGAGCGGCGACGTCGATGACCCATTGCTCGAATTGATGACCGAAGGCGACCAGCACGGTGGAGAGCGCCATGGGCACGAGACAACTGGGGATGAGCACGAGCGCGGTGACACGCTCGCGCCTGGAGTTCCATTGCGTGCGTGCCTCATCGAAAATGGGCGAGGCGAAGGCGCGGCGGAAGCCCTGCATGAAGGAGGTCATGAGGCCCATGCAGCCGAAGAGAGTGACCAAGAGAGCGGAGCTGACGGCCTGCAGGGAGCGGACGTGCTTCGCATTGAAGTAGTCCTGTATGGCGTCGACGGCGTTGCCGGGGAGGAAATCGGCGAGCGCGGCGCGGATTTCGCCCATGAGAGTGTCACTCTGCGGAACCAGGGCGAGCACGGTGGTGACGACGAGCAAGGCGGGAAAAAGGCCAAGGATCGCCGAGTATGCTGTTGCCCGTGCGAGCGTCAGCACATCGTGAGAGAGCGCGTGCAGCGTGGCGCGCCGCAACTGCTGGAGTGGACGCAGCATTCCGTGGATAGTTAAGGGTACCGCTCCAGCCGGAGGAGAGAAAGTACTTTGCGGCGCCAATGGGGTGGAGAGAAAGGTGCCTGGTCCAAGGCCGGTTCGCTAAGGCCGGTTCGCTGCGGCCGGTTCGCTGCTGGAAAACATCGTCCGAAGCGCCGGAGGTGATCCAACGCGGGCCATGGGCGCTGTTAGGATTACGGTGGGCTCCGCCAGCACAGGAGAAATGCCTGTTGAACCATTCGCTTCGCCGTTCCGTTGCCTCCACCACTCTTGCACTCCTGCTTTGCTGCAGCCCGGCCTTTGCCGGCCTGACGCGCAAACACAAGACGGCCCCGCCGCCTCCTCCGCCAGCCACGCCGCACGCGAATGCCCCGCTTGCAGACAAGAAACTGAACGCCCGCGTGGATGCACTTCTGGCGCAGATGACGCTCGACGAGAAGATCGGGCAACTGGCGCAATATACCGGCGGCAGCACCATCACCGGACCGACGGGCGAGAAACTCGATTTCGATGCGATGCTGGCGAAGGGCGAAATCGGCTCGCTCTTCAACGTGACCGGGGCGAAAGAGACGAACCACTATCAGCACATCGCAATGGAGCAGTCGCGGTTACATATCCCGCTGCTCTTCGGGCTGGATGTGATCCACGGCCATCGCACCACGTTCCCGGTACCGCTGGCGTTGGCGGCGAGCTTCGATCCGGACGTTGTGCAGCAGGCCTGCCGGGTGGCAGCCACGGAGGCGCGGCACGACGGCATCAACTGGGTGTTCTCGCCGATGGTTGACATTTCGCGCGATGCACGCTGGGGGCGCATTGTCGAAAGCGCCGGTGAAGATCCGTACCTGGGAAGCATGATTGCACGCGCGTACATCCGCGGCTATCAGCAGGGCGATCTGTCGAAGCCGGATTCGGTCGCGGCATCGGTGAAGCACTTTGCGGCGTATGGCGCGGCGGAAGCTGGACGCGACTACAACACGACGGACATGTCGGAGATCCGCTTGCGGCAGGTGTACCTGCCGCCGTACAAAGCGGCCGTGGATGAGGGCGCGGCGACGGTGATGTCCGCATTCAACGCGCTGAATGGCGTTCCGGAGAGCGCGAATCCCTTCACGCTGACGAAGATCCTGCGCAAGGAGTGGGGCTTCGACGGCATGGTAGTGAGCGACTACGGCGCGGTGGGCGAGCTGATGAAGCACGGCATCGCCGCGGACGGGGCAACCGCCGCGGAGAAGGCGCTGACCGCGGGCGTCGACATGGACATGGAGAGCAATCTGTACCACTCACGCTTGCCCGGCCTGGTGCAGAACGGGAAGGTGCCGATGGCCGTGGTAGATGAGGCCGTGCGCCGGGTGCTCCGCGTGAAGTTTGCGATGGGACTCTTCGAGCATCCGTATACGGACGAGAATCTGCCGGCGGATGAGCCAACGCCGGAGAAGCGCGAGCTGGCAAAGAAAGCGGCGGAAGAAAGTTTTGTCCTGCTGAAGAACGAAGGAATCCCGGGCACGGGTCGACTGTTGCCGCTGGCGAGCGATTTGAAGTCGGTCGCGCTGATCGGGCCGCTGGCAGACGATGCGGAAGACATGATTGGATCATGGGGAGCGCAGGGCGAGGCGCGTAACACGAAAACCCTGCGCGTCGCGCTGGCCGAGAAGCTGGGAAACAAGCTGACGTATGCAAAGGGCACCGAGATTCTGGGCACGGACACCAGCGGATTCGCAGCGGCAGTGACGGCGGCGAAGAATGCCGACCTCGTGATCCTTGCGCTGGGGGAGGCGGGCAGCATGACGGGCGAAGCGACGAGCCGCGCCCACCTGGCACTGCCGGGCAACCAGGAGGAACTGATGGAGCAGGTGGTAGCCGCGGGGAAGCCGGTTGTGCTGGTGCTGTTCGATGGCCGGCCGACAGCGATTCCGTGGGCTGCCGCGCATGTGCCGACAATTCTGGAGGCGTGGTTCCCCGGAATTGAAGCGGGCCCGGCGTTGGTCTCTGTGCTGACCGGAGAGGTGAGCCCCTCCGGCAAACTCCCGGTGGAGTTTCCCTATAGCGTGGGACAGGAGCCGCTCTACCTGGCGCAATTGCCGACGGGGCGTCCTGCGGGCGAGGCTGACTTGTCGCATCCGCCGACGAACAGCGCGGAAAAATATCTTTCGCGCTACCTGGACTCGCCAAACGCACCGGTTTATTCCTTCGGCTGGGGCCTTTCGTATGCGCAGTTCACCTATACCAACATCAAAATCGACCATACGGGCGGCAGCAGCAAGGATGTCGGCGACATAACGGTGGGAGTGGACGTGAAGAATATTTCGTCCGTGCCAGGCGCGGAGGTGGCGCAGCTTTACCTGCACAATACGGTGGCCAGCGTTTCGCAGCCGGTGCGGGAGCTGAAGGGCTTTCATCGCATCATGCTGCAGCCCGGTCAGACGCAGCATATCGACTTCAAGCTGCACTTCGATGATCTGGCGTTCTACGACACGGACGTAAAGCGCGTGGTCGAGCCGGGGACCTTCGATGTGTTCGTCGGGGGCAGCTCGCTGGCGGATAAGGCTGGCAGCTTTAGCGTGCTGGAGTAGAGGAAGTTGGAGAAAGGGAATAGGGAGTAGTAAAGCAGACCCCTTCGACAGGTTCAGGGCAGGCTCTCCAATCCGCTTGCTTCCCTTCTTTCAGATCTCTCCACTTCGCGGGTCTCGGTTGCTCGAGATGGCTCCGCTCGAAATGACGACTACTTCCCTTCTCGGTATTCCCTATTCCCTGTTTCCCTATCGCCCGCGCGTGCCGGTGCGGGTGGGCTTCCAGTCATTGAGGAACTTGGTCAGGTCGCTTGATTCCAGGTGGCGCATGCTCTCAAACTCGCCGTGGGTCTGGGCAAGCAGCACTTTGCCTTCCGGCGACAGAATCACCAGTGCCGGGACGCCGCGCTGGAGCGGGATGCCGTAGTGCTGGGCGATGTCCTGGTTGACGTCGTAGCGGCCGATGTTGATATCGACCAGCTCGAAATTGTCTTCGAGCAGCGCCTTGTTCGCGGGGTCATGGAAGTAGATATCGAGCACCTGGCAGTCGCCACACCAATTGCCGCCGAAGTCGAGGATGACGCGCTTGTGCTGCGCTTTTGCGCGCTGGAGCGCTTCGTGGATCTGCGTTTTCGCCACGGATGGATCCGGATAGAGCACGCGGCCCTGAGCGAGAGCCGTTTGGATGGCGAGAGGCATGGCCAGACAGAGGACCGCACACAACACTGGCGCCCTCTTGAATGCGTGAGCTGCGTTGAACCATTGCTGCCGGTGCTGCATGGTGCCTCCTTTCACTGTCATCGAAGTTCCCAGATGGCTTCCTTATGATGCACGGGATTCGAAATTGTTACAGAACCAGGGCTTCCACGAACTATAGGGCTTACAGAACTAGGGCTTCAGCCGGCACACGGAGGCGGCCTGGTTGTGAAACGGACAATCGAGTCCTCCTGCCTGCTTTGGCTGAACGATCACCCAGCTGACAGGGCTGCGCGTGGCCAACGCTTGAAAATCCGGGGCAGTGTAGTGATCCCAGCCACGCGTGATCTGCTGCTGGCGCTCCCATTCCGGCGCCATCTGCGGGAAGACGGAGGCGACACCGCTGTCTTTGACCCAGTCGGCGATCATGCTGCGCTGGGCAACGGCGCGAAATCCATGGACATCTTCGCCTGGGATCAGAAGGTATCGCGGGGGGAGCGCGAAGACCGCGTTTTGCGGCGTGTTCTCGCGCACCCAATCGAACGCCTGGTTCCACGGATTGATGACGGCACGTCCGGGCAGTTCCAGATGATGGCTGTGGGGGTAGAGGCTGCGATCGACCGCGTACATGGCGATGCTGATGGGCACGAACAGGAGCAGCCATCGCCAGATCTTCTCGCGGAGCAGATACTCGCCGGCAAGGCCGCCGAGCAGCAGGAACATGACGATATAGATGAGCTGGAACGACCGCATGGGCTGCAGGCGGACGAAGTCGTCGAAATAGGGGCTGGAGCTGAAGAAGAGGAATGCCGCGGTGGAGATGAGGCCCAGCAGGAGCAAGGCGCGACAGAGCCGCGCGGCGGCGGGAGTCAGCGCGGAGACGCTGGTGCGGGCGACAGCAAAGAGAATCACAACCGGCAGCACGATGCCGGCCCACTCGTACCAGGTCCATGCCCAGGCAAAGAAGAAGGTGCGGGAGTAGAGCGTCGCACGGTAGGGCTCCTGCGCTGCTCCGAGATGAAAGCTATCGGGCAGGCGCTGGAAGAAGCCGAGCGAGCCCGCCAGTGCCTCCTCCGCGGGCACGGGCTCTGCCGTGAACCGTGGCAGCGACAACAGCATTACCAGGATCACGCCATAGGCTGCCATTTGCGGATGCAGCAGGGCGGTGATCCCGAGCAGAACCGCGGCAGGGACAGGCCGGCTGGCGATGACCGCCGCCAACGCGAGCACAGTAAGAGGCGTGGAGAGCGAGCGAGCGGTGAGATACGGATCCATGATGGGCAGAGCCGTGCCCGCGACGGGGATGGTCAGGACGGAAGCGAGGGTGACAACCGCGGCCCACTGCGCCCGTGTGCGCGTGAAGCAAAGGCCGGCCAGCCAATAGCCCGCCAGGAGCAGGAGGTAGATGCCGAGGACATGAAAACCCAGCACCGCCCATGGGAGAGGCACATGCAGCCAGCGCACCATGCTGCCCACCAGCGATGAAAATATCGACATGCGGCTGTGGGAGAGAAAGAAATCGGCGCCATAGGGGAAGAGGCCGGGAGTGACGAAGCGCTCGACGGCAGGAAGATAAATGGCGCCGTCATCCACGCCGAAGTGATACCCCTGCACGGCGACCGCAACGAGCGATAGAAGGAGAAGGACTGCTGCCCTGGATACGCGCGGCCGAGCGGTCACCCGAGGTGTCTCTCCGCGACCGCAGCTATGGAATGCGAACGGTTCACGATCGCCTGGGTGAAAGCCATACATCCTCCGGCCAGCTGGCGCTCGATCATCCTCACGCACTTCTGGGCACAAGCAAACTTCCTCATTGTGTCAGCACACCATCCACAACGTGGGCCCGGATCCTCTTTATCGCTCCTGGCTGAGGCTGGTGATCTGCAGGGAAGTCCTGCCTATATAGACGCTTCAAGCCAGCAGCAAGTCTACCGTATGGAGACCCCGCAAAAAGAAAAGGTGGGGCCCGAGAGCCCCACCCGATGAGATGCCAGCGATGTGCTGAGAGCAGGCTGCCTTACTCGGCGGCCAGCTCCTCGGCCTCGCCTTCCTGCCGCATGAGCTCGAGCTCGCGCTCTTCGGCTTCCTGCGCTGCTGAAACCTCTTCCTGCACCTTCTGCGCTGCTTCTTCCAGCTCCGGCGAGAGCTGGATGTTGCGGTAGAACTCCATGCCGGTGCCGGCCGGGATGAGTCGGCCGACGATGACATTCTCCTTGAGACCGCGCAGACCATCGACAGCGCCGTTGATGGACGCCTCGGTGAGTACGCGGGTCGTCTCCTGGAAGGAGGCGGCGGAGATGAAGGAGTCGGTGGAGAGCGACGCCTTGGTGATGCCCAGCAGCAGGGGACGTCCCACGGAGGGACGGCCGCCTTCGGCCATGACGCGATCGTTTTCGTTGCGGAAGCGGAAGCGATCGACCTGCTGTTCGAGCAGGAAGTTGGTATCGCCTACGTCCTCGATCTTCACCCAGCGCAGCATCTGCCGCACGATGGTCTCGATGTGCTTGTCGGAGATGGCCACGCCCTGCAGGCGGTAGACCTCCTGGATCTCGTTCACCAGGTATGCCTGCAGCTCCTTCTCGCCGAGCACCGCGAGGATGTCGTGCGGGTTGAGCGGACCATCCATGAGCGGCTCGCCGGCGCGCAGGCGTTCGCCTTCCTGCACGTTGACGTGAACACCGCGAGGCACTGAGTACTCCTTCTCCTCGCCGTTGTCCGCCGTGACGTAGATCTTGCGCTGACCCTTGGTGACCTCGCCGAAGCGGACGATACCATCGATCTCGCTGATGATGGCAGTCTCTCGCGGCTTGCGGGCTTCGAAGAGCTCGACCACGCGCGGCAGACCGCCCGTGATGTCCTTGGTGCGGGTGGTTTCGCGCGGGATCTTGGCCAGGATGTCGCCCGGGAAGACCTCGTCGCCGTCCTGCACCATGAGGTGAGCGCGGCTGGGCATCAGGTAACGCTTGTTGCCCTTGGCGCCCTTGATGAGGATGGCCGGCTGACGCTTCTCGTCCGGTGCGTCGGAGACGACCAGACGCGACAGACCGGTGACCTCATCGACCTCTTCGTTGAGCGTGATGCCTTCCTGCAGGTCCTTGAACTGCACCGTGCCGCCGATCTCGGTGAGGATGGCGAAGGTATACGGGTCCCACTCTGCCAGCGACTGGCCGAGTGTGACGTGCGCACCCTCTTCCACCTTCAGCTTCGCGCCATAGACGATCTGGTAGCGCTCCTTCTCGCGGCCACGCTCGTCGACGATGGCGATGGCGCCGGAGCGATTCATCGCGACCAGATCGCCGGCCTTGGAACGGACGGTGGTCAGGTTGATGAAGCGCACGATGCCGGCGTTCTTCGCGTCGAGGTGCGACTGCTCCGAGACACGCGATGCTGTACCGCCGATGTGGAAGGTACGCATGGTCAACTGCGTGCCCGGCTCGCCGATGGACTGCGCTGCGATGACGCCGACAGCCTCGCCCAGCTCGACGGTGCGGCCGGAGGCCAGGTTGCGGCCGTAGCAGCGGATGCAGACGCCGCGCTTGGACTCGCAGGTGAGCACCGAGCGAATCTTGACGCGCTCAATACCCGCGGCCTGGATTGCGGATGCGAGGTCTTCGTCAATCTCCTGATTGATTTCGACGATGACCTTGCCTTCGTAGTCCTTGATCTTCTCAAGCGACACGCGGCCGATGATGCGGTCGCGCAGCGGCTCGATGATCTCGCCCGACTCGACGATGGGCATCACATAGATGCCTTCCGCCGTGCCGCAGTCCTGCTCGCTGACGATGACGTCCTGCGCCACGTCGACCAGACGACGTGTGAGGTAGCCGGAGTCCGCCGTCTTGAGCGCCGTGTCGGCCAGTCCCTTGCGGGCGCCGTGAGTCGAGATGAAGTACTCGAGCACGGTGAGGCCTTCGCGGAAGTTCGCCTTGATCGGCGTCTCGATGATCTCGCCCGAGGGCTTGGCCATCAGACCGCGCATGCCGGAGAGCTGGCGGATCTGCTGCTTCGAACCGCGGGCGCCGGAGTCGGCCATGATGTAGATCGGGTTCATGGTGCCGGCCTTATCGGCGGCCTTCATGTTGTCGAACATCTCATCGGCAACCTTTTCGGTGACCGCCGACCAGATCTGGATGACCTTGTTGTTGCGTTCGCCGTTGGTGATGGCGCCGTCCAGATACTGCTGTTGCACGGCGACAGCCTGCTTCTCCGCGTCGCGGACCGTCGGGCCCTTGGACTCGGGGATGACCATGTCGTCCAGACCGACGGAGAGGCCCGAGCGAGTCGCGTACTGGAAGCCGAGTTCCTTGACGCGATCGAGCATCTTCACCGTGACTTCGAGGCCGAGGTTCAGGTAGCAGTAGTTGACGAGCTGCCCGATGCCCTTCTTCTTGAGCAGGCCATTGACGTAAGGCATGCCCTCGGGAAGCTGATCGTTCAGGATGGCGCGACCGACGGTGGTCGAGATGAACTGCTTGTCGTACTCGATCGGCTCGGTGTGCGTCAGGTCCTGATCGTCGTAGGCCGTGGTCATGTCGAGCACCGGGCCGGTGTAGCGCAGACGGATAGGCGTCAGCGTCTCGACCTCCCTGGCTTCGATCGCCATCAGCACTTCTTCGATGTTGGCGAAGGCGCGGCCCTCACCCTTGCCACCCTTCTTGGACTTGGTCAGGTAGTAGAGACCGAGCACCATGTCCTGTGTAGGCACGGTGATGGGCTGACCGGAGGCCGGCGACAGGATGTTGTGCGAGGCGAGCATGAGCACGCTCGCTTCCACCTGCGCCTCGGGCGACAACGGAATGTGGACGGCCATCTGGTCGCCATCGAAGTCGGCGTTGAAGGCGGTGCAGACCAGCGGATGAATCTTGATCGCCTTGCCTTCGACCAGCACCGGCTCGAATGCCTGGATGCCCAGACGGTGCAGAGTTGGAGCGCGGTTCAGCAACACCGGGTGGTCCTTGATGACTTCTTCAAGGATGTCCCACACGATGGGCTTCTGCAGCTCGACCATCTCCTTGGCCTGCTTGATGGTGTCGCACTGCCCGGTCTGCTCCAGCCGGTGATAGATGAATGGCTTGAAGAGCTCGAGCGCCATCTTCTTCGGCAGGCCGCACTGGTGCAGCTTGAGCTCCGGACCGACAACGATGACGGAGCGGCCGGAGTAATCCACGCGCTTGCCCAGCAGGTTCTGACGGAAGCGGCCCTGCTTGCCCTTGAGGGTGTCGGAGAGCGACTTGAGCGGACGGTTGTTCGCACCGCGCAGCACGCGGCCACGGCGGCCGTTATCGAACAGCGCGTCGACGGCCTCCTGCAGCATGCGCTTCTCGTTGCGCACGATCACCTCAGGCGCATGGAGGTCCATGAGCTTCTTGAGGCGGTTGTTGCGGTTGATCACGCGGCGGTAGAGATCGTTGAGATCGGAGGTGGCGAAGCGGCCGCCGTCCAGCGGCACCAAGGGGCGCAGCTCGGGCGGGATCACGGGGATCACGTCGAGGATCATCCACTGCGGCTTGTTGCCGGACTTGCGGAAGGCTTCGACGACCTTGAGGCGCTTGGCGTACTTGAGGCGCTTCTGCAGCGAGGTTTCCACCTTCATGCGCTCGCGCAGCTCGATCGATATCTCGTCGACGTTGACGCGCTTGAGCAGCTCCTTGATGGCCTCGGCGCCCATCATGCCTTTGAAGCCGGAGGGGCGGTACTGCTGGTCGAGCTCACGGAACTGGTTCTCGTCCTTGATGATGTCGCGCTCTTTTACGGGCGCGTCACCGGGATCGACGACGACGTAGGACTCGAAGTAGAGCACGCTCTCGAGGTCGCGGAGCGAGATGTCCAGCAGGTGGCCAATGCGCGAGGGCAGGCCCTTGAAGAACCAGACATGGGAGCAAGGAGAAGCGAGCTCGATGTGGCCGAGGCGCTCACGGCGGACTTTGGTGACGGTGACTTCGACGCCGCACTTGTCGCAGATGACGCCGCGGTGCTTCATGCGCTTGTATTTGCCGCAGAGGCATTCCCAGTCTGTGACCGGGCCGAAGATGCGGGCGCAGAAGAGTCCGTCGCGCTCCGGCTTGAAGGTGCGGTAGTTGATGGTCTCCGGCTTGGTGACCTCGCCGTGCGACCAGGAGCGGATCTTCTCCGGGCTGGCGAGCGAGATGCGGATGGCATCGAAATCGGTGATCGGGCTGGTTAACTCGAATGGGCTGGAACGGTACAAGACGTCCTCCAGTGCGGCTTCTAGCTACTAGCTTCTTGGCTCTTAGCTATCGCTGCGGTTACTTCCATCTGTCACTGCGGCGCGTTCTTCTACGCCGCGAAAACTTTCGTTTCGCCGCCTCTGGCCGCTCGCTTCGCCTCAAAAAGCTGGAGGCTGGAAGCTAGCGGCTAGAAGCTAAGCGGAGCTAATCGGCTGCCGCCAACTGCGGCACCGGCTCATGTTTTTTCTTCCCGTCGCCGACCTTGACCAGCTCGACGTCGAGGCAGAGTGCCTGCAGCTCGCGGATAAGCACGTTGAACGACTCCGGCACGCCGGGTTCGATCGCCGCTTCGCCCTTGACGATGGCCTCGTAGATCTTGGTGCGGCCATAGACGTCGTCGGACTTGGCGGTGAGCAGCTCCTGCAGGATGTAGGCGGCGCCATAGGCTTCGAGCGCCCACACTTCCATCTCGCCGAAGCGCTGGCCACCGAACTGCGCCTTGCCGCCCAGCGGCTGCTGGGTGATAAGCGAGTACGGTCCGATCGAGCGGGCGTGGATCTTGTCGTCGACCAGGTGCGAGAGCTTGAGCATGTAGATGTAGCCTACGGTGACCTCCTGCTCGAACTGATCGCCGGTCATGCCGTCGAACAGGTGCGTCTTGCCGGAGCTGGGCAGTTGGGCCGCAGCCAGCAGTGCCTTGATCTCCGACTCACGCGCGCCGTCGAAGACCGCGGTGCCGAACCAGATACCCTTCTGCATGCCCGCGGCCACACGCATCAACTGCGTGTCGTCGAGGTCGAGCAGAAGTTTCTGTGTCGCAGTGTTGGCGAAGCGCTCCGTCACCATGGCGCGGACTTCATTCGCATCCTGGTTCAGCTTCACCAGCGCAGCAATCTCCGCGCCCAGCTTGTGCGCAGCCCAGCCCAGGTGGGTTTCGAGCACCTGGCCCACGTTCATACGGGAGGGCACGCCAAGCGGGTTGAGCACGATCTCCACCGGCGTTCCATCGGGCAGATACGGCATGTCTTCCTCAGGAAGAATGCGCGCGATCACACCCTTGTTGCCGTGGCGGCCGGCCATCTTGTCGCCGACCGAGAGCTTGCGCTTCATGGCGATGTAGATCTTCACCAGCTTGATGACGCCTGGCGCGAGCTCGTCGCCCTTCTGCAGCTTGCCGATCTTGTCGTTGGTGATCTTGCGCAGCACATCGATCTGACGCGAGGTCATCTCCTCGATCTCGTCGATCTGCTCGTTCACCCGCGGGTCCTTGTCGGCGAAGCGGATACGCTTCAGGTTGCGGGTCGAGATCAGCTCGATCGCCTCGCGGTCAATGAAGGCGCCCTTCACGACAAGGCGCTTGTTGGTGCGCTCATCGTGCAGGTCAGCCAGCACTTCCTTGCCGCCCAGGATTGCTTCGAGACGCTTGAGGCGCTCGTCGGTGAGAATGCGGATCTCATCGGCGAGGTTCTTCTCGAGCTTCTCGATCTGCTCGGCTTCGATCTGCTTGGCGCGCTCGTCCTTTTCCTGACCCTTGCGGGAGAAGATGCGGACGTCGACCACGGTGCCCTCGATGCCCGGAGGGCAGGTGAGCGAAGCGTCGCGGACATCACCGGCCTTTTCACCGAAGATCGCGCGCAACAGCTTCTCTTCCGGAGTCAGCTGGGTCTCGCCCTTGGGCGTGACTTTGCCGACCAGGATGTCATTGTGCTTGATCTTCGCGCCGATGCGGATGACGCCGCTCTCGTCCAGATCGCGCAGCGCCGACTCGGAGACGTTGGGGATATCACGTGTGATCTCCTCCGGCCCGAGCTTGGTATCGCGCGCTTCGATCTCGAATTCCTCGATGTGGATCGAGGTGTAGTAGTCCTCGCGGACCAGCTTTTCCGAGATCAGGATCGCGTCCTCGAAGTTGTATCCGCGCCAGGGCATGAAGCCCACCAGCACGTTGCGGCCGAGCGCGAGCTCGCCCTGCTCCGTGCAAGGACCGTCCGCGATCACCTGACCCTTCACCACGCGATCGCCGTGACGCACGATCGGCTTCTGATTGATGCAGGTGTTCTGGTTGGAGCGCTTGAACTTCGTGAGCTGGTAGATGTCCGAGCCAACCTCACGCGACATCTGCGTGGGATGGTGCTCGCCTTCGACGCGCACGATGATGCGCTCGGAGTCGACTGAGTCGATGACACCGTTGCGCTTGGCCAGGATCACGGCGCCGGAGTCGCGCGCGGTGACGCCTTCCATGCCGGTACCGACCAGTGGCGCTTCGGCGACGAGCAGCGGCACGGACTGGCGCTGCATGTTCGCGCCCATCAGCGCACGGTTCGCGTCGTCGTGCTCCAGGAAGGGCACGAGCGAGGCAGCGACCGAGACAAGCTGCTTGGGGCTGACGTCGACATAGTCCACTTCGGCGCGGTTGACCAGGACGAAGTTGCCCTGACGACGCGCGTTGACCAGGTCTTCGACGATGCGGCCCGCGGCGTCCAGCTCAACGTTCGCCTGCGCGATGGTGTGGCGGTCTTCTTCCCAAGCCGAAAGATAGAAGGAGAACGGATCGAAATCGATGCCGCGCTTGCCATCCTTCTTCAGCTTGGCGTTCAGCTTGATCGCTTCCACCTTCTCGATGGTGTCGCCGACACGCATACCGCTCTCGCCGGCATTGACCACCTGCACGAAGTCGAGCAACTGGCCATCGCGCACGCGGCGGTAGGGCGACTCGATGAAGCCGTACTCGTTGATGCGCGCAAAGCACGACAGCGAGCTGATCAGTCCGATGTTCGGACCTTCCGGCGTCTCGATGGGGCAGATGCGGCCGTAGTGCGTCGGATGCACGTCGCGGACTTCGAAGCCTGCGCGCTCACGCGAGAGACCGCCCGGCCCAAGCGCCGAGAGACGCCGCTTGTGCGTGATCTCGGAGAGCGGGTTGGTCTGGTCCATGAACTGCGAGAGCTGCGAAGAGCCGAAGAACTCGCGGATCGCGGCCATCACGGGCTTGGCGTTGATCAGGTCGTGCGGCATGGCCGTCGACATCTCCTGATACACGCTCATCTTTTCCTTGATGGCGCGCTCCATGCGGACGAGGCCGATACGGAACTGGTTCTCCATCAGCTCGCCGACGGCGCGCACGCGGCGATTGCCGAGGTGATCGATATCGTCGACCAGGCCGATATTCTTGCGCAGCTTCAGCAGGTAGCTGATGGTGGCGTAGAAATCGGTGGGCGTCAGCGTCCGGTGATCGAGCGGGGTCGCGTCCTGCTTCTCATAGAGCTTGATGTTGAACTTCAGCCGGCCTACGCGCGAGAAGTCATACTTGCGCGGATCGAAGAACATGCCTTCGAAGAGCGCAGTGGCAGTGTCGAGCGTTGGCGGATCGCCGGGACGCAGCTTGCGGTAGATCTCGATCAGCGCCTCTTCCGGCTTGCGGACCGAGTCACGGCGCAGCGTGTTGGTAATGATGTTGCCGACATCGTCGCGCTCGGGGAAGAAGACTTCCACCTTGGTGACGCCCGACTCCATGATCTTGTGCAGCTTGTCGGCGGTGAGCTCGTGATTGGCTTCGAGCATGACCTCGCCGGTCGTGGTATCAACCACGTCCGCCGCGGTCATGGCGCCGTCGAGCTCCGCAGCTTCGATCTCGACCCTCTTGATCTTCGCCGCGCGGAGCGCCTTCAGGATGGATGGCGTGACCTTGCGGCCGGAGTGCGCGATCTCGTCCGAACCATGGTGGACGGCATGCGCGGGCTTCGCACCCAGCAGGTGCGTGGCCTTGGTGGCGTCCTCGTTCAGCGTCCAGTGCAGCTTGCCGCCTTCGAGCTGGATGGTGTCGACGGTGTAGAAGGTCTTGAGAATCTCCTCATCGGAACGCAGCCCGAGCGCGCGCAGGAAGATGGTGCCGAGGAACTTGCGCTTGCGATCGATGCGGACGTAGAGCGTGTTCTTCTGGTCGTACTCGAACTCCACCCAGGAGCCGCGATAGGGGATGATCTTGCCCAGGAAGTAGGTGCGCGCGTTTGCGCTCTCGAAGAAGACGCCGGGCGAGCGATGCAACTGCGAGACGATGACGCGCTCGGTGCCGTTGACGATGAAGGTGCCGTTCTGGCTCATCAGCGGGATATCGCCGAAGAAGACTTCCTGCTCCTTGATGTCGCGCACGGTCTTCGCGCCGGTCTCCGCATCCTTGTCGTAGATGGTGAGGCGCACCGTGACTTTGAGCGGCGCAGAGTAGGTCATGCCGCGCTCTTCGCACTCCGCCTGGTCGTATTTGAGCTGCAGGCCCACCGGATCGCCGCACTTGTTGCAGAAGTCCGGGGTGTTCTTGTTATAAGTGCCGCAGTGATGGCAGAGCACATCGCCGGGATGGAACGGGTCGGTGATCACCATGGAGCCGCAGTTGACGCAGGCGGTACGCAGGTGATGAAGTCCCTTCAGGTGGCCGCACTTGCACTCCCAGTTGCCGATCGAGAAATCGACGAAGTCCAACTGCGAGATGTTGCGGAAGTCGGTGATGGGAAAGACCGAGGTGAAGACGGACTGCAAGCCGTTGTCCTCTCGCTCGGAGGGCAGTTTGTCCATCTGCAGAAAGCGCTCATAGCTGCGCCGCTGCACTTCGATCAGATTCGGGATCTGAATGGAGGTGGGGATTTTGGAAAAGTCGAGGCGGCTGCGAAGGGCGCGGGTTTCACTGGACATGCTTCACTCCTCATGGGCTCGTTTACGGGAGGCGCGGCGAATCGCTGGCCGAGCCTGGCAGCGGTCCGCTCGATTTGGGTGGCGTGCGCGCTCGATTGGGCTGCCGGTCGCCTCTTTTTGCCGGCCGCCTGAAAACGCACGATATGGGTACTGCGTGGGGCAACGTTCCGCGACGCGTAGACGTCAGACGGAACATGCCGGATTCCCTGAAGCAGGCGGGGAGCCGTCAGGGGTTCTAGCGTTAGGCGGGATCTCCCTGGCCAAGAACAAGCGGAAGAATCGGTCGCACATCTGCTGAAGACGCCAAAAGCTCGTGGAGACAGGATGTCTCACGAGCGTCACAACCTATTTGTGCACTTGGCAGAAGCAGAATGTCCTTTACGTTGCGCCGACCTAACCCACCCGCGTGTAAGCAGCCCTGCTGAAACGACTGTTTCGCCTCTGCACTCCCGCCGCCAGGATGCAGTTGCGCCGGCCGCCAAGGCCGGAAAAGCCTTAATGCATTTTCGCTGTTGCCTAACTCAACCCCAGCCCGTCCTCGAAAACCGAGCGAAAGCAAAGCGGAACGCACAATCCAGATTGTAGCGCGTTCCGCTATGGCACGCAAGTTGCAAGCGGGCTGGTATTGGAATTACTTGATCTCGACGCCGGCGACGCCATCGAACTTCTTCCGAATGGCCTCCGCCTCATCCTTCGAGATGTTTTCTTTCAATGGCTTAGGAGCGCCATCGACCAGGTCCTTGGCTTCCTTCAGACCGAGCGAGGTGACCTCACGCACAGCCTTGATGGTGTTGATCTTGTTGGCACCGGCATCCTTCAGGACCACGGTGAACTCGGTCTTCTCCTCCACCGGAGCCGCCGCTGCCGCTCCGCCACCACCGGCCACCATGACCGGAGCCGCGGCCGCTGCCGACACGCCAAGACGCTCTTCGAGCTTCTTTACCAGGGCCGCTGCGTCCAGCAGGCTCAGCCCGACAATCTGATCTTCCAACTGCTGCAAGTCTGCCATCTTTGTCTCCACCGCCAAACTCAATTGGCCTTTGAAATATGTTGCCCACGTGCCGCCCTCAGTTCAGCGAGAGCCGCCTGCCGCCCCTGCCGCCACGGTTTCCGTTGTGCCCAGACGTAGCACCCCGTGACCTGCCGGTTCGAAACCCTTGCCGGCCAGAATCGGCCGGTACATCCTTAACCCTCGGCCGGAGCCTCGGTCGATGCCGACTGCGCCTGCGAAGCCTCACCTGTCTCGGGCTGCGCCGGATCGGCCTGCGGTGCGCCGGTCACGTCAGGAGCTGCGCCTTCCGCGATGGCGGATGCCTCTGGCGCTGCTGCTGCCACGGGTGCCGGCGCTGCTGCTGTCTCGGCTGCGGGAGCGGCTGTTTCCGCCTTGGCTTCCGCTGCCGGGGCTGCCGCACCTGCGAACTTGTTCTGCTCTACTGCCTGGTTGACCACCACGGCGAGATCGCGTCCGGTAGCCGCAATGACAGTAGCCAGCCGCTGCGCCGGGGCGTTGATGAGGAAGAGCAGCTTCGAGAAGAGCTCGTCCTTGCCCGGCATGGTGGCGAGCTGCTTGATCTCCTCGATGGAGATGACCTTGCCGTCGACGATGCCCAGCTTGAAGGTGAACTCGGCGTTGTCCGTCACCCAGGTGGAGATCGCCTTGGTCAGCGCCACCGGATCGCCCGAGGTATAGGCGACCGAGGAGACGCCCTTCAGTCCCTGGAGCGCCGCTTCGACCTGCGTGCCCTTTGCGGCGCGGGCCGCCAGCTTGTTCTTGAGCACGCGGTACTTGCCGCCTGCCTCGCGCACCACCTTGCGCAGGTTGTAATCCTGAGCCACGGTGAGCTTGGCAAAGGTGCCGACAATGGCGCTCGTCGAGCTCTCAAGCTCGGTCGCCAGCTCCGTCACCTTCTCTGCCTTCTTCTGTCTCGTCAATGCCATAAATTCAAGCCTCTAGCTTCTAGCCGCTAGCCCCTAGCTTCGTCCGTCTCGGAGCGACCCATTCGCGCTCAACGCATCGGAGCTAGAAGCTGCTGTTCTACTTCCCTGCCGCTTCCGCGACCGCGTGATCGAGGGCGATGCCAGGCCCCATGGTCGAGCTCAGGGTGATGCCCTTCACGTACTTGCCCTTGGCCGCGGACGGCTTGGCGCGCATCACGCTGGTAATCACGGTCAGCGCGTTGTCTACCAGCTTCTGCGGCGGGAAGGACAGCTTGCCCACCGGAACATGCACCAGCGCTGTTTTGTCGGTGCGGAACTCGATCTTGCCGGCCTTGATCTCCCGGATCGCCGCGCTGACATCCGAGGTCACGGTGCCGGTCTTCGGATTCGGCATCAGGCCGCGCGGTCCGAGCACCTTACCCAGACGGCCGACCGAACGCATCATGTCCGGGGTGGCGATCAGGGCGTCGAAGTCGGTCCAGCTTTCCTTCTGGATTTTTTCGACCAGCTCTTCGCCGCCAACGATATCCGCGCCGGCCGCTTCGGCCTCACGCAGACGCTCACCCGAGGTGATGACGGCAACCTTCTTGGTCTTGCCCAGGCCATGCGGCAGGACCACAGTGCCACGCACCATCTGGTCGGCATGCTTGGGGTCGACGCCGAGACGCAAGGTCAGATCGACGGTCTCGTCAAACTTCGCGAACTTTGCTTTCTGGAGTAGCGGTACCGCGTCTTCCAGGCTGTAGGGCCGGGGCTCTACCAGGGCACGCGCCTTCGCTACATTCTTGCTGAGCTTCTTAGCCATCTGTTCCTCGTCTCCCACCGCCAGATCCAAGCAGCGCCGAAGCACTGAGTCCACCCTCCCTGGGCAGACCGTCTGGCCGTGGTCTATGCGACACGCCTGAAATTTACTTCAGGCGCAGTCTTTTATTATGCCCGGAATCTGACGTTTTGTCATATTCCACTTCTGTCCGTTCCGCTTTTACGCGGTGACCTTGATCCCCATGGACCGCGCGGTGCCCTTGATGCTCTTGATCGCCGCATCCACCGATGCCGCGTTCAGATCGGGCATCTTCTGCGTGGCGATCTCGCGCACCTGCGCCTCGGTCACCTGGCCGGCCTCGGTCTTGTTCGGCGTGCCTGAGCCCTTGGCGGCGCCGGCAGCCTTCTTCAGCAGCACGGCGGCGGGCGGCGTCTTGGTGATGAAGGTGAAGGAGCGGTCCACGTATACCGTGATCACAACCGGGATGGTGAGGCCGGCCATCTCCTTGTTCTGCGTGCGGGCGTTGAACTGCTTGCAGAACTCCATGATGTTGACCTGCGCCTGACCGAGCGCCGGGCCCACCGGCGGGGCGGGCGTCGCCTTGCCCGCTTCGATCTGCAGCTTGACCTGTGTCTGTACTTTCTTAATCGGCGGCATTGCTGGCTACTACCTTTCTAAAAGCAGCTCTTAGCTGCTAGCTCCTAGCCTCTAGCCAGGGCAGTTCGTCTCAATTCATCTGCCGAATCTGACGCTCCAAAGCTAGCAGCTAGAGGCTAGTAGCTAGAAGCTGGAATAGCAGCATTTGCTGCTACTCCACAGATTTCTCGACCTTGCCGAACTCCAGCTCCACCGGAGTCGAGCGGCCGAAGATGGTCACCATCACCTTTAGCGTCTCGCGGTCTTCGTTGACCTCGTCGACCACGCCGTTGAAGTTGGCAAACGGACCCTCGGTGATGCGAACGGATTCGTTCTTTTCGAACTTGATCTTCATGCGCGGCTTGTCTTTCGAGACATCCGTGCGGAAGAGGATCGAGCTGACCTCCTGCTCGGTGAGCGAGACCGGCTTGTCACCGGTACCGAGGAAGCCCGTAACCCGCGGCGTGTTCTTGATCACGTGCCAGAGGTCGTTATCGAGGTCCATCTCGACCAGCACGTAGCCGGGCAGGAAGACCCGCTCGACCGTGCGCTTCTTGCCGTTGACCAGCTCGGTGACCGGCTCGGTCGGGATCATCACGCGGCCGATCTTGTTCTGAAGCCCGAAAGCCTGTACCCGGCCTTCGAGCGACTCCTTCACCTTGCGTTCGAAACCCGAATAGGCGTGGATGATGTACCACTTGAAGCGCTCATTGACCGGCGGAGGCAGATGCTCCTGCGGCTCGCCGGTATCGCCTGCCGGCTGCGCGGTCTCCGGGCTGTCCGGTTGCGGCGCCTGCTTGCTCTCGTTGTTCTCTTCCGTCATCGTTTGCCTCGACATCACATCCCACCGCTGCCCAGCAGATGCAACAGCCACTGGACGACTCGTCCGAGCACCTGGTCCACCACGTAAAAATATGCAGCGAAGGCGAAGACGGTCACGATCACCACGACGCTTGTGTTCTGCACCTCTTTGAATGTGGGTGTCCAGACCTTGCGCATCTCGTTGCGCACGTCTTTCAGGAAACCCATCCAACGATCCCAGGTGCCCACCAGCTGACTGGGCTGCTGGGGCCCTTTCGGCTCCGACCGCTCGCTGGATACTGCTATCGCCTTCGCCATCACAATCCTTCTTTGCCTGCTTCGACTGCCTGCAGCCATCGGGCTGCATCGATCTTTTCGTTTGCTACGTTCGCTGCTGTGATTCGCACTTCGGTTCGCTCTGCGGCGTTGCTGCTTCGATTTCCTTCTACGGCTGCCGGCCTTCAGGGGAAGATGGCAGGGGCGCTCGGATTCGAACCGAGAAGTTCGGTTTTGGAGACCGACAGTTTAACCGTTGAGCTTACGCCCCTGTAGCAGCTACTAGCTTCTAGCTGTCAGCCTCTAGCTTCGACCTCTCGGCGCGAAGCGATCCGTTCGAGGCGAAGCGTCAAGGCTAGGAGCTAGTGGCTAGGAGCTATTTCGTTTCCTTATGTGCCGTGTGCTTGCGGCAGCGGTTACAGAACTTCTTGAACTCGAGACGGCCGGTGGTCGTCTTCTTGTTCTTCGTCGTCGAGTAGTTCCGCTCCTTGCAATCCGGGCACTGCAATGTGACGATTTCGCGCATCTTTTTATTTTACCTCACACCGAGCAGCCGGCTTCGCCAAGGATTTCAGGCTTCCGGCCGGCTGCTCGCTCTCTCGTTCGTAAATGCTTACTTCAAGATTTCCGTAATGGTTCCCGCGCCGACCGTTCTGCCGCCTTCGCGGATGGCGAAGCGCAAACCCTTCTCCATCGCCACCGGCGTGTGCAGCTCGATCTCAAGCGCGATGTTGTCTCCCGGCATCACCATCTCGGTGCCTTCCGGAAGCTTTGCCGTGCCCGTCACGTCTGTGGTGCGGAAGTAGAACTGCGGACGATAGCCATTGAAGAACGGTGTATGACGGCCACCCTCTTCCTTTGACAACACGTAGATCTCGCCCTTGAACTTGGTGTGCGGCGTGATCGAGCCCGGCTTCGCCAAGCACCATCCCGCGCTCCACATCTTCCTTCGCGATACCGCGCAAGAGAAGCCCGGCGTTGTCGCCCGCACGACCCTCGTCCAACTGCTTCTTGAACATCTCGACGCCGGTCACCACTGTCTTGCGCGTATCGCGGAAGCCCACGATCTCGGCTTCCTCGCCTACCTTCACCTGACCGCGCTCGATACGTCCCGTCACTACCGTGCCGCGGCCCGAGATGGAGAAGATGTCTTCGATCGGCATCAGGAACGGCTGGTCGATGGCGCGCTCCGGCAGCGGAACGTTCTTGTCCACCGCCTCCATCAGCTCGTCGATCTTCGCCTCCCACTGCGCCTCGCCATTCAACCCGCCCAACGCAGACCCGCGGATCACCGGCACATCGTCGCCAGGGAAGTTGTACTTCGACAACAGCTCGCGAACTTCCATCTCCACCAGATCGGTCAGCTCAGCATCCTCGACCGCATCGCACTTGTTCAGAAAGACCACGATGTAGGGCACGCCCACCTGGCGCGCCAAAAGCACGTGCTCCTTGGTCTGCGGCATCGGACCGTCGGTCGCCGCAACCACCAGGATCGCGCCATCCATCTGCGCCGCGCCCGTGATCATGTTCTTGATGTAGTCGGCGTGACCCGGGCAGTCCACGTGCGCGTAGTGACGATTCTTCGTCTCGTACTCCACGTGCGCCGTCGCAATCGTGATGCCGCGCTCCCGCTCCTCCGGCGCATTGTCAATGGTGTCGAAGCTGCGAAACTTGTTGTTCGGATTGTGCTTCGACAACACCTTCGTAATCGCCGCCGTCAACGTCGTCTTCCCGTGATCAATGTGTCCGATCGTTCCCACATTCACGTGCGGCTTCGACCGGTCAAACTTCTCCTTCGCCATCTCGCTTCCCTCTCTTCAAAAACTGACTGCACAAACCCGACTCGCGGACGCCCTGTCGCAGTCCGCACCGATATTGAAACCTCAGTAGTAGGCGTAAATTTTCAGGTACTTCGCCCGCAGCTCGGGAGCGACATGCTCCACCGATGCGAGATACAGCTCGCGAATCTGACCGCGGTCGAGGTTGCCCAGCCTTCCATAGGCTGCAATCGCTTCCTGACCGAGAAGGGCCTTGCCCAGCACGGATTCGAAGTCACGCACGCGCAGGCGCTGTGCTTCGACGCGCTTGAGGAACCTGTCCGCCGCAGCAGGCGCGAACGCCGCCTGAATCGCGGAACGCACGACATCGTACGAGGGACCGTCCTCAACTTCCAGTACCGGCTTCTCAAACATGCCTAAAATGACCTACCCCGCTTCGCATTTCCCTGCTTTGTTTCAGGGACTCTCAGTTGGAGCGGGAGACGGGAATCGAACCCGCGACCAACAGCTTGGAAGGCTGTGACTCTACCACTGAGTTACTCCCGCCCTTAAGACACCCGCAGCCCGGGCCGCCACCGCAAATTCTGGAGCTGATGACCGGGATTGAACCGGTGACCTCTCCCTTACCAAGGGAGTGCTCTACCAACTGAGCTACATCAGCCCTTCTGCCAACCTCGCGCGCTCATCCATCCTAATACGCGCTCACCGCGTGCCGGAATCGATGTTCGAGCGTCTGAACCCCAGCGCCACCCGCAGCGCCAATCCACCCAATATTACAAACACCAGCGTGCGGAACTTGCCCGGCTCCATGGTCTGCCAGGCCAGCACGGCAACCGCGCCGAACAGCACCAGAGCGATCGCTGTCTTCCGGCCCGGCATCTTCTGGCCAGAGCTTAGACCGCCATCTTCTGCATTCCCGTCGTCATCTTCCGTCACGCTGCCAACTTCTGGTGCACAGGGGAGGATTCGAACCTCCGTAGCTCGCAAGGAGCGGCAGATTTACAGTCTGCTGCCATTAACCGCTCGGCCACCTGTGCACGTTCTCCGGTTCTGTCGTCCTGCTCCATCACACGTATGCTCTCGGATCACGCAACGCTTCGCCACAAAAGGACGGCAAGACGAGGAGAAAGAGGAGACAGCGGAATGGATGTCGCGGAACGAAGTACCGGAGTCCTTACAATGTCTTGACGGTCCATACATTCGGCATTTGCCGTGTCCGGCAATGCCCCTTCTTGGATTAGGACTGGAGCTGGCGAAGGGACTTGAACCCCCGACCCTCTGATTACAAATCAGATGCTCTACCAGCTGAGCTACGCCAGCCCGTACCGCCTGTTCCCGGCACGCACTGCTGCGAGCCCCGGGGAGCGACCGTTCAAGCGCAAGAGTAGCACAGCGGTAGCACGGTCGCAACGCGCGAAGGCGATCCTCGGGCAATGCGGCCGGTTCGTGGATTTCCTGCTACCTGCCAAGTGGCTGATAGCCGCTACTTCCTGCCTTTTTCATCGCGGCAACTCCCTCCTCGGGAGAGAGCAATGGCGTGGTCTTGACGCTCTTGCACGAGCCACCCGCCGCGATGGCGGCCGCAAATGCCGCGGCGGAGACATTGTCCGGCATCTCCATGACGACCACCGTGTCGTAGTCTCCGAAACTCAACCATCCGTGCAGCAGCTTTCCGCCAAGCTTCTTTACCACCGCGGACACGGCTGGTATCCGGTTCTGTGGATTATTCACCAGGCTCGCCCAAGCCTCGGGCGAATATGCCACCTGCACCAGAAATTGCGCCATTGTGCATTCTCCTTAGCTACCGCTATTCCATCGTTAGGATTTGGGGACAGACATGCTCGGGCCCGTGCGGGAGAGGGCCGCATACTGCGTCGAGAAAGACCTTACGATGCCGGGTGCGGATTCGCAAGCCAATGCGAGAGGCTATGCTGGCGAAACAGTGATGTGGCCGCCTTCCGAGTCGACAAACTGCGCGAGCATTCCGCCGAAATCCTGCTTTGTCGGCGGCATGCTGAAAGCGACGCCCTTCGCCGACATCTCCTCAAAAAACTTCTGCAGATCGGGCACGCCGAAGCCGAGCTCGACCGTTCCCGGCGGGTTCTTCTCCGACGCCGGATGCAGACCCAGCCTGGTTTCGCCGGTCGCGAACTCGCTCCAGCCGGGCGAACTGAAGGTCAGCGGCAGGCCCAGGGTGTCGCGATGGAATGCTATGGCGCGATCCATGTCGCCAACGAACTTGATCACATATGTGAGTTTCATCGTCGTACTTTCTCCGCGAGAGGGAGCATACGCCCGGGAACTCTGTGCGCGCACTCAGGGGTGACGGATCGCCTGGATGAGCAGGGTTATGCCGATGCACACCAGGCCGCCATGGACGATTTCGAGAAAAGCCTCTCCGCGCAGCCGATGATTGAGCATCCGGCCCAGAAAAATTGCGGGCAGCGCCACCGTCAGCGAGAGCAGGAAGTAGTGCGTCACCGCGGGCACCCACAGCCCGGCGAGCCAATATCCCGCCATTGCGGCGACGCTGGCGGGCAGGAAGTAGCCCTGCAACGTGGCGCGGAAGTGCTGCGGGGACCAGCGGCGCATCGCTCCGTAGAAGACCAGCGGAGGGCCATTCATTCCATAGGCTCCGCCGAGCACGCCCGCGAGGAAGCCGCAGCCGAGGAGCCAGGACCGGCTGTCGCGCTCGAGCCTGGGAGGTCTTGCACCCAGGCGCGCACTCAGAAGCGAGTAGACGGAGAAGGCCATGATCACGATGGCGAGGGTTGTTTTGACAATGCGCTGGTGACCACTCGCCAGCAGCCAGACGCCGAGCGGGATGCCGATGAAGGTGGGAGCGAGCAGCCAGCCGGCGCTGCGCATGTGGATCTTTCGCCAGTCCTGCGCCACGACCACTATAGCGACGGTGATGGAGAGGAGAACGGCAAGCGGCGCGGCAATCTCAATGGGGATGGTGAGGGCCAGCAGGGGCACGGCAATCAGCGCTTCGCCAAAGCCGAAGGTGGAACGAATCAGGGTCGCAAAAAACACCACCAGCAGGACGTGCAGGGTCGTCGTGTCCACGCATCTCCAAGATCAGAAACAAGACCAGAAATATGAGCGATCGGCGTCCGCGGGCGCCTTTGCGATTCTAACGTCGCAGCAAGGGCGGATTACGATTGACATACCTATACAACTAGGGCTACTCTCCCGGCTCACCCAGAGATACATAGGTATGGACGCATGGCGAAAAAAGATCTTCAGGGAACGCTGGATTTGCTGGTGCTCAAGACGCTGGCGCAGAAGGGCGAGATGCACGGCTACGGCATCGTGCTGCACGTTCAGAGAGCCTCCGATGAGCTGCTGGCTGTCGAGGAGGGCTCCTTATATCCGGCTCTGCACAGGATGGAGCAGGGCGGCTGGATCAAGTCCAACTGGGCGCTGACCGAGTCGGGGCGCAAGGCCAAATACTACAGACTCACCGCGGCCGGACGACGAGCGCTCGATGAGGCGGAGAAGAGCTTCGAGCAACTGGTGAAGGGTGTCCGGGCTGTCATGCGCTACGCATAGTTGTCGCTGCTAATTGCCGCTACTAATGCCGCTCAGCGGAGGTGCTCCCATGTCGATGTTTCGCCGCATTGCCAACCTCTTCCGCCAGTCCCGCGTAGACCGCGAGATCGCCGCCGAGCTGAAGGCCCATATCGAGATGCGCATCGAGGATAACCTCGCCGCCGGCATGTCCCCGGAAGAAGCGCGCCGCGATGCCCAACTGCGCTTCGGTAATGCCACCGTGATGCGCGAACGGGCGAACGATGCAGACACTTCGCCGCTGCTGGCAGGCATCGGCCGGGACATCCATTACGCCTTACGCCAACTCCGTCACTCGCCCGGCTTCGCGCTTACCGCCATCCTCACGCTGGCCCTGGGCATCGGCGCGAATGTCGTGGTGTTGAGCGTGCTGAATGCACTGATCCTGCGGCCGCTCGATCTGCCGCACGCGGAACGGATGTACACCATCGTGCAGAAGGAGCAAGGCAACGATAACCAGTCGTATCCCGATTACGTGGACTACCGGGCACGCAATTCCACCTTGACCGATATGGCCGCCTATCAGCTGGATCAGGTGGGACTCCGTATTCGCGGATCCGCTGAAAGACGATGGGAATTTGAAGTTTCCGGCAACTACTTTGACTTGCTCGGCGTTCAGCCTGAGCTAGGCCGCCTTTTTCACGCAAGCGACGAGCACGGGCCCAACTCCGCACCGTATATCGTGCTCAGCGATGCCTTCTGGCGCAGCCGCTTTCACGCTGATCCCGGTGTACTCGGGACTGTCGTCGAGCTCAACAAGCATCCCTTCACCATCATCGGCGTTGCACCCGCAATGTTTCACGGCATCGAGCTCTTCATGTGGCCGGATTTCTGGATGCCCCTTGTCAACGGGCAGCAGACCGAGGGCTATGACTTTCTCACCGGGCGCGGTAACCATGGACTCTGGGTGGTGGGCGTGCTCAAGCCGGGTGTCACTCCACAGCAGGCGACGGACAATCTGAATGTCATTGCCGGGCAATTGGGGAAGCAATATCCCAATTCCGACCAAGGCATGCGTGCGCGTCTGGTGAAACCCGGACTATTCGGAGATTCGCTCGGCGATGCGACGCGCACATTCCTTTTCGGCATCTTCGTGCTGGCCATGCTCGTTCTTCTTGCCGCGTGCGCTAACCTGGCCGGCATCTTTGCTGCCCGCGCAGCCGATCGCAGTCGCGAGCTGGCTATCCGGCTCGCGATCGGATCCAGTCGCTGGCACATTCTGCGTCAATTGCTCACGGAGGCGGTGATCATCTCGCTCGCCGGCGGTGTGGTAGGAACTGCTTTCGCAACTGTCCTCCTCCGGGCTCTCACGCGTTGGCAGCCCTTCAGCGAGTTTCCCGTTCACGTAACCGTCAATCCGGACATCCGCATCTACGGGCTCGCGCTACTGCTGTCCATCGCCAGCGGTGTGCTCTTCGGCATGCTTCCCGCGCGGCAGATCTGGCAGACGGATGCCGCCCGCGTGATGAAGGGCGCTCCTGCCCCCGTTTTCTTCCGCCGATTCACGTTGCGCGATCTTCTGCTCGGAGTGCAGATCGCGCTCTGCACCCTGCTCGTGACTGCCTCGCTCGTCGCCGCGCGCGGCATGCAGTCCTCTCTGCACGCGCCCATTGGCTTTAAGCCGCAGGGCGCGGTGCTGGCATCGACGCAAATGCAGATGGCCGGCTACTCAGGCGAAGACTCGCTGCCCCTACAGAAGCGCATGTTGGGGGAAGCTCTCGGAATTCCCGGGGTCACCGCTGCGGGCACCATCAACTTCACGCCGCTCAGCGGAAGTGGTAGCTCCAGCGGCTACTACCGCGAGGGCACGACAGAATTTACTCCGTCTCACATTGCCCTCGGCGCAAAGTACTTTTCTATCTCGCCGGGCTACCTAAATGCTGCGGGGACTCGATTGATCGCCGGACGCGATGTGACCTGGGAGGACAATGCCGGCTCTCCCAAGGTCGCCCTGGTGAGTGCGGTCTTCGCTCGCCAGCTCTTCGGATCCGCGACAGCGGCCATAGGGCGGCGTTTTTTGCGTGGCGCCAAAGACGGCTTTGAAATCGTCGGCGTGGTCGAAGACGGAAAGTACGACTCGCTTACGGAAGATCGTCAAGGCGCGGTCTTCTTTCCGCTGGCGCAGGCGCCCGAGACCAACACAACTCTGGTCGTGAGATCGCAGAGGTCCGACGCGGACACGGCATCTGCGATTCACCGCATTATTACCGGGATGGACCCCAGCCTGCCTTTCACGATTAACACCTGGCCCGCTTCGCTAAGCCTGGTGCTCTTCCCCGCGCGCGTGGCGGCGGCTTCGCTGGGCATCATGGGTCTGCTGGCGGCGATGCTCGCCATTACCGGAACCTTTGGCGTGGCCGCATACAGCGTCAGCAAGCGCATGCGCGAGCTCGGCATCCGCGTCGCTCTGGGCGCGCAGCGTGACACAACTCATGCGCTCCGCCCTGGGACGTCCATTGGTCCTGCTGACCTCGGGCTCGATCGCGGGCCTGGCGCTCGGCATGCTCGTCAGCCGCTTCCTCGCGCAGATCGTCTATCAAGCCACCTCCCGCGACCCTCTGGTGCTGGCTGGAGTCCTGGTGACGATGTCGCTGATCGGCGTGCTGGCCACCTGGATTCCGGCACGGCATGCGCTCGCCATCGATCCTGCGCGGCTGCTGCGGGAGGAGTGAGCACAAACAGTAAGCGGAAGGAGTGAACCGGCGCCGCTCACGGGATCTGGCCGGAGCCGCTGCTATCCTGATCTCCACCCGCCCACATGCGCAGACGCACCCGCACCACACTCCTGATTGCCGCCATCGTGCTTGCGCTGCTGGGCGCGCTTGCCTACCTGAGGCAGAAGGCGCCTCCGGAGGTCGCGCGTCTGCTGCCGGAGTCGGACGGCATTGTCTACATCAATTTCGAACCGCTGCGGGCCGCGATGCACTTCGACCAGCACCCGGTGCAACACGATGCCGGCTACCAGCGCTTCATCGACGCAACCGGATTCGTCTTCGAGCGCGACCTGCACCAGGCAGCCATCGCCATCCATCACATGCAGAACCCTCGGGGGCCAAACGGGCCGGTCGCCTACTCCGAGGTCTTCGCCGGCCACTTCGATCACAAGCGGCTGACGGCGTGGCTCGAAAGCTCGAGCGAGGCCCGCGAGCAATATGCCGATCGCACCATCTACAGCCTGCATAGCCAGGGGCGCACGGTGCGTATTGTCATGCTCGGCTACGAAATTGTGGCGGTGTCGAATACGCCGACGGCGGAGCAGATCCACGCCATGGTGGATCGCTATCGCACGGCAGCGCTGCCCTTCTCCGGGTCGTCCGTTTTGTCGGATTACTACGGCCAGGTGCCGGCGCTCTCGATTGCGTGGGGCATCGGCCGCATTTCGCTGCCCTTCTGGTCTGAGGGCGGGCCGCGCGTCTTCGGTGTGACCCTGCCGCTCGACACGGACACGGCGTTTGTCGCATCTGTGCGTTTCCTGGGCAATCTGCGGCTGCGCGTAGAGGAGATCGCGCCCAGCCAGGCCGATGCGGCTGCGACCACGCAGGCTCTGGAGAGCATGCTTGGGCTGCTCTCCAGTGCGCTGACCGCGGTCCAGAACAATCCGCAAAGCAAGAACTACCGCATCCTTATCAACAGCGCGAGCGTCACACAGCATGGAAGCCGCGCGGTTTTCACAGCGACCGTGCCGGTGGAGCTGGTAAAGCAGCTTGCCGGCAGTAATCCGTAGACAAACGTATATCTGCCCGGTGTGCGATTTGTCAGGAGACTTGGCGCGGCTGTATCGTTAACTATGCTGCATTTCACCGCAAACGCCGCGATGTCACAACCCCGATCCCCTCATTCCTGACCCCGGAGGAAAGCATGTTTCGTATGACCAACGCCTCGCGCGTTCTGGGCCCTCTTCTCTTCCCCGCTCTGCTGTTTGCTGCCCCCGTGGGCTTGCTCGCGCAGAGCACTCAAGTGATCACGGGGCCGGCGGCCTTTACCGACTACTCGAAAGAGCATCCGGGCACGATGCGCAAGATCACGGTTGCCGACTTGCCGGCGCCATATGCGACACAGTCGGTAGACAACGGGCCAAGCGTGGGGTCGCGGCCCGCAGGTGCGATGCCCGAGGCGCCCGCAGGCTTCAAGGTCGAGCTCTACTCCTCTGACGTGAAGAATCCGCGGCTCATTCGGACCGCCCCGAACGGCGATCTGTTTGTGGTCGAAAGCGAGCCGGACCGCAGCGGGGACAGCGGCACGATCAAGGTCTTTCGCGGCGTGGACGCGAGCGGCAAGGCGAAGCAGGTTTCCACATTCGCCACGGGTCTGAAGCAGCCATTCGGCCTGGCCTTTTATCCGCTGGGAGAGAACCCGAAGTGGGTCTACGTGGGCAACACCGACTCGGTGGTGAAGTTCCCTTACAAGAATGGGGACATGAAGGCGAGCGGACCGTCACAGGTGGTGGTTGCATCGCTGCCTGGGGGCGGACGGCTGCGCGGCGGCGGCCACTGGACGCGCGACGTGGTCTTTTCGAAAGATGGGAAAGTAATGCTGGTCTCTGTCGGTTCCCACTCGAACGTGGACGACCCCGACACCACGCCGGCTGAGTTCCATCGCGCGGACGTGCTCCAGTACACGCCGGACGGCAAGTTCCTGAAAGTCTATGCGTCTGGCATTCGCAACTGCGTGGGCGAGGCGATCAATCCGACGACGGGGCAGCTATGGTGCTCGGTGAACGAGCGCGACGGGCTGGGCGACAACCTGGTGCCGGACTACATCACGCACGTCGAGGATGGCGGCTTCTACGGCTGGCCGTGGTTCTACATGGGCAATCATCAGGACCCGCGGCACAAGGGCAAGCATCCCGAGCTGGCCTCAAAGGTGCTTGTACCTGACGTGCTGCTGCAGCCGCATTTCGCATCGCTTGAAATGACTTTCGATGAGGGCAAGCAGTTCCCCGCTACCTACAAAGGCTGGGCCTTCGCGGCAGAGCACGGGTCGTGGAACAAGTCCAAGCGCGCGGGCTATGAAGTGATCGCGGTACCGATGGAGAACGGCAAGGCGACTGGCGCGTATCAGGATTTCCTGACCGGCTTCGTCACTCCGGATGACAAGGTGTGGGGCCGGCCGGTGGGCGTTACGTTTGCAAATGATGGCTCGCTATTCGTCACCGATGACGGATCGAATTCGGTGTGGCATGTGACGTACACCGGCACGAAACAGGTTGCGGGTAAGTAGTCTGCTGGTCTGCTGGTGTGCATCGAGGGGCGTCCGGGTTGCCGGGCGCCCTTTTCTTTTTCAGCGCTGGCTTTTGAGGCCTGCGGCGACCTCGGTATTGAAGGAAGCTGAGCCGCCGCGGGGCACGCTCAGGGTTTTCCAATTCGCCGACTGCAGGTGCTTCGCGAGAAAGACAATTTGTCCCAGGTGATAGCTGTAGTGCGCGATCTGTCGATTGATTGCCTGCATGACAGAGTGGCGCTCGCCGCGGATGAAGGTTTCGCGCGCGAGGTCCGCATCGGTGAGCCGATCGAGCGCAGCGAACATGCAGGCCCAGCCTTCATTCCACAGCGTCATCAATGCTTCGCGCGTCGCTGGAGGAGCTTCGAACTCGCTGTCGCGATTGCGATCCGGCTTCTCACCGTCGGCCTCGGGAAAGCCGGTCCAGCGCGAGCGCATGTTTCCCGCCATGTGTTTCACAATTTGCGCGATGGAGTTCATCTCCGGGTCGAGCACGGCGGTCAGATCTGCGTCGGAGACCTGGGCCATTGCGGCTTCGCCCTGCCGTTTGTACATGGCAAAGAGCGGGCGGACATCTTCGAGATAGCTGGTGGTGAATTGGAGAGCCATGCAAGAGGATGTACCATGCCGCACATGCGCAAGGCCACCCTGCTCTGTTTCCTCTCTGCTTTTTTGTTCGCCAACCACGCTCACGCACAGGACCAGTCGCAATCGCCGCTCCAGTCGCAGGTAGACCAGATCGCGTCGCAGCATCACGGACAGGTTTCGGTTTACGCGAAGGACCTGAAGACGGGCCAGACGGTTGCGGTGAAGGCCGATGAACCGGTGCAGACGGCGAGCGTCATCAAGCTCGCGGTCCTGTATGAGGCGATGGAACAGGTGCGAGCCGGCAAGGCGCACTGGGATGACAAGGTGACGCTGACAAAGGAGAACCAGACCGGCGGCTCCGGCGTGCTTGGTTTCTTCGACACGCCAGCCACACTGACGCTGAAAGACGTGCTCTCCATGATGGTGATGGTGAGCGACAACACTGCGACGAATGTGGCCATCGATACGATCGGGCTCGACGCGGTGAACGCCGAGATGGGGCGCCTGGGCCTGAAGAATACGTGGCTCTACAAGAAGGTGGGCAAGCCGGCGTCGGGGCCAATGCCGGCGGACCAGAAGAAGTTCGGGCTGGGCAAGACCACAGCGCGCGAGATGGCTACGCTGATGGAACGCATCGTGACCTGCCGGCTTGGTGATGGCGCGGCAGCGCCGACAGAAACAGACCGCGCGATCTGCGGCGTCACCCTGCACATGCTGCGTTCGCAGTTCTACCGTGACGGCGCGCCGCGTTATCTGGAGCCGATCGACAGCTCGGAAGAGGGATCGGCAATTGCGAATAAGACCGGTGCGCTCGACGAAGTGCGCAACGATGTCGATGCTGTCGCGACGAAGAATGGATTGTTGATCCTGTCGATTTTCACCTGGGACAACAAGGACCAGAGCTGGACGGATGACAACGAGGCTTACCTCACAACGGCGAAGATCGCGAAGGCGGTAGTGAATACCTGGGCGCCGGATGGGCTGGATGTGAAGGCGTTTGATCTGACTGCGGCGAAATGAGTGCGACGCGGCAAACTCGCTTCTCGATGGCATGAAGCAGGCAGTGAATTGCCCCTTTCAAATCTGCTGCCAGGCTGCATCCAACAAAGGCACGCGAAATTTTTCTTTGGGGTAGCGAGAGATGAAGTGGTTTGGATTGACGATGGGAGGAACCCTGCTGGGCGCCGCTGTCTGGGCACTCTGGCAAAAGCAGTACAGCTCACGACGCGCAGAACCTGAACGCAATCCTCCTGTCGAGAAGCTGGCCGAACAACTGCAGCACGCCTGGGCCGAGCCCCACAACACGGCGGTATGAAGGCCTTCCGCGGAGGATGTCTGCCGCGACCATGAGCTGGAAGCCTTCTAAGATTCCGCGCGCGTCTCCGGCTGCGGATTGTCAACGGGCTTATCCGGTTGCTGGTTATAGATCTCTTCGACGCGTTCGAGGGTGTCAATCTCGTCCACCGGCTTGTCATCGCGGATGCGCATGATGCGCGGAAAGCGCATGGCGAAGCCGCTGGCGTGGCGATCGGAACGCATCAGGTTGTTGAAGGCGACTTCGAGAACGATGGTCGGCTCGACTGTGCGCCAGCCGCCGAAGTCCTCTATGGTGTGCTCGTGAAAGTACTGCGAGAGGTGTGCGATCTCGGCGTCGGTGAGGCCGGAGTAGGCCTTGCCGACGTTCTTCAACGTGTCGCCAGCGCGAACGGCAAAGGTGTAGTCGCTCAGCGTGCCGGCTCGTTTGCCGTGGCCGTACTCGGCTGAGGTGACGACGACATCGAGCGTGGCCAGCTCGCGCTTCAGCTTGAGCCATGCAAGACCGCGCCGGCCCGGCTGATAGAGACTGGCCGCCGCTTTCAGCATCACGCCTTCGTTGCCGCGCGCGCGGGCGTCGACATATGCCTGCTCCAGTTGCTCCGCGCTCGAGAGCCGCGTGATGGATGCGAGGACGAGGCGCGCGAAGGTGTTCGCGCTGGATTGTGGGGCGGTATCGGGCGTGGCGAAGAGCGTTCCCTGCTTGCGCGGCGAGGCTAGTTCAGACGGCGTGCTGCTCACGATGGTGTGGGGGATCTGCGCCTCAGAGACTTCTTCCAGCGCGGCACGGCGCTGGGCAAGCGGCTGTTCGAGCAGCAGTGAGTCGCCGCGATAGAGCAGGTCGAAGGCCATGAAGACTACCGGCGTCTGCTCGCGCATGGCGGCTGTCACTCGTTTGCGGCCGATGCGGTTCTGCAGCGAGGAGAATGGCAGCGCGCGTTGCTCTGCTGCGGTGGGATCGGCGTTCCATGCGAGGATTTCTCCGTCGAGGATGAGTGGTTCAGTGATCTTCGCGAAGGCCTCGGTGAGTTCGGGGAAGCTGTGCGTCATGTCCTCGCGGCTGCGGGAGAAGAGTGCGACGCGGCCGGGCTGCGACGGATCTCCGCAGTGCAATTGGCAGCGGATGCCATCGAACTTGTCCTGAATATGGGCCTGCGTCAGCGCAGGCGGAATATGGGCCTGCGTCAGCGCAGGCGGAATATGGGCTTCCTTGAGGACGCTGGCCTCCAACGCAGAAGGCGCTATGCGCTTGCCTGTACCCTCAGTTTCCGGCACAGGCTTGGCGCCACCCTCGCCCCTCTTTTCGGCACGCACTTCTTCCGCAAATCGCGCCATCGCTTGTTCCACCGTATCGACCGGGCTCGCCAGCATGAAGCCGAGGGGATGAAAGAGCCGCATGCGCGCCTCCCCTAAGCGGTCAGCATCCGCCAGCCGCACTACTTCGCTGAGATCGCCAAGCAGCATTACGGCACGGCGCACTGCTGACAACTCACGCTCCGTTGCGACTGCGATCGCCTCCTCCACCTGCGCCTGCTTTACGCCGATGCGCATATCGCCCAGCATCAGCTTGATGAGGTACTTCGCCTCTAGCGGTGTGGCTCGCCGAAGCAGATCGCGCAGCAGTGTCTGACGGCGTTCCGTGCCGCGCTCGACGCCCCGCGCGGCTGCCATCTGCGCGAAGGTTTCCGCTACATCTTCGATGGTCAATGTTGCCGGCGTTGATTCCGCGCGCGCCGAGAGCAGATCGAAGGCGGCCGCGCCCAGGTCGCCGTGCCGGCGGTACGCCTCGTGCATCGCCGAGTCGCTGGCGTGCGTAAGCTCCTTCACCACCTGCCAGAGGCTGGCGCCGCCGACGCTGAGCTGGCGGCCGTCGGCTTCGGCGAAAGGCGTGCCGGAGAGATAGAGGGCCGCGTATGCCGCGGCCTCTGCGGGTAATTCGCGCAGGTAGTCGGCCATCCAGGCGCGCTTTTCGAGCTTTTTCGTCGTGCCGGCCAGACGCTCGCACAGCTCGGCCCAGGGTTCGAGTTCGGTCATGCATTCCATTCCATACGGAAGTCAGCCAACGTTGTAGATGCATCCACGGGACGTCCGCGATACTCTAATGACAGCGATGTTGCGCCTCATCCATTTTCCCGGCACTCTGCTCTAGCGGCTCCCGCCGCCATCGTCCTGCTGCGCCTTCGCTTACCCCAAGATTTGAATTCATATGCCGGCCTTCGATGGCCGAGGAGTCCCGATGTTTGAACGCCTGGAACAGATTGCCGCCCGTTATGAAGAGCTAGGTCGCGAGATGGCCTCTGACGAGGTCGTCAGCGATCACGAGCGCTACCAGAAGGTCGCCAAGCAGCACCGCGATCTTCAACCAGTGGTGGACAGCTTCCGCGATTACCAGCGCACGAAGCAGGGCATCGCCGACGCGCAAAGCATGCTGGCAGAGACCGATCCAGACATTCGCGCGATGGCGCAGGACGAGCTGACGCAGCTGGAGGAGCGCCTGCCGAAGATCGAGGAAGACCTGAAGCTGAAGCTGCTGCCCAAGGACCCCAATGACGAGAAGAACGTCATCCTGGAGATTCGCGCCGGGACTGGCGGCGATGAGGCCTCGCTGTTTGCCGCGGAGGTCTTCCGCATGTACTCGCGCTTTGCCGAGCAGCATCGCTGGAAGGTGGAGGTGCTGTCGTCCTCCGAGTCCGGGATTGGCGGCTTGAAAGAAGTCATCGCCATCATCGAAGGCGACCGCGTCTACTCGCAGCTCAAGTACGAGTCAGGCGTGCACCGCGTGCAGCGCGTGCCGGCTACTGAGACGCAGGGGCGTGTGCATACTTCTGCCGTGACAGTTGCCGTGCTGCCTGAGGCGGAGGACGTCGATATCAAAATCGAAGCAAAGGATTTGCGCATTGATACGTTCTGTTCCTCGGGGCCGGGGGGACAGTCGGTGAACACCACGTATTCGGCGGTGCGCATTACGCATATTCCGACGGGCACCGTGGTGAGCTGCCAGGACGAGAAGTCGCAGATCAAGAACCGCGAGAAGGGCATGCGCGTGCTGCGTGCCCGCCTCTATGAGGTGGAGCAGGAGAGGCAGCAGGCCGCGCTGGCGCAGGAGCGGAAGTCGCAGGTGGGCTCGGGCGATCGCTCGGAGAAGATCCGCACCTACAACTTCCCGCAGAACCGGCTGACCGATCACCGCATCGGGCTGACGCTGCACCAGCTGGCCGAGATCATGGAGGGCAGGCTGCAGCCGGTGATCGACGCGGTGGTCGCGCACTTCCAGGCGGAGCGGCTGAAGGCGGAGACGGCGAACATCGCGTAATATCGGAGACCCGTCTCAGGAGGTCTCCAAAGTGAAGTGGGCACTGAAGTGGTTGCCGGTTGCGTTCTTTGGTCTGGCGTTGCCGAGCGTCTCTATGGCGCAAACCTCTGCGGTTGCGGAACCTCCAGCAGCTTTCATCATCCCCATTTTCGCGCAGGATGCGCAGCCTGCGCCGCTGTCCTATGACTGCTACCGCACCAAGACTCCCATCCGCATCGACGGGAAGCTCGATGACGCGGCGTGGAAGAAGGCGAAGTGGACTTCCGACTTTGTGGACATAGAAGGCGCCGCGAAGCCTACGCCGCGCTTTCGCACCCGGGCGAAGATGCTGTGGGACGACACAGTATCTCTACATCGCGGCCGAGCTTGAGGAGCCGAACGTTACGGGCACGCTGACGAAACATGATTCGGTCATCTTCAAGGACAACGACTTCGAAGTTTTCATCAAGCCGCTGCCGGAGACGGAGAGCTATTACGAGTTCGAGATGAACGCGCTCAATACCGGCTGGGACCTGTTCCTGCCGAAGCCGTACAGCGCTGGCGGCAAGCCGGACAGCGGTTGGGATATTGCTGGATTGAAGACCGCCGTTGCCGTGCAAGGCACGCTCAATCATCCGGGCGACACCGACCGGGGGTGGACGCTTGAGATCGCTTTCCCGCTGGCTGCTTTCAACTCCCGGCAGCAGGTGCCGCTGCCCAGACCCGGTACGGTGTGGCGCATCAACTTCTCCCGGGTGGAGTGGACGCCGGGCAATCCGAAGGAAGACAACTGGGTGTGGTCGCCGCAGGGCGTAATCAACATGCATGTGCCGGATCGCTGGGGCTATTTGCAGTTCCGCTAGCCGCGACGCTGCTTCCGCCAGGCTCTCGACCGACCGACCCGGAGATGATCAGGCGGGCAGATGTGCCCCATTCGTTTTATTCGATTTATTTGATCTAAGCATTCGGACGAGTGCTCCGCCAGCCACGATCGCGAATGCGTCAGCGAAGGTCCAACTCAGCCTCCACAGGAATGCGGCGTTCCCAGTCGTGGTCAGGATTGCTACGGCAGCAGCGAGAGCCATTGCGCCAAAGATGAGACCCAGCGCCATGGTAGCCGCCAACTCTCTTGCCTGCGCACCCCACGCGACAACGCAGCCCACAAACAGGAACGTGATCCAGTGTGCGATGTCGATTCCCGTCGAACCGAAGAATACATAGGCGCGGTAGTGATGATCGAAAACCTGATATCTCTCAAGAACCGCAAATATCGCGCGCTCAGGCAATCCGGCGACAAGCCGACGGAGCAAAAATCCTCCGACAACGGCGGCACTGGTCGACAACGGAGCGCTCCGGAAACTGGCGCAGACGAGATGGGCGATGGTTTTCAGCGTCTGCTGCCAGTACCAGCTTTGAGCGAAGGCAACTCCCGATACTGATGCGAGGTTGGAGTATTCCTCAAGCAGATCCCCCAGGATTACCTCTGCTTCCTCGGAAGAGCTGAATAGATTGAGGAGCCAGTCAGCGATGCGGGGCGGTGGAATCAAATTTCTTTGAGATGTCATGAGTAGCTCCCGATGAGATCGAGGCCTTCGGTCATTCTCTGAAGTGCGCGGTGCGTGCGATTCACAGCCGCCACTCCTTTGGCAGTGACATGAAAGAAGCGTTTGGAACGTCCGCCGCGTTCCGGCGTGGGATCGCCGCGGCGGGACTTGACGTAGCCTTTCATCTCCAGGCGATCGAGCGTGGCATACACAGCACCGATAGACACATCGCGTTTCGTGCGTAATTCGATTTCCTGCCGCACAGTGACGCCATAGGCTTGATCTTCCAACCGTAGAAGCGCCAGGACGATGATGTGCTCGAATTCGCCGAGGTAATCGCGAGCGGACATTATCTCTACAATATAGAGCAAATCTAGTGGAGGCTGCCGGTTGACGCGAAACAGTCGCAATGACGATCAGGAGGCCCGAGCGCGAGATCGCGGAGTTCACGGCTTGCCGCCGTTCGCAGCGGGGACGGCGGGCTGCTCCTGGATGCTGCGCAGCCAAGCGATGATCTGCCAGCGTTGATCGTCCGGCAGACGCGCCCATGCGGGCATGCCACGGAAGGGCTGGCCGTGGCTGAGCAGCCAGAAGAGGTCGCCGTCCGTGGCGGTGGCCACGCGCGCGGAGTGGACGGGCGGACGGCTGCCGCGGCCATTGCCATCGGCGCCATGACACTTCGCGCAGTTGTCCTGATAGAGCGCGGAGCCCGCGGCGATTGCGTCGGGATGCCCGGCGACGGGATTTGCGATGGCGTGGTCTGCCGCCGGCACATGGCTGAGCCATTCGCCGTTGGAAGCAGCCATCAGCAGAGCGGCCGCGGGTACGCAGAGAAGAGCCCACCACGGAAGAGAACGCAGGCGAAGAGAAGTGAACCGAAGAGAACTGGATCGAAGAGCAGGGGATCGATTCGTCATTGCTACCTCATCAAGAATGTTTCGCCGATGCCGCCAGATCGTCTTGCCTGGCACTCAGGCGCACCAGACATTTGTAATGGAAAGTTGTGATTCAGTCCCTGTGGAGGCCGGGACCGATGTGACTTCCGCATCGTGTCGGCTGAATCCATCATCATTGACTGCATGGCCATGACAGCGAATGCTTGCGCGACACTCACGAATACCATCTGGCAGGCGGCGACGACGCGGCAGCGGCACTTTGCGTATGGCGAGGGCGCGGCGCGGCGGTATTACAGCGAGGTGCTGCCGATGGCAGCGCTTGCGGACCATTCGGCGGAGGCGGTAGCGGCACTGACGGCAATGGTGTCGCCCGGCGAGCGGGTGTGGCTGTTTGAGGAGCCTCCGCCGCTCAATCCGCAGCAGTGGCACGTGGCTCGACGCATTCCTGGCTTCCAGATGGTGTGCGGTGAGCTGCGGTCTGCGGCCGGCCCGGAGAGTGGGCCGCAGTCGGTGATGCTGGATGCAGTGGCAGATGCGGCAGAGATGAACGCGTTGAAGGCGATTGCCTTCCCGGGATTTTTTGGGATGCGCACGCCGGAGCTGGGGAGGTATCGCGGGATCCGGGTGGATGGAGAGCTGGTGGCGATGGCGGGCGAGCGGCTGGCGCTTCCCGGGTATCGCGAGGTGAGCGCGATCTGCACGCATCCGGCACACCTGGGCCGAGGCTATGCGCAGCGGCTGACGCGGGAGGCAACGGCGGCAATCCTGAACGATGGCGATATTGCGTTTCTGCATGTGGCCGGTGGGAATGGGGCGGCGATCCATATCTACGAGCAGCTTGGGTTTGTTCAGTGCGCGGATGCTCTGTTTGTGCAGGTGGAGCGGCTGGGATAGAGGGCGCCTGCGTGCATCCAACAGGAGAGCACTACTAGAGGAGTACTACCGGAGGGCGCAAGTGCCTACTGATCACAATGAAGAGATGCCTCGACGCCAGCTCGGTACCACAGGCGAAACTGTCTCGTGCATTGGCATGGGCGGATACCACATCGCGTTGCCCAGGGTCGACGAGGCATTGGGCATTCGGCTGATTCGGTCCGCACTCGACCGCGGCATCACGTTTCTCGATAACTGCTGGGACTACAACCAGGGCAAGAGCGAGATCCGGATGGGCAAGGCGCTTGCGGATGGCTACCGGGACCGCGCCTTTCTGATGACCAAGATCGACGGCCGCACCAAAGAGGCAGCCGCGCTGCAGATCGATGAATCGCTGGCTCGCCTACGCACGGATCGCATCGATCTGGTGCAGTTCCACGAGATCGTCCGTTTCGACGACCCGGACCGCATCTTCGCAGAAGAGGGCGCGATCCACGCCGCGCTGGATGCGAAGAAGGCCGGGAAAATTCGCTATATCGGCTTCACCGGCCACAAAGACCCGCACATTCATCTGCGGATGCTCGAGGTGGCGGAGCAAAACGACTTCCATTTTGACACCGCACAGATGCCAGTCAACGTAATGGATGCGCACTTCCGCTCGTTTACCCAAAAGGTCGTGCCGGAGATGGTGCGCCGCGGCGTGGGCGTGCTCGCCATGAAGACCATGGGCGACGGCTTCATCCTGCGCTCGAAGACGGTGACCGCGATCGAGTGCCTGCATTTCGCATTGCATCAACCCACGTCCGTCGTGATCACCGGCATCGACAGCATGGAGGTGCTGGATCAGGCATTCACCGCTGCTCGCAGCTTCAAGCCATTCAGCGATCAGGAACTCGACAAGCTGCTGGCGAAGACCAAGGAGGCGGCTGCCCATGGCAAGTACGAGCCGTTCAAGACTTCCTCGCTCTTCGATTCGACGGCACAGCATTACGAGTGGCTGGGACAGGAACCGGAGACGCTGCGCGAGCAGATGACGCAGTGAGTATCGCAAACAGAAAGGGCCGGTGATCGAGATCACCGGCCCTTGTGTTTGCTGCGGCTGTCTTACGCCGGCACGACGGCGTGATTTGTCGCAACCGCGGATACCTTGAAGCGCTTCATGGTGAGGGCGAGCTTGCGCTCGATCTTCCGCACCTCGTTACGCTCTTCAGGCAATGCGAAGGTGTGTGCCGTACCGCTGCGCGAGGCGCGGCCGGTGCGGCCGACGCGGTGAACGAAGTCCTCCGCTTCCTTGGGCAGATCGTAGTTGACGACGTGCGCAACGTGGGGGACATCGATGCCGCGGGCAGCGACGTCGGTGGCCACGAGGACGCGGTTAGCACCATCGGCAAAGCCCTTGAGCGCGGCTACGCGCTGCGCCTGGGTGCGGTCGCCGTGGATGCGCGCCGCGTTGTGGCCGACGCGGCTGAGGCGATTGGCCAGCCGGTCCGCGCCGTGCTTGGTGCGCGTGAAGACGAGGAAGCTGCCCTCATGCTTGCTGAGCAGATGCTCGAGCAGCTCGGACTTCTTCTCCTTCGAGACCTCAAACATTTGCAGCGCTACGTTCTCCGCAGGCTTCAGCTCGGTCGAGATGTCGATGCGCACCGGATTCTTCAGGTAATCGCGGGTCACCTCGCGCATCTCCGTATTCAGCGTGGCGGAGTAGCAGAGTGTCTGGCGGTCCTTGCGGAGCTTCGCGACGATGCGCTTGATCGACGGCTTGAATCCCATGTCGAGCATGCGATCGCACTCATCGAGCACCAGGATTTCCACGGCATCGAGCTTGACCAGCTTGCGGTCGATGAAGTCTTCGAGGCGGCCGGGCGTGGCAACGACAATGCGCACACCGCGACGCAGTGCGTCGAGCTGTGGGCCTTCAGCGAGACCGCCGACGACCAGCGCCGCGCGCATGTTGCCCTCGGGCATGAGCTGGCGGTAGACCTTTTCCACCTGCATGGCGAGCTCGCGGGTGGGCAGCAGGATGAGCGCGGTGATCTGCTTCGACTGCACTTTCTGGAGACGCTCGATTATTGGCAGCATGAAGCTGAGAGTTTTGCCGGTGCCGGTCTGCGCCGTGGCCAGGACGTCGCGGCCTTCGAGCGCGGGAGGGATGGCCAATGCCTGGACAGGCGTGGGGGTAACGAAATTCACCGCCGCGAGGCGCTTCTGCACCAGGGGCGAAAGGGATAGTTCAGAGAATAATTTCAACTTGGGTCCTATTGCATCGCCGGATACACGAATGGTGTAGCCGCGATGCGGTGACATGCGCTGCTGCCGTTTCGATCGCGTGTCATTCTTTGTGAGAACGATCGGGGCGGCGCGCTGTTCTTATTTGTACGTAGGGGAAAAACGGTGGGACTTCTGGATACTGCCGACTGGCGTTGTTCGCCAGCCTCCGCTCTTGCCGCACGATCCTTGCGTCCAGGAAGCAACTTGCTTCGCAGACTCCCTCGACTCGACACGCGGTGGAGGGCAACGCTTCTGGGTCGGGCTAAGGCTCTCACCGGAGAGCCGCAGGCCAGCACACTGGCCGCATTTGGGATGCACTCTGCATCACCCTTGTGAAGCGTTATGTGCAGTATAGCATTCATTCGAGATGAAGACGCTCGAGAGCGCACTCCACGAAGGTGCTATAGGACTTGGCCCGACCGATACGGCGCGGCGGGATGCGGAGTTGCTGCTGATGCATGTGACTGGTCTTTCGCGCGCGGAGATGATGACGCATCCGGAGCGCGAGCTGACGGAGCGGCAGCAAGAACACTACCAGGCGGCGCTGGCGCGGCGGGCGCGGCAGGAGCCGGTGCAACACATTGTCGGGACGCAGGAGTTCTATGGCCGCGCCTTTATCGTCAACCGGCTGGTGCTGATTCCGCGGCCGGAGACGGAGCACATGGTGGAGGCGACGCTGGCGATCCGGCCTGTGCCTTGCCGCGTTTTGGATGTGGGGACGGGGTCGGGGATTCTTGCGGTTACGCTGGCTCTCGAAATGGCGGATGCTGCGGTGACGGCGACGGATATTTCGCCGGCGGCACTGGCGGTTGCGCAGCAGAATGCGCGGGCGTTGGGTGCGGATCGCGTCCGGTTCGTGCAATCGGATTTGTTGGAGGAGATTGCCGGCGAGCGGTTCGATTGCATCGTCTCGAATCCACCCTATGTAGCAACGGGCGAGGTGCTGGAGCCGCAGGTGCGCGAGTATGAGCCGGCGATGGCGCTGTATGGGGGCGAGGATGGGTTGGCCGTCTATCGGCGGCTGATTCCGGAGGCATTCGAGCATCTGCGAGCGTGGTGGGCATCTACTGCTTGAGATTGGGCATGGGCAGCGGGATGCGGTGCGCGGACTGCTGGCGGGGGGTGGATTTGAGGAGATCGGCTTCGTCGATGATCTGCAAGGGATACCGCGCGTCGCAAGGGCGAGAAAGCCGCTGGAGTAGAATGTAAGTACATCCCGCCTGAGCAGATCGAGCACACTTCCGGCCAGATCCGCCCAGGGCGCCCTACGCAACAAGGCAATTTTCGCGAATATGCCTGGTCTGCGGGCCACTGCTGACCATCTACACCTACGCGAAATGCTTCAGGCCGAGGAGGCCGACCCTTGCGTTCTTCACTCGTTTACGCTGCCAGCAGAGAAATTCCGAATCGCTTTCAACTCTGTCAGACCATCAGCAAGGCTGCACGCGTGCTGCACCTGTCCAGCAATCCCACTGAGATCACGATCAACCGTGTTCTGCAGGACATCTCTCACCCAGTTTCGGAGTTGAAGGCCGCGAGCACGGAAGTCGCGCTGTAGCTTCAAGAGGGTGAGGGCAGTTCCGCTCTCACCCTCAGTTCCGTCCGGCTCTGCGCCGATACTCTCCTGGGGTTTCAATCGGAAATTTTGTCTTCCGTGCCAGCATGCGGTCACGGTCGCCGCTCACGAGTGAGTCGGCTTTTCCGCTGTGCGCCAGATCCAAGAATGTCGCCATCTTCTCTTCTGCCAGTCGACGGACCAAACGAACAGCACCGCCTACCGAGCGCCTACCGGCTGCGTTGCCGGCTCGCTTGCTTGCCGGCTGACCACCTCGAATTTCAGCCGGTTGTTCAGCGGGTCGGCGTCTACTCTGACGTGATCGCCGTGCAGGACTTCGCCGTCGAGGATCTTGATGGCGAGCGGGTCCTGAATCAGCCGCTGGATGGCGCGCTTGAGCGGGCGTGCGCCGTAGGCCCGGTCGTAGCCGGTCATCAGCAACTGGTGGCGTGCAGCGTCGGTGAGGTCGAGCGTGATCTTGCGATCCGCCAGCAGCTTCTTCAGGTCGACCAGCCGCAGATCGACGATGTGGCTGAGCTGCTCCTCGCCGAGCGGGCGGAAGATGACGATGTCGTCTACGCGGTTGAGGAACTCGGGCCGGAAGCTGGCCTTGAGCACATCCATCACCTGCTCGCGCGCGTGGTCGAAAGCCGCTTCGTCGGTTAGCGCTTCGGCATTGAGCGCGTGCGCTCCCAGGTTTGAGGTCATGATGAGCACCGTGTTCTTGAAATCGACGGTGCGGCCTTTTGAGTCGGTGAGCCGGCCATCATCGAGGACCTGCAAGAGGATGTTGAATACATCGGGATGCGCCTTCTCGATCTCGTCGAAGAGCACCACCGCGTAGGGGCGGCGTCGAATGGCTTCGGTGAGCTGACCGCCTTCGTCGAAGCCGATGTAGCCGGGAGGCGCGCCGATGAGGCGGGCGACGGCGTGCTTCTCCATGTACTCGCTCATGTCGATGCGCACCATGGCCTGTTCGTCGTCGAAGAGAAACTCAGCGAGTGCGCGGGCGGTTTCGGTTTTGCCGACACCAGTGGGGCCGAGAAAGATGAAGCTGCCAATGGGGCGCTTGGGATCGCTCAAGCCCGCGCGCGAACGGCGGATCGCGTTGGCGACGGTTGTGAGCGCTTCGTCCTGACCGACGACGCGCTCGCGCAGACGCGATTCCATCTGGACCAGCTTCGACACTTCCCCTTCGAGCATCTTTGAGACCGGAATACCGGTCCACTTGCTGACGATGGCGGCGATGTCTTCCTCGTCCACCTCTTCCTTGAGCATGCGCTTGCGCGTGCCGGACTTGGCCGCGGTGGTCTCGGCGTCCTGCTCGGCGCTGAGGCGGCGCAACTCGGCTTCGGCCTTGGGCAGCTCGCCGTACTGAATGGCGGCGGAGCGCTCAAGATTTCCTTTGCGGGTCTGCTCCTCCATCTCAAAACGCAGCGCCTCGACCTGTTGCTTCAGCTCGCTGATGCGGGTGATGGCCTCGCGCTCCTTCTGCCAGCGGGCACGCAGTCCGGTCGCTCGCTCCTTAATGGCGGCGAGCTCGCGCTCGACGGCTTGGAGGCGCTCCTTCGAGGAGGGATCGGTTTCGCGCTTCAGGGCGGCCTTCTCAATCTCGAGCGAGGTGGCTGCGCGGTCGAGCGCATCGATCTCCTCCGGCACGGAGCCGATCTGAATGGCGAGCGAGGCAGCGGCTTCATCGACGAGGTCGATAGCCTTGTCAGGGAGAAAGCGGTCGGATATGTAACGGTGGCTGAGCGTTGCGGCGGCGACGATGGCCGAGTCCTTAATGCGGACTTTGTGGTGCGCTTCATAGCGCTCCTTGAGTCCGCGCAGGATGGCGATGGTGTCCTCGACATTCGGCTCGCCGACATAGACGATCTGGAAGCGCCGCTCGAGTGCCGCATCCTTCTCGATGTACTTGCGGTATTCATTCAGCGTGGTTGCGCCAATCGCCCGCAGCTCGCCGCGCGCAAGCGCCGGTTTGAGCATGTTGCTGGCATCGATGGCGCCCTCGGCCGCGCCGGCACCGACGAGAGTGTGCAGCTCGTCGATAAAGAGGATGATCTGACCGTTCGAGTCTTCGATCTCCTTGAGGACGGCTTTGAGGCGGTCTTCGAACTCGCCGCGATATTTTGCGCCCGCGAGCATGGAGCCGAGGTCGAGGGAGATGACGCGCTTGTCGCGCAGGACTTCGGGCACGTCTCCGGAGACGATGCGGCGGGCGAGGCCTTCGACGATGGCGGTTTTGCCTACGCCGGGCTCGCCGATGAGCACCGGATTGTTCTTGGTGCGGCGGCTGAGAACCTGGATGACGCGGCGGATCTCCTCATCGCGGCCGATGACGGGGTCGAGCTTGCCGCGACGCGCAAGGTCGGTGAGGTCCTTGGCAAACTTTTCGAGTGCCTGGAATTTCGACTCGGGATTCTGGTCGGTAACCCGCTGGTTGCCACGGATAGTGCTGAGCGCCTGCAGGACGGAGTCGTGAGTGGCGCCGAGTGAGGCGAGCAGTTCGCGCGCGGGATCGTTCTTCTGCTCGGTGAGCGCGAGCAGCAGGTGTTCCGTTGAGACGTATTCGTCCTTGAAGTCGGCCGCTTCCTTGAAGGCGCGGTCCAACACCTTCTGCATCGCATTGGAGAGACCGGGCTGCGCGCTTGCGCCGCCGACCTTGGGCAGCGTGTTCAAAGCATCGTTGGCGCGCGAGAGAAGCTGCTCGGTGGGGACACCGACCTTCTGCAGCACGGGGACGATGATGCCGTCCTTGTCCTCGAGCAGGGCCGCGAGCATGTGCATCGGGGTGAACTCGGGATTGCCGTGCTCGAGCGCGAGATTAGTCGCTGCCTGGACGGCCTCCTGCGATTTAACGGTGAATTTGTCCCAACGAATTGCCATATCGATTCCTCACTTACTTCCTTCAATGTCTCTCGTCCGGCATATCTCTTGAGTGAGATGGCCTTGCTGCGCCCGAGGCGCAGATACTCCACCGACGTTGCAGAGGAAAGCTGGAGCTTTCATTGTGAACCTGTTTTCAATCCATACAAGTTGCGGGAGCGATCCGAAAACCGGATGCTCCCGCCTGAAGAATGAAGCGCATTTCTGTTCTTTACTGGTCCTTACGCGACCTTTGAGCCCTCGACCTGCTTGTGCTGCGGTTCCGAGCTCGCGGAGCCGACGCCGATCTTGATCTGGCGGGGCTTGGCTTCGGCCTTCTTGGCCAACTCGAGCTGGAGCACGCCGGCATCGTAGGTCGCCTTTATGTTTTCGGCGTCGACGGTGCTGGGCAGGGTGAAGCTGCGTGCGAAGGTGCCGTAGCGCTGCTCGACGCGATGGAAGTTTTCCTGCTTCTCCTCGTTCGAGAACCTCCGCTCGCCACGTACGGTGAGGGTGCGGCCTTCGACCTGGATGTCGATGTCGTCCGGCTTGACGCCAGGCACTTCGAGCTTGAGTACCAGCTTGTGCTCGTCCTCGTAGATATCGACCGGGGGCGCGAAGCTGGCGGCGGTCAAGGTATCGCTGTCATTCTGTCCGCGGCCATAGTCCTGGAAGAGGGAGTTGAGGCGGCTCTGGAGCGAGATGGCCTCGCGGAAGGGGTCCCAACGAACGGTTGCCATGAGAATGTCTCCTTAGGTATGAGGTGTGGGCCGGGAAACCGGCCTGCACTCAGATAGATGCCTGCTATGCCGACATAGTTGCATCTTTTATGAGTGTAGTCCACTCACATTTGGACACGCTGCTAAACTGCTGATCCCCGGAGGCTTTCCGGCCATCTCACTAGCTGACTGCGGAGGATTTCTATGAAGATCGTGCTGTATGGCGCTACCGGAAAGGCAGGTTCGCGCATTCTGACGGAGCTGCTGGGTAGGAAGCACGAGGTGGTTGCAGTGGTGCGCGGCCTCGACAGGGCCCCTGACAGGCTGGCGCCCAATGATGGGCTGACTGTCGTCGACGGGGACCTTTCGAGCGTGGAAGGCATCGCGGAGCGGATCGGCGGAGCGCAGGCGGTGGTGAGCGCGTATGGGCCGCCTCCGGACAGGACGGAGGAGCTGATCGACGTGGCCAAGCGGGAGATTGCCGCGGTGCAACAGGTGAGCCAGCAGGCGAGCTCGGGTCATGCGCCGCGGCTGGTTGTGGTGGGCGGCGCGGGCAGCCTGGAGGTGGCGCCGGGGATAACGCTGGAGAGCGCGAAGGACTTCCCTGCGGCATGGCGGCCGATTGCGCAGGCGCATGAGAAGGCGCTGGAGCTGCTGCGGGAGTCGTCGATTGACTGGACTTATCTGAGCCCATCGGCATTTTTCGAACCGGGCCCGCGGACGGGGAAGTTCCGGCTGGGACAGGATGCGCTGCTGACGGCGGCGGATGGGAAGAGCTGGATATCGATGGAGGACTATGCGATTGCTCTGGTGGATGAGCTGGAGCAGCCGCAGCGACGACGGCAGCGGTTTACGGTCGGGTACTAGGATTTGCCATCCGGGGATTTGCCATCCAGGCAGAGCCGCCTGCGGCGCGTTTGTGGGTGTCGCTTCCTTTGGTCGCTCACGTTGAGTGCTGTAGGTGAGCTGGCGGCGTTCCACATTTTGAAGAGCGGGATGGGGGGCGCATCGGGGCCTGGGTTGTCGTAGTATGCGGCTGGGATGGAAACGTTACGCATGAAGGTACTGGTGATTGGGGCGGGGGGACGGGAGCACGCGATTGCGTGGGCGCTAGCGAAGTCGCCGCGGGTGAGCGAGGTGGTGTGCGCGCCGGGGAATGCGGGTATGGCGAAGGTGGCGCGGTGCATTGCCGTGGATGTCGGCGACCTGCATGCTCTTACGGATCTGGTGGCGAAGGAGGAGCCGGGGATAGTCGTGATCGGGCCGGAGCTGCCGCTTTCGCTGGGGTTGACCGATGAGCTGCTGCGGCGCGGTGTCCGGGTCTTTGGACCGACGAAGGCGGCGGCGGCGCTCGAAACGAGCAAGAGCTTTGCCAAGCGCTTTCTGCAGCGGCACAACCTACCGACCGCGGCGTATGCGGTCATCGGCGAAGAGAGCGAGGCGGAGGAGGCGCTGGGGCACTTCCGCTTCCCTGTCGTGGTGAAGGCGGATGGGCTCGCTGCGGGCAAGGGCGTGGTGATTGCGAAGACGGAAGAGGAGGCGCATGCGGCGATTGCGGGACTCTTCTCCGGTCAGTTATTAGGGACGCCGGAACACTCGGTGCTGATTGAGGAGTTTCTGGATGGGGAGGAGCTGTCGTTCCTGGTGATCTCGGATGGGACGCATGCGGCGCCGCTGGCGCCGGCGCAAGATCATAAGCGCATCGGCGAAGGCGATACCGGGCCGAATACCGGGGGGATGGGGGTCTACTCGACGGACGCGATGCTATCGCCGGAGTTGCGCGACTGGATCATGCACCACATCGTGCAGCCGACGCTCGATGGTATGCGCGCGGAAGATGCGCCGTTTGTGGGGGTGCTGTACTGCGGGCTGATGATGACGGCGCGCGGGCCGATGGTGCTGGAGTTCAATGCGCGTTTTGGCGATCCGGAGACGCAGGCGATCCTGATGCGGCTGGATTCCGATCTGCTGGAAGCAATGGAAGCGGCGGTGGAAGGGCGGCTCTCCGACACGGAGTTGCGCTGGAAGCCGGGCGCGGCGGCGTGCGTGATTGCGAGCTCGGCGGGGTATCCGGGGCACTACCGGAAGGGACTCCCGATCACGGGTCTGCAGCGGGCTGCGCTGATCCACGATGTCGAGGTGTTTCACTCCGGAACGGCGGAGAAGGATGGCCGCATCGTGACTGCCGGGGGACGCGTGCTGGGCGCAACCGCGTTTGCAGCGGACCTGGAGTGGGCGCTGGCGAAGGCATACGAGGCGCTGGGGATGATTCACTTCGACGGGATCTACTACCGGCACGATATTGGCTATCGCGCGGTAAAAGAGGCCAAGTGATAGGAACCTTTTAGCTCCAAGCTCCTTGCTTATGGCACGGAGCGGTGAAGATCTGTTGGTCTGGTGATGTAGCAAAGCGCGGCCGTGATCCTGCGGGCTAGTGCGACACGATCACGCAGTATTGCTTGCCGATGTAACCCGACGCGGGCGCGCGATCGAGATAGACGAGCCGGCCGTTGAAGTCCCGGGCAGCAGTGTTGGTGAAGCGAATGTCCACGATGCTTGCGGGAGCGAGGACGCGGCGGACGATAGCTTCGGGGAGGCAGTGCATCTGCATATCCCCGGAGCCACGCTTGAGCGCGACCCTGATCCTCGATCGCAGGTGCAGGACGTGGCGCACGCGTACCAGTCGTGAGGAGAGGTCCGGGCCGGCGAAGCCATCCTGCACACCGAAGACGAGCACTCCTCCCGGCGCGAGCACTCTTACAAATTCGCGGAGATAGTTCTTCGCGAGGGCACGTGGCACATGCTGCAGAACGATATTGCTGTACAGAAAGGCGAAGCTGGCGTCATCGAAGGGCAGGCGCGCGGAGGAGCTGGCCACGTAGCGACAGTTGGGATATTGATTGAGCGAATCTGCCTGCTGGACCATTTGCTCGGAGATATCGACGCCGACAACGGAGGCAAAGCGTCGCGCTAATGCCTGCGTGAGACGGCCGACACCGCAGCCGAAGTCCAACGCTGCGCCGCCGAAATCGGGAGGGTGGCCGATTGCCGCGAGATGGTTCATGACGGTGTCGATTTCGGCATCGCCGGTGGCCATGAACTCCGCGGGATCCCATTTGCCGCCGGCCTTGCTGTCATCGGTGAGGATGGCGCTGAGGGCGTCGCGGCTGGCGAGGCCCTCCCAGGCGTTCTTCAGCTTGTCGAGACTGGTCACGGCGCGGTGTCTTTTCTCGGGGAACAGCAAAACGCCAGGCGCGAGCCCGGCGTTCCATTGTGTGCTTGATTGTATGCGGGGAGTCCGCTTGCGCCTAGCTGGGTTGGATCGGCTCGTTCTTTGAAGCTGTTACCGGTGGCGCTGTCACTGCGGCGTCCTGCTTGGTGGTGGGCTCTGACTGGCCGAGGCCCTTGATGCCGTCCTTAAATCCCTTGAGGCCTTCACCAAGCCCTTTGCCTAGCTCGGGCAGCTTGCGCGGTCCAAAGATCAGCAGCGCAACGACCAGAACCAGGATGAGATGTGTCGGTGTGAGTAGCTCGCCCATAATGGCATATCCTTCCGCAGGTTCTTCTCCGCCGCATCATTGTCGCATATAGGCCGACGGCGTCCTGCTACCTCTATGGTACGCCTGCGGGGCGGAGATGGATGCTTTCAAGGCCATAATTGACAAGTGGGTGACAAGTCAATCAGTTCGGCGGGGGTGCGGCCGCGGTGAGACGCTTCTCCACCAGGCGGTAGAAGGTGCTTAGATTTTCTGCTGCGCCGAGAGTGAGCCGACGGTAGACCTTCATGGTGGGCCAAAGGCGGGAGCCAGCGACGTCGAGCGTGGGGATGGCGGAGGCGGCGTCGCCTGCCTGCTCGCGGCTGCCGGGATAGGGAGCGAGGATCCAGATGCCGTTCCATCGGCGGCGCAGGACCTCTCCGAAATAACTTCCCCAGAGACGGGACTGGAAGTCGAGATCGACGGCGGCCTGGCCATCGAGCAGGTGCTCGAGCGCGTCGACCGAAGCGGGAGTGTAGTCGAGGAGCGCGCGATGCTCCCGGCGCGCCACGAGCGCTGCCTCATCGGCATAAGCGCGGATCATCTCGTCGATGGAAGCGAAGTTGAGCGCGTCGAGTCTGGCTTTGCTGTCAAACATTCGTCTGCTTCCAGAGTAGCGCGGCTGGGCGCGCCGGATTCGCAAGGGAGCAACGAACGCATGTATCCTTCATTTTGTCAGGCATGTTGTCGGCATCTTGTCAGGCACGTGTCAGGAGCAGGAATCGTCAGGAGTGGTTGTTGTGCGGGCCGGCATGGGCGGCTTGGCAACGAACGCCGGCTTGATGGTCGCTGACGTCATTTGGGGAGGCAGTCCGTTTTGTCCAAGTCTTTTCGTATGTGCAGGAGCATGGTTCTCCTGCTAGGCGGCACGATGTTTGCCGTCGCGGCATTTGCTCAGAACACTACTCAGACCAACACCCAGAACACCAGCCAGACCAGCGGTTCCAATCCACAAAGACTTCCTCCGCCGCCGACCATCGACACCAATGTGAATCAGAACGAGACGCTCTCGGCGGTGCGCTACGACAACAAGTACGAGATCTATGGCGGGCTGGGCTTTTCTCACTTCAAGGCGGGGCCGTCGCTGGCTGCGGGCGCGAACCTGGGCGGCTTCGATGTGCAGGGCACGTGGTGGCTGACGGGGCGGCTGGGCGCGACGGCGAACCTGCGCGGCTATTACGGAACGCAGGGCGTGGACCCGAATCCGTACGGAGTGAGTGGGCCGTTTGTCTTCGAGCACATGTTTCTGGGGGGCGCGACCTATCGGCTGATCGCGCGCGAGCATGCTGCGCTGAGTGCGCATGGCATGGTGGGCGGCGCTGACGGCGTATTCAGCCACGCGCTGGGGACTGCGCCGGTGACCGGCGTTGCTCTGCAGCCGCGCGATGTGGGGATGTACAACGATGGCTTGGGGCTGGCAACGACGATCGGCGGATCGCTGGACCTGAACCGCTCGCCCCGGCTGGCGCTGCGTATCTCGCCGGACTGGATCATGACGCGTTATGGCGGCTACGGCACGCCGTCGAATGTGCCTTCGGCATCGATTACGCGCAGGCAGAATGAGTTTGGGATTTCGGTGGGGATTCTCTACCGGTTCAAGATGGGCAAAGGACCGCGGTTGCGGTAAGGACTAAGCGCTCGGAAATTCTGATTAGGTCGCAACAAAAGGGACGGCGGATGCCGTCCCTTTTGTTTATGCACGAGCTTCGCAGTGCGGGTCCGGTTGGGCTAAGGAACCTTCACCGTGACGCTCTTCTTTACGAGGCTGCCGTCAAAGCCGCCCGAGAAGAACGAGACGGTATGGGTACCGGGTGAAAGGGCGAGGCTCACATCGGAAAATCCCTGGTTGGCGACGACATGGTAGGTCTCACTCTTCTTCGCGCCGTCCACCCAGACTTCCATCTTGCGAATGGGATAGAACGATGTGGCGCTAAAGGAGAACTTGACCGGGCTGGAAGAACTCGTGCCGGGTGAGCAGACGTGGATGCCGATTGCCGGAGCCGAGCAGTAACCAATCGATTTGGCGCCCGTATTGAGCAAAACGTCCGCGCTGTTGGGATGAGTCTGGGCGGTGCTGTCATCGGTAAAGAACACCACATCGGACTTGCCGTCATGGTTGTAGTTCCCTACATAAAGTGCCGTGAAGGGCATCTCGCCCTGGTACCCCTCGAATGTATCGACGGGAGTTAATGGTCCCAGCTTCCAGGTATTCGCGCTCGTCTGGTATGCGACGGCGAGCCCGTTAGACTCAATGTTGCCTCCCGGTGGCGCAGCGGCAGCTTGACCGACAAAGCCGATGTCTTTGAGGCCATTCCCATCGAAGTCCGCGAGCATGGGCGGATAGTTATAGTAGCTCTGCTGCATGCTGGGGGCAGAAATAACGGATTCGGAAAAAGTGCGCCCTGGGTTGCTGCGGAAGATATGGATGGTCTGGTCCACATTCGCACCAACCAAATCGGTGCGGCCATCGTCATTCATGTCCGCCGCGGATAAGACGAGCTCGGTTGAGCGATGTGAGTATACGGACTTTGCTGTGAAGTGACCGGCGCCGTCTCCATAGAGGATAACGAGATTGCCGTCGTTGTCGCCATTTGTTCCGTTGTAGGAGAGGAAGCGCACAGCGAAATCGGCGTGCCCATCGGCGTCATAGTCCCCAAGCAGGAGATCGAGCGCCGCTGTGGAATCCCATGGTACGCCGGGTTGAACGCCGGCGGCTAAAGGGTAACTATAGATGTTGCCCTTATCGGTGAAGCCGCTGCCGCTGTTCAGATACAGACGGACGTTGAAGGTTATTTTGGAAGGAACTGCGTCCGCGATATAGGCAAGGATCAGATCCGGACGTCCGTCGCCATTTACGTCGGTCGTCTGGACAATGACATAGCTCTGGCCAGTATCGCTGGTGGAGACGCCGGGGAGAGTCGGCAACGACTTGCCCGTGGGGAAATCGCCTGTTCCATCACCATAAGCGACGAAGATCTCGCCGCGGCCGGAGGTAAAGAGGACATCGTTCTTGCCGTCGCCGTTGAAGTCGCCCGCGGCAATCGGAAGACCGCAACACAATGAGGCATTCGGGGATGAAAAAGAATGAATGGCGTACTTGCCGCCACCCACAGAGAGCAACAGCTCTTTGCCCTGGCTGGGAATGAAATCGGGGATGCCGTCGCGGTTGAGGTCGGCCTGGAAAAGCTGGAGGGGCGGTGGTTCGGTGGAGCTTGGCTGTCCGCTGAAGGCGTTGTATTGGGGGCTGAAGGTGGTTTGAGCAGAGGTGACAGATGTGAAAGCAGCCGCAACTAAGAGTGTTGCGGCAGGGACCCTGAGAATGGCCATGTGGTGATTCTCCTGCGTGACTAGATTGAATTCACCACGCCGGGAGTTGTCTCCAGGGTTGTATCTGGCCTGTTAAAAAATGCCCGGTGAAATAGCGCCGGCAGATGTTAACAGCGACGCTATTTCAGAATCGCTAGTTAGACGAGCTCCAGACCGGCAAAGAAGTAGCCAATCTCAAAGGCGGCGGTGTCTTCGGCGTCGGAGCCGTGGATAGCGTTCTCTTCGATCGAGCCGGCAAACTTCTTGCGGATGGTGCCCTCTTCGGCGTTCGCGGGATTGGTGGCGCCCATCAGCTTGCGGAGGTCGGCGATGGCATTTTCCTTTTCCAGCACGAGCGCGATGATGGTGCCCGAAGACATGAACGTGGTGAGCGAGTCGAAGAAGGGGCGCTGCGCGTGAACGTGATAGAAACCCTCGGCCTGCGACTTGGAGAGGAAGAGCTTCTTGATGGCGAGGATCTTGAAGCCGGCTTTGTCGAATTCGGCGAGGATGGCTCCGGCGTGGCCTTTGCGCATGGCGTCTGGCTTGATGATGCTGAAGGTGCGTTGCGAGGACACTACGTTCTCCCTGATTTCTTATAAATAGCTTTGTTCAAGTGTATCGTGCAGGCGCGCGCGGCCGCAGTGTTTACGCGGCCGGCACGATGACCTGCTTATGCTTTACCAATAACGCGCGCAAGGGTTTCGCCGATCTCAGCTGGTGACTGCACGACATGGATGCCGGCGTCTTTGAGCGCCTTCATCTTGTCCGCCGCAGTGCCCTGGCCGCCGGAGATGATGGCTCCGGCGTGGCCCATGCGGCGGCCGGGAGGCGCAGTCTGGCCGGCGATGAAGCCGACGACGGGCTTCTTCACGTGGGCCTTGACGTAGGCTGCTGCGGTCTCTTCGGCGGTGCCTCCGATTTCTCCGATGAGGATGATGGACTCGGTCTCGGGGTCTTCGTTGAGCAGCTTGAGCGCGTCGACGTGGGTGGTGCCGATGATGGGGTCGCCGCCGATGCCGATGGCGGTGGACTGGCCGATGCCGCGCTGGGTGAGCTGATAGACGGCTTCGTAGGTGAGGGTGCCAGAACGCGAGACGATGCCGACGGAGCCTTCCTTATGAATGCGGCCGGGCATGATGCCGACCTTGGCCTTGCCGGGAGAGATGACGCCGGGGCAGTTGGGACCGACGAGCGTGGACTTTGAGTACTTGAGCTTTTCCCAGACGCGCACCATGTCGTTGATCGGGATGCCTTCGGTGATGCAGATGATGAGCGGGAGGCCGGCGTCTTCCGCTTCGAGGATGGCGTCTGCCGCAAAGGGTGGCGGGACGAAGATCACGGTCGCGTTGGCGCCGCTCTTCTCTACCGCATCGGAAACGGTATTGAAGACGGGCCAGCCTTCGTGAGTGGTGCCACCTTTGCCGGGCGTTACGCCGCCAACGACTTTGGTGCCGTATTCGGCGCATCCCTTTGCGTGGAAGGTTCCTTCTTTTCCTGTAATTCCCTGCACAATCAGGCGCGTGTTCCTATCGACCAAGACCGCCATTAGCGAGCCACTCCCTTCGCCGCTTCCACGGCCTTCTGTGCTGCGTCCTGCATGGTCTCTCCCACGATGAATTTCAGACCGGAGTCCTTCAGGATCTTGCGGCCTTCTTCTACGTTGGTGCCTTCGAGGCGGAGGACTACTGGAACTTTTACGTTGAGATTTTTCGCGGCGGCGACTACGCCTTGCGCTAGGGTGTCGACGCGCAGGATGCCGCCGAAGATGTTGATGAAGACGGCCTGCACGTTTTTGTCCGAGAGCAGGATCTGAAAGGCGTTTTCGATCTGCTGCTGGTTGGCGCCGCCGCCCACGTCGAGGAAGTTCGCGGGCGAGCCACCGGCGTACTGGATGATGTCCATCGTCGCCATCGCGAGGCCGGCGCCGTTCACCATGCAAGCGATGTTGCCGTCGAGCTTAATGTAGTTCAGCGCGTATTTCGATGCCTCGACTTCGAGCGGGTCTTCCTCGGCGACGTCGCGCAGGTCTTTGAGCTCCTTGTGACGGTACATCGCGTTGTCGTCGAAGTTGATTTTGCAGTCGAGGGCAAAGAGCTTGTCGTCCTTGGTGGTGATGAAGGGATTGATCTCGAGCAGCGAGGCGTCGGTCTCGAGATAGACCTTATAGAGGCCGCTCATGAACTTCACGGCGTCGTTAATCTGCGTCGGCTTGAGGCCGAGCTTGAATGCGAGATTGCGCGCCTGGTAGGGCTGAAAGCCGACGGCGGGATCGATGTACTCCTTGTAGATGGCGTCGGGATCCTTCGCGGCGACTTCTTCTATCTCCATGCCGCCTGCCTGGGAGGCCATGAAGACGAGCTGCGCTTTGGCGCGGTCGAGCACGATGCCGAGATAGAGCTCGCGATCGATCTGGGCAGTCTCCTCGATGAGGAGGCGCTGCACCTTCTGTCCCTGGGGGCCGGTCTGGTGCGTGATAAGTTGCATGCCGAGGATGCTCTTGGCATAGTCTTCGGCCTCGGTAAAGTTCTTTGCTACCTTGACGCCGCCGCCTTTGCCGCGGCCGCCGGCGTGGATCTGCGCCTTGACGACAACGCCTTTGGCGCCGTTGGTGAAGAGGCGGCGCGCGACTTCGAGTGCTTCATCGAGGGTGTTCGCCACCTCGCCGCGCGGCACGGCAACGCCGTACTTCGCAAGGATGTCCTTGGCTTGATATTCGTGGATTTTCATAGGTGTGTGAGACGCAACCTCTCATAGTAGCAAGCGAAGCGCAGGGGGTCACGCGGCGCAGCAGTTAGCATGGAACTGCAATGCCTACCCCGCAGGACCTGCGCCCGCTGCTGAAGGAGATGGTGGAACGCGGCCGCACGCTGCGCGCCGAGGAGGCCCATGCGGCCGTCGGCGCGATGCTCGATGGCGACGTGGGGGACGTGGAGATTGCCGCGCTGCTGACCGCCCTGGCGCAGCGTGGAGAGACAGTCGACGAGGTGACGGGCGTGGTGATGGCGCTGCGTGAGCGGCTGATGCCGCTGCCGGTGACCGACGCAGAGCGCGCAGAGCTGGTAGATACCTGTGGGACGGGCGGCGACGGAGGCGGCACCTTCAACATTTCGACGGCGGCGGCGCTGGTGGCTGCGGCGGCGGGCGCAAAGGTGGCGAAGCATGGGAATCGCGCGCTGACCTCGCGCTGCGGATCGGCGGATGTGCTGGAGGCGCTGGGCGTGCCGGTCGATCTGGCTCCGGAGCAGGCAGTGGCATGCCTGCGCGCGCATGGATTCGTGTTCCTGTTCGCGCCTAGCTCCCACCCGACGATGCGGCGGGTGCAGCCGGTGAGGCGGGCGCTGGGCTTCCGCAACACGTTTCATCTGGCGGGGCCTTTGAGCAATCCGGCGGGCGCGCAGGCGCAACTGATGGGCGTGTTCGCGCGGGAGAAGGTCGATCTGGTGGCGAAGACAATGGCGCGGCTGGGCGTGCGGCATGGCCTGGTGGTTCACGGCGCAGACGGGCTGGACGAGCTGACGCTGACCGGGCCCACGACGGTTGCCGAGGTGCGGGACGGGGCTACGCGCATGTACGAGGTCATGCCGGAGCAGGTTGGCCTGGAGCGTGCGCCGGCTGAGGCGCTGCTGGGGGCAGAGTCGGCACCGGGCAATGCGGCGGCCGGGAATGCGGAGATCTTGGAGGCGATTCTCTGCGGCACGGACCAAAGCCTCCATGCTGGCGCGCGCAGAGATGTGGTTGCGCTGAATGCAGCGGCGTGCCTGATGGTAGCGGGGATTGCGGCGGACCTGAAGGATGGAGTTCTGCGTTGTCAGGCGGTACTTGAGAGTGGCGCGGCGGCGGGGCTGCTGGAGAGACTACGAGCGTTCGGATGAGATAACGCGACCATGGAATTCCTGTAGCATCCAACAGCAAAGTCAAAGAAGGAAGCTTATCCACGAACCATCCGGCTTCCATAGGATTGCCGAGCGATGCCTGAGTACAAATACCGCGATTTGAAGCCGACCCCGGAGGCCGAGGAGGTCTATCGGCGATGGCTTCGCTTTCTGAACGATGAGTTCACCAGACACAAGGAACCCAAGCTGCGCAACGAGCTGGTGCGCGACACGTTGCATCAGCTGCTCTTTGCGCGACCGCATGGCGGCAAGCTGAATTTCCAAATGACCACGGAGCTGCCCTTCAACTGCGCGGAGCTCTCGCTCGATCCGGCGAACATTACGCTGGAGCCGGAGTATTACGGCGACATCGACGAGCAGAAGTACGCCGAGCGCAAGCCGCTTATTTATTTATGGCAGATGTTCGATCGCTCGCCCCTGGCGCTGAACCACTGGCTGGGATTCCGGTTTCGCTGCGTGCTGGGGTCACACATCTTCAAGTCGCTGGGCAAGAACGTGAAGATGTTCCACGGCATTGAGTTCTCCTTCGGTTACAACCTCACCATCGAAGACAATTGCACCATCCACAAGTACGTAATGCTGGATGACCGGGGTGAGATCATCCTGCGCAACGGCACCTCGCTCAGCGACTACGCCTCGGTCTACTCGCATGCGCATCACCCGATCAACTCGCAGGACATTGACAATCGCCGTGTGGAGATTGGGCCGCGAGCGCGCATCACGTATCACGCGTCGGTGATGGCCGGGGTAAATGTGGGCGAGGATGCGATTCTGGGCGCGATGGCGGTAGCGACGCGCAATGTGGAGGCGGGCTCGATCAGCGGCGGCGTGCCTGCGAAGGAAATCAAGAAGAAGAGCGATGTCGAGGGCGAAGGATGGGAGCCCGACGAGAGCAAATAAGCCGCCGTCGCATGCTACCATCGGGCTGGTTACCCGCCTGACGTCACACATCAACCATGCGGAAGGCATGGGCGCAGAAAGTTTGCATGGGTCTATATGGATCCGCGGTTCGCAGTAAAAATCTTTGAGTTTATCGTTCTGCTCTTTGCGCTCTCATTCCACGAAGCGGCGCATGGGTGGACGGCGTCGCGCCTGGGCGATCAGACGGCGCGCATGCTGGGGCGCGTGACGCTGAATCCGGTGAAGCACATCGATCCGTTTGGCACGATCCTGCTGCCGCTGATTACGCTGTTCACGCCTCTGTTTGGCGGCGGCGGTCTGCTCTTCGGCTGGGCGAAACCGACGCCGGTGACCGGCCGCAATTTCCGCAATTACAAACGCGATGACATGCTGGTGACGCTGGCCGGGCCGGCGAGCAATTTCGTACTGGCGATCGGGTCGTTCTTCGTGCTGCTGCTGATGCAGCACTTCGCGCCGCAGGGCCGCGAGTGCCTGCAGGGGCTGCTGACGGGAGCGATCAATCCGGAGCTGATGACGACGGCGCCGGTAGTTTTTCCGCTGACGCTGATCTTCTACTTCGGGATCACGCTGAACCTGGTGCTGGCCGTCTTCAACCTGATGCCGTTTCCTCCGCTCGATGGCAGCCATCTGTTTCGGCATATGATCTCCGGGCGGTTTGCGGCGATGTATGACAACCTGGGCTGGATCGGGTTCATTCTTGCGTTCATTGTCGGCGGCTGGGTGACGATGAAGATCGTGTCGCCGATCCTGGCGATCTTCCTGACGCTGCTGCTCCATGGCTGAATCGATGGGGTGAACGCCCGGTACAATCGGCACAGCACTCTCATGGCTCTGACGACTGACTCCGGAACACCTTCGACCACTGCGCGCCGCGTGTTGAGCGGCATGCGCCCCACCGGCAAGCTGCACCTGGGCAACTACATGGGCGCGCTGAAGAACTGGGTGCGGCTGCAGCACGAGACCAATGAAGATGGCTCGCGCAAGTACGAGTGCTACTTCTTCATCGCCGACTATCATGCGCTGACGACGGACTATGCGGACCCACGCAACGTGGCGCAGAACACGCTGGAGGTGGCACTGGACTGGCTAGGCGCGGGGCTCGATCCGGAGATATGCACGTTGTTTGTGCAGAGCCATGTGCCGCAGCACGCTGAGTTGCATCTGCTGCTGAGCATGATTACGCCGCTGGGCTGGCTGGAGCGCGTGCCCACCTATAAAGAGCAGCAGGAGAATCTGAGCGGGAAAGACCTGAGCACCTATGGGTTTCTGGGTTATCCGCTGCTGCAGTCGGCGGACATTCTGATGTACCAGGCGGATTTTGTGCCGGTAGGACAAGACCAGGTGGCGCACGTGGAGCTGACGCGCGAGGTGGCGCGACGGTTTAACCAGTTCTGCCCGCCTGCCGGGTATGTTCCACCGACGCATGCGCACTTGAAGGAGACTCTCGTGGCGGAAGGGGCCCAGCGTGAGATTCCGCCCGGCATACAGCCAATTTTGCCGGAGCCGCAGGTGTTGCTGACGCCTTCGCCGAAGCTGCCGGGCACGGATGGGCGCAAGATGTCGAAGAGCTACAACAACACTATCCTGCTGACGGATGCGGAGCCGGTGATCCGGCAGAAGCTCAAGCCGATGGTGACGGACCCGGCGCGCGTACGGCGCACTGATCCGGGCGATCCGGACAAGTGTCCGGTGGGCGATCTGCACAAGGTTTTTTCGACGCCGGAGACGATAGCGAAGGTATACGAAGGCTGCCGCAGCGCGGGGATTGGCTGCCTGGAGTGCAAGGGGTGGGCCGCGGATTCGATTGTGCGCGAGCTAACGCCGATCCAGGAGCGGCGGGCGCGCTACAACGAGACGAGTGCGCTGGAAGTCCTGCGCGACGGTGCGGTGCGGGCACGGAAGCGCGCCTCGAAGACGATGGCTGAGGTGAACGAGGCGATGCATCTGCTGCCCGAGGCTGCGGAGTGCCCGGAGATCGCACAATGACGGACGAACGCTCTCCCGCGCAGAACGACCAGCCGCGGCCGGCGGTTACAAAAGCGGAAGCGGCGAAACCTGCCCGCAAGAAGGATGAAAAAGAGAGCGTCTCGCCCTTCTCGGTAGTGGTGGGCGAGGTGTATGACGGGCCGCTGGACCTGCTGCTGGACCTGATCCGCAGGCAGGACATCGACATCTACGACATCCCGATTGCGAAGATTACGGCGCAGTTCCTGAGCTATGTAGAGCGGCTGAAGCAGACGGATGTGGATGCGGCGGGCGACTTCATCTACACGGCCGCGCTGTTGATCCACATCAAGAGCCGCATGCTGCTGCCGCGCAGCCCAGCCGAGACCGGCGAGGGCGAGAACGAAGATCCGCGGCGCGAGCTGGTGGAGCGGCTGCTGGAGCATGAGCGCTTCAAAAACGCAGCGCAGATGCTGAAACAGAAGCAGCAGATCGAGGAGGCGACGTGGACGCGCCCGGTGCTGCACGAGTTCGAGGGCGAGGAAGGTACCGAACGCGAGATTGACGCGGACACAGTCGACCTGGTGCGCGTTTTCCGCGAGGTGCTGGAGCGGGTGAAGCAGCGGCCGATCCTGAACGTGGATGACGAATCCGTCACCGTGGGACAGATGATTGACTACCTGCGGCGGCGGCTGACCATGGAGGACGCGCCGGTGCCGCTGAGCCAGATGCTGCGCAATGCGCGGTCGGAGCGGGCGGTCATCTGCATGTTTCTGGCGCTGCTGGAGTTGGTGCGGCTGCAGGCGATCCTGCTGCGGCAGGAGCGCCACTTCGGGGACATCCTGGTGAAGAAGCACTCTGCATTCGACCAGGTGATGAACGATACGATGGCGGCACGGGACGACTGGCGGTAGGAGTTATTCGCCTGCGCGTTGCCTGGATGACGCGATTTCCTCCATCATTCATCAGAAATTCATACGGTGCTACCCGCCGTTAACGCTCCGGTGCGCCTTTCGCTGATACTTTCGAAGCACGGACACGGAGACTCCCTCATGGAAAACCGCTTTCGACTCCCCTCCGATTTTCGCAAGTCACACGATACCGGCGCAGTGAACAGCACGCCCGGGGCGGATCCGGGCAAGGTTGTGATGATCTCGAGCCATCCCGGATGGCCGGGCGGACGCGAGCATTCCGATGACCATGGATCGGAAGGCGAGAGTGCCGCTGACACGGTGCACCTGACGCGCGTCTTTCACGAGACGCTGGAGCGGGTGCGGCAAGGCCCGGTCCTCAATATGGAGGACGAGCCGGTCACCACCGGGCAGATGATCGACCGGCTGTCGCGGCGGTTCGCAGCGGAAGAGGCTCCGGTTCGGCTGAGCCATCTATTGCGCCATGCACGATCGGAGCGCGCGTTGATCTGCACCTTCCTTGCGCTGCTGGAGCTGGTGCGGCTGCAGGCGATATTGCTGCGGCAGGACCGGAGCCTGTCGGACATCGTGATGAGGAGAAACACGGCCCCGGCTTCCAGCTTCTAGCTTCCCAATTGGAGCTGAGTTCTTCCGCGGGACCATCCTCGCATTTCGCTTTCATCAAAAATTGATACCGCCGCTCACCCGCTTAATACTTTTGGGACGGTCGCGCTGCTACCGTTTGCGGAACGGCACAGGAGCCGTGCGCGCATGGAAAGCACTACAGCCATTAAGCCAGAGATCGAGAAGCTCGCCGCGAGCGTGATGGAGCAGAAGCTCAGCCGCAGTCCGGGCAGGATTGCCATGATTGTGTTTGGCTGCGCGATCGCCGCCGGCATCATTTATGCCGGGCTCAAGCTGGGCTCGGACCTTGCCACGACGCATTATCCGACGGCGTGGCCCTATGTGCTGCTCGGTGTTGCGCTGCTGATCGCGCTTGGCTTTGAGTTCGTCAATGGATTTCACGATACGGCGAATGCCGTCGCGACAGTGATCTACACGCATTCTCTGGAGCCGCACGTCGCGGTGGTTTGGTCGGGTATTTGTAACCTGACCGGCGTCCTGCTTTCATCGGGCGCTGTGGCTTTCGCGGTGGTCTCGCTGCTGCCGGTGGAACTGATCCTGCACGTGGGATCGAATGCGGGCTTCGCGATGGTTTTCGCCTTGCTGATCTCGGCGATTCTGTGGAATCTGGGCACGTGGTGGCTGGGCCTGCCGGCATCGAGCTCGCACACGCTGATCGGCTCGATCATCGGGGTGGGGCTTGCCAATCAATATCTCGCCTCGAAGGCGGGTGGTGGGTCGGGGACGAGTGGTGTGGATTGGGCGCAGACCACCAACGTGTTCAAGGCTCTGCTCATCTCGCCGCTGGTTGGCTTCTTCTTTTCTGCGCTGCTGTTGATAGTCTTCAAGACCTTTATCAAGGACAAGCGGCTGTATGAGGCACCGAAGGGAGACGCACCGCCCCCGTTCTGGATCCGCGGACTGCTGATCCTGACCTGCACCGGTGTGAGCTTCGCGCATGGATCGAACGATGGGCAAAAGGGCATGGGACTTATCATGCTGATCCTGATCGGAACGGTGCCGACGGCGTATGCACTGAATCATGCGATTGGCTTCAACCAGGTGCAGGATTTTGCCGCTGTCTCAGAGCATGCGGCAACCGCATTGCAGGGCTATAACACGCCGGGCGCAACAGTGTACGAGCCGCGCGCCAATATTGTGCGGTACCTGCAGACGAAAGAGGTTGCGCCGGAGACAGTGGCTGCCGAGCAGCAGCTGATTCGCGAGATCAGCAGCGAGGTGGGACAGTACAAGTCCCTCGCGGCGGTGCCGGCAGATCAGCAGTCGAACGTCCGCAACGACATGTACCTGGCGAGCGAAGGCATCCGGGTGATGCAGAAGACCAAGAACCCGACCTTCGGCGCGGCGGACGCGAAGGTCCTGGCGAACTACAAGAAACATCTGGATGGGGCGACGAAGTTCATCCCAGGATGGGTGAAGCTGGCCGTTGCGCTGGCGCTCGGGCTGGGCACCATGGTGGGGTGGAAGCGGATTGTGGTGACGGTGGGCGAGAAGATCGGCAAAGAGCACCTGACCTATGGGCAAGGCGCGGCGGCAGAGCTGGTGGCGATGGGCACCATCATGGCGGCAGACGGCTTCGGTCTGCCGGTTTCGACAACGCATGTGCTTTCGTCGGGCGTGGCCGGCACCATGATGGCGAACAAGAGCGGGCTGCAGTTCAGCACAGTCCGCAACATTGCAATGGCCTGGGTCTTTACGCTGCCCGCGGCGGCGGCGCTCTCCGGCGTGCTGTTCATGGTCTTCCGGACGCTCGCGAAATAGCTCGGGAGGAGCGGGCGCCATTTCTCCTGGGGCCGCCCTTATTGCTTGGCAATTTCTCGGGCGGCTGCAGGATGAGGTCGCGCGTGTACATGCAGCTCGCAGGCGGCGGGCGGATTCGTCATCTGCTTTTCGAAGACGCGGAAGCTCTCCGTGCCTGGCTGCAGCGTTGCCCAGTATGAGGTCGGGCTGAAGATTGGCTTGTGCTGATCGATGATCTGGTGGTTGAGGATGTGGATGCCGCAGGCGAGGTTGCGCTCCGGATTGAGGATGGTTTTCTCCGGGGCGTGCGCGGGCAGGTCTTTATCGAAGTTCCAGTCGAAGGCGCAGCCGTATCGTTTGCTGTCCTCATAGGTGAGTTGCAGCAGGCCTTCCTGGTGGACGATCCTGCCGCTGACGTGATCGCGCACGGCGACGGCGGGGTCGGTGTGGCGGACGTTGGTCGTGGCGTTGAGACCGGCTTCGGCGGCGGCCATGGCCTGGAAGAGATAGGCCCACCATGCGCGCTTGTCGGCTTCACTCATGGTGTAGAAGGCGGGGCAATAGCGGCGGACATCGCGCGGTACGCGGTGGCTGAGCATCGCGGGCGGCAGGCGGCGCTCGATGAAGATGTCCCACTGCTTGTCCCAGGTGGGACCGCCGAGCTCGGCAGACTTCAGGGTGAGTGGCGTGGGTGGAGCTACTTTCACAGCCGGAGCGGCGGGGGCGGTGTGGGTGACGGGCCTGGGAGGAGGCTGCGTCTGGCGACAGCCAGTGCTCATGGAGAAGAGAACGGCCGCGCAGATGGAGATGGTGGCTCGTCGCACGCTAGAGGGGCCGCCTGACTCGGGGGAGGCAGTTGCGAGATTGGGAAGGGCCCATTCTTCAGACGCGGGAAAGCGGCGGGGCGTTGGCCGAACGGCCGGCTCCGATAGTATGAAGGCTGGAGTTTGAAAGGCTGAGCTGGGCCCGGCGCGACGACGCGGCGGCCCGTAATGCGATGAGTTTACGAGCAAAGATCGAAGCGGTGGTGTATGCAGCAGAGGAGCCGGTGACTCTGGCGCAACTGGCGGCGGTGTTCGCGCCGGAGGTGCGGGAGATATGGCTGGCGGAGACGAGCGCTGCGAAGAATGCTGAAGAGGATATTGAAGCTAGTGCGGCTGAGGGTACCGAGGCGTCTTCGGTAGAGGGCGAAATACCCGCCGAAGAGCCGGTGATGCCACGTGTTTCGGAACCGGTGAGCGACAGCGATGCGTCTCCGGTGGCAGACGCGGAGGCGAAGGCTGATGGCGAGCCCGAGGGGATCACCGACAGCACAGAAGGCTCTAAAGCGAGCAGCGCGCAATGAGGAGCGCGCGATTCGCGAGTATCTGCGCAAGGTGCTGGACGAGCTGATGGCGGAGCTGGAGACGAGTGACCGCGGCGTCGAGATTCGCGAGATTGCCGGCGGTTACCGGATGGCGACCAAGCCGGAGTATCACGATGCGATCCGGTCCTTTGTGAAGAGCCTGAAGCCGCCGATGAAGCTGAGCCTGCAGGCGCTGGAGACGCTAGCCGTCGTTGCCTACAAGCAGCCGGTGACGGGACCGGAGATCAGCGAGATTCGCGGCGTGGAGTCGGCGGGCGTGCTGGGCAGCCTGCTTTCGCGCAAGCTGATCACGACCGCGGGACGCAAGCAGGTGATCGGGAGACCGATTCTCTACAAGACGACGAAGGAATTCCTGCTGCGCTTTGGTTTGAAAGACCTGAACGAGCTACCGAGCATCGAGGAGTTCGAGAAGATGGCGGGCGAGCTAGCGGATGCCGAGCTGGAGCCGGCGCACGACGGCGGCCTAACGACCAGCGAGGCGGAGCGGTCGCTGAACGAAGAGGATGAAGAAGTGGAAGGCGGCGAGGCTGGCGAACCGGTGGTGGACTCTGGAATCGAAGAGCCGGCTGGGCAGGAGCCTGTTACGGAGCAGCCGGTTACAGAAGAGCCCGTGATGGAAGAGCAGAAGGCTGGCGAGGCGTGAGCGGACCCGATCCGAATAGTGGCGGCTCGCCGCAGCGGCTGCAGAAGATCATTGCGGCGGCGGGCGTGGCGTCGCGGCGGAAGGCGGAGACGCTGATCACCGAGGGGCGGGTTCGCGTGAACGGCCAGGTGGTGACCGAACTGGGCGCGAAAGCGGACCCGGCGCGGGATCATATCCGCGTGGACGGGAAGCTGCTGCATGGGCCGGAGCAGCCGCGCTACTACATGCTGAACAAGCCGAAGGGCTACGTGACAACCGTTTCCGATCCGGAGAAGCGGCCGACCGTGATGAAGTTCTTTGAGCGCGTGGGCACACGAGTGTTTCCGGTGGGCCGGCTGGACTACCAGAGCGAGGGCCTGCTGTTGATGACCAACGACGGCACGCTGGCCAATGCGCTGACGCGTGCGGCGGCGCGGGTAGAGAAGACGTACCTGGTAAAGGTGAGCGGGCGGCCAACGGAGTCGGCGATCGAGCAGTTGCGCCGCGGCATCATGATCGAGCGCGGCAAGCCGGGCGGCGGGTCGGGACGCGTCTTGACCGAGCCGGCAACGGTGCGGCTGATGCGCGATGCGGAGAACCCGTGGTACGAGGTGGTGCTGACGGAAGGACGCAATCGGCAGATCCGCAAGCTGTTTGAAGAGATCGGGCATCACGTGGAGAAGATCCGGCGCGTGGGGTATGGGACGCTGGTGCTGGACGTGCCGCCGGGCGAGGTGCGCGAGCTGGAGCCGCGTGAGGTTGCTGCACTGGAGCGTGCCGGGCGGCCACGGAAGAAGGCTGCGGAGCCGCCGCGGGTGTTGCGCAAGGTGGAGGAGCGGCATTTGCCTGCGGCGCGGCCTGGGCGGCGCGCGACACCGACGCATGCGAAACGAAAGCACGAAACGCGGAAACGCACGAACGCCGGCCGCGCGAGCCGCTGAGGGCGGGCGACGCATCGAATGGAATGGAGCGAATCATGGAAAAAGCGACATTTGGAGCGGGCTGTTTCTGGGGAGTGGAGGCGCGCTTCCAGCAGGTGCCGGGCGTGATTGAGACAGCAGTCGGGTATGAGGGCGGATCGCTCGACAAACCTACCTACAAGGACGTGTGCACGGACCGTACGGGGCATGCCGAAGTGGTGGAACTGACCTTCGATCCCGAGAAGGTCAGCTATCGGACGCTGCTCGATTTATTTTTCGAGCTGCACGATCCGACACAGGTGAACCGGCAGGGGCCGGACTGGGGAACGCAGTATCGCACGGTGATCTTCTTCCATTCGCCGGAACAGGAGGCCACGGCGCGCGAGACGATTGCGCGGCTGGATGCAAGCCACGAGTATGCGAAGCCGATCGCGACGCAGGTGGTCCCGGCGGGCACTTTCTGGCGTGCTGAAGAGTATCACCAGAAGTATCTGGAGAAGCGCGGCGCGGTTTCCTGCCATATCTAGCTGCAAATGCATGCAGAAAGCGTCAGTTGTTCGGCAGCCACGCCTCTTCCCATCATCTGATAGGCTGAGGGCCGGACGACTGTGAAAGAAAACGACGGACAGAGCCACGCGTCTGCACCTTTTGCCAGATTGCAGGCCCTCACGGCGCGCTTTCCATCGCTGGGGCTCTCCATCGAAGCGGCAGTGTGCTTTGTCTTCACGGCCTTCTTCCTCTTCTACGGACTGGTACCGATCTTCGGCGGCGACGGGCTGGGGCTGGTGGGCGCGGACGAGCCGCGCTACGCGCAGATTGCGCGCGAGATGCTGGGCCGCCACGACTACATCACACCAATCCTTTACGGTAAGCCGTGGCTGGAGAAGCCGGCGCTGTATTACTGGCGCGCCATGTTTTCCTTCAAGGAGTTTGGCGTGCATGACTGGTCGGCGCGCCTGCCGTCCGCCAGCTTTGCCTTCGTCCTGATCTCATTGATCTACCTGCACATCCGGCGCTTCCGGCCGGGCGGCCAACTGGATGCGGCGCTGATCACGGCAAGCTGCGCGGGCATCATCGCGTTTGCGCGCGGCGCTTCGACGGACATGCAACTGGCCGCGCCGTTCTGCATCGGCATGCTGGGCTGGTATGCGTGGTACGAGACGGACAAGAAGTTCTGGCTGTTCGATCTGTACTTCTTCAACGGCGCGGCTACGCTGGCGAAGGGACCGGTAGCGCCGTTTCTTGCTCTCGCAATCATCTTTACCTTCATCGCGCTGCGGCGGGAGTGGTCGCTGCTGCGGCGAACGATCTGGGTGCCCGGCATCCTGCTTTATCTGGCGATGGTGCTGCCCTGGTACATCGCCGTGACGCGACGAAATCCGCAGTTTCTGCGCGTCTTCTTCCTGGAGCACAACCTGGAACGGTTCGCCACCAACATCTATGAGCACGAGCAGCCTATCTGGTTTTATTTCGCGGTCATGCTGCTCGCGATGCTGCCATGGACGGTGATCGCGATACGGGCGCTGGTGGATGCGGGGATCGAATCGGTGAACGAGTGGCGCGCACGGCTGGCGAAGAACCGCTACGTGAGTCATGCACGGTGGGGAGATGCATTTCCGGAGTTCCTGGTGCTGTGGACGCTCATTCCGGTGGTGTTCTTTTCGCTGTCACGCTCGAAGCTGCCGGGGTACATCCTGCCCTCGATTCCGCCGCTTGCCATCCTGACCGCGGACTACCTGAACCGTCTGCGGCAGGAGGAGAAGGGCATCCGGCCGTGGCTGCTGGTGCTGCACGCCCTGCTGGCCGGGGTTACGGTGACGCTGGTGTTGCTGCTGCCGTGGCTCATCTTCCATGCTGCGGGCGGGATGCCTCCGGCCAGGGTGATAGTGTCGGCCATCGTGACCGGCATCGCGACGGTCATGCTCATCCTGGTGGTGGTGGGACGATTCGGGGTGACGCGGCTGCGCAGTGCGACGATGGTGCCGTTGGCGGTGCTGGTCTTCTTTTTGTTCGGAGTGGGGCCATTTTTCGGACTGCCGGCGATCCCGCAGACGAAGCACACGATCCAACTGGTGGACCTGGCATATTCGGCCCGGCCGCTGGCCCGGCAACTCAGTCTGCTGACTCCGCATAATGAGCCGGTGGCGGTGTTCCGGGTGCGGCGCGACCTGGAGTTTGGGCTCTCGTTCTACCGTGACCAGCGGGTGCTGGATTATGACAAGGACGGCGTGCCCGAGCAGGCGCACATCCTGGTGGTGCGCGACATCGCCATGCCGGAGCTGGGGACGCTGTTGGCGACACGCTCCTATCAGCCGCTGTTTGCGTATCCGGCGCAACACGTTTCCGTATACCAGGTGGATGCGCTGGGGACGGACGACAGCGTCAGATCACCACGCAAGTAAGGCATCATCACACAAGTAGCCACTATCACCACACAAGTGGCGACGATCACCACACAAGTAACCGGGCCCCGGCTTCTCTCTTTGCAAGTGCTGGAAGAGCACGCTTACACTCGCAGGTAATCAGAAGAAATGAAACGGCGGGAGAGCACCGTTTGGCCGCGTCATTGTCCAAGAGCGCGATGGTCCGTCAGGATGTGCTGGACCTGCGCCACTTTGCTGCGTCGTCATTGCGCGACCTGCTGACGGAGGAGACCGAGCTGTGGCAGCGGCGGCTGCGCTGGGACTATCGCGCGTCGGCGCAACTGCTGCTGGACTATCTGGATTCGCGCATTCTGCCCGGCTTTGTGGCGACCGAAGGTGGCCGGCCGGCCGGTTACGTTTTCTGCGTGTATGAGCAGCACAAGGCGGTCATTGGAGATGTCTTTGCAACCGCGAACGCGCAGGAGCGTGCGAACCGCATCGAATCGCGCCTGCTGGAGCACACACTGGAGCTGCTGCAGAGCACGCCGGGCACAGCACGGGTGGAGACGCAGCTTCTGCTGCATCCCAAGGGACAGTTCCGCGATGTGTTTACGCGCAACGGATTTGATTTTTATCCGCGCGTCTTCATGGAGCGGCAGTTGCGTCGCGAGGCGCCTTCCGCGACCGCTCAAGTACCAGCATCGTTGCGCCTGCGACCATGGCGGGAGAGCGACTTTGCCGGTGCGGGCAGGCTGATCGCACTGGCCTACCAGGGGCATCTGGACAGCGTCATCAACGATCAGTACCGCACTACCTCGGGCTCGCTGCGTTTCCTGCACAACATTGTGCGCTTCCCCGGCTGCGGGCAGTTCGATCCGGCGACATCGCTGGTGCTGGCGCATCGGGACAGCGAGGAGCTGGCGGGTATCGTGCTGTGCTCGCGGGTCAATGTCGATACCGGTCATGTGACCCAGCTTTGTATCGAACCAGCGCTTCGTCACATGGGAATGGGTCGCCTGCTGCTGATGGAGTGCATGCAGGGGCTCTCCGCGCTGGGGCTCAACTACATCTCTCTGACGGTGACGGAAGACAACCAGGAGGCGCTGTTGCTTTACCGGCGCATGGGATTCAAGTCGCGGCACAGTTTCGATGCCATGGTGTGGCAGCGGAATTAAAGCATTTCTACTCTACTGAGTACGACCAAGATCTGAGACGTGCGATTTTTGTTTGCCGTCGCCTACAGACCGCGGTCCGCGGGAATCCGGTCGCCATGGCTGGGCGGCTGGGAGATGACGAGGAAGCGCGCGTCCTCGCCGCTGCGGTTGAAGACCTGATGCGGTGTTTGTGTTGGGATGGCCAGCCCGGTCGAGGGCATGAGCCGATGTTCTTCACCATCGAGCTCGATGATGAGTTCTCCGGCGAGCACGTAGAAGAATTGCATAGCGCGCTGATGGAGGTGGCGTTGCTCGGCGCTGCCGGGCGGCATGCGCTCTTCAATGATGCTGAGGGCTTCAGAACGGTGGAGGTGCCAGCCGTCGCAGGTCTGCTCTCTGAGTACGCTGGGCCAGGTGTAGTGTTCGGCGTTGCTGCGGCTGATGACTCTCATGCGGCGGCCTCCTGCCATCGAAACAACGAGCACTAGACGACAGGGTACACGCGTGCGCGCGATGGATTGCTGCCGCCTTGCTTTCGCCGCTCAAACGCGCTGCGTTGCAATTGAAGGCGATTTCACTATCTTTATTGTGGTGAGGCATTGTGGTGAGGCGGGGCGGCTTCCAGCCGTTCTCTGTCTGGCTGTCGGATTTCTTATTACGAAGGAGCGGGCATATGGAGCGGCGGGAGTTTGTGAAGGCGATGCTTGCAGCATCTCTGAGTGCGCGAACGATGATGGGACAGAATGCGCCGGCCTCGGTCGCGCCATCGGCACCGCCACCGATTCCTCCGAAAGCAGCACCGCTGCCCGCGCCGGGACCTGTGCCCTGGATGCGCGGTCTGTTGGAAGCGAAACCCCTGCCGATGACGCCGCTGGTTCCTGACGCTGTCGCGCATACCAAGGCCTATTTCTTCAGCCGGCAGCAGCTTGCAACGCTACGGCAGCTTTGCGAGGTACTGATGCCTCCGCTGAAAGCGGGGGCAGGAGCGATTGATGCGGGCACACCCGAATTCCTGGATTTCCTGATCTCGGTATCGCCCGCGGACTGGCAACAGATGTACCTGGACGGCCTGGACCGCCTGGATGCCGAGGCGAGACAGCAGTTCGGTATTCCCTTTGCCGGGGTGAATCTCGAACAGGCCGACGCACTGATCCGGCCGTGGCTGCGGACCTGGATGACCGACCACCCACCGACGGAATCCTACGAGCGATTCATAAACCTGGCGCATAGCGATATTCGTACGGCAACGATCAACTCAAAGCCATGGAGCGATGCGCTGCCGACGAATGACGATCGCCGCATGGAAGAGGGATTGTACTGGTACCCCGTGGATCCAGACCTTGATCGCATCCAGCTACGGAAGCGCTGAGGTCTGCATTCGCAGGCCGGCACCGTAGCTGGCAGAAAAAATGGAGAGGGCTCAAAAAGCATGCTGGACGAAGTGGATGTACTGATTATTGGCTCCGGGCATTCCGGCGGCATGGCCGCGAAGGTGCTCACCGAAAAAGGCATTTCCTGCGTGATGCTGAACGCGGGTCCGTTGGCGGACATCCGCAAAGATACTGAGCTGCGTCAGGCCTTCACCCTTCCCTATCGCGGATTCAAGCAACCGGGACGGCTGCCGCACGTGTTTCAGGCAAACGAATTCAACGCGAACACATGGGTGGACGAAAAGGAGGTGCCCTACACGTACGCGCCGGCGAGTCCTTACAACTGGGTACGAGTGCGCCTGTTCGGCGGCCGTTCCCTCTTCTGGTCGCGGCAATCCTTTCGACTGAGCGATTATGAGTTCAAAGCGAAGTCGCGTGATGGCTTCGGCGACGACTGGCCCATCAGCCTGGCGGACCTGGCGCCGTACTACTCGAGGGTGGAGGAGATCTTCCGCGTCGAGGGCGAGCCCGCCGGGCTGCCGCAATTTCCGGACGGCAACTTCGTGCCCTTCGATAGCCCCTGGGGCGGGGCGATGGAGCGCTTTCGCAGAGTGGGCGAGCAACGCGGCGTGCCGGTGTGCCGGCAACGCACCTCGCTCGGCGTCAACGGTCTTGCCAGTTCCATCAACCTGCTGCTGCCTGACGCCTTCGAGACCGGAAAGCTGGAGGCCATCCCGAACGTAGTCGTACGCGAACTGCGTGTGAACCCGGCGACAGGACTGGTCCGCGAGGCGTTTTTTGTGGACCGCATTTCGCGGCGAGAGATGTCGATCAAAGCGCGTGTCGTGGTGCTGGCGGCGGGCACGCTCGAGAGCACGCGGCTGCTGCTGAACTCAAAGATCGCAAACTCGAGCGGCGTCATGGGTCACTATCTGATCGATCAGATTTACGGCGCGGGCATCGTCTGCTCCGTGCCCGAGGCGCGCGATGGCAAGAGCACGCGTGAGCTGATGGAAGGCGCGGCGATCGTTCCCCGCTTCCGCAACATCCAGACGAAGGCGAAGGATTTTCTGCGCGGCTATGCGCTGAACGTATCGAGCAGCACTCACCCCATGGACTCGAAGAATTTTGCCGCTTATGGCAAAGAGCTGGAAGAGAAGCTGGCGAGCTACAGCGGCAGCGGCTTCCACGTGGGCATCATGGGCGAGGTGCTGGCGCACTACGACCATTGCGTCAGCATCGACAAGCATACCGTTGATGCCTGGGGCATCCCGGCGCTGCATATCGATACGCGCTACACAGACAATGAGTTCAACATGGCGCGCGACGCAGTGGACACGAGCATGGAGCTGGCCCACTTGGCGGGTTTCGAGCTGCTGGCGAAGAACTACGAGCCGAATCCGCCGGGCTACAGCATTCACGAGCTGGGCACCTGCCGGATGGGCGACAACCCAAAGACCAGCGTGCTGAACAAATGGTGCCAGAGCCACGACATCAAGAACCTCTTCGTAGTGGATGGCAGCAGCTTCGTGAGCTCGGGATGGCAAAACCCGACCATGACGATTCTGGCGCTGGCGATGCGGTCGTCCGAGCACCTGGCCGAGCAGATGCGAAAAGGAAATGTGTAGCCCCGGAGTTACAGCGGGATATTGCCGTGCTTTCTCGGCGGATTTGTGTCGCGTTTGCCATCGAGCATTTCGAGCGCGTGGATGAGACGGCGGCGGGTCTCGCGCGGGCGGATCACGGCGTCGACGTAGCCGCGCTCCGCGGCGATGTAGGGATTCGCGAAGCGCTCGCGGAACTCGGCCACGCGCTCCCGGCGGGCTTCGGCGAGCACCTCCGCTTCCCTCTCCTCGCTCAGCTCGCCTTCTTTCTCCTTGGTCTCACGTAGCACTTGTGCGAGCTCGCGACCGTAGACGATGTTGACTGCGCCCTCCGCACCCATCACGGCGATCTCCGCGGTTGGCCATGCAAAGTTGGCATCGGTGCGGATGTGCTTCGAGCTCATGACGCAGTACGCGCCGCCATAGGCCTTGCGCGTGATGACCAGCAGCTTGGGCACGGTGGCCTCGGCGAAGGCGAAGAGGAGCTTGGCGCCGTGGCGGATGATGCCGCCGTGCTCCTGCTGGGTGCCGGGGAGGAAGCCGGGGACATCTTCGAGGGTGACGAGCGGGATGTTGAAGGCGTCGCAGAAGCGGACAAAGCGGGCGGCCTTGGTTGAAGCATCGATGTCGAGCACGCCGGCGAGGAATGCAGGCTGATTGGCGACCACGCCGACGGAGCGGCCATTCAAGCGCGCGAAGCCGATGACGATATTGCGCGCGAAGTGCTCCTGCACCTCGAAGAAGTAGCCGTCATCGACGATGCGCGGTGATGACGTCCTTGATGTCGTAGGGTTGCGATGGATCGGCGGGGACGATGGTGTCGAGCGATGTGTCTTCGCGATCGATGGGGTCGTCCGTGGCGCGGCGCGGTGGCGGGTCAAGATTATTCGCCGGCAGGAAGCTGAAGAGCTCGCGCAGCATCGCGAGGCACTCCTGATCGTCATGCGCGAGGAAGTGGGCGACGCCCGAGACCTCATTATGGGTGGCCGCGCCGCCCAGCTCTTCCTTCGAGACTTCTTCGTGCGTGACGGTGCGGATGACATCCGGCCCGGTGACGAACATGTGGGAGGTCTTGTCGACCATGAGTATGAAATCGGTGATAGCGGGAGAGTAGACAGCACCGCCGGCGCAGGGGCCCATGATGGCGGAGAGCTGCGGCACGACGCCGGAAGCAAGCGTGTTGCGCAGGAAGATGTCCGCATAGCCGGCGAGCGAAACGACACCTTCCTGAATGCGGGCGCCGCCGGAGTCGTTGAGCCCGATGATGGGCGAGCCGACGCGCATGGCGGTGTCCATGATTTTGACGATCTTCGCCGCGTTGGCTTCGGAGAGTGAACCGCCGAAGACGGTGAAGTCCTGCGCGTAGACGAAGACGGTGCGGCCATCGATGGCGCCGTAGCCAGTGATGAAGCCATCGCCTGGAATGCGCTGCTTGTCCATGCCGAAATCCGTGGCGCGATGGGTGACGAACTTGTCCGTCTCCTCGAAGGTGCCGGGGTCGAGCAGCAGCTCGACGCGCTCCCGTGCGGAGAGCTTGCCGGCGCGGTGCTGGCGCTCGCGGCGTTCGGCGCCGCCGGCTTCGTCGGCGAGCGCGTGGCGGCGTTCCAGTTCCGCGAGTGAGGCGGCGTGGGGATGACTGGGATGAGTATCGTCCATGGGAAACGCAATTCTATAGGGGACGCGGCGAGAGTGGCCGCCGGTTAGGTGAGCAAAGCCGCCTTGGCGCGCTTCCCTGCCCGCACGACGACGCGGCCGGGAACCACGATACGGGCATGCGTGCCCTCCACGATCTCTCCGTCGAGCCGTACTGCGCCCTGCTTCACCAGGCGCGTGGCTTCGGCGGCGGAGCTCGCAAGCTGAAGCCGGACGAGCAGCTTGTCGAGTCGGATGGCGCCGGTTTCCGCCGTCCAACCAGCCTCGGCAGCTGAGATAGCGACCTCCTGCAGGTCTTCCGGTGTTTCATCGCGCTGGAATTGCTTTGCCCAATTCTCATCGGCCCTTTGCGCTGCCTCTTCAGAGTGGAAGCCGGCCACGATGGTCCGTGCGAGCCGTTTCTTCACGTCCATCGGGTGCTCGACGCCGCTCTCGACTGCAGCTTTCAATGCATCGACTTCACTCTGCTTGAGGTCGGTGAGCAGGGTCCAGTAGCTCCACATCAGGGTGTCGGAGATGGACATCAGCTTGCCGTACATCTCCCCCGGCGGTTCATGGATGCCGATCGCGTTGTTCAGCGACTTCGACATCTTCTGCACGCCGTCGGTGCCCTCGATGATCGGGGTCATCAGGACGATCTGCGATGGCTGGCCGTAGTGCCGCTGCAGCTCGCGGCCGATCAGCAGGTTGAACCTCTGATCGGTGCCGCCGAGCTCGACATCGGCCTTCAGTGCCACCGAGTCGTAGCCCTGTGAGAGCGGGATAGAGCATCTCGTGCATGAAGATGGGCTTTTCTTCCTGGAAGCGCTTGTGGAACTCCTCGCGCTCCAGCATCTGGGAGACGGTGAAGTGCGCGGCGAGGCGGATGATGCCTTCGAAACCGAGCGTGCCCAACCACTCGGAGTTGAAGCGGACTTCTGTCTTGTTGCGGTCGAGGATGCGGAAGACCTGGTCGGTGTAGGTCTTCGCGTTCTGGTCGATCTCCTCGCGGGTCAGCGGCTTGCGCGTTACGGAACGGCCGGTCGGGTCGCCGATGAGCGTGGTGAAGTCGCCCACGAGGAAGATGACCTGATGGCCGAGGTCCTGGAAGTGCTTGAGCTTGCGCATCAGCACGGTGTGGCCTAGGTGGAGGTCGGGGGCTGTAGGGTCGAAGCCGGCCTTTACGCGGAGCGGGCGGCCGGTCTTGCGCGATTCTTCAAGGCGCTCGCGCAGGTCGGGGACGCGGATGATCTCCGCCGCGCCCTTCTGCAGATAGTCCAGTTGTTCGTCGGCGGGGAGGAAGTTGTGGGCAGTTGGGCTGTCAGGCATGCGTGGAGACAGTATAGAGTTCGCGGCCAGGCGATCGCGTCGAGGTGATCAGGCTGCGGAGGTCGCAAGGTCTGGGTGACGCGGATTAGAAAACATCTCACCATGGTCGACAGCTTGATGCGGCAGCCGCATACTTTCGGGATGGACAGCGAGAGTGCACGCGCCTTTCTGCTGCGCCTTCCGTTGGTGGAGGAGACGCTGCAGTGGGGCAATAACCTGGTCTTCTGGGTGGGGGACAAGGCGATTGGCGGCAAGATGTTTGCGCTGCTGAACCTGGATGCGGACAGCAACGGCGTGCTCTCGTTTGCGGCAGGACCCGAAGGCGCTGCGGAGCTGCTGGAGGTGGACGGCATTGTCCCTGCTCCTTACCTGGCGCGGGCGCACTGGGTGGCGATGGAACGATGGAGCGCGCTGCGGACAAGCGAGCTGGAAGCACGGCTGCGTGCGGCGCGCGACATCGTCGAAGCCAGGCTGCCGAAGCGGACGCGCGATGTACTGGCAATGCCCCCGGCCGAGCGGCGGAAGCTGATCGCGGCGCGCAAGAAGGAGTTATCGAAGACCGCCAAATAGAACGAGGGCAGGACAGGTTGCGCACATGCGGAACCTTCGATAGCGTCCAGATATGCAATCGACAACTGTGCCGATGGCGCTTGAGGACAAAGTTGCTCTGATCACCGGGGGAGCCCGTGGCATCGGAGCCGCGACGGTGCGGCTCTTCCGGCAGGCGGGCGCTCGCGTGGCGTTTAACTACCGCACGGCTCGTGAGCGTGCGGAGGCTCTGGCAACGGAATGCGGGGGCGCAGAGTTCTGCCGCGCATTTGGCAAGGAACTGGACTCAGCCGAGGCGGGGCGCGCGCTGGTTGCCGAGACAATCGCCGCCTTCGGACGCATCGACTGCCTGGTCGTGAACCATGGCATCTGGCCCCCGGACGACGCGCCGATCGCGACGATGGACGAGCGGCAATGGCGCCGCACCATGGATGTGAACCTGGACAGCGTCTTCGGGCTGGTGCAGGCGGCAGTGGCTGCCATGCAGCGCCAAGTTGCGTCCAAAGGAGAGGTGCGGGGACATGTTGTGCTGGTGAGCTCGACGGCGGCCCAGCGCGGCGAGGCCTTTCATGCCGACTACGCGGTGAGCAAGGGTGCGCTGATTTCCCTGACCAAGAGCCTTTCGAGCGAGCTGGCGTCCAGCGGGATCTACGTGAACTGCGTGGCGCCTGGCTGGGTGGCTACGGAGATGTCCGCGCCCGCCCTGGCGACGGAAACTGGACGAGCGAAGATCTTTGGGACCATTCCGCTGGGACGCGTAGGGCGGGTAGAGGAGATTGCAGCGCCCATCCTCTTCCTCTGCACGCCGTGGGCGGGATTCATCAGCGGCGAGGTGTTGAACGTGAACGGTGGCGCGGTGCTGGTGGGATGACGATTCGGCGAGTGGGACTGGTTCTTGCGTTGGTGCTGTGCGGGGCAATTGCCCTGCGCGCGCAGGCGGCTGGCGACGCGGCCTCGAATGCTGAACAGAGCGCCGAGCAGCAGAAGGTAAAGACGCTGCTGCAGCAGATGATCCAGGCGCTGGGCGGCGATGCATGGCTGAACGCTCCGGGGTATGAGTTGATTGGACGCACATCCGGCTTTTATCAGGGCAAGCCGACGGGGGCGATCACCGATTTCTGGGACTACCGTCAGCCTCCGGATAAGGAGCGCGTGGAGCTAGGCAAGAAGCGGCAGGTCTACGAGATCTACGTCGGCGACCAGGGATGGGAAGTCACTTACAAGGGCAAGCGCGCAGTACCGAAAGTCGAGATGGATGATTATCTGCGGCGGCGCAATCACTCGGTGGATGCGGCAGCGCGCGTATGGATGAAGGATCCCGGCGCGCTTTACCTCTACGGCGGCCAGGAACAGGTGGAGCGCCGTCTCGCGGACAAGATCACGATTCTCTCTTCCACCAACGACAACCTGACGCTGGATCTGGACGCGAATTCGCACCTTCCCGTCCGGCGCAGCTTCGAGTGGCGCGACCCGCTCTACAAGGACAAAAACGTCGAGGGCGAGGAGTACGACGACTACCACAAGTTCAATGGCATCTCGACGCCCTTCTCGACCACGCGGTATCACAACGGCGACATGAGCAATCAGCGCTTCCTCTATAACGTGGTGTATGGCGGCGCCATTCCGCCGGAGATGTTCGATGTGGACGCGGCGGTGCGCAAGCTGAAGAAGTAGGCCGCAGCGGCTATATATAATCGTTTTCCGTATGAGCACGGAGAATCCACAGACGGCAACCTCTCTCGGCATCACCGAGATCATGGCGATCCTGCCGCATCGCTACCCGTTTCTCCTGATCGATCGCGTCGTGGAGCTGGTGCGCATGGAGCGGATCGTCGCGATCAAGAATGTCACGATCAATGAGCCTTACTTCCAGGGGCACTTCCCCACCTACCCGATCATGCCCGGGGTGCTGATGGTGGAGGCGATGGCGCAGGCGGGCGGCGCGCTGCTGCTGACCGAAGTTCCGGATCGCGAGGACAAGCTGATGGTCTTCACCGGAATTGATGAAGCGCGCTTTCGCGCTCCGGTGGTGCCTGGCGACCAGGTGCGCATCGAGGTGGAGGTGCTGAAGTGGAGCCGCCGCGGCGCCACCATGCGCGGCAACGCCCGGGTGGACGGCAAGCTGGTGTGCGAGGCGGAGATCCGGTGCCAACTGGTGCCGCGCGTAACGCGCAAGGCCGAGCCGAAGGAGACGCCGGCGCTGGCCGGGGCCGCTGCCGAGTGAGTATTCACCCGACTGCCCTGGTGGAGACCGGGGCCATCGTTCCAGAGTCAGCGAAGATTGGTCCGTACTGCACGGTGGGCGCCGAGGTAGTGCTGGGCGAGCGATGTGAGCTGGTGTCGCACGTGGTGCTGGATGGGCGCACCAGGCTGGGCACCGGATGCCGCGTATACAGCTTTGCGGCCGTGGGCGTGGCGCCGCAGGACCTGAAGTATGCGGGCGAGCCGACCAGCGTAGAGGTCGGCGAAGAAACGGTGATCCGGGAATGCGTGACCATCTCCCGCGGAACCGCGGGCGGCGGCGGCCTGACGCGCGTGGGCTCGCATTGTCTGATCATGGCGTACACGCACATCGGACACGATTCGAGCATTGGCGATAACTGCATTCTGGCGAACGGAGCGACGCTTGCCGGGCATGTGACCGTGGAGGAATGGGCGACGGTGGGCGCGCTCTGCCCCGTGCACCAGTACTGCCGTATCGGCCGGCATGCGTACGTCGGCGGGGGCACGACGATAACGCAGGATGTGCTGCCGTATTCGCTGACTTCCGCGAAGCGCGAGACGCGCGCCTATGGGCTGAACAGGGTGGGGCTGGAGCGGCGCGGTTTTACGCGTGAACAGTTGCGCGCGCTGCAGCATGCCTACAAATTACTGCTCGCATCGAAGCGCAATACTTCCCAGGCGCTGGAGGCATTGCGCGGCGAAGCGAATGCGTGCGAAGAGGTGCGATACCTGCTTCGCTTTGTGGAGACAAGCGAGCGTGGCGTGTTGAAGTGAAGCCATGACCAACGAGCTGCATGATTCGCGCGAGCCGCTGGGCTTGATTGCCGGCAACGGGCGGTTTCCTTTTCTGCTGCTCGATGCAGCGCGCGCACAGGGACGGCCGGTTGTGGTCGCAGCCATTCGCGAGGAGACCGAGGCTGCGATGGAGGCGCGCGCCGCAGAGGACAGCGGTACGACCGTGCACTGGTTATCGCTGGGCGAATTGTCCCGGCTCATTGAGACTTTCCAGCACGCCGGCGTGCGGCAGGCAGTGATGGCCGGGCAGGTGAAGCACAAGCAGATATTTTCCAGCATCCGGCCTGACTGGCGGCTGGCGAAGCTGCTGCTGAATCTGCGCACGCGCAACACGGACATGCTGTTGGGCGCGATCGCAAAGGTGCTGGGCGATGAAGGCATTGAGCTGGTCTCGTCCACATCGTTCCTGGAACCGCTGCTGGCACAAGCCGGTGTGCTGACGCGCCGTGCACCCGGCGAGCAGGAGCTAAAAGACATTGCATACGGGCGCGAGGTGGCGGCAGCAATCGCCGGCTATGACATTGGGCAGACAGTGGTGATTGCGGGCCAGGCCTGCGTTACGGTGGAGGCGATGGAGGGCACCGACGCTACCATTGCGCGAGCGGGGGCGCTGATGCGCACCCTGGAGGATGAGGCATCGACACTGGACCGCAGCCTGACGGTGGTGAAGATCGCGAAACCGAAGCAGGATATGCGCTTCGATGTGCCGGTTATTGGCGAAGCGACGATCGTGGCGATGCGCGAGGCGCGTGCGACCTGCCTGTCGATTGAGGCGGGACGAACATTGATCTTCGACCGCGCGGCGGTTGTAGCCGCAGCGGACGTTGCGGAAATCTCAATCGTGGCGCAGCCGCAGGGGTAGAACATTGCGTGGCTCGCGCGCGGACGCATGTGCCCGATCTTCACAGAATTGTCACTTCTCTGCCCCGCTTCTGCGTAGAGGCGACGGAAGATGCTCTAATAAAAGCGTCCTCAGGAGGAGGCGTATCGATGTCCACGTCACGTTATGCAGTTCTGGCCGTGCTGGTGATCGCAGCCATCGCGGGTATATTCGCAACGCGGAGCGCGCGGGCCGCTGATGATTCTGTGCCCGCAGTCGGACAGCAGGCACCGGATTTTTCGCTTCCCTCGCAGGAGGGCACGAAGGTCAGCCTGGATCAATATCACGGCAAATGGGTGGTGCTGTATTTCTATCCCAAGGACATGACCTCGGGCTGCACGATGGAGGCGCATAAATTCCAGGACGACCTGCCGAAGTATCAGCGGGACAACGCGGTGATCCTGGGGGTGAGCGTCGATTCCGTCGCGAGCCATAAGACCTTCTGCACCAAAGACGGCTTGAGTTTCAAGCTGCTCTCCGATGAGCAGAAGTCCACGGTTTCGAAATACGGCTCGCTGGGCAACTACATGGGTATGAAGATTGCCAAGCGAAACACTTTTCTGATCGATCCGGAAGGGAAGATCGCGAAGGTGTGGACGGGCGTGGATCCTTCGAATCACAGCACCGAAGTTCTGGCGGCGCTGGCAGATTTGGAAAAGAAGAACGGATAGTCCAGGCGGCAGAGTGCAGACGCAAAAAAGCCCGGCGAGAAGCCGGGCTCTTTTGCTTGCCTCGTACTACTGTTGCACTACTTCTTCTTCGATGACTTCTTCGCGGCCTTCTTGGTGGACTTCTTCTTCGCCGCCTTCTTGGTTGCCTTCTTAGCCGACTTCTTCGCCGACTTCTTCTTTGCTGCTTTCTTTACCGCCAATTGAGTACCTCGCTTCGTGGATTTACTGCGTGCGCCCTTTTTACCGGCAGCCTTTTTGGCCGCCTTACCGCCGCTGCGGGCGCTGCTGCTTTTCTTCGCGGCAGATTTGCTGGAACTCTTTTTGGCTGCTTTCTTAGCGGGCGCTTTCTTGGCCGCCTTTTTGGCAGGCGCTTTCTTCGCAGGTGCCTTTTTGGCAGACGCCTGTTTCGCAGGTGCCTTTTTGGCCGCTGCTTTGGAAGACTTGCCTACCCCTGATGCCGATGACCGGCCTGCGGGCTCGCCGTCATCGTCATCATCGTGGCCATCATCCTCCGAAGAGAGAGGAACGCTGATCTCTTCATCTTCCTCGTCTTCATCGATCTCTTCTTCCAGCTCATCCGAGTAGTCTTTGCCCTCGGGCTCGTGTTCACCATCGTCGTACGCTGCTAAGAGTTTCCGTTCATCCTGCATCTGTTCGCCTCCGGGCTTCACTCTTCGTTGGCATCGCTTGTGGCAGCGAGCGCAAATATCGACCACACCACCTGCGGCGCGGATTATAGCAACAGCATGCAACGGTCTGCTACCGAACGCAAGCGAGAAACGCGTGCGCATCGCACGAAGGCACCGAGCAACGTCGCGTTCAGTTGGTGAGTCGAGCGCGAATTGCATCGCGAACGACACCTTCCACTAGTCGTGATGCGGCTTGGTTTGCGCTTTGGAAGATGTCTTGCTGTGTGCAGCTTGCGACGTGCTCTTTGAGGGGCTCTTCGCGGTTCCATGCGCTTTCCCGTGACCTCGTCCCCGCCCGCGTTTGCCTCTGGCCGACGCGGAAACATGCGCCGGCTCGGCCACGAATAGCGTTTGACCGGGCCGGATGGCACTGGAGTGCAGATGGTTCCAGCGCCGTAACTGTTCGGTGGTGACGTTGAAGCGATCCGCGAGCGTAACCAGGGTATCTTCGTGCTCCACGCGGTAGCGGGCGTTGCTGCGCTGCATGCCGGATGCGGCAGCCGGAACTGTGGGGATGATCAATGCGTCTTCGCCGGAGATGTCCGCGGTCGGCTCGAGCTGGTTCACGAAGGCGATGTCCGATGCAGAGACGTGGTAGGTCTTCGCCAGCGCCGCCAGGGTATCGTCCGGCTGCACGCGATGGTAGCGCCACGCAGTCCGCTTGTCCGGCGGAATCTCTGCGATTGCCTCCATGAAATCGGACTTGCTGCCGGTGGGCAGATGCAGATCGTATGGCTCGTCGGGCGGCGTCATCATGCGCAGCAGGCTGGGGTTGAGACCCACGATCTGCTGCACCGGCACGTTGACGATATCGGCCACCAGACGAAGATCGATGGAGCCGTTCACCGTCACGGTGTCGTCGACCACCGCCGGATCGGCATTGATTTCGGTGAGGCCGTACTGCACAGGGTTCTTCGCCATGACGGCGGCGGCCAGGATGATGGGGACGTAATTCTTTGTCTCCTGCGGCAGGTTGTTGCGCCTATAGAGCTCCCAGAAATCGGCGTAGCCGGTGCGCTGGACGGCTCGCTGTACGTTGCCGGGGCCCCAGTCATAGCCGGCCATTGCGAGATACCAATCGCCGAACTGCTGGTAATTCTTCTTGATCTCGCGCGCATAGGCGCGGGTGGACTTCTCGGGATCGAAGCGCTCATCTACCCAGCCGTTGCGCTCCAGCCCATAGGCGCCGCGGAACGGCATGAACTGCCACATGCCGGCAGCACCGGAACGCCCGTTGACGGCCTGCACCTGGAAGCCTGATTCGGCTATGGCCTGGTAGATGAGATCGGCGGGAACACCTTCTTCACGAAGGGTGCGCTCGATGAGGTCCTTGTAACGTCCGGCCCGGCGCAGCGAGCTGATGATGGTGTTGCGTCCGGTGGAGGTGTTGGAGAAGTACCCGATGTAGCTGGTGACGGCGTCGTTGATGACCAGGGGCAGGTCGGACTGCGTGGTCCTGAGTTCTGCTTCGGCGGCGGCGCGAATATTCGGATCCACGGGAAAGGTGACGTCATTGGCGACACCGACAGGCGTCTGCTCCATCGGCGCCGCAAAGCCATTGCCCTGCTTGAGCGCGTCCATCTCCAGCGCGTTTACGGCATCGACGATGTGTTCGAACTCGTCGCTGAGCTGCGGACTCGTTTTGAGATCGACCCCGCTGGAGAGCATGGTGTCGACCGCGTTATCGAAGTCACGCTTGGCCGCGGCGAGATCGCCGGAGTGGTAATTGCGTACGCCGCTTTCGTACTGGTTTTCGGCAGCGGAGATCACCTGCTGTTCCCGGGGAGTCGGGGGCGCCGCCTGTTGCGTACTCCGGGCGGCCTGTGATGGAAGCTGCGTCTTCTTCTGCGCGGATGGGCGTGCTGCTGTGGCAGCGCCGCAGCAGACAAGGAGGAGGGCCGCCTGCACGAGAGCGGCGGAAGACTTTGAAACATCCATGCGGTTCAGAGGTGATCCTCGCGCCATTGTAGAGCGGCGGCCTGCGGCGTGCCGATGATAAACTCAAGCTTCGAGCGGACTTCGGTACTGTTGCACATTTTCACTGTTGTTGTGTTTTGGCACGATTCCTCGAAGTGTGGCTTTTGTTGACGGAAAGCCATGCGGACGGTGGTGCTTTTCGCATGGACTGCAGTGAAGATATTCCGGCACATTCGCTCGTTCCCGCGCGACGCACCCTGACACACGACTCATTCGCAAACTACATATTTCCGCATCCATGGACACCAGGCACATACGTAATTTCGCGATCATCGCGCACATCGACCATGGCAAATCCACGCTTTCCGACCGGCTGCTGGAGCTGACCGGTTCGGTGAGCGCGCGCGAGATGCAGGCCCAGGTGCTGGATGCCATGGACCTGGAGCGCGAGCGCGGCATCACGATCAAGGCCCATGCTGTCCGCATGATGTACAGGGCAAAGGACGGCGAACTCTACCAGCTCAACCTGATCGATACGCCGGGGCATGTGGACTTCTCTTATGAAGTCTCTCGCTCGCTGGCGTCGTGCGAGGGTGCGCTGCTGGTGGTGGATGCCACCCAGGGCGTGGAAGCGCAGACGCTGGCGAACGCCTATCTGGCCATCAGCAACGGCCTGGACATGATTCCGGTGATCAACAAGATCGATCTGCCGAGCGCGGACATCGTGCGCACGCAGGAGATGATCGAGAACACCGTCGGCGTCGATGCCACGGACGCGATTCCCGTGAGCGCGAAGACGGGCGAGAACGTCGAGGCCATTCTGGAAGCAATCGTTCACCGGCTGCCGCCGCCTACGGGCGACCCCGAGGCGCCGCTGCAGGCTCTCATCTTCGACTCGTGGTTCGACACGTATCGCGGCGTGATTGTGCTGACTCGCGTGATGCAGGGCACACTGCGCAAGGGCGCACGCATCCGGCTGATGTCGAATGGGCGAGTCTTCGATGTGGAATCGATGGGTATCCTGACGCCGAAGCCGGTGGAGGTTGCAGAGCTGGGAGCGGGCGAGGTCGGCTTCTTTGTGGCGACCATCAAGAATCTCGGCGATACCAAGATTGGCGACACCATCACGGAGGATGGACGGCCCGCGGCGGCAGCGCTGCCGGGCTTCGAGGACATCAAGTCGATGGTCTTCGCCGGCCTGTATACGGTCGACTCGCACGAGCACACGCTATTGCGCGAGGCGCTGGAGAAGCTAAGGCTGAATGATTCGTCCTTCTCGATGGAGCCGGAGAGCTCTGCCGCCCTGGGGTTCGGCTTCCGCTGCGGCTTCCTCGGGCTGCTGCACATGGAGATCATCCAGGAGCGTTTGGAGCGGGAGTTCGACCTGGACCTGATCACTACGGCGCCGGGAGTGCGGTACAAGATCCGGTTGACCGACGGCAGCCAGATCGAGGTGGACAACCCCTCGCGCTGGCCGAATCCGAGCGAGATCGAGGAGATCGAGGAGCCGGTGATCCGCGCGACGATCCTGACCAATGAGGAGTACGTCGGCGGCATTCTGAAACTGGTGGAGGAGAAGCGGGGCCGGCAGCAGAACTTCGAGTACGTGACGCCAATACGGGTGATGCTGACCTACGAGCTGCCGCTGAACGAGATCGTGCTGGACTTCTATGACCGGCTGAAATCGGTCTCCCGCGGTTACGCATCGCTGGACTACAGCCTGTCGGGCTCGTGGTCGTCGCCGATGGTGAAGCTGGACATCCTGGTCTCCGGCGAGCCGGTGGATGCGCTCTCGATCATTGTGCATCGCGACTTCGCATACGAGCGGGGTAAGGCGCTGGTGTCGAAGATGCGGGAGCTGATTCCGCGACAGCAGTTCGAGGTGGCGATCCAGGCGGCGATCGGCTCAAAGATTGTCGCGCGGGAGACAGTCGCGGCGCTGCGCAAGAATGTGCTTGCCAAATGTTACGGAGGCGACATTAGCCGCAAGCGCAAGCTGCTGGAGAAGCAAAAAGAAGGCAAGAAGCGCATGAAGCGGATCGGGAAAGTGGACATACCACAAGAAGCTTTCCTGGCGGTGCTGAAAGTGGGCGAAGACGCCGGGAAATGATGCCTCGGATTTTCAATGGCTTGGCCAATCTGTGGAAAGCTCTTTGTGGCCGATTCCTGCGTTCATCTTCTATTCACCACGGCGCTCGAATGGCAAACAGGCATAAGCGGTTGGTAACGAATGAGTTGCGCTGTTCGTGGCGGCTTGGCCTGCTCTGAATTCCGTGCAGGCACGGAGTTGACCTAGCGGGGAGAGCCCGCGATCCACAGAAATTTCCACAGCTGGAGAGGGGCCTGCAGCTCGGCCGGACCGGGCTTGCAGGCAGGCCCCGGACAAAGCTATCCGGAGCCCGTCGGCTGAGGTTTAGTGCTGGGTGCGGGGAGCCGGAGTGGTGGTGCGGGCCGGGGTCCGCGTGGGGGTCACGCCCGTCCGGGGCGCGCCTGCGGCGGCCGGCTGGGCCGGAACACCCGACTGCTTGTTGTAGGCCTGGAGGACGGCTTCGGAGATGTTGGTGGATTCGGCCGCCCAGAGGATCGGCGACTGCTGCTGCTGCTGCGAGCCGGCGTCGAGGATCAGGGTATAGCCGTTCTGCTGCGCATACTGCGTCATGACGCCAGCAACCTTCTGCGCGATTCCGCTGAACTTCTCGTTCATCTCGCCCGAGAAGTCGTTGCGGGCATCTTCCACGTTGCGCTGCAGGGTCTTTTCCTTCTCATCGAGAGTACGGGTACGACTGGCGCGCTCTGTCTCGCTCAGCTTATCCCCGGAAGCTTGCAGGTCCTTCTTGAGGGTATCGACTTCGTCGCTCTCGGATTTGATCTGCTGTTGCTTGGGTTGGAATTTGGTGTTCAGCTCGGCGAAGGCGCGCTGGCCCTCGTTGGTCTGGCCGACGACGGCTTCAAACTGGATCACCGCGATCTTGGTTGGGCCGGCGGGGGCGGTGGAAAGGGCCGCACCGGGGGCGGAGGGTGGCTCTGCTGCGGTCTGCGATGGCGCAGAAGCCTGGGCGAACGCGCTCATGCCCAGTGTGGACGCGAGCATGCAGACGAGTGACAAAGAACGCTTCATACGGTTAAAGAACTCCTTAAGTTCGTGTTGGGTGTCCTGATTGCGTGTGCAAGGCATTCCCGGCGCGCTGCCCTGTGCTCTCCCCTTTTGCGCACTTCCGTTGCGGCCACCTGGCGCCCAGGCGGGCACAGTATGCGCACAAGAGACACGGACAGAGGACATCTCAGGAACTTGCGACGATTATAGAGCAGGTTTCCGGTTGCGAGATACTTCTCTGCTTGCTCCGATGAGCCGGGACGGACCTGGCGTCCTCCGGCTCTGGCTGAGGTAAGGCGGGCGCTTACCAGGGATGGGGCAGCGGGTGCTGATCGCGCTACCGGTCCAGAAGTTCCCTAGAAGGTGGTGCTCACAGCTAACCGGAAGGTCTTGCGCGGCTCTCGCAACTGGTAAAGGGAGCCGTAGAACTGCTGGGACTGCGCGTAGCTGAAGTCGCCGGCCCCGCCTGCGGGGAACATGTCGCGGGTGATGAGGTTTTCGCCGCGAACCTGCTCGAGGAGGCGCAGGGGATTGTAGGCGTAGTAGATGCGGAAAGGCGCGCGCACGATGGGGAGCAGCACGGAGATCTCCGCGCCGGTGGACATGCGGGGCACTGTGTTGGAGCCTTCAAGGGGCCGGATATCCCTGCTGAAGGAGACGCGGCTTCCGCCCTGGCAGGAACCGCTGACGTACACGGGGCAACCATAGAGCGGGGCGTTGAGCTGATCGATAGCGAGGACGCTCTCGACGAGCTGCGACTGGCGGGCGGCCACTGTCATGCCGAAGTCGTCAAAAAACTTGAAGGTGACTGGACCGCCGAGCGGGATGCGGTATTCGATGTTGCTGGTGAATGAGGTATCGCCGCCGACGGAGACGATGCCGAAGGTGGGGATAGGAACTGTGACACTGCCCAGGGTGGGGTTGGTGGGATCGCGCGGCACCAGCGTTCCATCGGGATTGGTGAGGATGAACTGGGTGCGCTGCGGGATGAAGGCGTAGGGCGTACCGGAGCGGATGTCAAAGCCGCGAAGCTCCTGCTCGCCACCCTGGTAGAAACGCTGGAAGGGCGGCGCCACTTTGCCGCCGATGCCCTGAATGTATTGGGCCTGGAAGCGGAAGGCGAGAACGTTGCGACCTTCCTTGCTCGGCTTGATGCCGTGCATGCCGTTGTAGTGGCGATACTCGAAGATGGGGTTGTAGTACTTGACGTTGCCACCCAGGCCGGCAATCTGGAAGAGCGCGGTGTAGGAGACGCCTTCGTGCGGGTTATAGGGATTGGCGATCTTGTTGTAGGTGTACGAGAGGGAGACCTGGCTGGAGTAAATGCCCTGGAGCGCGTTCTGGCCCTGCACGCCGCTGCGGAAGGCGAGCGTCTGGAAGAGCGAGGTCGATGCCGGACTGAAGGCAGTGATCGAGCTCTTGTTGAACGAGTAGGTAAGGCCGAGACGATGGAAGCTGTGCCGGACCAGGTAGTTGGTCGATACGGTAAAGCCGGTGGAGGACTGGTTGTAGTTCTGCACCAGTGACTGCTGAGCGGCGCTCAGATTGCCGCCTCCGGTCGATATCTGATAGTTCTTTGCGGCGTTGTAATCAGACTTGCTGGAGAAGACCTGGAAGCCGAGCGATATGGGCTTGTTGCGGAAGTAGGGCTCGGTAAAGCCGAACGACAGGTTACGCTGCAGGTTGCCGAGGTTGGCCTGTACGCTCAGCGTTTCGCCGAGGCCGAGGAAGTTATTGGTCTGGTAGTTGAGGCCGAGGAAGGAGCCAGAGAGACCGCTGACGCCGCCATTCAGGCCGATGGAGTTCTTGCCCTTCTCATGCACGCGGAGCAGCAGGGAGACGGTGTTGTTGGTCGTGTCCTGTGTCGCGGTGGAGTCCTGGTCAACATGGAGCGGATCGAAGTAGTCGAGCTGGTTGAGGCGGAGCAGACTCTGCTCCCAGAGATTGCTGTTGTAGACCTGGCCTTCTTCGAGCAGCAGCTCGCGGCGGATGACGGGATCGCGGGTGACGGTGTTGCCGGTGAATTCGATCTTGGAGACGTAGTAGGGCTTGCCCTCATCGATGTCGATGTCGAGAAAGAGCTGCTTCTTGGCCTCGTCAAAGCGCGTATTGGGAACGATGCCGGCGTTGATGTAGCCCAGGCTGCCGTAGGCCTTGCGGAGGTTCTCGAGGCCCTTGGCAATGGCGGTGTAGTTGAAGTACTCGCCGTCCTTGATAGCGAACTGCGCGCGCAGGGCGCGAACATTTCTGACCGCGGTGTTGCCGGTGAAGGTGATGCCGCCCAGGCGGTAGCGCTCGCCTTCTTCAATAGGAATCGTGATATCGATGCGCTTGCCCTTTTTCGGCCTAAAGGTCAGCAGGGAGAGCCCGCCTTCGTTGCGGATGTGGGTTGAAGGTTCCCCAGGGATGGCCTTGAAGTAGCCGTGATTCTGGTAGGCCACGCGGACGCGATCCGCGTCCTCTTCGAGCTTGCTGGCGTCGTAGGTGCGAGCGAAGAGGTTCTCCAGAAAGATGGAGTGCGGAATTCCGATCGGCCGCAGGTTGCGCATGGCATAGCGCAATGTGCGCGAGTTCAGATTCTTGTTGCCGGTGAAGCGGATGTTGCCGACTTTGACCGTGGGGCCTTCCTTGATATTGAAGGTGACGGCGACGGAAGACGGCGGAATGGTTTTGATCTCCGGAGTGATGGTCGGAAACTGGTGCCCGTGCTCGCCGAGCAGCAACTTAAGGACGGCGATGGCGCGGGCGATGCGCGTGGGATCGTATTGGCTCTCTACGGTGAGGCCGACCTTCTCCTTCTTGAAGCGGTCGAGCACGTCCGACTGCGTCACCGAGTTCAGGCCCTTGTAGTTGATCTCACGGATGGTCGGTTTTTCACGGACGAAGATGTCGAGCACTTCGCCTTTGGGCGTGTCCTCTTTTTCGATGCGGACGTCTTCGAAGTAGCCGGTGTTCCAAAGGGAGTTGAAGTCGCGCTCGGAGGTGGCGGGGTCGTAGTTGTCGCCGACATGGGAGTAGAGGCGGGCGAGGATGGTTTCCTTGGGGATGCGGCGGTTGCCGATGACGCGGATTTCAGAGATGACGTTGCTGTTTTGCGCGAACGCAGGCGCAACGATAGAGAAGAACAGGGCCAGAGCACCCAAGCCTTTCAGCGACAGAGTTTGAAAAATCCGTAGACGAATGGTCTTGTCCTGCTGGATCTGGGAGCTCATGCTCCGCCGAATGACGGGAAAAATAGGCACACCCTCACTGCAACCAAAATCGAACTTCCGCTCTTTCGTGCTGGAAAGCCGATTCTATAGCAACCGGGGCGAAGACGACCAACGCGGGGCACGAATCGGGCCGGTGTTGGATTAACTTTCGAGCTCGGCATGGATCAGGAACGCCTGGTCGGCGGCACTCCAGCGGATGTCGAGCAGGTTGGGTTTGCAGCAGACCTGGCAGTCTTCGACGTAGCTCTGATGCTGGCCGGCGGATTCATCGACGAAGCTCTCGTTCGATTCGCCGCAGCCCGCGCATTGAAACGAGCTTTCAGCCATGCTGCGAGGATTCCACGCGCGCTACTTCAACCAGGGTGGAATAAAAAGTGGGGCCGCGGCCGATGTCGGTCAGCCGGTCGGAGGTGAGCGCGTTCACGTTGCTGCCGTTGGGAGAGAGCTTGTTCCAGTTGAGGCGCGATGCGACGACGCCTACGGGGACGCCGGTGTGGATTTGTGCGACGAGGCGGATGCGTCCTCGGTCGTTGAAGACTTCCACCGCATCGGCCTCGCGAATGCCGCGCCGCGCTGCGTCGTCGGGGTGGATCTCGAGGCGGCCGGTGTGGGCGGACTCCATTTTCTGGTGCGGGGCGAGATTCGCGAAGGTGGAGTTCATGTAGTTGTCGGCCTTGCGCCCGAGAAATTCGAGCGGGTAGGCGCGGTCGGGGTTGTGGCGCGATTCTTTGGGGGGCGTGAAGGATGGCAGCGGATCGAGTCCCTGCTCGGCCAGCGCGGCGGAGAAGAGCTCGCCCTTGCCGGAGGGCGTGCCGAAGCCACCGTTGGCGAAAGGCTGAAAGGGCGCATCGGGCTCGCCGGCCCAACGGAGGCGCACGCTGTGCTCGCGGCGAAGCTGGTCGAGCGTGATGCCTTGCATTTGCGGATGCGGTGTCCGCACTGCTCATCGCTGAGGACCTGCGCGAGCATCTCCTGCTCGGTGTCGCGGAAGCAGGGTTCGGGGAAACCGATGCGCTGGCCGAGCTGGCCGAAGAGCCAGACGTTCGAGCGCGCTTCGCCCAGCGGCGCGATGGCCTGGTCGGAGAGCTGCACGTAGTAGTGGCCGTAGGCGCCCTGGATGTCCGCGTGCTCGAGAAAGGTGGTGGCGGGGAGCACGATATCGGCGTAGTCGGCGGTGTCGGTCCAGAACTGCTCGTGCACGACGGTGAAGAGATCGGGGCGCGTCATGCCGCGAAGGACGGTGTTCTGGTCGGGGGCGATAGCGGCGGGGTTGGAGTTGTAGACGAAGAGCGCGTGGACTGGCGGATCGTTGAGCTCGGTGAGTGCGTTGCCGAGGCGGGACATATTCACGACGCGCGCGGCGCGGCCAAGCGGGCTGGCGTACATCAGGTCGGGGCGCTCGAGGGTCTGGGAATCAAAACGGAATGCGCCGCTGGTCGAGAGCTGGAGGCCACCGCCAAGATGCTTCCATGCGCCGGTGAGGAGCGGGAGCATGCAGACGGCGCGCGCGGCGGTGCCCCCGTTCTCCGAGCGCTGGATACCGTAGTTGAGCCGAATGGCGGCGGGCTGCGTGGTGGCATATTCGCGGGCCAGAGCGCGGACTTCGTCGGCGGTCATGCCGGTCCATGCCGCGACGCGCTCGGGCGTGTACTCGCGTGCGCGGGCGGCGAGTTCCTTCGCTCCGATGGTGTGCTGATCGAGATAGGCGCGGTCCTCGAGACCTTCGCCGAAGATGACGTGCATCATGCCGAGCGCGAGCGCAGTGTCCGTGCCGGGGTGAATGGCGATGTGCCAGTCAGCGAGCTTCGCGGTGCGCGTCTGATAGGGATCGATGACGATGAGGCGCGCGCCATTGCGGCGTGCTTCTTCGATCTGCGGCCAGAGATGGACGCTGTTGCCGTGAATGTTCGCGCCCCAGGCGACGATCAGCCGCGCGCGATGGAACTGCTCGGTATCGGTGCCGAGCTTGCGGCCGTAGACGGAGAGGATGGCGTCGCCGCCGGCGGTGGCGCAGATGGTGCGATCGAGCTGCGAGGCGCCGAGCCGGTGAAAGAAGCGGCGGTCCATGGAGCCGTAGCCGAGCACGCCGATGGTGCCGGCATAGGAATAGGGCAGGACGGATTCGGGACCGTGCTGCTCCGCGATGGCGGCGAGACGATGCGCGATGCTGTCAAGGGCTTCGTCCCAGGGGATGCGCTCGAAGCTCTCGGCCTCACGTCCGGCGGGCAGCGAGCCCTTGGCGACACCGGCGCGGCGGCGCATGGGATGGAGCAGGCGATCGGGCGAGTAGACGCGATCGAGATATTGAGCGACCTTGCCGCAGAGAAATCCGCGGGTGACGGGATGGTCGGGATCGCCGGCGACCTTCTGTGCGCGGCCGTTGACATCGACGCTTACGAGAACGGCGCAGGAGTCCGGGCAGTCATGAGAGCAGACCGTGTGGACGACGCGCAGTGGCGATTCGGTCTGTGACAGAGTGTGGCCGGACATAGGACAATTGTATGCAGCGCATATACGGCAAGGCGCAGAAAAAGAGCGCTTTGGGACGAATGCTGGGTGCCGGGACACAAAGTTTTGGCAACTCGACGCATCTCGAATGATCTAAAGAGCAGATTTTCTTCCTGGAGACCCTCGAGCGGGTGAAGCAACAGATTGCAATCGGGATGGTGTGCGTCGCAATGGCCTGCGGCGGCGCGCGGCTGTATGCGCAGGATCCGCTGTCGGGCGGGGGCGTGAATGCCCCGCCGCCTTCGTACACGTCGGGAACATCGAGTAGGGGGAATTCCAGCGCAGCCACGACAGCCGATTCAAGCGGGGCGGGCGGGGGTCCTGTGACGGATGCCGGGAGCGTTTCGGGCGCAACCTCATCTGGATCTTCTTTGTCTTCATCCACGGCGGCTGCTGTGACGACTCCAGCGGCGCAACTGGTGTTGAACCCCAGCTCGGCGCAGAACCCGTATTACGGCAGCGTGACCATGGGCACGGTTTCGCCGGAGACGCTGCAACTGACGCTCGATGACGCGATCCAGCGCGGCATCCAGGCAAACCTTGCGATCACGCAGGCACGCATCCAGCAACAGCAGACGGATGCGCAGCGGCTAGAGTCGCTGAATTCTCTGCTGCCCTACGTGAAGGCAGAGGCATCCACGGGCGCGCATCAGTACAACCTTGCGACCTATGGATTCAGCGCCAGCAAATTTCAACAGATTGCGACGCTGATTCCCGGCGTCAATCCCGCGCAGTTCAAGACGATCGTGAAGGTGGACGTAACGACGGCAGATGCTGCGCTGAACTGGACAGCGTTTGATCTGGCGGCATACACGCGATATCGCTCTGCGAAGGAGAGCGTGAAGGCCGCGTTTTACAACACGCAGTCCAGCCGTGGGCTGGTGGTATTGAACGTCGGGAATCAGTACCTCAAGACGCTGGCGGACCAATCGCAGATTGACAGTGCCGAAGCGCTGCTGCGAGCGGATGAAACTCTGCTGAAGCAGGCGCAGGCGGAACACGAAGCGGGCACGGCGGCACGGCTGGATGAGCTGCGGGCGCGGGTGCAATACCAGACCCAGCAGCAGAAAGTGATTGCCGCGCAAAACGTATTCGAGAAGGACAAGATCCTACTGAAGCGCGAGATTGGCGTGCCGGTGGAGCAGGCGATTCAATTGACCGACACCGCGCCGTACGCCGACCTGGAGCAGATGTCGATTGAGGATGCGCGCCATCTCGCGTATCAGAGCCGGCAGGACTATCAGGGCATGCAGCGGCAGTTGCGCTCGGCAGAGCTTTCCCGTTCCGCAGCCCGTTACGAGCGGCTGCCTACCGTGACCGCGAGCGGCAACTATGGCGTGACCGGAGTGACGCATGGCCTCTACCACGGCACATTTGTCGCAATGGGCGAGCTAAAACTGCCGCTCTTCAAGGAAGCGCAGTTTCGCGGCGATGCCGATGTGGCCGAGGCGCAAAAGGCCGACACCCTGAACCGGCTGGCTGATCTGAAGCAGCAGATCGATCAGCAACTGCGGGACAGCATGCTGGACCTGAGTTCATCGCAGGCGCTGGTGCGTGTGTCGGAGCAGAACGTGGGCCTGGCGACGCGCGTGTTGTCTGACGCGAGCGACCGCTTTGCCGCGGGCGTCGATGACAACCTGCCGGTGGTGCAGGCGCAAGCTTCGTTATCGCAGGCACAATCGCAGTTGATTGCAGACACGCTGAGCTACAACCAGGCGAAGCTGGGGCTGGCGCGGAATCTGGGGATTGTGGACACTCAGTACAAGAGTTATCTGCACGGCAAGTAATCGGCGCGAATAATTCTGAATAACTCTGAGCGCCCGTTTGATGACGGCGATAAAGCGGATCTCTTCGCTTCGCTCCGGTCGAGATGACGAAGTTCGTGATCTTTCGTTCCGGTCCAGATGATGATGGGGGTGATGCAGAGTTTCCTAAGCAGGAACGGCCTCTCTCCAGCCGCGGCGGGCGATCACGATCGAGATCACATCGATGACGGCCACCATGGTGGCGCATGCGGTCCACCCGCCGAGCTTCCATACCAGGCTGGGCGCGACGCCCGCCACTGTCCCACCGATGTAATAGCACGCCACATACATGCCCACGGCGGAGGCGCGCGTTGACTCCGATGCGGCTTCGCGGAGGAAGCTGGTGGCGCAGCTCTGCGAGATGAAGACGCCGGTACAGCACAGCGCGAGGCCGACGATGACTACCGGAAGAGAGTGCATCAGGGTGAGCAGGACGCCGGCGAGCGAGAGCAGGATGGAGCCGGTGATGCCGCTGCGAAGGCCGACGCGCGGCAGCAGTGCGCCGGCGAGCGGCGTGGCGACCAGGCCAACGAGATAGACGACAAAGAGCAGGCTGAGTTCGGCAGTCGAGAGCGAGAAGGGCGGGGCGGCGAGATAGAAGGTGATGTAGGTGAAGACGCCGACGAGCGAGAAGAGGACGTTGAAGCCGACCAGATAGGTGGTGAGCAGGCGCGGATTGCGCAGGTGGTCAAGCATGGGCAGGAAAGCCTGGCGGAATGCGGGGCGCGCTTCCGCATTGTGCGCGCGCGGATGGTCCGGGAGCAGCCATGCGACCAGCGCGGCGCCGCCGAGAGACATGATGCCGAGCAGCAGGAACGATGCACGCCAACCGGCGTGGTCTGCGAGGATGCCGGTGACAGCGCGGCCGGAGAAGCCGCCGAGCGCGGTGCCGCTGACATAGATGCTCATGACGGGAGCGACCGCGGTGGGCGGCCACGCCTCGGTAATGTAGGCGATGGTGGTGGCGAAGATGCCGGGCGTGATGAGCCCCTGCAGCAGCCGCCAAAAGATCAGCCAGCCGAGCGAAGTAGACGTGGCCGCCGCGCATGTGGGCACGGCGAGCAGCACGATCGAGATGAGGATGACGCGCTTGCGGTTCATACGCTCGGTGAAGGTGCCGAGCAGCGGAGCGGCAATCGCGACGCCGAGCGTGGAGGCGCTGACCGTCCAGCCGACCGCGGACTTGGAGGCGTGAAAGAGCGTCTCGAACAAGGGCAGCAGCGGCTGCGTGGCGTACAGCGTGAGGAAGGCGACCAACCCGCAGACGAAGACGCCGACAACACCGGCGACCGGATGCAGAGGATGCTGTGGGCGGGACGCGGCGGAGGGCAGAGCGGCCGAGGCGGAGGATGCGCCTTCGCCGAGCGGCAGCCGGGGCGCGGCAGACTCGTGCGGTCGATGCGAGGCGTTGCCGTCGGAGTCGGGCATGGCGGGCGAGAATCCAGAGTAGAGCATTTTCGGTACTACTTTGGTCTGCATTGTTCTGCGGGGGAGATTCACTCGGCGTGGCTTCCGTTCACAAAGGCCACATGAGCGGTCGGGGAGCAGTCGGGGCACGTTCTGCACCTATACCGAATGCTGGAATCGAACAAAGGTGCATGTGCTGCGACAATAGAAGCAGCCTGCACGAGCACGGGCCTGCGAAAAACCAGAGCATGAGCGAACGAAAGACAGAGGAGCCTGGCAGTCGCGGCGCGGCCGCATTTGCCTACCGCGATTTTCGGCTCTACCAGATGGCCCGCGCGATTGTGATTATGGGCGCGGAGGCGCAGGCCGTGGCGGTGGCGTGGCAGGTGTACCTGATCACGCATCGCCCGATCGATCTTGGCTATACCGGGCTGGCGCTGTTTCTTCCGGGACTCATTTTCATGCTGCCGGCCGGCCACACGGCGGATCGCTTCGATCGCCGTGCAGTGATCCTGGTCTGCTACTCGCTGCAGTTTGTGTGTACGCTGACGCTGTTTCTGTTCGCGTTCCATGGCATTCATCGCATTGCGCCGATTTATGCGGTGCTGTTCTTCATCGGAACGGGACGGGCGTTCAGCGGGCCGGCGAGTTCGGCGCTGGTGCCGCACCTGGTTCCGGCGGAGCATTTTGTGAATGCAGTGACGTGGGGCGCGACGGTATTTCAAATGGCCAACATTGCCGGCCCGGCGGTGGGCGGGCTGCTGTTTACGCTGCCGCTGACGCGGTGGGGCATGGGGCATATTGCCGGAGCACCGGTGGTCTTTCTCTTCACGCTGTGCACGGTAATCGGCTTTCTCATCCTGATTGGCATGCTTGCGGTGCGTCCGGGACGGATGGAGCACCGCTCGACGACCTTCGACCTGTTACTGGACGGGCTGCGCTATGTGTGGCGCGCGAAGCTGCTGCTGGGATCGGTGACCCTGGACCTGTTTGTCGTACTGCTGGGCGGGGCGGTGGCGTTGATGCCCATCTTCGCAGAAAACATACTGCACACCGGCGCGCGAGGGCTGGGAGTGCTGCGGGCCGCGCCGGCGCTGGGTGCGCTTACGGTGTCAATCCTGCTGTCGTTCCGGCCCATCCGCCGCCGCGCGGGACGCATGATGTTCATCTGCGTCGCCATCTTTGGGGTGACGACGATCGTGTTCGGGCTGTCACGCAGCCTGTGGCTGTCGCTTGCGGCGCTGGTGATTCTGGGCGCGGCGGACATGGTGAGCGTGGTGATCCGCTCTTCCCTGCTGCAACTGGCGACGCCGGCTTCGATGCGCGGCCGGGTGAGCGCGGTCAACTCTCTGTTTGTCGGCGCATCGAATGAACTGGGCGAATACGAGAGCGGATTGACGGCGCAGTGGATGGGGCCGGTGCGCGCCGTGGTGCTGGGCGGCATTGGCTCGTTGATCGTGACGGGACTGTGGACGGCATTCTTCCCCGAGCTGCGTGAAGCGGATGCGTTGACGGCGGCGTCGCTGATGCACCCGGAGGAGCAGTTGGAACAGCCGTCTATTTAGTTCCGAAAGAGGTTCGATGAAGACCTGGAAGATTATTGGCGCGATCACGCTGCTGGTGCTGGCGATTGCGGCATGGCGGATTATTTCCTACGAACGCGAGCGCAATGCACCGGGAGTCGCGGTGAACAAGCAGGCGGAGCGTCCCGTCAACCCGGACCAACTGGTGTATGTGAAGCACATGCTGATCGACAGCGTGAAGTCGGCGCGCGTGCTGAATGGCAAATCTGTGTGGATGAAGACGGGCTATACGGTTATCTACTATCCGTATCGCACGGGCCGGATTGTCTTCACCCAGCCGGCGGGATGGCTGCCACCCACGCAGGAGCTGCGGGTGAAAGACTTTGTGGAGGCGACCACGCCGCGGGACTGGGCGAGCAGCATTCCGCGCGGGCCGAAGAATGCGTTTGTGGTCTTCACGGAGCCGGGGCGCGACGGCGAATTCGCGGCGCCAGTGGCGTCGCTGGATGGAGCAAATTCAACCTGGGCTTGCGATGACATCTTCTTCTATGACGATCCGAAGACGCTCTATCACTGGCCGGCGGATGTGTGGCAGGCGGTCTCGCAGCACATGGCAAAGCAAGGCATGAGCGAGTTCCAGACGACGATGGCGCTGGGCAACCTGCAGCAGTCCGATTCAAAGAACTTCGGCAATCGCACGGTGACGTATGCGACGGCCGACCAGGGGAAGACGCGTCACGTCAGTGTTGCGTTCTCCGGGGATAAGGCTACTTCGGTGAGCTCGCAGTAGAGCCTTTCAAGGTCTTCCTCCGAACGCGCGATCGAGACTCCCAACTCCCTGCCAAGATGGCGGCCGGAGAAGACAGTGACGCCGCCCTTGGGACACAACTTGAGGCATGAGACCTCGATGACGCTGACGGCGCGCGCTTCGGGTGTAGATCGTGCACGCCTCTTGAACCATTTTTTCAGTCTTCTGAGTGCGTCGGGACCGTCGTGCTTCTTCATTCTGCGCTGGCATTTGCGGCAGGCAAAGACCGCTTCCCCCTTCCATGGCGTGGGATAGAGACGCAGCGGGTTTCGTGACTTGATCATCGGGAGCATCACTCATCTTTCCGATAAGTGAGATGCAGATGAATATGGCCGGCGGACTAGACGCTTGCTTGTTCTTCGAGCTGCTGCATCAGATCTTCCCATTCGGCAGAGAGGCTGGCGTGTTCGGCGCGCAGGGTTTCGAGCGTGACGCTCTGGCGTTGCGTTTCTTCGGCGCTGATGAAATCGCCGAGTGCCTTTTCTGTTTCCGCGATGGAGGTTTCGATGCGCGGGATCTGCTCTTCGACAAAGATGAGGCGGTCGCGCATCTGCTTCTGCTTGATCGGGTTCACGCGCCGCGCGGGGCGGCCATTGGTCTCTGCTGGCTCGACCGAGGCCATAGGGGTCGCAACAACGGCGGCGGCTACGGGGTCGGCGAGGCCAGCTTTGCGGCGGAGATAGTCTTCGTAGTTGCCGGGGTAGACATGCACCGTGCCGTCCGCAACCTCGAAGACCCGGGTGCCGAGCGCGTCGAGGAAGTAGCGGTCGTGCGAGACGAAGATGACGGTGCCGCTGAAGTTGCGGATGGCTTCGAGCAGAACTTCCTTGGCGCGGAGATCGAGGTGGTTGGTGGGCTCATCGAGCAGCAGAAAGTTCGCCGGGCTGACGAGGATGCGGGCGAGCGCATAGCGATTGCGCTCTCCGCCTGAGAGCACGCCGAGGGTCTTGAACGCGTCGTCGCCGGAGAAGAGAAAGCAGCCGAGCAGCCCGCGGAGATCGGCCTGGGGAACGCGGGGCGCGATGCTGCTGATGTCGTCGAGCATACGGGCGTTGGGGTTGAGCACCTTGTACTGGTCCTGCGCGAAATATTCGGCGGTGACGTTGTGGCCGAGTTTGAGCGTTCCGCTGGATGGACCTTCGCTGCCGGAGAGCATGCGGATCAGGGTAGATTTGCCTGCGCCGTTGACGCCGACGAGGGCGATGCGGTCGCCGCGGTCGATGGTGAAATTCACCCCTTCCAGCACCTGCTTTGCGCCGTAGTGCTTCGCGAGATCGCGGACTTCGACGACGCTGCGGCCGGAGGCGGGAGGCTGCGGGAAGGTGAAGTGAATCACCGGCTCTTCCTGCGGCAGCTCGATGCGCTCGATCTTGTCGAGCTCCTTGATGCGGCTCTGCACCTGTTTCGCCTTGGTCGCCTGATAGCGGAAGCGATTGATGAAGGTCTCGAGATGCTCGATGTGCTCGCGCTGATTGCGGTACGCGGATTCGAGCTGGGCGCGGCGCTCCTGCTTCTGCTCGAGGTAGCGCTCGTAGTTGCCGTGATAGACGTGCAGCTCTTTGTTCCATATCTCGATGATCTTGGTGACCGTGACATCGAGGAAGTAGCGATCGTGCGAGATGAGGATGTAGCCGTTGGGATAACGATGCAGGTAGTCCTCGAGCCAGTTGCGGGTTTCGAGGTCGAGATGGTTGGTGGGCTCGTCGAGCAGCAGCAGGCTTGGCTTGGCCAGGAGCAGCTTGGCGAGCGCGATGCGCATCTGCCAGCCACCGGAGAACTCCTGAGTCTGGCGAGGCCAGTCGGATTTGCTGAAGCCGAGGCCATCGAGAACAGCGCCTACCTGTGCATCGAGCGAGTAACCGCTGTGCGCACGAAAGCGCGAGTCCAGGCTCGAAAACCGATCCGCGGCCGCAGCGTACGCGTTTGAGGCTGGATCGAGCTCGGCGAGCGAGACCGACAGTGTTTCGAGCTCCTGCTCCATGGAGCGAAGGTCGTCAAAGACGGAGAGGCACTCCTCGAAGACGCTGCGGCCGGAGAGTGCGAGGCCATCCTGCGGCAGATAGCCGACGGTGGCGTTGCGGGCGCGCTCGAGCGTGCCGTAGTCGAGCGACTCGAGGCCGGCGAGGGTCTTGAGCAAGGTCGATTTGCCGGTGCCGTTTGCACCGACGAGCGCGGTGCGTTCGCCCGGCGTGATGAGCCAGTTTGCATCGTCGAAGAGAGTCCGCGGGCCGAAGCGCCTTCCGGCGGAGGTGAGTTGCAGCATGAAATGAAAGTCCCTGCTGCTATTTTCTCATTTCGGGGTGGGCGCCGGCGTCTCTGTACGCGCAGGGGCTGCACGTTTCCGTGAAGCTACCAATGTGCGCCAGTCTGCCTCCGTCTGGTCGGCGTAGGCTTCCGCGAATGCGGCGAGTGCGCGATCGAACTTGTCCTGACTGCTGCCCGCGCCGAGATAGCCGGTGATGAGATGAACATCGCCGGAACGCGCGTGACCACGTGCCAGCAGCTCGCCGCAGAGAGCGGCATATTCGCCGAGACCGCCGCCGCGCAGCTCCTCAAGATCGACCGAGGCTTTGTGGTCGTTGAGCTGACGGACGAGGTAATCGCGACTGGCGATAGTGGTCCAGCCGAGGAAGGGATCGGACTGCCACTGCATCGCGCGCTGTCCCTCCGCCACACGCTGACCTTGATGTGTCGCGGCGTGGGATCCGGCGCCATGGAGCGTGAGGTAGGGTGCGTAGGCTGAACCGGGCTCTTCCTTTATCTGCAGGAAGAGGGGGTCGTTTACGCCGTTGCCTTCGAGGTAGACGAGGTAATCGCGCAGGCCCACACTTCCTGTGCCCACCACTTTGAATGCAACGTCGATGGGCGTGTATTGATCAAGGAAGTGGCGGCGCTCCGGCAGAAGGCTGGTGCGATAGCGCGCGAAGCTGGCGAGCACGGCGCGCGACTGCGCAAGTGGCAACGGCATGAGCAGCGGCGGCTCTTTCTTGAAACGGCGCGGCAGGTGTCCGGCTTTGTCCTTCGATCTCCTGGGTAAAGCTGGCAAGGGTGCTGAGCGGAGTTTCACGCTGCGCCTTGTGCAGCGCCTCGGAGACCGGCGTGACTCGTTGCAGGCGATGCACCTGGTAGCGCGCGAGCTCGAGCACCGGCATACGGGCGAGCGCCGCGGCGAGACGCCGGAAGTGGAAAGCGAGGATGTGCACGGCGTCGCGACAGGCGGAAGACTTCTGCCCATTTTCGCGTCCGGCGAGCACCAGGCTGACGGCCATGCGTTTCAGGTCCCACTCGAAGGGTGCGGCGCAGGTCTCGTCGAAGTCGTTGATGTCGAAGATAAGGCGGCCATCGGGCGCCGCGTAGGCGCCGAGGTTGCGCACATGGGCGTCGCCGCAGATTTGCGCGAGGATGCCGGTGTTGGGCAGCGCGGCGAGATCGCCCGCCATGACCGGCACAGCGCCGCGAAAGAAGCCGAAAGGCGAAGCGAGCATGCGCTCGTATTTCAGCGCGACAAGGGACGGCATACGTCCGCGCATGGAGCGGGCAATGGTGGTGACCGGAGAGCGTCGGGTGGCAGGCGGCCGCCAGTACGCGTGCTCCTGTCGACGCAGCTGTTTGCGGCGGGCCTGGCCCAGCGCGTGCCGCTCTGCGGGCGAAATAGGAGCTGTCATACGTAGGTGACGATACATGCCGCAGCTGGCGTCGTAAACGAGTTGGGGGCGGAAGTGGCTTGGTGGAGGGCGCGTCCCTCCGATATCGAACGATAAATACAGCAGGTGCCTTCGACAAGCTCAGGGCGGGCTCCTCAGTCCACCTTCGGTTGCGTTCAGGATGACGGTTCGTGGGGCACTCGTGATCCACTGCATCCGCGTCTGTGGCGTGGATCAGGAGGCTTGAGCGATTTGGCCCATCACGGCATCCCGCTCGGCCTCCGGGAGGGCCGGCATGCCGCCGGCGTGCGAAGCCATCCATCCGCCCCAGCGATTGCCCGCGGCGTTGAGCTGCGATAGCGATGCGCCGCGCAGGTAGTAGTGGGTGAGCGCGGCAGCGAAGGCGTCGCCGGCGCCGACCGTGTCGACAACCTTCGTCTGATAGCCGGGATGGCGATCGACCTGGTTGCGCGTGACCAGCAGGCTGCCCTGCGAGCCTAGCGTGATGGCGACAAGCTGCACGGGAAACTGGTCGATGATTTGCCGCGCGCCGTTGAGCAGGAACTCCGGCGTGGTGCCCACCGCATCCGGAAAGCCCAGCAGCGATAGCACCTGGGGCATCTCGTCGGCGTTCAGTTTAAAGATGGTGGCGAGTTCGAGCGATTGCTCGACGATCTCCGGGTTGAAGAAGGGCGCGCGCAGATTCGCGTCGAAGATGCGAACACACTCCGGGCGCGTCTCGTGGAGAAAGCTCTCGATGGTGCGGCGCGAGGCGGGCGAGCGCTGCGCGAGAGAGCCGAAGCAGACAGCGTCGGCCTGCTCTGCGAGCGCGAGCCAGTGCGGGGTGAATTCAAGAAAGTCCCACGCGACCGGTTCGTGAATGGTGTACTGCGGCTGGCCGTCGTCGAGGGTCACGGTCACGGTTCCGGTGACGCGGCTGAAATCTTCCTGGATGTAGCCGGTGTCCACGGGCGTGCTCTTCAGTACAGCCATGGCTTCACGGCCGAGTGGATCTGTGCCGATGCGGGTGGCAATTGCGCCGTTGTCGCCGAGGCGCGCGGCCATGACGGCGAAGTTGGAGACGGCACCGCCAAGCTGCGGACCCGCGGGAAGCATGTCCCACAACAACTCGCCCAGACCGACAATGGTCTTGCGGTCGCTCATCGCGGCCTCGCAGGGAGGGGCTGAACGCAAACGAGAAGCGGCGTAGTCTGCACGCGAGAGCGAGTTTGCGACCAAGGCATTGCTCGAAGCGGCCGATGCATGGTGTCTTCCGGGAACGAACTACGATCGTAGGCCATGGATTGCACGGACGTGCCCAGAGCGTATCATGCGGCTGCGCCGTGGAACACCCCGCAGGCGACACACGCACACGCCAAGATGCTGCGTGACCGCAGCGGCAGAGCACGTTTGCCCCAGGTGTAGACTGCGCAGCGACGGTTCTTGCGGTCTTTCCCCTGGAAGGAAAGTCAGAGGTGAGAGCCAGACGGTGAGAACCACTTCGGGGCCAAAGTAACAGCAACAGTGCTCCGGCCCTTGACGGCCGGGTCTGGCTGATGTGCGAGGAGGTCCGATGAAGATGAGAAAGAGGATGCTCGCGGCGCTACTGACATTGAGCCTAACGGCGGTCAGCCAGGCGGCGATTGCGGCGGAGCAGAGCGCACACACGAAGGTCGAGAGCAAGGCGGCTGCCGCGGAGAGCGGCGATGTCTGGTGGAAGCATGCGGTGATCTACGAGATTTATCCGCGCAGCTTTCAGGACTCGAATGGCGACGGCATCGGCGATCTGAACGGGATCACCAGCCGGCTCGATTACCTGAAGGCGCTGGGCGTGGATGCTATCTGGCTGACGCCGATCTATCCCTCGCCGCAGGTGGACTTCGGCTACGACATCTCGAATTATGTCGCCATCGATCCGCCGTATGGCACGATGGCGGACTTCGATCGTCTGGTGGCGGAGGCCAAGAAGCGGGAGATCCGCGTGATTATGGACATGGTGATGAACCACACCTCGGACAAGCATCCGTGGTTCATCCAGTCGGAGAGCGCGAAGACGAATCCGAAGCGCGACTGGTATGTGTGGGAGAACGGCAAGGGGCCAGGGCAGCCGCCGAACAACTGGCAGTCGGCGTTCGGGCATTCGGCTTGGCAGTACTCGCCGAAGACGGACCAGTGGTACTACCACAAGTTCTATATCCAGCAGCCTGATCTGAACTGGCGCAACCCGAAGGTAGAGCAGGCGATGTGGGGCAATGTGCGCTTCTGGCTGAAGAAGGGCGTGGCGGGCTTCCGCCTGGATGCGGTGCCCACGTTATTTGAAGATCCGTCGCTCAAGGACGAGCAGATTCTCCCCGGCAGTAACAAGTATGGCGATCCGAACATCGACGGCTCGCTGACGGAAAACCTGCCGGAGGTCCACAAGGTCATGCGCGATCTGCGCGATGTGACCGACGGATTTCCCGGCAACCGGGTACTGATCGGGGAGACCTATCTGCCGAATATCCAGGAGCTGCAGAAGTGGTATGGAGCCAACCACGACGAGCTGCAGTTGCCGATGGACATGCAGGTGGGCTTCATGAACAAGCTCGACGTGAACCAGTTCCGCGACCGCATCAACGAGGTGGAGCACGATATTGATGACAACCAGCCGCTGCTGGTCTTCGACAACCACGACAATCCGCGCATGGATATGCGCTACGGCGACGGCAAGCACGACGTGGAAATCCAGCGCATGCTGGCGACGGTCCTGTTCGCGACGCGCAGCACAGCACTGATGTATTACGGGGACGAGATCGGGATGAAGACCACGCCGCCGACGCGCGTTGAAGACGTGAAGGACCCGGTGGGCAGGACCGGCTGGCCTAGAGAGAAGGGCCGCGACGGTGAGCGCACGCCGATGCAGTGGGATGGCTCGCCCGAGGCTGGTTTTACGCAGAGCGACAAGCCGTGGCTGCCGGTGCCGGACACTTACAAGACGGTGAACGTGGCGGAAGAGGTGCGCGATGATGACTCGCTGCTGAACTGGTACAAGCAACTGATCCATCTTCGGCGCGACAATGCGGCGCTGCACTCGGGCACGCTCACGATGCTGAACGCGACGGACACGAAGGTGCTCGCGTGGATGCGGCAGACGCCGGGACAGCCGGCCGTGATCGTGGCGTGCAACTTTACCGCGGAGCCGCAGAAGTTCAGTTTCGATCTGTCGCAGCAAAGCGTCACCAGCAAGCAGGCGAAGACGCTGATGAAGACACCGGGGTCGAACGATCCGGTATCGCTGGATGCGGTGAACCTGCCGCCGTTCGGGGTGTATATCGGGCAGGTGCAGTAGCGCGCACGATGCGGTGCGTCGGGGAAGTGGAAAGTCCTTAGACCGCCTCGCCCTCGCCGAGCGCGAAGTGCAACTGCCGCGATTCGTTCCAGGCCAGACGCAGGCTGCCGCGGAAAGGCGCGCTGCCCATCAGCCGGATGATCTGGATACTGAGCCGCAGCATCAGCGGCGCGTGGCCGCTGGGCCAGAGGGCGCTGACGGGCTGCGGGATGCCGTTCGCGTCCGGGTGATAGACGCGCTCGTCCCAGCGGCGAGAGCCCTGGGGAAAGTCGGGATAGTTGCGTACGGCGTCCAACATGGACTGCATGATGCGGTGCTTCCAGGGCTGCGCATACTGCGGCATAAAGAGGACGTGGCTCCGGCCCTCGTTGCGGATCTCCTGTACGAACTCGCTGAAGCTGGTGGCGTTGGTGAGGTTGACGTTGCCATTGGGCTCGAGTCCGTGGCGGTCGCCGCCGGAGATGAGCAGCTTGTTCCAGCGGGCGGCGAGGGCGCGCACGACGCGGTTCTCGTTCCAGCCGCGCAGGCCATTCAGTTCCATGGCGTGGATGAAGCCGCCGTTCTGCTGCATGAACTCATCGATGCGGAATGCGTGGCGAGCGGAGCCGATCTCGTAGAGGTCCCACATCGGATGGTTGAAGACGATCAGGACGTTGGGCAGAGCGTGGAGCGCGCTCAACAGCTCGGTTAGACGGGCATTCGATGGACGGGCGGTGAAGTCCTGGAAGGTGCGCATCCACTGCGCGCCCTGGGCGCTGGGCAGGTTGTGAATGCCGAGGTGGAAGCATTGATCTGGACCGGAGGGCGTTTCTCGGCCGAAGGGCGTCGTCCACTCCACGGAGACAGGGATGTGACGCGCGCTGGCGACGGTGCGCAGAAGCTGCGGTGCTTCGATGTTGTCATGATCAGTGATAGAGACCAGCGCGGCGCGGTCGAGCCTGCTTTCGATCTGCCGACGTTCGAGATCGAAGGCTAGTCGCGGCGTGAGCGGCGGAGTCCACCAGGCACGTGTGTAGTCCAGCTGGACGATGGAATGTTTTGCGTGGATGCGTTCGAGGCGTTGGAAGAGACGTCCCCAGAAGCCATTGCTGGAGATGACCTTGACGACGAAATCGAGTGTCTCGCGCGAGCGGTTGGTATGGCTGTGCAGCGAGACGCCGGTGTTGAAGCCGCCGGCTGCATCGGGGTTCTTCCACAGGTAAGAGATCTGTGAGCCCTTCATGGCTCCTCCTCACACCTTGCCTAGTCAGTATGAGAACGGCGCGATGAAAGGGGCATTACCCAGACAAGAAGATGTCGTGACTTTGGTGCAAACTGACGTCCCAGATCGGAAAAGGAACCAGGTTCGTTACGGGGCTGGTCTGGTTGCGCCGGCGCTTCGCGTCCCGTATCGAACGGCAGATACAGGAGATCCTTCACTCCACCTTCAGTTACGTTCGGGGATAACGACCTCACCGTACCGATTACGGCTTCCGCAAGCTCGGTCTATCGGAACTCCGTTCCATATTTCCGCGCGATCGCATTCACCTGTTCGTGCGTGAGTTGCCTGGGCGGGACGCCGGGCGGAGTACAGGTCTCACGGAAGAACCCCTCGAGGCCGGCCGGAGACACAACCCACAACAGGAGCAATTCACGATCCGGGTTCAAGAAGCCGTGCCAGGAGTTTCGCGGGATGAAGATTGTTGCACCCCTGTCGAAAGGGTGATCGACTTCGTTGAGAATGAACGTTCCACTGCCGCCCAGCACGTAGAACGCCTCGTCCATATGGAAGTGCCGGTGAATGGGGATACCACTGCCCGCCATAACTTGCTGCGTCCCCAGGGCCACGTTGTTCGCGCCAGTGCTCGCCCCTATTTTGATGAAGATCTCGCCGTGATCGCGGAAATGAACGAGATGCTCGCCTTCGCCCGCGTCGAGCACATATCCACCGGAGGCGGCCGCTGAGGTGGCGGATTGGGCTAGCAAGTGGCTAGCACCCAAACCTGCCAGCCCGAAGAGAACGGCCCTGCGTTCCTGGCCTTGCGCGGTCATGGCAAACTCCTTCGGTGCGCTCCTTACATCCCTGCGGACCCTTGGTTTCCTGATAGCGCCGGGCTTAGTTTAGCGGGTCTTGGCTATGTCGGGGGCGTAGTCGCTGGGTGGCTCGGGAGTGGGAGTTCCGTCGACGGGCTGGTGCGCGTGGCGGCTCTCCGGTTCGAGATGATTGGTGGTCAAACCGGCCTGCAGCTGGGAGAAAGCCTCCTCCGGCGTGTCGGCGTAGTGGAAGAGCTCGAGGTCCTGGGGCGAGATGGCACCCTTGTCCACCAGTACGTCCAGGTTGACTACCGATTTCCAGTAGGACGACCCATAGAAGATGACGGTGATCTTCTTGGCCAGCTTTTCGGTCTGCGTCAGGGTGAGGATTTCGAAGGCTTCGTCGAGCGTGCCGAAGCCGCCGGGAAAGACCACCAGCGCCTTGGAAAGATAGGCAAACCAGTACTTGCGCATGAAGAAGTAGTGGAACTCGAAGTTGAGGGCAGGCGTGATGTACGGGTTTGGCATCTGCTCGAACGGCAGCTTGATGTTGAGCCCGACAGTCGGTCCGCCCGCCTCATAGGCGCCGCGGTTCGCGGCCTCCATAATGCCCGGGCCGCCGCCGGAGGTGACGACGAAGCGGCGCTGACGGCCCTTCAGGGTCATCGCCCACTGGGTGAAGATGTAGGCGAGCCGGCGCGCGTCTTCGTAGTATTGCGCCATCTCCACTGCCGCCTCGGCGCGGCGGCATTTCAGCTCGTTGGCGCTGCCGTCGTCCAAGCTGCAGGCTTCCAATTCCGCGCCCTTTGCCGGCTGTTCATGATGCGGCGCCCGTTCGGTGCCGTAGGGACGCGCCAGCAGCTCCAGTTCGCGATTGGCGATGTCAAGTGCGTGGAAGCGCGCCGAGCCGAAGAAGACGACAGTATCGCGGATGCGCTCGCGACGAAAGCGGGCGAGGGGCTCGGCGTACTCGGCCATGATGCGGATGAGGCGGCCATCCGGACTGTTCAGGAAGGCAGGGTTCTCGTAGGCGAGTGATGCGCATTCGAGCGGCGGAGGCAATTGATCGGGCATAGAAGAGTCAGTAACGGTGTTTGCGACGAAAGAGGACGCTGAAGGCGATCCAGATGTTGAGCAGGCCGAGGCCGGAGACGATGCCGCGCACCCAGCCCTGGGCCATGAAGCCGGCGATGATGGGCCAGTTATTGATCCAGGCGTTGGTGGTCCAGATGCTGCGCCACGGCAGCAGGACAACCAGCGCGCCGACGTAGAGACGAAGGATGACGAAAAGCGTGATCTCGAGGACCGCGAGCCAGCGGGGTATCTGCCTTGGCCGTTCGGGCGGCGGCGGCTCAAGCGCAGTCGCCGGCTGGTTGGAGGTGCTGAAGAGATTTCCCTGGTTCGCCATCCACTCCCTGGAAACTTCCCTGGAGACTTCAAGGAGCGGCCGGACTGGCCGCTCCCTAACAGTCAAGCTTACACGCCGACAGAGACAAAGAGTTTCACGCGACGGGCTGTGCGTTGCGGCGCGGACGGCGGTTGGCCTGCAGGATCTTTTTGCGCAGGCGCAACGACTTGGGCGTAACTTCGACCAGCTCATCTTCAGCGATGAATTCGATGGCCTGTTCGAGGTTGAGCGCCTTGACGGGCACCAGACGAATGGCTTCATCGGCGCTGGATGCGCGCATGTTGGTGAGCTTCTTCTCGCGGACCGCGTTCACGTCGAGATCGTTGTCGCGCGAGTGCTCGCCGACGATCATGCCCTCGTAGACTTCAATGCCGGGATTGACCAGCAGTATGCCGCGGTCCTGCAGACCATCGAGCGCGTAGGCGGTGGTGGTGCCTGCACGATCCGCGATGAGCGCGCCTGTCGGACGCTGCGGAATCTCGCCCTGGTAGTGGATGTAGCCATCGAAGAGCGCGTTCATCACGATGGTGCCGCGAGTCTCGGTGAGCATCTCGGAGCGGAGGCCGATGAGGCCGCGGGATGGAACGCGGAACTCCATGCGGACGCGGCCGGAGCCATGATTGGTCATCTTTACCATCTCGCCCTTGCGCGGACCGAGGCGCTCGATGACGGTGCCGACGAAGTTCTCCGGGATGTCAATGGTGAGGTGCTCGACCGGCTCCATGGTCTTGCCGTCGACGACGCGAGTGACGATCTCCGGCCGGCCGACCACGAGCTCGTAGCCTTCGCGGCGCATCATCTCGATGAGGATGGCGAGCTGCAATTCTCCGCGGCCGAGGACCTTGAAGCTGTCCGGCGAACCGGTGTCTTCGACGCGGATGGAGACGTTGGTGAGCAGCTCCTTCTCGAGGCGCTCGCGCAGGTTGCGGCTGGTAACGTACTGGCCTTCGCGGCCGGCGGTGGGCGAGTTGTTGACCGAGAACTGCATCGCGATGGTGGGCTCATCGATGATGATGGGCGGCAGCGGCTGCGGGTTCTCGAGGTCGACAAGGGTCTCGCCGATGGTGATGCCGCTGACACCCGCAATGGCGACGATGTCGCCGACCACCGTCTGGGTGATGTCGGTGCGCTTCAGCCCTTCGAAGGAGAAGAGCTTGGTGATTTTCGTCTTCTGCAGCGAGCCATCGCGCTTGGAGATGTTGATCTCATCGCCGGTCTTGAGCGTGCCGTTGAAGACGCGCGCGATTCCGAGGCGGCCGAGATAGTCGGAGTAGTCGAGATTGGTGACCTGAATCTGGAGCGGGCCGCTGGCGTCGCCGGGAGCGGGCTGGAGCGCGGTGAGGATGGTTTCGAAGAGCGGCTGCAGGTCGGTGCCGGGGGTGTCGAGGGAGAGCGAGGCGGTACCCTGCTTGGCATTGGTGTAGAGGACGGGGAAGTCGAGCTGGTCCTCGGTCGCGTCGAGGTCGATGAAGAGGTCGTAGACCTCGTCGAGAACTTCCTTGGCGCGGGCATCGGGGCGGTCGATCTTGTTGATGACCAGGATAGGGGGCAGCTTGGCTTCGAGCGCCTTGGAGAGGACGTAGCGAGTCTGGGGCAGCGGGCCTTCGGAGGCGTCGACCAGCAGCATGACGCCATCGACCATCTTGAGGGCGCGCTCCACTTCGCCGCCGAAGTCGGCGTGACCCGGCGTATCGACGATGTTGATCTTCGTGTCCTTGAAGTGGATCGCCGTGTTCTTGGCCAGGATGGTGATGCCGCGCTCTTTTTCGAGCTCGTTCGAGTCCATGACGCGCTCGATCACTGTCTCGTTGCTGCGGTAGGTGCCGGCCTGGCGGAGGAGGGCGTCGACCAGGGTGGTCTTGCCGTGGTCAACGTGGGCGATGATGGCGATGTTGCGGATGGTGCTGGACACGGCGGTGCGGTTCTCTCTTCCTGATGATTTCGGTGCTGACTGGCGGGGGCCCCCTCCCCTGTGTGGATGGAGTGGCAGCCCGTAAGTCCTTTGTGCACAGATGTTTACCGGCTCTGTGGCGCGCTAAGTGTGGACTTCTAAAGGAGTTACGCTAAAGATGTCCATCCATTGGGGTTAGCCGCATGGACGAGGCGCGACAACTGGGTGCTCGGCCTCTGATTGGATATTGCCCTATCTCTAGTGTAACGGACTCAGATGAAAATCATGCCAGGATTTGCCATCCAGGCAGAGGCGCCTGCGGCGCGTTCCGTTTGGTTCGCTCCCTTTGGTCGCTCAGTTATATGATCTGTTCTCGATCTGCCAGGATTCCCGCATCCCTTGGGTGCGCTGTGCTCACGAAGGCATCCCTGCGCTGGGTTTCGCCCCGTCCGATGCTTGGCGAATTCAGGCCCCTACCCGTTGGTAAAGACAGCCGATGGAGGTTTGTCAATCGCATGGCTTGACCGGGCTTGGACTGTGGCGTTCATCACACCGATCATCAGCATGATCCTTGCCCTTTATGGGAAAGGGTGGCCGAGGATTCTGCTTCTTTCAGTGGCGTTCTATGCTTGGTTCTCGCATACGGATCAATGCTTCAGAATGGCGTTTGAGTCAGCACCGTCGAGATTCCTCAAAAACGGGTTTGGGGTAACTTGCGGACTCACTGGGAATTCGCCAACAGCATCCCGCCAACGGTATCCGGTCAGGACGACGAGCGGATTTTCAGCGGGCCCAACTGCGCATTCCACTTATCCCCAGATGCTTTTGAGGCTCCAGGCTTGCTGCTGGGTGATGCGCCAGTTGCCGCCAAGGGAAATGGCTACGGCTGGCTCCATTGGCGTTCTCGCGTAATAGCGGTGGGTGATGGCTTGGCGGTGGTTGATGAAGATTTCGGCTACGGAGTGGTCGAGAAAGATGTGGAGATCGAGCGGGAGGTCGTTCGGCAGCGAGACTTGTTTCCCGGTCACCCGGAGGACGTTCGGCTCCTGTTCGAGCGCGTTGCGCAAGAGCAGAGCGGCGCCCTGACGGTCCAGGAAGGACCGGTCAAACATGGGCTCGGAGGCAGGTTCCAGGGTGAGGCGGATCTCCTGCGCCGGAGTGGGGAGGCGTTTGACCGCTGATCCGGTGCGGGGCGCGGTTCGGAGTGAGGTGATTTCGGGTGCTGGCTCCATGACCAATGCTCCACCTGCGATGGAGAGCCGGCGGGGGAGCGACATCATGCCGGCCCAGCCGGCGGCGCTGTATTCGGCCTGGGGGCGGGTTTCCTGAATCCAGCCCCAGAGGATGCGGTTGCCGTGGGCATCGAGCTGGGTTTTGGGTGCGTAGTAGGCGCCCTGGTCGAGCAGGCCTTCGGATTCGGTGTGGAAGAGCATCTCAGTGGGGTCGAGAGTGCCGACCTGCCACATGGTGCGGCCTTCGGTGGAGTGGATGAGAACGTGTTTGTTGCCGAGCGGGAAGAAGTCGGGGCACTCCCACATCTCGCCGGTATCGACCGGGTTCGCGCCTTGCTTTCCATTCCACTTGCCTTGCGCGAGCGGATGGAGGTATTGCCAGTGGCGGAGGTCGGGCGATTTATAAAGCAGGACGTTTCCCCCGATTCCCTTTTCTCCGGAAGCAACAACCATGTACCACTGACCGTCTTTTTCATCCCGCCAGGGTGATGGATCGCGGAAGCCGGTGATCTCCATACCGGCGGGCGGCGCGGCGATGACAGGCTGCGGCAGCTTGCGCCAATGGAGGAGCGCGTCGTCCTCAGCGATGGCGAGGCATTGCGTCTCGCGGAGGTTGCTGTTGCCATCGCGAAGAGTGGCCTCGCTGGCGGGCACTTTGCGGACGCCGGTGTAAAGGAATGTTGGTTTGCCGTCTGCGACGACGGCGCTGCCGGTGAAGCAGCCATCCTGATCGGGACCGCCGGGCGTAGGAGCGAGCGCGAGGGGCTGGCGATGCCAGCGGATCATGTCGGGCGAGGTAGCGTGGGCCCAGTGCATGTCGCCCCAGACAGCGGCATGCGGGTTGTACTGGAAGAACATGTGATAGCGGCCGCGCCAGTAGATGGGGCCGCAGGGGTCGTTCATCCAGCCGCGCGCGGGCTGCAGGTGGTAGTGCGGGCGCATTGGGTCGCGTGCGATGGCGGCGTCGGAAAGCGACTGTGTATCCACTGCAACGGCCGAGAGTGTGCGGGTGAGCGCGGCTCCGGTGGTGAGGGCCAGGCCGGTAAGGATGTGGCGGCGGGTGGGCATAGAGGCTCGTATGCTGGCGTCCTGTCACCAACGCGTGACTATTCCTTCGCCAACAAGTTTGCAATGAATCTTAGCTCTTCACATCTAAATGACACAGAACGTGGTCAGAGCGGCGATGTTCTGTTTTCAATCGACGCCCATAAAGGAGCCGTTCCTTCGAGGTCATCATGCGCAAATTCTTTGGTGTCGTGGCCGCGGCTGCACTGTTGTTATTTCTTCTCGCACAACTGTATCGGCCGAAGATCGAGCACCCTCCTGTGACCGCGGAGATCAAAGCGGAAATTCAGGCGCCGCCGGAGGTGAAGCAGATCCTGCGGAGTTCCTGCTACAACTGCCACTCGAACGAGACGCGGCTCTCGTGGTTTGACCAGCCGGCACCGGCGTACTGGGTGGTGGCGCGCGATGTGCGGATGGCGCGATCGCGGCTGAATTTTTCGGAGATCGGGAAGCAGCCAGCGGCGAAGCAGCGCGGGATGCTGTTTGAGGCGGTGAACATGATCCAGCTGGGTGCGATGCCGCTGCCGAGTTATCGGCGATTGCATCCGGGTTCGACAGTGACGCCGGCGCAACTGGCGACGCTGAAAGCATATCTGAATCCGTTTGCGATGCAGGCGCCGCCAGCCATGACGGATGCCATGCCGACGACCACGGCGACACGACAGGCAGCGGTGCAGGCTGCGCCGGAGTCGAACGGACTTCCTTTCTTTGCTGATTACAAGAGCTGGCGTGCGATCAGCTCTACCGATCGCGGCGACAACCATACGATGCGGGTGATTCTGGGCAACGACATTGCGGTGCGCGCGATTGCGGCAAAACAGATTCAGCCGTGGCCGGATGGCGCGGCATTTGCGAAGGTGGCGTGGCAGGCGGCGCCGGATGCGCACGGCGTGCTGCACACGGGCAAGTTTGTGCAGGTGGAGTTCATGGTGAAGGGCAAGACGAAATACGCATCGACGGCCGGTTGGGGATTTGGGCGATGGCTGGGACCGGAGCTGAAGCCTTATGGGAAGGATGCGCACTTCGCGAGCGAGTGTGTAGGGTGCCACACGCCAGTGCGGGACAACGACTTCGTGTACACCATGCCGCTACTGAGAACGACGACTGGGGAGGGACAGTGATGCGCGCTCGTATGATGGCTGCCGTTGCGGCATTGCTGCTGCTTACTGCCGGCTGTTCGCACCGCACTCCCACGGAGCGCGACCTGTTCAACGTGGATGCGGCGCTGCCGGCGCGGCTGCCGGTCGCGCCGCTGGAGTGGCGGGTGATCACATCGAGTATCGACCGGGAGCACCATACGATGGCAACGCTGTTCGGGAACGATGTTGCGGTGGCAAGTGCACGATCGACAACCGGTTCGGTTACGTATCCGGTCGACTCAAGGCTGGCGCTGGTGACTTGGGTGCAGCGTGACGATGAGCACTGGTTCGGCGGACGGATTCCGCAGCGGTTTGTCTCGATGGAATTGGTGACGGTGGCGGCCGGAGTTGGCGGGAAGGTATCGGCGAGGTATGAGCGGTTCGGGCCGGACGGACAACTTGCGAGTACGTCGGATCAGGATGCAGTGCGCGAAAAAACGATTCTGGCGGAGCGGGCTTCGTTCATGCCGTGAGCTACTCCCTGCAACGTCGCGGTATTCCGGAGTGATGCCGCGCGTCAGCCCGTGCGAAAGTTCTGCCAGGCAGGAATAATCTTTTCGCGTCGCAGCCGATCGAAAAGCTCGAAGAAGGATGCGCGGGACTCCTGATAGAGATCGAAGCCGAGAAGACGGCTTTTCGTCATGTCGTTTACGCATTCCACCTGACGCCCCAGATCGCCGTCGGTGTGCCACCAGGAAGCCAGCCGGTCGACGTCGCGCTCCACGAGCGCATGCTTATCTGCGATCGAACGCCAGAGGCTAGCGGCGTTCGCGAACTTTGGTGCAAGCGGCTGGATCGGCTCCGGTGGACCGGCGGGCTTGACGTCGAAATAGGAAGCGATCTGCGGCCACATCCATCGCCAGCGGAAGACGTCTCCATTTACCACATTGAAGGCTTGATTTCGGGCCTGCGGGGAGACTGCGGCCCACTCCAGATGGCTTGCCAGGAGCCGTGCATCAGTGAGATCTGTGAGTGCATTCCACTGCAGGTGGGAGCCGGGAAAGATGAAGGGCTGCCCGGTCTCGCGGCAGATGGTGGCGTAGACGGCCAGGGTTACGCCCATGTTCATGGCATTGCCGAGCGCGTAGCCCACGATGCTGTGCGGACGGTGGACGCTCCAACTGAAGCTGCCGCGCTGGGCCGCCTCGAAGAGAATGTCTTCCTGCGTGTAGTAGAAATTGAGGCCCGGCAGCCTTGGCGTGTCTTCGCGAAAGGGCGTTTCGGCGGCGGCCTGTCCGTAGGACTCGAAGGGACCGAGATACTGCTTCGTTCCGGTCACGAGAGCGGCGTGCGTCAGGCTCTTTGTCCCTTCGAGTGCGGCAAAGAGATTGCGTGTCATGGCGCCGTTGACGCGGACGTTCTCTGCTTCTGTCGGCTGGCGCAACCAGGTGCAGAGGAATACGTGTGTCGGCTCGATGCCGGCGAGCGCGGTTTGCACGGATGCCTCGTCCCGCAGGTCAGCGGCAATTGGAATGATTCCGTCGGCTGCTGAAGGTTTCCGGGCGAGTCCGTAGACGCGCCAGCCTTTCTCTACAAGGTGTGCGGCGAGATTCCCGCCGACGATACCGGTAGAGCCGACGATCAAGGCGGTGCGCTGGGGTGTGCCGGCGCTAGAAGATGTCGGATCGGTTCGGCTTGCCATACCTGAATGGATGTGCCGGCGTGTAACGACGATTCAATGCAGCGCTGCGATTCGAGTGGCAATGCCAGCCTTGGCTGGTTCAGCGCGAGACGTGCCGGGCTACGTGGCGATATTCGGGAGTGAAACCTAAGGCGCGGGCGTGGTCGAGTAGGCGCTCGAAGTCCAGCGAGATGGTGGCGCCGGCTTTTTGGGTTACTTCGTCCTCGATGGGGAAGTCGAAGTCGTCGGCGCCGTAGCGCAGGCCTTCGAGGGCGGCGGCATTTTGCGTGAGGACCGAGGTGCGGATGCGCGGGATGTTGTCGAGATAAATGCGGGAGAGCGCGAGGTGGCGGAGGTACTCCTGCGTGGTGATCTCGATGCCACCGATTTGCGTGAAATACGGCTTAAAGGTCCAGCAGAGGAAGCTTTGCAGGCCGCCCCCTGCTTTGTCTGACCCGAGTGCGCTGACTTCGTCCTGAAAGGCGCGGGTGCGCTCGAGGTGCTCGATGCGCTCGTCCAGCGATTCGTCGAAGCCGATGACCATGGTGGCGGTGGTCTTGAGGCCGGCTTCGAGGATTGCGCGCTGAGCGGCGAAGTACTCGGCGACGGTGTATTTGAATTTGGAGTGGCGGCGGCGGAAGTCTTCGGTGAGGATCTCGGAGCCGCCGCCGGTGATCCAGCGGACGCCTGCGGCTTTGAATCTCGCGGCTGCTTCGGCGTAAGTCAGCCTGGCATGGTCTGCTAGGTAGAGGAATTCGGCGATGGTGAGGGCGTAGAACTCGATTGTGTCGCCATAGCGGTGACGAATGGCGGAGAAGAGATCGCAGTAGTAGTCGAGGGGCAGATGCGGGTTGAAGCCGCCATTGAATGCGGCGAGATCGCCGCCCAGGGCGAGCAGCTCGTCTAATTTCGCAAACACTGCTTTGCGAGAGAGGACGTAGCCGCCCTCCTGGCCGGGAAGCTTGTAAAAGGCGCAGTAGTCGCACTGAGCGACGCAGACGTTGGTGTAGTTGATGATGCGCATCACCATGTAGGTGGCGCGATCTGCGGGGTGGAAGCGCGCGCGGACCTGGGAGGCGAGCTCTTGCAGCTCGACGTCGGTGGCGTGCTGCCAGAGGTGGCGGGCGTCTTCAGGGATGATGCGCTGGCCGGCCTGGACCTTTGCGGCTATGGCGCCGGTTGCGGGATTTGCCAGGGTAGCCACTTGTTTATTGTACGGACTGGCCGTCCGAGGCGAGGGCACCTGCGGCACGTGTGTTGAGTTCGCTTCCTTCGGGCGCTCACGTCTGGTTTTTGTGGGCGAGCCGGACGTATCCCACATCTCAACCGCCAGATGTGGGGCGCACGACAGTACTGTCTGATGCAATGACGGTGTAGCGGAATCGGACCTATTCGACCATCAGCATCACTTCGGTGGACTTGATGACCGCGGTGACTTCCCGGCCCACTTTGATATTCAGTTCTTCCACGCTCTGTCGAGTGATGACGCTTTCGATCAGGTTCTCACCGACTCGAACGCCTACCTTTGCTGTGACGACGCCGAGGTTCACCGTTTCAACCGTGCCTCGCAATTGATTGCGCGCTGAGATTTTCATTGCCCGATTATAGGGAGCCTGGGAGTCCATGGAGGAGCCAGCATTGTCACAGTCGCTAGAGCGATGCCAGCAGCTCGGGTGGGGCGATGAGGTTGGGTTGTAGTCGCTATGGGTGGGAAGCGAGGGCAGCGCTTGTTGCTGGTGGGGCGGCAGGCAATTGGCGGAGGGTCTGGAGGTCTTTCGGGAGCTCTTTCCACTGCTGTTTCTTGAGCAGTAGCTCGCCGGGAGCGGCGTGGGCGAAGTAGTGCTCGATGTCGGCGCGGATGGCGGGGCTGATGGGCTGGACGGCTGGCCTGGGCTCGGGTGGTTGTGTGGTGTCTGCCGGTGCAGTGGGGGGCGCGGCCTTTGACGTGGGCGCGAGGGGATGGCGGGTTTGGGGGCTTTCGGCTGGCTGCCTGGCGGTGGCGCCGTTTGCGATGAGGAGTCCGCGGGTTTTACGTCGGCGGCCTCGGGAGGAGGCCAGGGCGCGGAGGGGGCGGGAGGCGGTGCGGGCGGGCGCGGCTTGACCAGCAGGGCGAGATAGCGGGCATAGGTCTGGTCAGCGAGCGCGTATTCGGCCGGCGCGGTGGGTTTACCGGTATCGAGGTCGAGCGAGGGCAGCGTGATCGAAGGATGGTTGGGCGGCTCGGCGGCGAGGTGGTCGAGCGACTGGTCGTAGCGGTCGACGACACTATCCATGCCGGTCAGGAAGGTCTTCTGCGCGTCGGCGCTGGGGACGCGGAGGTCGAGGTCCTTCAGCGGGCCGACCTTGGGGATGAGTTTGAGCAGGAAGGCGAGGAAGCGGGTGCCGACGCCGGGCCGGTGGTAGCTCTTGCCGAACTGCTTCTGGTAGTCGGCTTTGCTGACACGGTAGATCAGCTTTTTGGGAACGAATGTGGGCTCGGCTTGCTGCATCTTTTTGCCGTAGTCGGCGACGGCGACCTGGGTCATCTTCGGCAGCAGTATGCTGATGGTCCTGCGATAGGTGCCGATGGCGAGGTCTTCCTTGGTGAGCACCTGGTTGAGGGGGACGCCGTAGGTATCGAAGAAGGCGCGCTCGAAGACGGGTTTGGCAACCTGGAAGCCGATGAAGTCGTGGAAGGCCTCCGGGGCGTAGCGCTGCTGTACGACTTCAAGCACATCGAAACCGAACTCGGTTTGCAGGTGCGCCCGCGGGTTCTCGTCATAGGTGACGTTGGGACCGTAGCGCTGGCGGAGCTTGGGGTATTCGCTGGCGGTGGCGCGATTGACCGACGGGTGGCCGAGCGCGTCCGAGGTGTAGTGGGCGAGCGCGCCGAGGGCGAAGGCGTACTCGTCGGGATTCTGGGCTTCGCGAATGAGGTTGGAGACGAAGTCGCCGGAGCGGACGTAGTGGTTCAAGTCGGAGAGCAGCTTGCTGCCGAAGGGATAGTAGCCGATGTCCTGGATAATGGCGCCGCCGTAGGCGTAGGCGTGGGCCTCCTTGATCTGGTCGTCGGTGATGGTGGGATAGCGGCGGCGGAGCAGGGGGACGATGTGGGATTTCCAGGCGAGATCGACGACCTGCTCATGAGAGAGGACGGAGTAGGCGTGGGCGGGCGGCGGCGGGAGGAGAAGAAGCAGAGTGAGAGCGAGGGCAAGGGCGGCGCGAAAGCGCGTGGGGTGATTCGCCGGGCGATTCAGCATAGCGGTCGGTTTCGACATGTGAACGGTGGAGGCATAGTGGGGAAGTCCGAATTATTCCACAGCGAGGATGGCCTGCATGCCCCAAAGAAGTTGCAGACGCGTGCTGCGTGCCGGAATGGGCGAAGCAAAAGCATTTGGGGCTGCGGTGATCAGCAGTTATGCTGATGCGTAAAGCATTTTCTCTAGAGGCGTGCAGCAGGCGGTCAGACCGTCCAAGAGTGTTCTTGTGGCCTTTGCTGAAGAAGGCCACCGCCGAGGAGCACTCCGCAGGCCAGAGCATGAGCGGAAATGCAATTCAGCGCCCACGTCGCCGCTGGACTGGATTACACAACCCATCACGCAATCCACCACAGTGTCAGAGGAGAGGAATGTCAAACGAACAGCGGAATTTTCTTGCCCTTCCGTATGAAGAGCTGGAAGAGCTGAACCTGAAAGCCAAGGGTCAGCGGCGGGACCGAGTGGCGACGGACACGGTTCGCGAGGAGCGGCTGAAGTACCTGACGGACGAGCGGCGCATCAAGGCAGTGACAGTGATGTTCAGCGACCTGGAAGGCCGTCTGCACATGCTGGATTACGACAAGAAGTTCCTGCTGAAGAGCTGGGACAATTTGACGTTTGACGGCTCATCGATCCGCGGCTTTACGGCGCAGCGGGAGAGCGATCTGCGGCTGTTTCTGGACTGGGGCGCGTTCTACTGGGTGCCGGAGGACTACTTCGGCGGGGGCAAGGTGCTGGTGTTCGCGGACGTGATCGACAAGGGCGGCGCGCCCTATGCGGCCGATGTGCGCGGGGTGCTGAAGCAGTATGCGGATGACAAGTTCGCCACGGACGGCTATACGCTGAACGCTGCGAATGAGATTGAAGGCTTCCTCTTCCAGGGAGTGGATGCGGAGCAACACTTCTTCCAGAAGCAGCGCTTCGATTACGTGAACACCGGGGGCTACTACCACTCGCTGCCGGGCGATCCGCTGCGCACGTTTATCGATACCGCGGCCGAAGTGCAGCGCGCGCTGGGCTTCGAGAACGAGAAGGACCATCCCGAGGTGGCGCCGTCGCAGTTCGAGATCAACTACAGCTACGGCGAGGTAGTGGCTGCGGCGGACCAGATCCAGTTGTACAAACTGATCTGCCGGCAGGTGGCGACACGGATGGGGTTGACGGCGAGTTTCCTGCCCAAGCCCGTGGTGGGCGTGAACGGCAGCGGGATGCACACGAACATCTCCATCAGCAAAGGCAAGAAGAACCTGATGTGGGACCCGCAGGGGCAGGAAAAGCTGAGCACCTTTGGATGGGGATTCGTCGACAAGATCCTGACCCACGGGAACGATCTGTGCCTGCTGCTGAATGCGAGCGTGAATGCGTACCGGCGGCTGGATCCGCACTTCGAGGCGCCGAACCAGATCAAGGCCTCGGCGACGGACCGCGGGTCGATGGTGCGCATCCCGATCGGCAATGAGAAGAGCATGCGGGTGGAGGTGCGATCGGTGAGCCCGGATGCGAATCCTTACCTGGTGCTGTACTCGATCTTCAAGACGGGTCTGGATGGGGACACGTCGACGATTGCCAATCTGCGTCAGGCAGAGCGCTATCTGCCGGACAACATCTATACCGCGCTTGAGGACTTCCGCAACGCGACCTGGATTACGAAGCTGTTGGGTGAGGATGTGAAGGCTCGCTATGCGGATCTGAAACAGGCTGCGGCGGACCGCTGTCCGCGGCTGCTGGGGACATTCGTCAAGCCGCCGGAGGTGCAGTACCACCACGATGTTTATAACCAGTATTTGTGGAACTTCTTCTAGAGCGGCAGCTGGACGCGAGAACAGGGACGGGAGAGCTGAGGCTCTCCCTTTTCTGTCTATGTACTCTCCTTATGGAGTGGTGGTAGCGGTTCCGTGATTGCAGAACTCGTGGACGCTGGGAGACGGAAAGTTTGTTCCAACGCCACGTACCGAGCCCACTGCGCCGAGCGACCCATAAGTCTCGTTTATCAGGCAGTAAGTCGATGGATTACCGATCTATGAATTGTCCTCAAAGTGGAAGCCAATTCCATAGCCCAAGGAAATAGGCTTCTGGGTTCGCCTTGCTTGCAATTGTTCTGTCGGAAGTTACGAGATATGTGCCGTGTCTGTCTTGATCACCTTGGGTTCGTTTTGGCATCGAAATTGCTTGACAGGCAAATTGAATCTAGTTCGGGTAGTCAATCCCGAGCAGCCTTCCGTCATTGAGCAGAATCAGTTCAAATGCCGCTATACGTTTCATCAAATTCGCTTTGGCTCTTCATCCAAGGTTGGAGGATGCCGGATCCTGGCTTTTCGACGTAGAAAGCAAACATGTTTCCCTGTCTACGCATTACTCGGTAAAGCGCTTTGATTGTGCGCTCGATAACAATCGAAAGCCATAAAAGGCTTTTCTTTTGCCTGTATGGAATTCTCTCAACCGGCAAACGTAGGCCGTAGAAGAACTGAATGCGGCGAGGCGACTGCGGAGCATAGCTGGAGATTGTCTTCTCAACTTCTCTTTCGGTCCAGCGATAGATGAAGTTGGGAATTGCGGAATTACGCACCCCTCCGTTTTGAAAACCATGTGACCTGACCGCACATGCTTCGTAGGCGGGGACACGCCCAGTCTTGATCGCGAGACGCATCAAAAGACTGTCTCGGGCTTCAAATGCCAGGATTGCCGTCCTCGCCACTCTATACATTTCAAGCAATGCTCGATGCGGGGACGCGCAATGGTGTAACCCCGCATGAACGAAGACAAAATCAAAGCTGTTGTCTGGGAAGGAGAGCGCCTCTGCGTCCTGGAAGGACCAGTGGAACGGATGAAACTCATCGCCAGCAACACGCTCATCCAGGTTCGATATCGTGACATCAGTGAAGCCACTTTCCACAAGGCAATCACGGTCGTATTGGCCTCCGCAGATGACCAGAACGGACGCATTCCGTGGAATGTTGAGGGCTCGCGATCGTTTCAGCGTAGAACGAGGGCATATCTATTTGCATGATAGTGCAGCAGCGCTAGCTGCTCTCAGCAGCAGCGGATTCGATGTGGCGCGCGGTGCGGGTTGGTCTGTCGCGCCGTCCCTGATACAACAAAGTCACAACGAAGTCGCGACGGGGCTCGAGAGGCGCGGAAGTGTGCGCCTCCGCTGATTTTTTCGACATGCGAGTGGAGATGGCAACGAGCAGGGAGCAAGCGAGCGGGGAGCAGGCGAGGACCGGTACGGATGGGACGCGGCGGCTGCGGTTGGCGATCGCCGGTTTTGGCACGGTGGGATCGGCCGTGGCGCGCATCCTGCTGGCGCAGGGCGATGCTTCTCCGTTTGAGCTGGCATTCATTCTGAACCGGCGCATCGCACAGAAGCGCGTGGACTGGATGCCTGCATCGGTGCGCTGGACGGACAACATCGACGAGGTGCTGGACTCGGATATCGATGTGCTGGTGGAGCTGGCGGGCGGTCTCGATCCGGCGGGGACGTGGGTGCGGCGCGCGCTGGCGAGCGGCAAGTCGGTGGTGACGGCGAACAAGGCGCTGATTGCGGCCGAGGGCGTGGCGTTGAGCGAGCTGGCGCGCCGGCATCGGCAGCACCTGGCGTACGGCGCTTCGGTGGCAGGAGGCGTGCCGGTGCTTTCCGGATTGCAGGAAGGGCTGGCGGGCGACGCGCTGGTGAGCGTGAGCGGCATCCTGAACGGGACGTGCAACTACATTCTGACGCGCATGGAGCAGGCCGGGCTCTCGTTTGGCGACGCGCTGCTGGAGGCGCAGCGCGCGGGCTTTGCCGAGGCGGACCCGAGCGCGGATGTGGATGGCTACGATGCGCGGGCGAAGATCACGATCCTGAGCCGCGTGGCGCTGGGTGCAGATGTCGATCTGGAAACTGTGCTGTGCCGCTCGATCCGGCCGGTGACGGCAGTGGACCTGCGCTATGCGGCGGAGCTGGGCTGCACCATCCGGCAGATCTCGCATGCAGAGGTAAAGGACGACGGGCTGCACATTGCAGTGCAGCCGATGCTGGTGGAGCGCGCGCTACCGCATGCGCGCGTGGTGGGGCCGCAGAACATTGTGGTGAGTACCGGGCGCTATGGCGGCGAGACGACCTTCTCCGGCAATGGGGCGGGTGGCGGCCCGACGGCGGTCGCGGTGGTGAGCGATCTGATCGCGCTGGCGCGGCTGGGCACGACTTCTTCCGAGTCGATGAGCCCGGTGCTGCGCAAGCTGGTTGCGTCGAAGGAATTCGTGATGCCGCACTATACGCGCTACCTGGTGCGCGACCGGCCGGGGATCCTGGCGGCGATCTCGCAGGTGCTGGCGACATACGCGATCAATGTGGATGCGGTGCTGCAGTTGCCGGGACATTCGCGCGAGGCGCTGCCGTTTGCGATCACGCTGGAGCCGTCGAGCCAGCAGGCGCTGGGTGCTGCGATGGCGGAGATCGGCAAGCTGCACTTCCTGGTGCAGGCTCCGCTGTGTTTGCCGATCCTGAGGAAACGCGCGTGACGCATCTGCATTGCATTGGAGCTCGATGCGGGGCCACGTTTGATCTGCATACGCCGATGATGGCTTGTCCGAAGTGCGGCGAGCTGCTGGAGGTGCTGGTCGATGCGCCTGAGGCCGATGCGGCTGCGTTGAAGCTGCTGTGGCTGGAGCGGCGGCGCTCATTTTCGAATGTTGACGCGAGCGGGGTGTGGCGCTTTCGCGAGGCGTTGCCGCAGTACGCAGCCGAGCAGGTGGTGACGTTGCGCGAGGGCAATGTGCCGATGGTGCGCGCGCAGCGAGCGGCGGAGTTCGCGGACGTTACAAATCTGCACTTCAAGCATCTGGGCTGGAATCCGACGGGCTGCTTCAAGGACCTGGGGATGACGACGGGGATGACCGAGGCGCGCTACCTGGGCGCCAAGGTGGTGGCGTGCGCATCGACGGGAAACACAGCAGCGTCGCTGGCGGCGTATGCCGCGCGTGCGGGCGTGGTGGGGCGGGTGTATCTGCCGGCGGGCCAGGTGTCGATGAACAAGCTGGCGCAGGCGCTGGACTTTGGCGCGGAGATCGTGGAGGTGGACGGTAGCTTCGACGATGCGCTGAACATGCTGCTGGCGCTGCCTCCGGAGGAGGTCTACTTCCTGAACTCGGTGAACCCGTTCCGCATCGAGGGGCAGAAGACGTGCATGTACGAGGTGATGGAGGAGCGCGGCTGGCGCGCGCCGGATTATCTGGTGGTGCCGGGCGGGAACCTGGGGAACAGCGCTTCGTTCGGCAAGGCATTCGATGAGCTGCTGCGCTGGGGGCTGATCGAGCGTGCGCCGAAGCTGATCGTGGTGCAGGCAGCGGGAGCGAATCCGTTTGCGCGATTGTGGCGGGAGCGCGCGAAGAATCCTGATGCTGTGCTCGAGCCACTGGATCCGGAGACGCGTGCGACGGCGATCCGCATCGGCAATCCGCGTTCGTGGCGCAAGGCGCTGCATGGGGTGGAGTCGACAGGCGGATGCGTGATCGATGTGACGGATGAGGAGATCGGCGAGGCGAAGGCGGCGATCGGGCGCGATGGAATCGGGTGCGAGCCGGCATCGGCGACGACGCTGGCGGGTTTGAAGAAGCTGCGCGAGGCGGGCGTGGTGGAGCGTGATGCCGAGGTGGTCGCGATGCTGACCGGTCATGGGCTGAAGGACACGGCTTACATATTGGAGCGGCACGGGGCTGGTAGTCAGGGGCAGCAGGAGGGGCACTAAGGACCAGCCTGCTGGTTTGGATGAACACAGCAGATACCGTTCGACGAGCTCAAGGCAGGCTCTCCACTTCGCTTCGGTCGGGATGACCCTTTTCCCTCTGAATTAGAGATGATGAGTTTAGAAAGCCTGATCGTCGAGATGACAACTCTCATGTGGAGTCGCTCGGAGATGGGACACTAGGACGATGCCTGACGAGATGCTGCCTATCGATACGATGCCGCTTGGAGTAGAGCCGGCGGAGATCCATGTGCCGGGATCGATTGCAAACCTGGGGCCGGGCTTCGACACGCTTGCTGTCGCGGTGAATCTGTATCTGAGCCTGCTGGTGGAGCGGCGCGAGGGACTCGACGGGGTCACGTTTGAGTTCGTGGGATGCGAGCCGATGGGCGAGAACCTGATCCATGCGGCATTTGCGCAATTGCGCGAGGAATATGCGCGGCCGCTGCCGTCGGTTCACGTCGAGGTGCGCAGCCAGATTCCGCCGCGTTCGGGGCTGGGGTCGAGCGCGGCGGCGACGGTGGCAGGGCTGCGATTGTTCGAGGTGGTGAGCGGGGTGTCGCTGGGGCCGACGCCGCTGCTGGCGGTTGCGGCGGCGCTTGAAGGACATGCGGACAATGTGGCGGCGGCGCTGCTGGGTGGGCTGACGGTGAGCTGCCAGACGGATGACGGCGGCGTGACGGCCGTGAGTCTGCCGTGGCCGACGGCGATACGGCTGCTGGTGCTGACGCCGGAGTATGCGCTGACCACGGTGCGGGCGCGCGAGGTGCTGCCGGCGCAGGTGCCCTTCCGCGATGCGGTGAGCAACATGCAGCGGGTGGCGCTGCTCCTGTGCGCGCTCGAGAGCGAACATCCGCAGAGTTTGCGCGAGGCCATGGTGGACAAGCTGCATCAGCCGTACCGGAAGGACATTGTGCCCGGCCTCGCGGATCTCCTGGAGCTGGAGCATCCGAAGCTGCTGGGGGTGTGCCTGAGCGGAGCGGGGCCATCGCTGCTGGCGTTGACGCTGGGCGAATCGGCGGAGGTGAAGGAACTGGTGGAGCAGACCTATCGCAGGACCGGCAACGCGTACAGGATGCGGTGGCTTAAGGGCGAGCAGCCGTTTCCATGAGGAGTTGCTGCATGGGTGCGGGGCGGTCGGTGTAGTGCAGGCGGGGCAGGTCTTCGACGGCGCGACGCAGTGCAGTTTCCCAGCGGGCGTGCAGCTCGAGAAGTTCGGGATCGTCGGCCGCGAAGCGGCGGTACTCGGTGAAGTCGAGTGAGCCGTCGCGATAGACGAGAAGTTCAAGCGGCGGACCTACGGTGACATTCGAGCGGATAGTGGCATCGAAGGAGAGCATCGCGTAGAGTGCGGCGACATCCAGCGGCGTGCTGTCATAGACGATGCCGCGGTCGAGGATGGGCCGGCCGTACTTCGCTTCACCGATCTGGAGATAGGGCGAGTCCTGGGTCGCGCTGAGCGGGTTGCCCTGCGGGTAGATGCAGTAGAGCGCGGTTGAGCCACCCTGGACCTGGCCGCCGAGCAGCAGGTGGATGTTGAAGTTGTAGTCGTCGCGCTCGAGCGCGGCGCGATCGAGGTCCGAGACTCGCCGCACGGCATCGCCCACGACGCGCGCGGCGCCGTACATGGATTCGGCCTGGGCCAGTCCCCTGCCCTGCTGAAAGTCGTCCTGCAGCAGGGTGATAGTGGATTGGGTGAGCGAGAGGCTGCCGCTGGTGAGGAGGACGAAGGCGCGCTCGCCGGGGACGACGAAGGTGTGCATCTTGCGGCAGACGTTGACCTGGTCATAGCCCGCGTTGGTGCGGGAGTCGGAGGCCATGACGAGGCCCTCCCGGGTCATGATGCCAAGGCAATAGGTCATGGGCTCCATAGTCTCCCAGGCGAGCGGGAAATGCTACCGGGAGCCGGAGAAAAGCGACACAATGGGCAAGTTCGTGGCATCCTAACCTTCCCAGAGCCGCTGCGCTCTCCAATTCGGTACGACCGCGTAAGACCCCGCTCCGACCCGCGTCGCTCGAAGCGAGCTGAACTCCACAAAGGAAGGTACAGCTTCGCCGATGAAGATTCGCCTGGGATACGACATTGCTTTCGAAACGCCACGCGAGGTGGCGGTGGTGGCCATGCTGCATGTGCATCCGACCCGGGTGCCTGACCTGCTGGAGCCGGATGTGCTCCATACCAACGCCGGGGTGGCGCGGGACGAATATGTGGACAGCTTTGGCAATCGCTGCACGCGGCTGGTGGCGCCGGCGGGCGAGCTCGAGTTGCGGGCTTCGACGCTGATCGAGGACAGCGGGCTGCCGGACCCCGTGGGAATGGATGCGGTGGAGCATCCGGTGGCGGAGCTGCCGACGGAGACGCTGCAATTCCTGCTGGCGAGCCGGTACTGCGAGGTGGACCTGCTGTCGCCGATAGCGCATGACCTGTTTAGCGGCACGGCACCGGGCTGGCCGCGAGTGCAGGCGATCTGCGGGTGGGTGAACTGGAAGGTGGAGTTCGGCTACCCATATGCGCGGCCGACGAAGACGGCGCTCGATGTTTACACGGAACGGCGTGGGGTGTGCCGGGACTTTCAGCACCTGGCGATCACCTTCTGCCGCGCGATGAATATTCCGGCGCGCTACGCTACCGGCTACCTGGGCGATATTGGAGTGCCGCCGTCGGGAACGCCGATGGACTTCAGCGCGTGGTTTGAGGTGTACCTGGGCAACCGCTGGTGGACGCTGGATGCGCGGCACAACCAGCCACGGATCGGCCGCGTGCTGATGGCGACGGGCCGGGATGCTTCCGACGTGGCGCTGACAACGGCGTTCGGCTCGGCGACGCTGAAGAGATTTTTCGTGGTGAGCGATGAGGTGACCGCAGACGAGAAGGCACCGGCATGAGCCTCGAACGGTTGAGTGCGGAGGAAGCAGGCGCGGAGATGGACAGCGGGCAAAGCCGGCTGTTCAACGATGGGGAACAGTTTCGCAATTCCATGCTGCGCAAGTACGTGCTGGATGGGGCGTATGACGAGATGTTTTCCGCGGATGGCGAGGCACGGCCGCACTATCGGCGGCTGCTGGATATGTTCGCGCGCATGCCGCAGGAGGAGCTTGAACGCTGCAAGAAGGCGGCGGATCTGTCGTTCCTGACGCAGGGGATCACGTTCACGGTGTATGGCGAGGAGCAGGGCACGGAGCGGGTGTTTCCCTACGACGTGGTGCCGCGGGTGATCAGCAACACGGAATGGACGCACATCGAACGCGGATTGGTGCAGCGGATCGCCGCGCTGAATATGTTTCTGCACGACGTGTACAACGATGGGCGCATCCTGGCCGATGGCAAGGTGCCGCGCGAGGTGGTGTACACGTGCCGGCATTTCCGCCGCGAGATGCGCGGGCTGCAGGTGCCGCGCAATATCTATATCGCTGTAAGCGGCACGGACCTGCTGCGCCTGCAGTCGGGCGAGTTCGTGGTGCTGGAGGACAATCTGCGGGTGCCGAGCGGCGTGAGCTACATGCTGACCAGCCGGCGCGTGATGAAGCGCATCTTTCCGCAGCTCTTTCGTGCGTACGATGTGCGACCGATTGAGCATTATTCGCAGGTGCTGCTCTCGACGCTGCGCTCGCTGGCGCCGGAGGGGCGGCCGGAGCCGACGATTGTGGTGCTGACGCCGGGAGTCTTCAACTCCGCATATTTTGAGCACACGTACCTGGCGCGCCAGATGGGCATCGAGCTGGTGGAAGGGCGCGACCTGGTGATCCACGACAACGTGGTCTACATGCGCACCACGGCCGGGCTGAAGCGGGTGGATGTGATCTATCGGCGCGTGGATGACGACTTCATCGACCCGCTGGCGTTTCGCGGAGAATCCGTGCTGGGCGCGGCGGGATTGTTCAACGCGTATCGTGCGGGAAATGTAACTCTGGCGAATGCATTTGGCACAGGGCTCGCGGATGACAAGGCGATTTACGCGTACGTGCCGGAGATCATCCGCTACTACATGAACGAGGAACCGCTGCTGAATAACGTCGAAACCTTTCTGATGACGAATCCGGTGCACCGGCAGCACACGCTTGAGAACCTGGACAAGCTGGTGGTGAAGGCGGTGGGCGAGTCGGGAGGCTACGGCATGCTGATCGGGCCGCAGAGCACGGCGGAGCAGCGCGAGGACTTTCGGCGCCGCATTGAAGCCGATCCGCGGAACTACATTGCGCAGCCGACGCTGGAATTTTCGCGCGCGCCTTGCCTGATGGAGGGCGGGATCCAGCCGCGGCATGTGGACCTGCGGCCGTACATCTTGTTTGGCGACAAGGCGACGGTGGTGCCGGGCGGGTTGACGCGGGTGGCGCTGAAGGAAGGGTCGCTGGTGGTGAACTCGTCGCAGGGCGGGGGCAGCAAGGATACGTGGGTTGTGAACGATTAGTGAGGTGGACCAGAATGGCTGAGCGGCGCTTTCGCGCCGGCATTGAACGATAGATACAGCAGGTCCTTCACTCCACCTTCGGTTACGTTCAGGATGACAAATGTAGGGAATGCGACAGTAATACACCGCAACGATTTCGGCGAGGTTTAAAAGATGCTTTCACGCGTGGCCGATAGCTTGTACTGGATGAGCCGCTACCTGGAGCGGGCGGAACATACGGTGCGGCTGATTGACGTGAACATGAGCCTGATGCTGGACGAGGCGAGCACCACGGCGAACCTGAGCCTGGAGCGGCGCTGGAAGCGCGTGCTGGCGTGCCTAGGGCATCCAGCGGAGATCGAATGGAGCGGCGACTTTTATCAACTGACGCATGACCTGACCTTCAGCACGCGGAGCCATGCGGCGATTGTGAATTCGATCGCGCAGGCGCGGGAGAATGCGCGGCAGGTGCGCGACGAGCTGAGCTCGGAGCAGTGGCAGCAGTTGAACCGGCTATATCACAGCGTGACCGCGGCGCAGCGGGAGGTGAGCTCGTATAACGCGCTTACCAGCTTTCTGCCGACGGTGGTGTTTGACCTCCACCAGTTCCAGGGAGTGACCGATTCGACGATGAGCCACGGCGAGGGCTGGCAGTTCATCCAAATGGGCCGCTACATCGAGCGTGCGGCGGCAACGACGACGCTGATGGATGTGTATCACCGGGAGCGGTTCGAGCCGATCAATAGTACAGCCGCGGGTTACGAATTTCTCGAGGGCGCAGGGCTGTTGCGCTGCTGCAGCGCGTTCGAGGCGTACTGCAACGCGTACACCGCCGACTTTACGCCGGAGCGGATTACGGAGTTCCTGCTGCTGAATCCGGATTTTCCGCATTCGGTACGCTACTCGGTGGACTGCCTGCGCAGCGCACTGATGGCGATCGGCGCGAAGAGCGGGCTGCATGTGGCGGATGAACTGGTGCGGGTTTCCGGACGGCTGCAAGCTTCGTTGAGCTTCGTCGATATTGAGGACGTGCTGTCGCAGGATGTGGGCGCGTACCTGTCCAGCATTCTGCAGCAATGCCGGCAGGTACATCAACGGGTCTTCCGGTTGTATATCCAGTATTCGACGCAGACGGCTTTGGCGATGAGTTGAGGATTGGCGGGATTGGTCGAACGGCGCTTTGCGCCGATATTGAACGGAAGATACAGCAGGTCCTTCACTCCACCTTCGGTTACGTTCAGGATGACAGGCCATGCAAGGAACGACGCATCGGATTAGAGGGAGCACAACCATGAGGTACTACTCGATCCAGCATCTGACGCGCTTTGATTATGCGCATCCGGTGTGTGAGAGCGCGATGGAGATCCGGATGCAGCCGCGGGGCGATGGCAACCAGCGCTGCCTTACGTTTTCGCTGTCGGTGAGTCCGCGGTGCCGGGTCTTCTCTTATCGCGATCATCTGGCGAACCAGGTGCATCACTTCGATATTCCGGGGGACCACCGGCAACTGGTGATTGTGGCGCATGCGCTGGTAGAGCAGCAGCCGCTGGGACCGATACCGAACCGGCTTACGCCGGCGGCATGGCAGGAACTGGATGTGCTGCTGGAGCAGGGAGACTTCTGGGAGATGCTGCTGCCCAGCACCTTTGCCGAACCGACGGAGGCGCTACGCGAGCTGGCAGCGGAGTGGAGGATTGCGCGGCGCGACGATCCGCTCTCGATGCTGCACGAGATCAGCCGTAATGTGTATCACAACTTCGAATACCTGCCGCGGAGCACGAAGGTGGATTCGCCAATCGATGTGGCGCTGGGCGCGAGACGTGGCGTGTGCCAGGATTTTGCGCACATCATGATTGCGCTGGCGCGGATGGTGGGGGTTCCCTGCCGGTATGTGAGCGGTTACTTGTGCCATGGGGATGAGCCGGAGATCGGCTCCGATGAGCGGAACGCGCCGAGCGCGACGCATGCGTGGGTGGAGGCGTTTTTGCCGCGGCTGGGCTGGGTGGGATTCGATCCAACGAATGACCTGGTGGCGAACGATCGTCACATCCGCACGGCGCTGGGACGTGACTATGCGGATGTGCCACCGACGCATGGGGTGTATCGCGGGAAGACGGAGAGCGAGTTGAGCGTGGCGGTGCATGTCGAGTCGTCCGAGACTGCGCCGCCATTCGACGAGACAATGCCGGTGCCGGAGGATTGGTCGATGGTGGTGGAGCGCGCGCACGAGCCGCTGCCGCTCGCCTCGCCACTGCTGCAGCTCCAGCAGATAGCAGCAGCAGCAGCAGCAGTGAAGCCTAGGGCTTGACGGCGATGACTTCGATCTCGACCAGTGCTCCGGGGGCGGCGAGCGCGGCTACCTGCATGGCGGAGCGTGCTGGCTTGTTGGGTTGCTGCTTGGTGCCGAAGAACTGCGTGTAGCCGCCCATGAAGCCGGCGAAGTCCATCTTGCCAGTGGCGGGATCGGCGGCGAGATAGACGTGCATCATCACGACATCACCGAGTGTGAGCTTTTGCGCGGTGAGCGTCTTCTGGATGGACTGGAGCGCGCCTATGGTTTGCGCTTTGGTGTCCTTCGCGCCCGCCTTGCTGAAATCGGGATCGAGCGTGCCGCTGAGATAGAGCGTGTTGCCGACCCACACTCCCTGCGAGATAGGAAAGGGCGAGTTGTTGGGCAGGGGGATGCGGGTTGTGTTCTGCGCCGCTGCTGCAATAGCGATGGCGCTGAACGCGGCGAGAACTACATTGCGAAGTACGGCGGTGCGGAGACTACGCAAGGCTTGCTCCTGGCTGGATCTTTTGTCCGATCATGTTGATGGCGCGAATGGCGGAGAGCGCGGCGCCCTCCTGCCAGCCGACGATGTGGCTGGTGTGGTCGCCGGCGAAGTACACCAGGCGGTCGGGCTCGGTCATGGTGGCGTAGTCCTTCGTATCCTGGCGTCCGAAGCCGCTGATCCACGAACCGAGATTGAAGGGGATGTTGCCCCAGCTTACGTATACCGGGTCGCGCAGCTCCTTGCCGCGACCGGGGAAGAGCTTTTCGACCGAGGCGCGCGAGGCATCAAGCTTGGCTTCGATGGTGGGAAGTTTGCCGAACGGCGTGCCGTTCTCAATGCTGTAGCCGCTGACGATGGTGCCGCGCGGCGAAAAGAGCCCGAAGCTGGGATACCAGACGGTATCGACGGTCTGGCGCAGGAAGGAGAGGCCGCCGTAGACGTTGTCGTCCTGCTCCCAGAAGCGGCGCGACTGCCACGCGATCTTGTAAGCGGAGTCGTAGCTGGCGCGGTGGATGACCGCTTCGACCTGGGATGAGAAGTCGGCGTCCACATTTTTGAGCGTGGTGAGGGGCATGGCGCAGATGCAGTAGTCGGCATCGATGCTTTCGACGCGGCCGCTGATGCGGTCTTTATAGGAGACGCGCACTTCGCCGGCGGACTGGCGGATGCGCATGACCTGCGCGTTGTGGCGGATGACGCTGCCGAGCTTCTTCTCGAAGGCGCGGGGAATCTGGTCCATGCCGCCCACGGGCTGGAACATGGTGGCCTGCCAGTCAATGATGTCCTCGGTGAGCAGCCCTTGCCACAGGTCGGCATCGAGAAGGGCGTGCATGGGCAGCGGATCGCGCGGCACACCGGTCTGCGGGCCGGCGCCGGGGAGCGCTTTGTAGCCGGAGCGCTCCGTGCCGGTGAATTTGCCGTCGGGTTTGAGATCGCCGTATTCGGTTAGGAACTTGAGCATGCGCTCTTTGTCGTCTGCGCTGAGCTCCTGATCGAGCGCGCCCTGGCGAATGCATTTCGAAAGCAGCTCGGAGACGTGACCACGCGTGTCATTGACCATCTGGCGCTGCTCGACGGGCTTGCCGCCGTTGAAGTTGTCGCACTGCAGGAGCGAGGAGCGCGAGGTGTTGATTTCAACCTCGAGAGGGACGCCGAGCTCGTGACAGTAGTTCAGCATGTGGGTGTGGATGGAGGGCAGGCGCGCGGGGCCGGCGTTGAAGTAGAGGCCCTCATCGAAGGCGCAGGTCTGCTCCGTTCCGTCGGCGAAGCTGACGCGGCTACCACGACGGATAGTCCAGTTGCGGCCGCCGACACGATCGCGCGCCTCGAGCACGGTACAGCTGTAGCCGAGCTTCGACATCTCGTAAGCGGAGACGAGACCGGCGATGCCACCGCCGAGAATGATGACGCGAGTGCCGTGGCCAGAGACGCCGCGGATGGCCTGCGCTTTGGTTGCCGCAATGGGCAGCAGACCGAGCGCCTGCATCATGGTGAAGGCGGCGCTGTAGCCGCCGACCTGACCTACACGGAAGAGAAACTGACGCCGGGTGAGTGGCATGCTAAATCCTTTGCTGGAGCCCAGGGGAAAAAGAATGCGACACGACTGCCGGGAGGCATCACAGTCGTGCCGCGGGGAGACACTGCGTGCGCCCCTAGAAGATGATTTTCAGTGCGAGCTGTGTATTGAACGGTTCTCCGGGCCCGATGCCTGGAGCGTAGTTGCCGGCGCCGATGGTGGCGCCGACCTGGCCGAAGCTGCCGGAATCAGTGTAGGCGTTGCCGAGCTGCGTGGGCCCGGGGCTGGCCAGGTTGAGACGATTGGTGAGGTTAAACATCTCCACACGGAACTGAGTGTTGACCCTCTCCGTGATGGGAGTGTTCTTGAAGACGGACAGGTCGGCGTCGGCAAAGCCGGGACCGAAGAAACTGTTGCGGCGGAAGTTGCCCCAGGTGCCGGGCGCCGGGTCAGCGAACGACGCCGGGTTGAACCACTGCACGAAGCGCGAGCCATCGACGTTCTGGACTTTATGGCTGACGCCCGCAAAGGGGCTTGCTACCTGGTTTGGACGCTGGGTGTACTCGTTGGTGCCGGAGGTATCGGTGCCGGTGAAGAGGTTGATGGGCTGGCCACCCTTCAGCGTGATGACGGAATTCAACTCCCAGCCATGCGTCAGCAAGGACGGGCCGCGGAAGCCAGGAACGGTGTAGTTGACGAAGCCGACAAAGGTGTTGCGGGTGTCAAAGTCGCTTGCGCCGTAGTCGCCCTTGAAGTTCGTGCTGTCCTGGGGGAGTTGACCGCGGTATTGTGTCACCTCATCCAGGTTGTGACTCCAGGTGTAACTGAACTGCGTGGTGACGCCGTGCATGTTGCGCAGACTGAATACGGCTTGCAGCGCGTTGTAGTTGGAGGTACCGATGCTCTCGATCTGGTTGATCTCACCGTACTGCGGATACGAAGAGACGTAGGGACGATTGGTCACGCCGCTGTAGAGAGCGCCGTTGAAGGTGACATCGGTGGTGGGTCCGCCGAGAAATGGCTGGTTGATATTGAGAAGGCTCAGCAGCCGGCGACCCTGGCTGCCGACGTAGCCGACCTGGAAGAGTGAGTTGGCGCCGAGTGACTGCTCGAGCTGCAGGTTGAAATTGAAGTTGTACGGCGTCCGGAAGTTGCGATCGACGGAGAAGACGCCGCAGGGGTTCGAAGGATTGCAGGTGACGGTACCGCTGGGCAGGATAGGCTGCCCGGGGATGACGGAGACGACGCCAGCCTGCGGAGTTGCGGCCACTGTGAAGACAGGATTAGCGCCGCCGGGATTGCCTTCGAGGCCGTTCGGTGCGTTGTTGCCGGGACGATTGTCGAGGAATGGATTGGCGTTGGGCGTGTCAAAGAACATGCCAAAACCGCCGCGCAGGACAGTGGCTTTCCAGGCGCGGGGCGAATAGCTGAAACCGACGCGCGGACTGAAGTTCATCCAGTCGCTGGGGTAAACCTCGCTGATCTGATTGCCCTGGAACGCGAGCCCGTTGCTGGCCGTGAGTTCCGGGCGGAAGACGGAGAGGTTCTGGTAGTCCGAGTGCATGGGCTGCACATAGTCGTAGCGGACGCCGTAGTTGATGTTGAGGTAGGGCTTGATCTGCCAGCTATCCTGCGCGAAGAGATCGAAGGTATTGATGAAGACCTGCCGCTCCGCATTGCCGCGGGCAATGGATGCGGAGGCGAGATAGCCGCCGAGAAAATCGGCAAGTGCTTCCGTGTTGCCGCTGCAGTCGTTGCCCTGCGTGCACCAGGGACCCTGCGCGCCGGTGAACTTGAAGGTGCCGGTGGAATGCCGCTGATAGAACTCGTCGATCTGCGCCTGGCGGTATTCGCCACCGAAGCGCACCTGATGCCGGCCGAGGCTCCACGCAAGAGCCTCGTCGAGATGTCCGGTGATGTCGTTCCGGCCCTCTGGCGGAGTCTGGCCGATGACTTCGAAGCCGCTGATGTTGATATTCGGCGAGTTCGAATACGGCGAGTTGGTAACGAAACCTTGCGCGTTCACATCGAAGCCGGTCTGCTGGTCGGTGAATACCTGGTTGAAGTAGTTCACCCCGACGGTGATCTGGTTGGTCATGCGTGGAGAGATGGTCCAGTTATGGACGACCGAGTAGTTGTAGACGTGAATGGGCGCGACCTCAAAGTAGTAGGGCAGGACGCAGTTGCCGCAGACGGGCGCGATCTGGTTGCCCTGGCCGAGGAAGGCGCGAGCAGACAGAGATTGCCTTTCGTTGAAGTTGTGGTCAATTTTGATGACGCCGTTGTAGCTGTAGCCAGTTTCCGGCGCCGAGCCGGGAAAGTTGTTGCCCTGTGCGGGGCCGGTGAGGGCGTTTGCAGGCCAGAGCGTGGTGAGCAGCGAGCTGGTTGCCGAGTTGACCGCAACTCCGTACTGCCGGAGCAATGCGAGCGCCTGCGCCTGGTAGGCGGCTGAAGGCTCGGTGCCCTGGTTGCCGGTACCGATGCGGAACTTCTGCTTCTCGAAGTTGGCGAACCAGAAGGTGTGGTCCTTCCAGAACGGGCCGCCCGCGCTGGCGCCCCACTGCTCATTGCGCAGCGGCGGATTTCCGGTGACAAAGGGCGAGACTTCGGCAAGCGCCTCGTTGCGGTTGTAGTAGTAGGCAGTACCGTGGATCTGATTCGTGCCTGATTTGGTTACGAGATTGACGGTACCGCCAGGATTGCGTCCCGTTTCCGGCGAGGACTGCGTCTGCAGCGAGAACTCTTCCACGGAATCGATGGGCAGGGTGACACCGGCGATGTTTTCGACCCCGCCCTGATTGACCGCGGGGATGTTGTGCCAGAGATCGTTGTTGTCGGAGCCATCGATCTGCCAGTTGACCTGGTTGGCGCGCGTGCCGTTCACCGATCCGAAACCGCCGGCCGAGTAGCCGGCAAAGCCGGGAGCGAGGCCGATCATCTGGGTGAAGTCACGGCCGTTGAGGGGAATGTCCTGCACGGTCTTGCTGGGGATGGTGGTGGTCTGCACCGGGGTGGTGGTATCGAGCGCGAGGGCGGAGCCGCTGACCTGGATTGTTGTCGCCTGCTGCGCAACTGTGAGCTTCACCGGGACGGTGTGGATGGCGCCCGCCGAGACGGTGACCTTGGTGATCTTGAGAGTGTCGAAGCCCGCGTCGGTGATGGTGACGGTGTAGGAGCCGAGGGGAAGATCCGGGAAGTTGAAGTCGCCACCGCCGGCGGAGATGGACTGACGCGCGACGCCTGTCGCATCGTCGGCGATCTGCACCTGAGCGCCGGGGATTGCGGCACCTGCGGGATCGGTCACAGTGCCATTGATGGCACCGCGGAAGGTTTGTGCGCCGGCGAGAGTGCCGGAGAGAACAGCAGCGATCAGCGCTGCCTGTCCGAAGGGGACGAGGAACGTACCACGACGCCACAGCATAACTAACCTCCAAAGGAATACGAATCGCAACAAAGACCTGCGCCCGGCATTGGGCATGGGCCGAATGGTTGATCGTTCTTCTGCTTGGAAGAAAATTGCTCGAGGGCTTCGACGTGGAAGGGATTGCGCCCGAGGCCTGCTGCTACTGGGAGCGAGGCCTTTGTTTCTGCTTACTGCTTGCTGAAACTGATGGGATTCCTTACTGTACGGGTAAGGTTATCTCGAACGCAACCGGAAAAGAAGGCTGGCTCCGCGCGTAGACACTTTCTTCCCGTCTTCCAAATCACATAGTCATGCCGCGCGCACCTCGAGTGCGAAGCGGCTTTTGAGAGGAGACGCAGAGAATTATGCATGCACAACAGGACGTACCGCAGAATGCACGCGAGGACACCAGCAACTGGCAGCAAGCAGACGACTTACATCTTGAGTTTTTGCATGAACTTGGGAGCCGCATTGCGGCGGCCGATCCGCTGCATGATGTGTTGAAGCGGGTGGTGGAGTTTGCAACATCCATTGTGCGTTGCGATGCGTGCCTGATTTATGTGCTGCAGGGTGAAAAGCTGGTGCTGCGGGCTTCGAAGATCCCGCATGCGGAGCTGGTGGACAATCTCGATCTGCAACTCGGACAGGGCATTACGGGATGGGTGGCAGAAAACCGCGAACCGGTAGCGATCGCGAAAAATGCCGCGGGTGATACGCGCTTCAAGGCATTCAATGACCTCCCGGAAGACCGCTTCGAGGCATTTCTTTCTGTCCCGCTGCTGAGCCGCGGCAAGCTGGTGGGCGTGATCAATGTGCAGCACCGCAAATCGCACGAACACACGCAGCGAGAGATACAACTGCTCTCTACGATCGGGTTTCTGGTGGGCGCCGAGATCGAGATGGCGCGCCTGGAGATGGAGCGCGAGGAGCTGAGCGATCGGCTGGAGACGCGCAAGGTGGTCGACCGCGCGAAGGGCATTCTGCAGCGCGATCTGAAGATCGATGAAGAGAGCGCGTATGCTGCGCTGCGCAAGCAGAGCCGGCAGAAGCGGCGCTCCATGCGCGAGCTGGCGGAGGCGATCGTGCTTAGCGACGAGCTGCGCCGGGCGGGACGCAGCGGCTCCGATACGCGGCCGGCTTTGAAGTAACGGCTGCAAACGGCGTTTCGCGACGGGCGCCTGCTACACTCCGGGGCATGCGCTTCGGCCTTGCCTGCTCTGTTCTCTTCCTGTTCGGCTTTCCTCTTTTTGGACAAGCTTCGAAACCCGGTCTCAAGATCGACGATCTCAACCAACTGGTGCGCGTGGGCAATCCGAAGATCTCGCCCGACGGCAAGCAGATTGTCTACACGGTGTCGCGTGTGGATACGGAAGACGATAAGAGCGTCAGCGAGCTGTGGATGGTGGATTGGGACGGCTCGAACAATCTGCAGTTGACCTACGGCACGGAGTCGGCGAGCGCGCCCGAGTGGAGTCCCGACGGACGCTTTCTTGCGTTTACCTCATCGCGCCCAGGCAAGGCGAAAGGCTCGCAGGTGTGGGTGCTGGACCGGCGCGGCGGAGAGGCGCGGCAGGTGACCGACGTGAAGCAGGACCTGAGCGACTATCGTTGGTCGCCCGATGCGAAGCAACTGCTGCTGACGCTGCGTGAAAAGGAGCAGCCGGAGAACGAGGACAAGAACGCGAAGCCCAAGCCGCCGAAGCCGATCGTGATCGACCGTTACCATTTCAAGCAGGACGTCGAAGGTTATCTGACGGATAAGCACGCGCAGTTGTATCTCTTCGACATCGCGACGAAGAAGCTGAGCAAGCTGACCATCGCCGACGCGGGCAAATACGAAGAGCACGAGGCGGAGTGGTCTCCCGATGGGACGATGATCGCTTTCGTGAGCAATCAATCGCAGCCGGATCCGGATCGCGCGGAGAACGACGATGTTTTTGTGGTCGATGCAAAGGCAGGAGCGACGCCTCGCAAGCTGACGACATTTCCCGGGATGGACGATGCTCCGCTGGCGTGGAGCCCGGACAGCAAGCTGATTGCGTATCGACAGGGACTTTCGGAACACTACACCGCCTATGGCAGCAGGCGGCTGGCGGTGGTGCCGGCGCAGGGCGGCGCGGCTGAGCTGAAGGCAGCATCGATTGACAATAACGTGGGGCCGCCGGTGTTCACGGCGGACGGCAAGTCGCTGCTGACGACAGTCACCGACGACCGCGTGGAGTATGTGGAGGAGGTGCCGCTGGAGGGCGGCGAGCCGAAGCGGCTGACGAAAGAAAGCGGCGCGGCAAACGGATTGGCGGCGGCGGGGGGACATGTTGCGCTGCTGTGGTCGACCGATGCGAGCGATGCGGAGATCTACTCGCTGGACGGGACCGGTCTGAGAACACCCGACTGCACAAGCTGACCGCGCACAATGACGCGCTGCTGGCGCAACGCACGCTGGCGACGACAGAGGACATTGCGGCAAAGAGCAAGGACGGCACCGATGTGCATGGACTGCTGACGATGCCGGTGGGCTACCAGGCGGGGACGAAGGCGCCGATGCTGCTGTTCATTCACGGCGGCCCCGCGGCACAGGATGAACATCGCTTCACGGTGGACCGGCAGCTTTTTGCGGCGCACGGACTGGCGGTGCTGAACGTGAACTACCGCGGAAGCGCGGGACGCGGCCGCGGGTACAGCGAGACGATCAGCGCGGACTGGGGCGACAAGGAAGTGGCCGACCTGCTGGCCATGGTGGACGCGGCGATCGCGACGGGGAAGGTGGACCCGGAGCGCATGGTCGTGGGCGGATGGAGCTACGGCGGGATATCGACGGACTACCTGATCGCATCGACAACACGCTTCAAGGCGGCGTCGAGCGGCGCGGGGATGGGGAACATTTTCGGAATGTACGGCGTGGATGAATACATCCTGCAATACGACAACGAGCTGGGCCCGCCGTGGAAGAACCCGGAGAGGTACATCAAGCTGTCGTATCCGTTCTTCCACGTGGAGCGGATCAAGACGCCGACGCTCTTCATGGGCGGCGATAAAGATTTCAACGTGACGCTGGTGGGCGGCGAGCAGATGTACCAGGCGCTGAAGAGTGTTGGCGTCCCTGCGGAATTGATTGTGTATCCGGGACAGTTCCATGGCTTCACGCGGCCGAGCTTTATTCGAGATCGCTATGAGCGGTGGTTCGCCTGGTATGACAAGTATTTGGGGATGAAGGCGTCTGCGGCGAAGTAGTGCGAAAGCCCAACGACATGTTGCTGTTGAGTGGACTCTGATTCTTACCTGACAGGGCCGCGCGCTGGGATGTAAGCTCGGCGCACTGGAGGGTCCTATGTCTGAGGAAAACAAGAATCTCGTCCGGCGGTGGTTTGAAGAGGTATGGAACCAGCGTCGCGTGTCGGCGATCGATGAGATGTTTGATCGATCTGGAAAGGCGTACGGATTTCCAGATGCGGATCAGGTCATCAGCGGTCCGGAGGAGTTCGCGGAGGTCTGCAAAACGTACCACGAGGCCTTCCCCGATATGCAGATGACGGTGGAGGATCTCATCGCGGAGGGAGATAAGGTAGCAGTTCGCTGGACCGCTACGATGACGCACCTGGGCAATGGACTTGGGTTTCCCGCGAGTTCGAAGAAAGCACGCCTCTCCGGCTCATCGTTTCTGATTTGCAGGAATGGTCGCATTCTGGACGGCTGGAACTATATGGATCTGACTCGATTGCAATTGCAATTGCGGGACGAATCGGGCAAACCATAACGAGTTGTTTCGTCCAGTGTGACATCGAGCGCGCCCCGCTCTGCCGACTGCCCCATGCGACGAGCTTGTGCGCATTTCCATGATGCCGACTGCTATCCGCATTTCTGTGGCAATGGCAGCGAAACGCCTTCGCGAAGATCGATGCGAGACGTAAGAGCCTCTAATAGGAGCGTCGTAGCCATCGCAGGGACAGGTTCGAAGTACTGGACGCCAGATCGGCGAGTCTGCCGTGCGGCTTCCGGTAGTCAAGAAAACGACCCGACCATTGCCCACATTTGAAGTCTTCCGTCACTAAACCTTTTTGCCTTGACCGTCTTCCGTATCCGGTGCAAACTTTCACCATCAAGCTTCAATCGTTTGAATAGCCCCGCCAGTAAGCAATCTCCGCTTCAAACCGGCGAAGGCGGGCATCGACCTTCCTACGACCTTCCTATAGGTAGTCGGTGTTGAGGGACAGCAAGACTGGGGCGAATTCGGCAATTCAAAGCAAACAAAAGCGCTCACAGGGATCACCGAAACAGGGTCTGCACTTATTTGGAGGCGTTATGAGGAAAGCGAGTCTTCTGGGGCTCTTTCTCTGTGCCCTGTCCATGACGGGTCTTGTCTACGGGCAGAGCACCAATGCAGGCGACATCCGAGGCACGGTGACCGACCCCTCGGGCGCATTAATCCCAGAGGTCACGGTTACGGTGTTGAACGTCGAGACCGGGGTGGCCAAGGACTATGTGACGAATCACGACGGCGTGTACGACACTTCATCCATCGTGACGGGGCAGTATCAAATCACCTTCACGAAGGATGGCTTCAACAGACTTGTTCGCGGGCCGGTGACGGTCCAGGTTGGATTTACGGGCGTCAATGCCCAGTTGAAGGTTGGTTCCACTGCACAGCAAGTGGTGGTGACGGAGAACGTTCCCCTGCTCAAGACGGAATCGGGAGAGCAGTCAACAACACTGGAAGCCAAATCCATGGCGCAATTGCCGAATGTGGGAACCGATTGGCAGAACTTCACCATTCTGCTTCCCGGCACATCCGGCACTCCATCCGGCCAGGCGACTGGCAACCCTGCTTCCAATCCGGGCCAGTTTGTAGCGGCGAACGGCAATCTTCCCTACAACGCGATGCTCGCCGACGGGTCCGTGACGTCTTTGCCGTCCAGCAGCAACTCGGATGTGTCTACGTTTGAGACGGTGGCCGAAGTTGAGGTCAGCACGTCGAGCTTTTCCGCTCAGTACGGCATTGGCGGCTATATCTTCAACCAGATCAGCAAGGGCGGAACCGACCAATTTCACGGCGCGGTGTACGAATACTTCCAAAACGATGCGCTGAATGCCAAAGGCTATGGTTTTGGCGCACCGGTGACAGTCCCGTTTCTTCGCTATAACAACTACGGCGGATCGATTGGCGGGCCCATTCTGAAGAAGAAGATGTTCTTCTACTTCAACTTCGACAAGCTGAGCCTGCACGGCTCGAACACCGGCTTCCTGACGGTGCCCACGGAAGCCGAGCTGAATGGCGACTTTACCGGGCAGCCGACAATCTACGACCCGACGACGCAGGTGGTTACGCAGACGCCAGATGGCCCTGTGGTCACTCGGCAATCTTTCGCCGATGAGTATGGCAATGGGAACAAGATACCGGCGCGTTTGATCGATCCGGTTGCGAAAGCGATTCAGTCGTACTACCCGAAACCCAATGTCAACGGCGATGTGTCTCAAGGCGCTGCAATCAACAACTATTTTTACAATGCTCTGAATTCGAGCCCGGCCACGAAATACTTTGGCCGCCTGGACTGGGACATTACGCCAACGAACAGGTTGACTATCTCCGATACTCAGCGTGACAGTCCTGCGGTGCAAAACCAATGGAATACGTGCCCTATTGGCTGCGACAACGTCGACACCGACAGCAATAACTCGCAGATTACCGATGTGTGGAATATCAGCCCCACGGCGGTGAACGAAGCCAGAGTGGGTTTTACCGATCAGCTGAACTACTTTGTCGATTCCACATTGAACCAGGGTTTCCCGGCCAAGCTGGGGTGGAATTTTGCCAAGGTCGACCAGTTTCCGACCCTCAACATTGGGGGAAACTGCTGCTTCAATCTTGCCCCGAATGTCAATGCCGTGCAGAAGGAGATGGTATTCGATTTATCGGATGTGGTCACGTTGATCCGCGGCCGGCATATCCTTCACTTCGGCGGTGAGGTGTTGATCTACCGAACCGATACGACAACCTGGGGCAACTTCAACTGCGGGAAGCTTCACCTTTACCGGCGCCATATACGCAATCCACTGTGGGCGACAGCACGACGGGTCTGGGATATGCCGATTTCCTTCTGGGCCAGGCACAGAGCTGGAGCGCACTGAACGCGCCGGAGTATGGGCCACGAGCCAAGAACCCGCAGATGTTTATTCAGGACGATTTCAAGATACGTCCGAACCTGACACTGAATCTGGGAGTGCGCTATCAGATTGAGCAGGGATGGAAGGAAGTCAAGAACAACATCAGCGCCTTCGATCCGACTGTGGTGAATCCGGAAACCGGTACGGATGGCGCGCTGTGGTATGCGTCCACGCATGCGAATGGCCGCAGGTCGCTTGAGGCGAGCGCGTTCGGTACGGTTCTGCCACGAGTGGGATTTTCCTGGCTGCCCCATCCGAACACGACCGTTCGCGGCGGATTCGGCATCTTCGCCTACCGATGGAGCCTCGATACCTACGGAACTGGAATGGGGACTGCACTTCAGTTCCAAGGGAATGTCTCGGATCAGACGAACGGAATTTTCCCCGTTACCACTCTCTCTTCGAACGGCTCGAACCTTCCTTACATAGGACCTACAACGGATCCGGCGGCATTGAATGGACAGGGAGTGGTCTATAACAAGTACCACACGCCGGTTCCCGAGATTTACCAGTGGAACCTTGCGGTGCAGCGCGAGTTTGGTGCCAATACGGTGGCAGAGATCGCATACGTGGCCAGCCACGCGCACAATCTTAGTTTTCCTGTAGATATCAACCAGGTGCCGGAAGACAAGCTGGGACCGAATGACAGTCCTTCCGCACTTCCCTACCCCATCTATCAGAGCATCTCGGGAGACACTTTCAACGGTCTCTCCAACTACAACTCGTTGCAGGCCTCCATCAGCAGACGCTTTGCTCGGGACTCAGCCTGAACCTGAACTACACCTGGTCTCACTTTCTGGACGATCAGGACTCCTCAGGCTATGGCGGTGCTGCGGGAACACAGACCGTCCAGCGATCGTATAACCCATCGGCGAGCTATGGCGCCTCCAACTTCGATGTGCGCAACGCCTTCAAGGGAAGAGTTGTTTATGAGCTGCCCTTCGGCAAAGGGAAGATGTTCCTGAACAAGAACAATCTGCTCGACGCAGCTATCGGCGGGTGGCAGGCTTCCGGCACATTTGTTCTTTCCTCCGGCTTCCCATTTACCCCCATTGTGGATGGCAATAATTCGTTTTCACAGGCGGGTGACTGGTATCCGAACCAGATCGGAAATCCCAAGCCAAGTCATCGAAGCATCGATAATTGGTTCGATCCGACTGCGTATGCGCTCCCAGCGCCCGGAACCTTCGGAAACATGAGACGAAACAGTGTTTACAGTCCGGGAATCGATGAGGTGAATCTCTCTGCCGGCAAGTCATTCCCGATTGGCGACCGACTCAACCTGCAGATCCGCGCCGATGCCACCAATGCCTTCAACCATCCCAGCTTTGGCCTTCCGAACATGACACTGGAGCCAAGCGGGGATACGGGCGCCAATTCATTCGTCGGATCGTCTACGGAAATTCGTTCGACTACGGTGGGTGGCCGAACGATGCAGCTGAACGCGCGCATATCGTTCTAGAACAGTTTCGTTATAGGCGCGCATTGCTCGACGTCGGATGATGAGGGGACGGCATGGCATGGCGGACACGCTTTGAAATCGCAGTAGCTTGTGCCGCCATCGCCGCTCTGTTCCCTTCAGCGGTCGCGCTAGCGCAGACGATTGTGGTGGATGCTACGCCGTCGCATGTCGTCAACACCTTCAGCCCCATTCGCGCACTGGGTGCGGGCGTAGATAGGTTGCGGGCGGGTGAGGGCGCTCCAGAAATGGATCGCCGAGCTATCACCAAAGAAGAAGTGGAGCAAAACACCGATAGGTTGTTATCCGGTTCGATTTTGAAAGGGATACTCGGAGCTGGATGGCAGCCCGTCACCTACCGGCAGAATACGGAACTGCAGATCGAGGCATGGCATTGGAACCCGCAGGGTACCTGGAGCGATCCGCAAAAGCAGGATGGCTACTTCACCGGGAGTGCCGAGCCGACGGTGTCAATCCATCACTCCTGGGCGTACCCGCTCCCACATCGTGGCGACACCGTGGGAGACGGAGACGGCTGGTCTCGGCTGACCGATGGCGATCCGACAAGCTACTGGAAGAGTAATCCGTATCTGACCAGCGCCTTCACCGGCGAGGAGGATGCATTGCATCCTCAGTGGATATTGATCGACCTAGGCAAGAAGAAGGACATTGACACGATCCGTATCGCCTGGGCCAACCCATACGCTCAGGATTACGAAATCCAGTTCTGGACCGGTGAACTGGAACCCTTCTACCAAGGGACGACCAAGGGCACATGGCAGACTTTCCCCAAAGGCTCCGTTGCAGGCGCTAAGGGTGGAACGACAACCCTGAAGCTGATCGATTGGAAGATCCCAGTGCAGTACATGCGTATCTGGATGACGAAATCTTCCGGCACCTGCGACACGCACGGCTCAACAGACAAGCGCAATTGCGCCGGGTATGCTGTCAACGAACTCTATGCCGGAACGCTCACCAGTGACGGCAAATTCACTGACCTCATCCAGCATGTACCGAGCCGGGCACAGACAATCACATGGGCCTCGTCGGTGGATCCATGGCACGCCGAGCGTGATCTTGATGTAACGAAGGGCGACCAGATCGGATTCGATTTTTTCTTCGACAGCGGCGTTACCCGCGGACTGCCCGCGATGGTGCCGATCGCAATGCTCTACGGCACTCCCGAAGACGCCGCAAACGAGATTGCATATCTGGACAAGCGACACTATCCGGTATCGCGCATTGAAATGGGAGAAGAGCCTGATGGGCAGCGCATGCTTCCTGAGGATTACGCAGCCTTATACATACAATTTGCCACCGCAATTCATAAGCTTGTTCCGGAGGCAAAGCTCGGGGGACCATCCTTTGAGGGAACGCTCGGCGATGTGGAAGTCTGGCCGGATGCGAATGGACGGGTATCTTTCCTCGGTCGATTCCTGGACTATCTGAAAGCCCACGGCAGATCAAATGACTTCACCTTCTTTTCATTCGAGCACTATCCTCCCAGTGCTTCGTGGAATGATTTGTATCTGGAGCCAGAACGCGTAAGCCACATAGTTCAAGTTTGGAAAGACGATGGGCTGCCGGCCGATGTCCCCTTTTTAATGACAGAAGGCAACATGGAGGGCTACGGTGCAAGTCCGGACATCAGAAAAGCTCTCTGGCTCGCGGATTATGTTGGCTCCATGATGACGGCGGGAGCGAGTGGTACATTTTATTTCCACTACATACCTACGCCAGGTCATCCTGGCCCCCTCCTCATGGTCAACAAGGACTATCAGGTAGTTGGATATGCATCGCAGTATCTCGCGACTCAGATGATTACCAAGCAGTGGGTTCAGCCACTCGACGCGAACCATCGACTGTTCAAGGCATCGAGCGACCTGACAGATGGGTCTGGACACGTGCTGGTTACGGCCTATCCCATGGAACGGCCGGACGGGACCTGGTCGGTCATGCTTGTGAATCGCGACCCGGACAATGACCACTCGGTCAAGGTAGCTTTCGCCAATGCGGAAACCAAACGAGACAGCTTCTTTTCCGGTCCCGTCGCCCAGACGACTCTTGGACAATCCCAGTTCCAGTGGCATCCCGGGGCGGAGATGGGACACGCTGACCCGGATGGCCCTCCATCCAAATCGACCGTCAACGGCGGCGCAGACACGCTATACGAGCTACCCAAAGCATCCGTCACCGTGCTATGCGGAAATGTGGGCAGTCAACGATAGCGCGGTACAGAGTCTCGAATTGCGGATCGAATGTTGCAGATAAAGCAAAAAGTTCCTGGAGTGTTCCACCGCAGACAGGTCTGACCAGGCGCCCGTAAAAGGATGGCGGAAGAGGAGGGATTCGAACCCCCGATACCCTTGCGGGTATGCCAGTTTTCAAGACTGGAGCCATCAACCACTCGGCCACTCTTCCTTATCAATCATTTGAGTTTAGTACGCCAAGATACCTGCTGGAAAGCTGGCGTATCCGGTCATGCCCTTCGCGCAACCTCTCGATCCTGGCCTCCGCGTCAGATTCCAGGGCACGCTGGACGTGAATCGACTGGTCCGCTCGTGGATTCGATTCCGATAACGGGCTATTGACTGCGATAGCAAAGGCCGCCTGACCGCAGTCCGTTGCGGAAGGGCGGCCTTTATGTTGCTGCGTCCCTTTTCTGCCTGAGAAGAAAAAGGACGAACCGCAGGGAGAGAATCTGGCATCCTGTGAGTAGGCACCTATGACGCCAACGGCAACTCCCAGCCGAGTCTCCACTACGACTCACCGGGCCGCCACTACGACTCGAGCGATGAGCCGGAGTGCGTTCGAGCACACGCTGGCGAGCGCCAAGCGTACCATCCTGCTGCGCGAGATCGCGATGCTGGCGATCGACAGCTTCCGGCTGAACAAAGTCCGCTTCGCTTTGACGGCATTGGGCATGGTGATCGGCTCCGCGTCGTTGATCCTGGTGGTCACGATCGGGCTGACGGGCAAGCAATATGCGATGAAGCTGCTAGAAAACATCGGGCCGAACATGGTGGAGGTGGAGTACTCGGGCGGCTCTTCGGGCAGCGTTGGGGAGTACCGCAATGACCTGCTGACGATCGACGATGAACGCGCAGTGGTCTCGCAAGTGCCAGCTGTCTCTGCGTCGTCACCGATGCTGGAGATGCACGACCGTGTCAGCTTCGGCGGGGGTATCGCGAAGGACGTTCTGGTGCTTGGCGTTTCCCCGCAGTATCGCGAGGTGCGCCACCTGATCGTCACCACGGGACGCTTCTTCGATGACACAGATGAGGCGACGCACACCAAGGCTGCGGTGGTCACGATTCCGTTCGCCACACAGATGTTTGGCAGCCCGGAAGTAGCAATCAACAAGACGTTTCTACTGCGCGGGATGCCAATCACGATCGTGGGGACATTCAAGGAGAGCGTCGACACGTTTGGCATGTCCGAGGTGGCGGACTCGACGATCCTCATCCCTTATTCCGTGGCCCGCTACTTTACCGGCACCGACAAGGTGAAGCAGATATTTTTCTCTATCCGGGATAAGAGCGACATTCCCTTCGCGACAAAGGACATCCTGCGAATCATCCAGGCCAGACATCAGTCGAACTCGGTCTATACGGCAAATACTCTGGTCGCGATCCTGCGCGTGGCGGGACAGATTGCAGATGGCCTGACGGTGATGCTGCTGTTGCTGGCCACCGTGACGCTGGCGGTGGGCGGCGTCGGCATCATGAACATCATGCTGGCGAATGTTCGCTCGCGAATCCGCGAGATCGGCATCCGCAAGGCACTGGGCGCAACCGCGCGCGAGATCAAGCTGCAATTCCTAATGGAAGCAATATTCATCTCGCTGGCTGGCGGCATCATTGGCGCGATCCTGGGGCTGGCGCCGCCGTTGGCTGCGCGCTTCTTCACCGCTTACAAGGTTCCGATATCGCCATGGTCGGTGGTGATTGCGCTGGCGACATCGGTTGTGGTGGGCGTCGTCTTCGGCACGTTGCCGGCTACGCGCGCCGCGCAGCTTGATCCGGTGGAAAGCCTGAAATACGAATAAAGCGATTGCGCTTAGGCTGCCGCGCCGCCTACTGGATGTAGGCGACGCCCTCGAGAGCAGCCTGGAGACAATCGATGGAACAACGCGAGATTTCCATGCTGATGAGGGCTTCCCGGAGATGGTCGGCGCTCGCGCCATATCCGTGGCCCGCGAGGAAATTCGCGGCGAGATCCGCTGCCTGCCAGCTATCCAACTGGCTGTGCATCAGCTCGTTGCGCAGCATGGTCAATTCTGCGGCGCTGAACTTCTCGATTTGCGGGACCAGTTGCGCACCCGCTTCGAGTGGAAGGCCGGCGGGTGCTTGTGCTTCGTCTTGTTTCGATCTCACATGATCCTCCATGACCTTCCTCCTTCCTCAAATCTCTGCTGCCTATCTATACCAACCCGATACGCACAAAATGTTGTGCCGGTTGCAATGAATCGGTACTCATATAGAGAGACGCGACTTAAGGCTTTCGGTATGTATAGAGAAAATGAATCTGTGTTTACTGTGTTCAATCGTGGGAATGCCGCATGAAAGAGTCTGGCTGGAAGGAGAGGCAAGAAAATGAAGTCAAGCAGGATTTCCTGGAGAAACGCGGCTTTACCTGGGGAGCCTTGGTGGTCCTGCTGGTGCTGACATTGGTCGGCGCATTGGTGCTTGCCTACTTCATTACGGTGCGCAACTTTCCAGCACATTGAAGGCGCTGAGGGGTTCATCAGCGCTCAGCAAGAGCCTCGAGCAATACGGGCAGTCCGTCGCGTAGGGGATATCGGCGTCCGCAGCCGGTGCAGAGTACTCGATCCGGATAGAGCGCTGCAAGGGCCGCGTGGCACACAGGACATGCAAGCATGCGCAGCGCGGTGTCATCGATGAGCGGCTGATCCATCTGCTCCAAAGTGTAGGGTACGTGCAGCCGGGATGCGCATTCCGCGCGCATTTACCATAGAAGCAGGGTATTCCCGAGAGCTTCAAAAGTCGGGGTTGCAGAGGCGTTCTATTCAGAATCGCTCTGCCAAGCAATGTACGGGAGGGGCATGACAGAGCCACGGAGGCTGGACGGCACGGCGATCGCAACGGCGATCAAGGAAGATGTCGCACGCGAGGTGAGGGCGCTGGCTGACCGGGGCATCAAGCCAGGATTGGCAGCGGTGCTGGTGGGTCACGTGCCGGCATCCGAAATTTATGTACGCAGCAAAGTCCGAACCTGTCAGGAACTGGGGCTGGGAAGCGAGCTGCTGACGCCGCCCGAAACAGTGACCACGGAAGAGATGCTGGCGCTGGTGGCCGAGTTGAACGGTCGCGACGATGTCGATGGCATTTTGATACAGCTTCCCTTACCGCCGCAGGTGAATGCGAAGCGGCTGCTGGAGGCGGTGGCGCCGGAGAAGGACGTCGACGGCTTTCATCCGGTGAACGTAGGGCGGCTGCAGACTGGGCAACCAGCGCTCGCACCCTGCACACCTGCCGGACTGATCGAGATCATGAAGCGGAGCGACCTGCCAATCGCGGGACAGAATGCCGTCGTGATCGGGCGCAGCGACATCGTTGGGAAGCCTGCGGCAATTCTGCTGCTGGCCGAGAATGCGACGGTCACGATCTGTCACTCCAAGACACGAGACCTGCCGGGTATCTGTCGCACTGCGGACATTGTCGTAGCGGCGATTGGGCGTCCGGGTTATGTGACGGCGGAGATGGTGAAGCCGGGGGCGACGCTGCTGGATGTGGGCATCAACAGGCTGACTACAAGCGAGGAATTCTACCGCTATTTCCAAGGGAACACGCGCCGCGAGGAGTTGTTTATCGCCAAGGGATCGACGCTGATCGGCGATGTGCATCCGGCGGCCTATGCGGTCTCCGGAGCCTACACACCGGTGCCGGGTGGAGTAGGTCCTCTGACCATTGCGATGCTGATGGCGAACACCGTGCGAGCGGCCAAGCTGCGCCGCGGGCTGCTGTAAGGCGCGCGGCGATGCTGCGCGTGGGGCTGACCGGCGGGCTGGGCAGCGGCAAGACTACCGTGGCGGCGATCTTCCGCAGCCTGGGAGCCCAGGTAATGGAAGCGGACGCGGTGGGCCGCGCGATGATGCAGCCGGGCGAGCCGGTCTACGCGGAGATCGTGAAGGTCTTCGGTCCGGCCGTGGTTAGGAGCGACGGCACGTTGGACAGGCGCAAGCTGGCGACGATTGCGTTCGCAGAAGGACGGCTGGCAGAGCTGAATGCGATCGTGCATCCACCGGTGATTGCGGAGCAGCGGCGGCTGGATGGAGGCGCTCGAGAGGGAGCAACCGGATGCGGTGGCGATCTATGAGACGGCGCTGCTGTTTGAAGCGAGCAACGCTGCGGCAACCCGCGACTGGCAGGAGCGATTTGACCGCCGCATTCTGGTGACCGCGCCTGAGGCGTTGCGGATCGCACGCTACGTGGAGCGGATGGGCGGACCGCATGCGGATGCCGCCCAGCGCGCGGCATTGGAAGAGGAGGCGCGCGAGCGTATCGCCGCCCAGATGCCAGAGGAAGAAAAGATGAGGCTGAGCGATACCATCATCCGCAATGACGCGTCTTTGGAAGGTGTGACACGCCAAACAGAGGCTGTGTATCGAGAGCTCTGCGCGCTGGAGAAGAGCCTCGCGATGAAACGACCGCATTGAAGTAAGGAGAACGACCCGTTTATGAACTTTCGCCGTCTTGCGCTGCTTGTTGTTCTGATCGTCGCCGGATTCTGGTACGTCACTAGCTTTGGCATTCCAGGACTACATGAGCTGCCGCGGCTCGCGCGTCGCGAACTGCCGCGGCTGACTCATCAGGTCCGGTTGAGTCATGCAGTCGAGTTGACCGAGGCCGACGCACAGAGCAGCTATGACAACGTGGAGCAGAACAATATAGCGGTGTACAAGCGGGTGCTGCCCGCTGTCGTGAACATCACTTCGACGGCGGTGGCCTATGACTGGTTCTGGGGGACTGTGCCGCAGCAGGGGCAAGGCTCCGGGTTTGTAGTGGATTCGCGCGGCCACATCCTGACGAACTACCACGTGATCGAGGGCGGCCGGCAGATTGAAGTGACGCTGGCGAACAAACACAAGTACAAGGCGCAGACGGTGCTGACCGACAAACCGCATGACCTGGCGCTGCTGCAGATCGATGCGCCGGACCTGACGCCGGCGGTGCTTTCGAATTCACAGAACCTGCAGGTGGGACAAAAGGTTTATGCGATCGGCAATCCCTTCGGGCTGAGCGGCACCATGACGACCGGGATCATCAGTGCGCTGCGTTCGGTCCGCGGACCCGAAGGCAACCTGATCGAGAACGCAATCCAGACAGATGCGGCGATCAATCCGGGCAACTCCGGGGGGCCGCTGCTGAACTCGCATGGTGAGGTCATCGGCATCAACTCGCTGATCGCGACTAACCCGAATGAGCAGATCGAGCAGAGCGCCGGGATCGGCTTTGCGATTCCGATCAACACGGCGAAGGCGGTGCTGGAAGACTTTGCGCACTATGGGCGCATTCGCCGGCCGTCGCTGGGCATCACTTCCCTGCCCATCGGGCCGGACCTGGCGCAGCAGATGGGGCTGGCCGCGGATTACGGCGTGTTGATTCAGCGCGCGCTGCCCGGCGGCGCAGCGGAGCGCGCGGGACTGCGCGGAGGCCGCCAGCAGGCGTACCTCGGCAACACGCCCATATACCTGGGCGGCGACCTGATCATCGCCATCGATGGCAGACAGGTGACCAGCGCGCAGGACCTCTCGCAGATTATGGACGAACACAAGACCGGCGATACCGTGACTGTGACGTTTTTGCGTGGACAGCAAAAGATGAGCGCGAAGGTAATGCTGGAAGAGCTGGGCACGCAAACAGCGTAGGGTCAAGATTGGAATTTCGAACAGGAGTGTCATGAGCAAGTGGACGCCGCAACAGATGCCGTCGCAACAGGGACGGCTTGCGATTGTAACCGGGGCGAACAGCGGCATCGGCTACCAGGCGGCCCGGTACCTATCGCGCGCCGGAGCGGCAGTGATCCTGGCCTGCAGGAGCCGAGAGAAGGGTGAGGCTGCATCCGCGAAGATCGTGGCCACGCAACCATCGGCACAGGTGGAGGTGCGCATTCTCGATGTTGCGGATCTGGATTCAGTGCGGCGTTTCGCCGCGGAGTTTCTGACGGAAGGTAAACCGCTCGACCTGCTGATCAACAATGCCGGCGTGATGGCGCTCCCGGAGCGGCGCACGACTCCGCAGGGCTTCGAGATGCAGTTCGGCACCAACCATCTTGGCCATTTCGCGCTGACGGGGCTGCTGCTTCCGGCGCTGCTGCGCCAGCCGAAGAGCCGCGTGGTGACAGTGGCGTCGATCGCGCACAAAAGGGGCAGGCTGAACTTCGATGATCTGAATGCAGAGCGACGCTATGATCCGCGTGGCGCGTATGCGCAGTCGAAGCTGGCGAACGTGGTCTTCGGCCTGGAGTTTGACCGGCGGCTGCGCGCTCGCTCCGCGAACACCGCGAGTGTGATTGCGCATCCGGGGGTGGCGGTGACCAACATTGTCAGCAACGGAATGGGTACGGGGCTGAAGGGGCGCGTGGTGAATGCGCTGCTGCCGTTGGTTGCGCAATCGGATGACCGGGGCTCGTGGCCGCTGCTGTATGCGGCGACTTCGCCGGACGTGCATGGCGGCGGATACTATGGGCCCGATGGCATTGCCGAGATCAAGGGCACGCCCACTGAAGTGAGACCGAAGCCACATGCGCTGGACCCGACAGCGGGCAAGCGACTGTGGGAGATCTCCGAGGCGCTGACCGGTGTGCGCTACGATGCGCTGAACTCGTAACTATCGTCTGCGCACATAGCGGCGGCCTTCGACGACATAGTCCCCGGACAGCACGCGTGCGATCGCTTCCGTGTAGGCGATGTGTTCTTCCGCAAGGATGCGTTTGCTGAGAGCGTGCGCATCGTCCGCCTCATGGACGGGCACGGTGCGCTGGAGGATGATGACACCGTGATCGAGTTGCTCGTCGACGAAATGCACGGTGCAGCCGGCGACTTTGACGCCGTAATCGAGGGCCTGCTGCTGCGCGTCCAGTCCGGGGAATGCCGGCAATAGTGACGGATGGATGTTCAGAATGCGCTGCGGAAAGGCCTGGATGAAACCGGAGGAGAGCAGGCGCATGTAGCCGGCGAGGCAGATGAGGTCAACGCGATGCTCCTTGAGCGCGGCGATGATGGCGTCATCGTGCTCGGCGCGTTTCCGGCCGTTGGCTTCGATAGCCAGCGCGGTGAGGCCGCGTTCGCGCGCAGCCGCGAGGCCCGGAGCATCCGCCTTGTTCGAGATGACGACGGCAATTTCGGTATCTGGGATGCGGCCGGCGACGACGCTGTCCGCGATAGCGAGAAAATTTGAGCCGCGGCCGGAGAGCAGGATGCCGAGACGATGGCGCGTGCTCATGCGCGGTAGCGAACGCTGCGGTCGCCTTTGATCGCCTGCCCGATGACGTGGAAAGGTTCGTTGAGGCGACCGAGGAGTGCCTGGGCACGTTTCCATCTGGCTTGCGGAACGACAGCGATGAGCCCGATGCCCATGTTGAAGGTGCGCAGCATCTCGTCCTGCGGCACATTGCCGAGTTGTTGCATGTAGGCGAAGAGCGGCGGCAGTGGCCAGCTTGCGGTGTCGATTTCGGCGGAGATGTTTTTCGGCAGGATGCGCGGCAGGTTTTCCGTGATGCCGCCGCCGGTGATGTGCGCCATGCCGGCAACAACTCCCGCGCGGGTGAGCTGGCGGATGACGGGCAGGTAGCTGCGGTGGATCTTCATCAATGCAGCGCCGGCTTTTTCCTTGAGCGCCGGCACCTTGTCACCGGGCTTGTGGCCAGCGGTTTCGAAGATGAGCTTGCGGGCAAGCGAGTAGCCGTTGGTGTGCAGACCGGTGGAGGGCAGCCCGATGAGAATGTCACCAGGGAGGATGCCTTTGCCGGTGATGAGCTTGTCGCGGTCGACGATGCCGACGATGAAGCCGGCCAGGTCGTATTCACCGTCAGAGTAGAAGCCCGGCATCTGCGCTGTCTCGCCGCCGATAAGTGCACAGCCATTCTCCTTGCAGGCTTTGGCGAGGCCGCTGACGACCTTCTCGATGACTTTGTTTTCGAGGCGACCGGTCGCGAGGTAGTCGAGGAAGAAGAGCGGCTCTGCACCTTGCACTGCGATGTCATTTACGCAGTGATTGACCAGGTCCTGGCCCACCGTGTCGTGGATGCCGAGCTCGAAGGCGACTTTGAGTTTGGTGCCGACTCCATCTGCGCTCGAAACAAGGACTGGAGTTTTGTAGCGCTTGAGGTCCGGAGCGAAGAGCGCGCCGAAGCCGCCGATGCCGCCGAGGACGCCGCGGGTGAAGGTCTGCTGGGCGAGCGTCTTGATGCGCTCCTTGGCCTGGTCGCCGCGTGTGATGTCGACGCCGGCGTCGGCGTAGGTAATTCGGTTGCTTTTTGGTGCGGGCAATGGAGCTCTTTCTGTGCGCGTGAGAAATGGTTGCGAAGGCTCAGTTTATCAGTGGAGATCAGGCTCCTGTGCATGCTCGAAGCGGCGGAAGCGCTCCTCCAGCCGCCATTGCTGCTGCGCTTTGGAACTGGCTGCCAAGCAGAGCGGAGCACGCGGCGTCGAGCTCGCGATCATCGGTGAGGCTGGTAGCGCAGGCCGGCTGCGGATGCCGGTAATCGTGATCGCGCCACAGGCTGTCACCGGGCAGGAAGCTGTACTCGATCGAGTTGCGCGCCATTTCTTTGAGTTCGGAATAGGTGAGGCCGAAGGTTTCGGCGGCCGTGACGTACTCGTGCGTGAGGTCGATGCGCGAGACGCCCTCATCGTCGGTGGAGAGCGCTACCGGCACGCCGTACTTGCGATAGAGAGGCAGCGGATGGTCCTTGCCCTTGATGCCGAGGATGAGGTCGTTGCTGGTGAGATTGATCTCAACCAGGATGTGGCGATCGGCCATCGTCTTCAGCAGATCGTAGGGCTGGTCCTCATACATGATGTCCACACCGTGGCCGATACGCTGGGCGCCGGCGATGGCGATGGCCTGACGAATATGGAAGCGGAGGCCCTCCGGGGGCACGAGTCCGGGCGCGAGCTCGCCGGCATGGAGCGTAACCGGCACATGCGGGTAGAAGGGACGCAACGCGGCGATCATCTGCATGTGGAGGGTGTAGTCGGCCATGGAGTACTCGGCGTCTTCAGGCTGGACGAGGTTGAGGCCGATGTAGTGCGGATGTGGCGAGGCGAGATCCGCAGCGGCGATTTCAAAGCCGAGGACAATTTGAGCGAAGACGGCGGGTGGCGGCATGTTGCGCAGCACCTGATAGAGGTAGCGCACCTCGACGTTGCAGGCGGGAGCGGGCTGCGCCGTGCCGCAGCGTTCCGCCCCGCGGCGTGTCTGCTCGAAGCGATCCATCTGCTGACGGATGGAGGCGGCCTGCTGGGTAAGCCCGGCGTCGAGCAGTTGCTGCCGCCATGCGGCGTAGCCGGTGCCGGCGGGCACTGCTTTCGCCTGGGCGATGATGGCGAAGACCGCATCGGGGGTATCCATCAGCTCCAGATACTGCTCGTTCTGCGCAGCGGCGCGGGCGGCTATCTCGTCCACCCATTCCGGCTTGTGGCTCTCCGGCAAGCCGATGAAATGATCGAAGCTGGCGAAAAAATGATCGTGGCCGCTATCTCCAGTGACCGGCTCGAAGAAACGCATGGAGAAGGCGTCGATCAGCTTGTCGTAGAGCGGCTGGTTCTGCGGCAGTGTCGACGCATCTACCGAGCCGGCGGCACAGGGTGCGGTGGCGAGCGCAGGGCCGCGGTGCACGAAGCCGAGCGACTTCGGATCGATGCAGACATGGTCCGCGGCGGCATTGCGCAGCCAGGTCTCTGCATAAACGGCGCCGGCGAGATGGTTGTGCAGATCGCCGCCCTTGGGCATGCCGGCAAGAAAGGCGCGCAGGGGGAGCGGGCCAGCCGCGCGAGCCTGCTCCATGCGGGTCGCGGTCTGCTGTTCCGGCGTCCGGAGCTGCGCATGCGTGGGAAGAAACTGAAGCAGAAGGAGAAGCAGCAGAGTAAGCTGCGTGAGGCAGGACCGAGGACGGAGAGCAATTTTCTTCTGGTGCTGAAGAGCCGGGCGATACGCGGCGTGACCTTTTCGTAATGAAAAGCCACATGAACGCTCTTTAGATCCGCTACATCTACGATGAAAATGCTCTAGCATGCGCGACATGGCTCAAATTGGAGATGGAATCTTGGGACGAATGGCTTCCAGTGTAGGACAAACTCTGGTGTTGCTCCTGACGTTGTGCGGGACGGCCGGCGCGCAGAGCTGGCTTGCGCCGCTCGAGAACTTTACGCCGGCGTCGGGCGCATTGCACCTCGCGCGCCATGCTGAGCCAGAAAAGCCTTTTACCGTGGCGGGAGAGTGCGGGGCCTTCATGGGCCAGCAGGATGGCGAGTTTGAAGCATGGCTGTTTCCGGTGAAGATTCTGAGCCACCTGCGGATCGAGGCGCAGGTGGAAGGCTATGACGTGCCAATTGACGTGAACGCGGATGCGGCGGAGATCGATGTCCAGCCGGACCAAACGACCATCACCTACTCGCATGTCGCCTTCACACTGCGAGAGACCTTCTTCGCGACGCAGTGCGGACCGCAGGATCCGGCGAAGAGCACCACCGGCGCGATGGTGGTCTTTACGCTGGACAGCATCCGGCCTACGACGCTGACCTTCAACTTCACGCCCGAGGTGAAGCCGATGTGGCCAGCCCCGCAGCTTGGGCAGGCGGATGCGGAGTGGTTACCGCTCGACCCACACGCTCCGAACGGACTGACGGCGCCGGGGTGGTACATGCTGCACACGGATTGGCCGGAGCTCTCCGCCGCCGTGGCGATGCCGGGCACGCTGCCGGGCATCCTGCCGCCCTACCAGGAAAGACCGAAGTTCTACCAGACGCAACTGGTGTTGCACTATGACCCGAAGACCGACCGCGGCAAGACGTATCCGCTGCTGATGGCGATGGGGCGGACGCGAGAGGCAGCGAGCTGCCGCAAGCCTTGAAGCTGCACTGCGAGAGGAGAACACTCAGGCGCTGACGCTTTATCGGCAGACGGCCGATTACTACGGGCACTTCTTCGACACGCGCATGACAGTGGAAACGCCCGATGCGGCGTTCGATGACGACTTCCGCTGGGCGGCAATATCGATCGATCAGTTGCGCGTGCGGCACGGCAACGAAACGGGACTGGTGGCCGGGTTCTATTCATCGGGCGACTCGGCGCGGCCGGGTTTTGGGTGGTTCTTCGGGCGCGATTCGCTGTACACCACGTATGCGATCAACAGCTATGGCGATTTTGCGCTGACCCGCACGGAACTCGAGTTCCTGATTGCGCGGCAGCGCGCGGATGGCAAGATGCCGCATGAGTATTCGCAGACCGCGGAGATAGTGGATTGGGCTTCGACACCCTATGAATACGCGGCAGCCGACTCCACGCCGCTGTTCCTGATGGCGATGGAGGATTATGTAGACGCGAGCGGTGACACGGCATTTCTCAAGAAGAACTGGCCGGCGGTGGAGAAGGCGTGGGATTTCGAGCGCGCGCATGACACGGATGGCGACGGCATCTACGACAACTCGCAGGGCACCGGCTGGGTGGAGAGCTGGATTCCCAGGATGCCGCATCAGGAGATTTATCTTGCGTTGCTGGATGAGGAAGCGAGCGGCGCAACGGCCCGGCTGAGCCGGAGGATGCAGAAAGTGGAGACCGCGAGCCAGGCGGACGAACGGGCGAAGAGCATTGCGACGAAGATTCCGCAGGAGTACACGCAACAGAAGGGCATGTATGCCTTCAGCTACAACGGGAGCGAAGGCGTGGACAACACCGCGACCATTTATCCCGCAGTTGCATGGTGGGACGGACATGCGGGGCTGCCGTGGACGGACGAGATGTTTGCGCGCTGGGCATCGGACGAGTTCTCAACCGACTGGGGCACGCGCGATGTGGGCAATCACGAAGCGATCTACGACCCGATCAGCTATCACCAGGGCTCGGTATGGCCGCTGTTCACGGGCTGGACGTCTGTCGCTGAGTACCGCACGGGACATGCGCTAAGCGGTTATGCGCACCTGATGCAGACGGCAAACCTGACCACGGCGCAGGACCTGGGCGCGGTGACGGAACTGCTGAGCGGCGACTTCTTCACGCCGTTCGGACGCAGCACATCGCATCAATTGTGGTCATCGGGGATGGTGCTGATCCCGGCGGTGCGCGGGATGTTCGGGCTGTCGCTCGATGCGGGAGCGCACACGATCACGGTAGATCCGCGGCTGCCGGCGCGATGGGACCATGCCACGTTGCACAACCTGCATCTGGGCGATCGGTTGCTGGATCTGCGCTTCGCGCGCGTTGGTGCCGGCTGGGAGGTGCATGCGGAGGGGCAGGACAGCAAGTCTGTCACGCTGAAGAGCACGGCTGCTGGTGCGAAGGTGGCGGCGAGTGGCGCACTCGAGATTCCGGTGCCGGCAGTGGAAGTAGGTATGGACTACGGAGCGGACGCTGCACTGCCGCTGCCGGGCGCACGCACAGCGATGATGAAGGTGCTGCGGCAGGAAGCAGGACCTCGCTCGCTGACTCTGCTGCTGGAGGCGCAGGGCGCCAGCACGCAGACGCTTTTTCTGCGCCAACGGGAGCAGCGTGCGCGGTTGAGCGTGGAAGGCGGGACCGTCACTGCGGAGGGCAAGCTGGAGGTGCACTTTCCTGCCGGCGATGGCTACACACAGAAGCGCGTTGCGCTGCGCTGGTGAGGGCGAGGCGAGAGCTCATATCGTTGCTGGTGTTCGCGGCTGGTGTTCGCGGCTGGTGTTCGCGCTGATGGCTGGCCGAATGCTATATACTGACCCAGTTGTCTCGCTCGCTGATTCGCCCCGAAAGACATCTGGCTCCGGCCCTGGAGCGAGAGCGGAAGGCGAAGCCGGATCCCGACCGGCGGCGTGAACAGCACAACCCAGCGCGCGCACTGTGCGAGAGTTGGCCAGATAGCTCAGTGGTAGAGCGCGGCCCTGAAAAGGCCGGCGTCGGCGGTTCGATCCCGTCTCTGGCCACCATTTAGAGTCAGGAACTTACCTTCCCTATTCCACTTGTCTCGACACATGTTATGGCCTGGACTCTTCCAGCAGCACAACATCGGAAGCCTCGTGGAAGCGGACCACCGCCAGCTTACTGCGGTCGAAAGACCACTGGAAGGCGGCGATGTATTCCGACTTGAAGTTGGTAATCTGCTGCCCAGCGAACCGTCAAGCGGCTGAAGCCAGAGGTTTTGGGCACTCTGGTCATCGAAGGGATAAACGACAGCTTTGCCATCATGGGTGAAGTGAACAGTATCCTGCTGGATCGGCTGTTGCGGTTCCAAAAGCTTCATCTTCTGTGGAGAGTCAACCGGTAACAATGCCAGCCGGCTTTTGGCATCACCGGGGAAATAAACGTTGCAAGAACTGCGAGCTTGCCATCGGGAGACACGTCGCAGGAGACTTTGCTTCTCGCTGGAATCGGCTCAGAGCCTGTGCGTCCTGGGCCAGTTCATCCGGAAGGAATTTGAGGACGACAGAGCGGCTGAGTCTGACATCGCCCGCCTTGTAGACCACCCCCATCCGTCGCCACCAAGTTTCTCGACGATGCGATAGTGCGAGATGGTCTGGCCGATCATAGAGTCACGCAATCGTAGGCGGGACGTGAGCAGGGGTCAATGCAACCTCGCTCCGGGTCCGTGCAGTTCGGTTGCGGGTCCGGAGAAGCAGGCCTCGTAGCGGGCTACCGACCGTTAGCGACGTCAGTCTTCGCGGCTAGCTCTTGTCTGCGGGAAAGATGACTCCCTTTTTCAGGATCAGGCAGCCGTATGGTCGACGTTCGCTTGTGCAGATCACCGCGAACGCCTTGCGCGCCTGCGCGTAAAAATCCTCGCGCTTGATGCCAGAGAGCTTTACTTCCCTACCTTCGACGCGGTTGATGATCTGCTGGCACTGCTGCTGTACCTCGGGCACCTCATCGGGCGCATGCACCTGCATCATTCGGAGCGCGGGCGTATCGACAAACGTATCGAGCGGCATGAGCTGAAGACACGCTTCCAAAGCAGTCGGCAGGTCCGTTCCGTCCAGCCGAACGAGCCTTTGAGCTACCGAAACTGCAGGAAAGTTGCAGTCCACCAGCGCGACATCGTCGCCATGTCCCATGGAAGCGAGAACGTGCAACAGCTCGGGAGTATGCAGAACATTCAGATTTTTAAGCATCGTTGCGGCTACCTGTCTGTAGAGTGGACTGCAGTCAAGTTGAATAGTTTCAAATATCGCGTGACTGTAGCCGCACTGGATTGCGTTGTCAATGTACTTGCCGCTACTGATCTGGATCGAGAAACAGTCCACAAATCCGGTACAGGTAACGATTGCGAAGGACAGGTGATAGCCTTGCGCGGCGAGGCTGCCATCTCAACGGGACTTTGACCCCTTGGGCGCCGGCCCAACGGAATCCCGGATGCGGAGCTCGGTCTTCAGGACGATCTTGCGCGGCGCTCCATGTTTGTTCGCCAGCCGCTCAAGCACGAGATTCGCGGCCTCAGCGCCCATCTGGTAAGAAGATTGGAAGACAGACGTGATCTGTGGTTTGGTAGTCTCCGTAAAATCCAGACCGTCAAATCCAATCAGCGATATGTCGTGAGGGCATCGGAGGTTTGCCTCGTCGATTGCCATAAGCGCACCGAGCGCAATCAGATCATTGAATGCCATTATCGCGGTGGGACGAGGCACCATTCGCAGCAGAATCTTCGCCTTGGCGTATCCACCTGCCCGATCAAAGCTGGTTTCCTGAATATAGCCGACCGGCAGTTGAATATTGGCTAAACGGAGGGCGCGTTTAAAGCCTTTCAATCGATCATGCGAATTCGTCAGGTGGAGCGGTCCCGTGATCGCTGCCAAGCGCCGATGCCCCAAACCGATCAGATGCGAGGCTGCGTTTGCGGCGCCCGCACTATTGTTAACCGTGATGCTATCGCCTTCCCAGTTCCGAGGCAGACGATCCAGACAAATAACCGCGGTACCTGCGTCGCGGTAGGGCTTGGCCTGGATGGTGAGATCGCTGGTATCGGAAGGAATCACAATTAATCCAGAGGGGAGGTAAGTCTGGAGTGCGCTCAGGTGCGCAACTTCCTTCTCATGGTCGTTGTCCGTATTGCAAAGCACCAACCGAAACCCATTCGCAAATGCCACATCCTCCGCCCCTCGTACGATTCCTGGGAAGAATGGATTCAGAATGTCTGGAATGATCATGGCCAGAATGTTTGTTTTTTCCCGGCGTAATCCGCGCGCAAGCTGGTTTGGTTGGTAACCCGTAGTCTTGACCGCATCCATGACTCGCTTGCGCAGCGGTTCGCGAACCCGCACTGTCCCATTCAGTACATGAGAAACAGTGCCTAGGGAGACACCGGCCAAGCGAGCGATCTGCTTCATATTGGCCATCTATGATTTCGCCTCCCTGCGGCTATTCGTTGCGCCACAACTACGATTATGTGCCCGTTGTCGAAGGAACACGTGCTCTTCGAGCTCTGAAAGATACTGGGAATTTCTTCGAATTTACCTACGTGAGAATAGCAAATGCTTGCATCATCTCTCGCCGGCGCAACCCTTTCATGCGACGCAAATGTTCCGTGTCGTCAAGGGCGTAATGCGCTCCTCTAGTCAGACATCGGTTTGAACCTCGGTACGACTGAGCCGCTTGCCCAGTATCCACCACAGTGCTGCACACAGAAGTCCCATTCCTGTGCCTGAGCCGAAGGCCATGATCCATCCCTCATGGCCATAATGCTTCAACAGCGCAGGTACTGCAGCATTCGAGATGATTCCGCCTAGAATGCCGATGGTATTCATGAAACCGCTAACCACACCGCCGCTGTTCCCTGCAATGGCAGTTGCGGTGGTCCAAAAGGAAGACTCCGCCAAATAGAGCGAGCCGAGGCTGACACAGAGTGCCAGCACTGCAGAAAGACGGCTGTGCGCCTGAGCGGCGGCAAGCAGCAATATGCCGGACAACGTATAGCCGGTCATGATGAGAATTCGCGCGCTTTGTACTCTGCCGAAACGCACGCTCAACTGGTCAGAGAGGACCCCGCCCAGTGGTGTGGCCAGGATCGCAGCTATCCAAGGCAGGCTTGCAACCAGGCCTCCGCGGGCGAGGCTGAACCCTCGCACTTCCACGAGATAGATGTACAGCCACGAAACGAACATGAACAACAGATAGCCTTCTGACATGTAGCTCAGAGAGAGCAGTACGATGTTCAAGTTCAAAGATAGACCGGGTTGTCGGCTGGTAATCGGAGCGGCGATCGAATTAGTTGCGGCAGGTGCTTTCCGGGTGACAGTTAGCCACAGCAGGGAAATTGCAAAGGCGGCTATGGACGTCAAATAGAAAGAGGCGCGCCATCCATAGCGAAGCATGCTCCAGGAGACGAACGGAGCGGTGAGAGCCGATGCGACCGAGCTACCCATGAGCATCACGGAATTCCCGGTGCCACGGCGAGAAGGTGTCATCCACCGATGCACAGCCTGTGAGGCCACAGGGTAGGTGGATGCTTCAGTGGCGCCCAGCAGAAAACGCAGCAACCATAAGAGGGCGACCGTTCCGAAGGTCTTGCCTAAGACTGTTCCGGCCAGCAATCCACTTAGCAGAGTGAGCAGTCCCCAGAGAAACGACGAGGCTCCGAGCACCAGACGCGGTCCAAATCGATCTCCGAGCCACCCGGCCGGAACCTGAAAAATTGCATAACCTATCAAGAAGCTGTTGAAGATAAGGGCCATGTCGCTTTTACTCAGCGACAGTGCCGGCATCATGAGTTCGGCAGCGACGGAGATGTTGACCCGCTCCACGTAACTGGCGCAACTCAGCCCGAAGAGCATGACTACGACCAGCCATCGCCACCCTCGGGATGGAAGCGAACTCGTTGTTAGCACATCATCTTTATACCGATTTCCGGTCTTCGCCATAAGAATGCAGGTCCGGGGGCTTCCGGCCTCGATGCAAGGTCGGACGATGCATCCCAGAGGAACCAGGGCCAAATACCGGCTTCGGAGTCACTGATGAGCCTTTGCACTTCATCGACGGAGCTGCAGACACTTCAGCCGCGCACCGATGTAACGTAGAGTAGCCGGAAGCGGGCTACGATTTTCGCTGCACCCGTCTGACCCCACATGGGGAATGAAGCTCGTTTTCGCGAGCTGAGATCGGGTGACCCAGCCGCGTTGCGGAGAAAGGAGCAATTACAGAGCGCAATGGGCACCATTATCGTCATCGGACTCGGCGCAATGGGCAGTTCGGCCGCCCTTCATCTCGCCTCGCGCGGCCACCACATACTTGGCTTCGATCAGTTCACGCCACCGCACAGCTATGGTTCCTCTCACGGCCAAACCCGGATCATCCGGCAATCGTATTGGGAGGATCCGCGTTATGTTCCATTGTTGCTTCGAGCTTACGAACTCTGGCGGCGGCTGGAGGTCGATACCAGCCAATCTCTGCTACACGTAACCGGTGGTTTGATGATTGGCCGCGCAGGCGGTGATCTTGTGAGTCGAAGCACGGCGAGCGCCAGAACGGTTCGAGCTGCCGCACGAGGTGCTATCGGCTGCGCAGATTCGCCGCTCATATCCTGCATTCAGGCTTGACGACGACTGGGTAGCGCTCTGGGAGAGGAACGCTGGATACCTTTGTGCCGAGGCCTGTGTTGCACAGCAGCTTCAACAATCTGCATTGGCTGGTGCAGAGCTTCACTTCAACGAACGGGTTATGGAATGGAATGCGCTACCGGGTGGAGGCGTCTCGGTCCGCACTGCACGGAAGACTTATGTTGCAGATCATCTGGTCATCACTGCCGGGTCATGGGCGCCGCAAATATTGCGCGAGCTGAACCTGCCGCTCAGCATCACCCGGCAGGTGGTCTTTCGGTTCGAGCCGGCCGGCGATATCGAACTCTTTCGTCCAGAGCGGATGCCCATCTATATCCGCGAAATGGAGAAGGATCAGCCTCTGCTGTATGGTTTTCCTTTGACCGGGCCCGAGTCTGAAGGCGTGAAGGTGAGCTTGCACGGCAGCAACGAATACTGCACTCCAGAGACGGTGGATCGCGAGATACGCGCGCAAGATGAACGCGTCATCCGAGAACGGCTCGCTGAAGCTCTCCCCCTCCTTGCTGGCCGATTGCTTCACGCAGAGACCTGCCTGTACACAATGACTCCCGATGAACATTTCGTAATCGATAAGCACCCTGAATTCTCGCAAGTGACGCTCGCGGCAGGATTTTCCGGACATGGATTCAAATTTGCGAGTGTTCTCGGCGAAGTGCTGGCTGACCTGGCGACCGACAGGAATCATGGATACGATCTGGCGCTTTTCTCTTTGCGACGTTTTGAAGGCGTTTCATCTCTTCAGCAATAAAGGCGCGTTCGCATGTCACACGATGGATAAACAATCTTAAGACCCTGAGGTGGGCGCAGTGCGGCCGGATGCAGCTCCCTCAAATCGCTAGCTTTATAACCCGGATGGAGTCATGCAAAAAGCAGTGTGCCCGTCGCAGCCCGCCTCTCGGATTCCTTCCTGCGCCGCTCAGCGCGCCATCCAGCCTCCATCCACCACAAGCACCTCGCCATTCACGTAGTTGCTTGCAGGGGAAGACAGGAAGACAGCGGCTCCAGCAATGTCTTCCGGCTGACCCCAACGCAAAGCCGGAATCCGTTCGAGTATCTGCCGGTTTCGAAGCTCGTCTGTCTGCAGTGCGGATGTATTCTCTGTGCGAAAATATCCGGGAGCGATCGCGTTCACCTGCACATTTCGTCCAGCCCATTCATTCGCCAAGGCCTTGGTGAGCTGGGCCACGCCACCTTTTGACGCCGCGTAAGCAGGCACGCGAATACCGCCCTGAAACGATAGCAGCGACGCGATGTTGATGATTTTTCCCTGCTGCCGCTCGAGCATCGCCTGCCCGGCAAGCTGGCAGAGACGAAAGACGCTGTTCAGGTTGACCTGAATGACGTTCATCCAAGCCTGCGAATCGAAGCTCTCCGCCGGCTCCCGATAGATCATGCCGGCGTTGTTCACTAGAATGTCCGGAGCACGCATCGCTGCGGAGACAGCGTCGTAGAGCGAATCCGCTCCGCTGAGTACGCCGAGATCTTCGGTAAAGCTTTGCGACTCTCGCCCCAGAGAACGGATTGTCCTGCTCGTTTCGTCGGCGGAGCGCCGGTTGCCGTGGCACGCAACGTTCGCTCCCGCTTCAGCTAGAGCAATACTGATTGCACGGCCTAAACCGCTGGCCGCTCCAGTGACCAGGGCGAGCTTTCCGTCGAGACGAAATTGATCAAGGATACTCATTGCTTCTGACGCTGCTGTATACGGTACGCTGTGCGCCTGCCTTTAGAAAATTCGGCTGCTTCACCAAAGCTGTGGAGAGCGTCGTTGCTGCCCGAGCGTCGCTCAAGTGAACCCTTGTCTGCGTGGCGCTAGATTCGCCTCAACAATCCTAAGTCGGTTGCTTTTGTATTACGTACAAGCAGCAGCACCAGGATCATTCCCACGAATGGAACCAGCCCTGCGACGATGACGATGGGATCGAAGGAGTGCCCGGCTGCCTGTTGACGCGCGTCTGAGAAATATCCGATGAGCTTGAATGCAATGATCGTCCCCAGGCCTGCGCCAGTTCCGCTCAGCCCGCTTACGGATGCTACGGACTCGCTTCTGAAAAGATCGGAGGGCAGCACATTCGCCATAGTGGAGAAAGCTGCGAAAGAGAATGTGGCGAAGCCAAACAGAGACACGATCAGGTACAGCCTACTCGTGAAGATGGTCGGTATCAGCGTCATGACGCCGATACCACCGAAGATAACGAGCGCCTTTCGGGCGGCACCGACGGACCATCCCCGCTTGATCAAGTAGCCGGAGGCGGCTCCTCCGAAAAAGTTCCCGATATCTGCCGCGATGAAAGGTATCCAGATCGCGACCAGGCTGCTCTTAAGCTCAATGCCTTTCGCGACCAGATAGATAGGGAAACCAATCTGTGATGAAAAACCACACCGGATCCGTGAATAGCTTCGCGACGATAACTCCCCATGTTTGCGGAAATTTCAGGAGATCCCGCCATCGTGGACGCACAGTGTTTCCCTGCTGTAGATCGTCTCCTTCTTTGTCGGCGACGATATATAGCAGCTCAGCCTGGCTGATGCGGCTATGTTTTTCTGGTGGTTGGTAGATCCAGCGCCAACCTATCAACCAGAGGAAGCCCAGAACTCCCGGTATCATGAATGCCGGACGCCAACCCCAGCGGAAGTAGATCGTGAGGATGATGAAAGGGGCAATGGCAGCGCCGACGGATGAGCCACTATCGAAGAACGCTGTGGCAAGTCCGCGCTCCTTCTTCGGAAACCACTCAGAGACTGCCTTGGTTGCAGCCGGCCAGTTGGCTGATTCTCCCGCGCCCAACAGAAAACGGAATGCTGCAAAGCTGCGAAAACCCTGCGCGAACGACGTCAGCACTGAAACAATGGAATACAAGGCTACTGTAAGTGTCAGGCCTCGTCTGGTTCCAATCCGATCGAGTAGTGTGCCGAAAAGGGTTTGTCCGAGCGAATAGGCTATTCGAAATGCGATCACAATATTGGCGTAGTCGCTGTTCGTCCAGTGGTACTGCAGCTTAAGGTAGGGAGCCAGCAGCGAGAGGGTTTGGCGATCAATGTAATTGATAACCGTGGAGGCAAAGAGTATTGCGCCGATCCACCAGCGTAACGATGGGATAGGTCGGGGCTTAACGGATGTAGCTGGCGCCGGTGTGATCAGAGACCCTGTGTTACAGCGGACGTGTAGTGTGCGGGATTCAGCAAGGCGGCAGAGTCTTTGTCAAGATACACCGTAGCCTTAGGATGGTTGCGCAGGATGGAGGCAGGCGCCATTGGACTGATCTCCCCCTCAAAGCAGCGCTGCACCGCTGCGGCCTTCCTAGAATCGGGGGCGATCGCAAGAACCTCCTTCACCTTCATGATCTGGCGCACAGACATGGAAATGGCCTGTTGCGGCACCTGCGAGATATCAGAAAACCATGCTTCACCCACTTGCTGGCGCCGGCAGGCCTCGTCCAAATTGACGATCAGATAAGGTTTTTCTGTATCAAAGTCTGCGGGCGGATCGTTGAATGCAAGATGCCCATTCTCGCCGATCCCGAGAAATGCGATATCGATCGGCCCCGAGGCCACGGCTGCACTGGCTCTGGCGACAACCGAAGGGGCATCACCGTCGCCATCTAGCAAGTGATACTTGACTACTCCGGTTTTATTGATGAGTTGCTCCAAAAGCATTTTGCGGAAGCTGCCCGGATGGGTGATCGGCAAACCGATATATTCATCGAGATGAAAGACTTCAACCAGATGCCAATCGATCTCCGGAGCACTGGTGAGAGCGTCCAGAAACTCCTTCTGTGATGCGGCAGTCGCGGCGATAAGACGAGCCGCGCCGCGGTCGAGAATCGCCTGCCGGATAACCCCGGCCGCATGCTCCGCCGCCGCTTTCCCCAGTGAACCCTTATCCCCAAAAACTCTGATGTTCATTGCTCTATGCCCTTCGTCCCACTGTTTCATCCAAAATTATCATTCTCGGTATAGATGAACGGCTCTCAATTCGATTGCGAATTAGTTCCTATCCGGCCTCGGAGCACGGTCATGGATGCTGCCGGCAGCGTGTAGTGGTCCGTCCCCCCGGGTAGAGTGGAGCGCGCGGCAGGACCATCTGGATCGGGATAGCCATCTCTGAGTGCCGAATGCCACTTATACTGGTCCTTGCCGAACGTGATCCGCTCGACCGGCCCAACAAAAGAACTATCAACGTTGGCGTCTGTCATCGTGAAACGTGATCTTCACCGCGTGGGAGTTGTCGTAGTCCTTGTTGATCAGCATGAGCGCCCATTGGCCATCAGGCCGGAGCACGGCGTATGCCGTCACAAGGACGTGTCCCTCCGCATCCTTGATGTCGCTGGCTGCCTTGAACAGGCGGTGTTCCTCATCTTTCGGCTCTGCCCATTCCTGCGTCAGCATTTGCGCAGCAAAGAACTGGGAGGTGCGTTGCTTAATGACATAGTTATGGTCAGTTGTGAACATGTGATATGTTCCCCAACTGTTGTCACAGGCAGGATGAGGGGTGGAGTAAGGCAAGGCAGTATGGTAGAACGAACCTTTTCCTCCCGCGGTAAGAAACGCCGGAAAGGTGTCGCCCACCCACAGGGCTCCAAAAACATCTACTGCAGCATCCGCGCCCGGGGCATTCGTCTCGGAATTGATCATTGGAACATTGGGCGGCAACCCATCGTCACGCCAAACCTGCATGATGTGCGTCAGGATTTCGGGTTCCTTGTAGAGATTGCTCCAGGGTCCCTGGCAAGTTCCGTCGTAGTAGGGGTAGTGCTCATAGGACATGAACGACAGGTCCGAAAGCCGGCCATGCGCCTTGAGGTAGCCGAGAAAGCGTTTGAACCATGAAGTCTCGCCGTTCGCGTCCGGCCAGACCTTGATGTCTTCGCTCACTCCTTCAAAGACGGGCCCGCCGAGTTGCAGGGTGGGATCAACCTGATGCAGGGCCGTGGCCCATTGCAGGTACAGCGCAGCGTAGTCTTCGGGTCCCATGTACTGACCATCCGGCTCTTCGCCCATTTCGATGCGCGAGATCGGATATCCGCGCTTCCTCAAATATGTAATCTCTGCTGCTGCGTCTTCTGGGGTGCTATAGAGCATTGCCACCGGAACCATGGCGGGTAGTCCCCGCGTGATGCCACTGGTGAAGAACAGATCAAAGCCAACCTGATCGCCCGATTCCATGCGGTCCGGTATGACATAAAGGTCCGACGGCTGATGCCAGGGGTCTATGGATGAGCTGAAGGTGAAGGTCTGATCCTGACCCGGAACGTGATGCAGCACATCATGGAATTGGCCATTGCTCTGCGTTCCGAGGTAGACCTCCCTGATTGCGTATCCGACGCAGTTTCGGCGGTCAGCTTTCCCGTGGCTATCGCACGTGTTGGAAGACTCGGTCATCAGCACGCGCACGTACTGAGTAGCGATCGGCGAAGGAGATAGCTGAAGCGTCTCGATTCCTCCTTTTCCGGCAGAGACGATTCCAGATGCAAAGTCCCTCCACTCGCCAGTATCAGGACCATCCATCGGATCGTCTTTGCCCAGCCAATATTGCACTCTGTAACTGCGCGCATATGGCTCAGCCCAGGCAAGACGGATGGCCGTCACGATTTCTTTGGCCTGCAGCCGGATCACAATCCATTGCGGGTGGAGATTGTCATCCTCGCCGGTAAATGCCTTTGTCAGGTATGGATTGCTCTTCCAGTAAGTATTGAGATCTCCATCATCCAGCCTCGAATACCCGTCGAACTCTGATCCGGAATTGCGCGTGACCCCGCGATGCGGCAAAGAATACCCGTAAGAATGGCGAATCATCTGTTTTGCAGGTGTCGCATCCCCTGTGAAATAGCCCCTGCCGGCGGGGTCGCTCCAACTTCCCTTGGGATTCCAATGCCAGGCTTGAACAAACAACTCCGTATTCTGGCGATAGCTGACCGGACCCCAGCCTGCTTCGAGAATCTGCTGTATCTGGTCAGGCCTGAAAAAAGTATCGGTCGTGTTGCTGGGAATCCGATCCACAGTGGAGCCTAAGGCTCGAAGAGGACTGAACGTGTTTGCAACGTGGCTTGGTGTTGCGTCGATACGAATCGTTTGCGCTTTGGCACTGAGCGGCTGCAGCAGGCAGCTTAGTAGCAGGGGGGCGAGGGCGAATGTAACACTCTTCGCCGTTGCCGTTTCATTCCTGGGAAGAGTAATCCTATTGAGACGACTGGCAAACCAATGCATGCAACTCCTATTTAGTGTCGCTACCTTCGGCTGACGGATAACAACATCCTCGATCCTCGGCAGATGGCGACCTGAAGAGCATAACTGCGTCACCACAGACGATATACGAGGACCCGCTGAAGTCACCAGGCATCTAGAACCCGAGCCTGAGGCGTCCCCGATTCTTGTTGCAGGCGGCCGGAATCAATCCATCCGTAGTCATAGCAAGGCTTACAAATTCCGAATGAGGATCGGCTGCATCCGGAAGCGTTCGCACTGTTGTGTCCGGGCCGGGATCACAGGGGAATCCTGATGTGGCCACCTTCAACGCGATTGAGATAGAATCGCGGCGCGTTTAAGAGCACCCTGCCGTGCAGCGGCTTGGCCGCACATGCCGCTCCGTTGCTTTGCGGCAGCGTGCCCGAGACTAGTGGCTTTACGATCGCACCCAGATGCTCTCAGAGTGCCTTCCATGCAGTGATCGGCGTCCTCATTGAAACGGATCAACGACAGGGACAGCAGGCCAGCACCGACTCAGGAGCCAGTGAAATGCGCAAAATTCTATTTCTCGCTGTCTTATTCGGGATGCTTTTCGGGGGAGCCACTCTTCGCGCACAGACCTTCCGAGGCACGCTGCTCGGGACAGTCTCCGATCCGAACGGTGCAGTCGTCCCCGACGCGGAAGTTGTGGTAACGAATATGGACACGGGCATCGCGCGCACGGTGCGGACCAGCGGATCGGGAGACTTTTCCGCTCCTGAGCTACCCGTCGGGCGTTACAGCGTGAAGGTGAATCATCAGGGCTTCAACTCGTTTCTCTCGCAGGGCATCAACATCACTGTCGGAGGTCAGTCGACGGTCAGTGTGGTCTTGAAAGCGGGCGATTTGAGCCAGTCGGTCACCGTGACGGCGCAACCGTTGCAAGTTGAGACTACATCGGACACGCTTGGTGGGACCCTGACCAACAGCGACATCAAGAATCTCCCGGTGAATGGCCGTGACTACACCAAGCTCATCTATCTCACACCGGGAGTCACCGGCTCCCCGGACCAGATCAGCGACTCACCCGGCTCCTTCGGCCCCTTCTCAGTGAATGGCGCCCGCGGCCGAAGTAATAATTTCCTGCTTGACGGCACGGACATGAACGACGGCTTCCGCAACGACCCGGCCGTCAATGAGCCTGGCGTCTTCGGCGCCCCTGCCACCATCCTTCCGATCGACGCAGTATCCGAACTGAGCGTCCTCTCAAACTTCGAACCGGAATATGGACGCAGCGCCGGGGGCATCATCAATATCGTCACTAAGAGTGGCACCAACGCCTTCCACGGCACGGGCGCCGAGTACTTCCGGAATAACGCGTTGGACGCACGCAACTACTTCAATCCTGCTGGACAGGCCCAGGCGCCGTTCCATAACAATCAGTTCGGCGCCTCAATCGGAGGACCGATTATCCATGACAAGACCTTTTTCTTTTTCGATTACGAGGGTCAGCGAGAGAGCGTTGGCACCGTCAGCCAAGCCTGCGTACCCGACCCGGCGGTGTTGGCCACCGCCACCAATCCGGTAATTGTTGCGCTTCTGCAGCGGAAGCCATGGCCGGCTCCGAATATTGCCGGCGCCACCGCATGCCCCAACGCAGATGTCGTTGCTCCCTCCAGCAACAACATCACGAGCCTGATCGCGAAGGTGGACCACAATTTCAACTCGAAGAACCTTCTTAGCGGTCGCTACTTCTACGGCGACAGCACGCAAAGTTTCCCGCTCGCGCTATCCGGAGGAGGCGTGCTGCCAGGCTTTAACACCTTCACTCCAACGCGGGTTCAGCTCGTCTCTCTCTCCTATGTCTCCGTAGTTAGTCCCACCAAGGTGAATGAGCTGCGCATGGGCTGGAACCGCTTTGCAGAGGGCTTCTTTCCCGAGGACCGCAGCTTCCAGCCCAGTTCCATCGGCCTGAATACCGGAACCGGGTCTGCCGATCAGGGCCTCCCTTTCATCACGGTCAGTGGCTACGCGTCACTCGGCGCCAGCAAGTCGGATCCGCGCCATCGCTTCGACACCAACTGGCAGGCCCTGGACAACTACTCCTGGACAGCAGGCAAACACTCCATCAAGTTCGGCTATGAATACCGGCGCACCAGCATCACGCAGTTTCTCGGCACCAACTACCGCGGCAAATTGAACTTCGCATCCCTTGCCGACTTCCTGAGTGGAAACGTCGACTCCGGCAGCCAGTCGCTCGGCAACTCTATCCGTCACAGCTACCAGAACAGCCATGGATTTTATGCGCAAGACACCTATCGTATATTGCCGCACTTAACGCTCAACTACGGCGCACGCTGGGACTACTTCGGTATCTTTCACGAGAAAAACAACCTGCTCAGCAACATCACAGCGCTCGACCCAGCGGGCGCCACACTCACGCTCACGCAGGTGGGACAGCCCGGCCTGGATAAACTTTATGAGCCGAGATATAAGAATGTGGCTCCCCGCGTCAGCGCCTCATGGGACCCGTTCGGAAAGGGTCAGACTGTCATCCGCACCGGGTTCGGGGTCTTCTTTGATTCCTTTTCGCAGGATGTCTTTCTGTCTCACCTGCCCTACAACAGCTCCTTCGACCCGGGCCCTGCTTACAACCCCGTCGGTCCGGCGCCCATCTTCTCTGTCTCCGCTGCAGGCGGCACGATTCAATCTGGTCAGCCCGTCTTCAATGCTCCATCCGCAACCGCCGCTGGTGACATCTTTTCGGTAGACCGGAACAGCGCCACGCCTTACCTGATGAACTATAACCTCAATATTCAGCACCAGCTCTCCTCGCGGACTCTCGCACAGATCGGCTATGTCGGTTCCGTCGGACGCCACCTTCTTCACTTCCGCGACATCAACCAGCCGAATCAGGCCACCATCACGGCCACTGATATCGCCTTCGCGCAGGCCAGCACCTACACCGACCCGGTGAGCCTGGCGACGGTGCCCTGCTATCCCAGCGGTGGCCCCGGCTGCATCCCCACTTACAACTCAGCCAGCCGTGTCTATGCCAACAATGCGTATGGCGCCTTCTACATCAACCAGGAAGAGGCCTCTGCTAAGTCCAGCTACAACGCGCTTCAGGCAAGTCTGCGTATCAATGATCTGCACGGCGTCACCAGCATCGTGAACTATTCCTGGTCGCACTCTCTGGATACGGCCAGCGACAGCGAGGACTTCGTTCCGAATGCCGCGCAGCCCAATGACAGCACGCGCCCGAACCTGGAATACGGCGACTCGAACTTCGACGTGCGAAACCGCTTCACCTGGATCTTCGGCTATCAGTTTCCTGCCAGCAACGGCCGCTTCACCCAGCTCCGCAACGGCTGGGGGGTCGATAGTACGGTCACGCTGCAGGATGGGCAGCCCTTCAACCTGAACTACAACTTTGAGGATGACTACAGCGGTAGCGGAGAGGGTTTCGATCGCCCCGATCTCGTCGGTGCCCCCAGGTATTCAACAAATCCGACTACCTTCCTCGACCTTACGTCCTTTGCTCTCCCGTGTACCCTCACCCCATACGCGCTTGCCAATGGCACCACAGGGACAGCACAGGATTGCGTGCCGGGTTCACGCCACTTTGGGTCGCTTGGGCGCGACTCCCTCCGCGGACTTCCTTACAAGAACTGGGACCTGGCGCTCTATAAAAACACCCACTTCGGTGACAGGCTCGCGGTCGAGTTCCGTGCAGAGTTCTTCAACATCGTCAATCATCCCAACTTCTCCAGCCCCCTGCTCCCCAACTTCATCGCCGACGCGGCGCAGAATGGGTTCACGCAGGCCGGCTCCAGAGAAGTCAGCCAGGGGAACTACGCGATCACTGCCACAGGTGATGTTGGGCTTGGTAATCCCTTTCTGGGAGGCGGCGCGCCGCGCGGTATTCAACTCGCAGTCAAGTTCTCTTTCTGATTTATTCCTCCTTCAGGACTTGCAGGACTTGCATGGAGAATCGATGAGCCGAGAAGGAGCCCTCAGAAGGCCGCGTCGGCCGTTCTATCCCGCCCCCGGCCACCAGGATTTCAAGAGCCAGCTATGGCAGAGAGCTCCGCTCAGTAGAGGAATAAGAAACAGTCATTGCCCAGACGCAGCTCAGGCCGCTTTTCCTATCAACCCATTTGGGTTGAGCACGAACTTTTTCGCCACGCCCTTGTCGAAATCCTGATATCCCTGCGGGGCCTGGTCCAGCGGGATCACCGTTGCGTTCACGATTTTCGCAATCGGAATCCGATCGTGCAGAATCGCCTGCATAAGTTGCCGGTTGTACCGCAGCACCGGAGCTTGCCCCGTATGGAAGTGCAGCGACTTTGCCCATCCCTTGCCGATCCGCACCTTCAGCATGCCCTTCTTCGCATCCTCGTTCGGCGCGCCCGGATCCTCCACCACGTAGAGCCCGGGAATGCCCAGCCCGCCCGCGACAAACGTGATGTCCATCAGGTCATTCAGCACCGCCGCGGGCGCCGCCTCAGCCTTCGAGCCATGCCCGCTCGCCTCGAAGCCCACAGCATCCACCGACGCATCAACCACCGGCTCGCCCAAGATCTCCGCGATCTGCTCGCCCAAATTGTCGTGCTTCGATATATCGACCGTCTCGAACCCTACCTTCTTCGCGTGCGCCAGCCGTTCCGCGTTCCGGTCGCCCACGATGATGACCGCGGCTCCCAGGATCTGCGCACTTGCCGCCGCAGCCAGCCCCACCGGCCCCGCGCCGGCGATGTAGACAGTCGATCCGACCCCTACTCCCGCTGTCACCGCGCCGTGGAAGCCGGTCGGCAGAATGTCTGACAGCATCGTCAGGTCAGTGATCTTCTCCATTGCCCGGTCCTTATCCGGAAACTTCAGCAGGTTGAAGTCGGCATATGGAGCCAGCACGTACTCCGCCTGGCCGCCGACCCAGCCGCCCATATCCACATAGCCATACGCGCCACCAGGCTGTTGCGGGTTCACATTCAGGCAAACGCCGGTGTTGCGTTCTCGGCAGGCGCGGCATCGTCCGCACGCCACATTGAAGGGCACCGAGACCAGGTCGCCGATATCCAGGAACTCCACATCTTTACCCTTCTCGATGATCTCTCCGGTAATCTCATGCCCTAGCACGATGCCCTTGGGCGCGGTGGTGCGCCCCCGCACCATGTGCTGGTCCGAGCCGCAGATGTTGGTCGAAACGATGCGAAGGATGACTCCGTGCTCAATTGGTTTGCCCTGCGGATTCTGCATCTTCGGGTAATCGATGCTCTGCACTTCTACCTTGTTCGGACCAAGATAGACGACGCCATGATTGGTGGCCATACCGGTATTCTCCTTTTGGTTACGCCAATAGATCCTGGCTGCGCTCTCTTTCGCAGCACGAAAGGAAATGTCCAGGCGAAGCGCCGGGATATCTCAGGGAAAATCGCAGGAGGGCCGTCATTCCGGTTTGTCATTCGGACCGCGCCACTCGCCCATCTCTCCCATTGGAGCGAGGAACGTCAGGCGGCGTTGCCCATATCGCCCGCCGAGGGAACCTTTCCGCTGATACACTCGTTCCACTCCCTGAACCCATCTTTATGGCATTCCGAGAAGCCATCCGCATCGCGCTGCAGTCGCTCTGGGCGAACAAGCTGCGCTCCGTTCTCACCCTCATTGGTATGGTCATCGGTGTGGCCTCGGTCATCATGGTGATCACGCTGGCGGCGGGCGCCAACAAGTTCGTCGCCACCAAGGTCTACGGCTACGGCGCGGACGTCTTCACCGCCTCCAAGCAGCCCTCCGTTGTCTTCAGCGACGCGGAGTACATGAAGTACCAGAAGCGCAAGGACCTGAAATACGAGGCGTATGAGGCAATTGCGGAGCGCTGCACAGCCTGCTCCGCCACCGGCGCCATGGCCAACGCCACCGGCTCGGTCGTCTACGGCACCCACTCCGCCCCCGATATCGACATCCGCGGCTGGACGGCGGAGATGCCCTCCATCTACGACATCAACATTGAGCGCGGCCGCGCCTTCACTCCCGGCGAGGAGTCGCGCCGCATGCACATTGCCCTCATTGGTCCGGACATCGTGGACAACCAGATGGGCGGCGAGGACCCGCTCGGCAAGGAGATCCGCGTCGACGGCGAGCACTACACCGTCATTGGGGTCGGCGAGCGCAAGGGCAAGACCCTCGGCCAGAGTCAGGACAACTGGGTCGCCGTTCCTCTCACCACCTTCCTCGATACTCACGGCGCCAACCGCAGCCTCACCCTCTATGCCCGCGCCCGCGGTGTCGGCGATCCGCTGGAGCTTGCGGCGGACCAGGTGCGCGTGATCCTGCGCTCCATCCGGCATGATAGGCCGGGCAGCGAGGACAGCTTCTCCGTCGATACCAACCAGACCTTCGTTGGCATCTGGCAGAGCATCAGCTCCAGTTTTTTCGCGGTTCTCATCTCGCTTGCCGCCATCTCTCTTGTTGTCGGCGGCGTCGTCATCATGAACATCATGCTGGTCTCGGTCACCGAGCGCACCCGCGAGATCGGTGTGCGCAAGGCGCTCGGCGCGCGGCGCAGTGACGTCATGTCCCAGTTCCTCATCGAGGCAGCCACCCTCTCCTTCTTCGGTGGAATGGGCGGCGTGCTCTGCGGCATTCTGCTGGCGAAGACGATCACACTCCTCGTTGGGTTTCCCTCCGATATCGAGATCTGGTCCGTGGTTCTAGGGCTTGGCGTAGCTACTTCGGTCGGCATCTTTTTTGGCGCGTACCCCGCCAAGAAGGCCGCAAAGCTGGACCCCATCGTCGCGTTGCGGGCTGAGTTGTAACGTCTTTCAGGAGCAATCGATGCGGATTACGGATCTCAAGGAAGCAGTGAGGATGGCGGGCGAGACGCTGCGCACCAATAAGCTGCGCTCCGGCCTCACCGTGCTCGGCATCATGATCGGCGTCACCACCGTCATCCTGATCTCTTCGGTCATCAACGGCCTCACCTACAACGTTAACGATCTGATTAAATCGCTCGGCACCAACGTCTACTGGGTCTTCCGTTTCCAGGTCTTCGGCAATCGCCCCACCCAGGAGATGCTCGCCCGCCGGCAGCTCACCTACGAAGATGCGGTCGCCCTCCGCGATCTGCCGCATGTCATCGCAGTCGATCCGTCACAGCAATACCGCGCCCCCACCGGCCGTCTTGGCAGCTTCTCGCTCAAATACAAAGGACGCAAAGTCCAGAACACCATGCTCGAAGGCGACTCCGAGCAGCAGCCGATGGTCTATGACATCAACCTGGAACAGGGACGCTTCTTCACCAATGAGGAGGAGGAGCGTCGCGCCAACGTCGTCGTGCTCGGTCACGACGCCGCGCAGGAGCTATTCGGCGAGGAATCAGCTATCGGCAAGGAAATCGAGATCGAAGGCGACGTCTTCACGGTGGTCGGCGTGCTCGCCAAGCAGAAGCAGGTCTTTGGCGGGGGCAAGAATCCTGCCGATAACGCCGCACACTTTCCGCTCTTCACCTTTCGCAAGCTCCATCCGGAGATCCTCGACTACTGGATCAGCGTGAAGTACGACGACGCCAAGAACAAGGTCGCGGTCGAAGACGAGATCCGCGAGATGCTTCGCCGCCGCCGCAAGGTCCACTCTGACCAGCCAGACAACTTCGCCATCTTCACCTCGGACGGCCTGCTTGAGCTCTGGAACTCGCTCACTGGCGGCCTGTTCGTTTTCCTGGTCGGCGTTTCCAGCGTCGGCCTCATGGTGGGCGGTGTCGGCGTCATGAACATCATGCTCGTCTCGGTCACGGAGCGAACCCGCGAGATCGGCATCCGCAAAGCACTCGGCGCGACCCGGCGCACCATCATGCTGCAGTTCACCCTCGAAGCGATGACTTTGTGCGCCTTCGGTGGCGTCATCGGCATCCTCATCGGCGCGTTTCTTACGTTGATGCTCAAGCTCATCCTGGGCAGCGTCCTGCCCGCGCAGATGTCCGCCATCTGGGCCATCACCGCATTCACGGTGTCCTGCATCATCGGCCTGGTCTTCGGCATCTATCCCGCCTGGAAAGCCGCGACCCTCGATCCGATAGAAGCCCTCCGCTACGAGTAGAGCCGCGGAGATAGCAAGCCGGCAGCAGTGATCGTGGTGCGTGGGCACCTATACTGCACTGGACCAAAAATCGAATTTACTTGTTCTTCTCGTTCTGCCAGAGCATGAACGCCCCTTTGAAAGCGTTATCGTTCGAGCCGAGAAAGACGTTGGGCGGCAGTTCCTTAATGAGCTTCGCATTCCCGCCGCCGAGAACGACGTAGTCGGTCTCCATGGCGTGTGACATTAGCGCGATGACCTTCATTACATTCTTCTCCCAGGCTTTGCGGCCGTCCCGCTTCAGTCCGGCCTTGCCGAGATAGTCCTCGTAGGATTGCCGTTTCTTCCAGGGCAGATGCGCCAGCTCCATCGCCTGGACAGAGCCATCCACGACCATCGCCGAACCAAGGCCGGTGCCGAGCCCGAGATAAAGCATGCGGCCGCCCTTGTAGCTCCCCATCGCCTGCATCGCGGCGTCGTTGAGAAACTTCAGCGGTTTATCCCCAAATGCCTTCTTAAAATCGAAATGCACCCATCCCCTGCCGAGGTTGTGCGGCTCGAGTAATGGTTTGTCGTGGATCACCGGCCCGGGGAAGCCGACGGAGACATGGTCATACTTCCATCCGGCAGTATGTTCCTTGATCTTCTTCATCATGACCTCAGGGGTCATCGTCGGCCCGGACGGCACCTTGGTGATCTCTTCCTGTTGTTGCGTACGAAATTTCAGGTTGGTGCCGCCGATATCGACGCCCAATATGTTCATGCCACCTCCAGAGCGGGCCGGGCCGCCCGCATTTCGCACGCGAACTTCGTCATCTGAAGCCGGAACGCCTTTCCTATATACATGACGCGACGCGACACTGCGAAGATGTTTCCGCGAGGGGAGATGGGCCGCAGTTGGAGGGTAGGTGTTCTACGGTTTGGCGGGTCTGGCTGGAGTAAATGGGTTGGGCACTTCGGTCGAAGAATGGGCGCCATTGAGCTTTGCGCAGATTGCGAACTCCTGCTGGGCACGATCGTTCAGACCGCGATGGCGGAAGACCTGCCCCAGCTTGAAGTGCAGTGCGGCTGCATTCGGCGCCAGACTGACTGCGATTTCAAGCTGCGCCTGGGCTGCCTCTATATCTCCCCCGGCCTGAAGCGCGCGGCCCAGTTCCTCGTGGATCCTGGGATTCCGGGGGGCGAGAGCTGCGGCCTTTGTGAGTTGCTGGATTGCAGCCGCAGCCTCACCTTGATCGGTAAGCAGAATTCCGAGATTGAGAAATGGTTGCGCGTCCGATGGCGCGTCGCCTTGCCAGCCGATGGCGGTCTGGTAGGCGATCTTCGCCTGGCCCGTGTGGCCGAGACCCTGCTGCGACAACCCGAGGTTGTCTTCCGCCTGGACGTCCTTCGGGCGAAGCGCCAGAACGTGCTCGAAACTCGCGGCTGCTTCGGCAAAGCGGTTTTCGTTGTACTTGGTGCGACCCAGAAGGTACCAGGCTTCCGGATCGCCCGGCGCTTCGACTGTAGCTTTCGAGAACCATTTGTCCGCGTCGGCAAAATCTTCAAGCAATACATAATCGGACGCGATGGTCCTCAACTCATCTGCACCTGGTGGCTGGAATTTCGAGCCGGCGGTAAATTCGCTCAGCGACTCGACGGCTTTCTTCTCGTGAAACAGCACATCGCCGAGAAGATAGTGAGCTTTCGCAGAAGAGGGATTCTCTTCCAGATAACGTCGCAGGACCGTCTCCGCCTGGGGAAAGTTGCCAGTGGCGAGGAGTGACTCTGCTGGCTGCAAAGGCTCCGCCGGCGACTGACCGATAGCTGCGCGAGGACTGAGCAGGAGAAGCGCACAGGCAGTCAGGCCGTATCTCGAGCTACGTTTGCTCACGGCCCGGTCCCCTGGGCCGCAGCTGCTTTGCTTCCGGTGCAGTCGGACATCTGGTTGCGCATGCGCCGAAGCTCCTCGACGCCGGGACCATAAACCAGCGCAGCGTCCAGCGTGGCGCGAGCTCCCGCGGCATCTCCATCCATACACTGCACCCGCGCCAGATTCATCGCCAGGCCAGTGACGTCCTTGTTTGCTTCAAATGCGGACTGCAGCATCGCGACGGACGATTTCAACCTGCCCTGCTTCGCCTCGAGCGTGCCCAGGTTCGACAGAGCCGTGAGGTCGTGCGGGTCCAGCTTTAACGCCTGTCGAAAGGCCTCTTCTGCATCGCGGGTATCGCCGTGCTCAGCGCTCATAATGCCAAATGCGTCGAGCGCCGCTGCATCGTTCCCAATAGCGTTCCGCTGCTCCTGGAGCAGCTTCCAGGCCTTTGGCTCAACGGCTGAATTGCCTTCGAGCAGCGCCTGGTAGTAGGCCATGGCGAGATCGCGCGTGGTTGCGCCGGGGGAAAGAACCGGCGCCAGAGTCGCGCTCTCCGGATGTTCTCTGGCAGTGTCGGGAGGGGCGGGCAACCGAAGGATCCGGTGGTCGGTCCAGGCGACATGCGGAATGTTTTCTGCCCCCGTGTGCCGCATGTGGCAACTTGTGCAGTCAGGATTTTCCGGGTGATGCGATTGAGCAAACTGTGGCTGGCTGTGGCACGTGAGGCACTTTGCACGGAAGAAGGATGCGCGTTGCTCTGGCGCGGGAGTGAAATGCGGATCGTGGCAGCTGGTACAGGACATTGTGTTCCCGCTCATGCGCTTGCATGTGCTCTCCGCAAGCTGCTCCACTTCGCTCACGCCACGCGCAGTCAGGACGTTGCCGGAGTAGACATAGAAGGCGACATAGTCCGAGATAGAATCGCCTGGACGATAGTCGAGGGCTGAGCGGCCTGCGCGCGCAACGGAGACATCGCCCTCAAGATGACAACTGATGCACACGGAATCGCGGCGATCCGGATCGAGATGCGCGGGATTTACAATCGGCGCTTTGCCGCCGCTGCTCACATGGCCCTGCGCGTCCCCATGACAGGCCTCACACGTGATGCCGCCATGCAGAAATGGCAATCTACTGTAGCGGTTGATAGTTCCGGGATCGCTGTGCTCGACCCCGCTCATGTGGCATCGCAGGCAACTGCTCTGCATGGGGAGAGACGGCGGCATCTGTGTCATCTCCGCCAGCCCAGGCTTCATATCGTAGCCTTGCGATGCGGCATACCACGCCGCCGGCGACTCAAAGAGATAGTGGTTAATCTCGTAGAGATAGGTCGTCCCCAGATGACCTGAACCGAGAAAATAGTTCAGTGGATATTCACCGGAAATATCCGGATGCTTACCGCTTCGGAACGATAGACGTGGTTGCCCATGCGCGTTTGAGACCGAGTACTCCACGCCGGAAGGAGTGTGAAGCAATGTGCCAGGGATCAGGTTCTCATCAGCGGCACCGCTGGCGTGGGCCATGGGAGTGGAGAGATATCTCTGGAAGATTTCCTTGTGGCATCGTTCGCATTGCGCATCGGCGACCCGCACCGGAGTGGCCTGAAAGGCATGCGCTGATGCCAACATCAGCAGCGTGAAGATGAACGCGATCGCGATTCTGGTTCGCATTCCATTCACTTATGCTTTCCTGGAGGGCAGTGCGGACAATATTCGTGCGTGACGCCATGGCCCTGCTCTATCGTGAGAATGCGATCAACGCCCGGAACGGTGATCTTCTCGGTCGGACCTCCTCCCGGCCAGTGAACTTCTACAGAATCGATTGAAGTTGCGTCGCCGAGGCCAAAGTGCACGCGCAGGTCGTTGGATGACGCGAAGCTGCCTCCGCTCAACACATCGCCACGCTGGATTATCTTCCCTGTCGTTACAAAAATGACTGCACCTACGGCATCGCGTGGCTTGCCCGCGCCGCCGACAAGCCGAATCTCGATCCAGTGGTGTTGATCACCATTTACATTGCGCAGCAGCGTTGGCGTGGTATCCAGATTGTTCAGCACCACATCTATCTTGCCGTCGTTAAACAGGTCACCAAATGCCGCGCCCCGCGCCGGCACGACTATGGCCAGCCCACTTCCCTGTACCGCCGGCACGAGCGTGAATTTGCCAGCGCCGATGTTTCGCAGTAGCAGTGGACGCTGGGCAAAGCTCGTCCCCCAGTCGTGGGCATCGACCTGCTTGTAGACATGGCCGCTGGCGATGAAGATGTCCTTCCAGCCATCGTTGTCATAGTCGACGAATCCGTCGCCCCAGCTAAGGAACGGGATCGTATCTTTGGCGACTCCGGCTTCATAGCTTGAGTCGATGAAATCCAGATCGCCGTCATTTCGGTACAGCACTTTGTAGTCGTCGGAGAAATCGGTATCCAGAATATCCAGGCGGCCAAGATTTCTGTCGTCGCCAACCGCGATCCCCATGCTAGCCGTTTCGCGACCATCGTGATTGACGGCGTATCCGGACTCGAAGCTGAGATCTTCGAAGGTGCCGTCGCCCTTGTTGCGGTACAGATAATTTGGCGTCGAATCGTCGGCGACCAGCAGCTCCGGCTTGCCATCACCGTTCAGGTCGACGAACAACGACGTCAGCCCGTAGTAGCCGGGCGCGTCGGCGACTCCGGCCTTCTGACTCACATCGCTGAATGTTCCATCGCCATCGTTGTGGAAGAGATGGTCGTGCTCGCCTTTGAGTCCGCGAGGTCCGCAAAAGACGCTGACACCCCGGTACTGGCAATAGTTCGACACGACGGAGTTGGATCCGACCGCCGGCGGGTTGTGGAAGTCGTAGGTGGTGTAGCCAGGCACAAAGAGGTCGAGCCGCCCGTCACCATCGTAGTCTCCAAAGGTGGGGCCGGTGGACCAGCCACCCAGCGCAACTCCAGCCTTCTCTCCTACGTCAGTGAAGGTCCCGTCGTGATTGTTATGATAGAGACGATTTTTTCCAAGGTTGGTGACATACAGGTCGGGCCAGCCATCATTGTCGTAGTCGGCCACAGCGGCTCCGACGCCCCATCGGTCGTTCGTCACGCCCGCCTTTGCCGCAACGTTCGTAAACGTGCCGTCGTGGTTGTTATGAAAGAGCGCGGCATGAGGCGATTCCGCCTTCCCATTCATGGCATCGTAGGTCATGCCGTTGACGAGATAGATGTCGAGCCACCCATCGTTGTCGTAATCGAGCAGCGCCACGCCGCTGCCGAGCGATTCCACAATATAGTCCTTCGCGCTCGATCCGCCTTGATAGCGCCAACTGGTCAAACCGGCTTGCCTGGATACGTCCTCGAAGACAACACGGCCGCTCGTAACAAATCCACCCGCGGTAATGGGACGATGTTCCGCGTCATGCACGGGAGCGTAAACACCGCCGGTGCTTGCGCCACCCTGCGTCGCCGGCGGCTGTTGCGCTACGGCACGGCTGACAGGCAGCAATGCGATCGCTACAGCGATCAGCGCGGAGGGAACGGCTTTATGATCGCTGGGGAGCCGCACGGGATCAGTGTGCTGTGCTCTTGATGTTGATGGATTCATTCGCCTGCGCGGCAACTCCTTCGCTCGCCCGGCGCTGAAGGCGGCCATAGGTACGATTCTCTTCCTGCGCTGCCGCAGTGTTTCCCTGCGCTCGATAGACGCTGGCTAGAAGGAAGTGAATGGATGGTTCGTCGGGACTCTCCTTCTCTGCGGCCAGCAGGTCCGGCAACGCATCCACCTGCTTCCCCGACTTGATCAGCGCCCGCGCACGATCAACGCGAGCCTGCATCAGCTCAGGACATAGTTCCACGGCCTTGTTCAAATGTGTCAGCGCCTCGCTGGGCTCTCCATTCGCCTCCAGTATCGTGTTGCCCATTTTCCAGTGGGCGGTGCAGTTATTCGGATCATGCGCCAGACCGGCTTCGAACTCGGCACGAGCCGAGTCCCATTTACTGATCGACCAGAATGTATTTGCCATGTGCATATGCGGGTCGGGCTGGTTGGGTGCCAGATCGATTGCCTTCTTATATTCGACCAGGGCCCCGTCGTAGTTATGCATGCTCTCGTCGATCTCGCCCGCAACCTCATGTGCGACGACCGAGTTGGGGTCAATCTGATTGATCCGGCCCAGAGAGTCCTCCCGATAACTGCAGATAGGTTTTCCCGAGGAGATACCACGCCGCCTCGTCACGCGGATTCTGATCTGTATAGGTCCTCAGCAGATCGACAGCTTGATCGTATTTTCGAAGACGGATGTAAACCTTTGACAGTGCGATCTGGACGAGGGGGTCCTTGGGATTGGCACGGAGCGCGGTCTGGAGGGGTTCTTCAGCATTTGCGGCCTGGCCGATTTCGAGATAGCTCATCCCCAGCATGGCAGACGCGGTCGGCATGTCGGGATTTAGTTTCAGACCTTTGGACAGCGTCTGCGCGGCGTGACCATAGTCGCGCTGATTGAAGTAGAGCCGCCCGAGGTTGTTGTAAGCAGCAGCAAGATGGGGCGCCAGCCGAATCATCTCGCGATATTTCTGAATGGCTGTGGGGATGTCGTCGCGCTGCTGCGCAGCCTGGGCCTGTGCGTATAGTTGCTGCACTTGTGGCGTGACTTCATCGTTCTGCGATTGCGCATGGAGCGCAACGCAAGCATTACAGAGCGAGAACGCAATGACTGTGCAGAGGATGTTGCGCGGGACCATAGCGCGAAGAGCCAACTTCATGACACCAAATTATAGAGGGACTAAGAAAGAACCGGACTGCGTTGTATGCAGTCCGGCGGGAAGAATATGACAAGATTCGTTGCAGGGTTCAAAATTCTAATCGGAAGCTGGCCTGGCCTTGTCGGTTGTTCGGTCCGATTTGGTTATTACCACCTTGACCGGTCACTTGACCAAACGTGCCGTTATCCACATTTTGGTCAGGATTTTGGAAGATAGTGCGGTTGAGGATGTTGAAGTAGTCAACCTGCAGGATGCCCTGGAAGCGCTCGCCGAAGAAGAAGTGCTTCCGCACATTTACATTCTCATTGTAGTTTGCTGGGTTACGCATCTCGTTGTAATTTCTCTTCGCATTGCCGAGTACGTATTGTGACGGGGTGGCAGCGAATGCTCCCGGAGTGAAGATCTGGGCTACGGGTATCTTTCCGCTGAATTGGTCAGCGACTTTGCTGTAGGAGGCGGTCTTCAGCCCCACCGCGGACACCCGGTTGGGCCGGTTAAAGCCGTTCGGAAACGGCACGCCGTTTTCTTGCGGGCCAGTTGGAGTGCCAGACTCCTCGTCGATGATAAAGCCCACCTGCCAACCACCCAGGATCTGACCGGTCACTCCTCTATTGTTCAGGTAAGTCTTTCCTGGGCCAATCGGCAGTTCGTAGGTTCCGGCCGCCTTCAGAAAGGTCGGCGGAGCACTGGACGATACGGCCCATTCCGGTTTCTGGTTGTACTTGTTCAGGCCACCATTGGCGAAGCTGCTGAATCCGCTGCTGGTGTTGTCATATTGCCGGGACAACGTGTAGCCGGCCAGGAACGACAGCCCGTTTGTGAAGCGCTTCTCGACCTGCACCTGCAAACCCTGGTAGTAAGTCGTGCCGGAGCCCTCGAAGTTATTGAATATCTTCGTGTACTGCGGATAAGGAGTCAACGATTGCGCCACTGTTGCACTGTCACCAAAGTCCGCTACGAAGTTCGGATAGGGCAGTGCATAACCCTTCGCCTGCGCGGACCCATCGCTGAATTTCAGCGCGAGGTCGCTAGTTAACGAAAGGTATTTGGGATTCAACTGATTCGGTGCATTCAGCTGACTGGGTAGGTGAATGACACGGTTGCCTACCCACGCGACTTGCATGAATGTATTCCACCCCAGTTCACGCTGCAGATTAGCGTTCCACTGCTGGCTGTAAGGGGCGTAGCCGTCGTCCTGGCTGAAGTCGTTGATCTGCGTACCTACGCCAAGGCTTGGGCTGAACGGGGTTGGCGCCGGATTCGGCAACTTCGTGACGTCCCAGCTGCCGTAAGTGGGCTGATTTGTGCCGCTGGTAAGGCGGGTGAAGGAGCCGACCAGGAGGTTGCCGTAGTTCACGGCGGTCTTGCTGGTTCCGTACTCGTAGGCGCCACCGTTCAGGAAAGCGACAGAGAAACCTCCCTGAACCACCATCTTGGGGCTTAGCTGGTAGGCGAAGCCCAGGCGGGGACCAAAGTGGCCGAAGTGAGTACTCGCCCGATTGAAGTTGGCGAGGCCAGGGCCAAAACCGAACTTCGAGGCCGCACCCAGGCGGCCGCCGGCAGCAGGGTTCGGTGCATCCGGATTAAAGAAGACGATCAGATTGTTGTTCTCTGTGAAGGGCACCTGGATATCCCAGCGCAGTCCGAGATTGACGGTCAGCTTAGGCGTCAGCTTGATGTCGTCCTGGATGTAAGGCGAGACGGCTAGGTTCCGCAGCCGCAACTCCTGCGAGTTGCTGCGATTTGCGGCGTCCACCTGGCCGAGCAGGAAGCTGGCAAATGCGCTGCCGGTGGTGGCGAGATTGTTTGGGTCGGCAGTGGTGCGTTGGCTGAAATTGAATTGGCCGCCCTGGGTCTGGTCTTCGTTGTCATCTTGATAGGAGCGCCGGATATCGATGCCGAAGTTGAAGGTATTCCGGCCCTTTGTGTACAGATAGTTGTTCTCAATCGCGATGCCAAGCTTGCGATTGATCGACTGCAGCCACGAGCCCTGGGTGCCCCACTTTGTAGGCGTGTGCGGGCCATCCCACACGATGTACGGCGGGATGGTTCCATTCACAATTTGCGTGGGAGCGAACTTTGTCTGGTTGAACTGGTTGTTGATTTCACCGATCCATCCAAAACCCGCCGTCATGATGAGGTTGGGAGAAAGAGTGTTGTTGTAGGTCAAGAGGAAACCACTGCCCAGTGCCGGCTCATACTTCATGCTGTTGAGCGGGTTGGGCTGGATTACCAGCGGAGGATTGTCGAAGCTGTAGTGGCTGAAGCTGTTACGCCACTGACTATAGTGCAGCGACTGCCTCTGGTTCAGGTTCTGGTCGACGGTGAAGCCCCAGACATGGTTGATGTTCGGATTAATAAACGGGCGTGAAGCTCTTGTTGGAGTCGAGACCGCCGATGCCGCTCCCCGGACGGTCGGGATTCGGGATGTACTGTAGAAGGGTCGCGGATGTCGGACTGATGCGGTTGGCGGGGATCACGTTTCCGGGAAACTGCTTGCCGGTAAGGGGATCGAAGATGGGAATGAGGGCGCCGGTGCTGCCGTCCACGAAGTCGCTAAAGTTGCCCGTCTTTTCGAGCGCGGTGGGCACTGTCGAGACGTCGGTATCCTGATTGTTCTGCTTGTACCACTCCTGGCTGTAGTGGCCGAATGTCTTGTCCCGACCGTTGTAGACCTTGGGGATCCAGATCGGGCCACCCACGGTGAAGCCGTAGTTGTTCTGGTGATTTGTGGGAACGCCAGGAGTCGAGCTGTGGTACTTGTTGTTGAAGAAGCCTTCGGAATCGAAGAAGCTGTTGCGGTTGATCTCGAAAAGATCTCCGTGATAGCGGTTTGTTCCGGAGGCCATCTGGTAGGTCAGCGCTCCCTGTCCGAGTCCATATTGGGCTGAAAATGTCGAACGCTCGACACGGAACTCCTGCACCATCTCGAAGGGCGGATTGAAGTTCGTTGTGTATCCTTCCGTCTCCGGCTGTGGAGCGGGAACGCCGTTGTAGAGAATCTCCTGCTCGAAATCGACGCCGCCGCTGATGCGGTGGGAGAAGGTGCCGCCGGTCGTCCCGGGTGCGAGCAACTGCAACTGATCAATCTCGACGGCCTCTGCCGTCGGCGCCGATCGCGTTGGGAAGTGAGGCTGACCACTGTCGGCTCGATGGTGGTGCCAATCTGCGGCTGTGTCGTATTCAGCGAAATCTGCTGCGCGTCTACCTGAACCGTCTCAGTCGTCGCGCCGCTGGCCATCGAGAAGTCTCGCGTCGCGTTTACCGTGACTTCGACGTTGACGTGATTCTGTACAGACTTTTTGAATCCGGTTTTTTCCACCGTGACCGTGTAGTGTCCTGGCGCGAGGCCGGTCACCGCATAACTTCCGGCACCGCTGGTCGTGGTCTTGCTCGTGACCGATGTGCCCTCGTTCGTGATAGTCACGCTGGCGTCTGGGATGACCGCGCCTGAGGCATCTGTGACGGTCCCGGTGATGCCGGCGTTGGCTTGAGGCCACGCTTCCCGAGCGGCAACGAGTACGAAGCACAATGTCAAAATCTGGATTGCAAAACGGATGGATAGACGTGGCCTGCCACGATCCTGGGTATTGGGTGTCACAACCGCCTCCTGAAACGCTCAAATCGTACAAATCTGTTGCTGATCTAGATCCGCCTCGGGAGGCGGTCTTCGTGGGTCCCGGGTATTCCCTCTGATAACGATCCCACCAGAAAATCAATGGACATCACCCTAGCCATTCACGCTTCGAGCTGTCAAGGAAAATGTCAGACTGCCCTACGAAAGGCGATAACACAGGGGTTTAGCGCGCCATTTTCGCTGACGGGAGTGACCTTTCACGGGCAAACTTCCCTGCGGCGCGTCCCTCAAAACTCGTCCTTGGAAGCAATTTTCTGTAGTTCAACGACGACTTTCCCAACCTGTATTTCGGCGCGGTATGGGGAATGCTTCTGGAAGTTTGGGGATACCGAGGGTCGACGCTAGCTGGCTGCTCACCACGCACGAAAAGGGCGTCGCTTCGATTGCGACGCCCTCGCGACAGAACTGTAGAACGGAGATAAACGGAGGAAGCGGAACCTAGAAGGACAACAGCCGATCGAAAAACGCGCGGTAACGCTTTAAGCCCTGGCGCAGATCCTCGGTAGAGACATCGTTCCCGCGGTGCCACTGTTGCTCCAGCTTTTCGCGCTCTTCGGCAAACTGCTCCGCAATGCGCTTGACGATCGTCGCGACGAGCGTATCGGCCTGCTCGACCGCATGACGCGGCTCGTCAACAAACGAGGTCTGGACCTGGTCCCAGCGGGTACGGAGATCGCGCAGCTCGTCTTGATCGAAGAGCGCATTCTCGTTTCGGCCGCTGCCCGTCGGCTCCGCAGCTGTGGTTTGCGGCACAGCAGGTTCCCTTCCCCATGAGGAGGCGGGCGGTTGACTGGCTGGCTGACGCCCCATGCCGGCTCCCGACGTGGAAATTTGCGGCATCGCGCCTTTGCTGCCTGCGGCCCGGGGAGCCTCCATACTCGGACTCACGACCCTTTCGTCGTACGTGTCGTCCTGGTTCGTGTTGTCCTGGTTGCTGGCCGTTTGGATTTCGCGCGCTGGGGCGGAGGAGTCCGCTACGGACTGCGGCGGGCGGCGATCTGCGGGATCGACGGTCGACTCGTGAACGGCGACATCGTCTCGCGTTCTGCCAGCCCGCTGTTGGCCGGCGATATCCGCAGTGGTCAGTGGTTCTTCCTTACGAAGCGCGCTCATGAGCAACTCCTCTCCGTTTGTGGTCGATCCTTTCGACTTTCGCGGACTGCAGCAATTCATCGAAAAGGGAGCGGTAATGGACCATCGCCTGGCGCAACTCTTCCGTCGTGGCATGGCCATCGTTGTGGCGCTCCACAATCTCGTGAGCGGCGCGATAGTTCTGGACAACGGCTGGATAGCTGACCGAGATATCCGCAGCTCTCTGCTCAAAAGCCGTCATCGGATAGCCGCGGTCTGTCATTATGCGGTTCACCAGCCGGTCGGCTGCTCCTACCGCAGCGGACGGATCATCGACGAAGCGACGCTGCACGGCAGCCCATTCCATCGCGTACGCCTCGCGGTCAACCGCCGAAAGGGCATGGATGGAAAATGTCTCCACGCGTTTTTCGCGATCCGCCAGCGTTGCTTCGGCGCGACGCGCATCACCATGCTGCTCGGTGATGGCCCGGTCGTACTCCGGGCCGAAACGACGCTTCAACTGGTCGCTGCGACGGCGGCGCATGGCGAAAGCTACTGCGATGACAATGAGAACGGCGACGATTACGAGTGCGGGAATCACAATCCTGGTATCCATCGTGGTAAGCCTCTGCAAATCTGATGCGGGAAGATGCGGCGGATGATGTCGCATGGCCAGAAATGTGGCGGGTTCAGGGTGTCTCCCTCGCAAGCGGGAAAAAAATGGTCGTTGAACACGCCGGATTTTCACAGCACAGGAAGATTCGTGCAGGGTCGGCCGCAGTTCACGCCGCCTGAAAGCACCCGGAAGCAAGCCATTCCAGGACCATAATGGCGGCCCGAGGCAGCCCGGGACCAATTGCGCACCGTGACGGCGACGTTTCCGAGACCGCTGCTAGCCGCCTGCGATAGCGCCGAGAATGATGAGCGGTTCGCGTGCGGCGACAACTGCCTCGGGGAGCAGCGTGTCGGCGGCCTCATGCGACAGGTCCTGCTCGCAGGCGAAGTAACGGATGAACGGCCGCCGCTTCAACGTGTCGTGATCGCGGATGGTGCCGCAGAGCACGGGATAGCGGGCTTCAAGCGCATCCAGCACGGAGCCGATGGTCACCGGAGGGCCGACCTCGAGCGTAACCTCCGCACCCACGCGCGCGAGATTGCGCAGGTGAGCGGGCAGCATGACGCGGACTGTCGATGGCGGCGCTACGGTCATTGGCTCATTGGCTCACGCGAGCGTCTGTACCTCGACGGAGAGCACGGCGGGCAGATCGCGCACGATGGGGGCCCAGTTGTCGCCGGCATCGGCAGAGGCGTAAACCTGGCCGCCGGTGGTGCCGAAGTAGATGCCGCATGTGTCCATGGTGTCGACGGCCATGGCATCGCGCAGCACGTTCACAAAGCAGTTGCTTTGCGGCAAGCCTTTGGTGAGCGGCTCCCAATCGTTCCCACCGGTCCGGCTGCGGAAGACACGCAACTTGCCGTCGGGCGGATAGTGCTCCGAGTCGCTCTTGATGGGGACGACGTAGATGGTATCCGGTTCATGCGCGTGCACGTCGATGGCAAAGCCGAAGTCGGTGGGAAGATTTCCGCTGACCTCGCGCCAGTTGTCGCCGGCATCGTCGGAGCGCATGACATCCCAGTGCTTCTGCATGAAGAGCACGCCGGGACGTTGAGGGGACATCGCGATGTGATGCACGCAGTGGCCGACGTCGGCGGTGGGATTGGGAATGTACTGCGAGTGGAGGCCGCGATTGATGGGCTTCCAGGATGTGCCACCATCATCGGTACGAAATGCCCCGGCGGCGGAGATGGCGATGAAGATGCGCTGGGGATTGCCCGGGTCGAGCACGATGGTATGCAGGCACAGGCCACCCGCGCCGGGCTGCCAGCCTTTGGCGGTGTCGTGCTCGCGAAGGGCGGGAAGCTCATTCCAGCTTCCGCCGCCGTCGGTGGATCGGAAGATGGCTGCGTCTTCGACACCGGCGTAGACAGTATCAGGATCAGTGAGCGATGGCTCGATGTGCCAGACGCGCTTGAACTCATATGGGTGCGGCGTGCCGTCATACCACTGATGAGTGCCGGGAGTGCCTTCGTAGGAAAACTTGTTGCCGACCGGCTCCCAGGTTTTGCCGCCGTCGTCGGAGCGCTGGATCACCTGCCCATGCCAGCCGGTGGATGGCGCGCAATAGATGCGGTTCGGATCTGCGGGAGAGCCCTTGAGGTGATAGACCTCCCAGCCGGCGAAGTGCGGACCGCTGACCTCCCACTGCTGGCGCTTGCCGTCTGAGGTGAGGATGAATGCGCCCTTGTGGGTGCCGACCAGTACGCGTACCTTGCTCATTTCTGCATGCCTCTGTCGAAGTCTATTTGCAACGCAATCTTTTTCCGTAGGTGGGGATGATGCCGCGTTGTCAACGAAACGTTATCAACCTCGCTGATGGCTTGCAAGGCGTTTGGGACGAGCAGTCGTGTACGAGCAGTCGGAGCTGCCTCGCGTTCGCGACTATCTGGCGCGCGAGCGATGGCCAAATGGGACGAAGTGTTGCCCAGGCACATTCCGAATTACCGCACAACAAATAATTTGAACCATTTGACAATCGCGCGTGCGATTTTCTATCTTTCGCGTGCTCTCTGATAACGCTATCTTAGAGCCGCGAAAAAATACCGCCACTCACCTGCAACCTCCAACCCCCCTGAGGAGAGAGCATGCCCGTATCCCTGATTCCGTTGTCCCGTCGCACATTCCTGGCTTTGAGCAGCGCTGCCGCCGGCAGCTGCGCGCTCACCTCGTTCGCCGCCACCACGAGCGCGTCCAGTCGTTCTACAGGCGCGCTCCCCACGTTCCCGAGGGCGGATTTCCTCGAAGCCGCAGATCTGTCCGCTCTCACTGGCGATGAACAGTGTCTGCTAGTGAGCCTCCAAGGCCAGGTGAACCGAAGAAAGCCTCGGCTCTACTTCTACTGGGGCACCGATACGACAAACCAGGCCTGGCTGAACACGATTAGCGTGCCGCATCGCGTGAGCACCGACCCATGGGAGTTCCTGGCAAAATATCGCTCGGAGATCCGCGGCGCTGTGATCTACGACGTGAATGTGCCGGACACAGTCAATGTCGCAACGGCGATTGCGAGCATGCGCGGCGCTGTGATCGCGACAGCAGATCTTGCAAAGGCGCATCAACTGAATGTGATTGAGGACCTGACCGGAAAATTCGCGAATGGCTTGGCCGCGTATCAATGGGCCTTCGACAACGTCTGGCCGCACATGCCGAATAGCATCCTGACGGCGATAAGTCCGACCAACTCCGTGCAGGTGACAAATGTGCAGTGGACAACGCTGCTCCAGGTGACGCAGCCGGTGACGGATGGTTCGAACGAGGCGGTCTATACCGCGGACCTGACGCCGTTTCTCACCGGCGGGGGAGCGGTCTATGTGCGCTGGACAGATGCGTATACCAACGATGGGTGGGGGCCATCGGTCGACCAGGTGACAGTGACGGCCGACGGCAACGTGCTCGCGTCCTTTCAGCCGGGCAGCGCGGGCGAGGCACCGTACATATTCGACCCGGACAGTTCGCAAACGGCGAGCGGCTGGCGCTTCGCGGATGGCACGGAATACTTCATCTACAAATTCGTGCCTCCCGCAGGCACGAAAACGCTGACGCTCTCCACCCACATGTGGAACGAGTACGTGGTCTCTGCGACCAGCACCGCCCCCAGCGTGCAGCAGGGCAATCCGAACTTCCGCGATTACATTGTCGCCGCGCAGGCACCGGTCTTCTGGCTTGATCCGCAGGACCCGTCGCAGACCGCGCTGTTCACCTCCATCCTGAAGCGCGCGCAACCGGACACGCCCTACCTGGGCTGGTTCCCGCAGGGGCACGAGATGCCCGGTGTGACGCTGTGCGGCCAGTATGGCTCGCCGGTGGTAGCGGCGGACTACTACATCAACGGGTCTGTCTTCGCGGGCGGCGCACCGGCGCACATCAGCTCGCGCATCACGCATCCGCCAGTGCCAAAGCTTGAAAACAAGATCTATCTGACTCTGACGATGGTGGAGGGCGACAACGCGCAGTACAACCAGCACCGCATGCGCGATATGTGGGACGACGCCGGACGGGGTTCGGTGCCACTGAACTGGAGCATCAGCGTGCTGCTTTACGATCTCGGGCCGGCGATCCTCGCCTACTACCAGCGCACGGCTACGGCGAACGACCTGCTCATGGCGGGGCCGTCCGGCGCGGGGTATACCTATCCGGCGGTGTGGCCGGCCGCAGCGCTCGAAGCCTATACCCAGCGCAGCGGCGCGTACATGCAGGCGACCGGCATGGACACGCTCTTCGCATACAACCGCAACGGCTCGACCGATCTGCCGTTCACGGCGTCGATCATCGATCGCTACGAGCGCAACGTGCCCGGGCTGCTGGGCATTGTGTACAACTACGAGTCATCGAGCCAGGTGAGCTTTGTCGACGGAATGCCGCTGGCGACGCTGCTCGGAGTGAATGACCTGTCGAGCGGGCAGACCGAACTGGGGAATGTTGCCGCAGCTTGGAACGGCTCAGCCCCGCTGTTTGTGGCGGCTGGGCTTGAATCGTGGAACATGACCCCGACAGATGCAAAAAATCTGGTCGACTCGCTGGGCTCGCAGTTCCAGGTGGTGCGCGGCGACACGTTCTTCCAGATGTTGCGGGCTACGCAGAAGAAGCCGTAGAGCTTCGTTGACAACGTGCAGCTCCTGCTTCTAATCTCCTAACTGGTTAGGAGATGCCTCATGGCAGAGCATGACCGGGCCGACAGAATGTTCTCTGCCGCGCCCGGTTTTGTTTTCTTGTTGCTACTGGCATTCTGTGCCATTTCTTCGCAAGCGCAATCCGCGCCGCCTACGGCACAGACTTCGACCCCGAAGCCCACGGAGCGGCCTGGAGATGTTTACAAAGAATTGATGCGGCCGCTCGATCTGGTCCGCAGCTCGCTGGACAACTGGTCGCCGGCGGAGTTGGCTGCGCTCGCAGCCGGCATCAAGCGCGCGCAGGAATATTGCGGGCAGGTGTCTCCCGCCAGCGTGAGTGGCGACGATCTTTATCAGCTCGCGCGCGTCTGCACCGTGGGACAGCGGTGGAACGATGCGGATGCTGCAGCATCCGCCTACATCAAGAGCGCGAGTCAGCCCTACCAGGCACACGCATACGCGATCCGTGTGAACGTATTGCTTAACCTGAAGGACACGACAATGGCAGTGGAAGTCGCGAGGAGCATGCTGCACTCACTGCCGTACGACGCGACGGTGGATCAATCGATGGACTATCTCATCCGCTATCTCGCGATGGGCCTGGACGATGGCGCTTTGCCGCTCGCGCGAGAGCGGCAGCCGTTTCTGCTGGCTACCCTCGAGAGCGATGGCGAATTGAAGGAGCAGCCCGGGCGACGTGGTGATCGGCACGGCGGCGCTCTACGACGAATGCCTGGAAGTCGCCTATCTCGAGCAGTACGCGGGCCGGCATAGCGAGGCGCAACAGGCCCTCACCGCACTCAACGCGGCGCTCGCGAAGGTGCCTACGGACAAAGTCGACAACCCGGCGGAGATTGAACGCGCAAAGTCGCAGTACGCGCTTCTGGGACAGAAGCTGCCGCCCGTCCATATCCTCAGCTATGCTGCGCCCGGCTACCCGCGTGCGCGCATCAATCCTGACTACGGCTCGGCCACCGTTCTGCTTCTGTTTCCGGAGTGGTGCGCGCAGTGCAGAAGAATGATGCAGCCGCTGAATGAATTCCTCAGTCGAAATAATGCAGGTGATATCCACACCTATGGTCTGATGGCCGTGGATGCGGACCAGACAGCCACGGACCCGTTCAAGAGCGACAGCTTCAAGGACCTGCTGCACACGCCGACACTGACGACATCATCCGATACGCTGCGGACTTTCGGCGCAGTGAGCTTTCCGTTCGTCGTGATTACGGATGGTGCCGGCCGCGTCCGGTTTCTCGGCACTGTGGCTCAGAACGCCTTCGACAGAGGCGGCTTCATCGAGCAGGTCATCGATAAAGACGTGAATAGCAATGGGCGCAAGAGCGCGGCGGATGTTACGCCGTCAGCGAGCCATTGATGGCAATTGCAATCAGCCGAAGTTGAGCTGCACCTGGTCTACGTAGCACCAGCCCCACGCCTCGCCTGGCTCAATCGACCGCATGATGGGATGTTTGGTGCTATGGAAGTGTTTGGTCGCGTGCTTGTTCTTTGAAGAGTCGCAGCAGCCGACGTGGCCGCACTCCATGCAGAGCCTCAGGTGGACCCAGCTATCGCCCATCTTCAGGCACTCTTCGCATCCTTTGGTATGCGGCTCGACGTTCTCAATCTGATCGAGATGCGTGCAGCGCTTCATCGCTTCTCTCCTCGCTTCGAAACTAATGTTTTAAGACTACGTTTCGAGGCTACTCCGCAGCGCCCTTCCACTGCTTGCGCTCTTCCAGATAGGTATTCGTGTAGTCGAGATAGTTGCGCGCGTACATCAGGATCTGTTCGCGGTCCTTGTCTTCGAGCGTGCGGCGCTGCTTCGCCGGCAATCCAGCCCAGAGGGTGCGTGGCGGCACGACGGTGCCTTCGGGGATGAGCGCTCCGGCGGCAATGATGGAGCCTTCGCCGATGCGCGCGCCGTTGAGGATGACGGCGCCCATGCCAATGAGGCAGGTATCTTCGACAACGCATCCATGCACGGTGGCGTTGTGGCCGATGGTGACCCAGTCTCCTACGATCACCGGCCACTTGTAGCGCATGCCGTGAAGCACAGCGCAGTCCTGCACGTTGGAGTTGGCACCCAGCCGGATGGAGTGCACATCGCCACGCAGCACGGCATTCATCCAGACGCTGGCGTGCTCACCGAGCGTAACGTCGCCGAGGACCTGGGCGGAGACGTCGACGTAGCAGGAGGCGGGAATGACAGGCGTGTGGCCGAGGTAAGTGCGGATCATGCTTTCAGTGTATTGCTGGTCAGCAGCGGGCCAGGCCGCTCGCCAAACGGGCCAGCCATCAGCGTTTGCTCAAATCAATCGATAGCTCGGTATTTGCCGGGAAGCTGAGCTGATGGCCGCGCGCGATGTAGCGGCGATAGATGGACTTGCCGAACGCGAAGACGGCAAAGCCTGTGGAGGCGTTGCGGCTTGCCGTGGCCATGGTGACGATGCGGGCAGCCAGGCCGAAACCGTTGCTGGTGACACCCTGCCGCGCAATGCCCCCATCGTCATCGTTCGAGGCGGCAGCCATGACGCCGAGCACCAGCGGCGCGAGGAAGCGGCCTTTGTCCGGCTGGGCGCGGGTGCCGCCCTCCTCGTCGATCGCCACGTTCTGCCCTTTCTGGCCTTGAATCGACGAGAGGCCGCTCTCGATGCGCTGGCCTGTGGCAGGAGCGCCGGGGACGCCTACGGAGCGGAAACTGAAGCGCAGGCGGCCGCTGCGGGCGAACGAGCGTGCGGGACGGGCCTGTAGCACCACACCATTGAGCGATGTACCGGCAGGAAGCATCAGGCTTCCCTGCGAATTGCAGAAGGGTTTCACCAACACTGCGGAGACCGGATCACCTTTCTTTGACGATGCGGAGCTGATGCCGGCGGTGAGCCGCGCCTGCATGGTGCCGGAGGTAAGATCCACTGCACTGGCCGGCGGGATAGGCGCCGATGCAGACGCAACGGGAAGACGTAGCGGCTCGCGAAGCACGGCATCGAATTGCGAACCGGCCCAGACACGCTGGGGATGATAGGGCAACTGCGAGTAGAGAATCTGCTTCCCCCAATCGCCCTTGTGCGGATTGTGAATCATGTCGTGCGCCTGCTGGATCTGCTGGTGGATCATGGCCTTCACTCGGCCCTTGATCGAAGACGGCGGCGGATGCGCCGCGAGCGAGATGGTGGTGGCGTTGCGCATGCCGCCAACGGCATCGACCGGAAGTACGGCGCCGGAGGGTAACACCAGTTGCGTGACACGGATAACGGGGACGCGGAGCGGGGTGAAGTCGCCATCGAGCTTCGCGTTCACGCGGGTGCCGCGGTCCGCGGCGGGAGTGGCCGAGATAATGCCCTCAGCAGTGGTGCCGACGGGCAACAGCAGGCGGTTGGGACCGTAGATCGGCTCGATCAGCTTGCCGCGAAACGGCTTCCCGATCTGGAGCGTGAGCGTCTGCGTGATCTCCAGGCGTAGCGGCACCTCCGCGGGAATCGAGAGCGAAGAGACGGGACCGGGATCCAGCGGCGCGGATGCCGCGAGGGCAGCCTGGACCTGCGCCCACGCGGAACTGGAGAGAGATCCGACGAGGAGCACGAGGCCTGAAACGCGGATGGGCGGGCGAGAGCACCGCCTCGCGAATGACAAAAGGCATTTCATCGGCTTGCTGGCCAGGTCAGCGCCGCGGCCTGCGCAAGCGACAGATTCGGCGGCAGCGGCTCGGCGCCAGAATGATGCGCGTCCTCGTCACGCGAGATGCTTTTGAGCAGAAGGATCTTCCCGTCGACGTGCACCTCGATCTTTGAGTTCTTCCAATCGGTCGGCGTAACGGGCGTGCGGATCACCTGGAAGCGGCTGTCCTTCTCAATGTGGCCGAGAATGCCAAAGCCGAAGCTGACACGGTCGAGCAGGTGGCCTTCGATGCCGCACAGCCGCTCCGCCGGCATGTTGATAAGAATAGTGCCGGCCATGCCATGCACGATGCGCTCATCATAGTTGGTTGGCGTAAACGCCGGGTTGGGGCGAAAGGCGATGCGTACACACGCCCCTTCGACTCCGTCCGCGGTGTAGAGAAAGGCTTTGGGAAGGCTGTCTAGAACCCTGCCCATGCGCGCCTCATCCGCGCGGCGATCGGCATCGTCCGCGCGCAGCTGATCAGGATTTGCAACAAGTGCGGCAATGCGGCGATCTTCCTGCGCGGCGCGATCGGGGGTGAGCGGCTTGCCGTCTTCGGCGACCAGTCTCCGCAGCAGACCGTCCGGAGTTTCGACAACATTCTCTTTCCACAGGTGGCCCCCTGTACGCGCGGAGCGCTCGACAGAGGTGTAGCGGAAGTATGTGCGATGTTGCCGCGCCTGCCTCTCGTTATGCACCATCGCGGTCACTACCTGAACCGGAGCCTGCTGCTGCACCGGCGTCGATTGCGCAGTCGCGGACTGGGCAAGCGTCGGCACTCCGCCTGGCAGCAGCAAGGTCACAGCCAGCATGATCAGGAGCGAGGACGCAGGGAGGCCCGCCGCGGGCGGCCGGATGCACTCAGACAGCCGCATGGCCCAACTGGAGGTCTGGTTCAACTGAGGAACAATGGACAACTTTGAAATCAATCGGCCTTTACCGGAGCGCCCTGGGGGCTGAACGCGACTTCACGCCGCTGCCCCTGCCTTGTGATGGTGGTCTCGTAACTCGCGATTGAGCCGCCACGCGTTACGGATTCAATTTTACCGACCTTGCCGCCTTTTGCGGCCGTGGCAATGGCATCGGAGACCGCCGCGGGCACGCTGCTCGCCGTGACTTCCTGTTCGACCTCGAGAACCGATCCTGAGCCGTCGAACTCGATGTCCCTGCTCCTGCCGTCCTTCAGTGTCTCCACCTCATAGATAAGCTTGCCGTTCTCTTTATCTTTGACGCAGCCGCGTATGGTTGCGTCCCCTGCTTCAGTCTTTACCTGGCTGAGAACGGCGGCAGGCAGGGTATTGCAGGATACGTGGCTCTCCGCCTGTGCGGTTGTCGCAGCAGCAGCAATGCCCGTGAGCACTGCGATTGCGAAGATGGAAGAGGGTAGTGTGCGGCTCATAAAGTCAGCTTGCCGCCAGGCGGCTTAAACCAGCATGAACCATCTTCGAGGCAGCAGAGCGCAAGTGCTTCGTTTGCGAACACCACGAATCGCGAAAACGGACAGCGGCTGGCGTTCATTGCCTCAGGGCCGCTTCTGAATCAAGGGGTTAGCGGACTCCAAAGTTGGTGGCTGACGTGCCCTGATCGCAGAGCGGGCCCATTCGCGTTCGACCGGAGCGACCATGCATACGCTGCTTCAGGATCTTCGCTACTCGTTGCGTCAACTCATCCACACGCCGGGCTTCGCGCTGGCTGCCGTTGTTTCGCTCGGGTTGGGGATCGGCGCCACGGTGGCCGTTTTCAGCGTGGTTTGGGCAGTGCTGATGAACCCATATCCGTATGCGGCGCCCGATCGGATGGTGCATATGAAACTAAGGGACAAGGATGGGCAGGAGCGCTACTTCGGACTCACCGGCCAACAATGGCAAGCGATCCGCCATTCCCCCGCAGTCGAAGACGCCTTCATGACCGACCAATGGAACCTGACGGTGACCGGTCACGACCTGCCTGAAGATGTACAGGGCGCCTATGCAACGTCGAACACGTTCCAGTTTCTAGGTGTGCCGGCGGTGCTCGGTCGTGGCCTGCTGCCTTCCGACGCAATCGACGGCCATGATCCGCTACCGGTGGCGGTGCTGAGTTACAAGTTCTGGCAGCGGCACTTCAACGGCAACTCTGATGTCGTGGGCAAGACGATACAGTTGGTCCACAAGAACTACACCATTGTGGGCGTCGCCCCACCTCGCTTCACCTGGAATGATGCCGAGGTGTACCTGCCGCTGAAGGTGACGCAGGACCCAGTGCCCTCCTACCTAACAGAGCTTCGACTGAAACCCGGAGTGAGTCATGCCGCCGCAGCTGCAGCGCTGACGCCCCTGATCCATGAGTTTGCCAAGGAGACACCGAAGCATTTCCCGCTCGATACCTATACGTTCAAGCCTCGCCGGGCTGAACGACGACTTCATTAAGCAACTGGGCGGAACGCTTGCGCTGCTGTTCAGCGCGGTGGCGCTGCTGTTGGCTATCGGGTGCGGAAATGTGTCCATCCTGCTGCTGGCACGGGGCAGCGCGCGGGAGCATGAGCTGGCGCTCCGCTCGGCGATTGGGGCGAGTCCGAAACGGATCGTGCGGCAACTGCTGACGGAGGCGTTGTTGCTCTCGTTCACGGGCGCCGCGCTGGGCGTGCTGCTGGCTTACAAAACCATCGCGGTGATCGTGGCGCTGCTGCCTAATTCCTACTTTCCGCACGAGGCGGCGATTCAGGTGAACGTTCCGGTGCTGGCCTTCAGCGTTGGAGTGGCGCTGTTCACCGGCGTTGTTTTCGGGCTGTGGCCGGCGTTGCAGCTTTCGCCGGCCGGATGTGGGACAGGTGATGCAGTCGGGCTCGCGGAGGGTGGCTGGCCGGATCGGCGGACGCGCCACCAACAACATGCTGATTGCGGCGCAAATCGCGCTGACCTTCCTGATGCTGGCCGGGGCCGGCGCTGCGATCCAGGGCTTCCTGAAGACCATGCACACGCCGCTGGGCTACGACCCCCACAACGTGATGTCGGTGGGCATTCCGTTGCATGACGGTACCTACAAGACCTGGGGAGAGCGCTCCGCGTACTTCGATCAGTTACAGAAGAAGGTAGCGATGGCCCCCGGCGTCACCATGACGGCGATCTCCAGCAACGCTACTCCGCCCGCTGAACGGGTTTCCCGACACGCGTGGAATTCCTGGGCAAAACTGCGCAGGACGAGCAGAAGGTGCGGGTAAACTTCGTCAGTCCTACGTACTTCCCGGTGTTACGTATTCCGCTGGCGCAAGGGCGCATCTGGGACGAGACGGAGAACCGCAACGGAGCACACCTTGCGGTAATCAATCAGACGATGGCGCGCCGGTATTTCCCCAGTGGCGATGCGATTGGGCACTCGCTGAAGGCGCCGGAGATCCAGGACCAGCCACCTTACAATCTGTCCGCACCGGGTGGGGCGGGATGGCTGCAAATTGTCGGCGTGGTCGCCGACAAGCTCGATGACGGGCTTCGCAAACCGATTCAGCCGGAGGTCTTTGTGCCGTCCACGATATCTATGGGGATGTTCACGCAGATCCTGGTGCGGTCGGAGGTCTCGCCGCTGACACTGCTGCATTCAGTAGGCGCGCAGGTGAATTCAGTAGACGCCGATCAGCAGATCAACGGGCAAGTGCAGGATCTGGAGCACTGGATCACCACTCAGCCGGAGATCCAGCAGGAGCACCTGGTGGCGTGGCTCTTCGGAGCGTTCGCCGTGCTGGGGCTGGTGCTGGCGGCAGTGGGGCTATATAGCGTGGCATCGTATACGGTCGCGCAGCGGACAGAGCGAGTTCGGTATCCGGATGGCGCTTGGGCGCGCCACGCGCACATGTGCTGCGGATCGTCTTCGAGTCGACAGTGCTCAGCGTGGGCTGCGGTATGGCAGCAGGGCTGGTGCTGACGCTCTCGCTGCAGAGGCTGCTGGCGCACTGGGCCGAGGGGAGTTCGCGGGATCCCCTGGTGGTGGTAGGGGCCGCGTTGCTGATGAGCCTCGTAGCGACAGTGGCCTGCTCAATTCCCGCACGGCGAGCTTCTCGGGTCGATCCGGTAACCGCCCTTCGTTATTAATGAATTAATCCAACGCTAGGCACTTCTCACGTTACCTCGGTACTGCTCACGGTGACGATGAGTTGTTGACGTCGGAGCCCGCTAAGCGCTCAATCATCCGATATGCTGCGGTTTTCGCAGCAAAATCGCGACGAATCCATTTAGACAGGGCGTCACATTGCGATCAAAGGACACAGGAATTCCTTGACTGGTGCGGCTGAGAGTGCCGTATTCTAGGAATTGACCCCATTGGGAAGTTTGGAGGTGTAGTTCATTGGCTGAGGTTCGTGTGCAGGAAGGCGAGCCGCTCGAAAATGCATTGCGTCGTTTTAAGCGGAAGGTGCAGCAGGAGGACATCATTAAGGAAGTGAAACGTCACTCCTTCTACCTGAAGCCCGGTGAGCGGAAGCGCGTCAAGGAAGCACTGGCGCGGAAGCGTAACCGGAAGAAGGCACGCAAAGAGCAGGACTAAAGGCGTTCTTGACTAGGGTGTGAGCCGTAATCGTTTCGCGGTTCACTCCCGATCAGGATCCCTTCAGCAGAACGGCAGTTCCCTGGGCCCGCAGATTTGCTTAAGACAATCGCGGGCCCTCGGTGTCTTCAACTCGCAGATCTGCGCGTGCGAGGGTCCATCTCTCTCCAATCACCCTTTCCTCCCCCAAAGGCTAGTTGCAGTTGCAGTGAGCCGCTTCGGTGGCCGGGCCCAGGTAAGTCGGTTTGATTTTCGAGGAGGGCGGGAGTTGCCGGCCAGGTAGTACGGCGGCAAACAACCGGGTCATGGAATTCCAGGACAAGATACTTAAATGCGTGGATTGCGGGAAGGACTTCATCTTCACCGCCGGCGAGCAGTTGTTTTTTCACGACAAGCAGTTTCATAACGATCCGAAGCGCTGCAAGGCATGCAAGCTGAAGCGGGGCGGCGGTTCGAGCGTGCGGGCGGAAACCCGGACGCACTGCTCGGTGTGTGGGCAGGAGACGACGGTTCCCTTCCGTCCGACGCAGGGCCGGCCAGTGCTGTGCCGCTCCTGTTTCGAACAGAATCGGCGCACGCCATCATCTACCCAGGCGGCAGGACCGGGAACGCAGCCCATCGTTGCAGCGATGGCGCAACCCGTTCCCGCGGCCGAAGCACCGGCGGAAGCTGCCGAGGCAGAGTCCGTGCGCTGACCGAGCCGGGCAGCTTGGTGAAGTTTGTCGTGAAGAGGTCAATCTGCAGGCCAACGCTGGTGCTGCGCCGTGAAACCGGCCTGCGATCAACGGGACTCTGGAATCGACTGGGCCCTGCGATCAGCTTGACCCTGAAATCAGCTTGAGGCAGTGGCTTTGCGCCGCGCGCCGTTGCCTTTTCTGTTGGCGGATGCGGCAGTGTAGTCCGGCTGAACGCCTGCCCCTTTCTGCTTCTTGTCCTCGTGCGTCACCAGCAGCGCTTCGATCTGCAGCAGCAGATCATTGGTGTTCATCGGCTTGACCAGCATCTGGTCGGCGCCGGCATTTTCCCACTCTTCGCCGGGCAGTGGGAACGCGGTGAGCATGGCGACGGCGGGGTCATATTCCGCTTCGCGGGCGGCGCGCACAACTTCAATGCCGGAGCGCTCGTTCTCCATGCGCATATCCGTAATGACCATGTGATAGGGATGGGCGCGGATCTTGGATTTTGCTTCGCGCGCCGAGGCGGCGGTCTCCACATCAAAGCCATGGAGTTCGAGAACAGCCTTCAGCGTGAGCAGGATCGCGAGCTCATCATCGACCAGCAGAATGCGTCGTTTCATAGGTAACTTCCTCACAACAACATACCAGTAGGGGCCCGGTGGAAGAGTTCAGCGCGATGCGGCGCTCCACTAGCAGAAGCAGGGGTACTCGAATTTGCAGCGCAAACCCATCAGACTTCTATCTCAACAAGAAGGCCTACATCGCTGATTCTGGATACCTCGTCCTACCCTGCTTCTGCTCTAGACTCAGGAACGTGGAAGCATATCACGTAGAAAACTTCGGCTGCCGGGCCAGCCAGGCCGATGGAGATGCGCTGGCTGCGGAGCTCGCGCGCTCCGGTGGAAGCGCTGTTTCTGCAAAGGATGCGGACGTGGTGGTACTGAATACGTGCGCCGTCACTGCGGAGGCAGAACGGACCGCGCGCGCTTACCTGCGCCGGGTCAAGCGGGAGAATCCCACGGCGAAGGTGGTGGTGACCGGCTGCTATGCGCAGCGGGCTCCGCAGGAAGTGGCGCGGCTGTCAGGCGTGGATGCGGTTGTAGGCAATAGTCACAAAGCACTGCTGGCCGGGGTGGTTGCGCGAATGCGGCCCCAGGCCCGCGATTCCGCTGATGCGGAAGTGCCGAGCGGGTTTGTCGCCCTGGGAAACGTCAGTAGCGCGGGTGGCGTTCCTGTGCTGGTGGATGACCGCTTCGCCCACGCCAATCTCGCGGCGGAGGACCTGGGCGCCTCGAACGATACCCGACCCAACCTGAAGGTGCAGGACGGCTGCGGGAATCGTTGCTCCTTCTGCATCATCCCGGCGACGCGCGGCGGCAGCCGGTCGGTTCCACTGGAAACTGTGTTGAAGCGCGTGCGCGGCTTCGTGGATGCGGACGGAAAAGAGCTGGTGCTTTCGGGCATCAACCTGGGGCGATGGGGACGCGACTTCGAGCGTCCGTTGCGGCTGGAAGAACTGGTTGCTGCGATCCTGGAGCATACCGCTCTGCCGCGGCTGCGCATCAGCTCGATCGAGCCCATGGACTGGAGCACAGATCTGCTGGCGCTCTATGGGCAGTTTGGTCGCGAGGAGGCAGCATCGACCGGACCACGGCTGGCCCGGCATGCGCATCTGCCGCTACAGTCCGGCGCCGACGCGACGTTGCGCGCCATGCACCGGCGCTATCGTCCGTGGCATTACGCGGAGAAGCTGGCGGCGATCCGCCGAGCGATGCCCGAGGCGGCTATTGGGGCTGATGTCATGGTCGGCTTTCCCGGCGAGACGGATGCCCTCTTCGAGGAAAGCTACCGGTTTGTTGCCGAGCAGCCCTTTACGTATCTTCATCTGTTTCCGTTCAGTGCGCGGCCAGGGACGGCTGCGTGGTCCCTGGCACAGGAGCGGCCGGTACACGGCGAAGTGGTGCGCGAACGGATGGCGCGGCTGCAAGCGCTGATGGAGCAGAAGCGGGCAGTGTTTCGGCAGGCGGCGAGCCGGAGCAGGTTGTCTGTTGTCACGCTTCGGTCGAGTGAGCCGGAACAGGAGCGCGGGACGACGCCTGCCTTAAGCGATAACTTTCTTCGCGTCGAAATTGCCGGTGTATTTCCTGCGAACCAGATTCTTTGGACAGCCGTATCTCATCCAACCAAGTATGAGAATGGCGTCGCTCCGGCCTTGCGCGCCACTCGGATTTAACAAGCTATTACGGGCCAAATGCTATACTCGACCCGCGAGGGTGCGCCCTCGCACAACTTTGGAGGATTCCCATAGCACTCGATAAACGTTCGGCCAAGTCCTTTATCCGTACCAACGACCGCATCCGCGCGAAAGAGATTCGCGTGATCGACGACCAGGGCGAGCAGCTCGGCATTATGCAGCCCTTTGAAGCGTTGAAGATCGCACGGGAGCGCGGACTGGACCTGGTAGAAGTCTCCCCTAACGCGGTGCCACCGGTGTGCCGTATCCAAGACTACGGCAAGTTCCTTTACGAAAAGGACAAGAGCGAGCGCGCCGCGCGCAAGAAGCAGAAAGTGATCGTCGTAAAGGAGGTCAAGTTCTCCGTCACCGTCGATGAACATGACTATCAGACGAAGAAGAACCAGGCCGTCCGCTTCCTAAACGAGGGCGACAAGGTGAAGGCCTCGCTGCGCTTCAAGGGGCGCCAGATGGCGCACCGCGAGCTCGGCTACGCCATCATCAATCGACTCATCCAGGACATGGGCGAGACCGGCATTGTGGAGTTCATGCCGCGCATGGAAGGCACCACGCTGCATGCCATCCTGGCGCCGGGCAAGAAGTCCGAGTCGCAGCGTGTGCCGAAGGCTGCGCCAACGCCGAAGCCGCCCGCCGCGCAGCAGGCGCCGGTGAATACGCCGGTCACGGCGCAGTCCTAGCGAAAACGCTGGCGAGGACGTATTGCGCGAGCCGACATTGCGCACGGCGACGGCTGCCGATCTGAATGCGATCCGCGATTTGATCGCCGCATCCGTTCGCGGACTACAGCAGGAATACAGCGAAGGCCAGCGCGAGCAAGCGCTGGCCTCTGTCTTTACGCCGGACACGCAATTGATTGCGGACGGGACCTACTACCTGCTGGAGGATACAGACGGCGCTCCGGTAGCGTGTGGCGGCTGGAGCTGGCGGAAAACGCTCTACGGCGGTGACCACCATCATGCCTCGCGGGATGCGGGTCCGCTTGATCCTGCAACGGACGCGGCGAAGATTCGCGCATTCTTTGTGCGCCCGGAATGGGCGCGGCGCGGACTGGGCACCCGGCTGCTTGAAGCGTGCGAGCGGGCGGCGTGGGATGCGGGTTTTCGCCGCTGCGAGATGGGCGCGACGCTCTCCGGCGTGCCACTGTATGAGCGGCACGGGTACCGGCGGACGGTCGAGATTCTGGTCGATCTACCGGGTGGCGAACGGCTGCCGGTGGTGCGAATGGAGAAGGTGTTGGCGCGGCCTGAGGTATAGCGGATACTTATCTCCGCTATGGCAAAGATCCGCGCCGGAACGCCCCCCAGAATGCCCCCCGGAACGATAGACGAGTACATTGCCGTGCAGCCGGCGGCCACGCAGATGGTGCTGGAGCGTGTGCGTGGCGCGATCGGCAAGGCGGTGCCGGATGCCGAGGAGTGCATCTCGTATCAGATACCCGCATTCAAATTGCGCGGCCGCGTATTGCTGTATTTCGCAGGCTGGAAGGAGCACTACTCCGTGTATCCCGCGAGCGATGCGATGATCGCGGCGTTTCCGGATGAACTGGAGCAGTATCGGGTGAGCAAGGGCACGCTGCAGCTTTTCTCTGTCTGAAAAGGTTCCGGTGAAGCTGATTGGGCGCATTGCGAAGTTCCGCGCACAGGAGCTTGCTGCGCGCAAACCGGCGAAGTCAGTGGCCCCTAAGAAGCGGTAGACTGGCGCGCAAGGCCTTGTATGCAACCAACTGCGAGCCGATTTCGCTGTCAGGTGTTAGGCGCGGCATTCCTCGCCTGTCTCTTCTCGATGCCGGTCTTCGCAAGACCGCAGCAGCCGTCGAAACCAGACAACACGGCCCAATCATCTCCCGATGGCAAGCCGGTCATCGACGCCGATGGCACCTACCACTACCATCTGGGTAATGGAGTAACACCTCCGAAGCTGGTCTACTCCGTGGATGCGGAGTTCAGCGATGCCGCGAGGCACAAGAAAATCGGGGGCACGGTCGTCGTCGGGTTAAAGGTCGGGACGGACGGACTGCCCCGCGATGTCCACGTCGTCCATTCTGCGGCAGAGGGCGTGAAGCCAAAGCTGAGCAAAGCGGCTGCCTCCTTGGATCAGAAGGCGCTCGATGCAGTGCGGCAATACCGCTTTAAGCCCGGCACATATGACGGAAAGCCGGTGCCGGTGGCGATCACGATAGACGTGAACTTCCATATCTACTAAGTACGCGGAGTGCGCTACAGTGGTGGGCATTCCGCCGGAGGCCGCCATGTCTGCACGTCTCTGCTCCGCGTTCGCTGCAGCCTCTCTTCTGCCTCTGCCCGCATTGGCGCAGGGCATTCCACCCGAGGCATACCACGCGAAGACCATCTTTATTCGTAACAACGCCGGTGGCGCTCCGCTGGAGAACGCCGCGGACGAGGAGCTGTCGAAATGGGGACGCTTTACGCTGGCCGATGACGAGGCCAGCGCGGACATCATTCTCGTCTTCTCGAAGAACGGTGTACAGAACACAGAGAAGAGCGAGAACAAGAAGGATGGCACCTGCTGCGATACGAGTTATGGCGCGAGCTTCTCAGGCGGCGCGACGGTGCGCGCATATCTGAAAGGCCATGGGCCGGGACCGGGATCGCTTCCCTTCTGGCAGGATGGCTGCGGCGGCATGACACAGAAGGCGACCGGCAAGGGCTGCATCGATGCCTTCAAGAAGCAGTTTCCGAAGTGACCGCTAACAGCATTTCACGATAGGTGTATGCAAGAGCGCCATGGGCGCCGTGGCAATGCTTAACAGCAGGGCCAAGCGGAGGGTGGGTCCGATGCGGAAATCGGCGGCATCGTTAGTCCCATCATCCGCTCCATGAAGACATCGGCGCGGCTGTAGTGCGATGGCTTGATGCGCTCCGGCGGCAGGTGGCGAAAGCCCATCGATTCGTAGAGCGCGACTGCGCCCGGCAGGATCGCATTGCTTTCGAGATACAGACGCGTCGCGCCCAGACGTTCTGCCTTCGCGATCGCCGTGGTCATAAGCCGGCGGCCGATGCCGTGACGCCGCGCGGCCGGCGCGACCGCCATCTTGGCCAGCTCGTACTCGCCGGGACCCATCGCAAGGAGCGCGCAGCAACCCACGTGGATGCCGTCACGCACCGCCATGAAGATGCTGCCGCCACGGTCCAGAATGGCCTCCTGCGGCTGCCACAAAACCTCGAGGTCGGCGGGTTCCAGCCAGAAGTAGCGCTGGATCCATTCGCGATTGAGCTCGAAGAAGGCATCTGCATCGGCTGGCTGAAACTCTCTGACGATGACATCGGACATGGCTTGGTCCCTCCCGCCTGCGGTTCTCTTGCGATCTCTGATCCAAGAGTAGGATCAGGCGAAGCGATATGTCCAATATTCGAATGCTCTGGATTGAGACTCACTGGATATGAAAACAGAGATAGAGCTGCGCCACCTGAGGTATTTCCTGGCAGTTGCGGAGACGCTGCATTTTGGCCGCGCCGCAGTGAAGCTGGGCATGGCGCAACCGCCATTGAGCCAGCAGATTCGAAAGCTGGAGATGTTGCTGGGCGCGCAGCTCTTTGAGCGCACTACGCGCGGCGTGAAGCTGACACCGGCGGGTGCGATGCTGCGCGAGCGGGCCACAGCGACAATATCGCGGCTCGGCGATGACCTGGAACAGACGCGTCGCGTGGCGCGCGGCGAGGAGGGCCGATTGACCGTGGGGTTCTCGGGCTCTGTCATGTTCACCGAGCTGCCGGCGGCCATCCAGCAGTACCGGAGGGCGTATCCGCGGGTGGAGGTACGACTGCGGGAGATGTGGACTTCCGAGCAGATGCTGACCTTGGCGGACGGGTCGATCGACGTGGGATTTCTGCGGGACGGCGAGCGGCGGCCGGAGCTGGTGCTCACGCCACTGCTGCGGGAGAGATTCCGTGTAGCGCTGCCCGCGGATCACAAGCTGCGCCGGCAGCGCATTGTGGACCCGGCATCGCTCGAAGGCGAGCCCTTTGTGCTCTTCGCGCGGCGCATCGGCAGCCTGGCTTACGACCGCACGATACGCTGCTGCCTGGATGCGGGTTTCCAACCGGAGATCGTGCAGGTGGCGCCGCAGTTCCCTACCCTGATCCGGTTAGTGGCTGCGGGAATGGGCGTTTCGATCGTGCCGGCTTGCCTGGCGGCGGTGGCATTCCCTGGGGCGATCTTCCGGCCGATCCGGTCCAAGCGGTGGACTTCGGTCGATATCGGAACGCGAGTGGCTGGGATGAGCGCTACTGCCGAAGCGTTTGTGGAGACGGTGCGGAAGCACTTCGCCGGTGGCGCCTGAGACGCGGAGCGCTGATTCGCCAAAGCCTCACAGCTACACCATCTGTGCTCTGGCTCTTGCTGGAAGATCCCAGAACATCAGAAATGCGTGTGCGAGGCCAGTCATGAAGACGACGGACGACTTCTGCAGCGTCGCGTATGCCGGAGAGACAATGCTCGGGATGTGGCGGATCCGCATTCCTGTTAAAAGTGCGTGGGTACATGGCGAATCTTCGGGTTCGATCGAGTGTGTTCAGAACTCCATCCCGCTGATGGTGTGCAGCCAGGCCATGGATGGCTTGCCCGCGAACGGAACTCCGAGAAACAGAACATGTCGTGCGACATCAAGCGCCGATGGGCTTTCGCACTCTGTTCGCTAGACAGGCAACTGTTCTACAGAAGCTGCGTGAACTCAGTCACTGGAGCTGTTAGCCGATAAGTGGCGACGGGTCTGATATCGGCTACGCTCGCATGAGAGGCAGAGCTTCCAGGTATACTGACTGATGTCGCCAGACCGGCGATTTGACTGGATATCCATGCCTAAGCTGAAGACACATAAGGGCGCGGCCAAGCGCTTCAAGAAGACTGCTACGGGGAAAGTGCTCCGTGGCCAGACCAAGATGCGCCACATCCTGACCTCGAAGGCGAACAAGACCAAGCGCAAGTTGGGTGGTACTGTGCTGGTTTCGGAAGCCGACTTGCCGAAGGTGCTGCGCATGATTCCGTACGCCTGATCTTTCGGACGGGCCGGGGTAACGCGTACCCGTGAGCCCACAATGCCGAATCAGAGCGATGAGCGAGTGAAGAGGTTTAAAAGCAGATGCCCACCCGGGCGCTGCCTCCTGCCTCCAGCCGCATAACGAAGTACGCAAAGGAGAACCAACGAGATGCCCCGCGTAAAACGTGGAACCAAACGGCTTGCCCGCCGCAAAAAGATCCTGAAGAGGGCAAGCGGCTATTTCCTCACCAAATCGAAGCTCTATCAGGCAGCGCAGGAGGCCGTCGAGCGCGGCCTGAAGTTCGCCTACGTTGGCCGCCGGCAGAAGAAGCGCCAGTTCCGCTCGCTGTGGATCGTGCGCATCAACGCCGCAGCGAAACAGAACGGCACCAGCTACTCGCAGCTTATCCATGGGCTGAAGGTGGCGGGAATCGACCTGGACCGCAAGATCCTGGCCGACCTGGCGACGAACGACGCCGCTGCATTCGCTGCACTGGCAAAGACCGCGAAGGACGCTGCCGCAAAACCCGCTACCGTCTAAGAGCTCGCAAAGAAAACAGAAAAAGCTCGGCGGCTGCCGGGCTTTTCTGTTTGCGCGGCGATTTAGAGCCAGGGACGTTTGCGGCGGCGCGGTTCGCCGTTGTCATTCACATCTTCTGCTTCTTCGCCGGATCTTCTGTAACTCTTCCGGATGACCCAAAAGATCAGCAGCCCCGCCAACACCGCGATAATGACCAGGGTCATGGTCAGATGATGCTTGAACAGATCCCCGACCACATCCACGATCTGTGGACCGTACTTGATGGTGAGAGCGGCTTCGACGCCGAAGCGCACTGCGCGGCCGGTGAAGACCGCGAGCATGAAGTGCCAGATGTTCATTTCGAAGACACCGGCGCCGAAGACGAAGGCTTTCCACGGCGTGGGTGGAGGCAGGGCGGAGGGGATGGCCATTGCCAGGAACTCCTGCTTTTCGAAGCGCGCCATCATGGCCTCGTAGCGGGCTCGGTCGATGCGGCGCAGCAGGAAGAGTTCGCCCCCGGCGCGGCCCAGCAGGAACGGGATGAGGCCACCAATGGCCGAACCCGCAGCCGCCATGATGACGTAGAGATATGCGTGCCGGTGGTCGTTCCAGGCCCAGGTGGCGATGAGGGGATCCATGGGGATGGGGATGGTGCCGGAGTCGACGACGCCCGCGAGCAGGGCCCCCCAGACGCCGAGTGGTCCGAGGACGCCGAGCACGAATCCCTTGTATCGGCCAAGCCACTTCGCGAGGAAGCTGCTCACGTGCGCGGCACTCCGGAGTCGGCCCGGCCGGGTGCTTCCATGTGCGCGTTCGCGCCGCTGAGCAGTTGGAGAGCGTGAGGGATGAGATCGATCACGGCTTCGAGCGAGGTGACAGCACCCTCCGGGCTGCCCGGCAGATTCACGATAAGGGCGCGTCCGCAGGTTCCCGAGACGGCGCGGCTGAGCGCAGCCAGCGGTGTACGGCGCGCTCCTGCGGCGCGCATGCGTTCGGCAAAGCCGTCCAGGATACGCGTGCAGACCGCGCGGGTCGCTTCGGGTGTGACGTCGCGCGGCGCGATACCGGTGCCACCCGTGGTGACCACCAGCGTGGCATTGGCGGCATGGGAGCGCAGCGCTGCCTCGCGCAACATTGCCTCAATTTGGGGCTGCTCGTCCGGCACGAGGTGCGGGCCTTCCACGATGAAACCTGCTGCTTGCAGAGATGCAGCCACCGCGGGCCCGGAGAGGTCCTGGCGCTCACCGCTGGTGCGGGAATCGCTAATGGTAAGGACCACAGCGCGTGCGGGCTGCGGCGGGGTCGCGGACATTGTTTGATTGTACGGGCGGCTCGTTGCCAGGTTTTGTTTTGAATATCCTCAACCAATGGGCGCATCATAAGTGCGCCTATGTACAACGCAAAAGCATTCTCTGCTGCCAGTGCTACTTCGCCGCTTGCATCCACTCAGATCGCGCGGCGCGATCCCACCGATACCGACGTGCAGATAGAGATCCTCTTCTGCGGCATCTGTCACTCCGACCTGCACCAGGCACGCAATGAGTGGAGCGGTGTGATGCCCACTGTGTATCCGTGCGTTCCGGGCCACGAGATCGTTGGCCGAGTCACGAAAGTCGGCTCCGCTGTCACGAAATTTAAGGTCGGAGACATAGCGGCCGTCGGCTGTATGGTCGACTCCGACCGCACGTGTCCCAACTGCAAAGAGGGGCTGGAGCAGTTCTGTCCGAACATGACCCTTACCTATAACTTCCCCGACAAACATACTGGCGGCGTCACTTACGGCGGCTACTCGGACAGCGTTGTCGTCGACCAGCACTTCGTGTTGAAGGTGCCCTCCAATCTGGACCTCGCCGGTGCGGCTCCGCTTCTGTGCGCGGGCATTACCACCTTCTCGCCTCTCCACCACTGGGGAGTGACAAAGGGGAAGAAGGTCGGCATTGTCGGGCTTGGCGGTCTCGGCCACATGGGAGTTAAGTTTGCCCACGCGCTCGGCGCGCATGTCGTGCTCTTCACCACCTCGCCTAACAAGAAAGACGATGCACTTCGGCTCGGGGCCGATGAAGTTGTCATTTCTCGCGACATCAATGAGATGGCGAAGCACGCAGGCAGCTTCGACTTCATTCTCGATGCCGTCTCCGCCGAGCACGATCTCAACGTCTATCTCAACCTGCTGCGCCGAGATGGCCACATGTGCCTGGTCGGCGCGCCGGAAAAACCGCTCCCCGTCTCCTCATTCGCACTTATTTTCGCCCGCAGGAGCCTTTCTGGTTCGCTCATCGGTGGCATCGCGGAGACACAGGAGATGCTCGACTTCTGCGGCAAGCACAACATCACTGCCGATGTCGAAGTCATTCCCATCCAGAAGGTCAACGAGGCCTACGACCGACTGCTGAAGGCGGATGTGAAGTATCGGTTCTCGATCGATATGGCGTCGCTCAAGAACGCTTAAGTGTGAACGGCCCCGGGGGTCCGCCGCTCTGCAGGGAGCCGGACTCCCACGGACTGTGGCAGCGGCTCTACTGTGGCAGCGGCTCTATGGAAGAGGCTCCTCGCGGTAGAGTTGCGCTGTATGGCGAACTGTCACCAAGATCAACGTCGCGAACATGCAGACCGCCGCGATGCTTCCTCCCAGATCAAACAACAGTATTCTTTGGCCGAAGACCGACGCGTATGGGCTGCGCAACAGTGCCAGGTTCCCGATGATCAGCAGAATGCGAATCTCTGTTGGACCGAAGAGACCCTGCGAAAGTTGAAAACGGGACAAGGTATAGGTGGCGAGATAGCTCTCACTCGACAGGAGTAGAAATCCGATCAGCATCGCGACGGCCACCTGCCAGTGCGCGAGGCCGGAGAAGCCTAGCCCGCACATGAGCGCGCTGGCACCGAGGATGTCTACCACGTGGTCCACATAGAAGCCAAAGCGCGGACGCTGCTGGCAGCGCATGCGAGCCAGGGTGCCATCCATGCTGTCGCCGAACCAGTTCAGCGCCAGGCAGAGATTCACCAGCAGCAAAGCGTAGCGGTTGTAGTGAGACAGGGCGTAGGCGGCCCCCGCTCCGATCTGCGCGATGAACCCGAGCAGCGTGAGCTGGTCTGAGGTAAGCCAGCGTGGTGCATGACGCGCCATCCATTCGAGAGCACGCTTCTCGAGTGACGCGGTCAGCGAGTGGTTGATCCGACGCGCAGGTGTGAAGCTCGCTGCATTGTCTGTGGGGATTTCAACAGCCTGAGTACTCATCGTTCGGTCCTTTCTGTGACGGCTGACGGCGCCTGCTTGCGAAGCGCGTTGCAGGTGGAGCGCAAGGTGAACTCGAGGGAATCGCGGGGAATGCTCTCCGCGTAGGGCCCGATCGCCCAGCCGAGCCCATGCGGAATCGAGCGTGTGAGCGAGACGGCTTCGATCTGCAGGTAGAGACCTCCGTCCTGCTCCTCGTAGCTCCAGTAAGTGTTCAGCCGCCACAGGAAGCCATGCTCCTCATCGGCATTCAGTGCTCGCTCGGAGCTGGTGCCTGGCGAATCGATCTCAGCGATCCGCGTACTCCGCGAGCTGCTGTAGCCGTGCTGGATGTCAAGGCGCCCGTAGGTGATGTCGTAGGTGGTGTCCATTACCACCGGGATGACGTGCTGCTGGCGCACGCGCATCCATGCCTGCATCCGGTCGCCGTTTCGCGCGATCAGCTTGGCCTGAAGCACCTGGGGAGCGAAGTGTTGCGGATAGGCTTTGAAGTCCTGCGTCAGCCGCTCGAAGTCCTGAGCCTTGGCTCCGGGAACAAAGGCCGCGCCGCGCCAGTGATGCAGCAGCGATCCGGGAACGTCTGCGCCGGTCGAGGGGGTCAGTCGTTCAATGATCAGTTCTCCCCGCCGCAGCCGCATCGCTTCGCTCACGGGGTCCGAAGCCGGCAAAACAACGAAGGCGCCGGCTGACCGGTGCTGCTGGTCCAGCCGTGACTCCACGCTCTGGGCATAAACGTCGAAGGCCGCGATCGCCGCGGGTGTGGGCTGCCCCGCCAGAGGCTGTGCCGTCGCGAGGAGAAGCAGCAACGCGCTCTCCAGCGCAAAGAAGTATCGCTTCATGCATTGCAGGTTGCGCTGTTCCGACGGATAAGACAATGCATGGCATCTCAAACGGGGAAAGATTGTTCCTCACGGCGCAAGTGGTTCCAGACATTCAGGTTGCGAGAAGTTCTCGCCGGGCCAAGATCCGGAGAAAGCACTTGGCCTCGGATACACTAAGCGCCAGACGTGACGAAGCCACGGCTGCAGGCGCCAGGAGCATCTTTCGGCATAGGTGCAGGCGTCCAGCGGTTGCTATCGTGGCTTTTCTTGACGGAAATGCCACACCAAGTGAATCTCCGCAGCCACAGGATTTCCGACAATGCTCTATCGCTTCGGCGTCTTTGAAGCAGATTCGACGAGCGGAGAGCTTCGCCGGCAGGGTGTGCGTGTCAAGTTGCACTCCCAGCCTTTGCAGCTGCTTTTCCTGCTCCTGGACCGGCCCGGCGAACTGCTGACGCGCGAGGAGATCTGCCGGGAGCTGTGGCCCGACGGAACACTCGTCGACTACGAACATGGCGTGAACTCGGCCGTAAATCGCATCCGCGAAGCACTTGGAGACAAGGCTAGCAACGCGAGATTCATCGAGACCCTGGCTCGCCGCGGCTATCGCTTCGTCGGCCAGGTGGAGCAAATCGCACCGCGGGAACGCTATTCGCCCCCCGACCCCATAGCAGAGGGATCGGAAGCGCCGGGAGCGGTTCCGGCAGGCGCGAAGGCGAGGCTGCTCGATCGGGTTCTCTCTGGCCCGGAGGATTTGCCGAAGAGTTCCCATGCCGTGGTGCAGACCCTTTTCCTGCTATTGCAGTTGATGTATCTCGGGTTCTATGTGGGTGCACTTGCAAACCTGCCGGAGATCAAAGAACTGGTTTCGGCTCTGCCGCATCCCGCGCAGGTATTCACAGTGGTGATCGTGACCGCCGCGGTCCTGATTCCTGTCCGTGCTTTCCTGCTATGTGCCGTGCTCTTCCATGCTCCAGGGATGCGGGAGAAGTTTCTGAGGCTCTGGCCGTTCCTGCTGGCGCTCGATATCGTGTGGTCGCTCTCGCCATTTCTGCTGCTGCGTCACATCCACTATGGGTTGGCAGTAGCGTGTATGACGCTTCTTGTCTATTCGCCTTTCGCCCAGCGATCGCTCATCCTCATGGGCGCGGGCGCAATGGAACGGGGAGAGTCGGTCGCCGTTCGCTGACTTATTCCGGGCATTTGCAGGAGACGCGATGGCCGGCGGGCATCGTGCCGTCGAGGGCGGGAATGCAGCAACCGTGGGGGTCGCGGTCGGGGTCGCCTAATTTGGCCGCGATGCGGGCTTCAAAGCGCTCGGAGATGAAGTGCTCCAGGCGCTCGGCTTCATCGTGCAGCTCGTCCACTTTGTAGTCGAGCATGCGATGGAGGAAGGTCTCGATCAGGCGGTGGTGACGGACGATTTCGAGCGCTCGACGGCGGCCGGCGGCAGACAGGCGGACCCCGCGGTGACGCTCGTATTCGACCATCGGGTTCTGCGCGGCAGCGAGCTTCTGCAGCATGTTGGTGATGGACGCTGGTGCCACCTGCAGCCGGTCAGCCAGCGCAGTGCTGCCGACGCGGCGGCCCTCCGCTCCACCGAGAGCGAAGATGGACTTCAGATAGTCGTCAACTGACTCGCTGCCCTTGTGAACGCCGGGGCGTGGGCTGTGCGGGATGGCGCGCGGCTTGCGGCGGGACGTCGATCTGGATGTGCCGAGTGTGCTGGGCATGGCCGGGCCTTCTGTGTCGCTCCAATCCGCAGTGCGGGACTGTGGCAAAGGATACGCCCTGAGGCTGGCCACTGTGGGGTGCAAATCCGGTTCGGTCACGATTGAGTTCCGATGCCGGAACAGCTTCGACGAAGACCCCTGCACGTATGACGTGCCGAAAGGATGCGAGGACCCAACCGAGCGAAGAATGAGACAATATCTGAACGGCAATGCGGGTTCCTGGCGGGGCCGTCCAGGTGGCAGACCGCGTCCGGCCTCCATACAGAGAGCATGGCGATTATTGAAGTTCCACCACCGCAGAGCGCGCCCCCCGAGCCGCCAGTCGGTCCCAAGTTTCGCCGGAAATCCTCCACTCGCTACGAGGGCATGGAAGCCGATGAGCTGCTTCATCTCATCGACAACCTTGAAGACGAGCGGTCGCGGTCGCGCGTGCGCGAGGGGATTTACATCTCGTTGCTGGCGCACGTACTTATCTTCCTCTTCATTCTCTTCGGGCCGCGCTATATTCTGCACCAGCCGAAGGTCATCAGCCCGTTCGACGTGCTGACCGACCGGCAGAAGAAAGAACTGACCTACATGAGCCTGCCGCCGGATGCGCTGAAGAACATCCGGCCGAAGAACCCGCAGGCACTCTCGGACAAGAACCGGGTCGCGCAGTCGCCACACCCGACTATGGACAAGAAGACACTGGAGCAGTTGCAGGCGATGCGACGCGCAGGACCGCCGGCTCCGCGACCCGAGCAGCAGCAGCCGGCGCCCTCTCCGCAACAGGCCGCTCCGCAGCCACAGCAGCAGTCACCAGCGCCGCCAAACCCGGCGTCCTCGCAGCCGTTGCAACCGCAGCCGCAGGGTGTGACGCCCGCTCCTCCGCCTGAACCGAAGCCGGCGCCGACGAAGCCGAACTTCAACACGGGATTATCGGCCGGCGATCAGATCCGCCAGGCAGAGCGTGGCGCGGCGGAGCCACAGGCGCCCAGCGGCGACTATGGCGCCGGACGCACGCCACAGCATCCCGGCTTGAACGGCAGCGCGGAGATCCTGAGCGACACCATGGGGGTAGACTTCGGGCCCTACATGCAGCGCGTGATTGCCGCGACGTATCGCTCGTGGATTCCGCTGATTCCGGAGTCGGCGCGGCCTCCGCTGGACAAGTCAGGCAAGGTCGGTATCGAGTTCCGCATCAACCCGGATGGCAGCGTGAAGCAGATGGTGCTGAAGTTCCCTTCGGGCGACGTGGCGCTGGATCGCGCGGCGTGGGGCGGCATCACCGGAGCCTCGCCCTATCCGCCACTCCCAAAGGACTTCAAGGGTCCCTACCTTGCGCTGCGCTTCGGCTTTTACTACAACATCCCCGAAGGCAAGTAAGAGCGACCGTGATGGAATGCTGCCATGGCGGATGATCCGCGCCCTTTGAAGTCACGTGATATGCAACTTCGACAGCGACAGATAGCGGGTCTGCTGTTGCTGGCGGTGGCCGTCCTGGTCGTGGCGCTGATACGCGCTCATTACGCCGATCTGTTTCCGCGCGGCTGGTGGCGGTGGTAAAGAACGCAGCGACGGCCAAGCTGCCATTGCTGGTGGTCGTGCTGGGACCGACGGCGAGCGGCAAGACGGCTCTTTCCCTCGCACTTGCGGAGCGGTTTGACGGCGAAATCGTCAATTGCGATTCGGTCGCGGTGTATCGCGACTTCGAGATCGGCACGGCGAAGCCCACGGCAGAGGAGCGGGCGCGCGTACCGCACCACTGCATCGATATCTTGTCGCCGGAGCGGGATTACAGCGCGGGCGACTACCAGCGCGATGGCCGCGCGGCGATTGCAGATATTTCCGCGCGGGGACGGCTGCCGACCGTGACCGGCGGAACTGGCTTGTACCTGCGCGCACTGTTGGATGGCTTGTTCGATGGACCGCAGCGCTCGGAGCCCTTGCGGGCACGGCTGAGACGGTCGGGAATGCGCCACAACAGCGGTTGGCTGTTGCGGGTGCTCGAGCGGCTGGACCCTGCAGCCGCCGGCCGAATCCACGCCAACGATACGCCCAAGCTGATTCGCGCGATCGAGGTATCGCTCCAGGCGCGACGGCCGATCACCGAAGCGTGGACGGCAGGCGCGGAGCCGCTGACGGGCTACCGCATCCTGCGCATCGGGCTGGCGCCCGAACGTGCGGCGCTCTACGCGCGGATCGATGCACGCGCAGCGGCCATGTTCGAGCGCGGGCTGGTTGCGGAGACGGAGCGTCTGATGGCGCGGTACGGCGGGGAGCGACGGATTTTCGATACTCTCGGATACCGGCAGGCGCGGCAGCTTCTGGCCGGCGAGCTGAATGAGGCGGAGGCAATCGAGGCCGCGCAGCGCGGGCATCGCAACTATGCGAAGCGGCAGTTCACCTGGTTCCGCCGCGAGCCGGAGGTGCGATGGCTAGCTGGCTTCGGCGACGATGCGGAGATTCAGCAGACCGCGATGCATGCCGTCGAGAATCTCAACGGGTCAGGCTAGCTACAAGGCGTGAGGTTGTTGCCTGAGGTGCCGGAGGTATTTGTGGAGGTCATGTTGAGGGTGACCTGGAAGCACTTGGAGGTGGAGAGAGCGCCGTTCACGGCCGTGCCGTAGATGCGGATGATGCTCTGCCCAGCCGGGGTGCCGGGATTGGCACCGGGGCCATAGTTGAGATAGCGGTAGCGCTGCGCGCACGAGCTTGCGCCGCCAATGAGGCTGCCGACGACGCAGAGCATGGCGAGCATGCGTAAGCTGCGGTTGCGGCCGAAGCCGAGCCCCAGCAGACCCAGCACGCCTGGTACCAGGAAGCAGTAGACGAAACCGGTGTCGCGGCGCAGTGCGCCGGTGGTTCCGGAGGGCGCCGTCGTGTTCAGCGTCATGGTGCTGAGGCCGTTCGCCCCGGCGACGTTCACATTGGAAGGCAGGAAACTGCAGGAGGTGAAGAGGGGCAAGCCGGCGCAGGAGAGCGCGACGTAGTTCTTAAACCCAGCAGTGGGCGCAATGGTGACGGCGACGGTGCCCGGAAGTCCAGCATCCAGATTCAGGGTAGCGGGAGTCGCGGTGAGCGAGAAGTCGGGCGCGGCAACCTGCGCGGTGACACCGGCCGGCGCAGAGGTGGAGGCAGCCGAACTTTGAGTGCCGCTATACATCGCGCGCACGACGTGGGCGCCAGCGGCGAGGGAAGAGACGGTGAGGGCCGCGCTGCCATCCTCAGCAACGAATGCGGAGCCCAGCGAGTGCGGCTGGCCGTCATCGCCCGTTTCCAGGAACGTGACGCTGCCGCGGTCAGCGTTGACGCCGGTGCCGGCTTCCGCAGACTGCGGCGCGGGCGACACATGGACCGTGAAGGTGGTCTTGCCGGAGGTGTCGCGGGCCGAAGCAGCGGTCAGCGACGTGGTGGTGGCCACAGCGGCGTGAGACTGGCCAAAAGCGGCAGACGCGAGTGCAAGAACGGCAGCGGCGACCGGAAGCGCGCGGAAAGACCAGCGCGGAGACGACGGGGTACTGCGCGAAGCTGACTGCAAATCCAAATCCCTCGTTGATCCGAGACGGAGAGTAAGGCAATACCGAAACGGGGTGTAGACGTATTGTATCCGTCCGGCCGGGAAAATGGCTGCTCGCTTCAGGATGGGCCGCCGGCTCAAACGGGGATCAGTGTTGCGGCGATGGGGGCTCCTGCGCTGGCCGCCGGGAGGTATCGGGCGCCGTTCCCTGGGGCGCGCCGGGCTGCGCAACGGAGTGGTGGGCAACGGCGTCCGCGCTGCCGCGGTCCGAGGCTGCCGACGGTTGGCCAGTGACGCTGTTCTGAGGTTCGGTATTTGCGGGCTCGCCCTGGCCGCCTTTCTGCTTGTTTTGCTGCGTCTGCTTCTGGCTCTGATCGGCGCTGTCGCCGGTGGCGGAGCTATTGCCGCCAAGTCCGCCACCTCTGTTGCACCCGCCGAGGAGGAAGAGACCAAGGACGATAAGGGAGAGGGTTCGAGGGAGTGCACGCATATTTAGCAGGGATGCAGGATGTGGCGCAGTAGTTTGCGCGCGTCGCGATGTGGCTTACCCTGTATCGGCGCATCGTTTTCTTTGGCAGCGGCACGCCCGTCCGGACCGCGCGCTGCGTTCTTTGGAGGCACCCCTGATGTCTTTCCGAACTTTTCAATGGATAGTTCGCATCCTGCTGCTTCCTGGAATGGCGGCGGCGTGGCTCGCGCCGCTGCAGGCGCAGGAACACTCGGTGGTGCTGGAGCACGACGGCAGCACTGTGATGTTAGAGCCGTACGCGCCGAACATCATCCGGGTGACGCTGAGCATGCAGCACGATCCCGCGGTGGCCGCGCCTGGCTATGGCTTTGTGGCCAAGCCGGATAGCGATGGCTGGACGCACACGACGGACGGTCATGGCGATACATACGGCTCGTCCCGAATGGTGGTGACGCTGGACGCGAGCCACCACGGCGGAAAGCCAAGCCTGACGCAGGCAGACATCGCGAAGTTCTTCACCGGCTCGACGCCGGGCGCACACATCCGCATCGCAACGCCGGAGGGCGCGACGCTCGTGGACATGGTGGGATGGCAGCAGTCCGTCCCCAATCACAAGGATGGCAATGCAGACATCCTTTACGACAAGCGTCCGGCGGATGAACCATTTTTCCAGGTGGGCGCCACATTCGTCTCCCCGCCAGATGAGCACTACTACGGCCTGGGGCAGGACCAGCATGGCTTTCTGGATCATCGCGGCCACACGGTAGAGTGCTGGAACAACTACACCGCGACGGGAGGTCCCAGCTTTTGTGTGCCGTTCGCGGTTACGAATAAGGGCTACGGGCTGGTCTGGGACAATCCGTCGCAGACGACGGTCGAGCCGGGGTTTAATGAGCAGACTCGCTGGACTTCCCAGGTGGGGAACCGGGTGTCGTTCTTTGTGATCGCGGGCCGGACCACAGATGAGATCTACGAGGGCTACCGCAAACTGACCGGCGCGACGCCGATGCTGCCCAAGGCGGCGTACGGGTTCATCCAGTGCAAGCAGCGATACATTACGCAGGATGAGCTGCTGGCGGTTGCGAAAGGCTATCGCGAACGGCATCTGCCGATCGATATGCTGGTAGTGGACTGGTTCTACTACACGAAGATGGGCCAGTTTGATATGGACCCGGTGAAGTGGCCGGACCCCGTTGCAATGAACAAGCAACTCCACGCTGAAGGCATTCAGACCATGATCAGCGTGTGGCCGCGCTTCACCGAGGGCTCGCGCTATTACGACTTTCTGCTGAAGAAGGGCTGGTTTGAGCACCTGGCCGACGGCACGCCGACTAACGGGCTGCCCTACGACAAGGCCGGCTCGGACATCGACACGACGAATTCCGATGCGGCGCAGTGGTACTGGGGCATCATCCGCGACAACCTGGTGTCCAAGGGTTTCGATGCATTCTGGGCAGATGAAACGGAGCCAGACCTGCCGCCGAACGGCAGCTATTTCTCCGTTGGACCGGGCACGCGGTACTTCAATGTCTATCCGCTCTTCCATACCGCATCCATCTACGACGGCTTCCGCCGCGACCTGAAGACGCGCGCGCTGGTGCTGTCGCGCGATGCCTACCTGGGCGCGCAGCGTAACGGGACCATCTTCTGGTCGTCGGACATTTCTCCGACGTGGGACACGCTGAAGCGGCAGATCCCGACCGGGCTCGATGTGACCGCGGCGGGCATCGCGTACTGGGGCAATGACATTGGCGGATGGCAATATCTGCCCTATCGCCACGTGCCCGAGCATAAGCCGCTTGCTCGATCCGTCGGATGCGCGCGACAACGTTGGCCAGTACGACGACTATCCGGAGCTGTACGCACGATGGTTCGAGTACGGCGTCTTCCAGCCGAACTTCCGCACGCATGGCAGCCGCAACCACAACGAGGTGTGGTCATACGGCAGAGAGGCGGAGCCGATTCTGGAGAAGTATCTGCGGCTGCGTTACCAGTTGATGCCGTATATCTACTCGCTCGGCTGGATGACGCATGAGACCGGCGCACCGTACATGCGGGCGCTGTTCATGGATTTTCCCAACGATCCCAAGGTGGCTGAATTAGGCGATGAATATATGTTCGGGCCGGCTTTGCTGGTGGCTCCGGTCACCGAACAGGGCGCGACGACAAAGCGCGTCTACCTGCCCGCGGGCACGGACTGGTACAACTACTGGACGAACGAGCGGCTGCACGGCGGACAATGGGTCGAAGTGAGCGCGCCTATCCAGACGATTCCGCTGTTTGTGCGGGCCGGGTCGATCTTGCCGCTGGGCGCAGCGGTTGACAATACGTCACAGACGCAGCTGCTTGAAAAATTGCGTGTCTACCCCGGAGCCAATGGGGAGTTCACGCTCTACAACGACGATGGCAGGACCTACGCGTACGAGAAGGGTGAGAGCCAGAGTACGCATCTGCACTGGGATGATGCGGCGCGGAAGCTGACGCACACCGGTGCCGCTGCCTGGAAGGGCAGCGACACCGATTTAGTCGAGGTGATCAGAGCTCAGCGATAACAAGCCTTAGATTACTGGGGCGCCGGCTGCTGCTGTTGCTGGTCCGGAGACTGTTGCTGCTGCGACTGCTTATTCTTGGACTTCTTCTTGTGTTTGCTGTGACTTGTCGTTGACGAGCCCTGCTGATCGGTGCCTTGTGCGCCCGAGCCCTGTGAGCCCGAACCCTGTGCGCCTGAGCCCTGTCCCGCCGAGCCCTGCGAGCCCGCCAGAGAGCCCTGTGAGCCCGATCCCGCTGAGCCCTGTGAGCCTGATCCCGCCGAGCCCTGCGAGCCCGAGCCCGCGGAGCCCTGTGAGCCTGATCCCGCCGAGCCCTGCGAGCCCGAGCCCGCCGAGCCTGATCCCGCCGAGCCGGAGCCCTGCTGCCCAGAACCCTGCGCAGCATAGACCGGCACACAAGCGCCCAGAAGGACAGCCGTTGCAACTGTGAGAATAAACCGCTGTTTCATTGAAATATCTCCTAAGGCATCGGCATGCGCCCTGCCTCTATCCTGAGATGTGGACGGCGGCGCCACATTCGCAGCCACCCTGTTATTCGATTCGATCGTATCCACTTCTGTACTTATTGTTCCTCAGTGGCGAACCTCGATTGGACTTTCTGATTCATGGGTGTAACTGGGCGCTGACGGAGGAGTCCTACCATCGCGGGAGAACATGATGCGAAATGCCCAAAGGAAGATATTGGCCGGTTGGCTACTGGCCCTGGCAGCGGCACTATCCGCGGATGGCCAGCTCCAGTTGAATCCGCGTCTGGACTACAACAGCGACAGCGTGGACGGGCCGCTGATCACCGGAAATGACACGCAGGCCGGTGTGGTCGCGGGCAAGCCGAACTACGTGATGATCTACAGCGAAGGCTGCTTCAACTCCAAGCGGCAGGCGCGGCGCACGGTGTCGCTCTCCAAGCGCTATCAGGACAAGGTGAACTTCGTCATCATTGACCTAGACAAGCCGCAGTCTCCGGCACAGCTCAAGCTGGTGCAGACGTACTACGAAGGCTCGATCCCCGACCTGATTGTGCTGGATGGCAATGGCAAGCCTGTCTACAACCGGGCGGGCGAGCAGGGTGAAAGCGTGTTGACCAATATCCTCGACCGGCTACTTGGGGACCGCGCACTGCAGGAGGCACACTAGGCCGCATGGTGCAGGCATTGCCGCAGGAGATGAACTGGATCGCGCGCATCCTGAGCGGGGAGCGGGATCTGTTCCATGAATTGATCCGGCCCTACGAACGTGTTGTTTACCTGACGGCGGTATCCGTCCTGCGCGATGCGACCGAAGCCGAAGACGCAGCGCAGGAGGCACTGATCAAAGCGTATCGGGGACTCAGCAGCTTTCGCGGCGATGCGAAGTTCAGCACCTGGTTGACGTCGATTACTTTGAACGAGGCACGCAGCCGTCTGCGCAAATCGGCGAGGGTAAGGGTGGAGTCGCTGGACGATACGGAGCAGGAGGGAGACTACACGCCCTTCCTGGTAGCCGACTGGCGCGAGATACCGAGCGAGACGCTGGAGCGCGAGGAGTTGGCAAAGCACATCGAGCGCGCGATCGAGGCATTGCCACCGAGCTATCGCGAGGTCTTTCTGCTCCGCGACAAAGAGGAGATGTCGATTGAGGAGATCGCGCAAGCGGTAGGCGTGAAGGCAAACCTGGTGAAGGTGCGGCTGTTTCGCGCGCGGATGATGCTGCAGAAGCAGCTTGCGCCATATCTGAAGCGCGAACTGCCGCAGCGGCGGCGGTGGTTCACCTGGCTGGGAGGCAGGGCATGAGACTCGACTGCAAGCACGTGTGGCCCTACATCTCCGACTATATCGACGACACCGTGACGGCGGAGGAGCGCCGCGCGATCGAAGAACACCTGGAGCACTGCGAGATCTGCTCGGCAATTCTGGACTCGGTGCACAACATCCTGGTGCTGACGGCAGATGACCGCATCTTCCGGCTGCCGCTGGGCTACAGCGAGCGGCTGCACCAGCGGATTGGCGAGGAGCTGGCAAAGGCTGCACCGCGCGACGAGGACCCCGATTAATCCTCTGGGTGCTGGAGGACTAATGCAAGCAGCGTGGCGTATGCCAGAGCCAGGAATGCCTACGCAGTTTTTCCTTCAAGAAACCTGTACATAGCCGTTCCCGGAAAGGACACAGTAACGCTGGTGTTGCTCTAGTGCATGCGGCGGCGGTCGTCCGGGTCGACGTAGCGGCCTTCCTTGTCGAAGTGGACCTCGCGTCCCTGCTTGCCCATGTAGACCTGGAACTTGCGCGCAGCCCGGGCGCGCTTCCAACGGTAGTAGCTGTTGCGCACGCCGTAGAAGCCTTCGCTGGCGGCGTAGCCGTAACCGCGACGCGGCGCTATTTTTGCGTAGAGAAAACCGCCCAGGCCCCCGCCGAGATAAGCGACATATTCGACTGGATTGCCGCCACCCAGCAGCATGACCACGGCAATGAGCATGAAGATGATGGCGAGGTATTTGGCCTTGATGCCGAAGGGCAGCGGGAACATGAAGAATTGCTGGTCGGCGAAGAGCACGGCGAAGCAGGTCAGCAAACCGAAGAGCGCCACATCGGTGCCGGGAACCGTGAGGTTGGGCGACATGCCTAGTATGCCGGTGAAAGAGAGCGCCGTAGCCAGGATGCCGCCGGCGAGCGTGGATACGAGGTAGGTCTCGAGCAGCCATCTGCTGCCCTTCACATCTTCAAGATAGAAGCCCATAAACCACAGCGACAGCATGGTGAAGATGATGCTGAGCAACGACATATCCGGCACGAAGCCAAAAGTGAGCGGCTGCCAGAAGAAGAAGCGATGCACCACGGCTGCGGGGGTAAGAGCGAGCAACGCCGGGACCAATGCGAGTGGATGGACAAAGCGCGCAAGCAACCAGGCCGCATACACGCCGAGGTTGATGAAGATCAGGTTCTTCGTCATGCCCGCGAAGGGCGGGAACGACAGGGTCAATGGTCGAGAACCGGGCATGTTTCCTATTAGAACGGATTTCGCATGATTCTCACCACCCGAAGCGTCTTTCTTAATGGAAAAGCAGTGCGGCGCGCCAATATGTCAGCGCTGCGGCAGTGGCGCAACCGCTGGGCTGCATTCGCCGGCGGCGTTGCAGGCGCGCACGCCGAAGATGACGTTGTCCTTGGAGACGGGCAGCGTGGCAGAATCCGGGCCTGCGCCGGCGGCGGCAGCCGGGATTGCCTTATGGAATTGCCAATCAGGAGCCGAGGTATCGCGCCAGACGATATCGAAGTGGGTGGATGAAGGCATGCCGGGGCCGGGCTTCCAGCGCAGGGTGCTGTTGTTATCGAGGTCCGTAGTGACGATGCGCACCTCCTCCGGTGCAGCCGGCGCGGAGGCGAGCGTGGCTAACGTTGCGGCGTTCAGCCGCGCCACATTCGCTACGTAGTTGAAATCGACATACTTCAGCAGGTCCCCGTACTGCTTCCCGTTTTCCGTGCGAACGTCCTGGTGCTGGTGGTCGAAGTTCTCCCGCCACTCGGTGAAACGGATAGCGGCGAAGCCCTGCTGATTGAAGGAGAGGTGGTCCCCGCCACGGAGATAGCGATCGAGCCGGAACTCGAGGACCGGGCGGAATTCGGTTGGGCTGGTATGGAAATACGTTCGGCTGACGGCGATGACGGCGCGGGCCAACTCGCGCGAAGGGCCGTCGCTTTCCAGACCGAGGGAGAGGGTGCGCTTGATCTCGTCCGGTGTTGCAGTGGCCGGGACGCCCTGCGAAAAGACGCGGACGCGGCTCTTGTCCTGCAGTGTGTCGCCCGGCGTGGTGTCGCCCCCCACGATGTCGTTGTTCAGGACTCCCGCCAGTTGCCAGCCCTCGTCCTTTGCCAGTTTCGCCAGGTGGCTACTGCCGTTGAGCCCCTGCTCCTCTCCGGCAACGGCGACGAAGACGATGGTGGCGGGCCAGTGATGCCGGCTCAAAACGCGCGCACATTCGATGCTCACTGCGGTGCCGCTTGCATCGTCATTCGCACCAGGAGCAAAGCCGCGCGAGTCCATCACGTCGGAGCGGCGGGAATCATAGTGGCCGGTGACCAGATACATGCGGGCCGCCTGGGCGGGATCGGTACCGCGCAGGATGGCGTAGACATTTGTAATCGTCGTAGGCACGTGAATGCGGCTGCGCGGTCCGGGCTCGCCCGGCTCGGTAAAGGTGTCGGTCTTCACCTCCAGGCAGCCGTGGCAGCCCTCGGAGACGGCGGTGAACTGCTGCTCGATCCACTTCGCCGCAGCGGTCACGCCGGTATCTGGCGGCAGGTCCGTGTCCATGCTGGAAAGCGTATTGCGGGTACGGAAGTCGACCAGCCTGCTGACGGTCTGGCGGATGCGATCGGCGGAGATGTTCGCAAGCGCATGCAGAACGTCTGGGTTGGCGGGAGCCGCAACTATGGGACGCGCTGCCTCCGCAGACTTTGCAGTCGCCGCCGACGCGGGAGCCACGAGCAGACATCCAAAAGCGGCCGCGCAAATGAGTGCGCCGCGGGTCGTCCGTTGCAAGGCTTCTCCGGTTTGTCTCAGGGCTTCCCGGGCTTGGAGCCATGGTCTGGCGCCACAAAAAGAATGCAATGGTTGAGTTCGGTTCACACGCGCATGGTCTCATACCTGACCGTCCGTAACGTCCGAGCACCTTGACGCACCGGGGACTTGCCTCTAAAACTAGCCGTAAGGCGGAGGTCTTCGAGGGGCCCCGCAGACGGAGCAGACGGATACGGTCCTTCCGGGCAACTGCGGGCAGAGGAGGCAGGGCCTGCGAGGAGCCGGGACAGATTCAGGAAATTCGACGGAGCTGGCACCCTCAGCGCCGTCGCCGTCATCATCACTCGATAAGTGATCGTCCTGGAGCATCCTTGCTATAGGCGTAAACGGATGAGTGACAGTTCTTGTGGCCTTTCCGCAAAGAAAGATCACGCAGAGTATGACTCCGCAGTTCGCGGTAGCAGCAAAGAATGCTCCAGCCTGGAGGGCGGGAAATGCCAGCATGTCCGGAATGTGAAAACGCACTCGTTATCGACACCGATGAGGTCGAAGAGGGCGATGTGGTCTCGTGCGAAGAGTGCGGAACCGAATTTGAAGTTGTCGCCACCGAGCCACTGCAACTCTCGCAAGTGGAAGACGAGGGCTATGATGATGAGGACGCAGACCTGCGAGAAGAGGAAGAGGAGTAAGCATGGCTGATTGCCGCGGTAGCCGCCGCATCGCTCGATGTCTTGGCGCAATCCTTGTTGTTGGCGGGCTGCTTGCCGGGCCCTGCATGTTTATTGTCCTGCCACGCTCTGCGACGGCGCAGGCAACTCAGGAACGCGTGGTGCAGGGCAAGGTGGAGCTGGCGAGCGGCGGTGTGGCCCAGGGCGCGATCGTCTATATCAAAAACGCGAAGACGCTGGAAGTGCGCACGTACATCAGTACCGCGGATGGCAGCTACCGGTTCGGGCAGCTCAACCCGGATGCGAATTACACCGTATGGGCGGAATACCAGGGGAAGAAGTCCAAGGAGAAGACGATCAGCTCCTTCGACACGAAGAAGATCTTCAATATCGTCCTGAAGATCGAAGCCTGAGAAACATCGCCACGCAGCATCGCCGGTTCAGAAACGGAATGCGACTTCACAAACAGAAAGCCGCCTCGGTGAGGCGGCTTTCTGTTGCTGCGTTGACGGGAAGCTTATTCGCCGCGCTTCCAGTTCATCAGATCGCCCAGCGTTGTGGTGGATCCGGAAGCTGCCGGTGCCTTGTAGGCTTCGACATCGGCGCGGCTGCCCTCTTCGCCTACTGCGCGCAGGCTGAGGCCAACCTTCTTTTCCTCCGGGTTCATCTTGATGATCTTGAAGTCGTACTCGTGCCCGGCTTCAAGCTTCACCGGCTGCCCCAGCACATCGGTTGCCTCGGAGACATGGCATAGGCCTTCGATGCCCTCGGCGATCTCAACGAAGGAGCCGAACTGCGCGGAGCGCAGCACCTTGCCCTTCACCACGTCGCCGGCGCGATGCTGATCGAAGAAGGTCTCCCAGACATCGGGCTGGAGCTGCTTGATGCCGAGCGACAGGCGGCGGTTTTCCGCCTCCACCCCGAGCACCACAGCCCGCACCTTCTCGCCCTTCTTCAGCACTTCGGAAGGATGCTTCACACGCTTGGTCCAGCTCAGGTTCGAGACGTGCACCAGGCCATCGATGCCGTCCTCGATCTCGATGAACGCGCCGAAGTCAGTGAGGTTGCGCACGCGGCCTTCGACGATGGCACCTGCCGGATAGCGCTCGGAGAGGTGCTCCCACGGATTCTCGAGCAGCTGCTTCATGCCGAGCGAGATGCGCCGATCGTTCGGGTTGACGGAGATCACGATCGTCTCGACTTCGTCGCCAGGCTTGACCATCTTTGACGGATGCTTCATCCGCTTGGACCAGGTCATCTCGGAGACGTGCACCAGGCCTTCGATGCCCTGCTCCAGTTCGACGAAAGCGCCGTAGTCGGTGACGCTGAGGATGCGGCCGCGCACCCGCGCGCCGATGGGATAGCGCTCCACCGCATCGAGCCAGGGATCGGGCGTGAGTTGCTTGAAGCCAAGCGAGACGCGCTGCTTGTCTTTATCGAACTTCAGCACCTTTACCTGGATTTCGTCATTGACGTTGACCAGATCGCGCGGGTGAGTAAGCCGGCCCCAGGACATATCGGTGATGTGCAGCAGGCCATCAATGCCGCCGAGATCGACGAAGGCGCCGTAGTCGGTCAGGTTCTTCACCGTGCCGTTCAGAATTGCGCCTTCTTCCAAATGCTCGAGAGTCGTTGAGCGCTTGGCGTTCTGCTCCTCTTCGAGGATCTCCTTGCGGGAGACGACAACGTTGCCGCGCTTCTTGTTCAACTTGATGACGCGCACGTCGATGGGCTGGCCGATGTAGGCGTCCAGATTGCGCACGGGACGGATTTCGAGCTGCGAGCCAGGCAGGAAGGCCTTGATGCCGATGTCGACGGTGACGCCACCCTTGACGCGGCCGACGACGGTGCCGGTGATCGGAACCTTGTCGGTGTAGGCCTTTTCGATGGAATCCCAGACGCGATGGCGCTGCGCTTTGTCGTAGCTCAGCAGGTAGCCGCCCTCGACCTCTTCGCGCTCCACTACGACCTCGACCACGTCGCCCGGGTGCAACTTCGACTGGCCGGTGTGATCGGTAACCTGCTCCAGGGGAATAAGCCCTTCGCTCTTGAGGCCCAGATCCACCACCACATGCTTGTCCGTCAGCTTCACCACTGTGCCCGAGACGATGTTGTTCTCATCGCCCTGCGCAATGGCAGCCTCGGCGGCCTGCTCGCGGTCAAAGGACTCCAATGCCGCGGCAAAATCCTCCATGCTCATGTCTTCGTCTGCCGCTTCGGCAGTCGCGACCGAGGCGCCGTGAGACTCAGACGCGGAGGCCTGGCCAGCATCGCCGTGGTGGTTCTCGGCGCTCTGGTGGTTGTAGGTGGATTCAGTCGACGGCTGTTCGTGCTCCGTCGCGGCATCAAGCGTTGGGGTTTCCAGTTCCGTGTTCAGGGTTTTGCTCTCGGTTTGTTCAGAATGTTGGGCGTCTGCCATAGCAACCAGCTCCGGATTCGTCGACGGCGTCATCCACCGTCACGGCGTTCTGGCAATAAGCCCCGCATAGGGCGTATCGAACAGTCGCCGGCCAGGCGCGCCAATCGGGGGAAGTCAGGTCCTTCTCGAACAGCGTGCAAAGCGGTTCCGGAGGGACCGGCGCCTTGCCCCGCTTCGGCTTCCTGACGGTGGCGAACCCAGGGCACTCGCTGCTGACCTGCATTCTTTGCTGGAAGGCGATTCCGCCGGGCCCGCTGGGAGTCCGCCAGCAACTGGACGGACGCGCTGCAGGTCTCCAGTGCTGGAGTTGCCTTGGCTTCGGAATGGGCAGGGATCGCAGTGGAAGCCGCATCTACGAATCCAGCAGACAGGGCTTCGCTTACAAGTGTAGCAACCGGGCATAGGCCAGTCAAACAAAGTTGAGCGAAGGCGAAGCATGTGAATGGAGCATGAATTTGCCGCACGCAGGAGCCGCCTGCCAACGCCTTATACTCGCCTCTGTGGATCATCTGTGGACGCCCTGGCGTTATGCATACGTTACGCAGGAAGACACGGGAAAGACCCGGGTCGGAGTGCCAGCCCCGCTCGCGGCATGGCCCGGCGACCGTCACTGTGTCTTTTGCAACCTGATCGCCGCGGCCGACTACGCGATCGGGCACGGCATGGCTCCGGAAGAGGCAGATCGTGCGGCGAACATCGTGCTGCGCGGACAAAGCTGCTACATCTGCCTGAATGCCTACCCCTACACCTCCGGCCACGTGATGGTCGTCCCCCATGTCCATGAGGCGGATTTCGGCGCACTCGCGGGGCAGACCGCGCAGGAGATGATGATGCTGGCGCAACGCACCACCCGGGCACTCGAGCGCGCCTACTCGCCGGACGGCACCAACATCGGCCTGAACCTGGGTAAGGCTGCGGGCGCCGGAGTAGCCGATCATCTGCATATGCACGTGCTGCCGCGCTGGTTCGGAGACACAAACTTTATGACTGTGACCAGCGAGACCCGCGTACTTCCGGAGATCCTGGAGCAGAGCTGGCAACGGCTTCGGGATGCATTCGCGGGCATCTAACTCTCCGGACGCAAGATGCGTCAGGAGACGACCATGAGCAATAAAACCGAGGTCAAGCCCGAAGAACCGACGAGCACGCCGGGCGCCGCGACATCCGTGGAGCACATTGCGCCGGAGGACCACTATGCGTCCGGCGGCCAGCACCAGGAGCAGAAAGACGAGCTGAAGAAGAGCATGGATCAGAAGCAGCCCCAGCCACCGCCAGATCAGAACGCCGGCCAGCACAGCACGGGCAGCTTTACCGGGACGACCGGCGGCCCAGGGCAAAAGCGCTAAGACCAGCGCCCGGTCAGATTTCCGCAACATTTCCGGAACCCGGCCCTGGCTGGCGGCGTATTGGCGGCCAGGAGAAAGTCCATGTCCGTCCTGCTTACCCGCCCGTCAACGTTGTCTGGCTGCGTGGCTCTTGCCGCCGCCCTTTCGTTTGCATCACTTCCCGCTTACGCCCAGGCCACCGGGCATGACTGGCAAAAGAGCTACACGCTAAGCGGCAGTCCGACGTTGACCGTCGAGACCGGCGACAGCGGCCTCGATATCCAGTCCTGCGGTGACTGCAAGGAGATTCGGGTGCAGGTGCACGCCACCCGAGACCTGAACGAATATCGCCTGGAGGAGCACCAGGACGGCGACCATGTCTTCTTTTCGTTCAAGGAGAAGCCGCACCTGGGCGTGCACTTCAACTGGAAAAATGAGGCAGGCACGAAGGTCAGCGTGGTGACTCCCGCACATCTCGACCTGGAGGCAAAAACGGCGGATGGAAATCTCACCGCGCGGGAGCTTACGGGCAAACTCCAGGTGCACGCCGGCGACGGCTCGGTAACGCTCGAAGATGTCCATGGCGATCTGCGCCTTGGCGCTTCGGATGGCAATGTCGTGATCCGACGCGCGACAGGCACTCTCGAAGCACGCGGCTCAGATGGTCACATGACGATTGACGGGCAATTCAGCGGAGTGCAACTGCATACCAGCGACGGCAGCCTGGACTTTACGCTCGACTCGGGATCGCAACTGAATGCGGCGTCCCGCATCGAGAGCTCGGATGGGCATGTTGTCCTCCACGTGCCCTCGACACTGGCCGCGGATCTGGATATCTCCACCAGCGACGGACACCTCGACTGCGCCCTGCCGCTGACCATGGACCACTACGACAGCTCCGGCAATCATCTGCACGGGCGCCTGAACGGCGGTGGTACGCCGCTTAGCGTGCATACTTCGGATGGAAACGTCAGGATAGCGGCGCTCTGAGAGAAAAGCGGATCGCTTCGCTCGAGATGACGGAGATCGGGGGCCTCGCTCTGTCGAGACGACGAGATAGCGGGGCCTCCCTCCGGGCGAGATAACGAAAGGCTTTTTAGCCGGTGCGGCGCTCGCCGGTCAGCACCGAATCGAGCAGCCCATTGAGATTGCTGGCGCGTGTGCGCAGCGTACTCTCTGCCTGATTCGCATTGCGATAGCGCGCCTGCAGCGTCAAGAGCTCGTCGGCGATGTTGATGGCCGCAAGCACTGCCACGCGCAGCGAGTCCACGGTCGTGCCCTGGGCCGCTACGGCGCGCATCTTCGTGTCTACGAGGTTGGCCAGCCGCTCGATATACACGGGGTCCTGCCCGCGCAGGTGATAGGGCTGGTCGTAGATCTCAACGGTGACGCCTTGGCTGGTATCGTTCATCGCGGGCTCGGTCTTCTCCTGTGACGCGGCGCAGTCGGGGACTACGCGGTGAATTCGTCCAGATGTTTCAATAGCCGCTCGACACGGCCGCGTACGTGATCCCGCTCCTGCTGCAACTGGCCGATCTCGCTCTCCAGCCGCGTCGATTGCTCTGCCCGGCCGGCGAGTTGGCGCTCCAACTCTGCGCTGTGACGCTCGAGATCTTCGACTTTCGCTGTAGCCGCGGCGTGGGCCTCACGCTCGGCCTTCAGCAGCTCGACTGCGCGTAGAACGCGCTCTTCCAGAGCCTGAAAATCGGCTATTGCCAGGGTCTCGCTTCCCTGATCCGTGATGTTCATCGCTGCCGCTGCCATCCATCCTCACAACGTTTAGGGGAAATTATCTTGCTATGGGCGCAGTATATCGCCAATGCAAACGCGCGAAGGCAAATCCCATTCGCCCCCTGTGCATATGTGTGCCGTAATTGACAACCTCTTGCCACTCTCACGAGCTTACGCGCGCAGCCGGCCTCCCAGCGATTCCAGGGTTTGGACGATGCTGTTGGACCAGGCGTGCAGCTCCTCGTCACGCAGAGTCCGATCGGGTGATTGGAAGATCGTTGAGACGAGCATTGAGTAATGACCTGCAGGAACGGCTTTGCCCTTTGCATCGCGGAAGATTTCGGCTGGACGATATTCCTGCAGCTCGGCAATCGCTAGGCTGGCGAGCGCGGAGCCCACCGCCTCCCACTGAACCGTGTCCGGGAAAATGAGGGAAAAATCGCGGCGCACTGACTGGTACCGCGAGAGCTCACGACCGGACGGTTGACGCAGCGGCAGACGGAAAAGACGATCGAGGTAGATCTCGCCGATCAGCACCGGCTGGCGCAGCTTGCGTTTGGCGCTCTCGTCCGGGTCGAGCTCGCCGAAGTAGCCGATGGTCGAGCCATCGACCACGCAGCGGGCAGCGCGCGCCGGATCGAGCCAGCGCGGCAGCAGCCCGCTTTCCGGCGGGAAGGCGTCATAATAAACCGCGCGCAAAGCAAAGCGGCCGGTGAGCGCTTCGACCACACCCTTGAGGTCGTAGAAATCGACCGCGCGCGAGGAGTGCAGGCCATCGCGGAGCTGGCCGGTGGCGCCGAAGGCCAGCCACTGCGCCTCATCCACGCGGTCAGGCGAGCCGGTGAAGACCGTCCCCATTTCGAAGAGGCGCACATCGTCCACGTTGCGGTTCAGGTTGTGGGCGAGCATGGTGAGCATGCCGGGCACGAGCGAGGGACGAAGCATGCCGGCCTCTTCGCTGAGCGGGTTGTCCATGGCGACGGCAACACCGGGCTGCGCGGCAAAGGTAACTGCGTCGGTGGCAGAGCAGAAGGTAGAGGAGATCGCTTCGTGATAACCGGCGGAGAGGAGCAGCTCGCGGACTACCGCCTGCTTCGGCGCGTGCGGCAGCTCCAGAACGGTCCCGGAGAAGGTGGGTAGCGTATTGGCAAAGCGGTTGTAGCCGTAGACGCGCGCGACTTCTTCGATGAGGTCGATCTCGCGTTCCAGATCGAGGCGCCAACTAGGCAGCGTGACGGCATAGCGGCCTTCGCCTGACGGAGCAAGTGTGCAACCGAGCGCGCGCAGCACGCCGGTGGCGACCTCGTCAGTGATGCCCGGGCCTTCGTTGGTGCGGCCCAGCAGTTGTGCGCAGCGTGGTACCGAAAATGCGATGGGACGCCGGGCCGCGACACGCGCCAGCACCTGCGGGATGACGACATCGACGAGCTCGCCTTCGATGTGGCCGCCGCTTTGAAGAATCAACTGCGAGACCAATGCTGATGCGACCGGGGGTGCGTGGAAGTCCGCGCCGCGCTCGAAGCGATGCGAAGCGTCGGAGTGAATGCCGTGGCGCCGGCTCATGCGGCGCACGGCGGCCGGATCGAACCATGCGGCTTCGACGAGGATGTTCTTCGGTCTCGGGCGTGATCATGGTGTCCCAGCCACCCATCACGCCAGCGAGGCCGAGCGCCTTTTTTTCATCTGCAACGACAACATCGTCAGCATCGAGTACGCGGTCTATCCCATCAAGCGTCTTTAGCCGCTCGCCCGCTCGCGCGCGGCGGACGAGGATGGCGCCTTCGATCTTGTCGAGGTCGAAGGCGTGCGTCGGGTGACCCATGCCGATCAGGACGTAGTTGCTGGCATCGACCGCATTGAGAATCAGCTTCTGGCCCAGCGCGGCGAAGCGTTCCGCGACGATGCCCTGCGAAGGGCCGATCTTTACGTTGCGCAGGATGCGGGCGGTGAAGCGGCCGCAGGCGTCGGGTGCCTCGATATGGACGGGATGACCGGCACCTGGCTTCACGGCGGGCAACGTCGTATCGAGCGGCGCGAGAGTGAGGCCGTATATGGCTGCCGCCTCACGTGCGATGCCATAGTGGTTCATCGCGTCCACGCGGTTGGTGGTGATATCGGTTTCGAAAAGCGAGCCGCCAACCGGCGCGGCGACCTCGAAGACGCCTTCGACAGCAATTCCGCGAAGCGTGAGGTCGTCGGCGAGTTGGCGATCCGTAGCGGAAAGGGAGGGTAAATAGCTCCTTAGCCAGTTGGAAAGAATATTCACGCGATCTCACTCATGTTGTCTGACGTTCCTGCGAGCGATCCCGGATCAGATAGGTTGCGACTGTGCCCAAAGCAGGAAGTCGCCGAATAAGCCAATGCGCAGACAAGAGGGGCAGTGAAAAGCAATTGATTGGCACAGCCGTTGCTATATACGAGCACATGCAGTGCATCGAGGCTGCATGGCCCAGTGAAGAAGCTCTGCCACGCGGAGGGTGCATTCGCTTCGCCGCGGATGTAGCTGGTGATGGAAAGAACGAATACGATGATCAAAGGGATCGGGACCCAAGGCTTGGTCTTTTGCCAGAGTCGTCGCCATCCTTCGACGGGCCCATGAGAAAGCGCACCCATACCCGCAGCGATCAAATGCAGCGGAAATAAACCTAGAAAAAAACCGATGGCAACCGCAGTCGGAAATGGGTGATGCCACAAAAATGCCCGTGGGTTCCCCAGTGGGTGAAAGATAGCCCTGTGAATGTTCACAACAATGCGTTCGATTACGTACTTTCCATAGGCAAAGAAGAATAGTTGTGCCAGATATACCACGCCCCAAAGACAAACTGCTCCGGCTCCTTTGAACTGCCCGATCACGCGAACTGCTCCAGAAAGCGCACATCCCCGGAATAGAGCAGACTGATATCACTGATGCCGTACTTCATCATCGCGATGCGATCCAGGCCCATGCCGAAGGCGAAGCCGGAGATCTTCTCCGGATCGTAGGCCGGCTGTTTTTCGCGTACGAAGCCGAAGATCGCCGGGTCCACCATGCCGCAGCCCAGCAGCTCGATCCAGCCGGAGTGTTTGCACTTGCGGCAGCCTTTGCCGCCGCAGAAGATGCAGGAGATCTGCACGTCGGCGCTGGGCTCGGTGAACGGGAAGAATGACGGGAAAAAGCGCGTCTTCACACTGGAGCCAAAGAACGCCTTCATTGCGTAATCGAGCGTGCCCTTGAGATCGGCGAAGGTGATGCCCTCATCCACGCACAGGCCCTCGACCTGGTGAAAGATGGGCGAGTGGGTCGCGTCGGCAGCATCGTTGCGGTGCACCTTGCCGGGAATGACGAGCCGGATGGGCGGCGGCTGCTGCTCCATGGTGCGGATCTGCACCGGCGAAGTGTGGGTGCGCATCAGCAGGCGGTCGCGCAGCGGCTTGCGCTCCTGTCCTGCGACGACGAGGGTGTCCTGCGTATCGCGCGCCGGATGATTGGGCGGAAAATTGAGCGACTCGAAGTTGTAGTAGTCCGTCTCAACCTCGGGACCGGTACCGACGGAGTAGCCCATGCTGGCGAAGATGCGCACCGCCTCATGCCAGACTCGCAGGATGGGGTGCTCGGCGCCAAGCTGCGGGCGCGTGCCGGGGAGGGTAACGTCGATGGCTGCGCCGGCCGTGACACGGTGCTTGCCTGCGGCGGCATCAGCGAGCAGAGTTTCGATGCGCTCCTTGAGGCTATTGAAGCGCTGTCCGATGGCGCGGCGAGCCTCGGGGGGAGCGGTCTTCAGCCAGGCGTCGCCCACGGTCTTGAGGCGACCGTGCTTGCGGCCCAGCCATTCCAGGCGGAATTGCTCGACAGCGTCGAGGCCGGCGAGCGAGCTGGCGGCACGCTCCAGATCGGCGGTCAGCGAGGCAAAAGCTCGGTCCAGCGCGGCATCGTCATAACCGCCCAGTGCAGGAATCGAATCGTCAGGCATGGTCAAACGTCAGGATAAACGACGAAAAGAAAACAACGGAGAAGGCGAGAACTTCAGATCTGACCGGAGATTGTCTGCCGTTGTCTGCACCGCGGGTTGCGCCGTATCCTGCCTCATCCCCTCTACAGGAGAGAGCTATGAGCCAAACGTTGACACCGTATCTGACCGTGAGCAATGCTGCCGCGGCCATCGACTTTTACAAGAAGGCTTTCGGCGCGGAGGAGATCGCTCGTCATGCCGCGCCGGACGGCAAGCGCCTGATGCATGCCCACTTGAAGGTACTGGGCATGGACCTGATGCTCTCCGATGATTTTCCCGAGCACATGGGCCGTAGCCGCACGCCGGAGGCTTTTGGCGGCTCGCCGGTGACTTTGCACCTGCACACGGACGACGTGAATACGCTTTGGGCGAATGCCGTGGCCGCGGGCGCCAAGGTGACGATGCCGCTGCAGGACCAGTTCTGGGGCGACCGCTATGGGCAGTTCACTGATCCGTTTGGACACTCGTGGTCGGCCGGGCAGACGATCAGGAAGGTCAGTCCCGAGGAATTGGAAGTAGGCGCCAAGGCGGCGTTCTAGACGCTGCTGGAAATAGAAAGGGCGCGGCCGATGGCTGCGCCCTCTTACTTGCTGCGAATTGGGTTAGGCGGCGATCTGCCCTTGGCTGGCGGCGTTTGCCTCACGCGAGCGGCGCACCAGCGCCTCGACACCGAAGGCCACGCCCGTAACCAGCAGGGTGGAGACCAGATCGTTGCGATAAAACGGCAGCGCCGAGGCGTAGCAGGCGGTCAGTCCGCCAAGCGTGTGCGGATACATGCCGGAGCCGACCCACACCGCATAGTTGCTGATGGCAAAAAACGAGGTGGACGCAAGCAGCGAGCCGGAGACGACACGCACCACGTTGGTCCGCCGCTTCAGGAGCAGCGAGCCAAGCACCAGCACCGCTGCGTACCAGAGCCAGGTGATGAGATAGTCCTGCGCGTGGAAGGCCATGCGGTAGACGCGAGTGGTGAGATAGACGTCCATGGCCATGAACGGCACCACGGCCCAGGCTGCCTGCCGCAGCGGACGCCGCGCACCAAAAAAGAGCAACGAGCCACCCACCGCGGTGAAATTGAACCAGCCGGAGAGAGCGGCGATGCGGCTGGCAAGAGCGGCCAGGATCAGGACGAACGCGGACATAGACAAACCTCGGAATTAGATTCTATCCCGAATCCCTGCCAGGCCACCGCGTAACTTCGCGGGTCAATCCTGCGGACGGCCGTCCATGTAGGTCGCCTCGATCTGCCCATTGGGCGCGACATAGACCGCGCCGGAGAGCGGCTTGCGGTTCTGATGCGTGCCGAACCAGTCCGTGTAGCCGAAGCGCATGTCGTGGAAGTTCACCTGCTCCAGGTGGTGAGTCGCATCCTGCGGCATCCCCGGCGGGCTGCCGGGACCAATGTCTTCGACCAGCGGGAACTGCGACCAGTCGAGGTACACGCGACCCAGCCAGGAGCGCTTCGCCGCCGCGACGGCAGGTGTGACCGGCGGCTTGTAAATCGCGCCGGCAGCGTCGTCGATGGTCACGTTGTCACTCCGCGTCCGTACATCAGCGAAGTGGAAGGCGTTGTCCGTCTCCACGATGCCCTGCCAGCGGAACGGGTCGATGGGATAGGGCTCGGCGGCCACGCGGAGCGCCGGGCGGTCGAAGGAGGTCTGTTGCAGCAGGTGAACCGCGCGTGTGTGCTCCGTGCTGCGCAGCGTGTAGAGCGCGGCCACGCCGACCAATGCGGCAACCGCCCACCCGCGTCCACGAAATACCGGGCGCCGCTTTGAGATCTCTCGATCGACGAGACCGAGCAGCGCCGGAATCAGCAGGCCACCCAGCAGCATCCCGAACATGACGGGCTCGAAGATAAAGACGATGTCCCAGGAGTACCAGCGCGGGTTCCACGGCGCAAAGGGGCGCAGGCCGTAGTTGTTGGTGTAGTCGAGGAGCAGATGGCTAAGATCGGCCAGCAGCGCAAAGAGCCAGAGCAGGAGCCAGCGCGGCCCCGGTGACTGCCCAATCGGCTTCTTTCGTCGCACGCGATGAAAGCCCCAGCAGAAGAGTGTGACCACAGTTGCGATGAGGGGCGCAGCCAGGAAGGTGTGGGTGAAGCCGCGATGATGCTGGAACGCTACGAGCGGCCCGCGGAAGCCCCACAGAATATCGAGGTCCGGCGTCTCCGCTGCCAGTGTCATGGCCAGCGTGGCGTATGCGGTCTTGCGATTGAAGCCGGCGCGGCCCAGGCATGCGCCGGTCAGGAAGTGAGTGACTGGTTCCATGGTTGATTGCGACGTCTGGTGTTCGAGGGAAGCATACAGGCACATTGGCCGCCTCTCTATAATTCGGGAGGATGGCCGAGCGAGCGAAACAGGCACCGACACAGGCGAAGACCGAGGCGCTGCGCGAGAAGATTCGTCACCACGAAAATCTTTATTTTGTGCTCGATGCGCCGGAGCTGGACGATGCGGACTTCGATGCGCTGATGCGGGAGCTGAGACAGATTGAAGCAGAGCATCCGGAGTGGGTGACGCCGGACTCGCCCACGCAGCGCGTTGGTGGCAAGCCGAAAGAGGGTTTCGCCAAGGTAGCGCATTCGCGACCCATGCTCTCGCTGGACAACGTGAACACGCCCGAGGAGCTGGCGGATTGGGATCGCCGGGTGCGTTCGCTGGCCGGAGATGCGGAGATCGCGTACGTCACGGAGCTGAAACTGGATGGCTTATCGCTGGCCTTGCATTACACGGCAAACCCGGCTCACGGGGAGGGCGGCGGTGCTGTGCTGGCGCGCGCGATCACGCGTGGCAACGGCACAGTCGGCGAAGACGTGACCAGCAATGTGCGCACGATCCGCTCCGTCCCGCTTTCGATTTCGGCGGAGAAATTGAAGAAGAGCAGGCTGCCGGTGCCCTTCGAGGTCCGTGGCGAGGTGGTGATGCCCATGACCGCCTTTCTGAAGATGAACCAGGAGCGCGAGGCGCTGGGGCAGTCGCCAGCGGCCAACCCGCGCAATGCAGCCGCGGGCACCATTCGCACTGTCGAGCCGAATATCGTGGCGCAGCGGCGACTGGACTTCTATGGCTACTTCGCGCTGCAGCTCACCCCGGGTGCAGAGGGCGAGAACGCATTCGCTACTCAGGTCGAGACGCTCGATGCGCTGACCACAGCCGGCTTCCGCGTCAACCCGCATCGTGAGGCGCTCAAGACACTGGAACAATTGCAGGACTTCGTCGCGCGTGCCGAAGAGCAGCGCGCATCGCTTGGCTACGAGATCGATGGCGTAGTGATCAAGGTGAACAACACCGCAGTGCAGAAGCGGCTCGGATTCACCGGCAAGGCGCCCCGCTGGGCCATTGCTTATAAATTTACAGCGCGCGGCGGCGTGACGCGGCTTGAAGACATTGCGGTGCAGGTGGGCCGCACCGGCAAGCTGACACCGGTCGCAGTCCTGAGCGCGATCGCCATCGGCGGCATCACCGTAACGCGCGCGACCCTGCACAACGCGGACGAGATCGAGCGACTCGGCGTGAAGATCGGCGACTTCGTGCGCGTCGAGCGGGGCGGCGATGTAATCCCAAAGATCGTCGAAGTTGTCGAGGACAAGGACCATCCGCGGGGGCATAAACAATTTCATTTCCCTGCGCATTGCCCGGTATGTGGCAGTGAGATCGTCCGCACCGAGGGCGAGGCCGACTACCGCTGTGTGAACATCGACTGCCCCGCGCGGCTGCGCGAAAGCCTGCTGCACTTCGCTTCGCGCGGCGTGATGAACATCGATGGAATGGGGGAGGCTGTAGTGGTTCAGTTGATGGAGCGTGGGTTGGTCCGCTCCATCGCGGACCTCTACCTGCTCACCAGCGACAAGCTGCTGACGCTGGAGCGCATCGGGCAGAAGACTGCCGATGCGCTGATCGCCGAGATCGAGCAATCGAAAAAGGCTCCCCTCGACCGCGTGCTCTTCGGGCTGGGCATTCGCTTTGTCGGCGAGCGCACCGCGCAGTTGCTTGCCGACGCTTTCGGTTCGATGGATGCCCTGCTTACCGCGACCGCAGAAGATCTGGAGCGCGTGCAGGAGGTCGGCCCACGTGTGGCTGCAGCAGTGCACGAGTTCTTTGCCGAAGAGCGCAACCGCGAGCTTATCGAGCGCCTGCGCAAAGCGGGACTCACGTTTACGGCGGAACGTCGCAAGCGCTCGGCGAAGCTCGAAGGGTTGACCTTCGTAATCACGGGCACGCTCCCAACCCTGACCCGCGAGGAAGCGAAAGAGCGCATCGAAGCATCTGGAGGGCGCGTGTCCGGTTCCGTCAGCAAAAAAACCAGCTACGTCATCGCCGGCGAAGAGGCAGGATCGAAGCTCGACAAAGCGCGCGATCTGAAGGTGCCGGTGATCGAAGAAGCAGAACTACTGGAGATGCTTAGATGAGACATTCGCTTCCGTGTTTGAAGACGTTTGGGGCTGCTGCTTTGATTGCGATTGTGCCTGCGGCGCTGGCGCAGAATCTGCCGGTCGGCATCAGCGGCTACTGGAAGATCACGAAGATGTACCCGAAGAAGCCGCCAGCCACGCCTTCCTGCACGGCCAACCCCGCGTTCTTCAGCAAGAGGGCGCGGGGCACGCGCGTCCTGATGAGCGACCGCAATGTCATTTGGGGCTCCGCATCGGCGACCGATCCGGCACCGCGCGTCAGCATGGTGGACCCGGCAGATTTCAGTGCAAATCATTCGCAAGCGGGGGTGACTCTGCACGAACTCGCTCTGGATCGCGGCTCGAAGATTGAGATGATCAAGCTGAGCGCGCCGGGCACACTGCCCTTCGACACCATCGTTGTCCTGGACCCGAGCACCGTTTACTTCGAGCGCTGCGGCCTCTTCATGGAGGCGGTGCACGATAGCGGCTTCGTCGCCCCGCCGCTCCCGAATCAGCAGTAATGGCTGCTACTTCGGCGCGAAGTATCCCGTGCGCGCGTGCACCACGTAGCCGCCGCGCAATGCCGTGAGATAGATGGTTCGGAAGGAGCCATCGACGCGGAAGTCCGCCGGCTTGTAGGCGAGGGAGTACTGCGAGCGCAGCTCTTCTTCCACACGATGGAATTCGTTGGCGATGTCTTCAAGCCGCTGCGGGTAAAATGCGGCGCCGCCTGTGGCCGATGCCATCTTCTTCAGCACATCGTCGCCGCGCTCGCGGCTGGGGCTGGTGTTGGTGCTGATGGTAAAGATGGTGGTCTCCGCGCGCTGGCACATCTTGATCGCATCGTCGAGATAGGCGCGGCTCTGGTTATCATCGCCGTCGGAAACCAGGATGAGCGCCTTGCGCACCTCGGCGTTTGCCGGAACGCCTTTGAGCATCTGGTCACGGCAGGCCTTGTAGACGGCGTCGTAGAGGGCGGTGCCGCCGCCCGGCTTCAGCCGGTTCAGTCCTGTCTCCAGCAGATCGGGATTGTTGGTGAAACCCTGTGTGACATACGACGTCACGTCAAAGCCCATGATGAAGGCGCGATCGGTGCGCGGGCGCAGGATATCCAGCAGGAACTCCGTCGCCGCCTGCTGCTCGAACTTGAAGCGCGCGCGGATGGAGGTGCTGGCGTCAATGACCAGGCCGACGCGCAGCGGCTGATTGGTCTGCTGCGTGAAGTTGTAGACCTGCGCCGGAGCCCGCTGATCATCGAGTAGCGCAAAATCCTGCTGCTGCAGATTGTTGACGAAGTGGCCGCGATGATCGGTGACCGTGAAGGTGAGGTTGACCTCATTCACGTTTGTCTTCAGCGTGTAGGTGCCTTCCTCATCGCCGGGGGCGGCCTGTTCGGGTTCCTGATTGGCGGTCGAAGTCTGCGCAGGCGGCTTGGAGGCCGGCGTAGCAGTTGCAGGCGGCAACGGCTTCGGCGGAGCTACCGGCGGCTGCGCCGTAGGCACTGCGGGCGCGGGGGTGGTCTGGCCGGGCGCATCGGGCAGGCCGGTGGACGTGGTCTGCGTGTGCGTCTGGGTTTGGGGCTGGGTTTGGGGAGCAGCAGCCTGGGATACCGGCGCGGAGGGCGACGTTGGCTGCTGTGTGGTGGTCTGAGCAGCAAGGGGCAACGAAATGGCAACCATGCCCAACAAGACGCCAGGCAGGCAGTGACAGAAACCGAAGCGGCGCAAGCCTGGATGGCCCAGGGCAGAAGGGAGGCGAAGACTCATGGAGGCTGCTTTCATTGTATGCGTTCCCGGCCCGCTCCAACTGCTGCTGGCGGGGAGGCCGGCTGGGTGATCAACTCGGTAGTTAATTGTTTAAGAAACAGCTCAAGCTCAACGGGCAACGGCGCCGCAAAGGCAAGTGGGCGACCGGTGACCGGATGGACCAGCGCAAGTTCCGCTGCGTGCAGGAAGTTACGTTCGAGCTGCAGTGTTGGTTGCGCGGCGGTGCCGGCTTCAGCGATTTTGCGACGCGGCGTGTGTGCACGGCCCGTAGCCGGCGCCAGATGAATCTGCGCGGGCGCGCCATAGAGCGTATCCCCCACGACAGGATGGCCCAGCGAGGCCATGTGGACGCGGATCTGGTGCGTGCGGCCGGTTTCGATACGCACGGAGACTAGTGTGAAGCGGCCGAAGGGCGACTCAATGCGGCGCAGCACGCGATAGTGGCTGATGGCGGTACGGCCGTCATCGCGGCGCGTTGTCATGCGCGTGCGGCGCACCGTGTCTCGGCTGATGGCGGCGTTCACCGTGCCGCTCTCGGCGGCGACTGCGCCGTGGACCAACGCGATGTAGGTTTTCCGCACCTGGCGGCGCGCGAACATGTCAGCCAGCTTGGCATGCGCCTTGTCATGTTTTGCCACAAGCAGCAGTCCGCTGGTCTGCTTGTCCAGGCGATGCACGATGCCGGGACGCAGCTCGCCACCATGCGAAGAGAGTTCCTGAAAGTGATGCAGCAGCGCGTTCACCAGCGTGCCGCGGTTGCGCGCGTCGTCGGTCGAACCTGCGCCGGCATGCACCATCATGCCGGGCGGCTTGTTCACTACGGCGATGTCGTCGTCCTCATAGACAATGTCGAGAATGATCGCCTCTGGAACAGCGCGCAGCGGGCGCGGCTCCGCTTCGCCGGTCACAGAGATCTGCTCGCCTCCACGCAGCTTCAGACTCGCCTTGGGCGGCTTCGCTTCCAGCAGCACCTTTCCATCCGAGAGCAGCCACTGCACACGTGCGCGGCTGACCGCGAGCGCTTCAACCAGATATTGATCGAGCCGGCGGCCGGCGGCTTCCGCCGGCACCGTCAGCATGCGAGGCGCGGTTGAGCTGTCAGGCATGATGCACCGTCGCTTCCGATCCGCGTGCAAGCCAGCACGCACCGCCAAGCACCACCATTAACATCGCGAGCGCCTGAGTGGGAGTGACCACGTGCAAGAGGACAGGAGCATCGGCGTAGGCACCGGATAGAGGGGCGAGCATGAAACGCAATATGCCATCCGCGAACAGCGCGGTGCCCAGCACCTCTGCGGCGTGGGCCTGATGACGCAGCATCGCCACCAGCCCGGCGGCAAGCACGAAGTGGCCGATGGCTGCATAGATCTGCACCGGATGCAGAGCGATGCCGAGCGGCACTCCAGTGGTGCGAGCGGCAAAGCGACTGGTGTAGATCACGCCCCACGGCAATGCAGTGGGTACGCCATAGTGCGCTCCGGCAGCAAAGTCGCCGATGTCGAGGATCGCTAAAGCGAGGACCACCGCAGGTGCCGCAGCATCGAGCGCCGGCACGAGCGGTACACGGGCCAGCTTCAGGTAAACGACCGCGGCAATCAGAGCCAGCAACACGCCAAAACTCGCTGCGCTGCCGGACGCCAGCGTTCCCGCGGCGAGGATAAGCAGCGGCGCTTCCAGGAAGCCGTGCCAGTTGTCTACAACGACTGACAAGCGCGCGCCCGCAACGACGCATACCACGGCCAGCAGACCGGCGTTCTGAATCTTCGCCGCGTCTAGGCCGGTACGACGCGCGATGCTGATCCAAAGCGCGATGCCGCAGAATGCGGCGACCACCGCAAGAACACCGTAGGTGGAGATTACGAACGCGCCGAACTGGAGGAAGCGAGGATACATGGCGAAACGAGAAGCCTCGCAAGGTTGTACAGGAGATTCGGCGGGAGGAAAAAGAACAAAACCGACCCACGGGGCCGTGCGGTGCGCGCTGGTGAACCCGTCCTAAGACGGTGGGACTCTCCGCAGCTCTTTAGGCATTCCGGACTGGCGGACACTGCACACCGAGCCAATTATTCGAGTCGAGTCCCTGTTCAAGAATTATAGGTTCTACCAGCGTTAGCTCCGCACCTGCTTTGCAGGCCGGTTTCTGTTTCGGATGCTACCGAGGGGCGGCGCAGTTTGCAAGCTACCCGTTCGGGGGATGGCTAGACGACGATGCCAGGCATTAGACGCAGGCCCACACCCTCTACGTCTCAATACCTTCGCCCTCATCGAGCTTTTCGGCGCCGATGTTTTCGAAAATCTCCACGTCCTCCGCACGCTGCGTCAACTGCCGCGGCATCCGCTTCGTCGGTTGCACTCCGAGCGCGCGCAGCATCTCCACCTGGCGCACCAGGTTGCCGCGTCCGCGTGTGAGCTTGTCGAAGGCCGCGTCGTATGCGTTCCGCGTCTGCTCGATGCGACCGCCGAGTTTGCTCAGATCCTCGACAAAGCCGGCGAATTTGTCATAGAGCTCCGCGCCGCGTTCGGCAATCTGCTGCACATTGCGCGCCTGCTCCTCCTGCCGCCACAAATGGGCCACCGTGCGCACCACGAAGAGCAAGGTGCTGGGCGAGACCAGCAGGATGTTTTTCTCCCAGGCATGGACCCACAGGCTGCTGTCGGATTCGAGCGCGAGCAGGAACGCCGGCTCGATAGGCACAAAGAGGATGACGAAATCCAGCGTCTCGAGGCCGGGCAGATGCTGATAATTGCGTGCTGCAAGATCGCGGATGTGTTCGCGAAGCGAGGCACAGTGGCGCGTGGCAGCATGCTTGCGCAGGGCCTCGTCCGCGCTCGCGCAGTAGGTACCGTAATCCAGCAGTGACACCTTGGCATCCACCACCAGCTTGCGATTGCCCGGCAGGTGCAGGATGACGTCCGGACGCGCACGGCTGGCATCTTCACGCGCGATGGTCTCCTGTACGGTGTACTCGCGATCGCGGCGCAGCCCGGCAGCTTCGAGGATGCGTTCCAGCACCACCTCGCCCCAGTCGCCTTGTGTTTTCGTGGAGCCCTTCAGCGCCTGCGTCAGGTCCTTCGCCTCGTCGGCGAGCCGCTGATTCATCTCCAGCAGTGAAGTCACCTGCTGGGCCAGCGCGCTGCGATCCTTGCTCTCCTGCACGTACACCTGATCGACCTTCGACTGGAACTCCTGCAGCCGCGTCTTGAGCGGATCGAGCAGTTGCCCCAGGTTGGACTGGTTCTGCTCCGTAAAGCGGCGCGACTTTTCCTCCAGAATGTCATTCGCCAGTGAGCGGAACTGGTGAGTCATGCGATCGCGCGCATCGTCCAGCAACGCCAGCTTTTCTTCCTGCGCCGCGCGCTCTGCGGCCAGGGTGGCACCAAGCGCTGCGACCTGGCTGCGCAATTGCGCGGTCTCCTCGGCCAGAGCCGAGCGCCGCGAGATTGCGATGAGATATCCCAGAAGCCCGCCGATCACCAGGCACGCCAGCACTGCGAGGAGATAGACCATACCGTTCATTGAACCCTACCGCTCTCTCGCACTTTAGAGCATCTCTCCCGTTGTAGCGGCTGTTGGCGTCGCCGCTCTGCACGGGCGGAGAGATGCTGTACCTGAGGAATCGCTTCTAATCCAGGCTGCCATCGCCTTTACACCCCCACAGCCTCTCAGTAGACTTGGGAGTTCGAACGGCATTCACACACCGGGGTGCGGGCGGCCAGGAATGCGTCCACACGTCGCGTACCTGATAGTCTCAAAAGGTATTCAGTTCATTCGATTTGGTGGTCGAGGAGAGACGCATGGCAGCAGTGGACGAGAAGGTAAAGCAGATCATTGTAGAGCAGCTCCAGGTGGATGAGGCCGAGGTTACGCCCAGCGCCTCCTTCCAGGAAGACCTGGGTGCAGATTCGCTCGATGTGGTGGAACTGGTGATGCAGTTTGAAGAGGCCTTCGACATGGAAATTCCAGACGAAGACGCCGAGAAGATCAAGACCGTCAAGGATGCGACCGAATACATCGAGAAGCACGCGAAAGGCGGCAAGTAACCTTGCATTGCGATCGACGGGTGGTAGTGACAGGGCTTGGCCTCATCGCCGGCCCCGGCAACACTGCGCCAGAGCTGTGGCAGAATCTGTTGGCCGGTAAAAGCGGTATGGCGCCGATCACCGGCTTCGATGCCGCAAACTTCCCCGTCACCTTCGCAGCCGAAGTGAAGAACTTCGACCCACTGCAGTTCATTGAGAAAAAGGAAGCGCGCAAGATGTCGCGCTTCATCCACTTCGCCATCGCAGCCACCGCGGAGGCGATGCAGCACAGCGGGCTCAAGGTCACTCCGGAGAACGCCGAGCGCGTCGGTGTCCACATCGGCTCCGGCATCGGCGGCTTCGACATTATCGAGCGCGAGCACAGCAACATGCTGAACGGCGGCCCGCGCAAGATTTCCCCATTTTTTATTCCTGCCGCCATCGTGAATCTGGCAGCCGGTCAGGTAAGCATTCGCTATGGCGCCAGGGGACCCAACCAGGCGACAGCCACGGCCTGCACAACCAGCGCCCACTCCATCGGCGATGCATATCGCGTCATCGAGCGCGGCGATGCCGATGTGATGATCGCGGGAGGCTCCGAGGCCGCCATTACACCGATGGGCATCGGCGGATTTGCTGCGATGAAGGCCCTTTCTACGCGCAATGACGACCCGGAACACGCCTGCCGTCCCTTCGACAAGGACCGCGACGGCTTCGTCGTCGGCGAGGGTGCCGGCATCCTGATCCTCGAAGAGCTGGAGCACGCGAAGGCGCGTGGAGCGACGATCCTCGCGGAGATTGTCGGCTACGGCATGAGCTCGGATGCGTATCACATGACGGGCATGGCGCCGGAGGGCGAAGGCTGCTTTCGTGCGATGAGCAACGCGCTCAAGTCCGCAAATCTGCCGCCGGACAAGATCGGTTACGTGAATGCGCACGCGACTTCGACGCCGCTGGGTGACGCGCTCGAGTCTGCCGCGATGAAGAAGCTCTTTGGCGAGCGCGCGCTGAAGGGCGACATGCCGGTGAGCTCCACCAAGTCGATGACCGGGCACCTCCTCGGCGGCGCGGGGGGACTCGAGGCAGGTATCACGGTGATGGCGCTCATTCACCAGCTCGCTCCGCCGACTACAAACCTCGAAAACCAGGACCCCGCCTGCGAGCTGCACTACGTGCCCAACAAGCCAGAGAAGATTCAGACGGAGTACGCGTTATCGAACTCCTTCGGTTTCGGCGGTACGAACGGATCGCTGGTCTTCAAGCGCTGGAACGAGTAGCCATTCCCGGTATCTGCCAGAGCGCCGCGACCACTTGCGGCGCTTTTGTTCTGGAGTTAATCCAATACGGACATCGGACGCGCTTCGAGGATCGAGACGTCCAGCTCTGGTACGGGGACATTCCCCGCAAGCGTGAAGCCCGCATCCCCCAGCAACTGTCGCCATTCGCGCTCGCTGCGCTCCCGGCCGCTGGTCACCGCCAACATATTCAGGTCGCTCATGAAGCGTCCGACCAGCTCCGGCGCTGGCCCGGAGACGACATCCGGCAGAACGAACTCGATCACCAGCAGCCTTCCCGTCGCTGGAACCACGGACCGGCAGTTGCGGAGGAGGTCGACTGCCTTCTCATCCGTGCAGCCGTGCAGCACATGCTTGAGCATGTAAACATCGGCGCCGGGAGGCACGGCCACGGACAGGTCGGCTGATATCAGCTCGCAGCGAGCGGCAGTCGCTGAGCCCTTGAAATGATCCGCTGCGGCGGCAATCGAAGCCTCTCTGTCCACCAACATGCCGCGCAGGTTCGGATGGCGCTCCAGCACGGCGCGAATCAGCGCGCCGCCACCGCCGCCCAGGTCCGCAACCACGCCGGTCGCCGGAAACGGCCATGCATCGACGATGGGTGCGTAGTTCTCTGCCGGAGCCGTGCCCATCACCGCCCGAAAGACCGCCGACGCATCGGGATCCTCCGACCAACGCGAAGCCTTGCCCGCCTGTTCCATCACCTGTGCGGCATTGTGTCCGGTCCGGACGCACTCACCAAGTTGCGACCAGAAGTCGGCCAGCAGATCAGACCAGAAGACGACGGATGCCCAGGCCGAGTTCGGGGCATCCTTGCGCAGCGGCTGGCCCAGCGCGGTGAGTCGGAAGTGTTGCTGCTGTGTTTGCTCGAGCAGGCCGAGAGCTGCCATCGCACGCAGCAGCCGGTACATGGATGAGGCGTCGGCCCGGCACGCTGCGGCAATCTCCGCCGCGCTCCTCTCCTGATCGCCGAGAGCATCCGCCACCCCCAGGCGTGCCGCAGCGCATAATACGCAGCTTGGCCCGAAGGCCATCGCCATCTCGAGCAGGCTCGTGGGTGCTATCACATTTCCAATTGCAGCCTTCGCCGGCATCCTGCATCCTCCATCCGCGAAAGGAATGCGCTTCCAATCTGATCGATCATGGCACGGAGGTCCGCCATCTGGATTGTAAGAAACGGAAGCGCTGTGATCCCTGTCAGCGCACGCCTGAGGCAAGCAGCGCAGAACTATGGGAAGGCGCGACCTCTGGACGCTGCGCCAGGTACGACTTGTAAACCGAGATGTGGAAGCAGGACTGCTGGAACTCCTCTTCCACATCGATCTTGCCCGCGGTCTGCAGCGGCAGCAGATAGGCGCGCATCCATGCAACTTCGGATGGCGTGAGCCCCTTCTTCGCAATGTCCACAGCCCCGCCGGTCAGGTGCGGAGAGGCAACATCGCCCTCGGCCGGGGCGGCATTTCCGTTGATACGCCGCAGATGGTGCTGGAACTCGATTGTGCGGACGGCAGAGTTTACCTGCAGGGGCTTGTGGAAGCGCTGGTAGTGCACACGCGCGAGATCGTCGAGGAAGCGGCCGGTCCAGGTGCGGCAATAACGGCGGTTTGCCGGCAGACGGCTGTCCACATGCATGGAAGCGAGCTCCGGCAGCGCGACCAGTTTGCCTGCACGGCGCAGTGTGGCGAGATCGTCATTGTCCTTGACACGCAGGATCCCGTCCTGCTCAGCGCGCTCGTTCTGCCGCACCAGCGATTCATGGTTGCCGCGCAGCGGCGGCAGGTTCATGGCGGCAAGCGGCACTTCCGGCACCTTCACCGATGCGGATTCCGAACTGTCGAAGGTATCTTCATCGCGAGCGACACGCGCAGTCTCCGTGCGTGCCGCCGCGCGCACGGCTTCCGTGCCGTGGCGGCGGGCATGGCGCAGCGCGCGCGCGGTGTGGGGGTGCACATGGTGCCGGCGCGGATGCGCAGTCGCTTTATGCTTCCGGGCCTGGGCCGTCTGCGGTAGCAGAAGTCCAAGGCAGAGAAGTACAGCAAGAGCGGCGAATGAAGAACGACAAGGGTGAAGACAGCGCATGCCCGGGACCAGACCGTTTCACAAAGTGTGTGTGACATCCGCGCGTGCGAGCAAGACCCCTTTTGGGGGACACAAAGCAGCTCTGCCGCGACGAGAGATCTCACACCCCTTGCGAAGACGGTTGAGGTGCGCGAAGAATGCCAGAGGTCTTTATCCTAATGGTTCCAGCGGCGGCGGCGAAGTGCTCAGGCTGATACGTTCCGCCGCTGATGCCTATGTTGGGTGGATTTCGTAATCGCGGCGGCTACGAACCGAAGGCTGCGGCACCCGCCTGGGCCACGGCGTGGTCCTGTTCACCGGAACCGCCGCTGACGCCCACTGCGCCCACCACTTTGCCGCCTTTCTTCAGCGGAATGCCGCCGGCGAAGATCATGACCTTTCCGCCGTTCGAGGCGTGAATGCCGAAGAACTGGTTTCCCGACTGTGAGTTTTCGCCGAGGTCTTTCGTGGTGATATCAAACGCCCGCGCTGTCCACGCCTTATTGATGGAAATGTCTACCGAACCCAGCCAGGCACCATCCATCCGCACATGCGCCACCAGGTTGCCGCCTTCATCGGCCACCGCGATGTTCATGGGCTGACCGATCTCCTGCGCCTTCTTCTCCGCCGCCGCGATCACACGTCTCGCCGCATCCAGCGTAACTTCACTTGCCATAGTGTTTTGCCTTTCTGCTGTAGTGAACTGGCAGGATTCTACGCGCCTTTCGCCAACGTCTGCCGGCCCCGCGTATGCCTTCATAGCTACGATGCACGGGCAGGCAGAGCGGCTAATTTCCGGAATGCGTCAAATAGACGGCACAATCCTCTGCGCTTGAGCCGACACGGTCCGCCAATCGATCACTCGCGTCCATCTCCACGGTTGCACTCCACACCTGCTGCAGATACGGTGCGCGATCCAACACATCCCGGAGTTCACTGTTGATGTAGATGACGGCGGCTTCCCTGGGCTCCTCCGCGAGCGAGCGGCCAAGGTTGCGAACAACCTTCTCAAGCACCGGGCGGCAGAACGGGTGATAGAGATACACCACCAGCGGCCCAGCGGGAAACTGGTAGCAGACCGCATCTTCCAGCACCACGCTCATCGGCGCGAGGCCGCGTCGTCCTTCCGCACACCGTGCGGCGGTGTAGCGGGCGACATTCTCGACCGCGATGCGATGAAGCTGCGGGGCGATCTCAACCCCAATGACCTGTGCAAATGGATATCCCGACGCGAGCAGAACAGCGCGGCCCTTTCCGCACCCAAGGTCGATGAAAGTTGACATCTTCAGCAGCGACTCGGGCACCTGCGCCATGACGCGATGAAATACGGAGGGACCGATGCCGTAGTACGCGGTATTCCAGGCATCGCTGCGGCTGCCGGTCTTTAGGTCGACACTCCAGACCAGCCCACTTGTATCCACGCCATATCGAAGATCGAACTCGTGTTCAGCGGTAGCGAGCCAGGTGACGGAGTCCTTCGTTGCCGGCGACCTGCGCCGGAACCTTTTCTTCAGGTGGTCGCGCGCTGCCCGCGCTGCGGATGCCCAGCCATGGTTCACCACCATCTGCCGTGCCACCCGTAGAGTGCGCCTTGCGTGCATGCCTCTTCCATATTGCACGGTGGCCCGCAAGATCAACGGCTCGGCGCGAAGGGGATGACTCTTTGGCTGTGATAACGAATTCGGTAACCGGGTAATCTCTACGTTATCAACAAGTACAACAGTAGACCGCAATCGACTCTTTTTCTGCTATATAGCATGAGAACAATTAATTGCCGTGACAAATTTACATTACGTAAGTACTATTTGCCCAGACTTCGATAACCCGGAAAGTATAACCCCTGGTAAGGGTTCACCCCTGCCGTCTGCAGTGGTTCCGCTTGGTGATTTCCACGTTGCGTGGGATTCTCCAGTCACGCGAAGTCGCACTAGCAACATTTGAAGTACTCGGAGGCCCCATATGAAGACTTTGTTTATTTCGCTGGCGTTCGCCGCAGCGTCGGCAACCTGCCTTGCCCAGTGCCAGAGTGATCGAATCTCGTTGACTCAGGAGCTGCACGACGCCGGCACCACAATGGTCGGCACCGTAGAAGCTGCTGTCCCGGTTCCGGACTCCTCATTTCACCTCGACGGCATCGAATATGTCGTGCACGTGGATCGCGTCATCAAGGGACGCATTGTTAACACCGATGTGGTGAACATCTTCAGTGAAAACAGCCCCACCAAATTCCCGATGCAGGCAGGCAAGCAGTATCTGCTCTTCGTCCACCGCAACTTCAATGATTACGAGGTGGATAACTGTGGCAACTCCGGCCTGCTGGAAGCATCCAACTTCGACAGTATCGCGAAGCTGAAGCAGTACGCCAGGAAGTAGGTCTGGTTAGGTCCCGCGATCCATTGCCGCACTGCAGTTTTTCGGTTCTCCAAGGCTAGTCGTTTTGTCAGGCTGACAAGGGCGCCCATCGCGGGCGCTCTCGTCATTTCCGGGATCAATGCACTCGTTCGTGGCGGTACCCTGCTGCGGTCAGGGCATCGGCGATGGCTGCAATATGTGCCGCGCCTCGCGTTTCCAGCGTGATCTCAATGACCGTATCGCCCAGGTTCACGCCATAGTAAGAGCGGTTATGGCTGGTCTGCACGATGTTTGCCTCACATTCGGTGAGGATGCGGGTGAGCTGATGCAGTGAGCCTGGGCGATCGAGCAGATATACGCGAATGCGCAAAAGGCGCCCGTCCTTCGCGAGGCCGCGCTCGATAATGCGGGCCAGCAACGTGACATCGATGTTGCCGCCGCACACCAACGCCACCGTCTTCTCCGCGCGCAGATGGGTCTTTCCCTGCAGCAGCGCCGCGAGTGCCGCCGCGCCGGCGCCCTCAGCCAGCGTCTTTTCCTTCTCCAGCAGCACAAGAATGGCGCTTGAGATCTCCTCCTCGTCCACGGTGACAATCTCGTCCACGTAACGCTGCACCAATGGAAATGTGCGCTCGCCAGCGCGGCGCACGGCAATGCCATCCGCGATGGTAGCCTGCGCCGGCAGGGTCACCGGCATTCCCGCTTCGACGGCGCGCAGCATGGAGGCCAGCCGCTCCGTCTGCACACCAACGATACGCACCTCCGGCCGCGCCTCCTTCACTGCGCAAGCAACGCCGCCAATCAGCCCGCCGCCACCGATCGGCACCACAATCGCATCCACATCCGGAAGCTGTTCCAGCACCTCGAGTCCAATCGTCCCCTGGCCTGCGATGACCTCATCGTCATCGAAGGGATGAATGAATGTGAGCTGCTTCTCCTGTTGCAGACGCGTGGCTTCCTCGCAGGCTTCGTCGTAATTGGCGCCGTGCAGGATGACCTCGGCGCCAAAGCCACGCGTGGCGGAAACTTTCACCAGCGGCGTCGGCTGCGGCATAACGATCCGTGCGCGAATGCCGAGCCGAGCCGCGTGGAAGGCCACGCCCTGCGCGTGATTGCCGGCGCTCGCCGCGATCACGCCATGCGCGCGCTCCTCCGGCGTAAGCTGCAGCAGCCGGTTCAGCGCACCGCGCTCCTTGAAGGCCCCGGTGCGTTGCAGGTTCTCCAGCTTGAGATAGATCGGATGGCCAGCCAACTCAGAAAGATCGTGGGATATCTGGCACGGCGAATAGTAAAGGACATCGCGGATGCGCTCGCGAGCGGCTGCAATGCTTGCAGATGTCAGCATGAACTTTTCATTATAGATAGGCATGGCATCGTCCACGGCCGCGGGTGCTGGGAAGCGAAGTTGGCTGCCAAATGAATGAGGCCTCCGCGTGGGAGGCCTCGTTGTGAGTGCTTCATTTGCTATTGCAGCAGCGTGCCGTTTTCCGGCTCGATCTTTGCTTCTTCCGGCGGGATCACCACCGCGGCCGCAACCTTGTCCTCGTCTTCCAGGTTCAGCAGCTTCACTCCCTGCGTGGAGCGGCCCGCGGCACGGATCGTCTTGGTATCGATGCGGATGATCTTGCCGTACTGGCTGATGACCATCAGCTCGGATGATTCGTCGACCAACTGGATTGCATTCACCTTGCCATTGCGCGCCGTGGTCTTCAGGTTGATCACGCCCTTGCCGCCGCGCGTCTGCAGGCGATACTCGTCTACGTCCGTGCGCTTGCCGAAGCCCTGCGTGGTGACGGACAGGATGAGGCAGGCGCAATCGCCGCCGTTCCCGTTTTTCTTCCGCTCCTTCGGCGTGACCGCAAGCCCGACCACATAATCGCTCTTCGAGAGGTCGATGCCGCGAACGCCGTAAGCCGGGCGGCCCATGGAGCGTACGTCGTTCTCATCGAAGCGGATGGCCATGCCATCGTGCGTCGCCAGAAAAACGACCTCGTTTCCCGAGGTGATCCGCGCTCCGATCAGCTCATCGTCCTTGTCGATGCCGATGGCGATGATGCCGCGCGACATCACGTTGGAGAAGTCCTTAAGTGGCGTGCGCTTGACTGTCCCCTTCTGCGTTGCGAAGAAGACGAACTTGCCTTCTTCTTCAAGGTTGCGCTGCGCGAGGATGGTGCGCACCGTCTCACCCGGCTGCAGGTTGAGCAGGCTTGCCATCGACTTGCCCTTGCCCGCCGCTCCAACATCGGGGACTTCGTACACTTTCAGCCAGTAGACCCGTCCAGTGTTGGTGAAGCAGAGCAGGTAGGCGTGCGTCGAGTCGACGATGAGCTGCGAGACGAAGTCCTCCTCGCGCGTCTTCATCCCCAGACGCCCCGTCCCGCCACGCCGTTGCTGGCGATAAATGGAGATCGGCGTGCGCTTCAGGTATCCGGAATGCGACACCGTGACGGCGACCTGTTCATCGGCAATCAGGTCCTCCAGTTGCAGCTCCGCTGTCTCGTCCAGGATCTGGGTGCGGCGCTCGTCGCCGAAATCCTTACGGACCTGCTCCAGTTCCTTCACGATGACGCTACGCAGCTTCTTCTCCGACGCCAGAATCGACTCATATTCGGCGACGTTGTCGCGCACCTGCTTGAGCTCGTTCAGCAACTCGTCAATGGAGAGCTGGGTTAGACGATAGAGTTGCAGTTCCAGGATGGCGTCGATCTGCCGGTAGCTCAGGATCAGCGTCGCGGTGGTCTGCGTCGCCATGTCGATGCCATACTTCGCCGCATCGAGCGAAACACCCTTCAGCTCCGCACCGCGCAACTGAATCTTTGTGCCGGAGAAGAAGCGGAAGAGGTTCTCGCGGGCATCCGCGCGCGATGACGATCCGCGGATGATCTTGATCACACTATCCAAATGATCGAGGGCGATCTGGTAGCCGAGCAGGATATGCTCGCGTTCGCGTGCCTTGCGCAGCAGGTAAGCGGTGCGGCGGCGGACGACATCGACGCGGTGGTCGATAAAGTGGCGGATCGCATCCGGCAGTGGCAGCTCCCGCGGCTGGCCGTTGACCACCGCGAGGAAGATCATCGAAAAGCTCTCCTGCATCTGCGTGTGCTTGTAAAGCTGGTTCAGCACGATCTGCGCCTCGGAGCCGCGCTTCAGCCCGATCATGATGCGCATACCGTCGCGGTCGCTCTCGTCGCGGAACTCGTCGCGTGCAATGTCGGTGATGACTCCGTCATTCACCAGGTCGGCGATGCGCTCGATGAGCTTCATCTTGTTTACCTGATACGGAATCTCGGTGACCACGATGGCTTGCCGGCCGCCGGAGATGTTTTCGATGGCGCACTTGGCGCGCATCAGGAAGCGGCCGCGGCCGGTGCGATAGGCCTCCGGAATGCCGCTGCGGCCGTAGATGAAACCGCCGGTCGGGAAGTCCGGTCCTTGCACATGCTTGAGCACTTCGGCGAGACCGGCGTGCGGATTGTTCACCAGCTCGATGGTCGCGTTGATGATCTCGGTGAGGTTGTGCGGCGGGATGTTGGTCGCCATGCCCACCGCAATGCCATTGGACCCGTTCACGATGAGGTTCGGAATACGCGCGGGCAGCACCGAAGGTTCGAGCGTGCTCTCGTCGTAGTTCGGCACCATATCGACCGTCTCCTGGTCGATGTCCGCCAGCATCTCGCCCGCGATACGCATCATGCGCGCTTCGGTGTACCGCATGGCCGCAGGCGGATCGCCGTCCACAGAGCCGAAGTTGCCCTGGCCGTCGATCATGGGATAGCGCAAGCTGAAGGGCTGTGCCAGGCGCACCATGGTGTCATAGATGGCCGTGTCGCCATGGGGATGATACTGGCCCATGGCCTGGCCCACCACCTTGGCGCACTTGGTGTATTTCTTGTTGTGCTGCAGCCCCATCTCATGCATCGTGTACAGGATGCGGCGATGCACCGGCTTGAAGCCGTCGCGCACGTCGGGCAGCGCGCGGCCGATGATGACCGACATTGAGTAATCGAGATACGATCGCCGCATCTCGTCTTCAATGTTGATGGGAATCATGTTGGCGGCACCGGGGCCGATGGGCGGCGTGGTGCCGTCCCCGCTGTTGCCGTCCGGACCGCCGAGGGGAAGCTGAGGATTCTGATCGTCTGCCATAGATAGGAAGAGCCGGTCGCAGCACCGGAATACGTGCCATTCAGGCCGTTCCGGGACATGCACTGAGCAAGGGGCTCTGGATCTATTTTAGCAAGGATTGGCGCATATCTGCGCGTCACTTACCTCTTCCAAGAACCTTATTTTCAAAGCCTTCGAGCATTCCGGACTTGCCGTTTTCGCAGGTTCCGGCCTAGGCCAAATCCATTGCTTGGAACCATTCCGAATGCGGAGTACAGTGGTGCCATCCGATTCGTCAGGTCGAGCCCTCGTTGCCTCGATGCCGAGTACGCTGCCCCGCTTCCGCCAGCGCCTGCAACCACAACGAGGTCCTTTCCCCCTTCGCCAGATTTTGGAGGATTTTCCTGATGCCAGCCGACCGCTCTTCTTCCGTCTCCCGCCGCTCCTTCCTGCGTATTGCCACCACGGCCGCCGTTGCTGTTCCGATCGTTACGGAGGCCCACCTCGCATGGGCTTACGCAAACGGGGCGCAATCCACTTCGAATGGTGTCAAACGCGCTGGCCGTTTCCACGGCGGCATGCAGGCCATTCCTGCCGATGCCGTGCTGATCAACGCGAATGAGAATCCCCTGGGCCCCTGCAAGCTGGCGTGCGAAGCATGTACGGACATTGCTCCGCGTGGAGGCCGCTACGATTTCGAGCAGACCTTAGCGCTGGGAAAGACAATCATGGCTCAGGAAGGCCTCAGCCAGGACTCGTTTGCCATTTATGCCGGGTCCAGCGAGCCGCTGCACTACAGCGTGCTTGCCTTCACCAGTCCTTCACGGTCTTACGTCACCGCCGATCCCGGCTACGAAGCGGGCATGAACGCCGCCGATATGGCGGGCGCAAAGATATTCAAAGTGCCGCTGACCCGCGACACGCACGCCCACGATGTAAAGGCGATGATCGCCGCCGGCCCCAGCGCGGGAGTCTTCTACATCTGCAATCCCAACAACCCGACCGGCACCACCACGCCGAAGAACGAGATCGTCTGGGCATTGAAGAACAAGCCAAAGGGCTCGATCCTGCTCATCGACGAGGCGTATATCCACTTCGCAGACGTGCCTAGCTGCATGGACATGGTGCGAGCCGGCGAGGACGTCATCGTGCTGCGCACTTTCTCCAAGCTTTATGGCATGGCTGGCCTGCGCTGCGGCTTTGCCGCCGGACGTCCCGACCTGCTGGCGAAGCTGCAGACCTATGGCATGAATGCCATGCCCATCACTGCGGCAGCCGCGGCAAACGCCAGCCTGCAGCATCCGGAGATGATCCCCGAGCGCAAGAAGATCAACGCCGACAACCGCGAGCAGACCTTCGCCTGGCTGGACAAGCAGGGCTACAGCTACACGCAGTCGCAGAGCAACTGCTTCATGCTGGACACCCGCCGCGATGCGAAGCAGGTAATCGCGGCGATGCAGGCGAAAAAGGTGTACATCGGCCGCGTGTGGCCCGCATGGCCTACGAACGTCCGCATCACCGTGGGCACGGCGCAGGAGATGCAGACCTTCCAGACCGCGTTTCTCGAAGTGATGAAGGCTCCGCCGCAAAGTGCAGATCTGGTACACCAATCCTTGCCGCAGCTAGCTCACCGCGACGGCATCCCTACATAGCTCAGGAAAGCCATTACCGGAGGAGGCTTCCGGCAGTACCAGGCATGCGCCAGGATGAGAAGCGGTCCCGCCCCGATCGCGCTGCGAATCAAAGCGCCCAGCGGAATCGCTTCCCCATCCATTTCGTTGCAATCAAGACTGCAGTCAAGTTTGATGCGGCGGGCGGATCGGAATCCCCCGTACTCCAGACGCACTATGCCTAAGCACTTTGCAATGCCTTTGCTACCATGGCCCTTCCATGTTTCATAAAGCGACGTCCAGGCGAACCGCCGCGATTTTGGCCATCTGCGGTATTACCGCTCTCCTCTTCATTACCGGAAGAAATTTTCAGCTCGATGACGCCCTCATTTATGCGCGCTACACCAGAAATGCTCTCCACGGCATGGGCCTGGTGTTCAATGCCGGCGAGCGCGTCAATGCGCTGTCTTCACCTCTTTTCTCTGTCCTGCTGCTGATCGCTTCGTGGGCCCTCCATGGCAAAATTCTGCTCGCCGGAAATCTGCTGAGCGCGGGTTTTCTGGCCGCAGCCTGCATTCTTGCTGAGGACCTCGCGCCGTGGTCAGGCGTGCTCATCGCATCGACCGAGTACTTCTACCTTTGTTTCGGGATGGAGACGAGCCTTTTTTTGTTCCTGATCGTGCTTACTTTGACCGTCTACCGCGAAGGCAAGCTGGAGTGGGTGCCAACCTTGGCGCTGCTCACAACCCTGACGCGGTTTGAAGGCGGACTTCTCGCCGTCGTGATCGCAGCGGATATCTGGCGCACGCGTAGTTTTCCGCGTCATTTTCCAACGATCCGCGCCTATGCGTTGCCCACGCTGATCCTGGCCGGCTACCTGGCTTTTAACTTTCATTTCTACGGCGCGCTGCTTCCTTCCTCAGCCTCCGCCAAATTCGCTCAGGGATTCTCAGGATATTGGGGACGATGGCCGCGCGCGTTTATGCATGTGGGGCCCATCTTCAGCTTCTTTCGTGGCTCCCCCTATGTGTTGCCGCTTGCTGTGATTCTCGGGATACTCGGCGTCCGAGCTCATCGCGGGACGCCAATGAATCGCATTCTGCTGCCATTTCTCGGCGGCCTGCTGTCGTTTTATTTACTTCTGAATATTCCCAATTACCACTGGTACGACGCGCCATTCATCTTCTTCCTGCTGGTCTATGCAGTCGCTGGAATACCACAGACGCGCCTAGCGCATATTCTGCTGGCAGCGGTCATCGTGCAATGCACAATCGCCGCCGCATGGAGCCTTAGCCGGATCGGTCCTCGCGAGGACTACGTTAATGCCGATAAGTGGCTGTCGGTGCACTCTGCCCCCGGCGCGAAGATCGCCTCGGTCGAAACGGGCAGCATCGGCTGGTACACGGATCGTTACGTCGACGACATCATTGGGCTCACCAATCCGAAGAACGCCGTGTTGCTGCAGCATCGTGACTTGCAAACATGGCTCGAGCAGGACAAACCGGATTTCGTCATCATGCACAATCCTGCCGCCTTCGGCGAAAATGCCGCCGCCACGAGCCCACACTATGTCTACGTGCCGGTACATTTCGGAGCCATTTCCCTGATGCGGCGTAAGGAGACGACGCAGGATCCGCAGGTGAAATGAGGTGAAAGCAGGCAGTCTGTGAGTTCTGCGTTATGCGGGTACGGCCAGCACTGTGGTGAGAAGCGCCTGCAGCGCCACCATGGCGATCACGGCCCAGCGGAAGATGCGCCCGTGGCGCGACTCCAGCGCGTCAGCAAAGACGCCGCCGATAAACGTCATCAAAAAGGGCAGCGCCCACAGCCATGGCTGCCCAAAGACACCCGTCGTGACCAGCGGCACAAAGCACAGCGCAATGATCAATGGCATGGTATTGCCGAAGTAACGCGAGCGGCGCGTCGCCAGATACAGCACCAGCGCGGCCGCCAACGCAATCGCAATGCCGGCATTTCCGAAAGAGAAGAGATGCGCGCGGGCTGCCGCCGTGCCGATGCCGAGACGGCCGGCGCCGGAACGGAAGTAATAGGTCAGCGCATCCGGATGAAAGGCATAGCAGGCAAAGAGCAGCAGAAACGCACCGAGCGTGCCCGCGATCATCACCATCGGGACAGCCGTGCGGTTGCGTTCCGCCAGATACACCATGAAGAAGAGCGCGAGTGGCAGCGTCAGCAGCAGCGCGGCTGAATGAGACGCTGCTACCAGCGCAAGGCCGGCCGCCAGCAGCACGATGCGCGGCCGCCACTTACGCCGCGGCCCCTGCATCGCGTGGGCAACGCCAATCGCTGTGTAGATGGTCGCGAATATACCAAGCGCGGTCGTGATCTCTGCGTTGGGCTGCGAGCCTTCCGCTACGATCGCCGGCGATACGCAGTAGAAAGCCAGCGCGACAAAACCGCCGAGATTGCCAAAGAGTCGCCGCGTGACCCACCACAGCGCACCACCCAGCAGCAGCGCTGCGATGGTAAAGGGAAAACGGAGCAGCAGCCGCACGTAACTCAGCTCGTGCCGCATCTCCCAGGTGCTGGTATCGCTGCTCTGACCGGCCAGCAGCCGCTCGATGGTGAGCGGCAGCCCCGCCATGCGATAGGCCAGCACGCCATCGTGGATGTTGCCGCAACTGGTGAAGTAGCCCGCGATGGGCGAAGGCCGCTCCCAGATCTCCCGGCCGCAGCGCGCGTATTGATAGTCCTTCTCGGTCAGCGGCGCGCGCGCAATCTGCCGCAAGCATTGCGCCAGCAGCAGAAGAAGCAGCAGCGCTGCGATCTTCTGCGGGCGGTCGAAACGAAAGCGGCGCAGATGATGTCCCGGATGATGTTCCGGACGCGCTGTGGCGCCGGACGCCTCTTCGTGAGAAGCCGGCATCAGGACTGGCTGGGAGGTATCTGTGGCCATGAGAAGGCGTCTTGTTCAGTGTACCGGACGCCATGCTACACGCTGTTTCGCGCTACGGCCTTCCACGCGGGTGCTTGATGACGGCGCCCGCAGCGGTGAAGCAGAAGACGGGCAATGCAGGTCTTTATTCCCTGATTCCTGTTTCTTTTTCTCTGGTTTCCGCCGCTTCCATGGCATGACGAAGATGTCCATGTGCGCCCGCGAGCAGGGCATCGGCCCGCTCGCGGCTCAATCCATGCGCATGCATCAGGACGGCTGCCTTGATCGATCCCGCCTCGCGGAACAACGCTGCTGCACGCTCACGCGGCAGTCCTGTCAATTCGACGACGATCCGCTCTGCGCGATCGGCGAGCTTCTCATTCGATGGCTGCACGTTGACCATCAGGTTGCTGTAGACCATGCCCAGCCGGATCATCGCGCCGGTCGAAAGCATGTTCAGCACCAGCTTGGTCGCCGTGCCGGCACGCAGCCGCGTCGATCCGGTGACCACCTCCGGCCCAACCGCGGGCGTGATGGCGATCTCCGCAGCGCGGGCGACTGCCGAATCCGGCACGCAACTCACCCCGATGGTGACCGCACCGAGCAACCGAGCATATTCCATCGCGCCCAGCACGTACGGCGTGCGGCCGCTGGCTGCGATGCCGGCCAGCACATCATTCGCAGTGAAGCCATGCGCGCGCAGATCCGTCGCCCCCAGTTCCGGCGAGTCCTCCGCACCTTCCACCGAGTGGCGCAACGCGTAGTCGCCGCCCGCGATGAACCCTTGCACCATGGACGGCGGCACATTGAAGGTCGGCGGACACTCCGAGGCATCGAGCACGCCAAGCCGTCCCGATGTACCGGCGCCTGCATAAAACAGCCGTCCGCCCCGTTCCGGCGCCAGTGCAGCAGCGATGGCATCGACCGCGCGCGCAATCCCCGGGATCTCGCGAGCCACGGCATCGGCCACTTCGCGATCCGCCGCGTTCATCACCTGAAGCATTTCAGTGGTCGAGAGTTCGTCGATGCGCTCGCTCGGCGTGTAGCGGCTTTCCGTCAGCAGAGTGGCGAGGGCAGAGGTGGGTTCTGTCGAAGAATTCGTGTCGGGCATGTGCACCGTGATGGTATCGCAGAGTGGAAGGAACCAGAATGTGTACTGGGATTTGGCGTTCTGCTCTTGACCCAAACCCATCACACAGAGTGTTCTGAAAGAACCAGGAAACACTGCACGAGAGGACTGCTACACATGAGCACTGCACCCACGACCCCGGAGAAGTACTTGGTCGCCTTCGTCATTCAGGGCGACACGATGTTCAAAATTACGGCCGACTGCATCATTCAGGCCACGGGTGGCGCTGCAGGCCTTGCATCCTTCGATGGCGTGGCCAAGCTGAAGGCCGCGGCCGCGCTGGTGGAACTCACCAACACCCATAACGAGCGCCCCGAGGAGCTGCGCCAGATGGCCCGTGAGATGGCCGGCGAAGGCATGCGCCTGCTGGCGCGCGCAGGAGCGGGCGGCCGGGTGGTAGCGGGTGGCGCAACAGAGCGTGCGCAAAATTCGCCAGTCGTCGGGCCAGTGCCGGTCGAAGTCAACCTGGCCTGAGTGGCCAAAGAGTAGACTCACCAGAGAACAAAGAGCAGGACAGCCGGGCGATGCCGCATGCCCGGCATTTGCTGCGCATAAGTCTTCGGCTGCGTCCCGGCGACCTCCAATCTCAGGTGGCGCGGACGTGCCCTTTTCTTCTGCCCTGAACTTCACCTACGGGGATGAAACTACATGCCGCTCTGGAACGAGATCGAAGGACAGACACTCGACGGCTTGACACTGAGTAAGCTGCTGCGCAGCGAAGGCCGCACCGCATGGTTCTCCACCATCGGCTCCAGCGGAGAGCCGGCCGTGCTCAGCGTTTTTGAAGCGTTGAATGATGAAGAGGCTGTCGAGGCACGCCTCCGGGCAGCCGCCCGCGTGGAACATCCGGGCCTGCTCGTGATTCGTAAGGTTGGCGCCGGACGTCTGGAAGACGAGTCGCTGGTGTACGCGCTCATGGAGCCCTTCGACCAGACGCTTGCTGAGGTTCTTCGTGAACGCCCGCTGACGCCCGACGAAACTCGTGAAATCGCCGAAAGCCTGCTGAGCGCTCTCGAGGCCGTGGAAAGCGCCGGCCTGCATCATGGCCACGTGGACGCTTCGGGCGTGCTCGGCGTGGGTGACAACATCAAGCTGCGCAGCGATTGCCTGGCGCCGCGGCGCGGTGAAAGCGACGCTCCCGCATTGGCCGCCCTGATCTACAACGCGCTCACCGGGCGCCGCTTCTCGAGCGAACGCGATGCGCTGCAGCTTCCCGCTCCGTTCGCCACCCTGGTGCGCGCAGGCACCGGCGCCAACGGCTCACTTGCCGGGATGCGCCGCGTGCTGAGCGGACCGGCTGTGACAAATGCCGGAGCCGCGGGCGCGAGCGTCTCGGCTGCCAGCACCTCCACGAGCGCCTCTGCTGCGGCCGCGGCGCAACCCGCTCCGCGCAGCGCTGCGCCGGCCGCTGGGAACCCTGGCGTGACGCGCAGGAGAGACGAAGCGAAGTCGGGAACACGCAAACGGCCCGGCATCGCGATCGCCGCCATCGTCCTCATGGCCATCGCCCTCGTGGTCTTCTGGTACGCCTCGAAACGCCCCACCGGTCATACCCCCATCAGCGGAGAAGCAGCCTCCTCCGCCAGCACGCCGCAAGCGGCACCCGCGGATGTTCCGCCCGCGGCAACTCCCGTGGGAGACGCGGCAGCTACGATGGGAGCGCCCGAGACGGTGAAATCTGCGCCCAGGCCAGGTACCAAACCTTCAGCCACAAAAGCGCCAGCGGAGTCCACGCCCGCAGGGGCCGAGCGCAGCGTCTGGCACGTCGTCGCCTACACCTACAATCAGCAAACGGCTGCGCAGCGCAAGGCCGCCGAATTGGCCGCTCAGTATCCGAACCTCGAGCCCCAGGTCTTCTCTCCCAGCGGGCATGCGCCGTATCTCGTCACGCTGGGCGGAGGCATGAATCGCCAGGACGCGTTTGCGCGGCGCGATGCAGCGCGCACCGCCGGCATGCCGCCCGATACCTATGCGCAGAACTTCCGCAAGTAGCCACCCACACTTTGCCGGTTGATACACTCCGGATTGTGAAGCGCAGCGACAACGATCCGGAGCGGCTGGTCTCGGCAACGCGCGGCGAGGAAGACAGCTCCTTCGAGCTGAAGCTGCGGCCTCGACGGCTGGCTGAGTTCATCGGCCAGAACAAGGCGAAGGAGCAACTGGCCATTGCGCTTGAGGCGGCGAAGAGCCGTGGCGAGGCGCTCGACCATGTGCTGCTCTTCGGGCCGCCGGGACTCGGCAAAACCACGCTCGCCTCCATCATCGCGAACGAGCTCGACGTCGGCTTCCAGCAAACCTCCGGGCCTGCGCTGCAGATCCAGGGCGACCTCACCGCAATCCTTACAAACCTGCGCGAACGCCAGGTGCTCTTTCTGGACGAAATTCACCGCCTGCAGCCGGTGCTGGAAGAGAAGCTCTACACCGCATTGGAAGACTACAAGCTCGACATCATCATCGGCCAGGGCCCGGCGGCACGCACGCACGTCATGGAGATCCGGCCCTTCACTTTTGTCGCCGCAACTACCCGGCCCGGCCTGCTTTCGTCACCGCTGCGGTCACGTTTTGGCATCCTGCTGCGCCTGGAATTCTATACCGAAGACGAGCTGCGCTATGTGGTCGAACGCTCGGCAGAGGTGTTGCAGGTGCCTATCGACGCAGACGGCGCCTCCGAGATCGCGCTCCGCTCGCGCGGCACGCCCCGCATTGCCAACCGGCTGCTGCGCCGTGTGCGCGATTATGCGCAGGTGCGCGGCACCGGGATCATTGATCGGGCGACAGCGCAGGCTGCCCTCAAGCTGCTCGAAGTGGACGCACATGGCTTCGACGAGCTGGACCGCCGCCTGCTCCTGACCATCATCGAGAAGTATGATGGTGGCCCGGTTGGGCTGAATACGCTGGCCGCCACGCTCGCAGAGGAGGAAGACGCGCTCGAAGAGGTCTACGAGCCGTTCCTAATCCAGATCGGCTTCCTCGACCGCACGCCACGCGGCCGGGTCGCCACGCGGCTGGCCTACGAGCACTTCAACCTGCCGCTGCCGCGCAAAGCGAACCTGCTCTTTTAAGGAGGAAGCGCTCGCGGTTGCTGCCTGCCCGCCTTGTTGCTAACGTGAAGACAGCCGTCCGGTGTAACTCCGGTCGCCCTTTCTGCGTCACAGGAGTGCCATGCAATCTTCCTCCTTGCCCATCGCGATCTATTATGAGCAGCCCAACTGGTTTAAGCCGCTTTTCGCGGAGCTCGATCGGCGCGGCACCAGCTACGTCAAGCTGCATGCGCCGGACCATACCTTTGCACCGGAGCAGCGCCCTGAACAGGACTACGCGTTGGTCTTCAACCGGATGAGCCCCTCGGCCTGGAATCGCGACCACGGCGACCAGATTTTTTACACCCTCGGTTTCCTGGAACATCTGGAACGGCGCGGTGTGCGCGTCATCAACGGTCTCAAGGCATTCCGCACTGAATTGTCGAAGGCGGCTCAGCTCTCGTTGCTCGAAGAGCTCGGCCTGCCGTATCCGAAGGCACGCGTCATCCATCGCGCTGCACAAGCCACCTCGGTTACGGAAGGTCTCCGCTGGCCTGTCGTCGTCAAGCCGAACATCGGCGGCAGCGGTGCCGGCGTGAAGCGCTTCGACCATCCGACGCAGCTCGCCGCTGCTGCCGCGCAGCCTGCCGGCACTGCGGACGGTCTCGCCCTTGGCATGGACTCGACCGCGCTGGTGCAGGAATTTATTCCCGCGCGCGACGCCCACATCGTCCGCGTCGAAGTGCTGAACGGCCGGTATCTCTACGCGATCAAAGTCCACATCACCGGCGAGACCTTCGACCTGTGCCCTGCAGACATCTGCCGTACCACGAGCGGCGTCGAGCTGAATCGTGCTGCGTGCGCCATCGACGCTCCAAAGACTGGAATTCGCGTCGAAGGCTTTCAGCCGCCGCGCGAAGTCATTGCCGACGTCGAACGCATCATGCAGCACGCCGGCATCGAAATTGGCGGAGTCGAATACATCACCGACGATCGCGACGGCCAGCGCCTCTATTACGACATCAATGCGCTCTCGAACTTTGTCGCCGACGGTGTCAACGTGGTCGGCTTCGATCCCTTCGCGAAACTCGCCGACTGGCTTGAAGCGGAAGCGGCCAAATCTTCACGCGTGCCTGAGCTGGCGCATGGCTGATCACGCGATGAGGTATGGCTTCTGGATGCCTGTCTTCGGCGGCTGGCTGCGCAATGTCGAAGACGAGAGCATGGCTGCAACCTGGGAATACGTCCGCGACCTGACCCTGCGCGCCGAGGCGCTGGGCTATGACCTATCTCTCATCGCCGAGCTGAACCTCAACGACATCAAAGGCGTGGAAGCACCTTCTCTTGATGCGTGGTCCACCGCTGCGGCGCTCGCCGCAGTCACCAAGAAAATGGAGTTGATGGTTGCTGTGCGGCCCACCTTCCACAACCCCGCGCTGCTCGCCAAGCAAGCCGCCAATATCGATCGCATCGCCAACGGCCGGCTCACCCTCAACGTCGTCTCCAGCTGGTGGGCCGATGAGGCCACGAAATACGGCGTGCACTTCGACACGCATGACGACCGCTACGCACGCACCTCCGAGTGGCTGGACGTGATCGACGGCTGCTGGCGACAACAGCACTTCAGCTACAGTGGCCGTTACTATTCCGTTGCAGATAACGTGCTCTCGCCCAAGCCGCTGCGCCAACCGCGCCCCACCTTGTATGCCGGCGGCGAAAGTGAGACGGCCAAGAACCTGATCGCCGCCAAGTGCGACGCTTACCTGATGCACGGCGATCCGCCGGAGATTGTCGCTCACAAAATTGCGGATATGCGCGAGCGGCGCGAACGACTGAGTCTGCCGCCGATGATCTACGGCGTCGCCGGCTACGCGATCGTCCGCGACACCGAAGCGGAGGCGCAGCGCGAGGTGGCGCGCATCACGGATGTGCAGCAGTCTGCGCGCGGCTACCAGAACTACCAGCAATGGGTGACTGGCTCGAAGCTCGAACAGAAGATCTCGCTCGAGGACTACTCAGTCTCCAATCGTGGCCTGCGTAGCGGACTGGTCGGCACACCGGAGCAGGTGAAGGAGCGCGTCGCTGCGTTTTCGGAGGTCGGAGTGAATCTGTTGCTGTTGCAGTCAAGCCCCCAGCGCGAAGAGATGGAGCGATTTGCTTCGCAGGTGATGGCCGCGCGCGTGACCGTTTCACAGTAGGTGTTCGCCAGACGCTATGGGCCAGGTGGCTTTCCGTCAAGAAAGGCCTCACTTGGCAAAATTCAACTACGCCGGCAACAATGAGATGGTCTAAAGGCCGTCAGCCAGCCGGGTGGCCAGCCTCTCCGGTAATCCCGCTGCCAGAATCTTCTTCTGCGCACGGTCCAGATCGTAGGGGACGCGATAGAAGCGCACCACCGACACCACGTCGTCATAGAGCGCAAACCCCGCGCGCCAATCGCCGTCCCGCGGCTGCCCCACTGACCCCGGATTCAGCAGATAGCGCACTCCGCGGCGCATCGGCAGATCGAAGAATTCCTCGTTGTGCTTCGACGTGTACTCCGGCTTGAAGACATACCAGCCATCATCGCTGCGCACGAAACCACCCTGCACGTGCGTGTGACCGTAAAACTCCACCCACGCGCTCGGCGCCGCCTGCAGTGCATCGATCGCTTCGCCCAGCGACTGAACGTAAATGTCCTCATCCGCGGCCGATCCGTGCACGCACACCAGCCCATCCCCGACCTCTACTGGCCCCTGCGGCAAGTCGGAGAGCCATTTGCGGCGGCTGCGTGAAAGTTGCGCATGGGTCCATTCGGCAGCCTGCCGCGCCACCGGATTGAAATCATCGAGCGATGTCAGGCCGCAGCACGCACGGTCATGGTTGCCGCGTACGTAGACGCTGTTCAGCTCTTTAAGGCAAACAATGGTTTCGTTCGGCGACGCGCCGTAGCCGACGACGTCACCCAGATTCCAGATAATGTCATGCTCCGGCGCAGCAGCCAGCACGGCGGCCAATGCCTGCATGTTTGCGTGGATGTCCGAAAGAATGAGAGCACGCATGGGGGAAAGCCTGGAGCAAGTCTTCTATAAGTACGGACTACGGCGACTTATCGTTTCAACTGGGAGCCTTGAGAGTCCATTTCAGGATGTCACGAATGGGCACGCGGCCGTTAGGAAAGCGCTCGTACCTGGTGACCAACGTCGTACTCCATCCATGATCCGGGCGTGGCATTTGCCTCCGGCGGCAGCGTCGCGAGAGGCTGCATACGATCCGTAGCCAGAGTGGGCACAGCTCCAAGCAAGCTACGCGTGTAAGGATGTCGAGGAGTGTGAAAAATTTGCGCGCTGCTGCCCTGCTCCAGCAGCCATCCATGCCGCATTACGGCAACGCGGTCCGCCACCTCGGCAACGACGGCGAGATCATGCGAGATGAACAGCATCGCCAGACCGAACTGTTGCTGCAGATCGCGCAGCAGCTTCAGCACCTGCGCCTGCACCGTGACATCCAACGCCGTGGTTGGCTCGTCCGCTATCAGCAGTTGTGGCCGGTTCGCGAGCGCCATTGCTATTAGGATGCGCTGTCGCTGACCGCCGGAGAACTGATGCGGATAATCGGAATATCGCCTTTCAGCGTCGGGCAGCGCGACCGCTTCCAAATTGGCAATCACTGCCTTGCGCACCTCACGCCGCGTCAACGTAGGTTGATGTGTCTCAATCGACTCCGCAATCTGCCGCCCCACCGGCATGACCGGGTTCAGCGCGGTCATGGGCTCCTGAAAGATCATGGCGATGCGTCTGCCGCGGTAGCGGCGAATCGCCTCCGGCCGCAGCCTCAGCAGATCCTCGCCATCGAAGCGGATGCTGCCCCGCACCTCCGCCGCGCTCTCCAGTAAGCCAAGGATCGCGAGCGAGGTCACCGACTTTCCGGAGCCTGACTCACCAACCAATCCCAGCACGCGGCCCGGCTCGATCGCCAGGCTCAGCTCACGCACCACGGGCTTGCCACGAAACGCAATCGTCAACTGATCGATCGAAAGCAACGGCTCGCGCGATGAGGAATCGGTCGGCACAGCCTGAGCCTACTACGTTTTGGAACCTGAGTTAGACTTCTGCTCCATGAGTGATATCGCGAAACCTGCTGCCCTCTGTGCGGCCCTGCTGCTCTCCGCTCTGCCTTTCGCAAAGGCGCAAACCACGAGCCCATCCACCACCGGCGATTTCGCAATTCACGATGGCGACCGCGTCGTCCTCTACGGCGACAGCATCACCGACCAGCGCCTCTATTCGACGTTCGTTGAGGAGTACGTGCTCACGCGCTTTCCAACCTGGAAAGTGCAGTGGACGCAGTCCGGCGTGGGCGGCGACAAAGTCTCCGGCGGCGCAGAGGGACCAATCGATCTGCGCATCCAGCGCGACATTCTGCCCTACCGGCCCAGCGTCGTGACTGTCATGCTTGGCATGAACGACGGCTACTACCGCCCGCCGAACACCGCAGTCCAGAAAACGTACCAGGACGGTTACAGATCCATGGTGGACACGATCCTCAGCGGCGCACCCGGCGCGAAGCTCACGCTTATCGGGCCATCTCCGTACGACGACATCACTTATCCCACCAAGCATTACAACGAGGTCATGCAGGCCTACAGCGAGTTCGATCGCAAAGAGGCCGACCGCACCCATCAGAGTTTCGTCGACTGCAACGCGCCCGTGGTCGACGTGCTCCAGAAGGTCAAAGCCGCACATCCAGATCTCGCCTCCCGCCTCATCCCGGATCGGGTTCATCCCCGGGAGGGCGTGCACTGGGTGATGGCAGCGGCCATCCTCAAAGCCTGGCACGCTCCGTCTCTCGTCAGCAGCGTGACCGTGGATGCACACGCTGTAAGGATCACTGACGTCCAGAACGCCAGCGTCACGGATCTGAAACGCGAGAAGAAGACAGACGAGCTTCAGTGGACGGAGATCGAGAATGCCCTGCCGTTGCCGCTGCCCCTCGCAGCTACCGACCCATTGAGCGACGCGGCCTTCGAAGCAGGCGGCATTGAAGCTGCGCTCGATCAGGAGAAGCTGATTGTCACCGGAGTCGCGCCAGGCTCCTACGCCCTCACTATTGACGGTCAGCCCGTCGCCAGCTTCACCGCAGAGACGTTGTCGCACGGCGTCAACCTCGCGCGCATGGCAACGCCAATGCTGCGGCAGTCGCAAACACTCGCTTGGGAGACCGACCACCGCAATGAGCTCGAGCGACAGTTCTTCACGACGATCGCCGGTACGCACGAGGATCCGGAGGCCGCGCCCGAGCCGGAGCAGCAGGCAATGCAGCAGGCAATTGCCTCATCCATCGCGCAGCAGCAGAAGGACGCACAGCCGGTAAAGCATCATTTCGCTCTGAAGCCGGTCACATCTGCAGCAACGGCGATGTGACCACGATTCCTATTTCCATTTGATGTTGCAGCCCAGGCTCGCGTGCTGCTCTTCAAGCGGCGGCTTGCCCGCCAGCAGCGCTTCCACTGCACGGCGCAAATCGCTGCCCGTCACCGGAACCTTCAGGCTGGGCCGGCTCGCATCGAACTGCCCGCGATAGACGAGCTTCAGATCGCGATCATGGAGAAAGAAGTCCGGAGTGCACGCCGCTTCATAGGTGCGCGCCGCCTGCTGCGATTCGTCGTAGAGATAGGGAAAAGTAAAGCCGAGCCGCTTCGCCTGCGCGCGCATGCCTTCGGGCGAATCATCAGGAACTGCAACAGCATCATTGCTGCTGATGCCCACGATACCCAGCCCCTGTCCCGCATAGTCGCCGGCAAAGCGAGCGATGCCCTGCTCCACATATTTTACGAACGGGCAGTGCACGCAGAGGAACATCACCAGCAGGCCGCCCGCGCCCTTCACTCCATCGCGGCTCACCATCTTGCCGGAGAGAACATCGGGAAGGGAGAAGTCGGGGGCCAGCTTGCCCAGCGGCTGCATCGTGGATTCAGTTCGCGCCATGCGAACAGTTTACGGCAGCCGCATACTCATCTGCCTCGCTCAGAACAGCCGCCCGAAGGTGAAGAATATTTTCCTTCGCCCGGCATCGCCCACCGCGCCTCCCAGAGTGAGTGAGCCGAGCGGCGTCGTCGCCAGCACGCCCAGGACACCATCCTGTCGCAGAAATGCAGGCCGCTCTGGCGACCACACCTCGCCCGCTTCATAGGCGCCGGTGATATAAAGCCCATCGCCCAACTGCGTGGGCAGCGAGGCGATGCGCCGCAGATAAAAGGCGCGCATCAGCATGTCGTCACTGCCGCGATACTCGTCAATCGACGATGCAGAGAGACGCATCGGGCCACCCAGCGTAAAGCGCAGAGGGTCCGCAACATTGCGGCGGAAGTAAGTATCCGCAGATATGGCCAAGCCCACAATGTTCCTGTCGGCAAATTCTGTCGAATGCATGATGCTGAGGTGGGCTACCGGCGCATTCTGACTGGCCACTGCGTGGTAGAGTGCGCCGCCGGCGACGTCGAACAGCACACCGCGCGTTGAAACCTGCCCCGTGTTCAGGCTGTTGTAGGTGTAGTGCAGGACGCTGCTTTGCGCCGTTCCAGAGAGGTTCGGGCGCAGGTCGTTCCCACTCGCCGTATGCCAGCGCACCGTCTCGTAGCGCCACTCTGCTGCAAGTTGTGCGCGCGAGTGATAGGTCCGTCCGAAATCCACGCCGCCTCCCGCATTCTGCTGCAGCCGCTCCGCGATGCGATGCTGGTTGAGGAAAATGTAGACCGGCTGGCGCAGTAAGCCGACATGCGGCTGCACAAACAGCCCACCCTCTCGCAATCTGCGGTAGTACTCGGTTGAAGCCTGGGTCAGGAATCCGATGCGCAGATCGCTGCGCAGCTCCGACCGATAGCCGCCGAAGTCGTTGTCGATCAGCCGCAGATCGAAGGTGCCGCGGGTTACGTTGTCGGTCATCGCGGTAATGTCACTACCGATCAGCAGAAACGGCGGACCATTGCGCGTAGGCTCCAGATCCACCAGGACGCCGTTATCAGGCCCGGATCCTGTGGTTTCATTCATAGCCCCGGGCCGTCGCGGAGCGAGCGTCACAAACTCCGCTTCGTAGGTCTGATTATTCTGCACCCGGTTCAGTGCCTGGATGAGGGGCTTCGCTTCAATCGGTTTTCCTTCCAGCGGCTTCAGGCTGTTGGAGACGCTTTGCTGTGCGCCGGCCGAGCCGCCCTGAATCCTCACCGTCTTCAGCAGTCCCGGGCGCGCATGCCGCCGCTCCCGCTTTCCGGCCAGGTATTCCCTCCACGCATCCGGCGATAACTGATATCTCAGCAGCGATTCGCGCTGGGCCTGGGCCGCCGCATAGCCGATATTAATCAGTTCCTTCGCCTTGCTATACTCGCCCACGCCGAACTTACCCGTATCCGGCGTCAGCAGGACATTCGCCAGCTTCACCGACTCGCGTTCGTTACGTGCCGTTCCCGCCGAAAATGCACGCGCGAAGACGCCCACTACCGAGGCTACGTCACTGTCGGCGAATTCCGTCGAGGGCAGCAGCACCGCGATCACGACGTCCGCTCGCAGATCTTGCTTCACCACCTCGGTCGGCAAATTTTCCATGATCGCGCCGTCTACCAGGTAGTGCCCCTGGTACTTCACCGGCGCAAAAATCCCGGGAATCGCGATCGACGCGCGCACAGCAAGCGGCATCGAGCCGCCGTAAAAGACCACGCGGTGCAGCGTGTTCAGATCCGTAGAGACGCAGCGGAACGGAATGGGAAGCTCATCGAAGCGAAGACCGTCCCCATCGTAGTTCTGAAGCTCATCGTGCAGAAAGTCATTCAGACCGCGATCCGTCAGCAGCGCATTACGCAGGCTGATGCCACCCTTGAGGCCTACTTGAAATGCACCGGGCATCTCCCGCCGGTCCTCACGCCGGCGATAACTCAACTGGTCGTAGTCCACCGACAGGTGAAAGATGTTCGGCAGCTCCGCGCCGGTGGCGACCTCCTCAATCTCCTCCGCCGAGCGGCCCGTCGCATAGAGCGCACCGATCAGCGAGCCCATGCTGGTTCCGGTGATGCGATCCACCGGAATCCGGTTCTCCTCAAACCACTTCAGCACCCCGATGTGCGCAAGGCCGAGCGCCCCGCCACCATCCAGTACCAATCCGATGCTCGGCCGCCCCGCGGGGACAATCGGCGGCAGCGCGCCCGCGGGTGCGCTGTCCGTCTTCACCATGGTGTTGTCGATGGGCGAGGTCAGTCCCGCGCGGCCATTGGGCAGCCGGATGGACGGCATCGTCGGCTCTGTCTGGGGAGGGTTCGGCTGCGGAGGATTCTGCTGCGAAGGCAGCGACTGTTGCGCAGCCGCAGGAAGCGCCAGCGCAAGCGAGAGAGCGAAGCATCGCGCGATGATCATCAGAGCACCTCGCAGGAGCCGAAGCTCAGGCTGTCTCTCTTCAATCATGCCGGATTAGATCGGCAGGCAGGCACAATCTGCGGCCGGGGGTGACGCGAGAGTTAAGGCCGACACGAACGAATGGAGATCGATTCCGGATGGATCATTCGACGTGCGGATGCTTCCGAGTCACTCATCAAGCCGAAACGATTCACCAATGCGGCCTTTGGACCATCGGGCACGTCGCGCCAAAATTTCGTAGACCGCCTTGTTGTCCGCGAAGACTCGCCACTCTGCCACTGCCCCGCTGCGGATGACCGCCTCCCAGCCTGCGAGCGGCCGCCAGGAAACTTGATTGACGGTGCCACCCTCGCCCGTGGCTAGTACAGTATCTCGTTCAGACAACCGATTGCGGATCTGATCCAATAGTCCGGACACATCGCAAAGTAACCGCGTCATCCAGCATGCATCGAACGAGCACCCTAAGCGAGAAGGGATACGATGCCTGGGCTCAGTCCTGCAGCGAAATGCTATTCGACTCTGTTCAGAAGTGGGCTCCGCGGGAGAAAGGACCGGACGCGAGACGGCGCGGAAAAGCCGAGGTGACGTGGACGCAGTAAAAAAAAGGGCACGCTGCGCAAGGCAGGGTGCCCTTCTCTCTGTGTCCTTCCGGTTGCGCACAAGGCGAGTGAGCGAAGCTAGACTGCTTCGCCCTCGGCGCTCACCGTGACCTTGATGTGCGCGCTCACCTCCCGATGCAGCTTCACCGGAATGTGGAACTCGCCCAGTTGCTTCAACGGCTCATCCAATTGCACCTTGCGGCGATCGACCGGGTAGCCCTTTTGCTCCAGCGCGTGCGCGATGTCCGATGAGGTGACGGAACCGAAGAGGTGCTCGTTCTCGCCCACCTTGCGCGTGAAGACCAGCTCCACCAGCTCCATCTGCGCGACCTGTTGCTGCGCATCGGCCCTTTCCTTCGCGGAACGGCGTACGGCTGACTGCTTCATCTGCTCGATCACGTTCCGGTTGGCTGCGGTGGCTTCAATCGCGAGCTTCTTCGGCAGCAAAAAGTTGCGTCCGTAGCCGTCGGCCACCTTCACCACGTCTCCGCGGTGACCCAGTGTGTCGACGTCTTCCTTCAGAATGACTTCCATAACTCTCCTCAGTGTTGTGGGCGCTGAACTCGGCACAGGCCGGGGTGCGCCATACCTGCCTTGGGCAATTTAGTACCGCGCGGCAAATGGGAGCAAGGCGATGTTGCGGGCCTGCTTGATGGCGCGCGTGAGTCTCCGCTGGTGCGTGGTGCAGACACCGGTCAGGCGGCGGGGAACAATCTTACCTCGCTCGGCAACGAACCCCTGCAGCAGTCGCACATCGCGGTAGTGGATCGAGTCGATCTTCTCCACGCAGAACTTGCAGACCTTCTTGCGCCGGAAGAACTTGCGTCCGCCCGGACCGGACCCACCGGGCCCACCGGGTCCACGCCCTCCCGGACCACGTCCGCCCGCGGGGCGGTCAGGGCGGTCGCCTGCGGGACGCTCGGGACGGTCGCCCGCTGGGCGCTCTGGACGGTCTCCCGAAGGGCGATCACCTGCCGGACGCTCGGTTGCCGCACCTTCAGGCGCGCGCGGTGTTGCTGTTGCTGTGCTGGTCTCTTCAGCCATGGTTTCCTTCTACTTTCTTCCCGCCCGGCTTTCGTATTCAGTCGGCGGGACAGGCCCTGCTGTCAGCTTCTTTGCGTAAACAGGACCGGCTGTAATGATGCCGGCGGGTGGCCGGCGTTGATTTCGGCGGACTGCGCTAGGCGCTGGCCGCGGTTTCTGTTGCGACAGGCGCTGCTTCGGCTTCAGGCGCCGCGGCAGCCGGCTGCGCACTCAGCTTCTTGCGCGTCGCCCGGATCGCCTTGATCTTGTCAGCGCGCTTCTCTTCCTCGTCCGTGCGCACAGTGATGAACTTGATCACCGGCTCCGTTACGCGGAGACGACGCTCCACCTCCGCCATCAGACCGCCCTCTGCCTGAATCACCAGCAGGACGTAGTTGCCGTCATTGAACTTGCGCACCATATAGGACAGCTTGCGCCGGCCCAGCTTCTCGGTGGACTTCAGAACGCCACCACCCTGGGTGATCGTCTGCTCCAGTCCCGCGATCAGCTTGTCGACATCCGCCTCTTCCATATCCGGGCGCACGATAAACATCACTTCATAGCTACGTTGCATGCGTTTCTCTCTTCCCTTAAACCTGAAATCCAAAACCTGAACTGCGCGAATTGATTCGTCTTCAATCGGCCTTCGGAGAACCATTCCCCGACGGCGCGTTCCACTTGTTCATCGCCGCGGGCACGCCGCTCACGATGACTGTTTCTACGGCCTCAGCGACGCGGTCCAGCACCTCGTCGAGCACCGCCAGATCCTTCTTCCGCATCGGCGTCAGCAGGTAATCCTTTCCCCGGCGCGACGCCGTCTCCAACCCCTCCGGCCCGACACCGATCCGGATTCTTGCCCATTCCTCCGTGCCCAGCGCGTCATTGATCGACCGCGCGCCATTGTGGCCACCCGACGATCCACCGGCCCGTACCCGCAACGTGCCCAGCGGCAACGCCAGCTCGTCGTACAGAATCAGTACGTCCTGCTGCGTTGCACCGAACTCCTCCACCAACGCCCGAACCGACAGCCCGCTCAGGTTCATGAAGGTTTCCGGCTTTGCCAGTACCGTCTCCCTGCCTGCAATCCGCGTGGTCGCCGTCAGTGCGCGGCAGCGGCGATTGCTCACCACTGCCCCGGCCCGCTCGGCCAACCGATCGATGGCCAGGAACCCCGCGTTGTGCGGCGTCCACTGGTACTCGATCCCCGGATTGCCGAGGCCGATGACCAGAAACGGACCCCGCACGGCACCCTCGGGTCCCATCGCTCCGGGCGGCACTCGTTACTTCTTGCCGCCGGCCTTGGCAGCATCGCCGCCTGCCTCCTCCGTCTCCTGCTTGCCCTTCTTCACCACCTCGGGCTCCGCGGGTGCCGCTGCCGCTGCTACTGCATCGGGCTCCGCGGCCACTTCCTCCTTGATCACGGTCACGTGCGCCACGGTCGCGTCCTCGTCTGTGATGAACTTGAACTTGCCCTCGTGCGGCAGATCCGAGACGCGCACAACGTCGTGCAGCTTCAGCCCGGAAACATCGAGCGTGATGTGTGCCGGAATGTCGCCCGGCAGGCACTCGATCTCGACTTCGCGCAGCACCTGATCCAGCAGGCCGCCCTCCGTCTTTACTCCGACCGGAATACCTTCCAGATGGATCGGCACCTCGACGATCATCAACTTGTCCATCGCGATGCGTTTCAGGTCAATGTGCAGCAGGCTGCCCTTGATCGGCTCATACTGCCAGTCCACGATCATCGCCTTCACACGCGCGCTGCCCTTCACGTCCACGTCGAAGATGGTGTTGTGACCGGAGTCCGAGTGCAGGATGCGCAGGATCTGCTTGGGGTCGAGCTCCACCGCGACCGAGGGCTCCTTCGCCCCATAGATCACCGCGGGGATCTTGCCCGCAACACGCACCCGCCGCGCCGCATTTTTGTTGAACTTGCCCTCGCGAGTCACCGCAGTTACTAGTTCTGTGCTTGCCATTGTTTCGTTTTCCTTTCGGTCATGGAGAGCGGCGTTAGCGACTCTCTACTCCCTTTGTTAGAACTTCTGATTTTGTTAATCCCTGATCCCGATTCCCTAATTAAAGAGCGAGCTCACGCTCGTCTCCATGTGAATGCTTTCGATCGCCGCGCCCAGCAGGCCGGCAATCGACAGCACCTTGATCTTGTCCACCGCCTTCGCCTCTTCGCACAGCGGAATGGAATTGGTCACCACCAGCTCCTTGATGCGCGAGCTGGCAATGCGCTCAATCGCAGGCCCGGAGAGCACCGGGTGCGACGCGCAGGCGTAGACCTCGACCGCGCCTTCGTCCAGCAGCGCATGCGCGGTCTTCACCAGCGTGCCCGCCGTGTCCACAATGTCGTCGATGATCAGGCAGGTGCGTCCCCGCACATCGCCGATCACGTTCACCACCTCGGTCACGTTGATGTCCGTGCGCCGCTTGTCCACGATGGCCAGCGGCGCGCCCATCTTGGTCGCGAAGAAACGCGCCCGTTCCACGCCGCCCGCATCGGGCGAGACGACAGTCAGGTTCGGCAAATTTTTCTTGCTGAAGTAGCCCACCATCACCGGACTGGCGAACAGGTGATCGACCGGAATATTGAAGAAGCCCTGAATCTGCGCCGCGTGCAAATCCATGAAGAGTGCGCGGTTCGTACCCGCCGTGGTCAGCAGATCGGCCACCAGCTTGGACGAGATGGCCACGCGCGGGCGATCTTTGCGGTCCTGCCGGGCATAGCCGTAATACGGAACCACGGTGGTGATGCGGCCTGCCGATGCGCGCTTCAGGGCGTCGATCATGATGAGCAGCTCCACCAGGTTTGAGTCGACCGGATTGCACGTCGGCTGAACAACGAAGACATCCACACCACGCACATTCTCGAGCAGTTGAAAATAAATCTCGCCATCGGCAAAACGCTGGATCTTGGTTTCACCCAGGGGAACACCGATCTGCTTGCAGATTTCGTCCGCAAGCTGCCGGTTGGCCGACCCCGCAAAAATCTTGAAGCGCTTGTCCTCGCTCAGCCCGCGGTTGCGTTTACGCTCCGGGGCAGGCTGAAAGTTGTTGCTGCTTGCCGTCTCCGGCTCGACTTCGGTCGCCACTGCCGTCTCTTGCTTCATCACGTGTCTCCCAAGCTGGTTTGCGTTGGTGAACTGCGCTAGTCAACAAAATTGACGCTCGGACCGCGGCTTCAACTGCATCCGCGGCAGACGCTCCGGGGCACGATGCACCGGAACAGAGTGGCTGGGCGACTAGGATTCGAACCTAGACAAAGTGCTCCAAAGGCACTTGACCTACCATTAGTCGATCGCCCAACAGGCTGCTGGCGGAGAGACGGGTGACATGCTGCCAGCAGTTTCGCCGGAAGCTACGTTTCCCCCCACATCGTGCGCCAATACTGCTCGCGAGGCAAGGTTTCGGTGCGCAGCGCCACAATGCCGCGGTCCCGAAGACGCCCTGCCGCTCGATCTGCCGCTTCGTCGCTCGCATACAGCCCGAACAGGGCCGAACCCGAGCCCGAAAGCGCAGCATAGATAGCCGCATCCTCGCGCTGGTCTGAACCAGCCTGGCTGGAGGAGCCCCGAAGCACACGCACGATGTCTGCAAGAGAGGGATACTGCGCAAAGACGACCTCTTCGAAGTCGTTTGCAATCCCGGTGCGGACAAGCGCGAGAAGCGGAGTCTCGGCCAGGTCTCCCTTGTGGGTTAAATCTTCTGTCGGCTGAACCGGCCCAGAAGGTGTGCCCCAGGAGACACCGGAGGAGTGCGGCTGACCCCACACTGCGGAGACAGACCGACTCAACCTTTTAAGTCTATCGGCTGAGGCTTCGGGGGTCAATGCGGAATGACGCGCATCCCATTCCCGAAAAGCGGCAGGCGTCGACACGCCAATCTCTGGTACGGCCACTACGCAGGGCATGGACGGCACATCCGCCAGCGGCGAAACCACTTCGCCCCGCCCCAACCCCATCACCGCTCCGCCCAGCAGGAACAGCGGGACGTCGGATCCTATTTCCGCCGCGACACGCAGCCGGTCATCTACAGATAGGGACTCGCCCAGCTCCCGCTCCAGCCCCAGCAACGCCGCCGCCGCATTCGCCGATCCGGCCCCAAGCCCACCCTGCACCGGCAGCCGCTTTTCAATATGAATCTCGATCTCAGCCGCCACGCCGAGCACCGCCAGCACCCGCTCCACCATCTTCCACGCGGTATTCCGCGCATCCGTAGGCACACGCTCATCGTTGGAGGTGAGCACGATGCGTGTCGCCGCAGCCCGCCGCGCCCTCACCGTCACGAAATCATGCAGTGCGATTGACTGGTACACCGTCGCGAGCTCGTGGTATCCGTCTGGCCGGGCGAGACCAATGGCCAATCCGAGATTGATCTTCGCGAAGGAACGCAACGTGACAGCCATGCTTGGTCATTCTAAGCAGTCCGATATCTCGTCATCTCGACCGGAGCGAAGGGAAGTGGAGAGATCTGCTGTTCCGCGGCCAATCACCGGTACACTTCCTTCCATGCCGCCCAGTCCCCGCGCCGTCCTCTCCATCGCGCTCCTCGTGTCTCTCACCGCAGCCCACGCCATCGCGCAGGACGAAACTCCCGTCACTGCCGACCACGCCATGGTGGTCAGCGTGCACCACGATGCTACCGATGCCGGCGTCGCCATCCTGAAGATGGGTGGCAATGCGGTCGATGCCGCGGTCGCCACTGGCTTCGCTCTCGCCGTCGTGCACCCGGTCGCGGGAAATATCGGCGGCGGCGGCTTCATGCTCGTCCATCTCACGAAAGGCCCAAAACACGACCTCTTCATCGATTACCGCGAGGAAGCGCCCGGCGCCGCCTCGCGCGACATGTATCTCGACGCGCAGCGCAACATCGTACCCGGCGCGAGCACCCTCGGCTACAAATCCGTCGCTGTGCCCGGCTCAGTCGCAGGCCTGGCCTACGCGGAGAAACACTACGGCAAGCTCGGGCTCAAAGCAGTCATCGCGCCCGCCGTCAGGCTCGCGGAGGACGGCTTCGTCCTTACCGAACAGGAAGCTGCCGAGCTGCACGACCCGGACCTGGCAAAGTTTTCCGAGTCACACAGAATCTTCCAGGTAGATGCGAAGCGGGGTTCGTATTATCAGCCGGGCGATACGTTCCGGCAGCCCGAACTAGCCGCCACCCTGAAGCGCATCGCCGCTGACCCCGACGACTTCTATCATGGCGAGATAGCGAAGAAGCTCGCGGCGGACATGAAGGCACACGGCGGCCTCATCACCGAAGCCGATCTCGCCCGCTACCAGGTGAAAGAGCGCGTTCCCGTCACAGGCACCTATCGCGGTTACGAGATCATCAGCGCCCCGCCGCCCTCCGCCGGAGGCATCGCGCTGATGGAAATGCTGAACATCCTGCGCCCCTACGACCTCGCGAAACTCGGCGACCGCAGCCCGCAAGAGGTCCAGCGCATCGTCGAGGCCATGCGCCGCGCCTACATGGACCGCACGGACTACCTTGGCGATCCCGACTACGCAAAGATTCCGCAGGCTGCGCTGCTCAATCCTGCCTACGCCGATGCATGGCGCAAGAGCATCGTGCTCGACCACGCCACGCCTTCGAAGGACCTGAAGCGTCCCGCCGGCTTTCTGCCGCCGCCGCCCACCGCCACCATCGCCGAATCGAAATCCACCGACACCACCCACTACTCCGTGCTCGACGCTGAGGGCAACGCCGTCGCCGTGACCACCACGCTCAACGACGGCTTTGGCTCCCACGTCACCGCGACTGGCCTGGGTTTTCTGCTGAATAACGAGATGGATGACTTCGCCTCCAAGCAAGGCGAGCCCAACATGTATGGCCTCATCCAGGGCCCCAACAACGCCATCGCGCCGCATCATCGGCCTCTTTCCGCCATGACGCCCACCGTCGTGCTCAAGGACGGCAAGGTGCGGATGGTGCTCGGCTCGCCCGGTGGACCCACCATCACCACCACCGTGCTCAACATTTTCCTCAGCACCGCCGAGGGCGGCCTCAACATCCAGCAGGCCGTAGACGCTCCGCGCTTCCACCACCAATACCTGCCCGACATCCTCCAACTGGAAGCCAACTTCCCTGCAGCCACCGCCCAGAAATTGAGCGCAGAGGGCTACAGCCTCAAGCAAGGCGGCCACTGGGGCGACGGCGAATGCATCGCGGTCGATCCAAACACGGGCAAATTAGAAGGCGGCCAGGACCACCGCCATGATTACGGCAAAGCCGCCGGGTATTGATCCGTCCATGCCGCGGATGGGGAAGAGCCGCAAGTGCCGCAGATGAGAGAATAGCCCCGGAACCCACCCATGCTCCGAGCCCTCTCCACCCATGTCTTCCTCCGCCAGCGCCTGCACCCGGGCCTGCTCGATGCGCTCGCTCGCGGCGGCGCTCAGGCCATTGAAGTCTTTGCTGCGAAGCAGCACTTCGACTACACCAGCCGCCAGCACGTCAAGGAGATCGCCGACTGGTTCCAATCAAACGACGTGAAGCCCCATTCGTTGCATGGGCCGCTCTATGCCGATTCGGAGATGGGCCGTGGCGGCCTGCCTTCCATCAACGTTGTGCACCATGAAAAATCCCGCCGTATCGACGGCATGGATGAGGTGAAGCGCGCGCTCGAAGCCGCGGAGATTCTGCCCTACCAGTTCCTCATCCTGCACCTCGGTGACCGCGATTCTGACTGGGACGAGCGCACGCTCGAACACGCGCTCACCGCCATCGAGCACCTGAAAGCGTTCGGCGGGCCGCTCGGTGTCAAACTGCTGCTCGAAAATATTCAAAACGAAGTCACTTCATCCGCCCATCTGGTCGAAATCATCCGCGTCGGCCACTTCGCGAACGTCGGCGTCTGTTTCGACATCGGTCACGCCAATCTGATGGAAGGCGTCGATCCCTCGCTCGAAACCCTGCTGCCGCTCATCGGCTCGACCCACCTGCACGACAACCACGGCGACCGCGACGCGCACCTCTGGCCCGGCGATGGCGCCATCGCGTGGGAGCCTGCAATCACCGCACTGAAATCAGCGCCGCGCTCGCCCGCCGCGCTACTCGAGATTCACTATGAGCTGGGCGAAACGCCGGACATCGTAGCCAAACGCGCCGCCGAGACCTTCGAGAAATTCGGCATTTAGGATTCAAGCTGCAAACATGACGGATACATCTGTAACCCCACCCAGCACACAGTCCGGCACACAAGCGACTGCCATCCCCGCGACCATCGCCACGCTCAAGCAGCACGAAGGTCAGACCGTCATCCTGCACGGCTGGCTGTACAACATGCGCGCCTCCGGCAAGCTGCTCTTCCCCATCTTTCGCGATGGCTCCGGCACTGTGCAGGGCATCATGCCCAAGGCCGCGGTCACTCCCGAGATTTGGGAGACGACAAAGCACCTCACCCAGGAGTCCAGCGTCATCGTCACCGGCCGCGTTCGTGCCGACCAGCGCGCACCAGGCGGCTACGAGCTCGATGTCGAAAACGTCGAAGTCGTGCAGCGCGTACCGGAGGAGCAGCCCTACCCCATCACGCCCAAGGAGCACGGCGTCGATTTCCTGATGGAGCACCGCCATCTCTGGATCCGCTCGCCGCGCCAATCCGCCATCCTGCGCATCCGCGCGGAGATCATCAAGGCAGCGCGCGACTATCTCGACGACAACGGATTCGTCCTCACCGATCCGCCCATCCTCACCCCGGCAGCCTGCGAAGGCACGTCGACGCTCTTTCCCGTCGAATACTTCGGGGACGAAGCCTTCCTTACGCAAAGCGGCCAGCTCTACATCGAGAGCACCGCGCTCGCGCTTGGCAAGGTCTACAGCTTCGGCCCAACCTTCCGCGCCGAAAAATCCAAAACCCGCCGCCACCTTACTGAGTTCTGGATGGTCGAGCCGGAGCTCGCCTATGCCGGTCTCGACGATCTGATGGCATTGGCGGAAAACTTCCTCAGCTTCATCGTCGGCCGCGTCCTCGAACGCCGTATGCCCGACTTGAAAGTGATCGAGCGCGACGTCGCGAAGCTCGAAGCGATCCAGGCGCCCTTCCCCCGCCTGCGCTATGACGAAGCCGCCGCCATGCTGAACGAAGCGCATGCCAAGGGCCTGCTTGAACATCCCTTCGAATACGGCAACGACTTCGGCTCACCTGACGAGACCTACATCTCCTCGCAGTTTGACCGGCCGGTCATGGTGCATCGCTATCCCGCCGCGGTGAAGGCCTTCTACATGGAGCCCGACCCTGACGATCCAAAGTATGCCCTCTGCGTCGATGTCCTCGCGCCCGAAGGCTACGGCGAGATCATCGGCGGCTCGCAGCGCATCGCCTCCTATGAGCTGCTCAAGCAGCGCATCGAGGATCACCATCTGCCGATCGATGCCTTCCAGTGGTATTTAGATCTGCGCCGTTACGGGTCGGTGCCGCACTCCGGCTTCGGCATGGGCATCGAGCGCGCCGTCGCCTGGATCTGCGGTCTCGAGCACGTGCGCGAAACCATACCCTTTGCCCGAACGCTGAACCGTATCTATCCCTGACTCTGCTATGCCAGCGCCGGCCGAAACTTTCGGGCGGCGCCCGTGATGAAGACAGCGAAAAGGATCAAGAGGAGAAGCTGTGCGATCTTGAACGGCCCTTCCGATTGCGTGGGCGCAAGCGCGTGAATGGCGGGCACATGCTCGAAGAGTTGTGCAACGAGTACGAAGACATTGAAGTACAGGGCGATCATGGCAGTGATGACGTAGGTGCGTCGCCAGCCTCCGCGGAGATGACGCCCATAGAGCGCGAAAATTGCGATCGCGAGAACGGCCAACGAGAGAATGCCCAGGATGATCCCGGGAGTCACCTTGGTGTAGGGAAAGCCAAAGCCGGTGATGCTGGTCAGTACGGTTGTGACGAGGAACACACCGTTCCATGCGCCCAGGAGTCTGCCACTGAGAAGGCCAAAGAGGACGATGAGTCCCGAAGCGATGCCGATGAGGGTGATGATGACGTGCACAGTGGTGTAGGTCGCTAAGCTCATGCCGAGAACCATGTGGGTTCTCCTCTCTTCGTTCGGGACCGAATCGTCTCGTTGACGACACGGCTAGCACCCGATCTTTCCACAAGGGGAGCCAGTTCCATAGCCAAATCCTCGTGCCGGCCGAAATATCGCTCTCCCGGCTTCAGACTCAGACCTGCCGCCAAAACGTCCTGATTTGCCCGAACGCTGAACCGTCTCTATCCTTAGGGGTTTGCTCCCCCCGTTTATTTCGCCGGCGCGGGAGCGTCCAGTCTATGAGTAAGAACGAAGATACGATTCACGCAGAGACCACCCGCGGCCATCAGCCCATCTATACCGGCGTCCAGGCCCTGCCGCCGCGCCACATCCGCATCATCGGCGTACCCCTCGACCTGGGCCAGTCACGCCGCGGCGTGGACATGGGCCCATCCGCCGTGCGCGTCGCCGGTCTGGAGGCGCATCTGGAAGCGCTCGGCCACGTCGTTACCGATGGCGGTAACATCGGCGTCGCCATCGCCGAAACCAAAAATCCCGGCGAGCAAAACGCCAAGTACCTCAAGGAAATCCGCGAGACCTGCGTGAAGGCCGCAGACCTCGTGGTCAAGACGCTCGAAGAGGGATCTACGCCCGTCATCCTTGGCGGTGACCACTCCGTTGCAGCCGGCTCTGTCTCCGGCGTCGCCGAGTTCTACCGCCGCAAGGGACAGAAAATCGGCCTCATCTGGATCGACGCCCACTCCGACATCAACACGCCCGAGACCTCGCCCTCCGGCAATGTCCACGGCATGCCCATGGCGGCGCTGCTCGGGCTAGGCCCAAAGGAACTCTCCGACATTTACGACTTTTCTCCCAAAGTTCAACCGGACAATGTCGTGCTCATCGGCGTGCGCGACATCGACGTCACCGAGAAGGAGAACATCAAGCGCGCGGGCATCAGCGAGGTCTACACGATGCGCGACATCGACGAGCGCGGCATGCGCACCGTGATGGAAGAAGCTCTCCGCGCCGCCGGCCGCGGCACCGCCGGCTATCACGTCTCGCTGGACATGGACTGGATCGACCCGGAGGACGCCCCCGGCGTCGGCACCCCCGTCCGCGGCGGCGCCACCTACCGCGAAGCCCACCTGGCCATGGAGATACTCGCCGACCACGGCCGCATGCTCAGCTTCGAGATCGTCGAAGTAAACCCGGTCATCGACGAGCACAACCGGACGGCGCACCTCGCGGTCGAGCTCATCTCTTCTGCATTCGGAAAGAAGATCCTTTAGGCGCCTGGACCGTTTTCACAAAAAGTGTAGCCGTCGAAGTGGCACTTGACGCAGCTTTCCCGTCAAGAAAAGCTGCTCCTCGCGGCTGCTGGCCCGAGACAGTATTTGCGAAAAGGGGCTTAAGCGATCGGGTGGCCGGCCACGGCGTAGATCTTTTCAATAGCCTCCAAATCCTTCAGGCCCTCCTCGCCAGGCGTCCTCGACTCTTTGTTCTGCAGGATGCACTGGGCAAAATCCTCCGCCTCAATCTGGAACTGGAATGGCATCTTGCCGGTTGAGTCTTCATGAATGTCGATGCCGGATTTTCCATCGGGATCGTCCAGGTGAGCATCCAGATGCAGACCGTCATAGCTATAGGCAGTCGTTACCTCCACACTGCCGCGGCTGCCGATCACCTTGATATATCCCGGTAGCCGTGTGGTGTAGCTGGTCGCGCAATTAGCGAGAACGCCGGACGACATCTCCATCGTCCATGAAAGCGACTCCTCGATCTCTTGAAAACGGCCACTCTGGTGATCCATTGTGCTGGTTAACGCTGCAAAGCGGACGGGCTCGATGCCGGTATAAAGGCGGATTGTATTCAGCGGATAGATTCCCATATCCATCAGCGGTCCGCCGCCACCCATCGCCCGCGTAAGCCGCCATTGGTTTGCCTGGAAATAGCTCCCGAAATTTCCCTCGCAATACTGGATGTCACCGATGCGGCCCTGTTTGATAAGCTCAACGGCCTTCAGATGCGTAGGGTCGTAGTGGATGCGGTAGGCAATCATCAGTTTGACCTTCGCCTCGCGGCACGCGGCGATCATCTCGCGGCACTCCGCGGAAGAAATCGCCATCGGCTTCTCGCACAGAACATGCTTTCCCGCTTTCGCAGAGCGAATCGTGAACTCCTTGTGCATCGAGTTCGGGAGCCCGATGTAAGTCGCGTCGATGTCTTTGTTGTCGTGGATGCGATCGAAATTTTCGTAGTTATAGATCGACGAACGCGGCACGCCGTACATATCGGCAAAGCGGGCCGCCTTCTCCGGATGACCGCTGACCAGGCCGGTGATCTTTGTCGTCGATGAGTTCGCAACCGCGCGCATGAAGATGCTGGAAATCTGGCCCAGCCCAACCGGGGCATAGCCAATCTTGCGTTGCGGCTGTGCGACCCCGGTCGAGGGAAGCTGGGTCGCGGCCAGCGACAAAGCAGAGATACGGGTAAATTGTCGGCGGTTCACGTCAACTCCATGCAACAGCGGGATTCTTGCGACTTGTGGAAGAAGAGTATCTTGGCCGGAACAGAATCGCACGGCTAGATGCATGTTCACGTTTTCTCGGTTCCCATCTTGCTGCAAAGTCTTCAGCGCGCACAGAGAAATTCAAGCCAGCGTACCCTGCCACTACACTTGACGAAGCGCGCGATTGACTCACGAGACTGGAACACGTCCATGCCCATCCGGACCCTACGCCATCGACTCACCGTCCTCTATATCGCAATCCTCATCACTGCCCTTCCGCTGCTCGCCCAGCCCACTCCCACCCTAGGCACCCCCGCCGACAGCGATGCCATGGCCGCGCGCGTTCGCACCGAGTATCTCCATGCATGGCAGGGCTATCACACCTACGCCTGGGGCCACGATGCCCTCATGCCGCTCTCCGAAAAACCGCACGACTGGTACGGCGTCTCCCTGCACATGACCGAAATCGATGGCCTCGACACCATGCTGCTCATGGGCCTCGACAAGGAAGCCGCCGAAGCGCAGCAGGATATCGACAAGCACCTCTCCTTCGACCAGGACATCTACGTCAAGAATTTCGAGATCACCATTCGTTGTCTCGGCGGGCTGCTCAGCGAATACGAAGCGACCAATGACCCGCAACTCCTCAAGCTCGCCACCGACCTCGGCCGCCGCCTGCTGCCTGCCTTCCACTCGCCCACCGGCATGCCTTACGAGTTCGTCAACCTGCGCACCGGCAAGGTCCGCGGCGCCATCACCAATCCGGCCGAAGTCGCGCTGCTACCCGAGTTCGGCACGCTCTCCAAGCTCACCGGCGACCCCATCTACTACGACAGCGCCAAGCGGGCCATGACTGAGTTGTGGAAGCGCCGGTCGTCATTGGACCTGGTGGGCCTCGGCATCAACGTCGAAACCGGCGAATGGACCGACTCCACCTCCACCATCAGCGGTGGCATTGATTCGTTCGATGAATATGCGCTCAAGAGCTGGCTGCTCTTCGGTGACCGCGATTGCCTCGACATGTGGCAAAAGAGCATCGTGGCCATCAATAAGTACCTCGCGGAGCAGACGCGCCTAGGGCTTTGGTACGGACAGGCCGACATGCGCACCGGCGCGCGCACCACGCATGAGTATGGCGCGCTCGATGCTTTCTTCCCCGCGGTGCTGGCGCTCTCCGGCGACCTGCCCCGCGCCGAAGCGCTGCAACGTTCCAGTTTTCAGATGTGGACGCTCCACGGCATCGAACCGGAAACGCTCGACTATATCCGGCTCGCCACGCCCAGCGCCGGCTATCCGCTGCGCCCGGAGATCATCGAGTCCACCTACTACCTCCACCACCTCACCGGCGACCCCATCTACCTGCACATGGGCCAGGACTACTTCGACTCCCTCGTCCGCTGGTGCCGCACGCCGCTCGCCTATGCCGCACTCAGCGACGTGCGAACCAAGCAGCAGAAGGACGAGATGGAGAGCTTCTTCTTCGCCGAAACGCTCAAGTACCTCTACCTCCTCTACGCCCCTCGCGATACCGTCAATTGGCAGAAATTCGTCTTCAATACCGAAGCGCATCCGCTCAAGCGATTCAGCGCCACACCAGCCGCTAATTAAGCTGTCACGGTCTGATACAGCCGGTAATGCTCATCGCCGATCGCGCCAAACGGCCGCATCGTCAGCGGCTCAGCAGCAGTTGCAACCTTCCAATCTGCGCTGTTCTTTGAAACTCGCTCTGCCGCCAGCAGCCGTGCGCGTGTGACTGGGGCCGTCAGATCACCGACAGCAAACAGCGCCACCGGCCCATACATCAGCGCCGCGCGCTCGCCACCCGCCTGCTGGTAAGGAATCGTCTCCAGCCGCACCGGCATATCCAGTTCCAGCTCAATGCGATCGCCGCTCTTCCACGTGCGCTGCACACGCGCAAACGTGCCCGGCAGCACCGCCACATCTACCATGCGTCCGTTCACCGCAAGGCGGGTCTTCGGTCCCGCCCATTGTGGAATGCGCAGCAGAACGGCGAAGCTCTGGGGCCGATCGAGCGTCAGCACCATAGTGCTCTGCGATGACACCGGATACTCCGTCGTCTGCGTCAATGTGCACGTCGCGCCGCCCTGCCGCCAGCGCAGCTCCGACGGCACGTAGAGGTTCACGTACACATCCGGGTCACGCCGCATGTACGCGCTGATGCCGTAGTCCGCCGTGATCTGCGGAAAGGTTCCGGAGCAGCACGGCCACTTATCCGGGTGATAGCCCTTCTGCGCGTTGTCGTTATAGTCCGAATAATAAAAACTGGTCCCGTCCGGGTGCAGCGGCTTCGCGCCCAGAATGGTGTTGTAGAGCACCCGCTCCATGCTGTCCCCGTAGCGGCTGTCCGCCGTCTCCAGCAGCAGATAGCGGGTGATCTTGAAGTGCCCGTAGGCGCCGCATGGCGTCTCGAAGCTCGAGTGTGTTTTGGTCAGGCTTTCCGCAAGCGTCGTGCTGCCGGGCTTTACGAAGGTCTCGTTCGGTCCCCAGCCGCCAGTCGCGAAGCTCTGCTCCTCTATCATGCGGAAGCCGTTGCGCGCCGCGCGCAGATAGCGCTCCTCGTTCAAATTCATGTACGACTGCATCGCGGAGCAGAGTGAGTTCAGGTGGCTGTAGGCGTGCTCGCCGGGTAGTACGTTCTGGTCTTCGGAGAGCGGCGTGAACCAGCTTTCATTTTCGATGTACTGCTTGGCCATGTCGCGATAACGCGTCTCTCCGCTGCGCTGGTACGCGAGAAACAGATTCTCCGGCAGCGTGTACGTTTCGTCCCAGCAGTAGGCCTCGTCCTTGTGGGGCCGCGCGTACATCTCCTTGCGGTTCAGTGCGCGCCCGGGCAGGAACGGGATCACCGCGTCGGTCGCCGGTCCCAGCGCACGCATGGCCACGGGGTCGTGCGCGAACTCGTGCGCATCGATCAGACCGCAGCACGTCTTGTCGAAGGTGTAGGCGGGCAGGTGGTAGTCGACGTAGAACTTCGGCGTGATCGTCTTCGAGAATCCATCCACCAGCCGGTGCACCTTCTGCTGCGTCGGCTTCGATCCCGTCTGCGCATACGCGCGCGCCAGCCCGGAGAGATATTGTCCGAAGCTGTGGCCGGGAATGTAGCCATGAAAGGGACCCTTCGGGCTGAAATCCGGATAAAAGGTATACCAGCCGCCCATGTCCTCGCCCGGCGCGGGCAGGCCGGCCTTCTGCCGGAAGGGTTTGAGCAGGCTGTCTTCACTCAGCGCGAGAAAGAACGCATGGTTGCGATCGAACTGCTCGCGCAACGGCCCATCCAGCAATCGCACCTGCTCATACGCGACCGGAGAGAGCCGCGTCTTGCGGATCTGCGTGGCCGCAGCGATGGATCGATGCCGCATCGCAAGCGCTCCGCCTGCCAGCACACCATTGCGAACAAAGCGGCGGCGTGTCAGATTGCTCATAGAAAACGTTCCTTTCGCACCCGCCAACATACTATCGCCGCGTGGAGTATCGGGCTGCACTGACGCCGCGCTTTAGTGCCGCCCCGAATACCTCACCATTTCGCGTCACTGACGTTTCCGTGCATCGGAAGATAGACTGACCACATCTATGCCCCGGAAACTCCGCGTCGGGATCGTCTTTGGCGGGCGCTCGGGCGAGCACGAAGTCTCGCTCCGCTCCGCCGCCTCCGTGCTTGCCGCTATTAATAGGAAGAAATACGACGTTGTCCCCGTCGGCATCACCAAGACCGGCCACTGGCTTCTCTCTGAGGACGCCCAGCACATGCTCGCCGGCGGCACCACTGTGACCGCCAGCAGCGCCGCGAAGACCCGCACAGCGAGCCAGAGCGCACTCGTGCCCACCGCGCATCCCACAGGCCTGCACGTACCCGCGTCTGCGGCAAAGGAGCAGGCCGACGCACTCGGGGTCGATGTTCTCTTTCCCGTTCTTCACGGAACCTTCGGAGAAGATGGCACGATTCAGGGACTCTTCGAACTCGCCGGCAAAGCCTACGTCGGCTCGGGTGTTCTCGGCTCCGCCGCCGGCATGGACAAGGACGTGATGAAGCGCCTCTTCGCCGCCGCCGGTCTTCCCATCGTCGAGCACATTACGCTGCTCCGCGGCGCCTGGCAGAAGTCGCCGCGCAAAGCTATCGCGGAGATCGAAGCGAACCTCCGCTACCCACTCTTCGTAAAGCCCGCGAACCTCGGCTCGTCGGTCGGCATCTCGAAGGTGCACGACCGCTCCGAGCTCGCCCCCGCCATCGTGCTCGCCGCCAGCTACGACCGCAAAATCATCATCGAGCAGGGCGTCGGCGGCAAGGCGGCAAAGAACAAGCCCGCCGAGCGCGCCCGCGAGCTCGAAGTCGCCGTTCTCGGCAATGATGATCCGAAGGCCTCCGTCGTCGGCGAGATCGTCCCTGCAAAAGAGTTCTACGACTACGAAGCGAAGTACGAGAGCGACGGCTCCATCCCGATCATTCCCGCGCGCCTCAGCAAAGCACAGGCAAAAGACGTCCGAGAGATGGCTATCGCCGCCTTCCATGCCTGCGACTGCTCCGGCCTCGCGCGGGTCGACTTCCTGCTGGAGCCGGAGAGCCGCTCCGGCAAGCCCGGCCGCCTCTATCTGAACGAGATCAACACCATGCCCGGCTTCACCTCCATCAGCATGTACCCCAAGCTATGGGAGGCCTCCGGCCTCAAATACTCGGATCTCATCGACCGCCTCATCGAGCTCGCCCTGGAACGCCGCGCCGAACGCGACGACACGCAATACAGCCGCTAGTCATCTCGCGACCGGAAGCTACCGGTACGCTTTCGCTTTTAGAGTTGCGCACCGGAATGCGTGCAAAAAGCCCGTTCGCGGAAACGACCAATAAAGAAGGACAACTAAAGAAGGACAACCAGGCTGCGAGACGGACCATCTGCGTTCCATAGCCCCGGAGCCGAATCCAGGAGCGGCAGGCGATGGCCAGTAGCCCACCTTTCATCACAAGCAAGCGACAACGCACCGCCCCATGGATGAGGCGCAAGCGACACGTCATCGAGTTGGCCCTTGTCGCCGTGTTGGTGCTCGCGCTGGCAGGCGTTGCCGTGATGTTTACTTATTGGCCATTCCGTTATCGGGAAGTGCATCCTCTGCTGGAGACCACCTTCCGAAGCCGGGTGACGGTGAAACGCTTTCATCGCACCTATTTCCCGCATCCCGGCTATGTGGCCGAGGGCGTCACTTTCTATCGTCATGGTGATACGCAGATTCCGCCTCTGGCCACGCTGGATCGCATGACGGTTGTCGGCACATGGACAAACCTGATCTTCCATCCTCACGAACTGTACGAAATTCGGTTGGGCGGCCTTCATATCCAAATTCCACCGCCGGGAACGAAGGCGCGCGCGTTGGACTTCGACGGGGGTGTGGTTGCTTCTTCTCAACAGACCATTGCGATTGAGACCATCGTCGCCGATGGCACTACGCTGGATTCGCTTGGAGATAACGGCACGCCTCCGTTGCGCCTCCAGTTTCCCCTGCTTCAGATTCACAACGTGCATCAGGGCCAGCCACTCAGCTTTTTCGCACGCGTGTTGATCCCGAAGCCTCAGGGAACCGTCCTCGCCAACGGTTCAGTGGGGCCATTCCGTACAAATGATTACGGCGCCACCCCTCTCTCCGGAGACTATTCACTGCAGAATGCGGATCTGAGTCAGGTGCATGGCATCTCCGGCCACGCGTCGGCCATGGGCCGCTACAGCGGGACCTTCTCCGGCATCGAGACCTTCGGCCATGTCGCCATTCCCGACTTCCGTGCCGCGTCCGCGCATATGGTGCGGCTGGACGCGGCGTATCGCGTCCTGGTGAACGGCACCAACGGTGATGTAGCGATCCAGGATACCGAGGTCAGGACCGGGAAGAGTCTTATTACCGCAAGCGGCTCCGTGGTCGGCAAGCCGAACAAGGTCAATCTAACCATTGCCACCAAAGACAGCTCCGTCCAGGAACTGCTCAAAATTGTCGAGAAGGAAGAGCCCTCCGTCCGCGGGAAGGTCAGCTTTCACGCTGCGGTCAGCCTGAACAACGGTCCAGGGAAGTTTCTTCAGCGGCTTGGTCTCAACGGAGACATCTCACTTGCCCAGGTAAGCTTCGCAAAGCCCGAGACGCAGCATGACATGAACGCCTTCGCCGCGCGCGTCGAGAAAGATCCTCCCGAGGGTTCCAAGACCGATCCAGCGCAGGTCACAGCCGCCGCCTCATCGTCGACCACCTTCCAGCAAGGCACAGCATATTTTCCTGACGTCCACGTCACCTTACCCGGCGCGGACGCGCATCTGCAGGGCACATTCAATCTCATGGACACCCGCATTCACTTCACCGGGAAGGCCGCCCTCCAGCGGGATATCTCTCGCGCAACCACTGGATTCAAATCCGCATTGCTCAAGCCGCTGATCCCTTTCTTTCGCCACAAACAAACCGGCGCCATCGTCTCCGTCGCCGTAACGGGCACGGCCAGGCAGCCGAAGATAGAGCAGAATGTACTGCACGAGAAGTAAAGTTGCATCGGCTTTTCCTCGCGCCGACGCCGGCCTATGCCTCGAGCCGGAGAGCCGACGGTAAGGATTGATTCGTGGTGGACCGGAATTTTCCGGTCAGAAGCGGAGCCGAAGTACCAGCTCGAGCTGGCGCTCGCGATAGAGGTTGGTGCTGTTGCTGTTGGTGACGGTGCCGAACGTAGGCTCCCAGGCGAGGGTGGGATTGGTGCTGGCGCTGGACGCTCCGCTGATCATGTAACCGAGAGTGCTGATTTGTGTCACGTTCTGATGGTTCAGCAGGTTGAAGCCCTGCACCATGAGCTCGAGGCGTAGCTTTTCGCTGAGCGGAATGGTGCGCGAGGCGCGGAGATCGACGGTGTAAGTGCCGGGATAGCGGTAAGTGTTGCGGCCCACGGCGGGAATCCATGTGGCGCCGCCTGAGCCGTTGATGCTGCCGGCAAGTCCTGAGAGTTTTTCCGTCTGGCCAAACTGGTTGATGTAGCGGATGTATGGGACCGAGCCACTGGTGCGCATGGAGTAGGGCAGGCCGGTCTGCGCGCTGGCAGTCGGGGCGAGGGAGTAGCCATTGGCAAGAGCACCGCGCCATCCCTGAGCTTTCCATGGCGCACGCAGGACGATGCCGGCGGTGGCGCGCTGGCGGACGTCGAAGTTTGAATCGGCGTATTCCAAGCTCAGATCGGTGGGGTCGAGCACATCGTTGGCATCGGTGAAGGTGGTTTCATTCTGGTTGTTGTCCTGCGCGTGCGCGTAGGTGTAGCTGGCGCGCAGATGCAGCCAGCGTCCGCCGGTGTGCGTGGCTTTCACAACAATTGCCTGGTAGTGCGAGCCGACCATGCTGTTGATGTCGGTGATGGAGCCATAGGCGGGATTGATGCGCTGGGTGAAGAGGTGTGTCGAGTACGTGGATTCTTTGAGCGGTCCCTGCTGCTGCGGGTCTTTCACGGTGTAGGTGATCGGGACGGCGGTGGCGAGGTCGATGTTGGTATCCATGAAGTTGGGCAGGAATTGCCCGGTGCTGCGCAGGTAGCTGACTGTCACCTCGGTGTTGCGGGAGATGCGTTGGGCGAGCGAGACCTCGGCCTGGGCGATGCGCGGGTTCTGGAAATTGCGATCGAAGTAGTTCGCGGTGGGAGCCTCGGGGACGACGACTCGGCCGCTGAAGATATATGGGAAGGTGGGCGCGCCGATATCTCCGGGGCGAAAGTAGTAGCCGAGCTGGCCGGTAGGCGAGCCTGTCTCTGTGTAGGCGGCAAAGATGGTGGAGTTGATGATGCGACCGAAGTAGATGCCGTAACCGCCGCGCAGGACAGTGTTGCCATGACCGGTGAGGTCGTATGCGGCGCCGACACGCGGGCCGTAGTCGTTGCGATCGCGGGGGATAAAGCTGCTTTGCGGCAAGGCCGCATTGGGCAGAAGCTTGTTTTGCGGCGGAAGCTGCTCGTACTCGTACCGAAGGCCGTAGGAGAGCGTGAGACCATGCCGGATTTTCCACTCGTCGCCGAGGAAGGCGGCGTAGTCATTGGTATCGAAGCTGAATGCTTGAGGGCCAAGTTGCTGGGTGTAGTAGCTGTAGCAGGGCGAGGTGCCGACCCCGCTTCCATTCGCGTCGCAATGGCTGGGGGCGAGCGCGTCCGACGCGAAGTCGTAGAGGCTGGAGTAGTGATAGCTGCCGTTGCCGTTGTAAATGCTGTCGATGCCGTCGAGCACGTGGTTGAAGTCGTAGCCAAGCTTCATGGTGTGGTTGCCGCGCACGTAGGTGACGGTGCTGGCGACCTGGGTGCGGCGCTCGTCCGGCAATGCAGCGCGGTCCAGCGTGGGCGGCTTGCCGATGCGCAGACCGGAGCCGGAGCTGATGAGCGTGATCTGTGGCGACCGGCCGTACTGGTTTTGGCTGAAGGGCTGCTCGAATGCCGAGGGTGGAGCGCTGAACTGTGATTCGAAGTCGCGGCCGTACTGCACACGCAGCTCGTGCATGAGGTTGGCGGTGACGAAGGTATTCCAGCGGCCGATGAGCACATCGTCGGTGACGTGGTCGTCGCCGAAGCTGGCGATGCCGTAACTGGCAGCGGTCTGGGTAAGCGCGCCGTGGGGCGAGTTCCAGCGGAGATAGTTGTATTGGACCGAGACGTGGTTGCGATCGTTGAGCTGCCAGTCGAGTTTTGGAAAGAGGATGATCTGGCCGGCGGTGCGGGGCACCAGGCCGGTCTCGCCCATAAGGCCGGAGACGAACTGCTGGTACTGCTGAAGCGCGTAGATGGGCAGAGGCACGCCAAGGCGCTGGCGGAGCGTTTCGAGCTGCGACGAGGTGAGTGAGCGGTCGAAGAAGGTGGTGATGTTGCCGGGACGGGAGATAGCGGGAAAGTTGCGATGGAACTGGTCGTAGGTGAAGAACCAGAAGAAGCGATCGGCGCGAATGGGGCCGCCGGCGGCAATTCCCCACTGCTGGCGGTTGTCCCTGGGGACGACTGGGACCGCGGCCACGGTTCCGTCCGGCTGTAACTGCGCCAATTGCGTATAGGGGTTGCGGGCGCCCCAGGCGTTGTCGCGATCGAAGAGGAAGGCGTTGCCGTGAAGGTGATTGGTGCCGCTGCGGGTGACCGTGTTGACCACACCGCCGGCGGCGCGGCCGTATTCGGAGGAGTAGTTCGAGGTGTTGACCTGGAACTCGCGGACCGAAGCCTGGCTGGCGAAGTAGGCGGTGCGGGTGCGGCCGCGCTCCTCGGAGAAGAAGGCCTGGTTGTTGTCCGCGCCATCGAGGGTGTTGTTGTTGAGCAGCACGCTAATGCCGCGAAAGCTGAGCTGGCCATAGCCCTGCTGGTCCGGTGCGACGGCAGGGGTGAGCAGCGCGAAGTAAGACCAGCGCCGGCTGTTCGAGGGAAGCTCGTCGATGGAAGTCTCGTCGATGTTGGTGGAGAGCGCTGGCGAACTCAGGTCGAGAACAGCGCCGGGCTCACGGACTTCGATCGTCTCCTTGGCGCGCGCGATGGTGAGGTGCGCGGGGAGTGGGGTGAAGCGGCCGACCTCTACGGGCACGCGGGCAATGTGCAGGCGCGCAAAGCCGGTCTGGGTGATCCATGCTTCGTAGTTGCCGGGAGGCAGGCCGAGAAAGCGGAAGTTGCCCTGGGTGTCGGTGCGGGCCTGGTAGATATGACCAGTGTCGGCGCTGGTGAGATCGATCTCCGCGGCAGCGAGCGGAACTCCATCGGGACCGGCAACCATGCCGCCGACCACGCCCTGGGTGGTGGACTGGGCCCGAAGAGATCCAGCGAACAACAATGAAATGAAAAGCGCGGCAGCGATGCGGGAAAGTGCGCACTTTCTCCAAACCGTAGCCCAACGCTCGCCGCATTGCGGCATGGCCCTGCTCCTATGCCGTTTTCGCAATACGGCGCTTACTTCCAAATCTGAGAGAAACAGCATTTCTTAGCGGAAAAGCTGCGTCAATCGTTGTTACAAGCCCGGCGTTTTCGCGAAAACGGTCAGGATGCCGGTCCCGACTGCGGGTCTGGATTGGAGCTTTGGAGCCGGCCTGCTTCGATAATGCTTCAGCGCCGGTGCCGATTCCATGCCCCATTAGTGGGGCCGGATGGCTGAAGATAGTGGCAAAGATCCGCCTGGTGCAGAATGGAACCGAATCGTAAGGCCACGCGGCGGGTGACCATGACTGATGTCGGAGAATTCCTGGAGATGTCTCCGGAAAACGTGCCTGTGCGAGGTTTCTTGCACACCGCACCGAATTCCGGTGGAGACGCTCTCGTGCTGACGCATGGCGCCGGCTCGAACTGTCGCTCGCCACTTTTGGTGGCTTTGGGGAATGCGTTCAGCGCGTCGGGTATCACTGTGCTGCGATGCGATCTGCCGTTCCGGCAATCGCGACCCACGGGGCCGCCGCCGCGAGGAAGCGCCGAACGCGATCAGCAGGGACTGCGGGGCGCAGTCGCCTGCATGCGCCGGATGACCGCAGGCCGCGTTTATCTCGGCGGCCATTCTTACGGCGGGCGGCAGGCATCGATGCTCGCGGCAAGCGAACCGGGCCTGGTGGAGCGGCTTCTTCTGCTCTCCTACCCGCTCCACCCTCCACGCCGACCGGATGAGCTGCGCACGGCACACTTCCCGCGCCTGAATACGCCTGTCCTCTTCGTGCATGGCGCTTGCGATGGATTTGGCACCTTGGCTGAGATGGAGGAGGCGTTGAAACTCATCACAGCCCGCTCGGAACTGCTTCCCATGCCAGCTGCAGGGCATGAGCTCCTGACTAAGCGCAATCGTGACGAGCTGCCACGGCGGTGCGTGGAGAAATTTCGATCCTTCGCTGATGCCTGAATGACGCGGGCCAAGCGGCGGAAGATCCAGCAGCCAAGCAGGCGCACTCCGATAAACTGGTTAGACGACTATGTTTATTGATGAAGCGAGAATCCGGGTGAAGGCGGGAGATGGCGGCAACGGCTGCATGGCCTTCCGCCGGGAGAAATTTGTGCCGCGCGGGGGTCCCTCCGGCGGCGATGGCGGACACGGCGGCGACGTGGTGATGGAGTCCAGCGAGCGGCACAACACGCTGATACATTTCCGCTTCAACCCGGAGCACAAGGCGGAGCGCGGGCGACACGGGGAAGGCTCGAACTGCACCGGGCGAGACGGCGAGAACATGATTCTCAAGGTGCCGGTGGGCACCGCCCTCTACGATGAGGCGACGGGCGAGCTGGTGCATGACTTCGCGCATCCGGACGAGCGGATCGTGGTGGCGCGCGGCGGGCGCGGTGGACGGGGCAATCAGCACTTTGCCACACCGACGCATCAGGCTCCGCGCGAGCACGAAGCCGGGCGGCCGGGCGAGGAGCGCAGCTACCGGCTGGAGCTAAAACTGTTGGCCGATGTAGGGCTGGTGGGTTACCCGAACGTGGGCAAGAGCACGCTGATCTCGCGGCTCTCCGCGGCACGGCCAAAGATTGCGGATTACCCGTTCACGACGCTGGAGCCGAATCTGGGCGTGGTGACGGTAGGCGAGGCACCGCACGAAGAGAGCTTCGTGGTGGCGGATATTCCGGGACTGATCGAAGGCGCGAGCCAGGGAGCGGGGCTGGGGGTGCAATTTCTGCGCCACATCGAGCGCACGCGCGTGCTGGTGCACATGGTGGATGTCTCGGACGGCAGCGGGCGCGAGTCGCCGGTGGATGACTTCAAGGTGATCCAGGCGGAGTTGAAAAGCTTCGGTCATGATCTGGACGAGAAGCCGATGATGGTGGTCGCTTCGAAGGCGGATGTGGCGAATCCCGAGAAGCTGAAGAAGCTGCAGGCGATGGCGAAGCGGCGGAAGCTGCCGTTCTACGCAATTTCAGCGGTAAGCGGGCAGGGTGTGGATGCGTTGAAGTATGCGATTGCGGCTGAGGTGAAACGGGCTCGGGAGGCGGAGCGGGAGAGCACGACGCAGGAACCAGCTTCTACCTTCTAGCTGTCAACGAACTTCTTCGTCCGGCAGTTTTCCGCAGCGTGCTCCCAATTGTTGCTCGCGAGTGCTGCACTCTTAGACCTGCACCGGAGCGAACCGCGCAGCACGGGCGGGGCGGCGTGTGACTTCCAGCTGTGGCAGGGTGATGAGATCCCACGCGGTGCGGTCGGCGAGAAGGCGGGAGACCAGCGCGGTGTGCATGGCGTGGCCGGCGCGTTCGGCTACAACGCGACCGAGGATGCGGTGGCCGGCGAGCGCGAGATCGCCGATGAGGTCGAGCACCTTATGGCGGACGAATTCGTCGGCAAAGCGCAGGCTTCCATTCTGCACGCCGTTGCGGCTCAGGATGATGGCGTTTTCCGGCGAGGCGCCGCGGATAAGTCCCATATCACGCAGCATGCGCTCGTCCTCGCGGAAGCCGAAGGTGCGCGCTGCGGCGATCTCCGCGCCGTAGGCATCGGCGGCCAGATCGACGGTGAAATCCTGGCGATGGATAGGCGCAGGGAAGTTGATCTCGTAAGTGATGCTGTAGCCGTCGCCGGGGTAGACCCCGATAAACTTGTCGTTCTCACGGACTTCGACCTTCCGCAGGATGCGAAGGTATTCGCGGCGGCGACGCTGGATTTTGATGCCAACCCTCTGAAAGGCTTCGACATACGGAAGGGCGCTGCCGTCGAGAATGGGGAGTTCGAGGTTATCGAGCTCCACGATGACATTGTCGATGCCGGTGCCGACGCAGGCGGAGAGCAGGTGCTCTGTGGTGGAGATAAGGACGCCCTGGCGCATCAGGCTGGTGGCGTAGGAGACTTTGGCGACATTGCGGCCGATGGCCTGGATCTCGAAATTGTCGAGGTCGGTGCGACGGAAGACAATCCCCGTGCCGGCGGGAGCGGGGAGAAGTCGCAGGTGGACGGGGGCGCCGCTATGAAGGCCGATTCCGGAAAATACGATACTGCCGGCGATTGTCTGTTCGAGTTGAGCCTGCATGTAAGGCCTGGGCACCTCTGCCGTGTTGCTGGCGTATATCTCCCATCAATCCGGAGGATGGCGAACACTTTGTGGCCCTCGGTAAGGAGCGGCCGCGCCGAGATAGTGTTCTACCTTCCAGGTGATACAGGAAAGAATGCGCTATGGCGAATAGACTACCCATGCGTGCAGAAGTTTCACTGTGGTAAAGATACTACATAAAGGCTCGAAAGATGACGAAGATGCAACACACCGGAAATCCCACTGGAGAGCTGCAACCGGCTGTAAAAGAAGAAGATAATCGCTATCAACAATGGGCCCTCCGGTTGGAACGCGAAGTTGACGAATTGGTGAAAAGGGTATCCGCTCTGGTTCGGCTCGAAAGCCCAACGAGCGATCCTGACGCAGTAAATCTCGCGCAGGGGCGGGTGGCGGAATGGGCTGAGGAACTGGGAGCGCGGGTGACCCGGCATGCTGCGAGTGGCGCCGCGGGTGTCCTGGAAGTGCGTTTTGGGGAAGTGCATTTTGGGGAAGCGCGTTTTGGCGATGTGCGATCTGGAGATGCGGAAGGTAAGCGGAGGCCGATCCTGCTGCTAGGCCATCTGGATACCGTCTGGCCGATCGGGACGCTGGCGCGGATGCCATGGCGAGTGGAGGACGGAAAGGCGTTTGGGCCCGGGGTGCTGGATATGAAGGCCGGCGTGGTGATGGCGCTTTTCGCGATGAGGCTGGTGCGCGAGGTGGATGCGGAGCGGCCGGTGGTGCTGCTGCTAAGCGGCGATGAGGAGACCGGGAGTCGCCATTCGCGGGAATTGATTGAAGAGATCGCGAGGGAGTGCCGGGCAGTATTCGTGCTGGAGCCGGCACAGGGTCCGCAGGGCGCGTATAAGACGGCGCGGAAGGGTGTGGGGCAGTTCCGGCTGGAGATCACGGGCGTGCCCTCGCACAGCGGAGTGGACTTTGGCGCGGGGCACAGTGCGGTGCGCGAACTGGCCTGGCAGATTGAGCAGATCAGTGCCCTGACAGACCTGGAGCGCGGGACGACGTTGAACGTCGGCGTAGTGGGTGGGGGCACGCAATCAAATGTGGTGGCGGCAGCCGCATGGGCCGATATCGATCTGCGGGTGAAGACAGTCGCAGATGCAGAGGCAGTGAGGCAGCGGCTGCAGGCGTTGAAGACACGCGATGCGAGGTGCACATTGCGGCTGACCGGTGGATTGAACCGGCCGCCGATGGAGCGGACCTCAGGAACGGCGGAGTTGTTTGCGCAGGCGAAAGCGCTGGCCGCGGGGTTAGGGTTTGCGCTCGAAGAAGCTGCGACGGGCGGCGGCTCGGATGGGAACTTTACTTCGGCACTGGGAGTGCCGACCCTGGACGGCATGGGCGCTGTCGGCGAGGGTGCTCATGCGGAGAATGAATCTGTTCGCATCGATTCCCTTCCCATGCGAACGGCGCTGCTGGCTGCGATGATCGCGACTACGTAGCGGATGGAGTACGAGCAACAGCAGATCCCTCCACTTCGCTTCGCTCCGGTGGGGATGACGAGATCGAGGGGCTTCGCTCCGGTCGGATGACGATGAACTTTCGAGGCGCTGCGCGGGGCGAGATAGCCTACAGACGGCTTCCCTGCATCGCCTCAATCATGCTGCTGACGAGCGCCAGAGGCAGGCCGACCACGTTGAAATAGCAGCCGTGGATGCGTGGCACCCAGCGGCCGGCGCGACCCTGAATGGCGTATGCACCGGCCTTGTCGAGCGGCTCGCCGGTGGCGACGTAGTCATCGATCTCCTGATCGGAGAGCGTGACAAAGCGGACAAATGTGACTTCGGCTGCGCGTTGGCGCTCTCGTCCCCGGGCCAAACAGAGCCCGGTGATGACCTGATGGGTCTGGCCGGAGAGCAGGCGTAGCATGCGTCCTGCGTCTGCTGCATCCTGCGGCTTACCGAGGACCTGTTCGTCCACGACGACAATGGTATCGGCGCCGAGCACGAGCGTGTCGGGGGTAATAGCATGAGTGGCGGCGGCGGCTTCCGCCTTCTCGCGGGCGAGCCGGGTCACGAAGCGAATGGGATCTTCGTTGGGCTTGCGGACCTCGGGGATGTCGGTGGGAATGACTTCGAAGTTGAAGCCGGCTTGGGCAAGCAACTCGCGACGTCGGGGCGATGCGGAGGCGAGAATCAACGCCGGCCGCTTGTGTTCTAGATCGTGTCCGGTTACGCTTTGATACCCACCTGGACGCCGCGTTGATTGCAGACGCCCCAGGCCATGGCCGGAGTGTTGTGGGCGAAGCCGAAGCGGCCGTCGGGGCCGAGCAGGATGATGCCGCCGTGTCCGCCGAGGCGATTGAACAGATAAGAGATGGCTTCGCGGGCGGCGATTTCCGGGGCGGTGCCGGCGGCAACGCGGTCGGTAGCCCACTTGCCGAGGACCAGCTTCATGATGGGTTCACCCCAGCCGGTGAGGCTTACGGCGGCGGAGAGATTGTCGGCATAGCAGCCGCAGCCGATGAGGGAGGAATCGCCGACACGGCCGGGAGCCTTGTTGAGGGTTCCTCCGGTGGAGGTGCCCGCGGCCAGGTTTCCGGCGGTGTCGAGGGCTACGGCGCCCACGGTGTCGTGGGAGTCGAGGGCGGCGCGCATGGCGGTTTCGGGGCCTTTGTCGTCGGTGAGATCGCCCGAGAAGGTGTCGTCGGCGAGTCCCTGAGCGGCTCGTTGCTGGGCGAGGCGGAGGCGTTCGCGCTCGCGGTCGAGGACCAGTTCGGCATTGTCGATGAGGGGCATGCCGTGGGCGGCGGCGAAGGCCTCGGCGCCGGATCCCACGAAGTAGACGTGGGGGCTTTGTTCGAGGACGAGGCGGGCGGCGAGGATGGGGTTGCGGAGGCGCTCGACGCAGGCGACGCCGCCGGCTTTCATGCGGCCGCCGTCCATGAGGAGGGCGTCGAGCTGGACTTTACCCT
>CAVWSD010000003.1:0-710414 GCA_963757575.1 uncultured Acidobacteriaceae bacterium
TGGTCGGGGAGAGAGGATTCGAACCTCCGACCCCCTGGTCCCGAACCAGGTGCTCTACCAGGCTGAGCCACTCCCCGATCGACCGACTTGCTTGGGTGGGACGCTCGGCGCCATCGTCCTGGTAGGGATGGCAGCTACGCTCGAGCGAACTCTTGTCAATATAACAGAATGACGTATAGCAGAAGCGCCGCCGCTGCCGAGGGTTGCGGCGGCGCTGCGAAGCCGGTAGACATCAGAAGATGACTCCGCGTAACAAGCTCGATCTGACCGGACTCCGAGTGCTGGACGGCGGCCTGGCCACGGAGCTCGAGCGCGCAGGCTGCGATCTCATGAGTCCGCTCTGGTCCGGCGAGGTTCTCCGCACACAGCCGGAAAAGGTGCTGGCCGTCCATCGCAGCTATCTGGAAGCCGGAGCGGACTGCCTGCTCACCGCGAGCTACCAGGTTTCGGCGCTCGGCTTTCGCGAGATCGGTCTCACCGCGCCAGCCGCCAGGCAAGCCGCGCGAGTGGCAATACGGGAGAGCGTCGCTCTTGCCGATCAGGCAAGACGCGAGTATGCGCAGGTTGAAAAGAATGCCGGTCGCGAGTCACGACGGATCTGGGTCGCCGGCTCGCTTGGTGCATATGGGGCAGCGCTGCACAATGGCGCGGAGTTCCACGGACGCTACGACATTGGGCCTGCCGAGCTGGTCGCCTTCCACGCGGAACGCATCGAAGCCATGCGCGATACCGCTGCGGACTTTCTGGCGTTCGAGACCATCCCGTCGCTTGAGGAGGCTGAGGCGATCCTGACAGCACTCGGTCGCTTCCCTGATGTTGCCGCCTACATCAGCTTCACCTGCCGCGACGACGGACACACCGGTCATGGCGAGCTGGTCGAAGCATGCGTGCGGCCGCTTGATGTGCCGGAACAGATTGTTGCGATCGGCATCAACTGCACCGCGCCGCGCCACATCCTGCCGCTGATCCGGAAGATCCGGGCGGCAAGCACGAAGCATATCGCTGTGTATCCGAACTCTGGAGAAACCTGGATGAAGGAGACGCGAAGCTGGAGCGGCAGCTCGGACCCGACGAGCTTTGGCGCATTGTCCATGGCATGGCGGAAGGCAGGCGCGGACTGGATCGGCGGCTGCTGCCGCACTGGTCCGGAGCATATCCGCGCCATCGCGCAAGCTGCGATTCCGGAACCAAATCGGGCCTGATTTCTTTTCCACAAATACGCAATGCAATGCCCGACAACTCTTCGTCGCGACATCGATTCTTACTAAACAACGGAAGAGCAATCTTCCAGAAGGAGAGAGTAACCGAATGGCCAACAAGAGAATCGGCAACGAAACTTGCGATTGGCAGCGAGGTAGCTCGTGCAACGACCGTTACGACGGGAGAGTGAGGGAAACGCGGGCTGAGCCCTAACGTTCCGCACCATCCCGGCGACAACATCGTTGTGATCTGGTAAGCCGATCCAGATCTTCAAAATACGGATAGCGGAAGGGCGAACTCCGTGAGGATTCGTCCTTCTGCATTTAGGGGTTCTCATCGCTTCGCGAAGCAGCGCGGCGAAGCCCGAGGCATCCTAAAACAGCAGTGCGAACCTTAACCCGATCCCTCCTCCGCAATCGCCGGCACATTCAAATTTGCACCCTTGTTCTGGCCCTGATCAGACTCCACACCCCAGACCGAATGCAGGCCCAAATGGCTGCTTTACCGGAAAAGACTGCTTTGCCGGATGCTCCGCAAAGCAACAGCTGCGCGAGCAATTTCAGCACGTCAGGCAGCGGGTCGCTGGAGGGGACCGTTGTCGACAGTAACCACAACCTCCTTTCGGGAGCGCAGGTACACCTGGAGCGCGACGGCTCTTCGGCAAGCTGCGATCTCGTTACAGAACCGGATGGCCGCTTCCTCTTTATAGATTTACCGAGAGGCTCGTTTCGTCTGCGGGTCTCGTTCTCCGGCATGCAAGCGCTCGTGGACGAGCAGATCATGTTGCAGAATGGGCAACATCTGAGACTTCCGGATCTCACAGTCCACCTGGCAACAACCACCCAACAGGTAACCGTTACGGTGAGCCAGGTGGAGTTGGCTCAGGAGGAGGTGAAAACCGAAGAGAAACAGCGTGCGCTGGTCATATTTCCAAACTTCTACAGCAGTTACATCTGGAACGCCGCACCGCTGAATACTCGCCAAAAGTTCGATCTGGCGCTGCATTCCATCTTCGATCCCGTCAATTTCCTCGTGGTGGGTGCAGAAGCGGGCGGTCTGCAATACACCGACAGCTATCACTACGGAACAGGAGCGGAGGCTTATGCGAAGTATTACGGCTCGACCTTCGCCGATACCGCGATCGCCCACCTCCTCGGCAGCGCGGTGCTTCCCTCGCTCCTGCACCAGGATCCCCGTTATTTCTACAAGGGCAGGGGCAGCAAAACATCGCGTGCTCTTTACGCCATTTCCCGTGCCGTGATCACACGCAATGACGCTGGCCGCGACGAACCCAATTACTCCTCCGTGGCAGGCAGCCTGACGGCAGGCGCAATCTCCAATGCTTATCACCCGGCGGCTGATCGCGGCGTCGGCCTTACGTTCCGCAACGGCGCCATTGCGATCGGCGGGCATGCGTTTGACAACCTGGTCCGTGAATTCATTCTTCGCCGGCTCACCTCTCACGTTCCCGATTCCGGAGTTGGGCAGCCGCCACCGAAATAGGCCTATGCCGCGACCGATGCTCAGAGCCGCATTGGCCCGCATGCCGCGCCGATCGGTCAGGGTGGATCGTCGGCCTGCCAAGGTGTCCTCGGGCTGCTGTAACCGTGCGACAATATAGGTACAGCCATGACAACCAGGACGCTCTCCGCGGTGCCCGCACCGGCTAGCATTTCTCCCGAGCTACTGAAGCAGCACAGCCTGACGGCCGAGGAGTATGCGCGCATTGAGGCGGCGCTGGGCCGCACGCCATCGCTCACGGAATTAGGCATTTACAGCGTGATGTGGAGCGAGCACTGCTCCTATAAATCGTCGCGCGTGCACCTCCGGCGGCTGCCCACACGCGGCGAGCGCACCAGCGGGCCGGGCAGCGTGGTCCAGGGCCCCGGTGAGAACGCCGGCATCATCGACATCGGCGACGGCTGGGCCTGCGCCTTCAAGATCGAGTCGCACAATCATCCTTCGTATATAGAGCCGTTCCAGGGCGCGACCACCGGCGTCGGCGGCATTCTGCGCGACATCTTCACCATGGGCGCGCGGCCGCTCGCCGTCATGGATTCCCTGCGTTTCGGCCCGCTCTCTACCGAGGATGGCGAAAGCGATCCCGCCGTCATCCGCCGGAACCATCAGATCGTCGAAGGCGTTGTCGCCGGCGTGGCCAGCTACGGCAACTGCTTCGGCGTGCCGAACCTGGGCGGCGAGACACGTTTCGAACCCTGCTACAGCGGCAACCCGCTGGTGAACGCCTTCGCGCTCGGACTGGTTCGCAAGGACGAAATCTTCTACGCCAAGGCCACCGGCGTCGGCAATCCGGTCATCTATGTCGGCGCCAAGACCGGCCGCGACGGCATCCACGGCGCGACAATGGCGAGCGAGGAGTTCACCGAAGGCTCTGACCAGAAACGCCCAAATGTGCAGATGGGCGATCCGTTCATGGAGAAGCTGCTGCTGGAGGCCTGCCTCGAAGCGATGCAGACCGGCGCGGTGGTCGGCATTCAGGACATGGGGGCGGCGGGGCTGACCTGCTCCACCTGCGAGATGGGCGCACGCGGCGGCGTCGGACTCGACGTCGAGCTCGACAACGTGCCACAGCGCGAAACCGGCATGTCCAGCTACGAAATCATGCTCTCGGAAAGCCAGGAGCGCATGCTGCTGGTCGCCGAAAAGGGCCGCGAGAACGAAGTCCTGCGTGTCTTCGAAAAATGGGGACTCGATGGCGTCATCGTCGGCGAAGTCATCGGCGAGCCGCAGATGCGCATCCGCCACCACGGTGAGCTGGTCGCCGACATTCCCAACCAGTCGCTCACGGACGATGCGCCGCTCTACCATCGGCCCGTCGGCACATGGAAAGCACCCGTCCCGCTCGATCCGCCAGCGGAAGTCCTCGAAGCGCTGAAGCAGCCGCGCGACTACACCGCGGATCTGAAGAAGCTGCTCGCATCAGCAAACATCTGCAGCAAGCGCTGGGTCTTCGAACAATACGACTCCATGGTCCAGACCAACACCGTGCAGGGCCCGGGCGGCGAAGCCGGCGTGATGCGCGTGAAGGGGACAAAACGCGGGCTTGCCATGGCGCTCGATGGCAATGGCCGCTGGTGCTATCTCGATCCCAAGCAGGGTGCGAAGCTCGCCGTCGCCGAAGCCGCGCGAAAAGTCGCCTGTACCGGAGCTGTACCCGTGGCTGCGACGAATTGCCTGAACTTCGGCAATCCGGAGAAGCCGGAGATCATGGCGCAGCTCTCCGCCGCGATCGACGGAATCGCCGAAGCCTGTACTGCGCTCGGCACGCCGATTACGGGCGGGAATGTTTCGCTCTACAACGAGACCAAGGGTGAGGGGATCTATCCCACGCCGGTGATTGGGGTGGTGGGGATACTTGAGGATGTGTCGAAGGCTGTTCCGGCTGGTTTTGCCGAGCCGGGCGATGTACTCATGCTGATCGACGCTGGTGCGCAGCACGAGATCTGCTGCGAATGCAATTTGGAATCGTGCTGAGTTCGCTCGCGTAGTCTTTGGCACGCCATGTGGGGCGAACCCCATCCGATCAATTTAGAGGCCGAAGCCGAATTGCATCGCCGACTGGCTGCTCTAGCAAAGGCCGGCTTAGTGCATGCTGCCATCGATGTGTCGGACGGCGGTCTCGCCGTCGCACTAGCGGAAGCCTGTTTCGCGCATGGCACAGGAGTTGACGTGCAATTTTCTGGTTATCCCGCGCATTCCGCTCGTCACAAGACTTTTTGGCGAGGACCCGACCCGCGGTTGTGATAGCCTGTGCGCCAGAGGAGGCTCGCGGATTCAGCAGATATTCTCCGGCGGCAGTCCTGGCGTGTGGCCGTATTGGTACTGTTACAGATGGCGGCTTCCGCGTTCGAATGGATGAGTCATATTGAAGAAGCTCCGAATAGGTTCACGAAGGCTGGGATCGCAACCTTCATCGAGACAAGAATAGTCGAATCTGAAGGCGAGCATGGTCCAACGCCCTCCAATCCACCCTCAGCGTTGACACGGTGACCGCATGACCGAGCGTCTCTATCAAGGCGTCCAGGGCATCGAGAGGAACAGCATCCCCTCCTCGCAAACCGCCATTGGGATGCGAGTCACGAGAGGCCGATACCCTGCACGAAGAGTGCGGCGTAGCCGCCATCTACACTCATCCCGAAGCCGCGCGCCAGGTCTACCTCATGCTTTACGCGCTGCAGCATCGCGGGCAGGAGTCCGCCGGTATCGCCACTGCGGACGGCCACCATCTCTCGAACATCAAGGGCATGGGGCTGGTCGCCGACATCTTCACTGAAGAGGTTTTGCAGAAGCTGCCCGGCAATCTCGCCATCGGCCACACGCGCTACTCGACCACGGGCGACTCGGCGCTGCTCAACGCGCAACCCATCCGCGTCGAATCCACAAAGGGCCTCATCGCCATCGCGCATAACGGCAACCTGGTGAACCTAGGGAACATTCGCGCGAAGCTCGAGCGCGAGGGCGCCTTCTTCCAGACCACATCTGACTCCGAGATCATCGTCCAGCTCATCGCGCACTCGCAGGCCACCACGTTGGTCGATGCCATCGCCGACTCACTCTCGCAGATCGATGGCGCCTTCTCCGTCGTCATGATGACGCGCGACCGCATCTTTGCCGCCCGCGATCCACGCGGCTTCAGGCCACTCTCCATGGGCCGGATCAAAAATGAGAACGGCGGCGGCGAAAACGGCGCCCCCGACACTTTCGTCTTCGCCTCCGAGACCTGCGCCTTCGACCTGCTGCGTGCCGAGTACGTCCGCGATGTCGAGCCCGGCGAGCTCATCATGATTTCGCCCGAGGGCATCACCTCGCGCAAGTACGCCAGCGGCGTTCCGCAGACCAGCTGCATCTTCGAGCATGTCTACTTCGCGCGCCCGGACAGCCGCATCTTCGGGCGCTGGGTGCAGGAGAGCCGCGAAAAGATGGGCCGCCAGCTCGCGCGAGAGTCCGGCGTGCCTGCGGATCTGGTCGTGCCGGTCCCGGACTCCGGCGTGACGGCCGCGCTCGGCTACGCGGCGGAGAGCGGCATTCCTTTCAACTTCGGGCTTATTCGCAACCACTACGTCGGCCGCACTTTCATCGAACCGGAGCAGCGCGTGCGCGACTTCGGCGTGAAGCTGAAACTCAATCCAGTGCGCAATCTGCTTGCCGGGAAACGCATCATCCTGGTTGACGACTCGATTATCCGCGGCACCACCAGCCGCAAGATCATCCGCATGGTGCGCGCGGCAGGCGCGAAGGAAGTGCACCTGCGCATCAGTTGCCCGCCGACCACGTCGCCCTGTTTCTACGGTGTGGACACGCCGAGCAAGAAAGATCTCATCGCCGCGAACAACACGGTCGAGGAGATCCGCAGCTTCATCGAAGCCGACTCGCTCGCCTATCTGTCTCTCGACGGATTGCTTGAAGCGTGCGGTGGTGAGCCCATGTTCTGCACGGCGTGCTATACCGGCAACTATCCAACCGACTGGGTGGATGTGGACGAGATACTGCCCGCGATGGCAGAAATCTGAGATAGAAAACTGCGGCGGGCAAGCTACCTTGTAACAACCAGATAAGTCATTTCTGCCTCTCAACCTACGTAGGCAACAGGCACATACGTGTGCACGGAGGCAAGCATGGCAAGAAAAAAATCTTCCAAACGGAAGTACAGCCCGAAGGCTTCGAAAACGGTCGAACGCGAGATGCACGAGTTCAAACGTGGCAAGCTGAAGTCCGGGCGCAGCGGGAAAAAAGTGACAAACCCGAAGCAGGCTATCGCCATCGGACTTTCGGAAGCGCGCTCTGAGGGGGCGAAGGTGCCCGCGAAGAAGTCCAGCTCGAAGAAGTCCTCAGCGAAGAAAAAGAGCTCCAGCAAGTCGAGCTCAAAGAAGAAAGCTACATCGCGGAAGAAGTCATCCGGCCGCAAGAAATCTTCTTCGAAGAAGTCCTCCAGCTAATCAGAAGACCTAGGGCTCGATCCGGAACTGGAACTCGCGGCGTTGCTTCCCGAACTCTTGGAGGCAGCGCCGGAGTCGTTTTTGCTGCCACTGTCACTCTTGCCGCCGTCACTCCGGCCGCTATCGCTTTTGCCGGGGATCCTTCCGAGCTCTTCGCCGCGACGTCTTTACCGCCGCTCTCTTTGGACCCGCCGTCTTTTGCGCCTTCTTTTGAGCTTTCCGATCCGCTCGATGACGGTGCCTTGTTGCGCCCGGCATAGTCGTTCACGTACCAGCCCGCACCTTTGAACTGGATGGCCGGCGCGGAGATCAGCCGCTCCACTTCAGCGCCGCACTTCGGACATTCCTTCTCATCCGGCGCACTGAAGCTCTGGATCTTCTCAAAGCGATTCCCGCATTGCTTGCACTGGTATTCGTAAAGCGGCACCGATGGCACTCCTGACTTATCTCTCTGGACCTATTGTAGCGGCGGCAGTTTCACGAGGCGCACCCGCGTCACTGCTTCTATAGCCTCCAACGCGCCAAGGACCGACGGCGTGATCTCGCCATCCACTTGCACCACGGCAATCGCGCCGCCCGCTCCGTCCTTCGCGGCAGCTTCGGCACCGCGCCCCAGCGCAAAGTTCGCGATGTTCACCTGATGCTCGCCGAGCACCGTACCCACTCGGCCAATGACGCCCGGCACATCGTGATTACGGATCGCGATCAGCGTATCGTGCAGCGGCACCTCGATATCGATGCCGTCGCTTGCCAGCAGGCGTGGCGAGCGTCCATGCAGCACGGTCGCAGTTGCGGTCTTCTCACCGCCGCGCGTGTGCAGCGTCAGTGTGATCCCGGCAGCTCCGCCATTTTCCAGCTTTGACTCGTGCAGCCGGATGCCGCGCTCCTCCGCCACTGCGGCAGCGTTGATTCGGTTCACGTTCTCCGAGTGCGCCAGTACTCCTTCAATCGCGGCATTGCGCACCAGGTCCGTCTTGCCCTGAGCCAGCCGCCCGCGATAGACCAGCGAAATGCTATCGACATTGCCGTCGGCGGTGGCCGCGAGGAAGGCGCCCAGCCGCGCCGCCATGTCGATGTACGGCGACAGCTCGACGTACTCCTCGTGCGAGAGCGACGGCAGGTTTACCGCGTTCTGCACCACCCCGAGCTTCAGATACTCGCGCACCTGCGCGGCAATCTGGATGCCCACCGCCTCCTGTGCCTCTGCGGTCGAGCCGGCGATGTGCGGCGTCAGAATCACGTTGTCGCGATTGAAATACGGCGAGTTCTTCAGCGGCTCATCGCGGAAGACATCGAGCGCGACACCGGCGACCTGGCCGCTGTCGAGCGCGGCCAGCAGTGCGGCATCGTCGACCAGCTCGCCGCGCGCGCAGTTCACAATGCGGACGCCCTTCTTCATCGCAGCCAGATTTTTGGCATTAATGATGTTCGCGGTCTGCTGCGTGAGTCCGACGTGCAGCGTCAGGTAATCCGCGCGCTCGAAGAGCGCATCCAGGGGCACCAGCTCCACTCCGCGTTCGCGCGCGACGGCCGGCGCGACAAAGGGGTCGTGGCCGATGATCTGCATTCCGAAGCTTGCCGCGCGCTGCGCTACCTCCAGGCCAACGCGGCCCAGGCCAAGAACCGCGAGCGTCTTGCCGCGCAGCTCCGCGCCGCTCAGAGATTTCTTCTCCCACTTGCCTTGATGGAGCGCGCCATTCGCCTTCGGCAATTGCCGTGCCAGCGCGAGCATGAGCGCAATCGTCAGCTCCGCCACCGCAATCGCATTCGCGCCGGGCGTATTCATCACCACGATGCCGCGCCGTGTCGCCGCATCTGCATCGATGTTGTCCACTCCCACGCCCGCGCGGCCAATCACGCGCAGCTTTGGCGCATGCTCCAGCAGCGCATCGTCCACCTGCACCGCCGAACGAACTATCAGGCCGTCCGCGTCCTTCAGCTCCTTCGCCAGCCCGTCCTTGATCTGGTCATGCGTCACGACGTTCCAGCCCGGCTCGGCCTGGAAGACGGCGAGTGTGGCGGGAGAAACTTTTTCTGCAAGGACGATCTTCAAGGCAGGCTCCTGAGTGTGACGATGAGGGAGATGCGGGATGCACCGGCGCTTTGCAGACTGGACCAGCACGCCCAGCCTGCGAAAGCACGGAAGAACTTATCGCGAAGCAGTCAGCTCCGCGTGTTCCCGAGACTGCGTCGTGCGTTCCACGAAAGTCTCCTGCGCGGCGGCCAGCGCTTTGCCGAAGTGGAAGCCCGGCAGTTTCAGCGAAGTCGCTGCTACCTGTTCCAGCGCGCCGATGATTGCGATGGTGTCCAGGTAGTCGAAGTAGCCGATGTGCGCGATGCGGAAAAGCTGGCCCTTCATCTCGCCCTGGCCATTGGTGATGATTGCGCCGAAGCGTGACTTCAGCTCCTTCACCACAACGCCGGAATCCACTCCGGCCGGCGGCAGGACGGCGGTTAGCGCTGCGCCTGGCGAGGTTGAGAAGAGTTTCAGCCCGAGTGCCTCCACCGCTGCGCGGGTCATCGCAGCAATGGTCTCGGCGTTGTCGACCAGCTTCACGCGGCCCGCAGCAAGGTCGCCGTCTGCCTGCGAAGCAATGTAGTCCAGTGCCGTGGTCAATCCCGCGATCAACGAGATCGCTGGCGTGTACGACGACTCGCCCTTGGCAGCGTTCTTCCGCTCCTTGCGCAGATCGAAATAATAGCGCGGGTTCAGCGCATTGCCCATCAACTCCCATGCCTTCTCGCTCACCGAGCAGTACGCCAGCCCGGGCGGAATCATCACGGCTTTCTGGGAGCCACCGATCATGATGTCCACACCCCATGCATCGGCGTCGAAATGGGTCGTGCCCAGACCGGTGATGGCGTCCACCACCAGCACTGCGTCACTCTTGGCATCTTTCAGCAGCTTCGCCACGCCTTCGACATCGTGCCGCGTGCCGGTGGAAGATTCATTCGCCTGCATGTAGACAGCGCGCGTCTCGACCTTCAGCGCGGCTTTCACCGCCTCCAGCGAGAAGGTCTGCCCGTAGGGCACGCTCACCAGGTCCACTTCGCAGTTGTAGGCTTTCGCGATACCGGTCCAGCGCTCACCGAATTTGCCCGCAGAGAGCACCAGCACACGATCGCCCGGTGAAGTGATGTTTGCGACCGAGGCCTCCATGATGCCGCTGCCCGAACAGGCCATCAGGATTACGTCATTCTTCGTGCCGATGAAGGTGCGCAACTGCTCCAGTACCCGCTGGTAGAGCGCGCGAAACTCCGGCGTGCGGTGGTGCAGGTCGGCCGCGGCCATGGCAAACTGTGCGGCAGGAAGCAGAGGCGTAGGACCAGGCGTAAAGAGGCGCGTCTTTCGGATCATGTCTGTAGGTTCCTTGCCTTCTATTCTATCGAGGCGGCCAGTCTTTATACTGGTGAGTTGGCCTTGTTTCAACGAGGCGGAGGTAAGAACGCATGACGCTTCAGCAACGCATCGAGCAGGACACTGTCGCGGCAATGAAAGAGCGGGCGCAGGTCAGGCTCGACGTGCTGCGCATGGTGAAGGCGGCGATCAAGAACAAAGAGATCGAGAAACGCGCTCCGCTGAGCGATGCGGAGGTCCTGCAGACACTCACCACCCTCATCAAGCAGCGCCGCGATTCCATCGAGGCATTCACCAAGGGCAATCGCCCCGAACTGGCGGAGAAGGAAGCGGCCGAGATCACGGTGATTGAAGGCTATATGCCGCAGCAGGCGGATGAGTCCAGGATCCGCGCGCTGGTCGACGCTACGATCGCAGAGATGAGCTCTGCCGGCAAACGGCCCACTCCGAAAGAGATGGGCCTGGTGATCAAGGATGTGCAGGCGAAGGTCGCCGCCACCGGCCTCCGCGCCGAGGGCAGGGTAGTCAGCGAGATCGTGAAAGCCGAACTCGCTAAGGGTTAGAGCATTCTTTGGCTATTACCTTGAAGGGCGGAGTGACTCTCGGTGTGGCCTTTCTTTACGGAAAGGCCACAAGAACCATCGTTGGCCCGTTTGCACCTATAGCAAAAAATGCTCTAGCCGGCCGCTTTGGATCAGGAGTTAGCGTTCCAGATATCGACGTGCCACTTCCAGCGGCCGTCTTCCTGCTGCCAATACACGACGTACTTCACCTCTAACTGGCTGGCAGCCTGTCCCGCCGGTTGGACGACGAGGGCCGCCCGTCCAATCTCGACCGCTCCTTCGCCTGCAGGCATGACGTCGATCGATTCCAGAACGGCGGAGGTTGCGTTGGCGGATTGAACCAGATTCGACCAGAAATCCTTGATGCCTTGCCTGCCGGAGATCATGGGCGCTCCGGGCGGCAGGATGCGTGCGCCCGAGGTGTAAATGTTGTCCAGTGCGTCGAAGTTCCGTTTGCCGAACACCTCTGCACAGAAGCGCTCATTCGTATCCGCCATGGCGAGGCGAATCTGCTGAAGTTGCGGTTGCGCCAAAGTTGACATAGCGTGCGAGGCTAGCACAATCCGCTGACCCTTGGGAACGGAGTTTCATCACAATCCATGTGCCGTGGCGCGAAGAATTATTGACGGGGCCGCCGAATCTCTAGTGCACTGTCGTGCTCGGCTGAGCGGACGAGGCCGGCGCCTTATTGTCCACCACCTTCACGCCGTCCAAAATGCGCACATCCGAGTGCGTCTTCTCAAAGTGCGTGTTCTCGAGCGACATGGAGATATCCCGCGCAAGGAAGAACAAGACGCGCATGCGGAACTCCGTGCCAAAGCTCACCGGGAACCACACGCCATCCGGCTCGCGGTCGTAAGTTACAGAAAAGCCCAGCCCCGGCAGGTTCGTGCCCAGCAGCACGCGCACCCCCAGCGGTATCTTGCGCGACATCTCCGTGTACACCACCACCGGCTCGAACTCCTGCGTGTCAATGAAGGCCTCGCCCTTCCAGTCGAAGTCGCTCTTGTCCCTGGGCCGGAAGCTCACGTGGTAGACATCGCGGCCATTCATCTTCTGCTGCCCCACCAGCTTGAACAGATACTTCGATTGCTGCTTGCTGGTGAGCGGAAACAGACCCTTCGCCAACCCGTCCCTTGATCTGTCCTCGCCTGATGTGTCCTCGCCGTGATCTGCATCGATCTGCACGTGCCCGTGCTTCGCAATATCTTCCGATCCCTCATTGGTCAGGTTCTTGCGCAGATTCTCCACCAGATCGATATCCAATCCATCCAGGTCGTCCTTCTCCGTCTTGACTGCTTTGTTTTTGGGCTGCTCGCCCTTCGGCTCCCCACTCTTTGCGGCGGCAGCCTTAGAGTCAGTGTCGTCGTGCTCCTGCAGCGTCGTGTAGTGAACGTACCGGCCCTTCTGCCAATAGCGCCCGTCCAATGTCATCAACTGCTGCTGTGATTTCTTCTGCTGCGGGCTCACGCGACTGTCCGTCACCTCTTCGCACATCACTTTGCCGCCGGGTTTGCGGGACACGACGCGGATGTGCTGCTGGTAGATGTAGCGTGTGCGCGCCGCTTCTGTGCGGTCCTGGTTGGCTGCAACCCGCGCCATGATCTGATCGGCGGTCAGGGCCACGGGCCCCGCAGACTGAGCCGGACATGCGCACCCGGCAAGCACAGTGAATCCGGCGGCAAGCAGCAGGTGGCGCATGATGGTATTTCCTACGTGCGCAAGGCGCTGCGGGTTCCTCTATTCCGGTGTGACACGGACGAAACAGTTCTCCGGCAGCTCGCCTTCCAGCAGATGCACCACGCCATTCTTCACAAAGCCTTTCAGGGTGCGCTTTTCGGCTGCATTCGCGGGAGGCGGGCTCGAAGCCGCCAGGCGGGGCAGCGGCTGTTGCGACGACGCTCGACTTGGCTCACCGCGCCCGCCAATCTCTTTCACCGTCTTGCCTGTCCCCCGATCCATCGCCTGGTTGGCGAGCGCGTCAGCGCGCTTGTTCTTGCCCCGCAGCACATGCTGGATCTCGAAACGATCCAGCCGGGCTGCGCGCCGCTTCGCTTCTTCCCATAGCGGCCGCAGGTCCGGACTCTTCACCTGGTACTGCCCCTTCATCTGCTTCACCATCAGCTCGGAGTCGGCTACCACCCGCAGCCGTGAGTGCCCGTGGCTCAAGGCATACTCGAGCGCTGCCAGCAAGCCGGAGTACTCCGCGAAGTTGTTGGTCTTCACGCCCAGGAACTCGCTCAAGTCTGCGATCGGGTGACCTGTCGCATCCTCGATGGAGACGCCGTAGCCGGAAGGACCGGGGTTGCCGCGCGATCCGCCGTCGCAATAGGCGGTAATGAAATCCGTTGTGTTTGCCTGCGTCATCATCGACGAGTGTAGAAGACTCGGCTGTGAAACGCGCGGCACTCCCTGATGCTTATTGTTTCGTGTCGAGCGGATGCTTCGCGTCTTCGTAGAACTGCTGCTGCAGCTTCATCGACTCGTTGTCCGCCTTCACCGCGCGGATGACTTCGGCAAGCGCCGGGACATAGGACTTCATGTCGTACTCGCCGAGATCCTTTGTCGCCAGCGAACCGTCTCCCGAATAGTGATTCGGAAACCTCCCGTACCACCAGATGCCGGTGTATACCCCGTCGGGCAGGTGCAGCCGCGCCTGGTCCGCGCCCGACTCCGACTGCGCCCGATCCATGTGGACCAGCCCCGGCGCTGTCACCAGGGTGTGGGCCGTCTCACTCTCGCCAGCATGCATGTCCACGGTGCCGCCCTTGTACGGCCGGTCCGCGCCCTTCACATCGGGTCTCCAGTAGACGTACACCACGTAATCATGCGGCGTCTGCATCTGCAATTGCGCGAAGTACGGCAGCAGACTCAGGTTCCCCCCGTGGCCGTTCACGATGAGAACTTTCTTGCAGCCGTTGCGCGCCATCTCGTCCGTGGTCTCCTGCAGGAGGTCAAGCTGCATATGCCCGCTATACGAGACCGTTCCCGGCTGCTGTCGAGCTTCGGCGATCTGCCCGAAGTAGTAGGCGGGAAACACCACCGCATACTCCTTCTGCGCGGCCTTCTCGCTCAAATAGCGGACGTTGATCAGGTCTGTGCCCAAAGGCAGGTGCGGCCCATGCTTCTCGATAATCCCGAAGGGCAGCACGCACACACCCTGAGCCTGGTGGACCGCAGCGATGAAATCCGGCCCGGTCAACTCCTCCCAATGCACGGAGAGATTGTTCTGCGCCAGAACTGCCGCGGAGGAGACGAGAAAGGCCAATGCAATACGAAGCAGCGAACGAGTCATCTGGGGTGAGCACCGGATCTGGGATGTGCCGAAAGGAACATTTTCGGCGACGCCCAGCATAAACCCGCGGCCTGCTCCTAAACGCGTTCCAGCAACGTTTCTGAGGAGATAGATCGAATTGCTTGCGCCGCTCTACCCCAAAATCCGTCGGATTGTCATCGAGTTGTCATTTTCTGCTACCGAAACACATACTTCTGCGTCCTCATACTCAGGGGAACGTCTATCTTGCTGTGGACGTATCTTCTGTAAGAGGTGGAAGCACGATGGGAACCGAAGCACTCCGTATCCAGCCTGGACTCCAATCCGGGCCGCTCGGTGCCGCAGCTCCGGCAAGCCGTACCAGTCAGACCTGGCCGGGCCGCCGCGCCGTTCAGACCCGCAGCGCCAGCAGCATGAGTCCCGAGGACCGCGCTTCGGAGACCGAGCTGATCCGTCAGGCCCAGAAGGGCTCCCGGCAGGCTTTCGACACGCTGGTCCGCCAGTACGACCAGGCGGTGCTGCGCCTGGCGTTGCACCTGCTCGGCTCGGAAACCGATGCCCAGGACATCGCCCAGGAGGCCTTTCTCAAGGCGTACCGCTATCTCGCGAACTTCCGCTTCGAGTGCTCCTTCTACACCTGGATCTATCGCATCGTCACCAATCTTTGCCTGGACCTGATGCGCCGGCGCAAGACCCGCCGCGAGGACCCGGCGGTGATTATGGATTCCTCCGGTGAAGAGATGGACCTGCTCGGCATGGTCTCGGATGAGCGCGCTTCCGCCAATCCAGGCCGCGAGCTGGAGAGGAAGGAACTCGGCGCCAAGATCGCCACCGCCCTCGACAAGCTCACCCCGCGGGAGCGGATGGTCTTTGAGCTGAAGCACTACCAGGGGCTCCGCCTCCGCACCATCGGCGAAATGCTCAACACTACGGAGGAGACGGCCAAAAATACCCTCTTCCGCGCCACCAAGAAGCTGCGTGCCAGCCTGGCGGTCGTTCGATGAACAGTTCGATGAGTATTGGGTGATCCCGTGACACTGATCCAATGACCTGGCCTCTCCACGACGGCAATCTGAGCTGCGACGCAGCGCACGACCAGATCACGCTGCTGCTCTACGGCGAGCTGAGCGATGAAGCCTGCCATCGGCTGGAGCAGCACCTTGCCGGCTGCGCCGACTGCCGTGATGAGCTTGAGGTCACCCGCGCGCTCTCGAGCGCCATGGCCATCCTGCCGGTTCGCGAGCCGTCGCCCAACCTGATCGCCCAGACCCGTCTGAAGATCGATGAGGCGCTTGAGCAGGCGCCACGAGACACCTGGCTGGCGCATCTTCGCCGCTCCCTCTGGACCGACTTCCGGCTGCTGCGCACCGCGCCGCTGGCCGCCGCTACCATGCTGTTTGCCGGCGCCGGGCTGGGCTTTGCCGGATTCCGGGTCGCCAATCCGCCCCCCACAGCCCCGGTCTCCGCCGATCCAGGCTCCCAGCGCATCGCGGCGGTCACCGGCGTCCGCCAGGACCCTACGGGCATGGTCCACGTCGAGTACAGCAGTCTTACGCCGCTTGAGGCCGTCGGCCCGGCGGAGGATCCCAACATTCGCTATCTGCTGCTCCTCGGCACCCGCGCCCCGCTCAACACCTCGGTGCAGAACGCCGCTCTCGGGCTCTTGACCCATACCTGCGTGGGCACGACGGATTGCGGAGCCGATGACAGCGTGCGCAACGCCCTGATGGTCGCCTTGCGCTACGATCCCCACTCCAACGTGCGCGCGCAGGCCCTCAGCGGGCTGGCGCCTTATCTCGCAGAGGATATGCACGTCCGTGACGCGGTGCTCGAAGCCGTGCTCGACGATGGCGACTCGCAGATCCGCGCCCAGGCTATCCACATGCTCGCCCCGGTTGCGGCGGACTCGAGCGTCCAGCAGGTCCTCCAGAACGTCGCCACCCACGACGAAAATCCTCTGCTGCGCAATGTCTCTCGCACCATGCTGCAGCAGATGCCGCAAGTCCAGTAGCCCCGTACGTCTCCGATGCGTTAAGGTTTTGCTGCGGGGCGTGACTTTCTGCCTCCCAATCCGTCTGAATCAATGGCCGCTTTACTGTACTTTTGCCTCCACTCAAGGAGCTTGCATCTCCCATGTTTTACCGCCTCCCATCGGTTTTCCTGTCGACTCCTGCCCCGAGCACAGTCCTCCGGGGTTCGGCTGCAGTGCTCTCGACCATGTTGGCGCTGCCCGCATTTGGGGCGTGGCAGGCCGCCATTGCGCCGTCTCCGGTCGCCGCCCAGCTTCCCCAGTCCGTCCTTGACGGCAGCGCTCGCCTTGTCCTTGCCTCTGCGTCGCAGGGATACCTAGGGGTCAATGTGCGGGATGTCGATCCTGCGCGCGCTGTGAAGGAAAAGCTCTCCGACGCCAGTGGCGCCGAGGTCATCTCGCTCGACCACGATGCTCCGGCCGCCAAGGCCGGCGTCCATACCGGCGACATCATTCAGGCCATCAACGGACAGTTCGTCACCGATGCGGCGACCCTGACCCGCCTCCTGCGCGATATGCCCGTCGGGAGGCTCGTCGATCTGCAGGTGGTCCACAACGCCAAGGTGGAGCGGCTGCACCTCCAGCTCGCGGATCGCACCGCGCTGGTGCAGCACGCCTGGGCGCATCACTTCCATGTTCCCATCCCCGGGCCCGCCCCCATGGTGAACGGCTTTGCCGGCCAGCGCAGCTACTCGGGGGATGCTACGGCTTCCGACAGCGATACGCCTGACCCGCAGGCCTATGTCGGCGTACAGGTCGAGCCGCTGACGCCGCAGCTTGCCAAGTTCTTTCGCGTCCGCGCCGGCAGTGGCCTGCTGGTCCGCAGCGTCGAAGACAAGAGCCCGGCCGCCAACGCCGGCCTCGATGCAGGCGACATCATCGTCACCGCCAATGGCATGCCGCTGGAGACCACGGACGACTGGCTGCAAACTCTGCGCATTAATGCCGGCCACCCGGTCGCCATCCTGGTGCTGCGCAATCGTAAGGTCCTGACCATGGCCATCACGGTGGACGCGCGGATTACGCAGTCGGAGCTGGTGATACCGGAGCAGTTGCAGAGGCTGCGGGAGTCCCTGGATCGCTACTCGCTGTGACGGGCGGCATCAGCGAACGAACTGCAGGTCCTTCGCTTTGCTCAGGATGACAGCTCTTGCGCGGGAGCATGCTTGAGCAGTCCCCGGGTTGTGGCCGACCGATATAATCAATGCAGCCAGCATGTCCGCAGCCACCGCCAGCCAGCCCGTCCCCACAACCCGCCACAAGAGCGGGGTCAAAGCCGCCACCCGCAAGCTACGGGAGCTTGGCATCGTGGGACACGCGCTGGCCTCTACCCATCACGTCGTCATGGCGCAGATCGTCCCCATGCGCTTCTGCAATCTCTCCTGCGCCTACTGCAACGAGTACGACAAGGTCTCCGAGCCGGTTCCGCTTGAGGAGATGCTCCGCCGGATCGACCATCTGGCCCGCCTGGGAACCAGCATCGTCACCATTTCGGGTGGCGAGCCGCTGACTCATCCCGATCTGGACCAGATCATCGCTCGCATCCGTCACCACGGACGCCTTGCCGGCATGATCACCAATGGCTACTTTCTGATGCCGGAGCGCATCGAGCGTCTTAACCGCGCCGGTCTGGACCACATGCAGATCTCCATCGACAATGTTCAGCCCGACGAGATCTCGAAGAAAAGCCTGAAGGTCCTCGATAAAAAATTGGAGTTCCTCGCCCAGTATGCCGAGTTCCACGTCAACATCAACTCCGTTGTCGGTGGCGGCATCAAGAACCCGCAGGATGCGCTCACTATCGGCCATCGCGCCCTGGAGCTAGGCTTCACCTCGACCATCGGCATCATCCACGACGGCAGCGGTCAGCTCAAGCCGCTGGGTGGCGAAGAGCGGCGCGTCTACTACGAGATGACGAAGCTCGAGAAAAAGAACTACTCGCGCTTCAACCACTTTCAGGAAGCCATCGCCAACGGCCAGCCCAACGACTGGCGCTGCCGTGCCGGCTCGCGCTACCTCTACATCTGCGAAGAGGGCCTGGTGCACTACTGCTCGCAGCAGCGCGGCTTCCCCGGCACGCCGCTCGCCGACTACACCCACGCCGACCTGGATCGCGAGTTCCTGACGGAGAAGACCTGCGCGCCCAACTGCACCGTCTCCTGCGTCCACCAGATCTCCTACATCGACCACTGGCGTGCGCCGCAGACCCGCACTACCTCGCCGGATGGCGACCACTCCGACCCCACGTCGGAGCTGATCAATATCGAGATGTAGGGCCGAAGCCGATCTGTTCAGGTGTCATTTCCGATCGGAGTAAACACGCTGGCGCGCCATCCGGAAAGCCGCGTTGTTGTGGCGCTACAGCTCAATTCAGCATCATCCCCCCACCCGCTTGATGCAGCATGGTTTCAATTCGCGCCGCTATGGCAACGCGTACCCGAGCAGGTTGCCCTTGCCGTTTCCTTCGCACCCGGGCTCTTTACTCAGAAATTCACCATAACGGGCGGAGGTGCAACTGTAGAGCGCCACGGTTGCGATGCCGCGCGGCTTCTGAAGATAACCATAGCCATCGAGCCCTAGAATGCGCTGTGCGCTGCAGCCAGCGTCGAGCGAAACGAAGTAGCCCAGAGAATCTCTTTTGCAGCTATAGAAGGGCTGCGTCGCTCCGTGTTGAGGCACCGCATACAGATGCGCGAGAGTTGCGTCCGGAAAGAACTTTGTCGCATCGATCCATCCACTGGTGACCGCATACGCCTTGTCGTTGATGTAGCGCGTCAGCGCCAGGGTGTTCTGATTCGGCTGGTAAGTGCTGACCGCAATCGCCCACTGATAGATCGAGCCAGTCTGTCCGGCCGATTCAGGCGAAGCATCCCACGCCGGCTTGGGAAACGAGGTCGAGATAAACAGCTCAAGGTTGGGATAAGTCCCGACGTTTATATTGCCGTATTTATCGTGCAGCAGAGAGGGAAGGAAGTTCGATTCGTATCCGGTCAGGTTGGTATCGATCGTCTTCAGCATCTCCCATGGGGTTGCGCCGGTCAGCAAGGAAGAGCGCCGAATGCGGTAGAGCTGGAAGCCGTATTGCCCGCGCTCGCCGATGCCGCCGGTGGTGAGCGCCGGACGCAGAGGCAGATTGAAGGCCGCATACCAGTATCCGGTCACTGGATCGTATCCCATGTCTCCCCAGATCGGGTTCGGATTTGTCGGGTCCATGCCGTTCGATGTCAGCGTGCCCTGCACCGTGAAGTGAATCCCGTCCGTCGAAGTCGCCTCCACATGGTGGACCACCGGCGTGAAGTCCTCGTAAAACATCGTGATGCTCGACCCTCCATCCACATTGTGGACGGCCGGCTGCCCCACACCGTAGTTGACTGAAGATGTCGACCGGATCACCGGCTCCGGATACTTGATCCAATGGATCCCATCATTTGAGAAAGCAGCGCCGATGGAATTGTCGATGCCCGAGACCGACCCCACGTAGAACAACTCGTAGCTATAGGTCTCCCCATCGCCGAGCGGATTGACGAATGTTCCGCGGATCACCCTGGGGTTGCAGGTGTATTTTTCATCCCAGCTCCCTTTTGTTTCTGCCAGCACGATTGTCGGCCCGGATCTCGCGCCGGTCACCAGGTTGATGGATTCGTAGAGGATGGTGTCACTGGTCTGGGCAGGGTCTGTCGGATTCGTCCCCGCCCCGCACCACCAGATTTGCTGCTCGTCTCCTGTCTGGATCACAGAAGGTGAATAGTTCCAATAGCCGCCGCGTCCCACGATCGCGCCGTCAGGCGTGGCCAGATAAATCGGCGATTGCCCGCAACCGGCGGCACAGAGAATGAACAACCCGACAAGGACGAAAGCTGACAGACCTGAAGCGCCTCTCCGACTCAATGATGCATCCTCTTTTTCGCATCGCCTCTTTCGTTCTTCGCGCGATTGCGTCTCGTTCGTTTTGTGTCCCCGTGCAAAGATCCTGAACTCCGCACGCCACCCTCTCGGACCACTCCATGGTCCGACAAAAGCCACCATCGAGAGGCACGCGAAAGCAGCACGTGCCTGAGTGCGTTCGGTTTCAGTACAGACGGGAAAATTGCGCTGATTGTAGCGCAGGCGGAAAGCTGTCACCAGCCTTATTCGCCTGCTGCGAAGCGGACCGCCCGGAATGGCGCGGATCTGGCGCATCATCACACGCATGCAATGTAACGCACTCAGCGAGGCCGAACTCGGCGCCCGCCTTTGCCGGCGTGGTCCTGGCCGGCATGTGTGTGAGACGGCAGCGCGAACGCAACATACACGCCGCCCGAGGGCCATTTCGGATCGCGTCCACCGCCGGCCGCGATCACGACGTACTGCTTGCCGTCCACCATGTAAGTGGCAGGTGTTGCGTGTCCGGCGAAGGGCAGCGTGGCCTCCCACAGCAGCCTGCCGGTATGACTATCGTAGGCATGCATCCTGCGGTCGAAGATGGTTGCGCCGATGAAGACGATGCCGCCCGCCGTCACGATGGGACCACCATAGTTTTCCGTTCCTGTGTCCTTCATGCCCTGTGCGGCTAATTCCGGAAATTCGCCGAGGGGTATCTTCCACAGATATCTGCCGCTATTGAGATCGATTGCATTCAGCGTGCCCCAGGGCGGAGTTATAGCGGGGTATCCATCCTGATCGAGGAACTTGCGATAGCCGGAGAAGCGGTATTTCAGCTCTGCATCCGGACCGGCGGGCTGCGGCTGCGGGATATGCTCCGGCACGTCCATAAAGCGGAGCAGTGCCGCGAGCTCCTGGTCCTGCAGTCTCGGGAAGCCGGGCATACGGCCCTTGCCCTGATGGATGAATTGGAGCACCTGCGCGCGCGGCATGCGGCTGCCGATCCCAACCAATGCGGGAAATGACGGAGTGATGCCTTCACGACGATCGCCGTGACAGATGGCGCAGTGCGCCGCGTAGCTTGCCGCACCCGCAGGATCGACTGTGCCGGGCGCACCGGATGCAGCATGGTTCGAAGCGGAACCGGCGGACATCTCCCGCTTATCGCCTGCGCCGTGACTCGTCGTCTCTGCGCCACGTTCAAGATAGTGGATTAGCGCGGGCAGCGTCGTATCGCTGACCATGGGAAACGCGGGCATTCTTCCTTTGCCCTGGTGGATGGTCGCGGCGATCTCCGCATTGGAAAGGCGCTTGTCGACGCCGATGAGCGAGGGAAAGGCGGGCGGCGAACCCTCGCGGCGATCGCCATGGCAGGACGCGCAGAGATGATCGTAGGCTTCTTCACCAGGACCGAGACCGCTCTTGTTTTCCATCAAGCCGCCGGTCCACGCCATCTCGTTCGCGTTGATGTAGATCACACCGCTTTTGATATCTACCGCGGAGCCGCCCCATTCCGCGCCGCCATCGAAGCCGGGAAAGACGATGGTCTGCTGGTTCACAGTAAACGGAAAGAACTGTCCCGCGCTGCGGAAGCTCTTGAATTTTTCTTCGGCGAATGCGTGCGCCTCCGGCGTGCGTTTGGTCAACATTTCGCTGGTCAGGTATTGCCGTGCGAACGGCGCAGGAAAGAGCGGGCGCGGCTGTGTGGGCCAGCTCTTCTCGCCCGGCATGGTGCTGGCCGGAACCGACTGCTCGATGATGGGAAACAGCGGTCGCCCGGTCACGCGATCGAACAGGTAGAGATAGCCCTGCTTGGTGGCCTGTGCGACAGCATCGACGCGCTTGCCATCGTGCACGACAGTGAGCAGCGATGGCGGCGAGGGAAAATCGCGATCCCAGATGTCGTGATGCACGCCCTGAAAAGACCAGATGCGCTTTCCGGTCGAGGCATCGAGTGCAAGCAGAGTATCCGCGAAGAGATCCTGGCCAATGCGATCCGCCCCGTAGAAGTCCGAGACAGCGGAGCCGGTGGGCGCATACAGAATGCCGCGCTTCTCATCAAGCGCCATGCCAGTCCAGTTGTTCGCCGCCCCGGAATGGAGCCAGGCGTCCTTGGGCCAGGTGTCGTAGCCATCCTCGCCCGGATGCGGGATGGTATGGAAGCTCCAGCGCAACGCGCCCGTATGCACATCGAAGGCGCGAATGTCACCTGGCGGCGCCGGATGTGCCTCCGGCATGCGCCCGCCCACGATGATCAGGTCCTTATAGAGGATGCCCGGGGTGGTCAGCGCGATCGACTGCTCGCGATAATCGCCGCGGAGGTTCTTGCGAAGATCGATACGGCCATCTTCGCCGAAGCTCCGGATCGGCTTGCCGTCGAGCGGATCGAGTGCGTAGAGAAAGTTGGCGACACCGGCGAAGAGCCGAGCTTCGGAACCATCGTGCCACCAGGTGAGGCCGCGCGCCGGCTGGGTGCTCTGAACGCCGGAGTCGAAGCTCCACAGCAGCTTGCCCGTCGCAGCATCGAGCGCGATGACTTTCTGAGTCGGCGAGTAGCCATACAGCGTCCGGCCCACGATCAGCGGGCTCGTCTGCAGCCCAACGCCCTTATCGCCGGTATCGTACGTCCACGCGACCGCCAGCTTGCCGACATTATTGCGGTTGATCTGGGCGAGCGAAGAATAGTGGTCGCCGGCCTTCTGGCCTCCATATGTAGGCCAGTCGCGAGGGGGCGCCGGGGATGTTGCCTGCTGCGCTCGCGCGGCACAGACCAGGGCGCAGGCCATCATCGGCCAAAGGCAGCGCGTGCTCATCCTTCCGGCCCAGGCACGCCTCATATCAGCCCACATACTTCATGAGCTGCATAAATCCAAAATCCATATGGAGGGCCTGATGGCAGTGCAGCAGTGTGTCGCCCGGGTTGTCCGCGACAAAATCGACAGCAACGGAATCGAGCGGCATCACGTTGACCACATCCTTGCGCAGGCCGCTGAACTCCTTCGTGCCAACGCGGGTGACTTCGAAAGTATGGCGATGCAGATGCATCGGGTGCTGATCGCCGCTGCCATTGCGAAAGATCATGCGGTAGCGCCGTCCCTGCCGAACATGGAGCGGATCGATCTTCGGCCATGATTGGTTGTTGATGGTCCAGCTATCGAACTGCGATCCATTCACAGGTCCGATATCGCGGAAGGTGAGAGTGAATGTTTCGTCCGGCTCCGGCGCCTTCGCTGGATTCGCAAATTGCGCGTAGTCCCATTCGGCGGGCGCCGGGTCGCGCCAGACTGGCGGTCCGGTAGCGCCTGCGTACTCGACCACGACGCCGAGACCCATGGCGCGGCTCTTCGCGAGCGTCGATCCCAGGACCCATACTCCGGGCGAGTTCATTTCGACAATTGCGTCCACGCGCTCCGCGACGGCTAGCGACAGGGTTTCGACCGCCACCGGGTTGGGCACAGGATTGCCGTCCATCGCGATCACCTTGAAGGTGTGACCGGGCAATGCAAGAACAACATTTTCCGTGCCGCTGGCGTTCAGCAGATGCATCAGCACGCGCTGGCCGCGCTTCACCCGGATCGGCTCGCCGGCGCCCAGCATGTGCTGGTTGATGGTCGCATATTTGTAACCGACATCGGAGCCGGCAGTCAGCGGTGCGTTCGCGGACACCTCCCGCATCTTCTCGACCATGGGGACGAACGATGGCTCCCAGTGATGGATGGCGAGAAAGATCTCCTGATCGTAGTGCCCGGGATCGTGAGTGCCTTCGACAAGCAAAAAGCCGAACTGCCCCGTGTATCCGCCAGCAGAGAGATTCGCGCCCGCCACCGCGTGCGTGTGATACCAGCGCGTCCCTGCAGGCTTGGGCGTGAAGTGATAGCGCAGCGTGCCGCCGGCGGGAATCATCGGCGAGCCCTCTTCCATCGCGCCGTCATTCAGCGAGTCGATCGCCAGCCCATGCCAGTGAACGATCTCCGCCCTGCCACTCTGGTTCGCGACGTCGATGGTGACCGGGACGCCCTCGCGCACGCGCAGCACGGGGCCGGGGATCTGCCCGTTGTATCCGATCGTATCGATCACGATTCCGGGCGCAATCTCAACCCTGCATGGCCCGATGCGCAGCGCGTAGTGCGTGTGCGCTTTGTCTGCCGGCTTCCCGGCGGCCCATGCCGCACCGGCTTGAGGAAGCATCCGGTCCGCCAGCATGATTCCCGTCGAGGCAAGGAAGCTTCGTCGATTCATCCGTCACCCAGCATAAATGCGAACCAGCACGCATCGTTGCCGGGTTCCTGATTTTTCCAGTGCGGCACGCCATCCATCGAATGGCTTCCACACGCAAGCTGACGATGCAGGCGAATCGCCTAGCTCTCCTCGCCATTGGCGTGAAACTGCCGCACATACGCCGGCATGGGCACCTCCTCTGCGAGCCTCGGATCCCGCAGCGGAGCCGCCGCCCGCTGCTGAAGCGGCACCACGCCCGCCCAGACCGGCAGGGCGTAATCCTCTTCGTCATCCGCCGGAGGGCCGGAGCGCGTCTTTGCAGACGCTTCTTCAATCGTGAACTCCAGCACCGAGGTGGCCTTCAGCTCTTTCGCGGTCGGGTTGCGGACATCTTCCCAGCGGCCGGCGATCAGGTGGTCGGAGATCACGCGCAGTGCCTCCGCCTTGCCCTGGATGTCATCGATCTTGCGCGCCGTTCCGAAGGCAACCACGGAGCGGTAGTTCATGGAGTGGTGAAACGCGGAGCGCGCCAGCACGATGCCATCCACATGCGTGACCGTGACACAGGCCGGCACGCCCGTGGAAAGTTCGCGAAGCATGCGGCTGGCGGCTGAGCCGTGAAGGTACAGTTTCTCCGGCTCCCCGCCATCGCGAGCGCGCCCGTACAGCGTGGGTATCACAAACGGCTGCCCGTCCACGCAGAACCCGACGTGCGCGAGAAAGCCGGCATCGAGAATGGTCCGGATGGTCTGCGAATCATAAGCGCCGCGCTGCGGAAGCCGGCGAACTGTTTTGCGATCGCTCAAAGGGCTGGCCCCTCCACTCGTGTTGAATCTATCGTCCAATTGGTTTCCCACGTCTTTCCTTCGTCGGTGGAGAAGGCCTGCTCCCAGTGGCACTGCGTGGGCGACCGGACCTGCCACACGAGCCGCACGAACACCGGCTTTCCGCCGATCGCTTCGTGATCGTAGAACTCACCGCGCCCGTTGCGGAAGTGGCCGACCGTCGCCGGCATGGAGAAAGCGCCCGCTCTACCGTTGGCCCAGTAAATGCTCCACTCGTGGGTATCTGCGTTGTAGAGCCGGACGGTCATGCCTTCGATTCGGCCAGACGGACTATCGGCCTCGAATTCATCGACATTGGCGCGGCCATCCCACATCTTCCGGGCCACCGAGGTGCCGTTGAACTCCACCCACTCCTGCGATCCCGTCAGCGGATGCACCAGTCGGCGGTTATGCAGATGCCACTTTCCTACATAGAAGTCGAAGTCGTGCTGCCCATCGTGCTGTCCGCTGGCCTCTGTAGTCTGCGCCGCCACCTTAGCTCCCGACTCATGCCAGTACCATCGCCCCGCCGCAGCCGTCAGCAGAAGCGCCGTGATCGCGAAGAGATTACACGCTTGTTTCAGCATGCATCTATGCTCAAGCATCCTCTGGTATTTTGGAAGGTCCACTTTATGCCGTCATGTTAATACCACTTCAGCGCGGCGCGGAGCCACTCTCGCGGCAGGTGTATCTGTGGATTCGTCACGGCATCATGGAGCGCATGCTGCGGCCGGGCGAGTCACTGCCTTCTACGCGCGAACTTGCGGAAGAGAACTCAATTTCGCGCACTGTGGTGGTGCAGGCGTATGACCAACTCATCGCGGAGGGCTTCATCACCGGCCTCCGCGGCTCAGGCACGTACGTTTCCCGGCATCTCCATCCAGCGGCGTCGCCGGCGCCACGGCGCACAGCGTCACTGCGGCTTTCGGAGTTCGGCAAAGCCGCAATATCCATCGCTGGGCGTAACCCTTCTCCGGTTCGTGAGCCCCGCCTTCCTGAGCGCAACTCCCTGCTGTATGACTTCGCCAATGGAACATCGTCACTGGAGGAGTTTCCGTTGGCGGCATGGCGTCGCATCCTGCTGCGCCGCACCAGGAGCGCTCCGCTGCGCTCCTTCGACTACGGCTCCGCTATGGGAGACACGGCTTTACGGAAGGCCATTGCCGGGCACCTCCAGCGGTCTCGTGCCATTCACTGCGACGTATCCCAGGTGCTGATCGTCAATGGCTCTCAGCAGGCGCTCGATTTCGCGATTCGCCTGCTGTTGAATCCGGGCGATCTGGTCGCTGTGGAAGACCCGCAATACCACGGCATGCGGCAGGTTTTGCTGGCGGCTCGCCTGCGCGTGCGGCCAGTGCCGGTCGACCAGAATGGCATCGATCTCAGCCGGATGCCGCGCCATGCAAAGCTCGCACTGGTCACGCCGTCGCATCAATTTCCTACCGGCGCAGTGCTTTCGCTTGAGCGCCGGCTGGCGCTGCTCGCCTGGGCGCGGCGGGCCAACGCGGTTATCGTCGAAGACGATTACGATGGCGAATTCCGCTACGAGGGCGAGCCCGTCGAGCCGCTGCAGAGCCTCGACCGGGACGGCCGGGTCCTCTATGTCGGCACCTTTTCGCGCACCATGTTTCCCGCACTCCGCATCGGCTACGTAGTGGCGCCGCGCCCTCTGGTCTCCGCATTTGTTGCGGCGAAGTGGCTCGCCGACCGCCATACCGCGATCCTGGAGCAGGAGACTCTGGCTGAGTTCATCGCCTCGGGCGCGTACGAGCGGCATCTGCGCCGCACCCGCCGCGTGAACACAACACGACGTGCTGCGCTCCTCTGCGCTATCCAGCAGCATCTAGCTGATCGCATCACCGTCAGCGGCAGTCGCTCCGGCACCCACATCGTGCTGTGGCCCCGCGCAAAAGTATCCGAAGCCGTGGTCATCGCGCGCGCCGCGGCGGCCGGCGTCGGCATCTACGGCATCGCAGGCTACTATCTCAGGCCGCCCGCGCAGCCAGGATTTCTGCTGGGCTACGCAAATCTCACCGTCGCGCAGATTCGCGAGGGCATCCGCCGGCTTGGCGAAATCCTCTAGTTGCGAAGAGCAATCTCCTCACGCCGCACCCGCCGCTCCGGCCGCGGCGCTGCCGGACGGAAGCAGCGCATCGCCTGCTCCTTCAAGCAGCCATCGAGCCGCTCGAGCTCGCGCTCCACGATCGCCGCCATTGCCTCCGGCTCACCCAGCGCGCGAATGTTCAGCGTAATCTCGTGAGCGCGCGATGGCGACGCATCGAGCGTGCCCTCAACCACGGGCTCCTGCCCGTTCGCGCAGAGCGCCGCTTTCACATACCCGGTCGGGGCCGTTGCCATGGCCTTCAGGTGAACAATGCGGATCTCTGCTTCGCTCAAAGAGCGATCGATAGCTTCTACACATGGCCCAAGCAGCATCGCGGGCGAAATGGGCACACGCGCCTCGAAGACGCCGCGAAAGTTCAGCCACGCCAGCGCTGCCTCTGCCTGCGCGTATCTCTCGTAATCGATCTCGAGCACATCTTTGTGCGGTGCGAGTTCCCCCGCAAGGACCTCATCCAGCCACGCCGCGACACCCCGGCCGCTGCGCGCGCTGATCTGGCGCACATGCGGCACGTTAAGGTCGGGACAGCGCACATCCAGATCCGACTTGGTCACACAAACCAGGTCTGCCTCCTCCAACTGCTTATGAAATAAGAAGGCGACGTTCTCGTCCGCGTCAGCGCGCAGCAATTCCATCGCGCGCAGCGGATCCACCAGCACCGTGAACGGCGCGAGCCGGTATGCCTCCTGTTGCGCCAGCAACGGATGCAGCACGGTCGCAGAGATGTCCGTGCAACTGCCCACGGGCTCAGCGAAGATCACGTCCGGCGCGTGCGCCAGCATCGCTTCAAGCTGCGCCGTGAGGTCGGAGAGCCGGCAGCAGAAGCATCCCGCGGTCACCTCGCCGCTCGGGACGCCGTGCAACTCCGCAAGCTGCGTGTCCACCAGTGCATCGCTCTGATCGTTCAGAATTGCGGCACAGCGCATCCCGCGCTTTTTCAATTCGCGCGCGGCGGCAAGGATCAGCGTGGTTTTTCCCGCGCCGAGAAAGCCGCCGACAAAAACGACCGTGGGCCTCATGCGCCGACCTCGATGCGAAGCTCTTCGCCTTCTCCGATCACCATCGTCTGCTCCGCAGTAAGTAGCATCGAGTGCCCGCGGGCCGAAGCAGTATGCGCATACTCCGTGCTACCAACCCGCAGCCTCGCTGTTTTGCCAGCGCTCGTGATCAGAATCGAACGGCACCGCAGCCTGCCGGCAAGCACCCGCAGCGTAAAAAACGTACCGCCACTTGTCCCCGGAGCGTAGGAGAACTCACCCCATCCCGTCCCGCTTGCCCAGAAGCTGCGAAAGCTGCGATGCGGCACTCGCGGCACCGCTGTCACTGCTTCCTTCCCGCCGTCATACTCGAAGCCGCTGAGCGCCACCACGCTCGACCATGACGACATCGCCCGCGCATAGTGGTGGCCACACTCCGCTTCGTCCCAGGGATTGCGCTTCTCGCCGTCGTAACGCGCGCGTGTGTTGGCGATGTACTCCGTGCCTTCATCGACCATCCCCGCGTACATCATCATCGCGGCCGTTGCATGCTCCAACCCGGTGAAGACCTCCGCATAGTAGGGGAAGGGAATCCGCGGCCGCTTCCCCTCGGCATAGCTGCACACCAGCACCGCCGCTTCGTCGTTCAGCGCAAAAGTTCGCTCCACGTTGTCGTGTTCCAGCAGCGTCCGTTTGTAGTTCGATCCGTAGATCGCCCGCAGCGTGGCTGCCATGTTCTTGCGCGACACCAGCTCGCCCAGCCCGGCGACATCCGCCAGGTACTGGCCGAGTAGTTGATCGACCAGGCAGCCATCGCCCACCTGGTACTCCGGGTGTTCGGTCGCGTTGGCGCCCATGTCGCCGCGCAGATGCGGCGCGATCTGATCGCTGGGATAACCGCGCACTTGCTGCACGTAGTACTTGCCATTGAAGAGATTCGCATCGATCCACCGGCTGCCCTGCGCAAAGAGCCGGCGATACTCTGCAGCGGAGGCCGTATCGCCCATGCGCTGTGCCATCTCCTCGCTCGCGCGCAGCGCGCCGAGGTAGTAGATGCCGCACAGCGGATTCGGCCCGTAGAACTCCACGTCATAGGTGTTGTGCTGCACGCCTTCCATCACGCCGTCGCGATTCGCATCCCACCCGCCGGGCACCCATGCGAATTCGATCGCCTTCTTCAATCGTGGCCACATCTCGCGCAGCCACGCATCGTCGCCGGTCAGCTTCCAGTCGAGATAGGCGTGCAGGATCTGACCCATCTGGCCGTCCGCCGCGGCCCAGCCGAATCGGTCGTATCCGTCGGGCAGCAGTTGTCGGAAGCGCATCGCGCCCGCATCGTCCATCGAATAGCCAAACGCGGCCTTGCGCAGCGATCGCGCGTAGGACGGAAACAGAAACGTAGTCGCCGTTTCGTAGTTCCACACATGCGTGCAGTTGCCGAAGCAGCAGCCACGTGTATCGTCCACTCCTTCAAATCCGTGAAACTCGCCGTCGGCGGTGCGGAAGCAGGTCGTCGAGGCGAGCGTCGACAGGTTCGCGCTCGCCGCCTCCTTCACCGCTGCGGGCAGCGTGCTCTCACGGAATGCATCTGCGAAGAGCCGCGTCCTCTTCTCCAGCGATGTCAGATGCTCGGCCGTGTACTCCGCCGCTGCCCACGCGTCGTCGAAGCGCGTCGCATAATAGTTGCCGATGCGCGTTCCGCCCTTTCCCTTTGGCGCATCCCAGCCGCACCACTCCGGTGTCCGGTTGGGGAAGTGCCACGCCAGCAGAAACGTGAACGTCTGCGACTGCCGAGGCGCAATGGTTGCGCTCTGGAGCACGACGCCCACCGCATCGCGCTGCTCCGGCTCCGGACCCAGCACGCCCTTCGCGGAGAACACATCCCAGAACAGCATCGGCGAGTTCCACCATCGACCCTCAGGCCAGCCGCGCCAGTGCGAGACGCGCACCCCGGGCTCGACCAGCGCGGCAAGCGCAAGCGTCCCCCGCATCGGATCGCTCTCGGGCAGCGCGGGATTGCTCATCGTCAATCCCGAAAGATGTGCGTTCGACTGGTATGTATTTTGTCGCGGATCATTCTCCCGCCCCGCCGCGGGAGGAGGCGCAGGTCCAGCAGCTTTCACGGGATTTTCAAGCGACCACGCAATGCTCACCTGCGCATCCACGCTCTTCGGATTCGTCACCCGATATCGCAGAATGGCCACAGGCAGCCCGGAGTCATCTGCATCATGCGGGATGAATGGCGAGAACGCCTCTAACTCCACCGAGACTGGCAGCGTGCGGTCCTCGAATGCGATGTGCGCCAGCGGATAGGCGCCGGTGAACGTGGCTGTATCAAGTCTGCTGAGCCCCGGCGCATTGTTCGCTCCCAGCCCATCCTGCCCCTCATAGGGCGGCAGGATCCGCGCCTCCAATACGCGAGCCACCGGCTTCGCATCGCCAGCCTGCGCCCAGATCGATGGGAACGCGTACGCCGGCGAGTAGCCTTTATTCGGACGATTGAAGATCTCCCAGTCACGCAACTGCCCGCGTCCGCCCAGCGCCACACTGCCCGCCGCCACTCCGCCCAGTGGAAACGCAATCATCTTCAGCTTGCGGCCGGTGAAGATGCGCGGAAAAGCCGCGTCCTTGAGAGCAGTAGCCGGTCCCACCGCAGTCTCGCTGGGTGACGATTCGGCCAGCGCGGGCCACCCTCCCATTTGCGAGGCCGCGCCCAGTGCGCCGGCGGCCTGCTTCAGGAATGTGCGCCGCGGCAGCGGATCTTTTTTCGGCATTCGTATTCCTTTGTTGCAGCTTGATTTAAGCGTTTTACTGTCCGCACGCCATTTTCCAACACCACTCGCAAGGAAGCAACGCAGGCATCTGCCGAACTGCCTGCCGCCAACTCAAGACGCTTCGCGCCAGCTCTTCATGCTGACTTAAGATGGAGCCGGGGAAACTAGTCGAGATGCGTGTCCTCGTCGTCGAAGATGAAGTGCGGTTGGCGGACAATCTCGCCGCCGCTCTGCGCGAAGGTCCCGGCTTCGCCGTAGACTGCGCCGAAGACGGGGAGCTGGGGGAGCAACTGGCCAGGCAGGGCTGCTATGACCTGATCGTGCTGGACCTCATGCTGCCGAAGGTCGATGGCCTCACCCTGCTGCGGCATCTGCGCTCGCGTGATAACTCGACTCCCGTCCTCATCCTCACGGCAAAGGACGGCGCGGCCTCCACCATCGAGCTGCTCAACGCCGGTGCGGACGATTACCTCAGCAAGCCCTTTGACCTGGGCGAGCTCATCGCGCGCGCCAAGGCCCTCATCCGCCGCGGCAAGGGCGCATCGCATCCCGTCCTTGCTATCGCCGACATTGAAGTGAACACGCTCGAACAGACCGTGCGCCGCGCCGGCCGCATCGTCGATCTTTCGCCCACGGAGTACCGCATCCTTGAATACATGGTGCATCGGCCGCGCGTCATCGTCTCCAAACGAGAGCTGCTCGAACACCTCTACGACTACAACTGGGAGCACCACTCCAACGTGATCGAGGCCCACATCTCCAACTTGCGCAAGAAGCTTATGGCCGACAGCGATCAACAGGCAGTCGAGACATTGCGTGGGCGCGGCTATCGTCTCGTTGCAGACCCCGAAGGCGCAGGATGAAGCGGCATTCTCTTTCCCACCGCCTGATCTCGTCCGTGCTCCTGGTCGAGCTCATCTTCGCCGTGGCGATCATCGCGCTGGCCGGTGTATATGAGAGCCACGCGCACCTGCGCTCCTTCGACATCATGCTGCAGGGCCGTGCCGACTCCCTCCTGGGGGCGGTGCAGGATGCGGAAGACCCCGCCGATAACGTGATGCTGGACCGTACCGGCCTGCAACTGCCTGCAGAGGACGTCTACGAGGTGCGCGACAGCAGCGGACGCCTGCTGGGCCGCTCCCCAAACTGGCACGGCCCCGACCCCCGAGCTGTGACCGCCGGCGGGAATCCCATCTTCCGCACCCGCATTAACGGCCATCACTATCGCGTGCTCGCGCTGCACGGCCTGCGCGTCGTCGACCCTGGCGATAAGGGTGGCGGCATGCCCCGTCATATTCTCGTTGTCTATGGCGCGCCTACTGCGCAGGTCTGGCATCAGGTGCGCAACGCTATCGTCTTCTTTTCGCTCTCCAATCTCGTGCTGCTCTTCGTCACCGGCATATTGATGACATGGTTGCTGCATCGCGGACTCGCACCCCTGCGTCAGTTGGCCACTGAAGCGGAGAACATATCCATTCATCGATGGAGCTTCCAGCCGCCGGAAAGTGCGGTCGAAACGCGCGAGCTTGCCCCGTTGGCGTCTGCGCTTTCGGCGGCGATGCAGCGGCTGCAGGCGTCCTTCTCCCAGCAGCGCCGCTTTGTGAGCGACGCCGCCCACGAGCTGAAGACTGCGGTCGCGGTCGTCAAATCGTCACTGCAACTGCTCGCCATGCGCCAGCGCACCCCCGAGGAATACGCGGCCGGCGTGGAGGTGAGTCTCGTCGATTGCGAGCGGATGGAAGAGATCGTCGCCCGCATGCTGACGCTGGCCCGCGCTGAACATATCGCCACCGCGGAACCCGCGGACAACACGGCCGACCTCGCCGTCGCCGCCGCATCGGCCGTGCAGCAGTTTCAATCGATGGCGGAGGTCCGCTCGGTCAACCTTACGTTCACAGCGGACGAATCGGCCTTTGTCCACCTCTCGAGCGATGAGTGCCTTCTGCTCTGCTCCAACCTGCTGTTGAACGCTTTGCAGCACAGCCCGCCGCGTACCGAAGTCAAAATGTTGCTGCGGACTGAACTGGACTGGGCGGAGTTACGTGTCGAAGATGAGGGCGACGGCGTCGATCCTGCGCTCCTGCCCCACGTCTTCGAGCGCTTCTCACGCGGCGATCCTTCCCGCAGCCGCAACACCGGCGGCACCGGACTTGGGCTGGCCATTTGCAAAGCCATCGTCGATAAGGCGGGCGGCGCCATCTCGCTCGAGAGTGACCCGGGTCACGGAGCGACTGCCGTGGTCCGCCTGCCACGCGCTGCCACCCAGCAGCAACCGCTCCCATCCGAAACATCCCTGCAGACAACGCCTTCAGCTTGATTTAATGATGGAGTGGAAGACTGTCATCGGCGCAGCCCGCCGAATCGGAGCCCATGGATGTTCGCTCTACGCAATGCAGGTTTGTCGCGGCCAACGCTCTTCGCCGTGCTTTCTTTGAGTCTCGCTGCACCGTCGGTCGTCCTAGCCCAGGGCCCCTATCACCTCATCACACAATGGAAGGTCGGGGGTGAAGGCGGCTGGGACTACATCGTCGCGGATGCCCCGGCCCATCGCCTCTACGTCACGCACGGTGCGCGCGTGGAGGTGCTCGATACCGATAGTGGGAAGGCGCTCGGCGCCATCACTGGACTGCAGGGCACCCATGGTGTCGCGCTTGACGCAGCAGGGAAGTACGGCTACATCAGCGATGGCCGCGCCAACGCGGTGGTGGTCTTCGATCGCAAAACGCTCAAGGCCCTTACCTCCATTCCCGCAGGCACCAATCCCGATGGCATCGCATATGAGCCGGTCACCAAAACAGTGTGGGCTTTCAACGGCCGCAGCAGTAATGCCACTGTCATTGATACGAAAACAAAGAAGGTAGTAGCCACCATTCCACTGCCCGGCAGGCCAGAGTTCCCGGTAGCCGACGGCAAGGGCAACGTCTACGACAACATCGAAAGCAAGAATGAGATTGTCCGGCTTGACGCAGCTGCGCGGAAGGTTACCGCGGAGTGGCCGCTCGCTGGCTGCGACTCCCCCTCGGGCCTCGCCATCGATCCCGCCAGCCGTCATCTCTTCGCCGTCTGCGATGGCAAAAAGATGGCGGTAGTGGATGCGGACTCCGGCAAGGTGCTCGCCACTCCCGACATCGGCGACGGGCCGGACGCAGCGGGCTTCGATGCGAAGGACAAGCTGGCCTTCTCCTCGAATGGCGACGGGACACTGACTGTGGTCGACGCCGGCAAGCCAACCTTCCCCGTTGTCCAGAACGTGACCACGCAGCGCGGCGCGCGCACCATGACCTTCGATTCGGCCAACGGCCGCATCTATCTCCCCACTGCGCAATTCGGCGCCAGACCCGCACCCACCGCGGAAATGCCGCATCCACGCCCGTCGATTGTGCCAGACAGCTTCACCGTTCTGGTGGTGGGCCGCTAAGCTTTTTCACCGAAAGGCAAATAAGAGAGCGCGACTGTCCACCGTGTACTTCGCGGAGCTGGCGGTACACAGTAACAGTGAAACGCTCTAAGCTCCCCCGAACAACCGAATGGCCAGCGAGACATCGTTCTCGCTGGCCTCTTTTTATCAGCCAGGCGGCTTACGCCTCCGCGTGGCGGCCGCGTGTCATCAGGTAATAGATCACCGGCGTCACAATCAGGCTCAGCGCAATCGAGATCAACAGGCCGCCGATCACCGCGATTGCCAGCGGCTGCAGCATCTGCGATCCGGAGCCCAGCGCGAAAGCCAGTGGCAGCATCCCGCAGATTGCGGCCATCGCGGTCATCACGATGGGACGCAGCCGCCGCTGTGCCGCATGCACCATTGCCTCACGCGGAGCAATGCCCTCGGCGCGATACGTCTCATCCGCGTCCAGTAGCAGGATGCCGTTTTTCGCCACGATGCCGATGATCATGATGAGTCCCATGAAAGACGCAACATTGAAATCCGTCCCCGTCACCAGCAGCGCGAAGACTACGCCGGAGATGGACAGCACCGACGACGTGAGGATGGCGACGGGAGCGGCGAAGTTACGGAACTCCGCCAGCAATACGCCGAAGACCAGCGCCAGTGCCAGCAGCAACACACGCAGCAGTTCATGGAACGATTGCTGCTGCTCCTGATACGTGCCGCCATACTCTACGCGCACCGAAGCCGGCAGATGCATCTGCAGCACGACCTGCTGCACCTTCTTGATCGCCGTGCCCAGGTCCGAGCCCTCCAGCCGCCCCGTCACCACGACGAGTTGTTGCAGATTTTCGCGGCGGATCTCGTTCTGCGGCGGCAACTGCTGGATGCTCGCGAGCGAGCCGAGCGACGCGAGTTTGCCGGTCGCGCTGTTGAACACCGTGTTTTGGATCGCATCGAGCGACGTGCGTGTATCGCCCGGCATGCGTACGCGAATCGTGTAGGGACGGCTGTTGGCAATCAGCGGGACTGTCGCCTCCACGCCATCCAGGATCGAAGTGGCATCTTCAGCGACCTCCGTTGGCGTAAAGCCCAGGCGCCCTGCAACCGTTGGGTTCACCTGAAAGTTTGTTGCGGGGCCACTGATCGTGTTCTCGATTCCGTTCTGCACATCGACCACTCCAGCAACCTTGCCGATAGCATCACCCACCTGCGGCCCAAGCTTCTGCAGGAGTGCCGCATCGGTGGAGAAAAGCTTGATCTGGATCGGCTCGGGAGAATTGGAAAGATCGCCGATCATGTCCTGCAGCACCTGCATGAACTCGATATCCAGTTCTGGCTCGGTCTTCTTGATCTGCTCGCGTACATCCGCCATCACTTCGTCGATGCCGCGATCGCGTTTGCTCTTCAGCTTTACCGTGATATCGCCGGTGTTCGCCTCTGTCACTGCTGCGAACCCCATCTGCAGGCCGGTGCGGCGCGAGGTGCTCTCAACCTCCGGGGTCTGGTGCAGGATCTGCTCCACATGCATCAGCACACGATTGGTTTCATTCAGCGAACTGCCCGCGGGCATGATGTAGTCCAGCACAAAGCCGCCTTCATCCATCGCCGGCAGCAGGTCGGAGCCAAGCTGCTTGTAGCCGAACCAGGTGCCGGCCACCAGCGCAATGCAGATCAGCCCCAGCATCAGCGGACGTGTCAATGACCAGCTCAGCCCTCGCTCATGCCAATGCAGCACGCGGCCCAGCACGCGCCCCGGCTCCGCGTGGTCCTTCTTCGTTTCATCCGCGGCACGATCGCGCAGCAAGGTCAGGCCCAGCGCCGGTGTCCAGGTCAGAGCCAGCAGCAGGGAAGTCAGTAGCGCCGCCGTCATGGTCACCGCCAGCGCGCGGAAGAAAGCGCCGGTCACGCCGGTCACCGCGATCAGCGGCAGGAAGACCACCACGGGTGTAAGCGTCGAAAAGACCAGTGGACGCGTGACCTCCGCGATCGCCTTGCGCACCGCCTGCACCCGGGTCTCGCCGGAATCGCGATGCAGCACGATGTTCTCCACCACCACGATGGCATCGTCGATCACCAGACCGATCGCCGCCGCCAGGCCGCCCAGCGTCATCAGGTTGAAGCTCTGGCCGATGATCTTTAGAAAGACAAATGTCACCGCCACGGTGACGGGAATCACCAGCCCGGCGATCAGCGAAGAGCTCCAGTCGCGCAGGAAGAGGAACAGGATCACGCAGGCCAGCACCAGCCCGATCAGGATCGCGTCGCGCACGCTCCCGATGCTCTCCCGCACCAGCTCGGACTGGTCGTAGTACGGCTCCAGCCGCACCCCCCGCGGCAGCTTCTTGCTCAGTTGCGCCACCTCTGCACTCACCGCATCGGCCACCGCCACCGTGTTGCTGTCCGGCTGCCGCGTGATGTTCAGCAATACCGCCTGTTTTCCATTCGCGGTCACCACGGTGTAGACCGGCATCACCGCCTTGGTCACGGTGCCGACATCGGACACGTGCACCGGAGCGCCACCAGGGGTCGTCTTGACCACCAGTTCGCTCAGCTCGCTTGCGTCGTGAACCTGCGCTCCCACCAGCCCCAGGATCAACTGGTGGTTCGCCTCATAGAGTCCCGGGGAATCAACGATGTTCGACGCGTTCACCGCGGTCGAAAGATCGGTGATCGTCACGCCCGACGCCTGCATGCGCGCCATGTCCGGAACAATGTGGTACTCCGGAATCTGGCCGCCCTGCACCGTCACCATGCTCACGCCCAGCGTGCGGTTCAGCGGCGGCTTCAGCTCATAGGTGGCCATCTCCCACAGATCTGTCTGCGACATCGTGTCGGACGTCAGGCTGTACCCGAGGATCGGAAACGTGGCGAAGGTCAGCTTGGTGGTCGCGATCTTCACCGTCGGCGGCAGCGACTGCTGCACCCTGCTCAGCGCGGCGTCCACCAGTTGCAGCGTCTGGTACATATCCACGCCCCAGCTGAAGAACAGGCTGACCTCGGCGGACCCGCGGCTGGTGGTCGAGCGCACCGTCACCAGCCCGGGCACGATGTTTATCGCATCCTCGATCGGCTTGGTAATCGTGACCTGCATCTGCTCCACCGGCATCACGCCGTTGTCGATGCTGATCACCACACGCGGAAAATTCGTCGTCGGAAACACCGAGATGGGTATCTGCGTCGCGAGATAGATCCCCCCGAGGGTCAGCACAATCAGAAAGAAGAAGATGGTGCTGCGGAACTTCAGCAGCCAGAAGCGCGGTTCCTCTGGCCGCCGCTCGGTTATCACTTGGCTGGGTGGAAGTGCCGATGTCGTCACTTGGCTTCCTTCGCCGCGTCCGGCTTTTTCGCGTCGTCCGCCTCGGCCGCGCCCACCTTTACTTTGGTTCCCTCCTCCAGCGCGTAGTTGCCGGAGGTGATCACCATATCGGCGGTCGTCAGCCCGTTCGTGATCTGCACCCGGCCATCGTCGGTGATGCCCGCGCTCACCGGCTTGCTGTGCGCCGCGCCGTCTTCGCCCACCACCATCACGGATTTGCTGCCATCCTGCGCGCTCAGCAGTGCAGATGTCGGGACCGTCAGCGCCTGCGCCACCTGCCTGCCCACGATCGAGGCATGCACCGGCGTTCCCACCTTCAGCGTGCCCTTCTTGTTATTCACCAGCAGCCAGATCTCCACCGTCGTGCTCCCCGGGTCGAGCGCCGGACTGATCAGCGAAACTTTCGCCGGCACAGGATCGGCAAGGCCCGGCACAGTGATCATCGCGGTGTCTCCAACTTTCATCTCTTGCGCGAGCTGCTGCGCCAGATGGATCTTCGCCAGCAGCGCCGACGTATCCATCACAGTCAGCAGCGTCGATCCCGCCGCGACCGTCTCCCCCGCGAACAGCGGCCGGTCCGTCACAACGCCGGATATCGGGCTGCGAATCTCCGAGTACGAGACCTGCGCCTCGGCGCCCTGATACTTTCCCTCCGCTGACGTCAGTTGTCCCTTCGCTGCTTCGAGCGATGCCTTGTGTGCGACGCTCTTCTGCGACTCCAGATGCTTTGCCGCCGTATCGTACGCAGCCTGCGCCTGCACCAGCGCGGCCTCTGCCGTATCCAGGTCACGTCCCGGAATCGCTCCCTCCGCAAATAGCTGCTTGCGCGCATTCACAATGCTCTGGTTCAGATCGAGGTTAGCTTTGGCCTGCGCCACATCCAGTTGCGCCCTCTGGTAGTCCTCCGGCACCTGAGCCTGCGTTGTGGTCGCGTAGGTCGCCTGCGCCGTGGTGTATGCGCCGCGGTTGTCCAGCGCCGCAGCAGCAAGATCGCGGTTTTCCAGCACCGCCAGCAACTGTCCCGCCTTCACATGCGAGCCGCGTTGCACATAGAAGTGGCGGACCGGCGCGGTGATCTTCGGCGATATCGAGGCCTGCGCCAGCGGCGCCAGCACCGCATCGGCCGGTATGTGCTCCGCAATCGCGCCCATCTCCGGATGCTCCGCCTGCACGGTCACCACCGGCGTCGGCGTCGCTTCGCTCTTGCTGCAACCTGCCAATGACACGCCCGCTGCAAACACTGCGGCCACAGGCAAGCGCCGCGGCTGTTCTCGTTCGATGCGTTCTCATGCTCACAGCGTCCCCGTCAGAGTCTGCAGATTCGCCAGCCCATTCTCATACCGCACCACGCCATCCTCGCGTGCATTCTCCGCCAGGGTCAGTGCCGTCTGCGCATCCACCACCTCGAGCACCGTCGCCTCGCCCGCGGTGTAGCGCAACTTGGTCAGCCGCAGACTCTCCGCCGCCGTCTGCGCGCTCAGCACCAGCGATGCCGCCTGCCGCTCGGCCTCCGCCGCTTCCGCGTAGGCCTCGTCCAGCGCCGCAATCAGGCGCCGCTGCGTCGCCGTCAGCGCCACGCGCGTTGCATCGCGCCGGATCTCCGTCTGCTTCACACGGTGCGGCGTCGCCAGCCAGTCCCACACCGGGATGTCCACTGTCGCGCTTGCCGAATAACCCAGGTTGTTCACGCCGTTCGGTCCTTTCCTGGCGAATTGCGCCGCATCGATGCCGTAATTGAAATTCAGGGCCAGGTCCGGCAGATATGCCGCGCGCGCGCCCAGCACCTCCGCATCGCTCATCCGCACCGCCGCCAGCGCGCTTTTCAAGTCCGGATTATGTGCAGCCGCGCGGGCTTCTATATCGCCGCGTGAAGGCATCACCGGCAGCGGCGTGCTCGCTGTCGCATAGCTCGTTCGCGGGTCGGGAAACAGCAGCACGCCCAGCTCCAGTCGCGCCCTCTCCGCCGTCAGCCGCGCATCCGCCAGATCGCGCTCGCGCTGCTGCTGCTGCAATTGGGCCTTCACCACATCTGCATGGGCTGATTCGCGCGCGGCCTCGCGCTTGTTCGTCAGGTCGGTGAAGCCCGTCGCCTCATTTTCCGCGCGCTCGGCCACCGTCACTTTGTGCTCGCTCGCCGTCAGGCCGTAGTAGAGACCGACAACCGTTGCCACCAGTCCTCGCCGCGCAATCTCATACTCCGCCGCCGCTCGCGCCGCCGTCGCATCGGCCAGCCGCAGATCGGCAACGCCCCTCAACCCGATCGTCTCCGTCACCGCCGCTTGGCTTGTATACTCATGCACCGCGTTATTTGCGATGAATCTGACAGGTGTCGGAACTCCTCCCGACGATGTGGTGCCCGCCGCTCCGATGCCCTGTGTGTACAGAAACTGGTTGAGATACACCGCGTTCGGCAGCAGCGCGGCGCGAGCGATCGAGCGGTCGAGCGCGGTCGCCTTCGCCTCTGCCCGTGCAATCGCGAAGTTCGGCTCGTTTGCCTGCGCCCGGCGAATTGCCTCGTCGAGCGTAATGACCAGCGGCGTGCCAGATGGTGCGCCGGCCGTGCCCTGCTGCGGCGCCGTCTGCGCAAAACAACGCAGCGAAAGCAGGCAAAGAACTATGCCTCCCACGCAGAATGCGGGTCGCGCATGGTGAGGCTCGAAGTTCCGTCTCATCGAGACTTCAAATTATCTGGCATTACATTAAATCTCAATGAAGTAATACCTCGCCAATCCCGAGGTTTCCAGGCTATACCGCGGCAAACAATCTGTTTACTGGCGCACCACCAGCGAAACTGGCGTCGCATTCCAACCACGCAACTCCAGCCGCAATCCCGCTTTGCCCTGGAGCTCTGCGAGTGAGATGGTGATCGCCCGCTCCTCGCCCGGCAGCAGTGACACATAATTGTCGCTGTAGTACGCGGGCAGCACCTGCGATCCGTCCGCGCGCAGCAGCGTCAGCTTGTTCTCGAGCGCGGCCACCTGTCCGGCGTTGCGGAGATTCACGCGAACCTCGTTCTTGCCCGCAGCCTCAGCCGTCGCGGTGACCGTTGCGGGTGCCAGCCGGTCCAGCGCGCGATAGCCCGCATCGTGCGCCGCGCGCCAGTAGAAGTTGTCAGAGACAAGCTGCCCATCCGCGCCGCGAAGCTCCAGCCGCACCAGCACCACGCCGTTGTCGCCCATCAGCGGCGTCAGCGCCAGCGGAAAGCCCGGGGTCACTGCATCAGCCGCTGCATTCACTACCGCGTCCTTGCTCAACAACAGCTTGTTGTCCAGCCCGTACACCCGCGCACCCAGCTTCAGTCCCGCTCGCGTCTCAGTCGTCGTATTCGCTACCGCAACAGTGTCATTTGAGAGGTCAAGCTGCACATGCACCGGTTCGCACGCCTTTTTCACGCCATAGTAGGAAGCCTGTGTGTCGTAGTCGGAGGTGAATATCTCCCACATCGTGCTCGGCCATGCCGGCTGCGTCATCCACAACATGCGCCCGCTATTCGGCGACCACAGGTGCGCATTCATCCCTTCGAAGATAGCGCGATGGTCCACGTAGTTCATCATCTGCGCCTTGCGCACATAATCGTCGAGGTTCGTCGCCGCGCCGAACATCGCCTCCATGTGCTCGTCGAACGGATTCACATCGCCGTTCCCCGCCTGGTGCCAATCGTGGTACGCCCAGTCGTCGCTCACCGGCCAGTGATCGGCCTCCGGCAGCCAGCGGTTGAACCACTCACGCGTCGGCAGCGACGGCGTGCCGGTCTCGACGGAGAATCCATAGTTCAGCTTGGAGAAGTACTCCGCCGGATCCTGGTACGAATACGGCCCACTGCCCTGCAGGTTCACCTCGTTCGAGCTCGGCGAGTAGTACCGCGTTCCATCGAGCGAGTGAATGAGGCCGATCAATCCTTCGTTGATGATCGGCTGCGGCACGCCCTCGTTGCGTCCGCACCACATCACGATCGAGGGGTGATTCCGATAGCGCTCAATCGTGTCCTTAGCGTTCTCGAGAAAAAGCTGCGGGTCTTCCGCTTCGACGTTGTAATTCTGCGTCGAGTCCCAGAAGTCATTCCATACCATCAGACCGTATTCATCTGCCAGCTCGTAGAACGTCTCCTCCGTGCTCTGCCCCACCCAATTGCGGATAATGTTCAGTCCCGCGTCGCGATGCAGACGGAAGTAAGGCTCCAGCCGCTCGCGTGAGACCCGCTTCCGTGCATCGTCCATCCCCCAATTGCCGCCGCGCGCCGCAATGCGCACGCCATTCACCTTGATGACGAGATACGGCGCCGGCCCAAGATCGCCGTCGGGACGCAACGAAGGCGCAGCCTCCGCGCCTTCCGCAATCGACGCCACCGCGCGCGCCACGCCTCTGTGCCGCGAAACCTCCCGCATACCCTCATGCGACACATCCACCGCCGGCATCGCGCGCCCCCTGTCCTCGGTCGGCGAATACTCCACGCGCCGCAATCGCCCCTGGTTATCGAACAGGCTCAGCTCATACGACACCTCGCGCACCCCAAACTGTGAGGTCACGGTGCTCGTCGCGCCCCCCGCTTCGTCAAACGTAATTGTCAGGTGATACAGCTCTGGCTTGCCGTAGCCGTTCGGCCACCATAGACGCGGATGCACCAGGTGCAGTTGCGGAAACTCCGCCGGTTTCAGCGCCACGCTCTGCTCGCCCGGCGCGACGGTGATCTCCTTTGTCACCTCGACGCCCTCGAAGGATGCGGTCAGCTTGCCGCGCTTCTCTTCGGTGCTAGTGTTCTTCAGAGGTACCGTGATCGCCACATCCGCCTGCGTTGGGTCAGTCTGTCCGTTCTGCAATCGAGGTAGTGTCGTGACTACCTGCGTGTCGCCTGCTTTCACGGCACCGCTCGGCACCAGCCGGACGTCTTGCCATAAACCGCTGTCGCGGTCACGCTCTGCCGGAATCCAGTCCCAACCTTCGGTCGCGACAAAGGTTGGTCCGTCCAGGCACATCATGCCGCCGTTCTCCCCCGGGCCGCCCAGGATTGACTGCTCCTGCGGAATCCCCGGATGCGGTGGCGGCGAGATGCGGATCGCCAGCGCGTTTGTCTCACCCGCGCGCAGCGCCTCACTCACGTCGAAGACACCGCGCTCAAACGCGCCCGTCACCTGCCCGATACGCTTTCCGTTCAGCCACACCTCAGCGCGATAGTTAATGCCGTCGAGCACCAAGGTGCGTCGCTCGTCCTTCCTCTGCTTCGGTGCCGTGAACTCCGCCCGATACCAGTAGGCCTGCTTGTTCAGCGTCTCCGGAATCGCCATGTTGTTCAGCCCGTAGTCCGGGTCCGGATACACACCGCGATCCACCATCGTCGTCAGCACGGTGCCCGGGACCGTCGCCGCCCACCAGTTTTCCGTTCGGAAGCCCGGCTTTGAAATCTCCTCCGCTGCCGCCGTCACCTTCGGGGCGGGCGTCAGCTTCCAACCGCCGCTCAGCGTCCATGCGCCATCGCCGCCTTTGTGCAGCGTCGTCTTCGCCGGCGGCTCCGGGCCGGCACTCGGCGTAACGAAAGGCGCTTCACTCCGCGGCAACGTCGCCGGGTCCTGCGGCGAGCGATAGCCCGCCTGCCCGCGCGTCTGAACCGGCCATGGCTTCGAGCCTTCTTCAAACGTGACCAGCGAAAAATCCGGCTGCCGTTTCGCCATCGCGGCAATCTCAGCATCGCTCATCACTGCGCGCGACACGGTGAAGAGCGCAATCCGCCCGCCAAACTGCGCCGCTTCCGGAGCTTCCGCCGGCGCGATGGAGATCACCGGCGCCACCCGGCCATAGGCCAATGGTCCCTTGGCCACCTCGGCGCCATCGCTGTACAGATGCACCATCTGCCCATCGAACGTGGCCGCGACAAAATGCCACGGCCGCTGTGACAAAGGCGCGCTTGCCGTCAACACGTTGTCCTTGCCGAACCAGAGCGCGAGCTGGCCGTTCGTCACCGCAAAAAAACGCGACTCTTCATCCATCGCATCGCCCATGCCGCCAATCAACACCGGCTTCGCAGACAGAGTCGGCATCTCCACCCACGCGGTCATCGTCCACGGCGTGGTCGCCTTCAGCAGCGGATCGCTCGCCGGTACCGGCTTCTCCAGCCCCTCGCCGCCGGCCAGGAAGTGCCCGCTGAATGGCCCGTACTCCGGCGGCAGCACCTGGTACGCGGCGGCGCCGTGCTGCGCCATGGCAGGCAATATCGCGGCAGATGAGAATGTGGCTGCGAGCAGAAGAGAGGCAAGGCGGGTCGAGTGATGCATGCGGCTCCTCGATTCAGGAAGCATGTGGTAACGATCCCTATCGGCGCAGCCAGCCTAATGCATCCTGCATACCGGGGAAAGCCTCAGTGCGCCGGCACAGCCTCAGAGGTAAAGGTCGAAGCCGGCAGCCCGGCGCTGTCCGTCAACGTCGCATCCGGCGCATTCGGCCATGCGTACCGCACATACAGTGGTGCTGTCACCTGCGGACTCGTCACCATCACGGTCGCTCCATCGGCATCGATCTTCGCTGTCGCGGCGACAAAGTGGCGGTCGGCGCCGGCCAATTCAAATCCTTCCAGCGCTCCACCGCGTACCGCAAGCTTGTCATCCGCACCGCTGAAGAACACACGCATCCCCGCACCATCGGTCGTCGCCTGCCGGAAGAGCGGTCCACTGTGGTGGACATCCTCGCCGTAGGACAGCGCCCGCGCCGCGAGCGCCAGCCGATGTCCCACGGTCTGCTTGTCGGCCGGGTGCACATTCTCCCGGTCGCCCACATCCAACGTCACCGCCATCGCGGTCTTCGCCACCGAGAGCGTCCGCCGCTGCGCATCGCGCAGCATGCCCCAGTCCTCTTCCGGCGACGCTTCGTAACTGGATATCTGCGCATATAGGAAAGGGAAGTCGCCCTGCGCAAACTGCCGCCGCCAATCGCCGATCATCGAGGGAAAGAGCCGGTGATAGAGCGGCGCGCGCTCGAGGCCAGCGTTCGCCTCTCCCTGATACCAGATCACGCCGCGGATCGCGAGCGGCGTCACCGGCGCAATCATCCCGTTGTAGAGCGCCGCCGCGGCCCAGGTCTCGACCGGCGGTTGCCACGGATGCTGTTCCGGTGTGCGACCCGCGGCCTTGGCCGCTGCATCCTCGCGCGCATATCGCGCCTTCACTGCCTCCACATCAGCCTGCTTGTCCATCTCCGCCGCGCGCGCAGCGAAGACCGGCATCAGCGCCGCATCGCTGCCCAGCGCGTCCAGGCTGGTCCACGCCTCCGCCGGCGTGCCGCCCCAGTCCGCCTCCACCACGCCGACAGGCACCTTCTGGTCATGCTGAATCTCGCGCGCAAAGAAATACGCGACAGAGCTGAAGGTCGCCGCCGTCTCCGGAGTGCAAATCTGCCACGTCGCTTCCTGATCCTGCAGCGGAAAATCGGAGAAGCGCTTCGGCTCGTGCAGCAGCCGGATCTCCGGATGGTTCGCCGCCTGGATCTCCTGCGGACCGTTCTTCAGCACCGCCGAGCCGGGAAAGCCGAGCAGCGGCATCTCCATGTTGGATTGCCCACTCGCCAGCCACACATCGCCCATCAGCAGATCGCGGACCAGGATAGTGCTTCCGCCCATCTGTCCGGCATTCACCGTCAGCGTGTATGCATCGGCGCTCGCCGGCCGAGGCGCAAAATACAAACTCCAGTGCCCGAGCGAGTCGGTGGTCGCGCTCGCGGTCTCGTCCGCGCCGCTTCCGTTGCGCAGTGTAGCCGTCACGCGCTCGCCCACATCCGCCCAGCCCCATACATGGATTGGTTTATCCCGTTGGATGACCGCGTGGTCGCTCCATAGCTTTGGCAACCGCAACTCGGCGGAAGCGCTTAGGGTGATCAGCAAAAGGGCAGGGAAGAATAGAGCGCGCGCAAACCGTGGCAGCTTCATCGGTCTCCACGATGCCACAAAATCGCCGCACGAGGAAACCGATTTCCGGTGTCAACTGCGAAGCTCTTGCGTCTGGTGTCTCCTAGCGGTCGTCTCCGTCCGTGTGTGCTCGCGCTGTCGGCGGGGCTGCCGTCACGCCGCCCGTGTTGACCCTGCTCAGCGTTGCCGCATTCGCCGGCACGGTGATCGTATTGGCAATCGCCGGATCGTCGCGTAGATGCAGATACAGCTCACCGGTGCTGGGCCGCGGCACCGAAAGCGTGGGATTGGTATAGCCGTCCGGCACCGATACGCTATGCGTGAACTGCGGATCGGACGAGATGGAATCGATCAGGAACAGAGATGAGCCATTCAAGGTGCACTGCGCATTGGGATCGTTCGCTGCCGGCGTCGCCGCTTCGTTCACCGGAGGAGGAGGCCCGCTGCCCTCGGTCGTCGCAGGTGCATCGCTGGCACTGGCTGCGCGTGTAGCAGCAACTGCTGCTGCCGCCGCTGCGGCATGCGTCGCGCGCGCACACTTCACAGACGCGATCACCGGCACCCGCACCAGCGTGCCCAGCGGAATCCAATCGCCCGGCGCTCCGCTTGAGTCAATCGCCCGCAGTTGCAGCTTGCCGAATGCCGACGGCCCAAAGCTCTTCAGCCCATCGAAGCTGCCCAGCATCGTGCTTGAATCCTGCAGCACCAGACCGCCGCTGCTCACGTCGAGCGTCGTATGCAGTGTCTGGTCGTCAGACTGCACTTCCACCTTGTCGCTGCGCGAGAAGCCGGGCGTCGCCGCAGTCTTCAGCACAAACGTCACCTTGCTGCCCACCGGCAGCTCATTCGGATCCACCAGATGCACCAGGTTGCTCGGCATCCGGCGCGCTCTCCACGCTCTTGCTCGCCAGCATTACCTGCGGCCGGTGTCCGCTCACCGTGTTCTCCAGCTCCATCGTCCGCCCGTCTTTCAACACGACATGCGCCGTGGCCTGCAGGTTCGCCGGCAGCCCCTCCGCGGCTTTGGGGTCCGCGGCTTTCAGCGTCAGCGTGTCTTTGTCGCCAGAGTGCGTCAGCTCTCCCGGAATGAAACGCACATCCTTCAGCTGCACGGAGGCGACCTCATCCAGCCGCGTGCCCAGCAACGATGCGGTGCTGTCGCCCGCATGGAAGTGCAGCGCATCCAGGTGTCCCGCCTGCGCGTAAGCCTGGATCGCCACCTGGTCCGGTGACTCCAGCCCGCGCTGCCGCACCAGCAAGCCGGCATCACCGGTGGCCGCGCTCGCCATCGGCACCTTTACTTCCAGCTCGTCCGGCTTCACCATCTTGAACTCGGCCTTGGTCTCTTTGCCGGTTGCATCGCGCAGTTGAATCTCCGCCACGCATGCCGCGCCATCGCCGTGAAGCCGCACGTCGTCCTCGCGGCCCACCACCAGCGAGTTCGCATCCGCCTTGTCCAGCCTCCACGTTGTCGGGTGCGGCACGTTGAGGTTGAACGACGGCCCATCCAACCGGTCAAAGCCCCACATGCCCACGATCTTCCCCGCCACATGAGGCTCCAGCTTGGCCTGGGGAACGGCTGAGGCATCCGCCACCAGCCCGCCCTTCGCCGCAATCGCGCGTACCGGCAGGTCAATGCCCTTTCCCGACTTGCCCTCCACATGCAGCGCCAGACTGTGCGCCAGGCTGGTCGAGTACACCAGCGGCGCGCCTTCCACCGGCAGCACCACGCTCGGTCCCTGCAGGCAGATCACCTGCTTGGCATCGATCGCATGGAGCGGCGGCAATTGCGCCGTCTCCACCGCCGGCAGCGCCACCACAATCACCGACTTCGGATTATGGAACGATGGCGGATTGTTCAATTTCAGTTCCAGCGAGTCGGCCTTCGGAAACGTCAGCGCCGGAATGTACTGGTACTCCGCCGTGCGGAGACCGTTCAGCAGCTTTGCCATATCGATCACCGCGCCCACGTAGGCGCTGTAATAGCCCGCACCCGCCGTCGGCGCGTAGGAAAGCTGCGTTGCAAGATCGCTGCCCGGCCCGCTGGTCAACGTAGACACCATCGACTCGTGACCGTCGTTCATCACCAGCGCTTCGCTGTTCTGTGTCAGGCACTGCTCCTGCTCGGTCGCCGGCAGCTCGAAGCAATCCTGCTTCACCTTCAATGTCAGGGTGCGCGCCAGCAGCTTGGACGTTGCCTCCAGCGAGCCAGGGTTTGTCTCCACCGTGTCGCGCACGCTGCTCAGATAGGTCTGCACCCGCGAGCGATCCAGGCTGGCCTGGTTCAGGTCCTGCGATGCCCGCACAAAAGAGCCGGGGCGCCCACGCACCGCGTTGCGCAGCGTCTTGAAGTCACCGCCCGTCTCCGGCGCCAGGAACAACAGCGTCTGCTGCGCGTCCGGCGGCACCGTGAAGTGGATGCCCTCGTTCGCCACTTTCTTTTGCCAGGTCTCCTCTTTCAGGAACCAGTCCTCGGGCGGCGGATTGGTAGCACCACGCAGGAACGCCACCACCAGGAGATAGCGCGCAGACTGCGACTGCGGCAGCTCCGGATGCACCCAGATCTTGTCGCCCGGCTGCAGGTTCGGCACCTCGGCGATAGGCAATGTCTTGCCGCCACGGGTGACGCGCATATCGATGCGCGGCCCATTCAGGTCGAAGGGCGCGGTGCTGTTCTGCGCATGCAGGCCTAGCGACGTTGCCAGGAGTATCCCCGGCATCCACCAGGCTCCCAGCCTTTGCTTCAATGACATTCTTCTCCTGTCAAAACAATGGGTGCTGGCAAATGGGTTCACCCGTCCCATTGTAAAGACGGCGCCGCGCCGACGCTCCCGATTGCACCGGAACCAGTGCAGCTGTACGATTGCGACCGGAATCGCAGCACGTTCTGCGCGCCACGCACACTCGCTCGTCATCCCGACCAGCGGAGGGATCTGTTTTCCCTCCACCCGGCCGGAATAAACGCCGCGCTACTGCCCGCTGCCTACAAAGATCTGCTGCGCCGCCTGCGTCTTTGTATTCGGCGCCGAGACCTGCACCTTCAGGTTCACGATGTTCTTCACTCCCGGCGGCGGCTGCAGCCGCAGCTCGTACTGGTTGCCCAGTTTGCGGTTGATCTGGTCCAGATAGGGCGTGAAGTCCACCGGATTACCGAAGCCCTGATAGAAGAACTCCCCGCCCACCGCTGCGCACAACTGCGTCAGATAGTTCTGCCCGCTGTTCACCCCGGCCGCAGTGCGGTCGGCAAAGCCGGCGTTGTGGTAGTAGATCGAGTACACCACGATCCGATTGCGGATCGCATCGCGGATGGTCGCCGTGATGTACGGATTCGATGGGTCATAGCGCAGCCCGTTGTAGCGGTCGATCCCATCCGTAATCATCACCACCTCGCGCCGCTCCTCCGGTGCGTGCGCCGGCCATCTCTTTATGAGATCACTGAGCGCAAAGTACGGACTGCCATTGACTCCCCCTGCAGAGAGCGGCACTCGCAGCGTCTGCGCCGCCTTCGCGTGGTCTGTGGTGAAAGGCGCGGTCAGTTGCGCTGTGCCGTTCCGCATGTAGGCAACCGCAACCTCCGTCGTGGGCGCCTGCTGGTTGATGAATTTCAGCAGCTCCGGCAGTTGCAGCCCCAGGCTGGCCCGCGCACCGTCATCGATCAACAGCACCAGTTGCAGATTCGGCTGCGTGGCTTTTGCCGTATAGGCGTTCCAGCCCGTAACTTGCGCATTCTTACCATTTACCTTCGCCTTCACGGCCGTCTGCGGCACCAACTCGGCCGTTTCACCGCCGCCCTTCGGTTCTACGGTCACGATCGTCGACGCCCCGCCGGCATCCTGCGCCAGCAGGGGAGAGAAGGCAGGCAGAATCAATCCGCCCAGTGTCAACGCAGACACCAGGGCGGCACAAAAAGAAAAACCAGAAAAACTCCGTTTCATTTGAAAGACCTCGCTGATACATCGTTCCTACTGCGGTGAGACAAGCTGCTGTGAGACAAAAAAAGTGCACACCCACCCGCACTCATTCGCCGGCTGCGAGCACCCTACAGCAAAACCACCACTCATGAAGACGCAGATATATCTATGGAGTCGCGGTCACGCCCCTTGGATGCTCAATTGTTCCGCGGAATTGTTCTAAAACGGCTGCAACAGAACCGATCTCTCCACATCACACGATCTGTGCTTGTGCTTTAAACTAGATTGCTGAAGGGGAATGGAGTTTCCCCTGAGGATGTACTCCCTCAAGCCCGCCACCCGGCTGATGACTCCTGCCATCCCAACCGCAGCTTCTGCATACGCTACGCTGCGGTGACAAGCGTGAGGCAGGAAATGAATCTCTACGTATGGGTTGCGCTCGGCAGCGCCATCGGCGGCGCACTTCGCTTTGCACTCGGCCGCGAAATGATGCCGCAACACAGTGCCAGCTTTCCCTGGTCCACCGTTCTCATCAACGTGCTCGGCTCTTTCGTCATCGGCTTCTTCGGCACCCTCACCGTCGCCGGCAGCCGCTTCCAGGTACCCGACTCGGTCCGCATCTTCGTCATGATCGGCATCTGCGGCGGCTTCACCACCTTCTCCTCCTTCAGCATGCAGAGCTACGACCTGATGCGCAGCGGCGCATGGGGCAAGGCTTTGCTGAACATGGGACTCTCGGTCCTGCTCTGCCTCGGCGCCGTAGCCCTCGGCCACGTCCTAGCCCAGCAAAGCAGCCACGCCATAGCCATTGCGCAAACGAAAGAAGAGGAATACACCGGCTGAGACCGCTCACACCTTCGGCGGAGACTCAAGCTGCGATGTGCCGAAAAGCTCCCGAACCGGCAGGGAGCCGCTCTTCAAAATCTCCCGGAACCCATCGCGCCAAGTCGGCCAACGCGGCGTCCACCCCAGTTCGCGCTTGATCTTCGCATTCGAAACGCCGCATATCTCGTTCATCATCGCAACCACATGCTCCCCGATCAGCAGCCGCGCCATCCACACGGGCACCTGCCGCGGCGGCTGCGCGTGCGCGCAATGCGCCAGGAACGACAGCCACTCCGACACCGGCGCGGGCTCGTCATCGACGACGTTATAAACGCCGCCACGTCCTGCCTCAACCGCAGCCGCCGTCGCGCTCGCCGCATCCTCGATATGCACGAATGACCAGATGCCCGCGCCCTCACCCACCAGCGGCACCTTTCTCCGCCGCACCGCCTGCACGATCGACCCATCCTTCGCGATCGAAGTATGCGGTCCATAGAACCCGCCATACCGCAACACTGTCCCGGTAAGGCGAGACTCCGACAACACTGTCTGCTCAAGCGTCTTCAGCGCATCGAGCGTCGTCCGCAGCCGCGCCGGCGGATCGCTATCGAGCGCGTCTTCCTCCGTCTTGAGCTTGCTCGTCATCGGCTTCTTCCTGGACGAACCATTGCCCGCTCGCCCATAGGTCCAGCCGGCAAAACTCTGCGCGATGAAGTGCGTCGCCCCCACCTCCACCGCTGCGGCCAGCAGATGGCGCGTTCCCTCCGTCCGCAGCAGGTTGGTCAGCGCAAAATCGCGATCGAAGTGCCGCATGTCCAGCGCCGCCGGAATCGCGGTGAGCTGGTGGATCACCATCTGCGGTCGCGCCTCCCGAAAACAATCGAGGACGGCCCTGGCATCAAGCGCATCCACGGTCCGCGGCTCCGCCCCCAGCGCCTGCACCACCTCCGCGCTGCGCGGACGCCGCACCATTCCCACCACATCATGTCCGGCGCGCACCAGCAGCGGAACCAGCGCCCGCCCCATCGCACCGGAAGCTCCGGCAATCAAAATCTTCATGGCTCTGCTCTGTCTATACGGAGCATTTGCCTTTCGGTTCCCCGATTTCGCCTTTGATATCCTGCCCACAGCGCGCGCCCATTCAGCAGAGCCCGTTCAGCAGACGCGTCTCAGGAGCCGCATGGCGACCACCGCACCCCCCGCACTCGAACGTCCGCTGTGCGTCGATCTTGACGGCACCCTCGTCAAGTCGGACACGCTGGTCGACTCGTTGCTGCTGCTGGTCCGCACTCGCCCGCTTGATGCCCTCAAAACGCCGCTCTGGGCTCTACGCGGCAAAGCCAATCTCAAGCGCGAGGTCACCGCGCGCGTCACCCTCAACGTCGAGCACCTGCCCTACAACCGCCCGCTGCTCGAATACCTCATGGCCCAGCGCGGCGACGGACGCAAGCTCTATCTCGCCACCGGCGCGGACTCCGGTCTCGCCGATCGCATCGCCCGTCACCTCAATATTTTCGACGGCGTGCTCTCTTCCGACGGCGCCACCAACAACATCGGCTCCAACAAGCTGGCAGGCTTCCGCACGCGCTTCGCCGGCGCATTCGACTATATCGGCAATGCACGCCCCGACCTGCCCTTGCTTGCCGCTGCCGCCGCTCCCATGCTCGCCAACCCCAACCTCGCGCTGCGTATGGGCATGCGCGCCCGCGGCCTCAAGCCGCACAACACCTTCACCGATCGCTCCAGCACTCTCCGCACCTTCATCAGGGCCATCCGGGTGCATCAGTGGGCCAAGAACACCCTCATCTTTCTTCCGCTGCTGCTCGCCCACCGCATCCAGGCGCCGGTTGTCCTCGCGGCCGTGCTCGCCTTTTTCAGCTTCTCTCTCTGCGCTTCGGCCACCTACATCGTCAACGACCTGCTCGACCTCGAAGCCGATCGCCAGCACCCGCGCAAGCGCAACCGTGCCTTCGCCTCCGGCAATCTCTCCGCCGCTGCCGGCATTGCCATCGCGGCCTCATTTCTCGCGGTCTCCTTAGCCGGAGCGGTGATTCTTCTACCGCGCGCTTTTCTCGGCTGGCTGGTCTTGTATCTCATCACCACGCTCGCCTACTCGCTCGCGCTCAAGCGCATCGTCATCCTCGACGTGGTGATCCTCTCCGCGCTCTATACCCTGCGCATGCTCGCCGGCGCCGCGGCCACCGATACCTTCATCTCCCCCTGGCTCGCCGCCTTCGCCATCTTCATCTTCCTCTCGCTCGCCATGGTGAAGCGCTTCAGCGAGCTGCAGAACGTCCGCAGCGCCGGCGCCGAGGTATCCAACGGCCGCGGCTACCTGCTCAACGACATCGAGCAGGTCCGCTCCTTCGGCACCTCCAGCGCCTTCGCCTCCGTAGTCGTCCTCTCCGTCTACATCGGCCAGCCCGACGTGCTCAGCCTCTATCACCATCACGTGCGCATGTGGCTCATGCCCCCGCTGCTCATCCTCTGGATCTGCCGCGTTTGGCTCCTCGCCTCCCGCGGCGAGCTCGACGAGGATCCCGTCGTTTTCGCACTTACCGACCCCATGAGCCTGCTGATGGGCGTCGGCGCAGCAGCCATCGCCCTCGCCTCGCTCTAGTCAGTCCCAGTCCTCCGCCACGGTCACCTACACCGCCCACCACACCTGGTAGCGACTAAGAAAGCATGTCCGGAACCGAACAGGCAGTCGCAATATCGAACAGCGTGCCTCCACGTTTCCGGGCAAACAGCTCATCACCCGCTGGCAATCCGCAGTTCTGCAACGCGTCTTTGTGACCCGAACACTGGTGCGTCGATTGCTGCTACGAATGCGCGACTGACACTCTGTCCCTGCATCAGGAGGCACCCATGGCGCAGTTCGAGCGGATACGCGATGTCATCTCCGGGCCCTTCAACCCGTCCATCCTGCAGGAGCGCACCGCCTCCGGATGGCAGCTAGTCTCGATCGAGTGGCGGCGCGAGCTGCCCGCCAACGAATCGCCCTCAGAAGGCGCCTTCCGCGACGACATCCCCTACGGCCTGCGCATCTCGGACGACTGCACCCGCCTGGAAGTCGACCTCCGCGAAAACCAGATCCTCATCCAGATGATGGACCTGCTGGTCCAGGACTTTGCCTTCTCCAGCATTGCCAGCGATCTCAACGAGAAGGGCTTCCGCACCCGCGACGGCAAAATGTGGACCCAGGTCTCCATCTTCAACATGCTGCCGCGCCTCATCGAAGTCGGTCCCCGCCTCTTCTCGACCGAAGAATGGGAAGCGCGCCGCCACAAGTTCTGGAAGTCGGTCTAGAAGTCGGTCTAAAGGTCCTTGCCGGGACGTCGTGGCTGGACAATCATGTCTCGACGGTAAGGAGCGCGCATGTCCGACGTCGAAGCAGTAGTGAAGACCACGCCCGCGGCCCAATGCGATCACAGCGCGCCGGGCCAAAGCTCCCGGCTCCTTTCCGTCGACTTCATGCGTGGTCTCGTCATGGTCATCATGGCGATCGATCATTCGCGCGATTTTCTCACCAACATCCCGTTCGCCCCGGAAGACATCACCCACACCTCCCCCGCGCTCTTCTTCACCCGCTGGATCACGCATTTCTGCGCTCCACTCTTTTTCTTTCTCGCGGGCACCGGCGCATACCTGCTGCGGCGCAAGACCAATTCCATAAGCGCAACGTCGCGCTTCCTATGGACCCGCGGACTTTGGCTCGTGCTCCTGGAGTTCACCATCATCGAGTACGCCTGGACCTTCACCTTCTGGCAGATGGGGGGCATCATCTGGTCCCTCGGCTGTTCCATGGTTCTGCTCGCGCTCCTCATTCGTCTGCCGGACAAAATGACGCTCGCCATTGGCCTTTCACTCGTTCTCTTCCACGACCTCTTCGATCAGGTAAAGCCGGCGCACTTCGGCAACTTCGGTTGGCTCTGGATGGTTCTCCATCGCAAAGGCGTCCTCCCCCACACCCACTTCTTTGTGCTTTTCCCTCTGATCCCGTTGCTCGGCGTTATGGCCCTGGGCTACATCTTCGGCAAAGTCTTTGACAAGCCGGCCCCGCAGCGCGATCGCATGATGCTCGTGCTTGGTCTCATCTGCACCGCGGCCTTCATTGTGCTGCGCGCCTTCAATGCCTATGGCAATCCGCCTGCTGGCGTCGCCGGGAACTCGCCCGGGCAGTGGCATCCGCAAAGCACGCTGGCCATGAGCATCGTCAGTTTTCTGGATCTGGAAAAGTATCCGCCATCATTACAGTTCCTGCTGATGACCCTCGGCCCGTCGCTGGTTCTGTTTTCGGTGGTGGACAGGCTCGCTCCTTCTCCACATTTTCAGCGCTGGGCGAAGCCCATCGTGGTCTTCGGCCGCGTGCCCTTGTTCTTCTACGTCCTGCATCTCTACGCCATTCATTTCGCCGCCATTCTCCTGGCGAAACTCTCCCATCAGCCGACCGGATGGTTATGGAAGGGCAGCTTCTGGATGAACGAAGTCCCCGACGGCTACGGCCATGGATTGACGGCGGTTTATCTCACGTGGCTCGTCGTCGTGACACTGCTCTATTTCCCATGCGCATGGTTTGCAGAGTACAAGCGGCGCCACAAGAGATGGTGGCTGAGCTATTTATGACGCGCGAACTTTCGTTCAGTGCTGGCTGTCCAAAAGGTGGCTTGCGAGTTGCGATTGGACGCGCTATGACACGCTCCACGATGCCGCGGACTCCGCCATCTTCGTTCTGCTGACGATATGCTGCGTCATTCGCGGAGGGGGCGAGCGAAGCGAAAGCGAGCTGCTTTTTCTCCCTGGCGCGAATGTACGCGCACTTGTTGTTCAAAGGAATCCTAGCTGCCGCTCCGCGTCAACGTCGCAACCCAGTTTGCTTCCCACGTCTTGCCGCCGTCGGTGGAGAAGCTCTGTTCGAAATGCGCCGAGTTCGGCGTAATCTCCGACCACTCATCGCGGACATAAATTGCCTTGCCGCGAAACGTCTCTCCATCGTAGAACTCCCCGCGGCCATTCTTGAACGAGCCGGCCATTGGTGGCGCCTCCATCACGCCATCCTTACTGGACGCCCACCACAGGTTCCACTGATGCGTCTGCGGATTGTAGAGCCGCAGCGTCATACTCTCCTTGCGTCCGGATGGTCCATCGAACACCACCTCGTCATAGTTCGCCTTGCCGTTCCAGATCGTGTGCGTCGTATTGATCCCGTCCATCTCCACCCAGTGTGGCGCGCCGCTCAGCGGGTTCGTCATCTGCTTCAGGTGCACCTTCCACGTGCCTTGCAGAAAATCGAAATCGTGCTGCCCGTCACGCTCCTCCGCAGCCGCCTGGTCCGCCGCGGCATGCACGCCCGCTGTTGCGCGAACAGCAGCATCCACAGGCGTTGTCTCCGCCATTGCACTGCCGCAGGCAAACGCAAAGATCGAAACGCCGGTCAGCAAGCAGGCCGGAAAAGTTGCCGTGATACGCATAAGTTCTCTCCTATTACCAGGTCTCCGGCTCAGCTCTCGCCGGACTAGGTCTTTGCGGCAGCATCACCTCCGCAAGATCTCAGCTTCGAGTCTGCTCCGCCGCGTGGTAGTTTCAAAGAGCCACTTTCTATGCAATTAACCGTACCGCTTTCCAGGGGAAACGGACCGCTCTTCCGCCAGGTCTACGTCGGTCTGCGCCAAGCCATTCTCTCCGGCACCTTCCGCGGCGACGGCCGCCTGCCGTCCAGCCGTGACCTCGCAGACCAGCTGGACATCTCGCGTTCCGTGGTCTTGCAGGCCTACGATCAGTTGCTCGCCGAGGGCTACGTCGCCGGCCGCAGCGGCTCCGGCACCTACATCGCGCAGCAACTGCCATCCAGCCGCTCCGCTCCCTCGAAAAAATCTGTTCCGCTGCGCCTCTCAAGCTTTGGCGCAGCGGCGGCGAAGAGCGCGGCCACACTCGATCTTCAGGGCAGAAAGCCGCACCGGCATCGTTACGACTTCGCCTTCGGCCGCAGTGAGAGCGATATCGAGACCTTTCCCTTCGCGATGTGGCGGCGCATCCTGCTGCGGCGCGCGCGCAAGGCCTCCGTCTCCCAGCTCGACTACGGCCCCGCGGCCGGCAGCGCTGCGCTGCGTGAAGCCATCTGCGCTCATCTCCGCCGCTCCCGCGCAGTAGCATGTGAGCCATCGGAGGTCATCGTCGTGAACGGCTCGCAGCAGGCGCTCGATCTCATCGCGCGCGTCCTGCTCGAGCGCGGCGATCGCGTAGCCGTCGAAAACCCGCTCTATCACGGTACCCGCAGGATTCTTCTCGCCGCCGGCGCGCATCTCGTTCCCGTCCCGGTCGATAGGGAGGGCCTCGACCCCGCACGGCTTCCGGCGAAGGCACGCATGTGCTTCGTTACACCGTCGCATCAGTTTCCCACCGGCGCTGTCCTTCCGCTTGCGCGTCGCGTGGCGCTGCTCGCATGGGCCCGACGCAAGAATGCCGTCATCGTCGAGGACGACTATGACGGCGAGTTCCGCTATGAAGGCCAGCCGCTCGAGTCCCTCCAGGGGCTGGATACCGACGGCCGCATCCTCTATGTCGGCACCTTCTCCCGGACCGTCTTTCCCGCACTCCGCGTCGGCTACCTCATCGTGCCCCGGTCATTGAGCGCGGTCTTCACCGCGGCAAAGTGGCTCAACGATCAGCACTCGCCTACGCTCGAGCAGGAGACGCTCGCCGAGTTCATCTCCAGCGGCGCTTATGAGCGACATCTGCGCCGAGTTCGCCGCCGCAATGCAGCCCGTCGCGAGGCACTGCTTGCGGCCCTTCACCGGCACCTGGCGAATCGCATCGAGGTCACCGGCGACGGCGCCGGCGCACACATTGTGTTGTGGCCAAAACGCCGCATCTCCGAAGACGAGATTGTCGCCCAGGCAGCAGCCCGCGGAGTCGGCGTCTACGGCATCTCTTCCTACTTCCTGACGAGGCCCACCCGCACCGGGATCATGCTGGGCTACGCTCGCCTCCGCGAAGCAGAGATCCGCGAAGGCGTCCGCTATCTCGCGGAAGTGCTCTGAGCGCCGCGCACATGCAAGTCCATACGGAAAGGTTGGCGGAGCTATACGCAGCGTTTACTCGCGGCTTCACAATCTTCGCCGCCAGGTCTGGTGCAATCGCTGCGATCCAAGACTCGCACGTCCAATAGGGAAGCTTAGGAGCCAACCTCTCGCGCCGCATGGAGGAATTTTCCCTCTCCGGTGGACTCAAAATCCGGACGTGCGCGCCCTGATACGCTAAGGTTGCCGGGAATCCACATGCCAGCCAAGACCACTCCCCCTGCGTTCGAGTCGTGGGGGCGATATCCCAAGTACCGCGCCGACGTCGTTCCGCTCTACTGGACGAGCGATTTCCCACTGCCCGCCCTATCTCAGGATGCAGGCCGGGCGGCCATGCTGCCCGTCGGCATGGGCCGCTCCTATGGCGACTCCTGCCTGCTCGACGGCGGAACGCTGCTGGCCACGCGCGGGCTCGACCGCTTCATCGCCTTCGATACCGCAACCGGCCTGTTGCGCACAGAGGCCGGCGTCACCCTGGCTGAGATCCTTGACTTCGCCGTACCCCGGGGCTGGTTCCTGCCCGTAACCCCGGGCACAAAATTTGTGACTGTGGGCGGCGCCATAGCGAACGACATTCACGGCAAGAACCACCACGTCGCCGGCACCTTTGGCTGCCATGTTCCGCGCTTCGAACTGGTTCGCTCGAACGGCCAGAAATATGAATGCACCGCCGCGCAGAATCAGTCGCTTTACGAGGCGACCATCGGTGGCCTCGGACTCACTGGGCTCATCACCTGGGCCGAGGTGCAGCTTCGACCCATCGTCTCGCGCAGGATCAAACAGGACTCCATCAAGTTCACCGGGCTGAATGAGTTCTTCGCCCTCTCCCGTGAATCGCAGCACATGGAGTACACCGTCGCCTGGATCGATTGTGTCGCCACCGGCAAGAACTTTGCCCGCGGCATCTTCATGCGTGGCGATCACTCCGGGCAGCCCGAAGAGCTGAAGCCCTCCGGCAAGCCAAAGCTCACCATGCCGGTCGACCTGCCCGCCTTCCTGATGAACAAGGCAACCATCGGCGCCTTCAATACCGCGTATTACGGGAAGCAGTTTGCCAGGCAAAAGACAGGACTGATCGACTACGAGCCCTTCTTCTATCCGCTCGACATGGTGCACCACTGGAATCGCGCCTACGGAAAGCAAGGCCTCCTGCAGTTCCAGAACGTCATGCCGTGGGAGCCCGGCGAGTATCAGGAGGGATTCACGCAACTGCTCAAGGCCATCACCGCCTCCGGCCTGGGCTCATTCCTGGCCGTGATCAAGACCTTCGGCGGCGTCAAGTCGCCCGGCATGATGAGCTTTCCCGCGCCTGGCCCGATGATCGCGCTCGACTTTCCCGTACGCGGCGAGCGCAGCTTTGATCTTACTGACAAGCTTGCCGATATCACCGCCGAATACGGCGGCAAGATGTACCCGGCGAAAGACGCGCGCATGGCCCCGCGCCACTTCCAGCAGTTCTATCCCCAATGGCAGGAGTTCGCCCGGTACATCGACCCGGCCTTCTCCTCCGCCTTCTGGCAGAGGGTCACCGCGCTTGGCTAGAGCATTTTCACTGTTGTCGTGTTCCAGCCAGTTTCAGCGAAGTGTAGCTTTTCTTGACGGAAAAGCCACGCGAACAGCGGCGCGCCCGCATAACCTACATTGAAAATGCCTAGTCGGAACGTCTATCCACCGCAGCGCATCCTCGTCCTCGGCGCCACCTCCGCAATTGCCACGGCCGTGATGCGCCAGTTCGTCGGCCCGTCGGCCCACTTTTTCCTGGTGGCCCGCTCCCGGGAGAAGCTCACCGCCGTCGCCCAGGACCTGCTCGTGCGCGGAGCTCCCCGTGTAGATATGGTCGTCGCCGATCTCGACGATACGCAGGCCCATCCCCAGATGCTCTCCGTCGCCACTGCCCAACTAGGCGCGATCGATCTCGCCCTGCTGGCGCATGGAGTGCTCGGCGATCAGGCGGCGGCCGAGCGGGACTACCGCACCACCGAGCAAATCCTGGGCACCAACTTCCTCTCCGCTGTCTCGCTGTTGACCTGGCTAGCCAATTATTGCGTCTCGCAGGGGCAGGGAACCCTCGCGGTCATCAGCTCTGTCGCCGGCGACCGCGGACGCAAGAGCAACTATGTCTATGGAGCCTCAAAGGCCGGGCTGAACGCCTTCCTCTCCGGGCTGCGCAACCGCTGCGACCGTGCCGGGGTGCAGGTGCTCACCATCAAGCCGGGTTTCGTCGCCACCCCCATGACGGTGCACATCCCGAAGAATCGTCTCTTCGCTACCCCGGAGCAGGTCGCCCACGGCATCCTTAACGCCGTGCGCAAGCGCAAGGACGTGGTCTATGTGCCGTGGTTCTGGCGGCCCATCATGGCCATCATCAAGGCTGTGCCGGAACGAATTTTCAAGGGCAGAGATTTGTAACAAACAGGACTGGATCGGTCGTGCGGCCGGCGCATAGGATGTGCGCGTCATATTTGACAGGAGGAAACCGACATGATCGCAGTCCACGACGGTCAATGCGGCATCTGCACTCACTTCGGCGAACACAACCAGGCTGACAGGCAGGTGCTGACCCAGATACTCACCAGCAAGCAGGCTCCGGAGTTGCTGATAGAGGGATGCGGTCTGCCGAAGAATGCCGCGCTCCACCTCAAAGTAACCCCGGTAAGCGGTTGCGACGGTTTCCAGCCGGCGGCACGCGCCTGAGCCGGAACATCGCTAATACACGGAGGCCGTCCCAGGGCGGCCTTCGTGCTTCTACTTGCGAAGCTTCCGATATGCCTCGACAAAGAGCGGGGGCACCAGCTTGTGCGCCGTCATCTTCAACCGTGAGCCAAGCGGTTCCTTGTAGCCCGCTCTGCGCACAAACGCCACCGCGTGCGGGGTGGTCTCGTCCTCTGCAGGCCGCCCATTGCTGAAGTAGTAGGTCGCGATGGATTTGCGCGTCCGGTCCGGAGGGCAGTTCAGCGGCGTGGGGTGGCCGTGATAGGAGTGGCTCGTAGTGGAGAAGATCGCGCAGCGGTTGAAAACGGGCAGGATCTTTGCTTCGGCCTGCGTCAGATCGCGATTCCAGAGTTCGAAATGGCCGCCGTACTCTTCCTTCCAGTCTTTATTCAGGTAGACGAGGACATTGATGCGGCGATCGACCTTGAGCTTGGGGTGGTAGCTGTAGTCGGCATGGACCTCCAGCGAGCCCCCGGGCTTGATCTGATGCAGTCCGCCGCCGTTGTAGTACGGGTCGCCGAAGATGTTCTGGATGCCCGTCAGCTTCTCCAGGAAATGAAGCATCGGGCGGCTGTTCAGAAAGAAGAGTATGTCCCGCAAGGGGGACGGCAGGAACTCTGCGTTGTCGAAGGCAAGCTTCTTGCGCTGATCGACGCCGCGATGGCGCAGCCAGTCAATCTTGTCCGGATCAGGAAATTGCTCCAGCGCGAGGTCGGCTATTGCCTGCGGTAGAAAGTTGTCGAAGTAGATGTGCGGGAACGGCTTGTTGGCAAGATATTGCGGCGCAAGTTCCTCCGCGCGCTGATCGAGCTTCTTCAGGAAGTCCTCAGCGAAGAGTTGATCGAGAACGCTGCTCCCGCCCAGGCTCCCGGCTCCATTCGAAGCTGCACCCGAAGCGGATTGCTGTGCCTTCAACTCTGCCTGCAATGTTCCCATCGACTCTCTCCCTGACGCCGGCCTGACTGGACCCAACCTCAATACTCTTGAAAAATACCCTAGAAAGTGGACTCTAATTCAGCGAGCAGTGTCAACGCGATCGGGAATGGCTTCCCGAGCATTCCCTAGACCTCTTTTACGTAGACCTTGCGTGCCAGGCCGATCTTTTCGAGCAGCCAGATCGCATAGTAGTTCGGATCGAATTCATACCATGCGAGGCCGTGGCGCGCGGAAACCGGATGCGCGTGGTGGTTGTTGTGCCAGCCTTCGCCGCCGGTCAACAGTGCGACCCACCAATTGTTTCTGCTGTCGTCATGCGTTTCGTAGCGTTGTGTGCCCCACATGTGCGTCGCGGAGTTCACCAGCCAGGTCACATGCAGGCCCAGCACCACGCGCAGAAAGACGCCCCAGAGCACACAGGGCCATCCCCCGATGGCCAGGAGAACCAGGCCAACCAGCGTGACCGGCAGCCAGTGGAAGCGGTCGAGCCAGCGGTAGTAGGCATGCTGCATCAGGTCTGGCGTGTAGCGCTTGAGCGCGGGGTCTTGATTGTGCAGCGTGCCATGCAGAATCCAATCCATGTGCGACCACCACTTGCCATCGCGCGGCGAGTGCGGGTCGCCGGGCTTATCCGTGAGCTGATGATGCAGCCGGTGCACGCCGACCCAGTAGATCGGGCCACCTTGCAGCGCCATCGTGCCGCAGGTGGCGATGGCATACTCCAGCCACCGGGGTACGGCGTAGCCACGATGGGTGAGCAGTCGATGGTAGCCAATGGCGATGCCCACGTTCTGGCCCAAAATCCAGAGCACCACAAATGCCGCGAAGGCCTTCCAGGAGAAGAAGAAGAGGGCCGCCAGCCCGAGCAGATGGAAGACTCCCAGCACAATAGCGAAGATCCATTTGAGCGGCCCGCGGTTCTGCTCGGGCACATGGCTGCGCGTGACCGGCGAAGGAGCCGGAGTTGCCGTAGACGTCGTAACGTCGTCTTGTATCTGCGTTTGGGGGGTCATTCGTTTTGAGCTTATCGCGAAGAAGGGGCCGCAACTGTAAGAGTTCCGTCACACGGTTTCGAGCGATCGCAAGTAATGGAAAGGGCTTGACCTGCGCCTGGAGGGCAAGCTTTTTGATAATAATTAGCGTTCGATAGGCCCACCGCCTTGTTCTGGCCCGGTCAGGCACCTATACTCGTAATTGCGACCGTTGAGGTAGGGATTCAACGGGCATGGCGACCCGCAATGCTCAGACTTACCAAAAAAGCCGATTACGGGCTGATGGCGCTGAAGTATCTGGCGGAACATCCAGAGGTGCCCTCGCAAAGCGCCAAGGACATTTCGCAGGCGTACGGAATTCCTCCTCAGTTGCTGGCCAAGATCCTGCAGCGGCTGACCAAGGTTGGGCTGTTACGGTCGCATGCCGGGATCAACGGCGGTTATTCGCTCTCCCGGGACGCGGCGACCATTACGGCATTCGAGGTGATCTATGCCATCGACGGCCCGCTTTTCATCACCTCCTGCGGTGCCGACACGGGCAGCAGCCGTTCCTGCGACCTGCTGGAGAGTTGCACCATCAAAGAGCCGTTGAGCAGGGTGAACGATTCGATTTCGGATGTGCTGAAGGCCATCCGCATCGCCGATCTGGTGGACGCGATCCCCTTCGACCGGCGCATACATATGAACGGCGGTCACGCGCGATCGCTGGTAACGCTCGGCTAGTACGAGCAAGCTAGACAGGCCACGCCGCGGTGGCGGGAATAGAGAACGATCCATGAGCATGAATACTTTCGATGACGATGTCACCGCTGTTCCCGCAGCGACGGCGAACGGAAATGGCAGCAGTGCCCCGAAGGGCGTGAAGCTGCCGATCTACATGGATAACCACGCCACCAGCCCGCTCGATCCCCGCGTGCTGGAGGCGATGATGCCTTACCTGACCGGCATCTTCGGCAATGCGGCGAGCCGCAATCACTCCTTCGGCTGGGAGGCTGAGGGGGCGGTGGAGAAGGCGCGCGAGCAGGTGGCCAAGCTCATCGGAGCGACGGCGAAGGAGATCATCTTCACCTCCGGCGCGACGGAGAGCAACAACCTGGCGCTGAAGGGTATTGCGGAGATGTACCGCGAGCGCGGCAACCACATCATCACCCAGGTGACCGAGCACAAGGCGATCCTGGATACCTGCAAGCGGCTGGAGAAGTCCGGCTATCGCGTGACGTATCTGCCGGTAAAGGCCGACGGGCTGATCGATCTTGAAGATCTGAAGCGCGCCTTTGACGAGAAGACCATCCTGGTCAGCATCATGTTCGCGAATAACGAGATCGGGGTCGTGCAGCCGGTCGCGGAGATCGGGAAACTCTGCCGCGAGCGCAACGTGATCTTCCATACGGACGGTGTACAGGCCGTGGGCAAGATTCCGGTCAATGTCAACAGCATGAACATCGACGTGCTCTCGTTGAGCGGACACAAAATCTACGGACCGAAGGGTGTAGGCGCGCTGTACGTTCGCCGCCGCAACCCGCGCGTGCAGATCTCGGAGCAGATCAACGGCGGAGGCCACGAACGCGGCATGCGTTCCGGCACCTTGAATGTGCCCGGCATCGTCGGCCTGGGCGCGGCCTGCGAGATTGCTGGTCAGGAGATGGCCGCGGAAGGCGAGCGCCTGAGCAAGCTGCGCGACAAGCTGAGGGCAAAGCTCGAGGGCTCGCTCGACTACATCCACGTGAACGGATCCATGGAGCACCGGTTGCCCAACAATCTGAACATCAGCTTCGTGTACGTAGAAGGCGAATCGCTGCTGATGGGTATCAACGATGTTGCGGTTTCGAGCGGTTCGGCATGCACCTCGGCGACACTTGAGCCATCGTATGTATTGAAGGCTCTCGGGTTGGGTGACGACGTGGCTCACAGCTCCATCCGGTTTGGGCTGGGCCGCTTCAACACCGAGGCCGAAGTGGACTACGTGGCGGACAAGGTGATCGACATTGTGAAGAAGCTTCGCGAATTGTCACCGCTGTACGAGATGGTGAAAGAGGGTATCGACATCTCGAAGATCGAGTGGCAGGCGCATTAAAAGGATCAGTTTTTCAGGGCATCATCGTACGGGCAGGATCAGGAGGAAGAACAATGGCATATAGCGATAAGGTGATCGACCACTACAACAACCCGCGCAATGTGGGCCAGATGGACAAGAGCAGCGACTCTGTTGGAACCGGCCTCGTCGGAGCACCGGAGTGTGGCGATGTCATGCGGCTGCAGATCCGCGTGAATCCGGAGACGCAGGTGATCGAGGAAGCCAAGTTCAAGACCTTCGGCTGCGGCTCCGCAATCGCCTCTTCCTCGCTCGCAACCGAGTGGGTCAAGGGCAAGACCGTTTCCGAGGCAATGGAGATCAAGAACACGGACATCGTAAAGGAGTTGGCATTGCCGCCAGTAAAGATCCACTGCTCCGTGCTGGCTGAAGATGCAATCCGCGCCGCGATCGGCGATTGGAAGAAGAAGAATGGTGTCGGCGAAACGGCCGCGACTTCAGCCGCTGTAGCCGCGAAGTAAATCATGGCGGGCGTAACGACAGACGTGATCCAGCCGGCAGCCACCGCTGCCGGCAAACAGGGCGTACAACTGACGCCCCGTGCTATTGCGCGCGTTCGCTCTGCCATGGCGAAGGAAGGCATCTCGCCTGCGGAAGGTGGGTTGCGTCTCGGCATCCTGGGTGGCGGCTGCTCCGGCCTCTCCTACAGCATCCGTTTCGACACCCAGCCGCGTGAGCGCGACCGCGTCTTCACTTACGACGGCGACGTGCGCGTCTTCATCGATCCCAAATCGTTCATCTACCTGAACGGCATGGTGCTGGATTATGAGGAGACACTGATGCGGCAGGGCTTCAACTTCATCAATCCGAACTCAAAGAAGTCCTGCGGCTGCGGCTCCTCGTTTACCGCGTAGATGTTCACTGCTTAGTTTCGTTTCAGTCGTGTTGCGCAGCATATGCAGAGTCATGCCCAAAATTCGAATCTCGCTGGTCCTGAGCAAACTTACTTCGAGATCTTCAGCCTGCCGCCCAAACTCACTGTTGACACGGCTGCGCTCGAACGCAACTTCTACAAGCTGAGCCGCCAGTTGCATCCCGATCTGTATGCGCGCAAGAGCGCAGAGGATCAGGCCTGGAGCCTGCGCCAAAGTTCATTGCTCAACGACGCTTACCGCACGCTGAAAGATCCGGTCGCGCGCACTGCCTACCTGCTAAAAATCGAAGGCGTCCGCATCGAAGACGAGAACGCCGAGGACCGGGACCCGCAGGCAAAGCAAAACCGCGTGCCCGCAGATCTGCTGGAAGAGGTCTTCGAACTGAACATGCAGTTGGAAGAGATGCACGCGAACCTCAAGATGGGCGAAGATGATCCAGCCTTGCGCGGAGATCTCGAGCGAGCGCAGGTACAGTTCAAAGGCATGCTGGCGTCCGTGGATGACGATCTGCGTCGCGCATGGGCAGCATGGGATGCGGCGCTCGACGCCAATGACCACCCTGTGAAGGATAAACAGAAGGACGCGATGGTCGCATTGCTGGATCGGCGCAGTTATCTGCGGAATCTATTGCGTGAGGTGGAAGGCGTGCTCACTCCGCAAATTGCTGGCAGCACGAAGTGAACACTTAGGAAGAAATGGCAGAGACAGAGACAGCACGCGTGGTCGGCATCGACCTGGGTACCACCAATTCGCTGGTCGCCTTCATGCAAGGGGATCAACCGCTGGTCATTCCCGGCGATGACGGATCGAAGCTCGTCCCGTCCGTCGTCGCCATGCCCGCCGCGGGCAAGGAGCGCGTGAGTGTCGGCAACCGGGCGCGCGCGCATCTGCTGGAAACACCGGATCGCGCAGTCTACTCCGTGAAGAGGTTGATGGGACGCGGCGTGGACGATATCACGGAAGAGTTGAAACTTTTCCCCTTCCATCTCGCTCCCGATATTCAGCCAGGCGAGGTGCTGCGCATAGAAGTAGGTGGACAGCAGTACACGCCGCCGGAGATTTCCGCCTACATATTGCGGCAGCTCAAACACAATGCGGAACGATATTTCGGGGCACCGGTCACCCAGGCGGTCATCACTGTTCCCGCCTACTTCAACGACGCGCAGCGTCAGGCCACCAAGGACGCCGGCCGCATGGCGGGTCTGGAAGTCCTGCGGCTCGTCAATGAGCCTACCGCGGCAGCGCTTGCATACGGACTCGATCGCCAGAAGGACGGCATCGTTGCCGTCTATGATCTCGGCGGCGGTACCTTCGATATCTCCATCCTCAAACTGCACGAAGGCATCTTCGAGGTTATCGCCACCAACGGCGATACCCATCTCGGCGGCGATGACCTTGATAACCTGCTGCTCGCCATTGCGCTCGACGAGATCGAAACAGAAGAACAAATCCCTGCGCGGCAACAGCCGCAGCTGATTCAGGCACTGCGCAATGCGGTCATTGACGCCAAGATCGCGCTCTCCGCAAACGAGAGTGCGCGTATGGAAGTGCCGCTGCCGAATGGCCGCCACTATCGCCGCGAGATCACGCGCGCGCAATTCGAGCAGTTGATCGAGCCCATTCTGCAGCGCACCGCCGAACCATGCCTCCAGGCATTGCGCGACGCCGGCCTCTCACCTGCCGAGATCGGCGAAGTGGTTCTCGTTGGCGGCTCGACGCGCATCCCGCGTGTCCAGCAGTTAGTTTCAGAGATCTTCGAGTTACCCGCCCGTGGCCGCAAACCCCATACAGAACTGAATCCTGACGAGGTCGTCGCGCTTGGAGCAGCCGTTCAGGCCAACATTCTCGCCGGCGGCTCCGTGGCTACGGAGGAGATGCTCCTGCTCGATGTCACGCCGCTGTCGCTCGGCATTGAGGCACTCGGCGGCGTGGTCGCGAAGATCATCCAACGCAACTCCACCATCCCGGCATCCGCAACGGAACACTTCACCACGGGCGTCGATGGCCAGACGAATGTGGCGATCCACGTCTTGCAGGGCGAGCGAGAACTGGCGAAGGACTGCCGTTCCCTCGCGCGCTTCGACCTCAAGGGCATTCCGCCAATGACAGCCGGTCTGCCGCGTATCGAGGTGAAATTTCTCATCGACGCGAACGGCTTGCTGCATGTATCCGCTATCGAAGCCCGCAGCGGCAAACAGGCGGAGATCGAGGTTAAGCCCACCTATGGCCTCACGGACGAGCAGGTTGAGTCCATGATCCTCGACTCGTTCGACAACGCCGAGACAGATTTCCAGGAACGCCAGCTCATCGAAGCGCGCAACGAAGCTTCTACCATCCTGTCCGCTGTTGAAAAGGCCCCCCAGCATCCGGCATGGCAGCAATTGACTGAGGAAGAACGCGCGAAGATCAGCGAGCTGGTCACAGAGCTGGAGATCCTGCGCGATGCCGGCGATCTGGATTCGCTGCGCCGCGGCACCGAAGCGCTGGATCAGGCCACCCGTCGTTTCGCCGAGCTCATGATGGATGCAACCGTCTCCTCCGCCCTGCACGGCCAGACCATGGAGACCGCGGATGCGAAGATAGGTGAGGGGCCAGCCGCACCACATCCCATTGCCCCGGCAGATTTCCGCTAAAGACCCGTGCACAGAGAACGAGAGATATATGTCAGAGCAGACCATTCAGCCAGCCGTCGACCTTAGCCAGCCACCCGGGCCCAACATGGTGCGCGTCACCTTTCTTCCCGAAGGCCGCACCGTCGAATTCGAATACGGCACCATGCCCTACGAGCACCACGGCAAACCAATGTCGTTTCTCGATGTGGCGGAAAACTTCAATATCTTTCTTGACCACGCCTGCGGCGGCTCCTGCGCGTGCACCACCTGCCACATCTGGCTGAAGAAGGGTGCCGAAGGAATCTCCGAGCCCGAGGATGACGAACTGGATCGCATGGAGACGGCGGCAGATGTTCAGTTGGATTCCAGGCTGGGCTGCCAGGCGGTGATTACCGGCCCTGGCACCTATGTCGTCGAAATACCCAGTTGGAACCGTAACTACGTCTCCGAAGGCAAGCCGCTCGCGCTGGCTGAATCAAAGTCTTAGACAGGACGGAACAAACCATGCCCCAAGAGATCACCTGGAATGACGCGGAAGAGATCGGCATTCAACTGCAGGAACGACATCCCGAGATCGATCCCCTCACCGTTCGATTCACCGACCTGCACCGCTACGTGACCGAACTGCCCGGCTTTGCCGACGACAAGTCCAAGTCGAACGAGTCGAAGCTCGAGGCCATCCAGATGGCCTGGCACGAAGAGTACAAGGACGCCTCGAGCTAAGGTCCCTACCCGGCCCTCGGATGTGCCCGGCCTATCGCTCTCATGCGATAGGCTCTTCAGGGCCCGGATAGCGGCGACCCCGCCGCTTTTCCATCCAACCACAAACCCGCCCTCAGGAATTCACTCCGAGCTTACTTCGGGACGCGCAACTCCCTGCGCCTGGAAAGACCAATCCTTTTGCTTTCGCTGCCTGTGCCGGGCATTTGCATACATGCATACAAAAAAGTGACAAGTTAATAACAAGTTGCACCGGCGTTCTCTTCATACTCGGCCTTAAAGCAACACCAGACTTTAAGGAGACATTTCCGAGACAAGTGTATGGAGACCGTTTAGTGCGACACTATCGTTCCGCCCCCTTAATCGCAATCCTTCTGCTGGCGGGCGTTGGCCTCGGTCAAACCCCGGGAACCGGTGCGATCTCAGGCATTGTCTTTGACCCGGCGAACCACGTCGTAGCCACTGCCGAGGTGCTCGTCACGGACGATGCGACGCACATCGCGCGTACGGTCACGACCACCCCCGAAGGCGTTTTTCGTGTGGCGCTGCTGCCACCGGGAAATTATGAGGTCACTGTGAAAGCGCCGGGATATGCGGTGAACACCTCGCCGTCTGTCCAGGTGATTGTCAGTGAAACACGCTCATTGACCGTGCAACTGGCCCTTGCTGGGGCAAGCACGACGGTTCAGGTGAGCAGTAGCTCTGAGCTGGCCGATCTGGAAAGCTCTACGCTCGGCGGTCTGGTAAATGAACGGGCCATCAAGGCTCTGCCATTGTCGAGCCGCAACTATACACAGATACTGGGGCTTTCCCCCGGTGTGATCGCCGACCTGCCGACCGCGACCGTGCTGGGCAACGGCACGCAGAACGTGGCCTCCAATGGGGCAACGCCGACGGCAAACAACATTCAGTTCAACGGAATCGATGCCAACAACCTTCAGGAAAATTCTGCGGCGGTCGCCCAGAACTATGAGGTAGGCACTGCCATTCCCGCACCGGACACCATTGAGGAGTTCCGAGTGCAGACCGCGAATTACGACGCGTCGTATGGACGTGGAACGGGCGCGAACGTTGATCTGGTGAGCAAAAGCGGAAGCAGCGATTTCCACGGGAGTGCCTGGGAGTTTGTCCGCAACAACATATTCAACGCGAACGATTTTTTTTCCAAGCTCGCCGGTCAGCCGCGGGCCGACCTGAAACAGAATGAGTTTGGCGCCACGATCGGTGGACCCATTCTGAAGCGCCGCACCTTCTTCTTCGCGGCGTATCAGGGGGTCACGCAGGTAAACGGCCTGGGATCTTTGAAGACGGCTGAATTGCCTGTGCTGACTTCTGACCGTTCGGCGGCAACGCTGGGAAGACAGTTCTGCCCGGCAGGACACCTCAACGACAAAGGCCAGCCAGCGTCTGGTTATCTGACCTCCGCCGGCGGGGCGCAGGTGGCGTGCGATGGATCGAATATCAATCCCGTTGCCTTGGCGCTCCTGAATGCGAAGCTGCCGGATGGCCAATTGGCGGTGCCGAACCCCCAGATCAAGTTGCCGCCCAGCAGCGGAACGGACGCATCGGATCAGTTGCCTCTAGGTCAATCGACGTTTGCTCCTCCCTCGCACTACCGCGAGGACCAGTTCGCGACAAATCTTGACGACATACTGACTCAGAAAAACTCACTGGCAGGGCGATTTTTCTACTCCCGCTCCACAGTGAATCTGCCCTTTTCACCGAATGGGACAAACCTTCCGGGTTGGGGCACGGATGCCCTGAACCGCAACACAATGTTCGTGCTGGCAGATACACACGTCTTCAGCCCAAATCTGGTGAACGTGGCACGGTTTGGTTATATGCGGTTTGATGGCGTGGTGACGCAGGAGAATCCACTCTCCGCGCAAGCGATCGGAATCGGCACGCCGACCGGTGTGGTGAGCACCGGCTCGAATATGCCGGCATTGACCGTCGGGGGTTTCACCATCGGCGATGGGGGTACTCCTTCCGATTGGTCCGTGACCAACTCATTCATCTGGCAAGACACGCTTGCCCTCACAAAAGGCCGGCATAGCCTGCGTTTCGGTGCGGAGTACAAGCGGCATCAAGTCGACGAGAATCAGCCCCAGCAAGTCGATGGCAATCTGTTCATCGCCGGTATAGAGGACTTCCTGCTGGGACAGAGCGCGGCACAGAACGGCAGTCCTTTAGGGACGAGCAATGTAGGAACCAGTATCTCCGGAGGCGGAATTTTTCGTCGCGACGAACGTTACACAAACTTCGCCGGATTTGCGCAGGATGACATCAAGCTGGCACAAAGGCTGACGGTGAATGCGGGTTTACGATACGAGATTTTCGCAGCGCCGACCGAGGTCTATGGCAGGCTGACGAACTTCGACCCTGCCCTTGCCACAAAGGGACCAATTCCCGCTTCCGGGACTTTCAATGGGTTTACGGTGTCCTCGAACTTTCACGGCACAGTGCCTCAAGGCGTCGTGCAGAATTCCTATCCAGGTTTTTACAGAACGCCATACGGAAACGTCTCGCCGCGATTGGGATTGATCTGGCAGGTGACACAGAAGCCGGTCCTCGTGTTGCGTGGCGGCTTCGGTGTGTACTTCGACGAGCATTCCGGCAACCTCGCGGAGTCCACGCTTGGACAGCCTCCGTTTGCATTGTCGGAGTTCAATGGGGGGCCTCCCAATGGAGGCGCGTCCTTGCAGGACCCGTTTGTGGATGCTCGAGTCCCCCCCAGCTCAAAGTTCCCCGTTTTCCTACCGCTTGTGCCGGGTGGCACCCCTTTCATCCAGGGAAAAAATCCAAATATCAAGGATGGCAAGACCTACGAATACAACACGAATGTGCAGTATGAGGCAGGCCACGGCTATCTGCTGCAGGTGGGATACGTGGGAACACAATCGGTGCATCGGCCGGGATCGATTGAATTCGATCAGGCGTCGCTTGCCAGTCCCCAGAATCCGGTGAACGGAGAAACGACAAACTCCATCGGCAACGTGATTGCGCGCATGCCGATTCAGGGTGTGAGCCCGGGATCGTTGTTCACCGATTCTGTCTTTGTTGCAAACTACAACGCGCTGCAGGCCAGCATCACGAGGCGTATGGAGCATGGGCTCCAACTGCAGGCAAGCTATACGTGGTCGAAGAACCTGGACGAGGTGAACGGAGAAGGTGGAACCGATGTCTTCGAGGTCCAACTGCCGACGAATAATCAGCATGATCTGCGCAATTCATCCTATGGGCTGGCGAATGACGATCGCGCCCAGCGCCTCGTCGTGAACTTTGTCTGGTCCACTCCGAACTTTGCGACCCTCCCCTCCGTCGCGCGATATGCACTTACGAACTGGCAGCTCTCCGGCATCGGGGTGATTCAGTCTGGTGCTGCGCTCAGCGTCTTCGATGGCAATGCGGGCTCGGTATATGGGCTGCTGGGCAGTCAGGTGCGGGCAGAGCTGGCTCCTGGGGGGCACCCTCAGACTCATGGGTCTCTGTTCTCGCGTGTGGTCGGAGCGAATGGCGGCGGACGCTATCTGAATGCCAGCGCATTCACGCGGGCGCCTGAAGTGCCGAATGGAACGAGCATTGCCGATGAGGACTTTGGCAACAGTGGCGTCGGCATTGTGCGCGGGCCGGGACAGCACAATCTCGATCTGGCCATTGAGAGAAGTTTTCCGGTGAGGGAGAGCCATAGCTTTCTGTTCCGGACAGAATTTTTCAACACGACGAATACACCCCAGTTCGGAAATCCCAACACCGGCCTGGGTTATGGGAACCCGCTGATGCCCGCAGTTGCCAGCCCCGCATTTGGTCAGATCAACAGCGAGCAGGGCGGCCCGCATCCGCGCATCATTCAGTTCGCAGTGAAGTACCAGTTTTAAGCGTCGCAAGCCATGCCGATAGCTCGTAGAAACGGGATGATGATGACCATTGAAGAGATCGAGGCGGCGTGCGACACATCGCAAGTGCTGGATTTTTCCAGGCACATGCTGGATGCACCTGCGCTGTCGCTCCGCCAGATGTTTTATCCGCTGGGGTTTCCGGCGGAGCTGCGCACCAACTCGGCCGAGATGCTGGCCGAGGCTGAAGAGAAGTGGGGGATCTTCGAGAAGCGGTTTGATACAGAGCCGATCCGGCTCGAATTCCACGTGGTTGAGTCCGGCTCGATGGAATGCCCTCCCGCACCCTGGTGCCAGATTATGCAGCCACTGGTGGTGAGCGTGGCCGACTCCAACAACTACAGCATCGCCGACATATCGCTCAGCAAAACGCAGATGACACTCTCCACTGCAGCCCTGCGCAACAAGCCCTATTTGCGAGGCTTTTTTCTGGATGGTGCTGTCGGATGTCATCTTGCGACGCGTTACGCGACTCCGGTGCACGCCGCGTGCGTAGCTCTGGATGGCCGCGGTGTCCTCCTATGCGGCGACTCGGGCGCTGGCAAGTCGACGTTGTCCTACGCGTGCGCGCGCTCCGGGTGGACCTATGTAACCGACGACGGTAGTTTTCTCCTCAACTCCGGCACCAAGCGATTCGTCACAGGCAACTGCCATCAGGTTCGATTCCGGCCGTCGGCGGCCGAGTTTTTTGCCGAAGTACGGGGGCTGGAGATCACCCCGCGGGCCGCCGGCAAACCATCTGTCGAGCTACCAACCGCTCCGATGGGCCACATGACACTTGCGCAGAACGCAAAAATCGACTTCATTGTCTTTTTGAATCGGCACTCGGGAGGGCCGCCGCAGCTTCGGCTCTATCGCAAGGATGTGGCACGTCAGTTCATGCGCCAGACCTTGTATGGGTCGCCGCAGTCGCTAGCGCTGCAGTACGAAGCCATTGAACATCTCTTGACCGCACAAGTCTTCGAGCTCCGATACACCGATCTCGACTGGGCTGTCGACCGCCTGCAGACACTGGTGCGGGAGGGCCACTGATGGTGGCCTTACTCGAGCCAGGATCAAGCACGGGGAAGGCGGCAGCCTTCTGGAGGAACCCCTCTGCCTGGCTCCGGCAGCAAAAGCTAAGCCGCGGCTTTTGGGTGTTCTTCACGGCTGCATTCTTTTTCGACGCCGGATTCGCCGTGTACGTCTTCCTCTTCAACTTGTACCTGCTGGACTATCGTTTCAGCGATCGATCCATCGGCCTCATCGGCGGGGCTATGACCCTCGGCACGCTTGTAGGAACACTGCCGGCAGGCCTGGTGGCGCGGAGGACCGGCGTGAAGCCGATGCTCATCTTCTGCTTCGTTTCCGCATCTGTGATGAACGCCGCGCGTGTTCTCTGGATGTGGGAGCCTGCCCAGATCGGCCTGGCCTTTTTGGCAGGACTGGCAATGTGTATGTGGGGCGTCTGTTTCCTTCCGGCGGTAGCGCGGCTCACGACAGAGACAAATCGCACTTCGGCATACAGTCTGATCTTCTCCGCAAGCATGGGCACCAGCATCCTCGGTGGCATCGTATGCGGCTATCTGCCACAGTGGCTGAGGGTCGTCGGTATCGCCATGCAGGCAGCAGAGGTCAAGCGGCTGATCCTGCTGGGCGCATGCGGCGTCGCCTTGGTCGGCTTACTGCCCGTGCTGCATCTTCAGCCTCTGAAGCAATCACCAGACAGCGCTGCAGGCGACATCCAGGTGACAACCGGAAACCAGTTACGCAAGCTGCTCCTCCAGCCATTCCTGCTGCGCTTTCTGCCGCTGATGGCTTTGTGGTCGGCCGTGCTGGCTGCTTTCACCCCATTCGGCAACATCTATCTATCCCGGGTACTGCATGTTCCTTTCGGCCAGATTGGATTGATCTTTTCGGCAACCCAGGTGTTGCAGTTCTGCATGGGCCTGCTCGCGCCTGTCATCTTTCGTGTGCTGGGATTGGTGAAGGGGATTGCTGCAACGCAAATCGTCGCAGCGCTTGCTCTCGCGTTGATGGCGGGAGCAGCAATCCCGAAACTGGCGATGGCACTGTATCTGACCTTTTCCGCCGCACAATGGATGTGCGCCCCCGGGCTCTACAACCTGCTGATGAACCACACTCCGGACAGCGAGCGCAGCCCGGCAGCAGCGATGACCCTGTTCTGTAATGCTCTTGCCGGATCAGCCGCGACCGCCGGCGCTGGAATTCTATTTACTCGATTTGGATATCCACCTGTTCTCCTGGGTATCGCGGCGCTTGCATTGCTCATCGCATTGCTCTTCCGGCTCTTTGTTATGCCATCGCGGCCAGATGTTCGAGGAGCCGCTGCGCAGTTCCTCAAAGAGGAGGCGAGATGAATCGAATCGTTGTCGCCCTCTTGGTCGCGCTCGCTGTACACATTGCCCATGCTGCAGACCGGCAGCCTGGGCGGGTGGAATTGTTTTGCCATCGCACCGCCAACGAGGACGTTCCAGAAAATACCTTGGAGTCGCTGGAACAGGCCGCTCTGCTGGGATGCGATGTGGTGGAGATTGATCTCCGGCGGACTCTCGATGGAAAGATCGTGTTGAACCACGACGGTGTTCTGGAGCGGCTGACCGACGGCATCGGTGAGATCGAGACAAGCTACTACGACGACCTGCGTATGCGCGATGCGGGCGCCTGGATGGGGGACCGCTTCGAGGAGATGCGCATCCCGCTCTTCGAAGATGCACTGCGCGTTGCCCGGGATACGAACATCCGCTTGTTTCTGGACATGAAGGACAAGGGCACAGGCGCCGAGGTGCTGCAGCTCTTGCGGCGCGAGGGCATGCTCGAACGCGTCCGCTTTGGCGGCGAGTGGGCAGACGTAAAGCAGCTCTACCCTAGCGCAAACCAGGACACAGCCGCATGGGTACAGCCCGGCGTGACTGCCGAACAGGTGAAGGCGTATCACCGCGCGGGCAAGACAGTCATCGCAAATTTCTCTGCTAACGAGCATGAGATGGACTTAGCCGGCATGAAAGCAGCGGTGGCCGGCGGAGTGGATGGCATCAACGTGGACTATCCGCGAATAGGCGCGGATGCGGTTGGAAGACCCGTGGAGCGCACCCTCGCGACACTCGTCGCTCAGGCAAATAGGGGCGAGAGTGGTGCTCGCGCACAGGCGATTCTGCAACTGTCACAATACCGAGGCTTTGCTTTCGAAAAAGAGCTTACCGGCTGGCTGCTCGATCCGGACGATCACGTATCACGCGCGGCCGCTGTGGCGCTGGTGACTGCGCGTCCTCGAACATCACCATTTGTCTTTGCGGAAGCGCTGCGGTCCGCGAATCCCGATGCGCGCGCAAATGCGGCATGGGCATTGGGAACTCTGCAAGCGCCCGCGAAGATGCTCACCCCTCTTCTCGCTGACCGCAACCCCCAAGTACTGCAGGAAACTCTCGTAGCTCTGTCTCATATGTCTGGCGAGCTGAGTGCAGAGATGTTGCTACCGTTGCTGTCACATGCTGACCCCGAGGTCCGCGGCGCAGCAGCGATGGCGCTCGCACGGCACCAGCCCGAGATAGCGGCGAAAGCCATCCCCGCACAATTGAAGTCAGAGGTGAAAGCTGCGCGGGCACATTACGACCAATGGATCGAGCGCGGAAAGACGCCACTGGCGCAAGCCGAAATTGACGAAATCATGGGCTACTATCGCTGCCAGATGAAGGAGGTCCAGGCGATTGCCACGCTGCACTCTCCTGAAGCCACGCAGGCACTCGAGGATCAGGCGTTTCGCCCGGGCGAGGATTTTTCCCAGATGAATGCCATAGTCGCGGCATTCCAGTTGTGGCAGCGGGTACCGTCGGACCCGCAATCCGCGATTCGTGCTCTGCGCGCGTCCGACCACGGAGTCGCAGACAGGGCGGAGTGGATGCTGGTCGAGGCGGGCCCTTCCGTATTGCCGGCGGTGCGTGCGGCGATCGGCAGCCAGGATCAGGCAGTGAGAGAACGAGCAATCCGGATCGTCGCCTGGCAGGGGGATTTGGACGCGCTGCCACGCCTCCGGGCGGTACAGCAGAGCAACCCCGTCGATGCGAAGCTCGCGGCTTGGGCCGTCGCAAAGATTGAAACACTCCACCCCAAGCTGCGCGACGAAATAGCGCTGAAACCAGGAAGGAAGGAATATGCTGCAAGGCGAGATGACTACCACCGGTTCCGATAGTACAGAAGGGCACTCCGGCGGCGCGCGGACTCATATCCTCGTCGTCGAAGATGACCCGCGCATGCAGAAGGTGCTGCAGCGCATGTTCCATGAACAGGGCTACACCGTCACGCTGTGCGGCGATGGGCAGGCCGGCCTTGACGCATTCCACGCGGCGAAGCCCTCCGCTGTTGTGCTGGACCTGCTGCTGCCGAACATCTTCGGTCGCGATCTTTGCAAGGCCATGAAGGCAGAGCAGCCGGAAATCCCCGTCATTGTCGTCAGCGCGGTCAGTGAAGTGGCCGACAAGGTTCTGCTGCTGGAGCTGGGCGCGGACGACTATGTGACCAAACCGTTCAGCCCGCGTGAGCTGATGGCGCGCGTGCAGGCAGCCTTGCGGCGCAGGCACAAGCCAACTGCAATGGTGACTTACAAGTTCGGCGAATGCGAAGTGGACTTCGCCAGAATGAGCGCCAGGCGCGCAGGTACACCGATCACGCTGACCGCGCACGAGTTCAAGCTGCTGAAGTATTTCGTGGAGAACGCCGAGCGCGTCCTGAGCCGGGAAGAGCTGTTGAACGAGGTTTGGGGATATAACTCCTATCCCACTACTCGCACCGTCGATAATCAGATTCTGAAATTGCGGCAAAAGCTGGAACCCAATGCCAACGAGCCGCGTTATTTGCAGACCATCTACGGCGCTGGATACAAATTCGTGCCGTAAGAAAGCAGCTGCCGTGTTCAACAGGAAAGAGGGTCCAGGAATCCGAACTCGTGTTCTGCTGCTGACTTCGCTGGTGTTGATCATCGCGGGGACCACAGCGTCCAGCCTGCTGATCGTCCGCAGCCGGCTGCAGCATCACGTGCAGGTCGCCCTGGCCGCCGACCTGCAGCACTCCGTCGAAACCTTCCAGGATATCGAAGCCCACCGGCGTTCTACTCTGGATCAGGAGAGCTCGCTGCTGGCCAGCCTGCCCAGTTTGAAGGCCTTGATGACAACCAGCGATCCACGCACCATCACGGATGATGCGGTGGATTTCTGGAAGATCAGCGGAAACGATCTGTTTGCGCTGGCCGATGCGAACAGCCGCGTTCTGTCTGCCAATGCGCGAGACGCGGACAATACGGAGCTACTAAAAGCCGATCTCCATGTGGCCATTCGCGATCCGAGCAGGCACTATCTGCTGAGCGGCGGCCGTCTGTACGAGTATTCCGTGCGTCCCCTCTACTTCGGCAGCGCAGCAAGCGGAACGCTGCTCGGCTACGTCGTAAGCGGCTATGCCGTTGACCACACACTGCTTCAGGAAGTGGGTCGCGGCGCGGGCGCGGAGGCAGCATTCGTTGCCGGCAATGACGTCGTAGCGAGTACATTGCCAACGAAAAAACCGGATACGGTCAAAGAAATGGTGGCGTCGCTGCGTCAAAACAGCGAAGGCATTGTGACCATTGGGAATGAACGTTATCTAGTCAGCGTTAAAGACATGACCAATGGCGCGGGCGTGCCTCTCGGCCTTATCGTCATGAAATCCTTTGCTGTGGCGGATCGCACGGAGCGCGAGATCAACCGCCTGGTTTTTCTGGCAAGTCTGCTGGCCATCGTCGTAGGCTCACTGCTGATGCTGCTGCTGGCGCGTATGGTCACACGTCCACTGGAACTGCTGGCAACAGGCGTACAGGCCTTCGGAGAGGGAGATCCGAAACACCTGCTTCCTTCAGGAGGCACGCTGGAGGTGCGCTATTTGAGTCGCATCTTTGCCGAGATGCGCGATGAAATTCAGAAGAAGAATCGCGCTCTGGTTGACTCGGAGCGCCTCGCGACCATTGGCCGTATGGCAAGCTCTGTATCGCATGATCTGCGGCACTACCTGGCGGCGGTCTATGCGAATGCGGAGTTCCTCGCATCGCCCGCGCTGCCTGCGACTGAGCGTGCGGAGCTCTTCGATGAAATCCGGCTCGCGGTAAACGGAACGACAGATATGCTGGACTCACTGCTCATCTTCGGCCGCACCGGCGCAGCCCTGCAGCGCGTAGAGACCTCGATGACGGCTCTGGTAATCCGCGCTGTGGCCCTTGTGCGAGCGCATCCGGATGCGGAGCGGGTGACCGTGCGGGTGGAGTCAAAGGCGGATATCACGGCCGCGATGGACACCAAACAGATGGAACGTGCCGTCTACAATCTGCTATTGAACGCGTGTCAGTCCGCAAGACAAAGTTCGGGCCGGCGGGAGGTAAACGTTGCCGTGGATGGAGACGACACGATGGCCAGTGTGACCATCACCGATACCGGACTCGGCGTGGCGGATGGAATCCGCGAAAGCCTCTTCGATCCCTTCGTGAGCCTGGGCAAGCAGAAAGGCACCGGCCTTGGACTGACCTTGGCCTGGAGCGTGGCGCGCGAGCACAACGGCAGCGTTGAAGTAGTCAGCAGCCGGCCGGGTGAAGCCGTATTTCGCCTGACCGTATCGCGCGTCGTCTCTCCCGGAGCTAAAAACAGAACCGTGAATACCGCGCCGAGTACTCAGTTGACCTCATGAACGGAAATGCTAAACAGCGGAACGCTCGCAGCAAGTCACAGGACGGGTGGCCGGCAGGAAGATGCGTCGGACTCGCCATTGCCATGCTGCTATCGCCTGTACCAGGCGCGCTGGCCCAGGATGCGACAGCGCCACCTGCCCCACCTGAAACAACGGAGCAGAAGGTACAGCGCTTAACTGCAGCAGTTGCCCGCACGCAGGCGCAGATGGACGTTTACCAGAAGCAGCTTCAGGATATGCAGAAGGAACTTTCAGCACTGCAGAGTGAGTTGGCCGCGCGGAAGAGCACAGTTTCCGCACCGTCCGTTCCTCAGAGCGCCGCTGCGCCGGCCGCCTCTACCAGCGCATCTGCAGCCACTCTCGAAGATATTCGCGAGCGGCAGGCGTTGCAGGAATCTCAAATCGCCACGCACGAGCAGACAAAGGTAGAGACGGAGTCGAAATATCCGCTTAAGCTGAGCGGGCTGGTGCTCTTTAACAGCTACGTAAACACCCGGCAGGTGGATATTTCCGTCGACCCCACCTACGCCATCCCGGGGCCGGGTAGCACCGGATTCTCCGTGCGGCAAACCGTACTCGGTCTTGATGCGCGAGGTCCACATCTCTTCGGCGCCACCAGCCATGCGGATGTGCGTGTCGATTTCTTTGCCAGCGGATCGCAACCCAGTTATGCCGCCAGTGGGCTGCTGCGATTGCGCACAGCGCACGCCGGGCTGAAGTGGCAGAATACGGACGCGTTCGTCGAACAGGACCGCAGTTTCCTCGCGCCGTACACACCCTCCTCGCTCGTTGCGGTGGCGCAGCCGGATTATGCCTGGAGCGGGAACCTGTGGACTTGGAATCCGCAGATCGGCCTCTCTCACCAGATCGGCGCAGCCGGCTCCAAGCGATGGAACATCCAGGCAGGATTGATCGATGTGGAGGACCCTCAGTGGCCTGGTGGCATACCGAATACTTCGACAATCTCACGCGCGGAGCGCAGCCGCTGGCCAGGCACAGAAGCACGGATCGCATTTGGCTCTGGCGATGTTGACGCCGGGCTGGATATTGGCGTGAGCGGCTACTTCAGCCCGCACGAAACGGGCGCTGGTGCGCGTTTCAATGCCTGGGCCGGTGCCGTGGATCTGCGTCTGCCTGTCACGAAGCACCTTTCATTGCTGGCGAATGCCTATCGCGGAGCCGCGCTCGGTGGTCTCGGTGGCGGAGGATACGTCGACTATGTCCACGCGTATGCCGGCGCGGCAGAGGTTGCGCGCGCGCTTGACGATGTGGGCGGCTGGGCCCAATTGCAGAGCAAGATCGGTGAGCGCCTCGAATTGAATGGCGGCTATGGCATCGATAACCCGTTTGCGGGGGAGATACACGCGAGCACGGCTATTCCTGAATATGCGATCTATCCCGGGCTTGCCCGCAATAAATCGGCAGTCGGCAATGTGATTTATAGCCCGAGTAAGTATCTTCTCTTCTCTGTTGAGTACCGGCGGCTGTGGACCAACTACGCCTCCGGCCCTGCGGGCTTCAGCGACGTCATCGGCCTTGGCGCGGGGTACCGGTTCTGATGCCGCGAGACCTCCGCAGTGCACTGCTCACCATTTCATTGCTTGTCATTTCCGGGAGCACTCCGTCGCATGCTGCAGAAGTGAAGGCGCAGTTGATCGGGAGCTCTGCCGGACCCTCCGTACGCAAATCGGAGAGGCTGCCCTCATCGGTAATCTGGCTGGAGCCGGTTCAGCCTGTCGCCGCGCCCACGCCGGGCAAGTTCACGCTGCTGCAGAAAAACAAGATGTTCACGCCGCATCTGCTGGTTGTGCCGGTCGGCAGCAGCGTGGCATTTCCCAATGCCGACCCGTTCTTCCACAATGTCTTCTCGCTCTTCGACGGCAAACGCTTCGACCTGGGACTCTATGAAGCGGGTTCAACTCGCAGCGTGCTATTTTCACGCGTGGGCGTCTCCTATATCTTCTGCAACATCCATTCGGAGATGAGCGCCGTAGTCATTGCGCTCGATACGCCCTTTTACGCCATCGCGGATCCGCACGGAAACTTTCGTATACAGGACGTTCCAGACGGAGACTACAACCTGCATATATGGGTAGAGGGACAGCCGCAAAATTCTCTCGATGAGCAGACCAGGCGGGTCCATATATCCGGAGCCGTCGCGGAGTTAGGCGATATTCGCGCCAACACCGCGAACCAGCAGCATCTGAATAAGTTCGGCCGTCCTTACGAGCCGGATGCCGAGCCTCCTTACTAAGAAACACATTTGCGATAACTCATAGCTATCCGATCTAGGGATTCAGGAAGCGGAGAAGTTCCTGTTCATCGTGCTGGCTGAGGGATGCGCGAACGCGCATGTGGCGCACCACTGTGCCGGAGATGCGCGATGAGAAGCCATCCGGGTCTGCGTGACAGCGCGTGCAGTTCTGGTCGAAGACACGCTGACCTTCATCCGCATGTACGGCGCCTTGCGCCTCTTGTGTCTGCTTCTTCGCTGCATGCGAGGCGCTCTGCGCTTTGGAGTGCGGCACGGCATCGGACTGGGGCGCGGCCTTCAAGGACATAAAACTTCCTGCTAGCACAATCATCACGGACAGCGGATATTTCAGGTTCATTGCGATTTTCCTCTCCAGGCCGGAAATAGAAAGCGGTAGACAATTCCCGTCTCCCAGATGTTGCGGTTGCCGGTCGACGAAAATTGTCGAGCATAGCTGGTAATAATCCTGGTGTTGTGCGGCAGGTTGTAGTCCAGGCCGAAGTCAGCGCGCTGCGTATTCACTAGCGGCAGGTCATCGCTGACGACAGTGTCGCGGCGGAAGGTCTGCTGCATGCGGAAGACCGGCTCAAAGCGGCCGATAAAACTATCCAGCCCGCCAAATGCCTGCGTGCGGTAGTCCGCTTCGATCCAGTAGCCCTGTGCATGGTGGCCGCGCGCGAACTCCGAGCGCAGGCGAAAGGCTGTGTCTTTCGGCTCCCACCAGAGATGCGCGCCATAAAAGTTTTCTTGTGTCTCCTGAAGCAGACGCCCGTAAGAGAGTCCAAGCTCAAGTCTTTGCTCTGGGAGATAGAGGCTGGCGCGTCCGCCGGAGGAACGTTCCGCCTTGAACTGCTCGTTCCCGCTACTCGCGGAAAAGTACGCTGCATAGTCAATCGAGTACTTTGGGTGCGAGACTGCGCTGCCGCGCAGCATGCCACCCACACCAGTGCCCGTAGACATCAGACCAAGGGGATTGATAAGTGGTCCGTCCTGGAAATTGCTGATCCAGATTGGCGACAGGCGCTCATTGTAGGTACCGAAGGGAATCAGGAAACTACCCCCCACCAGCGTTACGCGGGGCGTTAGAGTTACATCCCCCTGGAGGTATGTAAGAGCGGCGAAATGGCTATGGTCGTATCCAGGCTGACCATTGGTGCGAGGCGCCCATGTCTCGAGGATCGCCGCACGCGATTCGATAAGCACTCGCTGTCCGATTGGTGCGGCCAGTAGCGGCTCGATGATGGGCTGATAACTCGTGTTGCCGCCATTCGTAACGGTCTGGAATCCAATACCGCCGGAGAGCAGCGGCGTGTCTTGTGCGACCCCATAAGGTCCGGCCCATAGGATTGCCAACGCGAACACGATGGACCCTGCCGGTCCGGGGAAGAAGAGGCTGAATCTGAAACGCGGCATAGGTGCAAACTAACGCGAACCGCGTGTGAATGTGTCCCCGAATCGTCTGTCCTTTGTCAGTTGGTTGTCTCTCGCGTGTTTGGCCTAAGCGGGCCGCCCTCTGCTTGCGGTGGCAACGAGCATGGGATGACACCAACAAAGCAGTGACAATCGCCTTACAGCGACATGACAACGCCTCATCGAGGGCTGGCTAGATTCAGAACAGCGTTGCCGGTTGAGACCGTCATTTACGAGGTCGGCCGATGCAACCAGACTCACTACAGCCTACAGAGGAATCTCTGCATGAAATTGAAGTTTATTCTGTTCCCCCTCTTCCTCGCGATGCTGATCGCGGCGATGTTCATCGCTCCACCCGCTCCGGCCCAGTCGGCGCCTCGTCGCATTGAAGTCACGGCCAAGCGATTTGATTTCGACCCTGCCGAAATCACCGTGAAAAAGGGCGAGCCTGTCGTGATTGTTCTCAAAAGTGTCGACGTGGCTCATGGCTTGGCCTTTCGCGATCTGGGAGTCAGTGTGAAGGCTGCCAAAGGAAAGACCGCTGAACTTTCCTTCACGCCGACCAAAGTTGGCGACTTTGTCGGCGCGTGCTCAGTCTTCTGCGGGTCTGGCCACGGCAAGATGAAGCTCACGCTCCACGTAGTGGAGTAGGGGATGTGCCGCGTTGTAGTTTGCGCATGCTTCGCCGCCTGGGTTGGCATCCAGCTGGGCGGCTGCAAAGCAAGCCCGCCAAACCCACTGGAGTCCAGGGTGATAACAGCAGCCAAACAGCACATCTTTGTGCGTGGCAAATCCCAGAAGAATCCGCTTCCGGACAATACCGCCACTCTCACCGATGGCAAGGAAGCGTTCTCGCATTACTGCGTTGCCTGCCACGGGCTCGATGGCCAGAACACCGGCGTGCCCTTTGCCACCCGCATGTCGCCGCCCGTGCCGCCGCTCTCCGGCAAGGATATTCAGTCCTACACCGACGGCCAGTTGAAGTGGGTGATTGATTACGGCCTCTGGCCCTCCGGCATGCCGGGATCAAAGGACATCCTGAACGACGACGAGATCTGGTCGATCGTGGTCTACCTGCGCCACCTGCCGCCAGCCGGCAGTCTCGGTGAACCGGAGATGTATAGCCACTAGTTGCTTATGCCAATGACTTCGACCATCGCCGCACCTCGATCGCGCAGCAGGGAACTGCAGATGCGCGAGGCCGCGCTACTGACATTTTGCGATCCGCTCCCGAAAGCATGCACGACCCTGGAGCGCTTATCCGCCATGGAATGGCAGCGGCTGCTGCGCTGGTTGGATACCAGCGGCCTGGCGCTCTACTTCTTTGACCGTCTTAGAGAACTCAACCGTCACGAAATCCTGCCGTCGGATGTATCCGCGCGCCTGCAGCAGAACCTCGCCGACAACACCGCCCGCACAGGTGGCCTCATCGCCGAGATGTCCCGCATCCATCGTGATTTTCAGAGGGCATCTCTTCGTTATGCAGTCTTAAAGGGTTTCTCCCTCTGGCCGTCTTCTGTCCCAGGACCGGAGCTGCGCTCGCAATTGGATCTGGACTTCCTCGTGGCTGAAGACTCTGCACGCGAGGCGCGGCGCATTCTCGAAACTCGCGGCTATCATCTGCGAGCCGTCAGCGGCCGCAGTTGGGAATTCAAAAAAAATGAGATAGCGGGTATATCGCTGCGGGACCTCTATAAGGATGTGCCGTATCGCTCGGTCGAGCTGCACATTGAATCCGCCACGGAAGCTGGCTCCTCGCTGCTGGCCCGCGCAGAAATGCGCAGCTTCCGCGATATCGACATGCCCGTCCTGTCCTCCGTGGACCTTTTCCTTGGCCAGGGTATGCACGCTTTCAAGCACATCTGCAGCGAATTTTCACGCACTGCGCACCTGATCGAGTTTCGCCGCCATGTGCTCGCGCGGCACGATGACGCCTCGTTTTGGGCAAACGTCCGCGCGCGCGCCGAAAGCTCGCCGAGAGCGGCGATAGCGCTCGGCGTGGTTACGCTGCTCATCACGCATGTCATGGGCGGTTTCGCTCCATGGTCGCTTGCAAACTGGACCATCGACCGCCTGCCCGCCTGTGCGCGTCTCTGGGTGCAGCTATATGGGGCGCAGGTCGTCTTCGCCAGTGCCCCCGGCAGCAAACTCTATCTCCTGCTACAGAAGGAGCTTGCCATCTCCGGCATTCCCGCCAGGCGTTCTCTGCGGCAATGTCTGCTGCCGCTCACCCTGCCACCCCTGATCGTGCATGCAAGTGCTAACGAAACGCTGCCGATGCGGCTTCGACGTTACCGTACGCAACTTCGTTTCATTCTCCTTCGACTGCGCTTCCACGCCGTGGAGGGTCCTCGTTATCTGCGCGAGTCGCTCCGTTGGCAGCAATACAGGAACGAGGTGGCGCCGTGACGGCATCTCACGCGACCTTCCGTGTGCGCACTGCCGCGTGCATGCTCGCCCTGCTGATCGCCGGCCCACTCTGCCTGCAATCGCTGGCGCAGCAGGCCACATCGGGAACAACCAGCGCCGTGGGGCTGCCGCCACTGCTCTCCTCCGACGATAGCCAGGCGGAGCAAAGCGCGTCGCCAGATGCTTCGAATGCCAGCTCGAACCTGGCGCGACCCAACACAACTCCAAGCGATACCCAAAATCCAGTGGCGGGTGTCAGCAGCAATGTATCTGCGCCACTCTCTGCAGACCAGATATTTGCGGTACTCGATCAGCAGCCGGACATAGTTATTGAACTGAAGTCGCTGATGGCGGATCTGGCGGATCAGCAGGGGACGTCTCTGCAGCCGGATTCCATTACCGACCAGATGCTGTACAGCAAGATCGCGTCGAGTCCGGAGCTCCGCGCCAACATCACCACGTTCATGCGCGCGCGGGGTTATGTAACCGACGCAGACCTCGAGAGCTACGCGGCAAGCGGTCGCGCTGAAGATGCGTTCTCCTCATTGCAGCCGGGGCAAATGGCGGGCCGCTCGCCCGCAGGCCGCCTCTTGCTCGAGCCCCGACGAATTGCCTCCCTCGGCAAGCATCGGCGGTTCCGGCAACTTACCGTATGCCGCCCCGCGCTCCGCAGTCAGTCGCCATGGCACCGCCGAAACCAAACGAAGTCCCCGAGCCTCAGGTGCTCCACAGGACCGCGCCCTACAACATGCTTTCGCTGCGCGACCTCTATACCCAGCTTCCCGAGCAGGACGTCAAGCTGAAGCGTTACGGCTCCAATGTGTTTCTGCGACGTGACGATTACGCAACGAATCAGATTGCCCCCAATGGACGCAGCACGCCGCTCGATGTGCCTGCCGGCCCAGACTACGTCGTAGGACCCGGCGACACGCTGACCATCACGCTTTGGGGTGGCATCTCGCAGAGCGTGACGCGCACCATCGATCGTGACGGCAATCTCAACCTGCCCGATGCCGGGCCGGTACAGCTCGCGGGCCTCTCCCTCGAACACACCCAGGCCGTTATCACGGACGCGCTGAAGCGGCAGTATCGAAACGTGCAGGTTGCGGTGACAGTGGGGCGGCTGCGCAGCATTCGTGTCTATGTCGTCGGCGATGTGCAGCGCCCAGGCGCGTTCGATATCAGTTCGCTATCGACACCGTTGAATGCCCTCTTCGCTGCCGGTGGTCCCACGAGTGTAGGTTCGCTGCGCATCGTTCGACACTATCGCGGCACTCAATTGATCGGCGAAATCGATCTCTACGATTTTCTCCTGCACGGGGTCCAGAGCGAAGATCGCCTGCAATCAGGCGATACCATCGCCGTTCCTCCCGCCGGACCGCAGATCGCTGTCTACGGCGCAGTGAAGAGGCCAGCCATCTATGAGCTGAAAGGTGAAACGACGCTGGCCCAGGTGCTCGAAGATGCGGGCGGCGCCACCGTCTCCGCAGCACTCGGCCACATCGTGATTGATCGCATCGATGCAAATCGCCAGCGCGAGACCGTAAGCCTGGATCTCCCCGCCGGTAGCAACGCTGAATCCGCGCGCGCCGCCATCGCTGCGTTTGCTGTCCATGACGGCGACCGCGTGCACGTTTCGGCGATCCTGCCTTACAGCCAGCGCGTCGTCTACATGGAAGGTCATGTTGTGCGACCGGGACGCCAGGCGTATCGCGACGGAATGCAGCTGAGCGATGTGCTCCATAGCTATCGGGATCTCCTCCCGGAGCCCGCCGATCGCGCCGAGATCGTCCGCCTCATCCCGCCCGATCTACACCCCGAAACCATCGACTTCAACGTCTCGGAGGTGCTGATAGGGAACAGCAACTATCCGCTTGAGCCATTCGATACAGTGCGCGTCTTCGGCCGCTACGAGGCCGATGCGCCGCGAGTGTCCATCGGCGGCGAGGTGCTGCGGCCGGGCAGTTACGCACTCTCGCACGGCATGACCGCAGCCCAGCTCGTGCGCATGGCGGGCGGGTTCAAGCGTGACGCTCTGCTCACCGACGCCGATCTCACCAGCTATCAGATCGTCGCCGGCACGAAGATCGTGACCGATCGCAAATCGATCCGCATCGGCGACGTAGTCGACCATAACAGCCAGACCGACGACATCCCACTCAAACCCGGTGATGTGCTGACCGTGCATCAGCTCACCGGATGGGACGATATTGGCGCCTCAATCAAAGTCGAGGGCGAAATAGCGCATCCCGGCTCCTACGGCTTCGAGCAGGGTGAACGTCTCAGCTCCATCCTGCGGCGCGCCGGCGGCTTTCGGAATACCAGCTATCCCGCAGGCGCGGTGCTCATCCGCGAGGAAGTCCGTCAGCTCGAGGAGAAGAGTCGCGAACAGCTCATTCGCCAGATCGAAACCAGCTCAGCCTCCGCGCGCTTAAGTCCAAATCTCGGCAGCGGAGACCAGTCCGGCACGTTGCAATTGATTGCGCAGCAGCAAAATGATGTGCTCTCGCGCCTTCGCAGTCAGCCCTCCAGCGGGCGCCTTGTCATCCACATCAGCGCCGACATCAGCAGTTGGGAAAACACGCCCGCCGACATTGAAGTGCGCGCGGGAGATGTTCTTCGCATCCCCAAGCGTCCGGGCTTCGTGCTCGTCACCGGGCAGGTCTTCAACGCTTCGGCAATCACCTTCGCGCCCGGCAGAACAGCCGGGTGGTACCTGCACCGCGCCGGTGGCGTGACGCAAGTCGCGAACACGAAGCAGATCTTCATCATTCGCGCCAACGGCTCGGTTGTGGGCCGCGAGCCGACCCTGTGGTTCGATCACGACGTGCTCTCAACGCGGCTCGATCCTGGCGACGTGGTTGTGGTGCCGCAAAAAATCATTGGCGCGTCACTCTTCTGGCGCAATCTGCTCACGGTCGCGCAAATTGCATCATCGGTCGCATTTACTGCTGCAGTGGCGGGTGTCCTATGAGCAGTCCCAATGGTCTTCAGTCCGGCGCTGCGGTGGAGCGTGATCGCGGTACATCCGTGCTAGTCGATGAGCAAATCCAGAGAGCTCGGAGCATCCTGCCTGAGGCTTCTGATTTAGTTCCGCCGGATGTCACAGTCACACCGGCATGGGTAGCAAACACCAGAATTCTGTGGGAGCGGCGTCGCCTCCTGGGAGGCATTGCAGCAGTCTCGCTGCTGCTGAGCCTCCTCTTCGCTTTCACCTTGCCGAAGCAATACAAATCCTCCGCACAGATCATGCCGCCCAGCAATACGGGTATGAGCACTGCCATGCTGGCCGCTCTCGCAGGACGCGCTCTCGGTGGCATGAGTGGACTCAGCAGCTTGGCCGGAAGCATGCTGGGCGGCAACAACAGCACCGCACTGTTCGTGGACCTGCTGCGCAGCGGCACCGTGGCAGGTCACCTGATGGACCGCTTTCAGCTGCAGAGCGTCTACCACAAGCGCTACCGCGTGGACACAGCGAAATACCTGGCGCACCACACCACCATTACCGACGACAAGAAAAGCGGAGTCATCACCATCACGGTCCAGGACACGGATCCTCGCCGCGCCCGCGATCTCGCGCAAGGCTATCTCGATGAGCTAAATCTCCTGGTCAACCGCACCAGCACCTCCTCCGCGCATCAGGAGCGTGTCTTCATCGAGAAGCGACTGCAGAAGGTAAAAATCGACCTCGAACTGGCTCAGCAAAAGATGAGCGAGTTCTCGAGTACGCATGGCACGGTCGATATCAAAGAGCAGGGCCGTGCGATGGTCGAGGCTGCCTCACGGCTGCAGGCGCAGATGATTCTGGAGCAGGCGAATCTCAATTCACTTCGCCAGATCTACGGCGATGGAAACGTCCGCGTGCGTGCCACGCAGGCCCGCATCGGCGAGCTGCGAAGTCAGCTGGCGAAGATAAGCGGATCCTCAGCACCTCTACCCGTCAGTGCAACGACTGGTGCGGATGACGAGCACGCCAACGCCGATGGCAATGAGCTATATCCGCCTTTGCGTCAGCTTCCCCGGCTCGCCGTTCCTTATGCAAATCTCTATCGCCAGGTGCAGGTGCAGGAGACGCTCTTCGAATTGCTCACGCAGCAGTATGAGCTGGCGCGCATCCAGGAGGCCAAGGATGTGCCCGTCGTCGGCGTGATCGACTCCCCCGGCATCCCGGAGAAGAAGTCCTTTCCTCCGCGCCTTCTGCTCGCAGAGCTCCTCACCATTGTTTTCACAACCATCGCGGCCGCTCTGCTGCTTGCCTGGCAACGCTGGCTACGCATCAGCTCGAGCGATCCGCGCAAGGCGCTCGCGCACCAGATCTACTCGACGCTCTCGACCACATGGAAGTGGCGAAAGCCTCAGGCAGGAGCAGCGTCATGAAAGCGTGGCTGGCAAATGCCGCCTATGGCGTGCTGGACTATGCTGCCTATCCGATCGGCATGCTGCTGTTTGCGCCCATCGTCCTCCGCAACATGGGTGCGGCGCAGTACGGCATCTGGGCAGTCGTCACCGCGGCCGTCAGCATGGGCAGCATCATTGCCTCCGGATTCGGCGACGCCAACATACAACACCTCGCCAGACAACGAGGCCTGGGGCAGCACGATGCACTGGTGCGCACCGTGCGCTCGATGATCAGCATCAATCTTGTTCTCGGTACAGCGCTCGCGCTCCTCGCCTGGATACTGGCCCCGTTCGCTGCGCGGCATCTGCTTCCATCCGGCAGTCCTCTTGAGCGGGATTGCCTATGGTCATTGCGTATCGCCACTCTCCTCCTATGGCTGCGTACCATGGAGAGCGTCTGCATCAGCACGCAGCGCGCTTTCGAACGTTACGGCGCCGCGGTTCGTGTCAGCGTAGTTGCGCGCCTGCTCTCCCTCGCCGCCGCTGCTGCTCTCACCTATCTCCTCCATAGCGTCACCTCGATCGTTGCCGCTACCGCTTTTTTCAGTCTCCTGGGCACATGGCTGCAGTTCTCTGATCTTCGGCAGCTTCTCGATGCCCGCTCACTCATGCCGGCAATGGACGCGCATGCCATGAAGGCGCTGCTTGGCTTCGGAGCGTTCAGTTGGCTCCAGGCGGTGTCCGCGGTCATCTTCAGCCAGGCAGACCGGCTCTTCCTCGGCGTCTCGCTTGGCGCTGTTACTGTCGCCACCTACGCGCTCTGTACACAACTTGCGCAGCCCATCTATGGCTTCGCCGCATCAGGGCTGCACTTTCTCTTCCCGCATCTTGCCGAACGACACGCCTCACGCGCGGCATCCGGCGTGCGCAAAACGATACTGGTTGCTTCCGCCTGCAACCTGCTCTTTGTCGCTGCGGCAACCGCGACCCTGATGCTCTTCGGTCAGGAGATCCTGCGCATATGGGCGGGCGCTGAAATCGCCCGGAGCGCCGCCGCCATCTTTCCCATCATCGTCTGGAGCTCCGCTCTCCTCGCGTTGAATGTCACCGGCACCTACGCGCTCTTCGCATTCGGGCACATTCGGACTGTCACCTGGTTCAACCTCGCCGCTGGCGCCACCATGCTGCTGCTGATGTCATGGCTGCTGCCTCGCTTCGGCGCCTACGGAATAGCACTTGCCCGCCTCTGCTACGGAGCCATCACTCTGCTGATCTATGTCCCGCTCGCGCGCCAGCTCGTCAAATCGCGCAAAACATATTCCTCCATGGCGGCGGCGAAGCCAGTCTGCGAGGAAGCATGAGCGGCAACATACAAGGGATCCATGCCTCCGCGGTCGCTCTGAATCAGCCTCGCGTTGTCGCAGGTACGGCAATGCCGTTTGCCGCATGCGTCGGTTTCTATCTCGCCTTCCGGCTCTTCTTCCCGCTGCTCGCCGTGCGCGTTTTCGGTCAGGATGCCCAGGCAGGCGTCGCCCTTTCGCTCGGGCTGAATTATCTCCTTCTCCTTCTCGCTGCGATTCAGACGCTAGGCAACACTCCATCCCCGATTGGCTCCCCACTCCGCTGGCCCTGCTTCCGTTGGGCTCTTCTGTTTCTGAGCTTTTCCGGAATCAGCCTCTTCTGGAGCGCGACCGCTTCGCTCCCGGCGGCCACCGCCTTCTGGTGTGCCATGGCGGCAGACGCCGCGATGGTCATTCTGCTATTGCGCGGCGGCCCGGTAGACGCCGTCGTTAACGCGCTTATGCGCGGTTACATATGGGGAAGCTGTGCCATTGCCGTCATAGCCTGGCTGCTGCCCACGCAATCGGATCTTCGCCTTGGTGACGAAGAGCTCCTCGGCCCCAACCAGATCGGCTGGTGCTGCGCCTTTGCATTCTTCATGGCGCAATATCTGATGCGCAGGAAGGCCGGCAACTGGACCATGCCGGCTCTCCTGCTCGCAATCACGTTGCTGCGCACTCTGAGCAAGACGACCATCGTTGCCTTCCTCGCCGGCCAGGCATATATCCTTCTGCGCGACCGCTCCATGCGCCGTCGAACCAAAGTCCTGGTGATCGGCTCCGCAGTGTTAGTTGTCTTCGTCTTCTCGCACCTGCTGTCCGACTACTACGTTGTCTACACCAACGCCGGCAACCAGGCCGAGACGCTCACCGGGCGCATCGGTATCTGGCTCTACTTTCTCGGCGAAGCCATCCAGAAGCCCTGGATGGGGCATGGCTTCCACTCCGTCTGGAAGGTCATTCCGCCCTTCAATGACTTCGAAGCCCGTCATGCGCACAACGAACTGCTCCAGCAGTTCTATGCCTACGGGATCGTCGGCGTGGCGATGGTGATCGCGATCTATGGCAGCATCTGGCGCCAACTGCGCCGCCTTGCCGATCACTCGTTGCGGACATTCTTTCTCGGCATGCTGCTGTTCGTCGTCGTGCGCTGCTTTGCCGATACCGAGGCTTTCGATCTCTCGCTGCCAGTGTGGTTCATCGCGATGCTGGGGGCGCTCCTCGCGCAGCTTCGAAGTCAGCCGGAGGTGCTTGCGTGAAAGTTGTCATCGCGCTCACATCGTCCTCCGGCCAGCTCTCGGGTGTGCAGCGGCACGCCGTCAACCTCGCGCGATGCCTGCTCACCCGGGATCAGATCACCGCCGTGCATCTCATCGCAGCTCCCTGGCAGCAGGACTTCGTTCGCGACGCCGCGCCGCGCACCGATGCGCGTCTGCATCTCCACACAGCGCTCGTCCGCAACAACTCCCTTAGCCGCAACCTCTGGTACTACGCAGCGCTTCCGCGAATTGCAGCGCGGCTGAACGCCGACATCGTTCACCTCGGCTATCCCACGCCGCTGAACAGGCATGCGTACCGCTGCCCAACCGTAGTCACGCTGCACGATCTCTACCCCTACGATGTTCCGCAGAATTTTGGTTTTCCCAAAGTCTTGTTCAACAAGTTGGTTCTGCGGCAATGCCTGCGGGCGGCCGATGCCATCGCCTGCGTCTCCCAAAGCACACTCGATCGCCTCGAAGGTATGGAGCCACTGCTCGCCCTGCAAAAAGCAGTCGTCGTCCATAACTCCGTCGCGCGCCAGCCTCGCGTCTCCCCATCTAGCCCGCTGCCGCAATGGAGCGGCGAGCCGTTCTTGCTGTGTGTCGCGCAGCATCGCCGCAATAAGAACCTGCTCTTCCTCCTGCAAGTTTTCGAGCGCCTTCTGCGCACCCGCTGCATCGCGCAGCACACTCGCCTGGTTATCGTGGGCATTCCCGGTCCAGAGACAAATGCGGTCCTCCGTTTCCTCGCGGCTGCGGGCATCGCGGACCGCGTTCTCCTGCTGAATGGCCTCTCCGATGAGGAGCTGCAGTGGTGCTATCGCAATTGCGCGCTCCTGCTCGCGCCATCTCTCATTGAAGGCTTCGGTCTCCCTGTCGCGGAAGCGCTTCTCGCTGGCTGCAGCGTCATCTGCTCCGATATTCCCGCTTTTCGTGAAGTCGGCGGAGATCGCTGCCTGTACATCCCGCTGAACGCGGCTGCCGAGCAGGCATTTTGCGACGCCATTCCTAAAGCCATCCGCGAGTCCGCGCCAAAGCCGGTCGCGCTGCCGCAGCTCTCCGCGCCATTCATCGCGGAGCAGTATTTCCAGCTCTATCGCTCACTGCTACTTCCCCCATCGACCTTAGACGCGCTCGCAGTTCGCGCTTCGATGCAAGCATCAGAAGGAAACCACGCTATATGACCCGCCCCAAACGCCGTCCGGCTGCCAAACTGCTCGGCACCTCCGTCGAAGCTCTCGACATGGAACTCGCCCTGAACCGTATCGCCGGTGAGCTCGAAGCGCGGCGCAAGGGATACATCTGCATGGCCGGCGTGCACGGCATCATGGAGGCACATCGCAACGCCGAATTGGCCGCCATCTATGCCGCTTCCACCATGACCGTACCGGATGGGACACCGACCGTCTGGGTGGGGCGGTGGCAGGGACACAAAACCATGCAGCGCGTCGCCGGCCCCGATCTCATGCTGGAGGTATTCCGCCGCAAGGAGTTCGCCGGCTGCACGCACTTCCTGTATGGCGGCGAAGAACACGTTGCGGAGCAACTGCGCGAGCGATTCTCTCGCCGGTTCCCATGGGCGCGCATTGTCGGCACGTACACGCCGCCCTATCGCGATCTCAATGCCGAAGAAGAGCAGTTGCTCATCGCGCGCGTACGCAAGCTCAAGCCGGACATTATCTGGGTCGGCATCAGCACACCCCGGCAGGAGCGCTTCATGCATCGCTATCTGCATCGACTCGACACCACACTCATGTTCGGCGTCGGCGCAGCCTATGACTTTCATACCGGCCGCATTCACGATGCACCGCAGTGGATCAAGACCATTGGCATGCAATGGCTGCATCGGCTGCTGCAGGATCCACGCCGCCTCTGGAAGCGCTATTTCCGCAACAATCCCGCATTCCTGTGGCATATTGCATTGCAGCTCAGCGGCATGCGGCAGTATCCACACACCAGCCTCGAGTACCTCCCCGCGCCGCCGCTCGATGCAGAACATCCGTTGCAGGCAGACAGCCCATTGGCCACTTCCAGAACCCAGCTGCAGCAGCTAGGCAGTTAGAGCAGCATCCATGTGAAATGGAGCGGCCAGACCCGAGTAGGTCGGCGCAATTGAAAGCTGAGCGTCCCGCGATTGACAGCAGCAGCGTCGGCAAAAGCAGGTATGCTCGTGCGCCGGAGTGTGTGTTTGTTCGAAGAGTTCTTCAGTTCCAACGATGTGCAGGTTCAGTCCAGCCGAATGCGCCAGGGATTACCCGTAGCTCGGCCGTGGCTGCATCATTGAAGTAGATCGAGATGATGTCGAACCTGACATGCCTTGGCTGCTCCCGCAGGCCGCTCATGTACAGTCGCGCCATCCGCCGGATCATGCGCCGTTTATCGGCATCCACTGCCGACTCCGCCGTCGCCACTTCGAACCGGCTGCGCGTCTTTACTTCGACGAAGCAGAGCGTATCGCCTTCCCAGGCGACCAGGTCCAGGTCTCCTGGCTGGCGTGAGGAGCGCCAGCGCCGCGCCACCACCATGCAGCCCTTTTTGCGCAGGTGGAAGTAGGCCGCTTCCTCGCCTTGATCGCCCAGCTTCAGGTGCGCATTGCCGTCCTGTTGCTGGAGTGTGCGCCGCCCCGACCACCGGTCGATCGTGGGGATCAGCAATTCCAGCATCCGGACCCGCTCTGTAGCCAGGCGTGTCATGACCAACATTCTGCGACGAAAGGGTGGAAAGGGGAATGTTACTTAGGTCGCAGGCCCATCATGGACGGGCATGCATCGTAGAAGTAGGTAGCAGTCTGGACCGTTTCGGAACTGGCCGGCAGGCAAAAACCAAGGGTGCTATTACCGGAGGCATGCCACTCACCCGGCTGGTGCATCGGGCTTCCACCGTGTTGGTTGCTACGCTCCGGCACATGGAGACCTATCACGTTCTTGCCGCTGGTACTGTGCTCTGGTTGCTCGCTTCGGCGGGAGCTACGGACTCACATCTGCCCGCCGTCCTGACTGCTACTCTGACGGCAGCAGCTTTATTGGTAACCCGCGTCGTTCGCCGCCGGAAAGAAAAGCTTTGACCCGCGGCGCCGAACCGCTCAGGAGTGGAATGGCTTCAAAGACGGCCTGGACGGCCTGGATATGGTTCGCCGGCGCTGCTGTCTGGTGGGTAAGCGCCGCGCTGGCAGTGCATTACAACCACCGTACGCACGCCCTCTTGTCCCTCAGCATCTCAGCGCTGTTCTTCTTCGCCGGTCTACTCTGGCTCAGGATGCCCCCGCGAAAGCGCTAACTCCGCCCGAAAGCTCTGATGCCAGGCCGCTGGCTATGAGTGTTCGTCGTGATGAGGTTGCTCGCTCAACGGTTTACCCTGGCCCGCCCAGACGAGGCAGATCACGCCCAGCACCACCCCGCCTGCCACCCCAAGAAGAGTCCACGTCATCGGTTCGTTTGGCCAGACCATCGCCTGTTGCTCCTCCCGCAGAATGTCAAATCCGCAGAATTTCAAAATAAGAGAACTACTCTCACCTCAATGTAGCGCGCGCCCCGTCCGTCGCGCCACTTTGCCTCGAGGGCCGCTCCTCTCCCGGCCTTCTCGCCGTCAGCCCCGCGGCACAAAACGGGTATCCAGCAGATCCAGCTCCCGCTCCAGCTTGCGCAGCACATGGTCGCTGATGCGGTCTTCGTAGCGCATCTTGGAGAGCGTCGCCCGCTCGGCCGCACGCACCCGGCTGTTTAGGTCGTGCATCTGGGACCATTGCCCTGGCGTCGGATCCTCCGTCCCTGTCTTGTGCCCGTCTACCATTGCGTACCGCTCCTTGTAGTGGTGCAGCACATCCAGCCACACCGCTTCGTCTGGACGGGTTCCATCGGACTCGATCGACTCCAGGTAGTCCAGCGCACCGCGCAGCATCCGCTTGCGCGCCTCGCGTTCTACCGTCTCCAGCGGGTCCGCTTCGCACAAGCCCAGCTTGCGGATGAGCGACGGCAGCGTCAGCCCCTGGACCACCAGCGTGATCAAAATGACGCAGAACGTCAGGAAGATGATGAGGTCCCGTTGCGGAAACGGCGAGCCATTATCGAGCAGCCGCGGCAGTGAAATCGCTGCGGCCAATGCCAGCACGCCTCGCATGCCCGTCCACCCAAGCACAAAGATTGCGCGGGCTCTCGGCGGGCCATAGTCCTGCTTCAGCAGCCGCGTGCGGATCAAGTAGGAGAGCCACGACCCCGGATACATCCAGAGGATGCGCAGCGCGATCACTACCACCGTCAGAATGCCAGCGTCGAGCAGCAAATCGTGAAGACTGATGCCGCGAATTCCGCGAAGGATGAAGGGAAGCTGCAGCCCGATCAGGATGAAGACCACGCCGTTGAGCAGGAAGTCCAGCGTGTTCCACACTGCCGCATTCTCCAGCCGTGCCTGCGTGCTGAACACCTCGGAGCTCTTGTGTCCCAGGTAAAGTCCGCAGACGACAGTAGCCAGTGGGCCGGAGACGTGGATACTTTCCGCCAGCAAATACGAGATATACGGCGCCATCAGGCTCAGCGTGATCTCGATCGGCGGATCGGCGATGCGCAGTTGCAGACGATGGATCAGCCACGCTGAGACGAACCCCACCACCAGCGCGCCACCCACCAGCACAAGCAGTCGCTCCAGGCCTTCGCCGAAGCTGGGACTCTGGCCGCTGACCACCAGGCTCGCGGCGAACTCCAACGCCAAAAGCGAGCTCGCATCGTTTACCAGGCTCTCGCCTTCGAGTATGTCCACGATGTTGCGCGGTAGCCCGACACGGGCCGCAATCGAAGTGGCGGCAATCGCGTCCGTGCTGCAGACGACGGCGCCCAGCGCCAGCCCCAGCCGCCAGTCGAAGCCCGGCAGCAGATATTCACTCGCCACCGATACGCCCAGCACCGTGAAGCCGACTAATCCGAACGCCAGAAGCAGCACGCTCACCAGGTGAAAGCGGAAGTCATGCCACGAAGTATTGAAGGCCGCGGCAAACAGCAGCGGCGGCAGCAGCACGAGGAAGACGATATCCGGATTCAGCGATATCCGAGGCAGGTTGGGAATGAAACTCAGCAGCAACCCGCCCACCACCAGCACGATCGGATAGGGAGTCTGGAAGCGGCGTGAGAGCGTAGTCAGTCCGCCCACCGTAAACAGCAGGAACAGCATGATCAGCTCTGCATGATGAATGCCGCCCGCGTGCACGCCTGCCCTCCTGCGCTTCAGTCTAGTGCGGATTTTCCATAAGCGCGGCTATCGAACGATAGTCATTGCGGTTTTCCGTTAAGAAAACCGCACCGCATGTCATCACGCGAGCACGCGTGCAGAAAATCCGCACTCTGTGCAACTGGCATGCGCCACGAATCGCGGGCATAAAATCGAGTGGACATGCAACTCGACGCAATTCAGGCAGCACTGCGGGAAGCCCGCCTCGATGGTTGGCTCTTCTACGACCACCACCATCGCGATCCCATCGCATACCGCATTCTCGGCCTCAGTGACAGCCTACACATCACCCGTCGTTGGTACTACTTCGTGCCCGCCATCGGCGAGCCGCGCAAGCTCGTCCATCGCGTCGAGAGCCTGCGCCTCGAGCCTCTGCCCGGGAAGGCACAGCTTTACAGCTCATGGCAGGAGCTCGAAGCCGGCCTGCGGCAGATGCTCACCGGCGCCGAGCGCATAGCCATGCAATACTCGCCGCGCAACGCCATCATGTATGTCTCCATGGTCGACGCCGGCACCATCGAAGTCCTGCGCGAGCTGGGCAAGACCATCGTCAGCTCCGCGGACCTGGTCAGCCGCTTCGAAGCAGTTCTCACGCCCGAGCAGGAAAAATCCCACTACGAAGCGCAGGCCAAAATAGACGCGATCCTCGACGCCGGCTTTCGTGAGATCGGCCAGCGCGTCCGCTCCGCCTCCGGCACCACCGAATTCGCCATGGTCGAGTGGCTGCAGCGGGCGATGGCCGACGCCGGCCTGGTCTGGGAGCACGGCCCCAATGTATCGGTCAACGCGAACAGCGCCAACTCCCACTACGAGCCGACAGCCGAGTCCCATGCGCCCATCCGCCGCGGCGACTTCCTGCTGATCGACATCTGGGCACGCCCCAACCGCGAAGCCACCGTTTTCTACGACATCACCTGGACGGGCGTCGTCGATCGCGAGCCAACCCCGCAGGAGCACGCCGTCTTCGAGACCGTTCGCAACGCACGCGACGCCGCCATCGCAACCGTCAGGCAAGCCTTCGCGGGAAAGAAGCCGATTGCTGGCTGGGAGGCCGACGATGCCGCCCGTGCGATCATCCGCGATGCCGGGTACGCGGACTCCTTCACCCATCGCACCGGACACAACATCGGCACCGAGTTGCACGGCAACGGCGCGCATCTTGACAACCTTGAGACCCACGACGAGCGCCTGCTCCTCCCGCACACCTGCTTCTCCGTCGAGCCCGGAATTTATCTGAAAGACTTCGGCATCCGCAGCGAGGTGAACATGATCACCGGCGACGACGAAGCCCGAGTTACCGGCCGTCTGCAAACGGAGCTGGTGCGCGTGTAGGTCGTCGCAAGCGGAGGGGAAGTTCCCGCAGGCCCTGCGGTATAGTTGGTGGAGACTCTCCATGGCAACCACCCCGCCGGCGAAAGCCGCTCCCGCCAGCAAAAAGATCGACAAAGCATCGCAGCCCAAAAGCCCGCTGTTCTCCGCTGCTCTGCTCCTCGGCTGGCTCGTTCCCGGCGCAGGTCATCTGCTCACTCGCCGCTGGATCCGCGGCGGACTCCTCTTCGCTGCCATCGGACTCATGTTCATTCTCGGCCTGCTGATGCAGGGCAAACTCTACACCGCCAACCCCGCGGACCCGCTCGTTTTCCTCGGATTTATCGGTGATCTCGGCTCCGGCCTGCTGTACATCTGCGGACGCCTCGCGGGCGTCGGACAGACTCCCGCACAGGTCGTCACCGCCGACTACGGCACCAAGTTCATCGTCGTAGCCGGCCTGCTGAACGTCATCGCTGCGGTCGATGCGCACAACATCCGTATCGGGAGGAAGCCGTGACCTTCGCGCCCTCCCACTTCACCGCTGTCCTGCTCTTCGCGCTCTTCGCCTCCACGGTCTTCGGCATCACCCAGCGCAGCGACCCCCGCGCCATGATGCGTTACGGCGCTTATTGCTTTGTCCTCTTCGTCGGAGCAGTCATCATCGCCAGCTGGGTGATGTTCTTCATCCACAGCTAGGCACCCCTGGAAGCTAGGCACCCTTGGAAGCGACACCCTGGACACCCGCGGATAGCTCCGGGCCCCGATCGCGCATCTATGGAGACATCCATCAGATCAAGGAGCCCTCATGTCCCCCGAACGTCAGGTGCGTCTCGTTCCTCTTCCCAATAGCGATCACCCCACCCCGCGCAACTCCCGCCATGTGGGCAAGACTTCGGCCAATCAGCAAATCACCGTCACGGTAATCCTCAAGCGCGCGCAGCCGCTCGATCTCGCTGGCCTGAAAGGGCGCCAGCTCAGCCGCGAAGAATACCTCAACGCCCACGGCGCGACCCAGCAGGCCATGGACCAGGTGCGGACCCTCGCCGCGCGCCACGGACTCACGCTGGTCCATGAAGATCGCGCTGCGCGGCGCGTCTGGCTGCGCGGAACCGTACAGCAGCTCGAGCAGACCTTCGGCATCGATTTGCAGGACTACGAGCACACTGCGCCGCCTGCCGCAGGCCGTTACTTCCACGCCTTCACCGGACAGATGTCCATACCCGAACCCGAGTCCGCAGTCATTGAAACCGTCCTCGGCCTCGACACACGCCCCATCGCGCGGCCGCACATCCGATGGCTCAACCAGATCGTCAGCGCCGCTCCGAATGCCGCGCAAACCAGCTTCACGCCGCCGCAGGTGGCAGAGGCCTACGACTACCCCACCGCCGTGGACGGCTCCGGCCAGTGCATCGCGCTCATCGAGCTGGGCGGCGGCTACGAAGACTCCGACATCCAGACCTACTTCGGACAGCTTGGAATCACGCCACCCACAGTTGTTGCCGTGTCAGTCGATGGCGGCACCAACTCACCCGGCGACCCCAACGGCGCCGACGGCGAGGTCGCGCTCGATATCCAAGTCAGCGGTTCCATCGCGCCCGGCGCTCGTATCGCCGTCTACTTCGCACCCAACACCAACCAGGGATTTCAGGACGCCATCTCGGCCGCTATTCACGACACCACCAACAAGCCCTCGGCCATCTCCATCTCCTGGGGCGGCCCCGAGTCTTCCTGGGATGCGGCATCGCTCTCAAGCTTCGACAACACCATGCAAACCGCCGCCGCGCTAGGCATCACCATCACCGTTGCCTCCGGCGACTCCGGCTCCAGCGACGGTGTGTCCGACGGCGCAAACCACGTCGACTTTCCCTCCTCCAGCCCACATGTGCTCGCCTGCGGCGGTACGGCTCTCACGGTCTCCAACGGCACGCGCTCGACCGAGACAGTGTGGAACGATCTGTCGCAGGGCGGCGGTGCCACTGGCGGCGGTGTCTCCAGCTACTTCGCGCTGCCTTCCTGGCAATCCGGCGCAAAGGTCCCCGCACCCAGCGGCGGCAACAGCGGTGGCCGCGGCGTGCCCGATGTCTCGGGCGATGCCGCGCCCGCGACCGGGCTATCAGATACTGATCGACGGCCAATCCGCCGTGGTCGGCGGCACCAGCGCCGTCGCGCCGCTCTGGGCCGCACTCGTCGCACTGGTGAACCAGCAGACCGGCCGCAACGCCGGCTTCCTCAATCCCGCCCTCTACTCCGGCGGCGAAGCGAGCTTCTACGACGTCACCTCCGGCTCGAATGGCAGCTATAAGGCCGCTGCGGGCTGGGACCCATGCACCGGCCTCGGCTCGCCCGACGGCCAGAAGATCGCAACCCTGGTTACAAATAGCGGCGGCTGAGTTTTCACTCAGCCTTTGCGCCGCTCCTGCTGTGCCGTACCCAGTGCCACAGCTTGCCCAGGCCCAGTAAATGACGATGGTGCCGTTTCGCCGGGCTAATTACCCCTGCCGTTGCACCGCTGGGGATCGGTTTGGCAAGTGGCATCCGAACCCTGGAGCTTCGTTTCACCGGCAGTGTTGCGCGAATGTCCTCGGTCGATGGCCTTGTGGTTTCCGGAAGTGCACCGTATGTTCCCGGCTGTGGCAGATCGACTTCGGGTTTGCTCGTGACCACGACGTGCTTCACGGGAGCGGGCTGCGTCCCGTGGTAATCCCAGGCCGCCCCGGGCTCGTGGCCCGGGAAGAACCCCCTGGCCGACATCGTCCAAACCACCAGGCTGGCGATTGCAATCGCCAGCGCTGCCCCGGCAACCGGGATCATTGTCGCGCTGCGCAGCCGGCTCCGCAGATCCGGTGTCGGCAGATCAAGTGTCGCCGCACCGCGGAAGAACTCCGCCAATCCGGGCGTGCTGCTTCGGGCGGCAAGCGGCTCGTCCAGACTTCGTAGGCTCGGCGGCGTCATCGCTGGCTTCGTCGAGCCCGCATCTCCCCGCGTCTGGCCGCCAGCTTCCGCTGCCTGCATCTCGGGTCTCACCGGCGCAGCCCCGGCCTCACGCGCACGCTCGCGGTTCAACTTATCCAGTTCCTGCAGGCGGGTGCGCAGCGCATCCAGGTCCTTCATGCCCAGCCGCAGTCGCGCATGGCGCGGTCCAGGCGCGAGGTCCTTCAATGCAAACTCAATCTCTGCACTCACTCCCGAGAGAGCATCGGCCACCATGGTGCGCGTCATCTGCAACCAATGCTGACGCCCGCGCAGCATCATCACCGAGTGGAAGGTCGCGAAGCGGCCGTGCCAGTAGCCCGCGTTGTCGCCTGCGGTGGCGGCAGAGACAACCAGTGTCAATCGCGGCGTTTCGATGCCGCACTGTTCCCGCAGCGTCGCTACCAGCCGCTCGCGAGCCGCCAGCCGCTCGTCCCCGCTCAACGCCTCCGCGTTCTCGATCACGATCTCTAGCCGCGCCCCTGCATCCGGAAAACGGCGCAGCAGCGACTGGATGGCCTCGCTCAGCCTATGGTCCGCATTCAGTACCAGGATCCATACATCCGCCTGCGCGGCGTATTCCCGCAGGCTCGCATCAGGCTCGCCGCTGACCACCGGCGTATCGATCACTGCCAGCCCGCTCTTCAGCGTCGGGTTGGGCAACCGGATCAGCTCCATCTCCTTCGCTGTCGGAACGTCCGCGGCGTATCCCGGCACCGCCCCGTACTCCAGCCGGATGCACGCTGTGGTCGGCCTCGGCACCTGCGCAAGCTTCGGCCCCAGCAGCCGCTCCAGGAACCGTCGCTTCAGCTCCTCGGACTCGCTCAGCAGCATCACCACCGCTCGCGGACCCGACAGCCGCTGCTCGAGCTCCTCCAGCGTAGGCAGCAGAGTATGGCTGCGCTCTTTCAACTCCAGCCGGTCGGCAAGCGTCCGCAGGTCCGCAACGAGCACCTGCAGCCCGTCCACCGCATCTACCCGTGGCTTCTGATCGGTAAGCTGTGGCGAATTCATCGTCGGTCTTGCGAAAAGCGACGTGAGGGCCCAAATTGCATCGCCCAGCCCGGCCGGGCGCGTCTCAGTGTACCGGCGGAGGTCGCAATTCCTGGCAGCAAATTGCCACGAAATTGGCGGATATGTGTGCTGGCAATCGCCCGGTAACGCAGACCGTTCCTACTTGCTAAACGGTTGCGCGGTCGATTTAGCTCTCCCGCTCACGGAAGACCGGCTTCCCCTTGTCGCTCCAGCTCACATATCCCATAGGCCTGTGGTGGTCATGCGTAAACAGCACCAGCCATTCTTCCGGAATCGCCCGTGAATAGAAGCGCTTCCGCTCCTCGATACACCGCAGCGGATCGAGGTCATAGCCCAGGACCCAGGTCACATCCAGGTGTGCGCTTGTAGGTAACAGGTCGCTGATGTAGCAGGCGTGCTCGCCACCCGATTCGATGTGCACCGCCATTAGTTGGTGGGTGTGGCCAGGGAAGAGCTCCAGGGAAATGCCCGGCAGAATCCCGCGCACCTCTCCCGGCGCGATGTCCAGCAGAGACATCTGTCCCCGCTCCACCAGCGGATCGTAATTTGCCCCGATATAGCTCACCGCATCGCGCTCCAGTTGCAGATGCCCATGCTCCACCTCGCCGCGATGCGCAAAATACCGTGCATTCGGAAATGTAGGCACCACCCGCCCATCCGGCAGCCGCGTCGTGTTCCATCCGCAGTGATCGAAGTGGAGATGCGAATTGATCACCACATCCACCTCTTCCAGCCGAATGCCGGCCGCGCGGAAGCTCTCCGGCAGTTGCGCCTTCGCGTCGTAGATCGCGCGCAGCTTCTCCGGCAGCTTGTTCCCGATGCCGGTCTCGATCGCGATCGTCTGCCGTCCCGTCCGCACCACCACCGTATTGGTGCCCAGCAGGATACGGTTCTGCTCATCGGCGGGCGCGCGCTTCTCCCACAGCGGCTTCGGCACCACGCCAAACATCGCGCCGCCGTCCAGGTAATAGGTACCGTCGGTCAGCACGGTCAGCTCGAAATCGCCCAGCGTCGTGCGCGCACGTACCAGGTTGCGCGTCGCGGCAGTCTCCGCAGGATGCGTCATCTGGTCATCATCCCTGTCACGGGTGTGCGATGTCCAATCAGCGGAGAGGAAGGAGTAGGCGCCATCCCAGCGAAAAGACTTGCGGTTCTGATTGCACGCTACTGCGGAAGCCCAAACGTCGTGGGATTGCTGAACTTGTCCCTAATCCCTGCTGTCGCCCAGATACGCCTCGAACTGCGCCAGAATCCGTGTATACAGATGCGTCCGCGCATCCGCTCCCGCAATCGAATGCGTTTTCCGCGGATACAGTTGCAGGTCATACGGCAGGTGCGCATCGATCAGTTTCTGGATGAACTGGATGGTGTTCTCCATGTGCACATTGTCGTCGCCCGTGCCATGCACCAGCAGCAGGCGCCCATGCAGCTTGTCCGCATGCGTCACCACGGAAAAATCGTGGTACTGATCAGCATTCTGCGCAGGCTCGCTCATGTAGCGCTCGGTATAGGTGGAGTCGTAATTCCGCCAGTCCGTTACCGGCGCCACCGCGACCCCCGCCTTGAAGCGGTCCGAGTGCGTCATCGCGTAGAGCGTGAATGTGCCGCCCCAGCTCCATCCCCACCAGCCCTGCCGCTTTGCGTCAAGCTCAGGGAACTGCGCCAGCACCTGGTCCATCGCACCGAGTTGGTCTGCAAGCTGAATGGGCCCGAAGTTGTGATACGCCGCCTGCGCGAAGTCGCGTCCGCGTCCGCCCATGCCGCGATTATCCACGTGCAGCACCGCAAAGCCATGCTCCGCCAGCACCTGGTCGAAGAGCGTGGTGCGTCCCAGCCACGCATTCTGCACTGTCTGCGCGTGCGGGCCGCCATAGGGATTGTTGATCAGCGGTACGCTGCCGTTTCCGTGCTCGCCTGCCGGCAGCATCAGGCTGGCATAGAGGGTCGTTCCGTCACTGGCCTTCAACGTCAGCTCGCGCGGCGTCATCAGCTTGTATTGCGGGTTCAGCGCCGGCTGCCAGAAGGTCTTGCATCCGCCGCCTACCGTGCACGTTGCCACGGTAGGCGGCTCTCCGATATTCGAAAAATTGTCGGCATAGAGCCGCGCGTTCGGCGAGAACTCCGGCTTGTGCACGCCATGCGCCTCGGTCAGTTGCTTCTTGCCCGTGCCGTCCAGCTTGATTGACCACAACTGCTGTTCGCGCGGATCGCCCTCGTTCGAGATGTAATAGACCATCTGCGCCGCCGCGTCCACGGCCTTGATCGAGGAGACCTCGCCATCGCCGTGCGTGAGCTGCCGCACCAGCTTTGCCTCGCCAGACATCGGATCGCGTTCCTCGAAGCTGTACAGATAAATCTGCGTGTGTCCATCGCGCCAGCTCGTCCACAGGATGTTCGACCCGCTGATGGTCACGTCATAGCTCTCGTCGAAGAATTTTTCGTCCGTCTCCTCCAGCGCGAGCCGGGTGCGGCCGCTCGATGCGTCGGCGAAGTACAGCCGGCGATGCTTGTGATCGCGCGTCAGCGTCTCGATCCACAGCGTATGCGCATTCACCCAGCCGAAGCGCGGTACATAATCTTCCCCCGCGGCCAGCGGAAGCTTCATCCAGCCGTTGTGACCGGAGTTCACATTTACCACCCCCACCCGCACTGCCGGATTGGGATCGCCCGGCTGCGGATAGCGCTGCATCTCCACCGCCGCATGCGTCGGGATCCAATCCGTAATCGGATACTGCGGCACCGCCGTTTCATTCATCTGCAGGTAAGCGATGTTTTTCGAGTCCGGCGACCAGAAGTAGTTGCTGCGCACATCCAGCTCCTCCAGGTAAAGCCAGTCCACCTCGCCGTTCAGCAGTGATGACTCCCGCGACGTTGTGAGCCGCATCGCCTGCGGCGTAGAAGGTAGCCGCCGCAGATACAGATCGTGATCGTGAATGTAGGTCAGCGCGCTGCCGTCGGGCGCAAACTTCGGGTCGTCGCCGCTGGCCGTACCCGTCTCCGCAACCGAGAGCCCAAGGCCGTTCTTGAGCGAGTAGAGAAAGAGCGCGCCGTTGGAATCAAACAGCAGATGCTGCGAATCCGGCGCCCAAAGGTAGCTGGCCTCTGCATAACGGCTGCGATGGTCCTGGGCCTGTTCGCTCACCGCGTTCGAGTGCATGCTGCCGATCTTTTCCTTCGGCACTAGCACGCTTGTCTTGCCCGAGACACCCTGCGTCGCCATCAGATCGCCATCCCCGTTCAGATAGGTCAGCCGCGTTCCATCCGGAGACCACTCCATCCCCCGCGGCGCATCGGCGGTCAATCCTGGATCGCTGAAGATATCCGGAACAGTCAGCGGCTTCGTCTGCGCGTGCATGAGCACAGCGGCAGACGAGACGAAGAAACAGAAAGCGGCAGCACGCAGACAGGAACGGAAGATCACGAAGGCAAACTCCGGCAGGCGGGATGAATCTCGAGGGGGCGGAAAACGAATCAGTTTACAGGAGCGCCATCGAAATTCGCGGAGAGAGACAATGGAATGACGTCGCAGGCGGACAGTGTCATGCGCATCGCCATAGTCTCTGACATCCATGGCAACCGGACGGCATTTCGAAGCGGTGCTACCCGATCTCAAACAGACCGCGCCCGACCTGGTCCTCCATGGCGGTGACCTGGCCGACAGCGCCCGTCCGCAGATGCCCTGAGCCCGTCCCACGCCGCTCGAACGCAACCGTACGATCCCTGTGCTGCACCCTGAAATCATTTAGACTCGACCCATCTCATTCCACCCGGCCATATGGACCAAACCCTCGAAAAACTGATTCGCCTGCAGCAGCTCGACGGGGAAATCCGCCAGCTCCGCGCCTCGCTCGAAGCGACGCCCCGCCGCATCCGCGGCATCGAGAGTGAGCTGGATGCGCACGCCGCCGCCATTCGCACTCTCGAGCAGCGCCAGCGCGATGAGGAGGCAAAGCGCCGCCGCGATGAAAGCGATCTGAAAGATCAGCAGGCGAAAATCGCCAAGTCCCGTCAGCAGCTCAACACCGTCCAGAACCAGACCCAGGCCACCGCGCTCGAGCACCAGATCGCCTTCGCGGAGCAGGAGGTCAGCCGCCTGGAGGATGACGAGCTCGAAAGCATGGAGCGCTCCGATATCATCGATCGCGATCTGCTCGCTGGCCGTCAGCAGCATTCCAGCCACGCAGCCTATCTGGAAACAGAAAAAACCGCAGCCGAGCGCAGCACCCTGTTGGAGCAGGCCGATCTCAAGAAATGGCAGGAGGAGCGCGCCGCGCTTCGACCCGAGATCGATGAAGATCGTCTAGCCGAATACGACCGTATCGCCGGTGCACGCGGCAGTGCGCTGGCCCGCGCACGCGATCAGCGCTGCACCGGCTGTCAGATGGGCCTTCGCCCGCAGCTGTGGAACCAGTTGCGCGATGGCCAGTCAATGAAATGTGAAAGCTGCGGCCGCATCCTCTACGTTGACAACCGTCGCGAGCCGCAAATAGAGACTGGCCGTCCCGGTGGTGCCAGCGGCACACCAAATGCCCACACCGCATGAAGCGTATTTGCGTCGACATGGATGAGGTGCTCGCCGACGCGCTGGGGAAACTGATCCGGCTCTACAACGCGGAGTTTTCTGAAAATCTCACTGTCGACGATATGTGGGGCAACTGGATGGTGAATGTGCTTCCACCCAGCCGCCAGGACCGCCTGATGGCCTATCTCCAGGAAGACGGCTTCTTCGAAGATCTCGACGTGATGCCGGAGAGCCAGCGCGTCCTCGAGCGGCTCTCAGAGCGCTATGAAATCTTCATTGCCACCGCGGCCATGGAGTTTCCCAAATCCTTCGGTCCGAAGTTCCGCTGGCTGGAGCGGCACTTTCCGTTTCTCTCGCCCACGCGTTTTGTCTTCTGCGGAGACAAGAGCATCCTCCACGCCGACTACCTCATCGATGACATGCCGCGCCACTTCGAGCGCTTTGCCGGAAAGGGCGTGCTCTTCACCGCTGCCCACAACGCAAAGATCGCCGCACCCTTGCGCGTGAACAATTGGCTGGAAGTAGAAGAGCTTTTCTTCCCCGGCTGACGCTCGATCAGGCTTTCTCCTGCACGACACCACCGTTGACCACTGCCCGTGTGGCCGGCACCGCAGCCGGCCTGGCCATGCCCGGCTTTACCCCGTTGCGGAGGCCCATCGGCGCACCCAGCGGCCGCAAGTTGTAAGCAGGCTGCGCCGTGGCGGTCTGATGCATGGTGACAATGATTGCGGTTGACGGCGTCTTGCCCGCGCAGCGATAGCTGTGCGGCGTGCTTGCATCGAAGTACACCCCGTCTCCGGAGTTCAGCACCTGTACCGCATCGCCGTGCCGGACTTCCAGCTCACCCTCCAGTACATACAAAAACTCGAAGCCGGGATGTACGTGCGGCCGGATATCCTGCGTCTTCCTCACCGGCAGAAACTCTGCGTAGTAAGGATCCAATTGCCGATCCGGCACCATGTAGCCGATGCTCTCGAAAAAGTACGTCGGATCGTCTACGCCGGTCTGCGGCAGCCGCACGCGGTCGTGCTTGCGGTGCACGCGAAACAGCGACACCGGCTCCGATTCGAAGAAGAAGGAAAGGTCTTTGTTGAAGATCATGGCGATGCGCGCCAGGTTGCGCAGCGTCGGCACCACCCGGCCCGTCTCCAGTTGCGAAAGAAAGCTGGCCGAGAGTCCGGTATGTTTGCCCAGCTCCACCAGCCCCATGGATTTCTTCAGCCGCAGCCGCTTGATGCGCTCGCCGATGCGCTTCTCCGAGATGAAGGCTTCTGCGGTGGCGCTGTCCACCTGTCCGCTGCTCATGGTAATGACGGAGTTGCCGACTTCCGGCTTCGCGTCCTGCGCGATCCCGTCGTTGCGTTGTATCGTTACTGATTGCATCGTGATGCGTCTCCTGGCAGGGCTCCCCGGTGTCCGGAGGCCGTCACTGTTACATACATAGCCTTACGTACAAGGTCCCACATCAATACAGATGCGGCGCAGCGCTGGTGAAAAGCCTCAACATGGGAAATAGTCGTAGCCACGTCGCCTGGAGAACAGTTGGACGCAAGTCGCCGCTGCATCCAACGGCTGTGACAGATCCATTCGTTTTGGCAAGTTTGTTCCAACAGCAAAGCTGCGGCCAGCAGCGACTCTGATGATCCGTAAGCTTCTGTTGTGCGGCGGGACCGGCCTGATAGGGAAGGCGCTCGCCCTGAGTCTTAGTCGCGATGGTAATCAGGTAATTCTCCTCGTCCGGCGGACACCGCGACCGCATTCCGATCCGAAGGTCCTTGAGGTCCAATGGCATCCCGGCCGTCCTCAGCCAATCGCCGATCCCTCGCCTCTGGAGGGCTGTTACGCCGCGGTCCACCTGGCTGGCGCGAATCTCGCTGCCCATCGCTGGACGCCCTCCTACAAACGCCTCATCCTCAACAGCCGCGTCGACACTTCGCATGCCCTCGGCCGCGTTTTCACTGCGCTCACGGCGCCGCCCCCGGTAGTCGTCGCCGCATCGGCCATCGGCTACTACGGCGACCGCGGTAACGAGCAGCTCACCGAGGCTTCGCCCGCCGGTGCGGGCTTCCTTCCAGAGGTATGCCAGCTATGGGAGACCGCAACCTCCACGCTCGCGCCACGCGTCGTGCAACTGCGATTCGGGGTCGTCCTTACCTCGCGCGGGGGCGCCTTGCCGCGGCTCCTGCAACTCTTTCGCCTCGGTCTGGGTGGCCAGCTCGGCAATGGACGCCAGTGGATGAGCTGGGTCTCTCTCGAAGACGCCGTCGCCGCCGTCGAGTTCGCCATCGCCGAACCGCGTCTGAGCGGCGCCTTCAATACCACGTCGCCTCACCCCGTCACCAACGCCGAGTTCACCCGCATCCTTGGCCGTATCCTTCGCCGCCCTACTCTCTTCCGCATACCGTCTCTGGTGCTGCGCGCGGTTTTTGGCGAGATGGCCCAGGATGCCCTGCTCGCCAGCACACGCGCCATCCCCGAGCGCCTGCACGCCGCCGGATTTCAGTTCACCCACGAACGGCTGGAGCAGACCATCAGCGAGATGATCTAAGCGCAATCGGATACGGCATCAGGAAAAATGCTTTACGCTAAAGCCCAATGATTGAGGGCGATCGCAGAGGAAGACATTGCAGTTGGATCGCCCCGCGTCCCTGGACCTCGCCCCGCTCCCGGATCTCGCCCCGCCCCTGGATGGCTCTGTCTGCCGTCCTTCTTCCAGCCTGTCTCGTGACAGGTCTCACGGCTGGGTGCGGTGCGCCCGCCGCGCCTCTGCCGCCGACTCTGAATCTGCCTCAGCCCGTGCGCGATCTAGCCGCAACGCGGGCCGGCAACACCGTCCATCTCACCTTCTCGGTTCCGCCGAAGACCACCGACAAGCTCCCCGTCCGCGGCCTGATAACTGGCCACCTCTGCCGCAGCGTGGAGAGCGGCCCCTGCCAGCCTGCGGTTACACTCGCCATCCCGGCGCAGCTGAAGTCCTTCGCCATGGATGACTCTCTGCCGCCCGAGCTGAGCCAGGGGCCGCCTCGTCTTCTCACCTACAGACTTTCGCTCCTGAACCGCGCCGGGAAATCCGCCGGCGAATCGGCTCCCGCTTTCGCCGCCGCAGGTACGGCGCCGGCGGAGGTGGCCGGTTTCGCTGTCACCCCGCGGCGACACGGCATCGTGCTCTCCTGGCAGCCGATGGCACTGCCTGCCGGAACCACCGAGTGGATTCGCTTCGATCGTGTCCGCACTTCCGCCACGCCCCCGCAGCCACAAACTGCGGAGACCAGTTCCGGCCATCATCCCCTCCCTGGCGGCAAGCCTCAGCAGGAGCCCGCCGAGCAGATACTGCGCGTCCCTGAAACCGCGGGCGCCTCTGCCGCAACTGCCATGGATGCCACCGCGCACACCGGCAACAGCTACCGCTACATCGCGCAACGCGTTCAGCAGATCACCCTCAATGGCCGCACACTCGAGATTGCAGGCCCGCCGAGCGCGCCGGTCGAGACTGCGTATCGTGATGTCTTCCCGCCGCCGGTGCCGGTCGGCTTGGTTTCTGCGGCGGACTCGGCCGCCAAAGCCATCGATCTGGACTGGACCCCCGACGTGGACCCAGCGCTCGCCGGATACATCGTCTACCGCCGCGCTGTCGGTACAGGCGAGGCTCCCCAGCGCGTCTCGCCGGCGGACAAGCCAATCCTCATCTCGAGCTGGAGCGATACCACTGCTGTCCCCGGTCAGCGCTACGCCTACTCGGTTAGTGCCATCGACCTCTCCGGCAACGAGAGCCAGCGCTCGTCTGAAATCGAAGACCAGTGGAACGCGTCCAACTCCCAGCCTGAGCCGCAATCAACTACACAACCCAATCCGCATCCCTGATCGCCAGGAGCCAATCTCATGCGCTATTGCCGCCTCGAAACCCCGAACGGACCACGCTATGCCACCATCGAAGATCGCGAAGCCGCACCCTGGGCCACTGCGCTCATGGCCGCTCCGCCGGAATCGCGCGTGGCCTACGATCCGGCAGAGGATTTCACTGCCGTCGCTCTCTCCGAGGCCGCGCTGCTCCCGCCTGTCGAGCCGTCGAAGATCGTCTGCGTCGGCCGCAACTATCGCGATCATGCTGCCGAGCTCGGCAACGAAGTCCCCGCCGAGCCGCTGCTCTTCTTCAAGCCGCCCTCCTCGCTGCTCGCCCCCGGCGCTGCCATTCGTCTGCCCGCGCAGTCCTCGCGTGTCGACTACGAAGGCGAGCTCGCCATCGTCATCGGACGCCAGGCGCGCGCGCTCAACGCCGACGCCGACCTGCGCCCCTACATCCGCGGCTACACCATCGTGAACGACGTCACCGCGCGTGATCTGCAGAAGAAGGACGGGCAGTGGACTCGCGCAAAGGGTTTCGATACCTTCTGCCCCTGCGGCCCATTCGTCTCCGGCGAAATCAATCCCGCCCTCGGCGTCTTCGTGGAAACGAAGCTGAATGGGGAGCGCAAACAGCATGGCTTCACTCGCGATTTCATCTTTTCCGTCCCACGCCTGCTCGTCTACATAACCGCCGCGATGACGCTCGAACCAGGCGACCTCATCCCCACCGGCACGCCGGCGGGGGTTGGTCCCATGTCTGCCGGCGACACCGTCGAAGTCGCCATCGAAGGACTAGGGGTCCTGCGCAATCCGGTAGCGTCCTGAGCCACCCTCCAGTTCCAGCGCATCTAACCTGGAAACCCACCCAGTTGATAGAATAGGGCGACAGGAGTCCATCATGGCAAAAACAGTGCTAGAGCAGCTTCGCAGCATGACGACGGTGGTGTCCGACACGGGCGATTTCAAATCCATCGAGAAGTTCAAGCCGCAGGATTCGACCACTAACCCCTCGCTGATTGCGGCCGCGGCGCAGATGCCTGAGTACTCCGACATCGTCGACGGCACCCTGAAGGACGCACGCACCCAGCTCGGCGAAAGCGCCGACGAGAAGAAGGTTGCGAATCAAGCCTTCAAGCAGCTCGCCGTCGAATTCGGCAAGCGCATCCTCAAGATCGTCCCCGGCCGCGTCTCCACCGAGGTCGACGCCCGCCTCTCCTACGACAGAGAGAAGACGATGAACATGGCGCGCGAGATCATCCGCGAATATGACCAGGCCGGCATTGGCCGCGATCGCGTGCTGATCAAGATCGCCTCCACCTGGGAGGGCATCCAGGCCGCCGAGCAGCTCGAGAAGGAAGGCATCCACTGCAATCTGACTCTGCTCTTCGGTCTGCATCAGGCCATCGCCTGCGCGGAAGCCAAAGGTCACCCTCATCTCGCCCTTTGTCGGCCGCATCCTCGATTGGTACAAGAAGGAGACCGGCAAGGACTATCAGGGCGCCGACGATCCCGGCGTGCAGTCCGTCACCACGATCTACAACTACTACAAGCACTTCGGCTATAAGACGGTGGTGATGGGCGCCAGCTTCCGCAACACCGGTGAGATCAAGGAACTTGCAGGCTGCGACCTGCTGACCATCTCGCCCAAGCTGCTCGCCGAGCTCGAAGCCGATACCGCCGAACTGCCGCGCAAGCTCGATCCCTCCAAGGCCAAGGACATGAAGATCGACAAGATCCCCATGGACCAGGCTACCTTCGAAAAAATGCACGCCGCCGACCGCATGGCGCACGACAAGCTGAAGGAGGGCATCGAAGGCTTCTCGAAGTCCCTGGAAGAGCTGGAAAAGCTCCTTGCCAACCGCCTAGCCCAGCTCGAACAGAAAGAGCTCGCGACGAAATAAGTAACGGTCACCGCGTCAAAGAGGGGCAGCCGACACCGGCTGCCCGCTTTCATTTACAACACTCAAGGCGCCTGCACCGCACCGTTCTTCAACGCCCACTCCACAAATCCCTCCGGCGCATCTTTCACTCCGGCAATGTTCGCGCCTGTCACCTTCTTCAGTTGTTTCCACTGAATGTTTCCGAGCTCGGCGAACCTCAGATCCGCCCCGCTGATATCCGCATCGTCCAACCGTGCCCCGGTCAGATCGCATCCCCACAAATCGGCATTCGTCATATCTGCAGATTGGAAAGACGCATTTTCAAGGTTGCTTTCGCGGAAGTTCGCGAAATGCAGATTGGCAGCAGTGAAATCGGCCGCCTTCAGGTCGCTGTGACGCAAATCGGCGGCGCTGAAATCAGCCCGCAACAGATTGGCGCGCTCCAGAGTCAGTCCCTGCAGGAATGCCGACGAGACGTCCACACCCACCAGCGGCACTCCGTCTGCGTTCAGCTCCTCGAGCGCCTCGATGCGCCCACCGCTTCCGCCCTTGCCTTGCGCAGTATTGATCACCTGCCACGCCTGGTAGTGCTTTTGCTTGATCCGGTTGCCGGACTCGCTGAAATAGAAGATCACCGCCACCAGAATCGAGAAGCGCCCCAGATAGTCGAGCACCTCGAGAAAGCTCCAGCGGCTCAACAGAAAGGCTGTCCAATCCCATATCCATTCGAATGCGATGAACGGAAGCAGCCAGCGGCGCTTCATGCGGTTCGTGACGCTGTTCCAGTCGGCAGGCCGCTCCCTTGCGCCACGCAAACTCATTGATCGCCTTTCAGATCGCCTTTCAGCTTAGTTGCCGCCTCTCCCGCTGAGGGTAAATGCTTGGAAACACACTGCTGTTGCCACTCCTCTGACCGCGAGCCTCGTAAACAGGCGGCCAAAATTTTGACTTCGGCCGACCTCCCCGCGAAATCGCCCTCGCACTCCCATGGAGTGACTGCTAAAGAAGTATGCCGTGGACCCATGCGTGCTATTGGTTTCACGCAACTGTCACGCTACATTCACGTTCATATTAAGTCCCCACCTGTTGAAACTCACGACGGTGAGGTAAGCCAGGCAGGGATGGAGCGGACAACCAAGCTCGACACGGAAGTCCACTTCAGCTCTAAGGGATACCGGACGCGGTCCGCGCACCAACTTGCAGTACTTGGTCGCTGAAAGGACTCCTGCCATGGTTCCCCAGGAACACATGCTCCGTTCGCTCTTCCACGAACTCGTGGGAGACTGCTACAGCCAGGGAGCCGGCGTCGACGACTCCGAAATCTCCACCTACGTGGCTGACCTCCTTACCGACTTCACTGAAAACGAGCGCATCTATTCCCTGCGCGACGAGATCGGCCGTCCGCTGCGCGATCTGGATGCCATGCTCCTCGCCGCGGATCCGGTCAACGGCACGGCGGCGTCATTTGACGCGGAGCGCTCCGCGCGCAAGCAGATCGGCGACTATGCGCTCTTCTTCGCTGGCATGTACCCGGAGGCCATCGGCGTCTCTTCCCGTCCCATCAGCTTCGAGCGCCTGGTGGAGACCGGGCGCGACTCCTACTCCATCGTCGCCGCCTTCAATCTCTTCGAGTACGCCCGCGAAGCGCCGCTCTTCGAGCGCCTATCGGAGAAGTTCGAGACCTGCATCTTCGGCCTCAACCTGGTGCGCAAGGAGCTCGATCGCCGCCGCGCCCTCACCCCCGGCAAGGGCAGGGAACAGCAGTACCTCATGTAAGACGTTCGTCCAAAGCCGTTCGTCGCCGACGGCGACCGCCGTTGCGCGCGGTGTCCCCAACATCGCGCGCAACGGCACGAATTGTCTCTGCAACACTCCCGTCACACGCCTGTAACTCCCGGCTCATCTCCCGCTGCTAGCCTCGCACGCGGCGAGCGATCCGCTCGCCAGATCGCGCGAACCGCGAGGGAGACAGTCGTCCATGCAACAACCGAGCAGCAGCCGCCGTACCATCCACACTCTGGCGCAAGCCACCGCCGTACTGGGCCTCGCTCTGGCCGCACTTGCCGCCGGAGCCCAGCAGCAAAGCGACCACCAGGACAAAGCCCATTTCTCACCGGGCAATCTGGTCGTCAGCCGCAGCGTCTATGACAACAATCCCGCCAACGTGAAGGTCGGCACCATCCTGCCGCCGGGCTGCGCGACCACCCAGGCCGGATGCAGCGCCGCTACGGGCGCTCCGTACAACGGCACATACCCGGGCGTTTTCAACGATGTCCTCTACGATCCGGCCTTCGGCATCACCTCGCGCATCTTCCTTGACCAGCTCACCCCCGAAGGCCGCGTCATCGATTCGCTCGAAGTGCCTAACAGTCTCGATCGCGGCATCCACGCCAAAAGCGATCAGCTCGTCACCAGCTTCAGCTCCAAGTCGGAGATCGCCCTTCATCTCTCGACCGATCGCCGCTCCCTGACCTTCATGGGCTACGTTGCCCCGGTCAACACCATTGATGTGTCGAACTCCAACACGCCCCTCGCGATCGACCCCACCAACCCGGTCGGCCAGGAGTTCCTTCGCGCCGTGGCAGTCGTCGACCGCAACGGCCATTTCAACTTCACCGAGACGAATGCCTACAGCGGCAATAACGGCCGTTCAGCCATCCTGAATGACTCTGATGGCAACGCCATCGTTTACACCGCCGGCAACGCGGGAGACGGCGCAAATCCACAGCCCAACGGCGTCGTGCTCGGCGCAGGCGCGCAGTTCATCGATCTCACCAACAAACCCGAGGCCCAGCAGGATCCCGGCACGCCCGCGCCGGTCGCGAGCTTCTCCGTCACCGAACTCGGTCAGAAGGCCGACAAGATCGGCAAGGATGACAACTTCCGCGGCATGACCGTCTTCAACAACGTCCTCTACTACACCAAAGGCAGCGGCAGCAACGGCGTCAACACGGTCTACTTCGTCGATACCACCGGGAAGGCGTGCCCCAACGGCGTCGGTCTGCCGGCAGCCAACGCACAGCTTCCCACCACACCGCTCACCTACGATCCAGCCGCGCTCCAGACCACCGGCCTTCCCTCCAACATGTGCATCCTCGCCGGCTTCCCGACGGCGCTGGCCAAAACCGCCAATCCGGTCGCCTTTCCCTTCGCGCTCTGGTTCGCCAACGCCACCACGCTGTACGTAGCCGATGAAGGCGATGGCTTTGCCGACGACTCTACTCTCTATACCCACGCCGCTGCGCAAACCACCGCCGGCCTGCAGAAGTGGGTCTTCGACGCGACCAGCAGCACGTGGAAGCGTGTCTACACGCTCTCCAACGGCCTGCAGCTCGGCACACCCTACACCGTGCACGGCTACCCGGCTGGCAACAACGCGGCGACCAGCCTTCCCTGGGCGCCGGCGACCGATGGCCTGCGCAACATCGAAGGCCGCGTCAATCGTGATGGCACCGCAACCATCTGGGCCATCACCTCCACCGTCAGCGGCAACGGTGACACGGGTGCCGATCCCAACCGCCTTGTTGCCATCAGCGATCGCCTCTCCAACACCGACCCAACCGTGGCGGCGAACGAGCGGTTCTCCCTGGTTCGCCAGGCCGGTTTCGCCGAAGTGCTGCGCGGCGTCGCCTTCACTCCCGGTACCGGAGTGGACGACGACCACGGGCAGGATCACGGTCACGATCGCTGGTAGCTCTTCAGGCGCTCACTTGTAGTACCGCCTCCGCGCGGCAGACTGCACCTCCCGGTCTGCCGCATTTTTTTCCCTGCAACGTCAGTGCGGGGCGCTCCAGTCGCACCTCAGACCTCCTCTGGCGCCCCTTAGCCCTCCACGGCTGCCGCCCGCCGGGACCGGTTTCGGCCTAACCGCCATCCACGATATCCTTAACTGTCGCAATATCTTTCAAGCCAGCTAAGGAGCCCCCGTGGCCACGACACTCCCGCAGACCGCCGCCCCCACAACCGCCGACTATAAAGTCGCCGACATCACGCTCGCCGACTGGGGCCGCAAAGAGATCACCATCGCCGAGCAGGAGATGCCCGGCCTCATGGCCATCCGCGCCAAGTACGCGCCCGCCCGGCCGCTGGCCGGCGTCCGCGTCACCGGCTCCCTGCACATGACGATCCAGACCGCCGTGCTCATCGAGACGCTGGTCGATCTCGGCGCTTCCGTGCGCTGGGCCTCCTGCAACATCTTCTCCACCCAGGACCACGCCGCCGCCGCAATCGCCGCCGCAGGCGTTCCCGTCTTCGCCTGGAAGGGCGAATCGCTCGAAGAATACTGGTGGTGTACCGCGCAAGCGCTGGCGCACAAGGGCGGCCTCGGCCCGCAGCTTATCGTCGACGACGGCGGCGACGCCACGCTGCTGATCCACAAAGGTGTCGAGCTCGAGAAGGGCGACCGCTCCTGGGTCGATGCCCCGGCTGAGAGCGAAGAGGAGCAGGTCATCAAGAACCTGCTCAAGGAAACGCTGAAAAGCGATCCCAAGCGCTGGACCAACGTAGCCAAGGAGTGGCGCGGCGTCTCCGAGGAGACCACCACCGGCGTCCATCGTCTCTACAAGATGATGGAGCAGGGCAAGCTGCTCGTCCCGGCCATCAACGTTAACGACTCGGTCACAAAGTCGAAGTTCGACAATCTATACGGCTGCCGCGAGTCCCTGGCCGACGGCATCAAGCGCGCGACAGACGTCATGGTTGCCGGCAAGGTCGCCGTCATCTGCGGCTACGGCGATGTAGGCAAGGGCTCGGCGCACTCGCTGCGCGGCATGGGCGCGCGCGTTATCGTCACCGAGATCGACCCCATCAACGCCCTGCAGGCTGCGATGGAAGGCTTCGAAGTCACCACCCTCGAAGACACGCTCGGCCGTGGCGACATCTACGTCACCTGCACCGGCAACGTCGACATCATCACCTACGAGCACATGGAGCAGATGAAGGACCAGGCCATCGTCTGCAACATCGGCCACTTCGACAACGAGATCCAGATGGACCGCCTCAATACAGCCAAGGGCGTGACCAAGCTCAACATCAAGCCGCAGGTGGACAAGTACACCTTTCCCGGCGGCAACGCGATCTTCCTCCTCGCTGAGGGCCGCCTCGTTAACCTGGGCTGCGCCACCGGCCATCCCAGCTTCGTGATGTCCAACAGCTTCTCCAACCAGACGCTCGCGCAGCTCGATCTCTGGAAGAACAAGGACACCTACAAGATCGACGTCTACACCCTGCCCAAGAAGCTCGACGAGGAGGTCGCCCGGCTGCACCTCGAAAAAATCGGCGTGAAGCTCACGCAGCTTTCGAAGAAGCAGGCCGACTACATCGGTGTTCCGCTGGACGGCCCCTACAAGGCAGACCATTACCGCTATTAAGCAACCGCAATAGGCACAATGAAAGCGGCCACTCCTCTATGGAGTGGCCGTTCGTGCGTCTGCGTCCGTGCAGCATGCGTGCAGCTATCCTCCGCGGTGTCCGATTCCGGGCACTCACGCGCGAAAGCGGACACCTTCGGCGCTTTTTCCTCGCCACCCGGCTTCCTGAAGGTCAATTCTCTGCAGCGATTCGCCCCTTCGTTTTGCGATCTCGCAGCGCGTGCTGGAAAGAGCGGCACAACGTAGTGCAAACCGGGAACGCGCGCATGGGAACGCCGTATCACGTGCAACAGTTCGTGTTCGAACAGCAAAGCGGCTGGAGCAAATGCACTGCGCTCGAATGCCGCGCGCTGCCATTCCGGTGCAACCCACACCGATGAGGAGATGTCATGAGAATTCGCAATGCCTTCGCAAGCTGCTTCGCCGTCGCTCTTCTAGCCACGCTTCCCGCGGCGCACGCGGGCGAGAAGAAGATCAGCTTCAAGCTTCAGAACAAGACGGGTGCCCCGCTTGAGCTGAAGATTGGCGACAAGCCCGCAACGTTGAAAAACGGCGAGATCCTGCCTCTAAAACTGCCCGTCGGCACTCGCATTGTCACCGACACCGCAACGGAACATCACCCGGCCGGCGAGCTGATCGCTGTCGTCTCCAGCTCTATGTACCGTGATTCGACCATCTCCATCGGCAACGAAGCGGACACACGCACACCTTGAATGAGGTGCATGTCAAACTCAGACGCTAAACAGGAGCCGGGCCGACCGTGAGCGCTATTAAGCAACTCCATTAGGCCCAATAGAAAGGCCACTCCGCAGGGAGTGGCCTTTCTTTCCATCATGCATCTCCTCTCTTCGTTGTTCGCAGAGGCTACAGAAATTCCCTCTACTTCACGGTCGCGGTAGAGACTCCCTCCCACTTTGTCCCGAAAATCTTCTATCGAAGGCTCCGGACTCCAAATGGACACCTGACCGGCGTCTCTCTCATATATGGCATTGCCGGTCGTAATCGCTTGCGCCAAACTCGAATGCAAATGGTCTCTCTCGATCTGCTGAAAATATCCGGCTGGGGTCTCGCAATCGCCCGGGCGCAGGCGCAACATGTCCTCGCGCAGCCCGATCGCCGCCGCATCGCACGCCAGCTCGTAGATGCGCTTTCGACGAATGGTTCCGAGCAGCGCGTCCGCGCCGCTGATCTCGCCCGCCGCATTACCGAACGCGACGCCGACTTTTTCGTTCCGCACGCCGCCGAACTCGCCGCCATTCTTGCCGAAGTGCCGATCACCGAATCCCGCGCTCGCTGGCATCTCGGCCTCGTCGTCGCGCGGTCCGCCCGCACACCGTCACACATCCGCCTCGCTGCTGAAATCCTCTGGCAGCTCAGCGAGGACAAAAGCAACGTGGTCCGTGCCTCTGCTGTCGAAGGCCTCGGCCTGCTCGCGCGTCGCGATCCGGCGCTCCGCAACTCGGTCGAGCCTTTCCTCCAGCGGGCGCTCGTCACCGGAACACCCGCCATGCGTGTCCGTGCACGCAACGCGCTTTGCTGGCTGCAAACCGGCACGGCAAAGAAGCACCGTCCCCTCTGACTGTCCGGATCCGGCCACCACCGCGCATTCGTGGACAGCACAACGCCGCTCGTCGTTCACCAAACAGCCGGAAACCCTTGATAATCCGCTCTCCGCAGCACCGCTGTCCTTCGGCAGGAAACGTGCATCCACCACAGCATTCCTAAGGAGAAAGCGGTCGCGCGAGAGCTTGTCTCCTTCGGTCCGGCCCCGGCAGCAATGCCCGGGCGGCTACAGGAGACAACCTCTGCCATGCACGGACTTCTCAGCGAACTGCGGTTTACCATTCGCCAGTTGCGCCGAAGTCCGGCCTTCAGCGCGGCCGCTCTTTTTACCCTCGCCCTCTGCATCGGGGCGAACATCGTCATGTTCTCCATTGTGCGCAACGTCCTGCTCCGCCTGCCGGACTACGCGCAGCCACAGCAGCTCGTCGTCGTGCGCGAAGCCATCCATGCCGGGCCGGACAGCTTCAGCGATCTTCCCGTCAACGCCAACCATCTCCTCTACTGGAGGCAGCACTCGCAATCCTTCCAGGGATTCGCCGCGCTCGGAACGGAGTCTCTGCCGCTCGGCGGTGACCGGCCTGAGCAGATTGGTGTCGCGCAGCACACCGCAAATCTCTTCTCGGTCCTTGGTGTACAGCCCATCTTGGGCCGCACTCTTCTTCCTGCGGAAGAGCAGCCAGGCCATGATGTCGTCCTGCTCACCGAGGGCCTCTGGCGTCGCCACTTCGCTGCCGACCCCAACATCGTCGGCCGGGCCATTCCGCTCGATGGCCGCTCCTACACTGTTGTCGGCGTTCTGCCCGCCAGCTTCGTGCTGCCGGACACTCAGCTGCTGCTGGGTGGCTTCCTCGGCACAAATCACTCCCTCGAGGCCTTCGTGCCCTTCGGCTGGACCGCCGATCAGCTCGCTGAAATTGAAGGCGATCACAACTACTTTGGCATCGCCCGGCTGAAGCCCGGTGTCTCGGTCGCACGGGCTGCACTGGAGATGAACACGCTGGAGCAGGCCATCGCCCGGCAGACTCCGGACCACGTCACACTCGGCGCGAACCTCATTGGCCTGCAGCAGTACCTCACCGGCAGCAGCCGTAACTCGCTCCTCATGCTGTTCGCCGCTGTCCTCACCGTCTTGCTCATCGGCTGCGTCAATATCACCAACCTGCTGCTGGCCCGCGCCGCCAGCCGCGAGCATGAGGCCGCCGTGCGTTCCGCTCTCGGCGCAACTCCTGCCCAATTGGCGCGCAGCGCGGTTACAGAACCATTGCTTCTCTCGGCCGCCGGCTGCATCCTCGGACTCGCCTTCGCTGCTCTCGCCCTCCCCTACCTCGCGCACGTGCTGCCCTCCACTCTGCCGCTGCTCCATCCGCTGCGCATGGACGCGCAGGTCGTCCTTTTCGCCCTCGGCGCATCGCTCCTCTCGGCGCTGTTCTGCGGCCTGCTGCCCGCAATTCGCTTCGCGCGCCACCATCCGCAGCAGGCGCTGCGTGCGGAAGGCCGCACCGCTTCGGAATCCACCGGCGGCAAGCGACTGCGCCGCTCGCTCGTTGTCGCAGAGGTCGCGGGCAGCGTCGCGCTCGTCGTCCTCGCCGGCATGTTCCTGCTCAGTCTCTACCGCTTGCTGCGCGTTGATCGCGGCTTCGCCGCCGAGCACGTCATCAGCGCAGATGTCGTGCTGCCCGACAAACAGTACGGCACTCCCGCAGCCCGCGAGGCCTTCTACCAGCGTTCGCTCGAGCGCCTCCGCCAATTGCCCGGCATCCGCTCCGCTGGTGTTATCAGCGTCCTACCGCTTGAGGGCGACCGTTGGGGCGATCTCATCTCTCTTGCCTCCGACACCCGGCCCTTATTCTCACGGCCCGCAGCAAGTTTCCGCTGGGTCAGCGCCGGCTACTTCGAAACCATGCACGTCCCGCTCATCGCCGGACGTTTTTTCGTCGACGACGACCGCGGCAAAAACCTCGCTGTCGTCTCCCAGCATGCGGCGCAGATCGCATGGCATGGTCAGAATCCCGTCGGCCAGTTCTTTCGCCGGGGCGACCCTGATGGCAAGCCCATCCAGGTCATCGGTGTCGTCGGCGACGTGCGTGCCGTCGATCTCAGCAAAGAACCACCAGCCATGGTTTACGTGCCCATTACCTACCGTTCCAACCTGACCGGCTCCTTCGTTCTCCGCACGGACAATGATCCGGCAGGCATGGCCGCGCCCATCCGCAAAACCATCTGGAGCATCGACGCGCAGGTCCCCGTTCCCGAAGTCCGCACCATGGAAACCGTCGTCGACGGCTCACTTGCCGCACGCAACTTCCAGATGCATCTGCTGCTCGCCTTCGCGGCCTGCGCGCTCGTTCTCGCTGCGCTTGGCATCTACGGCGTCGTCGCCTACTCCGCATTGCAGCGCACGCGCGAGCTGGGCATCCGCATCGCGCTCGGCGCGCAGCCCGCGCAAATCTACCGCCTCATCCTCGAAGACGGCGTCACCCCCGTGCTATTCGGCACGCTCGCCGGCATCGCGCTCGCTGTCGTCGCCGCACGTGCCATCAGCGGACTCCTCTACGACGTGGGTGAATTCAACATGGGGATCGCCGCCATCGCCGCTTGCGTCTTGCTTCTCACCGGCGGCCTCGCCAGCCTGCTCCCTGCCATCCGCGCCACCCGCATCGATCCAGTCCAGGCCCTCCGCGCCGAGTAAGCCCGGTGCGCTCCCAACAATCCACTTTCCGCAAAGCGCTCTCCATCGCAACAAAGCGCAGCGGCGACGCGCCTGTTACCATCGCCACGTGTTCAACCTCGGCAGACCGCGAACTCCGGGCCAGTGGGTCACTCACATTGTGGCGGGCTTCATCGCATTGTTCCTCATCTGGTGGATGCTGCGGCTCTACATTGTATGAACGAAACGCGAGGACACCGTGTCTCGCCGTCAAGAAGATGCTCTACCGCAGCGTCACCGAACCGAGTGCAGCTCCGCCCGCTCGATCTTTCCTCGCACCTCCTCGGCTTTAAAGATCGGAGAGGAGCAGGCTCGCGCCGTGCACAGAAACAGCGCCGCACGATCCAGTCGGGGATAACGGACAGTCGTGGGCAATGGGTGAGAATCGGATGGATCGCGTACCTCGATCAGCTCATGCGATGTCAACGCGCGCAGCGCGGCGGCGTGAAGCGCGATTGCCTCGTGACTGGAGGACGCGCCGACCACCGTCACGTGCACCGGAGCTTCGGTCATATCCTGGTTGGCCAGCAGAACGCCCGCGGAGAGCGGCCGCAGCGCCACTGCCTCCGCCGCAACATAGCGCATCGCTTCCGCCGCGGTCGCACGGAATCGATTGTCGCCGCTGGCCACTGCAAGCAGGGAAGTGAGGCGCACCACGGCGATGTTCTCATCGCGGTCGGAATGTGGACGATAGCCAGCGTCGGCCGCCTTCGCCGCAGTGACAAAGCCCGTGCCTGGTGTGGCGGGCGCGAAGTGCGCCGCGATGAACAGCGCTGCCCGCTCGGCCGCTCTCCGGTATCTGCGATCGCCGGTTACGTTGTAAAGCGCGAGAAAGCCCTCTCCCATCGCGAGAGTATCGCCAAGGTACGGTCCCGAAGCATCGGCTTCGCCATGCCGGAAGCCCCCGCCCGGAAGGCTGCGATGCGCGACGATCCACTCAGCGGCTCGCCGCGCCTGCGCCAGCGCCGAAGCATCGCCCGACCCAGCGTAGTAGTCGCAGAGCGCCCAGATCATCCAACCGTTCTCACGCGCATACACGTGCCTATCCACCCGCGGAAGGCCCTGCGTGCGCCGCTCTCGATCGGAGAGCTTGAAGTAAGCCTCGTTCTCCTGCCCATCATGCAGATCGGCATCCTGCGAGACGAAGAAAGCGCCGGTGGCAGACGACTCTAGAAAGTTCGTAACGTATTGATGCACAGATTTCGCAGCGTCCAGGTATTCCCGGTTCTGCGTCTGCGCATAGGCCAGCGAGTACATGCGCAGTGCCGCGGCCTGTATCGAGATCAGTTTTTCGAAATGCGGTTCGGTCCAGTGCCCGCCTACGGAATACTGGTACATACCACCCCACACGGGGTCGAGAAGCGCCGTCGCATTATGCAGTGTATCGGCCACGCGCCGCGCCTCCTCCGCATTTCCACGAGCTTCCAGCCGCAGTGCATACTCCACCGAATCGCTGTCCAGATACTTGTGGCCGAATCCCCATCCACCCGCTTGCGCGTCGTACTGCTTCTCGAACTGCGACTGAAGGCGCTGCAGCAACGCCGGGGTTATCGCCGAATCCGCCGCCGGATGAAACCTCGCTTCCTTCTCCACGCTTGGCCCCGGCGACGGATCCTCAATGATCGCCTGCAGCATCGACGACATCGGACGCGGCGGAATGTATCCCTGCCGCTTCACGATCTCCGATCCATCCGCGGCGAAGACCACCGTCGCCGGCCAGCCGTAGTCCTCGTAGCGATTGGAGATGTCCGGTCGCGCATCCTGGTCCACCTTCACCAGGATGTATCGCTCCCCGAGCAGCCGCACCACGATGGGATCGCGATACGTGACATCGTCCATCACATGACACCAGTGGCACCACACCGCCTCCAGATCCAGCAGCACAAACTTGTGTTGCGCTCGCGCCTCGGCAAACGCCGCATCCGACCACGGCTGCCAGTGGAGCGTCGAAACTGGAGTCTGCGCCGGCGCCGCACCGGCGAAGATAAGCCCGCATGCAGCAGCGATGATGGCTTCACGAACTCGCATGATCACCCATGATCACCATAGATACGAGCAAGCCAATCCAGTGGATTTCCCCGTCACGCGAATTGCGGTAATTCTGGTACCATCCCGCAGGGCATTGCCGTAAGGTTCTGCCCGGTTCCGCCTATGACCGTCTCTGTCTAATCCCTCGTCTCGATCGCTGCCAGTCCCACGGGTAGCGCAGCCGATGTGTGTCTTCTCACCACAAAGAGGCTTTAGACATGAATTTCGAAGAAATAGGCTGGGCGCACTACGCGCCCCAGGCAACACCCGACCCCGCCTGCGCCCGAGTGGCTCTAGTCCACCGTGACCAGTACATCGTCTGGACAACAACCGGCGAAGTTACCGCGACCATCAGCGGCCATCTCCGTCATCTAGATCTCGATCCGCCATGTGTCGGCGATTGGGTCACGCTGCGAGAGGGAAGCGTTATCTCCGAGATCCTGCCTCGACGCACGCAACTCTCGCGCAAGGAGCCGGGCAAGCGCCTGCGCGCCCAGGTCCTCGCCGCCAACATGGATTTGCTGTTCCTCGTCAGTGGACTCGACCGCGACTACAACCCGCGCCGTCTCGAACGCTATCTTGTCCTCGCGCATGAGAGCGGCGCCCGTCCCGTCATCCTGCTCAACAAAGCAGATCTTCGCGCCCATCTCGCAGAGCGAGATGATCGTTCAGATGACGACCTCGCAGATGTCGTTCGGCTCACCGAGCGTCACGCCCCCGGGGTCCCCGTATTCGCGCTCAGCGCTCTCGAGCCATGGGGCCTCGATGTCATCTCCTGCAACGTCGAACCTGGCCAGACCGCGGCCCTCATAGGCTCCTCCGGTGCTGGCAAGTCCACCATTGTGAATGCACTGCTCGGCGAAGCGCGTCAGCGCACCACGGATGTGCGCGACTCCGACAGCAAGGGGCGCCACACCACCACGCATCGCGAACTCATTCGCATGCCGGGCAACTGGCTACTCATGGACCTGCCCGGACTGCGCGAATTGCAACTCTGGGCAGATCCGGAGCGCATCGACACCGCCTTCGCCGACATCAGCGAGCTGGCTCGGCTGTGCCGATTTCGCGATTGCGGGCATAACCAGGAACCCGGCTGCGCCGTTCGCGAAGCCGGACTCGAACCCGACCGACTGCGCAGCTATCGCAAACTGCAAAAGGAGCTCAGCTATCTCGAACTACAAACCGACATCCACCGCGCACGCGAAGCGCGAAAGAAATGGAACGCCATCGAGAAAGATGTGCGGCGGCATCCCAAACGACTCTTCTGAGCACGATGGGAATCCCGAAAAGGACCGCTGCGCTTCTCGTAATCGGGAGCCGGCAGACGTTCGCAAGTGAGGCACGCCCCGCAAGTGAGGTCCCCGAGGTGCAGAAATCTGCACTTTGTTTGCAAGCTGGACAAGCGTGCCGTCGCAGCGAAGGTTCTTTTCGCTCGCGCGTAATCACGCACGTGGTGACGAGTAACTTCGATTTCGCGAAGGCGGTATCTGTCCATCGCCAGGCTACGCGTCGTACAACAGAACAACTGGGAGGCAGTTTATGGGACTCGGCGTATTTCTTCTCATATGCGGTCCTGCTGCGGCACTGATGTACTTTCCGCTCACTATGCGGAAGCAGGAGTTTTGTCTGGCCCCTGTTGACGTCTCGCAAACGTCAGCAGAGCCGCCGGCCGCCGCGGCCAAAGGACTCGACGCAATTCGATGGACCCGCGAAGCGGACGACTATCACCGCAACCAGAAGAGAGCTGCGTAGGGCGCAACCTCGCCTCCCGCTCGCTCTCTTCATTTTTCATGTGGCAAATCGTGCAGCGCTGCGAGCCTTCGCCTTCGCAGCCTCTTCGTCCCGGTTCCGTGGCGGCGCATTCGTCGCAAGAGACCGCAGCAGCCGCGTCGATGCATCCGCCACCTCTTCGATCGCGGCCAGAAACGCAGCCTCGTTCGCCTTCGACGGCTTGCTGAACCCGCTGATCTTCCTCACATACTGCAACGAAGCCGCCCGAACCTCCTCATCCGTCACCGGAGGATCGAAGTTAAACAGCATCTTGATATTGCGGCACATATCCCGGCACCTCAATCAATTACTGAATTCGTCCAACGTCCACCTGTCATTCATCCATACCAGATTCAATGCTGCGGCGGCACGCGATAGTCCCGCCACACATACTCCAGAGCTTCAGGAAGCGTCTGCTGTTTCACGCTGTCATCCACGTGCCCTGCGTTCCGCGCAAACACAAACTGGTAGGGATAGCCCTTCGCCGCCAGCACCTGCGCCATGCGCTCGTTGGCCAGCACCCAATCGTGCATGCCGTCGCGCATCACATTCGGATTCAGCAGGTCCCGGTCGCCCACCTCCATCCAGATGCGCAGTGGCTTCCGCGCGCTCTCTGCAATCAGCCGTTCATGGAACTCCCACGCACCATGCGGCGTCGTCTCGCTATACGGCCACTGCTGGTTCACGAATGTCCCGGAATAGCTCAGCACGCGATGATAAAGCTCCGGGTGATACCACGCCATGATCAGCGCGCACGCACCGCCGGAGCTGCCGCCCATCGCCGCCCGGCCATCCGGGTCCTTGGTCAATCGCACATGATAGAGCGCCTCTACGCGAGGCAGCACCTCTGTCTCGACGAACTCCGCATACCGCCCGGACATCGTGTCGTACTCCAGGCCGCGTTCGCTGCCCTGCGCATCGCCTCCGCCATTGCTGATCGAAATCCCAATCATCACCGGCACCCGGTGCTCGGCGATCAGGTTGTCCAGCGCCCGGAACAACTCTCTGTCCGGCCCATCCGCCCCGACAATGAATGGCGCAACCGTGCCGGTTACATATTGCTTCGGCACATATACCGTCACCCGCCGCGTATACGGGGCCGGGTGGCTCGTGGTCACAATAAGTCTGGCCGGATTGCGAGGGTCCGCCGTCCCGAACGTATGCGGCTCCCGCGCAATGCCCGGATAGAGCCTGCTATCCGCAGAGCTCATCGTGAACTCAGAAACCGTTCCGTGCGGAACACTTTCCTTCACCGCCATCTCAGGAGCGGATGCGTGCGTCGGTCCCAGGATGAAGTTCCCATCCGCATCCGCCGGAGCATTCGCGCCATCCGGCAACTCCCTCGCCGCAACATAGCCAGCCGTATGCGGATCGCGAGCCGGCGGTGTCGTGCGGGATTGTGCCATCGCCGGGAGGGCAGCACCCATCACGCTGGTCAACCATGCAATAACGAGAGACCGTAAAAGCCAAACCATAGTTGATTCCAATTCTTCTCTCGCTGGCATTCATATGCGCCGATAACAAAATCAGTGCGAAACCCGATCTGCAAACTCCGCCGGCCGCTCGGGAAAGACCAGCAGCGTCACCGCCAGCGCGACCACTATACCCAGGCTAACTTCTAAAAATCTCCCCAGCGCAGCCTGTGCCGGACCTCCGTCGAACTTGACCAGCGCGACGATCGTCAGCGCCACACCCGCCAGCCTTCCCGCCTTCTCGAATTTCAAGGTGCTGCAGGCCAGCAGGCAAAGCATCACTGCCACCCCATACACGAGATAGTGCCCACGATAGTGCCCACGCGAGACATAGGAGGTCCCCCATCCCAGCATCGCGCCGATGGCTGTGCCGATCAGCCGGTCGCGGCAGGCCACAAGACTCATCGCACTCTCCGAACTCATCACCACAATCGCCGAAATCGCCGCCCAGTAACTGTATTTCAGTCCGAACAGATCTCCCAGCCAAAGACAAAGCACCGCCGCTACGCCCGTCTTGAAGGCACCGATCGCACTTCGGCGTATATCCTTCGGCTTCCACCAGCTGCCGCGGTTCGGATCGTCTGCATTCGTCGCCATCGCCTGCATCCTCCGAATCCATCATCACGCAGAAAGCCTCAATCCAGCTCCTTGCCGCTGAGTTCGGCGAGACAGCATACGCTACGCGGGCCCAGGAAGCAGGATCAAATCCTGGCTGCGTTGCGAAGGAAAGTAAATACGTGAAACAGATACAGGGGGAGAGTTCTTTGCAGGGTTGTGCGTTCTCGGTACAGCCGCCGTCATACTTGCGCCCGCGGTGCGGACGTCGGAGGTCAAAGAAAAACCGCCGATGTACTCCTATCATTTCGGCCGAAGCGAAGCGAAGTGGAGGGATGATGACGCTGTTCTCCTTGCACCAGCGAAAGTGTGACCCACAACACGTCTGCAATATGGGCAGTACCGCGCTAAGCGGACTTCTTCTTGGCCGGCTTCGCCTGCGCCATCCGCCACGCCATCTCCAGCGCATACGTCAACACCTGCAGCTTCGCCTTTTCCAACCGCACCAGCGTCGACCCCTGTCGTCCCCACGCGCCCGCTGCCGGCTGGAACGCGTCGGGCATCGCCTCCACCAGCTTCTGCTGTTCCTCGGGCGGCAGTTTCACCATGCCCCATGCCGCATCGGGCGAACCCAGCGTCGCGAAGATTCGGTTCTCGATGCGGAAGTCCGGATGGTGCATGTGTTCGCTCTCGATCGCGCCCGGCAAGGCGAGCGCCGTGCGGCGAAACGTGTCTGTCGTCATATCACACCTCAGGTCGTCTCAGACCGTCCCGTGCGTCGCCAGCGTGGCCTCCTGCATCTCGCCCGCTGACATCTCCTGTATCTGTGTGCCGATCCACCACTTGTAGCCAAACGGGTCGCGGACCCCGCACATGCGAATGCCATACGGCTGGTCCGTCGGCTCGCGCAGGCTCTCCGCGCCGGCCTCGAGCGCACGCGCGTACAGCGCATCGCAGTCCTCCGTGTAGAGCATCAGGCTGACCGGCGATCCCCCGTAGTGCTTCACGCCATAGGCATCCATCTGCGGTGCCTCGTCTGCCATCATGATGCGGCTGTCGCCGATCTGCATCTCCGCGTGGCCCACGCGGCCATCGGGCCCTTTCATGCGCATCACTTCGCGCGCGCCCAGAGCCTTCGCATAGAACTCCATTGCCCTTTCGCACCCCGCAAACATCAGGTACGGCTGCACATTGTGGCAGCCCTCCGGAATCGCTTTCACCTGCGCCATCGCAACTCTCCTTTGGAAGGCAATTCTGCTCCCGGCTCACATGCGGCGTCTTGTAAAAATCGGAAGCTCCAGTCCCGGAGCGGCCTTAGTCCCGCACGGGCACATGATTCAGATGCTCGGTCGCCGCTGCCAGGTAGGCGCTCGGCGTCATCCCCGCAATCTGGCGGAAATCATGGCTCAGATGCGCCTGGTCATAGTAGCCGCACTCAACCGCTACGCCGGCCCAGTCCACCTGCCCGCTGCCGCGCACTCGCGCCAGCGTGTGTTGAAAGCGCCTCACCCGGTGAAAGGTCTTCGGCGACACGCCTACCTGCTCATGGAAAAGCTGCGCCATGCGCCTCTGGCTCATCCCGATCTTTCCCGTCACGGAATGTACGCGCCCCGGTCCATCGCATAGGTCCAGCTCACCCGCCATGTACACCACCGCGGGATGCAACCGGTCGGAATTGCCCAGCGCCGCCTTCGATGCCGCATGGCAAACAGTCGCGCCGAGCCGCTCATCGAGACACTTCGCCAGCACCTCGAGCATCGCGCGCGGCGTCCGCGCGGCCAGCACGCGCTCTCGCATCCACGCCGCCTCCGCGCCCCACAAGTCCCTCATATCGAAGGAGGCGTCCTCCAGCTCCGACATAGGCACGCGGAAGAAGGGAAATGCGCCGCCCGGCGCAAACTGCACGCCCACCACGCGCTCCTGCTGATTGCAATCGATGGTGAAGCAATTCGAGCGCGCACCGGAAAATACCGCTGCCCCGTAAGATCCCGCGGCGCCGCTGTCCTCATATATGGCGATCGGCTCATCACGGAGATTCAGGATCATCGCCGCCTGCGCCTGTGGTAGCAGACGTTCCTTGACGTGCGGCCCGGGAGCGCCTTCCCAGTACCACAGGCACTCCACCAGCGCGCCCAGTCGCGCCCGTCGGTTTGTATCTGCAACCGGGCATCGAAAAACCCTCGTCGACAACCTGATTCAGGATACCGCCACGTCCCTCTGAAGCACTGTCACTCTGACCTGTACAAGTTTGTTTGAGTTCCTGTATCAAGAGCAATCACTCCCGGGCCACGGCTCAATCGACATTCGTCCGACAGTTATTCCGAAATTGTTGAGGTGCTGGATGACCCTCGTCTCACACATCGCTACCGCGCTTCTGATCGTTGCCTTCGTCCCGCAACCCGGCCGGGCGCAAGCCGCTGCTGGGCAGACTCCCGGCAGCGCACCGGCTCCAGCCCCACCCGCCGGCTGCACCTCCGCTGAAAGCCGCCAGCTCGACTTCTGGGTCGGTCACTGGAGCGTCTCACCGAAAGGCGCGCCCAATCGCAAGGTCGCCACCAGCCTGATCGAGAAGCTTTACTCCGGCTGCGCCATTCGCGAGAACTGGATGCCTCTGCACGGCGGCGATGGCGGCAGCTTTAGTTCCTGGCTTCCGGACAAACACGCCTGGCAGCAGGTCTGGGTAGACTCCTCCGGCTCCTGGGTCAACTTCACAGGAGGCTGGGACGGCCACGCCATGGTCCTTGAAGGAGTCTGGCCCTCGCCCGGGCATCCGCAACAAAAAACACGCATGTCCTATCGCCTGCTGCCCGACGGCACTGTGGAGCAGAGCGGCGTCACCTCCGACGACGCCGGCAAGACCTGGCAGCCGGGCTTTGACCTCATCTACACCCGTGTTTCCGAGGGAGCCTCTGGCGCCGCAGGCCGCTAAAAGCAAACGACCGCCGTGCACCCGTGCAGCAATGGAGAAGGCAGCTCGCCGGCGAACCCTATGCGATACTCGCAGGAGCATGTATAAGCGGATCCTGCTCAAGCTCTCAGGCGAAGCCCTCGCCGCCGGACGCGGTTTCGGTGTCGATGTCGATACCGTTCACCAGATCAGCATGGAGATCGCCGAGGTCCGCGAGTCCGGTGTGGAGATCGCCATCGTCGTCGGTGGCGGCAACTTCTTCCGCGGCGTCGCGGAGCAGGCCCGCAACATGGACCGCGTCTCCGCCGATCACATGGGCATGCTCGGTACCGTTATCAACTCGCTCGCCTTCCAGGACGCGCTCGAAAAATGCGGCGTGCACAGCCGCGTTATGTCCGCCATCGAGATGAACCAGGTCGCCGAGCCCTACATCCGCCGGCGCGCCATCCGCCACCTTGAAAAAGGCCGCGTCGTCATCTTTGCCGCCGGAACCGGCAATCCCTACTTCTCCACCGACACCGCCGCCTCCCTCCGCGCCATGGAGATCAAGGCCGACGTCCTGCTCAAGGCTACCAAGGTCGACGGCATCTACGACGCCGACCCCGTTCTCATCAAGGACGCCATCAGATACGAAGAGATCACCTATCTCGAGATCCTGCAGCGGGGGCTCAAGGTCATGGATATGACCGCGGTCTCGCTCTGCAAGGACAACGCCATGCCCATGATCGTCTTCAACATGAACACCCCGGGCAACATCCTCCGCGTCGTTTCCGGCGAGCGCGTCGGCTCGCTTGTAACGGCTTGAGTTCCGCATTCGCGTCATCTCGAGCGGAGCGAAGCCGGTCGCGATGCTACGCGTCGGGCGACCCTTTGCTCACCGCCTGATCGATAGTTCTCCTACGTGTAACGGGCGAGACTGTTCAAAGCCCGGCGCGGGCCCGCTCGTACTTTTGAGGGAGCGCGCATCTTCCCACAACTCCACTATCATCAAAGAAGGCCAGCGCCTTCGAGCGCACTCTGATATATCCCCCTGCGGAGCCCGTGTGTCGACCACGTTGCCAGCAACCCCCGAAAGCTCCGAAACAGCGGTCACGCTCGAAACCTCCGCTGCCGGAACCTCGTCGGAGCATACAGTGGCTACGGCAACTGTCCCCGTGCACGCGCCTCCCGTTCGCCGCTCGCGGCTGGACGCGCTCACCGGCATGCGCGCTCTCGCGGCGCTCAACATCCTCTTCTTCCATTTCTCCGACCCGAAAATCTTCGGCCCCTTCGCGCCGGTCGTCGATAACGGATACGTCTCCGTCAGCTTCTTCCTGCTGCTCTCCGGCTTCGTGCTGGCCTACAACTACCGTGAGCGCGCCGACCGCGGCCTCATGCGCCCGCGCACCTTCTGGATGGCCCGCTTCTCGCGCATCTATCCGGTCTTCCTCTTCTCCCTGCTCATCTCGGTCGTCGTTCTTCAGCAGGAGTGGCGCCTGCGTCCCCACGGCGAGTTTGCCTGGGGTGTCGGTCTCACACTTCTTCTGGCGCAGGGCTGGTCGCCCACGCTATGCACCTTCTGGAATACGCCCGCCTGGACGCTCACCACGGATGTTTTCTTCTACGCGCTCTTTCCCTGGCTGATCACCCTGCGCCGCCCGCGAACCCGCAATCACATCGTTTGGACGATGCTCGGTTTTTGGGTGCTCAGCTTCATCCTGCCCGCGCTCTATATGATCCTCAACCCCGATGGCGACCCGCATCTCGATCGCTACTCGAACGGGTGGTGGCTGCGCGGTATCAAGTTCGGCCCGTTGCAGCATCTGCCATCCTTCCTCTTCGGCATGGCGCTGGCCTCCTTCAACGACCTCATCCCGGAGCGCAGCCATATCCGCACCGCATTCGGCGTCGCCGGCTTCACCGCGCTCTACACCATCCTGTGCTTCGGCAGCCACATGCCCTATCTCTTCATGCACGATGGCCTGCTCATGCCTGTTTACGCGCTGATCGTGCTCGGCCTCGCCGGCCGCAACTACCTCGCGCGGCTCTTCTCCATCTATCCCCTCATCGTCATCGGCGAAGCCAGCTACTGCCTCTATATCCTGCACTTCAATCTCTGGAACCTGCTCCACGATGACACTCACCTCATCGCGCGCTCCGGCCTGCTCCGCTTCGATCCGTGGCTCTCCTACGCATTGGTGGTGCTCATCGCTATCGCCGTCATGTACCTGGTCGAGCGCCCCGGCCAGCGCTTGATCAAGCGCTGGATGCACCTGCCCCCGCGCTTCCGCGAGGCCGCCGCTCCGCCCACGTTGCCCTAGCCTAGGGCCTGCGAAAGTTGGCCCACAGAATTACGACGCAGTATTAGTTACATATCCGCTTGCAGCACAAGTCATCGTGAAAGCTGCTCATTATTTTTGAATTCAGGCGTGATGCAGCGGGAGAAAGAAGCTCATCACCGTGCCTGGGTCTGCTCCCTGCTTGCTTCGAAAGCGCAGGTAGCCGCCCTGTTGCTCGATCAGGCTTTTGGTCACCCAGAGCCCGATCCCCGTGCCTACGTCCTGCCTGGTGGTGAAGAACGGCACAAAGATACGCCGCTGTACTTCGGGCGACATTCCGCTGCCGGTATCTGCCAGGGTGATGCGCACCCCTCTCTCGAGACCGTCAGTCCAGTTGCGCGTAGGCCGCGCCCGCAACCACAGCTTTCCACCCTCGGTGGAGGCCTCAATCGCGTTGGCAATCAGGTTCGACAGCGCCTGCTTCAGCTCTCCCTGTTTCAGGTGCAGCTTCAACTCCGCATTCACTTCGACCACCATCCCCAGTCGCTTGTACTGCATCTTGCGCTCGTAAATCGCCACCACCTCGGCGACAATTTCGCTCAGGACGACCCACTTCTGCCGGGAATTGTCGCGATAAAAGCCAAGTGTCTGCTGCGCAATCTGCGCTACGCGCGCAAGCTCCCGATCGGCAATCTCCAGCGTACGGCACACCTCTTCGGGAAGTCCTTCGCTTGTCTTTGCCAGATAGATGAAGTTGGTGACCGCCTCCAGAGGATTATTGATCTCGTGAGCGATCGTTGCCGCAAGCCGGCCGGTCGCCGCCAGTTTTTCCGCCTGCATCAGGGCCATCTGCGCTTGCTTGATCTCCGTGATATCTCGGGAGACGGCAATCAACCGTTCCAGACTCCCCGCGCGATTCAAAGCCGGCGTGATCTTCACGTCCCAGCTCTTCGGCGTGCCACCCAGGGTCGCGCAGTCTCCCTGAAAGCTCCCCACCCCGCCTGCCTGTGCCCTCGCAAGTGCGGCTTCGGCGCGTGGCCGGTCCTCTTCGCTCCAGAAATCTACCCACCGCCGTCCGAGGAACGGAGCGATGTTCTCGATCTCGAGCGCCCGCTGCCCCGGCTCACTCATGTACTCCAGGCGGCCTTCCATATCGAGCACCTTGATGCAATCGACACTGCTCTCGACCACTTTCTGAGCGAACTCCTCACTGCGTTGCAGCTTCTCTTCGATATGCCTGCGCTGCTCAATCTCCTGCTCCCGTTCCGCCACGGCGGCCTGCAATGTCTGGGCCTTCTGCTGCAGAGCGCTTACCATGCGCAGCCGCTCGCCCTCGTTCTCCAGCGAGGTATAACTCTCCGTCGGCAGAACGTGATCGTGCGCATCGCATACCTTGTGGAAGAATTCCTCCTGTGCGTTCCGCCCGAAGCAGTTCATGGGATAGGCGCACCGCAATGCGAAGGAATGTTGCCGCAGAAGCTCGTTCCACAACTCCTCCAGCCGGATCGCCGCCTCGCATCTGCCATCGCTCCACAGCAGAGCTACCATCTCGCCAAAGGCCACCACCGGGCCGGGCATATGACGGTTCGCCGTCCGGGCCTGCAGCAGCATTGGTTCAATCGCGCTATAGAAGCGCTTCTCGTCCGGCCAGCCATCCGCCATGAATCGTGCCAGCGTGGCTTCCGCGTCCGCGCACAGGTATCGGCCCGCAGCCGTAGCGATAGAAAGATCCACTCCCCAGACCTTCAGCCGTTCTGCAACGGCATCGCGGTGGGGCCGCGTGGCAATCACCAGGCAGGCACCTCCGCTTCCCAGCGCAGAACCGACAAACTCGGCGAGGCTGTCAAGAAACGCGGCGTCATCCTCATAGAACTGGACTGAATGCGAGGACACAACAGGGACGGGCGCTGTATTCGACAGGGTGGGCCTGCGCCCGCAAGTGCGGCGTCCCGGGCGCCAGTACGGTACCTGTATTGAATCCAAGGCGAACTCCTGGATCAGCTGTTATAGCCATGGCGGGCCAGAGATATACAAAAACCCACTGAGAAGACGCGTTTCCCAGGGGTTTGGTTGTCCTCTTCTGGTAAGTGAGGAAAATTCCCCGCTGGCCAGACCATCGGCAACAAGAAAGCCTGCCCGAATGGGCAGGCTTCTTGCCTTTTAGCGTCTTCTGAGAAGCGTCAGTAAGCCGCGTTCTTTTGGATCGCGTGATCGCCGTGCTTCACGGTCACGATTGCGGTCGGCTTCGACACCCCCGGGAAGGGCGAGTTCTGCCCGCTCTGCGTGGTCCCCGCGTTGGGATCGAGATACAGCGAGGAAACCGAATTTCCGATGAAATTCGCCGTGTAGACGTAGCGCCCGATCGAATCCTCGACCACGATTGCCGCCGGTCCCGGATCGGTCCCGGTGGTGCTCGAGCTGCCTGCCAGCCCGCTCGGCGCGCCCGTCGTGGCGTTCAAGGCATAGCCACTGACCCCGTTAAAGCCGTAGTCGGAGACATAGATGAATTTTCCGCGCGGATCGATGGTGATCGCGCTCGGCAAATTCTGCGTCGGCGTGGTGCTGTCGTTCCCTTGCAACGGCTGGATGGTGCTGCTGTTGCCCTGAACGGTGTAGTTGAGCATCAGGTTCTGACGGAAGTCCGTGACGTAGACGAAACGATTGGTGGGATCCGTCGCGATCGCGTCCGGCGCCACGCCAGCCGCAAAAGGCGAGCCTATGCCCGGCGTCAGTGCATTCGTCTTGGGTGTGATCTGGTAGCTCGTGATCTGCCCTTGCGCCCCCGCGCCGCCAGTGCATGCGCCAGCCGGCGGATAGATCACCGTCGCGTTCCCCGTCGCGCCGCGGTTCTGCGTCGCGACTGTGTCGATCAGCGTAGTCAACTGACCCGAAGGATCGTTCACCACAAACACCGCGCCGCCCGCGGGATTCGAAGCGCTGCCCAGCACCGTCACCGCCACCGGGTTGTTGCAGGTGGCATAGGAGACCTCTGTTCCCAGCGCGCCCTTTGCGCCGATCGGGAACTGCACCAGCGCGCCGATGCCTGGCGTGGTCGCGCTGAACGGATTGTGGTTCGCGTCCAGACCATAAGCCTCAACCACATACAGCGTTGATTGGTCCGGACTGACAGCCATGCCGTTCGGGTTGGTGCCCGACTTGATGTTGTAGGTGTTGAGCGAGAAGAGCTTCCCATCGGAGCCCGAAGCGTATTCAATCACCGTGTTGTCGTCATGGTTCAGCACGTAGATATACGTGCCGTCACTCCGCACCGCCCGCACCAGCGCGATGGGGTTGCGGCCTGCCGGAAACGGCGAACCGACGATGCCCGCCAGGGCGCCGGATTCACCGTCGGCTGCAAAGCCATACACGGATCCCGGATTGCTGTTCGCCGAAGCTACATAGACGAAGTCGATGGTGTTGCTCTGCCCGCAGGCGGTAATACCCAGGACCAGGGCGGCGGAGACTGCTGACGCCAGGGCAAGCTGGCCAAGTTGACTGAACTTCATTCGTTTCCTTCGTCCTTCATTTCGCATCCCCGGATTTCATGCAGCCCCGGATCCCGCGTCTTTTCTTGATCTCGACTCGCGCAGTCTTCGCCAATGCATCTGCTGCCAGGGCAGCGCGATTCCTCGTGCAGGCAGGGAGTTCTGGCTTATTGTAACCACTCTGCCAGCACTCCCTGTCCGTACCCTCTTAGAATGTGCTGCCGGTCACCGCACACCACGTCGGCGATCCCGGAGGCGCCGGCATGCTCTTGGGAAGCGTCTGTAGTGTCCCTGCGATCTGGTCGATCTTCTTGCCCGTAATCGTACTGTCGTTGAAATTCGCCGTGTACAGATACTGGTTCGAGGGGTCTTCCACGATGCAGCGCGGCCCCGATCCCACGGTCAGTATGTTGCCGCCGGTATTCGCATCGTTCAGCTGACCGTTGGTGTTAATGGTGTATGCGGTCACCACGCTGCCCGGTGTGTTGTTGTTGGTGTTGATACCCTGGGCGGTCACCCAGATGAAATTGTGGCTGGTCTCCTTGATCATGCGCGAGGGAAAGACCGGACTCGCACCCTGCGCATTGTTTGGGCGCGCGCCGCCCGTGATCGCCGCCAGCGTCCCGCCCGAGCTCGCCGTAAAGGGCAGGATGAACCCGGTCGAGCCGACCGGACCCGCGTCGAGCGCATACACGTACTGCGGCGTTACGTAGATATAGGTCAGTTGCGTGGCGCCCGTCGGCAGCGGCGTGTTCTGCGTCGGCGTCAGTTGGCCGTTCGTGCTGCTCTGGTTGTAAATGTAGATCGCCTGCGGCGGATCGTTCGGATCATTGACGCCCACAGGGCCCTGCTCGGCCGTATATGCGAAAGCCCCGCTTACGGCAAGCCACGTCGGATTGGTTCCCACCGGGAAGTAGGTCAGCGGCAGTCCGTTCGCATCCTTCTGGTTATTGTTCAGGATCGTGACCAGACGGCCGGTAGCCGGATCCACTGAGAAGGCCGAGATGTCGCCAATACTCTGCGTACCATTCGGCCCTGTTGTACCCGGAGCGAATTCGTCCAGCGCATACAAAAAGTTGCCGCTGATCACGATGTTCCTGGTGTTGAAGCCCTGTGGACTGAAGGACGTCTGGTAGGTCACCGCACCACGGCCGCCGATCGAGAACAGCGCGATCGAACTGTGCGCCGGATTGGCGGCCGTACCCGTCCCCGCGTTTAGAACGTAGAGATACGTGCCGCTCGAATTCACGACCACCTGGGTCGGGTTCGTGCCACCCCCCGAACCCGTGGTCTGCGTCAGATGCAGGGCGCCGTTATCGTTCTGGATGCGGTAGGAGGCAATCTGTCCGGAACCGGAGCCGGCGCTGTTCGGCGTAGAGCCGGTGATGAACAGGTAGCCAACGGTGTAGCTCAGAGTGCAGGACGTCATGCCGAGGATCGTTACGGCAGAGGCGGCTAGGGCCAATGCAGCCCGGCCGAATTTCTTCAACTTCATTCGATTCCTTCGTCCCGATGCACACGACATGCCTCGAGGCTGCCAAAACAGCTTGAACTAAAAGTCTGGGTGGGGACCCGCATGCATTGTAAAAGGTTGAAGCACATTAGGGCTACTCGCCCCCGGAAAAGCCGTCCCGGAAAGGCCGTCCACGTTCAGCAAAAGCCGGGTGCCCCATCTCCCTCTGTCAGGACACGGGAGATCACAACACCCGAGTCTCGGACGTCCGCGTCGATGAATCGTCACCCGGCCGAAGCCATCGCTCGCAGGGAGATCAGCGAAGTGAAGGGAACTGCTGCTTCAAATTGAAGTCGCCCACAACCGCAAACGTGAGCGACCAAAGGAAGCGAACCCCACAACACGCGCCGAAGGCGCAACTGCCTGGATGGCAGATCCCGCCGCTGCGTGGTTGGCAGATCCTACCAGACCCGGCAGATGTTCTCCGGATACATCGGCGCACCCTTCTTGCAACCGAAGGCCTTGCCGAACTCCTCAAAGTTCTGCACGGTTCCATTCACGCGGAACTTGCCCGGCGAATGCGGATCCACCTTCACCATCATCCGCGAGTATTCCGGCCGCCGGCTCTCGCACCAGATCTGTCCGAAGCCGATGAAGAAGCGCTGCGCCGGCGTGAAGCCATCCGCCTTCGGCCCATCCAGCTTCTTGCCTTCGGCAGCGAGCGAGTTCTGGAGCGCCAGGAACGCGATGCGGATGCCGCCGTTGTCTGCCGTGTTTTCCCCCAGCGTCAGCTTTCCGTTCACGTTCGCGCCCGGTTCTGGAGCGAAGTTGTTGTACTCCTTCACCTCGCAGTCAGTCCGCTCGGTGAACGCTTTACGGTCCGCCGGTGTCTGCCACTCCCGCAGGTTGCCCTTGCCGTCGTACTTCGATCCTTGATCGTCGAAGCCATGCGTCATCTCGTGACCAATCACCACGCCGATCCCACCGAAGTTCGCTGCCTGATCGCCGCTCACCGAATAGAACGGCGGCTGCAGAATCCCGGCCGGAAAGTTGATGTCGTTCATGCTCGGCTGGTAATACGCATTCACCGTCGGCGGCGTCATGCCCCACTCCGTCTCGTCCACCGGCTTGCCCAGCTTGTTCAGGTTGCGCTGCAGCTCGAACTCATCGCCGCGGTTCGCGTTGCCCAGCAGATCGTCGCGCTCTACCGTGAACTTCGAATAGTCGCGCCACTTCTCCGGATATCCGATCTTGTTCCGGTACATCGCCAGCTTCGCCTCGGCTGCCTTCTTGGTCTCATCGCCCATCCACGGCAATTGCTGGATGTCCTCGGCCAGCGCCTTGTCCAGCGCCGCCACCAGCTTGGTCATGTTCTCCTTGGCCTCAGGCGGAAAATTCTTCTTCACCCAATCCTGCCCCACCGCCTCGCCCAGCGCCATGTCGGTCAGCTTCGTGCAGCGCTTCCACCGCGGCTGCAGCTCCTTCGCGCCCTGCAGCGTCGCGTCGTAGAAGTTGTAGTTCTCTTCGACAAACGGCTCGCTCAGCCAGGGCGCCGCTTCGTGGATCGCATGCCACCGCAGATAGCTCTTCCAGGTATCCAGGCTCTCCGCGTCGATCGCCTTGTTCAGCGCCTCGACGAATCCGGGCTGCGCCACGTTCAACGACTCAAACGACCCAATCCCGATCTTGCCGAAGTAAATCAGACCAGTCGAAGCCCGGCGCCATCTGCTCCAGCTCCGCCACGGTCTTGATGTGGTATCGATTGGTCGGCTCACGCAGATCGGTACGGCTCAACGAGCCCTCCGCCAGCGCTGTCTCGATCGCCATCACGTTCTTCGCTTCCGCCGCCGCCTGCTCCGGCGTATCGCCCGCCAGGGTAAACATCTTCGTCATGTGCTGAACGTACTGGTCGCGGATCTTCGTCTCCCGCTCCGACTTGTCGAGATAGTACGAGCGGTCCGGCAGCCCCAGCCCGCCCTGCCGCACAGCAGCGATCTGCTTGGAACTGTCCTTCTCGTCCTGCTGCACCTGGAAGTTGAACATCGCATCCGTTCCGTCCTGGCGCTCTAACTGACTCAACACGGTCGCGAGCTGCTTCTTGTCGTTCAGCCCGGCGATGCGCTCCAGCGACGGCTTCAGCGGCGCCGCGCCCTTGGCGTTCACCGCATCCACGTTCATGCAGGACGCGTAGAAGTCCCCATACTTCGCCTCCAGCGGCGTGCGGCTCGGACTGGGCTTCGCCGCTGCTTCCAGGTCCTTGTAGAGCAGCCACTGGTTGCGCTCCGCCAGCATCCCAAAGTTGCCCCACCGCGCCTGGTCCGCAGGTATCGGATTGTTCTTCGCCCAGTTGCCGCACGCGTATTGATAGAAATCCGTGCACGGATCGGCGCTCCGGTCCATCGAGCTCACGTCGAGCATCTTCTGCGCCTTCGGCTCCGCCGGCGAAGCGCTCGAGGGTGTATCCGCCAGCGCGTCCAGCGCGCTCAGCGTATGCGGGGTGAAACTGCTCTGAGCACAGGCGATACCTGTGCCCATCAGGGCAATGGCGGCAAAGCGGAATGACTGCATGGCGCTCCTTGAAAGCGGAAATGAATACTGGAAGCGCAGGCTGCAACCTGCCTCGTCGGACTCGCCTCGCGACCATAGCCGGCGAGTCCCTCTCGGAAAACACAGTTCAGTTCGAACTCAAGAACCTAACACAACTCTGCCAGGCCAGCGCAAGCCTTCAGCCTCTACGGCTGTGACGTAAGGATAACTGGCCTTGGGCGGGGCAGAAGCTGCGGGTTTGGCGTCGGACTCTCGGCAGCCGCCTGCAGGCTCTTCTGATCCAGCTCCGCGGTTCCCACCTGACCGCCGTCATCGGTTCGGATCACCACACGCACCGTCTGCGTGTGGCGCGGGACGGGCACCGTCACTGTCAGGAGCGTGTTGGATTGCGCAAGGCGCGCCGCGTCCTGGCTGTTGGAGAGAACAGTGAGTCTTTCGATTCTGGACGCCAGGATATCTCTGCGTCCCGATAGGCTTACGGCTGCCACGGTGACGTTGGTCCCGCTACTTCCATTCTGTGCTGCCTGCCAGCGTAGATTCGCTGACTTCAGTAGCACCGCGACCTCTGCCGTATTGCTGTCCGGGTGCCGAGTGACATGCACAATCGTCATGCCCAGCGCGTCAAACACGACGCTGGATTGCGCCGCCTCGGAGATCTCATCCATTGCATTCACCGGCTGCGGCTGAGGATCGGCCGCGGTCGGCGGCTCCGGAGCGTAGTAGCCGGTTTTGGTCATCGCGTGCAAATTGGGATCGCGCAGGTGCACCTCAATGTGTCGAAACTTGCCGTCCGCAGTTCCCATTGGCGGCTGATACGTCAGCGTGTAGTAATCCGAACCCATTTCCTGTGCTTTCTGTATTTCCGCGTCGACATCGTTCCGGCCACGGAAAAACACGCCGCCGGTGTCGTGCACCAGCATTCCGAAGTTGATGCTCCCCGCAAATGGGTCTCCCGCCACATCGGCCATTGCTGCCAAGTCGAGCTGTGGCCAAATTCGGAGATAATCCGGATTCTGCCCGCCCTTCACCCCTTCCGGGTCGATCACGAACAGGGACATCCGTGCATCCACCAGCATGTTCGTCGTGCCATGCGCGAAAAAGCGCATCGACTTCTCATATCGCGGATCAGCTGGATCCATGGGAATGCTGGGGCCTCCGTTCCCAACCCAGAGAATGTTCTTCCGTCCCGGCAGACCCTTGTTCTGCAACGCGATCTGCTGCAATGCCTCGATCGATTGCGACAAATTCTGGTCGGCCCAATCTCCTCTCAGCTTGTAAGGCAAAGCCCGTGGCACGTGATCCAGCGCATACATCAGCTCCGCCCTGTTTCGCGTATAGGCCTGCACCATCTCCAGCGACGTATTGTTCAGCACCATCAATTCGGTGGGCGAAACCAGTCTCTCCGGCTGCAGCGCGAGATATCTGCGTATCGAGTAGCGGGCGAATGCGGAATCTTCGAACGCGGTATTCAGAAGGTCGAGTAACAGGATCGTGGCGGGTGCGTTTGCTTCGGTCTTCGCTCCTTCCGAAGGCGCGTCGAATGAGAAGATCCGCTGCGCCCTCCCGCTCTCCGTAATGGTGAAGTCGTCTTTGGTCAGCCCCGTCACCACCGGGCGCCCCTTCTTGTCCAGCACCGTCACATCGAGAAAAACCAGATTCGACGTGACGCGAAACGTCGGGCTGGCAGGCGCCGTCCGCTGTTCTTGCGCTGGGGACACAGCCGCGACAGCCAGAAGGACAGCGCCATACAAGAGAGCCCGAATGAATCGCATATCAGTGTTGGCTCTCACCGTACTCCAGCGACGGTCTGGCTCGCGCCGAAACTCACGCAAAGGATGACGAACACCCCAGCCGCAAAGCCGCGAGGTAAAGGCGAATCTCTGAGTTTTCAGAAACTTGGCTCCCCGGTGGGCTATTGTCCTAAAAATAATCTAAACTGCTCTTGACACATCTACGATATATCTTGATACTACAAACCATGAGACACCCATTCGAACAAATCAAAGAACACTTCAGGGAATCCCACGGATGCGACCGCGCCCGTGAGGAACGTCATTTCCGGGGACGCGGCCCCTTTGCAGGTCAGTTTGGAGACGCCGAACGCCCCTTCTGGCGCGGACGCGGCGGCCCCGGCCGGCTCTTCGCCTCGGGCGACCTCCGCTTCCTCATCCTCGCCCTCATCGCTGAAAAGCCCCGCCACGGCTACGAGCTCATCAAGGCCATCGAAGAGAAACTCGGCGGCCTCTATTCACCCAGCCCCGGCGTCATCTACCCCATGCTCACCCTCCTCGAAGAGACCGGTCTCGCGACCGTCACCTCCGAAGGCACGCGCAAGCTCTACTCCATCACCGAGGAAGGGAAGAAGGAGCTCGAAGAGAACCGTAGCGCCGTCGATGAGATCCTCGAGCGTATGTCCGCTGTCGGCAGCGCCGCCCGTCCCAACGAGCGCGATCCGCAGATCATGCGCGCCATCCACAACTTCCGCATGGCCCTTAGCATGCGCGCCGGCAACCTCACCGCGGAGCAGCGCAGCCGCATCGTCGAAATCATCGACAACGCCGCTCGCGAAATCGAAAAGGCATGAGCATGCCCGCATATCGGATCACAGTGGAGGCGCTTGATCCAACGCCAGGCGAAGAAGGATTCGAATCGCTCTCCTTCTTCGCCGCAACCGGCAACAACCTCTTCGCCGAAGTGAAACAGTTGCGTGATCGTCTCGGTTGCAGCGCCCTGCAGGCTACCAAGGTCGCAATCGCACGCGGCCTTCTTGCGGAAGAATCCGCAGCGCTGCATCCTTCTTCGTCGCTCGTCATTCTGACCGAATCGGGTTCCGAATCGTGACGACGGCCTCTAACGCTCCGCCCGCTGCAGCGTGATCGCAAACTCTCTTGGCCTGCGGTGTCCCCAATTGATCGACGGATCCGATTCATCTGGCGCCGGTCCCACGGCCGGACGATTCGGTGACTCTGGCTTCGGCTCGGGCCGCTTGAACGGAAACTCGATCTTCTGGTCCAGATCGATACGGTCGCCCTTCACCGTGCCCGTGTATGTCCGCCTGCCGGCCTTGAACGAGACGTTCTCGCCCTCCACCTTGCCGTTTTCAATCGGCACCGGCACATCGCCGCCGCCGGTAAAGTTCACGTTTCCGCCTTCCACCGTGCCGCTCAGGCTGCTGCCTTCCTGCCGCAGCGTGAACACCATGTTGTTGCCGCCCAGGAATGCCGCCAGCTCAGCGGCTTCCTGCGGCGCCGGCCGCCACAGTCCAGTCACGCCCGCGCCCTTCGGCACCTCGCGCTCCCACGTCGCCACCTGCGGCCGCAGCTTCACTTCCTTGGCCGCAATCGTAACCGTAGCGGGTGCAAGTCCCGGTGCCGTCGCTTCAACAGTGATCTCCCCAGCCTTTTTCGCTGACTGTACGACCGCCATGCAGTACCCGGAGAACGCCTTCCGCGACGTCCCCTTGTCCGGCTCCTGGTTCGTCGGGTCGCCATTTCCCACGCCGATAAGCTTGCCCGCGCCCGTCACCCGGAACGTCACCTCGTTATCCGTGATCGGCACCACGCGGCCCTGCCCGTCATGCACCGCCACGGCAAACATCGCCACATCCTCGCCGTCCCCGCGCACCTCCTTGCGGTCCGCCGTCATCACCAGCTTCGCCGCAGCCCCGGTGGTCTCTCGCTTCGTGGTCATCGCCAGCTTGCCGTTCTTGTAGCCGCGCGCCTCAATCGACCCCGGCGCGTACGTCACGTCCCACGCCACGTGCGAGTTCTTCTTCACATCCTTCGTGCCCAGGCTCTTGCCGTTGACCACAAGCTCTACCTTGTCCAGGTTGGAGTACACCCAGACCGCAATCTCCTTGCCCTCCAGTCCCGTCCAGTTCCAGTGCGGAAACAGGTGCAGCACGGGCTCATCCGTCCACCACGACCGGTAGTAGTAGAACGAGTCCTTCGGAAAGCCGCAGGTGTCGATCACGCCATACTGCGAGCTGATATTCGGCCAGCCGTTCGGCGAGGGCTCGCCGCGATAGTCAAATCCTGTCCAGACGAAACCGCCGGAGAGCCACGGCTGCGCATCGCAGAAGCTCCACCAGCCCTTCGGCCGAAGCGCGCCCCGTCGTCGTGTACGGATCGTAGGAGGCGACATAGCCCTTGTTCGCGTCGGTGATGTAAATGCCGCGCGTCCCCACCGCGCTCACCGTCTCCGTGCCCATCACCGGCTTATCCGGATGCGTCTTGTGATACGCGAGCGCCGCCGGGTCCATGTAGTTGTAGCCCATCACGTCGCACACCGCGAGGCCGCCGGTCCCGATCGCTCCCGTTGGCGCAATCGACACCGGACGCGAGCCATCCAGCTCCTTTGCCAGCGCCTTCATCGCGCTCAGAATCAGCACGCCCTTCTCGGTGTTCGCCTGCCCCTCTTCATTTCCCATCGACCACATGAAGACGCTTGGCCGATTGCGATCGCGCCGCACCAGATCGCTGAACTGGCTCAACCCCTCGGGGTTCGAAGACATCATGCGCGTCTCATCGAAGACCAGCATCCCCAGCTCGTCGCAGGCGTCCAGCAGCTCCGGAGTCGGAGGATTATGTGAGGTTCGGATCGAGTTGCAGCCCATCTCCTGCAGCTTGCGGATGCGGTAGTACTGCACCGCATCGGGCAGCGCCGCGCCGATTCCGGCATGGTCCTGGTGATTGCACGTGCCCTTCAGCTTTACCGGCTTGCCATTCAGGAAGAAGCCCTTCTCCGCATCAAACGCAATCGTGCGAATGCCAAATGGCGTCTCGTAGCGGTCGACAATCGCGCCGCCCGCCTCCACCTCCGTCACCAGCTTGTAACGATTCCGCTCTTCCAGCGACCACAGCGCGGGCCGCTTTACCACGATCTCCTGCGTGTACGTCTGCTCGCGGCCCTTTTCAATCGAAATCGCCGCCTGGCTCGCCTGCCCCACCGCATTGCCGCTTGGGTCGAGCACCTTCCAGGTAGCACGAACTTTCTGCGCGGCGTTGCCGTCGTTGGCCACCTCCGTGCGGATCGACAGAGTAGCTTCTCCCGTCCGCACCTCGGCCTTCACGAAGGTGCCCCACTGTTTCACATGCACGGGATGCGTCTTCACCAGCCACACATGCCGGTAGATCCCCGCCCCCTCGTAGAACCAGCCATCGCTCGACGTGGCATCCACCCGAACCAGCAGGACATTTCTGCCGCCCGGATTCGCGAAGTCGGTCACGTCAAACTGGAAGGGATCGTATCCGCCGCTGTGACGTCCGATGTAAAAACCGTTGAAGACCACCATCGTCTCGCGGTACGCGCCGTCGAACTCAAGCGAGATCCGTTTGCCCGCATCCGCGGCCGGAATCTCGAAGACGCGGCGATACCAGCCGACGCTTGTCGCAGGATAGGTCCGCCCGAGTGGATAGAACCCTTTGCTCGAAAGCGCGGGATCGTTGGTGAAGGGCAGCTCGATCGCCCAGTCGTGCGGCAGGTCCACGCTCTTCCAGTCCCCATCATCGAACGCGATTTCGCCCGCCGGAAGGAAGTTCCCCGTCTTCTGAAAATTTCCCGTCCGCCCGGTGCCGAATTCAAAATCCTTCGCCGGATCGTCAGCGTTGCCGAAGTGAAAGCGCCATCCGAAATCCAGCAGCAGGCGCTCGCGTCCCGCACCTGCTCTGGACCCTTCAGGCGCGACATCTCCGGCAGGATGCGGTTCAGGAGCGTTCTCGCCAGCCTGCAGGGCGATGGCCATCGGACCCATTCCATTCGCCACTGCGACTGCAGCGGGCGCCAGCAGCCCGGTCTTCAACAAATCACGACGCGATACCTTGCTCATCCCAGGCTCCTCATGCTGCAACCGTTTACATAGGCGGCAACAAAAATATTCGCTCAGAAATCGTTTGTCAAACCCGAGGCCAGGGAACTTGCTCTCACGCACGCCGCGGCAAATCAGATCACCTACACATCCGAAGGCACAGGATTCGTCAAAGTGTCAGTAAAGGTGTATATACACAGTATGGCCGACTTCCAATCTCTACTGGAGCGCACACGCCACTGCACCTGCTCGTCGCTCCGACGGGCAACCCGGGCCGTCACCGCGCACTATGAGGCGCAATTTCGCGGCTCCGGACTGCGAGGGACGCAGTTCACGATCCTTTCCGTTCTCGCCCAGGCCGGCCCTCTGCCAATGACCCGCCTCGCTGATCTGCTGGGAGTAGAGCGGACGACGCTGACGCGCAACCTGACCGTGCTGGCACGCGGCGGGTTGGTGGAGTGGGTGGGTGCAAAGGACGGCCGCGTCCGGAAGGCAGCGCTGACCAAAGCGGGCAATGCGATGCTGCACAAGTGCATGCCGCGGTGGGTGGCGGCAGAGGCCAGCGTAGAAAAGGTGCTGAAGAAGTTCCGGCTGCCGCAGCTTTCCAGCTAGCCGGTTTGTGCGACAGTGCCGGATTTTCGTTTGGGCCATTAAGTGTAGGTACACGGAGGTGAGTATGTTCGATCTACTGTCTACCGCGGAGCTGACTGCCAGCGCCGCGATCTTCGTCTTCTTTCTCTCTTCCATGCTTTCTTCCACGGCACGGCAACGCGCTCTGGTAGCAGCCGCATTCACCGGCTGGTTCTGCCTGGTTCTGATGGCGGGTGCGACAGGTGTATTGGCGCGTCCGATTGGGCCCGGGGTGCCAGGTGTAGGGCTCGCGGTGCTCATTCCGATCGTCGTGCTGAGCCTGCTGGTGCTGAGGACGGGGCGCGGGCGCGATCTGGTCCGACGCACGCCGCTAGCAGCGCTGGTGGGTGTGCATAGCGTGCGCGTGCTCGGCATCTCCTTCGTGCTGCTCTATGCGGCCAAGCGGCTGCCGGCTCCGTTTGCGCCGATCGCAGGATGGGGCGACGTTGCCGTGGGACTGCTGGCAATGCCGTTGGCTCTGCGGCTGACCCGTCCCGAAGGGGCGGTTTCCAGCAGATGGATTGCGTTGTGGAACGGGCTAGGAATCGTGGACCTGGTGTCGGCAATAACACTGGGTGCGACCTCATCGCCCGGGCCGCTGCAGCTCTTCCATGGGGAACCGGGCTCGGCAATCATGACGAATGTGCCATGGGTTTTGATTCCCTGCTTCTTGGTGCCGTCAATGCTATTCGTACACCTGTGCACCTTCTATCGCCTGCGCACGATGCGGGCGGCAGAGCGCACGAAAGGCCTGGCTCCCATGCGCGTCGCGCCGCAAAACTCCTGACTGCCTGCTGAATAGAACCTGGCCTCGAAGCGAGAGGCCAGGTTCCAGCAATTCGCCTCCGTCAAGCCTCTTTCCGCGTCACCATCGCCGCCACCGGAAGCGCACTCAACAGAATCACCGCCGCCAGCAGAAACGGCGCCCCCGGCAGATGGATCCGTGCCCCCGGCTTGATCGCCGCCGCAAACACAAACGTGAACAGCCCCGGCCCGATCAGCGCCGTCAGTCCCCGGATGCACTGCACCGCGCCTTGCAACTGCCCCTGCTCCTGCGGCGTCACGTGCACGCTCATGAGGCCTTGCGCCGTCGGCCCCGCCAGCCCCCACAGGTTCATCAGCGGAATTCCCAGCAGAAACAGCCATCCCGTTGGCGCCAGGCCGAAGATGGCAAACCCAACCCAGCCGATCCCCAGCCCCCACAAAAGCGTGCTCCGCTGGCCCAGCCATTTCACCAGAGGCCGCACCAGCAGCGCCCCTACGATCACCGATCCCACCCCCACCACAGCCAGCGACAGCCCCACCGCTCGCGCGCTCCACTGGTAGCGGTAGTCCGTGTACAGCACCCACGTATTCACCAGCGACTGCTGCGTCAGGTAGCTCAGCAAAAGCACACAGCCCATGCCAAAGAGCTCGCGATGCCGCCTAAGCAGTGTCAGCGAACCCAGCGGATTCGCCTGCCTCCACGAGAATGTCCCGCGATGCTCCTTGCTCAGGGACTCCGGCAGCACAAACAATCCATACATGGCGTTCAGCAGGCTCATCCCGCCCGCCACCCAGAAGGGAAGCCGCGGGCTCACGTTGCCCAGCACGCCGCCCAGCGCCGGCCCCAGCACAAATCCCAGCCCGAAGGCCGCGCTCACCATTCCGAAGGCCTCGGCGCGCTTCTTCGGGTCGGTTACGTCCGCGATATACGCCATCGCCGTCGGCACGCTCGCCGAAGTAATTCCCGATACCACCCGCCCCACAAACAGCCAGCCCAGCGTCGGCGCCAGCGCCATCACCATGTAGTCGATGCCCAGCCCGAAATTCGACAGCAGCACAATCGGCCGGCGCCCGAAGCGGTCCGACAGCGACCCCAGCAGCGGCGAAAAACCAAACTGCATCACCGCCCACACCGTCCCGAAGATGCCGAACATCTCCGCGCCGTTTGCCGTGTTCCCGCCCATGAAGCTGGTGATCAGTTGCGGCAGCACCGGCGCGATCATCCCCATCGCCAGCATGTCCAGCGTTATGGTCACGAAGATGAACGCCGCCGCCGCCCTCCGCCGGTGCGGAAGCTGCGGCAGATGCAGAAGATGTGGTGGATGCGTCTCCGGAGACGACGGGGGGCAGTGGCCCGAAGGCGCCAGCGGCTGCTCCGCCGGAGAAGTCACCTCCGGATCGAGCGCCACTTCCGATTCACCCCACTCCGCCATCCACCATCTCCCGCATTGAGAGCCGCACTGGAAGCCGCACTGAAAGCATAGACGTGTCGCTCACCAATCGGCTTGGAGAAATCGGAAACCCTTTGGTTCCATGCCACAGAGAACAGTTGTGGAAAGCGGAAGTCGCAGCTCTCGTTCGTGCCAGGCCGTGATTCTTCCCCTTCACTCTCCTTTGCGATCCTGTTCGCATCCGGACATCCACTTGCGATACCGGACGCAACTCGCCTTTCCGCAAAACGCACTCCAAACTGGGTATCTTCCTTACCTCATGGCGCTTATCGCAATCGGTGCAAATGGCGCCTCGCATGCCACTCATTTCCGTGAGGAACAAAATCAGATGAAGAGGTTCATGCAGGATCTGCGCTATGCGCTGCGGCAACTCCGTCGTAGCCCCGGCTTCGCCGCCGTCGCCATCCTCACGCTCGCCCTTGGCATCGGTGCGAATACCGCCATCTTCAGCGTGCTCGATTCCATCCTGCTCCAGCCGCTGCCATTTCCCCATGCGAACCGCCTGGCGCAGATCGACCCGCAGACCGACTACCTCAGCTTTCCCAAGGGCTGGATTCGCGAGTACCAGCGCCGTGCCACCACCTTCACTGCCATCTCCGGATACACCCTCAATACCGAGTACAACGTCACCGAAGTTGGCGCATCGGACCGTGCCTTCGGCAGCACCGTCAGCATCAACCTTTTTGACACGCTAAGTGTCCGGCCTTCCCTGGGCCGTTTTTTCTCTGCGGCAGAAGAAGCGGCCGGCTTGGATCGCGTCGTCGTTCTAAGTCATGGCTACTGGCAACAGCACTTCGGCAGCGATGCCGGAGTGCTCGGCAAAAAAATCCTGATCGACGGCGTCGATCGCGAGATCATTGGCGTCGCTCCCGCCGGGGTTGCGTTTCCTGACGCGACGACTCAGTTCTGGATTCCTATCGCATTCAAGCCCGGCGACAACATCGATCCCTGGGCTGTGTTCGGCTTTCGCGCCATCGGGCGCCTGAAGGAAGACGTAAAACCTGCGCTCGCGCAGGCTGAGTTGCGCTCCTTCCACCGGCAGATGCTCACGCTCTTTCCCTGGCGCATGCCGGACAACTGGGCTGCGAACGTCTCGGTCGCCTCACTGCTCGATTCCGTCGTCGGAGATATGCGACCCAAGCTGTTGCTCCTGCTCGGCGCGGTCGCCCTGGTACTGCTCATCGCGTGCGCCAATGTCGCCAACCTCATGCTCGCCCGCGCCGCATCGCGCCAGCGGGAGATGGCGCTGCGCCGCGCGCTCGGCGCCAACGCGCGCCGCCTGCTTCAGCAAGTACTCACGGAGAGCGGTGTGATCGCCGTGCTCTCCGGCGCTGGCGGACTCGTGCTCGCTGCAGTGACACTTCACGCACTCAAGCTGCTGCTTCCACCAGAGACGCCCCGCCTCGCCAACATCGCGCTGCGTGGCGATGTGCTGGCTTTTGCTGTGGTCGTTTCGTTGATCACTGGCATTCTTGCCGGTCTCGCACCCGCATGGAAAGCCGCCAGTCTCGACCTGCAAAGCTCGCTCCGCCTCAACGAGACCAACGTCTTCGGCTCGACAGGCCGCTTCCGCGCCTCGCGCCTGCTCGTCATCGGCCAGATCGCCCTCGCCGTTATCGTCATCACCGCTGCCGGCGTCATGCTGCGCAGCCTCTCCCGTCTCTCCAGCGTCGATCCCGGTTTCCGCACATCAAGCCTCGTCAGTGCGCAGATCTCCCTTGATCGCGATGCCTGTCACAGCAAGGGCGCGTGCACCGCCTTCTATCAAAACCTCATCACGCGCGCCCACGGGCTGCCCGGCGTCGCCGATGCCGCCCTCATTGACGCGTTGCCGCTCTCCGGCCTCGACGACTGGTATGTCTTCGACGCCGAAGGCCACCCGCGCAGTCCCAGCCAGCTCTCCATGGAGGCATCCAGCAGCATCGTTTCCCCCGCCTATCTCCCGATGATGGGCATCCACCTCCGCCGCGGCAGGCTCTTTCAATCTCTCGACGCCGGCGGCCGCAGCCGCGCCATCCTCGTCAATCAATCGCTCGCCGCTTATCTCTGGCCCAACCAGGACCCGATCGGCAAGCACCTCGAGTCCGTCACCATCGAGCCCTCGCCCGCCGTCCTGGACATGAAGACCGCTGACGTCGTCGTGGGCGTCGTCAGCGACACGCGCCAGCAAAGCCTTGAGAAGGGTGCTGGCTGGCAGATCTATCTCCCCATGAACCCGAACAATGAAAAACCGGTGATGAACATCGTCCTGCGGTCGAACATCGGTGCGGGCGAGGTCGCTGGTGAACTTCGCCGCATGGTCGCCGAACTCGATCCGCGCATTCCCGTCACGCGCATCCGCACCATGGACGAGGTAGTCGCCGCCTCCACCGCCGCGCCGCGCTCGCTCGCGACGCTGCTCACCGTCTTCGCGCTGCTTGCCATCGGCGTAGGCACCATCGGCGTCTACAGCCTGATCGCCTACACCACTGGCTGGCGCAAGCGCGAGTTCGGTCTCCGCCTCGCGCTGGGCGCGAACCGCGCCCAGGTCTCCATGCTCATCATTCGTGAGAGCCTCACGCTCACCGCCTCAGGCGCAATCATCGGACTCGCCGGCGCCGTTGCGGTCACCAGCCTCATGCGCCGCTTCCTCTTCGAGACCAGCCCCGCCGATCCGCTCACCTATGCGTTCGTCCTCGTTCTCTTCGGGGTCCTCGCCGTCATAGCGGCGTGGCGTCCCGCTTACCGCGCCTCGCTGGTCGAACCGATGGAGGTTCTCCGCAGCGAATAGGCGGCCGCGCTCGCAGGTTCCTGCAAGCTCACGGAGCATGACTTCGCATCTCTTTAATTCGTCCCTGAACTCTCTCTACTCGCTCTTAGAGGGAAGTTGCCGCTCATTTCTTGAGTGGCAAGGAACAATGAAACGGGCCGAGGCCAGTCCCCACAACGGCTCTCGATAGCCACCGGATGATCCGCGTCACCGGAAGTTTTCATGACCGAATTACTTCGGCCATAGCGTCCGAGCTCTTTCTGCGCCAGCAGCAAGCAATGCGATCCGTGGCTCCTCTTCAACAGAGAGGGAAGCAGCTACTCACGGTAAAAGCGGAAATCGTAACCGTGGCGTATTCGAAACTGTGCAAACTGAAACGATAATTGTCACAAATACGCGGGACTGCCACAAACGTTGCATGTCCAATTCACAAATAGTTCATGCAAACTCCCACCTTGACGTGTATATCTTGGCAATAAATTTCCTACCAACCCCCCTACCTTAGGAAAGGTCCATTGATGTTTTCGAAACTGTGTCTACTCTCATGTCTAGTTGCTGCCCAATTCGTCAGCGCGCAAACGGTTCCCCGATCCTCCCACGTGTGGATGGTCACCGAGGAAAATCACAGCTATGAGGATGTAGTCGGCAATTCTAAAATGCCGTACTACAACCAGCTAATTAGCCAGTATGGACTTGCCACGCAGTTCTACTCCAATCAACATAGTTCCCTGACCGCCTTGATGTGGCTCGTCGCCGGTGCGCCTGTTGAACCAAATAACAACACAGTGTCATGCAACCACAGCAATGACAATATCGTTCGCGAGCTGTTGAAGCAGGGATATACCTGGAGGTCCTACCAGGAGAACATGCCCTCTGCCGGCTTTCAGGGACTCTACGGAGGCACAAACAACAACTACTATCGTCGCCACAATCCGCTCATCGATTTCACCGATGTCTGCCCGAAAACGGGCCAGGACACGAACAGTGTTCCTTATTCCCAGATGGCAGACGACTTTGCTCAGGGCGAGACGGTCAACTATGCCTACATCACTCCGGATGCAACCGAAGATGCGCATAGCGGAAGTCTTCAGGCCGCCGATCAGTGGCTTCATGCGAATATCCCGGCAATTCTCGCCCGTCCGGAATTCAGCCCCGGAGGCGACGGCATCCTGTTCATTGTTTGGGATGAAGGCACTCTCTACACCGACAACCGTTGCTCTGCCACCGTCAAGCAGGGATGCGGAGGACGTACTGCTACTCTCGTGATTGGCCCGCAGGTGCAACCGGGCTATAAATCCACTGCTACCTATCACAGCGAAAACGTACTGAAGACTGCGTGTGTTGCTATGGGCCTGCCAATTTGTCCCGGCGCCGCGCAGAAAGCTACTCCCATGGCCGACTTCTTCACGACAGGCCCCACATCTGGAAGTGCGTCCAATAGTGTCGTCATTTCAAGCCCGGGAAGCGGCGCTACGGTCGTCGGAGCAGTGCATTTGATGGCTTCTGCATCGGAGAGCCAGGCTGTGAGCCAGACACAAGTCTGGGATAATAACGTGGAGCTCGGCGTGTATGGCACTCAGGTCGATGCCACCTATAGCCTGGCCCCCGGGAATCACACCACCACCGTGGTGGATTTCGATTCCGCGTTTCACACCCTTCATCAATCCTCAGTGAATTACACCGTGCAGCCCCTGGTAAATGGATTGCAGATTATTTCCCCTACACCCAATCAAAACATGGGCATCTCTACGGTTCACGTTGTAGCTCACGCAACCGAATCGCAGACCATAAGCCAAATGCAGATTTGGGACAATGGAGTCAAACTTGGCCGGTATTCAGGCGCAGACGTGAATCAATACTTCACTGTCAGGTCTGGCTCCCACACTTTGACGGTTCTGGACCTCGATAGCCATTACAACGTCATCCGTCGATCCAGCGTCTCGTATTCTGTGCAGTAAAAGAATGCCGAGGTTGGAGCCGGGCACCTGCGCTCGCTATAGTTGCCCGGCTCCTGCCTTCGTCGCGATCACAACGTCTTGCTAGTTCAGGAATTTCCGCCCGCATCACGAACCGGTAATGAATCGACTCTCGAACCGAGAGCCCTCACCTCGCCCCGCTCACCTTCACCCTTTTCTCTGCCCTGTTCGGTGGCCTCTCGAGCATCGCCGGCGGCCGACCGGCATATCGCGACTCTCGCGTCGAAGCGATGGAGGTTCTACGCAGCAGTTAAATCTTCCGTGTTCAGCAGATACCGCGCGACCCTAAAACCGATAACGAGCCGTCACTCCCCCGCTGATCGGCGCGCCCGGAAACAGCTCCAGGTCCGAGTGCGACGAATCGTAGTAGCGCGTGTTCGTCAGGTTCGACAGGTGCGCGTCAAATTCCGCATGCCGCCGGTGATAGAAGAGCGTCCCGTCCAGCCGCGTATAGCCCGGCAACTCCACGAGGTTGTCGGTATAGGCAAAGCTGTCGGTGTTGAAGTACACGCCGCCGCCCGCCCCCCATCCATTGGCAAAGCGATAGGTCGACCAAACACTCCCGCTGTGCAGCGGAATGTCGTACGGCCGCTTGCCCTGGAACGGAATGCCGTTGAAGCTCGCATTCGACTTCGTCACCACCGCATCCTGGTATGCGTAGCCCCCATAGACCATCCAGCGTTGCGTCACGCTTCCCTGAAACGCGAGACTCGCCCCCAGCGTGCGCTGCTCGCCCGCCAGGATCAACTGATCCGGATTCGCCGGGTCAGGAGTCTTGATGTTGTTGCGCTGCAGCCGGTACACCGCCGCCGTCGTCACCAGCTTGTCGCCCAGGCTCGAAAACTTCGCTCCGCCCTCGATGTTCGCTGTGCGCTCCGGCGCAAGGTCCGCATTGTTCGCCGCCAGGTTCAGCGACTCCCCGGACGGATCGAAGTTCCGCGAGTAGCTCGCATACACCGTGCTCCACGGCCGCGGCTGATAGAGCAGCCCCACCCGCGGGCTCCACTTGTTGTCCACGCGCGCTGAGATCGGGCGAATTCGGCAGGCGCTGCTCCAGCGACTGCTTGAAATTGTCAAAGCGCGCTCCCGCCATCAGCTTCCATTGCGGCGCAAGCTGCATCAGGTCCTGCACGTAGAACGCCGCGGTCTGCGCAAGGAAGCGGTTGTTCACCGATGGCGTCGTGCCCAGCGTCGGCGCCTGGTCGGGAATCGGGTTGTAGAGCGTTGTAGACGGAGCCGTGCCGCGGAACTGCAAACGGTCTACCGTTTGCCGCCCATATTCGCCACCCGCCAGCAGCAGATGCTCGATCCCGGCAAAGCGCCCGCTGCGGTATGCCTCCAACTGGTCGAAGACATTCCGCTGGAATTGATTCGCGTTGTACTGTCCGCGCGAGATGACCGGATTGCCAGTTGCGGCTTGTGTTGTACCAGTCGCATCAGCACCAGCCTCGAATAATGCCGAGGCTACGGCACGCGCGCGTGTCGACGACTGCCCCGCGATGATCACGCCATCCGAGTCGAGCTGGTTCAGATAGATCGTCGACCAGTCCACGGTGTCGCCCGCGTTACGGAAGATCTCGTGCAGGTGCCAGCCATCGTCGAAGTCGTGACGAAGATCGAAAGTCTCGTCCGTCGCGCCTTCGTGAATGTAATCGTGCGGCGCAGCAGAGGAGCCGAGAATGTAACCATAATAGTTCCCAATCGGCACCACGCCCTGCGGACCATGGACCGCCGCAATGCCCCGGTCCGGCAGCCGTTCGTCGCGCAGCCGCTCCACCTGCACGTACATGTCCGTCTTCTCGCTGGGCCGCCAGCGCAGTGTCGGCGCAAACGCGTAGCGGTTCATATAGTAGTAGTGCCGCTGGCTGCCTGTGGACTCTCCCGCGCCGGTCAACCGCCCGCCCAGCATGTTGCCCAGCCATGAATCCGACGCATCCGCCTCCACGCGCCGCTCGCCGTAGCTGCCGCCAGTCACGCCAATCGTGCCTTCCAATCCCTCCATCGTCGGCTTCTTGGTGACGCGGTTCACCAGGCCCCCCGACGAGCCGCGCCCGTAGAGCACCGCCGCCGGCCCTTCCACCACGTCCAGTTGCTCCGTGTTCGAAAGATCGCGGAAGTACTGCGCATCGTCACGCACGCCGTCGATGTATTGGTCTCCCCCCGCCGTGAAGCCGCGGATATCGAAGGAATCGCGGCGTCCCTCGCCCAGCGTCGGTTGCACTCCCGGCACGCCCGCCAGCGCGTCCTTCAAACTATCGACGCCGCGGTCCTCCAGCAGTTGATGGGTCACCGTGTACGTTGACTGCGGAAGATCCAGCACCCGGATCGATACCCGGCTCGCTGTCGTATCGATAGTCGTGGCATAGCCATCCGTCGCAGTAACGGTGACACTTTCCACGTTCTTCTGAATCTTCAAAGTCAGCTTCAGGTGTGTTTCGGCTCCGCCATGGAGATCAAGCGGCTGCTCCACCTGCTGATACCCACTCTCAACCGCCGAAACGCGATAGCTCCCCGCCGGCAGATCGACACGAAAGCTGCCGGTCGCGTCCGCAACCACATCCGTCGCTGATGCTGTTTCGGCGGCGAAGTGCACCTTCGCACCCGGCAGCAGTCCGCCGGATTCATCCAGGATTACGCCCTCGACGTGAACAATCGCGGGCTTCCCATCGGAAGTGGATGGCTCCACGGCAGCATCTGTCAGAGAAGCACTTGCGGATGGAACGGAATGAGCGAAAGACGACATCGCGGATAAAACGAGCAGAAGACAGGGAAGCGCAAAGCAGGATCGGGGAGATGACATGAACAAACGGCCTTCCAAAGAGTCTCAATAGGACCGAATTGGTCCTGGTTAAAAGAGACTAATTCAGTCGCCGTTGTGTAGACCATGAAACTTCCGTCAAAGTGCGACTACGTCGGGTGAATGGAAGAATTGGAGAATTGAACGCGATCGACGTGCACCGCTTGTTCTTTGCTGAGGTCAGTGGTCTGTCGGTTCTCATGAGCGCAATCCCGATTTGGATCGCTCAGGGTCGTGGCCCATCGAAAGCTGCCGGTTGATACCCTCCATTACGCTATGCTGGAAATAGGGGAGAAACCGGTTGGAGACCTTCCGGCCTGAAAATCTCGGAACCCTTCTGTTTTCAAGAAGATGGATCTAAAGACAATGGATGGAAATACTTACCCGTAAAGCTAACGGGATGAAGTGCTTAGCTGTAAGTATGGCTCTGTCAACTACTTAGCGCCGCCACCCCGTCATAAGTCTAATGGATTGATATCTTTGGGCGTAAAGGTGGTTCTCTCAACAACTTAGTCATCCACAGAAGCGGTAAGGGGCTTGCAAACGAGTACCTTGCCGATCTGGAACGCGAGGAGTGGGGAGGGGGTACCCCCCCGGCCGCTCAGAAGATCTTGACGTGGAAAGTCAGGTACTTCTTCGGGTTCTCGCGGATCTGTGTCACCAGGTTACGGCCCTCGCTCACCATCGCGTCGGCATTGTTGTAAAGCGACGGGTTCACCACCAACTGGCCGATCGTGCCCTGTCCGCTGTTGATCTTATCGATCACCGCGTCCAGCTTGTCGAAGGTGTCGCGGAATTTGGCCTGGAACTGCGGGTCCTTGGCCAGCATCCCGATGGTGCCCTTGCCCTGGTTGATCTCAGCGATCAGCGCGTTGGCGTTGGTGACCGTCTGGTTCAGGTTGTCGTAAAGCGTCTTGTCCTTCAGAAACTTGCCGACTGTGCCCTGGCCGCTGTCGATCTCGGCCGTGATGTGGTCCAGTCGCGCGGTCATGTCGTTCAGATGGTTGTACAGCGTTTCGTCGTTCAACAGCTTGCCGATGCTCCCTTTGCCCTGGCTCAGGTTGGTGCTCAGTTTGGCAAGCTGGTTTACGGTCTCGTTCGCGCGGTTGTAGAGCGCGGGGTCATTGATCAACTGCCCGACCGAGCCCTTGCCGGTGTTCAGCGAATCGACCAGGCTGTCTACCTTGGCCAGGATTGTATTCACCTGCTCGATCGTGCCCTGGCTGGACTTGATCACGTCGGAAAGGTTCGGGCTCTCGTTCGTGCCCAGCTCGTCGTTGTCCTTCACCCGCGGCCCGATTGCATGCTTGGAGTCGATGTCTACCACCGTGTCGCCCAGCACGCCGATCGTGTCCAGGCTGGTCTTCGAGTCCTCGCGTACATCCGCGGTGTACCGCTTGCTGACCTTCATGATGACTTCGACCGGAGTCAGCTTGCGCTCCGGCGTGATGCGGATGTACTTCACATTGCCGATGGTGACGCCTTCCAGGTTCACCGGCGCCCCAACCTTCAGGCCGGCCGCATTCTCGAAGTAGGAGCGAAGGGTAACCTTGCCCGCGAAGATGCCGCCTGTGCTGCCGGACATCAGGAAGATCAGTGCCGTCAGCGCAGCCAGCGCAACGATCACCAGCACTCCGACCTTCAGTTGTGACCACTGCACTTCCTGTTGACTGGGCACGAAACCTCGCTGGTCATCGCCGGTCTTCGCCGGAACAAAAGCATCCGGCGCAAACCAGCGCCGCACAACACTACGGATGAGAGTACCAAATGATGTGACCAGAATCCGCCCGGCCAACCCGCCTCATCTCCGGTTGGATGACATCGCACGCACTACCGTCGCACTCGCCTCACGCTTCCAGTATCACCATCGCCATCGACGCCGTTCCGGTGTGCGTGATGGAGAGGGAGCAGTTGCGCACGCCCATCGCCCCGGCGATCTCCGCGGCACGGCCATGCAGCAGCAGCAGCGGCCGTCCTGCGCGCTCGCGGCCCACCTCGATCTCCCGCCAGGTCACGCCCAGGCCGATGCCCGTCCCGAGCGCCTTCGCCGCGGCCTCCTTCGCCGCGAACCGCGCCGCGAAGCTCTCCGCGGCATTGCGCCGCTTGCGCTGGCAATAGGCGATCTCGCCCGGCGTGTAGACCCGCTCCAGGAACCGGCTGCCATACCGCTCGATAGAGCGGGCTACCCGCTCTATTTCGACCATGTCGATGCCCGTCCCCAGAATCATCCAGCCTCCACCAGCCCATAGCGCCGCTGCCACGCCTTCTTCAGCCGTGCGGCTACGATAGCGCGCTCGGCCTCCGTGGCCTCCGCGGCGCCGCTGGCCACGAAGGCCGCCGCCTCCCGCTTCGCCAGCTCCAGCAGCTCCCGGTCGCGGACCAGGCTCGCCACCCGGAAGTCCGGCAACCCGGCCTGCCGCGTACCGAAGAACTCCCCCGGACCGCGCAGCTGGAGATCCAGCTCCGCCAGCTCGAACCCGTCCTGCGTGCGCACCATGGCATCCAGCCGCTGCTCCGCCTCTGCAGACACCCGGCCGCCGGTCATCAGGATGCAGTAGCTCTTCGCGCTACCGCGTCCGACCCGCCCGCGCAGTTGGTGCAGTTGGGCCAGGCCAAAGCGCTCCGCGTGCTCGATCACCATCACGGTGGCATTCGGCACATCGACGCCCACCTCGATCACCGTGGTCGAGACCAGCACATCCAGCTCGCCGCGCTGGAAACGCCGCATGACGATCTCCTTGTCGTCCGCGCTGAGACGGCCGTGGAGCAGGCCCAGCCGCAGTCCCGCAAGCGCCCCGTCGCGGAGCTCTTCGTACATCTGGGTGGCGGCCTTCAGCGTGGGCCGCTCGAAGAGCGACGGCGTCTTGGTGCGTTTGCCGGACTTCACCGGCAGCTCCTCCGGGGCAGGGAAGTCCAGCTCCGGCTGATCGTCACTTGGGCCTTCGATCACGGGGTAGACGATATACGCCTGGTGCCCGGCCGCCGCCTGCTTGCGCACGAACTGCCATACCTCGTCCGCCCGCTCGTCGCTCCCGCGCCGGGTCACAATCGGCGTACGGCCAGGGGGCAACTCGTCGAGCACGCTCAGGTCCAGGTCTCCGTAAAGCGAAAGGGCCAGGGTGCGCGGGATCGGCGTCGCCGTCATCACCAGCACATCCGGCTCCCCCTGGCCGGGCTTCTTCATCAATCGAAACCGCTGCATCACCCCAAAGCGATGCTGCTCGTCCACGACGACCAGGCCCAATCGATCGAAATCGACCTTCTCTTCGATCAGTGCGTGGGTACCGATCACAAGGTCCGCTTCGCCGCGTGCGATGCGACCCCGCGCTGCGCGCTTGTGATGGACGTCGAGTGACCCGGTCAGCAGAGTGACACGGTAGTCGCGTGTTGCCCGCTCGAGCAGCTTGCGCGCCCCCAAGTAATGCTGGGTCGCGAGGATCTCGGTAGGCGCCATCAGCGCCGCCTGGTAGCCATTCTCAATAGCGATGAGCATTGCCTGGAGTGCGACGATGGTCTTGCCCGACCCCACATCGCCTTGCAGCAGGCGGCGCATGGGGCTCGGTTGTTTCATGTCTTCGACGATCTCGCCCAGAGCGCGCTTCTGCGCTGCGGTTGGATGGAAGGGCAATACCTCGCGCAACGCGGCACGCACCTGTTCATTCGGCGCAAAGGCGATGCCGGCTCGCTCCCTCGCCTTACGCCGCTTGATCTCCAGACCCAATTCAAGGAAGAACAGCTCCTCAAAGATGAGCCTTCGGTGCGCTGGCGTGCGGGCCGCCTGCAAGTGACTTAGAAGAGTTGTCGAGTCAGGAAAGTGTACCTGCTGCAGTGACGCATCGCGCGACGGCATGCCAAGCCGCTCCAGCATGAGGGCGGGCAGCGTCTCCGGAATGCGGCCGCGGAGCTCGCCGAGCAGGCTGAAGATCTGGCGGCGAACCCAGCGCGGGCCGAGCTTCGATCCGCCCAGGCTCTCGTAGATGGGCGTGATGCGCCCCATCTCCAGGCTGCTGAACTCCTCCGTCGCCTCGGGAAGTATTTCGAACTGTGGCTGAATCATTTTGAAGCCGCGCGACGAGCGCGACGCCTCGACCTTTCCGAAGACCGCGACCGTCTGGCCTGCCCGAAAGCGATCCTTCAGATAGGTGCCGCGAAACCAGATGCACTTCAGCGTGCCGGCGCCCTGCCCGAGTGTCATCTCAAAGATCGGCATCGACCGTGTCCGCAGCAGGACAGAGCCGCGCACTTCGCCAATGACGCTTGCCATCTCGCCGGCGGCGAGCTCATCCAGAGCCCGCGGATTCGCGCGATCTTCGTAGCGGAACGGAAGGTGATACAGCAGATCTTCCGCCGTGCTGATCTCTTTTTCGGCGAGCGACTCTGCGATGCCCGACCCGATGCCTTTGATGAACTGAACGGGGGTATCGATCGCGAGCACGCTCTGATGCTAGAGCATTTTCGGTCATACTGTGTCCTGCGGAGATGCACCGAGCGATCGCTGGGCGGTCTACGCCGATACCGGAATGGCCTATCAGGGCGAAGTCGGACTGCTACACTGCAGGCACTTTCAGACCACGGCATGGATGAAACCCCACCGCATACGCTTACCTGGCAGAAGAGACTGATGCTCTGGATGGTGCCACCGCTGGTCGCCATTCTGCTGCGGCTGCTGCATGCGACCTTGCGTTATGAGGAGATCCTTGAAGAGGGCGGCCGCCCGGATCAGCGGGACAGTGCAAGCGTGTGGTGTTTCTGGCACCAGTGTCTGCTGCCTGCCGCCTGCTTCTTCCATGGGCGTCCGCGCACCACGCTGCTCATCAGCGCGAGCTACGACGGCGAACTGATTGCGCGCACGATTGCGCGCATGGGCTACCAGACAGTGCGCGGCTCCAGCTCCCGCGCGGGGGCCGGTGGCTTGCGTGCCCTGGCCAGTGCGGTGCGTGATGGCGCGACTGCAGTGATTCCCGGGGATGGTCCGCGCGGGCCGCGGTATCTTCTGAAGCCGGGGATCATCAGGCTGGCGCAGTTGACGCGGCTACCGGTGAACAGCTTTTATTTGCTGCCGCAGCGCAGGTGGACGCTGCGCTCATGGGACGCTCTGATGGTGCCCAAGCCCTTCTCGCGAGTGGTCATGGTATGGGGCCGTCCAGTGCCGCCGCCAGAATCAGGAGCGGCAGAAGAGCAAGCGAGACTTGCCGTTGAGGCGACGCTTGAGCGCCTTCGCGGGCTGGCTGAGCGCCACTTCTCCAGCGATACTGCGCCACGGCAATAGAATCGGTGAGTGCTCGTCTCTGACTTCGACTTTATCTTGCCCGAGGAATTGATTGCGCAGGAGCCGCCAACCAGACCGCGGCGGATCGCGCATGCTCCTGCTCGAGCGCGCAACCGGCGCATGGAGAGACGACAGCTTCGGGCATTTCCCCGAGCAGCTTCGAGCAGGTGACGTGCTGGTGCTGAATGATTCGCGGGTAATTCCTGCGCGTCTGTTTGGCTCGCGAACTCTTCGTCTGGATGAAGAAGAGCCCGCAGCCGGTCGCGTGGAAGTCTTGTTGACCGAACAGATCGACACCTGGGAGTGGAGCGCCCTTGTGAAGCCGGGTCGTAAGCTTCGGGTGGGCGATGGAATTGAGTTTTCTGGCGCGCAGGATACGGCTCTTCACGCCGACATCATCGCGGCCGGCGAGCGTGGAGAGCGGACGCTGCGCTTTACACCGGTAGCTGATTTCGACCAGCGGCTGGATGCACTCGGACACATGCCGTTGCCCCCGTACATTCATCGCGATGACTCCGCCGCTTGACCGCGAGCGATACCAGACGGTCTACTCGAGGCAGCGCGGCTCTGCGGCCGCGCCCACCGCAGGACTGCATTTTACGCCGCAGGTTCTCGAGCAGATTCGCGCAGCGGGCGTCGAGGTTTGCACGATCACTCTGCACGTTGGGCTCGGTACCTTCCAGCCCGTGCGAGTGGCAGACACGACGCAGATCACGTTGCACAGCGAACGTTACGAGCTCACCGCAGAATGCGCGGACCAGATCAACGCGGCACGAAGCGAGAGTCGTCGTGTGGTGGCCGCAGGAACGACAACGTTGCGCGCGCTGGAGCACTGCGCTGCCGCTAAGCAGTGATGGGCGGCTCCGTCCCCACTCCGGATCCACCAGCATCTTTATCTCTCCCGGATTTCGCTTCCGTGCGGTGGATGCGCTGCTCACGAACTTCCATCTGCCCCAATCGACCTTGCTGATGCTGGTCTCCGCCTTCGCCGGGCGTGACAATACTCTTGCCGCATATCGTCACGCCGTGGATGCGCGCTATCGATTTTTCTCCTACGGCGATTGCATGTTCATCTCATAACCAGGAGCGTCATGCCGACTACAGAAGCCAAGCCGCCGATCTTTCTGCTGGACTCGATGTCTTTCATCTTTCGTGCGTATCACGCGATGCAGCGGCAGCGGCCTATGTCCACGCGCAGCGGCGTGCCCACGGCCGCGACCTATGTCTTCGTGAATATGATCAACAAGCTGCGCCGTGACTTCTCACCGCGCTACTTCGCGGCCATCTTCGACACCATGACACCTGTCTTTCGCGATGAGCGCGCGAAGGCAATGACCGCTGTGCGCAAGTTCAATATCAAGACGCAACAGTTTGATGAAGTTGCATATGCGGGTTATAAGGCGAACCGCACCGAGATGCCGGCGGACCTTGCCCAGCAACTCCCCTATATCCGGCGCTCTCTTGAAGCCTTTCACATCCCGATCATTCAGTATGAAGGGTTTGAGGCGGACGACGTAATTGGCACCCTCGCGCATAAAGCCGAGCTCGCGGGACACAAGGTGTACATCGTCTCGAACGACAAGGACATGCTGCAGCTTGTTACAGAGCACGTGCTGGTTTTGAATCCTGCGAAGGACAACCTTGTGCTCGATCGCGCAGCCGTGGAGCAGACCCTGGGCGTCCCGCCGGAACGAGTGATTGACGTCATGGCGCTACGTGGCGATTCGATCGACAACATCCCGGGCGCGCCGGGAGTCGGTGACAAGGGTTCGGTGGAACTAATTCAGCAGTTCGGCTCGCTCGAAGCGGCCCTGGACCGCGCGGACGAGGTGAAGCGAAAGACCTACCGCGAGTCCCTGCAGAATAACCGCGAGAACATCCTGCTCAGCAAAGAGCTGGTCACAATCCACTGCAGCGTGCCGGTTGATCTGGAACTGGCACGGATGGAGACGCAGGAACCGGATGTCGCTGCAGCGCGCTCTCTTTTCAACGAGCTCGAATTCACGACGCTCCTCAAGGAACTCGCGCCCGCCATGGATGCGACACGCGCAGAACTGATCACCGCTCCGACTGATGAAGATTGCGTGAGGTTTTTTTCGGCTGCGGAGAAGGGTTTCGCGATTGCGGTAGACGTCACATTTCTAGAAGCGCTGACAGAACAGGTGAGCGAGTCGCAGACCGAGGCAGTGGAAGAGGAGGCGCCGATGTTGCGCAACCTGTCGCTGCTGGATGTTGTTGAGGAGGCGGAACGGGCAGAATCTGCCGGCGAGCGCGAGCATTTTGTCGCAGTCTCCGCCGAGGAAAATCGCGCCCTGCGCATTTCTCTCACTTCAATGCACGGCACACGCCTCAAGACGCTGCTTGAAGATGCCGCGGTCCCGAAGACGGTGCATGACCTGAAAGCAACCATGCGGGCGCTCGAAAATCACGGAATCGGCATCGCAAATGTCCGTGACGATCTCATGCTTTATTCCTACCTGATCAATCCTACGCATGCTACCCATCGGCTCGCGGACGTCGTGGCGCGGTTCACCAGCACCCCCTTGTCGGAAACCGGCGAGCGCCAGCTGCCGGAGCAGGCCGCCGCGATCCATGTATTGGCTGCAACCATGCGGCGCGATGTAGAGGCGATCGACGCAGCCGAAGTTTACAAAACGATCGACCTCCCTCTGGTGTCTGTGCTCCTGGAAATGGAGCGCACCGGCGTCCGAATCGATGTGAATGTGCTTGCAGGCTTAGCCAAAGATCTGAATGCGGAGATGTCGCAGGTGAGCGAGCAGATCTTCGCGCAATCGGGAGAACGCTTCAACCTCAATTCCCCGAAACAGCTGGGCGATGTTTTGTTCAACAAAATGAAGCTGCCGAAGCCGCTGAAGTACGGCAAGGGCAAAGTCGTATCGACTGCACAGGACGTGCTCGAAGAGCTGGCTTTGCATCATCCTGTACCGGCTCAGGTGCTGGCTTATCGGCAATTGGCGAAGCTGAAGTCGAACTACGTGGACTCTCTTCCGCTGCTTGCGGATAGTGAAGGGCGCGTCCACACGACATTCAATCAGGTGGGCACGGCGACGGGACGGCTCTCCTCCACCAACCCGAATCTGCAGAACATTCCGATTCGCACAGAAAAAGGACGCGAAATTCGCGCGGCTTTCATCGCGGCACCGGGACGCGTGCTTCTGTCGGCGGACTACTCGCAGATCGAGCTTCGCCTGATGGCGCATTTTTCTGACGACCCGCTCCTGTTGCAGGCGTATCGCGCGGGGCAGGACATCCACACGCTGACAGCATCAGAGGTCTTCGGCGTTCCGCCGGGGTGGATGAGCAAGGAGACACGCAATCGCGCGAAGGCCGTGAACTTCGGCATTGTGTACGGCATCTCGCCCTTCGGACTTGCCGCGAATCTCAACATTCCGCAGGCGGAGGCGAAGCTCTACATTGAGACGTACTTTGCAAGGTATGTCGGCGTTCGCCAATTCATCGATCGCTTGCTCGAAGAGACGCGCGAAACGCAACGGGTGCGCACGCTGTTCGGTCGCGTGCGACCAATTCCAGATATCCAGAGTCGCAATCCAAATTTGCGGGGATTTGCAGAGCGCACGGCGGTGAACACGCCACTGCAGGGAACGGCCGCGGACATGATCAAGATTGCGATGATCCGGATCCGCGAGAAGCTCCGGACGCATAGATTAGAGAGCAAGATGACATTGCAGGTTCATGACGAGCTGCTGTTCGACGTACCGGATGGTGAGGTCGAAACAATGCGCTCTCTTGTAAAAGAAGAAATGGAAAACGTCATCGAACTCAAGGTCCCGATCGTGGTCGACGTGGGCGTTGGGCAAAACTGGCGGGATCTGAAAGGCTGATTCACGCTCCAAGCGTGCTGCGAATGGCCTGGGCGATGCGTTCCGCGTGCCGCTCCATCTCTTCGCGGGATTCTGCTTCTATCATGACCCGCGCCAGGGCCTCTGTGCCGCTGTAGCGCACGACCACGCGACCCTTACCCTTCAATGCGCACTCCGCTTCTTGTATGCGCTCGCTCACCTCTGGAATCTGCTCCAGCGGCTGCTTCTCTCGAACCCGCACATTCACGATCACCTGCGGGAAGACTTTCAGATCGGCGACAAGCTGGTGCAACGCCTTGCCTGATCGCTGCACGATATCGAGAACTAGCAACGCGGTAAGAAGACCATCGCCGGTGGTGCTATGCGAAGGGAAAAGGATGTGTCCGGACTGCTCGCCGCCCAGCGTGGCATGATGTTGACGCATCATCTGCAGCACATACTTGTCGCCGACGGGCGCGCGCAGCATGCGGATCTTGCTCACGCCGAGCGCAGCCTCAAGGCCCATGTTGGACATCGTGGTGGCGACGACGGTGTTGTCTTTGAGAGCTCCGCGCGCTTGCAGATCGCGCGCCGCGAGCAGCAGCACAGCGTCGCCGTTAACTACGTTTCCATTTGCGTCGGAAAAGAGTGCCCGATCCGCATCGCCATCGAGCGTTATGCCGACATCTGCTTTGCGCGCCGTAGTTTCTGCCGCAACAATCTCCGGATGCAGTGCGCCGCAGAGCTCGTTGATATTGCGTCCATCCGGATGGGAGTGGGTCAGGTGCAGCGTGCCGCCAAGTGTGGCGAAAAGTTCGGGTGCAATGGCCGAAGCGGCGCCGTTTGCGCAATCGACTACCACGCTTTTCCCGTGAAGGTTCAAGCCGGGCACTACCTGGCGGAGAAAGGCCTCGTAGTCGTGGCGATATTTGGAATGCGCCGGCAGCGGCGTCTGCGACGCTTGCGAAGAAGATGAATGGTCGGCCAGCCGCCGGAAGATTTCCTCCTCAATTTCCAACTCCTGCTCATCCGGCAATTTATAGCCATCGTGGCCGAATACCTTGATGCCATTGTCCTGCCATGGATTGTGCGACGCAGAGATGACGACACCTGCACTGAACGCATGCATTCGCGCCAGAAAAGCGATACCCGGAGTCGTGATGACGCCGGCGCTTTCCACTGCAGCTCCGCCTTCGCGTAATCCAGCGGCAATGGTTGCGCTGATCCAGTCGCTCGATTCACGGGTGTCCATCCCCAGCACAACGCGAGGTTGCGCATCATGCCGGCTGAGCGTGTGAGCGAGGGCGAGCCCGACGGCATGGATGGTGCGTGCGTCAAGCGGTGCTTCGCCCGCCACTGCGCGAATTCCGTCAGTCCCGAAAAGCTTTCTCATATCTCGTCTTCCGTATTTAACACCGTGCTCGTCACTTTGCCTCGCGCAAGCTGTGTCTTTATAGTCCCCCCGACCGACACCGCAGAAGTCTCACGCACGAGTTGACCGCTGCTTGTGAAGGTGAGGCTGTAGCCGCGCTCCAGAACAGCAAGCGGTGAAAGTGCGATCAGCCTGCCTTGAAACGCTTCGCGGGCTGCGCTGGCGCGCTCGATATTGCCCGCAATGGCGCGACGGCTGCGCGACTCAAGGTACGCAATCGTCTGGCGAATGTTCAGGCAGCGGTGGGCGGGCGACTGCAACAGCAGGCCGCCAGAAAGCGCCTCCACGGCGCGATGCGCCACCAACAGCCGCCTCTGCAACGCGCGATGCAGCCGCTGCGTGCTTGTTGCACATAGTTCCCCGCGCGATCGTAGCGCCTGGAAGCTGCTCTGCTGCAGCAGGCGACCATGGAGTTGCTGCAGCCTGACGCTCTTCGCGTGCATCAGCATTTGCCATGATCCAGCCAGGCGAAACTGCTGCTCGTCGATTCGCTGTTGCGCGCGGTCCAGCCGCATGCGGACGCGTGCGATAGTCGCTTCTGGGGACACTACGATAAATCGGCGTTCCACCAGCGCAAGCTTGTAACGGCAGGCGCGCAGAAGGCGCGACTCCAGTGCATCCATTCGCTCCGCTATTCCTTGCTGCATCGCAGTCAGTAACTCTGCTGCGGCGGAGGGAGTCGGAGCGCGCAGATCGGCAGCGAAATCGGCGATGGTGAAGTCCGTCTCGTGCCCGACCGCTGAAACGACAGGAATTGCGGACCCGGCAATCGCCCGGGCGATGATCTCCGTGTTGAAGGGAGCAAGGTCCTCGGCCGAGCCGCCACCTCGCGCAATGACGATGGCATCGACGTTCTTTGCGCGGTTGAAATGAAGAATGCCGGAGGCAATTTCGCCCGCCGCCTGCTCGCCCTGCACCGAGGCGGGATAAAGCATCACGTCGAGACCGGCGTGGCGCCGGCCCGTGATATTGAGGAAATCGTGAACGACGGCGCCAGACGGGGATGTAATGATGCCGATGCAACGAGGGAAGGGCGGCAAGGCGCGTTTGCGCGATGCATCGAAGAGCCCCTCTTGCTGCAATTTGCTCTTCAACTGCTCGAAGGCGAATTGCAGTGAGCCGACTCCTACAGGCTCCAGCGTCTCAGCAATGAGCTGAAGCTGCCCGCGTTCCTCGTAAATCGAGATACGGCCACGTACCAGGACGTGCAGAGCAGCCTCGGGACGAAAACGGAGGAGAGCCGCCTGTCGCCGGAAGAGAACGACCGGAAGCTGCCCCCTTTCATCTTTGAGCGTGAAATAAAGATGACCGGAGGTTGCGCTGCGCAGATTGGATATTTCGCCTTCGACCCAGCAGTCGGGATAGGCTCGCTCGACCTGCCCTCGGATTTCCGTCACGAGTGCGCTGACGGTCCAGATGCGGCGCGATTCTGGTTTGCGATCAGAGGGGAAGAGCAGTCCTAGCTGGTCGGTAGAACCGCTGCGGAACTCCTCGTTTTCTGAAAACGGATGTGCCAAACGATGAGTCTACACCGGCGCGAGGTGTCTCAGGCGCGGCGCTTGCCGGCGTCCTTCGACTTCGCCTCGATCATCTGTTGAAGTTGATCGATGGTTCGCTGCAACGTGTCCAGATCGAATGAGCGGACCGGTGCCGCCGCTTCCAGCATCACTTCGATGCGGCGGGCCAGATTTGTGCCCTCCGGCAGACCGAATGTGCCGAGAATGCCCGCAAGTTTGTGGGCCGCGTCCGCGCCCGCCCGGCGTGCAGTCTTCTCTGCCTGGTTTCCACGCAATGCACGATGCGCGGTGCGCAGCACATCCAGCCGGTCGCTGATGTTCTGTTGGCTGCGTGACCACAGAGTCGCCAGCAGGTCGTGAAGCTTGCCTGTAACCTCTTCCGGAGCGGCGTGGGAGGAGTGAATGTCTGCCATAAATTCTCCTAGTGGATATGATTCCAACCCAGAGCTTGTGAGACCTGCGTCGAAAGCGTCAGAGGGTCAAAGGGCTTGAATAGAATTCCTGCGACACCCAATTCGGCAAATCGGCGCTGGTCGGAGCTCTGGACCTTGGCAGTGAGCAGAATGACCGGAATCTTTGCAGTGGATGGATTCTTCTGTAGCTGAAGAAATGTCGTAGGACCGTCCATCGCAGGCATCATGACATCCAACAGGATGGCGTCGGGGTGATCCTTCTCTGCGCGCTCCATGCCCTGCACTCCGGAATTGGCCAGAACCACTTCCCAACCGGCAACCGTCTCCAGGCATAGTCCAGCCACCTGACGGATATCTTCTTCATCATCAATGATAAGTATGCGGCGTGTCATAAGAGTTGGAGACCATAAACGACGGCATGCCGGAAGCTGCAAACCGAGACGTATGCACATTCTGAGAGGGGGCGCGCAACATCGCAAGTACTAATGACTCGACCTCCTGGGCCTGCACCCGGGCTTTGGTAAGGAAGTTCGTTGGACCAAGCTGGAGCTGAGCACGTTCAGCATCACTTAAATCACGCGCTGAATAGACAAGAAGCGGAAGGGACTGCAGTTCGGGATGATGCCGCAACCGCTCCACCAGGCCGAAGCCATCCCCGTCCGGTAATCCGACATCCAGAATCATCAAACTGGGAGTGAAAGAAGCACAGAGCTCGAGTGCCGCCTGCCGGGTGCTGGCATGCAGCACATGCACTCCGGCGCGCTCGAAGGTGGCGGTGATAACACTTGCGAGATCGAGATCATCCTCTACCAGCAAAATCTCCGCCCAGGTTTTCTGCCGGTTCAATACCGATGAGAGCTCCTCAAGAAGATCTGTCTCCTGCGCCGGGACCTGCAGCCAGCCATCCGCGCCCAGTCCCAGAGTCGAGGACTTACTTATCGCGTGTGCGCTCAGAATAATGATTGGTACGTCGGACGTTGCGGGCTCTTCCTTAAGGATGCGGAGTGCTTCCCACCCCGACATGTCCGGCAAGGTCAGATCAAGGAGTACTGCGGAAGGCGCCTGCCGCTGCGCGTGCGCGAGAGTCTCGCGTCCGGTGGATGCTTCGACGACGTTGTAACCATGGAAGCGCAGACTTGCCGCTAAGCTCGTACGCGTCTCGTTGTCACTCGTGCTGATGAGCAGAGTTTCTCGTTCAGTGTTGGACACCGGCTCCGGACGCGCGTGCTGTTGCGGGTCCGCAGGCAGGAACATGCGGAAGGTGGCTCCGCGGACGGGATTCTGCTCCGCCCAGATACGGCCCCCGTGCTGGTCCACGATGGTGCGGCAGATTGCGAGCCCCAGACCGGTACCGCCCTTCTGGCGAGAATCCGAGGCGTCCACCTGCTGAAAGCGATCGAAGATGGTCTCGAGTTTGTCCTCGGGAATGCCGCGGCCCTCGTCCGCGACGTTCAACGACACGCCCTCGTCGGATTTCTCTATGGTCACCGTCACGGTTGAGTCGGGCGGAGAGAACTTGATGGCGTTGCTGAGCAGGTTTGTCACTACCTGCTGCAACCGGTCCGGATCAGCTACGAAATCGATAGCATCGGTGCGAAGGATCAGTTTGACCGAGGCGTTGTCGGCAACCGGAGTCACCGCTTCGATGGCCTGCTGGGCCAACTCGGATATGGAACAGCCACGGAAGCTGAGTGGCGCCCGGCCAGACTCCATGCGCTCGAGATCCAGAATGTCGTTAATGAGACGGACGAGGCGGTCAGAATTATTAACCGCGATGCGTAGCAGGTTGGCAGCCTTCTCGTTCACTTCGCCCAGCAATCCGGTTGAAAGCAAGCCGAGCGATCCCCGAATGGACGTCAGCGGCGTGCGCAGTTCGTGGCTTACTGTGGAGACGAACTCGTCCTTCATCCGGTCCAGGGCCTGCCGCTGGCTGACGTCGCGGAAGTTCAGAACGCTGCCGGTGACGCTGCCATGCACCTGCATCGGTGTAAGCGTGAACTCCACTGGGAAGGAACTGCCATCCGGGCGGTAAAAGATATCCTGCCCGTGTGTGCCGTCCTTGGCGAAGAGGCCGCGACGGATATAGCAGTGCGAGGCGCATGCTGTCGGGCTGCCATAGACATCTTCATGGACGATGGCGTGCACGAAGCGGCCGGTGAGTGCATTCGGCAGAGTGCCCAGCATGCGGGCTGCAGCCGGGTTGGCAAATGTGACGCGGCCGTGCTGGTCGGTCCCGAGAATGCCGTCCGCGACGGTATTCAGGATGGATTCTTTTTGGCGATTCAGCTCGGTGACGCGCTTCTCTTGAACTGAGCGACCGAGGAACTGGCCAATCGAGGCGCAGACGGTTTCGACCGTGGCCATGATCTCAACTTCGGCCGCCATACGCTTGCGGCTGAAGAACTCAATGACGGCAATGACCTGATTGCCTACGCGAACAGGAACTCCCCAGCATGTAATCAGGCCGTCTGATTTCGCGCCATCGCGCGTGCTGAACCGGACATCGCCGCGGATGTCCTCGACCCAGATGGATGCACCCTGCACCCAGACCTGGCCGGGTAAACCTTCTCCCGGGGCAAACTCGGTGATGGAGCTTTTTGCCAGGGTCGAGGGAAGGATGCAATCGGCGGCCATCCACATGCTTCCGTAGCGCAGTACCTGATGCCCGGCATCGGCGCGCCACAGTTCGACCAGATCGAATCCGAGATGACTGCCCAGGGCAGAGAGGATGCGCGGTAAGGAGTCCTCCGTCGATGCTTCCTGCACTACCTGTCCCACGCCAAGTTGCATCGCCAGGCGTCGTTCACGCTGATTGCGGAGCGTGACATCGCGAAGGATGCAACGCACGGCGCGGGGCCTTCCCGCCTCGCGCAACCCGAACAGACTGGCCTCCATCTCCCGGGTACGCCCGGCGGAGTCTTCCATGCGCAGATGGACCTGCTCTATGTGCTCCCCGGCCAGCGCCCGCTCAAATATCGCAGCGGCTTGCGATTGAATCGCGAACGGAAAAGCCGAGGCAAAGCCCTCAAGCATCCGGGCCGATGCCGCATCGCGGCCGAAATAGCGCTGCCACGCCGAGTTGACGTAGAGATATTTACCCTCGGCGGAGAGCATGGCGATCATCTCCGTCAGGTTTTCGAAGTAATCCTGGTATCGGATCTCCGGTGCGGGATCGGTGTCCCTGGCCGCCTCAGCATCGGCGCTATCCCTATCCAGCAGGGCCGAGCGCAAATGTCGCTCGTGGCGCAATTTGAGTAGGCAGATCACTGCGAAGCAGGTCTGCATCGCGCCCCAGCCCAGGAATATGACGATTGGTTTTGCGGGACTCCAGACGAGTCCGCTTCCTGAATACATCATGACGACGATGGTGTAGGCGGTCGATAGCAAGGTAAGCGCGAACAAGGCGAGCCACACCGGCCGGCCGCTCAGCCAGTGGGTGAAGAGACGTTCGTGCTGACTCATCGAAGAGTGCAAAGGGTTAAACCTTGTTCGGCAAAATGGGAGCGTGTCTTCGGACAGAATTGCGCCCGTAAGAGCACGCATGACCCCAAAATTCAAACAACTTACTGCGTAGAAGCTTTTTCATGAGACAACCGGCCCAAGACACCAACTGCCTGCCGCGAGTCAGCCTTCATCGGTGAGACAGCGGGTATTCCTATTCAGCGCAACCCGAGAGCAATCAGGGGAGCTCTGGGATAATGCTTGGTGAGTATAGTAGGTAACTCTTACCGATAGTCAAAAGAATTATCCTTAGTACTCAAAAATCCCTGGTTACTGCACCACTAGTAGTGCACATCCTAACCGATGAATAGGTAATTCCTGAACCGACGCCCTGGAGGTGCCGAAAATGAAAACGGTCCATTCAGGCGAATGGACCGTTTGGACCTGGAACTGTAGATCAGGCGTTCACAGGCTCAAGCAGCCGGGACCAGTGGCGTTCCCGCCGGGCGGTGTAGGCCTGCTTATGGTAGGCATAGCCGGTAATCAGCGGAAGCGCGATGGTGGCTTCGCTGTACACCATCTGCTCGAAGGTGGTGTCCACTTTGCCCCAGGAACTGGCCTCTTTCAATGTGCTCGAGGAGAGTGCGCCATCGCGCACATCCGCCACCGTGATCTGGACCGCGTACTTGTGCATGGGCGCCTCGGTACCCAGGATGTCTGCTGCAACGACAATGTCCTGCGCAAAGTTCTTGGGAACCCCGCCGCCGATCATCAGCAGTCCTGTCGTGGGATTGGCGATCTTCAGCTGTGTCAGCTCGTAGAAATCCTTGGCTGAATCAAGCGAGACCTTTGGTTTATCGCCGCGCGAGTGCTGATGGGCCACTAGGCCGAATCCGGCGGAGCAGTCGCTGAAGGCCGGGCAGAAGATGGGCACGTCCTTCTCGTAGGCTGCGAGCACGATGCTATCCGTGCCACCCTGTTGCGGCGTCTTGCCATTCCTGACCAGGTACGCGCCCATTTCGCGGATGAACTCGCGCGAGCTGTAGGGGCGGGGAGTCAGCGAATCGGCGATCTTGTGCGTGGCCTCATCGCACTCGCGCAACTCTTCCTCATCGATCAGCGTGTCGTAGATGCGGTCGATCATCAGGTCGCGGAGTTTGCCGTCTTCGGTGCCGCTCTTCACCACGTCATCGGCGATCCAGTGGCGGAAGCCGAGGGCCTCGAAGAAGTCCTGGTCGACGATGTTTGCGCCGGTGGAGACGATGGCATCCACCATGTTGTTGCGGAGCAGGTCGACAAAGATCTGTTTGAGGCCGGCGCTAACCAGTGAGCCGGCGAGACACAGGATGACGCCGCAGTCCTGGTCGCGCAGCATGCGTTCGTAGATGGAGGCGGCGCGGGCAAGGTCGCGCGAGCTGTAGGCCATGTGCTGCATGGCATCTACCAGCGGCACCACATTGTGCTGCTTGATGTCGATGTGTTGAATGGGCTGCTGGAGCAGTTCTTTCTTGTTAGCCATAGCCATCAGGATATCAACCTGCGGCTTGGGGCCGGCGCAACGAACGCATGAATTTTGAGCCGTGATTAAAGCAGCGGCACCAGCGCGGCGAGCAGCAGGGTGAGGGTCTGCTGGACCTCCTGCCCGGCTTCCAGGACTTCGGAGTGGCTGATTGGCTGGTCGAGTATCCCGGCCGCCATGTTGGTGATGGAGGAGAGGCCGAGGACCTCCATGCCGAGGTGGCGGGCGGCGATGACCTCGTGGACGGTGGACATGCCGACGAGGTCGGCGCCCAGGGTGCGGAAGGCGCGGATTTCGGCAGGGGTCTCGAAGCTGGGACCGGTGAGTCCGAGGTACACGCCTTCGGGGAGCGCCAGGCCTTCGGCGTCGGCGGCGCGATGGGCGAGCTGGCGCAGGCGGCGCGAATACGCGTCGGACATGTCGAAGAAGCGGTCGCCGAAGCGTGGGTCATTTGGTCCGGTGAGCGGGTGATTCCCGGTGAAATTGATGTGGTCGCTAATAAGGACGAGCTGGGCGGGGGTGAGGCCGGTGCGAATGGCGCCGGCGGCGTTGGTCACGACCAGGGTCCGGACGCCGAGCCGGGCGAGGACCTGGATGGGGTAGATGACCTGTCCGGGGGTGTAGCCCTCGTAAGCGTGGACACGGCCCTGCATGACGACGAGCGGGACGCCGGCGAAGCTGCCGAGGACCAGGCGGCCCGCGTGGCCTTCGACTGTGGGGCGGGGGAAGTGCGGGATCTCGGAGTAGGGGATCGCGATCGGGCCTGTAAGCCGGTCGGCAAATCCTCCAAGGCCGGTGCCGAGCACGATCCCGATCTTCGGTTCGGCAAATTGGGGCCGGAGCGGAGTGCGTTCGCGGATGAGGGCGGCGGCTCGCTCGGCGTGGACAAATGCCGATTCTGGTGCTGATTCCGGTTCCGGACTCGCGCATGGGTCAGGACATTCTAATGTCTCCTGCCCGGCTTGATGGCGGTAACGTGACCTGCACCTTCCCCTTCCCACCTTTGACGGAGGTTGGCTTGTTGCCGTGGGTTGGCAGCTCTGCGGAAGGCAAGTGTGATGTCTCAAAGGACTGAGCTAAGAAATACGTTTCATCTGCGGACGAATGTCTTGGTAAGGCCTCGAAGGCGGCGACCGGTGCAGGTGCTTAGGGCCAATGAGCTCGGCTGTTGCGGGCTTCAGGATGCGCGCGGAATGACGATGCTGACCTTAATATCTTCGCCCTTCACATCGGCGACATTGCAGTGCGTGCGTTCTCCCTCACGTTGGAAGTTGAGTGCGATGCGTGACGATCCGATGCGCAGATTTTCGATGCGAATGGTTGTTAGAAATGCCGGCAGATGCGGGTCGACAATGGCCAGCTCACCGCGGTCGGCGTTGGGCTGCAAGCCGAGCAGGCCGGTGAGCAGCAGGAAGGGCGCGCCCGCGGCCCACGCCTGCGGCGAGCAGGAGACGGGATAGTGTACGGGGTCGCTCTTCCACTGACGCTCGATGCCGCACAGGAGCTCCGGCAAGCGATATTCGCGGAAATGCAACGCTGTGTCATAGAGCGCCTGAAAGACGATCGAGGCTTGGCGATGAAATCCATAGCGGGCCATGCCGTAGCCGATGATGGCATTGTCATGCGGCCACACCGAGCCGCAGTGATAGCTCATCGGATTGAAGGCGCGCTCCTTGCAGGAGAGTGTGCGAATGCCCCAGCCGGAAAATAGACCCTTCTCAAGCGCGCATTCCGTCACCTGGCGTGCGCGTTGCGCGCTGATGGCGGAGGAGAAGAGGAGATGGCCGGGATTGGAGCCATCGACACGCAGGGGCATCTTGTCGCGATCGAGAGCCATTGCGTAGAAGGCGCGATCTTCCAGCCAGAAGCGCTCCTCGATCAGATTCTGCAACTCGCCGGAGCGCTTCGTCGCCTGAGCTGCGAGCTCGGTTTCATTGAGCAGCGCCAGCAATTCGGATGCGCCGGCGAGCGCGCGCACGGCGTATCCCTGCACCTCCACCAGCGCAATCGGCGGCTGTGCGATTCTGCCATCGCTGTGGCGGTTGGCGTCGCCGGAGTCCTTCCATCCCTGGTTGAAAAGACCTTTGGGGTTGCGGCGGCAGTACTCGATCAGGCCGTCGCCATCGAGGTCGCCATAGCGCAGGATCCAATTGGTGGCCGCGACGAGTGGCCGATGCAGTTCGCGGAGCAGTGCGTGGTCTCCGGTCCAGCGGAGGTACTCGTGAGCGAGGATGAGAAACAAAGGCGTGGCATCGACGGACCCATAGCTGCGGCCGAAAGCTACCTCGTGGGTGGCCGTCATCTCGCCCGAGCGACGCTCATGGAGGATCTTGCCGGGGTCTTCGTCGCGCTCGTCGTTCTCCACCTCACCCTGGTAGCTGGCGAGCACGCGGAGTGTGCCGCGCGCCAGCTCCGGATCGAGCAGGAGCGTCTCATAGCTGCTCAAAATGGAGTCACGTCCGAAGAGGGCGGCAAACCAGGGCACCCCTGCCGCGACCGCGGTGCCGGCCTTTTCCGGCATGCGCAAAGCGTAGAAATCTTCCGCGCACGTTTCGAGCATGCGATCGAATATCTGGTTATCGGAGCGGAGGCGGGTGCGATTTTCCACCCACTCTCCGTATTGCACCGCGGAGCGCTGGTGCGCGTCCTGCAATGTTTCATGCGCGGCTGAGGTGGATGGCTGCGGCGGGCGCGACCGTGTAGCTCGAACTGCCATGATCGTGGTGGTGGTGATGCGGTCGCCCGCATGCGGCGGCAGGCGCAGCTCCCACTTGGCGCGTTTTTCCTCGAGGACGTGCGGCTGCGGCGCGAAGCAGAGCTCTGTTGTGCGGCTGCGGTGATCGAGCCCTTCGTAATAGAACCGAACAGTAGGGCCGTGCACCTGCGGAGCGAAATAGCGGCCGCTCTTCCCGCGTAGAAGCCCACGAACCTGGAAAATGTCCATGAAGTCGGCGGCAAAGAAGAGCTCGATGTTGAGCGTGACCTCGGCGTCATGGAAATTATGGACGTCAAGGACGTCGTAGAACTGACTGCGATCGAGGAGTTGTTCGCGGTGGATGTAGACGGTGTTTACCGGCAGATCCAGGTTGTCGCCGGGCATGGATCCGCCACGCACCGTGAGCTCCACGCGGGCCATGTCCGAGCCCATGGTTGTGGAAGAGAGAACAATCGGCTCCTGTCCGTTTACGCGTAGCTCGAGATGGCTGAGGAAACGCGTGTCGTCACAAAAGAGGCCGACCTGCGGGGCGCCGGGCGGCATCAGGTCACCGCTGCGGTTGGCCGCAAAAAAAGTGGTGCCGCGGATGATCGCCAGGCCTTCGACAGCGTCGAGCCGCGGCTGAGGGTACAAGAGCTTCGGCTCCGGCGGCGCCTCCAGGATACGAATCGTATCTGGCTTCACCGTCTGTTCCAAGCCGCTCTGTTCCAAGCCGGTCTGCTTCAAGCCACAGTCTCCTCAGGACGCAACCCGGAACTTAGTGGAAATGTATTCAGCAGGTTGAAATAGAGCTGATGATACTGGCGGGCCATTGCGTCGGCAGAGAAGCGCGTCTCTGCGCAATGGTGCACCGCCCTGGGTTGGAAGCTATAGCGCTGCAGGACATCTGCCGCCTCGGCGACATCTCGACAGACCTTGCCGGAGATGCCATCTTCGACGATCTCTTCGACAGCTCCGCCGGGAAAGGCGATGACCGGGGTTCCGCAGGCCATGGATTCAATCATCACCAGGCCGAATGGCTCCTCCCACTCGATCGGGAAGAGAAGTGCAGTGGCGTTGCTGAGCAGGTCATTCTTCACCGCCGGATTGGCCTCCCCGAGGTATTCGACATTGTGGCCATCAATGTGGGGACAGATTTGCTCTTCGAAGTAGTCGCGGAATATGGGTTGCACGTCGCCGGCGATCTTGAGCGGGATGCCTGCCCGTTTGGCAATGGCGATCGCATTGTGCGGCCCCTTGATAGGACAGATGCGGCCGAGAAAGGCAACGTAGGGCTGTTTCTTTTCCTGGAAGCGATAGTTTTGCAGGTCCAGGCCGTGATGGATCACCTTTGGACACAGCGAGTGGTGGAGAGACGCCTGATGATGACTAATCGCAATATACGTGACCGCGCTGTATCGCTCGTACAGATCGGTGAATGCAGCGTCAGCCGGATGGTGGAGGGTACCGACAAAAGGGCGTGAAGAAAAGCGCGAGAAGGGTACGGCAAGCGCAGAACTTACGTGGATGATGTCGCAGCTCGCTTCGGCATCGTCGATCGCCCATGCGGTGTGATCGCTCTCCTTCACGAGTCCCGATGTTTCCGAGGGGAGCGGCCAGTCCTGCGTGGGATAGCGCGAGCGCAGATTCGCTTTTACCTGCGATTCACCGTTCGCGTAAACGTTGACGTCGACATTGCGCCGGACCAGTGCCTCCGCGAGGTTGGCGACGAACAACTCAGTCCCGCCATAGCCTGCTGGAGGAACGCTGATAAACGGCGGCGCTATTAACGCGACGCGCATGCAGACCTGCTCCAGTGTCTGAGATATTTATCCCTCTTTTATTCAGATGCGGAAGATCGCCTTTGGGGCGATGGGGCGGCACAGCAATCCAACAACGATCAAATGGGCGCGTACTCTGGGCGAATGCAGCCGGCACAATTCGCTGAAGATCTGTGACCCGGTGGCGAGAGGTGCAGAAATCCTGTTTCCTGGGGTCCCTGCGCCGCTGTATGATCGCCGGCCTATGAGAGCGGGAATGGTCTGCCTGCTGCTATCTACGATGTTTGGCTGCGCGAACTTCGCGACGGGCGAGGATGTTCAACTGCGCAACCAGGCGATTGGGCTGATGAACCGGGCGGGGATTGCAAGCAAGGTGCAGGGCGGTCCGTATAACTTTCGCACCGAGGCAACGTTTACCGCGACGGCGGGAGAGGGCAACCTCCAGAGCGGTAGCTATACACGCATTCGCGGAAGCGACGGGGCGCTGCGCGAGGATATGCGGTTTGGGGAGTATGCGGGATCTTCAATCGCGCAGGAGGCGCAGCGCGGCTGGACGAGCAACTGGAATGATCCTCCGTACGCAGCGCGGAAGATTCGCGAGCTGGTGCCTTATAGTCCCGCGTTCTTCGATTCGAGCGACGTGATTCAGGAGATTAAGTCCGGCTCCTATGGCGGGCGCGAGGCGTTCTGCATTGAGTTCGAGACGATTCTGGGGCAGCAGCGGCTGCCAGGCGAGATCTGCGTGGACAAGGCGAACGGCTCGATGCTGGAGCTGCGATCGGGCAGCAAGCTGTGGGAGTATTCGGATTTTTTCCCGATCAAAGGCGCGCTCATTCCGGCGCATATTGCGTATCGCGAGAGCAACTTCAGTTTGAATGCCGATCTGACAATGACGGCGCTGGATGAGAAGCCGGAGGAGGCATTCGCCGTGCCGCCGGAGTGGATGCACGGTTGGATGTGCAAGCAAGGGTCGCTGCCGGTGGCCAAGTCTGCACCGCAGCCGCGGGGCGAGGGCGGTCCGGATGCACCGGTGACGGATGTGACGATGCATTTGCTGGTGAGCGCCCAGGGCAAGGTCGAGAATGCAGAGGTGGTGAAGCCGGTGCGCGAGGACCTGGATGCGGAGGCGAAGAAGGTGGTGTCGGGCTGGGTGTTCGAGCCGGGAACGTGCGATGGACGGGCGCAGGAATACAAGATCGACGTGACAGTGCATTTTCAGGGCCGTTGACCAAGCGAATCGTCACTACGATCGTTGCATGTCAATTGCGGGCCTACTCCGAGTGAAGTACGGAGACGAGGTCGGTGCGCGCCGCCGCGGAGGCGGGAATGGTGCTCGCGACCAGCGCCACGACGGTCATGAGCATCCAGGCGAACGAAAAAGAGATGGCGTCGTGCGGCTTGACGCCGACCAGCATGCCGGCGAGTAGTCTGCTGAGCGCGAACGCCGCGGCGATGCCGAGAATGCCGCCGACGGCAATAAGTCGCGCAGCCTGCATGACGATGAGGGCGAGCAGACCGCGACGGGATGCGCCGAGGGCGAGACGGATGCCCATCTCCTGCGTGCGCTGCGATACCGAGTAAGCGAAGACGCCGTAGACGCCGACTGCGGAGAGGATGATGGCGAGCAGGGCGAAGCAGGCGATGAGCAGCATGATCAGCCGGCGCTGCGCGACCTGGCTTGCGACGCGCTGGTCCATGGTCTGGATGTCGAAGAGAGGTTGTTGCGGATCGACGGCGAGGACGGCTTTGCGCATGGCGTTGGCGAGGAGGTGTGGGGTCTGAGGTGCTGCGGAGAGCGATGTTGAGTTCCGTCCGACGGCGCCTGAGACTCGGGAAGGTAGAACTCAGGCTGATCGGTTGCTTCGGGACCGTTATGGCGCACATCTTCCGCGATGCCGACGACGGTGACCGGGGTGAAGCTGATCTGCGTCCGACTGAAATAGTTGAAGCGCTTGCCGAGCGCATCTCCGGCAAAGTACTGCTTTGCAAAGGCGCGGCTGACGATGGCGACGGGCAGCGAGGCTGCTGTGTCGTCGACGGTGAATGCGCGGCCACGGAGGATGGCCGTGCCGACGTGCGGAAAGTAGTCCGGGGTGACGCTGATGATTGGCGCAACCGGCCACGTGCCCAGGTGGCGGGGGCGTGAGGAGAACCGAAGGTGATGGCGGTGTCGTCGAACCTGGCCGAGCGGCAGAGAGCTGGATAATCGGCGCCGACTGAACGCCGGGCAAAGACTGTAGACTTGGGAAGCAGATTGTTGACAAAGATGCGGAGAGGTCGGGCGAATGGCGTGGGCATGCCATGCCGCCGGACGGTCATAGCGCGGTCCAGCAAGAAGCGTAGAGCCGGTGAGCGTGCTCGGAAGGATCGAACCCGGAGTCGTAGCGCATGACGTTGACAAAGCTGCGGATGAGCAGGCCAGCAGAGGCGAGGAGGACAACGGCGAGCGCAACTTCAAGCACAAGAAGACTATGGCGGAGAAGCCGTTGTTCGCGGCCTGGGTGATGCGCATGGCGGCGGACTGAAGGGCGTGCGCAGGTCAGGCGAGTGCCGCTGATGGCGGGGGCAAGACCGAAGAGGAGTGTGGTGAGGAGTGCGAGGCAGAGGTGAAGGCAAGCACCCAACCATCAACGTAAATTGATGTAGTCAGCTTGCCGAAGGGAAGTTGCAGCAGTCTGCGACGTTCGTGACGAGGATGGTCGACTGCGTCAGCGCGCCGGTGCGGCGGACGAGCGCAGTGAGTGATGAGGGCGATGGCAAGGCCAGAGAGGCAGCGCCAAGCGAGGAGAGCACAAGGCTTTCGACGAGGAACTGGCGGACGAGCCGGAGGCGTGAAGCGCCCGAGAGCGCCGCGCAACGCAGTTTCGTGTCGGCGCGAGACAGCGCGGGCAAGTTGGAGATTGGCGACGTTGACGCAGGCGATGAGCAGTACCGCAGCAACGCAGGCGAGGAGGATGAAGAGCGGCTTGCGGCTGTCGCCGGCAAGATGGCGCTGCAGGGGCTGAGGGTTATCTCGCGACCGGCGAAGAATGAACCGGAATTCCCGCGGCGAACTCATGTAAGCGCGCCAGATAAGAAGCCTGCAATCTCCGCCTGCGCCTGCTGTATCGCTGACGCCGGGGCGCAGCCGCGCGATCGTGTGGAGCCGATTATGAAGGCTTTTCGACGGAGAGGTGGTGTCGTGATCAAGCTCGACGTGAGTGTAGACATCCGGTTCGACTGTGAGATCGGGAAAGTTAAAGCGAAGCGGCAACACCCCGATGATGGTCTGCGAGTTTGCCATCGATGGCGACGGATTTGCCAACGACGGCGGGTCGGCGTGGAATTGAGTGCGCCAGAGATGATTGCTGAGCACGATGTACGGGCGGGCCGCGGGCCGGTCATCGTCTGTTGGTAAAGAGGCGGCCTAAGCTGCGGACGTACTCCGAGCATTGGGAGGAAGTTTGCAGTGACACCGCGTAGGTGACGCGTCCGGATCTGCGGCGGCTGTCAAATTTATCGAACGCAAGGCGGTCTGGTTTGAGATTCTTGTCGTTCTAGTAGTAGTCATAGCCGGCGAACTGTTCGAAGGAATTCGATGCTGATCGTCGCCGCGACAAAGTCCTGTGAGCAGGATGCGTCGTCGTGCTCGCTGTGAATATGTGCCGAGACGTACATGAGGCGGCCGGCATCGGGATAGGGAAGCGGGCGCAGGATCAAGCGTAGACGGCGGAGAAGATGGCGGTGGTGGCGCCGATGCCGAGGCCAAGCGTGATAACGGCGGTCAGGGTGAAGGCGCGATTGCGACGCAGTTGGCGTAGGGCGTAGCGCACATCCTGCCACAGGAGTTCGAGCTGAGCGCCGGTGCGGCGGTCGCGTACGGATTGCTTGACCTGCTCGATGCCGCCGATGTCCGCAAGCGTGGTGCGGCGCGCTTCGGAGATCGGGAGGCCGCTGGCGATTTTCTCGTCGGCGATCATCTCGGCGTAGCTCTGGAGCTCCTCGTCGAGCTGGCTTTCGAGCTGCTGTCTGCGCAGCAGATTGCGCGAGAGGAATTTGAGGCGGGACCAGAGTCGCATCGCGATTCCCTCCTAGGTGGCTTTCAGTGCGTTAGTCATCGCGGAGACGATCCTCTGCCACTCTTCTGTTTCATGGCCAAGCTGACGCTCGCCTGCTTTGGTGAGCCGATAGAACTTTGCGCGGCGATTGTTTTCTGATTCGCCCCAGAAGGAGGAGAGCCATCCGGCTTCTTCCAGGCGATGCAACGCGGGAAAGAGCGAGCCGGGCTTGACCTGAAAGGTGCCGCGGGTGATCTGGTCGATGCGGCGGGAGACACCGAGACCGTGCAGCTCGCCGGTCTTCAGCGATTTGAGGATGAGCAGGTCGAGCGTGCCCTGGAGGAGATTGGTCTGGCTGGGGCTCACGGAGTGTCCTATCGGCATTCTGTAGGAATATTCCTCCCCGCTCATATCGGATGTCAATAGGAAGACGACGGGTCTGGCAGGAAAATATGAATACCCAAAGTTGCTGCTTTGATTTAAGCTGCGCATGCCCTTCCCAACAGGAGAGATATCGATGGCTACCGCCATGCCGCCGCAGCAACCTACACCGGAGCGCTTCTTCAACGCGATGAATGCCCATCAGCAGACAGAGGCGCTGAAGACGGCGGTGGACCTCGAAGTATTTACCGCCATCGCCGAAGGCAATACGACGGCCGCGTCGATTGCGAAGCGCTGCCAGGCCGCGGAACGGGGTGTGCGCACGCTGTGCGATTTCCTGACCGTTCATGGCTTCCTGATCAAGGACGGAACACAGTACAGTTCGGCGCCGGATACAGCGCTGTTCCTCAACCGGACATCGCCGGCGTATCTCGGCGGCGCGATGGAGTTCCTGCTGAACCCGCGCTTGCGTGAGGCGTTTGGCCAGCTGACCGAGGCGGTGCGCCGCGGCGGCACGGCGATGGGCGAGGCTTCGACGGTGGCAGAGAATCCGGACTGGGTGACGTTTGCGCGCGCGATGATGCCGCTGATGCGCATGCCTGCCCAGATGGTGGCGGCGGAGCTGCGCAAGGGCGGTGAGGCGCGCAAGGTGCTGGACATCGCAGCCGGTCACGGCATCTACGGGATCAGCGTGGCGAAGGAGAACCCGGATGCGCAGGTGTATGCGGCCGACTGGAAGAATGTGCTGGAGGTGGCGAAGGCGAATGCGCAGGCGATGGGGGTTGCCGAACGCTATCATCTGATTCCGGGCAGCGCCTTCGAGACGGATTTCGGCGGCGACTATGACATAGTGCTGATTCCGAATTTCCTGCACCACTTCGATGTGCCGACCTGCACGGCATTTCTGACCAGGGTGCGAGCCGCGCTGAAGCCGGGTGGGCGGGCGGCGATTGTTGAATTCATTCCCAATGCCGACCGGGTGACGCCTCCCGCGGCAGCTACGTTCAGCATGGTGATGCTGGTGAATACTCCGAGCGGCGATGCGTATACCTATGCAGAGATCGAGAGCATGGCGAAGGACGCGGGCTTTCCCCGCGTGGAGTTGTCGCCGAGGGAGATCGGATTCAGCCGGCTGGCGATTGCGTATGCCTGAGAACTTTAGCGGCTTTTCCATGCGGGGCTTCGGCGAGGCGCGCAGCCTGGCTTAATAGATAGTTGCGCTCGGGGATGCTCGCGGTTTTCTTTGCTGCGGCGCGGTAGTGGTCGAGGGCGTGATCGCGGTCGCCGGCGAGTTCGAACAGATGGGCGCGGACCGCGTCCAGCCGATGATGGCTGGCGAGACGGTCGTCGGTGTCGAGTGCGTTGAGCAGGTCGAGTCCCGCAGCGGGACCATGGACCATCGCGGCCGCGACAGCATGGTTCAGCAGGATCATGGGATTGTCCGACATGCGCCGGAGGAGCTCGTAGAGGGCGAGGATCTGCGGCCAGTCTGTTTCCGCAGCCCGCGGCGCCTCATCGTGAACGGCGGCGATGGCGGCCTGCAATGTGTAACTGCCGATGGAACCTTTCTGGAGCGCGCCGGTGAGCAGCGCGATACCTTCCGCAATGGCGCGCTGGTCCCATAATGAGCGGTCCTGTTCGGTGAGCGGGATGAGCTCGCCGGCGGGACTGGTGCGCGCGGTGCGACGGGCGTCGGTGAGAAGCATGAGGGCGAGCAGGCCGGCGACTTCGGCATCTTCGGGGAGCAGCGCGTGCGTGGCGCGGGTGAGGCGGATGGCTTCCGCGGAGAGGTCGGTGCGCGCGAGGTCGGGGCCGGCGCTCGAGGTGTAGCCCTCGCTGAAGATGAGGTAGAGGACGTGGAGCACGGCGCGGAGGCGCTCGGCGCGCTCTTTGCTGGAAGGCGGTTGAAAGCGCACCCGGGAAGACTTGATTGTAGTTTTGGCGCGGGTGATGCGCTGCGCCATGGTGGATTCGGGAACTAGGAAGGCGCTGGCGATCTCCGCGGTGGTGAGCCCGCCGACGGCCCGCAGGGTGAGCGCAATGGCCGAGGGTGGCGTGAGCGCGGGATGGCAGCACATGAAGAGCAGGACGAGTGTGTCGTCGTGGACGTCGGCATCGAGGTCGAAGGAGGGGATGACGAAGAGGGAGCGTTCGGCTGCGGCGGCGGTTTCGCGATTGAGGCGGGCGTGCTCGCTGCGCACGCGATCGGTCATGCGGCGAGTCGCGACGTGGATGAGCCAGGCGCGCGGATTTTCCGGAAGACCTTCGTGCGGCCATTGATGCGCGGCTGCAATCAAAGCGTCCTGGACTGCATCTTCGGCGGCGGAGAAGTCGCGAAAGCGATGGAGCAGGACGCCGAGCACCTGCGGCGCGAGTTCGCGCAGGAGATGCTCGGTGGGGATGTCCAGCAGGTCCACTAGAGCGGCCCGTTCATGAGAGCAACTCCTCGGGAGGACCGCTCATTACTTGGCGAACTTCGATGGGAATGACGAACGGCTTGCCATCGGGACCGGGAGCGGAGGAGGCGCGCGCGGCAATGGCATGGGCGCGTCCTTCGTTTTCGACATCGACGATCCAGTAGCCGGCGAGGAATTCTTTAGATTCGGGGAAAACGCCGTCGGTGACCGGCTCGCCGTCCTTGCCAACGCGTACGATGACGGCCTGCCTGGGGTCGGCGAGGCCTTCCGCGGCGGCCAGCTCGCCGGCTTCGCGCAGGTCCTTATTGAGGCTGTGCATGAAGGCGATATGGGCCTCGAATGCCTTCTTCGGCCATGTGCCCATGCCCTCGTAGGCATTTCTGGGGCAGTTCATCATCAGAATGTATTTCATGGTTTCTTCTCCTCGCGTTTGTTTTTCCGTGTGCTCACGCTTCATTGGCCTTGCGCTCACGCTTCATTGGTCATGATTTGCCGTACTTCGATCGGCATGTTCGTCGGCACCCCGCCCGGACCCGGCGCCGCTGAAACGCGGCCCGCTATGGCGTAAGCTCGCTCGGGCGCTTCGACATCAACCACCCAGTAGCCAAGTAGAAACTCCTTGGATTCAGGGAAGATGCCGTCAGTGACCGGTAGGCCGTCTTTCTCGCCGCGCACGACCCTGGCTTGATCCGGGCCTGCCAGACCTTCAGTAGCCACAAACTCTCCGGTTTTGCGCAGCTCGTTCATGATCTGCTTGAGGACTGCCATATGCGCCTGCCGGTCCTCCTCGGACCACGCTCGATACGTTGCGACGCCAGGCGTCGCTCCGTTCATCATCAAGATGTATTTCATGGTGTCTCTCCCTATTGATTTTCGCGCGTCCTGAGTGCGCGTTCATAGGGAAGTCGGAGCCCGGGACGCATTCTCGACATCGCTGAAAAGAATATTTTTTGGACGCCCCGGGGCAGTTCAATCGTTGCGAAGGGTCTGGACGGGATCGAGGTGCGCGGCGCGGCGCGCTGGCACGGCGATGGCGACGAGCGACGGCAGGATGAGCAGCCCGAGAGACGCAGCGAGTACGGGGAGTGAGGCGGCGCGGGCGTGGTAGAACTGCGCGCGCAGGGCATAGCCCGTCAGGCTGGCGGCGCAGAGTCCCGCGGCGGCACCAATGAGGACCCAGAGTAATTCCTGACCGAGGAGAAGCTGGACGATGGCCTGCCGTGAAGAGCCGAGGGCGACGCGGATGCCGATTTCTTTTTCGCGCAGCGAGATCTCGTAGGCGAGCAGGCCGTAGGTGCCGAGGACGGCAAGGAAGAGGGCGAGTGTGCCGAAGGCGGCGGCGAGCTGCATGAGGAAGCTGCGGAGCTCCACTTCGTTGGCCATTTCCTGGTCCATGGTGCGCAGGTGGTAGAGAGAAAGATCGGCGTGTTGCGCGCGGATCACGTTGCGCACGGTCTTTGCCAACAGGGCCGGATCGGCGGTGGTGCGGAGTATCGCGACCATGGCGGTTTTGGGTTGATCGGCTTCGGGCAGGTAGAGGTCGGGGCCGGGGAGCGACTCGAGATTGTAACTGTTGACGTTGCCGACTACGCCGACGACGGTGGCCCAGGCCTGGGTATCGCCGGCGAAGATGCGGCGTCCGATGGCGCTCTGGCCAGGCCATTCGCGCTCGGCGAGGGCGCGGTTGACGATGGCAACGTGGCGCTGGCTGTTATCGGCGCTGGAGAAGTCGCGGCCCGCGAGCAGCGGCTGCCGGATGGTCGAGAAGTACCCCGGCGTGACGTGGTAGAAGTCGGGATTGAGGCTGGCTTGCTTGCCGCATTGGTCTGGATGTGCGTCGGAGCAGAAGCCGTAGCGATCGACGGCGCCCCCGAGTGGCGGATGATTGGTGGCGGCGATGGACTCGACTCCGGGAAGCGTGCGCAGGGTGGCGACGAGCTGAGTGAAGTAGAGGCTGGTGCGTGCGGCGTCGTAGCGGGGCGTGACGCTGGTGCCGTCGATGTCGACGCCGGCCATCAGCAGGTGATCGGGCTCGAAGCCGAGAGATTGATGGAGCAGAGTGTAGACGCTGGAGATGGTCCAGCCTGCGCAGGCGAGGAGCACGAAGGTGAAGGCGATCTGCGCGGCGACCAGGATGCGGCCGGCGCGGCGCACGCTGTTGGTGCCGGAAGCACGGCCGGCGCCGGCGAGGTCGCGCACCAGGTCAGCTCGAAGGGTGCGCCAGGCGGGCAGCAGAGTTAGCAGTACTGTTACCACGGAAGTGACGATTACGATGAAGACCAATACGCCGGGGCTGATGGAGGCGTGGGCGAGGCGCGGCAGATGCACGGCGCGGGCGTGAAGCAGCAGGTGGATGGCGCCGTAGGCGAGGGCGATCCCCGCGATTGCTCCGGCGAAGGCGAGGACAGCGCTCTCCATAAGGAGCTGGCCGAGCAACTGGCGTAAGGATGCGCCAAGCGTGGCGCGGGTAGCGAACTCGCGGCGCCGGCGGATGCTGCGAGCGAGCAGCAGGTTGGCGAGGTTGGCGCAGGCGATGAGCAGCAGCAGACCGCAGGCAGCGAGGGTGGAGAGCAGGGCAGGACGCGTGCTGGTAACGGTGAGCTGGGTGATCCAGGGAAGGACGACGGGAGGCCGTCCGGCGACGCCGCTGTAGTAGTTAGGGAAATCATGCTCGAGCGTGCGCTGTATGCGCGCGAGATCAGCAGTCGCTTGCGGGATGGAGACACCAGGACGCAGACGTCCGACGATCCAATAGCCGAGGTTGCCGCGCGCGGTGGGGCGCTGCCAGGGATCGCAGCCGGTGGGGACGAAGATATCCGGCAGGTTGAGCGACTGGGTGCCTTCGATGGTCTGGGAGAGAGGCAGCACGCCGGTGATCTGAAAGGTGCGCCGATTGAGATCGAGCGTGCGGTTGCCGAGCGTGGATCCGCCGCCGAGGCGCTTCCAGAAGCCGCCGCTTACGATGGCCTGCGAAGTGCAGTCGCGCTCGTTGCCGCTTTGCGGAAGGTCGCCGCCGAGTGCGAATGCCGCGCCGAGTGTGGAGAAGAAGTTCTGGGAGACTTCGACAACGTTGCCGACCTGCGTGCCCTGCGCGGTGCGCACGGTGGGCGACCAGCCGCGATAGGCGGCGATGGATCGGAAGCTGTTGCCGCGCGTCTGCCAATCCTGCGCAGTGGGGATGGAGACGGTCTCGTCTGGAACGCTCGAGATAGCGACGAGGCGATCCGCTTGCGGGAAGGGCAGCGGCTGGAGCAGCACCGCGTCGAGGATGCTGAAGATGGCGGTGGTGGCGCCGATGCCGATTGCCAGGGTGAGGATCGCAGTGGCGGCGAAGCCGGGGCTGTTACGAAGCTGGCGGAGTGCGTAGCGAAGCGACTGGAACATGCGCAGATTTCTCCCTCAGTCTAGATGCATGTGCGGTGCCGTTTCCGGCTTGCAGGTTTGTCTGGTGAAACCGCCCAACCAACGCGGGAACGTGGCGCACAGGTGCGGCGCTGTCCTGTTCGGGACGAGCCCGATGTCCGGGAACGAACAGCTTTGGAGGTGCGTCTGTCCGCGGGTGGACACCGATAGTCGAGGTCAGGGGCAGGGAATAGCGAATCACTGGCACAGGGCTGCGAAGCCAGAACGTCGGAGGTGGCTGGCGCTTGGATTGCATGAAGCATCCGGTCACTTCTGCGCCATTTTCTGGAGGACTGCGTGAGGAACTTCGTCCAGGATCTTCGTTTTGCGGTGCGACAGATGCGCCGCTCGCCGGCCTTTGTGTTGACCGCGGTGTTGACGCTGGCGCTGGGGGTGGGGGCGAATACGGCGGTGTACTCGCTGCTGGATCAGGCGCTGCTGCGGTCGCTGCCGGTGCGCGCGCCGGAACAACTGGTGGTACTGAGCGCGCCGGGCAAGGCGTGGGAGGGACATAGCAGCGACCACGGGGCGGGGCAGGACAAGTCGTTCTCGTATCCGATGTATCGCGACCTGCGCGATCAGGCGAAGGTCTTCGACGGGCTGATTGCGACGGCGCCGGCCCCGGTGGGGATCACGCACGACCGGACGTCGGAGGTGGGCGACGCGGAGATTGTGAGCGGGAACTATTTTTCTGTCCTCGGCGTGGCGCCTGCACTCGGTCGCGTGCTGTCGCCGGCCGACGATGGCGCGCCCGGAGCAAATCCGGCGGTGGTGCTGAGCCACCACTACTGGACCACGCACCTGGGCGCGGACCCGAACGTGGTGGGGAAGGCGATCGCGCTGAACGGCCGCAGCTTCGAGGTGATCGGCGTGACGCCGGAGAATTTTCAAAGCGCAGTGTGGGGACAGACGCCGGATCTGTTTGTGCCGATGTCGATGCTGGACGCGGTGATTCCGGGCAAGGGCAAGCGGTTGACGGATCACACTGATCGCTGGATGAATATCATTGGCCGGCTGCGCGATGGTGAGACGACGGCGCAGGCGGAGGCAGGCGTGGCGCCGCTGTGGCATGCGCTGCGCGCGGAAGAACTGAAAGCGCTGGGTCATCGTTCGGCGCGCTTCGTGGATGGATTTCTGACGCATAGTCCACTGTTGATCGAACCGGGCGCGAGAGGGCTCTCCTATAGCCGCAGCTCACTGGAGACTCCGCTGCTCGCAGTGATGGCGATGGCGTCGCTGGTGCTGTTGCTTGCGGCGGTCAACGTGGCAAGTCTGCTGCTGGTGCGCTCGGCGGCGCGAGTGCAGGAGTTTGCCGTGCGCTATGCGATGGGTGCGCGGTCGGGGCGCATTCTGCAGCAACTTCTGATCGAAGGCGCGCTGATCGGCCTGCTGGGCGGTGCGGCGGGCATGCTGCTGGCGCCGGCAGCGATGCGGCTGCTGGTGCGGCAGATGACCGCAGTGGATGAGACGAGTGCATTTCACGCGACGCTGAATGCGCGGCTGTTCCTCTTCGGGCTTGCCGTAGCGCTGGCGGTGAGTCTGCTGTTCAGCCTGGCGCCAGCGATTCAACTGCTGCGGCCGGACCTGGTGACGGCATTGAAGCAGAAGGCCTCGACCGCGACCGGCGGAGTGCTGGGACTGCGGCGGGCGGTGGTCTCGCTCCAGATCGGGCTAAGCGTGTTGCTGTTGATCGGCGCGGGGCTGTTTGTGCGCACCATCGAGAATCTGCGGCACGTGAATGCGGGCTTCAACATGACGCATCTCGTGACCTTCAATATCAATCCGGTGCTGGCCGGTTATCCGAAGGCGCAGATTTTGCCCCTGGAGCAGAGAGCGATCGAAACGATGCGCGGACTTGCCGGCGTGCAGGCGGTGGCGGCAAGCGACGATCCTGTAATGGAGGACATCACACATGGCGGCAACGTGACGGTTGCGGGTTACACGCCGCCGGCGAATGAAGACTTCGACGTGGAAGACAGCATCGTGAATCGCGTACTATTTTCACGCGATGCAGGTGCCGATGGTGGCGGGCAGAAGCTTCAATGCTACGGACAATGTGACAGGGCAGCCGGTTGCGATTGTGAATGAGACATTTGTGCGGCACTATTTCAAGAGCGCGGCTGCGGCGATTGGCGGCAGGCGTGGCATCCGGCTCAGGGAATAACCTGCACTTCATGACGATTGTGGGAGTCGCGCGGGACACGCGCCGGACCAGCCTGCGCGATACCGGCTCGCCGACGCTGTTTACGCCGCTGGGCCAGGGCGATGCGCCGAACCGGCTGTATCTCTATCTGCGGACGGCGACACCGCCAGAGCAGATGTTCGCGACAGTGCGGTCCGCGATGCGATCGATCGATGCAGGGCTGACAGTGGCCGACCTGCGGACGATGGATGAGCAGGTGGAGAAGAGCATTGCCAACGAGCGAATGATCGAGGTGCTGGCGCTAGCCTTCGGGATGCTGGCGACTCTGCTGGCCGGAGTTGGGCTGTACGGGGTGCTGTCCTATACGACGATGCAGCGCACGCGCGAGATCGGGATCCGCATGGCGTTGGGCTCATCGCGTCTGGCCATCACCGGGTTAGTGGTGAAGGAGATGGTGCGGCTGGGTGTGATCGGCGTGGTGGTGGCGGTGCCGTGCGCGATCCTGCTGGGACGTGGGTTGCGCAGCCAGCTCTTTGGCGTGTCTGCCGCGGACCCGCTGACGCTTACCGGCGTGGTGCTGCTGATGGGAGTCGTGGGATTGGCAGCGGCGTTGCTTCCGGCGCGGCGAGCCGCGAATGTGGAACCGATGGAGGCGCTGCGGGCGGAGTAAGTCAGCAGAGACGAAGGCAGACAACAGCAGGCAAGTTCCGACAACAACGGACAACTGCGGCCTACCGCGAGATTTCTGGAGCCATCTGTTTTGCCTGGAGTTGCCTGCCGTTGTCTCTTCTATGCTGCTGCTGTGATGCCGAGCTTCTCCGCGATGACGTCGGCGTACTTCAGCCCCGCACCGGTGTTGAAGAGGACGCAGCGGTCGGTCGATTTTAAATGGCCACTTGCGAGCAGATGATCATAGGCAGCCGTGGCCGCGGCGCCTTCGGGAGAGAGCAGGATGCCCTCGTTGCGGGACCAGTCGAGGAGTGACTGGAAGATGATGTCGTCGGGGATGGCGAGGCATACGCCACCGCTGCTGCGGCATATATCGAGAATGATGGTGTCGCCGTAAGGCTTGGGCACGCGCAAGCCGGCGGCGAAGGTGGCGGCATTCGGCCAGGTTTCGCTTGCGGGTTTGCCTTGCTCGAAAGCGCGGGCCACGGGGGCGCAGCCGCTGGACTGGACGGCAATCATCTTCGGTTTCTTGAGTTGCGGCCTGCGACCGGGCGCGACCCAGCCGAGCTGCTCCATCTCTTCGAAGGCCTTCCACATGCCTATGAGGCCAACTCCTCCACCGGTGGGATAGAAGACGGCGTCAGGATATTGCCAGTCAAGCTGCTCGACGAGCTCGTAGCCCATGGTCTTTTTGCCCTCGACGCGAAAGGGCTCCTTGAGGCTGGAGATATCGAACCAGCCTTCGGATTGCTTGCGCTCGTTGACGATGCGGGCGCAGTCGGAGATGAGTCCGTCGACAAGCGTGACCTTGGCGCCGTAGGCGACCCCTTCCATGTGGTTGGCGATGGGAACGTCTTTGGGCATGAAGATGTGGGCCTCGATGCCGGCGGCCGCGGCATATGCCGCGAGTGCGCCTGCGGCGTTGCCGGCGGAGGGTACGGCGAGTTTCTTAATGCCGTAATGGCGGGCCATGGTAACGGCGAGTGCAAGGCCGCGCGCTTTGAAGGTGCCGGTTGGGTTGGCGCCTTCTTCCTTCACATATACATTGCGGTTACGTTTGCTCTGGAGCATGGGGGTCCAACCTTCGCCGAGGGTGACGGGCTCGACCGATGGGAGAACGCTGCGGTAGCGCCACATGCCGGCAGAAGGTGCGGTGCCCGCTTCACTTGCGATGCGGTCGCGGACGGTAATTCCTCTTGCGGAGGAGAGATCGTAGCGAACATAGAGGGCGCCGGCGCAGTGGGGGCAGAGGGTCTGGGGTGTGTCGGCGGCGGTGTGTTGATGGCAGCGGGAGCATTCAAAGTGGGAGATCTGGGGCATGAGTCGAGGGTACATGGAGGCTGCCGAGGGTTGTGATATCCCACCCTTCGCTCCGCTCAGGATGGGGCACCCGGTGTGATGGCGCGGTAGGATGTGAGTCCGATGGTGAAGCGTTCGAGATGGCTGCGTGCAGCAGGTGTGGTTGGCGGCTGGATGTATGTGCTGGGCGCGGTGCTCGGCTTGTATTCCATCGGCAGTGCGGCGGTGCTGCGCGTGGCGGGTGTGGTGCTGCTGGCGGTTTGGGCGCGCCGCTCGCTGACCGCCTGGATCTTTGTCGCGATGCTTGCCGGGGTGGAGGTGGGCGTCGATGCGCCGCGACTGGCTATCCAGTGCAAGGTCTTCAGCGATATTTTTTTGCGGCTGATCCGCATGATCGTGGCGCCTCTGATTCTGGGCACGCTGGTGACGGGCATTGCCGGGCACGGGAGTCTGCGGCAGGTGGGGCGCATCGGCGTGAAGTCGCTGGTGTACTTCGAGGTGGTGACGACCTTGGCGCTGCTGATCGGCGTGGTGGCGATCAACCTGACCAAAGCGGGTGTGGGGCTGGGGATGGATGCGGCCCCGAAGGTGTCGGCGGCCACGCGTGGAGTATTGGTGCCCAATGCGAGCGCTCCCGTTACAGAGCATGGCTGGCAATCATTTCTGCTGAATGTGTTTCCGGAGAACATCGCGAAGTCGATTGCCGATGATCAGATTTTGCAGGTGGCGGTGTTTGCGGTGCTGCTGGGGATTGCGCTCTCACTGCTGACCGCCGAGCGACGGAAGCCACTGCTGGAGCTGGCGGAGTCGGTGACGTCGGCGATGTTCGCCATCACCAACATCGTGATGTACGTCGCGCCGCTGGGCGTGGGTGGGGCGCTGGCCTACACGGTGGGACAGCGCGGCTTAGTGGTGTTGCTGCCGCTGGCCAAGCTGCTGGGTACGCTCTACGGGGCGCTCGCGGCATTCCTGCTGCTGGTGTTGCTGCCGGCGGCGATGCTGTTCCGCGTGCCGTTGCGCGGGTTTATCAAGGCCGTCGCGGAGCCGGCGACGATCGGGTTTGCGACCAGCACATCGGAGGCGGCGCTGCCCAGCGCGATGGAGGAGATGGAGCTCTTCGGCGTGCCGCGGCGGATCGTGTCATTTGTCATTCCGGCCGGTTACAGTTTCAACCTTGCCGGTTCGTCGGTGTACCTGGCGCTGGCATCGATCTTCGTGGCACAGGCGGCGGGCATGCGGATGAGCGTGGGCGCGCAACTGGCGATGGTCTTTACGCTGATGCTGACCAGCAAGGGCGTGGCCGGCGTGCCGCGCGCGACACTGGTGGTGCTGCTGGCGACGGCTTCGACCTTCCGCCTGCCCACCGAGCCGATCTTTCTGATCCTGGGCGTGGATGCGTTTGCGGATATGGGGCGCACGGCGGTGAATGTGATCGGCAACTGCCTGGCTGCGGCGATGGTGGCGCGGAGCGAGGGCGAACTGAGCATTGGTGCTCGCGGGTCTGTTGCGGAAGCGGCGATCGAACCGGTGGACGCTTGACTCCTTTTGCGCTCTGACAGAGAGTGGCGTTGCATTCCTTTGTGCATTTTGAGAGAGACGAGGGCTGGATGATGCGTCCTGCTGCGGGGTTGGTGTGTGGTTTGCTGGTGGCGATCGCTGCGGTTGCGAGCGGTCAGACCAAGGACGGAGTGAAGCCGTTCGTGAAGGAAGATGCGCCGGTGCTGGTGCTGAATCATGTGCGCGTGATTGACGGAACGGGGGCGGCGCCGATGGAGGACCAGCGGGTCGACATCGAGAACGGAAAGATCACACGTGTGCAGAGCGCGAAGCTGCGCAATGCCTATCCGCCGAATGCGAAGGTGCTGGATTTGACGGGAAAGACAGTGATTCCCGGACTGGTGGGGATGCATGAGCATCTCTTCTATCCGACTCCGGGCGCCGGGCCGGAACGGCAGAATATGTATGGCGAGATGGCGGACAGTGCGCCGCGTTTGTATCTTGCGGGCGGCGTGACAACGGCGCGCACGACGGGCAGCGTGGAGCCGTATACGGACCTGGCGCTGAAGGCGGCGATCGATGCGGGGGAGACACCGGGGCCGAAGCTGCTGATCACCGGACCGTATCTCGAAGGCACGCCGTCGCTGGGGCCGCAACTGCACTCGCTGACCGGGCCGGAGGATGCGGCGCGCACGGTGGACTACTGGGCGGAAGAAGGCGTGACCAACTACAAGGCGTACATGCACATCACGCCGGAGGAACTGAAGGCGGCGATCGATCATGCGCATGCGCGCGGGCTGAAGGTGACGGGACATCTTTGTTCGGTGGGATTCACCGAGGCGGCGAAGTTGGGCATCGACGACCTGGAGCATGGGCTGGTGGTGGATACGGAGTTTGCGCCGGAGAAGAAAGAGGGTGTGTGCCCAGGCCAGCGCGGCCCGATGGCGGCGATGGCGAAGTCGCTGGATGTGGACGGCACGCAGGTACAGGCGATGATCCGCACGCTGGTGGAGCACCATGTGGCGGTGACGTCGACCTTGGCGATCTTCGAGAGCTTTACGCCGAACCGTCCACCGCTGGAGCGCGAACACGCGGCGAAGGACGAGATGGCGATGGAGGCGTGGTCGGACTTCGCGACGACGCGCGCGGAGATTGCGGAGCACGGCGAGAGTTCCAACTGGGCAGCGCTGCTGAAAAAGGAGATGCAGTTCGAGCGATCGTTTGTGAAGGCCGGCGGGCTGTTGCTGGCTGGTTGCGATCCGACCGGATACGGCGGCATATTGCCGGGCTTCGGCGATCAGCGCGGGATGGAGTTGCTGGTGGAGGCGGGATTTACACCGGTGGAGGCGATCCACATTGCGACTCAGAATGGCGCAACCTACCTGGGGCAGCAGGAGCACATTGGCAGCGTCGCCGAGGGACGGGCGGCCGATCTCGTCGTGCTGGATGGGAATCCGGCGGCGAAGATCGAGGATGTGGAGAAGGTTGAGACGGTCTTCAAGGATGGCGTGGGCTACGATCCGGCGAAGCTGCGATCTTCAGTGACGGGCATGGTGGGGATCCGGTAGAGGGCGCGCAAGTTTTTACCAGAGGATGACATTTGTGCTTGCGGGAGGCAGCTTCGCGAAGCCTATACTTGCCGCACTGGGCCCTGACAGGGACCCGCTTTGCCGCGCCTTTCCCGTTCATTCTCGAACCCCTCGATTGACCCCTTTCCTGGCGTGCGCGCGTGTTTCCTGATTTCTTCTGAGGAGAACGTTATGGCTACGACTACCGCACCCGCTGCTTCTATCACGCCGCGGGCGATTGATCCGGACAAGTTGAACGCATTTCTAAACCAGGCTGTCGGCGACATGGGCGCCGCGCTGCACTCCGCTGTCGTGTTGATGGGTGACAGGCTCGGATTATTCCGTGCCATGCGAGACGGCACGCCGGTGACGTCGCAGCAGTTGAGCGAACGAACCGGAGTGCGCGAGCGCTATGTGCGCGAGTGGCTGAAGGCCAACGCGGCGAGCAAGTATGTGGATTACGACGCCGCGACCGACAGCTTCAGCATGAATCCAGAGCAGGCGTTTGCGCTGGCCGAGGAGAATACAGCACTCGATCTGCCGGGCTTTCACTACATGCTGGCTTCGCTGATGCGTGACGAAGAGAAGCTGACCGAAGCGTTCCGCGAAGGACGTGGATTTGGCTGGCACGAACACGACAAGGATCTGTTTGTAGGCTGCGAACGGTTTTTCCGTCCGACCTACCTGATGCACCTGGTGGCGGAGTGGATTCCCGCGCTGACTGGTGTGGAGGCGAAGCTGAAGGCGGGCGCGAAGGTCGCGGACATCGGCTGCGGGCATGGCGCTTCGACGCTATTGATGGCGAAGGCGTATCCGAAGTCGAAGTTCACCGGCTTTGACTATCACGACGGGTCAATCGAGAGTGCGCGGGCGTCCGCGAAGCGCCAGAACCTTCAGGATGCGGTGAAATTCGAAGTATCGGCTGCGGCGGCGGTTCCTGGCACCGGCTACGATCTGATCACGGTCTTCGACTGCCTGCATGACATGGGCGATCCGGTGGGCGCGGCGAAACACATAAAGAATGCGCTGGCGCCGGGCGGCACGTGGATGATCGTCGAGCCCATTGCGGGTGACGATACGGCAGCGAACCTGAACCCGGTGGGACGGATCTACTATTCGGCATCTACGCTGTGCTGTGTCCCTGCTTCACTATCGCAGGAAGTTGGACTAGGGCTGGGCGCACAGGCGGGAGAGAAGCGTCTGCGCGAGGTGCTGCAGGAAGCTGGCTTCACCCAGATACGCCGCGCGGCGGAGACGCCGTTCAACATGGTGTTGGAAGCACGCGTGTAACAGAGCCGCCGACGGAGCTTCTGCTGTGTTGGTGCGGAGGCTCCGCTGCGCTGCTTTATGTCCAGGCCTCAGATCCACGCTCCTACATGCGTCAGGCGCGGCGAGCGCGGCGGCGCAACCAATGGCGGACCAGCTCGTATTCCGGAGCGCTGGTTGGGGAGCGCCGTCGAAGCTGAACCAGATGACGGCGTGTGAGCAGCCGGATTGCTTTCTGTACGGCTGATTTGGAGAGGCCGCTGGCTTCAGCGAGCTGGCGGAGACTCATCTGGACACGACGCTCGCCGGAGCGGAACAGGACCGCCCACAGCACGAGATAGACGAGAAAGGCGGGCGCGGAGCGGTCGTGTCCAACCAGGTCAGGAAGCAGGACATCCAGCACATATTCGTCGATGGCGATATGGTTCATCGCACTATAGTGTCGCACGGTATAGCGGGCTTGCGGCGGAGGCGGGCCGCGGGCAACAATGCGTGCCGGGAGGAAACAGCCATGATTCGAGGCGTCAAGTTTGTCAGCGTTCCGGTGCTCGACCAGGATCGGGCGCTTGCGTTTTATACAGAGAAGCTCGGGTTCCGCGTGGCGACTGACCAGCCCTTCGATGGCAAACAGCGCTGGATCGAGCTGGCGATTCCGGGCGCGGAGACAGGCGTGGTGTTGTTCCGCATGGATGAGGGCCCGCAGCCGGGCGGCTTCATGAACATGTCTTTCTGGACGGACGACGCGCGGGCGACTGCCAAGACACTTAAGGAGCGCGGCGTGGAATTTGTTGCCGAGCCAAAGAAGGAGGAGTGGGGCGTCTCCGCAATCTTCAGGGATTCCGAGGGAAATCGCTTCGTGCTGAGCTCGCGGTAGTCAGGCGGCGTGGTGTCCGGCTGCGGACAGGCGATTTCGCGATCGAACACCCGGGCTTTTGCGGCCGCACCCCGCGGCTCTTTGAATGCGCTGATTTCAAATGGATTGTCTGCATTTGCAATTCCGGCAGAGTGGTCAGGGACGTGCACCTTTCACCGGCGCATTCTTTTCCTCGCGAGGATTTCATGGAGCGCCTTCTTGGCTATTTGCGGTTCAGCTTTCGGCAGTTACGAAAGAGTCCTTCGTTTGCAATTGCGGCGGTGTTGACGCTGGCGCTGGGGATTGGGACGACGACCGCGATCTTCAGCCTGGTGAATGCGGTGCTGCTGAAGCCGCTACCGTATCCGCAGCCGGACCGGCTGATGCGGATTACACAGGAGGACCACTCGACCGGCGCGGTGCTTCCGGAGTCGTTGAGCTACCCGGACTACTTTGACTGGCGAGCGCAGAACCGCAGTTTTTCCGGAATGGCATCGTACGCGGGACGGAACATGACGCTGACCGGCGTGGACCAGGCGCAGCAGCTTGGCGCGTACGTTGTCTCATCGAACTTTTTCCAGGTGCTGGGCGTTGCCCCGATGCTGGGACGCGACTTCCGTTGGGACGAGGAGCGGGCCGGGAATCGCGCGTTGATGCTGAGCAATGAGCTATGGCAGTTGCGATTCGGCGGGGATCGCAACATTGTTGGACAGCAGGTGACGCTGGATGGATTGCGCTACACCATCGCGGGGGTGATGCCGCCGCGTTTCCATTTTCCAACCGAGAGCGGAGTGGAGGCGTGGACCTCCCTGGCGAGTGACCAGGAGGGTGCTACGCCGGCGACCAAGCAGCGGGGCGACGATGGGATTGAAGTCATTGGCCGACTGAAGCCCGGAGTGAGCGTACAGCAGGCAAGAGCGGACCTGAGCAGCGTGGCGCGAGGACTGGCGGCGCAGTACTCCGATACGAACAAGTGGTATACGACGGCGCGGGTGTTGCCGCAGCTGGAATTCGAGGTTGGCAAGACGCGGCCGGTGCTGGAGGTGCTGTTCGGTGCGGTCGCGTTGGTGCTGCTGATTGCGTGCGTGAACGTTGCGGGACTGCTGCTGGTGCGCAGCTCGCGGCGCAGCGGGGAGATTGCTCTGCGCGGAGCGCTGGGCGCGAGCCGCAGCGAAATTGTGTGGCAACTGCTGACGGAATCGGTGGTGCTCTCGGTGATCAGCGGAGTGGCTGGCATCGCGCTGGCGTCGGGCGTTTTGAAGGAGCTGGGGGTGCTATTTCCGAAAGCGCTGCCAAGGCTGGGGGACGTTTCGATCGATCTGCCTGTGCTGGCATTTGCGATCGGCGTTTCGGTATTGACCGGCATTCTCTTCGGCGTAGTACCGGCTTTTCGTATTTCGCGGCTGGCTCCGGCACTTGCATTGCGCGATGGCACGCGCACCGTGACGAGCGGGCGCGGACATCACCGGCTGCAGACCTGGCTGGTGATCGGAGAGACGGCGCTGGGACTGGTGCTGCTGGTAGGGGCGGGGCTGCTGATCCGCAGCTTCGTGAGCGTGCTGCGGGTAGACCCGGGATTCGATGCGCACAATGTGCTGACGGCGCGCTACACCATGAGCGATGTGAGCTACAACCACGACCGCAAGATCCAGTTTGTCGAGGAGTTGACGAGGCGGCTCAAGGCGCTGCCGGCGGTTCAGTCTGCGTCGGCAGGATGGCCGATGCCGATGTCCGGCAGCGACGCCTCGATCTCGTTCACCGTCGAGGGTCATCCGGTGGCGAAGGCAGATCACCCGAGCGAGTCGATCGGGTTGGCGTTGCCCGGCTACTTCGAGACGATGCGGATTCCGCTGATCGCGGGCAGAACGTTCACCGACCTGGACAAGACGACGAGTGTTCCGGTGGCGATCATCGACCAGGCGTTCGCGAAGAAGTATTTCGGAGGAGTGAATCCGATCGGCCGCCACATGACCGCGGACCTGGGGGATGATGTCGTGAACCATCCGGTGCGCGAGATTGTGGGTGTGGTGGGCGACATCCGGCAGCGTGGACTGGCCGTAGACGCAGTGCCGCACTACTACCTGCCATGGACGCAGGCGGTGATCACGACGCCGTACCTCGTGCTGCGCACGACTGGCGATCCGTCGATGCTGGAGCGCGCGGTGAAGGCGACGGTGGCGGGCATGGATACAAATATCCCAACCTATCGCGTGCATCCGCTGGAGTACTACGTTGCGCAGGCGGTGGCGCCGGCACGCTTCCAGACGCTGCTGCTGACCAGCTTCGCCGCTATTGCGCTGCTGCTGGCGGCGGTGGGGCTCTACGGCGTGCTCTCGTATGTGGTGCAGCAGCGGGCGCTCGAGATTGCGCTGCGGCTGGCGGTGGGGGCGCAAAGAGGCGATGTGCTGCGCATGATCCTGAAGCGCGGGATGACGCTGGCGGCGATTGGAGTGGCGGCGGGGCTGGCGATCTCATTTCTAATCACGCGCTTTATCGCGACGCTGCTGTATGGAGTAACACCGTTCGATGCGGTGACCTTCTGCGCGATGTCGCTGGTGCTGCTGGCGGTCGCGTTTGTGGCGAGCGTGGCGCCGGCCTATCGCGCGGCACAGACGGATCCGATGACGACGCTGCGAACGCAGTAGCAGGGAATAGGGAGCAGGATAGAAACAGCAGGTGCGTATTTTGTAGCGCTCAGCCCCTGTGGTCGCTCGCGTTCACCATTGTGCACGACCGGCCAGAGCTCCGCGTCAATCGAGCGCGGGCAGGCGCAGGTCGGCGTACTGGCGGTTGCGCTCGAGGCACAATGCTTCGACCACGAGCTCGTGATCGTCGCGCTGCGCGAGGCCGGAGACGGTGATCGACCCCAGGACGCCGGTGCCGGCGAGCGTGATGGGAAATGCGCCGCCGTGGCTTGCGTAATCGGCTGCGGGCAGGCCGTATTTCTCCTGCAGAGTGGTGTTGCGCAGTTGAAGTGCGAGACCGATGGCGTAGCTGCTGCGATGAAGTCGCGCGACGACATTCGCTTTGCGGCGCGCCCACTCAGCATTGTCGGGTGATGTACCGTGCAATGCGGCGTAGAAAAGTGGCGCTCCTGCCTGGTTGCCGAGCTGCGGGGCGAAGCGGCGGATGTCGATGACGATAGCGAGCTGGCGCTCCACGGCCAGCTCGCGGAGTGTGGAGCCAAGCTGCCACGCGTCGTCCTCGTTGAAGGAAGTCCATTGCAGCTCGCGTTCCTGGCGGGCGATACGGTCGAGGTCGTCTTCTGGTTGCGCCATTCTTCCCCTCTTATTGCAGCAGCACTCCTACTATGGATGCGGACATGAGATTGGCCATGGTGCCGGCGAGCATGGCGCGCAGGCCAAGGCGCGCGAGCTCGTTGCGGCGCTCGGGGACGAGCGCGCCGATGCCGCCGATCTGGATGCCGATGGAACTGAAGTTGGCGAAGCCGCAGAGGGCGAAGGTGGCGATGGTGAAGGAGCGCGGGTCGAGTGTGCCCTTCAGCGCGCCTAGATTAGAGAAGGCGATGAGCTCATTGAGGACCATGCGTGTGCCCAGCAGATTGCCGACGACCGCCGCTGAGTGCCAGGGGATGCCGATGAGCCAAGCGATGGGCGCGAAGATCCAGCCGAGGACCTGGTTGAGCGAAGTGGGGAAGGGGATGTGGCGGGGCTGAAGCCAGTGGTGCACGCCGCCGAAGATGCCGTTGATCAGCGCGATGAGTGCCACGAAAGAGATGACCATGATGGCGACGTTGAAGGCGAGGCGGCCGCCGTCGATGGTGCCGCGCGCCACGGCGCCGAGAAAGTTCTCGTCGCGATGCTCCTCCGATTCGGGCAGATGAACGTGGCCCAGGGTGTCGGGTGTTTCGGTTTCGGGCACCAGCATCTTCGAGATGAGGATGGTGCCTGGCGCGGTCATGATGACAGCGGCGAGCAGGTGCTTGGCATCGATGCCGTAGAGGATGTAGGCGGCCATGATGCCGCCGGAGACGTGGGCCATGCCGCTGGTCATGATGGTCATGAGCTCGGAACCGGTGAGGGTGGCGAGGAACGGGCGGATGGAGAGCGGCGCTTCGGTCTGGCCCATGAAGATGGAGGCGGCGACGTTGAGCGATTCGGCGCCGGAGATGCGCATGGTCCGCTGCATGCACCAGGCGAAGCCGCGAATGACGAGCTGCATGACGCCGAGATGATAGAGCGCAGCAAACAGGGCGGAGATGAAGATGATGGTGGGCAGCACCTGAAAGGCGAAGATGGAGCCGTAGGTGGAGTGCCGCTTGCCGAATTCTCCGAAAATGAACTCCGAGCCGGCGAAGGAATAGCTGAGCAGGCGATTGACGGCGTCGCCGGCGCGGCCCATAGCATCCCGGCCGAGGCTCCAGCGCAGGACAAGAAAGGCGAAAGCAATTTGCAGGCCGAGGCCCCAGGCGACGGTGCGTACGCGGATGGCGCGGCGGTTGGTCGAGAAGAGCCATGCCAGCAGCAGCATGGTGAGCAGGCCAAGGATGCCGGTGAATCGCGCCAAGCGTTAGTCCTGGGACTCGTTGTGGGATGGTGTGAGGCTCAGAGTATCGCGGGTGAGCACCTCATGCACCAGCGGCATGCGACGGGGCGGCGCGTCGGCGATGAGAATTGCGTCGGCGATCATGCGCTCCGGCGCCGTGAAGCGGTGAGCGTCATCTGCAAAGAGGGTGCAGAGCGGGTCGCCGGCGCGGATCTGCTCGCCGAGTTTCGCATGAAGCTCAATGCCGGCGTGGGCCGAGACGGGATCGCCAGGGCGGGTACGGCCGACGCCGAGACGCTGCACAGCCCAGCCGACGGCGGTGGTGTCCATCGAAAACAGAAAGCCGGAGCGGGAGGCGCGCAGCACGCGCTGCTGGGCCGGCTTATGCGCGAGGGCAGCCAGGTCGCCTCCCTGGAGCGCGACCATCTGCTCGAAATGACGCAGCGCCGAGCCATCGGCAAGGAGACTTTCTGCGCGCGTGCGGCCCTCTTGGGCTGTAGCGCTGACGTTGGTGAGGAAGAGCATCCAGCCGGCGAGGAGGAGCGAGAGCTCGCGCAGGTCGTCGTTGAGCGGGTGACGTTCCCCGCGGAGGAGTGCGAGGGCCTCAAGAACTTCGACGGAGTTGCCGGAAAAACGTCCCAGTGGCTGTGACATATCGGTGAGCAGGGCGGCGGTGCGTATACCGGAGGCTTCGCCGGCCTCGACCATGAGACGGGCGAGAAAGCGGGAGACGGCTGGGTCGGGGAGAAAGGCTCCGGAGCCGGTTTTGACGTCGAGCACGAGGGCATCGAGGCCAGCGGCGAGCTTCTTGCTCATGATCGAGGCGCAGAGGAGGTAGGGGCTCTCGACGGCGCCGATGTGATCGCGTAAGGCATAGAGGCGCCGGTCAGCGGGGACCAGGTCGGCGGACTGGCCAACGATGGAGCAGCCCGCCTGGTCGAGGACGGACTGCATCTCCGCGGGCGAGAGCGTAGTGCGATAGCCGGGAATGGCTTCGAGCTTGTCCAGGGTGCCGCCGGTGTGGCCGAGCGCGCGACCGCCGAGCATGGGGACGCGCAGACCGGCGGCGGCCGCGATGGGCGCGACGAGGAAGGATGTCTTGTCGCCGACACCGCCGGTGGAATGCTTGTCGACTGTGGGACGCGCGGCGCTGCCGTTTGCGGGGCGGCGCAGATCGAGCTGCACCCCGGAGGTGCGCATGGCCTGGGTGAGCGATTGAACTTCCGCGGGTTCCATCCCGCGAAGGAAGGTAGCCATCAGAAAAGCGCTGAGCTGCGCGTCATCGATGGAGCCATCGGCGGCGCCACGGGCGATGTGCGCGATCTCGGCTTCGCTGAGCGCGTGGCCGTCGCGCTTGCGGCGGATAATGCTGCCGGTGTCGAGCGAGCCGGGGGATGCGTCCACGTTAATCGGCATGCGAGAGGTCGAAGCCGAGCGGGAAGAGCTCGGCGAGTGTGTGAGTTTGTGGCTTGCCGTCGAAGGGAAAGAGGATGAGGCCATTGGGCGGCATGAACTCGGCAAGCACCTGGCGACAGGCGCCGCAAGGCGAGCTGGGCGCGTTGTTCAGGTTGATGACAGCGACCGCGTGGATGCGCAGCGCGGGGCCGTATTGCGCGATGGCACGCGCGACCGCGGAACGTTCCGCGCAAATGGATAGACCATAGGAGGCGCTTTCGACGTTGGCTGCAGTGACGATTTCAGCGCCTTCGAGTAGGAGGGCTGCGCCAACGCGAAAGCCGGAGTAGGGAGCGTAGGCGTGCTGTGCGACCTCTCGCGCGGCGGAGAGCAGTGCTGCCTCCTGCGCGGGTGAGATAGCGATGACGGCTGGCGGCATGTGATTTCGAGGCTACCGAGGCGCGGACTCGCTGGCAACTGCGGATGTGCAGGCACGTGCGCGGCTGAGCAACAGGTCGCGCTCCCGAGCGTTGCGTGCGAGCGAGGCGGCGCGCTCGAACTCGGTGCACGCCTCATCGTAGCGATTGAGGCGGAAGAGCAGCTCCGCGCGCACACTTGGGAGGCGGTGATAGCTGGCAAGCGAGGGCTCGGAGGTGAGCTTGTCTACCAGCTCCAGGCCGACCTCCGGTCCGAAGGCCATGGCCAGCGCGACGGCGCGATTGAGCTCCACGATGGGCGAGGGCTGGCGGTCGGCAAGCGCGGCGTAGAGCGCGGCGATACGCTTCCAGTCAGTCTCTTCGCCGGTACGGGCGCGAGCGTGACAAGCGGCGATGGCGGCCTGCAGCGCATAGGGGCCGGGCGTGCTGCTGAGCTGCTGGGCGCGATCGAGTGCGGCAAGTCCACGGCCGATAAGCAACTGGTCCCAGCGGCTGCGATCCTGATCGAGCAGCAGGATGGGCTCGCCTGCCGGACCGAGCCGCGCCGCCGAACGCGAGGCCTGGATCTCCATGAGCGCGACGAGCCCGTGGACTTCGGGCTCCTGCGGCGCGAGCCCCGCGAGGATGCGGCCGAGGCGCAGCGCGTCTTCGCAGAGCGCGGGACGCAGCCAGTCTTCGCCGGCAGTGGCGGAGTAACCCTCGTTGAAGATGAGGTAAATGACTTCGAGGACCGACGACAGGCGCGCGGCGCGGTCGAGGCCAACTGGAACTTCGAAGGGCACGTGCGCTTCGGCAAGGGTGCGCTTGGCCCGCACGATACGCTGCGCAATGGTGGGCTCCGGAGTAAGAAAGGCGCGGGCGATCTCCGGCGTAGTGAGGCCGCCGAGCAGGCGCAGAGTGAGCGCGACGCGCGACTCCGGCGAGAGCACGGGATGGCAGGAGATGAAGACGAGGCGGAGAAGATCGTCCTCGATATCGCCGTCGGCCGCGGCCGCAAGCGCAGTAGCGAAGTCGGCAAACGAGCGCTGCTGCTGCTCCTCGAGCTCGCGGGCGAGCTCTTCGTGCTTCTGCTCCAGGCGCGTCTTGCGGCGCAGCAGATCGATGGCACGGTGCTTGGCGGCAGCCATAAGCCATGCGCCGGGATTCTGTGGGATTCCGGAGGCGGGCCACTGCTCGATCGCGGCGACGAGCGCGTCCTGCGCCAGTTCCTCGGCAATACCGACATCGCGCACGATGCGTGTGAGACCGGCGATGACGCGTGCGGACTCCATGCGCCAGACAGCGTCGATCGTGCGGTCGATCTGGCTGCGATCGATTTGGGTGCGCCCGATATCAGAAGACGCCACGTCTGCCTTCACAGCATGGATCAGACCATCTTTTGCGGTATGGCGCAAATAGATTGGTTGAGCAGCGCTTCGCGCCGATCTTGAACGATAGATAGAGCAGATCCCACTCCACCTTCGGTTCCGTTCAGGATGACAAGCTTGTATGGTCCGCGGGCGGAGCTTCGAACACGGCACGGATTTCGAATTGCGCTTCGACGTTGTCGCCCTGGCAGGTGGGGCAGCGCTTCATCCAGGCGATGGCTTCTTCCTTCGAGGCGACCTCCAGGATATTGACGCCTGCGATCAGCTCGCTGGTCTCAGTAAACGGTCCGTCGATGGTGCGCGATTTGCCGCCGCTGATATGAAGGCGCGTGGCGGTTGCGCTGGGCTGCAGCCGCTCGACGGCGACGAGCACGCCGGCCTTCCGCATCTCTTCGTCGTACCGCTGCATGGCAGTTATAAGTTCGGGATCGGGGCGCGCCCCGGATTCCATCCACTTCTCGGACTTACGCAGGACTACAAATCTCACGGCAGCTACCTCCTGGCAGATCTTATTTTCGCAGAGGCAGCAGGGTGAGCAAACGGGGTTCCCGCAGGTAGAGGCCAGCCCACATCAACGCACCCACATAAACCGGGAAGAGCACATAGCCGAAGAGCGGATTGCCCACACGCATGTGCAGCGAAATGGCTCCCCCCAGGTATCCGGTGAGCAGGACCGCACCCAGCACGGAGGTGGCGGGTATGACATAGAGCACGGTGCAGACGAGTAGCAAAATGCCGATCGCGCTCAGCAGTGCGGGCTGAAGTCCAAGCTGTGTGATCGACTGCATCACCTGCGGAGGAACGGGGCGGATGAATTTGAAGACGATGTCCATGATGAGAAAGAGCACGGTCAGCGTGGTGAGAATGCGGCCGGTCAGGAGCCGTGACTTCGATGGCGCAGCGGTATCGATGGATGCAGGCATGGTCTTCCTCGTGATTTGTAGTTAGACATTGACAATTGTGGGTTCTGCCGCGCTCCTCTTCCAGGAAAAGCGCGGCTGCAAGAAAGCGCGGGCTGCCGGATCAGGCGGTGGGATCAGGCAGTGCGGGTCTGCATCTCGCTGAATCCCTCGGCCGCCTTCTGCACTTCGGCGGGGAAGTCGGTCATCTCCTGTATCTGGCGAACTTCTATGGTTTCATTGGCGGAGGCGGGGCAGCGGGAGGCCCACTGGATCGCCTCCTCTTTCGATTTCACCTGGATCATCCAGAAGCCGCCGAGGACTTCCGTTGCTTCCGCGAAAGGGCCGTCTGTAACCTTCGGCTTGCCGCCGGCGAAGCTGACGCGCGCACCCATGGAGGGCGGATGCAGCCCTTCGAGCGCGAGCAGCACGCCGGCCTTTTGCAATTCCTCGTTGTACTTCATCATGGCCCCGACGGCCTTGGCATCGGGCGTGGTGCCCGGTGTCGCCTGCTCATATCCCTTCGGAATCATCAGCATCATGAAACGCATAGCGGGTCTCCTGATATTTGGGGGAGTGGATGTTGATGACCGGCGGTTGCCGATCCATAGTACGAGATCAGTAGTAGGAGATCAGTGCTGTCCATTGGTACAGGTGTCCGCTTCGGTCATAAGGGGGCGGATCGTGACCTGGCCATCGCCGGCGACCTTCAGGAACCGCTTTGAGGACTCGATAGCGGCTTCTTTGGAGGGCACTTCGAGGATGGCGAAGCCGCCGATGATCTCCGTGGACTCGATGTAGGGGCCATCGGTAAGGGTGACTTTTCCGCCTGTTTGAACGATGCGCGCCCCCTGGTGAAGCGGAGTGAGGCCGCCGGTGGCGACGAGTTCGCCGGACTTCATGGACTCTTCAACCAGCTTGTTCATCTGATCCATGTATTCCTTGCTTGGTGGACCCTGGTGAGCGGATGGATCGGGCGTAAAGAACGTGAGGAACTGCATGGTGGTGTCTCTCCTTGGGGCGGGTTTGGGAGCTTCCAGGTGTTGTCCGGGAAGCGTCTCTATCCATACGTCGAATGGAGTGCCCCGGAATCGACAGGCATCCGAATCTTTTTTTGGCCATTCTACTGAGGGTTTTCTGGCTCGTCGGGCATTCTAGTGGTACCGGGCTGAGTTGCGGATCGCCGCATGGTGCGGCTACAGATCTTGGTGGCAGATGCCGCATTTTTGACGATCTGGGCGGGGAAGCAATCCCCGGCGGGAGAAGAGCCGTCTGAGCAACGGAGCGAATGGCGAGTAAAAAGACAACGCGGAAAGCGGACGTGCAAGAGAAGCCGCCGCAGCCGGAGCAGCAGGCCGAAGATGTGCTGCAGCTATTCCATGCGGTGACGGCGGATTGGTTTCGTGCGGTATTCGACCGGCCCACCTCACCGCAGGTGCTGGGCTGGCCGGCGATAGCACGCGGGGAGAACACCCTCATCCTGGCCCCGACCGGGACGGGCAAGACTTTGACGGCATTTCTGTGGTGCCTGAACCGGCTGATGCTGGACCCGGCGCCGGCGGCCGCTGAAGCGTGCCGCGTCATCTATATCAGTCCGCTGAAGGCGCTGGCAGTGGACGTGGAGCGCAACCTGCGCTCGCCGCTGGCGGGCATTGCGAATATGGCGCGGCGCGCGGGCGTTGCGGTGCGCGAGCCTGGGATTGCCGTGCGCACGGGCGACACATCGCAGAAGGAGCGCGCGCTGTTTCGCCGGCATCCGGCGGAGATCCTGATCACGACGCCGGAATCGTTGTATCTGCTGCTGACGTCCGATGCAGCGGCCGGGCTGCGCGGGGTCGATACGGTGATCGTCGATGAGATCCATGCGCTGGTGCCGACCAAGCGCGGGGCACATCTGGCACTGTCGCTGGAACGTTTGCAGGCGATCACAGAAAGGCCTTTCCAGCGGATCGGACTTTCAGCGACGCAGCGGCCGCTGGAAGAGGTGGCGCATTTTCTCGCCGGCGCGGATGGTAGGACGGAAGACAAAGGTGCTCTCGAGCCGGAGATGCAGCTCTCAAAGGCCGGGCCTGGGGCATCCGCCGAGGTTGCCGCGAATGAACTCGAGCAGGAGATGGAGGCGGGGTTCACGCGGGACGAGACAGCCGAGGCGATGGCCGCGCGGGAAGAGCAGGTGGTGCGCTTCCGACCGGTGACGATTGTGAATGCGAGCGAGCCGAAGCGGTTGGAGCTGCGCATTGAGGTCCCGGTGGAGGACATGGCCAAGTTGGGCCAAATAGAAGAGCTGCCCAGTGGCGCTGCGTCCCAGGGACCGAAGCGCACCTCGATCTGGAGCGCGATCCACCCCCGGCTGCTGGCGATTGTGCGGGAGCGGACTTCGACACTGATCTTCGTGAATAACCGGCGCACAGCGGAGCGGCTGGCCGGTGCGATCAATGATCTGGCAGGAGAGGCGGTGGCGCGCGCGCACCATGGATCGCTGGCGGCAGCGCAGCGCTCGGAGATTGAGGAGCTGCTGAAGGCGGGAAGGATCCGCGCGCTGGTGTGCACATCGTCGCTGGAGCTGGGCATCGATATGGGCGCGGTGGACCTGGTGATCCAGATCGAAGCGCCGCCTTCGGTGGCGAGCGGGATGCAGCGGATCGGGCGCGCGGGACATCACGTCGGCGCAGCGAGCGAGGGCGTGATCTTCCCCAAGTACCGCGCCGATCTTGTTGCGTGCGCCGCGGTGACGCGCGCGATGCACGAGGGCTTGGTGGAGTCGACCCGCTACCTGCGCAATCCGCTGGATGTGTTGGCGCAGCAGATGGTGGCGACCGTGGCGCAGCCGCCGCGCGTTTCTCGCGTGAAGCGTTCGAAGAAAGAGCCGCCGCTGCCAGCCGAGATTACCGTTGAGGATCTGTTCGCGATTGTGCGGAGTTCAGCACCTTTTGCGGAGCTGAGCCGCGGCGCGTTTGAGGGCGTGCTCGATCTGCTGGCGGGGCGCTATCCGTCGGATGAGTTCGCCGAGCTGCGTCCGCGCATCACGTGGGACCGCGTGCGTAACCTGCTGACGCCGCGCGAGGGCTCAAAGATGCTGGCGATCCTGAACGGTGGGACCATTCCGGATCGCGGGCTGTATGGTGTCTTTCTCTCCGGGACGGAAGGGCGGCCGGTGCGCGTGGGCGAGCTGGATGAAGAGATGATCTTCGAGAGCCGCACCGGCGAGACCTTCATCCTGGGGGCGACGACGTGGCGCATCGACGAGATCACGCACGATCGCGTGCTGGTCTCGCCCGCGCCGGGTGAGCCAGGGCAAGATGCCCTTCTGGCATGGCGACACGGCAGGACGGCCGCTGGAGTTCGGACGGCGCATTGGCGCGCTGGTGCGAGAGCTGCGTGAGATGCCGCGCAATGCGGCGGTGTCGCGGCTGACGCGCGAGCACGACCTGGATCCGCAGGCGGCGGAGAATCTGCTGAGGTTTCTGGCGGATCAGGAACTGGCGACAACGGCGGTGCCGGATGATCGCACGATTGTGATCGAGCGCGTACGCGATGAGTTGGGCGACTGGCGCGTGTGCGTGCTGACGCCGTTTGGCAGCCGCGTGCATGCACCATGGGCGATGGCGATCAGCGGGCGCTTGCGCGCGAGCGGCCGCGGCGATGTGGAGACGATGTGGGCCGATGACGGCTTTGTGCTGCGCTTTCCGGAGACGGATGCGCCGCCTGAGCCGGAGCTGATCCTGCTCGATCCGGCGGAGGCGTCGGAGCTGGTGCTGCGGCAGCTTGGGTCGACGGCATTGTTTGCGGCGAAGTTTCGCGAGTCCGCGGCACGGGCACTGTTGCTGCCGCGGCGTCGTGCAACCGGACGTGCGCCGCTGTGGGCACAGCGCAAGCGCGCGTATGACCTACTCAGCGTGGCGGCGCGGTATCCGGCGTTTCCAATGCTGCTGGAGGCGTATCGCGAGTGCGTGCGCGATGTCTTCGATATGCCGGCATTCCTGGAGGTGCTGCGCTCGGTGAATGCGCGAACGACGCGCGTGCATGTGGCGGACTCGAAGACGCCTTCGCCGTTTGCCGCGTCGCTGCTATTCAGCTACGTGGCGAATTACATCTACGACGGCGATGCGCCACTGGCGGAACGGCGGGCGCAGGCGTTGTCGATCGATCAGGAGCAGTTGCGCGAGCTGCTGGGCGATGCGGACCTGCGCGAGCTGCTGGATGCCGATGCGATTGCGGAAGTCGAAGAGCAGGTGCAGGCGCTGACTGACAATCAAAAGGCGCGGGGCGCGGATGGCATTCACGATCTGCTGCTGCGGTTGGGCGATCTGAATCGCGCGGAACTGTTGCGAAGGCTCGCGGCGCCGGATGTGGCGATCCATACCGAGCGGCTGCTACGAGCGAAGCGGCTGCTGGAGGTGAAGATCGCGGACGAGAAGCGGCTGATCGCGGTCGAGGATGCGGCGCGGTATCGCGACGCGCTGGGCATTCCGCTGCCGCCGGGATTGCCGAAGGCGCTGCTGGAGCCGGTGGCGCAGCCGGTGCTGGAGCTGGTGCGCCGCTATGCACGCACGCATGGGCCGTTCACGCACGGCGAGGCGGCAAAGCGCTTTGGACTCGATGGGACGGCGGTCGAAGCGGCGTTGCGCAGGCTGTTGCTCGATGGGCGAATCGTGGAGGGCGGCTTCCGTCCGGGCGGCGTACATCGCGAGTGGTGCGATGCCGAGGTGCTGCGGCTGATCCGCAGAAAGTCGCTGGCGCGGTTACGAAAAGAAGTGGAGCCGGTGGAACAGCAGATGCTGGCCCGGCTGAACACGCATTGGCAGGGCGTGTTGCAGCGGCGGCGCGGACTGGATTCCCTGCTGGATACGATTGAGAGCCTGCAGGGTGCGCCGCTGCCCGCATCGCTGGTGGAGACGGCGATCCTGCCGGCCCGGCTGGCGAATTATGCGCCGGGGCAACTGGATACGCTGATTGCAGCGGGCGAGGTGGTTTGGGTGGGGCTCGATCCACTGGGAGAGCACGACGGGCGCATCGCACTGTATCTGTCAGATCGGCTGCGCACACTGCTACCGCCGGTGCGGCAGAATGCGCTCGCCGGCGTCGAGCCGACGGCGAAGGAACAGGAATTGCTGGCGCAACTGGAGCGGGGCGGCGCTATGTTCTTCGCGCAATTGCACGATGCGTTGGGTGGCGGATATCCGGGCGAGACGCTCGATGCCCTGTGGACGCTGGTCTGGCGCGGCGCGGTCACCAACGATACGTTCCATGCGCTGCGCGCGTATACATCGCGGCCGTCAGGCAGGCAGCCAAAGCGTGCGCACTCCAGCGGCGCGCAAGTGGCGGCGTTTCGTTCCCGGAGGACGACGCCGCCCAGCGCGCAGGGCCGGTGGACACTGGTGCCGCAGCCAGAGTCGGCGAAAGATCCAGCCGCGGTTACGAGCTGGAGCCATGCCGTTGCGAATCAGCTATTGGCGCGCTATGGCGTGCTGACACGCGAGAGCGTGGCGCAGGAGAGCCTGCCCGGAGGCTTCAGCGCTGTGTATGACGTGCTGAAGGCAATGGAAGAGAGCGGGCGGGTGCGGCGCGGATATTTTGTTGCCGGGCTGGGAGCAACGCAATTTGCGCTGCCTTCGGCGGTAGACCTGCTGCGTTCTCTTCGGCAACAGCCGCGGCTGGAGAAGCCGGAGATGGTGCTGCTGGCCGCAACGGACCTGGCGAATCCCTACGGTGCGACGCTGCGCTGGCCAACGGCGGAGGCTGCGTCGAGCGAAGTGGCAGACACGGATGGACAGCCGCGCAGCCTGACCCGCAGCGTGGGCGCGAGTGTGGTGCTGCGCAACGGGGAAATGGTTGGATACCTGCGGCGGGGCAATCCGAACTTGCAGGTATTTCTGCCGGCGGAGGAGCCGGAGCGCTCGCAGGCGGCACGCGACTTGTCGCGGTTCCTGTTCGAGACAGCACAAGCGGATATGGCGGCGCACGAGGGCGATCGCGGCGCGGGATTGTTGATCGGTCAAATCAATGGCCAGCTGGTGGGCGCGCACTTCTTGTCGCGATTTCTGCTGGACGCGGGCTTCCATGCCGCGCCGAATGGCTTCAATGTGAGGCGCGTGCGGACGGCTGCGTGGAGCGGCGAAGGCGAGGCGGCTGCTGCTCCTACAGAGATGCTGTAGAGGCCTTTCTCCCGTTGCGTGGTAAGCGGAGATGCGCTCGGCGTGGTCTTTTATTAAGGCAAGATTAAGGTAAGGCCCACGAACTGCCGGAAGTCGATCTGCGTTTACAGGAGAAATGCAATAAGTGCCGGAAGGAGATACAATTTACCGCGCGGCGCGAGCGCTGGGCCTGGCTCTCGAAGGCAAGACAGTAACGCGCTTCGAGACCGCGCTCGCGCCGCTGGCCAGCGTCGATGACGACATGCCTCTGGCTGGCCGTACCGTAGAGAAGGTGGAATCGCGCGGCAAATGGCTGCTGGTTCACTTCTCGGGCGATCTCACACTCGTGACCCACATGCTGATGTCGGGCTCGTGGCACATCTACCGTATCGGAGAACGATGGCAGCGCCCGCGGCGCGAGATGCGCGTCGTCATCGCGACGGCGGAGTTCCAAGCAGTCGCGTTCAACGTTCCCGTGGCAAAGTTCTACACGGCGCAGACGCTGGAGAGGCACTCAGCAATCCCGAAACTAGGCCCGGACCTGCTGGGCGGCGAGTTTGCGGCGGACGATGCGAAGGCTCGGTTGCTGGCGCGCGGCGACGAGGAGATCGCGAATGTGCTTTTGAACCAGCGGGTGATGGCTGGTGTGGGAAATGTCTACAAGAGCGAAGTGCTGTTTGCGTGCGGAGTGCATCCGTTTCGGCTGGTGAGCACGTTGCAGCCGGCGGAGGTGGAGTGCATTCTCGAACGCGCGCGAAGGTTTCTGGGGGCGAATGTGAAGGACGGTGCGGAGGGCGGGATGGTGACCTACACCGGCCTGCGGCGCACCACGCGATCAGCCGATCCGGGTGCGCGTCTGTGGGTATACCGGCGGCAGGGGAAAGAATGCCGGCGCTGCGGCGCGACGATCCTGATGCAGCGCCAGGGGCCGGGTGCGCGGTCGAGCTACTGGTGTCCGGAGTGCCAGCCGGCCCTTAGATGAGGGGCGGATTGTTGCGGCTGGGGAGTGTGGCTTCGGTCATCGTGAGGCCGTGGATGCGGAGGGCGGAATGCAGGTCTGGGTCGCCGGCGAGGATGGCGGCGGCTGCGGTGTTGCGCAGAGGGAAGGGCTCGAAGATGGCCCAGTTTTCGATGGAGTGGCCGTAGCGGGAGCGGTAGCAAATGCCGTCGAGGCCATGGCGGAAGACGATGAGCGAAGCTTCCTGGGTGAGTTGGCGCGGCCGGCCGGCCTGGAGGGTCGCGGCGTCGATCTCGTATAGTCCCAGCGCCACGGCGGTGGAGGCAAGCTCTCGCCGGAGAAGGGCGATCCATGCGGTCGCGTAGATATCGGCGAAGTGTCCTTCGGCCTGGGCAGTGCCGATGAGGCGTTCCACCAGCCAGCTTGCCGGGACGGTGGCAAGTGGGGTGAAGTCGTCCTCGCCTTCGATCTCGGCAAATTCCGCGAGCAGGGTGAGGTCGGGACGGAAGCGTGCGAGGGTTTCGAGAAAGCAGCCGAGGCGCTGGCTGGAGGTGTAGATCACGCGGTAATAGGCCTGGGGGTCGTCGAAGCGGTTGCCGAAGGTGCCGTCGGAGTGGGCATGGGCCCAGTCAGGGGGCTGCCAGGGATCGGGCCAGCGGCCGATGCGGTGGAGCGGCTGTCCGGCGACACGTGATTCGAGAGAAGCGGATTCCAGCGGAACGGGGCCGGGGGACAAGGGCTCAGGAGACACGGGCAGCTTGGGCCTTCCTGCTGCGGCAATGCAGCACTGTCAGCGATAGCATTTTTCGGTGTAAGTGCGGAGATTTAACGATTGCTTTTGTTTCTTTTCTGAAAGGAAAAGCCACAAGAGTGAAACTCTGCAGTCCAGGGTATTACCGAAAACCCCAGGGCACGGCGGCGGAAGCCGCGGTGGGAGGGATATGCTTAGCCCCCGGCGAGGAACGCGCGGGCGGCGCGCAGTACCTCTGGCGCAACGACGTGCAGATCGCCTTCGCGCATAAGGCGCAGGGGAACACGGTCGCCGAGCTCCGGATTGACGCCGGTCATCCATGCCTGGACGACGGCGGGGGTGTCCTGCTCGCGCAGGGTGCGGGCTACCTGGAAGGCAAAGCGGAGGCGCTGCTCGGCGTCGCCATAGATTTCACCGCCGGCGATCCAGCGGTCCACTGCGCGGACGTCCTTCACTTTGGCAATATAGGCGGTCAGCTTGCGGCCGAGGATTGCGACCAACTGGTTGACGATCTCGGTGACGGGCAGGCGCAATGATTCGCGGTGCGCGGCCAGGTCGGGGCGGGGCATTGCCATCACAGCCATGAGGGGAATCCTCCTCGTGGGATCAGTATCGCACGGATGGCAGGTAAATAACACTCAAATCACGATTATTTCACGTCGCTGAGGCATCTCAATCACTGGGGACTGGGTTGCTGCTGCTGGTCCTGCTGCTGTTGTTGCTGCTGCTGGTCGTCGTCCTTCTTGCCACCGCCGAAGATGCGGCTGAAGAAGCCGCGCTTTTTGGCCTTCGGCTTCTCCTGATCGGTGTTCTGGGCGTTCTGGATGCCGGGGGCTCCGGGCTGCTGCGGCTGCCCGGGCGGCAGCACAGTGGGGCCGCTGCGCGCCGGCAGCGCCTGCTGCGGGGGACCGCCGAGGCCGAAGAGCTTCTGGAAGAAGTTGCGCGGGTCCTCGTTGGGATGGGAGCAGGTGTTGCGCGGGGCGGTTCCTTCCAGGAATGCGGCGTAGTAGTCCTCGGGGCAGGTCGGGTCAGCGAGGAGGTTGGTGTTCTTGTCCAGCTTGACGAGGTCGATGCCCTGCGGGATGGAGAAGTCGCGGGTGTCGGAGTACTGCGGGAGCTGAACGGCGCGCTTCATGAACTCGGCCCAGACGGGGGCGGCCGCGTGCGCTCCTTCGAGCTTGATGTCGGAGTAGTCGTCGTTGCCGACCCAGATGATGCAGATCAGATTCGAGGTGTAGCCGGCGAACCAGGCGTCATGCGAAGTGCCCGTTTTGCCGGCGGCGGGGGCCATGAAGCCGCGACTGCGCACTCCCGCCGCGGTGCCGGCATTCAGGACATTCTGCAGCATGTTGGTGGTGAGATAGGCGACGCGCGGATCGAGGATGGGCTTGCTATCGGGCTGGTGATCGCTGATGGGATCGCCGTTGGCAGCGCGAACGGAGGCGATCTCCCAGGGGACGATGCGGGTGCCGTTGTTGGCGAAGGTGGTGTAGGCGCCAGCCATATCTACCGGGGTGGCGTCGTACGCGCCGAGCGCGACCGCAGGCGTGCCCTGGGCTTCGCGGATGCCGGCGTCGCGCGCCAACGCGGCCACGTTGTCATAGCCGACCATCTGGGCAAGCTCGACCGTGGCGTTGTTCAGCGAATATTGCAGCGCATAACGAGCCGTGACCTCACCCAGACCGTGGTGGCCATAGTTCCGCGGGGCATAGCCGCCCTCAAAGGTGGTTGGATCGTTGTTGAGCAGGGTGACTTCGGTGAAGAGTCCATGATGCAGCCCGGGATCGGTGGGGGCTGGGGTTGCGCCGTTCTGCTGTGGGGCGGGATCGCCGTTTTCGCCGCCGGGATTGCCATTAGCCGCTGCATCGACGACGGTGGCCGGGGCGGTTAGCTGGGTGCCGGCAAGCGAGGTGTTGAAGGCGGCGGCATAGACAAAGGGCTTGAAGATAGACCCGGTCGGACGGTGGGCGATGGCGTGGTTGAGTTGGGAGATGCCGTAGTTGCGGCCGCCCACCAGCGCCAGCACCTGGCCGGTATGCGGATTGAGCGCTACTAGCGCAACCTGCGGGCTGGCGATGGACTCGGGGTGCTTGGCTTTGGCGCGACGTTTCTCAACCAGCTCATCGACGGTCTTCATGCCATCGGCGACGGCTTCGTTGGCTACTTCCTGCAGATCGGGGTCGAGCGAGCTGTAGACGCGCAGCCCCTGCGAGCTGTACTGCTGCTCGCCATAGCTGCGGACAATCTGGTCGTGCACGATGTCGATGAAATAGGGGGCGAGGCCGCCATCGACGGAGCCGGGGGCCAGTCGGAGCGGCTCCTGCCGCGCTGCCTGCGCCTGCGCTTCGGTGATGTCGCCGGTTTCAGCCATGGCGCCGAGCACGACGTTGCGCCGCGCGATGGCGCGCTTGCCGCCGTGATGGTAAGGATTCAGCGCGCTGGGCTGCTGGATCATGCCGGCCAGCAGCGCGCATTCAGCCAGATCGAGCTGCCGGACGTCCTTGCCGAAGTAGGCCTGTGCGGCTTCGCCGAAGCCGTAGATGCCGAACGATCCCTGCTGGCCGAGCGGAATCTCGTTGGCATACATCTCGAAGATCTGCTGCTTGGTGTAGCGATGCTCGAGTTGGAACGTGATCGCGACTTCGATGAGCTTGCGCTTGATGTGGCGTGCCGGCGAGAGGAAGATCCCACGCGAAAGCTGCATGGTGAGAGTGGAGGCGCCTCCACGGTAGCGGCGATCGCCGATCAGGTCGTGATAGGCCCAGCCGAGCAGCGAGTAGTAGTCGACGCCGCCATGGGAAAAGAAGCGGCGGTCTTCGATGGACGTGACCGCTTTGACCAGGTCAGGCGGCAGCTCGCTGTAGGTGACGAGGCGGCGCTTGGCGCGATTGGCGCCTTCCGAGAGCGAGGTGATGAGCTGGGGCTCGAGCTCGTAGGCGGAGAGCTGCTGTTTGGCATCGCCAGAGATGCTGGTGACCATGCCATTGTCGAAGGAGATGGTGGCGCCTTCCTGCGAGTGGTAGGACTGCGCGCCGGGATGCACGCTGATGGCGTCGCCGCGGAGCTCGTAGGTGCCCATGGGCGAGGCGCTGGTGCCCGAGCCTGTATAGCCGGCGGCACGCAACTGCTGGGCGATGGAGCCGGCGGTAAGCTTCTGTCCGACGCGGACCTCACGTGGTGCGGCGTAGATCCGCGGGGTCAGATTAAAAAGCGGCTTGGACAGGCGCTCATCGACCACCTGCTTGTACTTGCTGGAGTAGTAGCTGAAGGTGAAGCCCAGGATGAGCAGCGTGAAGGTGCAGACCAGGCAGACGATGATCAGCACCGTCTCCCAGAGCGGCTTTTCGGCGATGCTGCGGTTGGGCGGGAGTTTTAGTTTGACTGCCAATGCTTTACCGATCTTCCTGCCCAGCTGCGAAAGCGACGGGGACATATCTCATTAGAGTAGACGCAGAGGAACCGAGCGCGCCGCGGGATTGGAGCTCTGGTTAAGCACTCTTTGGGTACTCCTGGCGCAGGGCGGCGGCGATTTCGCCCATCGGCAGCTCCCGGGTGGCGGACCTGTCTGCCGCCGTGGCGCGGGCGACCAGCTCGACCAATCCTTCGGCCGTCTTCTTGCCTACATTGATGCGCCAGGGGATGCCGATGAGGTCGGCGTCCTTGAATTTGACCCCGGCGCGCTCGTCCCGATCGTCGAGCAGGACATCGAATCCGGCGGCTTCGAGGTCGCGGGCTACCTTCTCGCCCGCGGCGAGCAGGGCAGCGTCGGCGATGTTAGTGACGGTGACGACGACGTCAAAGGGGGCGATGGCAGGCGGCAGCCAGAAACCGTTGGCGTCGTGCGACTGCTCGATGGCGGAGGTGAGAATGCGCTCCATGCCGATGCCGTAGCAGCCCATGATGGGCATGACTTCCTTGCCGTTGGCGTCTAGTACCCGGGCGCCCATCGATTCCGAGTAACGGTAGCCGAGCTTGAATATGTGGCCGATCTCGACGGCCTTGCCAATTTTGAGCGGTGCACCGCAATTGGGGCAGCCTTCGCCTTCGATGGCGTCGCGGACGTCAGCGGTGACGGTGGGGGTGAAGTCGCGGCCGGGAGTGACGTTGCGGAAGTGGTAGTCCAGCTCGTTGGCGCCGGCAACCAGGTTGGTGCGGCCTTCGAGGGCCTTGTCGAGCACGGTGGTCAGGCCCTCGCCCAGAGGCGTCTCTGCGGCGATCAGGCCAACTGGCCCGAGGTAGCCTGCGGGGCCGTGGAACCAGGTTTCGAGCTCCTCCGCGCCCATGTAGCGCAATTCGCGCGCACCCGTGATGGCCAGCAGCTTGGTCTCGTTCACGGAATGGTCGCCGCGGAGGAAGACGGCCAGCGGCTTCCATGCGCCTTTTCCGTCCAGCGCCATGTAGGCCAGCGCTTTGATGTCGTGCTGGGGCAGCATGTTGAGGAACGCGACGATGTCCGCGATTGCCGCCTTGCCGGGGGTGTGGATGCGCTCCGGCTTGCCGTCGGCGGTGGGGGCCAGATCTTCTACAGGCAAGAGCTGCGAGGTGGCTTTTTCGAGATTGGCAGCGTAGTGGCAGGCGGCGCAGGAGGCAATCAGGTCCTCGCCGGCGTCGCTGTAGACCATGAACTCCTGCGATCCGGAGCCGCCCATGGCGCCGGAGTCGGCCTCGACGACCACGAAGGAGAGGCCACAACGGGTGAAGATGGCGCGGTAGGTCTGGTCGTGCTTGCGGTAACTTTCATCGAGGCCGGCGGCATCGATGTCAAAGGAGTAGGAGTCCTTCATGGTGAACTGGCGGACGCGCAGCAGGCCGGACTTCGGCCGGGGCTCGTCGCGGAATTTTGTCTGGATCTGGTACCAGATCTGCGGCAATTGCTTGTAGCTCCGCAGCTCATTGCGGGCGATGGAGGTCACGATCTCCTCGTGGGTCATGCCCAGGCAGAGGTCGGCGCCCTTGCGGTCCTTCAGGCGGAACAGGTTGTCGCCGAAGATGGTCCAGCGGCCGCTCTCCTCCAGGAGGTCGCGCGGCAGCAGCGCGGGAAGGTAGAACTCCTGGCCGATGCGGTCCATCTCCTGGCGCACGATGGCGATGATCTTGTTGAGCGAGCGCTGGCCGAGGAAGAGATAGGAGTAGATACCGGCGCTGAGCTGGCGAACGTAGCCGGAGCGGAGCAGGAACTTGTGGCTGGCGACCTCGGCGTCGGAGGGAGCTTCACGGAGCGTGGGGATAAAAAGCTGGGACCAACGGTGCATGCGGGTAGGGATCTCGTCTTCTTTCGTGCGCTGAATGGGTTCGAGCGGTAATAACAGTGTATCGAAGCAGCTCTAGCGAGACGCTTATGATGGTCCAGCCAGAGCTGCATCCCAGTGGAGAGTGCGGGGAGGATTTCGGACGAATGCGTGGACGATGGAATGCTCTGGTGGTTGTGCTGTCATGCGCGCTCCCGCTGACCGTGGCGGCCTGCGGTAACAATGGGCCGCCGGATTTCACGCTGTCCCTGGCGAGCGGGCAGACCGCGACGGCCACTGTCGCGCAGGGTGGCACGACTCCTATCAAATTCGAGGTGGCGGCGGTTCATGGCTCGACGGGCAGCATCACGCTGGTGTTGAGCGGGCTGCCGCCAGGGGTCGGCGTGGCGCCGGGCTCGGCAACGGTGGGGATCGGCTCGCCGCAGACATTTACGCTGACGGCGGCGTCCACCGCCCCGGTGACCGCCACACCCGTGACGCTGACGGCCACGGGTGTGTCGGGCAATCCGCTGTCTTCGAGCTCGATCACGAACACGCAGACGGTGACGTTGTCGGTGACGCCGGCGCCCCCCGCGCCCTGAGACGTTGCCTGGTGCCGATTAGTGCGGCGGGATGGTCGCGTCCGTATCCGGAAGCGGGACGTACTTGCCGTCGCGGAATCGCAGCCGCTCCACGCTGGTGTAGGGGATCGCGGCAGGTACCGGCGGCGGCTCGGGTTTCTGCTTGCCATGGATCGGGGCGTGCTTCGCGGTTCGCGCTGCGTCGGCTTCGGGAGGAGGCTGCGTTCCGCTGCCGGTGAGCACCAGATCGTCGTAGTCCTGGCCGAGGACCGGAACGAGGGCATCCGTGCGCTGCCATGCATAGCAGGGATCGCGCAGTGGGGATTGCGGGCCGCAGGCGTCCCGGTTGCTGTAGGCGGTCTCGCCGCTGAAGGCGCGCACGACGTCCTCCTGCCACGGCACCAGCAGGCTCATGCTGGCGCTCGCGAAGTCGTCTGCCTGGCTATGGCTCTCGAGGCGAATGCCGTGCAGGTCCGTGCCCAGCGAGACCAGCTTGACGGAGGGAGGCAGTCCATTGCTTCCCGCGAGGTCCACGGCGTCGTTCTCATCCTCGAGCAGCCAGGTGTTCAGCCGGCGCGTGAAGACCGCCATGCCGATGACCGGCTGACAGGTGAGGCAGTTGAAACGATCGTCGCCGGGGCGGCCCGGCTTGTCGCTGCGATGTGGCACAGCCGCGGTGACGACTATGTGGCGCGGGTGGCCGGCCTGGAGGTAGGCAGCGTCGAAGATAACAACGATGTCGACCGGGTCCTTGGGAGCAAACCACGAGCCGGCGAGATCGATGCTGGGATGCTCCGGCAGGTTGGCACGTGCGGTTTGGGTGGCGGGATCGTAGCGTCCATACCAGTGCGTCATGGCATCTGCGAGTTGGAATGACCGTGGCGCTTCGACCGGGGCAGGTTTGCGCTGGCACCCGCCAAGCAGAAACAGAGCCGCCACAGAGGCAGCGATAAAACGCGAGCGCAGCACGCCCCCATGCTAGAGCAATTCCGGATTCTTCGTGGGGAAAGTGCGCCGGGAAGCGAGCCAGATGGCAGACACGGACCAAGGAAAAAGCAGATCCCTCCACTGTCCTTCGCTCCGGTCGGGATGACGATGCGGAATGGATTAGCTGACTTGCTTACATCAGCTCCAGTCCCCAGAGGTCATGCAGGTGCAGGATGCCGAGGGCGCGTTGCTCATGGCTGGTGACCACGAGCGAGGTGATGCGGCGCTCTTCCATGATGGCGAGACCACGGGCGGCAAGCTCGTCGGCCGCGATGGTGTGCGGCTGGGGGTTCATGGCGTCGCTTGCCGTGAGGGTCAGGGCATTGGGGCCGCGGCCTTCGAGCAGGCGGCGAAGATCGCCATCCGAGATGAGGCCGATGAGCGTGCCGTCCCCATCCAGCACCGTGGTAACGCCGAGCTTCTTGCGCGACATCTCGTAGATGACCTGGCTCATGGGCGTGGCAGGTGCGACCGAGGGCAACGCGTCACCGGCGTGCATCAGGTCGCGGACGAAGGCAAGTTTCTTGCCGAGTTTGCCGCCGGGATGGAGTGAGGCGAAGTCTTCGGCGCGGAAGCCTTTACGCAGCGAGACGGCGATGGCCAGCGCATCGCCGAGCGCGAGCATCGCGGTGGTGGAGGCGGTGGGCGCGAGGCCCAGGCCGCAGGCTTCGTTCGGAACGGAACAGTCGAGCGCAACGTCGCTCGAGCGCGCGAGCGTGGAGTCCAGACTGCAGCAGAAGGAGATGAGCGCGTCGCCGATGCGCTTGAGCGTGGCGAGCAGGCGCAGGATCTCCTCCGTTTCGCCGGAAGCGGAGAGTGCAAGCACGAGGTCGCCCTTCATGAGCATGCCAAGGTCGCCATGCAGCGCTTCGGCGGGATGCAGGAAGAGGGCGGGCGTGCCGGTGGAAGAGAGCGTGGCGGCGATCTTCTGCGCGATGATGCCGCTCTTGCCCATGCCGGTAACCACGACTCGGCCGCGCGTCTCACCGCAGCGCAGCACCAGCTCGACAGCGGCAGCGAAGTCCGCCGCCATGCTGCCTTCGAGCCGCGCGGCCAGTGCGAGCAGGCCTTCTGCCTGGGTGCGGACGAGGCTCGCTGGTGTAGTGCTCGCCGGCGGAGTATCGCGTGATGGTTCGGTCGGCTTCACCATTGCGTCACACGAAACGATAGCAGGGAGCGATGCGGATGTGCGGGCGCGGCTTCGCCTCGTCCATTTAGAATGAAAGGTTCCATCGAATCGCTGGAGGGTTCGTTTCTGCTTTGAAGCGCAATCTCGTCGTCATTCTCGTGGTGGTTGTGGCGCTGGGCCTGATGGCCTGGTCCGGGTATCAGAACCTGCAGCGTCGTCGCGCCGCGCAAAGGGCACAGCCGCAGGTGACGCTGCTCGACCAGTCCAACCGGACGGTGCAGCAGGATGTAGCGTCCGATGAAGGGCTGCCGAACCTGCGCACCAAGAAGGCGCCGCCTTTCACGCTAAAGACGCAGGATGGCCGCAAGGTCTCGCTGGCCGACTACAAGGGCAAGGCGGTGCTGGTGAACTTCTGGGCTACGTGGTGCGTGCCCTGCAAGCTGGAGATGCCATGGTTCGTGGAACTGCACAAGCAATATGCCGCGCAGGGCTTCGAGATCCTGGGGGTGGACGAGGATGAGGCCAAGGATTACGGACAGATCGGCAAGTTCACCAGGAAGATCGGCGTGAATTATCCGATCCTGCTGGGCAGCGATGCCGTGGCTAAGGCCTACGGGGGCATCGACGTGCTGCCGACTTCGTTCTATGTGGGCCGCGATGGCAAGGTGGTGGAAGAGGCGGCGGGGCTTATCTCCCGTGACGAGATTGAGGCCAACATCAAGAAGGCGCTGGAGGCGAGGGACTGATGCATCAGCAAGTCAGCAAGTCGGCGAGTCGGCGAGTCCGCGGCGCACTGTTCGTTCTTGCTGCCGGTCTTCTTGTGAGTCTTTCGTTCGCGCAGAAGTTTCCCTGGCAGGAGACGCCGGAGGCTGGCAGCAAGACGCCGCAGACGGTGCGCTTCGAGGGGCCGGACCAGACCAACGTTGCGGCGCACAAGGCGCAGGTGGTGGAGCTGCGCTTTCGTATCCAGGATGGTTACCATATCAACTCGCATGCGCCGCATGAGAAGACGCTGATTCCGACGCAGCTTATGGTGGTGGATGGCGACGGAGTGAACGTCTCGGCGGTCGACTTTCCGCCGGGCACGGATACGAGTTTTGCCTTCGCGCCGAACCAGAAGGTGAGCGTGTACACCGGCGCGGTGACGTTGCGCGCGCACGTGACCGTAACGCCGGGTGGCCATCTTCTGCAAGGTGCGCTGCGCTACCAGGCATGCGATGCGAATGCGTGCATGCCGCCGCGCAAGCTGCCGGTCGCAGTGAGCCTGCTGGCGAAGTAACGCCTCGGGTTACGTGGTAGCATCGCCGCTGGACTTACCAGGAAATCGATTGATGACTCGAATGTCACTCCTCCTTTGGCTCGCCGTTGTGGGCGTCGTGCCCGCCTGCATTTTTGCTCAAACATCCGATCCGCAGTCGCCCCAGGCGCGCATCGCTCAGTTGCTCAATGAGTCGCCGGGCGCGTGGACGCCGGCGCAGATTGCCACTATGGAGCGGCTCCGCGATGCGGCGCTGAGCGATCCGTATGCGCTGACAGAGCTGCGCCACCTGACGGACAACATCGGACCGCGGCTTGCCGGCTCGCTGCAGGCGCAGCATGCGGTGGAGTGGGTGGCGGACGAGATGCGCGCGCTGGGCGCGACGGTGACGATCGAGAAGACGACGGTGCCGCACTGGGTGCGCGGCGACGAGACAGCGGAGCTGACGGCGTGGCCGGGGATGACGCCGAAGACGACGCAGAAAATCGTGCTCACGGCGCTGGGCGGCAGCGTGGCTACGCCGAAGGACGGCGTGAGCGCGCCGGTCGTCGTGGTCGACTCGTTCGCCGACCTGAAGGCCCTGCCGAAGGACGCGGTGAAGGGAAAGATCCTGCTCTTCAACGAGCGCTTCGACAAAGACCTGGCGGCGCAAGGCCGCGGCGACGCGGCGTATGGCAAAGCCGTGCTCTATCGCGGCGCGGCGCCTAGTGTTGCGGCCTCTGTGGGCGCGATTGCGACCCTGGTGCGCTCGGTGGGCGGCGCGGACTACAGGCTGCCACACACCGGCATGACGTATTACTCACCGGGTGTCCCGAAAATTCCCGCGGGTGCGGTGACGGCGGAAGACGCTGACCTCGTGAAGAACCTCACATCGCAGGGCGAGGTGCAGATGCATCTGACGCTGACGCCCGAAACGCTGGCGCCGGTGGAGACAGCGAATGTGATTGCGGACTGGAAGGGTACGGAGCACCCGGAGCAGGTGGTGATTGTTTCGGGCCATCTCGATTCGTGGGACCTGGCGACGGGTGCGATCGATGATGGTGCGGGCATTGTGGTGTCGATGCAGGCGATTCATCTTCTCCAGAAGCTGGGGATTCATCCGAAGCGCACGGTGCGGTTTGTTGCGTGGATGGATGAAGAGCAAGGCTCGTACGGCGCGCAGACCTATGCAAAGGACTATGCCGGCGAGTTGCAGAACCATGTGGGCGCGATCGAATCCGACCTGGGCGCGGGACATCCGACCGGCATCTACTACCAAGGCGGTGCGGCGCTGAATGAGTGGCTGAAGCCACTGTCGCGCGTGCTTGCGCCGATTGGCGCGCCGCTGCTGGTGCGCAGCCCGGAGACCGGTGAAGACATCAATTCTGTCACCGAGAAGGGCGTGCCCGGATTCGCGCCCATACAGGACAGCCGGTATTACTTTAACTATCACCACACCGCAGCGGATACGTTTGACAAGGTGAACCCGCGCGAGCTGGGCGAAAATGCGGCGGTGATGGCGGTGACGGCCTATGCCTTGGCGGATGCTGCTACGACGGCGCCGCGATAGGGGCGACACAACTACAGACAACTGCAGATAACGGCAGACGAAAGCAGACTTAGGGAACTGCAGTGCTCTGCCTTGCCTGCCGAAGTCTGTTGTTGTTTTCTAGACTTCCAACCCGATAGAGCGCATAAGCTGAAGCGCATTCGTGCTGTTGGCGATGCCCGGGGTGAGCTTGTAATCGAAGTGCAGTTCGCCGGCGCTGAATTGATCGCCGAAGTGCATGTTTGCGGCTTCAGTGTTGAATGCCGTTGCGATTTCTGTGAGTGCCAGATCGTGTGTGGTGATGAGTCCGATGGCATTGCGGGCGAGCAGGCCGCGGAGCAGGGCCTCGGTGCCGACGCGGCGGTCGTGGGAATTGGTGCCGGAGAGCAACTCGTCGAGCAGGAAGAGTGTGGGCTGCGCCGCGGCAAGATCGGTGATCTGCTTGAGGCGCTGAATCTCTGCGTAGAAACGCGAGAGGCCGCTCTGCAGCGAGTCCTGCACCGTGATGGAGGCGCCCACGGCTAGTGGCGAGACGGTGAAGTTACGGCAGCAGACCGGCGCGCCGCACTGGGCGAGCACGACGTTGAGACCGATAGCGCGCAGCAGCGTGCTTTTGCCCGCCATGTTGGGACCGCTGACGATGATGAGCGGGTGCGCGGCGTCGAGCGAGAGATCATTCGGAATTGCGGTCGAGTGCGGCAGAAGAGGATGCGTGAGATCGATCGCATCGAGTGCCGGAGCATCGGGGCGCAACGTGGGAAAGCAGCAGGAGGGCCGCTCATACGAGAAGCTTGCGAGCGAGCTGAGCGCTTCAAAGTCGCCGACGCTCGCGAGCCACGCGCGCATGTGGTTGCCATTGCGGCGGCGCCAGTTTTCGATTGCAAGCATGCAGAGCGGCGTCCAGAAGACGAAGCGGTTCATCAGCTTCACAAACCAGTTATCACTGGATTCGAGCCATTCGAGGTTGCGCTCGAGCTTTGCGATGGCGTGTGACGGGCGAAGGCCGTCGCTGCGGACTGCCGAAGTGAGAACGGCGAGCCGCGTTGCATCGAAAGATTGCGATTCGTACACGGCGAGCACGCGATGAAGCGGACCAAGCAGCGGAGAAATCTGGAGCACATCCGCGGCTGCCCGCTTCACGGCTCCGATGAAGCGCATGGTGAGTGCAGCGTTCAGAAAACTGAGGAGCACGAACCAGATGTAGTTGCTGGTGGCGAACCAATAGAACATGCTGGCAAGCCAGAGCAGCGCCAGCGGCGGCGCTGCATAGAGCAGCCAGCCGGGCACGGTCTCCTCGGTCGATTCGGCCCAGCGCGTGAGCGCCTCGGGTGTGCCTTCGTGAATAGCATCGGCGGCAAGCGCGAGCTGCTCGCGTAGATCGAGGCGAGGCGCGAGTTCGCGGATAGCATCCTGGCGCTGCGCAATTTCGCCAGGTTCGGCGGGATGCAGCAACCAGTCGGCGAGGGTGTGCTGTCCTGGCGCACTGGCTGCCTGCGAGATCAGCTCGTACAGGCTGCCGGTCCCGAAGATGTCGAGATCGCGCGCGTAGAGATGGTTGGGATCGAGAAAGCGCTGGCCTGTGTCGCCCTGACCAGCCCACTGGTCATCCAGCCGGGCCAAACCGCGGCGATAGAAGCCCTCAAGACGCGTGGATGCGCTGAGCGTGCGGAGAAGGCGCTCGTGCGCGATCCACAGGATGGCGAAAACGAGTGCGGGAAGGAGCGCCGATGCGAGGAAGCTTGGATACGCGCGAGCCAGCCATAGAGCCGCGACGACGGCCACCAACGCAGCCGCGACTTTGCTGAACCCGAAGAGTCGGTCGCGTTGGCGCAGCCGCAACCGCTCCGATTCGAGGGCGGCCAGCCGCTGGCTGTAGACGCTTCGCGCATCGGAAGGCATTTCGGACGGGCAGCTCAAGCAGGCTGCGGAGCCTCCGTACTCGCGGCCGGTGCGCTGATGGATGCGGCGGATTGGAGCCGGCGCACGACGCGTTCTTTACCGAGTGCGAGCATGACGGCAAAGAGCGAAGGCGCGACAGCCTGCCCGGTCAGCGCAACCCGCGCGCCATTGATGAGCACGCCCGGCTTGATGCCCTTCTCTTCAGCGAAGGCGCGAAGCAACTGCTCGGCAGAGGCTTCGGTGAATTCGGGCGCAGAGCTGTAACGGCCGCCGAGCTCCACCAGCAGGTCGCGCGTGGTGGAGTCCTTGAGGAATTTCGTTACCGCGGCGGGATCGAAGCTGTACTCGTCACTGAAGTAGGCACAAAAGGAGGAGGCGAAGTCGGTGAGGCTGCGGGCGCGCGGCTTTACCAGCTCGATCGCAGAAAGAATGTCTGCCTCGCTGCGCGCGGGGATGAAGCCGGTTTTGCCCCATTCCGACTTGATCAACGGCAGCAGCTCCCGCGCGGTAGAACGGCGAATCCACTCCGTGTTGAACCAGGCGAGCTTGTCATTATCGAAAACAGCGTTCGATTTCGAGATGCTATCGAGCGAGAACAGTTTGACGAGCTCGTCGGAGCTGAAGATCTCGCGATCCCGTCCATCGGCGTCCTTGGCCGCGGCGCCGGGCGACCAGCCGAGCAGCGAGAGAAAGTTGCGGAAGGCTTCGGGCATGATGCCCATGTCTTTATACGAGGTGACGGAGGTCGCGCCGTGACGTTTCGAGAGCCGGGTTTTGTCAGGACCGAGGATGAGCGGCACGTGCGCGAAGATGGGCAGAGGCGCGCCGAGCGCCTGGTATTGCAACACCTGCTTGGGTGTGTTCGAGATGTGGTCCGCCCCACGAATGATATGGGTGAGGCGCATGTCGAGGTCATCGGCGACGACGGAGAGGTGATACGTGGGAATGCCGTCCGAGCGAAGGAGCACAAAGTCTTCGAGCTCGCTGTTGGCAAACTCGACGCGGCCGACGACGGCGTCGTCGAACGCGGTAACGCCGCCCTCCGGCACGCGGAAGCGGATGGCCGCGGGCTCACCTGACGCGCGGCGCGCAGCGGAGTCGGCCGGCGCGATGATGCTGCAGCGGCGGTCGTACATGGGCGGCTTGCCCGCCTCGGATGCGACCTTGCGGCGGTGCTCCAGGTCTTCTTTGCTGCAGAAGCAGGGATAGGCATGACCGGAATCGAGCAACTTCTGCGCGGTGGCCCGGTAGAGGTCGAGCCGTTGCGATTGATAGAACGGGCCCTCGTCCCAGTCGAGTCCGAGCCAGCGCATGCCTTCGAGGATGCCTTCGACCATGGCTTCGGAGGAGCGCTCGAAGTCGGTGTCTTCAATGCGCAGGATGAGGGTGCCGCCGGTGTGGCGGGCGAAGAGCCAGTTGAAGAGCGCCGTGCGGGCGCCACCAACGTGCAGATAGCCGGTGGGAGAGGGAGCAAAACGGACACGGGGGCTTTCAGAAGTTGAAGACATAAACGATCTGGATTGATGCTAGAACAATTTCTGTAATGGCGGGCGCTGCGGCCCGGTGGAGGAATGACGATGATGGAGATCGAGTTCACCGTGCCGCCGGGCTGCGGCCTGAGCGGGGCTGCTTCTTTGATCGAGAAGGCGTGCCTCGGATGTGGCCTGCGGATGTCCACGCGAGCAACGCTGCGCAGCTATCCGGGGTGTATCCATTGGCACGTGAAACGCGGCATACAGTCCGGCACGCTTGAGCTGACACTATGGGAGGCAAAACGGAGGGTGTGGGCGAGTGTGCAGGATGGGCGGCGTGCCCCGTGGATCGAAGAGGCTTTGCCGCAGGTGAAGGATGCCGTAGAGACGGCGTTGCGCATTGCCATCTCGTGAGAAGGCGCTCTGTGGTTGCGGCTCCTGATCAAGCCCGCGGATAGGGATCGTTCGGATTCGCGGGTGGCGCAGCGGGCGGGTAGGCGGCCGGTGGATATGCGGGAGGATACGCATTCGGTGGATAGCCACCCGTGAGCTGAGGGGCAGGCACGACCTTCCACTGCGAGAAGGCAAGCACGTAAAGGATGATGATGTTGGCGAGTGGGATGAAGAGCAACAGCGCCATCCACGGCGAGAAGCCTGCCTTCTTGAAGATCATCCAAAACGGAATGATGTAGATAAAGATGCCGACGAAGGCAAAGAACCCGAAGAATGGGATCAAGTAGGCAAGGTGCGGATCGATACCCAGGCTGTTCGGATCCATGACGATTCCTTCCCGAGGCGAAGATGACGCGAGGATACTGACAACGCGACAGTGAGACAAGACAATTGCGGTTGCGCGCCCTAGACTTCGCCGCGATCGACATCCAACGGGAAGATGGACTTCAGCACGATGATAAGCAGCCCCAGTACGTTTGCCGTCGCGGTGCCGAGCAGGGCGATGAGCACGGTATCGGAGAGCCGTCCGTGGTGGATCTCTTCGCGCAGGACGATGTAACCGACAAAAACGAGCCACGCAACGGTGAGTGCGAAGAGGCTGGGAACCAACCAGCGGCGAAAACTGAGGAACTGCGCCTTGCGTGCGTCGTCGTACTGGTCGCGCTCCGCAATGGCGGCAGCGAGGCCGGAGTTGACAACCCCGGCGACAGCGCGGGGCGCCATGGCGGAGGCACTGGTATCGGTGATGGTTTCCGGATCGGGGGCCGGAGGGTTGGTGCTCATGCGGCCACCGGTTTCAGCACGGACCGGAAGTACGCGGCGATCTCGGCATCCGGGATCGGGATGTAGCGCTTGCCGGGATTCTCGCTCCAGGCCTCCGCCCAGGGCGTCCCCGGAGCATGCGTCATCATGGACAGCTCGATGGCGGAGTAGTCGCCATACTGCTCGAGCACGCGGCGCAGGATGCGGTCAGCGTAGTCGACGTCGGGGTCGCGTGCCGGAAGTTTGTAGCGGCGGAGCACCAGCTTGCTGCCATCGACGGCTGCGTAGCGCGCGGGCTCGGTAATCGGCTGTGCACCGAAGTCCTGGAAGGCCCGGTAGACATCTGGCAGCACCGGCCCGTACCGCCAGGCTTCCACCGAACGATCGAGCAGCGGACGGCTGGTCAGCGCAAGGTGCCAGCCGTGCGCGTAGTAGATGAGCTTCTGCACCTTCATCGGATCGATGGTGAGCTGGCGCTCGCGAGCCAGATCGAGCAGGCGATTGGCAACGGCGCGGGGATCGAAGGGCATGGCTGGCGGGTCCCTTTCCGTAGCTCTTTCACTAAAGCAGTGAAGATGCTCGAACGCGGTCCTTCGTAAAGAAGTATAGAGCGGCGTGGCTCAGGACGACCCAAGGATGCCGCCCTCGCCGCCGGGCTCACGCCGGGCTGGGCAGCTTGTGCTGCTGGTCGTGCTGGGCCTTCAAGTCGCGCAGCAGGTCTTCGATCTGGTCCTCGCGCTCCATCGTGGCGAAGCGCTCTTCGAGCTCTGCCTCACTCAGGCTTGTGCCCGTCTCGGAGACGAGTAGCGTCTGCTGCGCGCGCCCCGCTGCGGCGGCCTGATCGATGCGCCCGCGCACGCGCGTGATGGTGCCCGAGACATTTGGTGACCCATTGGAACTCGCGCCGGTGAGCTTCTGGCTGGCACGGGCACGACGGTGCTCGACGGCGAGTAGTTCGCAGCGCGACTGCGTCTCCTGCAGCCGTTGCTGCAGCCGGCTGAGTGCGCTGCGCAGCGTGTCCGTCTCGGCGCGCTGATCGGTCAACTGCTGGGCGAAGCTGGTGGCCATCTGTTGATGGCTGATCTGCTGACGCAATGCGGCGCGCGCGAGATCGTCTTGCTGGCGTGTGACTGCGAGCGCCGCCTTGCGCTGCCAGTTACCGGCGGATTCCTCGTGCTCCGCCTGCTTTTTCTCAAGCAGGTGCTGATCCGCAAGCGCGATGGCTACCTGCGTCTTTACCTGGAGAAGCTGATTTTCCATGTCCAGGATGAGCTGCCGCAGCATCTTCTGCGGATCTTCCGCGCGGTCGATCAGGTCGTTGATGTTGGCGCGGAGCAGAGTTGCAACCCTTTCAAGCAGTGCCATGACGGAACTCCTTTGCTATTCGATGCCTGTGGGGCAGAGTGGCACGGTCGAGAACGGGCCACTCCGCTCGAGTTAGCTTTTGCTTGCGCCGTTGGGGCGGGCGCGCATGCTCTTCACGTTGGACATCAGCTCACGCATGTCCATGCCGGAGAGTGCCTCGAAGAGCGCAGGCACCTGGGCCGCAATCTTCGTCAGGTCGCCCGTCAGCTTGTTGGCGCCTACCGAGCCATCGCCGCCGGTGGAAACGATGGTGATCTTGTCCACCTTGCTGAGCGGCTCGGACATGGCGCGGACCACCTCCGGCATGCTGCTGATAAGGCGATCGACGACCGCGGCCTGCGTCCATTCCTGGTAGGCCTCGGCCTTCACGTTCATCGCCTTGGCTTCGGCTTCGCCCTTCTGGAAGATGATCGCAGCCTCGGCTTCGCCCTGCGCGCGAATCGCCGATGCGCGACCTTCGGCCTCGATCATCAGCCGTGACTTCTCAGCCTCGGCCAGGTTCTCGATCCGCTGGCGTTCGATCTCAGCCTGCTTCAGCACGGTCGCAATCAGCTCCTTTTCATGGCGCAGAATTTCAGCTTCCTGCACCTTGACCTGTGCCTCCTTCTCGATCTGCTGCACCTTGACCTGCTCCGCGATTACGCGCTGCTGCATGACGTTAGTCTGGATCTCGTAAGCCTTGTCTGCCTGCGCCTCCTGCTTGCGGCTCTGTTCAGTGAACTGCGCCTTTTGGATGTCGAGATCGCGCTGCGCCTCCGCCTGCTTGGCGAGCGACTGGGTCTCGGCCAGCACGCGCTCCTGATCCGCGGCGGCCTTGGCGACTGCGGACTCGCGCAGTGCAATGGCGCGACGGATCGCGGTATCGCGTTCCGCTTCGGCCGCGGCCACATCGGCATCGCGTTTGATGCGCGCGATGTCTGGCCGGCCCATGTTGGTGATGTAGTCGTTCTTATCGCGAACTTCCTTGATGGTGAACGAGATCACTTCAAGGCCCATCTTGCTCATGTCTTCCGCGCAGGTGGCGCGCATGCGCTCGCCCACCATCTCCGGCTCCTTCACGATCTGCTCGACGGTGAGCTGGCCGATGATGCCGCGCAGATGGCCTTCCATCACCAGGCGGATCAGACCTTCGCGCTGCTGCGGCGCCTTCGTGAGGAACTGCTCGGCCGCAGTGAGAATCGATTCACGATCGGAGCGGACCTTGATCTGCGCGACGGCCTCGACGGTAACCGCGACACCCTGTTTGGTATAGAGGTCCTGCTGCGGCGCGACATCGAAGGACATCAGCTCGAGCGAAAGCTGACGGCAGCTCTCGATCATGGGAAAGATGACTGCACCCGAACCTTTGATAATGCGCGGTCCGCGGAAGCCGTAGACGATGACGGCTTCGTTAGGCCCGGCTTTACGAAACATCTTGGCGATGCTCGTCATGATGATGAGGAGAACGACAACTCCCAGTCCGATGAAGATAGCGACAACGTTCGGCATAACGATCCTTAACTCTGAAAAGCGCGTGAGGCCAGCCGTACTGCATGCGGCCCGCGCCGTCCCTGGCTGTGGCGGTGGGGCCGCGGAGCATGACGCTCCGGGATGGTGACAAATCTTCGCGTCAGATCGGTGGGGATCCTTCCAGCTCCGACCACGGCCGCACGTACGCGATGCCGCGCTCGTAGCGCAGAACGACGACTTCGATATCGCGCGCGATGGGTGCGCCGGCATCGCTGCGGGCTGCGGCAGCGCGACGCGCCCCGCCCTGCGAATAGGCAATCTCCCCGGTGCCCCCCTCGCGGATGGGGCTCGAGACGCGCGCGAGCACGCCGGTCATTTCGGTCTCCTCGGCGGTGAGCACGCGCTCACTAGGCAGAAGCACCCGCGCGAGGAACCAGAAGATGATGGCCGCGCCCGCGAGGCCGCTGATGACGGCGATGGCGAAGACACCCAGGCCCAGGACGCCGGTGAATCGACAAAATAGATAGCCAGTTCCGCCAAACCAGCAAAGAAAGGCCATAAGGGTGAAGCCGTTCAGCGGCGAAATGCTGGCGTCCTGCCCGCCGGCATGCAGCGCGCGGCCTCCATGGGAATGGCTGAGATGGAAATGCCCACCGTGCCAATGGCCAACCTGCAGATGGCCGAAGCCGCCGAAGAAGGTGAGCAGGCTCAACACCAGCCCCACTCCAAAGCAGACGAGATACCAGTTCTCAGCGCTGAGCAGGAAAGTGTGCATGGTCATCTCCTTCCTTTAACTTTCGGACTGACTTCGCGCGCACTACGAGCACCGTTCTGCGCGGCACTCTGCTGGCCGGTGTTGCCCTTGGCGGAGGAGTGTTTGCGCCGCGAAGCAAGCTCCGGACGCAGCACTTCGAGCAGCCGGTCGGCTAGTGATGGCGTCTCGAGTATTGCGGCGAGCAGCAGCAGGCAGCGGCGCGTGTCATTGTGCTGGGCCGCGGCAAGCAGCGCACGGCGGAGCTCCGGATCGCGGCGGAAACGCTCAGCGCCGGAGATCAGCCACAGGTCGAGCTTGTCCTCATCCGCGCGCGCGTTGAATGTCCGCGCCTCGGAGAGCAGCTCGGCATGGTAGCCCTCCGGGTCGTCGACCAGGTAGCCGGGATGCACTTTAAAGAAGCGTGCCAGCAGCAGGCGGGTGGTGTTGGTCAGGTGCGGGCGCGCGCCGCTCTCGATCTGCGAGAGGTAGGACTGGCTGACCGCGGTGTCCATCTCCTGGCGAATGGCGCGCACCAGTTCCTGCTGGGTCATCGCGCGATCGAGCCCACGAAGGGAGCCTTCGACTTCGCGGAGGTAGCGGATTTTCTCGCCAAGTTTCATATTGCAATCCGCGATAATAATATCGCAATTTGCGATAAATGCAAGGATTCTTTAGTACTCAGATCAAGTTGACCAACTTGACCAACATTAGTAATGCTGTTCTTCATGAAGAAGGCACTTAACATCTACGAGGCAAAGACGCACTTGTCGGCGTTGGTGGAGAAGGCCGCGCGGGGTGAGGAGATCGTGATTGCCAAGGCCGGCAAACCGATGGCGAAGCTGGTACCTCTGGAGCCGAAAGCAGGGGAGCCGCGCACGTTCGGGCGGAACGCCCTCAAGATCACGTACATCGCACCGGATTTCGATGCGCCTCTGCCTGAAGGCATCATGGAGGACTTCTACGGCCCGATTGAGCCAGGGCGGTGACGCCGGCGTTTACCCCGGCGTTTCTCATCGACACGCACGTACTGATCTGGCTGGATCAAAAGCCGGAGCGCCTTTCAGAGCACGTTCTCGGATTGTTGCGCGATCCAAAGCATGATGTGTATTGCAGCGTGGCATCCTTGTGGGAGATTGCCATCAAGCAGAACGTGGGAAAGCTGCAGGTGCACGGCCCCCTTCCGGGCATGCTGGAACAATACGGGTTTACGGAGCTTCCGGTGACGGCTCGCGATGCTGAAACGCTGCGCACGCTTCCCGTGCATCATCGCGACCGGTTCGACCGGATGCTGATTGCACAAGCGATGGCGAGAAACCTGGTGCTCGTCAGCGGCGACCGCCAACTGCTCGCGTATGAAGTTGCGATTCTCAGCTGTTGAGCATCACCGCAGCGGCACACCATCCAGCTTGACCAGCCGGCCTACAGGGTAGAGGCCGAGCTTTGGATCCATCCAAGGGGAATGGTCGTAGAAGAACTCAAGCCGCGCCCGCGAACTTGCGGCAAATTTCGGATCGTTCTCCACGCGCTGCTCGAACTCGGTCTTGAGCCTGGGATCCCGCGCCATCATCTCGCGCGCCAGCTTTTCCAGCACATACGCTTCGCCATACTCGCGCTGCTCGAAGATGGGATCGAAGGCGTTCCACGCTATCGCTGAGTCGGGAGCTGACGGCTCAAGCCACGCCATGGCGACATGGGAGAGGCGCTGGTTCAACTGGACGACGGCGGAGTTGGCGGGAAATGTCATTGTCTCTGTGACGAGCGTGCACTGCGGCGATTTCCCAGGACGACCCTCGCTGCCTTCGCCGGCGAACATGGGGTGGTGGCCTTCAAAGGGCGGCTGCTGCCAGTTGCCGCCCTGGCAGCGATAGGTTTCGACGGGCGCGGTCCAGGCAGTCGTCGTGCGTCGCATCACGACCTGATGTTCGGCGAGCACGTCGATGACATGCGTCCACTGCGGCGGAATGATGTATGCGGCGGGCGGCACGGCAGAGACGGTGACCTTGGCACCGGTCTGCATGGGCAGCGTGACATTCCATGGCTGGTGCGAGTATTCGACCCACACCGTGCCGGAGACGGCACTCAGCTCGCGCGTGTATTTGTAACCGCGAAAGAGAAATGGTGTGGTCTCACCGGACCAGCCGAGCGCGAGCGGGTAGCCGACGTTGCCCAGCGGATGTGCGCCAAGCTCTTCCGCCTCATGATCAGCCGCCGCGTTCAGCGCGATCAGCCTGTCTGCATCGCTGTTTACTACTTTGAGAAGTGCGCGCAGCAGCTCGTAATTGCCGGTCACGCGCGTCTTGTAATCCTTCAGCATGTGCATCTCGACCAACATGCTTGGCCGGTTCTCGAGATTCATGTAACCGGTCGAGAAGCGCGGGACAAAGGCGTCGAAGCCGAGACCTTTCGCAGGGTCCGATTCATCGACGAGCGAGATGTAGGTAGGCGAGGCGAGATGCCCCGCGGCATTCACCTGATGCTCGAGTTCTGGAATAACGCTCGCTTCGAGCCACTGGCCGGTATCCGCATTGAGGTTGGGGAGGTGCTCGATGGTGAAGGTGACGTCGTACTGGAAGTCGGCGCCGTCGGTGACGTGATCGTCGACGAAGAAGTCCGGTAGCCAGTGATGAAACATCGCCATGAAGGCGCGCGTCTCCGGCGCATCGGCCTTCATGTAGTCGCGATTGAGGTTGATATTGGTCGCGTTGCCACGCCAGCCCATCTGCTCCGGGCCGTTCTGGTTGATGCGGTTGTAGGGTGAGCGGCGCTCGTGGCCGTCGGCGTTGTACATGGGGATGAAGACGAAGACCGCGCGATCGAGCAGCGCTGAGTCTTTTCCGGTGATCACCATGTCGCGCAGCAGCGCTAGGCAGCTGTCCTTGCCGTCCATCTCGCCGGCGTGGATTGCGTTTTGCACCAGCACGATGGGGCGCTTTGCGGCGTGGAGCTTATCCGGATCGAAGACACCATCCTTCGAGGCGATGACGATATCGAGCTCGCGACCTTCGCCGGTCTTGCCAAAGGGCTCGATGCGCACCTGCTCCGGTTTCGCGGTGGCGATGCGGTGCAGATAGGCCATGGTGGCCGCGTAATCGGGCGTCGTCCTGTACCCGGACTGTTCCGCGGGAGTGGCCCAGTCGTTCGATTGCGATGCGTTCTGAGCGAAGAGGCCGGGAGTCAGCAGGATGAGAACAGCCAGAAGGGGCGCGCGCATGGCTTAGCGTAGCAAGCCGGCAAAGCAGTGGCCGGAGATCAAGCGCGGCGCAATGATGCGCTCCCGCCTATACTGAAGCCCCCACCACATCCATTCCACAAGCAGGTGCGACAGAAGATGCTGAAGCAAATCGTTCTGTGTTCGGCCATGTGTCTATGTGCGGTAGCCGTCCATGCCCAGGTTTATGCAACCCTCGTGCTGGTGCATGGACATATCTGGACGGAGGACGCTGCGCAGCCGGAGGCGGAAGCGATTGCTGTCTCCGGCAACCGTATCCTGCGCGTGGGCACATCGGAAGACGTTCTTCGTCTCGCTGGTCCTGCCACTCATGTCATCGACCTTCATGGCAGACGTGTCGTGCCCGGCTTCAACGACGCGCATGTCCACTTCGTTATAGGAGGCCTGGTATTGGCAAATGTGCAGCTTCGCGATGCCTCCTCGCAAGCGGAGTTCCGCGAGCGCATCGCGCGCTTTGCGCAATCGCAGCCCGCTGGCGAGTGGATCCTTTCCGGCATCTGGGATCACGAGCGCTGGACACCGGCTGTGCTCCCAACCCACCAGTTGATCGATGACGTGACGCCAAAAAATCCGGTTTTCGTCATGCGGCTGGACGGCCATATGGGACTGGCGAATGCGCTTGCCATGAAGCTTGCGGGCGTGGACCGCAATACGAAGGATGTGCCCGGCGGCGTGATTGTGCGCGACGCCGATGGCAATCCTACCGGCATGTTCAAGGATGCAGCCATGACGCTGATCCACGGCATCATCCCGCCGCGCTCGCTTCAGCAGACCGAGACCGCGATCCTGGCAGCGCAGCGCGAAGCTGCGCGGAACGGTGTCACCAGCGTGCAGGAGATGGCTGACGATCAGGACGATACGTCGGGCCCGGAGCATCTGCGCGCGCTGCAAACCTTGGAGCGCGAGGGCCGCCTCGCTGTTCGTATCTCTGTAAATCTCCGCCTGCTCGACTGGAAGAACCTGGCCGGCAGCGGCATCCAGGCGGGCTTCAACGACGGGCACATCCAGGTGGGCGGGCTAAAGGCCTTCGCAGACGGCGGTCTCGGCGCGTCTACGGCTTGGCTTTTTGCGCCATACGTGGACGCGCCGAATACGAGCGGCCTGGCCACCGACGAGCTGCAGCACCCGGAACAGATGTTCACCGATATGAAAGGCGCGGACCAGGCTGGTCTGCAGATTGCCATCCACGCCATCGGCGATCGCGCCAACCGCACGATTCTCGACCTGTATCAGCGGCTGGAAAAAGAAGATGGCCCGCGCGACCGCCGTCTGCGCATCGAACACGCGCAGCACCTTACCTCGGCGGACATTCCGCGCTTCGCCCAACTGCATGTGATTGCGTCCATGCAGCCGTACCACGCTATCGATGACGGCCGATGGGCGGAGAAACGGCTGGGTGCGGAGCGCATTCGCTATGCGTATGATTTCCGGTCGCTGCTTGATTCCGGCGCGACGCTTGCGTTTGGATCGGACTGGCCGGTCGCGCCGATGGAGCCGTTGATGGGCATTTACGCTGCCGTCACTCGCAGAACACTGGACAATCGCAACCCGAATGGCTGGATTCCCGAGCAGAAGATCTCTGTTGCGCAAGCGGTCCATGCGTACACCGTGGGCTCTGCCTATGCGCAGTTCGACGACAAGAGCAAAGGCTCACTGGAGCCGGGCAAGCTTGCCGATCTGGTGGTTCTCTCCAAGGACATCCTTCACATCGATCCGGTGCAGATCGAGGACACGCACGTCGATCTCACCATCTTTGACGGTCGCGTGATCTATGACGCTTCGGCGCCGCAGCAGTGATATTTATGTAATGTCTTCCGTGTCGAAGACTTTCACCTTCAGCGTCCGCCGCTGCGGAGTCGTGCCGTGCACCTCGGCGAGCAGGTCGCGAACCACGTCTTCGAGGTGGCGCTGGTTCTCGATGACAGCGCTCATCGACTTCATCTCTTCGGGGTCTTCCACTTTTTCGAGCAGCACGGTGGCGTGTGCCTGCGCCACATGATCGAGACCGAGGCCTTCAGGGGTCTTGGCCTTGATGGAGATGGCCTTGGTGTTCATATTGAGCAGATCCGCCAGGCGCTCACGCATCTCTCCGGCGATGGGCGTGATCTTCGGCTTCGCGAGTACCAGTGTCGCGTCGAGGTTCACGATGCGATAGCCGGCGTGCTGAATCTCTTCAAGCGCCAAGTTGAGGAAGATGGTGGAGTCGGCATTCTTCCAGCGTGCATCGCCGGGGGGAAAAAGGTGCCGATATCGCCGGCGGCCACCGCGCCGAGCAGGGCATCGGTGAGTGCGTGAAGCAATACGTCACCATCGCTGTGCCCTGCCAGGCCCTCCGGATGATCGATGGCAATGCCGCCGATGCGCAGGGGAACGCCTGCCTGAAAGGCATGTGAGTCCCAGCCATGCCCGATGCGAAAGTCCATGAAAGCCTCTCTTTCTTCTCGCGTGGAGCTGGCGGCTACGCGGTGTGGCGGCGGGCCAGGTAGAACTCGGCGAGCTCGAGGTCGCCGGGTTGCGTGATCTTGAGATTCGCGGGCGAGCCGGGAACGACTGCCACCTGGCACCCGGCGCGCTCCACCAGGCTGGCCTCGTCGGTGCCGGCAAAGCCGTCGGCTTCGGCTTCGGCGAAGGCGCGCTTCAGGATGGACCAGCGAAAGCCCTGCGGCGTCTGCGCCTGCACGACGTACTCGCGGGGGATGGTGGTGCGGATGATGGCGCCATGGGCGGTGCGCTCGACCTGCTTGATGGTGTCGATGGCGGGCAGCCCGACGATGGCAGCGCCGAATTCGGTCACCGCTTCGATGGTCCGTGCAATGGTGTCCGAGTCGATCAGGGGCCGCACCGCGTCGTGCACTAGCACGATGTCGTCGTCCTCCGCCTGTACCGCGGCAAGCGCCCGGCCGACTGATTCCTGCCGGCTGTCGCCGCCCTCAACGACGGTGACGCGGCCGGCGAGCTGATGCTCCGCGACAATGGCCTGGACGCGTTCGATCTCCGTGGCACGGACGGCCACCACGATGGCGCTGACCTGAGGCACGGCTGCAAAAGCGCGCAAGCTGTGGACCAGGATAGGGAGCCCGGCAAGCGATTGGAATTGTTTGGCGGCATTGGGTGTGACCTGCCCCGGCGCCATGCGGGTGCCCAGCCCCGCGGCCGGGAGAATAACGAAGACGCGCATAAGAAGTCGAGTATACCGGGGTGAGCAGCGCTCTGCGACAGCCGCGCATATCGCTTGCAGCGGGTCAGGGGCTGACAGCGAAGTGGAGGGCACCGAAGTTTCCTGTCGCTTGGTCGCGTACCCCGATGGCAAGGATGGCGGTTCCGGGAGCGAGTACGAAATCCTGCGTGGCCGAGAGGCCGGAGGTTTTTACGCGAGCAATCTGTCCTGGCCTCACGTGCCCATCGACGTGGATCTGCGATGTTCCCAGCATCCTGCCGGATCCGTCATATTCCACGATTGCGCAGTCCACACCCACAGAATCTCCACCGTCTCCGGCAGGCATAAACACGAGTCCGTCGGCAGCAATGGAATACAGGAGCGATGCCTTGCCGCCGGCCCCAGCGGGGATGAACCTGCTGCTGAATATGAGCCCGGCGGCAGGAGGCGCATCGCGCCTCAATGCGAGCGTAAAAGCATCGGTGGTGTTCTGCGTGGGAAAGGACGTCTCCACTGCGAAATAGCCGTGCCTGTAACTCAGGCGATAGTTCGGCTTGCGGTTGTCGCGGCTGGATAGAGTCAGGTCGATCTTGCGGTACTTGCCATCGTAATGAGCGTTGGCCGGAGTGTACGAGAGGGAATAGAAGCTCTGTCCCTGGCGAAACTGCTCCGCCAGCACGTCTGCCAAGTCATTGCGGTTGAATCGTGCAATGCCGCCCGTGCCCCATGCCACGTCAAGCATCTGCAGGTGCTCCTGGCTAATGCGCGCATCGTCCTGCCCAATGTCGTCAGTCAAGGTCTGACCGCCTCCAAGTCCTACGTACTGCGCTCCCTTGATGTCGGCTGAATCGATGCCCTCGCGCCCCCCTCCCATGTTCCCTCGTACGTCGAGCGGGAAGAGCGCAATGCGCGCAGCGGCCAATTGATGACTGACCTTCTGCTGCAACTCAAAATAGTCTTCGCGGAACGAGGCGTCGGCGAGTGTTCCGTCCTTCCCGCGGAACTGTTGCGGCTCCGCTTCCAGGGGAAAGCCAGCGGACAGCCAGTACACATTCTTCTTGCCCGGGTAGCGCGCAAGCCACTGGGCGATGGCGGAAAAGGCCGACAGGGTGTCCTTCACCCGGACCTCCAGCGCGCCCATCTCTGTCTCGCGATGATTGTCCCGCGTCGCCCGTGCCACATTGGGCGGCAGCTTCTTGAGGAATTGCTGGAGCTGGTACTGCTCGTCTGCGTTATACGGCTGCAGCAGCGGGCCGTGACGAAACTGCAGCGCCCCTTGGGCGAGCATCCTTACCATTCCCGGCTGACCCGCACTGAACGGGGATACGAGCTGGAGCCCGCCACCGAAGCTCATAAGTGCGACATTCGTCTGCGGCGAAAGTGCGTTGGCAAACTGCACCAACTGGGCCCGCGCCCGCTGCTGGTCAGCTTGCGGCGTATTGAACTGGTCGAAGAGCACCACATTCCACACCGTTCGCTCCATGTGCGGGCGCGTTGGTGTGGACATTCGGACGCGGGTGCCGATGCCGTCTGGAGCGGCGAAGCCGGCATGCTCTTCGAAGCTCTGGATACTCTGTGGCGCGGCCATCTTCGCGAATCACGAAGTCGTCTGCAGTCAGGCCGTGTAACGGCGCGCCATTCTTGTCCGTGATGATGACATCGAGCACTACGATATGCGCCCCGGTACGGATCGTCGTCGCTGCCGAAGGCGCCTTCGACGCCGCATCCCTCTGCGCGAAGGCTGGTGAGAGGGATAAGAAAACCAGACATGAGACGGTCCCAAGGCGTAGCACGATGCGAATCATAATCCTCGAGAACGAGGGGAGACTGCAAAAGAAATTGAGCATACCGGGCTGGAAGAGCCCGCTGCCTGCAAGCGAATTTCCCTCCGCGTGCATCCCCATATAGAGCGCCGCGTATCGAAGACGGCGGCGAAGGAGACCACATATGAGGCGAGCGCAAAGGAGACGAGTGGCGCGCGGCACTCTGGCCGGCATGGCCGGCGGGTTGGCGGCGTCGTGGGTGATGAACCTATTTATGAGCAAGCTGGGAGGGAAGCTGACGGAATCGCTGATGAGCGATGAGGACAAGCGGCAACAGCGCCTGCAGCAGCAGGAGCAATCCCGGCAGGAGCAGGGACCCGAGGAGGATGCCACCATGAAGGCGGCAGAGGGCATCGTCCATACCGTCACCCGCGGTCAGCACCTCTCACACGAGGAGAGAAAGCAGGCAGGCCCCGTAGTGCATTACGCTTTCGGAGCGCTGGCGGGCGGTATTTACGGGGCACTGGCCGAATGTACTGACTGGACCAGCGTGGGCTTTGGAACGGTCTTTGGCGCGCTGCTGTATGCGAGTGCCGACCTGATCGGGGTCCCGGCATTTGGGCTGGCGCCCCCAGCCACACAGCAGCCCGTCGCAGCCCAGGCGACGCCGCTGGCGGCGCATCTGGTATACGGCGCTACAACCGACCTGGTGCGCAGGGCCATCCGAGCCGCAGCGTAGCGACATCGTGTAACTGCTGTGGAAGGCCGCATGAGGCGGCCTTCCATTACACCTTTGGCTCTACCTTCGCCGCGAAGATGCCGTCAAAGGCCCGGCGCACTCCCGCGAAGACAATGAGCCACAGGACGGTTGCAAGCAGGCCCGGCCCGATACCCGCGGGCGCCATCGTGATGTGGAAGTTCAGGATGTTCAGGATGATCGGAGCCAGGATGACCAGCCCGAGCGGAACATAGCGGCCCGCAAGCAACAACACGCCTCCGATGAACTGCAGCGCAAAGATCACGACGTAGAAGTGCGTCGTGAATAGCAGCCCGAGAAACTGACCGGCTGCACCCGGTGGCGGCGGCGAGGGTATGAAGTGCAGGAAACCGTTGGCGCCGAAAACGACAAACATCAGCCCCAGAAGAATGCGTGCGATCAGGACGGCGATTTTCATTTGCTGCTTCTCCTCGGTAAAGTTGCGAGAAACTTGTTGGTGGCTCACGCAGCGGTCGCGCGTATCTGCGCCAATGCCGGCGCAAGGAGTGTACCCCGGTCGATGGCGCCGGACATCAATTGCGCGACCCCGCCTACCGAGAGGGTTTGGACGTCTGTGATACCGAGGAAGTTGAGCACAGCCTTCAGGTAAGGATCCACGAAGTTCATGGCGGCTGCCGGGCTGCCCGCCGAGTAGACGCCACCGCTCGCTACGATCAGTGTGGTCTTCTTGTTCAGCAACAGGCCCTTCGGACCCTCTGCGTTGTAGGAGAAGGTGACGCCGACGCGGGCGATCTGGTCGATCCATAGCTTGAGGGAGGCCGGTATGGAGAAGTTGTGCATGGGAACCCCGATCACGATCTCATCCGCGGACACGAGCTCGTGAATCAGCTCGTCTGAGGGCGCCAGAAGCGCCCTCTGTTCGGAGGTGCGCGAGTCTGCAGGGGTGTAAGCAGCATGAATCCACGGCTGGTTGATCGGCGCGGGGGTCAGCTGAGCAAGATCGCGGTAAAGCACTGTCGCGCCAGGATGGGAGGCTTTCCAGGTGGCAACGAATTCGCGTGTGAGCTCACGACTGACGGAAGTTTCGAGCGGACTCGCATCGAGTTGGAGTAGTGTCGGCATAGTTTTGCATCTCCTAGGCGACAAATGCAGTCAAAACAGCAAGTGTCGTTTTCAGTAGACGACATACGTTGTTCAGTCGATTCAGAGTTTTCGAAAGATTTTGCTTGCTTATGCCGATTTCCGATTGTGAGGTACGCGATCCACGGATCCGACGGACGCGCCAGCTGTTGCAGGGTGCGCTGATGCAACTGCTTGGATCTAAGGCATTTGACGATATCTCGGTACAGGACATCACCGAGGTCGCCACGGTGAACCGTGCCACGTTCTACGACCACTACACCGACAAGTTTGCGTTGCTGGAGGCGCTGATCGCGGGCGGCTTTCACCGGCTGCTCGAGGAGCGATCCGTTGGCTATGACGGAACATGCCCTTCGGCGGCGGGGGCCATCATCCACGCGGCTTGCGATTATCTGACGACCATCCACGCGGCGCATGGCGGGTGCGAACGCCGCACCAATGTCGAAGCTCTGGAGGACGCAGCGATGATCGCCGCCATCCAGCGGGTGCTCGCGGCGGGCATGGCGAAACACACCGCGGTCCCGGCGCAGCGCCGTGCGATGCAATCCGCGGCGGCGAGCTGGGCGATTTACGGTGCGATCAAAGAGTGGCTGAATACTCCGGATCGACCACCAGCGGAGATGATTGTGCCGGAGATCGTGGCGATCGTCACACCACTGCTGGGCAGCGTGATTCAGCAGGATTACGCGGCGGCTCATGCATCCGCGGTGAGCTAGAGTATCTTCGCCTCGGACGCGCCAGGCGCCTCAGCGCCCCGCTCCGCCCATCAGCACGCTGGGATTGCCGTTGATGCCGACGCTCGAGCGCGCGGGATTGGTCATGACATAGCCGACGCCGGCCTTCAGCATTCCGGCTTCCACCATTTTCGAGCCGCCTGAATCGTTGAGCTCCATGTACCCCTTGCCGCGGTCCTTGGTCCCGAACAGCGAGAGCGGGTTACCGCCGTCGGTATAAAACACGATGTAGGACTTGTCGATCACGACAGACTTCTTGCCACCCGCGCTGAGCTGGAAGATCCCGCCCTGCGACCCCACTGCCATCAGCGCCATAGGCAACTCGCCATTCTTCGTTACATACACCCGTCCACTGCCGTCCCGGTCCGAGCCTAAGTGGGCAGCGATCGATACGTTGCTGTTGTACATGTAAATGCCGCGGCTAAAACCATGCCCTTCCTCGGTGACACGCATGAGCGGTTTGCCGGCGCTATCCACTACGGTGAACGGCGCGACGATCTGCCCGGACGCCTCGGTTCCGCCGCTCCGCTCGCCGGACTTCGCCTGGGCTTGCAGGGTGTGCACGCTGGTCTCGAGCTGCGCAATCCGGCCCTCAAGCGTGCCGGGTTTGCCTTGAGTCGCGGGCTCCGGCTGGCCTTGATCCGCGGGCACCGCCGCCCTCTCCAGGTCTTTGACGCGACGGTCCAGCGCGCTCAACTGCTGCCGCAGCGCGCTGATTTGCTGCTCTGTCCCTGAAGATCCCTGTGTGCTCGCAATCCTTGTGGACAACGACAACGCAAGCATCACGGCACAACCGATGGCAATCCTGGAGCGCCCGGCACTGGTCAAAAGCCTTGAAGTCATGATTCCTCTCCGTTCTGTCAACACTTCCTCCGCGGGTGCCAGCGGTTTTCCGCCATCCGAAGGCTCTGTGACCGCGGTTGTGATGCTGGATGAAGTGGCCCATGCAATCTCGAGTGATTTCGTGGAGCGGACCAAATCCTCGACTTCACTTCGAAATTTTGCAAGAGAACTTTAGATTCAAGGACACTATCGCCCCGCCAAACGATGGATCGCAGGGTAGTCGGCAAGCCGGCACGGATATGCAAGCCTGTTGCGCAGCCATGCTGAAAGGATGCGCGCCCCGGCAGGCCGCTCTCGATGGCTTGCAGCAGGCGCATTGGATGGATACGGTTGGGAATCCAGGCCAGCAGTAAGGTCGCGGGGATGTCCATGGCGCTGCAGAAGCCCGGTGGCGAAGATGGCGGGCAGCGCACGCGATGTGGCCGTCTCCTCGATACGATCCGTCCCAGGCTTTATCCTTCGACAGACTCCACGTAGAACATCTCGTTGGTGGCGCGGAAGCCATTGCTCTCGTAGAGCGCCCGGCCGGCGTCGGTGGAGTGCAGCGCGACGACGCGGACGCGGCGGCGGCGGGCTTCGGCCAGGGCAAGCTCAATGAGATGGCTTGCAATGTGCTTCCTGCGATGGGACGGCTCGACGTACACGTTGAGCAGATAACCGCGATGCTCGGAGGTGGGATCGAGCGGGTGCGGCGGCCAGTCGAGGAGCATGAGGCCGCTGCCGCCGATCACCTCGCCTGCGTCATCGAGCGCCAGCCAGCCCATGTAGTTGCCGGATTGCAACTGTTGTACTACCCAGGGATGGAAGTGCTCCGCCATCACATCGAGAACTCGATTGTCCGTGCGGCCCGCATCGACAAACATGCGCCGGCGATGATGAGTGATGATGGCGGCGTCGGCAGCGGTGGCGGCGCGGGTTGCGGGCATGCCTGTGAGTATAGAGCGGAACAGCGAGAGCCCGTACACTGGGTCGGCCATGGCAGCGCGTCAACCACAGCTCGGTTGGGCACGAGACGCTTTTCGCGCCGGAGAACGGGTCGCCGTGGCCGTCTCGGGAGGCGCAGATTCCGTAGCGCTGCTGGTGGCAATGGCTGCTGCGCGGGCGGAGACCGGCATCGTGGTCTCCGCGCTTCACGTGCATCACGGATTGCGCGGCGCGGAGGCGGATGGCGATGCACGGTTCGTGGCGGAGCTTGCGCAGGCGCTCGCGGTGCCGCTGCACACGGAGCACGGGGATGTCGCGATGCTTGCGGCGCAACGTGGCCAGGGCATCGAGGAGGCCGCACGGGCGCTGCGCTATCGCGTTTTTCATGAGTTGCTGGCGTCGCATGAGGTCCAAGCGGTCGCGACCGCGCACACGCTGGACGACCAGGCGGAGACTGTCCTGCTGAAGATGCTGCGGGGCGCCTGGACTGAGGGTCTGGGTGGCATCGCGCCGGTGGTGGCCTCGGCGGGCGGCGGGCGTATTGTGCGGCCCATGCTGGAAGTCACTCATGCCGAAATTGTTGTGTACCTGGAGGCGCTCAAGCAGCCATGGCGCGAGGACACGACAAACCAGGAGCTGGCATTTACCCGCAACCGGGTCCGCTATACCCTGCTGCCGCAGTTGCGTGAGTTCCAGCCGCGCATTGCGGAGCACCTGTCGCGCATGGCTGCCGTAGCGCGCGACGAAGAGGCCTGGTGGTCGGGCGAGCTCGCGCGGGTTATGCCCGGCATGGTGCTGCCGGGAAAACCGGTGCGCGGTGGCGGGCGGGCAAACTCCACTCGGCCGGACGAAGCCGGTGTGGCCATGGAGCTGGAGCGGATTCGTGTGATGCACCCTGCACTGCAACGTCGCGTGCTGCGGGCTGCCGCCGGGCAATTGGGAGCGGCGCTCACGTTTGAGCAGACGGAGGCATTGCGAGCACTGACCCAGGTGGTGGATCGCGGGGCAGGCCGGCGGGGACGGGTCGAGTTGGGAGCGGGCCTGACGGCGGAGCGGACGGCACGGGAGCTGCGGCTCGTCCGGACGAGTGAACCCGCGGATGCGCTATTGCCGGAGCGCAAGGTGCCGGTGCCCGGCATGCTCGAGGCTGTGGAGTATGGGTTGCGCGTGATCGCCGAAGGGGGGCTGCCCAGCGGAGCCGCGCTCGTCCTGCGAACCCCCCGAGCCGGGGACCAGGTCCGGCTGCCGCACAGCGGCGGGGTAAAGACAGTGAAAGAGGTGCTGGAGCGGCGCGGGCTTACGGCGGCAGAGCGGAGGCCGTGGCCGGTCCTCGCGGTGGGCAGCGAGCATCGTATGGATGAGCGGAGTGGAAGTAGAACAGACTTCGGGTCTTCAACTCGCGATCGAGCCATTACGGGAAGGCGAGCAGGTACTCAAAGCTGTCCGAAGGCCACCTGGGTAATGCAAAATGCCACTTTTGCGGGGGCATTTTCTTGCGGTGCGCCGCGTCCCTCGGAGTAGAATCCAGGGTACGGTCACCGGAGCGTGAGCGGCTGGGTATCAGATTTTTGGGTGTCGCCCACTGGCGCCGCCGGAAGTTGCACCGAAGACCGGCCTCGCACGTCTAATTCCTAGGAACGCATCGGGTTGCTTGGATAGCGGGACAATGGTCCCGGGTGGCTGGCGCATCCAGCAGGGAAACTGCTTCCGGGGCGCGAGAGAAACGAGGCTTTTTCGTGAATTCGACGGTCAAATCGATCCTCTTCTGGGTCTTCATTCTTGCCTGCCTGGTCTTGCTATGGCAGATCGTCCAGAAGAGCACGAGCAATGGCAAGGACCAGGAGATTTCCTTCTCCACCTTCATGGACGATGCCCGTCAGGGCCAGGTGCAGGACGTGACCATCACCAACAGTACGGTGACGGGCCATTTCCGCAACAGCAAGGACAATGGCTTCCACACCACTGTCCCGGCTAACTATCCCGACATGTTCAAGACCCTGCAGGACAACAAGGTCTCGATCACGGTCAAGGATACCCAGGGCAATGCCTGGTGGCCGATTCTGCTGCAGCTCTCGCCCATCCTGATCATCGGCGCGGTCTGGTACTTCATGATCCGGCAGATGCAGAGTGGCGGAAACAAGGCGCTGTCGTTCGGGAAGAGTCGCGCGCGCCTGCTCTCGATGCAGCAGAAGAAGGTCACCTTCAAGGACGTGGCCGGCGTCGATGAGGCCAAGGAAGAGCTGAAGGAGATCATCGAATTTCTGCGCGAGGCGCAGAAGTTCCAGAAGCTGGGCGGACGCATTCCCAAGGGCGTGCTGCTGGTCGGACCTCCGGGTACAGGCAAGACACTGCTGGCGCGCGCTGTTGCCGGCGAGGCGAATGTGCCGTTCTTCTCCATCTCGGGTTCGGACTTTGTGGAGATGTTCGTCGGCGTCGGTGCGAGCCGCGTCCGCGATTTGTTCGAACAGGGCAAGAAGAACGCACCGTGCATCATCTTCATCGACGAGATCGACGCAGTTGGCCGCCATCGCGGCGCCGGTCTGGGTGGTGGGCACGATGAGCGCGAACAGACACTGAACCAGTTGCTGGTGGAGATGGACGGCTTTGAGTCCAACGACGGCGTGATTCTCGTCGCCGCAACCAACCGGCCGGATGTGCTCGATCCCGCGTTGCTGCGCCCGGGCCGTTTCGATCGCCGCGTAGTGGTCGGACGTCCGGATGTGCGCGGACGCGAAGAGGTGCTGCGCGTGCATTCCAAGAAGGTGCCGATTGCCGATGACGTGGATCTCCGCGTTCTGGCGCGTGGCACACCGGGCTTCTCCGGAGCCGATCTGGCGAACATGGTGAACGAGGCGGCACTTACGGCTGCCCGCTCCAACCGCAAGGCCGTGCACATGTACGACTTCGAGCTGGCGAAGGACAAGGTCCTGATGGGCGCCGAGCGGAAATCCATGCTGCTCACGGATGAAGAGAAGCGGGTGACTGCCTATCACGAGGCCGGTCATGCGCTGGTCGCCGCGATGCGTGAGCATGCCGATCCACTGCACAAGGTCACGATCATCCCGCGCGGAATGGCGTTGGGTGTAACCATGCAATTGCCTACGGATGACAAACACACCGTCACCAAGGATTATCTGGAGACACAGCTTGCCATCCTGATGGGTGGACGCTGCGCCGAGGAGATCTATCTCAAGCAGATGACGACCGGTGCCGGGAACGACATTGAGCGTGCGTCGGAGCTGGCGCGCAAGATGGTTTGCGAGTACGGCATGAGCCGGCTGGGTCCGCTCACCTTCGGCAAGAAGGAGGAGCAGATCTTCCTGGGCCGCGAGATTGCGCAGCATCGCGACTTCTCGGAAGAGACAGCGCGGCAGATCGACAGCGAGGTGCGCAGCCTGGTGGACTCCGGCTATCAGTCGGCGTACAGCATCCTGGGCGCCAATGCGCCGATCATGCATCGGCTGGCGACGGCATTGCTCGAGCGCGAGACCATCGATGCGAACGAGATCAAGATGCTGATTGAAGGACGCGAGCTGCCGCCTCTCAATCCGCCATCGAATGGTTCGGCCAGCGGTGATCCTGAAGTGAAGGTGCTGAAGCCGGAGCCGGGCCGCGCGCCAGGCTTTCCGGAAGGCAGCCCATCGCCCGCATAACATTGCTTTCCATCAGCAACAGGACGGCCACTTCCGAGTGGCCGTCTTCTTTTGCACGCCGGACACTCTGCGAGAATGACTGCAGCATGCGCCGCGTCTTTCAACTGCTTTTTTCCGCTTCAGCAGTCTTGCTGCCTGCCACGGGCTGCGGCTATCACACGCTAGGCGCGGCGGCGCACATCCCCGAAGATGTGCACACCATCGCAGTGCCGTTCTTCGACAACCGCACGCAGTTCTCGCATACAGAGGTCACGCTGACGCAGGCGACAGTGCATGAATTGAACACGCGCACGAAGTTCCGTGTGCTGCCGCGAGAAGACGCCGGAGACGCCGATGCCGTGCTGAAGGGCACCGTGCTCAGCGAGAGCATTGTGCCGTACACCTACAGCGTGACTACCGGGCAGTCGTCCAGCTACATGATCACGCTGACCGCGAGTGTGTCGCTGACGGACCGCGATGGCCGCGTGCTCTACCGGCACGATGGCTACACCTTCCATCAGCAGTATGAGGCCACCTCGGACCTGGGCACATTTGTGCAGGAAGATTCCCCCGCGATGGCGCGCCTTTCCAGAGACTTTGCCCAGTCGCTGGTGAGCGATATGCTGGAGTCCTTCTGAGAACCAGACGACAGTACCGGGATCAAGCAGATGTCTAGCGGGCTGCGCAGCTTTGCATCCTCGGACCGCTTCGTTGCGGAGATCGAAGCGTCGCGTACGGGCGGTGCGCTGCGGCCGGGATATGTGCTGCTCGGCGACGAGGCGTATCTGTATGAGCGATGCCGCCGAGTGGTTCTGGACACTCTGGTCGAACCGAGCATGCGCGACTTCGCCGTGGCCGAGATCGACCTTGCAGAGACCAGCATCTTCGAGGCGCTCGATCGCGCGCAGACGCCTTCGTTGATGGCGCCATTTCAGGTGCTCTTCCTGCGCAACGTGAAGACGCTCTATACGCGCGGCGCGAAGAAGGATGAGTTTGCCGCGCTCGATGCTTACGGCCGCTCGCCGAATCCGCAGGCACTGCTGATCTTTGTCGCGGACCATCTGCATCTGCCGTCTGACCTGCGCCGCATGGAGATGCAGGACAAGGACCGCTATGAGCGCATTCGCGAGACGCTGGGCGATTGGTGCGGCATGGTGGAGCTGGTTCGCGTGGAAGAGAGCGACGCGATGCGCTGGCTGGTCGCTGAAGCAGAGAATCTTGGAAGCGCCCTGGAAGTGGATGCCGCGCGCGAACTGGCAGACGCGCTCGGCTCCGACCTGATGTTGATGGCGAGCGAGCTCGAGAAGCTGGTGCTCTATACCGGCGAACGCCGGCGTATCACGCTCGGCGATGTGGAGACGATGGTGCTAGGCGCCAAGCAGCGCTCTCTTTACGAGCTGACGGATGCCATCTCTGCCAAGGATCGTCCGCGCGCGCTTGCCCTGCTGCAGGGACTGCTGAATGCATCCGATGGCGGCGAGGACTCGGCGATTGGCCATCTCTACATGCTGGCGCGGACCTTCCGCCAGATGCTGGTGATCCTGGAGAAGAACGTGCGCGACTCGCGCGCCATCTGGCAGGCGCTATGGCAGGGTTTTCGTATGCCGCCGTTTGCCGCGGAGGATCTGATCCGCCAGGCGCGCCGTTACAAGAGCCGGCGCGAGTTGACGCGCGCGCTGCGGCTCATCGCGCGCGCGGACCTCGAGCTGCGTTCCTCGCCGCCGGACAAGCGTCTGGTGCTGGAGCGGCTGGTGCTGGCGCTGGCCAGCGAAGAGCAGGCTCAGCCATCGCTCGGATTCCTGAATGCGCAGTACGCGATGGAACTGTAGAGCATTTTCGCTTCTAGTCAAAACAGCGGAGAATCGCGAAGTGTGGCTTTTCTTGACGGAAAGGCCACGATGGCTTGTCTTGTATGCACCGGAAGCGAAACGGCTCTAGCGGCCGGCAAGTTGCCGTGCCGAGCGGGTGACAGGCAACACGAGTTGCCAGCCGGTACATCTCCGGGTTGAACGACTGGAGATGCGTCAATGCCATTCACCCTTACCTGGAGCGATATCGCGCTGCGGCTGGCGTGCACGTTGGTGGCGGGATTCCTTGTTGGTATTGACCGCGACGAGCGGGGCAAGACCGCGGGAATACGCACAAACGTGCTGGTGTGCCTGGCAGCTTCGCTTTCGATGATCCTTGCTAATGGACTGCTGGGAACCTCGGGAAAAAACAGCAGCTCGTTTGCGCAGCTTGACATGATGCGTCTGCCGCTGGGCATTCTCTCCGGCATGGGATTCATTGGAGCAGGGGCCATTCTACGCAAGGGCGAGATGGTGATCGGGGTAACAACGGCGGCGACGTTGTGGACGGTGACGATGCTGGGTCTCTGCTTTGGCGCCGGAAAGATCCTGCTGGGAGCGGCGGGACTGCTGCTCACGCTCTTCGCGCTGTGGGGACTCAGAGTGGTGGAGCGCAACTTGTCGCAGGAGCACAGGGGATCGCTGTTTGTGGTCACAGCGGGTGAGGAACTGTCGCGGGAATTGCGTCCTCTTGTGAAACAGGGCGGCATGCTTGTTCACGAGTGGTCGGTCGATGTGTTGCGCGAGAAGGCGCGGGTGGTGATCCAGTGTGAGCTTCGCTGGCAGGCGCAACAGCGCGACGACCATGAACCTCCTCTGATCGATCAGTTGCGCCATCGCCCGGATGTCGAACGTCTGCGCTGGCGCACATAGCGCCTCGCCTGCGAGAGGAAATCAGAGCAGAGACGTCCATCATCCTTCTAAGTTCTAAGAAAAAAGGAACCCGGCTACGGGCGCCGAGATCGAGATCGGCAGCCTGACACCGGGCCGCGAAGCGAGCTTCATCGAGTTTGACAAGGATCAAGCGGGGAACGTTTGCAACAACACCGAACGAAGCCGAACAAGTAGAGAGAGGCAGTCGGTTGAGCCTTGGAACGTTGAACGTTGGAACTCTGACGCGAGAAGACTCAAGCCGCCTTCAACGTTCCGTTCGGCTGGGGCAGCTCGCGCGTTTCCGCCGTTTGTGCGAACCCGGTTCGTCCGGGCCTGCGATGTTTCTCCTGACCGATGAGTCAACGAACTGCTCGGGATCGGGCAGGTCCTGAACCGGCCATGGGGCGTGCCGGGCCGGTCTGGGAGGGACGGGACCTCTGCGAATCAGCCGGACGAACTGGCTGATTTTGCGCAGGGCGGGAGAAGGATTGAAGATCATAATGGCACCTCTTATTCGCCTTTTGTTCGCCAAGAATACCAAGCTGATTCCCGTTTTGGTAGTAACCTCGGCCTGTGGATTTCGAGCGGCGGAACGACGCGTCAAGTCATTGATTTAAAATGAATTGGGTCACAAAATTACTCCATAAATCCCGAGGTATCGAGGCCGTGAGGACGGCTGGTCAGGGTAATGGCAGCCGCGACGATCAGCACGCCGCCAACCCACGCCGAGGGACCGAGCCGGTCCCCCAGCAACTCCACGCCAAGAAAGGAACCGAGCATCGGCTCGATGTTGAGGAAGACCGCGGCGCGCGAGGCGGGCACGTGGTGGATGCCCCAGTTCCAAAGCAGGGTAGAGCCGGCGGTGCAGAAGAGTCCGCTGGCCGCCGAGGCCAGCCATGCCGCCATCGGTACACCGTGAAGCGGCGGCAGCCCGTCGTGCCAGAAGACCCAAGCGGCCATCATGATGGCTCCGGAATAGACGCCGTAGACCGTGATCACGGCGGGCGGATGGCGCTCCATCAACCGTTTGTTCATCAGGATCCAGAAGAGCGATACCAGCAGCGCAGCCAGAACGAGCAGGTCGCCCACCAGCGATGGGCCCGATAAGCCGCTGCCAGCAGACGAGTGCTGGCGGCTGAGGACGATCAGCGCCACGCCAATGGTCGAGCTGATGAGCGCCAGCCAGCCGATGCGGTCCAGGCGCTCGCCAGTGAAGAGCGTAGCCGCCGCGCCCAGCAGTACCGGCATGCTGCCGACCATGAGCGATGCATGAGAAACCGTGGTGAGCGAGAGTCCGTAGAACTGGACTAAATACTGCACCGGTATACCGAAGAACGATGCGATGAGCAGCAGGCGCCATTCCCGCCTGTTTAGCCGCGGCCTGTGTCGCAGCGCGAACGGCAGCAGTCCGATGCACGCGAAGGCGAAGCGATAGAGCACCATGTGGCCCACGCCCATGTCCGCGAGCACGATCTTTCCGAAGTAGAAGCCGGTGCCCCAGAAGCAGCCGGCCAGCGCGCACGCGCCGTAGCCGAGCCAATGGCCGGCAGTGCGTGGATGCTCAAGGGTGGAGGGCATAGCACTACTCTAAGCGCCACTGGGAATGGCCATTGGGATCGCAGACGCTTCGTCCATCGCAACCGAAGCGCGTCCTTCCAACTTCGTCAACTCGAGCGAAGCGGCGCAGCGGGGAGCATTACCATACGCGGCACATCGTCGCCGGCGCCATCGGCTGTCCCGCCTTGCAGCCAAAGGCCTGACGGAACTCAGGCATATTGACGACCACTCCATTCGCGCGAATGCGATCGGGCGAATGCGGGTCGACACGCACGGCCATTCGCAATAGCTCGGGACGCTCGGTGGAGCACCAGTTCTGCGCCCATCCCAGGAAGAGCTCCTGCTTCGGCGTGTAGCCGGTCGCCGTCTTCTGATCGAGCGGGGTGTGTTTGCCGGCGGCATCGGCCATGAGCGCCATCCAGGCGAGGCGCAGTCCGCCATTGTCCGCGGTGTTCTCGCCGAGCGTGAGCTTGCCGTTTACGTGCAGGTCGTCCACCGCCACGAATCCGTTGTATTCGTTCACCACGCAATCGGTTCGCTGTTCGAATTGCTTCGCATCCTCGGCGGTCCACCAGTCCTTCAGGTTGCCCTGCGCATCGAATTTGCGGCCCTCGTCGTCGAAGCCGTGCGTCAGCTCGTGACCGACGATCCCTCCGATGTGGCCGTAGTTGGTGGAGTCGGAGGCAGTCCTGTCGTAGAAGGCGGGCTGCAGGATGCCGGCGGGGAAGTTGATGGTGTTCATGGTCGCCAGGTAATCGGCGTTTACCGTGGGCGGCGTCATGTCCCATTCGCCCTTGTCCACAGGACGTCCGATCTTGCGGAGCTGACGGTCACTCTCGAACTCACGGGCGCGCATGGAGTTTCCCAGGCTGTCACCGGGCTTGATGGCGAGCGCGGAGTAGTCGCGCCATTTGTTCGGGTAGCCGATCTTGTCGACGATGGCAGCAAGTTTTTCGTGCGCTTTCGCTTTGGTGGCGGGGCTCATCCAGCTCAGTTGATCGAGATCGCGATCCATCGCCGCTTCGATCTGCTTCACCTCTTCTGCCGTTCTGGCCTTACTGTCGCCGCCAAAGTACTGGGCCACGTAAAACTTGCCGAGCACCTCGCCCAGGCCGGAATCGGTGGCGTCGACGCAGCGCTTCCATCGCGCCTGCTGCTCCGGAATGCCTTCGAGCTTGCGGCCGAAGAAATCGAAGTGTTCATCGTCGAAGGCTTTCGGCAGCCGGCTGGAGAAGCTGTCCACGAGGAAGACCCGCATGTAGTCCTTCAGCGTATTCATGTCCGTGGATGCGATGAGCTGATTGAGGCCAGCAAAGAACTCGGGCGTAGCCACGTTCAGCTCCGTGACAGGCGGCGCGCCTACATCCCTGAGAAACTCGACCAGGTGGAGGTTCGGTGCGGCCGCCGCGAACTTCGCGACCTGCTGCATGTGGTAAATCTTTTCGGGGTCGCGCCGCTCCACGTTGCCCATGGAGACCTTAGCGAGTCCTGTCTCAAAGGCCATGATCGCAGTGGCGTTCTTGCTGGCCTGGTCTGGCGTCGCGCCGAGAAGCTTCAGCACATTGGCAACGTGCTGCACATATTGAGTGCGCACTTCTTCGTCTTTGGCTCCCGAGCGCAGATAGTAGTCCTTCTCCGGGAGGCCCAGGCCGCCCTGGTCCATGAAGGCGATCTCGCGGGTTGCGTCTTTGAAGTCCTGGTACGAGCTCAGGCCGAAGAAGGCGTTCACGCTCACGCGCTGGAGATGCGCGATCTCCGGCGTCAATGCATCGCGGGATTGGATCGCGGCGATGCGGTCAAGCTCGGGCTGGATGGGCGCGAGGCCCGCTTTGTCGATCGCTGCAGTGTCCATGCAGCTGGCGTAGTAGTCGCCGATCTTCTGCTCATCGCTGCCGGGAGCGGCGTGGGCGGTGGAGGCTTTGTCGAGAATTCCGTGCAACGCCTGCAAATTGAATTCGTAGAGATTGCTGAACTGATCGAAGGACGGCAGGTCCGCGGGAATGGGATGCAGCTTGCTGTAGTTGCCGCAGGCGTACTGGTAGAAGTCGACGCACGGACTAGCAGTGGTGTCCATCGCGCTCTTATCGAAGCCGGGGAGCGTGCGGACCGGAGCCGGGACTTGCGCGTAAATCGCCAGGGTAAAGAGCGCGAACGTCGCGCCGGCAAGCGTGCAGTGGACGGTGCGTGCGATCAGAGATGTTGAGATCAGGGACATCATGGGAGCGCCTCTCCGAAATGAAAGATGATTACCAGATGCTGCAGCGGTTCGCGCTGACCATGGGCTGACCGGCCTTGCATCCGAAGGCGTGTTGGAACTCGGGCATGTTTTCGACGACGCCGTTGACGCGGTACTCCTCGGGCGAATGCGGATCGGTCTGAACGCGAAGCCGCGTCGTCTCGGGCCGAGTGCTGGAGCACCAGCTTTGCGCGTAGGCGGTAAAGAACTGCTGGGGCGGCGTCATGCCCTCGAGGTCTGCTTCGGGCGTGGCGCCTGGCTGCGCGAGACGATGCTGCCAGGCAAGATAGCCGAGCCGGACACCGCCGATATCGGCGATGTTTTCGCCCAGGGTGAGCTTGCCGTTCACGTGCAGATCGTCGACCGCAATGAAGCCGTCGTACTGCTTCACGACGCAGTCGGCGCGCTCCTTAAATTTCTTTTCGTCAGTGGGCGTCCACCATTCGCTGAAGTTGCCATCGCCGTTGAACTGGCGGCCTTCATCGTCGAAGCCGTGGGTGAGCTCGTGACCCTCCAGGCCGCCGGCCTGGCCGTAGTTCACGGCATCGCCCATATGCGGATCGTAGTAGGGCGGCTGCAGAATGCCGGCGGGAAAGTTGACGCTGTTCGTCTGCGGATCGTAGTAGGCATTGACGGTCGGCGGGCTCATCTCCCAATCCTGCTTGTCAGTAGGCTGGCCGATCTTCGTGAGCACGCGATGCCGTTCGAAGGCCGCCGCGCGCCGCTCATTGCCCACGGCATCGCCGCGTGCGACGGTCAGGCTGGAGTAGTCGCGCCAACGATCCGGATATCCGATCTTGTTAGTGACGGCCTTGAGCTTATCCTCGGCTTTGGCCTGGGTGGGCGCACTCATCCAGTCGAGCTGCTGGATATCGCGTCCCATGGAGGCTTCGATGTCGGTGAGAATGGCGGTGGTACGCGCCTTGTCGTCGGAGCTGAACTGCTGGGCCACATAGACGCGGCCCAGCGCTTCGCCGAGCGCGCCGTCCACTGCTTCCACGCAGCGCTTCCAGCGCACCTGCTGCTCCGGCTGGCCACGCAGCGTCTTTCCGTAGAAGGCGAACTGCTCGTTGTCGAGCGCGGCCGGCAGTGCCGTGCCGGGGGTGCTGTGCAGCAGGTTCCAGCGCAGCAGCGCCTGCAGCGAGGCGAGGTCGGTCTGCGGCAGGATCTTGTTCAGCGCGGCGAAGTAGCCGGGCGTCGATACGTTGAGCATCGTGAAAGCGGGCGTGCCGAGAGCGTGCAGGTAGGCGTCCACATCGAAGGCGCCGAGCTGGGTTCGGAAGCTGACCAGCTCAGTGGGGTGATAGAGCTTCGCCGGATCGCGCATCTCCTCCCGGCTCAGCGAGGCGGTGGCAAGTTTGGTCTCAAGCGCCAGCACACGCTGCGCATCGGCCGCTGCCTGGTCCGCGGGCTCTCCAGCGAGTGCCAGCATGCGGGTGACATGTTCCACGTACTGCTTGCGCAGGGTGATCGACTTGGCGTCTGACCGCAGGTAGTAGCCCTTTTCTGGAAGTCCCAGACGGGGCTGCGCAGCCGTAGCGATCATGTGGCGGGCGTCTTTGTAATCTTCTTCGCTACCGAGCCGGAAGAGCGCCTGGACGCCATTCTGCTGCAGGGTGGCGACCAGCGGTGCCAGGTCCTTCGTGCTGCGAAGCCCATCGATGTGGTCCAGCATCGGGCGAACTCCGTCGAGACTCGCCTTATCGATTGCCTGCACGTCCATGCAGGTTGCGTAGTAGTCGCCGATCTTCTGCGTGTCCGGATCGCGCTGCGCGCGGGAATCGCTCGCGTGTTCGAGGATGGACTTCAGGACAAGGTTATTGTTGTCGTGAAGTTGAACGTCGATGCCGTAGGAGGAGCGGTCCGGCGGGATGGGATTGCGCTTCAGCCAGCTTCCGCAGGCGTACTGAAAGAAGTTGACGCAGGGGTCGACTGAGGTGTCGCGCAGCGACGGATCCAACCCGTGTAACTGGATGCGGGTCTGCTCGCTGACCGTGGCCTGGGCGTTAAGGGCGACAGGCGCGGCCAAGCAGGCGGCGACGGCAAGGGCAGCAGGGAAAGGGCGCATCGAGAGAAGGGACTCCGTCTTCCTAATAGAGTTGTCAGCCGAAACGCTATCAGACGGAGTGGCGCGGGCAAAGTCAACTTCGTTTCGGCCTACGCAAAACCGCCGCGCTTGTAGGAAAATGGTGGGGTGCAATGCCGTGCGCAGTTCGCGGCCTACCGGCGAGCAGCATGCCTCGTCCCGCTGCTGCTATGCCTGGGGGCGGGGATGGCACATGCCAAGGACCGGCAAACCGGTCCTCAGCCGGCGGCGCGCATTCCCGTGGAGCCGCTCGGCTACCGGCCGCCGGGCAAGTTGTATCTGCTGGCGCGGTATAGCTCCAGTTCGCTGGACTTCCTCGATCCGACCCACCTTCTGCTCACCTTTCGTCAGCCGCGGCTGCTTTCGCGGCAGCAGGGCTCTGACGGCCTGGACCAGGTGATCCAGGCGGATGTGCTGGAATTGCCGACGGGGAAAGTAGTCGCTGAGGACCAATGGCTGCTGCATGACCGCGGGCGCTATCTGTGGCGATTGGCCGGCGATAAGGTGCTGCTGCGCATTGGCTCTCAGCTCTACCAGGCTGACAGTCAGCTCCATCTGAAGCCGCTGTATGAATCACCGACGGAGTTGGAGGGAGTGGATACCTCGCCAGATGGACGGCTGCTGGTGGTGGAGAACGAGTTGGAGAAGCACACGCCCGAGGAGCACGCCCGCCTGGCGAAGCATGCCGCGATGTTGGGCGGCGCGCCGCCGGCCGAGGATGTACAGATACGCATGGTGCGGCTGGATCAGCCGAGGCTGGTGTTGAGCGCGCGCGCGGAAGAGGCCGGCGACGTGCCCGCGAGCATCGATGGTTTCTTCACTCAGGAGCAGGTGAAAGAGGGTGTCTGGAATGTGCGGTTCCATCCCTACGACAAAGCGGAATCGGCAGAAGGCGAGATCGTCGCGCAGACCGATTCCACCTGTGCTCCATCGGAGAAGGTACTGAACGAACAGAGTGTACTGATCCTGAGCTGCCCGCGCGGCCACAATGACCGGTTCGTTGCCGCCTATTCGCGGCATAGCCAGAAATTGTGGGATGGACGGTGGCAGTCCAACTTTACCTGGCCCTCGTTCCGCATGGCGCAGAGCGGCGCATCGGTAGCCATCTCGTGGCTCGCGGTGAGTCGTCCAGTATCGGCGCGTGAGGCGATCGACGATGCCGAGGTGCAGAACCAGGTATTGAGCGTGCTGGACAGCCGGACGGGGAGCCTGCGGCTTGCGCTGCTGATAAAGCCGATCGTAAGCGCGGGGGGCAACTTTGCGCTTTCAGCGGACGGGAACCGGCTGGCCGTGCTGAATCACGGCGCGGTTGAGGTGTATGACCTCCCAGCCCCTGCGCCAGCTCCAACCGAACAGGCCGCAAAATAAAAGCGAGGCCGGAACGATGCCGGCCTCGGTCGATCCGGATAAAGCCTGGCTATGCCTTCGCTGCGGAAACGGCCTTCACGCGCGCGCTGAGGCGGCTCTTGTAGCGCGAAGCGGTGTTCTTGTGCAGCGTACCCTTCTGCACGCTCTTGTCGAGAGCGGAGACAGTGGCGCGGTACTGCTCGCCTACGGATTTGGCGTCGCCCTTCTGCAGGGCCTCACGCAGCGAGCGCAGGCTGCTGCGAACGCGGGTTTTGTTGGCGCGGTTGACCGCGGTTTTGCGTTCCGTCTGACGGGCGCGCTTCAGCGATGAAACATGGTTTGCCATGAGCTTCCTTACAAAGATGTCTGGTGGTCTGTGGAGCGGTTTCCTGGAGCGATGCAGACGGTGGCACTCACGCCGCATCCTCTGCAAAATACAAGTTTACCGCGCCATCGGCGGGGGGTCAATGGCGCCCAGATCGAAGTCTCTCCGCGTCCTCCGAGGCGGTTCAGGCATCGTAAATAGCAGGTGCGGGAAGCGTAACGGATATTCATCAAATCTCCGTTGACGGCCTGCGAGGGAGGGGCTAGTCTGTGCGCATCCGAGGGATGGTCCAAGGCGGCAGGCACGTAACGGGCAGGAAACTGCCTGTGCCAGGTCGCCGGATGCAAGGACCCACCTCCGCCACCGATTCAAAACTCAAAATTCAGCCGCAGCTCCAGGATCTGCTACGCCATGGAGCGGCAGGAGGTCCTTCGTCCGCTTGATCAATAAAGCCCTGGAAATCACGCCCAATATTGAGCCCCTGTTCGGGACCCGCGATGAAAATCTGAGATTGCTCGAAGACAAGCTGCACACGCGTATCGACCTTCGTTCCGATGCCGTTCATGTCTCAGGATCAGAAGAGAATGTGGCGCGCGTGGAGCGGATTTTCAATGACTACGAACAGTTGCGCCGAGCCGGGGTGACGCTGCAAAACGGCGAACTGAACGCGATGCTGAAGCTGGTGGCAGCGGACCCAAGTGTCACGCTCAAAGGGCTGGTGGACAGCGGCAGACAGCGCACGACGGGCGGCATCAAGCGCATGGTGCAGCCACGCTCCGTGAACCAGAAACGCTATGTCGAGGCCATGGAACAGGCAGACATGGTCTTTGGCATCGGACCGGCAGGCACTGGCAAGACTTACCTGGCGGTGGCCATGGCGGCGTCCGCGCTCATGGCGAAGCGGGTGAGCCGCATCATCCTGGTGCGGCCAGCGGTGGAAGCGGGCGAGCGGCTGGGCTTTCTTCCCGGCACGCTGCAGGAGAAGATCGATCCCTACTTGCGGCCGCTTTACGACGCACTCTACGACCTGCTGGACCAGGAGCGCGTGGACAAGATGATCGAGCGCAACGTGATCGAGGTGGCGCCGCTTGCCTTCATGCGCGGCCGCACGCTCAACGATGCATTCATCATCATGGACGAGGCGCAGAACACTACCAGCGAGCAGATGAAGATGTTCCTGACTCGACTCGGCAACAACGCCAAAGCCATCATTACGGGCGACGTGACGCAGATCGATCTGCCGAACCCGCGGCGCTCCGGGCTGCTGGAAGCGATGGAGATACTGAAGGGCGTGGACGGTATCCGCTTCATCCACTTTGAAGATGGAGATGTGGTGCGCCACCACCTTGTACAGCGGATCATCCGCGCCTACGACAGCTTTGGACGCCAGCAGGCGGAGTTGCCGCTCGGAATGCGGGAAGGCGAACGGGAGACGCCGGCGCCGAAGCCTCAGTAAGAAGGCGGGCCCGGTACAATCTAGGCAACGGACGAGGAGGGCCGCGGCCCTCCTCTTTTCATTTTGGTTGTTGCAGGTGCAGGCAGGACAGACGTGATCGAACGATGATCGTGTACGAACGGGGAGTGGAGCTGAAGCTGCCGCGGGCTGTGCGTCCGCGCCGCCGCGAGCTTGCACGCTTCCTGCGCGAGGCTATCAATGCCACCGGACTCGCCGGCGATGTAAGCGTGCTGCTTACGGGAGACGAAGCGATCCGTACGCTCAACCGGACGTATCGCCGCAAGGACAAAGCGACGGATGTGCTGTCCTTTCCCGCGGCTGAGAGCGCTGGCGGGGTCGCGGGCGATCTCGCGATCTCTCTCGAGACAGCTTTCCGGCAGGCGCAGGAGCACGAGCACCCGCTGGAAATGGAGATCAAACTGCTGCTGCTGCATGGCCTGCTGCACCTGGCCGGTTACGACCACGAAACGGACAAGGGCACGATGCACCGCAAAGAGAAACGTCTGCGCCGCGAGCTTGGACTGACGGCAGCGCTGATTGAGCGGGCGCATGCGGCCCCGTCACAGCGAAGAGCGCGAGAGGCGGTCCGCGCATGATGTGGCTCTATGCGGCGCTCGTCCTCGTGCTGCTGGTGATTCATACCCTGGCCTGCTATGTGGATCGCATCTACTCCGAGCTGGGCAAGTTTCTCTCGCGCGAGTTTGAAGACAACATGGAGGTCTGGGAACAGCAGATCGAGCCCACGATGGGCTTCTCCCGCGACCGGATTGCATTGTGCGCCGCGGTGCTGGCGCAGCTCTCGCTGGCGGCCATCGTGCTCATCATCGGTGCGATGCTGTTCGGCCGCGAAGGCGAAGTCGGACCGCCGACTGCCCTCGGGGTGCTGCAGGCTGCGCTGGGCATCGTGCTGGTGGTCGTCATCTTCAGCCGCATGCTGCCCTATGCCTTCTTTACCCGAACACGCGGCGCATGGGTGCTGAAGTGGCGATGGCTGCTGCGGATCTGCTTCTTCGCGGTACTCCCGGCGGAGCTGACGTTGGAGTTTTTGCTTTCCATCGTGTCCCTGGCGCAACCGACACAGCATGAAAGCAAGGACGATGGCGGGGATGCCGTGGATGCATTGATTGAAGCCGGCGAAGAGGAAGGAATTCTGGAGGAGAGCGATCGCGACCTGGTGCGCTCAGCGGTTGAATTCGGAGACAAGATTGTGCGCGAGGTGATGACGCCGCGCCCATCCGTCTTCGCTGTTGCTGCCGAGACGACACTCGCCGACTTCCTTGCGATGCTGGAAACCCGTCCCTTCTCTCGCGTTCCTGTTTTCGAGGGAACGCTGGATACCGTCACGGGTATTGTCTTCTCGCATGATCTGCTGCAGATTTCGGATACCGAGGCGCCGAAGCGCACTGTTGCCAGCCTCCAGCGGCCCGCCGCTTTTGTACCGGAGACGAAGCGTGGAAACGAGCTGCTGCGCGAGATGCAGCGTGAGAAGCAGCACATGCGCATCGTGATTGACGAGTACGGCGGTGTTGCCGGATTGGTGACGATCGAGGACCTGCTCGAAGAGATTGTCGGCGCGATCAGTGACGAGCACGAGGAGGACAGCGAGGCGAACGCGCCGAAGCAGGAGAGCGATGGCGTGTGGATCGTGCCTGGCAGCATGGAAGTGGATGCGCTCGAAGCGCTGACAGGCGATGAAGATCTGAAGGATGGACGCTATGCCGCCACCACGGTTGCCGGGCTGGTGAGCGAAGTCGCCGGGCGGATTCCGATGGCGGGCGAAGTGGTGCTGGCAGGCAAGACGCGGTTGGAGGTGCTGGCGTCGACCGACCGGCGCGTCGAGCGCCTGCGCGTGTCCACAGTAGAAAGCCCCGCGGCCTAGAGTCTTGCGCGCGGTGTAGCTTTACTCAAGAGGACATTTCAGTGCGATCGGGATTTGTTTCTATTATTGGCCGGCCGAATGCGGGCAAGAGCACGCTTCTGAATGCGCTGACCGGCGAGAAGGTCGCCATTGTGACGGCGAAGCCGCAGACCACGCGGACGCGGATCCAGGGCGTCGTCGAAGTTCCCGCGAGGAAGGGAAAGCATCCAGCGGCGCAGATCGTCTTCGTGGATACTCCTGGCGTGCACAAACCGAATACGCAACTGGATCGCCGCATGATGCAGGAGGTGCACGATGCGCTGGAGCAGCGCGATATCGTGCTGCTGATGCTGGACGCAACCCGCGAGCTGCGTCTTCCTGAGGATCCGGCGACGGGCAAAAGCAAACGCGATCGCGGGTCCAGCGAAGATATATTCGCGCTGGAATTGATCCGCAAGCTCGACTGTCCGGTCTTTCTCATCATCAACAAAATCGATCTGGTCGAGCGCGAGAAACTTCTCCCGCTCATTACGAAGCTCAGTGCACTTCACGACTTCGCCGCCGTTGTTCCTATCTCCGCGCGGAAACGCGATGGGCTGGATCGCCTGATTGTGGAACTCGTAAAGCGGCTCCCCGCAGGTCAACGCTACTATCCGTCTGCGCAGTACACCGACCAGCCGGAGCGCTTCCTGGTGGCGGAGCTGATCCGCGAGCGCATCCTGATGGAGACAGGCGAAGAGGTGCCGTACGCGTCAGCGGTGGTGATCGAGCGCTATGAAGAGCCGCCTGCAGATGCAAAACCGCGTAAGGACGGCAAGCTGCCCGTCACCAGTATCGCGGCGGCCATCTACTGCGAACGCGCTGGGCAAAAGGCGATTTTGATTGGTAAGGGCGGGACCAAGCTGAAGGCGATCGGCGCTTCTGCGCGCAAGGAGATCGAATCTCTGCTGGGCACGCGCGTCTTCCTGGAGCTGCACGTTATCGTCGAGGAGAACTGGCGCGAATCGCGCGGGTTTGTCGAGTCGCTGGACTGGCGGCGGCAGTTGACCGATCTCGGAAACAAGCGGGACGAACAGTAACGTTAGCGGCTGACCGCAATCGATATTCCATGCGCGCTCGGCCGTGCGATGCGCACGTCATCGCCACAGCCTGGACAGTCGATATGGACCTGCGTGCGGCCGGTCCATGCAAGCTTCACAGCATGCATGTGGCGGACGAGCACGACAATCTCACCCAGTTGCGCGCGGCTGTCCGCACGCTGTAAGTAGACATTTGTCGTCGGCGTCGCCAGATTGCCGCAGCTACGCACCGTGGTGCGCGTAGTCCACACGTGATCTGGAGAGGTGGTTTCATCGACGATCTGCTCGGTGCAGACCGTGCAGGCAGTTAGCACAGCGAAAAGTGTTGCGCCGAGCACGACAACGAAGACGTGGCAAACGCGGGTTCTTCGTCGCATCTACTCGCGGGCGCTGATGCCAAGCGCCTTCATTTTGCGGTAGAGATGCGTGCGATCCAATCCCAGCGCTTCCGCCGCTCGGCTCATGTTGCCGTGGCATTCGTCTACTTTTTTCAGGATGAAGTCGCGCTCGTAGGCATTGCGCGCCTCCTGCAGGGAATTGAAGTCCGCCGCAAGTCTGCCTGGGTCGCGGTGCACAAGCATGGGCAGATGTTTGCGTTCGATGCGCGTGACCTGCGGATTCAGGATGACAAGCCGCTCGACCAGGTTGCGCAGCTCACGCACATTGCCCGGCCAGTGATACTGCTTCAGCAGGCCGAGTGCTTCTTCGCTGATCTCGATGCGCGGGCGGCCGTACTCGCGGCCGAACTCACTGAGGAACTCGCGCACCAGAATGGGGATGTCCTCGCGACGGTCGCGCAACGGCGGCACATAGAACGGAATGACGTTGAGCCGGTAGAAGAGGTCTTCGCGAAAATTGCCGCGCGCAATCTCGTCTTCGAGGTTCTTATTGGTGGCGGCAATGATGCGCACATCGACGCTCACCGGTTGCGAAGTGCCTACCGGGGTGAAGCGCTGCTCGTCCATCGCGCGCAGTACTTTGGCCTGCGTCTTGAGGCTCATATCGCCGATCTCGTCGAGAAACAGGGTGCCGTTGTTGGCGCGCTCCAGAGTGCCGCGCTTTTCCGGCGGACCGCCGGGAACGGCGCTGTGACGATAGCCGAATAGCTGTATCTCGATTGAATCCTCGGGAATCGCGGCGCAGTTCAGCTCGATGAAGACGCCCTCCCGGCGCAGGCTCTCCGCATAGATTTCTCGTGCGATGATTTCCTTGCCCGAGCCGGACTCACCGAAGATCAGCACGCGGCCATTGGTGGGCGCCATCACCTTTATCTGCTGGCGAAGGGCCTTGATGGGCACGCTCTCGCCGGAGATGTGCGCGCGCGGCGAGAGCTGACGCTTCCACTCTTCGTTCTCCGCGCGAAGGCGTCGTGCTTCGATGGCATTCTTCAGCAGAATGAGAGTGCGTTCGAGCGAGAGTGGCTTCTCAAGGAAGTCGAATGCGCCGAGCTTGGTGGCGCGAACCGCGCTTTCAATGGTGCCGTGACCGGAGATGATGATGACTTCGGGACGAATCTCGCTTTCGAGCTGACGAATCTCCCGCAAGACATCCATGCCGTCGCGATCGGGCAGCCAGATGTCCAGCAGGACGGCGTCGTAGGTGGCATCGCGCAAGAGCACCATGGCTTCGCTGCCGGTGGCAGTGGTGGTCACGGTGTAGCCATCTTCGGTGAGGATTTCGCCCAGCGAGTCGCGTATATCGGCCTCGTCATCGACGATGAGGACGTGGCTCACGAACGCTGCTCCGCAGTTGCCGGAGGCGCATTCTCGGGCGTGGTCATATCGGCGAAGGGCAACTCGATGATGAAGCGCGCGCCGGCCGGTTTGTTCTCCTCGACGCGGATCGTTCCATGATGTTCCTGCACGATCTTCGCTGCGATGGCAAGACCGAGACCGGTGCCGCGCTGCTTGGTGGAGAAGTAGGGCAGAAACAGACGCTCGCGCATATCACTGGTGACGCCGGGGCCGGTATCCGCCACGATGATCTCGGCCATGGTGCGCCCCGGATTCTCGCCCGTGATCACGGTGAGCTGGCGGTGCAGAGCGCCCTGCATCGCCTCCGCCGCATTGTCGATAAGGTTGGCGAGCGCGCGGCGCAAGGCGTCCTTGTCCGCCATCACCAGCGGCAAATCCCCCGCATATCGCCGCTCCACGCGGATGTCGTCCATGCGTCCAGCAAAGACCAACAGTGCGGCATCGATGACAGAATTCAGATCGAGGGGGCGAGGCGAAGACACCGGGAATTGCGCCAGTGCGCCGAACTGGTCGACGAGTGTGCGCACGGTTTCCACCGAGCTCAGGATGACATCGCTGCAATGGCGGATGACGGTCGCGGTTTCGGGCGTGGGCTTCTCGATATGCCTGCGGATACGCTCTGCCGAGAGCGAGATGGGCGTCAACGGATTCTTGATCTCGTGCGCAACGCGTTGGGCGACTTCTTTCCATGCCGCCTGCCGCTGTGCCCGCAATACTTCCGTCACATCCTCGAGGACCAGAACGTAGCCACGTTGCTGCGGCTGGTCCAGGACAGCGAGCGTGACCGAGAGCCGGCGCGATCCGCTCGACGTGGCAAAGTCGATCTCGGATCCGGCGATGCGCATGCGTTGGCTGCGACGCAGCAGCCGGCGCACCTCTTCGCTGATGGCCGGCGGAAAAGCTACGTCCAGCGGCAGATCGGCCAACGCATGTTCGATGTCGGTGGCGCCGGTTTCGAGATCCAGCAGGTCGAGCATGGCGCGATTCGACAACACGACGGAGAGCCGGCCATCGAGCGTGGCAACGCCGCTGGGGATGGTGTCGAGGATGAGTTCGAGTTCCCGGCGGCGCTCCGCAAGCGTACGATTCACTGCCGAGAGCTGCGCAGTGGAGCTTTCGGCGAGCGCGCGGCTCTGCTCGAGATCTGAGGCCATTGCGTTGAACGAGTGGATGACTTCGCCGAGCTCTTCCGTGGCGCCCACGGTAACGCGATGGGCGTAGTGGCCGGCGCTGATCTGCTCCATGGCATCCGCGAGGGTCTCGGCAGGGCGCGTCACCTGCTTCGCCAGATAGAGCGCCAGCCAGCTACTGGCAAACAGGGTGAGTATCGTGAGCAGCAGCATGAGAAGAAAATATGTGCTGCGAATTCGATTGCGTCCGCGGAAGAGCTGCCAGTAGCTTTCCGCACCGGAGCGGATGGTTCCAACGGTACGTGCCAGGCCGGCGGGCATGGGCAGCGCGACGACGACAAGGCTGGACGACGGCGTGGCCGCGGCACCCAATATGTAGTCGATTCCGCCCAGATTCAGGATGGGCTGGTCGGTGCGATGCGCTGCAGCCATCACGAATGCCGGCAGTGTTTCGCCCGCAGAGGGCCTGGTGGCGTCTGTGTCGTCCATCCAGGGACGGAGTTCCGGATGGGCAGCGGCGGCGGCATGCGGCACCCCGTACTCCACAACAGGCTCGTCATCGTTGTAGATGATGACAAAGCCACCGGAGAGAGTAATGCGATGGCTACGCACGACGCCAAGCGCGGAGAGAATGTCCTTCTGGTCCAGGCTCCGTTCGAGCGTCACCGAGCTGGCCAGCGATTCCGCCTCAGCGCGCGCATTCTCTGCCGCATACTGCGAAAGCTCCAGCGCGACGCGCGTGGAATCTTCACGCAGTTGCGCCACGGGCTGCGAGAACCATCGATCGATGGAGCGGTTCATCAGCAGATAGCTGAAGAGAAACATGAACAGCGTGGGCGCGAAGCTCAGAATAAGTGCGCCGGAGAGCAGACGTGTGCGGATGCGGGAACCAAGGAGGCGGTTCTTGCCGTCCGCATACAGCTTCAGCACGTTGCGGCAGAGCAGCACCAGCAACACCACCAGCAGCAGGAAGACGAGGATGGAGAGCGCGGTAAAGAGAAAGATACCGTTACTGTCGCGCGGATTGAGGAAATGCAGGTTGAAGGCGTTGAGTGCGACCAGCAGAATCGCGGCCAGTCCGAAGCATCCGGCGAGCAGGGTTACGGTTACGCGGCGGCTGCGAAACACAAAACTCCTCCCCGGGGTAGCCCGATCCATGCGCGAACCCTGCGATTATAGGCGCTTCTTTTTGCGGGTTGCCCCGCGAGGCGCCTGGTAGGGCTGTGAGATTGATGGATAACCTGGTGCCATTTCGGCATCGGCTGTGTCATCCTAGTGAACGCTATGATCCATGCCAAGCTGACACACCTCGCGCTCCCGTTTTCACTGGCAGGCCTGCTCCTGGTTGCCGGTTGCAACAAGAACCAGCCACCGCAGAATGCCGAGCAGCCCGCGGCGAGCCAACCAGCAGCTAATCCCGCGGCACCTGCGCCGGGCACTGCGGCATCCGCGCCGGGAACGCCGAATGCCACCCCGGCCGCGCCGGCCAACACTCCTCCACCCCCGCCACCGCCTCCGCCGCAGCCTGTCACCTATACCATCCCGGCTGGAACGCGCGTGACCGTTCGCCTGGTTCAGTCGATCAGCTCGAAGACAGCGAACGAAGGCGATTCATTCGATGCGACGGTGACATCTCCAATCGTGGTGAATGGGAAGACGCTGGTCCCGACCGGTTCCACCGCCAGCGGCACGGTGACCGCTTCGAACTCTCGCGGCAAGTTCAAAGGTCAGGGTGTACTTTCCCTGCGTCTGACCAGCCTGCGGGTGAACGGAGCCAGTACGCCGATCGACTCCAACACCTGGAGCCGCGTCATCAAGGGCAAAGGAAAGCGGACGGCGGGCTTTATCGGCGGCGGTGGCGGCGCGGGCGCGCTGATCGGCGGTCTGGCGGGCGGCGGTAAAGGCGCGCTGATCGGCGGCCTCGCCGGTGCTGGCGCGGGCACCGCGGCTGGAGCGTTGACCGGCAACGAACAGGTTGTGGTGGGCGCTGAGTCGCCTCTTACCTTCAGCCTCGTGAATCCCGTAACAGTGCGCGTGAATCCGAGGCAGTAAGCTGCGGCGGTAACGAAAAGGGGCGTGGCCGCGGCCACGCCCCTTTCATTTCCAGCAACTCGTTCACATCAGGCGAGCACATCACGCACAGGACGGAATGGCTTGCCCTGCGACTCCGCCACTGCCTGGTAGGTGAGTGTGCCGGCATAGGTGTTCACGCCTTCAGCAGTGCCGCTATCCGAGAGGATGGCCTGCTTCGCTCCCAGTTGCGCAATCTTCATCACGTACGGGAAGGTTGCGTTGGTGAGCGCGAGAGTCGAAGTATTTGGCACGGCCGCCGGCATATTCGTGACGCAGTAGTGGACCACTCCGTTTACTTCGTACGACGGATTGCTGTGCGTGGTGGGCTTCGCCGTCTCGATGCAGCCCCCTTGATCGATGGCCACGTCCACAATCACCGCGCCCTTCTTCATCTTCGCGACCATGGCTGCAGTTACGATCTTGGGTGCGGCCGCGCCCGGAATCAGCACCCCGCCGATCACCAGGTCGGCCTCACGTGTGGCGTGCGCTACGTTATAGGAGTTCGAAGCCAGGGTAAAAACGCGGCCGTTGAAGATGTCGTCCAGCTCGCGGAGCCGGTTCAGATTCAGGTCGACCAGGGTGACCTTCGCGCCCATGCCGAGCGCGATCTTCGCCGCATTCGTTCCCACAATGCCGCCGCCGATAATGCATACATTCGCCGGCATCACACCCGGAACGCCACCCAGAAGCAGGCCGCGGCCGCCCTTTTCCTTTTCCAGATAAGTAGCGCCAACCTGCACCGACATGCGGCCGGCCACCTCGGACATCGGCGTCAGGAGCGGAAGAGCGTTGCTTCGATCACGGATGGTCTCATACGCAATGCCGGTTACTTTTTTCTGCAGCAACTGCTCGGTCAGGGTCGGCAGCGGAGCAAGGTGCAGGTAGGTGAAGAGCGTAAGGTCGGGACGAAAGAAGCCATATTCTTTTTCGACCGGCTCCTTCACTTTCACTACCATGTCGGCGTTGGCCCAGACGTTATGCGCAGAGCCAACGATCTCAGCGCCCGCACTCTGATATTCGTCGTCGGTAAAGGCGGAGAGTTCACCGGCGTGCGTCTCCACCAGCACGCTGTGCCCGGCCTCTGTCAGTGCTTTCACGCCCGCTGGCGTGATGCCGACGCGAGTCTCATGGTCTTTGATTTCCTTCGGCACTCCGATGATCATGCGCGCTCCTGAACACTAATATTTTGTATAGCTGATGCAGATTGCGGTATTACTCCGCGTTATCGATCTGCGCGCGCTGCAACTTGTCGGAGTAGTCGATATAGACCGACTTCCATGTGGTGTAGAAATCGAGCGCGCCGGTGCCCCCTTCGCGGTGGCCGTTGCCGGTCTGCTTCACGCCGCCGAATGGCAGATGCACCTCTGCGCCGATCGTCGGCGCGTTCACATAGGTGATGCCTGCTTCAAGGTCACGAATGGCGCGGAAGGCCTTGTTCACATCGCGCGAATAGAGTGCGGTGGAGAGACCATACTCGATGCCGTTCGCGATGCGGATGGCGTCTTCCACCCCATCACATTCGATCACGCTGAGCACCGGCCCAAAGACCTCCTCCTGTGCAATGCGCATCTTCGCCTGCACTTTGCCGAAGATGGTAGGCGCGAAGAAGTGTCCCTTGCCGTGAGCGCCTTCCTTCAACGCCACACCGCCCTGCAGCAGCGCCGCGCCCTCGTCCTGACCGATCTTTGTATAGCGTGTCGAAGTCTCGATTTGCTGTTTATTGATTTGCGGCCCCATCTCGACGTTTTCCTCGAGGCCATTGCCGACGCGCAGTTTCTTTGCGCGATCGACGATTCGTTCGGTAAATTCAGCCGCGACACGCTTGTCCACGATTACGCGGCTGGTGGCTGTGCAGCGCTGCCCGCTGGTTCCAAAGGCGCCCCAGACAGCGCCATCGAGCGCAAGATCGAGGTTCGCATCGTCGAGAATGATCATCGCGTTCTTGCCGCCCATCTCGAGCGAGCACGGCTTGAAGCTGGCTGCGGCCTTCTGCCCCACGATGCGGCCCACTTCGCTCGAACCGGTGAAGGAGATCGCGCGGACTTTCGGATGCTCGACCAGCGGCGCGCCCGCTTCCGGGCCGAAGCCCGTGACGATGTTGACCACGCCGTCGGGAAGGCCAGCTTCCATCAACATCTCGACCAGGTGGAAAGTGGAGAGCGGCGTGTCCTCAGCCGGCTTGATCACACAGGTATTGCCGCAGACCAGCGCGGGAAAGATCTTCCAGGACGGGATGGCCATGGGGAAGTTCCATGGCGCGATCATGCCGCATACGCCGACCGGCATCCGAATAGACATCGCAAACTTGTTTTGCAATTCGGAAGGCGTGGTCTGGCCGAAAAGACGGCGGCCCTCGCCCGCCATGTAGTAGGCAGTATCGATCGCCTCCTGCACGTCGCCGCGCGTCTCGCTCAGCACCTTGCCCATTTCGCGCGTCATATCGCGAGCAAACTCTTCTTTGCGCTTCAGCAGCAGTTCACCTGTGCGATAGAGGATCTCTGCGCGTTTCGGCGCGGGTACCAGCCGCCACGTCTCATAGGCTTTCGCCGCAGCCTGCACAGCGGCGTCTACGTCGGCGGCCTCCGATGATGCGAATACGCCGACAACGTCACTCGTGTCCGCGGGGCTGAGGTTTTCAAAGGTCTTGCCGCTCTTCGCGGGAACGAATTTGCCGCCAATCAAATTGCCATAGGTCTTTGCGGATGCCATCGACTGTCCTTCGAGGGAGGGAATTGCCAAACAGAAGAGAATAGCTGACCGGACAGCCGGACGGCTAATCTGGGCTTCGCTGCGAAGAGCGGCGTGGGAACTTCTGTGGCCCGGCCCACGTATTCTTGAGTGAGGGAGGGAGTGCCGTGGTGATCAAATTTCTTCTCTGGTGCGTGCTGTTTATCCTGTGCTGGCCGCTGGCGCTTTTCGCACTGGTGCTCTATCCGATTGTGTGGCTGTTGTTGCTGCCGTTCCGGCTGGTGGGCATCGCCGTTCACGGCGCCTTGGAGCTGGTGGCCGCTCTTATTTTTCTGCCGGCCCGGCTGTTGCGCGCCGTGTAGATGCGGCAAAAGTTCGGCCTCACTCAATCACCGGCCGCATTGCCGAAGGTATTGCAAGCGCTCATGTCGCCGTTCTCGAGGCCCCGTTGAAACCAGTCCATGCGCTGCTGTGAGGTGCCATGGGTGAAGCTGTCCGGCGCGACGTAGCCCTGGGTCATCTTCTGCAGATGATCGTCTCCCACGGCAGCGGCAGCCTGAAGTCCCTGACGGATGTCGTCGGTGTGAATGATATTTCTCTGCTCGCCGCTATGCGCCCACACGCCGGCGTAGCAGTCTGCCTGTAACTCAAGTGCGACGGAGAGCTTATTACCGGACGACGGGTTGTAGGCACGCAATTGCTCGACCTTCGCCTCCGTGCCGACCAGCTTCTGTACGTGGTGCCCAATCTCGTGGGCGATCACATAGGCTTGCGCAAATTCGCCGCCAGCCCCGAACCGTCGCAAATCATTCCAGAAGCCGAGATCGATGTAGACCTTCTCATCCTGCGGGCAGTAGAAAGGCCCTGTTGCCGCGCGGGCCGAGCCGCAGCCGGAGTAGGTGGCATTGCGGAAGAGCACCAATCGCGCGTGGCGATAGCCCGGAAGGATGCTGGTCCAGGTCTTCTGCGCGTCGTCTAGTACGAAGGACACGAGTTGTGCCGAACGCTGCTCGTCGGCAGAGGGAGGCGCGGCGGATCCTTGCTGCTGCACGGCGCCGGAATTGCCCATCAGATATGCGCCAATGAAATTACGGCCTGTGATGAGGCTGATGACGAGTAGGATCAACAACCCGCCGATCCCTAGGCCGCGTCCACCGCCGAAGCCGATGCCGCCGCCGCCTTCACTGCGCCGGTCCTCGATATCGCCGCTCAGCCCACCCGGTGTCCAATCCATAGCTATACCTCCCGCCTGTGCAGCCAGTGTGCATGCATCACGCCTGGACTGTCACCTCTCCCGAGCAAGCAGTTGAATACTTCTGCGGCGTCTTACTCTGAGATGAAAAGGCACGTTCATCATGCTGGGTCGAACCTTATAACTCGACAAAGGTTGCTTGATAGAGACACCAGATATCCCGCTCTAAGCAAATAAGCTCCACAGTGGCGCAAACATTTTCAAGTATCTGCGATCGCTCACCAACCTATGGTATCGGCGCCGCTTCTTACTGTAGGTAGGCGGGACTTTCACTGGTACATTGAGGGCCCTGGTTTCCGCCTCATTTCTCCTCAATATCCCCTCTTAACAAGAACTGCGCAACAAGCGCGAAATCGCTACCGAGGTAATAAACAAGTGAGATCGTCTTTAGATAAGGTAAGGAAGCTTTCGCTCCATGGATGCCTGGCGCTTGCATGTCTGACCATGCTGCCAGCCACTGCATTCTGTCAGGACCAGAGCAGCCCGCCCATGACCAGCCCGGATAATTCCGGTAAGAACAAGGCACACAGCAACACCGCCGACCAGCAATCCGAGGCAACCTCGGATCGAATGATGACCAAGAAGATCCGGCAGTCACTTGTCGCAGACAAGTCTCTTTCTACGTATGCGCACAACGTGAAGATCATCACCAAGGATGGGATGGTCACTCTCAAGGGTCCGGTGCACTCCGAAGAAGAGAAGTCGGCCATAGCCTCAAAAGCGGCGGAAGTCGCCGGTGGTCCGGATAAGGTCACTAACCAACTCACAGTCAAGCAGTAGCTGTTGCGCCGCTCTTTGGGCAGCGCGAAAGGGAGAACTACATGGCAGGTAAAAACACAGCAGCATTCGGTATTTATCCGAGCAACACAGCAGCAGAGGCCGCAGTAGATCAGCTCGTTGCAGCGGGCTTTTCGAATCAGGATGTCTCTGTTTTGATGGCAGACCGCCAGGGTGCCAAGGATTTCGCCGCGGAGAAAAACACCAAGGCGCCGGAGGGCGCAACCACAGGCGCTGGCGTAGGTGGGGCCGTGGGAGGAACGCTTGGATTGCTGGCCGGTATCGGAGCGCTGGCGATTCCGGGCGTTGGGCCGCTCATCGCCGCGGGCCCGATCATGGGTGCGCTCGCCGGTCTGGGCGTTGGCGGCACAGTTGGAGGCCTCGTTGGAGCGCTCGTCGGACTCGGCATTCCAGAGTACGAAGCCAAGCGCTATGAAGGTCGTGTGAAGGATGGTGGCGTTCTGCTATCCGTGCATTGCGACTCGTCACAAGAGGTTTCGCGCGCGAAGGACATCCTGAAGGCGACGGGCGCAGATGATGTCTCTTCCTCTGGTGAAAAATCGGTAAGCACCCATGGCGTGGATAGCGATAGAACGAATTCCGATCGCGAGCGGGTCAGAGAGGTCGAGTCAGAGCGGATCGGAGTCAGCAGCACAACCCCAACCCGTACAGTTGTCGATCAAAGGGATCGCGAAATTGGCTAAGTTGCACCGCTAGTTTCTAGTTGTTGTCGCTGTTCCTACGAAGCACGCATCTACCAGGATGCGTGCTTTTGTATTTCAAATCACGGATGCGCGGTTGGTGAGGGTGCGAAGGCGTCTACGAGAGAAACCACCTTCATCTGGCTGCGCACCTGGTCGATGGGCAGTGTTGTCTTCAGGGTGATCTCGACAGGCTGGCCGGGCAGCACGTCGACATAGTTGTCAGATGGCTCAACGTCGAGTGAGCCGAAGGTGAGATAAGCATCCCGCGCCAGCGTTGGCGAGCTAAGCCGCACCGTGTAGCCGCCAGCAGACGGCTGCACATCAGTCTGGATGCTGGTGGACGGCAGGTGAATCTCGTGCGTGGGCACGAGATATGTGAGGTTCGTCGAAGCGGACTTTGCCATCCACCGTGAGCTCCGATGAGACGAAGAGCGATGCCGAGTCCGTGCCCGGGGGCACCAGCTCACTTAGAGGCAACCGCTGGTAGACCGCGCTCGAAAGCGCCGGGACAGAAACCGTCTGTTGCTTCTCCGAAACAACAGTGCCGTCGAATTTCATCAATCGCGTACGCAATTGCGCTGTTTCGGGAGTGGTCTTGTCGGAGACGATGTACACCGCGACCGCGCCATCTTCCACATGCGGCGATACCAGCACCGGCGCGTAAAAACGCCGCGCATAATACTGGAGCGCTTTCCAGCGTCCGTAGTAGTCAATCGACGACCACGACGCGACGGGCCAGCAGTCATTCAACTGCCAGTAGATAGATCCCATGGTGCGCGGCCGTTCGCGCCGCAGATGCTCCGCGCCGATCTTGATGCCCTCCGCCTGCAACACCTGGCTTACGTAGAGGAAGGAAGCGAAGTCTTTCGGCTCGGCGTAGTCCTTCAGCAGGTAGTCGTGGATGATCGAGTTGCCTTCGTTGTTCTTCTGATGCGCCAGCATGACGGGCGTGAAGATGCTCGCGCGATCCGCAGGGTCGGTGAAGGCTTCGACTGTCTTCATCTCCGGGAAGGATTGGAAACCGTACTCCGTCATGAACCGGGGATGATGCTTCTCGTACTCGCTGAAGGGAACACGCCCATGCCAGACGCTCCAGTCGTGCATATCGCCGGTGGTCTGATCCGGCGCCAGGTCGTCCTCATAGTCGCCGCTGGGCGAGCTGGGCCAGTAGGGCGTCTCCGGATTCAGCCGCTCCACCACACGCGGAATCACGCTCGAGAAGAGCAACAGATAGTCCTGCCAGATCCGCACCTGTCCCTTCACATCGAGCGCATTCGAGATCTTGCTGTTCCTCTCCCATTGCAGAGCCTCTTCGGTCTCATTGTTGCCGCACCAGAGCACGATGCTGGGATGGTTGCGCAGGCGCGTCACCTGGTACTCAGCCTCTTTGGCCACTTGTTCGCGAAATGCATACGTACCGGGCTGCCAGTCGTTGCCGAACATGAAGTCCTGCCAGACCATGATGCCGAGCTCGTCGCATATCTGGTAAAACTCGTCCGTCTCGTAATAGCCGCCGCCCCAATGGCGAATCATGTTCATGTTGGCGTCACGAGCCGATTCGAGGATGCGGCGATACTGCGCCGTGGTGACGCGTGAGGGGAAGCTGTCGAACGGGATGACATCGGCGCCCTTCCCGAAGACAGGAATGCCGTTCACTACGAATTCAAAGGACCGGCCCCACTGGTCCTTGTCGCGCCGCAGCACGATCGACCGCAGGCCGGTGCGCGTGGTCGCGGTGTCGGCATCGTGGCCGTCCGCGTTGACCTTTGCTGTCCAGACATACATCGACTGCTCGCCGTAACCTGCCGGATACCAGAGTGCCGGATCGGCGATTTCTACAGGCAATACGACGTGGTTTTTGCCGGGAACCAGCACCACCTGCGCCTTGGTGTCGTGCTTTTTGCCGCCGCCTTCATACGTCACCGTAGCGGTAGCTTTTCCCGCCTTCGACGCAACGATGTCTATTGTGGCGTCGATGCGCGCAAGCGCCGCAGTGATTTCGCGCTGATGGATGTAAAGGTCATCAATGCGCGCGTCGTCCCATGTTTCCAGATGCGCGGCGCGCCAGATGCCGCTGGTCACGAAGGTTGGTCCCCAGTCCCAGCCATACTCATAGGCCGCCTTGCGCACGTAGCTCTTGTCCTGCGCCGGAGTCTGGCCGCGCCATTTGTCGGCGAGCGCGACACGCTCGGATACCTTGACCGGCGAGGGGAAGTAGACGAGCAGCTCATTCGCACCCGCCTTCAGCCACGGCTTCGCATCGGCGCGCCAGCCGCGGAACATGTTGTCCGCGGTCAGGACGAGATGGCCGTTGAGCGAGACTTCGGCATACGTATCCAGGCCATCGAAGACCAGATCGACGTGCTCGCGGCTGAGCATCGCCGGAGTGGCCGTGATCGTGGTGCGGTACTCCCATTCCGCATCCTGGATCCACTGCAGCTTGGCTTCATTGTCGCGGTAAAAGGGGTCCGGAATTAGCTTGTTCGCCAGCAGGTCGAGGTGCACGTCGCCGGGCACGGTGGCCGGCCGCCACTCGGCGGGCGTTGCGGTCGCGAGCATGCGCTGGCGAAACTGCCAGCCGCTGTTCAGGTCCACACTGGTGCGCGGAGCAGCGGATGCGGCGCTGAGAACGATACCAAAAACGGCCATGACCACAGCCAGCGGGTGGAGCAGACGGAATTTCTGCATGAGGCAAGGCGCTCTCTTGAAGGGAGTGTGGGCATCTGGAGCGCCGGATACAGCCGTCGCCTCCACGCCGGACATTGTATCGCCGGCACGACGGTAGCCGGCGCGCAGCACTGGGAGGCGGCGTATCGTGATGGAGGGCGATGGGCCCCCGCGGCAAAGCAATGAATCTGTCGATATTCACCATCGGCCACTCCACGCGCCCGATCGCCGAATTCCTTGAGATGCTTCAGGCGCACGGCATACGCCGGCTCGTGGATGTGCGGACAATTCCACGCTCTGCACATAATCCGCAGTTCAATCGCGAGGAGTTGTCGCGCGCCTTGCACGGCAGGCGGTTGCACTACCGTCATATGCCTGGCCTTGGCGGCTTGCGGCATCCGCGGCGCGACTCGATCAATACCGGATGGCGCAACGCGAGCTTCCGCGGCTATGCCGACTACATGCAGACGCCGGAGTTTACGGAAAATCTTGAAACGCTGATCGAGTTGGGAAAGCAGGAGGCGACTGCCGTGATGTGCGCGGAGGCGGTTCCCTGGCGCTGTCATCGCTCGCTCATTGCAGATGCGCTGCTGGTACGCGGGATCGATGCGATCGAAATCGTCAGCGCCACGCGTACTACGCCGCTCTCGCTGCATCCCTGGGCGAAGGTGGAAGGCAAATCGTGACCTATCCGGGCGAGCAGCAGACGCTGGCCCTGAGTTGAGACGTTCGCTCACGCACGCTGATAGTCGCAGACCAGCAGAGTCAAATCGTCTTCCTGCGCAGTTGACCATCGCTGCACGGTCGTCATAATCAGGTCGGCGATCCCATCATGCGAGAGCGTTGATGCATTCCGCAGCAGCGCGCACAACCGCTCGCGTCCGAATTCTTCCGCCTTGCCATTCGCCGCTTCCATGATCCCGTCGGTGTACAGAAGGAGCCGGTCACCAGGTTGGAGTCTATGCACGGCCATCTCGTAAGTGGCCGTGTCGAATGCGCCCAGCATCAGCCCATTCTCTGCCACCTCGCTTACTTCTCCTTCGCGCAGCAAGAGCATTGGCGGATGGGCCGCGGCCGCGTAGCGCATCTCGCCGGCGACTGCATTCAGGTGGACGTAGGCAGCCGTTACGAACTGGCTCTGTGTATTGCCGCAGAGCACGCTGTTCATCCCGGTCAGGAATGCAGCGGGGTCTGCAGCGTTATCGCGTTGCGAGGCGGCAGCCATCTTGACCATGGAAGCGATCAATGCGGCGGGCACACCATGGCCGGAGACGTCCGCAACCAGGAGTCCCGCTTGATCGTCGCCGGTCAGCGGGAAGTCATAGAAATCACCCGCGACAGAGCGCATCGGGGCATAGCGGACGGCCACACGGAAACTTCTCGACTCGGGAAAGGCGACCGGCAGAATTGACCGTTGGATCTCCTGTGCAACTTCGAGTTCCTTGTGGACGGCCGCCAGTTGCGCATCGCGATCAAGGTTTCGGCGCGCCGCCACATAGCCAAGCGTCGCAAGAAAGATCAGGAAGCCAAAAGGCTCAAGCTTGATTGCCCCGTATAGGCCGGCCAGGTTGTCCCACAATGCGAGGCCAACGAAGATCAGCAATCCGACGCGAATGACCCGGAAATCCTTGTCCGGCGCCTGCGCGCGGATGAAGTAGAAGGCCAGAGGCAGCAGCGCCGAGACGATGGTGACCGTGTTCACCGTGTCAAAGATGCGCAAGGGTCCAAAGATGAAGACGCATATCACCAGGCAGCCCATGATGCCGGTCAGCGGATAGAGCAGGATCCTGCCCAGGCGTCCGAGATAGCCTGCTGCGTCGAAGTAGAAAAATGCGGGGATGGGAACGAGGTAATTGGCAGACGCGCGCAGAGCGTGGAAGAACTCGGTGTCCGGGACCATGAACGCCATCAGCGGACTTTGGAGCCAGAGGCGGTTTCCGTACAGAAAGGCGAAGATCGCCAACCAGAACAAGAGCGGGTCGAACTTGCGCCCGAAAAACGAAATAGCGGCCGAGACGATTCCCACCGTGGCGAAGGCCGCGCCCAGCAGCAGGAATATCTCGCTCCGATGGAAGACGTGAAGCACCTCGTCGGCAGTCAGCACCACGGCCTTCGCGTCCATGTAGACAGATAGTACCGCGGCGATTGCCGCTACTCCGGTGCGGCCAGCACCAGTTGGAGAAAGGTTTCGACATGGCGCGCGATGAGAATGTCTCCTGCGCGCAATTCGTCGAAGGTGGACGCCTGATTGAAGTGGAGAATGCGCACCATCATGAGGGGAGTGAGAAATTCGAAAGCCAGGGATGTGGGATCCGATCCGCTGCGGATCGCGCCGCGGCGCTGCCATGCCGCGATCAAATTCCCCATCGTCTGCTGTGCTTCGCGGATTGCGGTCAGAAGCTCCTGCCGTTTTTCACCCTCGCGGGTGAAGATCTCACGCAGTGCGATGCTGGCCAGCAGCCGCGCTCGAGTCGCCGACCAGGCCTGCATAACCTCGTCCGCAAGCTTGCGCAGGGCCGCATCGGGGGCTTGGTCGGATGAGATTTGCGACACCCAATGAGCGACAACAGTGGGTCCGCCCTCTTCGAACAGCACATCGTAGGCTGCCTGCTTGCTGGGGAAATGCGCATAGAAACTGCTTTCGCGCATGCCGAGCAGGCGCGTGATGCGGCGAATGGAGGCTCCTGCGAAGCCGGCGCGGGCAAACTCCAGCAGCGCAGCGTCGAGCAGACGGTCCCTGGCGCCGGAGGGCTTCGTTCCCATAATGGAAATGATATACGAACGATCGTTCGCTTCGAGGGACAGTTCTGAATCAGGAGTTGGGATGACGATTGGGGATAGGTAACCCGGAGGTTGACTTTGCGGGAACCACCTTTGTGTCATAGGCGCGTTCTTTTTTGCTCCCTTACAATCCTCTATAGAATTTCCCCGTAAGGAAGACCAGACAGGCCGCCCAGATGGCAAGTAACGGATTTCACTCGCGTTCTTCGCGTTCGCACGGGATGCGATCGCTTTTCAGCGTCTTCTCCTCCGATCTGGCGATCGATTTGGGTACGGCGAACACTTTGGTGTATGCCCGAGGTAAGGGGGTCGTGGTCAATGAACCCTCCATCGTGGCAATTAATAAGAACACCGGGGAGATCGAAGCTGTCGGCATTGAGGCCAAGGAGATGCTTGGCCGCACGCCGGGAAATATCGTCGCCATCAAGCCGATGAAGGATGGGGTGATCGCGGACTTTAAGGTCACCGAAAAGATGTTGAATTACTTCATTCGCAAGGCGCATAACCGCAAGATGCTGGTGCATCCACGGATCGTGATCGGCGTGCCGTCAGAGATTACGCAGGTGGAAAAGCGCGCGGTGGAGGACTCGGCGTATCGCGCCAAGGCCAGCGAGGTGTTTCTGGTGGAACAGGCGATGGTAGCCGCGATTGGCGCGGGTCTGCCGATCACCGAGCCCAGCGGCAACATGGTTGTCGACATCGGCGGCGGCACCACCGATATCGCGGTGATCTCACTGTCCGGCATTGTGTACTCGCGCTCGGTACGTATGGCGGGTAACCAGATGGATGAGGCGGTGATGAACTACCTCAAGCGCAAATACAACCTGCTGATTGGCGAGCGCACGGCAGAGCAGATCAAGATGGAGATCGGCTCCGCGTATCCGCTGGACAAGCCGCTGCAGATGGAGATCAAGGGCCGCAATCTGATCGAAGGCGTGCCGAAGACGATCACGATCGATGACTCGGAGATACGCGAAGCGTTGACCGAATGCATCGCCGTAATTCTGAATGCGATTCGCGTGGCTTTGGAGCGCACGCCACCGGAGCTTTCTGCCGACATCAGCGACCGCGGCATTGTGCTGACCGGCGGCGGTGCGCTGATCAAGAACCTGGACAAGCGGATTCGCGAGGAAACAGGGCTTCCGGTTTCGATCGCGGACGACCCGCTGAAGTCCGTCGTACTGGGCACCGGCAAGATGCTGTCGGACTTCAAGCTGCTGCGCAAGATCAAGATCGAGTAAGCGTAGGGAAGAGCAGGCCATCACGGCCGCGGACTCGAGACTGCACGAATTGGAAGTAATGGACCATGGAAACCTTCCTCGATCGCTACAAGAACATCATGGTCCTCTCTGCGGTGCTGCTTGCGCAGTTCCTGGGGCTGGCGGTGCAGGTACGAACGCCGGCGGCGCGAGGTAGCGACGGCAAAGGCGTGCGCCTGCTGCGTTACTGGGTGGTCGCGATGATGTCCCCACCGGAGAAGGTGATGTCGCACACCGGGTCTGGTGCGCGCGGCTTCTGGGGCAACTACATCGACCTGCGGCACACGCGCGCAGAGAACCAGGATTTGCGGGCACAGCTCGAGCAGCTTCGACTGGAGCAGGCGGCGCTGCTGGAAGATGCAAAGCAGGGTCAGCGGCTGCAGGAGTTGCTTGGATTCCGTCAGAAGTACATCTACACTAGCGTGCCTGCGCAGGTGATTGGCACGGGTGGCAGCGATCAATCGCGCATTCTCACTATCGACAAGGGGTCCAAAGAGGGCCTGAAGCGTGACCAGCCGGTAATCACGCCGGACGGCATTGTGGGCAAGCTGGTCGAGGTGTTCCCGCATACGTCGCAGGTGCTCGAGATCAACGATCAGACCAGCGGCGCGGGCGTGCTCCTGGAGAAGACGCGGATGCGCGGTGTGCTGCGCGGGAACGCGTATGGCCAGCCCCAGATCATCAATGTGCTGCCGGATGACCGGGTGAAGCCAGGCGAGAAGGTCGTGACCAGCGGCGGCGATCAGATATTTCCCCGCGGGCTGGCCGTGGGTACGGTCGAGAAGGTAGTGACCGATCCCGACCGGGAACCGTACGTGGACATCGTCCTGAAGCCCGCCGCAAACCTGCAGCACCTGGACGAGGTGCTGGTGGTGACGGAGACGAGCGATCAGTTGCCGGCCGCCGCGCAGCGCGACCTGGCGAAGAGCGAGGCGGCAGGCGCGGAAGAGGTGGAGATGCAGCGTGCCTCCGACATTCTGGCGGAGAAGCTGCCGGGACTGCAGGACCCGAACGCGCCAAAGCAAGACGCAACAACCGACACTGCAGTGGACCTGCGGCCGCTGAAGCCATTGACTGCGGCGCATCCGGACCGCTTCTCGCCCACCGAGGTGCGGCCCGCGTCGCAGATGACACCGGGAAAAGCTTTGGCGACTCCCTCGTCGGCACGCAGCAGTGACCCCACGAATCAGGGCGCGCAGCCGGTGAAGCGCGCGAAGAAGCCGACGGCGCCGGATGGCGCGATCTCTACCGATGGGCCGACGAAACCAGCACCTCACCAGAATCAGGAGAGCTTTATCATCCCGGGCACGGCGACCGGGCCGGACCGGCCGCTCGTAAATTCAGAAAAGACAGGTTCCGAGAAAACGAGTGCAGCGATTGCGCCGGTGGCCGGCTCGGCGGCCAGGGAGCAGCACCAATAATGCCGGTACTGATGGCAAATTCGCGCCGGGAGCTGGATACGCAGCAGTTTCCATGGCCCATCATGCTGGCCGCGCCCCTGCTGGCGGTGTTTTTGCAGGCATATCTGCCGTTGCGCTATCCCCGGCTGGACGTCTTCGATCTGCCGCTGCTGGTGGTGATCTACTTCTCGGTTTCGCGGCGGAGTCCGATTGGGGGCACGCTGATCGGGGCGATTGTGGGTCTGCTGCAGGACGGTGTCACCCATCAGCCGGTTGGCATTCACGGCATCGCGAACACCATTATCGGATTTCTGGCGGCGTCGATTGGCTTGAGGATCGATGTCGATAACCCGATCACGCGGATGCTGATGATCTTTATCTTCACCCTGGTGGACAGCTTTCTCTATCTGGTGATCGTGCGCCATTTGATTGCCGAACCGCTGGCCTGGAGCTGGATACACCAGATTGTGCGCGCCGCGGTGAATGTCGCGCTGGGTCTGGTGCTCTTCGCTGCGCTGGACCGCACGCGACTGCGGGATTGATGAGGCCAATATGAGCAGCATGCGGGATGAGAAGGTTCCGGCGCTCAAGCTGGCGGTGGTGCAGTACGTCATCGTCGCGGTCCTTGCCGTGCTCATTACCGGGTTGTGGCGATTGCAGATTCTGGGCGCCAGCAACTACCGCGAGCTTGCCGAGGCGAACCGCATCCGGAAGGTCCCCATACTGGCGCCGCGTGGACGGCTCTTCGATCGCGAGGGACGTCTGCTAGTGGACAACTATCCATCCGTCTCGTGCTTTCTGGTGGCGGACCAGACGCAGAGCCTCGAAAGCGACCTGCCGAAGATTGCGCGGGGACTGCACATGACGGTCGATCAAATTCGCGCTGCGCTGGCGCGATACCGCGGCGGCCCCAGGTATCAACTTGTGCCGCTCAAAGCTGACATTACGCCGGATGAGAAGGAGTTCATCGAGGCGCACCGCGATGAGCTGCCGGAGCTCGAGACGATCGACGAGCAGCGCCGGCTTTATCCACGGGACGGATTTGGCGCCGCGCTGATCGGCTACACAGGCGAGGTCAGCGAAGACATGCTGAACCAGTCGAGGTATGCCTACTACGAGCCGGGAGACGTGGTGGGGCGTTCCGGGGTAGAGGAGAGCTACGACGCGCTGCTGCGCGGCACGGACGGCTCGCGCGATGTGCTGGTGGACAGCCATGGCCGTGAGGTGGGGCGGCTGGGCTTCGAATCCGCCATTCCGGGCATGGACCTGAAGCTCACCATCGATCTGGACATTCAGAGGGCAGCGGAACTGGCGCTGGGCAACAGGAATGGCGCAGTGATCGCGATGGACCCGCATACGGGTGAGGTGCTGGCGCTGGTGAGCCACCCTTCCTTCGATCCCAACGATTTCGCGGTGCGCGTGCAGCGCGACACCTGGGCCAGGCTGATCACCGATCCCAATCACCCGCTGATGGACAAGGCAATCCAGGACCAACTGGCGCCGGGCTCGACATTCAAACTGATCATGTCGGTTGCCGGATTGCAGGAACATGTGGCGCAGGACCTGAGGGTGAACTGCACGGGCGGCGCGACATTCTATGGACGCTTCTTTGCATGCGATGCACACCACGGCCTGGTGAACATTGACAATGCGATCCCGTATTCCTGCGACACCTACTACTACACGCTGGCGCAGCGGCTGGGTATTGAGCCGATCGCGAAGTGGGCGCACGCGCTGGGGCTGGGGCAGAAGACGGGCATCGATTTGCCCAACGAAGCCAACGGCGTAGTGCCATCGGAAGAGTGGAAGCTGAAGAATTATCACGAGAAGTGGTACGCGGGCGAGGTGATCTCGGTGGGCATCGGGCAGGGGGCGACGGCGGTGACGCCGGTGCAGCTTGCCCGAGCCATTGGCGGCATTGCCTCGGGGGGCGCTCTGCGCCGTCCGCACGTGGTTCTGCAGGACCAGCTCCCGCCAAACTATCGGCAGGCGATTATCGATTCGTATCCGGGTTCGGGAGATGCCAATGTGCCGATCAATCCCGCGACGTGGGAGACGATCACGGACGGCATGGCTGCCGTGACCTCAGTGGGAGGGACGGCCCACGCGGCGCATCTGGAGGGGGTCGATTTTGCCGGGAAGACGGGTACAGCGCAGGTCGTGAATCACAGTTTCGGTGCGAAGTCTGTGTCGAAGGACGTGGCGACGCGCAGCAATGCCTGGTTTGTTGGCGTCGCGCCGCGGCGCAATCCGGATATTGTCGTCGCAGTGCTGTGGGAGCACGGCGGCTGGGGCGCGGGATCATCCCGGTTGGCGGCCCAGATTATTCAGGCGTTTGTGGACAAGCAACGGCGGCTGGAGCATAACGTCCTGCAGGTAGAGGCCGAGCCGAAGCCGGAAGGACCGCAAGCGCAGCCCACGACAGGCGCGCCGGCGAAGAAGACAGCGTCCGCGAAGCCGACTGAAGTGGGAGCCGTCTGGTCGAACCCTGCGGCTCCAGACGCGTTTGGCGGCAAGCCGGTGAAAGCGATACGGCCGCAGGATGCGAAGCTGCTGGCATCGGCACGGGCAGGCCACTTTTTCCTGAGCCCGGCGGCTGACGGCCGGGCAGCGCGCCCCGTTGTGATCCGAGGAAACCCCTAGCCATGCAACGATTCCTGCGACTGCGCGACTTCGACTGGGTGCTGATGGCGCTGGTGTTTCTGCTGTCGGCACTCAGCGTGCTTGAGATTTACTCGGCAACCATCAACACCAAATTTCACGGTTTTGAAAACAAGCAGGTGCTATGGCTGGTGGGCGGAACCGCGGCTATGCTGCTGCTCTCCTTCATCGACTATCACGTGCTGCTGGACGTGATTCATTGGGTCTACGGCTTCTGTATCGTGTCGCTGATCGTGGTGCTGGTAGCGGGCCAGAAGGTCCTGGGTGCGCGGCGGTGGATCAGGATCGGCGCGATTCACTTTCAGCCGTCGGAGTGGGTGAAGTTGATCCTGATCATCGCGGTGGCGCGCTACTTCACCAGCATGGCGGGCAGGGAACTGGACTGGAAGGATGTCGGCAAAGGGTTCCTGCTGGTCGGAGTGCCGATGGCCCTGGTGCTGAAGCAGCCGGACCTGGGGACGGCGCTGACCTATGTGCCGGTGCTTCTAATCGGTCTGTTCCTCGGGGGTATCGGATGGAAGAAGGCGCTAATCATTGCGTGTGCCAGCCTGGTGCTGATTGTGCCGATCTGGAGAGCGGGGTTGAAGCCCTACCAGAAGGCGCGCCTGACCAGCTTCATCTCGCCGGAGACTGATCCGCGGGGTTCGGGCTATCAGATACGGCAGTCGCTGATTGCAGTCGGCGACGGCGGGGTGTGGGGCCGGGGCGTGGCCAAAGGAACGCAGACGCAGGGCGATTTCCTGCCTATTCCGTATACGGACTTCATTTTCGCGGCATGGAGCGAGGAACACGGGTTCATCGGTGCGGTATTTGTCCTGCTGCTATACTTCTTCATACTGATGCGTTTGATACAGAACGCACAGACAGCCGCGGACCTCTCCGGCACCCTGCTGATCATGGGCGTCGTCGCAGTGCTCATCTTTCAGATAGCCGTCAATGTGGGGATGGTCGTGGGGCTGATGCCCGTCACTGGGATACCGCTGCCGCTCATGAGCTATGGCGGGTCCTCGGTATTGTTCACGTTCCTTGCCCTGGGCATCGTGATGAATGTCCGGATGAACCGATTCGTGAACTAGGACAAGTTGTGCGGTGCCTGCCGACCGGAACCCGGAGGCGGCGCCGGAAAGAGTTTTGCAGAATTTTCAAGAAGCCGGCCAGGTGGATCACCGGGCCGGGCAGGATCAGGAATGAACACGCAGAGACGGGGAACGACCCCGCCCCACAATCGGGTACGAGCGGTCACAAACTCTTTGCGCGTGGAAAGCCCCAGCATAATCAATGATTTTTTCAGTCAGCGGCGGCGCGGTCGTGTCTTTCGCAGATTGATTCACGGAATCAGAGCGGCTCTCCCTTGTCTGCACTTGTCTTGCCCGGCACGCGGCCCGGCACTCCGGTTCGGAGCTCCGGGGACAGGACTCGTCCTGTTCTGATCTGCCTCGTCTGCTGCCCGGGCCAGTGTGCCGCGGGCAAGAAAGAGGCAGTATGGCGAAAGAGATTTGTATTTCGACAACGCCGCATGAGACGCGGCTTGCGATCATTGAGGACGATCAACTCACCGAGATCTATTACGAGCGCGAGAATGAGTACACGCTCGCCGGATCCATTTACAAAGGCAAAGTGACGCGTGTGCTTCCCGGCATGCAGTCGGCATTTGTCGACCTAGGGCTGGAACGAGACGCCTTTCTGTACGTCACGGACTTCCTGGAGGAACAGGAGGACTCTGAAGAATTTGCTGCGGATCCCCAGCAGCAGGGCGGCGCCCGCAAGGAGCGGCCCGAGGGCGGACGCGGCCGTCGCGGTGGCGGGGAGCGCGAGCAGAATCGCCCCGAGCGGCCAGCTGCCGCTCAGGCGGCGGTGCCGGCCGGCAGCGCGGCAGCCGAAGCCGAGGGCGAGCCAGCCGAAGAAGGCGGCAAAGGCCAGGAGGAGTTCGAGCAGGGCACCCGTCGCTGGCGTGGCCGTCGCGGCCGTCGTCGGGGGGTTCGTGGAGTCCGGGGGCAGGAGACCGACGCTCAGGCGTCGGATCAGTCCGAGCCGAGCCAGGAGCCGATTGTGGAGTACGGCCACACCGGCTCTCTCTCGATCGAAGGCAAAGCTGACTCATTCGCCGCAGGGCCCGCAGCGGAGAGCCCCAGGGAGCAAGGCAGGCGTAGCGGGCGTCCCGAACGGACGCGGTCCCAGACGGGATCGCCGGCGATCACACTGCCCGGCGAGGCGCTGCAGAAGTATGGGCAGCAGCCGGTCTCGAGCGAGGGGATTGAAATATCCGAGGATGAGGAGCCCACGGTCTACGTGCCTGAGGTGACGACTCGTCCGTCCACGCTGATAGAGCACCCGATCGAGTGGGATGGCGTCAGCGCAGCGTTGCCTGGGGAGACGCTGTCGCGCCATCGCGAACGGGCGGCGGGGCGGCCAGAAGTCGTATCCGAAGCCGAATCCGGCGCTACGCACCCGGAGCACGCTCCGGCGCTGCAGGCTGCGAGCAGCGAGACAGCGCCAATCGATAGCGTTTTTCCGCCCGCCCACGTGGAAGAGCACGAGAACGCGGCCGTGGAAGAGCCAGCGCCGCTGGTATTGGAAGAGGAAGACCTCGACACTCCCATTACGAATCCTGATACGCATCCGGGTACGCAGGAAGAGCCGGAGTTCGATCCGGAGAATGCCTCCGCTTCCCATCGCGTGGATCCCTCCTCGCCGAGCGAGTTTCGTCTGTCATCGCTCTTCGGCCGTGAGTCAGAGCCAGCCGACAGGCAGGATCCATCAGGCGCTCCTGCCCAGACGGCTGAACCAGAAACGACTTCCTCGACACATACCGATTCCTCAGTTTCGGAGATGGAGCCGGGGAGTGCGGAGCATCTGGGAGGAGAGCAGCCGGGCGGAGAACATCCGGGTGAAGAGCATCCGGTTGCGGCAGAGTGGTCCGCCGTCAGCGAGGGGGAGATGCACGCACAGTCTGCTGAGACTCAGGCTAGTGCTTCTCACGAGGCAGCCGCGCTCGACCATCTCCACGCCTTCACGCCAGGCGACGGGCAGGTGGAAGAAGAGGTCATCGATGAAGAGGAGTATGACTTCGCGCCTCTGCCTGAGCATGCCATGGCTCACGATGACGAGCACGATCTGGGCGATCTGGTCGAAGAGGAGACGCGGGTTGCCGGCGGCTCTGAGATCGGGGACGTCATTCGCGAAGCACAGATCGATCGCCAGGTGATATCGAGCGACGATGATGAATTCGACGACAGCGATGAAGAAGAGGACGAGGGCGTAGAGGAAGAGCACTCTACGGCCGCAGTGGCTACGGAAAAGGGAACTCCTGCACCGCGGCGCGGACGTGCTGATCGGCAGGGTGGGCGTGAGCGCCGGGGACGCGGCCGGAATGCGCGTCGTCAGTCGGCCCAGACGAGCGACCTTCCAATCATCTCCGAGCTGCTGAAGCAAGGGCAGGAGATCCTGGTGCAGATTGCCAAGGAGCCGATCGCGAAGAAGGGCGCGCGCATCACCAGTCACATTGCGCTTCCTGGACGATTCCTGGTGTTCATGCCAACGGTCAGCCACGTTGGGGTCTCTAGGAAAATCTGGTCAGACGAGGAACGGCAGCGGCTGAAGCGCATTCTGATCAGCGAGAAAGGTGAGGCATCCGGTGGCTTTATTGTTCGCACGGCGGCGGAGAACGCGAGCGAGGAGGAGCTGCGAGCGGACCTGCGTTTCCTGATCAGCTTGTGGAATGAGATCAAGCAGCGTTCGGACAATGCCAAAGCGCCGGCGCTGATTTACCACGACCTCAACCTGGTGGAGCGAGTTCTGCGCGATCAGGTCTCGGATAACTTCTCTACCATCTGGGTTGACTCCGAGAGCGAGTATGAGCGCATTGTTCGCTTCCTGAACCGCTTCCAGCCGTCGCTGGTACGGCGCGTGAAGCTGTACACCAAGGAAACGCCGCTGTTTGAGCAGTTCGGCATCCAGGATGAAATCACCAAGGCGCTGAAGTCGAAGGTGTGGCTGAAGTCCGGCGGATCCATTGTGATCAACCAGACGGAGGCGCTGGTGGCGATCGATATCAACACCGGTAAGTACGTGGGCAAGACGGCCCGGCTCGAGGACACGATTTTGAAGACGAACCTCGATGCGATTCCCGAGATCGTACGGCAGATACGGCTACGGGATCTGGGCGGCATCATTGTCATTGACTTCATCGACATGGATGAGCGCAAGAATCGTCACAAGGTGATGGCGGCGCTCGAAGAGGAGCTGAAGTCGGATCGCGCGCCATCGAAGGTTCTGCAGTTCAATGATTTTGGTCTGGTAGCGATTACGCGCAAACGGGTCAAGCAGTCGCTGGAGCGGACGCTGAGCGTACAGTGCAACATCTGTGCGGGAACCGGTATGGTGAAGAGCCCGACGACGGTGGCCAACGAAATCTACACCGAAATGCGCAAGATGCAGAAGCATTTTGAGCGACACGATGTGATGCTTCGCGTGCATCCAGAGGTGGTGAAGACACTGAAGGGCAACAATGCACGCTGGCTGAATGAGCTGGAGGAGATGACTGGCCGTACGATCATCGTGAAGAGCGATCCGGCGCTGCATCCGGAGCAATTCGACATTCACTGATGCTCGTCTCAAGGGCACGGAAGGTGGTACAGAAGGGCCGGGCGAAACGCCGGTCCTTCTTTTTTGCGGTACCATACGCATTTGCACCCGTTCGAGAAACTTTTGCCGGTCAACCTGTGTCCTACGTAAAGGACAGCTCCCGTAGGCGAAGGGAGTCCTGCTCCTAACGATTTCCAATATCGGAGTTTTTCGACTATGTCCCGTTCTGCTGTCTGCCTTTCCAGCCGCAAACTCTGCCGGTCCTTGCCGGCAATCTTTTTGGGATTCACTGTGGCCGCATCCGGTGCGATGGCTCAATCGCCGGCGAGCACGCAATATTCTTCAAGCGCCACAGAGGCCTCAACTTTGGATCAAGGATCGGGAATGCTCTCGTATCACTCGCAGGAGAGTGGGCAAAATAGCGGCGGATACGGAAACGGTGGTTATAAGCAATATCCCCGATATGGACAACCAGGATTCCACCATATTGCAGTTGAAGCGGGCGCCGGCTTTGGCGTGTCGCTCGCCAATACGGGAAAGACGCAGACCAACGGCTATAACATCAAGCTAGGCGGGGGCTGGAACTTCAACCGCAACTTCGGAGTGCTGCTGGAGTATGAATTCAATCGTAACGGCATACCACAGAGTGTATTGAGCGCTGTTGGCGCACCGGACGGTCACGTGCATTTGTGGGGCTTTGGTCTGGATCCGATTGTCTATTACAAGACGACCGGAAAGGTAGGCGGTTACGTAACCGGCGGCGCAGGTTTTACCCGTAAGGTAACGTCATTCACCGCCACTGTCCCGACGGGGCAGTACTATTGCGACTTTTATGGATACTGCTATCCCGACTACGCAACGATAGATTTAGGGCACTTTTCGAGCAACCAGTTGGGTCTGAATATCGGTACTGGCTTGACGCATAACATCGGCGATGGTGGAGCGAAGGTATACGCCGAAGCTCGCTACCTCTGGGTGAATTCGCCGGCCAGCACGGAAGGGCATCCGGGCTCGGGCACGGTCAGTATGATTCCGGTGACATTCGGTATCCGCTTCTAGGCAGCGCGATCAAAGTATCTCTTCCTGCTCCACTACAGAAACAGGAAAGCGCCCATGCGAGATCGCACATGGGCGCTTTCTTGTTGCGCACGCGATGCGATCAACGATAGAGGACGGTGAGGATACCTCCGGCGAGCGTCGCCAAGGAGGGCAGCACTGCGAGGGCGAGAGGATAGAATCCCAGCGCGCGGCCCCGGAGTTCGCTGGCCGCGATGGTCGAGACAAGCAGAACAATGACCGCCAAAATCAGAGATTGAATAAGCGGGTGGCTTGGTGCGACGATGGCGGTCAAGCGCCCTCCCAGCGCACCGTAGAGACAGCCTGCCACCAGATTGAAGAGCTGCGCCGTCCGTGAGGGTGGCAGGCTGGCCCAACTCGGCACCAGCCAGCGCGTGAGCAGCGTTGTGATGGCTGTTAGCAGGGCGATGCAGCCAAAGCCAGCAGCGATGGCGATGAAGGTACGGAGAAGCGCCATCGGGTTCCGCTCAGTAGGCGCCGGACGGCACAACACCGGGAGAGCTCCGGTGCTGCATCAATGCCTCGATGTCTTCGGCGGTGTGCGGCAGGTCCGCGATGAAGTCCTGCAGCTTGCCATTCTGATCGACGTAGAAGGTGTCTTCAATGCGAACGCCGATTTTCTCTTCCGGAATGTAGATTCCGGGCTCGATTGTAAAGACGGAACCGGGTCCAAGGGGCTTGGTGGTATCCAGCGGATCATGCACGTCAATACCTACGGAGTGGCTCAGCCCATGGATGAAGTACTTATCCAACGGCTGGCCATGCAGGTCCTTGCCGTGGGTCTTGATGTAGTTGCGTGCCACGCCGTCGAGCGAATCTTCGGGGTGTTCGTGGTTGTACAGTGTGGATTTTTTAGAGACGAAGGCCTCCGCAGCCGCGCGCTGTGCGCCCAGCACGATGTTATAGATCTCGCGCTGGCGGTCGGTGAAGTGCCCATCTACGGGCACGGTCCGGGTCACGTCCGAGGCATACATGGAGTATTCGCCCGCGGCATCCATCACGACCACACCGCCGCTCTGCATTTCGGCATTGTCCGCCATGTAGTGGAGAACTGTGGAGTTGATGCCACTGCCTACGATCGAGGGGTAGGAGGGCCGTTCGCAGCCATTGGCCAGGAGAGTGCCTGTGATTACGCCGGAGATGGCGCGCTCATTGACGCCGGGATGGATGGCGACGATCGCCGCTTCCTGGGCCTTAATGGAGGCGTTTGCGGCCTTGCGCAGCAACTCGATTTCACCGGGATCTTTGAAGGAGCGAAGAGTCTTGGTGAGTTCACGGACATCCTGGGCCTCGACGGTATCCCCGCTGCCTAAGCTGCTTTGGGCGAAGGCAAGCGCGGCTTTTGCGGGGACACTGTCGAGCTGGGTCCACACTGCGCGCAGCCCGCGCTCGTCCAGGATGCCAGGCAGGTCGCGAATGGATCGGACCTCCCGCACCCCGGTGCTGCCGGTCACATTGGGCGACGCGGCATCGAGCTTGACGCCGGTGTAGAGCTCATCGCGCAGATTGCGTTCTGGAAGGAGCAGCACCTCGCGATAGGGAAACGCCGGTTTGCCGGCGCGGGCGGGGACGGCGTCGGCCACGATGAGGGCGGCACCTGGCTCATTCCAGCCAGTGAGATAGTAGAAGTCTTCGTCCTGGCGATAGTCCTGATACTCCATGGCCGGCTCGTAGTTTCCGAAGACCAGGGCGACTCCGCCATGGAGCTCGCGCGCGAGCGCTTCCCGCCGCGCCTGGTAGACGGCGTTGGGCTGGCGCTCGAGCGCAAAGAGAGTGGTGGAAGAAATACCAAGAAGCAGCAGCAGAATGAGAGTTGCAGGCCGAGCGAAGCGCATGACGAACAGTGTAGAGCACACAGGCGACACGGGCCCCAAGGATGAGGGCCCCTTGCCGCGAACTTTCGCTCAGGCCGTTCGCCTTCCGCTGATGAGCCGGAGAACGAGCGTCAGGATGACTGCGCCTATTACGGCAACGACGACAGTGTAGATAAGCCCACCACTGTCAGCGTGCCCGAGTGACCGCATGATGAAGCCGCCAATGACGGCGCCTATGATGCCAACGATGATGTCACCGACCACCCCATAGCCACTGCCCTTCATGATCTTGCCTGTAATAAATCCGGCGATAAGGCCGACGATGATCCACCAAATAATGAACATGATTTCAATTCCCAACTTTCCTCAAGATGTGCGCGGTTCGGTGGGCGAGGGAACCCACGGATGACCACGATCCCAGCAACAGCGAATAGATGGCAGTACCCGCTAACAAGTTGTATGTAAAGGGGGATTAGACGCCCACGGGGAACGGCTTCGGCGAGGACTCTTCCAAATTCGCACCGGTACGCCACCGCTCAAAGCGCCCCTGCAGCAACGAGAGCAGGCCGGTGTACCAGTAGCCGATAACAAAGAGTAATAGGAATGGGATAGTGAAATAGTTTTCGTTGACTATCGCATACGCGATGGTGAGAGCAAAGTAGCAACCGATAAGCAATTCCAACCAGGGAACGACACCTAATCGTTTGCGGTATTTGGCAGCCTGTGCGCGTTCGCCTTTCCTCTCCACCCGATATTTCGGCGTCCGTTTGAAGGAGCTCTTGATGCCGAACAGCGCCTCAAGCACGGCGCGCGTATTGGTGACGGTGAGGCCGATGCCGAGGGCCATGAGGAACGGAAGATACATGAGGGTTTTCAACCAACTGCGCGGGTAGAGCTCCTTCTGGGAGACGAGGTAGAAGGAAGATATGGAGAAGGTGGAGGCCATGAAGAGCGGCACGTCAATGAGCAGCATCTGGAACCAGCCCTGATAAAAGCGGATCACCATGGCGGGCATCAGCAAGATTGAGAGAACGACCATGAGCGGATAGCTGATGTTTGCAGTCAGGTGATAGAAGGCTTCAATTTTGGTGTGGAAGGGAACATCGCTGCGGAAGACATATGGCAGGATCTTCTTCGACGTCTGGATGAGACCCTTGGCCCACCGCGCCTGCTGCGTCTTGAAGGCGGTCATCTCGACCGGTAGTTCTGCCGGGCAGGCGACATGCTGCAGGTAGCGAAATTGCCAGCCCTTCAATTGGGCGCGGTAACTCAGGTCAGTATCTTCAGTGAGAGTGTCGTGCTGCCACCCACCGGCTTCCTCGATCGCGCCGCGGCGCCACATGCCGGCGGTGCCGTTGAAGTTGAAAAATACGCCGGAACGCGAACGGCCGCCGTGTTCGAGAACGAAATGGCCATCGAGCAGGATGGCTTCGACCTGGGTGAGAAAGCTGTAATCGCGGTTGAGGTGAGTCCAGCGGGTCTGCACCATGCCGATGCCGGGTTCGGCGAAGTGATGCACCACCTGCATAAGCCAGTCTGGTGGTGGCACAAAATCAGCGTCGAAGATGGCGATGAGCTCGCCCGAAGCTTGTTTCAGGCCCGCATCGAGTGCGCCTGCCTTGTAGCCGTAGCGATCCGTGCGATGCAGATACACGATGTGGTGCCCCAGAGCGCGATACCGCTCGACCAGTCCACTAGCTGCTTGTTGCGTTTCGTCGGTTGAATCGTCGAGTACCTGAATCTCCAGGCGGTTGGGCGGATAGTTCAGACGGCAGCAGGCGTCGATAAGACGGTCAATGACGTATTGCTCGTTGAATATAGGCAGCTGCACGGTGATGCGGGGTAATTCAGCAAAGTGACTGGGAGGATCGGTAACAGCGCGGTCACGGTGCTTGTAATAGAGATAGACAAGCTGATACCGATGCAGCCCATAAAACGCAAGCACGATCATGACCAGGAAGTAGGGGATGAGCAACGTAGTGTCGAAGGCATTCCACTGATACAGGTAGCGGAATGGATTATTGACGGGATCGTTGCCGTAATGGGTACGCAGATAATGGCCAATGCCGTGCTGCGTATAGAGCCAGAGCCCGGCATTCGCGGCTGTGTGCTGGAGGAACGCTGAAAGCTCGATTAGGCTCATCTTTTGGGCCCGGTTACGGGCATCGGACCGATACATGGCCCGCAGGAAGATTGTACGTGTTCGCGGGGGAATCTAACGTGGATTCCTGTTGAGAGGCAGCTCCATGTCATGAGGTGCGCGCGATGGGGTGCGCTGCTCCTGAAGGAGGAGACTACCTACCGCACCTACTCAGGCCTAGCGCAGTAAGTACTGCTGGAATAACGCATCCCGCTCCACGGGGCGGAAGCCAGCGTCCCGGATGATGCGACGCAGCTCCGACTCGCCGCCGTGATGGGAGGGCTCCGGGCTGCCAGCCTGGGACCATGGAATGACTCCCGCATCATCCGCGCCGAAGCGTAAGGCGAGCTCGAGGACCTTCGGGCCCATGACAGACCAGTCCGTTTGTATGTGCGCCACGTTATCGAGGAAGAGGCGAGCTATCGCTAGCGTTTTCAGATAATCGACCGCGGTGGCCTCCTCTTCGCGGCGCGCTTCTGCGGTGGAGGCATGCTGCACGCGCAGCAGCACAACTTGAATTGAGCCGGAGTCCTGTTGGAGTTCACGCAACATCTTCAGAATGGCGATCCTTTGTTCGAAAGACTCCGAATTGCCAATCGTGATGGCGGCCGCGATGCAAATTCCGCAATCAGCTGCCGCGTGAAACAGGGCGCTCAATCCTTCGTATGGCGGAGAACTCAACGCAGGGGTAAATTCGACGCTGATGGAGCGCAGTCCCGCGGTGTGAAGAGCTGGAAGCATTGGGCAAAATGCAAGAAGATTTGCTGCGATGGATCTCAGTCTGAAGATGGGCAAACGCTGAAACGTAACTCCGGGAAATCTGTCGCGCTGGGCCAACAGGGCTGCATTCAGTGTGTCGAGGGAGTGGTCCTGTATATCCTGAATTGGCTCCAAATCAACGTTCCCGTATCCGCGAGACATAACTTCTCTGACGGCTTCCTCCAGCGAGGAGGCCCGACCACCAAGCTCATAGGTCACAACGAGCTCCGGATGCTGTTGGAGCCGTAATTGGTTGGCTGCCATGCCGAGGTCGAGCAGATCGCGGCTGCGCAGCGCGTCGAAATCTGTTGCAGTATCCGAAGCCATTGTCTGTATCCTAACAACCTGTGCGCGCGGCGGAGTTTGTGCCGTATATCATTTGAGAAACGCGATTGCGAATGCAGTTCCAAATAAATATGGAACTGTAATGGTGACATTTGTCTCAGGAGGAGAATAGAGATGACGCACTGCCACAGGTTTTTAGCGCGTTTGTATCCGTCCAGTATTTGCCGTATGGCCGCAATTGCGCTCATCGCACTCCCCGTGGCGTTCAGTTCGACCAGTGCTGCTGCGCAGGATGCGGCGGCGAAGCCTGGCGTAGACGTCCTCATATTTACGAATGGCGATCAACTGACGGGCACGTTGGTGAGCGAGAGCGGCGGCACGGTGGTCTTTCACAGCGACATGACGGGGGACGTCAATGTTGATTGGAAGAACGTTAAATCACTGCATACAGGTGGCACATATGCGGTGATCACCGCAGGCGAAAAATTGAAGGTAGGCAGGCCGGCACCGCAGGTACCAGTGGGGACCTTGAGTGTCTCCAATGACCAGGTGTCCGTTGCTGGAGTTGGCGGGGAAACGAAAAATGTGCCGACCAAGGACGCGGCCTACCTCGTCAAGAGCGACGATTTCCAGAAGGCCATTGCGCACGAGCCAGGCTTCACGCATGGTTGGGTGGGCGGCGTTACGATCGGTGCCTCACTTGTGGAGTCGACACAAACAAGCGAAAGTTTCACGGGAGAAATTGCCCTGGTGCGGACACAGCCCTCGGTCGATTGGCTCTCGCCGAGAAACAAAACAATCTTTGACGCAACCGCGGCGTATGGCCTGACCACGCAACCGTTTATCCCGGGTGTGCAGTCTGCATCCAGCGCGAAGACAAATATCCTGCACGGGGATATCGAGCGCGACCAATACTTGACGCCTCGCTTTTATGTTCTTGCTGACGCAAGTGCCGACCATAATATTGGGTCCGGTTTGCAGGTTCAGCAAATTTACGGCGGAGGGGTGGGCTACTCGATCATCAAAGAGAAGACGCGGACTCTTGACGTAAAGGGCGACATTCACTATCAGAAACAGGACTTCTATCCGGCGGCGGATTTTCCGTCGGGGCAGACTCTGAATCTGATCGGCGCCAGCATCGGCGAGATGTACATGCAGAAGCTTCCCAAGGGACTGGTCTTCAATGAGACGGGCACGGTCCTGCCGGCGTTTAACACACCGGCTGGTCAGCCGTCCGCTCTCAGTGCGCAGATCATTGCCGGACTGCTCTTCCCCGTCTACAAGAACCTTGGCTTCACACTGGGCTCGCAGGACAACTTCGTGAATAACCCGCCTCTTGGCTACAAGAAGAACACCTTCCAATTCACCGCGGGGATCACGTACACGGTGAAATAGACGCTGTCCGGAACCAAGGTGAGAGGCACGACGTCAGAGCGCGTCTCTCACCGGATCAGGGATTAGGATTTGGCGGCGTGCCCGGTTTTACGGTGTCAATCACATTTGCGGGCAGCGGTTTGTCGGCGTTGGCCAGCAGCACGGAAACCTGCCACATCTGCGTCTGATTCAGGAGATTGTTGAACGCCGGCATGCCGCTGAGCCGAATCCCATCCCGGACTTTCCAGTAGGTTTCGCCGACCGGGTCATCGCTGACGCCGATGATCCCTTTTCCGTGCGGCGCCCAGAGCTGTGGCGCTCCGGGAAAGATGTGCTTGCCCAAGGGCGAGGGCTGCCCGTAGTAGCCGTGGCATACCGAACAGTTATCTCGATAGATCTGCGCGCCGATCAGCAGATTCGTCGGGCTCGGCTCAATGGGAGAACTCCTAGGCGCCTCTCGATCGATGCGTGCATTCAGGGCGCGATGTGTGATGGTGCGCTCCAGGAGGAGAGGTGCGTCCGCAACGGCGACGGGGACGTGGCCGTAGTAGAGATAAGCAATCAAGCCCAAAGGGAACAGCACGAGTCCAAGAATGAAACCAAAGAGAAAACGCATGCAAGCCTCGCCGGAGGTGGTATGGTGGCGGCCACAAGGCCGCTATCTGACACGAGTGTACGTTGGTACGCTTCACAAGACGCGTTGATCCACGCGGCCGCGAAGAGGTGCCTTTCCTGACGAAGAAAAGCAGCGTCGAGTTTCTCGTCGGGTCTGGTTCATTGTGAAACGGCATGAACAGGACGCGGGATGCTTTAATACTAGGAGCACGTTCTCTGAGTCCGCAGCAGAGTAGTGGAGGCATCACCATACATGCAATGCAGTAAGAGTCTGGGATACCTGGCGTATCCGCTCCTGACGTTTCTTCTTCTCGCCGCACTTTCTACGCAGGCGCAGACCACCAACAATCCACCACAGAGCGCGCCTCCAGCCCAAAACCCGGCTCCGGACACGGATGCGCAGCCAACTCCGCTTCAGCCAACGACGCCCGTGCCGGTCACCCGCGATCCGCTGTCCCAGGCGCAGCAGGAACAGGGGAGCTCCGCCTCGCAGCCGCAGAGGAACTATCCGAACGAGCAGGAGCGGGTCCGGCTGGCACGCGAGGCCCAGGACCGTGTCCGTGCGCGCCGCGAAGCTAGAACCCAGGCAGCGATCAAGGACACCTACAGCCACAAGTACGAAATTTATTTTGGCTATGCCTATTTGCGGATGCGCCCGGGACACGACCTGCAACACGCCAATGAGAGCGGCTGGAATGCAGGAATAACCCGGCTGATCAGCCCTAAGCTCGGCGTCTCTGTGGACCTGCGGGGATACTACAAGAGCGTCTATGTGGGGAATAACCCGTACTCGCTGTTTCAGCCCTTCATCAGCAACTACTCGGTGATGGTGGGTCCGCAGTACTACGTAAGGCAGAAGAAGAGCTACGCCATCAGCGGCCAGGTGCTCGCCGGCGTGACGCATAACCTGTTCGACGCCACGTCGGCAGGGCAACCAGGCTACCTTGTTGGCCTGTATGACAACGGAACGCGTTTCACGGCAGCTGCGGTGTTGCCGGTCGATGTCAATTTGGGGCCAGGACTGGCGCTTCGCATTGCTCCGGACTATAACCTCACCACCTGGGCGGACCACACGCGGGGTACTGACTATCAGCACAACCTGGGCTTCATGCTGGGTTTGAACTACCGCTTCGGACGGCAATAGATCCAGCCGAAGCGCAGAGGCCGCGTCCATGGAACGCGGCCTTTTGCGCTTCGGCTCGCATCACGCCTTGACGCGGTGATCGCGTTCCCTGGCTGACTCCCGCGGGTATTGCGGCTCGGTCATCGTAATGGGATCGAGGATGGCGCTGATCTCCTCTTCGCTCAGAAGCTTCTTGGCGCGGGCGATCTTGATGATGGATTCACCGGTGGCGACGGATTCCTTCACAATCTCAGCGGCCTGCGCGTAGCCGATGTAGGGATTGAGCGCGGTGGCGAGCGAGACGGTGCTCTGCGCGTAAAAGTCGCAGCGCTCTTTGTTCGCGGTGATCCCGGCGATGCAGCGGTCGTTGAACTGCCGCAGCATATTTGCGAGGATCGTGGCGCTCTGCATCACGTTGTAGGCCATAGTGGGCATCATGACGTTGAGCTCAAGCTGTCCAGCCTGCACGGCCATGGCGACGGCGGCGTCATTGCCGATGACCTGGAAGCTGACCATGGCGGCGAGCTCCGGCATGACAGGGTTGATCTTGCCGGGCATGATGGATGAGCCAGGCTGCAGGCTCGGCAGGTGGATTTCGGCGAAGCCGGTGTTGGGTCCCGAGGAGAGCAGGCGGATGTCGTTGGAGATGCGGATGACCTCGAGCGCGACGCCGCGCAGGGCGGCACTCACCTCTCCCATGCAGGCATTCGACTGCATCGCCCAACGCATATCCGCTGCGGGGGTCAGCTCCTCGCGGGAGATGCGCGCAAGGTTCGTTATGGCTAACTTTCGATAGTCCGGGTGGGTGTTGATCCCGGTGCCAACGGCAGTGCCGCCCAGGCCCAATTCGCGCAGAGCGTCGCTGGCCAGCAGCAGAGAGCGCTTTGACTTTTCGATGGCCACGCCGTAGGCAGCAAATTCCTGGCCCAACCGGATGGGCACGGCATCCTGCATGTGGGTGCGGCCGGATTTCATGATGCCGTCGAACTCAGCGGCCTTCTGGCGGAAGGTGGAGGCCAAGGTGTCGAGGACGGGATAAAGGCTCTCGAGCACCAGCAGGGTGCCGATTCGCATGCCGGTGGGGAAGACATCGTTGGTGGACTGGCCGTAGTTGACGTGATCGTTGGGGTGAACGTCGGCATATTCGCCGAGCTTGCCGCCGAGGATTTCATTGGCGCGATTGGCGAGCACCTCGTTGGTGTTCATGTGGAAGGAGACACCGGCGCCGGCCTGGAAGACATCGACGACGAATTCATTGTTCCACTTGCCCTCGATCACCTCCTGCGCTGCCTGGATGATGGCGTCGGCGCGCTTGTCGGAGATCAGGTTAAGGCTCTTGTTGGCCTCAGCAGCGGCCCGTTTCACCATGCCGAAAGCACGGATGAGCAGGGGATGAGCCCGCATGCCGGAGATGGGATAGTTCTCGACAGCGCGAGCGGTCTGTGCACCGTAGTAGGCGCGCTCCGGCACCTCGACAAAGCCGAGCGAGTCTTTCTCTTTGCGGACAGCAGACATCAGAGATGCTCCTTGCTGATTCGGATGAATAACATCAACCGATCAGTATAGGGCAGCAGGTGTTCGCTTTGCGGGGTGGAGGTGTTACTGGATTTCGGGAGCGCCGCGGCGTAGATGGAGACCCGTTACCAGCGTCACGAACACGATGCCGCAGGCAACGAGGAAATAGTAGGTCATGGGGCGTGAGAAGCCCGGCGCGTATTGCAGATCCTGTCCCACCCAGCAGGTGAGCAGTACGGCAATGATGGTGAACATGCCGGCGAGCGTGAGCAGCATGGAGCCGCGACGACGGCGCATATCGAGCGCCTCCACCTGATCAGGAGTCAGTTGGCGCTCTTCGGGGGGCAGGCTCATGTTCGGCATCGGTGCGGATCCTCGCGTGTAAGCAGGGAAAGCCCCTGCGAAGCACCATTAAATCATGACTGCCAGCCGCCCTGGAAGCCCGGTGGAACCACCGGATGTCACGGTCGACGTCTATACCAGGCCGGCGATGGCTCAGGCCGCCCGTGCACTATGGATAGCGGCGGCCCTGCCATGCCAGCGACTACGCAGCCCGGGTGACCGGCACCTGGATCTCGGTGATGTATGACTCGTCATCCTGACGCACCGGCTGGGAGTTCTGCAGGTAGAGTTCGCGAATGGGACCAGATACCTGGTAACCGTTGTTGCCTACCCAGCGCAGCAAGGCATCGTATGCCTCCTGAAGGCGCTGATACGAGCCAGCGTGAATGGCACTCGCTACGGTCGCGGCGGCCAACTCGTATACCCGGACATCGCCTGTTGCAGTGATGGGCTCTCTAAGGAATATCCCGGCTTCGCCATCCACATCGGATTCGCGGAACTCGGGATCGTGCCACATGGCAAAACACGGCGCCTGTCCAACAACGCCTGGCCCCACACCGGCGATCACCCGAGGATAAAGGGCGCCCACCGCGGGATAGTTCGCGATCGTCTCCCGCACGGAGGCTACCCACTGTTTAGGCAGCTGTTTGAGAACCACTTCTTGTGACATAGACGTCTCCTGTTCGATGAGCCGGATGCGGCTCTGAAGTCTGCTGAGACGATCGTGCTCTTCCGCCACACGCACTTGCTGCTCGGCCTGACGCAGCAGGAGCATGCCCCGCATCTGCTCCGCAGTGACCTTCTCTTCGAGGCAGGCCGCAATCTGCTCCAGGGAGAAGCCGAAATCCTTGAGCGCGAGAATGCGATGGAGCCGCGAGATCTGGGATGCGGAGTAGTAGCGATAGCCGGTCTCCGGATCGACACGCACGGGCGAGAGTAATCCGCGCTCGTCGTAGTACCGAAGCGTTTTGATGGAGACCTGCGCAAGAGAGGAAAAGTCACCAATCTTCAGCATGCTTCTCTTTTAGGGTCTCCAGCAACGGGAGAGTCAAACACTGTTTTGAGTCAAGGCAAGAATTCACATAAAGGCGACTGACTGAAGACTCGTGACCTCGAATCGCTTGCGACAGCGGACGTTTTTGCAGCCAACCATATCGTCGCGTCGCACCATGTAAGACTGTGCCTTGGCGAAGCGAGCGCGATCGCGTTCGTCGGCATGGCGAGGCAGCGATGCCTTCTTGCGGCGGACCAGCCATGCTATGGGGTACTCGTCGGCCTTGCCGCAATGCGGACACGTGAGTGTGTGGGTGCGCTGCTCCGGTCGCTCATCAAAAAAGTCGCGTTCCTCCATCCGATACCATCCTTATCCGCGGGCGGCAGCATTTTCTGCACAGACCAGGCGCACATGGGAGCTTTTGGCGGAACCACAGCAAATGCTTCCACTGATCACCTGGTTGCGAAAAATACTCCAGTGCTCCGCATCCGAGAAAGTATTCCATACTGAGGAGGGCAGCGGCCAGTCAGGAGTGGCGCATGGCGAAGAAGAAGAGGGCGACGTTCTCGGTGACCAAGGCGGTGAAGCGGAATGCCCGCGAGCGTGTTGGCCAGCCTAAGCCTGAGAAGGTGATCGCGAGTGAGCCACAGCGAGAGCGGCGCGAGCGCCGGCACAAGAAGACGCTGGCCGACCTCCTGGAGCGCGAGGAGTGAAGATCTTAATCGCGGGCGAGGGCATGCGCGGCAAGCGTCGCATCGCGGACAAGGTCGGGCAAACCTACGCCGCGAAGAGCGTTGCCCGCTACGACGATTCCCGGCAGGGCCGATAAGCAGATGTTGAACTGCGCCATGCGCTCGACATGGCCGACTTCATATTGCGGAAGTGAATGCGGCCAGCGACGCACGACAGTTACATCTGCATGCGGAGGGAGCGAGCCGAGAAGGCCCGTGAGCTGATCGTGTGCGATGGCTGCGATTTCGTCGTCAGGCCGGGATGAAAGCTCGTCGGCCGCGGCGCTCGCGAAGAAGGCGCGCAGAAGTGTCGCGCCTTCCGGAGCACGCCCCAAAAACTTCTGATGGAGAAAGGTGCAGGCAAGCAGCGAGCAGTAGCTTGCAGTGTTCGCAGCTACGAGCAGCCCGAAGCCGCTTGGAATGCCTGGAGCGGGTTTGGCCTGCGCCTTGTAACCAAGAGCAACGACCAGGCCGGAGGTCGCGACAGAGGGCAGCAGTGGTGCTGCGCGCTGTGCCTCTCGAAATGGCAGAGAAGCGAGCAATCGGCGCGTGGTGTCGAGCGGTGTTGCGATAAGAACTCGATCGAATGATTCGCGGCCCGCGGCGGTCTCTACTATCCATCCAGATGGCAGTGAATGGACGGCGAGTACCGGATGGGAAAGTCGCACGGAGGTTGTGGGCAGACTCAGTCGCAAGCGATCCACCATCGTGCCGAGTCCGCTTGACAGAGTTGTGAAGACGGGCGATTCGGAAACGTGGCTGCGTTGCCGCAGGCCAGCGATGAGCGATCCGTGCTGCGCCTCCATCGTGATGAACGGTGCGAGCAAGGCGCGCGCACTCAGTTTCTCAATATCGCCGCCGAAAACTCCGGCAAGCAGCGGCCTGGCTACGGTGTCCACGACCTCACCGCCAAAGTGGCGGCGTACAAAGGCTGCGACACTTTCGTCGGAGTCATCTTGGCGGTTTGCTAATGCCATCTCGCGCAACTCCTCGGCGCGCGAGGGCTCCGCTATGTAGGCACGTTTGGCCGCTTCGCTGAAGAGCGGTGATGCCGACACTGCGGCTAGATCGGCCGGTACCATCATGCGCATGCCGTCGGGAAGAGGAGTAAGCGCTCCATTGATCGCAATGTAGGTGCGGCGTGCGTGATCATTGGAACGCAGCAGCTCATCGGCGAGTCCCAATTCGCGCGCCAATTGTTCCATCCACGGCTTCTCGGTGACCCAGGAATCAGGGCCGCATTCGATCGTGAAGCCCTCCGCGTGGACGGTTTCAATGATGCCGCCGAGCCGATTCTCCGCCTCGAAGAGAGTGAACTCGCATGTTTCGGAGTAGTCGCGCTGGAGTACGTATGCTGCAGTGAGTCCACTGATACCGCCGCCGAGGATCGCGACGCGCTTCTTCACGGAACGGGAACGCCAGTGGCGGCGTGTGCTGCGAGGCGTGCCAAAGCTCGCTCGGCGAGATCGGCAAGGGCGCGCGTGAGCGTCGGCGATTCATTGAGGGACTCGGTGCGTTCGACGCGCAGCCCAAGTTTCCGGCCGAATTCGCGAAAGCCGATGTCGATGTCGTAGAGGATTTCGACATGATCGCAGAGGAACCCGATCGGCTGAATGATGACGGTGGCATGTCCTGCCCTGCGGAGAGTCGAGAGCGTGTCTTCGACGGTCGGGCCTATCCACGGGCCACCTGAAATCCCCTGGCTCTGGAAGGCAAAGAACCAGTTGTCATCGCGCAGACCTTCCGTGCGAAGCTGTGCGGCGACGAGTGCGGCTGTCCGTTTCGCCTCGACGGCATAGGGATCAGGACCGCTTGCCCTTGCGGGGGGCCGGGACTCGGTAGCGTGGGATGCGCTCTGGACCGTGCGGCAGGGCACGCTGTGCGCTGTGAAAACTATCGGGATACTCTGGCCAACTTCAGCAGCCAGCTCACGATATTTTGAGCGCAGCCGCTCGGCGAAGGCTTCGATCAGCAGTGGGTGGTCGGCCCAGGTCTCGGTGAAGTCGACTAACAGGTCGCGGCCGGCTTCGGCGAGCACTGCGCGCCGATACAGTCCAACGCTGGTGCGGGAGTTCTGGGGTGCGAGGCAGATGGCCGCGGCCGAGGAGATGTGAACCTCGCGCATTTGCCGAACGACCGTAGCGATGTAAGGCTTCCAGTTGCGCATGCCGACATAGACGGGCAGTCCAATGTGCTGCTGCAGCAGATGCGCCTGCGTCATGGTGATGTCATTGAGCGGGCTTTTGCCAATAAGACTATAGCGGTGGGTGATTTCGTCGATGGCTGCCTGCGGTATGGGGCGGCCACTCGTCACGTTGCGTAGGTATTCCGGAATTTCATTCAGCGCATCAGGGGTGCCGTGCGCCAGCAACAGAACCGCAGAGCGTTCGCTGACTGTCATGGCGTCCGGGCCCTGTATTGCGGTTGAGTATTCGCGAACGAAGCGGACCGCAGCCTGCACGTTTTCGACGGGAGTGCCGGGCACGATGCCGTGTCCGACGTTGAAGATGTGTCCAGGACGTCGTGCAGCTTGCGACAGGATGCTGCGCACCCGATCGCGGATCAGATCCTGAGGAGCGAAAAGAGTGATGGGATCGAGATTTCCCTGAACCGCGCATGCGTGATTCATACTTGCCCATGCGGCGTCGAGTGGCACCCGCCAGTCCAGGCCCAATACGTCGGCTCCTGTAGAACGCATTGCGGGAAGAAGGCTTGCTGTATCCACTCCGAAGTAGATGACGGGCACGCCAAATGACTGAACGCGACGAACGAATGCAGTCGTGAGCGGCAGGACGAATTCGCGATAATCCTGAACGGACAGCGAGCCCACCCAGCTATCGAAGATCTGGATGACGTCCGCGCCGGCTTCGATCTGCTGCTGGCAATATGGGACGAGGACCTCGATGAGTTTTTCGAGCAGTGCGCGAAATGCGCCCGGGTCGCGGTACATCAGGCTTTTCGTCTCGATCCAGTTGCGCGAGCCGCGGCCTTCGATCATGTAGCTCGCCAAGGTGTAGGGCGCACCGCAAAAGCCGATAATGCCGAGCCTTTCTTTGAAGTGGGCTGCGACTCGTTGAATGGCCTCGCTTACGTAACCAAGTTCTGCGGCGCGGTCCGTACGCAGAGCATCGATGTCGGCGGCGGTGCGCACCGGATGATGGACAGCGGGGCCTTCACCGTTGATGAACTCGAAATCGAGCCCCATCGGAGTGAAGGGGAGCAGCAGATCGGCAAAGATGATGGCAGCATCCACATCCAGCTTCTCTGCAGCCGTGATGGTGACTTCTGCCGCGAGCTGCGGTGTCTGGCAAATCTCCAGAAGAGAGTGGTGACGACGGACGGCCTGATATTCCGCCATGTATCGGCCGGCCTGACGCAGGAACCACACCGGAGTGACATCGACCGGCTGCCGCAGGCAAGCGCGCAGAAATCGCTGCGCGCCCGTCATTGCGTCATCGGCTGGAACTTCACTCATCGACGAGCGCCTGACAGTACGGGTTTTCGGCTGCGCGTCCGATGGAAGCTTCAGCGTATGAGTCATGTCGGGGGAAGCGCCGGTGGAGATTGCGATGGGGTCAGTCATGGAACGGAGAACGTCAGGAGGTCGATGGCGCGACTTCTCTGTTCGTATGAGCAAAGTATACAGGGAAGCCGTGAGCGACTTGGAACGTCCGATCCTACTTATTGGCCCGAAGAGTAAAGCTGAAATGCGCCCCAGTATAGGGGTTTTCGAAACACTCCGCGGCTATGCAGCATGTCCAGTTTGGCAGCATGCAGGGCAGCGTCCGGCGCTTGACCGGCGGCTATACCATCGTAAAGGTGCTGCATGAGCTCGGGAGTAGAAGCATCGCTGACATCCCACAGCGCGCCGATGACATTGCGAGAACCGGCACGGAGAAACGCCCAAGCGAGCCCCACCAGGCCCTCCCCGGCATATGCGCGCACGCCGGCGCCCTGGCATGCGGAGATGGTCACCAGATCCGCGCGCAGGGGCCTGCTCAAAATGTCACGCGCGTAGAGCTTTGCGGTGTCTGGCGTTGCGCCTTGTGCGGAGAGGATGACCGCCGAATCGAGCGGGACCAGCTCGCTGGCCACAGCGTGGGAGACGAAATGGATATAGTCGAAGCGGCCGGGCTCGCTTCGAACGTATGCGGCGGGTGAGGCACTTGAGCCCGTCAGGACAGTTCGTGCGTTGTCAGGAAAATGCGCCGCAACATCCGAGATCTCGTCTGCTGCATGCGGAAGAGGGGAGTACTGTTGGCCGGTGTAAATAGGATTGCCGATCACGAGTAGCTGGCTTTGACGCGCTATCGAACTGTGCGCGTGTGGTCGGCCCGTTGCGTCGAAGCGAGAAGCCGCAGCAGACGGGAGTTGGGTGATGGTGACATCTTCGATCCAGTAGTGGCTGGATTCCGCCCGGGGTCAGGAGGGTCTCAAAGTTAAGGCCATTGAGCCCGTCATCGCCGACGATGAAGACGCGATCGCCGGGATGGATGAGATGCTCTGCCGGCTTGACCAGCATGTCGTAGAGAGCGTGGGCGGCGGAGCGTTGGTCGGCTACGAGGTCTTTGGCTGCGAGAATCGAGCGCCTGTGGTTTGCAAGTTGCGTCAGAATCTCGGCGCGATCTGGAAGGGGATAAAAGCTCGATTTTTTGCCATTTGCCGCCCACAAGTAGGACCCTTGCGGCGACAGAGCATATACGAGAATGACCGCGTGCGACTGACGAGCCAATCCTGTGAGAGACGGCCGACGGAGGTGGGTTGATGATGTGCCTTGGTTTCCGAGCCCAAGCCCCTCGGCGAGGGTTTCTGCTCTGCCCTGATCGATTACGTCAAGCGCTTCATCCGTTCGATGATTGCGAATGAGATAGGCGACGTAGTCCGTGTAAAGGTCGCGACCGTTCTGAGAGAAGGGGAGGCGTGCGTCGTCTGTATGCAACTGGGATCGTTGTGAGTTATAGGTTGCGATGGAGCGTTGAAACCAGTTCTCTGCCTGGCTATACTCTCCACCTTTGTCGCATACGTCCGCCAGCGTGTGCTGTGCATCGAGTTGAATCGTAGGGAATGGCTGCGTCCGCTGTTCGACCTCCAAGAGGAGCGTTTTGGCTCTTGCTGTTTCACCGCGACGGGCAAGAAACTGTGCCTCTAAAAGTTCGCCAAGCTGGACGTCGAAGGTATCTCCCGTCTGTCGCGCGAGGGTTCTTGCGTCATTTACGTACTTTTCGGCTGCCTCCGGATGCGATGTATGCAGGAGGAGCGTCGCAAGCGCCTGATCGACATGAGAAAGTTCCGAAGCGTTATTCAACGAATGTGCCAAACCCAATGCGCGCTCATAATGCTGCCTGGCGCCATTGAGGTCTCCTAGGTGAGCCTCGCTCATGCCTGCTGTGTTATTCCAAAGCTCTTGATCAATCGTTGAACCGACCGTATCGGCACTTGCCGCGGCATTGTTGAAACTTGCGAGTGCCCGCTGATAGTCTCCGGTTTCGTAATAGGCCCAGCCAACATTTCCCCGGGCTTTCTCAAGGAGCACACGGGCTCCGATGGAGTTCGCAACGCGGGCCGCGGCCTCGGATTGTTCCACGGCATCCTCATAGTGATCTTGTTGGAGATTGATCATGCTCAAATTGAGCAGGGCGCTGGCTTCGGAGAATCGGTTGCCACCGATGCGAGCCGTCGCCAGGCTTTCCTGAAAGAGCGATCTTGCCTCGTTGAAGTGATTCGCCAAGGCTTCGAATCGTGCCCGCGCCGCAAAAATTTCGGCCTTTGCGGACGGTGAAACTGTTTTGAGTTGATCAGCTTTATCGATGGCTTCGGTCGCCCGACCTGTGTCACCTTCGCGTGCGTAAGCGAGCGAGAGTAGGCACAGACGTTGAGCTGTGAGATCCGGATCAGCGGCATAGGGCGTCCAACCCTCTTCCAGCAGTTGGATCACCTCATTGGTTTGTCCTTTAACCAGACGCACCTTGGCGGCTTCTAAGCGAAAACGCGCCACCCAGAGCGGGGAGCGCCGCCCTCTCATGGCTTGAGTTGCCTTCGTTAGAGCTGAGTCAAGCTGTCCGTGCAGCAACAACTCTTCGATCTGCGCATATTGAGCCTGGGCGTGTTCAGTTGCCGACTCACGGCACGCCGTCAGAAAAACCAACCCGATGAGGCAAGCGATGACTATGGATAGCCAGTTCCGTTCGTTCGGGCGGCGGCCATGCTGACTGTGCCGGAAGAGGCGCAGCCCATTTCCGCTCGAATCATCGTCAGATGGAATGCCTTTCCGTCGAAGATCAATTCGGCGAGGAATACGTTTCCGAAGCCAGGCACGTGGATCACATGCCCGTAGGTATTCTTCGAGTCGCCCTTGCGGTACTCGGTCACCAGTGAGCACAGGAGGTGACCCCGACTCTCGATTTCGTCATCAGACGCAAGCCAGCCATAGCGGCGTTTCAATATATCCGGATCGTGCGACGGCCCAACCAACTTGCTGCTTTGCTTCTTTGCGAGCTTTCGCACATCTCCATGATGATACGGGGAAAACTGCCGGATCTCGGCCAGTCTGTTGGCGGCTGGTGATTTGCCACTTGAAGAGCCCTTCTTTGGCCGCGGAGGTGCGGGGAAGGGATGGAGATCGAGGACGGGATCGACGATCTCACCATTAATACGCAGATTCACGAACTGTGAGCCGACGAAGGATATGCTCGGGACGTTCCCAATTTTGGGATGTTTTGTCCCGATCTGCGCCACAACCTTGTCCGCGGTCACTACTTCGAGGAGGTTGATGCCTTCGACGACTGCGGTCGTCAGGGTTGCCCAGTTACCATTCTCATCCTCACCCTCTTCGCCCCCGGTGGTGTGGGTGTAGGCGGCCTTGCACTGGAGGACGTGGTCGAGATGGTAAGGCACTGTCGGCGAGCTGTTATATCCGCCGGCATTGGAAAGAGATGAATTGGCTGCGGTCGAGATAACCGTCTTGTATGGATGCGTCAGCACGCCGCCGAGCGCATTTGCATCCGCATGGTAGTGAAAGACCCGCTCCTGACTCGCGTCCATTGCTTTCTCCGGTAAGTCTGAATTACTGCGAAACCTGAAGGGTGAAGCGGTAGCGTCCTACTTCTACGGGGGATCCGCCGGTGGAGGGTATGCCGAGGACTCGCAACTCGTTGGTGCCATTCGTAGCTTTGTCCGTGGGCACTCGAAGCGAGACCGTGTTTTCAGCCTGCTGCGCTGTAATCGGCATCTGCCAGAGCCGTTCGCCCGAAGCATTGTAGAGCGCGCAGATGTAGGACGCATACTCGGATTTGGACGGAACGTCCACAGAGATGAGGAAAGAGCCATGGGCCGGCGCGAGCAACTTCGGGATCTCTGCTCCGCGGGCGTCGATATTTGCCAACACGACATTGTTCATCACTGCGGGGGCCTGAGCGACGGCCACGATATGTCGCAAACCGGGCAGCACCAGGACGTTCTGATAAGCAACCACCAGCAGGGACGCGGCGAGCGCCGGCACCAGCCAGGGGCGGAGCCAGCGAGCAGGGTTGTGCTTCGCGACCAGATGTATCTTCGGCTGCGGCGAGCTAACCGGCCGCGGATCGAGCCGAAGGGTGTCTACGAACACTGCGCCGTCCTTCAGATCTGCAGCGCACAAAGCGCAATCGAAAAAGTGCTCTTCGAAGTCGGCCCGGGCGTCTTCCGGAAGCTCGCCAAGGAGATACCGTTCGACTGCTTGTTCGCGAATTGCCTGGTCATGATTCATAGGCGAATATCTCAACTAACAGATGGTGCAGCGACAGGGCCTTCCGTTTCATGCGAGCTCAGCATGTTTGCCGGCCGGCTGTTCGGGCGTTGTAAGCCTCGCGGAATGAGTGTTTTGCCCGATGAAGCAGCACGCGGATGTAATCCCGAGTGACGCCGATTTCGCGGCACACCTCATCCTTTTCCCGCTCCTCCAAAAAGACCGCTCGGAGGATGGTACGGTCGCGCTCCGGCAGTTCTTCGAGCACCTGGAGGACGATCCGGCGTGTGTCTTCCGCAATGACGCGAGTCAGGGCATCTGGTTCGCGCGCGACAAAGTTATTCGCGGATTGCTCGTCGAAGGCTTCGGTTCGACTGGTGGCGCGAAAGTGCTCTGAGAGCACATGGTTGCAAATGGAGTTCACCAGCGGACCGAGGCGCTCGGCATTGCGGACGCCACCCGGATTTCTCAGCAGTTGCAGGCAGCGCGCGAAGGTTTCCTGCTTCACGTCCTCGATCGCCTGTGGGGAAGCAAGCCTGGAGCGCAATTTCAGCCCGATCAACTCGCCGAAATATGCAATGAAGTGGCTTTCGGTGTCCCGATCCCCCGCACGGAGCCTTTCGACGTAAGCGCTATCAAACGCCTGGAAGTCCACTTTGACCCATCTCTTGCCGGACTGAAGTGGTGTAAGTGTATACCGGCCATCGCAAATTACGTCGCACAGCAGGGCCCAGGATGAAACGAAAGAGGCGTGCTGGTCACTACTCTATAACACGGGAGAGTGAGGGCTGGAACAGATGGATGAGTCGATGCATTGTCCGGATGAGAGGCAAGTTTTGGCCGGTGCACCCGCTGGGCCTTCGCGATCGAAACGGGCTATGTTGTGTTCGCTGCGTGTTGTGCCGGTGTGCAGCGAGCACTTCCTGGGTCGACGGTTTGTGATGGAACTCGCTACTACCGGTCGGGCGCGCGAATTACGTGTATTCCGTTCACTGGAGCAGTTGATGTGCGGTGTCGAAGAGTTAGGATTGCGCGCAGAGGTTCGCGACGATCTGCAGCGCCAGTTGATCGAAGAAGGATGCTGTCAGTTGCTGGACATCGTGTTGTGATCGGAAAGCAGACATGATGAGGCTGATAAATCTTACTGTCCGGGTCTGACGGGGACAGAAGCCGTCTTCGGTTCAGGGGCTATCGGACTTCTCCTCAATGCGCAAGCTTGTAGATCTCAGAGCCGGCAAGCAGATAGGCGCCGACACCGTAAACATAGCTTGATGTGGGGGTGAAAGCTCCTGGAGCGGCGCCGATTGGCTGGATGCAACCAAGACGCCCATCCTGGTAAACGTGGGACAGCAGACCTGCCCAGGCCTTTTTCACACGCGGAAGGTAGCGTTTCCGGTCAAGAATATTATTCCTCACGCCATAAGCCAGGGCGTAGGTAATGAACGCGGAGCCGGAATTTTCCGGCAGGCGGTAGGCATCTGCATCGAGGAGCCCGGGACGCCATAAGCCATCATCGCCTTGCAGCGGAGCAACTGCTGCTGCCATTTCCTGCAGTTGATGCACGTACTTTGATCGAAGTGGATCGTCCTGTGGCATATATTCAAGAACCCGGACCAATCCGGCCATAACCCAACCGTTACCCCGAGACCAGAATATATTCTTCCCATTTTGCTCATGCTGATTGAGAAAGCTTGCGTCACGATAGAAGAGATGCTGCGCGGGATCGTATAGCTTAGCTGTCGTAACGGACCATTCGCGATCGAGAAATATGAGATAGCGCCGATCCCCTGTAGCCTTTGCAAGCTCAGCTAAGACAGGAGGCGCCATGAATAAAGCGTCACACCACCACCACAGCGGCTTCGCCGGATTATCGGGCATTTGCATTACGGCCTCAAAGCGTTGGCGGGTGGGAGCCATCATTGCTGGATCATGATGGTCCAGATAGAGCTGCATGTATGTCTGTCCGATCGCTTGATCATCAGCGACAGCAATGCGCGGACCTAACTGCCACTCAAAACTCTTGCTCATTTGCAGCATGGCATCCTGGTAGCGCGAGCCTGAAACAGCGGTTGGCAGGGCCATGAAGCCGGCATAGAGCGCGGCATATGTCCAATCCTGGTTGAAGTGGGGGCGCGCTCTATCCAATTGCCAATCGGCAACCTTGCGCAGAGCTTTTTCGACGTCGCTCCGCTTGAAGGTAGGCGACAGATCTTTGGCCAAAGGCGGTACCTGGGAGGGCGCATCTCCGACAAAGGGCGGATCCGGATGCTGCATGGCATTCAGGTCCCCGCATGCTGTGCACAGCAAAAATGAGAGAAGGCCAAGGGCGCCGAGAAGCTTGTTGCCTTTGAAAGGTGTTTGCGCGCTCATATGTGCGGACATGCCAGGTGTTCTCCTTAGTAAGCCTTCGCTCCAGCATAAGTATTCATCAACCAAGTGGTCAGGTTATGACGAGAGGAGCTTGGTCTGCTTTGCATATGCACGACCATTGCAGAATTCCGTCCTCTTTGGGGTCTCGAAATCTGAAGCGAGGTAGACTGTACAGCACATGATGGCGCGACGCCTTTCCAGTACAGATCTTGACCTCATTTTGCACCAGACCGAAACGCTGTGGGAGGCAGTGCGCGGGCAGCGGATCTTCATTACCGGCGGCACCGGCTTCTTTGGCTGCTGGTTAGTCGAGAGCTTTTGCCATATCAATCGCGAACTAGCCCTAAATGCAAGTGTGACTGTCCTAACCCGCGGTCCCGCCAATTTCATGGCCAAGGCGCCGCACCTTGCCGCTGATCCTGCCGTGCAACTGCTGGCGGGCGACGTCAGAGACTTTGAATTTCCTGAGGGCGAATTCCCCTTCGTCATTCACGCAGCCACGGAGGCCAGCGCGCGCCAGGCGGCCGACGCACCGCTGGAGATGCTTTCCACGATTCTTGCAGGCACGGAACGAGCTTTGGAATTTGCGGCCGCCCATGGCGCTGCACGCTTCCTGTTAACTAGTTCAGGTGCGGTGTATGGCAGACAACCTACGGAAATCACACACCTTCCGGAGTCCTACGCGGGGGCGCCGGATCCGCTGGATCCGACCAGCGTCTATGCGGAGGGGAAACGTGCCGCTGAACTGATGTGTGCGCTGTATCAAAAGACCGCCGGCATTGAGTGCGCGATTGCGCGTTGCTGGGCTTTTTGTGGTCCGCATCTTCCGCTGGATGCTCATTTTGCTATCGGCAATTTCATTGGCAATGTAATACGCAGAGAGCCCATAGCTATTCAGGGTGACGGAACCCCGCGGCGTTCCTACCTTTACGGCGCTGATCTCGCGATCTGGCTGTGGACGATGCTGTTTCGGGCTCCTTCACTTATACCGATCAATGTCGGCTCAGCTGAGGATATGAGTATCTTCGAACTCGCGCAGACAGTCGCCCAGACTTTGGACCCGGAGGCGATAATCCGAGTGGCAGGTTCCGCGACACCGGGCATTGCTCCGTCGCGCTATGTGCCTTCCGTCAGCCGTGCGAAACAGCTTGTGGGATTAGAACAGATCGTCAGTCTTGAAGAATCCATCCGCCGAACTGCTGCATGGTATGGCGCGCAGTAATCTCGGCCAATCGACCGTCATGAGGCGACTGATTTGAATGCCACGCAGTCTATCTCCACCTTGCAGTCCACAACCATACTTGAGACTACGCATGCTCGTGCCGGTGGATGATTGCCGAAATATTCCTTAAAAACGGCATTGAATGAAGCGAAATCCCGCGGATCTTCAAGCCAGACACCACAGCGCACAACATGTTCCGGTCCGTATCCTGCTTCGTCCAGGATCAACAATAGATTGCGAATCGCTTGTCTAGACTGGGCAGTGATGTTGCCTGAGGTCAATTCACCATTGGCCATGGGCACCTGCCCTGAGACATAAAGCCAGCCATCCGCTTCGACTGCACGGGCAAACGGAAGATGCTGCCCTCCGGTTCCGGTGCTTCCGTCGGCACCATATCGCTTTAAGCTCATCCAATACCTCCCGATATCTCCATGTTATTTATTCATATTGTGCTGCCGCGGCAGAAAACGCCCGGAGCGGCTTTCCGTAACGCCTTGGCTGGTGTAGGAAAGCGCTCCGTTTACCCAGACCCGCTCTATTCCGATTGCCGGACGTGTGGGATCTGAGAACGTGGCCTTATCGATGATTCTTTTAGGATCAAAGAGCACGAGATCGGCGTAATAACCCTCTCGTATCCGGCCGCGCTGCGGAAGGCCGAACTTTTCTGCAGGCATCCCGGTCATCTTGTATATCGCTTCATGCAGCGAAAACAATTTCTCTTCGCGGCAATAATGGCCGAGCACTCGCGGAAATGTTCCCCACAGGCGGGGATGGGGTCGCGGATCATTGGGCAGCCCATCGGAGCCGATCATGGTTGCCGGATGAGACAGAATCCTGCGCATGTCATCCTCGAAGATGCTGTGATAGATAGCTCCGGCAGGTTGCAGGCGCTTTGCGGCCTCCAGTGCCGTCACATTCCATTCTTCGGCGATTTGCTTCAGATCACGGCCCGACATCTCAGGCCGCGCGGAGCTCCATGTAATCGTGATGGCGACGCGTTCGTCCACCTGCCGCAGATCGAGCGTGCTCGACCCAGCAGCATAGGGGTAGCAATCGCAGGCTACAGGCTGCGACATCCGCGCAGTATCGAGAGCCTGTAATACCTCGCCGCTTCGACCCCAGTTATCAACCCCCGCACATTTCAGATGAGAGATAATCGTCGGCACGCGGCTGGTACGACCGACTTCAAATGCTTCCTCCATCGCCGAAAGGATGGCGTCCGTCTCAGAGCGCATGTGAGTGGTGTATATGGCGCCTGCAGAGGCCAGCGGCTGTGCCAGAGCAGATACCTCTCGCGTCGAAGCAGCATTTGCGGAGAGATATGCCAATCCGGTGCTCAATCCTAATGCACCGCCATCAAGAGCTTCCTGCAACTGTGCACACATGGCCTTGATCTCGGCTCCGTTGGCGGTACGGTCGAGCCTGTCCATGTGGTTGTTGCGAAGAGATGTGTGTCCCACAAGCGCCCCCACGTTTGTGGCGGGTTGAGCGCGCTGGATGGCGGCGACATACGCCGCGAATGTTGGATAACAAAACGCATCAGAGCCGCCCAGCAGGTTCATCGGATCGGGTGGTTCGCCGCGCAGTTTCACGGGAGCAGCGCTGATACCGCAGTTGCCTACAATCACGGTCGTGACGCCTTGCGAGAGCTTGGGCAGCATCCCGGGATTGCTGATCACAGCGATGTCGTCGTGCGTGTGTGCATCGATGAAGCCAGGCGCCAGTGCAAGGCCGTCGGCATCGACGCAGTTCGACGCGCTTACCAGCAATTCTCGTCCAAGCTTAAGGATGCGATCGCCTAGAATCGCGACGTCGCGTGACTCTGGCGCAGCGCCACTCCCGTCGAAGACATTCGCCTTCCTGATAACCGTATCGCACGTCAGCACAGTCACGCTTTCAGGATATAGGCTGGATGCAACTTCTATCTTCGAATGTTCGCAGATTGCTGCCGGCGCTAAAAGGAGATCGTCTTTGTCTTACCCAATGACCGCTTCATCCGGTGATGAAAAGAGAGCAGGTCCTTTAGACAAAGGCCTGGGCTGCTTAGAAAGCGAGCCTGAGCAAATCGACTTTACCGCACTGAACTGGAACCTGCTTCGCGAAGATCTCAGCCTGCCCTCGGCAGTTCTGTATGAAGACCGGCTCCGGCACAATCTCGCATGGATGCAGCAGTTCATCGCAGCTTATGGCGTGAAGCTGGCCCCTCACGGCAAAACCACGATGGCTCCAGCGTTGTTCCACATGCAACTGAAATCCGGCGCATGGGGTATTACGCTGGCGACCGCTCAGCAAACACAGGTGGCTTACCGGTATGGGGTGAGGCGCGTGCTGATGGCGAACCAATTGGTTGGCAGAGAAAATATGGCGATCATCTCGCGTCTGCTCGAAGATTCCACCTTTGATTACTACTGCCTTGTGGACTCAGCCGCGCAAATTGATCTGTTGGGCTCCTTCTACTCCAAGCACGAGCAACACTTGAATGTCTTGGTGGAGTTGGGAGTTCCCGGAGGGCGCACCGGAGTACGCGGAGATGAGCAACTGACAGCGGTGCTGGCCGCTTTAGAGCGCTGGGACAGTACTCTCCTTCTGAGCGGTGTTGAAATATACGAAGGCGTACTTGATGACGAGATACTGATTCGTGCCTTCCTCGAACGTGCACTGGCCGTGACTCGCCGACTCGCGGTTGCAAAGAGATTTCAGCGCTCGCCCATCCTGCTGTCCGGTGCGGGCTCGGCATGGTACGACGTGGTAGCAGATGTTTTCAGCAATGCGCATTTGCCGGATGCGGTCGAGGTTGTCCTGCGCCCCGGCTGCTATCTGACGCATGACGCTGGTATGTATCGGGAGGCGCAGGCAAATGTCATGCGCCGCAATTCGATTGCAGCCCAAATGCACACTGGCCTTTTGCCAGCGCTCCAGATCTGGGCGTATGTGCAATCGATTCCAGAGGCGAACAAGGCGATCGTCGCAATGGGCAAGCGGGATGCGGCGTTCGATGCGGGGCTTCCGTCTCCCTCGCTGCACTACAGACCAGGAGATGTCGCGCCCACGCCTGCGGCAGCGCACTGGACCTTGACAAGGATGATGGATCAGCACGCATATATGCAGATTGCCCGAGAGGATGATCTCCGAGTTGGCGACATGATCGCCTTTGACATATCTCATCCATGCCTGACATTTGACAAGTGGCGTGCCCTACCAGTCCTCGATGCGCAATACCGTGTCATCGACGTGATTCGCACGTTCTTCTGAATGCTCCATGAACAGGCAGGCCAAGGGCTGCTGCCGAACGGGCAAGGAAAACTCCAGATGCTAAACCGGCGTCCTACTTGATATCTGGCAGGCCCAGCAGATTCGGAGTCTTTTGTGACCAATGCATCAGATGTGCTCGTAGAACGCCTTTTGGCGTGGGGCGTCGACACGGTTTTTGGCTTGCCCGGCGATGGGATCAACGGAGTATTTGAGGCGCTCCGAAAAAATCAGGACAAGATCCGATTCATTCACGTTCGCCATGAGGAGGCAGCAGCCTTCATGGCCTGTGCATATGCGAAATTCACTGGACGTATCGGTGTCTGCATTGCGACATCAGGACCCGGTGGCATCCACCTGCTGAACGGTCTCTACGACGCAAAGATGGATCATGCCGCCGTCCTGGCGATTACTGGGATGCAGCACAGCGATCTGATTGGAACGTTCACGCAACAGGACGTCGCGCTCGACAAGCTCTTCATGGATGTAGCGGATTTCAACGAGCGTGTTATGAGTGGCGCACACATGGAAAGCGTCGCTGATCTGGCGATACGTACGGCGCTATCCTCGCGAGGCGTGGCTCACATCACAATTCCGGTCGATGTGCAGGTCCAGGAGATAAAGAAGGGGAGATCGGAGCGCAATCCGGTTCACCACACTTCAGCAGTACCGGCCTACTTTGAACAAATACCGGCGAAGATTGAGCTGGAACATGCCGCGGACATTCTGAATCGTGGCGAAAAGATTGTGATTTTAGCCGGCCAGGGTGGACTGCACGCGACGGAGGAACTGGAGGAAGTAGCGGAGATTCTGGGAGCACCGATCGTCAAGGCCTTGTTAGGGAAAGCTGCCGTGCCGGACGACAGTCCGTACACAACCGGCGGCGTCGGGCTGCTGGGTACAGAGCCGTCTCAGGATGCTCTTGAAGGCTGCGACACTCTCTTTATGGTGGGTACTTCTTTCCCATACATCGAGTTTCTGCCTGAACCAGGCTCAGTGAAAGGCGTGCAAATCGACATAGATCCCCAACGTATCAGTTTGAGATACCCCGTCGATGTCGGGCTGGTAGGGGATGCGAAGAGATGTTTGCGCGCGCTTGTGCCTTTGCTTCAGCCACATAAGAAAGACTTTTTGGAGAAGGCTCAAAAGGCGAAGGGTGAGTGGGAAAAGTTGATGGAGGAGCGCGGGACACGAAGCGATAAACCCATGAAGCCCCAAGTCATCGGTTGGGAGCTGGGCAAGCGCATTCCTTCAAACGCGATCGTCACCTCCGACTCAGGCACGATCACGACCTGGTGGGCAAGGTATGTCCCCGCCTTGCGCGGGCAACAGCACAGCTGCTCGGGGAATCTGGCTACCATGGCCTGCGGCCTGCCATACGCGATCGCCGCGGCTGTTGCCTTTCCGGACCGTCCGGTCTTTTGCATCATCGGTGACGGTGGTCTCAGCATGCTTTTGGGGGAGCTGATTACGGTAGCAGCGTACAAGCTCAACATAAAGATCATCGTCATCAAGAACAATACCCTTGGCCAGATCAAGTGGGAGCAGATGGTATTCCTGGGGAATCCGGAATATGCCTGCGATCTCTATCCCGCCGATTTCGTCACGATTGCTCGTGGGGCGGGCATCGATGCCGTGCAAATCGACGATCCCGCGACATGCGGTGCACAACTCGACGATGTGCTCAACCGCCGTGGAGCGGCTTTGATTGAAGCCGTAGTGGATCAATTTACCCCTCCGATGCCGGCAAAGATCAAGGCCTCGCAGGCATTGAAGCTTGCGGAGGCGCTGGTTCGAGGGGAACCAAATCGTTCCAAAATTGCAATCACAAATGCCCATGACAAGATCCGCGAACTGGTGTAACAGATCGCCAATCTGCATGCCAGCACGAGCCATTGGCGGTCAAGGTGGAGCGCGATTTGAACGCTGAACCTACGCACTTCACGGTCGAGCGGACCATGAGGTAGCGCACCTTTCGGATTGTTGCCTGGATCGACAGGTGTGAGTGGATGTTCCATCAGATATGAGCATCTGAGCGATACAGGTGAGGTGTTTTCCATGCCTGGGAGTGCCAAGGAAAGTGCAGCGCCATTTGTGCCGGCGGCCCGAACGCTTCCTGTACTTCGAGAAGCCGTGCAGAACTGCCGCGGCTGCGATCTCTTCCGAAATGCTACTCAAGCGGTTTTTGGAGAATTGGAAAACGGCGCCAGCTCGAAAACACCTAAAGTTGCCATCATGATGATTGGCGAGCAACCGGGGAACCAGGAAGACAAAGAAGGCCGGCCCTTTGTAGGTCCTGCTGGAAAGCTACTGGATAAGTGCCTGGAAGAAGCGGAAATCGATCGACGCAAGGTCTACGTTACAAACACGGTCAAACACTTCAAATGGGAACCACGCGGTAAGCTCCGGATCCACAAGAAACCCAGCATGAAGGAGATCCATGCTTGCCGGCCTTGGCTTGAGGCGGAACTAGAGACCGTTCGGCCCAAGTTGATCGTATGCCTTGGAGCTGTTGCAGCACAGTCGCTTCTTGGTTCCGGATTTAAGATCACGCAATCGCATGGCAAAATACAGTCACGTGAGGGGTTGCCACCTATCATCGCAACCCTGCATCCTTCGGCAATTTTGCGTGCCCGCACGCATGATGATCGCGATCGCGATACAAATGTTCTCTTGGGTGATCTGCGGCAAGCAGGCTTATTCTTGACCGCTAACCAAAGACAACACGATTGACTGCCTTGCAGATACCTTCCGGTCGCACGATTTTCATTGAGCTTGGACCTTCACTATGCTGCCCGCCCTATCAATCTGCAAAATCATGTCTTCGCCGACGGAACAGGATTGTCCTCGCAAACAGTTTTCTGTTACGCCGCGACACGCAAGATGTGAAACTGCGCCGTCCAAAGAGACGGCAGGTCAAACACGTCTCTGCACTATAATCATCGGCTATAGACGCCAAGCTGATGCGCCATGGACAATGAAAACATGTGGGTCAGCCGTCGCGGTGTGTCACAAGGAAGCTATCCACATTGAGTTACTCGTTCAACACGCGAACAGTAGTATTGCTATGTGCTTCGTTCTTCTCTCTACCACTGTGGAGCGCTGATTCGCCGAAAGCAAATAGCGCGGCACCCCGCCTCAATAACATCGGTGTGGCTCTCATGAATCAGCAGCTTCCCGGCAAGGCCCTCGTTAATTTCGAGGATGCTCATCGTGAGGACCCATCGTCGCCGATACCCGTAGTCAATAAAGGGATTGCACTTATCTATCTGCGGCGTTTGTCTGAAGCGGAGGAAGCGCTAAAAAGTGCGTCCCTTATGGCGCCGAAGGATCCGAGGGTTTGGTACAGTCTCGGCCTCGCATTGTTTGATTCAGGTGATCAGCCGTCAGCCCTCAAAGCGTTCCAGCACGCGGCTGAACTTGATCCTCAAGACGCGGACAGTCATTACTACGTTGGCATCATCGACCTCGGGCTGAAAGATTACGGCCGGGCAATTCCAGATTTCGAAAGAGCGCTCCAGATCAATCCATTGCACGCCTCAGCACAATATGGATTGGCGCGCGCTCTTCAGCGTTCAGGAAAAACCGAGGAGGCGCGCAGCCATGTCCGGCGCTTCCAGGAAATCACTCAAAGCAAGATCGGTATTGTCTTCAGCGATAATTACGGAGAGCAGGGACATTACGCGTTGGCTGAGGATATGTTTAGCCCTCAATCCGCAGTGGATCCGATGATTCCCGTTGCATTTGTCCCTCTATCGCCCCCGATTGGGTTGCAGCCCGGCGAACATGCTCCGCCGGATAGTGCAGGGGCATGCATCGTTGATCCAGAAAGCAATGGACAGAAAGACATCATCTCAATGCAGTCTGGCGCAAACGCGATCCGAGCGTATCGGATCGCAACAGACGGTGCTCCAATCGAGATCGATGTGAAAGTGACAGGTCTGTCACTGCGAGGAAGCGGGATTGCATGTGCAGTGGGCGATTACGACAATGACGGATTGCCCGATCTCGCAGTTGCGCTGGAGGATCGCATCGCGATCTTCCACAATCTCGGACACGGTAAGTTCGCCGATACCACCGAGGCTGTTGGCGTTCGTTCGATGAATCATCCCGCCGGTTTAACCTTTGTAGATTTCGATCATGATGGCGATCTCGATCTTTACATTACAGGTGCCAATCTCGGCCCAGGTACGAGTGCGAATGTCCTTTGGCGGAATAATGGCAACTCAACGTTTACTGAGTGGACCGCTGCCGCCGGACTGGGGGGTTCCGAGAAGACCGCGAGTGCCGTGCTATCCGACATCAATAATGACCGTGCAGTCGACTTGTTAGTTGCCGGTCAGGGAGCATCACCTACGATCTTTGAGAATCAGCGAGAGGGCGCCTTCAAAAGCATCGCTCTCTATTCCAGTGCACTGCCGCCAACCCGCGGAATTTCCATCCTTGACTTTAATAAGGACGGTTGGATGGATGTCGTTGTAACGCATGCCGGTTCTCCCGGACTGAGCCTATGGAAAAATATCGAGGGAAGAAGCTTTGAGCGTGTCCCGTTACCCCTGGGAGATGTGAGCGGAGCCTGGGGACTGACAACGATTGATTTCGACAACGACGGATGGATCGACATAGCGGCAATTACGGAAACGCGTCACGGCGCGCGCCTGCGAGTTTTCCGCAATTGTGGTGCGAAGGGCTTTGAGGATGTGACCAAAGCACTGAAGCTAGAAAATCTAGACCTGTCGGGAGCGAAGGCGCTCATCGCAGCAGATGTTGATGGCGACGGAGCAGAAGACTTGGTAGTGGCGCGGGGCGGTATGGCTCCATTGGTTTTGCATAACGTTGGAGGAAACCAGAACCATTCGCTGCGAATTGCACTTACCGGATTGGCCGATAATAAATCCGCGCTAGGAACAAAAGTAGAAGTACTCGCCAACGGGTCGAAGCAAAAGTTTGAAGTGGCGGGAAGTTCGGGATATCTGAGTCAGGGGTCAACCGATATTCTCGTGGGTTTGGGTAGAGCCGATCATGTAGATGTGGTGCGCATGGTATGGCCGACGGGAGTGCCGCAGGATGAAATCGATGTTGCCGCGACCAAACCTCTCGTGCTCCAGGAACTGGATCGTCGGGGAAGTTCATGCCCCGTTCTCTTTGCATGGGATGGAAGAAGGTATCGATTTGTCTCGGACGTAATAGGCGCTGCCGTCGTTGGCCACTGGATGTCGCCATCCACGCGAAATCCAAATGATCCGGACGAGTGGATCAAAGTGGACGGATCTATGTTGCGGTCCCGCAATGGGCGATTGAGTCTCCGATTTGGTGAGCCGATGGAAGAGGTCAACTATATTGATCAGTTACGGCTGGTCGCTATCGATCATCCGGAAGGCACGGACGTGTATCCGGATGAGCGCTTCCTGAGCGAGAAACCCTTCGCAAGCGGTTCGCCTGTTATTGCCTCTCGTGAGACGCACCTACCAGCAGGCGCCTGGGACGACAAAGGCGAGGATGTTCTTTGGCTACTCGCAAAACGAGATCACGAGTATGTTCATGACTTCAAGAATCTGACTTATGCCGGTTTTGCAAATAGACATACACTGACGCTGGACTTAGGGGAATGGTCGGATAAACATCCGCTTCGCCTCTTTCTCCACGGCTTTATCGAGTATTTCAGTGCTACTTCCGTGTACGCCGCATGGCAGGCCGGTTTGCGGCCGGAGCCTCCGTCGATTGAGGCACAGATGCCGGATGGCTCATGGAAGACGATCGTAAAAGATATGGGATTTCCGGCAGGTCTCCCGCGCACGATCGTTGTCGATCTGGGTGGAAAGATGCCCCCCAACGTTCGGCATATCCGGCTGCGGACTAACCTGCAGATTTATTGGGACCAGATTCTTGTCGATAACGGCGCGGATATGTCCCCATCCATGCATCAGACCGAACTGCCACTCGCTGCCGGTAGTCTGGAGTTCAGAGGTTATCCGAAGCAGATCGACGGTAAAACGCCCGGCGACTTAACGTACGATTATCAGCGCATTAGTCTGACCGGTCCTTTCCAATGGCCGCGTGGAAGTTATACGCATTACGGCTCGATAACACCTCTCCTGCGCGAGCTGGATAACAAGTACGTCATCTTCGGAAGTGGCGATGAGATCGACGCGGAATTTAGCGACACATCCCTGCCAGCATTGCCGGCTCATTGGAAACGTGATTACCTTTTTTATGCAAATGGCTATGTTAAAGACATGGACTTCTACGAGGCGCTGCCGTTTACTGTCGCTCAGCTGCCATTTCAGTCAATGAGCAGCTATCCATATCCGCCGGACGAGCACTTCCCCGAAGATCGAGATAGTCTCGGTTACGGTCTTAAGTGGAACGACCGCTTTGAATCTGGGGGGCGCACTCAGTTGTTCCAGTTCCACTACAGGCCGACAATGTCGAAGCCGTTTGCCGCAGATCAGTAGTGGGCGTTAGCGCCCCGGGCATCCTACGCATTGTCCTTCCGGCAACTATCATTGGATTGCATGCATAACTATCACAGGCTGTTGCGCTTCCTCGGCCGAGAGGCGGCGCCGCTTGATGCCGTCGCGATTCGGCCATACGTGCAAGGGAAGCGTGTTCTTATCACAGGTGCGGCAGGCTACATCGGCTCTGCTCTGGCACGTTCCCTAGCCCGGCTTTCTGTTCAGCATCTTGTGTTGCTGGATATTGCCGAGTCAGGGCTCCACGAGCTTACATCGGGGCGGGATTCCGATTTCCGTGTCTCTCATGATCTGATCGTTGGTGACATCTGTGATGGGGATCTGCTCGCCGAGATATTCGAGAAGCATCGTCCGGAGGTCGTGTTCCATGCCGGCGCCTGCAAGCATGTCCAGCTGATGGAAGAGAATCCTTTCGCTGCCGCCAGAAGCAACGTGCTTGGAACCCGGCAGATTGCGCAGGCGGCGAGTACCTTTGGGTCGGATAAGCTGATCCTGGTTTCGACGGATAAGGCCGTTGCTCCGACCAGTATCATGGGTGCGACGAAGCGAATCGCGGAGCTCATCCTGTTGGCAAACCGCAGTGCGACGCAGATGTACGCTGTTCGGCTCGGCAACGTGCTTGGATCCACAGGCAGTGTTGTTCCAACTTTTCAGCGTCAGATCGCTCGGGGCGGTCCAATCACGATTACGGATATCGCCTGCACTCGTTTTTTTACCTCCATTGACGAGGCGGTTCAGAGGCTTCTTTCCGCGCTCGTCCTCGACGGCTCTTCTACGATGCTCGTGTCCGATATTGAAACGGCTTACTGCGTTGTCGATCTTGCCAAGTTTCTTGTGGAGACTGCCGGGCTGAAACACCAGCAAATTGACTTTTGTTTTACTGGCCTGCAGCCTGGAGAAAAGCTCCACGAGCGGATGACCTCGGACGAGGAGATTCGGGCGACGACGAGTACCCGGGGTCTGCGGGAAGTGCTTCACAGTCCCAGTCCAACTCTGCTGCAGCTAACTGCCGCAATTGAAGAGATCGAAGCGTCATTCCACCCGCGTAATCTAGGTCGGCTCTTACGTGCAATTTGCAGCGTTGTCCCAGACTATATGCCGAGCGCTAGTCTCCGGCAGCTGGCGGGCGAGTTCGCCGGGACGCCGGCGGTATGAAACAGACGATAGCCGCCGTTACGACCTCCCGAGCCGACTATAGCCATCTTTACTGGCCACTGAGGGCACTTGCGGATCACCCAGATGTCAATCTCAAGTTGATTGTTCTTGCGTCTCACCTATCTCCTGAATTCGGCAACACCGTTTGCGAGATCGAGAAGGATGGGTTTTCCATCGCGGCTCGTCTCGAGAGTCTGTTGAGTTCCGACAGCGATGTAGGAATGGCCAAGAGCATCGGGGTTGCAGTGCTCTCACTCGCCGATTGTCTCGCCGCGATGCGACCCGATGCGCTATTGCTGATTGCAGATCGGTACGAGATGCTCGCTCCGGCAGCGGTAGCTCTTGCCTTGCGTATACCGATCGCCCATATAGAAGGCGGCGAGATCAGTCGAGGTGCGGTGGACGATGCCGTGCGCAATGCCCTCACCAAGATGAGCCATATCCATTTCACCTCTACCGTTGGTGCAAGAAAACGCGTTATATCGATGGGCGAGGAGCCATGGCGCGTGCATCGAGCCGGGGCGCCATCGCTCGATCACCTGAGCAAGAGCACGCTCCTGAGCAAAGAAGCTCTTGAAGATAGATTGCAGATTGATCTGGCGCCCCCCACTGCGATTGTTGCCTATCACCCGGTTACACTTCTCCGCGATACCAACGCGGAAGCGGAGGAGCTATTTGCAACTCTTGCGCAGATGGGGCAACAGCTTATCTTTTGTCATCCGAATGCGGATGCCGGGGGGCGGGAGCTGTCGTAGCGTATCCGGAGGTTCCTTGCCGGGCGGGGCAGGGGGCATCTGTTCGTCAACCTGCCAGCGGTGGAGTATTGGAGCCTGCTGCGGCATGCGGAACTTCTGGTGGGTAATTCGAGCAGCGGCATCATGGAGTCGGCGTCGTTTGCTCTGCCGACCGTGAACGTGGGCATGCGGCAGCAGGGAAGAGAGCGGGCGCGGAATGTGCTGGATGCGGAGCCCGTGGCGGCATCCATTCTGGAGCAGGTGGAAAAGGCTGCGTCGCCGTCCTTCCGGGAGTCGCTGTCCGGCATGACGAATCCTTACGGAGACGGCTGCGCTGCAGAACACATTGTTGAGGTGCTGACGACTTTGCCGCCGCGTGATCGGCTGCTGCTCAAGCTGGATCCGGGAGCGCTGCCATCCTGAACATTCCTCTCTCTGCGCCAGACATCTCCGAGTCCGAGATCGAAGAAGTGGACTCTGTTCTTCGGGGATCTCGACTCAGCCTGGGACCGAAGATGGAGGAGTTTGAGGAACTGGTCTGCCGTCACGTCGGTCAGAGTTTTGGAATTGCCGTAAGCTCCGGGACTGCCGGATTGCATCTCTGCATCCGCGCTCTTGGCATTGGAGCGGGAGACGAGGTCATCGTTCCGTCTTTTACTTTTGTTGCGGCGGCGAATGCGGTCCGCTATGAAGGCGCCACCCCTGTATTCGTGGATGTCGAGCCCCGGTCACTCAATCTGGATCCAAAGCGCATCGAGGCGGCGATCACACCTTGCACCCGGGCTATCCTGGTCGTCCATACCTTTGGCTGCCCCGCAGAGATGCAGCCGATCCTCGAGATTGCCCGACGCCATCGCCTTCGAGTGATCGAGGATGCGTGCGAGGCGATCAGGCGCGATGTATCACGGCAGGCAGGTGGGATGCTTCGGCGATGCTGCCGTGTTCGCCTTCTATCCCAACAAGCAGATCACCACGGGCGAGGGTGGACTCGTGGTTACGGGAGATCCGGACCTCGCGAGAGAGATTCGCGCGATGCGCAACCATGGCAGATACGAATCGGATGAGTGGCACCAGCACTCGATTCTCGGCTATAACTATCGGCTGTCGGAGATCCACTGTGCCTTAGGGTGCGCGCAGATGCGACGGCTTCCAGAGATCCTCGCCCTGCGCGAGCAGGTGGCGCGGAGGTATGAGGCGCTGCTCAGAGATATTCCTGAGCTGGTTCTACCTCCTACGGATGTTGCCGAAATACGGCTGAGCTGGTTTGTTTATGTTGCGCGGCTTCGAGATCCATTCACTCAGAAAGAACGGGACGCGATCCTGCGCATGCTGCACCAGCGAGGCATCGGCTGCGGGCGGTATTTTGCTCCCATCCATAGTCAGCCGGCCTATGCGGAGGTGCCAGTGCGATGGCCACTTCCAGTGACGGAATCGGTAAGCCGCGGGACACTTGCGCTGCCTTTCTTCACCCGCCTTGGTGATGAGGAGATGGCTCGGGTCTCGCAGGCTTTGCGGGAGTCGATAGCAGCGGCCTCAAGATAGCCAGCGCCTATCCTCGTTGAGCTCGCGATTGGGGTTGAGCCCGCGATTGGGAGATTGAAGCGGGCTGATTGACCAGTTCAGGAGCAACAGAGGCGGCTAAATACGGTGCAGTCTTGCTTTCCGGTACATGCATAAGACTAGCCGGCGGCCCTTGCGCGACGATACGGCCGCCCTCTTCTCCGGCGCCTGGACCTATGTCGATCATCCAATCGCTGCTCGCGATCACTTGCATATCGTGCTCGACGACGATCACGGTGTTCCCGGCGGAGACAAGATTGTGAAGCTGCCGTTGCAGCCGCTCGACGTCCGAGGGATGGAGCCCTGTGGTCGGTTCATCAAGCACATAGAGCGTTGCCCCACGCTGTCCCCGCTGCAACTCGGTTGCCAGCTTTACCCGTTGTGCTTCGCCTCCGGAGAGCTCGGTGGCCGATTGCCCCAAACGGAGATAGCCAAGGCCGACCTCTTGTAGAACCCGGAGCGAACGCGAGATCTGTGACTCTTCTGCGAAGAAATCCGTTGCCGCATCGACGGTCATGGCGAGAACTTCGGCGATGCTCTTTTGCCGATACAGAATTTCAAGCGTTTTGGCGTTGAAGCGCGCTCCGTGGCAGCTGGGACACGGACTGTAAACACTGGGCAGGAAAAGAAGCTCGACACAGACGAATCCCTCGCCCGCGCAGGTTTCGCAACGGCCCTTGGCGACGTTGAAGGAAAAGCGGCCCGCATCGTACTTTCGAGTTCGCGCCAGTTTCGTAGCGGCGAAGAGTTTGCGGACGTGATCGAAAAGCCCCGTGTAGGTCGCCATATTGGAGCGCGGTGTACGGCCGATGGGCTTCTGGTCGACCACGACAAGGTGCCGGATGTGCTCCATGCCGGAGACGATTCTGCCGCCTGTGGGCAGGACTTTCTCCTGTTCGAGACTTTCGATCTCCTCTTCTCCGGACGCAATGTTTTGGCCCAGATGCTCGGCGACGAGTTCAACGAGCGCGAGGCTGACAAGCGTTGATTTGCCCGAGCCGGAGATGCCAGTAACAGAAGTAAACACGCCGAGTGGGAACTGTGCGTCAAGATGGTCGAGGTTGTTCCGGGTGATGCCGCTGAGTTTGAGCCATGCTCTGGGCTCGCGAGGAATGTGGGGCGGTGTTGCTTCACGTGGGAAAAGGTGCCGGCCCGTCTGTGAAAGCTCAACATCGCGAAGACCCGCGGGCGGGCCGGAATAAAGGATCGCGCCACCCTTTTCGCCCGCGCCAGGGCCGACATCAACGATCCAGTCGGCGCGCCGGACGACGTCGAGTGCGTGCTCGATGACGAAGAGTGAGTTGCCAGATTTCTTGAGTGCATCGAGCGCATCGAGTAGCGCCTCGGTGTCGGCGGGATGCAGGCCAGCGGAGGGTTCATCGAGCACGTAGACGACGCCGAAGAGGTTGGAGTGCAACTGCGTGGCAAGGCGCAGGCGCTGGAGTTCGCCGGGAGAAAGCGTGGGGGTGCTGCGTTCGAGCGACAAGTAGCCGAGACCAAGATTCAGGAGCACGGAGAGACGAGCGGTGAGATCAGCGGCAATGCGCTTGGTGACTTCGGTCTTTTCGGGATTCGCGGGGTGCGCGCGGCCACCGGTTAAGACGAAGGGTTGCAGGAGTGTGCTGAGGCGTTTGAGTGGAAGAGCGGATATCTCGGCGATGTCATAGCCGGCGAATTTTACTGAGAGAGACTCGGGGCGGAGACGTTTTCCATGGCACACGTCGCATTCCATAGAGAGCATGTAACGCGCAACGCGCTTCTTCATCAGCGCACTGTGTGTGTTGGCGAAGGTGGTGAAGACGTGGCGTTTGGCGCTGGTGAACGTGCCCATGTAGCTAGGCTCCAACTTGCGCTTGACAGCCTGCCGGGTTTCCGCTGGGGTGAATCCTGCGTATACAGGAACTTGGGGCTGATCTTCAGTGAAAAGAATCCAGTTTCGATCTTTCCTGGGTAGATCGCGCCAAGGTTTGTCCACATCGTAGCCAAGAGAGACGAGGATATCCCGCTGGTTCTGTCCGCCCCAGGCGGTCGGCCATGCGGCTATGGCGCGCTCGCGGATCGTAAGCGAGGGATCTGGAACCATCGACTGTTCGGTGACTTCGTAGATGCGGCCAAGACCGTGGCATTTGGGGCACGCGCCTTCTGCGGTGTTGGGCGAAAAGGATTCAGCGAAGAGGAGCGGTTGCCCGCGTGGATAGTCCCCCGCGCGTGAGTAGAGCATACGGAGGAGGTTGGACAGAGTGGTGACGGAACCGACGGAGGAGCGCGTTGTTGGAGCGCCCCGCTGTTGCTGCAGTGCTACAGCGGGTGGGAGGCCGTCGATGACATCGACGGCCGGAACGGTGAGTTGGTGGAATAGACGGCGCGCATACGGCGAGACGGATTCAAGGTAACGGCGTTGTGCTTCAGCGTAAAGCGTGCCGAAGGCAAGTGAGGATTTGCCGGAGCCGGAGACGCCGGTGAAGACAACGAGCGCGTCCCGGGGAATGTCAACGTCGATATTGCGGAGGTTGTGCTCGCGGGCGCCGCGGACATGCACGATACCGTCGTGTTTAAATTGGGGTTTCAATCCTATGCCTTCGTTAAGACTAGGATGCCCGCAATGAGTCGCGGTTTTGCCATTGCATACTTGGGCTCCTGCGGGATCAGGGCAAGCCGGCCATGCGGCGCGGAACGTCAAGTAGACGTGACGAACTTTACCGCCTGAGGATCGCCTTCCAGAGCGATTTGCTGGCTACGACGTGGCGATATGCACCGACTCGTCTGTCCTTACGGGATGCTTGCGATGTGCCTTTCGCAGCAGCGTGCTCAGAATGACATAGAGGGCGGGTATAAAGAACAGGTTGAGCACGGTCGAGAGCAGCATTCCGCCGACGATCGAGGTTCCCACGGAGTGTCTTCCCAGCTTGCCAGCGCCTTGCGCAAAGACCAGGGGAAGCACGCCCAGGATAAAGGCGAACGAGGTCATGAGGATGGGTCGGAGTCGGAGTTCCGCGGCTTCAATTGCCGCGTCGACGATCGATCGGCCCTGCCGCCGCAGTTGCTCGGCAAATTCAACGATCAAAATCGAGTTCTTAGCCGACAAGCCGATCAGCATCACCAGCCCGATCTGGCAATAGATGTCATTGGGAAGACCGCGCAATGTCTGCGCCAGCAGAGCGCCCAGAACCGCCATGGGCACAGCAAGCAGGATGATAAAGGGAAGAGCAAAGCTCTCATATTGAGCGGAGAGGGCGAGATAGACGACCAGAATACCCAGCCCGAAGATAATGAGAGCTTTTCCGCTCGACTCGATTTCTTCGAGCGCTAATCCTGTCCAGGAGAAGGTCATGCCTTGCAGCATGTTCTGCTTGGCGAGGTGCTCCATCTCAGAAAGCCCTTCACTGGAAGAGAGGCCAGGCGCGGCGGAGCCATTGATCTCCGCCGAACGGAAAAGATTGTAGTGGCTGATGACCTGCGGCGCAGAGGCATTGCGCAGCGTAACGAGGTTGTCGAGCGGGATCATCTGGTTGGTATCGGAACGCACGTAGAACTTGCGAATGTCCTTGGCAGTCTGACGGAAATCCTGATCTGCCTGCACATAAACGCGATAGGACCGGTTGTTGAAGTCAAAGTTGTTCACATACTCCGATCCCATGTAGACCTGCAGAGCATCTGTGATTTGCCCGAACGACACTCCGAGAGCTTTCGCTTTTTCACGATCGATATCGACGATCAACTGCGGGTCGGTTGAAGTGAAGCTGGTGAAGAGTCCGGCGAGTTTGGGATCCTGGTTGCCTTTCGCCGCGATGGTATGCGCCACACGATCGATGTCCTGCAGAGTATTACCGCCAAGATCCTGCAGTTCGAACTGGAAGCCGCCAAAGCTGCCGATACCCTGGATCGCCGGAGGCTCGAAGGGAATGATGAGTCCGCCAGGAATCATCATCAATTTACCGCGAAGCTCGCCGACGATTTCTGCCGCGGAGTGGCCTTTGCCCTTCCGGCTGTCCACAGGTTTGAGGTTGGAGAAGATGATGCCGTAGTTCGGCGAGCTACCCGAGAAACTAAAGCCGGTAATCGCGAACGAGCCCTGCACGTCCTGGGAATCGCGAAGTACTGCCTGTGCCTGATCCACGAGGCGGCCGGTGTAGGAGAGGGAAGCACCCTGCGGGGCCTGCACCTGGATGATGAAGTATCCCTGATCTTCCTGTGGCACAAAGGCCGTCGGCACGTGCTTGTACATATAAGCAGTGGTCGCAAGTCCGACAAAGAAGATGAGCAGCATGAGGTAGCGAAGACGAAGTACCACGTGAATCGCGCGCGCATACCCGCTGGACATGCCTTTGATGCCGCGGTCGATGGCATGAAGAAGCCCGTGAGATAGCTTGGGTTTCCGCAGCAGCAACGCAGCCAGTGCCGGAGAGAGCGTGAGCGCATTGAAGGCAGAGATCGCGATCGAAAAAGCGATCGTCAGCGAAAACTGCTTGTAGAGAATGCCAGTAGTTCCCGGGAAGAACGAAACTGGAATGAATACCGAGATGAGTACGAGCGACGTCGCGATCACGGCGCCGGTCACCTCTGCCATGGCGCTCGACGTGGCATGGTGGGGATCACTATCACCCTCCGTAATATGCCGTTGCACATTTTCGATAACGACGATGGCGTCGTCGACCACGAGCCCGGTGGCGAGCGTGATGCCGAACAGAGTGAGCGAATTGATAGAGAAGCCGAAGATCTTGATAAAAGCGAAGGTTCCGACAAGCGAAACGGGGATCGTGACAGCGGGGATGATGGTCGCGCGCCAATCCTGCAGAAACAGAAAGATCACGACGATCACGATGACGATCGCTTCGCCTAGCGTCCGAACCACTTCACGAATCGAATCCCCGACCACCGTGGTGGTGTCGAAGGCGATTACATATTTCATGCCAGGCGGGAACGTCTTCGATACTTTAGCGAGGGCGGCCTTCGCTTGACGATCCACTTCGAGCGCATTGGCATTGCTCAGCTGCTGAACGCCAATGCCGACGGTCTCGATTCCGTTGAACTTCAACTGGCCGCCGTAGGTCTCCGCGCCCAGTTCCGCGTGTCCCACATCCTTGAGCTGCACGATGCCATTCGGCGTGTTTTTGATGATGATTCTGTTGAATTCGTCCGGCGTACTCAACCGTCCCGCCGCGCTCACAGTGATCTGGAAGTCCTGTTTTCCGTTCGAGGGCGGCTGTCCCAGCTGGCCCGCTGCAACGACGACGTTCTGCTCCCTCAGTGCGTTGACCACGTCTGAGGCGGTGAGAACGCGGGCGGCCAGGCGCGTCGGGTCCAACCAGATGCGCATGGCGTATTTGCGCTCGCCGAATATCTGGACGTCGCCAACGCCGGGAATGCGCTTGAGCGCGTCTTTTACATAGACGTCGAGATAGTTGCTGATGAACAGATTGGAGTATTCGGCGTTGTCCGAGTAGAAGCCGGCTGCGAAAACGAAGTTGCTGTTGGCTTTGGTAATGGTGATGCCGGTGGCGTTGACCTCGGCGGGTAGCTGCCCGCTTGCGGTCGAGACTCGGTTCTGCACGTCCACCGCGGCGACGTCGAGATCGTAGTTGGTGTTAAAGGTGGTTGTGATCTGGCTGGTGCCATCGCTTCCGCTGGTGGACTGGATGTAGCGCATGCCCGGCACGCCGTTGATCTGTTGCTCGAGAGGAATCGTGACCGCAGATTCGACTACCTGAGCGTTCGCTCCCACGTAATTGCTGGTGACCGTAACCTGCGGGGGAGCGAGTTGCGGATAAAGCGAAATTGGCAGGCTGGGAATAACGACCGCGCCCGCAAGAACAATGAGGAGCGCACAAACTGTAGCGAAGACTGGCCGGCGGATAAAGAAGTTAACAAACAAGCGAAGCAATCCTCTCGTGGATCATCCTGTTGAGGCAGACGCGCAACTGTGTCCGCCCGAGTCTAGCCGGCGGGCTGGACCGGTGCCCCGTCAACGAGGAGTTGCGTGCCGGAGACGATGACCTGATCCCCATTGTGCAGTCCTGACACAACGGCATAATCATTGCCGAGCGTGTCGCCTAATTGGACGGGGCGCTGCCTTGCTACGGCTTTACCTTGGTCACGTTGCACGATGTAGACAAACGCCTGGCCACCGAGGCGTGAAACAGCGAGCACGGGAACAGTCGGAGTGGCAGCCGTACTCCAGATTACGCTGGCCTTTACGAGCTGCGCGTTGCGTACCGCCTCCGCCCCGGAGCGGAGCATGGCTTTTGCAAGAATGCCCTGAAGGCCGTTATCCACCTGAGGAGAAACAAAGTCGATGTGGGCACGCTCGATGAGCTTGCCGCTGTTGTCGAGGATGTCCACGGGGAGGCCGCGTCTCACCTGGGCTGCGCGCTCTGAAGGAATATAGATGTACGCTTCAAACTCACCGTTCTCGTCCACCGTGGTGAGAGGAATAGTGGAAGACACGTAATCACCGACGTGGACCGGGATATCGCCCACGACGCCATCAAACGGCGCGCGTATTTGATAGTAGCCAAGCTGACTGGCCTGAGTCTGCCGTGAGGCAACAGACGATTCGTAGTCTGCCTTGGAGTTTCGATAAGCTTGCTCGGCCTGATCGAGAGCGTCGCGGCTGGTCACGCCAGCGTTGAACAGCTTGCGCTGACGCTCCACCTGTACCTGGTTGTATTGATATACCGCCAGCTTCTGGTTCTCGGTGGCCACCTGGGCGTCCAAGGTAGCCTGCTGCTTGATCGGGTCGATCAACATCAGCACCTGGCCTGCCTTCACCCGATCACCGGAGCGCGCGAGGATCTTGGTAAGGTTGCCGTCCACCTGAGGTGTCAGAGTGGCGGAGCGACGAGATTTGATGGTCGCCACGTACTCATCACTCTGCGGGACGGCGGCGGCGTGCACTGTGATGGTCTGCACAGGCATTGCCTGCACGCGCGCACTGGCGGCAGGATCGGCGGCTGGTTTGCTGCAGCCGGCAACCAGGACCGTTAGCCCAGATAAAACGAGAAGACTGCGGATTTGACTAATCAAAATTGACCCACTCCAAGCTCTCCTACTGTGTCCACAGCTCGCACTTCCACTAAAACCAACACCGTTCCTTGAATATCATTCGGCAGCACGCGGACGAAAGGAATCGAAAATTTGCCTGCGAGCGCTTGGATTGTTCCGGATGTGCGAAGAAGTCCCAGCCCAGCGGCAGAAGACAACGTCACTTTGTACGGGTGACAACTGACGGCGAGAAGGAATTCGGTCAGGCCGCGCCGCCGGAAATCTTCCGCGACTGTTTCGCGGTCCAGGACAGAATATATAGTTGCATTCGTTGGTCGGCAAGGCTTCTGTGCCTAATTCGAAGCAGGTATGTGCCCAGATGGAATACGTTGGGTGGGAAGGAGGACTTTGTCATATTTCGCGTGTCCCGGTCTTCTTGTCGAAAAATATAGCGATTTAAGACGAGTGCCTTCGATGTCATAGTCCACCGAAACCCCACGCCGCTGGGTGATGAACACCAGAAAAGGTGCCTTGGTTAACTTTTCGGCTTATCTCGACCCAATGCCCTAGCGGCTTCGCAAGAGTGATGAGACGGTCTGCGCTTTAGCGTAGCGACTGCAGGTGCAGCACCTCATTACGGTTGATCTTGGCTTGAGATCGGTAGCACCGAGTTGAAGTCCCTGAAAATAGATCTGGTCCTACAAGTACAAGCTCAACCACTTCACCACCGGCAACGATATCGACTCCAACGCGTCCGTTGGAACCGTCGGCCTGAGCCAACACTCTGAAACGCGTGCATGGAATCGGGGAGGACGGCAGGGGAGGAGAACCGCCTGTGGGGGCCCTATTTGTAGGTGGCGGTGGTGCGAACCAGCTCATCGCGGTGGCCTGATGAGTCGGTCATGGAACCGAACGCCGAACCGCCCAGAGGGTTGGACTTGAGGGCCTCCTCCACGGCTGCCTGAACCTTATCCAGGCCGTCGGCAGTCGTTGCGAGGTAAACAATCGCAAAGACGCCAGGTGCGTCGGTGTGAATCGCCTCGGTAGCGATTTGGTACTCGGCGATGGTGCCGGCGGCAAGCTGTTTTTCGAGCAGCGGCACGACCAGGTTTTTGCTGAGCGTCTCGACTGCGTCCTCGGAGGCGTCCGGCTTCAATTTATAGACCCCTACGTGGGTATATCCATTCTTGACCGATCCGGAATGCCAGTTGTAATACCGGCTGACATAGAGGCTGTCCCAATGCCCGGTGGCGCTGGATAGTACTGGGGAAGTGGAGTTGCCACTCTGGTAGAACTGCTCCAGCACATTGATCACACCCGCCATCGACATTGCCAACCACCACTGATCGTGGGTTTCGCTGTCGGAATGGTGAATCAAATTGACATCGCTGCCATAGCCCACAATGGTGCCGCTGGCGAGGGCCTTTTCAAGCGCTGCCCGATCGGCATCGCCTGCCTTTGCCATCTCGGACCATTGGCCACGAGGTATAGCCCAATTGCTGACGTAGGTGTACATCGGCGGTTTTTCTTTCACCTCTGACGTCTGCGCACCCGCGGGTGCACCTATCGCGGCGGCGATGCCGAGGACGCACATTCCTGCAAGAACGCTCCCCCTGTATCTGTTCATGTATTTTCTTTCCTTTCGCAACACGGCCAGAATTCGATTCTGCTTCCTGGGCGCGGGTAGTGTATGCCGTCTGAAGGAACCTGGCGGAAATAAACAATAACCGCTTAGGCGGGGGCTTTGGCCGGGCACTTTGGGCCGGGCGCGTGTTGCAGAATCGTTGGACGCCTCGACTGCGGGCCACTTCCTGGACGGAATGACGGCGCCTTCCTGGTGGACTTCTATGCTCTTCCCGGCCAGCATTTCTCGTTAGCGTTGACCCTCCGGAAGCGGCGTAGAATGGCGGCGTCGATTGATTTCGTCCTCGAGGGCCTTCTATGGCTGATTCAAAACAGACGCATTTTTCGCGGCGCGGTTTTCTGAAGGGCGCCGGGCTGACCGCGGCGGGCACTTTGCTGGAGCATGCAGAGGCGCTGACAGCGGAGGTCAAGAGCGCGGGGCACGAGCCGCCCACGCTGGGACCTGACGCAGTCCCTGTGCGATTGCACATCAACGGTCATGTGCATGCCACAACAGTTGAGCCGCGAGACACGCTGGCCACCACACTGCGCGACAACCTGGGGCTGACCGGGACGAAGGTGGTCTGCGACCGCGGCGCTTGTTCGGCGTGTACCGTGTGGGTGGATGAGAAGCCGCAGCTTGCGTGCATGACGCTGACGCTCGATGCCGGCGGCCATAAGATCACGACGATTGAAGGATTGTCTGAGGGTACTGTGCTGCATCCGGTGCAGGTTGCCTTCGTGAAGCACGATGCGATGCAGTGCGGATTCTGCACGCCAGGCATGGTGATGGCATGCGCCTCGCTGATGAAACGCAATCCGCATCCAACACGGCCCGAGGTGGCGCACGCGATCAGTGGCAATTTATGTCGATGCGGGACGTATCCGCGGATCTTTGATGCCATGGACGATCTTGCGAAGAACGGATCCGCCAACAGCGCCGGACTGGTGATGCCGCGCGGGATCGAGGAGGTCTAGATGGCAGACGAATCGATGGTGCTGGATCCGCAGGCGCAGCAGGAGAAGCAGCGCAAAGAGGGCGTGAAGGGCGAGGCGAAGCCGACACGCGAGACGGAATCGAAAGACGCAAAAAAGCCGCCCGCAAAGGGCGTCACCAAGACGAAGACAGCGAGCGTGTTGTTTGGAATCCCGCAGCTTGGTTTGACACATGTGGACCGGCAGGTTCCGGTGGACGAGCCGCCGCCGCTTCCTGAGAACTCCGCATTGAAATATGTGGGCCATCCGACGGTGCGGTACGACGGCGCGGCGAAGGCGAGCGGACGCGGCAAGTACACGGCGGATGTGCATCCACCGGGCATGCTCTACGCCTACATGCTGGGCGCCAATGTGCCGCATGGCCGTGTCCTGTCCGTGGATACTACGGCGGCGGAGCGCTATCCGGGTGTGAAGGCGGTGTATGTCATCGCGCATGACTACGGCGGTTCCGCCGAGCTGCGTGATCCGAAGGAGGAGAAGCCCTCACGATTTCCGATCGTGCGCTATGCGGGGCAGCCGATCGCGGCGGTGGCTGCGACGTCGCAGGACATTGCGGAAGATGCCGCGAAGCTGATCCAGGTGAAGTACGATCCGATGGCGTTTGTGGTGGAACGCGGTGATGCGCGGCAGCCGGATGCGCCGCTGGTGTTTCCTGGTCCGGCGGATGCGGCGGGCAGCGCCGGCGGCGGCGGCGGGCCGAAGGATGTGCCGCAGACCGGCAACGTGCATGGTCCGGAGAAGAAGACGAAGGGCGATCCCGACGCCGGCTTCAAGGAAGCGGACGTGGTGGTGGAGGGCGAGTACTTCACGCAGGTGCAGACGCACTCCGCGCTCGAGACGCATGGTGTTGTAGCGGACTGGAAGCCGGATGAGCTGACGGTCTATGCCTCGACGCAAGGCACGGCGAGTGTGCGCGAGGAGCTGGCGGAGGTATTCAAGCTACCGAAGAGCAAGGTGCGCGTGATTACGGAGTTCATGGGCGGCGGCTTCGGCGCGAAGTTCGGCGCGGGCAATGAGGGCGTGGTGGCGGCGACACTTTCACGTAAAGCGGGCGCGCCGGTGCGGCTGATGCTGGATAGGCGGCAGGAGCATATTGTCTCGAATCGGCCGGACTCGCATCAGAAGTTGCGCATCGGCGCCAAGCGCGATGGAACGCTGACAGCGATCGAGCTGATCAGCTATGGCACCGCGGGTGTGGGGACGGGCGCGGGAACGGCGGGACCGGCGACGAATCTATACAAGTGCGCCAATATTCATACGGAAGAAAATGATGTCTTCATCAATGCGGGGCCGGGTGCGGCGTTTCGTGCTCCGGGACATCCGCAGGGGTGCTTTGCTTTTGAGCAGGCGATCGATGAGCTTGCCGTGAAGCTGAACATGGATCCGCTGGAGCTGCGCGAAAAGATCGATGAAAGCCCGGCGCGCAAGGTGGAGCGGCAGATCATCCGGGAGAAGACAAACTGGCGCGACCGTAAGGCCGCCGCGTCGGATACTGGACCTGTGAAGCGCGGCATGGGCATCGCGCAGTCGGTGTGGTATCGCTTCGTCGACATGGACTCGTCGTGCGAGGTGCGGGTGGCGAAGGACGGCTCGGTGGAAGTGCTCTCTGCGGTGCAGGACATCGGCGGCGGCACCAAGACGATTCTTGCGCAGGTGGTGGCGGAGGAATTCGGAATCCCGCCACAGAGTGTGCAAGTGAGGGTGGGGGACACGCGCTATCCGATTGGTCCCAACTCCGGCGGCAGCGTGACCGCTGGATCGATTACGCCGGCTATCCGCAACACCGCATGGCAGGCGAAGCAGAAACTTTTGCAGGCGGTGGCGCCGGCGCTCGGCACGACCCCGGACAACCTCGATCTGCGCGATGGCAGTGTCGCGTGGAAGGACAGTTCGCGCACAGTATCGCTGCGCAGCGCCGCGGCGAAGATGCCGACCAGCGAGATTTCGGCGCGCACCACTCGCATACCGGACTACGAAAAGGCGAAGCTGACCTATGGCGGCGTCGATTACGTGGAGCTTGCGGTGGATACGGAGACCGGCCGCGTGCATATCGAACGCGTCTTCGGCGCGCACGACTGCGGGCGGCCGATCAATCCGACCGGCGTGATCAGCCAGGTTCATGGCGGCATTCTGCAGGGTATCTCGTACGCGCTGTTTGAGCAGCGAGTGATGGATCGGCAGAAGGGCTACATGCTGAATGCGAACCTCGAAAGCTACAAGATCATCGGGGCACGCGAGGTGCCGGAGATCAAGGTCGAACTGATCGAGAACTATATCGGCCAGAGCTCGACCGATGCAGCCGGCATCGGTGAATCGGCGGGTATCATCACGCTGGCTGCGGCCATTGGCAACGCCTTTTATAACGCAACCGGCGTGCGGATGCGCTCCATTCCGATGACACCTTCCAGGGTGCTGGCGGCGCTAGGCAAGACGTCAGGAGAGATGACCGTATGAACCGCTTTACTTTCGTCGACTGCGCAACTGTGGATGAGGCGCTATCGCAGATGAAGGGCGATGCCGTGGTGAAGGCCGGCGGGATCGACCTGCTCGATCTGATGAAGGACGGGATCGTCTCACCGCCAAAGCTGGTCAGTATCCGGAATGTTCAGTCGCTGCGCCGCGTCTCCTCGTCGGATCGCGGCCTGGAGCTTGGCCCGCTGACCACGTTGAGCGAGATCGCGGAACATCCGGACATACAGCAACGGTATGCGGCACTGTCGGATGCAGCGGGCCATGCAGCCACGCCGCAGGTGCGCAACATGGCGACCCTTGGCGGCAACCTGATGCAGCGGCCGCGGTGCTGGTATTTCCGCTCGACGGATTTCGATTGCCGCAAGAAGGGCAGCTCGGATGAGTGTCATGCGCTCGAAGGCGAAAACCAATATCACGCGATCGTGAACAATAAATCCTGCGCGATGGTGCACCCTTCTTCGACCGCGGTTCCGCTGCTGGCCATGGAGGCGGAGGTGGAGCTGACGTCGAAGGCGGGAAAGCGCACGGTGGCAATGCGCGACTTTTACGTTGCGCCGGAAGTGGACCTGCAGCGGGAGACCGCGGTAAAGCCGGGCGAACTGATCACAGCGATCCGTGTGCCTTCGCCCGCAGAGGGAACGCGTTCGGCATATCAGAAATATGGCGAGAAGGAGAGCTTTGACTGGCCTCTTGCGGACGCGGGCGTGGTGCTGGAGATGGATGGGAAGACCTGCCGGAAAGCGGCTATCGTGCTTGGGGTGGCGGCTCCGACACCGATTCACGCAGCGGATGCGGAAGCGGCGCTGCGCGGCAAGGTAATCGATGAGCGCACGGCGCGCGAGGCGGGAAGGCTTGCAGTAGCGAACGCGACGCCGCTCTCGCAGAACGGGTATAAGGTGCAGCTCTTCCAGACCGCGGTCTACCGCACGATTCTGCTGGCTGCGGGGCAGATGGGGCGCGATCCTAGCGCGGTGGGATAGGAGAATTATGGCGGAACTGAAAGAGCAGACGAAATGCAGATGCCTCCGCAGCAAGTCCTCGTACGCGGCATTTGGTGAGTACACCAAGGACCACGAGACGCTGATGGGCACGACGAGCACCTTCTGGTGCTTGAAGACCATGAGCAAAGCCGGCCCGGACGAACACTACGTGCACGCGTCAATATGCAACCAGGGCAGGCGCTGCTGGGAAGCGGCGGAGGAGTAAACGCAGCTTCCGCTGTTACGACTTGCCGCGAAGGACCACTACCGAAGCGGCGGGTAATTCAACATCGCTGCCGTCCGGAATCTGCTTCCGCGCGATGGGACCGTCCGGATCGGCGCTTCCTCCGTGATAGATCTGCGCGGGCTTATCGCGAGACTCGGGAAGGTGTGCGTTGAAATTGCGCTCGGAGGGATCCCAGTGATATTGGGCGCGGCCGAAGAGCGACTCTGACAGAGGGCCGCTGAACTGAGCGTGAGAACTGTTCCCGCCGGTGAACTCGATGTGGACGCGGTGGCTGTTCTCCTGGTCCTTGTTGACGAGCATGACAGACCATTGGCCGTCCGGCCGCTTCACTGCGTAGGCGGTGACGAGAGTATGTCCAGCGCCATCGGTGATGTCGGAGGTGGCGGGGAATACCTGGTTGACGCCATCTGCCTGGAGCCATTCGTGATTGATCAACTGGCTGACGAAAAACTGCGCCAGCGGCTGGTTGATGGAGTAGTCGGGATGGACGCTGAACATACCGAAGGTGCCGGCGGAGTCGTTGCAGCCGCGCTCCCATTGCAGCGGCAGATAGTGGAAGTAGTAGACACCGCCACCGCCATTGCTGAGGAACGAGCCGATGTAGTCCGCAAGCCAAAGTCCGCTAAAGATATCTTCGAAGGTCTCGCTGGTGGAGGAGGAAAGATTCGACTCGGTGATGAAGAAGGGCACTGAGGCGGGCAGACCGTCGGCGTGCCATACGTCGACGATGTGGTGGATGAGTTCTGCTTCGTCATAGAGACTGGCCCAGGTGATGCGGCAGGGCTCGTATGGGTAGTGCTCGAAGGAGAAGAACTGCAGATCCTGCATGCGCGAGTGCCGTCGGAGATAGACGAGGAAACGGCCGAGCCAGGAGGTGCGGCCTTCGGCGTCGGGCCACACTTCGACGTCTTCATTGACGCCCTCAAACGAGGGGCCACCAAGCTTGAGGTTTGGATCGACGCGGCGCAGCGCGGTCGCGAACTGCAGATACAGCGCACCGTAATCCTCCGGTTGCATGTACTGGCCGTCGGATTCCTCACCCATTTCGATATAGGAGATGGGGTATTTGTGACTTTCGAGATAGCGGACCTCGGCGGCGGCATTGTCCGGCGTTTCGTAGAGCATCGCGATGGGCATCATGGCGGGAAGACCGCGCGTGACTCCGCTTTGAAAGAAGAGATCGAAGCCGACCTGCGCTTCCTGCATATTTACCGGGCTGTCGGGTGTGTGCCAGGGGTCGACGGAGGAGCAGAAGGTCGCAGTTTGCTCCTGATCGGGCGTGTGGCGCAGCAGGTCGTGGAAGACGCCGTCTTTTGAGGTGGTGCCGAGATAGAGCTCGTTGATGGCGTAGCCGACGCAATTGCGAGGATCAGCGGAGCCGTGGGTGTCGCAGGTGTTTGAGGACTTCGTCATCCAGATGCGTAGAAAGCGAAGGCGGACGGGCAGATCGGAGAGGGTGTGGAGGGCTACGCCGCCATGTCCTCCAGTGACAACGCCCTGCGGCAGGGTGACCCATGCGCCGCGGGTAGGCAAGTGGATAGGATCGAGGCCGGTCCAGTACTGGAGGACGTAATCGGTGGCGTAGGGTGCGCCCCAGGAGATCTTGAGGGTGTCGACGAGCTCTTCGCGCGAGAGGTCGAGGATGACCCATTGAGGGTGGAGCGAGTCATCTTCGCCAGTGTAGCGGTTGGCGAGGTAAGGATTGCTCTTCCAGTAGGTGCTCTCGTCTCCATCGGTGATGCGGGAGAAGCCGACGTTCCCGGTGCCGTCGTTGCGTGTGACGCCGCGATGCGGCAATGCGTAGCCGAAGGAGTGACGAATGAATCCGGTGGACGTGGTCGAACCGGTGAAGTAGCCCTTGCCGGAAGGATCGCTCCAGGTGCCTTCGGAGTTCCAGTGCCAGGCCTCTACGGCGAGGTCGGTGTTCTGTCGGTAGGTGACAGGTTGCCATCCGGATTCGAGGACCGGTGGAAGGGCTTGCTTCGTGAGGTCGTGGTCGATGGCGTCGACCGGAATGCGATCGACGCCGGCGCCGACCGAGTCACGAGGGTTGATGGCGTTGCTTGGCTTGGCGGTGTCGATACGTACGGTTTGCGCGGCGAGAGGCAATGCAGAGAAGAGAAGCAGGCCAAGTGCATGAGAGGACCATCGGAAGCCCTGCAGACGTAAGGGCATACGTCGGAGCGCCAAGTCCAGAGCTCCCCACATCGCCGGTCTCGCTGGCCGGAGACGACTCCGGTCGAGATGATGAGAGCACTTGTTCAGAGGTTTCTTCGAGGAAGAGAAGCGAGAGCTATCTGGCATGAGCTGTTGTCTTGACCGTCCGGTGCCGGTATCTATGGTGGTGTCGATGTTGCTGCGTGCTGTTAAATCGTTTGAATAGAGGGAAAATACGCCGTCCTATTCAACGATGTCAACAGGAGCTCGGGATAGCAGGCAAACGCGCTAGAGCTTGAACAGCTCGCGGAGCCGGCGGGTCTGGGCGCGGCTTACAGGGATCTCCGTGTTTTTGCGATCGTTCATACGGAGCTGATAGCTGGACTTGAACCAGGGAACGACTTCCTTGATGTGGTTGATGTTGACCACATAGGAGCGGTGAGCGCGCCAGAAGATCTGGGGGTCGAGCAGATCGAGGAGTTCCTCAAGTGTGCGGCACTTCGACTGGCCTTCCACCGTAGGCGTGGAGATGGATATGACGCCCTCGTCGATTGCAGCGAAGCATAGCTCCTTCTGATCCACCAGCAACATGCGGGTGCCGGTCTGGACGACGATCTTGCTGCTGCTGCGGCCGTTGCCTGGTGCGGCGCCGCTTTGCTGTTCGATCAGGCGGATGAGGGAGTCTACCTGCTCGCGCGAGAGAGTGGGGGCACGGGGGGTGGACACTGCCAGGTCGTTGCCGGCCGGTATTGGATTTTGCTGGGCTGGATTCTGCAGGCGAGCCCGTACGCGGTCGAGCGCCTGTACCAAACGGGCGCGGTCGAAGGGCTTCAGCAGGTAGTCAACGGCATTCACCTCGAAGGCGCGGACGGCGTACTTGTCGAACGCGGTGGCGAAGATAATCTGCGGCAGCGTCTCTGGCCCGGTCTTCTCCAGCAGCTTGCGGAGTACGGCAAAGCCATCGAGCCCGGGCATCTGCACATCGAGGAAGACGACGTCCGGTTCCAGGCGGGGCACCAGCGCGATGGCTTCGATGCCGTTCTTTCCCTGGGCCACGACTTCCACATCATCGATGGAGCTGAGCAGGTACTGGAGCTCATCGCGCGCCAGTTGCTCGTCGTCGACGATGAGTGCCTTGAGGGTCATGGGCCACCACGAGTATAGGAAGGCGCGGAGAGCGGGGTCAACGCGCGCGTGGATGCGTCAGGAAAGCTCGTGAGGCGAATGGACGTCAGGAGAGAGAGGTGCGGACGCGCTCGGGCATGCTGTCTGAGGCCAGATCGTGGCCGCAGTGAACGCAAAAAAGATCGGTAGGCCGGGCGCTGCGATAGCAGTTGCCGCAAGCGGCGGCGATCTGGCAGGCGCACTGGGGGCAGAAGTGGTAGTCGCTCTGGATGCGGGTGCCGCAAGCCGGGCAGCCGGAGATGATGGGCTGGCGCAGCAGGAAATACAACACTGAGCCGACACCTGCCGGCATGACAAAGCAGATCAGCATCCAGATTTGTGCGCTCATATGGCGGCGCGGGGCGTCCTTGCTGACGTAGCCAATCATCAGCATGTAGAGGGCTGCGAGCGCGCTCCAGGTGACGGCGAAGTAGACGCGCATGCCGACTGGCGGGGGCAAATGATGACGATGCGCCGGAAGGACGATCCAGTAGAGGTACTGGACGGCAACGAAGGCTGCGATGGCCAGGACCACAGACCAGAGGGGGACGAGCTTGATCTCCGAGCTAAAGTTCGGCTGGTCCGGAGCCTGCTGGTTTGAGGGTCGGCTTGTGACGAATCGATCCATTATGCAGATAGGCAGAATCAGAAACAGGATTCACACTTTGAGACGATGTGACATCCGCTGAAAGTTTCGCTCAAAGCACCGAATTTGGCTCGGAAAAAATTAGTGGTCCTGACGGAAGCCGCCCTGGCCGGAGCTGTTGCGCCAGAGGACGACGAGCGCCGCCACGACAGACAACATCAGCAGGGTGGAGACCAGGGCGACCTGGGTGGGCAGATCGGCGAAGTGTTCGCCCCCAAAGAGATCGTCCAGGCTGTCCCACAGGACGGGAGCGATGAGCACGAAGAGGGCACCGCCCGCGAAGAGTGAAATGCCGAAGGTGCGGCGTCCTCGCTTGCCGTCCTCTAAGCGGGTCTCGTTGGAGACGCGGATGGCGCGGCGCGTCCGCGCAACGACGGGCAGCTGGGAACTCACATCGCGGCCGCTGATTGCGCGCAGAAGGGCTTCGCGGGTATCGTCCTGGGGCGGGCGGAAGGGGTCCTGCATCAATGGCCCTCCGCGTGTGCGGTATTCGGCTGCAGAATGCGTGGCTTCAGGGCGGCAAGCGCTCGATAGAGGCGGGACTTCACGGTGGAGAGGTGGGTGCGCGTGATCTTGGCGATCTCTTCGAGCGAGAGCTCCTCGTGGAAGCGCAGTACCAGGACTTCGCGGCTGAGCGGATCAAGAGTGAGCAGCGCCTCGGCGACGCGCTCGCTGTTTTCGCGCATAAGGCAGGTGTCGAGGGGAGTGGGGTCGCTGGCGGCCGGCTCGAATGGGCGCTCATCGTCACTGGTATCGCACATCTCTTCCAGACTTGCCATGGTGCGCTTGCGGCGCGTGTCGATGACCAGGTTGCGGGCGATGGTGAAGAGCCAGGTATCGAAACGGGCGGCGCCATGGTACTGACTGCCACGCTCGAGCACCCGCATCCAGGTCTCCTGAAAGAGGTCTTCGGAGAGCTCGCGGTTGCCAGTGAGATAGAGCAGATAGCGAAAGAGACGGTGCTGATAGGTGAGGATAAGGGTATCGAGGAGCTCGACGTCGCGCTGCTTGAGGCCGCGCGCGATGGCGAGGTTTTCCTGCTGCTGCGCGGGAGTAGCGAGCGGAAGTGCGATTCCCTGAGCCAAAACAGATCCCTCGGCTTCTTTGACGAGCAGAAGCGGCGGCAGGACGCGATCTTTTATTGCATTGGGCAGAAAAGGTCTCGGTGAAAGCTGGCTCGGCTGCGTTTATGGCGAAATCCGCTTTTTATGATAGCGCTTCGAATCGCTGTTGGAGTGGCATTCTTCGGTGGGGTACCCCTCCCCCTCTGTGGATGGCCTGGGTCTTCGTAAGTCGCGCCGATTCTGCGGTTTAGACGCTCTGTGGATGGGTATCTGTGGTGTTCTAAAGGGTTTACGTTAAAGATATCTCAATAAAGGATTTACCGGTCTGACGCGGTGGTATCCGACCCCGGTGCGGCCGGCACAGCGGAGACGGCACCCCACCCTGATTCGCCACAGCAGGGCACCTGGATTTGCTGCTCTATTTCCAGTTTAGCGAGTTGGGTTGGGTGAACCGGCAGGTTTCTCCGATGAGCCCACTCTCCGATGCCAAATCGGGCAGCAGGGCGGAACGGTAGACTCGGAGTTGATGGAGATACTTTACGGTCTGCACCCGGTGGAGGAGGCGCTGCGCTCCGGCAGCCGGCGGTTTGACCATGTGGTGGTTGCGCGGGAGCGGCAGGACCGGCGACTGGAGAAGATCGTAGAGGCGTGCCGCGCGAGCGGTGTGCGGGTGCGGTCGGAGGGCCGGGAGCAGTTGACGCTGCTGGCGCGGAATCCCGGGCATCAGGGCGTGGTGGCGTTCGTCCGTGAGCGGACGATGCTGGATATCGAAGATCTTCTGGGTGCGGATGGCGCGACGTCAGCGGCTGCCCCGCTGCTGCTGGCGCTGGACGGAGTGGAAGACCCGCAAAACCTGGGCGCGCTGCTGCGATCGGCGGATGGGGCCGGGGTGAGCGGAGTGCTGCTGACGGAGCGGCGGTCTGCGCCGCTGAGTGCGGTGGCCGTGAAGGCCTCGGCCGGCGCGGCGGAGCATGTGCGCATTGCGCGGGTGGTGAACCTGGTGCGTGCGATCGAGCAGGTGAAGGCCGCGAACATCTGGTGCGTGGGGCTGGATGAGCGCGGGACCATGGATTACACGGAGTACGACTTCACGACGCCGTGCCTGCTGGTATTGGGGCGGGAGGGCGCGGGGCTGCACGACCTGGTGCGGCGCACCTGCGATCACCTTCTGCGGATTCCGATGGCGGGGAAGGTGGCTTCGCTGAATGTGTCGGCGGCGGGCGCGGTGGTGCTATTTGAGGCGTACCGGCAGCGGCGCGGAGGACAGCGATCGGCTGGTGCCGCGCGGGATAGCGCGAGCGCGAAGCCGCGCAAAGGGCTGGGGTCCTGATGCGGCGTTTCGGAATGGCCGGGAGTTTCAGGGCGATGTTTCTTTCCGTGTGGGTGATGGCGTTGGCTGCTTCGGCATGTGCGCAGCAGGGCACCGCGGTCGCGGAGAGGGCCGGACAAAGTGTGGGGCAGGCGGCTTCAATAGCCACGACGGGGAACGCAAGCGGGGCGGTTGTGCCGGAGACGAAGTTCGAGGTGCCGGATGCGGCGCGGCGGTCGATCCTGTTCACGAAGTACGCGCTTGACGTGAGGCTGGAGACGCGGGATGCCACGCTTCATGCGCGCGCGATCGTGACGGTGAAGAACGAGAGCGCCGCGGCGCTGAGCGCGATTCCGCTGCAGATTTCTTCGTCGCTTGCGTGGGAGGCGATCGATGCGGAGGGGAAGCCGCTGCGCTTCGCGCACCACACGGTGGCGACCGATGCGGACCATACCGGCGCGATGAACGAGGCGCTGGTGACGCTGCCCGCGCCGCTGGCTGCGGGGGGCGAGCAGACGCTGACCGTCTTCTACGGCGGAGCGATGGCGCCAGCGGCGCAGCGGCTCACCAGCATCGGCACCCCGCCGGATGTGGCGATGCATGCTGACTGGGACGGCATTCGCGAGGAGTTCACCGGACTGCGCGGCTTCGGCAACGTGCTGTGGTATCCGGTGTGCGATGCGCCGGTGGCGTTGGGGGATGGCGACCGGTTCTTTAGCGCGATCGGGATGACCAAGCTGCGGGAGAGCGCGGCAACTGTATCCATGATGGTGACAGAAGAATTTACCGGCGCGGCTCCGACGGTGGCATTTCTGGATGGAACAGCGGTGCCGGTCCAGACAACGCCGGCCCCTGCGGGCGGCGACCTGCCGGGCATTGCGACGGCAAAGCTGTCAGAGAGGCGGCTGGGGTTTGCGACGCCGAGTCTTTTTCTGGCGCGGCGGACGCTGGAGACGGGCAACAATCTGAAGCTCTATGCGCGGCAGAGCGATGCGGCGGCGACGCAATCGTACATGACGGCGGCTTCGATCCTGAGCTCGCAGATGACGGACTGGCTAGGGGGAAAGGCGAAGACGGAGCTGAGCCTGCTCGATCCGGCGGAGGCGGGGGACAGCCCGTATGAAGAACGCGCGCTGCTGGTCACCCATATCGCGAACGTGGATCCGAAAAAATTATTAGGGCCGATGAGCCACGTGCTGACACATGCGTACTTTCAGTCGCCACATCCGTGGCTGGAGGAGGGCGTCGCGCAGTTCATGGCATCGCTATGGACGGAGCACCAGGACGGGCGCGAGGCGGCGATTACGCAGATGGACAACATGCGCGGCGCGTTGAGCCTGGCAGAGCCGCCGGACCCGGATCATGACCCGGGGCAGCCGCTGGTGCGGGCGCACGATCCGATTTTCTACCGGACCAAGGCGGCGTATGTGCTCTGGATGCTGCGCGGGATCGTTGGCGATTCCGCGCTGATGTCCGCGCTCAAGCAATATGACGCGGCGGAGGATGAGTCCGGCGGATTGTTTCAGCAGGTGCTGGAGCGGACGAGCGGGCAGAAGCTGGACTGGTTTTTCAATGACTGGGTGGATCGCGATCGCGGTCTACCGGATTTGAGCATTGGGGCGATTACGCCCAGCCGGGGCAGCGCGGAGGACAGCTATATTGTCGCAGTTACGGTGTCCAATTCGGGCACGGCAGTGGCGGATGTACCGGTGACCATCTCCTCGGCGGATGCGAAGCTGACGGCGCAGATGCGCATCGACGCGGGTGGGCGCGCGACGCGCCGCTTCCTGGTGCATGGGCGACCCACCCAGGTCCAGGTGAATGACGGGACTACTCCGGAGACCGAAGCGAGTGTGCACCGGAAGGATATTGCTTATAGCGCTGTTGACTAGGATTTGCCATCCAGGCAGGCGCGCGGATTTGCCATCCAGGCAGACGCGCCTGTGGCGCGAGTTGTTGGGTTCGCTTCCTTTGGTCGCTCACGCTGGGTGTTGAGGACTCGCCTCACATCCCAAGAAGACGCGGGAGAGCCGTGTGGTGGCACTGCACGGAACAGCAGGTCTCTCCACTTCGCCTTCGCTTGCGCTCCGGCTTCGGTCGAGATGACGAGGTCTGGAATGCGCTTGAGTTGACGATTCGGCTACTGGGTTTCGACTACGGGCGCGGCTAATGTGCCGGTCATTGTTGCGATTGGAGTGCTGGTCGCGGCGGTCTCCGTCTGGGTGCTTTGCTTTGGCGGAGTGGCTACCTTGAGATCGAGCGCGCGGTCGCTGCCGATGGTGCCCGTCACAATCGCGGTGCTGGTATTCCCGGTGACTTCACTGCTGCTGATGGCGATCGCGCCTTTCGCAACTTTGCCGCTGCCGGTCCAGCGATCGAAGTGGTGGAGAAGCGTGGTGGTCAGATCGGGCAGCGCGCCGCCGGTCCAGCTCCAGTGCAGCGTGCCTTTGGCGGAACTCGACAGGTCCGAGGCGGTGACGCCGCTCATGGCGAGATCGCTGGAGAGATCGATGGTGCCGGGGCCCCAGTGTTCCTTGAGCAACTGCGCGAGCTCGGGCGCGCTGGCCCGGCGCAGTTGTACGGCGGCGTCATAGCTGGGGGTGGAGGCGAGATCGACCGCGCCTGTGGCATGGAGCGCGCCGCCGAGGGTGCGGCCATCGAGCGAGCGCACTTCGAGATTGCCATCACGCAAAGTGAGATCGGCGGAGGCGTTGGCTATGTCGATCTGTCCGATGGTGAGGCGCGCGATGTGGATGTTGCCGTCGAGGAGCGGCCAGTCCGGGCTGCGGGAGCGGACACGATTGATGAGCTCCTGCACCATGCCCTGGTCCTCGCCGCGGAGGGAAGCGGCAAGCGCGCCGAAGTTGACAGTGGCGGCGGTGAGGTCGAAGCGGCGCTGGCAGGCGGCGAGGCATGGGAGCGGTATGCGCAGGTTGCCGGTGAAGTGCGTCGTGCCGAAAATTGCAGTGACGCCGTTCCAGCGCAACTCGGCGGGAGAGATTGTCGCTGTCGCGGTAACGATACGGACGGGTTCAGCGAGATACGAGGGCTGGAAGTCGGCGTTGTGCAGGGCGAGAGAACCGGTGATGGTGGAGAGGGGAGAAGGCTGGTCTGAATTGGAATTCGACGACGGTTCGGCCAATGGCTCAGTGAGCGGCAGGAGCCAATCGCCGTGCAGCGCGAGGTTGTAGTCAGCGTTACCGTTGCCTTGCAGGCCCTGGAAAGCGGCGGGCACGACGTTGAACGCGTGGGCGAGAGGGAGCAGTTGTGCGAGCAGCGCAGCGCCAGTGTAGTGGAGCTGATATCCCTGGCGAGTGAGGCGCGCAGTGGCAACGAGCGGCTCGGGTGCGCCGAGATCGATGTGCGCCGGTTCGAGGACGAGAGCGACTGGCTGCCCGGGCGCTGTTGCGGCTTGCACGGCGAAGCGGAGGTCGGGGAGCGGCTGATCTGCGCCATCGCTGTGCACGCGAAGATCGCTGGCGAGCATTGCGCCGGTGGCTGTGGTTTGGGGGCCGGCGGCAATGGTTGGCGAACGGCGGGCGGTGTGCAGGGCACTCATGTGCTGGGCAGGTATGTGCGGGGAGGCGGGGACGGGCTGCCGGGCGTAGGTGAACTCGCCGTTGATGAGGCCGCTGAGGGTCGTGTCGCGGTTGAGGTGGCCGCGGGTGTGGCGCAGCAGATTGAGCACCTCGTCGGCGGGAATGCGGATGGCGACGAGTTGGAGATCGGGCTGGGGATCGGCGGCCTGTATCTGCTGGACCGCGCCGCTGAGATGGAGGCTGCCGCTACCGATGGGGGAGAGGCAGTGGATGGCGTCCAGGGCCGCGAGGGCGTGACGATATGTCGCAGTGCAGGTGACGTGAAGATTGAGCGGGTGGGCGGGCTCGAAGGTCTCGCGATGGAAGTCGGTGGCCGCGGCAGAGAGTTGGATGACGAGCGCGTTGGGCACGCCGGTGATGTGGGCGGCGATGCTGCTGTCGCCGCGCCAGCCGAGATCGTGGGCGACGAGCATACGGGTGACCTGGCCGAGAGGGGCGCCGCGCCAGTCGGCTTTGAGGTCGAGAGGCAACTCATTGGCGGTGGAGGCGCGATCGACGCTGCCGCTGACGTGGACCTGGCCGGTGTCGGCGAGGGAGAGATTGATGTCGGTGCGGATGGGCTGGGCGGCGAAGCGGAGCTGCCACTGATTGGGATTTTCCAGCCAGATGGAGACGTCGGCGTTGAGGAAGGAGAAGGGGAGCTTCTCATTGCCGTATTTGAAATTGACGCGGGCGTTGCTGGCCTCGATGTAGGGAAAGCGGTTCTGGCCATGGGCGATGGCGAGGCCGGTGGGCGCCTGCTGCGCGCGCGAGGCTTGCAACAGCAGGGAGGCGAAGTTCCACTCGCCATCGGGAGCGCGCTCGAGATTGAGGCTGGGCTCGTCGAGGGAGATGCGGGCAATCTCCAGCTTTCCGCGCCACAGCGAGAGGATGCGAAAGGCCGCGGTGACGCTGGAGCACTGCAGGATGGGCTCCGCGCTGTAGCCGGGGGCCGAGTCGACGACGAAGTTAGCAATCTGGACTCCGGGGCGGGGAAGCAACTGGAGCGTGATGCCGGAGACTTCGACGGGATGGCCGAGCGAGGCAGCGAGCGAGGCGGAGATGCGGCGCTGGTAGCGGCTGATGTTGATGAGCGGCGGCAGCACCAGTGCGGCGACCAGCAGAAGGATGAGCGATGCAGCGATGAGGAGATGGCGGCGGAGACGTCGGCGGGGCCGGAGTTCTATGTCAGATGCGGGACGACTGGATTCCGGATCTCCGGATTTCTGGTCTCCGGATTTCTGATCTCCGGGAGCGAGCACAGGATTCGGACGCGCGGGTGCGGAGCGCATAGGAGTTCAGCGAACCATGTGGAGGGTCCTGCGCCAGCGCGTCTGATCGAAGAAGTGGACGAGCACGTGACCGATCTGCTGCACGCGATCGCCCATGCCGGTGCGGTCTTCGTCCTCCTCCGGTGTGATGAAGGACCAGTAGACGAAGAGCGGGCGTCCGACGATGTTTTCGCGCGGGACGAAGCCCCAGTAGCGGCCATCGAGGCTGTCCAGCCGGTTGTCGCCCATGGCAAAGTAGTTGCCGGGTGGCACGACGAGATCGCCATTCTGAATGTGGTTGGGGAGGTCGTTTTCCCAGGTGGGGGTGACCCCTTGTCCCTCAACGGTGGGCACGTTGGGGAACTCATCTCGGTAGGGTGAGTAGTTGCTGTAATTCGGATGTCCGGCCTGCGGCTCGTCCTGACGCTTGCCATTCAGGTAGACATAGCCCTCGTGCAGGTGCAGGCGATCGCCGGGAATGCCGACGACGCGCTTGACCAGGAACATGTCCGGCTCGCCCGGCTTCAGGAAGACAATGATGTCTCCGCGGTGCACGGTGCGATAGCGCACGAAGGGGGCCCAGTGGGCGGGCGGCGCGAGATTGGTGCGATCGACCAGGACGTGGTCGCCGATGAGCAGCGTACTCTCCATGGACCCGGAGGGGATGACGAAGTTCTGAAAGATGAAGGTGAGGATGAAGAGGCCGACGACGATGACAGCGCAGTAGGATGCCAGGGCTTCGAGCGGTGTTTCGTCGTGCCGCGGATGAGTCGCTGGGACTTCCTTCGCCGGCGGTACGGGCGCGGTTACGGTGGGAGGATTCGTTGTTGTCGTTTCGGCCATCAGTTTCTGCTGCAGTTTCGATTGCAATCGGTATGCTCAGTGGACCGGACGCAGGATGCGGTCCCACCGGGCGAAGTCGATCAGTCGATCCTCAATGCTGTTGCCGAGTCTACCATCCGGCAGCGGTGGGGTATCAGTTGCCGAGGGCTGGCGTCTGAAAGTCCTTCAGCGCACCATGTGCAGAGTCCTGCGCCAGCGTGTTTGGTCGAAGAAATGAAAGACCACGCGCTTGAACTGCTGCATGCGATCCGCCATGCTGGGATGCTCGTCGTCGTTTTCCGGCGAGTTGAATGACCAGTAGACGAAGAGTGGACGGCCCACGATGTTTTCGCGCGGCACAAAGCCCCAGTAGCGGCCATCGAGACTGGGCAGCCGGTTGTCGCCCATGGCGAAGTAGTCGCCGGGGGGCACCACCAGGTCGCCGTTCTGGATGTGACTGGGCAGCTCGTTGGCCCAGACGGGTTCAACATTCTGTCCCTGGGAGGGGGGTATGTCGGGGAATTCGTCGCGATAGGGAATGTAGTTGCTGTAGTCCGGATGTCCGGCCTGCGGCTCGTCCTGGCGCTGGCCATTGAGGTACACGTAGCCCTCATGCAGATGGAGATGATCGCCGGGGATTCCGATGACGCGCTTGACCAGGAACATATCCGGATAGCCGGGCTTCAGGAAGACGATGATGTCGCCACGGTGCACATTGCGGTAGCGCACAAAGGGCGCCCAGTGCGCAGGGGGCGCCAGATTGATGCGGTCGACCAGGACATGATCGCCTACGAGAAGAGTGTTCTCCATCGAGCCGGAGGGGATGACGAAGTTCTGGAAGATGAAGGTGAGGATGAAGAGGCCGACCACGATGACGGCGCAATACGAAGACAAAGCTTCGAGCGGAGTCTCGTGTCTCGTATCGCTGGACGTAGCGTCTGCCGTTGCTGCGGAGGAATTCGTCGTCTCGGCCATTCGGGTCTGTTGCAGCGCGCTCAGCGGACGACACGCAGAATGCGGTCCCACCGCGCGAAGTCGACCAGTCGATCCCCAACGCTGTTGCCGAGTCTACCACCCTGCAGGGGCGGGGTATCGGTGGCGGAGGGCTCGCGTACGGAAAAGTAGATGAGGAGCGGCGTGCCCTCGATGTTTTCGCGCGGTACGAAGCCCCAGTAGCGGCTGTCGCGGCTGTGATTGCGATTGTCGCCGAGCACGAAGTAACTGCGTGGGGACACGCGGAGATGAGCATTCTCGACCAGGTTGTGCATCTGATCGCGCCAATGCGGATCGACGCCGGGATCGCCTGTGGTGTAGCGGGGAAACTGGTCGCGGTACTCGTCCGCGTCGGCGCGCTCGAAGACGTCGTATGGCTCCATCCGCCGCGCGTTGTTGACGACAGCGACGCCGTTGACGAGGGCAACTTCATCGCCGGGCACACCGATGACCCGCTTGACGACATGCTCCTCGGAATCGAGCGGGAAGTGGAAGACGACGATGTCGTTCCGCGAGACGGTGCGATACGGCAGGAGCCACTTCCAGATGCCGGGCGGGGCGAATGCGACCTTATCCACGAGGAGAAAGTCGCCGACCAGCAAGGTGCGCTCCATGCTCTCAGAGGGGATGCGGAAGGGCTGCACGAGGAAAGCGATGACGAAGAGTGCCGCGATCACGACCGTGAGGGTGGAGCGCACGGTATCGAGCAGGTGCGGCAGCACGAAGTGGATGGGCCGGTGACGCATGGGGGCAGCGATCACGGGCGATGCCGGCGCAGGGACACTCAAGCGGTGACGCTCTTTGCAGAAGTGGCGGATGTTCGCTTTGCTGGTTGCGCGTTCTGCTGCCCCGGCGAAGTAATGACAGGTGCGGTCTCCTGCTCGTGAAGTGCGGGCGCTTTGCGCCCGGTGGGCGTTTCGGATCCAGTGATGACGGGGGCGGTTTCTTGCTCGTGGAGTGCGGGCGCTTTGCGCCCGGTGGGCGTTTCGGACTCACTGATGACGGGCGCAGTCTCTTGCTCGTGGAGTTGCTGGAAGGCGACGCGCGCGGCCTCCTGCTCGGCACGCTTTTTGGTGGTGCCGGTGCCTTGCGCGGTGACTGGCGGAATCGCAGGTGCTGCGGGAATGACGACTTCAACGAGGAAGCGCTTGCGGTGATCCGGGCCGCTCTCTGCCTTCACTTCGTATTCCGGAGGCGCAGCGCCTTTCGCCTGCAGCATCTCCTGCAACGCGGATTTGTGGTCGCCCATGCTGTCGCCGCGGCCGAGGCCCTGGTAGAGGCGCTGCGCGGTGGGATCGATGACGGTGCGCTGGACGAAGGAGCGCGCGGCGTCGAGACCGGCGTCGAGATAGAGCGCGGCGAGCACCGCTTCGAAGCTGTTGGCGAGCAGGACAGTCTTGTGGCGGCCGCCGTTGCGCTCCTCGCCGCGGCCGAGGCGGAGATGCTCGCCCAGGTGGAGTGATTCCGCCACATTGCCGAGATGCCGGCGGCTGACCAGTGCTGCGCGGATGCGGGTGAGATCGCCTTCCTCGAGGTCTGCAAATGTTTCGTAGAGCGACTGCGCGACTACGAGGCCGAGGACGGCGTCGCCGAGGAACTCGAGCTTCTCGTTGTCGTGTGCGCCCTGGAGATTCTGTTCAAAGGCGAGCGAGCTATGTGTGAGTGCCTGTTCGAGCAGGGCGCGATCGCCGAAGCGATGCTTCAGTGTGCGCTCGAGCGTTTCCAGCGTGCGCTGGACCATGGGGTATGGGTCTCCCTATCTAATAGCTTAGCTCCGCAGCTTATCTGCGGCGGCAGGAAGATGGAATCGACGGTTCGCTTTAGGGCTGCGGAGTGGAGGCTGCAGGCGGGTTGGATGCAGGGGTGGATGGTGGAGGCGCGTCGTTCTTAGGCGCGGCGTCCTTTGACGGCTGGCTGTCGTCGTCGGAGTCGTCCTGCTGGGGGTGGACGCCGGCGGGTGGGCCGTAGGGCTCCTTCAGACCACGCTCCGCGGCTTCCTTGGTGTCGAGCTGGCCGTCGCGGGTGATGAGGGCCTGCTGGTATTGAGCGAGGGCGTCGTCCCGGCTGTGCTCGAGGTCGTCCATGCGGCCGAGGTAGATGTGGGACCAGGCGAGCAGGCGCGGGTCTTTGCCGAGCCGAACGGTCTCTTCGAAGTAGTGGCGCGCCTCCTCGACATTGCGCTGCATGACGGCGCAGCGGGCGAGCAGGAAGTCGGCGCGGGCGGTATCACCGGTGTGGCGATCAAGCTCCTGATGGGCGAGCGTGGAGGCAGCGTTGACGTCACCCTGCAGGAGCTTCATCTCGGCGAGATCGAGGCCGTGGAGCTGGCGCGTGCCGCGGTGCACCACGTCACCTTCGTTCTGCTGCGAGAACGTGACGCGTTTGGCGCGGCTCATCTCAGAGGGCACGTCCATGCCGTAGACGATTTCGCCGATGGTTTCCTTGAAGGACTGCGGCTCCTTCTCGAAGGCGGCCAGCTTGTCGTAGAAGTAGGCGGTGAGCACGTAGCCCTGCTCCATATCGCGCTTCACCGCAGCCTGGCGGACGGCTTCGGCCTTCTGCTCGGTCGCGCGGCGCTCGCGCTCGACGAGGGCAAACTCCGAGTGGTTGACGGAAGCGGGCACCTTGTAAGGCGCGACGCCGGTCTCCATGGTGCGCGCCTCGACGGCCCGGATCATGCATTCGGTGACGAGCGAGACGATGTCGCTGCGGAAGGTGTACTCGAGTGGAGCTTCGCGGACCGCCTTCAGGAAGGGCAGGAGGCGATCCATGGAGGAGGCGCGCGCGTAGAGCAGCGGCTCGAGCTCGAAGTGCAGATAGGTGTGGCGAATCTCGTCCATGCGCACCTTGTCGTCGCGGGTGGGCGAGGTGACAACGACGTAATCCGCGCTGTAGACGCGCGCGTTGGTCTGGCCGGGATCGAGCAGCGGCTCAAGCACGACGGCGAAGCGGCTATCACCACTGACGTTCGCGGGCATCTTCAGGTAGGCGTTGGTGCCGACGATCATCTTGGTCAGCGAGTCATGCAGGCTGTTGACGATGGCGTCGTACTGAGGGCGGACGCTGATCCAGATGTAGTGGAGATCGATGGCGCGAGCGAATTTGCGGAGGATCGGGAGGAGCTCGACGACCTGAGTCGAGTCCGGAGGCATTTCGGTGAGGGGGACGCTGTTGGTCAGCTCCGGCGGCGGGGTGACGTAGAGGGCGAGCGAGACGTATTGCGAGAGCGTGTGGCTGGAGTCGGAGAGCTCGTGCTGGCGGATGTAGGCGCAGAGCTGGTCGCGGGTGCTCTGAGCTTCGGCTGAGGCCTGGATGGCGGCGTTGACCTGATCGCGGATCTTTTGCCGCACCGGCGCGGATTGGTCGAGTCCGGCGTCGTAACCACAGGCGTTGAGGGCTACGGCAATGTCGAAGACGGCTTCGCTGGTCTGGAGGCTGATCTGCGGCCCGGCGGGATCGATGAGCGAGGGCGGCTTCTGCATCTCGGGCTGGATGGTGGCGCTCGATGAGGACGAGGATTGCGCCTGGGACGAAGACGAGGACTGCGCTTGAGAGGACGGCGTCTGGAGGATGCCGAAGGCCAGAAGGGCGAGCGCGAGAAGGTGCGGCGCGAGCGTGCGGAGACTGCGAGGAGACTGCATAGATAAGGGTCTGGCGGTAAGTCTACGGAAGCGACAGAAGCAGGGTCAACCGACATTGATTCCGCCGCTCGAGATCACTTTGCCCAGGCGAGTCCGTCCGCGAAGTTGCCGGCTGCGATGAGGTTCTGGACCTTCCATTGAGAGAGATCGATGGCCGCTACTTTGCCGCTGGCGTTGCAGGAGACGTAGGCGACTTTTCCGTCGGGGCGGATGAGGACCTCCTGCGGCGCCGCGGGGACGTCGATCTTGCGCACGACCTGCATGCTGGTGAGATCGACGACGGCGACCTGGTTTGTGGGAGGCACGGCGATGAGCAGGAAGCGGCCGTCCGGGGTCGGGGCTGAGCCGTAGCCGGTGCCGGGAAGCGGCACCCATGTCTTCACCTTGTTCGTCGCGGTATCGATGACGGCGAGTTGCGGTTTGGTCTGGTCGGCGGTGAAGACCCAGCGGTCATCGTTGGAGATCGAGATGCGTTGCGTCTCTTTGGAAACCGGAATGACGGTGATGGTCCTTTTGCCCACCAGGTCGAGGACCGAGACGGTGCCGGGTCCGACGTTGGCGGTGTAGCCGCGGCGTCCATCGTGGGAGAGGACGAGCATGTGCGATTCGGGCTGGCTGGTGGGGATGGAGCCGAGGATCTTGCGCGTCGCCGGATCGATGATGGTGACGGAATGATCGATCTCGGTGGTGACGTAGAGAAGATGGCGGGTGGGATCATAGACGGGCTGGTGGGGCCGGACCCCATGGCCGAAGTCGATGCGGTCGACGATCTTGCGGGAGGGCAGATCGATGATGAGCATCTCGCGGCCATCGAGGCCGGGCTTGCCGACCCCGACGTTGCCGTAGATAGGCAGGTAGGCAGTGTGTCCGTCAGCGGAGGTGATGACCTCATGCCCATGCATGGTGGGTGTGCCTTCGGCGATGACGGCGATCTGTTTTCCAGCGACGGGATCGACGATGCTGAGGCTGGTGTCGCCCTGATTGACAACCAGGAGGGACTGAGCGCCTGCAGAGCTTTGAAGAAAGAGAGCAGAGAGGAGAAGACACAGCGCCGGCGGCTTCCGCATGGAAAGCACTATAGCCTGTTGCAAGCGCAGTGGAGCGGGATTATCCCTTGACGGAGATGCCAGAGAAGGACATCAGAGTGGTGCCGAGGACGGGCTCGTCCCAGGAGCGGGCAGGAGAAAAGACGCTGAAGAGCAGCAGGTTGTCGATGGACTGGCGCGCCTGCGCGTCGACCTGGCCGGAGAGAACCTTGTAGTCGTAGACGCGGCCCTGGCCGTCGACGAAGACCTGGAGCACGATGGGGTTGTCATGGTCGCCGATGGCATCGGCGGGCTGGAACGAGGAGTAGAGCAGACGCGGCGCACTGGAGATTTCGAGCGGCACATCGCGGGCTTCGACCGCCACAGGCGAGGTAAAGGTGCCGACCAGCATGGCGGCGGTGCCGACCAGGAAGATGGCGCTGGCAAAACCGGCTCCGGCGCGCAGCAGGAAGGGTTGGAAGGTGTTCTCCCAACGGCTCTGGAAGCGGCTGAGGCGCTCGCGGGTGGAGTTCCGACTCTCCTGCGAGATGGCGACGCGCAGGCGAAGGGCGAGATCATCAGGAACTTTTGTAGGGCCCAGGGTGGAGACAAGGGTCTGACTCTTCCGCCAGGCGGCAAACTCGGTGGCGCAGTCGGCGCAGCTTTCCAGATGGCTGGAGATCTCGAGCATGCGGGTGCCGGGGACGTCGCCGTCCAGGTACCGGGAGAACTGATGCTGGATGTGACTGCAGGCGCTCACTTTGCCTCCCTGAGCCCTGCCAGGGGGGCCCGGAACGTGGCGGTGGATGAGCTTTCTGAAGAAGACGCGGAGGATGGTGCCGAGGTGCGTACGAGCGGCGCCAGCTTTGCTTTCAGATGAGCGCGGCCACGCATGAGGCGCGATTTGACGGTACCGAGATGGATGCCGAGGATTTCCGCGATTTCTTCGTAGCCGAAGCCCTCGATGTCGCGGAGGACGACGACGGTCTGGAAGGGCTCGGGGACTTCGCGGACGGCGGCTTCGACCTGATCGCGCAGTTCGGCGTGGGCGGCGAGGTCGAAGGGCGACTCCTGGCGGTCGACGAGCGTGTCTTTTAAATGAAAGGCCTCGCCATCCTGCGCGGAGAGCTCCTGCTCGATGGTGATCTCCTTGCGCTTGTGGCGGCACCACCAGCGGCGCTGGTTGGAGGCTTCGTGCAAAGCGATCCGGTAGATCCAGGTGCGGAGGCTGGAGTCGCCATGGAAGTTGGCGATGCCGCGATAAACCTTGATGAAGACGTCCTGGGTGATGTCTGCGGCCTCGCAGGGATCGGGGATGGTGCGCGCGATCAGCGAGTACAGCGGAGCGTGGTACTGGGCGATGAGCGAGGCGAACGCCTCTTCCGAGCCGGCCTTCAGCTCGGCGATGACGGAGGCCTCATCAGGCCTGGCCGCCGCTTGTGCTCCGAAGACATTGGCGAAATTTCCCAAGACTGTTCCTGCCTGCATTCCGACTTCCTCCATACATTAACAGGAGACAGACGCGTGGCGTCGCCGGTCGTGCATGGAGCCATGAATTTGGATGCCGCCGGCGGCAGGATCGGGCAGCGCTCACTCAAGTTCTACCCAACCCTGCCTGCTTAGACACCCGGGACAAGAGAAAGGTTCCGGGCGGGCGGGATTACTGCGGGTTGCTGGAGGGCGCCGGGGCTGCGGGAGCAGGCTTGTGGGTGCGCTTTTTGGCTGACGGCTTGCTCTTCGTAGCGGGACCGTCGTCGATGACAGTTTTGGCCGGAGGCGCGGGCGGCGGAGCGGCTACGGCCGCGGTGCGCAGATGGACCACTTCCGCGTCCTGGGCCTGCGCCGATTGAAGGAGAGCGGCGCCGAGCTGGGTGCGTGCGTCTTCGAGAGTAGAACGCTGCTCTTCGAGCAGGCGGGCATCATTCGAGCCGGCGAGCTGGGCGGTCTCAGAGACACGCAGGAGCACATCGTAGAGCGCATCAACGTTGCGATAGACGGAGAAGGCGGGCGATACCTTCGCGGGGTCGCCGAGCGCGGTATTGATGAGATTGGGGAGCGTGTCCGAGACATCGCGCTGCATGGAGTCGACATCGGACTCGGTGGTTTGCCGGACATCCCCGGGGGCCTTCCATTTGGTCACATTGATGGAGGTGAGCGCGCGGCGCAGATGGGCGCTGGCGATGCTGACCTGCTGCAGCGCATTGCCAAGAGCCAGGCTGGCCTGCGTGCGCGGCTGCGCGGGATTGGCGGGCTGGGCCTGCAAGGCATAGGCGAACGGCTGCGCGGTGAACAGAAGGGGAGCAAGAAGTGCGGCGAGAGAAAGACGAAAAGGCAAGAGGAGCAACTCCGAAAGGTTGAACGATGTTTGACGAATCCATTTTACTCGTCGAAAATGATGAGAGTCTTTCCCTTCGCAAACGTGGGCCTGTGGCGCAGCTGGGAGCGCGCTTCCATGGCATGGAAGAGGTCGTCGGTTCGATCCCGACCAGGTCCACCAATCCATTCGAGAAACTCGCTTCCCAGGATTCGCGTCCATTGTGAATCGAAGGATTGGTGTTTCCACGCCGTAATCTCTGCTGCCTTTACATTCCGGCGCGGCGGCCATCGAGCGATATCCGCCTGTTTGCTGCGCGGTGGTTCCAACTCGCAGCGCAACCTCCACGGTGCATTGCCGGGAGCGCACGGCTGAGTCGGCAGTCACAAGCTGGACAATTCAAACGCGTGTCCGGTTTGGGCGCGTTCGGCAGGCGCCAATCACTTGTTGACATAGTTGCTTCGGGAGCTTCTTTACTTTGCTTTTTTGTGTTCGGCGCCTGCTCGCTCGCAATAGACATCAACCGACTGAAGTTGGTTGCGGAATTAACTCGAGAAATTGCCGAATGAAGAGCTAAGTTGAAGGTGATTCTTTGAAGGTACTTTTAGTTGTGATTGTTGTGAACGGTCCTGAATGTTCGCCGCTCCTCTCTATATGGATCTCTCTATTCCTCTCTAGATCGATATAGTTGCGCTCACTATTCGACTCCACCTTCGATCAGGATAGTTTTTTTGGAAAGGGCACGTTTTGGAGCGGTCACAACGACCGTATCCCAGCCCCTGGGTCTCTGCGTCGCTGACTTATATTGAAGCGATCTCCCGATTGGATGCAGAGTGTCCTGTTGATCCATTGAATATCACTACACTCAGCTATGCGTCTGACCAGTGTTTCATGAGTGCCAGTGTACGCATGTTCGCGACACGATGCGCATGCCGGTCGGTTTCTCCAGCGAGATGTTTTCCGGTCGGTCTTCGGCGAATTGAACCAGAGCACGCTTCGATTTTGCAATTAGCAATGTGATTCGTTGCAAGCAGGCGTAACCGATGACTCCTTCTGCGTAATGACTGTGCCGCCGGCTGCCAGACTCGGGATGTAAAAGGTGACTTACCCTGGGAAATCGCGAGCGATATAGTTAATCGGTTGAGGCCGAGCCAGGCTGGTGGGTGGGAGCGGCGGAGGAGTGCGGTTGGACGATACGGGCATCCAGGTCGGGCAGAAGATCGGCGACTACGAGATCGTTGGGAAGCTGGGCGCCGGCGGCCTGGGGGTGGTGTATGAGGCGCGCCATGTGATCTCGCAGCGCGCGGAGGCGATGAAGGTGTTGTTGCCCAGCCAGACGGGCACGGCGGAGATGGTGGAGCGCTTCCGGCGCGAGGTGCAGCTTCTGGCGACGCTGAATCACCCGAACATTGCGAGCCTGCACAATGCGTTTTATTACCAGGACCAACTGGTGATGGTGATGGAGCTGATTCATGGCGAGACGCTGCGCGACCGAAGCCGCCGGACAGCGATGCCCCTGTCCGCGGTGCTGAATTATGCATCGCAGATACTCTCGGCATTGTCGTTCGCGCATCAAGCCGGAGTGGTGCACCGGGACATCAAGCCATCGAACGTCATGATTACCGAGTCGGAAGTGGTCAAGCTGCTCGATTTCGGCATCGCCATCAGCGACCGCTCGATCGGGCTGACGACTCCGGGATTTCTGCTGGGCTCGCTGAGCTATATGTCTCCGGAGCAGTTGAACGGCGAGAAGGCTACGACGCGATCAGATATCTATTCGGTTGCAGTGACGCTCTATGAGGTTTTGACCGGAAGGCTGCCCTTCACCGGCGCGACGAACTACGAGATCATGCTTGGCCACCTCCAGCGGACACCGGTCACGCCAACGGAGGTGAATGCCGTGATACCGCCGGCGGTATCGCAGGCCGTCATGCGGGCGTTGTCAAAGGATCCGCAGGAGCGCTTTGCGACAGCGAATGCGTTTCATGCCGCGTTGCTTGGCATGTCGCCGGCGGCGGAACAGACGCTGCCGCTGAGAAACGCGCCTCCTGCGGCGGCGACGGCCACGATGCCGCAGTCGACGCGTCCTGCCCCATCGGCACCGACTCCATTAGAAGATGTGCAGAAGCCGCCTTCCTCCGCGGGTACGGCGTCGCTGCCGCTGGAGGAATTGACCCGGCAACTTGCCGTATTCATCGGACCGGTGGCCAAGTTTGTGGTGAAGAAGCTGGCTGGGCAATACAGCGATCTGGATCAGCTCTATGCGCAGGCGGCGAAGCAGATTCCCTCGGACGCGGACCGGGAGAAGTTTCTGCGCTCGCGCCGCCGCAAAAGCTGATCGCTGCTATCCGTTCAGCATCTCGAAGGCTTTGATGAGGCTGGTGTGCATGCGGTTGAAGGACGCAGTGACGGCCGAGATCTCATCGTGGCCTTTGACGACGAGGGGCGGCAGATCGACCTCGCCTTTGCTGATGCGATCGGCGGAGCGCGATACGCGATTCAGTGGGCGGATGACGAGCAGGTACATGGCGAGATCGATCATGGCCATGGTGGCGAGGAAGATGATGCCGAGACTGACGAGGAGATCGCGGAAGCCGTCGTTGGCCATCTTGAGCGGGACGGACATGGGAACGGAGATGATCTGGGCGCCGACGGTTTCGTTCTGCTGCCAGCCGAAGCCGTTCTGGCTGCCATAGCGCTTCACCATGGCGGCAGGCGCCATTGCTGGCTGGCTGTGGCATTGCAGGCATCCGCCGGCAGCGACAATGGGATTGGCCACATAGAGGATTTCGCCGGTCGGTGTCTGGCGCTGCCCGATGACTTCCTTTTTCGAGGAATCGTTGCGGAAGTAGTTGATGAGGTCAGCTTCCCAATCGGTCGCACGGTCGGTCAGCCGGGTGGGATTCAGCGCGGCTTCGCGAATGGTGTAGTCGGGATAGGAGTTGCGCACCGTCTGGAAGGTGACTGTGGCTGCGTAGAAGGGGATGGTCTGGGGAAGAAAAGTGCTGGCGTGCTCTTTGGTTCCTTCGAGTACCGGGCTGACCTGGTGTTCGGTGTAGTCCTTGGTGGCGCTTGCGCTGGCGCTCATCAACTCCGCCTGCTGCAGCACCTGCTGTTTCGCAACCTGAATGAGGAAGTTGTGGGCATTGCGCGCGATGAGGTACATGCCGACGCCAAAGACGATCAAGAGGACGAGGTTGAATTTGATAAGCAGTTTCAAAGGATGCTCCTGAGGAGTGGAACCGGCTTGCGCCAGGCGCCGATGGTTCGAAAGAACTGGAAGAGTGCCCAGCCAGCATAGGCCGGAGGGCAGTCTGCCTCAAGCACTTCGTGCACTTTCTTCTGTGTGGACTATCAGGAAGCAACGAAGCGGAGCGGCTGGCCAGGGAGCGGCAGCTTCCGTAAAGGGCGAAGCGATTCGAAGGCAGGGATTCGCGATTGTCATTCAGGGATGCAGCCGGTCATGATATTTTCGGGTGTATTTTGCGTGTGTAAGTCAATCGAGAGGGACCCGTCTGAATGGGACCTGCCATGTCTGGACCCGATGCCGGAGGCGGATCGTCAATGAGTGAAGCTGCGCCCCTGGTGGTGGAATTCGCGGCGGGGACGGACCTCGGTTGCGTGCGCACGACGAACGAAGACAGCTTCGGTTACGATCTGGCACGGCAGATCTATGTGGTGTGCGACGGGATGGGCGGGATGGCTGCCGGTGAGGTGGCCAGCACAACGGCAGTGCGCAACCTGCTGAAAGCCTTCGACGAGGAGAGCGCGGCACCCTCCGGCACGGCTGCAGAGAGCCGTATGCGGAATGCGATCCACGTGGCGAACCGGTCCGTGCATGCATCTGCGGCCGTCAGCGAGCACCTGCGCGGGATGGGGACGACGCTGGTATGCGCATGTCTGGACGGGAGCCGGATCATTGTCGGCAACGTGGGCGACAGCCGCGCGTATTTCCGGCGCAATGGGCAGTGTTTCCAGATCACGCAGGACCACTCCGTTGTGGCGGAGCAGGTGCGGCAGGGGCTGATCACGCCGGAGATGGCGGAGGTCTCGGAGATGCGGTCGATCATCACGCGTGCGGTGGGCGTGGCCGAGGCGGTAGAGCCGGACCTGTTCGCGGCGGAGGTGCAGGAAGGCGACATGGTGCTGCTGGCGAGCGACGGTCTTACCCGTTATGTGTCCGAGGAGGAGATTGGACAGGTGCTGGGGAGCGGGCAAACGACCGAATCCATGTGCTCGCAGTTCGTCGCGGTGGCACGGGAGCGGGGTGGGGCCGACAATATAACTTGTCTCATTCTGCGGATCACGCGCGCGGCCGCCCTTGCGTGAGAGAGCGCGCCGTCGAACTACCGGCGATTTTGGATTCATCCGCAATCTATTGACGCGCAATCTGGGAGACGCAGTGAAGGCCGTTGAATGCGCCGGGCGTGAGTAGTTCAGCGCCGCTGCCGGAGAGATCGAAGCGCACGACCAGCGGCGTGCCATCGGGCAGCTTGATGGGAGTGCCGGAGATTTCGAGCGGAAACTCGAGCTCTGCCCCAGTGCCGGTTTTCTGGGCGTGGGCCTTGTCGAGCAGCGAAAAGAGCGACCAGGTTCCCTGGAACTGCAGCAGCGGGAGATCCTTCGCGTCGAGATAGCTGGCGGTCAATTGCGCGCTGGCGGCGGATTGCGCGTTCCAGGTGAACTGCTGCACGGCATTGGCGCTGCTGATGCGTTGTCCATCGACCGACAGCGTGGCGTTCTGCACGCCCTTGCTCGGCACCTCGCGCAGGCTGAAGGTGAGGGTGGGATTTTTTGCGCCGGCGGGATAGAGCGTGGAGGAGAGCAAGGCCGCGCGATTGAAGAAACGGAGGAAGGACGGCGTGACCTGCAGCGGCGCACCGGGCGCGGGAACATATTGGGTGCCCTGCGGCAGGAGTACCGTCTTGAGACTGTTGTTGTAGAACTGCCAGAGCGCGCCGGTTTCGGGGGCCAGGACGGCGTTGACCTCCGCGACCGAGGCGAGTGTGGGCGATGCGGACGCGAAGGGGAACTTGCCCATGAGCGCGTCGAAGGAGCCGCAGAAGGTGTGGCCACCGGCGTTGGCGGCGGCGGGTCCGATGCCACGGACGAGCACTTCGGCGGACTTGATGGGGGCCTCCAGGAGCGCGAGCGTGGTGGTTTCCGTGTGGCTCTGGGGATCGATGGTGAACGCCTGGGCGACCTGCCGCGCGGCGATGTGAGCCGCGGTGGCTGCTGCCGATACGGGCGCGGCGGCTGCGGGATCGGATGCGGCTGCGGGGTTCTGCGCCACCTGGGCGATGTTGCCCTGGAGCGCGAGCAGGGAATTGATGTAGGCGGTATTGCCCGGGCCGATGAAGCGGTCATGGCTGTCGGGCGGCACGAGCACCTGCGCGGGCTGGAAGACATGCGCAATATCGGGATTCGCGACAGCGGTATTCGCCACGGCCGTGTTGTGCGAGATGGTGAAGAAGAGCGCCAGAAGGGGCGAGGTCGGACCGGCGAGAACATTCAGCTTGGTTGCCGCATCGGGAAGGTTGCGATAGCCGTTGACGTGGGCTGCGCTGAGGAAGGCACGCCACTCCTTGAGATAATCCGCGGCGTAACGGGCGGTGAGCTGCTGGGTGGTGCCGGCGCGGTCGAGTGACGGAGCGGCGGCGTCCCCGAGCACCCAGGTCTCGCCGCTGAAGTAGCGATCGGGGTGCGCGAGCGCATCCTGCATGAAGGAAAAGCCGCCGCGGGTAAAGGAGCCGGGCACGATGTGCGAGTCGACCACGGCTTCGCTCGAGCCGGGAAAGAGCCGGTTGAACTCGATTGCGGGATTGGTTTTGGCGGCGGCCGCGAGCATTCCCTGATAGACGCGATCGAGGCCCCCGAACTTGGAAAGATAGGTCCGGGCGTGGGAGACGGCGGCTGTGTCGGCGGCGATGGAATAGGGGTTGGCGCGCTTGAGCTCGCCGGCATAGAAATCCATCTGGGCGCGGGCAAGCTGCTGCTCATCCGCACCGAGCGCAGCGGTGGCCGGCCAGTGCTCGAGCAGGACCGGCGAGAGGAACTCCGCAGTGCTCTTCTCGGGATTGCTGGTGGTGATGAGGTAGGCCTTCAGCGGATTGTAGGCGGCGGTGTAGTCGGCGCCGGCTTCGGGAGTGGCGGGGAGTGCGTTCAGCGTGGAGATGAGATTGCTCTGCGTGCTTTGCAGGATCAAGGGGCGGAAGCGATCGAAGTAGAGTTGCCGTGCGCTCGAGACGAGGTGGTCGCCTTGATAGAGTCCCCAGCGGTATTGCCATGGCGCGCCGTTCTGCTGCCAATTCTCGAGCTGAACGATGGTGCTGCGCAATCCATCCATGCCCTGCAGTTGCTGCATGGTGGGTACCGCGGAAGAGGCGGCGCTGGTGGCGGCCATGCCTGCGGATTCGCTGATGCGTCTTTCGAGGGCTGCATTTCTGGTGTAAGAAATGAGCAGCAGGCCCAGATACGCCACTGCCGCGGTGGCAATTGCGCCGAAGAGGACGCGGCGGAAGAGGCGCGCGGGCGTGGACTCCTTGCTGGCGGTGAGCGCGGGCTTGTCGCTGAGGATGACCTGAGGGAAGAGGCGGCCCAGGAAGGTCCACTGGGGAACGCGCCGGGAGACGAGCTGCGGCGGCCGAGTTGACTGCGCCTGCATGTCGGCACGAGTGAACATGCGGGTAGCGCCGGCGTCGGGCGTTGGCTCGGGCGCTGCCGCGGGTGCGCCGACTGCCTGTTCGACGAGCTGTGCGCGAACGCCAGTGAAGTAGAAGCCACGCAGGTATGGATTCGCGGAGAGCTGGCTCGGTTTCGAGAGCTCGACCAGGAATTCCGTCAGCGGGTTTTTGAGCTTGCGCAGCTCGCGGGGAAACTCATAGACGAGGCCGGCGTTCTGGGCATCGTTCTCGCGGTCGAGCAGTTCGATGCGGAACTCGGCGAGCGAGAAGAGCAGTGCATCGAGAGCCTGGCCAATGACGCCGGTCGCCTGCTCGGTGTAGATGCCGGCGGTAGCGCGGATGGCCGAGACGGTATTGCCGAGTACGCCGGCAGCTTCCTCGGCGGAGAGGTTGCGCACGAACTCGGCGAAGTGCGGGACGCGATCAAGCTTGGTGAACAGGACGTAGACCGGGATGGCGGTTCCCATCCTGCGGCTGATCTCGCGGAGTTGCGCTCCCGCGGCGCGTGCCGCGGCTGTCGCGGAGGCGGCTGCATCGGGCGAGAGAAAGCGCTCCATGCTGACGCAGACAACAGCTGCGCGCGGTGGCGCGCCCTTGCCGAAGGCGGAACGATAGACGACGGGACGGGTGCGGTCGAGAAGTCTCGCGAGCATGGGGGCGCTCGCGCGAATCGCCTGGCCTGCTTCGACGAGGGCAAATCCGGCGGCGTACCAGATGTTGACCAGAGGGGTGGCGACGACATCGTTTGCGCTGTAGACGTGGCCGGCGATGAGCTCCGCATCCAGGTTGGAGTGCAGCAGGGTGGTGGTCTTGGCGGCATTGGCCTCGCCAAGAAGATAGATCAGCGGCATGCGGCTGAGCGATCGCGGGCCGGACTGTTGCGAGGCGCGCAGCTTTCGCTCAGCGTCTTCAAGCAGAACGTCCAGATCGGATGTGCTGCCGGCGGATTCAGTGCCACCGGAATCGCCGCTCTGGGACTCCCTGCGGCGTTGCAGGAAAAGAAGCGCGCTGACCGCGGCGACGCCGATGGCAGCGAGCAATGCGCGCACGAAGAGAAGGGAGTTGCCCTGGAGGTGCAGCACGGACCCGGCGATATAGATGAGGCTGCCGATGATGGCGAGGAGCACGACGATCAGCAGATTGACTACCAATGAGGTCTCCTAGCGTGTGTTGACGATGCTGGTCTGGATCTGGGCCGCGCCCGACCCGAGCACAAAATAGAGCGCGCCAAACGTAACCACCGCGATTGCACATGCGACGACCGCTGCGTACGCGAGTGCCCGGCCGACGCGGTCGCGAGCGCGGGCGAGACGGACCTCGCCACCACTCTCCACCTGCGGCAGACGTGACGGCCCGCGACTGCGCTCGATTTTTTCTCGTGCGCGGCGGATGGATGCCTGAAGCTCCCCGCTGCCTCCGAGCGCATAACGGCCTTTGAATCCGAGCAGCAGGCAGAGGCAGTAGACCTCGAGACCGTCTGCGGTTTCCGGCGAATCCTGGCGCGTGAGCAGGCCGTTGAGATTGCGGAAGAAGGTGTCGCCGGCATTGTGGCCGCCGAAGAGCTCCTCCTGCAGCGGGCGCCGCGCCCACTCGGAGAAGGCAGGGTTCTGAAGGTTGAGCACGCTCTCGTCGAGGAGGGCGACAACGGCGAAGACGGCGCTCTGCACCATGTCGCTGGAGCAGCCAAGGCTGCGTGCCTCCTGCATGGAAGTCTGGAGTGCGCGGCGGATCTGGTCGCGGAAGGTATCGGCGTCCTGCACCTGCTGGCGTCCGGAGCGCACGCGCACGATGGCGGTCAGCGGCTCCTGAAAGCACAGGGCGAGGTTGTTCAGAGAGCGGCCGGGCGTCTCCATCACGAAGGCTCCGTCTCGGAGGCGCCGAGGATGACGGTGAGGGTGAACTCCGCGTCGAGTATTTCGCCGGGGACATAGATGCCGACCGTTTTCGTCTGCAGGATGTGCTCCCAGCAGGGGCCGGCGAGGTCGAGCGCGAAATACTGCATGTCCGGCTGCGCATTAACGGCGGTGGGCGGAACGGAGAGATGCGAGAGAGTCATGCCGGGTAGCGCGCGTTTTACCAGCTCGACGACAAATCGCGAGGAGCAGATTTTGATGAGTTGCGGTGCGAGCCGCATGAGATCCGATTCGCCGAGCCCGGAGCGGACGCCGAGAACCCAGCGCGCGCGACGGAGACAACGTTCATCCGTAATGGCGGCCTCGTGGATGTAGGGCGCGGCGGGACGGAAGTCGAGCGCGACGGTGTTCGACGGGATGATGATCTCGAGATGACGGCGGATGTGCTGGTCCAGCTGCGCGAAGACCGGGCCGGGATCGCGATGGTTGTACTGCGGCAGTTCGGCGGGGTTGGATTCGAGCGAAAAGGTACACAGGGCGCCGGCCACACGGGAGAGCTCGCGAAAGACCTCCTCAGGATGTGCATGCCTGGTGCCGCAGAGATGGCGTAACGGCGGCAGTGCCGAATACATTGCGTGCAGGAACCAATAATTAGCTACATCGAGTGCGGAGCGGCCGGCCTCAAAGCTGCCGCGACGGCGGCCAGTGCGGGAGATGCTGCTGCACTTGTCCTGGATCGTATCGAGCAGGCGGGTGAGGAGCAGCATCAGCGGCTCGCTGGCATTGACCCGCAGAGACGCCGGAACGAAATTCGGATCGAAGACCAGATGACCTCGTCCGTCGCGGAGGACGCGAGCGATGGGGAGCGTGCTCATGTCGCGCGTGATCTCAGCTTCGGTGAGCAACTGGAGATTTTTGCGCCCGAGCTCGACCTCCCGCTCATCGAGCCCGTTGGTTTCGTCGCGCATGACGCGCCGCATGCCAGTGAATCGGGTTCCGGCGGTGTTGCCATCGGCGGCATAGTCCTGGCCGGTGTCCTGCCGGCTGGGCACGGCGAGAAAGAGATTCAATGCGCTGTCGGTAGGCGGGAAGGCTTCGATCAGGTTTCGCACCGGCGGCGGCGGATCGGAGTTGGGCAGATCGAATGGCAGCCCGTCGGGGAATACGCCGGAGGCGTGCAGCAGCGCCAGATTTCCGTTGGCGATGGATTCTTCGTCCAGGGCGAAGTGAAGCAGGCCCCATGGCTGATGCCAGAGGCTGGAGACGACGAACGCGATGGAGTCCTCAAAGTACCGGCTCTGGGTCTGGAAGTGATGAGGGCCTAAATACATGCCCTCGGTCCAGACCACTCGGGATAGAAATTTCATCGCAATAGAACCTGAGACAGAGACGATCTCATGGGAAAGGCATCCGAAGTTTACCCTAGAAGTCGCGCGGCAGACATGCTATCTGGCGGCACGTGCCCAGGCTTGCATCGGCATCCGTCAGGTTGAGAAGCGGCGCCGTCCGGAACTTTACTCGCAGGAATCCGACGTGTAAGCTGCGCGCAGGTTCGGCGCAGCGGGATGCAAGCTGCCGGTCGAGCCGGCGGTTGGGGACTCGATGAAAAGCCAGGATGATAGCGGGGGTCCCGAGCGCAAAGGCGCAGATCCAGAGGGCGGCGCGACGGAAGTTCCTGCGAGCGCTACAGAGATGTTTGCGCGGCCTTTGGCGCCGCGTGCACAGCCGGAAATTGATACTTCGAGCGGCGATACGAGAGGGGCCTCTCGCGTTGCCGTTCCGGAAGAGGCGCCGGGCGGGCGTGCCTCGGCTGGCGCTGATGAGAGTCGGCCTTCGCACACGAGCCAACCCCCAGCAGGTGCTTTCTCCGCCGGCGAGAAGCCAGCTCCGGGGGAGTTTACGCAGCTCTTTCAAGCAATCACACCGGGCAGGCAATCACACCCGGCCAGGCAATCACACCCAACGCTCCGGCGAGTCAGGCGGAGGCGACGATTGAGAGGCCAGCCTCATCGTCGACGCCCGTGACGACTCCGCCGGCCGCGGATCCGAAGGCGGGAGAGTTCACGAGCATTTTTATGCGGCTGCCGAAGGACCCGGAGCGACCCTCGGAATCGGCCGCAGAGGGAAGCCCGCGAGGTATGGAGCATCCTGCGGCGTCCGAGCCGGGCGAGTTCACGCGGCTGATGCGCGCGACGGAGCTTGCGGCCAAGCCGCCGGTGCCGGGTGGTGCGCCTGCGGTTGCTCCAGCTGCTCCTCTGTCGACTCCGGTGCGGGGAATTTCTGCACAAGGAAGCAATGATGCTGTCTCGGGAAGCGCTGGAGTGACAGAGCTTTTTGTTGCCCCGAGTTCTCGAACTGGTGCCGAACCTGGCGCTGGGCCGCTGTCCTCTCGGCAGGGCAACAAGGCCGCTCCTTCAAATGAGTTGGGATGGGCTTCCGGCCAGGCGCCAAGCGCGTTTCCGAGTGGTAGTTTGCCGAACCGGGAATCCGTTGGAGCAGAAAAGTCCTCCGGAGAATTCACCCAGCTCTTTCGCGCGCTGGATAGCAATCGCGAGTCATCAGCCCAGCCGCCCGCTTTGGAGAGGGCGCCGTCTGGGAGTGCGCCACAGGTTCCGCCGGCAGGGAAGCTCCCCGATTCGAGTGGCGGCGAATTCACGCAATTGATGCAGAGCCTTTCCAAAAAGGAGACGGCAATGCCGGCAGCGCCACGGGATGTCACGGCACCCGCCGCCCGTTCGTGGCCCGAGCCGACGGCTGTGCGTTCCACTGCCAGTGAAAGGGCGGGGGCGGCGGACGAGTCGGCGAGTTTCACGCGCATCATTTCGAGTTCTGCGGCTCGCGAAGAGGCGGCTAAAGCAGCAAAACCAGGAGCGGATGCGTTGCCGGCCCAGGAGGGCTTGTCCGCGTCTCCAGCAGCCGCGATGCCGAGAATGTCACAGCCGCTGGCACCTACGATTCCCCGAGCTGGTGCATTCGGGCAACCACCTGCGGCGGCTGCGCCCACGCCTGTGCCGCCGGCTCCCGCGAGCCCTCCGCAGAGCAAGCTTCAGGCCTATCTGCCACTGCTGCTGATCGTCAATGCATGCGCGCTCGCGGTGCTGATTGTGCTGGTGGTCATCGCTCTCCGCCGTCACTGACGAGCGGTGGTCATCACTCTGCGGCAGGGAGCAGAATGAGCAATTCCATGGCTGGATTGGGGATGTCGCCGGGCAGGTAGACGGCAAGATTGCGGCCGCGGGTGACGGAGTCCCAGGCGGCTCCCGAGCACTCGATGCTGAAGTACTGGTAGTTGAGCTTGACCGGAATGACCTTGGGCGGAGCCGGAACATGGAGCAGCCGAAGGCCGGGCAGCGCCTGCCGCACCAGGTGTTCGATGTAGTTCGATGAGCAGACCTTTGCGAGCTGGGGCACGCGGGCGATGAGGTCAGGGCTGCGGAGATCCGCGGAGACAGCGAGATAGAAGCGTGAGTTCTCGAAGTACGCATCCTTGTCGATCGAGGTGGCGTAGATCGAATCGCGCAGCGGCTTGAGCGGCAGTGCGATGAAGTTGTTGGGAACTACGGTATCGAGCAGCTCGCGCAGCAAGGAGTCGAGCACGCCGAAGGACTGACCCTGATGCTCGTGGTCATAGCGGGGGAGATCGCGCGGCTGGATGCTGGTGGAAAAAGTTGTTAGCGAACCGGCGAGGGCGGCCATTTCGGAGAAGAGCGCCTCGGGATGAAGCTGCCCGGCTTCGAAGTAGTGGTGGAACGCAGGCAGGTGGGTGTTGATGGTGTAGAGGAGCCAGAAGTTGGCGATGTCGGAGGAGCCGAAGTCGGCGAGCGACTGATTCTTCTGCCTGCGCGCGCCGGCAAGCTGACCGCTGCGGGCGACAAGAAGTTGCATGAGGCCGCGCAGGAGTCCGTTGAGATATTCGCTGCTTTTGACATTCAGCATTGGGGCGATGCTTTTGGCGTCGAGGCGAAAGGTGCCGGCCTCGGTTCTTTCGATGATGCCGAGGGGAAGCGTAACGGAGCCCTCGAGGCTTTCGCCTTCGGCAAGGATCTGCAGGTTCTTGCGGGCCAGGGAAACGGGTCGCTCGCTCTGGCCGTTGCTTTCATCGCGCAGCATGAGGAGCTCGGAGGAGTAGCGGGTGCTGATGTCGGCGCGTTGCAGCCCGATGTTCATGCCGCCTTCGCGAGACTGCGGCACGGCGAGGTAGAAGGTGCAGCGGCTGCGGCCGTCACGAAAGCAATCGTCGAGCGGGCGTGACGGAGGCAGCGGGTCCGAGGCAGGCATCTCGACCAGCAGGCCATCGGGGAAGATAGCCGTGGCGCGGCTGATGCTGAAGAGGCCATCGCTCAAGGCGGTGCCATCGAGCTGCAGCTCCTTGAATCCCCAACTGCGAAAGGTGAGCGCCTCAAGCTGAAAGTGCAGGGTCTCTTCGAAGAAGCGGTCCTGGGCCTGCAAATGCTGTGGCGAGAGGGCCACGCCTTTGGACCAGATCACTGGTTGTAACTGCCGCATAGTCAGGTCGATCCTTCAGCGATGAGTGGTACTTGTGCGGGTTGCGCGTGTGCCTATAGCTATACGGCATGCGGCGCGGGAAAGCGAGAGCGAAGGCACGCTGCTTATAGCGCCGTTCACCCATTGTTTTCTTGACTGGGGGCGAGGCGCTGCGCATAATTAGCAGCGATCTTCTTTGGGCCCACGGGTTGTGTTTCGAAGAAACCACGCTCTCCAGCGGGTTTTCAGGAGTCATTCCTGAGTGCGAATCCCAACGAGATTTCCTGTTAAGGAATGCTGCGACGGAAGCCCAGAGCTTCGCCGCAAGGAGCCGTCTACACATGCCGCGCGAAAGCACACAGCACAAACTGGATAGAGTCAGATCGCCCCGCGTTCACATCACCTATGACGTCGAGGTGGGCGGCGCGATCGAGATGAAAGAGCTGCCCTTCGTCATGGGAGTGCTGGGCGACCTCAGCGGGCAGCCGAAGCAGTCGCTTGCGGCATTCAAAGACCGCAAGTTCGTGGAGATCACGCCGGACAATTTCGATGCGGTGATGAAAGGCATGGCGCCGCGGCTGGCGTTCTCTGTCGAGAACAAGCTGAGTGACGCGCCGGATGCCGGGCAATTGAATGTCGAACTGAACTTCGAGGGAATGGACGATTTTTCTCCGGAGCGAGTGGCGCAGCAGGTGAAGCCGCTGAAGGAATTGCTGGACCTTCGTACGCGGCTCTCCGATTTGCGGGGCAGCCTGCAGGGCAACGACAAGCTGGACGACATGCTCTTTGAAGCAGTGACGAACACCGAGGCGCGGGAGAAGCTGCGCGCAGAGCTGGGCAAAGACGGGGGTGAGAAGTGAGCGCACCAAAGGCATCTGCTGCAACCACGGCGCAGGCGACGGAACAGACCGCTGCGGAGGAATCACTGCTGGACCAGATTGTGGCCCAGGGAAGGTTCAATCGCGATGCGGCGACACGCGACCGGGGTCGAGACCTGGTGAAGGAGTTCGTTGCGCAGGCGCTGGATGGACAGATGACGCTCTCGCGCGACGCGGAGGCCTCCATTCAGGCGCGCATCGCGCAGATCGACCGGCTGATTTCGCTGCAGGTGACGGAGATTCTTCATCATCCGGCATTTCAGAAGCTCGAAGGCACATGGCGGGGCATTAAGTACCTGCTGGACCAGAGCGAAACCAACGAGATGCTGAAGATCAAGGTCCTGAATGTCTCGAAAAAGGAGCTGTTGAAGGATCTGCAGCGGGCGTCGGAGTTCGACCAAAGTGCGCTGTTCAAGAAGGTGTACGAGGAGGAGTTCGGAGTCTTTGGCGGTGCGCCGTTTGCGGCGATGGTGGGCGACTACGAGTTCGGCCGCGGGCCGGAGGACATCGAGTTACTGGAGCGGATTTCGCAGGTGGCTTCCGCGGCACACGCGCCGTTTCTGTCAGCAGCTTCCTCGGAATTGCTGAACCTGGACAGCTACACACAGCTTGGCTCGCCGAGAGATATCGGGAAGGTCTTCGATTCGACCGAGTATGCGAAGTGGAAGTCGTTGCGGCAGTCGGATGACTCGCGCTATCTCGCGCTGACCTTGCCGCACATCCTGATGCGGCTGCCGTACGGCAAGGAGACCAAGCAGATCGAAGCTTTCGACTACGAGGAGCAGGTGGGTGGCACGGACCATTCGAAGTACCTGTGGGGGAATGCGGCATACGGGCTTGCGGCGCGGCTGACGAACTCGTTTTCGAAGCATGGCTGGTGCGCGGCGATCCGCGGCGTGGAGGGCGGTGGCCTGGTAGACGGATTGCCGGCGCATACGTTCCGCACGGACGAGGGCGATGTCGCGCTGAAGTGTCCGACGGAAGTAGCGGTAACGGACCGCCGCGAGAAAGAGCTTGCCGACCAGGGCCTGGTGCCGCTGGTGCACTGCAAAGGAACAGACTATGCGGCCTTTTTCAGTGTGCAGACGGTGAACAAGCCGAAGCTCTACGACAAGGACGCGGCCAATGCGAATGCGCGTCTCTCCGCGCAGCTTCCGTACATCCTCGCCATGTCGCGTTTCGCGCATTATCTGAAGGCCATGATGCGCGATAAGATCGGCAGTTTTACCAGCCGGCAGGATACGGAAAAGTTCCTCAATCAATGGATCTCGAACTATGTCTGTGCCGATGACAATGCGTCGCAGGCGGCGAAAGCCAAGCTTCCGCTGCGTGAGGCAGTCATCCAGGTGTCGGAAGTTCCCGGGAAGGCCGGCGCGTACCGGGCCACTGCATTCTTGAAACCACATTTCCAGCTCGACGAGCTCTCTGTATCGCTTCGTCTGGTGGCCGACCTGCCTGCTTCGGCGCGGAAGTAATCCAAGGGAGAACCGGGACCGGCAGGGCACTCGTGAGAGAACGCTGGTCTCCTCAAGCACACAAGGAGAGAGCGAATGGCGGTCGATTATTTTTTGAAGCTGGATGGAATTCAAGGCGAGTCAGCCGATGCGACTCACAAAGATGAGATCCAGATCATGAGCTGGAGCTGGGGCGGGAGCCAGATGTCCAGCGTATCCGGAACGGGCGGGTCTGGTGCGGGAAAGGTCGACTTGTCCGACTTCAACATCCAGACTTACTTCGACAAGGCCACGCCGAAACTCTTCAAGTCGCTCTGTGCCGGGGTACACATCAAGACGGGGACCATGACAGCCATCAAGTCGGGCGCCGACGGCAAACCATACCTGAAGGTGGACCTAACGGAGCTTTTCGTTAGCACCCTGCAGATGTCGGGCAGCAGCGAAGTCCCGTCGGTCTCCATCTCCTTTACCTACAACACGATCAAGATCGACTACAGCATGCAGAACGAGCAAGGCAATCTGACGAGTACGGGTCCGGTGAGCTACGACCTGAAACAGAATAAGTTGTCGTGATGGATGCTGTTGCACTGTATCGAGCCGGCCAGTTGAAGCCGGCGATAACGGCGCTTGGCGACGAGCTGAAGAAACAGCCGCTCGATGCCAAGCGCCGTACGATGCTGTTCGAGCTGCTCTGCTTTGCGGGTGAGTATGACCGGGCGGAGAAGCAATTGGACATGCTGGCCGATTCCAGCAAGGAAGCGATCGCCGGCATTCTTGTTTACAAGGCAGCGCTGCACGCGGAGCGCACGCGGCAGGAGATGTTCGCTCGCGGGCAGTTTCCCGCGGACGCTCCGCGGTCTTCGGGTCCGGGGGTGGTCAACGGCACGCGTTGTGCCTCATTCACGGATGAGGATCCGCGCATCGGCGATCACCTGGAAGTGTTTATTGCTGGGAGCTACACCTGGATCCCGCTCGAATATGTCGCTTCGCTTGCGATCGAAACGCCAACGAAGCTGCGTGACCTGATCTGGGTACCTGCGAGGCTCGAGGTGACGCCGGCTTTCCGGCTGCAGGAATTAGGCGAGGTGCTTCTTCCGGTGCTTTCGCCACTCTCGTGGAAGCATGAGGAAGATGCTGTCCGGCTGGGATCGACGACGGTGTGGCAAGACGACGAACGCTTCGGGCAGGTGCCTTTCGGACAAAAAATCTTCGCAGCCGACGATCAGGAGATGGCGTTGCTCGAGGTGCGGAGCCTCAGCTTCGAGCATTCCGCTGAGGGTGCATAGTGCCGCTGCGCGAAGACCTGCTGGAGCCGATAGCCGGCGAAAACCCCTCTGGGCCGAGCCTCCGCTACGATCGTGTATACGACCAGATCAAGGAAGCGCGCATTGAGGAGGACGAGAGTCTTCCCGTCGGGGAGTGGCAGCGCGCGGCCAAGAAGGCAGACTCAAACCTGGTCATCAAACTGGCGGGCGACGCGCTGGCGGCCAGGAGCAAGGACCTGCAACTGCTGGCGTGGTTGACCGAGTCCCACATCAAGCGGGACGGCATCCCCCTTCTGCCACCGTGCCTGAGCTTATTTCTGGCCATGCAGGAGCAGTTCTGGGAGACACTGCATCCGGAGATCGAGGACGGCGACAGCGGCCTGCGGGCGATGCCGATCGAGTGGATGGCGAACCGCGTAAGTGCCCTGCTGTACAACGCGCCGCTCACGCGCGCAGGGCATAGTTTTTATCAATACAAGGAATCGCGGGCCGTCGGCTACGAGGCAGATGCGAGCCAGAGCGACGCGAAGCGCGAGGCGCGTGAAGCTGCTGTGGCGGAAGGCAAGATCACGGCGGAGGCATTCGATGCGGCGCTTACGGCTACGCCGAAGAGCTTTTATGTAGACACGGAGAGCGCGCTCGGCGAAGCGACGGATGTGTTGCAGCGCCTGGCGCTCTTCTGCGATGAACATTATGGCGTGGACGGTCCTTCGCTCCGGCGGCTGGAGCAGGCGATTCAGGAAGTAAAGCGCGGAGTCTCCGCGCTGCTCGAGGAGAAGCGCAAGACAGAGCCGGATATCAGGGTGGAGGAGCCGACCGATCTCCCGCCCGAGAATGCGGAGACGACATCGCAGAGCGAAGCGGGCGCAGAAGAGCAGGCGCGGGAGGTTGCGAGCGAGTCTTTGGCGAAGAGCGCACCCGCGATGGTTGCCGCCGCTGTACCGATCCGTCAGACCACGGAGCCTGAGAATGCCGACGACGCTGCTGCCCGTATTCAGGCGTGTGCACGGTTTCTGTCGGAACAGGACGAGACGAGTCCGGTGGCGTATCTGCTGCAGACTGGACTGCGCTGGGGCGAGTTGCGTGCGCGCGAAGGAACTATGGACGCGAGCTATCCACCACCGCCCACCGATGCGCGGCAGCAGCTTCGGCGCGCGTTGACGGAAGGCAACTGGAGCGAGTTGCTGCGGGCTTCCGTTGCAGCGGCCGGAGAGCCGTGGGGCGGGATGTGGCTGGACCTGCAGCGGTATGTCTGGAAGGCAAGCGTGGAACTGGGCTATGGAGCGATCACTTCCTCCGTGCTGTCCTCGCTTGCCGCGCTGCTGCGCGATTTTCCCGCGATGGCTGAGTTGAGCTTTAACGACGACACGCCGGTAGCGAACGCGGAGACCGTGCGTTGGCTGCGAGAGACAGTATTGCCGAAGCCCGCCGAGACCGCTCCGCCTGTTGAACTTGTGTACGGAGAGGAGGCGGGGCGGCAGTTCGCGCAGGAACCGGCACTGCGCGATGGGCACATACCGGTGCAAGAGGCGGCGGTGCAGGAAACGGCGGTGCCGGACACGCTCGAGATTGCGCGTGGACTCATTCAGCAGGGTCGGGCGCAGCAAGCCATTCAACTGCTGGTGCGGGACGCGGCGCAGCAGGAGAGTGGCCGGTTGCGATTTCAGCGCAGGACGCAAGTGGCGCAATTGTGCCTGGCTGCGGGCTATGAGTCGGTGGCCGCGCCAATGTTGGAGCAGCTTGCCGGGGAGATCGAGCAGCGCAAGCTGGAAGGGTGGGAGTCCAGCGAGCTGCTTGCGCCGCCGCTTACGCTGCTGCTGAGGTGTATGCAGGGCAAAAGCGCAGAGGAAGAGAGGCGGCAGGAAATATTCGACAGGCTCTGCCGGATCGATCCGACGGCTGCGATGGAGTGCTCCAGTTGAGGGGCGCGATGAGGAGGGGCCGTGGCGCGCGCGAATACTGAGGCGCTGGTAACGCAGTCCGTGCTGGACCGGCTGATGGACGTAGACGACTGGCCGGCTACGCGGGCGCAATCGCTGCGTTATTTCCGGGAAGCACTGAAGCGCGACGTGGAGTGGCTGCTGAATACCCGGCGGCCGCCGATAGAGAATATCGGCAAGTTCGAGCGCGCACGCGCCACCATGGTGAATTACGGGCTCTCGGACATCACGGCGCTCGGGTTGAGTTCCGCGTCCGACCAGAAGCGTTTGCGCAAGGCGCTGGAGCAATGCCTGCGTGAGTTCGAGCCGCGCCTGACCGACGTTGTGGTGACGCTTGAGGAGTCACAGACAGCGGACCGCCGGCTGCGCTTTCATGTGCAGGGACTGATGCGTATCAATCCGGCGCCGGAAGAGATCTCCTTCGACACCGTGCTCGAGCTGAGCAGCGGCGAGTACACGGTGAAGTAGCCCATGCGCGAGGAACTCCTAGAGCATTACGAACGGGAACTGGCGTATCTGCGCGAGCTGGGGGGTGAGTTTGCGCAGAAGTATCCGCGCGTTGCCAGCCGGCTGCTGCTGGAGCCGGACCGCTGCGAAGACCCGCATGTAGAGCGGCTGCTGGAAGCGTTCGCATTTCTCGCGGCGCGGATCCATCTCCGCATCGACGATGATTTTCCGGAGCTCACTTCGGGGCTGCTGAGCGTGGTGTACCCGCACTACCTGCGGCCGATTCCGGCGATGACGATAGTGGAATGCCAGATGGAAGAGGTGCAGGGAAAGAGCACCGAGGCGGTAACGATTCCAGCCGGCACCATGCTGACCACCAAGCGCCGGGTGGATGGATTGGCCTGCCGCTTCCGCACTTGCTATCCGGTGGATCTGTGGCCATTCCGCGTGACCAACTGCGAGTGGCGGCTACCCGAACGTATTGCACGCCCGGTGCGCACGGCCGCCGGCGCGGCGGCAACGATGCAGGTGCGCATCGAATGCGCGCCGGATGTTTCCTTCGCAGAGCTGGAGCTCTCGGATCTCCGCTTTCATCTTTCCGGGGAGATCAACGTCGTTCACACGCTCTACGAGCTGCTGTCGAATAACTGCATCCGCATCGTGGTACGCAATCCGGAAGATCCGGCCGGGCCGGAGGTGCAGATCGCGCCGGACTCGCTCATTGCGATGGGGTTTGAAGAGAACGAAAGTCTATTGCCGTATCCACGGCGTTCGTTCGATGGCTATCGGCTGCTGCAGGAATATTTCACATTTTCGGAGAAGTTTCTCTTCTTCCGCCTGGCGGGGCTCGAAGCGCTGCGTGCCGCGAAATGCAAGGGCGCAGCGGAGATCTCGTTTATCTTCTCGCGGTTTCGCGCGACCGGAGCGGCAGCAGGCGCTCGAGGTCGGCGTTTCCGCGCGAACGATACGGCTGGGCTGCACGCCGGTCATCAATCTGTATGAGCAGACCGCGGAGCCGATTCTGCTGACGCAGACACAGCATGAGTACCGGATTATTCCGGATGTGCGTCACGACGCGGTGACGGAGATCTTTTCCATCGACGAAGTGCTCGCTTCCAACCCGAGCAAGCGCACGGTTGCCAGCCTGCAGCCGTTGTTTGCCTTTCGCTCGCAGACGCGGGAGGCAAAACAAGCTGGTGTTCTGGCATGGGATGCGGCGGCCGAACGTCCTGGGGGAACGCGCGCCCTCCGCGATGTTTATTGCACTCGCGGATATTGAGGGCGCGGTGACCGATCCAGAGGCAGAGATACTGACCGTGCGCTGCACCTGCACCAATCACGATCTGCCGTCACGTCTGCCGTTCGGCGCGGAGGATGGCGACTTTTTCGCGGAAGATGTGCCGGCTGCGAGCGTCATCCGCGCGCTGCGCCGGCCGACGCAGAGCTATGATCCGCCGACGGGACGCGGACAGCTATGGCGGCTCATTTCGCAGCTCTCGCTCAATTACCTTTCGCTCGAAGAGGATGGCCGAGGTGCGTTGCAGGAGATATTGCGGCTGCATAACTTCACCGACTCGTCCTCGCTGGAGAACCAGATTGCCGGCATCTCGCGGCTGGCTGCCAGGCCGCATGTTGCGCTGACGCGCTCGCATTTCGGTATCACCCCGGCGCGTGGCACGCAGGTGGAGGTCGAGTTCGATGAGCGGCAGTTTGTAGGCGGCGGACTTTTCCTGTTCGCGAATGTGCTGGAGCGATTCCTCGGCTGCTACACCTCCATGAACAGCTTTTGCCAACTGGTCGCGTTTTCTTCGCAAAGAAAGGAGGCGGTGCGCGAATGGTTACCGAGAGCGGGAAGCAAGACGCTGATCTGACGGAGTCCGGCCTGCGCCGGCTCCTTGAAGAGGAACATCTCTTTGTGCATTTCTTCCAGGCGGTGCGCCTCCTGGAGCGGCTGTATCCGGAACGTCATCCGGTGGGGCTGTATGTGACGCCTTCGTCGGAGGTGGTGCGGTTTTCATCGCTTCCGACGCTCAGTTTTCCGGCGGGCGAACTGGATTCGCTGATGCTTCACGAGGAACAACCGCATGCGATGCAGGTGAACTTCATGGGGCTTTCGGCAGCCGTCGGCGCGCTGCCGCATCCCTATACCGAGTACCTGCTCGAACGGGTCCGGGCGAAGGACCGTGGCCCAGCAGCGTTCTTCGATTTGTTCAATCACCGCATCCTTTCGCTCTTTTACCGCTCGTGGGAGAAATACCGATTCTTCATCGCGTATGAGCGAAAGGGTGCGGGAGAAGATGCGATCAGCGCGCGGCTGCTCGATCTGCTTGGACTGGGAACGGCGGGATTGCGCAATCGGATGGATATTCCGGACGAGGCTGCGCTCTATTACGCCGGACTGCTGTCGCAGAAGACGCGGTCGGCCCAGGGGCTGAGGCAAATACTCGAAGACTACTTCGATGTAGCGGTGGCCATTGAGCAGTTCACCGGAAGCTGGAACCGCCTGCCGGCGAGACAGCAGACATTTCTCAACGAGACCTATTCCTTCACCGAGAAGTTGGGCTTCGGCACCATCATTGGCGATGAGATCTGGGACCAGAGCGGCAAGGTGACGGTGCGGCTGGGTCCGATGCCTTTCCAGCAGTACCGCGAATTTCTTCCCGGCGCGCAGGGTTGCCGGGAGCTGGCGTCCTGGCTGCGGCTTTACGGCAATCGTGAGCTGACGTTTGTGGTGCAGTTGATTCTGGATCGTACGGAAGTCCCTGGATTGCATTTGGGCGAAACTGGGCCATCCGCGGGCCGGCTGGGCCTGGTGAGCTGGATCAAAAATCGCGACTTTGAACGCGATCCGGATGAGGCTTTTTATGAAGTGCAGTGAGCGCAGCTCTGTTGCGCACGGTTTGTTGCCGCAAAGATTGATATGAGCAGCACGGAGCGAGGGCAATGAGCTTGAACCTGAAGTCCCTGATCGGAAAGATGAACCAGACCACCCGCAGCGCTCTGGAAGCGGCTGCGGGACTATGCCTGGCGCGCACGAACTATGACGTGGAAGTGGAACACTTCCTGATGAAGCTGCTGGAGGGCCAGGGCAGCGACTTCGCCTTGATCCTGCAGCACTACGGCGTCGATCGCTCGCGGCTTACGACTGAGTTGCAGCGCAGCCTGGACCGGCTGAAGTCCGGCAACGCCCGCACGCCGGCGATCAGCCCTACGGTGCTGAAGATGCTGACGGAAGCCTGGGTGTTGGCGACGATCGACTATGGTGCCTCGGAGATCCGCTCGGGTTTCGCGCTGCTCGCGCTGCTGACGAACAGCGAACTCGCGCGCCTGGTGCACGACGTCAGCAAGGAACTGCAATTGATTCCGGCCGAGGCGCTGAGCAAGGACTTCTACACGCTGGTCGAGACTTCGAGCGAACAGAAGACGGCTGCGAAGTCTGCGGCAGCCGGCGATGGCGATCTCGCCGGTGCACCAGGCAAGGCAAGCGCCAACCCGCATCTGGATCAGTACACCCAGAACCTGACTGCGACGGCGAAGGCGGGCAAGATCGATCCGGTGCTCGGACGCGATCCGGAGATCCGGCAGGTGATCGACATTCTGATGCGGAGACGGCAGAACAATCCCATCCTGACCGGTGAAGCCGGTGTGGGCAAGACGGCGGTGGTGGAGGGATTCGCGTTGCGCCTCGCGGCCGGGGATGTACCGAAGGTGCTCCGCAACGTGCAGCTTCACAGCCTGGATCTTGCGCTGCTGCAGGCAGGGGCCGGCGTGAAGGGTGAATTTGAAAACCGGCTGAAGGGGCTGATCAACGAGGTGAAGTCATCGGCGCATCCGATCATCCTGTTCATTGACGAGGCGCATACGATGATTGGCGCGGGTGGGCAGGCGGGACAGAACGATGCGGCGAATCTGTTGAAGCCGGCGCTGGCACGCGGCGAGTTGCGCACGATTGCCGCAACCACCTGGTCCGAGTACAAAAAGTTCTTCGAGAAGGACGCTGCGCTGGCGCGGCGGTTCCAGGTAGTGAAGGTGGAGGAGCCATCCGAAGAGCAGTGCTGCACCATGCTGCGGGGGATTGTGTCAGCGCTTGAAAAGCATCACGATCTGCGCATTCTGGATGAGGCTGTGCGAGGCACGGTGCGGCTGTCTCACCGGTATCTGGCCGGACGGCAGCTTCCGGATAAGGCAGTCAGCGTGCTGGACACGGCATGCGCGCGACTGTCGCTGGGCCAGAACACGACGCCGCCGGCGATTGAAGACACACACCGGCAGATCGATGACCTGGAGACGCAGAAGCGGGTGCTGGAACGCGAAGCGCTGGTTGGCGCGGATCACGGCGAACGCATTCGCACCATCGATCAGGAGCTGGCCGATCGACGGAACCAACTGGAGAGCCTGACGGCGCAGTGGGAGAAGGAGTCCGACCTGGTGCGGCGCATTCGCGAGCAGCGTGGCGAATTGGAGCGTGCCGGGGCAGATGGGAAGAACGGCGCAGCCGGAGGCCAGGCGGGAACGGCCGCGCTGGCGGCGGTTGAAGCAGAACTGTCGCAGGTGCAGGGAAAGCGCCCCATGATGCGCGTGTGCGTGGATGAGCAGATCGTTGGCGAGGTCATCTCTGCCTGGACGGGAATTCCCGTGGGGAAGATGGTGAAGGACGAGATCGGCGCGGTGCTGCAGCTTGACCAGCAGTTGAAGAAACGTGTGATTGGGCAGGACCACGCGCTGGCGGCGATTGCGCAGCGCATCGTCACTTCGCGCGCGAACCTCGAAGATCCGGGCAAGCCGGTCGGCGTCTTCATGCTGGTGGGGCCGAGCGGCGTGGGCAAGACCGAAACTGCGCTGGCGCTCTCCGATCTTCTCTATGGCGGGGAACGCAACCTGATCACCATCAACATGTCGGAGTTTCAGGAGGCGCATACGGTGTCGAGTCTGAAGGGCTCGCCTCCGGGATATGTCGGGTATGGCGAGGGCGGGGTCCTGACCGAGGCAGTCCGGCGGCGTCCGTATTCTGTCGTGCTGCTGGACGAGGTGGAGAAGGCGCACATCGATGTGCTGGAGCTCTTCTACCAGGTCTTTGACAAGGGACATATGGAGGATGGGGAAGGACGCACCATCGACTTCAAAAACACGATCCTCATCCTGACCAGCAATGCGGCCACCGACACGCTGATGAAGCTGACCGCTGATCCGGAGACGATGCCGGAGAGCGAGGCGCTGGCAGCAGCGATCAAGCCGGAGCTGAACAGCATCTTCAAGCCGGCGTTTCTCGGACGCATGCTGATTGTCCCCTACCTGCCGATACGCGACGAAGCGCTGAAGCAGATCATTCGGCTGAAGATTGGCAAGGTTCAGCGGCGCTTGCAGGAGACGCATGGCATCACCTTCGAATTCGATGAGCGACTGCTGGATGAGATCGCGAAGCGATGCACGGAAGTGGAGAGCGGCGCCCGCAATGTGGACAACATTCTGTCGAACACACTGCTGCCGGAACTCTCCCGCCAACTCTTGGGACGGATGGCGGAGGAGCAGCAGACGGAGCGTGTGCTGGTCGGGCTGGGTCCGGACGGGAAGTTCGAATACTCGTGGTAGCTGCTGCCGTGGAGCCCAGAGAAGCGAAAGGTCGATATGCCGAGCTATGACTTAGAGAACCGCATTCTTTCGCTGACCAGCCCTCTGGGCAAGGATGTCCTGCTTCCGGAATCGGTGACGGGGCGGGAAGCACTGTCAGAGCTCTTTCGTTTTTCGGTGGAGGTGGTAGCGGCGATCGAGAAAGAGGTATCGGCGAAGAGCCTGGTGGGCGGGCGCATGACAGTTGGATTTCAGACCACGGAGAGCGGCTCCTTTCGCTACGTCAACGGGATCGTCTCCAGATTCGAGGCAACCGGCGGAGATGAAGAGTTCCATGCATATACTGTCGAGCTGGTTCCATCACTCTGGCTGCTTACGCTCAACACCAACACGCGTGTCTTCCAGAAGTTGAATGTCACCGCGATACTCAAGTCTGTGTTGCAGCAGTCTGGCGTTACGTTTGACGACCGGACAAAAGCCACGTATCCCACCCTGGATTACTGCACGCAATACCGGGAGACGGACTTTGCGTTCGCGTCGCGATTGATGGAGCGATGGGGCATCTTTTATCACTTTGAACACACCGCGAGCGATCACAAGCTGGTGCTGAACGATGCGTCATCGCTGCTGGGCGATACTCCGGTGCAGCACGCCTTTCGCTATGCGCCGGAGAAAGGTGAGATGGAGGGCGCCTACGATTACGTGATCCGGCAATGCACCTCCGCGGCGAGTCTGGTAACCGGGAAGAATGTGGGCTGGGACTTTCAATTTATTCCGTACGTCACGGATTTGAAGGAACCTTCAAAGACTGCGAGCCCACTCGGCGCCAACGAGCACGAGTTCTACGATTATCTTGGGGTCGCAGATGCAAACTTCAATCGACCGAAGGACCGTGCGCCCGAGGCGCGCGAGAGTGAGCAGAAGCTGCAGAACGTCCGTCGCGATGCGAATGATGCCACGACCGTACTGCTGAGCGGAAGCTCGAATGCAAGGCCATTGCAGCCTGGCTTTACTTTTCAACTAGGGGAGCATCCGCTCCGTGATCTCAATATCAAATACCTGACTACGGCGGTGACACACAGCGCCCGGCAGTTGCCGCCCTACCGGTCGCGCCCGGTTGAAGGCGGAGCGGCGTATCGCAACCATTTCACCGCCATGCCTTCCTCGATCGCGTATCGCGCTCCCCAGACGACTGCGAAGCCGGTGGTGCATGGGGTGCACACGGCACGAGTCGTGGTGCCGCAGGGAGCGGACTCCCATATGGATCAGTGGGGGCGAGTGTGTGTGCAGTTTCACTGGGATCGCCTACGGAAGGAACACACCGTAGACAACACGCTGTTGCGAGTGGCCCAGCAGTGGGCAGGCAAGGGATGGGGCAGCTTCTTCTGGCCGCGCGTCAACGACGAGGTCGTCGTGGACTTCATCGAAGGAGATCCGGACCAGCCGCTGGTGGTTGGCTCCGTCTACAACGGCGTCAATATGCCGAAGTACGATCCGGCTGGTCAGTACACGCGCTCCGGTGTGGTCACACGCAGCTCGGTCAACGGAGATGCGTCGAATGCAAACGAGCTGCGGTTTGAAGACAAGAAGGATGCCGAGCAGATCTTCATCAACGCGGAGAAGGACATGGACCTTCGCGTGGAGAATGACTCCCGCACATTTGTCGGCAAGGACCAGCACCTCATCGTCAAGGGCAAGCAGCTTGCTTCGGTCGGCGGGGACAAGGGGATCGCCGTTACCGGCAACCACATGGAGAAGATAAAGGGCGGCGCGGACCGCTCCGTGGGGGGAAGCGCCAATGAGAAGATCGGCATGAATTCCTCGCTGCAGGTGGGAGGGAATCAGTACAACAAGACGGGCATGCTCCATGTGCTGGATGCGGGCGAGGAGATGCATATCAAGGGCGGGATGACGGTGGTGATTGAAGCCGGCGTGGGGCTTTGTCTCTCCGGGCCCGGGGGGTTTATCTCTATTGATCCTACCGGGGTTACGATCCAGGGCATGCTGGTGAAGATCAACAGCGGTGGTGAGCAACTGGAAGGGTCGCCCGCCCAGGTGCAGAATCCGACGGACCCGCCGACACCGGACGAGGCGGACGACGGGACAAAGGGAACGAAGAAGAATGAGTAACAATGACCGGCACCTGAGCGGTCGGGCGTGAATTTCAGGAGACAGCGTGGGCACACCAGCATGCAGGATCAGTGACGAGACGGAACATGGTGGTGTGATCGTCGTGGGTTTTCCTACGGTGCTGATCGGCATGCTCCCCGCAGCCCGTATCGGGGACAACCACGTTTGCCCCATGGTGACGCCCGGAGTGCCGCCGATCCCGCATGTGGGTGGGCCATTCATCATGGGCTCTCCGACGGTGCTGGTGGGAGAGATGCCGCAGTCGCGCGTGACAGATCAACTGGTATGCACGGGGCCGCCGGATATGGCGGTAATGGGAGAAGAGACAGTACTGGTCGGCATGGTGGGCGCTGGCGGGCTGGCCGGCGCGATGGAGGGCCTCGCCGCCATGGGAGTTGAGGTGCCGATGAATGCCTCTTCTTCGAGTGCAGGCGGTCTCGGCAGTCGGCCGACAGCAACGCTGCTCTCTGACCGCACCATCCTGGTGAGCGCACCGCCCGGTGGTGCGCTGCCGCCGATCCCATTGAGTCAGACTGGTTGGCCTCAACTTCCGCCGGAAAACACAGCTAAGTTCGAGACTGTGCAGCCGGTGACGTTGCAAACCGGAACGATCCTCTACGGCCCGGCAGACGACGAGACGGAAGGCGGAGAACTTTGGTCCTTGGAGCCGAGTGCTTCCAGCAGCTCGAGGGGGAGCACTACGGTGGTAGTCGAAAGCGGAGAAGGAGTGCGCGCCTGGATGGGGCAAGCGGCGGGAGATCCATCCGATGCGCAGAAGCAAGCTCCGTCGCTCCAGGTGTGGATCGCGCCAGGGACGTCCTCAAGCGCCTTGCGACGCCTTCCGCATAGCGGGAAGAGCCGATGATGACAAGCGCGGCTGGCCGCCGTACTCCTGAATCGCTGCTGGGCCGGGTCGGTCGATGGGGCGTGACCCATATTCCGGACGGATGGGGATTCGCGCAGGATTTCGGCATTCGGGAGTCGGGAGCCGTGCCGCACGCCGCGAATATCCGCCTGTCGGAGGACCTGTTGCCGGCAGGTAAGCTGCTGGCGCCGTATCTTGTTGCGCAGAAGACGCTGCTTGGCCGCACCTTCGCCGATCCGAAAATTGCCGGGCCAAGCGTGATTGCCTTTCCCGGAGCGGAGGAGGCGGCTCTTCTGTTCCTGAAACATGGAGAACGCGAGGGCGCGCCAACTATCATTCAGGCGCAGACATATGTTCGACGTGAGCGATGGATTGGCATTGTTACATTCACGGCAATCGCGGATCGCTTTTCTGAATTGAAGGCCCACTATCAGTCGTTCGCAGCGGGCTTGCATGTCTGCGACACCTAGAGGGCAGCGCGGTCGGTCTGTCGATGTGGCCTTTCTGCAGCAATCCCCTTTCGGGAAATTGCCGCGCAGACGCTCTGCCCGTTTCACAATGAATCGGCAACTTCGGGCGGGTAAGGGTACCAACAGGCGCTCGGAAGTTCCTGCAGTAAGACCCGAACGATACCTCGATTGACCGCGGTTTCGTTGACTGCGGTCACCGCCTATTCCACACTGATCCCGCAGTCAAAAATAAAATCAAGTCTCTTCCGCGCTGGGTGGGTGCATCAGTCCAGCGCTCTTTACGCCAAGGGGTCGTCCTTGCTGGGGCCCCGGGCATTTGCCGAATTTTCTGAACGCCTGGATAGCCATGGTTCCCTCACGATACCCCCTACTGAAGGGTGCTTTTCTTTGCCTGCCGATTGCGATCTGGCTGGGAACATCCGGAGCCGCGCAGACGCAATCCATCGCGCGGCCTCTGATCACGCGGCCGGTGGATGATTCGTCGCTGGTCGCGCTGCGGGGAAACGTGCATCCGCTGGCGCGGCGCGAGTTTGACCGCGGCCGAGCGCCGGTATCTCTGGGTGCGCAGCGAATGATGATGCTGCTGAAGCGCACGTCGCGACAGCAGAAGACGCTGGAGCAATACCTGGCATCGCTCGAGGACAGGAACTCTCCAAACTTCCACCACTTTCTTACGCCGGAGCAGTTCGGCCAGCAGTATGGCCCGGCGCCGGAGGATGTGGCGCAGGTCGTTTCCTGGCTGAACGGCCACGGATTTACGGTGAACAAGGTGGCGAAGAGCCACATGGCCATCGAGTTTTCAGGCTCGGTGAACCAGGTGGAGACAGCATTTCACACCGAGATCCACCGCTTCGTCGTTCGCGGCCAGGAGCATGTGGCCAACGTCAGCAATCCGATGATCCCGTCGGCGCTCGCGCAGGTGGTCGCGGGAGTCTCTCCGCTCAATGATTTTTATCCCCGTCCGCAGTCGGTGCACGGACCGGGGGGGCGATGGGAGGCGGCGGAGAAGCGGTTTGTTCCGGAACTGACGGTGAGCATCTCCGGCAACCCATATTTCTTCATGGGGCCGGGGGATGTGGCGACGATCTACGACGCGCCGACTTCGCTGAATAATCATCTGAAGCCTGGGCAGGCGAGGTATGACGGAACCGGTGTCACCATCGGGATTGCTACCGATGCCGGCGTGAATCTTTCGAACGTTGCGAACTACCGTTCACTATTCAAATTGCCCCCGGCCACGATGTCCGTGGTGATGGATGGGAATTCGCCGGGTGGGGCGGACGATACGGAATCGACGCTGGATGGAGAGATAGCGGGCGCGATCGCGCCGGGCGCGAAGATTGTGTACTACCAGGCGGCGGATACGACCTTTCAGTCCGGCGTGATGCTGGCCATCCTGCGCGCGATCGATGACAACACGGTCAACATCCTGAATGTGAGTTATGGCGCGTGCGAGCTGGCACAGGGCGCGGCGGGGAACCAGGAGATTCTGAATGCCTGGGAGCAGGCGGCGACCCAGGGCATCGCGGTGACTGTGTCGAGCGGCGACTCCGGGTCAGCGGGCTGCGATAACTCGGATACGGAGAATGCGGCCTCGCATGGGTTTGGAGTGAATGCACTGGCATCGACCCCGTACGCAGTAGCGGTGGGCGGCACGGACTTCGATGTTCTGGCGAAGAATTTCTCCACCTATGTCAGCGCGACGAACAATGGCAATTACACCTCTGCGCTGGGATACATCCCGGAGACGACGTGGAACAACTCGACCGCTGCAATGGAAGTTCGGCTGCGAACCAGGCGAATCCGGATGTGAACGGCAATACGAATATCCTGGCGGGCGGCGGCGGAGCCAGCAGCGCGGGGCTGTACGACACCTCCGGGCAGGTGCTTGGGGGCTATGCCAAGCCGCAATGGCAGCAACAGTTCGAAGCGAGTGCCGGGATCAGACCTGACGCGGTGCGGGATGTGCCGGATGTGTCGCTGTTTGCGGCCAATGGCATGTATGGGGGTTTGTGGGCGACCTGCGGCGCCAGCGACTGCAGCGGCACGAATCCGACGATCAGCGGGATTGGTGGCACATCCGCATCTGCGCCGGCATTCGCCGGTGTGCTGGCTTTAGTCAATCAGCGGCTGAACCAGCAGTACGGCGCAAACGCACGGCTGGGGCAGGCGAACTGGGTGCTGTATGCACTGGCCAAAACGCACCCTGAGGCGTTTCACGCGATCAAAGGTGGCAACAACGCAGTAGTTTGCACGCCGGGCACACCGCATTGCGCAGCGAATGGGTTCCTGAGCGGCTACGATGCAGGCAATTCCTACAATGCTGCGACGGGCCTGGGCAGCGTGGATATCAGCAGCCTGGTGAACAACTGGTCGAGCGTGGGAAAAACGCAGACCACCGCCGCGCTGAACTTGAGTTCGAGGACCTTTCAGCACGGCCAGCCGATTGCGATCGAGGTGGATGTCGATCCCGCGGCGGCGACCGGCAGCGTGGCCATCAGCAACGATCTCAGCGTGCGGGGGCTCTTCAGCAGCAACTCGGAGATCAACTTGCCGCTGTCGAATGGGCTGGCCACCGGGAAATGGGTCGGGTTTCCCGGCGGCACCTACAACGTCTATGCGGACTACGGGGGCGATGCGAACTATGCCGGCAGCATCTCGGCGCCGACGGAGATCACGGTCACTCCGGAAGACAGCGTTCTCGAATTGTCCGTCACCACGGTGGATACCAATGGTGGCCTAACCAGCCTGGCGCGGAGAACCGTGACTTACGGGACATATATCTCCGTCGATGCCCAGCCGGTCGGGCGCTCACAGGTTTCGAATCCGACCCCGCTCAAGAATGCAACCGGAACGGTCACCTTTGTGGATACCAACGCGGATGGAGCACAGGGCAGCGGGATGCTGGACGCCACGGGGAATGCGGAATTCCCAGTGCATTCTCTCGCCGCCGGAGCGCATACCATCACCGCCTCCTACTGGGGCGACAGCAGCTACAACGCGAGCACGTCCGCGAGCGTTAGCTTCACAGTGCAGAAGGCAGGTACCGCGACCTTCGTCACGAGCAATGTCAACTCGGCCTCATCTGGAGTGGTTACGGTCACGGCGTCGATCCGGCCGAGCATCGCGGGTTCCTTTGCGCAGCTTCCAAATGGCACAGTCACGTTTACGGATACATCCAGCGGTGCTGTTCTTGGGACGAGCGGCGGGCTCACGACCGCGCGGGATCCGTCCACGGGCGCGTATTTCAGCACCGGAACGATCGACATTCCGGTTTCGCAATTGACGCTGGGCAGCAACAGCATCGTTGCTACGTATAACGGAGACGCGAACTTCGCGGCTTCCGGAGCATCGGCTCCGGTGGTTGTCGCCTGCACCGCAGGTTGCGGGAACGGCACCGGGCAGACGATTTCGCTGTCCTTCAGCAGGAACGCACCTGCAACGGCCACCAGCGCCGGGAGTACGGCATCGACAACAGCGGTTTCTGTTCTACCCGGGGGCGGATTTACCGGCGGCGTAAACCTGACTTGCTCGGTAACTGGCACGAAAAGCGGCGATGTCAATGTGCCGACCTGTACCTTCAAGCCTGCCACCATCACGATCACAAATGCGCAGTCTGTCGAAACTACGCTGACGGTGACCACCACCGCCGCCGGAACAACAGCCGCTGCGGATGCTTCAGGCAACAAGATATGGTCCGTTGTCCGCGGCGGGACAATGCTTGCGTGTCTTATTTGCTTCGGAATCCCGGGACGGCGGCGCGCGCTCACACTGCTGTCGATAGTCGTATGCGCATTCGCTATGGGCGGGATGGCGGCATGCGGTGGTACTGGCAGCAGCGGAAGTGCGCCTGCCACCAGCGGCGATGCGGCGACGGGAACCACGCCGGACCAGTACACCGTCACCTTCCGTGCGGTCGACGCAGCGACCGGCACGTTGACCGCGCAGGATTTCTTTACAATCTCGGTGAATTGAGCGGTTTCTGCCGGGGTAGGAGTATTTCGACCTCGAGCCCGTTGGGTGTGACGTTGCGCGCCTGGATGGTTCCGCCGTGGATGCGGATGACGCGGTCGGCGATGGCGAGGCCAAGGCCGGTGCCGCCGGAGGCGCGGTTGCGATCGTCGGCGACGCGATAGAACGGTTGAAAGATGTTGACGAGTTCGGACTCGGGGACGCCCTGTCCGTAATCGCGGACGAGAAGGCGGACGAAGCCGGGCGTTGCCGTGTCCGTCGATTCGAGCTGCACGTCTATCGAGTTTTTGGGTATTGAGTTTTGAGTGATTGAGTTTTCGGGTCCGGAGTTTTCTGTCCCGGTCTCTCCCGTCCCGGTGTATCGCACGGCGTTGCGGATGACGTTTTCAATGGCGCTGTGCAACAGTTCCGCATTTCCCTGAACGAAATACTGTCCGTGCGAGGAGAGCCGTACCGCGCCGCTTTTCTCCTGCAGCTCGAATTCGGCGCTGCGGACGATCTGTGCTACGAGTTCCGTCAGGTCGACTTGCATCATGGGAACGGGTGTGGCGGATGTATCGAGCTTCGCGACCGTGAGCAGGCGCTCGATCATGTCATTAAGACAACCGATGTCCTGCTCCATGTGATCGAAGGCGGGATCGTCGCCCTTTCGCTGACGTCCGAGATCGAGTGCGACGTTGAGCCTGGCTAGAGGCGATCGCAGTTCGTGTGAGATGTCATAGATGAGCTGACGCTGGCGGGAGACGAGCTCCTCGATGCGGGCGGCCATGGCATTGAAATCGCGCACGAGCGATCCAAGCTCATCGCGGCGCCGCTCCATGCCTGCGGCGCGTGTGCTCAGATCGCCAGCCGCCAGATGCTGCGAAGCCTCCCGCAAACGCAGGACAGGCGCCGTGAGGTAGCGGGTGAGGAGATAGCAGATGAAGCCCGACACCAGGAACGCGACGGACCATCGCAGCAGGAAGCCCGACGGGCGGATGCCGGGAGGAGGGCCGCGGTGTTCCATCGCCTGCTCGACGGCGTATACGTATTCCCGGCCACTCTTTCCCCGCACCTTCACGGCGACGCGGACGAAATTATGCTTCGTGTTGAAAGCAGGGGCGTCGGAAGTTGCTGCATGTGCACCGATGTCGCTAAAGGGTGCGCAGTCGCTACCGGCGATGACATTTCCCGATGTGTCGAAGAGGCAGCTCTTCAGATGCGTCTTCTGACTGAGTTGCGCTATATAAGCCGAAGCAGCGGACGTCCCCTGCAGCTCCAGGGCATCGACGGCGGAGGTTCCGGAAATCCACGCAGCGTCCGCCAAGGTCGTTTGCGACTGAGCTGGTACGTTCTTCGGCTGGAGAATGATCCACGTTGCAATGAGTGCAACGCCCGTGGCGATAACCGTGGCCCAGAACCACAGAAATATTTTGAGAAAGAGGCTGCGGATCCTTAAGGTCATTTCGTCTCTGACCGGACAACGAACATGTATCCGCTGCCGCGCACGGCTTTGATTCGCTCTTCGCCATGGGCGCGGCCCAGTTTCTTGCGGAGGTTGCTGATATGGACATCGATGACGCGATCGAAGGGGCCCAGCTTGCGCCCGAGCACCGTTTCGGTGAGCTGCTCACGTGTGACGACGTGGCCGGCATCGCGCAGCAGCGCTTCCATCAGCGTGAATTCGACACTGGTCAACTCGAGTGGAATGCTGTCCATCCATGCATCGCGGGCGGCGGGATCGATCCGGAGATCACCCACGATGAGTACGCTGCCGGGTGCAGCCGATCGGGAGGTGCGGCGCAGAATGGCACGAATGCGCGCGATCAGTTCGCGTGGGTTGAATGGTTTGGGCAGGTAGTCATCCGCGCCGATCTCGAGCCCAACGATGCGGTCGACGTCTTCACCGCGCGCGGTGAGAATGAGTACCGGAACCGGCGAGTGATTGCGCAGCCGGCGGAGCACATCCAGGCCGCCCATGCCCGGCAACATCAGGTCGAGTATGACGAGCGCGTGCTCGTTGGAGAGCACACGCTCCAGGCCGCGCGGACCATCGTGGACGGCCTCCAGCGCAAAGCCTTCCGAACTCAGGCGTTCACCAAGCAGCCTGCATAGTTCGATGTCGTCATCGACGATGAGCACGCGATCCATTCTGTTCGCCTTTGAGTCGTCTTCGACTCGATGGTAGCCCGGGGAATACCGGAGATCGTCGGCTTTACAAAACTTTATGTTGCTTAACCAATCTTTATCGCACGCGCTCAATGTCGATGCTGGAATCGAGTTGTGAAGCGAGAAGGAGACGGGGTTATGAAACGAATCGTTATCTGGTCATGTGCGGCGTTGCTGGTGGTAGTGGCGGGAGTGGTGATTGCGAGGGCGGATGTGCGCGGGTGGCATGGCTGCGCCGGTCACAGATGGGGCCACCACTTTGGCCCGATGGGTTACATCGCGCATGAATTGAAGCTGAGCGACACCCAGAGACAGCAGGTCGAGTCGATGTGGCAAACGGAAAAGCCGGCGATCTCGGGGCTCATTCATGAGCTGGCTGCCGAGAGCAAAGAGATGGATGCGGCTACTGCGCAAGGGAATCTGGATGAAGCGAAGGTGCAGGAGATTGCAGGACGGCAGGGCGCGACCGTCGCGAAGCTGTCGGTCGAGAAAGAGCGTTTCAAATCGAAGATTTATACGACGGTCTTGAACCCGGAGCAGCGCACCAAGGCGGATGAGTTGCAGTCGCGGTGGCATGACCGGCTGGACCACATGGGCAGGTTTCAGAAGCCGTAGTTGCGTCGTGTATCAGCGGGAGAGTTCACAGGCACTTCACTGCGACGGTGAAGGCAGAAACGGAGCATCGAGATGAAGACGAATCTGACATTGCTTACCAAGCTGACAGCGGGCGGACTTGTTGCGGTGGCGATCGCACTGTGGACGCAGTGGCTTTCGGGCGATCCGGCGTATCCGAAGTTTCCTCCGGGGCCGGTGCTGTTCATCGGCGTGGCAGCCATCGTCGTCTTCGGAGCACGCTGGTGGTGGACGCCGCTGATTGGTGCGCTGATCGCACTGTTGGCGACTTCCGGCTGGTTTGCGCGGCTGCCGGGGGAGATGCTGCGGCTGGGCCATCCCGGATCCGTCGGGAAGTTCGCTGCCGGCATTTTTATCGGCACCGTGCTGCAGATCAGCGCACTCCTGTTGACGGATATTGCGGGGCTGGCGGCGACGGTGCAGAACTTCCGGCGCGCGGGCAGCACCTCAGACAGCGCGAAGATGGCATGCCGGTTCTTCGGCGGCCTCTTTGCCGTGATGGGTGTGCTGGTGATGGTGGGCGGCGCGCATGTAGACAAGTACCACAACCTGATGCATCTGGTGTGGGGTGCTCTGGCCTTCGGCTTCAGCTTCCTGGGCGCGACAGCGGCGAAGCGCTTCTGCATTGCGTCGGGCGCGTTCTATCTGACGCTTGCGACGCTTGGCCTGACGATCGGCAACCCGGCGCTGAATAGGGCATGGTACTTCGGCCCTATGCTGCTGCACACCGGCGACCATGTCTTCCACCTGGTGCTGGGCTCGCTGTTCCTTGCCATGGGGCTGCTCTCGGGGCGGCAGTTCGCGCATCGGCCGAGCCACGCATAGCAAGGAGGAGTTCTCCCGGCATCGGACCGGGAGCTCAGGATTCGCGGTTATATCTTTCGGGCTTCGCATCCGCCTCGCGAAGCCTTCTTTTTGCCGGTAGTGAACTGTCGTGCTCTATATATTCAACCCGGAGCGGCGGACCCACTGGTTGTCGTGCTTCTCCAGGTAGATCCACTGGCCATTCGCACAGAGATTCGCGCAGAAGTTATTCATGTAGACGAGAGCCGCGTTACGGGTGGTGTTGAAGTAGACCTCGCTGAAGTAGGTGATGCCGGGATAGCCGGACCACTTATCCTGCAACTGCGAACCGGGATCGATGCCAGCCAGTGTGCTTCTTAGCTCAGCGGCGTCACCGGCGCTCAGGAGCGTGTAAGGGCGATCGACCTTCAACTGATGCTCGAGCTGGATCCGCTCATAACGGCGAGTGTGAAAGTCCTGCACCGCCTCCCGAAAGGCCGTCTCGTTGTTTGGCGGCGGTTGTAGTTGTCCGTCCGGCGGAATGGCCGGGTTCATATCGTCGATGTTTACGGTGGTGGCGGCGATGGCGAAACGGGACGCCTGCTCCGGCGACATGCTGTCGAAGGGGACCCCGGGCATGAGGAGCGAGTAGATGGCATAGGAATCGGCGGCGCGATCGAGCTTTATGGAATTCGGCTTGGCGTGCTTTTGGGGTGGCTGCGCAACAGCGCATACCGCGAGAAAAGCAAATGCCGCGATCGCGAGGGTGAAGGTACGAATGCCTGCCATGGTGCACTCCATTGAGGACTGCTTTTGGAATCCGAGAGCTGCTTCCGGAGAGCAGACGCGCGTCTGCGGAGAAATGCTCACGGGCACCCTACCAGATTCATTTTAATGCGCCGATACGCGGGGCAGCAGTAGATGAAAGAAGGCATCGCCGTTTCCCTTGAGACATGCGTGCGCGTTGACCTGCCCCTCCACGACCCGTGTGGACCCCGTGTCATCCACCTGCAGGCGGAGCGGCGTGGTGGGGCAGATATCGGGGTGGAGAGCGTAGGCGACGGCCATGGCATCGTAGAGTGTGGGCGTGTGCTGGTGCGTGGCGAGCTGCCATTCGGTGGTGAGGACGAGCAGAGCATCGGTCGAGGGCGTGCTGCGGGCGGCGACTTGAGCAAGCTTGCCGTCGTCGAGCTTCCACTGGGTGGAGTCGAGCGGCATCATGAATATCGGTACGCCAGAGGCGAGGAGCTTGCGCGCGGCGCCGGGATCCATCGCGATGTTGTACTCGGGCTGGGGCGGAGGTGGAGGGGTTGCGCGCGGATTGCCATACCCGCAGTGGATGGAGCCACCCATCAGCACCACGCGATTGAGGAGACGGAAGGCGGATGGATCGCGATCGATGGCGGCGCCGATATTGGTGAGCGGGCCGATGGCGATGAGCGTGACCTGATGCGGATAACGGCGCGCCTGCGCGAGCAGGAAGTCCACCGCGTCCCCGTGCGCGGGCGTGGGACCTGCGGAGGCCCATGCGCGTTGGGAGAAGGTGGTCTTGCTATGCGTGGGCACGCCCGGCTCGACCGGAATTTTGTTTGCGCCGGCGATTGCGAGAAGGCGGGCGGCCAACTGCGCGCGCAGCGCCGTGTCGCCCCATGCCGTGGTCACGCCGACGATTTCGAACTCAGGACTGTGCAGCGCGAGCGTCAGAGCGTAGGCGTCATCGATGTCGTCGCCGATGTCGGTGTCGATAATTAGTTTTTGCGGTATGACTTTCTGCTGCTGGGCACACGCGGCGGAGATTGCAGTGAGCAGGAGAACGAGCCACAGCGAGAGCGACCGACGAATCTTGGGCAAGGGCTACTCCGAACCTGGTGTGGGTGGAGTTGATTCTAACTTCCCGCTGTTCACGGACCCTCCGGGCTGCCTCCACCCGTAGGTGGATGGCAGGGTAGAACTCGATCGCGTATTCTTCCACGCGAGGAACCCCGCATCCGTGTCCAGACCATTCCATCGTCTCCTTCCATGTGCGCTCGTGTTGTTTCTGGGCGTCTCGCCAGTATCCGTTCGAGCACAGGCTCCGGCCGCCGCGCCGCAACAGGGGCCACAACAGGGAATGAGCGGCGGCGTGAACACCGGCGGGAACTTCGCGCCGGTGCTGGATGCGCAAAAGCGGCCTATCACGGCGGGTGGCTTCGTCGATCATGGGCCTACGATTTTTGTCGATATCGCGGAGAAGGCTGGGCTGTCCAAGTGGTCGCATCGCGACGGCACGACCGAGAAGCAGTTCATCCTGGAGACGCCGGGGTCGGGTGTGGGGCTGATTGATTATGACAACGACGGCTGGCTGGACATCTACCTGGTGAACGCGTCCACCTACGATGCGCTCTCCGGGAAAGCGCAGGCGCCGCATGCCGCGCTCTTTCATAACAATCATGACGGCACTTTTACGGATGTCGCGGCGAAGGCGGGCGTGACCAACGATCGGTGGGGCTTCGGCGTCGCCATTGCGGACTATGACAATGACGGCTGGCCCGACATGTACGTCACGAGCTTCGGCGGCAACCGGCTGTACCACAACAACCACGATGGGACCTTTACCGATGTCGGGGAGAAGGCGGGCGTGGTGCTTGGCGGATGGTCAACCGGCGCCACGTGGGGCGACTACGACGGAGACGGCCGGCTGGACCTGTTCGTGCCGGGCTATGTGCACTTTGAGAACAATCAGCCGCCTACGCCAAATTCCGGGGCCGCGACGCTGGCGAAGAACTTCTGCCAGTTCCGCGGTGCACCGGTGATGTGCGGACCACGCGGTCTGGAGGGGGAACACGACCATCTGTTTCACAACAATGGCAATGGAACGTTTACGGACGTGAGTGAGAAGGCGGGGGTGGCGGACAAGTCCGGATATTACGGGCTGTCGAGTGTCTTCATCGATCTGAACAATGATGGCAAGCCCGACCTGGTGGTGGCGGATGACTCGACGCCGAACTACGTGTATCTGAACAAGGGCGATGGCACGTTTGAGGATGCGAGTTACGCCTCAGGTTATGCGCTGAATGAGAATGGCCGCGAGACGGCATCCATGGGCATTGCGTTAGGCGATTACCAGAACAACGGGCGCATCGATCTGTTCAACACCACGTTCTCCGATGACTACGACGTGCTGTACCACAATGACGGCGACGCGAACTTTACCGACGTGAGCTATGAGGCAGGCGTGGCCGAGCCGACTGTGCCCTTCCTGGGCTGGGGCGATGCGTTCATGGATTACGACAATGATGGCTGGAAGGACCTGTTCCTCTCAAACGGACACGTCTACCCGGCGGTGGACAAGAACGACTGGGGAACGACCTTTGCCGAGCGGCCCCTGCTCTTTCGCAATCTCGAGGGGAAGCGGTTTGAACTACAGCCGGCAGTTGTCGGCACGGGACTCGCTCTGGTGCATCCGGGGCGCGGGGCGGCGGTGGGTGACCTGTTCAACGATGGCAAGCTGGACGTGGTGATCAACAACATCGACTCATCGCCGACGCTGCTGCGTAATGTCAACCCGGATCATCATCACTGGGTGGAGTTGAAGCTGGTGGGTGGTGCGAAGGGACCGCGCGATGCGGTAGGAGCCATCGTCTATTTGACCGTCGGCGCGACGAAGCAGCGGGGCGATGTGTACAGCGGCGGCAGCTATGCGTCCTCAAGCGATCAGCGTTTGCACTTCGGCATCGGCGACGCCAGCAAAGTGGACGCAGTTGAGGTCCATTGGCCGGACGGCACGGTCGAGAAGGCGCAGCTGCCGGGGGTGGACCGGATCTTCACCCTGGAAGAAGGCAAAGGTGTGACGGGTCACGCCGCTGGCGCCAAGGGGAAGTAGCTTCGGGTACTACAGGGAAATAGGAAATAGGAAATAGAATAGGAATAGGGAACAGGGACAGGGCCGCTGCGCTAGCTGCCTCTCAGCTCGCTAGTTTTTCGGCGCTGTCGAAGCTGTAGCCGGAGCGTAGTGCGCGGTGGCGTGCCGCTGCATGTGCCGATTGTGCACCTGGACCACACCGGCGAAGAGAATCGCGAAGAGTGCAATGAAGAAAACGACGAAGGCGAGGATGTGCTTGTGGGAGAGGTCGCTCATAAGTGGCAGCCATGCTCTACCTCTGATCACATGATCGTCAAGTGACTGCTGTCGCAGGCGAGATCTACTTCTGGGCCGGCTGCTCCGCGGCTCCTTTGAGCAGGGTTATGCCTTTCCGTTTTGCCGGCGGAGGCGCGGTGGAGTCGCGCACGATGAGCTCGGGGCGGATGTTGTACTCGAGTGCGGGGGTGTTGGCTTCTCGCTTCCCTGCGCGATGGAGCGCCTGAAAGGCGCGGTCGGCAATGGCGGCGCGCGAGAGGCGGACGGTGGTCAGCGCCGGGTGCAGAAAGGCGCTGATCTCGATGTCGTCGAAGCCGACGACTGAGACGTCCTCGGGCACGCGCAGGTTGTGACGATGCAGCGCGCCGATGGCGCCGATGGCGGTGAGATCGTTTGAGGCGATGACGGCGGTGGGGCGCTCTTGCAGGGTGAGGAGGCGTTCCATGGCCTCGCGTCCTCCGTCAATGCGGTGGTTGCCGACTTCAATCAGCGATTTGTCGCTGACGATGCCCTTGCGCTTGAGCGAGGCGAGCAATGCCTGGCGCCGGGTGCGCGCAGAGGCGAGATCCATGGGGCCGCCAATGAAGGCGATGCGGGTGTGGCCGAGCGAGGTGATGTGCTCGACGGCATCGTCAACGCCGGCGGTGTAGTCGACCAGGATGTTGCTGATGCCGTTGGCGGGATCGCCGGTGTCGAGGAAGACCATGGGGATCTGTCCGCGGTGGAAGCGGTCGATGAGATGGGAACCCATCTCGGAGGTCATGACAGCGACGCCGTCGACCTTGCGCTCGAGCATGCGCTGCACGCAGATCTCGGTGCGCTCGGGGCTATAGCCGGTATTGGCGACGATGACTTCGTAACCGTTGCGCACGGCCATGTCTTCGAAGGACTTTACGAGCTCGGGGAAGAACGGATTGGTGATATCCGAGATGATGAGGCCGTAGATACGGCTGCGGCCGGAGCCGAGGGCTCGGGCGTTGGTGTTGGGATAGTAGCCGAGCGCTTCAATGGCGCGGCGCACCCGCTCCGCTGTTTTGGGGGCGACCTTGTTGGAACCGTTGATGGTGCGGGACACGGTGGCGGTGGAGACGCGTGCCCGATCTGCGACTGCCTGGATGTTCATTTGCCCCCGAGCGGGGTTCCTTTGCCGGGAACCCGGATGCTCCGCGATTCAGACAGAGGATAACCTGCCGGGTGGGATTCGGGTTATGTTGAACCTTCGGAAGAAGTTGTGTAGTTCGGGTTGTAATCGGTTACAATCCTCACGGCGATTAACGTACCTGGGGTCAGGTTGGTCATGACATCGCAGCGCAATGCCTTTCCGCACCGCCGCTACAACCCTTTGCGTGGCGACTGGGTGCTTGTCTCGCCGCACCGGACCGAGCGTCCGTGGCAGGGGGAGACGGGGAAGACGGAGACTGCGACCGCGGTCCACTACGATCCCAAATGCTATCTTTGCCCCGGAAATGAACGCGCGGGGGGGCACCGCAACCCCGACTACACATCGGTCTTTGCCTTCAATAACGACTACGCGGCTCTGCTGCCGGATGCACCGGCGCCTATCCCGAGTGAATCACCTTTGCTGCGTGCCGAGCAGGAGCGCGGGATCTGCCGCGTGCTCTGTTTCCACCCGGACCACAGCCTGACTCTGGCGCGCATGACGGTACCGGAGATCGAGACAGTGGTGGAGGCGTGGACTGCGCAATATGTCGAGCTTTCGGCTCACCCCTTTGTTCAGCATGTGCAGATCTTTGAGAACCGCGGCGCGATGATGGGGGCGAGCAACCCACATCCGCACTGCCAGATATGGGCGACCGAGCACGTGCCGGATGAACCCGCCGCGGAGCGCGCGAACCTGACGCTGTGGCGGGAGACGCACGGCCGCGGCTTGCTGGCGGAGTATGTAGCGCTCGAATTGGAGCAGCAGGAGCGCATCGTCTGCCAGAACGACGCATTCGTTGCCGTGGTGCCCTACTGGGCAGTGTGGCCGTTTGAGACGCTGGTGCTGGCGCGGGAACCGCTGCGCGAGCTGCCGGAGTTCAACGCTGCCCAGCGACGGGGACTGGCCGATATCCTGAGCCAATTGACAGTCCGGTACGACAATCTTTTCGGGACCAGCTTCCCTTACACCATGGGTTTTCACCAGGGACCCGGCGCGGAGCAGCACTTCCATGCGCATTTCTACCCACCCCTGCTGCGATCGGCGACGGTGAAGAAGTTCATGGTGGGGTTCGAAATGCTCGGCATGCCGCAGCGCGACATCCTTCCGGAAGATGCTGCGGCGCGTTTGCGCGCGGTGCCGTCGACGCACTATCTGGGGAGCCGGTCGTGAACAGGGTCAGGGCGGCAGCGGAGGAGACAGAGGCGCCGCTGGGGGGAGCTGCGCGCATTCTTGAAAACGCTGACATTCGCGCGGAAGTGATGCCAACCTTGGGTGGGAAGTTCATCTCCCTGCGCAGCAAGCGCACTTCGACGGAATGGCTGCTGCCGCCACTGCGACCCTATGCTGAAGCCAGATCGACCGGCGGCTTTGAGGAGTGGGATGGAGGCGGCTTCGACGAGTGCCTGCCGACGGTAGCAGCTACAGAAACAGCGCCGGACCATGGCGAGGTGTGGCGGCACGCCTGGCGTGAAGAACCGGCGGCGGAGTCGATGATGCTGCGGACGACGGCTCTGGGTGGCGGAGTAGCGTTCGAACGGCGGGCGCGGCTGGATGGCGCCAGCCTGGTGCTGGACTATGCAGTCAAGAACCACGGCGATGTGACGCAGAGTCTGCTGTATTGTGCGCATCCGCTGCTTCGCGTGGAGCAAGACGATCGCATTCTGCTTCCTGCAGATGTGCGGGAGATGAAGATTGAGGACTCGCTTGGGGCGAGGCTGGGCCGGCGCGGAGATCGCATTGCATGGCGTGGAGCCGAGGCGGATTCAAATCTGAGCGTGGTGGGGCCGCCGGATGGATTGCAGGCGGACAAGCTCTTTGCCGGGCCGCTTACGATGGGATGGTGCGCGCTGGTGCGGCCCTCGCTCGATGAGGGGATCGAGCTTACGTTCAGCAACGAGGTGCTTCCGTACCTGGGGATTTGGATATGCCGGGCGGCGTGGCCGGATGGCGGCGCTGCGAAACAATATACGGTCGCGTTCGAGCCGACCAGCGCTCCGCATGACAGCCTCGCGGACGCCGAGCGCGACGGCAGTGCATGGCGGCTTGCCCCCGGGAAAGCACGCGCATGGACGCTCCGCTTCCGGATCGGCTCGCGGCATGAGCTGGAGACGCATGCGCAGGCGGGGAGGGCCGATGATCGCGCTTGAGCCGCTGCTGCGCCGGCATGCTCAACGTTTTGGAGCGGTGGCGCGGGCCTTTCAGGCGCCGGGACGCGTCAACCTCATCGGGGAGCACACCGACTACACCGGCGGCCTGGTGATGCCGGCCGCGATTGACTTCAATACGATCGCGGTGGTGGGGCCAGCGCAGGACGGAAGGAGCGTCATCCACTCCGTCGATTTCAAAAAGGAATTCCAGTTCGACGCGAGCGCGCTTCCGGAGAGGCCAAAGCACGACTGGACCGATTATCCGGCGGGCGTGCTGTGGAGTCTGCGGGAGTCCGGCGTTGTGGCCCCGCAGTTCACTATGACGCTTCAGGGCGATGTGCCGCTTGGGGCGGGTCTCAGCTCGTCTGCGTCGATTGAGGTTGCGGTCGCGCTTGCTGCGCTGGCACTGGCGGGCCGGTCGATGTCTTTGAGAGACGTGGCGCTTGCCTGCAAGAAGGCGGAGAACGGATTTGTGGGCGCGCAGAGCGGCATTATGGATCAGTACATTGCGTGCTGCGGGGTAAAGGACCACGCGCTGGTGATCGACACGCGCGACCTGAGTTCCCGGGCCGTGCCGCTGCCCGCGGATGTGCGGCTGGTCATCTGTAATTCCATGGTGAAGCACTCACATGCAGGCGGCGAGTACAACGAACGGCGCGCCGAGGTGGATGAGGGAAGCCGGGCATTGCGCGCTGCGAATCCGGAGATTCATGAGCTGCGCGACGCGACGCTCGAGGATCTGGAGAAGGCGCATGGTTCGATGTCGGAGAATGCATTTCTTCGCTGCCGGCACATCATTACGGAGAATGCGCGCGTGGAGCAGGCTGCGACAGCACTGGCCTCCGGCGATATGCAGCGCATGGGAGAGTTGATGGCCGCGGCGCACGCCAGCTATCGGGACGATTTCGCGGCGAGTTGTCCGGAGGCCGATCTGCTGGTGGAATTGGCCGCCGCGCAGCCCGGGATCATTGGAGCGCGATTGACCGGTGGCGGCTTTGGCGGGTGCACCGTGAACCTGGTTGAAGCGGGAGATGCCGAGAGATTTCGCGAAGGGATTCACGCCGCATATCTGGAGCGTGCCGGCATTGATGCGGACATCTATCTCTGCCAGGCGGCTGCGGGAGCATCGGAGTTATCTTTTCGAAGCTGATCTGCCGCTCGCTGCTCTGCTGATGTAGTTTCAAGGCATGCGTCGCCTGCTGTCTGCGCTGCTTCTCACTGCAACCCTGATTGCTGCCGCGGATGCCGCGCCCCGATCCACTCCGCACCCTGCACCACATAGCAAGCCGCAGGTTATCGAGGTTCCGAACGCGGACAATCGCGCGGAGCAGCTTGCGAAGCACTATGTGGTGCTGGTCTCGATCGATGGCTTTCGCTACGACTACGCGAAGCTCTACGGTGCGCCCCATCTGGACGCGATCGCGAAGGATGGCGCTACGGCGCCAAACGGCATGCTTCCCGCCTATCCGTCAGTGACATTTCCCAATCACTACACACTGGTGACGGGACTCTATCCAGAGCATCACGGCATCGTGGCAATGAGCTTCTATGACCCGGCGCGCAAGCAGCGCTATGCGTTCAACGACCCGGGGACAGTGACTGATGGAAGCTGGTATCGGGGGGTGCCGCTGTGGTCGCTGGCCGAGAAACAGGGGATGCGCGCAGCGTGTTTCTTCTGGCCGGGATCGGAGGCGGAGATCGCGGGCGCAAGGCCGAGCTATTACTTGAAATACGACGATGGGGTGCCGGACGAGGAGCGTGTAGACCAGGTGGTGGACTGGCTGAAACTGCCTGCGGAGAAGCGGCCGCACTTCATCACGCTGTACTTCGGCGAAGTGGATCACGCAGGGCACGAATACGGCCCCGATGCGCCGGAGACGCGCGCGGCAGTGCGACACGTGGACAGCGTGATCGGAACGCTGCATGCACATCTGGCGAAGCTGCATCTGCCAATCGACCTGGTGGTCGTCTCCGACCATGGGATGGCAAAACAACAAGGCGATTGGATCGATCTGGACCAGTATGCGGATTTCAGCGGAGTGGAGACGGCTGGCGCGCTGATGTATCCGGATTCGGAAGCGGCGGCGGCGAAGCTGTATGCGAAGCTGCGCATCCAGAGCGATAAGTTCAAGGTGTACCGGCGGAACAGGATGCCGGCGGAGCTGAATTACACGGGCGAGCCACGCATTGGCGACCCTGTGGTCGTGGCGACGGGACCGTATTCGATCCGGGTGCATGGGTCGGATGATCCGGCGAAAAGCCATGCTCCGAATAAAGGCGTGCACGGTTACGATCCGCGCATCGTGCCCGAGATGCGCGCGATCTTTTATGCGGAGGGGCCGGACATTCGCAAGGGCGCGGTGTTAAAGCCGTTCGAAAACGTGAGCGTCTATCCGTTCCTGGCGGAGATCCTCGGGTTGGATGCGCCCGCGACGGACGGCACTGCTTCGGTGCTGGAGCCGGCGCTGGCGGTGCGGCACTAGACGAGCGGAACACAACGAGCGGAACAGGGCGAGCGGAACAAGCCGTTATCATGATGAGCGCATGACTTTTTTTCTGGGATTGGATGCCGGGGGGACCAGCACGCGCGCCGCGCTGGCCGATGACGAGCGCGTTCTGGGCCGCGCGAAGAGCGGAAGCATCAAGGTGATGCGGGTGTCGGCCGCCGTGGCTGAGGCGAATCTGCGCGCACTGCTGAATGATGTGGCGAAGAGCAGCGGCGTCCCGATTACGGAGGTTGCGTCTACGTGCATCGGGACGGCGGGGAACACCATATCAACGGTGACCGGCTGGATCTGGCAGACACTGGGTCCCATGCTGCGGGGTGACCTGGTGGTGTGCGGCGATGTCGAGATAGCGCTGGACGCCGCCTTTCCCGGTGAAGCGGGCGTGCTGGTGATGGCCGGCACCGGCTCTAACACGCTGGGGCGCACCTCGAAAGGCGAGTTGACTACGGTGGGCGGCTGGGGGCCGATGCTGGCGGACGAGGGGTCAGCCCACTGGATCGGATTGAGAGCGCTGCGAGCGGCGGTTCGCGAGAGCGATGAGCAGGGCAGCAGCCAGTTGCTGAATGCGTTGGCCGCGCAATGGAAGGCAGACACGCTGGAGCAGGTGGTTGAAAACGCGCACGCCACTCCTCCGCCTGATTTTGCCGCGTTGTCGCGCACGGTGGTCGAAGTTGCCGCGCAGGGAAACCGCCTGGCGCAATCGGTGCTGCTCGGTGGTGGACGGGCGCTGGGTGAAGATGCGTCGCTGGCGCTCCGCAAGGTGCTGTCACTGGAACCGGAAGCACCGCGGCGGGTGGCATTTACCGGCAGCGTACTGGAAAACATTGCGGTGGTCCGCGAGGCGATGATGGCGGAGATTGAGCGCGAGCATCCCGGCACGCAGGTGTTGCCGAACGCGGTGGACCCGACGATGGGGGCGTTGTGGCGTGCCCGACAGAATCTGCAGGAAGCGCCGTGAGCGAAACGATGGTTGGTGAAACTGCCGGAACAGCTCCCCGGCCGCGCATCGGCGTGCATCTCTCAACCGCAGGCGGCGTGTTTCGGGCGGCAGAGCGGGCGCACGAGATTGGCGCGAACACCTTTCAGATTTTCTCGTCGAGCCCGCGTATGTGGCGGCCGGGAAAGATTTCAGAAGACCACTGCGCGCGGATGCGCGAGCTGCGCACGCGTTTCGACGTAAGCCCGCTGGTGATTCATGCGAGCTATCTGATCAACGTGGCGGCGCAGTCGGAGGATGTCTGGAAGAACTCGGTTGCGGCGCTTCGCGGCGAGATCGAGCGCGCTTTGGCGCTGGGCGCCGAAAACCTGGTGCTGCATCCGGGGTCGTGGCGGGGCATGACGCGCGAGGCGGGTCTGCTGCGAGCGGCAGAGGCGATCGAGCGGGCACTGGATGGGCTGGCGTGGCAGGAGTGCGACTTCCGCGTGCTGATTGAGAACACAGCGGGCGCGGAGTTTTCGCTGGGGTCGAACTTTGAACAGGTGGGAGAGCTGGTGGACCATCTGCGCCGCTTTGCGCCGGTCGGCGCATGCCTGGACACCTGCCACTGCCATGTTGCCGGATACGACATCGTGACCAGCGGCGGCTTTGAGGAGACGGTGCAGCAGATTGAGAAATTGATTGGTCTGGATACGGTGCAGGTGTGGCATATGAACGATGCGAAGGCGCCGCGTGGCTCGAAGCTGGACCGGCACGAGCATATCGGCGAAGGGACGATCGGGGTGGCCGCGTTCCGGCGCATCCTGAACGACGCGCGCTTCCGCCATTGCGCGTTCATCGCTGAGACTCCAAACGATGAGCCGGGCGACGATGCGCGCAACGTGAACGTGCTGAAGTCGCTGGTGGGCCGGGCTGCTCCCGCGAAATAGCCGCGATGCGGCGATACAATCGTTAGTACACATGGCAACTGAACGAGAGACGCCCCGCGCGGACGCGAGCGCGGAGATTCACGCCAGCAACGGGCCATCCGCGCCGATCCCCGAGGTGCACCCAGAGGTGCGCCACGAGGTCCGTTATGACCCGGCGGAGATCGAAACGCGCTGGCAGGCGCGATGGTCTGCGCACCCGGAACTGTACGCCGCCGAGCCGGCTACGAGCAGCAAGCCGAAGTACTACGTGCTGGAGATGCTGCCCTATCCCTCGGGCCAACTGCACATGGGGCACGTGCGCAATTACGCCATTGGAGATGCGCTGGCCCGTTACATGTGGATGCAGGGTTACAACGTGCTGCACCCCATGGGCTGGGATGCCTTCGGGCTGCCGGCGGAAAATGCTGCGCTCAAGAACAACACGCCGCCGCGCGAGTGGACGCAGAAGAACATCGCCGCAATGCGCGTGCAGATGGATCGCCTTGGCCTGAGCTACGACTGGGCTACCGAGGTGACAACGTGTCTGCCGGACTACTACCGCTGGAACCAATGGTTCTTCCTGCGCATGTACGAGCGGGGTCTCGCGTACCGCAAGAACAGCAAGGTGAACTGGTGCCCGGAGTGCCAGACCGTGCTGGCCAACGAGCAGGTGATCAACGGCTATTGCTGGCGGCACGAGGACACGCTGGTGGAGCAGCGCGAGCTGGAGCAGTGGTTCCTGCGTACGACGCAGTATGCGCAGGAGCTGCTGGACGGACTGGACAAACTCGAAGGCTGGCCCGAGCGCGTGCGCACGATGCAGCGCAACTGGATTGGCCGCAGCGAAGGTGCGACGGTTGCGTTTGCAATTGAAGGACGGAGCGATGTGGTGAAGGTCTTCACCACGCGCATCGACACCATCTACGGCGCGACCAGCCTGCAGCTTGCGCCGGAGCACCCGCTGATTCGCGCATTGGCCGATCAGAACGCGGAGCTTGCGAAGCAGGTTGCTGCATTGATGTCCGAGCAAAACCATGCGCGCGAAACCGGCGATGTAGGGGGGATCGAGAAGCACGGTGTCTTTACTGGACACTATGCGATGAATCCATTTACGCAGGAGCGCGTGCCGGTGTGGGCAGCGAATTATGTGCTGCTGGATTACGGCACGGGCGCGATCATGTCCGTGCCGGCCCATGATGAGCGCGACTATGAGTTCGCGACAAAGTATGGGCTGGCGATTCGGCAGGTGATTCGGGAGAAGACGCCCACAGAGCCGCCGGCGCCGCTGCCGTTTGTTTCGGAAGAGGGCGTGCTGGTTGATTCAGGCGAATGGACCGGCCTGAGCTGTACGGATGCGCAGCAGAAGATGACTGCCTTCGCCAAGGCTAAGGGCTTTGGCGAGGCGACGATCACGTTTCGGCTGAAGGACTGGGGGGTGAGCCGCCAGCGTTACTGGGGAACGCCGATCCCGATGCTCTACTGCGCGAAGGATGGCATTGTGCCGGTGCCCGACGATCAGCTTCCGGTGCTGCTGCCGGAGCATGTCGAGATCACGCAGGAGGGCGGCTCGCCGCTGGCGAAGCTGCCGGAGTTCGTGAATGCCACCTGCCCGAAGTGCGGCGGCCCGGCGCGACGCGAGACGGATACGATGGACACCTTTGTCGATTCGTCGTGGTACTTCTACCGCTACACCAGCGCGAAGGATGCGACGGCTCCATTCGATACCAATGCGGTAGCGTATTGGTTCCCCATCGATCAGTACATCGGCGGGGTGGAGCACGCCATTCTGCACCTGATCTATTCGCGCTTCTGGACCAAGGTGATGCGCGATCTGGGGATGATCCGGAATGACGAGCCCGCGGCGCGGCTGTTCACGCAGGGCATGGTGATCAAGAATGGCGCGAAGATGTCGAAGTCGAAGGGCAACGTCGTCTCGCCCGACGACATGATCGCGCGCTACGGCGCCGATGCAGCGCGCATGTATGCGCTGTTTGCCGCGCCGCCGGACCGCGATCTGGACTGGCAGGAGGATGGCGTTGCCGGCGTGAGCCGCTTCCTGGCCCGCGTGTACCGCTTCGTGATGCGTCATGCAGAGCTGGCGCGGGCGGCCTCGAGTGCTGACGCGGAGCTGACACCCGCAGCGACCGCGCTGCTGCGCAAGCTGCACCAGACCATTCGCAAGATCACGCAGGACTTCGGCGGCCGCTGGCACTTCAATACGTCGATCGCCGCAATCATGGAGTTGGTGAACGAGCTGACCGCGGCCGATGCGGCGATCGCGGAGGGCAAGATTCCGCCGGCGACCATCGCGAGCATTCTCGAATCGTTGATTCTGATGCTGGCGCCGTTTGCACCGCATCTGTCTGCTGAATTGTGGGAGCAGATCGGTCAAACGGACGGAATCCTGCGCCATGCGTGGCCGAAGTTCGACGAGGCACTGGCGCGGGAGGATGAGATCGAGGTGCCGGTGCAGATCAATGGGAAACTGCGATCGCTGGTGAAGGTGCCGGTGGATGCGTCGCGAGAGGTGCTGGAAGCCGCGGCACGCGCGGACGAGAAGATCCAGGCGGCGCTTGCCGGAAAAACTGTTGTGAAGGTGATCGCAGTGCCGGGCAAGCTGATTAACTTTGTGGTCCGCTAGCGTGGAAGGTGGGCGCTCGTCGACAATGCGCAGCGTCACTCAGGTGCGCGGCACGCAGTCGCTGCTCCAGATACAGGCGCAATGCTGGCGGAGTCCTGGGCTGATCGCTCGCGAACTGGCGTGGCGCTGGCTCTTTGGTATTCCAGCGTTGCTGCTGCTGTTTGCGTGCGGACGGCGGCTGCTTGCAGTCGTCTTTGCTGCCCACACGGGCATCGAAGATTTCTCGCTGCAACAGCCAATGATGGCAATGCAGAGTCTCCGTGCATCCTATGACGCGATTGCCCCTGCTGCGCTCGGATTTGCCGGCTGGGTCGCGCCACTGCTGATAGTGGGGTGGGCGGCTGCTTCGGGCGTGGGGCGTTCGTTTGTATTGCGTGCGCTTGTGCCGGGGAGCCGCTTGCGTCCGGTATCGCTTACCCTGCTGCAGTTGCTGCGGGTCATCGCGCTGGCGCTGACGGTCCTCGCGTGGTTTGCCATGGTGTGCTGGGCCGCCGCACGCGACGTGACGCATGTGCCGCCGGGCACGGACCCGAACATGGTGGCGTTCGCTGCGTGGCTGATCTGTTTGTCCCTGGGCAGCTTCATCGTGTGGGCGTTGTGGAGTTGGGTGCTCTCGATCGCGAGCGTGCTGATGGTGGTGGAAGATCGCAGCGTGGCTTCCGCATTGGCGGCGAGCGCGCGATTGGGACCATTGACGATGCAACTGGTGGAAGTGAACCTGGTGCTCGGGATCGTGAAGCTGGCGCTGATCGTGCTGGCGATGGTCTTCTCCGCAGTCCCATTACCCTTCGAGGCGCAGATGAGCGGGCGCGCGCTGTACCTGTGGTGGGCTGTTGTGGGTATCTGGTATCTGGCGGTTTCGGATTTCTTCCAGGTGGCGCGGCTCGCGGCGTTCGTTGCGTTCTGGCAGCGCAGGCAAGGGCTTCGGAGTAACATGTAGCGTGGACACCCAGTCGATCGTCATTCTGGACTTTGGCTCGCAGTACACACAGTTGATTGCGCGCCGCATCCGCGAACAGAACGTCTTCTCCGCCGTGCTGCCGTGCACGACTTCTCTCGAAGAGATTCAAAGCTATAAGCCGATCGGCATCGTCCTTTCAGGGGGCCCATGCTCGGTCTACGATGCGGATGCGCCGCCCGCAGACGTCAAGGTGCTCGGGCTGGGAGTGCCGGTTCTCGGTATCTGCTATGGACTGCAGTTCATCACGCATCACCTGGGCGGCAAGGTGCGCTCGGCGGAGAAGCGCGAGTACGGACATGCGGAAGTCACCATTGTCGATGATAAAAATCCTTTGTTCGAGAGCCTTCCCGCGGATCTGACGGTGTGGATGTCGCACGGAGACGAGGCGCTGGAACTGCCCGCGGGCTTTCACCTGACGGCGAAGACGGCGAATGCGGTTGCCGGGATCGCGAATCCGGAGCGGCGCATCTGGGCGGTGCAGTTTCATCCAGAGGTGCACCACACGCGGCAGGGAACTGCGCTGCTGCGTAATTTTCTGTTTCGCATCTGCAATGCGAAAGGTGACTGGACGCCGGCGCATTTTGTGCAGAGTACGGTGGCGGCGATCAAGGAGAAAGTCGGCGATGCGCATGCCATCTGCGCGCTCTCGGGTGGCGTGGATTCGTCGGTTGCAGCGGTGCTGGTCCATCGGGCGATCGGGGATCAGCTTACCTGTGTGTTTGTGAACAATGGCGTGCTGCGGCGCAATGAGTTCTTCAAAGTGCAGCAGACCATGCGCGAGAAGCTGGGTCTGAATCTTGTCGCTGTCGATGCGAGTACGCGCTTTTTGGCAAAGCTTGCGGGCGTGACGGACCCCGAGTCGAAGCGCAAGGCAATCGGCAATGAGTTCATCGCGGTGTTCGATGACGAGGCGCACCGCATCACTGCGATAACCGGTGGAGTGGACTACCTGGTGCAGGGCACGCTGTATCCGGATGTCATTGAGAGCTCGTCGGTGAAGGGGCCGTCGCAGACAATCAAAAGCCACCACAATGTTGGTGGGCTGCCGGAGACGATGAAGCTGAAGCTGATCGAGCCACTCCGTGATCTTTTCAAAGATGAGGTCCGGCGCATCGGCCGCGATCTTGGAATGCCGGAAGAGATCCTGGAGCGGCAGCCGTTTCCGGGGCCGGGGCTCGCTGTGCGCATCCTGGGCGAAGTGACGGCGGAGCGCGTCGCACTGTTGCAGGAGGCAGATGAGATTGTGGTCAACGAGATCAAGGCCGCTGGGCTCTACCGGCAGATCTGGCAATCCTTCGCGGTGCTGCTGCCAGTGAAGAGCGTGGGCGTGATGGGCGACCAGCGCACGTATGCGTACACCTGCGCGGTCCGCGCGGTGCATTCGGAGGACGGCATGACGGCGGACTGGGTGCCGCTGCCGTATGAGGTGCTGAAGCGGATCTCGAGCAGGATTGTGAACGAGATCCGCGGGATCAACCGGGTGGTCTACGACATCACGTCAAAGCCGCCGGGCACGATTGAGTGGGAGTAAGCCTACCGCTGGTTTATTAAAGTTTCCGCCGACGCGAAATAGGCATCACCATCTGAGTGGCAAGTCGTGACTCAAGGGTGTTATTCCCAGTCCACAGCGCCGACAGGCATGCTGGGTGGGTTTGCCGCCCATGGCGGGACGAGGAAGAAGCACACAATGACGGTGTATCGCGTTGAACTGGAAAGACTTGATCACGGGTATGAGGCCCGTGTGCCCGAGATCCACGGCTTTCTCTGTGAGGGACTGACAGAAGGCGAAACACTCTCGCGGCTCAGACAGAAGCTGGACCGGCATCGTACGGAAACGGGTGCAGCGGATGATTTTCCGACGGTGCGGCTGGAAGTCTATCGAACGTAGCAGTCGTCTCGGCTACCGCTTTTCCTGCCACAACGAAGCACTTACCTGCTGCCGCCGGGCAGCGCGAACTCCACACCAGCTTCGCGGTTCTGGGCGATGGTTGCCGGCAGGTCCAGGTCGGCCACCGGGATGACTCGCTGGTGTCCATGTTCCGCAACGAAAACGGATGAGCCCGTGAGCACGTAGCTATTCACCTGCTCCGGGGGACGGCCGTCGTTGAAGACCAGCGTCACAGGCGGGTGATCGAGGCCATCGTCCGGGGCGAGTGTATTCTGCGCTGCAGGATTCTGAGCGGCGCTGTTCTGCTGCGGAGGCGGATAGGCTCCGGGATTGTAGGGTGGGCGCGGGGCTGGACCATATCCCTGGTCGTACGCACCGTCGCCGTACGCCGCCTGCGGACCGCCGGACGGTGCCTGCTGTGGACCGTAGTCGGCAGGCGGTGCGCCGGGCTGAGTCTGCTGCGCGGTGTCACCGTCGCCATTCCAATCCCAGGCATTTCCAAAGGAGAAGGGATCGGCGTAATAGGGCAGGCCTACGAAGCCCACACCAAATGCACCCCGGTTGCGATGAATATGGTTGCCCTGAACCTGATTCGGCTGCACCGGGACATTCGGGCCGATCTCCCAATGCGGAGTAACAGTTCTCGGCAGTTCCCAGGAGGGTGGCGGGGCGGAGCTGGCACCAAAGGAATTCGGGCGGACTGTTCCGCCTGAGAAGCCGGTATGTATCGGAGTCCCGATGGAACCCATCGGTCGACTGGGTGCGACAGAGCGGCCGGATGCGACAGATCGGCCGGGCGCCATGGAACCGGTCGCAGAGATGTGTCCGCCGGAAGATCCGTGACCGCCCTGGGCAGAAGCAGGCAAGGCGAAGAGTGCCAGCGCGGCGCCCGCGAGGGTGACTGACCCAAGCCATCGCGCACTGCTGTGTCTGTGCTGGTTCAAATCTAGCTGGCCCATAGCGCACCCCTCTCTCTACGCGCACCTTTCAGTTCCTATCACTATAGACGCGGCGCCACGCCCCGGGATGCAAACGTGTGGCGGCGAAAACCGGAGCTTCATATCGCCGATAGGCGACGCTATGGGGGTGCAAGAGAGAACGGCTGATTTCACGGGCCCATCCTGGCTAACTGGCCCGTCCGGTTAGCGGCACGTCCTGGCCAACACGATCAGTACTTTTGCTCTAGACTTGCGCGCAGCGAGGTTTGCCGTGGCAGATGCTGCCAGCAATGCAGCCGTGGTTGGCGCGGGCCCGAATGGTCTGGCCGGTGCGATTACCTTGGCCCAGGCTGGTATGTCGGTCGTCGTGTACGAAGCCGAGCCGATTGCCGGAGGCGGTGCCCGGACTCTCGGGCTGACCCTACCCGGTTTCCGCCATGATTTCGGGTCAGCGGTGCACCCGATGGCGGCGGGGTCGCCCTTCTTTAGTAAGTTGCCGCTCGCGACTTACGGACTGGAATGGATCCATTCGCCGGTTGCGATGGCCCACCCGCTGGATGATGGAAGCGCGGTGCTGCTGGTGCGCGACCTGGACGAGCAATGTCGCATGCTGGGCGAGGATGGAAGCGCATGGCGGCGCATCATGGAGCCGGTATCCCGCAGGTGGTGGATGTTGACCGAGGACATCCTGCAGCCGGTCACGCCGCTGCCCCGGCATCCGCTGCTGCTGGCGCGGATGGGGGCGTGGGGGGCATTGCCGGCATCCATGCTGGCGCGGCGTGCTTTTCATGGAGGGCGCGCGCGTGCGCTTTTTGCGGGGTTGGCGGCGCACTCGTTTCTCGGATTGATGCAGCCTTTCAGCTCATTATTCGGCATCGTGCTGGGAGCGGCGGCGCATGCGGTGGGCTGGCCCATTCCGCGAGGCGGGTCGCAGTCGATTACGGATGCGCTGATCGCGCACCTCCAATCGCTGGGCGGCGCGGTGCAAACGTCCAGGCCTGTCGAACGGCTTGAGGAACTTGGCCGGCTGGATATCGCGTTGTGCGATACCACGCCGCGGCAACTGCTGCGGCTGGCGGGCGATCGACTGCATTCCGTCGATCGTGAACGCTTCGCGCGCTTTCGTCCGGGGCCCGGGATCTTCAAGGTGGACTACGCACTGAGCGAGCCGATTCCATGGCAGGCGCAGGAATGCTCGATGGCAGCGACGGTGCATGTCGGTGGCGAAGAGACGGAGATCGCAACCTCAGAATCCGCGATAGCCAGGGGCATGACGTCGGCTCACCCGTTCATGATCGTGGTGCAGCCCTCGTTATTCGATCCGAGCCGGGCGCCTGCGGGCAGACACACAGCCTGGGCTTACTGCCATGTACCGAATGGATCTACGGAGGACATGCTGCCGCGCATGGAAGCGCAGATGGAACGCTTTGCGCCGGGCTTTCGGGAATGCGTGCTGGCGCGTCGCGTCTTTCCGCCAAGCGATCTCGAATACATGGATAGAAATCTGGAAGGCGGCGATATTTCCGGCGGCGCCGTGAATGGATTGCAGCTCTTCCTGAGGCCGGGATGGCGCTTCTATGCTACGAGCGATCCTTCACTTTACCTCTGCTCGTCCTCCACGCCGCCGGGGGGCGGTGTCCATGGCATGTGCGGCCACAATGCGGCGCGGATGGCGCTGCGGCATCTGCGAAGATAGCCGCACAAGATTAAAGACGAGGGACTGCATTGACCTGGTACGCGCTCGACGATCCCAACGATCCGAAGCTGGATGAGCTGGCAAAGCAGTATCGGTTGCATCCGCTGCACATCGAAGACTGCCGCAGCCACAACGAACGGGTGAAGAGCGAAGAGACGGACGAGTATCTGTTCTACATCCTGAAGTACATCCTCTCGGTCGAGCACGGCGAGCTGACGCTGGGAACGATCAGCCTGTTTGTGGGCCGGGACTACTTCATCAGTGTGCGCGATGCGCGCCGCTCCGAACGATTCCGTGCTTGAGCGCGCGCAGAAAGCAGCAGGCGATCCGCCGCCAGGGAAGCTGCTTTACCTTGTGCTGGACACGATTGTGGACTCGTTCTTCCCATCGATCGACAAGAGCGATGACATCATCGACACGCTGGAGGATCGCGTGCTGGATGAGCCTTCACCCGAGACGGTGGAGGACATCTTTGACCAGAAACGGAAGCTGATCGAGTTGCGCCGGGTGCTGGTGAACACGCGCGACGCCTGCAATTCCATGCTGCGCGATCCGACCGATCTCATCCCGGACGATCTCTATCCGTTCTTCCGCGATGTCTACGACCATGTGCTGCGCCTGCTCGACTCGGTCGAGACGTTGCGCGACCTGCTGAACAACACGCTCGATGTGTACCTCTCGTCAGTGGCGAACCGGACCAACCAGGTGATGAAGGTGTTGACCGTGCTTAGCACGATCGCACTGCCGGGCCTGGTGATCACCAGCTTCTACGGGATGAATGTGAAGGGGCTGCCATTCATCGACGCGCAATATGGTGCGTACTATGTCATCGCGGCGATTTTCTTCTGCACCGCGGTGATGCTGCTGGTGATGCGCAAGGCGCGATGGCTTTAGAAGCAGGGGGTGGGATCAGGGTCAGGGATCACCAAGCCGCGCGTCACGGAAGCAGTTTTTCAATCGGGTTCGGCCGCAGCAACGCGCGGATATGCCCGCCATGCGAGTGAGGCGTACTCGTAATTACGTAGTGAATGGAGTGATGACAGATGAAAAGAAACGTGCTTCGACTTTGCATGGTGGCAGCAGTAGTAGGAGTGATCTCACTTCCGGGTTACGCCCGAACAGCAGCGGATACAGATGCGAGCGTCCAAGATATCGAGCGACTCATGGGTCAGTATTTCACTTCCGTCGACCGTGCAGACACGCATATGGCGGAACAAATTTTTTCGAACGCGCCAGAGGTTTCATTCATCCATCCACGCGGCGAGGCACACGGTCGCGCGCAGATCGAAGCTAGCGTATATGGGGACTTGATGGGGAAGACGTTTTCGGAGCGACGCCTCACGGCCAAAGACATATCAGTGCATGTGTATGGTGACACTGCATGGGCGGAATTCAATTGGGACTTCGTCGCCAAGGTTCGGAAGGATGGAAGCGCCTTTCATTCACAGGGCAGAGAAACGGACATTTTCCGACGGGCAGGGGGGCAATGGCGAATCGTTCACGTCCACTATTCGGGCGCTCCCGTAGCGGGAAATCTGAAGGGCTTTTGATTTGTTCGGGACCGCCTGCGCGGCAAAGAAAATTCAACGCTGCTTCGGTTGTGCGACAACGAGTCCGCGTGGCGTGGGCAAAAGCAGGACGGAAAGCAGTCCCTTGCGTTCCAGGCTGAGGGCGGCCTCACGCACCACTTTCAGATGGGAGCTGGCGTCGTGCATCAGGATGAGGCCGTGCGGATTCATCTGAGGCAGAAAGCGCGTCACTTCCTGCTCGCGAATGGGCATGTCGCTGTCGGAGAAGAGCAGATCGATCGTGCCGTGGACATCCATCTGGAGCGACGACTCGTTGCGCAGCTCAATCCGGCTGCGCAGGGGTGAGGCGCCGATCTTCTCCTGCGCTTTCGCGAAGACTACGGGATCGTATTCGCAGCTCACCACGCGGCCGAAACCATTGCGCTCGAGACCCTCGGCGATCCAGAGCGTGCTGACGCCGAGGAAGGAGCCGGTCTCGACGACGAGGTCGGGCTTCAAGGTGGTCACGAGCGTTCGCAAAAACTCGAGCACCTCGTACTCGGCGGTCATGGAGTCGAACATGCTCCAGCGCTCGGGGTGGGGGCACTCCGGGGTGGCGCGATGATATTCGGGCAGTAGCGCGCCGGCAGACTGCTCGGCCTGCTGCATGATCTTGTGTTCCTGCTTGAGCTTGGGCTTGCGGCGGAAGAGGGGCACGGGTCGATTATAGAGAGGCGGCGCCGTGCCCTTGAGATATCGCGGGTTGCGGGACGTTGCGCGAGTTAGTCGATCTTCTGTTCGGCCATCAGCTGCTTGAACTCGAGGGTGGTGCGCAGCATGGCGAAATCCTGCTCGTCCTTGAGCTTGCGGCGGTCGTGGAAGCCTTCGTCGAATGCCTTGCGGAGATAGAAGAGGGCCTGGTCACGCTGGCCGGCGCGGGCAAAGGCGCGCGCGAGATAGTAGTTCTGCGCGATGCGTTCTTCCTTGGTGCTGCCTTCGTCAATGGAGGCGCTGGTGTCGTGGTTGAAGGCATTCGGATCGATGGCAAAGGCGCGGCCGTAGGCTTTTTCCGCGTCTTTGTATTTGTGATCGGCGAAGTAGGTGGTCCCGAGGTTGCAGTAGACGGCTGCGGACCGGGGGTTATACTTCAGCGCCTTCTTGTAGTACTTGGCCGCGGTGTGGTATTGCCGCTTCGCATGGTAGACGGCGCCGACGTTGTTCAGCGCGTCGGCATTGTGCGAGTCGATGCGGAGGGCCATCTGATAGGCCTTCATCGCCTCATCCATGGCAAAGAGGTGGTGATACGCGACGCCAATCTTTGTCCAGGTGATCGACTTCTGCAACTCGGCGTGCTGATAGGCTCCGATAGCTGCGACGTATTCACGGCGCGCCATGTAGAGGTCGCCCTGCATCGCCGGCGAGAGCTGGTACATATAGGAGACGCGCGGGGCGGCGGCTGATGTCGGAGTGTTGGCCTGCTCGACGCGTGCGGTCTGCTGTGCCTGAACTGCCGGAGGCATGAAGCCGGCGGGCTGCGGCGCAGCTGCCAAAGGCGCGCTGGCAATCAAAAATGCCAGGCAAGAGATGAAATTGGTCGGAATCGACGCCATGGTCGCCCCCCATCCGGCGTTTAAATTGCGCCGGACGCCTGAAGAATACGCCGGACGAGGAATCACTGTCAGGAGAATTGTGACCGGGATACAACAGTTTTCGTATAGCGGTACTTCAATTCGGTACGAGGCTGAGGGTTTGCGCGTTGAATGACCTCCGAGGCCCCCTCCCCCGTCTGTGGATGGGTATCTGGCGCATAAGTCCCTGAGCATGTTCACGGATAGCTCCTCTGTGGATGGTTAACTGTGGTTTTCTAAAGGACTTAAGCCAAAGATATCCAAACAAATGAGTTAGCGGCACAGAAAGGCGGCCGGACTAACTTCAACAGGCAGCCCTATTTCCAGTGTAGCGAGATGGGTAGATGAATCCGGCAGGTTTGTGCGGGTGACAGGGCATGCCGTTCCGGATTGGGATTGCCGGGATCACATGTCCCAGCACGCGGACACGGCACCGGTTTGTATCCATGTGTTCTGATTTGTGTCATGCCTAAGGGACAGCGGCGGGAGTATGGGGCGGGTGAGCTGCACTTCATCACCTCTGTTTGCTATCGGCGGCAGCCGAAGCTCGGGGAGGAGAAGCATCGCGCGCTGTTTTTGCAGTTGCTGGAGCAGACGGCGCACAAGTTCGGGTTCGAGGTGCGCGGGATCGCGGTGCTTCCAGACCGCTTTCATCTGCTGATGACCGAGCCGGCGAAGGACACGGCAGACCATGCGGTCGAGATGCTGCGGCACCGGTACGGGCGGCGGTACAACAGCTCCGCGCGAACGGATGAGCAGGTTTGGGAGACGAAGTGGACGGATGCGCATGTGGTAGGGGATGAGGCTTTGGCAGCGCGGATGGAGTTTTTGCGGCAGGTCGAGTTAGCCCAGCAATAACTCGCTGTCTCGTCTTTCACGCCTTTGGTAAGAGCCGCGCTTGTCAGTCGAGCATCCACTGAATCATGAGCGTTGATGATGTAGCGAAGTCGCCGAGCGCGCTGCCGTGTGCCGAGGTGCATGCGGGGGCCGCGGCGCCATGTGCGCCGGCGAATCGCAAGTGGGTGCTGGTGGCGACCATCCTGGGATCGGCGCTTGCGTTCATGGATGGCTCGGTAGTGAACGTGGCGCTGCCGGCGCTGCAGGCGGCGTTTCATGCGACCGGCGGAGGCATCCAGTGGGTGGTGCAGAGCTACGCGTTGTTTGGAGCGGCACTGCTGCTGCTGGGCGGAGCGATCGGCGATCACTATGGGCGGCGGCGCACCTACTGTTGGGGCGTGGCGCTGTTCGCGCTGGCATCGGCGGGCTGCGCGGCTTCGACATCACTGGGTCAACTGGTTGCGGCGCGTGCCGTGCAGGGCGTGGGTGCGGCGCTGCTGGTGCCGCAGGGATTGTCGATTCTGTCGGCATCATTTTCGGGTGAGGAGCGCGGACGGGCGATCGGCACCTGGTCGGCGTGGACGAGTGTGTTTGCCGCGCTGGGTCCGGTAGCGGGTGGATGGCTGCTGCAGGTGTGGTCGTGGCGGCTGATCTTTGTGCTGAATCTGCCGCTGGCCGCGCTGGTCCTTCTGCTGGCGCCGCGTATTGCGGAGAGCAAAGGTGGTGGCGCGGGCGAAGCGCGCGCCTTGGACTGGCTGGGTGCGTTGCTGGCCACGACCAGCTTCGCGGCGATGATCTTTGGGCTCTCCTTTGCGCCGGAGTTGGGCTGGGGAAATTCTCGCGTCGTTGTACCGCTAATGATTGGTGGGCTGCTGCTCGCGGCGTTTCTGTGGTCGCAGGGCGTGCGCGCGAATGCCATGATGCCACTATCGCTGTTTCGTATTCCGCGCTTCCTGGCGGCGAACCTGCTGACCTTTCTGCTGTACGGCGCGCTGGGAGGCGGATTGTATGTGATCCCGTTCTATGTAATCCAGGTGCGGCACTATGCGCCGGTGGAGGCGGGCGCGGTGTTTCTGCCGCTGGTGGCGATGATGTTTTTCTTCTCAGCGCGCGTGGGTGCGATGGCGGCCCGGGTGGGGGAGCGCTGGCTGCTGGCGGGCGGCGCGCTATGTGCGGGTGTGGGATTCGGTTTGTTGGCGATGCTCTCGGCGGAGGGCGCCTACTGGCGAAGCTTGCTGCCGGGTGTGCTGCTGCTGGGTGTGGGGCTGACGCTCGCGGTGGCGCCGCTGACGACGGCGGTGATGTCGTCTGTGCCGCAGGAGAAGACGGGTGTTGCCTCCGCAGTGAACAACGCGCTGTCGCGGCTGGCGCAACTGGTGGCGGTGTCGGTGCTGGTGTTTGTGCTGGCGCATGGGTTCAGCTCGCGGCTGGCGCGTGAGTTGGCGCGGTCGAATCTGCCGGCAGAGGCGCGGCAGCAGATGGCTGCGGAGCAGGCGAGGCTGCACGAGACGCCGATTCCCGGCGGGCTGACACAGGAGCAGCATGCTGAGGCCGCGCGGGTGCTGGACCGGTCGTTCTTTGCGGGGTATCGGGCGGTGATGTTGTGGTGCGCGGTGAGCGCGTGGCTGGGTGGGCTGGCGGTAGTGGTGTTGTTGCGGCGGGTTGAAAAGTAGCCTCCTTCGCTTCCGGCAGCAGTTGCGTATTCCGCCATCAAAGAGAGCGATGGACGACTGGAAACTCATCCCGAAGGGAAGGCCGCCGGAGATCGAGAAGCCCGGCGAGGCCACATTGGACGCGTCTCGTCCGGCTAAGGACCGGCTGGCTGGCAGGCTTGCGGACAGGCTGGTGCTGAAGGGAACCGGGCCATTGCCGCTGGTCGAAGACGATCCGCTGGTGGAGTTGCTGGGTAAGGCGTCGAACGAGGAGCTGGCGCCGCTGGTCGAGATTCTCCTCACCAAAGGTGGCGTGATGTGCCAGCTTGCGCGCACCGCGTCGTACCGCAACAACAACCCAAATCACCACACCTACGTGCGGGATATTGCGGCGGAGATCCAGAAGTTTGGCGCCAACACGCTGAAGACGCAGCTGCTGCGCAGCGGCAAGGGCGTGCCCTATGACCAGATTGTGCGAGACGTGGCCGGGCGCGTGGGCGTGAAGGGCGGCGAGAAGAGCACGCGCGAGATCGAGCGCGAAATTGTGACGAAGCTGCTGATGGAGGCGTACGAAACGATGTCTCCGGAGCAGAGGCGGGAGCTGCTGCTGTCGCTGAAGATACGGGACCGCAAGCTGCTGCTGGCGCCGGGCGGCGTGGAGGCGGCGCGGCTTGCGATACAGCACTCCGGGTTTGCGGTGTACAAGGGCAGCGTGATCGTGGCAAACGCGGCGGCACAACAGTTGCTTGGCCACGGGCTAAGCCTGGCGACGAATGCCGCGCTGACAAAGGGGATTGCGGTGTTCGCTGGGCCGGTGGGGCTGGTGTTTGCCGCGTTGCTGGGCGGCAATGCGCTGGCTGCGCCGGCGCGGCGGGTGACAGTGCCGATTGTGCTGCAGGTGGCGGCGATCCGCGCCGTGCACGAGTATCACCACGAGACGCGCGTGGGAGCAGATCGTGAAGTTGATGCGGCGGCACAAGTGGACGATTGGGATTGTTGTCGCGATCGCGATCTGGCTGCTGTTCCACTTTCACGTGATTCGTTGAAGGCGTGGCCGCGTGGTGATTGTTCATGTGCGGCATGGGCGCGGTTGATGTTGCGGCGAGTGAGAACCAACCCACCCTAGCTTCGCTAGGATGGGGCACCCGGCTGAAATGTCTTCTCAAAATTCAGCATTGACGCGCCCTTCCTGCGTGGGACTAGCTTCGCAGTGGCTGATGGGCCCCTCCCCTTGACTTCACTCTTTTATGAGGATCATGCAGATGCGGACCAAAAGCTTTCTAAGCGTAACGCTGGTTTTTCTGGTGCTTGCCGGGACGCGCTGTCTCCAGGCTCAGGCACGCGACGCCGACCGTGACATGGCGCCGGAGACGGCTTCCAGACTTTCAAGAAACTATGTCGCACCGTTTGGAGTTCCCTTGGCGCCTCCGATCTACCTGATAAATTTCCTGCTGCTTTACTTTTCGAATCCTGAGACTGCGGCCTTCATGCCGGCCTACAGGGTGGCGCTTCCTCAAGAGGTCTATAAGTGCCTTGCTGATAATCCCGATGGCTGCCCTTACTCTGAGATGGCGCCATTTTTTGCAGAGCAGGCCGCCGACACTGGAGACGGTCGAAACCAGAAGACTTTCTGGCCGGAGTCTTGCCGGACGAGCCCAAGATTGGAAAACCTGGGGCCACCGGAAGACCGCCGAGCCGACCAGATTAACGAGCCACTGGGAAAGAAGAGGGCGGATCAGCTCGCGAAGCTCTTAGGAATCAAGCCAGACATGATCCTGACCAATGAAGAGTATCAATGTCTGATCGGGGCACCTCCCAGAAATGAAAACCAGGAAATCATCTACGCCTGCTCCCTCGACCTCACCAACTCGATCGGAAATACCGACATTCCGCTTTCGAGTTGGGGACTGTATCTCAATTCGGATGGAGATGTCCGAAGCCTTTGCGCGCCGCAGGCACCCTGCCTGGAGTTCAACAAGCTGTTCGCGGGGCCGTTGGAGAAGATTGCCAAACAGTGCGGATTCGCGAACAAGTTAGCACGCTTGGTAGCGGAAACACCGTTTCTACAGTTCGTTGCGCAAGGCCATAGGTGTCAGCAAGCCTGGATGCCAACTTCGTGCATTGCCGAAGCGCCGTGCGCACACAAAGGCGGCCGATCGAACGACAAGTGCGGGCCCTCTCTTTTACCTTGATAGGCAGATTGTTTTCAGCACAAGAAAGAGCGCCGCTAACGCGGCGCTCTCTGTGTTATGGCCCCAAGGCGTCTGCCTCGATGGCAAACCGTTATGCGTGGACGGGCTCGTGCAGGGTGGCGTGCTGGTCCACTTTGTCGTGCCAGCTGTGGGCCTTTTCGAGCGCCTTGTTTACGTTGTTGATGTTTTCTACGCCTTGCGTGTTGAGCCATTCTTCGAAGGCCTTCGCACCTTTGCTGGCGTAGATCTTGATGCCGTCTTTCCAGGTGGCGCGGCCGCAGAGGACTCCGTTGAAGTTGGTGCCGGATTCTACGGCTAGCTCCAAAGTCTCGATGAAGACTGCGTTCGATACGCCCGCCGATGAGATAGATGAATGGCTTGTGGGTGGCGCTGGCGGCGTCGCGGAAGTGCTCGAGCGCTTCGGCGCGCGTGTAGGCGGTTTCGCCTTTGTAGGCCTTGGTGCCGGCGACGAACTCCATCTGGACGGGGACTTCGACCTTGAGCACATCGACGCCGTACTTCTCCTTGCCGAACTCGGCCATGGAGCCGGAGACGATGTCGGGCTTGGCCTTGGCGTAGGCAATGGACTTCTCGTCGCCGCCCTTGTGGTCGTATCCGACGAACTCGAGGAAGAAGGGGATGTCGTGGGCGCGGCACTCGTCACCGATGCGCTCGATGAAGGCGTGCTTGTGATCGTTGATGGCCGAGGTTTCGAGCGGCGTGTAGTAGAGGAGGACCTTGATACAGTCGGCGCCGGCTTCCTTGAGGCGGCGGACGGACCAGTGGTCGAGCAGATCGGGCAGGCGGCCGGGCTCGGTGGCATCGTATCCGGTCTTCTCATAGGCGAGCAGCAGGCCCTTGCCGTTGCGATGCTTGGAGGCGGGAAGTCCGTACTCGGGGTCGAGCAGGATGGCGGAGGCGTGCTTCGTGAGCACGGAGGTGACGAGGGTCTTGAATTCTTCGAGCGCGTTGGGCGGGATGGTGGCGGTGCCGGCTTCCTTGGCGAGCGACTTCTGGAGGGAGCCGCGCTGATCCATGGCGGCGGCGGCGATGACGCCGCGGTGATCCGAAACAGCTTTGAGGCCGGCGAGCTTGCCGGGGGTGAGCTTGATCATGATGCTTCTCCTGGAGCGGATGTCTTAAGCGGGAAAATGAACTCGCCACCATTCTACAGACGGACTGGCCGTCCGAGGCATAAGCGCCTTCGGCGCGTTCTGTGTGGGGTCGCTCCCGATGGTCGCTGCCGTTGGGTGATGCTCTTCCACATCTCAAGCGGCCGGACTGCAGGTCGTTCGCTTCGCTCAGGATGGGGCGGCCTCGATGTTGTGGATGACGCGATGGTGAGTTGTTAGAGCGAGCAGGTTTTCGAGGACTGGATACCTTCGCCTAGTTGCGGCGCGAGTGGTTCGATGCCCGGGACGGCAGGGGTGAATTGCCACGGGGTCTTCGGCGTGATGCCGAAGATGTAGGTCTGGCCGGGGACATAGCGCTGACGGACGTCGAAATTTTCGTAGGCGATGCCTCCGGGGACGAGGTCGTGCGAGGCCCAGTAGACGCGGCGGCCATTGACGCGGACGCGCAAGTCGGGCTCGATGTCATGCGCGGCGATGCGCCAGTACTGCGTGAGTTTCGGCAGCGGATCGTGCCAGTGACCGCTGGGGGTGCCGGGGAAGGAGGACGGGTTGTCTTCGTTGGTGGTGGCGAAGACGATGGCGTCGCCGTCGCCGGTGCGCAGCATGTCGCGGAGTGGATAGTTGGGTGGATCGGCGAAGGCGTCGCCGGTGTAGGCGCCCATCAGCTCGCGGCTGTCGACGACGCAGTGATGCAGCCAGAGGCGGCGCAGGCGTTCGAAGTTGCCCATGGTGGCGGTGAGGGCGAGCTCTTCGATGGGTGGGCTGTCGTTGTCCGCGAAGACGGAGAGCCTGAGCTCGTCGGGATGATCGCTGTCGATGGAGGCGATGAGGTGGACGTGCGCGTCGTTGGCGGAAAAGCGCTCGACGTCGATCTGGACGCTGAGGCGTTCGATGCTGCCGGTTGAGGGGGCGGCGGGGTTGTTGCGTGCGCCGGGGAAGGTTTGCAGCGTGCCGGTGGGGAGATTGCTTCTGTCGTAGGAGCTGAGATCGACCGAGAGGCGCTTGCCGCGCTCGCTCTTGCCGTGCTCATCCAGATCGAGTCGGCTTGGCTCGAGTTCGCTGAAGGCCATGCGGCTGCTGCGGCTGCCGGGGCCGAGTGTGACGGGCTCGATGGCGATGAAGTTGAGGAGCTCCGGCTTGCCGGTGGTGGGCGAGAGGACGCCGACGCGGATGAGTCCGCGCGGTCCGCGAAGTCCGCCGGGAGAGGGGAGGCCGAAGAGGATGCCATCTTTGCGGCCCCAGATGAGGGGATCGCCGGGGGCGTGGGGCTGGATCCATTGGGATTGCGAGAGAGTTTGGTTCTGCGCGAAGGCTGCGGGCGAGGTGGAGAGGATCGCGGCGGCTATGGCAGTGGTCAGAAGAGGAAGAGCGCGGTTCATTGATCGAGAAAAGGGATGTGTCGACATGGGCTCGTGGATGAGGCGAGCCATTTTCTCACGTATTGAATCGTTTAAGTTTTCGCGTGAGGACGCAGGAAGCATCGATCAAAAAATCCAGGCAGGTCGGTCTTGATCTCGTCTGATTGACAGCGTTGTTACGCCGATGATGTGCCTGGCTAGCTGGTGTGGTCGAGGATGATCTTCCAGCCGCTGTGTGTTTTCTCGAAGACGAGAGAGAAGATGCCTGCGGCGTCTCCGCCTCCGGCGGCGCTGCGGGCTAAGTGGTAGTGGCCGGTGACGGTGGCGAAGTGTGCGTCGAGCGGATGTACTTCGAGATCACTGAAGGTGAGCTGGCCCATCTCCTCTTTGCCTGCGAAGGATTTCTGATAACGGGCGAGGATGTTCGCGTATCCGTGCTGGATGGTTTTGCCGATGAAGGTGGTGGACGGGGAGTCGTTGTAGCCGCGCATGAAGGCGACGACATCGCCGCGGTTCCAGTCGGCGACCTGCGCGTTGAGCACGCTGCGGATTGCAGCTTCGTCCTGCGTGCCGGCATGTGCGAGGCCGCAGGTGAGGATGAGGAGAGCGAGCGCGAGGGTGAGGCGGCGATATGTGTTCATGCGCATTTGAGAGTTCCTTGTTCCTGCGTGTATCCGAGGGTACAGGAGCCGAGTGGTCAATGGGGTCAATGAGATTCGGCGAGATGGGGTCGGGATGGCCTCGACAACGATTCATGTTGGATGTATACAGTGTATACATGCCTGCGCAACCGACTGCGAAACGGATTGCCGGTGCTGCCCGGCGGCTGCTGGACTCCGAAGGCGCGGAGGCAGTGACGATGCGTCGCGTCGCGGCGGCAGTGGGGATCACGGCGATGGCGGTGTACCGGCACTATCCCGATCGCAAGGGCCTCTTGAACGCGCTGGCGGACGAGGGATTCAGTGAGCTTGCGGAGAAGCTGACCGCGGTACGGCTGGCCGAGAGCGTCCGCAGTGCCCGCTCACGGAGCACCATTGCGGACCGGCTGACGCGCGTGCTGGATGTGAACCTGAGGTTTGCGTTCGAAAACCCGCGGCTCTTCGAGCTGATGTTTCTTACGCCGCGGGAAGGCGCGCGGCAGTATCCGCGGGACTTTGCGGCGGGGAAGTCGCCCACCGCGAACTTGATGGCGGAGCTGGTCGAAGAGGCGATGGCCAGCGGCTACTTCCGCAAGGATGATGTGTGGGCAATTGTGTTTGAGACCGGCGCGCTGTTGCAGGGTCTGATGATGCTGTACCTGGGTGGCCGCGTCGGTATGTCTGCTGCGCAGTTCCGGGCTTTCTGTCACCAGTCGTTTCGGAGGTACATGGATGGGATACGCGCGTAATGCGAAGAGCGGCGCGACCGCGCTCGTGAGGGACACTGCGATTGCGGTCGTAGCGGCCGCTGCGACGGCGGTGCTGCTGTGGTTTGGCAACGGGCTGGACCCATGGTGGCCGCTGATGTGGTTCGCGCCGCTGCCTGTGTTGTGGCTTGCGTTGCGTCGCTCGTGGTGGGTTGCAGGATTAACGACGGGCGCGGCGTGGCTGGCCGGATCGCTGAATCTGTGGGGCTACTTCCGGTTGATGGGGATGAGCTTTGGTGTGTGGCTCGGGATCTTCGGCGCGGTTGCAGCGGTAGCGGCGGGTGCGGTGCTGCTGTTTCGCGCGCTGGCATTGCGCGGTGCATGGTGGAGCGCGGTGGTTGCGTTCCCGGCGGCATGGGTGACGCTCGAGTACGTGCGCAACCTGACGACGCCACATGCGACAGCTGGCAGCATTGCGTATACGCAACTGAAGTTTCTGCCCTTCCTGCAGCTTGCCTCGATCACCGGCCCGTGGGGCATGAGCTTTCTGCTGCTGTGTTTTCCGGCTGCGCTGGCCATGGGTCTGCACCTGAGCGAAGCAAAGCAGCGGAAGCAGGCGCCGGGAGCGGCGCTGCGCGTTGTGGCGACGACGCTGGGGGTGATTGCGGCGGTGCTGATCTTCGGCACGGTACGGCTGGCGATGACGCCGCGCGGGCCGCTGGTGAAGGTGGGGCTGGTTACGTCTGATATGCAAGGGAATACGAATACCGCTGAGAGCGGTGCGGCTAGATCGCGATTGTTTGCAAGCTATGCGGCGGAGGCGGAGCAGCTTGCTCTGGATGGCGCGCAGGCGATCGTGCTGCCGGAGAAGCTCGCGGTGGTGCTGGATGCGGAGAATGGGAGCGCGGACCCGATCTTTCAGCGGCTGGCGGACAGAACGGGCGCGACGATTGTTGTTGGCGAAGTGCACGTGTCCGGATTGGCGAAGGAACGAAGACAGTGCGAAGTACAACCAGGCGCGTGTCTACCAGCCGGCAGTGCCCGTGCTGAGCTATGACAAGCAGCACATGCTGCCGCCCTTCGAGTCTTACCTGACGCCGGGCCGCTCGTTGGTGACGCTCGAGAAGCCGGGGGAGATATGGGGCGTCGAGATATGCAAGGACATGGATTTCACGCCGCTGTCGCGCAGCTATGGAGAAGCGGGCGTGGGGCTGATGCTGGCGCCGGGCTGGGACTTCAATGTAGATCGTAACTGGCACGGGCACATGGCGGTGATGCGTGGAGTGGAAGACGGCTTCAGCCTGGTGCGCGCGGCGAAGAACGGGTACCTGACGGTGAGCGATAACCGTGGTCGCGTTGTGGCGGAGACGCGAAGCGATGCTGCGCCGTTTGCCACGTTGATGGCCAGTATTCCGGCGGCGCACAGCGCCACGCTGTATCTTCTGCTCGGCGACTGGTTTGCGTGGCTGGCTTGCGCGCTGCTGGTCTTCGCTGTCGTTCAGCTATGGCGCGTGAGCATGGCTTCTGAAGCGCAAACGCGGAGGAGCGAGACGCAGGCTGCGGTCTGAGAGCGCGTTGCAGATGAGACGCCGAAGCGGCGTCAATTTGAAAATTTCTTACGAGGCGCCTTCATTCGCCTGTGATAGCAGGACGCGTTGGGCTTCGAAGAGCTGGCGGATGCCGGCTTCGGCGTAGTCCATCATTTCGAGCATGCGGGTGCGGGGGAAGGCCTGGCGCTCAGCGGTCGCCTGGACTTCGACCAGGCCGCCGTCCTCGGTCATGACGATGTTCATGTCGACCTCGGCCTGGGAGTCTTCTTCGTAGGCGAGGTCGAGGAGGACTTCGTCGTCAACGATGCCGACACTGGTGGCGGCGACGAGCTGACGCAGCGGCGACTGCTTGAGTGTGCCGGCTTTGACCAGGCGATTGAGGGCGAGGGCGAGTGCGGCGCAGGCGCCGGTGATGGCCGCCGTGCGCGTGCCTCCGTCGGCCTGCAATACGTCACAGTCGAGGATCACTGTTCGCTCGCCGAGTATTTGCATGTCAACGACGGCGCGGAGGGAGCGGCCGATGAGGCGCTGGATCTCGTGGGTGCGGCCGGAGATCTTGCCGCGCTCGGACTCGCGCGCGGTGCGGGTGAGGGTGGCGCGGGGAAGCATGCCGTACTCGGCGGTGACCCAGCCGCGCCCGCTATTGCGCAGCCAGGGAGGAACGCCCTGCTCGATGGTGGCGTTGCAGAGGACGCGGGTGTGGCCGATGGAGATGAGGACGGAGCCTTCGGCGGTGGCCACGTAATCCGGGGTAAACGAGACGGTGCGGAGCTCGGCGGCGGCGCGGCCGGAACGGATGCCGGGGGCCTTTGGGGATAACTGCGGGTTGGTCGGCTGGGAAGCGGGTGCCATAGGGAAAGAATGTCCAGTCAGTGTGGGGTGAGCAGTGGAAGAGAACGCGGTTTTTGAGGAAAACGCGTTCCTTTCCTGTCCCCTGAAGGTACTTTTCAGGGAAATCGGCTCTCCGCTGATTGTATGGCAGGCCGGATCGAGGTTTCGGGGAGTGCTGTAAACCGCACATAATACACGGGCCATGCCCCTTAGGTGGAGGGTGGTCACCGCGCTGAGTCATTACTGAAGTCAGGGTTTCGCATAATTTCAGCACCATTCCCGGAATGAAATCTGATTAACTCCTGTCTGTAGAGATTGCACGGTTGTAGTGTAATAAATGCACGATACGGTTCCAGATTGGCAATTTTTCACATTGAGGTGCTGCCTTGGACGAGCTGCTTGGTATGGAACACAGCGGGAACAGACTGCATGTCCTGGTCATTGAAGAGGACGAAGCGATGCGGTCGGCCTGTGTAGAGATCGCGACGCAACGGGGCTTCGCAGCCGAAGGGCTGTCGGAAGCGAGCAACGCTCAGCACCTGCTGCGCAGCCACACCGTGGACCTGCTGCTGATGGAGCTGAAGGCCAGCCGGCGAGAGGGTCTTCAGCTTCTGGAAGAAGTGAAGGCGCTGAAGCCGGACACGGCGATCATCGTGATGACGTCGTCGACCACGATCGGCTCGGCGGTGGAAGCGATGCGTGGCGGAGCGACCGACTACCTGACCAAGCCCTTCCTGATGGAGGAGCTGGGGACGGTGCTGGAGCGGGCGGCGCATCAGCGGCAGGTGAGCGGCGCGAGCCGGACACTGCGCGAGCGGCTGCGCACCACGGGCGGCGCGGGGAACCTGGTGGGGCGCAGCCAGGAGATGGACAAGCTCTATCGCATCCTGGCCAAGGTGGCGCAGAGCCATCATCCGGCGCTGATTGCCGGCGAGCCGGGAACGGGCAAGGAGATGGTGGCGCGCACCATCCACGGACAGAGTGAGGCTGCGTCGCAGCCATTCCTGACGGTGGACTGCGGGGCGTTTGCGCCGGAGATGATCGAGCACGAACTGTTCGGGTACGTGAAGGGTGCGTTTCCGGGGGCGCTGCGCAATGCTCCGGGCGTGCTGGCCTCGGCGGAGCGGGGCACGGTGTTCCTGGATGAGATTGGCCAGTTGACGCCGGACCTGCAGGGCAAGCTGCTGCGGGTGCTGCAGGAGAAGGAGATTCGTCCGGCGGGGGCGACCCACCGCATCCCGTTGCACGCGCGCATTCTGGCGGCGAGCAGCGTGGACCTGGCGGCGGCGGTGACGAAGGGGACCTTCCGCAAGGACCTGTACTACCGGCTGAATGTGGTCACACTGCGGATTCCGCCGCTGCGCGAGCGGCGCACGGATATTCCGCTGCTGGCGTCGCATTTCCTGGACCGCATGTCGCGGGAGAGCGGAGAGAACTACACGCTGAGCGATGATGCGCTGCGCAGCATGATGGATTATGACTGGCCGCAGAATGTGCGCGAGCTGGAAGGCGCGATCGAGCGCGCCTGCACGATGTCGTCCGGGCCGGTGATCCACATGGGCGACTTGCCGACGCAGTTGCAGAACCATGAGCTGGGGCTGCGGCGGGAAGCAGCCCAGATGCAGAAGGCGCCGGTGGCGGCAGTACAGTCGGGCGCGCAGCCCCGGGTGACGCCGCTGGCGGAGCTGGAGAAGCAGGCGATTCTGAGCACGATCCGGCAACTGAAGGGAGACAAACTGCTGGCGGCTCGACTGCTGGGCATCGGCAAGACGACGCTGTACAGGAAGCTCAAGGAATACGGGCTGTCAGAGAATGTCTCGCTCGACACGCTGGAACCGATGAATGGAACAAACGGATTTAGAAGCGGGATGTAAAGACGGGGCCGTGAAAAAGAAGCGAGGGACAGGGCTATGAACGAAAAGGCGAGCGCGGTCGAGCGCGTGCTGGTGGTGTCAACGCTGAACGGAGCGAAGAATGGCGCCGCGGCGATCATGCAGCAGATGGGACTGGATGTGGAAGTGGTTCCGGGCCGTCGCGAGGGGCTGGAAGCATTGCGCGCGGGCAACTATGCAGCGGTAATCGTGGACGATTCGCTGGCCGAGGGCGATCCGCGAGGCGCGGAAGTGCTGTGGAAGATGGCGGGGCTGGCCATCCCGATGCAGGTGAATTTTGCGCTGACGGGAAGCGCGCGACTGGTGCGTGACCTGCGGGCAGCGCTGGCGCGCCGCGAACAGGAGCAAGGTGCGGCGCATCGGGCGGCGCTGCGGGCCATGGAGAGCGAGCTGAGGAATTCGATCTCCGGGCTGCTGCTGCACACGCAGCTTGCGCTGCGCGAGGCGGGACCGTCTCCTCAACTGGAGCAGCGGCTGCGGCTGATGGCGGAGCTGGCGGGAAATCTGAAGCAGCGGCTGGATGTTCCGCAGGCTTAGCTTTCTCAGCTTCTAGCTTCTAGCTTCTAGCTTCTAGCTCTAGCAATGCACCGCGCTCTCTGAGTTTCTGCAGGGCGGCCGGCGGCTGGGGAGTTGGTACCATCGGCGCATGTCTCTCAGCAAAGAGATTGGGTTGCGCATCTGCGTGCCCGGCGATGAAGAAGCGCTCGCGCTGGTGGGCGCTGCTACATTTCTGGAAACCTTTGCGGGTCTGCTGACGGGGCCTGACATTCTGGCGCACTGCCGGGTGCAGCATGCGGTGAGCCAGTACGCGGCCTGGCTCGCGGATGCGAAGTATCGGCTGTGCCTGGCGGAACTCCGGGGCGCGCCGGTCGGGTTTGCGGTGCTGTCGCCGCCGGACCTGCCGGTGGCGGTGACCGCAGACGACATCGAGCTCAAACGCATTTATCTGCTGCACCGCTTCCAGGGCCACGGGCTTGGGCGCCGGCTGCTGGAGTGGTCGGTTGCGCAGGCGCGGTCGCTCAAGAAAGAACGGTTGCTGCTGGGCGTGAAGGCGGACAACACGGCGGCGCTGGCGTTCTACGATCGCGTGGGTTTTGTGCGGATCGGCGAGCGGAAGTTCCTGGTCGGCACGATGCTGTGCGATGACTACATATTGTCATTTCCGCTGTGACAATACGTCCGCGCCAAGACCCAATCGCACTGCATTCCTCGAAGCGCAGCGCGACGCCATGACCTTGCGTCGACGCTACTCCTGCGCGCGAAGGCTGGCGAGTGAGTGAAGTTGGCGGCCGTCGGTATCAAAGTTCCCGGGTGCGAGCCAGGCCTCGAAACCGTGGCGCACGCGCGGCCACTCCTCGTCCGTGATGGAGAACCATGCCGTATCGCGGCTGCGCTGCTTGTAGACGCTGGCGTTGAGGAAGATGCCTTCGAAGCGGAAGCCGAGGCGCAGCGCCGCGCGGCGGGAGGGCGCGTTCAGTGCATCACATTTCCATTCGTAGCGGCGGTAACCGAGGTCCTCGAAGGCATAACGCATCATCAGGTATTGGACCTCCGTGGCGGCGCGGGTTTGTTGCAGCTCGGGCGACAAATGGATGTGGCCAATCTCAATCGAGCCATGTTCAGGGGCAATGCGCAGGTATGCGCAGATTCCGGCGGCGCGGCCGCTTTCCTCGAACAGGGTGAAGAAGAGCGGATCGCGGCTGGCGGCGTAATTCTCGAGGCGGCTGCGCCACTCGCCGATATCCGCTGGGGAATTGGCGGACAGGTAAGTGAAACCGGAGACACCGGCAGCGGTACAGAGCGAGGCATAGAGAGCGTCCGTGTGCTTCGCGGGGTCGAGCGGCTCAATTCCGGAGTAGCGGCCGCGGAAGCTGCGGGGCTCGGGCAGCGGGCGCCGCTCCCAGTGCGGCAAGGCGCGGCCGGTTGGTTGTGATACTGCTGCCGCGGAGTTTGCTGCGACTGCCTGCAATAGTAGCGGCGAGGCTGTTGAGCGCGGCGGCGATGGGGACGGCGACGCTTGGATCGGCGGCGAGTTGTTGCGGCGTGCGTGAATCTGCGGCGAGCGAAACGGTGACGCAGGACTGATCGAGAAAGCGTGCGCCCAGGGTGACAAGCACCTCGCGCAGTGCGGCTTGCGCGTAGACAGAGCGGGCGGAGGCGTTGAAGAGCATGACTGGTTTGCCGGTGAGCTCGATACCGCTGACCAGCCAGTCGAGCGCATTTTTGAGTGCGCCGGGAAGGCCGTGGGCGTACTCGGGGGCAGAGATGATGACGGCATCGGCGTTTTGGATGGATGTGCGAAGCGCGGCGACGGCGGGTGGGGTTTCTGTGCGGTCGGGATTGAAAAGCGGGATGTCACCGAGCGCCGTGAAGATTTCTGTACGCATGTCGGTGCGCGCGAGGAGGGCAGCGGTCTGAAGCAGGAGCAGATTGGTGGAGCTAGCGCGGAGGCTGCCGGGAATCGCGAGGATGCGGAGGGGCTTGCTCATTCCTAGATGATCGCAGGCGCTGGGAGTTGACGAGCCAAGCGGGTTCGAGTGGAATGCCGTCATGCAAAGGCCGGCCCAATGCCGAGTTGGGTTGCAATGCGGTGTGCTGGGAACGTATGGAGGTTAATCCGCCGCAGGACTGTGCCGGCCTGCTGAAATGCGGCTGTTGGGACGAACGCACGCGCGGGGCGCGAATGATTGCAGAAAAAGGAGAGCGGCATGGCGAAGGCGACAGGACTTGGCGGTGTGTTTCTGCGGGCGCGGGATCCGAAGCGGCTGATGACGTGGTATGCGGAGCATCTGGGACTGGCGGTGACGGATTGGGGCGGCGTGGTCTTCGAGTGGGACGAGTGCCCCGCGCCGGAAGGCCATGGGACAACGGTGTGGTCGCTGTTTCCGGCGGACACGGAGTATTTCGGCGAGGGCGAGCAGAAGGTGATGCTGAACTTCCGCGTGGATGATCTGGATGCGCTGCTGGCGCAACTGGCGGCGAAGGATGTGTGGGTTGACGAGAAGCGGCAGGATGAGGTGAATGGGCGTTTCGCGTGGATCAAGGATGGGGAGGGAAACCGCGTGGAGCTTTGGGAGCCGCGATGATTTCTACCAGAGCGTGCGGATGCTCTTGAATTTGCGGATGCGCTGGTCGGCGGTGATCAGTGTGGCGCCGTGGACGAGTGCAGTGGCGCCGATGATGCGGTCGGCGGGATCGCGCGGGTAGCTGGCCGGCAGGCGGGTGGTGGCGGCGGCTATTGCGGCGGTGATGGGCAGGATGGTGAATTCGGTTTCGATGCTGGAGAGTAGCGCATCCAGAGTTGCGGTGGTCGTAATGTGTTTCGCCGCGGCCAACCTGGCAATTTCCAGGAGAGTAATGCTGGCAACGTGAATCGGCCCGGTCTGGCGAGCTTCGCCGATGGCATTCCGGGCCTTTACTGACAATCGAGGCGAGTCGCCAAGGCTCCATAACACTGCGTGAGTGTCGAGAACGATCAGCGTTCCATCTCCCACTCTTCAAGATCAAATGCAGGGCTGATGATGTCGCCTGTGATCTTTAGCTTGTCCTTCCAGCTGTCGAAAAGGTCGTCCTTTGTTTCGCTCTTCGCGGGGATGAGTTTGGCCACTGGCTTCCCACGCTTGGTGATGAGGACGGTCTCGCGCTTCTTCTGGACTTCGTCCATTATTGCGAGGCAGTTGGCCTTGAATTTTCCTGCGGCTATGGTGCGCATTGCGGAAGGCTCCTGACTATGGTCATTTTACCATGGTCATATCGGAAAAAACGGTGTCAATTCATGGCAGATATCTTGCAGGAATTGGGGTGGCCGGCGTCTCGCTATCCCAGAGGATGGTCACGATCCAGTAGCGGTTGCCGTCCTTGAGCAACTGGATGGAGTTGATGCCGCGCTGAAATGGCTTGCCGTCCGTTGTGCGGCGTGACTCGTAGGTGGAGAAGACGTGGACGATGTCGCCGAAGCTTTCGGTGGTGTTGTGGATGCCGCGTTCGAAGAAACCTGCGGCGAGAAGCGGCGCGGCGCGCTCCTGGTATTGCTCCGGCGTGAATACGGCGACGTCGGCACCATTCCCGGTTTTGTTGTGGCGGGTCGGGATGAGGCGCGCGTCGGGAACGAAGAGGGAGCGGAAGCGCGTCCAGTCGCGTGGCTGAGCCGCGGGGCCAGAGATGACGTCATAGAGCGACGCCAGGATGGCGTCGACCGAGGAGACGTCGGCAGCTTTGGCTTTCGGCCAATCGGGATGTGCGGCGATAGATCCGGGAGGCGTGGGTTTCGGAGTCTGTGCAGAAATGGCAACAGACAAGGGGAGCGGGAGGGACAGCAGAAGGAGTGTCGCGGCAAGAGTGAAGGGGCGTGTCATGCCGGGACGGTAGCACATCCGTAAGCATTCGGGCCGGTAGATCGAGCAGTATGCTCTTGTGGCTTTTCTTCACGGAAAAGCCACAAGAGGACAGTGCTTGAGTCACAGCATTGCTGAAGATTGCTTTCACATAGGTTTCGTCTGTCGGTAACAGCGCTACGGGATGGCGTGCGTGCCGTGGGTAATGGCGGCGCCGGCGCGCAGGGCTGCGGCGATGACGACGACCTCCGCGATCTCCTGCTCGGTGGCTTCGGCGGCTCGCGCCTTCTTCGCGTGGATGTCGATGCAGTAAGGGCACTGCGTCGTGAACGCGACAGCGAGCGCCATCAGCTCTTTGTATTTGACCGGGATGGCTCCAGCGGCCATCGCTGCTTTGTCGAAGGCCCAGAAAGCTTTCATGCCTTCCGCTGCGTTGGCGTCCAGGATCTTCAACTTGGCGAGATTTTTCAGATCGTACATCGAGGCTCCTATGTGTTTTTCATTGTGTGCGTGACCGCGAGTTAGCGTAACGCGATTGGAGGTGGATTGTCTCACGAGTTTCGTGGCGCGTCTTTGCGGACGAGGGTCTCGACGAGCGTGTCGGCGAGCCAGTCTTCGTATTGCTGGGCAGTCCAGCCGCGGTCGCGGACGAGCATGCGATAGAGATCGCGGCTGGTGAGCGACCATAGGATGTCGCGCGCGTGTTGCGGATCGAGGCCGCGGCGCAAATTGCGGGAGCGGACGAGGTACTGGATCATGCCGCCCTGCGCGTCGTAGCGGGTGCACTCGCGCTCCGATTCCGATTGTGCAAGCGCCGGTGCGACGGCGCCGGCGCCCCGGAGCAGGTCGAGCACCGAGCCCTCCGACTCATAGATGCGGCGGGCGATACGCGCAGGGAAGCGCAGGCGCTCGCGCGGGTTTGTGGCCTGCATTGCCTCGCGCACCAGGTTTTGATAGCTGTCGCCGAAGCGGGCGGCGTCGAGGATTTCGGAGAGAACGCCGGTCTTGGAGCCGAAGACGGCATAGACGGTGGCGACGGCGACGCCCGCCTCTTGCGCGACGGCTTCCATGGTCATGCCGGCGTAGCCGTGCTTTTCGAGCAGTTTGCGCGCGGCTGCTGCGATGCGGCCGCGGGTTTCGTCGGCCTGCCGTTGCCGGGTGGGTGACTGATAGGAGCGCTTTCTGGCCGCCTTCATGTTTGACATAATAATTTACTATTCGATATAGATACTTATATCTAATATCGAGGCATGGGATGAAACAGATCTGCTGGCAAGAACCATTCCATGCTGGAGGTGAGTTGGATGCGACTGCTTGTTCTGGGTGCTACGGGTGGGATCGGGAAGTATCTGCTGGAGTATGCGACGGCACGCGGGCATGAGGTGACGGCATTTGCGCGCTCGCCGCAGAAGGTTGCGTTGAAAAGTGAAAAGCTGCGGGTGGTTCCGGGGGATCTGATGAATGCAGATCAACTGGCGCAGGTGCTGCCGGGACACGATGCTGTGCTGTCGGCGTTCGGGCCGTCGACGCTGCGGCGCGTCACTACGCGAGGCGAGTTTGGCAGAGTGCTGGCGACGGCCATGCAGCGGAGCGGGGTGCGGCGGGGGCTGGTAGTGTCGTCCGCGTTGTTATTCAGAGAACAGAATGCCATCGGAAATCTCCTGAGAGGAACGCTCTTCCGCAATCTCATTCCGGATATGACGGCCATGGAGACGGCGATGGAGAAGGACGGGCTCGAGTGGACGATCGTTCGGCCACCGCGGTTGACCAACGGCGAGCTGACGCAGAGCTATCACGTGGCGGATGGAAGGCTGCCGAAAGGGATGACTGTGTCACGGGCCTGCGTGGCGGATTTCATGGTGAAGGAAGCCGAGCGGCCGGCGCATGTGCGGCAGATTGTCGGTCTCTCCAAATAGAATCCCGTCACGAGACCATTTTCACTGTGAATGGGTGCAGCCAAGTTTCGCGGATAATCGCACTCTTATATACCTACAGTGAAAACGGTCGAGGGTGACGCGATGAAGGTTGCGGTGATTACCGGGGCAGCGCAGGGGATTGGGCGGCGCACTGCGGAAGTGTTGGCGGAGGCGGGCTATGCGCTGGCGCTGATGGATGTGCGGTCGTGCGAAGCGACACTGTCGGCAGTGCAGCAACATCAAGCCGACGCGAAAGAGTTTCGCGGGGATATCTCGGACGAAGGCGTGGTGATACGCGCCGTGGCTGCGGTGACCAGGCGCTGGGGACAAGTGGATGTGCTGGTGAACAATGCCGGCATCAGCTTTATCGCGCCTGCGGAGGAGGTGCAGGTGGAGGACTTCCGGCGCGTGCTGGAGGTGAACCTGGTGGCGCCGTTTCTGCTGGCGAAGCATTTTGGCGCGATGATGCTGAAGCAGCGTGCGGGCAGCATTGTGAATGTGGCGTCGATTGCGGGGCTGATGGGAATGAGCGATCGATCGGCATACAACGCATCGAAGCATGGGCTGATCGGGCTGACGCGCACGCTGGCGGCGGAGTGGGGCGGGCGCGGTGTGCGATCGAATGCGGTGTGTCCGGGATGGGTGAAGACGGAGATGGATGCGGCCGACCAGGCGCGGGGAACGTACTCCGATGCGGACATCACGGGGCGCAACCCGATGGGGCGGTTTGCTTCTGCTGACGACGTGGCGCGCGCGATCGCGTTTTTGGCCGATCCAGCGCAGAGCGGGTTTATCAATGGCCACGCGCTGCCGGTAGATGGTGGATGGAGCGTGGATGCTAGTTGGGAGAGCCTGCGCCTGAGCAAGCGGTGACGCTGAGTGCCCCCTTAGATTTGGAGCGAAAGAGAGTTGCGCGATTGGCTCTGCGCCACATCCGAGTGGTGCCAGGCAGAGGATGAGGGCCATCCTCCCGATAGAATGAGACATCAAGGGGAGACCTTATGGAACGCCGAACCTTTCTTACAGCTTCCTTGGCCACCGCAGCGCTTGCGTCAGCACGCGAGAGCGTGGGACAGCCACCGGCAGCATCCAGCGGCCGCGAGTATTACCAGATCCGTCGCTATCAACTGCAGACAGGACCGCAGACCAAGATTGTTGAAAGTTACTTTAGCGATGCGCTGATCCCCGCGCTAACCCGCATGGGGATGGGACCGATCGGCGCGTTCAAGCTGGACTACGGTCCGGAGACGCCGGCGTTCTATGTGCTGATTCCGGGCCGCTCGGTCGAGGCGCTGGCGACCATCGACTTGCGGCTGGGGCAGGATGCGGATTTTCTCAAAGCTGCTGAACCATTCTGGAATGCGCCTGCGACCGCGCCTGCGTTTCTGCGCGTGGAGAGCTCCTTGCTGGCGGCATTTGAGGGCTGGCCGCGGCTGACGCCTCCCGCCACGACGGCGACAAAGAGCAAACGCATCTTCCAGTTGCGAACCTACGAAAGTCCGAGCGATGCCGCGCATGTGCGCAAGGTGGAGATGTTCCACAAGGGCGAGTTCGAGATCTTCCAGAAGGCAGGCTGCCATCCCGTCTTCTTCGGAGACGCGCTGGTTGGCACGCGGATGCCGCAGCTGACTTACATGCTGAGCTTTGCGAATCTGACGGAGTTGGAGAAGGGCTGGGCTGCATTCGGCTCCGATCCGGATTGGAAGAAGCTGCAGGGGTCCCCGCGATACAACTACGAGGCGATCGTCAGCAATATCTCCAACTTGGTATTGAGTCCGTTGGCGGCTTCGCAGATCTGACAGGTATATGGATTAGCTTTATATGGGCAGACGGCATTGCATCGCAGATCGTCAGATAGTGATGACTAGGACGGCCCGGCCGCGAGAAGATGATCGACGGTCGTCTGCAGCGCCTCAAAGGGCTGGTCAGGCCCTGGGGCGGGCTGTAACTGTCCATTGCGATCGATCAGAAAGATCGCAGGATATCTGGCGATATTTCGATAGAGGTCCGGAATATTCCCACGCACTGTGAGTAGCGGATAACTTACCGGTATCTCTTTCAGGAAATCTTTCTGTCTCGTTGTCTCTTCATCTGAAAGACCAAACACAATAAATTTGCGGTCTTTTCGAGTTCGGTACAAGCGATCGAGCCTGGGCATCTCTGCCCTGCAAGGACCACACCACGTTGCCCAGATATTTACGAGGACCACGTCACCCCGGTGGTCGGCCAAACGCTGCGTGTTGCCGTCAAGGTCTAAGGTTTCAAAGCTCGGCGCAGCGACGTTTCGCAAGGCCTGATTCCTTGATTGCTTCCAGCGCTGGATGCCATCGTCCGCTGGCTTCCAGATAAGAGCCAGCGAGAGGCATGCGATGATGAGGCCGATCTTGCCCGAGAGGAAAAGCGCGTGCCGGCGGCTGTCTTTCCACGCGAGTACAACTGTGAGCAGGAACGGCAGAATCATGCCCAAAGTCGCCAGGGACAGACGGAAGAGCCAATCCTGTTCAAGGTCCTTACTGAAGCGGGTCAGTATTCCATAGATAAGTACGTAGAGGACCAGGGCGGCCAGCGGAGATAAGATTCCGCAAAGAAGTACGCGGTATTTGGTCAGCTTGTTCACGAGCGTGGCTTGCAACGCGTAATCACTATACAGGCTGCTCGAAATCAAAGAAGGCTAAGTTAGTGAATGGTCTTCATCTTGCGCTGCATGTAGTCCATCATCACGTACTCGCCTAAGCGATCCGGAGTGGTGAAGTAGGCTTTGCCGCGGCACATGGATGTGACTTTCTGCACGAACTGCACCAGGCCGAAGTCCTGCGCGAGCATGAAGGTGTTCACCATAATGTTCTTGCGCTTGCAGCGGCTGACCTCTTCGAGAGTTTCGGCGATGACCAGCGGGTCCAATCCAAAAGCATTTTTGTAAATGCGGCCGTCGGGCAGTGTGAGCGCACTTGGTTTGCCGTCGGTGATCATGACGATCTGCTTCATGTCCTTGCGCTGGCGGTCAAGGATGCGCTGCGACACGCGCAGCCCCTCGCGGGTGTTGGTGTAATACGGCCCTACCTTGACGCGGGCGATCTGCGAGACGGGCATCTCCTCGGCGGAGTCATGGAAGAGGACGAGGGAGAGCGAGTCGCCGGGATACTGCGTGCGGATGAGGTGCGAGAGCGCCATCGCGACGCGCTTGGCAGGCGTAAAGCGGTCTTCGCCGTAGAGGATCATGGAGTGCGAGCAGTCGAGCATGACGACGGTGGCGCAGGAGCTCTGGTACTCGGACTGGTGGACGTGCAGGTCGCGGTACTCGATGTTTAGCGGTAAGGTGATGCCTTCGCGGGAGAGGGCGTTGTTGAGCGTGGTGTTGACGTCGAGGTTGAGGACGTCGCCGAACTCGTAGGGCTTTGCGGCGCCGGAGGCCTCGATGCCGGTGGCCCAGTGGCGCGTGTCGTGGCGGCCGTAGCTGGATTTGCCGAGTGATCCGAGCAGGTCGCGCAGGGTTTTGAAGCCGAGGAAATCGAGGCTCTTGTCGGTGACTTCGAAGCGAGCTTCAGTCTCGGGCCGGCCAGTGCGGCCGGGGCGATTGGCCGCCTGCGAGGGATCGTGCGGCGCGTCGATGGAGACGTACTCCTCCTGCTGCATGCGCTCGATCATGCGGTCGATGAGCTCCTCCATCTGCTCAGCGGACATCTGCTGGAGACGCTGCTGTCCGTCCTCATCGAGCAGATCGCCGGATTCGAGCGCCTGGCGGATGGCCTCGCGGAGGTTTTCGAGGGTGTGGTCGCCGTTGAGCTCGGAGAAGCGCGAGTAGGGGTCCTGAAAACCGGAGTCGAGGAGGTAGTCGGAGAGGGCCTTGAGCAGGTCGTCCATCTCGATCTCGGAGGCGAGGTCGCCGTTGTATTTGGTGTAACGGACGCGCTTCATGCTTTTAGCGTAGACCTTCCGATGCGGTGACGCCATGGTTGGCCGCAAAGCGGGTGCCAAAAACGCATTTCTGAGTACTCCGCCCACAGCGTAACGTAGAGGCGGCTTTTCTTGGCGAGCGGCTTCTTTTTGGCGAGAAAGCCGCGCCAAGCTCCCGCTGCCTTGCATACATGTTATGGAAAATCAGCGCTATTTGCTGAAGTGCTCGAGGAGATGGTCGGTGTCGTGGTCGACGGACCGAAGTGTGTAACCGGCGTTCAGGAACTGCTGGAGGCAATCCTGGCAAGTACCGTTCTGTACGCCATCGATCGGACTGTAGACGTAGAAGTCGCGACGGGTTGCGAAAAAGCCTGGGAAGCTGATCGCGCGAAGATCGTCGAGATGCAACCACAGGGCCTCACGCCGATAGGCGGGCAGTCCAGAGTCTTTCGGATCCGGAAGGCCGAAATAGAGACGGCTGCGTAGCTCGGGTGGCGAGTAGAAGTAGAGATAGAGATAGGTGTGTTCCTCGGTGACGAGGATGTCCTGAGGGTCATGATTGCGCAGAAGGGCGGCATCGCGGAGCAGCGGCTGATGCGGATTTGATGGGAAGGGAAAGAGGCTGGCGGGCTCGATCTGATCAAGGTCCGCATGATGCCAGCGGCAGTACGCGGCGATGCCAATGTCAGCCGTGAGCAGAAACAACATCGCGCCGACGAGCCCCCTGGCTGCAAGAGCGCGGCGACTTCGCCCCGCTGTCGCCTGCGCCAGCAGGATTGCATATCCGGCCGTGGCCCCGAGGAAATAGCGGTTAAAGAATGGCCCGTGACTGATTTTGACGCCGATCGCTCCAATGATGGGGAGGCACGCGAAGGCCACGGCAAGCCAGAGTTCCTCGGGGCGAAGGCCGGCCGGTCTCGCCGCAGGTTGGGTGCTTGCCGACTGCTGCCGGCGCTCGATGGCAAGCAGCAACAGAAAGGCGAGCAGGACGAGCAGCGCAGGTCCCATGACAGATACCAGAAAGTGCTGCAAGACCTCGTAGGGGTGGATGTGCAGGCCACCGAGTGTAGTGATGGAGTGATAGTTGTGCATCATGCGCAGATAGAGCGAGACGACGCATGGAGGCGCAAGCAGAAGTGCGGCGACGGCGCCAGGATGAGGACGCCATCCTTTCACAAGGCCAAGAGCTTCTACTGCGAGAAACGGCACGAACAGGTAGATGGCGTAGACGTGGGTGAGAATGGCTGCCAATGAGCTGAGAAAAAGGGCAAACGTCCAGGGAGAGAGGCCGCGACTTTCCCTGGACGCTTGCCAGCACACAAGCATGAGGCCGCACCATCCGAGGACGGATGCATGAGGGCGCGCTTCGTACGCATAGGTGTGCGCCAGCGTGAAAACGGGAAACAATGCCGCGACGCAGCCCCGCAACGGGCCGAGACGCCGACTGACAAAGATGAAGAGGCAGACGCAAAAGACCCAGAAGCCCAGGATGGCCGGCAGGCGTGAGGCGATAAGGCCCTCGCCGAAGATTGACTGACTCCACCTTGTAAGGAGATAGAAGAGCGGTGGATTGAAGTCCGCACCGTGAACAACGGCATTCCAGGTGGCACCGAAGCTGGGCAAACGGCAGAGCAGCACGGTGATGATCTCGTCGTACCAGAACGTCTTGAGCGAGGAGCGCAGGAAGGTATCGGCGAAGTAGAGAGCGGAGATCAGCAGGAAGGCAATGCCTATCATCTTGCGGGAGCGGCTTTCTTGCGAAGCGTCGATACCCGCGCTGCCGTAGCTTGACGATGGAGAAGCCATAGGTGACAAGGGATGATTGTAGAGCGAAAGTCTGAGACGGGCGGCTGCGGTGGAGCGAAGGTCACCGAATGGAGATGGCGGCCCGGTTGAGTGCGGCAGTGCGACACGCGATGGCGGTCTTTGTTGTCTCTGCTCATGCAATACTGGGCGGGCATGACACTGCGAGTGAAGTGGGGACTGGCGGGTGCAGCAATTCTGCTGGTTGGCTTCGGTGTCTTCGTCCTACCTTTTTTGATTCCGCCGGTGGTTCGACCAGTCGTTTCGGTTGCGAACAGTGCGGGCTTCAACAACCGCGTTTCCGGGTTGGCCGCAGCCTGGGCGAGCCTGTTGTCGCTGGCGATTTTCTGGCGGTTTAGCGCGCCCATCCGGCTGCCCCAAGCCGCAGACTGCCAGCCTATGTCTCGCCGCTTCATCGTGGGCTGGTCACTCGGAACAACTGCGATCACGGCGTGTGGTGTCCTGCTGATCTACAGCGCACATGTTCGTTACATGAGCGACTACGGATACTTTATCGGCCAGATGAGCAGCGCCGCGAACTACGGTCGCAAGCTCTACTCAGAGATTGAGTTTCCCTACGGACCCCTGCTCTTCTATCCGCCAATCTGGATTCAAGGACTCTTCCGCTGGTGTGCCCGGCCATTGGCGGCTGCTTACTGCTTTACGTACGTTACAGAAGAGGCTGGCGGACTGCTGCTGCTTGCCTATGTCATGCAACACCTGCCGATTGAGAGACAGCTACGCCGCGGGGTATTCATCGCGATGGCCCTGTTCTCTTTGTCTGGCGGGTTCGGCGTGAACTACACGTTCTTTCGCTTTGCGACTCCGCTTGCGATCTTTCTGTTTGCGCTGCGCGGGCGCAAGCTTGCGGCAGCAGCGCCGTTGTTGCTGGTGGGGCAGCTGGTCACGCTTGGAATCTCTCCGGAGATCGGGTTCGGATTCGGAAGCGGCGTGGTAGGCTGCGCGCTGTTGCACGCGCTTCGCCGCGAGTTTCGATGGTTGGCGGTCGTGCCTGTGCCGCTCGTGGGATTCGGATTGTTCCTGCTGATGGCGGGCAGGGGGTATCTGCATGTGCTGTCGCTTTTCTCCGGAGGCGCCTACAGCCTGATCGTTGAGCCGCAGATATTTGTGCTGCTGTATCTGGCATCGCTGATCTGGCTGGCGCCCGCTGGGTTGGCCGCATGGCGACGCGAAGAACGGGCAGATGCGGACCTGCTGCTGGGCATGTACGTTATTGGACTTGCGCTGGTGCCGGCGGCATTCGGCCGCGCCGATCTCGGCCATGTTGTCTACAACGGGCTGGCGATCCTGCTGCTCGGACTCATCGCCGTCAGCGCGTGGAGTTCGCGTGCGCGATTAGCGTGGGGATTCGCCATCTTCGCCGTGGTGTTGATTGGGCAGCGAGTTGACTTTTCCCTTTACCGCCAGCAGCTTCAATATGTGACGGCAGCTCAGATCGTCGAACGTGTCCCGCTGGACACCCGGCGCAGACTGGCAGCCAAGACTCCTCTGCGTCAGACCAACACAGGGAAGCTTTTGCTGCAGGAAAGCCTCTCGTTGCCATTCGATGCAGATCGAGTGCAGGGGATTGTGCGAAGTTCAAAGGTGACAGTGCCGCTGCAGGTCCCGCTGGAAGTGGAAGAGGCGCTGCGGCAACGAGATCTCTATCGCCCCGGCTTTTACCTCTTCGAAGCTGGACTCTTTGATCGGCATTCAGAGGAGAAAAAGATCGCGGAGATGAACGAGTCGCTATGGGCGCTTCTACCTCCGCGGGAGATGAGATTGGAAGAAACCATCCAAAGCACGGCATTTCTTCTTGGCGCCACATTTCCCTACAAAGAGCGCCGGCCAGCGTATGTCGTCGGCCCGCTCTTCATGGAAAACCTGCAACACAACTGGCACCCAGTGGCCACCGTCGATTCGTACACTCTCTATCGCCGGAATTGGTAGAGGTCCAGGTGAGCGATCTGCGGCAACTGACGGTGGTGCTGGTGCGCACTCGCAATCCGCTGAACATTGGCGCGGTGGCGCGGGCGATGCAGAACTTTGGCGTGCGCGATCTGCGGCTGGTGGCGCCGTTTGAGACGTCATTCCGCGAAGCGCGATCGGCGGTGGGAGCAGAGGCAGTGCTCATGGAAGCGCGGGAGTTTGCGAGCGTGGCCGAGGCAGTGGCGGACTGCCGCCTGGTGGTTGGGACCACGGCGGCGCAGCGGCGGGAGTTGCAGCAGCCGCTGGTGAGTCTGGAGAAGGCGGCGGTGCCGGTGCATGCGGCGCTCGCGCAGGGGAGAGTAGCGCTGCTGTTCGGCTCAGAGAAGCATGGGCTGACGCGCGAGGACATGGAGCACTGCCATTGGCTGGTGCGGATCGCGACGGAGGATGCGCAGCCCTCGATGAACCTGGGACAGGCCGCGGCGGTATGCCTGTGGGAGCTGGCGCGCGACTCGGCCGCGCCAATGCAGACAGGCGGCGAAGCGCCGGCTGTTTCGGGAGAGCTGGAGCGGCTGGGCGCGCTCTTCGTGGAGCTGCTGGAAGCGGGCGGCTATGTGCATCCACAGACTTCCTCCAGCACGGCGAGCGAGGTGCGGCGGATGCTGCGGCGGCTTCATATCACGGATGCGGATACATATCTGCTGATGGGGATGGTGCGGAAGCTGCTTTGGCAATTGCGGCGGGGAAAGCAGCGTGAGTAGAAGGTGCTGGTTGACAATGCGACGGCGGAGTGTCACCTTGGTATCGATGACGTTCCGCGCCAGCAGCCGATTTAGCTTTGCTTACCGTTATTGGTTTCCGATAGCGGCTTCGGCGGCGTGCGCGCATCCAGATTCAAGATGATCTAAGAGCAAAGCGCAAAAGTCCCGAAGGCCGCGATCCCAATCGCGGCCTTTTTGTTTTTCGCGCGAGCAGACAAATCACATACCCGGAGAGAGGTCATGAGCGACACAGCAGCGGTTTTGGAGGCGGTGGAGGCAAGTCCAGAGAGGCAGCGCGAGCTGCTGGTGCGGCCGGAGCGTTTGACGGCGAAGCGCGATGCCAAGCATGCGACGGTGGTGCGGGTAGGCAACGTCGCAATCGGCGGTAGCGTACCGGTGGTGATTGCGGGGCCGTGTTCGGTGGAATCGCGTGAGCAGTTGCTGGCAGCCGCCATGGGTGTGAAGGCCGCGGGGGCGACACTGCTGCGGGGCGGCGCCTATAAGCCGCGTACATCGCCGTATGACTTCCAGGGGCTTGGGCTCGAGGCGCTGCTGATTTTGCGCGAGGTGTCGGAGCGGACGGGGCTGCCGGTGGTGAGCGAAGTGATGAGCACGGAGGATGTAGAGGTCGTCAGCGACCATGTGGAGATGCTGCAGGTGGGCGCGCGCAACATGCAGAACTTCGCGCTGCTGCGACGGCTGGGCAAGGTGCGGCGACCGGTGCTGCTGAAGCGCAGTCCCGCGGCGACGGTGAAGGAGTGGCTGCTGGCGGCGGAGTACATCCTGGCCGGCGGAAATGACCAGGTCGTGCTCTGCGAGCGCGGGATCCGTTCGTATGATCCGGAGCTGCGGAATACGTTCGACATCGGCGGCATGCTGCTGGCGAAGACGATGACGCATCTGCCGGTGATTGCCGATCCGTCACATGCGACGGGACGGCGTGACCTGGTGCCGGCGCTATCGCGCGCGGCGCTGGCCGCTGGAGCGGACGGGCTGATTGTGGAGGTGCATCCGTATCCGGAGCGCGCGCTTTCCGATGGGGCGCAGTCGCTGGACATCGACAACTTCGCGGCAATGATGCTGGATTTGCCCGTTAAGGTGCAGTGAAAGCGGCTTCGGAAGGAGTCATCTGGTCGGACCATGCATCTCTCTATAGAACAAGCAAAGGGAGATTCATGTATGAGCACTACTGAAATGTCGCTTCTATTTCGCGACTACCAGATGGGCCCGCTGCACCTGAAGAACCGGATCGTGATGGCGCCGTTGACGCGCGCGCGGTCCAGTCGCGCGGGCGTCCCGCCCGAGTTTGCAGTGGACTACTATCAGCAGCGCACTGGTGCGGGACTGATTATTTCCGAGGCGACGAATATCTCGCCGCAGGCGATTGGCTACGCCTTCACGCCGGGCATCTGGAGCACGGCTCAGGTGGAGAGCTGGAAGCGGGTAACGCGGGCGGTGCATGATGGCGACGGATTAATCGTGATGCAGCTGTGGCACACGGGGCGCATCTCGCATCCCGATCTGCACAGCGGCGCGATGCCGGTGTCGGCGTCTGCGATTCAGCCGGGAGGCGACGCGTTCACGTATGAGGGGCCGAAGCGGCTGCCAACGCCGCGCGCGCTCGAGACGCGGGAGATTCCGGGCATTGTGGAGGATTATCGCCACGCAGCGGCGAATGCTCGGCTGGCGGGTTTCGATGGAGTAGAGGTGCACTCCGCGAACAACTATCTGCTGGAGCAGTTTATCCGCGACAGCACGAACAAGCGTACGGATGAGTACGGTGGATCGGTGGAGAATCGGCTGCGCTTCCCGCTGGCGGCGGTGAAGGCCGCGGTCGATGCGTGGGATGGCGGCGGCCGCGTGGGCGTACGCATCTCTCCTACCACGACGAGTCCGGGCGAGACACCGCTGGATAGCGATGTGATGGGCACCTATGGCGAGTACATCGACGGGCTGAATGCGCTCGGGGTTGAGTACATTCACGTGATCGAAGGTGTGACGCGGGAGACACGCGAGGCACCAGGTGGGGTGGATTTTCTGGCGCTGCGGCGACGCTTTCGCGGGACGTACATGGCGAACAACCGCTACGACAAGGAGCTTGCCGAGGAGGCGCTGGAGTCAGGCCGCGCGGACCTGGTGAGCTTCGGTCGGCCGTTCATCGCGAATCCGGATCTGGTGCAGAGACTGCGGGATGGAGTGCCGCTGGTGGATGCTCCGAAGGAGACGTATTACGGCGGGGATGAGAAGGGCTACAGCGACTGGCCGGACTTTGATGAGGAAGAGAACGGGGCGCGGAAGGGATAGAGGCATCGTTCACGTGAATACGTAAACAGCAGATCCCTCCACTTCGCTACGCTTCGGTCGGGTTGACGGAAGTGGTTGGAGGGGTCAAGCCACGAATGTAAGTTCCTAATTCAATCCGCTGCGCTGCTTGTTGGAGCGGCGCTGCTGCCATTGCTCGTACTCGCGGGCTTCGTCGCGATGCTCCTGGCTGCGCTCGGCGTTGGCGCGGGCACGCTCCTGCGCCGTGAAGCCGCGCTCCTCGCTGCGGCTCAGCTTCTTGTGCGCGTAGAGGCCTTCGAGCAGGAACTCTGCTGCGGCGACGATCTTTTCCGGCGCGTCTTTCTGCGTGACGGCGAGTGGTGAGAGCTTTTCGAAGAGCCCCTGGATCTGCTCAAGCTCGGCCATGGTGGCTTTCGCGGACTGGCTGTCCTCGATTTTGACCGACCCGCCGAGGTTGAACCATTGCTCGATCTGCTGGGTGTTGGTGTCGGCAAAGTACTGGTCGTAGACGCGCAGGATGGCGGCGCGGATGATTTCGCGCACGACCACGTCGGCGCCCTTCATCTCGCCTTCGTATTCGAGCTCGATCTTGCCCGTGATGCCGGGGAGCGCGGTGTAGATGTCGCCGAGGCGGGGAAAGGCGAGCGATTCGCCATGCAGCAGTGCGCGGCGTTCCGCGTTCGAAACGGCGAGTTCCATGGTGGAGATGGGCAGGCGCTGCGAGACGCCGGAGCGCTTGTCGACCTTCTTGTCCTCGCGGGCGACGAAGGCGATCTGCTCGACGATTTCGTAGATGTAGTCCGCGACTTCTGTGGTGAGGCAGCCACGATCGCTCCAGCACTCCTGACGCGTGATGGCGATGCCTTCGGGCACGGACTGCGGGTAGTGGGTGCGAATCTCCGAGCCCATGCGGTCCTTGAGCGGGGTGACGATCTTGCCGCGGGCGGTGTAGTCCTCCGGGTTGGCGCTGAAGACCAGCGCGACATCGAGCTCCAGACGCACGGGATAGCCCTTAATCTGCACGTCGCCTTCCTGCATGATGTTGAAGAGGGCGACCTGAATTTTGCCGGCGAGGTCGGGCAGCTCGTTCACGGCGAAGATGCCGCGGTTGGCGCGCGGCAGCAGGCCGTAGTGCATGGTGAGCTCGTTCGAAAGATCGGAGCCGGAGCGCGCGGCCTTGATGGGATCGAGATCGCCGATGAGATCGGCGACAGTGACATCGGGCGTGGCGAGTTTTTCAACGTAGCGGTCGTCGCGCTTCATCCAGGCGATGGGAGTGGCATCGCCGCGCTCGGCGATGAGATCGCGCGCGTACTTCGAAATGGGCCGGTAGGGATTGTCGCGAATTTCCGAGCCGGCGACGTATGGGGCCACGGGATCGAGCAGCTCGGTGAGCGCGCGCAGGATGCGGCTCTTTGCCTGGCCGCGCAGGCCGAGCAGGATAAAGTTCTGGCGCGAGAGGATGGCGTTGATGATCTGCGGCACGACTGTGTCGTCAAAGCCGATGATGCCGGGGAAGATGGCTGATGCGTCTTTCCCGGAGGCCTGGTCCTGCAGGCGGCGAATGAGGTTGGCGCGCAGCTCGTCCTTGACGCTGCGGTTTACATAGCTCGCGGGAAAGTCCTTGCTGGCGCGGAGTTCTCCAAGCGTAGCCGGGAGGTTGCTGCCCGCCTTCGAAGGGGACGTGGTGTGTGTCGTCGTCTGGGGCATGCGGGGAAGACCTCCTGGCGCTCTATCTCTACTGTACGTGTTTGCGACGTATTTGAGATGTAGGGGCGAGAACGGCCGGACGGCAGACAGCTTACATGACGTGGCCGTTAGTGGAGGCGCGCTGGCTGGCTTTGGCTCCGCTGCGCAGCTTCGGGAGGATGGCGCGGTAGTAGCTCGAGAGTGTTTCGGTACGCTCTTGATCCGAGCGCATGGCCAGCAGAGCCTGCTGGAAGTTCAGGTCAGCAGGGATGGAAGCGGCGAGAAGATAAGCGAGAGGCTCATCGAGTGAGAGAGAGACGCCTGGCTCGGCGGTTCCGAGCAGGTGCATTGTTTCAAAGTGCAGTGCAACGCACTCCTCGCGAGCTGAGCGACCGGCTGCGGCGCCGGTGTCGGGCAGCAGGTCCACTTCCGCCTGCAGGAAGCTGCGGCTGTCGTCCAGTTGCTCGATCTCGAAGCGATCGATGCCCTGGGTCAGGATGTCATTGCGGCCGTCCGGATAGCTATGCAGCACGCGCACCACCTGCGCAGAGCAGCCGACGACGGCAAGGCCCTCGCGCTCCGCGCGTACAACGCCGAAGAGCGCGTTGCTGGCGATACATTCGGCGATCATCTCGCGATAACGCTGCTCGAAGATGTGCAGCGGCAGCGGCACGCCGGGAAAGAGCACCAGATCGAGAGGGAAGAGCGGGATCTTCATGTTGGCGAAAGGCCCTCCTGATACAAGACAGGTGCCGGGATCGACACGAAGCATGTGTTCACAGGAGATGGCCCTCCGTCGTCTGCGGATTCGAAAATCATTGCTGCTTTGGCGTGCTGCCGCCGGTTCGCTGGTCTGCTCAATTATGCGCCCGTTTGCGTGAGCATTGTGCTTATGCGACGGACGCAGGACCGATCTCAATTGCGCGCGGTCCAAAGGGAATTGCGACGTTCACAATATCGTAAACCGCCCATTTCCTTCAGGCGGAGAGCTCGTCCAGCATCGCGCTCATTTCGTTCAGCGCGAGCGAGTTGCCGGTGCGGCTTGCGGCGGCAACACCGGCTTCCAGGCGCTGACGCGCCTCGCCGTCCCGGCCGGCTTTGATGAGGAGCTGCGCGGCCATCTGGTAGCCGGCGGTGTAGTCGGGATGTGCGGTGGTGAGCTGCTTGAATTCGTCGAGGGCGGTAGCGGTGTCGCCCTGGTTGGCGTGCTCCATGGCGAGGCCGTAGCGCGCGAAGGCGTCGTTGGGATTCTGCGCGAGGATTTCCTTCAGCATGGCGATCTTATCCATCGAATGCGGCTCCTTCGATGACCGTAGCACGGCCTGGCAGCGAGTGCATTGGGGCGTCTGGATTGCGTTATGCGGATTGCGGGTTTGGGCGCCATAGCCGACACTGGAGAGTAGCTTCATCAACAAAAAGAGAGATCCATGGACTTTGCCGCTCAATTGCCCACCCGTTCTGTTGCCGAATCGCGCAGCGAGATGACGGAGCTGATCCTGCCGAATGATACGAACACGCTGGGCAATCTGCTGGGCGGACGGCTGATGCACTTCATCGACCTGGTGGGCGCGATGGCGGCCTACCGGCACGCGCGCACGCATGTGGTGACGGCGTCGATGGACCACATCGATTTCATTGCGCCGGTCCATGTAGGCGATCTGCTGATTTTGAAGTCGTCGGTGAACCGCGCCTTCAACACCTCGATGGAGGTCGGAGTGAAGGTGTGGGTGGAGAACACGATTGCCGGGATGCACCGGCATGTGGCCTCGGCATATCTGACCTTCGTCGCGACGGACAGCCAGGGACGGCGGGTGCCGGTGCCGCGATTGCAGCCGGAGAGCGCGGAAGAGGAGCAGCACTACGAGGATGCGGCGCGGCGGCGCGAGCTGCGGCAGAAGGAGCTGGAGCGCAAGCGCCAGGCGAAGCCGCGAGAGGCCGCCATGGCAGGCACGGTGCGGCCTGACGAATACTCGAAGAAGTGAACTGCCGTTGCTAATCGACAAATTCAGATCACGGATGCAATGGCCGTGAAGAGGCGGTCGATGTTGCCGATCGATTAGATATGACAACGGTCCATTACTCTTCGAACCTGGCTGCCATGCTCACAGGCAAGCAAAGATAGAGCAACATAAATCACCACGCTGTCTCACCGGGGCAAGACGGGCCGGATCCAAACTGACACACTACCCATCCATGCTGGCGCGGGCGCGGGCTGGAGAGACACGCTAATCTTAAGAGATGGGCCGAGGTGCGGAATGTCACGACGAGTGAAGCGCGCAGAGACGGCCGGGGAGTGAGACGAGATGGGAGCACATGGACAGCAGATGCCGCAGCCGCAGTCGCTGCCGGGAGTGAAGGCGATCATCGCGATCGGTTCAGGGAAGGGCGGCGTTGGTAAGACCACGCTGGCGGTCAACCTGGCGATTGCGATGGCCAAGCTGGGCCACAAGGTAGGGCTGGTGGATGCGGACATCTACGGACCGAATGTGCCGCTGATGATGGGTGCGACGGCGCAGCCGCGGGTGATTGAGGGAAACCGCATCGAGCCGCTGACGGCGCATGGCGTAAAGATGATCTCGGTCGGATCGCTGCAACCGGGCGACAAGCCGCTGGTAATGCGCGGGCCGATGCTGCACCAGATCATTCGGCAGTTTCTGCAGCAGGTGGCGTGGGGCGAGCTGGATTATCTGATCATCGATTTACCGCCGGGCACCGGCGATGTGGTGATCTCACTGGTGCAGACGGTGCCGTTGACGGGCGCGGTGGTGATCTCGACGCCGTCGGATGTGTCGCTGCAGGATGCGCGGAAGGCTCTGGAGATGTTTCACCAGGTGAACGTGGAGGTGCTGGGCATCGTGGAAAACATGAGCCAGTTCACCTGCCCGCACTGCCATGAGGTGATCGACATTTTTTCGAAGGGCGGCGTGGAGCGGACGGCGCAGCAGTTCAAGCTGCCGTTCCTGGGATCGGTGGAGCTGGACCCGAATATCCGGCACGGCGGCGATCGCGGATTGCCGGTGGCGCTCGCGCCCGAGGCGTCGTCGGTGGGCACGGCGAGCTTCTATGCCATTGCGCGCAAGCTGATCGAACGCGCCGAGGAGCAGCGCGCGCATGAGCAGAATGTGTTTGAGATCACCTAGGTGAGGGCCGCTCCATCCAGCGTTTCAGCTCTGCTGTGACCTGAGACGGTTGTTCCAGCGGTGTGAAGTGCGCGGCGTGCTCAATGAGAACCAGTGAGGCATTGGGAATTTCATGCGCCAAGAGTTCGTGCGCGGCAGGCGTGATCCGGCGGTCTTCGCTGCCGCCGATGACAACTGTAGGGCAGGAGATCGCGCCGAGATGACGAAATGCATTGTTGAGACCGAGCAGCGCCTTCATCTGGCGCACACCGGCTGCAAGTCCGACTTCTTCTGCCATTTGCATGAAACAACGCTTTATCTCTCTATCCGGTGCGTGGGCGGCAGTGACATAGGCCGGGTACGCGGATTCGAGGTACGCGGCGAAGCCGCCCTGCTCGATCGTGAGAATCGCGTCGCGGATGGCGCTCTGCACCGGCGGAGGCAAGCCGCCACGCGTGGCGCTGAGTAGCGCGAGACGTTCAATCCGATCCGCGGCGAACTCCATCATCTGGAGCGCCACCTGGCTTCCCAGTGAGAAGCCGGCCAGGCAGAAGCGTCCACTCACGGAATCGAGGATGTCCCGAGCCATCTGCGCAACGGTTGCCTGCGACGTGATTTCCGGAACGCAGATGTCAGTGTGAGCGGAAAGCGCTGCAATCTGGGAAGCCCATAGTCTGCGATTGCACAGGACTCCCGGTATGAAGACGAGTTTCTGCATGGATAGCGCGAACCGCTTTAGGGATTCACAGCTTCGTCTGCGCAGAATACTTCTGCTCTCCTGAGGTCGCGAGGGAGCAGAAGTCCCGATTGCGTTTCAATGTTTTCCCAGCAGGCCGCCGAGCGCCTTGCCCAGGTTCCCCCTGTTTGGAAGCTGCTGGCCGCGTTTGCCAAGCAGACCGGCCGCCGGGCTGTTTGCGCCGCCGCCGGTCAGGCCTTTCATATCCGGCGTGATAACAGGGCTCGCCGCGGTGCCGGTGATGGTGACGGGAACGCCGTTCCTGAGCGCGCTGCTGGCCGCGCCGCCTACTCCGCCGCCGATCATCGAGAGAGCGCTGGTTGCTAGTCCTGCGGTACCGGTTTGAGCGAGCTTGGCGACAACGTGGAAGTTGAGGGCCTTCGCCGCGCTTACGGTGCCGTTGCCGGTGGCTGTGCCCAGACCGGTGACGTCGAGCAGGATGTTCTGCGCATCGAGCGCGCCGGCGGCGTCACGCAGGTTGAGGCTCAGGACGCGCACCGTGGTGACATTGCCGGTCTTGCCGCCGGTGAGCGCGGTCACGGCGGCCATCTTGGAGCCGAGATTGAAGCCGGCAAGCTGCGTGTTGTCCAGCCGGACGGGCCCGCTGATCACAGGAGCATCCGAAGCGCCGGTGATGGCGAGACTCGTGGTGAGGGTTCCGCCCTGCAGTTTCGAGCCGGAGGGCATCTGTATCCCGAGCGATGGGAGGAAGGCCTCAAGGTCATTGATCGGGGCGCCCTGGGTAGCGGCAGTCACGTTGAGGTTCGTCTTCGCGCCCTGGGTCTGATAGGTGCCGGCGATGTTGAAAAGAGCCTGACCGAAGGCGACAGTGGTGTTCTGCAACTGGCCGGAGAGCGACGCGAGGTTCTGGTTGACGGTGAAGTTGACGTGCACGGGGCGCGGGGCGGGCGAACCATTCGCGGCTAGCTTGAGCTGCGATGCGTCGATGGTGCCCTGCGCGTGGACGGTCTGGCCGTTGGAGTTGACGTTGGCATTGACGTCCGCAATGCCCGAGACTCCGGCGGAGGGAAGCACGAAGCCTCCAGCGACGAGGTCCGCGTGTTTGATTTCGATTTTTGCCGTGAAGGGCGTCTTGGAGGCGTCGGCCTGGTTGAAGGGTCCACCCTTGCCGCTGATAGAAACTGTGCCGTTGCCGGGGAAGGAAGCGGAGAGGGAGTAGGTGAAAGGTGCGGTGAGCGAGAAGTCGTTGAGCTTGGCCTGCACGTTCTGGATGACACGCGGTGGCGTGGGTGCGCCGAGATCCGTGATGGTCACCTGCCCGTCCTTCACTTCGAGCACGCCAATGGAGAGGTTAGGCATGGAGCTCTGCGTCTGGGGCTTGTGGGCGCGTTTGCTGGAGTTGCCGAGACTGGCGTAGTTCCACACGTTGGCCTTGTTCTGGATTAAAGAGATCTTTGGCGTGTCGATGGTGATGCTGCGGATCTTGACCTGCTTGTGAAAAAGAAGCGGGCCGACCTCGATGCCGATGTGGACCTGCTTGGCCTGGACGAAGGGCTGCTGGCTGAAGGCGGGATCGTCGGCGATGCTGAGCTGGTCGGCGACGAGCGAGCCGGTGAAGAGCGAGAAGCTGAGATGTCCGAGGGTGACCTGCCGTCCCGTCGCGTCGGACAGGACGGTTTGAATGTGGGGACGGTAGTTGTCTGCATTCAGGAGGAAGGGAATGGCGATGAGCAGGATGAGGATGATGCCGCCTGCTATTGCCGCGATGGTGATCCACAAACGACGCCGGTCCATCATTGGAGTCCTCTTTCTGTCTGAAGGACGAAGTGCTTTGACCTGGCTGACCCGCCTGGTTCCGCACCCTGTCTTAGGAACCCATACACGGTACTTTGGTTAGCCGCAAATGTCGTGCTGCCGACGTTTGATCGCGCTGCTCGGATTCGGGACGCAGAGTCCATTGCGGTCGGGTGGGCGGCAGGAAATATGCGTGCAACCTGCTACGATAAATGAGGCGGCATCTACCCGAAAGCAGGCTACGGGACCGGGTGCGCAGGTGATACGGCCATGACAGCAGATCTCCGAATCAGTCCGCGGGAGCGGCTGATATTGACGGCCATCCTGGAGATGTATATCGCGACGGGTGAGCCGGTTGCGTCGCAGGCTGTCGCCCGGATCTACGCCGATAAGGAAGGGATGAGTTCGGCGACGATCCGGAACGTGATGGTGTCGCTGAGCGAATCCGGACTGCTGGAGCAGCCGCATACCTCGGCCGGGCGCATTCCGACGGCGAAGGCGTTTCGCTTCTACGTGGAGCACCTGGCGGGGGCGGCGCGTGCCGCGACAGGCACAAATGCGCCGCAGCTTTCGGCGGAGAAGCGCCATCAGATCGACGAATGCTTTGCCGGGGTAACCAGCCGGCAGCATTTTCTGGAGCGGACCTCGCACGTGCTGGCGATGATCTCGAGCGGGGTGGGAGTGGCGACGGAAGCAGCAGGCGAGACCGAGTGGCTGGAGCATATCCATTTCTCCCGGCTGACGACGCAGCGCGTGCTGGCGGTCGTGGTGACGCGCGGCGGCACGGTGCTGGACCGGGTGCTGCAACTGGACCACGACCTGGAGCAGGGCGACCTGGAGGCGGCGGCGAACTTTGTGAACGGCAACTTCCGCGGCTGGTCGATTGAACGCATACGGGCCGACATCGAGCAGCGGATGGAGCAGGAGCGGAGCGAGTACGACCGGCTGATGCGGTCGGTAAACGAATTGTTCAAGGGAGCGCTCGCGGGCATGCAGCCGTCGCAGATGATCTTCGTAGAAGGCGTGGCCAACCTGGTGCAGCGCGATGTGGACCAGGAGCGGCTGCGCGCGTTGTTGGGCGCACTCGAGGCCAAGCAGCGGCTGATCGATCTGCTGAGCGCCTATGTGGATGCGCGACAGCAGGCGGTGCGGGTGGTGGTGGGACTGGAAGACACGATTCCGGATATGGAGAATATGGTGCTGATCGGCACAGGCGCCAGGCTGGGCGCGGAGAGCGTAGGGACGGTGGCAGTGCTGGCGCCGACGCGCATTCGCTACAACGAGACGATCCAGGCGGTCTCGTACATTGCGCAGCTCTCGGAGCGCATTCTGCAGACGCCGCGAAGCTAGCGTGCCTGCGGCACGCGATCGTAGACAAGCAACGGAACGGCGGCATGGCCGCCGCGAAGCATTGGAATCAGAGAGACGTATGGCTATGACTGAAAACGCGACGTATACGAGCAGCGAAACCCAGAATATGGAAACAGCGAACACGGAAGACCAGAAGACGCAGAACTCAACCGGCACCGGTGCTGATGTGAAGGCGGAGGGAAGCCAAGGTGAAGCGACTGCGGAGTCGCCATCGACGGCCGTGGCCGAAACCATGGCCGGACTGCACGAGGAGTATGAGCGGTTGCGCGCGGAACGCGATGCGCTGGTTGACCGGCTGGCACGGCTGCAGGCTGAGTTCGACAACGCCCGGAAACGCGAACAGCGCGAGCGGGCAGACTACAGGGCCTTTGCCGTCGCCGATGCGGTGGAACAGTTCCTGCCGGTGCTGGATAACTTCAAGCTGGCTCTGAACGCCACCGGAACGGCGGAGCAGTTGCGGACAGGCGTGGAACTGATCGCAAAGCAGATGGACGAGGTGCTGCGGTCGTTGAATGTGACGCCGGTGGAGACAGTGGGGCACCCCTTTGACCCGCGAGTCCACGAGGCGCTGGAAAGCGTGGAGCGTCCGGACCTGCCGGATCATCAGGTGATAGACGAAGTCCGTCGCGGCTATCGCATCCGGGACCGACTGCTGCGGCCGGCGCTGGTGCGCATCTCGGTTAATCCGAATGTGTCGGAAGCGTAGCGAGCGCGCTGCGACCGCGAAGCACGCAATGACATCTCTATAACCCGGACTTCGATCAAGATCTCCCGGAGAGCTGGGCAGAAGACTGAGTACAGGAAAAATGGCAAACGTGGCACACGTCGATTACTACGAAGTTCTGAGCGTTTCGAAAGATTGCGGCGAGCAGGAGCTGAAGACCGCATACCGCAAACTGGCGATGCAGTATCACCCGGATCGCAACCCGGACAATCCGGAGGCGGAGGAGCGCTTCAAGCAGGCGAGCGAGGCGTACCAGGTGCTGAGCGATCCCGAGAAGCGCGCGGCCTACGACCGCTACGGCGTTGCCGGAGTGAACGGCGCGGCGGGCGGCGGAGGGTTTCCGGGCGGCGTCGACCTCGGCGATATCTTCGGTGACTTTTTCGGAGAGATGTTCAACGTCGCGGGCGGACGCAGCGGACGGACGTCGCGTGCGCAGCGTGGCCGCGATATCCGCTATGACCTGACCATCGATTTCGAAGAGGCGGTCTTCGGCAAAGAGACAACGATTTCGATCAAGCGCATGGACGTTTGCGCGGAGTGCCGCGGCTCAGGCGCGGCGCATGGAAAGTCCGCCAGCACCTGCCAGCAGTGCGGCGGACGTGGCCAGGTGCGCTTCCAGCAGGGCTTCTTCTCGATTGCGCGCACCTGCCCGATCTGCAGCGGCACGGGCCAGGTAATCACCGAGCCGTGCCATACCTGCCACGGTGAGGCACGCGTGGAGAAGGAGCACACGGTACAAGTGAAGATCCCGGCCGGGGTCGAAGACGGCACGCGCATCCGCTACCAGGGCGAAGGCGATGCGGGCCGTTATGGCGGGCATTCCGGCGATCTCTACGTGGTGCTGGCAGTGAAGCCGCATGACTATTTCGAGCGCGACGGACACGACCTTCACTTCGCGGTCATCATTTCCTTCCCGCAGGCGGCGCTGGGGGCGGAGATCGCCATCCAGACGCTGGAGGGCGAAACAACGCTGAAGATTCCCGAAGGCACGCAAAGCGGGAAGGAGTTCCGGCTGCGCGGCAAGGGCGTGCCCTATCTGAATGAGCGCGGACGCGGCGACCTGATCGTGCAGGCCGTCGTAGAGACGCCGAAGAAGCTGACCAAGGCGCAGCGCGAGGTGATCCAGCAGCTGGGCACCGCGCTCGGGGTGGCGAACCGCGTGGCTTCGCGCGGCCTGTTGGACAAGATGAAAGATCTCTTCACCTAGATGCTGGCCGCACCGGCGGATGCGCCTTTTGGGTGAGTGGTGGGGTTCGCTCCCATTGGTAGCTCACGTTCGCTGGAGTAGCTTGCGGGATGGAGCTGCGGGCCTTTCCCTTTGACTTCGCTCAGGATCAGGATGACGTGCTCGGCGATGTGATCGTAGACGCTGCGTTCACGACGGCCAATGCTGCGATCACGGCGGTTTCTACGCGCAGGATGCGCGGCCCGAGGCTGGCGCTGTGCCATCCCGCATCCATGAACAGCGCGAGTTCAACAGCGGTCCATCCGCCCTCAGGGCCCACGGCCAGCATGATTTCCTCCATTGCGTTTGCGCTCTGCTGAAGGATGCGTAACAACGGCTGATCCTCTTCCGTCTCGGAGAGCAGGATGCGGAGCGGGGCAGCGGTTTCCTCTTTGGGGGAATGCTGCGGGCTCTTCGCCGGTTCATGGGTGCCGAGAATCGCGGATAGCCGGGCAGGGTCGCCGATCTCCGGGAGATCGCTCCGGCGCGATTGCTTGGCGGCCTCGAGCGCGAGGCGGCGCCATCGCTCCACGCGTTTGCCGGCTGCCAGGGCAAGATGCTTTTCCGTCCGCTCGGCAATGATTGGGACGATGCGGCTGCAGCCGAGCTCCACTGCCTTCTCAATGGCCCACTCCATGCGATCGAATTTAAAGATGCTGAGGAGCAGGGTGACGGGAAGCGCTGCTGCGGTCTCGAGTTCCTGGAGGAGGGTGAAGTGGACGCTGTCGCGGTCGATGGATGCGATGCGGGCGAGCCATGCGCGGCCACCGGCGACCACGTCGAACTCCATGCCGGGCTGGGCGCGCAGCACGCGGCTGAGATGCTGTGCCTGATCGCCGCGAACCGCGGCAGTGGCCTCGTTCCAGGTATCTGCGATCCAGCGGCGGCGCGTCATGCAGCAACTTTATCGTGTCTTCGCGAGGAGATATCGTGCCGCAGAAACACCTCGGGGGACGCTTGCCTGCGTCCCCCGAGTCTGTTGCCTTGTTTAGGTTGACTTGCTTACTTCTTCTTCGCTGCCTTCTTTGCCGCCTTCTTGGCCGGCTTCTTGGCTGCCTTCTTTGTTGCCATGGTGTCTATTCTCCCTTGTGCTGCAACGCTGATGTTGCAGTTACGGAATGTATAGAGTGGGCGTCATGGAGTGTCAAGAAAAAAATACCAAATTCGTGCGCTTCTTTCTTCGCGCAACTTGGTCTGTGCGGTCGAGTCTGCAACTACTGTGGGATGCGGTGAAGTATGTGAACGCCGAAGTAGAGCACGATGCCGCTCAGAGAATCGTGCCACACATGCGCGAACATACCCGCGCGAAGACTGCGACGGAGATGCGCGAGGATGCCGAAGAAGGCGCCGTAGAGCACGATGAGCAGCATGCCGCTCGCGCCTTCATAGCCATGTGCGAGGCCGAAAAACACTGCTGAAATCGCAATGCCGAGCGAGATGTGTCGCGTGAGCACAGTGAACTGCTGCTGCAGATAACCGCGGAAGATCAACTCTTCGCAGATGCCCGCGGAGATGCTGAGCGCGATCCATAGCGTGAGCTCGCCAGGCGATGACGGGGCCATCTGCGAGACGATGCCGCGGATATCTTCCGGATGGAGATGGATGAGGTGCAGCAGAGAACCGACGACACCCAGCGCGAGCAGGGAGCAAAACCAGAAGCCGAGGGCGATGGCGATATCGGTCCAGAGTTCCACTGCACCCGGACGCCGGACGCCGAGAAGCTGACGCAGCGGCGTGCCGCGCATGCGGAGTCCCCAGTACACCAAAGCGAGCAGCACCCACTCCCAGAGCAGTGCGACGGCGTAGCCTGGGATGTGCGAATGATGCTGCGGCGGCATGCGATGGCTCAGCGGTTGCGTCCAATGATGGGTGAGCGCGCTGACAACCGAGGTGCCAATCAGGACGAGGAGCATCACGCCGGTATGCCAGAGCGGCGCGATCGATCGCGGAGATTGCCCAGCTTGATCTGCGAAAGTGCTGTTCGGGGATGTGCTCACGGGCCGCTCGATTGCCGCTGATTTCGGTCCCTGCTATCTTCACACGTTGGCCATGGGTAGCATTCCCGGTCATCAGGAAGTTGAGGTTTCGTAATGGAAGAAATTGTCATCGTCTCGGCAGTGCGGACGCCTACCGGAAAATTCCAGGGATCGCTCTCGGGGTACAGCGCAGTGCAGTTGGGTGCGCTGGCGGTGCGCGAGGCGGTGCGCCGCTCGGGCGTGGCGCCGGAACAGATCGACGAATGCATCATGGGCAACGTTGTCTCCGCCGGACTGGGACAGAACCCCGGGCGACAGGCGGCGCTGGGTGGCGGGCTGCCGCCTAGCGTCAGCGCGATGACCATCAATAAAGTTTGCGGCTCCGGGCTGAAGGCGGTGGCGCTGGCAGCGCAGGCGATCCAGACGGGCAATGCGGAGATCGTGGTGGCAGGCGGAATGGAGTCGATGACCAATGCGCCATACCTGCTGCCGCAGGGACGCAATGGTTTCCGCATGGGCGATGCGAAGGTGGTGGACTCGATGATTCGCGACGGCCTGTGGGAGATTTACAACGACTACCACATGGGCGTGACAGGCGAGAACGTGGCGGAGAAGCATTCCATCACTCGGGAGCAGCAGGATGCATATGCGCTGGCCTCGCACCAGAAGGCGGCTGCTGCGCAGAAGGCAGGAGCATTCAAGGACGAGATGCTGCCGGTGGAGATTCCGGCGAAGAAGAAGGGTGAGCCCGCCGCAGTGCTGGACCGGGACGAGAGTGTGCGCGAGGATGCATCGCTCGAGGCGCTGCGTTCGCTGAAGCCGGCGTTCAAGAAGGACGGCACGGTGACAGCGGGCAATGCTCCGGGTGTGAATGATGGTGCGGCGGCGGTGGTAGTGATTCCGCGCGTAAGGCGGCGGAGCTGAAGCTGCAGCCGATGGTGCGGATTCGCGCGCAGGCGACCAGCGGCGTCGATCCGCAGTGGGTGATGCTGGCTCCGGTGATCGGCATCCAGCGTGTTCTTGAAAAAGCCGGCTGGGCGAAAGAGCAGGTAGACCTCTATGAGTTGAACGAGGCGTTCGCGGTGCAGGCGCTGGGTGTGATGAAGGAAGTTGGCCTGGATGCGCCGGAGCTTGCCGCGCGCGTGAATGTGAATGGCGGCGCGGTGGCAATGGGACATCCCATCGGCGCCAGCGGCGCGCGCGTGCTGACTACGCTGATCTACGCGCTCCAGCATCGCAATCTGCGTCGAGGTGTTGCGGCGCTGTGCCTGGGGGGCGGGAACTCCGTGGCGATGGCGGTGGAGCGCTAACGCATTTTGCTATTACCGGCGCCAGGGAGCGACTTTCGGCGTGGCGTTTGTTTACGGAAAGCCGCAAGAACTGTCGTTCGTTTATGGACGTCTGTTAGCCCAGAGCGCTTAAAGAAGTTGCCGCTTCGCAGTTTGCACCGGCGTGGGGCGGCGGGGCGAAGGGTGAGGTTCGAGGCTACAATAGGAAATCGCCGGAAAGAGGCGCAGCGCCTGGATTCTCGGACGTCATGCGCACTGTCCTTGAAGCGGTGCAGATCGTAGAAGCAGTGGAGATCGTGGGCACCTGAATCCACGCTGCGCCACACATTGCACCTCAAAAATTACTGCCCTCTGGACACCGCGAAACGAAAGGGACAGCGCATCGCATGACGCTCCTGCTCCTGCAGATGTCGGTTGTGTTGCTGGTGACATTGGCCTGCGGATGGCTTGCCCGCAAGCTGGGTCAGACGCGCGTCATCGGCGAGATTGTTGGCGGCATCCTGATCGGGCCGTCGGTACTGGGACGTTTTTTCCCCAGCGTTGCGCATAGCTTCACGCCGCACTCCTTTGCGGCTTTCGAAAACCTGAGCACGGTCGGTCTCATCCTCTATCTGTTCCTGATCGGGATGGAATTGGACTACGCGCAGCTTTACAAGCAGCGCAGCACGGCGGTGCTGGCCAGCGGGATGAGCATCCTGTTCCCGTTTGCCATGGCGGCGCTGCTGGCGCATTCGCTGCGCATCCGCTTCGCGCCGCACGGTATTGGCAGCATGCCCTTCGTGCTTTTCCTGGGCATCTCGATGAGCATCACAGCATTTCCGGTGCTGGCACGCATTCTGGAAGAACGGCGGCTGCAGTCCACCTCGCTGGGAACGACCGCTATCCTGTGCGCCGCTGTCGATGACGTCGTGGCATGGTTGCTGCTGGCCTTCGCCCTGGCTCTGCTGGGCAAGGACGGCGGATCGGCCAGTCTGGGCATCCGCATGGCGGGGCTGGTGGGCTATCTGCTGTTCATGCTCGGTATTGTGCGTCCGCTGGCGAACCTGGCGGTGAAGCGCTACAAGTCAACGAAACTATCGCTGGAGTTGTTGGGCGTCGTCGTGGCCTTCGTGCTGCTGTCTGCCGCGGCGACGGATGTTCTTGGAATCCATCCGCTCTTTGGGGCGTTCCTTGCGGGTGTGTGCTTCCCGCGGATTCCGCGCTGGCAGGAGGAGATTCGCGAGCGGATGGACATGCTGATCGGCGTGCTGCTGCTACCGCTCTTCTTCGCGCTGACCGGCATGCGCACGCGGCTGGACCTGCTGAATGGCACGAAGATGTGGCTGTGGGCGGGCATTGTGCTGGTGGCCGCGGTGGCCGGCAAGATGGGCGGCGCAATCATCGCTGCGCGCTGGAACGGCCAGTCCTGGCGTGATGCCGGAGCGCTGGGCGCGCTGCTGAACACACGTGGTCTGGTGGAGCTGATCGTGCTGAACATTGCCTACAACGCGGGCGTCTTCTCGCCGACCCTCTTCACCATGCTGGTGGTGATGGCGCTCGTGACGACGATGCTGACCTCGCCGATCCTGCGCCTGCTGAAGATTCAGGATGGTCATGAGACGAGCGGGGAACTGGTGGGCGCGCAGGCGAAACACTCGGCGGCTTGAGGACCGACAGTGTCTCAACGGCAGGAGGAGTGAGACAGCCCAGCGAATGCGAGCTCAACGCGCTGCTAATGTGGGCTGATCGGACTTATTGGTGGACCACGCCGCGGAAGGAGACCTCGATTGTGACCTGAACGGGCACCGGTTGCCCATCAAGCCTGGAAGGCTGAAACCGATACTGCTGGACAGCTTTCACCGCCTCCTCATCCAATCCATATCCGAGTGGCCAAATTGTGTGGACATGTAGAGGCATGCCGCGCGTATCGATGACAACCCCGACGACCGATACCCCGGAAATGTGGTCGCGAATTGCATATGTACTGAACTTTGCATCCACTGAGTGGATCAGGATCGGAGCGGTGACGCGCAGTTCATTATGTTCGCCCTTGGGGTTGATTCTGTATAGCTTCAGCGGGTCCGTGCTCTGCGTGCGTTCGGCTGCAACTTTCTGCTCAAGGTGCTGGGATAGGTGTTCCATCACCCACTTCCAGCAGGCAATATCGAACTGAGGATCTCCCCTCCTATACACAGCAACCGTTGCAGTTGCGGGGGTTCTGTTCCGTACGATGTCACCGGTAGAATCGGTTGCGTAGAGAAATGATTTGCTCTCTTCCTCAGCGACAAGGTCGAAACACTCCGTGAAGACTTCGTAGATCGGGCTCGGACCGGGCGGAGGCTGGAGCCCCACGAAAATGCACGGCCCCTCATTTACCTCCAGCTTTTCCAAATCATCATTGACGAACTTGTAGGGTGCGCCCTCCTTGTCAAGGCGGACCATCTTATGCGGTTGGTGCGAAAGATCAAGAATGGCCGAAATTTGGTCTCCCTGAAGCGTGACGAAGCGATCCTTCGCCCATGTGCGTGGGCTGAAGACCAGCACGGAAAGCAGAGCTGAAAAAAGAATGAAGGCACGTTTGTTCAATGGCATCAAGCGGCTTCCAATCATCGAGTGATCTGCCACACGCTAGCACGCTTGTATGCGGAGTGCTATGTCACATTAGTTTGGCCTGAGTCAGCACTCAATCACATTCAACGCCAGCCCAGCCAGCGAAGTCTCCTTATACCGCGACTGCATATCCAAGCCGGTTTCGTACATGGTGCGAATCACCTGGTCGAGGGAAACCTTATGCTCATCCTCTTCGGCCAACGCCATGCGGCAGGCGTGCACCGCTTTGACTGCGCCCATCGCGTTGCGTTCGATGCAGGGAATCTGGACTAATCCGCCGATGGGATCGCAGGTCATGCCGAGGTTGTGCTCCATGCCGATCTCGGCAGCGTGCTCGATTTGTGGGTTGGTGCCGCCCATCGCGGCGGCGAGTCCGCCCGCGGCCATGGAGCACGCGACGCCGACTTCGCCCTGGCAGCCGACTTCCGCGCCGGAGATGGATGCGTTCTCCTTGTAGAGAATGCCGATGGCGGCGGAGGTAAGGAAGTAGCGCAGGATGCCCGCCTCATCCGCGCCTCCGATGTAGTTGCGGTAGTAGTGCGCGACGGCGGGGATGACGCCGGCTGCGCCATTTGTCGGCGCAGTGACGACGCGGCTGCCGGCGGCGTTCTCCTCGTTTACGGCCATGGCATAGATGGTGACCCAGTCGAGCGGCGCGAGCGGATCGCCGGTGCCTTTGCCCGCTGCCTGCTGCTGCTGCAGACGCGCCGCGAGACGCTTGGCGCGGCGGCGTACGCGCAGACCTCCGGGAAGAATGCCATCGGTGGCGAGCCCGCGCGCGACACAGTTTTGCATCACCTCCCAGATGCGGAGGATGTCGCGGCGGACGGATTCTGCAGCATCGGGTGTGTTGCCGCGGCGCGCGCATTCGTTGCGCATCATCACCTCGTCGATGCGCAGGTTGTCGCGCTGTGCCATCTCCAGCAGCTCTGCCGCGCTGTGAAAGGGATATGGCAGCGGGGAGGTCGTCATCACGGGTGCGGCGTTTACGTCCGCGCCATCTTCGACGATGAAGCCGCCCCCGATGGAGAAGTAGGTGGCGCTGAAGAGCGCCTTGCCTGTGACATCGAAGGCAGTGAAGCGAATGCCGTTGGGGTGCTGCGTGCGGGCGTCGGGCGGGATCATCTGGTCGCGATGAAAGAGGATGTGCTGCGCTTCGCGGAAGGGAATGACGTGGCTCCCCAGCAGCGAGAGCATGGACGAGAGACGGATGGCTTCGAGTTTGCCGTCGATGGTATCCGGATCGAGCGTGGCGGCCTCTTCGCCGAGCAGACCAAGCATCACGGCGCGATCGGTGCCGTGCCCCGCGCCGGTGAGCGCGAGGGAACCGTAGAGATCGGTGTGAACTTCGACCGTGGGGGCGAGGAGGTTGCGTGCCTGGAGCGCCAGCAGAAAGGTACGCGCGGCGCGCATGGGACCCATAGTGTGTGAACTGGAGGGCCCGATGCCGACTTTGTAGAGATCGAACAGCGAGGTTTTCACGACTGGCTATGGTAGCAGTGGCAATGAGAGCGAGTCAGGGAGTCTCCTCTTCTGCAACCTTTGTGGTCTGCCTCAGCGCGTAAACGACTGGATATACTCGGCTTTCCAGGATCACAGGCGGGCCCAGACAGATGCTCTTCAAGGCGCTGAGTGCTGCGGTGTACGGCATTGATGCGCACATCATTGATGTTGAGGTGGACTTCTCCGGCATCCAGGAAGCGCAAGAGCGCTTCTCTACCGTTGGATTGCCCGACGCCGCGGTGCGCGAGAGCCGTGACCGCGTGCGCGCCGCGATTCGCAACTCCGGATTTTCATTGCCCGCCACGCACATCACCATCAATCTGGCGCCGGCTGATCTGAAGAAGGAAGGCTGTGGTTTCGATCTGCCGATTGCGGTCGGCATCCTGGGTGCCTCTGGCGCGCTCACGAACCGCGATCTAAGCCAGTTTCTTACCGTCGGCGAGCTGGGGCTGGATGGGAGCGTGCGCGGCGTGCCCGGCATGCTGCCCATTGCGGTGGCTGCGAAACAGCGCGGGATCGCGAATCTCATCGTGCCGGCGGCCAATGCGGCGGAGGCAGCCGTAGTCGAAGGGCTGAATGTGTATGCGGTGGAGTCGCTGCCGCAGACGCGCGAACTGCTGAACGCGGCAGTAAACGGCGGCATTCAGGTACAGCCGTATCGCGTGAACACGAGTCGCATGCTGGATGCGCTGCAGCACCATCCCTTCGACTTCAAGGATGTGCGCGGGCAGACGGTGGCGAAGCGCGCGCTCGAAATCTCCGCTGCAGGCGGCCACAACATTCTGATGATCGGGCCACCAGGCTCGGGCAAGACAATGCTGGCCAAGCGGCTGCCGTCCATTCTGGCGCCGCTCACCTTTGCAGAAGCGCTGGAGACGACGAAGATCCACTCTGTTGCCGGAGTGCTCGACTCAAGTTCCGGGCTGGTGACGCAGAGGCCATTCCGTTCGCCGCATCACACGATTTCCGATGCCGGGCTGATTGGCGGCGGCGCGGTGCCGCGGCCGGGCGAGGTGTCGCTGGCGCACAACGGCGTGCTGTTTCTGGATGAGCTGCCGGAGTTTCCGCGCAATGTGCTGGAAGTGATGCGGCAGCCGCTGGAGGATGGCACCGTCACGATAGCGCGCGCGTCCATGTCGTTGAACTTCCCGGCGCGCTTCATGCTGGCGGCGGCGATGAATCCGTGTCCGTGTGGCTATTTCAATGACAAGAGCCGGGAGTGCCAGTGCACGCCGCCGATGATGCAGCGGTATGTATCGCGGGTCTCGGGACCGCTGCTCGATCGGATCGACATCCATATAGAGGTGCCGGCAGTGCAGTATCGAGAGCTGCGGGCCGGCCAGGCGAATGAGGGATCGGCGGAGATTCGGGCACGGGTGCTGGCCGCGCGGGTCAGGCAGCAAGAGCGGTTTAGCGGTGAGGCGCTCTATTCGAATGCGCAGATGACGACCCGGCAGATCCGCCAGTGGTGTGAATTGCCGCCCGAAGCGGACCGGCTGCTGGAGCGTGCGATGCAACAGCAGGGACTCAGCGCGCGTGCGCACGACCGCATCTTGAAGGTGGCGCGGACGATCGCCGATCTCGAGGGAGTCTCGGCCTTGACGGTGCAGCATCTGGCGGAAGCGATCCAGTACCGGACCCTGGACAGGAACTACTGGAGTTGAGATTTGCTGTGGATTAGCGGGCGGCCATATGGTTTTCAGGAGAATACAGCCTATATTTGTGTGCAGCAGTGGCCGGATCCTGGTGAAACCGCTTGCGCTTTCCGCCTTAAACCGCAGAAATAATGAAACTTACAAAGATTTTACTGATATGTGGAGAGTTCTTTTCCGCGCCTATGAAAAAAGTGTTGACCTACGTCAGCGTTAACGATAATGTCGATCTGCCGGGGTGATAAACGTTCTTGTATTACCTCCGAGACAAAGGTTTGTCGCGTTTCTGAGACGCGTAGGACTAGGGCGGTTCGGTGAACCCCGAGTCTGATCGTGCCGGTCGGGTGTGCGCTCAAACGTCGAGTTGCCAATCCAGGCGTTGAAATTCACGGAAAGCAAGGTTGTCATCTGTGACGCACTTCTGCATCTTTTCGGAATGATTTGCGTCATTAGTAAGTTAAAGAAAACAACAAAAGACTGAGGCGCAGGCGTCCAATGAGGATAACCGTGGGGGACCGCGCCGAGATCGTCAAAGAATGAGAGGAAAATCTTCATGCGTTCCGATCTGATATATGGGGCACTCACCCACATAGCGAATCGTTACCAGCTCTGTCAGCTGGCCTCCAAGGCCACACGGAAGCTCCACAAGCCGAACACCCGCCTCCAGGACACCACGAACGAAGTGCTTGTCCGGTTTCATGAGGCCAGCCCGATGAGTGTTCCCGGCGAAGTTAAAGTGGCTTCAGAGCAGGTTTCGCAGCAGCGCCGCGCAGCATAAGCGCGGCCTCGCTGCGGCGAGTCGTCCAACCGTTACAATAACTCCCTTCCTGAAGTACACCCTCCTTCCATCATCGATCTTCCTCCAAACCTCCTACCGTAGGTGAATTGTGACTATCGCAGAACTGAAAGAAAAAAATATTACTGAGCTGAGCCGTATTGCGCGCAGCCTTGAAATTCCCGGAGCCAGCGGGCTTCGCAAGCAAGACCTTATCTTCAAGATTCTTCAGGCGCAAAGCGAAAAAGAGGGCCACATTTTTGCTGAGGGCGTGCTTGAAATCCTGCCCGATGGCTATGGCTTTCTCCGCTCTCCCGACTACAACTATCTGCCCGGCCCGGACGACATCTACGTGTCACCTTCGCAGATACGCAAGTTCGATCTGAAGACCGGCGACACGATCAGCGGCAATGTGCGCCCGCCGCACGAGGGCGAGAAGTATTTCGCACTGGTGAAGATTGAAGCCATCAACTTCGAATCGCCCGAAGAAACCCGCAACAAAATCCTGTTTGACAACCTGACCCCTCTCTATCCGGAGGAACGCATTCGGATGGAGACGGTGCACGAGAACACCAGCGGCCGCGTGATGGACCTGCTGACCCCGATCGGCAAGGGACAACGCGGGCTGATCGTCGCGCCGCCGCGTACCGGCAAGACGATGCTGCTGCAGTCGATTGCGAACTCGGTCACGACCAACCACCCCGAGGTCGCGCTGATCGTGCTGCTGATCGATGAGCGCCCGGAAGAGGTTACGGACATGCAGCGCTCGGTGAAAGGCGAGGTGATCAGCTCGACCTTCGATGAGCCGGCGGCGCGCCATGTGCAGGTGGCCGAAATGGTGATCGAGAAGGCAAAGCGCCTGGTGGAGCACAAGCGAGACGTGGTGATCCTGCTGGATTCCATCACGCGTCTGGCGCGTGCCTACAACACGATCGTGCCGCCCTCGGGCAAGGTGCTGTCGGGCGGCGTGGATTCCAACGCGCTGCAGCGGCCGAAAGCGCTTCTTCGGCGCCGCTCGCAACATCGAAGAAGGCGGCTCGCTGACGATCATCGCCACGGCGCTGGTCGATACCGGCTCGCGCATGGACGAGGTGATCTTCGAAGAGTTCAAGGGCACCGGCAACATGGAAGTGATTCTGGACCGCAAGCTGGTGGACAAGCGTGTCTTCCCGGCGATCGACATCCAGCGCTCCGGCACCCGTAAAGAAGAGCTGCTCATCGCCAAGGAAGATCTGCAGCGTATCTGGATTCTGCGCAAGGTGCTCAATCCACTCTCGCCGGTAGAGGCGATGGAACTGCTGGTCGACAGACAGTTCAAGACGCGAAATAATGCCGAGTTCCTGCAGAAGATGAATCAGCTCTAAGGACGCTCGGTTTCAAAGAGAATGCCTCGTCCTTCCCGGGCGGGGCATTCTCGTCTCTGGCGGATGGATGATGAATCGCATGTTGATACGCAGCGCGACGCGACAGGACGACGACGCGATCTGGCAGATTCTTGAGCCCGTCGTGCGCGCCGGCGAGACCTACACCCTCCCGCGCGATATGAGCCGCATAGATGCGCTGGCTTACTGGTTCTCGCCAGGTCACGAGACGTTTGTTGCTGAGGCAGACGGCTCGATTCTCGGCACGTATTATCTCCGCGCGAATCAGCAAGGCGGCGGCGCGCATGTGGCCAACTGCGGCTACGTGACGGCGCAGCATGCGACAGGACGCGGCGTGGCTCGTGCGATGTGCGTGCATTCGCTCGAAGTCGCACGACAGCGAGGCTTTCGCGCGATGCAGTTCAACTTCGTTGTCAGCACCAACGAGCGCGCCGTTCGGCTGTGGACCTCGCTCGGTTTTGAGACGGTGGGGCGGCTGCCGGGCGCATTTCTCCATCCGGCGCTCGGCTATGTGGATGCGCTGGTGATGTATCGTGCGCTATAGATCGACTGAGTGAAGGGTCAGCGAGGGCCGGCAAACACGATGGGTGAATTGTGGAACATCATGATCGGCTACTTCTTCGGCTTTGCACTTGGAGTGGGCTGCGCGTTGGCCGTGATGTATACGATCTGGACTGGCGGCTACAAGCGTGCGGTGGAGCATTCGTTGATGGCCGAATCTCCGGCGCGGTTCCGAGCGGCGCGAGAAGCTGTGCTGCGGAAGCAGAGCCGTATTCCGCAGCAATGACCTCTCCATCACTCTTCTGCAGTTTGTCCATACTCGAGCAGTGTGACCAAACCCACGCCGCCGATGATGTTGCCCAACACCGCTGGCCATAGCCAGCGAAAATACATCACGGCGGGCAACTGGTGGTGCAGCACGGCGGAGAGGACCTCTCCGCTGCTCGCGACGCAGTGGGCGAAGTGGCCGAGTCCCACGACGAAGGCCAGCAGCCAGATGAGCAGCATGGATCCGCTGATCGAGTGACTGGCGCTTACCAGCCATGCGACCAGTGCGATGATCCATCCGCCGATGATGGCGCTCCAGAAGATGGCCGAGAGGGAGTGGTTGGCGATTTCAAGTCCCAGTGCGGAGAGGCTATCGACGTATTTTGGCTGCAGCGCATCTGTGCGAACGGCGAGTGCGGCAAAAGCGAGTGTGCCCAGGCAGTTGCATACCAGCACGATGAGCCACAGCCGCAGAGTTGCGAGATAGTGCCGGCGCTCGCTCAGCACCAGCGCTACCGGGTAGAGGGTGTTCTCCGTAAAGAGCTGCGCGCGGCCGAGAATGACAGCGATGAAACCGATGGGATAGAGCAGAGTGGTGATGAAATGACCGAATCCGCTCGTGCCCAGCTCCGCACGCGCGATCGCAGTGGCGAGGCCGGTGAGTCCCATGGTGACGCCGCCGGCGAAGCCGGAGATGGCGAGGCTGCGCGCCGAACGGCGCAATTCCTGCCGTGCATTCTTGGCTACCTGCGCGTAGATCTGGATCGCGGTGGGACGCTCCAGCTCCTGCTGTACCGGGGTCTCGGTTGCGTCCCCTTCGCGGGACAGATTCTTACCAGTGACGCGGATCGGCATGGCTCTCCTTCCAGACATTGCGTCTGGTGAATGCTAGGATGCGCCTTTCACCCGCCAGGCCGAACTGAAGGTCGACTCGGTTGTCCATCGAAAGATGGAGAGATGGCCAATGCGGCGAATCGCCAGTGTTTATGGGGCCTCCAGCGGTTCTTCTTCCTTGTCCCCGCCGCGTCCCCGTCGTTATAGTTCGAGTGGTTCCCCTTTCCTGTTGCCGGCCGAGTGATAACGCAATGATGAGCAGAACGAGTCGCAATTCCGCAAAGCAAATTGCACGCTGGATAGTCTGCGGTGCAGGTGTGACGGCACTGTGCGCCGGCGGACTGAAATCACTGCATGCCGGCGAGCGCGTTGACGCCGAGCGGCAGAAGTATGCCGAGCAGATGGAGCAGACCTACAGCTATCGCTTCGGCAAAGGGCAGCCTTTCCTGCCTAGCATCGCGAAGATCGAAGGCGACACCTTCATCCAGCCGGGCGCTTTTCCGACAGCGCAATACTGTCAGCATTGCCATGAGGCGACATACCACCAATGGCGGCAATCTGCGCACGGGAACTCCTTCCGGACGCCCTTCTATACCAAGAATGTGGGCCTGCTGCAGAACTCTAAAGGCATGGAGTTTTCACGCCATTGCGAGGGTTGTCACAACCCCATCATGCTGTTCTCCGGGCAGGTGACGCCTCATCCGGCGCTGTCCGATCGTGACTCCGATCAGGACGGGGTGACGTGTACGGTGTGCCACTCCATCCAGAAGCTGCAGCCGACTTACGGGTTGGGCTCCTATGTGATGGGAGTGCCGGCAGTGATGGTGGATGAGAAGGGCAAGCCAATACCGGGCGAGGTGAGCTTCGCCGAAATCACCGCGCATGTGGACCGGCACAAGGCCGCAGTGATGAAGGATTTCTATCGCACGCCGGAGTACTGCGCGTCGTGTCACAAAGCGAACATCCCGGAGACGTTGAACGACTACAAGTGGCTGCGGGCCATCGGTCTCTATGACGAATGGCAGCGATCGTCCTATGCCAAGCAGTCGCCGCTGCCCTTCTATAAAAAGGATTACCAGACCTGCCAGAGCTGCCACATGCCGCGCGAAGCGGCGCTGCAGAGGGATGTTTCCGCCAGGAATGGCACGGTTGTTTCGCATCGTTGGATCGGCGGCAACACGGCTGTCCCTTTCCTCTATGGCTACGACGAGCAACTGAAGAAAACACTCGAATATCTGAAGACGGACAAGCTGAATGTCGATCTGTTCGCGCTGGCCCGGACCGATGGCTCGGGCTTGATTGCGCCGTTGGGCACGAAGGGATTCGAGATCAAGCCGGGCGATGAGTTGCAGGCCATGGTGGTGATCCAGAACAAGGGGATCGGCCATACGCTTATTCCTGAGCAGCGCGATATGTATCAGGCATGGGCGGAATTTGAGCTGACCGATGCGACTGGCAAGGTGCTGCACGCCAGCGGCAGGTTGAATCCGGAGGGATATCTCGATCCGAACGCGCACAGTTTTGTAACGCGTCTGCTGGATGCCAAAGGAAATCTTCTGGTGAAGCACGAGATATGGGACCGTCGCACGACAGCTACGGATGCGACCATACAGCCGGGCCGATCCACGCTGGTGAGATATGGATTCCGCATTCCGAAGGACGGACACGGCCCATATACGATTACGGCCAAAGTGAACTATCGCCACTTCGACGAGCCCTTCACAAACTTCGTATTTGGTGACAAGCATCCGCCGTATCCGGTTGCGGAGATGGCCGTGCGCTCACGCGAATTGAAGGTTGGCGAGAACGCGCCGGCAGCAGCGGATGCGAAGGACAATCCAGACTGGATGCGGTGGAACAACTTCGGCATCGCCCTGCTGGACGAGGCGCAGTACGCCGAGGCGAAGAATGCGTTCAGCGAGGTGGTGAAACTGCGTCCGCAATATGCGGATGCCTACACCAATCTGGGCGTCGTGTACCTGCAGTGGGAGCGCTACGCGGATGCGGCGGCCAGCCTGAAGCAGGCGCTGGCCATGATGCCGGGAGATGCGCGCGCGCTCTACTACCAGGCGCTGGTGGAGCGCAACCAGGGCGATCTGACCTCAGCCGTAGCCAATCTGCAGAAGGTAATAACGCAGTTTCCGCGATCGATCGATGCCCATCGTGAGTTGGGGTTCAGCTACTACCAGCAGCACAAGTACGAGCTGGCGCGGACAGAATATGAGACAGTCCAGGACATCGAACCGGATGATCTGGGGGCACACTACAACCTGGCCATCATCTACCGGCGCGAGGGCGACAAGCAGAAGGCGGCAGCGCAGGCATCCCTGTTTGCCGACGAGAAGGATGATCCGATGGCCAGCACGGCGACGTTGAAGTTCCTGCGTGACCACTCAGAAGTTTCCGGCGAGAGCGTGCCCTGGCATCTGCATACGGCGGATGAAACAGCGGCTCCTGTGAATAAATGAGCGACAGGGATTAAGCTACCGCCATGAGCAAGACAGAGACCACCCGGCGCTCGGCGCTGGCGGGAATATTTGCAATCGGTGCGAGCCTGCTGATGCCGTGCATAGCGCAACAGCAGGGAAGCGCATCGGCCACAAAAGCGGCAGGCGTTTTGAAGGCGGCAGACACCGCCAACCTGATGCCGGCGCAGGTCTTCTTTCGTGGGCAGAGTGCGACGGTACAGACGCGGAACAGCGGTGGCGTCCGTTATGCGGATGGCATGTTCACGCTGATGGCTCTGGTGGACACGTCGGGTTATTCGAGCGGCATACAGCAGCGCTACCAGGCGTATCTGATCACCGAAGTGCCGCTCCAACTCGGAGATGGCAGCGACGCGCGCAAACTCGTGCCCGGAGCTTACGGGGTCGGTTTCATTCAAAACGATCGCTTCGTTGTGATGGATCTGGGTGCGAATGAACTGCTGAATGTGGGCAGCCGTCATGATGCAGAGCTGCATCGTCCCATGCCGCTGCAGGTGCTGGATACACCGGCGGCAGGAACATATCGCTTCTATGAAGGGCGTTCGTTTGTCACGCTGCGCCGCGCCGACTAGGAATGCATGCAAAGAGAAAGGCCACACTCAGTTGAGTGTGGCCTTTCTGCTGGATGAGACTTAGTTATTTGTGCCCACCAGGACCTGAACCGGGAGGGTATGGACGAGCGTGGTGTTGGTGGTCGAGGTTGCGGTGACGAGCACTGTATAGGTGCCGCCCGGGACAGGCGTAGCGGGGGTCGAGTTGCCAGCGGTTCCACCGTTGAGACTGCCGTAGTACTGCTGGTTCGGGCCGGGTGCGACGGTTGCGCCGCAGCCGCTCATACCGAAGCTGACGATGACCATGACACAGGCTCCCAGCAGCGACTGCCAGTTGCGCCGGCGTGCGGGCAATCCGAGCAGGAAGATGCAGGCCAGGGTGGTGCCGCCGCCAGCTATCCACCAGCCGGTGGCAGGCTGTGCGGGGGCTGTATTGCTGGCAATGGCGTAACCAGTGGCTAGCGCCGACATACAGTGACTGGCTGATGAAGCCGGTATTGCTGGTGGAGAACTGCACGCTGGTTGTCGTGCTAGTGAGCGCGCTAGTGAAGCCGCAGCCCAAGCCTGCGGGAACGGCTGAGCGCACGCCAGCCAGGCTGTAGCCTACGATGCTGCAACTTAGGTTGATAGGCGTCGTGCCGTAGGCACTCACCATGTTGTAAATCGACGTGAGCCGCAGGTTGAAGGTCGCCTGAAGTGCGTTTGCGGATGCCAGCAGCGGGGCTGCCTGGTTGACGGTTGTGTCCGATTGCAGTGAGAAGTCGGCGCTGGTGCGGTCGTCAATGATATTGACGATCTGGTTTGCGGAGGACGGGTTCGATTGCTGGAAGGTGCCAGCGATCCACCCGTCGTAGAGCACCGTGAGCTGTACCTGGCCGGAGGGCAATGCGAGATATCCGTTCAGCTGCGGAATGGTGAAGGTGGCGTTGCCGCTGCTGTCAGGTTGAATGCCGCCGCTTGCGAGAAAGCCGCCCGACCAGGTAGCCGGCGTGAGTAGAACGCCGTTGGCGTAGACCAGGAACACTGTGTTATTCGGAGTCGTGGCCTTAACATGCATGTGCAGCGTGAGAGAGTCCAGAGCGGGGAAGCTCGGATTCGGCGTCGTTGGATATGACCCGGTTGTTGGATATGTGGTGCCGTTGACGTCCGTAATGGTGAAGGTCGTGGTGCTGTTGGAATTGATGGTTGCGAGGGAAGGAAAGAAGGACACCGCGCCGGAAGCGGAGCCGGTGTAGTTCACCTCGCTGGTCGCAGGTGTGTAGGTTGCAGTGATACCTCCGCTAATCGGAATATCGTTCTGACTCACGGTGGTGCTCGCGGTTGCGATCGCATTGCCGTTCACGTCAAAGCCGGAAATGAGTGTCACCGTCCTGGGAGTTTTGGTGGAGAAGGTGACGGTTCCGGTCGGTGCGATTCCATTGCTGGGCAGTGTCGCCGAGGTCACGACTGCCGTGATGCCAAGCGTCTGCGTGCTTCCGCTGTCGCCGGTATCCAACTCAGGCGAGTTGAGGACTGTGCTTGTCGCGGCCTTGGTAACGGTGGCCAGGAAGGGACCAGCCTTGCACGCCGGCGTTGCACTAAAGCTGGCGTCACCCAAATATGTGAGGGTAATGGAGTGGGAGCCCTGCGCCAGCAGGTTTGAAGTGAATGTTGCCGAGCCTTCCGAATTGACCGGTAGCGCGGTGATCGACGATCCGTTGTCAGTGACGCTGATGGAGCCGGAGGGAACGCCGACGTTGTTTGTGCTTGCGGCGGAGTACGGCTCAACCGTAATGCTGACCGGTGTGCCGTAGGCAATGCTCGTCGTTGATCCGGTATTGATGTTGTGATTGTAGACAACCATCTGGCAGGCTTCCGGTTTCACGGTAATCGTGTACGGAGTTGATGTGACACTGGAGCCGTACGTGGTATCTCCAGCGTAGCGAGCGTAGATGTTGTAGGTGCCACCGGGAAGCAGGTTCCAGGTGTCGCTTGCGGTGCCTCCGCTCAGAGTCAGGGACTCGACCGCCTGCTCTGCCTGCAGCGGGCTGGAGGTGAAAATGGCGACATCGCCGGTCGCGGCGGCAGGCGTTGCAGTGACCGAAAATTTGAGATTTGTGCTGTGTGTGGTGCAGTGCGGTTCGGTTACGCCGTTGTAGACGCATCCGGGAAGGGCGACGCCGGCCGCATCGGTGACGGCCAGTGTTACTGAGCTTGCGGTGGCGCCGGAGGCTTTATAGTTTGTGACGAAGCCGCTGATGTTGAAGCTGCCGAGGCCGGTTGCCGCGTCATATCCGGTTCCCGCAGCGTAGCCAGTCATGTTTCCGCCGCTGCAATTTTTTGAGCCGGTGCATGCCAGCTCGTTGGTTCCGCGGGTGGTGTCGTAGGCGATGATCGGCGAACCGATCATGGTATAGAGAGACGGGTTGACGTTGCCCAGTCCGAAGCGGGAGCCGGCGTTGAGCTTATTGACGGCGAGTGCGACGGCACCGGCAAAAACGGCGCTCGATGCTTCAGTACCGCCCGAGTAAGTGAAATGCACCGTTCCTGTGGTCTGGCAATCAGAGGGCTGCATGCAGAAGAGATAGGCCGTGTCGTTATAGCCCTCCGTGTTGTTGGCGCCGCTTCCCGCGAAAAACGAAACGTCAGGAATGATGCGAGCTGTGGTGCTGACGCGCGGGACAGTTGGATGGCTCGTCTGGTAGCTGGTCTGATAGGAGGGAATTGGTTGAGGTGTGGAGATACCATCGACACCTGCGGTGCTGGGGCCGCCACCGCTGGCCAGTTCTACTGACGTACCGTTCGCGGCATTTGACGTCCCGGTGCCACCCGGCGCGTAACTGTCGTTCCATACCTGCTCCGGGATGGGCGTGTTCTGTATCGACTTATAGGAGGTGTTGGTGGCGCTCCAATAAGTGGCCGCTGCTGAGAGGGTGCCGTAATAAAAGTCTGTTCCGCCGACAGCCGTCAGATACGGAGAGGTGGCGTAGCCGTTGACGGCATACCCTGTAGTCGCATTTCCTGCTGTGCCTGGCACCTCGCATCCTGCCGAACCGGTGTTGCCGGCTGCGGCGACAACAGTCATGCCCTGTGCCGCTGCCTGCTCTACCGCCTGATTGATGAGTTCCATTCCGCCCGAGCCGATCGCGGTTTCGCAGGACTGGAAGCCATTCAGGAGCACCTGAACCTTGTTGTCGGAGATGGCGCGGATGAGCGCGAAGTCCATGCCCGTGTCATAGTCGGTGTCCGCCGAAGTGTAGTAGTAGATAGTTGCATTCGGGGCCACCGCGCTGACCAGTTCGATCTGCTTGTAAGCGATGTACGCGTCGTCATTCGCGCCCGGATCGTTGCCGTCGACGATAATCACCGGGGGATTAGCGCCAAGACTGAAGATGGTGCGGTAGTTGTTGATGTAGGAGACGTTGATGTCAGAGTCGCCGATGATGCCGACAATGACGTTCTTGCCGCCCAATCCTTGTGCCGTGGCCAAGGGGATGCCGTACTGGGCTGCCAGGTCGGCGGGTGAGACTCCATAGATAGTGCCGCCGCCGCTGTTGGTGGTGGTGTAGAGCGGTTTAAGGGTGTGGGTCGTCGGATCCAGTGTGCCCTGAGCGCCCGCGCCGGAGCCGCCTTGCAATTTGAAATTATTGAGTGCAGCAAAACCGGAAACGACGCTGCGCAGCGCCGAAGGAATTTTCGGATTGGCGTTGTTCGCGTAGAAAGTCTTGCCCGCTACTGAGTAGGTGTGGATCTCGGTCTGGAAAGTGGATTTGATCTGCGCGGCAGACGCGCCCACCTCGATGGCCATCTGGCCACCGTAGATGCGGCCAACGCTCATGCCTTGGGCCGACAAATAGCTGGTGACGGCCTGCACATCAGAATCGGCCACGCCGAAGCGCTTCCCAAATTCATCCGGCGTAAGCCACTTGTGGTAGTTCGGCGAGTGCGGATCCTGCTGCGCCGCGAGCAGCGACTGGAGCGCCGTTTCCTGCGCCTGTGAGCGCTTCAGCGCCAGCAGCATTCTTCCGCGCAGGTTCGCCGGCGCCGGACCGCGATCGAACTGGGTGCGCGCCCAGGGGTGCACTGCGCCGGGAAGCGGGACGAGCGCAGAATTCTCTGCCTGGCTGGTGATGCGCGGAATCGCCTGCGCGTGTGCGGCGGCTGTGCTGCCGGCACTGAGAAGCCCTGTGCCAACCAGGGGAAGCGCAGCGAGCGCCTGGGCCAAGCCAAATGATTTCCGAATCATAGCCATCCTGCCATCCATCTCCACCGCGAGCCTTGAGGCTGCGGGTGGTCGGGAAAAAAAGTTGAGGCTCGCACGCAAGGTCCGTCGCCTACGTGTGAGCCCGGTTGCGAGTCAATCAACGGGTTCGAATGTAGCTCGCAGTGGGAACATTATGGCGTGGTAAGAGGCAGGTTCCTGTGCCACGAAAGTGCAACGTCGGCGCACGAAGATGGTGCAATAGGGGAGAGGGGTGACCAAAGTGGCAGGAGTTTTTCCAAAACGGAACAGCAAAGGAAAAGGCCGTCCGAAGACGGCCTGATCAGGTAACTACGTGCAGTTAGATAACTACCAACTCAAAGTCCTTTGCGCAGTCTACTGCTGCCATCCACCACCGAGAGCGTTGTAGAGCTGCACCAGAGAGAGCATCTCCTCTTCTCTCGCACTGGCGAGAGTGAGTTCGCCGGAGAAGAGATTCGTCTGGTTGGTGAGCACGTCGAGGTAGCTGGAGTAGCCACCCTTGTAACGCATGTTGGAGAGATTCACCGCATCGCGCGATGCGGTGACCAGGCGCTCCTGCTGCTCGCGGAATTCGCGGTATTTCTGGTAGGCGATAAGGGCGTTCGAAACATCCTGGAAGGCCTGCGCGATGGTCTTTTTGTAGGTGAGGACGGCTTCGCGCTCCTGCGCCTGAGTGAGACGGACATTGTTACGAATGCGCCCGGCATCGAAGATCGGCTCGCTGATGGATGTGCCGTAACTGTAGGCAAAGGTGGAGTCATGGAAAAGAGTGTTCAGCGCATTGCTCGCTGTGCCGACTTGTCCGGTAAGAGAGATGGCCGGGAAGTACTGCGCCTTGGCGACCCCGATCTGCGCATTTGCAGCGACGAGCTGCTCTTCCGCCTGACGGATATCCGGACGCCGCTCGATGAGCGCGGAGGGAAGTCCTGCGGGAACCACGGGCATGCGTGGCTGCTGATCGATGGGGAGGCCGCGAGCGATCGGGCCGGGATTCTGACCGAGCAACGTTTGCAGCGCGTTCTCCTCCTGCGCAATTTGCCGCTCGATGTCCGGAATCGTCGCCGCCGCGGTGCTGACCAGCTCCTCCGCCTGGCGGACGTCAAGCAGGCCGGTGCTGCCGCCCGACTCCAGTGTCTGGGTGAGCTTCAGGGACTCCTGGCGAGAGGCGAGTGTGCGCTTGGCGATTTCCATCTCCAGGTCAAGCGTGCGCAACTGGAAGTAGCCGGTTGCGACGTTCAGGATGAGAGTATCCATCACCCCGCGCTGCGCAAACTGACTAGCCAGCAACTGCGCGCGCGCAGCCTTCGTGGCATTGCGGTACTGTCCCCAGAAGTCCAGGTTCCAGGAGGACGAGAGACCGAGCTGGCCAAGATGGGTGACGAAGGAACCCAGTCCGCCGAACTGTGCCGATGGATAACGCTGGGCGGTGTATCCACCACTGCCGTTGAGTTGAGGAAACTCCTGCGAGCGGGTAATGCCGAGCTGTGCCTGTGACTCGAGCACACGTTCCGCAGCGATGCGGACATCGTAGTTCTGCTTGAGCGCCGTGCGGATGAGGTCCTGCAATTGCGGATCGCCAAAGACCTCCCACCACTTCTCGTCGCCCAGCGAGAGCGCCGCCGGCGCCGCGGTCTCTGATTGGCCTGCAAGTACGGCGCCGTTCAGATCGTGCGGCTCCTGGCTGGTTGGCGTGTTGCCGTTGCTCTCCGCGCCGCGATAAATGGTTGGCGTGTCGACGGTAGGCCGCTTGTACTTTGGCCCGACGGTGCAACCCGACAGGAAGAGTGTTGCCGCAGTGAGCGCTGCGGCGATGCTCTGCGTTCTCATAGGGCATCTCCAGAAATGACCGTCTCGCGGGTCTCCTTGCGCAAGCTCCTGGTGTTGACGCGATGTGACAGGCGCTCGACGACTGCGAACGTGACCGGCACGATAAAGATGGCGATGAGCGTGGAAGCCAACATGCCGCCGATCACCACCGTTCCGAGCACCTGGCGGGAGATGCCGCCGGCGCCACTCGCAGTCCAGAGCGGGATGCAACCCAGGATGAATGCGAAGGCAGTCATCAGAATGGGGCGCAGGCGGAGCTGAGCGCCAGCGAGTGCTGCATCGTAGATGGTCTTGCCGCTCCTGTATTCATCGCGCGCGAATTCGACGATGAGGATGGCGTTCTTGGCGGCCAGACCGATGAGCATGACCAGTCCGATCTGCGCGTATACGTTGTTTTCGAGCCCGCGGACGGAGAGCGCGAGGAAGCCGCCAAAGACAGCGATGGGCGTGCTGAGCAGAACGCTGAAGGGCAGCGACCAGCTCTCGTACTGAGCAGCCAGGATGAGGAAGACGAAGAGCAGGGAGACCGCGAAGATGGTCGACGATGAGACGCCCTGAGCCGCCTTCTGCTCCTGGAAGGTCATGCCCTGATAATCGAGCGCCATCTCTCTGGGCATGGTCTCTCGAAATACTTGTTCAAAAGCTTCTGTAGCCTGGGCCGAGCTGTAGCCAGGCGCTGCGGTACCGATCAGCTGCGCGGCCTCGTACTCGTTGTAGCGCATGGTGAATTCAGGTCCCGTAATGCGCTTCACTGTGGTGAGCGCAGAGAGCGGAATGGAGTTGCCCGCGGAGTTCTGCACGTAGAACTGCCCGATGTTATCGATGTTTGTGCGCGAGGTGCCTTCCGCTTCGATGTACGTCTGCCACTGCCGTCCGAAGCGGTTGAAGTAGTTCACCAGATTGCCGCCCATGAAGGTCTGCAGGGTCTCGTAGACGTCGCCGAGATTGACGCCTTCCTGGATCGCCTTGGCGCGATCGACGTCAACATAGATCTGGGGAACATTGGGCAAGTAGGTCGTGATGACGTTCGCGATCTCTGGCCGCTTATGCAGCGCCCCAATAAATTTGGTGACGTTGTCGGTCAGATTCTGCTGAGATCCGCCGGAGCGATCTTCGAGTACTGCGGAAACACCACCCGAAGTTCCGACACCTGGAATAGCTGGCGGCGGGAAGGAAAAAGCGATGCCCTCCCGGATGCCTCCGAGACCCTGAGCGATGTGCTGCTGGATGGCCGTGTACTGCTCGTCCTTGCTCTTTCGCTGATCCCACGGTTTGAGGGTGACGAAATAGAAGGCAGTGTAGGTGCTCTGAGTGAAGCTGAGCAGGCTGAAGCCATTGACGCTGACGATACTCTTCACGCCGGCAGTCTTGAGAATGACATCCTCGACGCGCTTGGAAGCCTCTGTCGTGCGCTGCAAGGATGCCGCGTTGGGCAGGACCATGCCGACGTAGAGATATCCCTGATCCTCGTCGGGCAGGAAGGAGTTGGGAATGCCGCGGGCAATCCATACTGCTGCGACGGAGACAAGCAGAAGGAAGACCAGCGCAAACCCGGACTTGCGAATGAGAAGGCCGGAGGTACGGACATAGGTGTCCCGGGTGCGGCCAAAGGCGCGGTTGAACCACGAAAAGAAGTGACCCAGTGGGCCGCGGGCAGGCCTTTTCGGCTTCAGCAGCAGAGCGCACAAGGCTGGGCTGAGCGTTAGTGCGTTGAAAGCAGAAAAGAGTACCGAGATGGCGATGGTGATGGCGAACTGCTGATAGAGCCGTCCGGTGATGCCGGGCACGGCGGCAGTGGGGATAAAAACGGCTGCCAGGATGAGCGCGATCGCAATGACCGGGCTGGAGACCTGCTCCATTGCGGCAATCGAAGCTTCCTTAGGCGACATGCCTTCTTCGATGTGGTGTTCGACCGCCTCCACCACAACGATCGCGTCATCGACGACAAGGCCGATGGCCAGCACCAGTCCAAGCAGGGAGAGAGTATTGATGGAGAAGCCGAGCGCGGGGAAGATGACGAACGTGCCGATGAGCGAGACCGGTACGGCAAGCAGCGGGATGAGTGTGGCGCGCCAGCCCTGCAGGAAGATATAGACGACGAGGATTACCAGTCCTAGCGCGATTCCCAACGTGACGACAATCTCATGCAGGCCCTGGGTGACCGCTTTCGTCGTATCCAGGGGCACAGCGGATTCCATATCCGCCGGATATCGTTTCTGGAGTTCGGCGATCTTCTTATAGACGGCATCAGCAGTTGCGACAGCGTTGGAGCCGGGCAGCTGGAAGATGGCCATGCCGGCTGCGATCTGGCCGTTGTAGCGCACGTTGACGTTGTAGGTCTGGGAACCCAGCTCGATGCGAGCGACATCCTTCAGGCGCAGTATGGACCCGTCCGGATTGGCGCGGATAACGATCTCGCCGAACTGTTCCGGAGTCACGAGGCGCCCCTGCGACTGCACCGTGTAGGTGAACTCCTGGCCACCCGGAACTGGTTCGCCGCCGATCTGTCCGGCGGGATTCACATTGTTCTGCACCTGCATGGCGCTGACGATCTGTGGAACCGTAACCCCGAGCTTGGCCAGCTTACTCGGCTCGACCCAGACACGCATGGCATACTGGCCGCCGAATACCTGAACACGGGCAACGCCCGGCACGCGCGTCAGCTCATCTGCCATGTTGATGTAGCCGTAGTTGACGAGAAAGTTGGTGTCGTACGTGCCCTTGGGCGAGTAGAGCATGACGAACATCAGCGGCGAGGCCAGCGACTTGATTACAGTCACGCCGGAGGTATTCACCTGCGAGGGAAGCTGCGGCGTGGCCTGGCTGACGCGGAGCTGAGTGAGGACCTGGTCGATGTCCGGATTGGTCGCGATGTCAAAGTCGACCGTGAGGGACATGGCGCCATTGTTCGCGTTCGTGGAGTACATGTAGTTCATGTGATCCACGCCGGTCACTTGCTGTTCGATAGGCGTTGCTACAGATTGTTCGAGAGTCTTGGCATCGGCGCCGGGATAGGTGGCCTGCACCAGTACTTCCGGCGGCACGATGTTGGGGAACTGTGAAGTCGGGAGGCTGAGCATCGCCACCACGCCGACGATGACCATGATGATCGATATCACCATGGCCACAATGGGCCGGTTGATAAAGAACTTGGACATGGTCTATTTGCCCTCGCTGCTTGCGCTTGGTTTGCCGCTGTCGGCCGGTGGAGCGCCGTGCTGCCCGGCACCGGTGTCCGTATTGGCTTGCTCAGGAGCAGCCGGGTGCGGATGGACCGGGATACCGTCGACCAGCTTGCCGTTGCCTTCGATGACCACTTGCTCGCCCGGTTGGAGGCCGCTGGTGATGATCCAGTCACGGCCGATCTGCGGTCCCACCTGCACCGGCTGGATGTGCACCTTGTTATCGGCGTTCACGACTGCGACCTGATAGGAGCCTTGTAATTCCGTGACAGCACGCGACGGCACGACCAGCGCCCCGCGCTGCAGCTCTGTCTGCGCCCGCACCTTGCCGTACTGGCCGGGGCGCAGCAGGTTCTGGGGATTCGGGAAAGCGGCGGCCACCCGGATGGTGCCGGTCGAAGAGTTCACCTGGCGATCGACGAAGACGATGTAGCCTTTGCTCGGGTAAACCGCGCCATTCGAAAGCGTGAGCTCAATGGGCACACGGCTGGAGCTATGCAACAGGTCGGCTGCTCCGCCTTGCTGCGCCTTCTTCGATAGCGCGAGATACTCCTGCTCGCTGATGGCGAAGTAGACCTTGATCGGCTGCACCTGCGAAACCGTCGTGAGCACGGTGGACTGCGTGACCAGGCTGCCGACCTGGGTAGTTGCGATGCCGGCGATGCCGTCGAGCAGGGACCGGACCTTCGTCCAGCCGAGGTTCAACTGGGCTGTTTCGACTGCCGCCTCCTGCGCTTTGACACTGGCCTCGTCGGCTGCCTGCGTCTGCAGATCGTTATCGAGCTGCGATCGCGCGATCGCGCGTGCCTCGGCAAGTGGACTATCGCGCTTCACATTGATCTGCGCTAGTTGCAGTTGCGCCTTCGCCTGAGCCAGTTGCCCATTTGCCTGGTCAACGGCTGCCTGGAAAGGCCGGGGGTCGATCTCATACAGGATCTGGTCCTTGCGTACCTGCGACCCTTCTTTATAGTTCTGGCGGATCAGATACCCGGTGACCTGGGGTTGAATCTGCGCGTTGACGTACCCGTCAAGGTTGGCCACCCAGTCGCCAAAGACCGGCACGTCCTTCTGCTCCACCGTGGTTGTGGTCACATCGGGAGGCGGATACTGGCCGGGTCCTCCACCCTGGGCGGGTTTGCTGCAGCCTGCCACCAGTGCGAGGCCGGCCAGCAAAAGCAGGAATGCCGCTGACAGCATGCCGGCGCAATGACCGGGGGCCGGGGATTCCCTACGCACAGAGCTGAAGCAGGAAGTCGTATTTGCTGGAGTGGTCATGGAGCCTTCCCAAAAATGCGTCCAAAGACGCGCAAGTCAAATATGTATCGCCGAAGTGCGCTTGGCACCGGCAGGTATCGGCGTGCTAGGGCAGTAGATGAGGGCGCCCGGGGCGGGGACTCACTGGAAACACATTTTTTCATGAGACGGCACTCTGTGCCATAATCTGCATGCAGTGCAGAAAACGATCCGGACGACGGGCAGCGAACAAGGGACGAATTCTCAGGATTCCGGTTCGCTTCGCGAACGGAAACATGAGTTCGTCCTTCGGGAGATCGAACGGGCTGCGTGGGAGCTGTTTGCTACGGTCGGCTTCGACCGCGCCACGATAGAGGAAATCAGCCGGAACGCGGGAGTCTCGCGGCGCACATTTTTCCGCTATTTCCGCACCAAGGAGGAGTTGCTCTCCTTCAGCGTGGAGCACTTCGGGCAACGGGTGGCACAGCGGTTTGCGGAGGCGCCCAAGAGCCGTAAGCCCTTGATGGCTCTGGAGGATGCGATTCTCTCCGTGCTGCAGGAAAAAATGCATGATGCCCGGCAGCCGAGGGAGATGCTGAGCCTGATGTTTGAAGAGCCCAACCTCCGCGGACGCTTTTTGTGCGCCCTGAGCCGCTGGGTACCCGCCCTGAGCAAGGAGCTGGCCAGGCGAAAGGCTTACCGCGGCGATACCGCGCGCTGTGATCTGGCCGCCGCACTCTATTGCACGGCCTTCGACCAGGTCCACATGCGCTGGTATCGCGAGGGAACAGGCGACTTGGCCACGGAGATGAAGCGGGCTTTCCGCCAGCTTCGCGAGACCAGGGGCCCTGCTCGATAGGTGTCCTTTGTCAAAGGCTCGGGCGCGTGCTGTCATGCGTCTCCTCCGTCCGGCATCGTCAGGAGCAAGACCCGGAACAACCGGATCACCGCTCTAATGACTAGTCGAACGAGAGAGCGCTAAAACGACACGGCGTTCAGAATTCTCCAGAAAATAATGGGAGTCCGCCGGGATGCAGCCGCTCCGGCGCTCTAGACGCCGGCGAAAGCCTGATCCAGGTCTGCGGTCAGGTCGTCGATCGCTTCGATCCCCACGGAAATCCGCACCAGGTCGCGTGGGATCTGCTTCTGCGATCGCAGATGCTCCGGGATGCTGGCATGCGACATGTAATTTGGCAGGCTGATGGTGGAGTTGACTCCGCCGAAGCTGACCGTAATGGTGTGCAGCTTGCAGCCCTCGACTACGCGCCGGGAGAGTTCGGCATCGCCGGTGCGAAAGCTGAGCACCGACCCCGGACCGCTGGCCTGTCTCTTGTGGATCGCAGCCGCCTCCGGCTGCGCCAGCGCCGGGAAATAGACTTCCGTGACGCTCGGATGCTTCTGCAGGTATTGCGCGATCGCGATGGCGTTTGCCTGTTGCTGATTTTGTCTGAGCGCGAGCGTCTTCAACCCACGCAACACCAGGAAGCTGTCGAAGGGGGCGAGGCCGCCTCCCTCGCCGTTCTGGATCAGATAGAGATCGTCTCCGAGTGCTGAATCTTTCACGATGACGGCGCCAGCCATCACATCGCTGTGACCACAAAGAAACTTTGTTGCCGAATGAATGACGATGTCGCAGCCCAACTCGAGCGGGCGCTGTAAATAGGGCGACATGGTGCTGTTATCCACGCACACACGAGCTCCATGCTGGTGCGCAAGGGTTGCAACCTTCTCGAGATCGAGAATTTGGAGCAGAGGATTCGTCGGCGATTCGAGATAGACCAGCTTCACCTCGGGCGTGAATGCAGCCTTCAATGCGCTCTCGTCGGTGAAGTCGACATACTGCACGGTGATGCCGCGATTCGCGAGGATGCGCGAGAACAGACGGTAGGTGCCGCCGTAGAGGTCGTCACAGGCCAGGATTTGCTCGCCCGGTTTCAGCAGCCGCGTAACCGCGGTGATAGCGGCGAGTCCGGTGGAGAAACAGAAAGCACGAGTTCCGGATTCGAGCAGCGCCAACTGGGTTTCGAGCACCGCGCGTGTGGGATTGCCGCTGCGGGTGTAGTCAAAGTCGCCGAAGGAGGTCGCGGAGTCCTGGCGAAACGTGGCCGTCTGGTAGATCGGCGTGTTGGCGGGCCGGGAGCGGTCGCCCGGTGCGGGATCGAAGTTCAGCAGCAGTGTCTCAAACTTCAAGGGTCACCTCCGGCGAGGCGAGGGAATCAATGGCGGTTCGCAAGGCAGTCTCCAATGCGCTGTCAGGGCTCGAAAAATGTAAGGGGCACGGTGGCTTGTCCCTAGCCGGTGCGTTCGCGCATGGAGCAGGCGTTCAGAATCCAGGCGCAAACTGCACACCGGCTAGGGTGCGCATGGCCATAGGCATTCGTCCGCCTGGAAGGAAGCTCATAGACATTGAGCCTAAGGGAAGGCTCCGGTCGCGTCAAGGACGGCGCTCGCGTCATTGGTGGCGCCGGATCATTGGCGGCGCGCAAATACGAGGCGCAGTTGCAGACTGGTGATCGACCGCCGAACGCCGCTCACCCATCCGAGTGGCGTTCGGCGGTCATGCGCCAGGCTAGACCTGCACCATGCCACCATCGACGAAGAGCTCGATGCCGGCGACGTAGCTTGCGTCATCCGACGCGAGGAAGACGACCACCTTTGCAATCTCGTCGGGATGCCCCATGCGGCCGAGCGGAACCTGGGAAGCAAGCCCGATCTTCAATTGTTTCGCCTGCTCCTGATCCTGGGCCAGGCCGTCGACGCCGGGTGTGTCGATCGGACCGGGGCTAACGACATTGACGCGGATCTGGCGGTCCTTGAGTTCGTTCGTCCACGTGCGGGCGAAGGAACGGACTGCGGCCTTGGTGGCGCTATAGACACCGAACGCGGGCATACCCTTGATGGAAACGATAGAGGCGTTGAGCACCACCGTCCCGCCGTCGGGAATGAGAGGAAGCGCCTTTTGCACGGTGAAGAAGACGCCTTTCACGTTGGTATCGAAGGTCTTATCGAAGTGTTCTTCGGTGACCTTATCGATGGTGGCAAATTCACCGCCCCCTGCATTGGCGAAGAGCACATCGACGCGCCCGTGCTGCTGCTTAATCTGGGCGTAAAGCTTATCGAGGTCTGCGAGGTTGCCAGCGTCAGCCTGGACGCCGGTCGCACTGGAGCCAATCTCCTTTACGGCGGCGTCGAGCACTTCCTTGCGACGACCGGTGATGATGACCTTTGCGCCCTCTGCTACGAACCGCTTTGCAGTAGCGAGGCCGATTCCGGTGGTTCCACCGGTGATTAGTGCGATCTTTCCTTCGAGTTTCTTGGGCATGAGATGTCTCTTTCGAGGTCTTTCTTTGGCCATCGCGACCGATTGCTGGTTCTTAAGACGCCGCGGACAGATCGGTTGATTCATTAGTTCTGAATATAAGAACTATTAGCAACAAGCGCATCAGGCGCGGATATGATGAACATGCATGAGGCCCTTATTCCACCCGTCGGTCGAAGACGTCTCTGTCGAAGGGATTCTTCATGCGCTGAGCGATCCGGTACGGGTGGCCCTCTTCGCGGAGATTGTCGGGTCCAAGTGCGCGCGGAGTTGCTCCAACTTGGAGAACATCAGCGACATGGAGATCCCAAAATCAACGCTCTCTCAACACTTCAAGGTTCTCAGAGAGGCGGGACTGGTTCGCGGCGAACGCAGGGGTGTGGAAATGCACAACACATCCCGGTGCGCGGAGATCGATCAAAGATTTCCCGGCCTTATTGCGGCTATCGTCGCCGCTCACAAAATCCAGTCCAGGCGAAAACCACGGCCAGGCAGTGCAAGCAAACGGAAGACTGCTATTAGAACGCAAAAAGATAAACAGCGAACCTAGTAAGCACCGGTCTGCTGCAGCGGCAGAGCGACCTGGAAGCAGGTCCTCCCGGGCATGCTCGCGACGGTGAGGAATCCGCGATGCATGCGCACGATCCGCTGAGCAGTGTCGAGACTGAGACCAAGGCCATGCCCCGGTGCCTTGGTGGTATAGAACGGCTCGAAGATGCGTCCCTGCTGGTCCTTGGGGATGCCGGGGCCGTCATCTTCGACTTCGACCAGCAAAAGTTCGGAGGCGCACCGGACCCTGAGCACGATGCGGCCGCGGTTCTTGATCGCATCCAGCGCATTTTCGAGCAGCACGGTCCAGACCTGATTCAACTCGCTGCCATAGGCAGAGATGATCGGGAGATTCGGCTCGTAATCGCGCTCCACGACGACGTGCTGAAAACGGGACTGCAGCATGGCCAGCGTGTTTTCCAGGCTTTGCGGCACATCGACATTCTGAATCGGCGCCTGGTCCATGTAGGAGTAGTCCTTGATGGCGCGGATGAGATCGAAGATGCGAGCGGTGGAGTCGAGCATGGCCTCGGCCATGTGCTCGGCCCGCAGCGTGGATGCATGCTGTGACAGCAGGAGTGCAGTGCTCTCCGGCGTCAAAAATGCCGGCAATGCGGCCAGATGTTCCGGCGTGATGCCGGCCTCGGCAAATTCCGGAGCAATCTGGCCGGTGTTCGAAATCTGACGCTCCTGCAGCCAACGGACCAGCGCTTCTTCATCGATCGCCACCTGCGCGGGCGTCAGCGTGGATTTGCCTTCCAGACTGCGGCGCATGTGCTCGTCCCACTCGCGCAGTGCCTCCACGTGCTCGGGTTCAAAACAGAGGCTACCCAGGCGGAAGCGGTCGCGGCCGAAGTTTTCCAGCTCCTGCAGCATGCCCGAGGCGGCGCGCTGCGCGGCGGAGGCTGGATTGTTGAGCTCATGGGCGAGATTGCCCGCAAGTTTGCCCAGCGCGTTGAGCTTCTCCGACTGTTGCTCCATGCGCGTGACCTCGCGCGAGCGGTCGAGCAGGATACTGACAACGCGCTGCGTCATGGACGGAATCTCCGCCAGCATGCGCGGAAAGAGCGAGCGGTCATAACGCACGGCCCAGGTAGGCGCGGTGGTGACGCCACGGCCGCCCCACGTCTTCATTCGGGAGAATGGCAGCAGCCCCGTGATCTGCCCCGCGCGTCCGATGAACATCACCGGCGAAGCAGCGCGGCGATCGCGCTGCACCTGGATCTCACCCTTCAGCAGGATCGTCATCGCGTCCGCCGCGTCGCCCTGCTCAAACACCGTGACATTCGTGTCGACGAACAGCTCACTCCCGTTCGTCGCCAGCCACAGATACTCTTCGTCGGTCAAACCGGCGAGAGGCGCGACGTTGCGCAGGGCCTCCGTGAGCGCAGCGATGCGGTCACTCGATGTGGCAACCGGTTGGTCGATCAGGCTCTCGCTCACGGGCGGTCTCCTTTGAGGCTCTATGCTAGCCCACCGGCTGCCCTGCGGTATCCACCGCAGGGCTGAATGCCCAATTCCCGGTGCCGAACGGTGAACTGGAGCATTTTTGCCGTTATCGGTGAGCGGCGGAATGGTTCTCCGCGTCGCCCTTTCTTTACCGAAGGCCCCACGAACTGTCGCTGTGCCGTTAAACCTATAGCCAAAAACGCTCTACACAGCCGTGGTGGCTTCCTCCTTCGCCGGCGATTGCGATGGCGCGGTCACCGGATCGAGGAAGGGCATGGCCGCGCGCAATTCGCTGCCCACCTTTTCAATCGGGTGCGCACGCTCGGCGCTGCGATATTTCTCGAACTGATGGCGACCGGTACGGTTTTCCTCCATGAATTTCCTGGCAAAAGATCCGTCCTGGATCTCGGCGAGCAGCTTTTTCATCTCTGCGCGGGTCTGATCGGTCACGATGCGCGGGCCGGCGGTGTAGTCGCCGAACTCGGCCGTGTCGGAGATGGAGTAGCGCATGTAGCTGAGGCCGCCACGGTACATGAGATCGACGATCAGTTTCAGCTCATGGAGGCATTCGAAGTAGGCCATCTCCGGCGCGTAGCCGGCCTCCACCAATGTGTCGAATCCGGCTTTGACCAGCGCAGATGTGCCGCCGCAGAGCACCGCCTGCTCGCCGAAGAGATCGGTTTCGGTCTCCTCCTTGAAGGAGGTCTGGTAAACGCCGGCACGCGTGCAGCCGATGCCGCGTGCGTACGAGAGCGCCAGTTTCTGCGCGTTGCCGCTCGCATCCTGCTGGACAGCGATAAGGCCGGGTACGCCGCCACCCTCGGTGAAGATCTCGCGAACGCGATGACCGGGGGCTTTAGGCGCGACCAGCGCGACATCAATGTTGGCTGGTGGCTTGATGAAGCCGAAGTGAATATTGAAGCCGTGGGCGAAGAGCAGCAGCTTGCCCTTCGTCAAATGCTGCGCGATGTGTTCCGTGTACACGGCGGCCTGCGTCTGGTCGGGGACCAGGATCATGATCACATCGGCCCATGCTGCGGCGTCGGCCACGCTGAGGACGGTGAGGCCAGCCTTCTCCGCCTTCGCGCGCGAGCGGCTGGACGAGGCCAGGCCGACGCGCACATCCACGCCGGAGTCCTTCAGGTTGAGCGAGTGGGCGTGGCCCTGCGAGCCGTAACCGATCACCGCAACCTTTTTGGCCTGGATGAGGGAGAGGTCGGCGTCGTGATCGTGAAAAACCTTGGGCATGTTTGCTCCTTGAGATGAATCAGCTTGCTTTCACTCGGGCGATGCGAGGCCGGTGAGTGTGCGCCCGCTGCGGTTCGATGCTGCGTTGAGTGGAGAGGGCGAGCGGCTAATGCAGAATCTGCACTAAATCTCTTCCTCGTGCACGTTTTCAAACTCGTTGGGGAGGATCTCCTCCCCCAGGTTGCCGCTTAAGTCCAGCTTACTGCTGTAATCGATCCCCTTGCCATTTGCGTTCGACTTGCTGCCGAGGGCGGACAGAACCCGGCTGGTGTGATGGCCGCGGCGCATGGCCATCCGGCCTGTGCGCGAGACCTCGAGAATTGTGTACCCGGATTCGGTGATGACCTGAATGAGTCCCTCGATCTTTGAGGAGCTTCCGGTCATCTCGAGCATGATCGATTCCGGCGCCAGATCGACAACGCGGGCGCGGAAGACATTGGCCAGCTCGAAGATCTGCGAGCGTGAGTGCGGACCGTTCGGCGTGGCCGGGCCAACGGAGATCTTCATCAAGCAGAGCTCGCGGACTACGGCGGCGGAGCGATCGACCTCATCGACGTGGACCGTCGTCTCAAGCTTGTAGAGCGATGCGCGGATGCGGTGCGCGGCATGCTCGTGTGCATCGCAGACGATGGTCATGCGCGAGGTGTCCGGCCGCTCCGATTCGCCGACGGTGAGCGAGACGATATTGATGTTGAGCCGGCGAAAGAGCGACGCGACGCGGGTAAGGACGCCGGGTCTGTCTTCTACGAGGGCTACGAAGGTGTGGAGCATTATTCATCCTCCGCGGTCTCAAGCAGGGGATCGCGCTCCGGACGGTGGACCATCTCGTGCAATGCGGCGCCGGGCGCGATCATCGGATACACGCCGTCTTCCTTTTCCACCTGGAAATTGATCAGGAAGGGTTGGCCGGATCTGCGCGCCTTCGTGACGATCGGCGTCACGTCTTTGCGCTTCGAGATGTGCGCGCCCGCAATGCCGTGCGCTTCGGCCAGCTTCACGAAATCCGGCGAGAGGATCGGCGAGGCCGAGTAGTTCTTTTCATAGAAGGCCTCCTGCCACTGACGCACCATGCCGAGAAAGCCGTTGTTGATGATAGCGATGTTGATGGCGAGATTTTCCTGCACGATGGTCGAGAGCTCGGCCGCGGTCATCTGGAAGCCGCCATCACCGGCGATCACCCAGACGTCCTTTTGCGGGCAGGCAGTCTTCGCGCCGATCGCCGCGGGCAGCGCGAATCCCATGGTGCCGAGGCCGCCCGAGGTCACAAGCGAGCGAGGCACCTCGTGCTTGAAGTACTGCGCCTCCCACATCTGGTGCTGGCCTACATCTGTAACGATGATGGTTTCCTGTTCGCGCCCGGCCGCCTGCGCCTCGCGCCAGATGTCGTGAATCACATGCGCCGCATAGAGGTGGCCGTTGTCGGGGAGATTGACGATATCGCGCACCGACGCGGTGCCCTTCGATCCATGGATCTGGCGAAGCCAGCCGGTGTCAGTGCGCTTTGGAAGCATCGGCAGCAGCGTTTCGAGAACTATTTTCAGGTCGCCGATGAGCGCGACGTCCACGCGGACGTTCTTGTTGATCTCGGAAGGATCGATCTCGATGTGAATTTTCTTTGCGTTCTGCGCGTAGTGCGCAAGGTTGCCGGTGACGCGATCATCGAAAGCGCATGCCAAAGGCGAGCAACAGGTCGGCTTCCTGAATCGCATGGTTCACCCACGATTCGCCATGCATGCCCATCATGCCGAGATGCAGCGGATGCGCGGCGGGGAAGCTGCCGAGGCCGAGGAGCGTGGAAGCGACAGGAATCTGCTGCGATTCGGCGAAGGCGATCACCTGCTGCTCCGCGCCGGACTGCGTGATGCCATGGCCGGCAAGGATAACGGGGCGTTTCGCCGACTGAATCAGCGCGACGGCTTCGCGGATGGCGCTCGATTCCGCACGCAGCATCGGGTGCGGACGTGCTGCGCATGGCGCGCAAACAGCAAAGTCGAAGGGCGCTGTGGCCTGCTGCGCATCCTTGGTGATGTCGATGAGCACAGGGCCGGGCCGGCCGGAGGTGGCGATCTGAAACGCAAGGCGAATCGCCGGCGCAATGTCTTCCGCGCGCGTGACGAGGAAGTTGTGCTTGGTAATGGGCAGCGTAATTCCGGTGATGTCCACTTCCTGAAATGCATCCGAGCCAAGCACCTTCGACGAGACCTGTCCAGTGATCGCGACGATGGGAACGGAGTCGAGCATCGCGGTCGCGATGCCGGTGACGAGATTGGTCGCGCCCGGCCCGCTGGTTGCCATACAGACCCCGACGCGGCCCGAAGCGCGCGCATAGCCATCGGCCATGTGCGCGGCGCCCTGTTCGTGCCGGACGAGGATGTGGCGGATGGGGAACTTGCGCAACGCGTCGTAGATGGGCAGGATGGCGCCGCCGGGATAGCCGAAGACCTCGCGGACACCTTCGCCATCGAGGGTAGCCCAGACGATCTCCGCGCCGGTGAGGACCGTTGTTCCTGTGCCGGATTCGGATTGCGGTCTGCTCATCTGGTGTCCTTTCTATTGCATTCGCTGCTGCGATATTTGTATCCACGCTTGTGGCTAGACGGTCACCGCGCCAAGCGAGGCGGAGCTGACGCTGTCCGCATACTTGCGGAAAACGCCTGACTTGAAGCGTGGTTCCGGAGCCTTCCACGATTTGAGGCGGCTTGCGATCTCCGCATCCGGTACTTCAAGCGTGAGCTTGCGATTGGGAATATCGAAGACGATCGAGTCGCCTTCGCGTACCGCGGCAATGGGGCCGCCAAGCTGCGCCTCGGGCGCAACATGGCCGGCCATCAGGCCGCGCGTCGCCCCGGAGAAGCGGCCATCGGTCAGCAGCGCAACGGTCTCGGACAATTCAGGAATGCCTTTGATCGCCGCCGTTACCGCGAGCATCTCGCGCATGCCTGGGCCGCCGCGCGGACCTTCATAGCGGATCACCAGCACATCGTCAGGATTGATCTTGCCGGACTCAACGGCCGCAAAGCAGTCGTCCTCGCTTTCGAAGACGCGTGCCGTGCCGCGATGGAAGATGCGCTCGTGTCCAGCGACCTTGACCACACATCCGTCGGGAGCGAGATTGCCCTTGAGAATGACGAGGCCGCCCGTCGGCTTCAGCGCCTGGTCCCACGCGCGGATCACCGGCTGCTTCGGCGTCTCGACTGCCGCCGCTGCCTCTTCATGAAGCGTCTTGCCTGTGACTGTCACAGTGTTGTGCAGTTGGCCGCGATCGAGCAGGCGCTTTGCCAGCACCCGCGAACCGCCTGCGTCCTGATAATCCTTGGCGACGTACTTGCCGCCCGGCGTGAGATCGCAGATCAGCGGCGTCTTCTCGCTGATGCGATCGAAATCGTCCATGGTCAGCTTCAGCCCCATCTCGCGCGCGATCGCGATGAGGTGCAGCACAGCATTGGTCGAGCCACCGGAGGCGCACACAGCAGTGATCGCGTTTTCGAGCGCCTCGCGGGTGATGATCTTCGACGGCCGCAGATCGCGGCGGCAGAGATCCATGATCAGCCGGCCTGCCTCGCGGCTCGCATCGGGCTTGTCCGCGGCCATGGCGGGCACGCCAGTCAGGCCGATCGGCGAGATGCCGAGAAATTCGCCGGCCATCGCCATGGTGTTCGCCGTGAACTGGCCACCGCAGGCGCCAGGGCCGGGACAGGCCGCTGCTTCGACGGCTTCCAGTTGATCGTCGCTGATCTTACCGGCGGCATGCGAGCCGATCGCTTCAAAGACATTCTGGATGGTGATGTCAACGAACGAGCCGTCGGCCTGCTTGAGCTTGCCGGGCGCGATGGAGCCGCCGTAAAGCATGAGGCCGGGGATATCCAGGCGGCACATGGCCATAATGGTGCCCGGCATGTTTTTGTCACAGCCGGCGATACAGATAATGCCGTCAAACAAATTGCCGCGCGCTACCAGTTCCACTGAATCGGCGATGACTTCGCGCGAGATCAATGAGGCCTTCATGCCCTGCGTACCCATGGTGATGCCGTCCGAAATAGTGACGGTATTGAATTCCATCGGTGTTCCGCCCGCTTCGCGTACGCCCTGCTTCACTGCGGCGGCTACGTCGCGCAGATGGAAATTGCAGGGACCAATCTCCGTCCAGGTGTTCGCAATGCCGATGATCGGCTTGTGCAGGTCTTCGTTGCTGAAGCCAACGCCGCGCAGGAAGGAGCGCGCCGCTGCCCGTGAAGGACCTTCGGTAAGGGCGATGGAATTTTTCTTCCCGGCGCTTGCGCCGTTGCTGGTTGCATCGTGAGCCATGAGCTAGCGGGTCTCCGGTGTTGCTGTTGCGGGCGCGGCGGGCTTGGGAGCAAGCCAGAACGCGGCATCATGTTTCTGTTCGTAGCTGTCGAGCGCATCCTCGTGTCGCAGCGTGAGGCCGATGTCGTCCAGTCCATTCAGCAGACAATATTTGCGGAACGGATCGATATCAAAGTGCGCGTGAAAGCCCTGGTCGTCTGTCACCGTCTGCTGTTCGAGGTCGATAGTAATGGTGTGCTTCGGGTTTGCCGTTGAGCGCGAGAGCAATGTTTGGACCTCGTCATCCGTGAGACACGCGAGGATGAGGCCGTTCTTGCCTGCGTTCGAGAAGAAGATGTCTGCAAACGACGGCGCGATGACAGCGCGGAAGCCGAACTGCTGAATGGCCCATGCGGCGTGCTCGCGGGAAGAGCCGCACCCGAAGTTCCTTTCCGCGATCAGGATCTTCGCGCCCTTGTGCTCGGGTCTGTTGAGCACGAATTCAGGCTTGGGCTGGCCGGCATTCGGGCCATCCTGAATGCGACGCCAGTCGTAGAAGAGGAAGTCGCCATAACCAGTCCGCTCGATTCGTTTCAGAAACTGCTTGGGAATGATCTGATCGGTGTCGATGTTGGGCAGCGGCAGCGGGGCGGCGGTGCTGGTGAGTGTGCGGATGGCTTCCATCAGCGAGAACCTCCTTGAAGAACTGCCGGTTCTGCAGATTTCGATTTTTCCGTGGACGGCCAGTTGCGAATATCTGTGAGGTGGCCAGTCACCGCGGCAGCCGCGGCCATCGCGGGCGAAAGCAAATGCGTCCGTCCGCCGCGGCCCTGGCGTCCTTCGAAGTTGCGGTTGCTGGTGGAGGCGCAGCGCTCGCCGGGCTGCAGGATGTCCGGGTTCATGCCCAGGCACATCGAACATCCGGGCTCGCGCCATTCGAATCCTGCGGCGCGGAAGATATGATCGAGGCCCTCTTCTTCGGCCTGCCTTTTCACCAGTTGTGAGCCGGGCACCACCATGGCGCGTACCGTTGTTGCGACATGGTGTCCCTGGACGACCGCGGCCGCGGCGCGCAGGTCACTTATACGCGCATTCGTGCATGAGCCGATAAAGACGCGATCGACAGCGATGTCCTCGATGCGGACGCCCGGTTTCAGGTCCATATATTCGAGGGCGCGCGCGTAGCTCTTGCGATCGGCTTCGCTGCGCGCATCCTCAATGGAGGGAACCATGGCATCCACGCGTGTGACCATGCCGGGCGACGTACCCCAGGTCACGCTGGGGGCGAGTTCCGCGGCATCGATCGTCATCTCGCGATCGAAGCGCGCACCTTCGTCGGTATGCAATGTGCGCCAGTGGGCGACGGCTTCGTCCCATGCCGCACCCTTCGGCGCGAAGCGGCGGCCCTTCAGGTATGCGAAGGTGGTTTCGTCGGCAGCGATCATGCCGGCACGCGCACCTGCCTCGATGCTCATGTTGCAGATGGTCATCCGTTCTTCCATGGAGAGCGCGCGGATAGCCGAGCCTGCGTATTCGACGACATGGCCGGTCGCGCCATCTGTGCCGATGCGCCCGATGATGTCGAGGATGATGTCCTTGGCCGTGACGCCATGCGGCAGCTTGCCTTCGACATTGATGCGGAAGGTCTTCGGCGTGGACTGCGGCAGCGTCTGCGTTGCCATCACGTGCTCGACCTCCGACGTGCCGATGCCGAAGGCCAGCGCTCCGAACGCGCCGTGCGTGGACGTGTGCGAGTCGCCGCAGACGATGGTCATTCCTGGCTTGGTAGCGCCAAGCTCCGGGCCGATCATGTGCACAATCCCCTGGCTCGCGTCCTGCACATCGAAGAACTCGATCCCGAACTCCGCGCAATTCGTGCGCAGCGCATTCACCTGTCGCGCGGAGACCTGATCGGCGATCACCAGGCGATCCTGCGCGCTGGTTGTGGGGACGTTGTGGTCCACCGTGGCGATGTGACGGTCCGGCCGGCGCAGCTTGCGACCTGCCAGGCGCAGCCCGTCGAAGGCCTGCGGCGATGTGACCTCGTGAACCAGATGCAGATCGATATATAGGATGGTCGGCTCGCCGGCAGGCTCTGCAACGACGTGTTGCTGCCAGACCTTCTCAAGAAGTGTTTGCGGCTGGGACATCGATTCAGCTTCCTTTGCGACAGGTGTATCGCCTGTGTGGCTTGCTAGACAGCGTGGAGGGACTGATGACGATCGAGCGTGTCGTTGAGTATTCCGTTGACGACCTTGCCCAACTCCTCGGTTGAGGTGGCCGCCTGGCGCGCGTCCCCGGCACGCAGCAGATCGGCGCTGCGATAGCCGCGTTCAAGCACGGTGCGGACAGCGGACTCGACTGCCTGCGCCTCGCCTTCGAGGTGCGCGGTGTGGCGCAGCAGCATGGCCGCGGTCAGGATCGCGCCGAGCGGATTGGCGATACCCTTGCCGGCAATGTCCGGTGCGGAGCCATGGACAGGCTCATATAAATTGACGGAGCCGCCGACAGTCGCCGATGGCAGCATGCCGAGTGAACCGGTGATGACGCCCGATTCGTCCGAGAGGATGTCGCCGAAGAGATTCTCCGTGAGCACCACGTCGAAGTTGCGCGGCGTATTCATCAGGTGCATCGCGCACGCATCGACATATTGGTGCTCCAGCGTGATCTCCGGATACTGCGCAGCGATCTCGGTTACGGTGGCGCGCCACAACTGCGAGACTTCGAGGACGTTTGCTTTGTCGACGGAGGTGACTTTCTTCCGCCGTTTCGACGCCAGCTCAAAGGCAACGCGAGCCACGCGAACAACCTCGTCGCGCGTGTACCGCATGGTGTTCCACGCAGAATTCGATTCGCGCTGCCATGCTCGCGGCTGTCCAAAGTAGAGGCCGCCCAGCAGCTCGCGCACGAAGAGGATGTCTGCGCCGTCGATCACCTCCGGCCGCAGCGGCGAATTGGCTGCAAGCGCAGGGAAGGCGAAGGCAGGCCGCAGGTTGGCGAAGCCACCCAGCGCTTTGCGCAACTGGAGCAGGCCGGCCTCGGGCCGCCGATCGGGAGGTAGGGAATTGAATTCGTTGCCGCCTACTGCGCCGAGAAGGACTGCGTCACTCGCGAGCGCGGCGTCGAGTGTCTTCTGCGGGAGCGGACTGCCCTCCGCGTGGATAGCGGCGCCACCGATCGGTGCCTCGGAGAACTGGAATTCGTGCCCGCCGACCTCAGCGACACTGCGCAGCACGTTCACCGCCTCGCGGGTCACTTCGGGACCGATACCATCACCGGCGACAACCAGAATTTTCAACTTCATGCAGCGCTCTCCTAGGCCTCGGCCAGAGTTGTGGCCCGCGCGCTCGACTGCGTGGCAAGTGCGACCAGGTCCTGGTCATAAATGGCTTTCTTGCGATCGGCCAGCTCTACAAAGCGGTGATAGAACACATCCAGTTCTGCAGCTTCGAGCTTGTGTCCGAGCTCCTGCAGGCGATGCGCCAGAGCATGGCGGCCGGAGTGCTTTCCCAGCACCATGCTGTTCGAAGGCACGCCCACCGAAGCGGGCGTCATGATCTCGTAGGTCAATGGGTTGGCCAGCATGCCGTGCTGATGAATTCCGGCCTCATGCGCGAAGGCATTCGCGCCTACGACCGCTTTGTTTGGCGCGGGGCGGAAGCTGATGCGCGCACACAGCATCTGGCTTGTCGTATAAAGACGCTCGTTCTTCAGCGAGTGGGGATGGGGATATTTGTCGCGCCGTACCATCAACGCCGCGGCAATCTCCTCCAGCGCAGCATTGCCGGCGCGCTCGCCGATGCCATTGATGGTGCATTCGATCTGGCGTACGCCGCCCTCAATCGCTGCCAGGCTATTGGCCACCGCCATGCCCAGATCGTCATGACAATGTGCGGAGAGCGTGATGCCGGCGACAGCCGGGACGCGGCTGCGGATGTCACGGAACATCTGCGCGTAATCGTTGGGCGTCGAATAGCCGACGGTATCGGGAAGATTGATAGTTGTTGCGCCGGCCTCGATGGTTGCCGCAACCAGCTGGGCGAGAAAATCCATGTCGCTGCGGGTGGCGTCCTCAGCTGAAAACTCCACATCATCCACGTAGCTGCGCGCCTGGCGTATCGCGGCAGTGGCCTGGTCGAGCGCCTGTGCGCGGGACATCTTCAGCTTGACTTCGAGGTGCAGGTCGGAACTGGCAAGAAAGGTGTGAATGCGTGGACGTTCCGCCAGGTCAAGCGAATGCGCCGCGCGCTCCACATCCAGCTTGCGGGCACGAGCCAGCGACGCGATTACAGGTCGGCGAACTGCCTGGCTGACTGCCCGGATGGCCTGGAAATCACCTTCGGAGGAAATTGCAAACCCGGCTTCCAGAATGTCCACACCCAGATCGTCGAGCGCATGGGCCATCTCGATCTTTTCCGGTGTGCTCATACTGCAGCCCGGGGACTGTTCGCCATCTCGCAGCGTGGTGTCGAAGAAGACAATCCGATCCTGCGGCGTTCCCGTCGGTTCACTGAGCGTCATGTGCGGCCCTCAAATGCATCATGCGGGACAGCGATGCATAATGCAAATTTATTGTTTCAGTAATTATGATTAATTATATTTATAATGCGATGGAATGTTCTACCTGGACTGGCGATAGGCTTATGGATCTGCAGCAGTTGGAAACCTTCCTGGCAGTGGTGGAGGAGCGTAGCTTCTCCCGCGCAGCGCAGCGCCTCCTGCGCACCCAGCCTTCGGTGAGCCAGGTAATCCGCAAGCTTGAAGATGAGCTGGGCGAGCCGCTTTTCGAGCGTGCATCGCGCGATGGTTCACTTACCGCGGCGGGTGAGGTGTTGCGTGTTTATGCGGAGAGACTCGTGACATTGCGGGCTGAAGCGGCAAGCGCCGTGCGGGAGTTGAAGACGCTCGAGCGTGGCCAGCTGAATCTGGCAGCGAACGAATACACGACTCTGTATCTGCTGCCTCTTCTGGACCGTTTCCGGCACATCTCGCCGCACATTTCGCTCGCCGTGCAGCGTTCGTTGGCAAGTCGTATTCCGGATGATCTGCAGGCGCGACGATCCGAGCTGGGCGTGCTCTCCTTCCGGCCTGATCCGGACCAGTTCCGGTCCATTGTGGTCTATTCGGACGCCGTTGCATTCGTGGTGCATGCCGGTCATCCACTTGCTGGACGCCGCCGCGTGCACCTGCGTGAGCTCGGCGCACAGAATTTTGTCGCGCACAATGTTGCGTCGCCGCTGCGCCGGCAGATTGTCGCTACCTTTGCGCAGCACAAGACGCCGCTGAATATCGGTGTTGAGCTGCCAAGTCTTGAAGCGGTGAAGCGCTTCGTCGCAATGGGTAATGGCGTTGCGTTCGTGCCGGAGCTTGCGGCCGCTCGGGAGATTGAGCTGGGCGAGTTGGTGAAGGTGCCCATCGCCGAAGTCAAACTCGAGCGCCAACTCCGGCTGGTGCATCGCCGCGCCGGCGCCCTCTCGCACTCTGCAGTTGCATTTTTGCAAGCGGTGCGTGCGTTCTCGCAGGAGCGTGGCAGACCTCATCAGTACGCTGTCGAGGCCGATTCGATCGCGTAGAACAAAGGAAAGCGATGCTGAGCACGCCAGGGCAGGCGAGCGGCAGGTACAATTGGGCAGAACGCCAGGATCATCCTGTAGTGACTTCCGCCCGTCCGGGGGGCTGGTGCAAATGCGCGCCGCGCTCCACGCTTGAGGTTCAGGACCGAATGAAGAAGATTTCGTTGCTGTTTCTGTTGTTGCCGATGCTGGCAACAGCAAGCTTTGCGCAGGAGAGCCGTCAGGACGCAAGTGTTAGCGGCACCCTCGTTATCCCACCTTATGTAAACGGGCAAGGCGTCTTTCAGTCCGGGTGTCTGGCCCCCACCATTGCCACGACCGCGGCCAATTCCACTTCAACAGGCGGCGGCACCTGCTATGGCCCGGGCGTACTGGCGAGTTACCGCTACATGGTGACGCCGCGTAGCGCGCTCGAGGTGAACTACCAGTGGGCGCAGTACTACACCAATTACATCTACAGCAACCTGAATTACAACATCCACACGAGGATGCAGGAGATCTCGGCCGCCTACGTCTTCAACTTCAGCTTTCGCAACTGGAATCCATTTCTCGAGGCGGGTCCGGGAGGATTTATCTTCTCCTCACTGGACGATACTGGAACCCAGGTATTCAACCCCAAGCGGACCACGAATATCGGCGCTCTCTACGGCGGCGGCATCGCGTATGAGCTGAGCCCCAGCTTTGACATCCGTGCCGAGTACCGCGGGATTATCGTGAAGGCGCCGGACTTCGGCATCACCAGCGCCGACACCAAGCGCTATTACAACGTCAACAACCCAACGATCGGTATCGCATACCACTTCTGATTCCGCAGTGGTGCAAGATCGAAGGCCCGGCACAATTGTGTGCCGGGCCTTTCTCGTTCCATCGAGCTGAGGGATCAATCGTCGGAGTAGGTGCTGATCTGGAGCACTCTGCCGCTGAACTAGAAGATACGGTACGAAGCGCCGACGGCGAACCCGTTGGGGGTTAGGCCGTTGGGCCGGTTCTGCGGGGGTACCGGAACCGGATCGGGCGGTCCAACAAATCCTGGCCAGATCTGGTATTCGTACTCGCCACGAACATAAATCCTGCGCGTCAGGCGGTAATCGACGCCGCCACCGAGCGCGGTGGCGAAGTAGGTGCCGTGGGCTGCGTTGCCGGGAAAGTTGAAATAGCCCAGGCCCACCAACCCCTTGGCGTAAAAGGTGAAGCGCCTGTGATGATAGTTGTACCGCGGGCCGATCAGGTAGTTGTCCTCGTGAATATTGGACAACTGGCGGAAGCGATGGAAGCGAACCTCTGCCTCGGCGCCCACGCGCGGAGTCAGATTGTAATCGGCGTATGCACCAATCCCGTACAACCGTTGGTAGCCGTAATCTGGATCGAAATCCGAGAAAGTGGCGCCGACGAACAATTGTTGATTGCCGCCCTTACCGGCTGCTACGACCTGGGCTCGACTGATCGTCGGGAGAAGGAGGAGAGCGGCGAATAAAAAAAGTTTTTTCGTCACAGGGGATCTCTCGAAACAGTCAGATTCCAGATGTACAACAAGGCGGGTCAGCTGACCCGCCTATCACAGACTTGAGAAATGGCACACGGGGGCGAAGTTCGTTGCGTCGCCGCCGCGTCAGAATTCGTCAACCTACTGCGGTGGTGCGGCTGGCTGCGCACTTGCCTGATTCGGCTGAGCGGGCTGCTGCTGCGTGGATGGATCGGCGCTGGCCGCGCTCTGTGCCTGGTCATACCGGGCCAGTTTGTAATAGACCGGAGTGACTTCAAATGGCATTTTATCGCGGGCGTTGAGCAGTACAGGAGCCGTGGTCTTCAGGGTATACACCTTGTCATCCCACGCATCGGTGCGTAGGCGGCTGCCCAGCGGGAGCGCTGCGATCTGATCCAGCTTGTCCTGATCGAGCTTCGGAGCCCGCTTCTGCACGGCGATCAGCCAGGGCTGACCGGTGGAGTCGAGCATGGAGTCGCCCAAACGTGGTGTGTTCAGAGCGCTGAGCTCCTTCTCGCGCTGTTGCAGCTGCGCAAAGTAAAGGCCGGCATTGCCCAGCTTATCCTTGTAAATGGACTTGTCGAGCAGGACGATGGCCTTCTTTGCAGCTTCGGTGTCGTCCGTATCCGTGTGGTGCATCTGGATGCGCTCGAAGGTCGACTCATCGGGGAAGAGCAGCCGGTCATTGAATGCGTACTTCGTATCAATGTGGTGTCCGAGCACGATGTGTGCAAGCTGGAAGGAGAGCACAGAGGCGAGCGCTTCTTCTGTTGGAAGCGTATCGACCAGGCCCTTGCTGAGGATGATGGTATTGCCCACCGCTATCGACTCGAGCGGAGTGGTCAACATCACGCGGCAGTGTACCGGCGCAGCGAGCTCAATATTGTTGCCGATGATGATGTTGTTGGTTACCTGCTCAAGCACCTTGTCGAAATCGCTGGGAGCAGCGAGCAGACCAGCCTGAGTGAGGCGATCGAGCACGTTTTCTTCGGCCTGTGAGATCCACTCGCGTTGCGCCTGCAGCGGGCTCACGTCATCTGAGTTCTGGCTCTGATCGGTTACGTCGTCGATCTTGACCGACTCATTGTCCGACTGGTGTGTCGGGACCTTGAGGGAGTAGCCCCAGATCTGCGTGTGCGCCTTGAACGAGACCGGATGCTCCTTGTCTTTTCTGGACGTCTCCTCGACGTAGACGCCTACCGGCAACCAGACGCCTGGCTGCAGGTTCTGCCGCCAACTGTCGAAATGGAAGTAGTCGTTATCGTCGGCCTTGTCCGCCATGTCGCCACCGGTGTAGGTGCCGTTGAAGCGCACCACGTTTCCGGAATCGTCATCCACCCAGATACGGCCGGTGAAGCGGCCATTGCCCAGACCGGGCTTCGGATGCACGTCAAACACATCGCAACGAACAGTGCCAAGGAAGGCTTTGCGCACCGGGATGAAATCGTAGTGCTGCTGATCAAAGCCGCTGGGATCGATGAACATCATCTCCAGGAAACCATCCGGCATGTAGCGGACGTTGCCCGGCAGAAGGCTCTTCGAGAGCAATCCCATCGCCGTAAGCGAACCCTTGAACATCCCGTGTGACGATTCGCTGGCCTCGCCCGTGGAGTAGGACTTGCCGTAGAAGCTTTTGCCGAAGTCCACCCGCTGCAGCATGTACTGGTCGGAAACCGGCACTGCATAGAGCTTGGTGTCGCCCTTCATGTTTTGTATGTAGGTTTGGACAAGAGGCGATTTCTGCTGAATGCCCTTAATGGTCAGTTTCTCAGCAGCAATAGCTTTCTTGATCAAGGCGTTCTGCTCTGGAGTCAGGGCGGGAGCTACAGCGTACTTCTCTTTCTTTGCCTGAGCACTCGTGACGCCAAGCGTCAAAAGCAGAGTTGTCATCCAAAAATTCCGCAGTTTCATTTCCCGGCTCCTAAGTCGAACTTCCGAACACTGGTGGTGCGGTGAAACACCCTGTTATGCCAACTGGAATGTCACGTGAATGAGCGTTGTGTGATCCACCGGCTGTCCATTGCGGATTGCCGGTTTGAAGCGAATGTTTTCAGCTACGTGCCGCGCTTCTTCATCAAGCCCATGGCCCAAACCATTGACCACGCCGATTACCTCGACCTGACCGCTGGCGAGGAACCGCACCTTCAGAGTGACCTCACCCTGGACCTTTGCTTCCTGTGCCTCAGCGGTATATTTCGCCTTCGGCTCAGAGATCACGACCGGCGGAGTAAAAGCCGGCTCGGCTGTGGCCTGTGCGAGCTGCACATGGCCTGGACCACCAACCGCGGGGCCGAAACTCGCGCTGGCAACGGTGCCATGGCCGCCCGGCTTCCCGGTTCCGCCGACAACGCCGTTTGCGAATCCAGCGGAGGCAACAGCGCCGTGGCTGGTGCCGCCGGGGACGCCATTCTTAACGCCAGCGCCGAAGTCCACACCCTGCACTGTGCCCTTGCGTGCCGCACCTGCGCCACTATTCGCGCCGGGGGCTGCATTGAAGGAGCCAAGCGCGGCGATGGTTGCCGGCCGGTTTGCATTCGGGTTGGGAGCCACGGCATGCGGATCACCAAAACCGCCGGTGCTCGCCTGCGGCTTGCTCTGATTGTTAGCTACCGGTGTTGGCTTGTTGCTGGCGAACATGCCCACCTTTGGTGCCGGTGGCGGAGCAACAGCCTTCGGCGGCGCGGGTGGAATGTTCAAGACCGGCTTTGGCACATCCAGCTTCACCGGTTTGGGTGGCTCGATCTCCGGCTTCGGCGGCTGGATCTTCGGCGGCTCTATCTTGGCGATCTCAAGCTTGGGCGGTTGCGGCGGCGCGACAACCTTGACCTTAGGAACCTCGACCTTGGGCGGCTTCGGTGGCTCGACAGGAAACAGCAGTGCGTCGGCCTGCATCTTCTTCACCACCACCTGGTGGTGAATCGCTCCAATAATCAGCAGGAGAATGAGAACGGTCACGTTGGTAATCATGCTGGTGGCAAGAGAGCCCCAGCGTTTACCGCCGTCGTCCAACAGCCCAAAATTCGAATTTACAGAAATGCGTTCAGTCGGCATATCTTCCCTACTCGGCTAACGATCGTGAAAATTGTCGTACGCTGGTTTCCCAGCCCTCCATTGCGATTTCTGATACTGTCTGCCGCATTGTTTGGGCGGCGCGCTATCGTCTGACAGACAGAAAACTAGCAAGGAATTCAATCTCACTCTGGTACGAAAGTACCTCCGAGTGCTTGAAAGATACCTTGGATTCCCAAGGTATTGCAGTACCCCGAAAGTGGTGCGCAGGCGAGACGTAGGTGTATCGCAACACCGGCTCCGTCCCCTGCGTATCCCTTTCCTTTCAAGGCCCTCGACGACGGCCTGAGAGCCGACGCCAGCTCGCGAAAACACACGCGAGCTTATCGTCCATAATACCGGGGTGAGACGAGGCCGGAACACCTCTGGTTGCCGTTTTACAAAGCGTAAACAAGTAGGTCCCCTTGGTAATGACGAGGATCCAGCTGGTTTCATTTCAATACAGGAGAGAAATTCTTGAAGATTCTAGTGACGGGTGGTGCGGGGTATATCGGTGGCACTGTTGCACTGCGGCTTTTGTCTGCCGGCCACAATGTGGTGATTTACGACAACTTCTGTCACGGTCACCGGGAGCTCGTCCCAGCCGGAACCCACTTGATCGAGGGAGACCTGGCCGATCGGGAGCTACTGGAGAAGGTCTTCCGCGAGGAGAAGGTTGATGGTGTGATGCACTTTGCGGCGCTCATCGAAGCGGGCGAGAGCATGAAGCACCCGGAAGTTTACTTTCGCAATAACACCGCATCGACTCTCAGTTTGCTCGAAGCGATGCTTGCCGCGCGAGTGGATCGGCTGGTCTTTTCGTCGACCGCGGCGGTCTATGGCGAGCCTGAAAAAACGCCCATTGAGGAGACAGCGACCCTGGCGCCCACCAATGCCTATGGCGAGAGCAAGCTGCTGGTCGAGCACATGCTGACCTGGATCAACCGCATCCACGGGCTGCGCTACGCCAGTCTCCGCTACTTCAATGTTGCGGGTGCCGTTGAGGGTCGCGGTGAAGCGCATGAGCCGGAATCGCACCTGATCCCGCTGATCCTGGACGTGGCGCTGGGCCGCAGGCAGAGCATCAAGATCTTCGGCAAGGACTATCCAACGCCGGACGGCACCTGCATCCGCGACTACGTGCACGTCGGCGACCTTGCGGATGCGCATATCCTCGCGTTTGACGCGCTTGGTACGCGCTCGCGGCTGATCTACAACATCGGCAATGGACAGGGGTTCAGCGTGCGCGAGGTGGTGGAGTCGGTGCGCCGGGTTACCGGACATCCCATTCCGGTGATCGAAGAGCCGCGCCGCGCTGGTGATCCGGCCGTGCTGGTGGCCAGTTCGAACAAAATTATTGATGAACTCGGGTGGAAGCCGCGCTACAACGCGCTGGATGAGATCGTTCGCTCCGCCTGGGCATGGCATCAGCAGCGCTATGGCGACAGGGATGAAAAGTACAGGGGCTGCAGAACAGAGACGCGGTCTGCGCTCCTACGCGGAGACTGTGCGCTTCTTGATCAGTTGATCCCAGTGCCGCGGCTGTCCGTTTCGCTGCTCCTCATCTGCCGACTTGCTGCGCAGGCCCTGCTCTTTTCCCGATCTCGCGCGCGGCTGCTCCAGCGGTTCACCGCAAAGAAGCCGAGGACGAGGAGAATTGCGACACCTACAAAAATCAGACCAAGTATGGCGCCCATGAGACACCCCCTTAGTACGAATCCCGAATGCTGAACCTGGTTGTCGGGAATTATGGTTGTCGGGAATTATGCAGGGCCGCGGGATGGGATTGGCAACTCGCTGGGCGTGACACCGTCCGATCACCTGCGAAGCCGTCGCGAGGGCAGTCGCACTTCATCACTCAAGGAGCTTTCACCTGTGCGGGTGGATTGCCCGCGTGCAGATGCGTGAATAGCTTTGCTGCGCCCAGCGCCGTGTTGTAGACGCCCCAGGCGAGCGGGAGAGAGACCACGATCCAGGCGGCTGCGATGAGGCCTGGGGAAGTCTTAGGTTGTGAAGAGGCTGCGGTCTCTTTGCTCATGCCAATTTCTCCCTGCGGTGATCGCTGCAATCTTGTCAGTGTCCGGCGGGCGTCACGCCAATGGGCTGTTCCTTCATCCAGAAGCGGTTCGCCACAGGGTGCACCAGCAGATTGGCGAAGAAGCCGATCACCAGCAGTCCCGCCATGATGTGGAGAATGAGCGGATACGCCTGCTCTCGCGGGACGTGCATCGCGATGTAGTGATCGAGAATCCCGTTCACGATCAGCGGCCCGACAATGCCCGCCACCGACCAGGCTGTTAGCAGGCGGCCATGGATCGCGCTGACGTTATACGGGCCATACATATCGCGCAAATAGGCAGGTATCGTCGCGAAGCCACCGCCATACATGCTGATGAGCAGGCCGGCGATGAGGACGAACAGCGCGACGCTGTCCATATGTTCCGTGCCGGTGTACGGCAGCAGGAAGTAAAGAAGGGCGCCGGCTGCGAAGAAGATCATGTATGTCGGCTTGCGGCCGAAGAAATCCGAACACGCCGCCCAAATGAATCGGCCGCCCATATTGAAGAGGCTCAGGACACCGACGAACCCAGCGGCGGCTACAGCCGTCACCTGCCCGTGGAAGAGGTCCTGAATCATGGGGGATGCCTGCTCGAGGATGCCGATGCCCGCCGTCACATTGAGCAACAGCACCACCCACAGAAAGTAGAACTGCGGCGTGCGCATGGCCGTGTTCACCTCCACGTTATGGGAGCTGATCATCGTGGACTGATGGGCGGGCCGCGTCCACCCAGCAGGCTTCCAGTCATCCGGGGGCACGCGTACGGTGAAGACACCGAACATCATGAAGATGAAATAGAGGATGCCCATGGTCATCCATGCAGTGGGAATCGCCGCATGACCACCCGCTTTATAGAAGGCCATCAGGTGGGTGCCCAGCGGCGAGCCGATCATGGCGCCCCCGCCAAAACCCATGATCGCCATGCCCGTCGCGAGTCCGGGACGGTCCGGGAACCACTTGATCAGCGTGGAGACGGGCGAGATGTAGCCGAGTCCCAGACCGATGCCGCCGATGACCCCGTAGCCGAGATAGATCAGCCATATCTGGTGTGCGCTGGCGCCCGCTGCGGCGATCTCAAAACCGACGCCGAAGCAGCACGCCGCGACGAACATCGCCTTGCGCGGCCCCGCGGTTTCCAGCCATTTGCCGAAGAGCGCGGCCGAAAGACCCAGCATGGCGATGGCAATGGAGAATATGTAGCCGATCTCCTTGAGCTTCCACTGCGAGCCGTCCGCGCCGTGCAACGCCAGCAGCGGATTTTTGAAGATGCTGAAGGCATAGACCTGGCCGATAGACAAATGAATGGCCAGCGCGGCAGGAGGCACCAGCCAACGGCTGAATCCCGGTGCGGCAATTGTGCGAGAGCGATCGAGGAATGAGAGGGCGGCCATCCGGTCTCCGTGTGTTGTCTCTTGAACCCGCGGTCGAAGAATCAACCACATACCCTACGATGCGCTGAGCAATCCCGTCTACCGTTGCCATGTCATTCTTTCGCGTAGATTCCCATCGCGGACTTGGCATGCGCTGTCGCGCAAGACGTGAGGAACGGGCGACCCATGCACCGTATGGCGATCGCCCGCGTTTGATGCCCGAATGCGATCCAGAGACGCGGTTTGCGCTCGCTTCGCGGAGGTTGCGCGCTTACTGATCAGTTGATCTCAGTACCGCGGCTTTCCCTCTCCGGCTCCGCATCTGCCGATTGCTGCGCAGCCCGGCGTTTTTCTCTCGATCGCGCGCCCGGTAATGGAAGGCAATCGATGGAAATCGCTTTGCTCACCCCGCCATTCGCCACTTACTGATAAAGCGGTAATTCCTGTGCTTGCTGCGCAAAAGCCGTCGCCCCATCCTGAGCACGCTTCTCAACGCAGCCACGCCTGGGACGATGCTATGCTCCACAGTGCCGCCGCCAGCAAGTCTCCTCCGCCAAAGCGACTTTGGCCCGCGCGTCACCGGAGCGTCGCAAGAGAGGTGCACTTGGCGGTTCTTCGACCAATCGTCGTACCCGAACAGGATGAGGCGGCGGTAGGTCGCTCTGCATTGCGCAAGGCCAGCCTGCGTCTGCTGCCGCTGATCGCCATCGGCTACGGCATCGCATACATGGACCGCGTCAATATCAGCTTCGCCGCGTTGCAGATGAATCGCGATCTGCACTTCAGCGCGTCGGTGTATGGCTTCGGTGCGGGACTCTTCTTTCTCAGCTACGCCGCCTGCGAGGTGCCCTCCAACCTGCTGCTGGTGCGCTTCGGCGCGCGTCGCTGGCTGGCGCGCATCATGTTTACCTGGGGCGTCATCTCGATCGGTATGCTGTTCGTCAAGACAACGCATCAGTTCTACGCAATGCGATTCCTGCTCGGGGTCGCGGAGGCGGGCTTCTTCCCCGGCGTCATCTACTATCTGTCGCGCTGGTTTCCTCTGGCGCAGCGTTCCCGCGCCGTAAGCCGCTTTTACATCTCGATGCCGCTCAGCTCGGCTGTCATGGGTGGGCTGGCAGGGGCACTGCTGGGCCTGGGTGGCCGAGGCGGTCTGGCCGGATGGCAGTGGCTGTTCCTGCTGGAGGGCCTGCCTGCGATCGCGCTTAGTATTTTGTTTCTGCTTTGCCTGCCCGATGGACCGGAGAAGGCGCGGTGGCTGGATGATGAGGAGCGCGACTGGCTGCGTGCAGCACTCGCCAGAGACGATGCAGCTGCTGGCGTTGTGCATAGAGGCAGCGAAGTGGCCCATGCACTTCGACAGGTGCGCGTTTGGGTACTGGGCCTCTTTCTTTTGTGCCTATACATCGGAAACTACGGCTACATCTTCAGCGCTCCGGCCATGATCCAACGAGTCACTGGCTCCGGCGCCACCAGGGTCGGCCTCACGGTTGCTCTGCTGGGAGTTCTCGGCGCACTCGCGATGCTGCTGAACAGTGCCCACTCAGACCGCAAAAGCGAGCGCTACCTGCACGTCGGGCTTCCCTGCGTGCTCGTCGCTGCAGGCTTTGCGGCGGCAGGCACCTCCGGCAGAGCGGCTATCGTGGTACCCGCATTTGCCTGCGTCATGATCGGACTGTCCGCCATCTCTGCACCAGTGTGGAGCATCCCTTCGGAATTCCTTTCCGGCAGATCGGCTGCAGCTGGGATCGCTGCGGTCAACATGATCGCCATCCTCGGCGGCTTTGTCGGGCCGTACTGGATGGGGCTTGCCGCGGATTGGACCGGCGGCTATCAGCGGGGATTGTTGACGCTTGTCGTGCCGTCGCTCATTGCAATGTTCATTATGCTCGGCATCCGCCGCGATGCACTGCGGCGGAGAACCGCAACCGTCTAGTGCGGTGAAGCACCAACAAACGAGGAACAGCGCTAGCGCGCAATCAGACGGCGCTTCGGCATCGTTTTGAGCAGCGGTTCCAGCTTCTCGAGCGCCGCCTCCACGCTGATGCCGTGCTTGGCGCGCAGAGCCTCCACCTTGCCGTGCTCGATGAAGCGGTCCGGCCAGCCGATGCGCACTACAGGCGTATGCAAGCCCATCTCGCTCAGCGCCTCAAGCACGGCAGAACCAAAGCCACCCATCAGCACGTGATCTTCGAAGGTGACGAAGGCGTGGACCTTGCGCGCATAGCGCGCGAGCATCTCGCGATCGAGCGGCTTCACGAAGCGTGGGTTGATGACCGCGGCGGAGCGGCCCTCGGCCTCCAGCGCGTCTGCCAGTTCGGTGGCCATTGGCAGTAGCGCGCCAAGTCCAAGGACAGCGATATCGCCGCCGTCGCGGATGACCTCCGCCTGGCCGATGGGCAACGCTACCGGCTGCGCTTTCACCTGGACTCCAGGCCCGGTGCCGCGCGGATAGCGGATGGCGCTGGGGCCAGTGTGCTCGAGCGCCGTCTGCATCATGTCGGCTAGCTCATCCTCATCCTTCGGCACCATGTGGATGACATTGGGAATGCCGCGAAGATAGCTGATGTCAAAGAGTCCGTGGTGCGTGGCCCCGTCGTCACCCGACAGGCCGCCACGATCCATGCAGAAGACAACCGGCAGGTTCTGCAGGCAGACGTCATGCACGATGGGATCAAAGGCCCGCTGCAGGAAGGTCGAGTAGATGGCGCAGAACGGCCGGTAGCCCTTGGTCGCCATGCCGGCGGCAAAGATGACCGCATGCTCCTCGGCGATGCCGACATCGAAGTAGCGCGTTGGATGGTGCGGCCGGTAAAGGTCGAGCGCAGTGCCATTGGGCATCGCAGCCGTGATGGCGACGACCTTCTCATTATTGTTGGCGAGGGTCACCAGCGTCTCGGCGAAGACCTCGGAGTACGTGCGCTGGCCGACCGGCTTGGTGTCGCCGGTCTCCGGATCGTACGGCCCGAGCCCATGGAACTTCTTTACCTTCTCCAGCGCCGGCTGGAAGCCGCGACCCTTCTGCGTCAGGATGTGCAGCAGCACCGGCATCTGCTGGCGCTTGAGAAATTTGAAGGTGCCGATCAGCAGTTCGATGTTGTGCCCGTCGAGGGGACCATAGTAGTTGAGGCCGAACTCCTCGAAGAGCATCGACGGCCACAGCAGGCCCTTCGCAGCTTCCTCGGCCTTGCGTACAACTTTCGTGGCAGTCTTTCCGCCGAAGCGCTCGATCAAGCGACCCGCACGGGCATGCAGGTGGGTGTAGTGCTCGTTGGTCACCACCTTGTGGAGGTAGCTGGCAATAGCGCCGACGTTACGATCGATCGACCATTCATTGTCGTTCAGCACGACGATGAGGCGTTTGGTCGCGTCGCCGATATTGTTGAGCGCCTCGAACGAAATGCCGTTGGTGAAGGCCGCATCACCCGCCACCGCCACAATGTTTTCGCGCGTGCCGGCAAGATCGCGCGCCACCGCCATGCCCAGCGCAGCCGAGAGCGCAGTGCCTGCGTGTCCGGCGCCATAGGCATCGTGCTGCGATTCGGTGCGCAGCATGAAGCCGTTCAGCCCGCCCGGTTGCCGGATGGTGTGGAACCGGTCGGCGCGTCCCGTCAGCAGCTTGTGCACGTAGGTCTGGTGGCTGACATCGAAGAGAAACCTGTCCACCGGCGTGTCAAAGACGTAGTGCATCGCCAGGGTCAGCTCGACCACACCCAGGTTCGGTCCCAGGTGGCCGCCGGTCTTCGAAAGACTGCTGATCAAGAGCTCGCGGATCTCTTGCGCAAGCTCGGTGAGTTCCGCGACCGACATCCGCTTGATGTCGGCGGGAGACTGAATGGAACGGAGATGTTCACTCATCGTGGGAACCACGTATTGGACGCCGCTGTGAAGAAAACGACCCCGGCGATTGCCTGGGCCGGCGCGTCATAGCTCTGCCTCAAGTATAGCAATCTACATCGATTGCTTCCGGATGTGCCTTTGCGCGGCTCGCCGCTTTCGCTTGCGCCAAAGGGAACAGCGACTTGCGCCCGATCGCCAGGCCGCAAGCGCTTTCGGAAGGCTCGCCTTCGAGATCCCAGTCCGCAGGGGAAAAATCCCCGAAATCCACCGGCCCCGCTTGATTAGGATGGGCCCACTCTCGCGGATTCCAGTTGTTCCCTCTTCTTCTGCAGGAGCAAGTGCGGTTTTCCGGCCTGAACCGCGTTGCCGATCCGTTGCGGAACCGCGTCTTTTGGAGAAATCCGCTCTACCCGAAAGGAGAATCACGCAAGTAACGGATTATGACCGCTTTGTCGTCACCCTGCACCAATAGTGGCAGTGGCTCACCCCCAACGCTTTGACACAATACTTGCAGGCGATTCTTCCTCCTCATCCATGCAGATTGCCAGTCCTACGATGATGCAAAGAGATGAAGCCGAGAGGCTCAAATCTCTCGCTCAATACGAAATCCTCGATACGTTGCCGGATCCGGCATTGGATGAGATCACTCGCCTCGCAGCAAGCTTCTGTCGCGCACCTTACGCTTTCATCTCCTTCATCGACGCGAGTCGAGTCTGGTTCAAATCGCGCATTGGCTTCCTGAGCCGGCAACAGCCGCGCGCTACATCGGCTTGCCAGTACACCATCCTTGAACCGAATGCGATGGTGATCGATGATGCGGCGCAGGACTATCGCTTTGCGCCATCGGGCGTGCCGCTTGCAGCGACTACCTATTGCCGTTCATACGCCGCCGCGCCGATCTTTGCTCCGAACGGTGCGGTGCTGGGCACACTCGCGGTGTGCTCGCCCGAGCCGAACATGTTTACGCGCGAGCATGGCCGCACGCTCGAAGTGCTGGCGCGCCAGATCATCACGCGACTCGAGCTCTACACCAAGACCAACCAGCAGGACCGCGTTGTGCGCTCACGTCAGCGCATCGAACGCGCGCTCACCGTCGAGCGCAACTTCGTCACCTCAGTCCTCGATTCGATTCATGCGCTGGTGCTGGTGCTGGATACCTCGGGGCGCATCGTGCGCTTCAATCGCGCATGCGAGACCGTCAGCGGATTCAGCTTCGCTGAGTTGGTCGGCCGCTCTTTTCCGGAGGAGCTCTTTCCCGCAGAAGAGCGCGACCATGCCATGCGCATGTTCGAGCAGGCGCGTGCCGGCAAGCTTGACGGCAGTTACGAAATGCACTGGCGCACGCGTGAGGGCGGAATGCGCCGCATCGCGTGGACTGCGAGCTCGCTCAATGATCCGCAGGGCGACATCAACTTCGTCATCACCACCGGCATCGATGTCACCGACCAGCGGCAGGAATTGGACCGCCTGCGCATCAGCGAGGCGCGTTATCGCCAACTGGTCGAAGGCTCACTCGGCATCATCTGCACGCACGATCTCGACGGCAACATTCAGTCGATCAACTCGCATGCCGCCGCCATCCTCGGCCATACGCCGGAAGAGATTGTCGGGACACCGCTCTTCGATTACATCGCGGACGACCACAAGCGCGACTACGAGCAGTACGTCAGCGCGCTGAACGAGCAGCACGAGCACCAGGGACTGTTTTATTTCAAGCGGCCCAATGGCCAGTCCGCCGTTGTTGCCTATCGCAACAAGCTGCTGCAATTGCCCGGCACCGAACCCATCGTTCTCAGCCACGGCATCGACATCACGGAGCAGACGGATGCTGAGGAGAAGCTGCACGCGCTCATGCGGCAGCGAGAATCCATCCTGGCTTCGGTAGGTGACGGCATCTGGGGGCTCGACATCCACGGCAGTCTCACGTTCTGCAATGAGGCCGGCGCGAGCATGTTCGGCTACACAGTGGACGAGATCATCGGCCAGAACACGCACGAGCTGGTCCACCACTCAAGAGCTGACGGCACACCGTATCCCTACGAAGACTGCCCGATCCAGAAAGCGCTGCATTCCGAAGAGCCGGTGCGCGTGGACAATGAAGTCTTCTGGCGCAAAGATGGCACTTCCTTCCCCGTTGAATACGTCGCGCGCCAGCTTGTCCACGATGGCATCGTCAGCGGTACGGTCGTAGCGTTCGCAGATGTGTCGGAGCGCCGGCGGCTTGACCGCATGAAGGACGAGTTCATCTCCACGGTGAGCCACGAGCTGCGCACGCCGCTTACCTCGCTGCGCGCCGCGCTCGGCCTGATCGCTGGCGGTGTGCTCGAGAAGCGGCCAGAGAAGCTGGCCCAGATGCTCGACGTAGCCATCGGCAACTGCGACCGTCTCGTTCGGCTGGTCAATGACATCCTCGACTTCGAACGAATCGGCTCGGGTCGCCTGCCCCTGCATCGCGAGAAAGCGAATGCGGTAGACCTGCTGCGCCGCGCCGCGGACCTGCAGCACACTGCCGCCGCGCACAACAACATCACCTTCCGCATCGATGCGCAGCCGGTCGAGGTCATGGTGGATGTGGACCGCACATTGCAGACGCTGACCAACCTGATCAGCAATGCGGTGAAGTTCTCTCAGCCCGGCGGCGAAGTACGGCTGACCGCCACGGCTACAGGCGACAACGAGGTGACGTTCGAAGTGGAGGACCACGGGCGCGGTATCCCGCCGGAGAAGCTCGAGATCATCTTCGAGCGTTTCCAGCAGGTGGACGCATCGGACTCACGTTCGATGGGCGGCACCGGACTGGGGCTCGCCATTTGCCGCGCGATTGTGGAGCAACACGGCGGACGCATCAGCGTCCACTCGACGCCCGGCCAGGGCAGCGTCTTCACCTTCACCATGCCGCGTTTGCTGAGCTAGCTTTCGCTCTGCAAGGCGCGGCTGAGACAGTTACGGAACTCTCATCGCTCCCCGTTTATCTTTTCGTGAGTACAACATGCGTCGCGTGCTCCGTGGCCTCGTGCTCCGTCACAGAAAATCCCAACGCGGGCAGGTCAATGCCGCTAAGAAGTGCCTCACCTTGACCGAGGGCAACAGGTGAAAGTGCAAGTTGGAGGGAGTCGATCAACCCAGCCTGCAGATACTGCCGCACGGTGGAGACACCGCCTCCAATCTTGACGTCCTTGTCACGCGCTGCTTGTTTCGCGAGCCTCAGCGCCTCTTCGATTCCGCCGCTGACAAAGTAGAAGGTCGTCCCTCCTTCCATCACGAGGGGTTCACGCTCGTAGTGCGTCAGAACGAAGGTCGGCGCATGGTATGGCGGATTGGGACCCCACCATCCCTTCCACGAGTCGTCCTGCCACGGGCCACGGACCGGACCAAACATGTTGCGGCCAAGGATGAAGGCGCCAAAGTTTTCCATCGACCGCCGTCCGAACGCGTCGTCCACATCGATAGATCCGCCTTCCTTCCCCTGCATGGCGCGGAATGTCCTGGTATGAAAGAACCACTGAAAGAGCTCTGGACCGCGCTTGCCCAACGGATTGTCCAGGCTCTGCTCTATCCCTGCGCTAAAACCGTCCAACGAAATACCAAATCCCGCGACACGAACCTTTGACATGTATGCTCCTCGCTTTTGAAATTCTGATTAGCTTCCGCCCGTGGTGACGTCATCAGGTTTGAGCGGACTTCGATCGGACGAAATGATCCCTTGGCCGATTGCGCGGCCGTACGCGGCATATTTTCAAGCACTGGCTTTCATGCTTTCCAGAATGCTCATCGGCCTTTGGCCCTACCTCGGCGGCGTTCGCTCTCCCGCATCATGTCGTTCAGATCCGCAGCAGGACGTATCTCCCAAGGTCCATATCTCACTCCGGGATGCTGCGAGATAAGCTGGATGGCGTGATTCAGATCGCGCGCTTCAAGCACCAGGATGCCTCCTAGTTGTTCCTTGGTCTCGGCGTAAGGACCGTCGGTCACCGCGACTTTGCCGTTCTTCCAGTACAAGGTCGTCGCGGTGTCGGGAGGCTGAAGAGCCTCGCCCGCGGCAAAATGCCCGTTCGCCCGCAGCTCGTCGTCGTAGTCAAAGCATTCGTCCATCATGGCGTGAGCCTCGTTCTCGCTCATGCTCTCGAATTTCTCCGGCTGGATATATCCCAAACAGATGTATTTCATGACAACCTCCGTATTTTCTGTGACTCAGCGAGCCGTAGCTCATCGTTCTGTTATCAGATAGTCGTTCGAGAGACCGGAAATCGACAGCTGCTCCATTTTTAGTTCAACTGACGAAGCCGCTCTTGCAGGACTTTCCGCTCTGGTTCCTGTTGGGTCGGCGTCAGAGCTTTCTCATAAGAGGACCGAGCTTCAGCAGTCCTGCCGGCTTTCCTCGATGCATGCAGCTATGAAGTAGCTGATCCTTACTTGTTCTGCGTAGGATAGTGGCGCACTGGTGGAGGTCCGATGACCAACGCACAGATCCTCGCGCTCGTTTCCAAATGGCAGCCGCACTTTGATCGGCCGCTTCTGGCTCCTCCGCATGAAGAGTTTTCCGCAGCTCGCCGTATCTGGAACGGCATGATCGACCGGCAACCTTCTCTAATCGCGCGTTGCGCCTCGCCACAAGACGTGAAGTCTGCACTCAATCTTGCGCGAACGGAGAATTTGCAGGTGAGCGTCCGCGGCGGAGGTCATGGCGTCGCCGGGACGGCTGTCTGTGAAAACGCAGTGATGATTGATCTTTCGCCGATGAAGACGATTGGAGTCGATCCCGTCCGGCGCGAGGCTCTTGCCGGCCCTGGAGTTTTATGGGGTGAGTTCGACCGCGCTACTGAGGCTCACAGGCTGGCGACAACGGGCGGCCAGGTGTCACATACCGGAATTGCGGGTCTGACTCTCGGCGGCGGGCTGGGCTATTTGATGGGAAAGCACGGAGCAGTGTGTGACAACCTGCTCTCGGTTGATCTTGTGACCGCAGAGGGCGAACTTCTCACCGCGAGCGACGAGCTCAACCCGGATCTCTTCTGGGCTATGCGTGGTGCGGGGGCAAACTTCGGAGTAGCAACCACGTTCCGGTACCGGCTTCATCCACTGGAGGGGGTACTTGGCGGACTCATCATCCATCCCCGGGATCGCGCGGACGAATTCATTGCCTTCTATAGAGACTTCCTGCAAGGTACGCCGGATGAACTCGACACTACTCTGGCTTTTCTTCATCTGCCGGATGGTACCCCGGTGGTCGGGGCAATCGTCGTGTATGCAGGGCCGATCGAAGAGGGTGAGAAAGTTCTCGCGCCACTTCGCGCCTTTGGACCACCGATCGCAGACCTCGTTCAGCAGATGCCATACACATCAGTCCAGAGCCTGGTCGACGCCGCGGTACCGGCGGGATCGCGGTATTACTGGAAGTCGAGCTTTGTCGATGCACTCAGCTCAGATCTGGGTAAGGTCCTCCGCGATGGTGCGAATGCTGCGCCCTCGCCTCTCTCAATGGTTCTGCTCTTCGAGATCAAGGGAGCCATCAAGCGTGTTCCGCGCGATGCGATGGCATTCGACCACCGCGATCACAACTTCGAGATGTCCATCATCGCCCAGTGGAAGTCTGCCGAGAATGACGCAATGAATATCCAATGGGCACGCAATGTTTGGGCGGCTGCCCGGCCTTACGTCTCTTCTGCCGTGTACGCAAACCATATGACGGCAGATGAGCCACCGGAACGCGTACGCTCCGCCTACGGCGCTGCAAAATTTGATCGACTTGCAAGATTGAAGGCGCGATACGATCCGACAAATCTCTTTTGTAACAACCACAACATTCCACCCGCTCGTGCGTGAAATCAAAATACGCCGTCTTCAATGAATAGTGTCCCGGCGGTTTCCGCGACAGATCTTCTGGATTTGTGGTCAAAGAACGTTCAAAATTTCCTGTTGTTTTCCAAAAGGAAACATGCGATCATTCCTGTTGGAACCCTAGAGGTGTAACTCCCGATGAAGGAAAAGCCAGACGTCCTGCAAGGAACGCTGGCGCTGATGGTCCTCAAGACGCTCGATGTTCTGGGGTCGCAACACGGCTATGGTATCGCCCGACGCATCGAGCAGATCAGCGGCGATCTTCTGGCTGTCAACCAGGGCACGCTCTATCCCTTGCTGCTGAAGCTGGAGCATGAAGGATCGATTGCCTCTGAGTGGGGCGCATCGGAAAACAACCGCCGGGCACGCTTCTATCGCCTTACCGGGGCCGGACGCAAGCAGCTCCAGGCGGAGACCCGCGAATGGGAGCAAACCGCGGCAATCATCGCGCGCTTTTTCGAAGTCAAAGCGGAGGATCTAACGTGAGATTCCTGCGACGCTTCCTCATACGCCTGTCGAATCTCGCCACCGGACGCCGTGCCGACCAGCGCCTGCAGGAAGAGATCGCCGAACATCTCGCGTTCCAGACAGAGGAGAATCTACGCGCGGGTATGTCACCTGCCGAGGCGCGGCGGCAGGCCGTGCTCAAGCTCGGTGCGGCCGAAGCGATACGGGAAGACCATCACGCCGAGCAAAGTCTGCCCCTGATCGAGAATCTGCTCTTTGACCTGCGGTACGCGGTTCGCATGCTTCGGCGATCCCCAGGATTTTCTCTCATTGCGGTAGCCACAATCGCCCTCGGCGTCGGAGCCACCACCGCCATATATAGCGTCATCGACGCAACCCTGCTGCATGCTTTGCCCTACCCCAACCCCAGCGAACTGGTGCGCATTGAAGCCAACCTTCCCGGCGTGGGCGCGCACGACATCGGCCTCTCCATCCCCGAGTTGAGAGACCTTCAGAACTCGGGAATCTTCCAATATGTGTCCCTTTGCTTTTTCGGCACCGACACTCTTACCGGCAGCGGCCAGCCCACGCGCCTCGCCGGAAAGTCGGTTTCACCGAGCTACTTCGCGGTGCTCGGCGTCGACGCGCAGCTGGGGCGCACCTTCGATCCTCACGACGCCACACCCGGCTTCAACAACGAAGTCGTCATCAGCGATGGGCTCTGGAAGCGCGCACTTGGCGCCGACCCGCACATTGTCGGCAAGACTCTGCGCATTGACAACGATCCCGCTCTTGTTGTCGGCGTCATGCCCGCCAGCTTTCGCGACCAGGGCCAAACCAGCGAGCAGGTCAGTACCGAATTGTGGGCGGCGACCGGATTTTACCCCGACCCCTCCTCGCCGCCGTTGCGCGGCTCGCGTACCCCCTACGAGACCATCGCACGCCTTCAGCCTGGTCTCTCGCCTGAAGCCGCGCAGGGGCACCTCGATGCCCTGGTTGCATCGTTGAAGAAGCAATATCCGGCGGATTATCCGTCCCAAGGCGCGTGGACCATCCACCTCACTCCCCTGGCTGAGACTCTTGTCGGCAACGTTCGCCAATCGCTCATTCTGCTGTTCGGCGCGGTGGGCCTGGTCCTGCTGATCAGCTGCGTCAACGTCGCGAATCTGCTGCTTGCCCGCGCCAGCGCGCGAGGACGCGAGATGGCGGTTCGCCAGGCATTGGGAGCCGCAAGAATGCGGCTCGTCCGCCAGCTCCTCACCGAGAGCTTGTTGCTTTTCGTGCTTGGCGGCATCACCGGTTTCGCGGTCCTCTTTTGCGCCCAGAAATTCCTGCTGCAATTTGTTCCCGAAGGCCTGCCGCGCCTCAATGACATTTCCATCAGCTGGGGCGTGCTGGCGTTTGCCGTCGTCGTCTCCGTCGCCGCCGGAACCATCTTCGGGCTTGCCCCCGCGTGGCTCACAAGCCGCCTTGATTTGACCACGACGCTCCGGCAGGAAGGTCGTGGCTCCAACGGTTCCCGGCGGCGCTCACGCTTGCGCCATGTTCTGGTGATTGGTGAATTAGCCCTTTCCCTGGTGCTGATGGTCGCCGCCGGCCTTCTGCTGCGCAGCTTTTGGGACCTGTTCAAGGTGCAACTCGGCTTCAATCCCACTCGAGTCATGGCAATCGAGAGCTCGTTGCCGAATCCTAACGATCCCAAAACCGACATTTATCGAACTGCCACGCAGGAATCGGTGTTTCTGCGGGAAGCTTTCCGTCGAATCCGGACGTTGCCGGGCGTGGAAGAAACCGCCGTCAGTGATCGGCAGGCCATTCCCCTCGGCCATGGCCAGAACGATCGCAGAATGATTCCATTGGTTCGCGAAGGCGAGGAAGGGAAAAGCAGCCAGCCTCCGCTGATCGATACATCGATCGTCTCACCGGAATATTTCCACGTGCTGGGCATGACTCTGGTGCGTGGACGCCTGTTCGCGGACCAGGACCTTGAAGCTACGCCCTTGGTCGCAGTCATCAACCAGGCCGCGGCGCGCATGTACTGGCCCGGCAAAGATGGGAAGGGCGAGGATCCGGTCGGCAAGCGAGTCCGTTTGTTGGGCCGTTTGGGCCGTGCCAGGCCGGACTCGACCACCATCGTCGGCGTAATCGCCGACGCGCGCACTGAATCGCTCGCAGACGCCGGCATCCCGCAGATCTACCTCGACATCTACCAGCGCCCCGCGAAGTTTCTTGCGTTCTACCTGCGTGGACAGGTCGATCCCGCCGCCATCTCCACGCAGGTGCGCACACAAATTCAGGCCGTCGATCCGGAGCTTCCCGTCTTCCACGCGGAGACCTTGAACGACGTTCTCTCCTCTTCGCTTTCCGTGCGGCGGTTCTCCATGGAAATGGTGGCGCTGTTTGCCGCAACGGCCCTGCTGCTCGCCGGACTGGGGATCTATGGCACCATCTCCTTCCTGGTCAATGAGCAATCGCACGAGATCGCCATTCGCCTCGCACTGGGCGCGCAAAGGCGCAATATCCTCAAGATGGTATTAAGCCAGGGCCTCACTCTGGCCTCCGCCGGCGCCGGCGTAGGCCTGGTTGGCGCGCTTATCGTTTCTCATCTCATGGCCGGCCTGCTTTACGGTGTCTCGCCTTACGATCTCTCCACCTTCGCCGGCGTAACCGCCGTGCTCACCGCCGTGGCCATCGCCGCCAGTTGCCTTCCGGCGCTGCGCGCCATGCGCGTCAATCCGATCACTACACTCCACTCCGAATGACCTTTGGCATTGCTCGAGATCTGTCCTTACAAGTTGTTACCTTCTCAATGACCTCCTTCGGGATGCTGATGAATTCACCCCACAGTCGGATCCAGAGGATGTAGCCGGGAGGAATTCTGGCTTCACGCTAAATCGGCGAGTCAGTCGCCGAATCATTCATTGATTGATTGAAATTGAATAGGTCCTCACAGGCCCCTTCTCGTCGGCGTCACTTTCACAGCAATCCAGCCTGCAGCAGGTTTCAATTTGAAACCGCGACGGACACATTCTTCACAAATGTGCCGTTTCACCCTCTCGACTTCGCTACACTGGAAATAGAGATACAGAAGGCGCCCGCGATCATTCGCGGGCGTTTCCATTTTGCTGACCAATTTTCGTTGACGGGACTTCAGCCAACCGCTCTAAGCTGCTTCTAAGTCCTTTGGCTGAACGAATTTAGCGATAAGTCCTTTGGATGGACGATTTTGACCGTCGGAAGGTGGTCTAACCTGCTGCTGGGAAAGGAGTTCCGGGCCGCCCTCCCGTACCGGAGGGGGGTAGGGGGGCGGGTAACATGACCCCACCCGGATCTTGCGCTCAGAGCTTGCGATTCTCCGCCGTCTCCAGTCGCGTGTCGGGCGCCGAGAGGCTGCCGAAGCTGCGGAAGTTTTGTACCGCGCGCAGATCGAATGCAGGCGATCCGCCCGGTGCGCGCACGCGGAAGAAGTCCGCGCCGTCCACATCCTGCAGACAGAAGGCAGCGCGCGCATCTGCGGTCTCGGTCGCGATCTCCACGTTGCTCACTTCCAGATTGCGCACATGGCGGAAATAGAAGCCGGTCGCGGGAAGATCGCCGTAGATCCCCGGATCGGGATAGGCATTCTCCTTGATGGGCGGCGCGATTGCTGCCATGGCTGAGCCGGCGCCACCCTGTTGATGCAGGTACACGTCGCTGATTTTGATGTCCTCGATCGGATGCCCGGCGATCCCCACCATCAGGCTGGGCAACTGCCCTGCATGCGAGCTCACGATGTTCGAGAGCAGTACGCGACGCAGCGTGCCAATGGAGGCATCCTTCGGGCCACGCATACGCGAGCCCAGAAACAGGAAGATCGGCGCCTGCGTGATATTGCGCATCGCGATGTTGCTGAAGACGATGTCTTCCACCATCGCGCCGTCCGCCGTTTCGAGCGCAAAGCCCCTGCAGCTTTCAAAGACGCAATTCGAGATGGTGATGTTGCGAAAGCCGCCATTCGATTCCGTGCCGCACTTGATGCGTCCTGTCGCATGGCCTGTAAATGACGCCGGCATCGGTTTCCATGTGCCATCGAGCACCGAGCCGATCTCGTAGTTGCCGGTGACGAAGCAGTTCGTGATCGTGACATTCTCAGTGCTCCGCGCGTAGCCAAGCGCGAAGGAGCTCTTGGGACAGATCCCGTCGTCGTAGGGCGAGTTGACGGTGCAGTTCGAGACGCGTACGTTGCGGCAGCAGTCAATGTCCATGCCGTCGCGATTGGTATCGATGCGCAGATTGTCTATGGTGAGATTGTCCACGCCGGTTGCAAGAATGCCGAACCAGCCGCCCTGGAGAATCTGAAAGTCGCGCAGCGTGATGTTGCGGCAAAGCTTCAGCGCGATGGTCTTGTTGCCCACGCCAGGCTTCGTCGTGTCCGGAAGATCGGTGTCGTGATCATGGCCGCGGCTCAGCCCTTTGCCCCAGATGCGGCCCGGCCCCAGGATCGAGACGTCGTGGAGGTTCTCACCCCACAGCAGGCTATTGTGCCAGTGATTGTGACCGTAATCCTGGTACGGCTCCCACGAGCCCTGCGCCTCTGCCGCATCGTAGCCTCCAGTGGCTGTCCCTTCGAGCGGTACGGAGGCGGCGAGCAGCGTCGCGCCCTGATCAAGATAGAGAGCAACGTTGCTCTTGAGATGAATGGAGTAGCTCGCGTATGTACCCGCGGGAAACAGAACCGTTCCGCCGCCGGCACGCTCTGCCGCATCAATGGCGCTCTGGATGGCCTTCGTATCGAGCGTTTTGCTATCGCCAGTCGCGCCATAGACGCGAACGTCGAAGAATGCATTGGATGAAACAGCAGGATGGTTTGCGGCCGCTGCGCCAAACATGGGCACGCCCGCAAAGGCCGCGCTACTGCCCGCCCACTTCAATATCTCTCTACGATCCATGATTGTGTGGCCCGCTAGTCAGGCTTCTCGTCCTCCCTCAGACGAGCGATGACCTGGAGGTCTTCGAGCGTTGTCGTATCCCCTTTGATCTCCCCAGCACCCGCTGCGAGTTCGCGCAGCAGACGCCGCATTATCTTGCCGCTGCGCGTCTTGGGCAACGCATCTGTAAAGCGGATATCGTCCGGTCGTGCCAATGCGCCAATCTGGTTGGCCACCCAGGCGCGAAGTTCGTCCTTGAGCTCCTTCGATGGCTTGTGGCTGCCCTCAAGCGTGACAAAGGCGGAGATCGCCTGTCCCTTCAGGTCATGCGGACGGCCGACAACAGCGGCTTCCGCAACCTTCGGGTGCGCCACCAGCGCGCTCTCCACTTCCATGGTGCCAAGCCGATGGCCGCTCACGTTGATCACGTCGTCTACCCGCCCCAGCAGCCAGTAATAGCCATCCTCATCCTGCCGCGCCCCGTCGCCGGTCAGATACGTGCCGGGAAAGTCCGCCCAGTAGGTCTTCTCAAACCGCTCAGGATCACCGTAGATGGTGCGCGCCATGGACGGCCAGGGCCGCCGGATCACCAGCAGTCCGCCTTGTTCCTTGGGCACCGGCTTTCCGTCTCTTGTCACAATCTCAGGCACGATTCCCGGCATCGGCAAGGTCGCCGAGCCAGGCTTGGTGGGCACCGCCCCGGGCAGCGGCGCAATCATGATGCCGCCGGTTTCTGTCTGCCACCAAGTGTCGACGATAGGGCAGCGACCGTGGCCGATCTTCTCGTGATACCACATCCACGCCTCAGGATTGATAGGCTCCCCTACCGATCCCAGCAGACGCAGCGATGCGAGCGAGTGCTTCTCCACATGCTGGTGGCCCAGCCCGATGAACGCACGAATCGCGGTCGGCGCGGTGTAGAAGATGGTGACTTTGTGATCGTCGATGATCTTCCAGAAGCGATCCGGACCGGGGCTGGTGGGCGCGCCTTCGTACATTAATGTGGTCACGCCGTTCTGCAGGATGCCGTAGAGCACATAGGAATGACCCGTGACCCAACCGATGTCCGCTGTGCACCAATAGACATCGTCGTCCTTGAGATCGAAGACGAGCTTGCTGGTGTAGTAAGTGCCTACGCTATATCCGCCAGTCGTATGGACGAGGCCCTTTGGCTTCCCCGTCGTCCCGGAGGTATAGAGGATGTAGAGCGGATGCTCCGCATCGAGCGGCTCTGCCTCGCAATCAGGCGCGGCCTTTTCCATCAGCTCGTGCCACCAGAAATCGCGTCCCGGCTGCATTTCTACTGCGCTGCGCGTCCGCTGGTAGACGACCGTTTTTTTGACGCTGGGACATTGCGCGAGCGCCTCGTCGACTACCTTCTTCAGCTTCACCTCTGCGCCACGCCGAAAGGAGCCATCCTGCGTGATGACCGCAACGCACTCGGCGTCGTTGATGCGGTCTACCAGTGCATGCGCCGCAAAGCCTCCGAAGATGACCGAGTGCACCGCCCCGATCCGCGCGCAGGCAAGCAGTGCTATGGCGAGCTCCGGCGTCATTCCCATGTAGACGGCGACGCGATCGCCCTTCTTCACGCCGAGCTCTTTCAGCACATTCGCGAAGCGCTGCACCTCGCCATGCAGTTCGCGGAAGGTGAGCTTGCGCACCTCGCCCGGCTCGCCCTCCCACAGGATGGCGGTCTTCTCCGCGCGCGCGCCCAGTGCATGCCGGTCCACGCAGTTGTGGCAGAGATTCAGCTTGCCGCCGACAAACCACTGCGCCCGCGGCGGCTGCCAGTCCAGCACCTTGGTCCACGGAGTGAACCAGTCCAGCTCGCCAGCAACTTCCGCCCAGAAAGCATCCGGCTCCTCGATGGAGCGGCGATACAGCTTTTCGTACGCGGCCATTCCGCTTACGTGCGCCTTCGCCGCGAAATCCGCGGGCGGGGGGAATACCCGCGTCTCGTGCAGGATGGAGCTGAAGTGCTGACTCTCTGCCGCTTCGGCCATGCGTCCGGATGTCCTCCGCGCGGCAGATCTCAAGACCGCGCATACGCGCTCAACACTAAAGGGAAGCGGCAAGCGAGGGCAAGCGCAGGATCCCTGAATTGAATTGCGCGGGTCTGCAGCAGCATGGATGCCTTGCGTTTGCCAGCACTGGCCTGACACAGAGAAGCCCGCCCTCCGGCTTGCGAAGACGGGCTCCCATTGTTCGACTGCCTAGTGACAGCTCACGTTGTCGACCGCCGTCAGCTTGTTCGAAGCAGAGACCAGCTTCCGTCCGTAGCAATAACCCAGCGTGTTGCTGGCCTTGTAGGTTTGCGTGCTGGACGCGTTGCTCGGCCCGATCACATGTCCGCTCGCATCAAAAAGAAGCGTATCCGTCGAGGAGACCTGGTTCGATTCCGCGCTGTGGAAGAGCGGCAGGAATCCGAGCGACTTGTCGTCCTTCACCCGGTAGACCTGGTCCGAGGTGCTGAGCACGCTGAAGGATCCGTCCGATGCGACCTCCTGGTCATATAGGAATGTGAACGGATAGGAGTAATGCTTCGCATCCACGGTCGAGAGAAAGCCCTGCTTGCTCGTTGTGGAAACGTCCATGGTGGTGTATTGCGCAATGTCCTGAACATACTGCGTGCTGTTGATCGTGAACTTCTGATTATTGCTGAAGCTCACGTTTCCATTGACAGTGGTTTCCACACGGCCGTGCGAGGTGGTCGTCCAGCCGGAAATGGAGTAGCTACGCGCCGAGCTTACCCCGACACTACCCGTGATGTTCCCGCTGGAATCGGTATTCAGGTTCTCGCTGACCACCGGAGTGGGTGCTGCCGCAAGCGTGTCGCTCAGCAGACCGCCGTTCGTGCGCTGGGCGTGCGGATCGGTGAAGACCAGCAGGTTCGCCGTGGCCAGGAAATAGCTGTCCGCGTTGTAGACGCTGATACCGAGAGTGTGCGCATCGCCGTCAGAAAGAATGCCGGCGAATGGCGTCAGGTTCACGCGGAAGGGTTTGAAGTTGAGCGTCTGCACGCCGGGGATTGGCTCCCACAGATAGGGATCGACGCCGCCGGTGTAGATCCATGGATACACGGGCGCGATGCCTGCCGGCTTGCCGTCGATGGTGATCTCCGTCTCGCGGAATGCCGTGTTCCCGCAGCTCGCTAGTTGGCTACTCACGTCGTTGGGCACGCAGGTCCACCAGAATTCGTCACTCGACTGGCTCTGCGCGATGACATCCAGATAAGCCTCTTCCGTGTTCCGCGGCAGGGTAACGCTCTGGCTCAACTGGTCGGCTGTGTTGTTCAGGGTGAAGGCGCCCACACTCGCCGTCGGCAAGGGCACCACTACATCCGCCACTCGCGGCGCGCGGTCGCGGAAATCGGCCGGATAAAAATCGAGCTGCGCGTTGGCATAAATGATGCCGGTGTAGGTGCTATCGACCGTATTGCCGAGGATCGCGTGTCCTGTTTGAGGGGTTGTGAGACCGGCGCTCAGGTCCGTGACATCACTCTCGACGTGCCACGAAGGGCTCAGGGCGGCGCGCGGCTCCGAGGTGGTGCCGTAGTAGATGTTCATGTTGCCGATCAGGAACTGTGCGGTGCGGTCGAACTGGCGGCCCGCCGTAACCGTGAAGTCGGCCGCGAAGACGACCTTGGCCCACGGGCCCCGGCAACCAGATGGCGGCGCATAGCTGAAATCCTTGATGCTGTAATCGGCGAATGCCTGGTTGGTGAAGAGTTGTACGGTGCACGGCTGGGTGTGCGGGCGTTCGACAAGTGGATCTGCCGTGATCGGATTGGAAGACCCGATCTGTGGTCCGTGCGTGACGATCACCTGCGCCGGAAGTGCAGTCGCAATAGCGCACAGTCCTGCGCAAAGCAGGACCTTCATAACGATGTATCTGGCCGGATGCTGCAGCATAGGTTAACGCTCCCAGGGATAGAGAATCACTGCCACTCCGAAGAGAAGGCCGCGAAACGGCTGCAAGCATAGCACGCGAAATACTTGCCTTTCCCCCCTCAGCCGAACTTTCAATTCATGCCGCCGCAACAGCATTGTTCGAGGTCTCCGCCGAGTCGTCTCTCTTCCTCGACAGGCAGTTGAACCTCCTTTTCGCGTGGAGCGCGTACCATGTGCTTGCATGCCGGATGTCGCACCAGATGCGGTGACTGTGGCCTTGGAACAGGCGTCGCACAGTGATACACCGCGCCCGGCCCCACTGACCGGCACGGTCTTCGTCTTGATTCAGTTCGATGTATGCGAAGAGATCAAGCTGACGCGCCTGGGCGAAATCATCAGCGCCCGCACCATCTCTCAGCCCAGCATGAAGCATCCCGCGCCGGGGTACATCCGCTATGAACGTCCTCCGGTCGTGGAGCCGATCGAGCCGCTGGTGCTGGAGAGCGGCGAGCGCCTGCACGGTGAGGTCAAGTATTACGACTACGGTGTGATCAGCGTGGTCTTTCAACTCCCGTTTGCCGGCGACTGGGAGACGCTTGTTCGGCTGGCCAGCCGCTGGGTGTGGGACATAGATTTTTCGGCGCATGCTTCCCGCATCGTGAAGCAGCGGCTGGAGCGCGCCGCGCCGGCACTGGTCAAACCCTATGAAGAGTGGCTGAGTGAGGATTATTTTGTCTTCCACGTGCGCGAGATAGCCGATCTGCCTACCGCCACTGAGTTGCTGGAGCAGCAAGGCCCGCTGGTGGCGCAGATCGTGCGCGGCGAACGTACCCGGCTGGCGGAGAGTGAGTCGAACGAGGTGCTGCAGTCGCGCATCTCGTTTTATCCGAATGATCTCGCAGTCATCGGGTGGAATGCTGCGTTTCTCTACGACACGGCTGCCGGGGCGGAGATGGCGATCCAGTTGCTGGAATACGCAAACTCGCAGTTGCTTGAGTTCCGCCATTACGACGAGCTGCTGACACGTGAGCTGGAAGGCGTATACACGTCGCTGGAGCAGGGCACCGGACTGTTGCGCCGCTGGCGCATGGCACGCTCCGCCAACGCACTTTACAGTCTGCTACTGGAGGTGATGGAGCTCACCGAGCACGCGGACAATGCGATCAAGTTCCTCAGCGATATGTTCGCCGCCCGGCTCTATCGGCTGGCGGCAGCAAAGGTAGGAGTTCCGGATTACAAAAATCTCGTCACGCAGAAGCTGGACACAGCCGGCGACCTCTATCGCTTTATGGTCGACCAGTTCAACCAGAGCCGGGCGTTTCTGCTGGAACTGGCGGTGGTCATCATCCTGGTCATCGAACTGATCTTCCTATTCCGCGGCAAGCCCTTCTGAGTCCACGCGCGTTGTTGTCCCGAACAAAAGTCCAAGTTCGAACTACACAACATCCCTCTCCAGCAAGCGCAAAAGTTGACGTTGCCGATGACGGAAAAGCTGCCGAATCCGGAGCCGGCCTCCGAGCACGTCGATTGCACCACTTAGGCTGCGAACCGGCCATTCATAATCGACGACATCCGTCACCCGGGTGCCGTCCGTATCGCCATGCAATTCGGCGCTCACCAGGTGACAATGCCGCCAGTAGCCGAATGGCCCGGTCACCTGCATATCGCAGAAATGATGATTGACGGCGTAGTCGTCGATGAGCGCAAGCCAGCGCAGCCGGATGGGCGAAAGCGGCACGGGGCGAAAGCTCAACAGAATGCGCGAGCCCCGGTCGGCGGCATTCGGACGGCCCTTGGGCGGTTGCAGTTCCATCCGGTCGATGCGAGCGTCCTGCCAGGCCGGCATCAGCCGCGGCAGGTTCAACGGATCGGCGAAAAAAGCGAAGACGCGAACCAGCGGGAAGGGAACCCACTGTTCGGTCGTGAAAGAGAGCTGCGTCCTTCGCTGCTGCTCGAGGTTCGCTCCTCGCCCGGCCATGGTCCGAGCGTCATGCATGGTGAAAGTGTAGATGGCATCCGGGAACCCCAGGCCTGTCGATTGCGTTTCGTCATTCAGATAGCGGCGTCTACCGTGCCGCTTTTGGCGCATTGAGGCGCGCCGCGTCCGCTCCGTTTCATCCCTTAAGGTGGAACCCGCGCATCAGATGGTCTAATACATAGGAGCGAATGGCGACACCAAAGACTCAGAGATCAGACATGCGGCATTCTCACGACCGCTGGCTGATCATCATCGGCACATTCAAGATCCTCGAAGGCCTGCTCTTCGTGCTGCTTGGATTGGGATTGGTGCGCCTGCTGCACCGCGATATCGGGGACCTGCTGCTGCGCGCCGCCCTGGCCCTGCGTCTCGATACAGAGAGCCAGTTCGTCAACCTCCTGCTCGACAAGGTGCAGTTGCTGACCCCGCATAAGATGCGGCTCATCAGCGCGGGCATTTTTCTCAAGGCCGGCCTCGATTTCGTCGAAGGCATTGGACTGGCGCTCGAGAAGACCTGGGCAGAGTGGCTGACCATCGGGCTGACCGCATCCTTCCTCCCCTGGGAGGTATTTGAGCTCGCCCGGCACTTCACCTGGATGAAGGTCGGCATCACCTTATTGAATGTTCTGGTGCTGATTTATCTGCTCTGGGTGCAGCGATTGCGCCTGCGGGCGCACCGGCGCGCACACTGACGAAATTTTCTTTGCGCGAGCCGCGCTAGTTTTCCTCAGACCAGGCTCAATTTGAGCCTACTTTTCAACAGGGAATCCCCCGGTCGGGGCACGTCCATCACCGAGGTAATGGCGAAGAAAAGGCGTATACCGCGAATTTTCCTGTCTGACAAGGCCTCTCAAGGCCTAAGAATCAAGGAGATAAACACTAGCAATCGGCGTTTAAATTACTTGACCTACATTCTGTAGTGGTTTCGCCCCTGCGACAACGTTGCCTGAGTTGCTCATTGCTTTTCCCATTGGAAGGGCAAGAAAGCTGGGCTAGGATGTGGATGGAAGTGGTCAAGAGTGGTCAAAAGTAGTGAAGAGCACTCGAAATCACGTCAGCGAAAGCAGCGTATCACCTCCGAGGCGGGTTTGGACCAATGTTTCGTGGCAATCACCCAACCCGCGTGGACGAAAAAGGCCGGCTGAAGATCCCTGCCGATTTCAAGCGCGTCGTGGATGAGCGCTATGGGTCGCAGTTCTTCATCACCAGTGTGGACGGTGAACGGGCTCAGGTTTGGCCTATGCCGGAGTGGCAAAAGATCGAAGAGAAGGTGCTAGCAATGCCGACCGTGCCGGCAAAAAAGAAGTGGCTGGATCGCACAAGCTACTACGGGCAGGTGGCCGAGATGGATGCGCAAGGACGCGTTCTGATTCCCCAGGTCTTGCGTGAATCGGCCAAGACGGTCGGCGATGTGGTTGTTTTCGGCAAGTTGAACTACCTGGAAGTGGCGAACCACGATCTGTTCCGCGCCAAGCTCGAGGCTGAGCCGCTGACGGCGGAAGACGAGGCAGCGCTGGCAGCGCTGGGGCTGTAGCGAGGTATTGAAGAGTTTCAACCCCCAAGGGGGTGCACATGGCGGATGAACCCAGGGAAGTATTCCGACATGTGCCGGTTCTTTTACAACAAGCGATCCGTACCTTGAACGTGCGCGCGGGCGGGGCTTATGCAGACGCCACGCTGGGCATGGCCGGGCACTCGCTGGAGATTGCGCGAAGGATCGGCGGAAAGGGCCGGCTCATCGGTTTCGACCGGGATCCGGAGGCGATGGCAATCGCCACCCGCCGGTTGAATGCGCTCCGCGAAGAGCTGGGCGGCGAGATGCCGGAGGTAGTGCTCTACAGCGAGCCCTTCTCGATGGCGAAGGGACTTCTGGAGCCGGCAAGCCTGGATGGGCTGCTGGCCGATGTCGGCGTCAGCTCGCTGCAGCTCGGCGAAGCGCACAGAGGATTCAGTTTTCAGGCGGACGGCCCCCTCGATATGCGGATGGATACGCGCCGGGGGGTCACCGCCGAACAAGTGGTAAATCAGGCCGGAGAAAAGGAATTAGCTGACCTGATTTACGAATTCGGAGAGGAAAGGAGGTCGCGGAGAATCGCCAGAGCCATTGTCAGGGCGCGGCCGATTACGACTACGGGACAACTTGCCCGGATCGTATCGGCCGCGGCCCCGGCGATGAAGCAGGAGCGATTGCATCCGGCGACCAGGACCTTCCAGGCGCTTCGAATTCGTGTGAATGATGAGCTGGGGGAGTTGAAGGCGCTGCTCGAGGCCGCACCGGGGTTGTTGAAACCCGGAGGACGCCTGGTAGTGATCAGCTTCCACTCGCTCGAGGACCGGCTGGTGAAGGACGCAATGCGCGAGGGAGCCAGGATAGGTATGTACCATCTTGATTCCCGCAAGCCCATCACCGCCGAGGAAGAGGAGACGGATCGCAATCCGCGGTCACGCAGTGCGAAGCTGCGGGCAGCGGAGCGCATAGATCCCGCCGCCAAAGGCGTGGGAGGCGAACAGAATCAGAAGTTTAAAAAGATCGAGGCAAGGTCGTCGCACCGTAGCAAATGGCGAAAGTAAGACGACGCACAGCAACGAAAGCCTTCAGAAGTAGCGACCGTGATCCGGTTGCAGAAGGCGCAACAGACGAGGTTGAACTGGCGGAACCAGGGTCGCTAGTAACTACCCAGGTTCCACAGGGTGCACTGAATTGATTCCCCGGCATGCACTATTATTGGTGCATGCCAACGCTGTACGCAGCAGACGGAAGGACGACTATGGCGACACAGGCGATGGCAGCGCAGACATGGTTTGACGGTGCCCGCGAAGGGCGGAGCGGGTTGCGCAATGTTGACGAGATCGCCGAGCGCAATCAATCGCTGTTGCGCGCGCAGCAGCGCGGAAGGCGCGGCCCCACTCCCGAGGTGTTCTTCGTCAAGCATCTGGACAACTCCCGGCTGGTGAAGGCGGCCGACCCGGTGCGGATGAAAGAGATGCGCCGTTTCGCGATCGCTATGACCATGCTGTTCGCGATGGTGATGCTCTACGGCTGGCAGCACTTCTCCTCGATCGAGATCGGCTACCGCGTAGAGTCGGAGAAGCAGCAGCTCCTGCAGCTCGAGGAACAGAATCGTCAGCTTGGTTTGAATGAGGCTCAGCTCTGCGACCTGAACCGGCTGGACCGGGAGGCGCGACGGCTGGGAATGGATGCGCCGCATCCCGGGCAGGTGGTTCGTCCGGAGAGCGGATTGGATACGGATCTGGGACCGGGCACGCCGGTGATGGCGCAGGTCCGCATGCAACAGTAATCGTTACAAAACTGGCAAGGGAGCCGGTTCCAGTTGAAAGGGTTCTCATTCGTACCGAGCCAGCAGACCAATCGCGCAGTCGTCGCGGCACCGCGGCGTCTGCGCTTTTTGTTTGTGACGCTGATCTTCGCCGGCTGGGCGCTGCTCATCATGGTGCGGCTGATCTGGCTGCAGGTTGCCACCCATGGTGACTATGTGGAGCTTGCGGCTCGCCAGCAGCAGCGCACCTTTGAGGTAGCTCCGCGCCGCGGCGTGCTCTACGACCGCAATCATGCATGAGCTGGCGATGACGGTCTTCGTCGACTCGGTCTACGGCGTCCCTGGCGAGATCCACGACAAGGACGCAACCGCCGCGGCACTCGCCCATGTCGTCCACTCGGATCCCACGGACGGATTCACCTCACCGCGACAGATCGATGCGCGTTTCCACGCCTCCAGAAATTTCGCCTGGGTCGCGCGCAAGCTCGATCCTGCGACCATTGCGCGGGTGAAGGCGCTGAACCTGAAGGGCATTTACTTTCAGAAGGAGTTCAAGCGGTTCTATCCAAACGATGCGCTGGCCGCACAGGTGCTGGGTTACGTCGGGACCGATGACAATGGGCTCGGCGGCCTGGAGCGGCGCTTCGACGGCGATCTGCATGGCAGGCCCGGACGCATGTTGACTGCACTGGACGCCAAGCGGCATGTGCTGGGCAGCGAAGCGCGACAGCCACAACCCGGCGACAACCTGATGCTCAGCATCGACGAGAACATCCAATTCATGGCGGAGCGCGCGCTCGATCATGCGATGGAAAGAACCCGGCCGCTGAATGGCACGGTAGTGATTCAAGACACGCACACCGGCCAGATCCTCGGCCTGGCGATGCGGCCTACGTACAACCCCAATGATTTTCGTCACGCCACTACCAACCTGCTGCGCAATCACGCGGTGAGCGATATCTACGAGCCGGGCTCGACCTTCAAGCTGGTGACATATTCCGCGGCGCTCGATGCCGCCGGCGTTGAGCCCACGGACATCGTGGATTGTCAGGGCGGCCAGATCACGCTCTTCGGACGCACCATCCACGACGACGCATCGGAGCGTGGCATGGGCAGGGTCACCGTAGCACGCGCCCTGGAGATGTCCAGTGACGTGGGCGCAGTGAAGATGGCGCTGAAGCTGGGCCCGGACCGTTTCTACTCTTACATTCGCGCCTTCGGTTTTGGCTCGCGCAGCGGTATCCAGTTGCCCAGCGAAACGCGCGGCCTGCTGCGTCCGCCCAAGCGCTGGGGCGCTACCAGCATCGGGTCGCTCGCTATTGGACAGGAAATTGGTGTCACCCCTGTTCAGCTTGTCAGCATGGTTTCGGCGATTGGCAATGGCGGCGTGTATCTGCCGCCAAAGATCGTGCTGCAGACCTCCGATCAGTTGCAGGCGGGCGAGTCACTGAAGCCGATGGCCTTCCACCCGGAGCAGGAACTCCCGCAGCCGCTGCCCGATGGCGCGCACCGCGTCATCACCCCGCTGACCTCAGCCAAGATGCGCAAGATGATGGAAGGGATCATGCTGAACGGCACCGGCCGAAGTGCCGCACTGAACGGTTATTCCGCCGCAGGCAAGACAGGCACGGCGCAGAAGATCGACGTCCTGACTCACACCTACTCCCACACGAAGCACATCGCCTCGTTTGCGGGATTCGCACCAGTGAACAACCCCGCGATCAGCGTTGCGGTCATTATCGACTCGCCGACAGTTGGCGATTACCACGGCGCCGCGGCCTCGGCTCCTGTCTTCCGGGAAATCGCGCAGGAGGTGCTGGAGTATCTTGGTGTGCCGCACGACGAGCCGACGCGGGCGCAGCCCCAGGCTCCGCCGCAAGATATCGCCGAAGATGCGGCGCCCGAGGACAATAGCGATCTGCAGGCGCTGTTTGCTGAAGTAAACAATCTGCCGGCGGACGACCCGCTGCGCACGGGCGACAGTCAGCAGGCGGCGGCGCTCTCCTCGGACGGCAATTCGCATGGCGTCTCAGCGACGGCGAATGTTGCCCCTGCGCCTGGTCCCACTCAGCTCGCAAGCAACGCCGCGAACTCCGGATTGCACGATGCGGCCGCGCCGCAAGCAACTGCATTGCCTCCGCCCATCAGCGGCCCTGGTGAGGCCATCGCTGCAGCGAAACCGGAAAGCGGTACGTTGCTGACCGATGCGAAGCACCGCGTGGCAGTGCCATCGTTCGCGGGCGCCTCGGTACGTCAGGTGGTCGAGCGCGCCGGCATCGCGGGCCTCGCCGTACAACTACTCGGCAACGGCCTGGCGCGGGAACAGGCGCCGGTGGCAGGCACCATGGTGCCCATGGGCACCGAGATCGTCGTGCGTTTCGCACGCTAGTTAAAAGGTGCAGTTTGCACGCTAGTGCAAAGGTGCGTTTCGCGCCGTGCAAAACCCGGTTCACGCGTTAGCCGGGTTCATGTATCCTCCAGCGGACGAGAGGGCACCATGGCTGCACCCTCCACAAACCGCTTAGGTTCACCGGTCCCGGTGTTTCGCGTTCAGGACGTGGATGCGAGCATTGCCTACTTCAGTGATGCGCTCGGCTTTGAGCTGCGCTGGCGCGCGGGAAAACACTTCGCCTGCGTTGTCCAGGGGGAGTGTTCGATTTTTCTGACGGATGACAATCAGAGCCAGCCGAGGATGTGGATCTGGGTTGGCGTTGAAGATGTTCGCGCGCTCCATGCACGGTATGTGGCATCGGGCGCAAAGATCAGAAACCCACCCAACAATTTCGAATGGGCGGTCGAGATGCAGGTCGAAGACCTGGACGGCAATGTGCTGCGCATCGGGTCCGATCCGGAGAAGGAGCAGCCATTGGGCACTTGGCGAGATGCGGATGGGATCTGCTGGAGGCATCTGGGCAATGAAACGTTTGAGCGCGTTGGCTGAGCAGCCGCACGGACTCTCCACATCCGCTGCTCTCGCGAAGATGCCGTAAGATGGCCGAGCATGCCGCCTCCCCTGCGACTTACAGACGCACTACGCGACATTGATGTGTTGCGGTGTATCGGCGACGATAAAACCGTCACCGGCGTGGAGTACGACTCGCGCCGCGTGCAGCCGGGCTCGCTCTTCGTCGCGATGCGGGGCGAAACTACCGATGGCAATCGCTACATCGAGCAGGCGGTCGCGCGGGGCGCAGCTGCTGTCGTAACCGATTCCGCCGCCGCGTACGACGCCACTGCGAACGGCCCGCTGGAGGTCGCGCTTGCGGAGGTCCCCCATGGCCGGCGCGCGCTCGCGGTCATTGCCGCAAATGTCTTCGATCATCCCGAGCGAAAGGTTCGTCTCAGCGGGGTCACCGGCACCAATGGCAAGACGACCACGGCATATCTTCTGGAGCAGTTGTTACGCGCGGCCGGCCGCTCGACTGCGCTGGTCGGCACCATCGAGTACCGCATCGCCGATGAGGTGCGCCCTGCGCCGCATACGACGCCCGAATCGCGCGACCTGCTGGCACTGCTGGCCGAGGGCGCCGATCGCGGTGTCACCGAAGCGGTGATGGAGGTGTCGTCACATGCGCTCGAGCAGGGCCGCGTATGGGGCGTCCATTATGATGTCGCGATCTTTACCAACCTCACCCAGGACCACCTCGACTATCACGGCACCATGGAGGCCTACTTCGCGGCCAAGCGGAAGCTCTTTGACGGCTCGCAGGCACGACCGCCGCGTGTGGCTGTGCTGAATGCGGAGGACGATACGCAGGCTGCGCTCGCAGAAACGGCGCAGTCGGCTGGCTCGGCGATATGGAGCTACGGCGTGGGGCGCGGCGACTTTCATGCACGCGATCTCGCGATGCGTCCGAACGGGATGAGCTTCATTCTTGTGTCTCCACAGGGCGAAGCGCCGATCGAAGTGGCACTGACCGGGCGAGTGAATGTGCTCAACCTGTTGGCCGCGAGTGCCGCGGCGATGGCGCGAGGCCTCTCACTTGCGCAGATCGCAGAGGCTGCGCCGATGCTGCACGCAGTGCCGGGACGTTTCGAGGCTGTCGATGCCGGGCAGCGGTTCACGGTTGTGGTCGACTACGCGCACACGGATGATGCGCTGCGCAATGTGCTGGCGCTCGCCCGCGATCTGGTTGCCGGGAAGAAAGGCCGTGTGTTGACGGTGTTCGGCTGCGGCGGCGATCGCGATCGCACCAAGCGTCCGCGCATGGGCCGCGCTGCGGCGGAGGCGAGCGAGATTGTCATCGTCACCTCGGACAATCCCCGTTCGGAAGAGCCGCGCGCCATCATCGATGAGATACTTCCCGGCACTGCCGGATTTCCGGCGACCGTGGAAGTGGAACCGGATCGCGCGAAGGCGATTGCGCTCGCTGTAACCAAAGCGCGTGCCGGCGACATCGTAGTGATTGCAGGGAAGGGCCACGAAAAGACGCAGACCATCGGAAAGCAGGTGCTGCCATTCGACGACGTCGCGGTGGCGCGCCAGGCACTGGCGTGGCTGAAAGGGAAGTCATGAAGCTGTCGCTGGAGCAGATCGCAGAATGGACCGGCGCGCAACTCGCGATACCGCATAAGGCGCCCGCCTGCGAAGCCACAGGTTATTCAATAGACACACGTACCCTCGCGCCCGGCGATCTTTTCTTCGCCATCCGCGGTGAGCGCTTCGATGCGCATGACTTTGTCGCCGATGCATTGAGCAAAGGCGCCTGCGCGGCGGTCGTCGCTGCCGCGAGGGCGCGCGATCTTTTGCCGGAGGCACACGCGCATCCGCTGCTGCTGGTGGAAGACCCCCTGGTCGCGCTCCAGACCCTTGCCGCGGCCGTGCGTCGCCATTGGGGCAAGCGAGTCATCGCAGTGACCGGCTCGGCGGGGAAGACGACGACTAAGGAAGCGATCGCGACTGTGCTGGCAACGCAGTTCCGCGTCCTCAAATCAAAGGGGAACCTGAACAACCACTTCGGCCTGCCGTTGCAGCTTCTGAAGCTCGTTCCGGAGGACGAGGTCGCAGTGATCGAGATGGGTATGTCTGCAGCGGGTGAGATTGCGGCGCTCTGCCACATTGCCTCACCCGACTGGGGCGTGGTGACCAACGTAGGCAACGCGCACGCAGAGGGATTTCCCGATGGCATCGCCGGCGTGGCGCGCGCGAAGTACGAGCTGGTGGCGGGACTTTCGCCGCAGGCACGGGAGCGTGCGGTGGCCTTCCTGAACGCAGACGATGCCTACGTATCCCAGTTCGGGCGCGACTTCCCGGGACGTGCCGTTTACTACGCCACGCGGTCTGTAGCCGCTGCGGTGGCAGATGTCGATGCGGAAGACATCGAAGAACTCGGGCCGGCTGGATCGAAATTCCGCGCCGTCACCGCTGACGACGGATCCGTGCCCGTCCGCCTGGCTCTGCTCGGGCGGCATAACATTGCGAACGCGCTGGCGGCGATCGCCGTAGGCATGCACGCGGGCATTCCCCTGGCGCGCTGTGCTGCGGCCATCGCCTCGCTCAAGCCGGAAGACAAGCGCGGCGAGCTGATCGAGTGGCATGGCGCCACTATTATCAATGACTGCTACAACTCCAATCCCGAGGCCCTCCAATCGATGATCGGGACGCTCGCCGCGGTGCCGGCCGCGCGTCGCATCCTGGTGGCAGGCGAGATGCTCGAGCTTGGGCGACGCGCGGCGCAACTGCACCGCGAGTGCGGGCAGGCTGCCGCAGCAGCCGGTATTGACGTGGTCATCGGCGTGCGCGGCCTGGCCCGGGAGATCGTCGCCGGCGCTGAGGGCGCTGGGACGACAGCGATTTTTGTAGAAACGCCGCAGGCCGCAGGGGAGTGGTTGAAGCAGAACCTCAAAACCGGCGATGCGGTGCTGCTGAAGGGCTCGCGGGGAGTGCGGCTGGAACAGGCGCTCACCCCACTGACTGCCGGCTGAACCTCTTGAGCTAACCGCCTGAGTCACGCCGGGCGATACACTAGGCGCATTCCACGCCGCGTTCGACGGCCGTATGTGCGGAGGATGTTTGCTCTACTGGCTGCTCTATCAGAAGCTCTTTCCGTACTTCCGGCCATTCCGGATCTTCCGATACCTGACCTTCCGCACCGCCTTCGCGACACTGACGGCGCTGCTGATCGGGCTGGTCGTCGGCCCCTATGTGATCCAGAAGCTGCGCGAGTTTCAGATCGGCCAGTACATCCGCGAGGAGGGTCCGAAGGCGCACCAGAAAAAAGCCGGCACGCCCACCATGGGCGGTGTGCTCATTGCGATCTCGGTGCTCCTGCCCACGCTGCTGTGGGCCGATCTCTCCGACCCGCTGATCTGGATGGCCATGCTGGCCATGCTTGCCTTCGCCGCCATCGGCTTTGCCGACGACTATATCAAGGTCGCGCATAAGCGGAATCTGGGTCTCACCGCACGCTCCAAGCTGGGACTGCAGTTCCTGGTGAGCGGGTGCATCGGCGCCGCGCTCGTTTACCTGGAGACGCAGGGCAACTACTCGACCCGACTGATTGTTCCATTTCTCAAGCGCTTCCGGCCGGACCTGGTAATCACGTCGCTGCAGCATGTGCCGCACCTCTATTACCTGAGCTTCCTGCCGTTCATCATCTTTACCGTGCTGGTGATCACATTCTCGAGCAACGCCGTGAACCTGACCGATGGCCTCGACGGGCTCGCCATCGGCTGCACCATCATCGCCGCCGGCGCTCTCACCGTGCTGACTTACGTGAGCGGGCACGTGGTCTTCGCGGATTATCTTGAGCTGCAGCGCATGCCACTCGCCGGCGAGCTCACTGTGTTTTGCGGAGCGATGGTCGGCGCCAGCATCGGCTTCCTCTGGTACAACGCGCATCCGGCAGAGGTCTTCATGGGCGACGTCGGCTCGCTGGCGCTGGGCGGCGCCATCGGGACGATCGCTGTCATCATCAAGCAGGAACTGCTGCTGCCGTTTATCGGCGGCATCTTCGTGCTTGAAGCGCTCTCGGTCATCCTGCAGGTAGGCAGCTACAAGCTGCGCAAGAAGCGCATCTTCAAGATGGCGCCCCTGCACCATCACTTCGAGCTGATGGGATGGTCGGAGTCCAAGGTGATCGCCCGCTTCTGGATCGGCGCGCTCGTCTTCGCGCTCTTCGCCCTGACCACCTTGAAGCTGCGCTAAGGCCGAGCCCCACCTTCCATTTGCTCCAGTCGCACGGGGAAGAGGATGACAGACAGCTAACAAGAGCATGACAAGTGCGATGTCCTGAATCTCTAGGCTGCATTTCAGACACGGTCCGGGGGAGTTTGCACACCACCCTCAATTCCGACTGAGGTCCTGGAGTTCAGCAAAATGTTCAACAAACGGAGAGCCATCGCCACGCTGCGGACTGGCCCATACCCGGTCCGCAGCACTACTCACCGCTGCAAGCTCATTGCCGCTTCCCTGGTCACGACATTCGCCGCGTTGCTGCTCCCTGCTGGGCTGCTCGCGCAAACCGGGTCTTACACTCAGACCAACATCATCTCCGACGGTTCCGTTCCCGCGCAAAAGACGGATCCCACGCTTATCAATCCATGGGGAGTCTCGATCGGCCCGGCTTTCTGGATCGATACTGCAGGGACGGGATTTTCTCTGGTCGATGACGCAAGCGGGAATAAACAGTTCTCGGTGACAATTCCTCCGGCGGTTGCTTCGGAGAAGAACGGTTCTCCAGCAGGCACAGTCTTTAATACCGATACCAACGCCTTCATTATCCCGGGCAGCGGTTCAGCGCAGTTTCTCTTTGGCAATCTGGACGGCAGCATTGCCGCCTGGAACCAGAGCACCCCGCAACCCGTCACGGTGGTGAACAACTCCGCCGCCAAAGCGGCCTACACGGACATCGCCGTGGTGAAGAACAACACCGGCACCTTCCTTCTTGCCGCGAACTTTGTTGGCGGGACCGTCGATGTCTTCGACAGCACATTCAAACCGGCAAAGCTGGCGGGAAGCTTCAGCGATCCCAACCTTCCTTCGGGATATGCGCCGTTCGGTATCCATACCATCGGAACCAACGTCTACGTCACGTACGCGCAGGCAAACGCGCAGGGCTTCGAGAATGTGGGCGCGGGTCTCGGTGTAGTAGATCAGTTCGACCTGAATGGCAACCTCGTGGTGCAGGCCATAATGGGCGGCAATCTGAACGCGCCCTGGGGAATGGCCCTTGCGCCGGCGGGCTTCGGCAATTTTGGCGGCGACCTGCTGGTAGGCAACTTCGGCGACGGCGTTATCAATGCATACGATCCTCACAGCTTCGCGCTGAAAGGCCAGATCACGGATGCGACGGGAGCCCCGATCGCGAACTCCGGATTGTGGGAGATCGTCTTCGGCGCGGGTACTACGACGTCCGGCACTCCGGCGACCGCGGGCGACCCAAATACGCTTTACTTCGCTGCAGGCATCAATAACCAGAAGGGCGGCCTCTTCGGCGCGATCACGGCGGCCGCAGCGGCAGGCACGGGTGATTTCGCTTTCACTGCGCCGACGGCGAACGTGAGCGTCAACGGCGGCCAGACCGCGAACCTGCAACTCAGCCTGGCCGGGATGAGCGGCTTCAATGGTGCGGTGAGTCTCTCCTGTTCGGGGCTTCCGACCGGGGCAAGCTGCAGCTTCAGCCCGGCGAGTGTCAGCCTTTCCGGCACTGCGGCGACACCCGTGACCGTGGCGATCGCCACGGCGACTCCAACCCCAACCAATCCTTACTTCGCATCGCTTCGGGAAAGCGGAGTGATTCTCGCCGGGATGCTGCCGCTGGGGCTGTTAGGACTGGCCGGGTTCCGCAAACGCTTGACGAGACTAAGGGGTGCGCTGCTATTGCTGGCATGCGTGCTGACGATCGGCGGTCTGGCCGGTTGCGGCGGAATGAAAACCACCGCTCCGGGCAATACAACGCCGGGAACTCCAGCTCCGCTGGTCTCACAGGTCACCATCAACGCGACCTCCGGGCCGCTGACGCACTCGGTCGTGGTGAGCCTGACCATCAATTAACTAACCAACCGTACGCAACGCGCTGAGAGACTCGAACCTGGGCTCTCAGCGCGCATTCTTGTACGCCGCGCTCATCGATTAGTTCGGGTGCGCGGCGGTATAGCGACGCGCCTTCGCGCGGTTGCCACAGGTCTTCATGTCGCACCATCGGCGTGTGCGGTTTTTGCTGGCATCGAGGAAGAGCCACCGGCAGGTGTCCGCCGCACAGGAATGCAGACGCGGTGGCTGGTTTGCTGTCAGCAACTCCAGCGCGTGCTGAGCCAGCAGCAGAGCAGGAGCCTCGGCCTCCCCGGCGAGCGCCTTCCACTTCCACGCGAGACGCCCGTCCATCCAGCGCAATTCGCGGTGCTGCGCGCAGGTAGCTGACCAGCGCTCTAATGCGATTCGGTCTTCTGCGGACGGAGAGCGTCCGTCCACCCAGCGATAGAAAACGCGCGCCAGCATCTCCCGTAACGCAATTGCGGAACGCAGCCCCTTCTCCTGCACAGCGTCGGGAAGTTCGCCCAGTCGTGCCGCTTCAGCGTGGGTGAGGAGGCCCGCCTGGCGGCAAAAGCGGAGCAGCTCCGCATAGGTGGGCAGCAGTTCGCGCGGGCCGCTGCTCATGTAACGATCGTCCAGAGTGTTCACAAAATCCAATGCCACATGCTCGGCATTCAGTTTGAACGGCGTGACTCTCACAGATAATCGGCTAACCTCTCGAAACCAGTTTACAGGTTATGTCATCCTAGGTCGATAGGGATTAACTGCTCATGACAACTTTGACGGTTAGCGACAGCAAGCGAAATCGGACGAGCAAGCGCGTGCCTACAGTTCTCGCGTTCGCGGTTATCTACCTCGCATGGGGCGCGACCTTTGTGGCTATCCGTATTGCCGTAGGTGTCGTGCCGCCCTTCCTGGCGGCGGCCATACGATTTCTCATCGCGGGCCTTCTGCTCTACATCTTCGTACGGCTGCGCGGCACACCAGGGCCTACGCTGCGCGAATGGCGCAGCCTGGCGCTGCTGGGGACGCTGGTGATCTTTCTCGACTACAGCGCCTACTTCTGGGGCGAGCGCTATGTCTCATCCGGAACCGCAGCGATGATCGCCGGGACCATCCCGCTAATCACAGGATTGCTGGAGATGCTGGTCTTTCGCCAGCGTGCCTTCCGCTGGTCGGCGCTATTCGCCATCGTGCTCGGGTTCTGCGGAGTGGCCGTGCTCGTCTCCGGCCAAGTCAAAGGCGGTCAGCCGTTGCTCCCCTCGCTTGTGCTGGTGGGCGGGTGCGTGGCCTGGTCGCTGGGCATGGTGCTCTCTCGGTCGATTCCGCTTCCGTCGTCTCGCGCGGTGGCTGCCGGGGCGGAGATGATCATCGGCGGAATACTTCTGCTCCTGTCCGCCGCGGTGACCGGGGAACTGCATCACGTTCCGCACATCGCCTGGCGCCCGGCGCTCGCGCTCGTCTATTTGATCTTCATCGGCTCTTTGCTGGCATTTACCTGCTTCGTCTGGCTGCTGGGACAGGTCTCCGCAGGCAAGGTGGCCAGCCACGCCTTCGTGAATCCCGTTGTGGCCGTCGCGCTCGGCGCTTGGATGCTTGGCGAACCCATCACACGCTCTATGCTTGGCGGCATGGCGCTCATCCTGGTGAGCGTCTTCTTCATCCTGCGATTCGGCAGCGAATGAGTCTTCTGGAAAAACGGTAGGGCAGCGCACATCCAATTTGCTTTAAGCTCTCTTTCGTGGAGCTCAAAGGCAGGAAGGTTCTCGTCGTCGGGTTGGGAGTGTCGGGTTTTGCGGCGGCTCTCTTCCTCCGGCGGCGTGGTGCGCAGGTCACGGTTTCGGATCTGCGCAGTGCTGAGGCGCTGGGGAAGCACATCCCGGCCCTGCTCGATGCAGGCGTGAACGTGGAGGCTGGCGGCCATGGGCATGCCACCTTCCGTCGCCAGGACCTGGTTGTTCTCAGCCCGGGCGTCGCGCCCAACACGCCAGAGATGGATGAAGCGCGAACCTTCCACATCCCGATCATCGGCGAGGTGGAACTGGCCTCGCGCTTCCTGAAGACGAAGATCCTTGCCATTACGGGTTCGAACGGCAAGACCACGACCACTACATTGACGGGAGAGATCCTGAAGGCGGGCGGGCTCACCACCCTCGTTGGCGGCAATATCGGCCTGCCGGCGATCGAGCTGGTGGATATGCCGGAGAACCAGCCGGATTCGTGGAGCGTGCTTGAGCTTTCGAGCTTTCAACTGGAGTCGGTCGATACTTTCCATCCGAAAATAGCGGTGTTGTTGAATTTGACGCCGGACCATCTCGACCGCCACGGAAATCTCGAAAACTATGCCGCTGCCAAGGAGCGCATGTTCGCCCGCCAGACAGGGGAAGACTTCCTCGTTCTGAATGCGGACGACGCCCGGGTGCAGCAGGCCGCCAGCCGCGCTGCTGGGCAGGTCTTCTGGTTCAGCCGGACGAAGCTGGTGCGCCAGGGCGCGTGCGTACATAAGGGCGTCGTCGTCTTCCGCGCGTCAGAAATGGGAACTTCAGGAGCCGCATCGCTCGAGCCGATCCTGCCCGTTGAAGCCATCCCACTGAAGGGCGCGCACAACGTGGAGAACGTGCTGGCTGCGGTGTGCGCGGCGCGGCTCGCCGGTGTAAAGGCAGAAGTGATCGCCGAGGCCGTGCGCGGCTTCCACGCGGTAGAACATCGACTGGAATTCGTCGCTACCGTACGCGGCGTCGACTACTACAACGACTCCAAGGCCACCAATGTCGATTCGACCATGAAGGCGATCGAGTCGTTTCCCGGCCGTATTCACCTGATTTTGGGCGGCAAGGACAAAAAGTCCGACTACACCACGCTGCGGCCTCTGCTGCATGAGCGCGTGAAACGTGTTTACACCATAGGCGCCGCTGCGGAGAAGATTGAGGCGCACATTACGGGCGCGGTCGAAGTGGTGCATGCGGAGACACTTCCCGCAGCCGTTGCCAAAGCGCATCATGCTGCAGAGGCGGGCGACATCGTCTTGCTGGCCCCTGCGTGCTCGAGCTTCGATCAGTTCGAAAATTACGAGCAGCGCGGCCGCGTCTTCAAAGAGCTTGTAGCCGCCCAAAAATCAGCAGAAGGGAAGCAGAAGTAGAGTATGTCTCCTGCAATGCAGACCGAAGAGCGGACGGTTGCGCAGCTTTTCCGTCAAGAAAAGCTGCACTTAACGTTTCTAAAAGATGTCGCAACATCAGGAGACATGCTCTAGATGGCCAAGCGCGTCGGGGTGGACAAATGGATGTTCTGCGTCACCCTGCTGCTGGTGCTCTTTGGACTGGCCATGGTCTTCAGCTCCTCCGCTGTCATGGCGAAGGAGCGCTTCGGCTCTCCCTACAGATTCGTGCTATGGCAGGCGGGGTATGCGGTCTTCGGACTCATCTGCATGGTTGTGCTGATGCGCGTCGACTATCGCCGCTATAACAAGCCGAACGTCGTCTTTCCAACGGTTGCGATCACGGTGCTGTGTCTTCTCGGCGCTTTTGTCATGCACGATTCGCATGCCACCCATCGCTGGATCAAGTTCGGCATCTTCTCTTTCCAGCCATCGGAGATTGCGAAGCCCACGCTGGTGCTCTTTCTCGCATGGTTTCTGCAGGACCGCATGCAGCAGATTGAAGACTGGCGCAACACGCTGCTGCCGGCTGCGCTGCCCAGCCTGCTCTTCATCGTGCTCATTCTGAAGGAGCCGGATCTCGGCACCGCGCTCGTCTGTGCCGTCGTGACAGCGATGATGCTCTACCTGGCCGGCATGGAGAAGAAATACTTCGCCTACGCTCTTGCGGCCGCGGCGCCGGTACTCTACTGGATGCTCTTCCGCGTACCCTGGCGGCGCGCTCGCATGCTGGCCTTTCTCAATCCGTGGAAGGACCCGCAGGGTTCCGGCTTTCACACGATTCAATCGCTGATCGCGGTGGGCACCGGCGGTCTGCACGGCCTCGGCTACATGGAAGGCCGGCAGAAGCTCTTCTATCTGCCCGAGCCGCACACCGACTTCATCTTCGCGAATATCGCGGAAGAGCTTGGCTTGCTGGGAGCGGTCGTGATCATCGCGCTCTTCATCACGCTGGGATATCGCGGACTCCGCACCGCCAGCCTGTCGAAGGATCCCTTCGCGCGCTTTCTCGCATTCGGCATCACCGCGACCATCCTCATCCAGGCCTTCTTCAACATAAGCGTGGTGCTGGCGCTGGTGCCCACCAAAGGGATCACGCTGCCCTTCATCTCCTACGGCGGTACATCGTTGTTTTTCACGCTCGCCAGCGTCGGTGTGCTGCTGAATCTCTCGCGCGAGATCGACTAGTTTGTCTGAATCCCTGCGGGTCCTGATCGCCGGCGGCGGCACGGGCGGCCATGTCATCCCTGCTCTGGCCATTGCGCGTGCCTTGCGCGATCAGCATGGCGCCGAAGTGCGGATGGTGGGCACCGCGCGCGGCTTGGAGACCAAGCTGGTTCCCGAGGCCGGATTCAAACTGGAGCTGGTGCACGTCGGGCAGCTGAAGAACGTCAGCCTGGCAACGCGCGCGCGGACTGCACTTGACCTGCCGCGTGGCATTCTTCGCTGCATCGCGCTCTTGCGAAAATTTCGCCCGCATGTCGTCATCGGTGTAGGCGGATATGCTTCCGGCCCGGCGATGCTGGCGGCATTTCTACTGCGCATTCCGATGATGGCCTACGAGCCGAACGCCGCGCCCGGACTCGCGAATCGTCTAATCGGCAAGCATGTCGATGCGGCAGCGGTGAACTTTGCGCAGACGCAGCGCTTCTTCCGCAATGCCGAAGTGACCGGCGTCCCGGTGCGCGAGGCCTTCTTCTCGCTGCCGGAGCGCGGCAGCGATGGCGCGCAACATCTGCTGGTCTTTGGTGGAAGCCTCGGCGCGCGCGCCCTCAATGAGGCCATGCCGCGCATCGCTTCCGCGCTTCTGAGTGCGCTGCCGCGGCTGACCATTCTGCATCAGGCGGGCGCGAAGCATCTCGAAACAACAGAGGCAGCTTATGCCGCCAGCGGTGCCGACCGATCCCGCTGGGAGGTTCGCGCTTTCCTGGACGATATGCCCGCGCGTTTTGCGGACGCGGATCTGATCCTCTGCCGCAGTGGCAGCTCCGTGGCGGAGCTGGCTGCCGCAGGCAAACCATCGCTGCTGGTTCCGTTTCCCTTCGCTGCAGATGATCATCAGCGCAAAAACGCATTGATCTTTGCGGAAGCAGGCGCGGCGGTGCTGGTTCCTGAATCCGAGCTCACCGATGATCGGCTTACCAGCGAGCTGACCAGCCTGCTGGGCGATCCCGAACGATTGCGGATTATGGGAGCGCGAGCACGCACGCTTGCACACCCCAATGCTTTGCAGCGGATTGCAGAGATGGCGGTCCGCCTGGCAGGCCTCCGGCGGAAGTGAATCTCGCGCAGCTTTTCCGTCAAGAAAGCCGCACATCAGGGTAGGACGACGACCGGGCATAGCAACCGTGGAACTGCTCCAAAAAGCGAAAGGCCGGCAGCGATTGCTACCGGCCTGTCATTACTTGCTCAGTTGAGTTAGCGGTGTCCGCCACCACCATGGCCGCCACCACCCCGCCGTGGAATCCACCACCGCCGCCGCCGCCGTGAAAGCCACCGCCCATGCTGCCACCGTGGAAGCCGCCGCCCACGCTGCCGCCGTGGAAGCCGCCGACACCTATGCCACTGTGACCGCCAGCGAAGCCATTGCCCCGGAACCCGCCGGGATTGCCGCCGCGGAAGCCGTTATAGGGATGGGCCACCGCTCCACCGCGATAGCCTACGCCGCCGCGCCCATATCCGTATCCACGCCCGTATCCATGCCCATAGCCCCGTCCATATCCGCTATGCCAGTAGCCGCCGCGGCCCCAGTATCCATGACCCCAATAGCCGTGGTACCACGGGCCGGCGCCTATAAAGAGGCCGCCGATGAACCAGCTGGGCCCATAAAAGCCGTAAGGCGCGCAGCTATACGGGTAGTAGTTGTAATAACCCCATTGGCACACCGGCGCCGCGCCGTACGCGCCGTAATCGTAGCCATAATCCTGGCCGTAATAGCCGGGGTCGCCCACGCCCACTCCGGCATATACCTGCGCTTCAGCGCGCGGCGTCATCGCAAGCGGCGCGGCCAGTAGACCCAGTGCGATCAGCCATCCAAAGAGCTTTTTCATATCGCTTCCCCCATCCGGACCTGGCTGACTCTATCAGCGCTCTGTGGCCCGAGGCTTCTCAGCGTTCGTGCTGATCCACCCAATCGATATGACCCGGATCGGCATATGAAAGTTGCGCAAAAGATGCTGCTGCTACAGTAGCCAACGAACCCCTTATGTTTGCCAAGGCGCAGCGCGTTCATTTCATTGGAATTGGCGGGATCGGCATGAGCGGCATCGCCGAGATCCTGCTCAGTCTCGGGTATCCCGTCTCCGGCTCCGATTTGAAGCGGTCTCCCATCACCGATCGGCTCGCCGGCCTGGGAGCGACCATCTTCGAAGGCCATGCTGCCGCCAATGTCGTGGGCGCAGCCGTGGTGGTAGTGAGCTCGGCCGTGAATGACGGCAATCCGGAGGTAATGGAGGCGCGCGACACTAAGATCCCGGTCATCCAGCGGGCGGAGATGCTCGCCGAGTTGATGCGCCTGAAGTATGGCATCGCAGTCGCCGGCATGCATGGCAAGACAACCACCACTTCGATGATTGCTGCAATCCTCGCTGGCGGCGGTCTGGACCCAACCATCGTGGTCGGCGGCAGGATCGACGCCATGGGCTCGAATGCGCGGCACGGGAAATCGCAGTATCTGGTGGCGGAGGCGGACGAGAGCGATCGCTCTTTCCTCAAGCTGTCGCCGATCCTGGGAGTCGTCACCAACCTCGATCGCGAGCACATGGACTGCTACCGCGACATGGCGGATGTCGAGGCTGCGTTCGTCTCCTTCATGGATCGCGTCCCGTTCTACGGCGCTGTCACCGCCTGCGCCGACGATCCGCTGCTTGCCGCTGTTCTGCCCCGCGTGCACCGCCGCGTCTATACCTACGGGTTCTCCGCCGGGGCGGATTTTGTCTGCCGCCTGCTGCCCACGGGTGAGGGAGCGCGCTCGCGATTTGAGGTGGTGGCCGCGGGGCACCTGCTCGGTGCGTTTGCGCTGCACGTGCCCGGACGCCACAACGTGCTAAATGCGACCGCGGCCATCGCAATCGGGGTACAGCTCGAGATCGCCCCACCGGCGATAGCCACCGCACTCGCGGAGTTCCGCGGTGTGGATCGCCGCTTCCAGTTGAAGGGCATGGCGCGCGGCGTGACCGTCGTGGACGATTACGGCCATCATCCCACCGAGATTCGCGCCACCCTGGCTGCGGCCCGCGACTGCGGATACCGCCATATCCACGTCATCTTCCAGCCGCATCGCTATACCCGCACCCGGGACCTGATGGACGAGTTCGCCACCGCCTTCGACGATGCCGATTCGGTGGAGCTGCTGGACATCTATGCCGCGAGCGAAGAGCCGATCCGGGGAATCGACGCCGAGACTCTGATGAAGAAGATTCCACACCCGCAGGTCCACTACGCGGCGGATTTTGCGAATGCGGCGGCGACGATTGCGGGACGTGCGGTGGATGGCGACCTGATCATGACTTTAGGAGCCGGGAGCGTCTCGCAGATCGGCCCGCAGGTGCTCGAAGCGCTTGGTGCTAAGAATCCAGCTTAAGCTAGCTTCTACTGGCTGATATGGAGACGATCGGCGCATTTCAGGCAAAGAATACTCTCGGCTCGTTGCTCGATCGTGTCGAGCAAGGTGAACAAATCGTGATCACACGACATGGCCGCCCGGTTGCTCGGCTTGTGCCGAATGCCGAAAAAAGGGATGTCGCGGCCGCCAAAGCTGCTTTGCAACGTATTCGCGATCGGGCCAAAGACGGTGGGGGGGTCAACTGGCAGGAGCTGAAGGCGCTTCGGGACACCGGACGTCCGTGAGTCTTGTTCTCGATTGATGAGCTGCGAAGAGCGGCAAGAGCCGAAGGCGTGCACCTGCTTGGAATGTGAGCGCCGGCCAGGTTACCGTTGCTGCGCGGATACCTCACCCGCTTCGACTGCACTATGCACAGGGCGCATGCGATGCCCCGGGGTATAGTGGCCGAAGGCGATTCTCACGACCTGGCTCGGGCGTGGCGAAAGTAGAACGACAATTCAGCCGCGCGGCAGCGACCCTGGCGGACGAGGAAGGCTTCGACGATGTCTTCCGTCCGCACGCGGTCAGCCGGCCGCGACCTCCGTCCTCCTTTCAGGAGATGGGGTCGGCGCGTCCTTTTTCCGAAGAGGACGACGAGGAGATCCCGGTCCTCCGAACGCGCCGCCGCGTGCCGGTCAAGCGAGGTCCACTGCCGCGCGGCAGACTGGGCCGCATCCTGGTCGTCAGCGGAGTTGCGGGCGCTATTTGTGCCGTGATTGCCGTGTGCTTCGCGGTGCACAGCTTCTTCATGACTGATGCGCGCTTCCGCATTGAGACCGCTTCCTCCATCCAGGTGCTCGGCAACAGCCAGGTGACGCGTCCGGAGCTGCTCTCAGTCTTTGGTGGCGACATTGGCCGCAACATTTTCCACGTGCCGCTTGCGCTGCGCCGCGCCGAGCTTGAGCAGCTTCCGTGGGTGGAGCATGCCACCGTCATGCGCCTGCTGCCGAACCAGCTTCGCGTCGCCGTCACCGAACGCGTTCCCGTCGCTTTCGTGAGAGCAGGGAATCAGATCGGACTGGTGGATCGACAGGGCGTCCTGCTCGATATGCCGCCCGCGATGATGGCGGCGAAGCGGTACTCCTTCCCTGTGGTGACAGGTGTCACCGCACAAGACAGTCCGGACGAGCGCGCATCGCGGATGCGGCTCTATGCGGAGTTCATGAGCGCCTCAAGCTCCGCCGGCAACCCCGCCGTTTCGCAATTGAGCGAGGTCGATCTTTCCGATCCCGAGGATGTGCGGGTGCTGCTCCCCTCCGCCGGATCGGACCTGCTGGTGCATTTTGGCAGCGAGGACTTCGCGGCGCGATGGCAGCGTCTGGAGGAGAAGCTTCCCGGTTGGCGTCAGCAGTATCCGCGCCTGGCAGGCGTTGACCTGCGCTATCAGCGGCAGACGGTGCTGGAGATGGCAAAGCCCATGGATGACGGAAGCGCCGCCGGCGCCGTAACGGCACATCCGCCTGCGAAGCCGTCGTCGAAAACAGGCGGTACCCCAGTTACCCACAACCATTCCGCCATCCAAGCTGGCAAGATATCGACCAGGACCAAATCGTCACAGAAGTCCAGCACGAGCAGGAAGCCGGCCCACAGTGCGGCCGTCCACCGGGACACCAGGGAATGAACGCACCCGAACGCAACGATGGCCTAATTACCGTGCTCGACGTCGGCAGCTCGCGCGTGCGCGTTGTTGTCGCTGAGGTCGCGGATGGAGCGCTGCGCTATCGCGGCCATGGCTCGACAGCTGCGAAAGGCATGCGCAAAGGACTGGTCGCTGAGCTTGCACCTGCCGCGCGTTCGATCATCCAGGCCGCAGATATGGCGGAGCAGAACGCGAACGCTATTCTGGCGCATTGTGTCATTGGCGTAGGCGGTCCGCACGTGCGTGGCGTCAACAGCCGTGGCGGCATCAGCCTGGGAACGCGCATGCGCGAGATTACCCGCGAGGATGTACGTGCCGCAGTCGATCGCGCGCGCGCGGTTTCACTGCCTGCCGAGCGTGAGCTCATCCATCTGCTTCCGCAGCAATTCATCCTTGATGAGCAGCCAGGCATCCACGATCCGGTGGGCATGATCGGCAACCGGCTGGAGGTGAATCTTCACCTCTGTACCTGCTCCGCGAGCGCAGCGCAGAGCCTGGTGACATGCGCGAACAAGGCGGGCCTCGAGGTTGCGGATACCGTCTTTGAGGGCGTGGCCGCGGCCGAGGCGACGGTCTCCGCGGATGAGCGGGAGCTTGGCGCGTGCCTGATCGATGTCGGAGCCGGCTCCTCGGAGGTGGTGGTCTTCTTCGAGGGCGCCGTGGCCCACACCGCCGTGATCCCCATCGGCGGCGATCACTTCACCAACGACATCGCGGTCGGTTTGCACGTCTGCGTGGAAGAAGCAGAGTTTCTCAAGCAGCACTACGGCAATTGCGTGGTCACCGCGATCTCCTCCTCCGCCGAGGTAGAGATCAGCGGCACGCCAGGCCACGCTCCGCGGACGGTTCCTCAGCGGCAGATTGCCGAGATCCTCGAGCCGCGCGGACGCGAGCTCTTTCACATGCTGCGTGACAATCTGCGCAGCGGCGGCGTGCTCGAGGCATTGGGCGCAGGATGCATTCTGACCGGAGGCGGCGCGCGGCTGGCCGGGCTGCTGGATTCTGCGGAGAGCCTGCTGCACGTACCCGCGCGGCTGGGCTATCCCGCGGCATTGTCGCGGATGCCGGAGGAACTGGTGCAGCCGGAGTATGCGACCTCCATTGGCATGCTGCTCTACACGCACAGGACGCGGGTGCTGAAGGCGGCGGAAGACCATAGCCTGCGGGCGAAACTGCGCGCGATCTTTGCCGGAAGTCTGTAAAGGCTACGGCCTGTAGACCCGGCCCGCTCAGCGCAAGCCCTTCCTGCATCGTTTCCCAGATCAAATCCGAAGTTCAGTATTCACGCGCCTGCAACGCGACCGTAATGCTGGATCCCTAGCATCCTCTCCGGTCGATGGCATCGCCTCCCCTGCGTGCCGTCGGCACTTTGCGAAGCACAAGGTGAAAGAGATGAAGTTTGTTAGAGGCGCAGTTCTTGGGCTGTCGGTGACCCTCGCGGCCACGATAGCTATTGCCGAAGAGGGAAGCGTGCCGAAGGGCGTACCCCACCTGGACCATGTGTTTTTCATCATGATGGAAAACCACGGGTACAGCCAGATCGTCAACAATCCGAACGCCCCGTATATCAATCGGCTCGCAAAGAGCGCGAATGCGGCAACGAATTACTACGCGATCGCGCACCCCAGCCTGACCAACTATCTCGAGGTTGTGGGCGGCTCCAACTTCGGCGTTCATGACGACAACTATCCGGACTGGCACAGCACTGCCTGCACACCCAACCTGGCTTCGGGCGTGCCCTCCACCGACAATCCTGTGAGCCCGAACATCTGTCCCATCTCGGGCACGGGCACAGACGCGGCGACTCCGGCGATCGATTACACCAACGAGTTCCAGGGCCCTCCAGGCACGATCAATATCGACGGCACTACGTCCATACCGGCTGCGCACAACATCACGGCGAAGACCATTGCCGATCAGCTTGTCGATACAGGACGCCAGTGGAAGAGCTACCAGGAAAACCTGCCGATGACAGGCGCCGACCTGGTGGACTACAGCGATGGCTTCTTCACCGACACTACTGACTTCACCAAGCTGACGCCGGCGCAGACTCCACCGCTGACCACTGCCGGGATCGTGGCGCTCTACGCGGTGAAGCACAATCCGTTCGCCTACTTCGCCAATGTCCAGGACGGCACAGACCCGAGGAATAGCTTCAAGAACATGGTGGGTTTTGACGGACCGTACGGGCTCTATGCCAACCTGGCCGACAATCACGTTCCAGCCTTCTCCTTCATCTCGCCAAACCAGTGCAATGATCAGCATGGCCGCGGCAATGCTGGACCATTCTGCAACTATGATCCGAACGACAACGGCACCCAGGCAGGGCTGAACCCGGCGCTGATCTACCAGGGTGATGTGACCGTGCAGAAACTGGTGAAGGCGATCAAGACATCCCGGACGTGGCAGGAGGGCAAGAACGCGATCGTGATCGTATGGGACGAGAACGATTACAGCCAGGCCCCCTACACCAACCAGGTGCTGTTGATCGTGGACACCAACTACGGCGTGCACGGGAAGACGAGCAACGTTCGCTATGACCACTTCGCGCTGCTGAAGACGCTCGAGGCGGGATTCGGTCTGCCCTGCCTCAACCACGCGTGCGACACCAAGGAGAAGGTGATGTCGGATCTTTTCCAGCAGAGTGGCAAGCACGGCGATGGAGATGGTGACGGCGACGACCGTTAGACCGCGCATTACGGTAGCAGTTGAACATCCAAGGGCCAAGTTGGGGAAGACAAGAGGCCCGGCGTTTGCGCCGGGCCGCTTCTTTACTATGCAGGTTCGACGCCGAAATGCGTTCCCGAGCCCATCGCGCTGGAGCTGAGAATGAAAGCTTGGCTAGCCTGTTTTGCCCTGTGGAGAAAAAGCAGTGGAAAACCCGAGGAAACAGGAATAAAAGCAGTAATAGCACCGAAAACAGCAGCAAGATGGGAGCAGTGAGCCGATGAGCAATCCAGAGGAGATCCGCATTCAGTACAACGACGAGATGCCGCGTGGCGCAAAGATCAAGGTGATTGGTGTGGGCGGCGGCGGCGGCAACGCGGTCAATCGCATGATTGCGGCCAAACTGGAAGGCGTCGAGTTCATCGCCGCGAATACAGATGTGCAGGCACTGCAGCTCTCGCAGGCGCCCGTCAAATTGCAGCTCGGTGTGAAGCTGACCAGCGGTCTGGGCGCAGGCGCAAACCCCGACGTGGGCCGTCGCGCGGCTCTCGAGGACTCCGAGAAGATCATCGAAGCCCTCGAAGGCGCGGACATGGTCTTCGTCACCACCGGCCTCGGCGGCGGCACCGGTACCGGTGCTGCTCCGGTCATCGCCTCGCTGGCCAGCGAGATGGGCGCACTGACGGTTGCCGTGGTGACGCGGCCCTTCGGCTTTGAAGGCAAGCGCCGCATGCAGCAGGCCGAGCGCGGCATGCAGGAGTTGCTCGAAGCGGTCGATACCATGATCGTCATACCCAACGAGAAGCTGCTGGTGGTGGCCAAGGACGCCGGTTTCTTCGAGAGTTTCCGCGTGGCGGACGACGTTCTGCGCCAGGGCGTGCAGGGCATCTCGGACATCATCACCATCCCGGGCATCATCAACCGCGACTTCGCCGATGTGAAGACGACCATGCACGGCATGGGCTACGCCGTGATGGGCACGGCAATGCGCTCGGGTGCGAACCGCGCGATCGAAGCGGCACAGGCGGCGATGGCCTCGCCGCTGCTAGAGGCCGGCGCCATCGACGGCGCCAAGGGCATCCTGATCAATATCAGCGGCTCCAGCAACCTGAAATTGAGTGAGGTCAACGAAGCTTCCACGCTGATCCAGAACGCGGCCCACGAAGAAGCGAACATCATCTTCGGCGCGGTACTCGACGAGAGCATGGGCGACGAGGTGAAGATCACCGTCATCGCAACCGGCTTCCGCAAGGATCTTCCGAGCCGCGAGGAGACGCCGCGCGACGCGCATTCGTTGAAGCCAGAAGCGCCGGCCTTCCTCAACCTGGATGTGCGTCCCGCGGTGCCGCGTTTTGCCAGCGAGGTTGCGGTAGAGACAGCTCGCGCAAGTCTGCAGACGCCGGAACCCGCGGCTGCAACGGCCTATGCCTCCGGGTTTGGCAGTCAATCGCTGGCCACACTGGAGTCTCCCTCGTTTGAACCGATCGCTCCGAATACCTCCGCCTCTAAAGAGCGCAAGAAAGCGGCCATGACGCCGGAGGATTCGGCAATAGGTGGGTTCCTTGAGACCTTGAGCGCGGACGAGAACCGGGCCCGCGACCAGCGGCGCGCCGAAGAGGCGGAACTGGAAGAGCTGGATGTGCCGGCTTTCATGCGCAAGGGCGGACGCTAACCGGGATCGCTGACATGCGAGACTGTTGAGCAGGGCACAGTTCTCTTTTGGGACGGCTGTGCCTGGACGCCTGAGGGACTCGTTCGCAGGAAATCCGGGTTGGGAGGTGGCGCATCCCACTAAAGCTTGAGGTACCTTCCTCATTTCGGTACTAGTACCGAGGTAAGTACCGATGTTGTAATGTGAAGAACGCTCAACCAGCGGAAACGGGTAAGCTGAATAGACGTGGGGATTGCAGAGAGGGCGAATCTGCCGATCTGCGGTATCCCGCTACACTGGTTCCTTATCCGGGTTAAATCCAGCAGGGGCTTCTCTCAAATGGCTCGAATCGCCTCATTTTTTATTACTTGCGGGATTGCCGTCGGGCTGGCGGGCGCCGTGTCATCGGCCGGTGCAACGACGACGACGCAGACTCACCACCGGAAGAGCACCCGGTTGCATTCGACCCACCACGTGGCCACAACCACACGGCTGGTGCGCGGCCGCGATGGAAAGATGCATCGCGTGGCGGTGCGCCATCGTTACTACGAGCATTTCACCGGCGACTCCTACGCCGAGACCGACATCACCGCAGGGGATAACACCGCGGGTGAAGATCCCGTGGTCCGCGCAGCCGCCATCGCTGCGCTGGGCAACATGAACGGGACAGCGGTCGCCATCGATCCCAACACCGGTCGCATTCTGGCCATGGTGAACCAGAAGCTCGCGCTTTCGAGCGGTGCCGAGCCCTGCTCGACCATCAAGGTCTCTGTCGCGCTTGCCGCGCTCGAAGAGGGCATCGTCACCAAGGACACGCCAGTGAACCTGGGCGGATGGTCGATGACGATGACCGAGGCATTGGCTCACTCCAACAATCTCTACTTTGAGACCATGGGCCGCCGGCTCGGCTTCGAGCGTGTTCGTCACTATGCCAACCGCTTTGGGCTGGGTGAGTTGGCCGGGTGGAATATTTCCGGCGAGCAGTTAGGTGTCTATCCCAACCAGGAACTGCCAGAGAAGCTGGGCGGCGTGGGCCGCATGTGCTCCTTCGGCCAGAGCATCTCCATGACGCCATTGCAACTGGGCGCCCTGACCGCGGCCATCGCGAATGGCGGCACGCTTTATTACCTGCAGCATCCGACCACGCCTCAGGAGGCGGTCAACTTCACGCCGCGTGTGAAGCGGGTGCTGAACATCAAGCCGTTCATCCCCGACGTCGCCAGCGGCATGGGCGGTGCGGTGGCCTATGGCACTGCCCGCTCCCTGCGTGCCAGTTTCCGCGAGCTGCCGGTGTTAGGCAAGACCGGCACCTGCTCGGACAACGGAACGCGTTTTGGCTGGTTCACCTCGTATGCAGATACAAATTACGGCCGGATCGTGACGGTATTCTTTCTCGAAGGCGGACGCCCCACCTTCGGCCCCAAAGCCGCGGAGCTGACTGGCGTCTTCTATCGCAATCTGTGGGACCACAGCTACTTCGCCGAGAAGAACCCGGCAGAAGCGCCCGCCGCCGGCGCTCTCAGTCAAACCCCTGCAGCGAACGGCGTTATCCAGTAGCGGCTGTGATTCGATTCACTACGACGGCCTCCCGGTGGAGGCCGTTATCATTTGCACTATGAACGTGCATCCCACATCAGCATGAAGATCCTGACAGCGGCAGAGATGCGCGCCGCCGATGCGGCGACGACGGCGGAGCACGGCATCGCCTCTCTCTCTCTGATGGAAAATGCCGGCGCCGCTGTAGCGCGGTTTGTGCTCGAGGAATTTCCGGAAGCACAGCGCGCGATGCGCATCCTCGTGCTCTGCGGCAAAGGCAACAATGGCGGTGATGGGTTTGTAGCGGCCCGCATCCTGGCCGAGGCCGGCTGCGACGTTGGTGTGCTACTCCTGGCTCGCGCTGAGGAGATGCGGGGTACACAGAACGACGCTCGCAAGGCCTTCGAGCGCCTCAAGGCCGCCGAACTGGTGCCGATCGAGGCGCCCGATGAGGCGGCCTTCGCCTACGCCGGCAATCGCCGACTTGCTGAGACGGCGCGGACCTCTTTCTGGATGCGGTGCTGGGGACGGGCTTTCGTCCGCCCATGCGCGGCGTGGCAAGCGCTGTGGGCGCGTGGCTGGCGGAGCATCCTGCGGTGCCGGTGGTCAGTGTGGATCTGCCCTCGGGCTGGGATGCCGATAATCGCGCAATGCAGCAGCAGAACGCCTATCGTTCGGACGCGGTGGTCACGTTTACTGCGCCCAAGCTGGCGCACGTTTTCGGTTTCCTCACGCGCGGCCCCGTGGTGGTCGCAGACATCGGCTCGCCCGACGACGTCGTGAAATCTGCCAGCGGCCTCCATTGGGCCGGCAGCGCCAAGCGCATCACCGAGGCGCCACGCGGGCCTGACAGCAACAAGGGCAAGTTCGGACACGTCGGGATCATCACGGGCGCCCGAGGACGCGCCGGAGCAGCCGCCATGGCCAGCTACGCGGCACTCAGGGCCGGCGCGGGGCTGGTGACCGCGGCTGTGCCCGAATCCATCCTGAACACCGTTGCAGCGATTGCGCCGGAGCTGATGACTGAGCCACTGGCAGAGACGGTAAAGGGCAGCATTGCGCTGCGCAACCTGGAGGGCGACGGCGGCCATGCATTGCTGGAGAAGAGAACAGTGGTGGCGATTGGGCCCGGTTTGGGGCAGGAGCCCGAGGCGCAAGAGTTCGCGCTGCGGCTCATCGAGCTGTGCGGCCGCGGAGAGAAGCCGATCCCGATGGTGCTCGATGCTGATTGCCTGAATGCCATCGCGCAGCACAACTACAAGCTTGACGGCCGCGGCCGCGTGATCGTGCTGACGCCCCATCCTGGAGAGATGGCGCGGCTGGTGGGCAAATCGATCGCCGAAGTGGAAGCCGATCGTGAGGGCATTGCGCGCGCCTATGCCACGGAGCATCACGTCATTCTCGTATTGAAGGGCTGGCGCACATTGATTGCGCATCCCGATGGCAGCATCGCCATCAACACCACCGGCAACCCCGGGCTCGCCAAGGGAGGCAGCGGGGATATCCTGACCGGGATCACCGCCGCCATACTTGCGCAATTCAAAGAACATGCTGCAGAGGCGGTGGAAGCGGCAGTCTACCTGCACGGGCTGGCGGCGGATTTTGCCGTCATCAAGCACGATGAGCACACTCTCCTGGCTACCGAAGTGTGTTCGCATTTGGGAGAAGCATTCCGCTTTCGCGCCACGCAACGCGGCATGACCTGGCTGCAAGGGCTGCCGCGTTCTCGGTAAGACGGTGTCCTGCGGAGATTCACCAGGTGTGGCTTTCCGTCAAGAAAGCCGCGAGAGCGATCGTTGGACGGAATACACCGATACCGAAAATGCTCCGCCCGGTATGCTGGAGCACAGAATGCCGAAGCCGTAAGACTCGCCGCAGGACGCAAGGACAACCGATGCATGCTCCCCAGACCGAGTTCGTGACTCACAGCAGCGCGGAGACGATCGCGGTTGGGCACAAACTGGCTGCTCTGTTGACGCCTCCGCGGTTCCTGATCCTGCGCGGCGACCTGGGCGCCGGAAAAACCACGCTGGTGAAGGGCATTGCGGAGGCGCTCGACGCGGCGGAGCCGGATGAGGTGACGAGCCCGACCTTCACCCTGGTGCATGAGTATGAAGGCGCAATCAATCTTCAGGGAACGCGCACGCCGGTGTGGCTCTATCACCTGGATCTCTACCGCGTCGACACTGAGCGGCAGTTGGAGACACTGGGGCTCGACGATCTGCAGACGGAGGACAGCATCGTGCTGGTGGAGTGGGGGGAAAAGTTCCCCAGCGTGGTGAAGCGCAGCCAGGGTGAGATTGTGATGACGATGCTGGACGGAGATGCGCGGCAGATTGTGCTGAAGATGAAGCCGGAATCCGCCGCGGTGATCTCTAGAAGCTCCTGATCTTTAAAACCCCATGATGTTGTAGCCGCAATCTACGTACGTGACTTCGCCCGTGATCCCGCTCGCCAGGTCGGACGCGAGGAAGAGCGCGGCGGAGCCGACCTCCAATGGCTGGATGTTCCTCTGCAGCGGGGCGCGCTCCTCATGCGATTTGAGCATCTCGCCCAGGTCTCTGATGCCGCGGGCAGCCAATGTCTTGATAGGACCGGCGGAGATGGCGTTGACGCGAATGTTTCTGCGGCCGAGCTCAAAGGCGAGATAGCGCACCGTCGCCTCCAGCGCTGCCTTGGCCACGCCCATGACGTTATAGCGCGGAATGACCTTGGTGGAACCGTAATAGGTGAGGGTAATGATGCTGCCTCCATCCGTCATGAGCGGCGCGGCGGCACGGCTGACAGCGATCAGAGAGTAGACGCTCACATCGTGGGCGATGCGGAAGCCCTCGCGACTGGTCTCCAGGAAGTCGTTCTTCATCTCATCTGCAGGTGCGAAGGCAACCGAGTGCACGAGGATATGAAGTTTGCCGTGCTTCTCCTTCAGTGTTGCGAAGAGCCGGTCGATCTCTGTGTCCTGGGAAACGTCGCACTGGTAAGCCTCGGCGCCCGCCAGATCGGCGATCATATCCTCCGCTTCCAGCTTAAGACGCTCGTTCTGATATGTGATCAGCAGGCGCGCGCCAGCTTCGTGGAGCTTCTGGGCAATCGCCCACGCGATACTGCGCTTGTTGGCAACGCCGAACACAACAGCGGTGCGGCCTTTCAGATCGATCATGCAATCGTTCCTTCCTGTTTCTTGGCGAGAGGTATGCTTTTATTTGCGCAAGGAGCAAGATTATAGCGTTCCGGTCAGGATGACGAGACACAGGAGCGGGATTAACCCCCTAGGTCGACCAGTTCGACACCGTCAACGGCGCGCCCAAGAAACCGCGAGCCCAGGGCGCGAAACTTCTCGACAGAGTCTGTTGCATAAAACCGAACCTGAGGCTCGCGTTCGAGCTGCGAGTGGAGACCAAGCCGCGTTGCAGTCTGTTCGGCCGTGGCATGAGCGGAGTCAATGACACTTATGCCTTGACCAATCGCATGCTTGCGCAACGAATCTTCGATCACAGAGCGCAGCAGCGGATAATGCGTGCAGCCGAGCACCAGTGTGTCTGCCGTCATTCCGGCCTGGGTTGCTTGCGAGAGGAGATCATCCAGATAAATCCTAGTGACCTCTTGCGTCACCGGATGATCGATCCATCCCTCTTCAACCAGCGGCACCAGCAGCGGACACGCCTTCTCGATCGCGCGGAGGCCGCGCTCCCGGCAGCCAGCGGAGTAGGCGTGGCTCTCGACCGTAGCAGCCGTCGCGATCACCAGCACATCCTTTGTCTGCGAACTCTGGAGCGCGGCCGTGGCGCCAGTTTCAATCACGCCGATGACCGGCACTTCTACTGCGGCGCGCAGTGCGTCCAGGGCAAGGGCGCTCGCGGTATTGCACGCGATCACCAGGGCTTCCGCCCCTTGTTCGACCAGAAAATGGGCGCTGGACACTGCGTAGCGCGCAACCGTGGCCCGGGACTTCGAGCCGTAAGGCAGGCGGGCGGTGTCGCCAAGGTAGATGTAGTCCGCCGCAGAGGCCTGTGCAAGAAGTGCCTTGAGCACCGTGAGGCCGCCCACACCAGAGTCGAAAACACCGACGATGGGGATACGCTGCTTCATTTCTCTTCTACTCCCGGCGGTGGCGGGCCGGCGCTTGATGCGAGGTAAGTGCGAGTCAGGTCCGCATGTCCGGCCAGCGTGTCGCGCTGCGCTCCATCCACGAGAAAACGCACCTGTGCTATCTCGGGCATGTTCGCATGCAGCGTGCCGATGACGGAGAGCAGGGTCATGGTCTCCGTTTCAATGCCCGAGGGGTGCGCCTGCAGCAGGCCGCTGCTCAGGTTCACTACCGCCAGCGTGCCGCCGCCAGCGGTGCCGGCCGGTAGCGGCATCAGGAAGACATCGTCCACGCCCGCATTCGCGGCGATGGAGTGAGCGGAGCCGGGCTTGGCATACTCCGAGAGAAGCTGGTTGAGAAGATAGCGCGCACGCGCGTGCGGCTCCGTTGGCAGAGCGAGATGCCTGCCGGCGCTCACCAGCGATCCGTCGGTATCATTCGCCAGCATCAGCGTGATATCGCTGGTTGGCATCGCGCTCGGTGGGGTCAGCGGAGCAGCATTTGCGGCGGCCTGCAGCTTGTCCGCAGCACGTTCACGCATGCGGATCAGGAAGACCGCCATCACAGCGGATACCAGCAGGAGCACCCACAGCAACACGCGCTGGTAGCGGGGAATCATGGCTGCGTAGCCCAGTCGTGGCGCCAGCCTTCGACGGCAGCGGCCAATCCTGCCAGGATGCGGGACTGATAGTCAGCGTCGTTAAGGGCCGCGGTGATTGCGCCCTCCTTTGTCAGCGGTGCGATCTCTACCGCCGCGGCTGGGCAGGTCATGTTGTCGAGCGGCTGCATCGCGGTACGGCCGAGTGTCACCGGCACGCCCGCATGCGTCATCGCAGTGTTGATCTCCGCTGCCCAGCGCAGGCTCTGTGGAAGATAGGCGGCTTGCGCCTGGTCCCATGGGAGAAACGTGGCGGGTTGCGCGGGCGGAAGAGATGAGGTGAAGAGATGAATACCGCTGCCGCTGTCGGAGGCGTGCAGAATGAGGCAGGCGGCGGCCTTGTGCGCGTTCGCAAGAGCGGCGCGCTGTGCCGGTGGCAACGTCGCATCGCTCTCGCGCGTGGTGATGACCGGCACGCCACGGGCGGAGAGCATGGAACGCAGCCGGATTGCCAACGCGAGCACCAGGTCCTTCTCATCGAGATGCTCAGCGAGATGAGCGCCAGCATCCGCGCCGCCATGTGCTGCGTCGAGAACGATGAGGAATTGCGGCTGCACCGCGGCAGTGGACCGAGCTGGCAGTGAAGGCTGCTGTGCCGATAGTTGCCACGGCAGGAACACTGATAGGGATGCGGCGAGCGCGCAGATGACCAGCGGGCGATGGCGGGCGAGAGACACTCTCACCCGCGGGCCTGCGTCAGTCCAGCGCATAAATGGCGAGGCCGCTCAGCAGCTTGGGATAGAAGTCGGTCGACTTCTGCGGCATCACCTCGCCGTTGAACGCAATTTCGCGCAGTTCCTGCAGGGTGGCCGGATTCATCAGGAACGCCGCCTGCGCTGTGCCCTTCGTCACCTGGTCGACCGCCTCGGCCGCATCGCGCAGATAGCGCAGGTTGCGCTGCTCGCGGATAGACTCCTGCGAAAGACCTAACAACTGCTCCAGCACCAAGCTGTGGAGCTGGGCAACATCCAGTTGCCGCTGCCGCTCGGGCAATGCCGCCAGGGCTTGGTCAACCGCATCGGGCCGCGCCTTCAGCAGAAAACAGCCGTCGGCGAGAACGGCGATGAACGCTGTGCCCTCGCTTGCCTGGGCAAGCTTCGCGGTGAGTTGAGAAGCATCTGTCGTATCCAGCTTTTCAATCTCAAAAAACGGCGCCGCACGCGCCAGGAAGGCCTCTGGTCGAAAGCCTTCAACGTCGAAAACCACACGATGGGTGGGGAGGATCACGAGCCCCTCGCTGTCCATATTGACGAAGGTCATCATCACTGCGGCTTCGGGATATGCGGGATGCGGCAGGGTGGTCGCGAGATCGCGCTCACGGGTGTGCTGCACATGAGCCGGTGAGTGCTCCTTGCCGTAGTTCAGCGCGGTTTCATAGCGATGATGGCCGTCCGCGATGATCAGCTTCTTATCGTTCATCGAGCCAATCACCAGACGAAGGGCGTGCGGATCGGTGATGCGGGCAAGACGATGCAATACCCCGTACTCGTCAGGGACCTCGATCTCAGGCTGAAAGTTCTGGAAGAGGATCTTTTCGATACTCTGCGCCGGGTCGGAGTAGAGCATGAATATCTGGCCGAAGTGCGCGCGCGTGGCCTTCAGCAGGTTCAGGCGGTCGCTCTTGGGCTTGGAAAGCGTCTGCTCGTGGCGGAAAACCACCTTTGCCGCATAGTCCTCGAGACCTCCGAGGGCAATGAATCCTCGCCGTTCCCGCACCTCACCAGGCTGCCCGGGTACCTGAAAACGCTGAGAATAGGCAAAGATCGACGGCTCATTGTCGGTCTGCAGGATGCTCGTTGCGCGCCATTCCTGGAAGTCTCGCGCGGCCCGGGTGTAGACGTCGTTGACGCCCGGCTCATCAAACAATTCAGGCAGGCCGAGGATGATGCGCACCAGGTTGTAGGGGCTTCGGCCGTAATAAACCTGCTGCATTGCCGGCGTGATCTTGTCATACGGCTGAGTGACCACGTCTTCGATGCGAACAGCGGTGGGATTGTAGCGCGTGGCGCGGAAGGGATAGATGCGTGCCATCAGTTTTTGGGATTGTAGATACGTGCCATCGGTTCTTGCGATTGTACTAGACAGCGTATGAGCGATTGGGACGGACGGATTACTCCAACGCGATCCGGAGCTTGATGCCGCAGCAAGAGGTGACCGGTGCTTGCCTTCCGTAAATGACATTCATGTGACAATTGCTCGCTGAAAATTCTGTGTGGGTAAGGCTATGCGCCATCGTGTAGCATGGCGATCATCAGGGATTGCCGCATGGTGTCCACGTCTACAGGCTGGTCCATGTCGCGGCTTGCTTACCACGGCCGAGGCTTTTACACGTTCCTCGTGGTGCTTGCGCTGGCCGGCGCGGCGCTGAATTGCCCCTTGCGCGCACAGGACGATCCACTCAATCAGATTCATGTCACACCGCCTCCGGCGAAGCCCGCGCCCCCTGCTGGTCCTCCGCCGGCCGAAGGCAAGGCTGCCTTGCATGCGCGGCCGGGGGAGCGCATCCGCGTGGATGTGAATCTGGTGCTCATCCCGCTGACTGTAACCGACCCACTGAATCGATTGGTCACCGGACTGGAGAGAAACGAATTCTTTCTCTATGAGAACAACTCCCCGCAGGAGATCAAGAGTTTCTCCGCGGAGGATGCGCCGGTCTCGATCGGCATCATCATGGACCTGAGCGGCAGCATGACCAACAAGGTAGTGCGCGCGCGCGAGTCGGTCATCGAGTTTCTCCGCACATCCAATCCCCAGGATGAGTTCTTCATTATTGGTTTCAACGACCGGCCTGAGCTGATCGAGGACTTTACTTCGTCGGTCGATGACATCGAGGCACGCTTGCAGATGGTGCGCCCCGGCCACCGCACGGCACTTCTCGATGCCATCTATTACGGCGTGAACAAGATGAAGCAGGCGCGCTATCAGCGCAAGGCGATCCTCATCGTCTCGGACGGCGGCGACAATCGCAGCCGGTATACCGAAAACGAGTTGCGCAACCTGGTGCGGGAGTCGGACACGGAGCTGTTCGCCATCGGCATCTTCGACGCGTACGCGGCCACCACCGAGGAGCGCAACGGCCCGCTGTTGCTGCATGACCTTACCGAGGAGACCGGAGGGCAGCTCTTCCGCGTGGACGATATCTCGGATATGACCGACATCGCTACGAAGATCAGCGCCGAACTGCGGAACCAGTATGTCGTCGGCTACAAGCCTTCCGATCCAAAGCGCGACGGGAAATGGCGTAAAGTGAAGGTAAAGCTGGTGCCACCCCCCGGGCTGCCGCCGCTTACCGTACATGCCCGAAGCGGATACTATGCGCCCGCGCAATAACCCACATTTGCGAATTACACTCTCACTCTTTCTTCTTCTAGCTTTCGGCACCACGGCGGTGGCGCAACAGAGCCCGGCGCCTGCCGTTGCCTGCGGAACAGCAGCCGGCGCTCAATGTCGATCGCGATCCCGTTCCTCTGCCCCCGCCGGGGAGTCCTCCCGCACCGGGCGCCGCTGCGCCTGCCGCAGAGCAGCCCGGTCAGGTCGCACGAGGAAGGAACGGCGGATATACCCTGACCAGGGATGTCGACGAAGTTGTCCTCAACGCCACTGTGCTCGACGATCACGGTCACTTGATTACCGGCCTGGCGAAGGACGACTTTCATGTCTTTGAGGATGGCAAGCCGCAGAACATCACCTCGCTCCAGGAGCAGGACGTTCCTGTATCCATTGGCCTGCTGATTGATAACTCCGGGTCCATGCGCACCAAGCGGCAGGCCGTGAACGAGGCAGCATTGGACATGGTGCGCGCCTCGAATCCCGATGACGAGACCTACGTGGTGAACTTTGCCGACGAAGCGTACATCGACCAGGATTTCACCAGCGACATCAACAAGCTTCGCGATGGCCTTTCGCATATTGACTCCAAGGGCGGAACCGCGCTCTACGACGCCGTCATCGCGTCTGCCGACTACATGTCCAAGAACGCAAAAAAGGCGAAGGAGGTCCTGCTCATCATCACGGACGGCGAGGACAACGCCTCCGGCACCAACCTCGAAGAAACAGTACGCCGCATCCAGGACCTGCAGGGGCCGGTGGTCTACTCCATCGGTTTGCTGTTCGACGATTCGGGAGGGGGCGGTCGCGAGTCGCACCGCGCGCGCCGGGCGCTGCAGTTGCTCTCCGATGAGACTGGAGGGCTCGCCTTCTTCCCCAAGAATCTCGGTCAGGTCGACCAGATAGCGGCTGAGGTGGCGCGTGACATCCGGAATCAGTACACCATCGGCTATCACTCCAGCAAACCAGCAAGCCTGGGCGGCTATCGCGTAGTGCACGTCGACGCCAGGGCGAAAGGCTACAACAAGCTGAGTGTGCGCACCCGGCCTGGTTATTTCCCGCACGCGCCAGGAACTGCTGCCGGCAAAAAGAAGTAATCGGCGCAGCAGCAGAGCCGAACCCCTCATCTGATTGTGGCAGGAGTTCCACACAGGCGATACAGCCGTGTGAGCACCTCCAGCACTGCTACACTAGTCGGTTCTTCTATGCGGACTGAAGCCTCTACCCTCTCCTACCACGGCGCCTTGCGCGTTGCCGACGACATCACCGACCTGGTCGGCCAGACTCCAATGCTCCGGCTCACCCGGCTTTGCACACCAGACATGGGAGAAGTCTTTGCCAAGCTGGAGTTCCTGAACCCCGGCGGCAGCGTCAAAGACCGCGCTGCGCTGGGCATGATCCTGCGCGCAGAGCAGGAAGGCCTGATCGCGCCCGGAGCGCAGATCTTCGAGGCCACCGCGGGCAACACCGGCGTGGGTCTTGCGCTTATCGGGGTCAATCGCGGCTACAAGGTCACGCTCTTTGTGCCCGAAGGCTACGCCGAAGAGAAGTGCATCCTGATGCGCGGCTTCGGCGCCAAGGTCATTCGGACGCCGGAGAAGGACGGGATGCAGGGTGCGATTGAAACAGCGCGTGCCGCGCTGGCGGATTCGCCGGGATCATGGGGCGCCTTTCAGTTTGAAAACCCGGCCAATCCGGACTTCCACGAGGCAACAACGGCTGCGGAAATATGGGAGCAGATGGAGGGCCGCGTCGACGCGCTGGTGGCCGGCATCGGCTCCGGTGGCACCTTCTCCGGGGTAGCGCGGGGCCTCAAGAAGCGCAATTCCCGGCTGGCGGCAATCGCGGTCGAGACGGAAGGATCGATCCTGCAGGGCGGCCCTCCGGGACCACATCGGGTCGAAGGAATCGGGGTGCACTTCATCCCCAAGACCTTTCATCCGGAGCTGGCCGACGACGTCATCATGGTCACCGATGAGGACGCGTTCGCGATGGTGAAGCGGCTGGCCGCAGAAGAGGGGCTGCTGGGCGGCTCGAGCGCCGGCGCCGTGGTGCATGCGTCGCTCGAAGTCGCGCGAAAGTTGGGGCCGGGAAAGCGCGTTGCGACAGTGATCCCCGACTCGGCCGAGCGCTATCTGTCCAAGAACATCTTCGAAGGCGGCAAATAAGCGAGGCATTCGCACGGGGCGAAGACGTCCACGTGTGACGATTGCATGTCGCTGCCGCTTTCTCGGACACTAATGCTTCACTACCTGGAGATTCCATGAGCAATCCGCAGCACGGCTTTGCCACGCGTGCCATTCACACCGGGCAGGAGCCCGATGCCACGACCGGCGCCGTCAATGTGCCCATCTATCTGACTTCCACATACGCGCAGCAGGAGATCGGCAAGAACAAGGGTTACGAATACTCCCGCGTCTCGAACCCGACGCGCACCGCGCTCGAGCAAAACCTGGCGGCGCTCGAAGGTGGCAGCTCCGCCCACGTGTTTGCCAGCGGGATGGCGGCGATTTCTGCGCTGGTCGCGATGCTGAGAACGGGCGACCACGTTATCTGTGGATCGAATGTGTATGGCGGCACGCCGCGGCTCTTCAACCAGATTGTGGCGCATTACGGCATCGAATTCAGTTACGTCGATACCAGCGACCCTGAGAATGTACGGCGTGCCTTTACTCCGCGCACCCGCCTGGTGCACATTGAGACCCCGACGAATCCGCTGATGCAGTTGACCGATATCCGCGCGGTGAGCGCCGTGTGCCGCGAGCAGGCAACGCGGGTCGGCGAGGCAGTCGATCTGTGCGTCGACAACACCTTCATGTCGCCTTACTTTCAGCGGCCGATCGAGCTTGGCGCCGACCTGGTGATGCATTCCACGACGAAGTTCCTGAATGGGCACTCCGACGGATTGGGCGGCGTACTCGTCGCCACACGCCCCGAGCACGCGGAGCGCTTCGCATTTATTCAAAAGTGCACCGGCGGCATCTTGTCTCCGTTTGAGTCCTATCTGATCCTCCGTGGCGTGAAGACGCTGGCAGTGCGCATGCGCCAGCACGATGCCAGCGGACGCGAGGTGGCCGCGTGGCTTGCGCAGCATCCACGCATTGAAAGGGTCTTCTACCCGGGGCTACCCAGCCATCCCCAGCACGAGCTTGCGAAGCGGCAGATGTCCGGCTTTGGCGCGCTCATCACCTTCGAAACGGGTTCACTGGAGCGGGCAAACGATGTGCTGAAGCGGGTGCGCGTGTGCACGCTAGGCGAAAGCCTAGGTGGCGTGGAGACACTGATCTCGCATCCGGCAACCATGACCCACGCCGCCTTAGGCGAGGAAGGCCGCCGCAAGATCGGTATCACTGACGGCATGGTGCGCATCTCGGTCGGCATCGAGGACGTCGAGGACCTGATCGGCGATCTTGAGCAGGCGCTGGCCTAGGCCGCGCATGGGAATTCGGACACTATTGTCCCGGACGTTGCTTTCTTGGAGCAGCGGCAAGGACAGTGCCTGGGCGCTGCATACGCTGCGGCAAGAGGGCGTGTACGACGTTGTCGGCCTGCTGACGACGGTGAATAGCGCATTCGATCGCGTCGCCATGCACGGCACGCGCGTGTCCGTATTGCGCGCACAGGCCAGGGCGGCCGGACTGCCGCTCGTCGAGGTGCCGCTGCCTTGGCCCAGCTCCAACCAGCAATATGAAACGGTGATGCGCGATGCATGCGCGGCCGCTGTAGGCGACAAGATTGAGGCCATCGCATTCGGCGATCTCTACCTCGAAGACGTGCGGCGCTATCGGGAGCAGCGCCTGGCAGGAACCGGTATCGCTCCGGTATTTCCATTGTGGGGCCGCGACACCACCGCACTGGTGCACGAGATGCTTGACGGCGGTCTGCGAGCGCGGGTTACGTGCGTCGATCCCGCGAAGTTGTCTGCGTCCTTCGCCGGGCGTGAGCTCGACGCATCCTTTCTTGCAGAATTGCCGCCGGGGACCGATCCATGCGCGGAGAATGGCGAGTTTCACACCTGTGCCTATGCGGGTCCCATGTTTGCGCAGCCGATCTCACTCGTGCCCGGGGCGGTGGAACAGCACGACGGCTTTGTTTTCGCGGATTTCACGACGGAATGAAGCGGCTTTCCTATTTCGGACGCTTCAGCCGGAAAAGCACCGTCCCCGGATCCTTGCCAGTTCCATCCAGGACGAATCCGCATTTGCGCAGAACTCCGATCGATGCCGCGAGGTGCGGATAGGTCTGCGCGCATACCGAGCGCGCATTGCTGTAAGTAAAGATCCACGGAACCAGCGCATTGATCGCCTCTGTGACGTATCCATGACGGCGAAACTCCGCGAGGATCGAGTAGCCGATCTCCACATCGTCCAGCAATTCAGGAGATTTGGTGCATCCGCACCCGCCGATCAGCACCGGTGGTCCCGATGCCTGCTTCAGCGTGACATAACGGCACCAGCCCCTGGAGTGCGGGTGGCGATGGATGCGCGCATACAGGTAGTCGATGGCGCTCTGGTCCCAGTACTCCGGCGGCCAGGTCTTGGGCACGATGGCCCCGAGAAGCTTGTCGAGCCCACTCCCTTTACGGTCCGCGTCCAGCATCGCCTCGGTGACGCTGATCAGCAACAGGCGCGGTGTCTCAATGGGTTGTTCTGCCGATGAGGTCCCGAGGCCCTGCGTTTGCATGAAACTCTCCTGGGGGAGTGAGCAGGCTGGTGGCGCCGGCATCGTCCCACCCGTTCACTGGAGTACAGGCATAAGCGCGAAACCACGCTACCATTGCCCGCCGCAATCGGCAATTGACGCAGTTGCGGAAGCAACGACGGGTGCACTCGGCAGCTTCGCCATTAGGCTTTGGTGACGAGGCATTTCGACGCGAACCGAGCGCGCACGTCATGGTAAGATCATAGGTTTTCCCGGAGATCTACCAATGAGTGCAGCCACCCTCCCCAACGCAGCCAGCCACTCCTTTCGCCTGACCGAGGAGCAGGAGCAGTTGCGCCGAGAGATACGCGCCTTTGCCGCGAAAGAGATCGCACCGCATGTCATGGAGTGGGATGAGACGAGCGAGTTTCCTTCCGCCGTGGTGAAGCAGATTGGCGAGATGGGGCTGCTGGGTATGCTCATTCCCGCCGAACTGGGCGGCGCAGAGCTCGGATACATCGATTACATGACGGCGATCGAGGAGATATCCGCCGTCGATGGCTCGATCGGCATCATCATGGCCGCGCACAACTCGCTCGGCATGAACCATATTTACGTAGCCGGAAATGCGGAACAGCATCGCCGCTATATTCCGAAGCTCGCTACAGGCGAATGGCTGGCCGCATGGGGACTCACTGAGCCCGGTTCCGGTTCAGATGCCGCAGGCGCGCGCACCACCGCTGTCCGCAAAGGCGATCGCTGGGTGTTGAACGGATCGAAGACATTCATCACCAACGGCAGCCATGCCGACGTTGTCGTGGTGATCGCAGTAACGGACAAAACGCAGGGCACGCACGGGCTTTCCGCTTTCATCGTAGAGAAGGGGATGCGCGGCTTTCGTCCCGGCAAGAAGGAGAACAAGCTCGGCCTGCGCGCCAGCGACACCTCTGAACTGATCTTTGAAGACTGCGAGGTGCCAGCAGAGAACCTGCTAGGCAAAGAGGGCGAGGGCTTCGTGGACTCGCTTCGCATTCTCGATGGGGGGCGCATATCAATCGCTGCTCTCGCTCTTGGTATCGCGCGCGGCGCCTACGATGCCGCACGAAAGTACGTGAAGCAACGCAGGCAGTTTGGTAAGGCGATCGCGGAGTTTCAGGGCATCCAGTGGAAGCTCGCCGATATGGCCACACAGCTCGATGCCGCACGATTGCTGACCATGCGTGCCGCAGCCATAAAAGATGCCGGCCAGACGACGACCAGCGAGTCCGCCATGGCGAAGCTTTTTGCCAGCGAAGTCGCCGTGCGCATCTGCGACGAGGCGGTGCAGCTGCACGGCGGCTATGGCTTTATCAAGGATTATCCGGTCGAGAAGTTTTATCGCGACGTCAAGCTGTGCACTATTGGTGAAGGAACCAGTGAGATCCAGCGCATGGTGATCGCGCGCGAACTCCTCAAGCGCCCCTGAACCGCAGCCCCTGAACGGCAGCCGGTTGGCTGCTACACTCGCACCTTGCACACCACTCTCAAGACCGGAAGTGCCGCGCTGGCAGAGCGTCTCCGCGCCGGCGATTTGCGTGCGCTGGCGCGGGCGATCTCGCTGGTCGAAGACGATGCCCCCGCAGCGCAGGCGCTGCTCTCCGCGTGCTTTCCGGCTACGGGGAAGGCGCTGCGCATCGGCATCACCGGCGCTCCCGGCGCGGGCAAAAGCACACTTGTAGACCAGATCGCGCGCGCACTTCGCGAACAGCAGCATAGAGTGGGCATCCTTGCGGTGGACCCCACCAGCCCGTTCAGCGGTGGCGCGATTCTCGGCGATCGCATCCGCATGGAGCGGCATCATGCGGATGCCGGAGTCTACGCGCGCAGCATGGCCACGCGTGGCGCCATGGGGGGTCTGGCGCGCGCCGCAGTGGATGCCGCCCTGTTGATCGAGGCCAGTGGTCATGACCGCATATTGATCGAGACGGTTGGCGTCGGCCAGGATGAGATCGACATCGTGCGGCTGGCCGACATCACAGTCGTGGTGCTGGTGCCGGGCATGGGCGACGATGTGCAGAGCATCAAGGCGGGGATACTGGAGATCGCGGACATCTTCGTAGTGAACAAATGCGATCGCGAGGGCGCCGACCGGGTGGAAAAGGAGCTGCGGGCGATGCAGTCGTTTGCGTCCTCGCATGGCAGTTGGGTGGCGCCGGTGGTCCGCACCATGGCGTCGACAGGGCAGGGGATCGACGGGCTGATCGCGGCAATCGACAACTTCACTGCATGGTTGGCGAAGGAGGAGCATCTGCGCGAGCGGCGGGAAGAGCAATGGCGTCAGCGCCTGACCGAGATGGTGCGGGCCGCATTGCTGCGCGGGCTGCGCGCACATGCGCTGAAGCCAGATGAGCTCGCAGAGCATGCCCGCCGTATTACTGCGCGGCAGGAGGACCCTTTCGCGACTGCGGCGCACATGGTCGAAGCGATTACTGGAGGGCCCCGCTCATGAGCAAGCCTATAGACAAATCCGTGAGTGGCGCGCGGATCGACCATCTTGGCATTGCAGTCGACAGCATCGCTCAGGCCCGCGGCTTTTACGAGGCCCTCGGCCTGCGCATCATGCATGAAGAGACGGTCGAGCATGAGGGCGTGCGTGTCGCCATGCTGCCGCTGGGTGAAAGCCGTATTGAGCTACTGGAGCCGCTGGGCCCTGAGACAACCGTAGGGCGCTTTCTCAGCAAGCGTGGCGCAGGGCTGCATCACGTTGCGTTGCACGTCGATGACATCGATGCCGCCTGGGCGGAACTCCAGGCTCGCGGAGCCGCAATCGTATCTCCCGCCATCCAGACCGGAGCCGGCGGTCACCTGTACTTCTTCGTGCACCCCAAAAGCACAGGCGGTGTGCTGCTCGAAATCTGCCAGGACCCGGTGTGATGTTCGAGCACCCGCTACTCGCATTCGATACCTGTGGAGAGGTCGGAACGGTCGCGCTGGTCGATCTGAAACATGGCGCAACCACGGTGACATGTATCAGCCAGACAGAGCTGCCTGGACGGACAGCTTCTGCCAGCTTGATGCCGGCCATCGACGAGATGCTGCGAGCGGCCGCGCTTGATCTGCGCGCGCTGCGAACGCTCGTCGTGGTCCATGGTCCGGGAAGCTTTACGGGAATACGTGTTGGGCTGAGCACAGCCAAAGGTCTGGCGCATGCGGCAGGAGTACCGATTGTCGCGATATCCCGCCTCGCCGTGCTGGCCAGTCTGCATGGCGGGCAGGGAGATTTCCTTGCTGTGCTCGATGCGGGACGTGACGAGTTCTATGTCCGTCGCGCGCAACGCGAGTGGCTCGCATCCCTGGATGAGATCGCCGCCGCGGCGGATGCTGGAACCCCATTGCTGGTAGCGGAAGAAAGGGTGCAAGCGCGGCTGTCAGCCTGGAGCCCTCGTCGAGTTGGGCCGCTCGACGCATGTGCTGCGGCAAACGCCGCATTAGCACGTGTGCGCTCCGGCGAATCGGAAAACCTTGCCGCTTTGGATGCGAATTATCTTCGCCGCTCCGATGCCGAGCTCTTTGCGCGGCCTCTCGCTGCGCCCCAACGATGATTCAGATCCGGCCTCTCATTCAGTCGGATCTCCCGCTTGTGCGGAGCTGGATGCGGGCTGCTCCCGAAGCGCCCGCCTGGAGTGAGGAGGATCTTCTCGGATTGGTGAACGCTGCCCCCGGTAATCCACGAAAGACTCGCAGAGCTTGGGTGGCGGAGGATGAATCAGGCTTGGCGGGCTTTGCGGTCGCGACGGCGCTTTCCATCCCTGACACGCCAGGAGAGATTGCGCCAGCCGAATGCGAACTGGAGCTGGTGCTCGTTCCAGCCCACGCTCGACGACGGGGGATTGGCGGCAAGCTGGTCCAGACCGTACTTGCCTGGGCGCGCGATCAGGGTGCGAAGGAGATATGGCTCGAGATGCGGGAGTCAAACGTTCGCGCCCTCGGGCTTTACCAGCGGTGCGGCTTCACAACAGCGGGTCGCCGGCCGGGCTACTATGTTGAGCCATCTGAAGATGCGCTGCTGATGCGCTGCCGGATCGAGTGTGGTTCCGGGGATGCGCCCGTATAATGTCGCCTGAGGAACCGCATGGTTCGTGATGGATATTGGTACGCGATCAGTCTGTTGCTTGTCGCTGCCGTAGTTCGCTTTTTTACCGCCGATTGGTTCGCCAGTTGGTTGCTGGTTGCCATCCCTGTCCTGCTCGCCGCGTTCTTTCTCTGGTTCTTCCGGGACCCTGAGCGTACGATCCCGGACGGCCCCGGCCTGGTGGTTTCGCCGGCCGACGGCAAGATCACCGAGATCGCGCCTATCCACACCACGGATGGCGACAGGATTCGGCTCAGCATTTTCCTCAACGTCTTCGACGTTCACGTCAACCGGTCTCCCATTGCTGGGATCATTCGTCGCATTCAATACAAAAAGGGCGAATACCTCAATGCGCTGGACCCGGCATCCGCCGAGCGCAACGAGCAGAGTGTGGTGACGATGGAGGGCGACGGTTGCACGATCACTTTCAAGCTCATCGCCGGTCTGCTGGCGCGCCGCATCGTCTTCCTGCCGAAAGAGGGCGACACACTTCAGCGTGGCCAGCGTGTCGGTCTCATCAAGTTCGGCTCGCGCTGCGACCTGGTGCTGCCTGGGGATGCGCATATCCGCGTCGAGCGCGGACAGCGGGTAAAGGGCGGACAGAGTATTCTGGCGGACGTTGAAGTGCTCTCCTATGAGCCGACTCGATCCAAGGATGTAATGGAGACGCGCCGGTGACGGAGCGTAAGAGACCGCGGCGGCGTGGCATGTTCGTGCTGCCCTCACTCTTTACCGCGGGAAATATCGCAGCCGGCTACTACGCCATCACGCAGAGTCTGCAGGGTTCGCGACTGGAGCCGCGGCACTTCGACTACGCCGCACTCGCGATTCTCTTTGCGATTCCTTTTGATGCCCTGGACGGGCGCATTGCCCGCATGACGAATACCACCAGCGAGTTTGGCAAAGAGCTGGATTCGCTGGCCGACGTGATCACTTTCGGTGTTGCGCCCAGCATTCTTGCCTATAGCTGGGGCTTCCGCACCTTGCCGATGACGATCGATCCTTCGATACGCCGCTTGCTGGTGGAGTTCGGGGCGTTCGTCTGCTTTGTATTTTTGCTCTGCGGCGCCAGCCGTCTCGCACGATTCAATATCAGTCATGACCCGCAGCCGAAAAATCCCGGCAGGCCGGATCGCAAATACTTCGTCGGCATGCCCATCCCCGCCGCCGCGGGCGTCATTGTCTCGGTCGTGCACCTCGTCAATGGAACCCCGGTGCCGTACTGGTGGCTGGCAATTTTGTGGGTCGTCGTCGTTGGCCTCGCCGGGTTCCTCATGGTCAGCACTTGGCGTTTCTGGAGCGGCAAGGAGATCAACCTCTCCGGACGCCATCCTTTCCAGGTCATCGTGCTGCTGGGCGTGCTCATTTATCTGCTGGTCCATTTTTCTGAGGTGCTTCTGTTTCTCTGCTGCTTCGCTTACATGTTCTCCGGCCTCGCCGCGCGCGCGGCCTACTCGGCGCAGAGGCGGCGCAAACGGCGCGATGGGGACAGCGTCGCACTTGAGAACATCACCATCCACGCACCCGAAGAACATAGTCACTAGTTATGTCAGCCAACTACCGCATTGCTATTGTCGGCGCCGCATCGCTACGCGGTAAGGAGCTCAACGAGGCGTTGGGCGAGTCGCCGTTCGCGCCGGCCGATTTCGTTTTGATGGATGACCAGGAAGCGATAGGGCAACTGGAATCTGTCGGCGACGAGGTGACCTTTATCCAGCAGATCGCCCCAGCGTCCTTTGCACATACCGACTTCACATTTTTCACCGGGAGTGCCGAGCTGACCCGCAGGCACTGGGAGACCGCGGCGCAGGCGGGTTCTGCCATCATCGATCTCACCGGCGCGCTGGATACGGAGAAGGACGCGGTGGTGCTCGCACCCTGGATCAGGGTTTCCGCGGATGCTCTCAACCTGCAGACTCCCGCTGTTGTGCCGGCACATCCCGCCGCGCTGATGTTGGCGCTCCTGCTGGGCCAGGTGCGGCAGGCTTCCGCTGTACGTGCGGCATTTGCCACCGTGCTCGAACCGGCCTCCGAGTATGGGCGTGGAGCGATGGATGAGCTGCATCAGCAAACGGTGAGTCTGCTCTCCTTCCAGAACCTGCCGAAAGCCCTCTACGACATCCAGATTGCTTTCAACGCGACACCGGCTGCGGGTTCAGAGGGCAAGATCGATCTGCAGGCGACCGAAGCGCGGGTGCGGAGGCACTATGCATTATTGGCAGCTGGCAAGCTGCCCGCAGCCGCCATTCAGCTCGTGCACGCGCCGGTCTTCCATGGGCATACCCTGTCCCTTGGCCTGGACCTGGAGCGGGCGATGACCGCCGAGCAACTGCGGCAGTTGCTCGCAGCGAACGAGCACATCGAAGTCTCAGGCAGCGATGAAGACGCACCGTCGAATTTAGTAGCAGCCGGTCAGGAGCAGGTGCTGGTGCGGGTGCGTTCCGCGGAAGACGAGACGACCGCGACGAACCGATTCTGGCTGTGGGCCGCGGCGGACAACCTGAAGCTTTCAGCAGTCAACGCCGTCGCCTGCGCTGTGGAGATGCGGCGGCTGCGGCCACAGGGGCAAGTGCAATAGCGATGAAGCTGGTTCTGTTGGGTGCAACCGGCGCCATCGGCGAAAGTATTGCAGCGGAGCTACGCAGGCGAGATCAGAGCTATCGTGCTGTTGGCCGCGATCGTGCCTCCCTCAATCGAGTCTTTGAATCCGATTCGCTGGCCGAGATTGCGGTGTGGAACCCGGACGATACCTCTTCCGTAAGAGCGGCTCTGCGTGATGCTGACGCGGCAGTCTACCTCGTAGGTGTTCCTTACAATCATTTTGAGCTCCATCCAGTGCTGATGCGTCAGACGCTCGACGCTGCAATCGCAGAAGGCGTCCAGCAGATGCTGCTCGTGGGTACCGTATATCCGTACGGCCGTACACAGGCCACACCAGCGCGTGAGGATCATCCGCGCGAACCTCATACCTTCAAAGGCAGAATGCGCAAGCAACAGGAAGACCTGCTGCTCGAGGCCGATGCAGCGGGACAGATCCGTGGGACCGTGCTGCGCCTGCCGGACTTCTATGGCCCACGTGTGAAGAACAGTTTTCTCGATAGCGTCTTCACCGCGGCGGCAACGGGTGGAACGGCGAACCTGATTGCGCCCATCGATCGCCCGCATCAGTTTGTCTATGTCCCGGATGTGGGAGCGACTGTGCTCGATCTGCTGCAACATGTGGAGGCACACGGCCGCTGGTGGCATCTCGCGGGCGATGGTACCCCGAGCATTCAGCAGATCGTCGCGATGGTCGGAGAGATGGCCGGGAAGCCGGTGAAGACGCGCGCCTTCGGCACGACCATGCTGCGCCTGATTGGCTTATTTCAACCGATGATGCGCGAGCTGGTGGAGATGAACTACCTGCTCAGCGATCCATTCATCATGGATGACAGCGCGCTCCAAAGCCTGTTGGGCGACTTGAAAAAGACTCCGCTGCGTGAAGGGCTGATGCAGTCACTGGAAGCTGCTCGCTCCCATCATCGTTCGCAGAGTGCCTGATATTTCTTGTACTGCGCCAGCAGGAATGGATCCGTCATGCCGGCGATGTAGTCGGCGACCGTCCGTGGCGCGCCCTCCAGGGCAAGCGCGGAGGCGCAGTTGGCAGGCAGCAGCGACGGATCGCGCACCCAGCACTCGTAAAGCGAAGTGATAATGTCATGAGCCCGCTGGTGGTCCGGTGTGACGGCATCGCTCTCGTACAAATGCCGGCTGAGATACTCCTTCGCCTGGCAGCGCAGTGTCTCCATTTGCGATGAAAGCGCGACCAGACGCCGTCCCGCGCGTCGTATCTGGGCGAGGTCCGCGATGCCGGCTTCGGCCACCGCTTCGCCGGTCCGGGTGATCAGATCGCCGGTGAATGCGTTCAGCATGCGCTTCAACGATTCATCGATCAGCCGTTCCGGGACTGCATCCGGATACTTCTTCTCCATGGGCCCGTAGAAACCCTCGAAGAGCGCCACGTGAGCGCGCACATCCGCGAGATCCAGGATCCCGGAAGAGAAGCCATCGTCAAAATCAGCCGCTAGATAGGCGATCTCGTCAGCCAAGTCGATGAGCTGCGCTTCGAGCGGCGGCTGCTGATCCAGAAAATACTCGGCCAACTCCGGGTATGCGGCAGGATCGTAGTCGCGCGAATGTTTGATGATCCCTTCGCGGACACCGAGTGTGAGATTGAGCCCCGGAAACGCGACGTAGCGCTGCTCGAATGCGGTGACAATGCGCAGCGCGTGCAGGTTGTGATCGAAGCGCAAGCCATGGACGCGCATGGCATCGTCGAGTGCGCGCTCACCCGCGTGGCCGAACGGCGGATGGCCGATGTCGTGCACCAGCGCAAGCGCCTCGGTGAGATCTTCATTCAGGCCCAGCGCGGCGGCGATGGTGCGGGCAAGCTGCATCACTTCGATAGTGTGGGTGAGGCGGCTCCTGTAGTGGTCCGAGTAGCCATGCGTGAATACCTGTGTCTTCCCGGCAAGCCGGCGAAAGGCCCGCGCATGGATAATGCGCGCGCGGTCGCGTTGGAAGGGCGAGCGATAGGCATGCGGCGGCTCGCTATATTGACGAGCAGTAAGAGGCTCCTCGGGACCGCTGCTGACCGCGCACGCGGCTGGCAGCGGAACAGGCCGCAATGTTGTATGTGGCTGATTCACACGCTGCTGGTGGTTCCGTGGATGCCGGTGATGCGGGTCAGTGCTTGCCGTCCGTTGTGGGAGCGGACTCGCGCGCCAATTTGACCTTCGCGTTCTCCAGCTTCTTCTGCACCTTATTCACATCGCTTTCATCGACGTCGGCCGGCACTGTGCGCGCGTATTGCGCGAGAGACTGGTCCCACTGCGCGACCGCCAGTCGCAGACGCCCCGTCTTTTCGTATAGCTCACCGAGGTGGTCATGCACTGTGGGGTCGCTGGAGACACGTTCGCTGGCCTTGCGCAGATTCTCTTCGGCCAGCGGGTACTGACCAAGCTTGTAATAGACCCAGCCGAGTGAATCCAGATATGCGTAGTTCTGTGGGTCCAGCTGTACCGCTTTCTGCAGCATGGCGAGCGCGTCGTCGAGCTTCACGCCTCGATCGGCCAGCATGTAGCCGAGGTAGTTCAGCGTCATGCTGTTATTTGGATCGAGCGCGAGGATCTTGCGGAATTGTTCTTCGGCTGCGTCGAAATGCTTCTGCCGCTCCTCGAGCGCGCCGCGCAGAAACAGGACGTAGCGGGAGTCGTCGTCACCCTGGGTGGGCAATGCCGCTGCCTTATCAATGTCGCCGGCGGCGTCCTGCCAGTGGCGGAGACGCGTATCTATTTGTGCCAGCGCCAGGTACACATCCCGATCATGGTCATTGTGCTTCAACTGTGCGTTGGCCAGCGCGAGGCCTTCCTCCGCATGACCCGTATCGGCAAGCTGCCCGGCCAGCATCAACTGGATCGACTTGTTGCTCGGCAGGGCCTTGGCAGCCTCACGTGCAACCTCGGTCGCCTTGTTGTATTCCTTTGCGTCACGATAGGCGTCTACCTCACCCTGGTAGCCGCGCTCCGCGTATTCGCCGCCCAGCATCACCATCTGCTTGTATGCCGCCACGGCCGCATCGGTGTGGTTCTGCTCGCGCTCCACATTTGCCAGCCGATCGAGAAAGATGGAACGGTTGTTCTTCTCGCCGTCGGTGTAGTGGTTGTCCGGCTTGGCCGAGCGCGACACCAGGCCGTTGAGCAATTGGGTCGATTCCGGGTAGCGGCCGAGCGCGTCGTAGGTAAGCGATTCGTGGAACTGGATCTCGTCGGAATCGGTGGCGAGTGACTGGGCTTTCTTCAGCGTGACCAGCGCCTGCTCGTAATGACCCTGGCGTCGCTGGCATTCGGCGATGCGCACCAGCGCCTGCGCATCCTGCGGGTCGGCTGCGGCGATCTCCTGATACGCGTGCTGTGCATCGGCAAGCTGATTGTTGTTCAGCAGCGCCTGCGCAAGAGCTCGCTTGGCATCCAGGTTGTCCGGATCCATGTCGACGGCCTGCTGGTAGGCAGCGACGGCGTCCTTGGTGTCCTTGATCTGCTCGTAGCCCGCACCCAGCGCGAAGGATAGCTTCGCCGTGCGATCGTCCTCCGGCACCGCCTTCAGCGTCTCGATCGCGCGGTTGAGATCGCCGCTCTCACCATAAAGCCGGGCGAGATTCAGAGCGACGTCCTCGGAGTTGGGATCGATCTTCTGCGCTGCCTGGAACTCCTGCTGGGCCAGTTGCGAATCGTGGTTCACGGTGTAGAGCTGCCCCAGTACCAGGTGGCTTTGGATGTCCGCCGGATCCAAAGCGCTGATCTGCTTGTACTCGTTGATCGCAAGGTCGAGCACCTGCTGCGAGGCGCCATTCTGCATGTCTCCCAGCGAATGGAGATAGATGCGGCCGAGCAGCTTGTGGGCGCCGATGTTCTTCGGATCGCGCTTGATGGTGTCCTGCGCCGTCAGGATGGCGTCGCGCACCCGGCCGGTGCGGAAATACAGCTCCGCCAGCCCGTTGTTGAGAAACGCCGACGTCGGGTCGGCGTTCAGCGCGAGTTTGTACTCTTCGACCGCGCGGGTGGCATAGTCCTGCCGGCCAGTGTTTGCGGCCATGTCCTCGTAGCTATGGGCCAGCGCGAGGTGGTAGTAAGCCGTTCCCCGGGTAGTTTCCTGCGCGGGAGCCGGAGTGGTCTCCTGCTTGGCGGGAACGCTCGGCTTGCTGTCCGCAAAAACCATCGGAGCTGCCAGAAGCAGTGTGCCAAGCATCAACAGCGAAAGGGGGCGACGAGCGGCGAGGAGAGACGAGAGCGGGAAAGTCATGCGATGACTGCAATTCATGCGGGGTGGGCTACCGGATGCCTGGAACCCTGGCCGGAGGTAGAGCGCTTTCACCGAAAAGCCACGCGGAAAGCGCGCTCTTCTTTGTGCCTACGGTGAACATACTCAGGGCCGAGAGGGGACACACGCTCGCCGGATCTCTCCTTCGTTCTGATAGACGATTGTACCCCCGCCTGGGATGCGGAATGGAAGGGCTGAATCGCGATTTCGCGCTGCCGGTGCAGGCGCTGGTAACTGTCTGAACTGCAATCGCCCCCGGCCGCAGCCCTTCGCCTAATGCCGGAAATGGCGCATTCCGGTAAAAACCATCGCGATTCCCAGCCGGTCGGCCGCCTCGATCACGGCATCATCGCGCACGGATCCTCCCGGCTGGATCACGGCCGTGGCGCCCGCCTCTACGATCGTCTCCAGGCCATCGGGGAAGGGGAAGAAGGCATCCGAAGCGGCCACCGTGCCCGCCAGTGGCAGAATGGCTTTCATGGCTCCGAAGCGCGCCGCATCCACGCGGCTCATCTGTCCCGCGCCCACTCCGATGGTCTGACCGCCTCGCGCGTAGACGACGGCGTTCGATTTCACATGCTTGGCGACCTTCCACGCAAAGAGCAGGTCGTCGATCTCGTCCGCAGTGGGAGGCCGCTTGGTGACCGTGCGCAAATCGCTCGCCGCCACTGAGCCGGTATCCGCGTCCTGCAGCAGCATGCCGCCCGAGACCTGCTTGAAGACCCGCCCGCGTGCCGTCGGCTTGACCACCACCAGCCGCAGGTTTTTCTTTGTAGCGAAACGAGCGAGCGCTGCGGCGCTGAAGCCGGGGGCAGCGATCGCTTCGACGAAGAGCTTTGCGATCTCCTCAGCGGCGGCTTCGTCGATCTCGCGATTCACGCCGATAACGCCCCCGAAAGCCGACACCGGGTCAGTGGCCAGCGCCCTGGTGTAAGCCTCGAGCAGGTTCGCGCCGGTCGCCACGCCGCATGGGTTGGTGTGCTTAATGATCGCGACTGCCGGCTCGGTGAACTCCTGCGCCAGGTCCCAGCAGGCATCCAGGTCGACCAGGTTGTTGTAGCTCAGCTCCTTGCCCTGAAGCTGCTTCGCTCCGGCGACTCCGGCGCCGCTGCCATCGCTGTAGAGGGCGGCAGCCTGATGCGGGTTCTCGCCATACCGCAGAGGCGACACCAGCGGATAGCTGATGCGCAATGGATCTGGAAACGGCGCTTTCTCGGCCGCAGGCGCCATCTCTGCCAGCGTGGCGGCGATGGCGCTGTCGTAGGCGGCGGTGAGGGCAAAGGCGTGACGGGCGAGGCGCCACCGCGTCTCGCGGCTGAGGGCGCCGTTGTTGGCGGCCAGTTCTTCCGCGAGTGCAGGGTAGTCCGATGCCGCGGTGACGATGGCAACGTCTTCGAAATTCTTGGCGGCGGAGCGGACCATCGACGGGCCGCCGATGTCGATGTTCTCGATGATCTCGTGAAAGGCCACGCCGGGTTTGGAAGCAGTCTTCTCAAAGGCGTAGAGGTTCACCACCACCATGTCGATAGGAACAATGCCATGTTCCGCGACCGCGGCCCGGTGTGCGGCGTTCTCACGAATGTGCAGGATGCCACCGTGAACCTTGGGGTGCAGCGTCTTGACGCGCCCATCGAGCATCTCCGGGAACCCGGTCAACTCCGAGATGTCCTTGACGGCGAGTCCCGCATCGCGCAGCGCACGCGCGGTACCGCCAGTAGAAACGAGTTCCACACCGTGTTTGGCGAGCGCCCGTCCGAATTCCACCAGCCCCGTCTTGTCCGTGACGCTGAGCAAAGCCCGGCGAATCGGTTTGCGTCCTTCGTTCTCCTGGGTTTTGCTCTCCGGCTGCTTCCTGGCGTCCTGCTCGGCTTGCACGGCGATGATCTCTCCTCGGGTGACGTCGAAAAGTCTAGTGTTGCATGAAGAGCAGGCATCGGCGTGCGTGATAGCTTCAGGCTATATGGATCAGCGGCAATGGCAGACGCAGGCAGGGAACGGCCGACCAGCCGAGCCCGAGATTCTGCCTCCGGGCGAGTTGCCGGAGTACGCCAATCAGCAGCCGATGCCTCCGCCTCGTCCCCGCCGTTCCGGCTGGCAGCTTGCCCCGGCCACATACGTGCTCACCGGCATCAATATCGCGGTGTACCTGCTTATGGTGCTGCGCGGCGCGTCGCCCACTGCCCCTTCGTCGGACCAGCTCATCCGCCATTGGGGAGCCAATGTTGGTGTGCTGGTGCTGGCAAACCACGAGTGGTGGCGTCTGGTGACCTCCACCTTCGTTCACGCCGGGATTGTCCACATCGCTCTCAACATGTGGTGCCTGTACAACCTGGGACTTCTGGGCGAGCCCTTGATGGGCTCCTTCGGTGTGGTCGCGACCTATCTTCTGACCGGTGTCTGGGGCAATCTGCTGAGCGTGGCGCTGCACCCGGGTGTTGTCACCGCGGGCCAGATCACAGACCCCGGCGTGATCAGCGTAGGCGCCTCCGGCGCCATCTTTGGCTTCGCCGGCGTGCTGATTCCACTGCTCGGATCAAAGCTTCTTCCGGTGAACCGCGCGGAGGCGGCCCGGCTGCGCCGCAGCGTAATTTATTTCGCCGCCCTGAACCTCGTCATCGGCTTTGGCGCAGACGCCTTCAACTCGCCGATACGCATCGACAACATGGCGCACCTGGGCGGTTTTCTCTCCGGGATTCTGCTGGGAATGCTGCTGGTGCCAAAGCTCGGATCCGACCGGAAACTCTGGATGCGGCGCCAATGGCTCGCCTACGGCGGCATGCTGCTGCTGGTGCTGCTGGGGGCGCGCTTCATCGCCAGTTTCAGGCGCATGTGAAACGCAGATTCAGGATCAGAGTTCAGGGCAATAGCAATCGCCCTCTGATCCCGGATCCCTCACCCCTGCTTTACCGGATGGCGGTCGCCGCGAACTTCTTCACCATTGCTAACAGCAGCTTGCGGTCGCTGTCGTTCAGGTTGGAGGAGTAGCGCCGGATCTGTGTGAGAAAGCGAAGCTCCTCGTCGGTCAGCTTCTGCGTGTTCATCTCCCGGCCCAGCGAATCCTCTGCAAAGAACTGCGCCAGTGGGAGATCGAGAGCCTGCGCGATCTTGGCAAGCGTATCGAGTGAAGGAACGGTATGCCCGTTTTCCACCCGGGACAAATAGCAGCGGAGCAGACCGGTGCGTTTTTCAATATCACCCTGCGACAGGCCCTTTTGCAGTCGGTAACCCCGGATCGTCGTTCCAATTTTCATGCGCGCCTGGCTTTCGAAAGCCCACGCCTGGCCCGGTCAACTTCTGTGGCGAGGGGCTCTTATCTAGTTTGTTGGCTGCATAGTTAACATGCTCACAACATCAAGAGCAAGAACAATTTGCGGCGAGAACCAGAAATTGTCCCGAACTGCAACCTTCGTGGAATGTATGCTTCCATAAACGTGTCAGAAAGGTTACCCGGTTTTGCAAGTTTCTCACGGCTTGCCGCCGAGCTGACGAGCGAAAAATCGCAGATAGCGCGAACGGGCATCCGCGGCATCTTCGGCGCGGTACCCGGTTTTGTTATTTGGGTTCTCGAAGGCATGGCCTGCGTCCGGATAGATCTTTACGTCCACGGGTTTGCCGGTCTTCTTCATGTCGGCAGCAAAGCTCTCCACACTTGCGGGGGGAATCCCCTTGTCCAGACCGCCATAGTTTCCCAGGATGGCGGCATGGATCTGGGCCAGGGATGCCGGATCGGTCGGGGGCGGCCCATAGTTCGCGACGACAGCCTTGAGATTCGGATCGGCAACCGCGAAGCTCAGTGCGTACCCTCCGCCCATGCACCAGCCGATGGCGCCAATACGGTTCGGATCCACGTGCTTATCCCCGTGCAGAAACGTGTCCGCCGCCTTCAGGTCGCGGATCCCGCGGTCCTGGGGCACACCGCGGCTGAGTTGGTGGGCGGTATCGGAGTCATCGGCGACTTGGCCGCGATAGAGATCGATGGCGAGCGCGACATAACCGTGGGCGGCAAGATCGGCGGCCTGTTCTTTGACCCAATCGTTGAGGCCCCACCACTCGTGGATCACGATGATGGCCGGATGCTTCCCTCCCGGGGCACCTGCAGGGCTATAAAGCAGGGCGTGCACCGTCTCCGGCCCGCTCTGGTAGGAGACCTCGGTCGGCGCGGCAGCATCTGCGGCGTGGGCAGCGGGTAGAAGCACCACGGCTGCGAAGGCAGACAACAGCGTGGGGATACGGTCAGCAAAGGCAGGCATGGCGTTGGCCTCGGATTCTGGTAGAAACTCAGGAACAGGAAAACTGCGACCGGAGGAGTATGGCTCGCGTGTATCGCGGCGAGCAAGTACCACTCTGACCGACTTCTGCGGAACCCCCGGCCGGCCCAGGCTGCCTTTTCGAAAAGAGCTTCCAAATTCGATTTTCGGGCCATCTTGAACTGCATCCGCACCATCGCATTCGAGGAAACTCATGGTGCCTAGTCCATTGGAACGCCTGCTGAGCCATCCCTCTTTCAAGAGGGCATCGCAGCTCTCTGCGACGGTCTATTGCGAACTTTTTCGGACGCGCGCCTTCACCATGGCGGCGGCCATGTCCTACTACTTCCTCCTGGCGCTCCTGCCCCTGCTTATTTTCCTGTCGGCGATGCTGGGATATCTGCCCATCCCGAATCTCTTCGATCAGTTGCTGGACGTACTTGCCGTGCTGGTGCCGCCGCAGGCGATGCAGATGGTTCAGCACATTCTGACCAATCTGCTGGTCCCGCACCGCGGCGGGCTGCTCTCCTTCGGGCTGTTGAGCTACCTATGGACCGCTTCAGGAGGCTTTGCGGCGTCCATCGAGGCGCTGAACGTCGCATACGACGTGCAGACCACACGAAGCTGGTGGCGCGACCGCCTGCAGGCATTGCTGCTGACGTTGACTACCGGCCTGCTGATCCTGCTCGGGCTGCTGCTGATCATTGCCGGACCACACTTCGGGCATCTGCTAACCGAGCTCTTTCCCATTCCGAAGGCCTTCGGAGAGCTCTGGCCTGTGTTGCGCCTGGTTACGATATTCGTAATCTTCGTGGGAGCGGTAGAGCTCCAGTACTACCTGGCGCCCAACCGCAAGCAGAACTTCATGGATACGCTACCGGGTTCACTGGTTGCCGTGCTCGGCATCTTCCTCAGCTCAGGCGGTCTCGGCTACTACTTCGCCCACCTCTCGAACTACAACAAGACCTATGGGTCTCTGGGCGCCGTGATCATCCTGATGCTGTGGTTCTATGTGGTCGCGTTGTTGTTCGTCGTGGGCGCGGAATTGAATGCCGAGCTGTTGAAGCTGGAAACTGCGCACGAGCAGCCAGTGACTACGAGCGAGATGCCGCGAAAGATAAAGGGCGCACCTGCGGCGTGATACATCGTGCCTGCTGAAAAGCCCAGGCATCAGATTTTCGTTTGTAACATTTTCTTATCCCGCGCCACTATCCCATGGTGAGAGCGGCACAACGACTTGTGCAGCCGAAAATCTGGACAACGTGGCGTTTCGCCGGTGCGCAACGCGACCGGAGATCGCAATGAAATCACTGGTTACGACCTTTCTCCTCTTTGCTACTTGCATCGTTGTAGCCGCCACGATTGCGCTCATCGACCGAGCGCAGGCGACCCTCTCCTTGTCATCTGGCGAAGCCACGCAAGTCGCTCCTGCGGAGATTGCACCGGCCGCTGATGCGGCCACGCTGAGCGAATTCGCGAACTCCGTGTATGAGAAGTTCGCGCTGCGGCAGCCAGACGCTCCCGTAGCCTTCGATGACATGCAGCCGAGCGAGCACACCTACACCGCCGCAGAGGCGGTCTATCCATTTCTGCACCGGCGGCTCCTGTGCCCGGAATGTGCGCCGACCACGAACTTCTACGGGAATAATCCGTTGACCCGCGCGCAAGCCGCGGTCGCGCTGGTCAGCATTCTGATCACACAGGGCAGAATCGCCCTGGTTACTCCGGAGGAGACGGCGGACGTGCTCGCCAACGTTCCGGATGCCGATTCGATATCGTCTTTCGCGCGGCCGTACATCGCAACTGCTGTAGTGGATGGAATTCTGGGGCTCGAGCCGGGCAATCTGATTCGCGCCGCCGACCCGTATTCCCGTAGAGAAATGATCGCGGTCTTCGATGCTGTGCAAAGGCGATTTCCGCCTCCGGCTGCGACGGCCTCGTTGCATATTGCCCTTGAGGCGGCGCGATGACAAGTCAAGATATCTCAAAGGCCGGATCGGCGGCGGATCGACTCACTACGTGGGTGCTGCTGATCGTTTGTGCGATCGCGGCAGCCTTTCTCTAGGTCAGGCTGTTGGGGAATCCCTCGCTGGCGAACTCTTTCCATGATCAATGCAGCAGGTTGGTCACTGAACTATTACCCCCACAATAGCTGTCGCATGCTGACTTCCACTACTGCCTGTGACAGTTACGGTGTATGTGCCCGGACTCGTTGCCGTGCTGGTTGGATCCGACGGAGTAGACGGAACAGGCGCATTTTGCGTGCTGCCGCTATTGCTGCCACACCCGCTGACTCCCGCAACGATTACAGCCGCAAACAGCAGGCATATCATTGCTTTCCATCTACTCCATCTACGGCGCGGCATCGGAATACAAAAGAGCGCCAGAGCCGCTATTACACCTCCACCTAACCGGAGCGGTCCGTAACCTTGGCGATTGAGCATTGCGGTCGTTGCACCTTTCGTGCCGACTGTCAGAGTCGCACTCACAGCCTGTGTCCCCGCGATCGCCTGCGGCTGGCTAATGGAGCATGTCGGCGGATTGACCGTTCCGCTTGGACCGGTGACAGCGCAACTGAGGGCAACAGTACCTGTAAAGCCTCCGCTGGGCGTGATCGTGATTATCGAGGTCGCGTTTCCTCCCGCGGATGGAATGCTGATGTTCGAACCGCCCAGCGTAAACAACGGTGTGACAGCTGGACCCGACACCGTGACCTGAACGCCCGTGGATGCTGTCAGGCCTCCCGAGCTCCCGCTGATTGTGACCGTATAGGTACCTGGAATTGTGCCAGATTGCGTATTCACAGTGAGTGTAGCGGCAACTGCTGAACCATCAGAAACCATCGTGGACTGACTTACGGAGCATGTTGGTGCATCCGCTGCAGCGGCTGGTCCGCTGACTGCGCAACTAAGTGCAACGCTCCCTGTAAACCCGCCGCTCGGTGTGATCGTAATCACCGAGGCGGCGTTCCCTCCCGCAGACGGAATGCTGATGTTCGAGGCACCCAGTGCAAACATCGGCTTGACGGTTGGGCCGGTGATGATGATTTGAACAGTTGTCGTCGCTCTCTCGCCTGCCGAGCTTCCTGTAACCGCAACTGTATAGCTGCCCGGAGTTGTGTCAGCTGGCGTAATCATAGTCAGCATGGCGGCTACTGCCGAGCTACCGGCAATTGGCATGGCTTGGCTTACGGAACATGTCGGTGCATCCATTGCGCCGGATGGTCCGGTAACCGCACAACTGAGGGTCACTATGCCTGTGAAGCCGTTAGCCGGTGTGATCGTGATATTCGAGGTGGCAGTGGCTCCGGAAGCTACCGGCGTCGTCTGGCTGGCATTCAGCGAGAATGTACCCCCCGGTTGGATCGACTGGATAATGTAGCCAGCCTTAGCAACGTCACTACTGCCGTAGGTTTTGCTGATGGCAATCGCATTGATAGTTTCCGATTGTGTGACCTGAATCGGTCCTGTATATCGGGTTGCGGCGGCGGTCGGTTTCGATCCGTCGACTGTGTAGTAGATTGCTGCATCCGGCGTAGCACTGCTTAACGAAATGCTCTGCGGACTGGTGTACGTGCCGGAAACCGGGGAAAAACCGGGGGGAACGGACTCTGTCGTATAGGTCCAAGTCAGAATCTTCTGGCTGGATGACAAGCCTCCAGTGCCGCCGGTGAAACCGACATAAGCCGTGGCCCCGCCCACAACCTGGGGAATATTGATGACCTGGGACATGGTGAAGTTCTTATTCGTGACCAGGTCTAGCAGGTTAAGGGTCAGCGTCGTGCCATCATAATTTACCTCTGCCTGAATAGAGTCGCCGCTGCCAAGAACAATCCCGCTTGGCGTCAGATCTATGGTGGGCTGAATGGGTGGCTGGCCGTTTATATATACGCCTGTCGAGTCGCTCCCCTCGCTTTGATAGTTGTAGAAGTTGAATTTGACGGCGACGCTCTTCTGGATGCCCTGATATCCAAGGCCGGCCGAGTTTGCACCGAGCGCAGTTGGCCCCACATTCTGGATCGTGAACGTAAACCCGTTCCCCTGCGCGTCGGACAACTGAAACTCGAAGGTCGTACTAAAGGCTTGAATACTGATCGGCGCGGTCCAGAATACGCTGCCGGATTGATTCAAGCCGCCATTGGTCAGTTGGAGACGAGTGTCATTGTTGGCTACCGCGCTGCCATTCAGGGCTAATCCTGCCACAGAAGAAAAACCGTTCGCAAAGTCAATCGAGGTGCCGCCGTTTTGGACAACATAGGCCTCGCTATCGATATTGCTATTTTGGAGCGCAGGATCGATGGCGATCGACTTCAGTGTCTCCGATACCGCTACCTGGATCGGACCGGTATACGGCCTGGAGTTTGAAGACGGAGTCGATCCATCGGTGGTGTAGTAGATCCTGGCGTTCGCGTCGCTGACCGAGAGAGTGACTGTTGGAGCATTGAGATAGGTTCCGCCCGCGGGCGATGCGACTACTGTCGGTGTCTGGCTGATGAAGCTGAAAGTCGCTGTGCTTATGCCGCTCTGGACGTATCCGGGCGCGCTTGCAAGCGCCTTGATCGTTGTATCTGTGCCGATCGTGATTGGGGCGGTGTAAAGCGTCGATGAAGGTGTTGGGGTAGAACCATCCAGAGTGTAGTAGATGCTCGCGGATGCCGTTGTGCTGGAAAGCTGTACGTCCTGGCTCGAGGCAAAGCTTCCGCCATCCGGACTGATTACGGGTGCTGCCGCGTTGGGCGCTCCGTTGAACAGGCCGTATACATCCACTTCTCCATTTGCGGCGACATATACCTTACCGTTGGTAACGATTGGAATGGAGAACTTGTTTGCAGCTCCAGCCACATCGCGCTTCGAATTGGTATCACTTTCGTAAAGCGTAGAACTGAGATCATTGGCATCCCAGGCGTAAAGGACTGCCGGGCCGTGAGTGTTGAATTGATCTGAGCGTACTGCCCATGCGATGCCGTCTTGAGTTCCGTTGGAGGAAATAGAGAAGGAGGGGTCTGGGAAGGCGGATGTTATCGAAGACTTGCTGTCCGGTTCAGTACCTAGAACACCGTCGCTGAGCTTGAACAACATCGGCACATTGTTCTCAGCCCAGAGATATACGTTGCCATTCCAGTAGGCCGGTGTGCTCCAAAACCCCTTGCTTTGCGGAATGACTCCGGCAATATCCTGAAGTGCATTGGTATTAGCACCCGCCACGTAGCCGCCCAGATTGTCACGGTTCAGCACCAGAATTCGGCCTTCTTTACCGGCCTGGATAAGCATATGCGGATTCGGGCCGTTATTATCCGGAACCATCAAAATGCCGCCGGAACCCTGATCCCAATCGTGGTTATTCAGAATGGCGTAATTGAAAGGTGTAAACACGTCGATGGGTTTGAGACCGCCATTCGATATGTCGAAGGCGACGATACTCTCGCCGAATTCTGTCGTTGCATTGAACGGCGGAGAACTGCTGCGCGTACCGTTGCCTGTAACCAGAAACATACGGGCAGCGCCGTTTGGGCCATCTTCATCGATAGGCAAACCTGCGCCGGCAGCCCAGATTCCGGCGCCTACTCCGTTGGGAGTCGTACATAACGCCGCAGTCTGTTTCAGTGTGGTTGCATCGTAGGCGAACAGCCAGCCGTGCCAGGGGCCATTATCGCCGTGTGCGCCATAGCCGAAGTAAATGTATCCCTTGTAGTAATTGATCGCCGTGCGCTGGTTCTCCCATAAGGGATCGAACGCCAGCATGCCACCAGAGCTGCCATTCCCGGTACCCGCTACGCTTGCCGTGATATCGACAGGGCTATTTGGCTGCTCGGCTCCATTGATGATGTTAATTGCATGCAGACGCGAGTAGTAGACGCCGTTCTCTTTGGTCGCGCCCACTACATACATCGTGTTCGTTGCCAGATTGATGGTCGGCGTGCCCGTGATACCGACAGTCGGAGCCACGTCCGGCGAGCCGCTGTCATGCCAATCGACCGCGGTCGCTCCCGCCCCGGCCCCGTAAGCGGATGTAAGCAAACTGATCTGCCAGATCGGTTTCGCGTTCGCGCCACCGTTGGAATCGGCGTCAAAGGCGTATATCGAATCGTTCTCTGTGCCCACAAATAGAACGTTATGCACCTGGCCATCGTTCATGGTCAGCCCCGGCACATAAAGCGGCTGCGCGTACACTGTGCTGTCCACGCGCAACGAAAACAGCTTGCCGAACGAGTTCACGTTTACGTTCGAAGGCGTCAACAGGGTCTCATTCGTATTCTGCCCGGCGTGCGTCAGGTCATATCGCCAGGTGGATACCGGCACCGGGGTAGCAGTCTGCGCCGACAAACCGGACGCACACGTGAACAGAACCAAGAGAAATACTGGCCGCACGTGAAATGTGGTGAAGAAAGCTTCTAAGGCAGATAGCGAAACAAAACGTGCCAAAAATCCAGGAAATCTGGAAGACATTGCAATGGACCCCGTGATAATGAAATTGCCTTTGCGTCCGCCCGGGGGAAAATTGCGGATGTCAGTAAGAAAACACTCATGGATGAACGCTCTGTCAACGCTGTTAGATGGTCCTAGTATGGCCGACCCTTTGGCCGGTTCCATCGCAAACTGTGTCTTGGTTGTAATCGTCAGTTTGCCGCAAATGTTACTAGCGCACGTACTTGTTAGGCCGTGGGTGATCGACATACACGGGGCTGCGCTGGCAAACTGATGCCATGCTCTCGCTTGGCAAGTCTTTTCCAGGTATTCAGGTAATCAAGAAACCTATTAGGCTGCCCGCATCGATCCTCGTTTGCTGCATTTTGTTCAGTGCCAGCCTTTCCGCGACCTCCGTTCAACAAAAGCATGAAAAGGCATTCGGAATAGCCTGGCGAGTGGAAGGGCCCTGGAGGGCTGAAACGCAGGATCGCATCATTGTCAACGGGGACGCTATACTGCCCGGAACTTTGGTGCACCCCGTACAAGCGGATGGCAGCCACTCAATCCTGATTTTGTTGCCAGATGGCCAGCGCATCCTCTACGAGTGCTTTCTTCCTGAGGATTGCACTCACAGCTTTCGCGTTCCCGAACTTTATCGGACTCCGGAACCCTTTGCTGTCGATTTGATCGCTCGTATTCACCAAGTGCTGAGCCGCCGGGAGCAGGATCAGAGTTCCGACGAAGACCCCAAACAATTCCTGCCCCGCGATGAAGTGATGGCGGCACTTGGTCCCTCCAATCAGGTTGAGGTTGGGGGCCTCGCAGCAGCTCTGCCCAATGGCGAGTACACCTATGATCTCCGGTCACTGAATCCGAGATCCCCTCGTCAATCCGGTATGACGCTGAAGAAGACATCCCACGCAATCACGCTTCAACTGCCTTCGTCTGGGATGTACGACGTAACAATCTTCGATCATCTCGGCACGCCCCGCATCAATCTGTTTGTCGCCGCAGTTGATCCTGTAGATGAGGCGGCCTACAAGGAATCTTTTAAAAAAGCACACGCGTTGTTAGCAGACTGGAATGGAAATTACCAGGGGTGGCCGGTCCACGAGTTTCAGCGCGCATACCTTAAATCTTTATTTTGGAACGTCAAGCCTGATAGCGAATACCGTTCGCAAACGGCCACTGCAGCTCATCAGGAAGCAGACATAACCGCAGAGCCCACCTTTTCGCCCGCACCTGGTCTTTTGAAGGACGATACGGCAGTGACATTGGCTTGCGGGACTCCTCACGCAACTATGCACTACACCGTGGATGGTTCACAGCCTCTCAAGCCTTCGCCAATCTATGGCGCCCCGATCATGGTGAAAGGTACGGCTTTGACGATCAAGGCATTCGCGTCCGCTCCAGGCAAAAAAGACAGTCCTGTAGTCACCGGGATCTTCCGTATCGCTGAATAGCAGTGGGGCACCACATCAGATAGTTTCGCCATCGCTGCGATTATTTCTGCGATGCCGACTTATGATGACGAATCATTATCTCGATTCATCCGGATGACCTGTAAGGCAGCGGGAACACTACAGCAATGGAAGATCGAGGGGCTGCAGCGGATTTCTCGCTGGTCCTGGCAAACGCCCTCGGCTAACCCATCCGGTGTGCCGGCACGAATTTTCATCGTGATGGTCGAGTACCGATCCTTGCCTTTTTCGCTATGAGCGCACACTCTATGGGAGCGCACATGCACGATCTTCTCAGCAAAATTGTTCTGGTCCCCTTTTTCTTTGCCTGCTTGGGAGTGCTGGCCGGCGCGCAGACCGCCTCGATCGGCACAGCCCAAACCATCCTCCGGCTGAAGGCCGGAACAACTGCGCCCCAAATGCTCAGTTTGCAGACTCCGGGGAAGGCCCGGTGGTCCAATGCGGCCGCTGAAGACCTCATCGCCACCGCGCAGATGGACGGTCATACTGTGCCGCTCGCATGGAAACTGATTGCCGGTGCAGGGCATAAGGACGCGAAACGCGTCTCGTTCATATACGAGACGCAATCACCCCATCTGCGCCTGACCTGGGAGTGGAGTGCGCCCGCGGCGACAGGTCCGCTCGAGCACCGCATCCGCATCGAGAATCTCGACACACGCGAACTCTGGCTTCCGTTGCAGCCAAGCTTCCGTTACGAGTGGAGCGTGCCTCCGACGCAACGGCTCCAGCAAATTTACATCGACAAAGGGGCGGGCAAGCCATCACCTATCGGCACGCACGAGGTTCAACTTGCGCCCGGATACAGTTGGGAAGGTAAGTCCAGCACCTACGCGAGCGACGAAGCGCCCCGCGAGATCATCCCCTGGTTCATGGTGGAACGAAACGGCGAGCAGGGTGACGGCTGGTACGTCGGCGTAGAGTTCAGCGGCCGGAGCAGTCTTACGCTGGAACGCTCGGCTGGCGCCTTGCGCGGGAATGTTGGCCTCAACCCGAACCCAGGTCCGTTCCGCACGCGCCTGCGGCCCGGCGGCACTTTCGAGACGCCACCCGTCTTCCTGGGTGCATTCACCGGTGGCCGCGATAGCCTGGGTAATGTGCTGCGCCCTTGGGTACGCCAGGTGCTCATGTATGCGGGCACGTGGAAGAAACCGGATTACCCGCTTCTCGTCAACAACAGCTGGGGCAGCGGCATGGCCGTCGATGAAGCGCTGGCGAAGCGCATGATCGACGATTCTGCGGATCTTGGCATGGAAATGTTCGCGCTCGATGCGGGCTGGTTTCGCGGTGTCGGCGACTGGTTTCCCGATCCAAAGAAATTTCCGCACGGTCTCGCATCCGTAGCTGACGAATCCCACCGCCGCGGCCTCAAGTTCGGTATCTGGGTCGATTGGGCGCAGGCAGGTATTGACTCCCAACCGGGCGCCCTGAACGTCAATGACCCGAAAACGAAAGACTGGCTGGTGGCAGATACACCGCCGGGATGGAAGCCGGACGAGTTTGTGGGTCGCACGACGGACATCGGTGTGCCCGCCGCAAAGGCACATGCCCAACGCGAACTCGAGCGCATGATCACCAGTTACAAGCTCGACATGCTGGAGCACGACGGTTATGTTGTGACGCGCAACTGCTCCCGCACCGATCATCCGCACGCACCGCCGCCCCCAGGGGCTGTCACTGTGATCGAAGGCAGCGGCGTCGCAATGCCGGATACATCGAACTCCACGGATGTCAGCTATCACGCCGCCCGTTCTTATTACGACATCTACTCGCAGCTCCGCAGGCATCATCCGGACCTGCTGTTCGAGATCTGCGACGATGGCGGCCGCATGGTGGACTTCGGCAGCGCCTCGCACGGCGATTATTTCTCCATCACCGATTCTTATGATCCGCTCTCCAACCGGCAGGCCTTCTACGATGCGAGCCAGTTGCTTCCGGCGGCCATGCTGGAGGACTACGTCCAGAAGTGGCCAACGCCACGGCTGGAGAACTTCCGCTATATGCTGCGCAGCGGGATGATGGGCTGGCTTACCGTGATGCAGAACACGAACGCCTGGACCCCCGAACAGCACGCGGCTGCCAAACGGGAGTTTGCACTCTACAAGGAGAAGCTGCGCCCCTTCATTCGCGATGCCGATCTCTACCACATCTCAGCGCGGCCCGACGGTATGCATTGGGACGGCATCGAGTACTACGACCCTCAGTATGGTCGGGCGCTGGTGTATGCCTTCCGCGGTTCCGCACCCGACGAGGAGGCGCACACCTTCCTGCTAAAAGGACTCCAGCCGAACCGGCGATACCGGCTGCATTTCCAGGACGGCAGCTCGTCCGATCGCACGGAGAACGGCCACGACCTGATGAACGAGGGCCTAAGGATCAAGCTCGCCGTTCCCAATAGCTCGGAGCTGGTTTTTATCGATGAGCTCAAGTAGCCGACGGCGAGCCCCTTTTAAGCTAGGCGGTGCACTCAGCGAGAAGATCGAGTGGCGTTCGGAGGCGCTTGCCCTGTGCCCTCCATCAGGGTCGAGAAGCGGTCAACATTCGTGCCGGGGAATTCCTCTGTTTCACCATTCGGCCAGCGTACCTCGATCGCATCCACCTGGGTGCTCACGCCTAGGCCGAAGTGCAGCCGCAGGTCGCTGGACGAAAGATAGCTGGATCCGCTCCGTACCTCTTGCACCAGCCGCGCTTGGCCCACGCGCAGGGTGACACGCGCGCCGATTGCGTCGCGATTGGATTGCGTGCCGCGCAGTACCACGCCAAGCCAGTGGTTTGTATTCGCAGCGACGTTGACCAGCAGCATCGGCCTCGCGCTCATGTTGTTCACCACGGCAGAGACGCGGCCATCATTCCAGAAATCGGCGATGGCCAGGCCGCGGCTCGCAGCGGGCTGCGTGCAGCCGGGACCGCATTGGGTGCTCAGGTCTTTGAATTTGCCGCTGCCGGCGTTCCAGTAGAACAACCTGGGCTCTCGATATGCAGAACCGAGGTGGGCGGTATCTACCTCGGGATATACATGACCGTTTGCCGACAGCAGGTCGGGGCGGCCATCGTTGTCCGCGTCCAGGAAACTTGTGCCCCAGCCCAGGTATTGCGTGTTCAGACTCAGACCGCTCTCGAAAATCTGGGACTCGAAGGTCCCATTCCCCAGGTTGCGATAGAGAGAGGAGGTGTCATCGGAGAAATTCGTCTTGAAGATATCCAGATGTCCATCGCAGTCGTAGTCGCCGACAGTAGAGCCCATTCCCGCCTGTTCGCGACCGTCTTCGTTGAAGGCGACCCCGGCATCTGCGGCAACATCGGTGAAGGTTCCGTTCCTGTTGTTGTGATAGAGGATGCTAGGTGTGCTGTCGCAGGCGATATAGATGTCCGGCCATCCATCTTCATCGTAGTCGAGCGTGGTGATGCTGAAGCAATAGTGCCCGTACGTCTTCTGGATGCCACTGGTTTGGCTGACATCCGCGAACTTGCCGCCACCAAGGTTGTGGTAGAGCACATTCGGCCTGTAGGCGAGCCCACGCGGTCCACACATCACTGGCGTTCCCTTCCAGATGCACATGAGCCCCTTCCCGGGTTGCGGCGCAGTAGTCACGTCGAAGTCGACGTAAGTGGCCACCATCAAGTCCAGCTTCCCGTCGCGATCGTAGTCGACAAAGGCGCAGCCTGTGCTCCAGGCGCGGCCATCGCCGGCAACCCCTGCTTCTCGCGCTACCTCCTTGAAGGCCCCATTGTGCTCATTGTGATAAAGACGATTTATGCCGTACGCCGTGACATACAGATCGTCGTAGCCGTCGTTGTCGTAGTCGCCGACGCAGGCACCCTGACCCCACCCGGTGTCTCCGATCTTCGCCGTGCGTGTCACATCGCGGAAGGTTCCGTCGTGATTATTGTGATAGAGATGGCCCGTAGGCGGCGCGGCGGCGCGACCATCATGCGCGTCGAGGGTTGTCCCGTTGACAATGAAAATATCCGGCCAGCCGTCGTTGTCATAGTCGATCACCGCGACGCCACTGCCTGTCGTCTCGATGATGTACTTCTTCGTGGTGACGCCGCCATTTACATTTAGCATAGTCAGGCCTGCAGCCTGGCTTTCATCGACGAACCATGCAGGCCCAGCGTGTAAGCTGCTTGCGGGATAGGGAATTGAATGAGATGGAGCAACCGGTTTATGGGGTGGAAGAGCATTCGCCGGGCACATGCTCATGGGGCAAACGCAGCAGGCAATCCAAATAGCAAGACTGAAGATGCTGCGTCGCTGCATCCGCTCATGCTAGAGCAATTGTCCTGCTCCTGTCCGCGAAGACCCGCTCGGCTTGGCTTTTCCGTCAAACAAAAGCCACAGGAACTTCTGTTGGCCCGTCTCCACCTGCAGGAAATATGCTGTAGCACTCAGAGGCATGGCGGCACTGCTGCTCACGTTCAGCGCCACAAACCTGTATGGCCAGTCCACACAACCGCAAACACCCCAGCCCTCCGCATCCTTGCAATCATCCGAGCAGTTGCTCGATGCAGGTCATCCCGAGGAGGCCATCGCTCCACTGCGGCAGCTAGCGGCGATGCAACCGCCGGTGAAGGGCGCAGCTCACGCGCTTGGGCTCGCCTGCTATCGCACCGGCAAGCTGCTGGAGGCGCGCACCGCATTCGAGCAGGCGATTCGCGACGACAGTACGGACATCGAATCCGTGCAGATGGAAGGACTCACCCTCTACCGTCTTGGTCAGCCTGCCGCTGCCATTCCGTATCTGGAACGGGTGCAGAAGTGGATGCCGCATGCCAATGCCGATGCCAGCTATGTGCTCGGCTTGTGTTATCTCAATGCGCGCCGCTACGATGACGCGCGCCGCGCCTTCGCTACCCAGTACGGTATCGATCCAGCTTCCGCCGGCGCATATCTGATCCTGGGCAACATGCTTCAGATCGCCAACCTGCCGGAGTTGGCCGCAGATGCTGCCGGCAAAGCCATCAGTCTGGACCATAGACTGCCGCAGGCCCACTTCCTCATCGGTGAAGTGGATCTATTCAAAAGCGATATAAACGGCGCCATGGCAGAGTTCGAACAGGAGCGCGCTATCAATCCAGGCTTCGCGCCGGTCTATGACAGGCTCGGCGATACCTACCTGCGATCCGGAAAATTCCAGGAGGCTCAGGCTTCTCTGATGAAGGCTCTCTCCCTCGATACCTCGCGCACCGGCCCCTTCATCCTGATGGGGAAAGTGCTGCTGCGCCGCGACGATCCGCAGGCTGCCGCGATGTACCTGCAGCACGCGGAGAAGATGGACCCATCCAATACCATGACGCACACACTGCTGGGCCAGACCTACCGCAAGCTGGGCAGAGAGGACGACGCGAAGCGCGAAACCGATCTCGCATCGAAGATCCACGCGAGCACGGAACTGAAGCTGCAGCCGGTCCAATAGCCTGCACTACCTAGTGGACATGGACGGTGATGAGCCGGACCTCCAGTGGTACACCGCCGATGATGGTCGTCTCGAGCAGAGCCTCGAAGGGTCTTACCTTCCCATCTGAACCACCTGCCGCTTTCAGCAGTTCCGCAGCGCCATCCGGCCGGCTTGCGAATTCCACTGCGGCTTGTGTACCCAGAGTCGTAAGCCCGCTGAGCCACATCATCTTCTTCCCGGATTGCATTCCGGGAAGGAAAGAGATGAGCGCGTAATCGCGGCTCAACGGATGTTCTGGCCGTACATAGTTGGCGGGTTCACCTGGCCGGGGATGATTGTTGTGATAGCCAGATGCCTCCGGTGAACTGAAGAGCGTGAACTCCGCATTCGAGGGCAGCGCCTGGACGGCCAGGTTTTCTGCAGGCGAACCGATGAAGATGAGATTGCGTTGCTTAGCCTCGTCCCAGGTGACGAGATGACTGCGCTTCAGGATGAACGTGGCATGCGCAGCGTCGAAGAGCCGCGTCAGCTCATACACGCCATCGGCCTCGCCGATGCCGGTGTAGTGGTCGATCAGATGGCCATCCGCCGGCGGACTCTGCAACTCCTGCAGCGTCGCGTAGCGCATACCGCTCTTTGAGTCTCCTACGAAGACACCGTTGCTGTAGATGAGCAGGGGAGGATCGCCGGTAAGAAATGGATGCCACAGAATCGCCACATTCCGGTTGACCCTCGACCCGGACAGCCCGACCACGGCGAATGCGGCCAGAGCTGTTGCAACGAGTCCAAGCCCCAGCCAAAGCAACCAGCCGCGCGATCTGCTGGAAGGATGAGGGCTGGCAGGCGGGGCGGCGTCCGGCGCCTCGTGCGATTCGAGGCGCTCCATTTGGGGTCGTGTAACGATGATCGGAGGAGGTGCGATAACGGGCGAGGGCCGCGAGGTGAATACCAGCAGGTAATGCCCCTTGGGGACATCGATGCGCAGTTCCTCATCCACTCCCTCGGTTTCGAAATAGGCAGCCAGCTTTTGCCGCAACAGACGCGCATGGCTGCGCACAATGCTGTCTTCACTGGAGTTGTACCCTGGGGGCCTTCCGAAGACCTTCATCCCGATCTGCTGCTCGGTGGCGTCCTGCGGCGCATCGCGGATAGCGCACTCCGCCACATAGAGCAGGAGGTCGCGCAGCCGCGGAGAACTCTTGAAGTTCCGACTGGACGCTACCCGCAATACCAGGGACCATCGGGCATCCTGGACCAGTGCGGACTGCATTTCACCCTCTTCTTGCGTGTCAAACATGACCCGAGGTTGAGTGTTGCACAGTGCTGAAAGATGGGTCAATCGACCCCGTTTCACCCGTGTTGCCACCGTGAAAGGCTTGCTGCGGACCTATCTGCCGTTCACGATGTCGAGTGCTATGCCGTACCAGCTACGGACGTAGCGAAATAAGAGGTCTCCAGCAATGGCCGTTGGCAGGCGCTGCAGCGGTGGATGACAACCAGAGACCCACAAAGGCGAACGGGACCGATTGGCTAAAAAGCTAAAGACCTCCCACTCGTCCTCAATCGACCTGTTTAGGGGAGGCTTTATGAAGCGGAATACCGTGCAAATCTACCGGCTTGCATTGCGCCGGCGTGCGACGCGCCTTTTGGGTGTTGGCGCCTTAGGCCTACTCATCACCTGCGGCGCCTTCCACTCCGCTCATGCGCAGGCGGTCTACGGCTCGATCTTCGGGACAGTCACCGACAATGCCGGTGCCGTGGTACCGAATGCCGCCGTGAAAATTACAGACGTTGCCAAGGGAACGTCGATCACCGTTCAGACGAACGGGAGCGGCGAGTACACCGCGCAGCACCTGATTCCCGACGTGTATCAGGTCGATGTCACGGCGCCAGGTTTTGCTCCCGGGACTGTCAACAACGTGGTCGTCTACGCGGACACTGCCCCCAAAGCTGATGTCAAATTGACCGTAGGCGGCGCCAGCTCGACGGTCACAGTCACCACCGCCGCGCCTCTGCTGACTACCGACCGCGCCGAAGTGAGCACGATCCTGAATGAGCGGGCAGTCGAGAATCTTCCCAATCTGAATCGAAACTTTACTGCGTTTGAGTTGCTGACGCCCGGCACCACCTACATTGGCTGGGGCCCGGGTGAGGGAAGCGGCAATCCGCAGCGCAGCCAGTCGATCGAAGTGAACGGCCAGTTGCCCTTCGCCACCGGCTACGAGCTGGACGGCACGGACAACCAGGAACCGATCAACGGAGTCGCCGTCATCAATCCGAACCTCGATGCCGTTTCCGAGATGAAGGTGACATCGCAGAACTACGATGCCGAGTTTGGCAAGGCTGTCGCCGGTCTGGTGACCGCGCAGACAAAATCCGGCAGCAATTCCTTCCACGGCTCCGCTTTCGAATATCGCCGCTCGGATGCCCAGCAGGCTCGCGATCCCTTTGCCAATGCGACACGTAACTCGCTTACCGGGCAGTATCTGTCGCCGACTCTCCATAACCAGTTCGGCGGATCGGTCGGCGGCCCCATCAAGAGGGACAGAGTGTTCTTCTTTGGCGACTATCAGGGGCTTCGCGAAAAAACCGGCTCAGCAGTCCTGACCACCGTCCCGACGGAGAAGGCGCTCACCACCTGCACTTCGGGCGGAGCGTGCGATCTCAGCGACTACCTGCAGGGCGGACAGGGGCAGATTTACAAACCGAACAGCCTTAACGATCTCTCAAACACAAACCGCACCCCTTACCCGGGGAACATCATCCCTGCAGGCGATCTCTCACCCCAGGCAGTGGCGTTCTTCAAGCTCATTCAGGCAAATGCGCCGCCGAATGTCGCGGGCTCCGCCATCACCAACAACTTCGCCACCTCCGGTTCGGGCATCTTCAATACCAACCAGTCGGATGGGCGCGTCGATAGCAGATTTGGGGACAAGCTGCATCTGTTTGGACGCTATACCTACTTTGGTGTGGCATTATCCGGCAATCCTTTCTTTGGAGCAGCCGGCGGACTGGGTTATGGTCCTGGCGGATTTGCGGGAACCGACTCGGCACGCTATCAGAGCGTCGCGGCGGGCGGTGACTACGTCGTGTCCTCCACCTGGCTGACGGACTTCCGCTTTGGCTACTACCGGATCTACAACAACACCGTCGGACCGAACTCCAACCAGCCTCTCGGCAATGAGCTGGGAATTCCCAACGCGAACGTCGGCGACCTGTCGCTGAATGGCGGACTACCGCAGTTCAATATCGACATTCCCAGCAACGGCAGCAATGGCGGTCAGAACGTCGAGTATGGGACCTCCGCCAATCCGACCCTGCAGCAGACCAGCCAATGGCAGTTTGTGAACAACTGGTCGCATCAGTTCGGAAATCACAACATCAAGTTTGGCGCAGACTACCGCTACGGCAAAAACCACACGGTCTCGATCGCGAGCAACGCGCTTCGCTCCGGCACCTTCTTCTTTGCGGCGCCGCGCACCTCGGGGCCGAACTCCTCGGGTGTCGGCTTCGCCACATTTCTTCTGGGCGATACCACAACGTTCTGGCGCACGCAGACTGCGAACACAAACGCACAGACACGCCAGAACCGCTTCTTTACCTACGCCCAGGATCAGTGGCGCGTTACCCCCAAGATCACGCTCAATTACGGTCTTCGCTGGGAGTTGTATACACCGGAATCTGTGACCGCCAAGGGTGCCGGCGGACTGCTCGATCTCAACACCGGAATTCTGCACATCGCCGGTTATGGATCGAACAGCAATACTCTCAACGTCAAGAATAACTTTTCAAACTTCGCACCGCGTCTCGGCGTTGCCTACCAGGTCTTCCCGCGCACCGTAGTGCGTGCGGGTTACGGCATCGTCTATGGGCAGGGCTGGGCGGGCGATACCTTCGGCGGTGTACTGACCTCGTCGTTCCCGACACAGATCCAGCAGACTGTGACTCCCGCTGCGAATACTGCGGCTGTGTTCACTTTGGCGCAGGGCCCTCCGGGCTACACCTTCCCCCCGATTCCCTCCAATGGCAATTACGTCCTGCCGGACGGCATTTCTCAGACAGCCCGTCCCACACAGGTCCGCTTGCCCACCGTTGCGGGGTGGAACGTGATGCTGCAGCAGGAGCTGAGTTCCAACATGTCGCTGCAGATCGGCTACGTGGGCAGCGAGGCTTACCACAACATGTTTGAGTCCTCACCTTCGTACAACGCGAACGAGCAGACGCTCGCCGGCTTCGACCAGATCAATCCGGAGACCGGTCAGATTTACACCAAGGCGGAGCGGTCTCCTTTCTATAACGGCACAGCGCAGCGCGAACTAGGAGTGAAGTACGGCACTCCGCACCAGTGGTCTCAGCGCATCGACTACATGGCGAACCAGGCAACCGGCAGCTACAACGCTCTGCAGATCGTCCTGAACAAGCGCTTTACATCCGGATTGCAGTTCCTGAGCCACTACACCTGGTCTCACGCTCTGGGACATGAGGCCTATCAGTTCCTGATCGATCCGAAGATCGGCCGCGGCAACGGCTACTACAACCGCCGCCAAGCCTTCGTCTTTGCCGGCAACTACGATCTGCCCTTCGGCCGCGACAAGCTTGTCGGCTCGGGCGTTCCGGGATGGGTCAACCAGATTATTGGCGGATTCCAGTTGAACGGCAGCCTCACTCTGGACAGCGGGCTACCCTTCACCACCAATTACACAAGCTGCTCCGCGGACAACGACGTAGGCAGTAGCGACAACGCCTGCTTCCTGAATAAGACAGTGACAAACCCAAGCTTCGGCATCCACAAGGGCAAGTACAACGCGCAGGGCCGGTTCGTTCCTTACCTCACCCCGTCACCCTATGTTCTGCAGTCACCGGGAGCCCCCAACAACAGCTTCAACGGCTTCGCGCGTCCGGCTAAGGGTACATGGGGCAACATCGGCCGCGACGCTCTCTGGGGACCAGGCTTGGCGAACGTGGACGCTTCCGTGGCAAAGAACTTCACGCTGCATGAGGATCTGAGACTGCAATTGATCGTCCAGGCGTTCAACGCCTTCAACCACGTGAACCTCGCCAACCCGGACACGTGTATTGATTGTCAAGACTTGAATAGTATCGGCGTCCAGAATGCCGGCACCATTCAAGGAACAGTGGCGAACCAGGACGGAACCTCCATGCGCCGCCTCCAGTTCGGGGCACGCTTCCAGTTCTAACCCGACACCAACAAGCAGTGCTCAGCCTCTCTTCAATGAGGCTGAGCACTGTCATGTATCGCTTTTGAGAGTGCGTTATCGGTATACCTTTGCTCTTGACTCTACCTCTCGCGTGAAGCCGTTTCCGAAATTCGATGAAAATTCTGATCCACTTTGCCCTATGCGCGGCGCTCTCTATTTCATTTGCCAATGCCCCGGCATGGCCGCAAACACCTCCGGCAACGCAACCTGTATCCGGCCTAACGCTCTCAACCGATTCAGTCGGCCCCGTACGCTTCGTAGCCGTGCACGGCCATCGATCCGCCGTCCTTGGCTATCCGAAGAACGGACTTGAGATCTGGGCGTGGCCATTTCAAATCGTCAGCGGATATCGCATCGGCATCCGTTCTCAGGGTGCAGCCACGGAGATCGACGGAGATCTCCTGCTCCGCCGCATCGAATACGCTCCCGATACGGTGACGCGGATATACGTCGGGCCAGACTTCGTTGTCCGGGAAAGGCTTTTCGTGCCCCTCGATCTGTCCGGCGCGATCATTACGTACAAGGTGGAGGGCCGCGGCCACGTGGACATCTGCGTCCACTTCACTCCGGTGCTCGACCTGATGTGGCCGGCCAGCGCTGGCGGACAAAGCACAGCATGGAATGAAACGGTTTCCGGCTACGTGATCTCCGGCGTTCCGGGCGGTGATACCGCCACCATCAGTTCGCCAGAGATCATCTCCCACGACAGCACGGAAAACAGCGCGATCCGTTATGGCGATGCGCTCGCATTTGCTATCCGGCCAAACGCCTCCGCCCACGTGTTTGTTGCACTCAACCAGGCAAACGGTACCTCCGTCCACGATCCGGGAAGGTTGGTAAAGCAGTTGGCTGCGGACGAGACCGCGCTGGAACAGCAGGCAGCCGCACACTATGCAGCACTGGTGCGCGATGCGCTTCAGATCGAAACTCCCGATGAAGATGTAAACCGCGCGCTCACTTGGTCGGAAATCGCTCTCGACCAGGCCTGGGTCTGTGACCCGGATCTGGGTTGCGGCCTGGTCGCCGGCTACGGGCCCTCACGCAATGCGCGGCGTCCGCAATATGCGTGGTTCTTTGCCGGAGACGGTCTGATCGCAACCGATGGCCTGGTCGCGGCGGGCGAGTACGATCGCGCGCGGGCTGAACTCGAATTCATCCTGAAATATCAGGATCGAAAAACCGGAATGATCTGGCACGAGCTTTCACAAAGCGCCGGCTACATTGATTGGGCGGGCAAATACCCGTACATGTTCGTCCATGTGGACATCACGTTTCAGTTCCTCAGCGCTCTGCCGCGCTACGTTGAAGCCAGCGGCGACATCGACTTCGCAAAACAGCACTGGTCTGCAATCGAGGCAGCGTATCGGTATTGCGAGTCGGTAATCGATCCTGCGACCAACCTGCCACGCATTCCCCCAGATAAAGAAGGCGGCAACGAACAGGATCGCGAGAGCGACGAGTTGGGCCTCTCCGCAGCGTGGCTTGACGCGTCTTCGGCATTCGCGAAGCTAGCCGGATGGACCTCCCATCCGCAGGAAGCGGCTGAGGCCACTCGCGCCATCCAGCCGGCCCGGGCGTCCATCGCCGCCCGATACTGGGACAACGGACGACAGTTCTGGATCAGCGGTCACACCGCCACGGGCAAAGAAATCTTCGACGAACGTAGCCAGCCGAGCGAGCTTATCTCGCAACACGTCTTCTCCGCGCAGCAGAACGACATATTGCTCGACAGCATTGCGTCCTCGAAATTCCAGACAGATTGGGGTTCGCGCGGTCTCTCCTCCAGTTCAGGCGCTTTCGACCCCAACTCCTACGCGAAGGGAAGCGTCTTCGCCCTGAGCACGACCGGTATTGCCGAGACGTTCTGGAACGAACATCGCCCGGCCGTAGCTTTTCCCATCTGGACATCCATCGTCCCCTGGGCGCATCTGGATGCGCTGGGACACATCCACGAGGTACTGACCGGCGACTCCTACCGCCAGCAAACCGAATCAGTTCCAGAGCAAACCTGGTCGTCCGCTGGATTTATCTCTGCCGCGGTAAGCGGGCTGCTTGGTCTTCATATTGATTCCGTGTCCAACCAGATCACATTCTCTCCGCATCTCCCGCCCCAGTGGCGCGAAATCGCCGTACGCAATGTCCGGATGCAAGATGCTGCATTCGATTTGCGTATGCAGCGCAGCGAAGACTCCATCGACCTTACGGTCACAAATCGTGCACGTCCCGCTTCGTTCGTCTTCGACCCCCAGATTCCCCTCGGAGCCCGTCTTCTTGGCGCCCAGTGTGGCAACCATCGTCTCGCTGCGTCGATCGAGCGTAACGCGCAGGACGAACACGCTCGTATCGAATTCACCGCGGCGCAGGGCACGGATCGCTGTAGTATCCGATTCCGGGGCGGAGTTGAGGTGATTTCGCCGCAGGTAACTCCCCATGTAGGGGACCGAAGCACCGGCATCAAGATCACTTCCGTCGGTCTCAGGGATCACTCCTTGACCATCGAAGCCGATGTGAATAGCGCACAAACCACCTTTGACCTCAAAACCGCGTGGAGACCAGCCTCAGTCGACGGTGGCACTATCCGTCAGATTGACGGAAATCTTTATCGGGTCGACCTCGGTCGCGAGGAAAGGGAGCCCGATTCCTTCGGCTATACCCATCGCAGTGCTGTCGTCCACTTTGAACATGCTTACTGAAACTGTTCACGAAGTGAGCCAGATAAGCCGAGCCTGCATGAGTACATTCGAATAGCGCCTGCTGGAGTTAATTGCAGCCGTACAACCGACTGAGACTCTGTGACTGGAATTTTTATGACTGGGATTGCTCGCTGAGCGCATCCGCGCCGGAGCGGATTTCCTGCATTGTGTTCCCTGCCAGCCGGAGCGTGCGCGGGTTTGGCACGATAGGCCTTCCATTCACGCATTACTTAGTGAGGGCAGGCTGGCAGGAAAGTATTATCTAACTAATTAATAGTCATGACTGAAGTACTCCATGGTATTATTATGAAGTTAACAGGCCCGCCATCTTCAGCGCGGTAGATGGCTGTGATCGAGTAGATCGACGCGATCCTTTCCTCCCCTGACACTTGCCGGCTTCCGGAATGACCGTTCAAACGAGACTGATGACTGGGGGACTTGCGTCGTCCTCCGGTCGGGTTGAATGGGGGATCATTCATGGGTCATCCGAGACAATCCGCTGAACAGTTGTTTGTGGATGCACTCGAGCTGGAGCCCGAGAAGCGGCAGATCTTTGTCGACCGCGCGTGCCGCGGGGACCCCGCGCTGCGAAGCTTGGTTGAGGAATTGCTGCGGAAAGACGAACGTGCCGGTAGCTTCCTGCGCTGGCCGATCGTCAGGGGCAGGCAGGACGCGGCTGCTGGTGGTGCAACCGTCTCCAGCCTTGATCGTGACGATGCAGCCGACGTGACAGCGCGCTTCACCGCGGGAGAAACGATCGCGCACCGCTTTCTCGTGGTGCGCTTTATCGCGCGCGGCGGCATGGGTGAGGTTTACGAGGTGGAAGATTGTCTGCTTCACGGCAATCGAGTGGCGCTAAAGATGATTCGGCCGGAGATAGCCGCGCATCAGGAGTCATCCCATCGTTTCGAGCAGGAGGTTCTGCTCGCTCGAAAGATCAATCATCCGAATCTGTGCCCGATCTACGAGATATTTCGCTGCGATGATGTGCCGCCGCCGTTTCTGTTTCTTACCATGAAACTGCTCGCTGGCGAGACCCTGGACATCAGCCTTCAGAAGAATGTGCTGCTGCCACGGGATGAGGCGCTCGAAATTTTCCGGCAGATGATCGCTGGTATTGCCGCGATCCACGACGCCGGTGTTGTTCACCGAGATATTAAGCCGACCAACGTCATGCTTGACCGTTCGAGTTTGCGGCTTTGTGTGTCCATCATGGACTTCGGTCTCGCTCGGCTATACGAGTCCGACGCAACGCTCCCGGGGATGGCCACAATCGCTGGAACTCCTGGCTATCTTGCCCCTGAGCTCATCCGCGGCAACCGGCCGTCACGTGCTTCGGACGTTTTCGCACTTGGCGTGCTGCTGCACCAGGTGCTTACGGGAAAGCGCCCGATCGAGTCAGCTGATGGCCTCAATCTGCACCCGGCACCGTCGCTCGATGCGATAACCGCGCCCGATCTCTATAAACGAACCGTCTGTGAGTTTCTCTCCGAAGACCCAGTCGTTCGCTGTCGCGCCTTCGAACAGTTCCGTTCCACTATTGAAGGAGGACCGCTGCAGTTGCAGCTCCGAGCAGTCACCTCACACGTGGACGCGCCGCCAGATGCTGGCAGCTTCCGGCGCCGCATTCTGTGCGTGTCGCGGGTGGCGCCTTCTGGAAGCGAGACACCATCGCGGACTATATGCACCCCTTGCCGGTCAAGCGCTTCGTGGCGCTGCTTGGCTGGCCGCCTTCTGCAGACGCGAAGATTAAGCCGGTTCTTACGGGCTTGATTGATTCGATCTCGAGCGAGCTCGCGCGGGCGGAGGCATATGACCGCAATCTGTTCCTGATTCCTCAACAATCCCCGGATGACGTGAAGACCACTGCCCAGCTCAACGAGATCCGCGAATCCCTGGGCGCAAATCTTGTCCTCGCCGCCTCCGGCATGCAGTCGCCCAGTGGTCTCCAAATCGGTTTGAAAGTTCTCGACCCGTCCATGCGGACTCTTCGATCCAAAGACATTCGCGTCCCTCTCGACCGTCAACTCTCCCTGCCGCAGAAGGCCGTGCACGCCGCAGCCGAATTATTGCACCTCACCGGTTACCAGCCGGACGACAAACGTACAGCGGTTGAAACCGACAACCCTGACGCGTACGCTGCTTTCCAGGCAGCAGAAGCGTTGTTTAGGAAGGAGAATGACTCCGGTCTTGAGCCGGCCATAGAAAAGTACAAGGAAGCCACGGATCTGGATCGGCACTACTCGCTGGCACAGGCCAGGCTCGCCCTCGCCTACTGTCGCCTCTGGGGTCTGCAGCACAATTCGGGAGCTCTTGTGCTGTCGCTCGGCGCCGCCGATGCTGCCCTCGCGATGAACCGTGACTCGGCAGATGCGCATAACGCGCGCGGCTTTTTCATGCAGCAGACCGGGGACCAGCAGTCCGCGATGCGTGAGATGAAGACGGCCCTGGCGCTTGATCCAGGCAACGCGCAGACGCTCATATGGCAAGCTCAGTTCTATACGGATCTCAACCAGTGGCAGTTGGCGGAGGCGAGCTTCCGTCGTGCGCTGCAACTCCGCCCAAACTATTGGCTCGTACACAATGAGATAGGCGTTCTCTTGCAGTTTCAGGGCAGGTACCCAGAAGCGCTCTGGGAATTCCGCGCTGCCAACCTGGCCAATCCGAGGAATGCGTTGGCTCTGCTCAACATGGGGTGCATGTACCTTTTGTTAGGCAGAGCCGATGAGGCAAGTGATCGCCTGCAGCAGAGTATGAAGTTGAAGCCGGACCCAACAGCATCCACCACCATGGCCCAAGTGCGCCGCAGCCAGGGAAAGCCGGCGCAGGCGCTCCAGTTTGCAAAGGAAGCTACAAAACTTGACCCGCACGACAGCACGACCTGGTTGGAATTGGGGGACTGTTACTCCACACTCCGCGACCATCGCGCTGAGGCGAGAAGAGTGTATGCGGAGGGTGCGCAAAGGCAGCAGGAGAATCTGCAGGACAATCAGCTGAATGGAGCTGGCTGGATACTCCTCGCACTGCTTGAGGCGAAGGCAGGATCTGCGACAGAGGCCCGGCTCCATATCCGCAAGGGTGACGCATTGCCCTCCGCAGACATCGACACGCAGTTATACAAGGCGCGAACGTTCGAACAACTCGGCATGCGCAAGGATGCACTGGACACTCTGCAAGCTTGCTTGAAGCGAGGAGCTACCAGGTTTCAGATAGACCTTATGCCCGAGATGGGCTCTCTCAAAAAAGATCCCCTGTATCAAAAAATGGTCATCTCTACGGGCTCCTAACGCCACACACACATGCAAGAGCGGCACGAGGAGAAGAAATGCGTACCCGTCATTCAGTTTTGGCATTCGCTTTGCTAACTGTCCTGTCAGCGATCTCCGGCTGTAAGCACGAGACTCCAACAACTTTAACAAATCCAACAACCATTGAATTTGAATTGAGCCCCTCTCACACACCAATCATCAACATATACGACAATCAAGTCCTCAGCTGGCGCCCCGTCAGCGGCGCTGTGACGGTGACCTTCGGTCAGGGTCTTTGCAAAGAGAGCAGTCCACTGCACGGCACCCACGAGCAGCCTGCTGTATGCACCATCGCAAGACAAACCTACAATGACGACAATCCGAACAGTTACACCTTGACAATCTCAGGTTCAGATGGAGTCCAGTATCAGGTAGACGTCAAGCACTGTATAGGCTGCTGATATTACCAAGGCCACTAGCCTCTCAGGTGTCGTGTCTCCGCGCTTGCAGTGCGTTTGTCGCCCTTGCGAATCTGGGAGGGCGTAGTTCTGCTCCGCGGTCTGATACGGTTTCCCATCGCACGCTCGGCACAGCGGTCGGACCACGCCACTGCCCATACTGTTAGCTTGACGAAGCGACAAGCTTGCCCGGTTAACGTCCCAGGGCCATACCAACCTGACTTTCCACAACTACGCCGCCAGATGATCTCTTTGTTACTTAACCGGAAGTAGTTTCTCAATTGGCGAGAACAGGGCAATGCACACGGCGCGCGGAGACTCCCGCCTGCCATGCGTCATCTGGCTCTTTGAATTCCAGATGCCATTCGCAAAATCACGATTGGAATCCATGCCAACTGAGGCAAGAATGTTGATCCTTTCGGCTCCGGCGCGGCGAGAGATTTCACGAGAGAGCTTGAGATAGCTTTTGCGGCCGGACCGGACCGTAGTGCCTTCATCGTCGAATTCAACGTGCGTGCCGCAGTGAGAGCCAAAATTTCCATCATGCTGTGACCAGCTTCGCCGACCAACCCTTTACGAATGCTCCGAAGCGGTCAAGCGCCTTGGAGAAATTGTCTCCGGCGGCGGTAAAGCCCAGGCGAAAATGCGATGGCGCATCGAAGCAATCGCCGGGAGCCAGCAGGATTCCACGCTCCGCGGCAGCCTGGCAGAATGGCCGGGCGTTCTCTCCGCTGACGAGCCAGGGAAACGCGGTCATTCCGCCTTGCGGCGGAATCCAGCCAAGTACGTCGCGATGGTCCGCCATGAAGCGCTCGAGGAGTTTGAGGTTTCGGGTGGCGGTTTCCTGGGTCTTGCCGAGCACCGCGTCACGTTTGCGAATTGCGATTTCCGAAAGAATCTCTCCAGTGGTGGTGTTCGAGATCGAGAAGTAGGCGCGCGCGGTCCAGTATTGCTGGCGACGCTGGGCGTCGTGCTCGATCATCCATCCCGTGCGCACGCCGGCAATCGAAAATGCCTTCGACAGGTCGGCGATCACGGTGGCGTGTGGCAGCCGCGCCGCCGATTTCGTTGGCCTTCCGTGGTAGATGGGATGGTAGACCTCGTCACTCACCAGCTGGATTCCTCGTTCGGCAGTGAAGTCGTGCAGGGCTTCCATTTCGCCGTCGCCGATGGTCGCGCCCGTGGGGTTGTGCGGACTGTTCACCAGGATGAGCTTGGTCTTCGCGTCGGCGAGCCGCTTGATCTCGTCGGGGTCGATGCGGAAGCCGTTCTCGCGTCGCACGCGATAGAAGCGGGTTTCCAGGCCAAGAGATTCCGGGAGCGCCGAGAAAGTAGTGAATCCAGGCAGAGGAATGATCACGTTCGCGCCGGGCTCGGCGGCCAGCCACATCAGGGCCAGCAGAGCTTCGGAGGCGCCGGTCACGATTTGAACCGCCTCGACCGGTACCCGCTGCATTTCAGCGATCGCCTCGCGCAGAGTATCGGCGCCGGCAGGGCGACTGTACACCAGCTTGCGGTTCAGGAAGCGGTGGCGCGTTTCATCGTCGGCGAGGGCGAGGATATCGTTTACGGTCCAGGTCGGTCCGGTGCTCGCAGCAAGGTTGAATTCTATGTCGTGCTCGTACTTGTCGATCCAGGCATCGAGCAGGAAGGGCTTGAGTTGCATGCGAGCACCTCGAAGGAGAAGTTGGCTTCTGTTATCGATTCCGCAAGTCGGCACACGGATGATTTTTAGTTTACGAGGGGTGAAGATCCGATGGCCAAACAGTTCGCTTCAAACCCAGTCCACCCAGAAATCCAATCCCGATCAGGCTTCACAAATCGATGACCACGTCACGAATCGGTTGTGAGCAACAAACGAGAAGATTGCCATCGGCAGGCCTTTCGAGTGGCTCTGGTCCGTAGACGACTGCCCCGGAAACCAAACCGCTCTCGCAGTTGTGACAAACACCCGTCCGGCACGACCAACGAACCGGGACGTCGCATGCCTCAGCCAGTTCCAAGATGCTCTGGTAGGCCGACGCCTTCCAGTGCGCGGCGATACCACTGCGCGCGAACGATATCAGCGGACCGGTATCGGCCTCGTCCTTGGGCAGATGCGGAGCTCGCGTCAGTGCGCCGACGACACCGGGAGTCATCGATTCGCTGCCGTTGAAGATTTCGACGTGAATCCGCTCCGGGGCAACGCCCAACGATGCGAGCGCCTCTTTCATGTCGGCCATGAAACGATTTGGCCCGCAGAGGTAGACATCCGCATCTCGTGGAACGCCGGCCTCCTCGAAGGCCAATCGCGACAGGTGACCGATCGCATTAAAATCCTTGCCCTTTTTGTCGTGCGAGCCGGGCCTGCTGTAACAAACATAGCTCCGTCCGTGCGTGAGCGCGAGCATGAGACGGCGAACTTCGTCGGCGAAGGGATGATGCTCCCGATCGCGGGCTGCATGCAGCCACAAGACCTGTCGCGTCGAACGCGCCGCCGACAGCGCGGACAGCATCGCCAGAACCGGAGTCGCTCCGATTCCCGCGCTGAGCAGCACCACCGGCTGCTCTCCCGACTGCAGAATGAAACTTCCGCGCGGCGAGCTGACGTCGAGAGCATCGCCCACCCGCACATGCTCCCGCAGGTAGGTTCCGGCCGCGCCATTCGGTTCGATCTTCGCGCTGATTCGATAGCGCTTCGTTGAGTCGGGGCCCGAAAGCGAGTAGCTGCGAAAAAGCTGCGGGCGACCTGCGGCCGGTTGAAGATGCACGACCACGTACTGGCCTGGCATTGCCACTGGCAATGGCTGACCGTTCGGGTTTTGCATCGTCAGCGAGAGGACATCCGCAGATTCCTGCTCGATCGCCGTCACTCGAAGCGGGCGAAATCCTGGTGAAACGGGATGAGCAGCCGCTTGCGGCACGAGCCCCGCATTACCGCTCACCTGGCTCTGCAGTAACGCCTCAAACGACGAGCGCCATCCGGGCGAAAGCGCCTCGATGCGCAGGGCGCGCTCCAATCGATCACGCGCATGATCGGGCGAATAAAGGAGCGCGTTTATTTCGGCGACGGTCATTCGCTCCTTCGCCTCTCCCACCTTCACGATTGCGTCGCCTGTGCCGACCTCGCCTTCCTGCAGCACGCGCAGATAGAACCCCGGCCGTCCGCTCGATGTCAGCAATGCTGGCATCCGGGGCTCATTCATCCGAATGCCGACGCGATAGCAGGTAACGCGAGGTTGCGTGACCTCGAACAGCGCGCTGCCGATCTCATAACGGTCGCCAATGCACACGGCATTGTCGGGCATTCCTTCGATGGTGAAGTTCTCGCCGAATTGTCCGTGGACGAAGTCGGCTCTACTCAGTTGCTCCTGCCAGTAACGATACGATTCGATCTGGTAGACAAAGACGGCGCGCTGCTCACCGCCGTGCCCAGCCAGGTCACCTTGACCGTCTCCGTCCAAATTCAACCGGCCGACCCGACAGCGGCCATGCACTGGATCCTTCCAGATCGCGGTACGCACGGTGCGACCCTTCCACTCGATATCGCGCGGAAGTCCGACATTCACCGATAGCAGTCGAGTCATGGCGCTCCCGCAGGCATCTCCAGGCTAAGGCCCAGAGTCCACCCGAGTGGTATTTGTTCGAACCAATTCACAAAGGCGCGGGCGCTTTTCCTTAGCGCCGCGATCAACTCGGAACAGTTTCATTGCACCCTTTCCCGTGCTTCGCTACTCTAGCGACGCGGACCGGCGACCCTGCCCGGCCCAAATCTATACCGTGCGGAGCCGCCATTAGTGCAGGACATCCTCAAGACCACCGGGCATCGGCCCACCCCACTGCCGAGGCGGCAATGGGCCATGACCCAGCGGTGGAACGATCTGCTCTTCGCGCATTGGCCGGTTCCTACCGCTTCCATTGCGCCGCTGCTACCGGCCGGCCTGGTTCCGGATACCTTTGATGGATCGGCGTGGATCGGCGTGGTGCCCTTCTGGATGGACCGCATCCGCTTCCATGCGCTACCAAAGATCCCCGGCGGCAATTCCTTCCCTGAGCTCAATTTACGCACTTATGTCCGCGAGGAGCACACCAACCTCGCCGGGCGTTTACTTCTTTTCGCTGGATGCGGCTAACCCTATCGCCGTCTCCATCGCTCGCGCCTTCTTTCGCCTGCCCTATTACTGGGCGCATATGACGATCAAACCCCAGCCGGACGGCCGCTTCTTGTATCGCAGCGAGCGCCATCTCACGCCTAGACCGGTTCGCTTCCGGGCCACCTATCGCGGTCTCGGGCCCACGCGCCGTCTCGCCCAAAGCGCACCCGGCACCATCGAATATTTCCTCACGGAGCGCTATCGGCTATACACATCCGACCGCCGCGGGCATCTCTTTCAAGGCGAGATCCACCACCTGCCCTGGCCGCTCGAAGCCGCTGAAGCCGAGTTCGAGATAAACGAGCTCCCCGCGGCTCACGGGATCACGCTTCCCGATACGCAGCCCCTGCTGTTTTATGCGCGGGAGCTGGTGGTGTATGTCTGGTCGCGTGAGTTGGCGAAGGGGCTGGGCGCTGCCCTGGGCGCGAGACGGCCGGTGCCGGCTGCGGAGCCTTTGTAACAGAACAGGGAACAGGGCATAGGGAGATTGCCTGAGCTAGCAAAACCAATCTCTCTGCTCCTTCTCCCTATTCCCATTCATCAGCGATACTGCTCCTTATGACCGAATGCACGATGGAACTGGCCAACAAAATCGCACTTGTCACCGGAGCATCGCAGGGCATTGGACGGGCCTGCGCTCTTACCCTCGCCACACAGGGCGCCACGGTTGCGCTAGCGGCGCGCAATGAAGAAAAGCTGCGCAGTGTCGCCGGGGAAATTGCGGCTGCCGGGGGGCAGGCTGAGGTCTTCGTGCTCGACATCAGCAACGAAGCTTCCATCAAAGAGACGGCTAAGGCCGTCATCGCGAAGCTCGGACGCATCGATATCCTGGTGAACAATGCGGGCATCACGCGTGACATGCTGCTGTTGCGTATGAAGCGCGCCGATTGGGATGACGTGATCTCGACCAACCTGACCGGCACCTTCCTTCTGACGCAGGCGGTGCTCAGCTCAATGATGAAATCGCGCTGGGGCCGCATCATCAGCATCTCAAGTGTGGTGGGTGAGACGGGGCAAGCTGGCCAAGCGAACTATGCCGCCAGCAAAGCCGGACTGATCGGATTTACCAAATCGCTTGCCCGCGAGATGGCTTCGCGCAATGTCACCGCCAACGTGGTAGCGCCGGGGATGATTGAGACCGCGATGACCGCCGTGCTCGATGAAAAGCAGAAGGCCGCCATGATGCAGTTCATCCCTCTGGGCCGCGCGGGCACCGACCAGGACATCGCGAATGCAGTCGCCTTTCTCGCGTCAGAAAAGGCCAGCTACATCACCGGGCACACGCTGGATGTAAACGGCGGGATGCACATGGGGTAGACAGTGACGGGCCCGAACTCTGAGGTGAAGCACAATGATCAACCTTCGATTCCGTCTCATGTCGGCGTCGTTGGCGGTTTCGTTCTACTCCTGTTTACGCCTGGGTGCGGGGCCGGCTCATGGGCATTCCGAACATTGCGGACCTCACCGCAAAAACCCCATTTGATAGTTGTCGGAGAAGTGATCAGGGTCGATACGGTCAGCAAAGATAGGTTGCCATATAACGGAGCGAATTCCCCGTTTCAACCCGATATGCGGCAATCTGGTTCGCATGCGATCACTGCAATGGTGTGTAACGCTCACACAGAGATGTTCGATGTCGACGCGCTAAGGCCGAAGATGTTCCCTGTCACTGTCGGCAAATTGAGCATCGGTGTACCGCTTTGGATCTCATTCGATGCGGGTCGGGTGGTGCCGCTCCGCTGTGCAGCTAATGCGCCATAAAATCGTAAATGTTGTCCGATGTGCATCCGAAAGAATAGTACTCTCGACGACAAACCGAATTCAGCCGGCCAGAGGATTAGCGTGATCGAAGCGACTCCAGACAAAATGGTAGCAATGCCGAACGAGCATCCGCGACCGCAGCAACAGCGGCGATCATGGAAGTCTTTGAATGGCCCATGGGACTTCCACATTGATCCGTCGGCTTGCCATACGCTTCCCGAACACGTGCAATGGGACCGCCAAATCATAGTCCCCTTTAGCCCTGAGACGAAGGCGAGTGGGATTGGTGACACTGGTTTCTACTCTGCCGTGTGGTACCGCAGAACGTTCGAGCGACCTGAGCTGAACAGCAAACAAATACTTGTGCTGCACTTTGAGGCGGCGGACTATCGGGCAGTCGTGTGGGTGAACGGAGCCAAGGTATGCGAGCACGAGGGCGGTTACACCCCCTTCAGCGTCGACATCACAAGCGTCCTTCGACATGAGGCTGCAACCCAGGAGGTCGTTGTCCGCGTCCAGGACGATCCAGCAGATCTCGCGAAGCCGCGGGGCAAGCAGGATTGGAAGCTGGAGCCGCATTCCATCTGGTATCCACGGACCACGGGTATATGGCAGAGCGTGTGGTTCGAGATACTTCCTGAAACTCACGTGGAATCGCTGCAGTGGTCCTCCAGCCTGAAACGGTGGGATATAGGACTGGATGCAAGGGTAAAGTCTGCCCCGGGAGAAAGGCTTACTCTGTGGGTCCGGCTGACCTGTGGAGAACAGACTCTTGCAACAGACACCTACGAAGTCATCGCGGGCGAGGTTCACAGAAGGATCGCCCTCTCTGATCCGGGGATTGACGATTTCCGAAACAATATCCTGTGGAGCCCTTCTTCACCCACTCTGATCCAAGCAGCTCTGGAGCTGCGCAATGAGAGCGGGCACGTGATCGATTCCGTGCAGAGCTATACGGCCATCAGATCAGTCGCTGTACAGGGGGATCGGTTTGTTCTGAACGGTCGGCCTTTGAATTTACGGCTGGTGCTCGATCAGGGTTATTGGCCGGAGAGTGGGTTGACGGCTCCGAACGACCAAGCACTTGTACAGGATGTCCATTTAGCCAAGAAACTCGGCTTCAACGGAGTACGTAAGCACCAGAAGGTTGAGTGTGCGCGATATCTGTATTGGGCAGACCGACTCGGTCTGCTCGTATGGGAGGAGATGCCAAGCGCTTATCGCTATACAACGCAATCGATTGAGCGGCTTACGCGCGAGTGGCTAAAGGTCATTGAACGCGATCGCAGCCATCCATGCATCATCGCATGGGTTCCGTTCAATGAATCCTGGGGAGTGCCCGATCTCCCGGACAGCCCCGCACAGCGACATTATGTACAGGCGCTCTATTACTTGACGAAGTCGCTCGATCCCAGCAGGCCGGTAATAGGCAACGATGGCTGGGAGAGCATCGCTACAGACATCATTGGCATACATGATTACGACGAGCATCCGGAACGGATTGGTAAGCGATACGGAATCGACGATATAGAGGCGCAACTGCTCAAACGTGAGCGGCCGGGCGGCCGCATGCTTTTTGTAGGTGAAGACAGATCCTGGAATCGACCCATCGTGCTCACCGAGTTTGGCGGTATTGCCCTTGCCAAGAGGACGGAGGATACCTGGGGCTATTCAAGAAGCGACACCTCTGAGCAACTATCGCAACGCTACACGGCACTTCTCGAAACGGTGAGGAATCTCCCAGCACTCGCGGGCTTCTGTTACACGCAGTTCACCGATACCTACCAGGAGGCAAATGGTCTGCTATATGCCGACCGAACACCGAAGGCGCCATTCGAAGAGATAGCACTGGCGACCACTGGAGCCCTGCCGGACCACGACGTCCTTACTGAGACTCTCTGGCGAGAGCGCATTATGGAGCATTAGCCTAGTGTGCTCGCCTACGCTGCTTCTTCGTTTTCCTGTGCGCAAGGAAAACAGATCCGGCTCTTGTGCTGCCACCACCCGTCACGCGACAGGGCCGCGTGCGATGGAGCTTCGCCGCGTGCGATCTGCGCGACAACGCCCGCCAGTTCTGTACGAGTTGGCTTGCCGCCACTCACGTCGAATACGCCAGGTTCATAGTGCCCATTGTCACAAGTGACCAACTGATTCCAGTAGTAAGAGCCGAGTAACGCCCAAAGCGTAAGTGCAACGCAATTCGCCCCCTGTGCACGTGCCCGGACCATACCCTCCCAAGCGGCTGCCAGCCAACGAATCTGGTCCTCTACCGGTCCTCCGAGATGCACCTCAGTGATCGCAACAGGAATTTCATATCGCCTCCAGGACTCCAGCAGTAGCGAGTCGAATCCGGCGATGCCCTGCGACCGTACCCGCACCGCTTCCACATCGACGAAAAGGCCTTCGCCGGATCTCCGGTCGGCAGGATACATTTCCGTCCTGTGGTCCAGATATCGATCGCTGGTGACGTAATAATTTACCCCTATGATGTTTGGGACACATGGGTGGTCCAGAAACCAGAGAATCTCTTTCTCTGAAATTCCTTCGTCCCGCATATACATAAACATCGGATGGTGCCGATCAACTCGGCCGCACAGCAAATCGTATGGCAGCCATCGCCTGAGATCGAGCGTCCTCCAAATAGGTCGCAATTCCTCGGTACCCAAGATACTTCCCACATCATCCGTTTGAATCAGCTGAGCATCTGGTCGCACACGCCGAACGGCCTCCATGCTGAGAGCCGTTCCTTTGAGCTGATTAAGCAGAGCTCGAAGATAGCTCGCCCTCGATCTGTGGTGGGGGTACCAGATGCCGTACAGGCAGCTGAAACGAGCTGTTGTGTTGGGCTCATTTACCGGGGTATATGCGTCGATCCACGGATATCTCTCCGCGACGGATGCAGCATATGCTGCGAGTTTTTGCGGGAACTGCGGATCGAGGAGGCTGGTATGCCGCGGCCCGCTTCCATGGTGCACCAAGCTGGCTATCGGTCTGATGCCCGTGTTTCGCATCCATCGCAGCCGTTCGTCGGACCATTGCCATGAGGGGTCTAACTCATGGCGCTCCCAGAGAAGCCCAAAACGAAGAGTCCTGATTCCGAGAGCCGCGAACTCCTCGTAATCACTCATACGCTGAGCATGGCCCGATAACTCCATCTGGTCGAAGTAGCGCTCCCCGACGCGATTGCAGGTATACTCCGCACCTCCCCATACCTCAGCGGGTCTGGTATGGGGATCAAGACATGCCGTTAGCTCTACGCAGTTCGTTTCGGCCCTCATGAGTACTTAGGCCGCCTCCGTATCTTCCTGCTCCGGATCCATAGGCTTCTTCTCGGTTTCGACGATATTCGCGGGCAGCGATACTACGGCGTTTGACGGTTGCGCCGCACGTCTTCCTCTCAGCTTTTCGAAAATCGCAAGCGCCTGAGCTACGACCTGGTCCATGTTGTAGTACTTGTAGGTTCCCAGCCGGCCCGCGAAATGTACATCCGGCAAAGTATCCGCCATGGCCTTGTATTTCAGGTACAACTCCGCATTCTTGGGCTGCGGAATTGGATAGTAAGGATCGCCTTCACTACGCGGATACTCGAAAACAATACTCGTTTTGGAGTGCTTTTGCCCGGTGAGGTACTTGAATTCCGTGACGCGGGTGTAGGAATGCTCGTTCGGATAATTTACGACGGCAGCCGGTTGGTATTGCGGACAATCATGCGTCTGATGTTCAAAATGCAGCGAGCGGTAAGGTAGGTGTCCATAACAGTGATCAAAATACTCGTCGACCGGACCAGTGAAGATGAGATGGCGGAAGTTCACCTCATCCTTTATGTCGGAGTAGTCGGTATTAAGCATGATGCGGATGTTTGGATGACTAAGCATCTTCTCGAACATCCGTGTGTAGCCATGCAAAGGCATCGCCTGAAAACGGTCAGTGAAGTAGCGGTCATCCAGGCTAGCGCGTACCGGCACACGCGATGTGACAGTCGTATCCAGTTCCGATGGATCCAGGCCCCATTGTTTGCGCGTATAGTTCCGGAAAAATTTCTCATAGAGGTCTCGACCGATGCGACTCACGACGACGTCTTCTGAGGTTTTGACCTGCTCACAGGGTTCCGCGACCGAAGCAAGGAAGTCCTCTACATGATGGCAAGCGAGGTTGAGGCCGTAGATCTTATTCAGAGTATTGGCGTTGATTGGAATCGGGACAAGTTGACCATCCACGCTCGTCTGAACGCGATGTTCGTATGGCCTCCAGGCAGTAAACCGAGAAAGATACTCGAAGACCCTTTCCGAATTCGTATGGAAAATGTGTGGTCCATATTTATGGACGAGGATGCCTGCATCGTCGTAATGGTCATAGGCATTTCCGGCGACGTGGTTCCGTCGATCTATGATCAGCACCTTGGCATTGAGCTGTGAAGCGAGCCTTTCGGCAAGGACGGAGCCGGCAAACCCGGCTCCCACAATCATGTAATCAAACATCAACACTGCTCCTTTGCTCGATGGCGGTCGCGCAGCTTGGGGGACCCCCCGGCATGCAACGCTCGACCTCCTTCCACATTCCTTCGAATGTCCTGTCCCAGGATGTGCACGCGAGGAATCGATCGACCTTTGCGAGCCACTGGTCATCGGCGCCATTTAAGCATGCTTGAATAGCACGACTGAACCCATCCACATCATCCGCGATCCTGACCAGTCCCATATCGCCGTAAGGCTTAACAACATCGTGGATTGAGGTAGAGACCACTTGCTTGGCAGCTGCCAAGTACTCCGGCGTTTTGGTTGGACTGATGAATCTCGTCGACGCGTTTCGCGCAAAGGGCAACATGGCGACGTCCCAATTCGCCAGATACTTCGGGAGCTCCGCATAGTCTTTTTGACCCAGGTAGTGAATGTTGCCTGCGCGTGGAAGATCGTCATGTTGGATTTTGACCACGGGCCCAATCAAAACAAAGTGCCAGCCCGGATGTTGTTCCGCTAACTGCTTCACTAGATCACGATTGAACCGCTCATCCAGAACACCGTAGAATCCGATACGCGGATGTGGAATATCTGCCTGATCGCTAGGTTCCCTGAGTGATGAACGTGCAGTGGCAAAGTGCGCTCTGTCGATACTGCTTGGAAAAAGGTGGACATTCCCATGCTGGTTCCGCTTGGATGCATAGAGGCTCGCGCCTCCCGCGAACACTACATCTGCTCGTTCGAACAGGCGCTGCTCTAGTTCGATGAGTCCGGCCGGCGCATTCTGGAACGCGGAGAGCTCGTCCATACAGTCGTAGACTGTCACTTCAGGTGTGAGATCATCTGAAAATTGCAAAGCCATCGGCGTGTAGTACCAAGCTATAAAGTCCTCTATTTTCTGTTCGATGAGGTACTGGTTCAGGAGCTGTCGTTGCGCCGACACAACGTCTTGTGGCTCTAAAGTGCGAGGTAACAGCGGAGTGAGCACACGAACGCCACCACGCCCGATGGAGCGAGCCAGTGCGCTCACCCCCCTGTCTTCAAAGATCGGCTCCTCCCAGATGTGGACGTCCGCCAGCTTTTGACAACGCGTCAAAAGGTGCTGGGGCCGTTGGTAGACGAAATTCCAACGCAAATGGCAGAAGCAAATGATCGCCGGAGACCTTAGTTGCGCGGGTTCGCCGGTCCGCACTTTTACATCGCTCATCGCCTTATGCATGGGCCTCTCCTTATTGCCTATCGTGTGTTGGCATGGCATTTTGCCGTTAAGCAGGCGGCCAAGCGATGCGCTAGGTCTCTCATTGCGGCGGGTTTATTGAGCCGAAGCGATAATGCACCTGGCATCCCACCCTTTTTTCATCCGTACGAACTATGACGTAGAACATAGGCTGTTGGGTTGTGATCCCCCGTAAACGGACCTGTGCTATATCAACTCGCCTCCCCTTTGAGCGCAAATATCCTGTTGTTATGCGAAGCTTGCGTGATGGGAGACGAGCTCCTCCGTGGCAAGGGGCAATACAAAAAATAATCCCAACTCTGCCAGAGTGTGACCGAGCGTCGGTCCGATGGTGAAGTAATAGAAGACGCCTATGCCTGCGACTGCTGCGGTGATCATCGAGAGCAGACTCTGATAATCCATCGAGCCGGGCTCGGTCGCCTTTGTCCTAAACGTTGTCGGCGGACGTCAGTTAGCTAACCAAGGCTTCGGGACTTGCGGCGCTTGGCGTGACGTCTTCGGGCTTGCGGCGCAGGATGCCTGCGGTGACGAGTGCCATCACGATTCCGACGGGCAAGGGTTCCAGCAGGGTCATGGCCATGCGGTAAAGCGGGTTCGAGTACATGACTTCGAACTTGTGGGCCTCCGCAATCTTGGCCTTGAGTGCGTCGCCTTGAAGGCCGGTGCTCTGTGCCCGTTTCACCATGCTGGCGGTATAGTCGTGCGCGAAGTTCTTTTCCACGGTAGCTGTCAGGACTTCCCACATGGCCACGTAGCAGAAGCAGGAGATCAGTATCATCAACATCCCGGCGGCGAGTGCGCGGCCAAAGGTGATGGAGCCGCGGCACTCGGTGTCGCGGTAATGCTTGACGCCGACGAAGACGATCAGGAAGCTGAGCACCATGATGGTGTAGCCGATCGCCATGCCGTAGCGCGCACCTATCCGGTGCTCGAACGGCACTGTGAGCGCCATCATGATTGCAAGAGCGAGACCGCTCAGCAGACCGTACTTCCGGACATTTCTCTTCATGGACACTCTCCTGTGCGCGGTGCGCTTCGGAGCGCCGCGGATGTCCTCACCCTGCAACACAGGCCATTCGTCGCGCGTCATCCTTTCGCATGATTTCGCCGGAGATAGCGGAATTCATGCCAAAGGAGGATGCGTTTATGGCAGCAGGCCGAGCTCCTTGCTGCGTTGGACAGCCTCGGTGCGGCGGCGAGCGCCGAGCTTATCGAAGGCGCGGCTGCAGTGAGTCTTCACGGTGTTTTCGCTCACGAAGAGGGTTTCGCCGATCTCGCGGTTGCTCAGACCTCGGGCTACGAGCTTGAGGATTTCCAGCTCGCGGCGGGTGATGCCGAGGCGTTCGCGGGCGGTGTCGTCGGCGGCGAACTTGGGTGTGGGCGCGGCGGGGACAGCGATTTCGACGATGCGCTCGCGGGGGGCGAGTAGCCTGGTGCCGAGCCAGATGCCGGCACCGGCAAATAGAATGGCGATCAGGACACCATAGATCGCGACCGAGTGCTCGAGGACAAGGAAGTGGAACTCGGTCCACTGGAGCAGCGTGACGAGGACGCCGCCTACCAGCCCGAAGATAAGCACCTGTTTGCGCATCTCGCCTATTCCGATGGAGTTGCTGACCATGGTATCCCGTGGCATTCCGTCAGGGCCAACCCTGACGGGCGTGCTCCGCGGCTGGATTTTGAATTCAGATGATCTTAAAGGCCACGGTACACGCCGCCGTCCACAAGAACAGTTTGCCCAGTCACGTACGAGGCGCGTTCCGAGGCCAGCCAGACGATGGCGTCCGCAACCTCTTCCGGTTGCGCAAGGCGGCGAAGCGGTATGCCTTCCGCAATCTGCGTTTCGTAGTTCGCCGCGCTGGCTCCGGCTGTGCGCGCCCTGATCTCTGCCAGTTCTTTCATACGAGCCGTCGCGGTATAGCCAGGGCCAACATTATTGATGGTGATATTGTCGGGGCCAAACTGTGTAGCAAGCGAACGAACCAGCCCCAGCACGCCGGCCCGTACAGCATTCGAAAGCACAAGCTCCGGAACAGGCTGCTTTACCGCCACGGATGTAATCGTCACAATCCGGCCCCAATGTTGCTGCTGCATGTAGGGCAATACTGCTTGCGCGAAGGAGACGATGCTGCGCAGGTTCAATTGATACGCGGAATCCCACTCGGTCATTGCCGTGTCCAAAAAGGGCTTTGCTGGCGGACCGCCCGCGTTGGTGACGCAGATGTCAATTCGCCCGAACTGACGATGGACCGCCTCGACGAACTGGCGCACGCGAAGATCATCGGCCACGTCGAATGTCTCAGTGTGGACGGACACGCCATGCACCCGTCGCGCTTCCTCTGCAACCTGCTCCAGCGCATCGGCACTGCGAGCGCAGAGCGCGAGATGAGTGCCCTCGGCAGCAAGCGCCAGGGCGGTTGCACGGCCAATCCCCTGGCTGGACGCGGCAACAATGGCAACGCGATTACGAAGGCCGGTTTTCATAGACGACCAGTATATGGTCGCTCAGCTTGAGGTCCAGACGGATTGCTATAATCAGCCCTCTCGAAGGGATGGGATAAACAAATGAGCACAGCCGCAACAGAGCAATCGTCGAACGTCCAGCACGTTCGCCTCGCAGATATGCCCACCGAGCACCTGAACCCTCTGCTCGACAGGCAGTTTGTCGCGGGAGAGAAGAGCATGCTAGCCAGATTGAAGCTCCGCGCGGGATGTCTGGTCCCACTGCACAGTCATGAGAATGAGCAGATCACGTACATCCTTGAAGGCGCGCTGAAGTTTTTCGTGCAGGGAAAAGAAGTCATCGTTCGCGCCGGAGAAATTCTGGTAATTCCGTCGAACGTGCCGCACAGTGCAGAGGCCCTGGAGGATACGGTCGATCTGGACGTATTCTGCCCGCCACGCGCTGATTGGATCAGTGGGACGGATGCCTATCTCCGCAAATGATCGGGTCGACCGGAATTATTTCGATCGCGATGGCAGCGGCCCTGCTCCCAACAGGAACCGGATATGCCCAGACAATAGATCCCGCGATAGCCAGGGAGATCGCTCACACATGGGCCATCGACAACCATGCGCACCCGGTTTTGGCACCGCCCAGCGATAAGACCGATAAAGACTTCGACGCGTTGCCGGCAGATGCGATGGAGCCTGAATCCGATCCTGTCGCGTTGCGCCCTGATTTTTATCGATTGGGAGCAGCATGGAAGGCTCTCTATGGATTTAACACTCCGCCACCGCTCGATGCGAATGGACTCAAGCGCCTGAACGACGCGCGTGCGAAGGCCGAGACAATCCACGGCGAACACTATCCGGAGTGGGTGCTCCATCAAGCTGGGATCGGCACCATGCTGGCGAATCGAGTGGCGATGGGACCCGGCATCGCGCCCCCGCAATTTCACTGGGTTCCCTACGCTGATGCGTTGATCTTTCCGCTGGACAACAGCGGCATGGCCGCTGCATCACCGGACAGAAAACAACTCTTCCCATTGGAAGATGTGGTGCGCGCCCGCTACTTGAAGCAAGCAGGATTGGCCACCATTCCAGCCACGCTCGATGAATATTTGCAGCGGGTAGTGACCGCCACGTTGGAGAAGCAGAAGGCCGACGGAGCGATTGCCGAAAAATTCGAGTTGGCTTATCTGCGCTCGTTTGCCTTCAGTGATCCGCCACGCCCCCAGGCGGAGAAAATCTATGCCCGATGGGCCGGACATCCCAACCCGGATCTTCACGATTACGAGTTATTGCAGAGTTTCCTCTTCCGCTACATCGCGATGGAATGCGGGCGGCTGGGCATGCCGGTCCATCTGCATGCGATAGGCGGCCTTGGACGATACTTTTCGATCGCCAGTGTCAATCCATTGCTGTTGGAGCCGCTGTTCAACGATCCACGGCTTAAAAATACCAACTTCGTCCTGCTGCACGGCGGGTGGCCCTTCGTGCGCGAGATCGGAGCGTTGCTGCAGAAGCCCAATGTGTATCTGGACCTGTCGCTGCAATCTCTCCTGATGACGCCTCGTACGCAGTCGCAATGGCTGCGGGAATGGCTGGAGTGGGAACCGGAAAAAGTCCTCTTTGCAACCGATGCGTATCCCCTCTCCGACGAACTCGGCTGGCCGGAATCTGCATGGATTGCAAGTCGAAATGAGCGCGACGCGTTAGGCATCGCACTGACCGGCATGCTGCAGGATGGTGAGATCAGCCGAAAACGAGCAAGCGAATTGATAGGCATGGTGCTCCACGGTAACGCAGAAGCGCTGTACAAGCTTCCGCCGCCGAAAGCACTCACTGAATGTGCAGGCGCTCGATGCTCTAGCTCCTCAGTGAAGTAGAGAGGATATCGAAGGGACTCTGTAGCTGCCAGACAAACGCCTCCGCTCGCGTGTAGCCACTTTCCAGGCCCCTGAAACGAGCCACCCGGTCCTGCAGTTCGTAGTAGCGGTCCGGCGTCTGGCTGGCATGCGCGTAGCAGGCTGCCTTCTTGGACGGTTCCATCCGGTTGATGTCCACGTATCGATTCGGCGAGAACTGCATCGTGTCTTCGCCATCCGATACTTCGTAATAATAAAGTGCAAACTTCCGCCCTGACTTCTGCCATGCGTCATAGGAGAGCATCGCAATAGCACGATGATCGCGATGATTGTCCATCATCCAGTGTGTAAACACGGCATCGGGCGCCTCGGCATCGAGACGCTTGGCGAAGTCTTCATAGTGAATGTTGTCTACGATTGCGGCTCCGTTCTTTTGTCCGGCATAAGAAGGTCGAGCCCCGAGTAGTTTGCAAGCCTTCTTCGCCTCCGCCAATCGCGTTTCCGCCGGAGTTGGCGGCCAAGCTCCATCATTCAGATACAGCAATACGACCTCGTGACCTTGTTCTGCGAAGGTGGCAATGGTGCCCCCGCATCCATACTCAGGATCTCCAGGATGACCACCTGTAACAACGATCTTTGCTTTATCAGCCTTCGGCGGCGCGGCAACCACGGATGCTGCACCAAAGGTCAAAGCGGCGGAGGCCATTCCGCCGTGTACTATCAAGGAGCGTCGAGTCCATTCCATAGATTGGCTTGCTCATTTCTCAGGTGTTTTCTGTTCAGATGTTAGCGCGGAAAGATGCAGCACCTTCGAAAACATCGCAGCGAAAATAGCTCCGGGTTAAACCGGCTTCGAACCGTCTGGGCATGAGCATAGGCATGTAGTGGCGATTAGGAGCGACAACCACCTGTCCGAAAAAGCGACCTATTCGGCAACTTGCCTTGATTCATTTGTCGGCGAGTGAGTTGACGATTTATTTCCAATTGACAACAGAGAGCCGAAGCTCATCTGCCCGGGGTGGAATTCCCCATTGAAGCAGGTCGTGTACCCACTTCAACGTGCGCTCGTGCGGCACTTATCCGTTCCGGCCGAGAAGGCAGGAAGACCCGAATTGCTTCCCTGGTGGGCGGGACAGAGTGCTAACCTATCGCGCTGTACAGATGTGCGCGAACTACTCGACACGCTGGTAAAGGAAATTTCTGAGATTGGGAGTGCCGTCCAAAGTTGGAGCGCACGTCATCAGCTAGAGAACGCGCGAGAGTGATTGCGTCCCAGCACTGACCGGATAAATCAGTTGGAAACGCATATCCAGGAAGAGTTGCTCGGTGAAGACAGTGACTTGGCGATTGGGCGTGAATCGAGAAGCGCTCCCCGTGACACGGCGTTTCTGGATAGTACTAGTACTCCGAGAGCATCGGCGATAGGATCCAGCCGTGGAGCTTGCCGGTGGCGACGGTTCATGATTGGGGTGAGAAACCCCAGGTTCCTTCACTTCGCTGGGCTTCGGTAGGGACGACAGAGTTTAGGGCTGCATTTTGATCCCACCAACCAATGCGGTTTGAATGGGGGCACCGGACAATTAATTCGCGGTTGCGTTGACTCCCAGTTCCCACTTGGTTCCCACGGGGTTGAAGGCAAGGACGGCGAAGCGGTGGGTACCTGCCCTCACGGTGAGAGTCGTGTTTAGCGTCTTGCTGCTGGTTTCGGTGTACTTCTTCACGCCGTCGATCCAGACCTCCATACAGTTGAACGGTGGTGAGCTGGATGCGGCCTGAATGGCGACTGGGGACATACCGTCGCACCGCTGGCGGGCTGGCAGATAGAGACGCCCGGACGCGGACTTCCCATAAGACGAGGTGCTCTCGGCAGGTATCCGAGCCGCTATTGAGCAGTAGCGTTAACGGCGGTCTGCCATTTCTGCCCAGCAGTATTCGCCGCAACGAAAGCAAAGCGGTGGCTGCCGGCCGTAACGCTGACCGTTGTATTGAGCAGCGTGCTCGTAGTCTCTGAAAACTTCTTCACTCCATCGATCCACAGTTCCATGTGGGCAAAGGTACCTGTGACATTGGCAGCCGCTTCAGCCTGCACAGTCGTGCCGACAGTGCCATTATTTGCCGGCGAGCAAACTGTGACACCGGGTGAGGTCGGAGCATTGCAGCCGGTTCCGCCGCTGGTGACGGTGATTGATACAGACTTCGTAGCTGTCGTGTAATGTGTCGTGTCGGTTGGGGTAAACGTGGTTGACAGCGTATGCGTACCCACACTCAGCATCGTTCCAGCCGCAGGCGAATACGCAAATGATCCTGGCACATTCGCCGTAGCGTTCAACTGTGCTCCCGATAAGGCAGTGCCGGAGGTGATCGATGCAGGATTCGACCAGGTTATTGTCGGAGTGATCAGCCCCGAAGAAGACACTGTTGCATTCACCGCAGAGGTCCATTTCGTTCCTGCTGTGTTGATGGCCAGAAAGGCGAAACGGTGGGTTCCGGATGCCAGCGTGAGCGACGTATTCAACAGGTTGCCGTTTTCGCTGAATTTCCTCACGCCATCAATCCAGAGCTCCATATGCGAGATTGTGCCCGTCACCGTACCTGCTGCGGCCGCCTGGACCGGCGAACTGACTGTCGCGCCGCTGGCGGGCTGGCAGATAGAGACGCCCGGCGAAGTTGGCGCAGAGCACCCGCCGCTAGTCGAGCTGGCTAGCTGGAAGTTCAGGGTGGTCGTCTGCCCTTGGGTGACCGTGGTTGTTGCAGTAGCGGTCGTCTGTCCGGCCGCCGACGCGGTCACGTTATAGCTGCCCTTCGAGATCGCGGGGACGGTGTAAGTGCCGGTTGCGGTCGTTGTTACGGTGATCTGGGTGGGAATGGTCCCTCCCGAAAACGCTACGGTGGCGCCGCTGAGGGGAGTTCCCGAGCCATTGGTCACCTTGCCAGCCACCGTTCCGAGCAGCGGCTCGAGAAACATCTTTGCGCTGCTGGTGAAACCCGGATAGGCGCCTTCTTCTTCGTCGTCCGCAGTCTGTTGCCATCCCGGTGCGGCCGCTGACAAGCTGTAATTGCTGGCCGGAAGGGCAAGAGAAAACGATCCGTTGCTGCCGCTGGTGCTGCTCACGCCGCCGGCGGTCAGGGTAGCGCCGGATATCGCAACACACTGGTAGGGCGAGGGCGCTGCGCGCTCCCCACGCACCGATCCTGCGATGGTGCCGGTGCTACTGCCTGTGCCGGTGCTGTGCCACGTGATGCTGAACTGGTTGTTGCTGTCGGTCTTGTACTGATTCAGGGAAGGCGAATAGGTCACTATATCGATGCGGTTCAAGCTCGGACGAAAGGTCAGGATCCGCATCCAGCCGTCCCCACCGTTGGTCAGAGATTGGTAATTGGCAAAGATTTCGTTCACCAGGTTCTGTTGCAAGCCCAGATCGACGCGCCGAGAGGCGGTGCTGCCGGTGAAATGGCCGTTCATGACCAGCGACAGATTGGGATAGTTGATCAGCAACTTTTGCCAAACGTCTTCGCCCTGGTTGTTGCCGGCGCCATTGTTATCGTTGTTGTTGCATTGATCGGCGCGCGTCGAATCGATAAACAGGAAGCTGTGGCTGACTACGATGATTTCCTTATCGGGGTTCGCATCAAGCACCGTTTTTGCCCAATCCAGGGCCTCCTGGCGCGGCACGAACTCCAGCGCGAGGATTAGATACTGCTTTCCATTCACCGTAAATACTGCGTAAAAGTTGTCGTTGGTTCCGCTGGGAAATCCCCCCTTATACCAGCTGTACTGTGCGTAGCGAGAGGGGCCGAAATACTTGTTAAACGCGGTGGTTCCGCGGGCAGGCGGATTAAAGCCATCATAATCGTGATTGCCGAGCGGCAGCACGTAAGGGATCTTTGCGCTGTCGAGCAGCCTGATCGCGGCATCGGCGTTTTGCCACTGCGCCGGCTCGTCGGCGACATTGACGATGTCACCTTCGCCTAGAACAAACTGGATATTGTAATTCGCGCTGTTATTTACGATCCACTGCGTCTGCGCGTTGAAGATTGCCGGATGCGATTCCGAATAGAACTGCGTGTCCGGCAGGACAACGACTGAGAAATCCGGAGCAGTGACCTGTCCTAGAGCGGAATAGCCGATCGTGAGAAATGCCGCGAGGAGCAACGTTCGCTTGAGCCGAAAATACATCTGCTTCGCCATGGAACATCAGCTGCATGTTGGGGGGGAGATCTCACACGTTAGCGCTTCACGATTCAGATGTAAAGCATGAATTCTCATCCGGAGTGGACGTCACGAAACATTATTGCACCAGCAAAAAATTGACTCTGAGCGTTGGACAAACGACGCACGAGGGCGGGACTATGGGCATAGTTGGACTGCGACAAGCTTATGGTTGGATGTGTGCTGACATGCCATTTCTTACAAGCTTCGACGAGTGAGTGGGCGATCATCACTCGCGAAGATTCAGAGGCACTACTAACATTTGGATTGCCAGGCGATTTAAGGCCCTCCCGGGTCGGCCAACTTTCCTTCAGACCCCTCGAGCTTTCGCAACTAAATTTGCCGGCCTTGTCGCGAAAAGAGCTGGCGCGAACTCGACCACTTGTTCGAGGATGAAACCGACGAGGGCGGGGAAGCTAGAAGCTGATGTCACAATTTCCGATAAGGCTCATTCGGGAAGATCGCCGATCGTCGCGCTTTGCTGCGGCAGGTAAACACTTTCTCCCATCTGAACGGATGCTTCACGGAAAGCACAATATCTGAATTTCTCCGGGTTGACGGGCTGTACGGAAGTAATTCTCAGCTGTAGATGACAGTCAGTATGGAGTGAGCGGCCGGATGCGCGGATCGCGGGCTATGCTGAGCGTTCAGATGGACACACCAGCTCAGAGGTAGGGAATCGGGCCGCCATAGCTAACGGTGGCGGCCCGTCTTTATCCGGTTGCAATCGAAGCTCAGCCTTGATCGGGATGAAGGACGCGGTAGCCTTCGCCGCCCTTGGACCACACCAGTAGGAGCACATCCTGTCCGTTTGGAACGGCATGAACGCTATTTGCTACCTGGCTTGCCGAGTCGACATCTTTTCTGTTTACTTGCACGATGACGTCGCCGGGTTGCAGGCCAGCATCTTCTGCAGGACTGCCGGGCCGGACACTTTGAATAGCGGCACCCTTCACTCCATCCGGAACGTTGAGTTGCTGGCGCACTTCGGGCGTCAGATCAGCCATGGCTAGACCGAGTTTGCCGTTATTGCCGGCCTTGCCGTCTTCACCACCTCCGTTTGCAGCAGTCTGAGAGTTTGCATGGAACTCACCTACTGTCAGATCGAAGGTCTTCGACTGGCCGTTGCGCAGTACGCCGAGTTGTACCTTGGTGCCCGGCGTCATACCTGCGAGTGCCATTTGCAGCGCACTGCCATTCACGAGATTCTCTCCATTCAGCTGCTGGATCACATCACCATTCTGCAGGCCAGCATGGCTGGCGGGTGAATCCGGGGTGACCTGCGCGACAATTGCGCCGGTCGCGTTACTCAGATTGAAGAAGTGTGCATTTTGCGGCGTCACATCGTTCATGCTGATGCCGATATAACCGTGATGCACGCCACCGGTCTTGATGATCTGATCGGTAGTTGCCCTGGCGATCTGCGATGGGATAGCGAAGCCCGCTCCGGCGAAGGAGCCGCTGTTGGAGATGATGAAGGTGTTGATGCCAATCAACTCACCGTGCGCATCGACCAGTGCGCCGCCAGAGTTTCCCGGATTGATTGCGGCGTCCGTCTGGATATAGCCGCCCAACTTCCGCGCGTCATCCGAGTATGGGTTCTGACGATTGACCGCGCTTACGATGCCGCGTGTCACCGAGAACTGGAAGTAGCCAAACGGACTGCCAAAGGCGAGCACAGTCTGCCCGGGCTCCAGCTTCGAGGAGTCGCCCCACGACATGGCGGGCAGGTCACGTGCATCGACTTTGATCACAGCCAGATCGGTGAGCTTGTCTACGCCGATCACTTTTGCGCTGAGAACGCGGCGATCATGCAGCGTCACGCGGATCTGCGTAGCTCCGTCTACGACGTGATTGTTCGTCACGATATAACCATTCGGCGAGATGATGACACCGCTGCCGATGCCATGCTGCAGCTCGGGCTGCTGCGGCATCATGCGTCCGCCGCCGTTGCCGAAGAATTGTGAAAATCCTGGAGGCAGACCTTCTTGCTCTCCACCTTGCGCGTCAGCTTGTTGCTCCTCAGCTTTGGAAGTAACGGCAACATTGACGATGGCGGGAGTAACCCGGGAGGCAAGCGACTCCATAGCGCGATCGACCGAAGTCAACGCAGCTACGCTGTTGTCGTCCAGTGGAGCGGCCGTTACCCCCGCTGCATGAACATTGTTTTGGTGGAAGTAGAGAGTTGAGCCAACGACCGCAACTGCAGCCAGGCTGGCGGGCACAGCGAGTCTCCGTCGCTTTGCGACTAATTGATTAGTTGATACCGGCATAGTTCCTCATTTGCAGTGTTTTTTTGTGGTTACAGTTGAATGATCAGCCAACCGTTGTTGAATTGAACGGCGGCATAAGACGATGAGAATCGAGCGGACTGAGCAGAGACCGGGGCAGTGGTGTTACCGAACAGCGTCCTCTGCATGGTGAAGGTTGTTAACAAGAACTGTGGTTGCGAGTGGGCTCTCTTCGCGATGTGGGCAGCGCGTCGCTGGGCTGCGGAGTGGATCTTGGCCCGGGTGCGATGTACGTTGCCTGCCGGCAACACAGCCTTCAACAAGGTTGGGTGTGCCTGCGCTGTTGGATGGTAGACCACTGGAACTGCGCGAGGACTTGCTTGAACTGGAATCACGCCAGTGGGGGACGCCACCAGAGCATCCGTGGTCGTGTCAGTGAAAGAGAAGAAATGAGGGAAGCGAGCCATTTCGACAGCACCAGCGATTAACCCAGCACAGATCATGGCAACTGAAAATCCTGCCTGCAGCCGAGACAATTTGACGTGAGGGCGCAGCAAATTATGAACGCGCCGCGTGAGCTCCGACTGGCGGCCCCATGCGGAGAGCGACAGGGCAACGCTGCGCCGGTAAAGATGATGCTCCGCCAGCCGCGTCAGGCAGCGGGCGTAATCAAATGGCGTTTCTGTCGAAGCGGCCACACTGGCGTCACAAGCAAGCTCTCGCTCAAGGCCTAACCGGCGGTTCAGCCAGAATAGTGCCGGATTCAAGGGAAAGAGTACGAGGCCAATCTGTTGGAGTAGATTTATCCAATCGTCGTAGCGCCGTAGATGCTCGTATTCATGAAGCACAATATGCTGCAGTTCCGACGGCGCGAGCTTTGCAAATAACCACGCCGGTATGAGGAGGCGCGGCGAGAAGAAGCCGATCACACTCGGCGAATCTACGTCTACGGATGTGCAGAGTTCTGCGGCCCGCGGGCCGCTCTGCAGAATTGCGTGAATCGCGGGCTCAGAGGAGGCAGGCTTCGCGCGTTTCCAGACGCGCCGCAGATAGATCGCGTGCATCAGGAGGCGAGTGCCGCGTACAAGCATAAGGATCATCCAGACCGCGGCGATGGCGAATCCCCATTCTGCTCCCAGATGGACCACTGCAGAGGTCACATGCGGCTTGATAAGCGTGCCTGCGGGAAGATGCATGAGAGGGAGCGTAGCCGCGAGCGTGAAGGCTAACCCCCAGATCGCAAATCGCACAGCGGCGCCTAAGCGCGACGTGAAGTGCAGAAAGCTTCCGACGGCCACGATCAGTACGAGTCCCTGCCATAAGCCAGTGATGACCGTCTGCGCGATGAACCGCGCGATCTCAACAGATATGTGCATCGCGGTCGGCTGCATTTTTATGCATCGCCCCTTTCACCAGAGGCTTCAGCTTCAGCGATGGCTTTTTTCAAGCGCCGCAGTTCGCCAAGTGTGATGTCGCCATCGCCGAGGAGTGTGAGCAAAAGCTGTTCTCGCGAATTACCGAAGAAGCGATGCAGTAGATGGCCGACTTCCGAGCGGCTGGCTTCATGCTCGGCGATGCAAGGACGGTAGAGGAAAGCGCGCCCTTCTTGCCGGTGCTCCACATAACCTTTTTGCTCAAGGATGCGAACCGTCGTTAGCACAGAGGTGTAGGCGAGAGGGGTGTCCTCGGAGATCGTCATAACCAGGTCGCTGACCAGAGACTCCCCGCGGTTCCACAGAACTCGCATGATGCGCAGTTCAGCTTCGGTGAGCGTGTTGGAGCGTTTGGGAGGCATGAGTCTCTTCAGCCGGCAGTCGCCCGGCGATCTGTACTCATTCAGACGAGCAACTAGAGAATTAGTTAGCGGAGGTCAAGCCGGCGGGGGGTCTTCTCCTCATGACGTCAAGATTGCTTGCACCGATCATCCCGCGAACATAGCGGCTCTTCTGCACCCCTCATTCGGCGTGGCAAACCAAGGTCGCCGAAGGCAGAATATGCCGGTACCGGTGCCAGAAGTCGAGATGGCCCGAGCAGCCCAACCGATGTCCTTCACCACCCCTCGAGCTTTCACAAATAAAGTGGGCTTCGCGCCCAAGTCGCCCCATGGGTCCTCTAACTCACTGGATACGTTATACTTACGGTAATCGGACCGTTCAGAATAGGGACTCTTAGTTCAATCAGAGGTTATAGGCTTCAACCGCGGTGCCGGCAAATATGCGTGCTCGTTCCTCCTCGGAGAATTGAGACAGTGCTCGCTGGACAGTTTCGAGCCACCGCCCATAGGATGCCGCCAAGTTCACCACAGGCCAATCAGACCCAAACATCGTGCGCTTGCAACCAAAGGCTTCAAGAACGGTTTCGAAATAAGGATTGAGCTCCTGCTCCGTCCAGTGATCCCAGTCGGCTTCTGTGACCATACCCGACAATTTGCAGTAGACGTTCGGACGTGACGCCAACTCGATCAGTTGCTGTCGCCAGGGGTCGAGTGTTTTCTGGCGGATGCTCGGCTTTGCAATGTGGTCGACGATGAAGATCTGGTTGGGATGGCGGTCCACAAGTTCGATTGTTTGGGGCAAATGGCTCTCAAAAATCAAGCAATCGAAACGAAGCCCATAGTCTTTCAAGCGTGAAATGCCGCGCTGGAAATCTTCACGGGACATGTAAAAGGGATCTGGCTCGTCGTGTAGGACATGTCGCATACCCTTCACCTTAGGTAGAGCAGCTAGCCGTTCGAGATATGAGTCGATCTGTGCATGGACGAGGGGGGCCCAGCCAACGATGCCAAGAATCAGTTGCGTTTCGGCGGCGATGTCTGCAAGCCAAAAGGTCTCATCGACTGTCTGTCGCGCCTGCACTACAACTGTTCCGGTCACACCCGTTGCCTCAGTCACCTCGTTGAGATCGGGTAAAAGGTAATCTCTGCGGAGCTTCTCCATGCTTCCTGACATCCAGGGATAGTCTGCCGCGTGGTATCGCCAGAGGTGATGGTGCGAATCGATTATCTTGTGTGTCATGTAGCGGCTAGTTGTTCTCCGGGCGGCCGACGACCCAGGTCTGGCCTTGGATAGGACTCAGAATCTGTTTGACTTCAGCAGCCAGGGCTTCGTCGAAGGGTTCTTCGATCCAATCTAAGTTCCTTCGGAGATTGCCGGGATCGGCCGTACCCACCAGCGTCGTCGCGATCTGCGGATTGCGTGCAGAAAACTGGATCGCCAGCTTTGCTAAATCCGAGCCTTCCTGTTTGCAATAAATGGCCGCTTTCATACAGGTTCTTTGCACATTAGCTGGCGCAGGATGCCACGCGGGCGCTCCGCGGATCGTGAGAAGTCCCTGCGAAAGCGGTGAAGCATTGATTACTCCAACGCCGTTCTTCTCGACGATGGGGAGCAGGTCAAGAAGCGTCGTGTCGTTCAGCGAATAGTGATTGTAGGAGAGAATCGTGTCCACGCTTGCGTGGTTGACAACTGACTGGAAAACGGTAAGCGGATATCCGGTCACACCGATAAATTTGGCCTTGCCGGCTTCCTGCACTCTGCGAAGCGCTGGAATTGTTTCTTCAATGACTTGCGTTAGGTCGCTGTACTCAATGTCGTGAGCTTGGATGATGTCGACGTAGTCGACTCCGAGACGGGTGAGGCTTTCATCCACACTGGCCAGAACACGACTCGCGGAGAAATCGAACTCGGTATCGCCATAGCGCCCAACCTTAGTCGCGAGGTAGTAGCTTCCTCGATCCACGCCGCGCAGCGCCTTTCCCAGTACGGTCTCTGCCCGCGTTAATCCGTAAAAGGGCGAGACGTCGATGAAATTGATACCGCTATCGAGCGCCACTGCCACAGTGCGCAGCGCCTCCGACTCTTCGACTTGCCGGAAGATTCCACCCCCTAATGAGGATGCGCCAAAACTGAGGGCCGATACCTTCATCCCAGTCTCACCTAACTCTCTGTATTCCACAGCCGCGCTCCCTTGCCATCAAACGTTCTGAATTAACGAAACAGGATATAAAGCACCACCATTGTGAGGAGAAGAAGACCCGCGAAGATTCTAGGATCTCGCGCAGATGTAAGAGGCTTGCCAAAAATGGCGGCCAGTGGATTAGCCCAGGTAAGGCCATCGACATTCGCGGGGGCTGGCGGCGGAGTTGCCAAGCTCACAACGATATAGATCACCGAACAGATGCAGAACATCCACCAAGCCTGCATCAGGAACGAAATTCCAAGGCCGTCGGTCAGCAGCTTTGTAGAGCCAAATACCGGTAGATCCAATATGAACGAAGCCGCACCCATCAAAAATCCGACAATGAGCGTGACGACGGAAGCCTCCTTGGTTCCACGGCGCCAGAACACTCCGAAGAGAAAGACTGTAGTGATTGGGGGGGCCAAGTCCGAAGCGATTACATTGATAGCTGCAAAGATGCTCGTGAATCTTCCGCCCTGCGTTGACCACAAGATTGCGAGGAGAAGGATGACGACAGAGCTGATCCGGCCAACAGTCACCAGTCGTGCATCAGAGATTTGCGGCCGAAATCGTTTGACGATATCGACCGCCACAAGCGTCCCGGAGCTGTTGAGCGCCGCGGAAACGGCGCTCATAAGGGCGGCTAATACGGCGGCCGATATAAGACCCTTGAGGCCTGTCGGAATCAGCTGAGAGATCAGTACTGGCAGTGTTTGATTACTCTGCGTACCAATAAGATCTCGAAATAGGACGTAACCAATCACGCCTGGCAGGACAAGAAGAAAGACCGGCAAAAATTTCAAGAAGCCAGCGAACAGTGGGCCTAGTTGAGCATCGTTCTCTGTGCGCGCGCCCAGAACGCGCTGCACAATCGTCTGGTCGGTACACCAGTACCAAATTCCCAACACTGGGTAGCCGAGAAAAACCGCATACCAGTTCAACCCGGCTGGGCTATGCGTTTGTAACATGCTCAGTTGGTTTGGCTTCACCGCAGCACGAAACTGCAAAAGTGTGTGAATGCCGTGCGCGGGCAATGCCGCCAACGCAAAGGCGGTAATGCAACAAGCCCCGGCAAGAAGCACAACGGTATTGACCGATTCAGTCCAAACGACCGCGCGGAGACCTCCGAGAACCGTGTAAACGGATACCGCGCCAGCAACTATCAGTATGGAGGCAATTACGTTGATTCCAAAGAATTGCTGAAAGACCGCGGCGCCGGCATACAAGCTCATACCAATGTGGATGAATAACGCGGCGAGTATCGCCATAAATGCGAGTATCGACCGCGATGCAGGGCTATAACGCCGCTCTAGAAACTCCGGTAGCGTCGAGATCCGGCTACGGAAGTAGAAGGGAGCGAAGACGATCGCCAAGAGCATCAGAGTGAACGCTGCCATCCACTCGAAATTTCCCCAAACCAGGCCCTCGTTATAACCGGATGCGGTAAGACCTACGAGGTGAATTGTGGAAATGTTAGAAGCAAAGAGCGATGCTCCGACGACTCCCCATGGCAGAGAACGGCCGGCCAGAAAGAATACCTGCCCCGTGACCTTAGTCTTCCGCGACGCTATGACGCCAACGCACAAGATCGCCAGAATATATCCGACGATGATGCATAGATCTAGAATTGGGATGCGGAGTTGTGTCGTCATCACTGCGGCTTTGCATTTTCGGCAGTGGTACGCCCGCGAACGTCGACTATGGCTTTTATGAGACCCGGCTTGCCCGGAAGACTCTCAAAATCGGTGGCTACCTGTTGGAGCGAGAGGCGGTTGGTGACCCAGTGTGATGTATCGATCGAGCCGTCTTCGATCCGTTTGATGATTTGGGGAAATAGACCATAGCTATTACGACTTGCCATGATCGTTGCTTCTTTGCGATGAAAGAGCGAGTCGTCGATGCAGACGGGCTCCCGCGTGAGGCCTACAAATACCAAGCAGCCGCCCGTAGCAACGCAAGTGAGGCTCTCGCCCATGGCGGCTGCATTTCCGGTGGCATCAAACACGACGTCTGCGCGGCGGCCTTCGGGAGCAGGGAAAGCCACATACCCCATCTCTTCAACAAACTTGCGACGAGCTTCAACTTTCTCCACGATGTGAACTTTGGCTCCCGATGCTGCGGCAAACTGCGCTACAGCGATACCGATTGGACCAGCACCCACGATGATGGCTTCGTTGCCAGCTGTCAAACCGCTTCGTAACACCGCGTGTGCTCCAATCCCGAGGGTCTCCACCAACGCCAGTTGATCGAGGGATAAGAGTTCAGATTTGTGTAGGAGAGCAATGGGAACGGAAAAATACTCTTGTAATCCTCCATCGATATGGATCCCCAAAACTCGAAGCTGCTCGCAGCAGTTATTCCTGCCTTTGGCACAGGCTCTGCATCGACCACACGCGATGTAGGGTTCGATCGCGCACTGATCTCCGACCTGAATTCCAGATTCGTTCAAGCCTATTCTCATTATGGTGCCGGAGAGTTCGTGTCCGATTACTCTGGGATATGTGTAGATTGGATGACGGCCGGCGAAAGCATGAAAGTCGCTCCCGCAAACGCCCACCTTCTCCATTCGGAGCAGTGCTTCTCCTGGGGCTGGTTCTGGTATGGGAACGTCGCGCTCCAGAAATATGCCAGGAGATTCGAGCACGATCTGCTTCATCGGGTCCTCGGGCTTGTGTCTAATGGTCCAGCCATTATTTACAGCGAGCCTATAGCTATTCCCCGTTGTCGTCAAGGTCCCAATCGATCGATCGCATGTCAGAGCAACCCTGTGGTCGAGGCGCGAGAGTGAACTCCTGTTGATGACGAGGTTAGTATGGAGAGGATCGCGGTCAGCGACCATTGGAATGCCTCATGGACGGAAAGATCACCTTGTCTGGGGAACAGCCCGACGTCAGGATTACGGCCAAGCTCATCAGCCGAATCAAAGGTTTGATAGCCACGGGCGCTATTTCTCCGGGATCCAAATTCCCGCCAGAACGAGAGCTGGCCAAAGATTTCGGCGTAAACCGAGCATCCGTTCGGCAGGCTCTCAAAGTGCTTGAAATCATGGGCGTGTTGACTCAGAGAGTCGGTGACGGCACCTATTTGAGCTCTACTGCAGAGTCGATTTTGAACGAGCCCATCGATTTCCTGGTCTTGCTGGATGATCTTTCACATCATGAACTTTTTGAAACTCGCCTCATCGTTGAGCCCGAGCTTACGGCGCGCGCTGCTGAGAGGGCCACGGCGGAAGATCTATCCGCCCTGCGAAACGCAATTTTCGCGATGGAGCGGAGCAAGAATAATCGCGAGCGCTTGGACGCGGATCTTGCATTTCACGATGCCATCTTTCGTGCCAGCGGCAATCGCATCTGCCACCTGCTATTTCGAGGAATACACCGAACGCTTCTGACGAGTATGGCCCAGCTATCACAGCGCGTTTCAATGGACCAGCCCCTTATGTTTCATCGAAGGATTTACGCGGCTGTTCGGGACCGAAATCCCGATGAAGCGAAGAAGGCGATGCACGAACATATCGTCGACGCTGGAAGTTTGCTCGCCCGGTCCCGAACTTCGAAGTGACCGATCGCGTGCGCCGAGAGCATTCGAAAATCTGCCCAGTGGATGACTCTCTGCACACCTGGTTGTCCATTTGCTCCTGATCCGCTGCATTGTCTGTCGTGGTATCCCCGCGGAAAATCACATGTCCTCCCAATTGCTCCTCGTGGAATAGGTCCTCTCTAGAAGACGAGAGCTTGACGCCGCCGATCTCTTATGAAAGATTGGTACGTCCAATTGGGGACCCTGCATGGAAAGAAGAGATTTTCTCAAAATGAGTGGCGGCGCAGCCATCGCGAGTGGCGGAGCACTCAAGCATTTGAGTGGACTTACCACCGAGAGAACGAACGAGGAAACTCAACCCGGAGGATCGCGAACATTCTATGTATCAAAGACTGGAAGTGACCGCAACGCGGGAACCGCTGACCGCCCGTTTGCTACTTTAGCGCGTGCGCAGCGGGCGGCGAGGCGGGCGGAAAAGAACGATCGTATTCAAATCTGGATTCGAGAGGGCACATACTATCTCGCACAAGCCATAACATTCGGACCTGAGGATTCAGGTACAAGTGGGGTGGCGGTTCGGTATACGGCGCACCCGGGAGAGAGAGTAACCCTAAGCGGCGGAGTCGCCTTGACCTGCCAGTGGTCGCCGTTCAGAGATGGAATCGTGAGCACTCCGGTACCCAGAGGGCTACACTTCACTCAACTCTTCGTAAACGGCAGGCGACAGATTCGGGCGCGATATCCGAATTACGAGCCGCCCCAGTCTGGGCACGCCGGCTACTTGAAAGCCGCAGGCCCGATTCCCTCAGACACGCAAACGCCGTATCCAAATCCAGATGAGGATATGACGTTTTCCGGCAGCGCACCGAGGGGAATTTCTTACGACCCAGCCACATTTTCCACTAGGCATTGGGCGAAGCCCGAAGAAGCGGAGATCCACATCTTTCAAGAGGCCTATTGGGGAAACCTGCAGTGGAGACTTCGAGGGATTGACCGGGACGCGCATGTTCTCTGGTTCGGAGAAGGTGGACAGCAAATTGGCGCCAAGTGGGACAGGGATCCCGCTAAAGTAGGTAAGAAATCTCGGTACTACATCGAGAACGTATTCGAAGAGCTTGACGCACCGGGAGAGTGGTATCTAGACGGAAATAGGAATGTCCTCTACTACTATCCAGAGCGTGGGACGGATATCCATTCGGCTTTGGTCGAAGTGCCGGTGCTCGAGCAGATCCTTCATTTTGACGGGTCCCAATCGGAACCAGTGGGGAACATATCGATCGAAGGTCTCCGATTTGCTCACACAGTCAGCACATACACGCTGTCATACGAAGTGCCCTCCCTCAGCGACTGGTCGATTCATCGAGGCGGAACGGTCTTTTTAGAGGGGACGCGAAACTGCTCCATACGAAATTGCTGGTTTGACGGGGTTGGCGGCAACGCGGTCTTTGCGAATAATTACAACCGTGGCCTATCGATCAGCGGATGCAAATTCACTGAAACTGGCGACAGTGCCGTTTGTTTCGTAGGAGATTTGGGGAAGACAACGGGGACCCAGCGCGCCTTTCCCTTCGAATGCAAAGCGCACAACAATTTAATACACAACTGCGGAGTCTTCGGTAAGCAAATCGCAGGCGTATACATTTCCCGTGCGAAAAGGATTGCAGTTAGCCATAATCTGATCCATGACATGCCGCGGTCAGCCATATGCCTTGGCGACAGTACGTGGGGCGGCCATATCATCGAGTACAACCACACCTACAACACAGTTCAGGAAACCAGTGATCACGGCCCCTTCAATGCGTGGGGAAGGGACCGCGCCTGGAGCTTAGCTCAATCGCATGCACCATATACGCAGGATCGCAGCGTGGATGCATGGGATGTACTAGTCGATGCCATGGAACCCGTGACTGTGCGGAATAACTTCTTCAACGAAGAATCCGGATGGGGTCTAGACCTAGACGATGGCGCCTCCAATTACAAGATCTACAACAACATCTCTGTCGGAGGCGTCAGTATGAAATGGCGCGAAGGAGCCTACCGAGAGGTCTACAACAACGTTTGGTACAGATCTCGTGTCGCGCCTTGTTTCCATGTCGGGAACAACGACAACCACGACCGCTATTACAACAACATCACGGTCATGGATTCTGGCGAAACCAAATGGCCCTCCGGATGGCCCTGGTGGCCACAAATGATGTATTCCGTTATCGCTCCTCCTGCAGTTGGTCCATGGTTTGAAGAGATTGACCGCAACTGCTTCTACCTTGCCGGCGGAGACTTTCAAGCTGTGGTTGACCAATTACGCGATGAGGACGGCAAACGAAATCCACGCCGCTACAACTTCTCGGAATGGCAGAATCTGGGATTCGATCGAAACTCCATTTTTGCCGATCCTCTATTTGTCGATCCCGCGCATTACGACTTCCGTGTCCGCGAAGATTCACCGGCACTGAAGGTTGGCTTCAAAAACTTCACGATGGGAGACTGGGGATTAACCAGCGAATTCCCGGCAGAGTTTCGGTAGAAACGGCAGCTAGACCTTCTTCCGATTGACAGGAGCTAAGGATGAAACGACTTGTTCTTGTAATGCTCGTACTCGGCGTAGCTATCGCCGCAGTTACCTGGTCGCTGCGTGCTCAGCAGCCAAGCCAACGGATCGGGATGGTGATCGGCATCAAGCCTGACCGCGTATCCGCCTATGAAGCTCTTCATGCCGCGAATAGCAAAGGCGTTCGCGATTTGCTGAACAAATACCACATGCACAATTTCTCTATCTACATTCACCGATTAGACGATAGTCGCTACTATCTCTTCGGCTACTACGAATACACGGGCGTGGATTACAAAGGCGACATGCGCAGGTTAGCGCTGGAACCGCGGAATAAGCAGTGGCTACAGATGACGGATTCAATGCAGACCCCGCTACGGGGCGAGAAGAGCTGGTCGATTATGCAAGAGATCTACCACAACCCTTAGATCGCGCTTGAGATTTTCAGTTTGGATCATGAGCACCAGCGAAACACTTGACTAAGTGAGGGATAGGATGAGCGCTCCGTACAGCAGACGAGATCTCTTGAAGAGTGGCATGGCTTTTTCCGCCGGCTCACTGATAAGCCCCATCGCATCGTCTGCAAGCGTTGGTGCGAGAGCAGCGAAAGACCTGAAGAAAGAACCGTTCCAGCCGACGTGGAACTCGTTACGAAACATCGCGACTCCGCAATGGCTACGGGATGGCAAATTCGGTATCTATACACATTGGGGCGTCTATTCCGTTCCCGCGTATGGGAAGAACGGTACTTGGTACGCTCACAACATGTATACAAAGCCGGACTCCGATGAGCGGAAGCATCAAGAGGCGACTTACGGGTCGCTTGATAAGTTCGGCTACAAGGATTTCATCCCGATGTTTACCGGTAGTCACTTCGATGCGGATGAATGGGCGGAACTGTTCAAGAAGTCCGGAGCACGCTTTGCCGGACCAGTCGCCGAACACCATGACGGGTTCGCGATGTGGGATACAAAATTCTCTACATGGAACGCTGCAAAGATGGGTCCGAAGCGTGACGTCGTAGGGCAACTATCCAAGGCCATCAAGAACCAAGATATGAAATTCATGACGGCCCTACATCATGCCGAGCATTGGTTTTATTTTCCTGTCTGGGACAAGCGCTACGACGTGTCGGATCCGCGATATGCGGGTCTATACGGGCAGAGTCATGAAAAGGGGGCACTCCCCGACAAGAAGTTCCTCGACGTGTGGATTGGGAAACTGAAGGAAGTAGTAGACAACTATGATCCTGACCTTGTGTGGTTCGACTACGGGCTCCAACTGATCCAACAGGGCTATAAGGAAGAATTCGCCCAATACTATTTCAATAGAGCGGCGAGACTACGTAAGGAAGTCACGATCACATACAAGTATCATGATTTGACGCCAGGGGTCGGCATCTATGACCTAGAGCTCGGTCGGGAATCCAATATGACCTATTCGGAGTGGATCACCGATAGCACAATAGATAGTGGGAGCGGGTGGGGGTATGTCACGAGCGCCGGTTTCAAATCCGTTGATGATCTGGTTCAAGGACTTGTAGATCGTGTCAGCAAGAATGGCTTCTTCTTATTGAATGTTGGTCCTAAACCCGACGGCACAATTCCTGAGCCAGCGAAGGAGCGGCTACTTGCGATGGGTGAGTGGCTGCGGGTAAATGGCGAAGCTGTCTATGGGACGACGCCATGGTTGATTGCGGGGGAGGGACCGACGCAGCTGAAAAAGAGTGGCGCCTTCAACGAAGACAACAGCCTTCGCTATACGGCCGAGGACATTCGATTCACATATCGCAACAAGACTCTTTATGCAACACTGCTTGCCTGGCCGGATCAAAAGGCATCGATCAGAAGCTTAGTGCCCAAGGGCGACACCTGGCCTGGTCTGTATCCGTCAGAGATAGCCTCCATCAAGATGTTGGGAAGTGAGGAGCCTCTTCATTGGGATTTTACAAAAGAAGCTCTCGTTATAGACGTTCCCAAGACAAAACCCTGTGATCATGCGTTTGTTTACAAGATCTCTCTGAAGAACCCATTCTGACGCGACCGCGCTTCGTCCGGCATCGAGATACTGAGAGCGCGGATCTAAGAAGGATCTACCTGAGGCTGACCGGTGAACGAATGTTGAGGTATCGCCTAGTCTGGAAGCTGTTGCTGTGCGCGGCTTTCATGTGCCGTATAAGCTTTGGGCAAGACACAGGGTTGGCTGCATACTGGCCGTTTGATGAAGGGCAGACGCCAGTGCTAGACGAGAGCAGTAGCCATCCGGAAGACGGGGTGCAGGGGAACTTTTCTTACGTAAGAGGCGTTCGCGGCAAGGCTCTCAAATTCGATGGGTTTACGACCCGGATCGCTCGCAATGCGGATCTCCCTGAGATTCACGAAGCGGTGACATTTGAGGCCTGGATTGCTCCGCAGGCATACCCGTGGAATTGGAACGCCATCGTTGAACAGAAGAATAGATACTTCTTCGGTCTCGATGCGACAGGACATATCGGCGTGCGTGTGTTTGTCGATGATCAGTGGAGGGAGTGCCTGTCCTCGACATCGGTGCCATTCATGCGATGGTCGCACGTGGCGGCAACGTTCGATCCCAGCTTGGGCCTCACCGTTTACATCAACGGCGAAAATGCAGGGCACCTCGAAGTTGGCGGTCACCTGGATCGCGGGGAAGTAGATCCAAAGACCGGTCAGCCAACGGGAGGTACATTTCAGATAGGGCGGAATATTGACGAGCTGCCTGCGGCCGCGTCGATCAAGATTTCAGCGTCTTATTCATTCGATGGGATTATTGACGAACTCAAGATCTACGATCGTCCGCTCAGTGCTGGCGAGATAAAAAAGACTTACCAAAGTATATCGCCGGTCCCGGATCCAGATTTGAAGTGGCGGAAACTGCCGGTCGTTCCCGACGGGGAAGGTCAGTTTGGGGCCTATTACACACGGTTGAGGTTTTATCCGGAGTGGGACCGACTCTGGCGGGTTGACGAATATCCAGATTTGGTTGTGACTTTCGATAATGCCAAATACAAGATGGTGTTTTGGCATGGCACCGGCTACAACATGAACCTAGTAACCGAAAATGGCCGGTGGATCGGCGACCAGAGCGCCGAGGCCGCGAGGAGCGAATACGGATGTGTGGAGCACATGTCCGACAAGCAAACCCGCTATTCGCACGTTCGCCTACTTGAGAACAATCCCGCGCGTGTGGTCGTTCACTGGCGCTACGCGTTGACAGACGTGCTCTACAATATCGGCGAGCGCGATCCGATCACCGGTTGGGGAGACTGGGCCGACGAGTACTACACAATCTATCCTGATGGAATTGCGGTGCGGCACTTTCTCGTTCATGGTCCCCAGCAAACCTACAGCATCACTGAGCCTGCGACTCTGAACAACCCAGGAGAGAGGGCGGAGGACAATGTCTCGATCCAGGCAGCCACTCTAGCCAATATGGAGGGTGAGACTCGAACCTTCAGTTGGCAGACCTGGCCCTCTGACGGTGGCATTCGCGGAGAGTTCTTTCATGCAGTGCCGGGTGCGAATATCGCGATCGTGAACACGAAGTCGGACTACAAACCTGTCTACGTCTACCAGCGAGATACCCCGATCATTCCGTACGGCGGGGGAGCGGTCGAGACCCGACCATGGATCTCGAAGTTTCCGATCTGGAATCACTGGCCAGTGGCCCAGATTCCATCCGATGGTCGAACAGCACTGGCATTAGATCGTGTATCGAGTTCCGCTATCCTCTCCCCGGAACCGCCCGAGACGAAGCGAGCCAGCGACGGCGCGGTAGAAGGGAGATTTCTTCTTGGGCTCACAAATCAACCAATCTCTGCCATGTTGCCAATAGCGCGTTCCTGGTTGCATGCGCCAGATCTAAAGGTATTGGGGACTGGCTTCGCCAGCGAAGGCTATAGCCATGATGATCGTGCCTATCATTTCTCGAAGCTTGCGAAGGAGCATTCGACACTCAACATTCACTTACATGCGAGTGAGAGTTCGCCAGCTGTAAACCCAGCGTTTGTAGTTGATGGCTGGGGACATGTGGGCGCCGCATTGAGATTGAACGGTAAGTCCGTAGTAGAAGGGAAGGATCTTCGAGTGGGCTATATCGACCGCCTGGAAGGCTCCAGTTTAGTGGTCTGGATCCGCGCCCAACTCACCAGCGCCTCGGACATCTCGATCGTTCCCGAGGAATCGACACCCCGATAGAGATCAGTTAGCACATCCTCCTGAAACAACTTTGGTCCGCACTCTCAGGCACATCGCCGACGATTGTCATCGCTGGTAATCCCACGGAAACCTGACGGCACTCGTTGCGTGCGGCGGGTGCAAATTGCGCATATGGGGCAGAGTCGCCTCTAGCTGACTTCGTAATGGACGGACCAAAGCGATGTTTAGCTCGTCCGTCATTTTGCATGGATTCACCTGACTGGAAGCGCTTCAAACAAAGGAGGTTATCCCATCTTAGCAGTCATTCCGTGACTTGAGGAGGAGATGCTTGACAATGTAAAGAACGCGATGTTAGCGTTCATATCCGTAATTGGCTGGATCAATTTGGACGTGCCGTAATGGCGAGAGGCAGACCGGGATGTACTTTCAAATCGGATTTAGGTTTAGGCATTTGATTTGGGTCATCATTGCCACGGCGTTCTGCTTCGGAGCTTGGCGGACAACCAAGGCTCAGGTCGCGAGCGCGGCGGCGGCCCTTAACGGAACTGTTCGAGATAGCTCAGGCGCGGTCGTGCCGGGTGCAAAAATTGTGCTGAAGAGTACGGCCACGGGCTTCACGCAGATAACGAAGAGCAATGAAACGGGGAACTATTCGCTCCTCAACATTGCCCCTGGGACTTACGTTGTCACCGCTTCGATGACAGGTTTTGCGAATGGCCAATCGGCTGCTTTCGAACTCTCGGTGAATCAGACAGCCACTATCAATTTCGACCTGCGAGCCGGGTCGCTTGACACGACGGTCACAATCTCGGCCGCTGCTGTACAGATAGAGACCTCGACTGCCGAGCTTGGAACTGTGATTGGCAGTGCGGAGGTGAACGCACTTCCACTGAACGGCCGGAACTTTACCGAGATGCTTTTGCTATCACCTGGTGTGAGTCCTGTGAATGTGACAGGAAGTGCTGGATTTGGGGGGATCGGGAATCCCATCGGAACAGTGGTTCTCCCTTCTGTGAACGGGCAGAACAACAGAAGCAATATGTTTTTACTGGACGGCATCAATAACTACGGATCGATCCGGGATACCTATGCCGTGCAGCCAACTCTCGACGATATTGAAGAATTCAAAGTACAATCCCACAACGATGAGGCTCAATTCGGGCAGGTATTGGGTGGGATCATCAACGTGGTGACCAAATCAGGGACAAATCAATTCCACGGTGATGCGTGGGAGTATTTCCGTAACGACGCGCTGGACGCAGCGAATTACTTTAACCCGGTCAAGACTCCCCTGAAACAAAATCAATTTGGGGGAGCAATCGGTGGCCCCGTGATCTTGCCCCACTATAACGGGCACGACAAGACGTTTTTCTATGTCTCTTATGAGGGATATCGAAACAGCACGGCTTCGAGCAACTTCTTCCGAACACCCACTGCCGCACAATTGAGCGGTGACTTCAGCAACCTCACTGGACAGGGCACCCAGCTTTACAATCCGTTTAGCTCAGTGCCCGATGGTTCAACGGCAACCGGCTTCGCCGTCCAGCCATTCATGTGTGATTCGGGAGGGACTCCGCTCCCAGCACCAGGCAATATCCAGGCAGCCGGAACGCCCTGCAATAAAATCCCATCGACGATGCTCAATCCGACGATGGTCAATTTCGCTAAAACCTTCTTTCCCGCGCCGGTTACGCTCCCCGGATATCCGCAATTCAACGGGCGCGATACAACCCCCAACCTTACGCATCAAAATCAGGTTTCCGTCCGCTTCGACCAGCAGATTAGTACGAGAGATCGGTTCTTTATACGGTGGACGGCTGCGTGGCAACCAATCACGGCTTCGGGTGGTTTTCCGGGATTGGTGTCAAACATAAAAAATTCAAACTACGATGTAGCCGCAAACTGGACCCACACCTTCGGGTCGAATGCCGCCCTGCAACTAACACTTGGAAGGGTTTCAGCGGAAAACGATCGTACACCGAACTTCACCAATATCCCGGCAGACTACTTTAGTCAGTCAGGCTTTGCTGGCTACCTCTACAACCATGCCCCCTTTGGCGGTCTCCAGGTTCCTTCGATTCAGATATCTAATTACATTGGCGGCACGAACTATATAGGGAAATTGCATTATTCAAACATCTGGGAGTATCGCGGAGACTTTTCGAAGACTCTCGGACGACATACGTTCCGAACGGGCGCCAGCCTTGCAACGGATGGCTGGGAGCAGCCCTTTTACGGTTCAGAGGACGACTTTGCTCAATCCCAAACGCAAAACGGGAACCTGGACTCGAACACCGGTGATCCACTGGCATCGATGGTTCTCGGAGTTCCGGATTACGCAGAGGTGGACAATGTCTATTCGCTACTTCACGGCGGGAAGATTATTGGAGCATATTTTCAGGATCAATGGAGAGCGACGGATAGGCTAACAATCAACTGGGGGCTCAGGTATGACCTGACGATAAATCCGCGACAAGGGAAAGCTTCAAACGGTTCCGACATCACTGGCGACTTCAATTTCAGTAACGGGACCTACATTCTCCAAAATCCTGCTCCGGCTTGTTCGGCAACGCAGAGGGCCCCGTGCATTCCAGGAGGTGCTCTGCCAGCGAACGTGACGATCGCGAAGAACGGAAAGATCATCCACGATAACTACGACAACTTTCAACCTAGAATCGGCTTTGCCTTTAGCATAACGCCCAAGACGGTTCTTCATGGCGGCTACGGAAGATTCTTCGACAATTGGGCTGGTTTTACTGAGAACCAGTCTAACTACACGCAAACCTGGCCCAACGTGGCATTCGTAGGAGCTCCGGGAGGTTTCAACCTCTATGGACCACCGACGGGACTTGCTCAAGATCCGTTCAACTTCGGAAGCGGCTCCCTGCAGCCGGCATCATCGCCATTTTCGCCTTTGAACACGAACTCTTACACTGATCCCAACCTCAAGAACGGCTACTCCGACCAGTGGAACTTCGGTTTTCAGCGAGAGCTCTCGACGGGTGTTGTCACCACAATCAACTACGTGGGCTCGCGAAACGCGCGAATCGCCAGCTCGATCACGGCTAATGCGCTGACTAGCCCAGGGGGAGAGCCTCCTTACTCGTACATTCCGCCGACCCCTTACACAACCAATCTCTCTTCAACAGACTATAACTCTCTCCAGGTCTCGACGCAGATCAAGCTGCATTCGGGGGTCGCATCGACACTCGCCTATACGTGGTCAAAAGCGCTCACCACCGGTTGTGACGGCTACGATTCCGGTTGCGAAATCCAGAATCCCTATGACCTTAAGATAGATAGAGGACCCGCAGGGTACGATCTGCCACACATTTTCAGCGGAAGCTTTGTGTTGCCACTTCCGTTTGGTGGCGGTAGGAGATTTAGCTCATCGAGCAGCCTGGTGAACCATATTATTGGCGACTGGCAGTTGAACGGCATTGTCTCTTTGAATAGTGGTCCACGCTATGACATCCAAGATGACAATGGAATTTCGAATATCAACAATTTCTACGGTGTCGAGCGGGCCAATCAGACGGGAAATGCTCACGCGAACGCTCCCGGATACACGAGAAGCAAGATCACTCCCATTAATCCGTCCGTGTTTGTTGATCCACCGGCAGGTACTTTTGGAACTATGGGTCGAAACAGTCTGCATGCGGATTGGGGCAGGAATCTGGATCTATCGCTGTTCCGCGCTTTCAAAGTGTCGGAATCGATGCGATTCGAATTCCGAGCAGAGGCTTTCAACGCAACCAATACGCCCGTAATGGGTACGCCGGATACTTACCTTCCGGATGGTCCGGGGTACTTCGGCGTAGTGTCCTACACGGCGAATACAGCGAGACAGATGCAACTCGCCCTGAAGTTCTATTTCTGAGTGAGTGCTAGTGCTGAGAGTCATGATGCGGAAGAGCCAGCTGCTTTTTCTTGCCGTAGTGATGACCGCCGCATTTCTTGGGGGATATGGGCAGCAGCAAGGTTCCCCAACGAGTAGGACTTTCCGTATAGCCGGTAAAGATCTGGTGACGGCTTATTTGGATCGGCTCTATCCCTCCGCACATGCCGCAAATCTACTGCTACTGCATAATGGCGATGTTCTATGTTTTTGGTTTTCCGGAACCGCGGAGGGAGAATCAAACGTTGGGATCTTGATGGCAAGACTGCCTCGAGGCGCGGGCACATGGAGCCAGCCCAAGCTAATTGATCGTCGGGCCGGAGAATCCTTCCAAAATCCGGTAGGCTTCCAGGACAACACAGGCCGGATCTGGCTCTTCCACACTGCCCAGACTGCGGGCCGGGGACAGGCGCATGCCCGAGTGGTGAAACTCCTGTCTTCAGACGGCGGTAGAACCTGGTCGGAGCCGACGGTTGTGTTTGCCGAGCCGGGTTCCTTCACGCGACAGCCCGTGGTAGTCACAGATGACGGTAGTTGGTTATTGCCGATGTTCTTTACGCCCAGGGGTGACATCGTTGCCGGTGCAGAGAGCAATTACTCGGTTGTGATGCTTTCCAGTGACGAAGGCAAGACTTGGCGCGAGTGCCGTATCCCCGGCTCGGAAGGTCTAGTGCACCCAGACATCCTCAAGCTTCGGAGGGATCAATATATTCTGTTCCTCCGAAGCCGGTACGCGGATTTCATCTACGAATCCCGCTCAGCAGATGGATGTGCGTGGTCGAAACCTACGCCGACTGCACTACCAAACAACAATGCTTCCATTCAAGCCATACGCCTGGCTAATGGTCATCTAGTGATGGCTTTCAACAACAGCAGTGCTGGTGGCAAGTCCCGCAGGCCAGGAACCGCGAACCGCTTTCCGCTCTCTGTTGCGCTTTCAGTTGACGGGGGAAAGACCTGGGGTTGGGTGCACGACCTGGAAGGCGGAAATAAGCGGCGCTCAGGACGCGAATCTCGCGGTGGAGAAGGTCCTGATGAATTCAGCTATCCATCCATACTGCAGCTTCCGAGTGGCTCGATTATGGTCGCGTATACGTACCGGAGGCTCACCATCAAGATTGCTCGTTTTGACGAGGCGTGGATCAAAGGGAACTCGACAATGGGTTCATACAAAGGATCTTGCGCTGGGCAAAGCTGAGTACGCTTCGAATCGGCATGTGGATGCGGGATCATTTTGGTTCAGACCGAGGTTTTCGCGGAGCTCGGATCACATAGTGTGCCCTTAGAAACATTTCGCTGCTCGTCTTTGTTTGATGCTCTCCAGAATATGAGACTCGAAGGGAAAGTGATTCATGCCTTCAACGAATGATCCTCCGCCGATTTTGGCCTTCTCGACCTGCATCATCGCCTGCTTCTCGATGATGGCTCCGCAGCCGTTAGCGGCGCAGTTACAGCCGTCATTTGCCCCAACCTCGCAAGCGGAAGCAGAAACGATAGCTTCAGAATGGGAGAGATCCAGTGCGAAGTATGACAAGGAACGGAACTCGATCCTGAGGGAAGTGGACCAGGTTAGTCATGACGGGCAGTTTCAGCCGGACTGGGGTTCGCTGTCCAAATGGGAGGTGCCGCGGTGGTATAAAGACGCCAAATTCGGGATATTCATTCACTGGGGCGTTTATTCAGTTCCAGCGTTCGGGAGCGAGTGGTATCCGCGCCAAATGTATCTCGTGGACACGGAGGAGAATAAACATCAAGTGGCCACTTACGGTCCGCTGACGAGTTTTGGGTACAAGGATTTCATCCCCATGTTCAAGGCGGAGCACTATGACCCGCAGTCATGGGCGAAGCTATTCAAAGATGCAGGAGCACAGTATGTAGTTCCCGTTTTTGAGCATCATGATGGCTTTCAGATGTACGATAGCCAACTCTCCGATTGGACAGCGGTAAAGATGGGTCCCAAGCGGGACTTGATAGGAGATCTGGCGAAGGCCGTGCGCGCCGAAGGTTTGCATCTAGGTGCCTCGTCACATCGTATCGAACACGACTGGTTCATGGACGGCGGACGGAACATGCCTTCTGACGTTAACGACCCCAAATACGCAGACTTCTACGGACCCGCCCAGATGCAGGTACAGGATGGCGGCCAGGATAGTGCTAGCAAACTTGCGCAGGACTGGACCTATGTTAGCCCTGCCTATGCGGAGGACTGGGTAGCGCGATCTGCTGAGATCGTGCAGAAGTATCATCCAGACTTCATCTTTTTCGATTGGTGGATCGGTCAGCCGTCTGTGCGACCGTATGTGGCGAAGTTCGCGGCCTACTACTACAACGAGTCCCAAAAGCGCGGGCCGGTCGGAATCATCAGTTACAAATACGTAGATATGCAGAAACATTCCGGTTTACTGGATATTGAGCGCGGACAACTCGCGGCCATACGCCCGGAATATTGGCAAACCGATACCTCGGTCAGTAATAAGTCGTGGGGATATATCAAAGACGACACTTTCAAGACGCCGATCTTCATCATCGATCAGCTTGTGGATGTTGTTAGCAAGAACGGCAATTTGCTCATGAATATCGGTCCGCGCCCAGACGGGACTATTCCGGACGAGGTGCAGGAGGTACTTCGTTCTGTGGGGCAATGGCTGAAGGTGAACGGCGACGCGATCTACGGAACCCGGCCATGGAAGTTATATGGCGAGGGACCGACCCGGGTGGCTGCGGGACCATTTCACGACACTGAGACCCAATCCTACACAGCCGAAGACTTCCGCTTCACAACGAAGGGGAACGATCTCTTTGCGATCGAGCTCGGCTGGCCTGCCTCTGGCCAGATCGTGATTCATGCGCTCACTCCGAGCGGCCTCTCCGGTCGACGCATAAGAACTGTCGCGATGCTTGGGTCGGATACGACGTCGCTTGTTTATCAACAATCCACAGATGGGCTACACATTGAGCTGCCTCCGAAGCCCGCGGGTGAGAATACATATGCGTTCCGCATCGGGCTCGATGGACCGGCGCAGCCGGATCCGATGTATAGGTGATCGGCCATCGGTACTCGGTTTGCTGGCCGAACAGTCTCAGCGGTCTTTCAACCCGGATGAAAAATGGATCGCACTCTTGGCATGATTGTGAGATCCACCGCGTCCAGTGCCTTGAGCGATGCTCTACGAGATGGATCGTCTCTCCCAACCGGATTGCCCGCCTTGGCGCTCGCGCCGGCCACCGAGCAGGAAAATAATGTCTGCCGAGCTTCTCGGCGCCGGAAAGTAACGCTGCTGGGCGCGACGGTGGGGCTGGGGCTGAGTTCGCTGGGGCTGCGGGTAGCGCTGACGCGGTTCCACGCACAGGGATGGCTGAGCGCCAAGCCGGACTGGCGAGTGCTGGTGTTTACATTCGGGATGGCGATGGCGGCGGCGGTGTTTTTCGGGTTTGCGCCGGCGCTGCAGATTGCGCGACAGCGGCAGCGCAAGACGATCGTTCGGCAGGTGCTGATTGCTGCGCAGGTGGCGGCGAGTTGCGTGCTGCTGATTGTGGCCGGGCTGCTGGTGCGGGCAAGCTGGCCGCCCCCGTTCCACTCACTCTGTTTTCCGGCGGCAGCAGCATTCTTGTTCTATCCCTTCAGGGGCCACGCCGTCTTGCCGCCGTGGTGAAAAGCATAATTGCCGATATGCCCTGCGCGTGCCGCAGCCACGCCGGCCTCGACAGGGGCGGTTGGGTCTTTGCGGCTCTTAATGCACTCGAAGAAGTTGCGCGTGTGGGCGATGGTGCCGTCCTCAAAGCTCTCTTCTTTCAGCACAGGGTTGCGGTCGCCCTTCACGCCTTCGCGCCAGATGGTCATGCCGCTGCGGTTGATCTTTAGTGTTGCCTCGGTACCGCGGAACTCGAGGCCGCCGTCATCGATGGACGACGCCATCATGCCTTCGTAGATGACATCGAAGTTCGGGTAGCGGAAAGCAGCTTGGATGGTATCGGGACACTCCCACTCCTGGTAGATACGCTTGTCACCCAGCATGAAGGCGGTCGAAGGTTCGTCGGATTTCATTGCCCAGTGCACGACGTCAATCCAGTGGGTGAAGAGGTCGGTCATGGCACCGCCGCCGAAGCTCCAGAACCAGCGCCAGCGGGAGAACTTCTCAAGCGTAAAGGGCTGCTCGGGCGCGCCGCCTAGCCACCTCTTCCAGTCCAGCTGTGACTGATCGACCGGCTCCGGCACCCAACTAGAGCGATAGTTCTGCCACCAATAGGTGCGCACCTGCGGCACCGTGCCCAGCGCGCCGCCTTGTATGAGTTCGACGGCATTGCGGAAGTGCGACCAGCTGCGCTGCTGCATACCGCACTGCAGAATCTGGTTACCCGAACGTACCGCGCGGGTCAGTACGGGGCCCTCTTCGAGGCTGTGCGTGACGGGCTTTTCGAGATAGACATCCTTTCCCGCCGCCAGCGCTGCGGTGGCGATGCGGACATGCCAGTGATCGGGTGTGGCAATAAAAACTGCGTCGATGGTCTTGTCGTCGAGCACCTCGTGATAGTCAACGTGCTCGGTCGCAGTGGCGGCGTTGCCGCGTGCCTTGATCTCGGCACAGCGGGGAGCATACACGTCGCAGACAGAGACGATCTCAAATGGCACGCCGCTCTGGTCGGCCGAATTCAGCACGCTTTTCATGCGGCCGCCTGCCCCGATGACGCCCACACGTAGCCTCTCGTTGGCGCCAAAGGCTTTGGTCGAGGCCAAGGCCGTAAGGCCGCCTGCGATAAGAAATCCCCGGCGGTTGAGAATTAGAGACATGAAGCCTCCGTCGCAATTTGAAGTTGCGTGGATAGTAGCAGAGCTGAGTGGCGTGCCTGGATCGCAAACTGGGATCAGAGCAAACTGGGATCAGAGAGGTTCCCGCTCGAAGACCTATTGCACCATGGCGCGATCGCCAAACAGAAGGGAAGTGGCACAATATTGCAACTATGGAATCGAACCGGCGCACTTTCATGAAAGCTGGCCTTGCTGCGGCCATTCTTCCTCAGCCGAGCGGAGTCACGTCATCTGTCCCGCGCAAAGGGCGTATTCGGCAATCTGTGTCCCGATGGTGTTATGACCAGATTCCGCTGGACCAGCTCTGCGTGGCTGCCGCACAGATGGGACTGAAGGGCGTCGACCTGCTGGAAGTAGCAGAGTTCGACATGCCGCGCCGCTATGGCCTGATCTGCACAATGGGGTATGCCGGTGGCGGGACGATTCCGGATGCGCTGAACCGTACCGAGCATCATGCCGCAATTGAAGAGGCATTCCGGAAGAACATCCCGATTGCTGCGAAGGCGGGCGTGCCGAGTGTCATCACCTTCTCTGGGAGCCGCCGTGGCATGTCGGATGAAGAGGGCGCTCGCAATACGATCCTAGGACTTAATCGTCTGAAGAAGATTGCCGAAGATCACGGCGTCAATATCTGTCTTGAATTACTGAACAGCAAGCGCGATCACAAGGACTACATGTGTGACCACACTGCCTGGGGCGCTCGAGTCGTTCGCGAAGTGAACTCGCAGCGCGTGAAGCTGCTCTATGACATCTACCACATGCAGATTATGGAAGGAGACCTGATTGCGACCATCCGGGAAAACATCGACGTCCTCGGCCACTTCCACACGGGAGGTGTTCCTGGACGGCATGAAATCGATGGGAAGCAGGAGATTCACTATCCGGCACTGATGCAAGCACTGGTGGATCTCAATTATCCCGGATACGTCGCGCACGAATTCGTGCCAAAAGGCGATCCACTGACTTCATTGCGACAGGCCGTGGACATCTGTGATGTGTAGCTGCTTTCAGTAGGTGAAACAGTAGGCAGTGTACAGTGCGGCGCGGAAGATGAACGCCATGCTCCCTTTTCAAGGTGCATGCCAGGCGTTATTCTTGTTGCCGATCAGACAAAGCTTGTTGTGTAGAGGCGATTTCATGAGTCTTTGCTGGAAATACGTTTGTTCTTTCATGGTTGCACCGATGCTCGGAGTGCTCAGTGTGGCCGATGCGCAGCCAACTCCGCCGAGCGCTAAGCAGGTGCATCTCAAGCACGTTCTCGTGATTGGCGAAACGAAGGGCTTTGAACATGACTCCGTCTCGGCTGCTATGGATGCTGTGTACACAATGGGCAAGGAGAGCGGCCTGTGGGACACGGAGATGCGCACCGACACCGAGTTGCTGACGAAGAAGGACCTCGGCCGCAACGCGAAGAACCTGGCGTATTTCGACGCGATTGTCTTTGCCAGTACAACCGGCGAGCTGGACATGGACGCGGGCAAGAAGCAGGACATGCTATCCGCCATCAAGGAGGACGGTAAGGGGTTTGTGGGAATCCACGCCGCTCTGGACACAAACTACACCTGGCCGGAATACGGAGAAATGATTGGCGGATGGTTCGACCAACATCCGTGGATGACGTTTCAGGCACCGATCGTGAATGAGGACCCTGACTTTCCAGCGGTCCGCCATTTCCCGAAGGAATTCGTCAAATACGACGAAATTTACCAACCGAAGGATTGGTCGCGCGACAAGGTGCATGTGCTCCTGAGCCTTGATCCAACCAAGCTGGATTACGCGAACAATCCACGCATTCATCGCGCCGATCACGATTTTGCCGTGGCATGGAGCAAGATGTATGGCAAGGGGCGAGTCTTTTATTCCACCCTCGGTCATACGGAAGAGGCGTGGCAGGACCCGGACATTCGCAAGATGTATTTTGAGGCGATCCGGTGGGTGCTTGGCATGACGGAAGGCAGCACGGTGCCACATCCGCGCGTGGCACGTTGAGCTTTCAGGGGAGCGATTCGGCAGGCATGAAGAAGATCGGAATGGGGTTGGTGGGGCCGGGCTTTGTTGCAGGACACCATATCGATGCGGTCCGGCGGCTTGGAGATGTGGATGTCGTGGCGATTGCCGGATCGTCGCAGCAGTCGGCGGAGAAAAAGGCGCGCGAGCATAAGGTGGATCGCGCGTACGGAGATTACAAGGCACTCATAGCGGATCCGGATATCCAGGTCATTCACAATACGACGCCGAATCACCTGCATTTGCCTGTTACGCTGGCAGCACTCCAGGCGGGTAAGCACGTCATCTCTGATAAACCGCTTGCATTGAATGCTGAGCAGGGCCGCATATTGCGCGACGCAGCGGTGGCCGCCAAGGTTGCGCATGTTGTTACCTTCAATTACCGCGGCAACCCGCTGGTGCAGCAGGCACGCGGGATGGTGGCTCGTGGCGAAACAGGCCCCTTGAGCTTCGTACGCGGCTATTATCTGCAGGACTGGATGAGCGATCCGAACGTCTATTCGTGGCGTTCTGATCCTGCCAAAGGCGGAGTCACATCCGCGCTGGGCGATATTGGTTCCCATTGGTGTGATCTTGCCGAGCATGTTGCCGGAGCGAAGATCGTTTCGGTGCTGGCCGACCTGGCGACGGTCATTCCGGTGCGCTATTCCTCAGGCGCATCGGCGGAGGCGTTTGCGGTCACGAGTAGGGGCGCCCGGCAGCCTATGCAGGTAAACGCGGAAGATCTGGCAAGTGTGCTGCTCCGTTTTGACAACGGCGCAAGAGGTTGTTTTTCCGTTGGCCAGGTGCTGCCTGGGCATAAAAACGATCTCGAGCTTGAAGTCAACGGCAGAGCGCTTTCGCTCAAGTGGCGGCAGGAGCAGCAAAACGAGCTGTGGATCGGGCGGCACGATCAGGCCAACCAGAATCTGGCAAAAGACCCCTCGCTGGTGGACCGGGACGTGCTTCCGTATGTTCACCTGCCTGGAGGGCACCAGGAGTCATGGGCGGACGCGTTCCGCAATCTACTACGCGATGCCTATCAATGGATACGGGAGGATGGGCGTCCGGAAGGAAAGCCCGCGGCCTTGCCGACCTTTGAGGATGGCTATCGCTCGACGTGTCTCGTGGAGACCATGTTGCAAAGCCATGCGGCAGGCGGACGATGGGAACAAGTGCAGCAATAGACTGAGGAGACCGGATGAGGCTCGGAGTATTTACGCCGTTGCTGTCGCATCTTCCCTTGGAAGATGCACTGGCGAAATTGAAGTCACTCGAGATCGACGTAGTGGAACTGGGGACTGGGAACTATCCAGGTGATGCTCACTGCAAGCTATCAATGCTGGAGAATGCATCCGCACTCAAGGAATTCCAGCAGAAGCTGAAGGACCATGGCACATCTATCAGTGCGCTCAGTTGCCATGGCAACGCATTACACCCGCAGCAGGCGCTCGCGGAAAAAGCACGGCAGGTCAGCCGGAAAACCATTCTGCTGGCGGAAAAGCTGGGTGTTTCCACCGTCGTCGATTTCTCAGGGTGCCCCGGTGATTCCCATGCGGCGCAATCGCCGAATTGGGTGACATGTCCATGGCCGCCGGAGTATCTGGACCTGCTGCGATGGCAATGGGACGAGATAGTCACTCCCTATTGGACGCAGCATGCAAGGTTCGCGGCCGATCACGGCGTGAAGATCGCCATTGAGATGCATCCCGGGTTTGTGGTCTACAGCCCGGAAACCCTGCTTCGCTTGCGTACGATAGCTGGCCCCTCCGTTGGCTGCAACTATGACCCGAGCCACATGTTCTGGCAGGGCATCGATCCCATTGCTGCTGTGCGCTTGCTTGGCGAGGCCATCTTCCATGTCCATGCGAAGGACACGCAGATGTATTCGGCGAATCTTCCTCTGACGGGAGTTCTGGATACCAAGCCGTATACAGATGAGCGCAATCGGGGATGGATCTTCCGCACCTGCGGCTATGGGCACGGCGCGGCTTGGTGGAAGGAGTTCGTTTCCACTCTGCGCATGTATGGCTACGACGGTGTGCTTTCGATTGAGCACGAGGACAGTCTGCTCTCCCCAGGGGAGGGACTGTCACACGCGGCGCAGTTTCTGAGCGCGATCATTTTGAAGGAGAAGCCCGCGGCAGCGTGGTGGGTGTAATCGCGCATACCTTGTAAATGAATCGAACAGAAGCCCATTGGCGAGGATGCCGTGCCGGCTCTGGAAGTGTGATGAAATGGGGACGTCCGGCTGATGGCAAAAATTCTCATGAATCGCAGAAGCTTTCTTGCAGCGACAGGAAGCCTGGCTGCTGGCAGTTCATTGCACGCGCTGATGCCGCGCATGTTCGCTGCCGAGGGCGCTCCGGCAGGCAAGCCTGATTACAGCCTGCGCATTGAGCCATGCACGCTCGACATCGGGCGTGGTGTCCCTATCAAAACTGTGGCGTATAACGGGCAGGTCCCAGGCCCACTACTCCGGTTGCGCCAGGGGGTTCCGGTTTCCATTGATGTAACGAACGCAACCGCCAACAGCGACATCGTCCATTGGCATGGGCTCGCGATCGATTCGCTGAACGACGGCGCCATGGAAGAAGGCTCCCCGATGATTCCGGCGGGCGCAACGCATCGCTATTCGTTTACTCCCAATCCGTCCGGGACTCGCTGGTATCACACGCATGCTTCTTCGCGTGGCGATCTCTCGATCAGCACTTATACCGGTCAGTTCGGATTTTTGTTGATTGAAGGCCGCGACCAGCCTGAAAAGTATGACCAGGAAATCGACTTAGCGATCCATCACTGGGAGCCCTCCTTTGTCCCGATGGTGGAAACGATGCGCGAGCAATCGTCCAATATGCCCCTGACAAGCGGGTCGGATGTCGGTTACAAGTACGCAACGATCAATGCGCATATGCTAGGAGCGGGCGAGCCGATACGCGTGAAAAAGGGACAGCGGGTGCTGATGCGCCTGCTCAACGCCAGCGCAACGGAAAATGTTGTTCTCGCGCTGCCGGGTCACACTTTCCAGATCATCGCAATGGATGGCAACCCCGTCCCGCACCCGCAGTCCGTGGAGACCATCTCGCTTGGAGTCGCAGAACGCGTGGATGCCATCGTGACGATGAGCTCTCCCGGCGTATGGGTTCTTGGCTCAGTACTCGAAAAAGAGCGCCGAATGGGTTTGGGGATCGTGGTGGAATACGCGGGCAAAAAGGGAGACCCTGTCTGGAAGGCTCCCGCTTCCAGCGAATGGGATTACACGCAATTTGCCAATGCGGCGGCGGCCACGAAGCCGGACGAAACATTCACGCTTACATTCCGTGATATCGGTCCGACAGGTGAATCGAAGTTCGATACCTGGACCATCAATAATAAGTCCTGGCCGAAGATCGATCCGCTTGTTGTTCAACGGGGCAAACGCTACCGCCTTGTCTTGCGCAATGGCAGCGGAGATCAGCATCCCATTCATCTACACCGGCATACGTTTGAGGTTACCCGTATTGGCGAGAAGCAGATCAGCGGACTTAAGAAGGACGTGATCAACGTGATGCCGCTGGATACGGTCGAAGTTGATTTCACGGCGGACAATCCAGGCGATACGCTCTGGCACTGCCACCAGCAGTTACACATGGATTATGGATTTATGCAGCTTATTCGGTATTCGGGATAGGTTTGTAGAGGGACTGAGTCATCGTGGGAATGATGAAGCGAATATATGCTCTTACCTTTTTCGTAGCCTCCGTTGTAACTCTTTCGGCTTCGATCCGCGTTTATGCTCAGGAGCCGCAGAACCTGTCAGGAGCTGTCTCCTATGCAAAGCACTGCTCCATTTGCCATGGTGACCAAAGAGAAGGGAATCTTCCCGGCTTTCCGCCACTGCTGGATTTAAGCCGTCAGTTGACGCCCCAACAGATCGAAAGCCTGGTCCGCACAGGAAAGGGCCGCATGCCGGCATTTCCGAAGCTATCGCAGCAGGAGATGGCGTCGCTGTTGCGATTTATCAGCGCGAGCGAGCCTTCCACCGTCGAGTCAAATGGTTCTGCCAGCCTTGCTGAGGTTGGGCGGCATATCTTCCAGCGCAATTGCGCATTTTGCCATGGGCGCGATGCTGCGGGTGGAGAAACTGGCCCTGATCTGACGCGCTCTAAGCTTGTGCTGGCCGATGTGAACGGAAATCGGATCTCGGAGGTGATCCGCGATGGGCGCCCGGGCAAAAAGATGCCAGCATTTCGTCTATCCAGCGAGGAGATGCGCAGCCTTGCCGTGTTTATTCATCACCAGGCGGGCTCTTCCCGTCCTGGAGGGCGGCGCGGGGTTGATGTCAGAGATCTGCAGACGGGAGATGTTGCGGCCGGCAAAGCCTACTTCAATGGAGCGGGTGGATGTGCAAAGTGCCATTCACCGACAGGTGATCTTGCCGGGATAGCCTCACGCTTGCAGGGCTTGAAGCTGGAGGAGCGAATGCTGTATCCGGATGACGCAAAGAGTCGTGTGACGGTTACGCTGCCAACCGGTCAGCAGATTACCGGCTTGCTCGCTTACCGCGATGAATTCACGATCGGGCTGCGTGACAGTAACCGCGTGTATCACTCGTGGCCAGTCAAACGGATCCACTTCATCGTGGACTCCCCAGTGGATGCCCATGTCGATCTATTCAGTAAATATACGGACGGCGATATTCACAACCTGATGGCATACATACAAACTCTGCGCTAGCTAATGAGGTTGAATCTTATGAAGTTCTGGAAACACGCCCTGGTTGTGATTGCCGCGGCTCTTGCTGGATTGCCGCATCCTGCGATTGCGCAGTCGCTGGACTCTGCTGTCATTGAGAATCCTGTTCCGGATAGCTGGCCTACCTATCATGGTGATTATTCCGGCAGACGGCATAGCTCGCTCACGCAGATTACAAGGCAGAATGTCGGGTATCTCACGCTTTCGTGGGCGTTCCAGACTAATCAGAATGCTGAGATCAAATCCACACCTCTGCTGGTAGACGGCATTCTTTATTTCACGGTTCCGGACAATATCTGGGCTGTGGATGCGCGCTCCGGACACATGCTTTGGCACTATAACAAGCCGACGGAGGATGGAGATCATATCGGGCAGCGTGGCGTAGCCATGTATAAGGAGTGGCTCTACTTTCTTACGCCGAATGGCCATCTCGTCTCGCTGGATGCCAAAGACGGAAGCGTTCGGTGGGATGTAGTCGTGGCCGACGTCAACAAGGGCTACTGGACGACGATGGCTCCACTCGTCGTGGGGAATCGCGTGATCATTGGGGTCTCCGGCGACCTGGATAATCTTCCCGGCTATCTTCGCGCGATCGACCCCGTAGACGGCAAGTCTCAATGGCAATGGGACAGCACGCCGCCGGCCGGAACTCCGAATGCCACAACCGGCGGCATGACATGGATTACCGGCACATACGATAAAGAGTTGAACCTTATTTATTGGGGAACCGGCAATCCGACGCCTGTACTCAATGGAAAAACCCGTCCAGGAGAGAACCTGTATACATGCAGTATCGTGGCCATAAATCCAGATACAGGGAAGCTTGCCTGGGGTTTCTCAGCTTCGCCGCACGATACCCATGATTGGGATGCAGTGGAAGTGCCTGTCCTTGTAGATGGAAATTTCCATGGCCGTCCACATAAGATGCTCATGCAGGCATCACGTAATGGCTACTTTTTTGTATTGGATCGCACGAATGGTAAGAGTCTGCTGACTGCGCCATTTGGGCCCGTGAACTGGACCCTCGGTGTGGACAAGGATGGCCATCCCATCCCGAACCCGGCCAAGGAGCCGGCGCCGGATGGACGCCTGATTGCGCCGGATGAAGGCGGTCTTACGAACTTCCGCTCGCCTAGCTTTGATCCGAAGACGGGGCTCTTTCTGGTGAATGCGCATCCGAGTTACAGCCTCTATTTCACGAAGCCGGCCGATGGCGCCTATGGCTGGGCAGGTGCAGATTACGGATTGTGGGGCAAGGGTCTCCTGGAGGCGATCGATTACCAGACGGGCAAGCTGCGTTGGACCCATGATCTGGGTGAAGATGGTTCCGGGGCTGGCGTGCTGACAACTGACTCCGGCCTGACATTCACCGGGGATGCATACGGAAACATCATGGCGCTGAATACAGGAAACGGCAAGACACTGTGGCATGCCGGTACCGGCGTAGGGATGGCTAGCTCGCCCATTACATATGAATTGGATGGCCGTCAGTATGTGTTGAGCAGCAGCGGCGGCGTCCTTTTTGCGTGGGCACTCCCCGATGCCGCACTCAGGACGGCGGCTCCGCGGCACAAATAGAATAGAAGGAGCGTGATGCCTCCTTTTGCTTCCATAATCGGTTTGACCCTATTGCTTGCGGGGAGCTTGCTGTCCGCGGCACGCCTCTACGCGCAACGAGATGAGGAGCAGGAGAAAGCCCCGCTGGTAGCTACAGCGGATTTCAACCGCGACGGCATCGCAGACATTGCGAGTGTCGCTGCAAACGGCAGACTGACCGTTCGGCTTGGCCGGTCGGACGGCACATTCCTGGAAACAGCTTCCATGTCCCTGTCAGGGCGCAAGCCCCGAGTCCTGATTGCGGATGACTTAAATGGCGATGGCATTCCGGATCTTCTGATTGGTAACGAAGATGGTACGGTGATGCTGTTTCAAATCGACGGAACCGGGCACGTTGCTCCGGGCCGGGAGATTGCTCACCTGCAGTCGGTCACATCAATTGCATTGGCCGATTTCAATAAGGATGGCATTGCAGATATTGCTGTGTCCGATTGGCGGGCCAGCACCGTCACCGTTTATTTCGGATCAGGTAATGGCTCCTTTGACTACACATGGTCGTTCCCTCTACGGATGCGAGGCACCGCACCGCAGATTGCGACTGCAGATTTCAATGACGATGGCATTCCCGATCTTGTCCTTGTATATGGTGACGATGACGATCCCACATTCGATGTGATGCTCGGGAATGGCAATGGCACGTTTACGATTGCACCGGAGCGGGGATTTATCAGGAGCCCAAACGCCCATTGCAATACCCTGACAGGGAATTGAACCAGTGTGCGATTGAGGTGAGCCCGTAATTCGTCCGCATGCGAATACGATTGGGGCGAGGTGCGGGATGAACGCGCAACCAGCTAGTGCGTATCGCGATTGAAAAGCACTCTTCCGACTTGCTCGGATTGCGGTAGTGAGTAGCGGCACTACCTGCGCCAACGAGCGCTCTTGCCATGGCTGCGAATCTGCCATTAGTAGCTTTGTATGTGAAAGGTATCTCGCTGTACGGATTACTCCACGAGTGCGAAATAGCCAAGTCACTCATTGACCGGCAATGCTGCCCTCAGGCCGACGGCATGTCGCCACTGATCCAGTCCCCGTCTGAAGTTGCACGCCGCTGGCGCGCTCTGTCAATAAAACCGGTCTCAAACCCCAATAAAACCTGATTCTTGCCACGTCCTGTGTGCGAGTTGTGTGCCAGCCGGACGATATGTCGCCCAACGGGGTCTAAGGGTGGCGCCTGGATTGCCGATGCTTCTGTTGTTGCTCAAGTGGGCAAATGCCTCCCGGATGAGCAATGCATCAGAGACACGAGACGGCTAGCGCGCACCCATACTAGGATTCTTGCAATCTCGATCCAGAAAACAAGCTACGGCAGCAGACATAGAGCGAGTCCTCTACCCGACAAGATGCTAGCTATAAGTGACCACCACTCACGAGCGGGTAGAAGCTTGCCAGTCTTGATGCGCTAGAGTCCGGCCGGCCCGGTTATCTTGCATTCCGAGACCGGATAAATTGGAGGACGGCTGCCCGAGTATGTTTCGTATTGCCTGCCTTACTCCTAAGGCCTCCGGAGGCATGGAAGAGAGCTGCATGATGCCAGTTGAGAAACGGTCCGTTCGGCTTTAGCTGCTCGACGCCGTGAAACTTGCTGCATAGCCAGTTCTGCCCTACGCCAATGTCGCGAGCATCGTTCTGGCCCCATCTCTTTGTGTAGACCGTCTTGCTCAGTATTTCGAACTGGTCTTTCTGGGCCAGCATTTCGTCGTAGCATCGCATCATTTCATGATCCGAGTAGGGCAAACGCTCGTTGAGGCCGGTGCCCCATACCGTCAAATACTGTTCAGTGAGCATGCGTACCACCTTTCCCGGACCATAAAAGACGTTCGCGCCGTTCCCCCCGATATAGTTGCCCGCGTTGCCGACCAATGTGGCATGACGGCCCGGCATGGCGTAGAAGTTGGCGTTCACCGACTTGGGAACGGAAGGCAGGGTCGCCGCAAACCCGAGTGAGCGCTCGTCACGAGCGTAGAAAGCGACGTAATTTCTGACGTTCGAAGGAATAGAGGTCCGATGGTACTGGAAATTTCCACTTCCCGGCACAGGATCGACCGCGATGATGTTGACCGGGATGTTTCTCAGCGTGCCGTCGTTTGCCAGGGCATTGGCAAACATATGTGTCGTCACCGCGCCGCGGCTCCAGCCGATCGCGTTGATCTGAGTGACCGGCTTGTTCTTGCGGAAGATCTTGATCTTCTGCATCTGTAGGGCCTGTTGAGTCACCTTCCGCTCCGGCAGGGTGCCGATTTCAATGCCCATCGCATTAGTTGCCCTGTCCGGGATGGGGATGCCGGCTTCCTTGAGCACCCGGAAGTTCAGTTCCGTAAGCTGGGTGCGGCTCCATTTCGCCTCGCCGTGGATCATCGCGAGTGCATGGGCCACGTTCTCTTCCCATCCGCTGCCGAATGCGACTCCGCGAGTCTTGGAGTAATTGCCGGGCCGAACGAACTTCTCATCTTCCTGGTAGTTTCCGCTGCCTGGGCCATCCGCCAAGATCCAGTCCACAAACTCCATACCCGTGCAATGGCGCGCGAGGGTAGACACGAGTTCGCCAGAATGGTAATCGGTGTTGGCGAAATCGAAGCTATTGGAGCCGGTGCCGCAGAAGAATACCGTGAAGACAGCCATAGGAGGACCTTCCTGGTGAGGTGCTTGAGCACTCGCCAGACAGTTTCGCACAAATCCGCCGCGCTGATGTCCTTCAGATCCTCAAGAATTCCCACAATTAGATTTGACCCCTTTGTCGTGGAAAGAACGTCGCTTTGCCACTAATCAAACGGAGTCTTTTGAGGACCCGCCCAGATGCCCGAACAGCACCCGAACTCGCATCTGCCCGCCCGGGCAGCGCAATACATGCGCATGTCCACCGAGCACCAACAGTATTCCCCCGAAAACCTATTTGCGAAAACACATTGAACTATACGCTGCCTCGCACGGCATGGAAATCGTTCAGGGGTACTCGGATCACGCCAGGAGCAGCCTAAACATCGCTGGTCGGGAGGGTCTGAATGACCACTCACGCCGGGCGCCCACCTCAGCAGCCCACGTCTGTGGTCCGGGCTGCTATCCACCGCGGCATGCCTCGCCTGTGCGGTCCGGTTGCGCCGGTATCCCGTTCCGATCTGATTCTAATGCTGGGGAAGGATGCAAGCTCCGAGACTCGGAACGTCGCGGATTCCGTTTGCAGAACTCGAAGAAGCGCAGTCAGACGCAGCACTACTTCAACTGGGTCGATGCAAGCAGCAGCTATGCTCTTTGCTGCCAGCCGCGCGCATCGGGGAGGGCAGCTTACCATCGAGCGCGTCCCGACCCGGCACTCCGGGCGACTTACTCGTTGATTCGGCGCGCCTGAGATCAGGCGCGTATCAGGAGTTGCGAGGCACTCGCAGGATCGTCGTCGCTGCGCATAACTTGGCGCTGCAGTTCGGCCATGAACTCGCGTTGCAGGGCGTTCACCTGGTTGGGGTTTAAACATTTGTAGTGACTCACGCAGTAAAAATACATTTCTCCATTGACCGTATATGTCACGAGACCGAGTGCCCTGGTCTTGAAGGAATGCACGTACAGACGGAGGTCCTTCAGCCGAAACGGCGCACGGCTATCATCGATGACGATGTTCCCGATGTTGGATAGTGCAAAGCTGCTCCGTCTGCCAAGTTGAAGCGCCTCGCTGAGGCGCATGATTGATCGCACCTGCCCGTCTGTTAATCGGCGAAGTGCTTCAATGAAATGCAAACGACGAGGAATATTCAACAGCTCCCGGTCGATCTGACCCCTCATATCCTTGTAGATCGCGCGTGCGCTCGCCCAAAACTCCATATCGGCTGACTGTCCCGTGCGCACCTTGAAGCTACCGCCTCCAAAGAACAACGCGTCATCCTTCAGTGCGGAGAAATTCCCTCTCCGCGGATCAATCTGATTGTCGATATGCTTCGGCAATCGCTTTCCGAACACCGCAAACAGAGCACGTTCCAGCACGACGACCAGAGCCGCATGCACGGAGACTTGCTCGATCTTGCAATGCGCCTTTAATGCTTCGAGCAATGTTGCGTTGGCTTTCCACTCCGAAGAGTATTCCATCTTCTCCGGCTCTCGCCGTGCACTTGGAATCAAGCGTAGCAAGCCATTCAGCAGTCGCAGCTCGAACTTGAATCTCCGTGGCTGTGCCGGCCGGTAGTCGCCAATAATATCCTGCACTCTGATCGGTGCATACGGGATCAGCTCTGGACCACTGTAAAGCGACTGAAGGATCTCTCTCACAAGGATGAATATGCTCTTACCGTCGCAGATGCGATGCGATGTGGTAATAAGCAGATCACTTTTGCCCTGCGACTTTAGCCACACCGCACGCAGTTGGGGCTGGTCATAGGCGAATTCGGTAGTCAGTTCCCGCTGGCATTCTCGTCTGCCGTCATCCTCGGTCGCTTCTGAGACGATATGCAGAGGAATCTGCGGTGCACAATTGTCTTCGTAGTACAGACCGTTCGATTCCTCACGAATGAGGGCGCGCAAAGCGGGATGCCTGCGCTGCACGCGTGACAGTGCTGAGCGAATCTGATCCCGGCTAAGACTACCGTCCAAGGTGACCTGGCACATCACGTTACCGTCCAAAATGTGCTCGATGTTCGACAACTTTCGTTTCATGGCTCATCTCCAATCACCAGCAGCGATGCGCTACCATTGCTGTATCGTCTGCGGTTGACATTTCACAAACGGCACTGCACTGCCAGCAGGGGTGATAGCGGGCCTTGCGACCTGCTCTTCCAGCAGGAGCATGAACTCGCGCCGCAACGCATCCACCTGATCTGGCCTCAGACACTTCTCATCACTCACAAGATAAAAACGCATCTCGCCGTTGAGCGTATAGGGGATGAGGCCAAGTATCCTGATGTTGAAGGAATGCATGTACAACCGCAGGTCTTTTACGCGAAAAGGAGCATTACTGTCATCGATGACGATGTTGCCAAGATTGGAGAGCCCGAAGCGGTTCCAACTACCCTTGCTAAGATGAGATAGCCCGAAGCGGCTCCAACGGTTGTTGCACTTCAGCGCATCGCCGAGCCGCACAATGGATTGGATCTGCCCGCTTGTCGGAGGGTCAACCAGTTGAATCAAATGAAAACGTCCCGGAATGTCTCGTATCTCCTTGGCGATTTCTTTACGTATCTCCGCGTTGACCGCGCGCACTCTCGCCCAGAATTCCATATCGGGAGCTGTGGAAGTACTTATCTTGAAGTTCCCACCCCCATAGAACAACATGTCGCTGGTCAACGCCGAAAAACGCCCCCGCCGCAAGTCGATCGGATTAATGATCCATTTTGGCGCCTTCTCCTTTCCGAAGACAGCAAACAAAGCACGTTCTAACGTGACCGTTAGAATGGCATGTACAGAGACGCCTTCAACTTTGCAGCGCTCCTTGAGTGCGGTGAACAATGGACGCTCAGCCTTCCACTCCAAGTGGTACTCCTTGTTGTCCGGCTCGTGACGAGAGTGTGGAATCAGCTTTAACAAACCATTCACCAGGCGCGCCGTCAGCTTGCTCTTCCACGGTTGCAGAGGCTGGTAGCCGCCAATGATGTCCTGCGTCGTGATCGGCGGTATAAGGTATAAGTTCTTCATCGCTGTGGAGCGAGCGAAGCACCTCGTGAACGATCGTGAACATGCTCATCAGATCGCAGATGCGGTGTGAGGTCGTAAGCAGCAGATCGCTCTCCAATTCCGACTGCAACCAGACGACACGAAGCTGAGGCTCGTCCTCGGCGAGCACGGTAGCTAGCTCTGTTTGACAGACTTGCCAGGAGTGCTCCTCAGAATACCGAGCGACGATCCGTAGAGGAATCTCCGGCGCGCTATTCTGTTCGTAGTACAGTCCGTGCTCTTCCTTCCGAATCAGCGCGCGCAGTACTGGATGCTTGCCTTGCACACGTGCCAGCGCAGAGCGAAGCTGTTTCAGGCTGAACGTACCTTCTAGCCTGACCAAGCAGGATATATTCATCTCGGCTATCTGTTCGACGGCGAACAGTTTCCTTTTCACGATCTGCCTCTCGTCACCGTTCGAACAGCAGTGCCCAACTACGAATAAGAAATGAACCCGTCTAGAATGATTTAGCGGCTGCGGTGAACACGTTTGAAATCTCGGCTTCTCGGCCCTCACGTTGGGCGAGCTGGAGTTGCAGCAGATTCATAAACTCTTGCCTGAGCATGGCCGCTTGCCCATGGGTCAGGCACTTGTCGTCAGCTACGCAATAGAAGCGCATCTCACCATGTAGCGTATAGGTAACGAGGCAGAGCGTTCTGAATGTGAAGGAATGCATATAAATACGTAGGTCTTTTACTCGAAATGGGCTATCCCGGTCCTCCATCACGATATTGCCCAGGTTGGATAACGCGAATAGATTCCAGCTGCCGTTTAATTTCAACGCGTCACCCAACCGTACAATCGTCTGGATCTGTGTGCCGGTCACTGAGCGAAGTCTCTCCCAGAGATAGAAGCGACCGGGAATGTTCTGCATCTCCTGCTCGATCTCTTCACGTATCTGTTCGTAAACTACGCGTGCTCTCGCCCAGAACTCCACATCTTGCGCTGCTGCGATGCGCAGCTTGAAGCTTCCGCCGGCGAAGAATACCGTATCGTTCTTTAGCGCTGGGAAGTGTCCTCGCCGTATGTCCATCGGATTATCAATCCACTTGGGCGACTTATCTCTTCCCAGTACGGCGAACAAGGAACGTTCCAACGTGACGGCTAGAGCGGCGTGCACGGAAACGCCTTCAGCCTTGCAGCGCCGTTTCAGTGCGGCCAGCAGTGCTGCATCGGACTTCCATTCCAAATGGTGCTCCTTGTTTTCCGGAGTTCTGCGAGAGCTCGGAATCAATCCCAGTATCACGTTCATCAGGAATAGTTTCAGTTTGAATACCCAGGGTCTGGCGGGTTGGTGTCCGCCAATCATGTCTCGGAGGGTGGGTGTTTCGTAAGGGACCAATTCTTCTTCACTGTGGAGCGATCGCAAGACCTCTTTGACGAGGATGAAGATGCTCATGCCGTCGCAGATGCGGTGGGAGGTTGTAAGCAGGAGATCGCTCTCTCGTTCCGACTTGAGCCAGACCAGACGAAGCTGAGGTTGGTCATAGGCGAAAACGGTGTGCAACTCGGTCTGGCACTCGCGCCGGTAGTCATCTTCAGACACCCGGGAAACGACCCTTAAAGGAATCTCCGCTGCCTTGTTCTCTTCGTAGTAGAGTCCGTCCCGCTCTTCGCGAATCAATGCGCGCAGAGCTGGATGCTTGCTCTGAACACGAGACAAAGCAGAGCGAAGCCGATCAAGGCTCAAGGTACCATCCAGCCTGACGAAGTAGACGACATTTCCGTCGAGGACCTGCTCAATCATGGACAGCTTGCGTCTCACACTTCGTCTCCCGCCGCCATCGGCGACGAGCTACATTCGAAAGAGACTAGCTTTCGCTCGGTTCTTCTGCAGATGGCATTTAGGTATCGATGCCGCTCCTCAAACCTCTCGAGTCGGCCAAACCTCCCCTCGAAGTAGCCGCAAGCAATCGCGGTGACCTTTTCGAGCTTCTGCGAATCAAATAACATCACTGTCATGGCCTGCTGTACTGCCATCAACCCGCTCAACCAGTACAGTCCGCAAAAGGATCGGTACAGGCGTAAGCAATGCACCATATTCCGTGCGATGTAGTAACGCCGCCACGCGGCATGATGCGTGCTGAACAGCTTCCCTCGCCGCTCAATATCTCCATTGGACTGCCGCAACGTCGCAGCGGCGTTCATGTAGATCGGTACATTTTGACTCAGTGCGCGCAAACTATATTCCACATCGATGTACTCGATGAAATAGTCCTCTCGAAACGCCCCAAGCTTGCGGTATGCTGCAGCGGAGATCGCCGACCCGGAAGAGATAATGCACATCGTGGAAAACAGCCCGGTGGTCTTATCGTCAATGCGAATTGGTTTTGGGAAATACTTGCCCGGGGGAATAACGGGCATATATCGCTGCAGCTTGATCTCGAAGATCTTTGGACCGATCAGGAAGGTGTCGGTACCAAGCCCATCTGCGGCCACCATCATGTCGGTGAAGAATGTGTCCTCAATATCGGAGTCTTGATCCAGCAAGAAGATGACCTCGCAGGCTTGAGCCAACAACGCCTCGGCTCCACGGTTGTAAGCGCCGCCGAGTCCGCCCTGATTGTGGTTGAAGATCACCTGGATGCCTAGGCTGCCCAAATGCTCGTGCAGGCGCACATTCGCTTCAGGAGAATTGTCGACTGCGATGACCTTTGGACAGGCGGCGCTGGCCTCTACGAGATTTTCCAGAAAGGCCTCTGAAGGGTTGTAGAGGACGAAAATGAGGCCAAAGCGCTTCATATGGTGTTCGCCCGGACCTTAGACATATTGTCGGTGGAACCCAGCTCATTTCTTGCCCCTACTGCTATGCAGGTGCGTAGTATCGTCATGGCACGTTGCTCGATGCACAATGCCTCCACACGAGCCAAAGAATGCTCGTCAGAGATGATCGCGAACTCAAGTTGGCCACCAAAGCTTGAGATAACAACGGTGTTGGCCGGTGTGGGCGATACCATGACCAACGGGCTGTAGACCTTTTCAAGTCGGAAGCTTCGGTACTGCTGCGGCAGATCTAGCCGTCCCATATTCGACAGCGTCAGATGGCGGACTGCGGGGGCTTCGTCGAAATATGCCACGAACCTTGCGTAGTCGCGATGCAGACCTTCCAGACCGACCAGATAGCAATAGAGATCGGCGCCCATCTGCTCAATCCGGCGCGTCAGATCCGCCTTGATGACCCGTGCCCGCGACCAGAACCCATCGGCAGAGATGTTTTGCGCGGGCGGCAGGCTCTTCATCCCGAGCGCAACGCTAGGTGCGATTCCGAACATCGCATCTCCACGAAGGCCGGGTAAGAACCTGCGCGCATTCACCATCGTGTAGGTCTTGCTGAGTGACTGAGTCCCGAGCACATCGCGAAATGCCTGCATAAAGGTCATGCTTACGGCAGCAAGCACAGTGACATTCTCCGCACGACACCGCTCAGCCAACGCCTGCATCATCCCCTCCCCGATATGCCAGCGATGGAAGTACATCTGCTCGGCGGAGATGCGGGGGGCGGTACGCTTGCTGCGCCTCTTCAGCGAAAGAGCCAGCCTGAGTATCCCAATCTTCCACCGCACACGAAATTGGAAGCGTTGGCTCTGCAGCAGGTCCGCGGGTACGATATCTTCCATTCCACCGAGTGCATCGTAAGATCCGAGATCATGATCAGGTTGGTCATAGGCACTTAGACATTCGCGAAGAAGGTTGACGCCGGCGATGCCGTCGCAGATGCAATGATGAGCTGCCAATATAAACTCATGAACGTTTTCGCCGCGCAACCACACCAGCCTTACCAGCGGCTCGAGGGTGGCATCGAACGGCGCGACCCATTCCTTCCGCACCTCGGTCTGCCAGTCGTTTTCGCCGCCCCGCTCAACGATGCGTAGAGAGATCGGAGCAGGTTCATCCTGGAGGACAAAGCAAGGCCGGTCGGCAATATCGTTGATCACGCAACGCAGCAGTGGATGCTTCTTCTGCACGCGAGCCAGTGCATGACGCAACCGGAATTCGTCTATCTCACCGAGTAACTTGACGGGGAATACGCTGGTAAAGGGTGTTCGTCCATCGCGATACATGGTTCGTTCCGGCAACAGCAGGGGGCGTGCCCTCTTACGATCCTTCGCAACTGGGGCTCTGTCAGCTTCATTCCCGTGCTCAGTTCCTTTCAAGAAGCCTCCAAATCATCCTGATGCGTCTTCTCCAAAAAGAAAAGAGTTCGCACGAAGACTGCGAAGTTCGTGGAGAATCTCATGCCATAGTCCTTGCGAAGGGTTCAACTACAGCCTCCCGCGCACCACCTGGAAGTAGATTCCATGTGCGCAGATGGCGGAGAGCTTCGCCGATACTGTCCTCTGCGCGTACGGCACGGCCCAGTTCCGCTGCCGCCTTGATCATCGCCGGCTGTTGTGTGGTCGACAGCGCGGAGGCCAGTGCAGCAGAGGTCAAACTCTTTCGCTCCAGTGCGGGCGGGGCAACACCCTTCCGATTCAGGCGATTCGCCCAGAATGGTTGATCGCCGAAGAAGGGCACGATCACCGATGGTATCCCTGCTCGCACAGCAGCCGCAGTCGTCCCCGCGCCGCCGTGATGGACGGCAGCCGACATATGCGGAAAGAGCCAGTCGTGCGGCGCATGGCGCAGAAAGAATATCTGCCGGTCCTGCGGACCCTCGTCACCATCCATCGCCCCCCAGCCCGTGGCCAGCACTGCCCGCTGGCCACTCTTTTTTATCCCGTCCAGAACGATTTGCGTGAATGCCGCCGTATCGCTGCTCACCATACTGCCGAAGCCTACGTACACAGGCTTCTGACCAGCTGCCAGAAACTGGCTCAACATACCGGAGGGACTCCATTGAGACTGATCGAGAAACCAATAACCCGTAACTTGAGAGTTATCCGTCCAATCTGGTGGCCTAGACAGTACATGCTGACTGAAGCCATTGATAATCTTTGCTTGATGCAGATCGCGAAAGTAGGGCCCGTACCATGGATATAGAGGCAACCCAAGTTGAGGCCGAACGATGCCATTGATCGCCGGGCACATCACGTCCCACAGTAATTTGAAGAGGAGATAGTGAGTTCCAAGGCTCACCCAGCCCGGCAGCTTATGCTTCCCGCTGCTCAACATAATCGGTGGCAGTATTCTTGACAGTGTCAGCGGCTGCAAGCGGGCAATCGCGAAAGGAATGCCAAGGGCTTCAGACAGCGCTTTGGCCAACAAAATACTGTTGCTGACGCCAATCAGTAGCCCCGCGCCTTCGCAGGCCGCTAGCCCCTCCTGCACCCAGTTGGCAGCCCAGACCGCATAGCGCTCGCGAAAGATGCGCACCATGGCACGCACGTTCAACCCTTGCTCCGCGATCGACCGGTCAGCTTCCAGCATCGCTTGAAAATTGGCTGTCAATGGATAGAACTCCAGACCTGCCCGCCGCACGAGTTCAGCGAAATTATCACTGGTAGCAATACGTACCGAATAACCGGCGCGATGCAGACCCTGACCCAAAGCTACGCAGGGGCGAACATCGCCCTGTGTCCCAATGGTGAAGATCACGATAGATATTGTGGATGCTCGGTCATATTCAGGCATAGATCGGAGTGAATACTTCCCTTTGCTGGTGAATGGATGGCAACACTCTTTGTGTCTGCTGACGTTTTAAAAGCGAAAGCCGCTGCTGCAATATGCTGCCAATCTGTGCTGCCGGACCTGGATCCAATACAGCCTCGTGGTGGCAAGCCAGTTCATGAATCTGGAACCCACGGCCTACGAACGATCGCCATGCCGATGGACTTCGATCCAGGATGTCATCCAAGTCCCCCATGGTCTCGACTGCATGGAAATACAGGAGATCGAGGTTCACCTTACGCGGTACATACTGGCGCGCGAGTTTCAGATTGTTGAGCATCACCGCAGTCATATTTTTGATAAACCGCGGATCACTCTTCATGATCTCCTTCGACAGCGTCATAAGTCCCTTTGCCATCGAGATCACGTGCGCATTGTCGGAATGCAATAAAAACTCCCCCAACTCTTCTAATCTTCCTGGCATGTTCTCGGGGATAAGGTCAATCCCCAAAAAACCCAGGGCCGTTCTCACCTCCTCTTCCTCGGTGCGCGGTCGAGCGACCTCTTGCGATCTGAACAGATAACTGTCGATCATCGCCAGCAACTCCACCTGCAGGCCTTGTTCCTGCATCTGTTCAGCGATGCAGTGGCCGAGCAGGCCCCCCAATGAGCGTCCAATCAATCGATATGGACCTTCGGGTTGAATGTTTCGGATCTGCACCAGGTAGTCAGCCGCCACTTCCTGAATGCTGCTCGGCAGACTTCCGCCACCGCGTAGACCGCGCGACTGCAACCCATAAACCGGAATCATGGGGTCAATATGCGGTAGCAGTGCTGAGAAGCCCATGCTGACACCGATGATCGGATGAATACAGAAGAGTGGCCGTTGCGCGACCTTCCGCAGTGGCAGCATGACACCTAATGGCTCGATGTATTCGCTACTATTTCCGCGGCGCTCGATCACCTTCGATAAAGCGCCCACGGTGGGGGCTTCAAACAAAGTACCCAGCTCTAGTTCGGTCTGGAACCATGCGGGAAGGAGGGCCGCCATCTCGGCTGCATTCAGTGAATCGCCGCCGAGATCGAAAAAATTGTCGTGCAGTCCCACTCGCTCTACCCTGAGAATCTGCTGCCATAATTCGGCGAGTTTTTTCTCGTTAGGGGTCACCGGCTCGACATAAGTATTTCGGCTGGTCCACTTAGGGGTGGGGAGCGCCTTTCGATCCAGCTTGCCATTTGGTGTCAACGGCATCACATCGAGGATCATGAAGCTGTCCGGCATCATGTAATCGGGGAGGCGCCCGGCCAGGAACACGCGCACCATGTCGATGTTCATGGGACGATCTTTGGATCCCACCAGATAACCTGCCAATGAGACCGTGCCGTCTTCGTCGCGATGCGCGACTACCGCCGCTTCCGCGACAGCCTCGTGCTGCAGCAATAGGTTTTCGATCTCACCCAGCTCGATCCGGTGGCCGTTCACCTTTACCTGATCGTCCGTGCGGCCGATGAATTCCAGCTGCCCGTCGTCGATCCAACGGACAAGATCGCCCGTTCGATACATGCGGCCGCCGCCCTCTATGAATGGATCTGCGAGAAAGCGCTCCTCGTTAAGCTCCGGCCTGTGCAGATAACCTTTGGCCACACCCTCACCTCCGATGTACAACTCACCGATGGCACCGGTTACGACCAGCTGACGATGGTTATCCAACACATAGAGTCTCGTGTTGAGGAGCGGACGGCCGATGGGTGGCGGTACCGAGCCGATCCGTCCTAACTCCAACGCGGTGGACCATACTGTAGTCTCTGTCGGACCATACAATTGAGTCACACGCGCGGCCATGTCCTTCAGTCGTGCGGCCAATTCCGCGCTGAGAGCCTCACCGCCTACCAATACGTGTACGCCGTCAAGCTTCGTCTGTGCGCTCGCCAACAGAACGCGCCACAACGATGGCGTCGCCTGCATGTGGGTCGCGCCACTGCGCTGAATGAGCTGCGCGAGTGATGGTGGGTTGTGCGCAGCTTCGCTGCTGGCCATCACCACCCGCGCTCCCACTGTCAGCGGTAGGTACAACTCGAGTCCAGCGATGTCGAAGACAATGGTTGTGACTGCAAGAAAACGATCCCGTGGCGTAATACCTAGCTCACGCTGCATGCCCTGCAAAAAGTTGGCAAGGTTTCGGTGCGTCACCTCCACGCCCTTTGGTCGCCCGGTAGAGCCGGATGTGTAAAGCACATATGCGGTGCCATTCGGCGTGCTCAGATCCGGTTCCTCTTCCGAAGTGATGAGCGAGGGATCTAGATGTTCGGGCGGAAGCAGGGTTACGTCAGGGTTGGCAAAGCGTGCATGCAGCTTCGGCTGAGCAATCAACACGATCGGCGAAGCGTCATCCAGCACGAGCGCTGTTCGTTCCAGAGGGCTACCCAGATCGATCGGGAGATAGGCAGCGCCAGTGCGCATGATCGCCAGCAGAACAATCAGCAGTTGCTCGCTGCGCGGTAATGCCACGGCGACGATATCGCCCGGCTCAACGCCACTCGCCATGAGCTGACGTGCCTGCCTCACGCTGCGTTCGTGCAACTCGCGATAGCTGACCACAGTATCTTCGAACACCAGAGCTGGGGCGTCCGGAGTTGCTGCAGCCCAATGCGCAACGAGCGCGGGAAGACTTCTGTCCTGTACCGGCGAGGCGGTGTCATTCCAGCGCACCAGCAGACGATGACGCTCCTCATCACCCATGATGTCGAGTTGAGTTAACGGGGTGTCAGGATGAGCGAGCACCTGATCGATCAGGCGTGTCAGCCTGCGTCGATGTTCGTCCAGTTCAGCTATGTCGTACAACGCCGGGTTGGCATCGAGGTCGAAACGCAAGCCGGTGCCGGCTCCTCGGTCGTAGATGAACACCATTAAATCTTCAGCCGAACTGTTCGACAGATTGTGAGAGATGGTCGCGGCGCCGTCAAACGTAATCTGATAGTCGAACGGCTCGATGTTTACGCCTAGCCACGCGATATTCTGCTCCTGGCTCATACGTCCAAGATCGCGACGCAAATCTTCAAAGCGAAACTGCTGATGACGTAGTGCTTGCCGCACAGTCTTCGAGATCTGGACAAATAGCTCTGCAGAAGTCATCTGCGGGTGAAATAATGCGCGGACCGGAACCGCATTGACAGATGGCGCAAGAGAGTTCCGCAGCATCGCATTGATCCGTCCGGACACTGGCATAAGGAAGACCAGGTCATTGACGCCGCTCACGCGCTGGTAATAGGCTGCGACAAGACTGATCAAAACCTGTGGAAGGCTCGCCCCAACTGTCTTGCCTAGATCGGCGAGCTTCTGTGCAGTCTCGGCGGACAGATAACCCACACTGCGCCGCTGTTCACTGCTTAGGGCGTGGCGGCGATGGCTGCGTGATAACGTCGCCGCTTCAGGTAGTTGAGCCAACTCTTGGCGCCAATACTCGCGATCCCGCTGAAATCGACTCGAGTTTCGATAGTTGCTCTCGGCCTCCGTCAACGCCGCGACCGTGCAGAATGACGATGGCGCCGGATTTCTCCCTTCGGCAAGGTCGGTATACAACTCTGCCACGCGTCGGGCAATGAGACCACCGCCATAACCATCTACGCCGATGTGATGGGCCCGGTGATACCAGAAGTAGCGATCATCCGCAGCTTTTAGCAGCGCAGAGACCCAAAGCGGATCCTTGGACAAATCAATCGGCCGTGCCAACTCCTTTCTCATCCATGTTTCAATGGCGGACTGTGAATTAGCCTCCAAACTCATATCGATATAGGGAAAGTCGCCTTCGTAGACTGGTCTCACAGCCTGCCTCGGCTTGCCATTGTGTTCGATAACAAACGCGCGTAGCTCCTCCGCCTCGGCTACGAGCCGACGAAGTGCCAACTGAAAGATCTCCGGCTTGATGGAGCCACAGATTTCGATCGCTTCCGCGATATTCAAGTTCGCGGTCGGCGTAATTTTCTGGGTGAAATACAAACCACGTTGCGCAGTGGTCAGTGGATAGTAATTACCGTCGTCCAAAGTCATGGCCCGTTTCCGAATTCCAGTTAGGTTGTTCCAAAGCCACAGAAGTGTGTTTCGTTCGAACAACCGAACCTTCTGGACGTGGACTGTAGAAGCTTCCTCGTATTCACCGCGGAGAGGGAGGACGATCGGTTTCCACCGTCGCCACAAAACACCGTATGAGAGAAAGACCGGTCGGAGGAGGATGTTCTTAGTGAGATTGCTTTGTCCGACGTCCTGCCACGATCAAGGTCTGCTGGTGTATGCAATACCGCCGTTGATCTGGCCCGCCGTTGAAAGTCAAATGCAGTTACCATCCACTGGGCCCCTGAAGCTGGCGATAAGGCGGAATAAATCGCCTAAAGCTGAGAATTGATCAGCCAGAACAAATCGGTCGGTTTGCAATCACAGAGCGCGAGGATTCGGCAGCACAATTCTCAACACTGTGAAGCGCGAGCTTGTTGCTAGGTTATCCACCAAAGTGCACCTGTGTGCGTTACCTTTGTGGGATCACTATCGCATGGAATCCGTGGGGCCGCAAGTACGACACTGTAAAAAAAAGTTCCGAGCTGCATCTCGAAGCGAGACCCTTCAGCCTCTGCAGATTTTGTTCAATAACGGGAACCAGATGTGGTGCCACCTTCGGACTTTCCGCGTTTACGGTTACAAATCTTCTCCATCATCGCCGACGATGGCGCGCTGCTTTGTTGCATTCCCTGAAGAGAGTGAGAGTTGTGCTCCGGGAAAAATGTTCAGGCTGCGAGGTCCAACAGTGTGGACCCGATCTAGATCGCCTTGGCAATGCAGCCCGAAGCCTTGGGGCTCACCAGATCCCCGGCATCAGGCGATAACGCGTAACCTGCGTGTATTCTTCGTATCCAGATAGTTCGCGCCGAAGGGTCCTGTCCTCCAGCGCAGTGCGCCAGAGGAACAGGATTGTAAACAGTCCGGCTAAGGCTAGAGTCCACATCGAACCGAGAACCAGCCCTATCGATACATGCAATAGGATCAATCCAACATACATCGGGTGCCGTACGAAACGATACGGCCCAGAGGAGACGACGGTGTGATCGCGCTCCCTTTGTATTCGCACACTGCTTTCGGCATGAGGGTTCCTGACCAGCACCCAAGTGATCCAGGTTGCGGACGCGAGGAAAAGGCCAACTCCCGGATACACGCTCCAAGAGGCGATGGGAGCCCAGTGAAATCTCGCCGCGTCCAGGCCGGCAAGTATAGGTTGAGTGGCCGTGAAAGCTAAGAGGAGCCGCAGGAAGATCTTGTCGAATGGTTTAGTGTCCTTGCGTATCGCGGTTTGACGCTCGTCCAGCAAGCTCGGATTCAATCTCGCGACGAAAGCTCTACACGTAAACAAACCGCCAACATAGAGAACAGTACATATCCAGCCGCGGGTCCATTTGACTTGTCCTGCGGCGCCGAACAAGAGAGAGGGACCACCATGTGAAGAGAGTCAAGCTCTGGAAAAGTGCCTTCATGTGCCCACGCAGACTCATAGACTCGCTCTTGACCCACATACTTCGCTTCCGTAGCGATTCGCAAGTATCCAATGATTGCCGCCGGAATGCAAGGTGTCCGAGCTAGAGTACGTCACATCATTGTCAAGACGCAGTGCCCCTTGCGCATACGCATCTCCCTTTGTTACATGTACATTCAGAACACAGTCATGCCTGATTCGACACATAGAGGGGCACTATACTATTTGTCTATAAACATCGAATTAAACAACGGTATCGGTGAGCGTTGAGCTGTTGTGACAGCCGCATGAACTGCGCAATGCCATCGTGTCGGTAGCTTTTAATTCCTGCGTATTTATTTCCACTGCAGAGAGTCGGGTAAGGGCGCACTGTGATTAGATCAAGGGGATGCTACTGCGCGTTTCTGGGTATGCGCTATTTCTTCTCGGGACGTTCTTGAATGTGCGCGTGTGGCGCACGATCTGTCGGCTCGTAGATGAGTGCCGGGCTGACGACCCATCACGCCGCTTCTCCCAGTTTTGGTGGATCGGGGCCTGGCGATATCATCGGCGACGGTTTCCGGAGAGCGGGCTGCGGAGAAAGATTGTGATTGGTTATGCTCTGATCTGCCTCACTGGTTTGCCCGGCTTTGCTCTCGTTGTTGCTCAGCATTTGCGTGGGCGATGACCCTCCAAACCCACCAGCGGAGAAGGGCAATGGCGGAGAGCGTGGTTCACATCGGGAGACTTAGAGTTGCAGTCTCCATCGAATCGTACTGCTGGACGTCGAGGGAATTGAAGCGGTTGAGCACATTATGGACGTCGTAGCCGGGCTTTGCCATCGGCAATGGACACTGTCGATAGAACCTTCCTTCGAACATCGGCTCTAGTGTGCTACCGCATGGCCCAGCGGTGAGTGACCAGCGGGAGAAGCAGCCGATGCTTTCAGGAGCAAGATCCGCTCTTCCAGATTGTCGGAGTCGAGAGGCTAAACAGTTGTCGGCTTCAGACTAACCCATCCTCCGTCCATCCCACGCCGTCATCGTCACGAGCCTTCATCGATGCCGAGTATCGGGAGGATATTCCAAGCGACCGCTGTCTCAGTGAAAACTTTCTACCAGCCATACATTCGCGTTGTCAGCGGCCTCACCGACTAGCGCGAGTCGCTGCCCGTCAGGCGACGGTATGGCCGCAAAGAGACGCACGTCTCGGTCTTCGAGTAACGGTATGATTTGTCCGTCGAGGTCGACATTTATAAGCGTGCAAGTGGCCGGAGCGCCCCAAGGTGAACTATGCCGGGTACATGCACTGATCCAAAGGCTTTTGCCATCTGCAGCCCAATCCATACCGCCCACTGCGGACCACCCGGGTAATGGAACCGTTTTACTCGAACCATGCGAAGTCGCGAGGATCTGAATAGCAGCAACTTCTCCAAATTTCACTTTGCTTACGGCGAGGGATTTTCCATCCGGCGACAAGCTCCAATTCTCTACGTTTTTCATTCGTGCGGGAAGAATTTCAGCGCTTTCACCTGTCACTGAGTCAAAGGAGATAAACCTGAGATCGTTGGCGAATCCAGAGCTGTAAATGCATAATGTCGACGGAAGGCGCGCACACTGATAATTCCAAATAGATGCTGCCTGGAGCACCACGTGGGATACGCCGCCTGCGAGAGACACTCGTCGAATCTGAACAACTTGTGACGGGCTTCCGCGCTCGGGCATCTGCATATAAAGAAGGTCATGTCCCGTAGGATCCAACCGGGGTAGTCCATAGTCATGGCTACCAGCTAACAGAAGCTCCGGCTGCGCCTCATCTAAGGCCTGTTTGTAGATGTGCTGACGCCCGTCCCGGTCAGAGAGAAGCAAGACAGCTTTGCTGTCCGCAGTCCACGAAAAGGCCGTGTCCACCCAATTTTCCTTCGTCAGCCTTTTGGGGCTTAGGATCTGTTTGCGGCCGCTTGCAAGTTCCGCAATATAGACACTGGGCTGCGCTTCCACTCTTCTGACAGCCAGCGTTTTTCCATCCATCGTGTTACTGAATGCTACTATCCATCCTCGACCGCTGGTAACTCGCACTGCCGGACCGCTGATTCTCGCCGTCCGAGGGTCGAGCTGCACTTCCCAGAGATTCATATCCTTCTGATTCGGCGCGTCTTCGGAGAGTGGGTAGACCAAAGAAGTTTCGCGCGGCCACGCGACCAGCCACATGAGATTCAGATTCGAAAGGACAACATCGAGTCTTCCGCTCTGGAGGCCATCAATCTCGAGCTTTCTTTCGCTCGCGCCGGAAGCGTGAACTGTCGTTCTGACAAACGCAATGCGTTTGCCGTCGGGCGACCACGCAACAGGGCCGAAAAACTCTTCTTCCGATACAGAGCCACTTATAAGCCGACGTGCTTCTTCACCATCGGAACGGATCGCCCAGATTTCTGGTCGGGCGTCTACGATCCGCATCAGTGCAATCTGCGAGCCGTCGGGCGAGACTCTCGCGAATTCCCCGTCATCGACGAGCTTCCGTGGACTACCACCCATAACGGAAAGCTTCCACAGACTTTGTGCGTCGGTAGGACCTCCCTTCCAGGAGGAGATAACGAGATGCATGCTGTCGGGAAACCAACTTTCGACACGAGCCGGCGCGACTGCTTCCGGCAGTGAGAGGCTATGAGTCTCCCCACCTTCCACCTGACGGAGATAAAAGCCTGTTCGATCTGTGAACGCCAGGTACTTACCATCGGGTGAGATCGCAGAGCTGGTGACCGGCACATCCTGCGGGTTGGCGGTGAGTCGCGATTCAACGGCGTGATTTGAGCGAACGCGCTTAGTCCGGAACAGTCCAACCACGATCACGAGAGCCATCGCCACAACAAGAGCGGCGATGGCAAGTCCATAAACGCTTCCGCGGCTCCGCGATACGCGAATCTGGGCCGGAGGCCCGGCACCTTCGAGCAAGATAGGATCATTTGAAGCGGCAGGAGTTTGCGGCGACCGCAGTTGCACTTCGGTCCCGGTGAGGCCCTGCGCAGAATCGGATTGCACGGAAGCACCTGCTCCGTCCTCCCTCACCTCCACCGCGCAGAGGAAGCGATACCCGACGGTTGGCACCGTAGCGATATACCGCGGCTCCCGGGTGTCATCGTTCAACAGCCGCCTCAGCGTGGCAATACTACGTGTCAGCGAGTTGTCGGAGACGGAGCAGTCATTCCAGACCGCTTCCAGAATTTCGTCTTTAGTCACCAGCCTTCCGGGATTTCTCAACAGAAATAAAAGGACACGAAACGCCTTTGGCTCAACCGGCGTAGCTTCGCCGGCCTTGACGAGCAGGAACTCGCGTTCTCGGACCTGAATATCTCCGAACCTGAAAACAAAGCACTTATGCCCCGTCACAAATCCGTCACTCGCTTTCAGGAAAAGGTAAGAACGCCGTCACGACAGTGTGGAAGCACTCGGCGACATTGCCCCTAGCCAATTTGGCTGGGGTGGATGCAAATGTCGCTTTCCAAGCGTTTAGCACTCGTTGGCCTCGCCGCCGTTACTCTTCCCGTGCTTCACGCCAAAACCCACTGCCCGGGAAATGTCGATAGTCTATCTCTGCGGGTTGTTCAAAGCTCTCTAATAGTCGTTCCGGTCCAAATCAACCATTCTGGACCCTATGATTTCGTAGTCGACACCGGGGCACAGGTGAGCACGGTCGACCGTTCTCTGGCATCAGAACTCGACTTGAAGCCCCAGGGCTCAACCGGCGTTGGCGGCGTCGCAACGTTTGATCGCGAGGCTTTCGCGTACCTCAGTCTCCTCGAAGCTGGAAAACGCTCCGTTGCCAACTCCCTCGTTCTTATCCGCGACATCGCCCAGCTCAAAGCGGCTGATCCGCGCATCAGAGGTATTCTCGGGGACAACTTCCTGGAACACTTTGACCTGCTGATCGACAACCGCCAAGGTATTTTGTGCCTTGACGAGAAAAGCACACTTGCATCGGCCGTCAAAGGAGAGCACATCGCGCTCGCTAGCCCATACGGTCCCAAGGATGATTTGCCGTTCACGCGACCGATGATCGTGGCTGTGAGCTTTGCCGGCTCCGCGGCCATTCCGATCCTCTTGAGAATCGACTCGGGCAGCAACGTTCCACTGCTTTACTCGACAAGACCTCATCTTTTGGCCGCATCTGCCGCCGGGGTAGCGCCCTTAAGGCGAGTGGTGAATGGAACCGTTCAGAAGTTTGAGGTGCTCCCCGCCCAGGAACTCTGGATCGGGAAGCACGTCATTCCGAATATTCCCTTTGTCGTTCCGATGAATTCAGTCGGCGACGGTCCATCTGCCCGCGAAGATGGACTTCTGCCAACAACCGCTTTTCAGCGTGTGTTTATTAGTTCGACAGCTCAGTATGCGGTTTTAGACACCTGGTAAATGAAGTTCGATCCGCAGCAATGGGATTCTCGCAGAGACGTGTCGTTCAGCCGCATGGTTTACCTCAGAACGACTTTGATACCGAGACGTTAACAACCCGCGGGCCGGCCGGCCCGAGCCCGCCCGAGAACGCTGATATCCAATATTGACTATTGGGGACATTCTCGACCTGTGCTCGTATCGTCAGCGGCCTCTCACTTCCAAAGGCGTATCGGGCTCCCAAATCCAGTCGGGTCCAAGAGGGCACACGGAAGCTATTGACGATATCGAATGCCGCCGATCCAGTTTCCATCAGGTTGCAATTAAGGTTGAGTCCTTTAATCTTCGAAACGTCCCAGCTCAAGTACACCCGTTCTGTTGCGCCTGGTATTGTCGAAGCGCTCTTCCCCTCGGTAGTCGGATCCTGCGTGAAGCGCTGCTTGGGGTTAATGAAACTGGCGGAAAGAATCGCATGGAGGCCGTGAACAAGATCACCTGCGAAGCTAACTTCCAAGCCCTTGTTGATTTGCCGACCATCCTGGATAAAGGTCGGTGGATTCGTCACCGCACTCTCCACTCCGTTTGCCTGGCTGATGCGATAGAGGGCGAGTGTTCCCAGCCACGCGCCCAAATCTGCTTTGGCGCCAAACTCAATCTGATTGCTGAAGTATGGCGGCAGAACCTGTCCGGCGTTCTTTGTACCAATCGGAGCAATCCAGCCTGGCTCCAGAGCTTGAATGAAATTGCCATAGAGTGAGACATGTGAGGTTAGCTTGAAGAGACCAGCTACAGATGGTGAAACCGCACTCTCTCGATACGAATCTGGCGGAATGCTGTTATCGCGTACGCTGTCTTTGATAGTTTGCGTGACCAGGCGAAAACCACCTGTTAGCAGCAACCTGTCGCGAAACACACCGAGTGTGTCGCCAAGGTACCAGCCCTTAGTGCTTTGATCATCTATAACGAAGTCCGTCGACAACTCAGGAAGGATGAAGTTCGGTGCGGTGGGCCGATAAGGCTGGTAAAGGTTGTAAGGTTGCGATGGTCCAAAGTAGTCGAAGGGCCCAAAATTGCTCGTCTGCTGGATACGATTCCATCCCGCCATAAACGAGTGCGAGAAACTGCCCGTATTGAACTTACCGCGAATGCCTACATCGTTACTGTAATGATAATTGCGAGTTGCCTGATTGATCTGCTCGCAAAGAGTTGTTCCGGCATAGTCCAGAATTAGGACAGAGCAGTAGGCCGGATTAGCGCTGTTTTCGTTAGAAAACCCCGAACCGCTCGTCAGCGTCCACTTTGGGGATAGTTGGATGTTGGCTCGCCCCAGAATTATTTTTTCGTAAATGCGAGCCATCCATCCAGACTGGCTGAGTAGATAGATTGGTCGGCATCGCCGGAGGGCAAACCGGTCAGTCCCGGCCCCAGGAGAAGAACGTATGGATTGGCCTTGTTGTAATTGCGCAGGTATTGCGTATCGAGCGAGAGCAGAACAATCTTCGATCGAAAATCGAACCCGGCTGAAGCGCCGCCGTTCAGGAGCCGCGAATCGCGAACTTCTCCCGCGCCGTCGCGATATGCGCCATTGATCCTGGCTCCAAATGCGCCGTGAGAACCGAACCTGTCGGATGCGTCTACATGTCCGCCATAGATACTTTTGCCAAGATAGTTGGGTTCGAGCAGAAGAAACGGCTTGTCATGAGCGCGCTTTGGTGCGAGGTTGATCACGCCGCCAACGGATGCGGGAGAACCCATGATGAATGCACTCGGGCCGTTGAAGACATCCACTCGGTCAATGAAATACAAGTAAGGCGCCTCATCATAGAGCCCGAAAAGTCCATCGATTGCCAGACTGTTGTTGGGCAGGATCCTGAATCCCCGAACCAGGAACACATCGTTTTCCTGATTGGCTTTTGAAGAGGGTGAGGGCGAAACAATAGTAGCGTCGCTGTTTAGGATGTCTGCCAGGGCCACGGCCTGCTGATTCTCGATAAAGGTGTTCGTATAGGACCGAACACTGAAAGGCGTTTGTTGAAGTGACACGTCACCGAAGATGCCAACGTGACCCTCGGTTGCGATCTGGCCGCCGGAAACTTCCGGAGCCGTGCTCACATAGATTGTATCTGTTGCTCTTCCCACTCGGAGCATCGCATCGGGGAGCGTAACTGCGCCTTCCGAAAGCCGCACATTGTCGAACACAACCGTACTGAAGCCAACGGCAGTGATCGTCTCGCGATAAGTCCCGGATGCTGGAGCAGTCAGGCGATAGCGCCCTGTCTGGTCTGTGACCGTATGGACAATCCTTTGCGAGCGGTCGTTGTCGAGGTCAACAGAAGCATTCGCAATCGCTGCTCTCGAACTGTCCATAACCGTACCTTGCAAGACCGTAGGCTGACGAACAGGTCCATCGGCCGTCGACGCATTCGAAGCTCTGGACAGCAACAGCGCGAGAGTGAGAAGGGCGAAGCAAAACAAGAGTCGCCGTGACATGTCTCCCTCACTGTTGCTACCACCGCTGAAGGACCCCACGATTTTGCGATGCTGAAGTGGAAGAGAGGAAAGGCCGTTCCATGCGAGTACTTCTGCCTGACCTCAGGGAACGCCATACTAGCCCTGCCTTCCTAGCCATGGCAAGAGTTTGTACTAGGCAAAGGGAGTCGTGCTGGACCCGGAACCCGTCGATGGAAAACCGCCGAATGCACTCGCCACCAATGGAACGCGAGCCCACATGGCCGAAAAGTGGTTTTTCGGACAGGTAAGTGCGCAGAGCTCTACTCCCAAGTCACGGGCAAGTCGGAAGTTACGCCGAAAGAGCAAACCGGCTGAAATTGATTTGTGAGATAGGTGCATCGACGCTCGCAAGATCGATGTAGTGGTCGTATATAAGGTAGACCGCCTCACCCGCAGCCTTGCGGACTTTGCCAGAATCGTCTAGGTATTCGATTCTGACAATGTGAGCTTCGTTTCTGTCACCCAGCAGTTCAATACGACCTTGTCAATGGGACGGCTGACCTTGAATGTGCTGCTGTCGTTTGCGCAGTTTGAGCGCGAGGTCACGGGCGAACGGAGCCAGGACAAGATCGCGGCTTCCAAGCGCAAAGGCATGTGGATGGGAGGACGGGTACCCTTGGGTACGATCTTATGGATCGCAAGCTGATCGTCAATGTAACCGAGGCTAAGCAGGTTCAGGAGATCTTCCGCGCCTACATGGAGGTTGGCTGCGTCAGGAAGCTTAGGGCGCATCTGGAGCAACGTCGTGTGCTGAGCAAGGTTCGAATCAGCGTGAGTTGGAACAGCTGGTCTTGACCGAACTCAGGAGCTTCTTCGGGTCAGCCGATCGGGTTGCGGCCACAGTCAAGCCGGTGAAGATCTCGAGACTACCCAAGCACTGATTGACGCTGCGCGACAATTTGCGTGAAGTGAGAAGAACCGACCCCAATGTTGGGATCGCCTCGGCTCGTCATTGCGAGGCCGCACCCTATCTCAACAGGACTGCCGGTTCGACAGCACAACGAATGTGCCTGCGTTCGAGCCGATGCTCGTGGTAGTTAGCAGGACCTCGAAGGAGCCATCGGCTAAGGTGCAGGCCTTTGAACGTTGCCAGATACCTGCCAGCGCATTGCTGTTGAGTAAAGACTGTGCGGCAGCCTGTGTCCCCGCCATGTCCAAGCCCTGCAACATCAATACGTGACCGGAATGGTCCAGGTTCGGTGCCCACGCAATGCGCGCGTAGGTTTGGTGCGATGCCTGATCTCGCTCCCCACGATAAACCTTCGCCTCGCCCGGCGCAGGATGACGATTGAGAATCGTCCAGGTGTGTGTCACCGCATCGCCCTGGAACTGGAAATTCAGATTCTTTTCGAAGAGCTCCGCCCATGGGTTGGTGTAGTCACTCCCCAAAAGAATCACGTTGTTTTCTTTGAGATCTTCCATGCGCAGATCCCGAGCGAAGCGCACCGATAGCCGGCTAGGCACCGCTTCCGGAAGATGCGAGATCGCCATCGCAGTCTCGAGGTCCACCATGGACGTGTATCGCTGGGTCGCGAGGTCATACGCGACATATGAATTCACGTTGTCCAACTTCGGAGTGCCAAGCCTCATGTTCATATAGTCAGCGAGAGAAAGATGGCGTCCAAGCACGTCCTGCAAAGTGCCGAATCCGCTGTCTGCCGTCACGATGACAGTGTTGCGGTCTGCGCTGAAGACTCTTGACCAGAAGGAATGCATCGGGGACACCTTGGCCTCTTCGCGACGCGCTCGTGCTTTCACCATCAGACCGACGGCCATCAAAAGCGCAATCACGATACAGGCAATCGTGAGCACTGTTTTAAGACGCATCGCGTTTCCTGCTGGCGCGCCCGGTTGTGGCGGCGGGGGTTCGGCTAAGGGACTGTCAGCCAGTTGCGGTCCTTCTCTGCAGTCGGGCTGTGCGAAAAGAGCACGAACAAAAATCGGCTTGTAGCCGCCTCGAGGTACCTCCAGCCGGAGCCACTCGTCTGTCCCTTCGCCGCGAAAGTAATCATCCAGACGGTTGCGCAACTGGCGCGCGTAATTACGGACGATGTTGTCATCGCTGCACTCGTATTCAACAGAACGACCAAAGACTTGGACGCCGATATGGTGCTCTGTCAGCGAGGTCTCGGTCCCTGCCAGGTGGCTCTCGCAGATGTATCGCAGGAATCCGGAAAGCAGAGCAGATTTCGCGAAGTGTCGGCTCCCCAGAATGCGATTCAGCAGCGCCCATTCTTCCGTGTGCACGTCCGCCGCGTCGGTGGTCCTCGATAGTGTCGCGGTCTTCATCTCCTGGCGGCCTGCAGACAAATGAACATCGTTAATTACCATCTGCTTTCTATTAGGACGCTATGCGCTTTCGGTTAATGGCAGGTAAAAGAGCCCGGGCAGCGCGATCGTTCATCAGTTTTTCGCAAAACGGATAACCTTCGTATTTTCCTGTTTTTACAACGACTGTCTACAGGGGTATACCCCTGTAAGGAATAATGCAAACACCTTGCGCGGCCCTGCTCGTTCCTGAAAGAGTTGAGACTGCAGAATTTTCTGGAGGAAGACGCGTGAGACATCTCAAAGGAAACAGGAAACCGGGGCTGTGGCTTGTCACTGCCCTGCTGATCTGGGCCGGATCATTTCCAGCCCATGCGCAGGTGAACACCGCCAGCCTGAGTGGGTTTGTTACGGATGCATCCGGCGCAGCCGATGCGGGAGTTCAGGTCACTGCGATCAACCAGGCAAACGGTTACGCCCGCGATCTGAAGACGGACGCAACCGGCTTCTACTCCTTTCAGACCATGCCCATCGGCAAGTACACCGTTAAGGTGGAACAGCCGGGCTTCTCCAGGGTGCAGCAGGACGTCGTTCTTGAGGTGGGCGAGAAGGGTCGTCAGGACTTCAAGCTGCAGGTCGGTTCACAAGAGCAGACCGTCCAGGTACAGGCATCCGATGCCGTGCTCTCGCCGGACGACGCCTCGATTGCGACTGTCGTTGGCTCGCAAACCATCGAACAGACTCCACTCTATCTGCGCAACTGGGATGACCTGCTGCGTACCGTGCCGGGTGTACAGATCAGCCGCTACACTCAGCAGAGCGGCAACACCTCGGCCGGCCGCACGGGCGACTTCAACGTGAATGGCGTCCATTCTCTGCAGAACAATTTCATTCTGGACGGCATCGACAACAACACCTTTTCCGAGAACGTGCAGGAGCTCAGCACGGAGGCATCGCACCCCTCCGTGGACGTCATTCAGGAGTTCAACGTCATCACCAACCCCTACTCCGCCGAGTATGGGCGCAGCCCCGGCGCCGTGATATCAGTGAACACGAAGAGCGGCGCAAACAAGATGCACGGCTTGCTCTTCGAATACCTGCGCAACAACTACTTCGACGCAAACGATTTCTTCACGAAACGCCAGCATCTGCCGCGCGCCAAGAACAACCAGAACCAGTTCGGCGGCAGCCTGGGCGGTCCCATCAAGAAGGACAAACTCTTCTACTACTTCAACTACGAAGGCACCAGGATCAAGCAGGGTGTGGGACGTACCTCGACCGTTCCACTGGATAATGAACGCATCGGAGATTTCAGTCCGGCAGCGGCAGCGAAGGCCGGCCTGTCGCCTTACCCAACCATCACGGATCCAGCCACCGGTCTTCCGCTGCTGAACAATCAGATCCCATCGGGACGCATTGACGCAGCCGTGGCCAAGCTGATGGCTCTCTTCCCTCAGCCGAATGTCAGCAATGGTGGTGTCATCCCGGAGCAGAATAACTACTTCCGGAACGCTCTGCTCACCGACGACAATGATGGTTATAACGCTCGCATGGACTGGACCGCCTCTCCTAAGGACACTGTTTTCGGACGATACAACTACTCCAACCGGACACGTAGCATCCCCGGATACTTCGGCGGCCTGGCAGACGGCACTTCGACCTCCGCCTGGGGAGACCAGCAACTGAAGGCGCACAGCTTCGTGCTCGGCTGGACGCACCTGTTCTCGCCCACCATCGTGAATGATTTTCGATTCGGGTTCTTGCGCAACTATTCCGCCGCGCAGCAGCAGCCATTCTCTCTGCCGCAGACGGCGGGCGACTTTGTGCCCGGCATCCCACCCAATCCTCAGATCGGAGGCGGAGTTCCGCTGACGACATTCAGCGGAAGCGTGAGCGCCTTCCTGGGATCACCCGACTTCCTGCCGAAAAAACAGATTCCCCAACTGCTCCAGTACAACGACACGCTATCCATCACACGGGGCAAGCAGACTATGAAGGCGGGCATCAGCATCTATGGCCCGATGCGTAACATCTTCCAGGACGAGGGCGGCACCCGCGGCGATCTCACTTTCACTGGAGTCTTCAGCGGCTTCCCTTACGCGGACGGTCTCCTCGGATACACGCAAAGCACACAGCTGACCAATGTGTTGCTGGTTGACCAGAGACTGTGGATGGCCTCCGGCTTCTTCGAGGACGATTGGAAGGTGACGCCCAAGCTCACCTTGAACCTTGGACTTCGTTACGACTTCGCCACGCCTGCGCTCACCGGAAACAACAAGATGGCCAACTTCAATCCGGCGGGAAATGGCGGTGCCGGATCGCTCGTCTTCGCCAAGTCAGGCTCCATCGAGGACCGCGCGCTGGTCCAGGCGAATACGAAGAACTTCGGTCCGCGCCTTGGCATCTCGTACTCGCCAGACGAGAAGACCGTGCTGCGCGCGGGCTATGGCATCTACTACACACTCTTCGAACGGTATGGCAGCGAGAACCAGATGTCTCTCAATCCACCATTCCTGGTGAACCGAACGGCTGCGAGCAACACCCACTCAGTTCTGACCCCCGCGCAGGGCTTCCCCGCAGGCTATCTCGACCCCGCCAACATCAACCTGAACTCGCTCCAGTCCTATCACGTCCGTGCGGTCAATCCTCACGACCCCACGCCGCAGGTGCAGCAGTGGAGCGCCGGTCTTCAGCGGGAGTTTGCTCGCGGATGGACCGCTGAAGCAGATTATGTCGGAACCAAATCCACACACCTCGATCATCTCGTCGACTACAACCAGCCGCTCATCGTGAACAACGTTGTGCAGGTGGCGAATGGCGCTGCCGTGGTGCCATACCCCAACTTCGGTTATATCGAGTACACCGATGCCAGCAGCTATGGCAACTACAACGGGCTGCAGGCCAGTCTGAACCACCGCTTCAGCAATGGCCTGAACATGCGAGCTGCCTACACCTACTCGCGCAGCCTGGATAACGCCCCGGAAGAGCTGGAGAGCAACTCCGGATCGGCCCCCAACGGGCGCGACTACTCCGCATGGTATGGCGCCAGCGACTTCGACATCCCTCACCGAATCTCAGCCAACTACGTATACGAGCTTCCCTTTGGCCACAGCAAGTCCATGCTCAATCAGGGATGGCTCGCGTGGATCTTCGGCGACTTCCGCACCTCTGGCGTCTACACCTACTACAGCGGGCACCCCTTCACCGTAAATGCCGGATCGTTGAATACCTCGCTCGATCCTTTCGGACAATCCACAGCCACTCCGAACGTGATCGGGAAACCGCACATCGTGAACGATTCGGATTGCTGGTACTACACCAGCAAGAACAAGAACTGCGCCTTGAAATCGTCAGGCCTCTCTGACGCCTACGCGGCGCCGCCCAAGGGTACCGTCGGAAACAGCGGACGCAACACGCTGCGTGGCCCTCGCATCAGCGTCTTCGATGCTGCCTTGCTGCGCGAGTTCCCCATCCGCGACAAGGCCAACGCGGAATTCCGCTGGGAAGTCTTCAACGTCGCCAACACCCCCGAGTTCGGGCAGCCCAACGGGAATATCACCAGCAGCACCGCGGGCGCAATCACGACCTTGTCTGGGGACCAGCGCGTCATGCAGTTTGCCCTGCGACTCTCGTTCTAACCACGCTGGCATTACCTGGCTGCCGGAGCAGAGATCTGCTCCGGCAACTTCCCTTGAGGTTCTTAGGATGCTCCGATGGTTCCAAGCCGCTATGACAGCGGTGCTTCTCTCCACTGTCTGCTCGGCATCTGGTCAGTCCCAGGATCTTCTTCTTCAGGGCAAGATCGCACCAGAACAGTCTGACAGCTACGTCATGGTTCCCTTCGACGTACCTCCGGAGTTGAGACAAATCGACGTTTCCTTTAGCTACCAGGGCCGGCGCGATTACGCTACGCTCGACCTCGGACTTGAGGACCCGCAGCGCTTTCGCGGATGGAGCGGCGGCAACAAGGAGGCCTTCAGCGTCAGCCTCACGGGCGCAACTCCCTCCTACCTGCCGGGCCCGCTGCCCGCCGGCCGTTGGCAGTTGATCATCGGCGTCGCCTTCTTAGCGAAAGGCCACAGTTCGAGCTACGAGGTTCGCATTCACTTTGTGCATGACCACGACAGCAGCAGCGTGAGCTTCGCCGCAGCTCCTCTCGCCACGGGCGCACGTTGGTATCGCGGCGATCTTCACGTCCACACGGCGCACAGCGACGGATCCTGCGCCAGCCAGAGCGGCAAGAATGTTCCGTGCCCGCTCTTCGTCAGCGTAGAAGAGGCGGCTCGACATGGGCTCGATTTCCTGGCCATCACCGATCACAACACCACCTCGCATTACGATGAAGAGCGCGAGCTGCAGCCTTATTTCGACAAGCTGCTGCTGATCCCGGGGCGCGAGATGACGACGTACTCCGGCCATGCGAACATCTGGGGCACCACGGAGTTTGTTGACTTTCGCACCGGTGATGCGGCACGCCCATCGAAGAACAGCATGCTGGCGCAAGCTCGCGACTCGGGTGCGATTGTCTCAATCAACCATCCCGTAGGACCTGACGACGAGCGATGCATCGGCTGCGGCTGGATTGTCGGTGATACCGATATGCATCTGGTCTCAGCAATAGAGGTGGCGAACGGGCCGTCCGATCATCCAGGCGCCTACTTCCGTGCGCGGGATATCGCCTTCTGGGATGACCAGCTCAGACGCGGCTTTCACATCACCGCAGTCGGCGGCAGTGATACACACCAACCGGATCTCGACACCATCGGCTTGCCCACGACAGTGGTGTTTGCGCAGGAGCTTACCGTCGCATCCATCCTGAACGGAATTCGCGCCGGCCATGTTTTCATTGATCTAACCGGATCGCGGAATCTGCCGAGGCAGGAGCAGCGGCTGCTTGAGCTGACTGCCAGTTCAGGTGCGGAACACGCCACGATGGGAGATACCCTGAAGGTCCACTCTCGAGAACCCGTCATCATCAACTCGCATATCGCCGGCAGCTATGGCTCCTCGCTCCGGCTGTTCGTTGACGGAACACCAGTGGCGCAACTGCCCGACTCCGCGGTCACCAGTACGGAGCAGACGAAGGCCCTATCCTGGGCTCCGAGCGGGCTCGCTACTGACAAGCCGCACTGGATCCGCGCCGAGGTGCACGGGCCTGACGGCTCTCTCCAACTTCTCAGCAATCCCATTTATCTCGAAATGGACTCCCATTGAATCGCCTTATTCGACATCTTGTCGCATGTATCACTGCAACGTTCGCGCTCTCCGCGCTCGCGTACCCTGCCGCAAAAACGGCAACGCCCTTCAATCGCCGAATCAATTTTGACCATGGGGTCAGTACCTGGAGGTCGGCTTCTCAGGTGTACCAGCGAAGGATCCGGAGGTCATACCGCCCAGCGATAGATTCGGAACCGACAAACAACAGAAGAAAAGTAGCCGAGTCCCTGCGACCGTTGAGCTAAATTAGCAGCGTGATGACTCAAACTTCTTCCGGCGCATCGGCCAGTACAGCAAACAACAACACCACGCACCAGGGCCCTTCAAGAAATCTTGGACTTGACCTTCTAAGAGTCGTAGCGACCTACATGGTCGTGCAGATCCATACCGGTGAGTTTTATTACATCGGCCCCGGCGGATCCGTACTCGATACGGCCGCCGCGCACTGGGTGGGCTGGCTCAACTCTCTATTTCGGTCCTGCGTCCCGCTTTTCGTGATGATTTCCGGAGTCTTTCTTTTTCCTGTGAGGAATGAAGGCGCCTTCTTCCGGAAGCGATTCAGTCGCGTGCTAGTTCCTTTCGTCGTATGGTGCGTGATCTACGCGTTCTACCTTTACTGGCAAGGCACGACCAACCTGCAGGGAGCCCTGCTCGACATCCTAAAAATACCGGTGAACTTTGGCACGGATGTCGGGCACCTCTGGTTCGTCTACATGCTGCTCGGCATCTATCTAATCGCGCCTGTTTTGTCGCCATGGGTTGAATCCGCCAGCCGCCGCAGCATGGAACGGTTCCTCTCCCTGTGGGCGGTCAGCCTTACCATTCCGTACATCCATCTTGTCTTCCCGGAGATTTGGGGCGAAGCCTTCTGGAACTCCACCCCCATGCTTTATTACTTCAGCGGCTACATCGGATACGCTGTCGCGGGCGCTTATATCAAACGCTTCCGCATGCAGCCTTCCCGGTCGCTTTCTTTCGCGGCCGTCGTATTAATCCTCGCCGGGTATGCGATCACCGCCTCCGGCTTTCTGCACAGGCTTTCGACAGAGCAGAGTCTGCCCAGACTCGAATTGACCTGGGGATTCGAGACCATCAATGTCGCCATGATCACTGTTGGAATCTTTCTGCTGTTCAGGAATATTCAGCCAGCCACGCCCGACAGCGCGCCTTGGAAGCTAGTAAGAAATATATCGCAGAGAAGCTATGGCATATATCTTGCCCACATCATCGTGCTTAACGCGGTCTATGCTCTGTTGAACGGCCGCCTGGACCATACGATTATCAAAATCCCCACCATCGCCATCGTTGCCTTCTTCGGGACGTATGCGCTGATAACCTTAATTGCGCTGCTTCCGAAGAGTAAGTGGATCGTCGGCTGATTGTTGGCTGAATCGCGGTTTTCCGGCCAAATGCGGGCTATTGTGCGACCGTTAAGTTGCAGATTTAAAAGGAGATAGACTCTGTGGCGGTGGATAGAGTCCAGAGCGAACCGCTCTCCGGCCAATTCCCGTTAACAGGGAATAAAACAGAGAAATTTTGGGCCTTTGCTAAGGAATCGCCGCGGAGAAATCCTCTATTCCTTTGGATCTGCAGGCTTATGGCAGAGCTGGTGCGCTTCAGAACAGGGAATTATTGATCAGCTATCAGGGAATGATTATTCCCTGATGGGGGCGATCAGCCATCTCCTCGGAGCACGCCAAGACTGATGAGCTTCCTAAACGCGCTACTTAGTCAGGGGATCGCAAGCGACTCAACCTGCTTAGAATCAACGCGACCTCACGTTTTAGACGCTCCACGGTTGCTTACTCAGCGACCTACATCCCGTCTGCGGGACGAGTATCGGTGGTACTTTCTTGCACGCGCAGTATCAATATGCCCCTCTCGCAATTTAATCCTGTTCTTGCTGCCGCCCCAGCGGCATGTTCGCCGGCGGCCACCGTGGGAGTAACGGCACCTCCTGGAGCACCTAATCCGGTATCGCTACCGACGACTTTTATAGGACTATCCGGTCGAAGAACATTGGAGCAGTACCTATCCAACTGACGGCAGACGATCTCCGGGAGACCGAAGGCGCCGCCGCAGAGATCGTTGTTCTTTTGTGGCCGACGAGAATCGTGACCTCGAAGGACGGTCGCGTCCTGCTTAAGTAGCAGGGTACGAATCCAGATCTCCCGACCATCTGCCGGCGTTATCAATGGACCACGGTATGCAGCTGCAGATCCATGCACTTATGCATCGAAATCACTTGTCTGGGGAACCATGGATGGATGGTTCCCCGAGACTTCCAATACTCATCTTATCTATGCCTGGCTTAGGACCTCTGGCGGGCGGGTCAGCATTGTAGCGAAGCGTTGCGCAAAGACTGATATGTCTGCCGCATGGTCAAGCCCGTTGATTATCTTTCGCGCGTTGACGTAATCAGGGGCGCTACCCGATTGCATGTACTGAATCAATCTTCTTCCTGTAAACCATCCGTGCCGCATTCCGTTAGCTGCAATCTTGTATGCGGTATCTGGATCTAAAGCGAGGTCCGGGCTGTTTACGAGGTCAAGGCCCAGTAGAGCGCCGATATGAGTGTAGTTGTCTCTCCCAGTGATCTGCACATAGCCCCGTCCGCGGTACAGAAATCCATCACCTGCCTCAGTATTCCCAAGATTGTCGCCGATCGTGGTGCCAGGCTCGTACTTATCAAAATAGGATAACGAGCCCATTTCGTGTATGGGAGCAAATGTATTCATCGTCTCCCATTTGATTGTGGCGAGCACGTATGCAATCTCGCTCAGGCTATTCCATTCATCATCTTGGTGCAAACGATCCAGCACTGCCTGCAATCCGCCTTTATTGGACTGGGCCGGCGCATAGAACTGCGACAAGCTAGCCTGGGATAAAAAGCTACAATCGAATACATAAGCTGCTGTCATACTCGTCCTCCTTGTAGCGATTGCGATGAAACGTTGTGGACGCGAGGTGAATCAAGCATCCCATCACTTGCCAATTACTTTCTAGCCGCACTCAGCGCCTGGTTAGCATTCTGAATGCCTATAGGGTAGACATAGCGTAAATACATATAGAAAAAGCACATTGAGATAACGAGGATAATTACGCCAAGCGTCGAGGAGGCAACCTTGATTCCCTGGGAGAGGCGCTGAATTCGGTAACCGCGCTCTTCTCGATTACGCCTAAAGTGTCGTTTGCTGCGTCTCCGCGGGAGGCAGCAGTTGATTGCGCGATCGTACTCACAGTCGAAGCGATCGCCTGTCCGGGATGATGCATCCCCTGACGAAATTGGATCCAGGAGAAGACCACTCCTGCAACCATCAATAGAATCACGACAACGAAAATGACCATTGTAGAGATGTGCTGCCACTCATATGCTTCTTCCGCGTGCTTCAGGCTCCACACCTGATACTCTGCTTCGGCAGAGATGCGTTTTCCATTTGCCAGTTCTTGCTGAGCCGCTCCGTAAAGTAGAAGAATGCAGAATAGTGGGAGGAGAGGACGATGAAGGCCGCTCATGAGATCGCCCCTTACAACAAAGAGTATTCAACCGTCTTTCGGCCCAGTTAACCTACGAATAATGCTCACCAAAGATAGAGCAAATAGAAGACCGGGGGCTTTGTGTTCACAATCTCATAGATTACTACCCTAGGTGAAGTTGATGGGCCGCCCTGCATTGCCACTCGATCTCCCCGCTACCGATTCATTTCTTAAAACTGAGCGCTTTGTTATCACATTCCCGTTGCGTGGCCCTAGCTCTTTGTATATCTGGGCGTGTTTGCCTCATATCTCTAGGAAACTGATAGATGTAGTTACCTCGGAAATCGCGATCTCCCGATGCTCCGGATAGGTAAGGCACGATGTCAACTGCAAGACCGTAATTATGCATCGAGCGACCCGCTCTTGCTTTCGTCACTATGTGTCCCGGCACACCATTCCGTCCCTGCGCATATAGTGCATCCTGTTCGGTCGCCGCTCCCAGCCCTGAAACAACAAGAAGATATGTTCCTGATTCAACTAGTTGCCCGGCCGCCGGTCGAACTTTCGCGGCCAAAATGGGATTCACATTTGCCAAGACCGCTTCACTCCTGCCATCCGTAATCGACTCTCCGCTGAGAAGGCCAAAGTATATGTACTCAGGTTGCATTTAGTAAAGGTAAATCCGTCGTCGTTTCGACGGAGACATTCCCTTACGCGGAGGTTTGCCTTCTAAGCTGTAATTGATCCCCCATGCTTCCACTATCTTGTCTAAATTGCACTATCCACTACTCTGAAATAAAACATGAATGATCCCAGAACTGCTACCTGATTTGTTGCCTGCACCACGATGTCGCCGGCCGGATTATCTAGACGGACATCAGTAGACCCATCGGCCATCTTCAAACTTGTGCGGTGAAATCCCACTATCCTGAGTGTTACATTATCCCTTCGAGGGAAAGCGTTACTCTGCCAGATGATCCCCGATCCAGGCGGTGCTGAGACCTCACCATCTCTTGAGAATTTCCGCAGAGGTATTCTTCCAATCCCCGCGCCATTAGCAAAGACATCGAACTGCCAATAGATAGGAATGGGAGCACCACGATGTATCACATTGATTCTAGTTAGCACAACCGAGACCCGGGTCCCCGTGTTTTCGCTAGCAATTGGGTGCAACGGAAGACCGAATGTCCAAATATAAGCAGAAGGAAGCCCGAGTGATGAGACCCGCTTGAGAAGGGCCGTGGCTTCTTCGAATGATCTATTCGGATTGACCACGACCGAGTAAAGTACAGGGTCATAGCCGGGTGGGGAGATATACAAAGCGACCTCCTCTCCCGGGAATCTCGCAGCTGCTATAACCCTCTGCCGCGCTGCCTCGTCTTCCGAGGGTGTTGCACAAATGACCACAAAGTAATCTCTGTTTGTAGGTGCCGCGCCCGTTATAGATGACTGCAAACTCTGAATGAGTCCCGGGTCATAGTGTGGAAATGTCGCCACTTTATTCGAGCGGTCATCTGCGGCAAATACAGCTCGTGTTGTCGGGAAGAGGCGATAATCTACGGTCGCCTTATTTGCTGGCTTTGAAGCGCCGGCCGGAGCTGTTTCATTCTGGATCGTCTTGACGTTAGAGAGGTCCCTTGCCGTGTCTTTGGCTAGATTATATCCGGCCCACGAAGTTATCAAGGCCGGAGCCGAGAGGCCAATGAGCACCAGCTTGATCACTTTCGTCTCGTCCTGAAATAAAGCAGCTACAGCCCCGGCCAGAATGATCGAGATCAATGCCGGGAACAGCAAATCTACAAGTTCGGGGGTAGGTCGTGTGAGAATTACGTGGACGTGTTGCTCTTGCGAGGCTCGGATCAGCAACGGGAGCACGGACCCTAATGCTCCGCACAGAGAGCGATGCAAAGTTGGATTAATCACCGATACCTGACCTTTCGCCTAGCCAATGCGAACCGCTCGCTTTTGCTTGCGTAGAGAATGAATGAGGTGAATGCCAAGTATGGCCGTCCGCCTCAGACAAACGTGCGCGAAGCTCGGGGATGTCACGCCTTTACGGCGGGGTCGGCGGGTTTTTCTATCGTCATGGAATGATGCTCCCATCCCTAGTCCTGACATATCTACTTTCGGGATGAAGTGTATCGATGAGTGTGGGGCGTAAGTCATGATCATACTCCTGGCGGTGTGGATATATCTTAAGCCGCATCCACGATTCTCAGAGGTGGTCAATGTGTCCGCTGTTAGCAGTGATCGCTATACCTCTTGGCTTGTCTTTGTTTTACACAACACAGAACCAGTTCCGAAGCGACGCTATCAAAGCGGGTATCGCGTCTCGTTCATTCGGCCCTGCTCTAGCCAGCACAGAGCAATCGCAACAAATTGCCGAGCTCGGAAGTGAGTTATACAGCAAGCATTGATACTGGTGGATGATGCTAAAACGCAGATAATGTAGCACTCGGATCGCAACACGTCAAACCATTTGTCATAAGGTTCAAGCATCTGGTACACCGCACCGCGCGAGAAGGCAGCACACCCAAAGCTCGTCGATCCCTGCCGCGCCGAGGCCTCTTGGATCTAGTTATCATTGACGAGGCATCGCAGTCCGATATTTGGGCGTTAACCGCACTCCTGCTTGGAGAGAAACTTTTGGTTGTGGGCGACCACAAGCAAGTCTCACCCTCAGCGGTTGGTGTGCCTGAGAAAAAGATCAAGGAACTGCGCGATCGGTTCCTGATCAATCAGTCGTTTGGCTCAGAAATGACAGTCGACAAGTCGATCTTATGATCTGCCCCGCGTCGTTTTCGCGGGCATGTCATTCATGCTCAGAGAGTATTTCCGCTGCGTCCATGCAATCATTGAATACTCCAACCGCGAAGTCGACGATTGGGTTCCGTAAGGGGAGCGATTATGGGCCTGCCAGTTTGGGGCGGCCGGCGAGGTCGACGACCCTCGAACGCCGTTGATCTCGCTGTGATGTCAATGCGCGCCGCCACCTATGCATACGAAAGCTCTAGGCTGGGGAACCAATGAATGGATGGTTCCCGGAACTTCCGATACTGATGTTATCTATGCTTGGCTCCTGCCGCATGGTTAAGCCCATTGATGATCTTTCGCGCGTTGACGTAATCAGGGACACCCCCCGCTTGCATTTACTGACTCAATCTTCTTCCTGTAAACCATCCGTGCCGCATTCCGTTAGAAGCAATCCTGTATGCGGTATCTGGATCCAAAGCGAAGCGGCGGATGTACTGATCACGGCCAATCCAGGGAGGCTACAAGGCCTTTGAGCGGCAAGCCAGAGCAGCCCGCTTCCGGAGATCCGAATATTCTCCATACTCAGCTCTCACAGACTCGCTAAACCTCGCAAGCTCATTCACGAGTTACCGTGGCCTATTGTGCCGTTGCCTGTCAGTACCTTCGACAGCGCTGACAGGTCATAGCCAATTCCGATCTGTCCTCGTACGTCCGTCCCCTGAAACAAAATCCGTTTTGTTGGACCATTTTATTGCCACGGGTACATTTAGACCTTTCGTCAGATTGATAACCAACTTACCCTGTACGATTCCCAGCCAGCCCGCAGTACCCAGCAATACCTGTGCATTCTTTGGCAAGGTGATGTTTGTGCCTGGTACCAAATTCCCTGATGTGACATTGAGCACAGTTGGGTCATATTGATATTGGCCGTAACCGGCAACACTCATGGTGCCTCGTGGTGCTGTCAGCGTGCCACCGAACGGTTTGTCGAACTCTGCTGAGGCTTGGAGATCTTTAAGAGCGCCCGTATACCGCACCTGGCGGAAGTGAGTTATAGATGCTTGCAGTAAAATTTCCTGTCAGTTGCGCACCTGAGAGCCATGTGCTAGTGCGCTGACCAGTGTCATTTCCACTCAAGTAGAGCACTCGTTTGCCGCCCCGAAAAAGTTCTGATAAGGCCACGGTCGCGGTGTGCGTCGCAGGCTTCGTCGGAGGCGTGAGATATTGGTAAGTGATACTTGCTAATGGTGTTCCACGTGCCTCGTTAAGGACTGTATAAGTCACGTCAGTGAATGCTGCTAAAGCCTTTCCCAGGTCGAGAGCGGCAACGGGTGCGCCCGGCCGCGATAGAATGTAGTCGCTAAACGCCGAATCATAAGTCGCGTAAGCAGCCACGAAAGCATCGAAATTGCCTGAACGCTCGGCAGTCGCTCCGGCTGAGTGCCATGCGCTCCCGAGCGAGGTCATTGTATCCAGGACTGCAACCGCGTCTGCTGATCCGCTACCTAACAGCGCATTCACTGCCTGGGCAATTGGCGCCCCTGCAGCTTGGAAAGCCGCATCATTCTTCTGCACCGCAGCTAACCACGCATTTATGAAAGCCTTGTAGATTACCGGGTCCACGGCCATGCCGAGCGCTTCCTTGAAGTAATGCCCACAGTAGAAACCTGGCCATACACCTGTGACTGCTTTGATGTGGGTGACGAAGGCCCGCGCTTCTTCTATCGGCATATTAGGCCCTGTAGGATTCGCTTCAAAGTGTAAGACCAGTAGCAGTCCAGATAGAACACCTACAGCATTCAGAAAGTACTCAGCTTGCTTGAGACCATCGATCTGTCCCCGAAATGATAGCCGCCCCATAAAAGTCCGGCATCTTGTGCGTCGGATCTATGTTCACCGTACAGGGGATCGATATAGGATTGGCCCTGACTGGTCTTGTGAAAGATCCCAAGGATTCCACCATCCTTGTCCCGCTCCCGGAAGTCGGATAAGCAGGGGCAAAAGTTCGGCCAGGGCATTCACTGGCTGCGTATGCGTTACTCGTGCCAAAAGCAATCGAGAAAAACGCGCTTTGGCCAGGATGAAGGGACACTCGTGGAGCCGGCCTGCTAGATGTTTCACCGGTCACAATGGGTGTTCCAACGCAAAACTGATCTTGGGTGCAAGTGCAAGTAGGGACTAGTGATAGCGGATTCGACTACGGCGCTGGGCGGGATCCACATGCTTGTGACAAGATATTTCCACTGCATCCGTAGATAAGTCTAAGCGATTTATCTTGACATTCGGGACCCGTATTGTCACAGTCTTTGCCATCAAAAGAAGTATCGCCGTCTTACTAATATTCCGTTCACGTTAAGGCTATTGTGTTGCCCTCTTGTGACAAGGAGCGGTCGTGTGCAGACACGTCACTGCTACTGTGGCTGTGAGCGGCAATCTTAGCCTGCATTGTCGACAAATCCAACCGACTGCTGAGTTTGCCCGGACTGTCGTCCAGGTGTGACCCAACCGGTGCTGTTTCCGAACAAGGAGAGGCAATGGCTGTGACCCGTACCGTAGTGACGCAGAATCCCAATTCCGTATCAGTTGCTGTAAGCGCCGGTCAATTCCTACACTTCATGATAGAGGCTGTAGGGCCGGTGCCGATCTTCAGCTTTGCTAGCGACGTGAAGGGAACGCTCTACCAGGCCCCGGATTTCATGGGACACCCAATGGGTAGATATGAATGGTTGCATGACAAGAATCCCTCTGACTTCCAACAAATGGAAACTCTTACAATTGGGCTCGCTTTCCTGACCAACGGAGGGTACACATTCACCGTTGAGCTCCGCGATGCGGGCAACGTGATAAGCACAGTTCTCAAGATTACTTACACTGGAGCACCGACGGATGTGGAAAATGAATCGTTCACGTTGGTGCTTCTGTGAAAAAAGTGCACCTGGCCACGCTAGCAATAACGCTTCTGTGCCCGATCTGCCTACTCGGCCAAGCGCCATCCGCCTCCGCGCCTTCTTCGGCACCTGGTGCAGGTTGCCCGAATTTCACGTCGATCGACGAATTCGGTGTTCTGCCAAGAGATGTCTGTGTTGGACAAGGAGCAGGTCGGACAGAACGGGGAAGGGGACTGATCGTCAGAAAGAATCGCCCTCGACGATCCTGTTCTACGTCCTTAGTTGATCAGTCCTCAGCTACAGATTTTGTAAGCATTGCAGCTAGTTTAATTCCGGTTGGACCTACCCTCGGCCAGTCTGGCGCCAGTCAGTCGTCCGGACAGAGCGGGACTGGAAGCGGAACTGCCACGGCTAGTATCTACGCACTATTGGCCGGTTTCAATCACATCGGCCCTACTGATCCCAGGTTCTACCGCGAGCATGTGAACTCGCGCCGGATTACATTCACGATTGGAACTGCTACTTCGACGCAGGCGGAAAACAATTCCACTACTCCGGCGACTGTTTATGGTGCAAAGCTACTTCTCATAAACTCGCGTGAACTCTACACAACGGGTAATCTTAATCGAATTCGCGTGGTACAGACTAGGCGAGCCTGACGAAACTGCGGCAGCAGCACGCCTGACGCCTCGAATTGAACAAATCATCTGTGCTGATTTGCGAAGCGACTGCAAAACGACTGGCGGTCTCCCACAACAAGGCCTCGTTGTGATCGATCCTGGAACCTTATATAAATTTTATGACACGCTAACGATCTCCGGCGGGAGTGGTGGAACTATTACAGTGTTGTCAGTTGATAACATTGCTCATGGAGCAATTGAGAAGGCGGTAGTCACATCCACTGGTAAGGGATACCTCGCCCGACGTTGTCCTTGATGCGACGGGCGGCTCGGGAACTGGCGCCAAGGTCCAATCGCCTTCGGTGGCATCCATAGATCAACAAGTATTCACTTCATTCCAGCGTACTCAGCTCACGTCGCCCACTATAGCCAGCACGGTACATTCTCTCAGCCAGTCTGGACAGAAGGAAATCGCATCGCTTGCAGAGGCAGAGATGGCGCCATTCTCTAAACCTTCTATCGACTCTGAATGACACCTACGATGCCATTTCCACCGCGGGCCAAATGTCTATTGCGGCCACTACAGATCAGCGCACAGGTCAGGGTGACAACAACTACAGAACTGAACTGATTTATGACAACGGAGTGAGTACTCGGATCAATTGGACTGTAAATGGCAGCTTCGAGTATACCGATCGCAAGAAAGCGCAGGACTCACGCGGAGGTAGGTTGGCTACAGGTCTGCAGGGGAAAGCTAACCGACCCGAAGGGTGGCTGGAGTAAGGCGCCGATTACGCTTTCTTTCAGCGGTGAGGGAGACTGGTTAACCGCTCAAAAGCCACAGTACACTTTCGACGCCAAGCTGAGTGTACCTATTAGTTCAGGATTGACTCTTCCTGTTGAATATCGTTATGCAAATCGCGCAGCTCAGAATCAACGCCAGCAATTCTCAAGTCCGCTTGGGTCTCAGTTTCGACCTATCGCGGCTGACACAGGCTCTAAAGTGAAGTGCCGAGCACTCACGAATCTCCTTTTCCGACCTGAGCATCCGGTCCAATTTAAGGATTGCTTCGAGCGAGAAAAGGACTCGCCGACAGGGAGAGCATTGCGAAGGATCATTCCGACACACTCAGGGAGGCTTTCCATGCAAAACAGGTTATTCTGCGCTTCGCTGTTGTTGGCAGGCCTCGCTCTTCCAGGTCACGCACAGCTCGTCTTTCAAGCTCCCGATCCCATTGCCCTCCACGCCGGCAGCGGAGAAGTTACATTCACTCTCAGCAACCGGGGCAGCACGGCTGTTACAGACCTCAAACTCACACACGGTCCAATCGTAGATTCCGCAACGCACACCGCAATCAATGGTGCGGCGGTGGCCCTGACGACTGACTGCAAAAACACTAACCTTCCGACCAACATCGACCCGGGCACTACGCTCTCACTTCTCGCAAATCTGACCGGCATCTCCGGAACCAGTCAGGCCGAATTTCCCATCCTCAACGGCACCTTACCGCTCGGGCACTCTCAGCGCGTTCGCCAGCGACGCCCCGCTCTTTCGAGCCGCCCATCCCATCGCCCTCCACGGTGGCGGCGGAGAAATTACATTCACCCTCAGCAATCAGGGCACTACCGCTGTTACAGACCTCAAACTCACCCACGGTCCAATCGTCGATTCCGCAACGCACACCGCAATCAATGGTGCGGCGGTGGCCACGGACTACTACGGCAAAAACACTAACCTTCCGACCAACATTGACCCGGGCACGACGCTCTCACTTCTCGCAAATCTGACCGGCATCTCCGGAACCAGTGAGGCCGAATTTCCCATCCTCAACGGCACCTTACCGTCGGCACTCTCAGCGCGTTCGCCAGCGACGCCCCGCTTACCGTCTCCATCGACGGAGATGGCAGCGCGCCCGACAAACCTCTCGCTTACACCCTCGTAGCCCCGTCGTCATCGCGCTCAAGAACGGCGATGCCGAGACCTACCACGTCCACTGGATATTCCAGATCAACAATCAGGATGAACATTGCGGCGACATCTACATGGCGCCCAGTGACAGTTCCCGGATAACGTTCACTCCCACCGGCAAACCCTTCCGAATCCTCGATCGGATCCACCCCTCCAACAAAAACGGGGTTCTCCTGCTCTACGTTATTCCTCCCGCCAACGTCCCTGACGGCCTTCTGCCCACGCGAAGCCTGCCCGTCTCGCTCGTTATGCAGCCGTTTTCGTCATTCTGGTCGGCGTTCTGGCCCGACTCCGACGTCGCATTTCTCCTCCTGATCGGCGGCCTGCTGTCATTCCTGGCCAGTTCCATGCTGCCCAATATGCAGAAGAAAGGCGTCCTGCGAGCGCAGTTGCAGGGCCTCGCCAATCGCACCACCACAGTCAGCACGCGCATCGACTCCTACCTCAAGGGCCTCTCCGGCTTGAACGTAGCCGCATCAAAAATATCATCGACAACGCCCCCGCATGGATTCCCGCCTCCGCCGACCCGCTGGTCCAGGCTGCAGCCTCCATCGACAACCTCAACAAGAGGCTCGCCGCCGCCGAACGGCTCGATGACATGCGCCGCAAGCTCGACGAGGTCTCCGCCACCGCTCCGCCCTACATCACCGATGGCATCGACGCCAACCTCCAGGCTGCCGCCGACCAGTTCCACGCCATCGCCCTTTCGGATACCGTCATAGCCGCCGCCAATGGCTTCTTCGACAAGGCCCAGGCCGGGCTCGACCTGCTCGACAACACCGATGCCCTCGCCAAGCAGATCGCAGGCAATGTCTCCCTCGTCATGACCCGGCTCGCGAAGTTTCCGCCCAACTACTACGCAGACCTGAAAGATTCTTTGCCAGGTGTTTTCATCATCGTCGACCCCACCCGCGGTTACAACGATCCGACCAACCTCGTCCGTCCTATGCTCTTCGCTGTCGATCACGGCGCCGCGGCGATTCAACTTGCGCTTGACTACGCGGTGGTTCGCGCCAGCATCCCGGTCACGCAACCCACTCCGGCACAGCCCCCCGCTCCACCCTCGGGCGTTTCAACACCCTCTGCCGCTCCGGCTGCGCTTGCTGCCGACGCTGCTCCGCAAGCCCCTCCTGCTGACGTGGCTCAGACAGCACCCGCGAATGCTGCCACTCCAACAGCGCCTGCCGATGTCGCACCGCCGGCACCTGCCACCGACGCGACTCAGACAACCCCTGTGGACGCTGCTGCGCCGCTAGCACCTGCTACCAACGCGACTCTCAGAGCTCCTACAAGCGCTGCCGTGGCAGCTTTTGTCAATGCCGCACCGGCCAAGCCCCCTGCCGATGCCGCCCCAAGAGTTCCTGCCGATGCCTGGCCAGTAACACCCGCAGATGCCACTCCACCGACCCCTCTTGCCGGCGCTGCTCAGACAGCTCCTGCAAATAGCGCTGCTCCGCCAACATCCGCCGACGCTGCCCTAGCAGCCCCTATCCCGGCTGTTCCCCCAGCACCTGCCGCCGCCACACCGCCGACCCCAGCCAATGCCGCGCCAGCGATTCCTGCCGATGCCGCCTTGCATTGCGACGATCTCTGGAAGGCCGCGCGTCAGCGCCTGCTCAAGCGGCACTGTCTACTGGTAGAACTCCTGGGAAGGCTCTCCTGGAGCGCCCTTCGCGCGGCTACCCTTCTCATTCAGGAGATGCGCGAAGACACCTATGAAGAAGACATCCTCGACGAGATCAGCAAGCAAGGGCAGGCCGAGATCTTCTTCGACACGCAGAAGGCCCGACCCCTCCAGCCCGTCTTCTTCAGTATCAAATTCAACAATTCGCGATTCAATAACGCCGCCGCACTGCAGCGCCTGATGTGCCATTGGACCTTCCCAGACGGCCTCGACGAATACACATCGAAGGTCTGCCACTACTTCTCTGGCTACGAGCACGACACGGTCCCGCCGTCCGAATCCGGGCAGGCCATACTGGCCCAGGCTGTAACCTCTTCGATGACGGCTGGTTCCAATTTGCAAAAAGGCCCTCCGCATAAACGGCCGCATTACTTCCTGTTGCTTGTCCGGCGTGTACTCGGCAGGTTTTACACGCCACCCATCAAGAGAGATCTCGACATCTATGCCAGCATCCGCGGCCAACAGGTCGACGAGGCCCTGTGAAGTCCCTGTGCCACCGCTCAAAAAGACCATTCAGATTCAGACCCCTCCGACCACCGAGCGGTCTCGCTTC
>CAVWSD010000004.1:0-85499 GCA_963757575.1 uncultured Acidobacteriaceae bacterium
CCGCAACATCGCCTTTTAGACTGTGCCAGCGTTCTGCGGGCGATCATCCGTCTGTCGCCCGATGGCAAGAGCTACAAAATAGTCGCGGATCATTATCAAGGCAAGCGTTTGAACAGTCCCAACGACGTGGTGATCGGTCCGGATGGCGCTATTTACTTCACTGATCCAACTGCTGACTTGCCTCGCGGGCAAAAGCAGGAACTCTCCTTCAAAGGCGTCTATCGCATCGCTCCGGACGGTAAACTTCAACTGCTGACAAAGGATCTGCAAGATCCGAACGGCCTTGCGTTTTCTCCAAACGGCACCAAGTTGTATGTTGACGATTCCACCCGGCGAACTATCCACGTATACGACTTCCACGCAGACGGTAGATTGAGCAACGGACGGATCTTCGGTACAGAGCCAGGCGGTCCAAAGGACGGTGTACCAGACGGCATGAAGGTTGATCGAAATGGCAATCTGTATGTAGTAGGTCCCAGGGGTATCTGGGTATGGTCCCCGCATGGCCTTCATCTGGGGACGATCGTAGTTCCCGAGCAGCCGGCAAATCTCGCATGGGGAGACGCCGATTATTCAACCCTGTACATAACAGCAACGACATCCGTGTACAAACTAAGGACCCGAGCACATGGATTCGTCCCTACCTACAAGCGCACTGATCTTCCGGAGGAGAAATGACCGATCGGTTCAAGCGCAGCGTTCCATTTTTTACCGGCTTTCTGTTCTGCGCGTTCGGGCTCAACCTAATTGCCCAAGACTCCGAATTGAAGACCATTCAACCGCGTGGCTATGCAACTGCCGAGTCGTTCTATAGTCCCGGCATTCTGACCGGGGCCACACTCTACATATCCGGCCAAGGAAGCCGTAAGCCCGACGGCACACGTCCAACGGGCTTCGCCGAACAAGTCGCGCAAGCACTAAACAACGTTCAGGCTGTACTGAAGGGTGCAAGCATGAATTTTGGGAACGTTGTCTCGATGAACATCTATCTCACCGATGAGCGGGACGTGGCAGGCATGAATGAAGTCTACTGGCAGACAATCGGCCAAAGCCCTCCCGCGCGGACTGTTCTCACGGTTGCCGCTCTTCCCGATGGACAAAAAGTGGAAATCAACTGCATTGCCGTGGCTGACACGATTCACAGAGAAGCGATTTGGCCAGCAGGCTGGGCGCGAGGCCCGCACGTGGATCCGCCTGCAATCCGGGCAGGTGAAATCATGTACCTGTCGGCGCAGGGAGGTCGAGATCCGCTCACCGGGAGAGAGGCGTCTGACTTTCCCGGGGAAGTCAGACAGGCTCTCGATAGAGTAAGTGCGGTACTCAAGGCCGCCCGGCTGAGCATGAAGAATGTTTTATGGGTGAATCCCTATATGAGCGTCGGTGGACAATACGAGGTTATGGGCAAGATTTACGCGAGTTATTTTGAATTCGGCAATACACCGGGCCGCGGGACCATCCAAGTAGTCGGTCTCCCTGAAGGGGACCACATCGTATTTAGTTGCATCGCCGGAGCCGATCTCAGCAAACGCAAAGCGATCCGGCCAAGAAATATGCCCCCCAGCCCCACCGCCAGCCCCGGCATTCTCTATGGAGACACTCTGTATCTCTCTGCTAAAGATGGCTTCATTCCGGATCAAGGAATAGTCACGCCCGACCTTGAGCTCCAGTTGCGGCAGTCCATGCGCAATCTCTTGGATGGATTGCAAGAAGCTGATATGGATTTCTCCGATGTTGTTTCCACTACCGTCTATTTGCGCGAGGTACAGGACGCCGATCGAGTGAACGCGATATACGGCAGGTTTTTTGAGGGCCGTTATCCTGCCAGATCGGTGCTGCAGCAGAACTTCGAAGTGCACAATGAGGCTGCCGAGCAAATCTCCTTCATCGCGGTAAAACACTCACCCGCCGGCCATGCGGCCGAAGGCATTCGCACAAGACCGGGCAACTAGATCCCTGGGCCACGGATGGAGGCGCAGGAGAGGACCGATTCTCATCACGATCCATTCAACAAAACAATATCCTGTTGAACGAGGGCGACGTAGATGAAACTAACTGCCGTCAGCTGCTTCCTTGGCTTTGCTCTAGTGGTCTGCTCGGCGAGTTCTCAGCAGTCCACACCCACTCCATCGTCCTCGTGTCAAATTCATGCGGTAGCCTTCGATGGATGGCAAGCCCAGGAGTTAGCGAACGAATGGGTGAAGCTGACCTTTGTTCCCCAGTTGGGCGGCCGCCTGATGCAAGTCAGCTTCAATGGACACCCCTATCTATTCGTCAATCAGGTTTACAAAGGCAAGTACATTTCCCCGGCCGACGCTGCGGGCCGTTGGATCAACTATGGTGGCGACAAGATTTGGCCCTTGCCCGAAGGCAATGATGACGAGCAGCACTGGACAGGAGCCTCCACTCCTCTTGACGACGGCGCATATGCGTTTTCGATTCTGTCACAGAACAATCGCTGCACGGCGCGGTTGGAGGGCCCTCCGGACCCGCCTACGGGTCTTCAATACACACGTGAGATAAGTATCGGCAGCGACTCCCCTGAAATCTTTTTTCATGCGATTACCAGGAACATCACGGGTCACTCGATCGCTTGGTCTGTGCAGTCCGTCTCCCAGTATGACCTGTCCGACGCCAACGATCCCAACCAGTACAACCATGACTTTTGGGCGTTTGCCCAGCTCAATCCCCGCTCCTCATATTTGAACGGCTACCATGTCCGTGATGGGCTGGCGAATGATTCCTCTTTTAGCGTAAAGGATGGACTATTTCGGCTAAATTGGAGATATCTCGAAAACGAGGTATGGCTCGATTCAACCGCCGGTTGGATCGCATTAGTCGATGGCGTAACTCACTATGCGATGGTCGAAAAGACCAGGTACATCGAGGGTGCAGATTATCCCGAAAGGGCTTCGGTGATCTTCTACAAGAACGGACCCACCGTGCAACTGGATGCGCAGGGTATGCCCTACCTGACCTCAAAGGATCTGAAAGAGACTCCCTACTATATGGAGGCAGAACTTAACAGCCCCATAGCGGTCTTGACACCCGGCGAAACATACGCAATGGATACCTACTGGTTTCCCTCACGTATGAGCCCCGACTTGAAAACCGTTACCGACGCAGGTTTGGTGGGTCGACCTCTGTCGCGAAGAACAGTGCCGGGAAGCTCAAGCTTTCGGGCAGTTTCGGCATCTTCTTCCCCGGAGCGCTGAAGGCATATCTTTATGATGAACGTGGCGCAGAAACTGGAGAGGTTTCGCTTCAATCCGTTCGACCGCAAGACCCGGTTCAGCTCTCACAAACGATAACCACGACTAAGAGCGTGGCGCGAGTCTCGGTTCACCTGATCGATAGCACCGGGCTCGATCGCGGAGCTCTCGGGGAGGTATTTGTAACCGGAAGGGATGAAGGACACTGACCGCATGAGGCTACAGAGGAGATGGCTAATCGCCGTATGCGCGTGTATGTTGTCTATTCCCTTGAGCGGGCAGGACAGTGATCCATCCATGGCACGTGCTCCAGGCGTACAAGCCTCACAGCTGCTCTCTCGAACGATTAAAGACGACTGGCCTTCTTACAACGGTGATTACACAGGAAGGCGCTTTAGCAGCCTTACGCAAATCACGCCGCAAAATGTCAGACATCTTCAGGCTCAATGGGTCTTCCACAGCAAAAATGCCGGCATTCTTGAAGTCACCCCTGTGGTTGTCAATGGGATCATGTATGTCACAGCTTCCAATGATGCATATGCCCTCAATGCGCAAACCGGACAGATCCTGTGGCACTATTCTCGGCCGGTTTCCAGCGGCTTGATCGATGACGCCTCCGGACATATCAGCCGCGGTGTTGCTCTCTTGGGCACACGACTTTATATGGAAACCGACAATGCTCACCTCTTGTGCCTGGACGCACGATCAGGAAACCTGATCTGGGACGTGGCATACGCCGACTGGAACAAGAACTACGGAGCTACGAGTGCCCCGCTGATCGTAAAGGACAAAGTACTGGTAGGAACCTCAGGCGGCGACGACGGGGTTCGCGGCTTTCTTGCGGCCTTCGACACTATATCCGGCAAGTTGGCATGGCGTCTGTGGACGATTCCCGGTCCGGGAGAATTCGGCTCTTCAAGCTGGCCTGGAGATAGTTATTTGCGCGGCGGTGGGACAACCTGGATGCCGGGAACATATGATCCAGAGCTGAATACCCTATACTGGGGCACCAGCAACGCAGCGCCTGACTACGATGGCAGCGTCCGGCCTGGCGATGACCTTTACACCGCGAGTCTACTGGCGATCGATCCGGATACCGGAAAATTGAAATGGTATTTCCAATTCACACCGCATGATCTATATGACTACGATGGCGCGGAGACACCCGTCCTGGTAGATATGCAATATCAGGGAAAACCGAGAAAGCTTCTGATCGAGGCAAACCGAAATGGGTTTATCTATATCCTTGATCGAACCAATGGAAAATTCCTATCGGCTACGCCATTTGCAAAGAAGATCAATTGGGCGACAGGAGTGGATGCCAATGGTCGTCCGATGGTTACGGATTTAAAGCCGACCCCGGATGGAACCCTGATCTGTCCCGGCGTTGTGGGTGCAACCAACTGGTTCTCGCCTTCTTATAGCGAAGCGACACACTTGTTCTACTTTTTGGCTTTTGAGGGTTGCTCGGTATATTTTGTCAAACCAGCCCCATTTGAAGAGGGTCGAGAGTATTACTCAACAGGAACCAAGCACGATCCAAACGACAAAACGGAACGTATCCTTCTTTCCTTCGATCCCCAAACGAAAACTTTTGCATGGCGCTACCCACAAGCAGGGGATTCTCATTCCTGGGGTGGCGTCATGACCACCGCGACCGGTCTGGTCTTCTTTGCCGATGATGCAGATTTTTTTGAAGCGGCGGATGCCAAGACCGGCAAGTCATTGTGGCACTTTAACACCGGGCAAACTCTTCACGCATCCCCGATGAGCTATGCGGTACAGGGCAAACAGTACGTCGCCATCGCGTCAGGCTTCGATCTATTCAGTTTTGCGTTGCCGGAGTGACTCGGCCAGCTATTCGGATAAGAATCTCGCGAGACATTCCGGAGACTTTGCTAAGACGGAGGGCGGCATCGCAATTCTCCGGGTGGTAGAGATAGCCCCTATGGGACCCGCGACCTCGGCCCCACGACATTTCGAGCACTGCCGAGCTCGCATCCTGGCTTAGAAATTTGGTCTCACGACTCTGCCAAACACGCCTGCCCGGGGGTGCCGTATTCAGTTGGATTTCGGCGGAAACAGGGCGCAGTCAGTCCGGGACGGGGATTTGGAGTTTTGCAATTCGGCCACTATTCAACCGGCTCGAAAGAGAACATCGAAACATCGGATAGCTATGAAGTCATTCCAAGAGTCCACGACTGTTTCACCTGCCAGCCCCGGGATTGATTCGCAGCGTGCGCGTATCTCCTTCGAAAACACGTATGCGCGACTGCCGGAACGCTTCCACGCTCGACTGAACCCGACGCCTGTGGCGGGGCCGCGGCTGATCAAACTGAATACCGATCTGGCACGCAAGCTGGGCCTCGATCCAGAGATGCTGGCGAGCCCGGAAGGTGCCGAGATTCTGGCCGGCAATCGCGTCGCCATCGGATCAGAGCCGCTGGCGATGGCGTATGCCGGGCACCAGTTTGGTGTCTTTGTGCCCCGGCTCGGAGATGGTCGCGCGAACTTGCTGGGGGAATTGATCGGACGGGATGGTGTGCGCTATGACGTCCAGCTCAAGGGTTCCGGTCCAACCCCTTTCTCGCGCGGGGGCGACGGCAGGGCCGCTCTTGGTCCGGTGCTACGTGAGTACATCGTGAGTGAGGGGATGGCGGCCTTGGAAGTTCCGACCACCCGGGCATTGGCTGCGGTGACCACTGGGGAGCAAGTCTTCCGCGAAACATCCTTACCGGGAGCGGTGTTGACCCGGGTGGCAGCGAGCCACATCCGCGTAGGCACCTTCGAATACTTCGCCGCACGGCGCGACACGGAAGGAACGCGGACGCTCGCCGACTACGCCATCGCGCGCCATTATCCTGAGGTCGCACAAGCGGCGCGGCCATATCGTGCTTTTCTGGATGGCGTGATCGTCAGGCAGGCACACCTGATCGCCCAATGGATGCTCCTTGGCTTCATTCATGGCGTGATGAACACCGACAACACATCCGTCTCGGGCGAGACCATTGATTACGGACCTTGCGCGTTCATGGAAGCCTTTGACCCGGGCACGGTGTTCAGTTCGATCGATAGCCAGGGCCGCTATGCCTACGGCAATCAGCCACGCATCGCGCTCTGGAACCTGACGCGGCTGGCAGAGTCACTGCTGCCGCTCCTTGAGCAGGAAGAAGGGAGCGAAGAACTGGGGATGGTTTCGGCGCGAGTGGCCCTGGAAGCCTTCGCTCCGCAATATGAGGCGGCGCACTTGGCGGGGCTGCGCAGCAAACTCGGCCTGTTCACCGAGCGCGGCGGCGATGTGGCGATGGCACAGGATCTTCTCGAACGCATGGCCTTGAATCGCGCCGATTTTACCCTGACCTTCCGCCGACTTTGCGATGCCGCAGCCGGAGCGGAAGGCGATGCGGAAGTGCGCAAGCTGTTTGCTGATCCCGCAGCCTATGACATGTGGGCTGCTGCTTGGCGCCAGCGACTCGGCCAAGAGCCAGTCTCATCCGAGGAGCGTACCACTGCTATGCGAAAGGCGAATCCGGTATTCATCCCGCGCAACCATCTGGTCGAGGCCGCGCTCAGTGCCGCGGTCGAGCGTCAGGATTTCCAGCCATTCGAAGAGTTGTTGGCCGTTGTGTCACAGCCATACGAGGAACCGCCGGGACTGGAGCGTTATGCTATGCCCGCAGGTCCCGAGGAAAGCGTCCGGTGGACGTTCTGTGGGACGTAAGCCGCTGAAGGCACCCGAACCCGAGGCTGGCGGGCACGCAGCGCAGACAATACACTATCCTATGGAATGGGTTTTCATCGGGCGAACGTGGAAGTGGTGTTACCGATATCCCTGCTGACCTGTCTACATATCCTGCCGGATGTAGAGCGCACGCGCGATGTTCTTCGGCCAACGGTCGAAGATATCAATGCAGCACAGGCAGCTTTCGCCAGCCGCCATTGCTTTACGAACATCAACAACCCAGAACTTGACCATCTGCTTCAGCCCTCGTTCGGCAGGGCCGAAATGGGAACGACATCATTTACATTGTGGCATCGCAACTATGAACACACTTACTACGAATTACTTCTGAAGGACGTTCCGATGACAGCGAAGTATTTGAGACCTCTCGAATTCAAGCGACTGCAGGATGCACTGAAGAACTCAACTTTGGCGGCGCTATGAAGAAGAAGGCGATTGCAAATGACACACTCGCTTGGATCGATTCATTTTCGCACATCGATCCCAAGATACACTCAGGCCCCACTTTCATCGAACCTGTCTCGGACGAGATGAGAAGACGGCAGGAATTCGTCAAGGCGCGCATACAAGAAAACTCGGAAGCTTCCAGGCAGTTAGATATTTCCTTTGAAAAAGGTAGTAGGGCAGACAAACACTGGATTGATCGCTTCAGCGCGGAGATGGGCATCGAGGGTCCCACTACAATGAACCAAAGGCGAACGCTACATCCCACCCATACTCGATATCTAAATCAAAATCCCAAGCAAGCACGAAGCCTGATTGAAGCGCTGTTCAGGTGGGCTGAAAACCAAGCACCGGAGAGCGATTTTCATGAAGCAAGAGAAATCGATGCGCCCACTAACAAGATGATTCGCACGCTACTGTCAGGACATCTGACAGTACTCAAGTCTTCAATCAAAGACCCAGCGAAGCGGGCAGAAGTTGTTGATCGTCTCATTTTCGAAGTAACCAGCATCATCAACTCAGCAGCTTGGTATGAGGAAACAAGAACACGTTGAGGAGCTACCTGAGTCTACTAGAGCACATATCGCTCCAGTTCAAATCCAGTGGTGCCTCAGGAGAAAACCAATGCTCAGGGTACGCTGCGTTTTTGCACAACTTTGCGCGGACGCACAAAATGCAGAGTTTTTCATACGTTGAGTTGCAGCTTGCGCATCTCAAGTGCGAGGTATCACAACTGATAAAAACGTACGGAGCAGGGGTCACCAGGGGCGACCATAGTGTCCGCGATCATTTGGCTGATGAGGTAGTGCTTCTCAGACTATGGGGACATGGCTTTATTTGGTGAGCGCCTTAAACTCTTGAATGCAGCGCTTTTTGCTTCCCAAGTCGTCAAACAATCACGGCATAAGGGCCGAAGGGGTACTCAACCTCAGGCGCGGCGTGGTGAAGAAAAATGTCACGAAGCTAAAAACCAAGGCTTCGCGGCGTCCTGTTCCGATCCATCCCGCTCTGGTGGATGCTCTCCACATCGTGCGGCAATCAAGTGCCTACGACAAACCCGACGATTGGGTGTTCGCCAGCCCGCAGTCCAAAGGGAAGATTCCCCTGTGGGCATGTGGGGTTATGCAGAAGCACATCCAGCCAGCGCTCCCACAGGCCAAAGTCGTTAACCAAATTACTGACGGGAGGCCAGCGGAGGAGGCTGCCGAATCCCAGATGGCCCCTTATTGGACCCTGGAGGAGTCGTATGAGCCTGTAAGTTGTTGATTTGATGGTGGGCGCTGCAGGATTTGAACCTGCGACTTCCACCGTGTGAAGGTGGCACTCTACCGCTGAGTTAAGCGCCCCGCAGGGGATGCGGACACACCCACTTTACCATCGGAGCGCTCGGCCGCCCAACCCCCGGCAATCCACCTTCCAGTCCTGCCCACCGCCCCAACTCCGGCATCTACAATGCGATAGAGCATTTTCCCTGTAGGCCAACAGGAGCGCCATCGTTCACGGGGCCTTTCCATCCAGAAAAGCCCATTTCGGCGAAGTCTGGCCGTACGGAGTAACAGGGAAAACGCTCCAGCCTCTCATGCCGTTCCGCCCCTCATCCCGCACGCGCCACCCCGGTGGGCCTCGCCGAACACACGAGGACCGCACCCCAGCCGACGACAGCGATCCGCAGCAAGACCCCCTCGCCGATCCGCTTGACGAACCCCTCGCACAACCGGAATCGGCCCTTCATGAAGACCTTCCGCACGACGGCAGCGGCGACGATCCGGATGCCGATCCCCACGACGAAGAGGAGGAAGAAGAAGCCGGGGAATCCGCGCAACGTTTTGCTGAAGACAGTGTTAAGGAAGACATGGCTACCGCTGCGGTTCGTCCCCAATCGCATGTCAGGCCCATCGCCGGCGACCCTCCGGCGAGCGCCGCGCTCGCTCCCAGCGCATGGAGTCAGCTCTCCGATGCCGAGATCATGCTGCGCGTCGCGGCCGGGGACGAAGCTGGGTTCAGCCTGCTGGTCGAAAAGTATCGCCGGCAGATGCTGCACTACATGTACCGGATGGTGCACAACCAGGCCGTCGCCGAGGAACTGGCCCAGGAGGTCTTCCTCCGCGTCTATCGCGCCCGCGCCAGCTATCGTGCGGAGGCCAAGTTCAGCACCTGGCTTTATCGCATTGCGACGAATCTCGGTGTCAACCACGCGCGGGACACCCGCCACGAGCGGGGGGCGCAGGCCGTCTACCTGGATCAGCCCGACCCGGAAACCGGCGTCAGCCCGGACGTGGCCGATACCACCCCGACGGTGGAACAGAATATGTTGCGGGAGGCACGGCTCGCGGCGATCCGCAAACACGTCATGGCGCTGCCCGAACGCCAGCGCACCGCCGTCCTGATGCACAAGTACCAGGACTTGGACTACAAACAGATAGGCGCAGTTCTCAAGCTTAGCGAGTCGGCCACCAAGTCGCTGCTCTTCCGCGCCTACCAGACATTACGCGAGCGGCTCAAGGAGTTCATCTGATGCTCAACTCCCCCGCCAATATCCAGCATCGGAGCAAGGAATTAGCACCATGTCGCTGATGAAGACACATTCGCAAACGACCAGAACGCACCTGGCACAGGCACAAATAGCAGAGCTGTTGCTCGACCCCGCGGCTGCCGCGCCCTCTGCCCGCGAGCATGTCGCTAGCTGCGCGGAGTGCGGCCGGGAGTTGAGCGAGCTGCAGGCGACCATGCTGGCCATGGATGCCTGGGAAGCGCCCGAACCGACGCCGTACTTCGATACCCGGCTCGCTGCGCGTCTGCGCGAGGAGAAGGCCAACCCTCCCGCCACCGTGTGGGAACGCATGCGTGCGCGTCTGCTCTACGGGTCGAGCCTTCAGTTTCGCCCCATCGCTGCCGGAGCGCTTGCCCTGCTGCTGATGATCGGCGGCGGCACTGCCGTGTGGGTACAGCATGGCGCGCAGCCGCCAACTCCGCAGGAGTCTGCCACGGTGCAAGATCTGCAGTTACTCGATGGCAACGCGCAGGTCTATCAACAATTGAACTCGCTCGATGGAGATCCGGATGATGGTTCCGGCAATCCATCGGCGAATTAGAGCACTGCAGGAAGAAGAAGCTCTACCCTAAGTATCGTGGAGTAAGGCCCGGCTTGACCCCCCGCGGTTTCTCCTGCAATTGCATTTATCAGGAAAGATGAACTTCCATGCCTCGGTCGAATGCAACTCGGCACAATCGCCCGACCCGCACATGCCTCGGGCCTGACCGTGGCCGTGCCTCCCGTCCTGTGGTTTTGGCACGTGCACTCGCCCGCTCGGCAGTCTTTCTGGTTTCTTGCTCACTCGTATTGCCTTTGGTGTACGCACAGCATGGCAGCGGCGGAAGCCCTCATCCATCGCCGCCTCCGCGCCAGTCCGCACCCCGTTCCTCCGCTCCGCCCGCGCCCGCTCCGCGTCCTTCTTATCGCGCGGCCCCGCCGGGCTACGCTCCCCGACCCGGCGCCCCCTACGGCGCGCCGTCCGCAAACTTGCGTGGCCCGCACCTCGGCAACTGGCTGCAGAGCCATCAGGGAGAATCCTTCGTTGGCCAGGAAAATGCTCTCCGCCGCGAGCCGGGTTTCAATCGTCTGCCCCAGCAGCAGCAGCAACGCCTCGTCGATCGCCTCCATCAGCTCGACACCATGCCACCGCAGCAGCGCCAGCGCACGCTCGGCCGCGTCGAAAACATGGAGCGCCTCAGCCCGGAGCGCCGTCAGGCAGTGCGCGGCTCCGCACAGGAGCTGAGCAACATGGATCCGGCGCGCAAGCAGCAGGTGCGTGGCGCCTTCCGCACGCTGCGCGATATCCCTCCCGGTCAGCGTCAGCAGGTGCTCAACTCGCCTGCCTATCGCTCTATGTACACGGAGCATGAGCGCCAGGTCCTCAGCAACCTGCTCTCCGTCGAGCCCTACACTCCGCGGTAGCCTGAGATACACTCTCTGCCACCCGAGATACTCGTTCACTCAGGCAATAATTTGAGTTACCGCGTCGCCATCGGTAACATTCCACGTATTCACCTTGTAATGAGGGTTTCGTTTTTTATCTGGCCAAATTCAGTGTCACTGTCACTAAACTAATCTCCGCAGGTCTTGCATGGAACAGGCGGAATGTGAGATAGGCTTTGTTGCGAACTGGATAGTTAGCGCCTGTAGAACTCCTTGTAGTACCGGTTACATTTTTGCTTTGGTTCTTGCTGGTATTCCCCCCAAAACCCGGCAGCCCGTTTCGACAACGGAAGAGCCAACTCGAATTCGTCGTAAATCCGAATGCCTGAGCGAGCTACTCGCTCCTCCGGCACATGGCTGAAGCTTTCGCTGTCCTTGGGGGCTCGTAAATGGGAATAAGTGCTCGTCGCGATTTCAAACTTGCATACTCGTTGTTCTTCTCGCTCGCCGTCGCCCTGCTGCTCGCGAGCACCGGTTGCGGTGGGACTACATCGTCTCCGCCCTCGCAGAAGACACTGACCGCCATCGCCGCATCGCCCACCACCGTCAGCCTCTCTGTGGGCGCGACAGAACAGTTCAAAGCGACGGGAACCTTTAGCGACGGCTCCTCCCAGGACGTCACCGCATCGGCCACCTGGACCGACGCAAGTGCGAAGGTGGCGAAGATCACCGCCTCCGGCATGGCCACCGCGCTCGCCGCCGGCTCGACCACCATCACCGCCACAATGGGCGGCATCAGCGGCAACGCCAGTATCACCGTCTCCGCACCCGCAAAGACCCTTACCGCCATCGCCGTAACTCCCGCAACCGCGAGCATCGTCGCCGGAGCCACCCAGCAATTCACCGCCACCGCCACCTACAGCGATAGCTCCACCGCGGATGTGACCAGCTCGGCCGCATGGACCTCCTCCAACGCCGCCACAGCCAAGATCAGTCCCGCTGGACTCGCCACCGCGCTCGCCGCGGGCTCCGCCACCATTTCCGCCGTCCTCAACGGCGTCACCGGCAGCGCCCCCCTCACTGTCTCCGCGCCACCGATCACGGTTAGCTCTGTGACAGTCACTCCGGCCACCGCAAGCATCGCTGCAACCACCACGCAGCAGTTCACCGCTACGGCAACGTACAGCGACGCATCCACAAAAGACATCACCGCAACCGCCACCTGGAAATCCTCCAATACAGCCTCTGCCACCATTAATGCGGCAGGGCTGGCCACCGCGGCATCCGCGGGTTCCACCACCATCACGGCTTCGCTCAACGGTGTGAGCGGCAGTACGACCCTGGCCGTCACCGGCATCACCTCGATCTCCGTGACACCGGCTTCTCCATCCTTCGCCGTCGGGTCCACACAGCAGTTCACCGCCACCGCAACATCCAGTGACAGTTCGATCTCTGACATCACGTCGACGGCCACCTGGAAATCCTCGAACACCGGCGTCGCGACCATCGCCGCGGGCGGCCTGGCCACCGGCGTCGCATCCGGGTCCACCACCGTGACCGCGTCGCTCGAGGGAAAAACCGGTAATGTAACCGCATCCGTGACAATAGCTGTGGGCACGGGCGTCAACGTACCCACCTGGCATTACGACAACGGCCGCAGTGGACTCAACCCGAAAGAGACCTCTCTCACCCCAGCCAATGTCGCGCCAAAGAGCTTCGGCAAGCTCTTCTCCTATCTGGTCGATGGCTACGCCTACGCCGAGCCGTTGCTCATGTCGAACATCACCATCAACGGCGCCGCGCACAACGTGCTCTATATCGCCACCGAGAACGACAGCGTCTACGCCTTCGACGCCGACACCTATGGCACCGGCAAGCCGCTGTGGAAGGCCTCTGTACTGCAGTCAGGCGAGGCGGCGATCATCGGCACGGTCAAGCCGGTTCAAGGCATCACATCCACGCCGGTCATCGATCCGTCGACGAATACGATCTACGTGGTCTCGTCTCAGAAAGCTTCAGGAGGCGGCGCTACCTATCGCCTGAGTGCGCTCGATATCACGACCGGAGCCCAGAAACATAGTCCGGTCACAATCACCGCGTCGGTTCCGGGAACCAACTCGACCGCTATCAACGGCACGGTGTCCTTGCCCTCTGGATGTGTGCAAAGGGCAGCGCTTCTGCTGTCACAGGGCACGATCTATATCGGCGTGGGAAGCTGCCACAGTGGATGGCTGTTGTCCTACGATGCGCAGACGCTCACCCGAACCGGCGTCTTCAACGCCAGCCCCAATATCGACGGCGAGGGCACGTACGGAGGCGCGGGCGGCGTCTGGATGGGCAGCGGCGGCCCGGTCGCAGACAGTGCCGGAAATGTCTACATCTCTACCGGAAATGGTCCGTGGGACCCCTCGCAGGGGTCTTACGGGGATTCGATTCTGAAGTTCAGCCCCACACCTGTCAACGGAATGCTGCAGGTCGCCGACTACTTCACTCCGCAGGAGTACGACTACATGAACTGCGAGGACTCGGATCTTGCCGCGGGCGGCCTGATGATGATTCCCGGCTCGGGCCAGATCGTCGGCGGCGGCAAAATGGGCAAGCTCTACCTGGTCAATACCTCAAATCTCGGCCAGGAGCACGCTAACGATACCGGGGCGGCGCAGAGCATCTTCGTCGAACAGGGTGTCATTAGCCCCTACTCCTCCTCGTGCACCGACAACAGGCCCGCGCCCCAATACGCCTCACCCCGCAACCATCAACTCCTACGAGATCTTCGGCACCGCCGCATACTTCAACGGGTCGATCTACATCGGGGTCACCCCCACTTCGACGACACCCACCGGCGTGCGCCATCTCCAATATTCGGCCGGTCAGCTAAGCGGGCAGGAATACGCCTCGCCCAGTATTCAGCCGAACACCCGCGGCACCACGCCCTTCATCTCGGCCAACGGCAACGCCGACGGCATTCTCTGGATGATCGACGAAGGTCAGCCGCTGGGGTCCGCCTCACCCACCGCCGCCACCCTGCGTGCGTACGATGCAAGCAATCTGAGCAACGAGCTTTACAGCAGCACGGGCTCTGACCAGCCCGGTTACGGCATCAAGTTCAGCTCGCCCATCGTCGCCAATGGCAGGGTCTACATCTCCACCGGGCACGACCTGACCACGGCGACGAATCCACAGGGCGAGATCGATGTCTATGGCCTGAAATAAACCGCTGCGCACCGGCTCTTTAACGGATCGCAAACAACACTGGCCTCCCGCTTCACGGGAGGCCAGTGTCATCCTGGGAGCAAGCTGGTTTTGAGAGCTCCGTTCGAACGTTCTACTTAGAAGCGATTTCGATCTGCTCGGCCGGCGCAATCTGCTTCGCATACTCCAGGTCACGCTTGGGTTTAGCCACCGTCTGGACGTGCCGGTCCTCGCCCGCAAACCAGGCCTGCGTCAGGTAGATCCCTCTTCCTTCCCGCTGAAAGGTGAGATGGCCCCCGGAATTGCGGTGCGCTCCCGTCCTCCTCACGTACCATCAGAATACGCGGCTCTGGGCGTTGCCTTGCTCTGAACCAGAAGGAAGCAGTCGGATGTCCGTTCGACAGAGTAGGAGCCGGCAGCCAGATGCTGCTTTCCAACTGAAAATGCAAACGGAACGGTAACGTTCATTTTGTTGGACTGTGCCGAAGCGCTGGGTGCTGCCACCAGCAGGCCAGTGATCGTCGGAAGAGTCAGCAGCAGGTTAGCGAAAATGCGATTGCGACGTGTCATGGGAGACTCCTTTGAATTGCGGTCTCCGTCGAGCATCTCTGCTGCCCGGCAACCGCTTGCGATGGTCGTAATCTGCGCTCTCGCCGCGCGATGCACCATGCACTGGAGGTAATTCCGGAATAGAACGCGTATCACCGGCTAAGCGGCTGACATTAAGAAGGTTTTGAGAGTGGTATGTCCCGCGCATTCGCGCCTGCCCCATTGCGCCGGCTCGATTCCGCCCGCTTGCAGATGTGTTCGCGAAAAGCCTATGCGCCTCTTTTGCTGGTGGGGGCCGCAACCCAGGCGTTTATCTCCCCGTATCCGCGAGTCCGGCCTTCACGAGTCCCGCAATCAGGTGTTCGACCATCTCCGGTTGCCACCACACGGACAATTCCTCGCGCGGTGCTTCAGCGATATCCGGCCGCTGCTTCAGCAGCGTCTGCAGCGTGTTTGCAGCCGAAGCTTCCCCCAGCTGCCCGCAAGCCGCTGCGATCGCCAGGTTGGTGCGCCAGAAGTCCGGCATGTTCACTCTGTGCGCAAACTCCAGCGCTGCACTGTAGTCGCTGTTGCGATACGCATCGAAGCACGGTACGAACCAATACCAGCCTGGATGATGAGGGTTCAGTCCGCGCGCCTTGCGAGACAATGCGCCCCCTTGTTCCCAATCGCCGCTGTAGGCGATCAGAAAACCCAGATACGCCAGGGTGAAGCCATCCATCGGATTCCGATCGATAGCTCGCGTCGCTGCAATGCGGAAACTCTGATCTGCCTTGAGAAAGAACTCCGCGGCTGCCAGTGCATGATGCGCCAGGTGGTTCGCCGGTGCGATCTCCACTGCGCGCTGCGCCGCTGCCCGGGCTCGACCTAGCGGATTCGGCAGAAGGTTGAACCTGTGCGTCAATTCTTCCTTGCAGATCAGCGATAGCATGGCCCACCCGTCTGCATACCCTGGAGCCTCTTCCACTGCGTGCTCCAGCGCCGTTCGTGCCGGAAGATGTTCCTCGGCGCTCACTCGCTGAAAAAACGCGAAGCCCCGCAGCACAGCCTCATACGGGGTCAGGCCAGACGGATCCCTGCGACGCAGCGCCTCACTCATGCTGCGCGGCAAAACGCCATACGTATCCGCGATGGTCGACACGATCTGCGGAACCACTCCGTCCAGTAATTCAAATTCAGCCTGCGGAGAAAAAGGCCGATCATAGGTCTCCGCCCAGAGATGCGCGCCCGATTTGCAATCGACTAACTGCGCTGCCAGGCGCACACGATCCCCCGCCTGGCGCAGGCTGCCCTCCATCACATACCGCGCTCCCATTTCCTCGCCGACTGCTCGTACATCGATCGATGTGCCCGCGTTTCGCGAAGCAGAGACGGCTGCGATCACTCCCGGTGCAATCACTCGCAGATACGAAAAGCGGGACAGCCCGGTGACGATCTCCTCCGTCAAACCCTCCGCCCATGCTGCGAGAGGAGCGTCGCTCCCGATCGATCTGAAGGGCAGCACCGCAATCCAGAAGCTTTCTTCCATCGGCGCCTTCGATGACACCTGCAATCGCTCATCGAACGAAGCCGCCGCGCCGAGCTTCCCGGAAGCCTGAGCCGGGGCGGGTTGGCTCGGTGGAACTGGCAGCGTGACTGCCATCTGCGCGGATGCGCTCTCGCGCGTCGCGGCCTCGCCGCGGGCATCCGCCGGCCGCGTCACCGGCGCAATGAAACGGTAACCGCGCTTGGGAATGGTTTCTATATAGATAGGCGCTTCGGCTACGTCGCCCAGAGCATCACGAAGCTTCATCATCGCCGTGTTGAGACTGTGTTCGAAATCGACGAAGGTATCCGCATCCCAAAGCAGCCGTCGAAGATCGTCGCGGCCGACGATGTCACCCCAGTGCTCCAGTAAATGCACAAGAATGCGGAATGCCTGCTCGCGAATGCGCACCGAAATACCATTGCGGCGCAGCTCAAGTTTGCGCGTGCTGACCTCGAACACGCCGAAGCGCCAGATCTGGTCGGTGCCTTCCTGAGTCTTCACAGGCGAATCCCGGCTAAGCATCTTTGCTCTGGGGGTAGAGCGGCCAACGGAAGGGGATGCGGCCTCTCGTTCAGCAAAGGCCACACTCCTCACACCAGCAAGGAAAATGCCGAACGTCTCTTGCCGGAGTTTAAAGCGTCTTCAATGCAGGTGTATACAGCAGAGCCGGCGTCCGCCTGAGTTTCCTCGCAGTCGATGGCTGCCGAGCAACGCCACACAGCACTCAACCATTCGGCCCGCGACAAACAACGTGTCTCATCCCGACACAGATTTCCCGCCGCACCTTCAGCTCTTCAGCAGGTTCTTCGCCAGAAAAATTACATTCGCGGGACGCTCCGCCAGCCGCCGCATGAAGTACGGATACCACTCGGTGCCGAACGGCACATACACCCGCACCCTGTACCCCTCTGCCACCAGGGCGCGCTGCAGGTCGCGGCGCACTCCGTACAACATCTGGAACTCGAACGCCGACGGCGGAATCCCTTCCTGCTTCACAAACGCGCGTGTCGCATCCACCATCGTCTCGTCATGCGTCGCAATCCCGTGATAGATCCCGCTGGCCACCAGGATCTCCGCCAGCCGGACGAAGTTCTCGTCCACCTGCGACTTCGCCGGAAAGGCCTTATCCGCCGACTCCTGGTACGCTCCCTTGCACAGACGGATGCGTATCCCGTCCTTCAGCAGCATGCCAACGTCCGCCTGGCTGCGATAGAGGTACGCCTGGATCACGATGCCGACGTGCCCCTCGTTCCCCGGCTCCGCATGGATCCGCCGCACCATGTCGATGGTCGCCTGCGTATACTCGCTCCCCTCCATGTCCACGCGCACAAAGCTGCCCGTGGTCCGCGCGTGCTCTGTCATCTCGCGAACAATCTGCTCCGCCAGGGCCGGATCGAGATCCATCCCCATCTGCGTCAGCTTCACGCTCACATTCGCGTCCAGGTGCCGTTCGTGAATCGCATCCAGCAGCTCGTGATAGATCGCCGCCGAGCGATGCGCTTCCTCGGGTGAGTGAACGTTTTCGCCCAGGCTGTCCAGCGTCACCGAGATTCCCTGCTCGTTCAGCGAGGCCGCCGCAGCGAGCGCGTCCGCAGTGTGCATCCCCGCAACAAAGCGCGAGGACAGCCGCCGGCCCATCGAGGAAGCTTCAGAGAAGCGGCGGATCGAGGTGTTTCGTGACAGTGCAATGAATGAGCTGCGTAGAAGAGCCATAGATGGAGATTGCCGAGCGGATTCCCTAAGTCCCTGCCAGAAGTCCCCGCCAGGACTCAAACGATGGCGCGGCTCCTCCGTCAAGAAATGCCGCTCTGCGATGACGCATGCTGAATCAGCAATTAGGGAATCCGATCCAACCCGTGATACTCGCACAGGTCACCTCATCACTGCAAAATCAGTGGCGGAAAATGTATTGCGCTTACAGTCATCCGGATAACCATTACTGAAAGGTTGTCTACGATTTGTAGAGACAACTGCGCCATTGTGGGTGCATCTTAATGAGGTATCGCAGCGTTGCAAAGTTCAGGCGCGCTGTCATTTTGAGGCGTGCACGGCGATGCTCAGGCAGTCCAGATGCGGAACACGGCCGTCCGTGATTCCGGCGAGGGTCCCCCATGGTCAACCATTGCGCGAATCCACAATGCTGCAAGCCGCTCCATTACCTCCGGGAGGGGCGGGTCTACGTCTTCGACGTCACCCGCGCCGCGGCGGGGAATAATGAGCGCAGCGCGCGCCGCATGGAACACTTCTGGCTCTGCGGTGCCTGCAGCGAAACCTATTTCCTGGAACAGGTAGAAGACCGCACCGTCCGCATCACGCCGCGTCCCAAACGCGCAGTCACCGCGAACCTGCTGCCCTACCAGGCGCCTCACTCCATCGCCTCCTGACCACGCATGCAGTCAGCCACGCAAACCGAGCGATAGACGCCTCGTCATTCTGAACTTCTGAACGTAACCGACAGGTGGAGTGAGGGACCTGCTGTATCTACGGTCAGTCTCTAATCCTCACGCGAGCGCGCTAAACAGCCCCATGCTGCGCCGACTTCCGCTCCGCCACTGCAGGCTCGCGGATAAACTCCACCGGCGCCCGCCGATACACCCCGCGGAGCGCGTTCCAGCGAACGAAGACCAACTCCAGCAACATCTGCATCCCGTCACGTAAGTAACTGATACGGCTACGTTCATCATGACCCCAGGTCACGGGCACCTCCGCGATGCGAAGCCCGCGCTTGATCCCGATAAACAGAATCTCCGGATCGAAGCCCCAGCGCTCGATGCGCTGCAGCCCAAAGACCAGGTGCGCCGCCTCCCGACGAAATGCCTTGAAGCCGCACTGAGTATCCGCGAACGGCAGCCGCATGATGGTGCGCGTCAACGCATTGAAGCATCGCCCGAAGAGACGCCGGTACAGCGGCTGTTTGTGCACGATACGCCGCCCTAGCAGCCACCGCGATCCGATCGCCACATCCGCGCCTTCGCCGATCGCCGCAAACAGCCGCTCTGCTTCCTCAATGGGCGACGACAGGTCCGCATCGGTAAACATCACAATCTCACCTGCCGCCCGCAGCATGCCGTTGCGCACGCTGTACCCCTTGCCGCGATTGCGGCCGTTCCGGATCAGTTGCACCTCCGGGTGCCGCCGTGCCCAGGACTCCACCAGGGCCGCCGTATCGTCGGTCGAACCGTCATCTACCACCAGCACCTCGGCATCCCACCCGCGCGCCCGGATACAGCCGCTGACCGACGACAGGGCACGCTCAATCCGCGCCGTCTCGTTGTACGCAGGGATCACAATGCTGTAATGGGGATGGTTCAAGGCCGCCCGCCTCCAGGAAACCTTCCTCATACTATTCCAGAAGGGGAACTCCCGTCCCGGACGTCCGGGCTGGAATTCCCGGGAATTCAATGAGATATGCCCCGGGGAAAGCGACTTGGTTCTATTTTTCTAGTACTGAACCCTCTATCCCGCATCTATCATTGGGGTTGCAGACGCTGGTGGGTTGCAGCCGCTTGTGAACTTCGCCTGGTAACTTCTCTGGAGCCGCCGCACAATGACCAAAGCCGATCTCGTTGAAGAAGTGACACAAATTGGAGATTTGACCCGCCGCGACGGCGAAGTCGTCGTCGACACTGTATTCGACGCCGTCATCCAGGCACTGCAGGCGGGCGACAAGATCGAGATCCGCGGCTTTGGCAGCTTCCGCATCCGCCAGCGCAAGCCACGCACTGGCCGCAACCCCAAAACCGGAGACAAGGTCGAGGTCCCCGCCAAGCGCGTGCCCTACTTCAAGCCCAGCAAAGAGCTACGCGACCTCGTCAACCCCAAGGCCGCGAACGAGGGGAACCGGGAACAGGGATAAGAGATCAGCGTCAGACCAGACCCGCAAATCTGTGAACTCCATTGGTTTTCATCCTGAGCCAGGATTTGGCGCCTTGGCCCGGCGAAACAATCTCCTCAAGTCGCTTCCAGCGGGTGCCCCCGGGTGCCGTTTCCGAGTGAATACCACCAAATTTCCGCCATTGGTCGTCCCGACCGGCGCGAAGCAAAGTGGACGGATCTCCTATTCCGCAATTCGTCCACACCACATTGGGCCACTCCCTATTCCCTGACCCCTATCCCACCCCAACTACTCCCATCATCCGTCCGCAGAACCCATGCTCCGCGCGGTAGGAAAAGAACATCTCCGGCTCGCAGTTCGTGCAGCGATAGGCTGTCGCAATCGACCCCGTCCGCAACCCCGCATCCAGCAACTGCCTCCGGTTCGCCTCGATCAGGTCCAGGTGCAGATTCGGCCCCATATTGCTGTGCCCCGGCGCCCGCGCCGTCATAAAGAGCAGCGGATACTTCTCCTTCACCGGGTCTGAGTCGAAGACCTCCGAGAACAGCTCTTCCGCATAGCTGAACTGCGACCGGAACTCGCTCCGCACCTCTTCCCCGACCGCATAACAGCAGGGGCCGATCGCCGGCCCGATCGCCGCCTCCAGCTCCTCCGGCCGGCTGCCGAACTCCAGCCGCATCTTGCCGATCCCGCCCTCCACAATCCGCTTCAACGTGCCGCGCCAGCCGGCATGGAACGCCGCAACAGCATGCCTTCGCGGGTCCCGCACCAGCACCGGCACGCAATCCGCCGTCTGGATGCCCAGCATCACCCCGGCATCGTCCGTCATCATCCCGTCCGCGCGCATCGTGCGCTTAGCGTCCGCCCGCGTCACCCGCCGCGTCAGATTGGTGTGGATCTGCTTCAACGTAATCAGCGCCCGGCCCTCGCCACGCGCCGCTGCAACCAGCAGCCGCCGGTTCTCGAGCACACGCGCCCGCTCGTCCGATTCCGTAAGCCCCAGGTTCATCTCACCCCGGGTCGCCCCGCCCGCCGGACTCTCCTCACGGCTATACGCAGTCGAAAGGCCGCCGCGCCGCGTGCTGAACGCATGTGGCACCCCCAACTTCTGCCAGCGCGGAACGGCCAACACCTCCACCCGCCCGTCGCGGTGCACCGCAAGCTCGGTCGGCGGCGTTTCCTGCAACTCAGCCGGCTCCTGCCGCCGATAGGGCAGAGTATCCCGCCGGATCAGCCGCCGCCCATGCTTGAGTCCGACCCCGGCCAGCAAATCATCCACCGCCCCAATCGCCTCCGGGGTATCCGCGATTTCAGTTTTGCGCGCCATCTACCTTGATTCTAGCGGCAGCGGTAGAAATCTCCCGCGATCCGAAAGACGGCATGTTTCTGGAATGCGCGGCTCGAGCTCGCGCATTTCCTCATCCGGTGAAGAAGCCGCGGCGCTGGAGACAAGGATCTTCTGGTGCTCGGTGCATTTGAAGATACGCAAACCATCACGCCCGCTGCGTACGTCAATGCCACCTGAGCGGGAAGACCCAGGGGCAGGAGACCACCGCGCATACCATGAGCGCAAGGGCCCGCTTTCCGGCGGGCCCGCTCAAGAGGCTTTGAGGATTGTCAGATGGAGAAGCAGAAGTGAGGGGCATGCCCTCGTTACGTGGATTTGCACTACGGGGATAGGTCGGTGCTGCTGGAGTAGCCTCTGTGCTTGGCAGATAAGAGTCGCAATTGCGCGAAAAAGTTGCCGCCGCACAACTTTTGTCAGTCCGTCCGTGCCCCTCCCAGCAGCGCCTTCCCCAGCAATTCCCTTAACGACGCGATGTACCGCTCCAGTGCCGCGCGTCCCGGCTCCGTCATGCGATACAGCGTCGTAGGCTTGCGCGCGACAAACTTCTTTTCCACCGCCACATACCCCGCCTCTTCAAGCTTCAGCAGGTGCGCGCCCAGGTTGCCATCGGTCGAGCCAGTCTTCTCCCGCAGCCAGGTAAACTCGGCCTCAGCCACCCCGGAGAGCAGCGACAGCAGCGCCAGCCGCATCTTCCCGTGAACCACAGGGTCCAGGTCTGGCAGCTGGTTCGGCAGCTCAGGCATGCTGCACCGTCCCCGCCCCCGCCTGCGCCTTGTCACGGCGCTCCCGGATCATCAGGTAAATCCCGAAGCCAATGTTGCACACAAACGTCGCTGCGAGGAAGACATAGGCGATGCCGTTGCCATTCACGAAGCAGCTCGCAATGGCCGCTATCCACCACAGAGCCCCCACTACAATCTGTGTCGGCCAACGAAGGAAGATGCCGGAGCCCACATGCGCGATGCCGAGCATAACCTCGATCGCCGCCATGAATGACTGCGCTTGGAAATGACCGGTGTAAGCGACCGGGAAGGCAAAGACAAAGATGCCCCAGCCAACCGCCATCCAGATCGCCTGGATGCCGCGGCTCTTCTCCGTGCGCGGCTGGTTGCGCATGCGCCTGCGTGCGATGCCGATCGTCAGCAGCACCGCAAAGATCATCGTGACCGGCCACGCAAGCAGCGATCCGCCCGCCCGCGGCAGAAAGCTGGACCACGCCACCGCCACCAGGTACGCAATCCCCCACAAGAAAAAGTTCCAGCCCCAGTACTCCGTGGACTTCCGCCCCGCCCGCATCATCGACTCGATCAGCGCAATCCGCTCGCCTATCTCCCGCTCGTCCATCGTGCTACCCCCGACTGCGTTTCCCTCTGCATCCATTGCCGCACCCCTTCTCCTCGATCTGCTTACTGTGCCACCTGCCTCGTCGTCTTTCGCCCGCCCAGCCACGCGATGATTGGCACCATCGCGGTCCCTACAATGCAGCCGTACATCAATAGCCGCGTGCTGCCGGTCGCCGCGAAGACGATGCATGTGATCGCGTACGCCCACATGAACAGCTCCCCACGGAAGGCCTGCCCCCACTGCGCGCGACATTCACCAGCAGGTACGCGCGGCCGCAGGCTTGGCAGTATCCGTGGCACTGCTGCCAGATAGCGGCGGTAGCTCTCGCCCTGTGTAGCAAGCAGTGCTGTCTCTTCGCGCCGCGTCAGCCGGTACTGGAAAAAGCTGATCGCCACCGCGATTACCGCAAAACCGCTGCGGCTCGCCGCCAGCCCGATTCCGAGCGCCACCAGAATGGTGCCCAGATAGAGCGGATTGCGCAGATGCCGATAGGGCCCGTCCGCCACCAGACGATGATCCCGCAGCTGTTCGTCGTGCACTACGCCACTGTTCATGTACGCTGCGGCCCACGTCCGCAGCGCGGCTGCCGCCACCACCGCGGCTGCGGCGATGGAATAAATCACTGTCCGCATCGCCTGCGGATTGCCGCCGGCGCGCGTCAGCAGATCGGCCAGCGCCGACGCTGCCGATACGTGGTCCCACGCATACAACTGAAAGCCTACGAAGAAGATCACGGCGATGATCCAGAATCGGAGACGGAACTCGGCCTCGCTCGCCATGAGCCAGCTCTGCGCCTTCGCTTGCATCGGCTGTTCCCTCATTGCGCCACCAGATCTCCGCTGAGACGCTCTATCCGTGAGCAGTGGCGATGTTCTCGCCGGGCGAGTATCCGTTCGCACCGGCCAACCTGTTCTCTCTGCGCGTGCGTCACGATGCCCTCCAGTTCATGCCCGCTCATCCCTGCAGCCCACCCAACCCAGCGCTCCATGCGCTCTCGTTGCGTCGCTTCGATAGTGGCTCCCTTGACTCGCTCCGCGTGAAAGCCATCAGCCTTGTTCATAATTGCTTCTCCTGAAGAGCACTCTGGAGCTACAGAGCATCTATGCAGATTACTCTGCGCTCCAGAGTGAGCCTTGTCAAGCTCGAACGTCAGTTGTCAGAGAAATGAAAAGAGGTGAACGACCGTTCACCTCCTGTTTTGCACCATATGCCGTGCAAAAGGGTCCCTCAAACTAACCCAAATCGCGCCCCAATGCGCTTCGAAAGGCCCTTTTCGCTACAAAATCAGGCCCCGTTACACCGCCGCCAGAGCCTCCCCGATCCACTCCTCGAACGCCTCCATGCTCTCGTCACGCCCAAGAAAACCCTGCACCAGCGCGCGTCCGGGCGCCGATCCACCTCTGTCCAGCACCGTCTTCCGGTACCGCATCGTCGCCGGATCATCCAGCAAATCCTTACGATTGAACTGGTTGAAGAAGTCGATCGCAATCACCTTGTCGTAGAGATAGGTGTAGTAGTTCGATGAGTAGCCGCACAGATGCGTAAAGCTCGCATACATGTGGTTGCCGTCGATCCAGCGATACGGCAGGAAGCGCTCATAATCGGCGCGCAGCAGCGCATCCAAATCCAACTCCGCGCCGGCAGCATCCGGGTCGCGATCATGCACATCGAGCGCATAGTTCGTATAAAACAACTGCGTCCGCACCCAGTCTGCGCGGCCAAATGCGCCCGCCTGGTTCATCGTCGCCACCAGCTCCGTCGGAATTGGCTCGCCCGTCTGATAGTGCCGCGCAAAAGTCTGCAGCAGCGTCGCATCGCGGAAGAACTCCTCCAGCATCTGCGACGGCACCTCGACAAAATCCCCTTCCGTTGCAATGCCGCTGATCCCCGCCCATTGCTGCTGCCCACCAAGAATGGCATGCATCAAGTGCCCGAACTCATGGAAGTACGTCACCACATCCGAGTGCTGCATCAAGCCCGGATCCCCATTTAGAGCATCGCTCGTGTCATCGCCACCAGGAAAGTTGCATATGAGGGCCGCCTCCGGAATCTGCCGCCCCGCAATTCCCGGTACCAGCGGCGCCGCGCTGAACCACTTGTCCTTCCCCTCGCGCGGGTGCATGTCGAGATAAAAACGCCCCACACGGTTTTCCCCGTCGAAGACATCCCACGCCGAGACCGACGGATGCCACACCTCGGCATCCGCAGCGGGCCGAAACTCCACCTTGAACAGCCGCGCCGCGGTCGCCAGGACCCCCGCCTCGACCTGCCTGTACGGGAAGTACGGTCGCACCGCCTGCGAGTCGAAGGCGAACTCCTTGCGCCGGTACTGCTCCAGCCAATACCCGCGGCTTGCTGCGTCAATCGCCTCCAGCCCCGCCCGCTGGCTGCGCGCGAAATCAAAGATGATCCCGTACTCCCGCTGCGCTCCCGCGCGCGTTGCCTCCTCCAGCCGCTCCAGAAAGCGCTTCATTGCGCCCGCCGAGCCGATCATCTGGTCCGCCGTAGCAAAGTCCGCCCAGGTCGCAAAGCCCAGCAGATTCGCGATCGCATGCCGCGTCCGGAAAAGCTCCAGCAGCAGCTCCCGGTTCGCCGGAAAGGCCCGCGTGTTGTAGGCCAGGAACATGCGCCGCCGCAAGGCATCGCTCGCGGCAAAGGTCATCACCGGCAGGTAGTCGGGATAATCCGTCGTCAGCACCACCTTCCCACTCTCGTCCGCTGGGTGGTTCCTGCGAAAGTCCTCCGGCAGTCCCTCGAGCTCGCTAAGGTCCGTGATCTCCACCTTGAGCGCGCCCTCCTGCACATTGCGCCCGATGGTCAGGCCCAGCAATGTGGCCTTGTCCTGCAGCTCACGCAGCCTGGCACGGGTCGCCTCATCCTTGTCCACGCCCGCGAGCCGATACTGCAGCAGTGTCCGCTCCACATAATGCCGCGTCGCCTCATCCGCCTGGCTCGCATCCACCGCCGCCAGGGCCCGGTACACCTCCTGATTCAGTGATAGCGCCGTCGCCGCCTCGGCCACCCGCTGCGCCATCTGCTGCGCCTTGTCCCGCACCGGCTTGCTGGGGTGCACGCTGTCCAGCAGGCCGCACTCCGACCCGGCTTGCCCCAGCGCGGCAATGGCGTCATCAAAGGCTCGCCAGGTAGCCGCAAGCGTTCGCTCCTCGCCCCTCTGCAGGCGGTCCAGGCTCGCCTGGTGCGCCGTCCAGCCGGGCCGTCACCCAGCTCTCCAATGCCTCCGGAGTTACTTCCGTGGCATCGCCCAGGCTCCAGGCATGCCGGCCGAAATTTGCTGCATCTGTCGCATTCATTTTGGAATCCGTACCTCTAATCCTCAGGTTAAATGCAGAGAACACCTTGCAACTAAGTGCAGGTGCTGGTTACCATTTCGCAATTCACGCATGACCTCAGCATGACCACTATTAGCCCAGCTATCGCCGCTCATCAACTCCGCTCCCGGATGGGCAGAATCTGCGTCTCCGTAACCGGAGCCAGTGCAAACGAGATGCTCGCGCGAGCCGAACAGATCTCCGACAACAATCCTTTCATCGAGCTGCGTCTTGACACCCTCAACAAGCCGCAGGCCATTCTTCCCAAGCTCCGCTCCTTCACTGCGACGAACCGCCACGTCACCGTCGTAGCGACCTGTCGGCGCACCGAAGGCGGCGGCGACTTCGTCGGTGAGTTGTTCGAGCAGGCGGAGATCCTCGAAGGCGCCGCCAGGGCCGGCTGCCAGCTGATCGATGTCGAGATCGAGTCCGCCGAAGCCATGCGCCCCGCCGACTGGAAGCGTCTGCGCGCCAGCGGCGCCGCGCTGATTCTCAGCTACCACGATTTCTCCCACACCCGCAGCCTGGAGAAGGCCTTCGAGCGCATGCAGCGCTTCGAACCCGAGTTCTACAAGATCGTTTCGACCGCACGTTCTCTCGCCGACAACCTCGCCGTGCTCGATCTTCTGAAGCAGCACGGCGATGCCACAAACATGATTGCCGTCGCCATGGGCCAGCCCGGCGTCGTGAGCCGCCTGCTCGCCGCCCGCGCCGGCAGCGCATTCACCTTCGCGTCCCCGGCCGCGGGCGAAGAGACTGCGCCCGGTCAGATGACGCTCGACACTCTGCGCTCGCTCTACCGCTTCGAAGAGATCGATGCCGCCACCCGCGTCTATGGCGTTGCAGGCCATCCCATCGCGCACTCGCTCTCGCCGCTGATGCTGAACTGGGCCTTTCGCCGCGAACGCATCAACGCCGTCTTTGTGCCGCTGGAGACGGCAAAAATCTCCGACCTGCTCACCCTGGTCGAGCGCATTCCGCTCGCCGGGCTCGCCGTCACCATGCCGCTCAAAAAGGAGATCCTCCCCTCGCTCGCTCGCATGGATGAGTTCTCCACCCGCATCGGCGCCTGCAACACGATCGTGCGTGGACCGGATGGCCGCCTCTTCGGATTCAATACCGACGTCAGCGCCATCATCGGGCCGCTCGAGCGCCGCCTCTCGCTCAAAGGCTCGCGTGTGCTCGTGCTCGGCGCCGGCGGTGCGGCGCGTGCCGCGGTCTTCGGCCTCAAAGAGAGGGGTGCGGAGGTCCACATTCTGAATCGCACACCGGAGAGCGCGAAGGAGCTTGCCACCCAGGCAAAGGCGAAGGTCTTCAAACGCGAGCAATTGACCAAGACCGACTTCGATATCGTCCTGAACGCCACCCCGGCCGGCATGCACGGCAGCAAAGTGGCTTCCCTGCTTGAACCAAATGAGCTGCGAGCGCGGCTGGTCTTTGACATGGTCTACAACCCGGTCGAGACACCGCTGCTCCGCATGGCACGCGAGAAAGGGATCGCCGTTATCCCCGGACTCGAAATGTTCGTCCACCAGGGTGCGCGCCAGTTCGAAATTTGGACCGGCAAACCCGCGCCCGAGGCGGACATGCGTCGCGTCGTGGTCCATGCGCTGCAGCAGGCAGCGCAGCCAGCTAAAACAGCCTGACCACGAGACGCGACCTAGCAGATCGTCGTAGACCCCGAGCCGAACACGCCGCGGAAGAGTGTAGAGTCCGTTGCTACTCAGTAACCTCCCGGTGCATCTCAAGATATTACCGACACACTAAATGCCTGGCTTGGATGTCGATTCGCCAGCGTTTCGGTCTTGAGGCCCGCTCTCGGGGAATGACTTGGACCACATACGTGCGCCCGCATCACGCGCCGTCCGCACTATCCTTGCCGGCGCGGCCACCGTCGCCATCGGCATGATGCCGCATGCCGCTTCCTCATCCGATCTGCCCGGGGATCGAAGGCAGTATGCGGCGATCGCAGATATCGCGCCCCAGCTGAATGCCACCCCTCGGTATCACTGGAAGGGTCTCCTCCTCCAATCCCTCGAATTCAATCTCGTGGAGAATGGCTTCCGGCTCGCCACCGATGACACGATGCGTTATCAGATCGCGCACAAACCCTTCTGGCACGACTACGCTGCCGCGGTGAAGCAGTTCAACATGCGCCGCTGGAACGATGGTGACAATTTCCTGGTGAACTACGTCGGTCATCCGCTGCAAGGAGCGGTCGGCGCCTATCTCGAGATCCAGAACAGCGAGATCCAATCCCAGCTCCGCTGGAACGAGCCCGGCTACTGGCGCTCCCGCGCCCTCGCTTTCCTCTGGACCACCGCCTACTCCGCCAACTCGGAGATTTCCCCCTTCGGCGAGGCCGGCGTCGGCAACGAGGGCGGATTCACCTACGGCGTCAAATGCATGGAGCACTGCGACTCCACCAACTATCACCCGGGCGACAAGTACACCAACAACACTGGCTGGGTCGACTTCATCGTCACCCCCACGGTTGGCATGCTCTGGGTCTTCGCCGAGGACTACATCGACAAGGATGTCGTGCCACACATCTTCCGGGACAATCACTCCAAGGCCGCCAAGGTGCTGCGCGGCTCCCTCAACCCCTCGCGCACCTTCGCCAACATGCTGCGCGGCCGTCTACCCTGGTACCGCGATTATGAGCACCCCAGGCCCCCGGCCGCATATCGGGGCGACGGCCAACACTTCCTTCCGTCGGATGAACAGGTAGAGTGGCGACGCAATCTGCCGCGTTACCAGATCGCGCCGCACTTGAACGGCTTCTCCATCTCGACGAATACCGCAGGTTGTACGAACTGCCGCAACATGACGACGGGAGCAGGCCTCGAGTTCTCGGCACGCCTGCTCCCCTTCCTGGACTTCGACGGGGAGCTGAGTTATCAGCCAGAGGCAAGCCCGATACCTGGTGACCGCGCCGGAGGCAACGCCCTTCGCGCAGTATTTGGTGCACGGTCCGGATACGAGACGGAACATTATGCGGTCCGGATCGCGGTACGTCCGGGATTCGTACGCTGGGACCGCGCCTATACGAGCAGCCCCACAACCATCCTGCTGCCGAATAATCAGCTTGGCCCAGATCGCTACGTGGAAACCGGGAAGGTAGTTCAGAATCCGCCGCCGGTGCTGGGGCCCATCCTGCACTTTGACTGGAACGTAAATCTGACGGGAGATTACAAGCTCTCTCGCGGGGTCGCGCTACGGGCCGGCATCGGGGAAGACCTGGTCCGCTATCGAAGCGATGTGATGGCGGCGGATGGAGTGGGAGTGCCGCCCTACCTTAGCTGGCTCTCGCGCGAGAACTACATCAATCGCGGAAACTGGTCTTATCAGCTAGGACCTGTGTTCTCGTTCTAGAAAAAGTGAAGCAGCCGCTTCAGAGAAGCGGCTGCCATGCGGGAGTGCATTTAGCTAGATCTGTGACGCGTGCACACTCGCCTCGTGCTTCGTCTCAGAAACGTTGGGCTTGGCCTGTGCGATTCCAATGCATTCTTCGAGGATGTCGAGTGCCGCATCCGCTTCTTCCTGCCGCACGATGAGCGGAGGAGCGAGCCGGACCGAGTTTTCGCCGCAGCCAAGGATCAGCAAGCCCCGTTCGAAGGCGAGGTCCACTATGTGATCGCGGAGTTGCGGTGCAGCCTCGCGCGTCTTCTGGTCCTTGACGATCTCTATGCCGATCATCAATCCCCGCCCGCGTACGTCGCCCACGATGGGATGACTGTTCACCCAGCCGCGCAGCCTAGCCATCATTGCCTCGCCCCTTTTGGCTGCGTTCGCGATGCCTTCGCTTTCGAGCACGTCCATCGTCGCCAGCGCCGCGGCAATCGCCACCGGGTTTCCTCCAAACGTAGACGCATGGGAGCCCGGCTTCCAGTCCATGATTTCGGCCCGCGTCATGCAAATGCCCAGAGGCATTCCCGACGCGATGCCCTTCGCCATGCAGACAATATCCGGTTCCACGCCGGTATGTTGGATCGCCCACCACTTTCCGGTCCGTCCAGCGCCCGACTGCACCTCGTCTGCTACCAGCAGGATTCCGTGACGGTCACAGATGCGCCGCAGCTCCTGCATGAACACCGAAGGCGCCACCACGTAGCCACCCTCACCCTGGATCGGCTCGACGAAGATGGCGGCCACTTCCTCGGGCGGCAGCATGGTCTTGAATAGCCTGTCCTCGATATACCGCGCACATTCCAGAGCGAAGGTCTCCTGCTCCTGCGCGGTGCCGTTGAGGGCATCTGCGATAGGCGTAGGGATAGGGGACGTGGGTGACGCCCGGCACCAGGGGCGCGAACCGGCGCTTCTGCTGCGGCTTGGATGCTGTAAGCGAGAGCGCGCCCATGGTACGTCCATGGAAGGCGCCAAGGAAGGCAATCACGTTCTGGCGTCCGGTGTGATAGCGCGCCAGTTTGAGCGCGCACTCGACGGCCTCCGCGCCGGAGTTGCCGTAGTAGAAGCGATGAGGCCCGGGCATCGGCGCTACAGCAGAGAGCCGTTCCGCCAGGGTGACCATGCCTTCGTAGTAGAAGTCGGTGCCCGACATATGGATCAGCTCGCCGGCCTGCTGCTGGATGGCCTTCACCACCGCGGGATGACAGTGGCCGGTAGAGGTGACAGCAATGCCGGCGGCGAAGTCCAGGAACTCGTTTCCGTCGACATCCTCTATGCGTACGCCGCGACCCCGCTTGGCGACCAGCGGATAGCTGCGGGTATAGGAGGGAGATATCCAGCGATCGTCGGCTTCGACGATCGCGCGCGCCTTGGGTCCGGGCAAGGATCCGGAGATGCGAGGGGCGAAGGCGGAGGTCTGAGTGGCAGTGTCCTGAGCGAGGCCATGGTTCGACATGGTAGAAGGCTCCTCCTCTAGCAAGAGGTGTTACAAATTATGGCGATGGACGGGGTCCCAGGCTGGAGCGGGAGATATCGCAAACCAGGACAGAAAGCTGGCGAGGGCGCGGCTAGTCGCCGGCGAAGAGACGAGGTCGCGTAGCAGAAGGCAACACCTGCGCCGCCACGCGTGGGAACCGTGGGCGGAGCGATACGGAATGGAGCCAGGAGTGCGGCATCTGCTTTGCTTTCTAGCTGCGAGCATAGCACAGCCGCACAACCGCCTGGCACGAGCGCAGCTTCGCCCAGAGACCAGGCCTAGCCGCTTCCGCCATGAGCTATGTATGGAAGCCTACAGACTGGCCGCGCGCGCGCTCCATATGCTCAACCAACTCTTCTGTTGGAGAAGACCGCGACCACCGGCTTCCGCTCGTTTCGGCGAGGGGCGGCAGGACTGCTTGTGTCGGCCCTTCGCCTTAGGGCCCTTCGCTTTGGGGCGTTTCGTTCTGGGGGCTAGAGAGTGAACTTGCTGTTGGAAGCGGTTCCAGAGGCGGAGCGCCGGCGGCTGGCGCCGTTTCTCGAAACCGTGACGGTCGACCTGAAGGATGTCATGGTCGAGCCCGGCGACCCCATTCGATACGTATATTTCCCCAGCGGCGCGGTGGCTTCGAGCGTCTACACCATGCGCGACGGCTCGACGGTCGAGACCGCCATTACCGGCCTGGAGGGCATTGTCGGCGTTCAAGTCTGGCTGCGGCAAAGCGTGGCCGTCACCCGCACCTTCGTCCAGGTTCCCGGGGAATGCTTTCGCATGCGCAGCGACATCTTTCTGGCGAAGGTCGTCGACGCGAAATCTCCGCTGAGCGATCTGATCGGCGAGTATGTCAGCGCTTATCTCTCACTGACTGCGATCACAGCCGCCTGCAATCGTATCCACCGCATCGAGGAGCGGCTGTGCCGCTGGCTCAAGATGGTACACAACCGGGTGGAAGGCGACAGCTTTCCGGTCCGGCATGAGTTTTTAGCGTACATGCTCGGGGTGCACCGGCCAAGCGTCTCGATTGCAGCCGCGATGCTGCGCAAAGCGGGGCTGATCCGTTACGAGTATGGACACCTGACGGTGCTGGATGCGAAGGGCCTCGAAGCCGGCGCATGCGAGTGCTATTCAGCGATGGAACTCGAGTTCGAGCGCCGCTTCGGCCGGCAGTTGCGGAAGTAGTTAGACCGCGACTTAGAGCACTCGAATCTGGTGACACTGGGAGCTTCCTGTTTGCCGACAATCCCACCCGGAATAGGAACCAATGGCTCCTCAATAAGCGCATGGGCGATGAGCGCATCGCCTGTTATCACCAGCTGAGAATTACTTGGCGATGGCCCGTTCACTGGCGGTGACCGCGCATCAATTCTGAAACACTTACTTATCGCGGCGAATGCAATCCTGAACGAGATAGCCGAATGTCGGTAAAAACTCTCCTCAGACCAGAGTTTTCGGATCGTCACTTCACGTCATTTCCCGCGCCACTTGGCTGGTCGCTTCTGAAGAAAGGCATCCATCCCTTCTGCGGCATCTTCCAGGAGCGTATTGCACGCCATGGCCTCGCTGGCAACACCGTAGGCTACCTCGAGAGGACGATCGATCTGGCCGTAGAACGACTGCTTGCCGAAGCGGATCGCGGCAGAGCTTCGGGACAGAATGATATCGGTGAATTGTCTGATTTCCGTATCCAGTTTGTCTTCGGGAACGACACGGTTGACGAGTCCCCACGACAGTGCGGTCGCGGCATCAATGGGCTCGCCGGTCAGCAGCATCTCCATAGCGCGCTTCCGGCCGATGTTTCGCACCACGCCTACCGCCGGCGTCGAGCAGAACACGCCGATATTGACTCCCGGCATTGCGAACGTTGCAGTTTCGGCTGCTACCGCAAGATCGCACATCGATACGAGCTGGCAACCTGCCGCCGTGGCGATGCCATGGACGCGGGCGATTACCGGTTGGGGGATCTCTGTAAGGGCGATCATCATCCGGCTGCAGGAGTCGAACAGCTCCTGCTGCCAACTCCCGTCCCCGGTGTGAGCCCGCATCTCCTTGAGGTCGTGACCCGCGCAGAAGCCTCTTCCGTCGGCGGCAAGGATCACGACCCGTACCGAAGCGTCGCTTGCGATGGCATCCAACTCCGCTTGAATGGCGGCGATCATCTCGCGCGAGAGCGGATTGAACCGCTCCGGACGGTTGAGAGTGAGGGTAGCGACTCCATTCGCTACTGTTGAGAGGACCAGCGGCGGTTTTTCCGCCAAGGTAGCATCGGCGCGCATCAGCATGGCTCCGTTCTGTCTGGCGATTGCTAAAGGGTCATTGCAACTGTTTGGCTTTTCCGCAATCGTCGGACGCGTTGCTTCGACAACGAAATGAAACACCGCGTGGAATCAGTCGGTTCTCGTAGGCCTGCCGTTCCAGACCCTCGCGGAAATCCGGGTGGGCGAGGGCAATGATCGCGTTAGCCCGTTCCGCAACGCACTTGCCTTTCAAGTTGGCCATGCCGAACTCTGTCACCACATACATAACGTCGGAGCGCGGAGTGGTGACGATGTTACCGGGCGTAAGGTTAAACACAATGCGGCTGCGGCGCTCCCCACGCTTCTCATAAGTGGACGAAAGACAGATGAACGACTTGCCGCCCTTGGATGCATATGCGCCGCGCACGAATTGCAGTTGTCCTCCGGTGCCGCTGATGTGGCGATGGCCATCGGATTCCGAAGCCGCCTGGCCCTGCAGATCGATCTGCGTGGTGTTGTTGATGGACACTACCTTGTCGTTCTGCATGATCATGTGCGGCGAGTTCGTGTAATCCACCTGCTGGCAGTACATATTTGGGTTGCGGTTGGTTGTGGCATAAAGCGCGAGCGAGCCGAGAGCAAAGGTATAAACCACCTTGCCTGGATCCAACGTCTTCCGCGATCCGGTCACCTTGCCGGAACGGTAAAGCAGGCTGAGGCCGTCGGTCAGCATCTCCGTATGAATGCCCAGATCCTTCACTCCGGCTTCCATCAACAAGCAGCATACGGCGTTGGGCATGCCACCGATCCCGACCTGAAGGCAGGAACCATCCTCGACCTCGGCAGCAATGCGCCGGGCCACCAAGCGATCAATATCGCTGGGTTCCGGATTTGGCAACTCCGCGCAGGGCTGTTGATCGCCTTCAATGATGAAATCGGTCTCGCTCCAGTGCACGGCGTTCTCTTTGCCGAAGGCGTAGGGCATCTCACGATTGATCTCGACAATTACCAGCTTCGAATGATCGACCACCGTCCGCTGCCAGAGACTCGTTGGACCAAAGTTGAAGTACCCGCCGTCGTCCATGGGGCAAGTCTGGAGGATGACGATGTCGATGGGATCAAGAAAACGGCGGTAATAGTCCGGCACCTCGCCCAGGTTGAGCGGCGTGTAATTGCAGCGGCCGGCGTCGTGCTTTCTGCGTTCGTAGCCCGAAAAATGCCAACTGAAAAGGTGGAAATGCTTGCCTTCAGGATCCTCTTCGATCACGGCGCGGGGACGCATCGAGAGGCAGGAGCGGATTTTGACGTTATCCAGTTCGTCTTTCCGCGCAGCCAGCGCCTTATCAAAAACATCCGGCTCGCAATGAGTAGCGCCGTAGTCCAGCCACATCCCGGATGTCACCAGGCTGGCAGCCTGTTCCGGGGAGATCGTTTCCGCAGGCATGGCGAAACCCTTTCCCGGGGGATATCGTGGTTTCCGAACGAGTCTATACCGAAGTTAAGTCGGAATCTGAGTCAACTTTTTGATAATCAGTCCGATAGCGCCGTGACCGCCATGCAATTCCCGATGGTCGGCGGAGCGGATCGGCTCGTTTTTGTCTTGGAGCGTCCAACTTGTCGGCCTCGCATGAGGGGGCAGCCAAGCAGGCTCAGGCGAGTCCATCTACAAGGTCATGAATTTTGGAATTGACGGTTCCACAAGAGACGAAAAATGGTGCCGAAGTGCACTGAAGATTGAGGGTCTGCTGAGCAGGATCATAACTCCACGCAATGGTGATGCCGTCCTTGGAAGCCGACCCGGTGTTTCCTGCGATATCGAGGCCTTGCGCCTTTGCCGTGGTCAAAAGCTGGTTGAATTTGTCCTGGGTGATACCGGTGAATGTCTGCGCCGCGCAATGTGCCATAGTGCTGCCTCCTGTGAGCCCGGGCGGGCTGATGTTGCTTGAGGTAGGAACGAGGTGCCAGGCCGTTTTTGCATTGGCCACCGTATAGGGCCGCGGAGCACCAGGCAGGAAATTCTAATTACTACAGGAGTTTTCTCTTTCTGGGTAGGCCAACGTGCACGTTGGCAGCTTTCATTGAAGTCTTACCGGACTGTGAATCAATTCATCTTGATGCCGTGTTCGCCAACGATGGTGAAGGCGGTCAGGAGATGGGCAGTCCCGAGAAGCATCCGGACCTGCTTGCCGAGATTCATCAGCTCCAAATTGCAACCTGCGGAGCGAGCAGAGACGTACAGTCGAACCAGCGTGCCGAGCCCCATGCTGTCCATGCGGGTGAGATCGGTGAGGTCGAGCACGATTCGTTTGGAATCCGGCAGCAGTTGTTTGACTTTGCTGTAGAGAATGTCGTCCACACCCCATACCAGCTGGCCGTGGCACCGCACAATGACAGCGTTGGCGGTGCGTTCGATGTCGAGCGTAAGGGCGGGTGCGTTGTCAGCCATCGGGTGTTGCCTCATCGAGACTTCGTCCGTGTGGGGGAACGTGTCGAACGATCGTTGTATATTGTCGCGGAATGATATCGCAACACGGGGTTAGCTTGCGGAATATCGAGCGATTCTTGCATATTGCCGTGGATGTAGCACGCATGTGGCGAGCGCCGATAACTCGTCACATGCCGAGTTATCGGTGATCCGAGCTCTGTGTCGCAACGGTAAAGAAACGAGTTGAACTTAGGCCTGATCTGGCCCAATATGGATGTCCCGTAAGCCTAGCCTCCTGAACGGAGAGCCTTGACGATGCAGACGCCTTCGCCCCGCTCGACGGATATTCGCCCGTTGGTGCCCATTTACCTCGTGATCTTCGTCGCCTTCATTGGCTACGCGATGATGGTAAATTTCTTTGTTCCGCTGCTCATGCACAACCATGGTTTCTTATCCCCTACTGCATCCAAGGCACAACGAACGACTGCCGTGGGCATTCTCCTCGCCATTTACCCGCTAGGCCAGTTCTTCGGCTCCCCCATTCTCGGCGCGCTCTCCGATCGCTACGGACGCAAACCAATACTGCTTGCTTCCCTAACCGCCGCCGTCGTGTGTTATGCGATCATCGCGCTTGCCATCCGGCAGCGCGATCTGATCCTGCTTGGGTTCGCCTGTCTCATTGGGGGGTTAAGCGAGTCCAACATCGCGATCGCGCAAAGCGCGGTAGCCGATGTTGCGCATTCGCAAGACCGCGGACGTCTTTTCGCGTATATCTATACCGCCTGCAGCCTGGGGTGGGTCACCGGGCCGCTCGTAGGTGGTCAGGTCGTATTGCATGCAGGCTTTGGTGCACCCTTCTGGGGCGTAGTTGCGTTGCTTATGTTGACGATTGCATGGACCCTAATCGCTTTCCGCGAAACTCATCCTCCCGATACTGCCCGACCTCTCGACTATCTATCTGCGATGATGAATTTGAAGGCAGTCTTCACCGACCGGCCAATCCGTCGTCTCTATCTGGTCAATTTCATCTTCTATCTCAGTATCTTTGGCTTCTTTCGGGTGATCTTGATCTATATGGCTGACAAATGGCATATGCTGGCGCATCAATCCGGGATGTATTTCTCCTACTTCTCAGGAATGTCGCTTGTGTCTAGCCTATTTGTCGCTGGCCCGCTTCTCCGGCGCTTCGAGCTAAAATCCATTGCGGTTACGAGTGCAGTGCTTACCGGGCTCCTGATGGGCGTCGTCGTGCTTCCGCAGAGCCGGTACTTTCTCTGGGTCACAGCGGGACCCTGCTGCTTTATCTCAGCATTTACGCTTGCTAGCTGCGCGACATTATTGTCGAATTCCGTTGAGCCGAAGCGACAAGGGAGCGTAATGGGTAACAACCAGGCGTTGCAGGTGGGAGCTGAAGCAGCGGGTGCATTGGTTGGTGGTCTTCTCGCAGCTATTGTTGTACCGCTTCCCCTTTTCGCTTTTGGTGCCTTGCTCTTGGTAGGTGGTCTGATGCTCGTTCCGGTTCGCCCACCCGTTGTTCCGGGTGGCCTGCTGATTGCGAGCGCCGAAGTCGGCGGAAGGAGTACTCCCAGTCTTCCGGCGTTTGAGTAGGTCCACACGTGAGGCTAGGGTCCGGCTGCCGTTCGCATCAGAGTGGGCTGTCTCTTCGCCCGACCAATTGAGGCCTTTCTCTGTATGAATCTGAGAGGTAGTTCGGATTAGGACCGCTAAACGCGCCTAGCGCTCTGACGCGCGACGCTGATTCTTGCTCGTCTACTTCCTCTTCCAGCGCACGCCATCCTTGCTGTCTTCAAGGAGGATGCCTTTGGCTGCGAGATCATTCCGGATGGCGTCCGCGCGGGAGAAGTTGCGGGTCTTCTTGGCGTTGGTGCGTTCGGCGATGAGCTTTTCGATATCTGCATCGCTTAGGTCGAGCGAGGCCTGCAGTTCTGTGGCTGCAGCGGTGAGCTTGCCTTCCTGCCCGGCCCAGGCGAGTGCGCGGCGTGCGATCTCCGCGTCGTGATCTGCAATCACGTTGAAGACCTGGTCGAACAGAGTGAGTACGTCAAGGATGGGCTGAACGTTCGCCTGCTGCAGCTTGCCGTGATCGGCGGCTGTGTTGGCGTGGCGGACGAGATCGAAGATGGCAGCGCGGGCTTCGGCGGTATTGAGGTCGTTGGCCAGCGCGGCGGTGAATGCATGTGCGGCTTCACGTGATTGCGCTGTCAGTTCGGCGTTTTCACCTGCGGGCCAGGGGCCGTGCTCGATTCTTTGGCGGAAGGTGCGGAGGCGATCAACCGCGGAGTGGGATTCGGCGAGGCCATCGAAGGTGAAATTCAATTGATGGCGATATGGCACGGACAGCAGCAGGAAGCGGATGGCGGAGGCCTTGTAGCCGCGCAGCAGGAGGTCGCGCAGGGTAAAGAAGTTCCCGTCGGATTTCGACATCTTGCGCCCTTCCACCAGCAGGAAGCGCACGTGCATCCAGTGGCGGGCGAAGGTTTTTCCGGTGGCGCATTCCGATTGCGCGATCTCGTTCTCGTGGTGCGGGAACATCAGGTCTTCGCCGCCGGCGTGTAGGTCGAGCGTCTCGCCCAGGAACTTCATCGCCATGGCGGAGCACTCGATGTGCCAGCCGGGGCGGCCGTGGCCGAGAGCGGTGTCCCACGCGTGCTCGCCGGGTTTGGCGGCCTTCCACATGGCGAAGTCCGCGGCGGAGTCCTTCTCGTACTCATCGACATCGACGCGCGCGCCTGCGGTATTGCCGGTCAGGTCCTTCTTCGAGAGTTTGCCGTATTCGGGGTCACCCTGGATGCGGAAGTACCAGGAGCCATCCTCGGTGCGATAGGCAAGGCCACGTTGCTCGAGCTTCTGGATAAGCGCGACCATCTCCGGGATGTTTTCGGTAGCGCGAGGCATGATGACCGGATCGAGGCAGCCGAGCGCGCGCAGGTCTTCGAGAAAGGCCCGCTCGTAGCGAGGCGTGTAGTCGGCGATGGAGACGCCTTGCGCCGCTGCGTTGCGGATGATCTTGTCGTCCACGTCAGTGATGTTCATGACGTGCTTGACCGCTATCCCTTGTTGTTCGAGAAAGCGGCGCAACAGATCGACATGCACGAAGGTGCGGAAGTTGCCGATGTGGCCGTAGTCGTAGACAGTGGGGCCGCAGGCGTAGAGAGTGAGGCTCTTGCCGTCCGCCGGGGTGAGGGGTTCGATCTGTGTGCTGAGGGTGTTGAAGAGCTGAAGTGTCATGCGTTCGGGTTGGGATGATTCGGGCGTCTGCTGCGATTCTACGGGAGGGCGGCCTCCGCACCGAGCGGCAGGCTTGCACGCGCGGAGAGGGACGGAGGCGCAAAGTCTCCGGCGAGCAGCTTCGGCCATGCTGCTGCGGCGATCATCGCGGCGTTGTCCGTGGAGAGCGCGAGCGTGGGGAATGCGATGGGCAGGCCGCGCTCGGCTGCTGTGGCGGTGAAGCGGGTGCGCAGTTCGCGGTTCGCAGCTACGCCGCCGGAGATCAACAGGCCGTGCGCGCCGAAGTGCTCGGCCGCGGCAAAGGTCTTCCGCTTCAGGTCATCGACCACTGCGCGCTGGAACGACGCGAGCAGGTCGAGCGTCTGCTGGTCGCAGAAGGCGAGGGCATCGGCAGGCTTCATGTCTGCCGTGAGCTGTTGGCGGCGGGCGGCGATGGAGGCGGCCATGTTGTGCGTCTCGACGTAACGGAGGACTGCGGTCTTGATGCCGCTGAAGCTGAAGAGGAATCGTTGCTCGAGCTTATGCTGGTCGGGACGGTGGGCTTTGGATTTGATCTGTGCGAAGGAGAACGGAATTGCGGCGGGGTTGCCGTGGGCGGCGAGGTGATCGATCCAGGGGCCGCCGGGGTAGCCGAGTCCGAGCAGTTTGGCGACCTTGTCGAAGGCCTCTCCTGCCGCGTCGTCGACGGTGTGGCCGACGTTGCGGTAGCGCCAGATGGTGTCGCGGCGGTTGGCCAGATATAGATGAGTGTGGCCGCCGGAGACGACGAGAGCGAGGAGGGGGCCGGTGGTGGGAACGGAGGCGGCGTGCTCGAGCAGCACGGCGTGGATGTGTCCTTCGAGGTGGTTGACGGCAATGAGCGGCTTGCCGAGTCCATAGGCCAGGGCCTTGGCGTAACCGATGCCGACGAGGAGGGCGCCGGCGAGGCCGGGGCCTTCGGTGACGGCGATGGCGTCGATACTATCCATGCCGAACCCCGCTTCGCGCATGGTCACGCCGGCTTCACGGATGGCTGCCTCGACGATGGGGACGATGGCGCGGAGGTGCTCGCGGGAGGCTAGCTCCGGGACGACGCCTCCGTAGGGCGAGTGGATGGCGATCTGCGAGGCAACGACGTTCGAGAGCTGGCGGGCGCCGCGCTCCACGACGGCAGCGGCGGTCTCATCGCAGGAGCTCTCGATACCCAAGATCAATCCGCCGGTGGCGGCGGGGTCGAGTATGAGGCCAGATGCAGTGTGTGTTGCGTCATTCACCATCATCCATACTAGAGGAGTGAGTGTCGCGTTCAGCAGCGGGTTGGAAGCGGCCGCGGCGGTGGTGCACACGCTCGCGGCGGCGGGCCATCGCGCGTACCTGGTGGGCGGATGCGTACGCGACCTGCTGATGGGCCACGCGCCGAAGGACTACGACGTGGCGACGGACGCGCGTCCGGATGCGGTGTTGGCGCTGTTCGGAAGGGCGTTCGGAGTGGGCGCGCACTTCGGTGTGGTGCTGGTGCCGATGCTGGTGGATGGCCAGGAGATCGTCACCGAAGTGGCGACGTTCCGGTCGGACGGCGTGTACAGCGATGGCCGGCGGCCGGATGAGGTCGCTTACACGGACGATCCGCAGCAGGATGTGCTGCGGCGTGACTTCACCATCAACGGCATGCTGCTGGATGTGGATCGCTATCTGGCGGATGGCGATGCGTCCTCCGCGGTGCTGGATTACGTAGGCGGGCGCGAGGACCTGCGGGCAGGCGTGGTGCGCGCGATCGGGAAGCCGATGCGGCGCTTTGCCGAGGACAAATTGCGCATGCTGCGTGCGGTGCGGTTCGCGGCGCGCTTCGGCTTCACCATCGAGCGGGAGACCTTCGCGGCGATCCGCGTGCTGGCGCGCGAGATCGGGCAGGTGAGCCGCGAGCGGATGCGCGATGAGTTGACGCGGATGCTAACCGAGGGCCACGCCGCGGCTGCATTTGAAATGCTTGACAAGAGCGGACTGCTGGAGCAGGTGCTGCCGGAGGTGGCGGCGATGCGCGGGGTGGCGCAGCCGCCGGAGTGGCACCCGGAGGGTGACGTGTGGGTGCACACGCTGCTGCTGCTGAAGCAACTGCCGGCGGGCTGCTCCGCGACACTGGCGTGGGGCGCGCTGCTGCACGATGTGGGCAAGCCGCCGACCTACACGGTGTCCGACCGCATCCGCTTCAACGGCCACGCGGAGATCGGGACGCGCATGGCGGCGGCGATCTGCCGGCGGCTGCGCTTCTCCAACGAGGAGACGGAGCAGATCCTCTCGCTGGTGGCGAACCATATGCGCTTCGGCGACATTGGCAAGATGAAGGAGTCGACGCTGAAGCGGTTCTTCCGGCTGCCGCGCTTCGAGGAGCACCTGGAGCTGCATCGGCTGGACGTAACGTCGAGCCACAATCGACTGGAGCTTTACGATTTTGCGAAGGCGCGCTACCTATCGGCGCCGACGGAGGAGGTCCGGCCGCGTCTGCTGGTGACGGGTGCGGACCTGATCGCGGCAGGATATCGGCCCGGGCCGGCCTTTCGGGCGATGCTCGACGCGGCGGAGGATGCGCAGCTCGAGGGTGCGATCAGGACGACGGAGGAGGGGCTGGCGCTGGTGCGGGAGATGTTTCCGCTGCCTGCCCGGGGTTAGTCGCGTTACTCCTCCCCTCCGGTGCGGGAGGGCCCGTATAACTTTAGCCATTACACAAAGTTAAGCGACGGTTCCAAATCAGGCTTGCCTGGGGTGAGTGCGGGCGAGCAGGTGGATCTGAGTGCAGGTGTGGGTGCTCTCCGCCAGCTCGAGCGAATACTCGTTGTGCGATGAGGCGATGGCGCTGTGGCAGCGCAAACAGATGGAATCGCTGGTGCCGTCGTAGTTGGCGATGTGCTGGAAGGCGAATCTGGTGGTGTAGCGGAAGGATGGGAAAGTGGGGGTGGCCATGGGCTGGCCTCATTTTCTGCGGCGGGGACGACCTGCGACGCTGGATCGAGTCTACGCGCTGTGTGTGAGGAAGTCGCTGGGAATCGCAGGGTGTGTGCCGGAGGTCTGGGCGGCAATCGGGAGATCAGGATCAACCGCGGGCGCTTTTGGCTACCAATCCAGTTACGAATTTGGTGCGTACTGGCAACAGGGCCTTTGTCCCGGATGGGGACGGTGCGCGCATTTTGTTTCTCGCCGGGGCAGCGCGGCGAGCGCTTCTCGTCCCTAAGTAGGTGGGAGGCGGAGCTTATGGTTCTGACTCAGGGCTGGGTGAATGGGGTGGCAGTGGGGATCGTCGCGGTTTCGGTGGCGCGGTTGTGGAAGTGGCCGTCCTGGTGGAAGCGGTATCGCGCGAGCCGCAAGAGCGGCGACTTCAGCTAGGCGGGGGCCTGACTAGCGCTGATGGATGAGGTCTAGAGCGCGGTCTACATTGCGCGTGGGGGCAGGCTCGGTCTCGTGGCGCTGGCGCAGCGGGTGCGGGGCGCTGGTGCGGGACTGAAAGCCGACGGATTTCCGCAGCAGGCCCGCGATGCGCTCCATCTCGAGTTCGATTGAGGCGCTGGTGATGCGCCACTCGTCTCTGCTGCTCATGGTGTGGATTTGACCATGTTGGAGCGGAGATGGCGATGCTACTTGGGACGCATTACTGATGTGGTGCGGGATGGGAATGTGGGGAGTTACCGGGGGAGGGTTTTCCGCTTTTGAGACCGATCGTTCTAACGAGTGATTGAGCGACGCGGCAAGACTCTTTCGGACCTGAGCTTCCGAGAACGCACTTTCATCTGAAGCGGATCGTAGTGAGTTGGCAAGGTCAGAAGCCCGACTCCATACGGATAGGGAATGCCTTGCAGAGGTTGTTGGCAAGCGGGGCAAACGATCGTTGCGCCTGGCTTCCCTTTGAATAACTGCTGCTTTGGGTTGCAAGGACGCTGTGTTCTGCCGTCCCCGTTATGCGTGCGCCTGGAGGCGAGAGGCCCTTGCTTGGCCATGGTGATGGTCTCTCTTGAAGAACTAAATTCGGGGGTAAAAAGAGTGTACGTGCGGTGCAGCGATTCGGATTGAGCCGATATTGATGGGATGCAAATTTGCGATCGAGAGATCGCTTTGGAGCATGCGGATGAGCAGTGGCCGAGGCGATATGTCGCAACAACGATGGCGTCTTGGATGGAATCCAGAGGCGGCGTTACTGAGTTGATTCCCGCGCGGCCAATTTGTCGCCGCTACTGTGATTCGGATTCCTGCTCGTCGGGATCTTCGTCGTCCTCATCCTCGTAGTCCTCGTAGTCCTCGACGTCATAGCCATACTCCTGCGGGGCGAGCGGTGCGCCGCCGTCGGTGTAGGTGACGCTGCGGACGCCGTCGACGGGGATGCGCATCTTCTGGACATTGGCGGACGCGACCTGCAGGCCGTAGAGCAGGAGACCGGCACGTTTCGGATCGATCTCATTGGCGGCGAGGGCCTGGAGGATATCGGTGAGAGCGAGCTGGATGGAGCTGTTGTCGATGAGAGGCGGGAGCTCGAGCGATGCGGAGTGAACTGCAGGTCCTTCGCTCGGCTCAGGATGACACTCTGCGACGGGATAGGTGCCGTAGTCGACGGTGCCGAGGGGAAAAGCAGATCCCTCCGCTTCGCCGGTCTCGCTTGCGCGCGACGGCTCCGGTCGGGATGACGAATTCGTGGTGGAAGGGAGGAGCGCAATGAAGCGGCCGTCCGCGCGGCGGCGGTTGTGGCGGATCGCCTGCCGCTGGTGGATGCGGGCGTGGAAGTAGCACCAGTAGCTGCCTTTGAGTGCAGGCGAGTTACATGTGCCACCAGAAGGGCGAACATATCGACATTCCGGATACATCGGAGTTCCTTTCTAAGCTGGGCGCGGACCGCTTCGCGGTCGTAGTAATGGGTGGCGATGCAGCGGGGGACCCCTCCCCCCTCCCGGTGCGGGAGAGCGCGGTATAAAGTGTGCTGCATCAAGAGGTTGTAGGGTCTTCCGAACATCAAATTCGTCTTTCTAAAGGGGTTATCGCTTAATTCGTCCAAACAAATGGAGTTAGTCGCGGCTTATTGCCGCGGTGAGATACCAAGGCAGAAAAACAGCAATGCAAATAAAAAAGCCACCGTGAAGGTGGCTTGTTGATTTCGGTTCCTCCGGATGGAGGTGTGTCTATTTTCAGGATAGCAATTCGAGCGGTATTGTTTGGCAGGTTTCTGCGCGGATTCCCGGATTGGGCGTTACTTAGGAATGCGCAGGAATGCGGCGCGGGGAGTCCACGGCGAGCAGCAACTGGCCGCAGAGATGGGTGCTTTCCGCCATCTCGAGCGGGAATTCGTAGTGCGAGGTGGCGACGAGGGATCGGCAGCGGCGGCAAATGGAGCGGCTGGTGCCGTCCGGGTTGCTGATGTGCTCGAAGGCGAATCGGTTGGTAAACCCGAAGGGGGCGGTGTGACTAAGCAAGACTAACTCCATGGCGTGGAATGCTTGCTTAAGGCTATCGGCGGGCTGGATGGGAGGCAATGAAAATGCGATAAATACTGCGCTTTGTGGGGCGACGTTTTGACCATATGAAGCGTACAGAGGGCGGGTGAGCAATTGGTAAATCGATTCGCCGAATCGATATTGTGAGTGTAACTGTGCAATGTAAGCGCACGCAGGCTGTTGACCAGACTGAAAGGTTGGTGAAACGCGCTTTTCCCTACTTGCTCTTTTTTCGGAAGTGAGCCGGTGAAGTGGAGGGCTGCTTCGACGAGCTTTTGACGGAGCGCGTCGTTCAGCCCCAGCCTGCGAACACCGCGCAGGTTGGGGACCCCGAATTGCCGTAGGCCTCGGGGGTGGAGGGAGATCAGATGCGGTACTGGACGCGATCCGATATCCACACGTGCAGGTCGAGCAGGGTGCAGGTGTGATTGCTCTCTTCGTGCGCGAGCCAGTCCGCGTAGCGAGTGGTGGCGATGGTGCGGAAGCAGCGGAGGCATATCGAGTCGCAGCTACCATCGCGGTTATAGCGATGCTGGAAGCTGGGGCGCGGCTGGAGGTTAAAGCGGGGAGAGGCGATGTGCAGAGTTGCGGTGGCCATGTGATGGCCTACTTTCAAACGCCGGGAAATTCGACGCTATGAAACCATTGTACGCCTGCCCAGGCAACCCGTGGCCGTTATTGCTATATAGAGATGAAACGGTGACGCTTCGGGGTCGACACTGAATACACCGTCGCTATTGCTTTCCCTTTTTGGGAAGTGAGCCGGTGAAGTCGAGGGCTGCGGCGATGAGCTTTTGACGGAGCGCGTCGTTGCCGTAGGCCTCGGGGGTGGCGCGGACCCAGCCGGACATGCGGCGGCCGCGCATGATGGCGGTGGCGACGCCGGGGATCTCGTTGGCCCAGGCTTCGTTGTCCTTGCCGACGCGCAGGAGCAGGCTGCCCTGGCGCGCTCCGCAGAGCAGGTTGCCGTGGAGCAGCCATGCCCAGCCGCCGAACATGGCTTTTTCGGAGAGGCCTCGGGTGTTGGCGAGGTTGGATTTTATTAGTTCTTCTAGGCCTGGGTCTCTGGGCATGGGTGGGGATTCCTGAGGATGGATGGGGAAGTCTAACGCGCAGGTAAAGGATGGCCTTTGGCCGACTGAATAATCCCACCCTAGCTTCGCTAGGATGGGGCACCCGGGGTTTGGATTCGGGAGCGGGAAGTTACGGTCCGTCGTGACATTGCTCAGGATGTGCTTCGGTCATCCTGCTTTCCTTGTCTCACTGGAGATAATGAAGTCCTTCAGATCGGGAATGCTGTGCTCGACTGTCGCTTCGACAACTGGCTTCCTGCCGTTCACGCTTTCGTATTCAACCAGATGACAAAAGGTAAATCTGCCACGAGCTGGTGGCACATAGAGCGTGGCCCCTGAATTTATCGCAGAGAGTTGGAGTTTAGCTTCGTATTTCGCGACTAGGGCTGCCGTATCGATGCTCAGGATCAGGTGTTCAGACTCACGATATGCCTTCGCGGCGAGCAGAGTATCGACACGCTTTCGGCTTGCCCACAAGAATGTCCGTTCATTGAGCATCCGGTACCATTCCGGAGGTGTCATTCCTACGAGACAAGACGCCAATGCGCTATCGCGTATTGGTATTTGATCCCTGAGCAGAAATTTGCCAAAATTTGGGTGCTCAAGGGTGACCGATTTCGGTCTGCGGGTCGATAGCAATCGATCCCGCAGCGGATTCTCGATTCCCAAAAGATCCAACGTTGCTTCGGTGCTAAGCAGACCATATCTCTCCATTTGTCGTAGGGCACCCGCTGTTGCCATGTGGTAGAGCCTTGGACACTTGGATGAGAATTCAGTTCCGGTCACCAATTTCCCCTATCGATAATGTTCTGATATCCAAAACGCGTCGAGATTAACGACGCGCTGACCGGGTGCCCCATCCTAACGAAGTTAGGGTGGGATTGTCGCTGGCTCGGCACGCCAAGGAAGGGCTAGGGCCACGGCACCTTCTGTTCCCAATGCATATTGCCGGAAGCTGCTCCACGGCCATTGCTCGGGTGACTGGACCAAACCACGCTTGACCGGGTTGCGATGCATGTACCGCAGCTTTTCAATGCGTTTTTTTTTCGGTGCGGACATTGAAATCGTAATAGCGGCTTTGCCAGAACGGTTCGCCGTTCCCGAGATGACGGGAGACAGACTGCTTCAATGCCTGGATTGCCTTTGCGAGCAGTTCCTTCTCCGGTTCCGTCACGAGAAGATGGACGTGTTCCGGCATGACGACATATCCGAGGACATGGAAGTTGTAATGTGCGCGTGTCTTTTCGAGAGAGGATTCAAAACGCGCGCGGGAGGATGGGGTGCCGAGGTTGGGCTGACGGCGATAGCAACTGAAGGTGAGGAAGTGGAGATCGCGTGTGTGTTGGTAACGACGGAGGCCCCACGGCATCGTTTGATCGTAGGTCGGGCGGGTTGAGGAGTGAAGACGACTTTGGTGGGAGATGGTGGTGGACTACTGAATTAACCCACCCTAGCTTCGCTAGGATGGGGCACCCAGCCGACGTCTTAGTCATGATTGCTGGCCATTATCGATTCGGACGGTCTGTTCGACCGGTAGCGTTCCAGAGCGCTATCCACATTAAGCCGTCTTGCGACCTGTTCCGGAGAGTGACCGCGTGCACGTTCAACTAGCTTGCTTGCGGAATCCGAATCACCCAAAGCCAATGCAAGCTTTGCCCTACTAAGATCAATTGAAGCGCATGTATCGTCGCCCGCGATGCCAAGGGTTGTCACTGCATTGAGTGCCCTTGCAGCCAAGGGGACGCGGACATTTGTATCCTCCGCTGTTGCCCATTGCACTAGTCTTTCCGCTTCGAACCATGGCGATAGCAAATTAGGAGGATCAGTTAGCGCCCGTGACGCTCGCTCAGATAATCCACACTGGTTGTAAACGTAGGCCCACACGAGTTGGGGATCCAAAAAACCCTGCTGCCCGGCTTCATGGAGACGATCGTCAACCTCTTTAATCTCTCCCTTGATAGAACCTATGCTTGAGTCAAAAAACTTATTTGCTCGTTTTGTAATAACTAAGACAACGAGGAACACGATTAGGCTCAATGCAAGTGAGACTGATGGCCAGATGATATCGAAAAACCATGAGACTGAGTCCCGCCCAGTTGCTTCGTGGCCTGTGCCCCCATCAAACCGAACGTTTACTTGCGGCTTGGTTGGCAACGGACCGTTCGCGGTGGCCTGAATTGTGAGTTGCAGTGACTCGTCTTTGTTCAAGCTATCTGCAGAAACTGTGACGGTATCCCCGGGCGACGCAGAAACCTTGCAGCCGACATTGGGGCTGCAAGCAGAAATGGTTTGAAGGGTGGCTGCTCCGGTAATTTTGACAAGCATTGCTACATGAGTCGCGGGTTCGCTGCTCACGCTTTGTGCTTTCGCTACATATATTGCTGAGGTCTTCCCGTCGGCTGTAAACGGCGTCGCGTTGGAGACTGTGTAGGTGACTTGGCTGTGCGCCTGCAGAGATTTCAGTAAAAGATTTCCTCCGACAAGCACGATGATCCCGAAGGCGCAGCCGAGTGCGCCGGCGGCAAGTTGTTCTTTCGTGATCATTCCCATGATGTGAATGAATCAATTTTCATGGATAGCGAGTGGCGCTTCTTCTCCTCCTCCGTCATCAATCAGCCTAAGCGCCCTAGCTGCAGCCGCTCGTGCTTCCGCAGCTCATGCATCTGTAGCAGCTTCCGTTACGCACCATGATGGCGCCGCAGGTGTGGCAGGACGGGGCGTCGCCCATGTCGTAGAGGTCTTTCATGGCGTTCGCGACGTGGACGGGATTGGACTGCAGGTCCTTCGCTCCGCTCAGGATGACACCCGGATTGGGGATGACACCTGAGGAGGGAGGTTCGGCTAATGCGCTGGATGCGGAGAGGGAGCCGATGGTGCCTTCTACCGGGATGCCGTTGGGCAGGGGCATGCTGGCTGCGCTGGCGCCGACCATGCCGGAGAAGAGGGAGAGCTGGTGTCCGGAGAGGAAGCGGAGCTGGAGCCAGCGGAAGATGTAGTCCATGATGCTTTTCGCGTAGCCGATGTGCTCGTTGCCGGTCCAGCCGGAGGGTTCGAAGCGGGTGTGGGCGAATTTTTCGACGAGCACTTTGAGGGGGACGCCGTGCTGGAGGGCGAGGGAGACGGCGGTGGCGAAGGAGTCCATGAGTCCGGAGACGGTGGAGCCTTCCTTGGCCATGCGGATAAAGATTTCGCCGGGCTCGCCGGAGGGGTAGAGGCCGACGGTGATGTAGCCCTCGTGTCCGGCGAGGGAGAATTTGTGGGTGAGGGAGGCGCGCTCCTCGGGGAGGCGGTGGCGGATGGCTTTGGGGGGCTTGTTCTGATCGGCGAGATCGGGAACGAACTGCGGGTCCTTCGCATTGGTGGCAGTGCCGGCAGACTGCAGGTCCTTCGCTTCGCTCAGGATGACAGGTGTAGTGGGAGTACCGGCGGCGGCTTTGGCGATGGCGCTCTCCATATAGGAGAGCGTGGCCTGGGCGGCGGCGGCTATGGATTTGGCGGAGACTTCGAGGCGGTCGGAGACCTTGTGGGTGAGGGAGGCTTCGAGGGTCTTGAGGTCGGCGGCGAATTCGGGGGAGCGGGTGTCGACGCCGGCGGCGAGCGAGGTGAGGACGCGGTCGGCGGCGGCGGCGAGGAGAGGGTCGGCGATTTTCTTTTTCTCGTCCTGGCTGGTGTTGAGGACCTGGACGCCCTTGGATCCGTCGCGGTAGATGGCGACGGCTTTGATGCCGAGGCGCCAGGCTTCGACGTAGGTCTCGGCGATGTCGTCGACGGTGCACTCGTGGGGGAGGTTGACGGTCTTCGAGATGGCGCCGGAGAGGAAGGGCTGGGTGGCGGCCATCATCTTGAGGTGGCCGAGGTAGTGGATGGAGCGGGTGCCCTTGGCGGGCTTGAAGGAGCAGTCGAAGACGGCGAGGTGCTCGGGCTTGATGTGGGGCGCGCCTTCGATGGTGCCGGTGGCGTCGATGTAGGAGACGATGGCCTGGACGTCGGCGTCGGAGTAGCCGAGCTTGAAGAGCGCGCCGGGGACGGTGTTGTTGACGATCTTGATCATGCCGCCGCCGACGAGCTTCTTGTACTTGACGAGGGCGAGGTCAGGCTCGATGCCGGTGGTGTCGCAGTCCATCATGAAGCCGATGGTGCCGGTGGGGGCGAGGACGGTGACCTGCGAGTTGCGGTAGCCGTGCTTCTCGCCGTGGGCGAGTGCCTGGTCCCACGCATCTTTGGAGGCGGCGATGAGGGCCTCGAGCTGCGGGGTGATGAAGGGCTCGGCTGAGGCTTTGGCGCGAGCGATCTTGTTGACCTCGGCGCGATGCATGCGGATGACGTCGAGGAAGGGCTCGCGGTTGGAGTAGAAGCCGGGGCAGGCGCCGCCCTTGTCTTCGCTGCCCTGGTTGAGCGGGGTGGCGGCGGCGAGGGGACGTGCGGTCTCGGCGATGCGGGCGGACTGGAGGTAGGCCTGGCCGCAGAGGATGGCGGTGAGGGTGGCGGCGAAGTCGCGGCCGGCGTCGGAGTCGTAGGGCAGGCCGAAGTTCATGAGCAGCGCGCCGAGGTTGGCGTAGCCGAGGCCGAGCGGGCGGTAGTCGTGCGAGTTGCGGGAGATCTTCTCCGTGGGGTAGCCGGAGTTGTCGACGAGGATCTCCATCGCGGTGAGCACGACATCGATGGCATCGCGATAGGCCTGGATGTCAAAGGTGCCTGTCGGGGTGACGAATTTCATCAGGTTGAAGCTGGCGAGGTTGCAGGCGGAGTTGTCGAGGAACATGTACTCCGAGCAGGGATTGGACGCGTTGATGCGGCCGGTGTTCTTGGAGGTATGCCAGCGGTTGATGGTGGTGTCGTACTGCATGCCGGGATCGCCGCACTGCCAGGTAGCTTCGGCGATCTTGTGCATGAGGTCGCGGGCTTTGTAGGTCTTTACGGGCGCGCCGTCCTTGACGGTGTGGGTGGTGAATTCGCCGTCGTTCTCCCAGGCCTGCATGAACTCGTCGGTGACGCGGACGGAGTTGTTGGCGTTCTGGAAGAAGATGGAGGAGAAGGCCTCGGAGTCGGGGCCGGAGCCATCGTAGCCGGCAGCGATGAGGGTGTGGGCCTTGGCTTCTTCCTTGGCTTTGCACTCGATGAAGTCGACGATGTCAGGATGGTCGACGTTGAGGATGACCATCTTGGCGGCGCGGCGGGTCTTGCCGCCGGACTTGATGACGCCGGCGAAGGCGTCAAAGCCGCGCATGAAGCTCAAGGGGCCGGAGGCGGTGCCGCCGCCTGACAGCAGTTCGGACGAGCCGCGGATAGGCGAGAGATTGGTGCCGGTGCCGCTTCCCCACTTGAAGAGCATGCCTTCGGTCTTGGCGAGGGTGAGGATGGAGTCGAGCGAGTCGTCGACGGAGTTGATGAAGCAGGCGGAGCACTGCGGATTGCGATAGCCGGTGGTGGAGAAGGTGACTTCGCGGGTCTTGGGATCCCAGTGCCAGTTCTGCGCGTCGGAGTTGGGCTCGAGCTTGTCGCAGCCGACATTGAACCAGACGGGCGAGTTGAAGGCGACCTTCTGCTGGACGAGCAGGTGGGTGAGGTCGTCGTGGAAGGCGGAGGCGTCCTCATCGGAGGCGAAGTAGCCGCCCTTTTTACCCCAGGCTGCGATGGTGTCGGCGACGCGGCCGACGAGGGCGCGGACACCGCTCTCACGCTCGGGCGTGCCGGTCTGGCCATGGAGGTATTTGGAGGCGACGATGTTGGTCGCGGTCATGGACCAGTCGACGGGGACCTCGACATCCTTCTGCTCGAAGATGATTTTGCCGCTCATGTCATTGATAGCGGCGGTGCGGCGCTCCCACTGGACCTCGTCGTAGGGCGAGACGCCGGCCTTGGAGAACTTGCGGGTGAAGCGGAGGCCGGAAGCGGGCGCGGTTTTGGCCGAGGCGGGGGTGGATGCGTTGGCGGTATTCGCCTTGGAAGAAGTCTGTGTGATCTCGGCCATCGGGGGGCGCCTCCTGAGAGTTCGAACTGGAGATTTCGGCGACCGTTGCCTGTCCGGGCCCCGTTGAACGGGGAGCATGGAGCAGGCGGCGGAGGTTGCGATGTTTTTGTGCGGAGCGGGCCGGCCTGGATGGCTATTTGCCAAGGGCCAGTCGTGAGCCGCAGATGGCAAAGTAGCGCTGCTTATCGTCTCAAGTCAAGCAAGAACCACAACATCTAGTGTATTTGATGCAGATCGGTTGTTCCAGTCGCCAATCCCTTTATTCGGGCTGAGGAAAACGCTGGAGGCGGCTTCTGGAGTGGGTTTTGACCGTTTTTCACAACACTGTTCTGTCACCCAAATCCGAGCGGAGCCGCTTTTCTTGACGGAAACGCTGGGTCAGCAGTCCTTACAAGTCCGACCCCCTTGTGAAAACGGTCTGACTGCTCCGGGTGGGGGACGGGGGAGTGGATTCAGGGTATGCCTGTGGGGGGTTGGTGCCAATGTGGGAAAGGGGGGTAGGGCGGTGGATGGTGTGGAGAAGTGGGCGAGAGGCCTGGTTGTTGAGGAGGATTCTTCAAACGACTGATGAAACATCTACGCCGCGACATTCACTACTCAATGGATATCGATTTACTTCACATGGGGCGGTCCATCATGCACAACCTATCTACTCTGCCGCAGGCGTCTGCGGCTTGTGAACCTGCCGGAGTTACGGATCAGCAGGGTAAGGATGCTTTTGAAGTCCGCTTTGGCACGGCGACAGCGGAAGCCACCAAGACGGGCAGCGTCCAACACACGCTGAACGGGGACGAAACGCTGGGCGATCACTCAGGCACCTACACGAAATGCCTGAAGCAAGCTGGCTACGGAGTGGTCGACCCCGGCGCCTTTACCAAGTTTCAAGCCGCGCTGGCGAGCGGCAACCCGGCGGATTTCGAAGTGGCAGGGCTGCTGGGCGGACAACGCAAGCTGAACGGACCCCTTGGAGCGTTTGCTCTGACGTTGACTGGGGCAGACTCGCAGTGCTTTGGCGATGACGTGGTGCCTCCGCCACCTTCAGTCCAGAGTAAGGAGTATGCGACGGAGCTGGTGGAGTTGTACTGGGCTTCCCTGCTGCGCGATGTACCGTTTACCGAATACGAGAGCAACGCGACGGCACAGGCCGCTGCGAACGAACTTACGGCGCTGAAGCACTGGTATAAGGGGCCGCTCCATGGCGGCAAAGTCACGCCGCGCCTTCTGTTCCGGGGTGGGTTCCATGGCGCCCACGCAGGATATTTTGCCGGAGAAAACTTCGGTCCATATACTTCGCAGCTTTGCATTAGGCCGACCAACCTCGGGAGCACAGCAGATCGACCAGAAGATGCAATCATTCGCCGCCGGTGTGGATTACATGACCGGTCTGGCGGAGTGGCAGAACGTGCAGAGCGGCGTAGCGACGCCAACGACGACCGCTCCGATTCCGCTCGATCCGGAGCCGCGCTACATGTATAACGGCCGCGTGCTGGGGTCGTTCACCCATCAGGATGAACTCTACCAGGCGTATCTGGTGGCGTATCTGTGCATGGATACGCTGGGAGTGCCAGCGAACCCCACCGGCCCGTATAAAACCTTCAAGCAGCAGCAGCCGTTTGGGACATTTGGCGGTCCTGATATCGCGGCAACACTGGGAGCGGTGGCACGTGCAGCGATCAACGCGGTCTGGTATCAGAAATGGCTGGTGCATCTGCGGCATCGTCCAGAGTCCGGCGGCGGACTGGTGCACTTACAGAAAACCGGGGTAGGAACGGCAGACGCGAAGGTAGATCCGATTGTGTTGGACTCTGTGGCGGTGCACCTGAGCCATTTGCGCAATGGCAGTTACCTTTTATCACAGGCATTCCCTGAGGGTTCGCCCGCTCATCCGGCCTATCCGACGGGTCACGGCACGGTGGGCGGGGCCTGCATTACAGTGCTGAAGTTCTTCTTCGATGGAGGAACTCCGATAGTGAATCCGCTAGTGGCGTCCGCCGATGGCCGCGTCCTCGAGCCATACAGCGAGACCGACGCCGGAATGATGACGGTGAACGGCGAGTTGCACAAGCTTGCGCACAACATCTCCTTCGGCCACGGCATCCACGCGGGCATTCACTGGCGCAGCGATACGGACTATTCCATGCTGCTGGGCGAGGCGGTGGCGCTGAGATTCCTGCAGGACCAGGCATACACGTACGAGGAGAAAGTGAACGTCACGCTGACAAAAATGGACGGCACGGCTCACCAGATCAAAAACACTTAGCCTGCTTGCCCTGAGGAAACTCGCAGCGGTGAGAACGTTGGTGCTTGGCGACAAAGAGGAGTCAGAGAAAAAAGAACAGTAGACGAGGAGTGGTCGAGACGCGTCGAGTGACTTTCCATGCTGCTGGGCGCGTTGTTTTGTTGAAGAAAAATGCACGCGCGCATAATCAAGTGCACGGTACCCCTCCCTCTCATGACGCAACCTCTAAAAAAGCCGGACTCGCGTCTCGAGGTCATACCTGCGAGCTTCGACCAAGCGCCGATCCTCAGAAACCTGCTGGAGTTGTACAGTCACGACTTCAGCGAATTCCAGGAGCTTTGGTCGCGTCCGTTGAGGATGGCCCTCCTCCTCCGGGGCGTGTCGTTTCGTGGCATCACAACTTGTCCAAAATTTGTCTTGTTTTCGAGCGCGGCGCTGTGAAAGATTACTCACCAGCAAATCAGGCCAGAGATGTCCCAGAGATATTGAAGACATCTAACGTATCCAAGAGACGAGTTACAATTTCGGTGAGTTATAGGCGATTGACGTAGGGCGGGCGCAGCCTCTCTCGATCTAGCGCAAGGGCCAGAGTATCTCTTCAGCCGCGTGGCCGGAACAGGCCCGCCAGGCGATCTTCCCTTCGGAGCAGCCCTCTTCAAGCTCTCCTCAATGATGTTGCCCAGATCGTGCGTTCGGCTATCCCTTGCGGCGCTGCGCGCTCTTTCGTGACCGTTGTCCAGCCCGTCAGCGTTGAACCGGCCGGCCTCCCTTTTACCTGGAGTTTCACGGATGAAGAACTTCCCTCTCGCATTTCTGCTGCTTCTCGCAGTCCCCGCCATAGCCCAAACCTCATCGGGATACCTCGACAATTCCAGTGCCTGGATGTGGGAGCATGACACCGGAACCCCCGGAAGCTCCACCGGGCAGCTCATCTTCGATGTCGCCCATCCGTCGGTGAATGGTTCGGCCACGGAGTTTGTCGTCCCCTATTCCCACTATGGTGGCGAACGCTTTCATGTCAAGTTTGGGAATGACAGCGCTGCTACCTACTTCATCTACGACACGTGGGTGTATCTAATCAACCCGACGCAGGTACAAAATCTGGAGCTGGATGCCGACCAGGTGACGGCGAACGGTGAAACCATCATTTTCGGCACGCAGTGCTCCAGCATCTCGGGCACGTGGGAGTACACCTCTGTGTCCAACGGCAACGGGCACTGGCAGCCTTCAAATATCGCCTGCAACCCGCAGAACTGGGCGCCGAACAGGTGGCACCACATACAGGTGCAGTCGCACCGAGTCGGGGATGTTGTCACTCACGACTGGGTGAAATTGGACAATCAGAAAGCGCGCCCATTCAAGAGGGCGACTGCGCCCTCCGGCCTTTTTCTTGGCTGGGGACCAGGAGTCCTCCTCCTCAACTTCCAGGTCGATGGCGCACTCTCGGACAGCGGCACGATCCAGGGCTACTTCAACGAACTGCAGATCTGGCGCTGGTAGGAGTCTCCCCCCGGGCCGCACTGGAATGATCCGCGAGTGGATTGATAGACCCACATCTCAAGGGCGAGATGGAGGTGCCCGCTTCTTTTTCATCCACATCTCAAAAAGAGGGATGTGGGGCACGCGGCACGCATAATCAAGGTGGACGCTAGCCGTACCTCATGACACAACCTACAAAGCCAGTCCCGCACCTGGAAGTCATCCCTGCGACCCTGGAGCAAGCACCGATCCTCAAAAACCTGCTGGAGTTGTACAGTCACGACTTCAGCGAATTCCAGGAGCTCTCGCTTGGGGCGGATGGCAGGTTTGGCTACGAATCTCTTCCGCTTTATTGGAGCGAACCGGCTCGATATCCGTTTCTTGTCAGGATGGACGGCAAATGGGCGGGGTTGGTTTTTGTGAAGAGAGGGTCAGAAGTCTCTGGCCGTGAGGCGATCTGGGACATGGTGGAGTTCTTTATTGTTCGTGCATACCGCAGGCGTGGAGTTGGGACGCAAACGGCGCATGAGATCTTCAAGCGATTCCCGGGCCTGTGGGAAGTTCGCGTAATGCCGTCAAATTTATCCGCGTGCCGATTTTGGGCGCGTGCCATTTCGTCTTTTACCGGTGGGGTCATCCATCCTGCTCGCGTCAAGAAGGGTACAAAGCTCTGGGAGCTGTACTCATTTGAATCCGAGCCGGGCGCAGAGCCGGTATAGCGTTGGCTCTGCCCCCGGCATTGCTTCGCAGTGGAGTGCTTGGCGACTGGATGGTAGACCCACATCTACAAAGATGAGGTCTGGCTGGCGGCACGCGATTTCTGGCGGCCTATCCCGATTGGGCAAGAATTTATCAATTTGTGGCCCCTCTGAAAGACGACGATCGGATGTATTTCGAGCGTCGGACAAGATCTTTCCTCGCACTTTTGGTTAAGAAAGTTGAGCACCGGATGATGGTTGAGGGCTGGCGACATTCGGGAAAGCGGAATGAGTGGTCGAGTATGTGGTTTGTGAGGTAACGTGTTGTCGTACGAATGGCTAACCCAACCCCGTGGGTACGCCGTTTTCAAAGAACATTGTGCCGGCGATGAAGCCGCGCGAGGGGCCACATGAGACGACTCCCTGAGATCCTGCTGATATTTCTGTCTGGCTTGCTTATCGGCGCGCTGGCGCAGGCACCCGAAGCAAGCGATCGGCCTGTGCCCATCAAGACCGATTTCTGCTTTCTCTCTCACCATCTGGATCTGTTTGCCGGACGCCAGGTGATGACAACGGCGCGGATTGCTGTCGATGTGCACGGTGCATCTCTTGAAGACCCAGCCTGTCCGAATGCGGCTCTCCCGTTTGCGTCGAAGCTGGAGTCGGGCAAGCAGGATAGTTTGAAAGAAAAACTCGCGCATGTCCCAAACCCTGGTGAGGTTCCGGTTACGTTTGTTGGCGCAATCCACTATCCATCCGCCTGGGAGAAGGCCTACGACTCCACGCGGCATCGCCTTGGAATAAAGGAACAGGCACCTAAGCCGGTCACTATGGTAGAGCTCATCCCGACGTCGGGAGATGTGCTGCCATAGAGGATTCCAGGGGATCCATCCGCTTCGCATGGATTGCTTCGCGACTCGATGTGCTTAGCGACCGTATAGTTCCTCTTCGCTGACGACTGGTTCGGAGTCGTGCAATTTGCTGGTGCGGTGGGCGGCGCCGAACATCGGGCCGCGGGCGGGTTTCACGGGAGCGAAGCGCATAAATCCTACCGGCTTAGCCAAGTCGTCATAGATGGCTTCCATGCCGCCCTGCATGAGATAGGTTTCGTGCCAGAAGCCGGTGCCGCCGGAATCGCGCAGGAAATTTTTCCACCATAGGCGATGAGGATCGGAGCGGGTCCAGGCGAGGAGCGATTCCGGATCGCGCCAGTACTGACGCATGCCGGCGTGCACCGGAAAGAGCGAGAAGAGAAAGTTTTCGTGCAGGAGCAGCCCGTCGGGCGAGGCGGCGACGGAGCTGGAGATCTTTGGTCCGAAGCCGAAGAGCGTCTTCACGCCGGTCAGGCGATTGACGCGCATGCCGAGATAGACAACGACGAGGTTGGGGTATTGCGAGAGATCCACGGTCTGGCGATTGACGCTGGACATAGGCATCCGTCCTCAGCAATTCATTGTATGGCTCAGGTGATGGGCGGTGGACTTGCCGCTTTCCTGTGTCATTCGAGTGGAGTATATTGCTTTCCCATAGACAGTCGAGTGGGAGCATGGGATGGGAAATGGGAAGAAGACGCCTGCTGCGGGGGAGATGCTGCAGGGCACGCTGGACATGCTGATTCTGCGGACGCTGGTGATGGGAGCGGCGCATGGGCACACCATCGCGCAGGTGATTGAGCACACGTCGGAGAATGCGCTGGAGGTGGAGCAGGGGTCGTTGTATCCGGCGCTGCATCGCCTGGAGGACCGCGGGCTGGTGTCGGCGAAGTGGGGTGTGAGCGAGAACAACCGCAGGGCGAAGTTTTACCAACTGACTGCCGCGGGGAAACGGAGGCTGGCGGCGGAGACCAGCCGGTGGCGGCAGATGACACGGGCGATCGGGTTGATTCTGGGAGCGGACTAGCCGTCCGAGGCAAAGGCGCCTGCGGCACGGGTTGTGGGGTTCGCTTCCTTTGGTCGCTCACGTTTGGGATTGTGGGCGATTCGAGGTACACATCTCTTCGAGATGTGGACTCCCAGGATGCGATGAATTCGTAACGTGCGAGGTACTTATGAATCTACGACGTTTCTGGGGACGGCGGGCGAAGGACGCGGAGCTGGTTGAGGAGATCCAGTCGCACCTGGCGCATGATGAGGATCTGCGGACGGCGCGCGGGGTGGATGCAGAGGAGGCGCGGCGGCAGGCGCGGGTGAAGTTTGGCGGTCAGAACACGGTGCGCGAGAGCGAGTGGCGCTATCGTTCCCTGCCCTGGGTGGAGAACCTGTGGCGCGATTTGAAGTTTGTGGCGCGCTCGCTGAAGAAGACGCCGGGGTTCACCATCATCGCGATTGTGGTGATCGCGGTGGGGATCGGGGTGAACACGGCGGTGTTTTCGGTGATCAATACAGTGCTGCTGAAGCCGCTGACCTTTCCGGATCCGCAGGAACTCGGTGATGGACCTGATGAACACGTCACCGCGAGGGTCGGGTCCGGGAGCGAATGTGCCGAAGTTCAGGATCTGGGGCAGCAGACAAGCATTTTCTCGAAGGTGGCGGCATTCGACTTCGGCGGCGCGGGGCTGAACCTGACGGGCGGCGATCATCCGCTGCAGGTGCAGGGCGTGCACGTGACGCAGCAGTACTTTTCCATGCTGGGCGCGCCGGTGATCATCGGGGCGCACGTTCACGCAGGCGGAAGACTCGCCGAACGGCGGACGCGTGGCGGTGCTGAGCTATGGCATTGTGGAAGAGCAGGTTCGGCGGAACTCGAAGATCGTGGGCTAGACGATTCAGTTGGACGGACAGCCCTACCTGGTGCGTGGGCGTGATCGGCAAGAGCTTTGTGACGGATGCGCCGACCGATCTGTGGCTGCCATTTCAGTTCGACATGAACTCGCAGGACCAGGCGCACTACTTCATGGTGGCTGCGCGGCTGAAGCCAGGCATCACGATCGGTCAGGCGAATGCGCAACTGAAGCTGGCGGCGGACGAGTACCGGCGCACCTACGGGCCGATGGCGATGGGGCCGCAGGATGGATTCGGTGTGGCGTCGCTGCGGAGATGATGGGTGGGCGATTCGCGGACATCGCTGTGGGTGCTGATGGGCGCAGTGGGATTTGTGCTGCTGATTGCGTGCGCGAATGTGGCGAACCTGATGCTGGTGCGGGCTTCGGGACGGAGGCGCGAACTGGCGACGCGCGCGGCGCTGGGCGCGGGACGCGGAATGATCGTGCGGCAACTGTTGACGGAGAGCCTGGCGCTGGCGCTGGTCGGCGGCGTGCTGGGACTGGTGTTGGGCGCGGTGGGAGTGCGGCTGCTGCTGGCGATTGCGCCAGGCGGCATTCCGCGCATTGGTGAGGACGGCTCGGCGGTGACGCCGGATTGGCACGTGCTGCTGTTTACGCTGGGCGTATCGGTGCTGACGGGAATTCTGTTTGGCCTGGCGCCGGCGATCAGCGCATCGCGACCAAATCTGGTGGCGGCGCTGAATGAGAGCAGCAATCGCAGCGGCGTCGGTTTTCGCAGCGGCAAGCTGCGCTCTGCGCTGGTGGTGAGCGAGATGGCGCTGGCGCTGATCCTGGTGATCGGGGCGGCCTTGCTGATCCGCACCTTCATGAAGCTCGAAGCGGTGAATCCGGGATACGACACGCGCAATGTGCTGACGATGGCGATGTCGATCAGCGGCGACCGCTTCCAGAAGACCGCGGGCGTGGCGCAACTGGTGAAGGACGGAACTGACAGGCTGACGGCGCTTCCGGGGGTGACAGATGCGGCGGCGACGTGCTGCCTGCCGCTCGATGGCGGCTTTGGACTGGGCATTCAACATCGTGGGGCGGCCGAAGGGCAAGGATCCGTTAACCGGCGGCGCCGGATATGACACGGTGTCGTGGAACTACTTCAACACCTTCAAGATTCCGCTGCTGCGCGGACGCATGTTCACGGAGCAGGACAATGGTGCCGGCGCCGGGCGTGGTGATCATCAACGAAGCGCTGGCGAAGCAATACTGGCCGAAAGGTAAGGCGATCCGCTGAAGGACCGGCTGGAGATCGGGCCGGGTATGGGGCCGACATTTGCCAGGAGCAGCCGCGGCAGATCATCGGCATCGTTGGTGACACGCGCGTGCGGGCTCTCGATCGCCAGCCGGACCCGATGATGTACACGCCGATTGCGCAGATGCCCGACGGCATGACGGCGCTGAACTCACGCATTGCGCCGCTCATGTGGATTGTGCACAGCCAGGTGGAGCCGCACTCACTGGCGGCGCCGATGGCGGAGGCGTTGCGCGTGGCGAGCGGCGGCCTGCCGGTGGCGCATATTCGCACGATGGAAGAGATCGTCGTGCTGAACACATCGCGGCAGCGCTTCAATATGCTGCTGCTGACGATCTTCGGCTCGTCGGCGCTGCTGATGGCGGCGATTGGAATTTATGGGCTGATGGCCTACTCGGTGCAGCAGCGGACGCAGGAGATGGGCATCCGGATGGCGCTGGGCGCGCAGGCTTCGCACATTCGCAACATGGTCATCCGGCAGGGCATGGTGCTGGCGCTGATCGGGGTGGTGATTGGCATTGCCGGTGCGTTTGGGCTGACGCGGTTTCTTGCATCGTTTCTGTTTGATGTGAAGGCTTGGGATCCGCTGGCGTTTGTGGTGACGCCGCTGTTGTTGACTGCGGTGGCTCTGCTGGCGGTGTGGGTGCCGGCGCAGCGTGCGGTGCGGGTGGATCCGATGGCGGCTTTGCGCTTCGAGTGACTTGCCGTCGCGGGCGAGACGCCGGCGGCGCGGGATTTGCCATCCAGGCAGACGCGCCGGTGGCGCGGGATTTGCCATCCAGGCAGGCGCGCCGGTGGCGCGATCTGCAGGGTTCGCTTCCCTTTGGTCGCTCACGATGGGTTCTGTGGGCGATTCGGCTTGTCTTACATCTCAGGCTGGCCCCACATCTCAAAAGGTGAGATGCGGGGCACCTCGGCATCCGTATGATGCGGGAGTGATCGATACGTCGAACGGCTATGAAGAGCATGCCGATACTTTCATGCGGTGGCGGCATCCGCACATTGGCCAGAGTGTGGCGCGCGAATGGGCGCGGGAATTCAGGCGTGGCGCGACGGTACTGGAGCTGGGATGCGGCGACGGCGTGATCTCCGAGGTGCTGGTGGATGCGGGCCTGACGCTCTATGCGGTCGATGCTTCGCCGACTCTGCTGCGCGCCTTTGGTGAACGCTTCCCTGCTGCGGAGATCGAGTGCGCGACGGTGGAGCAGTCGACTTATTTCGATCGCACTTTCGATGGAGTGATCGCGGTAGGACTGATGTTCCTGCTGCCGGAGGATGCGCAACGCATTGTGCTTTCCAAGGTTTCGGATGTGCTGAAGGGCGGCGGCAGATTTTTATTTACGGCGCCACGACAGGCGTGCACCTGGGTGGATGTGCTGACCAGGCGCGAGTCGCGCTCGCTAGGGGTTCAGGCATATGAGGGCCTGTTGCGTGCTCTTGGGTTTGAGGTCTCATCCGGGCGCGTAGATGAGGGAGAGAACCATTACTTCTTCGCGGTGAAGCGCTAGGTCTCGCTCGATTTACTTTGTGACCACAGGCGCGTGGAAGTGCAAGTAGAGGAGCACCACACCCAGGAAGATAACCAGGCCTATCAGGAGCGTCAGCACGAATCGTCCCACCTGGCGGGGCGATTTCTCCGCTCCGACTGCCTCTGGTTCGCCTTGATCGTCTTCAGACATTTCAAACCTCCCTACCTGAGATGCACCCATCTGCGCGAGGGGCGTGCTTGATTTTCCCGGGTAAGTGGGGACCGCCTTTGAAGCATTTGCGATTTAGTTGGCGTAGATGCGGACGTAGTCGACGAGGAGTTCTGCGGGAAATTTTGTAGTGGCGTCGGGGGCTTTGGGCCAGTTGCCGCCTATAGCGAGGTTGAGCAGCAGGAAGACGGGGTTGCCGGAGTCGAAGGGCCAGATGGCGCCGGGGCGGTTGAAGTCGGCTGGTGTGTTGGTGGCGTAGATGTTCGCCGGGGTGTCGACGTAGAAGCTGATCTTTCCTTTGGACCAGAGGATGCCGTAGGTGTGCCAGTCGGCGGCGGAGAATGCCGGATCGGGCGGCGTGGGGTAGTGGCGGGTGGTGTCGCCGTTGGTGCCGTGGAGCGAGCCGGCGATCCAGTCGGGCTTGGGAGCATTGATGTGCTCCATGATGTCCTGCTCGCCGCATGCGGGCCACTTGTCGGTGGCGATGTTGTTGCCGAGGGTCCAGAAGGCAGGCCAGATTCCCTGCCCTTCGGGAAGTTTCATGCGGGCTTCGATGCGGATGGTGCCGGTTGCAGGGAAGACGCTGAGGAGGCCTTCGGTTTTGAGGCGCGCGGAAGTGTAGACGCCGGGTGTGGGCTGGCGGGCGACGATGTGAAGGTAGCCATCCGATCCGATGAAAGCATTGCGCTGTGCGGGATCGCAGGGCGGAGTGGCGTCGCCCCAGGCGCAGTAATGCTCGAACTCCTGATTGCCGAAGCCGGTGTGGCCGGTGTCGTAGGTCCAGAAGTCGGGATTGGGTTTGTCGCCAAGATCGGCCTCGTCGTTGAACTCGTCGCTCCACGCCAGGGCGCCGGAAGGAATCGCGGCGGCGACCTTTTCTGTACTCACCTGGCCGGGCTTGCCATCGGTGATGGCGACGGCCTTGACGGTGAGATCGGACGCGATGAGGAAGGGCGCGAGGTAGCGCGTGGACTGCGCTGTGGGCGCGGCGCCGTCGGTGGTGTAGTAGATGGTTGCGCCGGGCGACCCGCCGGAGATGGAGACGATCATGGCGTGATTGAGCGCGGCTGTTGCCGTGATGGAAGGCGCGGCGGGGGTTACGGGAGGAGTGGGACCAACAGCCTGCGCGATGGCGACCGGAAGGTGAAACAGCGCAGCGGAATATGCCACAGCTAGTGTTACGAAGAGGAATGCCCGCATGTTGTAAGCCCTCCAGTGCGGCGGCAAGGCCACGTGCACCAGAGTACCGCGGGAGTGGCCGCTCAAGGGTACCGCCAAGGTCGTATTTCAAACGAAGGCTATGGATAGGTACTGGAACTGGCGGAACGTACAGCAGATCCCTCCACTTCGCTCTGCTTCGGTCGGGATGACGAGATAAATCAGTGCTGATCCCATCTCAGGAGGGGAAATGTGCACCCATGCGTCGGCGTCGCTAACGCTTGCGCAATGCGGCGCGGGCGATGTCGCGGGCCTGCGTGGCCGCGGGCGACAGGGGCGTCTGCGAGGGCATGCGGGCGAGCAGGGCTTCGAGCAGATAGCTGTGATTTTCAAAGAGCGCGAGCTGAAGCAGATCGGGCGGCGACTTCTGCCACACGACGCTGTCCTGCTCGAGCGACTGGAGCCAGTTCTGGAAGGTGGCGAGTTGAAAGTCATCGCGCGTGATGACCACGAGGAGCGTGACGGCCAGGCGATCCTGCTCGCCGTAGGTATAGATGTGGCCGGCGGAGCTGAGGCGCTGCTCGACCGCGGCGAAGAGCGCCTGCTGGCCGGCCGGCGTGAAGTGGGGATTGCGGGCGAGTGCGGCGAGGAGGTCCGCGGTGTGAGCCGTGGAGTGAATCCAGCCTTTGATGGGATCAAAGCCGCGGGTATCGCGCTCGTCGCGCAGGTAGGCAAGGGCGCTGGACAGCAATTCGCGGTACTGCGCAGGCGAGAGGAAAGGCTGCTGAAGGTCGCGCTGGGCGAAGGAGGCGAGGGTGAGGGCGGAGAAGGAACGCTTGAAGACAGAGTCGGTGCCGGAGTCGCCGATGCCGCTGGTGAGGTTCTGCTGGAGCGATGGCAGGAGCGTGAGGAGTTCCGCATCGGTGAGTTGCGAGTGGCGAATCCAGACGTCGAGGATGGTGTAGGCGAGAGTGTCGCGAAGCTCGGGATCGGGAGATGCGAGCCAGGGCGTGAGCTCCTGGGCAAGCGCGAAGGCGGAAGCGCCGGGCGGGATGGCGAAGCCGTGCGATGCGATGCCGCGGAAGTACTCGCGGTCGTGTTGGGCGGCGGCTTGCGTGCGCAACGGTGGGCTGACGAAGAGAATCAGGAGAGCAGTTACGGTTACGAGGAGCCTCGGCATGATCGTCTCCTTGAGCGCGCAGGCCCTGATTGCAGGGACAAGAGTATCGCGCATGAGCGGAGCGGGAAGATGGTTTGGGCTGGTAGCTCAAATCCGGATGATGAAATCCAGTTTCGAATTCGGGTAGCTCGGCAAATTGGCTAAACGCTTCCAGCGCCGGCGAGGCGCTGTGCCAGACTGAGTGGTATGTTGCTTCGTCCAGCCGAACCGCAGGATGCGATGGAAGTGGCGCGCGTGCATGTGCGCTCCTGGCAGGCGGGGTATCGCGGGCTGCTTCCGGATGCGTATCTCGATGGGTTGCGCGCCGAGGACCGGGCGCAGCACTACCGGTTCGGGAGCGAGGACGTGCGCGAGCCGGCGACGGTGGTGGCGATGGAAGCCGGGGCGATCTGCGGGTTCGCCACCACGGCGCCGGCCCGCGATAGCGATGCGCAGGAGGCTGGGGAGCTGTTCGCTTTGTATGTGGACCCGGAGTGGTGGGGTCGCGGTATCGGCGCGGCGTTGATATCTGCGGCACGAAATCGCCTGGTGGATCTCGGCTTTCGGAGTGCGGTGCTGTGGCTGCTGGCGGGCAATGCGCGCGCGGACCGGTTTTACCGAATCGACGGGTGGGCGCCGGATGGATCGAAGCGAACCGACACTCTGTGGGGTGTCACGGTGGATGAGGTGCGGTATCGGCGTGCTCTGTTGTGATGACGCGCGGCACGGTCCGCAGAACAGCAGATTCCTCCACTTCGCCTTTGAGTCGCTCAGCCTCCCGCCGGGATGACGAACTCGGGAGAGCGATCAGAGACTGGCGAGGCGGTCGAGGTAGGCGCGGAGGACGTCGCGCTGCAGGGTGAGGTTGGCAAATTTTCCCTGGCGCTCGATGCGAATGAGGCCGGCGGTTTCGAGTTCTTTCATGTGGTGGGAGAGCGTCGCCGCGCTGATAGGTTGGGTTTCGCTGAGAGAGGTGCAAGGGGTGGCGCACTGGCTGCGGCTGATCTCGGCGAGGATCTCGTAGCGACGGGGAGCGGCGAGGGCTTTCGAGATGAGGGAGAACTGGCGGTCGGTAATGCCAGTCTGCTTCGCCGGTAGTTCGGGCCGTTTCGCGGGGATGCCGTTCCGCTTCGCGGGGATTTCGGTTCGCCTCGCGGTGCGGGTCGCTTTCTTTGTAGGCCGGACACGCTTTTCTGCCATCGGTTCCTACCTTACCGCCTGGAGGCGGGGCTGCCGGGGAAATTCATATTGCGCCGGTTGACATACATCACGCTCTTACATACCGTCAGGATATGTTGAGTTCACTCCGAGTCGCCGCGCAGTGTTGTCGCAGCCTGCTGCGCCGGGTTCGGCCGGAGCCAGTTCAGTGTCCTAACTGATCTAACAACAAGCTCTGAAATCCGAACGCCCTGTCGCAGCCAGCTCTGCGGCGGGGCTTTTGTTTTTCTCCCCAACTCGCGCGGACCTGGCTCACCTTCAATGCACGAACCGGAAGGAAGATGCCATGAGTGACGAGATACGAAACTCCGAGAACGTCGAAAGCGGCGGGACGGCGCGTGCCGAGCGGCGCGGTCTGTCGCTGGATAGCTGGGCGGTTCTGCTGGCGCTGGCGGCCGCAGCGCTGGTGAAGCTGCACATCCTGAATACGGTGAAGTGGTGAGGAGGCGGCCATGACTACATCTTCCGTTACTCCGTCGTCTACCTGGCGCAGGCGTCGCCACTCCCCTTCCCTCTCGCGCTGTGAAGACCACCGAGCCGCTTGGGACTCGCTTGCTGCGGCTGCTGCCGGGGTTGTTGCTGCTGGCGGCTGTGGGCTTCGCTGGCAAAGTGATCGAGCAGTCGATCGCGCGGTACGGCAAGGCGCATCACCTGACCTTGCCGAATATCGAGTATGTGCTGTGGGCGATTCTGATCGGGCTGGTGCTGGCGAATACTGTCGGGCTGCCGAAGATATTTGTCGCAGGCGTGGCGACGTATGACTTTTGGCTGAAGGTGGGGATCGTGCTGCTGGGCTCGCGGTTCCTGATCGGCGATGTGCTGCGGCTGGGCGGGATCAGCCTGGGACTGGTGGCAATCGAGATTACGCTGGCGCTGGCGCTGATGCACGGACTGGGGCGGGCATTTGGATTGAAGCCGAAGCTGACCTCGCTGCTGGCCGTGGGGTCGGCGGTGTGCGGCGTGTCGGCGATCATTGCGACGCAAGGCGCGATCGATGCGGACGAGGAGGAATCTTCAACCGCAATCGCGGCGATCCTGGCGCTGGGTGCGCTGTCGCTGTTTACGTTTCCGCTGATCGGGCACAGCCTGCACCTGGGTGACCACGCGTATGGATTGTGGGCGGGACTGGCGGTGGACAACACGGCGGAGGCGACGGCGGCGGGCGCGCTGTACTCGGATGTTGCGGGAAAGTTTGCGGTGCTGGTGAAGACGACGCGCAACGCGATGATCGGCTTTGTAGTGCTGGGCTATGCGTTGTATTGGTCTTCGCGCGGCGAGGCGCAGCGTGTGGGGAACAAGGCACGGTTCCTGTGGCAGAAGTTTCCACGCTTCGTGCTGGGCTTTCTGCTGATCTCGCTGCTGGCCAGCGTAGCGGTATTCACCAAGCCGCAGTTGACGGCGCTGGGGAACCTGTCGCGGTGGGCGTTCCTGCTGACCTTTGCCGGGGTGGGGCTGCGGACGAATATTCGCGAGCTGGGGAAACAGGGATGGCGGCCGCTGGCGATTGGTGCTCTCGGTGAGGTCGCGATTGCTGCGATCACGCTGGCGCTGGTATTTGGGGCGGACCGGTTGTTCCATATATAACGACCGGCGTCTGGACGGCACGGCCGGTCACGGTGTGCATGACGAGTGGTCGCGGGCTTCGCCCTGGTTGGCCGGATGGCGCGAAGACCGGTATGTACACTCCCTCCATGGTTTCTGTCGCGGAACGGCTGCGCGCCAACTCCGACACGCTGCTGAGCGCGTTTGATCTGATCGGGACGCTGGTGTTTGCGCTGGAGGGGGCGCTGGCGGCGATTCGCGGCGACCTGGACATTCTGGGGCTGCTGGTGCTGGCGTTTGTGACGGCGGTGGGCGGCGGAATCATTCGCGACGTGCTGATCGGCGCGGTACCTCCGGCGGCGATCAGCGATTGGCGATACCTCGGGATTGCGATCCTGGGCGCGGGGATTGCATCACTGCTGTACTACTGGGAGCGGATTCTGCCGGACCAGTTGCTGCTGACGCTGGATGCGGCGGGGCTGTCGCTGTTTGCGATCGCCGGGGTGGAGAAGGCGCTGGACTACAAGATGCATCCGCTGATGGCGGTAGTGCTGGGCGGCATCACGGGCGTGGGGGGCGGGACGGTGCGCGACCTGCTGCTGGCAAAGGTGCCGGGGGTGCTGCACCGGGACGTGTACGCCTCAGCCGCATTGGCGGGCGGTTTCGTGATGGTGCTGGCGCTGAAGGCGAAGGCGCCGCGCGCGGTGGCGATGTTTGCAGGTGGCGGCGCGTGCTTTCTGCTGCGCATGCTGAGCCTGGTGCGGCACTGGAATCTGCCGCGGATCCTGCACCTATAGGGATTTGCCATCCAGGCAGATGCGCCAGCGGCGCGGCTCGCTGGGTTCGCTTCCCTTCGGTCGCTCATGGTGGAAGTTGTGGGCGACCTGAGTCCATCCCACCTCTCAAATGCGAGATGTGGGGCAGCCGGTCTGGTGAGTAACGCAGATCCCTCCACTTCGTTGGGATGACGAATGCTTCCGGTCCGGGCTTTGTGGTATCCCACCCTTCGCTCTGCTCAGGATGGGGCACCCGGATTGGTGATGCTGCGAGCTTCTGTCATTCCAGTCCCCCACTCCCGGCAAAAGCTCAATCCCACCCTTCGCTTCGCTGGAGTGGGGCAGCCGTCTTCGCGGCTGCTGCGGAGGCCGCGAGGGAGCTGGCGCCCATGGCCAGCGCGATCCACATGCTGGTCCACTCATTGCCGTTGTGCGGCGAGGCGGCTACGCGCGGCGCGTGCAGGATGGCTACCCAGATGAGGAACATGGCAGCGAGCAGGTATGCGGCGAGTTGCGCGCGGATGCCGGTGGCAATGGCAAGCGCGGCGGCGATAAAGCAGAGGCCGACGAAGTTTGCGAAGAAGAAGCGGCCGGGTATCCAGGCGGGGATGAGAGTGGAGATGAAAAAGGCGTACATGAAGTGGAGAACGCCGAAGATGACCAGGGTGCCGGCGAAGATGTAGCGGGCGGTGGCGAGGGCGCGGGTGAACGGAGTGCGGGTGCCGGGGAGCGCGGCGGCGAGCATCCATGCGCCCGCGGCAATTGCAAGCATCTCGGCGAATCCGGTCCAGACGTTGGCATCGCGCAGGTGCATGAGGAGCTGCGGCAGATGGAAGACAAGGGCGCGCAGGAACAGCGCGGCGCCGAGCAGCAGAGCGGCGAGATGTGCGGCGTCGCGGAGAAGCAGGCCCGCAGCGGCGACGAGCAGGAGAATTCCGGCGGCGATGGAGAGCGTGCCGCGGACGGGATACCAGGGCGGTCCGGCGATGGGGAGAATGCGGAGATATTGCACGGCAAAGCCGGCGACGGCGAGAGCGAGCATAACGCGAGCGCTGGTGAGGATGCGGAGCATTGGTCTTCTGGATTTAAGGGCTTCGGGACTTCTGGATTTAGAGACTTCCGAAAAAGCGGGGCCGCTGGAGCGCGGTGATGGTGCGCAGCGGCATGATACTGCGGGCAGAATGCGCACACGTGAACGATGTGACGAGATTCGGGTGGACGTTACGGCGGCGAGGTGCAATTTTGGATGCGCGCATGGCCAAGCATGGCGTATGTTGCGGAGGTTAAACAGGAAGGCACTTGCCGGACATGGGATGATCTAGCATGCGCACACACCGCAACAATTCCGGGCCCGCAATGTGGCTGATGGCAGCTTTGCTGTCGCTTGCGCCGACGTGCGCGGCGGCGGAGCCCTGCGGGATGGGCACGGCGGATGTGCGCGGGACGGTGGTGGACGGATCGGGCGCGCCGATCGCGGGGGCGGCGCTGACTGCGGGAAGCGCGACGGCAAAGAGCGGCCTGGATGGACAATTTGTGCTTCCCTGCGTCGCGAGCGGGGTCGTGATCCGCGTCGAGGCAATAACCTTTGCGCCCGCTGAAGTGAAAGCGAATGCGGCGGGGCACGTGGTGCTAGAGCCGCTGGGGGCGCAGGAGGAGATCTCCGTGACGGCCTATGCGACGCCGCTGGCCGAGAGTGCGAGCCCGGCGAGCGTGTGGCTGCTGACGAGTGAGGATTTGCGAACGGCGGCGCCAGTCACGCTGGACGACCGGCTGCGGCGGGTGCCGGGATACGAGCTGTTCCGGCGATCGAGCTCGCTGGTGGCGAACCCGACATCGCAGGGCGTGTCGCTGCGCGGGCTGGGCTCGACTGCGGCGAGCCGCACCCTGGTGCTGGCGAACCAGATTCCGCTGAACGATGCCTTCGGCGGATGGATTTACTGGGACGAGATGCCGGAGCTAAGCATCGGCGGGGTGACAGTGGTGCGCGGCGGCGCGAGCGATCTGTATGGATCAAGCGCGATCGGCGGCGTGATCGAGATGCTGCCGGTGACGGCTGCACGCAATCATGCGGAGCTGGTGTCGAGCCAGGGATCGTTTCAGACCTTTGATGAAGCCGCGCTGGTGAGCGGAACGACGCAGAAGTCCGGCGGGAGCGGGTGGTCCGGCCTGGCGACGGGTGGAGTTGTGCTCACAGACGGTTACATACTGGTGGCGCCAGAGCAGCGCGGGCCGGTGGACATCAAGTCCAACCTGCATGCGCAGAATGGGCGGGTAGAGGGCGAGCGCACGTGGCGGGGCGGCAATGCATTTTTGCTGGGCAATGTGCTGAACGAAGCGCGCAGCAACGGCACGCCGCTGACGACGAACGGCACGCGCATCTGGCGCTACGAGGCGGGGCTGGACTGGACACCCGATGCCGCACGGGGCGGCTCGCTGCTGCTGCGCGGCTACGGCACTGCGGAACATTACCGCCAGAGCTTCTCGTCCGTGAATGCGACGCGGACCCATGAGATACAGACGCGGTTTGCGCAGACGCCGAGCAATCAACTGGGCGGAGCGATCCGGTGGACGCAGCCGCTGGGACCCCGGCTGGTGGTGCTGGGCGGCGGGGATGTGCGCGATGTGCGCGGCGAGGACAACGAGATCGCGACGATCACAGGAGTGCGGACGCTGCTTTCCGCGCGGCAGCGGCAGACTGGCGTCTACGGTGAGGCGGTGTGGACGCCACGGCAGTGGACGTTGAGCGCAGGCGGCCGCATCGATCATTTCCAGAACTTCGATGCGCTGCAGACGCTGCCCAAGCCTGGGCCATTGCCACAGATAACAGAGACGGTGGCGAATCCGCGGCTCGGTGTGGTGCGGCGGCTGGGTCCGGCAGTGGCGCTAACGGCGATGGGCTTCCGCGCCTACCGTTCGCCGACAGAGAACGAGCTCTATCGCAACGGGCAGGTGGGACAGGAGCTGACACTGCACAACACGAGTCTGCGCTCCGAGCGCGCGACGGGCTGGGAGACCGGCGTGGTGCTGACGCCGGCGCGATGGAACGCGACGCTGCGCGCGAGCTACTTCTGGACGATCGTGAACCGTCCGATCACGGCGCTGACCATCAGCACCACGCCAACAGCGATCACCAAGCAGCGCGCCAACCTGGGGCAGATTGCGAGCCGGGGCGTGGGCCTGGACGGCGAATGGCAGCCATTGCGGCGTATCAGCGTGATGGGCGGCTATCAGTATGCGGATGCGACAGTGACGCGCTTCGATCAGAACCCGGCGCTGGTGGGGAGTTGGATTCCGCAGGTGCCGCACCAGACGGGCACGCTGCAGGTGCGCGCTCAGGACAACCGCTGGGGCACGCTGTCGCTGGAAGCGCGGATGACCGGACAGCAGTATGACGACGACGCGAACACGTACCGGCTGGCGCCATTCTTCATGATGAATGCCTTCGCATCACACACGTTTGCCAAGCGGTACCAGGCATTCGTGGCAGCCGATAATGTGTTGGACCGGCGAATTGAAGTGGGACGTACACCAACCTTGACGCTGGGGCAGAAGCAGGCTGTGCGGGGCGGCGTTCGCATCATCCTTGGGGATTGAAGCAATTGGGGCGAATGCGCATTTGAAGACATGGACAAATGACAGGATGCGCGGCTACTTGCGTGGGCAGCGGTCTGCCCGCGGAGTTCTCGCGCGGATGCATCTCGTCACGACTGAAAGATCGACACCGGACTACATTGCAGATGAGGAGACAGAAACGATGAAGCTTACAGGCAACACCATCCTTATTACCGGCGGCGGCTCGGGGATTGGACGCGGGCTGGCGGAGGCATTTCACGCTCTGGGCAATCAGGTGATCATCGCGGGACGCCGGCGGCAGGTGCTGGAGGAGACGACAGCGGCCAATCCGGGGATGCAGTCGGCAGTGCTTGACATCGAGAGCGCGGAAGCGATCCGCGCGTTTGCGGCGAAGATGGCAGAGGAGTATCCGTCGCTGAACGTGGTGATCCACAACGCGGGCATTATGCGGCCGGAGAACCTGCTGGAGCAGCCGGAGGAGCTGACGGATGCGGAGGCGATCATCACCACCAATCTGCTGGGACCGATCCGGCTGACAGCGGCGCTGCTGCCGCAATTGAAGAAGCAGCCGGCGGCGACGATCATGACGGTCTCGTCGGGTCTGGCGTATCTGCCGATGGCGATGACGCCGACGTACTGCGCGACCAAGGCGGCGATCCATTCGTACTCGCTGACGTTACGTTATCAATTGCGAGGTACGAAGATTGAGGTGCTGGAGCTGGTGCCGCCGTATGTGCAGACGGAGCTGATGGGCGATCGGCAGGCGAGCGATCCGCGGGCGATGCCGCTGAAGGATTACATCGCGGAGACGATGAAGATTCTGAAGGAGCAGCCGCAGGCGAAGGAGATCCTGGTAGAGCGGGTGCTGCCGCTGCGCTTTGCGGAGAAGAGCGGAGAGTTCGAGAAGGCGTTTCAGGGATTCAATGACGCGATGGCTGCGGGCGGGCACTGAGAGAGGCGCGCGCATGTACGGTGCGGGGAGGCGATGATGGCGGAGGCGGCGGCGGGGCTGGTGACGCTGAAGAGCGCGCATTCGGTGGAGGAGACGGTTGCGCGGATACGCGCGGTGCTTCAGGCGAAACAGATCCGGGAATTTGCGCTGATCGATCACAGCGGTGAGGCGGAGAAGGCCGGGCTCCAGATGCCGAAGACGCAGGTGGTGATCTTCGGCAATCCCAAGGGCGGGACGCCGCTGATGCTGGCGACGCCGAGTGTGGCCATCGATCTGCCGCTGAAGCTGCTGGTGCGGGAGGATGCGGAAGGGCAGGTTTGGATCAGCTACTGGTCTGCGCAGGCGCTGCTTGAGCGGCATGGGTTGGCGGAGTCGTTTGCGGCGAATATTGCGGTGATTGAGATGATTGCGCGGCAGGCGGCGGAGTGAGGATGAGAGACCGGCACATTGCTCTCGTGATGGCGTTCGCGTGGTTGGCTGTATGGCCGCTGGCAGCGCAGGACAAAGTCGACGTTGCACCGCCGCCTTCGGCCCGCTTCCCTGCTGCCTGGTATCCGCCGGACAACAATGTGACTTATAGAAGTGCGCCGGTGACTGGTGCGCCGTACACCGCTCGTCTTGTGCAGCACAGTGACATGAATGGGGGAGCGGCTCTGGGTGGGGGAGCGGCTTTGGGCGACCGTCCCATGCAGGCTCGTGATTCGGCCGGGCGGATGAGATCGGAGACGCCGGAGATCCGGCTGAAGGATGGAAAGCCGGTTGCGGTGCGCAGTGTTCGAGTCGATGATCCGGTATCCCACTGCAGCTTCGAGTGGCGGGAGCCGTGGGTAGACACCGGAGCGCCGACAGCGACTGTGCAATGTATGACAAGGACGCTGCACCTCAACGATCAGCCGGCGATGTGGTCCGTTGTCGCTTCGACGAAGGCTGGGGAGGAGCATCCCTCGCCCTATGAAACAGACGTGACGGAGTTGATGGGCGAACGTACCTTCGACGGAATGCGCGCAGTTGGCTTGCGACGAGTGACCACTGTGAAAGGCGCGAGCCCGCAGCAGACGCAGATCACAGACTCAGAGATGTGGAGTGCGCCGGCGATGAAGGAGATCGTAGCTACGTACGTGAAGGGTGCTATGGGGTACAGCATCGAGCTCGAGGAGATTCAATTGAGGGAGCCCGATGCGGGTCTGTTTTATCCGCCGACGAATTATAGGATCGAACCCCTCTCAAATCATCCGTAGATGCGGAGATGGCATGCGAGGGCTCCCTAAGGTCACTCCCTTGCGCAACGCGGCGAACTCGGTAGGCTCTTCCGCCCATCTCAACTGGTACCCATGATGAAACGATTCTGTGGCTTTCTTGCTCTCGCGATCTGGTGCAGCTTTGCTCCCGGTCAAAGTGGTCCCTTGTCCGGCCAGTCTTCCATCCATGCCGTAGTCACTGCTTCCTCGAAGGGCTGGACCAAGGTCTGCTATGTGGGATCGCCGCAGTGCTCGGGTGGCGTGGGGTCGCATGCTCCGTTGGGCAAGCCTTCAATGAGCTTCGGGATGAGCACGCCGAGTGCGAAGGGCGGCTCGGATGCGGTTGCGCACTTCCAGATGGTCGACCCTAACCAGGATGTTTATACAGAGGTGCTGTACGTCAACACTGTGGGGAAGTCGCATCAGGCGCTCTCCTTCACGCGGGACTTTTACGAGCAGTTCCTGCCGCCTGCCGGCACCACCAACCTGGAGTGGGATCTTTACCAGTTCGATCAAGGCATTGGGCAGGACACCATGCTGGGTACGCAGTGCAATAGTCACAACCACCGGATCCAGTATGACAACCATGGGAATGGCTGGGTGGACACCAAGGTGAGTTGCTCCACGATGATGGATGGCAAGTGGCATCACGTTTATCAGACATTCCATCGCGATGTGGCAACTTCGACGGCATGCTCCGGCGCGCCGTGCGAGCACTGGGACACCATCCAGATCGACGACGGGAAGATCAACAACTTGAATGTCAAGCTGCCGATTACACACACCAGTTGGTCGATGTTCGGCGTGCAGTGGCAGATCGATGGCCGTCCATCGAGCGCAAGCAGGAGCAGGCCGGCGGTGTACGACCTCTATGTGGATAGTGACACGGTCACGGCGGAGTGATGGCACAGTCCCTGATCGGATGATCGCCGGCGTGAATCGGGCCGGCGACAGGAGCGAGTCGTGTGGGCGTCCGTGACCAATCAAGCTCTACACGTCATTGAGCTTTAAACAATGCGGGCCACGGCTGAAATGCGGCGCAGCGCCGCGGATGTGGCCCAGCTAAGGCCGAGAGCGCCACTACAGACGATCGCGAACTTTGCATATCCGGGCAGCGATGCCGGGAGCAGCGCGTATTGCAGCCAACTCACAAACATGTAGTGGACCAGATAGATGGCATAGGAGTTGGCGCTGAGGCTGTCGAAGATCGCGGATCGTGATTTGACGAAGCGAAGAAACAGGGCCATGAAGGCGAAGCTGGTGGCGGCGCATGAGAGCACGAAGCCAGCGTTGCTTGCGAGGGCCCAGAGCTGCGAGTGCAGGTGCGAGGTGAGGGCAGCAAAACTGATCGCCGAGGCTGCAACAAAGAGGATCAGCGCGGCTGCGGTCCACAGGAGCCAACGGCGCGCGAGATTTCCATCGGGCGCGAGGAGTCCTCGGTCCTGTCCCCAGGCTCCGACTCCGATGGCGAAAACGAAATAGACAAAGTAATGAAGAATGCGGCTGGTCTGAAAGGTGAAGGGGCCGAATGCTGTCCAGGCGAGGGTACCGAAGAAGTGGGCCATCGGGATGTAGGCGAGGGCAGAGACGGCGACGAGCGCCGCGAAGAAGACGATCGGCCTGCCGGAGATCTGGGAGATGATGCGGCCGAGAGCATCGCCTGCCGCGGGCACAACGCGTGAAGAGGAGGGTGGCAATGCAGTCGAAGGCGAGGAGCACCCAGACAAACCATGCGGGGCCGGAGGGCCACTGGCCGAGCGCGAGCCATTGATGCCAGAAGCCGGCGACGGTGCCACCGTTGTGGGAAATCTGCAGCCAGGTTGGGTAGTACGCGATGGGCGCGACGATAGCCGCGACCGCAACGAATGGCAGCCCGAGACGGAGGAGGCGATCGCGCATGAATTTTGTGCTGCCCTTGCGGGCGAAGCTTTGCCAGAAGAAGAGCCCGGAGAGAAAGAACATGAGCGACATGAAGAAGATGTCGTTGAAGCTGACGAATGCAGTGACGGCGCTCCATCGTGCCGGATCCACGATGGGAAAGGCCATCCACCAGCGAGGCTGAGCGACGAGCGAGGCGGGCGGCGGCGGGGCGAAGGGATGGTAGGCGAGCGCGCTGTGGTGTGCGATGACCAACGCAACGATGAAGCCGCGAAGATATCCAATGGGATAGTTGTAGCGGGTGGCCGGGCGCGTGGTGGAAACAGTGGCGGCTTTTGCTGTGGTCGTCATCGACTTCTCCGCTGAGCGAGCCCTAACGAGCGCTCACTCATGGTTACGTTTTTCCATTGCGGCGGTTCCAAAGCGTGCGGAAGCTGAGACGCGCGCATATCACGCGTCTGGCAACAGCGGCATTGCTACGTGACTGGCGACTACGCCCACTGACTCCCGTCAGGAAGGAGCGCCCATGTTGCTCGGGACGCGCGGCGCATCCTTGGGGCGGAGCCATTGCACTGTATCCCAGAGAAACTGGGCGCTAGCCATGATGAGCACGAGCAGCAGACCGCGGTGGATGCTGACGTTGATAGTGGCGACGGTCTGGGGCGACATGGGGCTGGCGCCGAAGGTGGCCTGGCCGACGTAGTCGTGTGCGCGCAGCAGGAAGGCGATCATGCCGATGCCGAGCAGGTGGATCACGCTCTCGATGAGGTGGTAGTAGCGGCGGACGGGCCGCGACAGCAACGCAATCTTCGAGGCGAGCTGGATGCAGTTGAAGGCAACGATGATCCAGTAGAAGGTGTGCCAGACGGCGGGAAGATCGATGTTGAGCAGACGCAGGACGGCATAGGGGCCGAATATCAGGATGGGGAAATGCGGAAAGGCGAGCAGCCATGCGAGGAAGACGGCGCCGGCGATCACGTCCGCATAGGGATGACGTGGGCCGTTGTGATCGGCAACCGGATCGACTTTGGGTAGCTTGCGCGGGTCCCAGTTGGGATGAGTGAGCTCCTTGCGCAGGTGACCCTTGAAGTATTCGAGCAGAGCGAAGCCCGCGGTCATCCAGGCGAGAAATTGAAAGACCGTGCCGAAGAGTCCGGTGATGATGTGGCCGACGTCCACGCGCTGGGAGAGAGGCGTGTTCCAGGAGCCGAAGAGGATGGTGGCGGCAGTGGCGAGCAGCCATATGCCGACGACCCAGGGCAGGACGCGCTTGAGGGTGAACCAGTAGAAGGGAAATATCTCCGGTCCGATGAGCGACCGGTGGGGCTGATAACGCGCCGCGACCAGGATGGGATGGCCGTGGCGGCGCAGCACCTCGGCCTGCTCGTCTTCGGTGAGCGGGCGGCCGAGCTCGGCCTCCTTGTCGTCCATCTGCGCATGCAGGTTGGCGGCGAGCTCGGCGATGAGGTCATTCTGCGCGGCATCGCCCCGGCGCCGCGCGGGCAGATGGCGGCTCACGGCGAAGAGATAGCGGTCGAGAAGATCGTTGGCTGCCATGGCGGTCAGGCCTCCTGGATGGCGTTCTTGGACAACACGTTTGTGGATAACACCTGGTGGATGGAGCTGTTGATGGAGGCCCACTCGACGAGGAGCTGTTCGAGGGTGGCGGCGCCGGCGGGCGAGAGGCGGTAGAAGCGCTTGTTGCGCTTGTCCTCTTCGCGCCACTCGCTGACGAGCAGGCCCTGGGATTCGAGGCGACGCAGCAGGGGGTAGAGAGTGCTCTCTTCGATGTCGATGCCATGATCGGCGAGGGTCTTGCGCAGGGTGTAGCCGTAGTGCTCTTCGCGGAGTTGGGCCAGCACGGCGAGGATGAGGCAGCCGCGGCGCAGCTCCAGGCGGAGGTTTTCGAAGACGGACTGGAGCGCTTCGCTCATACTGTGCTTGGTACACTGTATGACGTACAGTGTATGGCGTCAAGTAGTTTTTAAAAAGGGGCGCAATTTTCTTCACCTCGCAGATAAGAACGGAGATATCAGTCGAGATTCATTGCCGCCAGCAGATCGCGATAGCGGGGGTCGGAACGGTGGGGTTCAAAATATGGTTCTGCGTCCACGCGGGTCAGATAAGGATCACGGTCGGCCGCGGCCGCACTCAGGAACTCGAAGACCTTGTCGGCCTGACCGAGAGCCGCGTGATAGACGGCGAAGCACACGGGCGAGACGAAGTGTCTTGCCCTCCGCGTCGTGACCTCCTCCATCAGCCTTTCTGCGTGTTCCCTGTTGCCGGAACGGGCATATGCGGCAGCGAGAAAACCAATTGCCAATGTAAAAGAGGGGGAGAGTCGAACCGCAGCTTCGAGACTGGCAACCGCCTGCTGGAGCGACCCTTTCTGAGCCAGGATGAGGCCCATGGCGAAGTGCACCAGCCAATAGTCCGGATAGAGGTCTACGGCTCTGGCGGCGTGTTCGAGCGCGACATCGTATTTGCGCGCGCAGTAGAGAGCAAAGGCCAGGCCGAAGTGAACCATCATGGAGAGTGGATCGGTTTCGAGTGCGCTCCGGTACTCTCGCGCTGCTTCTTCGAACCGCCGCAGCGGCGTAAGGAAATAAAGCGCGTAGCGGACGCGAACGAGCGGCGGGACGGGATCGATGGCCATCGCCGCCTGAAAATGACGTTCCGCAAGCTTCCAGTCATATTCAACCGCACCGGCCAACAAGCCCAGGACGCTATGCGCCTCGCTCGATGTCGCGTCGATTGCCAACGCCTTTTGCGCGGCGGCCTTCGCCAACGGCGCCATCTCTGTCATCCGCTGGATGCTGAGAGCGCCGACGCCGTAGTAAAAGACCGCCAATCCGGCATATGCAGCGGCATAACCAGGATCGTGATCAAGCGCCTGCTCGAATGCATCCTTCGCCCTTGCGAGGCTCTCCGAGGTGTAACGCTGATACCAGTACAGTCCTTTGAGGTAGCTCTGGAACGCCTCGACATTTGTAGTCGAGCGCCGAGAGGAAAAAAGCCTGACCTTCAGCGCATCCGCAATGGCCTGCGAGATATCGTCCTGAATGGCAAAGATATCCGTCATCTCGCGGTCATAGCTTTCTGACCATAGCTGCGATTCATCCGCCACCTTGATGAGCTGAGCAGTGACGCGGACGCGATTCCCCGCCCTGCGGACGCTGCCTTCGAGGATAGTGCCTACTCTGAGCCGTTCCGCGATGGTGCGCAGATCCTGCTCTTTGCCGCGAAAGGCGAATGCCGAGGTGCGAGCGATCACTCTCAACTCCCGCACCTTGGCGAGGGCATTGATAATCTCTTCCGCCAGGCCGTCACTGAAGTATTCGTTTTCCTTATCGGCACTCAGGTTCACAAAGGGGAGCACCGCCACCGAAATGGACTTCTTCCCTGGCCACTGCGGATGAGGCGGTTTCCGCCAAAGCCCGCTTGAGATCCAGCATCGTCTGGAATCGTTGTGCAGGATCTTTGCGCAGACAGCGGGCGACGTGCTGCTCGACGGAGAGCGGAATGGCGGCTCTGATTTCTCGCAACGGGCGAGGCTCATCGTGCAGGATGGCTGCAAGGGTGGAGATCCACGAGTCGCCGCGGAATGCACGCAGCCCGGAGAGCATCTCGTACAGCACCAGGCCGAAGGAAAAGATGTCGGAGCGTGCGTCAAGCTCCCGGCCTTCCGCCTGCTCTGGAGACATATACAGTGCAGTCCCGAGGATTGCGCCGGGAATGGTGCGGAGGGTCGCGGTCGCCGCATCGGCTGCGGACCCGGCCGGCTCGATTAATTTCGCCAGCCCGAAATCCAGTAGTTTCACTCGACCATCCTCGGTGATGATGATGTTTGCCGGTTTCAGATCACGGTGGATGATTCCGGCCGAGTGGGCGGCGGCGAGTGCATCTGCGATTTGAGTTGCATAATTCATCGCGTCTTTCAGCGGCAGGCCGGCCGCGATATTTGTCTGCTCCAGGGTGCTGCCGGAGACGTACTCCATGGTGATGAAGGAGATGCCGTTCTCTTCCGCGATGTCGTGGACGGTGACGATATTGGGGTGATTCAATCTGGAGGCGGCCTGGGCTTCGACCAGAAACCGGTGCTTCCGCTCAGCGTCGGTGAGCTTGTCGGCGGGGAGAGTTTTCAAAGCGACGATACGGTGTAGCCGAATGTCGCGCGCTTTATAAACTTCGCCCATTCCTCCCGCGCCTAAGAGGCCAAGGATTTCATAAGGGCCGATATGCGCTCCGGCGGCAAAGGCCATAAGTGTCCACCAGTTTAGCGACAAAACAAAGAAGTCCGGCATTTATGCCAAGGGAACGCCGCGCCGTCTCCAGAATCAGGGTGCTGGAGTTTCACTGTAGAGGTGGCTGCGATGAAGCAGGTTTTCGTACTTATGCTTGGCACGAATTGCCAGCGGACCTCCGATATGAAGCCGGAGCGCGCTTGTGTGCGCCTTTGCGTGCGCAAGGGATCGAAGTATGGGCTTTGGTACGGCAATCACGTCTACGAGCTGGAACCGCAGGCGGAGGCGGCGAAGTTTGCCGCGGAGAATGTACGCGTGATCGGCGAGTTCGAGAAGGACACGATTCGCATCCAGTCGATTGCGCTGGCTGCGAAGTAGCTCGTGCGTGCTCCATGAGAGCGACAGCGATCTCTCCACTGCGCGGATGCGCCGCTCCGCTCGAGATGACGAGGTAAGGGTTGGCTGGCTTCCCCTACTGCGCTGGTGATTGAAAAGGCCGCTGGCCCGCTTCCCTACTGCACCGGGTGGGCTTTGCCGTCTTTCATGGCCTGGTCGATGAGTGACTGCACTTTCGTGTCGGCTTCACGGCTGGCCTCGCGCTCCTGCCTGCCGAGCAGTCCCTGCTGGCGGCCGAGTTCGCCCTGCAGACGGCCCAGGTCGCCCTGCTTTGCGCCGAGCTCGCGCATCTTCTGGAGCAGCGGCTCCATCTCCTTCTGGATCTTCTCTGCCTGATCGCGCATTTGCTTTTCCATGGCTTCGCGCTGCGGCTGCTGAGCCTTGAACTGTTCCATGTCCTTGTTGAAACGGTCCTGAGCTTCCTTGGTCTGCCTCTCCAGCTCGGCGAGCTGCTGTTGGCTCAGCTTGTCGCGCTCGAGTGCCAGGTGGGTTTCGCTGTCGGCCAACATCTGCATATTCTTCTCGAAATCTTTGGGCATTTCGAATTTGAAGTCGCTCATGTTGCCGAAGTTCATGGCACCCAGCTCACCCTGCAACTCACCGATCTGACCCTGAATCTCTCCCAGCTCTCCCTGCTGCTCGCCGAGCTTGCCTTGTTTCTCGCCGAGAATGCCCTGCTGCTTCCCCAGCTCACTTACATGCCCATAGGCCTGCTGCGCCTGCTTGACGAGCGCTGGATCGTCGATGACATAGGTCTTGCCATCGCGCTCGAAGAGGATGGAGCCGCCGGGGTGTTTGGCCTGTTCGTTACGGAAGGAATCTGAGTCGCCGGACCAGCCATGCATCATCACCATGTGGTCGCCGTTGGGGCCGTAGATAGCGTAGCCGCGGCCGTGGCGATCGATGGGTCCGTCGGTACCGGGTGACACAACTTCGACCTGCGGCATGGCGAGGATGTGCGTGCCGTTCTTCATGACGATGAGGGGCTGCGCCATGGCGAGCGACTGCATGGAGAGAACTGGCGCAACGTTCTGGTAGTCCTGGCGAGACATGTATTTCATCTCGATGTGCGGGATGACCCTGGTTTGGACGTGAACTTTCGGCATGATGCGGACGACGTCAGCGTTGGAGGGGGACGCGCCTGCGCATTGGTCGACAATTGGAATACAGGAGCCCACGACTGTGTTGGGAGGCGGAGGCGGGACGTCCGGCGGCGCGGGCGTAGACGGCGCTGGGGCGGGCGCGGCCGCTGGCGCAGGTACAGCCGCCGGAGCAGGTGCGGGGACGGCGGCAGGTGCCGGGGGAGTGGGCGGTGCAGGAGCCTGCGGCGCGGCAAGGACAATGGTGGCGGGCTGGACGATGTGGACAGAGGCCGCGGCGAGGATGGCGGCGGTGGCGAGCAGTGCAGCAGCGGCGATGGCCTGGCCGCGACGACGACGGAATGCGCCAGAGAGCTCGGGATCGGCGATGAGGCGCTCGATGCGTTCGCGCAGCCCGGCGGATTGCGCCATGGCGAGCATGCCTTCGGGCGTACTCTCAGCGGTGGCAAAGCGAACCAGCAGTTGCGCGTAGCTGAGGCCATCGCCGCTTGACGCGATGGCGGCGCGGTCGCAGATGGTCTCACTCAGGCGCGAGAGCTGCGGGCGAAGCCACCAGGCGTGGGGGCTGATCCAGAAGAAGCAGTGGTGCAGAGTGGCGGCGAGCTGCAGGTAGAAGTCGCCTTCGCGGATGTGCTGCGCTTCGTGCGCGAGCGTGGCGCGGAGTGCGGCGTCGTCCCAGTCGATGGCTTCAAGCGGGAGCAGGATGCCGTGACCGACGGTGGCGGGAGAGCGCAGGTCCAGAGAGAGACGGACAGGGATGCGGGCGGGTAGATCGGTCTCCGAAGTTGCGAAGGGTTGCGCGCGATGCCAGAGTCGCAGGGCGAGGGCGAGGCCAAGGAGGACGCGGAGCAGCAGCAGCGCAGAGATGGCGAGATAGGCGGCGAATCCGATCTGCCACCATGCGATGTGACGGGCCGGCGCGGGTGCACTGTGAGCTGGCCCTTGAAGCGCAGCCGGGACGGGCACATTGGGGACAACTGCGGGCGCGGAGAGTTCCGGCTGCCGGGGGCTCGATGTGAATCGAGACGAGGGATCGAAGGTGTTCAGCGCAAACGCGTCGAACGCGAACGCGTGTGCGGAGGAGGCCGATGACGCGGCGGGCACGATAACGGTGCGCGGCGTGGACCAGAGTGCGAGGAAGGAGAACGATGGGATGTGCAGCGCGACCAGCGCGGGCATGGCGAGCGCGAGGATAAGGACAGAGGTCCAGGCGCGCTTGGCCAAGAGCGCATGCTGGACGCGCAGCACACGCAGCACGATGGCAACGGCGAGAGCCAGGGCAAGCGACCGGACTGCCGACTCTCCGAGAACGTTGATGATGCTCATCTCTATGTCTCCTTTACTGCTTCACTGCAACTGCTCACCGCGGTACCCGTTCGGACGCTTGCTTCTACTTTGATTTGGCTGGCTTTGTCTTCACGCGGGCGATCTTTGCCGCCAGTCGCTGCAATTCGTTTTCGCTGAGCACGTCGGCATTGACCATGCCGACGAGCAACGCCTCCACCGAACCGCCGCAGAAGCGGTCGACGATGCGCTGCACGGCGCGGCCGGCGACGGAGCGACCATCCTCCGCGGCACGATACAGATACGTGCGCTGCTCGACGGTGTGGGCAAGGTAGCCCTTCTCCTCGAGACGGCGGAGCACGGTGCGTACAGTGGATTCCTTGAGGACGCGTCCGGCGGCGCTGAGCTGCTCGCGAACCTGTTCGGCAGTCGCCTGACGTTGCTGCCAGACCATACGCAGGATGGCCTGCTCGAGTTCGCCGAGGCCTGCGGGGTCGTGTTCCTGGGTATTGTGGGCTTCCGGATTCGGGTGGGCCGAAGTGCTACTGTTCATAGTGCTACAGACTGTAGCACTGAGCGGAGGTGAGCGCAAGGGGCGAGAAATTTGGTAGCGGGTCAATTTAAGTTTCTACCAGGTCGTAGCTACCGATAACCCCATTTTCAGGGAATTACGGGACGCCACTTGTCCGAAAAGCCGACTACACGTCCAAGTGGACCGGGAAATCGCTCAATGCGCGCATTGGCGATTCGGCGGCAACTTAGAAACTTAGAGGTGCTTCTATGATCCCAACCTGGGACACTCGGGCTACGGCGGACGCCGCGCGGGTCAAAGTGATGATGCTGATGTCATCCTCCTGCCCGAAGATCTGGATAGTATCGGCAAGCTCAGCCGCGGTCTTTCCCTCTTGTACGAGTTCCTGCACGCGCGTGAAGCCGAAGAGCTGACCTTCGGGGTTCCTCGCTTCGGCAAGGCCATCGGAAGCAATCACCAGCCGGTCGTTCGGCTGGAGCAGGAATCGGGTCACCGAAAACTCCGCCCCCTCCAGCATTCCCAGCGGTAGCGCGCCCTCCATAGCCACAGGCTCACCATTCAGGTAAGGAGGAAGATGGCCCGCGTTGGCCAGTGTCACCACACCATCGGCTGAGATATTCAAGGCAAAGCAAGTGGCGTGCGCGTCGTTTCGTCCCAGCAGTCGCCGATTCAAGGCTTGAAGCAGTGCGAGAGGATCAAACGTCATTTCCGCCGTGCTCCGAATCGCCCCCACCAGCAGCGCCACCAGCATACCCGCCTGGAGTCCCTTGCCGGCCACATCGCCGGCCACAACCAGCAGGCTGCCATCGGTGGGATGAGGGATGATCTGAAAGAAATCTCCACCCACCTGCAGCGCCGGACGGTATTCAGTCTCGATGACTATGCCGCGAATCGCGGTGCGCGACTCGGGCAGGATAACGCGCTGGACTTCCTGCGCCTGCTTGACGTCCAGGGCCATAAGCCGCTGGGAGCGGATGGAGAGGATCAAACGGCGCACGAGCAGCACTGCCAGAACAAGGATTAGAAGCAGCTGAGAAGCAACGGAAAGCGTGATCTGTACATGAAAGGGAAACCAGCTTGCCCTAATGCCGAGATGCTGAAGCTCACGGGTGAACTCGGCGACGGCGGCCAGCAGCACGGCGGGCAGCACCAGCCAGCCTTCGAGTCCCTGCTCTCGAATCCCTTTGACAACGATGTACAGCAGAAAGGCGGAGAGCACGAGACGTACGAAAAGAGATACTGCGTGGCTGGCGGCGATGATCGGATTAGAGACGATAGTGAAGAACAGATTTTCACTCAGCGCGACAGAGAGCATCAGCAGAAGGGCCAGCGGGATAAGCGCCCAAGGGATCCAGAGCGGACGCCGTTGCCGGAACCAGGCCCGCCACACCATGACCCAGCCGGCGTACTGGAGTGAGAAGAGGACAACCTCATGGGATATCTGGTCATACTGGGAGCTGACTGAGGAGGTCCAGACAGCAAAGGTGCCGGAGAAATTGTCGACGGCGATCATCAACAGCAGGCCGCCAATCCACAGGTAGACCCTGTCGGAGCGATCGAAGAGCGCCAGACTCAGGGCAACCAGGCCAAGCAAACCGAAGACTATGGCTTCAATCGGTTGCCAGAAGTAGGCACGGATAAGCCCATCGAAAAGCACTTGATGAATAGCGGCGACCGCTGCGGCTTCACCGATGAACGGCGCGCTCTCAAAGCCACCGACCTGGCTGGCTTGGTTGAGGGTCTGCGGCTGCATCCACATGCGGAAAGCAATGACTCGGGTTGACGCGGTGGAGGATCCTCCGACCGCATGCGACAGCGGAAACATCACCGGCCGCGCGTAATTGTTGCTCGGCCGGCGCGAGGAAAAGTCTCCGAATGCGCCAACCAGCGTGCCGTTGTCGAAGACTTGGTAAGAGTCGTCAACAGCGGCGGGTCCGACCAACGCTAGATGGACGCCCGGCCCGGATTCGACGCGAATACGGATGCGGTACCAGGCGTAGCCCCAGTAGCCGGAATGACCCCGCGCAGTCCAGCCAGGCACATAATCTGAGAGGCCGGTGATGGGATTTTGCGCATCTGACTTGGGTGTAAGGTCGACCGTCTCCCAACGCGAGTCGTCAAAGCTCGAGCCGGCCCACAGCGGCTGATGGGTGACGGGGTCGATAGGTGAGTCGCCAACCGTAAACTTCCACGGTCCGTAAAGGGGAACGGCCGACCGGCCCAACACGATATGCTCTGCGGGCCGCGCCAAGCTGCTCGCGTTCGCATCCAACTGCTGCGCCCGGGCCCGGCTGGAAAAGCAGCAGATGATCACCAGAACCGGCAAAAGCAAGGTAACAGACAGGCAGCCGCGAGCCGGACATCCGAAGGCCTTTCTTCGGCTGGGGAAAGAATTCACCCACTATATTCGACAACAGCCGACAACCGTAAGGATTTCGGCATCGAGTCGCAGGCGTCATGCTACTGCAAGCCGCAGTGCGGCTCAATGCTTCCCTGGTCGTCGAGAGCCTACATACATAACGGTCGTCGCCACCAGGCCAATGCACTCACTGAGCCATTCAAATCGGCTTAGCCTCTGGCAAGTTGACGAA
>CAVWSD010000005.1:0-22039 GCA_963757575.1 uncultured Acidobacteriaceae bacterium
GGCGAGCCGCCACTCCTTGAGGCGTTGTTCGAGCGCGCTGCTTTCTGGCGAGAGGGCGAGGGGCGGCTTCGCTGGAATCTTCTGTGGGTCCTTCTTTGTTGAGTTTTTCCAGCTTGCGCTGCTTCGGAGTGTCGCGGGTGGCGCGCTCGCGAAGCGAAAGATCGAGCGGCGAGCCCTCCACGAAATCTTCGCCTTCGCGAGTGAGGGCGGCCTTCCGGTAGTTCACCGGCTTGCCGTCTTTTTCAAAGCTGGCTTCTTCAATGCGCACCAGGCCGGCAGCAGCCAATGCGCCGAGCACATCGTCGGAGTCGTTGCGAGAAAGGTCCTCGCGTGGATAGAGCTCCTTGTAAAGGCGGCCGGTCGAGGGGGACGGCCCGCTGCGCAGCGATTTCAGGATGCCGCGCGCGGCCTGCTCCTCCTGGGAGTCGAGGCCGCGGAAGCTCTGCGCGATTGCACGCTCGGGCGAGCAGAAGTCACAATGGCCGCACAGACGGCGGCTGTCGGCCATGTCGCCGAAGTGGGCCACCAGCGAGGCCATGCGGCAGGCGTGGCCCTGCGCAAAGCGGGTGACGAGATCGATCTGCAGACGACGGTGGTCTGCCTGGGAGCGATAGGTGCGGCGCCAGCCATTCGCCTCCGGGCTGAGGCTGACGCGGTCGTCATATGTAACATGCACTGCGCCATGAATGTAGAGCTTCTCGAGCGCCTTCTCGAAGACCTCGCTATCCATGCGCAGCGTAGCCTGCAACTCGTCGCGAGCCATAGGCTCGGAGCCGGGCTGGCGGCCGAGCGCCTTGTGGATGCGCTCAAGCTCATCGAGCGCAGGGTAGTCGCGCTCGAGGAAGAACTCGTGGGTGCGGCGGTCGGCGTAGGAGTGCATCAGGATGGTGCGGCTGGGCAGCCCGTCGCGACCGGCGCGGCCGATCTCCTGGTAGTAGGCCTCGAGGCTGCCGGGCAGCGCGGTATGGATGACGGTGCGGACATCGGCCTTGTCGATGCCCATCCCAAAGGCAATCGTGGCGACGACGACTTCGAGCGTGCCATCGAGGAAATTGCTCTGCGCGCGCTCGCGCTGCTCGGCGGTCAGGCCGGCATGGTAGGCAGCAGCAGGGAAGTGCGAGGCCAGCGTGGACGCGGTCTCCTCCGCATCCTTGCGGGTGGGCGCGTAGACGATGGCAGGACGGCGCGCCGGATCGCGCAAGAGCTCGAGCGCGAGCTCGGTGCGCATCGGTTTCGGCACCTCGACGACTTCGATAGCGAGATTGTCGCGGCGGAAGCCGTGAATGAACCGCAGGGCATCGTTCAGACGCGAGCTGCGCGAGGATGTCGCTCTGCACAACCGGGGTGGCGGTGGCGGTGAGCGCCAGCACAGGGGCGGGACGCAGCAGGTGCAGGTGCTGGCCGAGCATGCGGTAGTCGGGGCGGAAGTCGTGGCCCCATTGCGAGATGCAGTGGGCCTCGTCGATGGCGATGAGCGATGGCTTGCGCTTGCCGAGCATCTCCGCGAAACCGGGAACACGCAGCCGCTCGGGCGCGATGAAGAGAAACTGCAAGCTGCCGTTGAGGTAGTCAATGCAAGCCTGGCGAGAGGTCTGGCGATCGAGCCCGGAGTGGATGCGGGCGACGCGGAGGCCGCGTGCGCTGAGCTTGGTCGCCTGGTCCTCCATGAGCGCGATCAGCGGGCTGATGACCAGCGCCGTGCCGCCGCGGGCAACGGCAGGCAACTGATAGCAGAGCGATTTGCCTGCGCCGGTGGGCATGACCAGCAGCAGGTCGCGCCCGGAGATGGCGGCGCGGCAGACCTCCTCCTGATTCGCGCGAAAGGCAGGGAAGCCGAAGGTGCGGGCGAGCAGATCGTTGAGGCTGCCAGTTTCCGGCGAGGGCGTGCTTGCAAAGAGAGTTGGCCGGGACGGCTGGGGCATGGGGGCTGACTCATCGTCGCACAGTGCGTGCGGTGGAGAAGCCGGTGCGCACGACTGAACCCCGAACTAGACCCTACCTAGACCGTTGGCTAGACCATGTGAACGGGTGTGCGCTCTTGATGCGCCGCGTGCTGTGTGGTCTTCGAGGCGAACGTGTCTTCAGAGCGGCTCCCGGCGGTTACCGGCGCACGACGCAGGCGCAGCCACGGGCTCAGGATCGCCTGCAGGGCAAGAAGGCAGACAACCAGCGTAAAGGCAAGGCCAAGGGCTGTCGCGAGTAAGTCGCTCATGCGGCCGACCTCTCAAACAGAGAACAGCCACAGGTGCTGCCTGCTACCAAAAGAACGGTCAAAGTACACCAATCCCGGGACCTCGTGACTCAGGGTCCCTGTCCTTCTCGGAAATGGGCGATCCGGCAAAAGGTTCGCGCGCCTGATTCGCTAAAACGCAAAAAGCCCAGGAGTTCTCGCTTACTTAGCCACCAGCCTATCCGGGGCTCGAGGAAGCGTCCATACATAGAAAAGGGCAGCGCTTCCCCCATATGAAACGTGACTTTGGTAAGCCGGGGTCTAGGATCAGCGGCCGAAGAGACGGCCGAAAAAGCTGGATTTCCCCGCTGGCCGGGGGCGCGACTCCACCTGTGGCCCGCTCGGCTCCGGCTGCGGACCCAATCCCTCGCCGTAGAAGACTGCGCGCGGGTTCGCGATGCAGAGCCGCTCTGCTGTCGCGAGGTCATATCGCTCGGCGACCCAATCGAAGGCAGGCCGCAGCAGTGGCGGTCGGGATTCGGTATTGTGTGCGTCGGTGGCGAGGAAGTGGATCCAGTGATGATCCAGCAGCCAGACGGCGGCCTGCTCCGCCCTCGGGCCGAAGCGTCCGGTGAGCGAGCTGGCCGTGACCTGGATGAGCGCACCAGCCTTCACCCATTCCGCCATGCGCTCCGGTTGACGAGCGAGGATGAGGTTGCGCTCCGGATGGGTGATGATCGGCGTCATGCCGGAGAGCGAGAGCTGATAGAGGGTCTGCGCGCTGTTGGGGGAGATGGCGCTGTCCGGGAATTCGACCAGCAGATAGTTGTGCCCGTTGATGGTGTAGCGGGTGGGGTGGCGCTGCGCGTCCTCGATGTTGTCGAACATCAGGTGGAAGTCGCAGCCCAGGCCGAGCGTCATCTGCTCGCCGAATCTTTGGTGGACGGCGTCCTGCAGTTGTGCGAAGAGCGTGGCGTTTTTTTCCGGATCGAAGCAGTAGTGGTGGCTCGCATGGGGGGTGCACGCGATGTGCGTGATGCCATCGGCAATGGCCATCTCGACCATGGCCAGCGAGATATCCAGACTGCGGGCGCCATCGTCCAGGCCCGGAAGCAGGTGATGGTGGATGTCAATCATGCTATCGGGTGGCGACGGGTGCGCTCGTCGATTGGAAAGCGATCGTCGATTGAAAAGCGATCATCGACTGGAAGATGGGAAAACCGTCGGCCGAGCCCAGCAGCAATTCGCTGGAGCGGTCGGGGTGAGGCATCATGCCGAGCACGTTGCGTCCCTCATTGAGAACGCCGGCGATGTTCTCAAGCGAGCCGTTGGGGTTGGCAGCGGGTGTGATCTCGCCCGAGGGCGTTGCGTAGCGGAAGGCGATGCGATCATCGCGCTTGAGCGCGGCGAGGGTCGATTCGTCACAGAAGTAGTTACCTTCCATGTGGCCGATGGGAATCTCCAGCACCTGCCCTTTGGTGAGCGCGTTGGTGAAGGGCGAATCGGTAGTCTCGGTGCGCAGATGCACCTGCTTGCAGATGTACTTCAGTCCGGCATTGCGCATCAGCGCGCCGGGCAGCAAACCGGATTCGCAGAGGATCTGGAAGCCGTTGCAGATGCCGAGCACCAGGCCACCTGAGGCGGCGAAGCGCTTGACAGACTGCATGACCGGCGCGAAGTGCGCGATGGCCCCGGTGCGCAGGTAGTCGCCGTAGGCGAAGCCGCCAGGGATGAGGATGGCGTCGCAGCCTTCGAGGTCTTCCGTTTCATGCCAGAGCATGGTGACCGGCTGGTGCGCAATCTGCTCGATGACGTTCGAGGTGTCGTGGTCGCAGTTGGAGCCAGGAAAGACGAGGACGCCGAATTTCATACCTTCAGGGTAGCAAAGCAGGAGGGTTCAATCGGATTTCGCGATGCTGAGGAGCTACAGCTACTACTAGCTGCCTTGACAATCTGAGCTTCCGCCGGCTGCCTGACTAGCCTCCAGGGTCGGCGCCGTCCAGACGAGTGCCTCGTCGGCCCGGTGCTACACCTCGGAACTAATCCTGTCATCCAGGCGGCCTTGCAGGCGGCCGTGGAGATCTTCAAACGCCTGATGTACCAGCGCATAGCATTCACAAACGGATTGCTCGAGCCGCCCCCGATCGACAATCTCGATCATGCCGCGGCGTGTTTGAATGGCTCCCACCGCCTCCAGCTCTCCGAGAATCGAAGTTAAAGTCGGCCGGCTGCATCCCAGCAATCCCGCCAGGAAATCATGGGTGATGGCGAAGCGTTCCTGGGCGGTACGGTCCAGTGTCGTCAGCATCCATCGCGCGCAACGCTGGGTGACGGTATGCAGAGCATTGCAGGCTCCGATGCGCAGGCTGCTGATGAGCAGAGCATGGGAATACTCGGAGAGTAGATCGTGAAAAAGTCCATTGCGCCGTATCTCCAGCTCGACCTGCTCGGCGCTGATTTTGCGCGCGCTCCCACCTACGGAGACCATGGTCTGACATGGCATGGAAGGAGAGCCAAGGCTGGCCGACACCCAGGAGGCGCCTTCACTCCCGACGGTGGCGGATTCTACCGATCGCCCGTCTTCCATGATGGTCATCATGCAGAGAACGGCGGTTTCCGGAAAGTAAATGTCCGTGATGCGCTGCCCTGGATGATAAAGAATCTCCTGGGAATGAAGTTCCGCGGGCATCAGCCGCGATTCCAGCCTTTTAACTCCCTCGCTGTCGAGATGTCGCAACAAGTGATTGCGTTCGGGATCTCGGGAAGTGGTTATCCCATTTGCCATAGCGGCATTCTAGCCCCCGGAGCCGGTTCACTGGTTCCGGGTCGGGCCCTCCCGCCGTTTCTGCCTGCTCCGCGAGCTCAACCAGGCCGTCACGTAACTGCCCGGACTACTCCCCCGAATGTTTGATGGCGAACCAATCAACGCAACGCTTACTCTTGAAGGCAGAGTGCATTGCGGATCGAGGTTCCTGAATTGTCATTGCTGCGTCCCATTCTGAGTGCCGGCACCTGCCTCGCACTGGTATTGCTCGCCGGCCCGGCACGCGCCGCGCAGGACTCTGCTGCGCAACCAAAAAAGCACACGACCGCCCATCCCACGACCCAGACCCACACGGCTCAAAGTGCGAAGCACGGGCATAAGACCGCTGGCCAGACACGGACACGGTCCCGGACACGGCAGACGACCGCGCATGTCCGTCATGCCCGGACCCGCCGCTCCCCGCGAACCGCGAAGAGCATTGCCCGCAGCCGCAAACTGCAGCGCGCCTTCGTAGCCTCCTCGCAATTGCGGCCCATGGCCCAGCAACTGGCGCAGGACCGCACGCCGGCCGCCTACGCGGGTGTCACCCACTACGCCCAGACCCACACAGGGGATGCGGCGGCGGCAGCTTACGTTTCGCTCGGCCACGCGTACCTGCTCGACCGCCGCTTTCCCGACGCCATCACCGCTCTGACCCATGCTGACGCGGCCGGCGATGTGCTGGACGATTACGCCACCTACCTGAGAGCTCAGGCGGATATGCAATCCGGCCAGCTTCCCCAGGCCGAGACGCTGTTGAACGGTTTTGCCACGAAGTACCCGGACAGCGTCTTTGTGGCGCAGATGCCGGTGCTGCTCGCGAATCTGGCTCTTTCGCAAGGCGATCCGCAAACGGCGCTCCACGTCCTGAGTGAGCACGCCGCGGAACCGATGGCCAAAAAGCCGGACTACGTACTCGCACTGGCGCGCGCACAGCAGATCGCGGGCGATAAGGGAGCCGCCGCGAAAAGCTTCCGCCGGGTATTCCTCGGCTATCCGCTCAGTCCAGAGGCTGCGCAGGCCAAGACGCAACTGCAGACGATGGGCGCAGACGCGTCGCTGACCGTCGCTGAGCGGCAGCACCATGCCGACGCGCTCTACAATGCCGCGCGCTACAACGAAGCATATGACGACTATCGCGGGCTCGCTGCTGATTCCGGCGTCCAGGATGCGGAGCAGCGCAACCGGCTGCTGGTTGCGGCCGCGGCCTGCGATTACAAGCTGAAGCGCCTCAACCGTCAGATGGCCGCCAGTCTGCCGGATACAACTGATGAAGCAGGCGCCCGCCGCCTTTATCTGCTCACGGAACTCGCGCGCGATCGCGGCGACCTGACAGAGCAGCAGGCCAACGTCACCCAGTTGGAACAGCGCTTCCCGCAAAGCCCATGGCTCGCTGAGGCGCTTTACTCTTCCGGAAACATGTATCTGCTGCGCAAGGACTTCCCATCGGCCGCTGCCTACTACATCGAACTGGTGCAGCGCTTCCCGACCATCTGCAAGGGAGCTAGCGGGCCGTGCTCCGACTATGCCCCCAGCGCGCACTGGCGCGCCGCGTGGCTGGATTACCGGCTGGAGAAGTACTCGGACGCTGCGAAGCTCTTCGACGAGCAGATCGCGCACTACCCCGGCGGCAAGGAGATTCCTAACGCCCTCTACTGGCGGGCACGGATCTATCAGGACCAGGAGCATCAGCCGGCCAAGGCTGCCGCCTACTACGCTGTACTCAAGGACACCTATCTCCACTACTACTACGCACAGCAGGCGGGGGTGCGGCTGGCCGATCTCGGCAATGTGCCGGCGGCCGATGCGCCGGAGCTCGACGCTATCCGGCCACCCACCTTTCCGGCACTTACCGATGATGTGCCCGAGGACGATCCGCACGTTGTTCGCGCGAAATTGCTGGCCAACGCGGGTTTGAACGAGTACATCGCGCCGGAGATCCAGGCTGCAGAAGGCAGTGATGAGTGGGGCGCCTTCGCCGAGGCGGAGATCTATCACTCATATGGAGAAGACGCAAAGGCCATGCGCGTGATGAAACGCGCGCTGCCGTTCTATACCTCAGCGCCGATCGAGGCGATCCCGCTGGCGTACTGGCATATTCTTTTTCCCGAACCGTACTGGAGCACCATCGAGAGCGAGTCGGCGAAGAACGGACTGGATCCATTCATGGTCGCCTCGCTGATCCGGCAGGAATCGGAGTTCAATCCCACCGTGGTGTCCTATGCCAATGCGTGGGGGCTGATGCAGTTGCTGCCTCGCGTAGGCGCGGAGCTGGCACGCAAGGACGGCATCCGCCACTTCGACCATAACGAGCTACTGAATCCGACGGTCAACATCCGGCTTGGCACACAATATCTGCGGCAGACGCTGAACAAGTTTGACAACCAGCCGGAGTACGCATTCGCCGCCTACAACGCCGGCGACGATCGCGTGGTGGACTGGCGCTCTGGTGCTCCATTCCACGGCATCGATGAATTTGTGGAGTCCATCCCGTTCACCGAGACCCGCGAATATGTGCAGGGCATTGTGCGCAACGAGATGATTTACCGCGACCTTGCCGCACATCGCACCGGGTCGAAGGCGCCCAGCACTGCGACCAAGGTATCCACTGCAGACGCAGCGAAGGGCATGGAGTAGCTCGGCTATCTGAGAGATCACCTTTCTCGAAATAGCTTTTTGGGTGTGCTTACAGCAGGCGCGGAATGCTCGAAGCTGTTCGTGTCGACAGCGCGTCCCCGCGTGACAGGCTCGCTTCTACGCGGCGTCGGAACCATGCCGCAGTATGCTGACTGCGCTGCATTTTCTCCAGGAGACGGATGGCTCTGTGGCACCTGGACTGACGGGAAACGACAAGGTTCGAAAGAGGATCAAAGCGGCGATCCATGTGCTCGATATGGATGATTATGCCGTTGATCCCGCAGAGCGAGATCGGCTTGCTCGCGAGGCTTCCAGCTGCAAACTAGGGCAGCAAATTCCGAAGCGAAGTATCACCAAAAGTATCACCAGAGATGTGGTTGCACCGGACCGGTAGAAAGGGCCACGCGAATTCTGAGATTTCCGCTGCGCGAGACGAGCGCCGCGTTAGCTCGCGGTGAACTGTTGTTGACGATGTAGTTCAGAACATTAGAGTTTTGCAGGTCTCATACCCTGGAGCACGATGGCCAAAGCGTCCGTTCATTGCTGGGTTGTGCTGTCCTCCTGAAAGACATCAAGGGGGCGTCCGCAACCCAGGGGGCGACAGAATTATCGAGCTAAGTCAGCATTATGGAGCTGAGACGGCTATCTGATTCCATCTTGACAACCGATTGACAAAAGCGGACTGTAGCAGCGTTCTATCCGTTACCCCATGCACTCTTCCAACGTGAGGAGCCCTGAACATGCCGAAAGCCGACACGAGTGCACACGTTCGATCGTTCCTTCACCGAGTTGATCCTGACTACCGTTTACTAGCAGTGGCCCGCGCGTTGCGCGATCCCGATATCGAAGGGAGCAAGGCCAAGAACGGGGAGTTGCGGTACTGGTGTCGCGAACAGATTAAGAAGATATCCGGACAGTCCGATATTCGGGTCGGGATACAGCACGCCGGCGTGCGGACCATGCTCGCCTTCGCCTATCTCGCAGTTCCGTTGACACCGGCCGTGAAACCTCCTTCGGGCGCGTCTACCAAAACCCCCGACCTGCTGAAAGGGTTGGAGCCAGATTTCATCTCGGCGTTACTCGACGAGCTACAAGCGACATCTCGCAAGGTTCCTACTTTCAAAGAACGGCTCGACCAAGCCGAGCGACACGTTTTTAGCCTTGCTGACACGCTGTCGGCTGAGGAACAGCCGGCGAATACCAGTCGCGGGTCTAGTCGTGTCCCGGTGATGGCCGCCACGAATGACGGCTGGCGAGTGGTGAATGTAGTGGCGGTTATCCTCGCGGTTGCATACGTGGTTGGCAAGCTGACAAAGAAAGACAAATAAGGCCCGCCCACACTGGCCCGCCAGCGGGCTTTCCTGGGGTTTAGCCAACGGCTTCGCCGTCGGCGTTGACGCAATCGCAAAAGCCGGAAACTGCACGATGGACATTTTTACTAAAGCGATTCCGGTGGTCGAACCTCCTGTTACAGGTGTCCACCTTATATGGTTGGGTCCTCCGGAATTTCTCTTCGCGCCCGGCGGCTGGCGCATCGAACGCCGGGACTTTGTTGGGACCAGCAAACTGAAAGCGGAATGTGTCGCCGTAACAGCGGCGCAATTGGCGCACTCGGACGAAATCGCGCTCAGCCTGGGTACCATGATCGTCGCACCGGGATTTTGGCCGGGTCCTGGAGGCGGCGCCTGCACCATCTGCACTCTGGAACTGAAGTCTTCTGAAGGCGGCATTCATGGAACCGTCAGCGGACGAACTGCTTTCCTCTTCGGAATGCGGAATGGCAAGGCCACTTCGGTGGCCGGTCCACTCACAGGAGCCTTCGACTTCGGCTCGACGCCGATGGACCAGCTGATCATCTATCTGAAGGCAGGCCCGGCGACCGCCATCATCGTCTCCGCGCCCACTCTCCGAATTTGCAGATATCAATACGGCTCGGATAGCTGGGAGGGCGCGAAACTGATCGCGACTCTGCAGCTTCCCATTCGCGAATTCATGTCGGCGCTGATCACCCCGGCCCATGAATTCGCCGAAGCCAAGCGGCGTCTCCTTCCCGGCGACTCCATCGATCCTTCGCGGTTTGCGGAATTCATGAACCTGCTGCGCGTGCTGGCCACATCGTCTCCTGAGCCGATTCAAGATACGCTGCTGTTACGTACCTCCTCCTCCGACCCGTTCGACGAAATGTGCGCGCTCGATCCGCTGCGCATGACCTTTTCGAGTCCCACGTGGAGACGGGTGCTCGGATTCTCTTTCTTCGACTCCGACCCGGCCCTGGTGGCCAATCATTCCTACGACTACCGCGTCACTGGTCAGTTCCCCGGCACAGCCTCCACCTTTTACGGATTCCACACAGTTCCCAGCGGAACAGCGTTGCCGTGCGGTTTCAATCTCGACGATTGCCACTTCCGGCTGCCCGCGCCCGCGGTGGTCCAGCTCGCGCCGAGCACCGTGCAGACCGGCTTGATCGTTCGCACCAGAAAGGGGATTCTGCTGCGTCCCCAGCCCACGATTCCCTGGATCGATGGATTACTGGGCCTCTATAGCGTCGTCATCGATTTGCCATCGCCTGTGACTACGGTCGAACTTGATCTGGATCCGGGCCACAGCCTCACGATCCAAGGCGGGGATCCGTGGGGTTCCTTCACGGCCCCGATTGCTCTGGCGTCCGGTCCATCGCCATCGGTCACGTTCGCGCAGGCCGTCACGCAGTTGCGGATCATCGGCAGCGGCTTCCTATTTGGCGTGAGGCTTCCCGGTGTGTCGAGCGGCACCGCGTTCCAGGCTGTGTCCTCCATGATTTCGCCGGTCGTCCTTGCGAACACACCGAGGCCCGCACCGCCGTTGAGCGCACGCGCAGAGAGTCTTCAGGCGGGAGCACATATCCAAACGCAGACGCAAGCGCGCGCCATTCCCGCGCGACTTCCTTTGGGAATGGACGTGTTCTGGGATCCGGCGCTCGCTTCTGGCGTAACGTTCTGGCCGAGCCCTCCGCCGGCTCCGCCGCCCATCGAAGCTACTTCCTTTCAGGTCGAAAGGCAGCTCAATGCGGCGGGTCCATGGCAGCCGATGATCGGGGGAGACAACCTGGTTCTAGGCAGTCGATCAACCCTTGCACCGGACACGACCATACGCCCAGGCATCGACCTGATGCAGGTTTATCCCGAATCGCGCGGACCCGAAAGCACCAGCACCCAGTTCACCTACCGCGATACTTTTCTCACGGCCGTGGCGCCGGAAAAGCAGGGCACCGCGACGCCGCAGCCGCCCCCGCCGGGGACGATGGTCCAGTATCGTGTGCGAGCGGTGGATGCGGTGGGCCGCCCCAGTGACATCTGGACGCAGACCGATTCCGTGCGTTTGGAAAAGCACGAGCCTCCGCCGCTGCCTTCGGCGCCTGACGAGATTCCTGCGGATCAATTAACCTCGGCCGCACCTACAGGTGTCTACGCGACGGTTATCGTGAAAGGCTCGCCAGGCCTGACCGCGGATCAAATTACGCTGCTCGGCTCAAGCGATAACGTCATCGTGCTGAATTGGGGATGGCATGCCAAACAGCGCCTCATCGATCCCTACGCGAAGCAATTTCGCGTGTATCTCACATCGCCTCTGGACGAGTTGCCGGGCAACCTCATCGCCTTCACCGCGGATCCGCAGACTCCCGGCGTTTATACAGCATCGGTGACGTTGAGCCGTTCCGTGGTCGCCGATGCGGGCAAGGGCCAGTACCTCGACGCGGGCTATCCATTCTTCATTCAAACGCACACCGGCGGCACGTCCATTGAAGTCACGCTGCGGACCGTGATCCCTCTCGCCAACGGAACCTTTCGCACGCCCGTCGTTGGTCCTGTGACGCTGCAGGTGACGTATTCGAATCAGCTCACGCGAGCCACCGGATGGGCCGAGCGTATCCAGCCTTCCATTCCCATCACCGCGGACGAGCGCTACCAAGCCGTGATTCGCAATCGGCTCAATCTGAGTGAAGAGCATCCGCGCGACACGTTGTGGGTTGGCGTGACTGCGGCCGACGATCAGGCCTATGTCGACGACGAGTTCGCCGGCATCAACCCAGGCGGCCCCCTTCCTGGAAATGAGAGTGCGGTCGCGTCGGCGTTGGCTCAAGCGAAACGTCAGGTGCGGCCCGACTACCAGCCTCCTCCGCCTGCCGCAGCGGCCCAGCGCATTTTTGCACCCGAGCCCTTAAATGGCCCCGTATCCTTCGCGCTCGACTTGACGCCGTTCCTTGCGGGCTCCGGGTTGGTGAGCGGACAGCTGGTGATGCACGAACGGCTCCATGCGGCGGATCTGCTGGCTGCTCTGGACGTCCAAAACGGACAGATTGTCGCGCTTCCGGTGAAACCGCGACCCGGCGACGCGGCTCAACAGTTGACCATTCCGAATCCCGGCGACCTCGCTGACCTCACTTCGCTTCTCGGCGCCGGCGATTTCGAAAGCATCGAGGATCGACTGCTGGTGTTGCTCGCCCATCTGCATCCTTTTCGCGACCGGCTCTTCCAGCCTGTGATGCACGATCCGGTCAACGCTCTGTCGTTCAACGAACAATTGCCTTCAGGCGCGGCGCGCTACGTGTATCGTGTGCGCCCGGCGAATTCCGTCGGTCAGCTCGCCGTCGAGGGAGCGATTCCGGCCGCCATCGTTTGCGTTCCGTCCACGACCCCTGGTCCACGTCCGTTAAAGGACACACCTCGCATCGGCGATCCCGCGCAGAGTCTGCGATTCCTGGTTCCAGATCATCCTCGGCTTAAATACGCGTTGGTCTTCCGGAACGTGGTGGTCGACACTGGGGCCGATCCTACAGCGCAGCTGCTTCGCGTCCCCAATCGCCCCGATCTTTATCCGGGTGGCAATTTCCGTTTGCGATTGTTCGATGGCACGCGTCTCACGCCCACCGTGGTCGAGCTCGCAACCATCGAACATGACACCGCGGGATGGCGCATCCTGGTTCAGCCCGAAACGGCGGATGGTCCCGTCCGCGTCTGGGTGGTGAGCCTGACCACGGACGGCGCGCCTTCTGACCTGTGCGGTCCGTCGCAAATTCCGTTCACTCCACCCGCACCCGCAGCACCGGTGCTGGCAGCAGGGGTTGCGAACGGCATGATCCAGTTCAGCTGGACGTGGGCAGCCGGCGCCAAATATCCCGTGACGCTCGAAAGTTCGATCGACGGCGCCACCTGGCAGCGGGTTTCGCCGCCGCTAGCGACGACCGCGTCGACCATGTCCATTCCCTGGCCGGGGACGTCGCGTCAATACCGGCTGACGATCCGCGCTGCAAGCTCGAGCAACGTGGTGGCGGTATAACGATGGCTATCCTGCGCCCCCCTTTCGATCTCGCGACCGCCACGCTGTTTAGTGCGCCGGATCGGTTAATCACGTTTCCGGATCGCTATACCTCCGCAACTCCTATCGCGCAGGCGCGCTTTGAAAATTCGCAGTTGTGGCTGATGACGCTTACTCCGGCAGCAGGTCACACGACTATTCCGCTCCAGTGCCCGGCCGACTCCGCCGTGAAGTCGGTCGACCTCCAAGCCAACGACGCGGCCGCATTAGGATTTCCGAAACTGCTAGAGCTCTCGCTCATGCCCTTCGCGCTCACGGATGTTCTTCGCTCGATGAAGGGAGGCGTGCCGACGTTCTATTGGGGCTACAGCGGCGTCGCCTATCCCGTCGACGACGAAGCCATCCGAACCACCGACCCGGCCATCACGGTGCCATCCGCGGTTCTCGGAATTATGTTCCAGGACCGGATGACCATGGCGCCGTGGGCATGGTTCGATCGCATCGCCGCCGCGGTTCGAGCCGTGAGTCCGGCAAACGCGCCGCCTTGGGAAAGCCTCGCCGAGATCTTTTCAGGACGCCGCCAGCTTCGCCTGCTCAACGTTCAGGGCCAGCCTTTCGCCGGCCAGGGCCTCACCCTCGCCTTGACGGATCTCGCGGGGAATGCGCAATCCACCTCCACGGCAGTCTCCGACGTCGGCGGCATTGTCACGGGTCTTACGTTGCCGGGCGCCAATCAAAAAGGCGTTCTGAGCTGGCAGCCGAACCCCGTGCTCACCGACATGATTCCGGTGATGGCTTTGATCGATGCTCCGCAAGACACGACACCGGACAGAATGCCTTTCCCGTGCCATCCGGATTTGTGGGAGGACATTTGCAGCTTCTCCAACTTGCCGATTGGTTCGCGCCGAACCTCGAGACTGAACCCACGTCGCCCAACGTTGGCGCACGATATCGTCTCAACAGCCGCATGGAGCCGCTGGTGGACGGCATTCCGACGTACAAGCGCCTGCTTGAGGATCTGGCCTTCACAAAGGGTACGAATGGTAGTGCTTCTTTCGGCGGATGGAAGTTCACGGCATTTCCAATCCAGCAGGAAACTCCGCGCACTTCGCTGCTGGAGCTGAGCCAGGACATCGTCGCCGCGGGCGGCAAAGTTCACATCCTGGCCAGCCAGTTTCTGCAAGCCACCGACGCGACGCTCGACTCCCTGGGCCAGGAAGCTGGCTTGTACATGTTGATCTTCTACTCGCTCGGCACAGCGGCTACCGCGGTTACGAATCACTACAACTACACCAGCTCTCTTGGACTCGCGGCCTGGACGGCCATCGCGGTCGGAGCCATCGAAGCGTTCGCGGAGAAGCTCGCCGGCGGGGACAATATGGGAAAGGTTCTGCGCAAGCTCGCAGAGGAAACCGATCCCGATTATTTCCCGTTGCTCCAAGCCGCGGCGACAACCGCGCTGTGGTCGCCCCATCCTGTGACATTTCAGGACAATCCGCTCTCGGCCGATCTTCCTTTACCCGACGGCCGCAAGCTCGCCGACATTCAGAATCGCTTCGGCGTCTTTCACGAAAAGATTCAGCTGCTGAAATACGCGGACGGCATGGGCCCGGCAAACCAATGCGCCGCCTACGTTGGCGGCATCGACATTAACGACAATCGTGTCGATTCGCCCGGCCATCAAGCCGCCGGCTTCATCAAGGTCGATTCGACCGATCCGCCCATGGCGGCTCCGTTTCACGATGTCCACACCCGCATCACTGGACCGGCTGCCGGCGAGGTCTTCCAGATTTTCGCGCAGAGGCATGCCATAGATCTGAAGCGCGTGTCGCCGAATGCACCGGATCCAGGACTCTTTCAGCCCGCGCCCAACGATCTGCCGGCCGCCGGCCGCCACATCATGCAGGTGGCGCAGACTTCCTTCCGGCCCGCGTCGGCCTCGGGCACTACGGGATTTCCTTGGGCTCTCGAGGGAAACCTGACCATCCAGGCGACCATTCGTAACGCCATTCGAGCGGCGCGCGAATACATCTACATCGAAGAGCAGTACATGGTGGCGAGCGAAGAGTACATCCACGACATCGTCGCCGCGGCGCAAAACTGCAAGCGCCTGATCATTGTGCTGCCGAGCTTCCTCGAAATCTTCTTTGGCGACCGGCGGCGCGGCGCCATGTTCGATCTGATGAGCCCGGCGTGGGGCGGCCGCATGTTGATCGGCACGCCCATGCGAAGACCCGTGCTCGCGCCTACCAATCGCACCACCAGTCAAGGACGGTGCGTCCTGCTCGCCCCCATCGGCGCAGGCGATGCGACCATGTTCGTCGGTCCCAGCGCGCACGTGCCCGGCGGCCGCTTCTTCTTTTGGATCGGCGGCGAACTAATGTTCGCCACGAATGCGACTCCCGTCACCGGTCCTGGCGGCAAGCCCGCCATGGAGCTTGATGTTCTTCGCGGCGGATTGGGATCCACGCAGCGATGGTGCCCGGACCCTCGTCCGCACGTCGCCGGCGAGCCCGTCACGATGTCCCAACCGACAGGAATTTTCGTACACGCGAAGATCATGATGGTCGACGACGTATTCTGCTCCATCGGCTCCACGAACATCAATCGCCGTGGGTTCTATCACGATGGCGAAATCTCGGCCTTCTCCGTGCCTCAGGATTTGAGAACCGCCGCGGACAATCCGGCTCGTGATCTGCGAACCCGCCTGTGGGCCGAACAGCTCGGCTTGTCGCCTGACATGGGAGCATCGCTTTTAGCCGACCCCATGGCCGGATTTGAGTTCTTCAGAAGATCTCGGTATGAGGGAAATCGCTTCACGCAATTGAGCGAGCTGTCTCTGCCGACGCCCACCTTGAGCGATCTGCCCGACATCGTGAAAGCCATCCCGGACTGGGTCAAGAACCTGTTGCAGTTCAGTTTGGAAACCACGCTCGAAGCCTTCAGCGACGACATCTTCAACACTCTTTCCGACCCGACAACGACGCTTGAGGACAATCCTCAACCAGGACCGGGGTTACATTGAGCGCCACGGCGATTTCGTTCTTCGACCTTCTTGGTGTTCGCGATGCCGCGTCTCCGCGCGATGCAGCTGTTGCGCTTTGGCCCATCGATTGGATCCAGACGTCCATTGGCACCTCCGGAACCGACGCGTCCTCTATCGGCGCGATGGTCGACTTTCTGGACATCGCGATCACGCTGCACTCCGTTCGCCCCGGAGCATTTCCAGGCGGCGATCAGAGCGGGGAAGTACCGCGCGTGGGCTTGACTGCGGAACTGCTGATAGGAGCAGTCACGCCGCCCTATCCTCTCGTATTCCGATCGCTTCCCAAAGTAGAGTTCCACTTACTGCCGACGTCCGGCGCGCCGGCGCGCATTTATGTCACGCAATCGGCATCCGGCGTGGAGTGGATCATTGAGGCGCTGCCCGTCGAGATTCGCCTGCCTTCGGGCTTGCTGATGCCGCTCGAATCGACGCCGGGCGATGAGCCGCCCCTTGAATCCACCGTTACCGACGGCTTTATTTCGGGCATCCAGGACACCGTGCGCGTGATCCTGCGCAATGCCGACAGCACGTCCATTTTCACCCACATCAAGCTGCGGGTCTCGGAGCAGTTCGATTTTCTGATCGAGACCGCCGTTCCAATTTCCATCGGTCCGTGCCGTTTCAGCGGAATTCCGTGCCGCGCGATTTACGATCTCAATTTCATCCTCACGCCCAAGCCGTCGGACTCCCTTGATGCGCGAGCCGAAGCGCTCGAATGGGTTCGCCACGAGTTGAGCACGGATGGGCAAACCGCTCCCGCAGGATTTTTCACCGTGCGCGGTGTCGATCTCCAAGTAGATCACTCGCGTCTGGACGACGCGCAAACGCAGGCCAACGCAACTCGTGAGGACACGCAGCACGTCGAGTTTATCCTCGAAGATCTGGTGATCCCGAGCCACGCCTGGGTGCCGATGCCCGTGCATTTCCTCGCCGGCGTGAGGCGCTCCATCGGGCCTAAGGATGACCCAAAAGGTCTCTACAATCTCACCGACCATCCCGTAGTCGTTCCCATCATCAAGGGCCAGAATGCCGATCAAAGCGGCGGCCTCTACATGATTCTGGAACAGTTCATGATCCAAAGCGTCGGCGGAAATCTGATCACCGATCCCGGCAGCATTCTGGTCACGACTCCGCAGAGCATCTTCCTGAGCCTGGCGTTCAACGATAGCCCCGATGCCAAGGGAATCTCGGCGACCGTGGACATCACGGACCTATGGACGGTCGAGGCCGGACTGCATTTCGAGCCTCCCAAGAATCTCTTCACGCTATTCAACGTAAACGTCCAAGCGGTCGGCGTGCGCGCAGGCGTGTCCTTTCAGAAGCTGTTCGAAAATCCCGCAAGCGATGGCGAGTCACCGGGCGACAAGAAGGTTTCGGACGCTCTGGTGTTTCTGGCCGACTTGAAGATTCAGCTGGGAAAAACCGACTCGCAGGATCCCGCGCCCAAGACGCCAGTGGTCACGGTCTCATCGCCGTCCGACAAACCAACCGTCGTAGTGATCCACGATATTGGCTGGAAGCTAGGAAAGGTCTCCGTCGGTAGCTTCTGGGATCCCAATTCCACCGAGCTGAAGGCTGCAGGTGTGATGCGGCTTTCGATTGACGAATTCGGTTTCGTGACGGAGCCCAACGGCGCCCGCTACTTCTCGTTCAGTGGATCCTGGCCCGTATTCGGAACACCCAGCACTACGCCGCCCGGCTCGACCACTTCGAATACGCCTCCACCCGCCGGCGCATCCGCAGGCAACGACAAGGCTCTCGGCATTCAGTTCTATCGGCTGCGCTGGAAGATCCATGGTCCGCGCGATGCCAGCGAGCTGTTAATCGACGGTCTCGGCATTTCCATCCAGTGCGGCAGCTTCGGTCTGCTCGGCTTCGGCATGCTGAGCGACACCACCGACGATACCGGCATCCGCTACGTGGAGTTCGGGTTCGAGGTGCAGGTGCAAGTCGCCATCGGGGCGACCGATCTGGTCATCGGCGCAGAGTTCCTGCACGGACACGCGACTGGTCCATCCGTTGATTTCACGTACATCCTCGCCGGCCTGATGGTTAGCCCGATTCCGATCACCGGCGCAATCAACCTCGTGAACGTGCGCGGACTGTTCGCGTGGAACATGATGCCTCGCCTGGGTTCTTCTGACCTCGGAACGGCACAGCCGATGCAGTTGTTCGACTGGTACCAGGCCCACGGCAACGGCGTGGCGATCCCCGATAGCCGCAACGTTTCGATTACGGGATGGCAGCCACAGGAAAATGCCTGGGCCTTCGCGGCTGGCGCCGGCGTGAGCCTTAGCGGCAATGCCGTCCGCATCGATGCCTTCTTCCTGTACGTAAAATCACCCGAGATTACTGGTTTCCTCGCCGCTCTCCAAATCTTCATCGGCAAGGGTAAAAAGCCGATCGCTTATGGCGTCGTCGAAGTGGAAGGCGACCATTGGAGCGTCCTCATCGGCCTCAGCATCGGCACGGCGAACGTCACCGATAAAAAGATCCCGCTGCTGTCCGATTCGCCGATGCTCACTGGCACCCTCTACATCACCAACAAGCCCGCGACGTTCGCCATCGGGCACATTGCGGACACGTCCAGTTGGCTCGCCCTGCATGTCGGCGGCTCAGTCTGGAAATTCCACCTTGAGTTCGTTGCGGGAATTTGTCTGGAGCTGGTCGATCTGCCCGACGGTCCGCGGGCCTTCGGCATGCGGGTTTCCTTCACCGGCGGATCAACGCTTTTCTGCATCGGCGGCATCGACTTCTACCTGACGCTCGAGTTCCTGGCGGGCGTGTGGCAGAACGAATCGAATGTCTCAGGCTACGTCGCTTGGCTCGAAGGTGGCATCAACATCAACGTCCTGTGGGTGTTCCAGTTCGGCGCGAGCTTCAAGGTTGAATGGGATTATCTCGGTCCCGACCCCGCCTACAACCGGATCGGCTGCGAAGTCCATATCCACACTCCGTGGTGGATGCCCGACAAGACCTTCCGTTTTGACAAGACTTTCAACCAGCCGCAGCTGGAGCAGATGTCCACGGTATCGACTCCGTTGATCGAATCCTCGGCGTATCCGCTGGCGCAGTCCGACGAAATTCCGATGGCGACATCGCCGCTGATGGCGGGCGCGCTGGATCCCGCCGCAACCTTCAATCTGTTGCAGCTGAACGGCATCACGCCGCCGGCTTGGCCCGCAGATGTTTTGGCGCAAGCCATACCGGTGGCAATCGATAGCACCGTCGCGCTTCACTTCAAGGCAGCCGTCGACGACAAGCTGGCCTTCGGGCAAATCACTCCTCCAAACGTGAGCACGCAGATTTGTTCCGATGTGTCCACGAAGTATGAACTGGTCGAGATGGGCATCCGCCGCACGCCTCGCTTTGGAACCGGCGCGGGCACTTGGACCACACTGATCGATCCAGCGGCAAGCCGAATCGAGAACCTCGCCAACCTGAATGCTCAGCAACTGGCCGCAGCCGTGAAGGCGCCCTTCGGCATTCGCTGGGATGCGGACTTCCAGCGGGAACAGAAGCTGGATCCGAGCCATCTGCTGTTGAACGCGGAGATGCCCTACCGGTTCTTCCGCGCGAACTTCATCTCCGACGAGAACCTGGTCCGCAACATGCCGGGCTGGCCCTGTTGTCCGACGTTTCAAAAGAGCGTCCCATGGCACACGCTGAACTTCCTGAAACTTCCGCTGAATGCGCGCGCGCCTGAACGGCAGACCTTTTCAGACAGTCAGAGCTACTTGCGATGGTTCCGCGCTGCGCCGCCACTCGTTAAGCAAACTACTGCGCCGACACAAGTCGCCCGCCTGCAGCTCTCGACGCTGACCGACGGCGCATTCGCGCGCATCACCTTCGACAAGCTCGCCGCGCAAGTGCAGATGACCATCAACTGGCCGTCGTCGCTCTTCCGTTCGCTGGTCGTTTCTTACTTCAGGGGCTTGGACCTGGTTACCGAAAAGACCTTTGCGTTCACCGACACGAACCCCCCACAGGTGTTGGCCAGTGATCCCGACGGCTTCACGCACATCGTCCTGCGGCTGAGCAGTCCCATCATTCTGCTGACCACGCCAGCCGCCGCCGCCGCGCCGGATACCATCGAGTTCGTCTCCATGGGCTATCAGGCTCTCGACGAACTGCTCGATGGCCTTGTGGGTCAGGCGAAATGCGGCGCGTCCAATCCCACGCTGGGAGGCAATGGCTCTCGCTTCGCGTGGCTCGCCAACCACGACTACGAAGTGCAGCTTCGTACCCGCGTTTCCATCAGTGACGTGCGTTCCGGAACCCAGCAGCAAGAAGTTCCGCAGGTGATCTTTTCCGAACCAAAGGACTTCCCGGCCTCAATGCGGCGCCGAGAATTGGTCAGGAAATCGAGCCCTTCGTCGACTCGCTCTATCCCGCGCCCGCCACGCTACTCTACCGTTCCGAACCCGCAGTGCTCGCCTTCAATGAGAAGTTCGACATTCTGCAGGGCCTCGATCAACCCGTAAATCCCACCGATCCCGACGAGCGGAAACAGCGCCTCGATTGGATCCTCGCCGCCGAGCTCATCTCCGGAAATGGCGAGCCTGCCCGCGCCTCAGTGCCCTCGCAGGATTGGGTGGTCACGCATCGCGGCACGGCGCCGCCTCCCTTCACGCGAGGTCCGTCATTATCGGCCTCAATCCCGCCGATCCCATCCTGCGCGCCCTGCAGCGCATCGCGGCATCGACTGATCCCATGAGGCTTCGCTTCGATGCCATGGTCATCAGTCCAGGCGGTTGCAATGCGGCCGGCGCCCCGCCCCGTAAGATGCGCGTCCTAGCGCATGATCCGGTGGATCCACTGAATCCCACGGCGACTCCGCGGCTGTGGCCCGCTCGCGCTCCCATACGCCTGAACATGCGCGTCTCGGGAGGTCCGTATATCGAGAGAGCTCCCTTTGAAGTCGACGACGTAACGGCATTCGTTACAGCAGGCGGCGCATGGCAAGTGGTCGCGGGTGCGATGGCGCCCGCCGCGCCCAGCACCACCGCAGCACAATTCGCCATCTTCGGCGACCCATCCTGGGAGCAGCTCCGCTTGCTGACATCCGTCACGCCGGGCGGCGGACAAGCCGGCATCGCCTTCGCGGTCGCTGCCGCAGGTCCAACGTCACAGGCACTCATCGTCTGGGTGGACGAAGCGCAGCACAAATTGAGAATCGTAAGCCGCGCCGGAGCAACCGAGACCGAGCTCGCCTCGAGAGAGCCTGCCCTCCGGCGCGACCTCTCCCTATGCACTTGAGGTGAACGCGTTCGACGATCAGGTCCAAGCGCAAATCGGCGCGACAGTAGTCAGTGCGAATCGCGACGATCTGCGCGATGGCCGCCTAGCGTTAGCCGCGCAAGGTCCCGGATCGTTTGCATCGCTCATCGTCGATGGTATCGACGCGTATCGCTACGAATTCACGACCAGCCGCTTCACCGACTTCGCCGCCCACGTCGCAAGCTTCAACGGCACCGTCCCCAATCTGGATTCGTTGGCGGCTCCAAGTCAAACCATCGCGCAGCTCCTGCAATCCGGCGCGACGTTCGACCAATGGGTGACATCCCAGACCCTGCCGTTAGCAACTTCCCTAAAGTCGATCGAGATCAGCGCCCACCGCGACGCCTCAAATAAGGTAGATTTCCTACTCATCGAGAGCCGAGCCTTCTCCATTGGCGGCGACGTCTGGATCTGATGACCTACGAGGGTGCCGGACATCTGGTCATCGTGATCCAAACCACAGTAGTGCTGCACGCCACGCAGACGAGGTCCCTGGTCGTCCCGATATCCTCCACCGAAACACCCGTATCCCTAGACGGCCGCGAGTACAGCATCGAGTTCACTCTGGACCGAACACGCTACCGCGCCGCTACTCCAGATAGCGACAGCAATCTGCAGCAGGTCGCGGGGATCACTTTGTAATCGCCGCTTAGAACCTGCAATCTTCAGGCTGTGAGTGATGTAACGTACGTATTGTTCACGAGTGAGAGAGCACGTCGGGAGTTTACCGAGCAACGAGTGCCAAGGAGTCGTAAAGACTTTTGGAGCACTGGTATCTGGGGTTCGTTTAGGTTGAAAAACGTGGGAG
>CAVWSD010000006.1:0-37388 GCA_963757575.1 uncultured Acidobacteriaceae bacterium
GTGGGCGGAGAGGGGCTCGAACCCCCGACATCCTGCTTGTAAGGCAGGCGCTCTAACCAACTGAGCTATCCGCCCATGAACGCTCTCGCGTAAGGCTCTCCCGAGTGTAAGGAAGCGCTGCGGTGGGGTCAATGGCGGCTCCGCGCGCTTGCTAGACTCGTGGCGTGGATACCACGCATCCGGCAGAGCGCCGCCTCATCATCAATGCCGATGATTTCGGTCTGACGGAAGGCGTGAACCGCGCCATCCTGGACCTGAACGCCGCCGGCGTGCTGCCCTCCGCCACGCTGATGGCTACAGGGCCGGCCTTCCGCGATGCCGCACATGCTGCCTTCATGCAAACATCGCTCGGCGTGGGCTGCCATGTCGTCCTCCTGGACGGACGGCCAGCGCTGCATGCAGCCGAACTCCCCACGCTCGCGCCCGGCGGATATCTCCGCTCCACTCTCAACACTTTTATCTTGGATCTTTTCCGAGGCCGCATTGCCGCTCTGGAGATCGAGCGCGAGGCCATCGCGCAGATCCGTCGCGTCCAATCCGCTGGCATCACCGTCACCCATGTGGACACGCACAAGCACACGCACATGTTCCCGCGTGTGCTGCGACCGCTGATCCGCGCCGCGCATGCGTGCGGCGTGCCTGCCATCCGCAATCCCTTCGAACCTGCGTGGTCGCTTCGCGTCACTGAAAATGCACCCACTGGACGCCGGCTGCAGGTCCGCACGCTGCGGCTCCTTCGTCACCACTTTCTGCGAACTGTACGCGCTGCCGGCCTCGGCACCACAGATGGCGCGCTCGGCGTGCTTGCCACCGGAAGCTTCGACACAGCCTACGTCCTGCGTCTGCTGCGCAGAAATGCCGCCCGGCACCTGGGAGCTCGTTTGCCATCCGGGATACGTTGACGCTGCGCTGGGACAGGCTGGCACACGCCTGGTGGGAACGCGGGAGACGGAGCGCCTCGCCCTGCTTGCTGGCCTGGAGAGCCCGCCCCTAAATCTGCCCACAGATCTGCAGCGAGACCTGCCCCGCTTCCAGCTCGTGCACTACGGTAAGCTCACTGCTTGAATCGCGACGCCATTGCGCCGCGTCCAATCCGCGTCTGCTACAAAAGTGCGGGGAGAGCCCATGAAGGTCGGCATCACCTGTTATCCCACCTACGGCGGCAGCGGCGTCGTCGCCACCGAGCTCGGCATCGAGTTGGCCGCACGCGGCCACCAGGTGCATTTCATCACCTACTCGCAGCCGTTTCGTCTGGGCGGTCGCGAGCGCGACATCCTCTATCACGAGGTGCCGGTCTCGAACTATCCGCTCTTTGAGTTCGCGCCCTACTCACTCGCGCTCGCCACGCGCATGGCGGAGGTCGCCACCTACTACGATCTCGATCTGCTGCATGTGCATTACGCCATCCCGCACTCCATCAGCGCTCTGCTGGCGCGCCAGATGTGCGCCACGCAAGGACGGCATCTGCCCTTCATCACCACTCTGCACGGCACAGACGTAACACTGGTCGGCATGGATCGTTCATATCTGCCGATCACGCGATTCGGCATTGAAGAGAGCGACGGCGTCACCGCCATCTCCCAATATCTGCGCGATAAGACTCTCACCGACTTCTCCATCCACCGGCCCATCGAAGCGATCCCCAATTTCGTCAACTGCGATGTGTACACGCCCATGGAGCCCGCGGCTCGTACAGAAGCACGCAGAGCCTGGGCGCCGGATGGGGAAAAGCTCCTCATCCATCTTTCCAATTTCCGGCCAGTGAAACGCGTCAAGGACTGCGTGCAGATCTTTGCGCGAGTCGCGAAGGAAGTACCGGCGCACTTACTGCTCGTGGGTGACGGCCCCGACCGCTCACAAGCTGAAATGCTCGCCTTCAGTCTCGGAATACGAGAACGCGTCCACTTTCTCGGCAAGCAGGACAGCGTGAGCGAGCTGCTTCCTCTCGCCGACGTGATGCTGATGCCCAGCGAGCTTGAGTCCTTCGGGCTGGCCGCGCTGGAGGCGATGGCCTGTCGCGTCCCCGCGATTGCAACACGCGTAGGCGGCGTGCCTGAGCTCATCGAGGATGGCGTCAGCGGCTGCCTCTTCCCCGTCGGCGATGTTGAGAGCATGGCGGAGTGCGCGATTCGATTACTGAAAGACCCTGCGCGCCTTGAAGCCATGGGCGCGGCCGCAAGGCAGACTGCGCAGGATCATTTCTGCGCCTCCCGCATTATCCCGCTCTACGAAAAGTACTACGAGCAGGTGCTGGCCCAGAGCGCGCGCTGATTCACTCCACAGTCGACAGAACCGCAAAGGGAAGGAAAGTCTATAATCGCCCCGGTTTACCTCTGGGTGGGCCATCATCGCAGCCAATCGCGGCTTGCAAATCTCTTGCGGGTATCTCTATGCGCAGCCGTCTGCTTCGCCGCATCATTCTCATCACTGGCCTGCTATGCATCACGCTCGCAATCGGCACAACCGGCTTTGTACTGATTGAAGGCTATTCCTGGTTCGAGGGGCTCTACATGAGCCTCACCACTATTACGACTATCGGCTATCAAGAACTGCGCCCCCTCAGCCATGCCGGCCGCGTCTTCAATACCGTTCTCATTCTCTTTGGAGTTAGCGGACTGTTCGTATCATTTGGCGCCATGACGCAAACGATCATCGAACTCGAATTACAGGACCTCTACGGCAAACGCAGGAAGAAACGCATGATCAATCGACTGCACGACCACTTCATCATCTGCGGCTTCGGCCGCGTTGGGCGCAACGCCTCCAAAGAAATGCAGCGGGCAGACGTTCCGTTTCTCGTCATGGATCGTGATGCGCAGCGCGTCGAAAAGGCTGCTGCGGCAGGAATGCTGGCCGTCGCCGCGGATGCCACACGCGATGACGACCTTCGCGAAGCGGGTGTGTTACGGGCGAAGGGTCTCATTGCCGCGTTGCCCTCCGACGCGGAGAACCTCTTCATCATTCTCTCTGCGAAAACGCTCAACCCGAAGCTCACCGTTGTCACCCGTGTCTCTGAAGAAGAAGCCGGCGAAAAGCTGCGCCGTGCCGGGGCGGACAGGGTCTTTACTCCGTATGCCATGGCGGGACGCCAACTTGCCGATGCGTTGCTTAGGCCTCATGTCGTAGAGTTCCTGGACTTCGCAGGAAACCATATGGGATCAACAATCACAACCGAACAGCTCTGCGTCACCCCCGGGACTATGCTCGCCGGCAAGACCCTCGGCGAGTTATTGGAGTTGCGACACACCGCAGTCATCGTCCTCGCGATTCGCAGGCAAAAAGGCGAAACGATCTTCAATCCTCCCGCTGAATCCGAAATCTCACCCGGAGACTTTCTGATCGTCATGGGCGAACGGCCAGGTTTACAGCGGCTTGAGCAACTCCTGACCAGCTAGGCGGCAAACCGCAATTCACTTCGACCAAGAGCGGGGGCATGGGTGGGTTGCATGGCTCGATTGAGCATTCGGGCGAATACTGCCGAAAGCAACGAAGATGAACTCTCAGAATCTCAGATCGTTGGTTTCAATCGCCTGCTTCATTAGTAAGGGAAAGCATCGGCATCTCCAGCGTCACGCACGTACCGCGGCCGGGGCGGCTTTCCACTTCGAAGCGCGCCTCGCCTCCATACAACACTTCGAGCCGTTCGCGCACATTCTTCATGCCGATGCCGTTCCCGGATTCGCTCTGCGCGGTCACTGCGCCCACCGCGGCCGCGCGCGCCGGCATGATGCCGACACCGTCGTCCTCCACCACCACCACCAGCCTGCCCTCGCGCACGCGACTGCGCACCGTCACGGTGCCGCCTTCCAGTCGCGGCTCCAGTCCATGTTTGATGCTGTTCTCAATCAGCGGCTGCAGCACCATGCTGGGCACCATGACTTCCAGTGTCTCCGGCTCGATCTCCCGCTCCACGCGCAGCTTGTCGGCGCCGAAACGCACCACCTCAATACCGAGATAGTCATCTGTGAACGCAAGTTCATCGCGAAACGGCACAAAACTGTCGTGCTCCCGCAGCAGCGCGCGCAGAATGTTCGCCAGCCGGACAATCATCTCCCTCGCCAGATCCGGGCGGAACCGCACCAGCGATCCGATCGAATTCAGCGTGTTGAATAAAAAATGCGGATTGATCTGCCGCCGCAGCGCGTCCAGCCGCGCCTCCAGCACCAGCCGCTTCTGCTCTTCCAGCTTCTGCTCGATCTGGATCGCATTCCATATCTTCAGCGGGATGCCCACCACCACCGCAGGGCAAGCGTAGATCGCCAACCGCACGATCCAACTGTGTGTATCGAGCACCCAAAGGCGATGCGGATACAACTTCGCGAGCTCCATGCGCGCGATTTGCATCACCACGATCAAAAACAGCAGCAGAATCTGGCGATCCAGCCGCGGCCGCGTCAGGTTACGCCGCACCCAGCGATAAATGCTCAGGTCGATGAACGGCGAAAACGACCACACGTCTTCCGGATCCACCAGCCGCCCATACAGACCCGCAATCAGCGCCACACACAGATGGACTGGCAGTGTCAGGAATTCGCCGTGCAGCATGGCGGGAAGCGACAGAAACGCGCCGCCGACAGCGGCCCACCAGGGGCCAAGCAGCACGCCCAGAATCACCGTCGTTTCAAACGCAATGTCCGCCGCCAGAAAGTTCGGCACCGTCACGCGCGCCCAAACACCCAGCGTGAGCGGGATGCAGATGCAGGCCAGCAAGCCGATCGTCTCGCCGGCCGTGCGATCCTCTGCGAACAGCAGGCGCTTGAAGACGCGCGATCGCGCAAGCGCGCTCGACACCGCCGCCGCGATGCCCAGCTTGATCAACAGCGAGATGAGAATCAGCCGTGGGTCGTACATAAGAGCGCAGCCTCGATCGGCCTCGGTTGCTCCCGACTATAGAGCATCTTTCCTGTAGATGTAGACCGTCCAGCGACAGCGCATGTGGCCTTTCCGCAAAGAAAGGCCACGCCGAACTAACCCCGGCTGTTCACTTCAACAGGAAAAATGCTCTAATCTACGCATGTCCTCCATCACGGTCAGCAAGATAGCGGAGGCAGACTTCCCTTCCCGCTGGGGACATCTCCGCATCCATGGTTTTGAAGGCGTGATTGCGGAGCCGGAACCATGCCGCCCCGGGGATCCACCGCCGGCGCGCCGCGTGGAAGGCTGCGTCGCTCTCGTGCTGGGTGACATCCATGCAGCGCCTCCTGTCGTTCGCATTCATTCGCAGTGCCTCACCGGAGATGTCTTTGGCTCTTTGCGCTGCGACTGCCGTCAGCAGTTCGAGCTTGCCATGCAGCGCATTGTGGATGAAGGAGCCGGCATCCTGATTTACGAACAGCAGGAAGGCCGCGGCATCGGCTTGATGGCCAAGCTGCGCGCTTACGAGCTGCAGGACATGGGTCTCGATACGGTCCAGGCCAACATTGAATTGGGATATAAGGCAGACTGCCGCATCTTCGAAATCCCTGCGAAGGCCCTCAAGCTGCTCGGCGTGCATGCCGTGCGTCTGATGACGAACAATCCGGAGAAGATCGCTGCCCTGGAGCAGCAAGGGATCGCCGTCGTGGAGCGCATCTCGGCGGAGGTTCCGGCGGCATCCCCACTCGCCGAGCGCTATCTCGAAACCAAGCAGGCGCAGATGGGGCATCTGTTCACCGAGACTCAGGCGAAATAGCCGCGTCACGCGCAGCTTTCACAACCTTCACAGTCGTAATCATCTGCCCCACATGCCGCTGGGTGTGTTCGGCAACATGCACCAGCAGTCCGCCAATGGTCGTGGGCAGCCTCTTGCGTCCAACGGAACGCTGCGTTTCGAGATCGGCTCCGATAAAGCCACGGACTCGCTGACCGGCTCGCTCGATGCTGTTCGAAAATTCCCGCAACAATAGATGCGGCAGAGTGCCCGCCTCTGCTTCCCGCGCCAGGTCAGCAAGCTGTGCCTCGCTTAGGTCATGCCCTTCTGCGTAGGTCAACAGCCTGTCCACGCTCCCTGCGATGTGCCGCAACTGGGTGGCGATGGACGGCAGCCCAAGCGGGCGCGCATGGACCTCCAGGCCTGTGAGATCTCCGCACCAGCGCTCCGCATCCTCCCGCGCCAGTTCCAGCGCGTGGAGCACGGCCCGAAGCACTGCGGGGACATCCGCAAGCGTGCCCCTCAGCCACGGCTCCGGTCGATTCGCTTCTGACTTTGTCACAGTATCGATTACAATCCTTTCCTTGTCCGGAACTCCCGCACCACCTCGGCTGGATCGCGATGCTGGCCGTCCACCGCTTCATTCATCGCCCGCATCTCCTCCGCATCGATCTTCCCCGCCAGCTCAGCCACCGCTGCCCGCATCTGCGGCCACCGCCGGTAAGCATCCTCGCGGAACAGCGGCACGGCATCGTATGGCGGAAAGTAGTGGCGATCATCGGCGAGCACCGTCAGGTGCAGCGCCTGGATAGGCCCATCGGTCGAGTTCCCCGCGATAATATCTACCTGCCGCTGCGCTATTGCCCGATACAGCAGCCCCAGGTCCATGGTGCGCGGTGCCCCGTCGAATTTCAATCCATAGGCTGCCTCCAGACCACGCAAGCCGTCGGGACGTTCCTCAAACTCATACCCCACCCCGAGCTTCCACTGCGGCGCCACCGCCCCGGCCTGGCTCAGTCTTCGCACATGAAGGCGATCCGCGTCCTCGCTGCGGACGATCATGGCAAAAGTGTTCTCAAATCCCAGAGAGTTCCCCGCATCGACTGCATAGCGTTCCCGGTAGAGCCGCTGGACCGTCGCGAGAACCCGCGCAGGATCCTTGTCCACGGGCTGCTTCAAAATCGCGGTGAGCGCCGTGCCCGTGTACTCCACGTATCCGTCGATGCGTCCGGCAACCAGCGCCTGCTGACAAATGTAACTGCCGGCAAGATAAAAGCGCCGATCCACCCTCAATCCGGTCCGGGCTTCAATGTGCTGCGCCAGCAGCTCACCCAGTACCACCTGCTCGGTAAAGTTTTTCGCTCCGATGACCGGACGATCTGGCCGTGGCGGCGCACAGCCCACCACGCCCGGCAGGAGCGCGATGCAAATTGCGATCGCCGCCATCCATCTCATGATCGCGTTGTGCCCGGCACGCGCAGCTTCCATTCCAGCACTCCGAGCAATCCATCCGCGGCCAGCGCAAGCAACGCCGCAGGCACGGCGCCCGCCAGCACCAGCCTGTTGTCCACCGACGCCACACCACGGAAGATAAACTCGCCCAATCCGCCGGCGCCTACCGCCGCCGCGATGGTGGCAATCCCCACGCACGTCACGGTTGCCGTGCGTAGCCCGGCCAGGATGAATGGCATCGCCAACGGTAGCTCCACTTTGCGCAGACGTTGCCAGCTTGTCATTCCGACAGCTTCCGCGACGTCCATCACTGTCGCATCCACACCGATGATGCCTGCATACGTATTGCGGACGATCGGCAGCAACGCATAGGCCACCAGCGCGACAATCGCAATGCGCGCCGCGCGCTCACCAATGAATGGCAGCGGCAGCAGAAAACCGAACATCGCCAGACTCGGGATGGTCTGCAGCGTATTCACAACCCCGAGCACCGGCCGCGCCAATCCGCGTCTGCGCGCCAGCAGGATGCCCAGCGGGATGGCGATCGCCGTAGCAAACAGCATCGCACCGCCGGTCAGCCACAGATGCTCCAGCGTCAACGTTACGATCTCGTTCCAGTGCTGCTGGAGGAAGCTGGAATTCCGCCATCACGAGTGTGCCTCCGCGCCGCGATGCACTGCGTGCACATAGGCCTGGACCGCCGGCAATGTGGAAGAGAGGAATTGCTTTGCCGGCAGGTTCGCCACAATGCCGCCATCCTCCATCAACACCACGCGTTCGGCGAGAAACAGCGCCTCATCCAGGTCATGCGTCACCAGCAGAACGGTAGTCCGGGTGCCACTTCCCTGCACCTCCAGCGTCAACCTCCGCAATAAATCCTGCATCTCGGCGCGCGTCAGTGGATCAAGCGCGCCGAACGGCTCGTCCATCAGCAGGATGTCCTGGCCTGCAGCCAGCGCTCGCGCCAGCCCGACGCGCTGGCGCTGCCCTCCAGACAACTGATACGGCAGGCGCCGGGCAAATTCCGCCGGGTTGAGTCCCACCATCTCGAGCAGTGCATGCGCCCGCTCAACGATGCCAGCGCGGTCCTTGCCTTCAATCTCCGGCACCAGCCCAACATTTCGTTCGATAGTGAAGTGCGGGAAGAGGCCAGTCTCCTGGATGACGTAGCCAATCGAGCGGCGCAGTGCGATCGGGTCCTGCTCGAAAATTGAACGCCCTCGTACGAAAAGCTCGCCGCTGCTGATGCCGTGCATGCGGTTGACCGTGCGCAGCAGCGTCGTCTTGCCGGAGCCACTTTTTCCCAGAAGCGCCACCGTGGTGCCGGTCGCCACCTCCAGCGTCACATCCTTCAGCAGTGGGCGTCCATCCGGCAGGCGATAGCTGACGTTACGGAACTCGATGGCTGGTGGCATCGCGCTCATGGCTCACGTCTCCAGAAAAGAAAGGGCCGGGATGCCCCGGCCTCGCTCCTTCAAACTTGCTGACAAACTACTCCTCGCCTTCGCCGTCGCCCTCGTCGTCCGTTTCATCGCCAAGCGCATCAGCGGGAACCGGCGCGCTCATCGCACTCTCCGGCGTCGGTGCCGGCTGGCCCTTGACGCGCACCACCGTGATCTTCGAGAAGCCTTCCTGGAAGCTCGGCGGACGCAGCCGCTCCGCCATCTTCTGCATCATCTCATCGCTCACCGTGCGCTCGCGCCGGCGATTCCGTTCCATGCAGACGTCGAAGGGCACGTCAAAAAAGACCGCCTGCACCTCGTAGCCAAAGCTCTTCGCCATCTTGATCCACTGCCGGCGTTCATGGGGCGACAGGTTCGTCGCGTCCACGTAATTCCAGGGCATCTTCGCAATCAACCGCGCCCGCAGCAGCGAGCGTAGCGTAGAGAAGACCAGGCCCTGGTAGCGCTGCTCGGTGATGTCGTCGAAAAGGAGCGTGCGCAGCAGATCGCTGGAAAGCGGCGTCACAGCGCGGCGCTTGAACCAGGTCGTCTTGCCGGAGCCGGGCAGCCCGATGGTGAGCACGACGAATCCACGCGAAGGCCGCGCCGCACAGGGCGGCTCCGGCGGCACGGCGGAAGGCGATTCCGGCTGCGTCTCCACAATCAGTTTGCCTTCGGGAATCGGATTGCTTGAGGCAGATCCTGCACTCCCATCCGCGGCCGCGTCGCTCTCGCGAGCCACATTGTCCAGGTCGCTGCCGACCACAGGCAGTTCCTTTGTCTTTGCACCGCCCCTGGCAGCGGACGATCTTTCCTGTGAGGGTTGCGCCGCAGAGGGCGAATAGTCGGCACTGGCATAGTTGGGTTGCAGCGGCGCGGGCTGATTCGCGGGCAGCTCCTGTCCAATTTTTCCAGTTTGCTCGGAGAGGTTGGGGGCGCGCTTGGAACGTCGTCTCATCGGTCTGTTGGCGCATCCACACACGCCTATGTGGATCGTACACAGGTCGCGCCTCTGTCGCAATAACTGTGCAACCATGAGGCCCGTCCGAAAACGAAGTGCTAGCATCGGAGATGGAAACCGTGACAATCGCGCGCTGTTGGCGGCATTTGCAGCTGGCTTTGCGACGCTTCCCATGACCCCTCTGAGGAGACCCTATTTAGATGGCTGTGAAGGTAGGCATCAACGGCTTCGGCCGCATCGGCCGCAACGTTCTTCGCGCTTCGCTTGGTAATTCTGAACTCGAATTTGTCGCTGTCAACGATCTAACCTCGCCCGCAACTCTCGCGCACCTGCTCAAGTACGACTCCATCCTCGGCAACCTGCGCAACGACATCACGGCTGGCGACGACTACATCGCCATCGACGGCAAAAGGATCAAGGTCTTCGCCGAGCGCGACCCTGCCAAACTCGACTGGTCGTCCGTTGGAGCTCAGGTGGTCGTCGAGTCCACCGGCCACTTCACCGATGCCGCCAAGGCCAAGGCCCACCTGCAGGGCACGGTAAAGAAGGTCATCATCTCTGCCCCGGCGACCAATGACGATCTCACCGTCGTGCTGGGTGTCAACGAGAACAAGTACGATCCGAAGGCGCACCACGTCATCTCGAATGCCTCCTGCACTACCAATTGTCTGGCGCCATTAGCGAAAGTACTGGATGAAGAATTTGGCATCATCAACGGGCTGATGAATACCATCCACAGCTATACGAACGACCAGGTCACACTCGACTTCCCGCACAAGGACCTGCGTCGCGCCCGCGCGGCCGCACTCTCCATCATTCCGACCTCCACCGGCGCGGCCAAGGCGCTCCATCTGGTCCTTCCCCAGCTCAAAGGCAAGCTGGATGGCTTTTCACTCCGCGTTCCCACTCCGGTGGTATCAGTGGTCGATCTCACCGTTACCGTCGAGAAGCCGATATCGGTCCAAATCGTGAACGACGCGCTCAAGAAGCACGCCGCGGGGCCGTTGAAGGGCATTCTCGGCGTGGAAGAGCATGAGCTCGTCTCCGCCGACTACAAGGGCAACCCGCTGTCGTCCATCGTCGACGCGCCGCTCACCAAGGTGATCGGCAACATGGTGAAGGTCATCTCCTGGTACGACAATGAGTGGGGCTATTCGAACCGAGTCCGCGACCTGGTCCTCTTCCTAGAGAAGAAGGGGCTCTAAAGAAACGGGTTTCGGCCACAATTGCAGCGGAGCGCCGGCACAGATTGCGTGGCGCTCCGTTGCTGGAATACACGATAAGGACACGAGCGAGCCCGAGCGGCAGACTCAGCAACGCGCTGACGATTTCGCTCCACTTCCTTCAAAAGCAAATGCCGGCACGACAAAACATCCCGGGCAGCTCACCCTTTGAACCGGTGATCGGCTTCTCTCGCGCCGTCCGCACCGGAGACGCTGTGCATGTTTCCGGCACAGGTCCGGTGGGCGCCGATTCGGCCTCGGTAGAAGAGCAGACGCGGCGCGTCTTCCAGATCATCGAACAGGCACTCATCCAGGCCGGCGGCACGCTGCGCCACGTCGTACGCACCCGTATGTATCTCACCCGCGCGGCGGACTGGGAGGCCGTTGGCAAAGTTCACGGCGAGCTCTTCGGAGATATCCGTCCCGCCGCGACCATGGTGGTCGTCGCCGCCCTACTTAACCCCTCATGGCGCATCGAGATTGAAGCCGAGGCGATTCTCGATCACGCAGAAAGCTAAACTGCCATACATGCAGATTCCATCGATTCGCAGCCTCACCGAGGGCACCAATCAACTGCAGCATCAGCATGTGCTGATCCGCGTCGATTTCAACGTGCCGCTCTCCGAGGATGGCACCGAAATCCTCGATGACACCCGTATCCGCGAGACGCTGCCAACCATCGAGTTCGTTCTTCGCCACCGCGGCAAGGTCATCCTCTGTTCGCATCTCGGCCGGCCCAAGGGCAAGCCAACCCCGAAGTACAGCCTGCGCCCCATTGTGGATCGGCTCCGCGTCATGCTGGACCACAGCATCGGGGAGCAGGTCAACGTGGCCTTTGCCCCGGATTGTGTTGGCGACCTTGCCCGTGAGCTGGCGAACAAGCTGGAGGACGGCAAGGTGCTGCTGCTCGAAAACCTCCGCTTCTATCCCCAGGAAGAGGCGAACGACCCGGCGTTTGCCAAGAAGCTCGCCGGCCTCTGTCAGATTTATGTGAACGATGCCTTCGGCTCCGCTCATCGGGCGCACGCTTCGACCGAGGGCATCACGCACTTCGTGCAGCATGCGGTAGCGGGCTTATTGATGGAGAAGGAGCTCAACTATCTCGGTAAGGCGCTCACCGATCCGGCGAAACCGTTCATCGCGATCCTCGGTGGAGCGAAGGTCTCTGACAAAATCGAAGTGATTGAGAATCTGCTTACCAAGGTCGATGCCATTCTGATCGGCGGCGGTATGGCCTATACCTTCCTCAAAGCCCAGGGCCTGGAGGTCGGCAAGTCGCTGGTCGAAGCGGACAAACTCGACGTTGCGCGGCAGGTGATGGCCGCCGCGAAGAGCCGGAACGTCCGTTTTCTTCTGCCTGTCGATCACGTTGTGGCAAATCGATTTGCCCCGGATGCCAGGACCAAGACAATCGATGCCGATGAGCCCATCCCGGCGGAATGGATGGCACTGGATATCGGGCCAAAGACGGTCGATCTCTTTGCGCGTGAGATTGCAGAGGCCAGCACTATCGTGTGGAACGGCCCTATGGGCGTCTTCGAAATGCCGCCCTTTGCTCACGGCACTACGGCGATCGCGGAGTTGGTCGCCGGCAATCGGGATGCAGTCTCCATCGTCGGAGGCGGCGATTCCGTTTCGGCCATCAAGCAGGCCGGGGTAGCGGATCGCATTACCCACATATCCACAGGTGGGGGCGCCTCGCTCGAGTTCCTGGAGGGTAAAGTTCTTCCTGGGGTTGATGCGTTGCGAAAGAAGCCGTAAGCTGCTTGTGTCCTTCCCCCGGGGCTGATGAGGGAAATTGCCGTGCCTTCAGTCTTTCTGCTGAATGCCGCCATATTGTTTAGTGGCGTCGTTGCATTTATTATCGCAGGCTTTGCCGGGACCTTCGTTCGTTCCCTGCATCCGTGGCGCTACAGGCTCATACTGGCGCCTCTCGGCTTCGTTGTTTGTGGCGGCGTCAGCATCTCCGCTGAACAGCATCTGCTTCGCTGGATCCAGCATGGTCACCTGCAACACTCCTTCAGCTCGGGTGTCGTGCAGGGGATCGTTCTCATCGTCGCCGGACTCTGCGGTCTGCTCGCCGGCATCGGGCTGGGCACCAGCTTCGATCGCACCTTCGCGGACGAGCAGAGCTACTCCATAGCCAATTACTGGGAACCACAGCGGACGAATCCCCGCGCCCGCAAGGGCAAAGTCGTTCCCATCTCCCGCGGCCGGCACCCCGGAGTGGTCCCGCAAATCAAAGCCATCTCCCATCGCGATTAGTTCCAGCCACCATCCCACCACCCCTGCATCGCACGAAAGGAACCATGCGCATTCCCCTGCTCGCCGCAAATTGGAAAATGTACAAGACCCCTGCCGAGACCCGCTCTTTCATCAACACGTTCCTGCAACATGCGCTTCCTGCAACTGTCGAAGTGGCGATCTTCCCCCCCGCGATCGATCTTCCCGCCGCGCTCGAAGCCGCGCAGGGATCCACCCTCCACGTCGGCGCACAAAATATCTATTTCGCTGACGAGGGCGCTTTCACCGGCGAGATCTCCGCACCCATGCTGGTCGCGGCAGGCGCCACCCATGTGCTGATCGGCCACTCGGAACGTCGCCAGTACTTCGGTGAAACAGACGAGCTGGTCAACAAAAAATTGGGCGCCGCCCTGCGCCACAACCTGATTCCAATCGTCTGCGTCGGCGAGCATCTGGAGCAGCGCGACAATGGTGAGACGGAAGCAGTGCTGCGCCGGCAGACCAGTCGCGCACTTGGAAATCTTGACGCTGCGCACGCTGCCCCCATCGTCATTGCCTACGAGCCGGTGTGGGCCATCGGCACCGGCAAAACGGCGACGCCGGAGATCGCGGCAGAGGCGCATGCCGTCATCCGCCACGAGGTCGCCCAGCTTCTCGGCAAGCCGGTGGCCGAGCGGATGCGCATCCTCTACGGCGGCTCTGTCAAGCCGGACAACGCAGCCCAGCTCTGCGCCCAGCCAGACATCGATGGCGCGCTGGTCGGCGGCGCATCCCTCGATCCGGTATCCTTCGGCAAAATTGTCGCCGCGGCCTCTTAAGTCGTCACCAGGTTCAAGCCGCGAAAACAGATGGGATGCCATGGAGCGCAACGAACTGCTCGCGTATCTGCGCAGCCACCAGCTCGGCGTCCTCGGCACACTCGCGGCCTCGGGTGAGCCGCAGGGCGCGCTGGTCGGCTACGCGGTCACGTCCGATCTCGAGATCCTCTTCGATACCCTGCGCACTACCCGCAAATACCGAAACATGATGGCTCATCCTCGCGTGTCGTTCACCGTAGGCAACACCGTGGGCAAAGGCGACGAACGTACCGTGCAGTACGAAGGCATCGCCGAAGAGCTTGCCGGCGAATCACTGGCGCAACTCCAACCGGTTTATTTTTCCGCGTGGCCCGACGGCGCGGAGCGCATGCACTGGCCGCACATCACCTGGTTCGTCATCCGTCCGCGCTGGATCCGCTATTCGGACTTCAACATCCCCATGACGCAGGAGTGGAGTTTCTAAGCAGCGAGCATCACTGCACCCGGCCACCTTCGGGCGACTCCTCTTCTCCATCGAGCTCCGCTTCCATCGCATCCCGCACCCGCAGAATGGTCTGTTCCGGACGCAGATGCTTCTGCTCCTCATAGAAGCGCGCCACATGCCGCACCAGGTCCGCCAGCACTACGCCCCAGGCAGTGGGATCGTCCCAGCCGCCCATCTGCATGCTGACATGCAGTTCGCCCTGCGCCACCCAAGCACGCACCAGCTCAAAGGCCTTCGGATCACTGGCGGCCGCCGGTGGAATCACTAACTCGTTCCTCGCAGAATCGCTCTTTGCCATTTCACTTTTCTCTGACATTACTTTCTCAGACCTCGCACAGCACATCATCACCGTCGATGCGCAACCGATACACAGTGGTCGCCCCCAGGGGATTGCAGAGCTCTGCTCCGCTCTTCGGATCGAAGCTCCAGCCATGCCACCCGCATACCACGCGGCCATCCTCGATCGCTCCGTCGGAAAGCGGCGCGCCACGATGCGGACACTCATTGTCCAAAGCCGCAAGCTCGCCGCCGATCCGTGCTACGCAGATTGACTTGCCCAGCGCGCTGCATTCCTTTGCCATGCCTTCAGCCGGCATCTCTGACACGCCGCCGATGCGTACCCATTGCGTCATCCTGCGCTCCCGCCCCTTTCCTCAGGCTATGGCCCCTTTCCTCAGGTATGAAGAAGTGTACGGTCTGGAGCCCGGTGGAACTGATCGTGCCGCGGCTGCTACGCTGGACTTGCATGTCCCAGCCGCAGCCAGAAGCACCGCATCCAGACACGCCGCGTGAAGAAATTCCAGGCCCATCGCTGGCCTCTCGGGCCAACCAGGCCGGGCTTTGGTGCCCCGTGTGCGGCCGCCCGGTCGACGATCCACTCACCTGCGGAGATTGTTCCTCCGTCATCTGCAGAGTCTGCGGCACACCACTCGAATCGGCAGACGAACTCGCGTTCGGTTAGCCCAGGATGCCGGCGCCATTCCCGTCCCATTCCCCCGCCCAACTTCGACGATCCCCTGCGTCCCCGCAATCCGCTGGTAGCGCACCGCTGGATCCTCGGAGGGATCGGCGTGATGGTCGTGGCATCGCTGGCTGCCATCTACTTCGCCATCGGGTTGCTCTTCTGGCAGGGACAATGGCAGCTCATCTTCCACCCCTCACATATCGTGGCCGGCACTCCTGCGCGGGACGGCGTGCCCTTCGATGAGGTGCGCTTCGATACCACAGAGACCGGGCAGACCCAGCTCACCGGATGGTGGATTCCGGCAGCCGGCGGCGCCCCCGGCAAGCACGCGACCATTCTTTACCTGCACGATGCGCGCGGTTCCTTGTCCGACGCGCTCCCGGACATCCTCGCTCTGCATGCGCTTGGCCCGGATGTCTCTGCAGACGTCTTCGCCTTCGATCCTCGCGGTTTCGGAGAGAGCAAGTGGGCAAAGCCTTCGGAGAAGCATTGGGATCAGGACGCCGACGCTGCGCTCTACTATCTCGCCAGCATGCGTCATATCGGGCCGAGCCACCTCGTCGTGATCGGCCGTGGACTCGGCGCCGCCATAGCAGCCAACCTCACGACCAAACACCCGGAGATCACGAGTCTGGTGATGATCGATCCGCAGCCGCCCACGCTGGGGCTGCTCGAGGCGCCGCGCTGGACTCATATGCTGCCCGTGCGCCTTCTAGCGCGCGACCACTTCAATCCATCGGCAGCTCTGCGGTCCAGGTCATTGGACAAACTCTTCCTGCTGCCTGCAAACGCATCAACTCCGGCTTACGTTACGAAAGCAGCTCCGCCCTCGACAACCGTACACGGGACGGTGCTTGGGGAAGGAGAAACAGCCGCTGCGCTCCGGCAATTCCTCGCAGCCCGGCGCGATCGGAATCCTTAGCGGGAAGCGTCTATGTAATCCGACAAAGTCACCAGCGCGGCCTGTGCCTGCTCATCCAGGCTCTCGTTCACATGGGCGAGATCAGGAACCAAATAGCTAAGGTTCACGGCCAGCAGGTGTTCCTGGACGATCCGCGCGATAATGCGCCGCAGCATGCAGAACTCCGCCAGCATCATGCTGGGCGTGTAGCCCTCCCAGTCGCGCCGGAGATCGTAACCGCCGGAGACCTTTTTGTGAGCCGCCGTCTCTTCGCCGGAGTACGATTGCGCCGCGCGGATCACCTGCTCCAGAATGCCTCTGAGATAGTGAAGGCGCTCCTCTTTGTCCAAAGCTACTCGCGAAAGTGCAGGATCACTCTCTACGGCTGCCAGCCACAGGCTCTCAATCCTCCTTACCTGTTCCTGCAACACCATCGCGACCCGCTTCGGGGGCGGCAAATGCCGATGGTGCGGCGGAGTTGCCAACTTGCTCTCAATCGCGTTCACCAGCGCCGGAACATCGGCCGGCTTCACGATGTAATCGTCCACTTGCTGCCGGATCGCTTCGAGTGCAGTTTCAAACGCAGGATATCCGGTAAGAATCATGGTCACGGCTTCGGGCTGCGTTCTTCGCATGGCGCTGACCACAGTCAGGCCATCGCCGGGATTGCCGATGTTCAGATCCGATAACAGGATTTCGAATTGCTGGGAGGTGATCTTCTGCAGTGCCTCTGCGACCGTCGCTGCGGCACTCACCTCGAAACCGTGCTTGGTCAGTATGGCGGATAGCGTGATGCGGATGACTGCCTCGTCATCCACGAGGAGCAATCGTCGTGGCATTCAGGGATCCTGGAAGTTGGCCATATTCTACCCTGCCCTGCAAACTCGGACGCGGAATCCGCACGGCCCGGGAGATTCATTATTATCGACGAGCACAGCAGTCGAGCGCACATGAAAATGCCCCATTATCGCGACCGAAGCCCCTCCCTGTGGAGAAGACCCGCGTGCCGTGACTAGAACTTCGCCAGCGCCTCGATCGCGCGGAACACATCCTCCGGTTGCGGCAGGATCACGTTCTCCAATTGCGGCTGATACGCCACGAAAGTGTCCGTCGCCGCTACTCGCTTCACCGGCGCGTCCAGGTCGTCGAATAGCTCGTCAGCAATACGCGCCGCGATCTCCGCTCCGTAACCCCAGCTCAGCACGTCCTCATGCGCCACGATTACCCGGCTGGTCCGGCGCACGCTCTCCGCGATCGCCTCCCAGTCATAAGGGCTGAGCGTCCGCAGATCGATCACCTCCGTCTCCACCCCGAGCTCGCGGCTAGCGCGCTGCGCAGCCTGCAAGGCCCGAGGCACGAGCGCGCCATACGTCACCAGGGTCAGATGCTTGCCCTCGCGCACTATCTTCGCTTTGCCAAACGGAACCATGTAGTCCGGCCCCGGATAGGGCGCACGCCCGTATGTCTCGCGGTAGAGCCGCTTGTGCTCCAGAAACATCACCGGATCGTCGCAGCGGATCGCTGTGCGCAGCAGCCCGTTGGCATCCAGCGCATTCGACGGAAATACCACCCGCATCCCCGGCGTATGGGTAAACAGCACCTCGCCCGACTGCGAATGGTAGAGCGCGCCACCCGTCAGATAGCCGCCAATCGCCACCCGGATCACCGCCGGGGATGAGAATGCATTGTTGGAGCGCCAGCGCAGCGGGGCCAGTTCATTGCGAAGCTGGTGCATCGCCGGCCAGATGTAATCGAAGAACTGTATCTCCGCTACCGGCTTCATGCCGCGCGTGGCCACGCCCACGGCGCGCCCCACGATATTCGCTTCCGCCAGCGGCGAGTTGAAGACGCGATCGCTGCCGTATTCGCATTGCAGCCCGGCGGTCAGCTTGAAGACGCCTCCCTTGCCCTTCACCGCCCCGCTCTTCAGTTGCTCTTCACGGCTGCAATCCGCCACATCCTCGCCAAAGACGATGATCCGCGGATCGCGCTTCATCTCGTCTTTCAGGCAGACGTTGATCAGGTCGGCCATCGTCCGATCAGGGCCGCCCGGGCTGCTCGGGGCCACGGCCGTCTCCGAAGCAAAGGACTCCGAGGTCGGATCGATATCGGGCGAATAGACGTAGTTGTAGATCGACTCCGCTGGAGCAAACGGCGCGCGCAGCGCGCGATCGGTCGCTGCCTGTATCTCGTCGTCGACTGCCTTCTCCAGACGCGTAATTCCCTCCGCGTCGATCACGCCTTCGCGCAGCAGCCGTAGTTGCAGCTTGGGCAGCGGATCGCGAAGATTCTCCTCCTCGCGTTCTGCCGCCGAGCGGTACAGCTTGTCATTATCGGAAAGCGAATGCGAATACGGTCGCGTGACATGCCCATGCACAAACGCGGGCCCCTTGCGGGCACGGCAATGCGCCACTGCCTGGGTCATGGCTGCGTAACTCTCCACCGGATCGGTACCATCCACCTCGGCGAAGAAGAAGTTAGGGAAGTTCGCCACCAGCCTCGAAATATTGCCCCCCGGCGTGTTCACCTCGACCGGTGTGGAGATGGCGTAGCCGTTGTCCTCTACGACAAACAGCATCGGCAGCTTCTCGAGTGACGCTGTGCTCAACGACTCCCAAAACTCGCCCTGGCTGGTGGAGCCCTCGCCGATCGACGCGTAGGTCACCTCATCGCCATGGAAGCTCGCGTTATGGAAGGCGCGATAATCCTGCCCGCCCTCCGAGGAGGGATCTCGCTCCGCGGCATGCGGATGCCGGGCAAAGTAGAGTCCCGCTTCCGCGCACCCGGCGGCCTGCAGCATCTGCGTCGCTACGGAGGAGCTTTGGGTCACGATATTGAGCCGCTGATTGCCCCAGTGCGAGGGCATCTGACGCCCGCCGCTGGCCGGGTCCGCCGCGGCCCCGACCCCCTGCAGCAGCATCTCTTCCGCAGTCACTCCCAGGGTCAGGCAAAGCGCGCGATCGCGATAGTATGGGTAAAACCAGTCGTACCCCGGCTTCAATGCCTTGCCCGCGGCCACCAGCAGCGCCTCGTGGCCGGCACCGGAGATCTGGAAGAATATTTTTTGTTGATTTTTCAGCAGGATTTCGCGATCGTCCAAACGCCGGGACATGTACATGAGCCGATAGACATCGACCCATTCTGCCCCGCTCAGACCGCTCAACCCGCTGCCGGCACCTTTGGTGCGCCGCTCTGCCGCCACACTACCCATACACACTCCTTACCGCTTCCCCGACTCAAAACGACTGGCGATTGTATCCTGTCATTGCGTTCTTGTGCTCGACTACAAGATGCGGGAGAGCAGACTTTCGTCTCACCCGGGAAAGCGAACAGGACCTCGGCGAAACCCCGTGGTTTGACTCACTTTTTCCGCGCGTGCTCTAATCAGCGTTCCTTGCACCTACAGCTTTCCCGGCTGCGCGCTGCGGCGGCAACGGCGGGGCGTACCAACCCAATTCTTTCGGAGAACTTGCATGCAGAACGTCGGCCTGTGGGCCTTGGGGTTCCAGATAGGCTCCCCCAGCACCCCAGACAACGGCAGTATTTATTTGTGGGGCGCGTTGGCAATCGCCATCCTCGGCCTCGTTGTCGCACTTTTCTTCTCCCGATCCGTCCTCGCCATGGATGCCGGCACCCAGGAGATGCAGGCCATCTCCAACGCCATCCGGGAAGGGGCCGAGGCATTCATGTCCCGGCAGTACGGCACCATCGCGATTATCGCAGTCGTGCTCGCCATCCTTCTCTATATTGGCTATCGGCTCTCGCCCTTCACCGCGCCCTTCGCCAATAAGGTTGTCATCAGCTTTCTGATCGGCGCCATTTGCTCCGGGCTCTCCGGGCTCACGGGTATGTTCGTCTCCATCCGGACCAACATCCGCGCCGCCAGTGCTGCACGCACCAGCCTCGGCCGTGCTCTCCAGACCGCGCTGCGTGGCGGCGCCGTCACCGGACTGGTCGTCGTCGCCCTCTCGCTGCTGGGCATCGGCGTCCTCTTCCTGCTCTTCGGCGGCCTCCAGCAGCCCCAGGCGACGCCCTATGAACTAGTCGGCTTCGGCTTTGGCGCCTCCCTTGTCGCGCTGTTTGCGCAGCTTGGCGGCGGTATCTATACCAAGGCTGCCGATGTCGGTGCCGATCTTGTCGGCAAGGTCGAGGCCGGCATCCCCGAGGACGATCCCCGGAACCCCGCCGTGATCGCTGATCTGGTCGGCGACAACGTAGGCGACTGCGCCGGCCGTGGCGCGGACATCTTCGAGTCCACCGCCGCGGAAAACGTCGGCGCCATGATCCTCGGCGCGGCGCTCTTCCCCGTCTTCGGCATCAAGGGGATCCTCTTCCCGCTGGTGATTCAGGCGGTCAATCTCATCGCCTCCATCATCGGCGTTGCCATCGTGCGCGCTCGCGAAGACGAAGACCCGATGCACGCGCTGAATCGCGGCTACTACGTCACCTCATTCCTCGCGCTGCTGGGCTTCGCGGCCGCCGTGTACTTCATGTTGCAGGGCCGGTGGTGGCTGCTCGGCTCCGGCATCATCGGCATCATCACTTCATTCCTCTTCGTGCGCATCACCGAGTACTACACCGAGACTCGCTATCGCCCCGTCCGTTCCATCGCCGAGGCCTCGCTCACCGGGCCGGCCACCAACATCATCAGCGGCCTCGCCGTCGGCATGGAAACGCCTGCCATGCCGGTCATCGTCATCAGCCTGGCGCTGCTGCTCAGCTACTACTTCGGCGTGCGCGGCCTGGCCGACCAGTCCGAGATCGCGACCTACGCCAAGGGCATCTATGGCACCGCCATCGCGACCATCGGCATGCTCTCCGCCTCCGCCTACATCCTGGCCATGGACACCTTCGGTCCCATCACCGACAACGCAGGCGGCATCATCGAGATGTCCAACCAGCCTGACTCAGTCCGTGAAAAGACCGACAAGCTGGACGCTGCCGGCAACACTACAAAGGCACTCACCAAGGGCTATGCCATCGGCTCCGCCTCCCTCGCCGCTTTCCTGCTCTTCTCCGCGTATCTCGAGACCGTGCGCACCATCGTCGCCCATCGCTTCGCAGCCGCGGGCGAGGTGCTGCCGGCAAACTGGCAGTTCTCGCACGTCAATCTGGCCAGCGTGCCTGTTTTCGTTGGCGCGCTGCTCGGCGCAATGCTCACCTATCTCTTCTCCTCCATGGCCATCAAGGCAGTCGGCCGCACGGCGCAGTTCGTCATCAAGGACGTGCGCGCCCAGTTCAAGGAGAATCCCGGCATCATGGAGGGAACCTCCAAGCCCGACTACGGCCGCTGCGTCCGCATCGTGACTGGCGCGGCACTGAAGGAAATGGTGTTGCCGGGCGCACTGGCTGTGGCCATGCCACTGGCCGTCGGCCTCATCTTCCGCCATCTCAGTGACAGCTTCCGCGTCCGCGATATCGGCGCGGATACACTCCTGCTGCATGGCCATCCGGTCAATCTGACCGGAGCCGAAAGTGTCGCCGCGCTGCTGATGGTCGGCACCATCTCCGGAATCCTGCTCGCCATGCTGATGAACAACGGCGGCGGCGCATGGGATAACGCCAAGAAGTTTATCGAGACCGGGCAGTACGGCGGCAAGCGCTCGGAGGCACACAAGGCCGCCGTCGTGGGAGATACGGTCGGCGATCCTTTCAAAGACACCGCCGGCCCATCGCTGCACGTGCTCATCAAGCTGCTCGCGACGGTCACGCTGGTGCTCGCGCCACTCTTCCTCTAGGCGTCGTATCTAACTCGCATTTGCAAGGGGCTGCTACGTAACCCGTCTCAGCCCCGCATGCGGTCCTTCACGCTCTTCGCCAGCTTTTCAATCTCCGCCGCCTTCTTCACCACGTCAACAGACAACGTGTCCTTGTTGGACTTGCTCACTTCTTCCTTCAACGCCTTCGCCAGCGCCAGCAGCTTGTCCGTATCCTGCTCCAGTTGTTTCTGGCGGTCGACATTCCGCGCCTTTTCCATTCGTTGCTGTTGCTGGCGAAGCATCGGATCGGGAGGCGTGGACGGCTCGCCAAAGCCGGGGGGGGCGGCTGGCGACGGGATGGGTGGCATCGGCTGCTGCACCTGCGCCTGGGAGATGGTAGAGCGGCCCGTCCAGGAGACTGCTACCAGGATCGCGACCGCACCCCATGCCCAGCGCACTTTGCCCCAGCGCAACGTGGGAATTGAGCTTCGCATCCGTTCATTATAGAAACGACTTGCAACTCTCGACCTGAAAGGCCTGCATGCTCCTTCTGCTCGCGCCCCCCAACCATCGCCCGCCAATTCGCGAGGCGCTTCAATCCATGTGGCAGAACTGGGTGGATAGCGCGCAGGACTTCCTGGTCAACGACCTGAAGCACCTGATCGCGATCCTGGTCTTCGCCTGGATCGCATTCTGGCTGGTGAAGGTCATCACGGATCGCATGCGCCGCGCTGCGGAGAAGCATCCCAACATCGGCCTGGCGCGCACTTCGCAGATCCGCACCCTGGCCTCGGTGCTGCGCGCCACCGGCATTGGTATCGTCGGCTTCTTCACTGTCATCAGCATCCTGCGCAACATCTTTGACCTCAACCTCGCGCCGCTGCTCGCGTCCGCGGGCGTGGCCGGGGTCGCCATCGGCCTTGCCGCGCAGACCATCGTGAAGGACATGATCAACGGCATGCTGGTGCTGGTCGAAGATCAATACAACGTCGGCGACTGGGTTACCATCGCCGGCGTGAGTGGCACCGTCGAATCGATGTCACTGCGCAAGACCACGGTGCGCGGCGGCGATGGCACACTCTATCTCGTCCCCAACAGTCAAATCACGAATGTGGCGAATCAGAGCCGCGATTTCACGACCACTACCTTGAACATCTCCGTCGACTTCTCCGCCGATCCCGATAAGGTCATCGCATTGCTGAAAAAAATAGCCGGCGAAGTGCGGCAGGACCCCGCGTACAAGGACATCTTCCTCGGCGATCCGCAGGTGCTCGGCGTCGATCAGATCAAGGGATCCGAGGTGATTTATCCCATCAGCGTAAAAACGCTGGCGAGAAAACAGTACGATGCGCTGCGCGAGATGCAGAAACGCATCCGGCTTGCTCTGGAAGAGAACCACATGCTGCCCGGCAGTCCGTTTCGCGTCATCGGCGGGCATGGACCAACGCTGCCGGGCGAGCGTCCCAATGCCGCCCCAACTCCCGACCCCACCACCAACAAGCCAAACGAAACCAACCCGTTCGCAGCTCAGTAGTCCGTCAGCTCTGATCTGCCATCGCGGCCTGCAACTCGGCGACGGTACGCATCGGCGGAAGACAATGCGTTCCCTGGCACAGCACAACGAAGCTTTCTTTTTCCTGTAACTGAGGCAGTTGCTTGAGGGTCGCCTCGAGCAGCGGCGGCAATGCGCCCGCCCGCATCACCTCTGCCGACGCCCGCAGCACTGTCCTGTTCACCGCATACCCGACGCGAGCCGCAGCCTCCAGCTCGTCCGCCAGATCGTCGTCGCCAACAATGACCACCTGCTGCGCTGGCGTCAGCAACCGTTCGAGCGCGAGCCCATACGAGCCGGCGTACAGCCCGAAGTGTTCCACAATGCCTGCGAACGCTTCGAGCGTATCTTCGGCCACTTCGCGCAGCTTTGCATCGCCGTTCAGCGCCTCCAGGCGCAGCAGCGCGGCGGCCGCCGTCGGGTTCCCTGCCGGCGTCGGCGTATCCTGCAACGGCTTGCGCCGCGCGGAGAGCGCACCGATCGCATTCGGGTCCGCCGCAGCGTCGAAGAAGCCGCCGCCGGTCGCGTCATAGAAGTCCTGCTGCATCCGTGCCGCCAGCATCTCGGCCGCGTGGTAGTAGCGCAGCTCCAGCGTCCGCTCCCACGCGTCGAGACAGGCATGCGCCAGCAACGCGTAATCATCGAGCACGCCAGCGATGCGCGGGCCGCCCTCGCCTGCCGCGTACGCAACCACGTGGGCCAGCCCCTCCTGCTCCGACCATGCCTCGGTCAGAATCCGATCCAGCGTCCGGATGGCGAAGTCGCGCGTGCCGACCACACGAAGCACCGAGCTCGCCTGAAGATAGGCGGAGATCGCCATCGCATTCCACCCGGTGTAGATCGTGCGATCGACGTAGGGCGTAGGCCGGGCCGCGCGCGCGACAGCAAGCTTGGCTCGCGCGTTGCCCAACAGTCCGCTCAACTCGCCCGGCTCGCGATTCAGGTCCTTCGCCAGGGTCTCGAGCGGCCGCTTCACATGCAGCACATTCTTCGCCGGATTGTGGTGCATGTCCCCCAGTTCGCCGATGTCGTAATACGTGCCGGCGACTTCGAGCTCATCGGGATTCAATACCTCCGCCGCCTCGGCGCGCGTCCATGTGAAGTAGTCGCCGTCGTCGTCGAGCGTCATGTCGGCGTCCTGAGAGCCGTAGAATCCGCCCTTCTGCCGATCCGTGAGCCAGCCATCCATCCACGCCACCGTCTCCCGGACCACCGTGCTGAAGACCGGATACGGAAAGCTCTGCCACGCATGCACGTAATTCGCCAGCAGGCCGGCATTGTCGTAGAGCATCTTTTCAAAATGCGGCACCACCCAGCGTTCGTCCACCGAATAGCGATGGAAGCCTCCGCCCACATGGTCGTAAATACCGCCGTCCGCCATCTTGGTCAGGGTCACCAGCGCCACTTCACGCGCTTTCGCATCGCCCTTGCGCGTCGCCGCATCCAGCAGCAGGTCCAGCGCAGCGGGATGCGGAAACTTCGGCTGCGCGCCGAAACCGCCGTGGTGCGGATCGAACTGCGCGATAGCGGAGTGCACCAGCTTCTCGGTGATCGCCGGGCTCAGCGAGCCGCCACGTCCGGCAAACGCCTCGCCATGTTCGATCGCCGCCAGGATCGAGTCAGCCGACTCCAGCGCCTCGTCACGCTTGGACTTCCACACGTCGGACATCGTCGTCAGCAGCCGCTCAATGCCGGGCCGGCCGTAGCGGTCATGCCGCGGAAAATATGTTCCTCCAAAAAATGGCCGCCCATCCGGCGTCAGCACCGCGGTCAGCGGCCATCCTCCCTGCCCGCTGATGGACTGCACCGCTGCCTGGTAGCGGCTGTCCACGTCCGGACGCTCGTCGCGATCCACCTTCACAGCGATAAAGCGTTCATTGATGAGCGGAGCCAGTGTCTCGTCTTCGTAGCTCTCGCGGTCCATCACATGGCACCAGTGGCACCACACCGCGCCAATGTCGAGCAGGACCGGCTTGTCTTCGCGTTGTGCCCGGGCAAACGCCTCCGGCCCCCATTCCTGCCAATGGATCGGCTGATGCATCGCGGAGCGCAGGTAGGAGGAGCGCGCGTGCGTCAGCGCGTTTACCGGTTTTGCAGTTGTCTCGAGATCGGGCATGACTTCAGTCTAAGATGCCGCCAGTCGGACCGTGTCATCCCAGCGAAATGGAAGGTGCAGTGAAGAGCCTGCCCAGAGCATGTCGGATGGTATCTGCCGTACCGATCGTGCAATAGCAGCGCGTCGACCGTTTTCACAATCGGTGCTCCGGCAAAAAATGCTCTAGACGCAGCTTTTCCGTTGAGAAAAGCTGCACATAACGGCTGCAAGCGTGGTCAGGTCAATTGTGAAAACGGTAGCGCCGCTCAGCCAATGACACTGCTACGAATCTTCGGTTCATCACTCAATGCCGCGGCCCGGTCCAGCCGGCGCTTGCTCAACAGGATGTACATCCACGCGGTCACCAGCGTGAAAGAGATCGCGAAGGCCCCGTATGGGATCACCTGCGCGAACTTGTGCACGAAGGAGATAGCAGAGGTATCGTGAAAGAGGCTGGGGCGCACAGCCGCGAGCGAAAGCGCCCCCACCATGGCCACCATGGGCACCACCATGCGCAGCCGTACCAGCAGGCATGGCCGCATCGTCATCACCAGTGGTAGCACCACCAGCAACCAGGCCGCCGTGGCCAGTAGCAGCGTCCACATGCCCCATGCCAGCAAACCGTACAGCAGCGTCTGTGCGAAAACAGTAGATTGGCCCTCACTGTCGCGCGCTGCCGTCATCAGGTTCACCGGGAAACAGACGATCTGGCCCACCAGCCAGCCGGTGAGTCCGCTCAACGCGGCATAACCGGCACGGCGCCATCGCGACATCGCTGGCTCGCTCTCCATAATCCTTATGCTACGAGCTTGCTGGCAATTTCTGTGTAGAGATCGATTGCCTTGAAGAGCTCACGCTTCGCCAGCTTCTCATTCGGAGTGTGCGCGACATGGATGGAGCCCGGGCCCAGCAGCAACGGCTCGCCCCAGTTCGTCAGCGCAGGGATGTCAGTCGCGAAGGCCGCAACCATCGTCTCCATCCCCTCGATGGTTCGGAACCGCATGAATGGTATCTCAAGCGTGTAGTCAATCTCTGCCAACCCGGCAACGGCCCTATCCAGTGCTGCACGCGTCTCATCCGCAGGGCCCACGAGCCGCACCATCACCTGCGCCAGCGCCTTGTCCGCAATCACATTTGGCGCGCGGCCGCCTTCGATCAGACCAATGTTCAGCGTGCTCGGCCCGATCCCCGGCTCCGTAGGCAACTCGACGCGCAGCACATGGTTCAGCGCCTGAATCAGCTTGTGGATCGCGCTGTCGCCCAGCTCGGGATAGGCCGAGTGCGCCATCTTTCCGGTCGCGCGCACCGCGCCCCGCAACACTCCCTTGCTGGCCACACCCAGCCGGTTGTCCGTCGGTTCCCCGTTAATCAGGTAGCGATTGCCTTTCGGCTGCAGATTCGCGACCTCCGCGCCTGCCGAGTCGCGTTCCTCGCCAACCACGAACAGCATGCCCGCCTGCACGCCTCCCGCACGCAGCCGCTCCACCGCTGCGATCTGCGCCGCGATGATGCCCTTGGCATCGCATGCGCCGCGACCGTAGATCGCTTCATCGTCCTCACTGCTTCCGAAATACGGCGGCACCGTATCCATATGCGTAGAGAAGACAACCTCCGGCCGTTCTCCACCTACCGTGGCATACACATTGAAGCGGTCCGTGATGGCCCCATCCTCGCCCTTCGCTGGCGACGTGCATCTTCTCTACGGAGAATCCCCGCGCACCGATAAACTCCGCCAGAAATGCGCCTACCGCCCCTTCGCCGTAGGTCGTCGAATCGATGTCGATGAGCTGTCGCGTCAATTGCACAGGATCGAGCGCCATGTCAGGTCAGCATACCTGAGCGAATCGTCCTCACCCGAATGACGCGCTCGCTACAATCAAATCCGATGTCCAGCGTCTCTCATCGCCTGCAGTCACTCACAGTGCCCGGTCCCGCCGGCACTCTGGAAGCGCTTCTCGTCGAAGGGCAGCACGACGCTCGTTACGCCGCGCTCGTGTGCCATCCGCACCCCAAGGGCGGCGGCACCATGCACAACAAAGTCGTTTACCGCGCGGCCAAGGCGATGCAGTCATTCGGGCTGCCAACGCTGCGCTTCAACTTCCGCGGCACCGGACTCAGCGAAGGCGAACACGACGAAGGCCGCGGCGAACGCGAGGATGTCCGCGCCGCCATCGACTGGCTCACCGAGCGTTACAACTTGCCGGTGCTCGTCGTCGGCTTCTCCTTCGGCGCCTATGTGGGCCTTCGCGCATGTTGCGGCGATGCGCGGGTCCCCGGCTTCGTCGCGCTCGGCCTTCCCGTGGAGGCAGAGGGCCGAGGATACAGCTACAGCTTTCTCGCCAGCTGCACGTTGCCCAAGCTCTTCATCAGCGGGGGCGCGGACCAGTATGGCCCACAGCCCACGCTCGCGCGCATCGTAGCCTCCGCGGCCCAGCCGGCAACCCTCGTGATCGTGCCCGAGGCCGACCACTTCTTCGCCGGCAAACTCGAGCAGATGCAGCACGCGCTCCGCCAATGGCTCATCGCACACTTCTTTCCCGGCGCGTTTCCCGGCGACGATTCCGGCGATTCTCAGGCCTCGTGAACGCGATGGACGATGAGGATACTCCCGCGCCTCTGCACTCGCTCCACCAGCAGGCCCGCGCCATCTTCGCTCACGCACTCGACGCATGCAGCATCGAGCGCGCCTTCCAGAACCGCGTTCGCTTCGAGGGGACAACCCTGCTGTTGGAACATTCGTGGGAGATGGACCCGGCCGCGCCGCCCACCCGCATCGATCTCGGCGACTACCGCGAAATCCTGATCGTCGCCCTGGGCAAGGCCGCCGTCCCCATGACCCAGTCGCTGCTCGAGATCCTGCCGCCCAAACTACACGTCCGCGGCATCTGCAGTGCGCCGGCAAAGCCCGCGCGACGCGACCGGCGTATCCGCTACTACGCCGGAGGCCATCCGCTGCCCAACCGCGATTCCTTCCGCGCCGCACAGCACGGTCTGCGCCTGCTCCGCCGCGCGTCGGAAAGTACCTTCATCCTTTACCTGATCAGCGGCGGCGGCAGCACGCTCTTCGATCTGCCGCTCGATCCCAAAATCTCACTAGCCGACACCATCGCCTTCCACCAGGCGCTCATCGGCTCCGGCGCCGCCATCGGCGAGATCAACACCCTGCGCAAGCATTTCTCCGCCGTCAAAGGCGGCCGCCTCGCGACCGCCGCCCCACGCGCCGCCAAACTCACCTTGCAGGTCGTCGATGTGCCATTGCATCAGGCCGATGCCGTCGCCTCCGGCCCAACGCTCGCCGATCCATCTACCGTCGACGACTGTCGCGAGCTGCTGCGAGCGTTATCGCCTGCTCGAAACATTTCCAGATGCCGTGCGCCGCTTCTTCAGCCGCCCCGATCTCCCCGAGACCCCCGGCGACAAAGCCGCGCTTAAGCAAGGTGCCGGGCAGACCAAAGCCGCCCGCACCGCCGGCCTCAAGCGAGCGTCATTCGCAATTGCCGGCAATGAGCCATCCGGCCTCACCGGCTGGCTCGCTACGCTGCTCTCCAACGGCGATCTCGTCTGCGCCGCTCGCGAGCAGGCCGCTGCGCTCGGTTACGAAGTCACCGTAGATAACCACTGCGACGACTGGCCGTACGACCAGGCTGCAGCCTACCTGCTCGACCGGCTCATCGAGCTCCGCGGCCAGCATCCGGGCCGCAAACTCTGCCTGCTCTCCGGCGGCGAAGTCACCGTCCGCCTGTCCTTCAACGAGGTGGATCGCGAGCCCGGCACGGGCGGCCGCAACCAGCACTTCGCCCTCGCCTGCGCGCTATTGCTTCACGAGCGGACGCCGGACGAATCCGTCGTCTGCCTTTCCGCAGGTAGTGACGGCGCGGACGGCAACAGCCCCGCCGCCGGAGCCCTCGCCGACCCGTCCACGATCACGCGCGCGGACGCCCTCGGCCTGAACCCACGGGCAGCGCTCGCCGCATTCGATGCATACCCGCTTTTCACCGCGCTCGGCGATAGCCTGCTTACCGGACCTACTGGCAACAACCTCCGCGACCTGCGCGTCCTGCTATGGGAATAATGTATGGTTCCATACAGACTCCGCTCCATCGCCATGGGTAGGCTGATGCTTCTTCACCCGGTTTGATGACGTCAAACTAGCATTCAGAGAGGCATCGGCATGCACACCGAGACGGAGCCCGGCTCCCGTCCCGCGAGCGGTAACCAGAGTGGAAAGGTCACCCTCTTGTGCGTGGGCAACGACGAAGCCCTCCTGTCCTACCGCTCGAAAGTTCTAAATCACGCCGGGTTTGAAGTGATTGCTGTGCGGCCTCAACCGGAGCTCGCAAACCAGTTCACCAATCTCTGCCGCTTGCACGGGCCGGCCATGGCGATTGCCTGCCACACTCTCACGCCCACGCAGCGCATCCATCTCGCTCGCGAGCTACGGGAGGCCTGCCCGCAGCTTCCCCTGCTCGCACTCACCAACGGCGCTCTGACCCCAACCGAATCTGAGAGTTACGATCTGCTTCTGGACAGCCTGGATGGCCCCGCCGAGCTCATTCGCCAGGTACGCATCCACATCTGATTCCTCGTCTGCCCTCACGACAGCGAGCCCGGCCGCAGCTACAGCAAAACCAGCGTAGGTGTATGCCAGAGCGAGGAATGCCTACGCAGGTTTTCCTTCAAGAAAACCTGCACCTGGCCATCTCCGGGAGGACACCGTAATGCTGGTGTTGCTCTAGAGCCTTTTCGCTTCCGGTTCATACAAAAGAACCAAACGTGTCGTGGCTTTTCCGTTAAGAAAAGCCACACCTCACGATTCTCCGCTGTACTGAGTAGAAGCGAAAAGGCTCTACCATGGCGCTATGGCAATTCGCAAAGAATGGACGGAGTGGCACCTGACGCCCCGCGGCTGGGAAAAGGGCTCCACCCGCCGGGAGGGCCGCGGCAACGACTGGCGCGACGAGCCCGCGGACCGGCTGCTGAGCTACCAGCACAGCGAACTCCAGGCCCCCTCCGGTCCGCCGAAGATCAGCACCGAGGAGACCTGGCGCACCAAGGATCCAGCAGCCGCTGAGCAGTTACATGCCGCCCTGGCGCGGTACGGCGCAGTTCCTCCCCGCCTGGACTAACCCCGCTGGCCCGAGGCCGTTGAGGGCTTTCCCTGGCAGAAAAATGACCGATTTGAGTCCATCCGGGCTAAAAGCAATGGGGTATCATTGTGCTAACTCCCCCAAAAGGGGTATGTCCCACTACGGGAGAAAGCGCTTTTATACCTTTCACAAGTGAAGGCAACCGTTTGCTTCAGGACATCATCTTGGGTAATTACTTCTAAGGGGCTTTGATACCACACGATGCCAGCGATCCTGATTGTGGACGATAACCCGATCCAGGCCGTGACGCGGCGCCTGATCCTTGAAAAAGCCCATATCCCCGTTGTTATTGCCGAGGACGGCCCCACTGCTCTCGCGAAGTTCGAGGCGGGTGAGTTCGGCATGATCATCACCGATCACTGCATGCCTGGGATGGGCGGTCCGGAACTGGTCAAGAAGCTGCGCGAACAAACCGCGCTCCCTATCCTCGTACTCAGCGGCCTGCCCGAGGCAGAGTTGGAATACGAAGGCATGGATGTCTACTTCCGCTTGAAGCCGATGCAGCCCGAAGAGCTCATCAGCCTCTCCCGCACGCTGCTCTTCCCGCCGTACTGCCAGACCGCCTGATCCAACCGCCTGATCCAAGGGCAACTCCTGCTTCACTGAATCCAGCCCAAATTCCATCCAATTGCGGATTGGCGCATCTGCTCGCGCTTTGCGACAATCGATCAGAATCCTGAAGCATGTTTCCTGCTGCGATACAGCGGAGACATACTTTGGTGTCCTGCCGCAAAAGGGGAACATTGTCTTGCGCGGGCGTGGTAATCGCATACTCGTCATCCTGAACGCAACCGAAGGTGGAGTGAAGGATCTGTTGTACCTATCGTTCAATGTCGGCGCGAAGCGCCGGTCGACCAATCCACATGCTGCGAATCTCTGACTCGCCGCGCTAGTCGCCCACACCAACAGGAAGCGTGCTTTTTATGCCGGTCTTTGGTAGCTTCTCCCTCCTGCTTGCCCTCGCGCTCAGTGCCTACACGCTGCTCGCCGGGGCTTTCGCTCTGCGCCAGCTCGCGATCCGCGCGCACACCCGCCTCTCTCCCGAGCGCCTGGCCGAAACCGCACGCCGCGCCGGCATCGCCAGCTTCTTCGCTACCACGGCCGCTGCCTTCGCGCTGGTATGGGCAGCCTTCACCAATGATTTCTCCGTCTCCTACATCCTTCATCACTCCAACCGCGCGCTGCCCGGCGCCTACAAGTTCGCCGCACTCTGGTCGGGCCAGGAAGGATCGCTGCTGCTGTGGGCGTGGCTGCTCGCCACCTACGGATTCGTGCTGCGCCTGCGCCACAAGGTAGATGTTCGGCTCACGGCGTACGCGTCCACCATCCTCTCCGGTGTCCAGGTCTTCTTTCTGCTCCTGCTGAACTTCGCCGCGCCGCCCTTCGCGCTGGTGCAAGGCGGCGCCCCTGCCGATGGCTTCGGTCTCAATCCGCTGCTGCAGTATCCGGAGATGGTGATCCATCCGCCGATGCTCTATCTCGGCTACGTCGGCTTCTCCGTCCCCTTCGCCTTCGCGCTGGGCGCGCTGATGATGCGCTATCCCGGTGAGAAGTGGATCCACATCACCCGCCGCTGGACCATGGTGACCTGGCTCTTTCTCACCTGCGGCATCTTCCTGGGAGCGCACTGGGCCTATTCGGTACTAGGCTGGGGCGGCTATTGGGGCTGGGACCCGGTAGAAAACGCCTCGCTCATGCCCTGGCTCACCGGCACCGCGTTCCTGCATTCAGTGATGATGCAGGAGAAGCGCGGCATGATGAAAAACTGGAATGTGTGGCTCATCTTTTCCACCTTCATGCTTTCCATCCTCGGCACCCTGCTCACCCGCTCCGGTCTCGTCAGCTCGGTGCATGCCTTCGCGCAGTCATCCATCGGCAGCTGGTTCTATGCCTTTCTCTTCATCGTGCTGGTGGTCTGCATCTTCACCTTCATCCTGCAGCGCGATCATCTGAAGTCCGACCACAAGATCGAATCGCTCGTATCGCGCGAATCCAGCTTCCTCTTTAACAACCTGATCTTTCTCGCGGCCTGCTTCACCATCCTTTGGGGCACGCTCTTCCCCGTGCTCAGCGAGTATGTGCAGGGCAACAAAGTCACCGTCGGCGCACCCTGGTACAACCGCATTGCCATTCCCATCGGGCTTGGCCTGCTGGGTTTGATGGGCCTCGGCCCGTTGCTCGCATGGCGCTCCTCATCCTTGCGCTCCATCCGCCGCAATTTCATACTGCCTTCCACCGCGATCATCTCCACCGCCGTTGCGCTGCTTGCGATTGGCGAGCGCCCCTGGCACGATCAGGGATCTATCTACTCCTTCGTCGCCTTCTCCGTCGCGGCCGGCGTCGTCACCGCGATCTCCTCGGAGTTCCTGCGCGGCGCGCATGTATTGAAGATCCAGACCGGCAGGAACATCTTCGCCGCGATGCTGCTGCTCATCCAGCGCAACACCCGCCGCTACGGCGGCTACATCGTCCACTTCGGCGTGGTGGTCATCTTCATCGGTCTGGCCGGCTCCGCATTCAACCGCTCCAGCGAGCAGGAGATGGACTTCCGCCAGTCCATGCGCGTCGGCCCCTATACGCTGGTCTGCCAGGACTACACCCAGGACACTAATCCCAACTACGACAGCGAATATGCGCTGCTCGATGTCTATCGCAACGGCAAGAAGGTCACCCAGCTCGCGCCCGAGAAGCGCTTCTACGTCGCCTCGCAACAGGTATCCACCATGGTGGCAAATCACTCCACCCTGGCCTGGGACCTGTACGTGATTTACGCCGGGCAGAATCCCGACACCAACCGGCCCATCATCAAAGTCTTCCTCAACCCGCTGGTCGCGTGGATCTGGATAGGCGTCGTGATCGTCATCATCGGCACGCTCGTCGCGCTGGTTCCTAATCTCACCACGGTCCTCTCCCCCGCGCGCGCCCGGCAACAGGCGAAAGCTCCGTCACGATCGCTGGTGGGCGAGCCGGCAACCATGCGAGGTGGCGATTGAAAGTTCCGAAGCGCTTTCGCTCCTCCTTGCACCTCGCGGTCGTCGCCGCGGTTGTCGCCTTCGGCGCGCACGCCTCCGACACCGCGAACGGCGCACGCTATCAGAAGCTGAGTCACAAGATCATGTGTCCCTGCGGTTGCAACGAATTGCTGGGCGAGTGCAACCACGTAGGCTGCACCTACTCCGACAAGATGCGCAGCCAGCTCGCCGCGTCCATCGACCACGCCGACGACGACACCACCATCTTCCGTGCCTTCCAGGATGAGTACGGCCCTACCGCACTGGCGGCGCCCATGTTCACGCGTTTGAATCAGTTCTCCTGGTGGGTGCCGCCCATCGTGCTGCTGCTGGGCATCGGCGGAGTCTTCTTCGTGGTCCGCCGCTGGCGCCCGCACGCGGTCGCGATGCCCATGCCGGCCAGCAATCCAAACACGCTGGTGCTCGAACAGCGCATACGCCGCGAAACCGGAGGCGACTCGCTATGATCCCTGCCGTCTGCGCCATCTTCACCGTCGCGCTCTTCATCTATGTCTTCTACCCGGAGCGCCATGTCACCGCTCAGCGCGTCAAGACCCGCCTGGATTTTCTCGAAGAACAGAAAGCCGTTCTCTACGACAACCTGCGCGATCTGAACTTCGAATTCCGCGCCGGCAAATATCCGGAAGAGGACTACGTCGCCCAGCGCGCCACCCTCGAAGCCGAAGCCGCGCAGGTGCTGGCCGAAATCGAGCGGCTCCAGCACCCGGTCGTCCGCCGCGCCTGATCTCGCCTGATCGCCTCGCCTCTCGATCGCAATCGAAGGCCGGACTGGAGCGCTTGCCTCCGTACCGGACGTGCCTGATCTGCTATCCCCTTCGCGCAAAACATCCGCAATTCCGTTGCTTGGCAGTATCCTAGCTTTCAGATTCGACATGACACGCCTGCTGCAGATTTCGCTCTCCCTCGCCCTGCTCCTCCTGCCATCCGCGCTTCCGTCAGCGCTGGCCGCTACTCTTAGCGGCACGGTTACCAATGGCACGGACAATAAGCCTTCCGCCGGCGACGACGTCATCCTCATCTCGCTGCAGCAGCGCATGCAGGAGACCGCGCGCACCAAAACGGATGCGCATGGACACTACGTCATCGACACTCCGGATCAGGGCATGCACCTGGTCCGCGTCGATCACCAGAAGGCCTCTTACTTCCAGCCCGCGCCTCCCGGCACCAGCACGGTGGATGTCACGGTCTTCGATGTGGCCCCCACCGTTCCCGGCATCACCACCGAAGCGAACGTGATCCGCGTCGAGACCGATCCGCAGGGGCTGCACGTCACCCAGAGCTACTTCGTCAAAAACGACTCCACGCCTCCGCGCACCCAGTTCTCCAGCCGATCCTACGAGATTTACCTGCCGCCGGACGCAAAGGTTCAGGGCGCCGCCGCTATGGGCCCGGGCGGCATGCCGGTGGCCTCTTCGCCCGCGCAGTTGGGCGAGAAGGGCCATTACGCCTACCTGTTTCCCCTGCGCCCGGGCGAAACCCAATTCCAGGTCACCTACACCCTGCCCTACAGCGGCTCAGCGAAATTCACCCCCAAACTCGCCGGAACCGCGGACAACGTGGTCGTCATGCTCCCCAAGAGCATGACCTTCACCCCCGACCCGTCGACGCCCTATCAGCCCATCAACGACGACATCAACGCGCAGACCTTCGTAGCAAAGAATGTCTCGCCCGCGCAGGCGCTTGGCTTCTCCGTCTCCGGATCGGGAGCCCTGCCGCGCGATGTGCAGACACCCCAGTCCGGGGGCCAGGCTGGCGGCAATGGCCAGGCCGCCGGCGCTCCCGCAGGCGCCCAGGACAACCGGCCCGGCGGCGGGCTGGGCAACCCTATCGACACCCCGGACCCGCTGAGCAAATACAAGTGGTGGATTCTTTCCGGCGTCGGCCTCGTCCTGGTCATTGGCGCTGCGTTCTTTCTGCGCCGCACTCCTCATCAGGACGAGGAAGATCTCGTCCCGGTGCCCGTCCATGAAGCTTCCGCTGCGGAACAATACGCCGCGCCCCTCACCTGGACCCAGGCCTCTGCGCCCCCGTCCACCGTGGCGCCCATCCCGCCGCCGCCACCCGCCGAGCCGGATCCGGAGACCCAGCGCCACAACCTGCTCAACTCACTGAAAGAGGAGCTTTTCGCGCTCGAGTCTGACCGCGCCAAGGGCAACGTGGGCGAGGTGGAGTATGCGGCTCACAAGCAGGCTCTGGAAGCCATCATCCGTCGCGCGCTCAATCGCTAGGGGGCTGGCTCACGCGAACACCCTTCCACCCCTAGTCATCCCGACCGGAGCGGAAGCGAAGTGGAGGCATCTGCTGTACCTCCGCTCAATATCCGCGCGAGCGCCGCTCAACCCTGCTACTGGTCGAGTGATCAGTCCCCCCGTCACATTGCGGAAACCCGCACGACTTCCCTGTAAGGTCCGGTGCAATTCTACGTAATTCTGTATCAAGCTCCGGGAATCCAGAGCTATTCCTCGACGTTTCGTCCCTAAACAATTGATATGCCATATCGATTTGTCTCCCACTGACTGGTATGCAACGTGCCTCAAAAGTTGCATCAGCACAGGAGGAGTTCTCCTTGAACTCGTATTATTCGAAGAAAATTAGGTTTAGGAACACCGGAGCGACTGGCATTCTCGCTCTCGCCGGCTTCGTTCTCGGCTCCATCGCGCTCCCCACGCCCGCCGCGTTCGCCCAGGCCACCGCTATTAACGGCTCGATTCAGGGCACCGTCACCGATCCGGCGGGCGCGGTCGTTCCCAATGCCAGGGTCACGATCGCCAACACGGACACCGGCGCGACTCGTCAGACAAACGGTTCCGGCTTCTCACATCGGGCCCGCTGATTCCGGGCAACTACACCGTCAAGGTCTCGGCGCCGGGATTTCACGAAACGCAAGTGAAAACCATCGTGCAGATCAACGTTGCGACCAGCGGCAACGTGAAGATGGAAATTGGAAGCGGTGCCGAAACCGTCCAGGTGGATGCAGGCGCGGTCCAAGTCCAGCAGACCCAGTCCAATGTCCAGGACATCATTACTCAGCAGCAGATCCAGAGCCTCCCGGTCAACGGGCGCAATTTCCTCGATCTGGCGCAGCTTGAGCCGGGTGTACAGCTGCAGGACGGTAACAACTTCGATCCCACGAAGGCCGGCTACTCCGGACTTTCTTTAGCGGCACCTCTGGCCGCACCACCCGCATCCTCATGGATGGCCAGGACATCACCGACGAAAATGTCGGCACCACTATCGTGAACGTGTCTGAGGGTGCTATCGGGCAATTCCAGATCGTGCGTTCGACGCAGGACGCCGGCAACGACCTGGGCAGCACTGGCCAGGTCCTCGTCACTACGGGCTCGGGCACAAACCACTTCCACGGCAATCTGCTCTACAACTTCCAGGATTATCGCTCCGGATTTGCCAGCAACCAGAGGTGTCGTTTCGCCCTTCCAGCGGAACCAGTTCGGTGGCGCCATCGGCGGCCCGATTATCAAGGACAAGCTGTTCTTCTTCGCCGATGCCGAGCGCCTCAAGCAGGTCAACATAAGCGCGGCCACCACCAGTCGCCACATTCTCCGCGATCACCTCGCAGTATCCTTCCATTCCCTTCAACTACAAGCGAGACCTACTCGACGGGCGCGCCTGGACTACAGCGGATGGCACGGCATCCATTTCTTCGGCCGCGTGAACTATGACGTGAATGCGGTCGGTGGAAACTTCGGGTTCCTCTACTCGATCTACAACAACCGCGACAACACCC
>CAVWSD010000007.1:0-387541 GCA_963757575.1 uncultured Acidobacteriaceae bacterium
CAGGATTTCGCGATCGTCCAAACGCCGGGACATGTACATGAGCCGATAGACATCGACCCATTCTGCCCCGCTCAGACCGCTCAACCCGCTGCCGGCACCCTTGGTGCGCCGCTCTGCCGCCACACTACCCATACACACTCCTTACCGCTTCCCCGACTCAAAACGACTGGCGATTGTATCCTGTCATTGCGTTCTTGTGCTCGACTACCGGATCCGGGAGAGCAGAGTTTCGTCTCACCCGGGAAAGCGAACAGGACCTCGGCGAAACCCCGTGGTTTGACTCACTTTTTCCGCGCGTGCTCTAATCAGCGTTCCTTGCACCTACAGCTTTCCCGGCTGCGCGCTGCGGCGGCAACGGCGGGGCGTACCAACCCAATTCTTTCGGAGAACTTGCATGCAGAACGTCGGCCTGTGGGCCTTGGGGTTCCAGATAGGCTCCCCAGCCCCCAGACAACGGCAGTATTTATTTGTGGGGCGCGTTGGCAATCGCCATCCTCGGCCTCGTTGTCGCACTTTTCTTCTCCCGATCCGTCCTCGCCATGGATGCCGGCACCCAGGAGATGCAGGCCATCTCCAACGCCATCCGGGAAGGGGCCGAGGCATTCATGTCCCGGCAGTACGGCACCATCGCCATTATCGCAGTCGTGCTCGCCATCCTTCTCTATATTGGCTACCGGCTCTCGCCCTTCACCGCGCCCTTCGCCAACAAGGTCGTCATCAGCTTTCTGATCGGCGCCATCTGCTCCGGGCTCTCCGGCCTCACCGGCATGTTCGTCTCCATCCGGACCAACATCCGCGCCGCCAGTGCTGCACGCACCAGCCTCGGCCGCGCTCTCCAGACCGCGCTGCGTGGCGGCGCCGTCACCGGACTGGTCGTCGTCGCCCTCTCGCTGCTGGGCATCGGCGTACTCTTCCTTCTCTTCGGCGGCCTCCAGCATCCCCAGGCGACGCCCTATGAACTGGTCGGCTTCGGCTTTGGCGCCTCCCTGGTCGCGCTGTTTGCGCAGCTTGGCGGCGGCATCTATACCAAGGCTGCCGATGTCGGCGCCGATCTTGTCGGCAAGGTCGAGGCCGGCATCCCCGAGGATGATCCCCGCAACCCCGCCGTCATCGCTGATCTGGTCGGCGACAACGTCGGCGACTGCGCCGGCCGTGGCGCGGACATCTTCGAGTCCACCGCCGCGGAAAACGTCGGCGCAATGATCCTCGGCGCGGCGCTCTTCCCCGTCTTCGGCATCAAGGGCATCCTCTTTCCGCTGATCATTCAGGCGGTCAATCTCATCGCCTCCATCATCGGCGTTGCCATCGTGCGCGCTCGCGAAGACGAAGACCCGATGCACGCGCTGAATCGCGGCTACTACGTCACCTCATTCCTCGCGCTGCTCGGCTTCGCGGCCGCCGTGTACTTCATGCTGCAGGGCCGGTGGTGGCTGCTCGGCTCCGGCATCATCGGCATCATCACTTCATTCCTCTTCGTGCGCATCACCGAGTACTACACCGAGACCCGCTATCGCCCCGTCCGCTCCATCGCCGAGGCCTCGCTCACCGGGCCGGCCACCAACATCATCAGCGGCCTCGCCGTCGGCATGGAAACGCCTGCCATGCCGGTCATCGTCATCAGCCTGGCGCTGCTGCTCAGCTACTACTTCGGCGTGCGCGGCCTGGCCGACCAGTCCGAGATCGCGACCTACGCCAAGGGCATCTATGGCACCGCCATCGCGACCATCGGCATGCTCTCCGCCTCCGCCTACATCCTGGCCATGGACACCTTCGGTCCCATCACCGACAACGCCGGCGGCATCATCGAGATGTCCAACCAGCCTGACTCAGTCCGTGAAAAGACCGACAAGCTGGACGCTGCCGGCAACACTACAAAGGCACTGACCAAGGGCTATGCCATCGGCTCCGCCTCCCTCGCCGCTTTCCTGCTCTTCTCCGCGTATCTCGAGACCGTGCGCACCATCGTCGCCCATCGCTTCGCAGCCGCGGGCGAGGTGCTGCCGGCAAACTGGCAGTTCTCGCACGTGAATCTGGCCAGCGTGCCTGTTTTCGTTGGCGCGCTGCTCGGCGCAATGCTCACGTATCTCTTCTCCTCCATGGCCATCAAGGCAGTCGGCCGCACGGCGCAGTTCGTCATCAAGGACGTGCGCGCCCAGTTCAAGGAGAATCCCGGCATCATGGAGGGAACCTCCAAGCCCGACTACGGCCGCTGCGTCCGCATCGTGACTGGCGCGGCACTGAAGGAAATGGTGTTGCCGGGCGCACTGGCTGTGGCCATGCCGCTGGCCGTCGGCCTCATCTTCCGCCATCTCAGTGACAGCTTCCGCGTCCGCGATATCGGCGCGGATACACTCCTGCTGCATGGCCATCCGGTCAATCTGACCGGAGCCGAAAGTGTCGCCGCGCTGCTGATGGTCGGCACCATCTCCGGAATCCTGCTCGCCATGCTGATGAACAACGGCGGCGGCGCATGGGATAACGCCAAGAAGTTTATCGAGACTGGGCAGTACGGCGGCAAGCGCTCGGAGGCACACAAGGCCGCCGTGGTGGGAGATACGGTCGGCGATCCTTTCAAAGACACCGCCGGCCCATCGCTGCACGTGCTCATCAAGCTGCTCGCGACGGTCACGCTGGTGCTCGCGCCACTCTTCCTCTAGGCGTCGTATCTAACTCGCATTTGCAAGGGGCTGCTACGTAACCCGTCTCAGCCCCGCATGCGGTCCTTCACGCTCTTCGCCAGCTTTTCAATCTCCGCCGCCTTCTTCACCACGTCAACAGACAACGTGTCCTTGTTGGACTTGCTCACTTCTTCCTTCAACGCCTTCGCCAGCGCCAGCAGCTTGTCCGTATCCTGCTCCAGTTGTTTCTGGCGGTCGACATTCCGCGCCTTTTCCATTCGTTGCTGTTGCTGGCGAAGCATCGGATCGGGAGGCGTGGACGGCTCGCCAAAGCCGGGGGGGGCGGCTGGCGACGGGATGGGTGGCATCGGCTGCTGCACCTGCGCCTGGGAGATGGTAGAGCGGCCCGTCCAGGAGACTGCTACCAGGATCGCGACCGCACCCCATACCCAGCGCACTTTGCCCCAGCGCAACGTGGCAATAGAGCTTCGCATCCGTTCATTATAGAAACGACCTGCAACTCTCGACCTGAAAGGCCTGCATGCTCCTTCTGCTCGCGCCCCCCAACCATCGCCCGCCAATTCGCGAGGCGCTTCAATCCATGTGGCAGAACTGGGTGGATAGCGCGCAGGACTTCCTGGTCAACGACCTGAAGCACCTGATCGCGATCCTGGTCTTCGCCTGGATCGCATTCTGGCTGGTGAAGGTCATCACGGATCGCATGCGCCGCGCTGCGGAGAAGCATCCCAACATCGGCCTGGCGCGCACTTCGCAGATCCGCACCCTGGCCTCGGTGCTGCGCGCCACCGGCATTGGTATCGTCGGCTTCTTCACTGTCATCAGCATCCTGCGCAACATCTTTGACCTCAACCTCGCGCCGCTGCTCGCGTCCGCGGGCGTGGCCGGGGTCGCCATCGGCCTTGCCGCGCAGACCATCGTGAAGGACATGATCAACGGCATGCTGGTGCTGGTCGAAGATCAGTACAACGTCGGCGACTGGGTTACCATCGCCGGCGTGAGTGGCACCGTCGAATCGATGTCACTGCGTAAGACCACGGTGCGCGGCGGCGATGGCACACTCTATCTCGTCCCCAACAGTCAAATCACGAATGTGGCGAATCAGAGCCGCGATTTCACGACCACTACCTTGAACATCTCCGTCGACTTCTCCGCCGATCCCGATAAGGTCATCGCATTGCTGAAAAAAATAGCCGGCGAAGTGCGGCAGGACCCCGCGTACAAGGACATCTTCCTCGGCGATCCGCAGGTGCTCGGCGTCGATCAGATCAAGGGATCCGAGGTGATTTATCCCATCAGCGTAAAAACGCTGGCGAGAAAACAGTACGATGCGCTGCGCGAGATGCAGAAGCGCATCCGGCTTGCTCTGGAAGAGAACCACATGCTGCCCGGCAGTCCGTTTCGCGTCATCGGCGGGCATGGGCCAACGCTGCCGGGCGAGCGTCCCAATGCCGCCCCAACTCCCGACCCCACCACCAACAAGCCAAACGAAACCAACCCGTTCGCAGCTCAGTAGTCCGTCAGCTCTGATCTGCCATCGCGGCCTGCAACTCGGCGACGGTACGCATCGGCGGAAGACAATGCGTTCCCTGGCACAGCACAACGAAGCTTTCTTTTTGCTGTAACTGAGGCAGTTGCTTAAGGGTCGCCTCGAGCAGCGGCGGCAATGCGCCCGCCCGCATCACCTCTGCCGACGCCCGCAGCACTGTCCTGTTCACCGCATACCCGACGCGAGCCGCAGCCTCCAACTCGTCCGCCAGATCGTCGTCGCCAACAATGACCACCTGCTGCGCTGGCGTCAGCAACCGTTCGAGCGCGAGCCCATACGAGCCGGCGTACAGCCCGAAGTGTTCCACAATGCCTGCGAACGCTTCGAGCGTATCTTCGGCCACTTCGCGCAGCTTTGCATCGCCGTTCAGCGCCTCCAGGCGCAGCAGCGCGGCGGCCGCCGTCGGGTTCCCTGCCGGCGTCGGCGTATCCTGCAACGGCTTGCGCCGCGCGGAGAGCGCACCGATCGCATTCGGGTCCGCCGCAGCGTCGAAGAAGCCGCCGCCGGTCGCGTCATAGAAGTCCTGCTGCATCCGTGCCGCCAGCATCTCGGCCGCGTGGTAGTAGCGCAGCTCCAGCGTCCGCTCCCACGCGTCGAGACAGGCATGCGCCAGCAACGCGTAATCATCGAGCACGCCAGCGATGCGCGGGCCGCCCTCGCCTGCCGCGTACGCAACCACGTGGGCCAGCCCCTCCTGCTCCGACCATGCCTCGGTCAGAATCCGATCCAGCGTCCGGATGGCGAAGTCGCGCGTGCCGACCACACGAAGCACCGAGCTCGCCTGAAGATAGGCGGAGATCGCCATCGCATTCCACCCGGTGTAGATCGTGCGATCGACGTAGGGCGTAGGCCGGGCCGCGCGCGCGACAGCAAGCTTGGCTCGCGCGTTGCCCAACAGTCCGCTCAACTCGCCCGGCTCGCGATTCAGGTCCTTCGCCAGGGTCTCGAGCGGCCGCTTCACATGCAGCACATTCTTCGCCGGATTGTGGTGCATGTCCCCCAGTTCGCCGATGTCGTAATACGTGCCGGCGACTTCGAGCTCATCGGGATTCAATACCTCCGCCGCCTCGGCGCGCGTCCATGTGAAGTAGTCGCCGTCGTCGTCGAGCGTCATGTCGGCGTCCTGCGAGCCGTAGAATCCGCCCTTCTGCCGATCCGTGAGCCAGCCATCCATCCACGCCACCGTCTCCCGGACCACCGTGCTGAAGACCGGATACGGAAAGCTCTGCCACGCATGCACGTAATTCGCCAGCAGGCCGGCATTGTCGTAGAGCATCTTTTCAAAATGCGGCACCACCCAGCGTTCGTCCACCGAGTAGCGATGGAAGCCTCCGCCCACATGGTCGTAAATACCGCCGTCCGCCATCTTGGTCAGGGTCACCAGCGCCACTTCACGCGCTTTCGCATCGCCCTTGCGCGTCGCCGCATCCAGCAGCAGGTCCAGCGCAGCGGGATGCGGAAACTTCGGCTGCGCGCCGAAACCGCCGTGGTGCGGATCGAACTGCGCGATAGCGGAGTGCACCAGCTTCTCGGTGATCGCCGGGCTCAGCGAGCCGCCACGTCCGGCAAACGCCTCGCCATGTTCGATCGCCGCCAGGATCGAGTCAGCCGACTCCAGCGCCTCGTCACGCTTGGACTTCCACACGTCGGACATCGTCGTCAGCAGCCGTTCAATGCCGGGCCGGCCGTAGCGGTCATGCCGCGGAAAATATGTTCCTCCAAAAAATGGCCGCCCATCCGGCGTCAGCACCGCGGTCAGCGGCCATCCTCCCTGCCCGCTGATGGACTGCACCGCTGCCTGGTAGCGGCTGTCCACGTCCGGGCGCTCGTCGCGATCCACCTTCACAGCGATAAAGCGTTCATTGATGAGCGGAGCCAGTGTCTCGTCTTCGTAGCTCTCGCGGTCCATCACATGGCACCAGTGGCACCACACCGCGCCAATGTCGAGCAGTACCGGCTTGTCTTCGCGTTGTGCCCGGGCAAACGCCTCCGGCCCCCATTCCTGCCAATGGATCGGCTGATGCATCGCGGAGCGCAGGTAGGAGGAGCGCGCGTGCGTCAGCGCGTTTACCGGTTTTGCAGTTGTCTCGAGATCGGGCATGACTTCAGTCTAAGATGCCGCGAGTCGGACCGTGTCATCCCAGCGAAATGGAAGGTGCAGTGAAGAGCCTGCCCAGAGCGTGTCGGATGGTATCTGCTGTACCGATCGTGCAATAGCGGCGCGTCGACCGTTTTCACAATCGGTGCTCCGGCAAAAAATGCTCTAGACGCAGCTTTTCCGTTGAGAAAAGCTGCACATAACGGCTGCAAGCGTGGTCAGGTCAATTGTGAAAACGGTAGCGCCGCTCAGCCAATGACACTGCTACGAATCTTCGGTTCATCACTCAATGCCGCGGCCCGGTCCAGCCGGCGCTTGCTCAACAGGATGTACATCCACGCGGTCACCAGCGTGAAAGAGATCGCGAAGGCCCCGTATGGGATCACCTGCGCGAACTTGTGCACGAAGGAGATAGCAGAGGTATCGTGAAAGAGGCTGGGGCGCACAGCCGCGAGCGAAAGCGCCCCCACCATGGCCACCATGGGCACCACCATGCGCAGCCGTACCAGCAGGCATGGCCGCATCGTCATCACCAGGGGTAGCACCACCAGCAACCAGGCCGCCGTGGCCAGTAGCAGCGTCCACATGCCCCATGCCAGCAAACCGTACAGCAGCGTCTGTGCGAAAACAGTAGATTGGCCCTCACTGTCGCGCGCTGCCGTCACGAGGTTCACCGGGAAACAGACGATCTGGCCCGCCAGCCAGCCGGTGACTCCGCTCAACGCGGCATAACCGGCACGGCGCCATCGCGACATCGCTGGCTCGCTCTCCATAATCCTTATGCTACGAGCTTGCTGGCAATTTCTGTGTAGAGATCGATTGCCTCGAAGAGCTCACGCTTCGCCAGCTTCTCATTCGGAGTGTGCGCGACGTGGATGGAACCCGGGCCCAGCAACAACGGCTCGCCCCAGTTTGTCAGCGCAGGGATGTCAGTCGCGAAGGCCGCAACCATCGTCTCCATCCCCTCGATGGTTCGGAACCGCATGAATGGTATCTCAAGCGTGTAGTCAATCTCTGCCAACCCGGCAACGGCCCTATCCAGTGCTGCACGCGTCTCATCCGCAGGGCCCACGAGCCGCACCATCACCTGCGCCAGCGCCTTGTCCGCAATCACATTTGGCGCGCGTCCGCCTTCGATCAGCCCAATGTTCAGCGTGCTCGGCCCGATCCCCGGCTCCGTAGGCAACTCGACGCGCAGCACATGGTTCAGCGCCTGAATCAGCTTGTGGATCGCGCTGTCGCCCAGCTCGGGATAGGCCGAGTGCGCCATCTTTCCGGTCGCGCGCACCGCGCCCCGCAACACTCCCTTGCTGGCCACACCCAGCCGGTTGTCCGTCGGTTCCCCATTAATCAGGTAGCGATTGCCTTTCGGCTGCAGATTCGCGACCTCCGCGCCTGCCGAGTCGCGTTCCTCGCCAACCACGAACAGCATGCCCGCCTGCACGCCTCCCGCGCGCAGCCGCTCCACCGCTGCGATCTGCGCCGCGATGATGCCCTTGGCATCGCATGCGCCGCGACCGTAGATCGCTTCATCGTCCTCACTGCTTCCGAAATACGGCGGCACAGTATCCATATGCGTAGAGAAGACAACCTCCGGCCGTTCTCCACCTACCGTGGCATACACATTGAAGCGGTCCGTGATGGCCCCATCCTCGCCCTTCGTGGCGACGTGCATCTTCTCTACGGAGAATCCCCGCGCACCGATAAACTCCGCCAGAAATTCGCCTACCGACCCTTCGCCGTAGGTCGTCGAATCGATGTCGATGAGCTGTCGCGTCAATTGCACAGGATCGAGCGCCATGTCAGGTCAGCATACCTGAGCGAATCGTCCTCACCCGAATGACGCGCTCGCTACAATCAAATCCGATGTCCAGCGTCTCTCATCGCCTGCAGTCACTCACAGTGCCCGGTCCTGCCGGCACTCTCGAAGCGCTTCTCGTCGAAGGGCAGCCCGACGCTCGTTACGCCGCGCTCGTGTGCCATCCGCACCCCAAGGGCGGCGGCACCATGCACAACAAAGTCGTTTACCGCGCGGCCAAGGCGATGCAGTCATTCGGCCTGCCAACGCTGCGCTTCAACTTCCGCGGCACCGGACTCAGCGAAGGCGAACACGACGAAGGCCGCGGCGAACGCGAGGATGTCCGCGCCGCCATCGACTGGCTCACCGAGCGTTACAGCTTGCCGGTGCTCGTCGTCGGCTTCTCCTTCGGCGCCTATGTGGGCCTTCGCGCATGTTGCGGCGATGCGCGCGTCCCCGGCTTCGTCGCGCTCGGCCTTCCCGTGGAGGCAGAGGGCCGAGGATACAGCTACAGCTTTCTCGCCAGCTGCACGTTGCCCAAGCTCTTCATCAGCGGCGGCGCGGACCAGTATGGCCCACAGCCCACGCTCGCGCGCATCGTAGCCTCCGCGGCCCAGCCGGCAACCCTCGTGATCGTGCCCGAGGCCGACCACTTCTTCGCCGGCAAACTCGAGCAGATGCAGCACGCGCTCCGCCAATGGCTCATCGCACACTTCTTTCCCGGCGCGTTTCCCGGCGACGATTCCGGCGATTCTCAGACCTCGTGAACGCGATGGACGATGAGGATACCCCCGCGCCTCTGCACTCGCTCCACCAGAAGGCCCGCGCCATCTTCGCTCACGCACTCGACGCATGCAGCATCGAGCGCGCCTTCCAGAACCGCGTTCGCTTCGAGGGGACAACCCTGCTGTTGGAACATTCGTGGGAGATGGACCCGGCCGCGCCGCCCATCCGCATCGATCTCGGCGACTACCGCGAAATCCTGATCGTCGCCCTGGGCAAGGCCGCCGTCCCCATGACCCAGTCGCTGCTCGAGATCCTGCCGCCCAAACTACACGTCCGCGGCATCTGCAGTGCGCCGGCAAAGCCCGCGCGACGCGACCGGCGTATCCGCTACTACGCCGGAGGCCATCCGCTGCCCAACCGCGATTCCTTCCGCGCCGCACAGCACGGTCTGCGCCTGCTCCGCCGCGCATCGGAAAGTACCTTCATCCTTTACCTGATCAGCGGCGGCGGCAGCACGCTCTTCGATCTGCCGCTCGATCCCAAAATCTCACTCGCCGACACCATCGCCTTCCACCAGGCGCTCATCGGCTCCGGCGCCGCCATCGGCGAGATCAACACCCTGCGCAAGCATTTCTCCGCCGTCAAAGGCGGCCGCCTCGCGACCGCCGCTCCACGCGCCGCCAAACTCACCTTGCAGGTCGTCGATGTGCCATTGCATCAGGCCGATGCCGTCGCCTCCGGCCCAACGCTCGCCGATCCATCTACCGTCGACAACTGTCGCGAGTTGCTGCGAGCGTTATCGCCTGCTCGAAACATTTCCAGATGCCGTGCGCCGCTTCTTCAGCCGTCCCGATCTCCCCGAGACCCCCGGCGACAAAGCCGCGCTTAAGCAAGGTGCCGGGCAGACCAAAGCCGCCCGCACCGCCGGCCTCAAGCGAGCGTCATTCGCAATTGCCGGCAATGAGCCATCCGGCCTCACCGGCTGGCTCGCTACGCTGCTCTCCAACGGCGATCTCGTCTGCGCCGCTCGCGAGCAGGCCGCTGCGCTGGGTTACGAAGTCACCGTAGATAACCACTGCGACGATTGGCCGTACGACCAGGCCGCAGCCTACCTGCTCGATCGGCTCATCGAGCTCCGCGGCCAGCATCCGGGCCGCAAACTCTGCCTGCTCTCCGGCGGCGAAGTCACCGTCCGCCTGTCCTTCAACGAGGTGGATCGCAAGCCCGGCACGGGCGGCCGCAATCAGCACTTCGCCCTCGCCTGCGCGCTATTGCTTCACGAGCGGACGCCGGACGAATCCGTCGTCTGCCTTTCCGCAGGTAGTGACGGCGCGGACGGCAACAGCCCCGCCGCCGGAGCCCTCGCCGACCCGTCCACGATCACGCGCGCGGACGCCCTCGGCCTGAACCCACGGGCAGCGCTCGCCGCATTCGATGCATACCCGCTTTTCACCGCGCTCGGCGATAGCCTGCTTACCGGACCCACTGGCAACAACCTCCGCGACCTGCGCGTCCTGCTATGGGAATAATGTATGGTTCCATACAGACTCCGCTCCATCGCCATGGGTAGGCTGATGCTTCTTCACCCGGTTTGATCACGTCAAACTAGCATTCAGAGAGGCATCGGCATGCACACCGAGACGGAGCCCGGCTCCCGTCCCGCGAGCGGTAACCAGAGTGGAAAGGTCACCCTCTTGTGCGTGGGCAACGACGAAGCCCTCCTGTCCTACCGCTCGAAAGTTCTAAATCACGCCGGGTTTGAAGTGATTGCTGTGCGGCCTCAACCGGAGCTCGCAAACCAGTTCACCAATCTCTGCCGCTTGCACGGGCCGGCCATGGCGATTGCCTGCCACACTCTCACGCCCACGCAGCGCATCCATCTCGCTCGCGAGCTACGGGAGGCCTGCCCGCAGCTTCCCCTGCTCGCACTCACCAACGGCGCTCTGAGCCCAACCGAATCTGAGAGTTACGATCTGCTTCTGGACAGCCTGGATGGCCCCGCCGAGCTCATTCGCCAGGTACGCATCCACATCTGATTCCTCGTCTGCCCTCGCGACAGCGAGCCCGGCCGCAGCCAGAGCCTTTTCGCTTCCGGTTCATACAAAAGAACCAAACGCGTCGTGGCTTTTCCGTTAAGAAAAGCCACACCTCACGATTCTCCGCTGTACTGAGTAGAAGCGAAAAGGCTCTACCATGGCGCTATGGCAATTCGCAAAGAATGGACGGAGTGGCACCTGACGCCCCGCGGCTGGGAAAAGGGCTCCACCCGCCGGGAGGGCCGCGGCAACGACTGGCGCGACGAGCCCGCGGACCGGCTGCTGAGCTACCAGCACAGCGAACTCCAGGCCCCCTCCGGTCCCCCGAAGATCAGCACGGAAGAGACCTGGCGCACCAAGGATCCAGCTGCCGCTGAGCAGTTGCAGGCCGCCCTGGCGCGGTACGGCGCAGTTCCCTCTCGCCTGGACTAATCGCCGCTGGCCGAGGCGTTGGGGCTTTCCCTGGCAGAAAAATGACCATTTGTGCCCATCCGGCGAAACGCGATGGGGTATCATTGTCGTATACTCCCCCAAAAGGGGTATGTCCCACTACGGGAGAAAGCGCTTTTATACCTTTCACAAGTGAAGGCAACCGTTTGCTTCAGGACATCATCTTGGCTAATTACTTCTAAGGGGCTTTAATACCACACGATGCCAGCGATCCTGATTGTGGACGATAACCCGATCCAGGCCGTGACTCGACGCCTGATCCTTGAAAAAGCCCATATCCCCGTTGTTATTGCCGAGGACGGCCCTACTGCTCTCGCGAAGTTCGAGGCGGGTGAGTTCGGCATGATCATCACCGATCACTGCATGCCTGGGATGGGCGGTCCGGAACTGGTCAAGAAGCTGCGCGAACAAACCGCGCTCCCTATCCTCGTACTCAGCGGCCTGCCCGAGGCAGAGTTGGAATACGAAGGCATGGATGTCTACTTCCGCTTGAAGCCGATGCAGCCCGAAGAGCTCATCAGCCTCTCCCGCACGCTGCTCTTCCCGCCGTACTGCCAGACCGCCTGATCCAACCGCCTGATCCAAGGGCAAGTCCTGCTTCACTGAATCCAGCCCAAATTCCATCCAATTGCGGATTGGCGCATCTGCTCGCGCTTTGCGACAATCGATCAGAATCCTGAAGCATGTTTCCTGCTGCGATACAGCGGAGACATACTGTGGTGTCCTGCCGCAAAAGGGGAACATTGTCTTGCGCGGGCGTGGTAATCGCATACTCGTCATCCTGAACGCAACCGAAGGTGGAGTGAAGGATCTGTTGTACCTATCGTTCAATGTCGGCGCGAAGCGCCGGTCGACCAATCCACATGCTGCGAATCTCTGACTCGCCGCGCTAGTCGCCCACACCAACAGGAAGCGTGCTTTTTATGCCGGTCTTTGGTAGCTTCTCCCTCCTGCTTGCCCTCGCGCTCAGTGCCTACACGCTGCTCGCCGGGGCTTTCGCTCTGCGCCAGCTCGCGATCCGCGCGCACACCCGCCTCTCTCCCGAGCGCCTGGCCGAAACCGCACGCCGCGCCGGCATCGCCAGCTTCTTCGCTACCACCGCCGCTGCCTTCGCGCTGGTATGGGCAGCCTTCACCAATGATTTCTCCGTCTCCTACATCCTTCATCACTCCAACCGCGCGCTGCCCGGCGCCTACAAGTTCGCCGCACTCTGGTCGGGCCAGGAAGGATCGCTGCTGCTGTGGGCGTGGCTGCTCGCCACCTACGGATTCGTGCTGCGCCTGCGCCACAAGGTAGATGTTCGGCTCACGGCGTACGCGTCCACCATCCTCTCCGGTGTCCAGGTCTTCTTTCTGCTCCTGCTGAACTTCGCCGCGCCGCCCTTCGCGCTGGTGCAAGGCGGCGCCCCTGCCGATGGCTTCGGTCTCAATCCGCTGCTGCAGTATCCGGAGATGGTGATCCATCCGCCGATGCTCTATCTCGGCTACGTCGGCTTCTCCGTCCCCTTCGCCTTCGCGCTGGGCGCGCTGATGATGCGCTATCCCGGTGAGAAGTGGATCCACATCACCCGCCGCTGGACCATGGTGACCTGGCTCTTTCTCACCTGCGGCATCTTCCTGGGAGCGCACTGGGCCTATTCGGTACTAGGCTGGGGCGGCTATTGGGGCTGGGACCCGGTGGAAAACGCCTCGCTCATGCCCTGGCTCACCGGCACCGCGTTCCTGCATTCAGTGATGATGCAGGAGAAGCGCGGCATGATGAAAAACTGGAATGTGTGGCTCATCTTTTCCACCTTCATGCTTTCCATCCTCGGCACCCTGCTCACCCGCTCCGGTCTCGTCAGCTCGGTGCATGCCTTCGCGCAGTCCTCCATCGGCAGCTGGTTCTATGCCTTTCTCTTCATCGTGCTGGTGGTCTGCATCTTCACCTTCATCCTGCAGCGCGATCATCTGAAGTCCGACCACAAGATCGAATCGCTCGTATCGCGCGAATCCAGCTTCCTCTTTAACAACCTGATCTTTCTCGCGGCCTGCTTCACCATCCTTTGGGGCACGCTCTTCCCCGTGCTCAGCGAGTATGTGCAGGGCAACAAAGTCACCGTCGGCGCACCCTGGTACAACCGCATTGCCATTCCCATCGGGCTTGGCCTGCTGGGTTTGATGGGCCTCGGCCCGTTGCTCGCATGGCGCTCCTCATCCTTGCGCTCCATCCGCCGCAATTTCATACTGCCTTCCACCGCGATCATCTCCACCGCCGTTGCGCTGCTTGCGATTGGCGAGCGCCCCTGGCGCGATCAGGGATCTATCTACTCCTTCGTCGCCTTCTCCGTCGCGGCCGGCGTCGTCACCGCGATCTCCTCGGAGTTCCTGCGCGGCGCGCATGTATTGAAGATCCAGACCGGCAGGAACATCTTCGCCGCGATGCTGCTGCTCATCCAGCGCAACACCCGCCGCTACGGCGGCTACATCGTCCACTTCGGCGTCGTGGTCATCTTCATCGGTCTGGCCGGCTCCGCATTCAACCGCTCCAGCGAGCAGGAGATGGACTTCCGCCAGTCCATGCGCGTCGGCCCCTATACGCTGGTCTGCCAGGACTACACCCAGGACACCAATCCCAACTACGACAGCGAATACGCGCTGCTCGATGTCTATCGCAACGGCAAGAAGGTCACCCAGCTCGCGCCCGAGAAGCGCTTCTACGTCGCCTCGCAACAGGTATCCACCATGGTGGCAAATCACTCCACCCTGGCCTGGGACCTGTACGTGATTTACGCCGGGCAGAATCCCGACACCAACCGGCCCATCATCAAAGTCTTCCTCAACCCGCTGGTCGCGTGGATCTGGATAGGCGTCGTGATCGTCATCATCGGCACGCTCGTCGCGCTGGTTCCTAATCTCACCACGGTCCTCTCGCCGGCGCGCGCCCGGCAACAGGCGAAAGCTCCGTCACGATCGCTGGTGGGCGAGCCGGCAACCATGCGAGGTGGCGATTGAAACTTCCGAAGCGCTTTCGCTCCTCCTTGCACCTCGCGGTCGTCGCCGCGGTTGTCGCCTTCGGCGCGCACGCCTCCGACACCGCGAACGGCGCACGCTACCAGAAGCTGAGTCACAAGATCATGTGCCCCTGCGGTTGCAACGAATTGCTGGGCGAGTGCAACCACGTAGGCTGCACCTACTCCGACAAGATGCGCAGCCAGCTCGCCGCGTCCATCGACCACGCCGACGACGACACCACCATCTTCCGTGCCTTCCAGGATGAGTACGGCCCTACCGCACTGGCCGCGCCCATGTTCACGCGTTTGAATCAGTTCTCCTGGTGGGTGCCGCCCATCGTGCTGCTGCTGGGCATCGGCGGAGTCTTCTTCGTGGTCCGCCGCTGGCGCCCGCACGCGGTCGCGATGCCCATGCCGGCCAGCAATCCAAACACGCTGGTGCTCGAACAGCGCATACGCCGCGAAACCGGAGGCGACTCGCTATGATCCCTGCCGTCTGCGCCATCTTCACCGTCGCGCTCTTCATCTATGTCTTCTACCCGGAGCGCCATGTCACCGCTCAGCGCGTCAAGACCCGCCTGGATTTTCTCGAAGAACAGAAAGCCGTTCTCTACGACAACCTGCGCGATCTGAACTTCGAATTCCGCGCCGGCAAATATCCGGAAGAGGACTACGTCGCCCAGCGCGCCACCCTCGAAGCCGAAGCCGCGCAGGTGCTGGCCGAAATCGAGCGGCTCCAGCACCCGGTCGTCCGCCGCGCCTGAGCCCGCTTGACCGCATCGCCTCTCGATCGCTTCGCCGTCCTCTCGGACATTCACGGCAACCTATCTGCGCTTGAAGCGGTGCTGGCCGATATCGCGTCTCGATCGGTCTCGCAGATCGTCAATCTCGGCGACCACCTGCAGGGTCCACTCGATCCGGTCGGCACTGCGAATCGCCTGATGCGAACTCGACCTGCCCAGCATCCGCGGCAACTGCGATCGTCATCTCTTTGAAACCGGCACCATCGCCGCTCCCGGCAGCACGCTCGCCGCGAACCGCGCAGCCTTGACTGACCGGCACAAGCAATGGCTGGCCGCCATGCCGCAGACGCTTCTACTCGATGACATTCTGCTGTGCCACGGCACACCGTGGGCTGACGATGTGTACCTGCTCGAAGAGGTCACGCCCCACGGCGCACGCATGAAGCGCACGGACGAAATTGCGCCTATCATCGCATGGACTAACCGCGCGGCTCGTCCTCTGCGGCCATAGCCACCAGAGCCGCCTGGTTGATATGTCAGCGCAGATGCCCAGCGGCCCGTTGCTGGTAAATCCCGGCAGCGTCGGACTGCCTGCCTACACAGAAGAATCGCCGCATCCGCATGTGATGGAAGCCGGCAGCCCGCACGCCCGGTATGCCATCATCACCCGCACCCCGATCAGGAACGGCCGTTAGCTGGCAGGTGGAGCACCACGCCGTGATCTATGACTGGGAATCAGCCGCGCAACTCGCCGACCGCAATCGAAGGCCGGACTGGGCGCTTGCCTCCGTACCGGACGTGCCTGATCTGCTATCCCCTTCGCGCAAAACATCCGCAATTCCGTTGCTTGGCAGTATCCTAGCTTTCAGATTCGACATGACACGCCTGCTGCAGATTTCGCTCTCCCTCGCCCTGCTCCTCCTGCCATCCGCGCTCCCGTCCGCGCTGGCCGCTACTCTTAGCGGCACGGTTACCAATGGCACGGACAATAAGCCTTCCGCCGGCGACGACGTCATCCTCATCTCGCTGCAGCAGCGCATGCAGGAGACCGCGCGCACCAAAACGGATGCGCATGGACACTACGTCATCGACACGCCCGATCAGGGCATGCACCTGGTCCGCGTCGATCACCAGAAGGCCTCTTACTTCCAGCCCGCGCCTCCCGGCACCAGCACGGTGGATGTCACGGTCTTCGATGTGGCCCCCACCGTTCCCGGCATCACCACCGAAGCGAACGTGATCCGCGTCGAGACCGATCCGCAGGGGCTGCACGTCACCCAGAGCTACTTCGTCAAAAACGACTCCACGCCTCCCCGGACGCAGTTCTCCAGCCACTCCTACGAGATTTACCTGCCGCCGGACGCGAAGGTCCAGGGCGCCGCCGCTATGGGCCCGGGCGGCATGCCGGTGGCCTCTTCGCCCGCGCAGTTGGGCGAGAAGGGCCATTACGCCTACCTGTTTCCCCTGCGCCCGGGCGAAACCCAATTCCAGGTCACCTACACCCTGCCCTACAGCGGCTCAGCGAAATTCACCCCCAAACTCGCCGGAACCGCGGACAACGTGGTCGTCATGCTCCCCAAGAGCATGACCTTCACCCCCGATCCGTCGACGCCCTATCAGCCCATCAACGACGACATCAACGCGCAGACCTTCGTAGCAAAGAATGTCTCGCCCGCGCAGGCGCTTGGCTTCTCCGTCTCCGGATCGGGAGCCCTGCCGCGCGATGTGCAGACACCCCAGTCCGGGGGCCAGTCTGGCGGCAATGGCCAGGCCGCCGGCGCTCCCGCGGGCGCCCAGGACAACCGGCCCGGCGGCGGACTGGGCAACCCCATCGACACCCCGGACCCGCTGAGCAAATACAAGTGGTGGATTCTTTCCGGCGTCGGCCTCGTCCTGGTCATTGGCGCTGCGTTCTTTCTGCGCCGCACTCCTCATCAGGTCGAGGAAGATCTCGTCCCGGTGCCCGTCCATGAAGCTCCCGCTGCGGAACAATACGCCGCGCCCCTCACCTGGACCCAGGCCTCTGCGCCCCCGTCCACCGTGGCGCCCATCCCGCCGCCGCCACCCGCCGAGCCGGATCCGGAGACCCAGCGCCACAACCTGCTCAACTCACTGAAAGAGGAGCTTTTCGCGCTCGAGTCTGACCGCGCCAAGGGCAACGTCGGCGAGGTGGAGTATGCGGCTCACAAGCAGGCTCTGGAAGCCATCATCCGTCGCGCGCTCAATCGCTAGGGGGCTGGCTCACGCGAACACCCTTCCACCCCTAGTCATCCCGACCGGAGCGAAAGCGAAGTGGAGGCATCTGCTGTACCTCCGCTCAATATCCGCGCGAGCGCCGCTCAACCCTGCTCCCGGTCGAGTGACCAGTCTCCTCCGTCAAATTGCGGAAACCCGCACGACTTCCCTGTAAGGTCCATTGCATTTCTACGTATTTCTGTATCAGGCTCCGGGAATCCAGAGCTATTCCTCGACGTTTCGTCCCTAAACAATTGATATGTAATCTCCATTTGTCTCCCACCGACTGGTATGCAACGTGCCTTGAAAGTTGCATCAGCACAGGAGGAGTTCTCCTTGAACTCGCATTATTCGAAGAAAAATAAGTTTAGGAACGCCGGAGCGACCGGCATTCTCGCTCTCGCCGGCTTCGTTCTCGGTTCCATCGCGTTCCCCACGCCCGCCGCGTTCGCCCAGGCTGTATCCGTAAATGGTGGATCCATTCAGGGCACGATCACCGACAACTCGGGCGCTGTCGTACCCGGCGCCTCCGTCACTGTCACCGGCATCGAGACCGGATCCAAAGCCAGCGTGACCACGGATTCAAGGGCTACTGGAGCCTCGGGCCCCTCAATCCCGGCGATTACGAAGTGGTCGTCACCGCACCAGGCTTCCAGAAGACGGCTGTGAAGACCGTCATCCACACCGGAACCGCGACCTCCGGCAACTTCAAGCTGACCGTCGGCTCCTCGGCGCAGACAGTGGAAGTCAATGCCGGCGCCGTACAGCTCAATACCGATCAGGCAGGCGTCAGCGATGTCATCACCGCGCAGCAGATCAAGAATCTGCCCGTGAATGGCCGCAACTTCCTCGATCTGGCACAAATTGAGCCCGGAGTCATCCTCCAGAGCGGAGAGTCCTTCGACCCGACCAAGGCCGGGTATTCGGCCATCTCCGTCGGCGGCGTCTCCGGCCGCACCACCCGCATCCTTCTGGATGGCCAGGACATCACCGACGAGACCGTCGGCACCACCATCTTCAACGTCTCGCAGGGCGCCATCAACGAGTTCCAGTTGAACCGCTCTACCCAGGACGTCTCCGGCGAAGTGACCTCCACGGGCCAGGTGCTGGTCTCCACCAACTCCGGAACCAACGCCTTCCACGGCCAGGCCTTCTACTATTTCCAGGACGCCCGCGCCGGCTTTGCCGCTCTCACCGGCGGCATCCAGGCCCCCTTCCAGCGCAACCAGTACGGCGGAAGCATCGGCGGACCGATCATCAAGGACAAGCTCTTCTTTTTCGCCAACTCGGAGCGCATCCAGCAGGTCAACATAAGCGCGGCCACCACCAGTCCCACATTCTCCGCGATCACCTCGCAGTATCCTTCCATTCCCTTCAACTACAAGCGAGACCTACTCGACGGGCCGCCTGGACTACAGCGGATGGCACGGCATCCATTTCTTCGGCCGCGTGAACTATGACGTGAATGCGGTCGGTGGCAACTTCGGGTTCCTCTACTCGATCTACAACAACCGCGACAACACCCCGGGCTTCGCCGGCGGCGCCGACTTCGTCACCGGACACTTCACGCATTCCTTCCGCGGCAGTTATGAGAAATTCCATAACCTGATCAGCGATGCGGTCACCGGAAATACTGCCCTCTACAATCCGATCCCCGGACTCACACTCTATGATCCGGGCGATGGCTTCTTTGCAGGAGTCAACTACCTCTCGCCCCAGACCACCTTCCAGTCAGACAAGCAGTTCCGTTATGACGGCACTTGGACCAAGGGCTCGCATACCTTCAAGTACGGCTACAGCCTGAACCGGCTCCTGGGCGGCGGCGGCGCGGAGTTCTTCGGCGCATCCCTCTTCACCGAATTCGGCCAAGGCAGCCAGTTGGCAAATTGCGGAGGCGTAGCTGGTGCAGCACCCTGCCCAGGCGATCCGGTGAACGGTTATTCCGCGTCCGGACTCATCCTCGGGAACGGAAACTCGGTCTTCACCGAGAAGCCGGGCTTCAATCTTCCCGGCGGCGGCACCTTCGACTGGCGTGAAGGCGCTTACTTCGCCGACACCTGGAAGGTCAAACCGACCTTCACCCTCAATGCCGGCCTCCGCTGGAGCGTCGATACCGACCGCGCCAATCAGGACCTGCCAACCCCGCCCTGCAGCAGCGTGGATCCCGGCATCAATCCTTGCACCGGCGGACAGACGAACCTGTTCGATGTGTACCAGCCGGGACTCGGCAAGAGGACCCATCAGCCCTACGCCAACTTTGGACCGCAGTTGGGCTTCGCCTATAACCCATCCGCGGCTCCTAAGACCGTGTTCCGCGCCGGCATCGGCATCTTCTACGAGAGCGATGTCTTCAACAACACCTCCAACGCTCGCAGCGCCGTCATCAACGCATCGGGTCCGTTCTTCAACGACACCGGTCTCTGCGGCGGCACAACTTCCGTTCCGCTTCCGGGTGGTGGACACCGCTACGCAGGGCGCAGGCGTGCCCATTGCGACCCTGTGCTCTGAATCAATCAAGCAAGCTGCACCGGGGCTCCTTGATGTGCTCAATCAATACAAGGCCGCAACCCAGGCCAACAATTCAGCGTCCAACCCCTCCTACATCGGCCACTTCCTGAACTCGAGCGGTGTGTACGCTGCTCCTTACAAAACTCCCTACTCGATCCAGTACAATTTCGGGATCCAGCAGCAGATCGGCAGAGGTACCGTCATCAGCGGAGATTATGTCCATAACTCCACGCTGAAGATTCCATTGGTCATCGATGTGAACCGTGTCGGCGCTGCCCGCACTCTGAACGTGACTGCGGCGCAGAATGCGATCGCAGCAACTCTGACAGCTTGCGGAGTAACCTCGGTGGCAGGGGCTCTCGCTGCCTGTCCCGGTCTCCACACCAACACCGATGGCACCGTCGGACCTGCGGTCATTCAGGACTTTGCCAGCAACGGCCTCGACTCCGGAAATGCGCTTTTCGGCGGATATCCGGCCTCTGTCATTGGCACAACACCGGCGACAGGCGCGGCGTTTCCTGGCCTCAATCCCGCTGTTGGTTTTGGCAAGTTCATCCTACCCACCGGACAGTCCGGCTACGACGCTCTGCAGATCGTCTTCAAGCAGGTCAAGCAGCATCCCGCACCTGGTGTGGATAACGCCAACTTCCAGGTCTCCTACAATCTGTCAAGAATTGTCGGAGATGTATCGACAACCGGTAACACGGGAAATAGCGGAGACAACTTCTTTAACAGCCCTCCCTACGATTACGACAATCCCTCGGCCTACATGGGCCGCCTGGGGTTGGACCACAAGCACGAGCTCTCCTTCGGCGGCTTCTTTAGCTTGAAGTATGGTCTCCAAATGGGTCTGGCCGGTCACTTCTTCTCGGCACTTCCGACGAGCCTGACCCTCGACAACACTGCTGGTGAAACGGCTCAGATCTTCCAGACCGACGTCACCGGCGATGGAAGCACCGCCGATCTCGCACCGGGAACCGCGCCGGGCGCATACATGCATGACTGGAAGGCGAACACCTTGCAGTCTTACATCACCAACTACAACAGCCGCTATGCCAACACGCTGACACCGGCCGGACAGGCTTTGGTCAACGCTGGACTTCTTACCGGTGGCCAGCTTGTGGCACTCCAGGGAGCACAGCAGCCCATCGCCAATATCCCCGGAGGACACGCGATCAACAACCCGGCCTTCCGTACCATCGATCTGAATCTCTCGTACCCGGTCCGGCTCGCTCGGTTGCACGAAGGCATGAGCCTCGAGCCTGCAATAGCCTTCTACAACATCGGAAACTTCTCGAACTTTGGAATCGTTTCCGGACAGCTGCTGACCCAGACGAATGTCGGGCCCAACTGGTGCGCCAGGCTTCCTCAACGGTCCTGATACCCCGGCCGTGGCAGATGCCAACCGCACCCAGCGCGGATCGGGCACCTTCGATGCAGGCGGCCCACGCTCGATCGAGTACCAGCTCAAGTTCAACTTCTAACCTGCACCATCTTCGAAGGCCCTGCCCAACCGGCAGGGCCTTTCCTTTTGCCTCACACCTGCCGCACCCAAGCCAAAGCCGAAACGGAACTCCACGAACACTTTGCTGCGGAAAGCTGCCGGTTCTTTCCCTGCACATTGCTAGACTGGAAATAGGGCATAGCCTCGGTTACGTAATCCCCGACCTGACCACCGACCTGACCTGTTCCTTCGCATCTCGTCGTAACTTCTTTGTTTGGACATCTTTACGCTAAGTCCTTTAGAAGCCACAATTAGCCATCCACATCGCAGCTAACTCTATGCTGCCGCAGCGCTTACCCACACCTCGTCATCCACAGGGGGGTAGGGTGGGGTGACCAATTGCTGAACACCACCGGAAACCGCGATTCGCTGGGATCCTGTCTCAGCCGCGACCCAAGGCGATTTCCCGCCGCCAGCGTCTAACCCATAGGTCTCGGCATCTCTCGGAGTACCGTAGATGCAGGACCAGAACGACAGATGAATACCCTCAAGACCACGCTGCTGCTTACCTCTCTCACCCTCTTCCTGCTCTTCCTCGGCCTGCACTTCGGCGGCCGCAATGGCATGATCATCGCTCTCGCCATCGCAGTGGCGATGAACTTCTTCAGCTACTTCTACTCGGATAAGCTCGCGCTCTCGATGTACCGTGCGCAGCCGGCCACCCGCGAGCAGCTACCCCGCGTCTACAGCGTGGTGGAGCAGATGACTCAGCGCATCGGGCTGCCCATGCCGAAGATCTATGTCATTCCCAGCGAATCCCCAAATGCCTTCGCCACCGGCCGAAACCCGCAGCACGCCTCCGTCGCCGTTACTCAGGGCATCCTCAACCTGTTGAACGACGAAGAGCTTGCCGGCGTGCTCGCCCACGAGCTGGGCCATGTGCGCAACCGCGATATCCTCACCAGCTCCATCGCCGCGACCCTGGCCGGCGCCATCACCATCTTCGCCCAGATGGGCCGCTTCGCCATGATCTTCGGTGGGTATGGCGGAGGCGGCAACGATCGCGACCGGGACGGCGGCGGCATCACTGCGCTCTTCATGCTCATCCTGGCGCCCATTGCGGCCACGCTGATTCAGCTTGCCGTCTCCCGCTCCCGCGAGTACGAGGCCGATGCCACCGGCGCGCACATGACCGGCAATCCATACGCCCTGGCCAGCGCGCTCCAGAAGCTCGATGCCTACTCAAAACGCTTGCCCATGGCGGCCACCCCTTCGACCGCGCACCTGTTCATCGTGCAGCCGCTGATCTCCGGCGGCGGCTTCGCCAATCTCTTCTCCACCCACCCGCCCATCGCCAAACGCATCGAGCGGCTGGTCGGGCGTCCTTCGCAGACGCAGCAATAACTCGAAAATCGGCACAGAGTTTCTACCGGTTAGCGCACCGGCTTGTGAACACGGTATAACGTGCCATGCGAAGTGTTCTGACCACCCTCTCACTTCTCGCGCTCGGAATATGGCTCGGCGCGCTGCTGCTCTTCGTGCAGGTCGCCGCGGTGGCATTCGGCGCGCTGCCGCCGCTGTTCCTGAACCAGGCCGAAGGCATTCACGGCGCGGGCCTCGTGGTGCGAGGCAGCCTCCTTCACCTGCACTACATGGGACTGATCTGCGGTGTGCTTTTCCTGATCTTCAGCTTCCTTCTGCGCGCCCGCGTGCGCTGGCATTCGGTCGTGCCACAGGCGATATTGGTGCTCGCCATGGTGGTCTTAACGGCCTATTCGCAGTTCTCCATCATTCCCCGCATGGATACCGCGGAGGCAGCCGTGGGCGGCAGTGTTGGTATTGCAGCGCTGCCGGAGTCCAGTCCTGCCCGCGAGATGTTCGACAAGCTGCATCACCAGTCCGTGCAGGTCGAGGGCATCGTTCTGATACTCGGCTTCATCGCGTTCGCATTCGCCGGGCGGCCACACTCATTCCGCGACTAGTCTAGTAGACCAAGATTTCCGAGGTCCCCCTATCCCAGATCATGGAACGCCTTCACCTGGTCGCGTGCCCTGGCGATATGCGTGAGTTGCCGTTGGAGCATCTCGCGCAAGGGTAGCGGCAGATCTTCCTTCAATGCGTTGGCATAGACCTCTAGGGCTGCGTCGTCGCCTTTCTCTGCGGCAGACAGCAGGGCCTTCTGCCCCCCGGCCAGGGTGGCCTGGATCTCGCCCCAAAGAATGCGGGCCTTCGATCTGGGCGAAATGCTTGCCTTCACGTCGTGGACGCCCATGCGATGCAGTTCGTTCTCAAGCTCCGCGGCGTATTCCGCACGCACCTGCGTCTCTTCCAGGAAGAACCGCTTTACCCTTTCATCCTGCAGCCGATGGCCGAGCTCCCGAAATCCCTCTTGGTTGCTGCGCAGCGTATCGACCAGCTCCTTCAATGTCGACTCAACTTTATCCAGCGCGATATGTTCCGGCATGCTCGCTCACACTCCTGTATGGCTGAGATGTGCGGCACGGTAGCCGGTTTGTCTCGGGCAGCGGCTCGCGACCTCTGTGCTGCCTCCTGGATGCGCGGTCCGCTCTCGTCACCATCTACGTAAGGCGCTGATCCACATCCGGCCCTGTATAGTGGCCCGTGCTACTCTCTTCCTCGGAATATTCATGAAGGTCATCGTCTTTGGTGCTACCGGAGGTATAGGCCGGCTGCTGGTTGCCGGCGCGCTCGAGCTCGGCCACACTGTCACTGCCTTTGTGCGCAATGGTCAATCGCTCGAGCCACGTGACGGCCTGCACGTCCTTCCGGGAGAGATCTTCGATGCGCAATCAATCGGCGATGCGATCGACGGTCACCGCGCCGTATTCTCGGCACTGGGCGCTCGCACCCTGAAGGCGGAGCCGGTCCTCAGCCGCGCTGTTCCTCTCATCATCAGCGGCATGCATTTCCACGGAGTGGAAAGAATCATCACCGTCGGGGCGGCCGGCGCACTCTATCCGGCGGGCAAGTACCAGCCACCCATCGCAACGGTGCTCTTCTCAGTTCTCCGCGCTACCTTGCTGCGTCATCCGATGGCCGACCAGCGCGCGCAGGAACGGCTCCTAGCCGCGAGCGATCTGGATTACACCATCGTGCGGCCGCCGCGGCTCACCAATAACCCGCCCACAGGCAAGTATCGCGTGCTGCCGGACGCGCTGCCCTCCAGCAGCCGCCGCATCTCGCGCGCCGACGTCGCGGATTTCATGCTGCAGCAACTCGCGGACCCACGATTTCATCGCCGCGGAGTTTACTTGGCGGACTGACGCACGTGCAAAGGGGCGTGCAGTCAACGCGCGCCCCTGATCGATCATCGTGCTGTTACCGCTACTGTGGAGTCTTTGTCTTATCAGAAACCTTGTCGGCCGTATCGGCGGTCGCGTTCGCCGTCTTGTGAGCGACCTTCTTCGTGCCGGTCTTGGTGTCGTGGGCGACGTCTTCCGTCGCGTCCGCAGTCTTGTGTGCGGCCTTCTTCGTGCCGGTCTTCGTGTCGTGGGCGACGTCTTCCGTTCCTTCCTTGGTCTTATCCGCCGCCTTTATCGTGCCTTCCTTGGTCTTGTCCGCAGCCTTTATCGTGCCTTCCTTCGTCTTGTCGGCAACCTTTACCGTACCTTCCTTGGTTTTGTCGTAGGCCTTTTCAGTGCCTTTCTTCGTCCCATGCGCCGCTTTCTTGGTGCCCTTTTTCACGCCATGGCCGAGATCCTTAACCGCATCCTTGGTATCAGTGCCGGCATCTTTGACATCCTGGCCGGCGGTCTGCGCCAGAACCACGGGCGCCGCGCAACCCAACACCAGCCCTGCCGCCACAACGAATGTCCCCATACGTCTTCTGAGATCTTTCAAAACACCCTCCTCGGGGCCTCATGTCAACAGGCCATGTTGTAACAGTCTACGACGCTTACGAGGCGAAGCCCATCGGGATGTGCCTCTCCCGGTTCAGGCCACCTAGAAAGCCGTTGATCGCCCCAGCAAATGCCACCGGCACCTCCTCATGAGGCAGATGGCCTGCGCCCGGAATCACCAGCAGCGAAGCGTGATCGAAATACTCCACAAGCCGCTCCCCGCTGCGAAGACTCACGGCCCGGTCCCGGTCGCCCCAGAGCAGGAGCGCCGGTATTTTGCGTACGCCGGGAAGCGCTGCCTGGAGCGCATCCATGTCCAGCTCCCAACGGTCGAGGATACTCAGAACATAGGAAACGGTCCCGGGCACGCGCAGGGAGGCGATATAGCGCTCCAGAGAGCCGCTACGGATACGGCTGGCGTCCCCGTACATGCGTCCCAGCGCCAGCGCCTGCACGCTGGCCGGCACTGTCGGCAGGCGGCCGGCAAACCAACGCCCCAGCGCCGTGCGATAGAAGCGGATCAGCGGATCAGCCACGTCGGAAAAGGGATTCGCGGGCGCATGAAGCACAAGGCTGCGGACCCGCCGCGGATGGAGCGCCGCCAGCATCAGCGCCACCGAGCCGCCATGCGAGGTGCCGACGATATCTGTCTGGGCGATGCCCTTGGCGTCCATCCACTCGATCAGCCGGGCGGCGGTTGCCGCGAGGCTCACATCAAGTTTGGGCACTCTATCGGATCCGCCGATGCCCAGAGCGTCTGGCGCGTACACCGTCGAGCTTGCGGCCAGCCGCTGCGTTGCGGGCCCCCAGGCATCCGCGGTGCCTAGCAGCCCATGCAGAAGAAGCAAGGACGGGCCGTTCCCGGTGACCAGGCAGCGCATCCGCGCACCCTGCACGCGGACAAACTCCTCCCTTTCCCGCAATTCACCTGAGGCAGTCATCATCCAGTTTGCAAGGGACATCTCCGCGCCCTCCGGAAGGTCGTGAAAGCGTTCGTGTTGGCACAATATTTAAACTCTTGAAACATAGACAGCCCCATCTTTGAAAAAGATGTATCCACGGGGCGTGCAAGTGCCCGATCGGGACACATTTGGTCACTTCCAAAAAGCGGAAGTTCACAAAGAGCCGACTTTTCGTGGATACGAAAATTCGATGCAGGCTATGTCTCGCCATAGCGCCCTACGGTTTAGCGGAACCGAAGTGGCGTTTAGGGCCGGATCGCCGCTCGGATGAAACCGTGTGCATAACTTATAACCGCTTTTATATGAGTCGATTGGGGACGAAATCTCGACTCGGGAGTCCAATGCAGAAGCTGGCAAGCTGCGTGCTTCGCACTAGACTGAAGCGAACACCCTCTCTGTCATTCCCCAGGGCGCATGCAGAAGTCGATCTCAACCCGGCTTACGGTGGTCTCGCTGGCGCTGTTTACGCTCGCCGCAGTCATCTTTGCTGCGCTCAATCTGGTGAAGGACGCTCAGTTTCAGAAGCCCACCGACGGTATCTGGTGGATGGAGGCGCACGGCGGACTTCAAGCCGAGCGGGTGCCCCCGGACAGCCCCGGAGAACACGCGGGGATTAAGCCCGGAGATATTCTGATCGCGGCCGCCGATCATCCAACCCCGCGCATGGCCAGCCTGGTCCGTCAATGGTTCCACATCGGGATCTGGCGGAGCATCGATTACACGCTGCTCCGTTCCGGGGTCCGCATCGAGGCCTCGGTCATCCTGAGCAAGCAGGACCGCTCGGAGTACAACGGCATGCGGCTGGTGGCGCTGGTCTACCTGCTCATCGGCCTCTATGTGCTCTTCCGGCGCTGGACAGCTCCGCATGCCACGCACTTCTATGTCTTCTGCCTGGCCTCGTTTGTCCTATACGCCTTTCACAGCACCGGCAAGCTGAATGCATTCGACTGGCTGATTTACTGGGGCAACATCATTGCCGGCGCCCTGCAGCCCGCGCTCTTCCTGCATTTCGCGCTTGCCTTTCCGGAGAATCGCACGCGCGACCGTCGCAGTATGCGCCGGCACCGCTGGCTGATGGCACTGATCTATCTGCCTTCGGTGATGGTGATCGCGGTGCAGGCCTTTGCTTTCCTCTACTGGTCCGCAACCGAATTGCTGCTGCACCGGCTGGAACAGGTCGCTGTCGGTTATCTCGCCGCCTACTACGTGCTGGCCGCGCTGGTCTTTTTCGGGCACTACAAGATCACGCACGATCCGCTGCGCCGCCAGCAGTTGAAGTGGCTCACCCGCGGCACGCTCCTGGCGGTGATCCCCTTCACTCTCCTGAACGTGGTCCCGTTTCTGGCCGACTGGCCCATGCCGGCGCTGCTGACCAAGCTCTCCGGCCTCTGCCTGGTCTTTGTGCCTCTCACCTTCTCCTGGGCCATCGTGCGCTACCGGCTCATGGATGTGGACCTGATCTTCAAGCGCGGCGTCGCCTACACGCTGGCAACCGCTTCGCTGATCGGGCTGTACTTCGGCGCCGTTGCCATCGCAGCGGAGATCATCCATAAGAACCTGCCGAGTTTTGGCGCCTGGGGACTGATCGCGACCATCATCATCACGGCGCAGCTCTTCGATCCGCTGAAGCGCGCCATCCAGGCCCGTCTGGACCGCGTCTTCGACCGCCGCCGCTACGACTATCGCCAGACGCTGATTGAATTCGGTCGCGGCCTGAGTTCGGAGACCGATCTAGAAGCAGTGCTGGCATCCGTAACCGATCGTCTTACCCGGACGCTGCTGGTCTCCCGTATGGCGCTTTTCCTTGATGGGCCTCGCGGACACTACACGCTCGCGGCGGGCAGAGGCCTCGATGCCAGCCTGATGCCGGTAACCGGGCCGGCAGCGCGGGCACTGGATCTGAGCTTCCTCAACTTCGAGTCCGGTGGGCCAGGGACAGGAAGGCTGGCGCCGGCAGCAGAGCACGGAGAGACGGGCTCGCATCTGTTTTTCGAGAACCCGCATCAAGCCCTCTATCTGAGCGAGCAGGAGCGTGCCGCCGCCACCGCCCTGGATCTCCACTACTACCTGCCTTGTCGCGTGCAGCAGCGCACGATTGCGATCGTCGGCCTGGGGCGCACTACCTCCGGAGACTTTCTCTCTTCTGAAGATGTCGAACTGCTGGAGTCGCTCGCGTCCTACGTCGGCATCGCCATCCAGAACGCCCGCCTCTACGCATCGCTCGCGCAGAAGATCTCCGAATACGAGCGGCTCAAGGAGTTCAACGAGAACATCGTCGAGTCGATCAATATCGGCATCCTCGCCATCGGGCTGGATGAGACGGTCGAGAGCTGGAACGCGCAGATGGAAGTGATGTTCGCCATGCCCCGCGTGGACGTTCTGAACAAGCCCATCGACGCCGTCTTTCCGGCGGAGTTCATGAGCGAATTTCGCCGCCTGAAAGACGAGCCGGGCGTTCACAATCTCTACAAGTTCCAGTTGCCCATGCGTACCGGCGAAACGCGCACCGCCAACATTGCCATCGCGCCGCTGGTCTCCCGCAGCTTCTCCGTTGTCGGCCGCATCATCCTGGTCGATGACATCACCGGCCGCATGCAGCTCGAATCACAACTTGCTCAGGCAGAGAAGCTCTCCTCCATCGGTCTGCTGGCCGCGGGCGTCGCGCACGAGGTCAACACGCCCCTGGCTGTCATTTCCAGCTACACACAGATGCTGGCCAAGCAGGTGCGCGGCGATGAGCGCCTGGCGCCGCTGCTGGATCGCATCACCAGTCAGACCTTCCGGGCATCGGAGATCGTCAACAGCCTGCTGAACTTCTCTCGCACCGGCTCGACCGAGTTCTCCGAGATCGACCTCAATGGCGTGATCCGCGATACGTTGACGCTGCTCGAGCACCAGTTCAAGACCGCGGGCTTGCATCTCGATGTTGATCTGAAGCCGGAACTTCCCCGGATCGTCGGCAACGCGAACAAGCTGCAGCAGGTCTTCCTGAACCTGTTCATCAATGCCAAGGACGCCATGACTACAGGTGGCTCGCTGCGCGTGTCGACGGAAGTGAATGGCCGCGTCGGCGTCCTCATCGCAGACACCGGCTCAGGAATCGCGCCGGAGCACATGCAGCGCATCTACGACCCGTTCTTCACCACCAAGAATGCGCCTGCCGAAGGGCAGCGCCGCGGCACCGGCCTCGGCCTCGCCGTCACCTACGGCATCATCCAGGAACATGCTGGACGCATCCAGGTAGATAGCGCTGTGGGCCACGGCACCACCTTCCGACTTGAATTCCCCGCAGCAAGGAAAGCACTGCATGTCTGAAGGGACCACGGTGCTGGCTCCGCGCGCGGAGGCCGGCGATACTCAGACCGGCCGCATCCTCATCATTGATGACGAAGCTGCGATCCGCGAATCGCTCGAAACCCTGCTGGTGCTCGAAGGCTACAGCGTGGGTACGGCCCCGGACGGGATCAAGGGACTCGACGAGCTGGACCGCCAGCCGTACGACCTCGTGCTCCTCGACCTTGCCCTGCCGGGAGAGAACGGCATCGATCTGCTGCCCCGCATCCTCGATCGGCATCCGCAACTGCCGGTCATCATGATTACGGCCTACGGCACCGTGAACAACGTAGTCGACGCCATCCGCGCCGGCGCGCGCAATTTCGTGCAGAAGCCGTGGGAGAACGAAAAGCTGCTGGCGGACATTCGCGCCGCCATCGCTCAGCACCGCACCGAAGAAGAGAACGTCCAGCTCAAGCGCGCCCTCAAGCAGCGCTATACCTTCGAGAACATCGTAGGCAAGAGCGAGCCGATGTTGCGCATCCTCGACCTGGTGGCCCAGGTAGCGCCGTCGCGATTTACCGTTCTCATCCAGGGTGAAACTGGCACGGGCAAGGATGTCATCGCCAAGGCCATCCACGCGAACTCACCGCGCCGGGATAAGCCGTTTGTTCCTATCAACACCGGCGCGCTGCCTACAGAACTGCTGGAATCTCAACTCTTCGGCCATGTAAAGGGCGCCTTCACTTCGGCGCATGCGGCGCAGAAGGGCCTCTTCGAAATCGCCAATGGGGGCACGCTCTTCCTGGACGAGATCGGCACCATGGGCCTGGAGACGCAGGCAAAGATCCTGCGTGTACTGCAGGACCGCCGCTTCCGTCCGCTGGGATCTGTGCAGGAAGTCCAGGTGGATGTTCGCATCCTTGCCGCGACCAACAGCAACCTGAAACAGGCAGTACGCGAGGGACGCTTCCGTGAGGACCTCTACTATCGCCTCAACGTAGTCACCATCGACCTACCGCCCTTGCGCGCGAAGCGCGAGGACATCCCGCTGCTGGCGGCTTACTTCCTCCAGCACTTCTCGGAAGAGAACCAGCTCGAAACCAGGCGGCTGGCGCCGGAGGTGATGCGGGCCATGATGGACTATGAGTGGCCTGGCAATGTTCGCGAGCTCGAACACGTGATTGCGCGCGGCGTGGCTCTCTCGCCCACCCCAGTCATCCAGCTCGATGTGCTTCCCGGCGAGCTCACGGGACGTTCGTACTCCGCTTCCCTGCTGGAGCACGATGCAAACGCGTCTCTGTTCGACATTCTGGAGGATATAGAGCGGCGCATCATTGTCGACAAGCTGGAACGCTCCAACTGGAACCAGACCGACGCCGCCGAACAGTTCCGCATCCCGCTGTCGACGCTAAACCAGAAGATCAAGCGGCTGAATATCGAAATCCGCAAGAAGCAAAAAGAATAGCCGGCTTCTTCCGTCAGCCAATCAATGGGTGGTGTGATCGTCGAGCTGCGCCTTCGCTCCGTTTTTTCTCACCGAAGCAATGCCATTTTCGCAGGCCGCTTCGGAAGCATACATCTCGCTCATCCCGATGATCTGCCCGTTCGATGCCTTCAACACAAAGTACGGCTCGGAGCGTTTCGAGCTCTTCCGCTCGAAATGCGCATCGTCTGTCGAATGCTTGCGCACCGATTCAATCCCATTCAGCGCACTCTCTTTGTTCTCATAGGTCTCGCTCACCAGGATCACTTCCCCAGTCGCCGCCTTAAGGTTGAACCGGTACTTCTCCCCGCTGGCCCCATGCTTCAAATCGTAGATCGCTGCCATCGTCGGCTCCTTAGGGCCCTCGCTGTGAAGAATGCCACACGATGGTACTCCGCCAGATTGACCCTGCAAACGAATGTTTCCTCGAAGTCATCTTCACCCCGCCATGGACATTCCCCACTGCCGTTACAATTCCCCCATGCCCTTCGCTACGCTGGATAGCTTTGCCAGGAAAAGCGTCCGCTCCGTACAGGACTATGCAATTCTCTCCGGCCGCGCGATCTCGAACCTCTTCCGGCACCCTCGATATGTCAGCGACATCTTTACCCAGGCCGACATCATTGGTGTGGGGTCGATCCCGATTGTGATCCTTACCGGCTTCTTTACCGGCGCGGTGCTGGCAGTGCAATCGGCTTCATCACTTGCCACCTTCGGCGCCACCGCGCTGACCGGTACGCTGGTGTCGCTCTCCATGGTGAAGGAACTGGGGCCGGTCCTCACGTCGCTAATGATCTCCGGCCGCAATGCATCGGGCATGGCGTCAGAGCTGGGATCGATGGTAGTGACGGAGCAGATCGACGCCATGCGCGCTCTGGGCACGGATCCGATGAAGAAGCTGGTCGTGCCGCGCATGGTTGCCACGGTGGTCATGAACTTCTTCCTCACCATCATCTCGGACTTCGTCGGCATATTGGGCGGAGCCTGGGTTGCCGTCTTCCTGCTGGGCCAGAGCGGTTCGCAATACTTCCATACCTCCTATCAGTCGCTCGTTTTTGCTGACGTCTTCCAGGGGCTCGTCAAACCAGTCTTCTTCGGCTTCATCATCGCCTCTATCGGCTGCTACTTCGGCATGTCCACACGCGGCGGCACGCAGGGTGTAGGGCGCTCGACCACGCAGGCGGTGGTATTCGCGTCAGTGCTCATCATCGTCATCGATTTCATCATCACCCGCTTCATGATCGGTATCTTCGGACGCTGAGCGTTTTCATGCCTGCTGCCCTCCAGGAACCCGCGACCAGCCGCTTCCAGCCCAAGCCGGGCGAGCTGCCCGTTGTCTTCGAGAATGTCTCCATCGCTTTCGATCAAAATGAGGTTCTGAAGAACATCTCCTTTCAGGTGAAGCATGGTGAAACCCGCCTGCTGCTTGGCCCTGCGGGTGGCGGAAAGAGTGTGCTGCTGAAGCTGGCGAATGGCCTGATTCGTCCGGATAGCGGACGCATCTTCATCTTCGGCCACGAGATCACGGCGATGCGCGAGGAGCAGATATTCGAGCTGCGCTCAGCGGTGGGCATGGTCTTCCAGGAAGGCGCGCTCTTCGATTCCATGAACATTCGCGACAACGTCGGCTTCCAGTTGATGGAACAGCATGTGAACGATGACGAGGTCGACCGGCGCGTGGAAGAGGCGCTGAAGTTCGTGGAGCTGGATAAAACAATGGAGAAGTTCCCCTCGCAACTCTCCGGCGGCATGCGGCGCCGCGTAGCCATCGCGCGCGCTATCATCGCCAAGCCCAGCCTGCTGCTCTACGACTCCCCCACCGGCGGCCTGGACCCTATTACGTCAACCAACATCATCGCGCTGATCATGAAGCAGCGAGACGTCTATCACACCAGCTCCATCCTCATTACGCACCGGCTGCAGGACGCCTTCATGCTGGCGACGCACTACTTCGACCGGGACAAAAACACGATGGTGACGCTGCCCAGCGGCGAAGCCGATCGCGACACCAGCTTCATGGTCTTGCACGAAGGCCGGCTGGTCTTTGACGGATCGACGCACGATCTCGTCCATTCGGACGATCCGTTCCTGAAGGAATATCTCTCTTAGCAACCAGCGTCGTGACTCGGTCCCTGCATACCCCTTTGTCATCCTGAACGTAACCGAAGGTGGAGTGAAGGACCTGTTTTATCTTCCGTTCAATATCGGCGCAACGCGCCGCTCAGCCAACCCATGCCGCGAGATCTAGGCTACCAAACTAAACGAACAACACGCCCACCGGCGCTCCCACGTGGTAGCTTCGGCCGGTTTGACTCAGCTTTCCGCTGTGCGGATCGCGCGCGAACACGACGACATTTTGTGTGTCCTGATTGGCCACGACAAGCCACTTCTCGGACGGATCAAGTGTAAAGTCGCGCGGATTCTTGCCACCGCATCCGATGCGCTGCACAAACGTGAGGCCGCCACTTGCAGCATCGATCGCGAAGACGACCAGCACATCTTCTCCGCGGTTGGAAGCATACAGAAACCGGCCTGTGCGATCGACCGCCAGCTCTGCGCCGGTGCTCTCTCCGGTAAAGGTTGGCTCGCGCAGCGGCACCTCAGAGGACAAGGTGAGCACGCCGCTGCTCGCATTCCACGCCAGCACGTCCACCGTCGAGGTCAGCTCGTTGATCGAGTAGACCCACTTACCGTTCGGATGAAAGTGCGTGTGGCGCGGTCCGGAGCCTGGCTTCGCCTGCCATGGCGCGGCGGTTTGTTTGAGTTCCGCGGTCTTCAGATCGACGTGGAATATCCAGATGTGATCTGTTCCCAGATCATTGACCAGCAGAAACCGCTCGTCGGGCGAGAGGGTGACGCAGTGAATATGCGGACCCTGCTGCCGCGCTTTGTTGGGGCCATGGCCTTGAGGGCTGAATTCAAAGATGGGCCCTTCGATTCCCGTCGGCGTCACGCGAAATGAGGTAAGTGAACCGCTGGTGTAGTTGGCGACGAAGACCGCCTGGTTCGCGCGATCGACAGTGATATGGCACGGATCGCTGCCGCCAGATGGCCTGACGTTCTTCTCCGTGAGTTTGCCTGCCGCCGGATCACGGCGAAATGCGGTGACGGAGCCGCCCTTGCCACCGTGCGGTTGCGGATCATTCTCCTCTTCATTTACGGCGTAGAGCGCATCGCCGCTCGGCGGTACAGCCACGAATGACGGATTTGCCGTCTTCATCGCGAGACGCAGCGGACTCAGTGCGCCAGTGGACGCATCCCAGTCTGCCGTGTAGATGCCGTCCGCTTTGCCCCCGGCACCCATGTCATGGGTGTAGGTGCCGATGTAGAGCTGTGTCTTCCCGCTGCTTCGACGCTGGCCGAGCAGGACACGTGCCAGGTACGGAGCCAAAGGGACGAGCGGGGCAGCAGCCAGAATGACGCGACGAGAGATGCGAGCCATGCCGCCCATCCTAAATCACCTGCGCCTTTTTCGATTCTGGGCTCACTATTCTTGGGCTCACTCAACTTCGATGCGATAGCGTAAAGTGCCAAGCATGAACCGCTCACGCTCTGCCGCGCTCTCCGCTGTCCTGTTCGTCTCGCTTGCTGTACTGCACCCGCCACTCGCCCGCGCACAGCAAGGCAACGAGCTGACCCTGCCGGTGAATGCCGGTATCGTCTCGACCAGCGCCACGGCGCACCGGCGCATCGCGAACACGGTTGCCGATATCTCCGTCGGCATCCAGACGCAGGGCGCGGACGCGGCGTCCGTCTCCCGGGACCTGGCCCAGCGCTCGCAGACATTGCTGGAGTGGCTGCGCAGCCAGGGCGCCGAGCGGCTCGCGACAGACCAGATCTCCTTTCAGCCGCAGACCCACGAAGAGAAGAATGGGCAGCAGAAGATCGTGGGCTACACCGGCAACACCTCAGTCAGCTTCCGCACCACGCCGGAGAAGGTCGGCGCCATTCTCTCCGGAGTACTCGATCACGGCGCGAACACCATCCAGCAGACCAGCTACGCACCAAAGGAAGAGGAGCAGGATAAAGTCCGCAAAGAGCTGGCGCAGGAAGCGACCCGCACTGCTGTCGCGCAGGGAACCGCTGTTGCAGAGGCCGCTGGAACGCACGTGATCGGTGTGCGCGAAGTGAATGTCGAGCCAAGCGGCATCATCCGCCCCATGCCGATGATGCGCATGAGCACGGGTGCAGCTGCAAAAGAGGTTCCCATGGCCGGCGAGGCAGGCGAGCAGGATGTCACAGTGACCGTTTCGGTCAGGCTCACCGTGAGCCGCTGACGCCGTGCTACCCTTGCCCGCATGAGCACGCGGCAGCGCTTCCGTTCCCTGCTGAAACCGGACGGCACCAACCTGAAGTGGGTCATCGCGCATGTCCCTTTCTCTCCCGCGAAGGTGTGGAAGACGCGCCAGGGTATGCGCGTCAAAGGGACCATCAACGGATTCGCCTTCCGCACCTCGCTCTTCGGATCGGCCGAGAAGGGCTACGTAGTCCTGGTGAACAAGACCATGCAGAAAGGCGCGCAAGCCTATGCCGGAGAGATGGCGGAGTTCACGCTGGAGCCCGATCTTGAAGAGCGCAGCGCGATCGTGCCGCCGGAACTGGCGAAGCTGCTGAAGCAGGAACGCACACTCGCGCGCTGGTTCGCAGCACTCAGCTACTCGTATCGCAAGGACATTTGCAGCACCGTCAGTGAGCCAAAAAGCGCGGAGGCAAGGCAGCGCCGCGCCGAGCAGATGGCCGAACGCATGATGCTGGCCATGGAGGGCGAGCACACGCTGCCACCCATTTTGCAGCTAGCCTTTCGCCGTGCGCCGCGGGCGCAGGCTGGCTGGGACGCGATGACGCCGGTACAGCGGCGGGCGCATCTGCTGGGCATCTTCTATTACCAGAGCCCGGAGGCACGCGAGCGCCGCGCACAGAAAGCCGTGGATGAGGCGCTCCGCGTCGCTGAAGGGAAATCCTCAAAGGGCTGAATTCGTCACAGCGTCGATGCCTTTCTGTGTGCCCCGCTTTCTGTGTGCCCCGATCAGCGCTGACCGCCATCAGGATTCGCCGCATCGAGCATCGCTTTCATTTCGGCTGCTACCCGCTGCCGCAACGCCGGCGGCTCCAAGCACACGCACCCGCGCACCCGTCCCCAGCGCCAGAAATAGCGCCTGCTCTTCACTTTCAAAGTCCACATGCATCGCGATCCATCCCGGGGGCGCATTCTCCGGAAGGGGCGTCGTTGCGGGCTTTGCGACACACCACCGGATCAGCGACTCCGCAGCCTGCGGCGACAAGAGCAGCGTGGCAGCGTAGCGCCGCCGCTGCGCTTCGAGTTCGCTGACCGACTTCTTCCAATGCTTCGCCAGATCGAATCGTGCCGGCCGCTCAAATGAAATGGCCAGTGGTGTCACAGCACGCATGCGCGAGACGCGGTAGGTGCGCATGCCGCGCGGCGTTCGCGCCACCAGATACCAGGTCATTCCCTTCACCACCAGCCCCAGCGGATCGACCACCCTCGAGCCGCGCTCGCCATCGGCGCGCGTGTACTCGAAGCTGAGCCGGCAATCGCGCGCCACTGCATCCTGCACCGCCGGCAGCATGGAGAGGTCCTCGCTCACCGGCCGCCAATCGTTCGCATCCACATGCAGCCGCTCCCGCATGGCGACTGCCTGTTCGCGCATCGCGCCGGGCAACGATGCCATCAACTTGCCCAACGCCCGCTCGGCCGCCGCCGCCAGGCGCGGCTCGCTCAGCGCTCGCGGCTGCGCCATAAGAAGCGCGCGCAGTTCGGCGGCATCGAGTCCCGGCACCTGCGTCCGCCAGCCCTTCTCCAGCTGCCAGCCGCCCTGTGCGCCGCGCAGCGCTGAAACCGGCACGCCTGCGGCGCTCAGCGCCTCCATGTCGCGATGCATGGTTCTCTGCGATACCTCAAGGCGCTCGGCCAGAGCTCGACCTGTCATGCGGCCGTGGGCCTGCAGCAGCAGCAGCGCGGACAGTAGCCGATCGGATTTCAGCGCCTCACCTCGTAAGTTCTCATTTTATTTTTTAATTATGACATCGCTTGTCATGAATGGATTTTTACTCTCGATCTGTAAACAGAACCTCGGAGGAGAGACACATGGAACTGAAGGAATTTTTCCTGAAGCAACTGGAGCAGGAGACCACGCTGAGCCGCAAAGTGATTGAGCGCGTACCCGAAGGGCATAACGATTGGAAACCACACCAGAAATCGATGGCGCTGGGCTATCTGGCCGCGCTCGTGGCGGCAATGCCGGGCTGGGTGGCGTTCATGATCGAGCGCGACGAGCTGAACTTTGAAGACCCGGCCAGCGACAAGTTCCGCACGCGTGCGGTCGAGACCCGTGCAGAGCTTCTGCAATCGCTGACCGATAGCTCCGCGAAGGCGAAGCGCGCCCTGGAAGGTACAGACGAGAAGCACCTGCATGATCGCTGGCGGCTTGTCTCCGGCAATCGTGTGCTCTCGGAAGGCCCCCGCTATGCCATGATTTCCGACGCCGTCTTCAGCCACCTGGCCCACCACCGCGGACAGTTGACCGTGTATCTGCGGCTGAATGAAGCCGCAGTACCGGCCCTGTATGGGCCGTCCGCCGATGAGGGAATCCGGCCGGGCGTGCCTGTCTAAGGCAGTGGATGCAACGTCGTATTGAAGAGGTAAGGATCCTCGAATGCGGTCCGGTCTCCTGCCTTCTTACCGGGAATCGGCTGCAGGCGCGCGGAGAGCGGCTTGTTCCACTTGGCTGCAAGCGACGCTACGTCGGCGTAAATCCGTTCCATTTGTTCAAGGCTGATCTCGCCCGGCAGCGGAATCGTGTCCAAACCAGTTCCACAGACGGCTGAGTACGCGAGTAGCGAATCAATATTGTATGTGCCCTCGGCCCAGCGCTGCGCCAGCAGCTTGTCTTCCATCACCGGCACCATCAACCCGGAGTAGCCTGTCTGCTTCTGCGGAACGGCTTTGACTGCAGCAGTGATGATGCGTGCCGCCGTCAGCGTTCCGCTGGAGCCGAACTTCGCACCTGTGAATGCTTCAATTGCGGCTCCAATGGACACATCGCCAAGTGGCGCTGGCGTAGGATCGACTCCCACATACTCCCAGCCGGTCTCTGTCGCAATCTTGCGCCCAACCGCATCAGCTACTGCGGCGTGCTTCGTCAAGGCCGCGGTCAGGTCAGCGGTGGCCGCTTCGGCGTTGCCTTTATCTTTGGCGAAGACATCGCGAACAACATTCGCACCTTCAAACCCGATCGCAAACTGGCGCCCGGGACCGACGTGATATGAACCGGGAAAGAACGGCGAAAGCGGCTTCAGCATCGCAGTCGCGGTGAAATTGAATGTGCCTTGGCTGTGCGGACTATGCTCGCTGACATATCTCACCAGTTCTGCCGTGCGCTGAATCGTCTTCCAGTGGATGCCGCTCTCGTCAGCAATGATTGTGCTGGCCTCGATATTTGGCAGCGTCGAAAGCGCCTGCTCCAACAGGTGCATCGTTGCCGGATCGTCGCTGTCGTGCATCATCCCCGGTCCAACATTGGGTATGAACTGCTTCTTCGCCGAGAGTTCGTCTAGCTCACGCAGGAAGGCCAGCGCCTTGTCTTCCGGCATGCCGGCGACCAGCTCGGCCAACGGCTGCGTCGTGATGCGGACAGTCTCAACTTCATAGCCGGACGATCCGAACTCCGCCTTCGCCTTACCCAGAACTGCAAGAGCATCCGCAATCTGCTGCTCATAGTGATCGCGATCCAGCCGCACAAACGCAGTGATCGCCCTCACCTTCGGGTTGGACGGCTGGGCCGCGACCATGTGGGTCGCCATGGACACAGCTACAACCACTGCGAGGCAGAATCGCTTCATTCGGTCGCTCCACTTGGAACAGAGGGGAGACGCAGTATAGCGCACAAAAAATGCTCCCAGCTTTCTTGGTGGGAACTGCGCTTGACCCGCTTTCGTAAATCATTGACATCGGCGGGGTGACAGCATGGCAGCTCTGCGGCAGGACTTTACTTACACGCTCCGGCGGCTTTGGGCGTCGCCCGGATTTGTACTGGCGGTGGTGCTCTCCATTGGTATCGGCATCGCCGCCAATGCCACTATCTTCTCCATCGTCAGCCGTTTCGTGCTGAGCCCCGCGCCAGTCAGCGATCCGGGCACGCTAAAACGGCTGCACTCGACGCATGAAGGGGAGCAGTGCTGCAACAACTTCTCCTGGCCCACCTATAGCGATGTGCGCGACCAGGCGAAGTCCTTCTCCGGCATCGCGGCTTATGACGAACTCCTGCCTGCTTCGATCGGGGGAAAGGGTGAGGCGGTACGCGTCTGGGGACAGGCCACCACCGCCAATTATTTCGACGTCGTCCTTCCAGGCCTGGCAGTCGGCCGTGGCTTTACTGCGAATGAAGAACACTCCCAGGTCATCGTTCTTGGAGATCGGCTGTGGAAGCGCCTTTTTGCTTCCGATCCGCAGATCATCGGCAAAGTCGTGCGGGTTTCCGGTCATCCCTACACCGTCGTCGGTGTCGCTCGGCCTGGATTCCATGGCCTCGATGTCATCCTCGATCCCCAGTTCTGGGTGCCGCTGGGAAACATCGCGCAGCTCGCCCCGCTGGGCGACAATACGCCGAAAATCGACAGCAAGACGGACCGAGGCAATCACTGGATCGATATTGTCGGCCGTCTCAAGCCCGGTATCACGCCGGCTGAGGCGACCGCTGAGCTGCAGACGCTTGCTGGTCATTATGCCAAGGCCTATCCCGCCACCGACAAGGGCAACGGCTTTCTGCTGACGCCAGCCGGCGCCCTGCCCCCGCGGGCCCTCTCTATTGTGATCGCATTTCTTGCAATGCTCTCGATTGCAGTCCTGCTCGTGCTCGCCATTGCCTGCGCAAATGTCGCAAACCTGCTGCTGGCCCGCGGCATGGCACGGCAGCGAGAGATGGCAATCCGCATTGCTCTGGGTGCCAAGCGGCAGCAATTGCTGCGCCAGATGCTTCTTGAGAGCCTTCTCATGGCCTTGGGCGGCGGCATTGTCGGCATCCTGCTGGCGCTCTGGGCCACAGGCGGCCTCTCCGCATTCCACTTTCCTGCACCTGTGCCGCTCGACACCAGCGTCGCCGTTGATTGGCGCGTCGTGCTCTACACATTCGCACTGAGCGTCGCGACCGGCCTGCTTCTCGGCATCGTCCCGGCATGGATCGCTTCGCGACCGGTTCTTACCACTGCACTCAAAGGCGAGGATGCGCTCGCGCGCCCGGGCCGGCGCGTGAATCTGCGCAGCATTCTGGTGGTGGCGCAGATCGCCATGTCACTGGTGCTGCTGTGCGGCACGGGCCTGCTGCTGCGCAGCCTGCGAAAACGCCTCGAACATTGACATCGGCTTTCGTTCTCGCGGCCTGCTGATGATGTCGGTTGATCCGCGCGTGCACGGTTACAGCCCGGAGCGCACCACGCAATTCTTCGCGGAACTGCAAGAGCGAGTGTCGCCATTGCCGGGAGTGCTATCTGTCGCAGCCACCGATTCCGTCCCATTGAGCGGCGGCAATCGCAGCGATGGCTTTTCCGTGGTCGGACAGAAGCCCGAACAGAATGTGCCGATCGTCGATCTCTTCATGGCCACGCCCGGCTACTTCGATACTCTCGGCATCCCGCGCCTCCTTGGCCGCGACTTCGCTCATGAAGCCGCGACCGGCCAGAAGGTGGGCATCGTGAACGAGGCGTTCGTGAAGCAGCTATTCCGCGGAGAGAGCCCTATCGGCCGGCACGTCAGCGGCGCCGGCGTTGACTACGAAATCGTCGGTGTCGTCAAAAACATCAAGTCGCGCACCATCGGAGAGGAGACAAGGCCTGTGCTCTTCCGGTCGCTTGCGCAGAGCACCGCCAGCGATCCCTCATTTCTCGGCTATACCCTGATCGTCCGCTATAAAGGCGACTCCGCCGCGGTTGCGAACGAGGTTCGCAATCAGATCCACATACTCGACCCCGCGATGGCCGTCTACAACACGGAGACGATGGAGGATCATCTGCGCGCCGCGCTCTTTCTACCCCGCCTCGCTGGCACGCTCTTCGGCATCTTCGGCATTGTCGGACTCCTGCTGGCCACAGTCGGTCTCTATGGCATCATGAGTTATTCCGTCAGCCGGCGCACGCGGGAGATCGGCATCCGCATCGCGCTGGGCGCGCAAATTGGCTCTGTCCAGCGGCTGATCGTGCGGCAGGGCATGCTGCTCACCATCATCGCGCTCGCACTGGGAGTGCCAGCTGCGCTGGTCGCGGCAAAGTTCTCGAGCAGCTTCCTCTATGGTGTGCATCCGCACGATCTCATCACCTTTGTGACGGTGCCTCTGTTTCTTCTTGGCGTCGCGTTACTGGCCTGTTGGGTTCCGGCGAGACGCGCAGCACGCGTCAACCCGCAAAGCGCCCTTCGCTACGAGTAGTCGGGGATCTATAAAACCGTGTGTGAGCAGCGCGGCTGCGCCTCTGCTACCCTTGATGGTTTGCATATCTGCTGTAAAGGATGCAGCCCGGAATGGCTTTCAAGTTCAAGAACGTCGACTTCATCGGCTTCGATGCCCTTCTCTCAGACGATGAGCGGATGGTCCGCGACACGGCTCGCCGTTTCATCGACGACAACCTGATCCCCATCATCGAAGAGTGCAATCGCGAGGGCCGCTTCCCGCGCGAGCTGGTGAAGCCGATGGGCGAGATGGGGTTCTTCGGCGCCAATCTGCATGGCTACGGCTGCGCCGGCATGTCCAATGTCGAGTATGGCCTGGTCACGCAGGAGATGGAGCGCGGCGACTCCGGTATCCGCTCCTTCGTCAGCGTGCAGTCGGCGCTTGTCATGTACCCCATCTACACCTTCGGATCCGACGAGCAGAAAAACGAGTGGCTGGCCGCCATGGCGAAGGGCGAAAAGCTCGGCTGCTTTGGGCTGACCGAACCCGATTTCGGTTCGAATCCCGGCGGTATGCGCACACGCGCGAAGCGCGACGGCACGGACTATATCCTGAACGGCGAAAAGATGTGGATCACCTCCGGGTCCATTGCGGATGTCGCTGTGATCTGGGCCAAGGTGGAAGACGAAGACGACCGCGTGCGCGGCTTCCTGGTGCCAACGAAAACACCGGGCTTCCGCGCCTACGATGTCCACGGCAAATGGTCGCTCCGCGCCTCCGTCACCTCCGGGCTATCGCTCCAGGATGTTCGTCTGCCCGCTTCTGCCCTGCTGCCCGGGTCGGGCGGTCTGAAGTCGCCGCTGATGTGCCTGAACCAGGCGCGCTACGGCATCGGCTGGGGCGCATTGGGCGCCGCGATGTCGTGCTACGACACCGCGCTGCAGTATTCGCTCATGCGCAAGCAGTTCCGCGATCAGCCCATCGCCAGCCATCAACTGGTACAGGAAAAGTTAGCCTGGATGATCACCGAAATCACCAAAGGCCAGTTACTTTCTTTGCAGGTGGGGCGATTGAAAGATGCAGGCAAGGTGAGCCATGAGCACATCTCCATGGCAAAGCGGAACAATGTTGCCATCGCGCTCGAATGTGCGCGGATGGCCCGCGATGTTCTGGGTGCAAACGGCATCAGCGATGACTACCCGGTGATGCGCCACATGATGAACCTCGAATCGGTCAAGACATATGAGGGCACGCAGGATATCCACACCCTGATCATCGGGCAGGCCATCACAGGCATCGCAGCTTATTAACGCTGCGATGCCCATATCCCCTATATGGTGCAGAATTCTGCGCTGTATTTAAGAGCAACTTGCTCCCCTGAGTGCCGTCTAAACCGGGAAGGGGACGTGTTTTTGACGCTGAAGACCACATCTGCCGCTGTTGTAAAGAGCATGCAACTCCCGCGTAAACCGGAGTTTGATGCCCTCCGCGGCCTGTTTCTCGTGTGGATGACCCTGACGCATCTACCCACGCGGCTGGCCGATCTGGTCAACCAGCCCTTTGGCTTCGTCTCTTCGGCGGAGGGCTTTGTCTTCCTCTCCGCGCTTCTGGTCGGGCGTGTCTACATGCGGCAGGCGCTGGAGAATGCCGGCACGCTGCGCGGCAAGCTCTGGAAGCGCGCGCTGCGCGTCTACGCATATCACGTCTCCCTATTGTTGCTGGCCTTCACCTTCGCCGCGGCGTTCGCGGTATATCGCCATCATGCGGCGCTCCAGCATCTGCTGGACTTCTACCTCGCGCATCCGGCGGTCGCCATCGTTGGCTCTCTGCTGCTAATTTATTGCCCGCCGCTGCTGGATATCCTCCCCATCTATGTCATCTTCCTGCTGGCCTCGCCGTTTGCGTTCTCCATCGCGGTGAAGCGCAGTTGGGGACCGGTCATTGCCGGCAGCACCATCATCTGGCTGCTGGCCCAGTTCGGGCTGCGCGCTGCTGTCCAGCACTATGTTGTGAGCGTTACGCATCTGCCTATACCTCTGCAGGAGTGGGGCGCCTTCAATCTCTTCGCCTGGCAATGGATCTGGATCATGGGCATGTGGATGGGCGCGCGCTCCGTTGAGGGCGAATTGCCGCTGCACGTCATCCCCCGATGGGTGATGGGCATCGCAGGCGGCGTTTGCATCTTCTTTCTCGGCGTGCGGCACGCATGGTGGGGCGCTCGATGGACACAGGACAGCCTCGGCCTGCTGCTGGACAAATGGCAGCTCGGGCCGTTGCGCGTGCTGAACATCATCGCCTTCGTCCTGGTGCTCTACAGCCTGCGCGGCGCGGTCCGCTGGCTCATCTCACGCGAGCCATTCATCACCCTGGGACGCGCTTCGATCGAGGTCTTCTGCGCGCACCTGCTCTTTGTCTTTGTGGGTCTCGCGCTGCTCTACGGAGAGGTGCCGCAACTGCACGGCATCTATGCGCTCTCGCTGCTGTTCGCAACCTTCATCGGTCTTCTCTATGTGGCGCAACGCCAGGTGCGTCGAAAACATGCGGAAAAGGCGCGCTCCAGCCGAGCTCCATCACCGATAGCCAATACCGTCGACACCGTTGCTTGATGTGAGGGCGTCTATCCGGGCAGCGGTTACACCCCGACAGTAAAGCTCTCTTCCGTGCGGATGACCGGCCGATAGAGAGTATCGCGCTCAAACGGCTCGCGGCCTGCCTCGCGAATCAGCCGGATCAGGTCGCTGCGCCGCATTCCCTGCGGCGTGCTCGCGCCTGCATCGTGATAGATCTTCTCTTCAATCACGGTGCCGTCGATGTCGTCCGCGCCGAAGCGGAGCGCAACCTGCGCGATGCCGGCGGTCATCATCTGCCAATACGCCTTGATGTGCGCAAAGTTATCCAGCAGCAGTCGGCCGACAGCGATCTGCCGGAGATCAGTAAAGCCTGTAGTGCGCGGCAGATGCTGCAGCGGCGTGTTGTCCGGGTGAAAGGCCAGTGGAATAAACGTCTGGAAACCGCCGGTATCGTCCTGCACTTCACGCAGCCGCAGCATGTGGTCCACGCGGTCTTCGTCGTTTTCTACATGGCCATAGAGCATCGTGGCATTCGAGCGTAGTCCCAGCTTGTGCGCCGTCCGTGCCGTCTCCAGCCATTCCCCACCGTCGATCTTGTGATCGCAGATGATGTGCCGCACGCGATCGGAGAAAATCTCCGCGCCGCCGCCAGGCATCGAATCGACGCCCGACTCTTTCAGTCTGACCAGCACCTCAGGAATCGAAATCTTCGCCCGCCGCGCGAGGAACGACACCTCAACCATGGTGAAGGCCTTGATATGTACCTTCGGGAAGCGCTCTTTGAGCCCGCGAACCAGGTCCAGGAAGTACTCGAGCGGCAGATCCGGATGCAGGCCGCCGACAATGTGAAACTCGGTGACCGCCTCGTGATAGCCGCTCGCTGCAGCGGTCCACGCCTCTTCGAGCGCCATCGTATATGCGCCGGCATCATCCTTCTTGCGGCCAAAAGCGCACAAGCGGCATGCCGCGACACATACGTTCGTCGGATTGATGTGCCGGTTCACATTGAAATAGGTGATATCGCCGTGCAACGACTCGCGCACCCAGTTGGCCAGCCAGCCCACTGCGAGGATGTCTGCGCTGCCATAGAGCGTCAGCCCATCCTCAAAGCCCAGGCGCTCGCCGGCAAAGACCTTCTCCGCGATGGGACGAAGGCGCTCGTCCTCTGTGCGAAAGTCACGGCTCGATTTCCGCTTCACTTCAGAAAGGCTCACAGACTCCATGATAACGCCACAGAATCACCTCGAGTCGGACAACCATATCGGCTGCTGTTACCATGCGGTGCAGCGCACCTCCGTTGCTTACCGGGTGCCTCATCCAAAGCGAGTCGTCACGAGACATGCGTTCCCTGACAGCCCGGATTCTTCTGCTCGCTCTATTTGCTGTCATTGCAGTGCGCGCGGCAGAGCCGATCGTGCTTCCCACCATCAGCTTTGACACGCTGAACAAAAACCGGATCACGCTGCCGGCGGACTTTCATGGAGACCGTAACCTCCTGCTGCTCTACTTTGACCTGACCCAGGAGCATGACATCGACGACTGGAACGCCGTCATCGACCGCTGGCGCGCGAGTGATCCGTCACTCGCGTCGTACACCTTGTTAGTCTCTCCACAAAAGAACTTTCTCTCGCGCTGGTGGCAGAACGCGTCCATGCGCAGCGCGTCGCCGGACCACAGCCACTGGCCGAGCACGCTCCCCATCTACGTCGACAAGCATGCATTCGAACAGAAGCTCGGCATATCCACGGAGAAGCAGGTAGTGCTGCTGCTTACGGATCGCAGCGGTCGGGTTTTGAGCAGAGTCAGCGGGCCACCGGCTGAGAGCACCCGCATGGCAATAAGGTCCGCCCTGAACGCAGCCGGCTCGCCGCCCGGCCCTTCCCCTGCACCGGCGGTCACCGCGCCTCCGCACTGATGCCTCAATCGGTGGAGTTCAACAGCTTGCGCATGACCAGTGCATCCGTGCCATCTGCGTAGTAGCCGGGAATGCGTCCAGCGGTGTGATATCCGAGACGCTCATAGAAGGCCTGGGCTCCACTGTTGTTGGTCGCCACCTCAAGCGTCATCGCAATACAGCCCATGCCCGCCAAATCCGCCTCGCCGGCCTGCATCAGCAATCGCCCCAGCCCCTTGCGGCGCAGCTCCGGCGCCACATCGATGGTGATGAAGTGGCCCACCTTGCGGCCGGACTCCAGCTTCCAGTCGACGACGCAGAAACCGGCGACCTGGCTGCCGGCCTCCGCAATGGTTGTCGTGCTGCGGGGGTGCCGCACGAAATATTCAAGCTCCGCGCGCGAATAGGAAATTTGTGGAGGAAAACAGACTGCATCCAGATGCAGGAGCGCAGGCAGGTCCTTCGCTTCAAACGGACGCAGCTTCACTTGCGAGAGATCTGGATCGTTTTTCCCGTAGGGATCGGCAGGCAAGCTATCGCTCTCGTAGTCTCCGGTCGCGGGGAGACTACGTCAGGTGGATTCTGCGCTCACACTAACAGGAAAAGCGCGCTACTGCGCTCCTGCGACCCCGACACCCTGTTTTGGAGTATTGCTCTGCGGCTGGACCACCACGCCGTTGTACAGCGAGGCTGCAAGCAAGCGGCCGCCATTGGAGCGGACGCCGCGCACATGCCAGCCTGCGTCCCACCACTTCCAGCTTTTGTCTGCCTCGTTCACAGCCATCACCCAGGTGGAACTCCACGAGGTGATGACAATCCGCTTCAGATCGTTCTCGTACTCGATGGCGCTGATGTCCGAGAAGGGCAGACTCGACATGAACTTCCAGTTCGCGCCATTGTCGGTGCTGTAGTACACGCCCTCGCGGCCGCCAATCCACATGCTTCCGCCGGGCGCGATGGTGCTGGTGCGAATCGTCGTAAGCTGGCCGGGCAGCGGCTGCGACTGCCACGTCTTGCCGCCATCCTGGGAGATTGCGATGCCGGCGCGGCGAGTTGCCAGTACGACAGACCCCATCGCGTGCACATTGCGGTAGTCGGTCTGTCCAAGAACCGGACCACCCGTCCACACCTTGCCCTGATTGTCGCTCTGGAACACACCCGCGGAGCTCGCCGCGTACCAGGTGCTGCCGCTCAGATCGAATTCGTTCACACGTCCATCGATCTCGCCGGCAGGCTTCGCGATTCTCGCCGTCGTCTTCACGAGTTTGCCTTTGCGGCGCACGGAGGTCGTCTTCTCCACCATCTGAACCACGCGCCCTGCAGACTGCCAGCGGCCATTCTGCCACTCGAAGATGCCATGACTGGTTCCAGCCAGCAGCGTGCCATCCGCGCTCTCCGCAAGGCTGAATACGTCACGCCCATCCAGCCCCTGGCTCTGCTGCTGCCAGCTCTGGCCGCCATCGCCTGTGGTGAAGACGCCGCCATACATCTTGTCGTTCACCACGCCGGCATAGAGGCGGTTCGGGTCCTTGATGTCCTTCGCCAGCGCCACCACTTGGCGCTGTGAGAAGCCCTGGTTAGACTCGGCGAAAGTACCCGCCTGGTCGTTGCTCATCAGCACGCCGCTGCGATCCGTCGCGAGCAGCACGTGCCTGGGATTCTTCGGGTCGACGTAGACATCATTGATGATCACATCCGGACCGGTCAGACGCGTCCAGTTTGTGCCCGCCGAGCTGGTGCGATAGAGACCCTCTGTGGTTCCGGCGTAGACCATGGAGTGGTCGACGGGGTCCTGCATCAGCACGCGGGTGCGTCGCGCTGTCGAGGGAATGCCCTGGATCTTGTGGTAAAGCTCGCCGCCGTTATCGCTCTTGTAGATGCCCGAGCAGGCGCTGGTATAGACGGTTTGCGGCGCGGTCGGATCGATGATGATGGAAAACACGTCCGAGTCGTCGATTAGCCCTTGCTTGATGTTGTGCCAGTTCGCACCGCCGTCCGTGGTCTTCCAGGGAAGGTGCCAGGTCCCGGCGTAGATCGTCTTCGGGTCCTTGGGATCGATCGCAATGGATTCGACCTCATGCAGTTCCGCGTTGCTTGCGGGGCTGATCTGGTCCCAGTGCTGGCCGCCGTCCTCACTGCGGAAGACGCCCTTCAGAGTGCCGACTACAAGCATCTTTGGATTCGAGGCCGCCTGCGCCAGCGCACGAATCGACTGGCCATCCATGGCAGGGTTCTTGGACCAGGTCCTTCCCGAATCATGGCTGATGAAGAGTCCCCCGTCGGGATGATCCACAACCCAGGTTGCTACGTAGATGGTGTTGGGATCGGATTCGTCCAGCGTGATGTTGTCGACAATCAAATCATCTTTGGGCGAGAGCTTGGCCAGGCGGTGCCAGGAGGCACCCGCGTCGCGGCTCTCGTAAAGCCAGCTATTGGTCGTTCCCAGATAGATGTGCCTGCTGTCGGACGGATCAGCGGCAAAACTGCGGGCATCCCCTCCGTCAGGGCCCACTGGAACCCATGCAGTCGCCACTGGATTCGCATTCGTTGCCGCCTGTGGGGGCAGAGCCAAAAGCGGAAGAGATGAGGCAGAGAGCAGGAGTAGAGACGCGAGACAACGATTCATCGGAACGGCACGACCTCTTAGGAAAACTGTTTGTGCAAGAGTAACGGTCTTGGGGAAGAGCTGGCAATCACACGAAGGGGCCCGTACCAAGCTGAACATCTGCCAGATGACCCGCCCGGGATAGGAATGCAGGGGCAGAAAAAAGGGCTGACCGGAGACCCGGTCAGCCCTTTGTGATGCGGAGCAGCGCCTACTGGGCAGCTGCCTTCTTCTTGTGGTGCCGCCCGGCGGCGCGGCCAGTGCGGGCCTGGGGCCGCACACTGTCCTCGTTCACCTGGGTTGTACCCTGCACATCGGTGTCGAAGTTGGCACCAGTCGGAACCAGGTAGTTTTGTACCTGCTTACCGGCTTCGGTACCAGTCCGAACCTGGACACGAGAGGCATCGATGCCCTTCTCCTTGACCAGGTAGTCCTTGGCGTTGACAGCGCGCTGCGCTGCCAGCTTCGGACCCTGTTTCTCGTCGGTTGCCGAGTCTCCAACCACAACAGCAGTCGCATCCGACTGACGCTGCAGGTTGAGGGCTACGTCATCCAGGCAGGCCTTGGCTTCGTTGTCGACACGGCCCGGACGGCGCTTGTCACGATCGAAGTTGATCGAGCAGAGCGTCTGCGTCTTGGGCTGCGGCGGCGGTGGCGGCTGCTCGATGTTGACCGAAGTCGTGGTCGAGGCCGTCTGACCCTTGTCATCCGCCACGTTGCAGGTCACGGTAATCGGACCGGCAGGCGCGCCAGACGTATTCAGGGTCGCTGTGTTGTTGCTGCCGTTGATCTGGCCAGCGGAGGCGGAGTAGGTGTAGGTCAGCGGGCGATTCTGCGGGCTTACGCCTTGTGCAGTGATCGTCGAGCTGTCACCCGGCTTCAGGGTGGTGGGGTTCGCTGAGCAACTGATGGTCGGCGGCTCAAACTGCTTGACCTCGAAGTTCGCGGTGCAATCGGCGAACATTCCGGGCTTTTGACCCTGCGACACATGACCCGTAACCGTGTAGCTGCCTGGGTTCAGGCCGTTGGTGTCGACGTTGGCCGTGGTGCTGTCGCCCGTAACCTTGACGCCGTTATTGCCGGTCCAGGTATAGGTAGGATTCTTCTTGGGGTTCAGGTTGGTCGCGGTACCCGTCACGGTGACCGGATCGCCAGGATAAACAGAGGCCGGGCTCGCCGCGCACTGGTAGGTGACGGGCGGAGGCGGCGTGATGTTACCCATGCGATAGACCAGGCCTGCGCTCAGACGGACCACATCCAGATTGGCGCGTCCACCGGTTGGCAACGGGTTCTGCGGACCAAAATTGACGTGATAGTACTGATAATCGGCCTGGAAGACGCGAATGGCGAAATGGTGGCCGATCCCGTAATCGAGACCGCCGCCAGCCGTCAGTGCAGGACCCCAGGTGTATGGCTGCTTGTAAGGACCGCCGAGCTTAACCGCGCCCGCCTCGAAGTGCACAAACGGCGTGACGTCCTCGGTCGGATACCGGAAGACGATGCCGCCCGAAGCCACCTGCGCGCCGTCGTTGTTCCCGTCCGGGTGGTTGCTGTACTCCACCTGGGCGCCTACATAGCGATTGAAGAAGTAGGTACCGCTGCCAATCGCGCCGTAGTTGATAGCCGAGTATGTAACCGGACCACCGACACCGATCAGGGCGCCGCCAGGGATCGTGACCGAGCCGTGGGGTGCTAGATACGAATACCCTGCAAAGATATCGATCCGCGAAGCAAAGGGAGCTTGCGGAGCGGTGGATGCAGAGGCGGGGGCGGCAGGCGCAGCCGCCGGAGCGCTACTCGATTGGTCTGGAGTAGTCTGAGGCGCCGTGGGCGCCTGAGTGGGCTGAGGCGGAGTCTGCGTTGAATTCGGAGTCGGCGTCGACGGCGAAGTCGTCGTATCCTGAGCAAAGAGAGCCGTTGTTCCCAGGCCAACCGCACAGGTTACGAGCAGAATCCGGCTCAGAGAATGCAACGGACGTAAATGCATGCGTCTATCCTCCGCAACCGTACTGAAAGTCATACAAATCAATTACGAATGGCACTTGAGTGTCCCATCATACCCCAAGACTCTCTCGGCCATCCGGTAGAAAACTGGCAGGCAACGCAAGGACGAACTACCAGGCGTTGCCTAGATTAGTGCACATTCTAATGGGTGAGTTGCCTAGAAGTTTCAATAGCTTATCCAGAGCATCACTAGAGTAACCCATCACATAACCAGCAGACAGTCGCCCAATAAAAGGTGCACTCGATCCGGAACATATTCCGGACTGCACCATCCTAATGGCATATCTCTCCATTTCAAGTACTATTTCGCCTGATTTGAGGAGGTTCAGCTTAAATTAAGGGCTCGTTTCAGACTGCCGCGCTCCCGCAGGATCTTTTCCTGCAGCAGTGTGATCGCATAAATGAGCTGTTCCGGCCGGGGCGGGCACCCCGGAACGTATACATCCACGGGGATGATCTGGTTCACGCCCTGCACCAGCGCGTAATTGTTGAAAACTCCGCCTGACGTCGCGCACGCGCCCATCGAGATCACCCACTTGGGTTCAGGCATCTGCTCCCACAGCCGGCGGATCACGGGCGCCATCTTCTGCGAGACGCGGCCGGCGATCACCATCAGATCGGACTGACGCGGCGAGGGACGAAATACCTCCGCGCCGAATCGCGCGACGTCAAAACGCGCCGCACCCATCGACATCATTTCGATTGCGCAACATGCGAGGCCAAATGTCATCGGCCATACCGAGCTCTTGCGAATCCAGTTCACCGCAAAGTCGAGAGATGTCAGGATGATGCCCTCCGGCGGCTCCTCGCCGAAGTTCGCTTCCTGCACCTTCATCTGGTTCTTGGCGCTGCTCTCGAGTGAGCCGAATAGATAGCGGTCGCGCGGCGCTGCTGCTGTGCTCATAGCCTCAGTATAAACCGCGATGCAGAGGCAGTATTCAGCGTTGCGGCGTCGTTCCGTCTGCAGGCGCAGCGGTCTTTGCAGCAGGCCCCGCGCCGTTCGCAGGCGTAGCCGTGTTCGGAGTCCGCGTGGCGGTGTTCGGAGTATCGTTCAACACGATCACCTGGTCCGGCCTGGTGTAGCGCAGCCGCGTGTGCGCCTCGTATTCGATCGCATCCGGGTCCGTCTTCAGGTGCTCAACATGCGCCTTCAGCCGGCTGTTCTCGCTCTTTATTTTCTCGAGTTGCTGCGCCAGGGCATGATCTTCACTACGCTTGGCGCGGTAGGCCACGACTCCGTTCGCTCCCAGGAATGCGTGGTAGCCGAGCAGCGTTGCGATCACGATCGCGAAGACGGTCGCGATGCGGCGGCGCTGTCCGTACGCGGCTGTCGCCACGGTGAAGCGCCGCGCAAGCCTGGCCCTTGGCGTGTTCGCAGGGGCCGGATTGACTGATTTCGCATTCATGATTCTGTCCACGCTTCGCTTCCCTGTTCTTTTGTCGCCATATCCCTTTTACTGCAGAACCCAATCCTTCGCCGCTTGCGTCAGTGTGGCGCTCTCCTGCTGATCCCGCGCTTCGGTATAGACGCGTACGACCGGCTCCGTGCCGGAGAGGCGATAGCACACCCACGAGCCATCCTCGAAGATCAGCTTCAGCCCATCGGTGCGCACCACCTGCTTCACCTTTTGCCCGGCAAGCTCCTCGGGATCTTTCTTTACCTTTTCAGTGAACTTCTGCTTCCCCTCGTCGGTCAAGCGGAAGTTCTCGCGCACCGGGTAGAAGGAACCATATTTGCCAAACAGATCCTGAAGCTGCTCGCCGATACTGCGGCCGCGGCGCGCCACCATCTCCGCCATCAACAGGCCGGCGATCACGCCATCCTTCTCCGGGACGTGGCCGCGGATGGTGAGCCCGGCGCTCTCCTCGCCGCCAATCGCAATCGCATCCTTGAGAATCAGCTCGCCGATAAACTTGAAGCCCACCGGCGTTTCGTGCAGCTCGATTCCCTGCTTGTCAGCAATCGCATTGATCAGATTGGTAGTGGCTACCGACTTCGCGACCCCGTTCTTCCACCCGCGTGTCTCGATCAGATATTCGAACAGCAGTGCGATCACATAGTTCGGCTGGATAAACGTGCCGTCCGCATCGACGATGCCGAAGCGGTCCGCATCCCCATCCGTCGCAATGCCAATGTGCGCGCTTGTCTCCCGCATCTTTTTCTTCGCGTCGCCCAGCAGATGATCGTCCGGCTCCGGCGCGTGACCGCCGAAGAGCACATCGCGGTAATCATGCACGCAGCTCACGTCGATGCCGTGATCGCGCAGAATGTCCGACGTATAACCGCGCGCCGCTCCCCAGAAGGGATCAAAGACAATTTTGATCTTCGCCGTCTGAATAGCCTTGAAATCGACCAGCTCGCCCAGACGCTTCAGATAATGAGGCTTCACCTCCAGCTGCTGCACATTCTCTACAGGCTTCGCCTGCGCCACAGGTGCATCCCCCAGCGCGCGAATCGCCGCCTCAATGCGGCTGGTGGTCTCCGGAAGCGCCGGCGCACCGTCGGGCGTGGAAAACTTGATGCCGTTGTACTCCGGCGGATTGTGCGATGCGGTGAAGTTGATGCCGCCGCTCGCCTTCTGTTCGCGGATGGCGTAAGCGATCGCCGGCGTAGGAGCGGCATCCGGAATGACCACCGGCGTCACGCCATGTTGCGCCAGCAGGCGGGCCGCCTCGTCCACAAACATCTCGCCGAGAAACCGCGGATCGCGCCCCACCAGCACGCGATGACTGCCCGGCTGGCTGGCAACATAGGTGGCTATGCCGGTCACGGCGCGGCGCACGTTGGCAACCGTAAACTCCTCCGCAACGATGGCTCGCCAGCCCGAGGTTCCGAACTTGATCTCCGTGGCCATATCTCTCCCGTCCTTCCGCTCGCAGCTGCGCGCATGCGGGCTAACGCACTTCTATCTCTTACAACACTCTGGCATGGGATGCCGCCCGCCGAGGATTGTATGGCATCTTCCGCACAAGGTGCTGCGACAGGAAGCATGCCAGGACCGACACTCGCCTCATTCTCGTGACCACTTCGCCGCGCGGAAGCGAAACGCACCGTGCTAACGCTCGACGGGATGCTCTCGGGTCTCCTCGCGGGTGACGACGGGATCGGGATGTTCGGGACTCCGCGAGGTCATCAGACGAAAGACGCGCTCGCGGTCCTCCTCGCGTTCGACGAAGCGGCGGCGGCCGATCAACAGGTCCTGCAGCGAGACGTAGCCGCGCGGCTGCAGAGTTTTGCGATCCAGCACGGCAAGCCGTATCTGGCCGGTGGTGGCCATGCGCTCCGCCGCGCTGCGACAGGTCTCGTCGGCGAAGGTGTAGACCGGCGGGAGCTCGGCCATGAGGGGCGCGTGTTCATCGGCAACGTCCGTCATCGCATCTTCGACGCTGACCATCTCCAGGGGATCGACGCCGTACTCGCGGGTGAGGTGATGTCCGCGGCGGCCGAGCTTCTCCGTCAGGATGGAGCGCGGCATGATGAGCGAGGTGACGGTGTAAGCGGCGATGCAGGCGGCGATCAACGGCAGGAGCGCAGGCAGCGCATGCGTCAACTCGATGGAGAAGACGATCGCGGTAAGCGGCGAGCCGAGCGCACCGGCGAGCATCGCACCCATTCCGAGCAACGCCAGCGTGCCTTCCGGCATGTGCAGCAGGTGGGCGGAGAGCGCGCCGAGCGAGGCGCCGATCATGAGCAGCGGGGCGAGCACGCCGCCCGAAGTGCCGGAGCCAAGAGAGAAGGCCCACATCAGCGATTTGAAAACGATGACGCCGAAGATGAGCGCGAGCGTCGCATGCCCGGCAAGCAGGATCGCGATGTTGTCGTAGCCAACGCCGAGTCCGCGGGGGAAGAAGAGGCCGCCGATACCGACGCCGAGACCGCCGATGGCGGGCCACCACATCCAGTGCACCGGGAGCTTGCCGAAGAGGTCTTCGAAGCCATACATCATGCGGCTGAGGGCGGCGGCGGCCAGGCCGATAACTGCGCCGAGCACCGCGGCGAGCACGGCGAAACGTACGCCGCGAGGGATGGCTTCCGTGGAGAGCGGAAACAGCGGACCGGCGCCGAGCCAGATAACGCGCAGCACGGCGGCGGTGACGCTGGCGAAGGCGACGGGAATCAGCGAGCGTGGGCGCCATTCGAAGAGCAGCAATTCGACCGCGAGCAGTACCGCTGCAAAAGGCGCGGCGAAGGTGGCGGACATGCCTGCGGCGGCTCCGGCGACGAGCAGCGTGGTGCGCTCCGCATCGGTGAGCTTGACCCATTGCGCCAGCAGCGAGCCAAAGGCGCCGCCGGTCATGATGATGGGGCCTTCCGCACCGAAAGGACCACCGGAGCCGATGGCGATGGCCGCCGAGATGGGCTTGAGCACGGCGACGCGCGGCTCGACGCGTGCGCCGTTCAGCAGGATGGCTTCGATGGCTTCCGGAATGCCGTGGCCGCGAATCTTATCTGAGCCGTAGCGGGCCATGATGCCGACGATGATGCCGCCGACAATGGGCACCAGCACCATCCAGTAGCCGAGCGAGGAACCGGCCGGCCCGACCATCTCGAGACTGAAGCGGTGGTAGTAGAAAAGATTGGTGACGAACGCGATGGCGCGCAGGAGCAGGACAGCTAATGCTGCGCCGCCGATGCCCACGATGATGGCGAGGCCGGAGATCAGCCAGACGCGGCGATCGACGGTGAAGTCGCGAAGTGTGGAGGAGTGGCTTTTCATCGCGCACCTCGCGCCGCTGCACGCGCCCCGGGCTGCGCCGGCGTGTGCTCCTGGTCAAAGTGTTCAATGCGGGTAAGCGCCTCGATCAGGGCGGGGCCCATCACTTCAAGCTCGCTGCGGTGGTGTGCCGCCAGCTTGTGGAGCAACCGCGCGCCCTTCGACGTGATGCGCAGCAGGACACGGCGGGCGTCCGCTTCGTCGCTGGTGCGCTCGAGCAGGCCTTCTTCAACGGAGCGGTTTGCGAGCTCGACCACGCTGTTGTGCCGGAGGCCGAGCCGCTCGGCCGCGTAGGCGATGGTGGGGACTGCGCCGGCAGGCGCTCCGGAGATCTGCAGCAGCAACTGGTGCTGCTGCGGCTGGAGACCAGCCGCGTGGGCCGCCTGCTCACTGAACTGTACGAAGGCGCGAAGGCGATAGCGAAATTCGGCCAGCCGCTCGATCAGGCCGTCCGAGGAATGCTTTCCCTCTTTCATCAATATATCGTATCACGACATATTGTTCCTCCGGATGCTCCTCCGCGTTAGACCGCCGTTCTTCTGCTAGTGTGGCGGCATGTTGCGCCTTTTCGCTCTGCTCTGCACGCTGATTGCGTCGCTCCCTGCCATGGCGCAATATGCGCCGGCCAATGCGAAGTGGAACAAGCCCGTGCCGCCCTTTCGCATTGCGGACAATCTCTACTACGTGGGCGCTGAGGGCGTGGCTTCGTACCTGATCACCACGCCGGCGGGCGACATCCTGATCGACACGGGATTTCGCGAGACAGTGCCGCTGGTGGAGGCGAGCATCCGCAAGCTGGGCTTTCGCGTCGAGGACGTTCATGTTCTGCTGATCAGCCACGGCCACTTCGATCACGCCGGCGGCCTCGCAGCGATGAAGGCTGCGACACATGCGCGGCTGCTGGTGAGTCCGGCAGAAGCGCCGATGCTGGAAAACGGCGACAAGGACGACTTTGCGTGGGGTAGCAAGTACTCGTATCCGCCAGTGAAGCCGGATGGCTTGCTGAAGAATGATCAGCCAGTGCGGCTGGGCGGAGTTGCCTTAACACCCCACTTCACTCCGGGGCATACCAGGGGCTGCACTACCTGGACGATGACGGTGAAGGATCACGGAGTAGTTGCGGCATGTCGTCTTTGCCTGCAGTCTTTCCGCGCCTGACTATCAACTGGTGAACAACCGGAAGTACCCGGGCATCGTGAGCGACTACACCCGCAGCATTGCTACCATGCGCGCGCTGCCCTGCGACATCTTTCTGGCCGCGCATCCCTGGGAGTTCGAGCTGGACCGCAAACGCGCGGCGCTTGCGGCTGATCCGTCCGGCGCTGCAAATCCATTCGTCGATCCCGCGGGGTATCGCGCGTACATCGATCGATCGGAAGCGGCGTTGAAAGAACGCGTTGCGCAGCAGACGAAGGCGGGCAAGCAGCGGTAGTGGACCAGTTTGAACTCCGGGGCAAACAAAGTTACCTATAACCCCATTTTTGGGGAACTATGACGCCTAAATCGGATCGTCGGTCGGCAGGGTTGTTTCCGAGTTGCCGGCAAACCGGGAATAAAGTGATCAGAACGGCGTACACAGTATCTATAGGCGGGAAAAATTGAACGGCTTATGATGTGTTCTGCCGAAGTTCGGTACCGGTGAGTGTCCCATGAAGAGAACGGTGTTGTACTATCCGACCATTTCGATTCCCGACAATTGGTGGCTGAGGCAGGCAGTATTTTACTTCGATGAGGTTGCATCGATTGTCCCCCAAAATATGACTTGGGAAGGCGAATCTCGTGGCCTGCTGAGCCCCTTAACACCTGAACTCACGTTCCTGCAGCAGGAAAAAATCTTTCGCGCCATTTCACCGGAGCAACTCACACTTGGACGAGGCGGACGCGGCTGGGACGAAGCCGTGCAAATCGGGAACGACCTGCGAGCGATCGTAGCCACTGAGGGACATCGCACACAACGCAGCGACGAGTATGTTCACGTTCATCGCGGTAAGACCAATGATTACATTCTCGGCATTCTTCAGAGCGAGGGACTGATCAAACCTGCGGAATCGACGCCGTACAACGAGGGAGACCCCTTCGACTGGATGCTCGTGGAAAAAAACACGGCGCTTCTCTACCTCAGTCTTTTGGCGAAGTACCTGTCCGCTATCGATGAAGAGGCGACTGTTCCCGGAACCGACCGTCAGGAATACCGCGATCTCGTTTATGGCGGAATCCAAGAGGAAGAAGGAGAGACCGGCGTTCAGCTCCATTTGCAGAAGGTCCTACCTGTGCCTAAACCCGGGACTGATATGCGCAAGATCATTGAGTTCACACGGAAACGCAAGGACGAGTTGTTGCGGTTTCGAAGCGGTATTGACGATCTCGAAGACAAACTTGCGAAGTCTCAAGACAAAGAGGAAGTGCGGCGCAACTTGATCCACTTTGCGGAAAAGCAGCAGATAGAAGTTTCGAATCTTTCGGCCGCCCTGGGCGACGCGAAAATCGAAACAGTTTTCGGATCGGTCAAAACGTTGGTTAAATCGAATTCACCGGCGTTCTGGAGTTCGTTGGTGGCACTCGGTGGCATAGCGGCAGCCGCTCCGGTGATTGCGATCCCGGCGGCGATTGTGGGGGGCGTGATGGCGGTCTGCGAGGTATCGACGTATCTAATGGACCGAAGGGTTAAGGCGCGATCGCAGGTGAAACAGTCGTCTATCGCATATCTGCACTATGCGAGGGCCGAAGGGCTCATCTAAGAACAGTGGGGAGTAAAAGCAGGCTGAAATTCCATTGGTTCTGCTGACGCCAAGTGTTCATAAACGAAATCAGTGGCATCCGACGATCTGGACGAGCGACGCGCTGTCCGGGAAGTATCCCGTTGTGCCTGCAAAGTTCGGGTTTTCGGAAAGTTCAGTCATTACCCCAAACTGACCCACTACCGAACTCCAAACTGACCCACTGCCGACGCACCCATGCGTAGCGAAGGAAAGGTGGGCGCGTCGTATACTGACTGTATGTCTATCGTGCGAAATATTGCCGGCGTGGCCAAGGGCATGTCGATCACCTTCGGCGAGATGTTCAAGCCGACCGAGGTGGAGAACTATCCGGACGGCCCGGGGCCAAACCGCGGCGCGCATTTTCAGGACCGGTTCCGCGGTGCGCATGTGCTGCAGCGCGATGAGAATGGCCTGGAGAAGTGCGTGGCGTGCTTCCTGTGCGCCGCGGCCTGCCCCTCCAACTGCATCTACATCGAGGCGGCGGAGAACACCGAGGAGAAGCGCATCTCCAGCGCAGAGCGCTACGCGAAGGTCTACAACATCGATTACAACCGCTGTATCTTTTGCGGATATTGCGTCGAGGCCTGCCCCACGGATGCGATCACGCACGGACACGGCTTCGAGCTGGCGACGCTGAACGCCACCAACCTGATCTATCGCAAGGAAGACATGCTGGTGCCGCAGATTGCATTGCCCGGCGACACCCATGCGCAGTCGGATTCAATCAAGTAGCGTCTTGCGGTATCCGCACTAGTATTCCGCCTGCTCTCCTTTGACCGGAATCGATGTTGGAACGCCGGGCGTGCCTGCATACGTGACCAGCAAGACCACGGGTTCATCGCCTGTCTCGCCCCGATGGACGTCGTCCACGGTCTCGGCAAATGCCTCACCCTGATGAACCACCTTCGTCTTACCGCTTACCTTGTCCCGAACCGTGAGCGTACCTGAAAGTACGTAAGCGGCGTTTGGAAAGGGATGGGTATGCCACGGCAACTTGGTATGCGGGGCAATCGTCAGCTTGAGCATCGTGAGTTCCGGGCGACCCTTCGGGTACTGGGTGTAGGGCACGCCATTCCAGGAGTGGTCGGCCTGCAGCAGAACCTCCCGCTGAGCAGATGCGACTTTATCCGCTGCAGCCTGCGCGTATGCGCCGGAGAAAGACACTAGACTGCCGAATGTTGCGGCGACGATGGCCGTGAGTGCTGCGATACGATAGCGAATCATCCAGCTGCCTCCATGTGTGATCTGGGACGGTCTTCTGCATTGCTGATCACAGCAGTCCTCAGGTTGGTGTCTTCAGCAGCAGGTAGCCGCCGGCGAGACCAAAGAGCAGATCAGGCGACCAGGCCGCGAGGAATGCGGGCAGCATGTTCACGTTGCCCATGGCCTCGAAGGTGCCGGCGACGACCCAATACGCGACGGCTACGGCAATGGCAGCCGCAATGCCGGTGAGCGATCCGCGCTTGCCCATGGACAGGGCGAACGGCACTGCCAGCACAGCCATGATGAGCGTGATCAACGGATAGGCGATCTTGTGATCGAGCTGCACCCGCAGCCGCATGGTGTCGAAGCCGCTCTGTCGCAGGTCATGGATATAGCGCGAGAGCTCGATGAAGCTCATCTCCGAAGACTGGCGGTTCTCTTTCTTGAAGTAGGAAGGTTGCTCGGTGACGGTGGCAAATGTGCTGAGGGAGAAGCGGTCGTAACTGCTGATGGCTTCGCCCTGAAAATGGCGATCCCAGCCATCTTCGAAGATCCACTGATTCAGGTGCGGGTCCCAGTGCGCAGTGTCGGCAAAGATGCGCCGGGTGAGGGAGAAGGTGTCCGGATCGAATTCGAAGAGGGAGAGATTGGCGAAGCGATCATGATCTGGATCGAAGAACTGGTAGTAGTAGATGCGCCCGGGCTTGCCCGGTTCCTGCTCGCCGAAGATCCATTGCTGGTCCGGACGCAGGAAGGTTTGCGCCGGCCTTCCCTTGATGATGCTCAACAGCGCTTCCTGGCGGCGGTTGGCGCCGGGCAGATAGCTCTCGTCGAAGAGGAAGAGGGCCGCGGCAAGAATGGCGGCGATCACCAGTACGGGCACGATGACGCGATAGATGCTGATGCCCGTGGCCTTCATGGCGATGAGCTCGCTGGAGCGGTTCAGCACGCCAAACGTCACCAGCACGGCGACGAGTACACCCAGCGGCATCAGGGTGTAAATCATGCTGGGAACAAGATTGAAAAGATAGGCGCCCACCGTCACCAGAGGGGTGCGGTTGCGGATGATGTCACCGAGGCGCTCGAAGAAGGTGAAGACAAGCAGGAGCAGCACGAAGCTGACCAGCACCATGGCAAAGGTAGAGAGGAATTCGCGCAGGACGTAGTCATCGAGGATGAGCGGAAAGCTGCGGCGGCCTGACCTTTGGTGGCGGCGGGTTGCATCCAAAAGCGGCAGACGCGGCAATGGCACTTTGCCTGCGGCTCGTATTCCGCTGAAGTTGAATGCGAAGGGAGCCATGCCGCCGCGGCTGAGCTGTCGCAAAAGAAGCAGGCCAAAGACCGCAAAGAGAATGTTTGCCGCCCAGACACCGAGAAAAGGGCTGATCTTTCCCTGCCGCGCCAGTGACACACCGGTGAGCGAAAGGAAGTAGTAGACAAAGACCAGCGCGATCGTGAGGACAAAGCCGGCGCTCTTGCCGCCGCGGCGGGAAGAGAGTCCCAGCGGCACGCCGACCAGCATCAGGACAATGCAGGATGCCGGGAACGCGAGGCGTTTATAAAATTCGATGCGATACCAGTGCGCGCCGGGATGTTGGGATTTTCGGTAGAGCTCCGCTGTCGACATTGCCAGTACCGGGGCGTCCGCGTGAGTGATGTGCGTGTCTTCCTGGTTGCCGGTCTGCAGCGGAAGATCGGCTTCCGCAAAGGTGGAGACAGAGTATTGATTGGGATCGTTGGCAACGAACTGGTGGCGGGTACCGTCACGGAGCCGCATACGGATCTCGCCCTCGCCCGCATTCACCACGGTGGCCTGGGCGGCGGTGATGATCAGCGGCGAGGCGGGATTGGTGAGGTCGGCAAGGAAGACGTGCTGCCACTGGGAGGCACCCACGGAACCGCGGACGTTCTGCACGTAGAGCACATAGTTTTTGAAGTCTTCATAGAAGACGCGAGGCTGAATCTCAAAGGACGCCTGTGAGGTCTTCAACGCGTTCTCAAGCTGCAGAAGCGCTTCGGCCGCCTTGGGGGCGAGATAGAGTGCGTTGAGCAGCGAGATGCCCCAGCCGAGAATGGCGACGAGCGAGACAATGCCAACGAAGCGCCAGACGCCGATGCCGGCGGCGCGCATCGCGGTGATTTCGCTATCAGCCGCCATGCGGCTCAAGCCCAGCAACACGCCCACAAGCACCGCCATGGGAATGGTCATGGTGAAGGTGTTGGGCAAGGTGAAGAGGAATATCTCGCCCATGCTGGCGAGCGATGCGCTCTCCCGGACGATGACGCCCAGGATGTCCGCGAGCGGGCGCATGAAAAGAATGAATGTGAACAGCGCGCCACCAATGAGGGCGTGCGAGATCACCTCGCTCAGGATGTAGCGTCTCAGGATGCGCACGGGACCAGCCTGCGCTTAGTCTACAAGGGCGAGCCAGCGCGCGTGCTCCGGAAGCATAGCGCGCGTGTCTCCGTGCCTCAGCGCGCGTGTCGATAGACGAGATCGAGCAACTCGTCATACATGGCGCTGGCGTTCTCGCCGCCGTCCCGGATGGCCGTGGTGGCACAGTGTTCCAGATGATTGCGCATCAGCAGGCGGCTCACGCCGCGGAGCGCCTCCTGTACGGACGCAATCTGCACCAGGATGTCTGCGCAGTAACGCTCCTGGTCAACCATCGATTCGAGTCCCCGTACCTGTCCCGCGATGCGGCGCAGCCGGCGAACGGCAGCGGTTTTGAGCTCGGGATCCACGGCGACGGCAAGCCTTTCATCCGTGTGGCATGCAGCCGGGGAGGCTTTCTGTGCGGATGGCTTCTGTCCGGCCTGCGGCTTGCTAGATTTCATGTTGTCCTCCAACGCCGCAGGCGAAGACTGTTGAGCAGCACGCTCACGGAGCTCAGGGCCATGGCGGCTGCGGCGACTGCCGGCGAGAGCAGGATGCCAAAGGCCGGGAAGAGAACGCCGGCGGCGAGCGGCACGGCCAGCAGGTTGTAGCCCGCCGCCCAGCCAAGGTTTTGTTTCATGATGCGGCGGGTTGCGCGCGCCAGCTTCAGGGCGGCCACCATGTCCGCAAGGTTGCTGTGCAGCAGGATAGCGTCGCCGGCCTCGCGCGCCAGCTCGGTGCCCGTTCCCATGCCGATGCCGGAGTCTGCCTGCGCGATGGCGGCAGCATCGTTGATGCCATCGCCGACCATCAGGACACGTGCGCCGCGGGCCTGCAGCTCGCGGATGCGTGCGAGCTTCTGCTCCGGAGAAAGACTGGCGTAAACCTCCCGGATGCCGAGAGTCTCGGCGAGCGGCTGCGAGGCGGCCGCGGTGTCGCCGGTCAGCATGATTGGCTGGAGATGGAGCTCGCGCAGGGCTCGCAGTGCGCCGACCGCATCATCGCGCAGCGCGTCCCTGCACAGAAGCGTTCCTGCATATCTGCCGGAGTGCGCGATATGCAGGGGTGTCGTGCCAGCTTCCGCGGGCAGTTGGGGCATGGCGATGCCGTGCACTTCCAGAAGGCGCGCGTTGCCGGCGAGAACTTTTTCACTGCCTACGGTCGCTTCGAGCCCCATACCGGGGCGGGCCTGAAATTCTCCGATCGGCAGCAACGTCAGGTTGCGTGCTTCCGCTGCATGAAGCACCGCGCGCGCAAGCGGATGCTCGGAGCGCTGTTCCGCGGAAGCGGCGAGCTGCAGCAGGCGGTCTTCCGTCCACTCGGCGAATGGCAGCACAGCAACCACGCTCGGCTTTCCTTCGGTGAGCGTGCCGGTCTTGTCCAGCAGAACGGTATCCACGTGGGCCAGCCGCTCCAGAGCTTCGCCGCCCTTGAAGAGGATGCCGAGCTGCGCGCCGCGCCCGATGGCGACGGTCAAGGCCGCAGGTACTGCCAACCCCATAGCGCAGGGGCAGGCGACGACCAGCACAGCGACGGCTATCGCGAAGGCACGGCTGACATCGAAAAAGGACCAGGCTATGAATGTTGCAAGAGCCAGCACGATGATGGCCGGGACAAAGATGGCGCTGACGCGATCCGCAAGTTGCTGCATCGGCGCGCGTGAGGACTGCGCCTGTTCGACCAGCCGCAAAATCTGCCCCAGACGGCTCTCGGCGCCGATGGCCGTGGCGCGGTATTCGAGTGCTCCATCGTAATTGAGTGAGCCGGCGATGAGTGAGTCTCCGATGGACTTCGCGACCGGCTGCGACTCACCTGTGAGCAACGATTCATCGACGCTGGTCGAGCCGCGAAGGACTATTCCGTCGACGGGGACGCGCTCGCCGGGACGAAGGACCACGATGTCGTCGGGCAGGACGGTGGCTGTGGGCACGGTCAGCTCGCGTCCATCCTTGAGGATGCGCGCCGCAGAGGGCTCAAGCTCCGCGAGCGTGCGTACCGCGTCCAGTGCGCGCTTGCGTGCACGCGTCTCCAACCAGTTGCCGAGCAGCAGAAATCCCAGGATGAAGAGCACGGAGTCGTAGTAGAGATCGGCGCGGATGTGATGGCGGGTGAGCAGCCCGGGCCATAGAGTAGCCGTCGCGGAGTAGGCGAAGGCCGCGAGCGTACCGAGCGCGACCAGCGTGTGCATATTGGTGCTGCGGTGGCGCGCCGCGCGCCATGCACGCTGGTAGACGGGCGCCCCCGCGGTCAGCATTCCCAGCAGCGTGACCATGCCCAGCGTGATCGCAAGGGGAGTGCCGCCGGCCGCGGGATGCATGCTCGCCAGCATGACGGCGAGAGCCGCGGCGATGGTCAGCAACGCGGTCACGAGCAGACGCCGGTTGGCTGGTTGAGGGCCATCGTTGTCAGCAGGAGAAGCGTGGGCGCCTGCCGGCGTGGGCAAGTTGGCCTCGTAGCCGGCTTCGTCGACGACGGTCACCAGGTCTCGCGGCGAGGAGAGCTTCGGCTCGTACATCACGCGCGCGGAGTGCGCCAGCAGATTCACTGTCGCGTCAAGCACGCCGGGAGCGGCGCGGAGCGAGCGCTCCACATGCGCCTGGCAGGCGGCACAGGTCATGCCGCTGATGGGCAGGACAATAGTCTCGATCGCCGCCTCGGCTGGCTGGTTCGTTGCCGCCGGGCGCGTCTCGGTTGCGGAGGAGCTATTCGACAAGGTGCGCCTCGAAGCCGGCTTTACGGATGGCGGCAAGGTATGGATCGGGTGCCGGCTCGTCGCCGTGGAGGCGGGCTGCGCCGACTCGCACCTCGTCTACCTGCGTTCCCGGCACCTGACTCAATGCGCGGGTCACGCGTTGCACGCATGCTCCGCAGTGCATGCCGTCGATCTGGAAGGACATCTCTGTCATATACCCCCACCCCCTATACCGGATAGGATGCGATATCCAGGTCCAGGATGCAAATGTCACTCCACAGCGGGCGGGCTGCTCTGCGGGTCGAAGCGATAGCCGATGCCGCGCACGGTTTTGAGAAACACCGGATTGGCGGGGTCGTCCTCGATATAGCGGCGCAGGCGCACGATGAAGTTGTCGATGGCGCGTGTGTCGGTGTCCTCGCGCATGCGCCAGACCTGCTCGAGCAACTCCTTGCGCGAGATGCTGCGGCCCTGATGACGCACAAGGTAGCGCAGCAGATCGGCCTCCATGACGGTGAGACGAATGCTGCGGCCGTCGACGCGCAGCTCCAGGGCGGCGAAGTCGATAGTGCGGCCGGCGAAGCTGTATGGCGCCTCCGTCTCCGCCGGTGTGGCGGCGCCCGGCTCGCGCCGCTGCCATGCCCAGCGGCGCAACAGGCCGTGCAGCCTTGCCAGCAGTATGGAAATGTCGAATGGTTTAGGGAGGTAGTCATCGGCGCCGACGGCGAAGCCGCGCAACACATCTTCGGATCGGCCGCGGGCCGTCAGCATCAGGACCGGCGTCCGGTCATCCCGCTCGCGCAACTGCTCCACGACGGAAAAGCCGTCGCATCCGGGCAGCATCACGTCGAGCACGATGACGTCGATGCCGGCGTCGGGTGTGCCGGCCATCTCGAGTGCCGTTTCGCCATCCCGCGCAATGCTGGCCCGGTAGCCCTCGGCTTCGAGGTTGAACTTCAAGCCCTGGGCCAGATGCTCCTCGTCTTCCACGATGAGCACGTGCGCCGGGGTGCTCATACGGTGGCCCCGCGGTCGATAGCGCCGCCGGGCGTGAGGATGCGCGGCAGTTGCAGATGGATGGTGGACCCGCGGCCTTCGCCGGCACTCTCTGCGAATGCGTCGCCACCATGCTGCCGCGCGATGGAGCGCACCAGGAAGAGACCAAGACCGGTCCCCTTGACGCGCAGAATACTGCGATTGGGCACGCGATAGAAGCGCCGGAAGATGCGCTTGAGCTGCGGTTGCGGGATGCCCAGGCCCTGGTCCGCGATGCTGACCATGACCCACGCATCGCTCTCGACCGAGAGTACGATGGTGAGCCGCGCGCCGTCTGGGGAGTATTTCACCGCGTTGTCGATCACGTTGAGCACCGCGGTGCGCAGCTCCTCCGGGTTGCCGGCGACCGCGAAACTCGAGCCGGTATGCATCTCTCTGCGTTCGACCTGGATCGCGTCCCGGTCCAGGTGATAACGAAGCACTGCGGTGGCGGCTGCCTCCTCAACAAGCTGGTCCATATCCACACGCTCGCGTACCTGGCTGCGCACACGCTGACCCAGCTCGCCGGCCTTCAGCACCTGCTCCACGGTGGCCATCAGCCGGTCTGTGTCCTCGCTCATCACGCCAAGAAACTGCTGCTGCTGTTCGTGGGACACATCGCGACGGCGCATGGTGTCGAGATAGAGACGGATGGAGGTGATGGGTGTCTTCAGCTCGTGGGTCACAGCGTTCAGGAAGCTGTCCTGCTGCTCATTGCGACGCACTTCGCGCACCAGAAAGACGGTATTGAGGATCAATCCGGCGATCAGCAGACCGAAAAACGGAATGCCAATGACGAGCGGTGCGAGGCGACGCCAGTTGAGGATGATCCAGCCGAGCTGAAGCGTGACAGCGAGGGCGACCAGGCAGACACCGAGCGCGATGAAGAAGAACATCGCACGACCGCGCCGCGTGATCCGCATAAAGCATTTCTCCTATCGCTCTTGCCTCTCCAACTGCGACGAAGTGCAGCGTTCTTGACGGAAAAGCTGCGTAAGCATCCCGGCTTCGGTCTGCCTGTTAGAGAAATGCTTCAGGACTGAGTGTGAGCCGGTGAATCACAAAAGTATAGCGGCGCCACTGGGGCGCCGCTACGTGGTGCAGTGTGGTGCGGTGTATTTACGCAGCGCCGGCAGGGCGCGGATTCGCTGGATCGTACTGCGCGAGCTTCACCTGCTTGGCCAGGCCAAGCTTCTGCAAGAGCCAGATACCGTAGTAGTTGGGATCGACCTCGTACCAGGTAAAGCCGTGGCGCGCGGAGACAGGATGCGCGTGGTGATTGTTGTGCCATCCTTCGCCGCCGGTGACCAGCGCGACCCACCACAGATTGCGCGACTCATCGCGCGTTTCGAAGCGGCGCGATCCCCACATGTGGGTGGCGGAGTTCACCAGCCAGGTGGAGTGCAGCCCGACGGTGGTGCGCAGAAAGATGCCCCACAACACCGCGGACCATCCGCCGATCGCAAGCAGAATAACGCCGGCGGCAACGATGGGCAGCCAATGGTAGCGGCTGAGCCAGCGGTGGACGGGGTCCTTCGCGAGATCGGGCGCGTAGCGGGAGAGCAGCGCAGTTTCATGATGCAGCGCGTCGCCCTTCAGGATCCAGTCGACGTGGGCCCACCATCCGCCATCGTGTGGCGTGTGCGGGTCGCCTTCATGATCGCTGAGCTGGTGATGCACGCGATGCGTGGCCACCCAGAAGACCGGTCCACCTTCAAGCGAGAGCGTGGCGCAGACCGTCATCGCGTATTCCAGCCACTTCGGCACCTTGTATCCGCGGTGGGTCAGCAGGCGGTGGTAGCACATGCCAACACCAACGTTGATGGAGAGGACGTAGAGAACAACTGCGGCGATGAGCCCCGTCCAACTGAAGAAGAAGAGAGCAGCAATCGCACCGATATGGAAGGCGATCATGAAGCTCGTGGTGACCCAGTTGCGGCGGAAGTTCTGTCCGGCGCGGCCCAGCACGGGCACCTCCTGCTTGCTGCGCGTGTGAGCAGCAGCGGCCGTGGAAAGCTCAGGGACGACAGCGGCGGGAGTTTCGGGCGGAGTTTCTACCAACATGTATCGCAACCTTTGCTGAAAAACTGTGGGATGTCCTACTCCGAAGCTAACAGCCATCCCGGACAAGTCCGCGTAACAGTTTTGTAATCGCAGTACGCTGGTCAAAGCACTTCCCCTAAAAGATGTAGACGGGCGGCGAAAAACCCTATGGTCTTGGCTTCATACAGCAACCACTGAGTGCGTAATCGCGATTGCTGTATTAGGGGAATGGCTTTCAACGTGAGAGAACTGTTACGGGAGTTTTACAGAATGAAGCACGGGATCTGGATTGGTCTTTCTTTTGTCATTGCCACGGGTTGCGCCGGTGCCCAACAAACGTGCGATCGATCTGGCGACCAGCAAGCAACTGATGCCGGTGCCGGGCTCACCGCAGCGCACGAACAGCCTGCCGATGACGATTGCCGCATCGCCGGACGGGCGTTATCTGGCGCTGCTGAACGCGGGCTATGGAACGTACGAGTCGGAGTATCAACAGTCGATCGCGCTGCTGGATACGACAACCGGCAAAGTGACGGATTTTCCGGAGGCGCGCACCGCCCCGGGTGAGCCGCAGACCTTGTACCAGGGGCTGGCCTTCAGCAGCGATGGCACGCACCTTTACGCTTCCTTCGATTCTTTGTCAGAGCCGGTGGCAAAAAAACCGAGCGAGACCGGCAATGCAATCGCCGTCTATCGCATCGATGCGGGACATGTCACGCCGGAGCGGCTGATTGCTATCCCGCTGCAGATGTTGGCTTCGGGCCGCATGCAGAACCATCTCGATGCGCCGGTGCCTGCCGGAAAAGCGATTCCTGCGCCTGCCGGACTCGCCGTCGTGAGGGGAAGCGATGGGGCAGAGCAACTGCTGGTCGCCGATGTGCTTTCCGATGACGTTCTGCTGATCGACGCAGCGAGCGGAGCGGTGCGTCACCGCTTCGACCTGTCGACGAGCGCGGTGGTGCCGTCGAGCTATCCCATTGCAGTCGCCGCCACGCGCGATGGCAGGCGGGGCTTTGCTGCCTTGTGGAATGGGTCGGCTGTCGCGGAGCTTGACCTGCAATCGGGAAAAGTTGTTCGCACGCTGCCGTTGATGCCTCCATCGACGGCGACCTCGCCCAGTTCGCATCCGACAGCGCTTGCACTGTCACCGAATCAGAAGCGGCTCTACGTTGCGCTCGCCAACCGCGATGCTGTGGCTGCGGTCGCGCTCCGCGGCAAGCGGATGAGACTTGCCGGGATCTTCGACACGCGCCTGCCTGGCCAGACGTATTTCGGCGGCGAGCCCAACGCGCTCGCGCTTTCCAAAGACGGCCAGCAGCTCTATGCCGCGAACGCCGGGACGGATTCGGTCGCGGTCTTTCGCACGCGCGGTCTTCACGCGGGCAAACCGAAGCAGGCCGAGGGATTCGTGCCCACCGAATGGCTGCCTACTGGGCTTGTAGTGGAATCAGGTCATCTGTACGTTGCGACCGGCAAGGGAAAGGGCACCGGTCCTAACAACAAGCCGCAGCCACGCATAGCGGGTCTGGAGCGCTCGCACCGCTCTTCAACCTACATTGCAACGTTGCTGTATGGTTCGGTGGCGGCGGTGGACCTCTCCCAGCTCGGCGCGCAATTGCCTGAGCTGACGAAGCAGACGGTGGCAAGCAACATGCAGAACGCGGCGGCCGTGCACATCCAGTTTCAGGGTGGCACGAATCCCATCCGGCATGTGATCTACATCATCAAGGAGAACCGCACCTACGATCAGGTCTTCGGCGATCTGCCGGCGGGCGACAACGATCCCAGCCTGGTGATGTACGGCCGCAGCATCACTCCGAATCAGCACAAGCTGGCGGAGCGGTTCGGCATTCTCGATAATTTCTACGACTCGGGCGAGGTGTCGGGCGATGGCCACGTCTGGTCGACCGCAGCAATCTCCAGCGACTACACGGAGAAGACCTGGCAGCAGGCGTATCGCGGCAGGGAGCGCGTGTACGACTACGAGGGCGTGGTCGAGAACGGCTTTCCGCTGACAGAGAAAATTCCGGATGTGAATGAGCCGGAGAGCAGCTATCTGTGGACCAACCTGGCGCGGCACCACAAGACGTACTTCCATTTTGCTGAGTTCATTGCCACGCATTTCTGCGGCAGCGGCGAACCCGCGCCGCGGCAGAGCCCGACCGAAGGCACGCCGGAGCCGGAGCGAGAGAAGTGCGCCAGGCAAGGTATTCGGCCGGGGACCGCGGTGCCGGAGAACTACGGCGGCGGCACGAGCAAGTATCCGTGGGGCATTCCGCTGATCGCGCAGAACGTGGCCACCAAGCCGGAGCTGGTGGGGCATTTCGATCCGAACTATCCGGACTTCGAGCTCGACTTTCCGGACCAGATGCGCTTCGAGGAGTTCGATACATACTTCAAAAAGTGGGTTGCGGAACGCAACAACGGGCACGACGAGATGCCGGACTTCGTCATGCTGCGTTTCCCGAATGATCACACCGAAGGCACACGCGCGGGCAAGCCGACGCCGGATGCTTCGGTTGCGGACAATGATCTTGCCGTTGGTCGCGCCGTCGAAGCGGTTGCGCACAGCGCTTATTGGAATGACACGGCGTTCTTCATCCTGGAGGACGATGCGCAGGCGGGCGCAGACCATGTCGACGCGCATCGCAGCACGGCGCTCATCATCAGCAAGTACGCGCCACATCAGCCGGCTCCGCTGGTCGATCATCACTTCTACACCACAGTCAGCATGATCCGCACCATGGAAGACCTGCTGGGCCTGCCGCCGATGAACAACAACGACGCCTTTGCGCCGCCCATCGCCACGGTCTTTGCGGGTGCTGGCGATCAGCCGCCCTTCGATGCGGATTACTCAAACCGCGACAACGGGCTGATCTACACGGCGAACAAGCCATCCGCCCCGGGCGCGAAGGAGTCCGGGAAGATGGATTTTCGCCATGAGGACCGCGCCGATCCGCAGAAGCTGAATGTGATTTTGTGGAAGGATGCGAAGGGCGATGCGCCGGTACCCGCGGCGTTGTTGATGCCCGTGAAACGCCACAAGGATGATGACGACTAGATAGGCCTGACTACTCCGTCGTCATCTCGACCGAAGCGCAGCGAAGTGGAGAGATCTGCTGTCTGCTCAGATGCGGAACAACTGCAGATCCTCCGCTTCGCTCGCGATGACATTGCGTTAGTTGGAATTTTCAGCCGACGAAATCCACCTTCACCGGATGCGGAATGATGCCGCGCTCGTGGCCGAGCTCGAGCAGCTTGCGGATCGCCTGCCGCCCGTCCTCGCCGTAGTTCAGCGTGCGCTCGTTCACGTACATGCTGACGAAGCGGTTTGCCAGTTGTGCGTCGAGGTCACGGGCGAACTGCATGGCGTAGGCGAGCGCTTCTTCGCGATGATCGAGCGCGTGCTGGATGCTTTCGCGCAGCGCCTTGGTGACGATGCGCATGGTGTCTTCGCCCAGGCTACGGCGGATCGCGTTGCCGCCCAGCGGGAGCGGCAGGCCAGTCTCCTCGCGCCACCATTGGCCGAGGTCGAGGATTTTTTGGAGGCCGCTGGCTGCGTAGGTGAGCTGGCCCTCGTGGATGATGAGCCCGGCTTCATGCTTGCCGGCGAGCACCTGCGGGATGATCTGATCGAAGGGAACGAGCGTGGTCTCAACCTCAGGCGCGAAGAGTTTCAGCGCGAGCGCCGCCGTCGTGAGCTGGCCGGGAATGGCGATGCGCACATGCTTGATCTCATCCAGGGTGAAGCGCTTGCTGGCGACGATCATCGGCCCGTAGCCCTCGCCCACACTGCCGCCGCACGCCATCAGCGCATAGTTGTCCTGCAGGTAGGGATACGCGTGAAAAGAGATTGCCGTGACGTCGTAGAAGGCCTCGTGGATCGCCTTCTGGTTCAGCGTCTCGATGTCGGTGAGGGTGTGGGTGAACTTCAGACCGGGCACGCGCACTTTGTTGGTGGCGAGGCCGTAAAACATGAACGCGTCATCGGAGTCGGGAGAGTGCGCGATGGCGATCTCGCGAATACCGGTGGAGGGCTGTTCCAACTGAGGGGTGGTGCTCACGCTGCGTGGATTCCTTTCGGTGCGCCGGCCGCAAAGCCGGGTGAAGCGATTCTGTTATTCCGTCTGCGAGGAGCGCCTGGAGAACGAGCTAAACGTCTGCGCGCAGGCTGCCGCGGCAACGACCTTCGCCGCATCGCTGGCCAGGAAGGGCACGACGGACTGGCTCAAAAGGGCGGAGAAGCTGGTGTGTGCCAGGACTCCAAGCCACAACGTACCGATAGCCAGCAGAATGAGATCGCCGACTGCGGCGCCCGCCAGCGCGAACAGAAGCCTGCGTTTGCCGTCGCGATATACCAGGCCCGCGATCGCAGCGGCAAAGGGGGCGGCCAGCAGATATCCGCCGGTCGGGCCAAAGAGCTGCGCGATGCCGCCCAGCCCATGCGGGCTGAAGACGGGCAGCCCTGCCGCGCCTTCCAGCAGATAGAGGGTTAGCGCCGCAAAGCTGACCTCCGGGGCTAACAGCAATCCCAGGAGCAGCACCGCGAAGGGTTGCAGCGTGATGGGCACCGGCGTGAACCCGAGCGGGATGGAGATGTGTGCGCACAGCGCTACCAGCGCCGTGGATGCCACCGCGATTCCTGCCTGGCGGGCCAAATGGCGCGTGCTGCTGGCGACGGTACCCGCTTGCTCTACGGCTGTCTGACGGATCATCTTGCGCTTCTCCTGACGCTTCTTCGGGCCTTGTAAGAGCTCATCTGCGATCAGAGCTTTCCTGCTCCACTTCCGTCTCGCTGGCTGCCACCTCGGCAGGCAGTTGTGTTCGATTGCGGCGGATGTGCCGGGCCACGGAGACGGCTGCCCATAGCAACGCGCAGAGACTCGCGACAAAGACAGCAAACAACCAGCGCATGCGTAAGGGGTCAGTCCTTCCGGGCTCTGTCAGAATAACAAACAGTGATGCGAACTTGTGAGTCGCCGCACTCAGCCGCCCAGCTTGACCAGCGCCGCCGCGCTGGTCAGCCGGCGCTCCAGGTGCCGCTCCAGCGTCTGGACTGAGAAGCGCCGCAGGTCGCGCGCCCGCTCCCGCGGCCACGGCTCATCGAGCAGAGCGCCCGCCGGCGCATGAAAGATCTGTGCCGCCAGCCGCTGTGACTCCACACTCAGCGTCCCGGAGGCCAGCCGCTTGTGATGCACGCACACCAGGCCGTCTGACAGCGCATGAAAATACGCCGGCGCCCCCTCCAGCATCTCGCCGCAGATCATGCACCGGCGCAGCTCCGGCAGCCAGCCCATCAGCCGCGTGATCCACAACGCAAAATACGTCACCGGCATCCACACGCCGCCTGTCTCTGCCGCCTCCAGCACCGACAACAGCAGCCGGAAGACCGCGTCATTCGGATCGTGATCCGGCTGCGTCTCGTCAGTCACTTCGGCAAAGAAGGCCAGCGCGCTCAGCCGCGTGTAGTCGACCGCAACCGACAGCGGCGAGCGCAGGATCTCGAAGTAGTCCAGCCGCACCAGCTCCTGCCGCGGCTTCTCGACAAAGCTCGCCCGCACATGCGTCATCGGCTCCAGCGCGCCGCCAAACCGCCGCCGGCTCTTGGCAGCCGACTTCGCCACGCCCTTCACCTTGCCAAACTCGCGCGTAAAGAGCGCGACAATCTGGTCGGCCTCGCGGATCGGCCAGCTCCGCAGCACGATGGCTTCAGCATTCATCGTCGATCACACGCATCCATAGCCAGAAACAGCAACGCGCAACCCGAAGGCTGCGCGCTGGCGAAAAACTTTGTGACGCCTTAGCGGCCAAAGTGCGAGGCGTTTTTCTCCGTATAGCTCGCCCACTTCTCCGGCAGGTCATCGCCCGCGAAGATAGCCGAGACCGGACATACCGGAACGCAGGCGCCGCAGTCGATGCATTCCACCGGATCGATGAACAGTTGCTCAACAGTGGCGTAGTCGCCCTCGTCCTTCTTGGGATGAATGCAGTCGACGGGGCAGGCATCGACGCAAGCGGAATCCTTGGTGCCGATGCAGGGTTCTGCAATGATGTAAGCCATGAAACGAATCTCCAGTGCGCGGTGAGGTCACCTCGATTGTAACAAAGCGCCGTAGCCTCTTTCCGCCTCTCTCGATCACTTCAGACGCTCCGGTCCTCATTTTTTTGGAAAGCAGCCCAGCCTCTCAGTAAGTGCCCATCCGGACACGAACCACAGTGTTCTCGTGATGTAGATTGATGCCCCGGTCCGTCTGGTCGCCGTTCAGGATGCGCAGCGCATGCCATTCGCCGTTCTCGTATCTGCCCTCTTCCGCCCGCAGAATCTGTGCGTGCCCGATCTCTGCGTGCCCGATCTGTGCGTGCCCGATCTGGGCCTGGCCAGCCGTGCCATCCGCCGGCAGCAGTGTCACGCGCGTGTCGAAGCCCGCTACCATGAATGTGTCCGGATCGATCTGCGCAATCAGCACTCTGCCCATGTGGTCCGGCGTTCCGGGCGCATGGCCTCCATCCGGCTGCGGATATCCGAAACCGATCTCGGCGCGCCACCGTCCCAGGTCGATAGCTGTCTCGGTCTGCCCGACCTCCTCCGTCGCGGTATGCAGCTTGCCGTCGAGGATCCATTGCGCCAGCTCGCGATCGATCGGCGCGAGCAACTTGTAGTTCTCCGTATGAAGCTTGGGAACTTCGCCCGGCTGCAGAGACCAGCCAGTCTGGTCCGTCGCAAAGGGCGAGTAGCCGATCCCGCCGGCTCCCATGTCGTAAAAGATCCCCTTTGCAAATGCGTCGCCCAGTCCCGTCTCCGGAATCCACACCGCGTTATCGGGCCGGTGGTACGCGCTCAAGATCTCGTTAAACGCCTTCGTGTCGCTGGTGTAGATGTCAGGCCCGAGCATGTCGATATGCGCCGCCGTCGCCTTCCATATCCCGATCACAGGCTGCGCCGGGCCGCCGCTGGGATAATCAAAGCCGGGCCGATCCCAGCCCCGGATGCGATAGCCGTGCGGATAATCCATCCAAACGTTGCAGTACATCGGCAACTGCATCTCCGCTTTCCCTGCTGCGGCCACTTCGCTGATGTAATGGGCCACCGAGTACGCCTGGAAGTCTTCATCAGCATCTGCCCCGAAGACCTCGCGCCAGGTGCCAGCGTGTTTGCCCAGAGACTTCACGAGCGCTGCCGGCACCGGTCTCGCAAATTCCTTCTCCGCTGCCGGCGAGTGATCGCGCACCGCATTGATCGCGCCTGATTCGTTCTCCACCTGCACCAGAATGACCGTATGCTGCTCAGCATCGATCTCGTGCAAGTGATGCATCAATCCACGGAATGCGGTCTTGTCCGCTTCGAGATTCACCTCGGAATTTGCGGAAAGCACCTGGACTGGCTCGCCCCGCTCGTTGATCATCCGCGGATATTTCTCCGGATGCGTTTTGATCCACTCCGGCACGTAGTGAGCCTCGCCGTTTTTCCAGGTCCCAAACCAGAGCAGCACCATGCGCAGGTTGTGCTCCCGGGCGCCCGTCACCAGCGCATCTATCGTCGAGAAGTCAAACTGCCCCGGCGACGGCTCCATCTGCTCCCAGTACACGGGCGCTTCGATGGTGTTCGCATGCATCGCCGCCAGCGTGGGCCACACATCCGGCAGCATCGAAGGCCATGAGCTCGAGTTGTTGATCTGGCCCCCCAGCACAAAGAAGGGCTTGCCATCGACCATCAACGCATAGTGCCCATCGTGCTCTACAAGCCGGGGTGGCTCGGCGGCAATGGAAGGTACGGTAAGTGCAAGAGCGGCAAGCGAAGGGAGAAAGCATTTCAGCGTGCGCATGTAAGGCCTTTCATCAGCACACACACGATACCGCAACATCCGCTCGAACTGATTCAGGAGATTGCTAGCTCGCAGCCGCCTTCCGCCGCGCCGCAAACTCCGCCGGCGTCGGCACCGGCTCAATATCCCGGCCTGCGAACATGTCCTCAAAGAAGCGGCTGATCTCCGGCAGCAACAGCCCATTCGTCGCCAGAATCTCGCGACTCTCCAGCTTGAACGGGGCTCCCTCAAATCCGGTCATCGTCCCGCCCGCTTCTGTCACCATCAACGCACCCGCCGCCGTGTCCCACGGATTCAGGTTGAACTCCCAGTACGCATCGAAGCGACCGGCGGCGGTGTACGCCAGGTCGAGCGCAGCCGCCCCCGCGCGCCGCACCCCATGCGAGCGCAACGTGAGCTGCTGATAAAAGTGGATGTTCGGGTTCTCGTGCCGCTTGTGGCTGGGAAAGCCGGTCGCCAGCAGCGCCTCCTGCAATTGCGCTGTCTTCGATACCTGCAGTTTGCGCCCGTTCAGGTACGCGCCGCTTCCCTTCTCCGCCACGAAAAGTTCGTTGTGCACCGGCTGGTAGATCACGCCCGCGATGATCTCGCCATCTTCATCTGGCCGCAGCCCCGGTCGGCGACGTTCGAGCCCCAGCGATACGCAGAAATACGGAAATCCGTGCGCGAAGTTCGTTGTGCCGTCCAGCGGATCGACATACCAGCGATACTCCGCATCCAGCCGCGCGCGCGTGCCTTCTTCCCCATAGATGCCGTGATTCGGAAAGGTCTCCCGCAGCTTCTCGACGATCAGTCTTTCACTCGCGCGGTCCGCCTCCGTCACCAGATCGACATCGCCCTTGTACTCGGTGCGCACGCCGCGCTCGTGAAAATCATGGATCAAAAGACCGGCCTCCAGCGCGATCGCGGCCGCCGGAACGGCGAGGCCCAAATTCAGCGAGTCAGGTAACTGGCTAATCACGCCGCATCTCCCCCCGGCGTATCTCGTTAGCTTCTTCAGATGCATTCCGCGCCACATCATTCTTCGGCGCGCGCCGCCCCTTCTCCGTAATGGTGCGGATCTGCTCTTTGTAGATGAACAAATTCGGGTGCCCTTCGCGCGTCAGACGGATCATGCGGTCATCGAAATATTCGATCCAGCCCGAGACGCTCTCGCCATCGCGCAGCTTCACCGTCACTGGCACCTGTTTCTCCGACAGGAAGCGCAGGTAGGCCGCCTCCTGCCCCGTATTCCCGGGCGGCGGCGACTTGCTGCTCCGGCGCGATGCACTCTCACTCGCCATGCCGCGATTGTAGCCGAGGCCAGCGCGCCGAAGCGCGCATTGAACTCCACCACCGCGACCGTCAGGGCGTCCGTGATACAGAGGCGTAGTAGCCCGGACGGTTCCTCACGCTGTACTTGGAGTTGGCGGGGCTCGTCATCTTCACAGCAATTGACCGAAACGCGCCCTCCTCTTCCGGAGCAGGTTTGCGCGCGTAATAGCCCAGCAAATACTGCGTGCGCAGGTCATCGGCAATGCGGTGGAAGATCTGGTCGATGGATGCCGAATCTGCATAGTAGGCGCGGCCCCCTGTCTGCTCCGCCAGTGTGATCATCGCGTGCTCGCCCGCCAGATCGCGCCCCGCGCTCGCCGCTACCGGCACATCGATGATGCTGTAGATCATCACCTCGTCGCGCACAGCCTCATCCAGCGCATCCTGGTAGCTCACGCCGTTCACCGTATTGTCGCCGTCGGAGATCATGAGCAGCACGCGCCGTCCATGCTCCGGCCGCAGCAGCTCGGAACCCAGCGAGATGCTGCTGTAAAAAGCTGTGCCGCCCGAACCCGGATGCAAGCCATTCAGCCCGCTACCAATGCGCTTCGCATCACCGAGTAAAACCCGTCACCTCACGCGTGCCGTCCGCAAACGCGACCACATCGGCGCGGTCCTGTTTGCGCAGCACGTCCTTCGCGAAGCGCTGCGCCGCCTGCTGTTCCGCCGCAAAATCCTTGTACACGCTGCCGCTCAGGTCTATCGCGAACACGATCGCGAGCGGCGCCGAAGTGTCTCGTTCAAAGACCGCGATGTTCTGCGCCTTGCCATTCTCAAACAGCTGAAAATCTTCTTTCGTCAGCCCGCCAATCGGAGCGCCCGCCTTATCTGTCACACTGGCGAATACATTTACCAGCGGCACGTCCACGTGGAAGGTCGGTTCCTGCTGGGCCACGCATGCCGTGGAAAGAAGGAGCGCCAGAGCAGCGGCAATATGTCTCATGCCGAGGACCCGGGCTGCAGCTCCGCCGGAAATGGCTCGCCGTCCGTCCACACCGCGCCATCGGCGAAGTGCTCTTTCTTCCACACCGGCACCGTGCGCTTCAGCGTGTCGATCAGCCACCGGCATGCATCGAAGGCAGCTCCGCGATGCGCTGACGTCACCACGATGACGATGCTGCTCTCGCCGATCTCCAGCCTCCCCAGCCGATGCACCACACCGACTCGGTCGATGCCGAACCGCTCCTGCGCCTCCGCCGCCAGCTTCCGCATCTCCGTCAGCGCCATCTCCTCATACGCCTCGTAATCGAGATAGAGCGTCTTTCGGCCGCGCGTATTGTCGCGGACGATCCCATCGAAGATGACGATCGCCCCGTCTGCCGGCTGCTGCAACGATGCCACCAGCGCATCCCGATCGATCCGCTCCCTCACCAGCGCGACCAGCGGGATCACGGGAGCCGCATCCGCACATCCGCACCCCCGATACCGGAGGCAGCAACGCCACCTCATCCCCCTCGTGCAGTACCGCGGACGCTGCAGCATATTCGCGATTTACCGCCACCGCCAGCGCCGACCACACCGGATGAGTCGCGCCCTTGCGAAGCTGTTCCATCAGCTCGGCCACCCTCGCTCCCTCCGGCAGCATCACAGCTTCGCCACTTGAAGAGAGCAGATCCTTGAGCACACCGAAGAAGAGGACGCGCACCTGCATGCTGTTCAGCTTAAGCGCAAGCACGGTCATTTAGACGCCACGCCGTTCGGAAAGTAGCCAGGCGTGCACACTTCCACGGCGCCGGTGTACCTTCAAATCCGGAGCACGCCAACATCCGCAGGAGAAAGAAAAAATGGCCCAGCCGATGCTGATTGCAAAGCAGACCGACACCAAAGACGAACTCGCGCTGCTGCCCGGCCTCGCCAATCGCCACGGCCTGGTGGCCGGCGCCACCGGCACCGGAAAAACCGTCACGCTCCAGGTCATCGCCGAACAGCTCAGCCGCAACGGCGTCCCCGTCTTCGCCGCGGATGTGAAGGGCGACCTCTCCGGCATCAGCCAGCCCGGCCAGAGCACCCCCAAGCTCGCCCAGCGTCTCCAGACGCTCGGCATGGACGCGCCCGCCTTCGCCGGCTGCCCCGTCACCTTCTGGGATGTCTTCGGCGAGCAGGGCCATCCCGTCCGCGCCACCGTCTCGGAGATGGGTCCGCTGCTGCTCGGCCGCATCCTCAACCTCAACGACACCCAGGCCGGCGTCCTCACCCTGGTCTTCAAGATCGCCGACGACGAGGGTCTGCTGCTGCTCGATCTCAAAGACCTGCGCGCGATGCTGCAGCACGCCGGCGAGAACGCCGCGCAATACAAGACCGCCTACGGCAACATCTCCGCTGCCAGCATCGGCGCCATCCAGCGCAACCTCATCGCGCTCGAGCAGCAGGGCGGCGACAAGTTCTTTGGCGAGCCCGCGCTCAATATCGACGACCTGCTGCAAACCGGCGAGAACGGCCGCGGCGTCGTCAACATTCTCGCTGCGGACAAGCTGATGCAGTCGCCGCAGCTCTACGCCACCTTCCTGCTCTGGCTGCTCTCCGAACTCTTCGAGCGCATGCCTGAAGTTGGCGATCCGGAGAAGCCGAAGCTCGTCTTCTTCTTCGACGAAGCGCATCTCCTCTTCAACGATCTGCCCTCCGCCCTCGGCGCGCGCATCGAGCAGGTCGTCCGCCTCATCCGCTCCAAGGGCATCGGCGTTTACTTCGTCACGCAGAACCCGAACGATGTCTCGCAGGTGGTCCTCAGTCAGCTCGGCAACCGCGTCCAGCACGCACTGCGCGCCTTCACGCCCAACGACCAGAAAGCCGTCAAGTCCGCCGCCGACACCTTCCGCACCAATCCCAAGCTCGACACGGCGACCGTCATCACCCAGCTCGCAGTAGGTGAGGCTCTGGTCTCCTTCTTAGACGAGAGCGGCACTCCCGGCATCGTCCAGCGAGCGCTGGTCGTACCCCCGGCAAGCCAGATCGGCCCCATCACTCCCGCGCAACGCCAGCAGATCATCGCCGGCTCACCGGTCGCCGGCGTCTACGAAAAGGCCGTCGATCGCGAGTCCGCCTACGAGCGCCTCACCGGCAAAGCGCAGCAGACACCCACCGCAGGCCAAATGCACCAGCGCGAAACCGTCCAGACCCAGGCGCAGACAACGATGCAGCAGCAGGGAGCAGGCGCCGGCATGGGCGGCATGTTGAATGAAGCGATGGGCGCACTCTTCGGCAGCGGCAACTCCCGCCGCATGTCCCCCGGCCAGGCCATGGTCAACAGTGCAGCGCGCGCCATCGGCTCTCAGGTAGGACGGCAACTGATCCGCGGCGCGCTGGGCTCATTGCTTGGCGGTTCAAGCCGCCGCTAGCTCATTCGATTGTCATTCCGACCGGAGCGTGAAAGTGTGGAAGGAGCTCTGCTGTTTGGCTAGATGGCGGGAATCTCAGCGCACCAGCACTTCGCCATGCTCTGGAATCTCCTCATCCGTGTGCGCCTTCAACCCGCCATACCGCCGCTCGCGCTGCTGATATTCCGCAATCGCCTCCAGCAGATGCACGCCACGGAAATCCGGCCAGAAGCGCTCCGTCACGAAAATCTCCGAGTACGCAATCTGCCATAGCAGGAAATTCGAAATCCGCATCTCGCCCGAGGTCCGTATCACCAGGTCAGGGTCCGGCATGTGCGCCGTATACAGATGCCGGTGCAGATCGTCTTCCGTGATGCCTTCCGCATTCCGCCCCTGTGCGGCCCGCTCACGAGACAGCGCAGCAAACGCGTCGATGATCTCCGAGCGCGCCCCATAGTTCAGCGCCAGCGTCAGCACCGTTCCCGTGTTGCGTGCCGTGGCTTCGGCTGCCTGCTGCATCTGCTCCTGCACTTCGGTGGGCAATTCATGCGTGCGGCCGATGTAGGCAATGCGCACGTTGTTGTCGTTCATGCGCTGCACATTGTTAATGAGATAAGAACGCAAGAGCCGCATCAGGAAGTTCACTTCCGTCTTCGGCCGCTTCAGGTTGTTCTCGAGCGAGAAGGCATAAAGCGTCAGCCACGGCAGATCGATGCGCGACGACGTCTCCACCACGTACTGCACCGCCTCGGCGCCCTGCTGGTGGCCGAGAAAGCGCTTCAGGCTGCGGCGGCCCGCCCAGCGGCCGTTGCCGTCCATAATGATGGCGATGTGTGCTGGCATTCGCTCAGGATTGAGCGACCGGTAGATAGCCTGCTCTTCCGGAGAGAGCTCATGGGCCCGGCTGGCTGACTTCATCTGAGAACGCCCTTCCCTCTCAGCCTCGACCGTAGCACACGGCGGAGCGGCTCGCAATGCGCGCGGCCGTCTGGAGAAAACGGCTGCGCGCGCTGCGAACCAGCATTAAGGCTGGCTGAAGGAGCCGGTCGTCTTTACGCGACCGCGGTGCGCCGGCGGCCCAGCGCCATATCCCGCACCTGGTTCAGGAACATCGAGCGCTGCAATGCGTCCAGCTTCGAGATCAGCGGTGCAATCTCGGACAGGAACGGATCGCCGAATGCCGCATACACATCATCATGCTGGCGATTCCGCGCATCATGCAGCAGGTTGCACATGTCCACCTCGAGCGCCGTCGCGAGCCGCTCCAGCGAAGACAAGGTCGGCATCGCCTTCCCGTTCTCGATCTTTGAGATGTAAGTGCGGGGTACCTGCATGCGGCCGGCAAGCTGACGCTGCGAAAGGTTGCGGCCGCGCCGGGCATCGCGCACCGCGCGCGCTACCTGCAGACCGCCCTCTTCCGCTTCCGGTTCATCGGATGCAGAGGTCGCGGCCGGCATGACCGGTTCAGGTTCTTCCATCTCCAGGGATTTGCGGCACCGCCTGCATAAGGCATTCATCGTGCGAAATTGCACGAGACTGCAGTGGGTGCAACGTAGTACCTCGCGCGCCTCGACGCTTGCTAAGGTAGTTGCCATAAGTTGTACGGAGGCCAGAGCGGGCTTCCCGCGCCGCCGAAACAATCGTCTCGTCGAGCGCATAGCTACAGTGCAGCAGTATTGATTTTCATGTCAAGTGAAAACGCAGTGGAAAGCCACCGCACACTCGACAAAGCCCGCACGAAACCCGAAGATTCTGGCAACATTGTCGGTTCGATACGAACGCGGAGGTGTAATGACTAACCAGATACCCGGCCCCTCGCCTTCAAGAAACGAGGCATGGGCCCTGCTTACCGAGTTCACCCAGAGCCCCAGCCTGCTCAAGCACGCGCTCGCCGTTGAAAGCTGCGTCCGCGCCTACGGACAGCAAGAGGCGGATCGTCGCGGTCTCCTCGGCGACGACGCGTCGAGCCTGGTCGATCTCTACAGCGCCACGGGCCTGCTGCATGACTTCGACTACGAGCGCCATCCCACTGCGGAAGAGCATCCCTGGATCGGGGTCCGCATTCTCGAGGAGCGCGGCTGGCCCGAGGAGATCCGTCACGCCATCCTCGGTCACGCCGAGTACACCGGCACGCCTCGCATCTCGCACCTGGACAAGACGCTCTTCGCCTGCGACGAACTCGCCGGTTTTCTCACCGCCTGTGCGCTCGTCAAGCCCAGCAAGTCCATTCACGACGTCGAAGTCGCCGGCGTGAGAAAAAAACTCAAGGACAAAGCCTTCGCCCGAGGCGTTAACCGCGATGATGTCATTCACGGCGCAGAGGAACTGGGCGTCGACCTCGACCAGCACATCGCATTCTGCCTTAGGGCGATGCAACTCGATGCGGAAGCGCTAGGATTGGCTGGCCCCGACGAAAGCCCCCGGGAAAGTTAAACGAGTCCTTCCATGCACCGTAGCGTCCCGAAGAAAACGCGGCTGCCGGCAATGATCATGGTCGCGCTCTTTTCTGTTAGCACCGGCGCTCACGCTCAGCTCTCTACCATGACAACCCGGCTCCTGGGGCGTATCGATAGCAGGCGCATCGCAGACGGAGCACCCTTCTTCGTCAAAACCATCTCTATCTGGAAAGAGAGCCGCTGCAGCATTGCGATGGGCGCCACTCTCGAAGGCCGGATTGCGAAAGTAGTGAAGCGCGGTCCCGGTGTAAAGCGCGAGGAAATCGATTTGCGTTTTCTGCGCATTCCCTGCCCCGGTGATGACTCGCAGGAAATCACTCCCATCCTGGTAGCCATGCATGGGCCGAAAAAGAGCTCCGAGGAGGACGCGCTGGAGCGGCAGGAGATTATGAGTGCCTTCGCGTCCCTCGCCGGAGCGCACACTGCAAGTCCTGCCGGCAGGAGCGCTCCGGCCCCGGTAGGTGCGCTTGCCGGGAGGACCGGGACGCTCGGTGGTCGAAGCGGCTTCACGCCCATGTCCTCGGACGAGGAGCCGATACGGGTTGGAGAGGTGCGCGACTACCCCAGTGTGAAGCTCTCGCTGCCCACCCTGACCTCGGATCCTACGGTTCTCACATCTAGCGGAGAATTGCTCTTCGATCCCGACGCTCGCTTCGTCCTCGTCCTGCGCGTGGCGCCAGCCAATCGACCCCAGCTTGAAGTGGCACGAGCTGCAACTTCCCCGGCCGCTTCTCCCGCCCACGAAACTGTCACGAAGGCACCGGCTCCGCCTGCCCCTGCTCCAGCGCCGGTGCTCGTCGAGAATTGTGTCAGCGGAGGTTGCGTCACTGCGCCGGATGCCGCGCCCGTCGCTGCGGAACGGGCACAGACAGAGATCCCGTTGCGGGATTGGTCCTATCGGCCGCGCACCGCCCGAACCGTTATCGGTGGTCTTGAAGATGAGTCAGCCGTCGCGTTTCTCGGCAATGACCAGATCTTCATCACCTTCAATACACACTCTCTCGTCCATCGCAGCGAAAGCGAAGCACAACGCAGCAGCTCGCCGCGGCAGATTCGGGGTATCCTCGTCTCCGCGTCGAATGGACGCCAACTGCGGGTCGTCGATTGGTCCGTGCCCGACCAGCGCGCCTATCTCTGGCCGCTCGATCAAGGCCGTCTCCTGGTCCACGTCTCCAACGCCTTGGTCGTCTATGGGCCCAATCTCCAAGAACAGGCCCGATGGCAGATTCCCGGTCCCCTGCTCTTCGTCACCGTCTCGCCTTCGCGCGCGCTCATTCTGGCGGCCGTCGAACACGAGAAGTACGATGCAGCCACGTTTCGCCGGCTCGCGGACTTCATCGGCTCGACAGACGCGGTGCACGGAGATTGCGATCTCATCGCCCTGAACAGCCGCCTCGAACCGACAAACTCTCACCGTTTGGCCCAGGCGCCGCTTCGCCCTGCGCTTCTCGATACCGGAATCATCTCCCTTGTTGCAGGGCCGCGCAGCTTATGGAAAATCGAGCTCACCGATTGGCAGCAGCGCGCCAGGCGCCTCGCAGAGTTCTCTTCCGGATGCACTCCTCTTGTTCAGACCCTTCCCGCCAGCCTCATTTTCGTGAGCGGATGCCAGGCAGATTCGAGTGGCAAGTGGTATCGGATGTTGCGAGCCGATGGGAAAACCCTCTTGCGCGGCACTTCGTCCAATGGAACCATCCCGGAGTATGTCGACGCTTCTTTCACTGGCAGTGTCTTTGCAGTCGGAGTGGAACACGCCATTCACAATGTGGATTGGAATAGCGGCATGCACATAGCCGATCTCAATTCCATGACAGTCGCGGTCTATCGCGCATCCGACGGCAAACGCATCTATGCCACCAGGGTGCACAGTCATGCGGTGGATCACCGCGTATTCGCGCTCTCGGATTCCGGTGAGCGGCTCGCCATCCTTAGCGACGACTCGCTTCGCATCTACCGGACTGCACCCACTCCATAAGTCAGGCTCGCGCCCCGGCCCTGAAGTCAGTTCAGCAGGCAAGTTGATGCTTCGAAGATTTATCTGTGCCAGCAAGATCGTGACGATCGGCTTAGCGGCAATGCTTTGCGCTGGGGCAATCGCCCAGCAGGGTGCGGTCACAGCCCAGGTTCTTGGACGTATCGACAGCAGGCGCTCCGTCGAAGGCGCATCCTTCTTCGTAAAGACCGCCTCGCCATGGATGCAGGGGCGCTGCAGCATCCCCGGCGGTACGACGCTCGAAGGCCGCATCGCGAAGGTGCAGCGAAAGAGCGCAAAGACAAAGCGCGAGGAGATGGACCTCCGCTTCCTGCCGGTTCCCTGCTCCGGCGATGAATCGCAGGACATCATCCCGATCCTGGTCGCAATGCAGAATCCCCATCACGATCCCGCTGAAGACTTCGTCATGCAGCAGGAGATGGTCAGCATCTTCTCCCACGTTCGTAAGTCCCCCGCCACATCATCGAATACCCCAGGCGGAGGAGCGCCCAGTTCTCCTATTGGGGGAAATGCCGCAGGAACAGCAGGAAGCCTCGGCAACTATTCTCCAACCTCTTCGACCGAGCATCCATATCGCGCCGCGGAGGCGCTCGGCTTTCCCGGCGTCAAGCTCAGGCTGCCGGTCCTCACCACAGATCCAACCGGAATCTCCTCCTCTACCCAGTTACTCATCGATCCCGGCACCCGGTTTCGTCTTGTCCTCCAACCCGCCCCTCGCCCCGTAGCGCCGGCAACGCCCGATCCGGCCAGGGCCGCGATTGGGATTCCTCCTGCGGAAAAGCCGAAGCCGCTCCCGGGCCCCGCCTCCGGTCAAGGAAGTCTTCGAAATCGAAAACTGTGTTGAGACTGGCTGCGCCTTCGCCGACAGCCCTGCCGCCATGGTCGATAGCCAACTCGAGCGAACGCTGTCGCTCCATGCCTTCGGTTTCAAAGTCCGCGGGAACCGGGTCATGCAATCGCTTGCGGAAGATGCGGCCGTCCGCTTTCTCGGCGAAAATCAACTTCTCATCACCTTTAACGCGCATCCTCTGATCGTGCGTTCGCAGGTTGAATCGGCGCGGCTCGCCAGTCCCCGCATCATCCGCGCTCTCCTCTTCTCCATCGCGACCGGCAAGATCGTCCGTGCAGAAGAATGGCGCGTTCCGGACGAGGGTCCCTACCTGTGGCCCCTCGACGGCGGCCGGGTGCTGGCCAACGTGGGTGGCGTTTTGACCGTGTACGGACCGGGGCTGAAGATCGAACGGCAATGGGCGCCGCTCGGCGATCTGCATTTCCTGCGCGTCTCCCCCTCTCGCCATCTCATCGTGGCCGTTGTCGCGCATGAGCGTCATACTCCGGAGCAGCATCGTCGCCTCGCGGAGTTTATCGGGCCGCTGCAGCCAGTGGAAGAGGATGTCGACCTCACGCTGCTGGACGGCCAACTCAATGCCGAAACCACCAGACGTCTCCAGACCTGGCCTACATTGTCGGAAGTTTTGGATACGGGACTGATTGTGACCGAACGCGACGAGCAGGAAAAGTGGACAGTCAACGAATCGAGCTGGGAGGGCCGCCGTCGCGAAATTCTCCATGTGGTCTCCGGATGTCCCCTTCGGGTCGAGACCCTCCCGACAAACCTCATTCTTGTTGTCGGCTGCACTCGGGATCGATCACGGGCCTGGTACAAGATCGTCCGTTCGACCGGCAAAACGCTCCTCACCGGCAACGTCCCCAGCGACGGGCTCGTGGAGCAGGCGGACGCACCCACGGACGCCGGCGTCTTTGCCATCGGTATTGCCCAGGCGTCACACCCTGTTGATTTCGAACATGGCATCGTGGCTTCGGATTTTCAGAACGTCGCTGTCTCCGTCTATCGCATCAAGGATGGCCATCGCCTCTTCGCGACCCGCTCCGCAAGCGGCGCAGTCAATCGTCAAAGCTTCGCGCTCAGCCAGTCCGGCGACCGGCTCGCCATCCTCAGCGGCGAAGACATCTCCCTATACCGCATCAATGCACCACTCCATCCGGCTTCCGCCGGCCCGCCGCACTGATCCTGGATCAAGCCAATCTGCGCTCCATCGATGCACTACCTGCTATGCTGGCGAGTTTCCTATGCCCACTCCCGATAACCCGCCGCAGGCGCCCACCCTCAACACCACCCTACCTTCGAAACTCGATCCCAAAGCCAAGCGCCAGCAGTCCAACGCCGCCGGTATGCGCGCCCTGCTCGCCGCAGTTCAGCAGCAGGAGGCCACCATCCGCGAAGGCGGCGGCGCAAAAGCCATCGAAGCGCAGCACGCCAAGCAGCGCCTCACCGCACGCGAGCGCATTGCGCTGCTCCTCGATCCAAACACTGATCTCTTCGAGCTAGCCGCATTCGCCGCATTCGACATGTACGCCGAGTGGGGCGGCGCACCCGCCGCCGGCGTCATCTGCGGTCTCGGCCACGTCTCCGGCCGCCTTTGCATGATCGTCGCCAATGACGCGACCGTAAAAGCCGGCGCCTTCTTCCCCATGACCGCGAAGAAGGTCCTCCGCGCGCAGCACATCGCGATGGAGAACCATCTCCCCACCCTCTATCTCGTCGACTCCTCCGGCATCTTCCTCCCTTTGCAGGAAGACGTCTTCCCCGACCAGGACGACTTCGGCCGCATCTTCCGCAACAACGCGCGCATGTCCGCGATGGGCATTCCGCAGATCACCGCCATCATGGGGATGTGCGTCGCCGGCGGCGCGTATCTGCCGGTCATGACCGACCACGTGCTGATGACCGAAGGCAGCGGCCTCTTCCTCGCCGGCCCCGCACTGGTCGAAGCCGCCATCGGCCAGAAGTACTCCGCCGAAGAGTTAGGCGGCGCCACCATGCACGCGGAGATCTCTGGCACCGTCGACTTCAAGGAGCCCAACGACCACCTCTGCCTCGCACGTCTTCGCTCGCTGGTCGGCAAGCTCGGTCATCCCGCGCCGCGCACCCTTCGATCGCGCCCACTACGACGCAACTAAAGACGCGCCGAAATATCCCGCCGAAGATCTCTACACCCTGCTCGATCCCGACCCCGCCCGCGCCTCAACCAACACCTATGACATGCACGAGCTGATCGCCCGTCTCGTCGATCGCTCCGAGTTCGACGAGTACAAGCCCGACTACGGCCGCACCGTCCTCTGCGGCTACGCGCGCATTGGCGGCTTCGCCGTCGGCATCGTCGCCAACCAGAAGCAGCATCAGCCGCATACCAGCCACACCGGCGAAAAGCGCGTCGAGTTCGGCGGCGTCATCTACGCCGAGAGCGCCGACAAGGCCGCCCGCTTCATCCTCGACTGCAATCAGAACCTCATCCCGCTGATCTTCATCCACGACGTCAACGGCTTCATGGTCGGCCGCGACGCCGAATGGACCGGCATCATCCGCTCCGGCGCCAAGATGGTCGCCGCCGTCGCGAACTCCACCGTGCCCAAGATCACCGTCATCGTCGGCGGCTCCTTCGGCGCAGGCAACTACGCCATGTGCGGCAAGGCCTACGACCCGCGCTTCATCTTCGCCTGGCCCACCGCCCGCTACGCCGTCATGTCCGGAGCATCCGCCGCCGGCACGTTAGTCGAAATCCGCATCCGCACACTCGAGCGTGGCGGCCACAAGCTCAGCGACGAAGAGAAGCAGGAGATCCGCGCCGGCATCCAGGCCAGCTACGACGCGCAGACCGACTCCGCTACGCCGCCGCGCGTCTCTGGGTCGACGCCATCATCGATCCCGCAAAGACCCGCGAAGCGATATTGCTCGCCCTCGAAGCCGCCGCCCACAATCCAGTGGTCGAGCGCTTCCACCCCGGCGTCCTGCAAACTTAAAGGATTGCTTCAACTTGCAACTAGAGACCCTTTCTCACCTTGGCTTCTGGAGCAGAATCACCTCAATGATCAAAAGGAGCATCACCAGAAACTTGAGACTGACCACCATTCTGAATTTGCGAAGTCTTTGTCTAGGCAGACTTTTCAAGAAGCGCTCATGAGCCATTCGTTTCGAAAGGTCGTTCACAATTCCCAGATCGCTCACTCTTTCGGGAAGGTCTAAAGCTTCGTTTGCCAATTGACGCTTTAGCTTCAACTCCCAGAACGCCAAGAACAATGCAGCTGCAATTGTTACGCTGTATACAAAGAATTTGGCTGCGAACAAAGATCATCCTCCCTTGGCGCACAGGTGATCTTCTCGGCCACCTAACGGCTGCTCCCGTTGACGATATAGATTCGCACAGGCAATCACTACCGCATCGCCACAAGTCGTAACAGCTATCCTCGAAACATGGCGTCACGCGCAGAGGCATATCCGCGGCAGAAAACCACCGCCCGCAGAAAGAGCCGCAGCAGAACTCCTCTCTCGTGGAGCATCGTCTGGGCGCTCGTCCTCGCCGGCATCGTCGCCGCATACTTCGCCGTGCGCTATGCGGAGGTCGCTCCTCTGCTCGGCTCCGCAGGCCTCCTCCGCCTGCGCCTCATTGCCCCGCTCGCCATGCTGGCGCACCAGCCCCAGTTCGGTGTCCCGGACGCGGCCGCCGATACCATCGCGCAGGTCCTCATGTACGCGCAGTTCCCCCTCTACGGTTTGCTGCTTGGGATCCTCTGGCGCGCAGCAGGCTTCGTCCGCGCGATCAGCGCCGTGGTCCTCATCCACGCGCTCGCCGTCGGCGCCGTGATGATCCTTTCCCAGCTCTAAACCGTGTTTGTGTCCACGGGGCGGCCTACCTACCACAGGGAGGCTGGGGATGCTCCCTTCCATCCGACGACCCAAAAGGATCTTCCTTTCTTCTTGTCATCCTGAGCGAAGCGAAGGACCTGCAGTTTCTTCGCGTGACACCCACTCCCATGCATCACTCGTTTTGTTAACCTCATTTGTCCGACATGAGCAACGCCATCAAAATCATCGAGTGCCCGCGCGACGCCTGGCAGGGCCTCCCCCTCGCCATCCCCGCCGAGGTGAAGGCCGACTACCTCCGCGCCCTCGTCACCGCCGGCTTCCGCCACATCGACGCCGTCTCCTTCGTCTCCGCAAAAGCCGTCCCGCAGATGGCCGACTCCGAGCAGGTGCTCGCCCTCGCCGATCTGCCGTCGCTACCTCCACAACAGACCAGCTCGAAGTCATCGGCATCGTCGTCAACGTCAAGGGTGCAGAGCGCGCCATCAACAGCGGCGGCGTCAACACCTTGGGATTTCCGTATTCCATCTCCCCCGGCTTCCTCGAGCGCAATCAGCATCAGACGCCGGAGGAAGCCGTCGACGCTCTTGAGACCGTCGGCTCGCTCGCCTACAAGGCCGGCCTCGATATCGTCGCCTATATCTCCATGGCCTTCGGCAATCCCTATGGCGATCCGTGGAGCGTCGATGAAGTCGTCGCCGCCTGCGATCTGCTCGCCGACTCCGGCGTCCAGATGCATCTCGCTCGCCGACACCGTCGGCCTCGCGACTCCGCAGATCATCGAAGAGGTCGTCGCCGCGGTCATTGCCGGCACTGAGGAGATCGAGCTAGGCGTGCACCTGCACGCGCGCCCCGACCAGGCCGCCGCGAAAATCACCGCCGCATACCGCGCCGGCTGCCGCCGCTTCGACTCCGCCATCGGCGGCCTCGGCGGCTGTCCCTTCGCGCAGGATGTGCTGGTCGGCAACCTGCCGACGGAAAACGTCATCGCCACCCTGGGCACACTTGGAGCAACGTTGCCTCCTCTCGGCGATCTCGCGCCCATCATCGCCGCCAACCGCGCCATTGCCGAAAAGTACGCCGGCGTGAAACAGTAGCGGTTCCCCGGACGCGACGATCTACGCTGCAGCGGATGAGGGTGCCCCATCCTGAGCGAAGCGAAGGGTGGGAGGCTTAAAGGTAAAGGCCCATGGCGAACTACACGACAATCCTCGTTGAAGAGAATGACACCGAACTCGGCCGCATCCTCACCATCACGCTCAACCGCCCGCAGCGGCGCAACGCGCTCACCTCCGGCATGATTCACGAGCTCACGCTCGCCCTGCGCGCCGCAGAGGACAGCCGCTGCGGCATCGTCGTGCTGCGTGGCGCCGGCGAACACTTCTGTTCCGGCCTCGACCTCGCCGAGCTCCGCGCCATGATCGGCCGCTCCATGGAGCAGCACCGCCTCGACTCCATGAACATCGCCGAGCTCTTCCGCACGCTCTACAACCTGTCGCTGCCCTCCATCGCCGTAGTGCGCGGCTTCGCGCTCGCCGGCGGCATGGGACTCGCCACGCTCTGCGACTTCACCCTCGCCAGTGATGACGCGCGCCTCGGCTACACCGAAGTGAAGATCGGATTCGTCCCCGCCATCGTCTCTTCCTTCCTGTTGTTGCAGGTGGGTGAAAAGCAGGCGCGCGATCTGCTCCTCACCGGCCGCATCCTCGAAGCGGCAGAAGCCCACACCCTCGGCCTGATCACGAAGGTAGTACCCGCCGCAGAGCTCGATGCGGCAATCAACGATCTCTCCACCACGCTTCTCGCCAACAGCCCCAGCTCCATGCGTGCTACCAAGCACCTCCTGCACCGCCAGGAGATCGAGCGCCTCAGCCGCAACATGCGCGCCGCCGTCAACATCAACGCCGAGCTCCGCGCCACAGACGACTTCCGCGAAGGCATCACCGCCTTCCTAGAAAAACGCAAGCCGGTCTGGCCGTCGCGCTGCTGATCTCGCCGTCAAAACAAAGCTGTCATGCTGAGCAAAGCGAAGAAACTGCAGTTTGTTTCGCCATCACAATCCCGGATCTCCATCCTGAGCACCGCGAAGCGTGGGCTGCCACTGACGTGCACACCCCAAGAAGCATCGTCATCCCGGCCGGAACAAGTAAGTGGAGGGACCTGCTAGTCGCTATCTGCGCCGCGCGTGCCGGGTGCCCCATCCTACGCCAAGCGTAAGGTGGGTGATTCATACCGACGCGATAGCGCCCACCTTCCACCTTGACATCCCGACCGAGCTGTCACGCGGAGCGTGTCCCGCGAAGTGGAGAGATCTGCTATTGAGCGGCATCCAGCAAAAGCTAGGCGGGGTGATTGCGTTCAGATGATTGAAGAAGGAATCACTGAAACTTGAGAAACAACCGGATGTCATCCAGCGCATCTTGAACGCTGCTGCGATCAAGGGATCGTTCCTGAGCGGTGCCAGTCTCGAAAGAACGATTTCAGTATCAAGATCCGCTTATGAATGCGTGCGAGGTGCCCAAGGCAGGTCGCCGCCGGATCGAGCTCGCTCATATTCGGCGATGGCTCAAAACAATCAAGGCACCGATTCTGCAACCCACTTCCAGTCGGAATCGTAGTAAGTCGCGCTGAGCAGAGCGTCCAGCCGATCAAATTTCTCCGGGCTGCGCAAGTAGCAACTCGATTTCGTGCCGGTCTCGCTCACTGAACCTCTCGGTGTTGCATGTCGATGTAGCCTACCCCACCCGTTCACCCTCCCAGCTGGAGAACCACCTGAATGAAACTTGCCCGGGTGCCCCATCCTACGCCAAGCGAAGGGTGGGTGATTCATACCGACGCGAAGCGTCCACCTTCCAGCGTCGTCATCCCGACCGAACGAAGTGAAGTGGAGGAATCTGCTGTTGATCGCAATACATCGCCAACGGGCGCCGGAACTCAAGCGAACGAGGGGTTCACCACCGAAGACGATATGTCTTCGAAATGCGTCACATTCCTTGTGGCAAGCACCGCATGAGACGCCAGCACAATACCGGCGATCATCGTGTCCCTCAGCTCACCGGGACGCCCTTCTTTCTGCCGTATCGCCATCAGATCCGCCGCGTGTCCGGCCGCCTCGCTGTCGAAATCTGCGACACGCCGCTCCAGCACATCGCCGAGCAGCTTCTCGAACGAGCCGATCAGAGACGTCCTCCGCTTTCCTGCCGCCATGATCTGAAGTCCAAAGCGTATCTCGAAGACTGTGATGGCCGTCGTCCATACCGATTGCCGCGGCTGGCGGTCCAGCCACCGAATCACTCCGGCATCCGGCTCCTGACGCATCAGCGCGGAGAGCACATTCGTATCCAGCAGAATCATGACTCGAAGCTGGCCGGAACCGCAGGGTGTCCACGCAATTCGGAGATATCCTCCCTAAGGCCGTGACCCTGGAAGAGCGCGGCAATCTCCGTGCCCAGGCCCTTTGCCGGCTCCTCCTCGCGAAGCGCATGGCGCAGGATCTCCCGTGCCTCTTCTTCCATGCTGTGCCCATGCGTCCTGGCCCGACGCTGCAGACGAGCCTTCAGCCTGTCTTCAAGATTTCTCACCAGCAATTGCGCCATATCAACCTCTTGCTATCATGATAGCATTGATAGTCAATCTGGCCCTCGCGCTGCTAGTGCTCCCAACAAAGGGAGACGCGCGGGCGGCGCGACTCATTAGCAAGTATGCATACACCCATCCATTACACTCACCCGCATGAACGTGCTGGACTGGCTGCTCGATTCAGACCCCGCCATCCGCTGGCAGGTGTTGCGCGATCTCGTTCATGCGCCGGCTGGCGTCGTCTCAGCAGAGCGCGCCCGTGTTGCCACCGAGGGCTGGGGCGCCAGACTCCTCGCCTTGCAGGGCGAAGACGGCCAGTGGGCCGGAGGCGCATGCTTCCCGGGAAACTTCCGCTGGTCCAACGAAGAGCAAGGTCAGCCCTGGACCTCCACGCTGCCGACACTTCAGTTGCTGTGTGATTTCGGCATCGATCCGCACTCTGACCAGGTGCGCCGCGCAGTGGCGCTGGTCCGCGAGCACTGCCGTTGGGAGCACGCCGGACAGCCGTTCTTCGCGGGCGAGGTCGAGCCGTGCATCAACGGCAGGACCGTCACCCTGGGCATCTACTTTGGTCAGGATGTGGATGGCATTGTCGGCCGCCTGCTCGGTGAGCAGCTCGAAGACGGCGGGTGGAACTGCGAGGTGGAGAACGGTTCCGTCCGCTCATCGTTCGCCACCACGATCAACGTCCTCGAAGGTCTGCTGGCGTACGAGCGCGCAACCGGCGGCTCTCGGGAATCCATCGCGGCTCGCCGCCGTGGTGAGGAATACCTCCTCGAACGAAAGCTGCTCCGCCGTAAGAGCACCGGCGAAATCGTGAACCCGGCCTGGATGCAATTCTCGTTTCCCACCCGCTGGCACTACGACGTGCTGCGTGCCCTCGACTACTTCCGCTCGGTTGGGGATGTGCCCGACCCGCGAATGGAAGAGGCGATCGGTTTACTCCGATCCAAGAAGCAGCCCGATGGCACCTGGCTGCTGGAGAACACGCATCCCGGCAAAATCCACTTCGCGCTCGAGGACGGCGACGGACAGCCCAGCCGGTGGAACACGCTTCGGGCGCTCCGTGTCCTCAGCTGGTACGAGCAGTCCGCTGCCTGAGCCGCAACCTGCGCGCGACGGACGATTTCCGCGAAAACATCTGCGCGTTTGTCGGAAAGCGCCGGCGCATCTGGTCCTCACGCTGCTAGATCAACAACCGATGAGGGTGCCTCATCCTACGCGAAGCGTAGGGTGGGTGGGCGAGTCACGTCGCAGCGAAGATGCCACAAAAGAAGTTGTCATCTCGAACGGAACGAAGTGAAGTGAAGCGGAGGGATCTGATGTTTCGCCCCCGCCGGGAGTTCCATCCCACACGAGCCCCTCTGAAGCCCTGATGGGTGCCACACTCGATCGCGTTTCGGGAGTCGGGCAATGCATCGTGCGGCGCTGTCGCCCAGCAGATCCTCGCTCAGCTTCCACCTGTTTCCAAAAAACGCGGCCGCCGTATCCGCATCGATGAGGATACTGGCCATCAGTTCCGGCGAGTTCCGGTGGGGATGAAGAAATTCGGAATAGATCACTCGCTGATTCTCTCCGGGATACGCCCATGCGGGCGCAGGCGCCGGGAAGAGCCATCCGAAATATTGCGTGGGCAGGCTGCGGTATCTCGGCTGGAACATTCCGGGATTGATAACCGTAATCCGCTTCCACTCTTCCGCGGTCATGCTGCTCTTCCACTGCATCATTTGGGCGTGCATTCCCTGGATGGCATAGCACGCCGCGTCGTCCACATTCTCCAGCAAGAGTGGCGCCATCGCATGTGTAAAGCCCTCGACCGTAGAGCGGGGAATGCGCTTCGCCTCCATCGTCGTATGCAATAGTGCGAGAGATCTCTCCATCATCCGCTGCTGCCGCTGCATCTGGACGCGATTGAAACCGCCTGTCGAAAGCGCACCCCGCGCCGCCGAAATCTGCGTCGAGAGCGTCTCCAGCCCTGCAATCTCGTTTGTGGAAAGCTGCGCGTTCGAGGAAAGCGGGCTCAGTCGCAGGTAGAGCAGAAAAGGCACATGCGAGACATCTTTGAGGGAGTGGTAAATATGCGGTATAACCGGCTTCGTTTCCTCCTGGCCGTTGCGGTGTAGGACCAGGTTGTCGCCCGAAACCTCGATGTACAGCGGGTGAGCCTTGGTGATCGCTTTGATTCTCGCGACATATTCGTTCAGGAACACCGTATCTACATCGCCGAGCGGACCGGGAGGTATGGGCGGAGGACCCGTTTGCGCCAGCGAACTTCCGATAAACACGACGCCGGACCAGAAGAGCAGCAACCGTGAAGGATGCTTCACAATATCCCTCTTTCAAATTGGAATCTGATACGGGCCGGGAGGGAGGGGAGCATTATAGCGGTCTCGTCGTCTTCGAGTGACGCCGGGTGCCGGGTGCCCCATCCTACGCAAAGCGTAGGGTGGGCGAGTCACGCCGCAGCGAAGCTGCCACCGTTGCCACCTAAGAAGTTGTCATCCTGGCAGGAGCAAAGCGCAGTGGAGGGATCTGTTGTTTGTCCGCAGTGTCGACATGCGGATGCCCACATCTCGAAGAGGTGTGGAAGGAGAGCAACAACGCCTTTACTTGCCTGCACCACGTTCCTCTCATCCTTCAGCCGAAGATCTGCAACCGACGCTTCATTGGCGATGCATCAGCGATTCATCACTGATGAGAATCGCGTTTCCCGGTACTAACCGTTGACCAGGGCTTGAGCGTAGAAGATATGCGTATCGAGCGAGCATCTGGATCTCGGATTAGAATGATCATGATGAAACGACCTGAGGCAATAGCTGAAGAGTTCCAGAAGGCATGGAACAGCCACGACATGGCGGCGCTTGCTTCGCTCTTCTGCGAGGACGCAACCTTCGTCAATCGCTTCGGTCACTATGTGCGTGGCGTTCAGGAAATCATCTCACTCCACGCACCGATTCACGAGACGATCTACAGCGATTCCACGATGGAGAACGAAGTCATTGTCACGATAGCTCTCGGCGATGATGCTTCAGTGGTCCATTGCTGGAGCCGTCTTACCGTAGGAAAGGCACATCCGGCTGGTCCACATGCAGTCGATACAGTAATTCTCGCCGTATTAAGACGGCAGACCAGCGGCTGGCTGATCCAGGCCCTTGAGAATGTCACCTTAACGAACCCACGTACTGGAGAGCCTGTGCTTCGGGCGTAATCTCGTGCTGTGCCACCGGCAGTCGCATGGTCTTGAGGCTTCTCACACCCACCGTTGAACGAGCGAAGCTAGCCGAAGGGATTAGTCCTCATAAGTCGGCTTCTCGTCAGTGACATGTCGTGCCGCGCTGACTCCCTCGTGCATACTCCGCCAAGGTAACTTCCACATCGGGAAGTCGCGAAAAAAACTTGCCAAATAATATCCATTAATTTGCTACTCTAAAAATAGACACAGTATCAGTCACATAATGCAGTCAACAAAAGCCACCGCACCGGTGGCTTTTATATTGGCTGTCAGGTCACCCACTCAATCCAGGCGCGAGCGACAGGGAGCGAACCCAACAGCCCGCGCCGAAGGCGCGCCTGGCTGGATGGCAGATCCTAACTCCAATGACTGGACGAATTTAGCGATAAGCCCTTTAGAAAGACGAATTTGATGCTCGGAACAGCTCACATCCTCATGATTCGGCACGGTTTATACCGCAGCCTCCCGCACCGGGAGGGGGGAGGGGGTACGGGTAACGTGACCGGCCAGAAACAAGAGCTTCGCCGCCAGCTCCGCGTCGTCCGCCGCAACCCGCATCTGATCGCCGTCCTCTTCCTCCTCCAGACCAACCAGCTCCAAATCAGCAACGATCTGGACTTCGCCGCTGCCCGCAAACTCCACCGCGAACAAACGCGGCTACGAAGCAGACTCGGGTGCCCGACATCTCGAAGAGATATGGATTCAGGGCAAACGGCGAAACGCAGAAGCCATCAATGGGAAAAGACCCACCGAGTTCGCGTGCGGCGATCGGTCACTCGGATCGAGCGATCAGCTACTGCAGGCTCCGCTCATGCGCCCGCAGCTCGGCCACAATCGTCGCCGCTGCTTTGCGCGCGTCGTCCGACCGGTCCGGAGGAAACGAGATCGCTCCCACCCGCGCATGACCGCCGCCGCCATAACGCTCGCAGATCGTCGCCAGGTTCACCATCTCGTCCGGCGTCCGCTTGGTCCACGGATTTGAGCCCACCGCCACCTTGGTCCGGAAGCTCGACTTGCTTAGCCCGATGTTGTACGTCGCGTCCGGGTACAGGAAGTACGGAATGAATTTGTTGTAACCCTCGAGCTGCCGATCGGTGATGTCGAAGTAGATGGTGCCGTCCTTGCACTCGGCACGCTCACTTATCAGCTTCACGCCCTCGTGGTGCCGCTCCAGCAGCGGCGGCAGCAGTGGCGCGATGAACGGCTCCTGTAGCACCGCAGCCAATGGCTCTTCGGTCAACAGTGGAATCATCCGCGGGATCAGCGCGGGGTCGGCGGTTGCTTCGATGATCAGCGTCAGCTTCATCGCCGGTTCCGCCATCTCCACCGCCGACTCCGGGCTCTCGTAAAGCGCGCCATCCACGATGTCCGCCCACTTCACCAGCTCCGCAACGGGCGCAGCGTCAAAGCCGAAGCGCGTCGCCGCGATATGGGTCAGAAAGCCGGCGCAGGAGGTATAGCTCGGGTCATAGAAGCGCCGTGTCGCATAGCGCCCATCGGCCATGCCACGGACGTAGTCGTCGTGGTCCTGCGGCGTCAGAAAGGCGCTCAGATGATGGTCGAACCACCAGGTGATCTTCGGCGATGCGGAATACTTAAAGTCGACAATCGCGTTCTCATCCCCGATAAAGTCGGCTTCGTTGAACAGCGCGCCCGCGCGATGCACTAGCCCGTGATAGCTATACGTCGCCGTCGGCTCCACGCACTCGCGGTGAAACCGGGTAAACAGCGAGGCCGAACATGCCCCATCGAAACACTTGTCGTGATAAAAGACGCGAACCTTCAATACAGCTCCTTGCCCGCCAACGAAAAATACAGTGGAGAGAGAATGATTAGGATTGCCGGGTAGACTCCCCCTGTCAAGCCGCGGCCGTCCGCGGCCTCCTCCCGCGGTTACGATATGGTGTCTGTGTGCCGGAGCAGACCCCGGCTGAGGACACCAGATCAGATCGTGTATGCAACAGATCGGGAAACCATTTTGAGCGCGCAACGCGGCTGGTTGTTCCGCGTGCTGCGCATCTGCCTGGCACTCGTCATCCTCGTGGCTCTGGCCGCGGGTGCTGGCGCGCTGTGGCTCCGCCGCGCCATGCAGGCGCAGCTTCCCCAGCTCGACGGCGACCGCCATACCATCGCGGTCACCGCACCCGTTACCGTTCAGCGCGATCATCAGGGCGTCCCTCACATCTCCGCCGCCACCGTCGACGACCTGATCGCCGCGCAGGCCTATGTCACCGCGCAGGACCGCCTCTGGCAGATGGACATGATGCGCCGCGTGGCCGCCGGCGAAATCGCCGAAGTCCTCGGCAGCAACTTCGTCGAGCATGACCGCATCCAGCGCATTCTCCAGTTCCGCCAGACCGCGGAGCGGCTCACCGCCACGCTCTCTCCGCAGGATCGCCGCTTCTTCGAGGACTACGCTCGCGGCGTCAATGCCTACATCAGCGAGGCCGATACTCTCCCAGCGGAGTTCCGCCTGCTCAACTACCAGCCCCGCCGCTGGCAGCCGGTCGACTCTGTCCTCATCGTCCTGAGCATGGTCCAGACGCTCGATGAGCAGTGGCCCACCAAACTCAGCCGCGAGGCCATTACGAAGAAGATCGGCCCCACGCTCGCCGCCGATCTCTACCCCACGGGCTCGTGGCGCGATCACCCACCCACCCAGGCCACGCCCGACCTCACCCGGCCTCCCACCAACGTGCCGCCCCCACAGCCTGATGAAGGGGCCTTCAGCCGCATCGCAGATGACCTGCTGCACCTGCGCAGCGTACTTGGTCTCGCCGATCCATGCCGCGGCTGCATCCCAGGCTCGAACGAGTGGGTCATCAGCGGCGCGCACACTGCCTCCGGCCGCCCGCTGCTCTCGAATGACATGCACCTCAACCACTCCGTGCCCGGCATCTGGTATGAGATGGACCTGCGCGCGCCGAACTACCATGCCGCCGGCGTCTCGCTGCCCGGCGTGCCCATGATCGTCGCCGGCCACAACGACCACATCGCCTGGGGCTACACCGCCCTCTACGGCGATACCCAGGACCTCTACGTCGAGCGCACCAACGCCCAGGGCGAGTATTGGGACGGCACCGGGTGGCGCCCCATGGAGCGCGACCACGAAACCATTCAAGTGCGCTTCGGCAACAATCAGGAGCTCGATGTGCTGCGCACCAGCCATGGACCGGTGATCACGCCGCTGGTGCCGCACGAATCGCGCACCATCGCTCTACGCTGGACCGTTTATGATCCGCAGTTCGCCGGCGGCATGCCGGTCTACGCGCTGAACACCGCCAGCAACTGGCAGGAGTTCGAGTCGGCCATGAGTCAGTGGTGGGCGCCCACGCTCAACGTCGTGTATGCGGACGACCAGGGCCACATCGGATATCAGGCGATAGGCCACATTCCCCAACGCCCCGGCGGACTGGTCGGCGTGCCGATCACGGACCAGATCCATGAGTGGCAAGGCGTGTTGCCCTTCGCATCTCTGCCCTCATCTCTCGATCCGCCGAGCGGCATCCTCGCCACTGCCAACTCCCGCATCACCCCTGACGGCTATCCCACTCCTCTCTCCCTGGAGTGGGCCTCGCCGTATCGCAACGAACGCATCTGGAGATGGCTCTCGAGTCACGAGAAGATGACCCGTATCGACATGCTCGCCCTGCAGACCGATATTGATTCCGAGCTCGACCACGAACTGGCGCAGCGCTTTGCTTACGCCATCGATCATGCCCATCGGCCATCGGGGCGCCTGCGCACCGCCGCAGACATCCTCCGTTCATGGGACGGAGTGATGCACACCAGCGAAGCTGCACCCGCCATCGTCACCGCTGCGCGCGACGCACTTTGGCCCTTGCTGCTCGAACCGAAACTCGGCGGGGACTGGAACCTCTACGAGTGGCCGGAGAGCGCGTATGTCGAAGAGCAGCTCGTTACCGGTAAGCCCGCGGCATGGCTACCAAAGAAGTACGCGAGTTGGGACGATCTGCTCGCCGCCGCCGTCTCGCGCGGCCTGGATCAGGCTCACGCTCCCTTGTCGCTCAAGAATTGGCGCTACGGCGACATGCACACCATCGCGCTTTCACATCCGCTCTACGGCATGATTCCGTTCTTCGGCTGGACTGGTATTCGGCCGCTGCCACAGTCCGGCGGCACCACCACTGTGAAGCAGGTGGGCCGTACCTTCGGCCCTTCGCAGCGTTTCACCACGGACTGGAGCGACATCGACGCGTCGACGGAGAACATCGTCATGGGTCAATCCGGCGATCCGGTCAGTCCGTATTACCGCGACCAGTGGCCTGCCTGGTACGGCGCCTCCACCTTTGCGCTCCCCTTCACCCCAGCAGCCGTCAATCAATCGACAGAACACACGCTGCGGCTGACACCGTGACCCTGAAGCGAATGCGGTGGGGGTCCCTAGCCGCACTGCTCCTCACCACACTCGCTGCTACCGGACTGCTGCTCGTGCGCGGTCCTTCCTGCGGCCATGACTTCGATTTCCATCTCGTCTCCTGGCTCGAGGTAGCCCGCGCCTGGCACAGCGGCCTCGTCTATCCGCACTGGGCCTCCTCTGCAAACTTCGGTGCTGGCGAGCCGCGCTTCGTCTTCTATCCGCCCGCATCATGGATGCTCGGCGCCGCACTCGGCAGCATCGTCGGCTGGCAGGCCGCGCCCTGGTGCTTCACTGCCATCTGCCTCTTCTGCGCCGGACTGGCTATGCGTCATTGCGCACAGGACTGGCTCAGCCCGCTTGGATCCACCACCGCAGCCTGTCTCTACATCGCCAATCCGTACATGCTCTTCATCGCGTATGAGCGCACCGCCTATGGCGAGTTGATGGCCGCGATACTCATCCCGCTCCTGCTCTGCTATGCCGTGCGTCCACAGCCTCCCCTCGCCGCGCTCGCCGCCACCGTCGCCGGGATCTGGCTCATGAATGCGCCCTCCGGCGTCATGGCCTGCTACTCCCTGCTGTGGATAGTCGTGCTGCGCCTCCTATGTGAACGCAGTTGGCGCGCGTCACTACGCATCGCAGCCGCCACCGCAATCGGGCTCATGCTCGCCGCGTTCTATCTCATTCCCGCCGCGTATCAGGAGCGCTGGGTCGAGATCGCCCGCGCCATCGGTCCGGACATGCGCTTTGAGGACAGCTTTCTCTTCCATCACAGCGGCGAGGCTTTCCACGACGCTGTCCTTCATACAGCATCCATCCTCGCGTGCATTCTGCTCTCCCTCGCTCTCGCGTCCATTCTGTTATGGCGAGATTCATTGCGCTCTCGCTCGCTGCTCTGGCTCGCATCCTTTGTCCCACTGATCCTGGTACTGCTCGTACCCGTCAGCGCGCCGTTGTGGCGGCACACGCCGCAACTCGCGTATATGCAGTTTCCCTGGCGCTGGCTGCTCATCCTCGCGCCAGTGGTGGCGCTTTTTGTCTCGGGGAGCATCGCTCATCGTGGTCGAGCGCCGTTGCTCAGCGCGGCGGCCGCGCTGCTTTGCATCGCCTCGATCGTCGCGTGTACTCGCCCGTTTCATCAATATTGCGATGAGGAAGACAATGTCCGTGCCCAGGTCGACCTCATGCACGACGGCTCAGGCCAGGAGGGCACCGATGAATACACGCCGCACAACGACGACAATGCCGAGATCGTCCAGGACATGCCGCTGGTGCGTGTCCTCGTAACTCCGCGCGCCGAGGAACCGGACAGCGGTAAAGTACAGAACCCCGAATATCAGCCCGATCCCGCCAGCGAGCGACATGCAACCATCACGGTGACAGAATGGTTGCCCGAGCACCGCGCCGTACTCGTGAACACGCCGGCTGCCGGCTACGCGGTTTTCCGCCTCATGGATTATCCAGCCTGGAGTATCCATCGCAACGGGGCCGGGATCACGGAACGCCCAACCCGCGACGACGGCCTCCTCACCATTCCCGTCCCGCAAGGCCGTTCGCAGATCGACATCCGCTGGCGTACCACTTGGGACATATGGGTGGGCCGCGTCGTCTCGCTCCTCGGCCTGTGCCTCTTCGGTTTCGTCTGGTACCGCGAGCACAACGCCCGCGCGGTCACTACGCCTTAAGCTGCGCTTCCGCGGCCGCGTACGTTTTGCGAATCCCCTCCGGCAGCGTTGTCTTTGCGCGCCAGCCCAGTGCATGGATGCGCGACACATCCAACAGCTTGCGAGGCGTGCCATCCGGCTTGGTCGTGTCGAACTTCAACTCACCCGAAAATCCCAGCTCACGCGCCACCAGCTCCGCCAGCTCGCCGATCGTCACATCCTCGCCCGTCCCGATATTGATCAGCGGCGCATGCTCATGGTTGATCAGCCGCTGAAATTCGCCATCGGGGAGTTGCATCAGGAAGACGCATGCCTCCGCCAGGTCTTCGCTGTACAACAGCTCGCGCCTCGGTGTCCCCGTCCCCCACACCTCAATCGAGTCGCGCCCCCCCATTTTCGCCTGCACAACTTTGCGCATCAGCGCCGGCAGCACGTGCGATGTCTTCAGGTCGAAGTTGTCATGCGGCCCATACAGATTCGTCGGCATCGCCGCCAAATATTGCGTCCCGTACTGGCGGTTATAGGCCCAGCACATCTCGATTCCCGCAATCTTCGCCAGGGCGTACGGCCGGTTCGTTGGCTCGAGCGGCCCGGTCAGCAGATACTCTTCACGAATTGGTTGCGGAGCAAGCCGCGGATAGATGCAGCTTGACCCCAGGAACAGCAGCCGTTTCACACCCGCTTGCCGGCTCGCTTCAATCACATTTGTCTGCAGGATCAGATTGTCGCGAATGAACTCTGCCGGATAGGTATCGTTGGCCAAGATGCCGCCAACCTTTGCCGCTGCCAGGAACACATACTCGGGCCGCTCGTTCGCAAAGAAAGCATCCACCGCCCGCGCATCCAGCAGATCAAGCTCAGCACGCGCGCGCAGCAGGAGGCGCGCAAATCCCTTCTGCTTCAGATAGGCTGTGATCGCGGAACCGACCAGCCCGCGATGTCCTGCCACAAATATCCTGCTGTCGCGATTCATCGGCTCTCTGCCTATTCGTGATAGCGAAACGCGTTGAAGCCGTGCTTATGTACCAGCGCGTCGCGCTCCGCTTCCTTCAAGTCTTCCGCCACCATCTCGGATACGAGTACCGGAAAACTGGTGCGCGGCTCCCAGCCCAGCTCGCGGCGCGCCTTCGACGCATCGCCCAGCAGCGTCTCCACCTCGGCCGGACGAAAGTAACGTGGGTCCACCGCGACAATTGCCCGTCCCTCCGCATCCAGCCCCAGTTCGTCCGCGCCTTCGCCCTTCCACTGCAACCGGATGCCCAGATGCTCTGCCGCGCGTTCTACAAACTCACGCACACTGTATTGATGCCCTGTGGCAATCACGTAATCCTTCGGCTGTTCCTGCTGCAACATCAGCCACATCATCTCTACATAATCGCGCGCATGCCCCCAGTCGCGCTTCGCATCCAGGTTGCCCAAATAGAGTTTGTCCTGCAGCCCCACCTTGATGCGCGCCAGCGCGCGCGTAATCTTGCGCGTCACAAACGTCTCTCCGCGCCGAGGCGATTCATGGTTGAACATGATGCCATTGCTGGCGTGAATTCCGTAGGACTCGCGATAATTCACCGTGATCCAGTACGCGTACAGCTTCGCTACCCCATATGGCGAACGCGGATAAAACGGCGTCGTCTCGCGCTGCGGCGTCTCCTGCACCAGCCCGAACATCTCCGAGGTCGACGCCTGGTAGAAGCGCGTCTTCTCTACCAGTCCCAGCGTACGGATCGCCTCCAGCAGCCGCAGCGTTCCTATGGCATCGCTGTTCGCCGTGTACTCCGGCTCCTCAAACGACACCATGACGTGGCTCTGCGCCGCCAGGTTGTACAACTCGTCCGGCTGCACCAGTTGCAGCACGTGGATCAGGCTCGAGGTATCTGTCAGGTCGCCATAATGCAGCAAGAGCTTCTGGTGCTCCGCGTGAGGGTCCTGGTACAGATGATCGATGCGCGCGGTGTTGAACATCGACGTTCGCCGCTTGATGCCGTGGACCTGATAGCCCTTGGCCAGCAGAAGTTCCGCCAGATAGGAGCCGTCCTGGCCGGTGATGCCAGTGATGAGTGCCTTCTTCATGGGTCAGGCCATACGGTACCACGCGCAAACAGCCGCAGTTCCTATCGTGATTCAGCAGAATGGCGCTTCGCGACAGCAGCAAGCAGCTCCGCCTCGAAGCGCTCGAGCACGCGCTCTCTGCCCAGGTGCTCGACTGCATGTGCGCGCGCCGCCACACCGAGCGCGTGGCGCATCCGCGGCTCGTCGGCCAGCGCGCGCACCGCGGCAAAGAGCGCCTCATTGTCCAGCGGCGGCACGGCGATACCGCAGGAACCCAGCGTCAGCGCCACCTGCGTGCCCGGGGCGGCAGTGGCAATTACCGGCCGTCCGCTGGCCAGCATGCCGGTCAGCTTCGATGGCATCACCAGGTCTGCCGCATCCGGCCGTTGGGGCAGCAGATGAATGTCCGCGGCATTCAGCAGATCGTTCAGCCGGTCAAATGGCTGCAGCGGCAGCATGGTCACATTCTTCGCGCCTCGCACCATGCCGGCCAGTTGTGGGTGATAGGCGCCATCTCCGCAAAAGACGAAATGAATGCGCGGGTCCGACGCGAACTCCTTCGCCAGCAGGGGCAGCAATTCCAGGCCCTGCTTCATCCCCATGTTTCCCGCGTACATCAGCACCACGCGTTCCGGACCCAGGCCAAGCTGCTGGCGCAAGCGGCTCGGGCCCATTGAACGGCGCAATCGCATTGGTGTCTACCCAGTTGGGGAACATCAATGTCTTCTCAATCGGAACGCCCTTCTCCGGAAGCCGCTGCATCATCTTCTCTGAGACCGTGGAAATGTAATCGAAAAGGAGCATCGTCCGCCGCTCCAGCATCTCTGCCAGTCTGTGCGCACGTCCCTCGCCCTGCAGCAGTCCCAGGCCGAACGCTGCATCCACTTCGAAGTCCTGGATGTGCAGCCACGCCACCGCTTCGGCGATCCGCGCTGTCACCAGACCCGCTACTGCTGACATCAAACTCGGCTCGATGGTCAGCACCACATCCGGACGCCATTGCGCCTGCGACAGCATGATGGGAAGACTGCTTAGCATGAAGGAGCCAAGATGCAGCAGGCGTGTGCCCCCGGAGGGCCGCCGGGGCACATAGACGGGGCAACGGTACACGCGCACGCCGCCCGGCTCTGTCTTGTAGCTCCATGCGCGGTAGTCCCTGCGCACCCGCCACGCAGGGTAATACGGCGGCGCCGTCACCACCCGCACACCATGCCCGCGGCCGGCAAGCCACTCAGCCATCTCTCCCGAGTACTTTCCAACACCCGTCAGCTCTGGTGTGTAGTTGATCCCATGGAGCAGGATGCGCAAGCAGTATGGTCCTTTCCCGGCACACTTTGTGTCCGGAGCAAAGGCCAGCATACTTGATCGATCCATCCTTCTTCCCGCGCATCGGCGGGTGGCTCGCGAAGCAAATCACATCGCAGGCTCAGGTATGATGAGCGCAATGCAGACCGATATTCGCGCACTGCTGGAGAGCGGTGCCGCACGCACGGATCAGGCGTTGCAGCGCCTTCTACCCCCTTCCGACCAGGTCCCTGTTTCCATCCATCGCGCGATGCGGCACAGCGTCTTCGCCGGCGGCAAACGCCTGCGCCCTATCCTCTGCATGGAAGCGGCACGCATGGTCGCGAACCACTCCGAATATCCTGCCGGCATCGAGGACTTGGGATCAGCGATCGAGATGATCCATACCTATTCGCTAATCCACGACGATCTGCCCGCGCTCGATAACGACGACCTGCGTCGCGGCAAGCCCACCTGCCATGTCGTGTTTGGCGAAGCCATCGCCATCCTCGCCGGCGATGCACTGCAGACACTCGCCTACTCGGTCCTCGGCTCGCTTCGCTGTCCACCGGACGCCGCCATCCGCATCGTGCAGCTCATTGCTGCAGCCACCGGCACCGTTGACGGCATGATCGGCGGCCAGGTGCTCGATCTCGAAGGCGAACACTCGCAGCCTACAGAAGCCTCCGTGCTCGCCATCCATCGCGCGAAGACCGGCGCACTGATCCGCGTCAGCCTGCTCAGCGGCGGCATCTTCGCCGGGGCGACAGGGCAACAGGTCGAGGCACTCACGAGTTTCGGCAGCAAGGCGGGACTTGCCTTTCAGATCATCGACGATGTACTCGACATGACTGGAGACGCTGCGTCGCTCGGCAAGACCGCCGGCAAGGATGCAGCCAGCAGCAAAGCGACGTGGCCCGCCGTCCACGGCATTCCCGCTTCCGTCGCTGACGCACGGCGGCTCATCCACGAAGCCTTCGCGGAACTGACCATCTTTGGAGAACGCGCCGAGCCCCTCAAAGCAGTTGCGCGCTATCTCATCGAACGCACCAACTGATTCAAGCGCCGCGCAGATCGGTCATCCTTAGCGCCCCAGGGCCTGCGGCTTGCGCGCTTTTGCGGGGCGATCTCTAAAATGTGAGCGACCAAACAAGCGAACTCAGCCGAAGCGCTGCAGGTCCGGTGCCTGAAGGGCTAGTTCACACCCGAGCCTGTTCCCGGATCACCTTCCGGATCCGATCGCCCTGCTCCGCCAGGTCCTGCACGAAGCCTTCGAACCGCCCGAGTGCCTCCTGCGCTGTGTGAATATAGTCGGGCAGATTGTCCCACAATTCATGCACTGCGTCGGACTCTTCTAACAACGCCACCAGCGACCCCACCGCCGTTACTGCGAGCCCCGTCTTGCGGCGGCCTGTCGCCAGCAGCACGGCGCCCGTCAGCAGCGACCCGGCAGCAAGACCACGCGTCCACGCGCTCGCACCGCCCGGCAGGTTATCGTCCAGAGAATCCCTCAATCGTTCTGCCATCTTGTTGAATTCGCTTGCCATGGATATTCAGTCCTTCCTCAAGGTTTTCGCGCAGCCCTCGGCCGGCACACTGATGGGATGCAGCCACCGTCCTGACGGCCACCCGCCCCGCTTCGGCGGATCAATCGCCGCGATCAATCCAGGTCGAACTCGCGCAGCGGCTTTCCCGTCGTCGGGTCGTCCTTCGCACGCTTCACCGCTTCGGCAAAACGCCGCTCCATAATGTCCTTCTTGTTGCGCTCAGTCTCCATGGATTGGCGGAAGAGGCTCTCCTTGCGCTCCTCCTGCTCGCGCAGAGCGCGCGCCGCTCCTTCAAGGTCCTCAAAGGTCCGCTTGCGCGGAGCCGATTTGTGACCGATCACCGAGCGCGTCTCCGGGTCCACCTTCAGGATCGCCCCGCAGTCCGGGCACGCCACCTCGAATGCGCTCATCTGTTTCGCCATGGCTCCCCATTGTAGCGGCAACCCGGCGCTCCCGGCCGTAGTCCATGTGGCCGCACCCCACCAAATAAAGGGCCACCCATCGGACAGGCAGGTGAGATTTTCAGACCGTATGATCCGGTACTGCTAGAGCGGCAGTACCTTATGCCCCGGACAAGCATCGCTCGCCGCAGCGACCAGCGTCTCCAGCAACCCCGGCCCGTGGGTCGCCAGAAAGTAGATACCGGCCACCGCCCGCTCCTGCAGGTGCCCAGCGGGATAAAGCGCCTGCGTGATCGCCTGCGCATGTCGCGCCAGGCTGGCTTCCTTCTCCAACTGGTAGCGCGCCGCCAGCCGGCGCAGCCGGTTCATCTGGTATCGCATCTTCGATGCCGCCGTTCTCGCAGCGCGCCCCAGGCCCGCATCCATCTGCGCCATCCACTCGGTGACGGCGGTCAACTCACCATCGAGCGAGTTCCCCGCAGTCGCCAGCTTTCGCTTTCCTTCCACGGGCAAAGCACGCGCCCCAAGCCGCTCGGCCAACGCGTCTGCACTGGTCAGCGCATCGGGCAGCCGGACCTCGTGCCGCTCCATCACGGTCGCGATCCTTGGTTCAACCAGTGTCGCCGAGAGCCGCGGCAGCACCGCCGTCGCCCGCCCCAGCATCTTCCTGTACAGCACCTCGGATTGCGCAAAGTACGCAATCTCGGCCGGCCCCGCGATGTAGGCCGAGGTGGGCAGCACGGCATCCTGAAACACTGGACGTAGCAGTGCGTTCGGACTACATCGCTCAGGTGTTGCTTGAAGTATCGCCAGGAGTTCTTCGGAGGAGTACTGCCGCCCCCCGGCCTTCCACCGCGTACCACCGTCCATTCGTATGCGGCGCAGCGGCAGTCGCGCTCCCGAGGGCTCATCAATCAGAAACAGCAGGCTTGACTGCTCCCCTACCTTCACCTGCGCGTGGTAGCCGCGCTCTGTCAGTTCCGCGCCCCGCGCCATCAGCGCCGCGTGCAGCGCATCCGCCTCGCGTACCGCCAGTCCGAGCACCTCCGCACCCAGTGCATGGAAACCCGCGGCAGCAGCATCCATGACAACCAGCCCCCACTCCGCAAACAGCTGCGCCATCAGGCTGCCGAATGCCCCGGCAAGCGTTGCGTCCGCCCGGTATGCGGCGCGCAACAAAGCAGTGAGGTCACTCGATCCCAGCAGTTCCTCGGCTTGCTTCAGCGCCGCCTCGATCCCAGCTCCCAGCACAATGCCGCCAACCGGCACGGGAACCTCCGGCGCCGGCCCTATCGTCACCGCTTGCAATCCATTGCGCGCCGGCAGTTCCACATGCGCGATCTCCGCGAAGTCGTGGTCTTCCGTCGCCAGCCAGAAGACCGGCACCGTATCGACGCCCGCCTCCGTCGCCTCGCGCGCTCTTGCAATCGCCGTCGCCGCCTTCAATAGCGTGTACAGCGGTCCGCCAAACAGCGCCACCTGCTGGCCCGTCACAACCGCCGAAGCCCCGGCGCGCAACCTCTCGATGTTTGCAGCGGTCACTGACCCACCGCCGAAGCTCGCGTTCTGTACCGCCAACAGGTCGGCCAGTCTTCCGCGATGCTCCGCGCTCAGCTTGCGTCCCGCGGATATCCAGCCTTTGCTCGTCGGTGCAGTGGAAAAGAAAGGCGTCAGCGGCTCGGCACTCTCGGTGTAGTCCACAAAGAGCCTGCTGGTATGCGGCACGATTGAGCTGGGATAACACTCCGGTTCCACTGCGTCCCCTCGATCCCTCTCTACCATTTCACTGCAGATGCATACTGGAGCATCGCTCTGGCGAAACCCCGGCGAATTCGGAACAACCGTGAAGATACTTAACGCCTTCTCCGATTCTCTACCGAACCGCCGCTCAGTGCCGCTTGAATCGCATCGCGATCCGCCGTCGGCAAATCCTCCGCAGCAATCCGCGCCAGCGACTTATATATTTGTGCCACTAACGGATGCCGGGCCAGCGCCTTACGATGCAGTTTGACAGTAGCCGCGTCTCCACGAGCCAGTGGTCCACTGAAGCTCCGCGCTAGTCCCTGCTTCTGTACATTTGCCACCGTCGCAGCAGCCATTGGTCCCAGCAGCGCCAGTGCCTCCTCTTCTTGGATGCCCGCTTGGCGCATTGCCCGCACCCCCGCGGCCAGCGTGGCCACCAGCAGCGGCGACCCGAACATCGCCCCGGCGTGATACATCGCCTTTCCCTTGCCGTCAATCGCGAATGGTCGTCCACCCAACCGCCGCACCAGCGCGAACAATTGCTTGCGCGTCGCGGTGTCCTCCGCTTCCACACCAAAGCGCGTTCCCTGCAACGGCACCACACGGCGGGTCGGGAAGCTCATCATGGGATGCACCGACGCCGTCCGTGCACCCGCTCGCTCCGCAACCGCCAGGACGCTCCGGTCCAGCGCGCCGCTCGAGTGCACTACCACCTGCCCGTCCAAGTCACCGCGTTGTGTAACCAGCCACTCCGCCGTAGTGGCAATCGCAGCATCCGGTACGCACAACCAAAGCACCCGCGCCTCCAGCTGCGGACGCGAGTCATGCCGTCGCGCCTGCACTCGCTCCACCAGCAGGCCCGCGGCTTCCAGCGCCGCGGCCAGCGACGATCCCCAATTCCCCAATCCGATCACCGCTGCACCGCGTCGTGCGTTTCGCATCCGCCTCTCCCCATGCGCCATCGAACAGGATGGTACCGTAATGAGAAAAAAGGACACGATGGCAACGAAGAAGAAGAGCGCAGCAAAGAAGCAGCAGCAGCCCGACCGTACCTATCCCAAGGGCGTCGAAGTTCTCTCCTCGAAAATCAGTTTCGAAGGCCCGGTCTTCCGCGTCGTCACTGACGAAGTTCGCGAGCCCGGCGGCAAACCACATCGCCGCGATGTGGTGCGTCATCCCGGATCGGTTGTCGTCTTCGCTGTCGACGATACGAAGAGCAAGCGCGATCCGCTCATCCTGCTAGAGCGTCAGTACCGTCACGCCGCCGCGCAGTATCTCTACGAAGTTCCCGCGGGCAGCCTCGACCCCGGTGAAGACCCATTGACCGGCGCAAAGCGCGAGCTGCTCGAGGAGACCGGCTACAAAGCGAAGCACTGGTCGAAGCTGGTGCGCTTCTATGCCAGCCCCGGCTTCCTGGGCGAGTGGATGCAGATCTTCCTCGCCGAAGGTCTCACGCCCGGCGACGCCGAGCCGGAAGACGACGAGCAGATCGAGCTCTTCGCCGTGCCTCTGAGCGAACTGCTCCGCGAGATCGAGGCCGGCCGCATACTCGACGGCAAGACCATCACGGCAACGCTCCTCTACGACCGAGTAAGGAAACAACGCCAACGTGCGGAACGGGCCACCGCACGCGCCGCACGCGGGTAGCCGCCGCAATCTCCCAATCACCTCAGGAACTTCCGGTCATCTCGACCGCTGGCTCACGAAAGGGAGACTGGAGATCTGTTTGCGTAGCGCATCTCCCGGGCTAACCCGCTCACTTTTTTTTGCAAACCAAACCTACGTTCGTTGCGTCACTAGAGGAAGGCAGGCTGGGTCTACACCCTACCTTGAGCGAAGCACAAACGGGTGCCTGCACCCGCCGCGACACTTGGGCTTTGCTCGAATCTGCTCTGAAGTGAGGTAACCGAGACGTGTCCCAGTACAAAGGAAAAGTGAAGTGGTTCAACAACGCGAAGGGCTACGGTTTCATCGGCAGGGAGGATGGGCCTGACGTCTTCGTGCACTATAGCTCCATTCAGCTCGATGGCTACAAGAGTCTCAAAGAGGGAGACGATGTCGAGTTCGATATCATCCAGGGGCAGAAGGGCCCGCAGGCCGACCAGGTGCAGCGCAGCACCCAGGCTGCAGCCTGAACCAGCCGTCATCATTTCCACCCGGACGGACCGCAGAGCGTTGCTCCTGTAGCCGTCGATGAACCGGCAGAAGCTCGAATGGCCTTTCCCTGCGGAGAGGCCACGACGAGATCGTTTCCGCTGACAATGTCAGGGAAATGTCTCAGGCGCATGTTTCTGCCGCGTTCTGTCTCTCATCTCCGCCGGCTCCGCACCGGTCGAGCGCTGATAACTCCATTGCGATACATTGCTGAAAGGCGAGATGCTTCGCCTTGAATGCCGATCCGGACGCAATGGAAAATCGCGCAATCGCACAACTCCTCGCCGAGACCGCCGACCTGCTCGAAATCGGCGCGGGCGACCCCTTCCGCATCCGCTCCTATCGCCGCGCCGCCGAAGCCGTCGAGCAGAGCACGGTTCCCCTCTCCACCATCGCCGACGATCCCAAGCGCCTACTCGCGATCCCCGGTATCGGCAAAGGCATGGTGGCCAATATCCAGTCGATCGAGCAGCACGGTTCCATGCCGCTCCGCGACGAGCTGCTCACCCGCTACAAGCCCACCATGCTCGAGCTGCTCAAACTGCCCGGCATGGGTCCCAAGACAGTCGCGCTCATCTTCGAGGCGACCGGTGTTGCCACCGTCGATGATCTCGCTGTCGCCATCGACGAAGGCCGCCTCGCCAGTCTGCCGCGCGTCGGCGACAAGCTCATCCAGAAACTGCGCAAGGGCATCGACGAATACCGCAAGAACAGCGGCCGCTTCCATCTTGATGACGCCGAGATCGCTGCCGAGCGCCTCACTCTCTACCTCAAGGACTTTCCCGGTGTGGAGAGCGTCACCCCCGCTGGCTCGCTGCGCCGCGGTCGGGACACGGTCGGCGATCTCGACATGCTCGTCACCGGTCCCGCCTGCGAAGAGGAGGTCGTCTCCGCCGCCGTCGAATACACCGCCGCCTATCCGCCCATCGCGGAGCTCATCGCGCGCGGCCAGAACAAGGTCAGCTTCCGTTTGCGCACTGGTTTACAGATAGATGTGCGCCTCCTCCCCCGCGCCTCCTTCGGTGCAGCCCTGCAATACTTCACCGGCTCCAAGATGCACAACGTCACCGTACGCCAGCGTGCGCTCAAGCGCGGCTACACGCTCAGCGAATACGCGCTCGCCCGTCTCGATGACGGCACCCAGGTCGCCGCCGCAACCGAAGAAGACATCTACCGCGCTCTCGACCTAGACTGGATCCCGCCCGAGCTACGCGAAAACTGCGGCGAGATTGAGGCCGCCGCCGCCCACACGCTGCCACGCCTCATCGAAGCGAAAGACATTCGCGGCGACGTTCACATGCACACTGTCGCAACCGACGGCAGGAGCACCATCCGCGAGATGGCCGAAGCCGGACTCGCTCACGGGTATGAATACATCGCCATCACCGACCACTCAAAAAATCTCGCCATGACCTCCGGCCTCGACGATGAGCGCGCCCTCGAACACATCCGCAACATCCGCGAAGTCGATACCGACATGGCCGGAAAAATCCGCGTCTTCGCCGGCATCGAAGTGGACATCCTTGGCGATGGCACCCTCGACCTCTCGAACGAAGTCCTCGCCGAGATGGACATTGTCATCGCCAGCGTCCACTCCCTCTTCAGCCAGCCGCGTGAGGAGATGACCGCGCGCATCCTCCGCGCCATCGAGAATCCGTACGTGCGCATCCTTGGTCATCCCACCGGCCGCAAGCTGCTGAGTCGCGATGCCTACGATCTCGATCTGCCCGCCATCTTGAGACGCGCCGCCGAGCTAGGCGTCGCGGTCGAGCACAACGCTGACCCCAATCGTCTCGACCTCTGCGATCGTGACCTCCGCATTGCCAAAGAGAGCGGCTGCCGGGTTGCCATCAACACCGACGCACACCACGTCTCCGCTCTCGAAAAAATGCGCTATGGCATCCGCCAGCTCCGCCGCGCATGGCTCACGCCGGCCGACGTGCTCAACACCCGCGGCGCAAATGACTTTCTTGCCGCTCTCCGGCCCCGTCCCGCTGCCTGATTCAATCAGCCACCCGCGCGCAAGTGCAGCGGCTCGTCTGATCGATGCACACATCGAAAACTACCGGGCACGCTCGCGCAGTTGAGCTCCGACGAGCGTGAACAGTTCTGTCGGCTTGCAGCCCGGATTGCCGAAAGCCAACCTGTCGCAAGATAAAGAGCTGGGAGCTCTGCGTGCGCGCCGCAGTATGATCCCCATAGCTCAACCCCGCAATCAATGAGCAAGGGATGCCCTCGTGAGCATCATGTATTACATCGCGCACAGCGTGATCGCTCGAACGTTCGCGGCAGCCTCCATCTCCGCCTGCATCCTGTTCGCCTGCGAAGCCAGTTCGCAATCCGCTTCTGGCAGTTCCTCCCCGCAGCGGCACAGTCCCTCTCCGCGGGAAAACGAAGATCGAAGTTTCTATCTCGGCACCCCTGTCCCTCATCCCGAAGATCTATCCGGACTCTGGGAAGCGCCCGATGGGCATGGCGGGGCTATCGGCATCCATCTCCTGCTGCACACCACACTGCCCGTCGAAGCAGCCACGCTCAGCGGAGTCGAACAGAGATGGCTGGGTCTTCAAGTCGGGCTCTACCAGCGCACCGCAGCAGAACTTCCATTGCGCCACGAGAACAGCTTCAGCGATTCCGCGCGAGGCGGCGACCTTCGGTATGAAGGCGGTCGCCTCACATTGCATTCTCCCGGATACGACCTCGATCTTCGCCGCACCGCAGGAGACAAGTGGTCAGGCCGCTTTCATCGCGAAGAGTTCGACTCGGTCGTGACCCTCGCCCGCCCCATGCTCCAAACCACATCGAAGGCAACATGGTTCCTCGGGACTTGGAAGAGTACGCACGGTCCGCAGACCACTTGCCTGCACATGGCAGAATCCTCCCCTGGCAATTTCCTTGCATGGGCAGACACTCTTCTCGTAGAGGGCGCCACCAGCTTCTCCAACGCAGTCGGTTAAACCTCCGTACTCGTGGGAGCACTACGGCGATCTCGTAAAAGTCGAACCCGCTGAAAAGAGCAGCGTGTGGATCGAGATCCCGGCCTACAGCGCGATCTGTTGCTCGCATCGCTTCCACGCCACCTCGGCCGACCGAGACAAAGCGATGAAGGTGAACTCGCCAGAGGGCGGCGAACAATCCATATACAAAGCCAGATGGACAAAGGTGCCCGGCAACACCTGCATCGGCCCGCCCGGCTAGCAACACGTCGGCCTACAACCTGTCGGGTGGCCGAAAGGAAACAGCTACCTTCCACCAGCAAGAGCAAACGTGTGTTGCTCAGATTCTCGTGATTTTTCTCCGCTGTACTGACTGGAAGCAAAAATGCTTTAATGCACTGCCCGCAACAAATAAATATCCGAGGTACGTGTGCGCAATCGTCTCGCTGCATTCGTTGTCTGCTGCCTGCCAATCTTCTGCGCTGCACAACAGAAGACCGATGTCACTCCCGAGCGCGTCAACGCCGCTCTGGCGCAGCTTGATCCCTACATTTTCTCCGCAATGGACAAGACCAAAGTTCCCGGGGCAGCGGTCGCCGTCATCTATAACGACCGAGTCGTCTTGCTCCGCGGCTATGGCGTTCGCAAGGTCGGGGAGCCGGCAAAGATCGATCCCGACACTGTCTTTGAAATCGCCTCGGTCTCGAAGCCCCTCGCCTCTACCATTCTCGCCTCGCTGGTCGGCCGGGAAAAGATCCGTTGGGACGACCGCATTGCGGACCTCGAGCCCGGGTTCCAGCTATCCAGCCCGGAAACGACTCGCGAGGTCACCATCCGCGATTTTCTCTCCCATCGCAGCGGCCTTGCCACAGCATCCGGGGACTTCCTGGAAAGCCTCGGCTACTCCCGTCCACAGATCCTTCATCGCATGCGCTATCTGCCGCTGCCCGGCACGTTTCGCAAGACATACGCCTACAGCAACTTCGGCTACACCACAGCGGGCATCGCGGCCGCTACGAGGATCGGGAAGCCCTGGGAGACGATTGCCGACGAGCAGCTCTATGCGCCGCTCGGTATGACCTCCACCAGCTCACGCTTTTCCGACTATGAAAATAGTGCCAACAAGGCCGCGTTGCACATCTTCCTCAACGGCAAGCCCGTGAACCGGTTCGTGCGCGACGCCGATGCTGAATCGCCGGCCGGCGGTGTCAGTTCCAGCGCTCGCGACCTTGCCCAGTGGGTTCGCCTGCAGCTTGACGGCGGGAAGTGGAATGGCAAACAGCTCATCGACGCCAGCGCCCTCGCCGAAACCCACAAGGCTCAGGTCTGTCGCGTAGCGGGCAATCCGGAGAAACCGACTGAATGCCCCGGCGGCCAATACTACGGCCTTGGCTGGAATGTTGGAACGGACGGCGAAGGCCATGGTCAGTTCAGCCATAGTGGCGCTTTCTTCCTGGGCACCTCAACCGCCGTTTACATCATTCCCGAGGAGCACATCGGCGTACTCGCGCTCACCAACAGCATGCCCGTCGGACTTCCAGAGTCGATCTGCCTCACTTTCCTCGATTATCTGCACTATGGCAAGCAGCAGCGTGACTATCTGCCGCTCATTGCGCATGCAATGGATCAGATGATCTCTGAGACGCAGACCGAGTCGACAGACTACGGCACACTGCCGTTCCCAACCATCCTGCAGCAGCCAGGCCACTCACCGCCTATATCGGCACGTACACAAATGAATACTTTGGCACGCTCGAAATCGCTCTTGAGGACAAGCGCCTCATCCTGCGCCTTCCGCCACGCGGAAGCTACTACGAGCTATCCCACTGGGATGCCGACACCTTCACTTATTATTTCTCCGGTGAAGACAGCGGACTTGCCCGGCGCGGTGCAAAGTTTTTTCCGGACAAAAACCAGCTCCTGATCGAAAACCTCGCACCCGAACATAGCGCCATCTTCACCCGTGAGGAATAGAGCAAACCGTAGCCCGTGAGCGTCCGTCTACCCGAGGGCAATTCCGGACGCCCGAGCCGCGCGCTACAGTAGTTGGACCGATGTCACCTTCAGCGTATCGCCCTGCACATCGCCATCGACGTTCACGCGCAGATGATCCTTCTTTGAGGACGCCTTCAGGGCCTCTGCGATCTTCGCATTTCCCGCGGCATCGAACTTCAGGAATTGCTGGTCCTTCGTCACAATACCGAAACCGCTCTTCGCGCACGCCAATGCGCAATCGCGGGTATGGGCATCCGGGTTGGCGGCCGCCTTCTTCGAGCAGCTCACGTCCACGACCGGCACGTCGTGGTATTTGGTCATTGCAAGCGCAGGCAGCGCACTCATCCCTAACAGCACAATCACTGAAGTTACTTTCTTTATCATCTTGGTCCTCCGATTGAGTTTCGTTTTTGTGTGACTTCGAATGAACTAGTGCGTCCCGGCAAACTGCGCCTCCGGCGCGATGGCTCCGCCCGCAACAGTCGCGCCTCCAACCGGCCTCCGCTCCCGGGCGGCCGTCAATTGCGCCAGTGCGAATGCACCGATGGCAATCTCCACATCGCGAACGGCAAGGTCGTAAAACATCCCCGTCGTGAGCAGATTCACGGCAATGCCGACAAGCCATAGCATCACGATGTAGCTGCCGACCTTCGTCCAGCGGCTCAGTACAAGCAGCCCCGCAGCCACTTCCACCACACCTACCCCGTGCATGAAGGTCGTAGTGCTGACCGGGATCACGTGCGTCGCCAAGGGGCTCAAATACATGCCCCAGTCCGCGAGCTTATTGAAGTACTTATCGATGCCGGCGATAATCGGCCCCGCTCCCAGCCCGATCTTCAGCGCCCACCAGGCCACATTGAGACGATCCTCGGATTCCGCCATGCTCTTTACCCTCTGCACAAGAGAGCAGCGACCTGCCGATTGGTTACAAAGCGCAAACCGTCCATTCCCTTTTGGCGCACCCGCGATGTAACCTTTTCGGCCACGACGACTCTATCTCTTGGCTGTCTATGGCAATCATCGGGACATTGGAAAGAGCCAGCGTTGAAAGCTGGACGGACCAGGAGGTCGTCGACCGCGTTCGCGCCGGGGACACTGCGCTCTACGAGATCATCATGCGTCGCTACAATCAGCGCCTCTACCGGGTCACCTACGCCATTCTGCGCGATGACTCTGAAGCGGAGGATGTGACTCAGGACGCATACGTCCGCGCCTATCAGCATCTCGATCAGTTCGCTGGGTCCGCACCTTTCTCCACGTGGCTTACCCGAATCGCGGTGCATGAGGCACTGCGGCGCCTCCAGTTGCGCAAGCGAAACCAGCAATTCGACGACATTGAGCACGACGAGGAAGCTTCCATGGCTGATGCAGAATCCAGCATTGCGGAAACATCGCTCGATCCGGAGCAGCGAGCGTCCGTCGCTGAACTTGGCGAGCTTCTGGAAGAAGCCGTTCTCGACCTCCCCGAGCAGTACCGCGCCGTCATCATGTTGCGCGATGTTGAAGAGTTGAGCACAGCGGAAACCGCTGCCGCCCTGGAGCTGACGGAGCAGAATGTAAAAGTCCGCCTTCACCGTGGACGCGCCATGATGCGCGACCGCCTCTTTGCACGCGTTGGTGCCAGCGGCAAGAACGCGTTTCCCTTCATGGGTGTCCGCTGCGACCGCGTCGTTTCAGGCGTCTTCGCGCGTCTGCGCGCGTTGGACCCAGAACCCTGAAACCGCCGGCCGAAAAAAATCGAGCTCCCGGCGTCACTAACTCGCCAGCACGCCTCCGGCGGATAACGGAGGCAATGGCACGGCAAGGTGTAACAGGCGAACCGGGAGCTCGGACCAAGGGAATACTTACTGCGTGGAGGTCACCGTGGGATGCTCCACCTGGGCCGACTGCACGGGCGGATGGTGGCTCTCGAGAAAATTGGCGATGTCACGGTGGAAGTCAGGGCTGTTCGCCGGGATCGTCATCAGCGCCGGCAGACCGGGGAACAACTCGCCCAGCGCCTTCACCAGCATCCCATGCTCGTCCAGGTAGAACCGGGACAGCACCGTCTCGTCGTGCGTGCTCTGGTCGAAGGACAACGTCTCCCATACCCACGACATGTGCGACGCATTCGGCACGCCATGCTTCTCTCCCGTCTTACGCATCGCGTTCAGCTCCGCGCCCGGCTTCAGATGCGAGCACACCGAAACCACGACCTTGCCATTCGAGAAATACGACTTGTCGATGTCGCTGGCGATGAAGTGGGCCGCCATCTCCGACTGGCCGACGAAAATTGACGAAACCGGACGGCCGAAGATGCTGCGCACAGCCACCGGCAGGTCCGAGATCGGGGTCACCTGGCAGGCGCCACCATTGAAGGCCTGCATGACGACCTTCTCACCCATCGAGTGCATGCTCATCAGCGTGTCGAAATCGAGACTCGCGCCCTGCAGGCTGGGAGTCTGCGCAGAAGCCGTGAGCCCGACAAGAAATACCAAAGCGGTCAGAGTCTTCATTCGTCCACCTCGGGCCCAGAATGGAGCCATCTCCCACTTTGGGCAAATTACCTACGTAATGCTTCTTACGCCTTTGTCTGCCCCGTGCACCCCAAATGTGTCACCCGCGCAACCACCTTCGAGTACCGATTGATCCCGTTACAAATTCCATGCTTTATATGACATACAAAATAAATAGCACCAACAACATGCAATTCTCGTTTAAGCTGCACGTCTCGCGCCGCGCTCGGGTCATCAGGTGACTTCCGTACTCTAAAGTCAACGACTATCCCGGCTCGAAGCGGCGCTGCAGCCATCCGCCTCCGCGCCAGCGTTGGCTTTTCCGCCGTCCAGCTTTTCTCTGCTCGTGCCGTACCCTACAGATCATGCAACTCGCTCGCCGCTCCGTTGTCTCCCGCGTGCTCGTCGCCGCTCTGCTCGCTTCCCCATGCGCCTTTGCCGGCCAGCCTGACCCCGCATCGCTCGTCAATCCGCTCGTCGGCACGACCAATGGCGGTAACGTCTTTCCCGGCGCCACGATGCCCTTCGGCATGGTCCAGTTCTCCCCGGAAGCCACGCCGGTGAACCTGAAACGCATGATCGCCGCACCCGGCGGCTACGAATACCGCGCAAAGCAGATTCGCGGCTTCAGCCTTACCAATGTCGAAGGCTGGGGATGCGCCGGCGCCTCCGGCGACGTGCCGCTGATGCCCACCACTGACGCCATCACCGACTCGCCCTCCAAAGACTTCCGCCACAACTACGCCGCCGACTTCACCCACGCCGATGAGAAGGCCGAACCCGGCTCCTATCGAGTCAAGCTCGGCAACGGGGTCCAGGTTGCGCTCGCCGCCGCCACCCGCATCGGCGCCGCCAGCTTCATCTTTCCTGCCGGCCAGCCCGCGCGCATCCTCGTCCGCACATCCGACTCCGAAGTCGGTTCCACCGCCGCCCACACTCGGATCGATCGCGCCGCCCAAATCGTCAGCGGATCGGTGACAAGTGGAAACTTCTGCGGTTATATCGGGACCGAAGACCGCCGACCCTATTACACCCTCTACTTCGTCGCACGTTTCGATCGCCCGATCACTGAAACCGGCGCCTGGAAGGACACAACCGTCACGCCTGGCGCCGTCAGCTCGGAAGGCGGTACTGGCTTCGGCCCCAAAGGCTTTCCGGAGACGGGCCACGGCTCCGGCGTCTGGGTCGGCTTCGGATCAGGTGGCGAAGTCCGCCTCCGCGTTGGCATCTCTTACGTCAGCGAAGCCAACGCCCGGGCCAACCTCGAAGCCGAATCCGCCTCCGCGAAAACATACGAACAGGTAGCTGCCCGCGCCCGCGCCGCATGGAATAAACAGCTGTCGCAGATTGAAATCGAAGGCGGCACAGACCAGCAGCGCCGCGTCTTCACGACCGCGCTCTACCACGCCACCATGACGCCCACCACCTACAGCGACGTCAACGGCGAATACACCGGCATGGACCACAAGGTCCACCACATCGCCGCCGGCCAATCCGTCCAGTACGCCAACTTCTCCGGCTGGGATGTGTATCGGTCACAGTTCCAATTGCTCACCTGGCTCGACCCCAAACGGGGCAGCGATATCGCGCAGAGCCTCTATAACCAGTCCCAGCAGGATAACGGCCGGTGGGACCGCTGGACTCACCTCAGCGGCGCGACGCATGTCATGAACGGCGACCCCGCGGCGGCTGCAATCGCCGACATCTATGCCTTCGGCGGACGCGCCTTCGACGCCCACGCCGCCCTGCAATCACTGGTACACGCGGCGGATGTCCCTACGAAGGAGGACCTCAGCCACGATGGGTGCCCGGTCGAATGCGTGGGACAGCGGCCCGGACTCGATCAGTGGCTCAAGCTCCACTACATCCCCGCCGGCGCGCCCGCCTGGGGTCCTGCTGCCGACACGCTCGAAGATGTCTCCGCCGAGTTCTCCATCTCCGCCCTCGCCGGCCATCTCGGCGACAGCTGCCATCCAGCATCGCTTCGCCGAACGCGCGCAGTACTGGAAGAACATCTGGAATCCGCAGGCCGCACCCGACGGCGGCTACTTCATGAATCGCAACGCCGACGGCACATGGCCCAAAGTCCAGGATGACAACGACAAGGCGCCGCACGACTTCACTCCGTCTACCGAAGATGGCTTCGTCGAAGGCAGCGCGGCGCAATATGTCTGGATGGTTCCCTTCAATGTCGCCGGCCTGTTCGAGCAGATGGGCGGCCGCGATAAGGCCGTCGCGCGCCTCGACCATTTCTTCTACGACGAGAAAGGCGCGCCCGCGGTTACAAAGTCCGGCCCCCTGCACGCCGAGCTCGATAACGAGCCCTCCATCGAAACCCCGTGGCTCTATGACTTCGCTCAAGAGCCCTGGAAGACACAGCAGCTCGTGCGCCAGGTGCTGAACACCATCTGGAAGAACGCGCCCGACGGTATCCCCGGCAACGACGACCTCGGTGAGATGTCCTCATGGGCCGTCTTCGCCATGATGGGCTTTTATCCGGAAATTCCCGGGCGCGCCGAGCTTGTCCTCGGCAGCCCGCTCTTCACCAGCGTCACCGTGCACCGCGCCAACGGAGACGTGCACGTTATCGCGCCAGCGGCCTCTACGAACACGCCATACGTGCAGTCCCTGAAGGTAAACGGGAAGGCAAGCTCGAAGACCTGGCTGCCGGAAAGCTTCGCGCTCAAAGGCGGCACGCTCGAGTTCAACCTCAGCGACACACCCAACAAATCCTGGGGCACGCAGAAGGTCGATCAGCCGCCCTCCTTCGGAGCACCGTAGAGCTTTCTCCGCCGCGCATCGCGCGCCTCACTCGCAACGCAAGGCATCGACCGGATTCAGCCGCGATGCCTTCAGCGCCGGCAGCAAGCTCGCCAGTACCGCAATCGCGGCCAGCAGCAGAATGGAGAAGACCAGCGTCACCGCGTCATAAGGCTTCAGTCCGAAAAGCATCGTCGTGGCTGCGCGTCCTGCGATAAGCGCAAGGCCCGTCCCCAGTATTAAGCCAATCGCCAGCATCGCAGCAGTGTCGCGCATCACCAGGCCGACCACCCGTCCTCGATCCGCACCCAGGGCAATCCGTATACCGATCTCGTTCCGCCGCTGCGTGATGAAGTACGACAACACTCCGTAGAGTCCGATCACGACCAGCACAGCAGCCAGTACACCAAAGAAGCCGGAGAGCATCGCCATCATCCGCTCGCCTACCAGATTGTCGCGAATCCCCTGCTGAAAATTAGAGAACTGCAGGATCATATCGGGATGCTTCGCACCGATGGCGCGTCGGATCGACGCGATTGCTTCCGGGCCCCCCTTGGTGCCGATCATCATCTGCGCCCAGGGCGCCTGTGCCGTCTCCGGAAGCTGATCGATAGGCACAAAAGCTATCGGCTCTGGATTTCCCCGCAAGTCGTTATATTTCGTATTGGGGATTGTGCCTACCACCTCATAGGTCCGCGCAGGATACTGCGGCTCCGGCATCACCTGCACCGGCCGGCCCAGCGGCTGCGTTTTGCCGAAGTACTTCTCCACAAATGATTGGTTCACGATCAGCACATGAGGTGCTTCGGTCGTATCCATCGTCGTAAAGCCGCGGCCGGTCACGATCGGAATCCCCATCGTCGAGAAGTAGCTCGGACTCGCGTAGGTAAATCTACTGCCGCCCTCGACCTCATCCACATGTACCCCGTGGCTCCAGCTGCTCCCGCTCAACGGTACGTTGGTTGTCTCCGCCGCATTCTCCACCCCTGGAACACTGCGCACATCCTCCATAAGCTGCCGCTTGAATGCGACCTCATTCTCCGGCTTTATATGTTCCGTGGGATAGCCGAAACGACCAATGGTGATGCCGGTCTCCCGCATCCCTGGGTCCAGCGTCATCAGGTTGCGGTAACTGCGCACAAACAGTAGCGCGCCCACCAGCAACACCAGCGACACAGCAATCTGCATCACCACGAGAAACCGCTGCACAGAAAACCGCTCGCGGCCGCCTGCAACCCCACGTCCGCCGGATTTGAGAGACGCGATCGGATCCACTCTCGTGCCGCGCAGCGCCGGAATCGTTCCGAACGACACGCACGTCAGCATCGCAACCGCAGCGGCAAACAGCAGCACGCGCCAATCGGTCGTGATCGAAAGATGAATCGTGTTCTGGCTCGTATCGAGCGATCTCACCAATAATCGGCTCAACGGCTGCGCCAGTGCCAGCCCAACCGCGGCTCCACTCGCGGCCAGCAGACCGCTGCCAATCAACAGTTGCCGCAGCAGCCGCCCGCGTGAAGCCCCCAGCGCCATCCGAATCGCCATCTCACGCTGCCGCGCACTCGCCCGCGCCAGCATCAGGTTGGCCAGGTTCGCGCATGCAATCAATAGCACCAGCCCCGTAATGGCCAGCAGCAATTGCAGCGACGTGTCATACGCATTGCGCAATTCGCTCACGCCGCCGCCGGCCGGATACGCGGCTAGCCTGAACGACTTGTACATCTTGAGGGATTCCGCGCTATAGCCATCAGGCGCAGTGCTCTCAAAAATTCCGGGACTGAGTGAACCGAAGTACGCCGACGCCCGCTCCATGGTCCAGCCCGGCTTCAGCCGGCCCATCACCGAGAATTGGAACATCTCGCGCCGTGGATGTGGCGGTATGCACGTGGGATAGACCAGATCGAACCTGTCGCCCACAACCAACCCAAAAAATCCAGGAGGCGTGACACCCAATACCTGCACCGTACGTCCATCCACCATGATGGTCGTGCCTGGTGTGATTGGCTCACCCCCCATATGAGATTTCCAATAGCTATAGCTCGCCACTACCTTTGACATCTCGCAGGAGCTCTCATCCTGCGGCTCGATCAGGCGTCCTTGCAGCGGCGCAATCCCCAGCACATTGAAGAACTCTCCGCTCACCTCCAGAGCATGCACCCGCTTCGCGTCGCTCAACCTGCCTTCTAGCACGTCATTCGTCCGCCACGCCATCACTCCGGAAAATGGATCATGACGCCGCCGGACCTCCTGCCACATCGGAACGGTGAAGTTCGCCCAAGGGCTGTCGTTGATGCCAAAGCCCTTGTTGCCGCCGGCAATGCGAAGCTCTGCCAGCTCCTGCGGGCTCTGAATCGGCAAACTCCGCAGCCGCACCGCGTCCAACAACTGAAAAACGGCGGTGTTTGCGCCAATTCCCAGCGCCAGCGTAAGCACCGCCACGATTGTGAAGCCAGGACTCTTCACAAATCCGCGCACTGCATACCGCGCATCGCGCAGAAAACTTTCAAAACCCAGCGCCGCGTCCTCCGCATCGACGCGCTCCTTCACCACCGTCGGATTTCCAAAACGCAGCCGTGCTCTGCGTATCGCCTCCTCCGGGGTGATGCCTTTCGCGATATCAGCGTCTACGCGCATCCGCATGTGCTCGCGCAGCTCGTCTTCGATCTCGCGGTCCAGGTTCGAACGCCTGCCCAGGGCCCACATGCGACGAAGGATACTCATACCTCACCTCACGCGAAGCGCAGAATCGCCTGCACACCTTTCACTACCTGCTCCCAGTTCTTCTCACGCGCGGCAAGCTGCTTCCTGCCCGCTGCCGTCAACGCGTAGAACTTCGCCTTGCGGCTACTCTCGGTTATGGCCCATTCCGCGCGCACCCATCCGCTCTGCTCCATGCGGTGCAGCGCTGGATACAGCGAGCCCTCTTCCACGCTGAGCAGCGCATCGGAAACATCTTCGATGTGCATCGCGATGCCATAGCCGTGCATCGCGCCAAGTTGCGAAAGTGTTTTCAGAATCAGAAGATCGAGCGCGCCCTGCAGGTCATTCTTCGCCACGGATGTACCCCTAGACAGCGATGGTACAAAGAACGTAACGAGTGCTTACCCTAGTTGTCAAGGGGAAGAAAATCTCGCGTCTCAGATCGCGACGAGAAGTGCGCGCATCACTCCTCGCGCAACAGCATCAGGGGGTCCGCCGCCAGCGCGCGCTGCGCCGGAATCCATGCCGCCAGCAGCCCCAGCAGCAGCATGATCAGCACCACTCCGGCCAGCACCAGCGGATCCCGCGGCGAGGCCTGGTACACGATCAACGACAATACGCGCGTCGCCGCCAGCCCCAGCACCAGGCCGGCCGCAGAGCCGAACGCCAGCAGCCGGAACGCCCGTCCCAGCGCCGCCCGCAGCAGCTCTCTGCGTTGCGCCCCCAGCGCGAGGCGGATGCCCAACTCCCGCAGCCGCTTGCTTACCGAGTACGCCGCCAGCCCAAAGATGCCCGTTACCGCCAGCATCGCTCCCAGCACGCCAAGCACTCCTAGCGACACCGTCGCAACCCGGGAAGCAAACAGCGCGCTGTTCATCGCCTTCGGCCATGTGTTGATGGTGAACGGCAACCCCGCATCCAGTTTGCGCAAGGTGTCCGCGAGCGCCGTTGCCAATTGCTGCGGATCGCCTTCCGACCGCACCACCAACGAGGTCGAGCTCGTCGGTGCTTGCAGAATCGGAAGGAACATTGCCGGTTGCGGATCTTCGGTCAAGGTCTTGTACTTTCCATCTTCGACGATGCCCACAACGCGAATGCGATTGCCGTCCGCTTTGTAATAACTTCCCAGTGCATCGCGTAGCGAGCCAAAGAGCCTGCGCGCAAACTCGGCGTTCACCACCGCGACGCGCGGCGTCTTGACATTGTCGTTCCAATCAAGGTCCCTACCCATCAGCAGCGTCGTCCGTGCCGCCCCGAAATACCCGGGCGAGATATGGAAATTAGCCACTTCGGCGGTTGCGTTCGACGTTTTTAAGTCGGTCACACTGTCTTTGAAGACAGCGTCAGTGCTAAACCCGGGAGCCAACGGTTCACGGTCGATCAATCCTACGGCGCTCACGCGGGGAATCGCCGCCATCGCATCGATCGCGCGCCGCTGCATGATCCCCACCTGGCCGCCGCTGTAGCCGGCCATGTCCAGATCGGTGTCCACCAGCATCGCGCCCTGCGGCACAAAGCCAAAGTTGCTATGCAATGAGCGCACCAGCCCGCGCACGGCCACCAGCGACGACGTCACCAGCACCGCGCATATCGCGATCTGCACCACCAGCAGCAGATCACGCGCGGTCAGCCGTCGTCCCACCATTGCCGTCGAGCCCGCCTTCACTACCTCATATGGATTGGCGCGCAGCACCTGCCGCACCGGCACCAGGCCAAACAGAACTCCGCTGGCCACAGCCAGCAGCAGCGCCAACAGGTACACATGTCCATCCGGGCTCACCGGCAGGCGCACAGGGAAATCAGGCACCGGCCGCCACACGCTCAGCCATCGCAGCAGCAGCACGCTTCCCAGCAGTCCTGCGGCGCCTCCCATCAGCGAGATCAGCACCGCCTCCGTCAACAGTTGCCGCAGAATGCGTCTGCGGCTCGAGCCCAGCGCCAGCCGCAGCGCAATCTCCTTCGATCGGTCCGCCGCGCGCGCGGCAAACAAGCTGCCGAGGTTGGCGCAAGCAGCCAGCAGAATCAGCCCAGCCAGCGCCGTCAATCCTCCTAGAAACGCCCGTACCGGGCCGCCTAGCATGTCTCCCGCCAGCCCGGGGCGCGCCAGTTTAAAGCTCATCCGGTCATCTTCCTTCGGATATGTCTTGGACAGATACGACCCGACCAGATTCAAATCCGCGGTAGCCTGCGCCGGCGTCACGCCCGCCTTCAAGTGCCCCAGCAATTCCGCGCCGCGGGCGCTGCGCGACTTCAGCATGCTCCAGCCGTCCACCTGCCCCTGATCGACCAGTGGCACCCAGAAATCCGGCGCGAAGAACAATTCCGTCCCGCGGAACTCCGGCTGGCGTCACGCCCAGAATGGTGTACGGATGCTTGTTCAACTGCACTGTGCGGCCCACCGCACTGCGATCACTATCGAAATGGCTCGTCCAGTACGCATAGCTCAGCACTATGTATGGGCTGCTGTTCTCGCCATGTTCGTCTGACAGGTGAAAGAAGCGGCCGAGATATGGCTGAACCCCCAACGCGTCAAAGTAATTCCCGCTCGCCTCGTATAGCCACGCCGGAACCGCAGTGCGTCCCGTGTCCAGCCCCGCGCGCGTGATCTGGTACGCAATCAGATCGTCGAAGCTGCGATTGCGCTCGCGCACATCCAGGTAGTCGGGATAGGACTGCATCGGCGTGCCATCACTTCCCCGCTCGATCATCGCAAGACTCTGCGCGCGCGGCACATTCAGCGGACGTAACACCAGCCCATTCAGCATGCTGAACACCACCGCGTTTGCGCCGATGGCCAGCGCCAACGTCAGCACTGCAACGACGGCAAACCCAGGCGACTTCGCCAGCACACGCGATCCGTACCGCACATCCTGCCGTAACCGCTCAACGAAGTGACTGCCCGTCGCCTCGTACGACTCCTGCCGATATCGCTCGTAGCCTCCGAACTCAATTCGGGCCCGCCGCTCCGCTTCCGCCCGCGCAACGCCCGACCGCTCCAGGTCATCGGCACGATGGCCGATATGCGAGCGAAGCTCCTCCTCCATCTCCGCATTCGGCGTCCGACGAAGCAGTTTTTCCGTAACCGTGCGCAGCGAATCAAGAACTCTCATATACCCTCCAGTGGTGCAGCCAGCCGAGCAAAGATGACGCCTCACTCCTCCCGCAACAGAATCAGCGGATTCACTGAAAGCGCACGCTGCGCCGGAATCCACGTGGCAAGCAGGCCCAGCAATAACATCGCAAGCACCACGCCGCCCAGCACCAGCGGATCGCGCGGCGTCGCCTGGTACACGATGTAAGCCAGCACCCGGCTCGCCAGAATCCCCAGCAGCAACCCCGCCGCCGAACCCAACGCCAGCAACCGGAAGGCCCGTCCCAGCGCTGCCTCCAGCACCTGCTTCCGCTGCGCGCCCAGCGCGATGCGAATGCCCAGTTCCCGCAGCCGCTTGCTCACGGAGTACGCCGCCATGCCGAAGATGCCCGTGAGGGACAGCATCGCGCCCATCACCCCCAGCACTCCCAGCGCTATCGTCGCCATACGCGAGGCAAACAGCGCACCCTCCAACTCCTGGTTCCACGTAGTTACGTCAATGGGCAGCCCACGATCCAGCTCCCGCACCTTGTTTTTGATCGCTGCCGCCAGTTGCCTGGGATCGCGATGCGAGCGCACCACCAGGCTGGTCACAGGCGATGGCGATTGCAGCAGAGATAAAAACATCGCCGTCTGCACATCTTCGGTAAGCGTCCCGTATTTTCCGTCTTCGACAATGCCCACCACCTGTATGCGCGACCCATCTCCTGACTTGTAATAGCCGCCCAGCGCCTTGGGCACCGAGCCAAAGATCTTGTTTGCAAACTGCCGGTTCACCACGGCCACGCGCGGGGCGTGCTTGTCGTCATGCCAGTTGAGCGCGCGTCCAGCCAGAAATGCCGTGCCCGCTGCGTCGAAGTACTCGGGAGAAACCCTGTACATCGCCGCTTCAGCAGCGGCATTCGCTGGCTTTAGATCGCTTGTCTTATCGGTAAAGACATTTGCCATGTTCGCGCCGTAATGCAACGGCGGCCGATCCACCGATCCCACAGACGTCACGCCAGGAATTGTCGCCAGCGCATCGATCATCCGCTTCTGCATTGCGGGTACTCGATCGCCGTTATAGCCGGCCATGGTCAGAGTTGTCTGCAACAGCATTGCGTTCTGCGGTTCAAAGCCGAAGTTGCTCCCGAGCGAGCGCATTAGTCCGCGCACTGCCACCATCGAAGAAGTCACCAGCACGGCACAGATCGCGATTTGCACTACCAGCAGCACATCGCGAACCGTCATCCGCTTCCCCATCCGCACCGAGGATCCCGACTTGACCACCTGATACGGATCGGTGCGCAATACCTGACGTACCGGCACCGCGCCAAACAGGAACCCGCTCGCCAAAGCCAGCAGCAGCGCAACCAGGTACACCATTGCGTCTGGATTCACGGCCACTTGCAGAGGAGACGACGATAGTGGCCGCCACGCGCTGAGCCAGCGCAACAGCACGACGCTGCCCGCCACTCCGGCCGCGCCTCCGGCAAGCGAAATCAGTATGGCTTCCGTAAAGAGCCCTCGCAGAATGCGTCTGCGGCTCGCTCCCAGCGCAAGTCGTAAAGCAACTTCCCGACCGCGGTCAGCAGCGCGCGCGGCAAACAGGCTACCGAGGTTGGCGCACGCGGCCAGCAGAATCAGTCCTGACAGCAACATCAATCCCGCGAGGAACGCCTTTAGCGGACGGCCAAACCAGTCGCCGGCAAGGCCAGGCCGCGCCAGTGTGAAGGTCATGTGGCCGTCTTCTTTGGGATACGTCTTCTCCAGGTACGAGCCGATCGAGTTCAGATCGGCAATCGCCTGCGCCGGCGTGACGCCCGCCTTCAGATGTCCCAGCACCATCAGAATTTCGCGGTGGCCGCGCGCATTCAGGACACTCGATCCTTCTATCTGCTCCTGGTTCACGATCGGTGCCCAGAAATCAGGAAAGATGAACGCCAACGTGCCACGGAACCCGGGCGGCGCAACGCCGAGGATCGTAAACGGATGCTTGTTCAGCTGAACGACGCGGCCCACCACGCCGCGGTCGCTCTGAAAGCGGCTCTGCCAATATGCGTAGGGCAGCACGATATACGGAGCGCTGTTCGGGCCATGTTCATCCGAGGCGTGAAAGAACCGGCCAAGATACGGACTGGATGTTCAATGCATCGAAGTAGTTCCCCGTCACTTCATAGATCCACGCGGGGGTTGGATTGTTCCCCGTATCCAGTCCCACCGTGGCCAGGTTGTACGCTGTCAGCCCATCAAAGCTGCGGTTGCGATCGCGCAAATCTAGATAGTCGGGATACGAGTGATTGATGGCCTGGTCGCTCCCGCGCTGGATGGCGTAGAGGCTCTGCGGCTCGGGCACATGCACCGGACGCAGCACCAGCGCATTCAGCACGGCAAACACCACCGCGTTTGCGCCGATTGCCAATGCCAGCGTCACAATCGCGACAACAGTAAATCCCGGTGACTTCCGCAAAACGCGAAGCGCGAAGCGCACATCTGCCCAGCAGCGTCTCAAAAAACTCTCCCGCCGCCGCGTGCGACTCCTGCCGGTATCGCTCATAGCCGCCGAACTCGATGCGCGCACGCCGTTCCGCCTCGGCACGGGCCAATCCCGAGCACTCCAGATCATCCGCTCGATGCGCAATGTGCGAGCGAAGCTCCTCTTCCATCTCCGCGTTTCGCGGCCCACGATGAAAAACTCTTTCCACCAGTTGGCCCAGAGAATCGAGAAGTCTCATATCTCCTCCGGTTGCGCAGCCAGCGCGGCGCCGATCGCCGTCGCCAGTCGGTTCCAGTTGTCCGTCTCCTCCCGCAAACGCCGGCGCCCGGCCGCGGTCAGCTCATAGAACTTGGCCCTGCGATTGTTCTCCGATGTGCCCCACTGCGCCTTCAGCAGCCCCTGCCGCACCAGTCGAAACAGGCCGGGATAGAGCGCACCCTGTTCAATCAGCAGCGCGTTGCCGGAGATCTGCCCAATGCGCAGCAGAATCCCGTAGCCATGCAGCGGGCCGAGCGACACCGCCCGCAGAATCAGCAGATCAAGCGTGCCGGGAAGGAGTTGTGCCTGATCGCCCACGAGAGAGCCTTTCCCTAAATCACTTAGGAGTCCTGAATGAACAGGAGTCTAGGACTTACTCTCCTAAGCTGTCAAGGGGAGTCTACGTGGCAAGAGTGGCCGCAGTTCCCGGCAAAAGTCGGGCCTGGAGGCGAAGGCCCTACACCGCCCCATGCTTCCGCTTCCGGGTTGCCGCGGCTGCAGACCTCCAGCACTCCAACAGAGAACGCACAACCATCACCTGCTACTTCGGGTAGCCCCTTCGTTCCAGCCCCCGAGTTCCAACGCGACAGCCATGCATGCATCGCGAAGCTCATCGGCAACTTCACGATTGTTGATGGCCCGGGCCACAACCATGCCGCCCACACACAACGCCGCCGTCGCCTGCGCCGTCATTCGACGAGATCGGCCATTCTCTCGCGAGCTGCGCTCCAGCACGCTGACCATTGCCTGGAATACGGTCTCGAAGGCACGCTTGGCACTCTCGCCACTACGTGAGACATCGGTTGGCAGGGCCACCATGGGGCAGGAATTCTCGACATCCTCAAAGTGCTGGCGAGATAAATAGGCGCGCACCACCTGTGGCCCCACCTCAGCGGATCCCAGATCGACGTCCACGCCTTCCCAGCAGCTCCTCCATTCCGGATCGGTGAAGAAGCACCCCAGTACCTCGGCATAGAGATCGCTCTTACTATTGAAATAGCTATAAAACCCGCCGCGCGTCAGTCCCGCCCCGGACATGATCTGGTCAACCGAGATATTTTCGAAACCGTGGCGATTGAATAGCCGCCGCGCGCTCTCGACGATCTTCCTTTTCACTTCAGCGCGATGACCAGCCGGATAAGGCATACACTCTCCCCGCTTCACCGGAAGTATATTCACCCATCGCTGTTCACATCGGCGAACAAAAGATGTTCTTGAACATAGTTTGCGCGCGTGTTCCGATGCTCTGGGCCGAATCTGGAAAATCTACGGAGGAAGGCATGATGGCAAAGACAAATTCGCCCGCGTCGTACCATCGTCTGACGCGGCGACAGGTCGTCACCAGGGCTGCTGTCGCTATAGGTGGCATTGTTGGAAACTCAAGCCTTTTGGCTGCATTGCCGCAGCAGCCAGCCAGGGAAACACCCGGATCATCTCCCAATTCCACCCGCACTTCGCTGCACGACGAGATCGTCCTGAAGACTTCCCCGCAACGCATCTACCAGCTGCTTCTGGATTCCAAGCAGTTCGCCGCGCTCACCGGTGCGCCGGCCGAGATCGATCCCAAGGCGGGCGGCGCCTTTTCCATGTTTGCAGGACTGATCGTCGGACGGAACATCGAGCTTGTGCCTCACCAGCGAATCGTGCAGGCATGGCGCCCCGCGTCATGGGATCCGGGAATCTACTCGCTCGTGAAATTCGAATTGCATCCCCGCAACTCCGCAACCACCATCGTCCTGGATCACTCAAGCTTTCCAGAAGGCGACTTCGCCCACCTCGAATGGGGATGGAACGCACATTACTGGCAACCCCTCAAGAAATCCTTCTCCTGACCGCTAAGAGAGATCGCGGGTCCCATGTTCTTGGACGCGGTGCCAGCCCGCACGCTGCGCCCCGCTCGCATCGCATGGCTTTGACAAAGCGGTAGAAGGTCTGACACCGAAGCAAAGAAGCCGTCCATGCGGCCCGCGCGACTCAGTGCGATCATCCGGCGTCGAACGGAAATTGTTCGCGGATCTCATAGCGTGAGCCGCCGGGCGCGGGGATGCTTTCGTAGAGGATGAGGGTCTCTGCGGTAAAGCTGGAGAGCTTCGGCGGCTGTATTTGTAATTTCAGATTGCGCAATTTCCTTCCTCCGGTGCGTCCCTTGCGACGAGCCAGGGTAATGTGGGGACGATAGGGACGGTCTTCCGGTGTAAACCCACAGGGCACGGTGGCGGCGATGACGGATTGCTGGAGCGCAAGGAGCTGCGGGGTGACGCGCACATCCACGAAGAGGACACCCGTACGATCGAAGGTGTCGAGGGCTCCGAGCTGAATTTCGAAGGCCGAATGGCGTCGCTCGCCCAGGCGGTTGCTGATGCATTCGTATTGCTGGGGCGCGCTGCTGCCGAGGAATTGCAGCGTGATGTGCCAGGATTCTGGCGCGGACCAGCGGAGAGTGTCTGCGTACTCCGGTGTCTGGGAACGGAGTTGATTGACTACGCCGGCCAGCTCGTGTGCGGTGGCGCTGGCTAGCGGGATGCCGATGAAGAGGCGCATGGCTTACGGTATCGAGTTTCGTGGTGATGCGCGCAGCCCGAAGGCCTTCGGTCTGCTCAGGATGTCAGGCTCTTCTTCAGTTATTCAGAGGGGGCATGCAGCTTTGCCGTGCTTACCGCTGCGCGGATAGATGAGAGGGTGGTCGCAGTTTGGCGTAGGGCGCTGTCGGGAGTGAGGTAGTCGGGGGAGAGGCGAAGATATCGACCGCGGGCATCGGTGGTAATGCCGCGAGTCTCGAGCCGGTCCACGAGCGATGCAGCATCGGCGTGTTCGATGGTGAGGAAGGCGCCGTGCTGGTCGTCTGCGCCGCTCGAGGCAATGCCGGCTTCGGCGAGATAGCGCTTGAGGCGAGCGAGACGGTCGAGCGAGTAGGCGCGGATGCGCTCGATCCCGAAAGCGAGTGTGAGCTGCTGGCCGGCGCGCGCCTGATAGTAAGTCAGGACGGGCGGCGTGGATTCCAGGAAGGCGTCGCCGCCGGCGGCGAAGCGCGGCGGGTCGGGGCGATCGTAGAGGAAGGGCTTTTCCTTAGCAAACCAGCCAACATCGATCGGCTGGAGGCCGGAGTCGAGCGCGTCGGGTGAGATGTAGAGAAAAGCTGCGCCGGGTCCGCCGCGGAGGTATTTGTAACTTCCTCCGATTACAAAATCGGCTCGCATCGCGGCGACATCGATGGGGAGGACGCCAATGGCATGATACGCGTCCACGAGGAGGCGCGCGCCGTGTTGATGGCATACGTCGGCGAGGCGCTCGAGGTTGGGGAGGACCTGGCCGGTGGTGAAGAGTACCTGGGAGACGATGACGAGGCTAACGTCCTTGCGGATCGCTGCGAAGAGCGGCGATTGATCAATCGAGCCGTCCGGCGCCTGGCACGGTACGGTTTCCAGATGGATGCGGCCGACCGCGGCGTACTGCTTGAGGATCACGTCGACGGAGTCGAACTCGGCGGTGGTGGAGAGAATGCGCGGAATGTCGGCGGCGTCACGCTGCAGTGCGTTGATGACGGTGCGGAGGCCCTGGCCGGCCGAGACTTTGGGAATGATGCAGTCGGGGCGCACTGCGCCGATGAGCTGCGCGATTCGCGAACGATGCGCGTCTTCTTCTTCCTGCCAGGCGTCCCATGCGTTGTGGAGTTTTGTCTGCCAATACGCGAAGCCTTCGCGGAGGTCTTCTTCGGTCTGGTCGAGCGGGCGGCCGAGAGAGTGGTTCGCGAGATAGATGCCCGGCGCGGCGAGCGTGCGAGAGAAGAGCGGATGGATGTGGCGGCGGAGCGCGTCTTCTATAAGCGGGCCGGCCCCGAGGGCTGCAACTGCTTCGGCAATCCTCATTCTTTAGGGGCCTCGGTGCGCGACGCGAGTAGCTCGGGAAAGAACGTGAGCTCGAGCGCCTGGCGGAGGAAGCCGACGCCGGAGGAACCACCAGTGCCACGGCGGAACCCGATGATACGCTCAACGGTTTTGAGATGACGGAAGCGCCAGAGCTGGAAGTACTCCTCTACATCGACGAGTTTTTCGCACATCTCATAGGCCTCCCAGTGCTGCTTCGCGTTGCGGTAGATCTCGCGGAATATACCGACCAGGGCTTCGTTGCGGATGTGCGGAGCGGACCAGTCCCGATCGAGACATTCGGCGGGGATGCTGTAGCCGCGGCGCGCCAGATAGCGGAGAAATTCGTCGTAGAGACTGGGCGAGTTGAGTGCTCGCAGGAGGTCATCGTAGACGGCCTGGTCGTGCGCGAAGACCTGGATGCTATCGGCGTTCTTGTTGCCGAGCAGAAACTCGAGCTTGCGGTACTGGAAGGACTGGAAGCCCGAAGCATTGCCGAGGACGCCGCGGAACTCCATGTACTCGGATGGGGTGAGGGTTTCGAGCACGGCCCACTGGTCGAAGAGCTGCATCTGGATCAGTTTGACGCGAGAGAGGATTTTGAGCGTGGGCGGCAGGCGGTCGCGGCGGACGTGGTCGATCGCCGCGGTGAGCTCGTGGAGGATGAGCTTCATCCAGAGCTCGGCTACCTGATGCTGAAGGATGAAGAGCATCTCGTCATGGTGCGGCGGATCGGAGAGTGGCCGCTGCTGCGCGAGGAGACCTTCGAGCGAGAGATAACCGGAGTAGCTGAGTTTTCCGGCCAGGTCGCTGACGATGGTTGGTTCGAGGGGGCGCTGGTTGATTTCTGTCATGTTGAACGGCACATCATCTTGAGCTGCACAGGAAATGGTAACTCCGCGAAGGGGCTGGTTGATTTGCGGCGTGCGGGATCAGCGGTCCAGCCGGGTACGAAGCCCGGCGTACGATACGCGGGATCAACGGAGCCCGCCTTCGGCGCCAGATCCATCGAGCTCCAGCTTGCATCATCGAAGTCGGGCTGCGTCCCGAGTGGCGAGCCATTCTGCCCGGGTGAGTCGTCAGGAGCGAACTTCCATGGTCCAGGTATCGCGGCGGCCGAGTTGACGGCGTGATCGCTTGCATTCCGATATCTCAGGCGGAAAGTTGAAATCCTTCCTGCAGAACGCAGGCGCTCATCAGGATCATCAAAGTCGGATCGATGGCAACGTGCGCAGCGTCATCCATGGAGTGCAGGCTATCCAGCAGTGTGATCACTTTCTTCTGATCGAAAAATGGTATCGACGCGAGCACCGGTCCGCGCAGTGTGTCATTCATCATCGTGCTGAGTTTTTCCTTGGGGTTCAGCGTTGCCGGCGGGCTTAGAAATGGATGCTTCTGTCTGCGATAAACGGTGTCCGTGATGACGTCGCGGACTGCTTCCCGGAGAACATACTTCTCCGTCATGCCATGGATTTTCTGATTTACCGGCTGAGAGCGGATGACTTCGACGACATGGTGGTCGAGAAAAGGCACCCGTCCCTCGATGGAATGTCCCATCTCCATGCGATCACCGAGCATGGCCAAGATGTAGTTGGGCAGCAGGGTCTTCGACCAGAGATAGAGCGATATATTTACAGGATCGCGGCCTTCGAGCTGCTGGCGAACGTCAAGCTCGCTGAGCAGGGCATGATAGCTTTCGCGGTGTCCAAACTGGCTAACAAACTCCGGTGCCAGTAAATTCTGCATGGTGACGGCGCGGGCGGAAAAGGTTTCGATCCAGGAGGGAACAAAACCCAGTACCCGCTTGACGTTCTCAAGCGGTCTGGATGCGCCGTGGGGCAGCAGCAGTCCACGCGATACGGGATTGAGCTTGTCCAAGCTGTCTAGAAGCGCCTCAATCTCCGCCGGGCTCTGTCCCTGCTGGTTGTAGAGCAGCATGTCACGGCGGAAGTGCGCGTAACCGCCAAGAATTTCGTCGGACCCTTCGCCGGTGATCACGACCTTGTAGCCGGCGTCGCGCACGGCGCGGCTCAAGAGATACTTCGCCACGCCGTGCGCATTGATGCAGAAGGTTTCCGATTGCAGGATGGCCTCGGCGAAGTGGTCTGCCAGGTCGTCCTGCCGGATGGGAATCGGAAAAAACTCCGCGCCCACCCTGGCTGCCATTTCCTTCGCTTCCTTCTCCTCGTCGTAGTCGCCGCGGTCGAAGGTAAGGGTGAAGGCACGGATGGGGTCGCGACGATGCAATGCAGCGAGGCCGAGAGCAGCGCAGGAATCCAGACCTCCGCTGAGATAGCAACCGACTGGGACATCCGCGCGAAGGCGCAGGCGCACCGCTTCTTCCAGCGTGTGACGAAGCTCCGCGGCATAATCTGCGTCGGAACGCTGGGACAGCGTGTCCTGCGCTTTCGGATAGTTGAAATCCCAGTACTGATTGACCTGGATGTGTCTCTCGGTCGCAACCACATAGTGGCCGGGAGGGACCTGGAAGACTCCTTCGTAGAGTGTGCGCATCTGATGACCGCCCAGTTCCACCGAGTTCGAGACGGACTCAGCATCCCAGCGAGCGGGGACGCCCGCGGCAAAGAGGGCCTTGACTTCCGAGGCGAAGTAGAGCGTCTCGCGGTGGACTGCGTAGTAGAGCGGCTTGATGCCGAAGCGGTCGCGCGCGGCGAACATCGTGCGATGGACTTCATCCCAAATGACAAAGGCGAATTCGCCGCGCAATCGATGCAGGCACTGTGGGCCGAGATCTTCGTAGAGATGGAGTGCTATTTCGCTGTCTGACCGGGTGCGAAGGCGATGTCCTGCTTGTTCGAGCTCCTGCTGGATGGCTTCGTAGCCGTAGAACTCGCCGTTGACGGCAATGCGAGTGCATTGACTTTCGCTGGCGATAGGCTGATCGCCGGTGGCGAGATCGATGATGCTGAGGCGGGCATGCCCCAGGGCAACGCGGCGGTCTGGGGAGATCCAGTGCCGCTGCCCATCCGGTCCACGATGGTGGAGGCTCTGCGTGGCACGCTGCATGGCTGCTGCGGACACTGCATCACGACGCGAAAAAAACGCGACAATTCCGCACATTCGGGGTGCCTCTGATTAGTGGTCCTGGGGGTTAGGCGGCGAAGCGGAGCTTATCACGACTCGCGAGAGGCTGGCCGGATACGGGTGAACGCTTGCAACGGCGCAGCTTTCAGTAGCAGATACGTGAGCGTGGTCGCGGATCCGAACCGTTCAATTCGGGCGGGTACCCGGTCCCTCGAGCGGATTGCGGCGGCACGGTGCCTCGCGATTTCCGATGGCGTATGGTTGGCTTGCCTGAAGTTCACACTTACACGCCGGGGGCATAGTTCGGCCATGATGCAAGGGAAACCTCTGCTTTGCGCTGGTGCGCTAGTCTTCTGTTTCGCTACTGTGCTTCCTGCACAGACGGACCCCAGCCGCGAGCAATCGCGCTCCATGGTGATGACGCAGTACGGCATCGTCGCGACGAGCCAGGCCGTGGCTTCGCAGGCTGGGGCGGCGATCCTGGCGCGCGGCGGCAATGCTGTCGACGCGGCGATTGCGGCCAATGCGGCGCTGGGCGTGATCGAGCCGATGATGAACGGAGTGGGCGGCGACCTGTTCGCGATCGTGTATGACGCGAAGACAAAGAAGCTCTATGGACTGAACGCGAGCGGCTGGGCGCCCAAGGGCATGACGATCGAGAGCCTGAAGGCCAAGGGCATTGTGAGCGAGATTCCAGCGGAGGGCATTGATTCGGTGACCGTGCCGGGCACGGTGGCGGGATGGGACGCGCTGCGCCGCCGATTCGGAAAGCTCTCGATGGCGGAGGATGTGGCGCCTGCGGCGGTGCTGGCGGAGAAAGGAATCGCCGTGCCGGAGACAGACGCTGAGAACTGGAAGACGTTCGGATCGCCCTTTATGCGGAGCTCCGGATTCGCGCATGTGTTTCTGCCGGATGGAAAGGCGCCCGCGGCGGGGGAGATCTTTCGCAATCCCGATTTAGCAGCTACGTTGCGGCGTATCGGCGAGCACGGACGCGACGGCTTCTACAAGGGCACGACGGCGGAGGCGATGCTGAAGTTATCGCGCGAGCAGCGTGGATTTCTGGAGCCAGATGATCTCGCCGATTTTCAGCCGGAGTGGGTCGAGCCGGTGAGTACCACGTATCACGGCTGGACGGTGTGGGAGATGCCGCCGAACGGCCAAGGCATTGCGGCGCTATCGATGCTGAACATCATGGAGCGTTTCCCGATTGCCGCGTGGGGCCACAACAGCCAGAAGTCTCTGCACGTGGAAATTGAGGCACAGAAGCTGGCGTATGCGGATCTCGCGCGATACATCGGCGACCCGCATGCTTCGCATATTCCGGTGGAGCAGTTGATATCGAAGCAGCTTGCGATAAAGCGGGCGGCGGAGATTACCGATCGCGCACAGTGCAGCGTGCTGCCGTCGGATCTGACGCAACAGATGGCGCGTCTCTCGAGCGATACAACCTACCTGGCGGTGGTGGATCACGAGGGCAACGAGGTATCGCTGATCCAAAGCGATTCCGGAGCGTTCGGCAGCGGGCTGGTGGCACCGGGGACAGGCTTTGTGCTGCAGAACCGAGCGGGTGGTTTCACGCTGAAGCCGGGTCAACCGAACACGCTGCGTCCGCGCACGCGGCCAATGCACACGATCATTCCCGGCTTCATGCAGAAGGGGGATCAGCGAATCGCGTTCGGCATCATGGGCGGCTTCAACCAGGCGCAGGCCCATGCGCAGTTTGTCTCGAACATTGCGGACTTCGATATGAACATCCAGGCAGCGCTGGAGGCGGCGCGGTTTCGGAAGATGGGCTTCTCCGGCTGCAAGGTTCTGATGGAAAACGGCGTCGCACCGGGTGTGATCAATGAGCTGCGCAAACAGGGGCATGAGGTCACGGTGGAGCTCCGCTACTCGCAGAGCATGGGCCGCGGCAACGCAGTCGAGCACCACGACAGCACCAGTGTGAACTACGGCGCTACTGATCCTCGCGCGGATGGCGAGGCGATTCCCGAGCAGGTGCCGTTCTAGACGCCTCGGCAGTATTTCGCGGCGATCTGAGGCTTCGGTCCTTGATTTCAATACTCCCGCCCTACCGCCGAGTAGGAAGGGGCATTCCGGATTGTATCTACTTGATCGAGCGCGGCTTGCCCGGTGTGAAATGCGGCGTGATTGGTGCGGCTCATGAGGACGGCGAGGCGATTGCGCGTGGGGTCCTTGGCGAAGTCTTCGTCGGAGACGGCGGTATGTTTCTCGAGCCATTGCTCAGGCGTGAGCTTTTCGAATGCTGCGGTGAGCTTGGTGTTGACCTCGCTCCAGGCCTGCTTGAGATCCGCGGCGGAGACGGGATCGGGATGCGCGCGATCGGGATTGGTGATGTAGATGTCGTCGAGCTCGGGATGCAGGCGCTCGCCGAGGCCGAGCAGTGAGAAACATGCGATCGTGGACCGCGGTGAGATGGCCGACGAGGTAGAGCAGGCGATTTTTTCCCGGAGCGACCTGTTTCTGAAGCTGTTCGTCGCTGAGTGGCGCGATGGCGTCGTTGAAACGGCTGATGACGAGCTTCCATGAATTGAGTCGCAGTGTCGGACCAGCATTTTTTCGGTGGTCATTTCTGAAGGTCTCCAGAGGGACGCAGGATGTTTCGTTCGATGACCGTCGAAGGATGGCGGGATGCGGAATTGTTTGTGCGTCATGCCGAGGGCGGAAAATTGCTGCACTGATTGACGGTGATGCGAACGGACACGCAGGTGCCTTCGACAAGCTCAGGGCAGGCTCCTCGATTTCGTTTGGAGCGCACACGCTCCAAACTCCGCTCGCATGCCAGCAGAAAGAGACGCCGCCGGTAATGCAGTCTCTTACGCGGCGGCGGCGGGGCGCTTCATGGCGGCTAACGCGGTGCGCATGCGGATGCGGGCGGAGAAGAGGGTGCGCTCGACCTGCTGGCGCGTTACTTCGAGCAGGGCGGCGACGCGATCGGCGTCGTAGCCTTCGACGTCGCGGAGCAGAAAGACCATGCGCTCGTTGGGGGGCAGCTCCTTGAGCGCTTCCTCCAATTCAGTGCGCTTGATGTTACGTCCGCCGAGAGTCTGGCCGGGAACAATGTCGGCAGGCGCAGCCTGCTCGTCGAGCGGCATGCGCTGGCGGAGTTCATTCACCAGCGAGCAATCGACACAGCGGCCATCGGGCTCCTCTGCCTGGCGAAAGGCGCGCACGAAGGTGTCCTGCGTGACTTTTTCGGCCTCAATCTCGTTTCCTACCATGTAGTAGGCGACGGCGTAGGCCCGGTGCTTATGGGTTTCATAGACGTCGCGCTGCCGGTGCTCAAGCGATCGCTCGGTGAGCTGGCATTGGACGACCCGGCACCTTCCCTCCGGCGAAAAGTCCTGTTCGAAGTTCAACGGGCATGCCCTCGATATTGGGACCACTGAGGCATCTACAGCTTCTCTGGCGGCGTACCAAAATGCTGACCCTAGGATGGCCGTCTATCCCACTTCCGTCAAGTGACGCATGTGAAATCAGTGGCATAACCGGTGATTGTTGCTACCACATCCGTGCAACCAAGCGTAACAGTTCTGCAGTTATAAGATGACGAGGGCGCGGGCATGTTCCGTTATGATCAATCGGGTCCATAAGTAACTCAGCAGAAAGGTACCAACGCTCGGCCCGATATGGCACCGCCGACCATTCTCGTTGTCGATGACGACGCCTCCATCCGGACGATCGTCGCCGCGATGCTGGAGCCTGCAGGTTATGAGCCGGTGCTGGCGAACTCGGCGGAAGAGGCGATCGCGAAAATCGACAAAGGCCTCGAGCCGCGGCTGATCCTTTCCGATATCGTCATGACGGGCATGACGGGGCTGACGCTGCTGGACCATGTGCGGGAGCGGCACTCCGAGATCCCTATTGTGATGGTGAGCAGCGTAAGTGATGTTGGGGTTGCGATTGGGACCCTGCGCAACGGAGCGTACGATTATCTGCTGAAGCCGTTTGAGCGCGACCAACTGCTTGGGACAGTACTGCGGGCCTTGGAATACCGCGCGCTGGTGGAGCAGAACAACGTGTATCGAACGCACCTTGAAGAGCTGGTGGCAGCCCGCACCGAGATGTTGAACAGCGCGATCGGGGACCTGGAGCGCTCCTACGACATCACGCTGGAGGCGCTGGGTGACGCGCTGGACCTGAAGGATACGGAGACCGAGGGGCACTCCCGGCGAGTGACAGCGTACACCATCGCGCTGGCGCGGGCGATGCAACTGCCGCCGCAAGAGATACGCACCATGGCGCGCGGCGCGTTCCTGCACGATGTGGGAAAGATGGCGATTCCGGATGCGATCCTGCTGAAACCGGGACGGCTGACCCTGGACGAGCAGACCACGATGCGGGAGCACTGCGAGCGGGGCTACCAGATGCTGCGCAAGATCCCCTATCTGCGGGAGGCGGCGGAGATCGTCTACAGCCACCAGGAGCACTTCAACGGATCGGGCTATCCGCGCGGCTTGCGCGAGGAGGAGATTCCGCTGGGGGCAAGGATCTTTGCCATTGCGGACGCGCTCGACGCGATCACCTCGGACCGGCCGTACCGCAGCGCGACCAGCTTCGCAACAGCGCGGAAGGAGATCCGGAAGAACACGGGCACGCAGTTCGATCCGCAGGTGGTGGAGGTGTTCCTGTCCATGCCGGATCGCGTGTGGGAGGAGCTGCGGGGAGAGATCCAGGGAGAGGCCCAAAAGTTCAACCCATTCTCCCTGGGGGCGGTGAAGCATCTGCTGCCGCGCAAGGATAGCCGGTCGGCGAGGAACGGCATCCTAAAGACCATGCCGGAGACGAAGAAATCTACCGCACTGGATGCCGACGCATTGAAGACGTCGGTTGCGAAGCTGCCTGGCTGGCGCGTGGAACAGGGCGTGCTGACGCGCACTTTCACCTTTCCGAATTTCGTGGAGGCCCTGGCCTTCGTGCAGTCGCTGGGGGTGGAGGCTGAGCAGAAACAGCACCACCCCGACCTGGACATCCGCTACAGCAAGGTCAAGATAGCGCTGGTGACACATGATGCCGGAGGCATAACTGCTAAGGACTTCAGTCTTGCAGAGGCGGCCGACAAACTCGCGACGCCGCTGAATGGGAAATAACCCGCGCGCGAAAACAACGGCGCGTGCAACCAACAATGATGACCTGCGGGAAACGCTTGACAGCACGCAGCGTATGGGCGCTAAATAGCTGGTTGTCTGGAAGGATGGCTTCGGAATGCACCTGCAAGGTTGCAGGTGGAAGGGATTTCGCGCAGTTTGCAAAGAAAGTTGTCGATTTGTGCAACATCTGAGCGAATCCTGCGTCTATCCTTGTAGAGCGGTCGAGGTGAGAGCCTCCCGCGGAGAGTTTTAGTACAAGTTGCGTCACTGGCCTCCCGGCACGAGCACCCCAAAATGTTCGTGCCGTCTTTTTTGTCTGAGGACGGCTTGGCTTACACTGACCACCATGCGGACTGCCCTGCTTGCCCTCCCAATTGCGCTTCTGACGCTCGGCGCCTCTGCCCAGTGGGCGACTCCGACCGACGATGTACCGGCCTATCACGCACAACCCCCCGAGCCCGGAGCGAAGCTTGCTTCGATTCTGACCGAGGCACAACTGCGCGCAGCAGGGGCCACGCTGCCCTGGCAAATACGGGTTTATGCGCTGGCGGCCCGGATTCCCCGGGTGCTGTATCAATTGCCCTGCAACTGCCATTGCGATCGGGCGCTGGGGCATACCAGCCTGGAAAGCTGTTTTTCGGGCACGCATGGTATGGAGTGCAGCACCTGTGCGCAAGAGGGCGTCTACGCCTACCGCATGACGAAGCAGGGAAAGACGCCGGCGGAGATCCGCGCTGGGATTGCCGCGCATGCATACGAGACCATCGACCTGCAGAGCCTGAACGGTCAGAGCTAGGCGAGCAGGGCCCCTGACCGCCTGATGCTGTTGATGCGCATGACGATGGGGCATTCCGGCGGGTTCGTTTTGTTCAGGTGCGGGAATTTCGCCTGTCAATGACACACAAAACGGGTCGAGGATCGAGCCGCGTATAATAGGAATAGTCACGATCGCCACGATGGCGTGTTTGACCCGAGTTGGGGGCGTCACGGTTTCGACGGGATCGATTGCGGCTCGAGAGGCATGCCGGGGTGTGGACACCCGTAATCGCTCACAAAAACAATGATTGCCAATAACAATCTTGCACTTGCTGCTTAATTAAATAAGTAGCCGTCCTCCGAGGCTTTGTCTGCGGGCTGAGGTCAGGACGTCACACAGCAGGCTGGTTTCCACGGTTCGGTCCGTACGGTGGAGACGAGATCATCGGACTAGTGGCGTGCGTATCTTGTCCGTTCTGAGCGCACGTTGCGAAACCTTCGGAACGCGACTACGCATGGAGTCTCTCGGCTGACAGCGATTTCGGACGCGGGTTCGACTCCCGCCGCCTCCACCAAAGTTGTGTTTTGGAAGTTGACCTCCTCTAGGACGTTGAAAAGAGACGAATTGGAGCGGTTCGAAAAGCCTGATTCTGGCGAGTAGTCCAAACCGCTTTCAAACAGCAGATTTTGAACCCGTTCGCGTTGCTCTGGACTGGCAATCCTCCAAACGTGGGCCATGTCGACGAGCTGCAGCTCGGCGAATCGAACAAAGGAATCGGCAGTGGCGCGGGACGAAGCTAGTGTTTGCTGCCTTGCCTCGATCTCAGAGATCTTGTCGCTGAGGACAGCTTTAGCCTCCTCGAATTCTTCCTGCGACAGATCCCCTTTCACACGCAGGATAAGCAGATTGCTCCGGAGCTTTTTCTGCTCTTGCAACTCCGACGTAAGCTTCTTCAACTGTTGTTCCGAACTTGCATGTTTCGCTTTCCAAACCCGCGCAGCAACTTTGGGAAAGTCCGCTACCTTCTCACGATCTGCTCGCAGTCGTCCGATAAATGATTGAAATTCCGACTCTAGATGGGACTTGGGTATCGAAACTGCCCGGCATCCTTTCTGAGGGCACCAGTAGCGGGGATACCGTCCACCCCGGCCCTTGCAGAAAGCGCCCGTCAACGGTTTGCCACATGCTTCGCACCGCACAAGGCGCCGCAGTGGAAATTCGGGATTGGTTTGCCGCCTTGGAGATGGAGGTGGCTTCTTGCCATCAAGGATTGCCAGTACTCGGTCGAACGTTTCCTGAGTGATAAGCGGCTCGTGCAGGCCGCGAGATGGTTCGACACTCGGGTCGCTGGGAAGTGTCACCCAGCCTGCGTATAGAGGGTTTCGAAGCACCTTATCCAATGTTTGGGCTGTGAGAGCTTTGCCTGTCGAGGTCTTGAAACCTTCCTTTTCCAGAGTCTTCAGTATCTCGGCCTTCTTGCGAAGTCCCGTCTCCATCAGCTGGAACGCTCTACGAACCAGCGGAGCGTAGTCTTCATCTGGCTTGATGTTTGCGCCATCTTTCGCGCTGATGTTTACGTATCCGATCGGCGCACGCCATGGAACGCGACCACCAGCGACAGCCAGACGCTTCCGGTCCCGCTGCTTCTCGGAGTGGGAATCAGAGAAGAATTGATTAAACGATCCGAAGATGTTCGCCGCCAGCTTTCCCCCGGCAGTCTCATCGATGTTGCTCTCGTACGTCGAGCGAAGCGATACGCCGCTACGCTCCAATTGGAAGATGGCGTCACCCTGGTCCCGGTTGTTGCGGGCGAAACGGCTGAGGTCCTGAACGACAACGTAGCGGACACTGTTGCGTGGAGCCTTGCAGTAGGAAAGCATCCGCTGGAATTCGGGCCTATCGCTGGAGCGGGCGGACGCTCCGGCATCTATGAAGGCTTCGACGACGGTCAAGCCCTTCTGCTGGCAGTAATTCCTGCACCGTTTCTCCTGGTTGACCAGATTCAAGGCGTCGTCAGCCTGCTCCTCTGTCGAAACGCGAACGTAAATTACGGCATTCTCTTGCTGTTTCATCTCGTCCCTGTGCATTCACCTGATTTGACTATTGCAGTAACTGCCCCTGAGTGCTGGATGGGACATCCGTTTTCGCCCTTCTCCTGGACTTCAGCAAAGATGCAGGCCAGGATGTCCGCAAGCTCCTCCGTCACATCTTGCATGTGCCGACCAGATATCACGGACAATGGAGCTGGCCAGACCCGACGCCCCGACCGCGCGGCGACGGTCCGCGACCGGCCATTCGCCTGGCACACAATTCCTACATCGGATTGACGGCTCTCACATGCAGGCCAACATTAAGTCTGAATATAGCACGGATTATCACCTGATATGTCGTCTACATGAAGGCTGCATATAGTACTATCGTTCTGCCACCATTCCAAAGCGCTGGAGAGCGAAAATATGGAACGTCATGAATCTGAAGAGCTTAGTGCACTTCAGATCTTCCTTTTCAGTATTCGTGGAATTCGGGCTGGCTACGCCCTACGACCTGTTGTCAAAGGCAGGGCTGGGACCAGGCTTGACTAGTCCGGTATTGAAGCGGCTTAGAGAAGCTGGGTTGCTCACCAGCACACCCGGACCGAGGAATCGTCTGCGGTACGCCCTAACGGAGAAGGGCACAGATCTTCTGAGGGAGAGCCTCAAACCAGGCGAATCGAACTATTGGCAACTCGGGCAAATGGACGTGTTCGAGTCTCTACCGCGCGGCATCATCCTGGCGTGGCTCCATTCGGGCGCTGATCAAGCGCACCAGGGCGCCGCCCGCGCCGCAGAGATTGTGTCGATCTTGGCGCAAAGAAGAGAGCGGGACGCTGAGGAACTGCATGGCGATATGGTTCGGCTCCAAGCCAGCATTTCGAAGAATGATCCTGGCGCTGACAAGGGGATGTTGATCGCGACGGCTTACCGATGGATAAAGGCCGAGTGCGATGCTGCTTTATTTCGGCTGCAGGCCGAATCAATTAGGCAGATAGATCAGAAACTTGCGGCCTTGCCGCCGGCACAGCTGGTACGGGGAGACAAGGCCGGAGTTTGGTGAGACGTTCCCTGGCTGGCTTTGGCTAGCTGCCTGACCTGTGCTAGAGAGCCTGCCCGGGGAATACCGAAGATCGCGCCAGCAAATAAGCGATGCGTCCCTGCCTTTTGGCGATTCCTCATGCACGTTTAGGATGGTCATACTAGAACGAGGGGTCCGTAATGCCACAGCAGGAAGTGTTCTTCGAAGAGCGGGCAGAGGATCGGCTCATCGCTGTGCTGAAGACCTACGATCGGTCCTACGCCCGCGAGGTCTTCGATAATGTCGACGAGGCGGCCAGGAAAAGCCTCGCAGCCGCATTGGAAAAGAGCTACGATCCCGAGGACATCCCAGCCTCTGACGGACAAGACTACGAGGACTTCCTCTGGGAGGAGTTGAGTGAAGCTTCGCTGGAAGATGTCCGCCAGTCTCCGAGACTTTACTCCTTCTTTGTGGTGACTGAGAGTAGCGCCGGCAAGACCGAAGAGATTTATATCTCGGCAGATTGGCCCAGCGCGGAGGAATTCGCCAAGAGGCGTCTGGCCAGAGTCTCACGAGCTGCCCAATGACTGGTGAGCATTCTGAGTTCCTCCTCAAGTCGTTCCATCATTTGCGGCGATTCCGATTAGCCCTGCCTGTGCCGATATGGCCTTCGCTCCAATTTGGAACCGGGCCTATATCTGATCGCCTGCATTGTCTTTACCAATCCCCTAAAACCAAATAGCCTATAGCGAATGAAAAGCGAAGCCGGTTGCGATCCTGATTTCAACTTCTATGCGTTCGGGCGCTGAGTGTATCATTGCGTCTCAAGACGTATTGAGATGGAACAGTGCCGGTTGTAGTGAACAATCAGAAGCTGTATCGGATCGGAGAGGCTCTCGCCGCCGCTTCGGTCAGCCGGGCGACGTACTTCCGCTGGGTGAAGACAGGACGATTACGCGAAACGCAGTACAAAGACCGCAACGGCAGGCGTCTGTTCACCGAGGCTGAACTGGAAGTATTGGTGGGCAGGGCGAAGAAATTGATCGAGCAGCCCCAAATCGACATGAAATTCGGTGAAACGAAATAAGAGTAAGGCGGAGGGTAGCATGAGCGGAACAATCACGAAGCGCCGGAAAGAGAGACTCTTGAGCAAGACTCCGCATGGCACTGTAAAGTCCCATCACTCCACAAAGGCGAGAAAAATCACTCATCCGGGCCACCTTCGGCTGTTCGTAGACCAGCCAACGCCCGTTGCCGAAGGCAAATTCTCGGTGGTGTCGATGTTCTCAGGCTGTGGCGGCATGGACCTAGGATTCCATGGCGGCTTCACCGTGTTCGGGCGCGAGTACGATCTCTTGCCATTTCAGGTCATCTGGGCTAACGAACACAACGCCGCTGCATGCAGGACTTATCGGAAGAACCTTGGCGTTGACATCATGTGCGAGGACGTTTGGACAGCTATGGACTCGATTCCGGAGGGAGCTGACGTCCTCATCGGCGGGTTTCCATGTCAGGATGTTTCGGTCAATGGCAAACGGGAAGGCGTGAACGGAAAGCGAACAGGCTTGTACAAGGCCATGATCGAGGGCATCAAAATCGTCAAGCCGAAGCTATTCGTCGCCGAGAACGTGAAGGGCCTTTTAATGAAGGACGGCGGCGCATCGATTCGTCAAGTGGTCAATGACTTCGAGGAACTCGGCTACAAGGTCAAATATGAGTTACTTGATGCTGCGAAATTTGGGGTTCCGCAGACACGTGAGCGCGTCATCATCATCGGAGTATCAGACAAGGACCGGAAATTCCAGCACCCTAAGCCTGTTGTTGAGAAAGACTCTTGGGTGACGGCTAAGGCGGCGCTCGAAGACTTGGAACAACTAGAAGAAGACCCAGAGTTTAATCATATTTGGAGCCGCGCAAACAAGAGCGCAGAACAGGGGAATCGGAAACTCATCGCCGATCGGCCGGGTTACACGATCCGCGCTGAATGCCATGGCAACATCCAATACCATTACTCCTTGAAACGGCGTATTTCAATGCGTGAGGCAGCTCGACTTCAGTCCTTTCCTGACTCCTTCATCTTCGATGCGAAGCTGCGGGAGACCGAACGGCAACTTGGAAACGCGGTGCCGCCAGTGTTGGCGTGGCACGTCGCTCGCGCTGTCGAGAAGTACCTGCGAGCCGACGAACAGCAGGCTTAAGTAAGTACTGGGACGCTCCTAGCGTCCCTGGCCTCCAAACAGGTCTCGAGAAGGCGTCCAGCCTACAGCATGTTCATCGGCGCGCAAAAGCCACTCTCGGATTCGTTGAACTTTCTCAACTTCGGTTCCCCAATACTCCACAAACAGAGCTTGCTCAAGGCGATCAGCCGCCTCGCGCATTTCCAGTTCGATGTCTTGCATGGCCCGCATAATGTAGATTCCGCCACGGGTCGGATTCCCGCGAAGAGCTACACTTCCGGCTGAAAACAGATCGCGAGCTTGGGAACACAGCACGCCGTGATAGGTGATCAGATACATAGCTGCGTCGTCATACTTCTTCTTTGTACGGGAACCGCCGACGACCTGTGGACATAGCAGCGCCGCCTCAGCACGTAATTTCCGCTTTTCTGCCTGACTCAAGCTCATGTACAGCCGAACACCTAGCGGCAGCGAGTGCTCTTGCGCCTCTTCCGGCTTGTTCTCTAACCACCAGAGATGTTCGCCAGGCTTGAGGCGACCTCGGGCATAGTTGCGAATCAATTGCATCTTGCCGTCAAGGTTCAGATCACAGAATTGATCGTAGGTGACTCCGAACTTTGCGAAGAGAGGTTCCTCTGCCCCGATCTCGATCTCAAACCGCGGTCGGTGAGAGGTGCGCACGTGCATTACACACTCCTCATATCGACCCCAGCGAACGGTCGGCGTGCCGCCCATTTTGCCATAGAGAACATATATGTGCTTCACGTTCGGATCGCGCATGCCTTCGAACACGCTGTTTCCAACAGTGCGCCAGGAATCGTTGGCGACGACCTTCACTTCAATGCCAAAATCAGCCAACGCAATGTCTGGAAATGACTGCGGATGTGGTGAGAAGTTGACCTGTAACCCGAGCTCGTTCCCTAGCTCCTGAAGAAGCTGACGAGCGCGGTTCTCAAATTCGAAGGGACCGTGGAAAGCATTGCTGGCCCGAACGTCCTCAGTCAGTCTTTCGCTGACGCTTGCTAACAGCGTCTCGAACTCGTCTTTCGTCATTCTGGCCTTTTCCGCGTGAGCGATATTCCCTTACGGGCGCGGTAGATTCATCCAAGAAAGACCTTATTCTCTGTGCAAGCGCGATCTCATTTTTCAACTCGCATTCCCAAAGCACAAGGTGATCCCAGCCCAGATCGCGGAGCTTCCGCTGATTGAGCGCGTCGCGCTCCGAATTCCGGGCGATCTTCTGCTCCCAGTATGTCACGTGGGACTTTGGAGTCCTGTCGCCGAGGCGACAGCTGTGTCCATGCCAGAAGCAGCCATGCACAAAGATCGCCTTTTTCCTCGAGCGGAAGACCAGATCCGGAACCCCAGGCAGGTCCCGTACGTGCAGGCGATATCGGAATCCCATTCCGTAAGCGAGTCGACGCACCAACAGTTCAGGCTTGGTATCGGTTGATCGCACCAAGCGCATTTGGGCGCTTCGTTCTGCTTGGGTCAGAGTATCCACTTCCGAAGGATGCCAAATGACTCGAAAGGAGCTGCTTACCTAGTGGACTAGTGAATTAGCCCGCGGCTGGTGTGCCTGTGCGCCAGCTCGACTCGACTTCAGTTGCTTAAATCCTAACCACAAGAAAGGGGGAACCATGAAAAGCCTGCTGACCATCATTCTGCTTCGCACTACCAGCCTTCTACTCCTTGGCTTGGCCTACGTGATCTTGCACCGCAGCCTTAAGACTTGGTACCGATAACCCTCTTCATTCTTCTGAGGACCTGAACCTTCGGCAGGGGCGGCGGAGAGACCACAGGTTGGTTGGCCGCCTTTCTCGCCCAGTAGCCACGACCGGGAACCGGAATCCAAAGCCTTTCGCAGGTTTTCCTGAGTGTAAAGTCGGTGATTCCATATTCCTTCGCGACTTCCGGCAACGGCATCTTCCAAACCTTCTCGTAGATTTCGTCGCGATTGTAACGATAGAACAATCCCGGGGACACGGGAAGCGCGTCGCTCGAGGAGCGAGTCGCTTTGCGTTTGGCAGGGGGCTCAACACTGTCTTGGCGCTGCCGCGGCCTCCTCCGCTCGGGGTGTCCGCTTACCTTAGACTTTGGTGGAGAAATCCTCCCTGCGGCGTCGGAGCTTTCACCTTTTGCAATCAGCGATTTACCACTTTGTGCGGCCCCTTGGAGAACGTTTGCGATCTCAGCGCTCAACGTATCGGCTTTGCTTATATTCTCGGCGAGCCGGTTCAAACTCTGAATACTTGGGTCCACCATATCTAGATTGCTTATGTTCACGGATTCCATACAGGCAGAATCACCGTGAATGGTGGGCACCCCGGAGTGTTGGTGCGCGAATAGCTGGAAACGCGCTTCCCTGCGCCGGTATTTCGCCGATTTCCATCGCATCCCGTTGTCAGACCGTTGTCGACCCACGTTAGCTCGGCTACGCCGCCAATCTCATGCACAGAGCTCCGATCCATGCCATGTCGCTATAATAAAAGTGCATGTTACCGCTTCGAATGTGACCTAAGCAGAACGAACAGCGCACAGAGAACTGAATAGTCAGTTCCGGGCGATTTCCTTTGGCTTTCATACGGGACATTGCCGATACCGCCACGTTCAAGTCCTTCGGAGAACATGATGAAACTCCACCAACATCCTCTTCGAAAAATTCTCGAGAGCCGCATCGCCATCATCGATGGTGCGATGGGCACGACGATTCGCACCTACGGCATGACGGAAGCCGACATCCGCGCCGACCGCTTCAAGAACTCGACCAAGGATCTACTCAACAATGGTGATCTCTTCTCTCTAACTCAGCCGGAGATGATCGGTGACATCCATCGCCGGTTTCTGGAGGCTGGAGCGGACATCATTGAGACGAACACCTTCGGTGCCACCAGCATCACCCAGAGCGAATTCTTCGTGGACGATCCTCGAGAGCACGGCGGCCGCAAGGATCCCGCGTTCTACCAAAAGATCGTCGACGACCCATTCCTCGGCAGCCTGGCCTGGGAGATCAATGAGCAATCGGCACGGCAGTGTCGCGAGTGGGCTGATCGTGTGGGGAGCGCAAGCTCTCGTCAACGGTTTGTGGCGGGAGCGATTGGTCCGCTGACCGTGTCTCTCTCGAACTCGCCCGATGCCGATGATCCAGGTTTCCGCGTCGTCACCTTCGATCAGGTGAAGACCGCTTACACTCAGCAGGTGCGCGCCCTCATCGCGGGCGGCGTCGATCTGCTTCTGGTCGAGACAATCTTCGACTCCCTGAACGCTAAGGCGGCACTCGTCGCTATCCGCGAGGTGTTCGATCAGGACGGCAGGGAGCTGCCGGTGATGATCTCTGCGGCGGTGGGGCGTGGCGGCGAGACCATGATCTCTGCACAGACTCCTGAGGCGTTTTGGAACGCGGTGCAACATGTGAAGCCGCTGTCGGTAGGGCTCAACTGCTCTCTCGGCCCAGATCTGATGTATCCGTTTCTGAGCGATCTCGCGGAAAAGGCGGACGTAGCCATCTCGTGCTACCCGAATGCCGGTCTGCCAAATCCGCTCTCAGAGACCGGCTTCGATCTGGGACCGCAGGACATGGCCCGCTATCTGGGCGACTTTGCACGCGGAGGCCTGATCAATATTGCCGGTGGCTGCTGCGGCAACACGCCCGAGCACATAGCAGCTATCGCCAAAGCGCTCGAAGGCCAGCCTCCGCGAAAGCTGGGGACGACTACTGAGGAATTCTGCGTCCCCCAGAGCGAGTTAAAAGCGTGAGCATCACCGAGAGTGAGAGCGTGGCCTCGGCCACGGAGACGAAGCCGCTTCGTCTTTCAGGTTCACAGCCATTCACCCAGCAGGCCGGCGTCTACATCATGATCGGCGAGCGAACCAATGTAGCCGGGTCGCCCAAGTTCGCGAAGCTGATCAAGCAAGGCAAATACGAGGAAGCGGTAAGTGTGGCCCGGCAACAAGTCGAGAATGGGGCCAACGTGCTCGACATCTGTATGGACGAGGGCATGATCGACGGCGTCGCGGCAATGACGCGCTTCCTGCAGTTGTTGGCAAGCGAGCCCGAGGTTGCCAAATTGCCTTTTATGGTGGATTCCTCAAATTGGGAGGTCATCGAGGCTGGGCTCAAGTGCCTGCAGGGTAAGGGCATTGTCAACTCCATCTCGCTAAAAGAGGGCGAAGAGAAGTTTCGCCAGAACGCCACTACTGTGCTGAAATATGGCGCCGCAGCGGTGGTGATGGCCTTCGACGAACAGGGCCAGGCGGCGACTTACGAAGACAAGATCCGCATCTGCGAGCGCGCCTACCGGATTCTGGTCGAACAGGTCGGTTTTCAGCCGGAAGACATCATCTTCGATCCGAACATCCTCACCGTTGCCACCGGCATGGAGGAGCACAACAACTACGCGCTTGACTACATCAACGCCACGCGCTGGATCAAGGCCAACCTGCCGCACGCGAAAGTCAGCGGTGGCGTCTCCAATATTTCGTTCAGCTTTCGGGGCAACAACAAAGTCCGCGAAGCCATGCACTCCGCATTTCTCTATCACGCCATCGCAGCGGGCATGGATATGGGCATCGTGAATGCCGGAATGCTCGAAGTGTACGAGGAGATTGACCCTGAGCTGAAGGTGCTGGTCGAGGACGTGCTGCTGAATCGCCGTCCGGACGCGACTGAGCGCTTGGTCGAGCACGGCGAATCGCTGAAGGGTGCCGGCGCGGTAGTCAATGAAAAGAAAACCGAAGAATGGCGCAATGGCACCGTCGAAGAGCGCCTTTCTCACGCACTGGTTAAGGGAATCGATGCGTATATCGAAATCGATGCGGAAGAAGCGCGCGTCAAGCTGGGCCGCCCTCTATTGGTGATTGAAGGTCCGTTGATGGACGGTATGGGCGTGGTGGGTGATCTCTTCGGAGCGGGCAAGATGTTCTTGCCCCAGGTGGTCAAGTCTGCCCGCGTGATGAAGAAGGCTGTTGCACACCTGACGCCATTTATGGAAGCCGAGAAGGCTGCCCTCGCTGCCTCTGGCCAAGTGGTCAAGGCGCAAGGAAAAATCCTGCTCGCAACGGTGAAGGGTGACGTTCACGACATCGGCAAGAACATCGTCGGCGTCGTCCTCGCCTGCAACAACTACGAAGTGATCGACATGGGAGTGATGGTCCCTTGTGAAAAAATTCTCGAGCGGGCCAAGGCGGAGAAGGCGGACATGATCGGCCTCAGCGGCCTGATCACGCCTTCGCTGGAAGAGATGGTGCATGTGGCCCGGGAGATGGAGCGCAACGGTTTCAAGTTGCCGCTGCTTATCGGCGGAGCAACCACGACCCGAACGCACACCGCTGTCAAAATTGCGCCGCATTACAGCGAGCCGGTGATCCACATAGTGGATGCCAGCCGCGCAGTGCCGGTCACCAGTAGCCTCCTGAGCGAGGAGGCCAAACCAGCCTTCGTGGCGCAGCATCGGGCCGAATATGAGGCGCTCCGCAAAGCACACGCATCCCCGCGACAGCAGGTTGTCCCTCTTGAGACTGCTCGTGCGAGGCGGACTCCGATTGCGTGGCGCGCCGAAGACCTGCCTGTACCCGCCTTCACCGGTGTGCGCGTATTGGACAACTTTCCTCTCGCGACGCTGCGCGACTTCATTGACTGGACGCCGATTTTTCACGCGTGGGGGCTGAAGGGCGTTTACCCACGCATCTTTGAGCACAAGGAACAAGGTGAGCAAGCGCGGCAGATCTTCGCCGATGCTAACGCTCTCCTTGATCGAATGATTGGGCAAAACCTGATTACAGCGCGCGGCGTATATGGATTGTTTCCGGCCAGCGCCGTTGGCGACGATGTCGAGTTGTACATGGATGGCACACGCGGAACGGTGCTCGAACGACTCCACTTCCTCCGCCAGCAATCAAACCGGCAAGGCAGCGAGCCGTGCCGATCCCTTGCCGATTTCGTTGCGCCAAAAGAGACAGGGCTGTCCGATCACCTCGGCGCTTTTGCCGTGACCAGCGGTATTGGTCTGAAGGATCTACGCGACCGGTTCAGGGCCGAGAACGACGACTACAACGCGATCATGGCAGAGGCCATTGCCGATCGTCTGGCTGAGGCTTTCGCTGAATGCCTTCACAAACGGGTGCGGGACGAATGGGGTTACGGCTGTGAGGAAGGCTTGAGCAATGCGGATCTCATCCAGGAGAAGTACCGGGGGATCAGGCCTGCCGCGGGTTACCCTGCCTGCCCGGATCACACGGAAAAGGGCACGCTCTGGCGCTTGCTCGATGTGCAGGCGAACACCGGAATGCTGCTTACCGAGTCGTTTGCAATGTGGCCCGGCTCGAGCGTAAGTGGGCTCTATTTCGCACACCCGGAATCGCGATATTTCAGCCTCGGCAAGATCGACCGCGATCAGGTCGCCGACTATAGCGAACGCAAGGGAATGAGCGTGGCAGAGGTCGAGCGCTGGCTCGGACCTAACTTGAACTACGACCCTGCGGATTAGCCGCCGGACGATGTGACTATATCCCGATGTGGATGCGCTGCTCTTGACTCTGGTCGCGGATCTCGCGCACGCCAGTTCTGCCGCACAGGCAACGCTGTATCCGTGGCGACCCAGGTCAGCTGCCGCCATTTTCTAGTCTAGTATCTCAAGCCCAGGTGCGACTCGATCCCATATTTCTCCTCAAGCCACGTTCGCATGGATTTCGGGAGTGTGGCGGCGATCTCCTGCCAGGTGGTCAATTGCAACCGGGAGCGGAGTAAGGGCAGCCTGACCGCGCTGGCTACGCTGAACCAGGCATCGATGAGATCGGGGCGACGCGCGTCGCAGATTACACAATAGCGAATTCCCTCCTCTGCGAACACCGAGAGAACACCACGGATCAACTGGTAGTGAAGGTACGATTCGGCAATACGCGGCAATAGCTTCGTGTCGAATACGCATGAAAGATCGCGATACCGCTCGACCCGAACGCGGGGTGCAGGTGGAAAGTCGACTTCCGTCAGCTTCGCTTCGATGAAGAGATCTCCGATGCGGAGGTCGATTTCGGTGCGTTCGACATGATTTGCGAGCAGTGGGATCCGCGGTTTCCAGCCGAACTGGAGTCGCTCCGGCGCTTCCGTAGCAAGCAAAAAGCGAAGAGAACTGGCGGCAGCGAAAGCCTGGGGGTGGCAGAAGACGTTCATGAGGAGCGCGTCGGAGCTGGCGGCTGTATCCAGTTCGCTGCGACCAGAATCGTGACTGGCAAGATTGCGCCGCGCAGAAGTATGAGGTTTCCGAAGCCGACGATTCCACTCCGGCTTCTTGCGAATGCACCTATATGAGGCGGGATGGAAATTTCCATGCGTGCTGTCGTCAACCTCGCGGAATAGGACTGCTGGGAGATTCCCGATCGTGCACTCGTGCGGCAGATTATTGTTTTCGGCCCAGGAAAGCGCGCGGAAGCTGAGCTCTTCGCGAAGCCGGCTAGAGTAGCTGATCATGTTGCCGCCATCGGCCGAGCACTGTTCGTGAGTGAGTCAGTCGGCACACGCGTAGCTTAAGCCACCGCTTTGTGGAAAGGCAAAGAAAAGGCGAATACGGATCTGGAGATTCAGCTCGCTTCCAAAAGTTCATCGAGAGCGCGTCTAGCGCACAGCTTGCCGCGAAGAATGACGAGAGCCGCTGCGAACGGTGCGCTCACGGAAAAGCCGCCGAGACTCCGCCGAGGAAAGTGTCTGCCGTGTAAACGATTGCGATTTCGCAAATTTTACCGATACCCCGCAATGCAACTTGGGGTAGCGGTTGGGGCTTCCAAATAGCACGACAGAACTGCAAGGCACTGCGTACGCCAATATGCCACGGCAGCGGTGAAGCATCTGTAAAGAGTATCCATCAGAATCGTGGGGGCTGCTTGAAGGCTAATCGCGCGAGGGGAGTATGACGAACGAAGGGAAGATGTACACAGTAGAGATTGACAGCCGGGGTTGCAGCGGTTGCGGCAAGGAGGCGGGATATACCGTTGTGGGTCCTGATGGCATAGAAGAATGCGCGATCTATAACGATCGTGGAACTGCTGAAGAGATTGCCGATCTGATGAACTTTGCTTACCAACAAGGGCGCAGATCGGCGGCCTGAGGATTCCGCGAAGCGCGCGCTGTAAAGCAATCGCCCAAGTGGCTACATCCTGTCGGCTCACCCTGGTGGTGCGGTCTTTTAAAACTGCGATGCTCTGGTTGCTCCGCTAAATTCTGCTTGCCCCGCTAAATATGGGGTTGAGATTTGCGGCTGACGAAGAGTTACCATGAGGCGTGCGCCCGCCCGTGATGCCCCCGATCCTACCGATGCTTGCGAAGCGAATTGAGGAACTGCCGCAAGAAGGTGAATGGATATTCGAACCCAAGTGGGATGGGTTTCGTGCACTTATCTTTCGTGATGGCGACGAGATCCTGATCCAGAGCCGCGATCAGAAATCACTTAACCGCTACTTTCCCGAGCTTATCGATCCCTTGATTGAACAACTGCCGCGCCGCTGTGTGCTGGATGGCGAAGTGGTGATCGCCAGAGATGGAGCGCTGGATTTCGATGCGCTGCAGCTTCGGATTCATCCGGCGGCTTCGAGGGTGAAGCTTCTGTCGGAGCAAACGCCATCTTCTCTCGTATGCTTCGATCTGCTTGCGGAGGGCGAAGATGACCTATGCGGAGAGGCATTCCATCGGCGGCGGGCGCGGCTGGAGAAGCTATTTCGATCTGCCGCTCCCCCGCTGCATCTGACGCCGGCGACGCGCGACAGAGCGGTTGCTTCAGATTGGTTTCGCCGTTTTGAAGGCGCGGGCCTCGATGGGGTGATGGTCAAGCAGGTGGATGGCACGTATGAGCCGGGCAAGCGAGTGATGTTCAAGGTCAAACATGAGCGCGACTGTGACTGCGTGGTCGCTGGCTTTCGATGGTACAAAGATGCCGAAGGCGAAGCGATTGGTTCCCTTCTGCTTGGACTCTTTGACGAATCCGCGACACTGCAGCATGTCGGGGTCTGCGCCAGCTTCACCAAAGAGAAGCGGAGAGAGCTTCTGGAATTTCTGACACCCTATCGCAAGCATGCGCTCGCGGATCATCCGTGGGCATCGTGGGCAGACGATGAAGCCGCTGCGGGGAGTCGTATGCCAGGCGGGCAAAGCCGTTGGAGTCAGGGTAAGGATTTGTCATGGGAGCCGCTGCGTCCGGAGCTTGTAGTTGAGGTTGCTTACGAACACATGCAAGGGCGACGCTTTCGACACATGGCCCACTTCCGAAGATGGCGAACAGACAAGAGCCCAGCGGATTGCACGTATGCCCAGCTCGAAGTGGTGGCGCCACACGAACTGGAGCAAATTTTTGCGAGCGGGCGTTAGCTAAGAGTCTCGGTTCTCATGCGCGTCATTAGATAATCTTTCTCGCCACTCGCGGGTTGGATCGTCATCCGGATCGGGCGTTTCCTGCGCAGGCCGCTGCTCTACTGGAACGTGGCGCAGGTTCACGCGAATTCGCGTCCAGGTGGACGATCGTCCTCGCATTCGGTCCACGAGTACATCGTCTAAAGCCAGATGCTCGGCTGCTTCGGGATACTTTTTCTTCCACCTTTCGAGGCCTGCCTGCGCGGCGCTTTCACTTGGAGAATTTGCAATCACCAGCAGGGGCATTTTCGTGCGGGGCCTCTTGGCGGATCCTTTTGCAGTAGCCGTGTTTTTCGCAGATGGGGACGCGGAAGCCGCCTTGGCCCGCGAGGGAGCTACCCGAGGGGCTTCGCCCTCTGCCTTGCGGAAATGCGGCGGCCAGGGAGCATCGCCCAGACCCGCCGCTTCGTCGCGAGCCGCAAGATCGAGCAATGATTCGAGCGAGCCTGCGGCTGCATCGATGGATGCGTGAGGATCGCCAATCTCTGCAAACCGCTTCGGAATGGTGAAGACAGTGAAATCCGCCGGATCGCATTCCGCGACTTCATGCCAGTGGAGCGGCGCCGAAACGCGCGCATCGGGCAGCGGGCGCACAGAGTAGGCCGAGGCCGTCGTCCGGTCTTTGGCGTTCTGGTTGTAGTCCAGAAAAACGCCATGCCGCTCCTCCTTCCACCACTTGGAACTGGCAAGGGCGGGCAGACGCCGCTCTACTTCGCGTGACAGTGCGAGAGCCGCGCGACGCACTTCGCTGAAACTCCAGCGTGGCTCGATTCGTACGATGACGTGCATGCCGCGCGAGCCACTCGTCTTTGGCCAGCCGCGAAGGCCGTTTTCTTCGAGCAGCGATTTCACTTCGAGCGATACGCACCTGACATCCATCCAGGAAATGCCAGGGCCCGGATCGAGGTCAATCCGCAGTTCGTCCGGATGGTCCAGATCTCCTGAGCGGACGGGGTGGGGATGCAGCTCGAGGCAACCGAGGTTAACAATCCATGCGAGACCTGCCTCGTCGTCGATTACGAGTTCCTCGGCCGTCCTCCCGGAGGGGAAAGAGAGCGTAATGGTGCGCAGCCATGAAGGACGATCGGACGGTGCTCGCTTTTGATAGAACGCCTCGCCCTCAGCGCCATTCACGAAACGCTTAAGCACGATCGGACGACCCTGGATGCCAGACAGGGCGCCAGCAGCAATGGATAAGTAATATCGCACGATATCGAGTTTTGACAGCCGGACCTGCTTAGAGAAATAAAGCTTGTCCGGATGTGTTACCCGGATCTCGCGCCCCTCGATTGAGAGCACCTCGGCGGCTTCTTCTCGCTTCACGCCATTAGGCTACACCCAGCGCACGGTAATCATCGCGGCCTGGCCTTCATCAGAAACTTGTATTCAGCCGGAGGGCGACACTTCGCCCGGGTCCGATAGCATTGCCTGAAAACAGTCCGCCAAAGTCGATGACGTTGAGACGGTTGTTGAGGTTCTCTCCATCCACCTGAAAGCGCATAGTTATTCTTTCAGTCTTATAGATTTCCGCCCCTAGAGAGGCATTCACGGCCAGCACGGGCCGAGTGCGTCCGCGAGCAAAATTGAGGCGGCTCACCACCTGAGGGCCGTATTGGGCCAATGCATTTGCTTCGGTTCCCTGATATTCGAACGGCAGTCCCGAACCGTACTCCGCGCCCCCGGCAAGCCAGAGACGTGGTATGGCCTGATACTGGAACCGCGTCCTGAGCGTGTTGCGCTGGTCCTGCGTGTTTGGGATGTGGCCGTTCTTCTCAGAGAGGGCGTTGGCCGCGTCATCGCCAAGGAAGAGGCCGCCGGTAACTGGAAACCAGACGTTGCCAACCATATACGAATAACTCAGATATCCAGTTATATTGACAAGCCGTATTAGAGACAATCTTGCTTCAGCTCCATAAATGGCAGCCTTGTCGAAGGAAATCGGATAACTGACTCCGGTATTCAGAAGTTGATCGTCATCAGCGAAGTTTCGAACATCGCGACGATAGACGTTTCCATCGAGGCGCACCCGGTTGAAAAGCGCCTCGGTGAGACCGCCTTCGTAGTAGTTCCCTCTGGAGGGCGCGACCGGCAGTCGAAGGAATTGATCACTGAGCGCGTCGACCTGTGGAGAGCTGGAGATCAGAACGTTTTCGAAGGAGGGGGTCTGGAAGATGCGGTCGTAGGACCCGTGGAGCACCATGCGAAGCGACGGAAGATATCGGCCGACAGAAAGCCGCGGACTGAAAGCATTCTGGTTGAGAAGCAGTTGATAGTGATCCCAACGCAGCCCAGCGTTGATGGTCCAGTTCCCCAGGCTGAACAGGTCTTCGACGAATGCCGACTGTTCGAGATCCGGACGCTGGTCGGCGAAGCTCATCGTCTGTGGCGTGTCGGGGTCAAAATAAGCTGGATCGGTGATCCTGTAGCGGAAATGCTCGTGCAGGGAGATTGCATCCGACTCGATACCGGCCTTGAGCTCATGACGGCCGCGATGCAGCGAAAGCGTTCCCTTGAAGTAGCCTTCACGAAAATCGTTTGATTGAAAAGCGATGATTGGGGTCGATCTTAGATTGGAATAGAGATCGTTTGAATTGTTCCGTACCATGCCAGCGAAGGCCAGCAAGCTATCAGGTGAAAGGATATGCTGATAGTGGACAATGCCCATCGTTTCGAAGTTGTCCCCATTTTGGATCTGGCCAGCCTGCTCCTGCGGAAGCTCGTTTGGAACCAGGAAACGCGATAGCTCATGACGCACCTCGAGAGTCAGGCGATCCTGATTGGTCAACTCGCGCTCATATCGGCTGGAGAAGTCAGCTATGGTCCCGGTGTTGGTGAAATTTTCCGGCACGACCGGATTGAGATAATGGTCCGTCATTCCGCCGGAAGCAGCGGCGCTGAGTGTATTCCTGCCCCATACATTTTGTAACTGGCCATAGGAGGAAGCGGAGTTATAACTCCCGCCTGAGAGAACCAGCTGTCCATGAAAACCAGGATTGGTTTGCCGGCGTGTGTCGAGTTCGACGACTCCGCCCATTTTCCTGCCGTACTCCGCGGGATATCCGGCGGTATAGATGCTGACGGCGTCCAGATCGTCCGCCTCAATCTCCGGGCCGAAGCTCGGGGAGCGATTGTCAGTAAGCGGAATACCATCGACCACAAACTGGGTCTGATATTCAGAACCGCGCGGATGCAGAACGGCGTTGCCTTCGTGGAGCCATCCAGGCTGGGAGTTGACCAGGTCCTGGACGGAACGGCCGGGCAGAGAAGAGAGGCGCTCCTGAATCTGCTTCGCTCCGATTTGCGTAACAGAGGATGGGCTGTTCGGGTCGATCAGAGTGCTTACGCCAGATACATTCACCTTCGTAACGACTGAAGCAACATTGAGCTGGATGCTTTCTGTGAGAGGAATTGCCGAACGGATTTCCACAGAGTCGGAGTAAGGAGCAAAGCCCGGTTTTGTTACCTGAATCTGAAACACGCCATAGGGCACGTCATGAACTGCGAGCACGCCGTTCGTACTGCTGATGAAGGTCTTGTCATAACCATCCGCTGCGCAAACCAAATCGACTGATGCCTGGACACCTGCGCCCGAAGGGTCCGCTATCCTGAGACGCAACTCACCGTAATTCACCTGTGCCCCGGCGGGTATGGCGATCAACAGAAAGAGCGCAAGCGGCTTATTCAATGGAACCAGCCTCGGTAGGATCAGTCGCTACGAAGTACAGGTAATTGCGCAAATATGTTAAGCGCTTCTGCAGTGTGTCATGCTCCGGCCTTCGATGAATCTCCCCAGAATGATGCAGGCAGCAGTGCCATTGTCATTCTGCTACTACTGCGAAGGCAAGCCGACCAGAACCGGGTATTTGCACGACTGGTTCGCTCTCAACCGCAGCCCTGTTCCGATTGATCGGATTGCGTGAAGAACGGTCCGCCAACAACGGATCGGGGCTGCGCGGAGACGGAAATTCCTGAAAGTGCGCCCTTGTCCTTTCAGCACGCTTAAAACGAGTTGGACAACGCGATGAACGATCGCACACATCATCAGGAACATTGGCTTTTATGTGCCACCCGGCACTGTTTCGCATCCTACAGGTGAGCACCATGCCTCCGTCCTCCTCCATTCCGCTACGCCGCTTCGGCAAGTCCGATGTGCAGATTTCAGCGCTGGGCCTGGGTGGCCATCACCTGGGCTCGGCCAAAGACGAGCAGACAGCGGTGGAGATTGTGCATCAGGGAATTGCCGGTGGGGTCACATTCTTCGACTGCTGCTGGGAATATAACCGCGGCAAGTCCGAGGATTGGCTAGGTAAGGGTCTGAAGGGACATCGCAAGGACGTGTTCCTTATGACAAAGGTGTGCACGCACGGCCGGGATGGCTCGTTGGCGGCACAGATGCTCGAGCAGAGCTTGCGGCGACTGCAAACGGATTACCTTGATCTGTGGCAGGTTCACGGTGTCAGCTTCCAGAACGATCCTGAGCTCTTCATTCGTCCCGGGGGCGCTGCGGACGCCCTGTTGAAGGCGAAGCAGGATGGCAAGGTAAAATTCCTTGGATTTAGCGGTCATAAGGATCCGGATGTCCATCTTGCGATGCTCAACACCGGTTTCCCCTTCGACGCAGTGCAGATGCCGCTGAATCCATTCGACGCCAACTTTTTCAGTTTTGAACAGAAGGTTCTACCGGTGCTGCGTGAACGCGGCATCGCACCTCTGGGTATGAAACCGATCGGCGGCCACGGTGAGCCGATTCAGAAAGGCATCTTCACCGCGCAGGAGCTACTGCGCTACGCGATGTCTTTGCCGGTCGCAACTACGATTACAGGCGTCGCGGACCTTGATATCCTCAAGCAGAATCTCGACGTTGCCCAGCAATTTTCTCCGCTTCAGAACGCTGAGATGGACGCACTGCGCAAACGGGCAAAACCCTATGCGGGCGACGGGCATTTCGAGTTATACAAGGTATCTTTGAAATTCGATAATCCTGAGGCACGGCTCGCCCATGACTTCCCTTTGGACATGGAACAAGTGGAAGTGCAGCAGATGGTCTACGATGCGCAAAATACAGGCCGCCCATACCCGCAGGTCAAAAATTCGCCCGGCGTGTAGGACATCGTTATAGAAGCTGACCGTGAGCGAGAAAGATGAGTCATGAACGCTAACGACGACAAGGGTTGGAATGCTCCTCAGTCAATTGGCAAACATGCCGAGTTGACCCGGAGACGGTTCCTTCAAGCTGCCGCGATCAGTGGTGCGTCGACTGTTTTGCCTGCGGCGGCTTCAACTCTCACTGGTTCGAATAAAGCACGTAATGCGCAGGCGACGAACCCTGAGCAGGCGACCGACACTGCTTCCCGCCTTCCAAATCCGATCATTCCAAACGCTCGTGGTGGCTATGGCTCACCGAGCCCGCAGTTTGAAGTCCCGAAGCGTCCCATGGGGAGCACTGGGCTTCAAGTCTCGATCATCGGGTTGGGCGGTTATCACATCGGCACAGTCTCGGGCCAGCAAGAAGTCAACAATATGGTCGCGAAGGCGCTCGATCACGGTATCAATTTCTTTGACAACGCCTGGGAGTATCACGAGGGGATGAGCGAAGAGCGTACTGGCATCGCTCTAAAAGGCAAACGCGATCAGGCGATCGTCATGACCAAGGTCTGTACTCACGGCCGCAAGAAAGATGTCGCTATGCGGATGCTGGAAGAATCACTGACGCGCCTCCAGACCGATCACCTGGATGTATGGCAGGTGCATGAGGTGATCTACTACAACGATCCCGAACGTGCTTACGATCCGGATGGAGTTCTGGAAGCACTCACTATGGCGAAGCAGCAGGGCAAAGTACGCTTCGTCGGTTTCACCGGTCACAAGAATCCGTCGATTCACCTTGACATGCTCAATCGCGGGTTCCACTTCGATACGGTCCAGATGCCCATCAATCCCTTTGATCCGGGCTTCCGCTCTTTCGAACGCAACGTGCTGCCGGTCGCCGTTCAGAAGAACATGGCGGTATTTTCGATGAAGAGCATGAGCGGCTCCGGCGAGCCAATCGTTCATGGCGCCCTTACTCCCACGGAAGCACTTTCCTACGCCATGAGTGTTCGGGGAGTCTCCACAACAATCTCGGGTATGGATTCGATGGCCGTGCTCGACCAGAACCTCGAAATTGTGCGCGACTTCAAGCCACTCGGAGAAAAACAGATGACCGAACTACGTGAGCACGGTCGTCAGTTCAACGATGGTCGCTATGAGCTGTTCAAAAGCACAGTGAAGTACGATGGCGACCTGGGTCGCGAGCAGCACAACTTCCCCCCTGCTGCCGAGCTTCCAGCCTGAGACGCCGAGGCTCCTGGCATCAGGGAGCCAGTCTGTGCCAACTGCACAAGCTGTCGATTTGCTGCCAAACAGGCGGTCGTGTCCGTTGCCATCCACCGCATCGTAATATCGCCTCGCTGACGGGCGCTCAGACAAATCCGACACAGGAGCGTCGCTGCCTATTATGATGGGCGCGCATGGTCGCGCAGCCTGGAAGCGTATCCAGTTCCCGATGAACATGCAGCCACACACCTCAAATAGCCAAGACCAGGATCGTGGGAAGGTTTCATGTCAGCATTTTCTGCTCCGGATACGAAGCGCAGCTATAACCGGTTTCTTTTGCTGGTAGCAGGCCTGGGAGGCCTGCTGTATGGGGTGGATGTCGGCATCATTGGCGGCGCGCTGCCGTATTTGGAAGCAACCTCGCGGCTCACCGCCGGACAGCTTTCCATCATCGTTGCGGCGGTCCTGCTGGGTAGTGTTATCTCGACCCTGTTCGCAGGGCTGCTGGCCGACTGGATTGGCCGCAGGCCCCTGATGACGCTCAGTGGGGTCGCCTTCGTTGTCAGCATTCCGGTCATCGCACTTTCCCATGGCTATGGGCCGCTCTTCTTCGGACGGCTGCTGCAGGGCATCAGTGGCGGCCTGATTGGAGTGGTGGTGCCGCTCTATCTGGCTGAGTGTCTCGCGGCAACGAATCGGGGCAAGGGGACGGGAGTCTTCCAGTGGCTGCTGACCCTGGGCATCGTTCTGGCCGCTCTGATCGGGATCTACTACAGCTACCGGGTGGAGGCGGTCGCCAAGGTGGCGAGTGCAGCCAGCGTATTCACGTTCAAGGACCAGGCTTGGCGGCATATATTCTGGGTTTCACTTCCACCGGGCGTGCTGTTTGTCCTCGGCAGCCTGTTCGTAGCCGAGTCGCCGCGGTGGCTCTTTGTCCGAGGCAAAAAGCAACAAGCGTATGCGGCGCTGCTTCGCTCGCGCACCCCAGAACAGGCGGAGATCGAGCTGAAAGAAATGGAAGAAACGGCGCTGGTCAAAGCGTCATCTACAGCAGGGAAACAGATTAAAGATTCGCTGCTGCGACGGAAGTACGTTATTCCATTCCTGCTCGCGTGCGTCATCCTCTTCTGCAATACGGCGACCGGTATTAATTCGATCGTTGCCTACAACACCGACATTCTGCTGCAAAGCGGGCTGTCTGATCTGCACGCGCATTGGGGTTATGTCGTATTCACCTTCGTCAATTTTTTGATGACCATTGGCGGCATGGCGCTGGTGGATCGCAAAGGTCGCAAGTTCCTCTTTATCCTTGGCACCGCCGGCATTACCGTTTCCATGATCGGCGTGGGGTTGCTGTTTCTGACGACGGAGAGGGCCAACGTAGACTGCAAAAATATCGTTCAATCGATGGTCGGGCCAGATCAAACGCTCACCCTCCCGTTCGACACAGCAGAGGCAAAGAAACTCCTTGCGGCGAAAGGTTATCGCGGCAGCGAGATCAACAGCGATCGCGCTTCGCTGGCAGTCATCTACTCCTATGGCGACTTCACAGCCGCTACTAGCTTTGTTCGTTCTGACGATTCAGGTGCCGCTCCGATTCAGATCACTCGCGACAACTGTGTGCCGAGAAACAAGATAGAAGCATTCTTCAAAAACCCTTTCGGTAATCTCGACGCCGCGCGCACCGCTCCGCTAAAGATCGACCGGGCGTTGATCGGACGAGTTCCCGGTGTGGGCCATGGATGGCTGATCGCTTCCGGGCTGTACCTCTTCGTAGCGTTCTACGCATTGGGCCCCGGGGTGTGCGTATGGCTCGCTCTCTCCGAACTTATGCCAACACGCATTCGATCGAATGGGATGAGCATCGCGCTCGTCATTAATCAATTAGTCTCTACGACGCTGGCAGGAATCTTTCTGCCCGTCGTCAGCAAATACGGCTATTCCACGATGTTCTTTCTCTTTGCCAGCTTCACGATTATTTACCTGGTGACGGTGACGTTCTTCCTGCCGGAGACAAAAGGAAAGACACTGGAGGAAATCGAACGGCATTTTGAGGGGGTGCCTACGGTAGGGGCTGCGCAATGATCGTGGGGCTTGCTGAGCGAGGGCTCTACCGCGTTATTCCTGCCGGTTTGTTACTGATTTTCGCTGCGTCGAGGTTCGCGCCAGCCCAATCTTCACCCCCAAATGGAGCTGCCAAGACCCTGCCCGTCATCAACGTGACGACGCGGCTGGTGTATTTAGATGTGGTGGTGCGCGACGCGAATGGGCAGCCGGTTCACAACCTGACTCAGCAGGATTTCAAAGTCGAAGAGGATGGACGGCAGCAAAAGGTCGATTTCTTTGCCTCGCATACGTCGGATGAAACCCCGGCCCCGACGGCGCCATTGGCGATGGCGCCCACAGAATTTTCGAACGTTCCGACGCAGAAGAACTCGCCTGCAGTGAACATGATCCTCTTCGATCTGGTCAACACACCACAACTTGACCAGCTTTATGCCCGGCGTCAGTTGCTCAGGTTTCTCCGTGAACTACCGCAGGGCCAGCAGATTGCGCTCTTCGCGCTGTCAGACCGCCTGCACATGATTCAGAGCTTCACTTCAAGCTCCGACCAACTCATAGCCGCCGCAAGCGCGATCGATGCTAAGGACTTCCACCTCATACGATCTTCGTCGCAGATAATGAATGATGCCGATTTCCTGAACAACTTTCTGCAGGCGATGGGCCGTGATCCTGGTCAACTCGGTGCGCATATGAGAAAGGATCAAGTTGTCGAGGACGCTCGGACGGGCGACCGGCGCGCTCGCGTGACGCTCCAGGCCTTTGCCGAACTGGCGAATGCGGTCAGCGGGTATCCCGGCCGCAAGAATCTGTTCTGGCTTTCCGAGGACTTCCCTCTCACTCCGACGCTCGAGCTACAGTTCAACGATCTCTCCCTGGATGCGCGGTTCGCGATAGCGGATCTCCCGGGCGCGCGAGATACAGCCAACCTGGTCGCGAGCGCGCAGATCGCCGTTTATCCCATCAGCCTAAGCGGGCTGGATACGGGAGCCATTGGATCTGAGATCAGCGGGTCAGGCGAGGTCTCCGGTGGCAGCGGACAGACAAACATTACCGCTCAAAATCAGTTCGCTGTCCGCCAGCAAATGCGCTCCACTATGGAGGATCTCGCGCGCCAGACAGGCGGAGAAGCCTTCTATGGCTCCAATGATTTTGCCGGAGCGCTGCAGCGCAGCCTCGCCGCGGGATCGAATTATTACACTCTGGCATATCAGCCTTCCAACCAGCGATGGGACGGCCGACTTCGCAAGATTCACGTCGCACTAGCTCATAAGGGCGATTCTCTTATGTATCGTCACGGCTATTACGCGATACAAGACACTCAACCAGGAGAAGCGGCGCAGCAATTGGATTTTGCTCTTCAGCCGGAGACTCCGCAGTCCACCATGCTCCTGCTGCGCTCGAAGGTCGTCGAGACGAGTGGGCCGCAACGAGGTGTGATGCTCGATTGCAATCTCGACGCCGGTAATATCGCCTTCACCGAAACTTCCGACGAACATCGCCATGCGCAATTGCTGGTTAAACTGGTCGCCTTCAGCGATTCAGGACCGCAGCCGGCAACTGCTCCACAAAATGCAGGAATGCTGAAGATCGACTTCGACCCTGCGCATTACCAGCTTGTCCTTAAGGATGGCATCGCTTTTCGTCCACATCTGCCGCTTTCGCCAGGCAAATACCGGATCCGTCTCGGCGTGACAGATATGCAGAATCATCGCACCGGGACGCTCGACATACCGTTTACGCTCGATGCGAAGACTGCGGCGAGTCCATAGATGCGGATGGAAGAGAATGTTTGGAATATCATCCGCCGGTCGACCTTCCCTAGCAGGCCGTCCACATTGCTCAAATGAACGTCACACTTTTGCCAGCCGTCGCACAGCTTGCCCTGCTTGAGCAGCGCAAAGTTTCCCCGCTAGAACTGGCGGACGAATATATCCGCCAGATTGAGCGCCTGAACCCGGTGCTGAATGCCATCATCGATTTCGATGCTGAGCGCGTTCGCGCACAGGCACGCAACGCCGGCCCCGGTGCGCTTGCCGGCCTTCCACTCACGATCAAGTCTTCGATTGCGATTAAAGGGCACACATGTGAGATAGGCAGCCTTCTCAATCGAGGAAACATCGCTGAGCACGACGCTGAGGCGGTTGCTCGACTACGGGATTGCGGCGCCGTGTTTCTGGGAACCACGAACTGTCCCGAATTCCTGATGGCGTATGAGACCGATAACCTCCTGTATGGGAAAACCAGTAACCCGTGGGACCTGGGCCGGTCCGCGGGTGGATCAAGTGGCGGCGAAGCGGCTGCGATTGCGGCGGGGTTGTCTGGCGGTGGATTGGGGAGCGACAGTGGAGGGTCGGTGCGCGAGCCCGCACATTTTTGTGGCATCTGCGCGTTGAAGCCGACACCCGGGCGTGTGCCCGGCCGTGGACACAATCCTCCCTGCATCGGGCCCTTTTCCATACTTGGCGCGATTGGTCCAATGGCCCGTACCGTCGCCGATCTAAGTCTTCTATTCAAGCTGCTGGCCAGACGGGACCATCTCGATCCTGTGAGTCCTCCGGTGGAAATGCGTTCAATGTCTATAGAGGATGCGAGGACCATCCCGATCGGATGGTTTGAAGACGATGGGCTGACCCCGGTGACCGCGGAAACTCGAGACGCCGTCGGGCACGCCGCGCGGGAGCTTGAAAAGCAGGGTTTTGATGTTCGGCCGTTTCGCCCCGCATGGCTCGAAGCCGCACGGGAGCTATGGTGGAAGTTCTTTGTGCAGTGCGGAGCGATGTTCTACGCACAAACCATTCGCGGACGTGAAGCAGAACTAAGTCCGATCTTTCGGAACTTCCTCGACATTGCGCGCTCCGAACCGCCTCTGACAGCAGAATCTTTACTGCAGGCTTGGGCAGAGTGCGACATAGTCCGAGGCAGACTGCTGGCGGAAATGCACGAGGTGCCGATCTTGTTGACTCCCGTTTGCGCGATACCTGCGTTCCGGCACGGCGAGCGCGAGTGGAAGATAGACGCCACGACGGTTGGATACTTTGATGCGATGCGCTATACGCAATGGTTCAACGTGCTTGCATCGCCTGCGGCAGTTGTTCCGGTTGGCCGATCGCCAGAGGGGCTGCCGATCGGCGTACAGGTGGCCGGTCGCCCATTCGAAGATGAGACCGTGCTGGCTGTCGCAGCCGCGATCGAACGAGCATTCGGATACCAAGCTCCGCCGCTCGCCGAACGTCAGCGAGACTAGTACGAGAGTCGTCTGCAGACACACGTCTGCGTAACTCGCCGGGCGTCGGCCCAGGTCAGGCCCGGCAACTACTTCTTTCTTGTCTCTGGGCGGATCTTCTCGAACGGAACAATACCCTGCCCCTCCAGGACGGAGTAATACTTATCGACGGCCAGATTATTCAGAGTCTCCACTTTGCCGGATGGCCAATGAATGGCGACGCTCTGAATTTTGTCGGAAGCGCCAAGTCCGAAGTGAAGGCGGATATCGTTCTGCGATAGATAACTCCCGCCGCTATGAATCTCGTCGGTTTGCGTCGTCCCTCCGGCAACGATACTGATGCGCGCATTTAACGCTAGCCGGTTGCTCTTTGTGCCCGCCAATTCGAAGCTCACCCAGTGACGGCCCGGTATGCCGCGATTGCGAAGGAGCATGGGAGCGCCATCGATATCTCCGACAACGATATCCATATTGCCGTCATTGAATAAATCGCCGATCGCCAGACCTCGGGAGACACGACGCTCCTTCAGGGCGGGCCCGGCCTCGTCGCTCGCGTCGCAGAAGGCGCCATCCTTTTGATTGAGGTTAAGCAGTTTGGGCTCACGATAGCCTGGCCCGGAGGGTAAGGAATCGACCTGCGGATAGACATGGCCGCTAACCGCAATGAGATCAAGCCAGCCGTCATTGTCCACATCGACGAAAGCCGTTCCCCACTTGACCCATGGGAGCGACGGCAGCGCGATACCGGAGGAGTAGGAGACTTCCTTGAAATTCCAATCGCCTTCGTTGCGGTAGAGCAGATCATTTTCGTCCGAAAAGTTGGTGACGGAGATGGACGGGCGGCCGGTGTGATTGTAGTCGCCGAGGGCAATGCCCATGGAGGCCTGCTCCGAGCCGTCATCGCTCACCGCTGTTCCCGACTCCAGGCCCACATCCTGAAATTTGCCGTTGCCGAGATTCTTGTACAGGTATTTCGGCGTGGAATCGTTCGCTATATATATGTCGGGTTTGCCCGTGTTATTAAAGTCGGCCCAGACCACTCCGAGTCCGTAATAGCCTGTTAGATCGCTGACGCCCGCTGTTTTGGATACATCGGTGAAGGTTCCATCACCATTGTTGTGAAACAAGGAATCGCCGGCACCACGCAGGCCGCGCGGGCCGCATTGCACATCAATACCGCGATACTTGCAGAACGGTGCGCTGCCGAATCCAGGCAGGTCATCGAGATGGAAATCTACATAGTTGACGACCATCAGATCTGCGAAGCCGTCGCCATCGTAGTCTCCAAAAGCTGCGCCGGTTGACCAGCGACCGTCTGCAACGCCAGCTTTCGCAGTGACGTCTGTAAACGAGCCATCGCCATTGTTACGATAGAGAACATTTCCGCCCAGGCAGGTCTCGTAGATGTCCGGCCAGCCATCGTTGTTGTAGTCGCCGACCGCGCCTCCCATACCAAAGCACGGTGTGGTCAGGCTGGACTTTGCGGTGACGTCGGTGAAGGTACCGTCATGATTGTTGTGATAAAGAACCCCGAGGCTCTTGTGACCTTTGATGGCCATCTCCACTGTTGGCGCATTTGTGAAATAGATATCCGGCCAGCCATCGCGATCGTAGTCAATGAGAACAACCCCTCCGCTCATCGACTCGACGATATATCGCTTCGATGGATCAGACGTATGGGTGAAGGTGATACCGCTCGAGGCGGTGACATCTTCAAGTCGCGGCACCGGGCGGCCAGAACATTTCGTGCTCTTCGCTCCTGGAGGAGGCGGCGTGGGCGCGGGATGCCCGCTCTGGGCCCAGGCGACACTGGCCGACAAAGAAAAAATCGTGAATGAGCGAAGGACACGGGAAGCAACGCGAGAGGGGCTCAAATCATTTATGTCCTGGGCACTTCTGTACTTGGTCAGGGATTTGCTTTCGTTGCTTGTGCAGCACGCGCGCGCGATTCCGCCTTGAGCTGTTTATAGATAGCCAGTTCACGATCGGCTTCGGCTGTCCGACCTTCTTTGCGATAAGCGGCCTGGAGTTGGTAGTGCATGTAGTCGATTTTCGGGCTTAGATGGGCGGCCGTTTCAAAGTGAGCAATGGCATCGGCTGTTTGACCGCGGTCAAGAAGTATTTTCCCGAGCTCATACTGAGCATTCGGGTAGTCGGGATGTGCGGCGATCACTTCCTCAAAGAGCTGCGCTGCTTCGTCGATGCGCGACTGCTGCACGTAGACGAAACCCAGATGATATTGCGCCTGGGGATCACCGGGATACAAAGAGAGCTCCTGCTGGAACTGTTGCGCAGCTTCCGGCCAGTGTTCCCATCGAATGTAGGCCAGCCCGGCATCGAAGTGCGCTTTGCGCTGTGCCGGGTTAGACCGGAGCACGTCGGAGAAAGTGGCCACCGCGCGGGAATAATCTCCAATTTCTGTCCATAGCTCGCCAGCTAGCAGGAGAACGTCACTCGGCCGCGGGGAGGATTGAAACGCGTCGAGCACTTCAGTCGCCCGCTTCATATCGCCCGCATGAGCGAGCGACGCGGCCCAAGCGTACCCGGTTTCGCCGTCGATCATGCCGCCGGCACCCAATGGAGCGAAGGTCCTTGCCGCCTCGGCATATTTGTCGCTGGCGAAGTAGGACATGCCAAGCATGGCGCGTATCGGAGCCGAATTCGGTGCTTGCGCAAGAGCTTTGGAGAGCCCGGCGATGGCTTCTGGATAGTTGCCGGCGCGAAACGCAGATTGGCCCAAATTTTTGTCCAAGCCTGGAACCGAAGGGTCCCAGCGCTCGGCTTCCTGATAGTAGTTCAGGGCCTTCCCATAGTCTCGGGTAAGCGCATTCGAGGTGGCGAGATCGCTGTATGCGAGGCCAAGCACAGAGCGCAGTTTATTTTCCCGGGCAACCGCGGCATCGCGCTGCGCCGCCGTCAGCTTGTTTTTGGCGAGCGCGGAGGGCTCAAGCCTGGCAGAGGAATCAGCGGCGGATTGAGGCAGAGGCGCCGCTTCATTCTCCTGCTGGCGGCTGAGTGGAACGACCGCAGCTCCTGATCCGGATCCGCTGGCTGAGGCGATGGACGCAATGCGCTGCTGACTCTGCTCCATGGTCTTGTTCTGCAGCTCGCGCGCCTTGGTGAGGAAGACTTCAGCCTCGTCTTTGCGGCCGGAGGTCGACAGGATGCGTCCGAGGTCGACGTATGCGCGGCGAATCTGATAATTCGACCTGGATTCGTCTTTGCCGGTCAGAATCACGGCCTTGCGCAGCATGCTCTCCGCTCGCCTGCTATCGTCCTGCGCATAGGCATTGAGTCCCATATACAACGGCGGCTCCGGCGCTTCGGGACTTATCTGGGCAGCGATGCCGAGATAGTGGTCTGAATCCGCATATCTGCGCTCTTCGGATGCGAGAAACCCCAGCATGTAATTCGCGAGATAGTCATGAGGATAATCGCGTACCTCATTCTTCATCTCGGTCTCGGCTTCGGGAGTCGGCTTCCATTCATTCTGAGAGAGCTGCGCGAGCCCCAGGAAATAGTGCGCGTGAGGGGTGGCGGGATCGATCTGGATCGCACGACGGAATTCGTCAATGGCAGACGGCATATCTTCAGCGTCGCGATAGGCTCGCCCGAAGAGGACGTGGAGCGAACCGGTATCGCCGGCGATGTTCCGCATTTGACCGAAGACCTGAACCGCGCGCTGCTTATCCTCCGGCTTTTTCGTTGCCAGCAGGCAGATGGCGAGTGAGTAGAGCGTTGGGATGTCAGGGTGAGCGCCTACCAGGCGAGTCAGGCTCTCAGCAGCGCGTGCATAGTCACCCTTCTGCATGAGCGCTCGTGAGAGCACCTGGTCCGCCATGGTGTTAAGCGGAGCGGTGGCGCGTGCCATATCAGCATCCGAGATGGCATCATCCAGCTTTCCTTCCTGCAACTCGGCAAGTCCGCGATCGGCCCGTGTTTCGGCGGAGCCATCGAGATCGAGTGCCTTGCTGTAAAGCTCGGCAGCCTGCGGGAATGCGGCCTCAACCATGCGCAGCTCGGCCATCTCGCGCAGCGCAGCGGCAACCAGGCGCTGGCTGGCTGAACGGATGGCAATGGGATCGCCGGCTGCGCGAGCCGCGTTAGCATCGGCAATCCGAGCGTTCAGCTCTGATACCTCTGGATCCGGTTTTGCGTCTCTTAGACCGGCTCCGGCGTGCGTCCGAGCCTGGGCGTGGAGGGGAGGGATAAGTGCGCCCCGAAAAGGGAGGCCGGCGATGATAGCGAGGAGGAGCAAGGGCCGGGGCAGATGCGAGACGAATTGGAGCATGCGAACCACGGCTGCGGGATGGCTTGATTTTACAGACAGAACGGGCGGCGAAGCTTATGAAAGCGCCGCCGCCCACGAATCCAGGTGTTTCATCAGAGAGGCGTGTTGCGGTCGTGCCGTTGTGCGTCGGGAGGATCCATTCTCGCGAGACGGACCCTCCCGGGTTATGCGAATACGTCTTTAGAACCTGAATCTCAAGGTGTACTGCAGATTGCGTCCCTGGTTCAGATTCTCTGTAGCAGCAGAGTTAAAGCCGGTCGGTGTACTTGCAGAGGTGATGACGTTATTGGTTGGGCTGCAAGGTTGACCTGAGGTTGCTGTGGCTCCACCGCAATAGACGGGGCTGGACGAAGTGAATCCAGAGCCTTCCAGATTGGAGCTGTTGAAGTTCGGATGGTTGAAGAGATCGAAGAAGTCCATGCTGAACTTAAGCTGGTACTTCTCCTTGATGCTCCAGTTCTTGGCCAACTGGGCATCCACGTTGGTGTTGGGCGCGCCGAAGCAGGAGCCGCGAGACGCCAGGTTGCTCGGGAAAGTGCCGATCGTGTAGCCAATCAGCGTGAAGTGCTCATAGTTCTCAATTGCGGGCCCTTTTCGTCCCACATTGCAGCCGACGTTGGTGGCCAGCGGCCGCTGGTTGTTGCCATAGCCGGTCCCAGCTAGTGAGTTAAGAGTGCTGGCGACGCCATTGACGGATGCACCGCTACGCCGTTGGAGAAGACGCTGAAGGAACTGCCCTCGGCCATGGTGAAGATGCTGTTGAATTCCCACCCGCCGGCGGTGTTCTGTACCAGCTTGTTCTGTCCTTCGAACTTGGGCAGGAAGAACACCTCATTGGCTGTGAAGATGTTAGGACGGTTGATGTTGGTGTTGCCCTTGTCCAGACCAGGGTGGGTCTGGTCGGTAATCGCCTGCTGGTTGATGCTGCCGGATGAGTTGTTCAACTCGACGTTTCCAAGCGAGTGCGACCAGGTATAAGCCGCCTGGAAGGTGGAGTAGGTGCCCGTCTGTGCCCGGAACAGCACCTGCAGCGAGTTATAGGAAGCGTGGCCGCCGCGAGCAAAGCCGCCGATCCGACCCGAAGTTGAAGGCAGGCCGATAGGCATTGATGCGGCTGAACCACCGTTCGGCGAACGCGGAGTTCAGCCAATTGCCCGGCTGGATGAAGTTTCCGTCGTACATCGAAGTGAGGTGCTCGCCAACATTGCCCACATATCCGATTTGCAGAGTGGTGTTACGCGCCACTTCCTGTTCCAACGAAACATTCCATTGCCAGGAGTTTGGAATGTGGCCACCGGTGGACTTGGTTGCGCTGGGAGATACGGATGCGCTGGTCAATGGCGTGGGCGCATCCATCGACCGGCTGGTGTTGACGTTGATGACAAACGGCGCATTGCGCGCCAGACCCTGGGCGAGTCCCACCGGTTCCCGCTGGAAGAACTGGCCTGCGCCAACGCGAACTGCTGTTCTGCCATTGCCGAAGACATCCCAGGCGATGCCGAAGCGCGGAGCGATGCTGTGGTTGTTCTGTTGCAACCAGGGAGTTGTTCGAACCGGGCGTTCCGTTTGAGAGTGGCAGGTTCACACCAATCGAAGAAAGGAACTTCCTCTGGTTGGCGCAGGGGGTCGTGCCAGGCACTATGAGGATGCCGTTGCAGGCGTCCCCCGGATTGGCTTTGGCTTCCGCCGCGCTCCAGGCCGCCATGCTGAAGTTGGCCCACTGGTCGGGGAAGTTACCGCCGGCATTTGCTGCCGCGTTGGTATTTCCCCCGGTCGAGGATGCATAGGGCTCACGGTAGAGGGACCAGCGGAATCCATAGTCAAGGGTGACGTTACGCCGGATCTTCCAGGTGTCTCCGAAGTACGGCTCGATGTCGCGCCAGCGCACGTCGGCGATACCGTCGATGCTGTTCTCCGATACGCCGGAGAACATCTGGGGCGTGGGGCCCGTACCGGGCAACAGGATGTTGGCAAGGGCGTTGTTAGTCTGGGCGTTTGCGGTAACAGAACCCAATGAGCCGGGCCCGGTGTAGATACCGCCTGGCAGGCCGGGGCGGTCCGCGCCATTGCCGTTGCTCTCGATTTTTGCGTTCCAGCCAAGGAAAATACCGGTCTTCAGCAGATGATTGCCCTGCACCTTGGAGAGGTTGTCCTGCACGGTGTAGAGGTCTTCGTGGTTGCCATACGGCGCAATGTTCCACATCGAAGTCTGACCCTGGCCGCCGCCCGAGTTCCCGCCCACGTATCCGTATGGATTCAGTCCGCCCCAGCCGCCGAAGAACTCATCCTTTTGCTTGATCGAGCCAGGGAAGGTCGCCGGGTAAGCCGACTGAAGCTTGGGCACGATGTCCGCGTGGGTCCCGGCGAGTTTGGTGATGATCGCGTTGTGACCGTAGCCGAACTCCACATCGTTCACCATGGAATTCGAGATGGTCGAGCTCAATTTGGCCATCACACTCTTGGAAGGCTGGCTCCAACTGGAATCGACGGTCGGGAAGTTGGACTCGCCCCAGAATGCGCTGCCATCGTTCTGCGCGGGATTCTCCCAGGAATCCTGGGTCCAGCGCAGCGTAACGCGATTGGATTTGGTTATGTCGTAGTCGCCGCGGACGTTCCACTCGCTCCAGTTGAGCTGGTTATTAAGGAGCTGAGAATAGTTGTTCCCATTATTGAGCGTGGAAAGGTTTGGCGCCGGATAGAACTGCGCGATCAGCAAGCCAGCCGCGTCAGGGTTCGCAATCTTGCCGCCGGGAACGGTGTTGCCGGGCAGCGTCGGCAGCGTCGCGCCGCATTGGTCGGTAGTAGCGCCGGGTGCGTAGCCGGTAAAGTCGCCCTGGGACTCGGCGGTGGTTGGAACGCAAGCGGCTAGCGGAACGCCCTGGGTCTCCTTGTTCCACTCCTGGTTCCACCACAGGAATAACTTGTCTTTCACGATAGGGCCGCTGAGGTTGTAGCCGTAGTCATTGCGGCGTTCTTTTGCCTTGCCCAAATTGTTGTGGTTGGCAAACCAGTTGTTGGCGTTCAGGGCTTCGTTGCGGCCGGCGTAAAAAGCGCCGCCATGGAACTGGTTGGTACCGGATTTCGTGTTGATGCTGATAATGGCGCCGGAGGCCTGGCCATATTCAGGTCCGTAGGAATTGCGGATCATCTTGAATTCGGCAATGGTATCGACCGAAGGATAGACCAGGATGGTACGGCCCGATCCGACGTCGTTGTTGTTCACACCGTCAACCAGGAACAGGTTGTAGTTGTAAGGGTTGCCGTTGACGGAGAAGTTCACGCCGCCGTCCAGTCCCTTGCCTACAAAATTGGCGCCCTGGGCCGCGCTGACACCCGGCGAGAGCTGCGTCAGACCGACAAAGTTTTCGCCGTTCAGCGGAAGCTCCCGGACTTGAGTACCACTGATGACTTCACCTACCGTTGCGGACGTGGTTTGCACCTGCACATTGTCGGCTTGCACCGTCACCTTTTCGCTGACCGTACCGACCTGCAGAACCGGGTTCACTTCGGTGTTCGTCGAGACGTGCACTTCTACGTTGTTGACAACGGCTTCTTTGAAGTTGGGCGTCTCGGCATGCACGACATACACGCCGATGGGAAGCTGAGCGATGGTGAAAGAACCCGAGCCGCTGCTGGTGGCTGTGTACTTGTTGTTATTGCCGGTGTTGATCGCGGTGATTTTGACATTTGGAATCGAGGCGCCGCTGCTGTCGGTGACGGTTCCGACGATGGCGCCGTTATAAGCCTGTGCATGTGCGGTGGTGGTGAAGGGCGACACCCCAGAAATCAGGGTGAGCGTTCCGACCAGCAGTCCCAGCCCCAAGCACTGCTGGACTGCCGCACGATTGTGCAGAAATCTCCTTCTCATACGTCCGTACCCCCTAAATTCAAAAACCAATTTGGAACGCTTACTTTTCTCGTTATCGCCGATCAGCACAATCGGGTAGGAGCCAGAACTCATTCTTTCGATGGATGGCCCGCGCGCTTGGATAATTAGTGACGCAAGGCTGTGCTGTCAACACAATAATGTTATTCTTCGCAGCTATATGATCGAATCAGTCCTGTTCAGGGCAGTCATCCGGCAATTCGGGCCCGCACAGGATCGGGACGAATACGCGGAAAAGATTCAAGGTTATCGATAACGTAGCCAGTCAAGTAGAGTCTTAAGAGTTCCTGAAAATACATCGCATCGATTTCGCGGCTTCCCCGCTGGCGAAGTTAAGTTATCGATTTAGCTCAGGAGCCATTGTTGCAATGAACGCTGCCATTCCTGATAGGGAGAAAGATCCGCGCAGGGAATCTGCAGGGTCGCCAAACTTCATGCCCAAGCCAACGTCGGACACAAAAGATCCCAGAGTCACGCTGAAAACCCTTGCCCAGCATCTGCATTTGACCGCCGGCACGATCTCAGCAGCTTTGAACGATTCGGCGGCAGCCCGAGCGATTCCCGAGCATACAAAGCGGCGGATCATGGAAGCGGCCCGGGAGCTTAACTACAAGCCAAATTATTTCGCCCGCTCCCTGCGCCTGCAGCGTACGTACACCATCGGCGTGATCGCCCAGCAGATCGGCGATCCGTATGGAGCCGCCATCATCAGCGGCATCGAGGAGTATCTGCGGAACTCGGAATACTTCTTCCTGACTGTAATCCACCGTCACGATCAACGAATTTTGCAGACCTACTCGCAAATGCTGCTGGCGCGTGGTGTCGAGGGATTCATCACTGTCGATACATCCATCAAAGAGACGCCTACGCTCCCCACAGTGGCGGTCGCAGGACATCGGCATGTGCCAGGAGTGACCAATATCGTTATCGACCACAGGGTCGCGGCACGTCTGGCGCTCACTCATCTTCTGGAGCATGGACATCGCGAGATTGCATTTCTCAGGGGACAGAAAAACAGCTCGGATTCCAAGACGCGGTGGACGGGGATCTGCGAGGTAGCCAAAGAGCTGGGGGTCCAAGTGCAGCCGGAACTGACGGTGCAGATCGAGTCCGATCTAGCAACACCTGAACTGGGGTACCCCGCCGCAAAACAGTTGCTGGCCAGGAAGCAACACTTCACCGCGCTCTTCGCGTACAACGATATTTCTGCCATCGGCGCCATTCAGGCATTCCAGGAGGCGGGATTGCGCGTGCCAGAGGATGTTTCCGTCATTGGTTTCGACGACATACCCTTGGCGGTGATTTTCAAACCCGAGCTGACCACAGTCAGTCAGCGTTTGCGGCGCATGGGCCAGATTGCGGCCAAAACAATCATCGATCAAATCGAAAAGACTGCGGAGTACGAGCCTGAGATCACAATCGAGCCGGAGCTTGTTCAGCGTGCCTCATCCGGGCGTGTGAGTGTTTCCCTCCCCAAAGTGGCGAGATAAACTGCCAGCAGGATCCTCCAACCTAATAGGCGCGCCGGATTCGAGCTTTTGCAGTTGGCGGCCAAGTCGATGATCTAAACTCGAAGCGCTCGGAAGACGACTCCGTTCACCTCGCTCAAGGCTCTCCATGCGTCATCGGCTCCTCCGCACAATAATGGTCTCCGGCATCCTGTTGCAGGTCTCCGCTGTGCTCGGCCAGTTATCGACGCAAGATCATCTAGCCGACCCAGGGTTCTGGCCCACGCAGTCGGCCACATCGCGAGGAGAGTTCACCGGCCCGCAGACTTGCGCCAGTTGCCACGCCAGCAAGTTCGCCTCTGCACAACTGACCCCAATGGGAAGCGGCGCGATGATGGCGGAGACCGCGCAGGTCCTGAAATCCCATCCTCATTTGAGTTTCGATGTCACGCATTATCACTACGCAATCGACACCGGGCAAAGTGGGAGCCGGTACACGGTGACAGACGGACAGCGGACGCTATCTTACGACCTCACCTGGGCGTTTGGCACGGCGCGTGTCGGTCAATCGTATCTGTTCAAAAATGGCGAACAGTTTTACGAGGCGCGAGTCACCTATTTCGACAAGTTGAATAACCTCGGGTTTACGCCTGACCGGGACCTGCTCTCTCCAAAAGATCTTGCGGAGGCTATGTACCGCCCGGTAGGAAGCGCGGAGATACAGCGTTGTTTTGGCTGCCACACCACTGCTTCGGATATCAACGGGAGCTTCGATGAAGCACACCTGATTCCCGGGGTGACGTGCGAAGCCTGTCATGGGCCCGGAGCGAAACATGTGACGGCGATGAATTCTCCCTCGGTGATGCCCAATGCCAGCAATGCCGCCATCTTCAACTCGGCGCATCTTAATCCTGTCGAGGCGGTCGAGTTCTGCGGCTCATGCCATGGGTCGTGGTGGGATGTGAAACTTGCCGGCGTGAAAGGCGTGTCCACGACGCGCTCGGCGCCATACCGTCTGGTTACGAGCAAGTGCTGGGGCAAAGGCGATCGGCGGCTTGAATGCACGGCATGCCATGATCCACATGCGCCATTGCAGACAGAGGCCGCGGCCTATGACAACGCGTGCCTAAACTGTCATCTCCGTGCTCCCGGGGAGACGCTCAGTGCAAATCATCCGGGACGCGCGTGCCCTGTAGCAACCAAGAACTGCACCTCCTGCCACATGGCGAAGGTGTACGTGCCGGAGATGCATGACGCGTTTACTGATCATCGTATTCGCATCGTGAAGGCAGGCGCGCCGTTTCCCGAGTAAACACGCTACATCCACTTCCCTGTTCCTTCTACGAGTGTGACGTAGCGATCCATCGGTAAGTCGGTGAAGCGTTCCGTTGCTCCGCTCGGCTGAGGCCACTTCACTTCCACCCAATCCAGTTTTGGTCGATTTCCAATACCCAGTACGAGGCGGGGATCATGCGACGAGAGAAAGCTTCCGCCGCTAACCTTCATGCGGTGACGCGTCAGATCGCCTGCCTTATAACTGACGCGCGCGCCCACCGCATCTCGATTGCATTTGCGCCCGACCAGTCGGATGCCGAGCCAATGGTTGCGATGGCCGGCATTGTTCCGCAGCAGTAGTGGGGCGGCGTCATTGTTGCTGATGAGCACATCCACAGCGCCATCGTTATTAAAGTCCCCAAGGGCAAGGCCCCGGGCTGCAAATCTCCTGGCAAACACCGGCCCACTCTGCGCGCTTACATTGCGATAGGCGTTGCCTTCGCGATGAAAGAGCAGCAGTGGTTCCTTCCATGTGACCGTGCTCGATGTTTGATCAATGAGATCGTCTGGAAATCCATTCGAAAGAATCAGGTCCAGATCGCCATCGTTGTCGTAGTCAAAAAACTTGAGCCCCCAGCCGCTCAGCCAGCGCGTTGACATGCCGATGCCCGAGGACATGGATACATTTTCGAAGCTGCCGTCATGCTGGTTCCGATAGAGCGCGAATATCTCCTCGTCGATGTTCGCTACGAACAGGTCCATCCACCCATCATTGTCAAAGTCGGCGGAGTCCACACCCATTCCGGAGCGTGCACGGCCGTCCGCGCTATAGGCTACATCTGCCTCAAATCCCACTTCCTCAAAGCGCCCGCCGCGATTGCGATATAGAAAATTCGGCACCGTGTCGTTGGAGACAAACAGGTCCATATTGCCGTCGTTGTTGATATCGGTAGCGACGACGCCCCAGACTTTGCCGAGCTGGGCGGCAATCCCGGTCTCCTTGCTGACGTCGCTGAAAGTGCCGTCGCCGTTGTTATGAAAGAGCCAACTTGGACGTGGCTTGAAGATGCGCGGGATGCAGTAATGATGCACGCCCGCCATGTCGGTTCCACAGCCCAGAGCAGCCTCAAACTCAGCGAACTGTCCGACGAAGAGATCCAGCTTGCCGTCGTTGTCGTAGTCGAACCAGACGGCGCTTGAGCTCCATCCCGCCGCGGCAACGCCTGCCTTGGCAGTCACATCAGTGAAGGTGCCGTCACCATCGTTGTGATACAGGATATTGCTGCCGTATTGAGTGACATAGATGTCGGCAAAGCCATCGCCGTCGTAGTCACCGACGGCAACACCCATCCCATAACCGCCACCAGCCACTCCGGCCGTTTCTGTAATATCCGTGAAAGTTCCGTCGCGATTGTTATGGTAGAGCGCGTTGCGCAGCGGATGCGGCGGGGCATAGAAATCGGCCTTGCCGCTATTCACCAGGTAGATATCCATCCATCCATCGTTGTCGTAGTCGAGAAATGCGCAGCCGGCACCACTGGTCTCTGGAAGATGCTTTGCGGCAGACTTGCCGGCTGTATGCGTCCAGGTGATGCCACTGAGCGAAGGGGGTATCTCTTCAAACGTAGGAAGCGCGGTCGCGTTTTCGCCGAAGAGAAACGGCCAAGGTGCGAGCCGCGATGTGCCGGCCAGAACGCCCAGATTGCGGAGTAGCGCACGACGGGAGAGCCCTCTCCCAGGCCTGGTGATCTGCTGCTTCATTCGATTCGCGAATCCTGCTTGGCCACGCTCATAGGAAATCGCTCTAAACTTACAAGCAAATGGTTCGCCTGTCGATGATGTCTTTGAGAAAGCTGGGATCCGCGTGGCCGACTCTGTTCGTATTGAGTCTCGCCACAAATCTCCCTGCGCAGACTCCGGGTCAGGTTCAACCGGCGACTCAGGCGAATTTTGAGCAACTGAAGGCTACCGCGGCCGCCGAAATTCAAAACCGGGAGAATGCCCAGGCTATCGGCGACATCCAGCGTGCGCTCGCGATGCAGCCAGATTGGAAAGAGGGCTGGTGGAACCTGGGTACGTTGCAATATGAGGCGAACCAATACCCCGAAGCGGCACAGGCTTTCCAAAAAGTCGTGGAATTTGCGCCGCGGTTCGGCACGGCGTGGGCATTGCTCGGGCTTTGCGAGTTCGAGCTCAAGCAGTACGGGCCAGCGTTGGCGCATTTGGAAAATGCTCAGACGCTCGGGCTCGGCGACGACGCAGAAACCGCGCGAGTCGCGAGTTATCACCTGGCGTTGTTGCGGATTCGTCAAGGACAGTTTGAGCGCGGCACCGAGCTGCTGCATTCGGCGCTCGGAAGCGGCCCACCCTCATCCCAGATTCAATTGGCGCTGGGACTGGCGCTGCTTCATGTCCCGCTCCTGCCCGATGAGGTCGATCCATCCAAGGATGCGCTGATGCGCGCGGCAGGTGGCCTGGCATCAACCGGGCCGGATTCAGTCGAGGGCTTTACGGAATTGCTCCAGAAATATCCCACGACTCCCTATATCCACTATGCGTACGGCGTTCGCTTGAAAGAGACGGGCCGTTGGGATGAAGCGCTCGCTCAGCAACACGAGGAGGCAAAGCTTTCCCCGCAGAGCGCATTGCCCTGGATCGAGATTAGCGAATTGGAAACCAGGCTGGGGCATCGTGGGCCAGCCGCGTCGGCTGCACAAAGAGCGAAGGCAATTGATTCGCGACTGCAAAGCGCTCGTCCGGATTCCAATTTCCGTGATCCTCGAATGATTACTCTGTACAAAGGCTCTGGTGGCATAGCCGGCCATCCAGAAACCACGAATGCCGGCATCGAGGTGCGCAGCAGCGCGATGCAGAACTTCTCGGCCAGCCACTATTCCGACGCGATTGCAGAGTTGAAGCCATGGCTCATCGCGAATCCTGCCGATGGCACAAGCTGGGCGGTGCTGGGGTTGAGCGAATTTGCTCTCAAAGAGTATGAGAACGCGCAGATTCATCTGGAGCGGGGAGAGCAGCTTGGATTGAGTGGCAGCCCCGATGCTGTCCGTCAGGCAAAATACACGCTTGGCGTTCTTCTCATTCGATCCGGAGCCTTCGATCACGCTTCGGAAGTTCTATCATCCGCGGCAGGTGCTGGGTCTTTGCAGCAGGAGCTACAGTTCGCATCAGGGCTTGCACTTTTGCGCATTCAGAAGCTGCCCGAGGACGTTAAGCCCGATCGACGCGAGCTGATAGCTCACGCCGGTGAGATTGCGCAGCTGCTCTTTGCAAGCCGATACGACGAAGCAGATCCGAAGTTCGAAGCGCTGCTAAAGCAGTATCCGCGAACTCCTTTTCTTCACTACGCCTATGGCACAGCTCTGCTTGCCATCTCGCGGTATCAGGAGGCGAAGGCCCAGATGCGTCTGGAGATCGCCATCTCTCCCAACAGCGAATTGCCGTATGTGCGGCTCGCATCGATCGCATTGCGGCAGCAACAGCCAGGTGATGCAATCGAGCCTGCAGAACATGCGATCCAGCTCGCCGCCAATTCAGCCGAGGCGCATTACCTGCTTGGAAGAGCGGCTCTCCAGTTGGGCGACAGTGCGCGCTCCGTGCGCGAGCTGGAGATCGCTTGCCGACTGGCTCCGTCCAGCCCGGAGGCTCACTTCAATCTAGCGAAAGCGTACGCGAAAGAGGGACAACCGCAGAAATCCGAGCAGGAACGCACGCGGTTTACGGAATTGAATGCCGTCGCCGATGCGCGGAAAAGACAGGGCAATCAGGTATACCAGGGACCGCACGATGCTATAGATATGTCGGTCTCACACAAGCCGGCGGAAAGTACCGCGGCGCCGAACTGAGGCCCTCTCATCCCTTCGCGCGATCTTTGATCTGTTTAGCCAGTTTTTCTATCTGCTGCGCCTTCTTCACCACGCTAAGAGGAAAGGTGGCCTTCAAATCGGTGTGGTCCACTTCGTCCAGCAACTCGCCGGAAAGCTTATAGAGCTGGTGAACCATTCCGGCGATCTGCAATTGATTGATATTGGCCGGTGCGTCCTTGTCCGGATGAATGATCTCCGGACCGTTCATACCTGCCGGAGCATTGGGGTTTTCCGGTGCATTGGGTGAGGGGCGATACTGCGGGGTCTGAAACGCCTCCGCCGCTGGCGCGAAGATACCTCCAACGGATGCCGCGACACCGGCAGCTCCTGCGATGAGCATGGAACGGCGTGATCTGATCACCATGGATTCCCTCCGCGGACGCGTCTCCGAGACGAACGAACATCCTACACCTTAAGATCGGCCATGAGCGCGAGCCTGCCCAGCGGACGATCACTTCGACGTGGAGAGCAGCTCCATCGCATTTCCTCGATAGATGCGCTCGAGAACTGCATCCGGCAAGGCGAGGCCATAGATCTGCCATCGCCCCTGACGAGAGGCATGCGAGGGATAGTCAAAATACTCGTCTTCGGTTTCGAAGAACCGGTAGTGCGCGCGGTACATCGATTCATCCGGCAGCAGGTCCGCTCCAAAAAGGATGCGATCCGCGAATCGCAGAAAAAAACGACGTGCGGTGAACGGCTGGCGACCCAGTTCAGCCACGCGCGCGGACATGTCTAATTGAACATTCCGGTGTGCTTCAAGCATCGCAGCAAGCGCGGTGAGATCTTCCGGTTGCTCGCCCATGTGGGCTGCAACAAAACGGGTCGCCGGATGGCGTGCAAAGACGCGGTTGCGCTGCGCGAGAAGTTCTTCCCTGCTGAACACGGAATCGTGGAAGCTCCAGTCCGGATGCGCCGCGAGTTCTTCGTAACGCTCATTCCGCGCATCTGTGGGCAGGAAGAACGCAGCGGGATCGGCGGTGTGAAACATGATAAAAACGCCCAATTCGGCAGCACGAGCGAAGAGCGGCTCCAGTCGCGAATCGTCAATGCGCAGAAGCGAGCCATCCTGGTCATGCAACCGCAAACCCAGGTCCTTCCAGATCTTCATCCCGATCGCACCCGCGGCTACGCATTGCTCCAGCCGGCGAACGGAACGCTCGAAGAAGCCGTCCTCTCCGAGGTCGCGCCAGTCCATCCACGCAATGGTTGAAAAGCGGCCGGGACTCGCTGCGCGAAGACGCGTGAGGCTTTCAATTCCGTCTGTGCCCGGCTTCATGGTGATGTTCACCAGATGCTCGATACCACAGGCATCCATGATGCGCAGCACCTCTGAAGGCTCCATCCCATCGATGTGATTATGGAAGTCGATGGCGGGGAACTTTGGCCGCTCGATCGCATGTCCCGGTACGCGCAACATCGGTTGCGGCGTGAACTCGCTGAGGCTCAGCGTCACCTTGCTCTCAGCAGTCATCATCGAGACGAAAGGATCGCGCTCATCGCTTTGCATGCTGTTTCCCATCTTGCGTCATGGTGACATGGAAGGTGAAGACGCTCATAGTCCTCGCTCGGCAACAGATGCCTTGTGCGCGGCAACAAAGGCCGTCAGGGTTTCGAGATCAGGCTGGGCGGCCGTTCCGCCAACACCAGTCGCGGAGAGGGCACCGGCTGCATTCGCCAGCAGCAGACAGTCCCGCAACGATCGTTGTGCGAGCAGGCCGTGCACAAACCCGGCTGCAAAGGAATCGCCGGCACCAGTAGTGTCGATGACCTTAACTGGAAATGCGTCAAGGTGAATCGTTTCGGTGCTGCGCACAGCGGTCGCTCCTCCCCTGCCTTGCTTGACCACAGCACAGGCTGTGCGCTCCGCGAGAATGCATAGTGCCTCACGCGCAGTGTCCGCGCCCGTCAGTGCATGGGCCTCCGGCTCATTCATGAACACGACATCGGCCATGCGCATGACTTCCCATATCTCAGGCGACCAATTCTGAGATGGATCGGAGTTGGGATCGAAAGAGACCGAAAGCCGGGCAGATTTTGCCTCACGCATCAGCCGTAAAAAATCCGGACGGAGCCGTTTCTGCAGAAAGTAGGACGTGAGATGCAGATGCCTGAAGCCGCGAAACAAATCCGGCGGCAGATCGTCGTACCCGAGATCGGCAATGGCGCCGAGGTGCGTGACAAGTGCGCGATCGGCAGGTGTGCTCAAGACAATCGTGGCGCCCGTAGGTCGCGACGAAAGGAGCAGGCCATCTGTGGATATGCCGGCATGCAGCAGCGCATCGCGGCAGAACCGGCCAAAATCGTCGTCGCCAATCTTGCTGACGAAGCTCACGGGATGACCGAGACGAGCGACTCCGCTCGCAAAGATGGCTGACGCACTGCCTAGCACCATCCTCATTTCTTGAGCGAGCACCTCCCTGCCCAGCACAGGAGGTGAAGCCATCCCTGAGAGCACGATGTCGACATTCAATTCGCCAACAACCAGGACCGCGGAAGACACCGATTCAGGCTCGTTCATATCGTTAGTGGCAAAAACATCCGGCAAACGTAGCAATCGTCGTTTTCTTTCATTTTGTTTCGATTTATTCCCTTGAGTGTAATACAATCCTCGACTGTTGGAACTGGTCGCTTCATATTGCTGAGGAGAGATGAGTGGATCCGCTGATCGCGTTGTTGGGATTGCCTGAGGAGCGGAAGCGCGAACTTGGGGTGGAGTACACGGCCGCCGAGATTGCCCAGCAGCCGAAGACCTGGCCTGGCACCGTTGCAGTGTGCCGGCAGAGGCAGGTGGAGCTTCGGGGATTTTTGGCCGCGCAGGCCGGATTGCCGGTGCTGCTGACGGGAGCGGGGACCTCCGATTTTGTCGGCAGGTCCGTGGAGCGGCTGCTGGAGCAGCGCTGGCGAGCGCCGGTGCGAGCGGTGGCGAGCACGGAGCTGCTGACCGGAATGGATGACTGGCTGCACACTGATGAGGCTGCCCTGTGCATCTCGTTCTCACGCTCCGGCGACAGCTCGGAGGGCGTCGCGGTTATTGAGGAGATGCTGGACCGCTTTGGCAATGTCGCACACCTGGTGATCACCTGCAATGCCGAAGGCGCGATGGCGAAGCTGGCCACGGGACGATCGCGATCGGCATATGCGCTTGTTCTCGATCCAGCGACCAATGATCGCGGTCTGGCGATGACCAGCTCGTTTTCCAACATGGTGGTCGCGGGGCAGGCGCTGGGGTACTTCGATGATCTGGACGGATACAGCAGCATGCTGCATCAGGTGGCGACGAGCGCGGAATCACTGATGCCGCGCGCAGCCGACGCGGCGGCCAGACTGGCGAAGCGCGGCTTTGCACGCGTGTGCTTCCTCGGCTCGGGCGCACTGAAAGCCGCCGCGGCGGAATCTGCATTGAAGGTGCAGGAGATGACGGCGGGACGAATCTTCACGATGTCACAGTCATTCCTGGGGCTGCGGCATGGACCGCTCTCATTTATCGACGAGCAGACGCTGGTAGTTGCGTATCTCGCGTCGGAGGAGCGGACACGGTCGTACGAAACCGACCTGCTGACGGAGCTGCGTGAGAAACAACTCGGCGCGACAATTGCACTGACAGGCTTTGGGTTGAGCTCAGAGGTTCGAGCAATCGCCGATGTAGCACTCGAATTGGGACCTGAGAGGAGCTCGGTGCCGGATGCGCTGCGTCCACCACTGGACGTCATCTTGGGCCAGCTGCTTGGCTTGTTCTGTTCGCTCGAAGCAGGCCTGAAACCGGACACGCCGAGCCCCTCAGGCGCCATCTCGCGCGTCGTCTCGCATGTGAAGATCCACCCCGCCGTGGCTCGTCATCCAGACCCTGTTCCGGAGATCCGGTGATCCTTCCAAACTGGCGTTGTTCCTGCTCGATTGTCACTGCCTCCTTGCTTTTCGCCGCTGCAGCCAGCCCGTCCGCCGCGCATGGCTGGAGCCAACAGCATGATCGCGCCTGCGGCTTCGGCCGTCAGAGCGGGAGAGGCGGTCGCGTCTGTTGCGAACGCGAGCGAAGGACGCATCGGCAATCGCCTCATCGAGGCGCGGTGGCCGCTCGATGAGGGAAAGCCAAGCGCGCTCGAGGTCCGCGATCTGCTTGACGGGCATGTGCTGCGGCTGAACGGCCCGTTTCGGCTGGCGCTCGGGGATGGTCATGTGCTTGAGCCCGCCACGATGACGCTGCTGGGGCCGGCCCGGGTGGAACCACTCGATGCCAATCCGGATGCATCCGTGGCGGCGGAGAAGCTGCCCGGCACTTCCATTCATTATCGGCTTGGGGACCCGGCGGGGCGCCTCGAGGTGGATTGGGCGCTGGTGTTGCGCGAGGATGCGCATTACATCCGGCAGGTGCTGACGATTACTGCGGGCAAAGAAGATGTTGGCATCACGCGCGTTTCACTAATCGAGGCGACCGCGCCACAGATGCGGCTGGCCGGAACGGTGAAGGGCTCGCCGCTGACCGCAGGCGACTTCTTCCTCGGCTTTGAGCATCCGCTCTCCACCAGCAGCGTGGTCGACGAGCATGGGGTAGCCGAGATGGAGCGCGTGCTGCCGCTGCGCGCCGGGCAGACAGTGCGCTATTCCTCGGTGGTGGGGGTGGCCGCGCCGGGCCAGATGCGGCGCGATTTTCTGGCCTACATCGAGCGGGAGCGCGCACATCCGTATCGCACCTTTCTGCACTACAACAGCTGGTACGACATCGGGTACGAAAATCCTTACACGCAGGCCGAGGCCGTGGACCGTATCAACACCTTCGGCCGCGAGCTGCACGACAAGCGCGGCGTGACCCTGGATTCCTTCATGTTCGACGACGGATGGGATGACCTCAAGGGCATGTGGACCATCCGCAAGGATTTCAAAAACGGTTTTCTGCCGCTGAAGGACGCGGCGGCAAAGTACGGCACAGCGCCGGGCGTGTGGCTCTCGCCGTGGGGCGGTTATGCGCAGGCGAAGCAGGATCGCATTGCCGAGGGCCAACTCGAGGGGTACGAGATCGAGAACGGCGGCTTCGCGCTCTCCGGCCCGAAGTATTATGCCCGCTTCCATGAAGTCTGCATGGAGATGGTGAAGAAATACGGCGTGAACCAGTTCAAGTTCGACGGCACGGGCAACGTGGACACGGTGGTGAAGGGCAGCGCCTTCGACAGCGATTTCGATGCGGCCATCCATCTGATCAGCGATCTGCGACAGGTGAAGCCGGACCTCTACATCAACCTGACGACGGGCACGTATCCCTCCCCTTTCTGGCTGATGTATGCGGACTCGATCTGGCGCGGCGGCGAGGACCACAGCTTTGCCGGGGTGGGGCCGGAGCGCGAACGGTGGATCACCTATCGCGATATGGAGGTGTACGACGAGGTGGTGAAGCGTGGCTCGCTTTACCCGCTGAACTCGCTGATGCTGCATGGGTTGATCTACGCACAGAAGGCCTACCACCTGAATACGGACCCAGGCGGTGATTTCAAGAATGAGGTGCGCGATTACTTCGGCACGGGGACGCAACTGCAGGAGATGTACATCACGCCATCGCTGCTGAAGCCGGCGGACTGGGATGTGCTGGCGGAGGCGGCGAAGTGGTCGCGCGCGAATGCGGCGGTGCTGAAGGACACGCACTGGGTGGGCGGCGATCCGCGCTGGCTGGCGGTGTATGGCTGGGCATCGTGGACGCCGGAAAAAGCCATTCTGACCTTGCGCAACCCGAGCGATAAAGCTCAGGATTTTCCCTTAGATGTGGGACAGGCGTTCGAGCTGCCGACGGGCGCGGCGCGCCACTTCCAGGCGCATAGTCCGTGGCGAGACGAGGCTGGAACGGCTGCGGTCGAGCTGGAGGCCGGGGTGGCGCATACCTTCCACTTGGCGCCGTTCCAGGTGCTGACTTTGGAAGCCGTGCCGGAGTAAATGGAGCGAAGTGGGCGCAAATCTGGTTGGCAAAGAGGGTGTTTGGGACGCGTCTGGGAACATATTGAGGCGGAATTGGTACGAAAAGTCAACGTTTACTGGGACCGGTTTTCGCGGGTTATTTGCACCGGCCGCGGTGCCATTTTGCGGGTTTCGGGTGGTTTCGGTTTTCGGGCTAAGAACTGGCGGATGGAAAAAACGAAAGCGTTCTGCTTTTTAATCAACGAACGGGTTACGTAGCTTCGCACTGTGAAGAGCGCTTCTGCTGAGCTCTTCAACGCTGGCCGCAACCTTGCATCAAGGCTCGAGATTTCGACGCACTTACAGGTTCGGCCGCTATTTCACGTTCACCCTGACGTTGCTGTTTGACGGCAGAGCAGTCCCGTTGAAGGACGTATTCACTTGGATTGCGTTCATTCCGGTCTTCTGGTTGCTCGGTACGACGACCCTGATTTCCGTGTCGCTGACGGGCACGAAATTCGACGTGGGAAGCGCGTCCCCGCCCAGCAAAACATTGCTAACGATTCCCGGATACATCCGCGCGCCGCGGATCAGGAAGGTGCCTCCGCCCCTCTGCACGGTTGCCGGATCCGCGCTCGTGATCATCGGGGCGGCAACCTCGAAAGTGCGGAAAGGAGGCGAGAAAGCGCACACATCCGATGCAGAGGTGATCTCCGCTGTGGCGGTTGAAAAAAACAGCACCTCGGGAATGTCATTCGGCGCATTGCCGTAGACGTCTCGATCGACGAACCAGACCCAATTCTCCGCTGTATCGTACAGGACGCGCGCCACTGGGTTGGCGGGGCGAAATTCCCACGCGGTGCTGCCCACGACCAGATTGGCGCTGTTCAAAATGGTGACGGGGGGGACGGTGACCGTCGTTGAGGTCCCCACCGTGACGCTCACGGTCGCGCTGACGTTGGGGACTGGACCCTGGTAGCCAACGGTTCCCGAGACGGAGACGCTTCTGTTGTTGGTGTACTCGCTGACGAACTGCGTTGTGGTGGAGGGTTGGGAGAAGAGAATACGATTTCCATTAAGGGGCACATCTCTGGATCCGGGCCGCCGCACAAACAGCTCACCGGTCCTTGCCTGCAAGAAGCGCGGAGCGCGATTGGAGATGAATTTGGGGAAGTCTTGGACATAGTAATAGTCCCTTTGCAAGTCGAAGCTGCGCGCGCTGGTAACAAAGTGATCATCTTGCACCTGGCCATTTGCGTCGGCATGGAGCACCGAGCAGTGGGTCTTCTGGGCGATGGTGTCAAGATTGACCGAGCTGATGCTGGCGTCATCGACTGACAGCAGCGGCGGTGGAGGGGGCTGGGGTGCAAACGCGGCCCTCACCCATTGCTCCTCGGATCCGCCACCTTGCGCCCCCTGCTCATCGGATTCGTCGGAGCGCGGCCCGGCCTGGAATGTAGGCAGACAATAGCGCGACACCTCCTCCGGCTGTTGCCGCACCGTCCTCTGCACGGCATAGAGCGCGATTTTCGGTGCGCCCGGGGCCGGCACGCAGCTTGCCACCTGCTCGCCTTCCACCAGTTCGTCAAACAGGTTTGCTTCTTCCTGCGTCGCATACACAATGGCGACGGTCAGGCCGGCCTGATACGCCCGGACCAGGTATGCGGTGACGGCTTGATTGGCCAGGGCGCCAGGTCCGATCAGGGCGGGGTGGAGCTCGAACGGCGGCGTCAGCTTGTCAAAATCGACGATCGAGTAGTGATGCGACAGAAGGTCGAGCAACGGCCTGGAAGCGCTCCCGTTGACGTCGACCTTATAGATTTTATTGTGATGACGATGGTGTTCGAAATTTTCCTGCGCCGCGCCGGCGGGTCCGGCGCATGTCACGGCAATGACGAACCCGCAAATGAGCGCGAAGCGCGTCAGGAGAGCAAAATGCTTTTGAATCGACAGTTTTGCTTTCATCTCAACCCCCAGCATCTAGATTTAGGCCGGTCGCAGAAAGACTTCGGATGAGGGGGATTGAACGTACATCAGGTCAAGTTCGGAATCGATCTCGATTGGGAACTCTAGCTGACAAATCAATTCTTCGCAATCCTCAGTATTGAGAAATCTGGGGCCAGATCGGCTCTCGACAGGCGGCGCAACACGCAACCAATGATGGTGTCGATCCTCACGGAGCTGACTCTTAGAGGGTTATCTGGAAAGAACTGTCGGGAAATGGGGGGCGGCGACGTTGTCTGCTTTAGCGGGTGGAGCGGAGGCGCGTGGCGGGTTTTGCGGGGACCTTGTTCGGGGCGTCCGTCGATTCCCGGACGATCAGGGTGGGGGCGACGCGCACGGTGGTGGGCTCTTTGCGGATGCGACCCTCGATCCGGTCGATGAGCATGCCTGCGGCTCTGGCTCCCATCTCATAACTTGGCTGCACGACGGTAGTGAGGTGTGGGTGGAATGGGCTGTCCACGGCGAGATCGTCGAAGGTGGCGAGCGCGATGTCCTGCGGGCAGCGAACGCCTAATTCCTCAAATGCCTTGAGCACCCCCAGGGTCATGACACCGTTGCAGACGAAGATTGCGGTAGGACGGGCTGACTGCGAGCTGACGGGCCGCTCGAAGATCTGCTTCGCGAGACGGTAGCCCGAGTCGTGCCGGAAATCTCCCTCGAGGATTCTGCCCCGCTCTGCCGGGATGTCCGCTTCGCGCAGCGCCTCTTCATAGCCGCGAAGACGCTCGCGTCCGGTTTGTACGTCGAGCGGACCGGTAATGATCGCGATGCGGCGGTGCCCTTTCTGGATCATGTGCCGCACGCACTCGCGCGCGCCGCGCACGTTGTCGAGCAATACGGCATCGGTCTTAACGCCGGGGACGGTGCGATCGAGACAGACCAGCGCGACGCCTGCCTCGATGGTGCTCTTGAGATGCGTGGTATCGGTGCCGCTGGCGGAGGCCAGAAGCACGCCGTCAACGCGATAGGAGCGCAGAGCCGCAACGATGCGGCGCTCGCGGCCGATCTGCTCATCCGTATTGGCTGTCATCAGAAAGTAGCCGCGCTCGAAGGCTGTATCTTCGGCGCCGCGGATGATTTCCGGAAAGAACGGATTGGTGATGTCCGGCAGGACCATGGCCAGCATGCGCGTCTGCCGAACCTTCAGACTGCGGGCGATCTCGTTGGGTGAGTAGTTCAGCTCGCGGATCGCGATCTGGACCCGTTCGGTGAGCTTTGGGCTGACCCGGCGAGTGCCGCGGATGACATTGGAAACCGTAGCAATGGAAACGTCGGCGCGCTTTGCTACTTCAACAATCGTCGCCATGCGCTCCGCGCCGAATCCGTTGTCTTCCAAAAGAGCCATAACTATGACAAGAACTGTATCGTGGATTGGACCAGCCTACAACGCACGATTCCTTGTCCCGGTGCCTATAGAAACGATGGAACGGACGCTTCCGCTGCATGAAGGACAGAGAAATGCTCAAAGGAAATTTCGCCGTATTTTCATCCTGTGAGTTGCGGGCTTACGGGAATTGATTTGAAGAAGGGCGTGGGCCGGTGACCGCTATCTTCCGATGCTTGCGAAAAAGGAGAGGGCTCGAGATGAGCCCTCCTGGGAGTTAGCGAAGCGGTATGAGTTAGCGCGCAGAGGTTGAACTTCCAGGACCTCCTGTTGGCTGGAGGGCGGGAAGTCTTTCCTCGACGGGTGGCAATGACGGGAAGGGCTGGTGCGGCTCGGCCTGGTACCAGTAGCCGACGGAGTAGAAGTTATCCGACCGGCCGTTGGCATGGCCATGCTCGATGGTCGCCTTGAAGGATTTAGTAAATGGGATGGGCGAATCGAGATGGAAGCGGTAGACGCTGGAACGTCCGCCGGCCAGTTCGCTGCCAGTGACAGGCGCTCCATACAGCGCATAGGAGAACGGTTCGCTGCCGCCGCCGAAATCCCACGCGCCGAGGAAGTAGTCTTCCGAACCGGTGCCGGTGATGGATGGAGTTTTTGCGTCATCAATGAAGAACATGTCGTCGCCTTCGCCCCACCACATGTCCTGGTTCTGCAGCACGGACATGGTGACACCTACATATTGTCCGTGGCCCTTCGCCTCGAACCAGACATAGTTGTCTTTGCCGTCGAGGTTCGGCTTGTCGTTGACGAGGGGATCGCCGTTGGTCTTCCAGTCGGTGGTCCAGCCGTGATTGGGCTGCGACTGCCGATACTGTGCATGGAAGTACAAAGTGCCGGGCGGGATGGGATGGTCGTAGGTCCGATAGTCCAGGTTGTAGTAGAGGGAATGGATCGGCTCTTTGCCTTCGTTCGTAACAGTGACGCGTGCATGATGGGCAAAGGGCATGGGGAAGAAGCTGTTCAGGCTTTTGACGCTTCCTACCGACAGCATCTCTGACTGCCAACTGTGATATTCGCCGAGTCCGAGGCCGAAGAAATCGCCGATGGGCGCTTCGACACTTGGACTGGTCTCGCCGTCCCAGTAGATGCGCAAAACGATGCGTTTCAGGTGGTAGGGCTCGTTGTCAGCGATGGTGAACCAGATGTGGGAGATCTGGCCAGGGCCATCGGCGTCCAGCACCGTCTCTGTCGCCCCGGGAGCGACGCGGCGGAAGTCGGCATTTGCACCCCTTGGATCAGCGCTCGATGCGCGATGCAGGACGTAGGTTTGCTGGACCGTGAGGTCCGGCTGCCAGCCGGGAGTTTGAGCGTGAGCGCCGAGAGCGAAGGCGCCCAAGGCCAAGAGAACTGCACATCGATTCATACAGAGCACCTCGTGGAAAAACGATTTGACAGCAGATTGCTTCGACACGCTCAGGACAGGCTCCTCCACTGCGCGGCTGCGCCGCTTCGGTCGGGATGACGAATTTCTTTTTTGCTTTCCTGAGTCATACCGGCCTTAGTCGATGCCAAGCTTGTGTTGCATCTGTTCCAGCGAGATGCCGCTTGTCTCCGGGTAGTAGAAGAGGACGAGGAAGAAGTCGAGGACCATCATGGCGGCGAAGAAGACGAAGGGATACGCGCCGGAGGACTTCGCCATGATGGGGAAGACGAGCGAGATGAGGGCATTGAATATCCAATGGGCGGAGCTGCCGAGGCTTTGTCCTTTCGAGCGCACGCGATTGGGAAAGACCTCGCTGATGTAGACCCACAGGACCGCGCCTTGCGAGACGGCGAAGCAGGCGATGTAGGCCATCAGCAGCCAGACGAGCCAGCCCAGATGCTGTTTGGTGAAGAAGAGGATGGAGATGATGGTGAGGCAGATGGCGAGGCCGACGGTGCCGGTGAGGAGCAGCTTCTTGCGGCCTAGCTTGTCGATGACGGCCATGGCGATGAGGGTTGCGACAAGGTTGGTAGCGCCGACGGCAATGGCCTGCAGGTTTCCGGATACTTTCGTTGCGCCGGCGAGAGCGAAGATGTCGTTGAGGTAATAAAGGATGGCATTGATGCCGGAAAGCTGGCTGAACATGCCGACAGTCCACGCGATGATGATGGGCTTGAGGTATTTGCGGGAGAAGAGCGGGTCGCTGGAGGAGGAGCGCTCCAGGTGGAGGGAGGCGACGATTTCATCGAGCTCTTCTTTTGGTTTTGTAACGCCGGTGAGGCGAAGAACCTCGAGCGCTTCGTCCAGATTGGATTGCGTGACCAGCCAGCGCGGGCTGCGCGGAATGATGAAGAGCATGATCAGAAAAAGTACCGCCGGGATGCCGGATGTGCCGAACATCCATCGCCAATCGTTCGCGCCGAGATGCATGCTGGCGATCACCGCGTTTGAAATGTACGCGAGGAGAATGCCAACAACGATGTTGACCTGGAAGAAGCCGACCAGGCGGCCGCGCCATTCCGGCGGTGCGATCTCCGCGATATACATCGGTCCGAGAACTGAAGATCCGCCGATGCCGAGACCGCCGATGAAGCGAAAGAAGATCAGCGCCGGCCAGTTCCAGGCGAGCGCGCAGCCAATCGCAGAGAGGACATAAAAGATTGCCATGACGCGAAGACTGTCGCGGCGGCCAAATTTCTGTCCCGGAATACCGGCGACCATGGCGCCGATGACGGTGCCGACCAGCGCGCTGGAGACGGTGACGCCAAGCAGAGCCGGCGTCAGGTGATAGGTGTGCGTCAAGGCGGAGGTTGTGCCGGAAATGACGGCAGTGTCGAAGCCGAAGAGCAGGCCGCCGAGTGCGCCCACAATCGTGCTCTTTGCTACGTGCGAGTTGATGCTCATTCACTCTCCAAAGCGCGCGCATCGGCCGCAATTTCGCGCAGACGTGGCAGGATCTGCCCGAGGTGCGCGGCCGGCGAGGCGGGATTTCCAAGCGAGAAATAGATCTCGCGGTACAGTGGGTATAACTTACCGTACGTAGCCGCTGCTCGCTGGTCTGGCAGAAATGTTTCGCAGGGAGGGCATAGCGCAGCCTGCGCCTGTTCGACCGATGGGTAGTCGCCGCTCGCAAGAAATGCGAAGATCGCCGAGCCCAGACTGGTGACATCTCCCGCGGGCACCAGCACTGGCTTGTTTAAGGCGTTCGCATATACCTGATTGAGCACACGGTTTTTCTGCGGGATGCCGCCACCATTGATGATCCGGTTCACGGGAGAGCCGTGCTCCTGCATGCGCTCGAGGATGATGCGGGTGTGCAGCGCCGTTCCTTCGATTGCCGCGAAGAGCTCATCCTGCGCCGTGTGCACGAGATTCCAGCCGAGCGTGACGCCGCCGAGATTGGGATTGACCAGAACCGTTCTGTCGCCGTTATCCCAGGTCATGCGCAGCAGACCGGTCTGTCCGGCACGGTAGCTCTCAAGGCCTTGCGTGAGCGCGGCAACAGAGGATGCTGCTCTGCGCGCGATTCCGTCAAAGGCATCGCCGACGGCGGAGAGGCCCGCTTCGATTCCGGTATAGCCGGGAAGAACAGATCCGGGGACGACGCCACAGACTCCGGGCACCAGCGCTTGTTGTTCGCTTACGCCGATGATGCAGGTGGAGGTGCCGATGACGTTGACGACGTCACCCAGGCGGATGTTCGCCGCGACGGCGTCCCAATGGGCATCGAGCGCCCCGACCGGAATTGGAATACCAGCCCGAAGTCCGAGACGCGCGGCCCATTCCGCGCTGAGAGTGCCTGCGATGCGCTCGGATGTTTGATAGCGCCCGGTGAGCTTTTGCCGAATGCCGCTCAGGAGCGGATCGACGGAGGCGAGAAATGCTTCCGACGGCAGACCGCCCCACTTTTCGTTCCACATCCACTTGTGGCCCATGGCGCAGATGGAGCGCGGCAGGTGCGCCGGGGAGGTGATGCCGCAGAGGGTGGCGGCGACCATGTCGCAGTTTTCAAGCGCGGTGACAAAACGCGCGCGCTTCTCGGGATTGTGCCGCAGCCAATGCAGGAGCTTCGAGAAACCCCACTCGGAGGAATAGACGCCTCCGCACCAGTCAATCGCTTCGAGCTTTTGTCGGTGTGCGGCGGCGGTAATTTCCTGGGCCTCGCGCCATGCCCGGTGATCGCACCATAGATAGTAGTCGTCGAGTGGCTCGAGATCCGCTCCAACCGGAATGACGCTCGATCCGGTGGTATCGACGGCGAGGGACTGGACCTGGTCACCGCGGACGCGACTATCGCGAAGCGCCCTCTCCATGGCCTGCTCGAGAGCGTCCATCTGGGCGCGATGGCTTTGCGTTGCGAGGTCTGGATCTTGTGGCGAGCGACGCAGGGGATACTCCGCAACACCGGAGCCGAGTTTCCCTTCGCTCTTGCTGAAGAGAGACACGCGCACGCTCAAGGTTCCGAAGTCGACGCCCGCGACGATGCTCAACAGTTACGCTCCTGCGGACTGGCCGTCCGAGGCGAAGGCGCCTGCAGCGCGGGCTGTTGGTTCGCGTCCGTTGGACCGTTTTCACAGATGCTGTGCCCATCTCGACAACACCGATGAGCAGCTTTTCTCGACGGAAAAGCTGCGTTCAGAGTCGTCATGGTGGTTGGATGTTTTGTAAAACAATCTGATTGCTCACCTGCGGAGTTGTGGGCGCGCCCGCGAAGTGCAGGTCCTTCGCTTCGCTCAGGATGACAAGAAGATGGAGAGAGCGGTATTTCATCAGAGCTTCCGCCGGCCTTAGTTGAAGTTGACTTTGCCGCACAGATGCACGTGGACACCAAGCGCATGAAACATGGCAGCCTTAACGGCGAGCGCCTGGGCTGCGCGCTTCCCATCAGGAGCGTACGCGATGTTCACGTGATTCGCGCGGTGCCGCGCCATGAAGGAGTTGCGTGAGACACCGTCGAACGTCGCGCTGACCATGGGCCACTGGGTGGTGGTCTGCTTCCAGCGGCGTTCCGTTTCTTCCGCAGGCAGCGCGACAACGGAGCCCAGACCGATATCTACGTGCAGGCTGCTGCCTTCGACGAAGGCGCGGCTCCAGACAATTTTTCCCGGACGGCCAATGCCTTTCAGGGTTCCGCCGCCGAGGGGAAAGTACATGGATGGCTGGCGGTCGCTGGCGGCGCCGCGGTAGCCATCGACAAAGTGGCTTGCCGGAGCGGCCCCGGAGATTTGCAGCACCCACACAAATTCGTCCAGCTCGTTTTCACTGGCGCCATTTCCGCTGTAGTGCTCACCCCAGCGCACATCGTGCAGGGTGGTTGCGGGATCGAGCTGAAGCGCTTTCCAGCAGCGGTTCGTCACCAGTGCGTCAAGGCCGGCGCACTCGTCTACTTCATTGAAGTGCGGAAGCGGACCGCCGGCGTACAGCTCTTTGCCGGAAGCATCGCGGACGGGAGGGCGGTCGCTGTTGTTCAGCAGTCCCTCTACAAGATCGGAGGCGGGCACCATGTCCTTGAGGCCCTGCTGATACTGAATGCCGATCGCATCGCAACCGAATTCATCGGCAATCTGGAGAGCAGCGATGTACATCTTGCATTGCTCGTGAATCTGCCGGTCGGTCAGCTCGGTCTTCTCATCCTTGCCTGTGTGGAAGCGCATGCCCTTCGCATCCAGCCACTGTCTGACTGCACTGGCTTCGTCGTCCTTGACGAGACGCATCCTGGCAACCAGAGCGGACTGGCTGAGCCGCTCCTTGAAGACGCCCAGAGGATTCAAGAGCTCATCGTCGATGATGGCGTTGTACATGCCCATGCAGCCTTCATCGAAGACGCCGAGGATCGCTTTCTGCCGAAGAAGGTTCGCAGCAAGCTCTTCGCCGGTAGTTCTGGCAGATGCCGGCAATTCCTTTGTATCGAGGTCGCGCACATGGGAAAGGTCATGAGTGACGCTTCCCTGCCGGATCCACTCGCGAAGGCGAGTGAGAAAATAGTCATCCTTGAAATCTTCGCTCCACAGTGTGCTGAACGGAACGCCTGCCTTGACCAGAGAACCATTGAGATTGAGAAGTCCGACCAGGCCGGGCCACTGACCGGACCAATTCGCTACGGTCAGAATGGGACCGTTATGGCTGCGCATGCCGGGCAGCACGTGATGTGTGTATTGCCACGCCGCGGTAGCGAAGACCAGGGCCGCCGCGGGATCGATGCCGGCGAAGATATCCATACCCATGCGCTGGCTGGAGATAAATCCATGACCTTTCGCGGTATCCACCGGAAAGGCGCGCTTGACTTCCACGTCGTGATCTCGAAAAGCCTGGGTAAGTTTGCGCTCCAACTCTTCCTGAGCAGGCCAGCAGACCTGGTTGGCAGATTGGCGCAAGTCTCCGCTGGTGACGAGAACCACTTCCTTCAGAGGCAAGGATGACATGGATAGGACCTCTTTCCTTATATTTGCTCAATTGACATAAATTCGAGACACCAACTGTTACTTCTAAACCGGCATTCAGAAATAGTCAGTCATTGGAAGCTGGTGCATTCGCAACTACTTCTTCGATCCGATTTTGATTGCCGAGACGTTCGAGCTCACCCTGCGCCTGGTTGCGCGCCTTCACATCCTGAGATAGCTTGTCGAACTGACTCAGCGCCTGGTTCATCTGCTCCTTCTCTGATAGTCCGCGGTAGGCGCGAGAGAGCAGGTAATATGCCGTCGCGTCATCTTTTCGAATGGACAAATAGCGGGTGAGATGTTCGACTGCTGCGTGATAATCTTTGCGGTGCAGATCCAGCTTGCCGAGTAGACGGTATACCTCTGGCGGCGGGCGATCCATTGTGAGCGCATGGTTCAGCAACTTCTCGGCTGCATCATCTTTTCCGGTCACGACCAGTATCTGCGCGACGTTCGTGTTCGCGCTGGCGGAATTTGGCTGAAGCTGCAGCTCCGCTTCGAACTCCTGCAAGGCTTCTTCGGTCTTTCCACTCCGCAGCAGACTGTTGCCGATCGCTTCGTGCACTCCGGGCAGATCCGGCTTGGCGCTCAAGACAAGCCGATATTCTGCAATCGCTTTGTCATGTTGCTGCTGCGTGACAAATGCATAAGCCATGATCTGGTGAGCACGATAGGAATCCGGGGCAATGGACAAGACATGCTCGAAAGCAGCGCGCGAATTCTCTTCCGCCGCGTGCGCCTGAGAGTAGAGGGCATCTTCTCTGGCTGTTTCCGTGCTCTGACGAACGGTAGCAGACGGCGCCTCGCCGCCCATCTCAGTGATCTCTGCGCGAAGTTCCGGGATCTCCGGCCGCCGGGCAATCGCCTGCTCAAAATCCTGCAACGCCTTTTTGCGATCGCCTTGCAACTCGAACTGCTCTCCAGCTAACTGCCAGGCCCGCCCCCCATCCGGAGATAGCGTCAGCAATTGCCGCGTCTTATCCTTTCCCATCTCCAGATAGGACTCACCCAGCGAATACCAGGCGTCAATGTTATTCGGATCCAGCTTGCACGCTGCTTCAAATTCTGCCGCTGCCATCTCGTAACGCGATTGGGCAACGTAGGCGTAGCCCAGCCACGTGTGTGCAATTACATCCGACGGCTGGAGACGAACAGCTGTTTCCAGCTCCGGTACCGCAACGTCAGGTTTTCCGAGCTGATACCGCGCCAGTCCTGTAAACAGATGGGGTGCTAGCAAGTCTGCGTTCAGCGTGATGGCTTTCCGGAATACTGCGATAGCGAGTTCCCATTGATGGTCGAAATACAAGGCGACACCCAGATTGCTTTGCATCTCTGCGCTTCGGGGGAGCTGACGGGCCAGATATTCGTATTCGCGCACAGCCGTCGAGAAATCGCCGCGTTGTTCTGCTGCATGCGCGGCCTGCGCATGCGAAGCCATTTCTGGAGTGACGGTCTGCGCAGCGAGAGGCAACGCCATGCTCGCCGCAAGAACGAATTTTGCAGCGAGCATGGCCATAGAGGTTAGAACTCCAGCTTCATCCCGAACTGGATGATACGCGGAGCGTTCTGCTGCGCGGTCATGATGCCGAAGATCGATTGCGAGTTCTGCAACGATGCAGCACTCAGATCCGGCGGCGCGGCATTGATAATGAACGTTTGCGCGTTCCCTCCCGACGAGAAGATCACGCGGTTGAAGGCGTTAAAGAAGTTGGCCTGGAATTGCAGGGCAAGGTTCTCATGGAGAGTCGTTCGCTTGGAGACGGACAGGTCTTCGTTGATGTAGGCCGGCATGCGCAGAGCCGAGATCAGATTGGGCGCGTTGCCGAACTCACCCGGCGCCGGCAGAGAAAAGGCTGCGGGATTGATGTAGAACTGGCAGGGATTGCGGCCGGTCCCTGAAGTCGGGTGAGAACAGCTCTTCTTGTATGCCGGGTTCTTGAACGGCTGGTTGGGAACGACGTTCGGCCGGAAGCTGAAGCCGTCACCTGCCGCAAAGAAGGGGTTCGAGGGGCCGAACGCGTCGTACTCGATGTGGATGGGACGGCCGCTCTGATATTGCTGAATGCCGGAGACCGACCAACCACCTACAACCGTGTTAACAGCTCCGCCGTGATTCAGGAAGCGCTTGCCCTGACCCACGGGCAGCTCATAGGTGTAGCTGAGGGAGACCACGTGGGGAATATCGGAGCTGGTAACGGAACGTTCCCCTCCCGGGTTGTAGTAGTCCTGGGCGAAGGAGCCGGCAAAGATCGCGTTCTCGGCGCCGGCGGCGGGCCCGCTGTTGGAGTCCGCGTTCCCGATGGTTTTCGAAAAAGTGTAGGAGAGCAGGAACGTGAGTCCCTGAGAGAAGCGCTTCTGCAGGCTGGTTTGCAGGCCGTTGTAAGAGACGCTGCCGATGGGGTTTATCGGATTATCCACGTCACCATATTGCGGCCAGGGGCGAAGTGCCTGCGCAGCCGTGGCTCCTGAGCCGAACACCGACTGGAACTGCGGCCACGGCGGCAGAATGCCGGCGGCAGCAACGCGCGGATCGTCGATTGGCAGTGTCAGGAATTCGTTCAGCGGCAGTCCGGCGGCTTGGGCCACGGAGGTATATTTCTGCCGCACCGCGGTCGGGTTCGCCTCATTCGGCTTCGACCACACCCCTACATGATAGGTGTGCATGCCGACGTAACCGATGGTGCCAATGATGCTGCTGGAGAACTGCTGCTGGACCTGGCCCGACCAGTACAACTGCGTGGGCGGAATGCCCGCACTGGGATGAATCAGTGGCGGATTGGTATTTCCCACGTACAGGCCCGGATCCAGATTGGAGTTTGGCTGGACAACGCCGCTGGCTGGATACTTATTGTCCCAGTAATACGCGGGGCCGCCGAGATAGTCCTGCGGCCGGCTAAGCACCGCCGCGCCGGAAAAGCCGCTGGTGTACTGATTGCCGCTGATGTCACCCTCGATGTTGTCATTGCCCAGCGGGCGAGTGATGGCGAAGCCGCCGCGGAATACGGATTTGTGATCACCGGGTGAGTATGCAAAGCCTATACGCGGCTGGAATCCTTTGTAGGAGATGTTGCCGATGCGCGGCTTGCCGTTGCGGCCCGGGCCGTTGCCGTAGTAGGTAAAGGCGCCCGGGATACCGCCGGCGGCCGGGTTGGCCAGACTCGGGTCCATGGTGGAGACGTCTCCACTGGGGTCGGTACGTGGAATCTGCAGATCCCAGCGAACTCCCAGGTTGAGCGTCAGATTAGGCGACACTCTCCAGTCATCCTGGAGAAAGAGACCGGTCTGCCACCAGCGGAACGCGGACTCGATGGGATAGCTGAAGTTCACAAAATCCATACCACCGAAGAGAAAGCTCGCGGCTGCGGCGCCCGTGCCCACCGGGATCGTGACCGGCTGGCCGTTGGCGAAACCGGTTCCGTTCAGTGCGGTCTGCGTCGGCTCAAAGGTAAAGCTGCCGCCCGGAATACCGTGCTCGTTGCGCTGCAGCCAGCGCACTTCGCCTCCCATGGTGAAGCTGTGCCGTCCGCGGATCAGCGTCACGTTGTCGTTAATGATGTAGCGGTTTTCAGTGTCGGTCGATCCGCCTGCGCCGCCAATGCCGTTCTGCACCGTGCCGATGCCGATGCCGGGATACGAGCTGTCGCCGGCCAGTTCGGGCATCCCCGTAATACCCAATGCTGCCAGCCCAGGCCCAGGATCGAGCGGACCACTCAGGTAGTTATCGCGAATGTAGCCGATGTTCAGGTTGTTCAGCAGCGTCGGTGAATGTGCCCAGTTCCAGGTAATGCGGAACTGCTTGGTCGGCGCGTTCGTGGTCAACGCATCCAGATCATTGAGGTTTCCGTTGTTGGAATTTTGATAGCCGCCGGTAAAGACGCTGCCGGAGATGGAGTGTCTTTCATTGATGTGCTCATCGACCTTCACGACCAGACGGTGTTCGTCAATCTTCGAGCTCTGCAGCCGGTGGAAGTTGTTCTGCAGATCGTTATTGTCCGCCTTGGGGAAGCTGCCGAGAATCGTTTGCGAGACTTTGCTGATGCCGCCAAAGCCGGAGGGCACGGCGTTGCCCGGGAAAGGATCGCGCACCTGATAGCTCTTGCCATCCGGACCGACGACGGCGTGCGCCGAGAAGGGATCGTAGACCGCGCCAAAGTAAACCGGGCGGCCGGCAGGGTCAAAGACAGGAGCACCAGATACCGGATCGGTCAGCTGCGCCCCAAGCTGCTGGGAAAAGTTGCCGGCGCGGAATTCGTTCGGAACAGTGGTGAGCGTCGCATTGTTCGCGCTCGGACGATATGAGAACCCGGTCCAATTGACAAAGAAAAAGGTCTTGTCGCGCCCGTTGTAGATCTTGGGAATCCATACGGGGCCGCCGAAGGTGCCACCGAATTCATTCTGCTTGAGCGGCGCCTTCTTCAGGCCCAGATAGTTCGTGGTAAACCCGGCGGCGTTCAGCGCGTCGTTTTGCAGAAAGTCGAAGGCACTTCCGTGATAAGCGTTCGTACCAGAGTTAAAGGCAAAGGAAACGATGCCGCTTGAGAGTCCGTACTGCGCGGCGGCGTTATTGTTGATCAGCTTGAACTGCCCGATGGCGTCGATGGGCGGATGATTGTAGCCGATGGCGCCGGGCTGGTCGGTGTTCATGACCGGGATGCCGTCAATGTAAGTCTCGTTCGAGTAGCTGACCGAGCCGCCGATGTGCAGGCGGTAATCCTGGGAGGTGGCATTCGTTCCGGGACCCGGTGTCGAGCCATAGACACCAGGCGCGAGCAGGACGAAGTTGAGCGGATTGCGCATGTCGCCACTAAGCGTGACCGGAAGGTCTTTGATCTGCTGCGGAGTGATCGTGGTGCCGATATCGGAGGTCTGCGTCTCGATTGTCGCGGTTGCGGCGGAAACGATGACTGTCTGCTGCACCTGGCCTGGCTGCAGGGTGACGGTGAGAGCGACCGTACTGCCGACTCCGACCTCGACATGCTGCTGCACGGATTTGCTGAAGCCCGGCGCTTCCGCGCTGACAGAGTAGAGGCCCGGCGCGAGATTGAGGAACGTGAACTGGCCAGTGGGTCCCGACTGCGCAGTTGCGGACACTCCGGTTGCTTCATTCTTCAGCGTGATCTGGGCTCCCGGCACATTGGCGTTTCTGGGGTCCTGAGCGACTCCCTTGATGCCGCCGCGATCCACCTGAGCATGCAGGTAGTTGGGTGCGATCGCAGTGGTCATCATGATTGCGGAGAGCAGGCATAGCAGGCATCTCAACCATTTCATTCTCATCGGCGCTCCCTCAAGAATTGCTCATTGTCGATCCGTTTTTAAACCTTTAATTTCGATCGGCGTTGAGTTGAACACGAGGAGAGGAACACTGTCAACGGCTTTTTGATTCACATTTGAGTCGAAGGAAATAACCTTCCTCTCTGTCACTGTTGCCCTTCTCTTCAGAAGTATGCGAGCAGTTAGGCCGGTGGGAACACCGGTTCCCGCTTCAGCGCTCCCGGAACGCATGCCGCCTCAGCCGCGATGATCTGCCGCTATGAGCGGCGCCTTTGGAGCAATCACCTCTCCTCGAGGACTTGACAGTCCTTTTTCCATATGGTCGGATTCGTCTCGGTATTTAAAGGTTTTAACAGCCAATACGGACCCACACCTCGTTGCGCGAGTGCAGTCGCGGCCCGTGCGGTCCATCGTGAGAGAAAGGCTTCGTCGACAACCGACCATGATGGATTTTTCTAGGACCCGTTTCCTCGAGCCGTTGGCATCGGCATTGCTTTTCCTAATACTCGGTTGCACTGCTGGAAAGCGATCTTCAGCGATTCCTTCGAAACCATCGGCTGTCCATCCCTCAGGTTCGATCACATCCATGGGCGAAAGCAGTTTTTTCGCAACCGCCGCGGAGGAATCGTTCTCCACTTACCAGATGGCCAGCGATGGCGATCTCTGGCCATCCTGTTGGGCGGATGACGGCAATCTTTATACCGCGAACGGCGACGGCAAGGCGTTCACACATGCCGCAAGTCGTTACGACATGGCAGTGAGCGTGATCCGCGGCATGCCGCCCGCTCTGACCGCTCGCACGATAGCGACCGACGTTGGCTCCAATTGGAGTGGCAATCATTACAACCGCAAGCCAACCGGCATGCTTTGTATCCATGGCGACATCTATCTCGCCTTCCAGAATCTAGCCCTCAACTTCATGGACGTCCCCGCAGCCTCCATCGCCAGGTCCAAAGACCATGGAAAGACTTGGACTTGGGACACGACCACCCCGATGTTCGGCACGCCTGCGCAACCGAAGGGTTCGCTGGCTTACAAATTCACCACCATTTTCTTTCTCGATTACGGTAAGAACTCGCGCAACGCAATGGATGGATATGTCTATGCCTATGGCCTGGACAATAACTGGCGATCCCAGCAGGCCTTGTACCTGGCGCGTGTCCCGGACGAGAGCATTCAGACAAGAGGGGCATGGGAGTTCTACACGGGCGCCGATGCTGCCGGCGAGCCAAGATGGTCGCGAAATATTCTTGAGAAGGCAGCGGTGCTCCGCGACGACAGATTGCTTTACACGGCAATGCTCGATGCGAACTCGGATGCCTGTGAGGACAGTCACAAAGTAATTGCGCAGGGAGGCGTAGTGTACGACGCGCCGCTCAAGCGTTACCTCTTTGCCTCATGGTCATGTGCCACCCATGAGTTCTATGAGGCTCCTAATCCTTGGGGCCCATGGCGCCATTTTTTGTCCACTGATTTCGGCGTGCTGAAGACTGCGAAGAACTACGGACAATACGGGACCAGCATACCGTCGAAGTTCATCAGCGCCGATGGGAAGACGATCTATCTGCAGAGCAACGTCTGGGACCGTGCCTACGCATTTGCGCTGCGCAAAGTTTTTCTTGAGCCTTACCTTTCTGCGCCGCCTGCAAAGGGCTCTTCTGACTCCAACCTTGCACTGGCGCCGGGAACGCGCGCGATCAGCAAGAGCACGCATTATGGTCTGCTCTGCGGCATGAATTGTTCGGACCGCCTGGCCGGCGGAATGCCCAATGGCAGCGAGGACGATTTCGACAAGGAAGCAAAGACCATCGACTGGTGGGGATATACCTGGCCTCAGTCCCGCAAATTCAATCAAGTCGTCTACACGACCGGCGATATTGCGACCGCGGGCGGATGGTATGCCGGTGGCCTTCGCGTGCAGGTGCGCCAGCATTTTCGGTGGAGCGATGTGAACGGAGTTACGATCACTCCGCCTTACCCGTTTTCCAAAGAGGCCGGCTCTCACGTCCCCTACACATTCCATCTTCCTGACGAAACGTGGGGCGACGGCGTTCGCATCATCGGGACACCCGGCGGCGCGTCTCACTTCACATCCATCAGCCAGCTGGCCATCTATAACAGAAAACATTAAGGCAGCGGTCATTCTCCCGCCCGGATCCATCCGCTAGCGACCCTGCTATGATCCGAATATCTGCACCAGGGAGGCTGTATGACACGGCCAGCCATCGGCAGTATTTCACCGTCTTTCATCGTGCGGAACGTCACAGCGGCAACTTCGTTCTATCGCGATATGCTCGGTTTTGACATCACCCATCAGCAACCCGATGGCGACCCATTTTTTGCAATTGTGTGCCGCGATGGAGCGATGATCTTCATCAAATCTGTCGGTGAGGAACCGCTCCCCAATTGCAAGCGCCACCCGTGGGCGCGATGGGACGCTTATGTCTATGTTCCCGATCCCGATCTCCTGGCGGCCGAGTTTACGTCGCGTGGCGTCACCTTTTCTGTACCTCTTGAAGATACCCACGACGGCCTGCGAGGCTTCGAGCTCGAAGACGCCGACGGCTATGTCTTGTTTTTCGGCCGTCCTCGCGAAGATGCAAACTGAGACACTACCGTCATTCGATTGACTTGCCTCAAAGGTTCAATTCCCTCTTCGCTTCAGTGAACTTCTCGATCGCGAATTCGATCTCTTTGCGGGTGTGAGCGGCCGATATCTGCGTCCGAATGCGCGCCTTTCCCTGCGGAACGACAGGGTAGGAGAACGCCACAACATACACGCCTTTGCTGAGCAGAAGCTCCGCCATGCGCGACGCGATGACAGCATCGCCGAACATGACAGGAACAATAGGATGTTCGCCGGGCAGCACATGGAATCCGGCGCTGGTCATCTGCGCGCGGAAGTAGCGGGTGTTCTCTCGCAACTGTTGCCGGAGTTCGCTGGACAACTCGATCAGGTCCAGCACCTTCAGCGATGCCGCAACGATAGGCGGCGCCACCGAATTCGAGAAGAGGTAGGGCCGCGACCGCTGACGAAGCAGATCGACGATCTCTTTGCGGCCGCTGGTGTAACCTCCGCTGGCGCCGCCGAGCGCTTTACCGAGCGTTCCAGTCAGAATGTCGATACGGCCTTCGACGCCGCATGCCTCGGGTGTTCCCCGCCCGTGTTCGCCGATGAAGCCCACGGCATGGGAGTCATCGACCATTACCAGCGCATCGTACTTCTCGGCAAGGTCGCAGATTTTGTCGAGCCGCGCGATATATCCATCCATCGAGAAGATGCCATCGGTCGCGATGAGACGGTGGCGTGCACCGCCTGCTTCTTTCAGCTTCTCTTCGAGATCCTGCATATCGCCGTTGCGATACCGCAATCTGGCAGCCTTGGACAGCCGGACTCCATCAATAATGCTGGCGTGATTCAGTTCGTCGGAGATGATCGCGTCCTCTGCCTCCGTCAGAGTCTCGAACAGGCCGCCGTTTGCGTCGAAGCATGAGCTGTAGAGAATGGTGTCGTCCATGCCGAGAAAGCTGCTCAGGCGATCTTCGAGCCGCTTGTGAATGGACTGAGTGCCGCAGATAAAACGCACGCTCGCGAGGCCATAGCCCCACTCCCGCAGAGCCTGATGCGCAGCTTCGACGACCTCGGGATGATTTGCCAAGCCCAGATAGTTATTCGCGCAGAGATTGAGCACCGGGCTGGGCGACGAGGCGCTGTCCGCAACGGAGACCAGCGGCTGCTGAGGGCCGGCGATGACGCGCTCGCGCTTGTAAAGACCTGCCTTTTCGATGTCGGCCAGCTTTTCCCGAAGATACCCTTGCATCGTTCCGTACATCGCGTGTTCACCCCTTGGTTGGAAGGCCCATATGCCGCGTAATTCAATTTTACCGGCCATGAGTATGATTGAGATTGTTTGACGCTGCTGAAACGATGCCGGCCGGACGTGCCGGTTCAGTCTGGTTTCAGTCTTGGGGAATCGAGATAGCGCAGCATGGTGAATCTGCTGGCAGTAATCGGTCTGGGATTTGTTCTCGGCATGCGCCATGCCACGGACCCGGATCACGTCATCGCTGTTTCTACGATTGTGAGCCGCCAGCGCAGCATCCGTCAGGCGGGGGCGATCGGTGTGCTGTGGGGCATCGGCCACACCATCACCATCTTCTGTGTCGGCGCCGCCATCATTCTCTTCAACGTCGTCATCCCACCACGCATCGGCCTCACCATGGAGCTGGCTGTCGGCCTGATGCTCGTCCTGCTCGGCATCCTCAATCTGACGGGCATCACACAGCGCATTACGCACCGACATACGCCAGATCTCAACCCTGGTGGCGTGGTGCACTCGCACGTTCACGAGCATCATGGCATTGTCCACGAGCACATTCACGGCCACAGCCCTGAGGTGCACATGCATCTTAGGCCTGATCTGGCACTACAGCCAGATCAGGAACCGCAAGGCATCCTGCGGAACGCTTTACGGAAGCTCGGCCTCTATCAGCTTCTTCGACCTTTGGCAGTTGGCCTCGTGCATGGCCTGGCAGGCTCGGCCGCGGTCGCTCTCCTCGTTCTCGCGGAAATCCGCGACCCCCGCTGGGCCATTGCATATCTTCTCGTCTTTGGCATTGGCACGATCGCCGGCATGATGCTGATCACCATGATGATTGGCGCTCCGTTCGCTTACACGCGCGGCCGCTTTGCCCCGTTCAACCGCGGACTCGGAGTCGCATCCGGCCTGCTCAGCCTCGCCTTCGGGCTCTTTATCACCTTCCAGATCGCCGTCACCAACGGCCTCTTCACCTCTCACCCTCACTGGACACCGCACTAGACTCTGCGCAGCATCCGTGAACGCTGCGACCTCGCATAAGGCAGCAGCCATGTTCATCGCTCTATCTGTGCTGTTGCTGAACTGCTAGTCTGGTGTCGATATCACAGCCATGCTATGCCGCCTAAGAATAATCTGAAGGTGCTTCGGGACCGCCCGGACGAAAAAACCTCCTACGCCACTCCTGCGCTCGAGAAGGGTCTCGACGTTATCGAGTTGCTTGCGCATCAGCCTGGCGGGCTCACCAAAAGTGAGATATCGCGCGAGCTCAAGCGGACCGTCTCCGAGATATTTCGCATGCTTCTCTGCCTGGAACGCCGGGGCTATATCGCCCAGACCGCAGGCGAACGGTACGCACTCACTCTCAAGCTCTTCAAGCTGGTACAGGAGCATCCGCCCACAGAGCGACTTATCGCCGGAGCTTTGCCCGTCATGCATCAGGTGGCCCATGAGACGCAGCAGTCCTGCCACATGGGCATCATTGAGGGCGCGCAGGTGACGATTCTTGCACAGGTAAATGCGCCCACCAGCGTCGGCTTCTATGTAAAGCTCGGCTCCTCGGTCGAGCTGATGGAGGCGAGCACAGGGTACGTCATCCTTGCCCACCAGGATGATGAGCATCGCGCACGAACTCTGGCGGAATGGAAGCGTCTTCGAGGAAGTGAACTACCGGCGGATCTCCAGTCTCATCTCGGCCGCATTAAGCGGCAGGGATATGAATCGCGTCCCAGCTATAAGGTGCGTGGCGTCACAAATATCAGCTATCCCATTTTCGATGGAAGAGGATCGGCTATCGGCGCATTGACGGTGCCGTACATCCAGCACATGGAGTCGGTCGCCGATGCCTCACAGGTGAGTGCGAGCCTGAAGAGGGCATCAAAAGAAGTCACCGCAGCTATCGGCGGAAGAACTCCCGGCCAGCGGCAGGACGCCCACGCGCCAGTGAAATAACAAATTCCGCGGAGATACAACGAGGTTGTTATATCCCCGCGGAGGGAGAGCCTTCAAAATGCGTATTTCAGAGAAAGCTGGAAGAACCGTGCATCCGGTGTGTTGCTCTGGAAGAACTTCGTCCCTGTAATGTTTCCGCCGTTGGTGTTGTCGTTCGTCGTGGATGGGTTCCCCAATGTCGGATGATTCAGCACGTTGAAGCCATCTGCACGGAACTGCAGATACTGCTCGCGCCAGGTCGGAAAGTTCTTAAATAGCGACATATTCACCTGGTAGTAGCCTGGCCCGTACACGTTGTTTGACCGGCCGCCCAGAAATGCGATGGCCGTCTGCTTGTCGGTGATGACCGAAGGATATCCGGGCGTTCCAATCAGGTTGCCGTTCAGCGGATTGGCAAAGGCGCACGGGTTATACCAGTTGGCCTTGGTCCGTGTCTTTGCCGCACACGTGACATCCGGGTTGGACGGATCCGGGGAACCGCCCGCGCCAAAGGGATCCCGCACCAGGGTCGCGCGCGCGGTGCCATTTGCCGCCGTGCTGTTATTAGGCGAGACGGTAAACGGAGTTCCAGTCTGCGCCGCGAAGGTCAGACTCGATGACCAGCCGCCAATGGTCTCATCCACAAGACGTGAATCATGGAGAAACGCCTTACCCCTGCCGAAGGGCAGCTCATAATTGCCGTTGAAGGTGAAGCGGTGGCGGACGTCATACACCGAGTTGGTGTATTCGTCGATGAATGGTATCAGTGCCACGTTGCGATCGCTGATCGCGCTGAAGTTTCCGGCCGCGTCACTTGCATCATCCAGTGCATGCGCCCAGGTATACGTAGTCAAAAACGACAGCCCGTGCGAATATCGCTTCTCTATCTTCGCCTGCAGCGAGTTATAGGTGCTCACGCCGGCATAGTGTATCTGGCCGACGCCTCCGAGATCCGGGAAGGGCTGGTACTGATTGGTATTGGTGCCGGGAGCAAAAAGACCCGGAGGTGTGTTCGGTGCACCGTAGAGAGATAAGTGGCGTGACACGTTGCCGACATAGCTGAGCGTTGCGGCAAGATCATTGGAAAGAGCCCGCTGCATGGAGAAGCTATAGTTCATCGTGTACGGCGTTTTGATGTTGACGTCCGTTGCATGCAAGCTCGGGAGCGAGACAAAGTTCTGGAAGCCGCCGCTGACCTGCGGCGCCAGACCAGTCTCGAGAGTGATGCCGTTACTGTTTGCCAGCGAAGGGCAGTTGCCCACGGCGCAGGTAGGAGCGTAAAAGTTCGCCTGATTGGAGAAGGGGAAATTTGCCCCGATGTTTGTATTGCCTTCGGCCATCAGACCGCCGTAAAAGATGCCGAAGCCGCCACGGAATACCGTGTTCGGCTGTGCCTGATAGGCAAAGCCCACACGCGGTCCAAAGTTCGTCTTCTGCGCGTTCGCCAGACGCGCGTTGTCCGTGTACTGCACCGAAACGTTATCTTTGGCGAGCGTGCTGAGAAATGCCGCGCCAAGATTGAGGTTCTTCTGGCTGCTCGGGAGCTGGTAGATACCCGACCCCGTGCCGATGCCAAGAGGACCGGTCGTGACGAAGTTGGCCTGCTGCCCACCAACCTCCTTATAGGGCTGGTAGTAGTCATAGCGGACACCCAGGTTCAGCGTCAGCTTCGGACTTACTTTCCAGTCATCCTGTGCGTAGGCAGCGTCATACCACTGTGCATCGATGACGTTAGGAGCGTTCGCGATCGCGGCTTGACTCACCTGATCTGCAAGGAAGTCGGCGACATCGTATCCGGTATTGCTATTTCCGGGGATGCCGGTGTACACACCTTGTCCGGGATTCGAGCCACCGCCGAAGTAATACAGCCCCAGGGATACTGGCGCATACAGATAGGAGAAGCGGACCGCCTGGAACGACACACCAAATTTCAGTGAGTGGTTGCCGAGAATCTTGGTCACGTTGTCCAGTATCTGATAGACGTTTTGCGTTTCGTTGTTAGTTCCGACCGAGCCCCATGATGCAATACCTCCTTGCGGAAAGTATCCGTGTGGCAGACCAAATTGGCCCGGTCCGAGATCCGGCACGCCGCCCAGTCCCAGCGACGAAGCAATCGTCGAGTTATAGGCATTTGGCTGCTTGTACGCGGAGTGATTCCAGTTGTAGCCGAAGCGAAACTCATTCGTCAGCGTGGGAGCGAAGATATGCGTCTCGCTGAGCATGAAGTTCTGGGAGAAGATGAAGTCCCTCTCCCCACCATATCCGCTGCCGTCCAGAATCGGGCCGAGCGGAAGAGCGTTCAGAATGATGTCGTGCAGGTAGCTGTAACGCGCATAGGTCTGATCCTTGGCGCTGATATTCCAGTCCAGACGCTGATCCCATTGGACTGTGTTGTCGGTCTTCGAGACGTTCTCTACCAGGTTGCTATAGGTCTTGCCGCCATTGGCATTCGGCGCCGGATACATATTCAGAATCTTCAGCGCGACAGGATCCATCTGGTTCGCACAGAAGGTGTTGGGCTGCCCATTGCAGGTGAGCGGCCGAGCCACGTCGCCGGAGTTCGGCTGATAGAGCTGCACCGGACTCTGGCCGGTAAGATTGGTATTGAGCAATTCGGAAAAGTTGCCCTGCCTCATCAATGGTGTTGGCGTGTTCAGGACATTGGTCTGACCGATGGAGATGCGGTTCGCCTCAATATCGCCGAAGTAGAAGAGCTTATTCTTCCAGATCGGAAATCCAAGTGTCGCGCCAAACTGGTTCTGGTGATACGGCGGAATCGTCAGCGCATTCCAGTTTTGTGCGTCCAGGCTGGTGTTGCGCACATACTCCCACAGATCGCCGTGGATATGGTTGGTGCCGGATTTGATGCTGGCGTTCATCACCGCACCGGCGGAATGCCCGAACTCGGCGCTGAAGTTGCTGGTCTGCAGATTGAATTCGGCCAGCGCGTCGGGCGGAGGACGCATCACGAAGCTTGAGCCGTTCAGAAAGTCAACCAGGTTGGTGTTGTTATCGACGCCATCCAGGATGAAGTTGTTCTGCTCCGCGCGCTGCCCATTCGCAACGAAATCTCCGCTGCCACTGCCGCGCGTATTCCCGAAGGGCGGAGCGACGCCCGCCGTCAGTTGCGCGATGTAGACCCAGTTCCTTCCGTTCAGCGGCGTCTCATTGATCGTCTTGGTGTCGATCACCTGCCCTACCGCGCTCGACTGCGTCTGCAGCAGCGCGACCGCCCCGGTGACCGTCACCGTCTGCGAGACCTGCCCCGGGCTGAGCGCGAGATTCACCTGCAGCCGCTGCTGCACATCCACATGCACGTTTGGCCGTGTCGTGGTCTGAAAACCTGCCGCGGACGCGCTTACCTTGTAGTTGCCGATCTTGATCGGCGAAAACGTATAGTTGCCGCTGCTATTGGACTTACCCTGCAAAACCAGGCCGGTGTCTGTCGCCGTAAGCGTCACCTGGGCACCCGGGACGATCGCGCCGGTATTGTCCGTCACCGTACCTGTGATCGCTCCCTGGTCCACCTGTCCAGATGCTGTAGCGGCTACGAGTAGTAAGCATAGGCACACCAGCCACCATGCGCGGCATTGCGTTGTCTGAAGAATGTTTCGCATCTGTTGACCTTCCATTGAATGGTGATTTGCGCAGAGAACCCTGCCTACTTGCAGCGCTTCTGTTTCGAACTAACTTCTGTTTGAGCGCTCATCCTGGCGGAATCGATCAACCTGATTTCGGGGAGCTTTCAACACGCATCTGTGGCCTATTCTTATGTATGAATGTTGTCTTTCATATATCAAACGCTGCAAAACTACGCCTTCGATGTAAGCGTTGTCAATCCTGTGCTAGACAACTGAATGTTCTTGGGGTGGGCCGCGTCTGCGGAGGCTCGACCCATCGCACCTTCCTGCCTTGGGCCTAAGTGCCGGAAAACTCCACGGTTAGCCTCGCCGACACCTTTTGATGAAGGGGTCCAGAAGCTGCCTGAGCGCTTAGATCGACATCTTCCGGACGCGGTTATCCGGGCTGCCAAGCGCGCTCAGGCCTGGAAGAGATGAGACTGCACCGCGCTCCGGCCACGCACCATGAGACCTGAATACAAGAGCTTCAGCAGTTCGACCGCGCTAGCAGCTCTGTCAGGTCTGTCGAAGCACCCGGCTCCTGCGGAGTGCGATACCGGCCACCCTCGAGCTCTGCGGGGATAGCAAAGTGCGACCGCAAATGTGGAATGTACTCCAGGAAGAGCGGCGTCGTTCCCAACTGCGATATGCAGGAAGAGAACCAGATGCTGATGGATCTGTCCCATATCTCCCACGTGCGGCACGACCGGCAGACCGAATTTCTTGGCCAGCAGGGCTACGGTTAGAAATTCACTCACCCCACCCAGGCGCGTACAGTCCGCCTGCACATAGTGCACCGCATGCGACTCGAAAAAGTTCTTGAAGACCACACGGTTTGGGATGTGCTCGCCGCAGGCGACTTTCACCGGCGCGATCTCCCGTGCCAGCGCCGCATGCGCCAGCATGTCGTCCGGATGCGTCGGCTCTTCGATCCAGAGCGGCTTCAGCTTCGAGAGCGCTTCGCACATTTCGCGCGCCGTCGGCAGCGTCCACTGCTGGTTCGCGTCGAACATGATCGTGCCCCGCTCGCCGGCGCATGTGCGCAGCATGGCTGCTCGACGCAGATCGCGCGTACGATCGGCAGAGCCAACCTTCAGCTTGAATGCGCTGAAGCCTTTGTCGATCGCCTGCCTGGTCAAGTCGCGGACCTTGTCATCGTCATAGGTCATCCAGCCTACAGAAGTGTCATAACCGGGATAGCCTTGCCCCAGGATGGCTGCGCGTTCCGCCCTCTCCGGCAGTTGCCGCCGCAGCATCTGGATCGCCGTGCCTTCGTCCAGCAGTTCCTCGAGATAGCTCAGATCCAGCAGAGCCACGAGCTGCTCCGGCTCCAGGTCGAGCAACAATCGCCATAGCGGCACGCCGCGGCTCTTCGCCCACAAGTCGAAACAAGCATTTGTAATCGAGGCCAGCGCCAGATGCACAACGCCCTTGTGTGGCCCGAGCCAGCGAAGCACTGGATCATCCGCCAGCTCGCGTGCGGTTCGTCCAAAGTCGGCCATCAAGTCATCGATAGGCTTGCCGCGCAGCGGTCGAGCGAGCATCTCGATCGCCTCGCAGACCAGCCTGTTGCCTTCGCCCAGCGTGAGCGCAAATCCCGTTCCACGGATTCTCCCGCCGTCCGCGATGAGTTGAGTCACTGCCAGGCAGTATTCGGGTTCCGTGTGGACGGCATCGCTGCCTGCACCCGGAGGCAGTCGATATCGAATATCGGAGACTGCTACCCGGTCAATGGAATAAGAGCCCATGCATCTCCTTGAATCGTCGTCGCTGCTCCGAGTGCGGACCTGACATCATTCCGGCGCGCGCCTGCTCTTCCGTTTCAAATGCTGCGGCGTCTTTTCCCAATTGCTGTACGCTGTCTCGGCAAATCGCGCCATCGCCCGGCGAATATACTGCTCCGCAACTTCGCCTTCGCCTTCGCGAATCAGGTCAGCGATGCGCTGATGCGCCTCCAGATCGCGGTCCCATGCCGATGTGTCCTGCTTGCTGGCGATGATGCGAATGCGCGCAAATGCGAAAAATGGCAGCAGCACGCGGCCCGCATGCTCAACCAGGTGACGATTGCCGGAGAGCCGGCAGAGCTCCAGATGAAACTCGCGGTCGGCATCCACCAGATCAGCGGTACGGTTCCTCTTCGAGGCACGACGCATCGTGTCCACGGTCTCCTGCAGCCTCGCGACATCGGCGTGTCGTGCAGCCGCCAGCCGCGCCGCCAGTCCTTCTACCGCACCGCGAATCTCATACAGTTCCAGAACGTCCTGCTCGTTCAGGCTCACGACACGCGCACTGCGACCGGAAATCTTGGTGACGAAGCCTTCCTGCGCCAGCAGGTTGATCGCCTCGCGAATTGATGCCTGCGCCACGCCGAGTTTTCTACCCCAGGTGCCCTCGATGATGCGGACCCCAGGCAACAGCGTGCCGCTGCTGATCTCGTCTCGTAGGCGATTCGCGAGCGCTGACTTCACCAGCGAACCGGATGCTGTCTTGAGTTTCTTCGCTTTGGCCATGGGTCGCATCTGCGCGTCTGCGAGAGAGAGTACCGTCAGAACCACCAGAGGTCAATCCGAATGAGCGCTCAAAGAGATCCTGAATCGGTCGCTGTGGCATCATTTCCTTTATGCGACGCTATGGAATGATCATCCACCTGCGACCTGAAGCCGAAGTGGCTTACCGGCAGCACCACCAGTCGGTATGGCCCGCCGTGCTCGACACCATCACGACATGCAACATCCGCAACTACACCATCTTTCTCCGGGATGGCTGCCTGTTCGGGTACTTCGAGTACATTGGCCAGGACTACGAAGCCGACATGCGCAGGATGGCCGATGACCCTGCTACGCAGCGTTGGTGGGCCATCATGGAACCCATGCAGGAGCCACTCGCTAACCGCGCGGAGGGTGAATGGTGGGCAGCCATGGAAGAAGTCTTCCACCATGCCTGATGCGAGCCTCAGGCGCCCGGCTTTTCCTGGTACTGAAAGGCTGAGCAGCGGTCGATTCATCTGCCGGCGTCCTCGCGATAATCGGGCGGCGTGAACGGTGTCGACTTGACAGCGCTTACATTTGACTCCTATCGTTCTCCCGATATGAGCGCTCAAGCGAGACCATCGAGTTTTCTGCGCTCGAGCCTCTGCTGGACGGCTGCCTTCCCCGATCAGGCAGCTGCGGCGCGTCGATAAGAGAGGCCATCACTGAGTAAACCGATGAAGCACCTCCTTTCCTGCTCTGCCCTTATTGCAGGGCTGCTTGTCCTGACTGCCGCCGCTTTCGCACAACCCTCTCCGCTCACGCTCTCTTCACCAGACCAGCAGCTCGTCGTTCACTTTGGCACCGGGTCTTCATTGGGCGTCGCGGGTGGTGGCAAGCTCGTTTACTCGGCCACTTTCCGGGGCAAGCCGATCCTCGATGATTCCGCACTCGGGCTCGAACTTGCTGACCAGCCCGCTCTCGGCGCTGACGTCCGCATCGTCGACAGCAAATCCGGCAGTGGCGTCGATGACTATACGCTGAGCAATCAGAAAGTCAGCAAAGTGCGTGATGCATACAACAGCGTCACCATTCACTTGGAAGAGAGCGGCGCCGGCCATCGCATCCTGTTCATCGAAGCGCGGGCATACAACGGTGGCTTGGCCTTCCGCTATCTTCTCCCGCAGCAGGACGCGATCAAGCAATTGCAACTGCGACAGGAAAATACCGAGTTCCGCCTCAGCACCGATGCGACAGACTGGCTGCTCGCGCTGCCGAACTACCGCAGCAGCTACGAAAGTGAGTACATTCAGTTGCCGACTTCCGCGCTCAGCAATCAAGGCGGCGTCTCCAGCCACTTCCTTATCGGGCTGCCGCTGCTGATCCATGAACCCGGCGTAGCCTGGATGGACATTGTGGAAGCCGACCTAGAAGGCAGCACGTCGATGTACGTCACCAATCCCTCCGGCAATTGGGCCGGCCACTGGTTTTCCGCGCTGCTTTCGCCGCGCCACGATAACCCTGATCTCGCAGTTGAAGGCACGCTTCCCTGGCACTCCGCCTGGCGCGTGGTCGAAGTCGCAGATGATCCCGGCCGCCTCATCGAGTCAACCCTGCAGTACGATCTCAGCCCGCCCAGCCGCGTTGTCGACACCAGTTGGATTCATCCCGGCAAAGCTTCATGGAACTGGTGGGTCAACGATCTGGATGAGAACGGCACGCCATCCTTCACTACGAACAATATGAAGTACTACGTCGACTTCGCCGCGCAGTCCGGCTTTCCCTACATGATGCTCGACGCGGGCTGGTCAGCGGGTCGCGACATCACGCACATGAACGGCAAGATCGATGTTCCCGAGCTCGCTCGTTACGCCGCCACAAAGAATGTGAAAATCTGGATCTGGTGCTACTCCGAATCGGTAGCGCAGCAGATGCAGGAAGCATTCCCGCTCTTCGAAAGATGGGGCGTCGCCGGCGTGAAGATCGACTTCGTCAACCGCGACGATCAGCAGGGCATCCAGTTCTACTACGACGTTGCGAAGCTCGCCGCGGAACATCACCTCATGGTCGACTTCCACGGCACGCGCACCCCCTGGGGACTCGAGCGCACTTATCCCAACGTCCTCAGCTTCGAAGGCGTGATGGGCATGGAGAACAACAAGGTGGGCCGCCGCGACAGCCCGGTCGATCGCAGCGTCTTCCCTTTCACGCGCCTGCTCGCCGGCCCCATGGACTACACAGCCGGTGGCTTCAACAACGCAACGGAGGATGGCTTCATCGCGCGGAACTCAAGCCCGATGGTGATGGGCACCCGCGCTCAGCAGCTTGCGCTCTACGTCATCTTTCAAACGCCGTTTCAGATGGTTTCGGACAGCCCACAGTCGTATGCCGGACAGCCCGCGTTCCAGTTCATCAAGGACGTGCCCGTCTCCTGGGATGCCACGCGCGTGCTGAACGGCAGCCCCGGCGAGTTCGTCACCATAGCGCGCCGTCACGGTGACGAATGGGATCTCGGCAGCATGACAAACTGGACGCCGCGCACACTGGAAATCCCGCTCAGCTTCCTCGGAAACGGCAACTATACGGCAGAAATCTACTCCGACGCCAGCGATGCCGCTACCGAGCCCAAGCACGTCTCCATCCATCGCCAGCAGGTGAAGGCTACGCAGACTCTCACGCTCCATCTCGCCGCCGGCGGAGGCTGCGCCATTCGCTTCATGCCGCACAAGACAGACAAGGCGCAGTGACGAGATTCGAAATGGGGAGCCATTGAAGGACAACACCAGCAGACGCGCATTTCTCCAGGGCAGCGTCGCCCTTGCCACACTTCCTTATCTTCCGCCTGCTCTCCTCGCGCAAACTCCCGCCTCACGCGACGAGCTCTGGTACAACAAGCCCGCAGAGCAATGGCTGGAAGCGCTGCCGGTCGGCAACGGCTTTCTCGGTGGCATGGTCTATGGCGGCACGCAGATGGAGCGCATCGCCCTCTCCGAAGCGCACCGCATGGTCAGGCGCGCCGGCAACCCATGAGATCAATCCCGGCGCCCTTCCTCATCTTCACGAGATGCGGCAGCTCTTCTTCAACGGCAGATACGACGAATTCCAGCAGCTCTGCAGCAAATACCTGCCCGCACACGCGAAGAACTTCGGCACCAATCTGCCACTTCCGGAGTTGCAGTTTTCGTTCGAGAACATCGGCGAAATCTCCGAATATCGCCGCTCACTCAGCCTCGACAACGCTATCGCCAGCATCCGCTTCCGCAGCGGCAATGCCGTCTTCGAGCAGAGAAGTCCTCGCCTCACACCCGCACAACGTCCTCGCTATTCGCCTCACCTGCAGCAGGCCCGGGCGCATCAACTTCCGCATGGGCTTTGGCAAAACCATCCTGCCGGGCTCTGTTACCACGGACCACCAGACCCTCGTCTTCACGGGTCACGCCTACGAAAGCATGCATAGCAGCGGCCATGACGGAGTCGCTCTCCAGATTCATGTCCGGCTCATCCTCGAAGGTGGCACCTTGACCCCGGATGCAGACGCCGTCCGCGTTGCCCGCGCGAACTCTGTAACCGCGCTGGTAGCCATTGCTACAAGCTTTCACGGCGGTGATCCGGAAACACTCTGTCGCCAGCGACTCCAGCGCGCTGTTCCTTTCCCGCAACTTCGTCGAGCGCACGTCGCCGATCACCAGTCGCTGTACCGTCGCGTCTCACTCGATCTCGGCCAAAGCACCGCCGCCGCTCGTCAGCTCCCCACCGATGCGCGCCGCAAGGCTCTTGAACAAGGCGGGGACGATCCCGCCCTGCTCGCGCTCTTCTTTCAATACGGGCGCTATCTCACCATCGCCGGCTCGCGAGCGGACTCACCGCTGCCCCTCGCGCTGCAGGGCATCTGGAATGATGGCCTGGCGAGCAGCATGGGATGGACCGACGACTTTCACCTCGACATCAACACGCAGCAAAACTACTGGCCCGCCGAGGTATGCAACCTCTCGGAGTGTCAGACGCCGCTCTTTGCGCTCATCGATGTCATGCGCGCAGCGGGCCACACCACCGCGCGCGAGATGTACGGCGCTTCCGGTTGGGTCGTCCACACCGTCACCAATCCATGGGGCTACACTGCGCCGGGTGGCGTCGGCTGGGGCATCTTCGTCACTGCCGGCATCTGGATCGCGCTGCAGATGTGGGACCACTACACCTTCACCGCCGATGTCGAATTCCTGCGCACGCGGGTCTATCCGGTGCTGCGCGACGCCGCGCTCTTCTTCCTTGATTACATGGTTGCGGAGCCGAAGCACGGCTGGCTCGTCACCGGCCCATCCGATTCGCCGGAGAACTGGTACAAGACGCCCTCCGGCGGCCGCGCGGCCGAGTCCATGGGCAATACCATCGATCGCGTCTTCGTCCACGCGCTCTACACCATGTGTATCGAGGCATCGAAGACCCTCTCCGTCGACGACGATCTGCGTCAGCGGCTGGAGAGCGCCCGCGCCAAACTCCCGCCCTTTCAGATCGGCCGTCACGGCCAGTTGCAGGAGTGGCTGGAGGACTTCGAAGACGCCGAACCGAACCATCGCCACACCTCTCCGCTCGTTTCCGTCTATCCCGAACATCAGATCTCTCCGCGCACGACGCCCGCTCTCTCCCGTGCGGCGGAAGTCCTCATCCAGCGTCGTATGGACGCGCCTCACTGGGAGCAGAGCGAGTGGGGCCGCGCCAACCTGGTTGTCTACTATGCGCGGTTTCTGAAGGGCGACGATGCACACAAGTACCTGCTCGGCCTTGTCGCAAGAGCTGCCGGCGACAACCTGCTCACCTTTTCGAGCGCGGGCATTGCCGGCGCCGATCAGAACATCTTTGCCATCGATGGCAACACTGCTGGCGCAGCGGGCATTGCGGAAATGCTGTTGCAATCGCAGGCAGGCTACATCGAGCTGCTGCCCGCGCTGCCTCGCGCGTGGCCGGACGGCTCCGTTCGCGGCTTGCGCGCTCGCGGCGGCTTCGTCGTCGACATGACCTGGCGCGCTGGGAAGCTCCTCTCTGCAACACTGCACACTGAACGCGGAGGCCACACTCCTGTGCGTTACGCCGGTCGCCTCACCAGCATCCATCTCAGCGCAGGTCAAACTCTGCGCCTCCGTCCCGATAGCTTTCGCGATACGGCCGACGAAGGCTCGGAGGCCCAGGCATGAACCTCTATCGACGGATGCAACGTATCTGTGTTCTCGCTGCGCTACTTTTGACGTGCGTTTCGCCGGTGTTCGCGACGCAAACCCAGGTCTCTATCCCGGAGCAGATCGAATGGACCTGGGAAGTGCGCCCGCCGCATCCCGACCCGAAGCTGCCAAACGTGTTGCTGCTCGGCGATTCGCTGTCACGCAACTACTTCCCTGAGGTCACGAAAGATCTGGCCGGCGTGGCTAACGTCTACCTGATGGCAACTTCTACCTCCGTCGGCGATCCGCGTCTGCCCCGGGAAATTCGCGCATTCGCCGCCATGGAGCATGTGCCTTTTCGCGTCGTGCACTTCAACAACGGAATGCATGGCTGGGCCTATACAGAAGCCGCTTACAAAGCGGCCTTTCCGGAGTTCCTGCGCACGGTGCGCTCACTTGTTGCCGGGAACGATGCGCTGATCTGGGCGACTATCACGCCTGTGCAGCCCAGTGCTTTTAACGGCGCGACCAATGAACGCGTCAACGCGCGCAATGCGATCGCGAAGACCTTCATCGATGCCGGGAAAATCCCCATCGACGATCAGCACGCGCTCATGATGCAGCACAGCAATCTCCACCACGACACCGTGCACTTCAATGCCGCTGGATCGAATCTGATGGGAGACCAGGCGGCCGCCGCCATCCGCAAAGTACTCGGCCGATAAGGATTGCTGCGCGCGAGAGAGGCAATCCAAGGCATCCGTCGGAACCCATTCCTCCCTGAAAGACAGCGTATTCGCATCCTGCCAAATGACATACTCGCGCCTCTGTTTTGGCGTCATATACACTGGAATATCCGCATACAAATGACCCATTGCGACAAGCGCGAGCTGGACACCTGTGAAGGCCACTTCGCTATCGGTGTGTCCATTCTGTTGCTGGCACTCGCGGTCTTCGGCTGGGGGCTCCACTCCAAGCTTTCGCTCTATCACGTTCGCGCCCGCGCCTCGGAGGTGACTTCGACGTGCCAAGTTGCTTTCCGAGCGCGAGCGGCCTGCTGATACTGCGCAGCATTGTGATCTGAATCATGGCGATCTGCATGCTGTCGCTCTCGCCGCCTCGGTTGTCCTGATCCCGCGACCGGCAAAGGACGTGCGCGAGGCCGCCCCACGCGGCGATGCGCCACCGCTGCCTGCTCCCGCCTTTGCCCTTAAGGGTCCTTCGCTCCGCCGCCCCCCTCCATCGCATGTCGCCTGACTTGGGCGCAGCTATCCGTTATTGACGAAGCTGCGTGATCGCTGTTTCCAATCGAGCGAGTTCACAATCGGTGTGCCTAAGGCCCGTTGCAGTTCCAATGCAGTTCGAGCGGCTCTTCCGTAAAGGAATCCCCGCTTTGCGCGAACTCGCTGGTGCATGGCCAATCGTGAATCCGCTCAAGCTAGCCTGAGACCGGCAAAGTTCCTGCGCGACGTGGACGAAAGCAGCAGAGGTGAGCAACTCCCGATAAGAGAGCGCCTCATCTCCGGCTATCGTCATCGAGCAGATATCTTCCGGCTGCAGGGCCTGACAGGTCTACCGTGCACAATCCAGCATCTCGTCTCCGCGCATGTCTCTCCGGACGAGCCATCATCTCGTCTCTCTTGGTCCTGGTTGCCATCTCCGGCTGCAAGAGCCGGCCGAACTCGGCCGACGCATCTACCCAGCCGATTTCTGCGGCGGTCAGCATCGTCCAGCGTGGAAACATCTCACACATGCTCTCGCTCGCCGGACAGTTCCAGCCCTACCAGGTGATCGATGTGCACGCGAAGGTCTCCGGGTACGTGCGCCATATCTACGTTGATATCGGCGACCGCGTTCATGCCGGCCAGACGCTCGCCGTGCTCGAAGTCCCCGAACTCAGTGCACAATACCGCGGCAGCCAATCCGAGCAGCAGCGCAGCAAAGAGCAGATCAACATCGCGCAGCACGAGATCAGCCGCGCCCAGGCAGGTCATGCCGCACTTCAGGCCAACTACGACCGGCTGCTGCAAGCCTCGAAGGCGCAACCTGGTCTCATCGCGGAGCAGGAACTTGATGACGCACGCGCAAAGGCCGATGCCTCGCAGGCGCAGGTCGACACCGCACGCTCCACATTGTCCGCCGCCCGTCAGCAATCCGACGTCGCCCAGGCCGACATGGAACGTTACGGCGCGCTTGAGGCCTACACCACCATCACCGCCCCGCTCAGCGGTGTTGTGATCTGGCGCTATGCGGATACCGGCGCGCTCATTCAGGCAGGGACCTCTTCGGACTCCCAGAGCCTTCCGCTGGTCAAGCTCTCGCAAAGCGATCTGCTCCGTCTGCGTCTGCCCGTGCCGGAAGATGCAGTCGGCTATATCCACGATGGCGATACCGTCCGCATCCGTGTGGATGCGCTGCATCGCACACTCACCGGCAAGATCCTTCGCTTCACCCGCAATGTCTCGCTCGATACGCGCACCATGGAAACCGAGATCGATGTGCCCAACAAGGATCTCAGCCTGATCCCCGGCATGTACGCCAACGCTTACGTACAGCTTGCGCACCGGGAAAATGTTTTGACTGTGCCGTTGCTAGCCGTGCAGCGTGACGACTCGGGCAGAACCACCGTCCTGGTGGTCGACGATCAGAACCGAGTACGACGTCGCGATGTCGTGCTTGGCATCCAGGGTTCACTCCTCGCGGAAGTGCGAAGCGGGGTGCGCCAAAACGACCGCGTCGTGCTGGGGAACGCTGCCCGCTACAAAGAGGGCGAACAGGTCACGCCCCGCGTGGAGCCGCAGCCAGCCAACGACGTCATGCACGAAGAAGGCGGCATGACCGACGCTGCAAATGAGGGAGGCAACTGACAATGCCCAGGTTTGCTCTCCGCTATCCCTTCTTCATCATCATGATCTCGCTCATGGTGCTGCTCGTTGGCGTCGTCAACGTCATCTCCATGCCGGTCGATCTCTTCCCTTCCATCGACATTCCCGTCGTGGTGGTTGCCACCTTCTATTCCGGTATGCCGCCGCGACAGATCGAAGCCGACATCACCGATACTTTTGAACGCTTCTTCACCCTCGGCGCGAATATCGATCACATCGAGTCGCGCTCGCTCTCCGGCGTCTCTCTGGTCAAGATCTACTTCCGTCCCGGCACCGACGCGAACTCCGCGCTCAGCAATATCTCCAACCTCGCCATGGCGGACCTGCGCCGTCTTCCCGCAGGAACCCTGCCGCCTGTCGTGCTTGGCATGACCGCCTCCAGCCAGCCCATCTGCCTGGTCACGCTTAAAGGCCAGGGGCTCAACGAAACCAGCCTCAAAGACCTCGCGCAGTTCCAGGTCCGCAATCAGATTGCAAACGTGCCTGGCGCATCGGTGCCGCAGCCCTACGGCGGCCGCTATCGCCAGATCCAGATCTACGTCGATCCGCTCAAGCTCGAAGCGCACAACATGAGCCTCATGGATGTCGTGGACAGCGTGAACCAGTCCAATCTCATCCTGCCCGCGGGCGACGTGCGCATCGGCACCAGGGACTACAACCTATATGCCAACAGCCAGATCCCCAGCGCGCAGCAGATCAACTCCATGCCGCTCAAGTCCTCTGGCAACGCCTCCGTGCTCGTTGCAGACGTTGGCCACGCCGAAGACTCCGGCGCCCTCCAGACCAACATCGTCCGCATCGACGGCCAGCACTCCGTCTACGTGCCCATCCTCAAGCAGGCCGGCAAAAGCAACACCATCGAGATCGTCAACGGCATGCGCGCCGCTATCAAGCGGCTCGTGGACATCCCGCCCAGCCTCAAGACCGCCGTCGTCTTCGATCAGTCTGTCTTCGTCAAAGGCGCCATCAAAAACCTGCTAAAGGAAGCCCTCATAGGCCTCGCGCTCACCGGCCTCATGATCCTGCTCTTCCTTGGCAGCCCGCGCGCTGCCGGTGCATCGCTGCTGTCCATTCCGATGTCCATCCTCCTATGCCTGCTGGTGATGAATGCCTTCGGCGGCACCATCAACACCATGCTTCTCGGCGGGATCGCGCTGGTGCTTTCGCGCCTCATCGACAACTCCGTCGTCGTGCTCGAAAACATCGTCCGCTTCATGGAGGAAGGCGCATCGCCGGACAAAGCAGCCGACGAAGGCGGCTCGGAGGTATCGCTCGCCGTGCTCGCCGCCACCGTCGCCACCTCCATCGTCTTCTTCCCCGTCTTCCTGCTCAATGGCGTCAGCCGGTATCTGTTCACGGACCTCGCGCTCGGCGTGGTCATCTGTATCTTCGCGTCGTACTTCTTCTCCATGACGCTGGTGCCGCTCTTCTGCGCAAAGTTCATCAACCTGCACGAAGAACACGGCGAGAACGCAAAGGGCGAACACAAACACTCCATCTTTCGCCGCACCGTCGATCGCTTCAACCTCTACTTCCAACGCATGCTCGACCATTACGAGCGGCTCGCCTACCGCAGCCTGAAGCGGCCCGGCTTCACCGCTGGTGTGCTGCTCGGCGGCACCGCGCTCATCCTCGTGGTTCTGACGCCGCTTCTCGGACGCGCCTACTTCCCCCGCACCGATCCCGGACAGTTCATCATCAACGTCAAGATGCCCAGCGGTACCCGCATCGAGACCAGCGACGCATACATCGCGCGTGTCGAGGATGAAATTCGCAAGGTGGTATCGCCTCACGACCTCGGCATGATCGTCTCCAACATCGGCATCACGCCCGATCTCTCCGCCATCTACACCTCCAACTCTTCGATGGACACCGCCTTCGTTCAGGTCAGCCTCAATGAAGACCATTCCACCGGCAGCTATCAATACATCGATCGCGTGCGCCGCCGTCTCGCATCCGAAATGCCCGAGATACAAACCTACTTCCAGGCCGGCGGCCTCGTCGACTCCGTCATCAACCAGGGACTGCCCGCGCCCTTCGATATCCAGATCAGCTCCAACGATCAGGCCGCCGCCTTCGCCAAGGCGCAGCAGATCGCCCAGCAGTTGCGCGGCCTCTCCAGCATCGGCGATGTCTACATCCCGCAGGACCTGAAATATCCCGGCCTGCAACTCAACATCGATCGCGAGCGCGCCTCACTCGTCGGCCTCTCACCGAAAGACATAGTCGACAACGTCATCACCGCGCTCACATCTAATGGCGTCATCGCTCCCAGCTACTGGATCGACCCGAACACCGGCAACAACTACATGCTCACCGTGCAGTACTCCACCCACCAAATCGAGCATATGAACATGGAAGACTTCCAAAATATCCCACTGCGCGGCAAGGGCCAGACGGGCTACACACCGCTGCGTTCCGTCGTCTTCACAAAGCCGATCGACACGCCTACCGAAGTCGACCACTACGGTCTGCGCCGTGTCATCGATATCTACGTGCAACCGCGCTCCGCGGCGCTGAACGCGGTCAGCAAGCAGGTCAATCACATCCTCAGTGGCGTGCAGCGGCCGCGCGGTATGCGCATCGCGGTGCGCGGCGCGGTTCAGAGCATGACCGATTCCTTCGCACGCTTCGGCATCGGCCTCATACTCGCCATCGCCCTCATCTATCTCGTGCTCATGGCGCAATTCGCCTCTTTCCTCGATCCCTTCATCATCCTCATGGCTATTCCGCCCGGTCTCGCCGGAGTCGTGATCATCCTGCTCCTCACCGGCTCCACACTCAACATCATGTCGTTGATGGGCGTCATCATGATGACCGGCATCGTCGTCTCCAACTCCATCCTGATCGTTGAATTCGCCGGCATTCTCCACGCACAGGGCCAGAGCCTGCTCCAGGCCGTGGTGCAATCCTGCAAGATCCGCATGCGTCCCATCCTGATGACCTCACTCGCCACGCTGCTCGGCATGATTCCTCTTGCGCTCGGCCTCGAAGCGGGCAGCGAGCAGTACGCTCCACTCGCCCGCGCGCTCATCGGCGGACTCGCCGTGTCCGTCGTCGTCACCATGTTTCTCGTGCCCGCCGTTTATCTGCTGGTCCACGGCCGGCGCGAAGGCAATGCAGTCGCGGAGGTGGCGTAACATGCGTACCGCTGTTCATCTTCTTTCGATCGCACTGCTGACTACATCGCTGTCGCCGCGTATGGTTGCCCAATCGGCTCCGGCAACGGCGTCCGCGCAAATGCCGTCGTCCTCCAACCCTGCTCCTATCTCTTCCTCCGCGCAGACGCCGACTGCACCACTCGCTTCGGGGCAGCGCCTCACCCGCCAGGACGCCGAGCACATGGCGCTCACCAACAATCCGCGCGTCAGCATCAGCCATCTGCTCGCGCTCGCCCAACATCAGGTTGTCCGTGAATCCCGCTCTGCGGAGTTGCCCACCCTCACCGGCACGCTCACAGCGCAGGACGCGAATGACGCCAGCCGCGTCTCTTCTGGTTCGCTCTCCGCTTCGCGGCTCTTCACGCGCGCAGGCGGCGGCATCAACTTCTCGCAGCTCATCACCGACTTCGGCCGCACCACCAATCTGGTTGCATCGTCCAAACTGCAGGAGCGCGCACAGCAGGCGAATGAACTCGCCACCCGGGAGGACATCGTACTCGCTGCGGATCAGGCCTTCTACAACGCACTGCAGGCGCAGGCGCTGCTTCAGGTTGCAAAACAGACCGTCAACCTGCGGCAGACCACCCAGAATCAGGTGAACCAGTTGACGCAGAACAAGCTGCGCTCCACCCTCGATCTCACCTTCGCCAATGTGAATCTGTCGCAGGCACAGTTACTGCAACTGGATGCGCAGAACAACGCCGACGCCACCATGGCCGCGCTCGATGAAGTCCTCGGCCTCGACCATCCCGTCGTCTACTCGCTGGTCGACAACACAAAGAACAACCCGCCTCCGCCGCCGGACGAGCAGACGCTTCTCGAGCTCGCAGTAAAAGAGCGCCCGGACCTGCAGTCGCTCGATCTCGCACGGCAGTCGCAGGAGAAGTTCAGCCGCGCGCAGCACGACCAGATGCTCCCCACCCTTTCCGCGCTCGGCACCGTAGGAGCAACTCCGGTGCGTCCAGGTCCGTACTACGTCTCCAGTTGGGATGGCGCCATCGGCGCAAATCTGAACATTCCTATCTTTAATGGCTTCCTATATTCCGCAGAGGCAAAGGAAGCACAACTGCGTGCGCAAGCCACCACGCAGCGGACACGCCAGCTCAAGGACGTAATCGTCCGGGACGTGCAGACCGCATGGCTCGATGCAAACAACGCCTTCACGCGCCTTGGCGTTACCGCGCAGTTGCTTAACCAGGCAAACCAGAGTCTCGCTCTCGCGCAGACGCGGTACAAGCTCGGCCTTTCTTCTATCGTCGAACTAAGCCAGGCCCAACTGCAGCAGACGGAAGCAGAAATCAGCAATACCAACGCGCAGTACCAGTACCGTCTTACGCTCGCCGCGCTCAACTTCCAGACCGGAGTGCAGCCGTAATCTGAGCGCTCTCCCGTTTCCTCACCCGGACGAAGTCATCGCCATCACGCCGGCAACGCCGGTACCGCAATCCCCTGTTCCTCGTACACCGCGCGATTGGCAATCGTCGCCGCAATTGCAGAGCCGTAGCCGACCCGCGCATTCGCCACCGGCTGCCGTTTCGTGCGCACGCATTCTATGAACGAACGGCACGCGGTCAGCGTCGGATCCTCCCTCGTGCTCACTGCCAGCTTTTCACCTGGCCCGCGATACGGCATCTCGCTTTTCGTGCTGTAAGAAGCGCCAGTCGTAATGCCGTGCGTCACTACCTCAGCTCCCGTCACCACCGGCTTCGGGTGTGCCTTCGGTTCGTAATAGAACGTCGCGTCTTCGATCGTGATCGCAACACTGCCCTCCGTGCCGTAGATCCAGAGCTCGTTGCCCACCTTTCCGTTATCCGTTAGCGAACTGAACATCAACCGTCGGCCGCCAGGGTAGCTGAACACCGCCTGCACATTGTCCCCCACCGTGCGCCCGTCGTGATAGCGCACAATGCTCGTCATGCCGGTGGCACGCTCCGGAATCGCATCGAAGACCCAGTTTGCGATATCAATCTGGTGCGAGCCCAGTTCCGTTACCAATCCGCCGGAAGTCTCGCGATAAAGTCGCCAGTTGATCAGGTGCTCCAGTTTGCCGTCCGGGTCCGGGCTTGGCACCGGCCGCCGCCAGCTATTGTTGCGATGCCAATACGCATACACATGCGTAGGCTCGCCAATCTTTCCTTGCTTCACCTCCGCCACCGCCGCCCGCACCCACGGTGCATAACGATACTGATAGCCCACCTGAAAGATCGCTCCCGGCTTTCTCGCCGCAGCATAGATCTCCCGGCACTCCTCCGGCGTAAATGCCATCGCCTTTTCCCCATACACCGGCCTGCCCGTCGCAAGAGCCGCCAGTACATGCTCCGCATGGTGCGCCACCGGCGTCGCCACATAGATCGCATCCAGGTCCTTGCGCCCCAGCAGTTCGCGGTAGTCTTTCGTCGCCGGGACCTCGCTGCCGACCAGCCGATTCACTTGCGCATAGCGCGGCTCATAGATATCGCAGATAGCCGCAATTCGCACTCCTGGCACATGTAACAACTGCCGTATCAATTCCTGTCCGCGGCTCCCCGGCCCGATCACACCTACGCGCAACTCATCCGCCTTCGCCGGCTCGGCCAGCCCGGGCACCCCATCCAGCCCCATCGCCAGCCACGCCGCCGAAGCACCACCCAGCATCTCCCGTCGATTCACTCCGCCCGCTCCTTTATCTCACTCCTTAACGATAACCTCTGCGCCACGCTCTCTTCTCTCTCGTCATACTGAGCGAAGCGAAGAGCTTGCCCGAAGTGATCTGCAGTTTCTACATTCACCGCGAAGGGCCGCGGCAAGCGACCACCGGGAGCAGCCCTCACCTAACGCGCCGCCGGCGCGTCTGCCTGGACGGCAGGTCCCCACCGATACTTCTCGACCACCCCGTCTCCCAACACCACCAGCGCCGCATCCGCCTTCGCCAGCGAACCCATCAGCCGCCTGCGTCCGTCCCCGTCCAGCACAAACATTGCATTCGACAGCGCATCGCCATCCGTCGCCGAAGGCGCGATCACCGTTGCCTGAAGTCTTCCCTCCACTGGATGAAGCGTACGCGGATCCATAATGTGGCAATACTGATGACCACCCATAACAAAGTGCTTCTCCGAACAATTCGCTGTGGAGAGAGAAAGATCACGTAGCACCACCGTTGAAATTGCATCCCCCTTGTGCTGCGGATCGGGCACCCGCACCTTCCATCCCTCTGCATCGGGCGGTTCGCCCAACGCGTAGATGGTGCTCGACCCTGCCGATACGAGCGCTGCCTTCACCCCGTCCGCGCGCAGCGCTTCAACAGCCGCATCCACCGCAAAGCCTTTGCCGATGCCGCCCGGATCGAGCTCCACGCCTGGCGTGGTAAACCGCACCGTACGCGTGCGCGCATTCATCACAACGTGCTTCCAGCCGGTCTCGGCGCGCACCCGCGCCAGCTCCGCTTGGGTAGGCACATGCCCCGTACTGCGGAAGAACCCCCAGGCCTTCATCAATTTTCCTACCGTGATATCGAACGCGCCATCCGAACGCGCACTCCACGCAAGCGACTCCTGCAGAAAGCGGAAGGTCTCCGGGTCCGTTGTCACCGCGTGCGCGCTGGCGTTTGCGTTGATCCGCGACAACTCACTCTGCGGCTGGTAATTGCTCAACAACGATTCAAGCTGGTCCACGATGGCAAAGACACGCTCCGCCTCCCTATCCGCGGCAGCAGCATCGGTTGTGTATATATAAAGGGTGAAATCCGTTCCCATCGCCGGATGCACCCGCGTGTAGAGTGATTCCGCGGAGCAGTGGCCCACGAGCAGCATAGCGGCCAGCAATGCCGGCCAGATGAGCTGACCGCATGTGCGCCGACCGCCTTTCATCTGATTGCTTCTTAGCTGCTTCCTACAGATACGCATCCATCTTCGCTGCCATCGCCTCATCCAGCGTGATGCGCCGCTTCTGTCGGTAGGCAAGATTCGACATGTGCGCCGCAATCGCGGACTTGTATCCGATATCCACAGACGCATTCGGCTGCTTGCGATCGCGAATGCACTCGAACCAGTTCGCCATGTGATCAGTGTCTTTGGACTCGCCCTTCAGCATCGCAGCCGTCCGGATTGTTGACCTTCTCCGGCAGATAGGTGATCGACGACTGAGACTTGCCCGACACCATATCGTTCGATCCCGACACATGCTGGATCGTGCCCTTATCCCCCAGAAAATGCTCGCCAAGCCCGTAACGGCTGTTGCTGAATGTCGACTGCCAGTTCACGATCATGTCCGGGTACTCGAGCGACGCCATCATCGTGTCCGGTACCTGCCGCCCATCCTTCTCCGAGAAAACCCCGCCGGTCATCACCGCGGCCTTCGGCAGATCCAGATCCAGCGCCGTGATGATCCATGCAATCTGATGCACCATATTTTCCGTCACATTTCCGCCGGAGAACTCCCAGAACAGCCGCCAGTTGATGTACTTGAAGCCATCGAACTTCGGCTCCTTCCGTCCATCCAGAAACAGCTTCCAGTTCACGTGGTCCGGATCGCAATCCGATGGCACGGGCCGCACCCACTGCCCTTTTCCGATCGGCGTGTTGCGGCTCATCCACGCATCCACGCTGCACACTTTGCCGACTTTTCCATCCTTGATCCACTGCAGCGCGTCCTTCAGCTCGCCCGAGCTCTCGTGCTGCAGCCCGATCTGCACCACCTGCTTCGACGCCGCAGCCGCCTTCTTGCACTCCACCGCACCAGGAATGTCCCAGGTCATCGTCTTTTCGGAATACAAATCCTTCCCGGCCTGCAGTGCCGCAACAAAATACTTCGTGTGCAGATGCAGCGGCGTCGCATTGATCACCGCATCGACATCCTTGCTCTCGAGCAGCTTCATCGGATCGTCATACATCGTCGCGTGCGGCACCAGCTGCTTCGCCATATCGCGTCGCCGGCTGTAGATGTCCGCAATCGCCACGCACTCCACGTTCGGTTGCTTCAGCGCGTTCTTCAGGTCCTCCGTGCCGCGATCGCCCGCGCCAATCAGCCCGAAGCGAATACGATCGTTCGCGCCCAGCGCGCGCGCCGTCGGCAACAACGCTGCCGCCAGCCAATCCCATGCCTGTCTGTCCCAGAAACTCCCGCCGTGTCGTCATCTCTCTCCTCTTATTTGCCTGTCATCTTGAGCAAATCCGCCTCGGTCACCCACAACTCCAGAGGTGAGCGACCAAAGGAGCGAACCCAGCGGCCCGCGCCGCAGGCGCACCCGCCCCGGACGGCCAGTCCGCCGTCAGCACTGCACGCCCGCACCAGCCAGCACCTTCTTCAATCCCGCCATGCTCACCCGCGTCGATGCCTCCGGTGTTCCCGCGCCGCGCCAATGCGTCTCCAGGCTCACAGCGTAGTGATATTTCATTTTCAGCAAATCCCGAATCTGCCCCGGCCATCCCACCACGCCGTCGCCTACCGGAGCCCAGTTATACTTCAGGCCCTCGCCTCCCACCGCCACATCCTTCGCATGGCAGTGTCCGATGCGCGCCTTCGGCAGCAGATCAAATCCCTTGCTGTACGGATACTCCCCGATCGCCGCTGCATTGCCCGGATCCCAGTTCAGCATGAAGTTCTTATTCGTAACCGCCGCAAGTGTCCTTTTTGACTCCGCGCCCGTCGCCGTGTTGCAGCTCATCTCATTCTCGAGCAGAAGGATCAACCCGTCCTTCTCGCACCGCGCCGCAGCCTCGCGCAGCTTCTGGTCCATCGCCGCGCGATACGGTTTCTGGTCCTCCAGCCGCCAGAAATCAAAACACCGGATGCGATCCGTCTGAAACGCCTTCGCCAGCTCGAATGCAGCGCTCCAGCAGCTTGTCCTGCGCGCTCATGTCGAAGTCCGCATGAAATTGATCGCGCTTTTCGCTCTGCTTGGACTTGGGCGCACCCGGCCAATCCACCTTGAACAGCGGGCTCGCGATGTCCGTCACGCGCAGCCGGTGCGCCTCCAGGATCTTTCGCGCGTCTTCCACTTCCTTCGCATTCAGCTCGGTGATGTTCTTGTTCCACATCCCGCGCAGCTCAATCCAGCTCAGTCCAAAATCCTTCGCCGCAATCGAGCACGCCTTCTCGAAATCCTGCGTGATCTCATCGTTGATCACTGCCAGCCGGAACGGGCAGCCGCTCATACCCGCACCCCCAGCGACTCCAGATACTGCTTGCTCATCCGCGCGCTCTCCTCCGGCGTCCGCTTCGATCCCGGCCGCTCGCCATCCAGTTCCACAATCCCCCAGCCGCGGAAGTGCGTCTCCTTCAGCGCCGCAAGCAGCGCTTTGAAGTCAACGCGTCCCTGCCCCAGCTCGGCAAATTCGTAACCGTCATGGGCACCTGGCGAGGGCTTGGTATCTTTCAGGTGCAGAAACAGCAGCCGGCGTTGGTACTTGCGCACTGCCGTCGCCGGATCGCCGCCGCCCTGCAGATAATGCGCAACATCCAGTTCCAGCTTCACGTACTTCGGATCGGCCGCATCCATGATCGCGTCTGTTGCCTCCGGCGCCTGACCGATCGTGTTCATGTGATTGTGAAATCCCGTCTGGATGCCGTACTCTGCCGCGCGCTTGCCCACTTCCGTCAGCAGATAGCCCTGCCGCTTGTAATCCGCCGCGGTCCAGTTCACCGCACCGTTCTTCGGATTCCCGGCGCCGATCACCTGCAGATACTTGCCGCCCGCGGCATGTAGATATTTCGCGTGCTCTGTGTGCTCGTCCAGCATCTCCTTTTCCTTTGCCGGATCAAGCTGCGTCCCTCCGCTCGATAGCGCCACGAAGATCAGCTTGTGCGCAGCCAGTGCCGCCTCCAGCGTCTTCGGGTCCGGATGCTCTTTCAGCACATTCGCACGCAACTGAATCCCCGGGTATCCCAGCGCAGAAATCTGCTCAATGGCCTCGCCGTCGCGTCCATCCCAGGTGATCGCCGCGTATCCTACCCGCAGATCCCACGCGCCGCGATGTAATGGCACATCGAACAGCGACAGGTCCATCGGCGGATAGAGCCGCGCCGGTCCGGCAACTTCGGCTGCCACTTTCTGCAACAGTGGCGAGCACATACTCGCCGCGCTCACCGTCGCCATTCCTGCCAGCAACCGCCTGCGTGTTACCTCCATCCCATCCTCCAGCCCATTGCCTTCACATCCCGCTAAGTAATCGTTTACCCAACGCGCCCATCCTACACCCGTGCAAACACAAATGCAGGCCGCCCCCTGAGCAAAGCGAGTATAGGATTCATCGCGCTTCTCACCGCATCATCGCAACCGGAGCGAACCATCACACGTATCTCGTCATCCCGACGAAGCAGCGGAACCATAGATCTCGTCATCCCGACCGAAGCGGCAAAGCCGCGCCGTGTAGGGATCTGCTGTTCTCCACTTCATTCCGCGCCACCACCTCGGTGGGACACTCCACATACGCGACCACGCGAGCGAACCTCAGCACACGCGCCACAGGCGCCTCCGCCCGTGCGGTCAGCACTAGAAGTTCACCGTCGCGGCAAACTGCAACACACGCGCATTCGAGCCCGCCGTGCCCGTCACCTCGCCAAAATTTGTGCTGGTCAGGCTCACTCCAGGATTGGCAAACGTCGGGTGGTTCAACGCGTTGAATGCATCCGCGCGCAACTGCAGCGACAGCACCTCGCGGATCGGGAAGGTGCGGAACAGCGATCCATCCAGCGTCACCAGCCCCGGCCCTCTGAATCCGTTCTTTGGCGTGTTGCCATACGCAGCCGTCGTCGGCTGTGTAAATGCCGTCGTATCGAACCATGGCTTCGCCGTGCCGATCGATCCCAGCTTGCGGAAGGGCTTCACCTGGTTGGGCACCTGCGTGTTGTCCGGCGCGTTCAGGCTGCTGGCGCTCGCCGTCAGAAAGAGCGGCGTGCCCGTGTCGGCGCTCATCACGCTGCTCACCTGCCATCCTCCCAGCAGCGCCGACCCGATGCCCTCCTGCAGCATCGGCTTGTTCTTGCCGAAGGGCAGCTCGTAGATAAAGCTCTGGCTGTAAGTGACTCTGCGGTCCCAGTTCAATGGCGCATAATCGCGGCGCGGATTGAGATAGAAATTGAATCTCGCCAGCCCCGTCGTGGACGAGACATACCCCATCGCCTTCTGGAAGGCCAGTCCGCTGGTCCAGCTCAGGCCGTTCTGGAAGCGATGCGTCACCTTCACCTGCAGCCCGTTGTAGTTGCTGTTGGTTCCATAGCCCATGATGTCCGTGCGAGCTGTGCGGCCAAAGGTCGCATGCTCGGGCTGGCCTGCGGAACCCGCGCCTGCCACCACTCCGGCATTGATGTTGTAGTACGCCGGAACGTGCCGCCCCATGTTGCCGACGTAGGCGAAGTCCGCGACCCAGCCGCGGCCAAAGTCCTGCTGCAGCGCGACGTTATAACTCATCACGTAAGGATCTTTGTAGTTCGGGTTCACCACCGTCCAACTGGAAGCCTTCGGCGCATTTGGAATGATCCCGTTCGCCGGGATCACCGGCACCGGCGCCGGCGGGAATCCGGCCTCGAGCGTTGCCACGGAACCGTTCGTCTGCACTGCGGGAGCGAAGCTGCTGTCCGAATTGAAAGAGACGTTCTGCCGTACCGGATAGTTGAACGCGTAGTTGTTGTCCTGGAAAGGCGTGTGGCTGATGCCGAAACCCGCGCGCACGACGGTCCGCGCGCTGGCCCGGTAAGCCGCACCTAGGCGGGGCTCAAAGTTGGTCGCTCGCACCGGCAGCCCCAGGTCGTCGGGCACCGACCCGTAACCGGATACGTGCAGCGTGTTGTCCGTCGGATCGTATTGCGAAAAACCGCCCTTGCGGTCCGGGTTGGCCGGCGGATAGAACTCCCAGCGCAGGCCATAGGTCAACGTCAGCTTGTGCGTCGCCTGCCATGTGTCCTGCGCGTATGCGAAGTAAAGCGTCTGCCGCCAGGACCCGGAGCCCACATTCACGTCCCGTCCCACCAGGTTCGGCTGGTCCAGCAGGAAGCTCGCGAAATCATTGCCGAAGCTGGTCTTCTCCCCCGGCGCATTCAATCCTGTCTGTCCCTCCGCATACTCGAAGATGCCGCGCGGAGAGAAGGTCTGCCCCTGGGTCAGATTGTCGCGCACCCGCCGCACCTCGAAGCCGAACTTCAGCGAGTGATTACCCAGGATGTAATTCCAGTTGTTCGCCGCATCGATGTTGCTCTCGGCGCGGGTCCACGGAATGCTCGCGCTGTATCCCACCAGCGGGCTCGCCCCGGTCAGCGTCGCACCCGCATAGCCCGGAATGCTGATGCCCGCCAGGCCACTGGTAAACGCGCTCACATTCACTCCCGGTATGCCGATCGCCGTCGATGCGTCGGTGCCGTAGTCGGTCTGCTGCGCAGTGTTTCGGTAGTGGTTCACGCCCACGCGAACCCCGGTCAGCAGCCGAGGCGAAAAGACATGCGTATACTCGCCCGCTGTGTTGTAGGTGTTGTTAGTGCCCGTGCCTTGGAAGCCGCCCCCGCCCCCCGGCCCGCCCGCCGCCCCAAAGGCCGGCTGCTGAATCGTGGTCACCCGTTGCCAGCTGTAACGGTAGGTCAGGTGGTCCTCGGCACGCAGCTGCTGGTCCAGCTTCACGTCAAAGGAAGTCGAGTCCTGGTTGAACCCTAGGTTCTCCTGGAAATTATTCGACGTCCCCGCTGCGGGGACATTCGGCAACGGCACCAGGTTCAGAATCGCCACCGCCACCGGGCTGAATCGCGCCGGCGAAATCTGATTCCCGGCAAACTGCTGCCGGCCAGTACCATCCGCATTGCCGGTCGCCGGATCGTAGATCGCCGTCGGGCTCGCGCTCAGGTCGCCGCCGCGGAAGGCGGCCGTCGGCACCGTGGTCTGGAAGAACTGGCTCGAGTGATTGGCGTAACGCAGAAAATCGCCGAAGAAGAATGTCCGGTCCTTGATGATCGGACCGCCGATCGTCGCGCCATAATAATTGTTCGTGAAGCGCGGAAACTTCCCCGTGTTATTGAAATAATTCCGCGCGCCCGGTCGCGCTCACCTCGTTGAACTCGTAGGCCGAGCCGTGAAATTGATTGCTGCCGGACTTCAGTACCACGTTCGTCACCGCGCCCGCGGCACGGCCGAACTCCGGCGCATAGTTGCTCGTCTCCACATCCACGGTCTGAATGGCAGCCGCAGGTGGTATGTACACCTGCAGCAAACCGGTGCGCTCGTTGTCGTCGATGCCCTCAAGCTGCAGATTGTTCGCCAGCTCCGCCTGGCCGTTTACCTGGAAGGATTGCGAGTTCTGCGCATCGAAGAACGAGGAGTGGTCATAGATCGGCGCGCTCACCCCCGGCACCAGCGATTCCAGCGCCTGAAAGTTGCGGCTGCTGCCTACCGGCAGATCGCTCACCTGCCTGCTTTCGATCTGCGCGCTCACATCGGCACGATCTGTCTGTAGCGCGGGCGCCATGTCCGTCACGGTCACGGTCTGCGCCTGGTTGCCGGGTTTCAACTGCACGTCCGTGCGGTTGGTCGTGTTCACCGTAGCCGGTACGCCATTCGTCACCGAGCCTGCAAAACCGGGGTCGGCCACCTGAACCGAATACACACCCGGCGGCAGGAGAGTGAATTCGTAATTGCCGCTGTCATTTGTCTGGTGGGTGTAGGTCTGTCCCGTGCTCTGGCTGGTGATCGTGACCGTCGCGTGGCCAAGTGCCGCGCCCGTTGTATCCGTCACTGTTCCCACCAGCGTCGCAGTCGTCGCCTGCGCCTTCGCGCGCGGCCCGCTTGCCAGCAGCAGTACGATCGCCGCCCCGGCAGCGCTCCACACACACCTTTGCTTCCTACCGATATCCCGCATCTCTGACCCTCCCGTAAGAAAAAAATTGCTCTCCACATGGCCCCGGCGCGCCTTTGGCGCATCTCGTCAACAGAGCAAACTCTTGCCGGATCGCACTTTATTCCCCGCGGCAAAATGTTGTCAAGCAGCCAGACAGATCTTGGCGCGTCTTCCGTTTCATGCGGTGGAACATTGCTCTGGAAAAAGGTCGCCAACGAGACAGATCGGGCCGCGCTGGCTGCACCGTCCCCGGGCCAAATCAAGTGCGCGGAATATCGTTAACTTTGTTCCCAATTGCGCCCCAAAACGTACCCAGAACATCTCCAGGACGCCCCTTTCGCGACACAAATCGCATTCCGAAACGCAACCAGAAGCGCACCCCAATCCTCTTCCGAGGAGCCTGTTTGGAACACCGCTTCTGCCGGATCGCGATCATCCGCGAGGCGACTGTGGCAGCATAGGGAGCGTGGCGCTTGAACCCATCGTCAACCAGCGGCTCTACCAGCAGGTCGCAGATAGCATCCGCAAGCAGATACAGAGCGGCTCGATGCCGCCGGGCTCGCGGCTTCCGTCAGAGAAGCTCCTGGCCCAGCAGCTCGGCGTTAGCCGGCCCACCGTGCGCGAGGCCATGATCGCCCTTGAGATTGCCGGGCTGGTCGAAATCCGCACCGGATCCGGCTCCTATGTGCGCCAGCGCGACATCATCGCGGCGCCTTCGGTTGACACTGGTCCGGGGCCGATCGAGTTGATCAACGCGCGCATCCTCATCGAAGGCGAGATCGCCGCGGAAGCCGCACAGCGCGCCACTCCGGATGATCTCGCGGAAATCGCGCAGACATTGCAGGAGATGGAATCCATCATCGCTCGCGGCGAGCACAGCCGGAATGCGGACCAGAACTTCCACGTGAGCATCGCGCGCGCCTCCGGCAACGATGTGCTTGCTTCGATCGTCGGCGAACTATGGGCCGGCATGTTCTCCCCGCTCTTCCATCAGTTCAGCGAGCGCACCCGCCTGGTGCGCCGTCAGGACGCCGCGCTGCACGAGCATCGCGCTATTTATGCGGCCCTGCGCACCCACGATGCCATCGGCGCGCGCGCGGCCATGCGCCACCACCTGATTCAGGTACAGGCGGTGCTCGCCGACGCCGAGCTCTCCAAGGACTAAGCCCATCGCCTGCCCCGCGCATCCAAGAACGGTGCAGCCATCGCAAAGAACGCATGCCTTCAGCCACAAATCCGCGCAACGAAATTCCCAACAACGCCTGCATTTTGGAGTCGCATCGGAGCGCAATTGGGTATCTAACAAACGTTTTCCGGTACGCTTGGGATCGCTTTGGGGAACGTTGGATTCGTATGCAAGAACCCGGACGGGCTGATGGGTTTCCGTGCTATAGCGTCAGGTTGCCAGACAAATTCTCTCGATAAAGGAACGTGAGCGGATGCCCCTGCTTCACCCAGACCGACTCTTCCCGGCCGATCCTGAGGTCCGCGGGATCGCGCGCAGGATCTTCTCGACGATCTGCCAACTACCGATCCTGAGCCCGCATGGACACACGGACGCTCGCTGGTTCGTGGAAGACACACGCTTCCCTGATCCGACAGCGCTATTCCTTTTGCCGGACCACTATGTGCTGCGGATGCTGTACAGCCAGGGCATCGCGATGGAGACGCTGCGCGACGGAGCCGATCCGAAAAAAGCGCTTGAAGTGTGGCGGTTATTCGCGGCGCATTATCACCTGTTTCGCGGCACGCCCACGCGGCTGTGGCTCGACTATGCCTTCCAGGAACTCTTCGGCCTCGAGGTGCGGCTGAATGCCGAGACAGCGGATCTTTATTGGGAGACCATCTCAAAGTATCTCGCCGCGGAAGAATTCCGGCCGCGCGCCCTTTACGAGCGCTTTCAGATCGAGGTGATTGCCACCACGGACGGCGCACTCGATACTCTCGAGGCGCACGCAGCGATCCGAAGCTCGGGATGGAAGGGGCGCGTGATCCCGACCTTCCGTCCCGACGCAGTAGTCGATCCGGAGTTCGCCGGTTTCCGTGCGAATCTCGCAAAGCTGGGTGCGATGACGCGCGAGGACACGACGAGCTGGAAGGGCTATCTCGCGGCGCTCGGTGCGCGGCGGCGGTTCTTTAAACAGGAGGGCGCGACCGCCACCGATCATGGGCATCCTACGGCGGCCACGACGAACTTGTCACGCAGCGAAGCAGAGGGGCTGTTTCGGCGAGTGACTCGGACGGACGAACCCGCCCCCGCGGATGCGGAACTGTTCCGAGCGCAGATGCTCTCCGAGATGGCGCGTATGAGCGTCGAAGATGGCCTGGTGATGCAGTTGCATGTCGGAAGCTTCCGCAACTACAACCCGGTGCTGTTTGCGAAGTATGGGCGGGACCAAGGCGCGGATATTCCCACTGCCACGAATTACGTTCAGGCGCTTCATCCGTTGCTGGCGCGCTACGGCAATGCACCTGAGTTTCGGCTGATCCTGTTCACGATGGACGAATCGGCCTTCAGCCGGGAGCTTGCTCCGCTGGCGGGCCATTACCCGTCGGTGATTCTTGGGCCGCCATGGTGGTTTCTCGACAGCCCGGAAGGCATGATGCGCTTTCGTCAACACGTGACGGAGACCGCAGGCTTCTACAACACGGCGGGATTCAACGACGACACGCGCGCCTTCCTTTCGATTCCCGGAAGGCACGATATGGCGCGGCGCATGGATGCCGCATATCTCGCGACGCTGGTCGCCGATCATCGGCTGGAGGAGGATGAGGCGCTGGAGGTGGCGCAGAATCTGACCGGGCCCTTGGTGCGGCGGGCTTACAAGCTGGAATAATGCGCGCCAGTTGAAGGCCGTTCGAAGCTGATTCTCTGGTCTAGCCAGATTTGATTGGTCCGACGAGATCAGGTATCGCTCTCATCGACGAGTGACAGCCATGTTGGCACCGATCGAGAAGTACCTCCGGTTGTCCGCGATTCGCCCAGAATCCGAAAGATGAACTAGGGGAACTCAATGAGTGCTTTGGCGATTTAGCACGACGCGAAAAACACTCCTGCTCCCGTTTCGCTGGAGTTGTTGACCCGAAGATAACTTACGGAGAGCCGACGATCCGCTCAGAATCTGCAGAGACGTTGACGACATTGGCAGGTGCGCTTACTTCGGACTTCCCGCAATCCTCGGGCATGGGTCAATGTGCTTTCGTGGGGCAGGCGGGAGTTTTTGTCTATTGAGTCTCTTTGAATCCAGGCAGAATGCGGGCTTCCGACCCGAACTTGTGGTACCCGCCGAAGGTCACGTCGTTGATCATGGTTTCGAAGTAGCTGTACAGGCTGAAGACCATGCCCCACTCGTAGAGTTGGCGCTCGGAACGGCCGCGGGAGATCTCTACGCTTCGCTGGGGACAGATATAGGTCTTGCCACCCAGTTCCTCCGGGCCGTACTCGACCATGACTTGCGACCGGATGAGGGGCACGTCAGGGTCCCGTTCTTCGTCGAGATCTGCATTGATCACGATGCGCATGATGGCCCCGGTGTCGGGGTTGAGCGCAAATTCGCCGTAGGTGTCGGCCTTGTTTTGGTAGAGAGTGGTGCCGTCACCTTCAGGAAGGCAGCAATACGTGAGCTCGGGCGCGATGTTCGTGCTGGCAACTCTGTAGGAGAAGACCGCCAGATCTCCGTACTTGCCGCGCTCCCAACGCTTCCAGCTGATGGTGCTTGGACTGTTAGCGGCGGCCGTCAGCACATAGGCAAGAATGGGACCGAACGTGCCCCATGTTTCAAGATCCCGTGCTCGCACCCCGCGGACGACACTGCGTTTACCAAGTTTCTTCTTTTTCTCAACCACCTCGTGCCCGTTTCTGTAGAGAACGGTAGCGTGCTCCCCGGTGGCAAAGTGGAGAGTCTCGTCCTGGAGCGGCATCTTCCAGGTGGTCTCGTTATCGCGTTCCGGAGTCTCTTCGAAGCGCACCGTGTTTCTTAAGGCATAGAAGTCGGGCAGTTTGGGAATGGCGTTCCGAAGGTAGTCGAATGTTCGCTCTAAAATGGCGCGCTGCTCCTCCACCGGAGGATGCGGGCGGTTCACAATTTCGTCGGCCGGGGGCGCGAGCGCGAGCGACAGATCGGCATCCGCCGTCAGCGCCTGGCGTTCCCGTTCGCCGTGGATCACGCTCAATAACGCATCGAGCCGGGGCGTGCTTAGCCGTTCGGTGACTTCGAGATTCTCCAGCTTTCGCATCAGGTCGGTCCGCGCATGCACCAGTTCTTCTAGCTCCGCGACGGTGACCTTTTGTATCCCAGGCCGGGGATTGTCGAAATACACAGGCTCGTTATAGTAGCCGGTGGGAGCGCGGACCGTCAGGGCAGGCCGATCCACCCGCACGCGGAGGTCGTGGAATTCGTCCATCTGGTAGGTGTGCGGGGGATTGAACGTGAGAGTGTAGAAGCTCCGCTCATCTTCGACGCAGCGCTCGATGTCTCGATCGAGGTCGCCCGACGAGTCCAGCACCAAGCCTCCTGTGTGCGTCGCGATCACCTGCAGTGCCATTTTGGCCGGTTGCATGTCCTTTTGCGACCGGGGCGCTTCGAGATAGTCGTGATAATTGAATGACTGGTCTGGATTCGGCCACATGTTTACGTTGTCCAGCGTGATTCGCGCCTCCCGTAGCCGTGTAGACAATTCCGTTGCGTCGTCGAAAGCGATGTCGCCCCCATGCACAGGCCAGCCCGGACCGATCCATATCACGACTTTCCGCCCGCGGATCTCCCGCTGATCGATGGCAATCGAGCCCAGGGCGTGCGGTGAGAGTGGATTGGGCCGAGCCCTGCTCCCCCATCCTTCGAAAGGATTGGGCTCACCATTTCGGCCAATTCTCCACATCGTTCGCGGAGACTTGTGTTTCTCTACCTCTTTGGCTAGCAGATTTCCATCCCGCGTAGGCCTCAAGGATGAGAACAGCCCGCTGCCCGTGAGCCGGTAGGCGAAACATGGGAAATCCAGGCGGCCGTTATTGCGCCGGAGGAAGTGAACAACCGCGCTTTCGGCTTGCGTGAGCTGCTGGGGCGAGAGATTGATCGCATCGAGGACGAAGATCAGCTCGGGCGCTGGTACGAACGGCTCCCGAGATTTGTGCACGGTGCGGATCTTTGCCGGTTGGCCGTTGTCGAGAAGAATGAAATCCCAGGGCGGCAGGTCCGAAACCGGGTTCCCTACCGAGTCCGCTACAACCAGGTCGATGCTGAGGAGGCCATCCCGCACGACGCGATTGGTGGCGCTCAGGGGTGCCAATGGCTTTTGCGCAACGGATGGATCTCGCAAAGGCGGGGTTTGCCCGCCCGCCCCGCAGGTCCCAAGAGCTATCATGCATGCGAGAAAAGCCGTGCGCTGCGGATTGGATCGATTCACCACGATTCCACGTGCCCTGGGAGACTCGCGACGAGCATAACCGGCGCACCTTCCGCTAGGGTTGCAGCGAGTCCGAGAAGCGCTGCACAGACAAAGCCACGCATGCGACCCTCCCGTAAATACTGACGGTTTCCGCCCCCTACCGGTTTCCTCGCAGGCAGATTCAGTAAGCGGGTCGAATCACCGCCTACACGAAGTTACCCTTCCGTAAACACCGAACGAGGCCAAACAACTGGAGACGATCCGGGCGCAATGTCGGCAATACTTCCCCATCAGAACGATTGACGGGCGAACGACCCGGCAGGCGTGAAAGGGTAAGAGAAGCCGCTAATACGACCCACGCAAACATTGCAAAGTCACCCTATTGGAACTGCGCAGCGAGTTGTTTCATTGCTGCATTTCCCAGTAACTTCACCAGACTCTCGACTGTGCAAAGCTGTCTCTGCAGCGATTGAGCGACCGACAATTCGCTGATCAATACTGCCAAACGGCCCAGGAACGAATCTTCCCAACCAACCGATCCAGGCCGGGGTATGAGAGTTGCCGGCAATGATGCCGGGGCGAAAGCTGGCGGGCCATTACCCGTCGGTGATTCTGGGGCCGCCATGGTGGTTTCTCGACAGCCCGGAGGGCATGATGCGCTTTCGTCAACACGTGACGGAGACCGCGGGCTTCTACAACACTGCGGGATTCAACGACGACACGCGCGCCTTCCTTTCGATTCCCGGAAGGCACGATATGGCGCGGCGCATGGATGCCGCATATCTCGCGACGCTGGTCGCCGATCATCGGCTGGAGGAGGATGAGGCGCTGGAGGTGGCGCAGAATCTGACCGGGCCCTTGGTGCGGCGGGCTTACAAGCTGGACTGAGTCCAGGCCCATCTGATCGTGCGGATTGGAAGCGTTTACGAGCATTAATCGGGTCGGCGCGGGTCTTCTCGGCTGCACGAATGCTAAGCCCTGCGCCAGTTGAGAATTGCTTCCAAATTGCTCGTCACTCGGGCGTGAAGCTCTGCACAATCATCCTCCGGCGAACCGACTACACGGGCAAGTGAGATTGCTCTCGATGTTGCTCGCCTATGAGCCAACTCAAAAGGGAATGGATTATCAGGCGTGATCTCCTCGTGAGAATTAAAAATAAAGTCGCTCAACATCGAGCAATTGGGAGTTATGCACGTCCAGTGGATGAACTCTTCCGAGCTTTGTGTTTGCCTATCGAGAGTTTGCGCGCTCGATAAGGAAGTGGATCTTCAGTCCGCGTAAGCGGTGATCCAGCTCCGGACTATTTCTCGCCAATTCGCTACTCCTTGGAGGGTTCCGATGTTGTGGCTTCGACGTCTCTTTTCCCGAAACCGCCTTCGCACCGAACGCACTGTCGAAGTCTGGCCGGGGAAGTGGATTGAGTCCCTCTGGGTAGACCTACGGTACGCCGGGCGCATCTTGCGTAAGAGCCCTGGCTTCACAGCCGTCGCAGTCGCTTCGCTCGCCCTTGCCATCGGAGCCAATACCACTATCTTCTCGTATGCCAACCAGGTGCTCTTTCGTCCGGCTCGGCGTGCCGCATCCTGAACAGCTTCGGGTCTTCCGGTTAACCGGCGACGACCATATAGCGGTTCGGGAAATTAAGGGATATGACGTCTATCTCAGCGATGATGGCCATTTTCATCTTGGTCTTTTTCCTTATCCTGCCTATCAGCAGCTTCGTCACAACAATCGCGTTGTAGAGGACATTTTCGCTTTCATGCAACCACCGGATGTTGACATTACTGCCGCCGGGACGCCAGAGGTAGGCAAGGCAGAGTTCGTCTCCGGCAACTTCTACACGCAGATGCAGGTAAAGCCGCAACTCGGTAGACCCATCGAGCCCGCAGATGACAGCACTCCAGGCGCAGGCGCTGTTGCCGTTATCAGCGACAGCTTCTGGCATCGTGATTTCGGTGGAGCACGTGACGTAATTGGTAAAACCATCCGCGTGAACCTGACGCCTGTGACCATCATTGGTGTCAATCGGCCTGACTTCAGCGGGCCCGTTGCCGCCGACACTTCTGCGCCTGAGATCTTTCTGCCGCTCTCGATGTTGTCCACGTTATTCCCCGACCCGACGGGTGTATTGATGGATCCCAACACCTTGCTGCTTCAACTGATGGCTCGGGCCAAGCCAGGCATCTCAACCGCCCTAGCGCAGGCAGCGCTCGACACCTCCTTCAACGCGGCGTTTCGGGGTACAGCTGTCGTGAACAAGGGTGAAACCGTTCCCAGACTCTCGCTCGATGATGGGAGGCGCGGCATCACCTCCGGGACTCGCAATCTCTTGCAGTCGCTCTACATTGTGCTCGGACTCGCCGGACTCGTGCTCCTGCTTGCCTGCGCGAACATCGCCAATCTGATGCTGGCGCGCGCATCCTTGCGCCAGCGCGAGATGAGCGTACGCATGGCCCTTGGCGCCAGTCGCGGATGCATCCTTCGGCAAGTCCTCACCGAGAGCCTTCTGCTCTCTGCAATGGGTGGCGCTGCCGGTCTTGTCTTGGGTTATACCAGCCGTAATCTGATCCCGTGGCTGATGCGCACGGGGTGGGACGGCGGCGAGATGCCCGTCGGATTCGACTGGCGCGTCTTCGGCTTCACCTGCGCCGTGACGCTCATCACCGGCATAGCGTTTGGCATCGCCCCGGCGTGGCGCTCCACCCGCGCCGAGATCAACACCGCGCTGAAGGAAGGATCCCAAACATCCAGCAAGCGGCGCAAGGCCTGGTCCGGAAAGATGATCGTCGGCTTCCAGGTCGCGCTCTCAACGCTACTGGTCATCTCGGCCATTTTCTTTCTTAGGACACTCTTCAATCTCAACTCCGTTGATCCCGGTTTTCGAACACAGCATTTGCTGCTGGTGGATGTGACTCCCACACCTGCCCCGGATACAGCCTCTCAGGTCGCCAGGCTGCGCAGCCGCGTGGCAGACGCCTTCGCAGCCATACCCGGCGTCCAGGAAGTCACCTACGCGAACCATCCTTTGGGCGATGGGAGACTCCGATTGGAGATCTCCGTTTCAACGTGAAGGCGCTCTCGCAGGACCTCGCCGCCGATCCAAAGAAGACCGGACACGTGTCTGCGATGTTTTCGTCCGTCGGCCCTCACTTCTTCTCGACCATGTCTATCCCGATCCTGGCAGGTCGCGGATTCAACGCGCAGGACACAGAAAACTCTGTCCCGGTTTCGGTCATAAACCAGGCATTGGTGCGTAAGTTCTTCCCCAACACCAATCCCATCGGGAAGCGCTTCTTCCGGAGCTTCGGCGACAAAACAACGCGCTGGATCGAGATCATTGGTGTATGCGCGGACACTCGCTATAGCGATATGCGGCAACCAACCCCGCCAATTCACTTCGATCTCGACCCCCAGTCTCCTTGGCCGGGACCGGTGACCTACATTATCCGTTCCTCGCTACAGCCTGCCATCCTGGTTCCATCGCTCCGTCGGGCAGTGCAGTTGATCGATCCCGATCTTCCCCTCAGCAACATCCGCACCCAGCAACAGCAGATCGACGCCAGCATGCAGCAGGAGAGAATGTTTGCGTCGCTTACCGCCGGCTTCGGGCTGCTCGCGCTGGCTCTTGCGTGTGTCGGCATCTACGGCATCATGGCCTATACGGTTTCGCAGCGGACAAACGAAATCGGCATTCGTTTCGCGCTGGGTGCGAGTCGTAGTCACATCCGCGCGATGGTGCTAAGAGAGGCGGGATGGTTGGCAGCAGCGGGTGTGGTGGTTGGCCTTGGCGTCGCGATCGTTCTTATGCGACTGGTTCAATCGATGCTCTACGAATTGAAACCGGGCGATCCGTTGAGCCTCACGGCCTCCACTATGCTCCTGCTGACGATGGCGCTGGTGGCTGGTTGGATACCGGCTGCTCGCGCCTCAAGAGTAGAACCGATGAAAGCATTGCGACACGACTAATTTCGAAAATTGCGATCAGCTCAACGTGGTGCGCTCATTCCGTCATTGGTGATAAGCGCCCAGGCCCTCATCGAGGACTGATGGGCAACAGGAGGTCGGCTTCCCGCTTTGAAAGGGATCGGCTTTCGCGTCCACTGCGGTACACTGGCTGCCCCCGTCGAAACGACTATGTTCGAGCCCGCTCCACTCCGGGATGAGGAGACTGGCCGTCACGCCGGCAAGGACGCCTCCGCTGCGAACACTTCCGCGCCTACACAGGCCGCAGTTGAGTCAGGCACCGGATCCGACGTCGTAGGACCGTACCGTCTTCTGCAGAAAATCGCAGAAGGTGGCATGGGACAGATCTGGCTTGCCGAGCAGAAGCAGCCGGTTCGCCGCCGGGTCGCCTTGAAGCTGATCAAGACGGGACACGACTCTCAGGAGATCGTGAGGCGGTTCGAGTCGGAGCGACAGGCTCTTGCACTCATGGATCATCCCGCGATCGCGACGGTGTATGACGCCGGTTCGACCGCGCAGGGTATCCCCTACTTCGCAATGGAGTATGTCCCAGGGGTTCCGATCACGACCTACTGCGAGACACATAAATTATCCGTGCGCGATCGGATCGAGCTGTTCATCCATGTCTGCGAAGGGGTGCAGCATGCGCACCAGAAGGCGATCATCCATCGAGACCTGAAGCCTTCAAACATCCTGGTGATGGAGGTGGATGGCAGGCCTGCTCCGAAGATCATCGATTTCGGCGTAGCCAAGGCGCTGTCGCAACGCCTGATTGAACAGACCATCTACACGCGTATCGGCAGCGTCGTTGGAACGCCGGAGTACATGAGCCCAGAGCAGGCGGACTCTGCCGGCGAGGACATCGACACACGCAGCGATGTGTATTCGCTCGGTGTGATCCTTTACGAGCTGCTGGCAGGTGTTACGCCGATTGAAATCAAGGACGTCACCTATTACGAATTTGTTCGCAAGCTGCGGGATACGACCACGCCAAAGCCGAGCACAAGAGTGCGCAATGCTGCGACAGACACCGCCGCACCTGAAAAAGAAGTGGCGGAACGACGGGTACTGCTGGCAAAGGAGCTGCGCGGAGACCTGGACTGCATCACGCTGAAGTGCCTGGAAAAGGATCGTAACCGCCGTTATGGCTCACCATACGAAATTGCGGCGGACCTCCAACGCTATCTGCATCATGAACCGGTGCTGGCGACACCGGCGTCGACAGCATATCGACTGCGCAAATTTGCGGAACGGAACCGCAGCCTTCTGCTGGCAGTGTGTGGACTGATTGCCGTTCTCATCGCGGGCACGGCGGTGAGCGTGTATCAGGCGGTGCGGGCACGCAGGGCGGAGCATGCGGCCGTTCTGCAGCGGGACCGTGCGGACACTGAGGCCGCCACGGCTGCAGCGGTGAATGGATTTCTGCAGGATGATCTACTCTCCCAGGCGGGAGCCGATCAGCAGAGCAGCGATGCGCCACCCGACCCCGATGTGAAGGTGAGGACACTGGTAGACCGCGCCACTGCTTCGGTCTCAAAGAAACTTGCAGGCAAGCCCATGGTAGAGGCCGATCTGCGGAGCACGCTGGGACAGACGTATCTCAGCCTGGGCTTGCTGAAGGAGGCTGAGACCCAGATGCGGCAGTCCTACGAACTGAACCTGCGGACACGCGGGCCTGACTCGCCAAAGACCATCGATGCGCAGAGAGATCTGGGCACGGTTGAATTCAATATAGGCAACTATGCGGAGGCAACACGCAACCAGCAGGCTGCATACGATGCTGCACTCCGAACATTGGGGCCGGATGCGCACCTGACGTTGACCGCCATGCAGTCGCTCGCGGTGGACGAGTTGCAGATGGGCCAGGCGGATAAGGCCGAACCGCTGCTGAAGAAGGTTCTCGACCGGCAGATGCGCACAGTCGGGCTATGACGATTCCTTCACGCTGGATACCAGTGACAGCCTGGCGTTTCTCTACCTGAGGACCGGGCGATACGCGGAGGCGCGGCAATTGCTGGAACGCGGCCTGCCGAGTTACCAGAAAGTCTACGGCCCGGATCACCCGAATACGCAGCGCGAGATCTTCGGGTTGGCTCGCGTTCTCTACAGCACGGGTGACTATCCGAAGGCGGAAGAGTTTGCTTCCACCGTTTACAAAAGCAATCTGCGGCTCCTCGGACCAACTCACTTCAAGACGATCTCTGCGGCGAGAGAACTGGCGCGCATTAAGGAGGAAGAAGGGAAGCTTGCGGAAGCGGAGTCGTTGATGAAGGACACCCTGCAGAAAGACATCCAGAGCGCAAACGACACCGCCGGGCCATTTTATTCAAGAGAAGCTCTGGCCAGCATTTACGAGAGGGAGAACAAATATGCGCCGGCAGAGAGTCTGCTTCGCGAGGCCGAAGGGGGCGCCGATCATTTGCTAGGCGCCTCCAACCCCGATGTATTCACTGTGAAACAACTTCTGGGAGAGAACCTGCTGCATCAGGGAAAGTGCGATGAGGCGCGGCCATTCCTCGAGGACGCAAATCAAGGCTGGGGAAAGGCGACATCCGATAGCTGGCGGCGCTTCGCGGCGCAGAGTCTTCTGGGCGAGGCCTTGGTCTGCAAGAAAGACTTTGCGAGAGCCGAACCGCTGCTGATGGCTGGTTACACCGGATTGAAGGCAAATGTGTTACACATGCCAGCCTATGAACAGATGCAAACCAAGCGCGCGGCCGAACGTCTCGCGCAGCTCTACTCGGCATGGGACAAGCCTGAGCAGGAAGCGAAGTGGCGCGCAACGGTAGCTCAGCTCTGAGCGTAACCGCGAGCGGGTAGCCTTCTGGATGGCTCGTCGTGATAAAGATGGCAGCACGAGGATGTGACGCCCTCTGACGGGCGCGACGGACGATATTGGCTGTGAATGGCACGAGATCAGTCATGGTCCGCCCGACAATAGACACAAATGAGGAGCTTGCGGTGAGCGAAGTGGAGAGCAGTGCGAAGCGTGGTTCCGCGTTATTTGACTTGAGCGGCAAGCGGGCCGTAGTCGTGGGTGGCACGACGGGCATCGGTCGCGCATTGAGCGTGGGGCTGGCGGCGGCGGGTGCGGATGTGGTGGCCACAGGACGCCGCATCGAGCAGATGGAGGAGACGGCGGCGGCGATCGAAGCGCTGGGGCGACGGACGCTGCGGCAGACGGCGGACGTCAGTGACCGCGCGAGCCTGGTCGCGCTGCGCGATCGTGTGGTCCATGAGCTTGGGCCGGTGGACGTACTGGTGAACTGCGCCGGGCGCATCCGGCGGGTGCCCACACTCGAAATCGAAGAGAGCGAATGGAACTCGATCGTCGATACCAACCTGACCGGCACATTGCGCAGTTGTCAGGTGTTTGCGCCCGGGATGCTGGAGCGCGGCGCGGGACGGATCATCAACATTGCGTCGCTGAACAGCTTCGTCTCATTCCACGAGGTCGCATCGTATGCGGCGAGCAAAGCAGGCGTTGCGGCGCTGACGCGATCGCTGGCGGTGGAGTGGTCGCGGCGCGGCGTGCTGGTGAATGCGATCGCGCCGGGAGTCTTCCGTACGGCGCTCAATCAGCAGTTGCTGGACTCGACGCCACGTGGGCAGGAGTTGCTGATGCGTACGCCGCAGGGGCGGTTTGGACGGGTGGAGGAGTTAGTCGGCGCGGCGGTGTTTCTGGCTTCGGATGCTTCGTCGTATGTCACCGGAGTTGTGTTACCGGTGGATGGCGGGTTTCTGGCTTCGGGTGTAAATCAGTGAATTAACAAAATGGAAGGCATCTTCATCCCGGTCGCAGGAGCGCTCACAGGAGCGGTCCTTCCGTCTGCTGTGATTCACGATCTGCGCGCTTGGGAATTGCGTCGAGCTCTGCGCGGAAGAATCCAGCCCGCGTATGGCAAGGCTACTAACGGACCGAGCATGATCCCACCGGCATCGATTATGTGTTGCTTTGGCTATCCACAATCGGGATGTTTCTCATGATCCGGATATATTGCGTTTAAGGTTCAGCAAGCCATCGTTGCCTTCTAACAAGCGACTGGCGACATATGCCGCTCTTCGGTAAGGACGATGAAAATAGTTGAAATAATCAGCAATTCATCATGATTTTCTGAACAGTCGTCGCCACAGCGGCGCTCCCCAGGTTGTGACGGCGAGCAGGGCGCCAAAGAGGACAATGGCGTCGATGCTTTCGCGCCCCTCCCTGGACCAGTAAGCCATCGCATCCAGGTTCAGCCACAATGCGAACTCATCAAGCGTAAGCGCCGCTCCGATGCCGTAACCGATGGAGAGTAGCCGGCTCAGAAAGATGGATCCGGGCGTTCCCCGGGTACCGACTTCCGCGAGCGTGGCGTGGCCGGTGATGAGCAGCAGCAGGATGCCCCACACCAGGTGATGGATGTGGTGGCCGCCCATCTCCACATAGCCGAAGGGGCCCACGTGATGCGTGATGGACAGGACCAGCAACCGCACAGCGAGAAAGGTGATGAAGAAGCTGACTGAAGCTAGAAACAAGCGGCGATGCGGTCGATCGGGTATCTGCTGATGGACGATGCGACCGAGTCGGGTGAGGTGGAGCAGCAGAAGCAGGACGGCTGCGATGAGTAGAGCGAAGATCAGCAGAATCCACGAACCGGCTATATGCATGGAACAGAATTATCGCTCAGCCGTGTTCGAACATCCGGCGGATGCCGCGGATCGCCTGGCGGGTGCGCTCTTCATTTTCGATGAGGGAGAAGCGGACATAGCCATCGCCGTGCTGGCCGAAGCCGATGCCAGGGCTGACGGCGGTCTTCGCGTCGAGCAGCAGCTTCTTGGCAAATTCAAGTGAGCCGAGCGCGCGATAACGCTCAGGAATAGCGGCCCAGACGAACATAGTCGCTTTTGGGCTTTCGACCGACCAGCCGATGTGGTTGAGGCCGCGAACCAGGGCATCGCGGCGCTTGCGGTAGTTCTCGCTGATTTCGGCGACGCACTCCTGCGGGCCCTCGAGGGCCTGGATGGAGGCGATCTGGATGGGCGTGAAGGTACCGTAGTCGAAATAGCTCTTGATACGGGTGAGCGCGCCAACCAGGTCGCGATTGCCGACCATAAAGCCCACGCGCCAGCCGGGCATGTTGTAGCTTTTGGAGAGCGTGAAGAACTCTACCGCAATCTCTTTCGCGCCGGGGATCTCCATGACCGAGGGTGCGCGATATCCATCGAAGACGAGGTCGGCATAGGCGAAATCGTGGAGAAGATAGATCTGCTCCGCGCGGCAAAAGGCGACAACGCGCTCAAAGAATTCGCGAGTGACGGTCTGGGCGGTGGGGTTCGCGGGAAAATTAAGTAGAAGCATCTTTGGCCGCGGACGCATCTGCGGCAACTCGTGCTGCAGGCGGTCGAGAAAGCCGGCGGGATCGTTCATTTCAACCGAGATCACCTGTGCGCCGGCGATGGTGGGGCCGTAGATGTGTATGGGGTAGCTGGGATTGGGGACGAGGATGGCATCCTGGTCGTCGAGCGTGGCAAGGCATAGGTGGGCGATGCCCTCCTTCGAACCAATGGTGACAATGGCTTCGGAGTTGGGGTCCAGCTCGACCTGGTAGCGCCGGTGGTACCAGTCGCAGATCGCTTTGCGCAGTCGCGGAATGCCCTTGGAGAGCGAGTAGCGATGCGTGGAGTCGCGCGCAGCCGCTTCGATCAGCTTGGCGACGATATGCGGTGGGGTTGCGCCATCGGGGTTGCCCATGCCGAAGTCGATGATGTCCTCGCCGCGGCGGCGCGCCTCTGCCTTCATCTCGCCGGTGGTGTTGAAGACGTAGGGCGGCAACGAGGCAAGGCGACGGAAGGCTTCCACGAGATTCTCCTGCGCTCTATTGTGCACGAGGTGCTGGCCCCACGGCGGGCGCGCCAGCGACGCGTGTTACGGATGGTGGCTCTCTTTGGTCGCTCGCCATCTGGCTTGTTGGCCGAGTTGACTGGCGACTCTGCGAAGTTTGTTCGCTCCCACCCCTCACTACGCTCAGGATGGAGCACAACTTTTGATGGTACTGCTGATAACTGCAGGCTGATCCTTTGGTTCAGGATGACAGCTTGAGGAGCCTCTACTCCGTCCGCGCTTGGTAGACTTCCGGTAGACCTATCCAAGGCAATACATGTCCAGCACCCCGCGGCAAACCCCTCCCCTTTTCAGCCCTGCACCTGAGCGACGCGGGCGCAGCCTGACAGCGCCCTCGCTGGTGGCACTGGCGGTCATCTGCGCCATCGCGCTGGGATTGCAGATGTATCACTTCTGGCCGTTCGTGGCGAGCGATGCGTTCCTCTCTCTGCGCTATAGCCAGCGGCTGATTGATGCTCACGGACTCACCAGGAACAACCTGCCGCCCGCGGTCGAGGGAGGCACCAGTCTGCTATGGGGGCTGCTCTGTGCTGGTCTTGGCGCCATGGGCATGAAGCTGGAATCGGCCGCGCACCTGCTGGGCATCGCGAGTACGATTGCCGGAATTACAGCCGTTGCGGCGCAGGTATACCGCGACTATCCGGCGAAGATCCGGTTTCTATCGGCACTCATTGCGTGCCTTGCTCTATCGCTGAGCGCGCCTGTTGCCGTGTGGTCGCTGGGCGGACTGGAGCAGCCGCTGCTGGCGGCGCTCTTGGCATGGGCGGCGTATTTCGGAATTCGCTGGGTATCGGCGGCAAAACCCAATCCGCGCGATGCAGACTTCATGGGTCTGCTACTCGGCTTCGCAGTGCTGACGCGCCCAGATGCGGTGCTGTTTGCGGCGCTGTTCTATGCGGGCGCGGTGCTGGCGGACGGCATGCGGCCACGGAGCTTGATCGCAAGAGCGCGCCTATTGCCGATCCCGATCCTCTTCTTTGCGGGTCAGGAATTCTTCGGTCACGTCTTTCACGGAGCGTGGATGTCGAGCGGTGTGAAAGTGGCGTTCACATGGCACCGGCTCTCTTCCGGGATGTGGTACGAGCTATACGGATTTCGCTCCGAGTTTGTGTTCCTGCTGCTGACGCTGATCGGTTGCATTGCGTTGGCGATTGCGAACAAAAAGCGGCAGGTGATCCTGCTGGGGACCATCTCAGCCGGCTGGCTGCTTTACCTACTGATTCTCGGCGGCGACAACCTGCCGTCCTACCGGCATTTTGTTCCGGCCATGGCCTTGATGGGCTTCCTGGTGGCCGGCTGCGGATTGCTGACGCTGAGCGCGCCCTTCCGTTTCTCGCGTGTACGCGTTGCCATCTTCCTCATCCTGACACTGCTTGTTCTGACTTCTGATTTCTTTGCGCGCGAGAACACCCTGGAGCTTAGAGGGGAGCAGCTCGGTACGTTCGTCCGGATGGAGTTCGGGGCAAAGCATCCGCTGCACATTCCCTATGCCTGAGGCGCAGCAACGCATTTCTCGCAGGTGGGCGCTATCGATTCAGTCGGCCGGAATGACTAGCACCTTATGCGATCCGGTGACGACTTGCCTTTCGTTCTGGTCGCTGTCGATTCTCATCAACGACAACTAGCCACGCCCTGCCGATTGCGATTCTTCCGCGAGCCGACGAGTTGGTTCGGTGTACGAGGAATTGAACGGCGGCTGTTGCGTGAGGTAATGCACGATGACGGAGATGCGGCGATTCGACGGATCGAGTGGATCGCTTGGGACGCGGAGTTGCCGGTCCGCGAAACCGCGTACCTGCGAGATCTGCCCGGTGCGGAGACCGGCATGCTCCATGAGCCGGCGCGCTGCATTGGCACGATCAGCGGAGAGCTCCCAGTTGCCGTAGCCGTTGGCATCAGCGTAGGCACGAGCGTCGGTGTGGCCTTCGACCGAGATGAAGTTTGGGACCTGACCGAGCTGATTCGCCAATAGAGCCAGCGTAGTGCGGCCATTGTTGTTGAGCGTAGCGCTGCCCGTCTCGAAGAAGGTTCCGTCACGTGATTCGATGAGCTCAATCCGGAGCCCCTCGGGCGTGATGGTGATCTCGATCTGTTTCTTGAGCTTGACCAGAGCGGGATTGCTGGTGACCTGCTGCTCCAGGCGCTCTTTCAGCGCGCGCAGATCGTCGCGCGAGAGTGCGACGGCCTCTCCCGCTCCGGCGCGATCGGTGCCTGTGGTGCTGGAACTGCCGCGGGGATCATTGAAATAGCCGGCAATCGCCTTGCGCATGTGGTCGCTCGAGTTCATCAGCCAGAGCACGATGAAGAGCGCCATCATGGCCGTTACGAAATCTGCGTAGGCGACCTTCCATGCGCCGCCGTGATGCGCGGCATGCGCGACGCGTTTGCGCACGATAACAATGGGGCGCTGAGGGACCGGTTGCGGTGTCATGCCGCCTTCCCTTCGTCGCCTTCGGCAGGTGCGGCAGGCGCTCCACCGCGGCAGACCTGTTCCACCTCGGCGAAGCTGGGACGGACGTGCAGCGGGATGGCACGCCGGCCGATCTCGATGGCGATCTGCGGGGGAGTTCCTTTGATGGCGGAGAGCATCAGGACACGCAGCATGTGGGTGAAGCAGCGCTCTTCATCTGCAGCCTTCGACATCTTCGCGCTGATGGGGCCAACCAGCCCATAGCAGAGCAGGATGCCCAGGAAGGTGCCGACGAGGGCTGCCGCGACCTTGTGTCCGATTTCCGCCGGCGGTCCACCGAGTGCGCCCATGGTGATGACGACGCCGAGCACAGCGGCAACGATACCGAGGCCTGGCAGCGCATCTGCCACCGTGGTGAGCGCGGAAATGGGCAGGTTGGCGTCATGGTGCTGCACCTCCATATCCAGCTCCATCATCTGGTCGATGTCGAATGCCTCGACGCCGCCAGTGATCATCATGCGCATGGTGTCGCAGACGAAATCGCGGGTGTGGTGGTCCTTCAGAAAGGCGGGAAACTCCGCGAAGAGCTTGCTCTCCTGCGGTGTCTCGATGTCCTGCTCGATGGCGAGATTTCCTTCGCGCCGTGCTTTGGTGAGCAGGCCAAACATCATGCGCAGGGCCTCGAGATAGCGGCCCTTGGCAAAAGGCGAGGAACCGAAGACGCCGGCGATGCCCGAGCCGATGCCTTTCAGGGTGTGCATGGGATTTGCAATGAGCAGCGTACCCAGCGCCGCGCCGCCGATGATGAGGAGCTCTGCCGGCTGCACAAGCACCAGCAGGTTGCCCTTTTCCATGAGATAGCCACCCAGTACTGCGCCGAAGACGACAAGGATTCCGAGGATGGCGAACACGCGAGAGACACTCCGTTTAGCAGGGATGGGCAGGCGTGGGGGCGCCGCCATGGTGTTTATCGGCAGCGATGGCGGAAAGTATGAGGAAATCAGGAGCGGGTGGTGGTGGTAACCGCCTGAGGGCTGCGTTGTTGCCTTGCTGTGTACTCGTGGTCGAGGAGCGACATGAGCGCCAGCGTATGGTATACGCCGTCGCGCAGGATGGCCTCGCGCAGCACACCATCGTATCGAAAACCGTAGTCCTCGTAGATGCGGCGGGCGCGCGTGTTGGTCTCGAATACGTCCAGCCAGAGGCGATGCGCATGGTGGTGCAGAAATGCGCGTACCATGCCGTCTTCGAGCAGCAGCCTGCCGCATCCGCGATTCGGAGTACGGACAGCGATACGCTTCAGGTGAACAGAATGATGCTCGGATTCAATCCCCTGCAGTATGGCAAACCCGTCGATGGTGCCGCCATCGCTCGAGGCGACGAAGTATTCGTTATCCGGATCGGCTATCGCGCGCAGATGCTCCTCCGCGGTCCACGTTCCGATATAGGAGCGATACTCCGGGATCTGCTCGATGGCAACGATCTGTGGAATATCGCCGGGCAGCGCCGCGCGTGTGATCATGCCGGCAGAATATCCTACTGGAGAGTGTCAGAAGCGGCCGCGGAGGCGGTTCAGCTCCCGGCGATCACGCTGCGATGGCTTACCTTCCTGCAGCAAGCCTTGCCGTAGTGCCGCGCGGCGCTCCTCGGCCAGCTTCAGACGCAGTTCGCGGCTCTCGTCGGTCTCCTGATAGAGCGTCTGCGCTACGGATGCCGGGCCGCGTACTTCGCTGAGCGCCTTCACCTCGACGTGGAAGTCGCCGGCTTCCGTGCGTATGTGGAGATGATCGCCGGTGTGGATTTCGCGTGAAGGTTTGGACTCATGTCCATTTGAAACGATGCGGCCCAATTCGCAGGCCCGGGCTGCGAGTGCGCGCGTTTTGAAGAAGCGCGCCGCCCAAAGCCATTTGTCCACTCGGACGCCATTCATGGCTCTATTGTCATACAGCCGCGGCGCCCTCTCCACCGGCAGGGAGAAAGCACCGCACCCGCAGCAGGATCAGGCGATCGACCGGCCAAGGAACTCGTCGATCGCTAATGCAATCTCATCTACATGCGTTTCCAGCGCGAAGTGACCAGTATCGAGCAGGGTCACGGTTGCGTTCGGATTGTCGCGGCGGAAGGCTTCGGCGCCTGGCGGAAGGAAGAATGGATCGTTCCTGCCCCATATCGCGAGGAGCGGCGGCTGATGCTGGCGCAGGTAACTCTGGAACTCCGGATAGAGCGCCACATTGCTGGCGTAGTCGGCAAAGAGATCAAGTTGAATCTCCTGGTTGCCGGGCCGCGCGACCAGCGCTGCGTCCAGCGTGTATGTCTCCGGGGCAATTCGCGAAGGATCGGAGACGCCATGCGTGTATTGCCAGCGAATGCTGTCCAGCGTGAGAAAGGCGCGCAGCGCGTCGCGATGTTCCTGCGTGGGCTGCTGCCAATACTGTTGAACAGGGTTCCATGCTTCCTCGCCCAGGCCTTCCTTGTAGGCATTGCCGTTCTGCGAGACGATGGCGCTGATCCGCTCAGGGTGCGCGAGCGCGAGCCGGAAGCCAACAGGCGCGCCGTAGTCGAAAACGTACATCGCGAAACGCGTGAGACCGAGCTTTTCAACAAAGGCGTTGATGGTGCGGGCCAGCGAGTCGAAGGTGTAACTGTACTTCCGCTCTGGCGGCACCTCGGTGAAGCCGAAGCCCGGCAGATCAGGGGCGATGACGCGATAGCCTGCTGCCAGACGCGGCATGAGCTCGCGGAACATGAGCGAAGAGGTGGGAAAGCCATGAAGCAGCAGCAGGACGGGTGCGTCGGCGCCGCCAGCCTCGCGATAGAACAGCTTGAGGCCGTCGACTTCGACGGTGTGAATAGAAACATACTGGGTCAGGGAAAGTCCGGGCTGGTGCGTAGCTGTGGGCATCATGAACTCCTTGTCGCCGGCAATGAATTGGGGCAGCGGCATTGAGCCGTTGCACTTCTTGTAACTGTTATAACCTGTCTTATAAGGTTACACACACATGAGATGGACCGAATCGAAAGTGAGACTCAGGAATATCCGGCAAATTCAGTGGAAAACTCCAGGGAGGGCGCTTGAACAATCCTGATCCGATAACAACGTCCGCTCCCGAGCTGGTGGGCAGCCATCCCGCGATGGACCTGCTGAATACGATTGCTCGAATAGACGGCGGCCTCGTCGATTTATGGCAGAGCGATGACGATGTGCTGCGCTGGCTGGTCCGGGCGGGATTGGTTGAAGCGAAGACCCCGGTGACCGGGCGTCGCGGCGCGCTTCTGGCAACTGCGCGGCGGCTGCGCGAGATCACCCGGGTGCTGGTTGTCGCGCGCAAGTCGGCCAGGGCCGTGGATACGAAACCGCTCAATGACTTTCTGGCAAAGGGAAAAAGTCATGGCCAACTGATCCGCGCGAAGGATGGCGCTCTTTCAGTGATGCGGTTATACGAGCGGACGAACCCGGAAGGCGTGCTGGCGCTGCTGGCGGAGGCCGTGGCGGAGTTCCTCGCTACGGCAGATTTTGATCTGGTGCGGCGCTGCGAAGGTGAGGATTGCGTGTTGTGGTTTTACGACCGCACCAAGGGCCACCGTCGGCGCTGGTGCAGCATGGAGGTATGTGGCAACCGCAACAAGGTGACTCGATTTCGTTCACGGCAATCCGGGTAAGTGGGAACGGCACAGTTGGTGCAGCCCGCTGCCCGCGAGTTGAGTCCAATTCGTATGCGGAGGTCAATCCGATGAACAGACGTGCTTTTACAGCGATGCTGGGTGGGCTAGGGCTCGGCTCCTTGCGGGCGGTTGGTGCTGCGAGCGAGGGCACTGTGACCGGCGGGGGCAGCGGTGGCGCTCGTGATCCGGAGATTCTGCGGCTTTCGCGCAATGGCTGGATGCCAAACAACGAGCGTCTGCCGGTCCTGCTTTATCGCGGGGTGATGCAAGCGGAAGCGGGTGATGACGCGGCTACGCGCTTTGAGCAGATATTCGAACGCAACAGATGGCCGGCACAGTGGCGGAATGGCGTCTACGATTTCCATCACTACCACTCGACTGCGCACGAGGTGCTTGGTTTTGCGGGCGGTTCGGCACGACTCATGCTGGGTGGACCGAATGGTCACGAGGTTGTGGTCCGCGCCGGCGATATCGCAGTGCTGCCGACGGGGACGGGGCATTGCCGGTTGGAGCAGAGTGCAGATTTCCTCGTGGTAGGCGCCTACCCGCGGGGGCAGAGCTGGGACATCTGCCGCCAGGCGCCAGATGCGGAGGCATCTGCCAGGATGGCTTCCCTGCCCTTCCCCGATAGCGATCCTCTGGTGGGCACGACCGGCCCGCTCACTCGTCTGTGGCGGAAATAACGCCAGGCGGGAATAAGGCCGGGCGGAAATAATGCCGGACGAAATAAACACGTGCGGCTGCGCTTCCGGATCCTTCAACGGCAGCCGGTCCTTCGCACGCACCTGGACGAATGAACTCCGTGAGCGCCACATTCGTGTGAACGCCATTAGCCCGGGTCATATCGATACTCCGATATTCGAAAACAGGGCGAGGCACTCACACAGATGAAAAAGGAGCTCGCAAAGAACGTTCCGCTGGGCCGACTGGGTGATCCGGACGAAATCGCTAAGGTTGTCGCGTTCCTCGCGTCGGACGACGCGAGCTACATCTCCGGCATTGAACTTTTTGTCGATGGCGGCGTAGCGCAAATCTAATCCGCCGCGTATGTGAATTCTGGTTCCATCCTTAGTCTTCCGCGACCAAAATAGTTGTGGACGATTCACGGTCGGCACCGAAAACAGAGAAGGGCACTTTTATGACAAACGCTCCAAGCGATCAAATCTGCGGGCACGCACCCTCTCGCGAGACGCGTGGTTTTCTGAAGGCACTCGTCGAAGCTGAGAGTCGATCGTATTCTTGGCTTCACCGCTTTCGGTGTCGGGGCTAGGGAGAGCGCCAGTTCCAACGAACGCGGTTGCCGAATCGGCGTTCTCGAGGCTGAGCTCGCGACGATCATGCATTCCTGCTGAATCAAAAAAACAAGGGCTCAGCTTGTGAACCGGTCTGAGGAGATGGGGGACAATTGCCAAACAGTGAGGCTCACGAGATTCGTCGTCTTGCCTGTCCACCTCATACACATATCATGGGGGGTGCTGCTCGCGTAATAGAACCGCTTGGTATAGGCGATCTGATTGTTCACGAACACTTCGATTACTGAGCCGTCGATGTAGAGACGGAATTCCAGATCTTCTCGGTCATCCAAGGCTAGAGGAAGCGGGCGTGCGTCGACAGCTATCTGCTGTGGGTGGTAGGGGTCATATCTCAGAGTAAGCCACGGAACTGAGTCCGCCGCGGAAGCACAAAGGATCAGCTCGAAAGGGTCTGCCGTTCTCTGTACCGCGCACTGGATTTCGCCACAGCATTCCTCGATACACATCGCTCCAATCTGACGCTGGTTCTTCTCTTCGTCAGGGGAGATGTTCAGCCTCTGTTCACGACCTCGAAGCGTATTCACTTCTGGCGCGACCGTACTCTTGAGCCTGTTATCGGTGCCCAGCTCAAGAACACGTGGCAAGGACATCAATCCCGCCCACCCTGCTGCCCTATATTGCTCCAGCGGCCGCGTCTCTTGAATCCAGCCCCACAGGATGCGCTTCCCAGATTTGTCCAACTGGGTCTTGGGAGCATAGTAGGAGCCATAATCCAGAATGCCTGCTTGATCGGCGTGAAACTGCATCGTTTGCAGATCGAGTACACCACTCTGCCAATATGCCCTGCCCAGGGTGGAAAAGATCAGCACATGTTTGCCGTCTAAGGCGAAGAACTCGGGACACTCCCAGACTTCCCAAGGGTTGTAAGGATCAAACAGGCGATCTGTAGTTTCATTTCGGCCAGCGAGTACATGCACAAATTCCCAGTTGTGCAAGTCCTTCGACTTATACAGTAGGACGACACCACCCCGGTTCGCCACTCCGGCGCCAAGCACCATATACCACCAATCGCCCTGCCGCCATGGCGACGGGTCGCGAAAGCCATTGACCTGCATGCCAGATGGTGGCTCTGCTATCACCGGCGCATCCAGCTTTGTCCAAGTCTTCAAGTCGGGGTCGGTCGATGTGACCAGACATTGCGTTTCACGAAGACTCTGCGGGCCGCCTTTGCTCGTGGCCTGGTCCAGCGGCACGGCGACTACGCCCGTATACAGAACGACGACCCTTCCCTCCTGGACCAGAGACGTTCCAGTGAAGCAGCCATCTGCATCGGGACCACCGGGCGTCGGGGAGAGGGCCAGGGGCAGATGCTTCCAGTGGACCATGTCCGTGCTGATTGCATGCCCCCAGTGCATGTCACCCCAAAAGGCACCATTGGGGTTGTACTGGTAGAACATATGGTAACGATTGTTCCAGTAAATTGGCCCATCCGGGTCGTTCATCCAGTTGGCGGCAGGCAGCAGGTGAAATTGCGGTCGCAGCACATCTCTCTGCAGTTCATGCTGCGGCGCGATGACAGAGGCCCGAGAGCTCGCACTCTGAACAGTAAGACCAACGACCGAGGCCGAGGCACTGTTGAACAGGAATTTCCTTCTGTCCATCTTCATTGATTACCTCGAGCCCGCCATCGCGGTGCGATTTGCCGAGCAAGTGTTGTGAATCAAGATTTCTGGGTGAGCGCGATTGCTCTGCCTTCAGGCATTCCCTTTGGGCAATCGTCCGGCGAGACGTCTGTTAGGATCGCCAGCTCCGCGGGTACGGTTTGATGCTCACCCCCATATCTGGTTCCAAAGGCCGCGATCGCTGTCGGCAGAGCAACTAAGCCGGTGCCAATTGCGACATCGTTGAAAGGATTCAAACGAAGGAAAATGTTAAGGATCAGAGTTCGGTCCTGTCAAGACTAAACCTCGATCTTGATCTCCCCGGCTGCAAATTGCATCAGGCAGCGAACCGCCAATGATCCACCAGCACACCAGAATAGCGTCGGGGCAACTCTTGACCAAATAGCGTTGCCAACCTATCAATCAGACCGGCAATGCATCCGTTGCGATATAGCAGGCTTTCGTTTCTATTAGCCGCAAGGTCGACTAAAATGTCTCGCGATGAGAATGGACCGAGCCGCGTTCTTACTCAGGTGGGTGCCGTTGTCGCTAACCACTTGTTTGTTGATGATTTCGCTTCATGGAGCATTCGCTCAGCAGACGAAGCGACGAAACTACACCGGAAGTTCAAGAGCTTTATGTGCAGGCCAAAGCGGCTCAGCGGCTGGGCGACAGCGCAACCGCCGTGGAGAAATACCAAGCCATGATCAAGCTCGCACCCCATCTCGCCGCAGCGTACAACAATCTCGGGATGCTCTACTTCAAGGATCGCGATTACATCCACGCGGTGGAAGTGCTCCAGAGCGCATTGAAACTTAACCCGAATATGCAGACCGCGTCCGCTTTGTTAGGCATGAGCTATTTTCAATTAGGCACCTATGAGAACGCGGAGCCCCTCCTGCGGGCCGCCCTGAGCAGTAATCCACACGATGACAACGTGGAGATGATGCTGTCGCTCATCCTGGTCGACCGCAAGCAATTTAGAGAGGCGGAATCACGCCTTAATGACTTTCTGCAGCGGAATCCGAACAGCCAAGAAGGTTGGTACCTGCTGCGCAAGATCTATTTACAGATGTCGGATGACGCCCTGGCGAAGATCAACGAAATCGATCCCACTTCATTCCTTGTCCACGAGATTGCCGGCGAAATGGATGAGAGTACCCACAAATATGCTGGCGCTTTGGAGGAGTACAAAAAGGCGATCGATATGGCTCCCCATCAACGGGGAACACATATGCACATGGCAGATGTTTACTGGCATACCGGCAGGTGGGAGGCCGCGCAAGCGGAGTTTAAGGCCGAATTGGCGAACGATTCCAGTAATTGTGTCGCATATTGGAAACTAGGAGACGCCATCATCGAGGCGCACGGTTCTTATGAGGACGCAATATCTGAGTTGAATCAGTCTATCGACCGCTGCCCTTCACTGATGGAGGCGCGCGTGGATCGCGCGCGCGCACTCATTCGGTTGGGCAAACCAATCGACGCCTTACCCGATCTTCTCGACGCGGAGAACAGTAAGCCGTCAGAGCCAACTGTTCATTATCTCCTTGCCTCCGTTTACAGGTCACAGGGCAAGACCGCTGAAGCGCGCCAGGAAATGCATACGTTTGCGCAATTGGAGAAACGAGGCTTGGGGTCGCCACCCCGATAAACACTGTTAGCAGCAAACCGATTGTGTTGAACCGTTCTGAATATCAGTGCTAACCGTCGAATACCAGCCAACGTCACTACTCCACTCGATAGAAGCGATAGCCGTACGCCGGCAGCTCCACCTGAAGGGGATTGTGCCGCGTCGTGCGCTCGCCGCTGCTCAGATCGAGGAATGCTTCGCCTGCCACTCCGCTTAAATCCACTCCCACCATTTGCGGAGTCGATTTGAAGTTCATCACTACGAGAACGCGCTCCGAATTGTCCCGTGCAGTGCGCAGGAAAGCGTAGTACTTATCGTCTGCATTGGTCGGAATGCTCCGTCGCGAACTGTCGTTGTGGAAGGCCGCGTGCGCGACTTTCATTTTGAGCAATCGACTCCAGTTTTCATCTCGGGGGCCAGAGGGTGGATTGGAGGCAAGCAGATCACCTACCGAAACCAACATGGCCTGGGCCAATTTATCTTCTGGAGGAGCCGGTATCGGAGGAAAGTAAAAGTAGAGCACACCCCCTACCGCTACAACGCGATCATGATAGTCGCGCAGTGACTGTTCGATAGGTCGCGGATCGCCCGTATCAAGTGCTGTGCGGATCACGTTCCGCTTCTCCCACCAAATGAAGAGGTTGTAGTCCTGCACAGAATTCCAGCCGCCGTCCTGAATCCAGCTCAGCGGGTCTTCATAGAAAGCTCCGCCGCCTTCCGGCTGCAGATATACGTTTCCGTAGCTGCGGATGACATTAGTTATGCGGCGACGATCCTGTTCCCAGGTATGGCCCACATACCAATTCACTGCATCGATGATCATGCCGTCCAAGCCGGTATCCATCCAGAAGCGAACCACATGTTCCGCGTACTGTTGGAATTCAACGCTGCGCCAGTTGTACTGGGGTAGCCTTACCACCTTCCCCGAGAGATCTGGCCCGAGCCACTTTGTCCAATAGTATTTTCCCGCCCGTTCGCTGTACTCCCAGTACTCCGACTTGACCGGATCATAGTTCCCCGGCAGATGCCGTGGACGAACCATGAAGACCCTGTCGTTGTCAGGTTCGGGAGGCGGTGCATCGGCACTGTCCGCCCAAAGGAATCGGTGAGCCTCCGCGGTGTCTCTGCCCGCTCGTACATCATCGGCGGCCTTTAAAAATTCTGGTGCCTCCGAGCTGCAGTACCCTAAGTTGTCGAAACTGATCACCGCCATGCCTTTGCTGTGAATCAGCCGCACCAGGGCTCGGAAGTCTTCCATCGTTCCGACTTTTGGATTCAGTTTGAACCGGTCGATTGCGTCAAGGCCTCCATAACTTCGTCCACCATAATATGGTGCAAATATTTCGATCGCCGAAATGCCTCGAGCCTTATATTCGTCCAAAAGCGGTCCTGCCTTCGCCAGGTCGATTGGGAACTGGGGACGCTTGCCTTGCCTGCTTTCTGTTTCTGGATTGATTGAAATGCGAACAATCGCCGCCGCTGATTCCCACCAGTTCCGCGCCACCATGTGCCTGCCCTGCGGATCACTGCCGCTCGCCTGCGTTCCAGGTGAGACCGCGAGCACTGCCAATGCTGCGACAAGAACTTTTGAACGAAACATTCTGTCCCTCCACACCTGAAGATGCGCTCCAACCTCTACTGGTAATCGTTCACACAATGTCTGCGTCTGCGCGCGTTTCGCTCGACACCGTTTCGAACGTACTGAATGGATGTAGACCTGTTAGGGAGCCCTTTGCCGCTTGTTTTGGATATATGGTGAATTTGCTGAACTATCAACCAAGTCAGTTGGCTAGAGGGCTCCGGCGTGACAAGACGAAGATGATCGGCATCGTCATTCCCGATGTGACCAATTCCTTGTTCCTGCCGTCGTCCGGGTCTCCGAAGGCGTGGCTTTCTCCGATGGCTATCGAATCTTTGTACGGACAACGATCATTCGAAAGAGTTGGGTACGGCGTCGTAGTTGCACGGACAAGGCGCATGCAGGCGAGCCGACATCTGATCGACCCTGGTCACCGACAGCGGCGCAGCCTTCAGTGCATTTCGATGCGCCTCCAATACGAGTTGCCAGCGTGGTGATCCGGCACTAAAACAAGATCGTATAGCCTGACTACGACGCGCTGTCCTTTATACGCATTCAAATCAAGATTGATATGTTCCCAGCGAGGTACGGAAGGTTTTCCTGTAACCACTGGATCTCCCTCTATCAATCGGTTGAGAATTTCATCATCGTTTATAAACACCACTAGGCGCCAGGTGCGGCCTGCGTCGGCTCCTACATCAAATCTGAGCGAAGCTTCGTCGCCGAGCTCAATAGACCGATGCAAAAGCGCGCCACGGACCTCATCCCTCGGCCAAATCGCAAGAGTCTCGCCATCCAGGTAAGTGTCACCACGAATTCCTGGGAGTCCTCCGCCAGCGCCTCCGAAACCAGCACGCTCCAGAGTCCAGGCGGGATTCCACCATTTCGTAAGCTCTGAAAGCTTGAATAGCTCCGGCGCCTGGGTCCTAGGCTGTTGCGTGGAAATCACCAGCGCGTCACGATTGAGTCTGGCGCCGTGCTCCAAAAGAACTTTCTCTCCGATTATCGCCGTGCGCTGCGCGAGGGCTGTGATGCTCTCATTTACCGGAGGCGTTAGGTCCACAGGGCCCATGGTGGCGCCGTAAATACGGTCGTGCAGAGCTGCCACTTGCTTTTCTGGTAGTGCTGCCATTCCATGCATGGCAGCCACGACCGATCCCGCATTCGCTGCATTGCAATCTGTGTCAGCAAAGTCTGCCGCCCTGAATGCGAGGTTCTCCGTCGTGACGAAGTCGCCCCTTCCGAACCAAACGCTTGTCGCCACCATGCCGCCATTCACCACCGCATTGTTCGTCGCCGGATACTCGATACCCCAACGCTCATTGATGACGCTGTTTATTTCATCCGGAGCCTTCCCAGCTTCAGCCATCGAGATGACCATGTCGAGACATTGCCGATAAGGAGACAGGGGTGATACCAACCGCGCGGCTTTGCGCACGATTTCCTTTGTGTCTGTTTCGACAAAGCCCAGGCTGATCATTCCAGACACAAACACGGCCCCATCTGTGCCTTCAGCATAACCATTGATATGGGTCAATCGACGAGCCATTTCCGCTGCAACGTTGGGCATACCGGGAGCAAGCGCACCATAGACATCGCTACTAAATTGCGGACCGATCGTCCACCACAGTTTGTTGTAGCGCGGGCTGCCGGTTTGCGGCGGTTTTATTCCCCGCTTAAGCAACAAGAGCGTTTGTTCGCTGGATCCCCAGGAACCAGCATTGTTTTCAAGCCACTGCGCTCCCAATTGTTCAACCGTCAGATGGGTTCCATATTTCTCAAACGCCCGGATCGCCACCATCTCGTAATAGTAATCGTCGTCGACCGTCGCGTAGCCGTTGGCGGTCCGCAACGGCGTATCTTTAAGGACCGATGCGATCTGATGCTCGAACCGAAGCCCCGTCCACTGGCCGATCATTTGGGCCATCCATATAGCCTTCACGCGATCCATGTACTCAGCGTGCGATATCACCAGTTGGCCATGACGCAGCTTTTCAGAATGAGACGCTGCTGACATTAGGTGTGCAGATGAGCCGAGCATGACGCAAAATAGAACGATCCGCCATCGAGCACGTGATTTCATCCTAATTAGACACTTAGGTATTGGTTGCATGAGCAGCACTGTTCAGCAAGCTGGTCCGTTCCCCGCCGCACAAGCTTGCACCTCTGATACATTCACCGTCTAACAGAACTACGTAATCCTTGGTGCCAAACCCGGCCTGTCTCATCACAGTCATCTTTGGCCGGATCTGGACGTAGCCTAGAAGACGATTTTTGCGCCCACCTGCCCTATGCGTGCCTCTCTTGCCCCACTAACTGAGCCAAAGGGAAACTGCGGATTGCCGCTGGGGTACGTTGTGTTCAAGCTATTCCACTGGGTGTGGTTCAGAGCGTTGAATGCGTCCGCGCGGAACTCTACGTGCAGGCTTTCATATACAGCAAATGTCTTGGCAAGTGAAAGATCCAGATTGTTCTGCCCTGGACCTCTTACGGTTCCTAAACCTGAGTTGCCGCGAACGTTTTGTGCCGGAATCGTGAATTTCGAAGTATCGAATTGTCGAAGGAATGTCTTGCTCCCGTGACCCAGGTTGGGGTTGCCGGAAACGAGCAGCTCATCCGCGCCGGCACCGTCGTTCGCGCTTGTGCCGCAGGTGACGCCGTCAGGAAGGCAATTACCCGGACCGCCGTTAGACACCGTCAGAGCGTCTCCGGACTCCAGCGTGAATATTCCCGATACTCTCCAGCCAGTGAGTGGAACCTTTGCGTAAGCTGGCCAGCTTGTCCCATATAGCGGGCCCCATATTCCGCTGAAGACAAAACGATTGCGATGAGAGAAGGTAGCTTCTCCGCGGCTGCGGATATTTGGATACTGGAATCCATTTGATCCGCCACTGGTATTCAGGTTCAAGATATTGGTGTAGGGATAGTCCGAGACTGTTTTACCCCATGTGTAGTTACTCGTGAATTGAAGTCCGTTGCTGAAGTCATGCCGGTAAAGGACGATTAACGCGTTGTAGAAGGAGTTGTCTCTTCCCCTCCACACCTGGATATCACCAAATCTTGAAGAGTTGTTGGGACGGGCAGCATTATATGCATCGGCGCCAGCGCCATTTATCCAACCCGTTTGATATGGGGGCAAGTTAATGTTTTCCGTGTCATGTCCTTTGCGGCCTTGCGCTCCCATATAAGACAAGGTAAAGACGTCACGGCTTCCTACCTGGCGCTGAACGTCAAGAAGCATGCGCTGGTAGTAAGGCAACGAGAATGACTTTTGATCGAAGTATTGAACCGAACTCCACGCATTTCCGGTAGCCAGATCTCCAAGGTATCCTTCCCCTGGGCCGGTCGGGACCGGATAGGTTCCTAAGGCAGTCGTCCGGGGAGCCGGGAAAACATCTCCCAGAGTTAAGAAAGGGGTATCTTTCGGCTTGCCAAGGGAAATGTTGCTGACATCATAGTTGATCGCACCTCCCGATGCCTGACCTTGTTGGCTGGAGAGCTGGGTAGCACCCGTATCGAAGAAAATTCCGTACCCGGCGCGGATTGCCGTTCTAGGGTTAGGGCTGTAGGCGATGCCGATCCGTGGCGCAAAATTCTCTTTGTGTGCCTTCAGGTAGCGCTGTGGCAATCCCGGCGCAAGTCCCGGAATCCGCAGGATACCGCCATCGGACGTGGCGGTATAGATCTGGCAGCAGGGCCCGGTGTGGGGATTTGGCGTATAGAGTGGCAGGCTGAGGTCGTAGCGCAGGCCCGCCGACACAGTCAGTTTTGGATTGATGCGGAACTTGTCGTTAACATATATGCCCCAATACGGAGCGATCCTGGGTGGGTCCGGCGCGGTGGCATCCCCGCCCGTGATGGTATAGCGGGGTTGCATGTCTGCAGGGATTCCCATCTCGAGATCTGCAATGCTGTCGCCTCCGACATAATCCTGGCTAAATCCGCCGGCGCTGAAGGCTTGAGTATTCACGGCAACAGGATAGTCGACCGGGTTTGTACCAAAGCTGACATTTCGAGCAAAATCCCAGTCTGTCTCGGTTTTCCGCAAGTAGTTGAAGCCAACCGCGAGCGTATGCCGGCCAATTACCCAGTCAGTGTTGTTGGAAAACTGCAGCGACTCATTCTCCGCGCGAAACGATTCGTTACTGCCAACCGTGGCATAGTTGCCAGCGTTAACCGCGAATGAGCCTTTCGTGACGCCCGTTCCTGTGTTTTGAAATAAATGGTTCAACGGATTGGCATCGCTATTGAAGTAGCTCAAGTTACCCGCAGCCAGGAGAAAGCTGTCGCCGAACCCGAAGATGAATTCGTTGGTCAGGTGCGGAGAGAATACATGGACGTAGTTCGTCGTGATCAGAAATCCATGGTCCGTGTTAGGAAAGTTATGCAGTTGCTCCGGAGGTATGCCGCCCGAAATTTGCGAAGACCCAATGGACTTTGACCAGGTTACAAAGGCAGAGTCCTTGGAGGTAATCGTCGCGTCAAATCGTGTGTCGATGTGGTAGTTGGAGATGCTTGGAGCGGTTGTAGCGACGTAGTTTACCTCGCTACTTGGGATATTTGGAAGATTGGGCAGAGGCCATAAAGCTAAGTAACCCGGAGACGCGGGATCGATGACTGGCGTTCCATCAGGCCTTCGGGCCAGATCGAGGCGATTACCCGGAATCGGCGGTCGCGAACTATTTCCGTTGGAATCATAGGTGGTGAGGTAGGGGTTATACAGTTGGGTTGGTGCGCATTGGCTGTTGTTGAAGCGAGGGTTGGTGCATAGCAACTCGCTGAAGTCTCCTGTGCGCTCTGCGGCGGAAGGCACCGATGTCTGCACCGGCTGGCCGCCGTCGTGCTCAAGGAGATTTTCATAGTTTACGAAGAAGAATGCCTTGTTCCTGAGGCTGGGCCAGAGTTTGGGGATGAAGACGGGGCCGCCCAGATTGCCTCCAAACTGGTTACGTTTTATGGTGGGCTTCGTTACCGGTTGGCCAGTTATCATTTCTGAAGCTTTGTCGTAGGGATTGAAGGCGTTCAGATCGTCGTTCTCGAGGAACTCAAATGCCTCGCCATGGAATTGGCGCGAACCGCCCTTGGTCTGCATCGTCAATGTGGAGAGGTCGCGACCCGAAGCGGCGGAGAACTCTGATACGTTCACTGTTCCCGTGGACATTGCTTCGGTAGAAGGTGCAAAGCTGATACTACTTTCGTAATTGTCATTGACATTTACGCCGTTGATGTAGAACCCGTTATCGCGGGATCCCTGAAACGAGCCGCCGGTCTGAAACTGCGTCCCACCGAACGCAAACATTGCGCCGACCGAGTAGGTGCCACCCGGGTTGATGTTTGGTTGTGGGATCGTGGCCACTCCGGGCGCCAAGGCCGCGACTGCGGTGAAATTGCGGCCATTGAGCGGAAGGTCTTCAAACTGTTTGGCAGTGATATTGGTGCTTACAGTCGTCTGGTCAGTTTCTAGACCGCCCGATTCTGCGCTCACCGTGACCGTTTGCTGCTCAGAACCCGGGACTAACTTGAAATCGTAATGGGCGACTGCACCGATGTTCACAGAGATCGACTCGGATTTCTGCTTTTCAAAACCCTGGACCGTCGTCGTCAACTGATACTGACCTGCTGCAAGGTTATCGAACTCATAGTGCCCTGCGGAATCTGTCTTGATATTCCTGCTTTGGTTTTGCGCGATATCGAGCAATGTGACTTGCGCTGCGGGTACAACAGCGCCTGAAGAGTCGAAGACCGTCCCTGCGAGCGCGCCGCGTTGCGCAAACTGCGCCCACACATTAGTCGCAGCCAGGAAGAGAAGAAAAAATCCTAGCAGGAACTGGAAACGTCGTTTCATAGGAGACCTCCAACAATGAAGCAAATCTTAGAACTATTGAAAGGTTTCAAGTACAGGGCCGAAACAGAAGTTAGTCTTCAGACCTTAGGGCTGTCAAGGCAATATTTGGGTTGATAGAAAGGGGCACGCTTGCAAAACGCCGGCGAATTTCATTTTGAGCGTGGCCAGCCAACATTCTGCGTGAACCATGCACGGAACTACGATGAACTAGCTATTCAGCAGGTATCGAGGACGGATTGAGGCGGAGTCGAGCCACCGTTTTTGCTATGGGTGAGTTTCACTATACTCATCGATCCTTTCGTCTCGTGAACTGCTATCTCAGTTGCTCCTCGTGGACGACAAGACACGAACGACGAGGATCTCGCTGCGCAACGGCCGCACTGCGGTGCCGAGAGACTAGCTGCTGAAACGGCTGCGGATATCCTCCATCTGAGGCCGTCCGCGGTTGCTCACTGGAATAATGACAAGTCAATCGTATCTCCCATCGCCTTATAGCCCGCGTCATTCGGATGGAGGTGGTCGCCTGAGTCGTAGGCCGGCAAAAACTCCTTCGGTTGAGCAGGGTTTCGTGTTGCTTTGTCGAAATCGATAACAGCATCGAATGCACCGCTCGTTCGGATCCACTTATTTACCGCTTGACGCTTCTCTTCTTTTTCAGGCGTGTAGTAGTTGCCGGTCGTGCCGGCAAAGGGCGTAAGCGTTGCGCCATATACTCTGATCCCATGCTCGTGAGCGCGGGCAATCATCTGTTGCAATCCTGCGATGATCTCATGTGAACTTACGGCTTCCGAATCGGGCCGGCCCGCCCCTGGCTGACCGATGTCATTGATCCCTTCGAGAACGATGAGGTATCTCACGTTGGGCTGAGCCAAAACATCACGATCGAACCTCTCCAGCGCATTAGTCCCGTCTTCCCCCTCGCCGTGCAGGATACGATTCGCGCTGATCCCCGCATTCAACACCGCGATATTTCGCTTGCCGGAAGTAGCGAGGCGAGCCGCCAGGAAATTTGGCCAACGGTGATTGGCGTCCTTTGTTGACGTGTAGCCGTCGGTGATAGAGTCGCCGATTGTTATAACGGCCTCGGTGTTGCCGGGCCCGCTCACATCCACGCCTGTTAAGAAGGGCCAGAAATCAATGGTGCGGGACTCGACGAGTGCATTCGCACCAGTCGTGTCTCCCGTGGTCGACACGTAGGAGGTTTGAAGGGCGAGCGGATGCAATGTTTTTGCGACGGTAGCTTTCGGCAGAAAGATGCTCACGGCTAAGTCACCATCCGCCGGGATAGGGAGTTTGACCGGATCAGACAGAGCGAGCGCACCGGCAGGTATCGTGATTGAGCCGCTTCCCCCGAAGGTCACGGCATGATCGGAAGCCGGCTGAATGGAGGAGCCTGAGGCATGCAATGCAAGATGCGCGGCACCGACGACGAGGGGCTCAGTGCCGAAAGCATTGGAGACTCTGATCCTGGCGCCATCTCCGCCGATGCTCGTGTGCACAATCTCGCGAAGCGTTTGGTTCTCGAACTGCTGTGTTCCTCCGGGAGCCGGACTGCCCTCCCATGTCCCGACCCAATGCTGTCCGAGCACCTGGGCGGCGCCACCCATAGAAATGATCAGGCAAAAGCCGCAAAGTGCTTTAGTACTCATTCTCTGTTTGGACACAGATAATTTTCCTCCCGTACCATCGGTGACTCACTCCGTTGCTGAAAGCATCCAATTCCATTGCTGTCCGCGATAGTCGATCGGACCACCGCCCACAGGACCAGACCCAAGGATTCCGAGAAGGCTGCCGCCTCTGCCCTGACCTACTGTGCGTCCTCAACGCACCGGAAGCCGAGTGTGCCGGAGCGATCGTAGCTTGGGGCCATCATCAGCAGCTTCCCATGCTCGTCGTTGCGATATGCCTGCGGAAAATACCAGATAGAGCCGAGCGGTTGATAGTGACTACCACCGCGTAGAATGCCTGCCCGCGTGTGTTCATCGGTGTACTCATCGGTCCACTGCCACACATTGCCGACCAGATCCATGACGCCGAATGGGCTTCCGCCGGAAGGATGCGCCTCAACGTTATCCGGCTCGTTCAGAATGCGGCCATGGCTGGGAGTTGGCACCGCATCCTGCTGCCAGGTGTCTCCCCACGGATAGGTGCGGCCGTCGGTGCCCTGAGCGGCATATTGCCACTCCCATTCATGTGGCAGGCGCTTCCCCGCCCACTTGGCGTAAGCGCGAGCATCTTCCAGGGAGACCCACGTGACGGGCTTGTTTGCCGAGCCCTCCGGATAGGTGCCGTTCTTCCAATCGCGGAGGAAGTTCAGATCATTCTGCGGATGGTAGTGCGATTCATCCAGGAATTTTTTGAACTCAACATTTGTAACCGGATACTTATCCATATAGAAGGGCTGGATCCGCATCGTGTGTTCATGAAAGCGCCGAGGCATGTCTTCCCATGGATACTGCACATCAACTTCAACATCGTTCAACCCTTCGATCTCGATACCTCTGACTTTGAAAACGAATGAGGCTCCAGGAATTTTGACCATGCCTTCGGGCGCGCTGGACGCCGGCTTGGTCGGTGCGATCTCGACGAGTTGCTGCGGGATCGGCTTCCACACACCATCGAAGCCGGAGAGCGGCTTGGCGGTCATCGCCTTCATGCGCTTCATCAAATCCTGAATGTGGGCATCTGGCTCGCCGTGGGTTGCGAGGACAGCGCCGAAACCATGCGCCTCGATGGGGAAAGATAAGACATCCTTACCGTTTTCATGATTCGGCTGGAGTTCCACGCCGTGGTAAAGATCGAAGTAGCGCACATCCGCTTTCGGTGGCACAGACATCTGCGGTCCGTTCACGTCGTATTCGTTCCGATTCACGATCGTCCAGACTGTCTGGTCTCCGAGCGGCCAGCGGCTCGAGAAGATCCCGTACAAATTCATCGAATACAGGGGTTCCCACTCGGGGCTGATAAGAAACGGAGCGATACCGCGCTCGATGGTGGCCATGCGACGGGTCGCCTCTCCGTCGCGCGGAGTGACACCGTTCCAGATGCCCCAGATGTTTTCCCAGCTTTCCCAGCCGACTCCGTTGAAGAAGGCGAACTGGAGGTTGTCGGTCTTGCTGCGGTTCCAACGGTCGGAGATGTTGACCATGTGGCGGCTCTCGAGCCACTTGTAGCGGTCTACTTCGGGCGCAAACGGATATTTGTATTGTCCCCAGGTCATCACGTTCCAAGCCACTGCTTCGTCAGCTGGACCGCCCTCTGGCTCAAATGCGAGAGGATGCTCCACCTTTTCTGCGGCCAGGGTAAATGCCAGCGGCACACCGTCCTGCGTGTCTCCGTTGATGCCATCGGCGTTCAGTTGCTTCATGAACTCGGCAATTGCCTGCGGCCAGGACACACCTGGATCGCGCGTCCCTTGATCCCACATCATCATGGGGAAGAGGACCCGGACACCGCGCCGATGGAAGTCGGCCACCATCTGCTGCACCCCAGCAATGCCACCCGGCATGGAGCGCACCATGTCATGCTGATTGCGATCATCCATCCCCATGTTGGGATACGTCGACCAGACCAGCACGGCGTCGATTCCGCCGTAGCGTTTCTCGAGATCGTCGAGATAGCGGTCCACGGTGTACTTTCCTGCAACCGGATCGTACAAATATCTATCCTGCACCATCATCTGCGGCTGAATGAAGCTCGATTGTGTCCACCGCAATGCGGGAAGGTCGTAGCGCGAGCTGTCATAGCCGATGCGGATTCTTCGCTCTGTCCGCCAGTGCTCGATATCCTGCAACCACTCTTCGTGCGTCGTTGCCGGACAGGGATGATAGCCGCCGGCCAATGCGGCCGAATATGCGTTGCTTAGCGTGAGGCAGTCGGGCGACGGAAACTGCTGGTTCACAGGGCGGTACTGCGAGTCCTGGCCAAGAGCTGGAGCGGCAAGCATGCTTGCAGCGACCAACGCGCCGGCCGCGGGAAGCATGGAACTGCGAATGGTCTTCATAGATTCTCTATTCCACATAATTTGTTCGCTGACGATTGCACTACGAATGTTTGTCGAGCAATTGTTCTACTTCCTGAAGGACCGGCATGGATGGTTGTGCGCCGGCTCGGGTGACCGACAATGCGGCAGCCACCGCGGCAAAGCGCGCGCTCTCCCTAGGACTCCTGCCAAGCAATAAGCCGACTGCGAATGCCCCGTTAAATGCATCACCAGCTGCCGTCGTGTCGACCGCGTTCACTGCAATGGCATCAAGCTGCTCTTCTATCTCGTGCGTGGCGAGGTATGCGCCGCGCGCACCCATCTTGAGCAGGATGCCTTCTGGTCCCTGCGCCAGCAGAAGGCGCGCACGTGCACGCGACGCGGCATCGTCGTTGCCTGCCAAGCCATTGGGCGCGTAGAACGCTGCCTCCGTCTCGTTCGGCGTGAACCAACGAATGCGTTTCAACAAGTCTGGAGGCAGCGCCTGCGCGGGAGCGGGATCGAGGATCAGAGGAACCTGATATTGAGAGCAAAGATCGGAGACGCGCAGCACGGTGTTGAGGGGAATTTCCAGTTGCGTCAAGACAAGGCCGGCATTTCTGATCAGATCGCGATGCGAGTCCACATACTCGGGTGTAACTTTCGCGTTCGCTCCCGGAGTGACAACGATGCAGTTTTCTCCGTGATCAGCGACCACGATCATCGCCACCCCTGAAGCACCCTGGGAGCGCTGGACACCTTCGAGCCCAACGCCGGCGTGCTGCAGGTGGGTCCACAACTGATCCCCCAAAGCGTCAGAGCCGATCTTTCCAATCATCTGCACGGGATAGCCAAGGCGCGCGACCGCGACGGCCTGATTGGCTCCTTTTCCACCCGGATGCATCTGGAACTCGTGTCCGAGCACCGTTTCTCCCGCGGCTGGAATATGAGCCGCGATCGATACGAGATCCAGATTGATGCTCCCAACCACAACAATTGGCTTTCGGCTGGTCTGCATGGAGTCCCTCTGTTGTCTACAACTCACTGGCCATGGCTGAACAGGTTAAAGAATTGGAGCCAGGGCGACAGCAACCAGCCCGAGCAGGAACAAAGCGAACATCCAGACCAGAAACGTGCGGGATCGCCGCGGCGCGCCAGAGAATTCGTGCCAGACGAACACTCCCCAGGCAGCAGAAATCATCGTCGCTCCCTGCCCAATGGAATATGACACAGCGGGTCCGACAAGATGCGCACGAGACGCGACGAAATTCAGCACCGCCCCCGTGCACCAGATCACGCCTCCTGCGACACCCCACAGATGCCATCGCAACGGCGCTTCGGCATAGCCGTGCAGGGAAACGGGCTCCTTTCCATCGAGGGGCTTGCGCATCAATATGTAATTGACCGGCAACGCACAGACAGCGACACCCAGGACGAAGAAGGCGGCAACCGCGTATGGTCCTGACGCATCGCTGCCGGTCATTGCCTTTGCCACAAAGGGATAAAAACAGCCCATAAGTATGCCGGAGATCACACTGATCACAACGCCGCGCCGGCTCATCGCCGGCTTTTCCCGCTCCCGCTCGCGATAGGCAGCGGCATCGCACACGATTGCGGCCAGTACCAGCGCAATGCCTCCGAAGAGCAGAAGGGCGTTACCCTTAGGTGAAATTAGATAGCTGCTGATTGCGCCAACCACCAGCGCGATACCAATGCCCACAGGGAAAGCTACGGCTAGCCCCGCGATTTCAATTGCAGCCACCAGTAGTAGATTGGCCACATTGAAAATCACTCCGCCAACGATAGCCCAGCCAATGTGGGCACCGTTCGCGTGCGCAAGATCTGCCAGAAACGGTCGCCCGGTTGCGCCAAGGCTGCCGAGCGAGATGCCCCAGGCAACCACCCCAAGAACAAGGCCGATCACATAGTCCCAATAAAACAACTGAAAGCGATACCCAGGCGCAAATTTGACCGAATTCGCCCATGATCCCCAACACAACATGCTGGCGATCATGAACGAAAGCGTGATGACATAGGTCTCGGGTTGATACAAGATTTCTCCTGACGATCCAACTAACACTGACGGCTACATGCAGTTGCTTCGGACTGGTTGCCGAGGCAAGTCCATATCCAATGCGGCTTTGAAGGTCAACAGACCCAGGACAAGCAGTTCACCCTTGCAATCCATCGAGAATCCCGCGCAGCCTGTGAACGGCAGTCCACCATCTCCAAAGTATCGTCTATTTGAATGCTTTCAAGCAACGCAACAAAGAATAGTCAGGCGGATTTGTCCCTGTCAACAGCTTTGTGCAGCGTCCACCCACACAAGAGAGTGCGTTCCTCGAGTTTGCGATACACATTACGCGGCGCACTGTTGGTTGATCGGCTGCCGGTCCGCGGCTTCACTTTGCCAGTGAGCCGGTAGTTAGCAGCTTTATGATCGGGTGTACGCGCTTCGCGATAACTGCATGATTCTTGACAAGACCTTCTCCGCTCTCATAGGATCGCGCCCCAGGTCACATGAATGGTTTCAAAGTACCACGTAATTCTGAGTAATGTGATCGGCTACCCAGGCATCCGGCGACAGACAGCGGCCCTCGCCGCGATATGCATCCTGCTTTCGATGCCTGCGCGAGCACAACTTGAAAGCCATCAGATTGTACACAACGGGTATAGCCGCCCCTATCTGCTCTTCCGTCCGCCGCATCTCGCTGCTCATCCCGCAGTTGTGTTCATGCTTGGAGGGATTGGCAGCACTGCTCGATATGAGGCAGACAATTTCCTCTGGAAAGAGGAGGCAGAACGCAACGGGTTTCTCGCTGTCTTTCCGGAACTCGTTGCGACGCGGACCGATAAGCCGGCAGACGGGAAAGAGAATGTTACCTTTTGGGAAATGAAGGGCTCGCGCACCCACTTGCTTGCGCCTGGTGCACTCCCGGTTGACGATGACGGATACCTGTTGGCTGTGCTTCGCGATGTAATGCACCGCGATCACCCCGACCGCAAACGGATTTTTCTTGCTGGCTTTTCGAGCGGTTCAGGAATGGTTCAACTATTCGCCGCGCGACATCCCCGGGAAGTGAGCGGCATCGTCGCCATCGCGACTCCCTTGATGGATCCGCCTGCGAAGCTGGCGCGACCCGTGCCCATCCTCTACATTCACGGAGACGATGATGAGCAGTTCTCTGGTTTTGAGGCTAACAGTCCGCAGTTTGCGACTACACCCCACGGCAATTGGGTAACGTGGGGATTCCTTGACGGCTGCCAAAGGCAAACGGCAGAGAAAACTGACTGGGGTGTTCGGCTTGCGTGGAGTGGCTGCAAGGATCACGTGCCTGTCATAGCCGAGTTCATTCATCATTTCGGTCACGAATGGGCAGGGAGCATCGATGGCCATTGGGACAGAAATTACTGGTCCGGCAACTCACCCAACTTCACAGAAAGGGCATGGCTATTCTTCGCAAGCATTCACTCCAAATAGGGCCTACCTGCTCCGATAGCACGATGCACGAAAGGTCATGAACCTATCACTCCGAAGAACAGGCGGCCGATCAGGGATCGCCAGGCTGGAGGTTTGCAGTCCGTTCGGAGATGTTGGCTGGGTGTCTGGATGCATCCGCTTTTACTGGCGTCTCGGAACCATGATGCACCATTAAAACGAGAACTTACAGACTACAGACGAACAATCGCATTTCGACTACGTCGTCGTGCTGTGTCGACCGAAGATCGTCCAAACTGCGGCAATCTCACCAGCGATAGATAGTCAACTTATTCGTATAGAGTGTGTTTGAGCCGCTTCCGGGATTTGCTCCATCGATCTGGAAATTGATGAGTAGAGTTCCTTTCTGCCATCCCAGATTCATTGCCGAATTGCCAGTTGCATTTTGGAAGTTGCTGTAGACGCCGTCCACACCCACCCAGTCATAGGTGGCAATGCCATTCCCGTCACGGTGAGAGGCGATCTGGAAATGGTGCCAGGTATTTGCGGCCCATTTCTTGGGGTCGCATGGCAGGTTGGAGGAATGCCAGCCACCCTTACCGTTCGTCCTGTACGTGTACTCCCAGCTCTTGGAATACGTGGAGCATTGGGTGCCAAGGATGACCGTCCTTCCGTCGGCCATGACATCATTCAAATCCATTTCAAGGTTCGCCAGTTGTGATGGGTTGGCCACGTACACGTTTACGTCATACACGAAATGAGTCGCGTTCGGATCCGTTGCAAAAGCCAGGTGGTAAATCTCTCCTCCACGGCCGGAGTAGGTCATGTAGTACTCTCTGGCGGCATTATCCGAAGTGAGGCCGGAGACAGGATAGACACTGGATCCCTGCGAACTCCCGGGTGTACCTGGGTCGTGATTCCACAACCATTTGCTCGAGGCATCCAATGAGCCGGATGAGATAGCATTCGCCGGAATCCGCGGGGATGGGGATGTTGGCGGTACCAGCGCGGTCACCAGGCTCTTGGCAATCGTAGGATCAGCCACACTGGTGGCCGTGATAGTCACCGTCGAGATATGGGACGCGCTTGCTGGAGCGGTATAGAGGCCGGCCGCGGAGATGGTGCCGTCCGTGGCATTTCCCCCCGCCACTCCGTTCACAGTCCAGGTCACGCCAGTGTTTGTGCTGCCCTTCACAGTCGCGACGTACTGGGATGACGTTCCCCAGGTGACGGTCGTCGATCCCGCGAGGGTAAGCGTCACGTTGGGTGGCTGCGGCTGGTCCAGGACAACAACCAGACTCTGGGAGACCGCGGAATTGGCTACACTTGTCGCCGTTATAGTTACCTTGGACGGCTGGGGTGCAGTTGCCGGAGCAGTATAGAGTCCCTTTGCAGAGATAGAACCGAAGGAAGGATCGCCCCCCACGACGCCATCCACGCTCCAGGTCACGGAGGTGTTCGTGCTTCCCTTCACCGTCGCGGAGTATTGCGACGAGGTCCCCAGCGTAACAGTGGTCACGCCGCTCAGAGCGAGCGTCACGGTTGGAGTTGTCGGCGGGTCCAGCACCACGAGAAGAGTCTGCGCAACCGATGGGTCGGCAACGCTGGTCGCCGTGATGGTTACCTTTGAGGTTTGTGGCGGGTTTACAGGTGCGGTATAAAGCCCGCCTGCGGAGATGGAACCGACGGTACGATCGCCTCCGACCACGCCGTCGACGCTCCATGTGACCGCGGTGTCGGAGCTACCGGTTACGGTCGCGGCGTACCGCGATGAGGTCCCGAGCGTAACCGTGCTCGCTCCACTCAGCGCCAGTTTGACGGGCGGCGGAGGCGGAGGAGGCGCGGCAAGCGTGACATTCAGATTCCTCGCAACGGAGGAATCGGCCATGCTGGTCGCCCTTATCGTCACTGTAGAGGAGCCCGGCGCAGTCGCAGGAGCCGAATAGAACCCTTTCGTGGAGATGTAGCCAACGGTGTGGTTCCCTCCCACCGCTCCGTTCACACTCCAGATCACGCCTGTGTTCGAACTACCCTTCACGACCGCGGTATATTGCGACGAACTTCCCAATGTCACGTTGGTCGTCCCGGTCAGAGTAAGCGTCACGGGCGGCGGAGGCGCGGCAAGCGTGACATTTAGATTCCGCCCAACGGAGGAATCGGCCATGCTGGTCGCCCTTATCGTCACCGTTGAGGAGCCGGGCGCCGTCGCAGGGGCCGAATAGAGTCCGTTCGCGGAGATGGAGCCCACGGTGTGGTTTCCTCCCACCGCTCCGTTCACACTCCAGATCACGCCTGTGTTCGAGCTGCCCTTCACAATCGCGGTATATTGCGACGAACTTCCCAATGTCACGCTGCTGGTCCCGGTCAGGGTAAGTGTCACGGGCGGCGGAGGCGCGGCAAGCGTGACATTTAGACTGCGCGCAACGGAGGAATCGGCCATGCTGGTCGCCCTTATCGTCACTGTAGAGGAGCTCGGCGCCGTCGCAGGAGCCGAATAGAACCCTTTCGTGGAGATGTAGCCAACGGTGTGATTCCCTCCCACCGCTCCGTTCACACTCCAGATCACGCCTGTGTTCGAGCTGCCCTTCACGACCGCGGTATATTGCGACGAGTTTCCCAATGTCACGCTGGTCGTTCCGGTCAGGGTAAGTGTCACGACTGGTGGAGGCGGCGGAGGAGCGACGAGAGTGATGATAAGACTCCGCGCTACAGAAGGATCAGCCAGGCTGGCCGCCGCGATTGTCACTTTTGAGGAACCGGGTTCCACCGCAGGAGCTTTGTAGAAGCCGGTCGGGGAAATGGAACCGACGGTGTCGTTCCCGCCCGCGACTCCATTCACGGTCCAGATCACGCCCGTGTTCGAACTTCCAGTCACCGTGGCGGCATATTGCGATGAGGTCCCCAGCGTAATGCTGGTCGCTCCGGTCAGTACCAGTGTCACGCCAGGCCCGCCCGGCGGCACCGGCGCTGCAGTAAGTGCCACCGCAAGGCTCTGCGAAACCGAGGGATCTGCCACACTGGTCGCGGTGATAGTTACATTCGCAGGCTGAGGTGCGATGGCTGGTGCAGCATAGAGTCCAGTTGCAGAGATGGAGCCAGACGTGATGTTTCCTCCCGCAACTCCATTCACGCTCCAGGTAACGTCGGTATTTGTACTGCCGGTCACGGTCGCTGCATACTGCGACGAATTACCTACGGTGACGCTCGATGGTCCCGTGAGGACCAGGGTCACGGTAGGGCCGTTCCCCCCCGGAAGTGGCGGAGGCGCGGCAAGGAGAACGGTGAGCCCCTCCGAAACGGTAGGATCTGCCACGCTGGTCGCAGTAATCGTCACATTTGTGGCTTGCGGCATGGTAACGGGGGCCGTATAGAGCCCGCTCGCATCGATCGTCCCGACTGTGGCATTCCCTCCTGCGACTCCGTTCACGTCCCAGGTAACGGAGGTATTTGTGCTCCCGGTAATGGCCGCGTTGTACTGCGATGATGCGCCTAACGTGACGCTGCTGGAGCCGCTCAGGGTCAGCTTGACGGTAGATGGCGCAGTGGTCGGCCCAGCCGCCAGGGCTACGGGAAGACTCTGGGAAATGGAAGGGCTAGCCACGCTAGTGGCCGTGATTGTCACTTTCGAAGATTGAGGTGCGCTTGCCGGGGCTACATAGAGTCCGTTTGTCGAGATCGAACCAACGGTGCCATCTCCCCCAGCTACTCCGTTGACGCTCCATTTAACCGTGGCGTCGGTGCTGCCGGTGACTGTGGCGGCGTACTGCGACTGGCCACCGAGAGTCACAGTCGTCGGCCCGGTAAGGGCAACCGTCACGGCACCGTCGGCGAAGGGCGAAGAATCCTTCACGGCCACCCCGCAGGCGGTCAATAGCAGCAAGAAGAAGGTGCTTACGATTGCGCAGGTGAGCGGACGCCAAGCTGAGCGCATACTTTCTTTCCCCAGGCCACTGTGGAATGCCAAAAAATGCGCCGCGAGATTGAGCTCGCTGCGCAGGCTAGTCGTGAAACAGGGACTGAGGAAAAAAGAGGAAGCTCAGCAATGGAACAGAATTGTTCACCTTCCTCTATGGTGGGATATGGTTGCACCCATTCCGGGAAGGCGTGTGTCTTTTGTAATGACGAGGGACCTACAATGGCATCCCACTTTCCAGCCGACATGTTCTACAAAAGGCATCTTGACAAGAAATTGCATTGCATAGAGTAGCTACAGGTCCAGATACAAGCAAGCGGGGCCATCGGCGCGGCCAAACTCCGCTTAGCTATTGGGCGCTTATCGTAATTCGCGTGTTTTATATAGGTTTTTTCCGGTCGCTTGGCTTATCCACTCGGTAAACAAGCGAGGGGATCTCCAGCGAAACAAATGACACCTGGTTGTTTACAGAACTTCCGGGGCCCAAGAATGCGCGCAGGCGGCCAAACCGCAACGCTCACTTGTTCGCAATCCGCTCAGGTGAACGGAATTCAGTCAGCAATACAACGCATTCAAGCGTGGCCTCTTTGAATGGAGCCGTGGACACGCGCCGGAAAGCCCATCGATGGGGACACTGCGCATGAGTTGCAAAGCCGACCGGACCTGAACACTGGATCAGGTGGTCGCTCGTGCGCGACCTCTCTTACCAGCCGGATGATTTTGACGTACAGGAACCCGTTTGCGGTGAGTCGTCGAACACCGGCCTGAGTTATCCGCGTAGAGTTGATATCATCTTCCGAGTAGGCTGTACGACGTCGTTTTCCTGTCCCAAAGCGGCAGCAAGCCATGACGGCTGCGGTGCATTTGACGTTACCAATTGATTTGGACAGTCGCAGCATTTCGTGATGAACTGGAGCGAGTAACGGCTATGGTATGCAGGATTCAACGCTGGCTTTCTCTCGCTACTTTTGGGCTCTCGTGGTCCTTTCTCTGGCGCCTTAGCGCCGCCGCCCTCTTTCTTCTGACCGCGACTGCTGCCGGCGCCGTCACGTGCACCACCCAGGCGGAGATGAAAGAGCCTGAGCGAAGCGCGATCGTCACCTCGGTGCGCAACATCGCGAGCAGGATGCAGGCCAACGACGCCGCTGGTGTAAGGGCCGCAACCATACCCGCGGTGGCCAGCCATTTCGATGGCATCGCTGCTTCCATTCAAAAGCTCAACCCTGCCTTGGCTGGTGCGACGCTGAGCGTGACATCCGTCTACGACCTCGATGCCACGGACGTGCCGCCGGGCGGAGACGCCGTGCAGTTTTTCTGCGGCGTCGCTGCCAACGATCTGCACGTCATCTTCAACATTCCGGGGTTGCCGGCAGGCCGTTTCGCCTTCGCCATTGTCGAGGCCACGGGAGTCAAGAATCCGCAGCGGCTTTCCATGCTGGTCGAGAAAAGCCCCGACGGCGCCTGGCAACTGGCAGGATTCTTTCCCCGCCCGCTCACGAGTGCAGGACACGATGGCGTCTGGTATTGGACGAAAGCTCGTGACTACAACAAGGCCGGGCAGATCTGGAACGCCTACTTTTATTATGAGACGGCAATCTACCTGCTCCTCCCCGCCGAATTTGTCGACAGCAACAACTTCGACAAGCTGATTCAGGAGGTCCGCGCTACCACTCCCGGCGGCCTGCCGGGTGCGCAACCGATGGTCGTCAATGTCGCGGGGGCCCCCGTGTCGATCACTAACATCCACACCGACAGTACCTTTGGCGGCTTCGATTTGGTTATCCGCTACGAAACGGAGGACGTGAGCAACCTGGCAGCGGCAAGAACCAAAAGCGTTGCACTGATGAAAGCGCTGCTGGCCCTTCATCCGGAATGGAAGGAAGGCTTTCACGGGATGTGGGTGTTCGCGGCCGCGCCAAACCAGCAGCCCTTTTCACTCGAGTTGTCCATGCCACAGATCGCGGCTCAGTCCTGATGGTGCCGAGCGATATAGTGCCGAGAAATCGTAAAATGAGTCAGTCAGTCTTTCTCAGGCGGTCGAATGTGTTTATGCCGGCAGTAGCACCGCTTAGATCACGAAGATGCCTGTGGGTACTTGCGGCTCTCGCGTTTTGCTGCGCCGGAGAAGCGGCATCCGCCCAGACCCAGGCCGCCCAGACCCAGGCTGCCCAGATCCAGGCCGCGCAGACCCAGCCCACACCACCGAAGACGCCAGGAACCGCCCCGACGCGGGACCTCACCCAGCCACAGGCTCAGCCCAGTTTGACCATCGACCGGGACCCGATTCTCTCCCCCGATCTGGAGGAAAAAGCGCCGGTCGCGGAGAATACGCCGACGGCGCCCTCAACATCCAGCAGCACGGCGCCGGGCGACCGGACCCTCACGAAGCAGGGCAATGGTTTCGTCCTGCGTGCGGATGTCGATGAGGTGCTATTGCCCTGCACAGTGGTCGACGATAAGGGCCGGCTCATCACCGACCTGACGCGTGGCGATTTCCAGGTCTGGGAGGACAACGTCCCCCAAACGGTCGCATCCTTCCAGCATCAGGATGTCCCGGTATCGCTGGGCATTCTCGTCGACAACTCCGGATCGATGCGTGACAAGCGCGCAGCGATCAACGATGCCGCCTTGCATCTGGTGAAGGCCTCGAACTCGGCGGACACGGCATTCATCGTGAATTTTTCGGATCGAGCCTTTATCGATCAGGACTTCACCTCCAACGTGGCCTTACTCGAAAAGGGTCTTTCCCACATCGACTCCCGGGGCGGCACGGCCTTGTATGACGCAGTGGTCGCCTCCGCAAACGAGATGTCGCGACATGCAAAGCAGCAGAAACAGGTGCTGCTCATCATCACGGACGGCGGAGACAATGCATCGAGGCTGACACTCGATCAGGCGATCCGCCGTGTGCAGGCTCTGAATGGGCCGGTAGTCTATACCGTCGGTCTCCTTTATGAGGACCTCAGCAGGGAAGAAGCTGCTCGAGCCAGGAGCGATCTGCAATCGCTATCCCTGGAGACGGGCGGCGTCGCTTACTTCCCTAGTTCTTTGCAGGATGTGGATGCGATCGCGGCGCAGGTCGCGAGTGATATCCGGAATCAGTACACCGTCGGGTACCACTCGAGCAAGGCCGCGGCTCTCGGCGGGTACCGGATCGTACGTGTAGAGGCCAGGGCGCCGAAACACGGCCCGATGACCGTGCGGACGCGGAGAGGATATTTCCCCAAGCAGCCGCAGCAGCCACAAACGGCACGAGTCGCCCCAGAGTCGCCACAACAGCCCCAGCAGCAGCCCCAGCAATGACCGCCAAGGGCCGTCGCATCCTCAGCGGTTATCCAGTTTCCTGCTAAAAGAAACGGTCCCGGGGAGATTACTGCTCCCCGGGACCCCGATCTGATTATTGATTCGGCTGCTGGATACTACCAGATGCCCTTGTCACTCCCGGTGAGCTTCTGGCCGACATAGGCAGCCGTGGCCAACCATGGCAACAGACCAAGTCTGGCGCTGTTGTTCAGGTCGCCCTGGCGCAGCAGGCCGGTGAGTTGCGAGCTGTAAAGGCTGGCAGATTGAGGCATAATCGGCACGCGCAGAAAGCTGCGGGCATAGTAGGCCTGATCGCCGCCAAATCGTGCGGTTTCCTTCACGAACGCCGGAAGATCGAGGCCCGTGCCGCGATACTGCTTTACGTAATCCGACACGATCACCAGATAGGTCGCAGTGCCCTCCCATATCTCAGCGCCAATTGCCGAGGAACGCAGATCCTGGTAGTCGATAACACCCGACTCGATGAGCTCCCCGGAATCGACGATGTCGCACAACCGGAAGTAAAAGTGACGGTACATGCGCTGCAGAGTCGAGATCAGGAGGCGATCTGATATGGATGCAGTGCGGAAAGGAAGGCCGGCAATCTCGATCGAGCGCGCACGTTCGACCAGGCGAGACGCAATCGCAGTTTGCTCTCCGGTCTGGCCCAGTCGGCCTATGTGGATCTCCACCGCTTCCGGCAGGCCGGGAATATCGAAGTTCCACTTGCGCGCCAGGCGATCTCCCCAGCTTCGTGCCGCTGTCTGCGCCTGAAACCGCCTGCGCATCAGATCGAGCACCTGTTCCGGTTTGGCGCTCGTGTACAGATCGAGATCGCTGCCCAGGTCCGGCCAGTGATCCAGCGATTTGATCACCGCGACGCCAAGTCCTTCTTCATCGAAAGCCTTGCACACGTTATGGAGGACCGGGACCGCGACATCGATTCGCGCGCGCTCCGTCTCCATTGCGGCAGTCGCCCACCCGGCACGGACATCGTCATTCGCGCCGCGAACAATCTTCAGGAAGACTGCCAATCCACGCATGACTACGTGATTCAGGTTCGCCAATTCCACCAGCTCGTCGAAATCTTGCTGGCTGATGCCTCTGACATCCGCCTCCAGGCGGGCTGACGCGGCAGCGTCATTCGGCGGAAAGAGCAGGCGAGAGAGGAGAACCATGGACTTCTGGGAAGGGTGCTGCTGCGTAGATTCGTTCGGCAAGGCGGATATCCCTTAGTTGGAATGAGGACGAGTTTGCGGCGTAGTGGCTGCGGGTCCCGGAGGGGGAGGAGAAGAGCGAGGATTTGAAGGAGCAGGAGTTGTTGGTGCCGGTGCAGGAGAATTCGAGGAAGGAGGCGTCGAGGGCGATGCGGCCGGGGTGGTGTCAACCGGAGTACCGTCGCGACGCTCGAGCTCGACGTTCCCAGGCTCCGCATGTCGCTCCTGGCGGTAGCGATCCAGTTCACCGCCGACTTTCTGCTGGCTGTCCGCTGCAACAACGACTACATGCTGCCCTTCGGCCAGGCTGCTGCTCGCAAGGCCCACCGGGGCGTTGGCATCAGTCGCTTTCTGCGCTCTCATGTAAAAGAAGTTCGCCGTCTCAAGGTCACCGTCCCGCTCGGAAACGTAACCGAGATTGTTAAGGGAAAATGCGCTGTTGGGATCGAGCGAATATGCCTTCAGAAAATCCCGTCTTGCAGCCTGCCAGTCATTCCGGTTTGTCGCGGAGACGCCGCGTACCATCAGCAAGGCGGCCTGTGCCTGGGCATTGTCTGTATTCTTCAGGCGTGATTCCAGTTGTCGCGCGCTCTCGGCGGCCATGTCACTGACGGACTTGCCTCTCCATGCGCGATCCAGCGTCACCACTACCGGCTCAGAGGAGCGCAGTGCGGCGGCTTGATTGAAATACTTCAATGCACCTTCATAGTCTCCAACGGACTCTTTCGCCACCCCGAGGTTGTTCAAGGTGAAGGCATTCCGGGGATCCATGGCGACGGCTCCCTGGAGCAGACTGTCTGCTTCAGAGGTGCGATTCTCCGATAAGAGAGCGACCGCTTCAACATTGATGTGATTCACGCGCATGGGCCCATCGCTCAGACCATTCAGTGCGTTCTCAATCGGCTTGCCTTCCAACTGCTTCGTATTGCTGCGATCGATCGATGCGGTGCTGCCCTGCTGCGCTGCCAGCTTATAAAACTTCAGCGCCCGGTCCAGGTCGCCCTGCAGCTCGGAGATATATCCCAGATTGTTCAACGTGAAAGGATCGCCCGGATCATACAGATAGGCCTTCAGGAAAAGTCCTTCCGCCTTTTCATACTGCCGCTTCTGGACCGCCTGGACGCCTTCGCGATTAAGGCGCTGCACCGGGGTCATCTCGCTGCGCCTGGGGATGGTGATCTTCAGGTCCTTGGCCCACGAGAGTTGCGGTGCGCCAAGCGCGAAGAGTACGGCCAAAGCGAGTAATCTGGACGCTGTGCGGAGCATACCCAATGTTTTTTCAACCCTCGCTTTGAATGCCAGGTCCGCCATGCAGAGGCAGATCCAATATGACTACTCTGAATGATTCATTTTATACCGTTGACGATGTCTGGATGCCGCACTTCTGTCCCACGGGTATGTGACCTTTGGCTAAACCCTTAGTACGTGGTGAAGCGAAGAGGTATCGGTCATAATCAACTTGGATAAGGACTTGCCAATGGGTGTTGTTTTCGCAATTGTGATGATCGGAATGCTTTCCTCTGCTCAGCCGTCCCCCGCAGACGCGGGCTCGCAAGCTGAGACGAACCAGGCTGTTCCGGCGAAGGAGAACGCGCCAGCCGATCTGCTCGCCCTCCCAAAGGGAAAGAGCACCGTCATCGGCGGCACTATCTCCGCAGTGGACCCGATTGCCGATCGCCTGACGCTGAAGGTCTTCGGCGGCAAGCAAATGAAAATCCTCTTCGACGAGCGCACGCTGGTCTATCGGGATGGCGCGAAGTCTTCTCTGCGCGATCTCCGTGCCAATGATTCCGCTTCGGTCGAAACCATGTTGGATGGAGATACGGTATTCGCCCGCAGCATTCATATGCTGTCGCGATCGCCTGAAGGCGAATGCCATGGCCAGATTGTGAGCTACGATCCCGGCACCAGTACCCTGACGGTGAGCGAGTCTTTGTCACCCGAGTCCATCAGGCTCGTCGTACCCGCCGGAACAACTATCGTTCGCCAGGGGCAGTCGGCATCCAAATCCAGATCTGCCGGGTTCTCTGATCTGCAAAAGGGCACCCTGATCTCGGCTACGTTTGCATCGGACACGAAGGGTCAGGGTATTGCTCACCACATCGCCATCCTGGCCTCGCCGGGGGATGAGCTTTCCTTTGGCGGAAGTGTCACGTTTCTGGATCTGCGCTCCAATCAATTTGTGGTCGCGGATGCCGGGAATAACCAGAGCTACAAAATCGTCTTTGACCCAGCCGTTCTTCCCGCGGCGCGGAATTTGCACGAAGGCGCAAACGTGAAAGTGACCGCCGAGTTTGATGGTTCCCACTACATCGCCCGCGCGATCACAGTCCAGTAAGGCGGCCGGAGCGCGCTTAAGCTGATCCCGACATCGATGAGCCACGGCATCTCGTCTATCCTGAAACAAGGAACGGCGAGTACTGCTGAGGTGAAATGGATCTGAAGGACAGGCGCGAATTTCTTAAACTATGTGTCGCATCCGCACCGGCCCTGGCATTCGCGAACGGCCTCGACGCTGAAAGAACTCAGTCCAGTCAGCCGGCCTTTCGGACACCGGCCACACTCGAACGTTACGTCGATCCACTGCCAATTCCTAAACGTATCCTGCCCCACAGCACGCGGAATGGCGTTTCCCAATATCGCGTTCGCATGACGGAGTTCAGGCAACAGCTGCATTCGCAGCTGCCGCCCACCAGGCTCTGGGGATACGAGGGGCAATATCCCGGTCCAATTTTCGAGGCCCATCGCGGCAAACCCATCGAGGTGCAGTGGGAAAACCATCTGCCCGCGAAACATCTCTTCGCCATCGATCCGCGTGTGCATGGCGCGATGCCTCCGGCGCCTCCGGTTAGGACGGTGCCTCATCTCCACGGCTCGCGCAGCCAGTCTGAGAGCGATGGGCTGCCCGAGAAGTGGTTTACTCCTGGGCAATCCGTGCTCTATCAATACCCCAACAGCCAGCCGGCTGCGACGCTCTGGTACCACGATCATGCGGTGGGCATCACCCGGCTGAACGTATATGCCGGCCTCTCAGGCTTCTTTCTCCTTCGTGACGATGTGGAGCGAACCATGGATCTTCCTTCGGGAGATCACGAGATTCCGCTTCTCCTGCAGGACCGCACGCTCGATGACCAGGGTCAGCTCGGCTATTCTCCGTCCTTCGAAGACGGCGTGCCGCTGCCTCCAGGCGTCTGGGGTCCGGAATTCTTTGGCGAGCTTCCGGTCGTGAACGGCAGGATCTTTCCCTTCATGAACGTCGAGCCAACCCAATATCGTCTGCGCCTGCTCAATGGCTCGAACTCACGGTTCATCAATCTTTTCTTCAATCTTTCGAAAAAGCCGACAGACATTCCATCGCTGATTCCATTCCATCAGATTGGAAGCGACGGTGGCTTCCTGCCAAAGCCGGCTGCCCTCAACAAGCTCCTGCTTGGCCCCGCCGAACGAGCTGACGTGATCCTTGATTTTTCCGGATCCGAAGGCAAGACGGTGACCCTGACCAACGATGCAGCGGCCCCCTATCCAGGTTGGACGGCGATAATCCAGGTGGACCACCCGCCACTCAATGAGTTCATGCAGTTCCGAGTGGTGCTTCCTCTCTCGAAGAGGGCGAGATCCTTCAGCATGCCGGCAGCAATGCCCTTCTCCCGACTGGATGAGACACAGTCCACCGTCACCCGCGACTTCGTCTTGACCGAGCGGATGGACGATCAGGGACGCTCCCATGGCGTGCGCATCAACGACAAGGGATACGACGACCCAGTCACGGAGACCGTGAAACTGGGCGCGATGGAGACGTGGCGCTTTTTCAATACGACGGATGACGCGCACCCGATGCACCTGCACCTGGTGCAATTTCAAATCCTGCGTCGGCAGGGATTCAATGTCCAAGCCATGCTGCAAAGCGGAAAGCTGGAACTCGTAGGCAAGCCCCGCATGCCTCAAGCGAATGAGGCCGGCTGGAAAGATACAGCGGTAGTGAACCCGGGTGATGTGCTCACCATACTTGTGCGGTTCGAAGGCTATACCGGCCGCTACGTCTTTCACTGCCACATGCTGGAGCACGAAGACAACGACATGATGCGGCCGTACGAAGTGGTTGCGGCCGTGGGCCAACCCAGCGAGCCGGGAACGACTTCCAAAGCGCATTGACCGCGTTAGACCCGTCGACCCATGCAACAGGTGAGCCCGCAGAGCGACGTATGCTCACTTTGCGGGCTCAAATTTTAAGCGGAATCATGATCCAGCCCCGGATCCGCGATGATTGTCGCGGATCCGGAGACTGGCATCAATGAAACGCCGTCGGCTTGCATGACCCTCCGACGGCCATCGGCGTCGGGGGCGTGGGCGGCGTGAGCCAGGGAATGTTCGTGAAATCAAAGAAGTCCAGCAGGTTTGGTTGCGCCGCGTCTCGCTTCGTGAGGTACTGCCCGTTTCCGATGAAGCGATCCTCGACAAACTTAATGATCGCCGTGTGATCCATCGGAACATGCGAGACATAGTGCTTCTTGACGAACGGCGACACCACCATGTCTGGCACGCGGAAGCCGACCTGTGCACCAAAGCCGGAGCCAGGAGGCGTGTTGGTCGGTGGCCCTGCAATATCTCCCGGATTCGATCCCGGCTGGCCCGCGCTTAGGTCGCAGTGCAAATCGCCAGCCGCAGCGGGAACGCAGGGATAGAAGTTATCCGGCTGGACTGAGATTTTTGTCACATCCTGCGGATAATTTGCCACCGCCGAGGCATCAGTGAAGTCGTTGACATGGCCAGGCGTCGGCGGCACGTGGTCGTATGGACCGCCGCCTTCGTCATAGGCGAGGAAGAATACAGAATCCGGCCAGGAAGTGCTGGCCATCAGGCCATTGATGAGACTGGCTACATAAGCCTGCCCTACAAGGACAGATTGCTGGTATCCAGGGTGCTCGTCGTTTTTACCTGAGCCAGATTCAATGAAGGCGAAGCTGGGCAGCTTGCCGTTCTTGAGATCGGCGAAGTACCCGTTCGTCGGATCGTTCACGGACGCCATGTGATTCGGATCGATACAGAACGAATTGCTTGCGTCAGGTTTTTTTGGAGCAACGCAGCCACCAGGATCGGATGGCTTCCCCCCAACGTACTTGAAGGAGTATGTCAGGTACGAAAACGTCGTTGCCGGTAGAAGCGAAGACCCTGGCTTGCAATCTTCCGGATCGCATTCGGCATTGGTGACGGTGTAGTAGACCTTCCAAGAAACTCCCGCTTTATCCAGTTCCTGGAAGATGTTGTTGATGTTAAGCGCACCAAGATGGTCGTCCTGGCTCGGGTCCTTGACGAGGCCCTGCGTGGTACCACCGGTGAAGGTGGCGATGCGGTTGGGAATGCTCTTGCTTTCAATCGGCGAGAACCACCGGTCCGACAGGGCAAACTGCGATGCCATGTAGTAGTAGTAGTTCAGGAAGGTCTCGTCGTAGTAGCCCATGGCGCGATCGCCGCTCACGTCGGTGTAACCGGTACAGCCAGGGCTACCGGCAGGGCATTTGCTCACTGCGAAGCCGTTCGCGTTATCGGCGAAGCCCTGCATCCTGATCGGACGCGTCGTCTGATAGTTTCCAAGGCTCACGTCGCCAAAGCTCTCCGACCATGCCGATGACATGTCGTCGAGACAGGTGCTCTTCAGCGGATATAACGGATGCGCGCCTCCCGACTTGTCCTTATTGTTGATGACCGTCGCACCTCTTACGGCGGGATAGGACTGGCCATTCACCTTGTCTTCAATGCCGTCCACGTCGTATTCGGTTCCGTCGGCGCCCATGTTAAGACCGTTGTTCTTACGATACGTATTCAGCATGCCGAAGTAGTCGTCGAAGCTGTGATTCTCCTGAAGCATGAAGATCACGTGGCTGATGGACTGTATCGAGCCTGCCGGCACAACCGTAACAATCGCGGTAGCCGGCTGACTGGCGCCTCCGGCACCATTGGCTGTCGCAGTGTAGGTGGTGGTCGAAGTTGGCTTAACTGAAAGGCTACCCGTATTGGTGGTGTCGATTGTGACCGATTGATTGGTCCCGTCTGTACCTGTGATGGCGACGGAGGTCGCGCCAGTCGTCACTACGGTGAGCGTCGACGAGTTGCCCGTCGCGATCGAAGACGGACTCGCGGTAAAGGACGTAATCGTCGGTGTCGTTCCTTGGTTCACTGTGACAGTAGCTGTGGCACTGACCTGCCCTGTTGCATTCGTGGCGGTCACTGTGTAGGTAGTTGTCCCCTTCGGGCTCACAGACACACTACCGCCGGTGACCGGCACGACGGGAGCCGATCCGTCCGAACCTGTGATGACGAGGTTGGTGGCATTCGTCTCGGTTACGGTGAGCGTGCTGGAGCCGCCGGGATTGATTGTTGTCGGGCTTGCCGTCAGAGTCACCGTGGGCGCCGGAGGTGGTGGAGGCGCCGCCACAACGGTCACGATTGCCGTCGCCGTTGCAGGCGTGGTGCCCGCCGCGCCGGTTGCGGTAACAGTGTAAGTGGTCGTGACGGCCGGGCTCACGGCCTGTGTGCCGCTCCCGTTCGTCAATTGCACCGTGTAGCTGCTGCCATCCGTGCCGGCAACGGTCACACCGGTGGCGTTCGTGGTCTGAATTGTCAGAGTCGAAGCGCTTCCCGCCGTGATTGTAGTTGGGTTCGCAGAGACCTTAACGGTCGGTGCCGTCGTTGATGGTGTCAACGTCACAGTCGCGGTCGCCGTCGCAGCCGTAGTGCCCGCCGCGCCAGTCGCCGTGGCGGTGTAGGTTGTGGTCGCGGTGGGCTTAACCACCTGTGTGCCGCCGGTCCCGGCCAGGGTGTAGCTGGACTTATCCGATCCGGTAATGGTCACGCTGGTGGCATTCGTGGCCACCACGGTCAACGTGGAGGACTGGCCGGCAGCAGTGATGGACGCAGGGCTGGCGTTGATGGTCACTGTGGGCGACGACGTTACCGGTTCGCCAGGACCAGTGCTGCCGCATCCGGCAAGCAGCAGGAGGAATGAAAAGCTCATCGCCAGCGGCGCGAGGATGGAACGTAAGGGCCGAGATACGCGCACCTTCTTCATGGTGAAATCCTTCCTATGTTCGGGTGAGCGGCAAGGGCTCGGTTCAAATCTGAAATGACTTGCAAAGCGGAGAGTCGCCGGATCGCGCCGCACTCTAAAAAAGCGGTGAGTGCTCCAGGGAACGGAGCATCTTGCTGGCGCCGGTCTGCCTTTACTTATTTTTTGACCTAATCATTTTAATCGGCTATTTCTCCGGGAGAGTGTATGACGGGGAATTCCTTCAGTCGCCACTAATCTCAACTAGCATAATTTACTATGCCTACCCTACATTTCGGGAGAATTTCTACCACAACTCTAACCAATTTTCGTTACTTCGATGCCGCCATTTCCTGTTACTAAATTTCCTTAGGCAAGAGGGTCTACAAAATCGATCGACTGGGTATTGTTGGCAGCGGCCTCGCGAACATGACTGTTCATGCCCTCACCGGTCACCAGCCCTCGGGAAGGAGCTGTCACAGTTCTTCGTGAAAATAAAGAACGCAGCCAAGTACTTTTGTATTCAGAAGATCGCAGCGCCTTCTTGTACCTGTTTAATTCGAACCAGCGAAGATAGTTGCGCACCACGCTGCCAATTGTCATTTCCAGTCCGGCAGCGAAGTTCTGCCGTCCCATACTCCGTTGTAACTCGGGAGACCGCAAAACGGTAATCAACTGATGCGCGAGGTCGGTGGCGTTTCCCACCTTGTAAAAGCGTATCGCCATGTCCTCGTCCGCGCCCATATCCCGGAAATCCTCGATGTCAGCGCCAACGATGGGAACGCCGTATTCGCACGCTTGATGGGCAGGACCACTCGATCCCGTGGCAGAGTCATAAGGGAGCACCAGGACGGAGGTTGTCCGAAAAAGCTCCGGGATATCCTCCTCCGCAACATATCCGCGGAAATCGATGGGCAGATGTGCCGGCTGCGCCTCCCGGATAGCCTCCCAATAGCCGGCCTTGGTGTGGTGGTTTGCCCCAGCCACGATCAGCCTCGCGTTTGGAATCTCTTTCAATACCATCGGGAAGGCTTCCATCAGCGTCTCGAGGCGCTTGTAAGTGCCCCAGTGACCGATCGCGAGAATGCGATATTCAGGATTGCCGCGCTTGGAAAAATCAGGCGGATCGGGGGCAGAAGCGAAGGTCCCGTGTCTGCCCAGCAGAACGTTCTGGACGGAATACTTGTTGACCAGGATCTTGCGATAGCCGGGAAGAAGAACAGACACTGAATTCGCCTTGAGCAGAGCCCGCGTGGTGATGTCTGTGCCCACGCGGAACAGCTTCTCCCAGCGCACGCCCGCAGCCGCAAAGTCGACAACTTCAATCACATGGTGCAGCGTGACATGCGTATAGAAATTGCAAGCGCGGGAAAGGGCGGGCGTAGAAAGGCCGGCGAAGGCAGCGATCGGATTCTCAGGTGTCGCAAAACTCGAGAATACGAGATTGAACCACACGACGTCCGGCTTCAACCTGCGGATGGTCTTCAACAGGCGCACCGGGGTGCTCATGCTGCCGAACTTCCAGCAGCGGATCACGTTGAAGCCGGGCAGTTCCGGCTGTTGCGTCGCCTTCAGCGACTCGCCGTTGGCGTCGGTGGCAAATCCGTAATCGTCCAGTTCGTCTGCAAGGATAGTCAATTCCACATGCGGATTGCGCTGTAACTCCCGCGCGATATGAAACGCATACTCGTTCAACTGACGTCCACTCGGAGGAAAAGTCGCAACTAGGCAGATCTTCATAGGATCTCGCTTCAAAATAGGCTGATGCTGAAATAAGGCCGGAACTGTTGAGTGTGAGCACCGGGAAAATTGAAGAAGGACTCTTGTTGCATGCCGGCTGAGAAACGAATGGGATATTGCAGTGGGAGTTCCTGACCTTCATCTTTGAACCCACGGCGGAACGGCATGGCATAGGAAACAGCAAAGCCATTCTGCACTGCGTCGTACACGTGGAACCCTCGCGTGCTGCTGTATGTGCTCGATGCCTGGATTAACCAGTTTCGTGACGGGCTATATGCAACCGTGCCTGCCGGCTGCAAGGCCTGCGAAATGCCGGAGCGATTCGCCACAATCCGCCATGTACGGAGATCTTGTATCACCGCCCGCACGTTCCACCGATCCGAGAATCGCCGTTGCAGCCCTATGTACGACAAGGTGTAGAAGTTCACCCTGTTCTCCGGCTGAAACTGCTGATCACTGGCGGCCCACCCCGTGACCAGCGCGGTCTTACCCCAGGGCTGCCCAACCCGGAAGTCCACGCCGCCAGCCAATGATCGCGAATGCAGATTGGATTCGGTAAACGGCCCAGAATCGCGAATGAAAAACCCGCTGACCGAAACCGCATCGAAGAATGAGCTGGTTGTCATGTAAGTAAACACACGAAACAGGTTCTGATTCAACGCGGCCGGCGAGATTGAATCCCGCCGAATTGTCCCCTGGATACCCGCATTGAACGTCACTATGTTGCTCCCCAGGTGAACCGTAGGATTCAACCCGAAGTTGAGCGAATAATCCGTGGTGTCGCGATTCTGAATCGAGTTCGCACTTGGCACCGATATCTGCCCTCGAGCATTTCTCACCTGGAAGAAACCGCCGGCCGTGGGCAAGTAATTAAGATGCAGGTGGTAGCCAACGGTCCCCTGCGTCTGCAGAGAAGAACGAGGCGGTGGAAGCTGCGACGTATCCGAAATGGGAACGGGCTTCGCCGAATCGAGCTTGGAGTCGAGCACGTAGACAGTCGTGGGTTCGAAGAGAGGGGTCACGGAAAAGTCGGAGAGCAGGCTTAAGCGGGAATTGAGCCGCACGCCCTCGTCTCCACCTGCCAGCAGCAGACCTTGCTGGGCGGTTTGATCCTCGCCTGCGGTGTCGCTAGCCTGCGCGAATGCTGTCAAGGCCTCGGGGTTGTGGTGCAGCTGGCGCTCAACATTTGCCGTCGCCAGCAAGTACCTATAATCCGGATCGCTATCCGCATCCCGGCTGATACCGGCGAGCTCGCCCTGGGCGCGGACCGTATCGCCCAGCGCCATATAGTTGTTGGCCATGCCGATCCGGACTGCCGTCTCGGAGGCGCCTACAGCCCGAGCACGTTCGAGGTATGTCTGCGAAAGGTCGAAGTCGTGCACACCCCGGAGCACATCGGCTGCTTGGATCATTTCCTCGCCTGTCGCGGGCTCTGTCTCGCCCGCTTCAGCTTCCATCATGGCCAGGGCGATCTGCCGTCTCGCATCGTCGTCATGACCCTCATGGACCATCACCTGAGCGATGGCCAGGCGCACACCCACCCGGTCGCTCTGCGGCGTCGTAAGTGCTCTGCTGAACCGCTCCATGGCCCCAGCCTGGTCGCCCAGTACGCTCAAAGCTGAACCAGTGGATAAGTAAATGGACGCTGGCCCCGACCCCGGCTTATTCCGCTTGACCGGCATGGATTGGGCATTCTGCTCCGCCAGTTGCACATTCCGCAAGGTTTGCTCCCGATCTCCGAGCTGTGCATAGGCACGTGCCAGCAACGCATAGGTGGCGGCATCGTTCGGCGCGAGCTTTTGCGCGACGTTGAGCTCGTCGATGGAATCGTGGTAGTGGCGTTCGGAGTACAAGACGCCTGCCAGCGCCAGATGAAGCGATGGATCATTCGGGCTGAATTTCAGCGCGAGACGATATTCGTTTGCCGCCTTCGGCAATTGGCCTCGTTGCCCATATGCCGTCCCGCGAATCAGGTGCAGCGCCTCCGAGTCGCCGAGGAATTTCTCCGCCAGCTGCGACTCTTTCAAGGCGACCGAAGACTTGCGCAGGTCCAGGTTCGCGTAGGCAAGTCCGAGGTGCGCCTCGCCGTTGTTCGGATCGCGCTGGATAGCGGCCTCGAAATCTGAGGCTGCGGCCTTCGACTCCCGTAAATCGTGGAGCACATACCCGCGATTCACATAAGCCGTGACCACGTCCGGATCCCGCTCCAGCGCCTTGGTAAAGTCCTGCCGCGCCTCCTCGAGATTTCCGTTGTGCTTGTGCACGTAGCCGGCAAACAGCGGCAGGTCCGGCTCCTTGGTCAGGACGTCGGTGTATTCAGCCGTCAGCTTCAGCAGGTCGTCATAGCGCTGCAGATTGAGCAGATCGTACCCGAGGTACACGATCACGTCCCTGTCCTTAGGCAACATCTTGAGGACCTTTTCGCCGATCGCAGCGGATTGCTGATAGTCCCCCTTGAAGCTCAGGTAGCGCTCCTCTTCGCGGAGCACCTGCGGCTCGTTCTGCATCGCATCGGTCGCGCGGCTCGCCCACTCGCCCGCCAAGTCGAGCTTGTGAGCCTCAATCGCGGCGTTCATGCCGCCGGCCACAATGGCAGCGTTCTTCGGAGCTAGGCGGTAGGCCTTGCTGTAGTTGGTTTCGGCCTTCGCAAACTCGCGGCGCGCGGTGTACATGTCACCCAGCGCGGCATACGGAATGTAAAGCTTCGGATTGGCTTCCGCTAGACGCCGGAAATACTTCTCCGCATCCGCGTCGCGGCCCGCCGTGCGCGAGGCATAACCCAGCGAGGTGAGCGCGAATCGATTCTTGGGATCGGATTCCAGGATCCGGTTGTAAACATTGATCGCTTCTTCAGTGCGCCCGAGTCTCATCAACAGGTCCCCATCGAGCTGCAAGCTGTTCGGATCCTTCGGGCTGATCGCCAGCGCTTCCTTGAGATCGCTGCCCGCACCGTCAAGATCGTTGAGATGCATCTTGATGGAAGCCCTCAGCCGTAAAAACGGCAACCTGCCGGGTCCCGTCTCGTTCAGCGCGCTGATCTGTTTCTGGGCAATATCCAGTTGCTCCCGGGACGCGTCGGGTTGCTTCAGGCTCTGGTAGAGCTCCATCAGGTTCATGTGCACCTGAATGCCGTAAAGTGGCCCTTCTGCTGGGTTTGCGGGCATATGCGCCAGCACCGCGTTGTACTCCTTCACCGCATCCGCATCGCGGTCTTCCAGCCGCGCGATCTCCCCTCGGATCGAGTGCAGCCGGTAGTGATCCGGGGACAACTGCTCAGCCCGATCCAGGAATCCGTTGGCCTTGTCGATCGCTCCTACCGTGACCTCGGCCTGGGCGGCGGACAGTTGCAGGGCCAAATCCTTGGGCATGGCGTTGGCCGCCTGGGTGTAGAGCCGCGCGGAGTCCACGGGTTTGCCGGCGAGCTGGTAGGTATAGGCCAGCTCGGCCATGACGTCAGGCCGGGGCTTGCGAATGGACTTGAGCGCGGCGATCGCTTCCTCGTAGTTTCCGGTTTCGAGGAAGTAGCCGGCCATAGATCGCTGCACGTCCGGATTGTTAGGGGAGCGGTGCTTGGCCATCTCCAGGTAATGATTTGCCTGATCGAACTGCTTCAGATGCTGATAGGACAACGCCAGCAGCACCTCGGAGCGCGTGCTGGGCTGCACCTGCTCCGCTCTGCGGAAATAATTGAGCGCCCCGGCATAGTCACCGGTGCGCATAAACAGCTCGCCCAGCAGCAGCGAATCGCCGATGCGCCGTGGATTGGCGGCGACCACCTGCTTCAGGAGGCTCATGGCCTCTGCCGTGTTGCCCATCACGCTGTAGGTCTGCGCCAGGCCGGACATGCCGTCCACTGCCCCCGGCTTCAGGCGAAGACCGTGGTTGTAGGCATCGACGGAGAGCTGGTACTGGTGGTTGAGCCGGGTTGCATAGCCGAGCAGGATCCAGAGCTGGGCATCGTTCGGAGCCGCCGCCGTGGCGCGCTGGGCCAGATTAACGGCCAGCGCATGGTTGCCCTGCTTCAATGCCTGTTCCGCGGCCCGCGCGATACGCGCGTCCTGGATATTCGATCCCCAGCCCAGGGATTCGCTCTGCGTGGGCCCCGCCCCCGGCTGCGCCGGGGTCGGCCGAGCCTGGCTTTTCTGCGGCTGGCTTTTCTGCGATTGCTTCTTCTGGGGCTGGCTTTTCTGGGACTGGGGCTTTTGGGCGGACGGCTGCTGGATCTCATACGTCTGGGCTTGCAACGGGCAGCAAACCGCGAACGCGAGCAAAGACAGGTATCCCATCTTCAGAAATGCAGGTCTAGGGATCAACGAGTCACCGGGAGATTCATCACAAATTGGATAGGCCTTGAGAGGCTAATGATAAAGCCTGAGATGGCTGGATTGGCGCGTGGCGGCCCCTCGTAAACTCACGCAAGTGCATGCGAAGGTAATGCGACGGAAATCGATAACCCGGGTGCTTACAGAGTAACGCAAAGTATGCGCCCAGTAACGACCACCTGTTTGCACTAGCTCAAGTGCACACAAAGGTAACATTGGCTCCTGCGCAAGTAATGCAGGCCGGGCAGCGGAATCACTCAATCAGGCGTCAATATGGGTCAATGTGAATTATAGTGACGTCTTCAGGCACTTTTCCGTGCGTTCGAGAGGGGACCTTGGAGAGAACCGATTCTGTCGCCATTTGGAAGCGGCCGATACCGCTCAGCTTCATCCTGTTGACGGCCGTCGTCGTGCACGTCCCACTTCTTCTCGCGAAGTTGCCTTTGCATTCCTATGATGCGACGTTTCACATTTTCTTCGCCTCCCACTATCTCCATCATTGGATGGATCCGTGGAACGCAAAGTGGTATGCGGGTTTTTCACAGACCACATATCCACCCTTGCCCCAGCAGTGGATAGCCGTGCTCTCCCACATCTTCGGCCTGGAGATGGCCTACATGGCTGTGCAGTTAGCGGCCATATTGCTGCTGGTGGTGGGCGTCTATCGGTTCGCTCGCCTCTGGGTGAATGAGCGGGCTGCCTCCTTCGCAGCATTGGCCAGTGTTTTCCTCGGCACTGAGAGCTTCCTGGTCTATTCCGCCGGGCAGTTATCCACCACATCCGCCGCACCCATCTATCTGAACGCGCTGCCCTATCTGTTCGATTGGGTGCGGTATGGGAGATGGCGCTCCTTTCTGAAAGCGCTGGCGCTATTCATGGCTGCGGCCGCCGCCCACCATGCCACCCTGCTCTTTGGCTCCGTCTTCTTTGCCTTCCCCGTTCTCGCCCTGGCCTTTTTCGATCGCACTGAGGGCGAGCCGATGTCCACCCCTGCCTTCGTGGCGCGTACCGTCTCGATCGGTGTAGCGGTGGGCGTTGCGATCACGATCGTCCTGCTTCCCTTCTGGATCGCCCTGATCCACAACCCCGTTACGCAGGTTCCGATCCCCCATGCAAGCCGCGCGAACTATATCCTCAGCCCGCTGCTGGGTCTCAACTACTTCATCGTCCCCTACGGGGCGTTAATCCTCGTCCTGCCCTTTATCGTGTTGCGCGGTTCAGCAGTGGCTCGCCTCCGTCCTCTGCTGCTTGGCTTCTGGCTAGCATTTCTCATCGGTCTGGGGGGAACGACACCGGTGGGCCATCTGCTTTTGGGCCGTGCCTATGAAGTGCTGACCATGGAGCGCTTCAGCTATTGGGCAAGCTTACTGGCGCTGCCATTTGTCGGTCTCCTGGCATCCGAACTGGTCGATCGCTTCCGCCTGCGGGCAGTGGTTGGTCTGACCTTGGCGGCGGCCTTCACATGCGGCATAGCCGTAGCATGGATCATCTACAGGCCGGCCGAACGGGAAGAATTCAAGGTGGATTCCGCCGCCAGCTGGCTGGACCGCGACGGACACGACAAATATAGATACGTCACCCTGGGATTTGGCAACAGGGGGATCTCGCAACTGGCCACACTCACCGATGCTGACAGTGTCGATGGCTCATGGAACTCCGGCCGTACCCTGCCGGAGCTGACCCAGCATGGCGGCGCGGAACTCACCAATTCAAAGTTCTTCTTCAAGTCCGGACTCGACGCACTGCGCGCCATGTTGACCCACGCCGATCATTACGGATTGAAGTGGGTGCTGGTGAAGGACCCCTACTACGAACCATTGTTGTCCTTCGTCGGCTATCGCCGCGTGGACACGCTCGAGAACGGCACACTCGCCATCTGGGGCAAGGACGGCATACCGCCTGCCGTTCCGGTGAACTCGACATTCAGGCCTCCGCACTGGCAGGGCCTGATGTGGGGCACGCTTCCCTTCGGCAGCAGCCTGCTCGCCATGCTGGTTGTTTTAATTCCGGATAAGCGGCGCCCTCGCGATGAGGAGAGCGAAGCTCTCGCTCCGGCCGAAGAGCTGGCGCCCGGGAGGCTGGCGCGATGAAGAGGGGACGCTTGCTTGCTTTCTTCATCGCCGCCGCCACAGCTCTATTTATCGCCATCGGCGTCCTGCATCCGAATGAGTCCGCTCAGGCGCTGGCGGATGCCGGAACGACCGGCCTGCTGCGCCCCTCTTCCACGCCAGAGGCCGCGGCCGGGAACCTTGCGCGCCAGATCGGCCAGCGGCAGTGGGGTGCCGCGTACTCCCAGCTCGCGAATAAGGGTGAATTCACGCCGGCGGACCTTCAACGCGATCTGATCGGAACCTACCTCAGCCTTCGCACCTACGCCACGCTCGACCACTTCGAGATCAGCCCGCTGCACGCATCCCAGGACGACGCGCAGGTCCGGCTGAAGCTCTACTGGTCAACGGTTGTCGGCACCTTTGAGGACACCAAGAACCTGCACGTCATCCGCAATGGCGGCCGCTGGCAGGTGGAGTGGCCGCTGGCGAAGGAGCAGCGCGTGCCGCCGCAGGTGATCCCGGTCAATTACCTGCGGTGGGATGTGATCTACCGCGGGCCCCAGGACGACTGGGGCGCCCAGGATGTCGAGTCGCCGCACGTGCGCATCGTCGACATGCACCCGCTGGAGCGCGGAGACGGCGTGCTCATCATGGGCGAGCTTCTGAATGAAGACGTCGTACCCGCATACGTCTCCGTCAGGGCGACGCTGATGTCTAAGAACGGCGCAACGATCGCGACCGAAGACAGCTTCGATAAGATTTCTCATCTCCTGCTGCCCAAGCAGGTCACGCCGTTTCTCATCTCATTTCCCAATGTTGCGCTGTCTAACGTCGCGAGTGTCCGCATGGAGCCGTCTGCATCCTTGATTGCGGCGTCGGCGGACCCGGTCATCGCCATCCAGGATCAGAAACTGAATCCCGCCCCGGGAGCGTCTCTGACGGGAAAACTCGTGGACCAGAGCGGCCAGGTGGTGAATGTCGCGCATGTGCTGGGGACCTTCTATGACAAGAACGGAAAGCTGGTCTGGGTGGCGGATCATTATATGGACCGCGCACTCTTGCCTCAGACCCCGGCCTCGTTTACGATAACGCTTCCCCCCGACATCGCAGGCCAGGTCAGCAGCGAGCGCGCCGTCACGGCGACCTACACTTCTGGTGGTTCTTAATGAGATTTCGGCTTTGGTGTCTGGTCGGGAGCGTGGCCTTGGCCACAGCGTCGCTGACCTACGCCCAAAGCACCAGCATGAATCTGCCCCAACAGGTGAAAGCCGGCAGCGCCTTCTCGATTCAGACCAGCGGCAGCGGCAAGGCCGTTCTCTATATCGTCGGCTTCGGACAGGTGCTGCGACGGGACGTTCAGCTTGGGGATGCGGTGTCCTTTGCCGCGGACGATATCCACAACGCCGGACATTACATTGTCGCGTTGGCAGGACAATCGTCCAGCGACAACGGCGCCTTCGATGTCACGCCCGCGAGTCAGCCGGCAGACCTGAGTTTCCTGGCGAAGCCGTCGCGCCTGCCTGTCAGCCTGCACAACGGCATCAGCGGCGCGGTGTATGTCTTTGACGCTTATCAGAATCTGATCACTGCGCCCACACCCGTTTCGTTTCAGTTGTCGGGCCCCTCAGGAGTGACACAAACCCACACCGCGGAAGCACGGGACGGCCGGGCATGGACCCAGATGGACTCCGCCGCTAAAGAAGGTGCGGCTCACTTTGCAGTTCATGTTGGCGATATCTCGAGTACGCGCATCATACAGCAGGTGCCGGGGGATCCGTGCGGCTTGAGGATGAGCGCGCGGCCTTCCGGGCAAAAGATTGAGCTCCAAACGGATCCCCTGCGCGACTGTAGCGGCAATGCAGTCCCCGACGGAACAATCGTCACTTTCACGGAAGCGTACGACGGCAGGCAGACCACGGTGGATGTGCCACTTAAACGCGGAATTGCCCAGGCGGAGTTGCCTGCCTATAACGGCGCGAAGATTTCCGCCGCTACCGGTGTGGTCCTGGGAAATGAAATCCGCTGGGGAAAGCAATAATGAGAAATCTGATGCTGGTGATCTGCTCAGTTTTCGCCGCGACGCTGCCCCTGAGCGCCAGTGAGCCTGCGGTACGTGTGACGCCAACAACTCTGCAGGGCCCTCGAACGCTCAATGAGCAGACCCGGTCGGCTGTCATTCGCGGCTATCTTGATGCATGGCAGAGTGCGGCTGCCGCACTTCAGCAAAATCGTCCCGAGCTGCTCGACCGGAATTTTGTGGGCACTGCGAAAGACAAATTAACAGATACCATCCACGACCAAGTTACTACCGGTATCTCTACACGTTATCTAGACCGCTCGCATGATCTGCAAATAGTCTTCTATTCGCCTGAGGGATTATCCGTTCAGTTAGTGGATAACGTGGAATACGACGTACAGGTCGTCGATCAGGGCAAGATTCAGACGACACAGAAAGCGCACGCGCGGTATGTCGTGGTAATGACACCCGCCGAGGTGCGATGGAGAGTCAGAATTTTTCAGGGACAGCCTGAATAAGATGCGGTATTGAACAGCTTAGCAAGTTATATCGGAGCAACGGGCCCGCGGGAAAATGGAAGAACTGGATTGCATATTTTGGCTAAGTCGAACAGAGACCTAAAGGACTCAGGGGGTGCCGAATGGTATCAGTAGTCGTACCCATTTATAACGAAGAAGTACTCATTTTGCAGTTTCATGAAGCTATCACCAATGCCTTGGAAGAAACAAATGAAGACTTTGAAGTCGTATATGTGAATGACGGCTCCAGGGATTCGTCTCTGGAGATACTGCGGAATCTGCAGGCCTCAGATCCGCATGTCGTGGTAGTGGAGCTCTCGCGCAACTGGGGACACATGGGAGCTATCTCGGCTGGTCTCCAGACCTCGCGCGGAGATGCCACCATCATCATGGACGGCGATTTCCAGGATCCGCCAGAGGTAGTTCCGGAACTCGTCGACGCGTGGAGGGCGGGCGCTGAAGTTGTCGTTGCCGTGCGACGGAGTCGCCAGGAGCGGCGCAGGCTTCTCGCCAAACTCTTTCCCCTCTTCTATCGCGTTCTTGGCGCGCTCTCCGACTTCCCCATCCCTCTGGATGCTGGAATTTTCGGTCTGATGAATCGGCAGGCCGTCGATTCGATCAATGGAATGCGTGAGCGCAACCGTTATCTCCCCGGCTTACGCGCCTGGGTGGGTTACAGCAACGCTGTCGTCTTCTACGATCGCCAGGATCGGGCAGGCGGCGACGGCAAGCTATCGTTCATGAGCCGGATCAAGTATGCGATGGATGCGATCACCAGCTTCAGTTACAAGCCTCTGCGCCTCTGTTTCCTGCTGGCCAGCTTCTCCACCATCGCCGCGACGCTTCTGGTCTTATCGACGATCTTTTCGCATAATCCCTTCCACACCGCGGGATTCGGCGTGGCCGCTGCCGTCTTCTTCGTGGGCAGCATGCTGCTTCTTTGCCTGGGAGTGCTGGGCGAATACCTTGGACGGGTTTACGACGAAGTACGTGGGCGTCCTCTATCCATCATCAACAGGGTCTACTCGCATTCGGAGATGATGCCGGTCCAGGCCGACAGCTACGAGGAGATGAAGCCGGCAAGCGGCTTCGGTGTCCACGTAGCATAGGAAATCGCACAGTCTCTTACCCCTGATGGGAGACTGTGCGACACGCCTCAGAAAAACTTCTGCACTGTCTGCAGAGAACTTCGAGCAAAGCGATCCGACCGGTGATACAAACCGGAGACCTCCGTCAGTCTGCTTCCCTGCTATAAGTGCGGAATGCTTATCGGTTTGTCTGTCCCGCAGCCCGCAATCCCCTTCTCGACCGCGGTCCCTTCTTCGTAATCATTCCAGGTCTCGACCAGCAGGAATGGCATCGGATGTTCGGCGGAATTCTGCTTCCACAGGTTAAACGTGTCGGTAATCGTCTTGCCGCAACGAGTGGAGATATGCCGGTTGAGCCCCCAGGAGGCCTTCGAGTCATCGAAGCTGGCCCAGGCTCCTCCTACGGCCATCTTGTCCGGATACTTCGACTGCATCGTGCTGTAGAAGCTGGTCAGGTACTGCTCACCCCAATTGCTGCCGTCGCCCCCATGTACCGGGCTCACCCACCCGTAGTAGCCATCCATTGCCGAAGCGGATGCCGCAACCGGTGGATACTCGTCCAGGAGCAGCGGAGGCTTGTCCCACTTGTTGACCTCCACACGCACCCTCTTCCAGTCCGTGTGCCGCTTGGGAAAAATAAAGATGACCGGCTGGCCGTCATACATCAAATATGCCTGCCGTCCAGGCGCGCCCGGAGCGAGATAGGTTTTTCTGAATAGCTTGAAGTCTTCGATCGACTCGTCGGTCGCCCCGTCTTCGTCATCGCTTTCGTCGTACATCATCGCGACCTGAAAGTTCTCTTCAGCGGCGATGGTCTGCATCAGGGCGTAGCTGTGATCGATAAAGGGCTGGCGATAGCCATACCAGTCCACCACGAAGCCGGAGATGCCCAGCGCCTTCGCCTGACGAATCTGCTTCCGGATCACATCGGGATCATGCGACGAATAGCCGACAGAAATATGCTTGGGGTGCCCGAACCATGCTTCATACACTGCGAGCACCCGAGGCGGTCCCGCGAATACCCGCTTGGCCGGGCGGGCACTGTCCGTGGTGGCCGAGTGGGAACATCCGAGAGCCAAGGAGAGAAGAAAAAGCAAAGCAGCCGTTGCGCGAGAAATCATAGCGAGATTTCATCTTAGAACAGCGCGGGAGCCTCGGTGTTGTAACCATACATCCCGGGAGGCCTGGCGGCATTCAGATACTCATGACTTCCGCGTGCAGTCCTGGTGACCATGGGTCCCGGCAGCCGGGCGCATCATGCTTTCAAGCCTAGGAGAACGGTGGCCAACAGTAGTATCGTTTCCCTAGCCCGCTCTCATAATCCAGGACCGTCTTCTGAGCGGCGCATCGCAATAAACTTCCCCCGCTTGGAAATTGGAGTACTCAGACCTTGGTGGATGGCCAGATGCAGGAATCGAAGACACTGCAAGCCCGTATTCTCTCGGGAAGCTTCGTATTGCTCTTAGGCTCCGGGCTCACAGCCGCGGTTAACTTCGCCTATAACGTTTCAGTCGCCCGCTTCCTTGGCCCCACCGCATTTGGCCATGCCACGGCCGTCTACACACTCCTCACTCTGATGTCCGCCGTCACACTCTCTTTTCAGATTGTCCCGGCGAAGGTCGTCGCACAGCAGAGCACCCCGGAAGCAAAGAGCGCCGCGTATCGGATCTTCCATCGGGCGGCATGGGGATGCGGTCTCCTTGTCGCATTTCTTCTGGTGCTGTTCCAGACCGGAGTTGCCGACTTTCTTAGGCTGCCGAGCCCCGTACTGGTTGACCTGATTGCGATTGGCGCTGCCTTTTATGTTCCGCTCGGCAGCCGTCGCGGCTTCATACAGGGAGCGTATGGCTTCCGTTCTCTAGCGGGAAGCCTGGTTTTGGAGGGACTGGTCCGGCTTTGCGGCTCGCTCATGATGATCATGTTCGGCGCAGGCGTCAGGGGGGTGGTCGCAGCCAATGCCGCAGCCATGGTGGTGGCCTATTTCGCTGCTGCACCCAGGCTGGCGCCGAAGGTTCCGAGCCATATTCGCCTCTCCTATGCTCTTCGCGAATCGACGCAGGCATTGGTCTTCTTCGCTGGTCAGGTCCTCATCAATAACTGCGACATTGTTCTGGTGAAGCATTTCTTCTCTCCGGCAATGGCCGGTCTCTATGCTGCCGTCGCCATGGTGGGTCGAGTCATCTTCTCCTTCTCGCAGGCAGTGGTAAACAGCATGTTTCCCCTGGTGGCAGGCACCGGCGATGAACAGCGAAAGGACCTTAAGGTTATCGCGACGTCGCTGCTGCTCGTATTGGGTATCGGCTGCAGCGTGGCACTCGCCCTGCGTCTCGCGCCTGCCAGCATCTGGACGTCCTTCTTCGGGCCGGGATTTGCGGTGGCTGGCAACCACGGTATGCCGTACCTCTTGTCGCTCTATGCGGTCACCACCGTCCTTTATTGTTTGAGCGTTGTCGTGATCACGTACGAAATGTCTTATAAGATCGCGAACACCAGTTGGATCCAGTTGGCGTTCAGCGGAGTGTTGGTTGCCGGCATCTGCCTGTTTCATTCCTCCTTGCGGCAGGTCATCCTGGTACAACTGGTGCTGATGGGCACGCTGCTCGTCCTTGTAGCGTTGCCATTCCTCTTCAACGCTCTGTTGACTTCCCAGCACATGCCTCGCATCAGCGGTGGCCGGCCGATCCGACTCATCCGAAAAGTCACGGAAGATGAGGCCATCGCGGAATTTTTGAAAAGCGAATTCTATCGCCCCGTTTTCCGCGAGTATCAGGAGATGCTCCAGGACATCGTGACCAATCCGAACCTCGAAGATCCGAGTGAGAACGCAAAGCGGCGCGCGCTGTTCTTCATCCGTCACTTCGCCTTGTGGAAAGAGCTTCCCCAGGGCACCGAATGGTATGAGGTTGAAGTTGGTGAGGAGGACCTGGAAAAAATCCGGGTATTTCCACGGGCCCAATGGCGCAACTTTGCACCGCGAACTTTCTCCATCATTGAAGTTGCAGAGCGCATGCGCAAACGCCAAGGAATCGATACCGGCGCGTTTCAATCTAAGATCGCGAATATCGGTGATCGGCTCCTGCAGCAAGACGAGAATCTAGGTACCGTCCTCCTCATTGGCGTAAACGAGAACGAGCCGTTGACAATTCTGGACGGCAACCACCGGCTGGTTGCGTCCATGCTGACATCGCCGCGCCGGACACACCGGCTGCGATTTCTGTGTGGATTTTCTCCAAACATGACAGAGTGTTGCTGGTACGAGACGAATCTGGCCACCCTGTTTCGCTACGGGAAAAATGTACTCAGGCATCTTGTGCGCGATCACGAAGCCGAGCTTGATCGCTTGTTACAGCGCGCGGGGTAAATTCGTGCTGCATTAGAAAATGAGGATTGCCGGTAGTGTCTGACAAGAATAGACATCAAGGAAGGTGAATATGACAATTCGAAAGCGTCCCGTAGCAGTGATGCAATTGCCGGAGCAGTTTACGAAGAAGGAAGCGCGAAATTTTACTCGCGAGGTCGAGCGTTCAATGAATGTTACTCGTCCTTATCTCGTTCTCGACTGCTCGAACATACGGCATCTGGACAATTCTGTCATTCACTTGCTGCTGCGCTGCCTCGAAGAAGCCATGAAACGCAATGGCGATGTCAAGCTGGCCGGCGTCCCTCTGACTGCGAGTGCAATGCTGGGACCTGCCGGGAGCAATCGTCTTTTCGAGATCTTCGACACCGCTTCGGAGGCGGTAAACAGCTTCCACCAACTGCCCCTCGAAGATGTTTCCGAGAGCGGCGAGTCGGAAAGTGCAGCGTAACCGGTTTTGATTTGGGATGAGATGTTCAGGTATCGGCGTATTCGGAGAGGCTCTTTGAGGATCTCGGCGCATCTGTTACGACGGCAGATCGCGATCGGGCTGGTGGCTTTTCTTGTCGTGCCCATTGGAGGTGCAGTACCAGTGTTCGCGCAGCAGACAGTTCCGAGTCAACAGCCTGCCGGCATGCCTCCACCTCCGGTGCCGTCGCACAATGACGCGCCCCCGCCCGACGCAACTCAGACCCCGGGCGGCAATCAAGCGTCTCCTGCTCCAAATGCTCCTCAACAACAACAGCAGAACGGAACTTCGGCCCCAGTGGGCACAGCGGTTGCGCCATACGAGAAGGGCGTAGGGGTCGCTGCATCCCGGCCTGCTGGTGCGGTGATTGCGCCGGCGAAACAGAAAAGATCACGGTCTTTTATGATCAAAGTCGGTGTGCTGATAGGGGCGGCCGTTGCCGTTGGAACTGTCGTGGGTCTTTCCAGTACGAGCCCGAGCCGACCCCACTAGCCACAAGTACAGAATTCACAGATCGAGGAAACAGTGGGAGCACGCGCGATGCAGGCAAGAGCCAGAAACAGGCAACGTACCTTCGTAAGTTTCTCGGGCATGGATGGGGCAGGAAAGAGCACCCAGATCCAGAGTCTTCGTACCCGGCTGATGGATGCCGGGCTGCAGGTATCGGTGGTCACTTTCTGGGATGATGTCGCGCGCCTGACGCAGCTACGCGAGGTAAGCGGACACACCCTGTTCAAAGGCGAGAAGGGCGTAGGCTCGCCGGACGCGCCAATCAACCGGCGTGACAAAAATGTCAGATCGGCGCCTATGACTGCAGTGAGATATTTTCTTTATCTCGTAGACGCAATCTCCCTGCGCTCCGTAGTAAGACGAGCACTCAAGTCTGACGCTGATTTCATCATTTTTGACCGCTACGCCTACGATGAGCTCGCAAATTTGAATCTGCGCAATCCGATCGCGCGAGCCTATGTGCGCTTGATCATGATGCTCGTTCCCAGGCCCCACGTTAGCTATCTCCTGGATGCCGATCCGGTTAAAGCCCGCGCTCGAAAACCTGAGTACCCTCTCGAGTTTCTACATTTTTGCCGCGCATCTTATATGACGCTCAATGAGTTGATAGGCGGCATGACGATCATCCCCCCTATGCCGGTCCATGATGTCGAGCGCGAAGTGCTGCAACACGCGATCAGACAATTGCCCGGCTCCCAGCTTCAAGGGAGCCTTTCCGAGCACTTCGTTGGCGGAGCAGAGCGCGGTTAGTCTTCGCTGAGTATCTGCCCCTATTATTATGCTGTTTCTGTGGACCGCCAGGAACAGTCGCTGACTAGCGAACAAGCCCATACGGAGCAATCGCATCGTTTGCGCTAAAGTTATGGGGCCGCAGCTCGGCACTTCGCCATGGTGGATCTTCAAAGCGGATCAAAAATTTGTCTGTTACACCAATAGAAGTCGAAGTACTTAGTGCACTGCCTGCCGGTTACTTTCCGCTCCAAAGCCTGTTCGCCAGGTCAATATCTCAGTTGCTGGCAGGCCGCCCAGGTATTATGCTTCTTCCACTGCTTCACCTCCCTCGGAAACAGTGATAGCTGTGTTGAGCGCGCACGATGAGAATCCCTCAGGGGATCTCGTTGGTAGGGATGCGCATGCTCAGAAGAAGCCGAGGCAATATGAAGACCCTCTACTGCATCGTCCTGACTCTCCTGTCATGGGCGACTCCAGCGTTGGCAAGCGTTAGCGTCACCACGCCGAAAAGCGGGACGACTGTCACTTCGCCGGTCCATTACGTGGCCACGGCTACGACAAGTACCTGCTCAAAGGGCGTCGCTTCCATGGGCATTTACGTAAACAACAAGCTTGTTTACACGGTGCGCGGGACAAACCTTGACTACATGCTGACTCTGGCCACGGGATACGAACACACTGTTGTGGAAGAGTGGGACTACTGCGGCGGCGCCTCCTACACGACGATCAACCTGACTGTTTCATCGAGTACACCCGGGGCCCCGACCACCAGCATCTCTTCGAACCCAACATCGATTGCCCCGGGCGGATCCTCCACCCTGACCGTACAGGCGACGAATGCCACGCAAGTGACCGTAAGTGGCTCCGACGGCAGCTCCTACACATTGTCATCGACCGGTGGAACGCAGGTTGTCAGTCCAACCGCGACGACCACGTACACAGCAACCGCGACCGGCTCCGGGGGGACCGCATCGGCCACCGCAACCGTCACGGTAAACCAACCCACGGCGCCTACCGTAACCATCGCGGCCAACCCCACATCGATCAGCGATGGCGCATCGTCCACGCTGACGGTGACGGCGACTCATGCCACGCAGGTTACCGTGACCGGTTCAGACGGCAGCTCCTACACGCTGTCATCGACCGGCGGTACGCAGACTGTCAGCCCCACCACCACGACGACCTATACAGCGGACGCAACCGGCTCTGGAGGGAACGCGTCGGCAAACACCACTGTGACGGTAACCCCCACAGGCAGCAGCAACTCCATCAACCATGTCATCTTCATGCTGCAGGAGAATCATTCCTTCGATAACTACTTCGGCATGCTGAATCCGTATCGCCGGGCGAAAGGCTGGAACGTCGGCGACGATGGCCAGGTCTATACAGTCGATGGCGTCGACGACAAACTGAACACCGCCAATGTGGACGATGAGGGCACATCGATCCCACTCTTCAAGCAGAAGTCCACCTGCATCGATGACGTTTCGTCGGCATGGTTGGAAAGCTACGGAGACGTCAACCGCTATAACTTCCTTGCCACGCGCCCCATTCTCATGGATGGCTTCGTCCATAACGCCGAAGGCTTTGCGAAAAGCTGCGCGAGCTCTGGCACATGCTCGGGGAAATTCACCGATCTTACGGGCCAACGTGCCATGGGATATTACGATGAAGGTTTCCTGAACTACTACTACTACCTAGCATCTCAGTTTGCCGTATCCGACCGCTGGTTCTCGCCGGTATCGAGCAAGAGCGCTCCCAATCGGGTCGCGACCTTCACCGGAGGCACGACCCAGGGCCTGGTACTGGACCCGGGCAGCGATGACCACGTTGCTCCGGTCAATATTCCTACAATCTTTCAGGAACTCGACACTGCAGGTGTGTCCTGGAAGGTGTATTACACGGTTACTTACGGTTTTTGCCTTGCTGGGAATCCATGTGGCACCGGGTCTAAAAACTTCCCCGCAACCTATGTCACCGACTTCACTTACAACCACAAGTATCTCTATCAAAACCCAACGGGCGCCGCATGTACCGGCACTACGCGGCCGTCCAGCGTCGTGGGCGATACTTCGAACTACTTCTGCATTGATACGAACCACGTCGCTCCCTTGACCGACTACTACACCGACCTCAGCAATGGCACGCTTCCCAGCTTCAGCTTTATCGAGGCTGGCTCTGGCATCAACGACGAGCATCCTGGATCCGGCTCGTCGATCCTGAACGGGCAGTCGGAAGTGGCGAAGGTGATGAATGCGTTCATGACCAGTCCGGAATGGAAGGATTCGGTCTTCTTCCTCAGCTACGACGAAGGTGGCGGCCCCTACGACCACGTTCCGCCTGTTCCTGGCCATTCGAACGACAAGACCGATTCTTCACTCGGAACCATCGCGGACATTTCCACCATTGCGGTGAACCCGGACAGCTACAAGCCGTGCGTGCTAAGCAGCAGCACCTCGAAGACTCACTGCGATCTGAAGACGAATAGCCCGGGAGCTAATTCCGGCTGATGCCGCCGCTGTGAAAGGTTTCGCCGCCCAACTCGGCTTCCGCGTGCCAAATATGGTCATCTCGCCCTTCACCCGGCGGCACTACGTCTCTCATGTGCCCATGGACCACACTGCGGTCATCAAGTTTGTCGAGAACCGCTTCATCGGCGGCTCCGCACATCTGACAGCGCGGGACGCCACACAACCCGATCTGCTGAACTTCTTCGATTTCAACAGCGTGCCGTGGGCGACGCCGCCGACTCCGCCTGCTCCGGCCACGCCCTCTTCTCTGGGCTACAATCCCTGCACTCCAGCGAATATGGGCCCGTAAGTTCGGCAGGTCTGCATCCCTGCCTGGTTTCCTGGAATTCTCTTCGATGAATTTTCCGCACAGCTCGCGTATCTTCGCGAGCTGTACCTTTTTGCCCCGCGGGTGGTGCGCGGCAAATCGAATACTGCTTCGGCGCAATCCCCGCGGCCGACTCCTTCCGATTCGCTAATGGGCTAATGGAGTCTGGATCGCCGGCCGTAAACGACGCACTGCGCATCCGATCGCACGTGTCTCAGGATCTTTGACGGACTGGCCGGTGAGCACAGCCTCAAGAGCTGCTCGCAATCCATGCTGTGTCGCACGTTCCGGGTTCGGCGCATTCTCGATGTTGCCCCTATAACGCACAACTCCAACGCGATCCACAACCAAAGTGTCGGTCGTGGCCCGAACGGCAAGAAGGGCGGCGACCTTCCCGTCAGGATCCCTGTACACAGGAAGATCGAAGCCACTTTGCTCTGTATACGCCTGCACCTCGGCCAGCGACTCATTGGCATTCGGGTCCACCAGCAGGAATCGCACCTGAGTATGGAGGTCGTGGTACAGCACGTTGCGCCGGTAGTTGAATGCGTTTGAAAGCGGACACCGGGTGGAGAAAAAGAGCACGGCAGTCACCCGGCCGGCGCCGGGACGTATGGCCTGGTTCTTTCCTCGCAGGTTTTGCACCTCAAATGCCGGAACATGCGATCCGACGCGAATCTCCTCTGACCTCAGAGGAATGTGCGCATACAGCAGCACAAGACTCACCAAACCTGCCGCCCGCCATGACTTGCGCGCGTACTTCACCTATTGCACCTGCACGAACGGCGCTACAGAGGGCACACCGTTCGAATTAACGATAAACAGCATGTAGACACCCGGAGGTGCGAGGTTCGCGTCGACCGGAGCTGTGACATTCAGGCCACCTGTCGTCTGACTGAACGTCAGCGGCAAATAGCGTTCGTTCTCATCGAAGAAGTGCGTGACAGCGCCGGTGCGAATCAGCACTACGCTCCCGATGCTGGCAGCATCCGGCGTGCCGACAAAGAACGTCGCGTTGTGCTGGATCTGCGCCGGCGCCTGCGTGATGGTGGGTCTTGCGCCTTTGAACAGATACGGAGGCGAGTAAAACTCCGCGCTCTTCTCGTCAGGCACATTGCCAAAATCCGCACCCATGCCGGAGACAAGCACGCGTCCATCCGGAAGCAGCAATGCTGTGCCGTGATATTCGCGCGGCGTGTGCATCGAAGCCATGGTCGACCACGTCTGCGTCGTCGGCGACCACATCTCGGCGGCATAGACCGCATTCGCGATTGTCCCCCCGTTGCGATCCGTTTCGCCGCCCGTGGCGAGCACGTTTCCGTCCGGCAGCATGGTCAGGTTCAGGTAGCTGCGCGGATATGCCATCGACGCAGTCTGTTTCCAGACCGGAGAAGGCTGCGTCATGTCCAGAACGAAGGTGGTGTTCGAGGACGGCCCGCTGTTCTGGCTATCCGACGCGCTCCCGGCCTTGACGAATTTGCCCGGCAGATACATGGTCGCGCTGCCGCCGTCGACGATGTTGGAATCGACTACCGACCAACTGACCGTGTTCAGATCCAGGACATCTGTATCGGTCGGGTATTCCGACCCGCCAATGTGAATGATGCGGCCGTCCGGAAGCAGGTAGAGGAACGGATAGGTCTCAAACGGGTTGTTCGCATTTGTGAGCGAGGTCCAACCATTTGTTGAAGGATCATAGATCTCAGAGACGCCGGCGTTGGTATGCGCGGTCGTCTGCCAACCAGCGGTGACCAGGATGCGTCCATCGGACAGCGTGGTCGCAGTCGGGTACCAGCGCCTGTATTGCATATTCGGGACAGCCGTCCACGTCTCCGCCGCCGGGTCGAATATCTCGGCATTCGTCAGTCCGATACTGTTGGAGTTGCCGTAGCCGCCCACCACCATCACGCGTCCATCTGCCAGCAGCGCATGCCCAGAGCAGAACAGATCCACCGACAGAGGTATGTTGCTGAACGAATTCTTGACGTAATCCCAGACAGTTGCGCTCGAGCCGTCCTGGTAAAAGAGCACCTTGTTGTTTTGGAGGAGTATCAGATTCACTGCAACGGCAGGAAGGCTGTACACCGAGGACCACTGACCGACCACCGCAAGATTGGAAGCATTCTGCACGGTGACCGGAATCGCGGTCGAGACAGTAGAAAGGCCGGCGCTGTCGCGAGCCCGCGCCGCCAAGGTGTGCGAGCCGTCGCTGACTGTCGTTGTATTCCAGACAAGCGTATATGGAGCGCTCGTCACTTCGGCGCCGAGCGGCGCGCCGTCCAGTAGAAACTGCACGCCGGCAATCGCCACTGGATCGGAGGCATTTGCAGCGAGCGTCGTCTGGCCAGCTATCGTGGCGCCCGTGGCCGGCGCCGTCATGGATACAGTGGGCGGCACAGTATTCGTACTCCCCGCACCAGCCAGAACTTCGGCGATCGCCAGATTGTATCGGTCCTTCGTCGGCGCTGTGTCGTTGATGGCGACAGTTGTGCCTGCGGCCGCTACAGCACTCGCCAGCATCTGCACCCAATAGGTGTCCCCGGTTGAGGTGAGGTCCTGATGCAGCAAGGTCTGGCCGGTAGGAATGCTGCGGGTCACGGCGTTGTCGAAATCGTTCCCCACGCCCAGTACCCAGGAGTTGGTGCCAGTTGTGACCAGCGAGGCGGTCGGCGCACCGGAAGCAGCGCTCTTGCTGCTCACCGCACCAATCGCGCCGGAGCCGCCCGTGCCATTCGTGTTCACGCCGGCAAGGCTCACGACGGTGATCGACGAGACCACGCTCTGAGAGAGCGTTGCAGTCACGGAAATATTCTGCATGGGTGTCGTGGCAAAAGCGCGCCAAATCTCGGATGTGCCACTCTGGCCGTTTGCGCGGGTCACTAAGGCCCATGTCAGTCCTCCGCCCGAGACGCTCTTCACCGTCGTGTTTGCGCCGCTGAGATAATCGGACGTTATAAATGCGAGCAGGAGTTCGTTACTCGCTGCTGTGTTGAAGGCAGACGCCCCAATCGTTGTGCTGGCGGATCCTCCGTCCACCGAAACCTTCGTATCCATCGTGATGCTGCTGCTTTGCGCCGAAGCACTGAAGTCCACACTGCTGACGTCTGCTCCACTCACGGTCACTTTCTGCGACGGAGGCGTAAAGATGAAGCCATTCTTCGCAGGCGTGACGGTGTAGCTGCCGTTGCTCAGTTGTGTGAAGCTGAAGTTGCCGTTTGCATCGGCGGAACTGGTGCCTGTCGCAGCGCCAGATAGAGAAACCGTCGCGCCGCTTCCACCTGCCGATGGGCTGATATTTCCTGAAATCGTGTAGGTGGAGATCGCCGATTGCGCTGTGAAGTTGATACCCGGATCACTCGCGTCACTCACAACCACGTTCTGGCTCGGCGGAGTGAATGTGTAGCCGGCCTTGGTTGGGGTGACGACATAAGAGCCGTTCGCGAGTCCGGAGAGCACATAGTTTCCGCTCGCATCCGCCGTGGTCGTAGCATTCCCTGCACCGCTCAAAGTGATCGTCGCTCCCGTGCCGCTCGTCGGAGGCATGATCGTGCCGGAGATGCTGTTCTGCGACATCGTGGTCGAACGGAAGGCGGCGACGCGCGCGAACCAGGTACCGCTTTGCTGAGTGAAAGTCGCAGCAACGCTGCCGGCAGCCGGTTGAATCTGGTACACGTCAAGGTCGCCATTCACAGGGGTGAGACTGGTAAATCCAGCGCCGGGTGACGCGGCGTTCAACAGGAAGGTGTAGCCATAGATCAGATCGCCTGCGGCAGTTGTAGTGATTGCACCGCTTGATGCTGAAGTCCCGGTACCCGTGCCAGCAGAGGTGCCGTCGATCGGGTTCGAAGCCGAGAGACCGGACCACTCCGAGACGTGAATCTCCTGTGCGCCAGGCGTGCCCGGAACTACCGTCACTGTGTTGGCACCCGCCTTCGAACTCGCGACATACCACAGATACGAGGTCACGTTTTGAGCGGTATCTGTAACCGGCGCGCTGACCGGAACGTAGGTGTTCCCTTGGGAGTCGGAGATGCTCAGCGTACCCGCGGGCCGTGCAATTGTGGCCTCGACAATCAGGAAGTTGCCTTGCGTATTGCTGGCCGGAAACGCTAGCGACATACTGGCTGTTGTGGCCGCGTTCCCATTGACGGCCTTCTGAATCAATTGGACAGTGTTCTGACCGATCGTCTGTGCCGTGAAATTGATCGCATTCTGGTTCGCGCCGTTGATGGTGACGGGCTGATTCGACGGGCTGAACGAGACTTCGCTCTTGGTCGGTGTCACACTATAAGAGCCGTTCGCAAGACCAGTGAAACTGTAATTGCCATTGCTGTCGGCCGTCGTCGTGGCGGAGGACGTACCGCCGAGCGTGATCGCAGCTCCAGCCCCTAGGCTAGCCGGAGTGATGCTGCCGGATATCGCATAGGTCACCGTCTGCGCCGTGAAATTGAATCGCATTCTGGTTCGCGCCATTGATGGTGACGGGCTGATTCGACGGGCTGAACGACACCCCGCTCTTAGCCGGCGTCACGCTGTAAGAGCCATTGGCAAGACCAGTGAAGCTGTAATTGCCATTGCCGTCGGCCGTAGTTGTGGCCGAGGATGCACCACCGAGCGTAACTGTCGTTCCAGAACCCAAGCTCGCCGGCGTGACGCTGCCGGAGATCGCATAGGTCACCGCCTGTGCCGTGAAGTTAATCGCGCTCTGGTTCGCGCCATTGATGGTGACGGGCTGATTCGACGGGCTGAACGAGACCCCGCTCTTGGCCGGTGTCACGCTATAAGAGCCGTTCGCAAGACCAGTGAAACTGTAATTGCCATTGCCATCTGCTGTTGTTGTGGCAGAGGACGTACCGCCAAGGGTGATCGCAGCTCCAGCCCCCAAGCTCGCCGGGGTGATGGTGCCGGAGAGTGTCCACGTCGGCGCCGCACCTGCGGTCGCCAGCACCTCTACGATGCTGAGGTTATAGCGGTCTTTCGTGGGCGCTGTGTCTGCTATCGTGACCGTTGTTCCTGCGGTTGCGACTGGCGTCGAGAGTCGTTGGACCCAATATGTGTCCCCGGCCGTCGAAAGGTATTGGTGCACCAGCGTTTGGCCTGCACCAAGAGTCCGTGCTGTCGCATTGTCGAAGTCATTGCCGACACCCAGCACCCAGGAACCCACGCCGGTTGTGACCAGGCTCGCCGAAGGCGCACCTGTCGTGGCGCTGGCGCCCCCGATGGCACCGATCGCACCGGAGCCGTTTGTGCCGGTGGTACTGACGCCGGAGAAGCTCACCACCGTGATGGATGACGCAACGGATTGCGAGAGCGTCGCCGTGACCGTCACCCCGCTTAGCGGCGCGCTGGCGAAGGCCCTCCATATCTCGGCGGTACCACTCTGCGCGTTGGCCCGCTTTACCAGGTTCCAGGTAAGACTCCCACCAGCAATGCTCTTAACGGTAGTATTCGTGCCGCTCTTGTAATCTGTCGCGACGAAGGCCAGTATGAGTTCATTCGACACGGCCGTATTAAAGGCTGGGGTCGCAATGGTGGTGCTGGAGGAGGAACCATCCTTCACTACCGTAACGTCGGCAGCAATCTGGGCGAATGCCGCCCTCCCGGCGAATGCAAAAAACAGAGAGAGAAGGAGCGCGCCCGTCAGTAAAGCTCGCGCGCCCATCACGAGCGGAGAGAACTTCTCTTGGCGCGTTTCCCGGCACACCTGAAACTGCGTCAGCCTGCTCCCGCTCATCTGGGTTCCTCCGCGAATATGCAAGTACATCAGGGACCCATTTGTTGCCGGTCAGCGCTCGCGGGGGGAAGCGCTAGTATCCGTACCAAAGCTGGGCAAGTGCATGCCAGAGGCCAAAGCCCGCCCTGCTCGCTTCGCTGAGATATTGCTGGATGAACACACCTTTAGGCGAGCCTCGACCAAGCCCTCGATTGCAATAGGTCCCTGGATGCGCATTTTTTTGCGCAAGTGCGACATCGAGTGTTGTCGGCCTCGTAGCTTCCGACCGCGGTGTCAGACGCAGGTCACGTCAGTTCTCTGCGCGGAATCCACCGCAAACGCCCGCTGGAAGATGGCATCCACCTTCGCACCAGCATCGTCCCAAGCGGAGCCGAGTACGCTCGACGCGGCGGCCTCCGAAAGAGTTGCGAAGTCAACCTGCCTCACGAGAGAGGAGAGCGCATCCACCATTGCCTGCGGGTAAGCCTCGACATATCGAATGAATGGATTGTCCAGCACCACGCGATTCTGTTCCGCGTCATTCACCACCGGTATGCATCCAGCCGCCAGCATTTCGTGAGGCACCAGAGACACATTCGTCAACGACAAGCTGAGTCCAGCGAAACATTGGTTGTAAATCCGATTGAGTTGCTCAGGTGACACACGGCCGTGATCATGGAAGCGGAAGGGCAATCGTCCCATTCGCTCGCCATAGATGTGCAACTCAACCTCCGGGTGCTGCGCCGCAAACAATTCCATCGTCATAAGGCCTAATTCGAAACCTCGCCGCGCTGCCTCGGGACGCGCATAGAAGACAATGCCGTTGCGCTGAATCCCCGGCAGCACCGAGTAGGCGGCCGTGTCGCACCCGAAGTCGAAGGAATCTGCCTGCATGCCGAATTCGCAGCGCAGCTTCGATGACAACCACTTCCCTGCCGTGATGGCGTGAAAGCCCATGCGGTATGTATTCTCGGCCAGCAGGCTCAGAGCCCCGACCGGGTAGAACCACGGTTCGTAATCCTGGACAAAATAGAAGCGCATACCGCGGGACAGTGCGTTGTAGACCGGGTATGCCGTCGCCCATGATGTAGCCACAATGGCATGCGCATCGTCCATTCCGGCAGCATCCAGCGTCATGATCGGTCCCTCAAAGCCGTAAAATTTCCGGGCAATCGACGCATAGTAATCGTGATCTCCGCCATATACGTTGTAGAAGTGGAGGCGATTTCTATAGCCGTGTGCTTCGAGGTAGCGAATCATCCGGAAAATCGTCGTGTGTCCGCCAGAGTTGGGTCCCCCTGGAATGATTACCCAGTTAATAATCAATGGCTGATGCGGAGAGACTGGCAGGATCTGTACGGCAGGTGGTTGCGACAGATTTGCGGCCAATACGTCCGGCCGGAGCACAGGGAAGGGCTCTGATTTTGGCGCGAGGCCCTCTGCCGCAACCGCCCGCATTCGCTCGATCAAACCAGACATGCCGGCCGACGACCAGATGCGTCGTGTTTGTCGCCAGCCGCGCGCGAACTGTGTCGTTGTCAATTTCACTTATGTCATCCCTGCCTGAGCATTGGACAACGGTCGTTCATACGCCCAGCCGTTGCCAACGGTATCTTCGCAGCCGGCGACCCGCCCAGCGAAATGCCGCAGGCACGAAAAACACCTGTGAGCGATGGCACATGGTCGCCCCAAGCCGCTGTCGCCGTTCGAGTGCTCGGAACTCGGGCAGATCGCCCGCGTCCGGGCAGGTCTCGATCGCAAACTGCACCAGGCTTTGCACGTCCTCGTCCACTGCGCGTCCGTGATCGTAGCGTCGGCATGCATCCCAGAGCGCTTCCTTTGCCAGCGCCCGGTCAGCCTCCCGCTGAAGCCGTTCCAAATCCTTCGGTCTTTCGGAAGAGAGCCGGAAAAATGAGTGGAATGCTGCTCGTCGTTCCACCATGTCCACCAGATTGCCCTGAAACTGCGTTCGCTGCATGCTTGCACCATGCACACGATAGAACGCCTGGGGAGCGCGTACATAGACGACGTTTGACACCGCAGCGATGCGCAGCCACATTTCCAGATCACCGCTGTGTGGTAGCTCGGGTCGGTAACCGCCGACGGCGCGCTGAACACTGCTGCGAACCACCACTTCAGGCGAGGTGATGACATTAGTGCCTGCGCGACAGCGACGCCGGATCCACTCCGGCCCCTCGTAGTAGATAGCGGAGGCGGAACGCACCTCACCGGTGGGCAACTCGTTCTCTTCGTAAAAGTGGATGGCACGCCCATAGACCATGCCAATATTTGGGTCGCGCTCCATAATGCGCACCGCGCGGCTCAGCGCTCCCGGCGCCAGCAGATCGTCTGCAGAGAGCAACATGCAATACGCGGACTCTGACCAGCCAATAAGGCCTTCGTTGTAAGTAGCGATATGCCCTGCATTGCTCGTATGCCGCCGAAATTCTACCTGTGAGTACTCGCTGGCCAGTGCCGTACCAACCTCTGCCGTGTCATCCGGGGAGGCATCGTCTAGAATCAGAACGCGGACGTTGACATCGCGTTGCCGGACGACGCTCTCAACGCAGCGTCGAAGAAAGCGGCCGTATTTATAGCAAGGGATCACAACGTCGATAGTTGTCACTGCATGGCCCAAGCCTCTGGCCTCTGACACAGTTCTGCTCCCGAGCGTTCCAAGATCGCGAAGAGATTCCATCACAGGAGTCATCGGCAGAAGAACTCCTCCGCCGCCGAAGCGCGGAGATCCATCTCGCAACAATCCTGATACTTCTTGCCATGCGTTACAAAGCCGGCAGGCGCTTTACGTTCCGGTAACATGTTCTCTCGACCTCTAATGCGATTGAACAGAGATGGCTCCCAGCAAGCGTACAAGAGCGACCGGTCCTAAACACTCCCCTGAGTGTCGTAGACGCTATTGCCAAACCTCTCGAAGGTCATCGAAGTCCACATCGCAGGTAATGCACTGCATCTCGAATGCCAAACTCAGCCACGTCGATGAGGCCTTGATTCCGGTTCTCATATATCGCCAAGCAATTGGCGGAGTCCAGATCTCCGGATCTCCGCCCAGGAAAGCGCGAGTATGCTGCTCTACATTACGGTACCTTTAGCGAACAGTACCGGAGAGGTTTATAGGGGCGCCTGGGGTTGGCGGCGGCGGCCCCGCTGAAGTGAACTCGAAGGCACCGCGGTCCCAAACACCATCCGAGCCGGGGCGGGCCGATCCAGCCGCATCTACATTGAAGGGAGCTGCCAGGCTTAAGGAGCTGTTGACATTCGTGCTGTTCCCGGTGATGTGGAAGTTGTAGTTGGACCAGTTGACAAAAGGACTTGCCTGGCTGGTTGCCTTGATGTCTCCAGCTCCGGTATAGCCTGAGACAGAACCGGAGTTTAGGATGGTGTTGTTATTTTCTGTCGCATGGGTGAAATCACCAGCGCCTGCAACAGCAGACGGGGAATTCCTGTCCTGATCGTCGATAATGCCGTAATACAAGCTTCCCCGCTCGCTATACGTGCCGGTGCAAGTTCCATCACAAGCGGCGGAAAAGTGATTATTGTAATCTGTGTGCGCGTTAACCCAGGTATTGTCGATGACGTTTATGCCGGTTGCGTAGCTACCTGAGTTGATGACCACAAAGGTGCCGGTGGAAACACCAGGCCGCGAGGAGCCCGGCGCTTGAAAGATCACATTATTGAAGATCTGCCAATTTGATGCCTGACCTCCATTCAAGATGCTCCAGTAGGCCGTACCCTGAACTTCCTGGATGAAATTGTTGGAGAACGTGTAGTTATTCATCTGGTTGCCGTCGCCCAAAAAGAACTGACCGTGACAGTTCGCCGAAGAAGCATTCTGGTTGAAGTGGTTCAGATTGAACGTAACCCCATCACCGTAAGGGATATCAATAAAGTCGCACGCCGAATCGTGACTATAAATGTGCTCAACGAGCAGGTTGTTGCAGCCATTACGGCAGTAGAACGTATGCTCGTTCGAGTTGGAAAGAGTATTCCCGGCGTCTCCGGCACCCTGAAGTTCTACATAGCGAACCGTCCAACCATTAGCTCGCGTAGCACCATTATCATATGTGGAATTGATCCACAGAACACCGTAGGTGCTGGCGCTCTTTCCAGAGGCCATGATCTTGATGCCACAGTCGGAAGCCGAGGCGTTGACTGCCGGAGAAATGCCGCATCCTGGCGTGGTCGTTCGTCCATTGCCATCGACGGTAATATATCCCTGACCTCCGGGGCTGCTTACCGTTCCAGCAACGGCTGCAAAGACTGCCTGCGACGATCCCATGGTGCTCGAATTCCATCCACCAGAGATATCGTTCGAGCAGCCGTCCGCAGTGCGGCCATAGTCGTAGCCTTGCGCCTTCTTGATGGTGATCGTACTCGAACCTGAATTCGGCGTATCGAACGTATAGCTACCGTATTGGCCGTCCGCGAGATAGTAGGTGTCGCCACGCACTAAATTTGTGGGCAGGTTCTTCATCCGGTTCGCCCAACTGGATCCGGATCCGTCCCCGGCGCTCGTCGATCCGACGGCATGGCAAGCAGCAGCAAAAGCCGACTGCCCGAAAGGGATTGTCACAGTAAAAGAGAGAAATAATACAACACGAAAAAAGATCTTCATAGGCTATCTACTCACAGGTGGAGATATGGGGGACCCTTGAAGCTATTGGGAGATTACTTCAGCATCGTCCCAAAAGCCATGGGTGGACGCAGCGAAAAGGTGGCATTAGTCACTAACTAGTTGCCTATCTTGCCGTTAGCAAGTATAACAAATGCGAATATCTCGGGCCGCTACACGCGAAAGAAATGCGAAGAAACACTGGATTATCCCGCGCCGATATCCATTCAAAATCCCGAATCCGTTGAAAACCGATAAACCAGTCGTTCGCCTTCTAAAGCTGCAAATGCAATACGCGCGCAGGCTGCCCCTTCGCCGGAGACCTTCCAGCCCGCCTCCGTCTTCTCCAGCCGCATCGCATGCCGGGCGCGCCACCAGTCATCCACCTCGTCCGGGCGGGCAATCCACAGTCCGCTATCGGCGCGCAGATCGCTCAGATGGCTCAGCAGAGACTCGTAAGCCTGGGCTGCTTCCGGCTGATCCAGATAGTCCGGATGCACAATAAAACTGATCAGGCCATGCATTCCGGCGATGCGGGCAATCTGCTCCCGCCAAAGTTGCAGATCGTATGTCTTCAGGACATGGAATAGAGTGTAGTCCTGGGTCGCCGTTACGGGAATCTCCAGTACGTCGCCGATGAAGTACGGCATCACGGTGCAGCACCCGCCATGTTGTGGATCCAGGTGCGCGCAGTTGGGTACGGACATGTCATAGCGAAAGCGCAAGGCGCCGTACCACTCCTGATTGCGATAGAGGGCGCCGGAACGGAAGCCTTTGCTGCCGAATCGCACAGCGTGCCTGTTGATCTCCTCGGCAGCTCTGCGAAACTCATCAGCGTCATCAAAGAGATGTCCGTCATGCTTCCAGTCATGCACGTTGACATCAAAACCGCGATTCCGGATCTTCTGGACTGTGTCTTCCGTGACCGAGTAGCGCGCCCCCGGAATCAACTGAAACGAACTCTTGATGTCGTGCCGGTCGTTGATGTTCATCAACTCTTCGGCGAATTCGAGTCCGGCCGCTGTTTCGACATCGTGCGTCATCACCGCGCAAGCCTGCTTGCCATCGGGCCAGAACCAGATGAACGGAATCTGCCGCTGCCCCGAAGTCTGGAGCTTGAGGCGCATCAGCTCTGTAAAGAGACGATCCACACTCGTATCTACCGGCCATTCGGGAAATGGGCGGTTCTGCCAGCCGCGCAGCCAGCGTGCCTGCAGCGGGCGGCGCAGCTTCACCGGAAGCAGCGGGCGCAGAAAGTAATAGAGCTGGCGTATGAGGCGCTTGGCAGGAGACTGTCGCTCGAGCCGGACATAGCGCTCGCGCCGCATGCTCTCGGCAACCTGCGTCGGTTCAAACGGCAGCACGCAGGACGGATCGTCGACCTGAACCTTGGAAAGCAGTTCCGGAATAGATTCGTCGGGCGTCACCGCAGTTTCCGCGGCTGCCCTGCCATAACACACGAGGTCAGCGCCGAATCGGAAAAAACCCTCCCGCGCGCCTGCAGCGACGGCTGCATCGACGCCGAATTCGGCAAACGAGTCTGGACAGCGAAAATAGTCGGCGAAGCCGCGGTCAACCATTTCGGCGCGTTCAGCAATGACAGTCAAGCATCACCCCAGATGGCGATAGAGCAACACGCCGGTTGCCGCGAGCAGTCTGTCAGGCATGCGCGCCACAATCTCGCCTGCCCAGCCCTTTACCCGGCCCGCGTCGGCCGCCCGCTCCGCAGCGGCAGGCGTACGGTAGTAGCAGAGTTCCGTGGTCTGACCTCCCAGATGCTCCTTGAAGGCTATCAACCCGGGATCCGAGTAATCCGAGCGGCCCAGATCGAGTAGTGTCGCACCCTCTTGCTTCGCCTGCTGGATCACCTTCCAGAAGAGCAGCGGCGTACCGCCCAAGTTGTTGAAACGCGCATCTGAGCAGCCGTACTTATACGTAACCTGCTGGCCAAAGTGCAAGGTGAGAATACTCGCTGCTGGTACACCGTCTTTCGATAACAGGTGCACCCGCATGCTCTCGCCCAGCAATGAAGCAATGTTGCGAAACCATGCAGCCGGTTGCGGAGGCAGCTTATGCCGTCGGCGGGTCAGGAAAAGGAGCTGACGGAACTTCTGGAGAAGCTCCTCTGAACGACCCACCTCGTAAACGAGACCCTCACGTTCTGCACGCTTGATCTTGCGCCGGATGCAGCTATCGTGCATCCGCTTGAACAAGGCCGGCAATTCTGGGCGCAGATCGATCGTTTGGAAGCTGACGCGTTCACTGACTCCAAACCCGCCGTAAACAGAGTCTTGTGGGTAGCAGTGCAAGGGCCGCAGTTCTACGTAGCGAAGACCGAACTTTCGCTGTCGTTCTCGGACGTGCATGAGAATCGCATCGAGGGCGGCGCCGTCGGCTAGTGGTTGACAGTGATCGGAAAACGGCAGGGACACCAGCCGGCGCCCGGTCAAGCCACTTTCAACGTTACAGAAGACGACCGCCTCCTCCAACTGCGTGCCGCGGACTGTTGCGTACACGACCGGCCGATAGCCGTAGGTCCTCCGCAGCGCCTCAAGCCAGCCGCGCGTATGGAATATCGACGAGGCGGGGTGTCTCGCAACCAGCGCATCCCAGCGCGTGTCTGCCAGAGGATCGATCTCACAGAAAGCTACGGCGGAGCCTCCCCCAACGTCACGCTCGGCTCTGTGAACGATCTTGCTCAAGCTGCGATCGACGGGTTCTGCGGTGCTCGATGCGGATGTCATATATTCCCTTCGTTCACTTCTCGTTCTCGTCTCACAGCCGGTTGACCGTTCCGGTACATCGAGCCGAAGATCCTGCCGAGTTGTTCCTGCCGGAGGAAGCGCACCGTCTCAGCGTCAATCGCCCGCCGCCTTCCGGTGGCATGAGACCAGATAAAGCCGCCGATGCGTGCAAGCGATCCGAACAGGAACGGCTTCTCCGGGATACGCCGTGCACACTTCGCAATCTCGAAGACAGGATGGCTTCCAACCGAGTGGTCCATCTGGCCCTCGGAAAATCTATGCTGAACCAGCGGGCTTGCCCCTCCGGTCGGACGATGATGAAAGAGCTTCTGCTGAGCGAAAGCAGCTACATGCCAGCCGAACTTGCGGGCCCGGATCTCCGCGTACCAATCTTCGCCCCCATACTGCAGCGCCAGCCATCCACCAATCTGGTCATAGCAGGTGCGCCGGACCACTTGGCCGGCATGCGCCACAGATCTGAGCGTGTTGGAGATTCGAGGCCGGAAACCCCCATTTCGTGGCTCATACACGACACCACCCGTGATGCCCAGGTCCGGATCTTTCAGGAAATGCCCAAGCAGAGAGGCGAAATAATCGGAATCGAAGGAGACATCGCCATCAAGATTTGCAATGAAATCGTAGTCGCAGTCTCCTAGCTGTTCGATGGCCATGCTGAGAGCCGAGATCTTTGAGCTTGGGCCACGGCTGAGGCTGTGGTCGCGACGAAGAAATCGGATGAAGTCATGCTGCGCTGCAAAGCTTGCGGCAATCGCGTCAGTACGATCGGTGGAACGATCGCTCACGATCACCCAGCGGATGGGCCGGATAGTCTGTGCCAGCACAGATCGAATCGTCAGCTCCAGAAACGCCTCCTCGTTGTGAGCCGCCGTCACGATCACATACCGCGGTCCGGGATTGTTGCTCATCTGAGTCACCTCGCCCCCACTCTCCTTCTCCAATTCACAATCACAACTACGCCGTCCGATTCCTATGCGAGAACGTGAACCGACTCCCGGACTGCGCGTTGCTCGCTCCCGTGCAACTCTCTCTGGCTCTGCTTCTGGTCCCCTTCAAGAACCCGCTTCCGTAGGAGCATGCGGCGATGGCTGACCGCCAGCGAGATCAGGATCCACGACATATATCCCTGCTGCCCCCAGCTGTACGCCGCCACACTCAACATCAGGAAATAAAAGCCGGCCAGACATACAAAGAAGACTCCGCTCATGGCGCCATCCCTGCCCCGAAACATCCAGCGGGTGCGCAATGCGAAGAGGGCAGCCGAAAATAGCAGAGCTCCGATCAAAAGAAGGCCGACATACCCTGTCTCATAGAGGAAGAGCGACCAGTTATCGTCACATGTGTACCAGAGCCGCGTCTGGTCGAGAAAAGTGATCTCGAGCCCGAGTTGGCGGAATGTTCCGAGCCCATATCCAAGCAGCGCCCGCGTCGGACTGGCGGCGACGGATTCGCGGATGGTCACGCTGAGCGCGTGCCGATACAGATAGGAAGAGCCGACCGGCTGGTTAGGGTCGGTCGTTGCCTGGTACAGAGCTTCGATGGTCTCCAGAATGCCTGGCCGTGAGAGTACTGCTATGCCGGTCAGCACTGCTAAGACGATTAGATAGCGCCGCACCGACTTCTTCACCACGAAGAACAAAATCAGAAGGCACATTGCCGTGGCCATCCATGGACCGCGACTCTCCGTCTTGTAAATTGCCCAAAACATCAGAAGCAGCGAGATCCACAAAAACAATCGCTGGCGTCCTTTGGGCCAGATACTGATGAGATACAAGGTAAGCGGGATGCTCATGGCCAGCGCATCGCCAAAGAGAATCGGATGCGGAAATGTGGACCGGACTCGGATTCCTCGTCCCAACTCGGAGTAGAGCGGGTCCAGTCCGCCGTTATAGGTAATCCAATTCTGCGATGGAAAAATGCGCAGAACACTCCAATGGGCATAGGGTTCAAAGAGGCCCAGCACACAACAGATCGCAATGGCCATCATCATCGCGTAGAGCATCTTGTGGATGATGGTTATGCTCGAGATGATCCTCACCAGCAGGTAATACATCAGGTAGAACTCTAGCAATTGGGCCAGCAGCTGCTTGAAGCTGGTGGCAACGGCTAAGGAATATATGCAGGAGAGCACCGCCCACGTGATGTGTGCGAACATCAGGTTTCTAAATGGCAAAGCCTCGCGATTGGAGCGCCTCCTCGTCTTCCAATACAGGTAAAACAAGGTGATCAGTGATACCCGCATGGTGTTCACATCGAACAGACCGGGGATCACCACCTTGGCTTCCAGCGGCATCAGGACAAGGAAGAAGCAGAACCATGGAAGGGCATCCTCCACGCGTCTCCTGCCGGCTCTCACCAGAGTTCCAACCACAATGAATTGCAGCAGGATAGTCAGCAACATCTGCAAAGCTCCTGGCAATCGCGATGTCTCATTGAGTTCATTGCGAAACCGGGGTGGCCGTCGACACTCCGACAAGCAGATCGATACGCTTCAGATACTCCCCCTTGCGCGCATCCCAGGTGTTTGTGTCTGCATATCGCCGGGCGCGCGTAGCCATTGCGCTTCGCCGGGCCGGATCGTTTTTGAGCCGCAGCATTTGCGCCGCCAGTTCATCGGCATCGTCATTGTCGTAGTACTGGATGATCGATTCGTCATAGTAATACTGATGGATGGCAGTACGGGAGGCGATCACCGGCACCCCAAGGCACATGAACTCCAGAATCTTGGTGCTGAGCGCTTCATTGCCGAAACCGGAGGTTGCGCGTTTTGGCTCAATCGCGAGATCCGTCATAGCCATCACTTCAGCAACATCGCGGCTGGGCAACATGTCATGGAAGAGGATCCGGTGCTCCAGCCGGAGGTCGTTTACCAGTGCAATCAACGATGGCTTCGCGGCGCCTTCTCCATAAACATGGAACTCGGCATCCGGCATCTGCTCAGCCACCTTCGCAAATGCCGCAATCGCCACATCCAGTCCCTGATGCCAGTTCAGCGATCCCGGATAGGTCATCAGAAATTTTCCTTCCGGCTTCGTCCGTTTGCCCACGCTGCCACGAAAGATCGAGAGGTCCGGCCGATTGCGGACAACGCTGTATTTTTCAGGTCGCGAGGTGCGCGCCGCCAGCCGCTCACACCAGAGGTCGTTGGCCACGATGATGTGCGTCGCAAAGGCCGCCGACAGTCGCTCCATCCATGTCAGCAGACGGAAGGTCCGGGAACTACGTTCGATGTGGAATTTACTCGCGAAAAGCTCGGGGAGCGGGTCGTGAATATCCAGAATGATCGGCACCCGCTTCCATTTCGGGTACGCTGCGGTGAAAACCAGAGTGTCGGGCACATTATGGACGTGAATCAGGTCGTAGCCGTGCCGACGTTGAAGCCGGACCAGGTGCCAGGCCGCGGCCAGCGTAAAACGGAGGATACGCGATGCGTAAGCATAGAGCCCCTTCTCGTTTACCGTGCGCGACTGAATCCTGTGGATGTGAACGCCCCGGAGCACTTCGTATGCCGGCAGCGCCTCGCTGCGGCGCAATGCGATGACATCGACATGATCGCCGTGTTCGACCAGCGCGTCAGCATACTGCATGACGCGCGTGTCGTTCTCGTAGAAGGCATAGACCACCATGCATATGCGGCGGCCGACCTGCGGCCGGGTGTGAACCGGGGGCGCAGAGATTGCCCCTGCTCTCTTTTCCGAAGGCTTGACTGTTTCATGCACCGTGTAACTCATACGTGAAACCCCTTCTGCGCACGACCTTGCGCCAGCGCGCTTTCCCCTACTGAAGCGCAGGATTGTTCCCATAGCAACGTTCGCATCACCCGTTCACCGCTTGCTGCCGGAGCGTGGGCCATCCGATACACCACGCCAGGATGCTTCCCCATTTAGCCCATGCCCGCCGCAGGAACCGCGCCCCGCGCGGATGGAATACCACCGGCGAAGCAAGCGCCAGCGCCGAAAGTCTCAGCGTGCAAACCAATGCCATGAACGCCCGGCAGGCCCAGGCATATCCTCGTCCACGATGAAGCGTGAAGAAGCGCATCAATGCCTCTCGCGTCGCAATGCTGCTGAAGTGCGATTCCTCTCTCTGCGAGCTGCTGGCGCCTCCGTGGTGCACGATGATTGCCTCAGGGACGTAGAGAATAGCGTGGCCGGCTTTTGCCACCTTGGCGCAAAGGTCCATGTCCTCGGCGTACATAAAATAGTCAGTCGAGAATCCCTCCACCTGCTCCACCACTTCGCGCCGCACCATCATGCAGGCGCCCGAGATGGCCTCAACCGCAGAGGGCGTTTTGCCCGCGCGGTAGAGAGCTCGCATGCCCCACATATCCCACATGGGAAATGTTGCCCGAAGCCATTCGAGATTCAGCGTCTGATTCAGGATGTTCGGGACCGCCGTCACACACGTGGTCTGCAATGTCCGGTCGGTATTCAGGAGTCGGGCGCCTACCATGCCGGCCTCCGTATGCGCATCGAGGGCAGCCGCGAGAGTTCCGATGGCGCCAGGAGAGACCTCAGTGTCCGGATTGAGAAACAGGATGTAGCGCCCGCGGGACTCGGCCGCTGCAAGATTATTGGCTCTTGCGAAGCCGAGATTCGTTTTGCTCTCGATGTAGCGCACATGCGGAAATTGCTCTTCAAGCATCATTCCGCAGCCGTCGCCTGAGTCGTTGTCGACGACCAAAACCTCATAGGAATCGCGCTTCCGCTCCTGCGCAATACTTTCCAGGCATGCACGAACGTAGTCCTTCGATCGCCAATTGACGAGAATGATCGATACTTCGATGATCGATAACCCGGGAGGTTGGTCCAGGGACAGGTCGCGCGAAATGTCATCGCCGAAGCTCGCATCGACCACCGCCAAAGCCTCTCCGCTCGCAGCCAGCACGGTCATCTCCCCTCCGAAGTGCCGGCAGATAGAAACTTTCGCAGTACCGGCGGGAGGTGCTCTCGCGGCACCAGGTGAAGAAGTACGTGAATGGAATAAGCGGCACTCACCAGTGTTGCCACCGACCCCAATACGACCGCCTGATTGAAAGACAGGAAATACGGCGCGGCAAAGACCGCCGCTGTGCCCGCAAAGAAGATCAGGCAGCGTCTGGTATTCTCCCGTGACCACCGAAAATCGGAGAGCCGACGGATAACGCAGTAGATCAGCACCCCGTGAAAGATGTAGGAACCGAAGAAGGCGATCCCCGCTCCGGTGAGCCCGAAATAGCTCACCGAGACCCACGCGAGAGCCAGGCTGACGATGGCCCAGGCCGCCTCACACCAGAAGAACAATGCCTGCCTCGCCTTGGCCACGATGATGTAACCCATCGGCCAGGTCACCACCTGCAGTAGAGTGCCGAGACAGATCCAGCGCAGAATCTCCACCGCCGGAAGAAATCGCGAGCTGTAGAAGAGCGCAATCGCGAGCGGCGCGCAGGTGAGCGTCGCCAGAACTCCCGGTCCCGCCAGCAGCAGCCCTATTTCCACCTGCTCGTTTACCAGCCGGTTCGCAACTTTGTGATCTCTGATGCAGGCCGTTAACCGCGGATAAAAGTCGGCTCCCATCGCCTGAAGGATGAATGCCACGTAGAGCCCACCCAGGGTCCACGCTGATTGGTAAAGACCAGTCGCCTCCAGTCCCACCTTACGGAGCACAGTGATCCGCACCACGTAAGCAACCCCGATGGTCATCAGTCCGCTGGACATAAACGCGAAACCCAGCTTGAGCAGCGCCGCAGATTCCTGCCGCATCTTCGCACTCGAGACAGATACGGACTGGATCGGTATCTGGCGGCTGTACCACCAGGACGCCGCGAGTGTCGTCGCCGCAACCGCGATCAGCGCCGGGATAATACCGCGCTCTCGCAGGAAGTACACGAGAGGAATGCTCAGCAGCGTTCCTCCTAGAGCACTCGCGACGCTGACCTTCGCCAGTTCGGCGATCCGCCGGAGCCCCTGGATACGCGCTGACTGGCCGCCGGAGATCAACATCAGGAGCACCACGCCGGAAAGGCCGGCGATCGCAGCGGTGTGGAGGCCATTGCCGAAAGTGATCGCCGCAACGGGCCGCGCGAGTATGACCATTAGCAGCGCACCCAGCAAGCCAAGAACGAAAGAGACACGGCGGAGCACCTGAGAGGTCTCCGCAATGCGCCGTTCGTCTCCACTGCCGGCGGCCTCGGCGATCTGGCGCACACCGCTGCTGTTCACTCCCATTCCCGCCAGATTCTGACCCAGCGTGGCGATAGAGTTGTAGACGCCGAACAGACCAAACCCAGCCGGCCCCAGCAGCAAGGCCATCACTTTGGTCCGTACCATTCCGATCGCCACGTTGAGCAGTGAGGAGCCGCCCACCAGCACTGACGATTTGAGGATCTGCCCGTAGCTTTTTTCAGGAGCTGATCCACTCACCATCGTGGGAAGAGCCTCGGCGGACCGAATGGTCCCGGAGGTCACCTGTGCTGGCGTGGTGATCTCCATCCGATCGGTCGTCTCTTCCTGAAGTGTGGGCATGGCTCTCTGGACCAGGGGGCTTCGGACCAAAATCAGCAGGCTCCGCGGCCGGAAACGACCGCCGCCGGAGTCTGCAGAAGTATCTTGAGATCCATCCAGAACGACCGGGAGCCCGCGTAGCGCAGATCGATCCGCACCATCTCTTCAAATGTCGTGCGCGATCGTCCCTCCACCTGCCAGAGGCCGGTGATACCTGGCTTCAATTCGAGCACGCGGCGTCGATGCCAGACCTGGTATCGCTCGTACTCGTAGGGCAGCGGAGGACGCGGACCCACCAGCGACATATCGTTGCGAAGTACATTGAAGAACTGCGGCAGCTCATCCAGGCTGCTCTTGCGCAGAAAGCGGCCCAGCGGGGTAACCCGCGGATCGTTTTTCAGCTTGTACGTTGCGGATCCCTGCCCCGCATCCCGGCTGCCTGCGATCAGACTGGCCACATACTCCTGATGGATTCGCGGATCGTTGTTCACGTACATGGTGCGAAATTTGAAAAAGCTGAAGTACTGGCCATATTGCCCAAGCCGCTTCTGACGGAAGAACACCGGCCCCGGAGAACTCAGTTTCACCAGCGCCGCAATCACCAAAAACAAGGGCAGACAAAGCAGAATGGCGAAGACGCTGCCGAACAGATCGAGGGCCCGCTTCAGTACCAGGCTGCGGCGGTGGTTCTGACTTCTTGACAGGTCGGGGTAGAGCACCGCATCTGGCTTCCGCGAGTCTCCTCCGCCGGCATCCGACACACTGTCCGGGTACACGCGGAAGGTCAGCTTCAGGCGCGAAAAGCTCTCTGGCGTGAGTGTCTCCTCAATGGCATCCGTGATCTTGCGCGCGATGACGTCCAAGTCCCTTGTATCGGCATAACCGATCTCCGTCATCAGCATCCCAAGCTTCTTGCCTCGCTCATACCAGCCCAGAAGGTCTGTCTCGCGAGTACGGCAGGAGACGCTTGCCGCTACTCTTTGGAAGATCTCCATGCGCATACCCCGGCTCACATCCGATGCATCGATCAGCACCAGCATGAAGGGCTTCCCGGAGCGCTCGGTGCGGCGCCGTTCCAGACGCAACATCTCCAGAAACAGCTCGTCCTGCAGGGCCGAAAACAGGAGAGATCCCCCATGGGCGGTCGCTTCGTCCGCGCTCTCCGAGATCAGGGTCGGCTTCATCGTTGCCATGCACGTACTCCTCGAACTAGTTCGGGAGACCACTCCCGGTGAATCCATCGCGCGGCAGAGTCCCTGCACCGCTCAACCCAGTACTCGCGAGACCGCTCGGATATCGACTTCTGCAATGCCGTCCAACTGCAATCAAGGGGCCAAGTGGCGGGGCGAATCTCCTTTCCGGGTCTCGAGCTCGCCGCGGGGCTGGGAATTGCCGATCTCAGCTCCGGCGTCCCAAAAGACCCGCTTTGTATCGCTCAAGTAACCGGGGATTGCATCATGTGTAACGCAAGCAGGTAGCCGGGGAGCTTCGCCGACCATTTCGGGAAACGGCACCCGGCAGCCGGATGACAGCTCGATCGATTGGACGCGTTGAGAGTCTGAACACAAATATGCAAAGCTTTGCGTACCGGAGACACGCAGGTTCATATGCCGGCCGGTGCGCGGTATCGCATCTGCTACGGAAGAACCTGGTAGCGCCCCACCATGCCGCCGGCATAGTGGTCATTCACGTGGCAATGAAAGAGCCAGATGCCCTCGGCATCGGGCACCATGTCGGCCGAGGCCATGCCCATCGGCTCGAGCGCTACGGTGTCGGTACGCATGCTGTTCCATGTGACCGTATTGCCGTGCCAGTGCGCCATATGGATGTCCTCTTCGTTGCTGTTCGACATCAGATACCAGCGCACATGCTCTCCCCGGCGCATGGTCAGCAGCGGAATGTTCGCTTCTAAGTAACCGTTGATGGAATACATCAGGTTCTGCTCACGCAGCACCGGATTCGATGCCTTCAGTCGTAGCTCACGCCCCTGCTTGCCCGCATTGCCTTCGAAAAACCAGCTATCCGTCTCATCGAAAATCGAATAGTCGGTAATGAACTCACGATCGACGTCCTTGGGAGAGCCGTCCGGGCGCGCCTCGCCTTTACGGGTCACAATGATGGGTCCCACGAGCCCGGTGTTCATGTCCGTCGACTCGACGAAATGCGAGTGGTACATCCACAGGACCGAACTCACATCCATCGACGCCGGACCGCTCCGTTCCGGAACACTCCAGATGTAAGTAAATGTGCCCCCAGGGGCCACTCGGTCATCCGCTTTGACCGAGCCCGCGGTTCCATCATTGTAGAGAGCGCCCTCGGCATCTTTGGTATAGGCGAGTCCGTGGGGATGCATGCTCACACTGAGATGCGTGTTGTTCCGGAAGACCACGCGGATCGAGTCGCCTACCTCTGCCCGGATCAACGGACCGAGGATACCCAGGTGCTCCCATTGCTGCGGGCGTGTTTTCAGCTTCTGGAAAGTGGCGTCGGTGTACTCGCGATAGATTGCCTTGTGATAGATCACGTGCCGGGAACCCTTGCCTGTATCGTCCTCAGATGTCTCTACGCGAGGAATACCGGCAATATTGCGCCCTTGTGGCGTGTAGTCCCAATTCACCTCATCTGCAGCAATGAAATAGGTCCGCACGACGCCGGCCTTTGCCGGAGCCGGACCGGTGGATGGAGCCGCCGCCGCGTGAAGCTCCGCGGAGCGCGCCGCGACGGATCCCTGCAGCAGCAACACCGTGATCGCAGCCAACACCGTGGTCACTCGTCTCATCTTTTTCTCTGGAACCTCTTGGCAAAGACACGCCGCCGCCATCGTACCCTTCTCGATCGGTACGTTTACATACCTCTGCCGGGTCAGGCGAGGGCGCTAGAGCATGTTTGCTATCAAGGTAAAGCGCTGAGTAACTCGCTGTTTGGTGTGGCCTTCGTTTACGGCAACGCCGCAGGAACTGCCATCGGGGTGTTACCTGTTGCAAACATGCTCTATCGGTAATGCTTGCCATAGCTGCCGTAATATGCGCTGCCCAGGACAGGAGTGTCGTTCAGCACCACGCCCCAGAGCTTCTTTCCCAGAATCTCCAGCAGAGGCGGCAGAAACGTCTTCTGCGTCTTGCCCGATCGCACCACCATTAATGCGCCGTCGGTGTGCGGCAGGACATCGGATACATCCGACATCGGCACCGCGGGCGCGAGATCCAGGATTACCCAACGATAACTGGCTCTGAGGGCCGATAGGAGTGGCGTGAGGCGCGCAGGCGTGTAGAGATGCGACGGCTCTTCGACCCGCTCCCGGATGCCGAGCACATGGAACGGGCGATCCCCGATCTGAAACAGCGTCTGGGCTAGGGTCTTCTTTCCTGTCAACACCTCTTCCGCCCCTCCATCCTCGGTGGAGAGGTCCAGTGTGCGCGTGACGCCAGGGGCGCGAAAGTCCAAATCCACTAGACACGTCCGGAAGCCGCCCTGCGCAAGAGACCACCCAAGATTGATGGAGGTGAGAGTCTTCCCATCGCCGGGAGCCGGGCTCGTCACCACCAAAACACCGCCGCGTGGCTCAAGCGCATTCAGGCGCCCGCGTAGCATCTTGTATTGCTCGACTGCCAGACCTGCCGGGTCCGTGAGGAAGGGCAGCCGGCACGTGGCATGCGCTTTGAGTTGGATCGTGCGCGAAGCCGCAACAGCCGGGGGAACGATTAGAGGCGATGTCAGCGAAGCCGAAGCACGCGGCAGAATCTCCTCCTCGTCGGCAATCACCATCTTTGAGCGAAGGATCATAGAGTTGGCCTGACCTTATGGAGGAAAAGAAGCACTGCAATACAAATCGCGGCGGAGAGTGTTAGCGCCCGAACCAGGGCAATCCGCTTCTGCCGCAATTCGGCCCTGCTGACAATCGGCGGAATCGTGCCCAGCACCGGCACGCTCTCTGGAAGCAATGCACGCAACTGCGCTTCCGAGTCGATCCTGCCCAGCAGCATCTGCACTCCCAGAATTGCCGCAACCGTCAGCAGCAGTGAACCCAAAACCGCACCGAGCATCAATGGCAGCCGGTGGGGACGGATCGGCTTCTCAGGCATCTTTGCCTCATCAAGAACAATGAAGCGCTCGGCCTGCTGCCTGCGCTCGAGGTCCTGCGACATGCCGGCTGACATCCTCTTGTCCAGCAGGGATTGGTAGTTCTGGCGCGAGGTCTCATAGTTGCGGGTTAACTCGGTGAGCTGTGTCTCAAGCACCGGCACCGAGTCCACCTTCGACTGATACGAGGAGATCTCCTGCTGTAGAACCGCCTGCTCGCGATGATGCCGGTCCAGCTCTCGTGCGATCACTGTAAGCCGTGCCTGGGTGATCGAATCGTATTGTGAGGTGCTATCCGCACTCGGCGCTGGCATCGCGGCCAGACGTGCGGTTACGCTCTGGAGTTGTCCTTTGACCAGTAGGACATCAGGATAGGTATCGGTAAACTCCCGGCGCAGCTTCCATAGCTCATTCTCCAGCCGGCGCTTCTCCTGCACCAGCCGCTCGCGCTCGCTCAGAGAAGAGACATCCGCGGTAGCCGGCGCGTGAGACTGCGTCAGCATGATACGTTCTTCATCCAGCCGGCTGATCGCATCAGTATCCGACTGCATCTGTGACTGAAGCCGCGAGATCGTTTGAAGATTCCCATCGAGCTGGTCTGGCGTGGACCCGACATGCTTCAGGCGGAATGTCTCGAGCTGACTCTCCTGCTCCTCCAGACTCTTTTTCGCCTGCTCCAGTTCGCTTGATAGAAACTGCGTTGTGTCCGTTGCCTGCTGCTGACGCACCTGCAGGTTCCAATCGATAAAGCTGGCGGCCAGCTGGTTCGCAATCATTGCGACCGCGGCGCGGTCCCGGTCCTCATAGGTGACGGTGAAGCTGCTCAGGCCCTGATCGGCGCCCTGCTTCAATTCGATCTTGATCTTCTTGCGCATGTACTCCAGCACCTCTTCCCGGCTCATGGTGCGCCGTAACTTCGGATAGAGGTTGTCGCGGTCAATGATCTCCTGCAGACGGGAGGTGCTCAGAACCTGCTGCTTCAGAGTGTTCAGATGATCGTTTGGATCGGAGGTAACTGTGGAAGCGACATATTTCTCCGGGATCTTCTGCGGGTCAACCAGGATGGTGGTCGTGGCCTGGTACACATCCGGAAGCAGCACGATGACCGCTACACGCAGCCCCGGCCAGTGCGACAGACCCCAGGATGAGAAGCGAGACGTGACGCCGCAGAACATTCCAGTGCTGGCGCACGATTGCGGAAGGATGATTCATAACGGCGGGTGAATCGCTCGTTGCTTCGGGTCCCATCATGTAGTCCTTCACTGGAAGAGGTGGCCGGCAGTCGGCGTCCATGCAATCGAAAGCAGGGCCGCGTTACGCGTGAAATTGGAGCCAGAATTGTCGCCCGTGTACCAGCGATAGCTCAGGATCGCCCTCAGGCCATGCCCGAGCACGCGATTGTAGATTCCGTCAACATATTTTCCGCTGTTGCTCTCGGTATTTTGGATGCCAGTAGTATTGATGTACCCGAAATCGAAGGCAAGGCTTTCCCTGCGTTCAAAGTCGTGCTGGTAGCCGATACCGGCCGTCTGCTGCCACAGCCCCGGTCCAAGGTTGGTGCTTCCTACCTCCCTCGTGGCTATCGCATAGATCTGCGAACGAGGCGTGATGCGATGGCTGTAGGCTGCGTTGTAGGCGAAACCTTGCTGCTTGCCGCACGCGGAGGAATCCAGCTGAGGGCCGCCGCTCAGGTGCAGATAAGTGTGCTCCTCCGGCCTCCATTCCAGCCCAAACCCTGCCCCATACGCGTAGCAGTGCACAAATCCGTAGTATCGCGTCGCCGACGCGTAACTGATCCACTGCAGGCCAGGCTTGGCCGCATGCATGTAGGCCGTACTCACGGTGCCGATCAGGCTGTTGCCTATGAGCGTGTTGTAACCCGTGTAGGCATTCTCGGCCTTGAAGCCCAGGGTGCTCCGCTCCGAGACCAGGTAATTGAGCCCGGCTCGTCCGTCAAGGGACGTGATGGTGCTGAGATTCGGATTGAAGGCGTTGTTCGCCGGTCCGGTGCCCGGAACATCTCCAATCGGAACGCTCTGCTGGGGTGCCAGCATGTTGATCGAATCCTGCCCGTGTCTTCCCAGCACCTGCGCATTCCAATCCCATCGCTCGTTGAGACGACCGGCAATGTAGCCAGATCCCACCTGCATCGAACCGGCTTCGTAGCTGCTCGACGTAAAGCGGCGGAAGGTCGGCTGGTACTGCAAAACATAATGCAAATTCGGACTGTTGCCCTGCATACCCACATATGGGCTGAAGGCAAACACTCCGGAGGTCGGCGCGTTTGCGATGCCATTCGGATTGGTATCGTAACCACCGCTGTAATCGGCCCCAAGAAGAAATCTGCCGCGGAGTGCCTCATCCTGCGCGATCAGCCCTGTCCCGTCGAGTGCCGGGACATAAACAGGCGCAGTGTCGGTATCCCTAGACAGCGGAGTGTCATCGGCCGGTGGCGGACTCTTGCGCGGCGCCATCTCATCGGTCGCGGTCTGCTGTGCGCCCGTATCTCCTGTTCCGGTCGCGGCGGTGGGCTGCGACGCGGACTGAGATGTCGTTTGCGCGCCGATCGATCCGGTCGCGAAGCACACCGTCACCAAGAGCATTCCTAGTTTTAGGTTGTTACTCATCTCGAGCTCCTATGGGACGATGACTGTGTCCCCGGGCTGGAGGACGATATTCGCGCGGGTGTCACCGCGGACGACCTTTACATAATTGAAGGGAATCTTCTCGCTCTGTCCCATCGAAGCCCGTAGAACATAGATGTTCTTCCGCTTCGCAAATGGAGTAAGGCCGCCGGCCTGTGCGATCAGTTGCAAGACCGTGGTCGGCGCAACCAGAGGATAGCTGCCGGCCTTCCCTACCTGACCCATCACAAAGACCGCCCGGCTGCGGATGTCCACTACGCTTACGGTGACCTGCGGTGTGACAACGTAGGAGGCGTACTTCGCAGCTAGCAAGGTCCCAAGCTGATCTGTGCTCAGTCCGGCTACGTTGACATTTCCCAGCAGCGGGAGGGAAACGAATCCATCCGGGTCAACGGTCACGGTTTGCGACAGGTCCGTATTCTTCCAGACGTTCACCCGCAGGATATCCGCTACACCAATGGTGTATTGCGAAGTGGGGCCTATTGCGGCTCGAGAGGGCTGACTCCCTCCGCGTTTCGTGACGTCCGTACCCTTAGCTGGCGCAACACGCGCCGCCTTTGCATCTGTAGCTGCAATCTGTTGCGTATTTCCCGTTATCGAACATGTAGCCAGGACAAACCCGGCAAGGAGAACCCGGAATGATACATGAGAGTGCATGACTCACCTTTTGTCCCGGCAGAGGCGGGAACACCATGCATCTAGCACTCGGACAGCCAAAGAATTGGGGGCTTTTCACCCATTCTGCGTGACCCGGGACGGCCCTTTGCACAGCAAGTATGCAAAGCCTTGCGCAGTTTGCGAGAAGTTGCAGTTCCGTGCCCGGGTTTCAGCCGACCGCCTGCTCGGGCCTTCCCTTGCTGTGGATTTCAGCCGTTCCTCGTGCCGCGGAGCAGACGTTCACCCTCATCTTTCTCTTTGGCCTCTCACTTGCACAATGAAGCGACTGAGGAAGCTTATCGGCATGCACGACATTACCGGGGACCAGATCAACGGCGCGCTTCTCGGCGAATCACCGTCCATTCTTCGCATCGGAGAACAGTTGCGAAAGGCAGCGCGCATTGAGGTGCCGGTCCTCATCACAGGCGAAAGCGGAACCGGAAAGGAACTTGCTGCCCGGCAACTACATCTTTTGAGTGAGCGGCGCAATGGTCCGTTTCTCAAGGTCAACTGTCCCGCCATCCCGGGGCAGCTCTTCGAGAGTGAGCTCTTCGGACACGAGCCGGGCGCCTTCACGAATGCACGCGATGCGCGCGCCGGCAAGTTCGAGCAAGCCCATAAGGGCACCTTGTTTTTGGATGAGATCGGGGAACTCGACCTTCCGCTGCAATCCAAGCTGCTCCATGCGCTTCAGGACTTTCGCGTCGTGCGGCTGGGCGGAGTTACGGAGCGCACAGTCGATGCCCGCCTGGTCTGCGCCACAAATCGCCTTCCTGAAGAAGAGGTCGCCAAGGGTCTCTTCCGTATTGATCTGTTCTACCGCATCAACGTGCTTCGCATTGAGATGCCGCCCCTGCGCGAGAGGCCGTCGGATGTGCCGCTGCTGATGAGGCATTTCATACAGGTGTACAGCCAGCGCTTTCGCAAGGCGCCGGAGCCCCTCAGTTCATCGCTGATGCGTCTGCTCGAGTGCTATCACTGGCCAGGCAATATCCGCGAGTTGGAGAACCTTGCCAAACGATATGTAGTTCTAGGCGACGAAGAACATCTGATCGCCTCTCTGAGGGAACCGGAGGAGTTGCGTCCGACCATCTCCGACGTCATCGATCTCAATGCGCCTTTGAAGCTGCAGACCAAGCGTGCGGTGCAGCACCTCGAGCGCAAGATTATCCTCGGCGTCCTTCAGGCCCATAAGTGGAATCGCCGCAAGGCGGCCCGCTCGCTAGATATCAGCTATCGCGGCCTGCTCTACAAGATCAAGGAAGCAGGTCTGCCTTCCGTGCGCTCCACCCGTCCTCCTCTGACTTCTGTGGCGATCGATGAGGCAGTCGAGGCTGTCCGCACGATTGAAATCATGTGAGAGGCTTCGCACTTTGGCCACCGGCTTGCTCCAGCTTATGGCGGCTGCCGGCAGCAAGCAGTACAGAAATATACGCAGCATTCGGAGGAACAACATCGTGATCAAAGTGGGCGTGATTGGCTATGGGTACTGGGGACCTAATCTAGTAAGGAACCTCTTTGAAGTACCCGATACACAGGTGGTCGCGGTCAGCGATATGCGCGAGGACAGGCTTGCCCTGGTGACGAGCCGCTATCCCTCGGTTCGGGTATCGACAGATTTTCGCACTTTGCTTGATGATCCCTCCATCGATGCCATCGCGATTGCCACTCCTGTATCCACCCACTACGACTTGGCGCTGCGCTCACTGCAGAGCGGCAAGCACGTCATGGTGGAAAAGCCGATGACCTCTTCGACCGAGCAGGCGCTGCGGCTCATCGACGAAGCCGACCGGCGCGGCCTAACTCTGCTTGTGGATCACACCTTCGTGTATACGGGGGCTGTCCGCAAGATCAAGGAGACCGTCGAACAGGGCCGTCTCGGCGACATCTATTACTACGATTCAACCCGCGTAAACCTCGGACTCTTCCAGCACGATGTGGATGTCCTCTGGGACCTCGCGGTGCACGATCTGTCCATCATGAACTACATCTTGCCGAACAGCCCGTGCGCGGTAGCAGCCACCGGGATCAATCACATCAGCGGCGGTACCGAGAACCTCGCCTACCTCACCATGTTCTTCGAAGACAACACAATCGCGCACGTCAACGTGAACTGGCTATCGCCAGTCAAGGTGCGGCGTACGCTCATCGGCGGAAGCAAGCAGATGATCGTGTACGACGACATGGAGCCCAGCGAAAAGGTCAAGATTTACGACAAGGGCATCACTGTCAGCAATGGCCCGGACAGTATCTACAAGGCCATGGTTGGATACCGCTCCGGCGATATGTTCGCGCCGCAGCTGGATGTCTCCGAGGCGTTGAAGGTGGAGATCCAGCACTTCGTCGACTGCATCGAGAGTGGTCGCGAGCCTATAACCGGCGGCCGCGCCGGCCTGCAAATCGTCAGGCTGCTGGAGAGCGCCTCGCGGTCGATGAAGCATCGCGGTCGGCTGATTGAGCTCGAGCCGGATGGTCTCGGCGTCCTCACAGGAGCGACGGCATGAGCGCGACTCTTGCCATCGACGTGACCAGCCAGTCCCGATCGAGCTTCGACGCTCCTCAGGCAGACTTCTGCCGCATCGCACCCGACGTCCAGTTCGGAGAGAACGTGCGCCTGTTCGGCTTTGTGAACCTCTACGGCTGTTCGATCGGCGACAACACCAAGGTCGGAGCCTTCGTCGAGATCCAGAAGAACGCGACCATTGGCCGCAACGTCAAGATCTCCAGCCACACCTTCGTCTGCGAGGGCGTGCAGATCGAAGATGAGGTCTTCATCGGTCATAACGTCTCCTTTATCAACGACAAGTTTCCTCGCGGCACCAACCCGGACGGCGGATTGCAGACCGAAGCGGACTGGCAGGTCGTCCCGACTGTCGTCAAGCGAGGCGCCTCCATCGGCACCGGAAGCACCATCCTGTGCGGGGTCATCATCGGCGAAGGAGCCCTGGTAGGCGCCGGCAGTGTCGTGACGCGCGATGTCGCGCCGTACGCCATCGTCGCCGGCGTCCCCGCCCGCGAACTCAAGTCCACTTCCACATCACTGGGGCAAGAATGAAAATCCCTTTCGTTGATCTATCAGCTATGCATCGCGGCCTTGAGCCCGAGTTGCTCGAGGTCTTCACCCGCGTTCTCCGCAGCTCCGCCTTTGTGCTTGGACCCGAGGTCAAGCAGTTTGAGGAGGCCTTTGCCGCCTACGTCGGTACCGGGCACTGTGTTGCTCTTACCAATGGAACAGCCGCGTTGCATCTCACTCTTCTTGCGCTCGATCTCAAGCCCGGCGACGAAGTCATCACTGTCGCGCACACCTTTATCGCCACTGCCGAGGCCATCTCCGCGGTAGGCGCGCGCCCTGTCTTCGTCGATATCGATCCTGTCTCCTACACCATGGATCCGAACCTCTTGGAGCGGGCTATCACTCCGCGCACGCGCGCCATCCTGCCCGTCCACCTCTATGGCCAGACCGCGGATATGGATGCCATTCTCGAAATTGCCAACCGCCATGCCATACCGGTGATCGAGGATGCCTGCCAGGCGCACGGCGCCGAGTACAAGGGCCGCCGGGCCGGTTCCCTGGGAGTCGCTGGCTGCTTCAGCTTCTATCCAGGGAAAAACCTTGGAGCCTGCGGCGAGGGCGGCGCAGTCACCACAGACGATCCCGAACTCGCACATCGCATTCGGATGTGGCGAGATCATGGCTCAAGGCAAAAGTACGTGCATCAATTCCCTGGCCTCAATATGCGGATGGACGGCATCCAAGGCGGCATACTTGCCGTCAAGCTCCAGCATCTGGACCGCTGGAATGAACAGCGCCGGCAGGCCGCAGCGCAGTATCGCGAGGCACTGGCGGGCACCGACATCATCCTGCCCGCAGAGATGCCCTGGGGCAAGCACGTCTATCATCTGTTTGTTATCCAGTCGGACGACCGAGAGGCGCTGCGGCATCGGCTCGAGGAAGCCGGTATCGAGTCTGGGCTCCACTACCCCATTCCGCTGCATCTGCAGGAGGCCTATCGTTCGCTCGGCTACCAGCACGGCAGCTTCCCGGTGACGGAGACGGTGGTCAGCCGCATTGTTTCGCTTCCCATCTATCCCGGCATCTCTACCGAAGCGGTGACCCGGGTCGCAGAAGAGATCATGGAGACATCCAATGTCGCCTGAGGCGCTCTCCGCAACTCCGCGCACCGTTGCCGCGGTCTTTGGCCAGGCAGAGGTGCGTCCGGATGCGGCGTGGGAGTGGGAGTACGCGGCCCATCTGAAGCGGACACACTCCCCTTCAGAACTGCTCGCGCTCTTTTCAGAGTATCGCCACGCAGAGGGCATCTTCGAATCACAGCTTCGTCGCATCCTCTTCCGTGCCATGTGCCGGCGATGTGGCCACGGCTTGCAAGTCGGCCCCGGCGTCGTGGTCAAGCATCCGGAGACGATGGAGTTCGGCGACGCAGTCTTCATCGGGGCGCAAACCATGATCCAGGGTCGCTTCGATGGCATCTGCAACATCGGCAGTCACGTTTGGATCGGCCCGCACGCCTACTTCGATGCCCGCCATCTCGTCATCGAAGACTACGTGGGCTGGGGTCCAGGCGCGAAGGTTTTGGGCTCTGCTCACACCGGCGAGCCCATCGATCTGCCGATCATTGCAACGCCGCTCGTGATCAAGCCCGTCGTCATCGGCTATGGTGCCGACATCGGGACCAATGCCACGATATTGCCGGGAGCACGGGTGGGTGCCCAATCGATCATTGGCGCTGGCGCCGTCGTTACCGGCGACATTCCGGAGTACGCGATCGCTGCCGGGGTGCCCGCACGCGTCACGCGGATGCGGGACGGATCAGGATTCAGCCGCGATACGGCCCATAGCAACGAGGAGAGAGGCAGGTAGCTTGATGCAGGCTCCCGAGAGAGGCAAGATGAACTCCATTGAAGGTACGAAAATTCTGATCACCGGCGGCGCCGGTTTCATGGGCAGCACCACTGCGGACCAGTTGCTCGACGCAGGCGCCGCTGAGGTACGCGTGCTCGACAACTTCATTCGCGGTTCCCACCGCAATCTGGAACGTGCCCGGCGCAGCGGACGACTTCAGGTGATCGAAGGTGACATTCGCAACAAGACAACGGTGGATGAAGCCGTTGCCGGTGTTGACTACATCTTTCACCTTGCCGCCCTGCGCATTACCCGCTGCGCGGAGGCACCTCAGGAAGCCGTGGAAGTGCTGATGAATGGCACATCGCATGTGCTCGAATCCGCGGTGCGGCACAAGGTGCGCAAGATCGTGGCCGCATCCTCAGCCTCCGTTTATGGAAACCCCAGCTATCTGCCGATGGATGAAGAGCACCCCTTCAACAATCGCACGCTTTATGGCGCCGGCAAGATCGCGAACGAGCAGATGCTTCGCGCCTACACCGAAATGTTCGGGCTGCCCTACGTAGCACTACGCTACTTCAATATCTACGGCCCACGCATGGACCTGGACGGCGTCTACACTGAAGTTCTCGTCCGCTGGATGGACGCGATCGAATCTGGCGAGGCTCCGCGGATCTTCGGAGATGGCACCCAATCCATGGACTTCGTCTTCATCGAGGATGTCGCTCGTGCCAACCTCGCTGCGCTCGTCTCCGATGTAACGGATGAGGTCTTCAATGTCGGCACCGGCATCCAGACGACGCTCAACGAGCTTTGCGAAATTCTTCTGCGCATTACCGGCTCCTCACTGAAACCGCAGTATCGCGAGGCACGCAAGGTGAACAATGTGCAGGCGCGTCGCGCCGCCATAGACAAAGCCGCACGGCTGCTTGGCTTCCGCGCACAGGTGAAGCTTGAAGACGGGCTTCGGTCTCTTCTTGCCTGGCGCGAAGAAGCGAAGGCCGAGTCTCTGGTAGGAGAATCACGATGAGCACACTCGCTGCACCTGCCTCACCGAACGCGGCACCCTCAATGATTCCCGTCGCTCGCCCATCGATAGGCGAACGGGAAGAAGTAGCCGTCCTGGAGGTCCTGCGCTCTGGCTGGATTACGCAAGGACCGCGGGTCGCGGAATTCGAACGCGCCTTCTCCGCCTATATCGGCTGCCGTCATGCGATCGCCGTCTCCTCCTGCACCACCGCCCTGCAGCTGGCGCTGCTTGCGCAAGGTGTCGGTCCGGGCGATGAAGTAATCTGCCCGAGTCTCAGTTTTATTGCGACGGCGAACTCTATCGCGTCCACTGGCGCAACGCCGATCTTCGCCGATATCGACGTCGACACCTACAATCTCGATCCTGTACAGGTTGAGGGGCTGATCACCGAGCACACACGAGCCATTCTGGTCGTCCATCAGATCGGTCTCGCGGCGAAGATGGATGCTCTTTCCGCGATCGCTCAACGCCACGGTCTGCCCATCATCGAAGATGCGGCTTGTGCTATCGGTTCCTCGTACAACGGGGAGTTGATCGGCAGGCCCATCGGCCGAATGGCCTGCTTCAGCTTTCACCCGCGCAAGATCCTGACGACCGGCGAAGGCGGCATGATCACCACCGACGAGGACGAGCTCGCCGAACGCTTGCGGCGCCTCCGGCAACACGCTATGAGCCTATCCGATGTGGCGCGGCATAACGCGAAAACGGTCGCCATGGAGACCTATGACGAGGTCGGCTACAACTACCGCATGACCGACATGCAGGCCGCTATCGGCCTGGTACAGCTCGACCGGCTTCACGGTTTCCTGGCGCGCCGTCGGACGCTTGCGGCCCGCTACACCGAGGCACTTCAATCTCTCGATTGGCTCCAGTGCCCTGCCGTCCCGGCGAACTGCGAGCACAATTACCAGTCCTACATGGTTCGCCTCGTCGCTGGTACACCTGGCATGCGCGATAGCATCATGCAGACCATGCTTGAGCAAAATATCTCGACCCGCCGCTCCATCATGGCCATCCACCGCGAAGCTCCCTACCGCTCGCCGCGCTGGGAGGCCACTCTGCGGGTCACCAATCACGTCACCGAGACGGGTTTCATTCTACCGCTCTTTCACGAGATGACGGAGCAGGATCAGGATCGTGTCATCGAGGCACTCCACAACATCCAGATCTGAAGCGCGGGACACGATCGCACTTCAGCTCATGCATCTGTTCCGCAGTATGGCACGTCGCCCTTAGGCGCTTCCGGGTAGTAGTTCTGGAATACGTTGGGGCTAGAGTTCTTCCTTCACGTTGAAGCGTTGCCTATATCCAAGTCTGAATCTGCTTTCTCGTGCCCCCATCCTGAAAAACTGTGGGTTGCGTGCCAGCTCTTGCCTGACGTGAACTTGTACGCGGCTGCGCCGGACGAATCTCGCGACTGTCAGATACTTGAACGGAGCCGGTTTTTGGCTCAACAGACTGCACTGCGGCATACGTTTCAGCTGGTCCGTGACTCGTCAGCAGAGCTCCGAACAGTCATCTGTTCGAGAATGTATGGTCCGCTGCTTGACTGTAAGGGAAAAGCTGAAGAACGAGAGAGGCAGTCTGCGCAAATGCATGCGGCCCAGTTCGGACCCAACGATCAGCAACGCTCTACAGGAACGTTGCCTTCTCCTTCAGCACAACGTCAAACGTGGTGCTGTTCACCGTAGCTCCGTTGGCCATTGCTGTCAGCCCCACGTGATAGGTCTGCGCTACGGTGTTGTAGGTCACGCCGCAGCCGCTCATCGCCATCGCGCCGACGCCGGTCAACACCAGGAGCATCAGCGTCCGCAGCCCGCCCAGTCTCTTGCGCTTGCGCGTTGCCGCCGTCGCGAGCATCCCAATAAGGTTCCAGGGCAACATCGCACCGTACGAGACTCCGGAAAGCCCCCCTCGCGGAGCCGCTATGCTTGCGGCATTGCTGCTGCTGACATTCATCGTCATGCTCGCCTGGCTATTCGCCACCAGCAGCGATGCAGGTTGGAAGCTGCAGTTTACGTTAGCCGGCAACCCCTGGCAGTCCAGGTTTACCCTCTGGTTAAAGCCATCCTTCGGCGTCACCAGCACCGTCACCGGCGATGTCTGACCCGGATGCAACTCAACAGCCAAGGTGCTGAGCTGCAATGAGACGCTTCCGTCGCCCGTTGGCGGAGGTACCTGCGCCGCTATCAGGAATACTGAGCTGAAGTTCACCCCCGCCTTATTGGCTCCGCTGATGGTGACCGCCTGGTTCGATGGAGTGTAAACATACAGAAGCTTGCTGGGAGTAACGGTATAGCTTCCGTTCAGAAGGCCTGTAAAGCTGAATTGCCCGGAGCTGCTCGCTGTCACAGTAGCGGTCTTCGCTCCGGTCAACTTCACCGTTGCTCCCGAACCGCCGGCGCCAGTAATGGTGCCGCTTAAGGTAAACGTCTGCGCGGAAGAGAAGTTCGCAGTCGCGTTGGCGCCGCTGATTGTGACCGCCTGGCTTACCGGCGTCATCAGGAAGCCTGACTTCGTCGGTGTGACCGTGTAGCTGCCATTCGTCAGCCCGGTGAAACTGTAGACGCCAGAGGTGTTCGCCGTGACGCTCGCGGTCTTTGCTCCTGTCAGATTTACCGTTGCCCCCGAGCCGCCGGTGCCACTGATGGTCCCGCCCAGAGTAAAGGTCTGCGCGGAAGAGAAGTTCGCGGTTGCATTGGCGCCACTGATTGTGACCGCCTGGCTCGCCGGCGTCATCAGGAAGCCTGACTTTGTCGGCGTGACCGTATAGCTGCCATTGGTCAACCCGGTGAAACTGTAGACACCAGAGGTGTTCGCCGTGACACTAGCCGTACTCGCGCCCGTCAGATTTACGGTTGCCCCGGATCCGCCAGCCCCACTGATCGTTCCGCTCAACGTAAACGTCTGCACGGAAGAGAAGTTCGCAGTGGCGTTGGCACCGCTGATCGTAACTGCAAGGCTCGTGGGCGTGATGGCAAAGCCCGACTTCGTTGGCGTCACCGTATAGCTGCCATTGGTCAATCCAGTGAAGCTGTAGACACCAGAGGTGTTCGCCGTGACACTAGCCGTACTCGCGCCCGTCAGATTTACGGTTGCCCCGGATCCGCCAGCCCCACTGATCGTCCCGCTCAGCGTAAAGGTCTGTGCCGCGGATGAGAAATTTGCAGTCGCGTTGGCGCCGTTTACCGTGACTGCAAGGCTTGCCGGCGTCATCACGAAGCCTGACTTCGTCGGCGTCACTGTGTAACTGCCATTGGCCAATCCACTGAAGCTGTACACGCCAGAGGCGTTCGCGGTGGTGCTTGCCGTGCTCGCGCCTGTCAAATTCACCGTAGCGCCCGAGCCGCCGGCGCCGCTGATCGTCCCGCTCAACGTAAAGGTGCCCGCTCCGCCAGTGAACAACAGGCCGAGCGCATGGCCGTTGTTGATGGTCGCCGTCTGGCTCGCCGGCGAGAAGGTTGCACCACTGGCAGTAGGTGTCACTGTATAGGTGCCATTGGCCAGTCCATTGAAAGAGAAGTTGCCGGAGCTGTCGGCGGTAACGGTTTTGTTTGCCGCGCCGCTGAGAGTTATCGTTGCACCCGCCGCTCCAGTTCCTGAGAGAACGCCGGCGATGGTGTAGCTAGTCGTCGGCAGGTACACAGCGTCTATCCAGTAGTTCGCTGCTCCGAAGCTGGACGTCGGGAATAGGGAGCTCGTTCCATAGTCGTAAACGCCGTTCTGTCCGTCCACGCCATTGGCAAGCGCGTGCAGCGGACCGGAATCCACTCCAGAGGACGTGAAATAGCCTGAGTCGGCCGAATAGTGGCCGGCTGTGGTGAAGTAGGACGCAACGTAAGTCGTGTTCTTGGTCACCGGCACTGGATTCGCAAAGAGCACCTGTTGCCAGCCGCTTGGCGTTTCGCTTGCGAAGCTCCCGGTGCCCAGCTTTGTACCGGTGCTTGACCAGAGATCTCCGGTATGTACGCCGGTGTTTGCAGCGGACTTGTAGAAGCGAATCCCAGCGATATAACCGTCCTGGTCAGCGCGGATCTTCACTCCATACTCGCCAGCGTGCGTATCCCCAGAGTCCGCAAGCGCCGGCGTGGCGGACGGCTGCCAGAGCGTATCGCACGGACAGGATGCAGGCACTGTAAAGTTCGCGTTGGTGATGTTTGCTCCCTGCACCGTGGCAGAGATGCTGGCCGGTGTAAAGACCAGACCTGTTCGTGCCGGCGTGATCGTATACGAGCCGTTCGGATAGCCGGCAAAGCTGTAGTTTCCGGAGCTATCCGCGGTCGTCGTAGCGCTGGCACTGCCACTGAGAGTCACCGTTGCTCCGGCACCCCCGCTGATCGCGCCGGAGAGATTGAAGGCCTGCGCAGTCGCCGTGAAGTTGACTCCGGTGACATTGGAGCCATTCACAGTTACGGACTGCGTGGCCGGGGTCACCGTAAAGCCGGCAGTCCCCGGAGTGACGGAGTAGCTACCATTCACGACACCGGTGAAGGTGTAGTTCCCGGAAGCATCTGTCACTGTGTTGTAGGTATTTGTTCCGGAGAGCACGACTGCATCGTTCGGAGCTCCGGTGACTGTCCCTGAAACCGTGTAGGAGATCGTGGACGCAACGAAGTTGATCCCAAGAGCGTGCGCACCGTTGATCGTCACCGTCTGGCTTGCCGGTGTGTAAGTCACACCAGCCTTACTCGGCGTGATCGTATAGGTGCCGTTGGGCAGATTGTTGAATGAATAGTTTCCCGACGCATCGACTCCGGCCGTTCCGGCCTTCGCCCCGCTTAGCGTCAGCGTCACGCCGGCAAAGTTACCGGTGACCCGTCCGCCGGCAGCATAGCTGCTCGCCTGGGCATATAAGACATCTACCCAATAATTGGCTGCGTTGAAGGTGCTAGTTGGGTATGTCGAACTCGACCCATAGCTGTAGACACCATTGTGAATCGCGTTTGTATCCTGCGGCGCATGAAGGGGCGCGTTGTCTACTCCTCCATTGCTGAAGTAAGAAACGTCATCGGAATAGTGCCCTGCCGGAGCAAAGTACGATGCCACGTAGGTTGTGTTCGCGCTGATTGGAATCGGGTTTGCAAACGTAATCTGCTGCCAGCCTGAGGGACTCTCCGCGTTCGCATTCGCAGTCGCCAGGTTGACTCCGTTACCGGTTCCGGACCACAGATTCGCCACATGCTGGCCGGTATTCGCAGCCGCCTTGTAGAAGCGGATGCCAAGGATGTATCCGTCGAAGTCAGCAGAGAACTGCGTGCCCAGTTCGACCGAGGCCGCTTCCTTTGAATCCGTCGTGGCAGGCGCCGCAGAGGGAGCCCAGATGGAATTGCAGGGGCAAAGTGGGGACATGCTGAAGTTCACGCCCGTAACATTTGCTTGCGATACCGTGACATTTTGAGTGCCGGGGACAAATCCAATGGCGCTGGTTGGCGTTACTGCATAGGTGCCTGCAGGAACATTGGGGAATTTATAGTTTCCCGACCCATCGGCCGTCGTTGTGACTGACACCGAGCCACCCAGTTGCACAGTTGCACCGGCTCCGCTCGCTCCCGAAACAGTTCCGCTAATGCTGTACGTCGCACTGGGCGCAAACACCACATCCACCCAGTAGTTCGCTGAGTTATATGTGTTGCTGGGGAAAGCGCCGGGCGCAGCCGCGTACAGGTACACACCATCCGATTCAGCCGCCGTGTTGACAAGCGCATGGAGCGGAGCGTTGTCGACCCCGGTCGACGCGAAATAAGCCGAGTCGGCCGAATAGTGTCCGACGGGCGCATAGTACGAGATCACATAGGTAGTCCCCGAGCTGATCGCAACCGGCGAAGAGAAGCTCGCCTGCTGCCATCCCGATGCGGTCTCGTTGCTGAAGGTCACCTCCGCCAGCTTCGTTCCCGTGCTGCTCCATAGATGACCAACGTGTGTCCCCGTATTGGCAATTGCCTTGTAGAAGCGGACCCCAACTACTTGTCCCCCCACATCCGAACGGAACTTCATGCCAACTTCCACTGGTGTCCCGTCGTTCGCATCCACCAGAGCAGGAGTGGTGGTGGATGGCCAGACGGAGATGCAGGTACAGGTCTGCCCGGTGAAGTTGATCCCGCTGGCATTGGAACCGGTCAATGTGACCGACTGCGAACCGGGCGAGAATATCTCCCCCGAGGCCTGCGGAGTGACCGAATAGGTGCCGCCGAGCAAGCCGCCGAAGGTGTACAGGCCGGTCGAGTCGGCTGTCGTGGTCGCGGTCGCGGCCCCGCTCAGGTTCACTGTGGCGCCGGCGCCATTGGTGATCGTTCCGGAGATGCTCAGCGGATTACTGACGGTCGCGGTGAAATTGACGCCGCTGACCGAACCGGTCGCGATACTAACGTTACGGCTTGCCGGAGAGAACGTCACACCACCGCGAGATGGCGTCACCGTATAGTTGCCGCTTACCACGCCATCAAAGGCATAGGTGCCGGACGAATCCGCAGTCGTCGAGAGCGTTTCAGCTCCGCTGAGAGACACCGTCGCACCTGCACCGCCCGGCCCGCTCAGCGTGCCGCTCAATGCATAGGTATTCGACGAGGTGTACACCACGTCCACCCAATAATTCGTCGCGTGGAAACTGGAGCTCGGGAATGTTCCCTGGGCCGAACTCGTGTAATCGAAGATACCGTTCGCGCCATCGACTCCATTGGCGAGCGCATGCAGCGGAGGATCGTCCACACCCGCGTTTGCAAATGCGTTGGCGTCCGCAGCGTAATGACCTTGCGGTGCGTAGTACGACACCACGTAGGTCGTGTTTGCTGTGATCGCTACCGGCTGTGCGAAATTGACCTGCTGCCAGCCGGCGCTGCTCTCGCCCGTGAACGTCGCTGTGGCCAGCTGGGTGCCAGCGCTGGTCCAGAGATGCCCTACATGCGTACCTTTGTTCGCCGCTGACTTGTAGAAACGGACCCCAAGAATGCTTCCATCCGCATCGGCGCGGAATTTTAGGCCAACTTCAACTGCATTGCCGTCGCCGCTATCCTGGGTAACCGGCACATTTGAGGTGTTCCATACGCCGCACGGACACACTTGCGGAGCTACCGTGACTGTAATTCCGCTCTTTGGTGTCTCCACATTGCCGCTGTCATCGCCGGCGCGGCTCTTGATTGTGATCTGTCCCGTGACAGTTGGCGTGAAGGTATAGCTCCAAGTGGAACGGCCAGTAGCGGGATGCCAGGTAGCGCCACCATCTCCGGATACCTCAACGGCGCCGACAACTCCCCCTCCGGAATCCGAGGCCGTGCCCGTCACCGTTACCGCGGTTCCTGCATTCAGATTTGCACCGGAGGCCGGCGAAGTGATCACCGACACTGGCGGCGTCGTGTCTGTCGAAGCGCTAGCCACCTGCAGGTTGGTCTGGATGCTATTCGGTTGCACACCCATATCGGCAAGCAGGTTCACTGTAGCCTGCTGCATATTGGGATCGGGATCCGGAGTGTTGAAGCCGAACGGATTGTCGTGATCGCTGCTCAGTCCCCACGACCAACTGACCGTGCCGCTTCCAAAGACCAGGGCTCCGCTCGGCGCGCGATAGAGCGTCATGTGATGTACGGCGTTTCCCGCGCCATACGTCGCACCCGCATCGAGGAGCAGATCCGAGCTCATGCTGTGCGCTGAGGTCGAAAGATGCATCAGCCCTGCGGGACGAGCTCCGTTGTCAATATCTTCATCCCATTCATAACCCAGCGTGCCTTGCGGCATCGTATAAGTCGCGCCGGTAGCAAGCTTCGCCGCAGCCGTATTGCGCCAGAAACGCATCTTGCCATCATCGGAAGGAACCTGTAACTGCAAGCTGCCGTCGTTGTCCCCGCCCGGCCCGTTGACCATGAAAAGTGTGCCTGTCAGCGCATTTTCCGGCTTGCCACCATCCGCCGGCGGGCTGAAGCTCGTGTCGCGCCAGGTACCAGTCCAGGTAGGTGGATCGCTCGGATCAAGTTTGGCAAATGCCAGCGTCTCCTTGTAACAAACCAGCGTGCGATACGGGGTATTCGTCCCATCGCTGCTGTTTTCCCAGCGCGTCTTCCAGAACACCTCGTTACCACTGAAAAATGCCAGATTTACGCCCGCATCCCGCGCGGTTTCAACATTGGCGCGACGGGGACCAGCCCAATACTCATCATGGCCGGAGTCCATGAATACCTTGTGATTCTTGATCAGCGCTCCATTGCGAGCCGCATCTACGGCGGTGAAGTAGCTGACGTCGTAGCCATTCTGCTCCAGCCACTCGATCATCGGGAACTCTGCTCCGAACAGCCAGGTCGCCGACTCATCGTTATAGTCGCGGGTCAGGAAAGGACGGTTGTAGCTGACCTTGTAGGAACGGCTGTTCAGCCCGAAGATTCCGGAGTTGTCGCCGTACAAGCTCCCTTCGCCGTAGTAGTTATAGGCCTGCCAGGTCTCATCCGAAGTCTGATAGAGGATGGCCGAGTGACTGGCGTCATTCCGCACGACAAAGACGATGTGGCTTTCCCCGCCCGTATCGGTACGAACCAGATGCGCAATGTAGACACCGGAGACTGCGGTTGTCGGCACCGTCCAGGTCGCGGAGACCGCCCAATTTCCGCAATCTGCCAGTCCGACAGACGTGTCCGTGATGCAAGCCGGCTGCGTTTGGGGTAACGTTGCGGAGGGCGTAACCGTTGTAATTTTGCGCGCGCCCATTCCGCCGTAATAGCCAAGACGATAAATGGTGATCGTATAGGCCTTGGCAGGTGTCTTGATCTTGAAGGCAACCGTGCCGCCCACGTTTACGCTGATGTCGGTCGCGAAACCCTGAATCGTCTGGTCTCCGGCCGTGTTGGCGCCTATGTCCCATTCAGACGAAGGACTTCCCGGCAAGCAGTTTTCGACAACGATGGGATTGGTGGAGCTGCCGCACACCGCGAGCGCGGGTTGAGACCATCCCAGACCAAGCAGAACTCCCAGCAAGAGCCCGAACCATTGCGCACGGGTCAAAAATCGAAGAATGCTCGCCACGTATGTCCCCTTCTTTCACGGTCGAACTCATCGAGAGCGGAGGAGCAGTAGGAGAGAGAGGACGTCCCGGGCAGCAGTACTGCCTGCCTGCTCGCGTTCGTTCAATGGCTCGATACGCTGACGGTAGTGGCATGTACCGTGCCAAAGCTGGGGTAACCTAAGTCCCCTTAAAGTGGGAGTAAAGGGAAGGATGCGTGTGCAGATACTTGCACAAAACGGTCGGTCAGCTGTTTGTCTGCTGCAGCGCAGGAATAGCTATGGAGACCATCCGACGAGGGTCACCTACATGGTGAATGATCGTATCGGTCACATATTTCGCGATGGCCAGCGATGCGGTCGCGGCGGGCGAAGGTACGTTACACACATGGAGTACGCCGTCAGCGTAAGCGAAGCGGAAATCGTCGATCAGCTTACCGTCACGGCTGAGCGCCTGGGCGCGTACGCCGCTGCCCCCCGGTACCAGATCCGCCTCTGTGATCTCCGGAACCAGCTTCTGTAAGGAGCGCACGAAGGCCCGCTTGCTCCACGAGCGGTAGTACTCCTGGGCGCCGACCTTGCCATATTTCGCCGCCATGATCCAAAAGCCGGGAAAGCTCGCATAACCAAGAACATCTTTTGCTCGAAAAGCCTGCTTGTTATAGCCCTCGCGCGCCAGCGCGAGCACCGCATTGGGACCCGCCTCCACCCCGCCTGCAATCCGACGGGTGAAGTGAACGCCCAAAAAGGGAAAGCGCGGGTCCGGAACGGGATAAAGCAGGCCGCGCACCAGCGATTCCCTACCTTTGGCAAGGTCGTAGTACTCGCCCCGAAATGGCATGACAGTCATGTCGAGCTTCGCGCCGGCCATGCGGCTCACACGATCGCTGTGCAGCCCTGCGCAATTCACCAGGAGCTTGGTTTCTATCTCACCCGTATCTGCTTCGACGATGGTTGCAGTTCCAGAACGACGCATGCCACGTACTTCGCAGCCGCACTGTATCTCGCCGCCGCGTGACCGGATGACTGCCGCATACGCTCTCGCGACACGGGCGTAATCAACAATTCCGGTTACCGGCACATGGATGCCGCGCACACCTGCCGCGTGCGGCTCGTGCTCGCGAACCTCCTCGGGCCCCAACATTCGCAGCCGCTCTAAACCATTGCCGACGCCGCGCCGATAGAGCTCTTCCAGTCGCGGCAACTCCTCTTCCGACGTGGCGACGATCAGCTTGCCGCAGCTCTCGAACGGGATCGCATGTTCACTACAGAAAGCGTGCAGGGCTTCCACTCCGGCGACACACAGCCGCGCCTTTAAGCTGCCGGGTTTGTAGTAGATGCCAGAATGAATCACTCCACTGTTGTGGCCTGTTTGGTGAGTGGCGACCTCGCGCTCTTTCTCCAGCACCACAACGGGAAGATCGGGGTACCGTGCGGTCCATTCCATCGCAGTGGCCAGCCCAATAATGCCGCCGCCGATAACCACGAGGCTTGTCTGTTTGCGCATAGGAAGGTATCACCGAGGAGAAATTCGCTCTGCCGCTGGATCAAGATATGTTGCCAAATCAGCAGTCAAATCATGTTCTATGTTTCATATTCCTTCAATAGTCTGCTGCCATACTTCGTCACGATGTGCAAAATTCTTCTCACTTTCCCGAAAAGCTCAGCACGGATGTAACAACTATTCTGCACTCCTGGGCAATTGACCGGCCATACTCGCGATGCTACTCTCGGCTCGCAATCACAAATAATGTTGAAAAAGAGAATGTCGATAGATATGCAACACTCTGCTCCGAAGTACGTACCGACCACCCGGGCTCTCATTCCTGGGGCTTAGCTCTACATTTTTGCGGCTCTCAGTTTTTAGAGGAAGGCGTGATGCGTTTCCAACCTTCCACTCACTATCTGAGAGGCTCTTGATTCACTTTGTCTTGGTCCAATCGTTGCGCCGGGCCAAAAGTGCCCTGGGATCCGAATCTCCGACCCCCAGGAACCTTCCCCGGTAAACAAGCCGAATTGCAGGCAAAAGGTGAGAAGAATGATGCGTGCAGTCACTGTAGTTCTGATCAGCGAAGATGAAACCCTTCGGTTGTTAGTCCAGAGATCATTGGAGTCTGAGGGGCATACCCTGATCTGCGCCACGAGCGCCGCGGAAGCGGCTTCCAATGTCCTTCCCGAATCGAAACCAGATCTTCTGTTGCTCGACACCACCCGCAGCCGCAATGCCTCTGCCCTGTTCCCGGCAGAGCGACAGGGCACTCTTTGCGGCTGCCGCGTCACGGTTCTCTCGGAGATGGGAGACGATTCATGGCAGCGCCATGCGCAACCCTGGGGTGTGCACTCGGTTCTCAACAAGCCCTTTTTGCGCCAGGATCTGGAGAAATTGATCGCAGAAGTGGAACAGGAGCCTGCGCCAGCGCAAACTCCTACTCCCGTGACTGCCACCAATCATCATGTGGAAGAGCTGGAGAATGGCCGCTTCTTTTTTGCTGCGTCGCCGGCAATGCTGAACATCTATAAGAATGTTCGCGTCCTTGCACCTGTCGATATTCCCGTTTTGATACTCGGCGAGAGCGGCGTCGGCAAAGAGATCATTGCCATGCTGCTGCATAAGTACCATGGCCGTACTGGCAAGAACTTTGTCAACGTGAACTGCGCCGCACTTCCTACCGAGCTTCTCGAAAGTGAGCTCTTCGGATACGAAGTGGGCGCATTTACCGGTGCCGTTCGCGCCAAACCCGGCAAGTTCGAGCTTGCCGATAAGGGCACCCTTCTGCTGGACGAGATCGGCGAGATGAGCCCGCAGATGCAGGCAAAGTTGCTGCACGTTTTGCAGGACGGCACATTCTCCCGGCTCGGCGCCCGCAACGCCACCCAGGTAGATGTGCGGGTCGTCGCCGCAACCAACATCGACATGGAAGCAGCCATGGCGGACAAGCGCTTCCGCGAAGACCTCTTCTACCGTCTCAGCACCTTCGCCATCACCATCCCGCCGCTGCGTCAGCGCCGGGAGGAGATTCCGTTCCTGATGCAGCACCTCGTCGCGCGTGCGGCAGCCGAGCTGGATCAGCAGCCGATAGTGCTGACTGATCGTGTGCTCGCCGCGGCGCAGGAGTACAACTGGCCGGGCAATCTGCGCGAGCTGCGCAACTTCGTCATCCGCACATTAGTGCTGCAGGACCAGGAAGCGGCATCCAACGAGCTTCGCGTGAAGACCCGTGCCAATACCACCGCAGTGACCGTGTACCCGGGGTCGCATGCGGTTTCACCCTCTGCGCCTCAAGAGTCTCTGGCCCCGCGCGGCATGCGCTCGGTAGTGAACGATGTCAAGAACCAGACGGAGAGCCACATGATCCAGAAGGCGCTCGCCGCTACCGGCTGGAACCGGCGCCGAGCGGCAACCGATCTGAACATTAGCTACCGTGCCCTGCTCTACAAGATCCAGCAGCACGGATTGTCAGCCTAGGGCATACAAAGGGCGCGCCGGGACCAGGCGCGTCCTTGTTCCACAGATTTGGTTCCACAGATTTGCTACGGGACCGGCAGCGTGATCTGGTTCGACGCACCGCTTTCCACACCGCTCGCGTCCACGCTCTTTACTTCATACATATATGTCGAGCCGCTTTGCACCCCGTTGTCGGTATACGTCACCTGGCTGTCCGGCGACCCATTCAGCTTGGTGAACGAACCCCCGTTCGTGGACCGGTAGATGTTATAGCCGGCAACCGGGTCGGCTGAGCTGCTCGGTGCATCCCAGCTCAGATCGATCTGGTGCTGCACCGCCGTTCCATTCCCGCTCAGCGACACCTGTGCCGTGCTTCCGGTGGTCGAGTTACTGCTGATCGTCAACGTTCCGGTCGCTGCGCCGGCGATGGTCGGATCGAAATGCACCGTGAGCGTCGCTGTCTGGTTAGGATTCAAGGTGACCGGGAAGGTCGCGCCGGAATCGCTGAACTCAGTGCCCGCGAGCGCCACAGAGCTCACCAGCACCGGCGCTGTACCGGACGAAGTCAGGGTCACTGAAAGCGTCGCCGTCGAACCCACAGGCACATCCCCAAAGGGCAACGACTTCGCGCTTACGAGCAGTTGCGGGGTTGCCGTAACCGTGCCCGTTCCACTCAGTTGGACCACAACGGTTGCACCAGTCGAGGAGTTACTGGTGATCGTCCATTGTCCGGCCGACTGCCCTGCTTTCTTGGGGTCGAACTGCACATTCACTGTCACCACCTGGTTCGGATTCAGCGTTACCGGGAAGTTCGCGCCCGTGACACTGAAGTCTGCGCCAGTCAAAGCGGCTGCGCTAATCGTTACGGGCGCTGTGCCAGAGGAGGTCAACGTCACTGGTAGTGTTGCCGTAGAGTTGACCGCGACATTGCCGAAGTTCACCGCCGTCGGATTCACCGTCAACCGCGGAGTGGTGGTCACCGTCCCGGTGCCGCTGAGGGCGACGTTGGTCGTCCCGCCACTCGCTGAATTGCTGCTAACCGTCAACTGCCCCGCTGCCGCACCGGCCACCGTCGGATCGAACTTGGCCTGCAGTGTCACCGACTGGTTCGGGTTCAGTGTTACCGGGAAGGTCGCGCCTGACACACTGAAACCTGGACCACTCGCTGTCGCCGCACTTATGGTCACGGCTGCTGTGCCGGTCGATGTCAGCGTCACCGGTTGCGTCACCGGAACGTTGAGCGGCGTACTGCCGAAGTTCACCGCCGCCGGACTCACAGTCAACTGCGGAGTGGTGGTCACGGTCCCGGTGCCGCTGAGGGCGACGTTGGTAGTCCCGCCACTCGCTGAATTGCTGCTAACCGTCAACTGCCCCGCTGCCGCACCGGCCACCGTCGGATCGAACTTGGCCTGCAGTGTCACCGACTGGTTCGGGTTCAGTGTTACCGGGAAGGTCGCGCCTGACACACTGAAACCTGGACCACTCGCTGTCGCCGCACTTATGGTCACGGCTGCCGTGCCAGTCGATGTCAGCGTCACCGGTTGCGTCACCGGAACGTTGAGCGGCGTGCTGCCGAAGTTCACCGCCGCCGGACTCACCGTCAACTGCGGCGTGGTGGTCACGGTCCCGGTGCCGCTGAGGGCGACGTTGGTAGTCCCGCCACTCGCTGAATCGCTGCTAACCGTCAACTGCCCCGCTGCCGCACCGGCCACCGTCGGATCGAACTTGGCCTGCACTGTCACCGACTGGTTCGGGTTCAGTGTTACCGGGAAGGTCGCGCCTGACACACTGAAACCTGGACCACTCGCTGTCGCCGCACTTATGGTCACGGCGGCTGTGCCGGTCGATGTCAGCGTCACCGGTTGCGTCACCGGAACGTTGAGCGGCGTGCTGCCGAAGTTCACCGCCGCCGGACTCACCGTCAACTGCGGAACCGTGGTGGTCGTACCGTCTCCGCCGAGCGAAACCGTCCCCGGTCCGGAAGTGTCACTGCTAGTGACCGTCAGCGTTCCTGCATCCGGGCCTGCCGCCGTGGGCTCATAGGTGACCGTCACAGTCATCTGCTGACCCGGTTGCAATGTCGCCGGAAGCTGCAATGTCCCAATGCTGAATCGTGCGCCGGCAACCGTGATCGTGTTGATGTCCAGTGGCGCATTGCCGCTCGAAGTCAACGTCAGCGACCGCGTCGGCTTCGCGCCAATCTGTACCTGGCCAAAGTTGATCGATGCGGTCGAAAGCGTGAGCCTGGGCGCGGGAACTGCCTGCCCGTTTCCGCTCAGCGGAACGTTTGCCGTCCCGCCGCTGGCGTCGCTTGCCAATGCCAGGTCGCCGCTGAAGGAATCCACTGCATTCGGAGTGAAGGTGATGGACAGCGTCACCTGCTCTCCCGGGTTCAGCGTTGCCGGCCACCCATTGACTCCGGCAGGATACGCAACTGAGGAGACCTTAAATTGCTGGCCCGCGATAGCGGCGGACGAAATCGTCACCGGTGCTGTGCCAGATGAGGTCAGCGTCAATTGCTGCACTGCATTGGAACCCACCTGCACGTCCCCGAAATTCAGGCTTGGCACGCTCACCGTCAGCGCCGGCGAAGTGCCTTGCTTCCCTTGCCCGGTCAGCGCCACATTCACCGGCGCGCCCGTATCCGTTGCCAGGCTCAACTGCCCCGGCGCTGTCCCGGGCTTGGTCGGATCAAAGGTCACACTGAAGATCACCTGCTGACCTGGTTGCAGCGTGATCGGCGCGGTGAGGTTTCCGACCGGGACACCGGCATACGTGGCTGTATAGCTCGCGCCCGTAACAGTGCCCGCGCTGATCGTAGCCGGCGCGGTTCCCGTCGAGCTCACCGTCACCGTCTTCGTCGCTTGCGAGCCCACAAGCACCTGGCCGAAGCTCAGGCTGGTCGCGCTCGCAGAAAGTGATGGCGTGCTCGCGACCACTCCCGTTCCATGGATCTGCACCGTCGGGCTGCTCGCGGCGTCGCTCCCAACCGTCACCGTCCCGCCGGCATTGCCTTCTGCCTTCGGGTCGAACTTCATCTTCACAGACATCTGCTGATTGGGCTGCAGCACCTGAGGCAGAACCACCGGAGCATCGGAGAACTCCGCGCCCGCCACCCTGATCGACTTCACCGTGACCGCTCCGGTGCCGTTCGAGATCAGCGTGATCGTCCTCGACCCCTCGGAGCCCACCGTCACGTCGCCAAAGTCGACGCTGGGTGGCGCGGAGAGTGACGGGACTGGTGCCGGGGCCACCCCGTTTCCGGTCAGGCTGACACTGCTGGGGCTGCCCGTCGCGTTGTCGGCGAGCGTCACCTGGCCCTGCTGGCTGCCGACGACCGAAGGGGCAAACGTAAGCGGCAGCACAATCTGCTGGCCTGGTGCGAGGGTCAACGGCAGAGGTACGTGTCCCGCCGAAAATCCGGCGCCACTCACCGTCAGCGACTGCAGCACAACCGCCGCAGTCCCGCTCGAAGTCAAGGTCACGGAGCTGGATGCCTGCGATCCCATCGTTACCGAACCGAAATCGACCGCACTCTCGCTCAGGGTGAGCGCGGGTGTCGGCGTGGTGGGCGGTGGGGGAGGCTGCGTCGCGCCGCTGCCCGTCAGGCTGACGGTCATCGACGGCGCTGCCGCCGCATCGCTGGCGATGACGAGCTGGCCGGTCTTCGCCCCGGAGCCCGTAGGACCAAACTTCACCGGCAGTGACAGCGTCTGGCCGGGCTGCAAGGTGAGCGGCAGTGTGGGCGCCGCCGCGGAGAAGTCGACACCGATTGCGTTGAGCGCGCTGATCTGGAGCGGCGCTGTTCCACTCGATGTGAGGGTGAGGCTCTGCTGCGCATCGCCACCGATGGGCACACTGCCGAACTGCAGGCTCGTGGCGCTTAGCTCGAGTGCCGGGCTCACCGGGGGCGGCTGGTGCTGCGTGCTCTGTTGTCCAATGCCGGAGAGATCGATGGTGGTCTGGCCGGCCGCGCTGGCGATCACGAGCTGCGAGCTGTAGTTCTTGGCCGCGGCGGGAGCGAAGGTGACGGTCACGTTCGCCGATCCGCCAGCTGGAATGGTGGCCGGCATTGCAGCCGGGGTGAGCTGGAAGGCGGGATCCGCAACCTGGATGCCGCTCAGTGCCACGGCCGAGAGGCCCTCGTTCTTGACCGCGACGGTGACGGCCTTTGCATTGCCTACCTGTACGGAACCGAAGGTGACCGAGCCCGGGTTCGCGGTTAGCGGAATCGTATTGTAGGTAATCCCGCAGCCGGTCAGATGCGCGATGGCGAGCAGCCCGCAGGCGATCCATTTCGCCGAAAGAGCGGGCGCCGCGGAACTACGGACGGAAGAGCGTCGCACGAGGCCCGGGCGGAGATTGGAAAAGCGAATGGAGCTTTCGGGCTTCGACGAAGCATCGTGCACTGGGGGATCTCCTTCACTCGGCACGCAACGCGAGGAAAAGAGAGCCACGGCAAGACGACAGTCCCCCGAAGACAAAAACTGTCCGATGAGCGGGGGAGGAAGAGGACCCGGAAACAGTGCTGATCCGCGAGCTATACCGTCATGCGTTTCTGACGAAAGCCGCGCCAGCGTATATCTGCGATAAGTGGTCGAGCCGCTTATCTTTGGAATAGTGTGAGCGAGATATAACCGGAACTATATCACCCGAAAGATGCAGATGGACCGCCCGGGAGTAGCGGCACATCCACTACGCTCGAAGCCGCATTCACGGCCTATTCCACACATATCTATCAATACTGTGGGAAATGGGTGCTGCAATGTAGATTGTGCTTATTGATGCATATAACAATCGGTAATTGATATAAAACTTGCCTAAGATTCCGAGATATCTCTGTTCGGTTTAAAAATGCTGCACGCATTTCCACCTATGCGCGCGTGTCTTGCGAAAAACGCAAATCGCGGCGCCAGTTCCCATTTCGGGAATCGCGTCCCCACAATTCCCTCGAACGCTCTTCCGTAAATTGCAACTCGGGGCATCACCATTGCGCTGTTTTCCGCGGCGATCCGGGCGAACAGCAGATCCCTCCACTTCGCTTCGCTCCGGTCGGGATGACGAGGTCAGGGGTTCGCGTCGGTCGGGATGACGAGGTACCGGGTTCGCTTTGATCGGGAGGACTAGCCGTGGCGGTGCAGCCCGCAAGGTAACCGCGCTCAGCGTAGGCCGATGCCCTACAGCAGGACCTCCGTGCGCATCGCCTTCTCCCATCCCGTCGGTCTCCCCACACATAGAGAAACCGACGCGCATGTAAACCGTCGATAGTGGCGTGATGCCGCGGACCCTTGCTTATCCCATCTCCCGCAACAGATGTCCCGCCACAGGGAGATGGGCAGTCAGGTTCCGGTCCGCGGTCCCCGCCGGGCGACTAGTCCTCTTCTTCCTCTTCGGCCTCTTCGGCCTCGCGATCGGCTTCTTCTATGTCTTCCACGTCCCAGCCGTGTTCCTGGGTGGCGAGGGGGATGCCTTCGCTGGTGTAGCTGATGGAGCGGATGCTGTTGGAATGGATGTGGACGTTTTTCGCGTTGGCCGAAGCGACCTGGAGTCCATAGAGGAGGAGTCCGGCGCGGCGCGGGTCGAGCAGATTGGAGGCGAGGGCCTGGACGACCTGGATGAGCGCGAGCTGGATGGAGGCGCTGTCTTCGACGGCCGGGAGTTCGAGCGGGATGGTTTCCGCGGAGTAGTGTTCGGGTGCTTCGTGTTGCTCAGGATGACGCGCCGGCTCTGTGCTGCCGATGGGATTGCTTTCTTCTCGCGGGGCGAAGGTGCCATTGGTGAGGCGGGGCTTGCTGCGGGCTTCGCGGCTGCGGCGCGCGCTTTCCTGCGCCTGACGCTGGGTCTGCTGGAAGTGGAGCCGGGCGTGATAGTAGCACCAGTGGCCGCCTTTAATCGCTGCTGCGTGGCATCGATCACTACTCGGGAGTACGTGCCGGCATTGCGGATACATGCAATTTTCCTTTTCAGGTTTCGTTTGAAGTCGGTGGGGGTACCCCCTCCCCCTGTGGATGGGAGGAGTTCGTATAAGGCAAGGCGAATCATGAGGATGTCGACTGTGTGGATGCGCAAATGTGGTGATCCAAAGGACTTAGCGTAAAGATTTCCAGGCAAAGGACTTACCAGCAGCACAAACAGGAAAGCCCACTCCGCGCGGGAGTGGGCTCGTTTGATGCTGATGCGTGTACGGTTTGTCTGAAACGATCTCTAATTCAAGTGTACCGAGTTCAGCACATTGAAGTGGCAGGTTTCTGCTGGTTGTTCCCGGAACGGGAGTGTGTCGGTCGGTGGGTGAAAAGCAGTGGGGTGAAAAGCAGTGGGGTGAAAAGCAGATCCCTCCACTTCGCGCCGCTTCGGTCGGGATGACGATGTGGGCGCGCCGCTTCGGTCGGGATGACGAGTTGGGCGGGTCGCTTCAGTCGCGGATGACGAGGTGGGCGCGCCGCTTCGGTCGGGATGACGAGGTGGGCGGGTCGCTTCAGTCGCGGACGACGAGGTGCGCGGGTCGCTTCAGTCGCGGACTGTCGATGCGGCAGGTCCACGCAGGCGGTGATGCGAACTCCGATTCCGTGTCCTGACACACGGACGTTGGGCAATCGGTTGTTGGGGATGTGAAGTTTCGATCCACGTCCCGATTTGCGTCCCGATTTGCCTGCAGATGCGTATTTGCAGACCGATGAATGTCACACGAATGTCATTTACCGGAGCGGGTCAACGAAAGCGCTTGACTCGGGCATCTCATGGTATATCTTTTCGGACGATGGAACTCCGGAGACAACGCCACTATGTAGTGTGAGTCAAATCCAGTCTGCAAGGCGCTGACGTCTTCTTGCCGACCTCTGCCAACTCTGGGGGATCGGCGACTACCGCTCGGGCCTAAGTTGTCGCAAGTCCAAAGTTCCGAAGAGGTCACCGACATGAACTCCCCTCTTCGTGCGCGCGCCGTTGTCCCGGCTGTCCTGCTATCGCTGTGCCTCAGCGGCGGCGTAAGTCTTGCTAAGACGCTACCGCATGCCGCGCCGGAACCGACGGTAGTGATCCCCGGGCCGCTGCGATCGTTTGAGCGTATGGCGGCGATCAGCCAGAAAGTTTCCGCGGATAAAGTTCTGCCGCTGTTCGCGCGCAACGTCTTCACCCAGGGTTACCAGAACGGAAGGCCGACGGAGTTTCTGATCCTGGTCGACCGCTACCTGGAGCAGGCGCGACAGCTGCAGAGTCTGACGGACTCCAAGGGCGTCATTCACATAGCGGACTGCGATCACTCCGCAACGCTGCTGCAGATTCTTGGCTACCGGTTGAAGTCGGGATGCGGACAGAAGGAGGTCTTTCTGATGACCTCCGATTCGGAGCGGGCCTTCCTGACCATCGACTCCGGATTTCCGCTGACGGAGCTGGAACAGGACCTGCGCAAAGAATGTGCCGTTCACTTATGCCTTCCCCACGTCGAGGGTGCCGGTGCTGCTGCATGAGAGCGACTGGACCGGGCTGGGCAGCGAGCATGCGCGACGCAGCTCGAATCTGGTGGATGTGCTGGTTCGCGACCGATCTGTCGCCCGACTGTACTGGGCGTTCGCGAGGCTGGACGCGGAGACGCAGGTGGCGCTTTCGCGCTCGCCGGGGCTGGGCAGGCTGCTGCCCTATGGCGGGGTGCTGGACTTTTACGGAAGCCAGATATGTATCCGCGGCGGGCACGTTCTGGTGCCGGGAGGGGCGACGGCCGAGCCGGTGTGGAAGAACGTGGTGGGCGCGAGCCCGGAGTCTTCGGGAGACTTCGTGCTGCATCTCCTCGAAAAAGACAACGGCTGGCTGGCGGCATATTACGACGCGATTGCCCGCGTAAGTCCGGCGCAGCAGGCGCATCTGACGGAGAGCGCACGACTGAAACCGCTGTACGAGGCCTTTCGATCTCCCGACTCGGAGCAGTCGGCGAACGCCGCCTTCCGGAAGGCGCCCTCGCTGCTTGTCCTGTTCACGAGACTCCAATGGGAGGCGAATGGAGACCCGCACGTTCCGGGCAGCCTGGAGGTGTGGAAGGAGCTGCCCAAGCAGCGGGGGATGGACGCGAAGACCATTCGCGACTGGAACAAGCGCGCGCGCCGGTGGAACCGACCGGACCAGTTGATCGAAGCGATCGCTGCCTGTTCGCGCGTACCGACGGACAGCGGGCCGCTGCAGATCTATCTCACCATCAGCGAGTTGGACAGAGTGCGGCCGCCGGCGCGATACCTCTCCGCGCCGACGGTGCGGCTGCTGACGCAGAAGTATCACGAGTACGGGCGATGGTATCTGCTCTTCTCCGAGTTTCCCCAACTGAGCGAGGAGTCGATCACACGCTTTGTGAACGTGGCGGACTCGATCAATGGAATCCAGCACCTGGCGCTTCGCGGCAACACGCTTGGAGCGTTTCAGGGGAATGTGGGGCTGTGGCAGATCCTGGCGCGGCAACAGGAGATTCCGAAGGCGCAGTTGAATGCATCGTGGCAGAAGACGATCGAGCCGTACGCGAAGATTGCGTCGCCGGCGCAGCTTCTGGATGCGGCGCACCAGTCGCTGGGCGCGCTGGTGCTGGCAGCGGACGGCAAGCGAAGCTGGTCGCAGGACGACCTGGTGGCATTGCTGGCCGGGCCCACCGCAGGAGAGCCCGATGGGCCAACGGGTGCACACGGAACTGGTCCACCGCATGCGCGCGGTGCTTGACGACCAGCGGCTGGTGTCACTGGATACGCTGTTTGGCCTGAGCGACGGCATACAGCAGATGGAACACGGCGCAGCGGTGGGCGACCGGCTGGTGCCGCTGGCGGAAGACCTGCACGGCTTCGAGATGCCGCAGCAGATCTTCACCAAAAACGAGAAGGTGGAATGGGCGCCGACGATTTACAGCAGCCGGCACGCGGAACTGCAGATCAAGACCGACCTGACGAAGACGCTGAAGGCTTCCGCTTCGCATGCGCAACTGGAAGGAGCGCGGAGCGAGCTTGCGCCGTTCGTGCGCGACACGTTGGTGGGGTTGAACTATGCGTACTATGAGCCGCCTGGGGCGCAGGTGCTGCACAACAATCCGCTGTTCGTGCGCTCGCATGATTTTTCGGGATTCTCGATCGTGGGCGCGGAACGTCCGTGGGAGACTCCGGAGCTGTTTGGAATCGGAACGCCGGCGGGCGGGGGCGCGTATCTTATCGGCTCGCTGACGGACCTGCCGTACGCGCTGGCCGCGACGGAGCAGGACTTCATCGCTCCGGAAAATGTTCAGGCGCTGATCTGGAAGGAAGTGGTGCCGGACCTGCTGGTAAGCGCGACCTTGCCGCGGTGGTGGAATATCAGCGCGAATGAGCTGCATGCGGTGGCGCTCTATCAGAGGTCGGGCGAGGAGATTCTGACGGCGTCCGTTGAGAACGAACAACTGCGAAGCAAGGTGATGGCGCTTCTTTCCGCGCGCATGAGTCCGCAGCGGGTGGAGCAGACGGAGCTGGCATTTGCCGGCGGATCGCGTCCGGTGCTGCTGCCGGCGGACAACTTCTATCTGGCTGCGGAATATCGCGAGAAGTTTCCGGACGAAGATGTGGGGGCGTTCGGACCGGCGAATCATGAGCTGCAAACGCTGCGGCGCACGCATGCGTCGGAGACCAGCTTCGATCGGATCTCGAAAGACTTCGGCACGCCGCATCCGATTCTTGCGCAGACGTATTCGCTGGAGCTGCTGAGCGTGAAGCCGTTCCCGGCTTCCGGAGGAGAGGACAGCCGGCTATTTGGAGAGTCGTGGGATTCGAGCAATCTGTATTGGGCACGGCTGACGGACGAGATGGGCTACTCTCCGGTGATGCTGAACCGGATGGTTCCGGAGCTGACACGTCGCATGGTGTCGAAGATTTTTGCGACGGATCTGGAAGACTGGTCGGCGGTACAACGCGCGATGCAGGAGACCGGGGACGAGTTTCGCGAAGGCAAGGTTGCTTCACTGCAAGGCACCACAGAAGCTTCGGGCCACTAGGCAGGGACTATGCGCAGACGATACTTTCTCCTTCTCTTGATATTCGCCGGCCTTTGCACCGACGCGGGCATGCACGCGCGGGCGCAGGACGACAACGGGCGCATTCTTGTGAATGTGAACCTGGTGCAGTTGAACGTCGCGGTCACCGACAGCAAGGGCCGCTACATCCCGGGGCTCAACCCGAAGGACTTCCTGATCACGGAAGACAAGATTCCGCAGAAGATGGCGACGTTTGAAGAAGGCAACGGTCCGACGCGCAGCCTGATCGATACGCCGAATGGTCCGTCGCTGAAGGAAGCGGCGGCCACGATGCCTGAGGCCGGCGCGGCTGCTCCTTTGGCGGGCTCCGCCGGAGCAGCGGGATTAGGGCAGCTTACGGGCGCGAATGTGTTCATCCTGTTCGATACCAGCAACTATATGTATCGGGGATTTGCCTTCGCGCAGGATTCGATTGCGGATTTTGTCCGCTCGCTCGAGGGCGCGAACCGGATCGCGTTTTACTCCTACAGCCGCGATTTGTCGCGGGCAGCAACGCTGACAGCGGATCGCGACCAGGTGTTGCAGGGGGTGCGCAGCACGGTGGCCGGGGACGACGCTGCGCTTTATAACTGCCTTCTGCTTACGGTGAAGGACACGGCGCATTACACGGGACGCAAGGTGATCGTGGTCTTCTCCAATGGCCCTGATAATGCGAGCCTGGTGCCGCCGGAGGATGTGGCGGAGCTGGCGCAGTCTACGGGCACGATCATTTACATGATCAGCACACGCGTGGCGCAGGATGAGCCGGTGTCGACCGCGGTGTTTGAACGCATGAGCAAGGCGACCGGAGGCAAAGCCTACTTCGCGAAGAGCTGGAAGGATGAGGCGCGCGCCTTCGCTTCGATTCGTGACGATCTGGCGCATCTGTATACGCTGACGTACTACCCGGCGTCGAATCCGAATCGGGGCTGGCGAAGGATCACGGTGAAGCTTGAGGGCAAGGAGCTGCAGAAGTACCGCATCCGGACCCGGGATGGCTATCGCCTGCTGCAAACGGCGCAACTGGCTTCCGGGTTATCTTCGGCGCCTCCGCTGGAGGGCGATCCGAAGTAGGCATTGCTGTTCCCTCTCCACCGCAACCCAACGAGTGACAGGCCTGGGCTTCGCGTATTCTTGATGCACGCAAAGAAGCCGGGCTGCTGCGTGCCTGTGGAGGCAATTGATGGGACGTAGATACGCCAACATCCTGGAAACAGTCGGAAACACTCCGGTGGTCAGAATCAATCGGCTGGCGCCACCGGATATCCACCTGTTCGTAAAAATCGAGGCCTTCAATCCGCTGGGCTCGGTGAAGGATCGTCTTGCGCTGGGCGTCATCGAGGATGCGGAGAAGAATGGCCGATTGAAACCGGGACAGACGGTGATCGAGGCGACCAGCGGCAATACCGGGATCGGACTGGCGATGGTGTGCGCTCAGAAGGGATATCCGCTGGTCGTGACCATGGCGGAGACATTCAGCGTGGAGCGGCGGAAGCTGATGCGCTTCCTGGGCGCGAAGGTGGTGCTTACGCCCGCGGCGGGGAGAGGCCTGGGAATGGTGGCGAAGGCGGTCGAGCTGGCCGAGGCGCATGGCTGGTTTCTGACGCGTCAGTTCGAGAACGAGGCCAATGCTGACATGCACTCCAGAACCACGGCGCGAGAAATCCTTGACGCTTTTGAGGGTGGACCGCTGGACTACTGGGTCACAGGTTTTGGTACGGGCGGCACGCTGAAAGGTGTCGCACGGGTGCTTGCGAAAGAGCGTCCGGAGACGAAGATCATCGTCTGTGAACCGGATGATGCGCCGATGCTCTCCAGCGGATTGGAGCAGCAGCGCAACGCGGACGGATCCGGAGCAGCAAGTCACCCGGCGTGGAAGCCGCACCCGCTGCAGGGCTGGAGCCCGGATTTCATCCCCAAGCTCACAGCAGACGCGATGGCGACGAACAGGGTCAGCAAAGTGCTGCGGATTCCGAACGCAGAAGCGATGCGCTGGAGCAAGGAGCTCGCGCGCAAAGAAGGAATCTTCGTGGGGATCACCTCGGGCGCTACGTTCGCTGCCGCGCTGCGTGTCGCCGCAGACGCGCCCAAGGGGGCGACGATTCTGTGCATGCTGCCCGACACCGGGGAACGCTATCTGAGCACTCCGCTGTTTGCCGATGTCTCCATCGATATGACTGAGGAAGAGCTCGAGATCTCACGCTCCACTCCGAGCGGCCAACTGCAGTCCGCGCAATAGCTGGCACAAACGGCGAGGTTCGGGAAGAACGCGCAGCGTCTGCGCCGACTAACGGTGAGCGGTCATTCACTGCCGCGCCTCGAATCCTTGCGCTTGCTGCGTTCATCCAAGAGCCATCACCACCATGGAGATGGAATGACGTGGCCGCTTTTTGTACATGTTGTGGAGCAGAGATTACGTTGAAGGCGGAAGCGTGCCCTGTCTGTGGCACGCCTCGGCACGGGATGTTGCAGTCAAAGCCACGGCCTGAATTCGATGCTGGTGCGGAGCGGTCTCGGGAGGATGGCGAGGATACATTGAGAGGCTGCGCTGATTGCTAGTGCAAGAAGCAGGGTAGCTGTCAGATATCGCACGATCAGGGACGCAGACTTTGTTGAGAAGAGAGCGGGACGGAAGTTGCGGCTCAGGTTATGGCGACCCTGCTTCTGCAGCAGGGGGCAGTAAATCAAACTGTTCGGCCGCGGCGGAAGCGGGCTGGATCAGCTCGGGTGCATCGTTCTTCGCGTTGCCCACTGCTTTGTCTACTTTCCATGCGGTCATTTTGGCGGCATCGATGGGCCGCAGCAGATCGATGGGCGGCCGCTCCGGATCCCCGGGCTGAAGCCAGCGATCGTAATCCTGTTCCTGGATGATGACAGGCATGCGGTCGTGTATGGGCTCGACGAGTTCATTCGGGTCGGTGGTGATCACCGTGAAGGTGAGCAGCTCGGTCCCGGCCTTCGGATCTTTCCACTTCTCCCATAGACCTGCGAAGGCGTAGGGCCGGTTGTCTTTCAACGCGATTGCGAATGGTTGCTTGATCTTTTCGCTGATTCGCTGCCACTCATAGAACGCATCGGCGGGCACGAGGCAACGCCTCGAGCGGATGGCTTCGCGGAAGGCCGGCGCCGTCGTGATGGTCTCTGCCTTGGCGTTGATGGTGCGCAAACCGATCTTCGGGTCCTTTGCCCAGAAGGGGATGAGACCCCAACGCATGAGGACGATCTCCCTCTCGCCGCTGTGACGATTCAACCGAACCACCGGCTGGAAGGTTTGCGGCGCTACGTTCCACGATGGACCGAAGTCAGGAATGACGGGGCCGTGAACGGCGAAGAACTCGGCAATCTTCTGCTTGTCGGAGCGGCGGGCGTATCGGCCACACATCAGAATTCCTCCTTAGACTGGTGATGCGGCAGGAACCGGCCACAGGTGCAAACCAGGATGCGCTTTATCAGGTTTGCGATGCGTGCTCGCTCCAAGGTATCTGATCCAAGAAAATGTGGCTGAGACGAATTAGTCTTCTTTTTCGTGATTCCGCCGGCCAACGCAGCGTCTGCATGATTCATCCATCCGAACATGACCCATGTGCGTGCGAGCCATTGGGATGGTTCCGGACGCACGATGAATCATTCGACATCCTTCAGCGAGCTCTGCCGTGATCTGACGGCGCGCCCGCGGTGAACCGAATGCCGCGCCATCTAGACTTCACCCGCACATCTGGAAGGCGCTTAGAACGCACTATGCACGGTCGGCACTCGACCTCAATTTTGCTATCAGCGAAGGCCCGTGTTCCTCACGGAAAGGAGCATCTCTCATGAAACAGCGTTCCAGCGGACGCAGTTCGCAATCGTCATCATCGCAGTTCAGCAGCAAGGGGCTGCTGGTGGGTGCAGGAGCACTCATTATTTACGGTCTGAGCCGACGGTCGAAGTCAGGGGCGGCCCTGGCGACAGCCGGCGGCGTGCTCGCGTTCAAAGCAGCAAAATCCCAGTCGCCGAGCCGCGATTCGGCAAAGGCCACGTTCCTGGTCAACGCATCGCCACAACAAGCATATGAGTTGTGGCGGAACTTCGAGAACCTGCCTCGTTTCATGAGCCACCTGAAATCGGTGCGGGTGCTGGATGAGCGGCGCTCCGAGTGGGTGGCACTGGGGCCGATGAATCGAGAGGTGAGCTGGACGGCGGAGATCAGGGAGGACCGAAAGAACGAGCGCATCTCGTGGCGCACGCTTCCCGACTCGGCGATCCAGAATGCCGGGTTTGTAAGCTTCCGAGCTGATCCGCAGAACCGCGGAACGTTTGTGACCGCGGAGGTTTCGTACAGCGCTCCAGGCGGCAGCATCGCTACCGGCCTCGCTACGGCGTTCGGCAAGCATCCGGAGTTCATGCTGCGCGAGGACCTGCGGCGTTTCAAGGCCCTGGTGGAGACAGGCGAGACACCCACCACCGCGGGGCAGACACACGGGCCGCGCGGCCTCCATGGACACACGGAGCAGTTCCTGTTCCGCGAAACCAGCAATCATCCCGGTCCGCAGGCGGCTCCTGGACTTCCCCGGAGCGCGTAATCCCACAAACGAATTCGCGACATGTAAAGGAGTGGTTATGAAGGCAGTCTGCTGGATGGGCAAAGAGAAGATGCAGGTGCATGACGTACCTGATCCGAAGATATTGAACCCGCGTGACGCCATCGTTCGCATTACGAGTACGTGCATCTGCGGGTCAGACCTTCATTTGTATGACGGCTTCGTTCCGACACTGGAGCAAGGGGACATCCTTGGGCACGAATTTATGGGCGAGGTGGTCGAGGTTGGTTCCGGGATCAAAAACGACACGTTGAAGGTCGGCGACCGTGTGGTTGTTCCGTTCACGATCGCATGCGGGAATTGTCAGTCGTGCAAGGACCAGCTCTGGTCTTGCTGCGACAATAGCAACCCGAATGCGTGGATTGCGGAGAAAATGATGGGCTACTCGCCGTCCGGTCTGTTCGGTTATACGCACATGCTGGGCGGCTATTCCGGCGGGCAGGCACAGTATGCCCGGGTTCCATTCGCTGATGTGGGTCCGATCAAGATCCCCGACGGGCTTCCGGATGAGAAGGTGGTTTTCCTTTCCGACATCTTCCCCACCGGCTACATGGGCGCGGAGAACTGCAACATAAAACCGGGAGACACAGTGGCGCTGTGGGGATGTGGTCCGGTCGGACAGTTTGCGATTCGCAGTTGCTTCATGCTGGGCGCGGGGCGGGTGATCGCGATCGATCGTGTGCCGGAGCGGCTGGAGATGGCGCGCGCGGCGGGTGCGGAAACATTGAACTTCGATGAAGTCGATGTGGTCGAAGCGCTGCACGATCTGACCGGGAACCATGGGCCAGATTCCTGCATGGATGTGGTGGGTATGGAGGCTTCCGGTCACGGTGCGCTGTTTGCCGTGGACCGGGCGAAGCAGATGACGCGAATGCAGATGGACCGTCCGATTGTTCTGCGCCAAGCGATCATGGCGTGCAAGAAGGGCGGGACGGTGTCGGTGCCCGGAGTGTACGCGGGGTTCATCGACAAGGTGCCGATGGGCGCATTCATGAACAAGGCCTTAACGATGAAGACCGGCCAGACGCACATGATGCGCTACATGCGGCCATTGCTGGAGCGCGTTCAGGCGGGCGAGATCGATCCATCGTTCGTGATCAGTCACACGCTTTCCATCGACCAGGCGCCTGACGCGTATCGGATGTTCCGGGACAAGCGGGACCGCTGCACAAAGGTAGTTCTGAAGCCGTGGGAAGAGCGAGCCGCAGCGTAAGTGGACGCAGAGGCCGCCTCAATGCAGGTGGCCTCTGCACAATTCCAGAGAAGGAAAGGAACGTGCGATGTACATGTCAAGAGACTTAGATGTACTGCAAAACAATCTTCCGAAGGTCATCAGTCCGAAGGCGCATGGGGTGATCGATTACGCGCACGCGGCATTCTTCTTCACCGTGGGGCTTCTGTGCCGCCGCTCGAACAAAGCGGCCGCGCACGCAGCGTTCGCGACCAGCGGCTTCATTCTGGCGCAATCGTTGCTGACGGATTACCGCTACGGAGTCAAGCCGGTGATTTCGTTCGAGACCCACGGCAAGATGGACTCCGCCTTCGCATCGAGCTCATGGGCGATTCCGCTCTTCTTCGGGTTCCGGGGTACAGCCGCGGCGAAGATCTTTGAGATGAACTCTCTTGCGGAGGCCTCCGTGGTGGGGATGACGGATTGGGACAGCGCGCGGGCGCGTCGGGAGCGGATGATCGCCTGAGGGTCATCATCGGAGGGCCGTCTGCGATGACATCGGCGCGCGGCTGCGCCGGTGTGTCGAGGCAATTTGTCACCGGGGCTGATCGACTGGATACTGCACGAGCCTTCTGCGGATGAACAGCCTTCCTAAATCAGTGGCAACCTCGCGGAGTGTGTCTGGTTCCTAAGCTCTGAGCAATCTGCTGGTGGGTGGGCCTGCTGCGCTCCGGAATGCCATGCCATCTCCCGTTCCTGCGAATTCGCTGCCCCGCAAGTCTCCCTGGCGCCTGCATGTCTCTTCGGCCACGACACTGCTGAAGCGGGTCTGGACTTCGTCCTATGAAGACGGAGTGTATAACCGTGCAGCTGAGCTAGCCTACTTTTTCTTCCTCTCACTGTTTCCGGGCGTCATCTTCATCACGACTCTGCTTGGTTTCATCTTCAAATCAAATACGCAACTGACCGGCCTGCTGCTTCAATACCTCAGCACCACGCTGCCCGGTTCGGCGTTTGAACTTATCCGCCAGGTCATCACAGAGATCACTCGGTCCTCCGGCAGCGGCAAGTTTACCTTTGGTATTCTCGCCGCGCTGTGGACAGCCAACTCGGGTATGAACGCGATCGAAGATGCGCTCAACGCCGTCTATAAAGTCAAGGAATCCCGCCCTCTGTGGAAGACCTATGGCATCGCGCTCATCCTGACCGTTTCGGCATCGCTGCTGATCATCGCTGCGCTGACTGTTTTCCTTTATGGCGACGTTCTCGTCCAGCTAGTCTCAGATATGGTCGGTCTGAAACCGGCCTTCTACTGGATCTGGAGAATCGCGCAGTGGCCCATTGCGCTTTTCTTTGTCTCCCTGGTCGCTTCGATGGTCTACTACGCAGCGCCTAACTTGAAACAACGCTGCTGGCAATGGCTGAGCCCGGGAGCGTTGTTCGCCACGCTCGGTTGGCTGGGTGCCTCCGGGTTGCTGCGCCTCTACTTCCATTTCTTTACCAGCTACGCGAAAACCTACGGTTCGCTAGGAGCCGTCATGGTGCTGATGACCTGGCTCTATGTCACAGGAATCATGCTATTGCTCGGCGCTGAAGTGAACATGGTCATCGAAGTGGCGGCAGTTCACGCTCATGCGGTGCCAACTGAAACTAATTAAAAGGTGAACTATGCCGCACCATCTTCTTCCCGTTCCCTTGCGTCAGCAGTTCGGATTTCTGCTGCTTCTCGGCCTTGCGACAGCATGTATATCCTGGACTGTCACTCATGAGGAGATCTTTCGAGAGCCTAGAGACTTCTGCAAAGACAAAAGTGAAAACTGTGCGCCGCTCTACCTGCGTAAATTCTTCTATCTGTTTACTTGCGAGTATTGCTTCAGCCACTATGTGGCGGCTCTGTTCCTGCTGCTGACACAATTCAAAATGCTGTGCTTCGGATGGCGCGGTTATGTAATTTCCGAGTTTTCCCTAGTGTGGGTTGCGAATATCTACATGAGCATCTTCAATCGCTTGCGGCTCGAGATCAAGCACGAGAATCTGGTCATCGCGGAGCATGATTCCGGTCAAGCTTCGTCGAAGTGAATTCGATAAACGGGAGCGCCGAAGCGCGCTTTGGATCGGAGCGGCGACAGATAGAGAAACTCTTGCGAGAGGCGAGACCATCGCACACATTCCACACCTTCGCGCATCCCCGAGAAGGAGAGGACCTAATTGCGGCCTTGGGTCACTACAAACTTTGAATGGTGGACGCGGTAGGAATCGAACCTACAACCTGTCGATTAAGAGTCGCTGGGTGCCGTTCTTCCCTCATTTACTACCCATTCCCATGCTGTGCTCAACAGCCAGCATTTAAGCCGCTAATCGCATGCTGTCTCTTCTTTGCCGTACTCTCCGTTACCCTGGGGTGTCCCCACGTAATCCCCCACAATTTGTATTGACCTATTGCTCCGGAGGATGCAATTCTAGACGCGTCCCGCAGGTGTTACCAGCACCTGCGGGACGCTGACCACAACGCCTGTTTAGGAGGCATCTGTCCGACATGGCGACTACACGGCCATGTGGAATCTTTCCAAACGGCGATTCGCCACGAGGGCTTTCGGGCTATCGGAACTGAAACTCCGCTAGCAGCGGTAGGTGATCGGAGGCCACCAGTGCGGTTTTGCTTCGCCAGAGAGCAGATGTCACCAGCTCCAGTGGCGCTTCATAGTAGCAGTGATCGAGCGTGGTGAACGGCAGGATACCTGGAAAGGTCTTTGGGAAGCGCAAAGCGTGTCTCGGCTGGAAGGTTTGGAAGGTGTCGCGCAGCAGATTCGTCGTAAGCCCGCTCACCCACTCGTTGAAATCTCCGAGCACGAGCCGCGGGCCGCGCAAGCCAGGCTGCGCAAGTATGTCTTCGCTTATCAGGCGCGCCGCCTGGTATCTGCGCTCCATAAACCCGGTGCCCAGGTGCACATTGAAGACGTGCAGCGTCTCGTTCGCTCCAAGAGACACATCTGCCATCAAAACTCCGCGCGGCTCACGCCTTTGCGTGATTTCGATGTTTTTCCATGCGAGCACCGGCAACCTGCTGAGTGTCAGGTTGCCGTAGGTGCCACCCCGCAGCTGGCGGTTAGCCCCGAAGCATGCCGTGTACTCCGGAAGCGCTCGCGCGATCTCCCCAGCCTGATCGAACGGCGGAGCCTGTGTAGGAGCATTGACCACCTCCTGCAGACACAGCACATCCGCGTGCAACTCCCGTAAGACTGAAATGATGCGCTCGGGCGCCGTACGGCCATCGAGGCCGCGGCATTTGTGGATGTTGTAGGTGGCTACCCGCAAACGGTCGGTCTGTGCACTGTGCTGCATCACTGCTGGCGTTCAAAGATCCAACCAAGAAGTTCCGGCGCACGTTCAGTAACAGGCCGATGTTCCCATTCGTCGAGCGACACGCGCCGGCTTTCCTTCAGATCATGAGCCATGTCACGCTCCAGCCGCGCCGCTATTGCCTGGTCTCGCACAGCGAGATTTACCTCATCGTTGATTCCGAACGAGCGATTGTCGAAGTTCGTTGAACCGACGACTGCCCATAGGTCGTCCACCACCAGCACCTTGGCATGGATCATCGCGGGCTGATATTCGTAGACCTCTGCTCCTGCCCGCAACAGTGGTCCATAACCGCCGCGGCTGGTACTTCGGGTCACCAGGTGATCCGAGGTCCGGCCCGGCACGAGGATCCTGATTTTGACCCCTCGTTCGACAGCACGGCAGAGCTCGCGTACCAATCCTTTGTCGGGCAAAAAGTAAGGTGTGGTGATCGTGATGGTTCGCTCCGCGGATGCCAGCAACATCTGGAACAGAACCCGCGCACGCGTCGAGCCTCCGGGCGTTGGTGTGCTGTTGATCACCATTGCCACTGTCCTTTTCTGGCAGTGAATTTCCGGGAAGTAGCGCGGACCCGCGAGGATTTCGCCGTGGCTGGTAAGCCAGTTCTCCGCGAAAGTGGCCAGCAGATTTGGCACCGCGTCGCCTTCAACCCGAACCACGGTGTCGCGCCAGCGCGGGTTTTTCTCTGAACCTTTAAACCACTGGTCGGCTACACCGGCGCCGCCTATGAAACCGACGCGCCCATCCACGATCAGCAGTTCTCGATGTGTTCGGTTATCCACCCGGGCGAGGCTGTACCAGCGCGGCTTGTTGTACCACTCCAATCTGCCACCCGCGTCCAGCAGAGGCTTGAAGCATGTCTTACCGCTGCCCATGCTTCCAAAGGCATCCAGCACTACATTCACCTGTACTCCGGCTCGGGCACGCTCCGTCATCACCTCTAAATAGAGCCGCCCAATCTCACTTCGCTGGAAGATATAGGCTTCAAGGCAGATACTCTGCTGAGCCGAGCGCATCGCCTCGAGCGCGGCCGGATAGAAGCAGGGCCCATTCGTCAGCACCTCAAGTGTTGCGGCCCGGTTTAGCTTGGCATCCGTCAGCGATTCGAGGACATTCAGGAACATTTCGGAATCGTTGGCAAGGATATCGCCCTGGCTCGAGACGGTGTACTGGGGCATCGGTCCGAACACACCCGCAAGGAGAAAAAGCACAACGAATATGAGAGCCAATGCGCCAACGACGGCCCAGCCGGTGGATACTGTGATGCTCATCAGCAAGACTGCCATGTACTACGCCTCCTCTCATCCACACGCGCAGCTCGCCTGAGTGTGCCAGCATTCAGCGCCCGCGGAAGTCCCAACCAGCCGTTGGATGCGATTAGCGGACCTGACGAATTTCGACAATGAGCTGGGCTTTGTTGCTCGCTAAACCGCGTTTCTCAGGACTGATCCGATCCGTGATTGTGCTCACAATGTGGCGACGATAGGCATCTGGTGTCGAGAATAGAAGTAACCTTGGGAGCATGCTCGCATTGAGGTCCTAAAGAGGCTTCTGGGCCAGTAGAAAGGCCCCACAGCAACGCTTATGGGGCCTGTGGTGCAGAATCGTAAACAAGCTACATGATGCGATCGCGACCATGATCCATCTCGTACTGCATCCGCAGATTCCCTTTCCAATCAAGCGATCGGTCTTCGCTCATGTCCACTTTCTTTGGCCGAGTCATCCTCCCGCTGAAGCGGTAAAGCGTGTTTGGCTCGATCCGTCCTTCCCGACAGCAAATACCCTGGCGACGGGGCCGCCGGCGCAGTTGGTGTCAACGAAGACCAGATGGCCGCCAGGACCAGCCGAGGCCATACCATAATCTCCCACGGCCACGGCCGTCCCTCCGGGCTTCGTTGACACTGCAGTCGGCTCATAGCCAACCGCAACAGCCGGGCACTCTTCCCGATGCGAGATAGCACAACAGCGGATGCCGACCGCGGCCAGACAGGCGGTGGAGTTATAGGATTCAGCGATGCTGCGGAAACCAACGGCCGCCGCTGCATGGCCGCCGTCGTCTCCTCCACGCCGGATAATCGCGTGGGCGCTTCGGCCGGCTGCTGCTGCCGTCGCACTATCCCCACCGGCGATGGCTTTGGCTCCCATGCCCGCTGCCGCGGCAGCTACGCCGCTGCCACGTACATAAGCGATCTCGCCTGGCCCGTGAGTCGACCGATAACGCTGCTTCTCGAAGTGATTGTCTGAAGGCATGGGTGTTGCTACGGTACATGAGCCATTTGTGTCCTCCTGTGGCACTGTGGTTAGCGTCTCGTGGGCGTTATAAGCACCTACGGGACGCGTTTACTTTTTGAGGCGCTTTTCTTCTTCTGCATAGAGTCGTCGGAGCGCCAGACGGATGATTCCAGAGGCCGACTGTCCAAGACGCTTACACAACTCTCCAATAATCTTTCGATCCTCGGAGGTGGCGCGAAACGCCAACGGTGGATCCCTCTTATCCATGAATAGTTGTATAACCTGGTACATACCACGTGCCAACGATATTCGTCAGCACCCCCGGAAAATTCGCTCTCGCGATCTTCTCCATGCGCTAATCTTCCCAAACTGCGGCGTTCGCCGCTTGCAGTTACGCGAGGCTCGATGTACCGAAGCTTTAACGACCCAAAATGGATGTGCACCACAGAGGTGGCAGAACTTTTGCGGATCAGTCAACCTACCGTCATGAGGCGGGTGCAAGCCGGCGAGCTACCTTGCCGTAGAGTGGGCAAGCGCTGGATATTCGACCGCGTAGCACTTGAGAAGATCGCCGGCAGGAGATCTAAACCGCGCGAGGTCATCGTAAGACCGACTGGTTCAGAAGCGCTGCACGCTGGACTGTCGCCGACGCCTCCACCCAAAGTCGATTCCCCAACTATCAAGCCGCTTTCAGAAATCGAAAAGGAATGCGTACTTCGCGCCATTTCGATCACCGGCGGCGATCGAGCCACGGCTGCACAGAGCTTGGGAATTAGCATCACTGTCCTCACCCGTAAGCTCAATGAATACGGGGTAACAGGCACAGACCTGAAGTGGCCACACAGGTTTCCAGAGGCAGTAGCGCGCGCAGCTTCCTACAAAGCTCCAGAAAACTCGGTGATGACGATCGATGAGGTGGCCGAATACCTGCGAATAAGCAGATCAACCGTTCTGAGGCACTTCAAAGCGGGCGGGCTACCTGGAATCCGATTTGGAAGCATCGTACGGTTTGCTCGCGCGACCATAGAATCCCTAATTACACGGGGTCGGGAATCGGAGGATTCTAGATTCATGGATTCCAGATAGCGAATGATGATCCAAGCCACCAAACTCTATTAGAGGAGACACAACGCACGACGCGCATTGGCAAAGCCGAGCTGATTTCACTCAACCAGGTCAAGCAGAAGCTCCGGCGTGCCTCCGTCGAGGGCGCGCCTGACAATCTCGATGGCAGTTTTTTCATCTTTCGATCCACCAAGATGGTGACCGCCGAGACCGAGTGCGGAGATCTGTACGCCTGTTTTGCCAAACCATCGAAGAGGGATGGACATCGAGAACTCCTTCGCAATTGCTTCCTTATACCGTTATGTAGGTGTAATGTCCGTCCGTCTGCAGAAGCGCGATCGCTGCGACCATCGACGCTACAACCAGCACGCCCGGCAGCGTGTGCGCCAGCATCTCCTTCACGATTGCTTCCGGCTGCTGCGTCAGGCTGCTGTGGGTAATTAGCGCCCTAACCTGCTCCTCGAGCGCCGTATGGCAACTGAGCATCTTGACGCCCCGGTGCTGCAGAGCCTGGATGGTCGTGTTCTGGTAGAGCGATTCGCGGCTGTCCGGGTCCGCTGTGCTGTAGCGCAGCACGGCTCCGGCGTTGCTTGCATAGTAGGGATTCTTCACCGCAGGCTGGCCCGTAGACGGGTCAGTCACCTTCAGCCATTCTCCAATCTGGTACTTGCTCCAGATGACGTCGTCATAATTCAGCATATTCGCGGGCCCATGCAGCGCAGCAACAACCTTGATCTGTTCGTCCGGTATGCCGAAGCCGAAGTGCAACCCATTCAGAGAGTTCTTGATGTTGTTAAGGAATCCACCCTCCGCAATCTGGATAATGTCGAACACCTGCTTCACTCGCGCCGGGTTCTTCGCAAGATGGTTAAATTCGCTGAACTGCCAGTCGGACTTGCTGTATACCAGTTGTGCTTTGGCATCCCCGCTTGCGGTCGCTAACGTTGCCAGCGCAGCGAGACTCGTAGTAGCGGTAGCTACAAATGATTTGCGGTTCATTCTCATAGATCCTTTCGGAGTTAGGCTTGTTCTGTCTGCATGGTCAGCCTTCAGCTCCCGCTGTGCCGCCACATGCACCCGAGCGTGCCAGCCTAAGCCGTCATTTGTTTCGCCAACAAAGAAGGCGTTACCGCAGACAAGTCCTTATCGCCATTCGAGGAGAGATTGGAGGCGAGGACCGTTTGGGCCACGCTGGACGCAGGCAAATCCACGCCCCAAGTCTTTGCAGCCTCCATAACCAAATCCATGTCCTTGCTCATCAGCCGTAACGGAAATTCCGGGGAGTAGTCATTGTCCTTGATTTTCTTAAGCTTGCCTCCAAACGCCGGAGGTATCACCGTTGTCTTGGACAAAACATCGAGCAGAACATTCCTATCAATCCCACAATGCTCGCCCAGCGAAACGGCTTCAGCAATCGCCAGCATATCGACTCCAAGGAGAAGATTAACAACTAACTTCATCAGGATGCCAGAAGAGCCGGGTCCTACTAAGAACCATTGCTTAGCAATGGATTCGTAGATGGAGGTGCACTTCTCGAAGACCTTCTGATTGCCGCCAGCGAATAGAGTGACAGTTCCTGCCTCTACCGCTGGCGTTGAACCGGAGATGGGCAGATCGAGTAAGTCAAGGCCTCGATGGGATGCTTCCTGGTGGAGACGGCGGGACAGTTCCGGTGAGATCGTGCTCATTTCAAGAATCGTTGTTCCGGGCATGGCCGTGGTAAAGACCCCACCGCTATCGAAATACACAGAGTGAACCGCCATGTCGTCGGCCAAGGAGGAAAGGACTACCTCCGAATCGGAGACGAGCTGTGCAATCGTCGACGAGATCTCGACTCCGTCACGACACAGCGATTGTGCCGGATCTGGACTGCGGTTCCACGCTTGGACATTCCAGCCTGACGAGTGCAAGCGCCGCGTCAACCGGCTCCCCATAAGACCCAGGCCAATGAAGCCAATTCTGGCTGTGCGTTTATTGATTGTGTTGTCCGATACAACGGTCACGATATCTCCTCGCAGTCGATTCGTCATTGTTACTTGGCGATTATGGGTTGATCTCTGAAAGTGAGCGAAAACTAACCGAGAGAATCCAGAATGTTGACTTCAAAATGGCCCTCGATGAGGTCGCGAATAGTGTGGGCCAGCTGCTCATAGTGCGGTGTCTCTCTATGGAAATCAAGTGCCGCTTTACTTTCCCACTCTTCGTAAAAGTAGAAGAGGCCTATATTGATGGACTCATAGAACTGATAGAGTCTGCATCCCTGCTCAGCTCGTGTTGGCATCAGCATTCCGACCAGGGCGTTTCTAAGCTGGTTCTCTTTTCCCGTCCGCGCCAATGCTCTTGCTATCACTCGTATTTCAGCCATCTCGGGTTCTCTCCTGTACTCAGTGAACGTTCGCGACGAGGCGAATATCGGCTTCACTTCGTTAGCGTCGGATCGATCAGCGTCAGATCCGTTTCGGGGTCTAGCCGTTTGTGCATGGCGACCTCGTCGACGGTGACCATCACTTCCAGGGTTGGTGATACTTGTGCGTCCAGAACATGGCCGCCCTTCGTGGTCCCATCGGATAGTCCCACCACCATATGCGTGTGCACAGTTGGCCTTCCCTGGTAGAGCCCGATATCACCGATCATTGAAACCACTTCGGCCTGACCGCGGATGGGAATCTACCGATACATTTTGCGTTGCGGATCAAACCATGCCAAGGTGACTCCGTTGACCGCGCCTATCGCGATGAAATGCGCGCTTTGTATCTGGTATTTCTCCGCAAACTCCTGCAACCCGGAAAAAGCCTCGTCCCCTTTCGCAAAGATGACGGATACTCTTGATTCTCGATTCCGCGTTTCAGCATTTGAACTTTCATGCCTGGAGCTTCGCCTCGGGGTACAGGATGTACGGGGGACACATACCGACTATCGAAGCTCTGCGAGTGCCCGAGAGTGGTGATCAGACAAAAGGCCACAATATGCGCAACACGCCTAGCCCTGATCATTGCGTTGGACCTCATCCCAGAAGGTGCTCGGCAGATTGACGACGATTGGTTCGGAAGTGCCTGCACGACGATCCATTGGAAAGGAACAGTTTTCGAAGGATTGGTTTGTTGGTGGGGAAGCCACGCCGGAACATAGAGAAAATCGCCCGCGTGCAAAGTAGCATCGAACTCTCCCGGTTCGCCCCAGCGGACGTAGGAAATGCCGCTGAGAACGTACGCGATCGTGTGTTGCTCACCGTGATGGTGGATTGCCGTGCGGGCAGCAGGTTCAACATGAAAGACGCCACCCCACATGGGCGAGTCGATGCCGGCTTCCGGATGAATGGCTGCAAGACGTTTGTGATCCGCGCGTTCGAGCTGTTGCGGAGGTGAGCTGATCACGGCGGATTACATGAAGGGATTGGTATTGCAAGGATTCTCCTCGGAAGGATGGACTGTCATCCGGTCTCTGCGCGGTTGCCTGAAAGGGATTGTGTGCCATCATGTCCCCTATTGACTTGAATGCAATCGCAATGCCAGATCTGTCGCAGATGACCAAACTGCGAAGTCATTGAATGTTGCGGTGTGCGGCGCCAACAGCTTGAGCGCGCGTGAGATCTAGCAGAAGTGTTGGTCGAAATGCCGACAGGGGTCCCAAATCTTCGACACAGAGCTGACCCCAGGAGGAGGATCACAGTCAAACTTCAACGTATGTGGGAGGCGGATTGTTCTTCAATGCCGGATTATGGGTTGACTGTTCCTGTCTTTTCCGCGCCTGGAGTTCGCGGAGAGCAACGAATATCAGACCAACGAAGGTAGACGTCACAAGCCGAACGCATAGAACCCGTGAAGCTGGCGGACCGCTTGCAATCCCTACTGGGACGGCAAATTCACAAGGAGGTGGTTTGGGGCGAAATCCAAGTCCCGATAGATTATTCCGGCACGTCCTGATCGTTGGGTACAAACCACGGCTCTTTCCTGTGAGGAAAGATCGTCCCGTGGTGTGAGACAAGGGCGCTCAAAACTCGGCCAACCAAATGCACCGCATTCTCAATCTCCACTTCCAACTCACGGTCCGAGGTGGTGCCTCCGATACTCCGAGGTGGCCACCTGGCTGTGCGGATTGCCAGTACCAGACACGCAGCAATCAACAGAGACGGTCCCATTTTTGGCCATTCCGGTTTCTGCTCATATCCGCCGATGTCCAATCCCGCCATCAGCGTCGCTCTCGGAGTGACACCGGCGCAATTGGGACATTCAAAGAACATCGGAGCAGGCGGGGTCAAGGTACAGTTCAAATAGCGCTCGCGCCAGGGCGGAAGAATCTGCTTCGGCTGAACCGCTACACTCCATCTAATGGCGACGAATCAATTTGGCACGAAATGAAGAAACCAGAGAATGAAAACAGCTTTCGCTAGAATCAACAATCGAAGAGGTCGATGGATTAGAACGAGAGATCAACGATTTAGGAATCTTCACTCGCCGACAAGATATCTATCCGTTTGACACTGTGGCGGGTGAGTTGCTCGGCAAATCGTTCGCCTTCGCGCGCGAGCAGCAATCCTGCTAATCGAGCAGGGCTTTCCGGATGAGGCTTTCGGCATGTGCAGGAGTGTCTACGAGATCGCTATCTATTTGCGGTACATCGCGAGCTGTAGCCGGGCCTGTGTTCTGCAACTGGATCTGGCTTCCCACGGTTACATTGTCGTCCCAGACGGAGACAGCAGCTTGCTCTACTATGATGTGCGCTCTCCTGCGAGACGAGCAGCCTATGAACAGCGTAGTAATAGTCGCAAGAAGAGTTATCAAAGATATTTTAATTACTTGGAATTCGTGATTTGCCTTTCCTGGTTCACTTGTCATAGGGACTTCCGTTCGGGAACAAAGAGTGCTCTCAGTGGGCCCTTTAACCTATTGGGGCATTCAGTGCCTACGTGGGCCCGGAGCGGCGACGGCAGCAGGGCACTTTTGAAAGCACCTCCTTGAATGACGGGTGATGGTACCCCGGGCTGCTCTAAGATGCCAACGGGATGATCTCTTTATTGACTGGTTAACAGTTCGGAGTATGCCGAGAAATCCACAGCTTACGGTTAAAGGGACCAATAAAAGAACGTGGTTAAAGGGACCAATAAAAGAACGTGGTTAAAGGGACCAATAAAAGAACGTAGGGTGGAATCCCTTATCAGGCTGTGTTTCATCTGTTGTGGAAGTCGTGTCGCCCGCCGTTGAAGGCTACCCACAAATTCCCCCACACGCCAAGCTGGCTGGAGTGGACGGACGCGCTTAAATCATTGTAGATAAATGGTGGACGCGGTAGGAATCGAACCTACAACCTGTCGATTAAGAGTCGAATGCTCTGCCAGTTGAGCTACGCGTCCGAGATGGATACTGCCGGGATGTTGCTGAGGGTGTTGCGGACGGTGGCAAGGGGCTTGCCGCCTGGTCTTTTTATATCACGCTGAGTTCAGAAGGTGAAGGCGATGCCGCCGGCGATGGAGCGGTCGGCCTGGGCGAAAAAGAGGGTGCTGCCATCGGGCGTGACGAAGGGGCAGTAGCCCTGTGCGAGCAGGTTGCGCATGTCGACGACGGCCCTGGTGCCGCCCGGAAAGATGCGGCCGATGCGGATGGGCTGGCGCAGCAGGATGCTGAGGAAAGCGTCGCCTGCCGGCGATGCGTATGGATTGACCGCGGTGACGGTGGCCGGGGGCTGCCAGCGATAGGAGGTCCGCCAGTAGGTTCCGGTTTTCTGCAGGCTGCCCTGCGCGGCTACGGTAACGGCAGGGGTGAGCCGCGGATGCAGCGCAGTAAGCGACTGCTCGACAGTTCGCTCCTGCGCCGCGAGAGCGGACTGGGCGTAGGAATCTTCGAGTGCGGAGCCTGCCTCCATGGCGGCGGAGATGGCGAGAGCGGGGGTGAGCGGCACGGTTGCGGCTGCGGAGAAGCCGTAGCCGGCATAGGTATTGCCCGAGGTGCGGAAGACGCCGGAGACGGGATCGATGAGCAGATCGCCGGAGAGCGCGTCGGCATCGCTGACGTAGCCGCTTCCCTGCACCAGCGGGTGCACCATGCGGTCGTGGAACGCGGCAATCTGAACGGTTGCGCCATGCTCGGACTTGTGGCGGAAACGAATCTCCTGATGGAGACCGTGTTCGAGGGTGGCAACGCCTTC
>CAVWSD010000008.1:0-12718 GCA_963757575.1 uncultured Acidobacteriaceae bacterium
GGGCGAACAAAGTTACCTGTAACCCCCGTTTTCAGGGAATTACGGGACGCCACTTGTCCGGAAAGCCGACTACACGGCCATGTGGAATCTTTCCAAACGGCGATTCGCCACGAGGGCTTTCGGGCTATCGGAACTGAAACTCCGCTAGCAGCGGTAGGTGATCGGAGGCCACCAGTGCGGTTTTGCTTCGCCAGAGAGCAGATGTCACCAGCTCCAGTGGCGCTTCATAGTAGCAGTGATCGAGCGTGGTGAACGGCAGGATACCTGGAAAGGTCTTTGGGAAGCGCAAAGCGTGTCTCGGCTGGAAGGTTTGGAAGGTGTCGCGCAGCAGATTCGTCGTAAGCCCGCTCACCCACTCGTTGAAATCTCCGAGCACGAGCCGCGGGCCGCGCAAGCCAGGCTGCGCAAGTATGTCTTCGCTTATCAGGCGCGCCGCCTGGTATCTGCGCTCCATAAACCCGGTGCCCAGGTGCACATTGAAGACGTGCAGCGTCTCGTTCGCTCCAAGAGACACATCTGCCATCAAAACTCCGCGCGGCTCACGCCTTTGCGTGATTTCGATGTTTTTCCATGCGAGCACCGGCAACCTGCTGAGTGTCAGGTTGCCGTAGGTGCCACCCCGCAGCTGGCGGTTAGCCCCGAAGCATGCCGTGTACTCCGGAAGCGCTCGCGCGATCTCCCCAGCCTGATCGAACGGCGGAGCCTGTGTAGGAGCATTGACCACCTCCTGCAGACACAGCACATCCGCGTGCAACTCCCGTAAGACTGAAATGATGCGCTCGGGCGCCGTACGGCCATCGAGGCCGCGGCATTTGTGGATGTTGTAGGTGGCTACCCGCAAACGGTCGGTCTGTGCACTGTGCTGCATCACTGCTGGCGTTCAAAGATCCAACCAAGAAGTTCCGGCGCACGTTCAGTAACAGGCCGATGTTCCCATTCGTCGAGCGACACGCGCCGGCTTTCCTTCAGATCATGAGCCATGTCACGCTCCAGCCGCGCCGCTATTGCCTGGTCTCGCACAGCGAGATTTACCTCATCGTTGATTCCGAACGAGCGATTGTCGAAGTTCGTTGAACCGACGACTGCCCATAGGTCGTCCACCACCAGCACCTTGGCATGGATCATCGCGGGCTGATATTCGTAGACCTCTGCTCCTGCCCGCAACAGTGGTCCGTAACCGCCGCGGCTGGTACTTCGGGTCACCAGGTGATCCGAGGTCCGGCCCGGCACGAGGATCCTGATTTTGACCCCTCGTTCGACAGCACGGCAGAGCTCGCGTACCAATCCTTTGTCGGGCAAAAAGTAAGGTGTGGTGATCGTGATGGTTCGCTCCGCGGATGCCAGCAACATCTGGAACAGAACCCGCGCACGCGTCGAGCCTCCGGGCGTTGGTGTGCTGTTGATCACCATTGCCACTGTCCTTTTCTGGCAGTGAATTTCCGGGAAGTAGCGCGGACCCGCGAGGATTTCGCCGTGGCTGGTAAGCCAGTTCTCCGCGAAAGTGGCCAGCAGATTTGGCACCGCGTCGCCTTCAACCCGAACCACGGTGTCGCGCCAGCGCGGGTTTTTCTCTGAACCTTTAAACCACTGGTCGGCTACACCGGCGCCGCCTATGAAACCGACGCGCCCATCCACGATCAGCAGTTCTCGATGTGTTCGGTTATCCACCCGGGCGAGGCTGTACCAGCGCGGCTTGTTGTACCACTCCAATCTGCCACCCGCGTCCAGCAGAGGCTTGAAGCATGTCTTACCGCTGCCCATGCTTCCAAAGGCATCCAGCACTACATTCACCTGTACTCCGGCTCGGGCACGCTCCGTCATCACCTCTAAATAGAGCCGCCCAATCTCACTTCGCTGGAAGATATAGGCTTCAAGGCAGATACTCTGCTGAGCCGAGCGCATCGCCTCGAGCGCGGCCGGATAGAAGCAGGGCCCATTCGTCAGCACCTCAAGTGTTGCGGCCCGGTTTAGCTTGGCATCCGTCAGCGATTCGAGGACATTCAGGAACATTTCGGAATCGTTGGCAAGGATATCGCCCTGGCTCGAGACGGTGTACTGGGGCATCGGTCCGAACACACCCGCAAGGAGAAAAAGCACAACGAATATGAGAGCCAATGCGCCAACGACGGCCCAGCCGGTGGATACTGTGATGCTCATCAGCAAGACTGCCATGTACTACGCCTCCTCTCATCCACACACGCAGCTCGCCTGAGTGTGCCAGCATTCAGCGCCCGCGGAAGTCCCAACCAGCCGTTGGATGCGATTAGCGGACCTGACGAATTTCGACAATGAGCTGGGGTTTGTTGCTCGCTAAACCCCGTTTCTCAGGACTGATCCGATCCGTGATTGTGCTCACAATGTGGCGACGATAGGCATCTGGTGTCGAGAATAGAAGTAACCTTGGGAGCATGCTCGCATTGAGGTCCTAAAGAGCTTCGCTTGATCGACACTTCGCGCGCCGCCTCAGCCGTGCCTGTGTCGCGACGCTACACAGCAGCCGGAATCTCTCCTACAGGATTTATGGTACTCGGATCATCTGAAAAGGATGGGCGTCCCCCTCGCGGAACTATGGCAGCTTAGTCCCAACAAATATAAGGGTAGCTTGACAGGCGGCGTGGTACTCCCCGAGTAACCGAGCAACTGTCGTCCAGGACCAAGCTCACATTGTCTCCCGTCAGAGCACCTTGGACAGTACCGCCATCCTTGTTACCGCCATCCTTGTTCGCAGCAAGCCGCTCATTCTTGGCTCACTCGACCTCCCCGGCACCAACCAATCCTTGATCACAACCTGCACGGACAGGTCCACCTGCTGCGGCCGCGTGGTCCTCTTTTTGCTGGAACTACTTTGCCAGCACAGCATGCCCATGCGAGTGCGAATGCGAATGCGGTTGCACCTTCCCCTTGCCTTCGAACACGGCATACACCGTCGGCAGTAGCAGCAGCGTGAGCGCGGTCGAGCTCACTAGTCCGCCGATCACCACAATCGCCAGCGGCCGCTGAATCTCCGAACCCGGCCCGCTCGCGAACAGGAACGGCACCAGGCCCAGAGCGGCCACCGCCGCCGTCATCATCACTGGACGGAAGCGCAGCCGCGTGCCCTCTCGCACAGCGTCGATCTGCGACATGCCTTCCTCGCGCAGCTTGCGGATGTAGGACACCAGCACCACGCCATTCAGCACCGCAATACCCCACAGCGCGATAAATCCAACGGATGCCGGCACCGAAAGATACTCGCCCGAGAGAAATAAGCCAAGGATGCCGCCTATCGAAGCCAGCGGAAGCACCGTAATGATCAGCGCAGCGAAGCGCACCGAATGGAAGAGAACAAACAGCAGGAAGAAGATCGCCGCAATCGTGATCGGAACAATAATCATCAGGTGTTTGAGCGCGCGCTCCATGTTATGAAACTGGCCGCCCCATTCGATGTAGTAACCCGGCGGCAGCGGCACCTTCCCCTCCACCTTCTCCTGCAGCTCCTTCACATACCCGCCCAGGTCGCGGTCCTGCACATTTATGCCGACCACGATGCGACGTTTCCCCATGCTCCGGTTGATCAGCGCCGGCCCTTCCACCACCTTCACCGCCGCCAGGTCTTTCAGTGGAATCCGTGGCCCATCCGGAGAGCTGATCTGCAACTCGCGAATATCCTCCACGCTGTCGCGCAGATTGGCGGGCAGACGCACCACGGCGGAGAAGCGCCGCTCGCCTTCATAAATATCCGTGGCAGATTTTCCGGCGATGGCCGTCTCGATCACGTCGTTCACGTCCGCCGCGTTCAATCCATAGCGTGCAATCGCCCCGCGGTTGATATCGATGGTCAGATACTGCTGGCCACCCACGCGATCCACGCGGGTGTCCTGCGTGCCGCGGATGCCCGTCGCTACCTTCGCAATGGCGTTCGCCTTCTCCACCAGCGTGTCCAGGTCGTCGCCGTAGAGCATTACCGCCACATCCGCCCGCACGCCGGACACCATCTCGTCCACGCGATCGCTGATCGGCTGCGACATCACCAGGTTGATGCCGGGCAGCGCAGCCAGCTTGTCGCGGATCTGCTTCGCGATGCCTTCCTGTGTCATCCCGTGCGGACGCTTATCGAAAGGTATCAACGATGCCATCACATCCGCCTCGTTCGGTCCCGCGGGATCAGCGGGCGACTCGCCGCGCCCCACGCGTGATACCACGTTGTCCACTCCCGGCACTTTGAGCATCAGCCGCTGCATCTCCCGCTCCATCTTCAGCGACTCGTCCAGCGAGATATTCGGCACGCGGTCCGCGTTGGGCGAAAGCGTGCCCTCCTGCATCTCCGGAATAAAAGACGTGCCGAGAAACGGAAACAGGCAAAGGGATCCGAAGAACAGAACCACGACTGCGGAGACCGCAATCTTTCGATGATGCAGGGTCCAGTGCAGCAGCCCGTCGTAGGGTCTGCGCAGCACGCGTACCAGCCATGTGTCCTTCTCCGATCCGCCCTTCAGCAGATACGAAGAGAGCACCGGCGACAGCGTCAGCGACAGCACCAGCGAAATGCCCAGCGCGATCGCAATGGTGTACGCGAGCGGCGCAAACATCTTGCCTTCCATGCCCTCCAGCGTCATCAGCGGCAGAAAGACAAGGATAATGATGGTCACACCGAAGAGCGTCGGCGTCGCCACTTCCTGCACGGCGGAGAGCACGATGTGCAGTTTCGCAAACCGATCCTCTGGATGATGCTCATGCTTCGCGTGGCTCAGACGGGCAAAGATATTCTCGACCACCACCACCGATCCATCGACCATCAATCCAATCGCAATCGCCAGGCCGCCCAACGACATCAGGTTCGCCGAAAGACCAACGTGGTTCATCACCAGAAACGTCAACAGCGGCGTTAGCAGGAGATTCGCGCTCACAATCAGACTGGAGCGCAGGTCGCCGAGAAACAGAAAGAGAATCACGACGACAAACACGATGCCTTCCGCAAGCACCTCGGTGACAGTATGGATCGCGGCATCGACAAGCTGCGAGCGGTCATAGTAGGGAACAATCTGCAGCCCGCCGGGAATCATGTGTTTGCGGTTGATCTCCGCCACGCGAGCCTTCACCCGGCTCACGATCTCTTTCGCGTTGCCGCCGCTGGTCATCAGCACAACGCCGCCCACTGCTTCGGTGTAGCCGTTCTTGATCATCGCGCCGTAGCGCACTTCCGTGCCCAGCCGCACCTCCGCCACATCGCGGATGTATATCGGTGTTCCCTTGGTTTCTCGCAACACCATGTTGCGGATGTCGTCCACATCGTGCACCAGGCCGACACTGCGGATCAGGTACTGCTCGGCATGCTGCGGCAGCACACCTCCGCCCGCATTGGCATTATTGCGGGCCAGCGCATCGCGCACATCATTGATGGTCAGGTTGTAGTAGTGCAGCTTCTGCGGATCGACCAGCGTTTCGTACTGCTTGACGAACCCGCCCGTGGAATTGATCTCCGCCACGCCGGGTATCGAGCGCAGCAGCGGCCGTACCACCCAGTCCTCCAGCGTACGGCGCTGGACCAGCTCTTGGCGTGTGAGAGGATGCTTCTCCGCGCTCTCACCCGACAGCTCCAGCGTGTACTGGTAAACCTCGCCAAGCGCATTTGTAATCGGCCCCAGCACCGGCGTCACGCCCTCCGGCATGCGATCGCGCAACTCCGCCAGCCGCTCGGACACCATCTGCCGCTCGCGATACAGATTGCTGTCATCCGAAAACACCAGCGTGATCAGCGATAGCCCCGGCTTGTTCAGCGAACGCATGTCCGTCATTCCGGGCAGGCCGGTCATTGCGATCTCAATCGGAATCGTGACGAATCGCTCCACCTCTTCTGGAGATTTGCCTGCCGCCTCGGTCGCGATCTGTACCTGGATGTTGGTGACATCCGGGAACGCGTCCACCGAAAGCTGCTGCGCGGCGTGGATGCCGAAGCCCAGCAGCACCAGCGCTACCACCACCAGGATCAGGCGCTGCCGCAGGGCCGCGGCTATGATGGCGTGCACCATCTACTCGCCCCCCTTAATCGCGTTTTGCTTGCGCTGGTTGTTTAGATGGAAGGCGCCGTCCGTCACGATGCGTTCGTCCGCACTAACGCCGCTCAGCACCACCCGGCGATCGTCTTCTTCCTGGCCAAGTGAAACCTCCCGCAGTACAAACTGCTTCGGGCTGATCTGCACGAACACGTAATCTTTGTTTTCCTCGCGGACGACTGCCGCACTCGGCACGGTCAGCTTGCGCTCCGTTTGCCCCGTAAAGGTCATGGTCGCCAGCTCATCCGGCTTCAGCAGGCCCTTGGGATTGGCGACGTCCATGTGCACCTCCACCGTGCGCGTCGCCGGATCAACAATCGGTGACACAAAGGAGAGTCGCCCCGTGATCGTCTGCTTCGGCAGCGCCGGGATGCGAACCTCTACCTGCATGCCTTCCTTTAACTCGCCGGCATCTTCCTCCGGCACATTCGCAACAATCCACACGCTAGAGAGATCGGCAATGGTGAATGCCGGATCGGCCGGCTGCACCACCTGTCCGATCGTGATCTCGCGTTTCAAAACCGTTCCCGTCTTCGGCGCAACGATCGGATAGTCGGCGCTCAGCTTGTGCGTTGTCTCCAGCCGCCGGATCTGCGCCTCCGTCATGCCCAGCCCCAGCAGTTGCGTGTGGTACGACTCCGCTTCCGTGGTCGCCTGCAGCAGCTCCGCCCGCCGTCGCTCCAGCTCGGCGCGCCCCATCACATCCGCCTGCACAAGCTGCTCCGCGCGTTTCTCTCCAGCCGCTGCAAGGCTCTGCTGCGAAGCTGACTTGATCAACGCAAACTGCGTGTCGGACAAATCGGTGCTGTGCAGCGTGGCCAGAACTGTCCCTGCCGTCACGTGCTGCCCTTCAAAGACCAGCAGCTTCAGGATGCGTCCCTCTACCGGGGAGCCGACGTGCGCGATGTGCTTCGCATTCGTTTCCACGTGCGCTGCCACCTGCAGCGTGCCGGTCACATTGGCCAGTTCCGGGTTGCCGAACTTCAGATTCTCCGCAAGCGCCGGCGTAATCGCCACCTCGCCTGCATTCATCTGCTGTGCGGCTGCGGCAGGCGTTTCCTGCTTTGCCTTGCAGCCCGAAATCATCAGCATCGTCAGCGCTGCAAAGCTCAGCAGCAAACCTCCGGCACGCGTGCGGCGCCCAGCAGGCAGAAAGAGAAGGGAAGAGTTGCAGGTTTTCATCTAAGGCCTCACAGCCGGGGCAATTGCTCCCAGCGATTCCAGATCCACCATCGCGGACTGTCGCGCGAACTGCGCATCCAGCAGATCGCCGCGCACACTCTGCAGCACGCGCTGCGCGTCCAGTACTTCCACGATGCCGCGCTCACCGAAGCGATACGCCGCCTTCGCCGCATCGACGGCGCTCTCCGCGGCGCGCAACGAGCCGGCCTCCAGCGAAGTGGCCTGCTGGTCTGCCAGTTGGTACTGCTCGTACGCACGCTCCAGCGCCGCAACCAGCTCCAGTTGCCGCTGGTTCAGCACCGCGTTGGATTGCGAAATCGCCGCGCGCGCATCGGCGATCTGCCCGCGCCTGCGGTCCCACAGTGGGATCGGTATCGTCGCCCCCACGCGCCAGAAGCGCAGGTCGGGCTGGTTTTCAAATTCACTAAACGCCACCGGTGCCGGAATTCGCAGCGCGCGCTCGCGGTCCAGGGTCGCCTGCGCCGCCTGCGTGTTGGCGTGCGACTCAGCAATCAGCGGATGCTTGTCGAGCACCTCTTTCCGCAAATCCTCCAGGGGAAGCAGCAAGGTTCTTGGCTCGAATTCGCCTTGTGGGTCAAGGTTGGCATCCGCCGGCGCGGCAATCGTCACCCGCAAATTGGCAATTGCATTTGCATATTCCAGCTCAGCGCTGCGCACCTGGAATCGCGCGCGCGCCAATTCCGCCTCGGCGCGGGTCAGTTCCAGCCGCCCCTTCTCGCCGGTCCGGACCTCCACCTCCACGCGTCGCCGCAGGTCCTCTACCAGTTGCAGATTCTCTTGGCTGTGCTGGATCTCCTCCCGCTGCCGCAGCGCGTTGTAAAAAGCGTGCTTCGCATCGGCAACCACGGACAACACGGTCACCTCCTCGGACGACCGGCTGCCCTCGATGCCGAATCGCGCCGCCTTCTTGCGCGCGCGCCGCTCCATGGGAACCTCGATCGTCTGCGACGCGGCATAGTGCTGCAGCAGGCCCGGTGTGCCCGGGTTCGCCACCGGCCTTGAATACTGGTTGCCCTCGTACACCTCAATGCTCGGATTCATGTAGGCGCCCGCTGTCAGTGCTCCCGCACGCGCACGCTGAGTCAGCGCAGCCGCTTCATGGATGCGTGGACTGTTTCGCCGCGCCATCGCGATAGCGTCGCTCAAGGTAAGAATCATTTGCGGCCCGTGTGCCGCAGGCGGCATAGTTTGCGCTCCGGCCTGTGGAGCAGGAGCCGCGGGGAGCCCTTCGTTGGTTGTCTCAAGATGTTTCTGCGGACGCGATCCGCTGACCGAATAGATCGCAGCAGACTCCTGAGCCGCCGGCTGCGCAAACAAGGCGCACCCCGGCAGAAGCAGCGAAAAAAAGAAAAGAGCACAGCATCTCACGAGGTCGCCTACCGCAATTCATGCGCCAAACGAAATCCCGCGCAAATTCGCGCCTCTCACTCCAAGATGCGCTGACACCTGTCCCATAAGGGACACCGATAGTTCCTTATGGGACATCAGCTCCGGATATCCCTACTCAAGGCTCAGAGATACAGCCGCGCTACATTGCGGCGCATGAATTGCATATCTCTTCGCCGGAATGTCTCCGGCCTCCACATCCGTCACCCTGCAGGACTGGCTGAGCCGCCCGCCGCGTTCTGCATGGGAAAATGACCGTATGGCGCTTTTCCCATCGACTCTGCGGTCCACGCGCGCGCAAGCCGTGCTGATCGTGGCCTTGGTGATTGCGCTCGCCGTCTTTACCTGGATCGCGCCGCCGCATGCCCTGGTGCTGCACAACGTCCTGCATCACCTGAACATCCTTCCGTTCATGCTCGCCGGCATGTTCTTCGGCTGGCGCGGTGCGCTCAAGGTTGTTCTACTCGCTGTCGTATTGCAGGCGCCCTCCATCTATCGTCACTGGTTCCGGATGCCGCTCGATGCGCAGGATCAGGTTGTCGAGCTCAGCACCTTCGGCGCAGCCGGCGTCATCGCCGGGCTCCTCGCCGACCGCGAGCGCATGCAGCGCAAGCGGGTCGAAGATACCAAGGCGGAGCTGGAGCAGGTCTACATCGAGTTGCGCCAGAATATCGAGCACCTAAAAAAGACTGAACGCCTCACCGCTGCCGGCCAGCTCTCCGCCAGCCTGGCGCACGAAATCCGGAATCCGCTGGCCAGTATCAGCGGCGCCACCGGCATCCTCTCGCGCGGGCAGGCTTCTGCAAGCGACCGGGCAGAGTGCCTGGACATCCTCGCGAAGGAATCGCAGCGCCTCAACAAGCTCCTCACCAACTTCCTTGACTTCGCGCGTCCACGCCTGCCACGCATGCAATCCACCGAACCCGCCGAGCTTATCCACTCCGTCGTTACCCTCGCGCAGCACAGCGCCGCCCAGCAGCACGTCATGCTCGAGGTGCGTGCCGGCGATCGGGATCGCGAAATCGAGTGCGATCCCGAGCAGATCAAGCAGCTGCTCCTCAATCTGATCCTCAATGCAGTGCAAGCCACCGGCGAGGGCGGCATTGTCACCATTCGCAGCTTCTTCTCTCGCGACGTGCTCTCGATGGAAGTTTCCGACAACGGCTGCGGGATCACTCCAGAAGCGCGGGACCAGATCTTCGATCCCTTCTTCACCACCAGGGAGAACGGCACTGGCCTCGGCCTCGCCATCGCCGCCAACATCGCAGTGCAGCACGGCGGCACGCTCACTTGCCGTCCCAATCCGGATCGCGGCACCACCTTCCGGCTGGAGCTGCCGATCTCCAATCCCATGGCGATGCGAAAGACGAAAGTGGCCGCCGTATGAAGCCAAGCCGCATCCTCGTCGTCGATGACGACTCGAGCCTCCGTCGCGTTATGAAGATGCAGCTCGAAGAGGTCGGCTATCAGGTCTCGCTCGCGCACGATGGTGACGAAGCATGGACCATGCTCGAGGACGTCGAGCCGCACCTCGTCATCACCGATCTCCGCATGCCCACCACCGGCCTCGAGCTTCTTCGCAGAATTTCAAAAGAAGGCCTGCAAACCACCGTCATCGTCATCACCGCCTTCGGCACCATAGAGTCCGCCGTCGAAGCGATGAAGATGGGCGCCTACGATTACGTCACCAAGCCCATCGACTTCGATGCGCTTGTCCTCGTCGTCCATCGCGCGATGGAGCGCCAGAACCTGATCGAAGAAGTGCGCACGCTCCGCTCCGCCCTCGACCGCCACTACGGCTTCGAAGGCATCGTCGGCAACTCCAAAGCACTTCTCCGCGTGCTCGACCAGGCCGCGCGCGTCGCACAACGCGACACCACCGTTCTTATCCTTGGCGAGACCGGCACCGGCAAGGAGCTCGTCGCTCGCGCCATCCATCACAACAGCCGCCGCAGCAATCGCCCCTTCATCCCCATCAACTGCGGCGCCATTCCCGCGGATCTCGTCGAATCGGAGCTCTTCGGCTACGCACGCGGCGCGTTCACCGGCGCGCTCACCAGCAAATCCGGCCGCATCGAATCCGCCGACGGAGGCACGCTTTTTCTCGATGAAGTCGGCGAGCTTCCGCTCAATACGCAGGTCAAGCTGTTGCGAGTACTGCAGGAAGGCGAAATCGCAAAGCTGGGCGAGAGCGCGCCAGTCAAGGTCGATGTGCGCGTCATCGCGGCCACTCACCGCGACCTCTCCGCTATGCTTGAGGATGGCACTTTCCGCGAAGACCTCTACTATCGACTCGCCGTTGTTCCTTTGAAGATCCCACCGCTGCGCGAGCGCCGCGAAGATATCCCCGGGCTCATCGAAGCTCTGATTCACCGCATCCGCGAGCGTCACAGCTTGCCGGAGATTCGCCTCTCGCCCAACGTCCAGCAGCGGCTCATCTCCTACTCCTGGCCCGGGAACGTGCGGCAGTTGGAAAATATTCTCGAGCGCCTGCTGGTCCTCTCCTCCGGCGATCTCATCACCATCGACGATCTGCCCGAAGAGCTCATCTCGCCATCGGCGACCAGCGCCGCACTCTGGCCCAACCTTCCCGAGGAAGGACTAAGCCTTGAAGAAATAGAGCGCGAGCTAATCAGCCGCGCATTGGATAAGTTCAAAGGAAACCAGACCCAGGCCGCGCGCTATCTCGACATAAGCCGTCGCACCCTGATCTACCGAATGGAAAAGCACGGCCTCGCCGCCGGTGATGCCGAGGCTAGCGAAGCTCCCGCGTCGTAGCCGCGCGAAGCACGTGGTCGCGTATCCCTTGCCGGATTCAAGAACAACCGCGAAGTTTTTCAGGCGTCTCCTTGCCGCCGGGCCGGCCGCATGTCTCTCCTTTCTACCTTCGCGTCTACGATTTTTCAGGACCGCCCCCGTTCCGCGCTACAGCACAAATTCTTGCCAAACGACTCTTATGGTCCGGGTACAAGCGCCTAGAAACCACATCAGTTCAACGACGCCCTGTGCGCCAGTGACTTTTTCGATCGGGCCGCCATCTTGCTTTGCTACACCAGGGGCCAAAACGCGAGCCAGCGTGCGATGGTCACTCTCAATGCCCATGATGCGAGCAGCCGTCACGCGCGCAGATTCGTCGTGCTGAAGTTGCGCACGCCCACCAGATAGGCGGCGATGAAGGCATCCTCGAGAGTGACAAGCGTCTTCAAGGTAACTTGCGCATCGGCGAACATTTTGTTTGGATAGAAAAATCTGGAGAATGGGGTGAATTGGTCTGTGACGCCCTGCTCCAGCTGATAGTGGGACATCTCTTCCTGCAGGGCAGCTTTCAGATAACCTTGATCGTCCGATTCCAGCCGTTTGAAAAACGGTGCGGTGTGGATGATATGCATGTAGGTCGTGACCGCCAGCGCTTCGGCGATCTGCGCGGCGACCAGAATTGCCCTGTCGCCCGACTTCAGCCCTTGAAAATCGATTGCGTCTGACTCCTGGGCCGATGCCCCGCCCAGGCCGGCAAGTCCGCTGCGTGCGACAGCGCTTGTAAGTCCTATAGCGGTCGCGTGTAAAAAAAATGCTCTTCGTGACATACCCGACGCATTCTCGCCGGCTGAGATGTCAAATTCAGTATTCCTGGACAGTTTCATGATCCAGTCTCCTCCGGATGGAAGTTCCGGGAGTTGGCGCGTTTCCATGGGGATTCTGCCGTGGGCCGATCGCAACGCCCCAATTCCCGCTAAGGCTGCGATTTAGCTGGTGAGGATCTGTTCGAGCTTTGGTGGGTCTGGCTGTTGAAGGATCGTAAATGCGCTTCTCGTAACCTGGTCGCGAGTGGTCGGGCGATTCGGAAGTTGAACCGGTGAGAAGGGAGACCGATTACAAGGGCATCATTACGGCCTACCTCACCGTCGTCTTGCGCGGCAAACCGCCACCCCGCGGAGCCTGCCTGTAGTCCGCATCGCGGGCGGCGCGAAACTCAACTGGTGAGAGCAGGACAACTCACTCATTGAGCCGAGTTTATCGTGCACGCTCTTGAGGCGAACCACCACGTGTCTGTAAAACCGGCTATGCGGAAAAATGAAACCGAACTGCCTGAAAAGTCC
>CAVWSD010000009.1:0-343196 GCA_963757575.1 uncultured Acidobacteriaceae bacterium
GCTGCGCGACGGCGGGAAGGAGCGTCTCGTCATCGGCGAGCGAAGAGGCATCCTGTGCGGAGCGCGAGGTGGCGACGCGATACTCGAGAGCAGTATCTCCAGCGTGGATAATCAGCGAGCCGAAGGGGCGGCTGACGACCTCTGTTCCGCCCTGTGCGCCGACCAGCCGCATGGCGAGAAGCTCGTTCCCGAGCTCGGTGCGCAGGACGGGAGTGAGATCGGTAGTCTCGGCGGTGCGCAGGGTGGCGGACTGATAGCGTCCGGACCCATAGGGACCGCCGGTTAGGTCGGGCATATCGGTATAGGCGGCCACAGTGCGTACGACACGTCCGGGGGCGATCTCGTTTTCATAGGCGGCCATGTAGCCGGCCTGCAGGCCATCGGTGACATTCAGCGAGGTGCGCAAGAGGGTGTGCTCGCCGCGGGCGCCGGTGCCCTCGTATTCCATGCCGTGACGGAGGCCGCCGTCGCCGAAATCGCGCAGGCCGCCGCTGGTAGTGAGCCGGGCGCGGCTCTGCTTAGGACCACTGCCTTCGGAAACCATCATCGGGCCTTCGTCGGAGAAGCGGAGGACGGGACGGTTGGTTTCAGAACGCAGCGTCCACTTCCATTCGTCGTCGGGCTCGGTCGCGGAGCGGCGCTCGGCAGGCAGCCATTGCACCGCATCGAGGAGGGTGCTGAGCGTCATGTTTGCGACGGTCTTGCGGTGGGCCAGGACGCGAAGATTCTGACGGAGCGAGGGCAGGAAGGACTCGTCCGATGCCTTGATCTGGTAAACGCCGGGGAGGAGGTCTTCGAGCAGGAAGACGCCACGGCCGTCGGTATGGGCGATGGCAACGACCGAGGAGTCGGGACGCATGAGCTGGATGAGCGCATCGATTTGCGGAGCGCCGCGGCGGTCGCGAACGATTCCGGAGACGGACGCGCGTCTCACTCTGCGAAAATGCAGGCGTGGCCAAGGCGGCGGAGGCCAGAATCGAACAGGCGATTTGGATGAACTGCTGTCTCACTGCTGAGTCGCTGCCACCTCATCCGCAATTCGGGGCTGGGACCTTAGCCGGAAGGAACCCCGGTAGAACTGCACTTAGTCTACCGTGAAGGGCGCCGATTCGGCTATTTGCTGCTTCGTAACGCTGTCATTCACTTTAATGGTTACCCGGTACTTTCCGGGTACCAGGCTTGCAAGCGGTACAGTGTGCTCCACGGTTACCTGGTCTGCATTGGGAGAGATGGACTTGCTCAACTCCGATGAGTCCAGGACCGTCTTGTTGCTGTCGGTATCGATGATCTGGTACTGGAGCGTTGCATCGTTCTGCTTGCTCTTGCCGTCGATGCCGAGGTTATAGACCTGCATCCAGAAGTTCAATTGCTGGTTGCGATGAAAACTGGCCGGGGTCGCAGCGTTTTCCATGACCCGGGGCCGGACAAAGGTGTTGCCCAGGATAAAGCTGCCGGTCCCTATCTGCTTGGACGGCACGCGCTCCATTTTGTCGGCGAGAATCAACGACGATGTCGCGAGATTTTCGTCGTCGAACTTGGGGACGACGATGCCCTGAGCCCAGAGTCCGAGATGGTCAGGGTTGTTCACGTCCTTGATCGCGATATCGACGCGGTAGTGGCCGGGGCGGAGCGGCAGGGCCTTCCAATAGACCTGGGAGGTTTCCAGAGTCTTGGGCATCAGTTCGCTAGGCTGCTCGACCAGAACGGTGTCCTCGAAGGTCTGGGCGATGCGCCCGGTGATGGTGGTGACGCGGCCCAGAATATTGACCACACCCTTGGAGACGCCGTCCTTGGTGCTGAAGGTGATGTCCTTATTCTTGATCTGGAGGGTGATAGGGACCAGGACGGTGTCGTCGGTGACCTTCACATAATCGGTGCGGACATCGAAGGGAAAGACGGGGCCGTTGAGGACCTTGTGTGACGATATGAACGATTCGAGGTCCTTGAACTTGATCTGCGGCGCCCCCTGCAGCTTGGCGAAGGTCTCGAGGCGATCAAATTGCTTGGTGGCATTGGAACCGGTCAGGGGGCCGGTGCCCAGGTTCTCGAGCCCTCCATTGAAGCGCTCGGACTTCTTCGCCTGCCCCATCTGCTCGAACATGGTGAGACCGGCGCCGGGGACGTGCAGAAGTGCGTCCTTCTCGGAGCGGTCAAGCGTCATGTGATAGTCGCCGCACTGGCAGGTGTCGACGAATTCAATATCGATGTTGTCGCCGATGCCTTCGATGTAGCGGTAATGCCAGGTCTCGAAGGGAAAGGTCGTGGTCTCGCCGCCACCCTCATCCATGGGGCGCTCATAGGTGCCGCCGGCAGGGTGGGAGTCGATGCTGTCCGGCTTGCCATAGGCGATGTACATGTGGCCGCGGTCGGTCTTCCAGCCGGGCTTGCCCGCGGCGTAGTGCTCGTTGGAGTAGGCGATGCGGCGGTAGTGCTCTTCCTTGAATTCGTTCTCCGGGGAATCGGGATTGGGATTGCGGCGGAGCCAGAAGTTTTCGATGAAGGATTCGCGCTCCTCATCGTTGGCGAGGCTCTTGAACGCCTTCATCTCCTGGTCGGTAATGATCCAGCGGACATCCTCATCGAGCCATTTTTTATAGGGGCCCTTCAACTCCTGCCTCAGATCCTTTTGCTGCTTGAATTTCTCCTTATCGCTGAGGGGGCGATCGAGCGGGTCCTGCGCCGGCTGTTGGACGCTGTTGCCGTCCGCGGGCGCGGGCTGCTGGGCATGCAGGGAGGGAAGAAAGAGAGTGGATGCAGCCAGGGCAAGGGTGCAAATAACGCGATGATGAACCGAATACATAGGTTCCTGTGGACTCCTGATCAGTGCCGCTATTCTATTTGTCCACGAGGGACAAGGACAACAGGTGGGCCGAAAAAGTCATTCCTTTGCCACGCCGAATGGGAAATCACCCAAGAGGGCGGACTTGGTATCATTGGAGCGCACTTCACCGGATGCAAGCGAGTCCGCCGGCGGGGCTTGGGCGCCTGCCGCCTTGAGGGGAACTATTCGCCAGCCGGAACCGTAACTTTAGCTGCTTTGATGAGAAGACTTTGTCCGAAGAGACGAGGAATGGGTCACTACCGATGAAACGCAAACGCCTTTTGTGGTTCGGATTGGCTGCCGTGGTTGTGCTGCTGGTGGTGGTGGGACTTGTGGTTGCGCGCGCGCAATCGGGATACACCAAGGTGGTGACCGGCAAAGCGGTCCGGGAAGACATCCTGTCGCAGGTCAGCGGCACGGGTCAGATCAAGCCCAAGGTGTATGCGAATGTGGGCGCGGAGACGATCGGACGCATCACGCGCCTCTTTGTCAAAGAGGGAGATCACGTGAAGCGCGGGCAAGTGCTGGCGACGATGGAGAATGTGCAGCCGGCAGCGGATGTGGCGACGCAGGAGGCGACTATCCAGTCGTCGAAGACGGACATGAGTTCCTACACTGCCGCTGAGAAAACCGCTGAAGCTAATCTGGTGAGCGCGAAGGCGACGCTGGAACAGAAGGAGCTGGACTGGAAACGGGGACAATCGCTGTACGCGGATAACCTAATTCCCAAGTCGGACTACGACACGCGCAAAGCGGCCTATGACGTGGCGGTGGCGGCGGTGGCGCAGAACCAGGCTGCCATCGTGCAGGCGAAGGCGCAGACGCAGTCCGCCTCGGGCCGCATCGACCAGGCCACGGCGGCGCTACGCCGGTTCAAGGATGTGCTGAGCCGCACGGTGGCGGTTGCGCCCTTTGACGGCATTGTGACCAACCTTCCGGTGCGCGAGGGCGAGACGGTGGTGATCGGCATCCAGAATGCGGAAGGCAGCACGCTGATGACGATCGCTGATATGTCGGTGGTGACCGCCGAAGTCAAGGTGGACGAAACGGACATTGTGAACGTGAAGAACGGGCAGACGGCGGACATCACGATCGACGCGCTGCCGGGCAAGGTATTCAAGGGCCACGTGACGACGGTGGGCGACCAGGCGATCCTCCGCTCGACCGGCATCGCGACCAGCCAGAGCACGACCGGCACCGAGGAGGCGAAGGACTTCAAGGTGGTGGTGACCCTGGACAATCCGACGGACGATCTGCGGCCGGGGCTTTCGTCCACGGCAAAGATTTTGACGGCGGAAAAGAAGGACGTGCTGTCGATTCCGATCCAGGCGCTGACCATGCGCCGGCCCAGCGAGACGGTGGAGAATGCGAAGGGCAAGAAGGTAGAGGCTGCGGTGGTGAGCAAGGAGCCGCAGGTGCAGGGTGTGTTCGTGCTGCAGCACGAAGGCAGAAAGCTGAAGGCACATTTCGTTCCGGTGAACACCGGCATCACGGGCACTACGGACATCGAGGTGATCAGCGGCCTGAAGCCGGGCGACGAAATCGTGACCGGATCGTACAAGACGCTGCGCGAGCTGAAGAGCGGTGCGCTGGTGAAGCCGATGGATGCCAACGCGGCGGCCGGCGGCACGTCCACTACATAGCGCATGTTTGCGATGGAACTCGAACCCAGAAGGAGCCCCAGATGGCGGCTGAAACAGTGACAGCGACGGAGTCCGCGAGCAGCACATCCATGCCGCGGGGCGATGTCATCGTGGTCGAGGACCTATGGAAGACGTACGACATGGGCTCTGAGCAGCAGGTGCACGCGCTGCGCGGCGTGAGTCTGCGTATCCAGCACAACGAGTACGTGGCCATCATGGGCCCATCGGGCTCGGGCAAGTCGACGCTGATGAACCTGATCGGCTGCCTGGATTCGCCGAGCCAGGGGACGTATACGCTGAACGGACATCGGGTCAGCGACCTGAACGACGATGAGCTGGCGCGCATCCGGAACCGCGAGATCGGCTTCGTCTTCCAGACCTTCAACCTGCTGGCACGCGCCACAGCGCTGCACAACGTGGAGCTGCCGCTGATCTACAACGGCACGCCATCCGCGGAGCGCATTGAGCGCGCCAAGGAAGCGCTGCGTGCGGTGAACCTCGAAGAGCGCATGCACCACAAGCCGAATGAGCTCTCCGGCGGTCAGCGCCAGCGCGTTGCCATTGCGCGCGCGCTCATCAACCGGCCCTCGATCATTCTGGCTGACGAGCCAACCGGCAACCTGGACTCGAAGACCGGTGATGAGATCATGGCGCTGGTTGACGATCTGCACGCGCGGGGCAACACCATCGTGCTGGTGACACACGAACCGGACATCGCCGAGTTCGCCCATCGAGTGGTGCACATCCGTGACGGAGTGATCGACTCCGATGTGAAGTCCACGCGCTCGCGTAATCCGCACAGCAAGTCGTCTTCTTAGAGCATTCAGCGCCACCTGCGGCAGCGTCTCCGCACATCGACCGGCCCTCGCAGGGTATGGTGAATGCATATCCACGTCGAGGGTTCTCCTTCCATGCTTCTGATCTTTTGCCTGCTTGCGGCCGCTGTTGTTTCGCCGCAGACGTTGGCGCAGCGGACACCCCCGCCTGCCGCCACTGCTACGGTTGACCAGCGCGCCAAAGCGCTGAACTCTGTCTTCTCCGATTACTGGGAGCAGCGGCTCAAGGAGTCGCCGGAGTTTGCCTCCACTCTGGGGGACAAACGCTACGACGACCAACTGAGCGACTACTCGGTTGCGGCGTACAACGCGCGCCTGGAGCGCGACCGCGCATTCCTGGACCGCCTGGGGGCGATCGACACGACAGGGCTTCCGGAGCAGGCGCAACTGAGCAAGGAGCTGCTGGTACGCAAGCTGGTGGACGAGCAGGAGGAAGCGCGCTTCAAGCCGTGGGAGATGCCCATCAGCCAGTTCAGCGGGCTGCACCTGGAGCTGCCGCAACTGGTGCCGCAGCTGAGCTTCGACACGGCAGAAGACTACGACCACTATGTTGCGCGTCTGGGCAAGGTTCCCGCGGCTTTCGCGCAGATCACCGACGACATGATGACGGGCATGGACGACAACCGCGTGCCTCCGAAATATCTGCTGGAGAAGGTGCTGACGCAGGTGAACACGCTGGCCGGGCAGAAGCCGGAGGATTCACCGTTCGCGCTGCCGCTGAAGAAGTTCCCGGCTTCGGTCTCGCAGGCGCAGCAGGCGGAGATTCGCCAGCAGGTGCTGAAGGCGATTGCGGCGCAGGTGCTTCCGGCCTATGCGCGTTTCGGGCGTTTCCTGTCGGCGCAGTACATCCCGCATGGACGCGCGGAGCCGGGCATCTGGTCCACGCCGGACGGCGATGCGTACTACAAGTTCCTGGTGCGGCAGAGCACGACGACGGACATGACGCCCGACGCGATCCACAAGATCGGCGAGCAGCAGCTTGAGGAAGACGAGGCGCAAATGACGGCGATCGCGAAGAAGCTGGGCTTCGCGGACCTGAAGGCGCTGCGGGATTCGATTCCGAACAATCCGAAGCTGCATCCGACGTCGGCCGAGGCGCTGATCGCGGTGTACCGCGGCTATCTGGACGGCATGCGTCCGAAGCTGCCGCAACTGTTTGGCCGGCTGCCCAAGGCGCCGCTCGAAGTGCAGGCGGTGCCGGATTACCTGGCGAAGAACCAGGCTCCCGCGTACTACCAGCACGGCACGCCGGATGGGAAGCGGCCGGGCATCTTCTTCGTGAACACCTACGAGTACCAGCAGCGATCGCTGACTTCGGCGGAGGACATTGCGTACCACGAGGGGCTGCCGGGACATCATCTGCAGATCGCGATCGCGCAGGAGCTGACCGGGATTCCGGAGTTCCGCAAGCACAACTACTACACCGCGTACACGGAGGGCTGGGGGTTGTATGCGGAGCGGCTGGGCAAGGATGTGGGGTTCTATACCGATCCGTACAGCGACTATGGGCGGCTGGAGGGCGACGCCTGGCGCGCGATCCGGCTGGTGGTGGACACGGGCGTGCACTCCGAGCACTGGAACCGGCAGCAGATGGTGGACTACTTCCATGCGCACTCGGCGATCGACGAGGCGTCGATCCAGTCGGAGGTGGACAGGTACATCGCATGGCCGTCGCAGGCGCTGGGCTACAAGGTGGGCCAGTTGAAGTTCCTGGAGCTGCGCGCGAAGGCGCAGCAGGCGCTGGGGGCGAAGTTCGACATCCGCGGATTCCACGATACGGTGCTGGATTCGGGCGCGCTGCCGCTGGATGTTGTGGAGCAGCGAGTGAATGCATGGATTGCGTCGCAGCAGGCAGGCAAGGCACAGTAGATAGATGACGGACCGAACGCAGTCCTCCTCGCAGACAAGTGACACCGGCAAAGTGAACAAGCGCGTCGCCATGCTGGGCGCCGGCAAGATGGGGTCGATCCTGATCGAGGGTCTGATCCGCAGCGGACGTTTTCAGCCGGAGCAGATCGCGGCGACGGTGCAGCATGCGAACCGCGCGGCGCAACTGGCGGAGCGGCTGAAGGTGGCGGTCACGACCGACAACGCAGCGACGGTGCGCGATGCGGACCTGATCTTCATCGGAGTGAAGCCGTTCACGGTGATCGATGTCGTGCGGCAGATCAAGCCGGTGCTGACGCCGGAGAAGCTGATCATCTCGTTCGCGGCGTCGGTGAAGACGAAGGCAATCGAGGACGCGACGGAGCTGCTGGGGATGCCGGTGGTGCGGGCGATGCCGAACACGCCGGCGATGCTGGGCGCAGGCATGACGGCGCTGGCCGGCGGCCGCTATGCGACGGTGCAGCATCTGGAACTGGCGGCGTCACTTTTTGCGAGCGTGGGGCGTACGGTGCAGGTGGATGAGAAGCACCTGGACGCGGTGACCGGGCTGTCGGGCTCGGGGCCGGCGTTCATCTACATCATCCTCGAGGCGCTGGCCGAGGCCGGGGTGAAGGTCGGGCTGCCGCGGGATGTGTCCACGCTGCTGGCAGCGCAGACGACCTACGGCGCGGCACGCATGGTGCTCGAGACGGGAGAGCATCCGGCACTCCTGAAGGACGCGGTGACGACGCCTGCGGGATGCACGGCGGATGGGCTACTGGAGCTCGAAGAGGGCGGCTTGCGTGTGACCTTGATCAAGGCGGTGATGCGGGCTACGGAGCGGGCTCGGGTGCTGGCGGGCGGGTAGGTACGGTACTTAGTCCTCTAGTTGCTATCGGCATTGTTGTAATTGGTGCAGTTATGGGCCGGTACGGTTCCCGTGCCTCGGGCGTCGAAAGCACAGAATCGAGTCCAGCCCTTAACCCCGGAGGTGTCTTCGTAGGAGCACCTTGGCGTAGATCACTAGGTACTTGGTGCCCGCCTCATAGGCGCTCACCTCGCTGGTTTGGAATTCGGCAAGCTTGGCTTGGGTGCTCACTCTGATAATTGACATATCGATTGGTTGGCTCGGCAGGAAAGAGTGTTCCCGTACTGGCCCCGGAAAACGGCGCCCCAGGCATTCAAATGGGGCGATTCGTCAATGTTAAGGAATTCCACGAAAGCTCTAGCTTCGATATTTCTCGCTGGGGTCTTTCCAAGATTCATCAAGTGAATGATCGCCGAGATTGGCCGAACTGGCTTGCATCGGAGACATGTCTCTCCATATTCAATTTTTAAAGTCCATCCCGATGGAAGCAGACTCGGGTCGACTGTCTTCGCATCATCCGAGTTAATCCGTGACCTTCCATCGGAGGATAGCTACTTGCCACCAAGCAGCCATTAAACAAGTCGTGGGCCGAGAAGAGAAGGTTCGAAAGTCCTGTAGCTGGAAACAGCTCGTTTTAATCGATCCCAAATAGTCAAGCGTGGGTTCCCAGGTTGCGCTGCTGATCGTGCCGATTTCAATCACAGTATCGCTGGAATGTTCTTGATTGTTATCAGCTCAGTCCTTTTGGATTGACCGGCTACTACGGTGCGACTCTGGTCGCTCACAGCCCATTCTTAGCGCGCTCCTTTTCCGTCGAAAATAAGACCCTTAGTCGGCTTAGTTTATCTTGTTCCGTCGATATGAAACATCGAATACCACGAAGGTTCAAAGATTTGCCGCTGTATCCGTTCTCGATGAGGCGGCGATAAAACTCTCAGACGAGAAGACCGATCCGCGTGTCGGGAAGAATCGCTGGATGAGGCAATCGTGAAGCGGTGCGTCCAGGTCAGCGCAACAATCGCCGATGACCGCAAGACGGTAATCGGCGTCTGCAGCCTCGAGAAGGGTGGAAAGGACGACACCACTGGTCGCGATGCCGTAGAGAACCAGCGTGTCGATCTCGTTGGCGCGAAGAATCATAGCGAGGTCGGTGCCGGCGAAGGCACTGATGCGGTGCTTGGTGATGACGATTTCATTGCCATGCGGCGCGATGGCGTCCGGGATCGCGCCCAGCGGTTCCCGGAATAGCTGCTGATGCTGCTCTGAGGACTTGATGGCGGCGAAGAGGGCATTTCGAGAACTGATCTCGGGGAGTCCCGATCGAAAACCCACCTGGACATGGATGATGGTCATGCCAGTAGCACGAGCATGATTGAGAACTTTTGCGACGCGCACCAGAAAAGCGTCTTTCGCTTCTCGCGTGTAGATGGAAACGATGCCGGCTTGACAATCCATGCTCAAGACGGCGGTGTGGGCCGGATCCATCGTGAATGTATCAGCCACATCAAGCCCCTTCCTCACAGAGCGCCGCCGGTCAGGATTGTAGTTTAGAGTCGCATCGCTCTGCTTCTACTCCGCTCGCAGGGCCTGCGCGGGGTCGAGCTGGCTGGCGCGCCAGGCGGGGATGAGGCAGGCGCATGCCGCGGTGACGGCGAGGACGACGGCGACGGTGGAGAAGACGCTCCAGTCGAAGGGGCTCATGCCGTAGAGCATCTCGCGAAGAAGCTGGACCGTGGCGGCACCCCCCGCGAGACCGAGCATGAGACCGATGAAGACTGGCGCGAGGCCGTCCGCCAGGGTGAGACGCATAACCTCTGCGCGTTGCGCGCCGAGCGCGATGCGGATGCCGAGCTCGCCCGTGCGCTGCGTGACCAGGTAGGAGAGCACGCCATAGAGTCCTACGGCGGCGAGGATAAGCGCGATGATGGCGAAGGCAAGGACGAGGACGGAGTTGAACTGATCCTGCAGTGTGGCAACGCCGATGTTCTGGCGCATTGTCATAACGTCGGCGACCGGAAGATCGGGGTCGAGCTGGCCAAAGATTTTCTGAATAGGCATGGCAAGGGATTCGACATCGACGTTGCTGTTGCCGCGTACGGCGAGACCTGCACCGCCGGAATCGCCAGCGAACAGAGGCAAGTAGTAGGTCGGGCGGATGGGCTCTGCGATATTCCAGCGCGTGTCGCCGACGACGCCGACAATTTCGTAGGAGCCGCCTAGATCACTACCTCCTAAGTGGCGGCCGATGGGGTCTTCGCCGGGGAAGTATTGCTTTGCCGTCGATTCGCTGATGATGACGACGTTCGCGTGGTCGAGGCGTTCGTCGTTGCGGAAGTAGCGGCCGCGGATGAGCGGTATCTGGAGTGCGGCGAAGTAACCGGGATCGACGCGACGATGCATGAGGTCGATTCCCTGCCCTTTCGGGAGCGGCGGGTGCTCGATGATGGTGACCAGGCTGTCGCCGCCCCAGCCTTCTCCGGGCAGTGCACTGGAGAGGCCTGCGGCCTGAACGCCGGGAAGCGCGCGCACCTTCGCGAGGAGTTGCTCAAAGAAGGCGATTTTCTGGGTGGGTTTTTCGTAGTGCGCATCAGGAAGGCCGAAGCGGAGGGTGAGGACGTTGTCGATGGCGGAGCCAAGATCGCGAGTGCGTAGTTGCTGGTAGCTCTTGAGCATGAGGCCCGCGCCGAGGAGGAGGACGACGGTGAGCCCGACTTCCGCCGTGAGGAGAGCTTTGCGCAACTGTGCGCGGCTGCGGCCGCCGCTGTGCGAGCGCGAGGTGCTTTGCAGCGATTCGAGAAGCTGGCCGGCATGGAGACCGAGCGAGGGGATGAGCCCTGCGGCGAGGCCGGTGAGGGTGGAGAGGGCGACGACGAAGGCGAGTGTCCACCAGTCGAGATGAATTTCCTGCGCGCGGGCGAGAGCAATCCTGGAATGCGCAAGCCAAGCAAGCGCAGCCACGGAGAGCAGCAGGCCGAGAACGCCGCCGGCGGCGGATAGGACGAGCGATTCAGTTAGGTGTTCGCGGATGAGACGCCAGCGGCTGCCGCCGAGCGCGGCGCGGATGGCGAGGTCTTTCTGCCGTGCGGCGGAACGGGCGACGAGCAGGTTGGCCACGTTGAGGCAGGCGATGAGCAGCACGCAGATGGTGGCGGCAAGCAGCGCATACAGCGGCGTCTTGTAGTCCTCGACCGTGGAGTCGAGCAGTGAACGTCCGATGGCGCGCGTGTGCACCGGAGGCTCGGGATGGGCGAGTTTGAGGCGACGCTGGACGGTATCGATTTGATTGACTAGACCGGCGAGCGTTGCTCCTGGCCCGAGGCGGGCGGTGACGAGGAATTCGTGATCGCCGAAGGTATTCATGAGCTCGGGCATCGCTTCGTGTCCGGCGGCGGTCCAGAGCTGGGTCTTCGCGTTGAAGTTCCAGGCGAACGATGCGGGCATGACGCCGATGATGGTGTAGGGCTTCGCATCGAGGTAGACAGATTTGCCGACGATGGCGGGATCGGCGGCGAAGCGGCGCTTCCAGAATGCGTTGGAAATGATGGCGGTGGCCGTCGCGGATGGTTTGTCGTCAGAGGCGAGGAAGTCGCGGCCGAGTGCGGGCGCGACACCGAGGATGCGAAAGAGATTCCATGAGCACCATGCTGCGCTGACGCTCTCCGGCAACTGGCCGCCGCTGGCGGAGACGTTATAGCCCTGCCACGGGGAGACAAGGGCCATCTGCGCGGTGCTGCGTGTGGCCTTTTGCCATTCCTGAAACGTGCCGCCGGCGACGGGGTCCCAGGGCGTGGGGCTGTTGCTGACGACATCGCTTTCGTAGAGGGAGACGAGGCGTGAGGAGTTGGGGTACGGCAGCGGGTTGAGCAGCACCGATTTGACGACGGTGAAGAGCGCCGTGGTGGCGCCGATGCCGAGCGCCATGACGAGGATCGCGGTGAGCGTGAAGCCTGGCGTGCGGGCGAGGGTGCGGAGGGTGTAGCGGAGGTCACGCGCGAGGTTTTCAAAGGGCGCGAGGCTGTTCTGCTGCCAGAGATCTTCGTGGATGCGGCGGGCGGGGCCGAATTTGATGCGAGCGTGGCGGTCGGCTTCTTCGGCGGTGAGGCCGCGAGCCAGGTTTTCGGCTCGCTCGGCATCGAGGTGGGCGGCGATTTCGTTGGCGAGATCGCGGTCGCTGCGGCGGCGGCGGAACATGCGCTGGAAGATCATTTAGCACCTTCTTCGGTTACGTGTTCGGCCGTCTTCTCACCCATGACGAGGGCGATGGCACGGGCCATCTGCCGCCAGCGACTTGCTTCGAGTGTGAGGCGGCGACGGCCGGCGGCGGTGAGGCGGTAGTACCTGGCCTTGCGATTGTTCTCGCTTGCGCCCCAGTAAGAGGAGAGCCAGCCGCGGTCTTCCAGGCGATGGAGTGCCGGGATAGAGCGAGCCCTGCTCGACTTCGAGGACGTCTTCGGAGGTGCGCTCGATGACCTTGGCGATGGTGTGCCCGTGCGCGTCGCCGGTAGCGAGGGTGCGGAGGATCATCATGTCGAGGGTGCCTTTGAGCATGTCGCTCGAGAGGGGCTGGCTGCGGGGCATTGGTTGCGTGTTCCTCCACTCGGACTTCTATGGGATTTGCCAGGCAGGCCGACGCACTCAGGTGCGTGTGGTGGGTTGCCGCTCCCTCGAACTTCTATGGGAAGAGAGGATATACCCATAGAACTCCTATGGGACAGAAAAAAGTGATGAATGGGTGCGGGGCAGATCAGGGATAACAGCGGGCACCCGCTGTCGGCTCGCGGCTTAGAATCGAGGGTGGGAGTGCTTGTGGCTACGGGTGCGATCGATGCGACGGTCGAGAGGGGCAGCGGGGCGGGCGCGCCGGCGGGCTTGTGGCTGCGGCGGTATGCGTGGTTCGTGGTGGTGTACAGCGTGCTGGTGGTGCTGTGGGGCGTGGTGGTGCGCGCGACAGGATCGGGGAATGGCTGCGGGGACCACTGGCCGCTGTGCAATGGGCAGGTGATTCCGATCCATCCTCGGCTGGCGACAGTGATCGAGTACACGCACCGGATGATGAGCGGGCCATCCGAGGTGCCGCTGGTGGTGCTGCTGCTGGTATGGGTATTTCGCGGAACGGCGGCGCGGCACCTGGCGCGCAGTTTTGCGATTGCGGGGCTGGTGCTGACGTTGACCGAGGGGCTGCTGGGCGCGCTGCTGGTGAAGCTGGGATTGACGGCAGCGAGCACCTCACCGTGGCGGCCGCCGATGCTCGCGCTGCATCTTTCAAACACGCTGCTGCTGTTGGGGTCGCTGGCGCTGACGGCGCATTTTCTGGGGCGACGGTCGGCGATGCTACGCGGGGCGGTCCAGTTCACACACAAGCGACTAGCCATCGTTGGATTGCTGGCCGCGATGGTGATTGGGGTGACTGGATCGCTGGCGGCGCTGGGGGATACGCTCTTCCCTTCTGCTTCGCTGCGGAGTGCGCTGACGGCGGATTTTTCTACTTCTGCGGAGTGGCTGGTGCGGCTGCGGATTCTGCATCCGGTGAGCGCGATTGTGGCGGGGGCTTTCATCCTGTGGCTTCTTTGGCGCGCGGTGTTTGCTGCCCGGGATGGAGAACACCGGAGGCTCGGGCTTTGGCTGGCGGGGTTGCTGGGTTTTCAATTCCTGCTGGGTGGTCTCGATGTGCTGCTGCGCGCGCCGGTTTGGATGCAGGTGGTGCATCTGGCGGGAGCGGATGCTTTCTGGTGTGTGCTGGTGGTGCTGACTTTTTCGGTGACGATGATCTCAGCTTCTGTTGCGTAGTTCCTAATTCACTACGTTTTGCGGACAGTTGCTTATTCCACCCTTCCTTCGCACAGGACGGGACACCCGCCGCGTGGCCATTTACTAGCTACCCCTCCCGGTGCGGGAGGTACCTTGCTAAGTTGTTTTCACTCAGCTAGTCCGCTGCGGACGATTTGCACAAGTTGACGCGGGGGGTGAATACGTACAGTTCTCTGGCACTTGTTTCCAACTCTTTGGAAAGGAGATAGCCAGTGGATCTTGTTGCTTTGTTTTCTGCGATTGCTTCAATCTTCATGGGGCCTGTTGCGAACAACACTCCGATCCTGAAAGTCAACTCCAGTTAGACGCTTGGGAGCGGAGCCCATCCCGGCGTGGCCGGCATGGGCTTGTTCATGGGCTACGATTGAACCTTCATCCTGGGTGTACTGAGCGGTCGCGGGGTTTCTGGCATGTTGCTATTCGCAACTTCCTCAAGATCACGCGCCTGGATGGATGCGGACTCTACGCCTTCCGTGGAGGTATTGTCTTGCAAAGTTTCACGATTGGCGTCTGACGATTTGGGATTCATACCTTCTCCTGTTGAACGTGCGTTGAATTGTTGTCTGACGTGGTCTCCGTTCCGAAGTTTTCATGTCCATCCTGAAGCTTGCGGGGTGGGTCACCCTCAGGCCCGTCGATCTCCTAAACGGTCAGTATTTTGGCATCGAACTGTTAACTTTCATGGTCGGCGTACTGCCAGTGATCGTGTTCTCGGTATAGCTGTAATCCCCAGGAGTGATGTCGGTGCGCACTGTCGCCGGTGTGGTACCCGGCGTTCCTCCGTTCTTTGCTAGCACGGTGTAGGACGATTGCGTCAGGAAGTTCCCGCAATTTGTGATGGAGACAGATTTGGACGAATTGTTTTCCCAATCGAAGGTCTCTCCCAACGTAACTGTGCCGCCATCAGGACATTTGACTTTGTTCATCGATGATCTCCGGAAGACTCAATGGTGATGTTGAGCAGATTCTATGAGCTGCTGGTATTGAGAATTTGAATGCAGATTATCCAGCGCTGGCGAATTGCTGACGACGGATGGGGAATAACCTGCGGCCAATGCCTTGCCAAGCCACTCGAGTGCGGGCCCCGTTTGATGTAGTTGGTTGTAGACATTGGCTGCAGTGAACATCAGCTCTTTGTCCGTGTGATTGATGGCGAGGGAACGGTTTAGAAAATCTAGAGCTTTCGACGAGTCTCCGATCATGGAATAGGCATTCGCCAGATCGCCGAGAATATTCGCATCATTTGCGGATGCCTTAAGCTGTGCGGTTGCGAGCTCGACAGCTTTCCTATAATCACCGGTGCCCTGAACTCGATGGCCCCCATAGTACTCTGCGTCACCGAGAGCGGACCAGCGGCTATAGTCGTCAGGAGCAAACTGAATTGAGCGACGGAAATCTTCCGCAGCCTCGTCGAAGCGGCGAAGCTTGAATAAGGCGACCCCGAGATTGAGGTAGGCGTCTCCTGTTGGATGTAACGCAATGGATCGCTTTAATGCCTCGACCGCTTCAGAATCCTTGGCTTGAAATGATAGCGCGGCGGCGAGGTTGCTGTAGGAACGGAAGCTTTGCGGGTCCTTCTCGGTTGCGGTGCGAAACATCTGCTCTGCCTTGGGATAGTCCGCCGTGCGGAAGTAGAAGCCGCCGAGCTGATCGTATCCACGCCAGTAATTGGGACGGAGAGCGATCGCCTGTTTGTAGGTGGCTTCTGCTTTCTCTTGCTGGTTGAGTTTCTCGTAGGCTTTCGCGAGTCCGATGGAGGCTCGATCGTTTGCGGGCTCCAACTGAAGCGCCTTCTGAAATTCGCTAACTGCGTCGGCTGATTTTCCCGTTTCCTGCGCGAGCGTGCCCAGGCAGATATGACCGTCAGCTCCCGCATTCCCCAACGCGACGGCGTCACTGCACGCTCTGCGGGCTTGTTCGATGTCCGCTATGTGAGGGCGGTTGTTGTAAGCGTAGAGCCAGGTTTCACCCAGTCCCGCATTCGCCGCGCCGTAGTTGGGATCGATGCGTAGCGCTTCCTTGAACATGGTCTGGGCGCTTTTGAAGGTCTCCGGGGTAAAGGCTTCGAGGAGGTAGCCGCGGCCCTGAAGGAAGTACTGGTAGGCCTCGGGGAAGGTGGTGCCGTGGTTAGCGAGGGCGCGCTGCTCGTCGGTACGGAGGTGAATGTTGAGGGTGTTGGCGGTGGCGGTAGCGAGCTGGTTCTCTATGGAGAACATGTCGCTGACAGGCGCGGTAACGGTGCCCGATGCCAGGACGTGCGGCTGGCCGGACGATTTGTCTGGCTGCGAGATGGTGTAGGCGGCGTGGACGAGGTCGCCGTCGCGGGTGAGCTTGAGCGAGAGAGCGGAGGTGGCGCCGAGTTCGTGCGCGGCTTGTGCCGGTGTGGTGACCTTCCGGTCCTCGAGCTGACGGGCGGTGAGGACGGCGATGTCGTGGTTGACGCTGAGGTCGGAGAGACGCGCGGCGAGCGAATCGGCGAGGCCGCGGCCGAAGCTGGCGAGTTTGGTGTCTTTGGCGTCGGCGACGGTAGGTGGAAGGACGGCAAGTGTGCCGGCGGTGACGGCGGCGGGAGCGGATGTGCTAACGGTGGTCGCGGGCAAGGCATGGCGCCGATGGAGGAGATACGTCACCGACGCGGTGACGATTGCAAAAGCAAGAGCAGCGAAGGCGAGAAGCCGGCCGGTGCGGAAGCGCGGAGCGGTTGCGGCGGGCGCGGCGGCTGATGAAGGCCTGGCGACTGGCGGTACGGAATCTGGATGATTGAGGTCATGAACGATTTCGTGGGCTGTCTGGTAGCGATCGGCGGGCGACTTGGCGAGGGCGCGGTTGACGATAGCGGCGAAGGGTGCGGGAACGCCCGGGCCGAGCGGGCGTGGCGGCTGGTGGAGCACCTGGCCGATCATCGCGGTGGGGGTGGGGGCGGCGAAGGGGTGATGGCCGCTGAGCATTTCGTAGAAGACCACGCCGAGAGCGAAGATGTCGGAGCGGCGGTCGGCGGGCTGGCCGTTGAGGACCTCGGGCGACATGTATTGCGGCGTGCCGGCGAGCATGCCGGCCACGGTGAGCATGGTGGCGGTTTCGAGAAGGCCGGTTTCGTCGGTGGCCTGCTGGGCGAGGCCGAAGTCGAGCAGCTTGACCTGACCGGGGTGGGCGCCGGAAGTGGTGAGCATGATGTTTTCCGGCTTGATGTCGCGATGGAGGATGCCCTTGTCGTGGGCGGCGGCGAGGGCGGCGGCGGATTCGATAGCGATGCGGCGGAAATCGGATTCGGAGATGGGCCGCGTGAGACGGGAGCGGAGGTTTTCGCCCTCGATGTACTCCATGACGAGGTAGACTTCGCCGGCGTCGGTGAAGACGTCATAGATGGCGGCGATGCCGGGGTGGTTGAGCGCGGAGGCGCGCTGGCCCTCGTGCAGGAATCGCTTGCGGTCGGCTTCGCTGGCGGCGTGCTGGGTGCGCTTGATGGCGACGAGACGGCGGAGGGTGGTGTCGCGTGCGCGGTAGACCTCGCCCATGCCGCCGGCGCCAAGGCGAGCTTCGATGTGGAAGCGGCCAGCGAGGACGCCATCGATTCCGGGAAACAGTACGGCGCCAGGGCTCAGATCACGTTCGAGCGGCGCGGGATCTTGCATTGCAGATTCTGTCTCCGGGTGGGGGGACTCCTATCGTAGGACGAGAGTGCCGGTGGGACAAGTGGCGTCTGTGGGCTGGGGAGGTGCACAGCGGAATCAGATTGGGCGTCATGAGCGATCGGCCGGATAGGTGGCCGAGCGCAGGTTCCTGAGGAGAAGGCTTTCCTGAGGAGCACAGCTGCGTGGTATCGGGTTTCTGTCCGGGACGGGTAGCAGCCGGTGACGATTACTCCGCCGCTATCGATGGTCCTGCATGGAATCTGCTTCGGTTTCGGACGCCGTCGCGCGAGCGGATTTGCGAGCGATGAGGGTGGCTACGATGGCGGCACCGAAGCCGTTATCGATGTTGACGACGGTGACGTTGGGCGAGCAGGAGTTGAGCATCCCGAGCAATGCGGCGAGGCCTTTGAAGGCCGCTCCGTAGCCGACGCTGGTGGGCACGGCGATAACGGGCGCGGGTACAAGGCCGCCGACGACGCTGGGGAGTGCGCCTTCCATGCCGGCGCAGACGATGGCGACTTCGCAACGCTGCAGCGACTCGTGATGCGCAAGCAGGCGATGAAGGCCGGCGACGCCGACGTCGAAGTAGCGCTCGACAGGAGCGCCCAGGAACTCGGCGGTGACAGCGGCTTCTTCGGCAACCGGGAGGTCGCTGGTGCCGGCGCAGAGGACGGCTACGGTGCCGGCGGGAGTTGGCCGCGATGCCGGCTGGCGCAACGAGGCGGCGCGGGCGGTCGAATGAAATTGCGCGGCGGGCACACGTGTCGAGACGGCCTGCCATGCGGCTTCGCTGACACGGGTCGCGAGCACGTCGGATCCGGCGGCGGCGGTGCGTGCAAAGATTTCGGCGACATGCTCCGGCGATTTGCCTTCCGCGTAGATGACTTCGGGGATGCCTAGACGGAGGCCACGATGGTGGTCGATGCGGGCGAAGCCTGCGTCTTCGTAGGGCATGGTGCTGAGGCGTTCGAGGGCGGACTGCGGGGCGAGCGCGCCGGCGCGCACAGCCTCGAGCAGTGCGAGGACGTCGTGTCTATTCACGGATCGCGGCCTTTGATTTATTTGTCACTGTCTCGGATGTGTGTGTAGCTAACTGGGATCGCTCATGCCAGACCTGCAGGGCAGCGTCGATGACCTGCTTGAGCGGGATACGGTGTTCAAGGGCGCGGGCGTGACAGTCTTCATATTCGGGCTGCGCGTGGGTGATGACGCCGTCGAGCATGGCGGTTTTCATCCTGACTTCGCCGTAGGGCGTGACGACGGTTGCGTGTGTACGGTCGAGGGTGCGGCGCTGCTCGGTGCGGCTACGGACGCCGAGGGTGGACGTTTCACGGAAGAGCAGCTCTTCGAAACGCGGCGCGTCGGCGGGGCGGCAGAGGATCGTGAGGAGCGTGCCGAGGCGGCCCTTCTTCATGACAACGGAGGCGGCCATGGCGTCGAGCGCGCCGTGCTCGAGCGCGAGCTGTGTGGCGTGCGCAAGGACCTGGGGGCTCAGGTCGTCGATGGCGCACTCGAGCACGGCTACGGTTTCGCGTTCGATGGTGTGGTCGTCGATGCCCAAGACAGCATCGCCGATGCTGATGCGGAGGACGTTGGGGAATCGCGCAGGATTGCGCGAGCCGGCGCCGTAGCCGATGTGCTCGAAGGCAGCGCTGGGGCGAGTGAATTCGCAGTCAATAGCGCGGAGCAACGCTGCGCCGGTGGGAGTGACCAACTCCATGGCGGGACCTTCGCTGTAGGTCGGGATGCCGCGCAGCAGTGATGCCGTGGCGGGCGCGGGCACAGGAAAGCGGCCGTGGGCGCAGTCGACGAAGCCGCTGCCGACGTTGACGGGCGAACAATACCAGCGGTCCACATTGAGAGAGGTAACGCCGACGGCGGCGCAGGTGATATCGACGATAGCGTCGACGGCGCCCACCTCGTGAAAATGTACCTGGTCGAGCGGCAGATTGTGGATGGCGGCTTCGGCCTCGCCGAGGAGTTCGAAGGCGCGAAGGGCGAGCGCGCGGGCATTGGCCGGGAGTGGCGCTTTGTTGAGGATCTCGCGGATGGCTGGAAGATTCCGGCCGTGCTGATGCTTGTGTTCGTGCTCGTGTGGATGTTCGTGATCATGCGAATGCGAATGATCGTGTGCGGCGTCGTGGTCGTGGCCGTTGTGATTGCGGGGCGCGTCGGCATCGTGACCATCGACCAGCACGCGGGCTTTGCGCGCGCTGATGCCGCTGCGATCCACCGAATCGAAGACCAGGGTTGCGCCGAGATTGAGGGAGGCTGTGGTGTGCTGGAGCAGTGCGAGCGATACGCCGGCGTCGACGAGAGCGCCGAGCAGCATGTCGCCACTGAGGCCGGCGAAGCATTCGAGATAGCCGATACGCATGGTTGTTTTTCTCTGATGCAGTTACTTGCTCTGACCGGTGAGGACGGAGAGTGGCAACACCTCGTTCATGGAGCCGGACCGATAGCCATCGCAGTCGATGGCTGCGTACTGGAAGCCGGCAGCGCGGACGGCGGCGCCGATGCGCCGGAACATCTCGCGGGTGAGCGCGGCATCCATCTCCTCCGGGGCGAGCTCGACGCGGGCGACGCTGCCATGATGCCGGACGCGGAAGCGGCGGAGGCCGAGCGCGGCGAGGGCGTCCTCTGCGCGCTCGACCTGCTCGAGCACTTCGGGAGTGACGCGGCGGCCGTACTCGATGCGCGAGGAGAGGCAGGCGGAGGCCGGCTTGTCCCAGACATCGAGCGCGGCGGCCTGGGCAAGGGCGCGAACGTCTTCCTTGGTCAGGCCAACATCGGCCAGCGGTGCGAGGACGGCGTGCTGCGCGGCGGCCTGCTGGCCGGGACGATAGTCGCGGGTGTCATCGGCATTGAGGCCGTAGACGACGTGCGCAACGCCGCGGGCGACGCGCTCGCGCTCGAGCACGGTGAAGAGCTCGTCCTTGCAGTGGAAGCAGCGGGTGGCGTCGTTGCGCGCATAGTCTTCGCTGGCAAGCTCGGCGGTGGCCACGGTGACGAGGGGGATGGATTGCGAGGCAGCGAAAGTGATGGCCTCGCGGAGATGCCGGCGGGAGAGCGAGGCTGAGTCCGCGATGATGGCAAGCATGCCGTTGCCGAGGACAGTGTGAGCGGCGTGCGCGAGATAGGCAGAGTCCACACCGCCGGAGTAGGCAACGATGACGCTGTCCAGCTCCTGCAGACGACGATGGAGAGCACCACGCTTTGCTACCAACTCAGGGGAAAGTTCGGCGGCTTGCGGATTCGGGATGCGGCTGGCGGACATGATTCTGATCTATCTCTTTATCCCAGATACTCGGGATTGTGAATGGTGCCGTCGAACATGTGGGAAGTCTTGTACTTCTCGTATTGTCCGGCGACGGCGGCGTTGGAGGTTTTGGCGAGCAGGGCGGTCATGGCTTCGTGCGGCATGGGGTGGAAGTTGCGCGCGAGCGTGAGGGCCTGGTTAAGGATCTGCATGGAGTCGCAGCCAGTGATGGTGAGCGAGACGGGGAGGCTCATGGCGTAGTGCAAGCACTCGACGGCGGATGCGGTGTTGCTGCCCAGGATAAGCCCGTTGCCGATGGGCTTCATGCCGAGGATGCCCATGTTGTGTTTGCGCGCGACAGGCAGGACCTTGGCGGTGAAGCTATCGTAGTGCGCATCCATCACGTTGAGAGGCATCTGCACGGTGTCGAAGGTGAAGCCGTGGCGATCGGCGGTTTGGATCATGCTGAGGTGAATCTCCGGGCTCTTGTGACCGGTGAAGCCGATGTAGCGGATTTTGCCGGCCTTCTGCGCCTGCTTAAGGACGTCGACGACGTAGCCGGGGCGGAAGGCCTGCTCGGGATCGGCGGGGCGGATGACTTCGTGGATCTGCAGGAGATCGATGTGGTCGGTCTGGAGGCGGCGGAGGGAGTCTTCGAGCTGCTTCTGAGCGGCGGCGGGGGTGCGGCCATCGATCTTGGTCATGAGGAAGGCCTTCTGCCGATAGCCACCCTGGAGGGCTTTGCCCATGCGGCGTTCGCTCTCGCCGTCGTTGTAGTCCCAGCAGTTGTCCAGGAAGTTGACGCCAGAGTCGAGCGCGGTGCGGACGATGCGGATGCCCTCCTGCTCGGAGACGTTGTGGGCGCCGATGTGATAGCCGCCGATGCCGATGATGGAAACGGATTGGCCGGTGCGGCCCAGGGTGCGGCGGGGGATCTCGCCGGGGACGGCGATGGCTTCTTCGCGCAGGGCCAAGAGGGCGGCGAGGGCGGCGGAGGACTTCAGGAAATCGCGTCTCTGCATGATCTGCATCTCCTTTGGTATGCGATGCACCGCTGAACCAGCGTGGCCGCTTTGCCTGCCGCTCCGATCAGATTAGGCTTAAGAGGGAACACCGCGCGTTGAGAACAATTCCCTTCTTCCGAGCCAGCACGCCATTGACACCTGCCGAACGGCTGGCCAAGCGCCATCTTGTCTTCAAGGATACGCTTGCCCTGCTGAGTGTCTTCGCCGTGACGTGCGTGCTGGCGGTGCTGACCTGGCTGATCTTCCGATCGTATTCGCAACATCAAAGAGACGCCGCGGCGCGCTGGAAGCGGCGGGGCGAGGATGCTCTGCGGCATAACAATGCGCCAGCGGCGGTCTACGATCTGCGGACCGCGCTGGGCTATGGGCTGGATAACCCGGGCACCGAGGTGGAGCTGGCCCGAGCGCTGGCGGAAGTGGGCACCCCGCGCAGCCTTCAAGAAGCTACGGTCTACCTGAATGCGTTGTGGGAGAGGGAGCCGGGCAACGGCAACATCAACCTGCAACTGGCTCGACTGGCGGCGCGGCAGGGACAGCCGGCGGCGGCGCTGGACCACTATCACGCGGCGATCTATGGAGTGTGGGAGGGTGATGGGACGGTCCGGCGGCGCCAGGTGCGGCTGGAACTGGTGCGCTACCTCATCCAGCAGAACCGGTTTGACCATGCACGGGACGAGCTGCTGATTGCGGCAGGCAACGACACGACGACGCCAGGGCTGCTGGAGGTGGCGAAGATGCTGGCCGAGGCGCACGACCCGCCGGATGCGCTGCGTATCTACCACGAAGTGGCGGGGCGGAGGCCGGTGGCAGTGCAGGCGCTGGAAGGCACGGGGCAGATGGCCTTTCTGCTGGCGAGATACAAGGAGGCCCGTGCCTACCTGGACCGGGCGCTGAAGGCCAGCAGTGCCGCGCATCCGCTGGCTGACCGGCCGCTGGCAGAAAAGAATCTGCAGATCGCGAATGCGGTGATGGCGATCTATCCGTCAGAGGAATTGCCTCGCAGGGAGCGGCTGAGGCGCGTGGTGCACGCGCACGACGTGGCCCAGAAGCGCTACCTGGCATGCGCCAACGGGACGGCGGGCCAGAACGCGACCCCGCAAAATGGCCGCACCCAAATTCAGAACAATGAGCAGATGACCTCGCTGGGCAACCGATGGCAGAGCATGCGACCGAAGCTGACGGTGGCGGAGCTGGCCGATGACGCGCAACTGGAGCAGGCTACGATGCAACTGGTCTATGACACTGAGCAGGTGACCGCCGAGGTATGCGGAGAGCCGACGGGCGAGGACGCGGCGCTGCTGAGGATTGCAGCATCGCCGGATTCGATTGACAGGTAAGGAAGCGGCCGGTGAAGCGATTCACCGGCCAGATGCAAGGACGCATGAGCAGACAGGACGCATGAGCACCACCGATACAACCGCGCAGGTGAAGACGGGGACAGCTTCCCTTCCGGAGGCGATGCCGCCGGTTGAGCCGCTGCAGATGTCGCAGATCGACATGCTGAAGATCGCGCCCACGCGCGACGAGCGGCTGTTCCTGGTGCTGTCGATTTTCATCGGAATCATTTCGGGGCTGCTGGTGGTGAGCTTCCGTGTCGCGATCAACTGGATCCAGACGCTGACGCTGGGCTCCGCGCCGCAGGCCGGACTGCTGCGCGTGATCTTCGTGCCGATGATCATGGGTCTGGTGGTAGCGGTGCTGGTGCAGTTCTTCTTTCCGGCGGCGCGGGGCAGCGGCGTGAACCAGACGAAGGCCGCGCTGTACATCTACAACGGCTACATCTCGTTCAAGACAGTGATCGGGAAATTCATCACCTCGGCGCTGGCCATAGGCGGCGGATTTTCACTGGGGCCGGAGGATCCGTCGCTGCAGATCGGCGCGGGTGTGGCTTCGGTGATCAGCCGCAGGCTGGGGATGAGCCGGCAGCGGCTGCGGCTGTTCGCGCCGGTAGGCGCGGCGGCGGGGCTGGCGGCTGCGTTCAATGCGCCGATTGCGGCGATCCTGTTCGTGATTGAGGAGGTCATCGGGCGCTGGAGCGCGGCGGTGCTGGGCTCGGTGGTGCTGTCGGCGATTTCGAGCGTGGTGGTGGCGCGGCGGTTCTGGGGATCGGAGCCTATGTTTCAGATTCCCTCCGTGACGGTGACCGATTCGCGCGAGCTGCTGGCCTATGCGGTGCTGGGCGTGATCGGTGGACTGGCGGCGGTCATTTTTTCGCGCTCGCTCGGCTATCTGCGGCCGCGGCTGCGCACCCTGCCGCGCTGGACCTTGTTTGTGCAGTCGCCGGTCGCCGGATTGTGCGTGGGGCTGATCGGCTTCTTCGGCTTTCCGCAGGTGATGGGGCCGGGCTACGAAGTGATGGACCGCGCCATGCACGGGCAATTCCTGTGGACGACGCTGATGGCGCTGGCGCTGTTGAAGATCCTGGCGACGACGCTTTCGTTTTCGAGCGGGACGCCGGGCGGGATGTTTGCGCCGACTCTGTTCATCGGGGCGATGCTGGGCGCATCCATTGGAACGTTCGAGAAGATACATTTCCCGAACCTCCACATTACGGTGGGGGCGTATGCGCTGGTGGGCATGGGGGTACTGTTTGCGGCGTTCCTGCGCGTGCCGCTGACGTCGGTGTTCATGGTGCTGGAGGTGAGCGGCAATTACTCCATCATTCTGCCGGTGATCCTGGCGAACACGATTGCGTACCTGGTATCGCGCAGCCTGCAGCCGCATGCGATTTTTGAGGTGTTCACGCATCAGGATGGACTGGACCTGCCCTCGATGGAGGAGCAGCGGGAAGAAGTGGTTCTTCATGTGGAGGATGCGCTGCGTCCGCTGTCTGTGCCGGTGATTGACGCAGGAATGACATTGAGCGCCGCCGCCGCGGAAATAGACGACAAGCATGCCGAGGTCTTTCTGGTAAGGCTGCCCGGGCATGCATGGTATTCGATGACGCGCGCGGAGCTGGGCTCGCTGGCAGCGGTGAGCGGGCCGGAGACGGTAGTGGCAAGCGTGCTGAAGCCGGACCGCATTCCGCTGCTGTTTCCCGATCTGCCGCTCGATTCCGCGCTGCCGCACCTGGCGCGATGGCCGATACTGCCAATCCAGAACCGTGCCCGCCGCGGGACGATCGAGGGAACGGTGACGTTGGCGGATGTGCTCTCGCGCTACCAGGCGAACTGAGCCTGCGTTTCAATGAGAAGCCGAGGCAGTGTGGCACACTGGGGAGACGTGCGTAACCAGATCGCGACACGATGAGCCTTCACCATCGACTGATAGCCGGATTGTTGCTGCTGGTGGCGGTGGTCACCGCGGTCGCGCTGCTGACTGTGAGCGCGCTGCGCGGAGGCGCTGCACACGATGCGCTGGCGCATACGGCAACGCTGGCCGCGTGGATTGCCATCCCCGCCGCCATCCTGATTGCCGCCGGGGTTGCGATGGCGGTGCTGGGGCCGCTGCGCCGGGCGGCAGCGCAAATGCGGGCGATCGGACAGGGGAACCTGGAGCAGCGGCTGGAGTGGAGCGCCGATGACAGCCTGGGCCAGATTGCGAATGACGTAAATCGCATGGTGGTGCACGTGCGCGATCTGCGCGAGACGGAGTTCGGGCGGAAGCAGATGGAGCACCAGCTCTCCGACGCGGTGGTGCAGTCGATCTTCGAGCCAGTGATTGTGACGGATGCGCGCGGGCAGGTGCTGAAGCTGAACACGGCGGCGGAGCAACTGCTGGGCGAATCGGCGGGCGACCGCATGGCGCTGGCGAACACGCCGGGGGGCCAGAAGATCCTGAAGGCAGTGCGCGATGCGGTCTCCATGCAGCGGCCGGTGGCGCACGAGGGCGAGGCGGCGCTGCTGCCGATGTGGATTGGGCAGGCGGAGCGCAGCTACCGATTGCGGACGACGCCGATCCGCGACACCGATGGCAAGCTGCTGGGAGCGGTGAGCGTGCTCGAAGACGTAACGGAGCTGCAGGATCTGGACCGCTTCAAGACGCGCTTCATCGCGGTGGCTTCGGACAAGCTGCGCACGCCGCTGGAGCAACTGCGGCTTGCGTTGTACTCGCTGACGCAGGGGTTTGCGGGCGATCTGCGGCCGCTACAGACGGACCTGATCCGCGGCGCGGAGCAGGAGGCGGAGCGGCTGAACGATTTGATGGCGGACCTGATCGACGTGGCCGAACTGGACACAGGCCGGCGCGAACTGCGCATGGAGCCGGTGCGGCCGATCGACATTCTGCGCGATGCCGCGCTGCGCTATCAGGATGAGGCGCGGAAGCGCGATGTGCAAATCCAGATTGAGGCATTCAGTGATCTTTCGCCGATTTACGGTGACCGGCGAGCGCTGAAGAGCGTGATGGACAACCTGCTGTCGAATGCGCTGCGGTTCACGCCTGCCAAGGGCACCATCGTGCTGCAGGCAGAGGAGCAGAAGAAGCGGGTGCAGTTTTTCGTGCGGGATTCCGGGACTGGCATTGAGCCGGAGCGGTTGAAGCGTATCTTCGGCAGATTCGTGCAGGGCTCGCGCTCGATCGAAGCGGGACACGGCGCAGTGGGAAGCGCGGGACCGGATGGAACCGGGCTGGGGCTTGCCCTGGTGCGGCGGCTGATCGAGCTGATGCATGGGCAGGTATCGGTGGAGAGCCGGGTGGGGCACGGCACCACCTTCAGCTTCACCTTGCCGCTGGCGCCGACGCGGCTGCCGCGCCACGCGATCGAGGTGGGCTGAGATGAGTGAGCCGATGGAGATGCCCACGCCCGATGCGAAGCAGCCGGGGGATGTTGTTCCGCAACCGGATGCTACGGAGCGCGCACTGCCGCCGGAGCCGGCGAAGCTGAAGATCTACCTCGGCGCGGCGCCGGGCGTGGGCAAGACGTACCAGATGCTCGAAGACGCGCACCTGATGCGCAAGCAGGGTATCGACGTGGTGATTGGCTTTGTGGAGCCGCACAAGCGCGCCGATACCGAAGCGATGATCCGCGATCTAGAAGTCATCCCGCAGCGCGCGATGCCCTACCGCTCCGTAGTGCTGCACGAGATGGACCTGCCGGCCATCCTGGCGCGGCGTCCGCAGGTGTGCATTGTGGACGAGCTGGCGCACACGAATGTGCCAGGGTCGAAAAACCGCAAGCGCTACGAGGATGTGCTGGAGCTGCTGGACGAGGGCATCGACGTGATGACCGCGGTGAACGTGCAGCACCTGGAGACACTGAACGACGCGGTGGCGCGCTCGGCGAACACAACCATTCGCGAGACGGTACCGGACAGCCTGCTGAAGCGCGCGGACGAGATTGTGAACGTGGACCTGACTGTCGAGGAGCTGCGCTCGCGGCTGCGCCAGGGAAAGATCTACGCGCCGGAAAAGATCGAGCAGTCGCTGGCGAACTTCTTCCGCAAGGGCAATCTGAACCTGCTGCGGGAGCTGGCGCTGCGCACGACCGCGGCAGAGGTGAGCTCGCAGGCAGCGGATTACCGGCGGTCGCAGGGGCTGGAGCAGGCGCCGATTCCGGAGAAGGTAATGGTATGTCTATCGCCTCGACCGGGCACGGACCGGCTGCTGCGCGCGGGGGCACGCATTGCGTCTCGGCTGTCGACGATCTGGTACGCGGTGCGCGTGGAGACGCCGGATGAGGAGAGCAGCGATGCGGAGGGCCGGCATCGTATGGAGGAGTACCAGCGGCTGGCGCGCGACCTGGGCGCGAAGGTGGTGGTGCTGAAAGACAAGAAAGTATCGAATGCGCTGATTCAGTTTGCGAAGCAGGAAGGGATTTCGCATGTGGTCTTTGGACAGTCGGCGCGATCGAGGATGGATATTCTGTTGCGCGGGTCTGTAATCAACCGCTTCCTGGCGGAAGTGCGCGACGTGACCGTGCAGGTGGTGCCGATGCAGAAGCCGCGGCGCCTGGAAGCGAAGTAGCAAGCAGCCTTATATGGCAAAGAGAGGTTTCAAATGGCAGATGCAAATGTGACGATCACGGCAAAGCCCAACGGGCCGCTGCGCGTGGAAGGCCCGATCCGGCTGATCGATGTGGACGGTACGGAGATCAACCTGGAGGGCAAGCCGGCGGTGTCCTTGTGCCGCTGTGGCGCGTCGACGAAGAAGCCGTTTTGCGATGGCACGCATTCGAAGATTGGATTCCAGGCGGCGGAAGCGGCGGTAGCGGCCGAACAGAGGGCGGCAGAGCAGAAATAACGCTGACGAGACCTCTTGACAGCGACGCGCGCCGAGTGGAAGCTGACCGTGCCCGGCGCGGCGATCTGTCAGCAATTCGAACCAGCCGCGCGCAAAAGGAGAACCACCGATGATAAGAGCCATGCGATGGATCCGGATCGCCTGCCTGCCCGTAGCCCTGGCCGCGAGCATGCTGATGACGCATGCGAATGCACAGTCCACGAAAACTCCCGCAAGCACCCCCGCGGCGAACACCAGCACGAAAATGCCGGCAGCAGTAGAGCTGGTCGATCTGAACTCAGCCACGGCCGATCAATTGAAGGCACTTCCGGGCGTCGGTGACGCCTATGCGAAGAAGATCATCGCCGGACGGCCATATGCGAAGAAGACGGATCTGGTGAACAAGAAGATCGTGCCTCAGGCGACCTACAAGAAGTTTGCGGACATGGTGATCGCGAAGCAGAAGTAGCTTGCGTTTAGGGCCGCTAGTAGCTGCGTGAAAAACCGCAGCACTGGCGGCCTTCGTCTTTTGAGCAGGGCATAATGGCGGAATGCGATTTTCGCCAGCCTGTCTGCTCTTCTCCCTTCTTCCCTTCATTGCCACTCTCGTGCCGTTGCGTGCGGCGCCGGCCGAGGAAAAGTTCACGCTGGAACAGGTGATGAGCGCGCCGTTCGTTTCTGAGCTGACGGCGGCACCGGCAGGCGCGCGCGTGGCGTGGATCGCGAACGAGCAGGGCAGGCGGAATATCTGGGTAGCACAGCTCGGATCGCATGCGAGCGCGCAACAGATTACGCATTACACCGAAGATGACGGGCAGGAGATCAGCGGGCTGGCGTGGTCGGCGGATGGGGGGTGGCTGGCGTACACGCGCGGCGGCGATGCGGAGTGGCCGGAGCGGCCGGCGCCGAATCCGGCGCTGCTGACGGCGGGTGTGAAGCAGGAGATGTGGCTGGTCTCCGCAAATGGCGGAGCGCCGCGCGATATTGGCGAAGGGCATGCTGCGGCGATCTCGCCTGTGGGCGATGTCATCGCGTATCTGTTGCGTGGGCAGATCTGGACCGCCAGTCTGAAGGACGCGTCAGCGAAGCCGCAGCAATTGTTTCAGGGGCGCGGGGAGGAGCAGGATCTGCGGTGGTCGCCGGATGGCAGCGCGCTGGCGTTTGTGAGCGCGCGCGACGACCACAGCTTCGTGGGCGTGTACCGGTTGGCGACGAAGACGCTTGAGTATCTGGCGCCGGGCACGTATTCGGATAGCAATCCAGTTTGGTCTCCGGACAGCAGGCAGATTGCGTTTGTGCGGCAGCCGCTCGAGCCGGAGTATGCCTCGCGCTGGATGCGGGAGGCGGAGGTGCCGTGGTCGATTTGCGTGGCGGAGATCAATAGCGGCAACGGACACGCGGTATGGCACGCGGAGCACGGCGCGGGAAGCATCTTTCATGAGGCCAACGGCGCGAGCCAGTTGTGGTGGAGCGCGGATGGAAAGATTGTTTTCCCCTGGGAGCGCGGCGGCTGGACGCGGCTGTATGCGGTGCCATCGCAGGGCGGCGAAGCAACATTGCTGACTCCGGGCGACTTCGAAGTGGACCGGGTTGCGTTCAGTGTGGACCGCAAGCGGATTGTGTATTCCTCCAACCAGCATGGCAGCGATCCGCTGGATGAGGACCGCAAGCATTTGTGGAGTGTGACTATAGGTGGCGAGCCGCAGGCGCCCGGTGGCGGCACACCGCAGGCGCTGACGCACGGCGACGCTATCGAGACCGAGCCGGCGATTGCATCGGACGGCGAAGTTGCGATGATACGCATGGATGCGCGCGTGCCGGCACATGCGGCGGTGCTGGCAGCGAGCGGACCGCGCGACCTGGCGCCGCAGACGATCCCTGCAGATTTTCCGGCGGCGAAGCTGGTGGTCCCGCGGCAGGTGATCTTCAGCGCAGCGGATGGGATGCGCATCCACGGACAGCTTTTTCTGCCCGCGGATGGAAAGGCGAAGCATCCGGCGGTGGTGTTCTTTCATGGCGGATCGCGACGCCAGATGCTGTTGGGTTGGAACCCGATGGGCTACTACTCGAATGCGTACGCGATGAACCAGTACCTGGCGAGCCGCGGCTATGTGGTGCTTTCCATCAACTATCGTAGCGGCATCGGTTACGGATTGGATTTCCGGCAGGCGATGCATTTTGGCCCGGGCGGCGCGAGCGAGTACAACGACGTGATCGGCGCAGGTCTCTATCTGCGGAGCCGCGCGGATGTGGACGGCAGTCGCATTGGAGCCTGGGGCGGCAGCTATGGCGGATACCTGACGGCGCTGGCGCTGGCGCGTGCTTCGGATTTATTCGCCGCAGGCGTGGACCTGCACGGGGTGCATGACTGGAGTCTGGAGGTCGATCTGTGGAAGCCGTCATCGGAGTTCACGTTTGATCGCGCTGCTGCTTCCAGGGTGGCGTGGGATTCGTCGCCAATGGCGTCGCTCGACACGTGGCGCTCGCCGGTGCTGCTGATTCAGGGCGACGACGACCGCAACGTGCTGTTTGCGCAGACGGTGCGGCTGGCGAATGCGCTGCGGACGCGCGGCGTGCCGGTGGAGGAGCATGTGTTTCCGGATGAGATCCACGACTTCCTGCTGCATCGCGACTGGCTTACGGCGTACCGGCTGGGCGCGGATTTCTTTGACCGGAAACTGGGCGAGGCGGGGTCGAAATAGGGGGAAGGCGGGACGAGCTCGCTTGTGCTGCGGCGGCCAGCCTGCTACTCTTTCTGCAGCATGACCTTCCGTCAGCACTGTCGCCCCTGTTGTTGCGCTTGTCCATCAAGCCACGGGTGGCAGCTCGCGCGCACTTAGTCCCGCGACAAGTCTTCAAAAACACACCCGTTGCTGATTAGCACGGGTGTTCGTCGTTTCAGGACAGTATTCCCGGCAAATCAGCATTCACCAAGGCACCCAACGAGGTCCTGCAATGCTGGCAACCGAGAATGCTTCGCCGTATACGTCGCCTCCTCCGCTGAGTTCACCACGATTGAGCCATCTGCGGCTGCTGGAGGCGGAGAGCATCCATATTCTGCGCGAGGTGGCTTCGGAGTTCGAGCGGCCGGTGATGCTGTACTCCATCGGCAAGGACTCGTCCGTGATGCTGCGGCTGGCGCAGAAGGCGTTCTTCCCTGGGCCAATTCCCTTCCCGCTGCTGCACATCGATACGGGGTTCAAATTCGCGGAGATGCTTGCCTTCCGCGATGCGATGGCTCGGTCGGTGGGGGCGGAGTTGCTGGTGTGGCGGAATGAGCCGGCGATTGCCGCGGGAACGAACCCTATTGTGCTGGACACAAAGCGCTGCTGCGGACTGTTGAAGACGCAGGCGCTGCTGGATGCGTTGAAGCATTACGGCTTCGATGCGGCGTTCGGCGGGGCGCGGCGCGACGAGGAGAAGTCGCGAGCGAAGGAGCGGATCTTTTCGTTTCGCGATAGCTCCGGACAATGGGACCCGAAGAACCAGCGGCCCGAGTTATGGAATCTGTATAACTCGCGCGTTCATCCGGGCGAGAGCATCCGTGTCTTTCCACTTTCCAACTGGACCGAGATGGATGTGTGGCAGTACATCCACGCGGAAGAGATTCCGATTGTGGATCTTTACTTCGCGAAGCCGCGACCGATGTATGTGCGGGGCGAGGCGCTGCTGCCGATCGAGCAGGCATTCGTCGGGCGATTGGGAGAGAAGCCGCAGATGGTGCGCAGCCGGCTGCGGTCGCTGGGCTGCAGTCCGTGCACCGGCGCGATCCGTTCCGATGCAGACACGCTGCCGAAGATCATTGCGGAGCTGCTGTCGTTCCGGTCATCGGAGCGGGCGAATCGCGCGATCGATCACGACCAGGAAGGCTCGATGGAGATTAAGAAGCGGGAGGGCTACTTCTAATGGCTTGCACGCTGACACAACCGGATTTGCGCACGGATAGCGGGGAAGCAGATTTCTCCATCGATGCGTTCCTCGCGCGCGAGCGGGAGAAGGACCTGCTGCGCTTCTCTACCGCGGGATCTGTGGACGATGGGAAATCGACGCTGATCGGACGGCTGCTGTACGACACGCAGAGCGTGTACGACGACCAGGTGCTGTCGATTCGAGGCAAGGGAACGACGACAGGGGAGCAACTGGACTTTGCGTTGCTGACAGACGGTCTGCGCGCGGAGCGGGAGCAAGGGATCACGATCGACGTAGCGTATCGCTACTTCTCCACGCCGCGGCGCAAGTTCATCATCGCGGATACTCCGGGACACGAGCAGTACACGCGCAACATGGCGACGGGCGCTTCGACGGCCGACGCGGCGATTGTGCTGGTGGATGCGCGGAAAGGCGTGCTGCCGCAGTCGCGGCGGCATGCGTACATTGCGACGCTGCTGGGCGTGCGGGACGTGATCGTGGCCGTGAACAAGATGGATCTGGTGAGCTATGACGCCGGCACGTTCGCGTCGATCCGATCGGAGTTCGAGCGCTTTGCGCAATATGCAGCAGCGGATGCGAGATACACGCCGCGGCTTCATTTCATTCCAGTGAGTGCGTTGCTGGGTGTCAATGTTGTGCAGGTCTCGGACGAGACTCCGTGGTACAGCGGACCGTCGCTGCTGGAGCTGCTGGAGGCGCTGCCAACGGCGGCGCGGCGCGAGGCGGCGGCGTTTCGGCTGCCGGTGCAGCGTGTGATTCGGCCGCACCAGGGGTTTCGCGGATTTGCGGGGCAGATTGCGTCCGGCTCGATTCGTGTTGGCGATCGAGTAAGCGTGCTGCCGTCGGGCAGAACGTCGCGGGTGGAGCGCATTGTTACGTACGACGGCGATCTCGAAGTTGCGCAGGCGCCGCTGTCGGTGACGCTGACGCTCGAGGATGAGCTGGACATCAGCCGCGGCGATTTACTCACGAGCGCGGGCGAAGAGGTGCAAGTGACGCGGCGATTCGCGGCGTCGCTGGTGTGGATGGATGGGCGGCCGCTGGAGGCTTCGCGCCGCTACCTGCTGAAGCATGCGAGCCAGACCGTAGCGGCGGAGGTGCGGCTGCGTCATCGCGTCGATCTCGAGCGCTCAGCGAGCGAGCCGGCGCAGGTGTTGGAGATGAACGGCATCGGTGTGGCGGAGATCGAGATACGCCGGCCGATTGCTCTGGAGCGGTATAGCGAGGACCGCACGCTGGGCGCTTTCGTGCTGATCGATGCGGAGACGAATGCGACGGCGGGAGCGGGAATGATCCGCGAGGTGTTGACGGATGAGGCAGGTGCTGCTGACGCGCGGCCGGTGACGGCACTGGAGCGGGCAGCGCGATGGGGACACGCGGGAGTTGTGCTGCGCTTAAAGGCACCGGCCGCGGTGACCTATGCGCTGGAGCGCGCGCTGCTCGAAGCGGGAGCGTTCGTGGTGCGGCCGACGGACGATGATCCAACAACGCCGGGAGTGCTGGCTGCTGCGGGCGCTCTGGTGGTTGTGGCGGAAGAGCGCGGGGATGCAATTTCGCTCCGCATTGGCAATTCGCGAGAGGAGTTGCTGGATTCGTCTGACGCAGCGAAGGCTGTCGCGAGTCTGCTGAGGCAATTGCGCGAGGCAAATGTCTTCGATCGGGAGCGTGCGCGATGAGTGTGGTTTCCGCCGGATTGGAAGCGAAGCTATCAGGAGTTCGGCAGCAACTGGAGCGGGCTTTCGTAGACACTCCCGGCATCGACGATGTGTGTCTTACGTGCAGCTTCCAGGCAGAGGACGTGCTGCTGCTGAAGCTTGCGCTGGAGCTGCGGCCTGAGTTGCCGACTCTGTTTCTTGATACGGGCTATCACTTCGCGGAGACATATGCGTATCGCGATCGCATTGCGCGCGAGTGGCAGGTCAGACTGATCAACCTGCTGCCTCTGACCACGGTGGCCGAGCAGGAGGCCGAGCATGGTCTGCTGTATCAAACGAGCCCGGACCGGTGCTGCGCAGCGCGCAAGGTTGAGCCATTGTTTCGCGCGGTGGCGAACTACAAGGTGTGGATTACGGGATTGCGTCGGGAGCAGGCGAAGACGCGCGCAGCGTTGGAAGAGTCGGCGCCGTTTACGCTGCCGGGCGGCAAGCAGGTGTTGAAGCTGAGTCCGCTGGCGCATTTCAGCACGGCAGATGTGTGGCATGCGTGTGAGGAGCTTGCGATTCCGCTGCTGCCGCTGTATGCGCGTGGCTACTCATCGATTGGCTGCGAGCCGTGTACCTCGCTGCCGCTCGATGCGAGCGATGCTCGCTCGGGGCGCTGGGCCGGGCGCAAGGTGGAGTGCGGAATTCACATCGAGGCGGCGAAGTAGGCGCAACGTGGGCCTCCACATAGGCAACACACATGGGCACCAGAGGATGGAAGCGTGGAATACCTGATCGGGTTCATCATCGCCGTGTTCATCGCGCTCACCGGCGTCGGCGCCGGCACGATCACAACGCCGCTGCTGGTGCTGATGCTTGGCGTACCCGCGGGTATCGCGGTGAGCGTGGGGCTGATGTTCTCCGCGGCGGTGAAGCTGGTGTTGCTGCCGACGCAGATCTGGCGGAAGCAGGTGTCGTGGCGCACGCTGGCCTTCATGCTGGTGGGAGGCGTGCCGGGCGTGCTCGCGGGAGCATTCCTGCTGCATCGCTTTGTCAACAGCGGGGCGACGCAACTGGTGAACGGCACGCTGGGTGTTGTGCTGGTGGCGACCGCGCTGTGGCAGATCTTCTTTTCGTTTCGGACAGTGGAGCGGCGACCGGAACCACAGGATCGCGCACATCTGCTGCCGTGGCTGATGCTGCCGGTAGGCGCGGAGGTCGGGCTTCTCATCGGCGGGCGCTGGTGCTCTCGGTAGCGCCGCGCTGCTGTCCCTGACGCCGCTGGCGCCCGCGCAGGTGGTGGGCACGGATATCGCGTTCGGCTTCCTGACTTCATCGATTGGAAGCGGGGCACACTGGTTCGCGGGTCCAGTAGATGTGCTGTTGCTTACGCATCTGGTTGCCGGAGGCGTCGTAGGCGCCGTGGTAGGCACGTTGATGGCGGGCAGCGTTCCGAAGCGGCCGTTGCGCTTCGCGCTATGGGTGTGGCTGCTGGTGATTGGCGGGATCTTCCTGTACCACTCCGGCGCTGCCACTGTAGCAGCCGTTACGCGCTAGCGGGGACATCCTTTCCCTTCCCCCCGACGGTTGCGTTGTTGATGAGCGGCTTTGCCCAGAAGCCGACGCTCCACACATAACCGAAGGTGAGATAGAGCAGCGCCATAGCGGTGCGCAGCCCGAGATGGTCGCCGATGCGGCCGATGATGACGGTGACCACAGCGCCGCCCATGATGCCCGTGGTGAGAATTCCGGTGAAGGAGCCGTGGTGCTCGGCGACGGAGTTGAGCGCGAGCGAGATCAGGATGGGCCACATGACAGAGGCGAAGAGACCGACGAGCGGGAAGGCGATCGAGAGAGACGGATGCCGACGCGTAGAGGCCGAGTGAGAGCATGATGAGCGCTCCGGTGGCGGCGGCGACGAGGACGCGGCGGCTGTCGAAGATGCGGAGGAGCAGGGCACCGGCGAAGCAGCCGGCGGTCATAAGGCCCCAGAACCAGGAGACCGCCCGGGCACCTGTGGTGTGCGGATCGTAACCGTGATAGTGGCTTAGAAATTGGGAGATCCAGTTGGCGCTTCCCTGCTCGCAGCCGACATAGGCGAAGATGGCGAGGAAGTAGAGCCAGACAAGGCGGCGGCGCATGAGGCCCTTGTACATCGCTAAGGTGCCCGGGCGCTCTTCTGCCGTGTGCTGGACGGCTGGGAAGCGCGACAACGAGAGGACGACGACCATCGCGATAGCGACGGCTGCGAAGATCCAGTAGACCGAGACCCACGGCAAGTGCGCCGGCGTGATGCGACTGAGAACGCGGAGGAAGGGATGTGTGCCGACTTCAGCGTGGGGCAAGTTGAGAACGAGGTAGGAATAAATCCAAGGCCCGAGGAAGGCTGCTGAGCCGAAGAGCAACTGCGCGATGGTCTCATTGAGGGCGAAGTGCTCCTCGCCACCGGACACGCGGAGCAGCGGGTTGATGGCGACCTGCAGCATCGCCATCCCGACTCCGATAATGAAGAGCGAGACGAATGCCACTTTGTAAGTGGGGTGGAGCGCGAACCCGATGGAGCCCAGCGCCGCGCCGACAAAGGCCCATGTCATGACCACTTTTTCGGAGTAGCGCTCGACGAGAAATCCGGCGGGAATGGACATGACGCCGTACGCGATGAAGAAGGCGAAGACGAGAAACCCCGCAGCGCCCAGGCTGACAGCGAAGGTGCTGATGATGTCGGGAACGATGGGACCGAGGATATTGGTGAGCAGGGAGATGACAAAGAACACGAGGAAGATAAGGCCCACCAGGAATCGGTTCCTTGCCATGGATGTGTGCCTCTCCTACTGTGATTGCCCAAAGCGATGATGCCAGACTCGCGCTGCTCCGATGAGGTTGGCCTCATCGCCGAGCGAGGCAAGACTCAGCTCCACTTTGGCGAGGGGGACGAAGCGACATCCCTGCTGCATAACATTGCGGATGTCCTCCAAAAAGACGCCGGCGCTCTTCATGACGCTTCCGCCGAGAATGATGGCATCCGGCGTGAAGAGGTTGACGAGATTGGCGAGTCCGATGCCGAGAAAGAAGGTCTCGCGCTCGACGGCGCGGGCGGCCAGCGGGTCGCCGGCCATCGCATGTTCGTAGATGTGCCTTGCAGTGAGGCCGGAGCCGCCCTTGTATTCGGAATGCGACTCCATCCACTTCGCCATGGCCGGTCCGGCCGCAAGCGCCTCCCAACAGCCGCGAAGCCCGCAGGAGCACGGCGGACCGTTGACGTCGAGGACCTGATGCGCGACCTCGGGATGCGCGCCGTCGACGCCACGGTAGAGATGGCCGTCGAAAATGATGCCACCACCTATACCTGTGCCGACGGTGACGTAGATGAGCCGGGATTTATTCCGACCCGCTCCCCAGGTGGCTTCGCCGAGCGCGCCCGCGTCGGCATCGTTCTCCATCGCAACGGAAACGTGGAACTCGCGCGCGAGATCGTCGACGGGAGATGCGCCGCTCCATTGCGGGATGGTGTCGAGGTTTTCAAACTTCCCACTGAGAGGATCGAGCGGACCGGTCGAACCGATGCCGATGCCGACGATGGTCGCATGGGCGTCGCGCGCAATTTTGCGGAGCATGGTGGCAATGAGCGTGCGTGCCTGCGGCCACGCGCCGGCGGTTTGGGTGGGAGCTTGCTCCCGGGCGAGCACGCGGCCGGAGTCGTCGACAATGCCGACGGCTATCTTTGTGCCGCCGATGTCCACTGCGCCAATTGCGTTCACGCGGGCAGAAGGCCCTTCTCACCTTCGACAACGTAGGAGGCAAACCGGAAGCTGTCGCAGTCGACACCGGAGAGGCGCGCCAGCCTCTCCGCGGCGAGCTGCGCGGGGATGATGTCCATGAGAAACTGCCAGCCCTGTGGCCAGGGAGGACGCTGCATCACGAGGTCGCCGGCATCTTCAGGGAGACCGGAGCCGATGAGCATAACGGATGCGCCGAGACGGCGCAGGTCGCGAGCCACGGCGAGATCGGCATCGCGCATCCGGTCGTCTATCCAGATGGCGAAGCGCATTCCCGCGGTTACGATCTCCTGCGGCCCATGGCGAAAGCTGTCGGTACCCATAGAGATTGCTGGGATCTTTACGCCTTCCTCCCAGAGGAGTTGCGCGCCATCGCTCGTAGCAAGGCTCGCGCCGCGCGCGAGAAAGCAGTAAGTTGCGCCGGGCTGCAGCCAGGAACTCTCCTCGAGTTGACGTTGCCAGGCGGGGATCTGTTCTGCGGTTGCGGAGATCGCCGTCAGCAACGTGGCCGCGAGATGGGCGTCCAGCCCTCCTGCCGCTGCGCTGGCTTCGGCTGTGACGCTGGCGATGGCGGCGGCCCCGGCGGCGAGTGAGACATAGGTGTTTGCAGAGATGCCGTGATCTGGTTTGACGGGAAGGATGATGGGTATGTTGGCCTGCTCAGCGAGCGCACCGTCTGGAAAGTTGGTGATGCCAATGATCGTCGCACTCGCGGCGTGGGCCTTCTCCAGCAGCTTGACGATTTCGATGCTTCGCCCACTGCGAGAGAGCACGATCAAGGCCGAACCAGCAGGAATGCTCGCGGTATGGAGCAGCTCCGCGGCATCGAGCAGATAGACGGGATGGCCAGCGGCGTGAAAGTGCGATACCGCGCCAAGGGCCGCGTTGTAGCTGGCGCCGATGCCGGTGAGGTACACATGGCGCGCGCTCTGCAGTGCGGCCGCTGCCTGCGTGAGTCGCGTGCGTCCCGCGTGCTGTAGCAGCTCGATGACGCCACGCAGCTCATCCGGCTGGCGAAGTATATCTTCAAGAAAATGCGTCATCCGCTGTCCTCGACCTATGCCGCGGCAGAGACGCGGAGCGCGCCTCTGCGCCATGCAGCATATGGGCTACAGTGCAGGCGTAACCACGATGTTTCGAAAGGCGACATGACCCTTCTCGCTGCCCTGCAGATACATGGGGCCGGGCATTGCCTCGTGGCTATCGAGGGCGCCGCCGGTGAGGCCGGGGATCTCCTGATCGTTGATGATGGTGGTGCCGTTCTGCACCACCGTGACTTTGCGGCCGATGAGCGTGATGTCGAAGGTCTGCCATACATCCGGACGGCGCGGCAGTTCCGGCGACGGCGCGAGGAAGCCGTAGATGCCGCCGGTGTGATGGCTGGGCGGCTCTGCCTGGGATTCGGTTTCAATCTGCGTTTCGTAGCGCCCGCGCAGGTAAACGCCGCTGTTCGCATCTTTGCCGCAGTTGAATTCGATGTGGAGCTTGAAATCCTGAAACTTGTGATCGTTGATGAGCTCATGGCCATGGCCGGGACTGACGATGGTGCCGTTCTGCACCGTCCACTCGGGGGCGCCCGGCTTGTCGGGATGCCAGCCGGTGAGGTCCTTCCCGTTGAAGAGCGAGACGGGCTTGCCCCAGTGTGGAGCGCGCGTGTAGACGAGCGCGGGTGCGCGATCGCCAACCCAATGCCACGTTGATCCGTCCGGGCCATTCACCGTGCCGGTCAGAGTTTTGCCGCTGAGCTTGCCCTCGAAGACCATGTCGGCTTTGCTGTCTTCTTCTGCTTTGGGAGAGACGAAGGTGAGCTTGCCGTCCGATATTTCGACCTTAGGGAGAGGGCGGACGTTGCCCCAGCGCCCGGTCATCCTCGCCTTGAGCTGGCCGCCTTCCTCGCTTACCTCGAGCCACGAGGGCCAATCGCGGTCGGGGCCTTTCAATGTGAGGTCCCAGCGGCCGAGGAATGGTGAGGCGGCCGTGACGGTAGCGGCGCCTTTGGCCGGCTTGGCTGCGCGTGCTGGACTGGTGCCGCATGCAAACAGAGTTGCGATTGCGGCGGCGAGGATAATTTTGGGGAATTTCACGATGCGAATTGCTCCTTTGCATTTCGGTAAGTCGCGCGGCGCTGATTCAACCAGCGAAGGAAGAGGCTTCATGCGACGGATTCGATTTTTTCGGCGGAAGCGTTCCAGGCGACAGCGTGTCCGCGGAAGTAGGATTCGTTTGCGAGATGGCAGGCCAGCGCCGCGTTGTTGCCGAAGAGCGCGTCCTGGAGCACGGGCTGTCGCGAGCGCACCGACTGGAAGAATTTGTAGAGGTGCGGCTTCAGGTCGTCGTAGTCGTTGCCCTCAAAGGTGATGGTTTCCGGCGCGGGTTCCTGGCCGGGGATGGGATCGTGCTCCTTGTGCCACTGCGCGACATAGGCGGCCTTCATCGCAGCCGGGTAGGAGTTCGTGTAATAGCTGGGCGCTAGATCCACGCCCGCCTGCGGCGTGTGGCTGACGCTGAATTCGCGCATTTCGATCACGCCCTTTGACCCCATGAAGCGTGTGACTTCAGTGGACTCGCAGCCGAGCGAGAGGCGCATATAGAGCGGAACGCCCATGTATTCGAAGAGTGCCGGCTGCACGTCGGGCATGTTGCGGCCATCCTTCCAGCGATAGATGCCACCGTAGGAGATGACGCGCTTCGGCACCTCGTTGATGCCAAGCACAAACTGCATGCCGCTGATGAGATGGACCATCAGGTCGCCGGCGACCCCGGTGCCGTATTCCTTCCAGCAGCGCCAGCGCGCGAAAGCGAGAGGATCGAACGGCTTCTTCGGCGCGGTGCCCTGCCAGGTGTCCCAATCGAGATTCTGCGGCGAGAGGTCGGGCGGCGGCGGATACTCCCATGCGCCGGTCGGATCGTTGCGGCCGAGGGTGCATTCGATGAGGTTCAGATCGCCAATCGCGCCCTTCTCGTAGAGATCCTTTGCCTTGGCGCAGATGACGGAGCTGGTGCGCTGCGCGCCAATCTGCACGATGCGATCCGACTTTTTCGAGGCGGCGAGCATGGCGAGGCCGTCGGCAGGATTGTGGGACATCGGCTTCTCGCAGTAGACGTCCTTGCCGGCGGCGAGTGCATCTACGACGACCTGCTTGTGCCAGTGGTCCGGCACGGCGACGATGATAGCGTCGATGTCTTTGGCATCGAGCAGCTCCTGGTAGCGGCGTGTCGTGCGAATGGGCTTGCCGACAATTTCCTTTGCGAGCTCGTGGCGTCCATCGTAGAGATCAGCAGCAGCGACGCACTCGACTCCCGAAAGCTGGACGGCAGTGGTGAGCAGGCCGGAGCCTTCCATGCCCACGCCCACGATGCCGAAGCGGACGCGATCGCTGGGCGCGACGGCGTGTCCGGCGGCGAATGCCGGCTCCTCAAGCAAATGGCGGCCGCCGATGAGAGAAGCGCCCGCTACACCCGCGGTGGTCTGCAAGAACGTCCGCCGTGACAAAAAACCTTTGCTCATTGTTTCGACTCCTCCGGAACTCGGGATTATGCAGCGCAGATTCCCGAAGAGGCGCGATCGCTCTGCTGCTTCGGTCATACCGCTGTGATGGTCCACCCCGCGCAGACAGTACCACGCAGAGTGAATTCTTGTCCGACACGAAGGTAAGCGAAAATCGCCCGGCCGCCAACCCCCTGCCACTTCGCGCTATGCCAGGGCGCGAGCGGGAGCAGAGACTGGAGGCGCCAAGGCAAGTAAGGGCTGGCTCATCCGCAGACGTGCTGATTTTGCTTTTCCCCGTGAGTGGGCAAGGAATTCTGTGCTCTTTGCGGCGGTTGGTCTCCAGCTAATCTTGCTCGATCGATTTTTTCTAGAGGAGCGTTTTAGCGAGGTTGAGCCGCTCGCTTTCCACCAGGTCGTGCTGCCGCCGAGCGCGGTTGACAAGGTTTTCGTAGTCGTATTCGCGCAGACGGAAATCCTGGCTCGCGGCCGCCTGAAGCGCTTTCCAGAGGCACAGTTTGCCGTATATGCCGAGCACCAGCAGCTCCAAGGATTCGAACATCTCGAAATCTGTTGAGCCGGTGTGGCCCAGCTTCAAACGCGCGAATTTTTCCAGGAGCCAGCCGCCCGCTTGCTTGGCCACGCTGGGACCGGACCCGATCTTCTCTGTGATGGAACGCAGGATGTGGTCGTCAGCCTCGATATCCGGCAGCAAGGTGCTGGCGAATTCCCGAAACTTCGGACTGTCGTGCTGATCGCGCATGGCTGCGAGGACCTGCAATGCGATCTGCGCACCACCGAGGTGATCGTTCAGATAAGTGACAAGAGGCTTAGACATGGGAGTGTCCTCGAACCAATAATGAGCTCGCTAATGAGCCCGCGTAGCAGCGCCAGGCCCTAACAACTGAGATGCCGCATGCGCCCATCGCCGGCAGGTAAAAGCGGCGTTCTCGAAGGCTGAGTATTTAACTGCACGCATCGCGGGCCAGCGACCATGGTGGAGTTCACGATGTGCCATGCCTGCGATGTAGGCTACATGGCCACGCCCAACGCCTCCTGAGGCACCTCCATTGTTAGCAGCGTAGGCGCGAGCTGCGAATGGCCTGCTTCGGCTGAGATGGCAGCCTGCGCAATTGCCAATCGCGCCGCGGGGATCCGCGCAGGGGAACATGAGAGATAGTTCAGATCGAGCGTCTGGAGGAACTCGATCGATTCCGGATCGCCTGCATGTTCGCCACAGACTCCGATCTTGATCGCCGGGTTGGCCTCGCGCGCACGCTCGATGGCCATTTGCATCAGCGCTCCCACGCCTTCGCGGTCGATGGTGATGAAGGGGTCTTTCTTCAGAATGCCGGCTTCGATGTATGCATCGAGGTATTTGCCCGCATCATCGCGCGAGAAGCCGAAGGTCATTTGCGTCAGATCGTTGGTGCCGAAGGAAAGGAAGTCGACCTCCTTGGCAATCGACCCGGCACAGATTGCTGCACGCGGCAGCTCGATCATGGCGCCGAATTTGTATGGTGTGGACTGCCGCAGCTCGGCAAATACGGCTTCGGCTGTCTCATCCACTAGCTTGCGCATGGCGCGAACCTCGGCGATGCCGGCGACGAGCGGAACCATGATCTCCGGCACGGTGCGCACGCCCTTTCTCCGCACCGCGATCGCCGCCTCCAGGATCGCCCTCACCTGCATAACGATGATTTCCGGATGCGTGATCCCCAAACGGCAGCCCCGGTGACCCATCATCGGATTCGTCTCCTGAAGATCCCGCGTCCGGGTCCACAGACGTTCCATCGCCGCGATCTCTCCTATATGGCGTGCTTGCTGACGGGCCCGGCGGAGACGTTCCTCAATCTCGTCCAGGCGAGGCAGAAATTCGTGCAGCGGCGGATCGATCAGCCGGATAGTGACGGGCAGTCCATCCATGGTGCGAAAGAGCTCTTCAAAATCGGCTCGTTGCATGGGCAGCAGATGCTGAAGAGCTTGCGTCCGCTGTTCCGTGTCGTCGGTAAGAATCATGGCTCGAATCCACTTGAGCCGCTCCGGAGCAAAGAACATATGCTCTGTCCGGCACAGGCCGATACCGCATGCGCCGGCGCGTCGTGCACGCTCCGCGTCCTGAGGTGTATCGGCATTCGCCAGCATCGGCGTTGTGCTGACGCAGCGTGCCCATTCGAGGAACTCGTTGAGCGCGGCGTTGTGCAGCGAGCCGGGGCGCAACGGCACCTTGCACGCAAACACCTGGCCGGAGAGTCCGTCGAGGGACAGCCAGTCCCCTTCCTGCAGCACGAGATCGCCGATCTCCACCGTTGCCGACTGCTCGTTCACCAGCAGAGCGTTCGCGCCCGTAATGCAGCATTTGCCCATACCGCGCGCGACGACAGCAGCATGGCTGGTGGCGCCGCCATGCGCCGTCAGAAAGCCGACCGATGCTTCCATGCCATGGATATCGTCGGCCACCGTTTCCTGCCGTACCAGAATCACCGGTGTTTCGCGATGCTTGCCCGCCATGCTCACGGCGCGGTCGGCGGAGAGCGCGATATGGCCGACCGCCGAACCGGGCGAGGCGGGGAGCCCGCGGGTGACGGGCGGGACATCCACATCCGAAAGATCAAGCTGCGGCGACAAAATCTCGTTGATCTGCTCCGGCTTCACGCGTTGCAGTGCTTCGGTTCTGGAGATGAGCCCTTCATGCGCCATATCTACGGCGCACTTCAGTGCCGCAGGCGCGCTTCGCTTCGCCGTTCTGGTCTGCAAGAGGAAGAGCCTGCCCTTCTGGACCGTAAACTCGAAGTCCTGCATCTCGTGCAGGTGCATCTCGAGTCTCTTCGTGATGGAACGAAGCTGTTCGTAGATGGCCGGCATAGTGTTTTTGAGCTCTGAAAGCGGCAGCGGTGTGCGAATGCCTGCGACGATATCTTCCCCCTGCGCGTTGGGGAGAAATTCGCCGAAGATGCCGGGATCGCCAGTGATGGGATTGCGCGTGAAACCAACTCCGGTGCCGCTGTCCATACCGGCATTGCCAAAGACCATCGCCTGGACGGTAACGGCTGTGCCTGCTTCTTCCCCGATGTTGTACATGCGCCGATAGTGGCGCGCACGTGCGTTCGTCCAGGATTGAAATACCGCTTCAGCCGCCATCAGAAGCTGCTCCTGCGCATTGTCTGGAAAGGGCCGGCCGGCGTGCTCCAGCACGCAGGCCTTGAACCCGGCGACGACGGTGCGTAGTGCGTCCTCGTTCAATTCGAAATCGAATTGGGCGTGGTGCTCAATCTTCACTCGATCCAGTATTCGATCGAATTGCGCCTTCGGCACATTGAGAACCACCGATCCGAACATCTGGATCAGCCGCCGGTAAGAATCCAGCGCGAAGCGCAGGTCGCCGCTGGATGCGGCCAGTCCTTCCACGCTGGCTTCCGTCAGACCGACATTCAGGATAGTGTCCATCATGCCCGGCATCGATATCGCGGCGCCGGAGCGCACGCTCACCAACAATGGCCGCTGCGCGCCCCCGAATCTCTGCTCCTGCTTGCTCTCAAGCCAGGAGACGGCAGTGGCGATCGCGTGCTGCAACTGCCGCGGCAACTGCTTGTGCTCCAGATAATGACGGCACGCGCTCGTCGGTATGGTGAAACCCGGCGGCACAGGCACACCAAGGCGCGTCATCTCTGCCAATCCCGCCCCTTTGCCTCCGAGCAGGGCTGACATCGCCCCTTCCCCATCCGTAGTCTCTGCGCTGAAGCGGTAGATGGTGTGCTTATCCATAGAAGCGATCGACATTGCTGACTCCTGGCTGAAATGTGCTCGCGCGGGCGAGCTATGTGGAGCGCCAGCTCACTGGCCGACTAGTGGAGTAGACGCGGGTTCGGACCTCCCGAGCAAGCGCCTGCGGGCGAATTGGACGCTGGTCCGATTCGGACTAGCTACCTCTGTCCGCTGCAAGGGATTTGTTTTCCGCTCGACCGTTCCGGATGCCAACTCCTACAATGATCGGATTCATGCAAGCCGAACCGCGCCATCCCCGCGTTCTTCCGATTACGGCCCGGCTGCTCGAGGAGCTGAGCGGCGCGATTGAGGAGCGGCGCGTGGCGCATGGCATCGCGCTGCTCGGGCGGCTGGATTGCAGGCGGACGGCAATGAAGGACCTGGGGGAGGCACAGGCGCAGTTTCTGCTGTGTCTCGCGCAGTGGGTGGACCTGGGGTACGATTCGCCACAACTTATTGACGATCTACTGCAGCAGCTTTCGCCTGACGGCCGTGCGCGGATGACCCTGCGCGACTTCCTGATGGTTCGCATGGCGGAGGCATTTGCCGCCATGGCGCACGAGAACACGGATCGCGCGATCGAGCTTCTCAGTTTCGTGCTCGGTGCGGAGCGAGAGTTGGGCAGCGAGCATCTGAGTGTGCTTGCACATTTCTGGAAGGGGCGGGCCCATCGCAAGAAGGGTGAATATCAAAAAGCCTTTGAAGATATTGTGGCGGCGCGTCAACTGGCGCAGCATCTCGGTTTGAAGAAGCTGGCAGCAGCCATTCAGATTCAGGAAGCCTGGCTGGCTTTTCAGCGGGCAGAGCCGAAGGAAGCGTGGGCTTTGCTTAATCAAGCTGAAGAACAGCTCGTTACGACCGATGACGATATTTCGCTGGGGAACATCAGCTCTGCTCGCGGCCGAATCGTGCGTCGCACGGGCGAATACGCCGAGTCCCTCGCCCACTATGAGCGCGCAGTTGCTATCTATCAGCGACGACATCCCGATCATCGAAACTTCGCACGTACGCTGGTGAATGCGGCCTATGTAAAACGTCTGCTTGCGCTGAACTTACGAAAGCGGCTGGACTCGCGCAAGCGTACGCGGAACACGGCCGGCCCGGGTTCGCAGAATCATAGCGGGAATGTAAAGCGCCGCTACACAGCCCTCTGCCATGAGGCGCTTGGCGATCTCGAACTGGCGGGAAAGATCTATGAGAAGCACGAGCACCACGGAGGGACCGGCTCGGTGCTGGTCAACGGAGGATACCTGCACCTGGATCTCGGCGATATCGAACGTGCCGCAGCAGAGGGAGCGAAGGCGTACGAGCTAGCCCAGAGCAAGCATGACCTCATCCTGATGGCGCGCGCTCGCGTGTTGGAAGCTTACGCGGAGAACGCTCGCGTAGAGGAGGAGCTGGGTGAGGATGCGAACATCGCGATGCACGCCCATCAGGCCCGCCGATACGCTGAAGAGGCCGTGCAGCTTGCCCTGCAGACCCAGAATCGGAGGCTGCTGGCCGGCGCCCATATCGTCTGCGGCATGGTAGCCGCGAGCGACTTCTTCAAGGAGTGGGAGGAAGCACGGCGGTGCGAGATGGAATCCGCGACGCTGCTGCGCTCCTATGATCGCGATCATCTCAGCGAAGAACTGGCTGTTCTGAAATCAAGAATCATGCGCTCGATCGGCATCGATGAGATGTTGCGCGCCTGGTCGCAAGGCATCGTGGGCCATAAGACCTTTCAGCAGATAACCGAGCAGTTCGCTGAAGTTGTCATACCCCAGGTGTGGTTGCGCGAGGGCAAGAAGGTCTCGCGCGTTGCCGAACGGCTATCCATCTCTCCGAAAAAGGTACGACGCATCCTCCGAAATGTCGGGCTGCTGCATATCCACTGACTCGAAAGCCGACCAGGTCAGCTATGCGATGACCGAAGCCGAATCGGCTCATCCATATCTCACGATCTTTGAAGTGTTTAGACGGGTGCGTCATACAGGCGCCGAGAAAGATATCTGTAATATGAACAGGCGCAGTTGGCGCACTCTGGCTTTTCAATTCCTCTAATTCTGGATATCCATGACAGGTTTTATGCTCCGCGGATCAAAGGCTCTCATCCCCGTTCTAGTTGCTGTCGCTGCTCATGTGTCAGGGCAAGCCCAGACTAAGCCATACCAATATTTCCGCATTGGCAATCCCGCCGATGTGAAATCCAAATTTGAAGCTGGATTTGCGCTGATCGGTGGTGGTAAAGACCTGGATTCCGCTTTTCAGTGGATGTGTCATCGTTCCGGCGGTGGAGACTTCCTCATTCTTCGCGCCACGGGAAGCGATGCTTACAATTCCTACGTCCAATCGATCTGCCATCAGAATTCTGTCGCCACCCTCGTCATTCCGGACAAGCGAGCCGCAAGCGACACGTTCGTCGCTCAAACTATTTCGAATGCCGAAGCCATATTCATCTCTGGCGGCGATCAGGCGAACTACATCAATTTCTGGAAAGGCACTCCCGTCGAAAGCGCCCTGAATGCCGCCATCCATCGCGGCGTGCCTATAGGCGGAACCAGTGCGGGGCTGGCAGTGCAGGGCGAGTTCATCTATTCTGCGCAGAACGACCCGCCGGATGGACCGGACCTCAGCTCGCAAATGGCATTGGCGAATCCTTTCGGGCCCCGCGTCGTCATCGCGCACGATTTTCTCGATAATCCAGCCCTGGCGGACACCATCACAGATACGCATTTTGTTACGCGGGACCGCATGGGGCGTCTGCTCGTTTTCATGGCGCGAATTTTGGCCTCCGGGTCGGTAAAGCAGGTCAAGGGCATTGGAATCGATGAGCAGACAGCTGTGCTGCTCGAACCGGATGGTCATACATCCGTGGTCGGTAAAGGGGCGGCATATTTCCTCTGTGCCTCAGCGGCTCTCTCCCAACGGAAAGCGGGGGCGCCGCTCTCCATGAGCAGCGTTGATGTGCAGAAGGTTCTACCTGGAGGCCGCTTCGATGTACGGTCCTGGCGCGGAAGCGCTGCCCACTACACATTCGATGTGGTCACGGGCGTCATCCACTCGACCCAGGCCAATCACTCCATCTATTGAATGGCAAGTGTGGGCTCACACAATTGATATCCATTGCACAGCAAGGAATCCCTAAGTCCTTCAAATTTGGTTCTTCGAATGTGTTGGAAGGTCGATCCAGCGCCAGGCAGGGAGGCTGAGGCGGCAGGGTAAGCCGCCCGCCTCGCGTAGTCGCTACCTTACAGCCACTCGATCTTCAGTACGGGATGGATCTCGATGACATTCGGCGCAGCCCCCGTCGCGCCGTGCGACCGGTCAAAAAACCCCACACCCGTGATTCGTGCCTGCGTCGGTTTCACAGCGGTCTGAAAAGTTGGGATCAGCCCTTCTCCGTCCTGGGGCGTGCGGAACGAAAGTGGCATTTTGAAATCTGCCAGGCGCGCGGCCGGGAAATCTCCCGAAAGGGAGTTCTTTGGCACCAGCTTTGTGCCTCCCGGTGGCAAGACAAAGTCTTGTGGAGATAGGTTGTGAACCAGCTTGTCGTCTACAGCCTGGCGCGCCTCGTTGATATTGGCGAGCCAGGGAGAGTCGCCGAGAAAGACGGTAGTTGGCGTGGGAACCTCCGCCACCATCGTCGCGCCGCTCGCGCCCTCAAATACAAGGTGATAATCGCCATCCGCCTCCTGGTTTAGCACGGTGATCGTGCCCTCAAGCCGCCATATCGTGGTTTCGACTGGCTGCGCACGCTTGCTCTGGAAAGCTGGCGGATCGGCGGTTAAGACCTCCAATCCGGGCGGACGTGGAACGCTGATCAACTCCTCCACTGTGGTTGGCACGATCCCTGCTCCTAAGTCCTGGCCGTTGATAACATTCTTTCCCACAGCATTGCGATCGGGGTCCTGTCCGGTCTTCACTGGCCAGCGCTCCGTGCCCGGCTTGGTGACCAGTTCAGGCAGGATTGCCTCCGGCTGCATGACAGCCTGAGTGCCGCGAAACATGCCGCAGGCAGCTTTGATCTGCGCACTAACGGTGGCATCCACGGTCGGGAGTTTATTCACGTCCGTGATGGGACCTGCCCCGAAGCCCCCGTCTCCATTGCCACCTCCTCCGCTGCCTCCCTCCGCCGCCACCTCCGGCGCCGACATCGCTGCGACGGCCAAAGACAACGAATCGCGGTGTCCCATCCTGATTGTCTCCATCCTGGGTACCTACCAACGTATAGCCCGCAGCCGCAAAGAGTTTACGGTCGGGAAAAACGGGCCGCGCCGTTAGAAAGTCGCCCCACTCGAAATGCCCTTGCGCGTCGGGCATCGGACTGCGTTCGCCCGCTCCCGCGACAACCGACAAGCGGTTGTTGCTGAGGAACCCGACCACATGCGATGGGAACACAGCGCCGCCGATCATGTAAGAAACGCCGACTTCATCGTTGGCGTTCGTCGCTAGCCCAGCGTACGCGATGGCAGAATCGGTATCGAAGAGGTTCACATCTTCAATCAGACTCATGTCCGTGCGGCGAATGCGCGCAATCTGCACGAAAGGCTTGGGGCGGTGATTTGAGTCCGCATCTACAGACCAGGCAAACCACAGCTCATCGCCGGCGAGAGTGGCACCGGTAAGGCGTGGGTCCGCCCGATCCAGCCACCTGCGGCCATCCGGCGTACGGGAAATGTATCCATTTGTCCCGATCCAGCGAGCGATCGCCACGTCTTGCGATGTCGGAGTTGCCTGGTTTTCCGGCCAGGAAAATACGCTCAACGTACTCGTGTCTTTGTGCGCGGCAAAGTAGGCCGTATCGGTGCAGTTCTGCGCAACACGAAACGCAAACAGCTCCATGGATACAAACTTGTCGAGGGCGGGGTTCCCCTCTGCAATGCTGGCGAGCGGAATCCTGGCCACCGCTGATCCCACCGTCTGGCCATCAGGGCCGAAGCAGTTCGTCGTCACATAGAGAAAGTTTGCCCCCACCGCCAGGTCTGGGAAGTCCATGAAAAACTTTGGCACCTCAAGCATTTGCGTGGTGATGTCAAAGATCCGCCACTTGCCCGCCTTCACGTCATCCGTCTTGGCGAATGCCAGCCTCTGAATGTTGTCTCCAGTGGAAGGTCCGTACTGCATCAGCCAAACGAATGTGTCGATCGCAGGCATGTAGTTGACCACCTGATCGCAGCAGAAGGTCACCCCTGCGGGATCGGTCGGCTGAGCGAAGCTGTTCGGATCGATGAAGCTGAAGGTGCTTCCGCCATCGACCGACAGGGCTGCATACCAGTTGCCGGTGTAGAAGACAACGCTGCCATTCGCCGAGAGGCTTGGTTCACCCACGTTGCTGGCCGTGTGATTCTGCGCCGGCTGCGGGATCGTCGTATTGAGCGTGATCACGAGATCCTGCGCGGTGTCGAGCGTCCGGTGAATGATGGCTCGCGTATTCAGACTATGGAAGGGACGCTCCTGCCCTTCCGCTACAAATGGCAGCAGCCGCCGGGGATGGATGCTTTTGGCCTTCTCGAACTTAGGCGGGGCATCCAGATGACGTACCTGCACCGGACGGGCTGCTTGCAATGAAATGCCTCCTGACTTGGAAGGCGGATTTCCTGACGTTCCCTTGGTGCCTGCTTTCACCCTTGATTTGCCATTCATATAGCTACTCCTGGTGGTTCAGGTTGTTAAGAAATCCCGATGCAAGATCTCTTCGGTCCTGAGACCTATAATTGAGAAAAGGCAACCGAGATGACAGACCAAGAACATCCTGAGAGCGATAAAGACCGGGATCAGTCGTCCTCACCGGCGCGGGTCCCTTTGCAAGGTGGTCGGGAGGTAGCGGTGAATCTTCTGGATTCACCACCGCCTGCAGGCAAGAAGAGCATCCACCCCCGTCGGCAGGCGCCGCAAGTTCCCGAACACGAGAACAGAACTGGCGAGTAGTCAACAGGCACAATCGAGGCCGAACCACCGGGCTCTGCTTGACGAAACACAGGCCGCGCACCATTTCCCTTTCAATCGTCCGTGCTCGTCGTTTGCTTCGTTAACCTTCCGTACGGTCGCTGCCAACCTTCTACGCCCGTGCGCGGATTCGGGCAGCCACCAACTAAAACGTAAATCGAACGCCAAGTTGCGCTGCGAAAGGGATGCCGACGGTGGTGCCAGGCCCGAAAAAATCACCCAGGCCGCCAGATGGAAGCGCCAACTGCTGAAGGTTCGTGAGCGGCAACGTCGCAGTGCATCCCTGGTTCGCGCAAACGTCAGTGATGTCTCCGGACTGCGCTTGTGCTGACGGCACGGGTAGTGAAGCGACATTGGTCACATAGTTTGCGCCTGGATTGTTGCGGTTAAAGAGATTGAAGAATTCCGCAAAGGGCATCAGCGTCCAACCTTCGCGAACTCGAATTGGGCGACTCACACGAAGATCGGTTTGCAAGTATGGTGTGCCGCGAAACTCATCGAGTGCCGTCGGAATACCGTTGATGGCAATGCGTCCGCCGCCGTCAGCGGTGGTAATGGTGAATGGCCTTGCGCTCTCCTCCTGGGTAATCCCGCTCACTTCAAAACCCGCTGGCGCCAGCCACGATCCGGCGAGGACAAATCGCTGACGCATATCTTCCCCTGAGGGGCCATAATCCCCTTTGCTAAAGGGATACAGCGGATTGCAGACGCCGTTCACATAGTCGAATAGCTCGCCGAGCACACAACCCCACGTTTGCGCCTGCGCCAAAGTGTAATTCGCAATAAAGTTGAGCCGCCTGCCGACGCTTCCCTGCAGATGCACCAGCAGTCCGTTGTAGCTTGACCGGTTGTCGGAGTGGAACACGTTTACGTCAGGGACATAGATGCTCTGATCCGGATCTGAGACATTCAGCGAGGGTGTGAAGAGATTTGTCCCGCCCGTGAAGCTGTACGCACGGTATCCATGGTTTCCCTGCTCATGAATGTAGTCTGCGCCTATCGACCATCGCCCATTGAATGCATGCTGGAAGCCTGCAGAAATATGGATTGCATAAGGCGTTTTGTAATTGCCATCGATCAGATTTGCTACACCACCGCTCGCGTGACCGCCCACGCAACCGGCATTCTGTGGTCCACCCGGATCCTGAACAGGATCAACGCAGGGTCCTGCTTGCTGGTTTGTTGCCTGCAACGCGGTTGCCCAACCGGTCTGTGCCAGATCGCTGAAATAGAGACCGAAGCCGCCGCGAATTACATTGTTCGTTTGTCTGCCCGGGGAATAGACGAAGCCAAGGCGAGGAGCGAGCTGCATGCGGTCGTCGTGAGGCACCGATGGAACCAGAGAGATATCCAGCGCTCGCAATGTGATGTAGCCGGGATTGTCCACCTGCGTTCGTCCTGACCCTTTGAAGAGCCCGACACTCGTTGCATAGCGAACGCCGTAATTCAGTACCAAGTTCTCCCGAACCCGCCACGAGTCTTGCGCATAGAATGCGACGCGCTGAACGTTTTGAGAAAACGGTCCGCCCAGATTGGCGGTGGTGGCTCCGCTGTAAAAGTCCGCCGCAAACTGATCAGGATTGCTGATGTAATAAGCAGGATTTTCAGGCAATTGATAAAGCGTCTCTGTATTGCTCGGAAATGCTCCGCCCAGTACCGGCTCGTGGATGAAGTTCACGCCCCACTGCAACGCGTGACGGCCGAGCTCATCATTCATGTCATAGCGCGCCTGGTACTTTTCTTGATTGCGCAGCAACGGAAAGAATGTGATCGGGGTCGCAAATTGATTGTCGCCGTATGTTTCAAATCCTGACACTGTGAGGGCTGTGGAACTAAACGGAAATGCAAGCGCGAAGCCCAGATCCGAATTCCGTGATTGCGTGAGATGGAGGCCGCTGGCGTTCAGCACGAGTTTTCCGAGCAGCCTGGAAGAGAACAGGAACTGATTGCCGATCACCAGGCTAAGGTAATTATTGTGTGTCAGAAGTCCGGTCGAGGGTAGTGTTCCCTGCTGAACGAGGTTGTTGTGGGTTGTGTAGTTGTCTATCGCCGCTCGCAGGAACCATTGAGACTTTGCGGATTGCGACCAATCGAGCCGAAATGATCCGAAGTAATCACGGAACGGTACAGGCACGTTCGGTGGCGTGCCGATGGAATTGACTCCAGGAATGAAACCATTGGCAGCCAGGGTCGCCAGAGCTTGAAACTGCGTCATGCTTGCCGGACTGTAAGCGACGCTGGCATTTTCGTGAACGTATTCGAACGCCGCAAAGGCCCACAGCTTATGTTTAACGATGGGACCGCCAAGCGTGCCGACATAATTCTGCCGCGAGAACGGCTGTTTAGGATTGGGAGCTGGATTCTCGATGGGATAGCGCGCATTCAAGTCGGCCGCTCGTTCATAGAAAGTCGCAAGCCCATGCCAGTCATCGGAGCCTCTTCTAGTGGTAATTACGATAGATCCCGCAGTCGTTCCTCCCGTATCAGCGTCCTCGAGACCTGTTCGAACCGCAAATTGCTGAATCGAATCCGGTGATACATTTTGCAGAAATCCCCCGATAAAATCATCCGTATCATCAGCGCCATCTACAGAAAGTTCGTTGTTAAGTCCAGAGCTTCCGCCGGTAGACACTGCAGTGATACGCGCCTTAGTCGGATCTGACGGTTCGACGGGTGCCGTTCCAGGAGCGAAATACGCGATGTTTGCGAATGTTCGGCCTGCAAGCGGAAGGGTCTCGAGATCGTTGCTTGTCACAATACTTTGGAGAACGTTGCTCGTGCGATCGAGCGATTGGGCCGTAATGGAAGAGGCTTCACTGATAACGCCAACCGTTTGCTTTACCGCGCCGGGGACAAGTGTAATCGCAACCTCTTCCGCGGCACCTAGTCGAATCGCAACGAGGGCAGTTGCACTTTGAAAACCCGTTGCCTCGACAGTAATCTTCCACGGCCCCGCCTCCATCTGATTTGCGCGAAACTCTCCGCGAGCGTCCGACACGAGATGGCGGCTCTGCCTGGAATCCGGTGACTCTATGACCACTGCCGCGCCGCCTATGCGAGCTCTGGCGGTGTCGGAAATAACACCGCTTACACTTCCCGCCGGAGTTTGTGCGCTGGCAACACACAAACACAGGAGCAGAGGCGTGATTGAAATGCAAATACTTCTACACTTGCGCCCATGGTCTGATTGACGAGTGGTTAGCTTCCCAGCATCTGATGGCCAAAACAGTTTCATAGAGAACCGTGAGATCAGTTTGAGAGGGTGATGGCCGGGGCGTATAGGATGTCCAATCAAGAGCGAAATCGAAGGCAAGTCTTGCGCTGACAACTATTCAGATCGTTCCGGAAGCTAGAAGAGCTCTCGAGTCTTGGAACAGTGGGCTACACCAGGGAGACTTCTGACTTGCACGCCAGTCTACCTACATTTTGATCCTCGCCGCGCTATCGCGATCGGACAATCAATGTTGACACTTCCCCCGCCATTGTGGCACAGTTTTCCGCACTTGCAAGCACCATCACCGAGGACTTGGTTGGTGTCGTGCAGATGAGATCTGAAGCCCCGCAAGTCTGCCGTACTTCCTAACCCAACGACCGCAGGCTTGGCGTCGCTGGACGACCTTGTGTTCTCGGGACTCAGTTATTTGAGGCGTTTACCGTCCGGTCTTACTGGCCAAATCAATCCGGATGACTCGGGGCCCCTGCGCGTTCTTTTCGAATCCTTACGTGCCTTTGAACTCCTTGAATCGTCTCCCACAAACTCATGGCCTGCGCCATCGCAGGGAAAACAGTTCCGAGGTTGCTCCTTCATCCCTCAAGAGCGGGTCAATCCTCTGGGCATCTGCAAATTCGGACCGATGGTAAGAGTGACAGGCACTCAGGCGGATCATCCCGACCTTGGAGCCTCTTTTTCGATGGTGCGAAACTCCCATCAATGAGGCCTTTTCTACGTCGGTCAGGCCGTGGATTCTCATCGCGAGCTATCTCTATCGCCGTCGCCGCTGCTCGCTACCCTTTATCATTTCACTTATATCCGCTGCAGGACGTATCTCGATTGTTCCGCAGTTCAACTTCACTCCCGGTGATTGGGAAATGAGCTGAATTGCGTGATTCAGATCTCGCGCTTCAAGCACCTGAATTCCACCCAATTGCTCCTTCGTTTCCGCGTAGGGACCGTCTGTCACTGCAACTTTTCCGTCCTTCCAACACACGGTCACCGCCGTGTTAGCGGGCTGAAGAGGTTCCTCAGCGATAAGATGTCCGTTCTTCCGCAGTTCGTCGTTGTAGCTAAAACACTCGTCCAGCAAGGTGTTGCGCTCGCTCTCAGACATGTCTTCGAACTTGCCGGGCTCGAGGTATCCCAAACAAATGTATTTCATCGATTCCTCCTTCTTCGCAAACCTTCGGTTGGACTGCGCCGGCTCGCTCGTAATTCACGAACCGGCATCGCCGGCAGTGTTGTCACTGCCGCTCAGTTGCTCCCTTGGGGTCCGGATAGAAAAGAAGCTCGCGCACCTCGCCGGGCACATCGCAGGCGATGGCACCCTTCTTCGCCCATGCCAGCGCCTCGTCCAGATCGGCGGCTTCCAGAATCCAAAATCCGCCCATGTGCTCCTTGGTCTCGGTGTACGGTCCGTCGGTGACGAGCACCTTGCCATCGGGCTGCCTTCTCAGCGTCTTCGCGTTGCCGGCCGAGGAAATGCCGCAGGCGAATTTCCTCACGCCGGCAGCAATCATTTCGCGGTTGAGCGCGTGGATCTCTTCCATCATCGCTTCGGTTACAGTGGACGGGTCGAAGTCGTCGGGGAGGTAATTAGCAACCAGATACTGTGGCATGACTTTTCTCCTTGATTCTGTGGTTTGTTCCCGATGACTGGTTTCCTGTTCATTCAGGAGCCGTAGCTCATCGTTCTTTTGTCCTATAGTCGCTGGGCGACGGAAAAATCGACAGCTATCCCAGTTTTTATTTCAACTGCCGAATCCGCTCTTCGAGGAATTGCCGCTCTGGTTCCTGTTGGGTCAGCGCCAGGGCTTTCTCATAAGAGGACCGAGCCTCAGCGGTCCTGCCCAGCCTGCGGTACATCTCTGCACGGGCTGAATGCGCCAGGTAGTAATTTGCCAATTCGCCATGTTCCAAGACCGCGTCGATATGTGCCAGACCGGCCTCTGGGCCATCGCGCATGGCAATCGCCACGGCACGATTCAGCTGTACCACTGGCGAAGGCTGAATTCGTACCAATTGGTTGTAAAGCGCAACAATCTGCCGCCAGTCGGTCGCAGCGGGGGATTCCGCCTCCGCATGAACGGCTGCGATCGCAGCCTGCAGTGTGTAAGGCCCGAAGCGGCGGGAGTTCAGGGCTTTCTCCAGCAATGCCACTCCCTCCGCGATCTGTTTTCGGTTCCAGAGTGAGCGATCCTGGTTCTCAAGCAAAATCAGTTCTCCGGTCGGCGATGTTCTGGCGGCGCGACGGGATTCCTGCAGCAACATCAGGGAAAGCAGGCCCATGATTTCCGGCTTTGGGACCTCCGGCTCCGGCTGGAGGTCGGCGAGCAACCGGCCCAGTCGAATCGCCTCGCCGGTTAGCTCGGCCCGCGTTACCTCCGCTCCCGCCGCAGCAGAGTAGCCCTCGTTGAAGACGAGATAGATGACCTGAAGGACAGCTTCCAGCCGCTCCGGCAACTCCTGCGGCGACGGCACCTCGTAGCGAATCGGTGTGTCCCGAATCTTTGCCTTTGCGCGCACAATGCGCTGCGCCATCGTGCGCGGAGTAGTGAGGAAGGCCTTCGCAATCTCCTCGGTCGTTAGCCCGCACACCTCACGCAAGGTGAGCGCAACGCGCGCTTCCGGCGGTAGAGATGGATGACAGCAGGTAAAAATCAGGCGCAGCCGATCATCGTCAAGGCTGTCCTCTTCATGGGACTCTTCCGCTCCACTCCATTGCGCTTCGAGATATCGCGCGAGCTCGTCTTGAGACGCATCCCATCGTGTCCGCCGACGCAGAGTATCGATGGCTTTGAATCTGGCCGTCGAAATCAACCATGGTCGCGGATTATCGGGTACTCCACCGCTCGGCCAATCGCTCAGCGCAGATGCGAAGGCCTCGTGCATTGCCTCCTCGGCAAGATCAAAATCACCGAGCAAGCGGATCAAAGTTGCCAGGATTCGTCCCGAATCCACGCGATAGAGGGAATCGAGCAATTCGCGTATCTGCTCGGTGGAACGGTCGGGCATGACGACGACCTTAGCAAACCAGCTACCCCGAATCAATTTGGCAAACGACGGATCGATGCAACGTGCCCAAGGCATGACTACCGCGTTGCTCTCGAGTCACGAGCAATCCGGAAGTTGAGCCACAAAGCGATCCGGTGGATGCGGCGAACCGTAACTCTGTTTCGCTCCTCACAGAGCTCGACTCGAGGGTCAAACTGCTTGACTCCGCTTACGCCGAACCTCACATTCCGCTAAATTGACTTGGGCAACAAAATCTCCGAAACGGCAGTTACCGGCAACCCTGTCGGTGACAAGCAAAAGTTATTTTCAAACTCTGCTAAGACTTCAGCAACTTTGTCCTGACGCCAATATCTACCATCAGCACCTTTGGCGGTCGGCTTATCCCGTCGCGCCCGCTCGTCTGCAACAGTTCGCGGTACAACGAAAATACGGCGCTTCAATTGATCTGCACCGGGCAGCAAGACAATGGCCAGCCAGTCGAATTGATCGTTCACGTTGTAAGTCCGAGACTTTACTGAAATTCTTTGAGGTATACCTCCTTCTATTGGCTGAGCGATGACGTCATAGCATGGCCAATTGTCCGGCATCATAGCCGCTGGAATTCCTGCCAGCGTAAGCTCGGCGGCAACGATCATCTCGCATGCGTCGCCCATTTGTTTGTTCGTGTAGAGACGAGGAAGCATGCCGAAATCGTAGCAGCGCCAGGTGGCAGTTCGCGTTCCATCGTGACCACAGCGTTACCGCACGGATTTGGCATGCAACCAAGGGCTAATAGATTGATTTATTTGGCGTCCCCGACGGGATTCGAACCCGTGTTACCGCCGTGAAAGGGCGATGTCCTAGGCCACTGGACGACGGGGACGCTGGGTAGTTGCGGATGCTGCCGGGCGGCAGCGCCAGGCCCTTTGGAGGCTGACTTGAGGCTACCAAGCGGTTCGGGTGGTGTCAAAACACATCTTCCTGCGCCCGGTCCGTGTTGCAATTGCGGGCGACCGTGCAATCTATCCAGCACCGATGTGAGGGCTGGGCAAGGCGCGCATCGATGCTATAACCCAATCACATGCGCAAGTTCAAGTATCTTGACACGCTGACAATCGTCTTCGTCGTCGTTCTAGTGATTTCGAACCTGGTCGGACCGAAGATGTGCCAGGTGGGTCCGTTCAAGTTGAGCGGGGCCGAGCTGCTCTTCCCCATCACCTATATCTTCGGCGATGTCTTCACCGAGGTGTATGGTTATGCCGCCTCGCGCCGGGCTATCTGGATGGGCTTTCTGGCCATGGGATTGTTGTCGATCTTCGGGGAGATCGCAGTGGCGCTACCGCCTGCGCCGGACTGGCATAATCAGCAGGCTTTTGCGACGGTCTTCGGGCTGGTGCCGCGATTTGCCATTGCCAGCCTGGTGGCCTACTGGGCCGGTGAATTCACTAACTCCTATACGATGGCCAAGCTGAAGTTATTAACCAAGGGATCAAAGCTCTGGACGCGTACTATTGGTTCGACACTGACCGGTCAGGCCGTCGATACGGTGATCGTCATCCTGATTGCGTTTTACGATGCACCATGGGCGGCCAAGGCGAACATTATCCTGTCCTCGTATCTCGCCAAGGTTCTGTACGAGGTGCTGGCGACGCCGATCACGTATGCCGTGGTGTATGGCCTGAAGAGATCGGAGCATGTGGACGCCTTTGATGATCACACTTCGTTCAACCCGTTTCGTCTGCGGTCGACCTCGGCTGAGTAGAGTGAGTCCTCCTGCTCACGATAGGCTCACTGTATGAATGTGAGAGAAGAGCGCATGCGGGCGATTGTGGTCAAAGGGCCGGGTGACGCAGGCACGATGCGCGTGGCCGAGGTGCCGCGCCCGGTGCCGAGACCGGGCGAAGTGCTGATCAAGGTTACAGCCGCCGGCGTAAACCGCGCCGACATCGTGCAGCGCAAGGGGCACTATCCGCCGCCCGCCGGTACCACAGATATCCTGGGGATGGAGGTCAGCGGATATGTCGCCGCCACAGGCACGAATGTCGCGAGATGGAAGGTAGGCGATTCGGTATGCGCTCTGCTGGCCGGCGGCGGCTACGCCGAATATTGTGTAGCTCCGCAAGGCCAGGTGCTGCCGATCCCCGATGGTGTCTCAATCGAAGATGCGGCGTCGTTGCCGGAGGCGGCATTCACGGTGTGGGCGAATCTGTTCTTCGACACCCAGGCGCTGCGGACACGAGAATCGCTGCTGATCCAGGGCGGGTCAAGCGGCATCGGCTCCTTTGCGATTCAGGCGGCGCGAAGCATCGGCGCTCGAGTGGTGACGACTGCTGGTTCTCAAGAGAAATGCGGTTATTGCCGCGAGCTGGGCGCCGAAGCTGCCTGGAATTACAAAGAGGAGAATTGGGTAGCGGCCGCGTGGGCGTGGTCGGAGGGCAAAGGCATCCAGGTGATCCTCGACATGGTCGGCGGGGATTATTTCGGCAAGCACATCGAACTGCTGGCGCAGCGCGGGCGGCTGATCCAAATCGCGACGACCAACGGCGCCGAGGTGATGCTCGATCTGCGCGAAGTGATGCGCAAGCGGCTGATCGTGACCGGCTCCACGCTGCGTGCGCGCCGGCCGGAGGAGAAGAGTCTGCTGCGTGAAGGCGTCGAGGCGAAGCTGTGGCCGGCGATTGCGAGCGGTGCGATTCGTCCAACGGTGCACGCGAGATTTCCGCTGGCCGATGCCGGCGAGGCGCACAGGTTGATGGAGTCGAGCGCCCACCTTGGCAAGATCGTGCTGACCCTCTAACGGTCCATCGGGCACTGCGCTTACGTGTACACTGCCCTCGCCCCGAAATTTCAACCTGGAGCCGGATGATGATTGCCGCTCGCCGTGCCGCTTCTCTCTGTCCTATCTGCCGCTGCCGTTGCTACATTGCACGCACAAAGCGCGGGCCCGACCTCCCGCACCGCTACTGCTCCGAAGATCGTGACCGCGCCGCAAGGAACAGCAGGCAGTCCAGTGGACATCCCGGATTTGCTGAGCACGGTACGTCTTGGCGGTGCCGCATGGTCGCCGGACGGCAAGCAGATCCTCTATTCGGGCAACGCCTCCGGACGCATCAATCTCTGGGTGATGAATGCCGACGGGACCGGAGCGCATCAGCTTCTCCACTCGGACGATGCGCAGTCGGGAGCTATCTGGTCGAAGGATGGCGGCAGCGTTGTGTACCAGCAGGACCGCGGCGGCGATGAGATCTACGACCTCTACACAGTGACCGCGGCTGGAGGCACGCCGCAGGCCCTGACACAGACGGAGCAGATCAGTGAGACCAACCCGCACTTCTCACCCAATGGCAAGCTGCTGGCGTTTCAGCATAAGGAGAAGCAGGGATCTTCCGTCAATCTCGCGGTCATGGACTGGAGCACCCACCAGGTGCGGCTGCTCACGCACGAGAAGGACCCGAAAAGGTCCTGGGATATCGTCGCCTGGAGCCCGGATGGAACGACGCTCTATGCGAACCGCGGCGATCTGCACGAAGACGTGAGCGCCTGGAGTGTGGATGTCGCCACTGGGACTGCGCGCGAGCTGACTCCGCATCAGGGCAATGTGCTCATCGGGGCCTCCAGCCTGTCTCCGGATGGCAAGACGCTGCTCATCGGATCGAACGAGAAGGACGGCTATGGCAACGTCGCCCTTTTGGACCTGGCTACGCTGCAAAAGAGATGGATCACAGATACACAGTGGGACGCTCAGCCGGGCAGTTTTTCGCCTGCGGGCGATGTGTTCACGTGGTCGTTGAATGCAGACGGGCGCACGTCGATTCATTTCACAGACGCCAAGACTTACAAGGAAGTACCGCGTGCGATCCCGGAAGGACTGAATTATGAGAACGGTGATCCAACGCCCTTTGCATCGGACGGCCGATTCTTGTTCGTCCACCAGGACTCGACGCATGCACCGAACTTCTATGTGCTAGGCACGGGCGTTACCCCCGTACAGATCACGCATGTCGAGAGTGCGGGACTTCGCAACGCGGTGCTGCCGCCGTCGCAGCTTGTGCACTATGCAAGCTTCGATGGCAAGGTCATCTCCGCATTTCTCGCGATGCCATTTAACTTGAAGCGCGATGGTAAGAATCCGCTGATCGTGCTGCCGCACGGGGGCCCCACGGGCCAGGTGGAAGACAGCTTTTCACCGCGCATCATCGCGCTGGTGTCACGTGGATACACGGTGATTGCGCCTAATGTTCGTGGATCGACGGGCTATGGCGTCGCTTTTGAAAAAGCAAACTATCAGGACCTGGGCGGCGGCGATCTGCAGGATGAGATCTATGGCGTGAAGTTTATGGAAGCGACCGGTTTTATTGACCCGAAAAAGGTTGGGATCACAGGCGGCTCGTATGGCGGTTTCATGACCCTGATGGCCATCGGCAAAGCTCCTGACATTTGGGCAGCGGCCGTCGAAGAGTACGGCATCATCGACTGGTACACCATGCTGCAGCATTCCGATCCGCTGCTGCAGGAGTATGAGAAGTCGCTGCTGGGAGACCCGGTGAAAGATCGCGCGAAGTACGAAGCGGCATCGCCGATTCAGTTTCTGCGCAAGGAGCGCGCGCCGTTGCTCGTCATGCAGGGTGAGCGCGATATCCGTGTGCCGCGAGAGGAGGCGGCGCAGGTTGTCGATATCCTGAAGAAGCAAGGGCGGACCGTGGACGTTGTCTACTATCCGCAGGAGGGCCACGGATTCATGAAGCGCGAAGACCAGATCGACGAGATCACCCGTATGGTGGACTGGTTCGATAAATATCTGAAGGGTGCGCATTGAGCTGATGAGCACGGGACATAGGATGGTCGGAAGCATTGCCGGCATTCGCTGAACGACAGCCGCGGCGGCGGTGGCGCATTGGCTGGCTGCTCGGGCTGGGCGTGCTGGTCAACTATTTTGACCGCGTCAACCTATCCGTATCGCATGGGGCGCTGTACACGGCTTTCGGCATCTCGGATGTCGCATTCGGTTATCTTTCGGCCGCTTATAACTGGAGTTATGCGCTATGCCAATTGCCTGTGGGCGTGGTGCTGGATCGTTTTGGCGTGCGGCGCGTGCAGCGCGTCGGCATTTTCATCTGGAGCATGGCATCGTTTGCCGCGGCGATCACGCCCAGCCTGCCCGGCTTTTTCAGCGCGCGGCTGTTGTTAGGGATTGGCGAGGCGCCGACGTTTCCGGCAAACGCAAAGGCCATCGGTGTCTGGTTCCCGGCGCGTGAACGCAGCTTTGCGACGTCGCTGACGGACGCGGCGGCGAAGCTTGCCTCCGCTATCGGCGTGCCGCTGCTGGGCATTTTGCTGCTGCGTGTGGGCTGGCGATGGAGCTTCGCCGCGACGGGCGCGATCAGCCTGTTGTATCTGCTGGTGTTCTGGGTGGTGTATCGCGAGCCCGAAGAAGATGCGGAGCTGAGCGACGCGGAGAAGCGGCTGATTGCGGATACGCGTGAGAACGAGCCGCCCGCCGCTGCCGGACCCGCCTTATCGCTTAGCGCGCTGTTGCGACAGCGCAAGGTGATCGGACTATCGCTTGGCTTTGGATCCTACAACTATGTCTTCTACCTGCTGCTGACCTGGTTGCCGACTTACCTTTCAGAGGCACTGCACATTGATCTGCTGCACTCTTTCCTTTACACCGGTGTGCCGTGGCTCTTCGCTACAGCGACGGACCTCTTCATCGGCGGCTTACTGGTGGACTCGCTGGTATCGCGCGGATGGAACGCGCCGCTGGTGCGGAAAGTGGTGCTGGTCGCGGGCACAGCGTGCGGGCTGGGCATTCTGGGCGCGGCCCACGCGCACACTGCAACGCGCGCGCTGCTATGGATCGGTCTGTCGATCGGCGGGCTCTCCGCCGCGGCGCCCGTGGGCTGGTCGATTCCGGCGCTGATTACGCCACGCGCGAGCGTCGGCAAGGTGGGCGGCATCGTCAATTTTGTTTGCCAGGTTTCAGGAATCACTGCGCAGATACTTACGGGCTACATCGTGCGAGCGACGCACTCCTATGCCCTTGCCTTCGGCATCTCGGCCGTCTACCTGCTGGCGGGGATTGCCGGCTACCTGGTGCTGCTGGGGCGCATTGAGCCAATGCGCAGCGGCTCACTTCCCTGCCGCGTAGTCCTTGTCGAGAGCAGTGCGGCTGTTGCGCACGGTGAAGCTGCCATCTCGGCCGGCGGTGAGTTCGATATCATGGCCGGCGTCTGGGCCATCGAGATTGGCGATGTATTCGGACTGCGTATTATGCGCAGTGCCGCCCTCATCCGAATAATGTAACTGCCAAAGCGCCTCAATGCCCGGCGCGTGACGGATTGTGTCGAGGACCGGGATCGAGCCGCCCTTCTTCGCGCCGTTGTCCATGATCGCAACGCGCGGATGGATGGCGTCGACGAGCGCGGGGCTCGAGCTCTGGTACCAGCCGTGATGCGAGACGACGAGCACGTCTACCTTGCCGAGACGGTTGTCTGGACACATCAGGTCGCGTTCCTTGTCCCAGGTCAGGTCGCCCAGGTCGAGAATTTTCAGTTTTCCGAATCGGATCAGCACACCGAGCGACCGCGCGTTTTCGGTCTGGTCGGGCGGGCGAATCTCGCTCTGCTTGCAGAAAGAATTGGGCTGTCCCGCACCGGGCAGAGACTTCTCGATCACCTTGCCATCGGAGCTGATGACGGTGACATCCATGCCTTGAATGGGCAGGCGATCGCCGGGCTTTGCCACGATTTCTTTCGCTTTGGTATCGGCTATTACCTTCTGGAATGCTGCGTAGCCGCGTTCGGTTGCGCCATGATCGAGTTCGCGGTTCGGGCCGTGGACGAAGAAGGTGCCGACCGGGATGCGTTGCACGAGCTGCGGTACGCCGCCTACGTGATCGTCGTGATAGTGGGTAATGAGTACCGCGTCGATGCGGCTCAGCCCGGCGCTCTTCGCGGCGGCGACAATACGATCGGCGTCGCGGAAGTTATTGCCGGGCCAGCCGGTGTCAATCAGCAGCGATTTCCCTGCGGGCGTGACGAAGAGGGTCGACTGGCCACCCTCCACATCGATGACGTAGACGCGGAGCTTGCCGCCTGCGCTTCCCTCTGCATGCAGCGTGAATGCAACTATGGCTGTGGCAAGCAGCCCGAGGAGAGCGCGGAGTCTGAGCATTATGAGTGACCTTTATTCGGCTGCGAAACAGTGGCGCGAGTCGCGCCGGTGGAGATGCCGCCATCGACCAGCAGTGTCTGTCCGGTGATGTAGCGGCTGGATTCGGAGGCGAGGAAGACGATGGCTCCATCGAGATCGTGCACATCGCCGGGGCGCTTCACCGGAATGCGATCAACGAGATAGTCGACCCACTCCTGGTTTTCATAGAGGACCTGATTCTGCGCAGTGCGGAACCACCCGGGCGCGAGGCAGTTGACAGTGATGCCGTGTGGGCCCCAGTCATCGGCGAGGCTCATGGTGAGTTGGCGCACGCCGCCACGGCTGGCGCCATACGGGGCCAGACCGGCATAACCGAAGACGCTGGTGACGGAGCCGATGTTGATGATGCGGCCATATCGATGCTGCACCATGCTGCGTGCGATCCCTTGCGCCACAAAGAACGTGCCGCGCAGATTGGTGTCGAGCACGAGGTTCCAATCGTCCCAGGTGATGTCGAGCGCGGGCTTGCGGACGTTGCAGCCGGCGTTATTCACGAGGATATGGACCTGCGGAAACGTGGCGCGCACCTGCTCGACCATGCTGCGGATGCTGGACTGATCGCGCACATCGAGCGCGACGGCGTATGCACGGCGGCCGAGCGATTCGATCTCGCCGACGAATGCCGCGAGATCGCCGGCGTTACGGCTGGTGAGAATCAGGTCCGCACCGGCGTGGGCAAGTGCGCGGGCAAAATGCTGGCCGAGGCCGCGGCTGGCTCCGGTGACAAGGGCAATCTGACCGGAGAGATCGAACAGAGCGGCGCCGGAACCAAGGCTCATGCCGGCGCGCCTTTCTGCACACCGCCCATCCTTGGATCGAGGACCACCTTCATCAGGTTTGGCTCTCGGGCGTAGAGGCGCGCGAACCACGATGGCCCCTCATCGAGCGGCGCGACCGCGGTGATGAGTGGTGCCACCTTGATCTTCCCGGCTGCGATCCACTCCATGGCCTGCGGATACTCGCCGGCGGAAGCGCAGGAGCCCTGCAGGCGAATCTGCCGCGTCACTACTTTTTGCAGCGGGATAGAGACCTCAGGCGCGATGTTGCCGACCAGCGCGACTGTGCCACCCTTCCGCGTGCAGTCGATGGCGACGGCCACTGTCTCGGGCCGCCCAACCGCTTCAAAGACGACGTCCATGCCACGAGCGCCGGTGAGTTCTTCGACACGCGATGTGAGCGACTCCCGCGAACCGTCGATGACGGCATCCGCGCCCAGGGAACGGGCAAGCTCGAGGCGCGTGGCATCGAGGTCAGTGACGAAGATGCGCGAGCACCCCGACGCGCGCGCCGCCTGCTGGATAAGGAGGCCGATCATGCCGGCACCGATGACCAGCGCCGTCTCGCCACTTTTGACTTCAGCAACGCGCACCGCGTGGATGGCAACGGAGACGGCTTCGAGCATGGCTGCGTCGGCAAAGGAGAGATTGTCGGGCAGGCGATAGAGAATGCGCTCCGGCACAGCTACGTATTCCGCAAAAGCGCCGGCGCGGCGGTAGTCGCCGCAGGAGACCCCAACCACCTGACGGTTGTCGCAGAGGTTGACCTCACCGCGCCGGCAGAACTCGCACATGCCGCAGTAGACCGTGGAGTCGAAGGTGACGCGATCGCCGACCCGGTATTTCGCGGCTCCTTCACCGACGGCGGCGACCACGCCAGCAGCTTCGTGGCCCATCACGATAGGCGGGATGCGCCGTCCGGAGGCGCCGTCGTAGCCATGGACGTCGCTGCCACAAATGCCGCAGGCCGCTACGCGGATGAGGACCTCGCCGGCACCGGGAGCAGGCGTCGGAAGATCGGCGATGGCCAGATGTTTATATTCGGAGAGCAGCAGAGCCTTCATTGCGTTGCGGGAACCCTCAAGACGTTCAGGGTACAGCAGAAAGCCCCCGGCTATGGCCGAGGGCTGGAGGGGCGTGTTCGCCCTCAATGCTGAGACAACCTAGGCGCTGAACGAGGAGCCGCAACCGCAGGTGCTCTTCACGCTGGGGTTCTCGAACTTGAAGCCGGCCGCTTCGAGGGTCTCCACATAATCGACGACGCAGCCGTTCAGATACATCATCGAAGTGGCATCGACAAAGACCTTCAAGTCGTCGAATTTGAATACTTTATCCATCATGCCGGCCTGGTTTTCAAAGGACATCGAATACTGGAAGCCGGAGCATCCGCCACCCACAACACCGATGCGCAGACCAGCCGGCAGAGGGTCCTGCGTCGCCATGATCTCCCGCACCTTGGCGATGGCCCCATCTGTCAGATTGAGGGGCGTCTGCTTGGTCGGGTTGGACTGATCGGTCAAAGGCTGCGCAATGGTTGCCATATCTCTGGTTCTCCCTTGGAGCTGCTGTTCCTTCTATTTTAAAGCGGCGGCGAATCCCGGACAAGTTGTATCCGAATTTCCGCTTCCTATAGGGATGCAATTGGGCACCGGTTCGTCGCAGGATTGCCCCGCATTTCGTTACCGTCCGGTAAGGCTAGCGGGCGGTTATTTTGTCGGCGACCTGGTCGTATTGCTCCTGGGTCAGCAGGCCGCGGTGCACCAATGCATGAGCGTCGCGGTAGGGGCGTCCCTTCACGATGTCATGAGCCTTGCTGATGCTGATCCCAGGCAGCATGGCCAGGCGCGCAGTTGAAGCACTGTTAATGTCGACCAGATCGCCGCTGTCGCCCTGTTTTCCGCTGTTTACCCCGTCTTTCACGCCCTGGGCGACCGCATTTACGCCATTGACGGCATTCGCGGCGGCAACTTTCGCGTCTGCGCTGAGCTGCTTTGCGCCCTTCTGGACTTGCCGGGTCGCGTCGGCAGATTTCTGGCGGATTTCCTGATCATTCGGGGTAGTCGAGCGATCGCAGCCGGGGAGCGCCAGCGTAAGAACGGCCAGCGCGCAGATTGCGGATAGGGACAAACTCTTCATATAGGCGATCTCTCCGGTGTTTCTGTGTCTCTTGTGTCTCTCTACAGATGCGAGATGCAGGCCATTTCCTTCGGGAGGACGGCGCAGTCACAGCTTGTGATGAGCACCGGGGCATCGAAGCTGGCCAGGCTCAAAGATTATGCACTCAGGAGACCACGGGAGGTGGTCCAAATGAGGAGCGAACGGCCCCGAAAACCGCAAGTTTATTCCGAATTCACCGTATCGAAATAAACCTGAAAAATGTTGTCAATGGTGCCCGGAAGAGACTAATTTCACCCCAGAACGGCCCCTCGATCCCCCAGAGACCGGCTGTACAACAGCGCCTGGGTAGTGGGACCGCTCGCGGTTGAACCGGAGGTGCTGTATGCACTATCTGACCATTGTCTTTATCGTGTGGGCAGTTGCGGCCACCATCCTGCTTGCGCTGCTTGCTTACCGTTCCACGCTGACCCGGTATGAAGAGGATTGCCTCTTCCTGGGAGACTGCAACGACCATCAGCACAAGGAGCAGGAGAGCATCCTGGCCCGGGTGCGGAAGGTGCAGCCGGCGGTACGCGTCATGACCGTCACGACCTGCATCATGTCGGCGGCGCTGGTGGGCACGTTTATCTTTCAATTGGTCCAGCAGTTGAATACGCCGGCAAGCTAGCGTCAAGGGTCCCAGCTCTTAGCTGGGACCCTCCTGATCACTGTCGTTGGACTGGCCACTGTTGATGGTGGCAACGGTGCGGGTGGTTCCCTTTGCGCTTACGTCCACCTGCGCTGTCTTGCTGAGGTGGAGGAACGAACCGCGGGGATTTTTCATGCCCCACTCGACATAAGGAACGGTGAAATGGGTGGTGGCGCTGAGCGAATTGCCGACCCGCACCAGGTGGACTTTCATCTGCAGGGGGTGATCGGCTCCGTGGATATTCAGCATGCCGTCGGCAATCACATCTGAAGAGCCATCGGTCTTTGGTATCTGTCCGCGCAGATGCTCGGCGTGAAAGAAGATGGAGGGATAGCGTTTGCTTTCGAGCACATCCTCCTGCAATTCCTTATCGCGCGCCGCGTTGCCGGTGCGGCCGGTGGTGGCATCGACCAGCAACTCTCCCTGCGCGAGTGTTGAATCGGGATCGACGGCGAGCGCCCCGCCCTTGAACTGAAAGCTTCCGCGCACATCGCGCAGCATGCTGCCCACCTTGAAGCGGATTTGCGTCGAGGCGGGATCGAAGTGAATTTCGATATTGCGTGCAGGGATCGCGGCAGAGGGCTTTGCATGCGAAGGGGTCTGCTGCGCGGTTCCCAGAGAAGCGCTCAGCAGAACGGCGGGGAAAATAAGAAGCAAAGAGCGGACACGCAGCATGATGCGGAGACGTCCTTCCTCGAAGCAAAGGGTCGTTGCTACCTTACACTGTCTTTGATTTGACCTGCAGCGGAGGCGTTCTACTCCGCCATCGCGAGCTGATGTCGCACGTCGGCGCCGCGCACCCAGAAGATGACGTCGGTGGCGATATTGGTGGCATGATCGGCGATGCGTTCCAGGTTGCGCGCAGTGATGACCGCATTCAGCGCCTGGAGGCTGGTATGCGGCGACTGCTGCATGACCTGGATCAGGTCCACATGCGCGGCGCGGTTCATGTGATCGATGTCGTCGTCCATCTCGCGGACAGATTCGGCGAGGCGGGCGTCAGCTTCGATCAATGACTGGACGGCGCGGCGGATCATGTCCGACGCGTGGGTGGCCATGGCAGCAATGTCCACGGGCAACGTGGCCGCAGGCACCCGCAGCATCTCTTCTGCGCGGAGCGCGATACTCATGGACTGATCGCCGATGCGCTCCAGGTCCGCATTGATCTTGATCACGGAAAGAATGAAGCGCAGATCGATGGCCATAGGCTGCTCTTTCGCGAGCAGCTCGTAGGCCATCTCATCGACATCGCGCTGGGCTCCGTTAATGGCCGTTTCGTTCTCCCGAACGAAGGTGACGAGCCGCTCATCCCGCTCCAGGTACGCGTCGACCGCGTACTCCACGGCCTGCTGCGAGAGCGCGGCCATGGCAAGCAGCTTGTCCTTCAACTGCTCGAGCTGCTGGTGGAAATGAGTACGGGGCACGAAGGAAACTCCTTACCGCATTGTGCATGAGCGCACTGTAAATTCGCATGAATATCTGTGCATCTTTTGGGGCATGCGCAATTGGCGAGTTGCTCGAGGTGAGTTGGAGCGGGTCAGTCCGGCGGCAGGCTCGATCAGCTTAGACGGGAGCGAGCCTCGCGCGTGGCTTCGTAAATCTGGTCGAAGGATTCGACGGCGTAGACGACCTTCTGCATCTCGGAGATGTTGAAGTCGCGGTTGATGACTTCGTCGAGATTGAAATCGCGGATCTCGGGGCCGCCGGAGAGCACGTAGGTCGATTCGCCGTGGGAGGAGATCAATCCGGATCCATAGAGCTTGATCTTGCCGTTCTGGCGGATGACCCCAAACTCCACGGTGAACCAGAAGAGACGCGCCATGCGGTCCAGATCCTCCTGGCGGGTGAGGCCTGCGCAGACCTGGCCGTAGCTCTGCAGGAAATCGGCAAATACCGGATGCGCGTGCATGGGGACATGGCCGAAAACGTCATGAAAGATGTCCGGCTCCGGTGTGTACTCGAGCGACTCGCGCGTGCGGAGCGTAATGGTGGTGGGAAAGCGGCGAGCGGCAATCATTTCGAAGAATGCCGGGCCGGGCAGATACCCGGAGACGGCGGTCGCATTCCAGCCGGTGCGGGGCGCCAGCAGCGTGTTTACCATGGCGAGGTCCGGGATCACATCCTGACGCAGGCCGATGTTGTGAAAGCCGTCAAGGTATTCCTGGCAGGCATGCTCTTCGAGCTGGGGCATGCGGCGGCCGACCAGCTCCGTCCAGACGGCGTGCTGGTCCGCGGTATACCGGCTCCAGTCCTGCTGGACGAGGTAGCGCGCAGCAAGCGGAAGGCTGGGAGCAGAAGCGGTAGCGGCCATGGATGTGGTCCCTCTCTAGCTAAGAATAGAACGGCTTGCAAGGTGCTGCGCAGGTGGCCCGAATAGTCCGAGAAAACCTTTGAGGATCGCAGGCGAAATCGCGTCTGTCAATGCACGCCGGCCGCCTCCGGAAACGCCGGTCATCTCTGGCACGACCGCACCATCGCGGTATATCTTGAAGGGTTGCGCGGCGGCCGGTTACGCGGCCATCAGGCAATGCTGCGCAGTTGGAGGACGAGCAATGGCGACCATGGTGCATCCCGAAGCTGAGGCGAAGAAGGATTTCCTGCCGCTGAACGGCACGGATCACGTCGAGTTTTATGTAGGCAACGCGCGGCAGTCCGCGTACTTACTATCGGCTCGCATTCGGCCATAAGCTGGTTGCCTATGCCGGGCCCGAGACGGGGCAGCGCGACCGCGCCTCCTACGTGCTCGAGCAGGGCAAAGTCCGGCTGGTGCTGACCACGCCGGTGCGTCCGGAAGGGGAAATCGCGGCGCATATTCAGAAGCATGGCGACGGCGTGAAAGACGTGGCTCTGTGGGTGGACGATGCGCGGGATGCCTGGCGCGAGACTACAAAACGCGGCGCGAAGAGCGTGCGCGAGCCATTCGAGCAGAAGGACGAGCACGGCACGGTAGTGATGGCGAGCATTGCCACCTATGGCGAAACCATCCACACCTTCGTCGAGCGCAAAAACTACAATGGTCCGTTCCTGCCCGGTTACCGCGCAACACCGGAGGACACGCAGGCCCGTCCGGTCGGCCTGTTGCACATCGATCACATGGTAGGCAACGTGGGCTGGAACGAGATGAACACCTTCGTCGACTTTTACCGTGACGTGATGGGTTTTGGGCTCTACCAGCATTTTGATGACGCGGATATCTCGACCGAATACTCCGCGCTGATGTCCAAAGTGATGGCCAATGGCAACGGACGCGTGAAGTTTCCCATCAACGAGCCGGCCGAGGGACGCAGGAAGTCGCAGATCGAGGAATATCTGGACTTCTACGGCGGCCCGGGCGTGCAGCATCTGGCGCTGGCCACCGATGACATTCTGCAGACGGTGGCCCAGTTGCAGCGCCAGGGCGTGGATTTTCTGAAGGTGCCGCACAGCTATTACAGCAGTCTGCAGGAACGGGTCGGCAAGATCGATGAGCCGGTGGATGAACTGGAGAAACTGGGCGTCCTGGTCGACCGCGACGATGAGGGTTATATGCTGCAGATCTTCACCAAGCCGGTAGAAGACCGGCCGACGCTGTTCTACGAGATCATCCAGCGCAAGGGCAGCCGCTCCTTCGGCAAGGGCAACTTTAAGGCGCTGTTTGAGGCGATTGAGCGCGAGCAGGCGGACCGCGGAAACCTGTAGACGCGACGATAGACAACTTCAGACACGCAGATGACAACAGATCGAATTCTTTACCTTCGATCCAAGCACTGTCATTGCCTGCTTTCTTCTTCTGTCGTCTACTGCATTTATGCTCAGCTTCGATCCCGCCCACGAGTCTGTCCAGAGTATCTACAAATTGATGATCGGCGCGATCGTGCCACGGCCCATCGCCTTTGTCTCATCGCTGGATGAGCGCGGCGTGCGCAACCTGGCGCCATTCAGCTTCTTCACCGCCGTCTCGGCCGATCCGCCGGTGGTGCTGTTCTGCCCTTCAGTCCGGCGCGAAGAGCCGCGACGCGGTCTGGCAACGCACAAGGACACGCTGCGGAACGTGATTGCCACGCGTGAATTCGTGCTCAACGTAGTTACAGAAACGATCGCCGAAAAGATGAATGCCACGTCTGCACAGGTGCCGCCTGAGGTGGATGAGTTCGAGTTGGCCGCATTGACGCCGCTACCAAGCGAGCTTGTGAAGCCGCCGCGTGTGGCGGAAAGTCCGGTGCAGATGGAGTGCCGATTGCGCCAGGTCATCGAGGTGAGCGACCGGCCGGGAGGTGGCAGCATCGTGCTGGGCGAAGTGGTGCGCTTTCATATAAGTGAAAACCTGGTCGAGGACTTCCGCATTGATCCGGACAAACTGGGCGCAATAGGGCGCATGGGCGGCCCGAGTTATGTGCGCACGCGCGATCGCTTCGACCTGCAGCGGCCGGCGTAGCATACCCGCGCTGTGCAGCTAAGACTCGTCGGGTTCAGCAACAGCGCTGGCACTGCGGCCACCCGGACCCCGCTTGAGGGGAACCCGTACTCCCGCATCCGGCTCGCCGGATGGTGGAGGGCTGCGCCGGCCGGACAAAAGGTCCCGAAGGCGCTCGAGTATTCGCTTCATGGGCAAAATGTTACTCCTCCCATGAACAATAAGGGCAGCCTTGGGCTTTCGGAGGAATATACCGTGAGAGGTCTGATCTTATAATGCGACTTCTCGAATATCTGGTCGAGGTCTTCATACAAACCTTCGGCATCACACGCCCCAGCGATGCGCAGCGCAGGCGGGTGACGCTTCTGCTGGGAAGCGTCCTATTGAGCGCCGCATTGCTGGTGATCGCCGCTGCAGTCGGCATGGTGTTCTATCTGCGTACCAACCGCTGAATGACCAGCGAGATTGACCCGCGGTGTAGGATTCCCGACGGGGGTGAGTTGCAATATGCGAATGCGCGATTTTCTTGTTGCAGTTTTGGGGTTCATCGCGGTGATCGCGATGGCGGCGCGGCCAGCAATGGCGCAACAGGTGGTGACTTGCTCGTCGGACAATGGCAAGCGGAATTACTGTGCCGCAGACACGCGCGGCGGGGTGTCGATGCTCCGGCAACGCAGCGATGCGCGCTGTCAGCAAGGATATAGCTGGGGCTATGACCGGCAAGGCATTTGGGTCGATCGCGGCTGTCGCGCGGATTTCACGGTCAACGGCTATCGACCGGGAGGTCCGGGTTATGGTCCAGGCGGCCAGGCGATCACCTGCTCATCCGACAATGGGAGGCGGAACTATTGTTCTGCAGACACGCGTGGCGGCGTGCAACTTGTAAGACAGCGCAGCGGTTCACCCTGCACTCAGGGGTATAGCTGGGGATATGACCAGCGTGGGATCTGGGTCGATCGCGGCTGTCGAGCGGATTTCACGGTCAACGGCTATCGACCGGGAGGTCCGGGTTATGGTCCAGGGGGCCCTGGCGGGCAGGCGATCACCTGCTCCTCGGATAACGGTAAGAGAAACTACTGTCCGGCAGACACGCGACGCGGCGTGCAAATGGTAAGACAACGGAGCGACGCGCGCTGCACTCAAGGCTATAGCTGGGGATATGACCGGCGCGGCATCTGGGTAGACCGCGGCTGCCGGGCCGATTTCGTGATTCGTTAAAGCAACATACGTAGAAGCACGAGAGGCTGGATGGCACGTCTGCTGTCCGGCCTTTCTGTTTGTGGTTGAATCTTTGCTTAGCCGAAGACCAGGGTGGCTGCTCCGCCGGCAATCAGCAGGCCGCCGACTATTTTGTGCGCAGTGAGTCCTTCTCCGAGAAACATCCACGCGAACAGGATGACCAGGACCACGCTGAGCTTGTCGATGGGCGCGACTGCAGACGCAGGACCGAGTTGCAGGGCGCGGAAGTAGCACAGCCACGACAGCCCGGTCGCAATGCCAGAGAGGACGAGAAAGAGCCAGGAGCGGCTCGCAATCGCGGCGATCTCGTTGTGCTTGCCAAGCGCGATGGCGATAGCCCAGGTAAAGACCAGAACCACGGTGGTGCGGATGGCAGTGGCGAGGTTAGAGTCGATGCCGGCAATACCGATTTTGGCGAGAATCGCCGTTGCTGCCGCGAAGAGTGCCGAGAGAAGCGCCCACACAAGCCAGGTCATGGTTTCAGCATATGCGGTCGGGCAGCGATTCAGCCGAGGAGCTGCGTCAGCTTGTCTTCGAGCGATGCGATACGCGCGCGAAGCTGCGTGACTTCGCCCTCGAGGGTTGCGACCCGATCCGCAACCCCATCGCGTGACAAATCCGGAGAGGGGGCGGCGCTACGCGGCAGGTCTGCGGTAGTTGCGGGACCTGCAGCGGCCACAGCCGACAGCAGATGAACATAGCGCTGCTCGCGGGCGCCAGGCTCACGCGGTAATGCGCGCGCAAGCGGCGGCTCTCGCTGGGCAAGCTGCTGCAGCGTGCCCTCCACCTCATCCATTGCGGTAAAGCTGTGTATGCGTTCTGTGCGGCTGCGCAGCTCGCCTGGAGTTTGCGCTCCACGCAGGAGCAGGACGCATAGGATGGCGAGCTCGCCCCGGCGCAGGTTGAAGACTTCTCCGACGTGATGTGCGTATTTCGCAACCCGGCTCTCCGTTCCCCGTACCGGCGCGGCGAGGCCAATATCTTCTAGCTCATGCAACGCCATGCGAACTTCGTCTTCGCTCAACTCCATGACCGGATGTCGGCTGGAGCGCTGATTGCAGGCGTTGGTCAGCGCCAGCATGGAGAGCGGATAGTACTCGGGCGTAGTGGTCTCCTTCTCCAGCAGCGAACCCAGGACGCGAGCGGCGGGCGCGGAGAGATGGATTGGTGAATCCGGCATGAACATTGCTCCTGCACTCACCTTAGACCGTTTTCACAAATACCGTGTTCTCATCCATATCTGAGAGAAGCAGCTTTTCTTAACGGAAAAGCTGCGTCGGTAATCATTACAGGCCCAGACCTTTTGTGAAACGGTCTATCGCGATCCCCCGGCGCATCGAGCGGAGAAGTCTCGTAGTCTAAAGAGAATGCCGAGCTCGATCCTACCTGTGCCGACACGTGCCAAGACCGCACAGCGCGCGGTGGCAATGTACTTCCTGGCAAACGGCGTGGTGATGGGCGCGTGGGTGCCCCACCTGCCGGACCGGGCGCGCGACCTGCATCTGGACGCGGCCGCACTGGGCTGGACGCTGCTGGCTAGCGGCCTGGGCGCCGTGCTATCCATGCCGATTGCAGGCCGGCTGACGGCGTGGCGCGGCAGTCGAGCCGTGAGCCGAGTGTCGGGCGTGGCCTTCCCCATCATGCTGAGCGCGGTGGTTCTGTCGCCGACTGCGCTGCTCATGACGCTGGCGCTGTTGGGTTTCGGTATCGCAGGCGCCAGCATGGATGTCGCCATGAACGCGCAGGGCATCGCAGTGGAAGAGCAGCTTGGCGAACGCACTATTTCGCGGCTGCATGGGATGTGGAGCATCGGCGGCTTCATCGGCTCCGCTATCACGAGTGTTCTGCTGTCGCGGCATGTGCCGGTGCAAGCCGTCGTGGTCAGCTTCTCTGCATTCGTCGTCTTGCTGGTTGTGGCAGCAACGCCGTCTCTCTTGACACGCGAGGAGGAGGGTTTGCACGAGCAGCCGCATGCCTTGCGGCCCCACGGTCGACTTTTACTGCTGGGGCTGGTGGCATTCGTCTCCATGGTGTGCGAAGGCTCAATCGCCGACTGGAGCGGACTTTATCTTCGGGTGGTGCGCGATGCGGGTCTCGGCGTTTCCGGATACGGATATGCTGTCTTCGCCGCCTTGATGGTCACCGGACGCTTGTCAGGAGATTCGATCGTGGCCCGATTCGGTGAAGAACGGACGCTCTTTGCGGGAGGACTGTTAGCTGCGGCCGGTTTGGCAGTCGTGGTGGGGACTGGCTGGCAGCACACGACCAGTGTGGTGTGGTGGCTGCTTGGATTCGCGCTGGTGGGTGCGGGACTGGCCAACGGCTCGCCGGTGATCTACCGCACGGCAGGCCGCGTGCGCGATGTGCCGGCCGGCGCGGGCATCGCCACCACGGTTGGCATTGGCTACGCCGGCTTGCTTGCCGGGCCACCCGGCCTCGGCTTTGTGGGAAAGCATGCCGGGCTTACATCGATCCTGGTGTGTGTCATGGTGCTGTGCGGTGTGATGGCGTACAGCTCGCGCCTGGTGCGCGGATTAGCAGCTCCAACAGCTTCTTAATCGTGTTATTGCGCCGCCGGCGTCATCCACTGATTCTGCTGCATCCAGCTTTCCAGCAACAGCGTCCAGAGGTGCAGCGCGGCAGATTGTTCGCGAGATCCACTCCATGGTGGCCGTGCTCGAACATATGGAACTCAACGGGTACGCCCGCACGCTGGCAGGCAGCCACGTAAGCCATGCTGTTCTGTGACGGAACAACGTCATCATCGTTGGTCGTGAAGACGAAGGCAGGAGGGCTGGTCGGCGTGACGTGATCTTCAGCCGAGAGAAGCGCCACCAGCGCCGGCTCCGGCATTGGACCAAGCAGATTCTGCAGTGATGCGGCATGTCCGATCCCGGGTTTCATGCTGATAACGGGATAGGCCAGGATGACAAAATCAGGCCGATCGCTTGCGTGCTCGATGGGATCGGGACTTGCCGGTATGCCATTGTCGAAGAGAGTGGCGAGGACGCTGGCAATGTGGCCGCCGGCCGAGAAGCCCCATGCGCCCAGATGGTCGGGCGAGAAGCCGAAGTCGCCAGCCCGGCCGCGCAGCAGGCGCATGGCGCGCTGGGCATCCGCAATGGGCGCCGGATACCGGTATGGCGCAACGCGATAGTGCAGCACGAAGGCAGCGACTCCACGTTGATTGAGCCACGCCGCGGGCTCGGCTCCTTCACGATCCGCGACCACCTTGCCATAGCTGCCGCCGGGAATGACCAGGACTGCGCTATGGGTGGGGTTGGCTGCGGGCAGATAAACATCAATTGTCGGACGGTCAGCGTCGGCATGGCCTAGGGCTCCCGGCGCGGCACCGGGATAAACATTGAGGGTCTTGCCGGGGCCACCTTGCGCATGCAGCAGGGCGGCAGGGGATGCAAACAGGAGTAGCAAAGCAGAGAGGCGCATGGCGGCAAGCGTAGTAATTGTGTCCTCCGGGATGCTGCGATGACGACAGCGTTGTGTTCGTGAGCGGCTAAGCGGTGATCTCTGCGCCGCGCGATTCACGGGCAAAGGACATCACGATAGCGATGAACAGTGCAACAGCAATGGTGGTAACAGCGAGCACAGGGCCATAGCCGCCGGTGTGCTCCGCGACGCGCGCCTGGATATTTGTAACCTTCGACGCGATGAGATTTCCCAGTTGATAGACGACGCCGGGAAAGGTGGCTCGGACGGGGCCGGGCGAGATCTCACTGAGATAGACCGGGATGACGCCCCAGGCACCCTGCACCATGAATTGCAGCAGGAACGCTCCGGACGCAAGCGCGATGCGGCCATGCGACAGCATGGCCAGCGGCGTGACCGGAATGGCGAGCAAGGCCGCGGCGATGATGGCGCGTTTTCTTCCCCAGCGTTCGGAGAGCGCGCCAAAGACAACACCGCCGGTGATGGCGCCCAGGGCGAGCATGATGCCAATGACGCTTACCGTGTGAGGGTCGAAATGATGATCGCTCTGCAGGAAGACGGGATGCAGATCCTGGCTGCCATGACTGAAGGCGTTAAAGCCGGACATCAGCAGAACAAGAAACAGGAACAGTGGCAAATAATCACGGATCCCCTGCCATAGCCCGGACAGGGATAATCCCGCGCCGCGCGCGGCATTGCCCTGCTGCCAGGCCGGAGACTCTTCCACTCTAAGGCCGACGTAGCCCGCGACCAGCGCGGGCATTGCGCCGACGATGAACATGCCGCGCCATCCGATCGATTGGAAGAGCAGTCCAAAGACCGCGGCGGCCACCAGGTAGCCGATTGCGTAGCCTTCCTGCAGAAGACCGGAGAAGAATCCGCGGTTCTCCTTTGGCAAGGTTTCAAATGCCAGCGCGGCACCCACGCCCCACTCACCGCCCATCGCGATGCCGAACAGGGCGCGCAGAACCAGCAGGACGTGAAGCGAAGGCGTAAAGGCGCAGGCCAGTTCCAATATGGAATAACAGAGGATATTGACAATCAGGGTTGGCCGCCGCCCGATGCGATCCGCCATCCAACCGAAGAGCAGAGCACCCACAGGGCGAAAGGCGAGAGTGAGGACGAGCGCTTCTGTTACCGCGCTTCTGGCAACGCTGAAATCTGTCGCAATGGCGGATACACAAAAGACCAGGATGAAGTAATCGAAGGCATCCAGAGACCAGCCGAGGAAACAGGCGGCGAAGGCATGGCGCTGCCTGGCGGTTAGCGTCCGGAATGGAACAAGGGGGTTCACCAGACAGAGGCCAGCATAGCAGCAGAACTTTTGAATAAATCCATTTGCATCCTTTCAATACGCAATCATCCGCGACCAGAGTCGCATCCCAATCACCGTGGAGTCCGGATCACTGTGAAGTATTGATGATGAATGGAGATTTGGTCCGGATCTGTTTGTTAGGTCCATTGTTCGGCCAACGCCTTGGCTAAACGTAGTAGCCGCTATCCGCACCTAAGGGATTTCGCTGCGAAGGAGGCACACGTGGAGGCGGAGAGACCGCTGTTATCCAACGTCGAACAGGTCCGGTTGCCCAGCAATACGGCGGACGCTGCTTTCGCGCTGCTGGAGCGAGTGACCGAGCAACTCCGGCGCGAGATTCATGTTGCGCTGCGCGGCCGTGGCATAACCTGGACACAGTACAACGTGCTGCGGGCACTTCACAACGAGGGATCCGGTGGACTCACCTGCTCTGAGCTGGGGAGCCGGTTGGCGGGGACGGATCCGGATATTACGCGCCTGCTGGACAGGCTGGCGAAGCAGCGGCTGGTGCGGCGGCGGCGCGACATGCGCGACCGTCGCGCAGTGCTGACGGAGATCACCGAGGAGGGCCGCCTGCTGGTCGAATCTGTCATCCCGTCGCTGGAGAGCCGGATTCGCGAGCTATTCGAGCACATGGCGCCCGCAAGACTCCAACTGCTGATTGACCTGTTGGATGAGGCGATGAGACCACCGAAACAATACGGCCGCGCACCTCAATCTTTACCAACAGCCCGAGCGGGCTGACTTATGAGAAAGAAGCTTCCGTGGAGAGCTACTTGGGTGCCGACGCGGACTGCTGTGTGGACATGGGTGTGAGTACTGCATCGCCGCCTTCGGCGTTCACCGCCCCGTCTGCAAATTTCTTGTGCAGCTGATGGTGGAGGCAATAGAGGGCCAGTTCGAGCCTGTCCGAGACGCCGAGCTTGTCGTAAATCTTGCGCAGGTAGTTTTTGATCACCTGCTCCGTCGTACCCAGCTGGTAGGCAATTTCTTTGTTGCGCTTGCCCTGGGTAATGCAGGTAATGATCGCCATTTCCTTAGGAGACAAGCGTGGCTGGCTCTTCGGACTGGTCAGCGCGGTAGCCTGAGAGCGATAGGCCTCAATCACCCAGTTCACCGACTGGTTGTCAATCCAGGTCTCTCCCTGAGCGATTTTGCGTACGCACTTGACCAGCAAATCCGGCGAGATGGATCGCGGAATGATGCCGCGAACGCCGCGGCGATAGAGTTCGACCGTGTTCTGTTCGTCAGTCGATACCGCCTGAATAATGATCTTGACGTGCGGGTTGCGGCGCACGATGGCGGGAATCGCATCCGTGGTACCCGAAATAAGGCCGCCTTCGAGGATCACCAGGTCCGTTGGGAACCTCTGGATCGCCGCCTCCAGGTTCTGGAGGTTATCGACCTGGGCAACTACCCGGATGTCATCTTCGAGCGCAAAGATCTTGCGCATTCCGACACGATAGATGGCCTGCGAATCCGCAAGGATAATGCGGACGATATTGGGTTCGGTCGAAGCGATGGGCTCGACTGGATCGTCGGGGATGGTCTCGTCCAGCATGTCCGCCTTGGCTGCGCTCATATGCATTCTACTGACTGAAGTAATATTCGTCGATAACTGCCGCGGCACGCCAACAGGTGTCGCTGGTGTTGCAGCGTACCACACGCCCAGTGCAGTGAACTACTACGTCTGTCGGGGTTCCCATGGCCTCTGCCGGCATTTTCATTGTAAAGCGCACTTGAGTCTGGGCTTCGAGCGGCCGGGGAAGGGTGAATGCGACCCCGGTGGCGGAGATGTTCTCCGTCATCGCCGCGATCTCTCCAGCCGCGGTGAAAAGTCGCAGAGGTATCTGTAGCGGAAAGCGAACGGCATTTCTCAGCTCAACCGGGGCATCCGCTTTTGCCTGTGCCGAGATAGCGGGGGTCATGTCGTCACTATAGGTTCCCGGTGAGGGTTCGGCCCATCCCACGAAGAGAGTAGCGAAGGACCCTCCTGAGGAGCACGCGGCCCCGAATGTGACCGTTCGACTCCTTTGCGCTGGAAATGCATGACGACTCAACCGCTGGAAATCGAAGAATTTAGTACGTCGGTAATATTACCACTCTCTCCAGAGCTAAATTCCACCAAAGTTGTAGCGATGCCAAGCAACCTCCGCTAAGGTTCGTACTGCGTAGGCGATACGCCACGAGTACTTAGACCCCGGGAGGCCCATTTCGTGAAGTCATTTTCCGTTCTTATTTTGTCCGCCGCACTGACAGTACCCTGCTTTGCTAACGCGATGGTATCGGCCGGCAGCCCTGGCATCCCTGCTCCGCGTGACATGGGCGGGAAGAGTGGCTCCTTCGCCATAAGCAGCCCTGGTATCCCTGCGCCGCGTGACATGGGCAGGAAGAGTGTCTCCTTCGCCGTGAGCAGTCCTGGTATCCCCGCTCCGCGTGACATGGGCAAGAAGATTGTCTCCTTCGCGATGGGCAGCCCTGGCATCCCTGCTCCCCGTGACATGGGCAAGAAGGTTGTCTCCTTCGCCAGCAGCCCGGCATCCCTGCTCCGCGTGACATGGGCAAGAAGATTGTCTCCTTCGCGATGGCAGCCCTGGCATCCCTGCTCCGCGTGACATGGGCAAGAGCTAACGAAAACTTCCTCGATTCTGTATTCCCGACAGCCCCCATCCGATGGGGGCTGTTTACGCATAGATATCAATTTCGCGTATGCTCACCGAGAAACCTATTCGGGAGCTGCAGATGCATTGGTTGACAGCCGATAGCGCGCTCTGGGCATTAACACTCGCTGCAGAAGCGTTTCTGACGGTCGTCATCTTAAAGAGGAAGATGAGCAGGAGCTATCCCATCCTGCTGACGTATTTGATATTTAACCTGATAGAAGATCCCTTGGCCTGGGCTGCTGTACAAGGGATCAGGGGATGTCGTTTACCGTCGATTTTATTTTACTGTTACTGTCCTCGATTATCTGTTGCAGTTCTTGCTGGTTGTGGAGATTGGCCGGAACGTCTTCGCACCATCCAAGCGATCGCTTCCATTCCGGCTCTGGCCGATCGTCACAGTTGCAATCCTCATTTGCACTATTCTTGCGGCTGCCTTCTCGCCCAGCCTTCAACCGAATGGGCTGAACACATCTACCCAGTCGTTTGCCACGGTTACTCTCGGGCTGGCGGTGCTGAAGTTGCTCCTTTTCGCTGCGTTGGCGGGTTTTGCACAACTTCTAGGCATTGGGTGGAAAAACCGCGTGCTACAGCTTGCGTCCGGCCTTGCCTTTTATGGTGCCGTCTCTCTTTTGGTTCAGCTTTCGATCAGTCACATCAGCGACCTGAACCAGCTCTCTTATAGCGCTCATTACAGGCAGCTTACGCAGATTCAGTCGGCGGGCTATATCTGCACTCTTCTGTTCTGGGCATGGTCGTTTTCCCGAAATGAATCGCCACGCAAAGATTTCACTCCACAAATGCAAGAAGTTCTGGTAACAATAGCTCAGTCAGCCAAACGTACTCGTTTATCTGTTACTCGGAGCGATGATCGCAGATGACGTTCTCAGTCTTCCAGATACTGCTCGTGGTCGCCCTACTCGGATTTGTGGGTGTGTGGCGCCGTCAGCAGGCAAAGCGGAGGCAACGCAGCTGGGACCAGATCGTCCAGTCGCTGCGGGCCAACGACTGGGGACTGGATGAGGTCTCTGAACGGTATCTCTACCGCGGCGGTATCAAGGCGACTCCTGCTGATATCTGGAAGAGGATCGATGGCGCTCGCGGACTATGGGCGATGTACTGCAACGCCCCGCTTTTGGTCCAGCTCGCAGACTACGCTGCAGAGCACGGCACCGATCCTGACGAGGCGCTGCTAGAAGGTTTGCGCAGCGATGCCTTTCAGATCCGGCTTTGCGTGCTGATGGCGCTTATGAAGTACGCGATGTCCCACTCGACAGTGGGTGCGTCGGTGAATGCACATCGAGCGACAGCCCTGTACAGCGAAATGCTGGCGCGGCTGACCACGCTGTTTCAGGAGAGCGCCGGCCAGCTCTTCCCCAAGTATCTGGAAGCGATGTAATTCCGCTTTCGTCGAGTTCAGAAGAGCCTGTCCACTGGACAGGCTCTTCTGCTTTTGTTCACGCGAGTCTGGTCTCCGCGAATGTGCGAAGCTGTCGATATTCGTCGTCGCTCAGAGTGAAGGATGCCGCGGCGACGGTTCCATCAATCTGGTCAGGCCGACGTGCACCGACAATAGCCGCAGTTACCGCCGGATTGTGCAATGTATAGGCGACTGCCACCACTCCCGGCTCAACGCTGTGCTTATGGCCAATCTCGGCAAGCTGCTTGACCAGAGCAAGGTTCTTTTCGAGCTTCGGCGGGTTGAACTGCGGATTTTTGCGCCGCCAGTCGTCGGCGGGTAGCCGCTGGATCCGCTCGGCCGTCATCTTACCGGTGAGCAGGCCCGACGCCATCGGCGAATAGTTGATGACACCGACGCCATGCTTCCGGCACCACGGCAGAATCTCAGCCTCCACATCGCGATGGATGATGGAATAAGGCGGCTGCAGGGAGGTGATTGCTGCGATTTTGGCGGCGCGCTCCATCTGCGGAACGTTGAAGTTGGAGACGCCGATGTAGCGGACTTTGCCCTCCTGCTTCAGCTTTGCCATGGTTTCCCAGCCCTCTTCGATTTCGGCTTCGGGGTCGGGCCAGTGGATCTGGTAGAGATCGATGACGTCGATTCTGAGACGGCGCAAGGACGCTTCCACTTCTTCTCGAACGGAAGCCGCCGTCAGATCGCGGTAGATCTTGCGATCGCCGTCCCAACGCATGGAAGATTTGGTAAAGATGTATGGTTTGTGCGGTGACTGTTTCAGCGCACGCGCGACCACCTCTTCCGAGTGACCAAGGCCATAGATCGCCGCGGTGTCAATCCAGTTGATACCGAGATCCAATGCGCGCTCAATTGCCGCGACAGAATCATCGTCGTCCTGGTGACCCCATGAATACTGCCAGTCGCCGCCACCGATGGCCCAGGCGCCGAAGCCAATGCGGGTGATGTTCATGTCTGAGTTGCCGAGTTGACGGGTTTCGAGCTGCTGAAGGGTTGAGGAGGCCATAGTCTTTCGATGTGGCCGCCACCTATTTGTTGCAGCAGAATCAACAGTCGTCTGCACGAAAATTGGGGCGGCCACTAGTGCTTCTCGGAAAGAACTTCGCCGCTGTTAATCCGCAAGGTGTGGGCTCCTGCGCGAGCGCCCGATCTTTCGAATGGACGCGGAGACACACCCTAGTGCATCTGCGCAGGCAGTGTGTCTTCGGCAAACTGCTTCCACAGTACCTCCTGCGTGATGTCCCGCGGACGAGCGTGGCAGAGGAAAAGCACATCGCGCAGTCGCACAGTGCCCTCGCGATCGGATCTTGCGAGCTCGTCTCCATCGAACTTCGTGAACGCTGCAGCCAGCCCCTTCTTCACCTGTGCGGAAAGCGGCTGCCTGCCGTCGCTCCAATAGATGGCAACGAAGCTGGAGATTTCGTCAGCACGTTGGATGACCCGCACGAGCGTGGCCGCGACCAGCGCACGATGCGAAGCGTGACGCGCCATCTCACGCACCAGCAGCAGCGGCACGTAGCCCGACCGGATGCACTCGCGCGCCTCGATGGCCAGGGCTGCAACCGCGGGGGCATCGACTTGCGGTACAAGCGCAGCGACGGGCTGTTCCAGCGTGACTTCGACCTGGTGGAACAGTGCCCCCTCCACAGGATCGGCAAGCACGGCGCGGCGCAGAGCGGCTTCCGCGTTAAAAATCTCCGCGCGATCGTCGGTACGGGACCGCACGTGGGCATCGCGAGTTTTCGGATCTGCCATGGCGCATCTCATTTCGTGGTGCCGGTCAATGCGGCTCTCGCCGCCGTCCGGCATTACGGAGACGAGAGTTCAGGCGGCGGAATCAATCATCGTCTTCCGCATCGGCTTTGCTGGTTGTCGTCTTGAGCTGGCCAAAGCCCGCGCTGCGGCGCTTCGCGATTTCCCCGGCGTCGAGGATGAAGGCAACCTTCTCCATCTCGCACACGGTCTGGACCAGCTTGCTGACGTAATCGGTGCAGGTGCGGACAGCAAAGTGCACCACCCGCACCTGCTCGTAGAAGTAGCCGCAGCGAATCTGCTCTTCGCTGTCGGCGTAGCCCTGCTGGATATGGGCGTAGCGGCAGGTGTGGCAGAGCGATACGTTGCCTGCCGGTGTGCCGTTGCGCACGTGAATTGTGGTCGACATACGTTCCTTTCGCTCGCCACGTCTTGAAGTGTGCGATGAGGGTTGCGCGCTGGAAGTGGCGGAGGGAAAGCTGCCACCCCATCACGGGTGAAAGCCTTGGCTCTTTACGTCACCAGCACGGTGGCTTGGGAGTTGCTTTCGTGTTCTCAGGCGCCCGGGAACATGCTTATGACGGATGTGTTGCTCGAAAGCGCACGCTTGCGGGTCGGGCAAAAACATCCGTTGGTTTCACCACGGGCTGCTGAAAATGACGCACCGGATGCCGGCGCGTGAAAGCAGTATCTCGATGACTGGATTACAGATTGCGCTTTAGCGAAGCGCGTCCAGAAGCCGCGAACTCGCGTCGACGCATGGCTGCATCCACCTATTGCCGAATTCGAATGTGTGCTGTTGCATGGGGCTTCCTTGTTAACTGCTGGGAGAGAATGACACAGCTTTCGGAGGAACGCAAGCGCATCGCGTGCGAATTCCTGCTCCGTACGGCGCGCCTGGCGAACGGACAGCCCGCGAGGCCTGCTACCTCTTTCCCCAGCATCACCGGTTTCCGGACTTGCGGAAAACCATTGATTTCGCCATACTTGATGGGTTGGGAGCAGTGCGGATGCAATCCCCATCCGTACCTTGCTGCGGGCAATCCGCCGGCAGCCCGCTGAACATTCCCGAGATGATTCCAAGAGTTTGCTGAAAGGAACAGAAATCCTGTGTTGATGATTCGTTTGGCGCGCTTCGGAGCGCGCAAGCAGCCCTATTACCGAGTGGTCGTGATTGAGAAGGATCGCGCGCGCAATGGCCGTTCGATCGAGGTGGTAGGCACCTACAACCCGCGCACCAATCCGGCGAGCGTGTTGTTGAAGAAAGACCGCATCGAGCACTGGACCAGCCATGGCGCCCAGCTGTCCGATCGGGTGGCCAAGCTGCTGAAGAATTACAAGGAAGCTCCGGCGAGCACGCCGGCTGCTTAGCCGCACCGACATGCATCCTGCTATGGGCGGGATGCCGTCGTCTCACGCTGGAGCCAAATGACCCACGACGAGAAGCTGGACGCCGCAGAAGAGTTGATGACGAAGATCGCCCGTGCCCTGGTAGATCATCCGGACGAGGTGTTGGTCGAAGCTGTCGAAGGCGACGAGGGCGATGAGGCCACGGTGCTCGAGATGCGCGTCGCCCCGGATGATGTGGGCAAGGTGATCGGTAAGCAGGGCCGCACTGTTCGCTCCATGCGTACCATCCTTGCTGCAGTGGGCCAGGGGCATCACCTTCGTTATGAACTCGACGTCGTTGAAGACGAGGACGATGAGGACGACGCTGAGGAGATGGACGGCTCTACGATCGGCGGCAGCGAGTCGACGACCGCCGGTTAGACGGCTTCGCAGTCATGTCTGGTGAGGATGCGAAACCCGACTTTGTGCTACTGGCGCATCTGGTCCGGACGCAAGGGCGCGACGGCGAACTGATTGCCGAAATCCTGACGGACTTCCCCGAACGTTTCTCCGAACGCACGAAGGTTTGGCTCCTCCCGCCGGGTGCGAAAGCTGCGCCTCGCCAAGCGGCGATCGAGCGGCACTGGTTCCATAAAGGCCGCGTTGTCTTCAAAATTGCGGGCGTCGATTCGATCCCGGATGCGGCCGCGCTCCGCGGATGGCATGTCGCGATTCCTCGCGAGCAGCGAGCTCCCCTGACCGATGATGCAATCTATGTGGCGGACCTGATCGGCTGTCATGTGATTGATGAAGCGGATGGAGATGTTGACCTGGGACCAGTCCTGAATGTGGAGCGAGGCGCAGGCGGAGCGCTCGATCTGCTGGTGCTCAAAAAGGGCGAAGACGAGCTGCTGATCCCCCTGGCTAAGGCATATCTCCTGGCGGTCGATCTCGACGCGCGCTTATTGCGCATGCGGCTTCCCTCAGGGCTGATTTCGATCAACGCGCCGATGAGCGCGGAAGAACGCATGCTGCAGCAGCAGGCGAGCGAGAAAGAAGGGGATGACGATGCGCTTTGACATCCTCACCATCTTCCCCGCCTTCTTCGAGGGATTTCTCACACACGGAGTGGTGCGGCGGGCGCTGGAAAATCGTGTCGTACAGTGCGAGCGCATCGATCTGCGCGACTTTGCTTTGGACCGGCACCGCACGGTGGACGATCGCCCTTTCGGCGGCGGCGAGGGCATGGTGCTGAAGCCCGAGCCTCTAGCCGCTGCAATCGAATCGCTCGGTGTAAGCGCAAAGGCAGAGCGCGCTCAAACGAGAGAGTGCGTGATTCTGCTCTCCGCGCAGGGGCAGCGCTTCACGCAGGGTGTCGCGCGCGAGCTGGCGCAATTCGAGCGCGTGGTACTGATCTGCGGCCGGTATGAAGGCGTGGATGAGCGCGTCAACACGCTCTTCTGCGATCGTGAGCTGTCGATTGGCGATTACGTTTTGACCGGGGGCGAATTGGCCGCTGCGGTTGTGATGGACGCGACAACGCGACTCTTACCCGGCGTGCTGGGGAACGAAGCTTCGTCTGCATACGAGAGCTTTGGCGCCGCCGATACGGGTACTTCTCGAGACGGTGAGCCGCCGCGCTCCACCCACGGAAGCGGCGGTCTGCTGGACTATCCGCACTACACGCGACCGGCGGAGTTTCGCGGGTTGCCTGTGCCTGAGGTGCTGTGTGGCGGAGACCACGCAGCAATCCGCAAATGGCGGCGGGAGCAGGCGCTCCTGAAGACCATGCGCAATCGTCCAGACCTGCTCAAGAATGCGGAGTTAAGTGCGAGCGATCGCGCCTTTCTCGACCGAGCTGTGCGCGACGGCAACACCGTCGATTAGGGCTGGGAGGCGGCAGCATCCAGTGCCCAGTAGTTCCTGCGCGCCGTGATTTCGAGGTTCGGATAATCCTTCAATTGCAGCTTGAGGGTGTGGAGTCCGGCATGCGGCGCATCCGGGCGAAAGCTGAGGACATAGCGATTCGGCACGTGATTGGAGACGGTCAGCATATCTTTCTGCAGGCTGCGCTTGTCTTTGAAGGAATAGAACTCGCCGCCGGTGAGGTGCGCTACGGTTTCCGATGCGTTGCGGCGCATGCTGTTCATCGCCACCAGCGCTGCGATCTTTGCGAGCCGCAGAGGTGGTGCGAGCAGGCCGAAGCAGTCATAGGTCTTTTCCGCTTTACCTTTTTTCTGCGAAGGATCTGCATTCGGGTCGTTCGCGAAGCATCCGCCGGGAGGACCCGGCTCGGAGTCGTTCAGCATGCGCGACGCCTCATGTCCTGCCGCTGCCTTTGTCGAGGAGAAGCCGAAGCTGTAGATCACTGTGTTTGTGTCGCTGACAGAACGTACGGCATCTTCCAATGTGATGTGGCTGCCGTGATCGACAGTTTCGCTGAGCAACAGGATTGCCCGGCGATATTCCGGCGGCTGCTTCTGTAACTGCTCGACAGAGAATTTGAGAGCATCGAGGATCGCGACCCCGCTATCTCCGGACTCGAGGTCATGCAGCCCTGCCGCTGTGGCGCCGATGTCGGGCGTGAAGTCCTCCAACAGGCGCGGCTCGCTATCGAAGCTGACGAGTGCGATGCGATGTGGGACATTGCCGACCAGAGCTTCGATCGTGGAACCGAGATTGCGGTAGTCGTCCAGATGGCGGGCTCCTGCGCCTCCGGTCTCCACGGCCACCACAAGCGCCAGAGGCTCGCTATCGGTGTCCTGCTCTAATGAGAGTTGTTGCGGCATGTCGTCGTCGGTGAGCGTGAAGTCATTCGCAGTGAGACTGAAGACTGGCTCGCCCGATTTGGTTCGTACCAGCGCAGGGACGAGGACCAGGGTAGTGCCGGCTCGGAAGACCGGACCGGCTTCAGGGCGCTGAGCGGGCGCCTGCGCAAGAGTGAGCGTGCACGGTGCAACAACGTAGACTAGGAGCAGGGCCGCGAGGGATCGCATATGAGTCGCTCGCTTCGCAGTGTAGTCCTCATCCGCTGCGGTCCTTTCGTGGTGCGAACTGCTGAAAAGTTGTGTACACTAGAAGTTCGAACTAACCCCTAGGAAATTGCCATGTCAATCCATCCAGTAATGCAGCGCCTTGCCGAGAAGCTCCAGCGTACGGACCTTCCCGATTTTGTCCCCGGCGACACGGTACGCGTGCAGGTAAAGATCAAGGAAGGTGAGAAGGAGCGTCTGCAGGCGTTTGAAGGCGTTGTGATCGCCAAGAAGCACGGCCCGCAGGGATCCTTCACCGTCCGCAAGATGAGCTTTGGTCAGGGCGTGGAGCGTATCTTCCCGCTGAACTCCAAGGTGGTGGACAAGGTCGAGAAGGTCCGTTCGGCCCGTGTTCGTCGCGCCAAGCTCTTTTACCTCCGCGGCCTGCGTGGCAAGGCTGCCCGTCTGAAGGAAGTGGAGCGCACTTAGCGTCTTCGTCAGCATTTCGCGAAGGCCCTGGGGCGCTGCCTCAGGGCCTTTCTCTTTCTGCACAGCAGAATCGGATCCGGCTTTCATCTGAGGCTCCTCACTTCCCAAGTTGCAGTTTTTCAGGTCCGGCGAACGGCCGTTCCTCACTTGAGCGAGTGACCTATGAAAGCCTCTCGAAGCAATCACGCGATGCGTGACGTTCTGACATTCCTCTTCCGCCACTGGCGCCGCGAGGCGTGGCTGGTGACCGGCGTTGCCGCGTCCATGCTCATGGCCACGGTGGCCGATCTCTTCATGCCGCTATTCGCCGGCCGGCTGGTCGATGCAGTCGCAATGCACGCAACACATGCGCAGCATGCGAAGGTGCAGGCGTTGCATGCTGCTCTGTGGGCACTCGGAAGTATGGCTGCATTGGGCGCTGTGTTGGTGGCTGGGCGCTACTTTGCGCTGGTGGCCATCATTCACCTGACCCTGCGACTCATGTCGAGGTTTGCGCGGGACGCCTTCTGGCGGGTGCAGCGCTTCTCCACGGACTGGCATGCGAATAACTTCGCCGGCTCCATCGTGCGCCGGGTGACGCGCGGCATGTGGGCCGTAGACACGATGGACGACACGCTGCTGCTGGCGCTGCTGCCGGCACTGCTGGTGCTCATTGGCTCCTCCGTACTGCTGGGCTGGCACTGGCCGGCGATGGGCGCGGTGGTGGGCGCGGGGGCGGTGCTGTATGTGGCGCTCTCCGTCTGGCTGTCTCTCTACTACGTTGCTCCGGCGGCACGGCTCTCCAATGCGCAGGACACGCTGGTGGGCGGCGCGATGGCCGATGCCGTGACCTGCAACGCCGTCGTGAAGTCCTTCGGGGCGGAGCATCGTGAGGACGAGCGTCTCGGCATGGTGATGGGCAAGTGGCGGCGGCGCACGCTGCGGCACTGGGTACGTGGCACGCAGAGCGGCAGCATGCAGCAGTTGGTGCTGCTGGTGTTGCGCGCAAGCGTGACCGGGTGCGCGGTGTGGCTGTGGTGGAGCGGCCGCGCCACGGCAGGCGATGTCACCTTCGTGCTCACCAGCTACTTCGTTGTTCACGGATACCTGCGCGATGTTGGTCAGCACGTGGCCAATCTGCAGCGCAGCGTGAACGAGATGGAGGAGATGGTGGCGATGCACTCGCATCCTTTGGGTGTCGCGGACCGCGATGGTGCACGGTCGCTCCGCATCGGCGAGGGCGAAGTGCTCTTCGATCACGTGACCTTCCGCTACAGCGGACAGCTTGAGCCACTCTTCCGTGACTTCTCGCTGCGCATTGCCGCGGGAGAACGCGTGGGGCTGGTGGGTCATTCCGGTTCCGGCAAGACAACGTTCGTGAAGCTGCTGCAGCGGCTTTACGACGTAACGGATGGTCGCATCCTGATCGACGGGCAGGAGATCGCCAACGCGACGCAGGTGTCCTTGCGCGCGCAGCTTGCCCTGGTGGCGCAGGATCCGGTGCTGTTCCATCGGTCGCTGGCGGAGAACATCGCCTATGGCCGTCCAGGCGCGACGCTGGCAGAGATCGAGCGCGCTGCCGGGCTGGCGAATGCGCACGAGTTCATCGCGCGGCAGCCGAAGGGCTACGCCACGCTGGTAGGCGAGCGCGGCGTAAAGCTCTCCGGCGGCGAGCGGCAGCGCGTTGCGTTGGCCCGAGCCTTTCTGGCGGACGCGCCGATCCTGATCCTGGACGAGGCAACTTCCAGCCTCGATTCAGAGTCGGAGGCGCTGATCCAGGAGGCGATGCAGCGGCTTATCCTTGATGCCGATGGGGGCAGGACCGCGATCGTCATTGCGCACCGGCTCTCCACGGTCCGAATGCTCGATCGAATCCTTGTTTTTGAACACGGCGCGGTAGTCGAGGAGGGCAACCACGAAGAGCTCGTCCAGCGAACGGGTGGCGTCTACAAGCGACTCTTCGAACGGCAGGCTATGGGGCTGCTGCCGGACGAGGATGACGACCAGGATGCCAGCAAGCAGGTGGCTGAACTGACCGCCTGAGACACGAGGGCCGCGTTGCAAATCCAGAGACGCGGCCTTCTTTTCTACATGCCCGCCCGACGTACACTGGGACAGATGTCTCCGGCGAAAGTCATCAGCGAACAGGAGATCGAGTGTCTCGAAGAGGACTCGCTTTCTCCGTCTGCACGCAAGATGCGCATGCTGAAGAAGCTGCACTGCGGGCTGCGCTACGAAAAAGTGGCGCGTGCCACCGGGGCGGTGATGGTGGCCGGCGTGGACGAGGTGGGCCGCGGTGCGCTGTTCGGACCTGTGGTCGCAGCCGCAGTCATTCTGCCGCCGGAATGCCGCATCCGCGGGCTGCGCGATTCCAAGCAACTGGAGCGCGAGGATCGCGAGCGCCTGGCGAAGATCGTGGAGATGCGCGCCATCTGCTTCGCGATTGAAGAGGTGGATGCCGAGACGATTGATCGGGTGAACATCTATCAGGCGTCGAAGCTGGCCATGCTTCGCGCGGTGGCGCGGCTGGCGCCTGCGGCAGACCATCTGCTGATCGATGCTATGCGCCTTGATCTGCCCTGCGCGCAGACCAGCATCATCTACGGCGATTCTCTTTCGATTTCCATCGCGGCGGCTTCTGTGATCGCCAAGGTCTACCGTGACCGGCGCATGTGTGAATACCACGAACAATGGCCACAGTACGGACTGCATTCGCACAAGGGCTATTCCACACCGGAGCACAAGCGCGCGCTGGCCGAGCATGGTCCCACGCCGCTGCACCGTTTCAGCTTCCGTCCCGTGGCGCAGCGTTCCCTGCCCTGGGATTATCCGACAGCCATAGATCACGTTCTTGAAGGAGACCAGCTTGTCCTTACGCCTGATGTGCGTGACGGCACACCCGGATGATGAGAGCGGGGGCTTTGGCGGCGCGCTGCTGATGGCGCATGCGCGCGGCGCCGACACCACCGTTATCTGTCTGACCGAAGGCCGCGCGGCTTCCAATCGCGGGGACGCACGCAGTGATGATGAGCTTGCTGCTGCGCGCATCGCGGAGCTCGGTCTCTCCTGCGGCATTCTGGGGGTGACGCGGTATGAAGTCTGGAAGTATCCAGACGGTACGCTGATTCAGGCCAATCTGTTTGAGATCACCACCCGGCTGGTGGAGCGCATGCGGCAGCTTCGTCCGCACATCGTACTTACCTTCGGCGGCGATGGAGGTCCAAATCTGCATCGCGACCATGCGGTTGCGAGCTTTGCGGCAACCGCGGCGTTTCATTGGAGCGGCCGCAGCATTTTTGCCCAGACGCAACTGGAGAATGGGCTTGCATTATGGGCGCCCCAGAAGCTCTATTACTCATCTACGAATTTCACGATTTCGAAGTTCAAGGAGGAGGCTGCTGTAGCGCCGCGCACTCCGGCATCCATCAGCTTGGATCTAGGCCCGCTTCAGGAGGTGAAGCGGCAAGCCATTGAGGCGCACGATACGCAGGGTGTGATGAGCCGTGCGGCCGAGGTCTATGAGAAATATGGGCACGAGGAGCGTTATCTGCTGGCTTCCGCGCGCCATCCGGAACGATTTCAGAACGAGACTGATCTCTTCGCCGGCATCGAAGAGGTCTAGAATCGGCAAGCCAAAAGAATCGGCAAACCGAGAGGCGGTGAACGGATGCGCTATCATCGGCAACTCGCTTCCCTGCTCATGATGGTGAGTGCATGCGTAGCTGTGCTCTACGCAAATGCCCAAAACAGCGATACGGGCAGCGTCACCGGACATGTCTACTGCGCGGACACTCAGAAGCCAGCGCGATTTGCCAATATCCGGCTGCAGCCGGTGGAAGGACAGGAGGGACAATTCGGCGGCCGCGGCGGGTTCGCGACCACTGGCTCCGATGGCTCTTTCCGAATTACCGGCGTTTCCCCGGGCGAGTACTACGCCGACGTGATGATGCCGGGATACATTCAGCCGATGCGTGGGATGTTGAGCAGTTTAGAGAGCCTTGCGCCGAACGAGCGCGACCGTATCACTGCTCAATTGACGCGCGTGAGCGTGGCAGCAAACCAGAGCGCGAATGTGCAGGTGATGATCTATCACGGGGCAACGATCGGAGGAACGGTGAGCTTTGATGATGGCGCACCGGCCGCGGGAGTGACGATTCAGGCCTATCTGCTGCCCTCGAATACCGGCACCGGGCCTGCCGGCGGTACACAGCAGCAGAGCTTCGCCGGCTTTGCGAGGACCGATGATCGCGGGAAATTTCGCGTTACGGGTCTGGGCGACGGCACGTACATCGTCTTTGCTGCACCGCGATCGATCTTTCCCATCTACTACGGAAACAGTATCGAACGCAGTCACGCGAAAAAGCTCGAGGTGCATGCCGGAGATGAAGTGACCGGCGCGGACATTCAGGTTCCGGCGGCCGGGATGCACTCGGTCAGCGGAGTGGTGGTGTCGCAGCAGGATGGCCATGCGCTGTCCCGGGCTTCCGTGCAGTTGCGCCTCGGTTCAGGGGATGCCGGAACAATCAGCGCGACGACCGGGCCCGACGGGACGTTTACGTTCAATGCTGTGCCGGACGGGAAATTTACCGTGCAGCTATTGAATGCCTACGATCCGGTGACACGCAGCGGCTACGCCAGCACAGGCCAGGCACTCGAGGTAAATGGCACTGACATTTCCGACCTGGTGGTGAATGCGGCGCCACGCAACTGAATTGAGGATCATGCCTCAGCCATGCGGCGCTGCCGGCGTCTTCGATCGATGAATGACCACGCCGGCCGTGCGAGCAGCACGATCGCCAGAATGACGGTGATCTTCACCGGATCGAGCACCCCGCTCTTGACGATCCACCAATAGTGAATAACTCCCAGTACGGCAGCCACGTAGACGAGCCGGTGTAGTGTCTGCCATTGCTTGCCGAGTTTGCGAATAGACCATTTGGTCGATGTAAGTGCGAGCGGCAGCAGCAACAGCCATGCAGAAAATCCGGCGATGATGTATCGCCGCTTGCTCAGATCATCCACCAGCGTTGCCCAGTCAAGGTTCGCGTAGAGCTTGAGATAGATCAGCAGGTGCACGCTGGCATAGAAGAACGCGTAGAGCCCAAGCATGCGGCGAAAGCGGACGAGCCAGCCAAGGCTCCTGCTGAGGCGGCGCACGGGTGTAATGGCCAGCGAGATGACAAGGATGCGCAGCGCAGTGAAGCCCGTGGTGTGCGAAAGGGTCGCAGTTGGATCCGGTCCGAGCAAAGCAACGGCACCCGGGCGGGTGAGGTCATGCCAGGTATGCCACGCCAGAATCAAGAACGGAGCCAGGCAGGCAAGGTGAACCAGCACCTTCAGGACAACGATTGCGCGATTCGACATGGAGACGTTCAAGGATGCTTTATCAGAAGTTCTTTTTCAAATCCATGCCCTTGTAGAGGCCGGCGACCTGGTCGCCGTAGCCATTGAACATGAGGGTGGGCTGGCGCTGCTTGAAGAGTGACGCGCCAATGCGGCGTTCCGTCTTCTGGCTCCAGCGCGGATGATCGACATTCGGGTTCACGTTGGAATAGAAGCCATATTCGTTCGACGCCATCCTGTTCCAGGTGGTCGGCGGCTCCTTGTCAGTGAAGTGAACGCGCACGATGCTCTTCGCCGACTTGAATCCATACTTCCAGGGCACGATCACACGTACCGGCGCGCCATCCTGATTCGGCAGTGTCTCGCCGTAGAGGCCGAAGGTGAGCAGCGTGAGCGGATGCATGGCCTCGTCCATGCGCAGTCCCTCCGTATACGGAAATTGAATTCCCGACTGGTTGATTTCCGGCATCTGCTTGTGGTCCGCGAGCGAGAGGAACTGGACGTACTTCGCGCCTGCCTGCGGATCGCATTGTTTGATGAACTCCGAGAGCGAATATCCGGCCCACGGAATCACCATGCTCCATGCTTCGACGCAGCGAAACCGATAGATGCGCTCCTCCATCGGCTTCAGCTTCAACAGCGTATCGATGTCGAATGTCTTCTTCGCCTTCACCAATCCGGTCACCTGGACTGTCCAGGGGCGGGTGTGCATGGCGCCTGCGTTTCGTGCGGGGTCGCCCTTGTCGGTGCCGAACTCGTAGAAGTTGTTGTAGTGGGTGATGTCCTGGAGCGAGGTGGGCGGCTCCCCCATTACCGAAAGTGGGCTTTTCACCGTCTGCAGTTTCTCTGCCGCCTGCACAGTGCCGACCCAGCGCGTGACGCGCTCGGCTCCGAGCGCAGCCACGCCGGCAGCCGCCATGCCGGTCATGAACGTGCGCCGGTTCAGATAGTCGGCCTTGGGAGTTATTTCAGAAGAGGGAATGTCGGCGGCCTTACGGATCAGCATGTTCTTCTCCAGACTTGTTCTCCAGCGGGGCCTCCATAATGGCCTCACGTCGTTTGGACGCTGGCGCGGAGCTCCGGTTACAGTACGCGCCGCAGGCGAACCCGGATGGCATTCGCGTGTACACGACTCATTCTACGGGGCTGATTTCACGGGCTTGGCAAAGGGCCATGCAGCATCGCGCCGCGCCCGCCAGAGGTATACCGCGACACCAGAAACCGTGACTGCAAGCGCAGCCGCAATCTCCCGACCCGCATGCGCGCGCGAAGCCAGTACGAACAAGAATCCAAGCGTCGCCAAGATGACGGGGACCGGGTAGAGCCAGATGCGAAAAGGCCGCGGCATCTCCGGCCGGCGGCGCCGCAACAACACGACGCCAACCTGTTGCAGCAGGAACTGAAGAACGATGCGGAGAGCCACCAGCGCGGCGATGATTGCCTTCAGGTCGAAGAAACAACAGATGCAGGCAATCGCGCCGAGGAGTAACAGCACGTTCGCCGGAAAGCCTCCACGCGGGTGCAGTCGCGCAAGACCGCGGAAGTAATTGCCTTCTGCTGCCGCGGCCCAGAGCACGCGGGAGGCGCCCAACAGCAGCGAGAAGAGAGAGCCGAAGGCTGTCCAGATGACCAGCCACGCACCCACCTTCGCCCATACCGGCCCGAAGCTCCGCCCCAGCAGCTCAGCAACCACTGCAGTATGGCTGGCATTCAGGCGGCCGTTGGTGAACTCCTGCCACGGGATGACGCCGAGCACGCTGATGTTCATCAGCAGATAGAGCACCGCGATGATCACAATCGAGCCGAGAATGGTACGCGGCAGCGTGCGGCCCGGGTCGCGCACCTCCCCTGCCAGGTAGGAGATGGTGTAGTAGCCCCAATAGTCGTAGGTCGCGATCAACATGGCTGCGCCAAGGCCGATAAAGAAACGATGGTTCAGTTGGAATGCGCCCGGCGGAAACGAAAATGCCTGCCGCGCCTGGAAGTGAGCGAAGCCGGCAACGATGGTGATTCCCAGGGTGAAGGCAACGCCTGCCCACAGAACCCATGCCATTCGTTTGATCGCACGCAACCGGCGATAGAGCAGGGCGACCACCAGCACCACGACTGCCACAGCGACCAGGCTGGAGCGCTGAATGTGCTGCAAGGGGCCGGCGCCCGCAAGGCGGCTCAACAGACTCGGATAGAGGAAGCTTGCGTATTGCGCGAGTCCAATGGCCCCGGAAGCCATGACCAGCGGCGCGGTCAGCGTGAATTGCCACACATAAAGGAATGAGACCAGGCGACCGGCGCGGCCGGGGCCGTAAATCTCACGTAGAAAGGCGTAGGATCCGCCAGCCTCCGGGAGCGCGGCGGCAAGCTCCGCCCAGACCAGCCCGTCGCACAGCGCCAGCGCCGCGCCGAGCACCCAGCCGAGCATGGCCTGAGGCCCGCCCATGGCGGCTACGATGAGGGGGAGCGTGATGAATGGACCGACCCCGACCATCTCCAGCATGTTGAGCACGAGCGCGCTTCCCTGCCCAAGCTCACGCGACAGGTGTGACGGCGGTGTGGCGTCGTTGGTCGGCATGCGTTTTTACGATCGGGCGCCATGCGATCACCACAGCCCGCTCCACGCAGTGTAGCGGACGCTCGCGCGCTGACCGGCCGGACGATACACTCAAGGCTCATGCATCCACGGCGCGCGCACCTTCTTCCATTGGCTGCTCTGCTGGCGACCACGGTCTACGCGCAGACGATCGCCGGCGATCTGCTACCTGCCTCCGCACCGCGTATCGAAGCGACACCGCTGCCGGAAAATCGCGGCGCCGCGGCCCTCTACGAAAGTCTGAAGCATCTGGACACAACCGCAAGCCTGATGATGATCGTCGCCCACCCCGATGACGAAGACGGCGGCATGTTGACCTATGAAAGCCGCGGGCTGGGCGTGCGGACTGCGCTTTTCACACTCACTCGTGGCGAAGGCGGCCAGAATGCGATGTCGGCAGCGGACTACGATGCGCTGGGGCTGATCCGCACCAATGAACTGCTGCGCGCGGACGAATACTACGGAGTGGACCAGCAGTATTGGGGCAGCGTCGCCGACTACGGCTTCTCGAAGACGATGGAGGAGGCGCTTGGCCAATGGGGTCACGATCGCGTGCTCTACGATGCGGTGCGCGCCGTCCGCATGTACCGGCCGATGGTGGTCTGCTCGGTCTTCACTGGCGGGGTGACCGATGGCCATGGGCACCACCAGGTTTCGGGCATGCTGGCCCAGGAGGTCTTCAACGCCGCGGGCGATCCGAAGGTATTTCCCGACCAGATCGCTGCGGGGCTTCAGCCCTGGAAGCCGCTCAAGGTCTACGCTCGCGTACCCGGCTTCTCCTTATCCCCCAAAGGCATGTTCGACTATGCGACAGGCAAATATGCCCCCGTTCGTTTCCATGATTACGTCAACGACACGGACATCAACGGCATCCCCGCGACAAATGTGACTGTGGAGGAGGGCGAGCGCGATCCGCTGCTGGGCCAGACGTACATTCAGATCGCGCGGCGTGGTCTTGGCGAGCAACGTTCACAGCATGAAGGGCCAAACGTGCCCCTGGCGGGCGAGGCATCGAGCGCGTACCACCGCTATGGCTCGCGCGTGCCCGTTCAACCGGCTGAGCAGAGCTTCTTTGACGGCATCGACACCTCGCTGCCAGGGCTGGCAAAGCTGGCCGGGCCGCAGGGCGCATTTATGCAACAACCGTTGTCACGCATCCATCAAGTCATCGCCGGCGCGATCCTGAACTACTCGCCGGACCATCCGGAGAAGACAGCGCCGCTGCTCGCGGAGGTCTATCGCCGCACCGCGCAGCTGCTGGACGAGGTGAAGGCCAGCAATTTGAGCGCGGAGCAGAAGGCCTCCGTCGAACGGGAGCTGGAGATCAAGCTGCAGCAGGCGAACGATGCATTGGCCCAGGCGCTGGGCATCGATATCACAGCGCTCGTGACACCGGGTAGTGGGTCCCATGGCATCGAGCTCTACGCGGGTCCGCGCGGGGGCCTCTCGTCTACCCCACAGGAAACGCAGGCGCAGGTGACTCCGGGCTCGGATTTCCATGTGCGTGTACACATCCGGGCGCCCAAAGCCGTAAAGCTTAGCAAGGTCGCGCTCGAAACTCCTGCGAAGGAACACTGGACAGTGGAGCGCGAGGGCGCACCTGGCCTGGACGACCCGCACAGCACCAGCGGAGACGGCCTCTTCCGTGTCACGGTCGCGCAGGACGCGGCGCCGACTGCGCCCTATTTCTCACGTCCCTCGACCGAGCAGGCTTACTATGACATCGCCGAGCCGCAGTACCGCAATCTCTCCTTCGCACCCTACCCTGTAACCGGCGTCGCGACCTTTGACTACAACGGAGTGCCCATACGGCTGGCCCAGGCGGTACAGACCATGCATCTTGAACTTGGGCCTGGCGCGGTCTATGCGCCGCTGGTGGTCACGCCGGACGTATCCGTCTCCCTCGGACAGCCCTGGATCGTATTGCCGATCTCAGCCGCAGGAGCCACACGACACGATCTCACTGTCCCGGCACATCTGCATGCAACGCAGTCTGCCGCGGGCACGCTGCGTCTGGAATTGCCGCAGGGCTGGCAGTCAACGCCTGCGACAGCAGACTTCCATCTGCACGCAGGCGAGGATGCTGTATTCAGCTTCCAGGTGCATGCGCCGGCGCTCGAGGCGGCCAGTTATCCCATCACTGCAGTCGCAGAGAGCGGCAACAAACGCTTCACCGTGGGCTACGAGACGGCGGGCTATGGCGCGCTGATTCCCTACAACCTATATCGGGCGGCGAGCACGAACGTCCGCGGCGTGAACGTGAGCGTCGCCGGCGATCGCCGGATCGGTTACGTGATGGGGACGGGCGACATGCTGCCCAGCGCCATCGAGCAGCTCGGTCTGCATGTCGATCAGCTTGCGGATCCCGACCTGCTGAACGGGGATCTGTCGCAGTACCAGACCATCGTGCTCGGGATCCGCGCCTACGCCGCGCGGGCGGCGCTGCCCCTCGCGAATGCCCGTCTGCTGGCATGGGTGCATGCAGGGGGCACCCTCGTGGTGATGTACCAGGGGCCGGAGTTCGACCATGGTTACGCGCCCTACGAAATGCATTTGAACTCGAGGGGTATTCCCGAGCGCGTGGTAGATGAGCGAGCGCCCGTTGCATTGCTGGATCCCAAGGACCCGCTTCTGAGCACGCCAAACCACATCACGGAAGCGGACTTCGATGGATGGGCTGAGGAGCGCGGCCACTCCTTCATGAGCTCCTGGGCTCCGGAGTACGCAGCGCCTACCGAGACACACGATCCTGGCCAGGACCCGCAGCGCGGGGGGCTCCTGCACGCGAGCTTCGGCAAGGGCGAATACATCTACGTCGCCTTCGCGCTGCATCGGCAAACGCCTGAGGGTGTGCCGGGCGCTTACCGGCTGCTGGCGAATCTGCTGAGTGCCGGTTCGCACTAAGGCTTTGAATCTGCACCTGTAACACGGCGCTCATCAATTCCTCATCATCTATTCAACTAGCGTTCTCCAGTCATTCACATTCGGCTGCCAGCCTATGGCTAGAGTGTTTTCACTGTTAGTGTGTACAGCCAAGCTCCGCGAAGTGTGGCTTTTCTTGACGGAAAAGCCGCGCGGACAGTGGCGCCCCTGTATACACCTGCAGCGAAATGCTCTACGTCATCGGTGGGTCCCGTTTGCATTGATTTGGAGTTCCGGGATACTGGATTGTGACAATTTCTGGAGAGAGGCTGAATGAAAAACCATTTGAAGACGATGGCGACTTGTGTGCTCGTGTCGGCCATGGCGACCGCTCACGCGCAGACGACAACCGGAGGCAGCAGTGCTACGGGTAAGGGTACGGTCCGGCACCGGGCAGCGGGGAAGGCGCCACATCGTCCGTCCGTCGAGACGCAGATCGAGCAACTCCGGCAAGATATGGAGTCGCAGATCAACCAACTCAGGCAGCAGCTGACCGACAGCAATGCGCAGCTGCAGGCGGCACAACAGCAGGCCGCAACGGCCAATGCGGCCGCAGCCCAGGCGCAGCAGCAAGCCCAGCAGCAGCAACAGCAGACCGCCGATAACGCGAGCGCCGTCTCGAACCTGCAGGGTGCGGTCACCGACCTGAAGACGAACAGCACCTCTCTCGCATCGTCGATTCAGGAGACGCAGACGAACATTACAAAGAAGGTGGAGCACCCCGACTCGATCCACTTCAAGGGCGTCGAGATATCGCCGACCGGCTCCTTCATTGAAGCCGCGACCGTGTGGCGTAGCGCGGCTACGGGTGGCGACATCAATACCCAGTTCACCGGAGTCCCGCTCCAGAATTCGAACGCAGCTCAGCTCAGCGAGTTCTATGGCTCGGGTCGTCAGTCCCGTCTTGCCCTCAAGTTCACGGGCAAGATACCCAGCATGACCATGACCGGCTATTACGAGATGGACTGGCTGGGCACCGGCATCACCTCGAACAACAACCAGTCGAACAGCTATGTTATGCGCCAGAGACAACTGTGGGCGCAGGCTGCTCTGAACAGCGGCTGGAAGTTTACCGGCGGTCAGATGTGGTCGCTGGCAACGGAAACCACGAAAGGTCTGGACAACGGGACGGAGATCCTTCCCGCCGTCATCGACCCACAGTACGTCGCGGGCTTCGCGTGGACGCGTCAGTACGGTTTCCGCGTCACCAAGGACTTCGGCAACAAGTTCTGGATCGGCGCCTCGGCGGAAAATGCCGAGACACTCAATCCTGCCGGGTCGAGTCTGCCTACCAACCTGCTGATCGGTTCTGACGGTAACGGCGGCGGCCTTTATAACGTGACCGCGAACTACTCCTTCAACCTGGCCCCGGACATGATCGCGAAGATCGCCTACGAGCCGGGCCCATGGGGACACTTCGAAGTCTTTGGCATTGGCCGCTTCTTCCGCGATCGTATCTATCCCAACTCGACGACGACGACCACAACCGTCAACGGGGTAACAACCACCACGACGGTTCCGAACTCCATCGGTGCCTATAACGACAGCACCGTCGGTGGCGGCATCGGCGCCAGCGGGCGCGCGACCTTCCTCAATAAGAAGCTCACCGTCGGCCTTAAGGGCCTGTGGGGTGATGGAACGGGACGCTACGGCTCCTCGACCATTGCTGATATCACGCTTCGTCCCAACGCTCAGATCGCTCCGCTGCACAACTTCGACGCACTGGGAACGATTGAGGCAAATCCCACCAAGCGCCTGATGGTGTACGTTAACTACGGCGGCGACTACGTGGGACGCCGTTACTTCGGCAAGGTTGGCTACGGCTCGCCGCTTACCAACATGAGCGGCTGCAATACCGAACCAGGGCCCACTGCGACAGTCAATCCTGGCTTCGGCGGCGGTACTGGCTTTACACCTGCGACCCCGGCCAACTGCGGCAACCAGACCAAGGACGTCCAGGAGCTGGCCACCGGCTACTGGTACGACTTCTACCGCGGACCGATGGGCCGCTTCCGCCAGGGCGCTCAATACAGCTACTTCCAGCGCAATATCTGGTCCGGCGCGGGTGGCATCACAAACCCGGGCGGCGGGGCAAAGGGTACGGACAACGCCTTCTGGACCTCGCTCCGTTACTACATTCCGTAGCATTGACAGAAGCCGACCTTCGAGGGCACCCCAATCCGGGTGCCCTCGCTGTTTGCGGCGGGGCGCGAGGGCGTACATTCGTGTGGTACCGTTATTTAGCAGCAGAGCGATACTGTGAGCTCGTAGCTCAGTTGGTAGAGCAACGCACTTTTAATGCGTGGGTCCTGGGTTCGATTCCCAGCGAGCTCACCAGCAGATCGCCGCTGCTCCCGTTCCATGCCCAGATCACTCTCCACATTGGTTGACGCGTGCGCCATCGTGCAGCTGCAGGATGGGCGCACCCGGGCGTGGCATCAGAACGCCGGCCGAGCCAGTGGGCGATCGATCGCTGGAGGACCTGGTGGAGGCGCAGCATGCGGCCAACTTCCGGTTATGGCATGCCGAAGACGAGGCGCGGCGGCCTAGCGCGGACGATGCCTCGATCGCGGCGGTAAAGCGGGAGATCGATCGCGTGAACCAGCTACGGAACGACACGACAGAGCGGATCGATGCCTCGCTGCTGGCCAGCCTTCGGGAGGGATTTCTTCAGGATCCGTCACGGATGCAGCGGGGCGAGCAGCACTCCGAGACGCCCGGCATGATGATCGACCGACTGTCGATACTGTCGCTGAAGCTGTTCCACACGCAGGAGGAGCTGGACCGCGTGGACGCGCCGGAGGGACATCGGGAGCGCAACGCTGAACGGTTCGCTACCTTACAGAAGCAGCGGGACGATCTGGCCCGGTGCCTGGACCGGTTGTGGGCACAAGCGTGTGCGGGCGAGCGGTATTTCCGGCAGTACAGACAATTGAAGATGTACAACGATCCCGAGCTGAACCCGGTTCTGTACCACGGGAAACGGGGAGCAAACAACCTGTAGCGAGGCGGTCGTGACCCGGTGGTGTGGTTGACGGACCCTGGGGTCGGGAGTGTACAACGGCTGGAACAGCGGCGAGACGTGAACCCTGCCTGAGATGCAGGCGGATGTGACTCAAGGACGATCAAGCGATGGCAACCACAGGCACAAGCAAAGCGCGCGGCGGCCCGAAGACGATACAGGGCAAAGTGCGCACCATGACCGATCCGGCACACCAGAAGAGCATGCAGGAATACGAAGCGGCCCTGAAGGCGATGCAGGAGGGCAAGTACGAGAAGGCCCGCGAAGGTTTCCGCAAGCTGAGCGAGCAGAGCTCGCCCGAAGTAGCGGAGCGGGCGCGTGTGTACTTCGAAGCCTGCGGACGGCAGGCGGCGAAGCAGGAGCGCAAGTTCACGGGACCGGAGGAGCAGTACGATTACGCGATCTCGCTGCTGAATACCGGACTCTATGACGAGTCGCGAGAGCAACTGGAGGCGATCCTGGCGAAGGCGCCGCAGACCGATTACGCGCTCTATGGGCTCTCGATCCTGGAGAGCATGACCGGGCAGACGGAGCAGTGTCTGGAGCACCTGTCACAGGCCATCGGCATCAATCCGCAGAACCGCATTCATGCGCGGGTGGACTCGGACTTTCAGGACATGGCCGACGATCCGCGGTTCACTGAGCTTCTGTATCCGGAAGTTCAGTAGGAAGCCGCAGCAGTGATGACGGCGACTCCAGGAAGTTCGTTGGAGAAACAGGAGGCGGCATCCCCGCACCGGGGGTCGTCGCTACGCGTGGTGGCGATCGGCGGGGGTACGGGGCTCTCGACGCTGCTGCGTGGATTGCGCCGCTATGCTCCGTCACCACAGCCGAGCGAGATGGACACGGCGGCGGTGCCCAGCCTGATCAGCGATCTGGCCGCGGTGGTGACTGTGACCGACGATGGCGGGTCAAGCGGGCGGCTGCGGCGGCACTTCAACATGCTGCCGCCCGGCGACCTGCGCAATTGTATGGTGGCGCTGGCGGACGACGAGGCGCTGCTCTCCAAGCTCTTCCGCCACCGCTTCTCCTCCGCGAGTTCTGCCGCAATGGCGACGTCCGCCAACGGCAACGGGTATCCGGAAAACACGGCCTCACTCGAGGGCCATAGCTTTGGCAATCTCTTTGTCGCCGCGCTGGCCGAGATTACGGGCGACTTCGCGCAGGCGATCAAGCTTTCGTCGCAGGTGCTGGCGACGCGGGGACACATCTACCCGGCGACGACTACCAACGTAACGCTATCCGCACGCATGGACGACGGCTCGACGGTCGAGGGCGAGACGAGCATCACGGCGAGTCAGCATCGCATCTGCGAGCTGACGCTCGAGCCCGCGGGAGCGGAGCCGTTGCCGGAGACGCTGGAATCGATTGCGCGCGCGGACCTGATCACACTGGGGCCGGGGTCGCTCTACACCAGCCTGATCACTAACCTGCTGGTGAAGGGCATTCCCGAGGCGCTCGGGGCGGCGCGCGGGCTGCGGGTGTTCATCTGCAATCTGATGACGCAGTCGAACGAGAGCCTGGGGCTCACGGCGTCGCAGCATATCGAGAAGATATACGAGCACACGGGCCAGGCGATCTTCGACTATGCCCTGGTGAACACCGCGCCGGTGAGCGAGACGCTGCTGCGCAACTATGCGCGCGAGGGCGCCGCGCCGATTGTGCCGGATATCGACCGCATCGAGGCGCTTGGCGTGCGGGTGATTCCGGGCAACTTTGCCGCCGAGGGCAACACGCTGCGCCACAATGCGGACCGGGTGGCCGAGACGCTGCTCCATCTGGGCGTCGATGCCGATCTCGATCGGGTACGTGACATTCCTGACTGATTGCGCCCCTGATCTCGCATCTCACCTGCGTGATGCCTGTCCCTGGTTACTGGCACGGCGTCTGCTTCGTGACTGTCGTGCGGAGATGATCGCGTTGCTTGGGCGAGTGTTAGCCGGTGTGCTGGCGATAATGGCGGCAGGAGCGCCGCTGGACGGACCAGAGCTCCACGCGGTCATGCGCGCAGGAATTCCAAGATGAGAGTTGTGTATCGTCAGGGGGGCGATCAATCAGCATGACGAATGCGCAGTTGACTCCGGTTCTTTTCGCGTTGCTGCTGCTGGTGGGGTTTGCCCAGCTGCTGGGCTACGTATTTGTGAAGCTGCGGCAGCCTAAGGTGGTGGGCGAGATTCTTGCGGGCGTGGTGCTCGGACCGGCTTTGCTGGGCCGGGTGCCGGCGATTGCGCACATCATGGACGGCGCCCGGCACCAGGGAAACATCCTGGATTTCGTGTACTGGCTGGGCCTGCTGCTGCTCATGTTTCTTTCCGGCGCGGAGACGCAGCAACTGTTCACGCGGGAAGAGCGCCGCGAAGTGGGCTGGCTGACGATCGTGGGCACCGGACTTCCCTTCCTGCTCGGGTTGGCATTGGGGCCGTGGCTGATCCGGCCGTCGCTCGCAGGGCCGAACGGCAACCGCGCGTCGCTGATCATCATTCTGGCGGTCGGCGTGGCGGTGACCTCTGTACCTGTGGTCTCGAAGATCTTCGCCGATCTGAAGATTCTGCATACGCGATTTGCCCGGCTGATCCTGGGCGTTGCGGTGCTCGAGGATATCGTGCTGTGGCTCGCCCTGGCGGTGGCGACTGCGATGGCCGGGACCGCGGTGCTACACCCCCGCGAGATGTCGTATCACCTGCTCTCGACCATCGCGTATTTCCTGCTGGGGCTCACTATCGTTCCGCGGGTAATCAAGCGGCTGAACAAGGCGCGCTTCAACGTGCTGGCGCGGCACTCTCCGACGGGCTATGCGATGGCCGTGCTGCTGACCTACTGCGTGGTCGCGGGCTTGCTCGATGTGAGCATGGTCTTCGCCGCATTCCTGGCCGGCTTCGCGGTGGTGCACAAGAAGCGGAGAATCTTCGCGGATGCGCTGGATTCGATCGGCAAGATGTCCTTCGCATTTTTCATTCCGGTGTATTTCGCGATCGTGGGATTGAAGCTGGACCTGATTCGCGGCGTGTCGCTTGTGGATGATCGTGGCGTTCCTGGCGGGAAGCTGCATCATCAAGGTGCTCTCGGTGTCGCTCGCCGGACGGTTCGCGGGATTCCGCGGGCTGGACTTGATCAACCTGGCGATTACAACGAATGCGCGCGGCGGCCCGGGCATCGTGCTGGCAAGTGTGGCCTTCGATGCGGGGATCATCAGCTCGAAGTTTTATACGACGCTGGTGGTGGCGGCGGTGCTGACCTCGCAGATCGCCGGGGCATGGCTGGAGTATGTGCTGCGCAAGGGATGGCCGCTGCTGAAGCCGTCTGCTGCGGACTGAGGCTGCGGCGGTCTCACCGGAGAGTCCTTCGAGCTTGATCGTTCTATAACGCAATCCCGTCTTCAACCCAGGGACACGGGCCTCCCGCTTTCTTCGAGCGTACCTGACTTACTTGCAAACGAAGGAGGCGGCGTCCTTGATGCTTCCTGTGCCTTTGTAGTGGGCCTGCTGCGGGTAGGGGCAGATCGGGCGAGTCAACAGGATTTTATTCGGGTCATCGTGGTGGTTGGGGAGCTCTGCGTACTTCGTGGCGGTAATGGCTGCGGGCGCTTTGCCGTCTTCGACCCAATCTTCAAGCGCGTGGATGATGTTGTTGCCCGCGCTGGAGTTCTTCATGCCGGGTAAACCGAACTGACCGATCGCGTCCGGGCCGGGGCCGCCGGCGCAGTGTTGGACGCCGGGCATGAGATAGAGACGCAGGAAGCTGGCGGTCTGGTTTGTGCTCTGCTTCTGCTGCACCTCTTCGTAATAGTGGATGGAGTAGAGCGGGCTGATAGCCGCGTCGGCCCAGCCATGATAGAGGATCAGCTTGCCGCCGCGCTTCGCAAAGGCGCTGAGGTCGGGATTGGTGGCATCCAGTGCTTCGCTGGTTTTTTCGCGCGCAGCGGCGAGACCAGCGACCGGGTCGAAGGTGCGGAAGTTCCAGTGGGGATCGCTGTAGACCATATTGGCGAAGTAGCCGAAGCCGAATCCAGCCATGGCGGATTTGCCGCGCTCGGGGCCGAAGACCCAACTTGGCCAGCCATTGGGATCGAGCTCACCGCCGGCCGGGAGGATGGGCGGGATGGTGATGTCGCCGACCTTATGATCGCTCAGAAAGGCGGTAAGTGCTTTCACCTGCGGCGCGGTGAGGCAGTGCTGGGCTCCTTCAGCCTTGCAGGCGATGCGCGCCGGGTCGAAGTGACAGGCGCGTGGATCGGCGATGAGTGAGTCCTTCAGGCCGTCGAGCTTGTCGCACTGCGCCAGGATGGCCTGGTGGATGAGCGGCGCATCGACGCCGGGGATGTAACTGGCGTTGTCCGAGAGCAGCGCCTGCATACCAATGGCGGCACTGGTGAGCAGGGTAGTCCAGTTGTAGGCGGGGGCGCCGGCGAGTATGCCATCGTAGTCGGCGGGAAAGCGCTGGGCTTCCATGAGCGCCTCGCGGCCGCCGTCGGAGCAGGCGGTGAAGTAGCTGTGCTGCGCGGGGGCGGCGTAGTAGGCGGCGACGATGGCCTTGGCCTGCGCAGTCATCTGGTGGATGCCTCGCCAGCCGTAGTCGGTGATCTTCTCGGGATGATGGAGGGCCCAGCTTGCGTCGATGCCATCGGCGAAGTGGCCGGTATCGGTGCCGGCAGTTGCGTTGTTGTTATCAAGGACGCGGGCCATGCCTTCGTAGTCAATCTCGCCGGCGAAGCCGCCGTTGCCGATAGCGTGAAAGCGATGATTCCAATTTTCGGCGGGGAGCCAGACTTCGATCTGGATTTTGGAGTCGGAGGTGGGGTTGGCCTCAACTTTGACGCGGCAGAAGGTGGGGATTTGCTTGTAGAGCGGGATCTGCTCGGCCTTGCCCGTAGGACGTGGCGGCGCGACGAAGGTGCCCGTGGTGACGAGTTCGGCGGAGAGCACCTGTGCGTGGTCGAGGTGGAGTTGGCGGAGGTTGGTGCACTGCGTGGTGTCAGTAACGCGCGCCGACTGAGCCAAACCGGGGGCGGCAAGCAGGAGCATGGATGCGAGGAGAGCGAGTAGACGCATGGCGGAACCACTGTATCGCATGGCATGTAACGAGCCGTGCCTAGGAATTTGCTTCGGTGGTTTTTTTAAGCTGGCCGCAGGCCGCGTAGATATCTCGGCCGCGGGGACGTCGCAGGAAGGCGGAGACCCCGCGCGCGATGAGACGTTGCTGGAAGCGCTGCACGTCTTCGTCGTTCGGCTGGTGATACGGGATGCCGGGCCCGGGGTTCCATACGATGAGGTTCACTTTGGATGGAAAGCCGGCGCGGCGGGCGAGGGCGACGACTTCGTCGGCGTGGAGGAGCGAGTCGTTGACTCCGCCCAGCAGGACGTACTCGAAGGTGATCTTTTCGCGCGGGGCGAGCGGCACTTTGCCAGCGGCTTCGATCACCGCTTCGATGGGCCACTTGCGGGTAATCGGCATAACGGCTTCGCGCACGGTGTTGTTCGAAGCGTTAAGCGAGAGGGCGAGGCGGGGGCGGACGGGCTCTTTGGCGAAGCGCTCGATGCCGGGGACGATGCCCGAGGTCGAGACTGTCATCCGCGAACTGGGTAGACCGACCTCGTCGACGAGCAGGCGGACAGCGTCCATAAAGGCGTCATAGTTGAGGAAGGGCTCGCCCATGCCCATGAAGACGAGGTTGATGCGGTCGCGGCCGAGCTCGACCTGATGACGGCGGAGGACGGCGACGACCTGCCCTGCGATCTCGCCGGCGGTGAGGTTACGCTCGATGCCGAGCTTCGCGGTGAGACAGAACTGACAGTTGACGGCGCATCCGATCTGCGAGGAGACGCAGATGGTGGCGCGGCGGTTTGATGGTGCCGGGTCGTCATCATCTTCGGCGCCGTCGCCGTCGGGCATCCAGACGGTCTCGACCGTCTGATTGCCGGATGCGCCGATGAGATAGCGCTCGGTGCCGTCGACGGAGCGGAAGGTTTGAAGAATGGGTGGCACGCCGACCGCGAAGCCCTCGGCGGCGAGTTTTTCACGTAGGGCGAGGGGTAGGGTGGTGATGGCGTCGAGATCCGTCGATCCAGTCGCGGTAAACGGCCTGGGCGAGTTGGCGGCTGCGGAAGTTCTGCTCGCCAAAGCGTTCCATCAGGGCGCTAAGCTGCTCAATCGAAAGGCCGAATAGCGATTGCACCGTAGATGGAGCAGCAGTCTGAGCCGATTCCGGCCCGGCTGAGTCTAAAATGAAGAAGCTCTCCCCCGTTGGCCCGGATGGTGGTTCAGGCAGAGGCTCTGACGGAATTCCGGTATCAAACGGCATCGAGACAAAAGTCCGGCAACAGGCAAGCATAGAGCATTTTTCCTCGAGGTGTGGGGATCAGATGCTCCAGCATCGGCTGAATGGCACGTACGTGCTTTGCGCGGACTTGTGTCAGCCGCAACGGATCGAGCGGGCGAAATTTATGGTGAATGAACGTAGTGTGGAACGAACGGTCCTCCCGAATGGGTTGACCATCCTGACGGAGCGCATGGAGAACGTGCGCTCGGTTGCAATGGGCGTATGGGTGCGAGCCGGCTCGCGACATGAGATCGCGGAGTTGAACGGCATCTCGCATTTTGTGGAGCACATGGTGTTCAAGGGCACCGAGTCCCGAACGGCGCAGCGCATTGCGCGCGAGGTGGACGCGATCGGCGGCAACCTGGACGCGTTTACCGGCAAGGAGACGATCTGCTTCAACATTAAAGTGCTGGATGAGCATGTGCCGACAGCCCTCGATGTTTTAAGCGATCTGGTGCTGCATCCGATTTTTGCGGAGGGCGATATCCAGCGCGAGCGGGGCGTGATCTTCGAAGAGATCAAGATGGACGAGGACAACCCCGACTACCTGGTGCACGAGATCTTTACGCAGAACTTCTGGAGAGGCCATCCGCTGGGAAAGCCGATCCTGGGCACAAAGGAGACGGTGGGACGGCTGGAGCAGGCGAAGCTGTTTGGCTACTACGGCGATCGCTTTCGTGGCGGGAACGTGGTCTTCACTGCGGCCGGGAACCTGGATCATCAGCGATTTGTGGATGAGGTACGGCGGCGCTTCGAGACGATGGCGGCCGGCGTTCCCGAGGATGCGAACCTGCCGCCGAGCACCAGCGCGAAGATTGTGCTGCGCAACAAGAAGGCGCTGGAACAGGTGCAGCTTTGTATGGGCGTTCCTTCCCTGCCTATCTCGAGCGACCGGCGGTATTGCGCTTTGGTGCTGAACACGGTGCTGGGCGGCGGAATGAGCTCGCGGCTGTTCCAGACGGTACGCGAGGAGCGTGGGCTGGCCTACTCGATCTACAGCGACCTGAATCCGTATCGCGATACCGGCATGATGTGCGTGTACGCCGGCACGTCGTCGGACCGGGCGCTGCAGGTGATCCAACTGGTGACGGAGGAGTTCCGGCGGCTGAAGCAGGAGCCGATGCCGGAGGACGAGCTGCGGCGCGCGAAGGACCAACTGCTGGGCAACATCATCCTGAGCATGGAGAGCACCGGGGCGCGGATGTCCAACCTGGCGCGGCAGGAGATGTATTTCAATCACTTCTTCGGGATCGATGAAGTGATGCAGCAGGTGGAGAATGTGACGGCGGAGCAGGCGATGGTGCTGGCGCGGGAGCTGTTCGATCCGGAAAAGATCGCGGTGACCATGCTGGGGCGGCTGGATGGGATCAAGGTGGGGCGCGAGGATCTGGTTTGTTAGCTTCCTGATCCCAGTCTTAGCTTTTAGCTTGGATGGGCGGAGTTCTTTGTTCATCCACCCGTGAACACCCCACCCGAGCTTGAATGGAGCCCCCGGTTTGGCGATTCGGGGATGAGCGGAATTGAGGCCACGCGCGTCTTTCTAAGGCACGTTCCGGGTATTTCCGGTGCCGTGGAGATTTTGGTACTCTGCGGTCGGCGGTGCCCGCCTGGCGGGTACGCCAGAAGCATTTCGAGGGTCATGTCATGAAGAAGTGGTGGAAGGAGCCGGCGGCGAAAGGTCGTTTCCGGCATGAAGCGGGTTTCACGCTGATGGAGCTGCTGATTGTCATGGCAGTGATTCTGATCCTGATGCTGGTGGCGATTCCGAGCCTGCTGAACATGACGATCCACGCGCATGAGACCTCGGCGCTGGCCTCGCTGCATGCCATTCAGGATGCGGAGGTGCAATATACGTCGACGTATCCGGCGAACGGCTATGCGTGCTCGCTGGCGTCGCTGGGCGGGGCCGCAGGCTCCGGTGCGCCGAGTCCGCAGTCGGCTCAGTTGCTGCAGGGCACACTGGCTTCCGGATTGAAAGATGGCTACGTCTTCAACCTGACGAACTGTAGCAAGGCGCAGGGCGCGAACAACCAGGATGTGTTCACCTCATATGAAGTGACGGCGGTGCCGCAGACGGTGGGCAAGACGGGCAACCGCGGCTTCTGCATGGATATGACGGGGGAGATCAAGGTAGACATGGCAGGGGGCACCAACTGCTCGGTTTCGCTGCAGTAGGGGATTTAGACAAGAGAAAAGGCCAGCGACGCTGCTGGCCTTTTGTGTTTCTGGTGCTGACCGCGATGCCGGCGGTGTCGCAGAAGGCGGCGCCATCGGCTGCGCAGCTTGCCGGCGCCGTGGACCATCATTACAACTCGCTGCATCGGCTGCGCGTGGACTTTACGGAAACATACGCGGGCATGGGGATGGAGCGGCACGAAAGCGGCGTGCTGCTGCTGGAAAAGCCGGGACGCATGCGCTGGAACTATGCCGAGCCGGCGGGCAAGGTCTTTGTGCTGGATGGGAAGTTCGGCTGGTTCTATACGCCGGGCGATGCGCAGGTGCAGCAGATTCCCGCGAAGAAGCTTGACGATCTGCGCTCACCTCTGCGTTTTCTGCTGGGACATGCGCAATTAGCCAAAGAGCTGGACGGCCTGACGATGACGCCGGTGGATGGCGGCATGTTCCGGTTGCGCGGGGTGCCGCGGGGGATGGAGCAGCGGGTGCGGTCGCTCGAGGTGATTGTCACAGCGGATGGCGCGATTCATCGGATGACGCTGGAGGAGCTGGACGGCTCGCGTACCAGCTTTGCTTTTACGGGTGAGGAGGCGAATCCGGTGCTGGCGGCCGGGACGTTCCGGTTTGTGCCTCCGGCTGGGGTGCCGGTGGTGGCGGGGACTCCTCCGGTTTAGTGATGTTGCTCTTTCCTATAAAGGCGCGGTAACCATACTTTTAAACTGACAATGAGGAGATCTGAGATGAAGAGCGGCCGGAGGCATCTGCAGCTCTGCTACAAACGCCGCTGTGTTTCTCCTGCTTTCATTTTCGTTGGCGTATGCGCAGACTTCCCCGCGAACCGAGAGCGTCCTGACGAAGGTTGCGGATGTTCCGATGCCGGGGCCGGCGGTTCGATTCGACTACCAGAGCTTCGATCCGCCGAGCGGTCGCCTGTACATCGCGCACATGAATGCGGACCAACTGGTCGTTTTCGATACGGCGAAGGGGCGGGTGGCGGCGAATCTGGATGGGTTTGCACGGGTTCACGGCGTGACCGTCGCTGGCGCGATCCATCGCGTGTATGCCTCGGCGACCGGCGCGCATCAGGTGGTTGCGGTGGATACCGGTACGCTGAAGATCGTCGGGAAGAGTGGCCCCATCGTCTATCCCGATGGTCTCGCTTATGCACCGAAGCAAAACAAAATTTTTGTATCCGATGAGCACGGCGGCGTGGACGCCGTCATCGATGCTGCGAGTAACAAGCTGATCGCCAGCATTCCTCTGGGTGGTGGCGCGGGAAATACGGTCTATGACCCGGTCTCAGGCGATATCGTGGTCGCGGTGCACGGCGCGAATGTGCTTGCCATTATCGATCCGGAGACGAATCGGATTATTCGCAGGGTGCCGTTAGCGGGGATACATAACCCCCACGGCATTGCGCTGGACGTGGCGAGACACATCGCCTTTGTCGCCGGCGAAGAGAATCACACGCTCGCGATGGTCGATCTGACTGGGATGAAGGTCCTTGCGACGTACCAGGTCGGTGATGATCCCGATGTGCTTGCCTACGATCCAGGATTGAGGCGTTTGTATGTCTCGGCGGAGTCGGGCCAGTTCACCGTTTTTCAGAGCAACGGCAAGAGCCTCGCTCGGCTGGGTTCCTTTGACATGCCGCATGCGCATACAGTTGCCGTGGACCCGAAGACGCACCTCGTCTATTTGCCGCTGGAGAATGTGGATGGGCAGCCGCTGCTCAGGATCATGCGGCCTGTCGATCTGCACTAAGCCTTTCGATCTGTTGAGAGACGCTTCTTGCCGGTCGGGATGACGATCCCGACCGGCAAGAACAACAACTCAGGGGATCATCGCGGCGGGTTTGCAGTCCATTGCAGGATGGCATTGGCCAACTCGGCGCGCTGGCCGGAGTAGCTGTGGTCGGTGTCCCAGTGGCGTTCGGTGACGTGGGTATCGCCGGCTTTGATGAGCGCTTCCGCGAGTTGGTGATCGGCGGGGGCGAGGCCTTCGCTGGCGGTGATGACGAAGACGGGGCGCGGCGCGATCTGCGGCGCTAGGTTGAGGAAATTGAGCGCCTGCTGATGGGCGCGGATCTCGCGGGCGAGGGCGAGGCCGCTCGTGCCGGCGAGCGGGGCGAGGTCGTTGTCCTTGCTCAATGATTTCGCTTCGTCTGCCAGAGTGGCGGGCTTGCTATCGGGTTGACGGCGGTTTGCGAAGCCCTCGCCGATGTTCCACGCGGAGATGAGCACGGCGGCGGCGACCCGCGGGTTGTGCGCGATGGCGGATGCGGCCATGTATCCGCCCATGCTGTGCCCGATGACGACGATGCGATGCGGATCGATGCGGTACTTCTGCGCGGTGGCGGGGTCGAGGAGAAAGTGGACTTCGGTGTCGGCGTCTTCGGCCGCGTGCTCGAAGGAGAAGTTGCCTTTGACGCCCCACGATCCGCGATAGTGCATCGCGAGCACGTTCCAGCCGTGAGCGCGGAGTGTCTGGGCGATGTCGAGATTTTGCTCGTAGCCGGGGAAGCCGTGGAAGATGACGGCGGTGGGGTGCGGCCCTTGTCCGGCGGCGAGGTAGAAGACGCCGAGCAGATTGCTGCCGTGGCTGGGCAGCACTACCTGCTGCATTGCGGCGGGCGTGGCGGAGGGCGGCGTCGCTGCCCAGGCCTTGGAAGTGAGGCTTGGTGAAGCGAGTGCAGTCGCGGCGCAGAGAGCAATTGCGTGCAGTGCTTTCATCGGCGGCCAGTATAGCTTGTGGGTTCTGCAGAATGCCGTGATTCGGCTGAGCGGCGCTTCGCGCCGATATTGAACGAAAGGTACAGCAGATCCCTTCGGCAAGCTCAGGGCAGGCTCTTCATTCCACCTGCGGTTACGATTCCACCTGCGGTTACGTTCAGAATGACGAGTCTATGGGAGCAATGAACCGATCCTCCACATGATGGTGCGTGATTCCCGCGAACCCCATCAGGAGGCAAGCTGTGACGCAGGGCGCCTTGTCTTAGGCAACAGGAAGCCGACTGCGATGATCCAGATGAAGCCGGGGAAGCGGGTGAGCGGGATGAGGAAGAGGAGTTTGGGAAAGACGAGATGCAGCCAACTGAGTTCGCCTGCTGCGGCGAGGATGAGGCCGAGGATGATGAGCCACTTGGGCAGCAGCTTCATGAAAGCAGCGGTGACGGAGACCCCGGCCATGAGAAGTCCCGATGGGAATGGAGAAGCCCGGGCCGCCGAGGCCGTAGGCGAGATAGTAGAGCGCGATCACCACATCTGAATGCGGGGCAACTGAGGGATGGACCATGGTCCAGGTGGCCATGGTGCCGGCCATGGCGTCGAAGACGACGAGGAAGCCGCCGAAGAGTGCGATGTAGATTCCGGCGGCGCGCGCGCCGAGGAAGTGCAGCCGGCTGACGACGGTGGCGGTGAAGAGGCCGAGGCAGATCATCGCGCCGAGTTGCAGAAAGAGGCAGAGGAGCACGCGCCCGCCGTAGTTTTGAAAATACGGAACGATGACTGAGGCAGGTTCCCACGGACCGGGCCAGTACGGCTTCGCATACATACCGGTGACGGGATAAAGCCCGGCGCAGAAGAGCACCGTGTAGAGAATGGCGAGCATGCCGGGGTGCGGCCCCTGGTGGACGGCGGCGGCCGGTGCGGCGGATTTGGTTTGCGTGTTCATGCTTTTTCCTTGCTGCGATTAGGCGAATGCGGTGCGTCCGCGGCTGCGGAGCCAGAGCTCCATGACGGCGGTGTTGAGCGAGAAGCCAATCCAGAAAGCAATGCCGAAGAACTGCGCGGGCGTGAGATGGGTGAGGCGCGAGGTGGCGAAGAAGACGCCCATGACGGGCCGGGTAGTCGCGATGCCGAGCAGGATGGCGACCGAGCGGAGCATCCAGCGCTGCTGTTGTGGGCGGTCGCTGCGGCGCGCGTACAGGAAGGCGCGGCCGAGCGCGTAGAGGAAGAGCGTGTTAAAGAAGAGGACGGCGGCGCGTTCGAGCCATCCACCGACGGCATGCGTGCTCATGGCGTAGGCGGTGATGCCGACGATGACGCCGAGAGGAAAGATGACGCGCCCGAGCGTGACGGAGTTGCGGGTGCGGCGCCAGAAGAGCAGCGGCAGCAGCAGAACGAAGGCGAGCGCGCAGAGGATGTGCACATAGGTAAGGGCGGCGTGCGCGACGAAGTAGGCGTCCAGTCCCGCGAGCTGCGGCGGAGCGTTGGGGCTTGGCGGCGTGGAGAGCGCGATGACGCGGCGGAGGACGATGGCGACGGCGATCACGATGGAGAGCCAGAAGCCGATCTTGAATCCGAGGGGAAATCTGGCGGGAAGGTTCACGCCTGCGACTGTTCCCTGCTCTGAAGACGGAATTTGATGACTTACCGGTTCGCCGCTCATGAAGTCTTCTTTCTCGTCAGAATCATTCTTATATTTCATTTTACTTATTGTCAAATTAAATAGACGGAGGCTAGGATGCACTTGTGACGAAGCGACAGGCAGAGGCGGAGAAGCGGCCTTATGAGCTGGGCAAGAGGCTGGAGCAGATGGACGAGAGCCGCGCGGCGATCCTGCGGGCGGCGAAGCGGCAATTGGCCGCTGAGGGATATCGGCGGCTGACGATGGCATCGCTAGCCACTGAGAGTGGGGTGACGCGGCAGACCATCCACAACCTGTTCGGGACCAGGACGGGTGTGCTGGAGGCTGTGTTCGACGTGATCGCGCTGGAGAGCGGGATGGAGGAGATGCGCGAGGTGATGATGCTGCCGCCGGGCGATGCGCAGCTGGCGCGCTTCGTGGGGATCTTCTGCGGTTTCTGGGCGAAGAACCGGGTGCTGATCCGGCGGGTGCATGGGATCGGGGCGATCGAGCCGGAGTTTGGCGCGGTGATTGAGGCGAGGAACCGGCGGCGGCTGGCGGCGGCTACTCGACTTGTCCAGAGGATGGCCGGAGAGGATGGCACGCATAAGGCGGCGATGCTGGCCGCGCTGACATCCTTTGAATTTTTCGATGCGCTGGCCGAGAGCTGCGGGAGCGAGGATGAGGCGGAGGCGATGGTGCTGCGGATGGCGCGCGCTTCCCTCTCCGGCATTGCGCGTCAGTAGCTTTTGGGAAGAGATAAAGTTTGCCGCTGGTTGTACAGGAAGCAGGCGCGGGCCTCGTCGCGTTGTTTTTGAACGTTGACCAGAAGTCAGTCATCAAAGAGTCGACACAGACGCTGGGCTTTCTGCCACGCGTTGATGATCGGAGCGCAGCGGCTGATGCGATCCAGGGCAGGCTCCTTCGGCACGCGATCTGACGCCTTGCAGAAGCTGACGGTAGAGATGCGGCCGTGTGAGAAGCGGCGGAAGACAAAACAGAAACCGGCTCGGCAAGGATAGGTGAGACGGAGAGATGAATACATCGGCTGTTCACGATACAGACGTCTTGATTGTTGGCGCAGGGCCGACGGGTCTGGTGCTGGCGCTGTGGCTTGTGCGGTTGGGCGCGCGGGTGCGGATTGTCGACAAGGCAGCGGAGGCGGGGACGACCTCGCGCGCCGTAGCGGTGCAGGCTCGGACGCTCGAGTTTTATCAGCAGATGGGGATGGCGGAGGCGGTGGTCGCGGCGGGACGAAAGACGATCGCGGCGAACATGTGGGTGACGGGCAAGAGGGTGGCGCATGTTGTCTTCGGCGAGCTGGGCGCCGGGCTCAGTCCGTTTCCGTATGCGCTGGTGTATCCACAGGACGAGCATGAGCGATTTCTTATCGAGCGGTTGAGCGAAGCAGGCGTGAAGGTGGAGCGCGAGACCGAGCTCGTGCACTTTGAAGAGACGGCGGAGGGCGTTGCCGGGCATCTGCGGCGTGCCGATGGAACGGAAGAGGTGTGTACGGCAGCCTACATTGCGGGATGCGATGGGGCGCGCTCCACCATGCGCCAGGCGCTGAGGATCGGTTTTCCGGGCGGGACCTACGAGCACATGTTCTATGTCGCCGATGTGGAAGCGAGCGGCGAGACGATGAATGGGGAGCTGCACGTCGCGCTGGACCGGAGCGATTTCCTGGTGGTTTTTCCGCTCCAGGGCGAGGGACGCGCGCGGCTGATCGGAACGATTCGTCAGGAGCTTGCATCGCAGGCGGAAAAGCTGAGCTGGGAGGACGTGAGCAAACGGGTGCTGGAGTGGATCCGTATCGATGTGAAGAGGGTGAACTGGTTCTCGACGTATCGTGTGCATCATCGCGTGGCGGAGCATTTTCGCAGGGGACGCGCGTTCCTGCTGGGAGATGCGGCGCACATCCACAGCCCGGTGGGCGGACAAGGGATGAACACCGGGATCGGGGACGCGGTGAACCTGGCGCTGGAAGCTGGCCGCGGTCGTCGGCGGACGAGCGCATGCGTCGATCCTGGACAGCTACGAGGAAGAACGCATCGGGTTTGCGCGGCAATTGGTGGCGACGACGGACCAGGCCTTTGTCGGGGTGACCAGCTCCGGCTGGATGGCGCGGCTGTTCCGGTTACGCATCCTGCCGTTGCTGGTGCCGCTGCTGTTCGCATTCAAGGCGACACGGCGGATGATGTTTCTCCGCGTCTCGCAGACGGCGATCGATTACGAGGGGAGCAGCCTGAGCGTGGGCTGGACGGAGAGGATCGCGGGCGGCGACCGGCTGCCGTGGGTGAAACAGGCGAAGGGCGACGAGGATAATTTTGCGCCGCTGACTTCGCTTGACTGGCAGGTGCATGTGTACGGCGAGGCATCGAAGGAAATGAAGACAATGTGTGCAGCGCGCAGGCTGCCGCTCCATGTGTTTCCCTGGCGCGCGGAGATGCGGCGTACAGGATTGTGGCGCAACGCTGCATACCTGGTGCGTCCGGATGGCTATGTGGGGCTGGCCGATGCGGTGGGCAATCCGGCGGCGGTGACAGCGTATCTGGATGCGCGCGGGATTCGCGTGGGGTAAAACGGTTCTAGCTCTTCCTGGCAAGCGTAAGCTAGAAGACCAATTTTGTTGACCGGGCGCAGCGAGGTATACGTTGTCCTTACCTGATCTGTGTGCGGCGAAGGATTAGCGGACGAAACGATGAACGAAAGCACTGCGATAACAGAAGATACCGGGCTGGAGGTCATCGACCTGCAGAACGATGCAACGTTTGCGGCGAGACGGCTTCACGATCGCGATGTTGCGGTGCAGTTAGCAGGGATGCAGCGGCTCGCGCATGCCTTCGTCGAGAACCCGGAAACGATCCTGCAGGAACTGGTGAACGCCGCGGTGGACTTGTGCGGCGCGGACAGCGCGGGCATCAGCCTGGAAGTCGACGAGGCGGAGAGAAGCGACACCAACTACTTCCGGTGGGTCGCAACCGCGGGCAAGTATGCGCCATTCCTGAACGCGATCCTTCCGCACTTCCCCAGCGCATGCGCGCTCTGCCTGGAGCGTGGGCAGCCACAACTGTTTCGCGTGACCCAGCGGTTTTTCGATTTGATGGGCGTGGAGGCTCCGACGGTGACGGATGGGCTGCTGTTGCCGTGGCAGACGGAGGAGACGCGCGGCACGATCTGGATCATGGCGCACGGGAGGACAGAAGCTTTCGATGACAGCGACTGCCGGATGATGCAGGTGCTGGCGGATTTCGCCGCAATGGCGGTGCGGCACGAGCGGCAACAACTCACATTGATGAGTCATGCGAGTGCTGCTGCCGCGGCTGGCATGGCGAATCAGCTCGCGCATGAGATCAATAATCCGTTGCAAAGCCTGACCAACCTGGTGTATCTGGCGGCTGAGGGCGCGAGCGGCAGCGAGGCAAGGTCTCTGGCAGTGGAGCTGTCGAGCCATATTCAGCGATTGTCTGCGCTGGTGAATACGCTACTGACGCTGCCGCACACGCCGCTTCCCTGAACGGAATAGCGACGAGGTTGTGTGAGCTTGGGCGCGTGACAGAACCGGGCTTGTCCGGAGATGGAACGTTCCGGCTGCGGGGGGCGTATGGTTGCGCATGCGCTCTTCCCGGAGACTACGCTCGTTTGTATTCGGAGCGGCTTTTTGCCTGCTGCTTGTAGGTGCTCGTGCGGAGGCCGGTAGTGGCTCGCGCATCACGCGGCTGGATGGGAGCACGATCGCGCCGCAGCAGGTGGATGCAACGGTCAATCAACTGCTGGAAGCGGCGCACGTCACCGGTGCCGGCATTGCGATCTTTGAGCACGGCAGGATTGCAGATCTCAAGGCCTACGGGCTGCGGGATACGGAGAAGCGGCTGCCATTGACGCCGGACTCGGTGATGACGTCGGCATCGCTGAGCAAGGCGGCATTCGCGACCGTGGTTATGCGGCTGGTGCAAGAGGGACGGCTGAACCTGGACAAGCCCATCTATACATATCTGCCGAAGCCGCTTCCGGAGTATCCACGATATACCGACCTGAAAGGCGATGAGCGATACAGGAAGATCACACTGCGCATGCTGCTGAGCCACACCAGCGGCTTCCCCAACTGGCGGGTGTTTGAAGACGATCACAAGCTGAAGATCCACTTTGAGCCGGGAACGCGGTATGCGTACTCGGGGGAAGGGATCGACCTGGCGCAATTTGTCGTCGAGACGGTGACAGATGAGCCGCTGACAACGGTGATGGAGCGGGAGCTGTTCGGTCCGCTGGGCATGACGCGCACGAGCATGGTGTGGGAGCCGCGTTTTGAGAGCGACTTCGCAAACGGGTATGACGAGTATGGGCGCTCGCTGGGCCCCGAGAAGCGGACGCGTCCGGATGCCGCGGGATCGATGCAGACGACGCTGCGCGATTATGCGACGTTCTTGAGTGCGATGATGCGCGGGAAGGTGCTGGACGCGAAGACTACGGCGGAGATGCTGCGGCCGCAGGTTGCGATCCACTCCGCGCATGAGTTTCCGTCGCTCGACGCGGAGACGACGGCAGCGAACGATGCGATTCATCTGAGCTACGGACTGGGGTGGGGGCTGTACCAGTCGCCGAATGGCCGCGCTTTCTTCAAGGAAGGACATGATGAGGGATGGCGGCATCTGGCGCTGTGCTTCGACGGGCGGGGCAGGGGGATTCTGATCCTAACCAACAGCTCGAACGGCGAGGGGATTTTCAAACCGCTGCTCGATACTGTGCTGGGACCGACGCATTTCCCATTCGAGTGGGAGCATTACACGCCGTATACAGAGCTGCCGCCGCTGCCAAAGCTGAAGGAGCATAAGCACGTAACACTAACTGCGGCCGAGCTAAGCAAGTTTGTTGGCAGGTACGGTCTATCGGCGGAGGTAGTGCTGACAGTGACGCTGGAGGATGGACGGCTGTTCGTCCAGGAGAATGATGAGCCGAAGCAGGAGTTGCTGGCTGAGGGGCCGCAGGAGTTCTATTCGGCCTCTTTAAGCGACGAGTGCACGTTCATGCCTGCGAATGGGAACACGGCGCAAGTGATGGTGCTGCACGCGGATGGCAAAGACTTCACATTGAAGCGGCTTCCCTAGACGGCCCGTCTCCTTCCGGGAACAATTCTCTTGACATACTGTATCGGGTAAGCAGTAACTTACGGTAAGTGGACACTTACCTACAGACCGGGCTGGATGCGCTCGGAGACGGCACCCGCATGGTCATTTTCCAGAAGCTGGCCCACGGGCCCATGGCCGTGCACGAGTTGGCGGCAGTGGTGCCGGTGAGCCGCCCGGCGGTGTCGCAACATCTGCGGGTGTTGAAGAATGCGGGGCTGATTCGCGATAGCAAAGAGGGAACGCGCCGCGTATATCAACTGGACCCCGCGGGGATTGCGCGTCTGCGCGCGCACTTTGACCAGGTCTGGGAGAAGGCGCTGGGCGCGTTCCAGAGCTCGGCCGAGAAGGCAGTGGAGAGAGCAGAGCCTCCTAAGGCGAAGACAGGCATTAAAAGAGGAGAGAAAGATGACAAGACCCGGCGAAAGCGGCGTCGTTCGTAAGAGTGTGCGGGTGCAGACTGCGATCGAGCAGGCCTTTTCGGTGTTCGTGGAGCAGATGGAGACTTGGTGGCCCGCGGAACACCACATTGGCGCGAAGCCATTCGCCTCAATATTCGTGGAACCGCGCGCCGGCGGCCGTTGGTATGAACGCGCCGGCGATGGAGAGGTGTGTGAATGGGGCCGGGTGCTGGTGTGGGAGCCGCCACACCGTGTGACGTTCTCGTGGCATCTCGGGGTGGACTGGAAATTCGACCCGAGTATGGAGCGGGCGAGCGAGGTGGCTCTCCGGTTTACGGCGGAAGGGCCCGGGACGACGCTGATCGAACTCGAGCACAGCAAGATTGAGCGGCACGGTAATGGCTACGAACAGCTTCGCGAATTGATGGATGGACCGGACGCGTGGGCGCGCACGCTGCGGGAATACGCTACCGCGGCGAATGCGGAGGTGAGCGCATGAAGCCTGTCATCTATTTGCGCGCTGCTTCCCTGCTGACGTTGCTCCACTCCGTGCTGCACACCGTCGGCGGCGTTTTCGGCAAACCGGAGCCTGGTCCCCAACAGGTGGCGGTGGCGGCGATGAAGGCGAACCAGTTTCCAGTGATGGGAGTGACGCGCAGCTACTGGAGCTTCTACCTGGGGATGGGGCTGGCGTCCACGGTCTTTTTGACGGTCACCGCGGTGGTGTTATGGCAGCTCAGTTCATTGGCGAAGACGGATTCGTATCGTCTGCGGCCGATCTATGCGGCGTTTCTGGTGGCCTTTGTCGCGATGGCGATCAACTCCTATGTCTACTTCTTTCCGGCGCCGGTAATTGTGGAACTGATCATCGCGGCTTGTCTGGGGATGGCGATCTTTACTTCGCGACCTCTGTCGGGGCTGAGCTAGAGCGCGGCTAGTGGGTCAGTTCGAAATGATCCATTGCCGGTTTCTGGGGATCCCAGCACAGGTGCGCCCAGCCATTTATCCTAGAGGTGATGCGTAGTTTCCTGTTTTTTGTTCTGGGGCTTGGCCTGACTTCCCTTCCTTTGCTGGCCTCTGCACAACTCGTTCCGCAGTCGAAAGGCTCGGCGAACACGGTGTGGAATCCCTGGGAGGTGGAGCATAGCGGCACGAATCAGCCGCTGCGGGGGATCCATGCCGTGGGTAATGGAGTGGCGTGGGCCAGCGGGGCGAGTGGGACGGTACTGCGGACCGAGGACTCCGGGTATGTGTGGCAGCGGTGCGCAATGCCGCAGGGTGCGGAGAAGCTGGATTTCCGGAGCGTCTGGGCCTGGGATGCTCAGCGGGCAATGGTGATGTCGTCGGGGCCGGGGGCGGACAGCCGCCTCTACAAGACCACGGACGGCTGCGCGCACTGGACGGCGGTGGCGACGAACAAGGACGCGACAGGCTTCTGGGATGCGCTGGCATTCTCCGATGAGAGCAACGGATATCTGTTGGGCGATCCAGTGAATGGGCACTTCACCCTGCTGAGGACCGACGATGGCGGGATGCATTGGAAGTCTATGACCAGCAAGGACTTGGACCTGAACGGACAGAAGCTCGGGGCATTTGCGGCGAGCAACCAGGCCATGGCGTTGACCGGACCGGTGCTGGGGAATGTGTGGGCGCCATGGTTTGGCACCAGCGGGATGAGCGGTGGACAGCACCCCTACGTCTATTCGGGGGGACTGGACTGCGGAATGACGATGGCGCACAGAAATCCGGCGCGCTGTCTGTCGCGGTACTGGAGCTTCCAAAAGGACGAGGTACCGATGGCGGGGACGAGCGAGTCGCAGGGGATCTTCGCCCTGGGAGTGCGGAAGGACCAGAGCGGCGCGCTGCATGCAGTGGCGGTGGGCGGCGATTACACCGCGCCGGACAAGAGCGAGGGCACGGCGGCATGGCGGGACGCGAAGACCGGGAAATGGACCGCGGCGACAAAGATGCCGCATGGGTACCGGTCGAGCGTGGTGTGGGACGCTGCGGACAACGCCTGGATTGCGGTCGGGATGAACGGGACGGATGTCTCGTATGATGACGGGCAGAGCTGGTCTGCGCTGGGCAGTGACGGCTACAACGCGATCAGCCTTCCCTGGGTTGTAGGCCCCGAAGGCCGCATTGCAAAGCTTACAAATCTGAAAGGAAAGTAGCCGCAGAGGCACGCGCATGGCAGAGTTTGTGATCCGACTGGCCGATGAGCGCGGCCGCCTGCAGGAGCAGGTGCAGACCGCGGCGAGCGCAGAAGAGCTGCGCGCGCGCTTCACGCAGGCCGGGTACTACGTGTATTCGGTGAAGGCGCGGGGGCTGCGGGCGCGGCAGAAGAGGATCAAGCTCGAAGGCTTCCTGATCTTCAACCAGCAGTTTCTGACGCTGATCAAGGCCGGCGTGCCGATTCTGCCCGCGCTGGAGATGCTGACGAAGAGCCAGAAGAACCCGGCCTTCCAGGCCCAACTGCAGAGCGTGTCGCAGCGCATCCGCACCGGACAGTCGCCTTCCGAGGCGTTCGAGTCGCAGGGAGGCTTTCCGGTGATCTACACGACAACGCTGCTGGCCGGGGAGCGCAGCGGGCACCTGGAAGATGTACTGGCGCGCTATTTGAGCTTTCAGCGGATTTCGCTGACCTTCCGCAAGAAGCTGACGGCTTCGCTGTTCTACCCGGCGCTGCTGGTGGTTATGGTGATCTCGATGTTCATCTTCCTGATCACGTTTGTGGTGCCGAAGTTTGGACAGCTCTACGACCAGATCGGGGGCAAGCTGCCGGCGCTGACGCTATTCCTGCTGGCACTGGGCAGGAATTTTCAGGCCTACATCTTGTATGCAATACCGGTGCTGGCGCTGGCTGCGTACGGTATATGGAGGTGGAGTCGCACGGACGCCGGCGCCAACCGCATTGACCGTATACGACTGAAGATGCCGGTGTTTGGCAGCATCTGGGTGAAGTATCAGGTGGCGCAGTTTGCGCGGACATTTTCGACGCTGCTCGAAGGCGGCATGCCGCCAGTGCCGTCACTCGAAACAGCGGCGCGGTCGATCTCGAGCAAGATCGTGGCGAAAGCGGTGAAGGCCTCGGTGGTAAATGTGCGCGAAGGCAAGCCGCTGTCTCAGGCGCTGACCCGGACGAAGGTGTTTCCGGAGCTGGCGACGTCGATGATCGAGGTGGGCGAATCGACGGGCGCGCTGCCGCAGATGCTGAACTCAGTGGCGGAGTTCTTCGAAGAGGATGTGCAGACGGCGTTGACGGCTGCACTATCGCTGATTGAGCCGATCATCCTGGTGGTGATGGGGATTGTCGTGGTGACGATCATGATTGCGTTGTACCTGCCGATTTTTTCGCTGGGGCAGGCGAACTCGCTGGGGGGCAGATGACGCACAGAATGACAGACCAGCCCCGTCTAAATAAAGAAGGAGTTCCCCTGTATGGCTGAGAGTCCTGTGGTTGTGATGCCTGTGCCGATACCGGCGGACGAGGTGGCGCGCACGCAGGCGCTGGCGATCCGCTATCGCTGCGAGTTTGTGGACCTGAAGAATTTCCGCATCCAGCATGAGCTGTTCCGCTCGGTGCCGGTGGACATGATGTTCCGTTACAACTTCGTTCCGCTGGAGCAGATGGAGGACCGGCTGGTGATCGCGGTGAGCGACCCGAGCCGGCTGATGGTGCTGGACGAGATCGCCGGGCTGCTGGGCCAGCGCGTGGTGACGCGGGTGGCGACCCTGTCGCAGATTACCGACCTGCTGAAGAAGACGGAGCAGTCGCAGCGCGTGCTGGATGAGGCTTCCGAAGGGCTCACCTTCGACGTGATTTCGTCAGAGGAGAACCAGGACGAGAACATCTCGATCGAGAAGCTGACCTCGGAAGAGGACATCTCGCCGATCATCCGGCTGGTGGATACGACCATCTTTACCGCGCTCGAGAGGCGCGCGTCGGACATCCACATTGAGACCTACGATGACTCGCTGCTGGTGAAGTACCGCATCGACGGCGTGCTGCAGGCGGCAATGGCGCCGATTGCTCGCGAGCACCATACGACAATCCTGTCGCGCATCAAGGTGATGAGCGAGCTGGACATTGCGGAGCGGCGCGTACCGCAGGACGGGCGATTCCGCGTTCGCTACAAGAGCAGGTTGATCGACTTTCGCGTCTCCATCATGCCTACGGTGCATGGAGAGAACGCCGTGCTGCGCGTGCTGGACAAAGAGTCGATGAGCGAGAAGTTCAAGAAGCTCACGCTCGATGTAGTGGGCTTTGCGCCGGAGGACCTGGCGCGCTTCCGCCGCTACATCCGCGAGCCCTACGGCATGGTGCTGGTGACGGGGCCGACGGGGTCGGGCAAGACGACGACGCTCTACGCGGCGCTGAACGAGATCAAAAGCGACGAAGACAAGATCATTACCATTGAAGATCCGGTGGAGTACCAGATCCGCGGCATCACGCAGATCCCGGTGAACGAGAAGAAGGGGCTGACCTTTGCGCGCGGGCTGCGTTCGATCCTGCGCCATGACCCGGACAAGATCCTGGTGGGTGAGATCCGCGACCAGGAGACGGCGCAGATCGCGATCAACTCCGCGCTGACCGGCCACCTGGTGTTCACGACGGTGCACGCGAACAATGTGCTGGATGTGCTTGGGCGCTTTCTGAACATGGGGGTCGAAGCCTATAACTTTGTTTCATCGCTGAACTGCATCCTGGCGCAGCGGCTGGTGCGGACCATCTGCGAGTATTGCAGCCGGCCGGTGCAGATCAGCGAGGTGATGCTGGAGGAGAGCGCGCTCGACCCGGCAGAGTGGCGGGACTTTCCCTTCCGCGAAGGCGGCGGCTGCATTGAATGCGGCGGGACCGGCTTCCGGGGACGGACGGCGATCCACGAGCTGCTGGATTTGAACGACACGATTCGCGAGCTGATTCTGGAGAAGCGGCCGACCTCGGAGATTCGCCGCTCGGCACAGGGCATGGGGATGAAGTTCCTGCGCGAATCGGCGCTGGACCGTGTGCGGGCGGGGTTGACGACACTGGCGGAGATCAACAAAGTCACTTTCATCGAGACGGGACGGTAGCGAGCACGCATGAGCATTGTCCGCCGCATCTTTCCTTCCGACATCGACGCGCTGCGACCGCGGCTGGCGTGCGAGATCACGCCTGGCGGAGTGCTGGCGGCGCGTCCCGGTCCGGTGACCGAGGTGGGCCAGGCGCAGGACGTGGTGACGCAGTTTGCGCCGCTGCGGCTAGGCGTGCTGGTGCCCGGGCTGAAGACGCCGGCAATGATCGACCGGGCCGCGGTTTCCGCCGCGATCGGGCAGGCGCTGGAGCCGATCGCCGAACGGGCGAAGAAAGTCACCGTGATTGTGCCAGATGCATCGGTGCGCGTACTGCTGCTGGATTTTGACAGCCTGCCCGCGAAGGCGGCGGACATACTGCCGATCCTGCGCTTCCGTCTACGCAAGCTGGTGCACTTCGAAGTGGAGGATGCGGCGATCTCCTGGCAGGTACTGCCGAAAATGGCGGACGAGACTGGAGTGCGCACGGTGGTGGCGGTGATGCCGGCGGCGGTGCGCGCGGAGTATGAAGATGCGGTGCGCGAGGCGGGCTATGAGCCGGGGGCGGTGCTGTCAAGCTCACTGGCCGCGCTGGCGGCGGTCCCGGGCGACGATCCGGCGCTGCTGGTGAACCGCAACGCGAACTGCATTACGACAGCGATTACGCGGGGACCGCAACTGCTGCTCTTCCGCACCATCGACCTGGGCGAGAGCGGAGCGAACGTCACAGATATGCAGACCGGTGAGGCGCAGACGGTGGCGGAGCTGCAGCAGACAGTTTCGGTAGCAGTGGCGTATTACGAGGACACGTTGGGGTCGACGGCGCACACGATCTATTCCATTGGGCCGGGAGGCGCGGGTGAACTGGACCGGCTGTTGGCCTTGCCGGGAGTGCGGGTGCGCGACCTGATCCCGTCGCGGGAGAGCAATGGGGCAGCCGGCGCTAGTCCAACCAACGGTATGCTGGCTCCAGTGGTTGGAGCGCTCGCGAGCTAATCCATATGCGTGTCACACTCAATCTCGCATCGCAGCCTTATGTGGAGCTTCGCCCGCTGTACCAGCGGCTGCGCGTTGTAGCGCTGCTGCTGCTGGTGACGGGGGCGGTGTTCTGGTGGGTGCTGCGCGCAGAGCAGCAGAAGGCCACGGTGGCGCACGCGCGCGCCAGCAGAATCGATTCGGCGATCACCCAGACGCGCGACGAGCGGCAGCGGGCGGAGACCTCGATGCGCCAGCCGCAGAATGCCGCGGTGCTGGCGCAGGCGCAGTTCCTGAACAATCTCTTCCTGCACAAGTCGTTCTCATGGACGGCGGTGATGATGGACCTGGAGCAGGTACTGCCGCCGGGAGTGCAGGTGCTGAACATCGACCCCGTGGTGGGAAAGGACGGCAGCGTGACCATTCGCATGCGCGTAGCGGGCCCGCGCGAGGAGGCAGTCTCGCTGGTGCGCAATCTGGAACACTCGCGCCGCTTCCGCACGCCGCGGATCGTGGGCGAGACGGCACAGGCCCAGAACCCGAACGGACGGCCGAATCCGAACTTTGAGCCAGTGAACGCGGCAGGCGGCGTGAACTTCGACGTGCTGGCCGAGTACAACCCGCTGGAGCCGCGCGAGGCCAAGCCGGTCGTCGCGCAGAAGAAAGACACCGCACATGTTGCCGCCGCACGTGAGGGCCATGCCGGGACGCACGCGCACAAGCCGACACCGGAGCTGAAGACGCCATGAAGCTGACACGTTCTGGAACATTCAATCTGCTGAACGTGCACTTTGCCGCAGTGGCGGTGCTGGCAATTGCCAACCTGGTGCTGCTGGTGCAACTGGGGCTGGCCTGGCACACGTTGCGCGCGGACCGTCCGGAGGAGCTGGCGCTGAAGCAGACCGACCTGCGCATGGCCGAACTGCAGGCGAAGCCGCTGCGCAATCTTCCGGAGCGTGTGGCCAATTCGACCAAGGGCGCGACGCATTTTTATGACGTGCGCGTGCCGGGAGCGGATTCGGCGATTCTTTCGGAGCTGGGCGCGCTGGCGGCGAAGGCGAACGTGCGGATGAGCCGCGGACAATATGCATTTGCGCCGGTGCTGCACGATGTGACCGAAGTGCGCATGGACGAGACCGTGAGCGGCGAATACGCCGATTTGATGCGCTTCATCAACAGCGTCGAGCGGGACAAGATGTTTTTCGTGATCAATGGTCTGACGCTTACCGGGCAGCAGGGGGGACTGGTGAACCTGCGGCTGAAGGTGACGACGTATCTGCACGGCGCCGTTGCCGAACATCTGCCGGCGACGACTGGCGGCAGTGAAGAGACGGTGCCGGACACCGGCCAGAACGGGGGCGAATAGCGATGGCCCTGCGGGTTGGCGCGGAAAGCAAGCCGAAGCTGTTTGCAGCGATCGGGCTCGGTGCGATTGTGCTGCTGATTGCGGCGGTGCAGCTTCCTAAATTCCTGGGGACCTCGTCGCCCACACGTCTGCCGACGCCGGTAGCGACGGCTGCGGCGCCGGCGGCCTCGGCAAACAATTCGTCCAGTTCATCGAACGCCGCGGCAAACAACCTGGGAGCAGCGGCAACGGCGTACCCGCACGAAGCGGTGCGGTTGCCGAGTTCATCGGCACTGGACCCGACACTGCATCCGGAGCTGATGGCCCAGGCAGAGGACACAACGTACAGCGGCAATGGACGAAACATCTTCTCGCCCAACTCGGCTGCGCCGACGCCCGTCAATATTGAAAAGGCCCAGAAGTTCCGGCCGGGACCACCGCCACCGCCCCCAGGACCACCGCCGCCACCGGCCATCGATCTGAAGTTCTATGGCTATTCCGCGATGCAGGGCGGCGGCAACCGGCAGATCTTCCTGCTGCATGGGGATGATATTTTCCTGGCGCACGAGGGCGACGTGGTGGACCGCCGTTATCGAGTGGTGACGATACGGCCTTTCTCGGTGGAGATCGAGGACATTCCGTACCACAACACGCAGAGCCTGCCGCTCTCGCAGAATTAGTCACTTATGCTGTTGCGAATTGCCAAGCCGGAAACGAAGCAGGCGAATGCCGAGGAAGGCTACCTGCTGCTGACGGTGCTGGTGATGGTGTTTCTGGTGCTGCTGGCGCTCTCCGTGGCGGCGCCGAGGGTTGCGAAGGAGATCCAGCGGGACAAGGAGCAGGAGGCGGTGCAGCGCGGGTTGCAGTACCGGCGCGCGATCCAGCTTTACTACAAGAAGTTCGGGGCGTACCCGAGCGACATGAAGCAGCTCGAAAAGACGAACGAGATCCGCTTTCTGCGCAAGCGCTACAAGGACCCCATCACGGGCAAGGACGACTGGCGGCTGATCCACATGGGCGAGGCCAAGGTGCCGCCGATGGGATTCTTCGGCCAGCCGCTACAGGCGGGGTTGAGCAGCGCGAGCACCGGGCCGGGGTTGGGCACGTCCGGGACACCGGGCCTGTATGCGCCGGGCAGCGACGCGAATCCGTCCGACGCGAATGGGGCGGCAAACGGTTCTGCTAACGGCGCAGCCAATGGGGCGGCAAACGGTTCCGCGAACAATCCAACGACGGGCGGCAGCTCGACCTTTGGCTTCTCGAACAATGGTTCCAGCAGCGGGTCGAGCGGGATCGGAACTTCCGGCATTGGCTCGGGAAGCGGGTTTGGATTTTCGAACAGCAACACAGGAGCTTCGAGTCCGGGCGGCGTCGGTGGGACTGGCGGCGTCGGTGCGAGCCCTAACGGGACGAACGGACCGGGCGCGAGCAGCCTGAGCGGCGGCTCGACATTTGGCAGCGGCGGCCCGATTGTGGGGGTTGGGATTCCGCTGAAAAAAGATTCGATGCTGGAGTATCACAAGCAGAAGAAGTATTCGGACTGGGAGTTCGTCTACGACCCGCAGCAGGACCTGCTGATGAACGCGGGCGGAATCGCGAACGGCGGGAATGTGAACGGCGCCGATGCGAACGGCAATCGCTACGGGAACGGGCGGTTCGGGTTCGGGCAGCAGCGGATCGGGCTTCGGTAACTTTGGCAGCTCCGGCTCGAATGGCAACTCAGGATCGGGCTTTGGGAATTTCGGCAACTCCGGTCCCGGGTCCGCTCCAAGCAATGGGCCTGGGCCGAGCAACGGGCCTGGTACGAATATGCCGAACAATCCTCAGTAGCGGCTCTCAACAGATACAAACACATGTTCAATCGCTGTGGAGAACAGCAGATCTCCGCTTCGCCGGTGACGCTCGCCTCGCGGCTCCGGTCAATACGACACGGGAAATTGTGGAGAGGTCCTCAGTTTGTCTCGGGCGCGGGGCGGATGATGCCGAGCTCGCGATAGACGGGGCGCATGGCGTCGCGGACGGCGCGCATTTGACGCCAGAACCAGGCTGCGCCAAGGATGCAGCAGCTTCCGGTAACGACGACGGCCCATGAGGCGCTCATGACGTGGGCGAGGCCGCCGGCGAGCAGCGAGCCGAAGGGCGCCATGCCGACGAAGGCCATGGTGTAGTAGCTCATGACGCGGCCGCGCTTGTCGGCGGGGGCGAGGGTCTGGATGATGGTGTTGCTGGCGGCCATACCCTGCATCATGCCGAAGCCGACGACCAGCATGAGCGCGAGCGAGAGCCAGAGGATGTGCGAGAAGCCGAAGGCGATGAGCCCGGCGCCGAAGAGCGCGGCCGAGATGGGCACCATCCTGAGCAGACCCTTGACTGTCTTGCGCAGCGCGAGCAGTACAGCGGAGACGAGCGCGCCCACGCCGGCCGCGGCCATGAGAAAGCCCAGCGTATGCGGGCCGCCGTGAAGAACCTGCGAAGCGAAGACCGGCATGAGCACGGTGTAGGGCATGCCCATAAGGCTGACCACGGCGAAGAGCAGCAGCAGATTGCGTATGGGGAGAAAGCGGCTGATGAATTGCCACCCCTCGCGGAGCTGCGCGACCATGGTGTCTGCGCGCTCCGGCGTGACCCGCGGGCGAAGTTGCATCATGAGCAGCGAGGCGATGACGGCGAAGTAGCTGATGCCGTCAACGAGGAAGCACCAGCCCTCGCCATAAAGCGCGATGACCATGCCGGCGAGTGAGGGTCCGATGAGCCGCGCGAGGTTGACGATGGAGGAGTTGAGCGCGATGGCGTTGCCGAGGTCACGCTTGTCCTCAACCATTTCCACCATGAACGCCTGGCGGCCTGGCATGTCGAATGCGTTGATGAGGCCCTGCAATACGCTGAGCGCGAGGATGTCGGCGATGGTGATTCGATGTGTCAGGGTGAGGGCGGCGAGCGCGAGCGACTGCAGTGCGGCGAGCACCTGGGTCCAGACGAGGACCGTGCGCTTATTCCAGCGATCCACCCAGACGCCGGCGAAGGGCGCGAGCAGGAAGGTGGGGATCTGGCCCATGAAGCCGACGATCCCGAGCAGCCATGCGGAGCCGGTTAGCCGGTAGACCAGCCAACTGGTGGCGATGCGGGTCATCCAGGTGCCGATGAGCGAGATGCTCTGGCCACTGAAGAAGAGGCGGAAGTTGGGCGCGCGGAGTGCTCGCCATGCATGCGAGATGCCGCCGGGATGCTCGCTTGCAGGAATGGTTTCGGAGGCGGAGAGCTGTGTGCCGTCCGGCGCGGCGGCAGGCATCGGCTCTTCGAGTGAAGGCAGCTCGGGCTGCCCCGTGTCCTCGACGCTGCCGGATGGGACGCTGGTGTCTCGTGTGGTCATACGCGATCAGCTAATTTGATGCGGCGGCACGAGACACGGCTCGACCGGCAGTGGACGCTTGCTCCAAAACGGCGTGGGCGCGTTCAATGAGAAATGTATGCTTCCCTTTTCGCTTGTCTATCACGATGGATTTTACCTTCCGCTGGGCGCGCATGTGTTTCCCGGAGAGAAGTACAGGCTGATTCATGAGCGGCTGCTGGAGACGCGCGCGGCGGCGGAGAGCGACTTTGTACGGCCGCGGACGATTGCGATGGAAGATGTACTGCGCGTGCATGAGCGCGGCTATGTGGAACGGCTGGTCGATGGAACGCTCTCCGAAGAGGAGATCCTGCGGATGGAGCTGCCGTACTCGAAGAAACTGGTGGATGCGACGTTGCTGGGCTGCGGTGGCACGCTGGAAGCGGCACGGCTGGCGCTGCGGGATGGCGCGTCGTGCATGATCGGCGGCGGATTTCATCATGCGCACAGGGGTCATGGCGAGGGCTTCTGCATCCTGCACGATGTGTCGATCGCGCTTGCGCGGCTGCTGCATGAAGGCGCGATCGAACGGGCGATGGTGATTGACCTGGATGTGCACGATGGCAATGGGACAGCCGCGATCTTTCCACCGGCGGGTGAGCATCGGCGTGAAGCGCTGCGCTATGGAGTGGCATCCGGTTCGATGATGCCGAGCGCGGAAGGCGTCTTCACGCTGTCAATGCATCAGCAGAACAACTATCCGGTGTACAAGCCACCATCATCGCTGGATGTGCCGCTGGCGGATGGCACCGACGATGCGGAGTACCTGGAGTCGCTGGAGGGCGCGCTGGACGCGGCGTTCGCCCACTTCCGTCCGCAATTGATTGCTTACGTCGCCGGCGCTGATCCGTATGTGGAAGACAAGCTGGGCGGGCTGGCTCTGACGATCGATGGACTGAAGCAGCGGGACCGGACGGTGTTCCGCGCAGCGCAGCCGGTGGGCGCGGCGGTCTTCTCCGTCTATGCAGGTGGATACGCGGCGCGGGTGGAGGACACGGTGACGATCCATGCGAACACGGTGCTGGCCGCGGCGGAGGTTTTCAGTTTTCATGGGGCTACGAGTTGCTGAAAAAATCCGGGACTAGGGATTAGGGACTTCATTCGCGAATCCTGCTGCCCAGCGCTTAGCGCGAGGCCATGGTTTTGTCGATGGCGGATTGCGCGAGCGGGGCCATGATTTTGTAACCGGCATCGTTCGGGTGCAGGCCATCTTCGCTGAGCGCCCGCTTGAGCAGGCCGCTGCCATCGACCATGGAGTCGAAGTAGTCCAGGTAGTAGCAGTTGGTGGAAGCGCAGTAGGCCTTCATCCATTCATTGAGGCGCAATATCTCCGATGGCGGTCGGTCGGCGAAGAAGTGCTGCGAGGCGGGCGTGTAGTTGTTGACCGGCGTGACGGAGGAGAGGATGAGGGCAACGTTGTGCGCGCGAGCGAGCTCGGCCATGGAGGTGATGTTGCCCTCGATGTCTTCAATGGAGATGGGGCCGGTATTGCCCGCGATGTCATTGGTGCCGGCGAGGATGACGACGAGTTCGGGATCGAGTTGGATGACGTCCTGACGGAAGCGCAGGAGCATCTGCGAGGTGGTCTGGCCGCTGATGCCGCGGTTGATGTAATTCCTGGCAGGAAAATACTGGCTGAGGGTCCACTTGTCGGTAATGGAGTCGCCGTAGAAGATGACGCGATGTTCGCCGGAGATGGGGCTGCCGAGCTCCTGGTTGGCGGCGCGGTAGCGATGCAGATCGGCGAAGTCGCGGGCCCAGTCAGCCATCTGGGAGCGCTGGTAATCGTTCAGCGGCGGGACAGACTCGACGTGCGGAGCGACGGCGCCGCCGCGCTCCTGCAATTGTGGGGATGATTGCTGCGCGTGTGCCTCAGGCATGGGGAACACGATGGTTCCCATGAGGCAGAAAAGCGCTGTGAACCAATCCCCTCTCACAAAGTACCGTGACATACACGCCCACCTTACACTGCCGGGCGCCGATGCGCATCCTGAAGGGGCCCATCCGGACTGGTAAAATTGGAGCTGACCCCTATGTTTGAAAACCTGTCCGACAAGTTACAGCGTGCTTTCAAGAACCTGCGCGGCGAAGGCACGGTTAGCGAAGAGAACATCAACGATGCGCTGCGCGAGATCCGTGTGGCGCTGCTCGAAGCGGACGTGAACCTCTCCGTGGTGAAGGAGATGATCGAGCACGTGCGCGAAAAGGCGATGGGCTCCGAGGTGATGACGGCGCTATCGCCGACCGAGCAGGTGATCAAGATTGTCCGCGATGAGCTGATCACGATTCTGGGCAAGGACACGGCGCGCTTCAACTTCGCCTCACGGCCGCCGACGGTAATCCTGATGGCGGGGCTGCAGGGTTCCGGTAAAACGACGACCAGCGGGAAGCTGGCGGCATGGCTGCAAAAAGGTGGCCACCGGCCGATGCTGGTCTCGGTCGACGTGTACCGGCCGGCGGCGCGTGAGCAGTTGAAGATCATTGCAAACACGACCAAAGCGAACATCTACGAGGGCGACCTGAAGGGCGAGGCTCCGGGGACTGCGCTGGTGGAGCGGCTGGCCAAAGAGGCGCGACGCGAGGCGGTGAACTACGGCTGTGACGTATTGATCGTGGATACGGCGGGGCGCCTGCACATTGACGAGAACCTGATGCAGGAGATGCGGTCGCTGAAGGCGTTGCTGTCGCCGCAGGAGATTCTGTTCGTGGCCGATGCGATGACCGGGCAGGACGCGGTGCGCTCGGCGGAGTCGTTTCATCAGCAACTCGCGTTGACCGGCACGGTGCTGACGAAGATGGATGGCGATGCGCGCGGCGGTGCGGCGCTTTCGATCCGCCACATCACGGGGCAGCCGGTGAAGTTTATCGGGACGGGCGAGAAGCCGGACGCGTTTGAGCCGTTCCATCCGGATCGGATCGTGAGCCGCATCCTGGGCATGGGCGACATCATGACGCTCATCGAGAAGGCGGAGTCGACACTGGACCGAAAGAAGTCCGAGGAGTTTGCGCGCAAGGCGCTTTCGGGCGATGGATTTTCGCTGGAAGATTTCCGCGATCAACTGCGGCAGATCAAAAAGCTAGGATCGATGCAAAGCATCATGAAGATGCTGCCGTCTGTGGGACCATTTCAAGGATTGCAGCAGGCGGCGGGTCAGGTAGACGAGAAGCAGTTCTCGCGTGTGGAGGCGATCATCAATTCCATGACGAAGAAGGAACGTAACCACCACGAGATCATTTCCGGATCGCGCAGGAAGCGCATCGCCACCGGCTCCGGCACCAGCGTGCAGGAGGTGAATCAACTCCTGCGGCAGTATGCGCAGATGCGCAAGATGTTCAAGAGCGCGGGCAAGCCGGGCATGCAGCGCAAGCTGATGGGATCACTGAACGCGATGCGCGGTGGCATGGGCGGCATGGGCCGCTAATGATCTCCAACAGATGACATTGCAGGACAAGCTCGACGACATCACCGCGCAGACGCGCAACCTGGTGCAGCCCGAGCGCTTAGTGCTGAGCGAGCGGGCGATCGAGGAGCTGTTTCGATCGGGCATTGAAGACAAGCTGCTGAAGCCCGGCGACCTTGCGCCGTCTTTCGCGCTGCCGGATGCAAACGGGAAGATCGTGAGCTCCGCGGACCTGCTGGCGCTGGGCCCGCTCGTGGTGTCCTTCTTCCGCGGGCGATGGTGTCCATACTGCGTAACCGAGCTGGAGACGTGGCGCGATCTGTTCCCTACTGTGCGCGAGCGCGGCGCGCTGCTGGTGGCGATTTCGCCTCAGGCCGTGCGGCAAAACGATTTCACGGTGACGCAGCACACGTTGCCTTACCCACTGCTGCGCGACGAAGGTGCGATGGTTGCTGCGCAGTTCGGCGCGGCTTATTCGGTACCGCTTTACATGCAGGCTTACTACCGGTCGATTCTGGTGAATATTCCGTTCATCAACGGCGAGTCATCGTGGCGTTTGCCGGTTCCGGCAACGTTGGTGATCGGCCGTGACGGAGTCATTGTATGGTCGGAGGGGCATGCGGATTTTCGCGTGCGTCCGGAGCCGGCCGAGGCGCTTAATGCATTGCAACGGTGAGACTTAGGGGAGATTTACACGCTGCGCATCGCTTGACGGAGGACCACCCCGATTGTTACTATCATTTTGCGGGGTGGAGCAGCCCGGTAGCTCGTTGGGCTCATAACCCAAAGGTCGTAGGTTCAAATCCTACCCCCGCAACCATTTGATTTTCGATGTTCAGCGGCCCGGGAGAGACATGCTCCTGGGCCGTTTTCATTTGTTGCGGATGAAATCACAGATTGGCCTCTTTGAGGTCTTTTCCGCTTCGAGCGGGCCCGATTCCTATTGAGGTGTCGGGGAGGGCAGACGCGCCGCGCAACGTGCGGCACGCCGAGAGATAAAAGCTATTCTCTGAGTTCTGAAGGTTCCTTTTCGGGAACGGCGGAGGGAATTCTCTCGTAAGCCGATCTACCCCTCGCGTATTCTCTTCCTGCTCGATTCGACTCGGTGAGCTACGGGGCGACGCGCTGCACACCTCTGCAGTTTGCTGGAAGGGCCCTGGTGATCGAATCTAAATTGAGTTCCCGTTCTCTTGCGGTAGCTTGCCTTGGTTTTCTTACTCTCGTGGCGATTGGATGCGGCGGCACCAGCACTCCGTCGACTCCGCCAGCTCCGTCTGACAATGGCGTGCCCGCGATCACCAGTGTCACGCCGTCGACAACGATAGCCGGCGCCGAAGATCTTTCCATTTTGGTGACCGGAACCGGTTTCCTCAGCGGATCGGCTGTGCGATGGAATGGCACCGCGGTGGTTACGACATTTTCAACCGAGACCTCGTTGAAGGCGACGGTGCCCGCGAGCAATCTGGCAGACGGCGTATCTGCCGCGATCACCGTCTTCAATCCCGCGCCGGGTGGAGGGAGCTCCGCGGCCGCAAACTTTACAGTGAACAACCCACCGCCGGTCCTGGCGGGAGTCAGCCCCGCGAGCGTTGCGGCGGGATCGGGCCAACAGACGCTCACGGTTTCCGGGAGCGGCTTCGTGCCGTCGTCTGCCGTGGACTGGAACGGCGCCGCGCTCACAACCTCGTGGGTCAGCGGGACAGAGTTGAAGGCGATGCTGCCGGCCTCTGCCACTGCAGGCAGTTCCACGAGCGCAGTGACTGTGCACAACCGGGCGCCTGGCGGCGGCGCAAGCAACGCGACACCTTTCGATGTCACCAGCCCGACGCCTGTGCTGAGTTCCATAGCTCCGAAGATTGTTCCGGCCGGACAGGCTGCAACAATCACGCTGACGGGAACCGGCTTCGAGACGAATTCAGTCGTGCAGTGGAATGGCTCGCCGCGGACAACCGTGTTTGTCAGCGCGACCATCCTGCAGGTTGCGCTCAGCGCTGCCGACTTGAAGACCGCAGGGTCGGGATCGTTGACGGTGGAGAATCCGGGGCCGAACAGAGCAACGAGCGGCAGCGCCCCGTTAGTGGCGACGGACCAGCCGCTTCCCTGCCATCACAGGCGTCAGCATTGTCGCCAATACTTTCAATATATGCGGGCAATTGGAGATCACCGTTACAGGAAAAAACTTCAGCAGCGATTCAACCATTCAAGTAAATGGCGCAGCGCTTCCGGCGCTGAGCTACCTGGGCGACCCGAACAGCCTCGTCAACTTTCTGCCGCGAGGTATGGTGGCGAAAGCGGGGGCGCTCAGCGTCACCGTGACGAATCCCCGGTCTCCGCCGCTCGTTTCCGCACCCTTTCTCTATCCGGCGACCAGCCCGACTGTTCTCGCGATCTGCGCGATTCCATCTCCGACGACGGTATTTCCCAAAAGCGACTTTACCGTGACGGTGCAACCTACCGAAGTGAACGCCACCGGATCAGAGCAACTCTCGGTAGGTAGTCTGCCGAGCGGACTGTCAGTGACTAAGAGCAGCATGCAACTTCCATCCACAGGCGCAACGCTGCACTTTCAGGCGGCAGATTCGTTGGCGCCCGGCAGCTACAACGTCCCGTTGATAGGAACCGCAGGCCCGGTGACTGCAAGCGGAAACCTGGCGCTCACAGTGGATACAGGAACTGTGCCGGAAATATTCTTCACTCAGCCGCAGTCGCGGGAAGTGGCTGTTCCGATAGGCGGATCGGGCTCGATCGAATTCGATTCAACCATCAACTCTTCTCCGAGTGTCGATTTCGATATCACTCCCTCAGTGAGCGGTCTGCCTCCCGGGACGTCTGCATCGTTCTCACCAGCAGTCTTCTCTCCCGGACAAAGCGTCACCGTCACAATTGAAGCAGCGGGAAATGCTCCGGTGAGGCAGAACGGGACGGTGACACTTACTGGAACGCCATCCGTGGCGGTCGCTCCTGCAACAATCACTTTTCTTGTGGACGTGACGCAGCCGCCAGGCTCTCTGCCGGACAACCGCACCGATCTCACTTCTATGGGTGGCCCGCCGTACGGAGCAGTCTATGATGCTGCGCACAACCTCATCTTCGCGAGCAATCCGGCATGGAACCGTGTGGACGTGCTATCGAACAAGACTCACGAGCTGGTAAAGAGTATTCCGATTCCCAATCCGCATGGGTTGGATATCACGCAGGACCAGGCACATGTGTGGGTGACGACGCAGTCGCAGCAAGTCTATGTGATTGACACCACGCGTTTGACCACGGCCCGCTATCTGCTGCCGACTTACCAGAACCAGACCTGGGAAGGGGATCAGATAGAAACGCTCGCGGATGGGACGCTGCTGCTGGGATTTTCCCATCTAACGAACGACGGCAGTTTCTATTCGGCGGTGTGGAACCCGTCGAATAATGTCCTCACCAACCTGGCACTTCCTTCCAACTCGCAGCCAGGTCTCGGCTTTGGCCCATGGAAACGGTCCGGAGACGGTAGCAGGTCGTACTCCTTCAATGCCGATTCGTCCAACTGCCAGGTGCTTGAATACGACGTGGCTTCCAAGAGCGTCCATTCCGTAGCGACATTGAACCCGGTATGTCGCCTCTATGCGGTCAACCAGGATGGCTCCCGCATTGTTGCGGCGAATAATGCAGGGGTTGGCGTCTTTGACGGGTCATTCAATCTGCTCGGAACGGTTTTTCCGAATAGCCCGCAGACGGTGGGGTATTTTGAAGGCTCTTTCGTTTTTAGTCGTGACGGAAGCACGCTCTACGAGCTTTCGCAGGGCAGGATCAGCACCATTGACACAGCATCATTAAGTGTTCGGGGCACGGCGCCCGCAAGCTCAGCCGGTCAGCAGTTCTGGCATTCGAGCCTAACACCGTCGCTACCTTTTGATGTTGATCCCAATGGGATGATGTTGGATATCCAGACGTTCGGTATTGGGTTTGAAGATACGACCTTCTTCCAGAACTATGGTGGGAATTTGATTCCCTCGCCTTCTGCTGTGACTTTGAGCAGCTACAGTGGACCATTGAGCGGCGGCACTCAGACCAGCCCATACGGATCCTTCGCTCTTACTCCAGATGTCTGGTTCGGCAGTACGCGAGGCACTGCAACCTTGGGTGAATCTAATACGCTCACTTTGACCTCACCGCCTGCGACTCAGCCTGGGCCGGTCAATCTCAAATATCTTTTTCCCGATGGAGCACAACTCTTGACTCCCCGGGTGTTCACGTATTCGGTATTTCCCGAGTACGCGATCTTGTCCGGCGGTTCTCCAGATGGTGGCGAGCCGGGTACGATTTCCGGTTATGGACTACCCAGCGATCCCAGCAACGGATCTATGACTGTCGGTGGAAACAGCGCAGCGATTACCACCAAGACCTCGCAATATCCGCCATTCACGCAGGAGCCCTTCCCCTCCACCTATCTGAACTTCACGGTGCCACCGGGCGCGCCAGGAATGGCCGATATCGCGGTCACGACGCAAGCCGGGACGGGCACGCTGCCCAAGGCCTTCTACTACGCCAAGAGCGTGAAGGAGTACGCATCCTCCGACAACTTCACCTCTTTGCTTTTCGATGCAAAGAGGAGCCAGGTTTACCTGACGGCCAAGAACCAGGTGGACGTCTTCTCCACCACTTCCAACCAGTATCTTGCCCCGATCTATCCGGCGGCGCAAGGCTCTGCCAAGCAGTTCACTGGTTTGGCGCTTACTCCGGACAAAAGCCAACTGCTGGTGACGGATCTGCTCGATGGTTCATTAGCTGTCGTCAATCCGGATAGCCCATCAAGTTCGTTTGCCTTCGCCATTGGTCCGGTGAACTACACCGTAAACAACTGCGCGAACGGTCCTCAGTACGTGGCCGCCACTTCAGACCACAGGGCATTTGTCGCCACGGGCAGTTTGCCTGCTGCTTCGTGCCCGGCCGACGGGATCCTGTATGTCGCCGATCTGCAAAGTAAGACTGCTGCGCAGCCGCCATATCTGAACAATAAGTGCTACGTGGGGAATTCGGCCCTGCCATTCACGGACGCGTACGCTGTGCAAGGCTCCACGGATGGAAACTACATCGCCATTGGAGCATCCACCTTAAATCCAGGATGCCTGTACTCGGTGCCCGCAAACTCGTACACACCGCTCAACCTTCCTCTGCATGGTGGGACCTCGCTCGCGGGGGACGCGAACGTCGTGAGCGGCGGAATGTCGTTCTCAGACACAATCGGAAACCGGATAGCAAACATAGCGCAGCCATTGCCGCTTTATCACTGGTTTGACGGAATGCAGCCAGCTCCTCCCTTGTACAAACCCGTGTTGAATGCGTCAGGAAGCCTTTACTACCTTGCGTATCCGAACTACTTCGAAATCATCGACGTGTTCCATGCGCGGCTGCTGATGCGCTTTTCGCTTACCGAGACAGTGCAGGATACTGCTTCCCCGATCGCCATCGACGCCGGCGGCCGGCATGTGTATCTGATAACGGACAAGGGTCTTACGATTGTGGATTTGGGCGCGGCTCCACTCGCCATTGGACATTTAAGCCAGCAGACGGCCGGCGCCGGATCGCAGGTGATCGTACGAGGCAGCGGCTTTGACACGTCCGTCACGGCAACGGTCGGCGGTGAGCCGGCGTCGGTGAGTGTTACGGATGAGAACACGCTGACCTTGACAATGCCTGCGGCAGCCGCGGGGCCGGAGGACATCCTGCTGACGCGTGGAGACGGAGCGACCTATACGATGGAGAACGGCATCATCCTGCCCTAAGCTGCGCGGCAATGCGGAGAATCAGCCCACAGTAGCTGGTCGAAGCTGCAGCCGTGCACCGTGGTGATTGCGCCCTTTCAGCGCTCGAGATGGAAGTGTGCGCTGAGGGAGGCCTCCGACGAGCCGCCGGCCCAGACGGTGCACTGCCCCGGCTCGATGGTCCACTTCCCTTCTGCATTCCAGATGGCAAGCTGGCTCCGAGGAATGCGGAAGGTCACTGTCTTTGTTTCCTGAGGCTTGAGGTGGATGCGTGCAAAGCCTGCGAGAGAACGGCTCGGAGTCTCGACGCTGGTGACGTTTTCGCGGAGATAGAGCTGGGCTACCTCGTCTCCTTCGCGATCACCGGTATTTGTCACATCTACTGTTACTCGTGCCGCGTGGGCGATGCCGGGTCCCGGCGGCTCCGCGACGATATGCGCGTAGCGGAAGTTGGTATAGCTGAGGCCGAAGCCGAAGGGGAAGAGAGGCTGGCCATCGTCGTCGACGTATTTGCGGATGCGTGATGGATCGCTGTTGTAGAAGTCGGGGAGCTGGCCTACGTTGCGTGGGAAGGTGATGGTAAGACGCCCCGCAGGATTGTTGTCGCCGAAGAGCGTTTCAGCGATAGCCTGACCGCCGAACTCGCCCGGGTACCAGGCTTCGAGAATGGCGGGCACGTGCTGCTTCGCCCAGCCGATGGTGAGCGGCCTCCCGTTTTCAAGCACCAGGACGACTGGCTTACCGGTGGCGACGACGGCCTCGAGAAGCTGCTGTTGATCACCGGGCAGGTCGAGGTTGGACCGATCGAAGCCTTCGCCGGAGATGCCCTGACGTTCGCCCAGGCCGAGGATGACGGCATCCGCCTCTGTTGCAAGCGCAACGGCTGTGGCGAGGTCATTGCCTGGAGCGAAGATGACGGTCGCTTGCGGGACAATCGCGCGAATGCCGTCGAGCAGGCTGATGTGCTTGCCATTCGATTCGCGCTCGTAATCGCCATAGCGCGCTACATCTGCGTTGGGACCGATGACCGCAATGCGCTGAATGGTTTTTGCGAGCGGGAGAAGGTGGCCCTCGTTTTTGAGCAGCGTCATGGATTCGCGTGCCGACTGGAGCGAGACGGCAAGATGGGGTTCGGAGCGGTGGACGCGCGGGTTGACCGCCGGATCGACGAAGGGATGATCGAAGAGGCCGAGTGCGAACTTCACACGCAGGACAGAGCGTGCGGCGCGTTCGAGGTCGGTCAGCGGCAGAGAGCCGTCGCGGGCGCACGCGACGAGCGCCTTCTGGAAAACGTCATGCGGAAAGTCGTAGAACTGCATGTCGACGCCGGAGCGGATGGCGAGACAGGATGCGTCTCTGGCCGAAGCGGCGACGTGGTGCACGGTGTAGAGGCGCTCGATCGCGCCGAGGTCGGAGAGAACGAAGCCACGAAAACCCCACTCCTGGCGGAGGATGGTCTTGAGCAGAAGCGGATCTGCGGTGACGGGAATGCCGTCGATCTCGTGATAGGCGGCCATGGTGGCCATTGCGTGTCCCTCGCGAAAGGCCGGCTCGAAGGACTTGAGCATCACGGTACGCAGCTCGCGCTGGCCAATGTGCACGGGCGAGGTGTTGGTACCACCCTCAGGCGAACCGTGGCCGGCAAAGTGCTTGGGCTCAGCAATTACGGTGTGGTCGCTGTCGAGGCTGTCGCCCTGCGCGCCGCGCACATATGCCAGGCCTAGCTGGCCAGTGAGATAGGGATCTTCGCCGAAGTCCTCTTCAACGCGCCCCCAGCGAGGATCGCGAGCGACATCGAGCACGGGCCCGAGAATCATCGCGACACCCGTAGCACGGGCCTCCGCGGCGATGGCGGCGCCGGTCTGCTGGGCGAGCTGCGGATTCCATGTAGCAGCGAGATTGAGAGGCGCAGGAAAGACGGTCCCGGTATCGAAGCCGTGCAGACCCTCTTCGATAAAGAGCGCGGGGATGCCCAGGCGATTGTGCGCGATAACCCACTTCTGGATAGCGTTGGCCTGCTCCGGCGTGGGATTGAGGTCATGAATGCTGCCCACGCCTAGATTGCCCCACAGGCTCTCCGCGCGGCCCGGCAGAAAAGCGGCATCGAGCGCAGCGTGCGTATCGTCGGTGTGACTCGCGACGATGTAGCGGGCGCCGGAATACATGTCCAGTTGCCGCACCTTCTCCTCGAGAGTCATGCGGCGAAGGAGATCGTCGAGGCGGACTTCGATCGGCGCACTGGCTTGCTTATAAAGGGGCAACTGCTGCGACGATTGTGCGCCGGCAGGCATGAGACCCGTCGAGGCGAGGCACGCGACGAGAACAAGAATGCCGCGCGCGAAAGGCGAACGTATGGAGCCCTGGCTATCCATGACAGACCATTACAGCATTGTCAGAGGATGAGCGTAGTCACGGAATTTGCCGGCAATGTGAGCTGGAGCGATTTGTCCCCGAGCGCGCACTGGACCTGCCGGGGGTTGCCACCGTTGAGGCCTCGGTTGGTGAGGACGAGCACGCGGCTGCCGTCGGGGTTCTGGGCGGCGACGTGATCGATATCCGGAAGATCGCCCTGGGTGCCGAAGACGCGGGCACCGCGCTGCATGAACCTGGAGTAGTGGGCTAAGGCCCAATAGAGCCCGCTACGAGTGAGCTGATGCGTCTGCGAATCGAGCGTGAGGACGCCGCCACAGGAAAAGGGCCCGATGTTGGGCTTGCCGTGTTCGTCGAGCACCAGATTCCAACTGACGATTGATCGGGCCCAGTTGTTGAGAATTCCGGCGAAGGTGCCGGACCACTTCGCCCAATCGGTTGTGTAGTCGGGTGAGGTGTAGTCCGATCCGCCCTCGGTCCAGTATGCGTTCTTGAGCGGAAACATGTTGTGGACGCGGGTCATGGAGGCGGGCGATCCGTAGTAGCCGTGCCAGGCGACACCGTCCACGTACTTCGAGAGACCGGGATCTTCGAGCTCGTCCGCGACGCGGCCCCACAGGTTGTAGTTGTGATCGAGGATCCAGATTTTGGTGTCGAACGAATTTTTTTGGAGAGCAGGCCCGAGGAACTCCTTCACAAATTGGATCTCGTATTCCTGTCCCCACATGCATTGCGGCATGCGGCCGTCCTGATCGGTGTCGATCTCGTTCTGAACGGTTACGGCACGGATGTGGACACCATCCGCAGAATATCCTTTAAGGAATTTGACGAAGTACTCCGCGTAGGGCTCGAAGAACTTTTTGCGCATGGAGCCGCCGAGCAGCGAATCGCCAGCCTTCATCCAGGCCGGCGGACTCCACGGCGAGGAGAAGTAGAAGATCTCCGGGTTGACCTGCTGGGTCTCGCGGAGCACCGGCAGGATGTACTGGCGATCATGATCGATGCTGAAGTGCTGGAGCTCGGGATCGGGCTGAGGGGAGTCGTCATAGGTATAGGCGCTGCGTGAGTAATCGCTGGACCCGATGGTGGTGCGCGCGATGGACATGCGGAGACCGCTGGCGCCGAAACATTCCTTGAGTAGCGCAGCGCGGCCGGCCGCCGGCATCTGCTGGAGCAGGTAGCAGGAGGCATCCGTGAGGGCGGCGCCGAAGCCGAGCAGTTCCTGAAACTGCTGGGTTGGGTCGAGCTGGATCGCGCCGGGGCCGGATGCGGCGGCGTTTCGCCACGCGGGGGCTTCGATCTGCTCACAGCGAACCTTTTCGGAGGTGCGCCAGGCTTGTATGGGCTTACCGGTAGAGGTGTCCGGCGCCATGCTCGACGCCACGAGCGAACCAAAAGAGGTGGCGGAAGGGGCAGCCATCGCTGCCAGCTTCAGGAAGGTGCGGCGGCTTGTCATATCCATGAACTTTATCGATCTCTCCGCGAACATCTGTTTACTCATATGAAGACAAAGGATTGTCTTAGCATACGCAGCGAAGATTTCGCTTGACAACCATCTTCCTGAATTGTTTTCATCTGCAACGATCACCAGGGACCATCCTAAGCGGACGTGAAGGCAAACCGTTGTCCCAGTCGGACAGACCGGGAGTACGGGAGATAGCCGGGCTGCTATTCCGCCCAAGATGCTGGTGATTGACGGAGGAGTTTGAGGCGACTGCGGTCCTTCTCTTCCGTGTCGGGGAGTCGTGGGCTTACTGCTATTCGTAGCAGGGCCTGATGCAAGAAAGAAGAAGCGCGAACCACGGAGCAATCCGGGGCGCAGCGCAAGCAGATTTGTAGTTTTCCAGGAGGCAATATGAAGCAGTGGATTCGCGCCAGCCTTGGCCTTGCCATGTTATGGCCGGCCCTTGCGGCCATCGCACAAAACACCAATTCGGGTGACATTCGAGGAGTTGTCACGGACTCATCCGGCGCTATCATTCCCGGCGCTACCGTTAAGGTCGATGACGTCGACAAGGGCATCTCCCACACCTATACGACTGACGGAGCGGGCCTTTACGACAGCGGTTCGATCGTTCCCGACCATTACCTGATCACGGTTACCGCCCCCGGCTTTCAGACCTTAGTCCGTGGGCCGATCACCTTGCGCGCTGAGACCGTCACGATCGATGCAGCAATGACCGTGGGTACGGCACAGCAACAGATCATGGTCAAGACGGATGTACCGCTGCTGCAGACTGAAGACGGCACGCAGTCGCAGACCCTGGACTCGAAGCAGCTTCTGCAATTACCGCAGGTAGGAGCCGATTGGCAAAACTTCGTCCAGCTGCTTCCAGGCGCTTCGAGCGTGAGCTATCGCACGGGCCAGGCAGCGTCGATCAACGGAAACCTGCCCTACAACACCGTGCTGGCCGACGGGGCGACGACCACCCTGCCTATGAGCCAGAACGCCGACGTGATGGTTCTGGAGACGGTTGCGGAACTCAAGGTCGACGACTCTGCCTTCTCGGCACAGTACGGTATCGGCGGCGCAACCTTTAACCAGATCAGCAAGGGCGGTACGAACCAATTCCACGGTGCTGGGTACGAATTCTTCCAGAACGATGCTTTGGACGCTGCGGACTATGGCTTCGGCAGTGGTAACCGTCCTTATCAGCGCTACAACAATTTCGGCTTCTCGGTTGGGGGTCCGATCTGGAAGGACAAGATCTTCTTCTACTTTAATTACGACAAGACGATCAATCCCGGAACTGCATCTTCAGGCTTTGAGAACGTCCCTACAGCCAACATGCTTGCCGGCGACTTCACCGGCCTTCAGACCCTGTATGATCCAACGACACAAACCGTGGATAGCACCGGCGCCTTTCACAGAAAATCATTCCTGGAGGAAACCGGCAAAAACGCTATTCCGGCGGGCAAGATCGATCCTGTCGCAGCGGCGATCTCCAAATACTATCCGGCTCCGAACGTGGCGGGAGCATCTGGTTTCACGAACAACTTCCACTACACGGTGCCCAGCTCGAATCCGTTCACAAAGTATTTCGGCCGGTTAGATTGGCAAATCAACCAGAACAACCACATCATTGTTTCGGAGACGAACAGCGACAATCCGGCGAGTTTCCATAACCAGGGCATTTGTCCCGTCAACTGCCAGAATGGCGACGTCAGCCGCGACAATGCGCAGGTCTCATGGGTATGGACGATCAGCCCGAACACAATCAACGAAGCACGTATGGGCTTTACGGATCAGTTGAACTTCTTTACGCCCTTCTCGCTGGATCAGGGTTTTCCTGCCAAGCTAGGCTGGCAATTCGCGAAGGCTGATACCTTCCCGGATGTCCAAATTGAGGGCAACGGCGGCTCGATCTATGAACTCGCACCTCAGTCCAACGCGGTTTATAAAGAGTTCGTCTTCGATCCGTCAGATGTGGTCACTTTGATCCGCGGACGGCACGTGCTGCACTTTGGCGGCGAGTTCCTGATCAACCGAGCGGACTCCACGGCCTGGGGCAACCTCAACGCGGGCACAATGAAGTACACGGGCGCTTATACGGCAGCTACTGCCGGAGACACGGCGACGGGCATGTCCTTCGCAGATTTCCTGCTTGGGTATACGAACCAATGGAGTGCCAAAGCGAATCCGGAATACGGCGGACGGCTGAAAAGTCCACAGGTATTCGTTCAGGACGATATCAAACTTACTCCTAAGCTGACCGTGAACGCCGGATTGCGCTGGCAGGGGATGACTGGCTGGCACGAGGTAAAGGGAAACATGATCTCCTTCGATCCGACTGTCAAGAACCCTGCGGATGGCTCCCTTGGGGCCGTGTGGTATGGCACAACCAAGGCAAACGGACGCGACAGCCTGCAGGCACCGAACTGGAGCACCTGGTTGCCTCGCGGCGGCTTCGCTTATCAACTCCGACCCACTACCGTGCTTCGCGGCGGCATCGGCCTCTACGGCTACACCTGGAGCAATGACACCTATGCCCCGGGCATGGGCGGAGCATTCGGGTCTTCAGGCACTCTGAACGACAACACGAACGGAACACTTCCGGTGGTGCTGCTCTCTTCCAATGGCGATACGAACTATCAGGGCGCAGGAGGAAAGAGCGTCAACGCAGCATACCTTACGGCACCAAGCACGCCGGATGCCTATAACGGACTGCAAATCTCGTATCAGCAGTACCACACGCCTGTGCCGAAGATTCTGGAGTGGAATGCCGAAGTGCAGCAAGAGATAGGCCCGAGCATGGTTTTCAAAGTCCGTTACGTTGCGAGCCATGGATACAACCTGTTGTTCCCGGCCGATATCAATGCGGTTCCAGAGCGGTTCCTGGGTCCAAACGATCAGGCCAACCGACCCTATCCGCTGTTTCAGTCCATCAGCAGCGGCAACAATGGTTCAGGCGGCACCAACAACGGCGTATCCAACTACAACTCGCTGCAAACTGAAGTCAACCAGCGGCTTTCCCGCGGTCTGGAATTCAATGCGAACTATGTCTGGTCACACATGCTTACCAGCATTGATTCCTCGGGATGGGGCAGCACTTCGGGAAATGACTTCTATCAGCGGCCTTACAATGTGGCGGCAAATTACGGAGCATCGAACTTCGATGTCCGCAATTCCTTCAAGACGGCGGTGCTGTACGAGCTGCCATTCGGGAAGGGCCGTCAATTCCTGAACAGCAACGCGCTGCTCGACGGGGCGATTGGCGGATGGCAGGTTGCGCCAACGATTGTCTGGACTTCCGGCAGTCCGTACAACGTTACGATGAGCTCCAATAACTCCTTCGATCTGACGGGCAATGGACAGCAGTTCCCCAATCAGGTTGGTAATCCAAACCCATCCCATCGCAGCATTCAGCAATGGTTTAATCCCGCTGCGTTTGCGCAACCGGCTCCAGGCACCTACGGCAACACCCGACGGAATAATCTATATGGGCCAAGCTTCTTCCTGATGAATGCCGCGGTTGGCAAGACGTTCCACATCCCGTGGGAAAACATGGGCCTGGAAATTCGCGCATCAGCAGTAAATGTCCTGAATCATCCCATATTTGACAATCCGAACGCGTCGATCGGAGACCCCAATGCCGGGATCATCAATAGCCTCAGGACGAATAATGGTGGCGGCGGCCGTACGATGCAGCTCTACGGACGCATCTCCTTCTAACCTCGAACCCGCTTCACAAAAGAAGAGAACGGCGATTGCCGTTCTCTTCTTTTTTCGCCTTGGCGATATCGCCACTTTATGATGACTTAGACATGACTTGCCGCGTTGTCCTCTGTGCCCTCCTCCTGCTGCCTCTCACTGCAGGCACCTCCGTCGGTCAGGTTGCGAAATCGCAAGCCGGTGCGTCGAAGGAGCAGCAGGCACGTCAGCACATTCAGGCATCGCAACGATACCTACAGCAGCAGCGGCCGGATCTTGCTATTCCTGAATTACAAAAAGCAGTTGCTCTGGAACCACAAAATGTGGACGCACGCGGAAATCTGGGCGTGCTGTTGTTTTTTCGCGGAGATTACGCCGGCGCGATTCCAGAACTGCGTGTGGCAGTCAAGCTTAAGCCTGAATTGTGGAAGCTCCAGGGGCTTTTGGGGCTTGCGGAGGAGCGCACGGGAGAGATCGAGGCGGGCAACTCTGATCTGGAATCGGCCTTTCCTCACCTTACCGAACAAAAGTTCAAAGCGGAAGTGGGCAACGCACTGGTGACGAGTTATACCAGCACGGGAGACACGGAGAAAGCGGCGGCGATTGTTTCGCAGCTGCTTGCGGACCAGCCGACCAACACCGAGCTGCTCTATACGTCCTACAGGCTGTATTCCGACCTGACGGACAAGGCGCTGGTGACCATGGCGCTTACCGATCCTGATGGCGCGCTGATGCACGAGATGATGGGGCGCGAGCTGGCGCGACATGGCGACGAGGCGCAGGCAATCGTCAACCTGCGTGAGGCGCTCAAGATCAACCCGCACCTTCCCTCTGCGCACTTTGAGCTTGGCGAGCTGCTCTACAACTCTACGAACGATGCGTTGAAAACGCAGGCGGAGCCGGAGTTTCAGGCGGCGATTGCCGACAATCCCGCCGATGAGCAGGCGCACCTGATGATGGGAGAGGCGGCGGCGAAACGTGGCGACACGAAGGCGGCGTTCGACGAAGACACGAAGGCCGTGGAGCTGCAGCCGAACGACGCGGATGCGCTGGTGGAATTGGGCAAGATCCTGATGACCATGAACGAGAACGAAAAGGCGCAGGAGACCTTCGAGCGAGCGGTGAAGGCGGAGCCGACCAACACGGTCGCTCGCTACCGGCTCAGCGTGCTCTACCGCCGCCAGGGCAAGACCGCGGAAGCCGATCAACAGATGGCCGAGTACAGGAAGTACAAGGATATGAAGGACAAACTCGAGAAGATTTTCCACGATATGCGCATGGGCTCGCTTCAGAAGAATGCAAATGGTACGGATGAGCAGCGCTAGTCGGCAGCTTCATGCTCGCTGGTGCGGTCGATTGCTTGGGCTGCTGCTTTGCGTGTGCGCGCCGGCGCTGGGCTCCGCGCAGTCAGCCCAGGTGGTGAAGGCGTCCGCGCCGGCCGCGCCTCAGCCGAGTGCTGCGACGCAGCTGGTGGATATCACAGCACGCACCAGCATTCACTTCAGCCATATGTCGACGCCGGATGCGCGCTACATCGTCGAATCGATGAGCGGCGGCGTTGCGCTGATCGATTACGACCAGGACGGTTATCCGGACATCTACTTTACGAACGCAGCGAGCGTGGAGATGGGGCTGGCGGGAAAAAAGGCGAAGAGCGCCCTGTACCGCAACAATCACGATGGCACGTTCACCGATGTTACCGACAAGGCCGGTGTCGGATATCCATGCTGGGCGATGGGTGCGACAGTTGGGGATTACAACAATGATGGCCGTCCCGATCTGCTGGTGACCTGTTTCGGCGGGGTGGTTCTTTATCGTAACGATGGAAATGGCACATTCACGGATGTCACCAGGCAAACCGGTCTCGGCGGAGACAACGGGTGGGCGACTGGTGCATCCTTCGGTGACTATGACGGTGACGGATGGCCGGATCTGTTTGTCGCGCATTATGTTGACTTTCATCTGAACGATCTGCCGACGTTTGGTTCGAAGAAGACCTGCCAATACCACGATGTGCCAGTGCAATGCGGTCCGCGCGGTCTCAAGGGGACGAGCGACAATCTTTATCGCAATCGCGGCGACGGCACTTTCGAGGATGTCTCGAAGCAGGCCGGCGTGGACGATTCGCGGGGCTTCTTTGGATTGACTGCAGTGTGGGCGCATCTCGGTGGAGATGGGCCGGCGAATTTATTCGTAGCGAATGATGGCGAGCCGAACTTTCTCTACGTGAATGATGGGCATGGGCACTTCTCCGATGTTGCTTACCCGGCAGGCGTGGCGGTCAACCAGGACGGCACAGAGCAGGCGAATATGGGTGTGGCGCTGGGCGACTACATGCACACTGGCCGCTTCTCCATCGCGATTTCACACTTCAGCGAGGAGTACGCGACGCTCTATCGAAACGATGGAGCAATGAGCTTTACGGATGTCTCCTATCCCTCGGGAATTGCACGCGGGACCACTCCGTATGTCGGGTGGGGCGATGCGTTCCTTGATCTGAATAACAGCGGGTGGCTCGATTTCATCCTGGTGAATGGTCACGTCTATCCACAGGTGGGAGCTTCCGGAACAGGTACCGTGTATCGCGAGCCAAAGCTGGTGTATGCCAATCAGCATGATGGAACATTTCGCGATGTCAGCAAGACCAGCGGACCGGCAATCGAAATACCACAGGTGAGCCGGGGGCTCGCGGTAGGCGATTTCTTCAATGATGGACATCTTGAGATCGTGATCGAGAACCTGGAGGGCGGTCCCATGATCCTGCGCGCAAATGCGGACGCGCAGAACCACTGGCTCAGTCTTGAGCTGCGTGGGACCAAAGGAAACCTCCTCGCGCTGAATGCACGCGCCAAGGTAATGGCAGGTGACCTTACGCAGCAAGATGAAGTTCGCAGTGGGGGCAGTTACCTATCGCAGAATGATTTGCGGCTGCACTTTGGCCTGGGCAAGCATGCGCGCGCAGATAAGGTTGAGGTGACCTGGTCGTCCGGGGCGAAGGAGACGATCGCCAATCTGGCTGCGGATCGCTTTTATATTTTGCAAGAAGGCAAAGGCGTCGTATCGACACGCTTACCCGCGGCGTCGCCTGCGTTCACGCACTAAGGATGTTCGTGGCGCGAACCGGGTATCAGGCGAGGGATTCGAAATAATTTCCCCATCCCACAATGAGTGTTGAGTTCACTTTTGGACTTAATGTGTCCAATGCCAGGTTAAGCTCGAGCACGTTCACGCGAGGCTCGCCAAGCAGGCCTAGCTGGCGCTGCGTGATATGTGCCGCGACCAGTTTGCGCAGCGTCTCTTCTGAAACTCCGGTTGCGCTGGAGACGCGGGGCACCTGATAGTACGCGGCGGCCGGAGAGATATCGGGATCGAGTCCGGAGGCTGAGGCCGTCACGAGATCTACAGGTACAGGGCCTTGTGTCGTCTCATTGCTGACGCTCTGTGCAACCCGCTCGACCAATGCTTTGCTGGTGGGGCCGAGATTGGAGCCTGACGATGCGGATGCATCGTATCCAGCGCCTGCCGCCGATGGCCGGGAATGGAAATAGCGAGGGCCGGTGAAGGGCTGGCCGATAAGACGGGAGCCGACCAGCACACCATTCCGCCACACCAACTCGCCGGATGCCTGCCGCGGAAAAGCGACACGCGCGATGCCCGTGATCAGGAGCGGATAGCCAATGCCAAGAAGGACCGCCGTGATCGCGGTGTAAAGACAGGCGGTGATGAGATGACGTTTCATCGCGGGCTCCTCTATGCAAGGCCGATGGCGGTGATGACCAGGTCGATGGCCTTGATGCCGATAAACGGTATGACAATGCCGCCTGCACCGTAGATCAGCAGGTTGCGCTGCAGCATGGCAGCGGCAGACGATGGGCGGTATTTCACGCCGCGCAGCGCCAGTGGTATGAGCAGGACAATGATGAGCGCGTTGAAGATGATGGCGGAGAGCACGGCCGACTGCGGCGTGCGCAGGTGCATGATGTTCAGCGCATTCAGCACAGGAAAGGCGCCCGCGAACATCGCCGGAATGATGGCGAAGTACTTGGCAACGTCATTGGCAATCGAGAAAGTCGTCAACGCGCCGCGGGTCATCAGGAGCTGCTTGCCTATAGCCACAATCTCAATCAGCTTGGTGGGGTTCGAATCCAGATCCACCATGTTGCCGGCTTCCTTGGCGGCCTGCGTGCCGCTGTTCATTGCGACACCCACGTCGGCTTGCGCGAGCGCAGGCGCGTCGTTTGTGCCGTCACCGGTCATTGCGACGAGCTTGCCTTCGGCCTGTTCGCGCCGAATGAGGTCCATCTTGTCCTTCGGCTTGGCCTCCGCCAGGAAATCATCCACGCCCGCTTCGCGTGCAATGGCAGCGGCCGTAAGCGGGTTGTCGCCCGTAATCATGACGGTGCGGATCCCCATCGCGCGCAACTGAAGGAATCGTTCGCGCATGCCGCCCTTGACGATGTCCTTGAGATGAATGACGCCGAGCGCTCGACCGTTTTCGGCCACGACCAGGGGTGTGCCGCCGCTGCGCGCAACTCCCTCCACCACGGACTGCACCTCCGCAGGCAGGCTGCCACCGAACTCCCGCAGGTAACGCGCAATCGCATCCGCTGCGCCCTTGCGAATCGAACGACCCTCAAGGTCGATGCCCGACATGCGGGTGATCGCACTGAACGGAACGAACACCGCATTGAGCTGGGCGAGTTCCCTGCCTCGCAATCCATAGCGCTCTTTCGCAAGGATGACGATCGATCGTCCCTCCGGGGTCTCATCCGGCAGTGACGAGAGCTGCGCCGCATCGGCAAGCCTCTCGCTGGATATGCCAGGCGCTGGAATGAACTCCGACGCCTGCCGATTGCCGATGGTGATGGTCCCGGTTTTGTCCAGCAGCAGCGTGTTCACATCCCCCGCGGCCTCTACCGCGCGGCCGCTCGTAGCTAGCACGTTGTGCTGTACCAGTCGATCCATGCCGGCGATGCCGATCGCTGAAAGCAGACCGCCGATCGTCGTGGGGATAAGGCAGACGAGCAGTGAGACCAGGACAAATACGCTTTGCGGCGCGTGGGAGTAGAGAGCGAACGGCTGCAGCGTGACAACCGCGAGAAGAAAAATGATGGTGAGTCCCGCCAACAGGATGTTCAGCGCGATCTCATTCGGAGTTTTGCGACGCTCCGCCCCCTCTACGAGGGCAATCATGCGATCGAGAAAGGTCTCGCCCGGATTGGAGGTAATACGGACCGTGATCTCGTCGCTCAACACACGCGTGCCGCCGGTCACAGCGGAACGATCACCGCCAGCTTCGCGAATGACAGGAGCGGACTCGCCCGTAATGGCGGACTCATCGACGGAGGCGACACCGGCGATGACTTCCCCATCGCCCGGGATCATCTGCCCCGCGGAGACGCGTACCAGATCCTGTGCGCGCAGCGTAGAGCTCGGCACCGCCTCAACCGTCCCGGCGCGGATGCGGTATGCGGTTGTCTCTGATTTTGCTTGGCGCAAGGCATCGGCCTGCGCTTTGCCGCGTCCTTCAGCCATGGCCTCCGCAAAATTTGCAAAGAGCACCGTGAACCAGAGCCACAGTGTGATCTGCAAATCGAATCCGGTGTTGCCAAGCCGGCGAACAATATCCGATACCAGAAGCACCGTGGTCAGGACACTTCCCACCTCAACGACGAACATGACCGGGTTGCGCATCATGCTTACAGGATTCAGCTTGAGTAGAGCGTCTGTTGCGGCTCGGCGCGCGATGGCCGCATTCATGATGGAGCGGCGCGACTTCCCAGAGAGGGCGAAATTGTCTATGAGTGGCTCGGAAACTGTCTGAGTTGACATGCTAGAACACCTGACCGGCATGCATCATCAAGTGCTCCAGAACGGGGCCGAGACTCAACGCGGGAACGAACGTGAGTGCGCCGACGATGAGGATCACGCTGGTGAGCAGTGCGGTAAACAGTGGGGTGGTGACCGGAAAAGTGCCGGCAGAGACAGGAGCGCGCCGCTTACTGACCAGATTTCCTGCGACGGCGAGCATAGGCACGATCATGAGAAAGCGGCCGGCAAACATCGCCATGCCAAGCGTGATGTTGTACCAGCGGGTATTCGCACTCAGCCCTGCAAACGCGGAGCCGTTGTTCCCGGTAGCCGACGTATAGGCGTACAGGATTTCCGAGAGACCATGTGGCCCCTGATTCGCAAGCGCGGAGAGACCGAAGCTCGGCGCGAGCACAGCAATGGCGGAGAAGCCGAGGATGATGAGTGGAAAGATCAGCAGATACAGCATGGAGAGCTGGACATCATAGGCTTCGATCTTCTTGCCCAGATACTCCGGAGTGCGCCCGACCATCAGGCCGGCGATGAAGACCGAGATGATGACGAAGATCAACATCCCGTATAAGCCGGCTCCCACTCCGCCGAAGACGATCTCGCCTAGCAGTATGTTGACCATGGGAACCATGCCGCCCAGCGGCATAAACGAATCATGCATGGAGTTGACCGCGCCGCAGCTCGCGTCTGTGGTCACTGTGGCGAAGAGTGCGGAGTTCGCAATGCCGAAACGGACTTCTTTGCCCTCCATGTTCCCTCCCGGCTGATTGAGGGAAGCGCGTTGATCCACCCCGTGAAGAAGCGGGCTCGGCTGCGCTTCAGCCCAGTAGCAGGTGAACACTCCCGCGAACCACAGGACGGCCATCGCAGCGAAGACGGCCCAGCCATGGCGCGGCGATCCAGTCATCTCTCCGAGCGTTGCTGTTAGACCCGCGGGGATAAGGAAGATGGCAAACATCTCCAGCAGATTGCTGAAGGCGGTCGGGTTTTCAAACGGATGCGCGCTATTCGCGTTAAAGAATCCGCCTCCGTTGGTGCCAAGCATTTTGATGGCTTCCTGCGAGGCGACCGGCCCTTGTGCAATGGTCTGCGTACGGATCGTCGTGGTCGTCGACTTGCCGTCCTGGCCGGTCACGATTTGTGTCTGCGGCTGGAGGACCTGTGCCGTCATATATGGCCTCAGGTTCTGAATCACTCCCTGGGACACCAGCACCAATGCGAACACCATCGATATCGGGAGCAGAACCCAGAGCGTCGCGCGCGTGAGATCGACCCAGAAGTTGCCCAGCGTCTTCATCTCACGCCGCGCGATGCCGCGAATGAATGCCACCGCCAACGCCATCCCGGTCGCTGCAGACCAGAAGTTGTGCGTGGCCAGACCCAGCATCTGGGTCAGATAGCTCATCGTCTGCTCAGGTACATAGGATTGCCAGTTTGTGTTGGTCGTGAATGAGACCGCCGTATTCCAGGCCAGCGCCGGAGCCACACCTGGCAGGTGCTGCGGGTTCCAGGGCAAGCCGTGCTGCGCTCGCTCGATCACATATGTGAGCACCATTGTGACGAAGCTGAAGAGCAGCATGGCCCCGCCATATTCCGTCCAGCGCATCTCCTCTTCGCGATTCACGCGTGTCATGCGATAGAGGAGTTTTTCAACCGGCAAAAGAAGCGGATCCAGCAGCGTTCGACGCCCCTCAAACACGCGCGTCATATACCGGCCCAACGGTTTCGCGCTCAGCAGGACGAGGAGAAAGAATGCCGCGATCTGCAGCCATCCATTCAAAGTCATTAGAACTTCTCCGGCCGCAGCATGGCGTAGACGAGATAAACGAGCAGAGCAGCAGATATCAGGAGAAGAATCGTACTTTCACTCATAACGGCCTTTCTTCAGGAGATCGCATGCCCTGAGATAGGCGAATGCGATGGCAAAGCAGAACGCCGTGCCCAGCAACCCGATGAATTCTGACAGGAACATGCCGACCTCCTGGGCGCCTTCGCCCCGATGCCTCGTGCTTTCAGTAGAAGCGCGACACGAGTAGGAAGTCCGTCTGGAAGGTGTTAAGAAGCGGTAATGTCTGTCGATTCGAGCGCACTTTGATCGGGAACGAATCGATACCCGACCCATGGCTCATTGAGGATGTAACGAGGCTCGACTGTAGCTTCGATCTTCTTTCGCAATTGCGCGATGAGGACCCGGAGGTACTCCGGCTGATCCTGGCCAGCCGCGCCCCAGACGGCCTTCAGCAGCGTGCGGTGAGTGAGAACGCGGCTCGGATTACGCGCAAATACCAGCAGCAGCGCGAATTCTTTAGGAGTCAAGTGCACCTCCTGCCCGCGCACTCGGACGCTGTGTTGCTCTGTATCGATTTCGAAGTCTCCGATGGATACCTGGGCCGCTTCCTGCGGCTGCCGCGCGGATTTCCTCAATTGCGCTCGCACCCTGGCCAGAAGCTCCGGCATGCTGAAGGGTTTCGTCACGTAATCATCCGCGCCCTCGTCCAGTGCGGCGACCTTCATCGTCTCCTGCTCGCGTACCGATAGCACGATGATTGGCGTGTCGCCCATCTGACGTATCGCACGCGTTAACTCAATCCCATCCATCCGAGGCATGGAGAGATCGGTAATCACCAGGTCCGGCGCCGACTCGCGATAGGAATCGAACGCCTCGATGCCGTCCCGCGCCAGGAGCACCTCATAGCCACTGCTGACCAGTGAAGCGCGCAATACACGAGTGATCTGAGGCTCGTCGTCTACAACTAGAATGCGCATTGTGCCTTATCTGTCGCGACCGCGACGGAACTGCAACCGAGCAAGTTATTCCGGACAATCTCCCGCCGCATCCCCGTAGAATCCTCCTGTGGCTTCTCAGCGCGTGATCGTGCTCACCCGGTGGCTGATCGCCGCAGCCGCTCTGGCCGCGATTTTAGCCGCCTATCGGCTGTGGCTCCATGTCAACCCGACAACCATCGCCCTGACCCTGCTGCTGCTCATCTTATCCCTTGCTGCACGATGGGGACTCACATACGCCGTCGTCGTATCGGTTGCAGCGACGCTTTGCTACAACTTTTTGTTTTTGCCTCCGGTGGGAACCTGGACCATCGAGGACCCCCAAAACTGGATCGCACTAATCGCGTTTCTCGCCACATCCGTCATTGCCAGCAGACTATCGAGCCGCATTCGTAAAGAGGCGATGGAGGCCCGAAGACGCGAGCATGAGGTGGAAGTACTCTTCCAATTGAGCCGTGAGCTGCTCCAGACGGACAACGTCGCCGAGCTGCTGCGGACGGTTCCGGATTCGATCGGCAGAGTCACCGGAGCGTCATTCGTTGCCTTGTACCTGGCGGATGGAGATCGCCTCTATCACTCAACGGCAGCACCGGCTAACTCACTGGCCGGAGAACGGCCGCAGGAATTGATGGTGCTGTCTCGCGTCACACCGTTGAAGACATGCGCCGGCACGGCTGTACCGCTGCGCGCAGGCGTACGACCCCGCGGCACATTGTTGATGGCGCCTACCGTTCTTTCCGATGAGACGCTTGAGGCGATGGGTGGATTGGTTTCAATCTCCATCGACAGGGCGCAGGCGCTTGAGGACGCGGCACGGAGCGAGGCCGCAAAAGAGAGCGAACGACTGCGCGGCCTGATGCTGGACTCCATCACACACGAGCTTCGCACTCCGCTGACGGCCATCAAGGCATCTGCGACGACCATGCTCTCCTCGGCTCAAGTCAGCGCTGACGACCAGCGCGAGCTGTTGACGGTGATCGACGAAGAAACCGATCGATTGAATCACCTGATCGCGCAGGCCGTAGAGATGGCGCAATTGGATACGCAGGAGGTCCACATGAACCTGCAGCCGACCAGCCCGGAAGATGTGATTCGACATGGGGTGCATGCCTGCGCAGTCCAATTGGCGGGGCGTGCGGTCAGTATCACTGTTGAACCGGAGCTGCCCCGCGTGCTGGCGGACGTGGCCTGGCTGCCGAAGGTCATCTGCAATCTCGTCGAAAACGCTGCGAAATACTCAGCGGCTGCTTCGCCGATCCTTGTGAACGCCGATGCCGAAGGCGATATGGTCGCTATAGCGGTTACAGATCGAGGTGTTGGCATTGCCCCATCTGAACGGGGGTTGATCTTTGAGAAGTTCTACCGTGGGCGCGCCCAGGCATCTCGCAGGCCGGGAACGGGTATGGGGCTTGCCATATCGCGGGCGATCATCGAAGCGCATCATGGGACCATAGGAGTATCCAGCGTTCCGGGCGAGGGGGCAACCTTCACGGTCCGGCTGCCCATCTGGCGCGGGCGATCGTGAAAGGCACGATCGGACCGTGACAGCGAAGCTCCCAGAGCAAACGACATCCTTGACGCCTGCCGGCTTCGTTCCTTGTCCATGCAACCTGTGTCCCGAGCCAGCGGGACGACTTTTTGGTTCATGCTGGTCAAGTACACGGCCGGAATCGGCCTCCAGCCCCGTCGTGGGCAGCCAATCCACCCTGCAATGAATCACAGCGTGCATGGCGCGACCTACATGGCAAGGACAGATTCAGATTTCTCTGGTCTCTTTCGGAGTTAGCATTGTGCCGGCGAGCACTTCGGCGCGGCAGGTGGCCTTTCACGAAGTCGACCGCAAGACCGGCGAACGGATCCATCACCGCAAGATTGCCGCCGATGATGAGGCAGTGGAGGCAGAGGACGTTGCCAAAGGATACGAATACGAGAAGGGCAAATACCTTGTGATCGAGCCAGAGGACCTCAAGCGCCTTCGCCTTCCGGGACAGAAGACCGTGACCCTTGAGCACTTCGTGCCGCGCGACAGTATTGATCCGGCCTTCTTCGAGCGTCCCTACTTCCTCGTGCCCAAAGATGATCTGCAGGCGCGCACCATGGCGACCATGAGCCGCGCTTTGCGTGAGAGCAGACGAGTCGGACTAAGCGAGATCACCTTCAGCGGGCGTGAACACTTCGCCGCCTTCGCGCCACCCGTCGATGAAGACTCGCCGTGGCTCAACATGTACGTGCTGCGGTACCTAGAAGAGCTGCGCGATCCGGCGGAGTATTACAAAGACATCAAAAAACCCACCGTAGACAAGAAGCAGCTCGCCATGGCGGAGGAGTTGGTCAAGTCTTACAGTGAAGCCTTCAATCCCGCGGCCTTCAAAGACGACTTCGAAGCGGCCCTGCGTGAATTCGTCCAGGCCAGGCTGAACAACAAGCCACTGCCGAAACGTCCTGCGGAGGCAAAGCCGGGCAAGGTGATTGACCTGATGGATGCGCTGAAGCGCAGTCTGGCAGAACGCAAGACCGGTCATGCCGCCGACCAGGCGAAATCGAAGACCCGCCGGCGCAAGGCCGCCTGACGATGCCAGCGCCTACGAAACGAGCAAAGAATCCTGCCGCCGCGGTGGATGCACAACTCGCCCGCTATCGCGAGATGCGCGACTTCTCGCATACCGCAGAGCCGCGCGGCGCAAAAGATGCAAAGGCGCCAGCGGACGATCTCCCCTTCGTCGTTCAGAAGCACGCAGCCACGCGGCTGCACTACGACTTTCGCCTCGGCTGGAACGGCGTGCTCAAGAGCTGGGCGATCGCCAAAGGTCCAAGCTACGTCGTGGCGGACAAGCGGCTGGCCGTCCAGGTGGAAGACCATCCTATGGAGTACGGAGGCTTTGAGGGCACGATTCCAAAGGGACAGTATGGTGGCGGCACCGTGATGCTGTGGGACACCGGGACTTGGGAACCGGTGGGCGATGCGAACGAAGGCTTCCGCACCGGGCGTTTGAAATTCATCCTGCACGGACACAAGCTCAAGGGGCACTGGACGCTGATACGCATGGGCGGCAAGGCCGCGCAGGAGTCCAAGCCGAACTGGCTGCTGATCAAGGAGCACGACGAATACGAGCGCACGCCCGAGGCTCCTGCCATCGTCGAGGAAGAACCGGACAGCGTGATCACGCATCGCGACCTGGAGGCCATCGGCAGCGCCTCGGACCATGTATGGGATTCCCGCACCGGTCTTGCCGCGGACGAGCGAGCGAAATCCGGGGACGCGAAGAAGAAGGCCGCAGAAGAAGCGCAGTCGCAGCATTGCCATTCCAAAGGGGGCAAAGGCGGAGGCTCTGCCTAAATTCATTGCTCCACAGCTCGCCTCGGCGGCGGAGCTTCCTCCCACCGGCAAGGAGTGGCTGTACGAACTGAAACTCGATGGGTATCGCATGCAGGCGCGGCTGGAGAACGGCAAGGTTCAGCTACTCACTCGCAGCGGGCTTGACTGGACGCATCGTATGCGGTCCCTTGCGACCTCGCTCGAATCGCTGCAGGCGAAGACTGCGCTGCTGGATGGCGAAGTGATCGTGCTCGATGAGCACGGCATCAGCAGCTTCGCTGCGCTGCAGGCTGCGTTTCAGGAAGGAGCCAAACATGCAATGCACTATTACGCATTCGATCTGCTCCACCTCGATGGACACTCGACGCGCACCCTGCCGCTCGATGAGCGAAAGACATTGCTCGCTGATCTGATCGAGGGATTGGATGACGACGCAATCCGGCTCAGCGAGCATGTCCGCGATGAGAAGGCAGCCATCTTCGATGAAATCTGCCGCCATGGCGCCGAAGGCATCGTCTCGAAACGCGCTGACAGCCACTACGTCTCCGGCCGCAGTGCAAGCTGGGTGAAGGTGAAGTGTGGTTTGCGGCAGGAGTTTGTCATTGGCGGCTTCACCTTGCCTTCGAAGGGCGGCGATGGGATTGGCGCGCTGCTGCTTGGCTACTATCAGGATGGAAAGCTCATCTACGCAGGCCGCACCGGCACCGGCTTCACGCAGAAATCCCAGCAACAAATTCGCAAGCGGCTGGAATCCATTCGCTCGGATATCAGCCCGTTTGTTGCTATTGGCACCGCAGAGCGCCGTGGCGCTGTGTGGGTGAAACCGCAGCTGGTCGCTGAGGTCGCCTTCAGCACCTGGACCGCCGATAACCTTGTGCGGCAGGCGTCATTCAAGGGGTTGCGGGAGGACAAACCGGCGAGCGAAGTCGTTCGGGAGAAGGCCGCGAAAGGAATTCCCAACGCGCGCACCGCGTCCGTAAGCAGCAAGAGCAGCACACGTACGGCCGCTCCTTCCAAAGCTTCATCCTCTATCGCGCTGCCCCGCGTCACACATCCCGAGAAGATTGTCGATCGCGAGAGCGCGCTAACAAAACAGCAGTTCGTCGCATACTACGCGGAGGTCGCAAGCCACATCCTGCCGCACATTGCGGACCGGCCTTTGAGCATCGTGCGCTGTCCTTCCGGCACAGCCGCGAAGTGCTTTTTCCAGAAGCACGTGAAGCCGGGGCTCCCCAAGGGAATCGGATCGGTCGAGATTGTCGATCGAAAGAGCGGAAAGCCGGAGCCATACATCACACTTTCCGACGCAGCTGTCATCCCGGAACTTGGTCAGCTCAATGTCTTCGAACTGCACCCGTGGGGTGCTCCGGCCAGCGACTTCGAGCATCCCGACCGGATCATCTTCGATCTTGATCCAGACGCCAGCATCGAATGGAAGGTACTCGGCGAAACCGCTTCAGAAGTCCGCGCCCGACTAAAGAAGCTTGGCCTGGAATCCTTCCTGAAGAGCACCGGCGGCAAAGGACTGCATATCGTGGCACCTATCCGGGGCGAACATGACTGGCCGACCGTCAAGGAATTCGCACATCAGTTCGTACTCGCCATGGAGGCGGAAGAACCTTCTCTTTACATCACCAAAATGACGAAGTCGGCGCGCGTGGGACGCATCTATCTCGACTATCTGCGCAATGAGCGCGGAGCCACGGCTGTGGCGCCGTACTCGCCGCGCAGCCGGAGCGGCGTTCCCGTCTCTGTGCCGATGGCCTGGAGCGAATTGAAGGCGTCCGCTCCTCCGCGTTGCCTGGTCGCGCAGTTTGAGGAGTGGCGCAACCGCCTCTCGCACGATCCCTGGGTCGAGTTGCCGAAGACGAAGCAACGGCTCACCCAGAAGGCAATCGATGCGGTCAGCGCGAAGAGGTCAAAATAGATCCATCCCTGACTAGCAGCGCAGAATCTTCGGCGAATCGATGCCGCGCGTTGCGTTGCGTGTGTCCACTACCAGTTGCGCGTCGCGCACAATCGCCGCGAAGTCGTAGGTGGAGTGATCGGTCACGATAAGGACGCAGTCGTACTCGGCAATCTTGTCGAGCGGGGTGCTGCGCATGTGCAGATCGTAGTGGCGCCCTCGTCCTACCGTGGGGAAGAATGGATCGTTGTAGTCCACCAGGGCGCCGCGCCGCTGCAGCAGCTCGATGATGGTGAGCGAGGGCGATTCCCGCAGGTCGTCAATATCACGCTTGTAGGCCATGCCCAGCACCAGCACGCGCGAGCCCTTCAGCGGCTTGCGGTGCTCGTTCAGCGCAGCGGCGGTTTCGTCCACCACGTAGTACGGCATCCGTCCGTTGATCTCTCCAGCGAGTTCAATGAACCGAGTCTGAAAGTCGTACTGCTTTGCCTTCCATGAGAGATAGAAGGGATCGATGGGAATGCAGTGTCCACCCAGTCCGGGGCCGGGATAGAACGGCTGGAATCCAAACGGCTTGGTCTTCGCCGCGTCGATGACTTCGAAGATATCGATACCCATCCGCGCGCAGAGCTGCTTCAACTCGTTCACCAGCGCGATATTCACCGAGCGATAGATATTTTCCAGCAGCTTGGTCATCTCCGCCACGGCAGGCTTGCTGACCGGCACGGTGCGATTGAAGATGCTGCCGTAAAGCGCAGCGCCAATCTGAGTTGCCATCGGGTCCACTCCGCCGACAACCTTGGGGATATCGCGCCGTGCGACGCTGTCATTGCCGGGATCCTCGCGTTCAGGCGAAAAGGCCACGAACACGTCACCCGTTCCGTCATCACCGCGCACCACGTGCAGCCCCGTGCCGTTGCCTTTTTCGAGCAGCGGCACTACCACCTCCTCCGTCGTGCCGGGATAGGTTGTGCTCTCCAGCACGATGAGCTGCCCGGCGCGCAGACGCGGCGCAAGCGCCTCAACCGTGTCGGTGATATAGCTCAGATCCGGCTCATGGTATTCATTCAGCGGAGTGGGCACGCAGATGAGCACCACATCCATCTCGCGCAGGCGGTCGTAATCGCTGGTCGCCTCAAAGCCCGCCATCCGCGCCCGCGCAATATTGGCCGGCGGAATACGCACGATATAGGAACCGCCATCGTTCAGCGTCTTCACCTTGGCTTCGTCGATGTCGAAGCCGGTCACGCGAAAGCGCTCTTCGCTGAAAAGCAGCGTGAGGGGAAGCCCTACATATCCTAGCCCGATGATCCCGACACGCGCTGTGCGGTCCTCAATCCGTCGCTTCAGCTCTTGCGCCTGATTTGCCGCCATTGTCATCTGTCTTTCTCATAAATATCCGCGCAAGCTCAACGCCCGCTCGATCCAAAACCGCGGTCGCCGCGACGGCTTTCTGCCAGATCCTCTACCACCGTGACGGCCCAGTCGGTCGACGTACGCAGCGGCGTCATCTGCACGATCTTATCTCCCTTGCGCAAACGCACAGTCACATCGCTCTTCACCAGCGTCACAGCGCGCAGCGCGCCCGACACATCACGGTCTTCCACGAGACGATAATCGGGCTGATTCACATTGACCAGACACACCAGGATTTCCCCGCGATAGCCGGCATCGATACGGCCGCCCGCATACGTGACACCACGCGCAGCCAGCGAGGAGCGGTCGCCGAGTATGAAGCCGTAGCCGTCCAGTCCTTCTACCGCGATGCCGGTCCGCACTCGGTTCATCACGCCAGGCTCCAGCACTGCGTCTTCTAACGCGTACAGGTCGAAGCCCAGATCGCTGCCCGGATGGGCCACGGTGGGAGCTTTCGCTTCCGGGTGGAGCAGCTTGACGCGCAGCACCGCCTCTGTCATCGATCTTCCCAATGGCTCAAGCAGACAAAGAGCATAGGCTAAGCCTACTTGCCCTTTGCGCTTTCCTCTTTCTTCTGCTTGGCCCAGCGGCGGCGCTGCGCCTCAATGATGCGTTTGCGTCCTTCCGGGCTGATCTGCCGCCGGACAGCGGGTTGCGCATGGGTGTCCCTCATGGTAATGCCGGCAGCCACATCGCGTGAGTTGCGTATCAAAGTGCGAGCTGTCTCCAGTCGTTGAATCTCCTGGTCCAGCGCGACAATGATCTCGTGTCGTGTCATTTTGGGGGGCCTCAAGGATGGGTATTTGTAACCGCGGAGAGAATAGAGCAGAATCTCTCCAGAAGTATCTTAGCAACAGCTTTCGCTCTTATGTTCGAAGGAACACTCCGTTGTTGCGGATCACATGTTGCGGTCGCATGCGCAGCAGGCGCATCCAAGGCAGGTGAACGTTATGCTCGTTGCTCCTCCTCAGTGGAACGCTGCTTCGGAATCGCTGGCTCAGGTAGGCCGGGGGCCATCGCTGCTGATGCTGGATTACGACGGCACGCTCGCACCGTTTCAGGAGGACCGTATGCAGGCGTTGCCCTGGCCCGGGGTTGCCGAGCGCCTGGATCGGCTCAGCACCATGCCCTCGGTCCATCTGGCTGTCGTGACCGGCCGTTCTGCACGGGAACTGGCATCCCTGCTTCCCTTGCGGCATGCAGTCGAGATATGGGGCTCGCATGGCCGTGAGCATCTCACCTCCGACGGCGTTTACACCTCCTCCAGCCTGGCACCGGCGCAGCAGGCTGTTCTGGATCAGGTGGAGACGAGATTGAAACAGGCCGGGCTGGGCGAGCAGGTCGAGCAAAAGGTTGCCAGCATCGCCGCCCACTGGCGCGGCCTGCCAGCCGGCGAAGCCGAAAAGGTGGAGCAGATCGTTCGCGATGTATACCGCGCCTCCGGTGAGCGCGCCGGGCTGCAACTGCTCGTCTTTGACGGCGGGGTCGAGGTGCGCTCGGATTCCATCAACAAGGGCCATGCCGCCCTGCACATGGTGACCCGCTTCCCCACCGCAACTGCGGCGTACCTTGGCGATGACACCACGGATGAGGATGCGTTCGCTGTTCTGCGGGGGCGCGGCCTTACTCTGCTGGTGCGCCCTGAGCCTCGCCCCAGCCAGGCGACCTACTGGCTCAGGCCGCCGGAAGACCTCCTCGCATTTCTAGATGCCTGGACGCGCGCCGCGGAGAGGGCTGTTGGATGATGGTTCAACGCAGAGGGCACACCTTGACGCCGCAGCACCGGCTTCTCGTCGTCTCAAACCGGCTGCCGATCTCCGTCAAAAAGGACGAGCGCGGCCACATGTCGGCTGTTACCTCGACTGGCGGACTCGTCAGTGCATTGAATCCAATCTTGTCGGAGTATGGGGGCACCTGGGTGGGCAGCACTGGTTTCGCCAGCAATGGCGAAGCCCATGATGCTGAGGTCCGCAAGCTGCTTGCGAGCACAACGCGCGGCACCTCGGTGCGCTATCGTCCAGTCTTCCTGTCCGAGGAGGAACAGACCAATTTCTACGAAGGCTTCTCCAACGAAATTCTGTGGCCGCTCTTTCACGATCTTCAGTCCCGCTGTAACTTTGCGCCGCGCTACTGGGAGTTCTATCTACGAGTCAATCAGCAATTCGCGTCCGTCTCGCTCAAGGCTTCGCAGCCCGGCGACGTGATCTGGATACAGGACTATCAACTGATGGACGTGGGCCGGCAGATTCGCCGCAAGCGTCCGGAAGCTGTCCTCGCCTTTTTCATGCACATCCCGTTTCCCGCGCCGGATATTTTTGAGAAGCTGCCCTGGCGGCGGCAGATCCTCGAAAGCCTGCTCGAGCATGACCTGCTGGGCATGCAGACCCCGCGCGACGAGCGCAACCTGCTCGCCTGCATCCGTACCTTCCTTCCCGACGCTGAGGTTGAGCGCGAGCATGACTATCGCCGCGTTCTCTATCGCTCGCGGCAGACGCGGATCCAGGCCTTTCCCATCAGCATCGATTTCCAGCAGTTCGCCCAGGGCGCCGCCAGCGCAGAGGTGGGACGACGCGCGTTCGAGATACGACGGCAGCTCAACGGCGTCCGCATCGCCATCGGTATCGACCGGCTGGACTACACCAAGGGCATTCCGGAACGGCTGCGTGCCTTTGCCCGTTTTCTCCGCGACTACCCTGCTATGCGAGGTCGTATCTCGCTCTATCAGGTCGTGGTGCCCAGTCGCGAGAGCATCACCGGCTATCGCCGGCTCATGCATGAGATCGAACAACTCGTGGCGCATATCAATGGGGAGCACAGCCAGCCGGGCTGGGTCCCCATCCACTATGTCCATCGCTCGCTGCCGCGCAAGGAACTGCTGGCCCTCTATCGCGCGGCCAGTCTCGCGCTCATCACGCCCCTGAAGGACGGCATGAACCTGGTTTCGAAGGAATTCTGCGCCGCGCGTACGGAGAACGACGGCGTGCTCATCCTGAGCGAGTTCGCAGGCGCCGCTCCGGAGCTGCATCGCGGAGCACTGCTGGTCAATCCGTATGACGAGCTCGGCGTCGCAGAGGCGCTCAACCGCGCACTTGCCATGGAGCCGCAGGAGCAGCGCAGGCGGATGATGCGGATGCGGGCCTGGATCCGCCGCCATGACATTATCCGCTGGCGCGACAGCTTCTTCGCCGCGCTCGATGGTCACCCGGAGGCTGTGAGGGATAAGGCGCCCTAGGCCGACTTGCGCAACTCTTCGCGACGCGGCAGCGTCATCACGAAAGCGGTCCCGTGGTCCTCTTCATCCTGGCTGCTCATCACATCGAGGCGGCCTTGGTGCTTCTCCACAATTCCCTTCGATACCCAGAGGCCCAATCCCGTCCCGACGTCCTTCTTTGTCGTAAAGAACGGTTCGAAGATGTGCTCCAACAGTGGCGTGGCGATGCCGTGTCCTGTATCCGAGACGGAGAGGCGAACGTGGTCCGCCTGCGCCCGTACCTCAATCGCCAGCACACCGTAAGGCTCCATCGCATCGAGCGCATTCGATAGTAGATTTGCCACGACCTGACGAAGTTCGCCGGCGACGCCTTCCACCATGGCGCTTTCCATACTGCGCGTCACACGGATCTGCCTTGCATCGAGCTTGCGCTGATAGAGCGACAGCACATCGTTGACCAGCGCCGCAAGATCGATAGGCTGCGGCGTACCGGAGTCGCGATAGAAACCGAGCGTCTGGCTAACAATATGACCGACCCGGCGCAGTTCATCATTCGCCATCCGCAGATAATCACGGGGCACGGAGGGCAATCCCGATTCATGCAGCGCCAGGTAGATCAGATTGCCCACGGCCTCCAGCGGATTGTTAATCTCGTGCGCCACTGTGGCGGCCAGCCGTCCTGCGGCGGCAAGTTTCTCTGTCCGAAGCAACAGGTTCTCCGCGGCCTTGCGTTCGTGGATGTCCGTGGAGGTGCCAAACCAGTGCGAAACCTCCCCCACTACATCGAAGAGCGGCTGCGCCCGCGCCAGTACCCAGCGGTAGCTGCCATCGGCACGGCGCATGCGATGCTCTACCTCGTAGGGGAGTTTTGTGCGAAGCGCGTTGACGAACGTTTCCACGGTCCGCGCGCGGTCCTCGGGATGAATCAGACCGGCGCCGCCGAAAGCCTCGCTACCCTGACCGACATGCAGTTCAATGCCGGTGAAGTCGCGCCAGCGCTCATTCACATATTCCGGCTCCCCAGCCGCGCTGGTCACCCAGACCATCTGCGGGAGGGCCTCCATCCACTGCGCCCGCTCCGCCAGAACATCATGTAGAGCATCTTCGCTGCTATGTTGCGGCGTCACGTCTTCGACCACCGCAATCGCCGCGTGCGGATCTCCCTTTTCGTCGCGCAGCAGTGAGCCGCTGACACGTACCCATCGCATGGAGCGGCCCTTGCCGGGAGTGCGTATTTCCAGGCGAAGCTTGTCGTGGTCACCGCGCAGAAGGCTGGCGAGCTGAGCGCCCGCGTCAGCCTGCTGGTCGGGATGAGCGAGGGATATAAAGCTTCGGTTGTGCAGCTTCGACCCCGGACATCCGAAAATCTCGCAATAGGCGGGGTTTGCATACTGGATTCTGCCCTCGAGATCCAGCACGGCGACGCCGACGCTCACCGTCTCCACGACTTCGTGGAAGAGTGCGTCCGGAGACACTCCGCGCGCAATCATCTCCGTCAGTATTGCCGGCAACTGCAAACAATGCCCCCCTCCCTGTTCTTTCACGTGACCGTCCGATCCCCTGGGTAATGTCGGCAAGGGAACATTGTGTAGGAGTGCATGATCGCGACTGGAGATGGCCGCCCGCCGCAGATAGGCTTAATTCTGGGGCCTCTACAAGCCTTTCGTTCCATCGCGGTTACACAAGGCCGCCACGCTGCCGGACGGCAGGCGTAGATGCTCGGGTCCGCATACGATCTCTGGCGATGACGCCAGCACGATCTCGTAACTGTGCTTGACCGGGAGCATTACCGTGGACGTGCTGGCATTGAACACTACTTCCACCGGGCCGCGAGTCATCCACAACCACTTCTGCGATTCGTCGAACCGCACCCCTACTTCCCTCAATTCCGTGCGCGTCAGCGCGCATTCCTGACGACGCAGGGCAATCAGCCGGCGATACCACTCCAGCATCTCGGCATGCTGGGGCTGGTCCAGCTCCTCCCATCGCAGCTTGGATCGCAGGAACGTCTCCTCAGCCTGGGGATCGGGCACCTCGTCCGGCGACCAGCCGAAGGCCACAAACTCGTTGCGACGTCCTTCAGAGACCAGCCTTCCCAGCTCCTTGTCGTGAAAGTCGGTGAAGTACTGGAACGGGGAGGACGCCGCAAACTCCTCCCCGGCAAACAGCATGGGCACAAAGGGACCCAGCAGTACCATCGCCGCCGCGATCTTTGCCCGCCCGGTATCCACGAGCTGACTCAGCCGCTCTCCCTGCGCGCGATTGCCCACCTGGTCGTGGTTCTGAATGTAGCCAAGAAAGCGGTCCGACGGCAGCATCACCACGGGACGGCCATGATTGCGCTTTCGATGGGGCGAATACTGTCCTTGGTAGACGAACACCTCCTGGATGGCCTTGGCGAGATGAGCCATGGGTCCGACACCCGCCACCTCTCCGAAATCCTGGTAGTAGCCTTTGGTCTCGCCCGTCAGCACCGACCAGAGCGCATGATGAAAGTCATCGCTCCACTGAGCATCGAGGCCATAGCCGCCGGCCTCCCGCGCCGTGACCAGCCGCGGATCGTTCAAATCGCTTTCCGCAATGACCACATAGTGTCTGCCGGTGTGGTTGGCCAGCGCGCGTACCTCTTCCTCAAGCTGCTCGAGGAAATGTTTCGCTGAGCGGTCGATGAAAGCATGGACCGCATCGACGCGCAGGCCGTCGAAGTGATAGTCGCGCAGCCACATCAGGGCGTTATCGATAAAAAACTCGCGCACCTCGGCCGAGCCGGCATCTTCAAAGTTCACCGCGCCACCCCAGGGCGTCGCATGGCTTTCGGTGATATAGCTGCCGAACTTGCCGGTGTAATTGCCGCTTGGACCGAAGTGGTTGTAAACCACATCGATCAGCACGGCGAGCCCCCGTCCATGCGCCGCATCGACCAATCGCTTCACTGCATCCGGGCCGCCATAGGCCTCGAGTGGTGCGTAGAGCGCCACGCCATCGTAGCCCCACCCGCGGTCGCCCTCTGCAGCGGCCAGCGGCATCAGCTCGACATGCGTGATACCCAGGTCGCGCAGGTAGTCGAGCCGGTCGATTGCTGCATCCAGCGTTCCTTCCGGCGTGAATGTGCCCAGGTGCAGCTCGTAAATCACGCTGCTGGCCAGGGTTGGCGGCCGCCATCCCATGTCGTTCCATGCGAATGCGGCATGGTCCACCAGCTCCGAAAGGCCATGCACCCCCTCCGGCTGCCGCGGCGAGCGCGGGTCGGGAAGTGGATCCGGCACCGGCGTCTTATCGTCGTCCAGCAGGAAGCCGTAGCGCGATCCGGCATGGGCCTTTTCCACTGTCACTGCCCACCAGTCGCGCGGTTCGCGTTCCATTGCATATCGCTCGCCATCCACAACAACGGAGACGCGCTTTGCCCGCGGCCCCCACACTCGAAACCTATGCATGCCTGGTCGTCCTTAGCAGGATTTGGTCAACATTCCGGTTGTTCTTTCCCCTTAAGATGCAGCATGCGCGGCATTTCTTCGCGTACCTCATCCACCCGCCGCGCGCCTTTCGACAATCTCAAGCAGCATGGCAGCCTCAAGCATCATGGCAGCTAGTAGCGGCAAACCGGGACGCATCCGCGTCGGAATCTCCGGCTGGACCTATGCCCCGTGGCGGGGCGTCTTCTATCCGGAGCGTCTCCCCCACGCGCGCGAGCTCGCGTATGCCGCGGAGCGCTTCTCCACCATCGAGATCAACGGCAGCTTCTATTCCCTGCAGCGGCCTTCCAGCTATGCCCGATGGGCCGCCGCAACACCCGATGACTTCATCTTCAGCGTGAAGGGTTCGCGCTTCATCACCCACATGCTGCGCCTGCGCAACGTGGAGCAGGCGCTCGCGAACTTCTTTGCCTCAGGCCTGCTCCTCCTCGGACCGAAGCTTGGGCCCATCCTCTGGCAGTTCTCTCCGAACTTCTCCTTTGACGCGGCGCTGCTGGAACAATTCTTTCAGCTTCTCCCGCAAACCACCATGCAGGCTGCGCAGCTTGGCCGCAGCCACGATAGCCGCCTCCAGGGTCGCGCTCACACCGAAACCGATGAAGACCGCCCTCTGCGCCATGCCATCGAAATCCGTCACGACAGCTTTCTCTCCGAGGAGTTCGTCCGGCTGTTGCGCCAATATCGCATCGCGCTCGTCTGCGCGGACACCGTCAGCTGGCCCCGGCTCGTCGATGCCACGACCGATTTCGTCTACTGCCGTCTCCACGGTTCGCGCGAACTCTACGCCAGCGGCTATGGGCCGAAAGCGATCGCCACCTGGGCCGATCGTATGGTCGCGTGGGCCAGCGGCAACCCGCCCGCCGGCCCGCGTATCTCGGCATTCAGCCCCATGGAAGCTCGCCCGCACGATGTCTACGTTTATTTCGATAACGATGCGAAGGTGCGCGCGCCCGCTGACGCCCTTAGCCTGGAGCGCCGGCTCACCAGGCTCGGCTTCGCGCAGCCGTGGAACGTTCGCTTCCCTGAGCGCTTTGTTCGTTGCGCGATGCGTTGTATATCGCCCGCACCGCATCCAGATCCGGGAGCAGCACCGCATGCACCTCCACCGCCAGCCGCCCCGCCCGCACCCCCGGATCGTTCTCGGCCAGCGCCACCGCAGCTTCCAGCGTCTCGGCGGAAATCAGCAGCACGCCCGCAAACTCGCTCTCGTCTGGATGCGCTTGGCCGGCGGACAGCACCGGACCCGCCACCCTGTACCGCCCAGCCTCGGACTGCTCCCGCAAATACGCAAGATGCCGCGGCAGCAGCTCTGCCGCTTCGGCGCCCTCTGTTTCGTTCCAACGCGGGCCGCGCCGCAGCAACCCAAGGAAGTAGGGCTTCAGGTTCTTCGGCACATCGCGCATGCCGGTTTCCTTTGCATTTCGCTCTTCGGTCATCGCACCTCGTAATCTTCATCATGCCATCCCGCAGCGGTGAAGGTCTGGTGACAACCAGTGTTGAGGCCATGCGCTATGCTCTTCGCACCGGAGCCCATGCACCTGCCATCATGATCTTGCGCATCCTGCTTCTGACCCTGACCAGCGTCGCGTTTGCATCCGGTCTCAGTGCGCAACAACCTGCCTCCCACGCAGGCAGGAAGTTTGTGGGCTCGGCAGCCTGCAAGTCCTGCCATGAGGCGGCCTACAACGGCTGGCGGCAGACTCGTATGGCCAATGTCATTCGCGATCCGAAGATCCACCCGGACGCTGTGCTCGGCGACTTCCATCAACCAAATCCGGTTCGCACCTTCACTCTCGATCAGGTCGCGTTCGTTTACGGCAGCCGCTGGAAGCAGCGTTACTTTGAGAAGCGCGGGCGTGACTACTTTCCGCTGCCCGCGCAATGGGACATCCAGCATCGGAAATGGCTGCCCTACCACGTCGCCGATGGCACCGACTGGTGGACGCCCTACTACGGAAAGCCCAACACCGACCGCCCCACTGGCCCCACCTGTGATGGCTGCCATTCCGTGAACTACAACCTCGCCACGCGTGAGGTGACCGAATGGAATGTCGGTTGCGAAAAATGCCACGGTCCGGGCAGCGAGCACGTAGCCCATCCGACGAAGGAGAACATCGTCAACCCGGACCGTCTCGATCACGTGCGTGGCAACGACGTCTGCATGCAGTGCCACACCCAGGGTCGGCCTGCCTCACTTCCGGTTCACGGCGAATATGTGGACTGGCCGGTTGGCTATCTCCCCGGCCATCGGCTGGCAGATGTGTGGCGCCTCGAAGAAGCGAAGCTGGGTACACAGGACTTCTACTTCTTCCCCGACGGCAGCGCGCACAAGAATCGCATGCAGGGCAACGACTTCGTCCAGAGCAACATGTATCACCGTGGTCTGCGCTGCTTCGATTGTCACCAGGTCCACAGCAATGGCAATCCATCCAACCTGATCGCGACCGGAAATCAGCTCTGCCTCAACTGCCACACCAAAGAAAACCCAGCCGGCCTGAAAGGCACCGTCTCGGAGCACACGCATCATGCCGAAGGCAGTTCGGGCAGCCAATGCACCGCCTGCCACATGCCCCAGATAGCCCAGACACTCGGGAATAAGCAGGACGGCGACATCTTCGTCTCCAGCCACACCTTCCGTTTCCTCTCGCCTACGCTGACAGAAACTTCGGGCGTGCCCAATCCCTGCATCGGCTGCCATAAAGACAAGACGAACGCCTGGGCCGCGGGTCAATTACGCTCCTGGAGCAGCGCCAGCCCCTGGCGGGTGGCGAACTGAAGACCCACTAAAATGCCTATATGCCAGCCGAGCGCCTCTACTACGCCGACTCCGCACTGACCCGGTTCAGCGGTACGGTAACTGACATCCGCGAGCATTCCCGGAACAATGGCGCGTCTCTATGGCAGATCGCGCTGGATCGCAGCGCCTTCTATCCCACCAGCGGAGGTCAACCGCACGACACAGGCACGCTCGCCGCCACGGCACCGAGCGGCGCGCGTCTGGAGGCACCCATTGTCGGCGTCGAAGAGGATGAGCACGGCGAGGTCTGGCACCTCACCCCCAAGCCGCTGCTCGCCGGCACGCCGGTAGAAGGCAGCATCGACTGGATACGCCGGCTGGACCACATGCAGCAGCACTCCGGCCAGCATCTGCTGTCGGCCCTCTTTTATCGGGAGCTGCACGCTCCCACGGTTTCATTTCACCTGGGCGATACAGTCTCCACCATCGATCTCGAAATCCCCGCGCTCGAGCCGGCGCAGCTCGCGCATGTCGAGCAACTCGCCAACGCCATCGTCGCGGAGGGCCGGCCGGTGACTCACGGTTCCGTTACCGCCGAAGAGGCCGAGCGCCTGCTGGCTGAGGGCAAGCTGCGCAAGCTGCCACCGCGCTCCGGCGATATCCGGATGATCGTCATTACAGGAGAAACCGCCGCAGGCGCTATTGCCGGAGAACACCCGCCGCGGGCGCTATCCGAGGCATGCAAGATGCTGATTCCTCCGCTGACCTCGACGTCAATGCCTGCGGCGGCACTCACGTGAGCTCCACCAGCCAGATCGGCGCCGTGCTCCTCCGCGGCACAGAGCGCGTGCGGCAATCCATCCGGGTCAGCTTTCTTTGTGGCGGCCGGGCCATTGCCGCAGCACGCGCGGACGATGCCTTACTCACCCAATTGGGCCGTGAGTTCTCCGTCGGCCGAGCGGAGCTGCCTGCCGCGCTCACCCGAATCAAGGCCGAGGTCCGCGCCGCGGGCAAGGAGCGTCAGGCGCTGCGCGAGGAGCTTGCCAACTATCACGCCGCCCGCCTGCTGGTCGAAGACCCGCCGCAAGACGATCTCCGCATTGTCCGCCGGGTCTTCCCGGATCGCGATGCTGACTACATCAAGCTGCTGGCCAGCCGGGTCACCACGGCGGCGCCGCACACGATAGCGTTGCTCGCGTCAACGCCGCAACGAGCCGGGACAGGTCACCGTGGTGGTGGCCTGCAGTCAGGAATTGGGACGGAATGCCGGTGAGCTGCTGCGCGCCGCGCTTGCACAGGCAGGCGGACGCGGCGGCGGGTCAGCGACGCTGGCGCAGGGCTTGGTCGCTCGAGACCAGCTTGATACCACGCTCGACGGACTGGAGGCGGTGCTGCGCTCGCGGACAGTCAGCCCGGCCTAGCCGTATTTCGCGCCGGGCGGGTTGCTGCTATAGTTTGTGAGGCACTCCCGCCGTTTCGCTGTGGGGCTATAGCTCAGCTGGGAGAGCGCGTCGTTCGCAACGACGAGGTCGTCGGTTCGATCCCGACTAGCTCCACCAATACATTTTGAAAGACCAGTAAATCGCTGATAGCGCGGGAGTAAGCTGCCGCTACTTTTCGATTTCCACGCCGCGCCAGAAGGCCATGTGGTTCTTCACGTGCTTCGCCGCCGGCTTCGGGTCGGGGTAGTACCAGGCGGCATCCTGGTTCTCCTGCCCGTCCACTACCAGCGTGTAATAGCGTGCCTGCCCCTTCCATGGGCAGGTCGAGGTGGTCGAGCTGGGGCGTAGAAACTCGCGGTTCACTGCGGAATCGGGAAAATACACGTTCCCCTCCACCGTTTCCACCTGGTCACTCTCCGCGATTACCTTGCCATTCCAAGTCGCCTTCGCCATCGTCAGGGGTTCGCCTTCTTCAGGAGTCGAGCCCGGGCATTCCGCCACAAGCCACGCAGTACAGTAACAGATTCTTCGTGGGAACGGCTTATCCATTGCGCCGAAAACGCAGGAGAGCGCCCGGGCATCCCGCTTGCCGGTTCACGCCCACACAGCAATTTTGAAATCGAGACGGCAGCGGCCTTCAATCCGGCCGCTGGATATCCGGAAGCGGCGGAGCCTGGCGGGCGGCCATTCGTTTCTTCGTCGAGGCCTGCATCGCCTCCAGCTTCTGGCGTGCCGCTGCGCTACGTTCCAGAAGCTTTTCAAACTGGACCAGGAATGAGGGGGATTGGGTGCGAATCTCCTGCAGGTAGGGCCAGAACTTCGCGGCGAGGAAAAACGGTTCGGCATTGGAGTCCACGAAGAGCTCCGCGGCGAGCACGCCATGATTCACCAGGGCCGCGGCCATCTCCCAGTACGTCGTCACCTGGCGGAACCAGCAGTTCCTCTCCGAACCGGAGTCGGCGAGGACTACGCGGATCTCCTCTGCCGAGCCAGGCCAGAACTCTCCCGTCATCCATGTGCGCGCCTGCCGCAGCACCGGTTCCTGGCGAAGTTCGTATAGCTTCAGGATGGTCGCGGCATCTTCGCGCGCTGCGAGAGTTGTTTCCATAACTGCTCCTTCTATCTGGTTACACGGAATCGCGTTCTAGGCGACAGGCTGGGCTGCCTCTTCGGTGGTCTTTTTCGCCCTGGCAGGGGCCGGCGCCTCGGCTTCGGGAGCATCGCGCAGGCGCTTCGAGTAGTGGCAGGTCACGCCTGTCTCCTCCTCTTCGCCTTTCTTCTTGCGCTTGCTTGGCTTGTCCTCGGCGGAAGCCGGCTTCTTGTTGTTGGGGCAGGTAAGGTACACGCCGGACTTCAACGTCTTCTCGATCAGGTAGCTCGATCCGCACTCCGGGCACTTCTTCGGAACCGGCTTGCCATTCGCCGTGAAATCGCACTTCGGATATCGCGTGCAGCCGTAGAAGGTTGTCCCGAAGCGCGTCTTGCGCTCGGCAATATCACCCTCCCCGCACTTGGGGCATTTCATTCCTTCGACAAGGTTCTGCTTGATGTACTTGCATTCCGGATAGCCGGAGCAGGAGACGAACTCGCCGAAGCGGCCGGTGCGTCGCACCAGGTCCTTACCGCACACCGGACACGGCTCGCCGATCGGCACCGGGGGCTTCTGCTGCTCGCGGCTAGTCAGCCGGCGGACCGTCTTGCACGGCGGGTCTTCGTTGTAGCCCGGACACGCCATGAACGGCCCGAACGGCCCGTTGCGCAGAACCATCACGCGCCCACAGGCCTCGCAGTACTCCTCTTCCTTCTCTTCCGCATTCTCAAGCTGCGGCTTGGCCGCAAAGTTCTCCTTGGTAAAGGTGCAGCTTTCCTTGTTCTTTTTGTCGTAAGTGCTGCACGCGTAAAAGGATCCGAACTTCCCCCACTTCAACACCAGCGGGGCGCCGCACCGGTCGCACTTCTCGTCGGTGGGCTGCTCCATCCGCTTCACGTTCTCCATGTGCTTCTCGGCGTGCTTCAACTCTTTCTTGAAGGAGTCGTAGAAGCCCGTCAGCAGATCGGTCCAGCGTTCCTTGCCGTCTTCGATATCGTCGAGCTCCTCTTCGAGCTTCGCCGTGTACTCCGGATCGAAGATGTAGGGAAAGTTCGCGACCAGCAGATCGGTCACTACCAGCCCAATCTCGGTAGGAATGAACTTGCCCGAGCGACCCTGGCCCACCTTCTGCACATACTCGCGCTCCTGGATGGTGGAGAGAATGGTCGCGTACGTGGATGGCCGTCCGATGCCGCGCTCTTCGAGCGTCTTCACCAGCGATGCCTCGTTATAGCGCGGGGGCGGCTCGGTGAACTTCTGCTCGTGCTTCAGTTCCTCGAGTAAGAGAGCCTGGCCGGCATTCAGGTCGGGCAGCTTGTTCTTGAGAGCATCGTCATCGTCGTCCTTGGTGTCCTTGGCCTCTTCATAGACCTTCAGATAACCATCGAACTTCAGGATCGATCCGGTCACGCGGAAGTCATAACGACGGTCCGCCTGCGCCTGCACATCGACAATGGTCTGGTCGAAGACCGCCGGCACCATCTGCGACGCGACAAAGCGGCGCCAGATGAGCTGGTACAGCCTGAACTGCTCATCGCTCAGATACCGCTTCACCGATTCCGGAGTGTGCCGCACCTCCGTGGGGCGGATCGCCTCGTGAGCATCCTGCGCATCTTTCTTGCTCTTGAAGGTGTTCGCAGCATCGGGCAAATAGTGGGTGCCGAGTTCCTTGCCGATATAGCCGCGTACCTCGGTGATCGCGTCCGGCGAGACGCGCGTCGAATCGGTACGCATGTAGGTGATCAGGCCTTCGGTGCCCTCGGTGCCGAGCTCCACGCCTTCGTACAGCCGCTGCGCGACGCCCATGGTGCGCTTTACGGAGAAGCCAAGTTGCCGTGAGGCGTCCTGCTGCAGACGGCTGGTGGTGAAGGGGGCCGCAGGGTTCTTGCGCCGCTCCTTGCGCTCCACCTCGCGCACCGACCACTTTGCCTTCTCGATCGCGGCGAGCACGTCCTTCGTGATGCGCTCGTCCGGCAGCGCATTGCCGCTGACCGTGTCCACCTTGGCGCTTTCGCCATCGATGCCCACGAATCGCGCGGTGAAGACGCTGTCATCCTTCGCGCCGGTCTTGAGGTCAGCGTCGATGGTCCAGTATTCAACCGGCTTGAACGCCTTGATCTCGCGCTCGCGTTCGACAATCAGACGCAGCGCCACCGTCTGCACCCGGCCCGCGGAGAGCCCGCGGCGCACCTTGTCCCACAGCAGCGGCGAGATCTGATAGCCCACGATGCGGTCGAGCACGCGCCGGGTCTGCTGCGCATCGACCAGGTTACGGTCCACCTGGCGCGGATGCTCGAAGGCTGCGCGCACGGCCTTGGGCGTGATCTCGTTGAAGGTCACGCGCTGAATGGAATTCTTCGGCGACACCGCGCGCAGCTCGTCTTCAAGATGCGCGGCGATCGCTTCGCCTTCGCGGTCCGGGTCAGGCGCCAGGTAAATGTTCGTCATCTTGCCCGCAATCTTGCGCAGGCGATCCACGATCTTCACCTTGTCCGGCATGACGATCAGGTCCGGTTCGAAGGTGCCGTTCTCCAGCTCGACGCCGATCTTGTTTTTAGGCAGGTCCTTGACGTGGCCGATAGAGGCTTCGACCACGAAGTCCTTGCCCAGATATTTTCCGATAGATTTCGCCTTGGCCGGCGACTCGACAATAACCAGTGATTTACTCATTGTTTCCCTTCACTTCCGCCTGCTCTCCGTTCCGGCCGCGGATCTGCCGGTGCGCCCCATCGCGGCGACGCTACTGTGCCGGCCTCGGGCAATTTGTTGTGCCCGCCGGCAGTTTCCGAACGCTATCGCATCTTCCCTGTTTCTGTGAAGTCGCGGAGACCTTCTCGACGTGGCTTTCCCTAACGAAAGACCACAGGCGCGTCTGCGGATCGCTCCACGCCTATTGGGAAGAAGCTATACCACGCGCTGCCCCATGTGTCCAAACTTCTCGGGCTCTATAACACCCGCCGCATCTCGCGCAGAACATCAGACGCGGCAGATCCCGGTAGGTCGCGGAATTTATCCGGAGTAGGTATAAGTACGTCAACGGCGGGGGAAACTGTTCCCCAAGACGCGCTACATGCGCCGAACGTAATTCTTTCCCGGAAGCTGCCGGATGTGATTGTTCAACTCGAGCTCAAAGAGCGCCGTAAATACCTCAGCCGACGTTACTTGGCCATCCAACTGCTCCAGCAGTTCTTCCAGGTGGAGAGCCTCGTCCATCCGCAGCAGCCCATACACGGCAGTCTCCGGCGGGCTAAGCGGGGGGCCTGCCGGCATTGCCGCAGATCCCTGTCGCAGTAATGATGCAGTTACCCCTGTTGACGATGCGAAAAGTTCTTCCTGGGCCCCAGCCTCGCCGTCCTGGGCGGCATCGAGCCGGCCCTCCAGCTCCAGTCGGATCTGGGTCGGCAGGTCCTCCCATATGTCCTCCCAGGTGGCGGTCAGCCTGGCTCCCTGCTTGATGAGCGTGTTCGGCCCCCAGGCATTCCGGCTGGTCACATTTCCGGGCACGGCATAGACATCGCGGTTCTGCTCGAGCGCACAGCGCGCGGTGACCCGCGTGCCGCTCTGCTCGCCGGCTTCCACTACCAGGACCCCTATGCTCATGCCGCTGATGATGCGGTTGCGCAAAGGGAAGTTCTGCGGCGCGGGGAAGGTACCCATCGGCTGTTCGGAGACGATGGCGCCGCCGGAGAGAATGATCTCTTCCGCGAGCTTCTTGTTCTCCTTGGGATACACCACATCGATGCCTGTACCCCAGACGGCCACTGTTCGGCCGCAGGCGCTCAGCGCGCCCTTGTGCGCTGCCGTATCGATCCCACGCGCCATACCGCTCAAAATCACCATGCGGCGCGCCGCGAGATCGCGCGAGAGCATCTCCGCCATGCCGGTGCCGTAGGGACTCGGCGCGCGCGTGCCCACCACGGCAATCGCGGGTCGCGAAAGCAGCGTGCGGTCGCCGCGCACCCAGAGCACGGGCGGCGGATCGAAGATTTCGCGGAGACGATCCGGGTAATCGGCGGCACCCAGGGTCATGACGCTGCAGCCGCTTTCGGCGATGCGCTGCCACTCCTCTTCGGCAACCTTGCGAGCCTTGCCCTCGGCAATGAAGCGAGCGGACGCAACCGGTATCTGGAGCGCCTCGAGCGCCGTCAGCGGCAGGCGAAACAGTTCTGCAGGCTCGCGCAGACCACGCACAGCACGCTGGATCCGCCGAGGCCCGAGGCCGGGAGTGAGTGCCATGGCCAGCCATGCCAGAGTGGTTTCTGTTGCAGAAGGGGAAGCGCAGGTAGTCTGGGGGCCCGCCATGGATGTTGTTGAGCCTATGGGTGCGGAGGCACAGGGACAATCCGACTAACGGGGTAGGAGGCCCTTCTTCCTCGCTAAACCTGGCGTCGAGCGTTTCGCCCTGTACTCTATCGAGTGAGCCGCTTCCGCGTCGCCGCCATTCGCTTCCTCAATCCTGCACCGCTGATGTGGGATTTCGAGCACCCGCCCTGCGCCGCCGCACTCGCCGAACGCTACGATGTCGAGACGATGATGCCCGCGCAATGCGCCGAGCGCCTCTCGGAGGGCACGGCCGACCTCGGGCTCGTACCCGTCACCGCACTGGCACAGAGCAGTGCTCTCCGGATCGTGCCGGGCTGCGCCATTGCCTCGAAGGGCGCGATCCGCTCGCTCCTGCTGGTGATGCGCTCGGCCACCGGGCTTGCAGGCATGCGCACCATCGCGGCAGATACCTCATCACGCGCGACGCTCGCATATGTGCAGGTCATGGCGCGGCATTTCTGGCAGATCCCCGCCACCTTCGTGCCCCACGCGCCCGACCTCGATGGCATGCTGGCGGCCTGCGATGCGGCTCTGTTGATCGGCGATCCGGCGCTGCTCGCACTCGAAGATCGCAACCGCCAGGCAGCAGAGGACGGGCGAAGAGCTGCTCTATCTCGATCTCGGCGCGGAATGGCGTCGCCTTACGGGAGTGCCGTGGATCTCTGCCGTATGGGGGGTGCGCGAGGCCGCGGTCCGCTCCCCCGAGCAGCGTAACCAACTCGTGAACGACCTCACCGCGTCGCGCGATGCCGGGCTGGCTCACATTGACGACCTCGCGGACGAGTGGTCCATCGCGCATTGCCGTACCCCGCGCCACCATCCACGCCTATCTGAGCCGGAATATCCACTACACGCTCGACGACGAGTGCCTGGAAGGCCTTCGCCGCTTCTACCAGCTTGCGGCCGCCTGCGATGTGCTTCCGGCCATGACGGATCTCAAACTTCTCTAATCTCCATCGACACGAATGTTGCCATACCAGCCTCCCAGGCACAGCCTGGGAACGCTTCGGAGCGTCCAAGAGCCTGACGCTGATGTGTATCGAATGGTGCAGCTGATCTGAAGGGGTACTGATCTGAAATGAGGCATTCGTGAATAAAGCGCTCCTGGCCGCCAATAAAGCGCTCTTGGCCGCCGCTCTGGCCACGCCAACCAAACATCGCGCCATGCATTGGCTCGTGCACCTGGGCGCCGTCGGCGTGTTCGGCGTGTCGCTGCTCGATGCCTGCCCTTTTCCGCTGCCCATTCCTGGCACGACCGACCTGCTGCTCCTGCTCCTGATTGCCCGCAAGGGCAGTCCCTGGCTCCTGGTTTCACTGGCGGTTGCCGGTGCGGTGGCCGGCGCATTCACCACCTGGTCCGCGGGGAAGAAGGGCGGCGAGGAGGCCCTGCGCCGCTACGTCCCGGACCGTTATTACGATCGCATCACGGGCTGGGTCAAAAAGTATGGCGCCACCGCTGTTGCGCTGTCCGCCATTCTCCCTCCACCGGTTCCCCTGATGCCCTTTCTCGCGGCCGCCGGTGCCCTGGGTGTTCCGCGCGGGCGCTTCCTGACGGCGTTCACGCTGGCGCGCGCCGCGCGATACAGCCTGGTTGCGTGGCTCGGCGTCTTGTATGGACACCAGATGGTCCGCTGGTGGAACCACTACCTCGCCCGCTATTCAAGCGCCATTAGCTGGGTGATCCTGGCGCTGTTCCTCGCCGCGTTCGGCTGGGCTTTCTGGAAGTGGCGCACAAGCGGGGCGCATCATGCCGCGCAGCCGGCACATTCCTGAGCGTGGGGAATCGGCCAGGGATAGTTGGCGAAAGGGCGGGCAGCTCAGAACCCGTCAGCGATCAATGGATCATCGCCCTAGCAGGCACTCGCTTCAGCTGAGGCCCGCTGACCGCTTCTTCGCTGGTTGGTTCTTAGCTTTATTCCTGGCTGACTCGCTGACTAACTATTTCTTGTTCCCTAATCCCTGATCGCGTTTGCCGGGCAGCGGACGCGAGATCACGCACGCATTGATGCCGCCGATGCCGCTTGAGAGTTTTCCGGCCAGGCCTTCCGCTGCTACACAGCTGTCCGCAAAGACAAATTGCCCGTGAATGCCGGCAATTGCGCGATTCAGCGATTTCTGGGTGAGCAGCGTCGGGAAAAGATGGCCGCTGGCATAGCCCAGATACTGGGCAGTCAGCTCCCAGCCGCCGCCGGCGCTCATCCCATGGCCGAATGTGCCCTTGCGTGCCGTCACCATCACCGTTTCCGGCAGCATAGTGCGCAGCGTGCTGATCTCCGCGTAGTCGCCCGGCGTGGCGGTTGCGTGCAGGTCCCAGGTAGCAATCTTCTCGGGCGTCGTATGTGCCTCTTCGAGCGCCTGCCGGATGGCAGCCTGTGGGCCCGGAATCGATGGCGTGATGATGTGGTGCGCATCCGAACTGACACCGGCCGCGATCGGCTCCATGCCAAGCGGCGTCATGCCCTTCGATTCGAGGTACTCCATGTCGCCGACGATCCACACCACGGAACCGCCCGCCACATGCGTGCCGTGTAACTGCGTCAGCGGATTCGAGACCTGGCGGCTGGCGGAAAGCACGCGCGCGCCGTAGAACGAGCCCACAACCAGCGGATGCGGTGGCGGATCAGTCGCGCCGACCACCACGACCTTAGCCTCGCCTCGCTCGATGGCATGCATGGCTAAGCGCAAGGCCACACCAAAGGTGGAGCAGGCAGCGACGGGCGCAAAGGCCAGGCCGGTGATGTGTCCGAGGATGGAAACCTGGGATGCCGGCGTGTTGTGGATGTTCCAGATCAGGTTTGCCGAGACTCTCCAGGGCGGTTCCGGCGCGCCCCACTTCTCCTGCAGGCGGGCGTGCCGTTTGCCGCGCTCGCGCAGGACATGCAGCTTTCCGTGCTCGACTTCGCCCTCCATCACCAGCGCGTCGATGCTGGCGGCCTCCTCCAGGTACTCCCGCAGCTCGGGCGATCGCTCCATCCACCACGCCTCCCACGCAAGCGAGAGTTCGACCAGGTCGCCCTCGGCATCTGCAGGATTCAGCGGCACATCTTCCATGCCCTTCAGAGCGCCTTCCAGATACGCGCTCAGGGCGCTGTTATTCTCCCGGCTACCCCAGAAGCGGTTCCAGCGCTGCTGTGCCAGATACAGCGTCACACTGGACTCGTACATCGTTTCAATCGCGCCCAGACCGGTGCCGATGTACACGTGCGCCTGGCTGCCCAGCTCCTGCATGAGCTTTTCCAGCCCCGGATTTTGCCCCAGCGCCTGGATGAAGGCCCCGATCGCATAAAGCGATGGGTAGTCCATCTTCTCTTTGAGATTTTGATAGTGGCGCGGGGCAAATCGCGCATCGATCCACGGCTTGTAGTCCTCGAAGCGAAACTCGGGGTGCCCTACCAGGAAATTGCTGGGGCCGAAGCCTTCGAACGGGGTCAGCCAGCTCTCGGATCTCGCCAGATTGCGCGCAAAGGCCTCGATATTGGGCGATTCCGGCGCCACAATGCCCCATCCGAAGACACCCACGCGCGGGGCTTTCGGCCGGCCGTCGTGATCGGCGGCGGGAATTGTCCGTGCGGCGGATGCAGCGGAATCGGTGCTCGTCGGCAACTCGGCTGAGCTCATGGCTGTCCCGTTTTCACAATTACTTTGTGCTGACTTGCAATCGCTATGTGCAGCTTTTCTGAACGGAAAAGCTGCGTCCAGACTGTCTCCACCGATACACCGATATGAAAACGGGCTGGCCCTTTGATTCTCGCCGACCACGCGCTCGAATGTCCACGCGGAGCAGCGAAGTGACAGTGCTGTTCAGGATTCCTTGGAAGCAATTCGCGAGTGGAATGCTTCAGTGCACCGGGTGGCCTACTGCGCCCGGAGTGACCCGTTACCGTTGCTTCCTTCCGGACCTGGCGGGGTTGGCGGGATTCCGTCGCGTAGGACCCGGCACTCGAGCAGAATACCACTTGAGATCGACTCGCGGCTCCCATCCGCAAAGTTGCCAGCGTGCCGGTTTGCCGACGAAATTGCTCCCCACCGTCGAAGCGTTGGGCAATGAGGGTTGGCATGTAACGATGTTGCGGCCCTGAATGCAGCCCTGAGTTGCAGCACTGACTCGCAGCACTGACTCATGGATGGCGGCCTACAACGTAAATAGGAATCCGCTAAAATAGTTAGGTGAACCCCACCGACATGCTGGAAGCGCAGCCCACGGCACCTGCTGCCGATGCCGCGCGCCCGCGTGTCGGTTTTGTGAGCCTGGGCTGTCCGAAGAACCTGGTCGACAGCGAGGTGATGATGGGCCTGCTGGACCGCGCCGGAGCCGAGCTGACGGCCGATCCAGAGGCTGCTGAAATCCTCGTGGTCAACACCTGCTCGTTTATCGACTCGGCCAAGCAGGAATCGGTCGACACCATCCTCGAGATGGCGCAGCACAAAACGAGCGGACGCGCGCGCAGGCTGATCGTCGCCGGTTGCCTGGTAGAGCGGTATCGCGACGAGATCCAGAAAAATATCCCCGAAGTTGACGCCGTGGTCGGGACGGGCGAGCTCGAAGCAATCCTTCAAGCTGCGGGCCTGGCGCAGCCGGTGCCTACCAGGCCAGCGATACCGCAGCTATTCAACATCCTGACCGCTGCAAGCACAACCCGACATGCCCCAGCGGATGCCGCCGCTTCGCGCGCTGAGGGCGATTTGCGCGAGCAGCAAGGGCGTTTCGCGCGCGATGCCTGGGATGGCGCAGCGCCCGCTCTGCCAACGTATCTTTACGACGAGACGACACCGCGCCTGCTCGCGACCGGCAAGACATCGGCGTATCTCAAAATTGCCGAAGGCTGCGACCATCCCTGCTCGTTCTGCGTGATCCCGAACCTGCGCGGCAAGTTCCGTTCACGCCGCTTCGAGTCGGTGGTCGCGGAAGCCGAGCAGCTTGTCGCGCGTGGCGTGCGCGAGATCACGCTGATCGGACAGGACACCACCTGCTACGGCGAAGACTTCGGCCTGAAGGACGGGCTGGCTGCGCTGCTCGACCGTCTCGCGCAGATAGACGGCCTCACCTGGCTGCGCTTCCTCTACGCGTATCCCAACAAGATCACCGGCCGGCTGCTCGACACCATCGCGAAGCACGACAGCATCGTGAAGTATCTTGACGTGCCGCTGCAGCATGCTTCTGGGCCGGTGCTGAAGCGCATGCGCCGCGGCGCGAACGCGGAGATTTTTCTGAAGACGCTTGAGAAGGTCCGCGCTGCCGTGCCCGGCATCGCGCTGCGCACCAGCTTCATCGTCGGCTTTCCCGGCGAGACCGCCGAAGACCACGCAGCGCTGATGGACTTCGTCCGCGAGGCGAAGTTCGACTGGATGGGCGCGTTTGCCTACTCAGACGAAGAGGGCTCGCAATCGATCCATCTCGATAAGGCGACAAAGGTCCCGAAGCGCACCATCGAGGCACGCCGCCGCTCGCTGATGAAGCTGCAGCAGTCGATCAGCCGCGAGCGCAAGGAACAATGGATCGGCCAGACGATGAACATCCTGGTCGAAGGCGAGAGCGAGGAGACGCCGCTGCTGTGGGAGGGCCGCTCCGAGTTCCACGCGCCGGAGATCGACGGCAAGGTCTACATCAACGATTTCGGCCCGCACGAGACGCTGGTGCCGGGCACCTTCTATCGCGCGGAGATCACCGAGGCGCACGACTACGATGTGGTCGCGCGCGTCATCGAATAACTATCAGGAGTGGTTATGTCTCAGGCGAAGCCGAAAATCCTTCGCTGCCCCATCTGCAGGACAATCGTGCCTCTTGACGATCCGAACGTGCCGTTTTGCAGCGATCGCTGCCGCGTTATCGATCTCGGCAAATGGGCCAGCGGCGAGTACCGCATCTCTTCACCCATCCTCGATCCCGAGGTGCTGGAGGATATCGACGAGGCGACACTGCGCCGCGCCCAGCAGGAGAACGATGCGGATGAACGATAATCCTGCCTAATGAACGATAGACCTTCCGACGTGCCGGCGACTGGCAAGAAGACGCTGTGGGCGTGGGCCGTCGGGACGTTCTTCGGCGTTGGTCTGCTCAAGCCCGGTCCAGGGACATGGGGCTCCGTCGTGGCGATGCTGCTGTGGGCGTTGGCAGTCATCCCAAGCACACGCCGCGCATATTCCGGCGAGCTCGACCTGGTGTATGGGGTCAACATCCTCCTGACGGTGTTTGCTGTCATCGTCGCTACGGCTATCGGCATTCCTGCTGCAACACGCGTCGGACAAGAATCCGGCCGCGAAGACCCCGGCCACGTCGTCATCGACGAAGTGGCCGGCCAATGGCTCACGCTAGCCGTTTGCCGGCCGGACTGGCCGCACGCCCTGGCCGCGCTTGCGCTCTTCCGCCTTTTTGACATCACCAAACCCTGGCCCATCCGCAAGCTCGAGGCTCTGCCCGGCGGCTGGGGCATCATGCTGGACGACCTTGCGGCAGGCCTCTTTGCGCTGATCGTGCTGCTTGTGATCCAGCATTGGTGGTAGTCTGCGCGTCTAAACTGGGCAGTCGTAGACTGGGAGAGCCAGCTTATGATCCGTATCGCCAAATCCGACCACCCCAATTCCGGCGCGCCGCGCATTGAGTCCGTCACACCGGAGGCCGCGCTTCCCGGCGGCGAGATCGAGTTGTCCGGCAGCGCGTTGGGGCCGGTGGCGGAGCGCCGTCCGCTGGCTGTGCTCGACGGCTCCCTTGCTCCCGTCCTGCTAAGCCGCCCTACGCGCATGAGCATCCGGGTGCCTGAATCCGCCGAAGCCGGCCGTCTGGAGGTGCGTCAGAATGGCGCCACCAGCAACTCCGTCACATTGAAAATCGGCAGGGTGCTCGCGGAGAACGTGAATCCGGTCGCCAGCCCCGCGGTGGATGCGGAAGGAAATGTCTACACCACGCTCTCCGGCCAGCGCGGGGAGAAGATGCCGGTCTCGATCTACCGCATATCGCCCGCGGGCGATATGGACAGCTTCGCCACCGATATCGTGAATCCGACCGGGCTGGCCATCGATATGGATGGTGTGCTCTATGTCTCGTCGCGGCATGAGGGCACGATCCACCGCATTACGCCGGAGGGCGCCAGCTCGATCTTCGTCGAAAGCATGGGCGTGGCCACCGGACTCGCGTTCGACTCCGAGGGCAATCTCTACTGCGGTGATCGCAGTGGCACCATCTTCAAGATCGCGCGCGACCGGCAGATCTTCGTCTTCGCCACGCTTGAGCCCAGCGTCTCTGCCTACCATCTCGCCTTCGGGCTCGATGGCACACTCTTCGTCTCCGGTCCAACTACCTCCAGCAACGATGCTGTGCACGCCATCGATCACAACGGCAGCGCGCGTGTCTATTATCGAGGCCTCGGCCGGCCGCAGGGCATGGCCGTGGACATCGCAGGCTCGCTCTACATCGCCGCTTCGCATCGCGGACGGCGGGGCGTGCTTCGTCTGCCGATCGACCGCGCGCCCGAAGATGAGCCCGAGATCGTCATCAGCGGCAGCGGCATCGTCGGGCTGGCGTTCAGCCCATCCAGCAGCGCCATCGTGGCCACCCACAACGCCATTTATGATGTGGCATTGGGCGTGGAAGGCCTGCGTTTCACCTGATAGATTTGCACCCGCCTCGCATCCCACCCATGTCCGCACGCTTTGTACCGCTCGATTTTTGGAAGGTGACCTACCCGCATGCTTGCAGAAACCATCGCCGTCGGCTCGGAGATGCTGACGCCCTTTCGCCAGGACACCAACTCACTGTTCATCACAGAGCGCCTGAACGAGATCGGCGTGAAGGTGGCCTTCAAGACCACAGTCGGCGATCGCATGGAGCACCTCGTCAGCGCGGTCCGCACCGCGGCGCAGCGCGTGGACATCGTTGTCATCATGGGGGGCCTGGGCCCTACGGAGGATGACCTGACGCGTCAGGCCGTAGCAGAGGCCATGGGCATCCACATCCGGCGCAATGCGGATATTGTGGCTGAGCTCTACAAGCGCTTCGCCGCACGCCGCATGAGCATGACGGAAAACAATGCGCAGCAGGCCGATGTGCTCGAAGGCGCGCACGTGGTTCCCAATGCGAACGGCACGGCGCCCGCGCAGTGGCTGGACACGGTTTTCGGCGGCCATCGCAAAATCCTGATGCTGCTGCCCGGACCGCCGCTGGAACTGAAGCCGATCTTCGAGCAGGAGTGCATGCCGCGTCTGCGCGAGGCGCTGCCACAGCGCTTCATCGCAATGCGTACGCTGAAAGCGGCGATGATCGGCGAGTCCGCGTGTGATGCGCGCATCGCGCCGATCTACAGGCACTACCCGGATATCGAGACCACCATCCTGGCCAGCGGCGGCGACATTCAGCTCAACCTGATCTGTGAGAAGCCGGCGCTCGACATTGCGCAGATGCGTGTCGATGAGCTGGCCGGCCGCATTGAAGAGGAATTGGACGACCTCATCTATTCGACGCGGGGAGAATCGCTCGAAGAGATCGTGCTGCTCTACCTCGGCATGAAGGGCGCGACGCTCGCTGTCGCAGAAAGCTGCACCGGCGGCATGGTGGCCGAGCGCATCACCAGTATCCCCGGAAGTTCGCGCGCCTTCCTGGGCGGGGCGGTGGTGTATTCGAACGAGTTGAAGAACATCTTCGCTGGCGTGGACCCGGCGCTGATCGCGCAACATGGCGCGGTGAGCGCGCAGGTGGCAAAGGCCATGGCGGATGGCATTCGCAAAAAGACCGGTGCCACCATTGGTCTCGCCGTCACCGGCGTTGCAGGCCCCGGCGGCGGCACGGAGGAGAAGCCTGTCGGTCTGGTCTATATAGCGGTCGCGCACGGTAAGGAGATTGAAGTAGCGGAGAAGAACTTCGCAGCGTTCTCTACCGAGAGCACGCGCGAGCGCGTACGCACGCTGAGTGCGCAGGCCGCGCTCGATATGGTGCGGCGCCGGCTGATGTAGCGAACAGCTTCTAGCTCCTAGCTTCTAGTCACGGCGGTTCCGCAGATGCGTTGGTTCGACTCCTTGCGGCAGGAGCTAGTAGCTAGCGGCTAGGAGCTATAACCGCTACACTCGAAGCCGTCCCATGCTGCTCTACTTCATCGTTGCCATCGTCGCGTATCTGCTGGGCTCGATTCCCTTCGGCCTCATCCTGGTGCGTATCTTCCGCAAGCAGGACATCCGCGAGCAAGGCAGCGGCAATATTGGCGCTACCAATGTGATCCGCTCCGGCGGCAAGGGTCTTGGTGCGGCGACGTTCCTGCTTGACGCGGCGAAGGGATTTCTGGCCGTGATCGCCGCATACATGGTGGCAAGCCATCTCCACGTAAGCCGTCCGGGTGCGCAGAATCTCGCCGCGACGGCTGCACTATGCGCGATCGCAGGCCACATCTACAACGTCTGGCTTGGTTTCAAAGGCGGCAAGGGCGTCGCGACGGGCCTTGGTGTCTTCCTGGCCATCTCGCCGGTCTCGGCGCTCGTCAGCCTCGCCGTCTTCATCGTCGCCTTCGCGATCAGCCGGTTTGTCTCGCTCGCCTCCATTCTCGCGTCGATTACTTTCGCGGTGCTTGCGCTGGTTCGTGGCTATGGGAAGCTCACGCCCTGGCTGCTTGCCGTCTGCGTCATCGTTCCGCTGATCGTCATCGCGAAGCATCACGCGAATATTCGCCGTCTGCTTGCAGGCACCGAATATCGCTTCGGCAAGACGAAGGCCGCGGCCGCGTGAGCCGCATCGCCATCATCGGCAGCGGCGCGTGGGGCACCGCTCTTGCCATCTCGCTGGCGCAACGTAGCGCCGAACGTAGTGCCGAACGAAAGGACCAGCATGCTCACTCCATCGCGCTCTGGTCGCACACCGCGGCAGTTGCCCAGACCATCGCGCAGCAGCGCGAGAACCGCGCGTACCTTCCTGGCTATGTGGTGCCCGATGCTGTAAAGCCGACAGCAGACCTCGCGGAGGCGCTCGCTTCGGCGGAGATCGTTATCGGGGTGATGCCCTCCGCGCATGTGCACGCAATTTACACCAGGATGGCCCCTCACCTGGCCGCCGATGCGGTGATCGTCAGTGCCACCAAAGGCGTCATCGGCAGCGCTGACGAGCCTTTGACATATCTGCGCATCAGCGAAGTGATCGCGGCTGCATTGAGGGCGCGGCAGCTCTCATTGCCTCTCGCCGTGCTGAGCGGACCGTCGTTCGCGCAGGAGGTTGCCGCAGGCCGCCCCACTGCGATGACGATCGCGTGCCCGGATACAACGCTGGCTGCGCGTCTGCAGGAGGAACTCTCCGGGCCTGCGCTGCGCGTCTACACCAACGACGACGTCGTCGGTGTGGAGCTTGGGGGCGCGCTGAAGAACGTGATCGCCATCGCGACCGGCATTGTGGATGGACTCGGCCTCGGCCACAACAGTGTTGCGGCGCTCATCACACGCGGCATTGCAGAGATCACCCGGCTGGCGGTTGCATGTGGCGGGCGGCGCGAGACCATGGCCGGGCTTGCCGGGCTGGGCGATCTGGTCCTGACCTGCACCGGCGAGCTGTCGCGCAACCGCCAAGTCGGGATCGAGCTAGGTAAAGGTCGCCGTCTCGGTGACATTCTCGACGGTATGGGCGGGAAAGTGGCGGAGGGTGTACTGACGACAAGCGCGGCGCTGGGGCTGGCCAATGCGCGCGGCATCGAAATGCCGATCACTGCGCAGGTAGACGCGATTCTCTATCGCGGCAAGAGCCCGCGCGAGGCAGTCGCGGAGCTGATGCAGCGTCCCGGAACTGCTGAGGGAACACGGAATAGGGAATAGGGAGAAACTGCGGATGCTTCGACCGCGCGCTTGGGCTCTCCGTTTAGGATGACACCGTTCTTCTTGGCTTATACCTTTTCCTGCTCCCTGCTCCCTGCTCCCTCTTCCCACTTGCCTTCTCTTTCCGTTGCTACACTGAAAGCGACGAGCTATCCATGATTCAGACACTTTTCGGCAGCCTGAAAGAGGCTGAGGAACCCAAAAAGCGCGGCTTCTTCGAACGCATGCGCGAAGCAGTGACGCGCACCCGCGAGAACCTCTCGCAATCGCTCGAAGAGATCGTCGCGCTGACGGTCGAAATCGACGACAAGGCACTCGACGATCTCGAGATGAGTCTGATCTCCGCCGATCTCGGTGTGGTCACGGCGCAGGAGATCCTCACCGCGCTGCGCGAGCGCGCGCTGGATCACAAGATCCGGGACGGCGCGGAGTTGAAGCAGATGTTGCGGGCGGAGATCAAGGCCATCCTCGATGCGTACGCCACCCCGCCGCGCGTGGTGGAGCAGCCGCCTGAAGTGATCCTGCTGGTGGGCGTCAACGGCACCGGCAAGACCACCACCAGCGGCAAGCTCGCGGCCTGGTACCGGCGTATGGGGAAAACCGTATTGCTGTGCGCGGCGGATACCTTCCGCGCCGCGGCGATCGAGCAGTTGGAGATCTGGGGACAGCGCACAGGGGTCGAGATCATCAAGACCAAGCAGGGTGGCGATCCTTCGGCGGTGCTCTTCGACGCGCTGAACGCGGCCAAGGCGCGCTCGACCGATGTGCTGCTGGTCGATACCGCCGGGCGCCTGCACACCAAGAACGATCTGATGAAGGAGCTGGACAAGATGCGCCGCACCACGCAGCGCTTCATTCCCGATGCGCCGCATGAGGTGCTGCTGGTGATGGATGCCACTACCGGGCAGAACGGCATGCAGCAGGCGAAGCTCTTCACTGAGTCGGCAGGTGTGACCGGCATCGTGCTCACCAAACTGGACGGCACGGCGAAGGGCGGCGTCGCGGTAGCGATCGCACGCGAGTTGCAGCTTCCCGTGCGCTTCGTCGGCGTCGGCGAGAAGCTCGATGATCTGCTGCCCTTCGACAGCGCCGCATTCACGGACTCGCTGCTCGGCGTTTGACCTCTATGCCCGACGTGCAGTGGATGCAGGCTGCGCTCTCACTGGCGCGCGAGGGCGTCGGACTCGCGTCACCCAATCCAACCGTTGGTTGCGTGATCGTTCGCGACAATCGAATAGTCGGTCGCGGCTTTCATCAATATGCGCAGCGCGATCATGCTGAGGTGGTGGCGCTGGCGGAAGCTGGTGAGGCCGCGCGAGGGGCGATCGCGTATGTCACGCTCGAGCCATGCAGTCATCAGGGGCGCACGGGACCCTGCGCTCGCGCGCTGATCGCGGCGGGAGTAGCGCGCGTGGTTGCTGCTACAAACGATCCCAATCCACTGGTGCAGGGCCGTGGATTCGCAATGCTGCGCGAAGCTGGCGTGGATGTCTCAGTCGGCGTACTGCAGACAGAAGCTCGTGAGTTGAACGATGCCTTCGCGCATTCCATCCGGCTGCAGCACACCTCTGGTGTCGCTCAAAATCGCAGCGACGCTGGATGGCGCGATTGCGCCGCCGCCTGGGACGCATTCCGAACATGCATCGTTCACTATCACTACCGCGGCGTCGAGGGCGCGCGTGCAGGAGCTGCGTCACGCGCACGATGCCCTGCTCACCGGCATCGGGACCGTGCTTGCCGACGACCCGCTGCTGACGGACCGCAGCGAGCGTCCACGGCGGCGGCGTCTGTTGCGCATTGTGCTCGACTCCCAACTGCGGCTGCCGCTCGATTCGCGCATCCTCAAGGGCGTCGAAGACGACCTGCTTGTTGTCACGCGCAGCGAAGACATGGCGCGGCAGCAGGCGCTTGTTGCGCGCGGTGCACGCGTGCTGAAGCTGGATGCGGACGCGGAGGGCGGCATTTCGCTGCGCACGCTGCTTGAATATCTTGGCGGGCAGGAGATCCTCAGCGTGATGATCGAGGCCGGCGCGCGGCTCAACCGCAGCGCACTGGCGGCCGATGTCGTAGACAAGCTTTACTTGTTTCAGTCGCCGCATTTCCTTGGGCCAGAGTCCGTCCCCATGCTTGGTGGGGCGCCTGCGGCCACTCTGCCGCGGCTGCTCCGCTACTCGACAGAGCGGGTGGATCAGGACATGCTGCTTGCGGGTTACATCCATGATCCGTGGGAGCCTCTAGCCTTTAGCGTCTAGCTGCGATGCTGGTCGAACTCGCGGTGTGGTTCTGAAAACTCAAGCGCTAGCAGCGAGAGCGCTCGAAGCTAGTAGCTTCTTGATATGTTCACCGGCCTTATTCAGGAAACCGGCTCCGTGTTGGGCGTGGAGCAGCGCGGCGGCGTACAGCACATTACGATCCATGCACCTGGCCTTGCGCCGCGGCTTCATTTAGGCGACAGCATCGCTGTCAGCGGCGTCTGCCTCACCGCGCTAGCCATTGCTCCGGAGGGCCAGCCCGACCGCTTTGAGGCTGACCTGGCCGAGGAGACCGTCCGGCGAACCTCGCTCAGCCGGCTCGCTCCCGGAACGGTGGTGAACCTGGAGCTGCCTACGCCTGCGGGGACGCCGCTGGGCGGGCATGTAGTGCAGGGTCACGTTGATGGCGTGGGCCGTCTGCTTACACTGCGGCCGGTCTCGCCGGGAAACGAAACCAACGAGGTCACCGACTGGTGGCTGGAAGTTGAAGTGCCGGAGGGCATTCGGCCCTACGTCGTCGAGAAGGGCTCCATCGCGATCGAAGGGATCAGCCTGACGGTGGCGCGGTGGGACGGAGAGCGTGCGAGCGTCGCCATCATCCCGCACACCTATGCGCATACCAACCTGCGTACGCACCAGCCGGGGGATCTGCTCAACCTTGAGGCAGATGTGCTGCTGCGGCATGCTGCCCAAACCTACTCTGCTGGGACGCGTTTTGCACAGGCTGGCACCGGGAATGACTTACCGGAACTTACTCTCGCATTTTTGATTACCAACGGCTACTGAGTTCGCGCCATCTCAGGCTGACATGACCGCAAGCAGCATCGACCGTGGGGGCCTGGATAAGCGGAAGGCGTGCGTGTTTCTGATACTCGTTGCGGTCGGGATCCTGTGTATCTGCGCGCTGGCCTACATGTTGTTCTTCGCAACGCCACATTCCAATAACACCATTAAGAACGGTGGACACAGCCTGGCCCGGCGGGAGATGCCCCCTCCTCCGGAGAGGATTTGGGTCGCAGGCGAGGCTCATATTCCTGTCCGCTCGTGAACAGTCGAGAACTCTTTCCGAACAAGGAGCGCTTCCAGCCTCTGCGTCCGTGATCTGATTTGACAGTAGTTAGGGACGAATATGAGTGGCATCGTCCGTGCTACTCACCAGCCCATGCGCCTGATCGCCGATCTTCGCTTTACCTTGCGCCAGTTCCGGAAAGCGCCCGTCTTCACCATTACGATTCTTGCCGTGCTCGCGCTGGGCGTGGGCGCGACCACGGCGATCTTCGGCCTCTTCGACCAGGTGCTGCTGCGGACCCTCCCCGTGAGCCATCCCGAAGAACTGGTGCGGGTGCAGGGGCACAGCGACTACTTCAGCGGCAGCCTCCAAATGCAGGGCGGCGCCCAGGACGAATACCTGAGCTATCCGGCGTACCGCTATTTGCGCGACAACACCGGCAGGGTATTCAGCGGCGTTCTGGCTTCCAGCCCGGAGCATTCTGTCGGCATCCAGTGGCACGGGCAGACGAGGCTGGCAAACGCCGAGCTGGTGAGCGGCAATTACTTCCAGGTGCTCGGCGTGGAAGCTGTCGCGGGACGCACTATCCAGCCGGCAGACGATGCGGTGAAGATGGGCTCGCCGGTTGCCATGTTGAGCTACAGCTACTGGCAGAGCCGTTTCGGGGGCGATCCGAGGATCGTCGGCACGATGGTCCAGGTGAATGGGCATGCGTTCGCCGTTGTCGGAGTCGCGCCGCCGCGGTTTCACAGCGTCTCTTCCGGAGAAACGCCGGATGTTTTCTTCCCCATGATGACAAAGCCGGTCATCACACCGGACAGAGACGACCTGGACAAGTACACGGCAGTGTGGCTGAACGTGGTGGCGAGGCTGGCTCCGGGTGTGACGGTGGCGCGGGCTACAGCGGCGATGCAGCCCATCTGGCACGCGGAGCGCGTCATCGACTTCTCCTACCAGGAGAGCCAGACCGCAGCCATCCGCAAATCGTTTATCGACCATGCACATGTGAAGCTGTTGAGCGGCGCCACGGGGTTTTCTCCATTGCGCGAGACGCTGGATACGCCCATAAAGGCGCTGCTGGGGATGGCTGTGCTGGTGCTGCTGATGGCCTGTGCCAGCGTTGCGGGCCTGCTGCTGGTGCGCTCTGCCGGTCGCGTGCGCGAGATGTCCGTGCGCTACGCACTGGGGGCGAAACGCTATCGCATTCTGCAGCAACTGCTGGGCGAGGGCATCCTGCTGGGGCTGGCCGGCGGGGCGCTCGGCCTGCTGGTGGCGCGACCGGTGAGCGAGCTGCTGGTGCGCCGCATGATGAGCGGCAACGAAGGGCAGGCGCCGTTTTCGACCACGGTTGATCTGCGTCTGCTGTTGATCGCATTGGCGATCACGTTGGGGACCAGCGTGCTGTTCAGCCTGGCGCCGGCGCTGCAGTTCTGGCGGCCCAACCTTACACCGGCGCTCAAGCAACAGAACGTAACCGTCTCGGGTGGTGCGCTGGTACTGCGGCGACTCGCGGTTGGCGCGCAGATCGCGCTGACCGTGCTCCTGCTGACGGCTGCAGGCCTGTTTCTGCGCACGGTGAACCATATGCGCGCAGAGGACCTCGGCTTCCGGCCCGACCATCTGGTGCTGTTCGACGTCGACCCGCGGCTGGCAGGCTACCGCACCGACCAGGTGGATGCACTGGACGAACGCATAGTAGCGACGCTCAAGGCATTGCCCGGTGCAACTTCAGTGAGTGCCGGCGACGATCCGGAGATGGCGGACAACGACGAGGTGTCTACGTTGAAGATTCCGGGCTACAAACCGGTGAAGAACAGAGACATGAACGTGGAGTGGTCCGGGGTGATGGCGGGGTACCTGAAGACGCTGGGCGCGCCACTGATTGCCGGCCGCGAGTTCAATGAGGCCGATCGCCACGGCACTGCGCCGGTAGCCATCATCAGCAAGAGCGCGGCAATCTTTTATTACGGCGGCGTGCAGCAGGCACTTGGCCGCACGCTGGACGGAGACGATCAGCAACGCACCATTGTTGGGGTGGCGGACGAGATTCGCCACGGAAACGTGCGCGGGCCGATCCGGCGCCGCGTTTTCGTGCCGTACCTGCAGGAGGCTCCGCACCAACTGACGTTCATGCTGCGCACGGCGGCGGCACCCGGGGCGATGCTCGAAACAGTGCAGCAGGCGATGCACAATCTCGATCCGAACCTCGCGCTCGATGTCCTGCAGACCATGGATACGCAACTGGACACGAGCATGGCGCAGGCGCGCACGCTCGCGTTACTGGCTTCGGCCTTCGGACTGCTGGCCGCGCTAATGTCCGCGGTGGGGCTTTATGGCGTGCTGGCCTTCGAGACTTTGCAGCGCACCCGGGAAATTGGCGTGCGCATGGCGCTTGGCGCGAGCCGGGGTGCCGTCGCGCGGCTGCTGATGGTCGAGACGCTGCGGCTGGCCGGCATCAGCATCGCGATAGCGCTGCCGCTGGCCTGGGGATTCGCCCGGCTGATCCGTTCGCTCCTCTTCGGAGTCACGAGTGCCGATCCGCTCAGTTATTTTGCGGCAGCGCTTCTAGTAGGGATGGTGGCGCTGGCTGCGTCCTCCATTCCAACCTGGCGGGCGGCGTCGATTGAGCCCATGCGCGCACTGCGGTATGAGTGAGGGGCAAGGGAAATAGGGAACAGGGGTTAGAGATAGCCCCAGCTCGAATATCGGAATCCGCGACATCATTCTCCGCCCTCAAAGAGACCCTGTTCCCTGTTTCCCTATTCCCTCTTCCCTGTTTCCTGCATCTACGCTCCAGACCGCTGCTCCCCTGAAGGCGGCAGTCCGGAGAGTTCATGAAGATACTGGGAATTGTGCTTATCGTTGCCGGCATCATCGCGCTGGTCTACGGCGGATTCAGCTACACCACCACGAAAAAGGCCGTGGACATGGGACCGATCCAAATCAACAAGAAGGAAAATCACTCGGTTCCGCTGCCGCCGGTGCTGGGAGTGATTGCCATCGTGGGCGGCGGCGCGTTGCTCTATTTCGGAGCGAAGAGGCCGTCGGCCTAGAGGTATCTCCTATAAGCCTGGACGTATCCGCTATAAAGTGAGGCATGCAGGCGAGACCGTCACCGCCAACCCGGCAGCGTGGAGGCTTCCTGGCCAGCGAGCCGCTGCTGCTCGTGGGGCTGGTGATCCTTACGCTTTACTTCGCGCGGGACCTGCTGGCCCCGATGGCATTCGCGCTGGTGCTGAACTTCCTGCTTTCGCCGGCGGTTGCGCTCCTGGAGCGCTGGCGGCTCAGCCGCTCGGTTTCGGTCGTTCTGGTCATCCTGATCTTCTTTTCGGGACTGGGGGTCACGGGCTGGGTGGTGGCGCGGCAACTGGTTCACGTCGCTGAGCTGCTGCCGGATTACCGCGAGAATATCCAGACCAAGCTCGACAGCCTGCACACGCCGATCGGCGGCGCGGCGGGGAACGCCATCAGCTCGCTCGAGGAGATGACGGAACAACTCTCTTCGCACACGGACGCGACCATTGCTCCTGCTCCTGCGGAGCCGGAGACGACTCTGCCCACGGTGCGACGCCGACGCTACCGGCAGCCTGCTCCGCAGACCACTCTCCCCGACAAGAACGCGACTCCGCAGCAGCCGATGCAGGTGCAGGTGGTGGAGCCGCCTGTCTCGGTGGGGCGGTATCTGCAGGAGATCTTCTCGCCGATCTTCCGCCCCCTGGCGGCATGCGGCATTGTCATGGTCTTTACCGTGTACATGCTGATGAACCGGGAAGACCTGCGCAACCGCCTGCTGCTGCTGGCCGGGATGGGGCGTCTGAGCGTGATGACGCGTGCTTTGCGGGATGCCGCAGAGCGCATCAGCACCTATCTGGCCTGGCAGTTCGTGACCAATGCGCTGTTTGGCCTGCTCTTCGGGATAGGCCTGTCGCTGATCGGTGTGCCGGATGCGACGCTGTGGGGCGCGCTGGCGGCGATCCTGCGTTACATCCCGTATGTGGGCACCGGCATTGCGGGACTGCTGCCGGTGATCTTTGCAGTGGCGATCTTCCCCCACTGGCGGCAGGTCTTCGAGATTGTCGGACTCTATGGCGCACTGGAGTTTGCGACTGCGAATTTCTTCGAGCCGTGGCTCTACGGCTCGCGGACCGGCATCTCCGCGCTGGCGCTGCTGGCCTCGGCCATTTTCTGGACGCTGTTATGGGGCTGGCCGGGACTGGTGCTGGCGACGCCGCTTACAGTTTGTCTGATCGTGCTGGGACGCCACGTGCCGCAGCTTCGCTTCCTGCATGTGCTGCTGGGCGAAGATGCCGAGCTGGCGCCGGAGGCAAAGTTCTACGAGCGCCTGCTCGCGACGGACCAGAACGAGGCGCATAGCATTGCCGACCGCTTCCTGAGCGAGCGGCCACTGATCGAGTTCTACGACGCGGTGCTGCTGCCGGCGCTCGGACTGGTGGAGCAGGACCGCCACCGGGGGTCATTCGATGAGAGTCGCGGCAACTATCTGCTGCTGAGCGCGACCGAGCTGGTGGCGGAGCTGAGCGAATACAAGCCCGAGACCGCTCCTTCTGCACGGGACAACGGTACCGTGACGGTCACGAATATCCAGCCCGCAGCGGTTACAGATCAGGAGCTCGAAGCATCGCAGAAACGCTCCCCCATCATCTGCATTCCTGCGGGCGACCAGGCGGACGAGCTGACGGCCATGGTGCTGGCACAGTTGCTTGAGCAGAGCTGCCACAATACCCTGCTGCTGCCAACAGCGTCGGTGACAGCGGAGATCCTGGAGCGGCTGGGCGAGGACGCGGGTACGATCCTGTGCATCTCGGCGTTGCCGCCATTCGTATTTGCGCAGACGCGCGCGCTCTGCCAGCGCATTCGGGAGCAGCTTCCGGAGAACCGCATCCTGGTCGGGCTGTGGCAATCGGCACAGAGCCCGGAGACAACGCGCGAGCGCTTCGGCAGTGCGCGGCCGGATCGGGTAGTGACCACGCTTGCAGCGGCCATGGCGCAGATCGAGCAGTGGCAGCAGGGTTGCGCGGCGTCGGCGGAAGAGGCCGCGGCGCAGCCAACTACTGCGGTGTGATGATGCCGCCCACGCGCTGACGAGGCGGCAGCGGCTTGCCTCGACGGTCTAATTCAAGCGGCGGCTCTGCTCCGCGCTCGGCGGGCGGCCCAATTGGCGGCTTGTTCGTGGATTTCCCGGCGGGTTCTGCCGCGAGCTTCGGCGCAGACGTTTTGGTCGTATGCAGTGTCGTCGGCTCCATGGATTGTCCTCTCTGCGGGATCACCCTCTGCACAGACTAAACTGAAGCTATGCCATCGCGCGTTCGCCTGATCGCTATCGATATCGATGGCACACTTCTTCCGACTTCCAGCACCACGATCAGCCGCCGCAATTGCGTTGCCCTGCGAGAGGCGCAAGCGGCCGGCATCCATGTCGTGATTGCAACCGGCCGGCGCCACCAGTATGCCGGGCCGGTGCTGGAGCAGGTGGGCCTGTTGCCGCGATCGGTCATGATTTCATCGAACGGTTCCGTGGTCCGCCGCTTCGACGGGAAGCTGATCCAGCGCAATCTGCTTCCGGCGGCAACCGCGCGGGCGCTGTGCCCCGTTTTGCGTCCCTTCGGGCAGACCATGGTCTTCACCTTCGATCGCGAGCCCGGCGATCGCGAGGCCGCACCCTCGCTGGTGGTGGAGAGCATCGCTTTACTGAACCGAAGCATCGGCCTCTGGGTCGAGTCCAACCGCAGGGACATGATCGAGATTGCGCCGCTGGAACGCGCCTTCGACCGGGACGAAGCGCCGATACAGGGCATGCTGTGCGGCGAAATTGCGCAGGTTCGCGCTGCCCAGCGGGCGCTCGAAGGCATGGACCTCGCCGCCAAGATTGCCATGCACCGCACGGAGTATGCGGAGCGTGACCTGGGGATTCTGGACATCCTTCCGCCGAACTGCTCCAAGGGCCATGCGCTTGCGGACTATGCCGGCTCGGTCGGACTGGAGGCGGCAGAGGTGATGGCCATCGGGGACAACTTCAATGACCTGGCGATGCTCGAGTATGCCGGGCAGGCGGTCTTGATGGGCAATGCTAGCGAAGAGCTGCAGACCATCGGCCGGCGGCATGGATGGGGCCTGACGCTGAGCAATGACGAGGACGGCGTAGCGGCGACGCTGGAGCCGCTGGTCCGCAATGCACAGGATGTGAGCGCACTGGAGGCGGGTGCACAGGAGGGGCAGGCGGGTAACAGCCGCATTCCGGAAGTGGTAACTTCGGAGCGCGGCGCTCGCAGCCGATGACCCCGGCTGCGTGGTAGCCTACCCACGAGTGTTCTGCTTCCGACATGCCGTCATAGCCGCATCGGCATTGCTGTGTGCCGGCGTAACTGTGCCGCTGCGCGCGGCCGAGCACATCACCCTGCGCAATGGTTTCGACCTGATCTGCGATCATCGCGAAGCGGCCGGCGACCGCGTGCGGCTGTACCTGGCTGCCAGCGGGCCAAACTTTATGGAAGTGTCGAGCGCTGACATTGCCAGCAGCGAGTTTGTCGATTTGCCCCCAGTGAAGGAAGCGTCGGCCGCGACCCCGGCCTCCGATACCCCGACAGCCGATCCAACGCCCGCCGAGATTCGCGAGATGGCGGCGAAGGCGGGGGCAGCGCACGATCTGGATGTCGAGCTGCTGGCCAGCGTGATCCGCGCGGAAAGCAATGGCAATGTCCACGCAATCAGCCGGGCGGGAGCGCGGGGATTGATGCAATTGATGCCCGGCACGGCCAGCCAGTTGGGGGTGGCGGATAGCTTTCGCGCGGAGCAGAACATCAACGGCGGCACTGCGTATCTGAACACGCTGCTCGAGCGCTACCACGACAATCTGGCATTCGCGCTGGCGGCGTACAACGCCGGCCCGGCCGCGGTCGATAAGTATCACGGCATTCCGCCGTATCGCGAAACGCGCCGCTACGTAGCCCGCATTATTCACGACTTCAATCGCCGCAAGCTGCAGGCCGCCGCGCATCCCGCAACGCTGGTCGCTTCCACCGCGATCGCCCTCAGCAGGCAATTGATCGTCGTGCGGGCGCGGGCCGCGGACGTGTGCCACGGCAGCAGGATGAGGCGAAACACATTCCGTCAGAACATATTTCATCAGGAGCCAGCGTACATTGAGATCGAAGAAGCTCCTGTTCTCTGCCGCTGCCGTGGTGATCTTCGTGGCCCTGCTGGCATACGGAAGCCACCGCACGCACTTCCGATGGGACATCCTTGCCGAGCAGAGGCGCTTCGTGCGCTGGCCGAACATTCTTATCGGCGTGCTGCTGATCTACGGAGCCTTTTTGGTCCGTGCTTTTCGCTGGACCATCTTTCTGCGCCCGACCAAACGCCTGCCACCGCTCTACCTGCTGGGCACGCAGGTCATCGGCTTTACCGCGGTCGCGCTGCTGGGGCGTGTAGCTGATCTAACGCGGCCCTATCTTGTCGCACGGCGCACTAAGCTTCCCGTAGCGCCGCAAATAGCCATCTGGACAGTCGAGCGTATGTTCGACTTCGCCTCTATGGCAACCATCGTCTCGCTGGCTCTGCTGCTGGCAACGGATGGAGCAACCATGCCCCACCGGGCGCAGGCAGTTGCGGGCGCAAAAAGCCTACTCTCACTAGCGGCGATGCTGGTGATTTTTACAATCTCGGTGCGGCTCTCCGGGGAAGCAATCGGGGCAGCGATCGAGCGTGCTGTGCCGGGCAAGCTCGGCCTCGTTATCGCCGCGAAGATACGCAGCTTCAGGGAGGGTCTGGTTGCCATTTCTTCCGCAAGCGCTCTCCTGCAGGCCGCGGCGCTCTCGCTGCTCATGTGGGCTATGATCTCCGGCGCATACCTGGTGACAGTGCGCGCCTTCGCCAGTTCCCCCTCGCTCGCTTCGATCACTTTGGGACGCACCGTGATTCTGATGGCCGCAAGCATGGTCGGCTCGGCCTTTCCTGTTCCCGTAGCGGCCTGGTTCACGCAGGTGATCGCATTGCAGATCACGCTTTCCCAGCTTCTGCTTGTGCCGCAGGAAGCTGCGCTGGCCTGCGGCGCCGGCCTTACATTCGTTACTTTTCTCGCCATCATCCCGGTCGGGCTGGTGTGGTCGCGTTTTGAGCACATCTCATTGCGGCGGGTGTCGGAAGAGTCGGAGCATGACGCGGAGAAGCTTCCCTTCCGCGCGGAGGCGTAGAGTCCGCTGCACCATTTGGCACATACGGGTTCTTCGCTCCGCTCAGGATGACACCGCACTTCCACTCCCTGTTGCCTGACACCTGTTCCCTGCGTTCAAGCTGCTATCGTAGAGATATCTATGAAGTGTCCGTACTGCGGCTTTGCGCAGGACCGCGTGGTGGATTCGCGCGAGAGCAAGGAAGCCGATGCCATTCGAAGGCGCCGCGAATGCGAGCGATGCGAGAAGCGCTTCACCACCTATGAGCGGATCGACGAGATCCCGTATATGGTGGTGAAAAAGGACGGCCGGCGCGAGCGCTTTGAACGGCACAAAGTTCTGAGCGGTCTGCTGCTGGCCTGCCGCAAGCGCCCATTCACCCCGGACAATCTTGAGGCCATCGTCGACGAGGCCGAGACATTTCTGATCGATTCGCCGGAGCGCGAGCGCACCACGAGCGAGATCGGCGAGCTCATCATGAACCGGCTGAAGGCCATCGACACCGTGGCATATATTCGTTTCGCAAGCGTGTACCGCGACTTCACCGACGTGCGCGAATTCAAGGAAGAGCTGGAGCGGCTGCTGAACGCGAAAGATCAGACGGCGAAGCGGCGCGTGAGCGAACCCGCTCCACGCAAGCCCCAGCGACGGCACCCATGAGATGGCAATCCATGAGACGGCAATCCGTAAGGCGGCAATCATGACAGGCCGCTTCGTCCGCGAGCATGATCGCACCCTGAAAGAGATCCATAGCAAGAGGAAGAACTGAGAATGCCCAGGCAACACACCATCACGCTGATTCCCGGAGACGGCATCGGTCCGGAAGTGACCAACGCGGTCGTACGCATTCTGGAAGGCGCCGCGGCGGCCACCGGAGCGAGCTTCCTGTGGGAGAGCTACGCCGTGGGCGCCGAGGCCTTCGAGCGCTACAAGGAATACATCCCGCGCGAACTCTACCACTCGATCGAACGAAACCGCGTGGCGCTGAAGGGGCCGGTGACGACACCGATCGGCGGCGGATTTGCCTCGATCAACGTCACGCTGCGCAAGCAATTCGAGCTGTACGCGAACTTCCGTCCCATCCGTAACCTGCCGGGCACACAGACGCGCTATCCCGGGGTCGACCTCGTCATCGTCCGCGAGAACACGGAGGACCTCTACGTTGGTCTGGAACACGAAGTCGTCCCCGGCGTGGTGGAATCACTGAAGATCGTGACCGAGAAGGCTTCGACGCGCATCGCGAAGTTCGCCTTTGAATACGCGCGCAAGCATGGCCGCAAGAAGATCCATGCCATCCATAAAGCAAACATCATGAAGATGTCCGACGGGCTGTTCCTGCGCTGTGTGCGCGACGTTTCCAAGGATTTTCCGGAGATCACCTACGGCGAGCACATCGTGGACAACACTTGCATGCAACTGGTGATGAATCCGTACCAGTACGACATGCTGGTGCTGCCGAATCTCTATGGCGACATAGTGAGCGATCTCTGCGCGGCCTTCGTCGGCGGCCTGGGTCTGGTGCCGAGCGCGAACCTGGGCGAGACCTGTGCGATCTTCGAGGCGGTGCACGGATCCGCTCCGGACATTGCCGGCCAGGACAAGGCGAACCCGACGGCGCTGCTGCAATCCGCGATTCTCATGCTGCACCACATCGGCGAGACTGACGCGGCAAACCGTGTGCAGGGCGCGATGGACAAGGTGTATGCGGAGAAGACCACGCTGACGCGCGATGTCGGCGGCACCGCCGGCACGCAGGCCTTCGCCAATGCTGTGCTGGCGGCACTCTAACGCGCATGACCCACGAGAAAGGACTGCAATGCTATCGCTGAATCGACCGCTCTCCGTGCTGGTGTGTCTGCCACTCTGGGGCGCACTGCTCGTGAGCGCCGGCTGCAAGCGCTCTGAGACGAACGCAACCACCGGTATTTCTCCCGCGGCGCAAGGGCCGATCACGCAGATCGATCCTGCGACTGCCGGCAGCGTCGAAGGCACAGTGCACCTGATCGGGAAAGCGCCGGAGCGCATCGAGATCGACATGGCACAGGACCCGGCATGTGCGATGAGCCCCTATGGGAAGAACCTCACCGAGGGCATCGTGAGCACGGATGGAAAGCTCGCGAACGTCTATGTCTACGTGAAAGACGGGCTGGGCAACAAGGTATACGCTGCGCCGAGCGCGCCCGCGGTGCTCGATCAGAAGGGCTGCCGCTACGTGCCCCACGTGCTGGCCGCGGCGGTGGGTCAGCCAATCGAATTTCGCAACTCCGATCCGACGATGCACAACGTGCATATGCAGCCAACTGTCGGCGGCAACCAGCAGTTTGACATCTCGCAGCCCCCGAACGGCGGCACCACGCGGCATGCCTTCGCCAAACCGGAGCTGATGATCCCGGTGCGCTGCAACAATCATCCGTGGATGGAGGCGTTTCTGAACATCGCGCCGAATCCCTTCTTCGCCGTGAGCGGAGAGGACGGCCACTTCGTGATCCACGGGCTGCCTCCGGGCACCTACACGCTGGAGGCGGTGCAGGAGCAACTGGGCCCGCAGCATGCGACGGTGACGGTGACGACCCATGGAACGGCGACGGCCGACTTCAGCTTCAAGGCGAAATAGGGAACAGGGCACAGGAAGCAGGAGGGGCCAGATCGTTCTCACGTTTTAATCCCTCTTCCCCTGGTTTTAGTCCCTATCCCCTGCTGCCTATTCCCTGCCTCCCAAGCAATTCGCGATAAAATTATCGAATCCTAACAAGACAGCGAAGAGGCCAATGGCAGAGAGACTGAGGGTTGGCATACTCGGCGCTACCGGCACTGTCGGTCAGCGCTTCATTCAGTTGCTGGAGGGGCACCCGTTCTTCGAGGTGACGTGGCTGGCTGCGAGCGATCGCTCGACCGGACGCCGCTATGAAGATGCCGTGCGCTGGAAGCTGGAGACGCCGATTCCGGCTGCGGTGCGTTCGCTGCCGCTGTCGCCGGCCGCTCCGGAGGATGTGCCCTCGATCCTCTTCGCCGCGCTGGATACCGATATCGCCCGCGAGCTGGAGCCCCAGTTCGCTGCCGCAGGTTGCGCCGTCATTTCGAATTCGAGCGCCTTCCGCATGCAGGAAGATGTTCCGCTGGTGATCCCGGAGGTGAACGCCGATCACCTCGCGTTGATTGAGCGGCAGAGCTGGCGCAAGGAGTCGGGCGGATACGTCGTGACCAATCCGAACTGCTCCGCGATCGGCCTTGTGCTCGCGCTCAAGCCGCTGGCCGACCGCTTCGGTATCGAGAGCATCTTTGTCAGCACCATGCAGGCGATCAGCGGCGCGGGCTATCCGGGCGTGCCATCGCTCGACATCCTGGGCAACGTCGTGCCTTTCATCAGGAACGAGGAAGAAAAGATGGAGGCCGAGACGATGAAGCTGCTCGGCACGCTTGAGGGCGCTTCGGTTCGTCCATACGCGGCGCGCATGAGCGCCCACTGCAATCGAGTAGCAGTCGAAGACGGCCACACCGAGAGCGTCTCGATCAAGCTGCGTACATCCGCCACACGCGAACAGGTCCTCGCTGCCTGGAATGAGTTCCAGCCGCTCGCGCAGCATCAGCTTCCGACCGCGCCCGCGCAGCCGGTTGAATTTCTCGCGGCGGAAGATCGTCCCCAGCCGCGCCTCGACCGCATGCGTGGAGCGGGAATGTCTACGACGGTGGGCCGCCTGCGCCCGTGCACTCTGCTGGACTGGAAGTTCACCGTGCTTTCGCACAACACCATTCGCGGCGCCGCGGGCGCAGCGCTGCTGAATGCCGAGTTGCTGATGCAGCTTGGTAAGCTGAGCGGCACGCGCGGGGCCCGATCTCTCACCGCCACGGCGGCCGTCTCCGCATGAAGCTCGTCGTCATGAAGTTTGGGGGCACCTCGGTCGAGGACGCCGCCGCTATTCGCCGGACCGCAGATATTGTCGCGGGCCGCGTCGCGCGCGGGTTGCAGCCGGTGGTCATCGTGAGCGCGATGGCGCGCGTGACCGACCAGTTGCTGAATGCCGCCGCAGCAGCCGGACGCGGGGACAAGTCCTCCGCGCTCGCGGCCAGTGTTGCATTGCGCGCGCGCCATCACCAGGCGGCGGTCGAATTGATGTCACCTGCCGAGCTGGCGCCGATCTCGGCGTTCATCGACGACCATTTCGATGCGCTCGACGAGCTGCTGCGCGGGCTTGCTGCGGTAGGTGAAGTTACACCGCGCACCACCGACATCGTTGCGTCCTATGGCGAGCGGCTTTCGAGTCGAATCGTGGCGGCAGCGTTTGCGGCCCACGGTATCGCGGCTTCGCATGTCGATGCGCGCGACTGCATCATTACCGACGCGCACCATATGAAGGCCATCCCGCAAGACGAGTTGATCGCCGAGCGTTTGCGCGAGCACGTGCAGCCGCTGGCGCAGGCGGGCCGTGTCGCGGTGCTGGGCGGCTTCATCGGCTCGACGCCGGATGGCGTCACCACCACTCTCGGTCGCGGCGGATCGGACTTCAGTGCTGCCTTAGTCGGCGGCGGGCTCCATGCCGAATCGATCGAGATATGGACCGACGTCAACGGCATCATGACCACCGATCCGCGCATCTGCCCCGATGCGCTGCGCGTGCGCACCATCAGCTTTGACGAGGCCTCGGAGCTGGCTTATTTTGGCGCCAAGGTGCTGCACCCCGCCACTATTCTGCCGGCGGTCGAAAAGAACATCCCGGTGCTGGTGCTGAACTCGCGCGACGCACAGAACGAAGGCACGCGCATCACCGCGCTCGCGCCGCACTGCCGCAGCCCGTTCAAGTCCATCGCGGCAAAGAAGCGGCTTACGATCATCGATATCGTGGCCAACCGCATGCTGATGTCGCATGGTTATCTGAAGGCTGTTTTTGAGGTATTCGACCGGCACAAGTGCTCGGTCGATATGGTGTCCACCTCGGAGGTCAGCGTATCGCTCACCGTGGACTCGAACGAGCGCCTGCCGGAGATTGCCGCAGACCTGCGCAAGTTCGCGGATGTAAAGTACGAGGGACGGAAGGCGCTGATCTGCATGGTGGGTGAAAACATCCGCGGCCAGAACGGGATCGCCGCGCAGGTCTTTGGCGCCCTTACGCACATCAACCTGCGCATGATCTCGCAGGGCGCATCGGAGATCAACATGAGCTTCATGATCGAGGAAGATGATGTGGAAGAAGCGATTCGATCGCTGCACTCGGTCTTCTTCGCTGATCCCGATCCAACCATCTTCGACCTCGAAGCGAGAGCGGAAGCGCAGGCAGCGGGAGGCGAGCGATGATCTTCCTGATACTGGGCCGCGGCAAGACGGGATCCATCGTTGCCGACGTAGCGCATGAACGCGGCCATGGCGTGCGCGTGATCGGCGAAGAAGAGAACAGGAACGCTTCCGCACTGACGCCGCCCCTGCTGACGCAGGTGGACGCGGTGATCGACTTCACGACTGCGGAGGCGGTGATTCCGAATCTGCGCGCGTGTTTATCCAGCGGCGCGAAGGTCGTGGTGGGCACTACGGGCTGGTATGACAAGCTGAAGGACATGCGGGCGCTGTGCGAACGGCGCGGTGCCGCCCTGCTCTATGGCACCAACTTTTCCGTGGGCGTACAGGTGATGCTCCGGCTGGTTCACGAGTTGGCGATCGGCACGCATGGCTACGAGCTCTCCATCTCGGAGATTCACCATGCCAGCAAGAAGGACGCGCCTTCCGGCACCGCCCTCACGCTGCAGCAGACCGTGCGGGAAGCAGCGCCGGAGCTCGATGCGGCCATCACCTCGCAGCGCGAAGGCGACGTCGCCGGCATTCACGAGCTGCAGGCCCGCTCCGCCAACGACCTCATCACTATCCGGCACGAGGCATTCTCTCGCCGAGGTTTTGCCGAGGGAGCAGTGCGCGCCGCCGAATGGCTCTCGACCCGCACCGGCTGCTACGACTTCACCGACATTTACGCGCAGTTGCCGTAGGCGGCTGAGAAGCGGCCCACTAACAAGCGGTCGGCTAAACACCGGTTGGCGGCACGTCTATTCTTGTCTCTCAGCCGCTCTTGCAGACCAAAGGCCGCGATGCCCGGCGGGTGCGACCAACGGGAGCGCCGTCACAATCGCGCCGCAGGCGCTTCCGCCCCTACGGCCAGTAGCTGGTATTCTCGGCTCGATATGGAGCTACGCGGCTGCGGCACGGCACTGGTCACCCCTTTCCGTCCCGATACGACGATCGACATCGATGCGCTGGCCACGTTGGTGGAGTGGCAGATCGCGAGCGGCATTCAGTTTCTGGTTGCCTGCGGCACTACGGCAGAGACTCCGGCGCTGAGCGACCGTGAAGCACTCGATGTTATCCGGCTGGTTGTGCGCGTGGCGGCGGGGCGCGTTCCCGTGGTTGCCGGATGCACGCACAATGCGACGCGGGAAGCGGTCGAGCGCGCGAAGGCGGTGGCCGCCATCCGCGGCGTCAACGCCGTCCTGACGGCAAATCCGTACTACAACAAGCCGACGCAGGAGGGGCAGTATCAGCACTTCCGCGCCATCGCGGAGTCGGTGCCCCGGCCGGTGGTGATCTACAACATCCCGGGCCGCACGGCATGCAACCTGGAGCCGGCTACTCTGGCTCGGCTTGCCCGTGACTGCCCAAACCTCTGCGCGGTGAAGGAATCGAGCGGCAACCTGCAGCAGATCACCGAATTGATTCATACGTTGGACGGAACGAAAGTGCAGGTGCTGGCGGGCGACGACAACATCGCGCTTCCGGCGATCGCAGTCGGCGCCGTGGGTCTGGTTTCGGTGGCCTCGAATGTGATTCCCGCGGAGATGCAGCAGATGATCGCCGCCGCGCTCGGCAATGACTGGACCGCAGCGCGTGCGCTGCTGCGCCGCTATTATCCGCTGCTGCTTGCGAATTTCTGGGAGACGAGTCCCGGGCCGGTAAAGCATATTCTGGCGCAGATGGGCCGCATAGCGCCGGTGTGGCGCCTGCCCATGGTGCCGCCGTCGGCAGCGGTGGCGGCTCGACTTGACGCGCTGATGGCGGCATTGAAGCTGAACCCTGCTGCGCACTGAGTCCAAACGGCGCATCGGTACACTGGATTCTTCATGTCTCCATCGCATTCGCTGCAATCAGAGATCGAGCGTCACTTCGCCGCGGGCGCTGCTGCCATTGAGGACCCTGCGGCGCTCGACGCCTTCATCGAATTGCGCGGCGAGCTCAACAGCGGCCGCGTGCGCTCGGCGGAGCCCGATGCCGCCGCGCCGCTCGGCTGGCGCGTCAACTCCTGGGTCAAGCGCGGCATCCTGCTCGGCTTTCGCATTGGCCAGCTCACGGCGCTGGGCAATCACGATCTCTCCTTCGTGGACAAGGGCACCTTCCCGGCGCGCAGCTTCCGGCCGGAGGAGGGTATCCGCATCGTGGTCGGGGGATCGTCGGTGCGCGAGGGCGCGTACCTGGCGCGGGGCGTGATCTGTGTGCCGCCGATGTATGTGAATGTCGGCGCGTACGTCGACGAGGGCACGCTGGTGGATTCGCATGCGCTGGTGGGGAGCTGCGCGCAAATCGGCAAGCGCGTGCATCTCAGCGCAGCGGCACAGGTGGGCGGGGTGCTCGAACCGGTGAATGCGAACCCGGTAATCATCGAAGACGACGTTCTGGTCGGCGGCAACTGCGGCGTGTACGAGGGCACGATCGTGCGCAACGGTGCGGTGCTGGCAGCGGGCACCATCCTGACGCGCGGCACGCCGGTCTACGACATGGTGAACGGGGTCATCCACAAGGCAGAGGCGGCCGGTTCAAATGAGCAGGCGAAGCCGCTGGTCATTCCTGCCGGCGCGGTGGTCGTACCCGGCTCGCGGGCGATCACGCGGGGCCGCGCGGCGGAGTGGGGACTGAGCCTCTATGCGCCGGTAATCGTGAAGTATCGCGACGACAAGACTGACCTCAGCGCGGCGCTCGAAGACCTGCTGCGCTAGGCTTTTGGTACCAGAGCTGCGCGGACGCGTATCATTCAATTAGCAGAGGACCATCTCTGTCTGCATCCCACTACCTGCTAGCATTTTCCTTCCATGTCAAAAGGCAAGCTGCAAATTATCCCCATCGGCGGACTCGGCGAGTTCGGAATGAACTGCATGGCCGTCCGTTGGGATGAAGATATCTTCGTCATCGATGCCGGGCTCATGTTTCCGGAGAGCGACCTGCTCGGCGTCGACATCGTTGTACCCGACATCACGTATCTCATCGAGAACCGCTCCCGCATCCGCGGCATCGTCCTCACACACGGCCACGAGGATCACATCGGCGGTCTGCCGTGGCTGATGCGCGAGCTGAACGTGCCGGTCTACGCGACGGAATTCACGCTTGCCTACGTCGAGGGCAAACTTGAAGAGCACAAGCTGCTGGACAATGCCGAGCTCATTGAGATCGAGCCCAAGCGCAAATTTCATCTCGGACCCTTCACCATTGAACCGTTGCGGGTGACGCACAGTCTGGTGGACTGCGTCGCGCTGGCGATTGAAACACCGGTCGGCATCATCATTCACACGGGCGATTTCAAGGTCGATTTGTCTCCGCCGGACGGCCGCGCCTTCGACCTTGCGAGCTTTGCCGAATACGGAAAGCGCGGCGTGCTTGCCTTGCTGCAGGATTCCACCAACGTGGACCGCGCCGGCTACACGCCGAGTGAGTGGGCAGTGCGTCCGCGGCTGGACGAGGTCTTTTCGCGCACCCAGCGGCGGCTCTTCTTCTCCTGCTTCTCCTCCTCGATCTTCCGGCTGCGCATTGCGCTGGAATTGGCGCAAAGTCATGGCCGCAAGGTCGCGATCGTCGGACGATCGATGCTCGAGTCTTCGGAGATCGCGCAGGACCTTGGCTACCTCAACATCCCCGGCGACCTGGTCGTCCATCCCGGCCAGATCAAGGACTATGCTCCGGAGGAGATCTGCGTGCTGATCAGCGGGACGCAGGGCGAGCCGATGTCCGCGCTCTCCCGCGCCGCGGTGGACAACCACAAGCACGCGAAAATTGAGCGCGGCGACACCGTGGTGCTGAGCTCGCGCGTCATTCCGGGCAACGAGAAGAGCATCTATCGCGTCATCGACCACCTCTGCCGCCGCGAGGCGAACGTCATCTTCGATGACGGGCAATCGGGTCTGATCCACGTGAGCGGGCATGGCAGCCAGGAAGAGCTGCGGCTGATGATCAACCTGGTCCGGCCGAAGTTCTTCATCCCGGTGCACGGGGATTTCCGCCATCTGCAGCGGCATGCGCGCCTGGCCATGGACATCGGCATCTCCGAAAACGCGTACCTGCTCGAAGACGGCGACGTGCTCGAGCTTGACCAGAAGACCGCCGTGAAAAACGGCAAGGTCGCCGCAGGCCGCGTGTTGCTCGATTCGGGAGCTTCGGGCAACGTGGTCGAGGACATGATCATTCGCGACCGCCGTCACCTCAGCGAAGACGGGCTGGTGATTGCGATTATTACCATCAACAAACTCACCGGCCGGGTGGAAGGCGTACCGGAGTTTGTGACGCGCGGTTTTGTCGCGGGCGATCTGGAATTAGGCGAGCAGGCGAAGGGGATTGTCGGCAGGACGCTCGAAGAGTCGAGCGCGGAAGAGCGAGCCGATCAGGTGCTGATCAAGGAAAAGATCCGGGTCGATCTGAAGCGGTACATCCAGAGGCAGACCGCCAGCCGGCCGTTCATCATGCCGATCATTCTGGAGATCTGAGCACCGGGCCCGAATGTGACCACTACGAATATTGAGACACGGACTGAGCTTGTCACCGCGGAAGAGTTTGCCGCCGCGCGCGACCGGCTCCGCGATGTGGTCCTGCATACGCCCCTGGTGCGTCTGACGTCGATCACCGACGCAGCAGCGTATCTGAAGGCGGAGAGCCTGCAACCTATCGGCAGCTTCAAACTGCGCGGCGCTTCCAATGCCGTTGCACAGTTGAGCGAGGCCCAGCGGCGTCGTGGGGTCATCAGCTATTCGAGCGGCAATCACGGGCAAGGCGTGGCCTACGCCGCGCGCTCTTTTGGCGTTCGCGCCGTCATCGTCATGCCCGCGAACGCGCCCGAGATCAAGCGCCGAGCCACCGCGGCGCTGGGCGCGGAGATTGTGACCGTAGGGCCGGCGAGCTCCGAACGCCGGGAACGCGCCGAGGCGCTCGCCGCGGAGCATGGCTACACCATCATCCCGCCCTACGACGACGCGGCAATCATCGCCGGCCAGGGTACATGCGGGCTGGAGATTCTTGCCGACTGCCCAGAGGTCGACCTCGTGCTGGCGCCGGTCGGGTGGCGGAGGATTGCTGAGCGGGGTGGCGGCAGCCATCCGCCAGCAGCGGCCGGAGTGTCATGTGGTTGGAGTCGAGCCGGAACTCGCCGGCGACGCGGCAGCCAGCCTGCGCCAGGGCGCAATCGTCGAGTACTCCGCGCAGGAGACCAGCCGCACCATCGCCGATGGGCTGCGCACCCAGAGCCTCGGCACGCGGAACTTCGCGCACATCCAGCGCTATGTCGAACGCATCGTCACCGTGACGGAGCAGGAGATCGAGCAGGCGATGCGCCACATCGCATGGGATGCCCGGCTGATCGCCGAACCCAGCGGGGCCGTTGCCACCGCGGCACTGCTCTTTCACCGGCAGGAGCTGCCGCCGCACCGCTGTGCGGTCGCCATCATCAGTGGAGGCAACGCGGAACCCGCCACGTTGCTGCGCGTCCTGGGCACCTCATGAATCGGCGCTGTGGCGTTATTCTGGGCTGGTGAACCCTCCGCGATACACCACTCCACGCGCCGCCGTTGTCCTGCTTGCTTTCTTCTGCATCTCTCTTGCCTTCACCGCGACCTCTTTCGCAGCAGACAAGCCGCCCTCCGGGCCGATCGCCACAGTCCTGCGGAACACGCCGGTCTTCGTCCAGGCAGACACCGGGTCGCAGCGGCTGGACACGATCACGGCAGGGCGGGAGATGGTGATTGTGGAGCAGAACGGCCCGTGGGTGCGCGTCTTTGCCAACACCGATGTCCAGCAGAACCAGGCTGCGGATGCGCCGGTGTTTGGCGGCGAGTCGTCGACCCCGCCCATCTCCGGCTGGGTGCAGGGCAAGGGCATCGTCTCCGCGACGACGCCGAATGCGGAGAACATCCTGTATGGCGCGGCTGCAGGCGAGGAAACGAAGGCCAGCGACGTGCATGGCTCGCGGGCCGCGGCACAGGCGGCACGGCTGCTGTACGCGCGCGACGCGCAGCTCTTCCCCACGGGACCGCACGCCGGCGAGGCTGCATGGCGCGCCGCGGATATCCGCTGGCAGATCGAAAAGGCAGATGTGTACTCGCGGCCCTCGGCGCACGAGAAAGAGGCGTATCTGCGGCAGCAGATCGATGACTCGGAGATGAAGAAGATCATCAAGCGCTTCCCCGGCTCGAAGTTCGCTGATCTGGCCGCATACGACATGCTCGACAATAAGGTTTGCGGCGACTGGCAGGGCTCGACGAAGTGTCCGGAAAAGGAAGCGGAGCTGTTTCAGAAATACGCCGACGAGCATCCCAATTCGCCGAAGGCGCCCGAGGCGCTGTTCGAGTCGGTCTACCGGCTTGCTGCCGCGGGCGACATCTACGCCGGCGACAACAACGATAAAAAAGCCTCCGAGGACCGCGAGCGTGCCAAGGTGGTCGCGACGCGCCTGCAACAAAAGTACCCGGGCAGTGACTACTCGGCTCGCGCGGCCACTCTGATATACCAAATGGAGCAGTCCATTCCCATCTATGGCGCAGAGCGCGATTAAGAGCGCTCGGGCGCGGAAGCGCGACTCAACCCGCGCCCAAGGAAGTGCGTGAACGACTACATCGTCTCGGTCCTGCTCGGCATAGTCGAGGGCCTTACGGAGTTTCTGCCCGTCAGCTCAACCGCGCACCTGCGGATCGCGGAGGCAATGCTCCACATCAACCTCGCCGATCCGTACTGGAAGATGTACACCATCGTGATTCAGCTGGGGGCAATTCTTGCGCTGATCGTCCTTTTCCTCGGCCGCATCCTCGAATTCATCCGCACGTTTCCCAAGGGTGAGAGCGGCGATCGCACCGCGCTGAACCATCCACTCTCGCTAACGTTGATCGCCTTTGTCTGCACGGCAATTCCCGCGTTCCTGCTCACCAAAGTGATCGGCAAACACCTGGAGAGCCTGCGGTTGATGGCGACTTCACTGCTGGTGGGCGGCATCATCATGTGGGTGGTGGATGCGTGGAGCGTGCGCCGCGAAGCGACCACGAAGGATGTCGAACACATGACGCTGGGGCAGGCGATCTGGATCGGCCTGTGCCAGGTGACCTCGGCAGTCTTCCCTGGCACCTCGCGCTCCATGTCGACCATTGCCGCCGGGCAGCTCGTCAACATGACCCGTTCCGCCGCGCTGGAGTTCAGCTTCCTGGTCTCCATCCCCACCATGGTCGCCGCCACCGGCTACGACCTGCTGCGCACCCTTCACCCACGGCACACCGATGTGGCGGAAGCCATTGCGCCGCTGGTGATGACTGCCCACGGCTGGATCGTGCTCTTCATCGGCTTCGCGGTTTCGTTCGTGATCGCGCTTGTGGTAGTGGAATGGTTCCTGATGTGGGTGCGCCGTCACGGCTTTGTCCTCTTCGCCGTATACCGCATCGTGCTCGCCATCCTGCTCTTCGCGCTGGGCAGGAAGCTGATGATGGTGGCGTAGCCGGGCTCGCCTTACGCGTTCTGCGGCTTTGCTTTAGCGGACCACAGTGAACGGCCCCGATTTCGTTTCCACCTGCGCATTCGCGAATGCCGAAGAGGGCGTAGTTGCGAACGGCAGCTCCCATGCCGGCGACTGCAGCTCCGGCATCGCCTTCGCCTGAAACAGCTTGCGGCACTGCCTCGCCATCCATCGCGCCGTGCGCCTGGCCTTCTTGCGCCGCGCGCTGTCGGTGGAGATGCCGGTGCCCGCGTACATCTGCCGGTAGAGCTTGGAGAGGAACACGAATGCTACGCGCGCCTTGAGCGTGGGCGTGCAGGCCGAGCGCTCCCAGATTGCGGGAAAGGTATAGAACCTGTCCCAGACACGCTGCGTGCGTTCGCGAATCTCGTCGGAACTCATCGAAGGATGCGGCGTAAACATCTTCGGGCGCACCGCCGTGGGAATGAGCCAATAGCGGGTGATCGGCACGCCATCCACCATCGTGGGCGACTTCGCCTGCTCCTTCTCCCAACGCCCAAAGTCCACCGTGCCCGGAAAGGGCGTCATCATGACGAACTGCGCGAAGGTGATGCCTGCCTTCAGCGCCATTTCAGCGGTAGCGTCGAAGGTCGCCGGCTTGTCCGTGGGCAGGCCGAAGATGAATGAGCCCAGCACATGAACTCCATGCTTTTTGAAGGTCTGCAACTGCTGTACGAGCCCCTCGCCGGAGCAGTTCCAGTCCTTGAAGACCGCCTTCAGCCCCTCCGGCGTCACCGCTTCCACGCCCAACCAGTGCGCCCTTGATATTGGCCTTGTGCATGGCGTCCAGATACTCGCCGTCCTCGCCCGCCTCCATGGTGATCTGGGTGAAGAAGACCATGTCCTTGGGCAGCTTGGCCAACTCCGCCATCAACTGAAAGCGCTCGCTACGGATACGAGTCAACTCATCCAGCTTCGACTGATTGTTCTGCTCCCGCGCGAGCCGCAGGTCAGTCAGGGTGACCGGGTAGAAGTTGTCGTCCGCGAGCGCAATAAAGCGGAATCCCAGCCTGCGCAGCGCGACAATCTCGTCCACGACGCTCTGGAAGCGCCTCTGCCGCGGCTGCTGTCCATCGGTACGCCACACGCTGCAGAAGGAGCAGTGTTTCGGGCATCCGCGCAATGTCTGTACCGAAGCCCACATGTACTTGTCTTTGGGAATTAGATCCCAGCGCGCGGCCAGAAATTCTGAACCGCCGATGCGTCCGCCGTCGTAAATTTTGTCGAGTTTCCCCTGCATGCAATCCACAACTGCGATGCCCCAGGCGAGATCGCCATCGCCCTTGACGACCGAGTGAGCTTCCCCCAGATCGAAGGGCTCCTCTGGAAACAGCGTCGCGTGAATGCCGCCGTAGATCACCCAGGCGCCGCGCTGACGCGCCATGCGACCTACCTGATAACCGCGCAGTGCGTTGCCGGTATGAACACTGATGCCGACGATGTCTCCAGCCGCGATGGTCTCCGGCTCGATCTGCTCCAGTGATTCGTCTACCAGCACCGGATCGCCGGCAATCGCAGGGGTGGCGGCGGCCAGCACAAACAGCCACCGCGGCGTGATTACGGCCGTGCCGAAAGAATTGTCGCTGGGATTGATTAGATGAACGCGCATAGATTTGTCGGCCCTTCAGCCCGCTGCAAGGGGCTTGTTTCGGCTTGGCCGCTGCCGCAGCAATGTGCATCCGCTCAAAACGCTTGAGCAACTTGTGCGGATTGTGCTGTCAGAACCAGGCGCTTGCGAAGCGCCACCAGGAGGTCGGTGGCATATGGGAGCCGGTGACGCGCGTCGGCGTTCCCGCGAGGAGTGCAGGATGAATCAGCCAAGGAATCAAATTCGGAGTGGCGTTCCGGAGTGCGACAGGATAGGAGGAGAAGTGCCTTCGCCGGCGCGCATAGTGCAAAGGATGGAGGAAGAGGATACCAATCCAGGGATGGAGGAAGAGGATACCAATCCAGACGGCAGGGCGAAGGTAATGAGCCGGTGGGCGAGCAAGCCGAGAAAAGGGGAGCTGGCTGCCCGATGGGCGATCACCAGGACGAGCCCGGCAAACAGGAGCAGGCAAAGGCTGCCGAACTCGACATCCGCGCCCCCCTGCAGGAACCTGTCCCATGCATACAGGTGTTCGGTGAGAGGCATGAGCAAGATGAGCAATCCGGTGAGGATGAGCACGGCGCGGCATCCAAACATGTGCCCCTGGCCGAGACGGCGGGTCCGTTCCGCATACTCTCTGCCTTGATCAAGACTGCTGCTCAGAGCTGCACCACTCTATTTCTCGCAATCATCCGCGCAGAACCAGCATGTCATGAATGTGCAATGAATGTCGAACGATCTGTTCGCCAGCGAGCAGACATTTCTCTGAAATGCGATCTTCAGGTTGGCTTAACATTCGCTCGCGAGGCAGCCCTATGTTTGACTTTGTCAACTATTGCGCCGAGACTCTCGGGTATGGAGACCGACGCCCAGAGACGTATTCCTGCGAGCGATGACATCGCGGCATTCCGGCGGTTCACGCGCCTGTATACGACCTTTATCGGCACATTGCGGGAGGGTTTGCTCGGCACTTCCTATTCGCTCAGCGAGGCGCGCGTACTCTATGAGTTGGCCACGCGCCAGCGGCCGCTCGCCAAAGAAATCACGCAGGAACTGGGCATGGATGCCGGATATCTGAGCCGCATCCTGAGTAAATTTCAGGAGAATGGGCTGGTGAAGCGTGCGGCCTCTCTCGAGGATGGCCGCCAGGTACATCTCACGCTGACCAAAGAGGGCCGCGCCGCCTTTCGCAATCTCAATGCCCGCTCCGATCGGCAGGCACGCGGCATTCTGGGTGCCCTCGCGCCCGCGTCCCAGCATGAGCTGATCCGGTCTATGCGCGCCATCGAAGAAATTCTAGCCGAGAAACCGAAGCCTGAGGGCAAAGCGAACCCCGTGTCGTTCAGCCTTCGTCCGCACCGCCCAGGTGATATGGGCTGGATCGTGCATCGCGAGGGAGCCCTCTACGCGCAGGAGTACGGGTGGGACGAGAAATTCGAGGCGCTGGCTGCGCGGGTTGTGGCGGATTTCATCGAGAACTTCGACCCCACATGCGAGCGCTGCTGGATCGCGGAGCGTGATGGCGAGAGCCTTCAGCGCAATGACCAGATCCTTGGCCATATCTTCCTGGTGAAGCATCCGGAGCGGCCCGGAGTCGCAAAGCTGCGGCTGTTGCTGGTCGAGCCGTCAGCGCGCGGCATGGGCGTCGGCCACACGCTGGTGGCGGAGTGCGTGCGCTTCGCCCGCGAAGCCGGCTACAAGAAGATCACCCTGTGGACCCAGAGCATCCTTACCGCCGCGCACCGCATTTATCAGCAGGCTGGCTTCCGGCTGGTCCACGAGGAGCCGCATCACAGCTTCGGCAAAGACCTGGTCGCGCAAACCTGGGAGCTCGACCTGCGCTGAGCATGCCAGTCCAAGTGTCATTCTGAGCGCAGCGAAGGACCTGCAACTTGCTTGTGTTAACCATCCCACCCGGCGTGAGCGACCAAAGGGAGCGAACCCCGCAAAAAGCGCCGCAGGCGCAGGTGCCCCGGACGGCGAGTCCGTGGCGACCTCGATTCCCCGCCCTGCGCTTTCCCTCGATTCCCACTCTCGCGCTTTGCGACAATGAAATCTGCTCTGGCGTGTCGGCTCCCGGTCCATTCGCAGAATGGACAGCGCTTGTCTCGCGTCCTTCGTTGATATCCATGAAGCCACTCAAGGTCGCCCTCACGCCCACCGGCAATCGCAGGCTCAATGAGCTGGTCGGCGTCTCGCTGATTGCGATGGCCGGCCTCCTGCTCCTCTCGCTGGTCTCCTATCGGCCCACCGATCCGTCGTTCAATACCGTTGGCAGCGCGCTCGCGCACAACTGGGCGGGCATCTTCGGCGCTACGCTCAGCGATCTGCTCTTCCAGTTCGAAGGCTTCGCCGCCTTCTGCCTGCCCCTGATGCTCGGCCTCTTCGGCATCAGTTGGATCCGCTCCCGCGCGATCGGCGCGCCGATGTCGAAGATCGCGGGCTTCGCGTTGTTTCTGTTCATCACGCCGGCGGTCTTCGGTCTGCTGCCCGGAAACATGCACTGGCTGGGCTCGATCCCGGTGGAAGGCGTGCTCGGCCGTCTGCTGGTGGACGGCATGACCGCCGTGCTCAACTATCCCGGCACCTGCGTGCTGGTGGCGACGCTGCTGCTCATCGCGGTGCTGTTGTCGACGGCGTTCTCCTTCGGCAATCTTCGCCAGTGGCTAGCGGTCCGTTTTGCGTTCGTCTATGCCTGGCGCGACCGCTGGAAGAACTGGCAGCTTCGCCGTCGAAAGAAGAGCGCGGCCCGTGCGGCGGATAAGATCATGCGCGCCCAGCAGAAGGCTGCAGCATTGCGCGGCGTCGCACGCAGTGCCCAGAAGGACGCTGCCCCGAGAGATGCTGCTCGGAAGGACGCTGCGCCGGTCCAGCCGCCCACGAGCTGGCTCAGCCGCGTGCTGCATCGACCGCAGCGCGAGGAAGACGACGATATTCCCGCCACGCGCCGTTCGGCCTTCGCAGAAACCGCGGCCCCAGCCACTGCGGAGGACGCCGCGTATCTTGAAGAGCCCGCGCCCGCGCCGTCACTGTGGACGCAGATTCCCCGGGCCACCGTGCCTGATCCCGTGACTACACCGGAACCGGCGTCTCGCGGCACGGCGATCGACCGCCATCGCTGGGAGGAACCCGTACCTGAAGACCTGGAGGAGGACGACACAGACAGCATCTCCATTGGCGAGCGTGCCGATGCAGATGCGCATCCTGTGACCCTGACGCCGCGTGCCGTCTCCGGCTATCGCCTGCCGCCCAGCACGCTGCTGCACCGCTCCGAGGATCAGCAGATCATTCGCGAAGATGAGCTGCGCGAAGAGGCCAAGGTGCTGGTGGAGAAGTGCGCGGAGTTCGACGTGACCGGGCAGGTGACGCAGATCAACCCGGGGCCGGTGGTCACCACCTTCGAGTTCCGCCCGGAGGCTGGTGTCAAGTATTCGCGCGTCACCGGACTGGCGGACGACCTCTGCCTCGCGATGGCCGCGGAGAGCATCCTGATCGAGCGCATGGCGGGCAAAAGCACGGTCGGCATCCAGGTGCCCAACCCCACCCGCGAGACCATCTGGCTGCGCGACGTGGTCGAAGACGGGACCTTCGCGCAGACGAAATTCAAGCTGCCGCTGGCCATGGGCAAGGACATCAACGGCCGCATCGTGGTAGCCGACCTCGCCACCATGCCGCATGTGCTCATCGCCGGTTCAACCGGAAGCGGCAAGTCGGTTGCGATCAACGCCATGATCATGTCGGTGCTCTTCAAAACGACGCCGGAACAGGTACGAATGATTCTGGTTGATCCGAAGCGGGTCGAGCTCGGCATGTACGAGGGCATTCCGCACCTCTTCACGCCGATCATCACCGAGCCGAAGCTGGCGGCGAATGCGCTGCGCAATGCGGTGCGCGAGATGGAGCGCCGGCTGAAGCTCCTGGCGTCGCGCTCCGTACGCAACATCGACCAGTACAACAAGCTCTTCGACTCCGGTACGCCCAGCATGTTCGAGGACGCGGAGGAGCAGAGCCCGCTGCCTTACATCCTGATCATCATCGACGAGCTCGCCGACCTGATGATGCTGGACCGGGCCAACGTGGAAGAGGCGATCACGCGGCTGGCGCAGATGGCGCGTGCGGTCGGCATCCACCTGGTGCTCGCGACGCAGCGGCCTTCGGTCGATGTCATCACCGGCCTGATCAAGGCAAATGTGCCGACGCGCATCTCATTCCGGCTGGCCACCAAGGTGGACTCGCGCACTATCCTCGACAACAACGGCGCCGAAGCGTTGCTCGGGCGCGGCGATATGCTCTTCCTGCCCCCGGGCACCTCGCGTTTGCAGCGCGTGCACGCACCATTCGTGACCGAAGCGGAGATCTCCGCCGTGGTCGATTTCTGGAAGGCGCAGGGTGGTGCGGAGTACGTCGAGGCCTTCCTCGAATCGCCCAGAGACGAAAAGGGACGCGAGCTGAACAACGAGGATGGCGAAGAGGATGACAACGATCCGTTGTTCAACGACGCGGTGCGGCTGGTCTTCGAGTTCGGCAAGGCGTCAACATCGCTGATCCAGCGGCGGCTGCGTGTTGGCTACGGTCGCGCGGCGCACCTGATCGACATGATGGAGCGGGACGGACTTGTCGGTCCCGCCGATGGGTCGAAGCCGCGCGAGATCCTGAAGAGTCCGGAGTGGATCAGTGAGATTGAAGGGTCAATGAGATAAGGGCCCGGGAGTAGGATGAGCGGACAGGGATCAAAGAAAAGCTGCTTCGTCATCCCGACCGGAGCATAGCGTAGCGGAGGGATCTGCTGTTCGCGGCGTACCCAACATGCACGCGCCGAAATCCTACTCCCTGCTCCCTACTCTCTACTCCCTACTCCCTGTGCTGCTCCGCGCGCTCCGCAGCGCCACCACACCCAACGTGCCCACCACGACAATCAGCGCCACCCATAGCAGCACGGGGTGACGCTCGGTGAAGGGGCGCACGTCGGCGGTCTCGGGCGTGAGCGCGCGCTCAGCGCCAAGCGTGCTGACCGACGCATTCATCGCAGCCGCCTCGATCGGCGTCAGATCGTACTGCGGCGGACCGAGCGACGAGTCGCCGTACCGCAGCGCGTAGGAGGTGTGGGGTCTGGGCAGGAAACAGACTTGCCGCTCCCGCATCTGGAGCGTGATGGCATGCAAGGCGAGCGGCGCGTCGTCGCCGTTCTGGACAGTCAGCCGGACGGTGGACGGATATGAAACCGCCCCTAACCCGAGATCGATCGTGCCCGGCTCGCGCGATGCTGGTGGATGCTTCGCATTCGGTGAACGGGCCAGCGTGACTCCTTCGCTTTGTGCCGGCATGGCGCGCCCGGCGGTGCCGGTGTCATCCTGAGCGGTCGGAGTCTGCGGCGAAGCGGAGCGATAGCGCTCCAGATCGGCAGTGCGGGAGAAGACCGCATTCGGATCATCGCTCGCGAACGTCAGCCGGTCCAGCGGCGCATTCGCCGGCACGGCAAACTCGTAGACCGTCTCATGCGGCTTTTGTTGCGGTGCGTTCGCAACCGCGATCTGCATATACCGCGGCGGCTCTGAGCTCTCGGTCAGCACCTCCACGCCGGCGATGTCCTGCGGCCTCACCGGATCGAGCGCGAGCGTCTGTATCTCGAAGTGAAGATAGCGAAAGCTGCTCTCCGGCAGCGTGATCCGCTTTACCTGCGGCTCGTCCTCCGGCGTATCTGAGCTATAGGCAATCTCCGGAAAGACCACTCCCGCTTCGCCTGGACGATCGATGCCGCTGACGTGGACAAGCACGGAAAAATGCGAACGCGCCATCTTCAACAGCACGCGACTGTAGCGCGGGGCGGTCATCTCTACATCGAAGCTGATGGCGCCGTTCCGCTCGCCGAGGTTGAGAATCTGTTCCGGCCGCCCCACGTCCTCGGCAACATCGCTCGACGTGCGAAGCTGATAGGCGATCTCGCGGCCGCCCGCCATCACCCGCAGGTCTTCAAGCCGCGGCCCGGCGTGGGACAGCAGATCCAGCGGCAGAGCGACGCAGGTTTCAGATGCTGGAGGCGACGCGAGCTCGACCGGCCGCTCGTAATGGAAAGCCGGCGTGGACGCCGCGAGCGCCACTGCCGCGAGGCCGAGGCGCCGCATCATTTCGTCTCCGCGCCATCGGCACGCAGATGCAGCCAGTCGCGCTGGTAGGCGAAGCTCACGGCCAGCAGCAGAGCGCCGAGCGCAAGGAAGCTGACGATGCGATAGCCCTGGCTGAGCGTGCTGGTATCCAGCAGAAAGACCTTGCAAATTGTAACCGCGAGCAGCACGAGTGCCTGCCAGCGCAGCAGGGCGGAGCGGCGCCTGAATCCGAGCACCAGCAGCGCCGCGCCGGCGAGCAGGAACCAGGCGGAGTAACTGAAGCGTTCCGCCATCTGACGGCCAGTCACCTGCGCGGCATACATCACGGAGCCGGGCGCGGCCAGCAGCGGGCGGGTGGACCAGAAGGTTGCGATTTCAAAACAGATCGCGGTCAATGCGAGCACGGTGGCCAACACGCTCGCGCCGATGTGAATCTGTGCGCCACGGCCGGGACGCTCCTCGTGCGAGTGCCGCGCCACCCATAGCGTGGCGGCAATCGCAACGGTGAAGGCGGCGAAGCGCAGATTCCAGATGATCTGCTGCTGCGGATAAACCATCCCGATGAACAACACGATCAGCCCAGCGGCCGCCCAGCAAACGGATTCGACCTGCTGAGCCGTCGCGTGTTGCACAGTGAAGTTGCGCACCACAGGTTTGCCGCGCATCGCTGCCCATACCATGGCTCCGCTTGCGGCCATCAGCCAGATGGCGCTGCTCAAGAGCGAGCCCGGCGTCCGGAGGTCGGGCATATTGGTCGCTGGAGCCGCGCTTGACCACCAATAAGTGTGAATCTCCAGCAGCACGGCGATGATGACCAATGCATGCGCGATCACCGCGCCTATCTGCGCAAGCAGCTCCCAGTTTGCGCCGGATCCTGTCTGCTCTTCGCGGTTCGCCTCTCCTCGCGCCAGCCACGTCGTAACCCCCATCGCTACCGTGGACACAACAAAGCTAAGGAAGCGTGTGTTCCACAGCACATGCGTCTGCGCGATGGTGGCATCCATCGCCAGCGAGATCAGCCCCAGCGAGAGCGCGGCAGCCGCGAGAACTTGCATCAGGCGGGTGCGGATGCGGGTTGCCACCCAGACCAGCACGGCGCCCTCGGTCATCCAGCCCACAGTCACCCAATGTCCATGCACGGCCAAGCGGCACCGCCAGCGTGAGGAAGACGATGGCAATCGAAAGCTGGATATCCGATAGGGATGCCAGCTTCGATCCCGCGATGGGCGTGCGCTCCATCCATTTGCGCACTCCCAGATAGAACGCGCCAAAGCCCACGGAGCACCACGCCAGCGCAGTGTTCCGCCCACTGCCGTTCTGCGACAGCATGGCGTAGAAGCCCAGGAAGCCGAAGGCCGCGTTAGCCATGCTCACCAGTGCGCGCGCCGCGTCATCCTGCTCCGGATGGGCCCGCCGGTGACGTGCCAGAATGGTCGCCGCGGCGAAGAGCAGGATAAAGAACGAGAGGAAGACCGTGGTTGTGACAAATGCCGCCGGCGCGTAGAACTCCCAGTACCATCCCCAGTAGAACGCCACCGTGCCGATGAAGGAGAGCACCAGCAGCCGGTTCCAGCCCTTCAGCACCAGCAGCCCCATGGTCGCGGCGTTCATCATCAGCAGATAGCTGAAGAGGAAGATCTCCTCGTTCTGGCCGGTCGAGAGCAGCAGCGGCGTCGAAAACGCGCCGACGATGGCATAGACCGCCAGCAGCTCCGCGCTCTGCCGCCATGCGATGAAGGCGTTGAATGCGGTCACCAGGACCATGCCGGCGAAGGCCACGCCGGGCGGGATCACGTGATACATCGAAAACGCGGCCCACAGCGACAGATACAGCACGCCGCTGCCCACAGCCTTAAGCGAGTAAGAGAAGGCGGCATAGCCCCTGCTGCGAAAGCGCTCCGACCAGGCGATCAGTGCCGCTCCGCTCAGAAGGCCAATCAGCACCCGGCCCGCGGGCCCGACCCAGTGGTTATCGAAGGCGAATTTGAGGAACCACGCCACACCGATCAGCAGTGCGATGATGCCGATGCGGTTGAACCATTGCGATCCGACCCGGCTCTCGAGGGAGCGCTCCTCACGCACGCGCGCTGCTGGGACGGCTGCGGCGGCGGCTTCAGGAAGAGGCGCGAAAGGCTCGGTTGCTGCAGCCGGCTCGGCCTGCAACCGCGGAGTTGTGCCGGCTGGCGCGGCTGCTGCAGCCTGTCTCCGCGGCACGCCGCGCAATTCGGCCACCTCCTGCTCCAACTGGAAGACACGCGCCGTCACCGCGGCCAGCGCAGCCTCCAGGCGCTGTGTGCGTTCCTCGCCGGACTTCGTCTCTGGGCCATCGCTCATGCCGCTCTCACTCTACGCAACCCTCGACGGCGGAACAAACCGATACCGCTGGAGGCTCCGGGCCGGGGGCGGATAGAATGAAAGAAGGAACAGCCGGTTCCTTGTCCGGTACCTTGCTCAGCAAAAGGTGCAACCACAAAAGGGTTCGCGTAGTATGCCCGTGTGGGCGCGGGACCCCCGACCGGCTCCATCAGCCCGATAGACTCAGCTCCGAATAGATTCAGGTCCGAAACTCTGACCATGCAGACACATACCGGCTCGGCAGCGCTGCGCGTCCTGCTCGTAGATGACGACAGCATCGCGCTGGAGTTGGTGTCGCTGCTGATGGCCGGCGAAGGGATTGAGCTGGTACCTGTGCTGGGAGGCGAGAAAGCGCTCGAATTGCTGAAGTCGCAATCGCCGTTGCCGGAGGTCGTGCTGGTCGACCACCAGATGCCCGGGGTCAGCGGCGTGGATGTTGGCCGCTATGTGAGGTCGCTGCCCGCGCCTCGGCCTCGTGTCATTGCTATGAGCGCGTCTCCTCTGCCAAAAGACGAGCTGGCGATCTTTGATGATTTCGTGCCTAAGCCCTTCGATCGCGACCTGCTGCGGGCGGTCATTGCCGGCTGCGGCAAACATGCGGCGGCCGCTGCCAACCTTCCGCCGTCGCTGGACTGCTCCACGGTGACCAAGCTGCAGGCCATCATGCCGCCGAGCGCGATCCAGGAGCTGTATACCGTCTATGTTGCGGACACCCGGAAGAGGATCCATGAGCTGGAGCGCTACTCGGCAAATGGGGATGAGGAATCTCTGCGCCGCTGCGCGCATGCGCTGAAGGGTTCCGCCGCCATGGCCGGTGTTCCTGGTATTGCTTCGATCGCCGCCGGACTGGAAGCGGGACACCTCCCGCGCCGGGACCACGGAAGGTTATTTCACGAAATGCGCAGCGCCTGTGATGATGTGGAGCAAAGTATGATCAAGAGCGCAACGACCAACAGTGCAGCTTCCAGGGAGGCCAGATGAGCCCAATCGCACCTGCAGCAACCGAGCACCGCAACTCCAGCATCCGCATCCTGCTTGCCGACGATCATCCCGTGGTACGCATCGGCGTGCGCAACATGCTGCGCGCCGAAGGTCACTTCGATGTCGTGGGTGAGGCCTCCGACGGTGACGAGGCCATCACGCAAACGCTCGAGCTGCTTCCCGACATCCTGCTGCTCGATCTTTCCATGCCCCGCATGCCTGGCCTGGAGGCGATGCGCGCCATCATGAGCGGCTCGCCGCGGGTGAAGATCCTGCTGCTGACGGCGACCATCTCGACCCAGCAGATCATCGAAGCGCTGCAGATCGGCGCGCGCGGCATCGTCACCAAGGACGCGCTCATCGATCAGCTCACCAATGCCATCGATGCGGTGATGCAGGGCGACTACTGGATCAACGGCCAGCGGGTCGTCAACCTGGTGGGCGCGCTGCATGAGCTGATGCAGAAGGCCGCCGTGCCGGAGCGCAAGACCTACGGTCTGACCCCGCGCGAGCTGGAAGTGGTGGGCTGCATCGTGGAAGGCTGCTCCAATCGCGACATCGCCAAGCAGTTCGCCATCAGCGAGGAGACGGTGAAGCGCCACCTGTCGAACATCTTCGACAAGACCGGCGTCTCCACCCGCCTGGAGCTTGCTTTGTTCGCAATAGCTCACCAGTTGGTCATGCCACAGCCGTAGCGTCTTATGGGCAAACTTCGGCTGGTGACACACGCGTGGCGGCCATCAGGCCGCCACAGCCATTTTTGCCGCACCGGCATCCATGCTTTACATGCAATACTTCCCATCGCGGCAGCACCGTACTCGGGTGCTGCATGCTTCGAGGTCAGGAGGACCGCAACGCGTAGACGTTTGGCGCTTCCGCCGGTTCTCTCAAAAAAGTCGAACGGATGGAGTCAAATTGATGAAGACGATCGTCGCCGCCATTGCTCTCCTTTGTGTTTCCGCACTGCCGTCTTTCGCGCAGGACGAAAGCCCGGTGATGCAGAAGACGCCTCCGCCCACGCAGGAGATGCGCAACGGCGAGCCGCTCTATCGCATCGAGGTCATCGGCCGCGACATTCCCGCCATCAACTATTTCAATCGCACCGGAAGCACGCGGATCGGCTTTGAAGGCACCAGCCTGCTGCCCGGCGCTAAAGGCAGGGCGACAGTAGATAACGGCAAGGGCAACGCCACCATCGATGCGCACTTCGAAGGTCTGCCGCCCGCGAACAACTTTGGACCGGAGTACCTCACGTATGTTCTGTGGGCCATCACGCCTGACGGCCGCCCCAGCAGCCTCGGCGAAGTTCTGCCCGATGGCAAGAAGGCCTATGTGCGGCTGACCACCAACATGCAGGCCTTCGGCCTGATCGTCACCGCCGAGCCCTACTTCGCTGTCACCATGCCTTCCGATGTGGTCGTGATGCAGAACGTTGTGCTGAATGACAAGACCAGCGGCATCATCTCGCCCATCAACGCGCACTACAGCCTGTTGCCGCGCGGTATCTACACCAAGACGGCGGGCGGCAAAGTGCTCAATCCGATTACCCGCAACAACAAATCTCCCCTCGAACTCTATGAGGCCATCAACGCCATACAGATCGCGCAGGCAGCAGGCGCGGACCACTATGCCCCGGACATCATCGCGCGCGCGAAAGAGCAGCTCTCGAACGCGCAGGACATGGACAATAACAAGCACAATCGCAAGCAGGAGATTACTTACGCCCGCGCCGCCGTCCAGACCGCCGAAGATGCGCGGCTGGTGACTCTGCGCAAGATCCAGGCGGAGCAGCGCGCCGCCGAACAGGCGGATCAAAAAGCACGTCAGGATGCCGCAAATGCCGCCGCGGAAAAATCGCGTCTGGAGGCACAGCAGTCGCAATTGGCCGAGCAGCAGGCGCAACTGCAGGCACAGCGCGAGGCCGCCCAGCGTGCCGAGGCGGAAGCGGAGACACAGCGTGCGCAGGCCTCGCAGCAGGCAGCGGAGCAGCAGGCCGCCGCAGCGCGCGCCCGCGAGGCACAGTTGCGCGCGCAGCTTCGCGAGCAGCTCAACTCCATCCTGCAGACGCAGGAGACCCCGCGCGGCCTGGTCGTCAACCTCTCCGATGTCCTCTTCGCCACCGGCCGCTATGACCTGAAGCAGGACACCCAGCTCAAGCTGGCGCGCATCGCAGGCATCTTCCTCGCGCATCCGGATCTCAAGGTGCAGGTGGAGGGCTATACCGACAATGTCGGCAGCGAGTCCTACAACCAGAAGCTTTCGGAACAACGCGCCAACACGGTGCAGAGCTTCATGATCGCGCAGGGCATCCCGGCACAGAACGTCAGTGCAGTCGGTTATGGCATGAGCAATCCGGTGGCTGACAACAGCACCGCTGCGGGCCGCAAGCAGAACCGCCGGGTGGAGATGGTGGTCTCCGGCCCATCGATCGGCATTCCCAACCAGACCGCTCCGGGACAGACCCCGGCGCCTGCCCCGGGTGGGACACCGGCACAGCCAATCCCACCCTCACAAACGCCGCCGCCCCCACCGCCCAGCAAATCCCAGCGGCGTCAGCAATCCACCTGGCCCGCAGGGCTAATCCATCTTGCTCGCAACGCCGACGCGCAAAAAATAAAACAGGCTGTCGTTTGCGGCAGCCTGTTTCCTTTTGCGGCTCCGCTCATCGAAGGAAGAGAGATCGCATCACTTCAGGAGCTCGCGTGCCCCCTCAACAGAACCTCGCCTTCCTCGGCCTCGGCCAGATGGGCGCCCCCATCGCTCGGCTGTTGCTCGCACACGGCCACACCGTCGCTCTGTGGAACCGCGATCGCGGCAAAGCAGAAGCCGTGCAGAACGGCAGCGCCCGAGTCGCCGCGTCGCCCCAGGATGCGGTCGCGAACGCGGCGATCGTCTTCACCATGCTTGCAGACGACGCGGCTACGGAAGCCGTGCTCTTTGGCAGCTCGGGATCGGATGGCGCTCGCTCCGGGTTTTTGGACGCACTCCCGGCGGGAGCCATCCACGTCACGCTCTCCACCATCAGCGTTGCGCTGGCGCGGCGCATCACCGCGGCACACCAGGAGCGCAGCCAGCATCATGTTGGCGCGCCGGTCTTCGGCCGTCCAGCCGTAGCGGAGGCGGGCAAGCTCTGGATCGTCGCCTCAGGCGCAGACGCGGCGCTCGCCGTGGTGCGGCCGCTGCTTGAGTCCGTCAGCCGCGGGCTCACCATTGTGTCGACCGAGCCCTGGCAGGCGCACGCGCTCAAACTCGGCGGCAATCTCATGATCACCGCGATGATCCAGACGCTCTCCGAGGCCTTCGTCTACGCAGAATCGCAGGGCATCCCACCAGCACTGTTTCTTCAGACCATCAACAGCGCGCTCTTCCAATCGCAGCTTTACGAGAACTACGGCAAGACGATTCTGAATCCGCCGCAGCGTCCCGGCGCGACGGTCTCTCTCGGCATCAAGGACACGCGCCTTGCGCGCGAGGCTGCAGCCGAGGCCGGCGTCCACCTGGGCCTCGCCGATTACTTCGCCGACGTCCTGGAGCGCGCGAAGAAGGCTGGATTCGCCGATGAGGACTGGGCCGTAGGACAATACCGCATTGCCCAATCGGACGCGCCACTGCACCGAGAAAAGGATTGACGCTTCGCATGTCACAAGACCTTGCACAGAAGATTGCCTTCATCACCGGAGCCAGCTCCGGCATCGGCCTGGCTACCGCCCGTGCCTTCGCGGCTCAGGGCGCGCGTCTGCTGCTTGCCGCACGCCGGCAGGAGCGTCTCGATGCCGAGCGCAGCACGCTCACCGGTGCGGAGGACATCTTTACCCTTGCACTCGACGTGACCGACCACGCAGCCGTCGAACGCGCCGTCGCCGCATTGCCCCAGGAGTGGCAGGCCATCGACATTCTTGTAAACAATGCCGGCCTCAGCCGGGGCCTGGACAAGGTGTACGAAGGCAAGCGCCAGGACTGGGAGGAGATGATCGACACCAACGTGAAGGGCCTGCTCTATGTCACGCGCGCAGTGGTGCCCGGCATGGTGGCGCGCGGGCGTGGCCACGTTGTCAATCTCGGTTCCACCGCCGGCCGCATGACCTATCCGAACGGCGCCGTCTACTGCGCCACCAAAGCTGCCGAGCGCTCCATCACCGAAGGCCTCCGCGAAGACCTGCTGGGCACCCCGCTGCGGGTCACCACTGTCGATCCCGGCATGGTGAAGACGGAGTTCAGCGAGGTCCGTTTCCGTGGCGACAAGACCCGCGCCGCCCAGGTCTACGAGAACATCACGCCGCTGACTCCCGAGGATGTGGCCGACGCGATCGTCTACGCGGTCACGCGACCCCCGCACGTCAACATCTCCGAAGTCCTGCTCACGCCGGTAGCGCAGGCAAATTCGCTGCTCTTCCATCGTACGACGAAGAATAACCGACTCGCGCACAGCGGGCGTTGGAAAACGAGCGGCGCGGTTGGAATAACATAGTCGCTTCTGGAGAGCTGGCATGCGAGATGGCCTCACATCGCGAAGGGCGTTCCTCGGCACATCGTGTGCGCTCGCCGGCGCAGCGCTGCTCCAGCGGTCCTCGCTTTTCGGCTCAGTAGTCAACGCGCACGCGCAGAACACCGCTGCAACCAGCGACACGCTCGCCGACTACACCCTCACCATCGCCACTACGCCCATCGAACTCGCCCCCAACCGCATCATCTCCACTGCCAATTACAACGGGCAGTTTCCCGGGCCGCTGCTGCGCTTCAAAGAAGGCCAGCGCGTCACCATCGACATTCACAATCAAACCGACAGGCCGGAGCAGGTCCATTGGCATGGCCAGTTCGTCTCCGCCGATGTCGATGGCGCTGCGGAAGAGGGAACACCCTTCGTGCCGCCGCACGGCAGCCGTCGCATTTCCTTCGTGCCCGGGCCGTCCGGCCTGCGCTTCTATCACACGCACGTCCGAGCCGGCGCAGACCTCAGTGCCGGCCAGTACAGCGGCCTCGTCGGCCCCGTGTACATCGAGCCGAAGCACGAGCCTGGGGCGTACGACCGCGAAGTCTTTCTCACCCTCAAGGAGTTTCAGCCGACGCTCAGCCGGGGCGGCGATATGGCGATGGACTTTCTCTCCCCCTCCGCTACTGTCGCATCGCTCAAAGATCAGGGCGAAAGAGCGATGCGCGCTTCGCTCGCGAAAGGGAACCAGCACGGTTACGAAGTCGGCTACGACACCTTTACCATCAACGGCAGGACGCTCGGTCACGGCGAGCCTGTCCGGGTAAAACAGGGGGAGCGGGTGCTCTTCCACGTGCTAAACGGGAGCGCGGGCGAAATTCGCAGCCTGGCACTGCCCGGCCACACTTTCACCGTCATCGCGATGGATGGCAACCCGCTTCCCGCGCCGGTGCGTGTGCCTGGCTTGTGGCTGGGGACTGCGGAGCGCGTATCGGCCATCGTCGAGATGCATCACCCCGGCATGTGGGTGATGGGCGACCTGGCTGACGACGACCGCCGCCACGGCATGGGCATTGTCATTGAGTACGCCGGCGCGAAGGGTAAGCCGCAGTGGATTCCGCCGAAGCCATTCAAGTGGAATTACACGTACTTCGGCCACGTGACGGCATCCACAACTCAGCCGGACGAAACCTTCGACATGCTGTTCGAGAAACAGAACGCCGTGTCGGACGGCTTCAATTTATGGACGATCAATGGCGTCCCCTATCCTTTGGACCCGATGATGGCGCCCGCATCCTTTCATCTGCGTCAGGGTCGTCGATATCGCCTGCGCATGCGCAACGCCAGCGATGATATCCACCCCATTCATCTGCATCGCCACAGCTTCGAGCTCACGCGCATCGCCGGCCAACCGACCTCCGGCGTCATGAAGGATGTCGTGATGGTCGGCGGTTACCAGGAGGTCGAGGTAGACTTTGTTGCGAGCAATCCCGGGCCCACCCTCTTCCACTGCCACCAGCAGCTGCACATGGATTTCGGCTTCATGAGCCTGTTCGACTACGTGTAGATTGAGCCAGCAGATGATGATGCGGACTCGAGACGACGCTATACCCCTCAGCCACGCCTGGGCGGCCCTGCTGTTGCGCATCCTCGTCGGCTGGGTTTTTCTCACCGAGGGCATTCAGAAGTTCCTCTTCCCTGCCGCACTTGGCGTCGGCCGTTTTACGAAGATTGGCATCCCATATGCGCACATCACTGCGCCCTTCGTAGGTGTGGTGGAGATTGCGTGCGGCATCCTGCTCATAGTGGGGCTGGTCACTCGCTTCGCCACCATTCCGCTGCTCATCGACATCTCGGTCGCCATCGCGACCACCAAGGTGCCGATGCTGCTTCATCAGGGATTCTGGCCGGCCATGCATGAGGGGCGCGTCGACTTCTGCATGTTCCTCGGCCTCATCGCGATTCTCTGCATCGGAGGCGGCCGGATCTCCTGCGACGCCAAGCGCTTTATGGACGGCGAATAATAGAGGGCGCATGATCGAACCGCGACGGCTCCCTGCGCCGGTCGAGGTTGTGCTCGCGTTCCTTCGCCTCGGCTGCACTTCCTTCGGCGGCCCAATCGCACATCTGGGCTACTTTCGCGCAGAGTTCGTCGAGCGCCGCGGATGGTTGAGTGAGACCGCGTTCGCGGAAATCGTGGCGTTGGCGCAGTCATTGCCCGGTCCGGCCAGCAGCCAGGTGGGCTTCGCCATCGGTGTGCTGCGCGCTGGTTGGCTGGGCGGTCTGGCGGCATGGATCGGCTTCACGCTGCCATCTGCGGCTCTGATGTTAGCTGTTGCCTTCGGTTACAGCCGGTCGCAAGGTAGAGGTGCCGCGATCCTGCATGGTCTGCAACTCGTCGCAGTCGCCGTCGTGGCCGAGGCAGTTGTCCGCATGCGGCGCATGCTTGCACCGGACGTGCTGCGTGTCTCGATTGCCCTGCTCGGCGCCCTGATTGCGCTGGTTGCACCACCCGCCTACGCCACGGTGCTTGCCATCGCGGCAGGCGCGGGCAGCGGCGTGCTCTGGCTGCGTCATGCGAGAGAAGCGGAGCAGGACGCCCCATCGTTCGAGCCGCCAATCTCCCGCGGCAGCGCCGGCGCTGCCGCAGCCTCGTTCGTGATCCTGCTTGCCGCCTCGCTGTTCCTCATGGCAAGTCGCACGATAACCGCAGCTGTGCTCGCCAGCCTCTATTGCACCGGTGCGATGGTCTTCGGTGGGGGCCACGTAGTCCTGCCTCTGCTCGACGCTGCCATCGTCGAGCGCGGCTGGCTCGCGCAGCCTTCCTTCCTGGCCGGGTACGGGGCGGCGCAGGCCGTTCCCGGTCCGTTGTTTTCAATCGCGGCTTACATTGGCGCATCAGTGCGGCCCAACGCTTACCCGCTGCTGCTCGGCATGGGGGCCCTGATCGCGCTCTTTCTTCCGGGGCTGTTGCTCATGAGTGCGGTGCTTCCGCTATGGAACACATTGCGGCGCCGTCCACGCATTAGATCCGTGCTGCGTGGCGTAAACGCGAGCGTGGTCGGAGTCCTCGGCGCGGCGCTCTACCATCCGCTCTGGACCGCGACGATCCACACCATAATCGACTTCCTCCTCGCGCTCGCCGCCTTCGTTCTGCTGATCCGCTTCAAGCTGCAGCCGTGGATCATCGTTGTCGGCGTCAGCCTAGCGTCGATCCTGGTTGCGTGGCGTTGAAGCACGTATACTGCGGGCACCTTTCCCTATGGCAACACGGCGGCGTTCCTTCTCCCGCCGAAAGCTCATGAACGTAGGTCAGAAGGAGTGACATGCTTCGCGCATCGCTTGCATGCTCGGTGTTACGTTTCGCAACTTGCACAGCTGCACTTTGTATCGCGGCTGGTTTGGGACTCGCCCGGACCGCCGCAGCGCAGAGCACAGCAGCCTGCCATGCCGGCATGCAGATGAAGCCGCTTCCCGCACCTGAGTCGCTGCCTGTCCCGGTGACGATGAGCGGCATCGGCAACAGCCGGCTCACCATCACGGCAACACCCGAGGCGCAGGCCTGGTTCAACCAGGGATTGACTCTGCTGCATGATTTCTGGGACTACGAATCGGAGCGCGCCTTTGAGCAGGGCGTTCGCGCCGACCCGCAATGCGCCATGTGCTACTGGGGCCTGTACCAGGCGCTGATGTTCCGCACCGGCATACCGAATGCGTACACGCAGCAGGCGCTCGCGAACGCGGTGCGGCTGAAGCCGCACGTCACCAGCCACGAGCAGCTTTACATCGACGCCACCTCCGCGTCCGACGAAGCAGTAAAGGCAGCGGAACCTGACGACGATCCCGATACCAAGAAAGAGATCGCCGTCTGGCGCGAGATCGTCAAGCGCTATCCCGGCGACCTGCAGGCGAAGCTCTTTCTTGCCGGCGCCCTGCGCGACGGCTACGACGACAAGGGCGAGCCCAGGAAGGGGCAGAAGGAACAGATCGCGTTGATTCAGGAGGTGCTCAAGGCTGCACCGGATGACTCGGCAGCGAACCACTACTGGATCCATGCCGTCGAGGCGAGTCCTCACCCTGAGCAGGCGCTAAAGAGCGCGGCTCTGCTCGCGAGCCTCGCGCCGGCATCGGGCCACATGGTCCACATGCCCGGCCACATCTATTACCGCGCCGGCGACTACGCAGAAGCGGAGCATTGGTTCGCCACGTCAACGGCTGTCGAAGAACGTTATCGCCTCGAGCAGCATGTCGCCATCGATAACGACTGGAACTACGTCCACAACCTGATGTACGCGATCGCGAACCTGATGGAAGAGGGCAAGATGCAGGAGGCGACGGCGCTCTCGGCAAAGCTGTCAGCCGCACGTGGCGAGTTTGCGCCCACCCTTTACATCCGGTCCCCACGCGATGGCATGGCCCGGCTCAATCCGCTGCTGCCGGTCGCGTTGCGCACCGGCGACTGGGACGCGGTGCTCCGCACGGTCAAAGACAGCCGGCCGGATGCGAAGCTTGAAAATCTCAACTTCCTCGCCGGGCAGTTGACGGAGTTCGCCCGTGGCATGCAGGCCGCCCAAGGTGGGATCCAGACCGGAGACATTGCCGCGGCGGAGGCAGCATCGCAGAAACTCGATGCAGACCTCTGGCGGCTCTCCCAGCGCGTGCACGACGAGGCCGCCGAGAAAAAGCCTTCGCTTGCCGCGCCGGCTATGGCGGTGGTGATGCCGGATGCGAAGGCCGCTCCGCTGCTCAGCAATCTGTCGGTCATGTCGCTCGAGCTGCGCGCCACGATTCTCGCGGCGAAGAAGCGCGTGCCGGAAGCAAAAACTCTCTTCGAGCAGGCGTCACAGGAGGAGAAGAAGCTCGGCTATCGTGAGCCGCCGGCCTATGTCCGGCCGGTGGGCGAGACGGAAGGCGCCGTGCTGCTACGCGCCGGCGATGCGGCAGACGCGCATACCGCCTACGCAGCGGCACTGAAGGAGCGGCCCAACTCCGGCTTCAGCCTTTATGGCATGGCGCAGGCCAGTGAAGCCTGCCGGCAATGCGGCAAAGGCACGCGAGGAGTACGCGCAGTTTCTCACCGCCTGGAAGAATAGCGATGAGAGCCGGCCCGAGCTCGCGCATGCACGCGCCTATCTTGCGCAAGAAAAGACGGTGGTCGCGGCAGCAGCACCGCGGCGCTGAAGCAGCTCACGAGACGTCGAGCGCGGCGATCTGAGCCTCCACCTGCGCAAGTGCCGCTTCGAGCGCGGCGCGCCTGTGCGGGTTCGCGGTGCGCGCGGAGAGGATCTGCTCGCGCTGCAGCTCCAGCGATTGGCGCGCCCGCTCCTTCGGGCCATCGATCTTCGACTTCAACTCAACCGGCGCGGCACGCTCGGCTTGTTGCTCTTCCACGGACTTCGATTCCCAACCCTTCGACATACCTCCATGCTAGAGCGGATTCCCCACCTCTGCGCACTGAAAGCATTTTCGGTGATGCTGTGATCCGTGGAGTTTCTCTCGGCGTGGCTTTTCCGTCCAGAAAAGCCACCAGAGCAATCGTGGTCGGTCTGCAGCCATATCGAAAATGCTTTTATCCTTCACTTCTGGCTGGGCACAAAGTCTTGCATAACCGCCTGCCGCAGCAGGTCCGGCGGCAGCAAACCCTGCGCCAGCAGAAAGTCATGGAACTTCAGCGCATCGAACTTCGGCCCCAGCGCTGACTGCGTATCCTTGCGCAGTTGCAGCAGCTTTGTGTAGCCGTAGAAGTAGCTATTTGCCTGGCCAGGAGAGCGATAGGTAAACCGCTCCACCTCCTCCTTCGCAAAGGCATGGCTCAACACCACATCCTGCTCCAGCACTCGATACGCATCCGCCTCTGTCATCTTGCCGCTCTGCAGCTCGGGATCGGTGAAGGCGCGCGCCGCGCGCAGCAGGCGCAGCTCCAGCGTAATCAACTGCCCTTCAACCGGCTCGTATGGCTGCATGATCCACTCCGAGTAAAGGCCCCAGCCCTCCACATTGGTCGAGTTGAAGGCATACAGCGCCCGCGCCAGGCTCACGCCGTGCTCCACCATGGAATCGAACTGCAGCTCGTGTCCCGGCCGCGCTTCATGTGCGGTCAGCGTCCACGCCACCGCATCGAAGGTGAAGTCGTCGTACTTGTCCGCTGCTGCTCCGTTCGCACCCGGGATATTCAGCGGCAGCACGAACTCGCCGCGTTGCCCGGTGTTGTGCAGGAAAGGCGGCGGCTGCATATGAGGCGCGGGCTGCTGCGCTGTCTCCGCCGGCGTCGCTAGTCGAATGATCGCCGGGCGCGTCGGCAGCGTCACCAGCTTTTGCTTTTCAACGATGGCTTCAATTGCCTTCAGGCGCGCCTCGTAGAACGGCAGAATCGCATCCCCGATGATCTGTTGCTTTTTCAGTTGCCGGATCACATCGCGGTAGTCGCTCGAAGGCCATCCATGCGACTTGGCGATCTCGGCGGCAAGCACGGCCATCTGCCCCTGATATTCCGTGAACGCCGCATGCGCCATGCTGGCGATCTGTGCCGGCGGAATATCAACGCCATAACCCTCAAGCGATAGTGCGTACTCGGCAGGCGGCAGACGGAAGTCGGTCCGCGCTTTGGGCAGGATGGTCGCTCGCACCCATGCGTCGTAGTTCGTCAGCTCTACCTTCAACTTGGTGTATGGCTCTTCCCAGCCTGTCACCTTGTACTTCGTAAAGAGTGCCGGTATGCCCTCGATGTAACTCTGGTTGCGCCCCAGCTCCGTCTCAATTTCGCCCCGCGACGGATACAACATGTCCGGCTTGGCCATCTTGTCTGTCTCGCGTTGCTTCAGGATCTCGGTCAGCGGCGTGTAGCCGGGCTCGACCCCGGCATACTTGCGCAAACGCACCACCGCCGCCTGCCGCCGCTCGGCCGCAACCTGATCGTCAAGCAGAGTTTTCAGGCCTCCAAAAACCTGCTCGCTCGTGTTCATAAAGTCCACGTCGTGCTGCTCGTTGTAATCCTCAGTGCGGAATTGCAGATCAATCGCCTTCTCGAGGATGGCAAGATCCTCCCGCACGTTCTCGTCCTTCTCCGTCGCCGCCGCTGCCTTCAGCTTCGCGAGTACGGCTTCCGTCTCGCTCCGCTCGACCTTGAAGTCGGCTAGCGTCGGGGTGCTCACCTGCTCATCGAACTGCGCCAGCCCCTCCGCCGATCCTTGCTCCGGATGATGTTTGAGCTGTACTGCGAGCAATTGCTGCGTGTAGCCATCGCTCACCGCGATCCATGCCTTCGACGGAGCCGCCGTGGCGGGCGGCGTCTGCTGTGCCACCGCGCCTGCCACCCCCAACACCACGCACACACTAAGCCCTGCAATACTGCGCATCCTGAACTCCTCCTGTATTTCGACGGAAAGACACACTATACGCACCTCGCTGCTCTCGCCGTGCACGCATGCAGCGAGACCCACACATTGCACACTCGCCCCCGGCTCCCGTCATCCGGAACGAAGCGAAAGATCTGGAGTTCCTGTGTCCCTGTTCCCTGCTCTAATAAAGTTATGAAGGCCTGGCGCATCCCCGCATTCGGTATCGATAAGCTCTCACTCGACGAGGTCCCCGCACTCCAGCCCGGACCGGGTCAGGTCGTTCTCGACGTGCACGCGGTCTCGCTCAACTATCGCGACCTCATGACGGTGAAGGGCCTCTATAATCCGAAGCTCCAGCCGGACCGTATTCCCTGTTCGGACGGCGCGGGAATCATCACCGCTATTGGCGAGGGGGTAACCCAAGTCGCGGTGGGCGATCGTGTCGCCGGCGTCTTCTTCCAGCATTGGGTCGACGGCGATCCCGCGGCGGAAAAGTTCAAAGGCGCCCTGGGCGGCGACATCGACGGCACGCTCGCGCAGCAGGTCCTGCTTCGGGAGGAAGGCGTGGTCAAAATCCCGGAGCACCTCAGCTTCGACGAGGCCGCTACCCTGCCCTGCGCCGGCGTCACCGCCTGGAATGCTGTCGTGACGGCTGGGCGGATCAAGTCGGGGGACACCGTGCTCATCCAGGGCACCGGCGGCGTCTCCTGCTTCGCCCTGCAGTTCGCCCGGGGGCTCGGGGCTCGGGTGATCGGCACCTCTTCGAGCGCAGCCAAGCTGCAGCGGGCAGCAAAGCTCGGCCTGGCTGCCGGCCACAACTACCGGGACGACCCGGAATGGGCGCGCTGGGCGGTCGGCCAGACCGGGGGCCGCGGAGTGGACCTTACGGTCGAGGTCGGAGGCGCGGGGACCTTTCAGCAATCCATGGCGGCTACCTGCACCGGCGGTGTCATCGCTCAGATCGGCGTGCTCACGGGCCGGGAGCAGGCACTGACGATTACGCCTATCCTTCACAAAATGCTACAGATACGTGGCATCTACGTGGGCTCGCGGCAGCATTTCATCGAAATGAACCGGGCCATCGCGCAGACTGGCCTCCGGCCGGTGATCGACCGGATCTTTTCCTTCGGGGAGGCCCGCGAAGCCTTCACGACGATGGAAAATGCCTCCCATTTCGGAAAAATCGTGATTTCTGTAAAGACTTCCTGATCTCTGCCGATGAACTGCGGAAGCCTCGGGAGATGCCTGCGCCGGATCGGCATGTCAGAAAAATTGCAGGCTGACCATGCTTTGGTAACCATCTTCGAGACTCCAGAACCCGGGACACGGGTCTCACCGGTAAGGCAAGAAATAGACAAATCCTCTTCGCCTTCCGCCCCGTCCTTGCTAACGTAGCTCAGCAGAACTTCGGGAGTCTGGTACGGGAATACGGGTCCGGGAGAGGAAAAATATTCCGCTTCCACAAGCGACTGTTTCAGACTTCCAGCATCTCAAGCTTGCACTCAGGCACCGGAGCAACGGACCTGGACACCAGAGACGCTCTCAACCATGAGGAGCTTCACCATGCGCTGGATTATGGAATTCTTTCAATCTGTCTTCGAGGCTATCTTCGGTTACTGCCGCCACAGCAGCCTGTCCCGCCCCTTTACCATCGAGGGGCAGACGTACAAAGTCTGCATGGACTGCAGTCAACAGGTCTTCTACTCGCGTGACACGATGCTGCCGCTGAGCCGCCGCGAAGTGCGCCGGCTGCATGCCGATCAGGCCGCTGCCGCTATCTCCGTTATGCCCGCTACTGCGGAGGCGCGCGAAGCCGTTATCCGCCGCGCCCACAAGACGGCTGCGGCTTAAAACAGAGCACACACTCCCGCACCGGTTCCTTTCGAGGAGCCGGTGCTTTCTCTTTTTGAGCAGGCTGCTCCGTCTGGGGTTGCTCGCATCCGCCACCCCGCTCACCTGCGCCCGAGCCTCTGCTTCCCCGCTTCCTTCCCCGCTTCCTTCCCAGTCCCAAAGGCGGCCAGGAATGCATCCGCGACCTGGACCTCCAGGTCCTTCGGCGCCTTCTGGCCGAGTTTCTGGCTGAAAATGTGCCGGTACATCATCGGCCCCAGCAGCAGCGCGATGCCGACTTCGGGATCGATGCCGCTGCGCAGCAGACCACGCTTCTCGCCACGTTTCAGGATGGTGGTCAACGCCAGGCGTGCCGGCTCGATCACCCGCGCGCGCCAGGCCGCGCCCAGCACCCGGTTGCGCGAGGCGTAGGCGATCATGTGCGGCACCATCTTTTCTCGAAGCCCCTTGCGGTCGGCGGCAGGTTGGTACTGAAGCTGCGCGATGAGATCGGCGCGGAGATCGCCGGAGTCGAAGACCGGCGGCTCCTCATCGAGGCCGTGCAGATAGCCCATCACCTCCAGACACAGCGCATCCTTGTCCGGCCAGTGCTTGTAAATGGTGGCCTTGCTCACGCCCGAGGCTTCAGCGATGGCATCCATGCTGGTGGCATCGATGCCGCGCTCGGAAAACAACTCCACTGCCGCCGTCAGAACTTTCTTGTGCGCCTGCGCGCTCCTCGGTCTCGCCATCCGCTACGCCGTCTTCTCCTAAGCTTCAGACTTCAAGCTTCAATTCTGGAAAACAGATACGCTCCGGCCCCGAGGAAGACCGCCCCGATGGCCGCGAGCAGGGCAACATCGACCCCCAGGCTGAATTGCCAGTTGCTGATCAGTGCGCCGCGCAGGCCGTCGACTCCATAGGACAGCGGGTCGAGTTTGGTGATGATGCTCATCACCAGCGGCAGATTGGCCAGCGGAAAGAGCGCGCCGGAGAGAAAGAAGATCGGCATCACCAGGAAGTTCATGACCAGTTGAAAGCCCTGCATGTCCTGAATGACGGAGCCGATGGCGGTGCCCAGCGCCGCAAAGACGATGGCGATCATGACGACAAAGAGAAAGGCGATCGGGATGGCCAGCCAGCTATGCGGGCGAAAGCCTGCAATGAGGCAGATGACCAGGATCAGTGTTCCCTGGATGATAGCGACCGTCGCGCCACCCAGCGTGCGCCCGACCATAATCTGCATGCGCGAGACGGGAGCGACCAGGGTCTCCTTGAGAAAGCCAAACTGCCGGTCCCAGAGCATGGCGATGCCGGAGAAGACAGAGCTGAATAGCACCGTCATGCCGACCACGCCCGGCGCCATGAATTGCAGATAGCTGCCGTGGCCGGCCTGCCTGAAGACCGGGCCGAGGCCGAAGCCGAGCGCCAGCAGATACAGACATGGCTGGCCGAGCGACACCACAATCTGCACCCGGGAGCGCACATAGCGCTTCAGTTCACGCAACCACAGGATGTAGATCGCGCCCATTTCGAATCCTCCTTACGCTGCTCTGCTCTTCCTGCAAAATCCCATCGTCATCTCGACCTCGCAAAAGCGAGACCTGTACGCCTATCGTCATCTCGACCGGAGCGAAGCGCAGTAGAGATCTGCTTCCTCTCCACTCCGCGGTCAGCGGCGCCACATCTTCGCGACCTGCCGCATCGCCGCCTTGGCATCCGCGCCCTCATCGCGCAGAGAGGAGCCGGTGAGCGCCAGGAACGCGGCTTCGAGCGAATCGGTCCCGGTCTGCTCCTTCAGCTCGGTCGATGTCCCCTGGGCCACGATGCTTCCGTGATCCATGATGGCAATGCGATGGGCGACGCGGTCCGCTTCGTCCATGTAGTGCGTGGTCAGGAACACTGTCGTCTTTTCCGTTTCGTTGAGCCGCTTGACGTGGGTCCAGAGCTGGTTGCGGCTCTGCGGGTCAAGGCCGAGGGTCGGCTCGTCGAGAAAGAGGATCTTAGGGGTGTGCAGGAAGCCGCGCGCGATCTCCAGCCGGCGTTTCATGCCGCCGGAAAAGGTCTTTACGTAGTCGTCCTTGCGCTCCCAGAGCTCGAAGATCCGGAGCAGCTCTTCGGTGCGCGCGGCGCGAAGCTTGCGCGGAATATGGTAGAGCACGCCGTGCAGGTCCATGTTCTCCCACGCGGTCTGCTCGCTGTCGAGGCTGGGATCCTGAAAGACAATGCCGAAGCGCTGGCGCGCCTGCTTCTGCTTCACCGTCGGGTCCAGGCCGTCGAGCTCGATACGGCCGCTGGTGGGGCGCAGGAGCGTGGTCAGCATCTTGATCGTCGTGGTTTTGCCGGCGCCGTTGGGGCCCAGAAAAGCGAAGATCTCACCCTGCGCGACATCGAAGGTGATGTCCTTGACCGCGGTGAAGTCGCCGAAGCTTTTGACCAGATTCTGGACAGAAATCATCCCGGGAAAGCCCTCTCGTCGGATGGTTAACAATACGTACGAATACTGAACGGTTTAGTTTAGCGAGTCAAGAGCTCTCAAGATTGCCGCATGCTGCGCATCCCGCTGCGCAACTTCCTCGTCTATTCCGTGTTTCGCCCGGTACGCCGTTCTCTGCCGTACGACTTTTGTGACATGGCACGACCGTGTCATCAAAAACGGGCAGGCACGCCGGGCACGTACAATTACAGCGACCCTGGATGATAGTGATGATGACCCGGCCCTTCCGTTTTCTCTTTGCCTTTGCCGCCCCTTTGGTGCTCGTGATTGCCGGTTGCGGCGGTGGTAGTCCCAGCTCGAATCCCTCGAACGGCACCTTCTCCATCGCGCCGTCGACCCCAACCGTCGATACCAACGGCCAGGTGCAGTTCACGGCCACGCTCGCGAACGGCCAGCCGGCCACCAATGTCAACTGGGTGGTCACCACGGGGCAGAACGACCCCAACCTCGGCTTGGGCGCCATCGATGCCACGACCGGCCTGTACACCCCGCCCGGCGCGATTTCCAAAGATTCGGTCCAGATCCAGGTGCAGGCCAACCTGACCAATAACATCTACCAGACCGCAACGGCGGTCGTCACCGTCACCCCGGGCTTCATCCAGACAGTCACTCCCGAAAACGCGGCGGTCTCGACCGGCGGCACCGTCAATCTCACCGCCACCATCGCCGAACTGGGAAGCGGATCGATCAAGTGGACGCTCGGGACCTCTGCTTCCGGCGGCTCAGACCCCGGTTCTGCCGGCGGCAGCATCAGCAATAGCAGTTGCCACAACAGCGGCAGCATCAACTCCTCGAACCCCTACTACACCTACTGCACCGCGACCTACACAGCGCCTTCGACCGCCCCGACGCAAGCCATCTATGCCATCGGCACGGTCGCTTCGAATCCGGCCACCACCAGCTTCTCCAAGCTGCTGCTGAACGGCGCGGGCATCAACACCTCGCCGCTCGACAACCAGGCTGCCCAGACCGCGGCGGTCCAGATGGGCACTTCCGGCGGCAATAACAACGACGTAGACATCGACAGCAATAATCAGGTCACCGACTGCGCCAGCGGCACGCTCGGCGCGCTGGTGAAGGACCAGTCCAGCAATCTCTTTATCCTCAGCAACAACCATGTGCTGGCGGAATCCGACCAGGGTCTGGTGGGCGACACCATCATTCAGCCGGGGCTGGTGGATACGGGCTGCACTCAGCTCGCAAACGGCATCTCAGGAATCCGCTCCATCGGCACGCTGCAGTACTGGGTGCCGCTCATCGACGGCGCTGCCAATGTGGATGCCGCGCTGGCCGCGACGACCTCGGCAAACGTGGACGCCTCGGGCGCCATCATCGCGCTGGGCGCAGCGGGCGGTGGAACGAGTCAGGTCGCCGCGGCGGCGCCTGTAGCCGGAACCGGCGAGGTGCTCACCGCAGCCAACATGAGCAATATCCGGGTGGCCAAGAGCGGGCGCACCACCGGGCTGACCTGCACCACTGTGGATACCATCAATTCCACGATAAAAGTGTCCTACTACAAGGACGCCGCCGAAACGCAGTTCTACGTCTCGAAGACCTATACCAACCAGATCGGCATGCCCGGCAACTACTTCTCCGATGCCGGCGATTCCGGCTCGCTGGTGGTCGATACCGCCAACGCGCAGCCGGTCGCGCTCTTCTATGCCGGCTCGGCCGGCACCGCAACGCAGCCGGGTGAGAGCTTCGGCCAGCCCATCGGCGAGGTCCTCACCAATCTGGCCCAGTTCAGCCAGGCCTCGGCGGGTACGTCATTCACCATCGTCGGCGGCGGGCCCCACACCGTGAATTGCCTTGACTACGACCAGAACACCGCCTCATCGAGCGCCGTGGTCTCCGCCGCTTCCATGAGCGCGGCGCGAACCGCCGCCGCCCAGCAGGGCACCGCAATCGTCGATGCCTCGAAAGGCATCCTGGGCGTTGCTGCGGGCAGGAGTCTCGACCACCCCGGGCAGGCCGCCGTGCTCGTCTATATCGATCAGAGCCGCACCGGCAGCGTCGCCGTCCCGCAGACTATCGGCGGACTGCCGACGCGGGTCATCCCGACCACGGCAGGCGCGGTGGCCAGCGGCACGGCGCCTACCAGTTCCTCTGTCACCCCCGGCATTCACCTCTCGCAGGCGACGCTCGATGCTGCCCGGACGGTCCAGAAGCAGCACGTCAGCCAGCTCATGAGCGACCCCGCCTTCTTTGGCGTCGGCGTGAGCCAGAGCCAGGACAACCCATCCGAGGCCTCGCTGATGGTCTTTATCGACCGGACGCGCGCCCCGCGCTCCCAGCCGGCGACAGTGGGCGGCCTGCGGGTGCGCTACCGGGTCATGAACCCCATTCGCATCAACTACAACGCGGCGGCGGCAAAGCGGACAGGCGCACCAAAGTAGGATCAGCGAGGTTGGCCAGTACCCGGGAGATGCAGGCAGACGCGGCGCTGCTCGATCGCGCCTCAAGTGGCCATATTCAAGGCGGATGCGCGGCGTGCCGGGAATCTGCCTTATGGGTTAGATCTACGGCGTTCCTGACACGCACTTGGTCAACCCGTATACATGAGCATGTATCTGATTCCGTTCAACCAGCGACAGCCGTGGCGCTTAATATGCAGCGCTCGAAGGCCGTTTTAGCCGAGAGCATCTATCCCAGGGCGCCGCATCATTTATTGATTTTGGTTCAAGCCATCTGCGCGGAAGCCACTGGCGTCACGTTCCGCTCCGCCGACTCCACGGTCGCCGGGCGCCCCACACCATAGTCCGGAAAGAACAGCATGAACACCGTGCCTGAGCCGTTTTGCCCCGGAACAGCGCAGCGGCTCCGCACTACGATGCTGCCCTCGTGCTTGTCCATGATGTCGTGTGTCACCCAGAGGCCAAGCCCAGTCCCGGTGGCCAGCTTGGTGGTGAAAAACGGCTCAAAGATTCGGGCACGTACGCCGGCGGCCATGCCCGTGCCGGTATCCGCTACCACTACCCGCACCCCGGAGCGGCCATCCTTCCAGCAGTGGGAACGTGACGCCCGGATCAGAAGCTGACCGCCGCCATTCAGCGCATCGAGCGCATTGGTGATCAGATTGGCGAAGACCTGCCGCAGCGCGCCGGAGAGGCAAAAGAGCTCAACGTTGTCGCCATAGCGGCGGGTTACATCCACCCTGAGCGTGTGAACGCGGCCGCTGTGCAGGGTGAGAATCGAATCGAGGATCTCCGCCACATTCGCCAGCGCGGGCGAGGTGGAGGGCCGGTAGAAACGGAGGGTCTGCTGCGCGATCTCCGAGACACGCGCCAGCTCATGCTGCGCCATCTCTGTGAAGCGCATGGCCTCGCCACCTGGCGGGACCTGGGTCCGCAGCAGGAACAGCAGATTGGTTACGGCCTCGAGCGGATTGTTGATCTCATGCGCGATGGAGGCCGCGAGCTGTCCGGCCGCGGCCAGCTTCTCGGTGCGGCGCAGCGTGTCTTCGGAGCGGCGGCGTTCCGTGGTATCGATCATCACCGCGCCCACCCATCGCACCTCCTGCCCGCTCTTCACGGGATAGAGGTTCACCAGCCAGGTTCGCGGATCGCCTTTGCCGCCGGTGATCTGCAGCTCCAGCGTATCCAGCGGCTGCGCTCCTTGGAAGACTGCCGCCAGCCGCGGCTCGAGCGTCTCCCCCTCCGCGGCGCCAAAGAGTTCGCCCGCGGTGTGACCCAGGAACTGCGTCAGCTCGATACCCATGCCGGTCGCAAGAAAGTTGTTCACGCGGATGAATCGGCCCTGGCGGTCGAGAAAAGCAAAGCCGATCGGCGCATGGGCCAACATGGAGTCCAGCAGCGCCAGCGTGTCGTTCAGGCCGGAGCGCTGCTCCTCCATGGACAGCACCAGGAGATTGAAAGCCTGCGCCAGCTCCCCGGCTTCATTGGTCTCCGCCACCTCGAGCGGAAAGCCCTCCTTGGTCTCCGGATCGCGAATGAGCCGCCGCGTCGCGTTCATCACGATGCGCAGCGGCCGCGTGATCGAACGCGCCAACAGCGCCGAAGCCAGCAGGCAGCCCAGCGCTCCCAGCGCCCCCGCGAGCGCGGTTACACGCACCAGCGCGCCAACTTCTTCCCGTTCCGGCGTCGGATTCTCGGCCACCCACGCGTAGCCGAGAAGCTGATTGCCGTTGCGAATGGCGCTGACCGCCTCGCGATTGCCCTCCGCGTTCCGAAATATGTTGGCGCGGCCAAGAGGCCGGCCAGTGGCGGGTAGATGTCCCCGCTCTGCTGCGGAAAGCGGGCTGGTTTCGATATGGCCGGTGTTGGGCAGCACCGGCGCGCCGTGCGGATCGGTGATCCGGACAAAATGCACCGATGTGCTGGCTTCGAGCGCCTGCGCCATGGGCACCAGCCGATTGATTTCGTTGTCGATGATGGCATCGGTCGCCATGGTCGCCAGCAGATACGCCTGCTGCTCGACGCGGCGTTCTGCACGTGCATAAATCTCGCGCAGCTCGGTTCGCAGGATCAGCAGCGAGAAGCACACCGTAAACGCCAGCTCCAGAACAATGAAGCCAATCGTCAACTGGCTACGGATCGTGCGGTACCGGAACCAAGCCATCCGTTATCCCTTCCTCCGAGATCGAAATGGGTCACACCCGTCGCTCGCCGAAGAAAGAGAGCTACCCAGTCATATGACGCATGAACATCTTCCCGAGGGTGAAGCAAAAATCAGAAACCGCACCAGGCAGCAAAACGCATCCTGACGCAACCCGTCCCATCATGGCTTTCTATTCAGTACGGTTGCGGGGAACGGCCTTCCCTGATCACAATCTGCCCCAGTTTACAGACATCGTAGGCAGTTACTCTTGAGGGTACCGCGCCGGGCTTTCGAAGGAAACCGACCAGGGCAGGAGCCGCGTCCGCAATGGAAAAATGGACAGCCGGCGATTCAGCAAGTCTCATTCCTCCAGCATTGCTGTGGCGGCGGCTTCTTCGAGTTTGGCGGCAATATCGGTAGCGATCTGTCGGCCGTGGAAACGGCCATTCTCGATGAAAATTTCATTCGTTCGCGAGCCGGCGACAATTACTCCGGCCAGGTAAAGGCCCGGGACATTGCTTTCCAGGCTCTCCGGATCGCATTCCGGGCAGCGGTCCTTGTTGTCCATCCGCACGCCGAGCGAGGCGAGGAAATCGAAGTCCGGATGATACCCGGTCAGCGCAAAGACGAAATCGTTGCGCAGTGTCTTCGGTCCCTTCGCTGTCTCCAGTTCCACGCTATCCTCGCGGATCGCGGTCACGCGCGAATTGAAATACGCCTCCACCTCGCCCGCCTTGATGCGGTTCTCGATGTCCGGCAAGATCCAGTACTTCACATGGTGGTGGATGCCGGGGCCGCGATGCACCAGCGTCACCCGCGCGCCGTGCCGCCACAGATCCAGTGCCGCAATCGCCGCCGAGTTCTTACCGCCAATCACCACCACGTCCATATCGAAGTAAGGGTGCGGCGCGTCATAGTAGTGCATTACCTTGGGCAGCGCCTCGCCCGGAATCTTCAGATAATTCGGCAGGTCATAGTAGCCGGTGGCAATCACGATCTTCCGCGTCGCATAATTCTGTTCGCGGCCAAAGCGGTCCTGCACGCGGACGCGGAACTCACCATCGCTTCCTTCCACGCGAAGCACCGTCTCGTACTGCCGCACATCGAGCTGATAGTGCTCCGCCACCTTGCGGTAATACTCCAGCGCCTCATCGCGTGTGGGCTTCTGGTTGGGGCTGGAAAACGGAATATCGCCGATCTCCAGCAGCTCCGGCGTGGTGAAGAAGGTCATGTTCGATGGATAGTGAAAGAGCGAATTGCACAGGCAGCCCTTGTCCACCAGCACCGCCCGCATGCCGCGCCGGCTGGTCTCGATGGCGCAGGCCAGTCCCGTCGGTCCGGCCCCGATTACCAACACATCGAAGCGCACCGCGCTGTGACGCCGCGCCGCAGCCTGCTCCTCCATCTCAATCTTCTTCGCGCCCATAGCTATAGCTTAGAGGATGCGCCGTCCGGCAGCCTCGCCGGAAAGACTCTCACTGAAGCGCGGCCCTGCCGGACTCCATTTGCATCCGAATCATCATGGTTAAAGTTCTGTCGATGGCGGCATGTCTCGTTCTGCTGTCCGGCTGCTTCTCATCGAACAACACCGATGCCTTGCGCGAACACACCGCGGATGCTACCGCGGCAGCCAAACGAGATGCCGGCGCGATTGCCCGAGGTGTTGCCGAAGGGCTGATGCGGAAGGGGCCACTCGATATCAATCAGGCATCTGCAAAACAGCTCGCGACGCTTCCCGGCGTCACCGCCGAAACGGCGGACGCCATCGTTAAAAACAGGCCCTACGCTTCCACCCAGGAACTGGTGCACAAGCGCGTCCTTTCGAAGTCCGAGTTCAACCGGGTGAAGGCGCAAATCATGGTCAAATAGGGCCGCGACACGAGCGGCTTCCGGGGATTGTTGCCCGGGATGGCGTCACCCGAACCGCGCAAATCGGCCTGCCGGCCGGCGCACCGCCGCACTACACTAAAGATGGAGGGATACTTCGCTGCCTTCCGCGCATCGAAAGCGTAAACGTGTCTACCTACGCCATCCCGACCCCGGCAGCCAGCGCCCCGGCCTCCGCCCACCGCCTGACCGACAGCCATGGCCGAGCCATTACGGACCTACGCGTCTCGGTCACGGACCGCTGCAACTACCGCTGCATTTACTGCCGGACCGGCACCGATGGCGCCCAGTACAGTGAGCTGCCGCTGGCCGACTACCTGCGCATCATCCGCGTCTTCGTCTCGCTCGGCATCGAGAAGGTGCGCCTGACCGGGGGCGAGCCGCTGCTGCGCCGCGACCTCACTACGCTCATCCATGAAGTCGCGCAATTGCGCACCGCCTCTGGCGGCCCTCTGGACATCGCCATCACCACCAATGGCCACCTGCTCGCCACGCAGGCCGAGTCCCTGCGCAAAGCCGGCCTCACCCGCGTCACGGTCTCCATGGACGCCGTCGATCCCGATGTCTTCGCGCGCATCACCCGCGTGCCCGGCAGCTACGATCGCGTGCTTGCGGGCATTCGCGCGGCCCAGGCTGCAGGCCTCGGCCCGGTCAAAGTCAATTGCGTGCTGCTCCGCGGATTCAATGACGACCAGATCGTTCCCTTCATCCACTTCGCCCGCACGGAAGGCGTGATCCTGCGCTTCATCGAGTTCATGCCGCTCGAAGAAGACCGCATCTGGTCCCCGAACACAGTCATCGGCTATGACGAGCTGAAGGCGCGCATCAGCGCCGTGCGCCCGCTGGTGCCGCTCCCCGGCAACACCCCCGGCGAAACCGCCCAGCGCTTCACCTTTGACGACGGCATCGGCGAGATCGGCATCATCGCGCCCGTCTCCCGCGCCTTCTGCGGCGCCTGCAGCCGCGTTCGCCTTACCTCGGACGGCAAGATCCGCACCTGCCTCTTCTCCCAGACGGACCACGACCTTTACGGCGTTCTCCAGCGCGGCGGCTCGGACGACGACCTCGCCGGCTATATCCACGGCGTGATCGCGCGGAAGGAAGCCCGCCACCACATCGGCGAAGCCGGCTTCCTCAAGCCCAGCCGCAGCATGGTGCACATCGGCGGCTGAGCCGTTGCAGGAATCAGCGCAAAACCTCGACGCCAGGCAAACTCCGGACGGCCAATACCGTCTATCCTGCCGTTCAGGCGTGATTCCATCCGGGAAAGCTCAAACCATGAGAACTCTGGTCCGATTCGTCTCTGCCGTTGCCACCGTATGCTTTACCGGCATTCTCTGGGCACAGACCACGCCCGGCGCATCGCTGCTCGTCCTCTCCAAGCACGACCACACGCTGAGCATCGTGGATCCGACCACTCTCCAGGTTGTCGCCCATATGCCGGTGGGCAACGATCCCCATGAGGTTATTGCATCGACCGACGGCAGCACGGCGTATGTCTCCAATTATGGATTCGGAGCCTACAACACGCTCGCGGTACTCGACCTGCTTGGGCAGCGCGCCCTGCCGTCCATCGATCTCGGCCCCCTGCGCGGCCCGCACGGACTCACCTTTGTCGGCGGCAAGACCTGGTTTACAGCCGAGGGGGCCAAGGCCATCGGGCGTTACGACCCTGCCGCAAAGAAGGTCGATTGGATTCTGGGCACCGGCCAGGATCGCACCCACATGATCTACGTTTCGGACGACCAGCAACGCATCGTCACCACGAATGTGAGCTCCGGCACGGTAAGCATCATCGATATGCAGCCGATCCGGATGCCCGGGCCGCCCGGCGGAATGCGGCCGCCAAATGGCGCCCAGGCTGGCCCCGGCGGCCCGCCAGCCGGACAGCCAGAGGTCCGATGCCCCGTAAGGACTGGAATGAGACCGTAGTTCGCGTCGGCAATGGTTCGGAAGGATTCGATGTGTCGCCCGACCATCGTGAGGTATGGGTGGCGAATGCGCAGGACGGCACCATCTCTGTCATTGATCTCGCAGCAAAGAAGGTAATCGAGACAATCCAGGCGAAGGTCGGCGGGGCAAACCGCCTGAAATTCACGCCTGACGGCAAACGTGTGCTGGTCTCCACGCTCGGCGGCCCGGATCTCGTTGTCCTCGATACAGCCACACGTCGCGTGGCAAAGCGCATCCCGATCGGTCACGGCGCGGCCGGCATCGTGATCGAGCCCAGCGGCGCACGTGCCTTCGTCGCCTGCACACCAGACAATTACGTTGCCGTCATCGACCTGCACTCGTTCGCAGTTACCGGCCACATTCAGGCAGGCGACGAACCGGATGGCATGGACTGGGCGGTCCGGCGCTGAACCAATCGCTGCAAACCGCTCCGTCGTGGCACAATCGACTGCAGCGAATGGCCGACTCCGCCCAGAACACCACAGCCCCGTTCGAGCATCTCCGGCTCTTCCATGACGCCGCGCGGGCCCTCACCTCTTCGCTCGATCTGCCCAGCATCCTGCGCAGCATCCTCGAGCAGATGGAACGCTTCTTCCATCCCGAGAGCTGGTTTCTCCTGATGGTCGATGAGCAGCGGCGCGACCTCTACTACGCATTGGCCCGCGGCGTCTCCGACGAAGCCCTGCAGAACATCCGCATCCCCTTCGGCACCGGCATGCCTGGATGGGTAGCACAGCACGGCGAGCCGCTCATCGCCACCGACGATGGCATCGCCGCCCGGCTCTCCAGCGGAGAGCAGCCGCACTCCACCATCTGCCTGCCGCTGCGTTCACGCGAACGCACGCTGGGCGTGCTGCAGGTCACGCACCCTTCGCCGCAGACGCTCACCGACGACGCCATCACCTTCCTCTACATCGTCTGCGACTACGCTGCCATCGCCATCGAAAACGCGCGCGCCGTCGAGCGCATCCAGGAACTCACGATCACGGACGACTGCACGCATCTGTTCAACGCGCGCCATCTTGCCGCTGTGCTGCCAACAGAGATCGAGCGCGCACGCCGCTTCGGCCAGCCGCTCGGCCTGCTCTTTCTGGACCTCGATCACTTCAAGCAGGTAAACGATGTGCACGGCCACCTCGCCGGAAGCCGCGTGCTGGCAGAGGCTGCCGAGGTGATCACCCGCACTCTGCGCAGCGTCGATCTCCCCTTCCGCTACGGTGGGGACGAATTCGTCGCGGTGCTCCCGCAAACCTCGGGATCCGCCGCGGCCAAGGCAGCCAATCGCCTGCTGGTTGCTTTGCGCGCACGCCGCTTTCTCAGCCTTGAGAATCTTTCCCTGCGCCTCACCGCCAGCATGGGCGTTGCCAGCTATCCGGGAGACGGAGACAATGCCGCCGCGCTGCTCGAACGCGCCGACCAGCGCATGTACCTGGTGAAGAACTCGACGCGAGACGGCTTCGCGACCGAAGGCTGACGCGTCAGCGATCGATGGGCAGGATCGTGTTCAGGTTGTCTCGCGACTGCGGATCTACGGCGAAGTCCCACACCGAGATGTTGGCTTCTCGCGGGCCCAGCAGCTCCATCAGTGCATACTGACCGACGGTCAGCTTCTGCTTCGGCACGACCTTCATCCAGTGCCCTCCCGGCATCACTGTCGTCGTCGTCTCGGTTACGTTCTCGCTCTGATGCGGCACCTGGCTCAGCGTCACGTTCGTGATCACGCGGTAATCGCGCCGCGGATCCACTTCGACGACGACGTACTGGCTCTTCGGCGAGCTCACTGCTCCCCTGCCCTTCGCGTCGTTCGTGGCCACACTCAGCGCGTCGGGTCCGGCGGTGTCGTCGCCGCCTGTAAGACTCACGTAGAACACCGGCTGGTTTTCGTGCAGGTGCACCTTAGAGCCCGCTCCATCCAGCCGCAACTCCGCTTTGCGGTTGGGCGGCGGATTGATGGGCGCGCGCTGCACGTTGTGCCCGGTCTGCTGATTGACGTCACCACTATCCTGCGTGAGCGTGACCAGCTCCGGCTGGTTGCGGAAGTAGTCCAGCACCCACACGCCATCGCGGTCCGGCAGGTTCAGGCGCGGCGCCACCGCGGGCGTACGCGAGGTTATCTCCGCCTTCTCCGCGGCCTCTTCGGCATCGACAGCCCGCGCGTCGTCTGAGGCCGCAGTCTCCTCGCGGCCCTGCTCGGTGTGGCCATGCGCGAACTTCTCCGTGGCCGCCCAGTCCACCAGGCTGATCGGCAGCTCCTCCCAGGCGCCATTCCGCTCTGCCGAGATGAAGCGCACGCGGTCGCCCTTGATCTCCCAGCGCCGCACCTGCTGGTAGCTGCCGTCGGTCAGGATGAGGCGATGAATATTGGCGATCTCCGCCGTGTTCGTCGGTGGCTTGGTCTGCGCGAAAGACGTCGCCGTCAGAATTACTGCCGCCACCCATCCGATTGCTTCTCTGCGTCCCATCATCGTTCCCAAAGTCTAGACGTTCCACAGGCCGGAAAGTCTGCGCCCGCAAACCCACTTCCCAACCCGTCGCCACTCTGCGATACTTGATCGTGCCCACCCGGTACGCCATCCAAACCCAAAATTCAGAGGTGATGCAGTGTCAGCAAAGTACATCTTTGTGACCGGCGGTGTTGTGTCCAGCCTCGGCAAAGGCCTTGCCGCCGCCTCCATCGGTTGCCTGCTGGAAGCGCGCGGCCTCCGCATCAACCTCATGAAGTTCGACCCTTACCTCAACGTCGATCCGGGCACCATGTCGCCCTTCCAGCATGGCGAGGTCTTCGTCACCGACGATGGCGCGGAAACCGACCTCGACCTCGGCCACTACGAGCGCTTCACCCACGCCAAGCTCACCCGCGACAACAACCTGACCACCGGTCGCATATACGAGCAGATCATCACCAAGGAGCGCCGCGGCGACTACCTCGGCAAGACCGTCCAGGTCATTCCCCACGTCACCAACGAGATCAAGAACGCCATGCGCAAGGTCGCGGCGGATTGCGAAGTAGCCATCGTTGAGATCGGCGGCACCGTCGGCGACATCGAGTCGCTGCCCTTCCTCGAAGCCATCCGCCAGATGCGCCAGGAGCTCGGCCGCGAGAACACCGTCTTCGTCCATGTCACGCTCGTGCCCTGGATCGCCGCCGCGCAGGAGCTAAAGACCAAGCCCACGCAGCACTCGGTGAAGGAGATGCTCTCCATCGGCATCCAGCCGGACATCCTGCTCTGCCGCTCCGACCGCGCGCTCTCCCGCGAGCTCAAGAGCAAGATCGCCCTCTTCTGCAATCTCGAGGACCGGGCGGTCATCGCCGCTCGCGATGTCGATAGCATTTACGAGGTCCCGCTCAACTTCGCGCACGAGGGCGTCGACGCGCTCGCGCTCAAGTACCTGCACATGGAGACGCGCACCCCCGACCTCTCGCGCTGGCAGCAGGTCGTCGACCACGCCTACCACCCCAAAGACGAAGTCCACATCGGGATCGTCGGCAAGTACGTCGAGTACGAGGACAGTTACAAATCCGTGAAGGAAGCGCTGGTCCATGGGGCGCTCTCGCAAAATCTGAAGCTGCGCGTGACATGGCTGGAAGCAGAAGGCCTGGAATCCGATGACTACGTCTCGCAGCTCCGGGACTTCGACGGCATCCTGGTCCCCGGCGGCTTCGGCAAACGCGGCATCGAAGGCATGCTGAACGCCATCCGCTACGCGCGCGAGTCCGGCACGCCATACTTCGGCATCTGCCTCGGCATGCAGACCGCTACCATCGAGTTCGCACGCGATGTTTGCAAGCTGCACGGCGCCAACTCCAGCGAGTTCGATCCCGCCACGCCGCACCGCGTCATCTACAAGCTGCGCGAGCTGACCGGCGTCGAAGAGATGGGCGGCACCATGCGGCTCGGCGCGTGGACCTGCCTGCTCGAGCCCGGCTCGAAGGCGGCGGAGGCATATGGTCGAACGGAAATTTCAGAACGCCACCGCCATCGCTACGAATTCAATCGTGAGTACGAGCCCCTGCTTACCGGCGCCGGCCTGCGCATCACCGGCACCACGCCGGACGCCACCTACGTCGAGATCGTCGAGCTGCCCAATCATCCCTTCTTCCTCGGCTGCCAGTTCCACCCCGAGTTCAAGTCCAAGCCGCTCGAGCCGCATCCTCTCTTCCGTGCCTTCGTCGCTGCCAGCTACGCCAATCGCGTGAAGCAGAATCAGGCGATCTCCGCGACCGCCGATAAAGCGCTCGCCCGTCCCCTCGCGCATCACTGATGCGCTCTGCTGCGCAAATACCAGCAGCCGAGCCAGTCGAAGACTCGCATCATCCAGGCTGGCATTCGCCGACGCCCCGCGAGTTGGCCGCGTTGCTCGCCGTCGCGCTGCTTATGCTTTTCTGCCGGCTGCCGCGGCTGCTGCTGCAGGGCCGCGTGCTTGCGGAAGAGGGCACCACTTACCTCCGCTACGCCTGGGACGCTACCCCGCTGCGCGCAATGTTGGCGCCGCATCAGGGCTACTATTCGCTTCTTGACAATCTCTGCGCGCTCATCGCCGCCCGGCTGCTGCCGCTCTCCGCAGCAGCGCTCTTCTTCACCTGGACCGCAATGGCCGTGCAGCTTCTGCTGCTATTCCTCGTGGTCGAATGCGAGGTCTTTCGCACCCCGTTCGAACGCGGGTGCGCACTCTTCGCGCTTCTGCTGGTCACGCCGAATTTCGAAGTCTGGCTCAACCTGGAGAACTGCCAGTCGATCCTTGCAGTCGCCGCGGCCATCATCCTCATCTCCTCTGCACGACGCCTCTTTGCGATACGCACCGCCACCCTTGTGCTGGCCGCGCTCACCGGCGTCACCACGCTGCCGCTCATCCCGTTCTTCTGGGTCAGGGTCTGGCAGGAGCGCTCCCGCCGCGCCGTGATCTTCGCTCTTAGCCTCACGCTGCCGGCATTGCTGCAAAGCGCCATCCTGCTCCATTCCATCCGCGCCGGCAATCGGCCAGCCGGCTCGCACCATCTCCGCGGGCTCGCGGCATACATCTTTTCGCGCGTGATCGTGCTTCCTCTCACCACCGGCCGTGGCGCTCAGTACTTCGGCACATTCGTCTTCCAGCATCCCGAAATCGGTTGGACACTCGCACTCTATCTCGCTTCTTCCACGCTGCTGGTGCTTGGTTTCCTGCTCTTTCGAAGGACCTCCCGCGCTGCACTCTTCCTCTACTTCGCCGCGCTTCTCTCCGCCAGTTTCGACTGGTATGGCTGTCTCTCCTGTGCGCTCAACCGGCTTCCGTCCAGCGGAGGCGAAGGCCGCTATTTTTTCGCCGCCAACTCCTTAATGTTGCTCGCGCTGCTCCTCGCCGCCACGCGCGCTACCCCGCGATGGCAGGCGCGCACGGCGGCCGTTTTCTTTGTCTGGATTCTCTGCACCGGCGTCTTCCACTACTTCCGCATGCGTCCATACCTCAATGACTATCCGGCCTGGCAACCACAGGTTCAGCGCTGGCAGCGGGACGAGCGCCAGCCCATCATTGTCGGGCCCGGGCACTGGCGCACCAATCCGCTGCATCTGACACATCGACATCCCAACCGCACCGACCTGCCGGCGGCCGCTTATGACTCTTTAGCTGCTCGCACACTCGACCAATAAAGATTCATGCCGGCCTGACCAGCCCTGCCGCCTTCGCGCGCGTCTCACAGGAGAGATCACGTATGCCCACCACCACCACCATCTCGGAGAAGCGCTCCTCTGCGCTCCCCGCGCTCGTCCTCGGCATCATCCTCGGCCTGCTCGCCGCGCTGCTCGCGGTGCCTGCCGTTGTGCGTCACGTCGGCGCATCCATGCGCAGCCGCATCAGCATGGCCTTCCTGGGCCGGCACGACACCATCGACATCTCGCAGCCGACGGTCATCGCCAGCATTCAGCGCCTCGCGCGGCTGGAGTCCGTCGTCTACACCATGGACAAGCTCGTCGAAGGCAATCGCACTAACCAGTACCTGCCCGATCTCCTGACTGGCGACAAGCTGCTGCTGATCGTGCACGGTCAGGCTGTCGCGGGAGTCAATCTCAGCAATGTTCAGGCCGGCAACGTGCAGATGGATGGCCGCAGCGTCATCATCACCATGCCCCCTGCCGAGCTTCTCTCCGTCTCGCTCGATAACAGCAAGACCCGCGTCTACTCGCGCATCACCGGCCTGCTCGTGCCCGCCGACCCTAATCTCGAATCCGAGGTGCGCGAAAAAGCCGAGGCCGACCTGCGCCAGTCCGCGCTCGACAGCGGCATCCTCACCACTGCCGAAGGCAACGCCCGCGCCACCCTCACCACCATGCTGCACTCGCTTGGCTTTCAGCAGATCACCTTCCGCTAAGGTAATGATCGCCAGCCGCCCATTATCTCCGTGCGCAGCACGCGCATAGGCTCCGTCGAAGCGGCACGGTGGGCGGGCAGGAAACAGGCCAGCAGAGCAGCCGCGAGCAGCACGCATCCCACTGCCGAAAATGCGGACAGATCGAGGGCGCTCACACCATAAAGTGTGCTCTGCATGGCGCGGCCAATGAAGTAAGCACCTATGAGTCCAAGGACAAATCCCACGGCTGCCAGCGTCACGCCTTCGCGCAGAACCAGCGTCACCACGCGGCCGCGCGTCGCGCCCAGGGCCATGCGCAATGCAATCTCATGCGCGCGCTGCGCTACCGAGAATGTCATCACGCCGTAGATGCCCAGCGCCGCAAGCAGCAGAGCGATTGCCGCGAAGCATGCAAACAGCACCAGCGTGAAGCGATCGTCGGACAGCACATCATGATGCACCTGCTCCATGGTGCGCGGCGAAGCCAGTGCAACGTCGGGGTCAACCTTGTGCACAGCGGCGGCCACGCTCTTTGTCAACGCGCCCGGATCTTCGCTTGTAAGCACACCCATCGACGCGCCCGGCCACGGAATCTGCCAGAACGGAATCAGCGTCTCCGGATTGTCCTCGCGCAGATTGTCGCGCACATTGTGGAAGACGCCCACGATCTGCCATTCAACCGGCGGACCCAGCCTGGTGACACCGGGAATCAACTGCTCCACCGCAACTCGCTGCTGCAGCGGATCGGTGCCCTTGAGAAATTTCCTGACGAACTCTTCGTTCACCATCGCAACCTTCACACCGGTCGCGGTGTCCTGCTCGGTAAAGGTGCGACCATTCACCAGCCGGATGCCGAAGGTCTTGAAGTAGTCGGGGGTCACCATACCGAACCTGGTATTCGGCCGCTGTGATGGATCGGCATACGCCGGCTTGCCCGCGATGGTGAACGGCATGCCGAAGCCCGCCCCCTCGAGCGGCGTCCCCGTCTGAGCCGAAACGGACATCACCCCCGGAACCGCGCGGATGCTCGCGAGCAATTGCCGATAATGCGCCGCAATCAATACCGGGTCCTTCGATCGTGTATCGGGAATCGGCAACCAGAACGTCAGGACATGGTCGGTCCTCACGCCCAGGTCGACCCGCGTCAGGTTCAGGAAGCTGTGTATCGCGAGGCCCGCGCCCGCGAGCAGCGATAGCGCCAGTGTGAACTCGCCGATCACCAGCGCCTGCCGCAGCCGCTTGCGCCCGATGCCGGTACCCGACCGGCCGCCCTCTTTCAGCGTCTCGGCCGGATCCACTCTCGACGCGTGCCACGCCGGCACGCAGCCGAAGAGCAATCCTGCTAGCGTTGTCGCGCCTAACGTGAACAGCAACACGGGATAATTCAGGCTCAGGTCCGCCTCGCTCGGCAACGTGTTCTCCGGCATCGCGGCCATGAAGCCGTGCAGCATCGCATAACCGACACCGATACCAAGCGCACCGCCGATCAGCGCCAGCAATATGCTCTCCGTCAGCAACTGGTTGAAGATGGCTCGCGGCGTGGCTCCCAGCGAGGAGCGCACCGCCATCTCCTTCTGCCGCGCCATGCTGCGGGCCAGCAGCAGGTTGGCCACGTTCACGCATGCAATCAGCAGAACAAATGCCACCGCACCCAGCAGCATCCACAGCGTGCGAATGCGTTCCTTCGGGATGAAGTCGTTCTTCAGCGGCTCGACGAAGGCGCCCCATCCCTTGTTGCTTTTCGGATACTGCTGCGCGATATGCGTGGTCACCGCATTCATATCCGCGCGCGCCTGCTCCATCGTGACGCCCGGCTTCAGCCGTCCTATCGCCAGGAGCCAATGGAAATCGTGATTGAGCTGCTCCGGCTTGAAGGCGAGCGGCACCACGATGTCACCCTGCCCGCGATCGTAGAGACCGGGAGCAAGCACGCCTACCACTGTGTACGGTTCCGCATTCACCTTCAAGGTCTCGCCGATGATGTGCGCGTTCGAGCCCAGCCGCTTCCACAGCTTGTGCGTCAGGATCACCTCATGATCGCGGCCGGTCTGGCCCTCTTCGGGCAGGAAATCCCTTCCCATGAAAAACGGCGTGCCCAGCATGCGGTAAAAACCTGGCGTCGTCATGCGCCCATCGATCTGTTCCGGCTGGTCCTTGGTCGAGAGATTGAAGGCGCCGCCCGTCCACGCATTCAAATCCTGAAATGTCGTGTTCTCCCGCTTCCAGTCGGTGAAGTCTCCCGCGGAAATCCCGTTGTGGTAGGTCTGGATCTTCGACCACACCACCATCAGTTGGTCGGGATGCGGATACGGCAACGGCTCGAGCAGCGTTGCGTAATCGACAGTGAAGATCGCGGTATTCGCACCTACGCCGAGCGCCAGCGTCAGCAGAATCGTCAGCGTCAGCCCTGGGTTCTTGAGCAGCATCCGGGTGCTGAAGCGAAGGTTGCGAAGCAGAGTCTGCATGGAATGCACCTCAGTCGGTTGCCAGCAAGACGGCCGGGAGTCGCAGGAACGTATACGGCGTCGAGCGGCTCTTCGTTCACTATCGAGTTACTTTTTCTTCAGTGCTACAGACAGTAGCATTACGGCAAAATATGGGCAAGCGTCAACTTGTGGCTGGGCCGCGCACCACTTCCCGCATGAGCCGGCCCGGTCCGTGGCCAACTGACGCAGATATTCAGAAGGCCGCTCAATAAAAAATCAGCCGATTCAGGAACCGCAATTCAGCAGCTGCCGTATTTCTCCAGAGCCACCTGTGGCGTTGCCACAGAAGTATGCCATACTCATGTGGCCGTTACACAGGAGATCACCGCATGGCTGACCCGAAACTCGACCTGCTCCAGGGAACTCTCGACCTGATGGTGCTGCAGACACTCGCTGCCATGGGCGATCAGCATGGCTACGGCATCGCGCGCCGGATCGAGCAGATCTCCGGCGACACCATCCTGCTCAACCAGGGGACCATCTACGCCGCCCTCGTCCGCCTGCAGAACCGTGGCTGGATCTCCGCCGAGTGGGGCGTCTCCGACAACAACCGCAAGGCCAAGTACTACGCCATCACGCGCAGTGGCCGGAAGCAGCTCGCACGCGATGCAGCCGACTGGCGGCGTCTTTCAGAGGTGATGGGCCGCGTGCTCGCGCAATCTCCCGTCCGCTCCATCGAAGGTGCCGAATGATCTCCTCTCTGCGCTCCGCTCTCGCTCGCATGCGTGCCTTTCTCAACAAACCGATCGGCGATGCCGACCTCGACCAGGAGCTCGCTTCCCATCTCGATTTCGCGATCGAAGAGAATCTCCAGCGCGGCCTCTCGCCCGAGGAGGCGCGCCGCCAGGCACTCATCCGCTTCGGCGGCGTCCAGCAATCCAGGGAGCAGCAGCGCGCCGCACGCGGTCTGCCCGCGCTCGATATCCTGATGCAGGACCTCCGCTACACCCTGCGCACCCTGCGCCGCGACCGCGGCTTCACCTTCATCGCCATCGTCATCCTTGCCCTCGGGATCGGCGCGAACATCGCGGTCTTCTCGGTCGTCGACACGCTCATGCTGCGCCCGCTTCCCTTCCGCGATTCCACGCGTTTGCTCTGGATCGGTCCCGAAATTTTCGACGGCAACTGGTCCGCCGCCACCTACTCCATCGACGCCTACCAGGAACTCCGCGAGCGCAACAAGTCCTACACCGACGTCGCTGGATATTACGCCTTCTCCTCCGGCGACAATTTCAAACTCACCGGTCACGGTGATGCCAAGCCGTTCACCGGTATTGGTGTCACTCCCAATTTTTTTCAAGTGCTCGGCGTCGATCCTTTGATGGGGCGCCTCTTCCAAGAAGCCGAATCCCTCCCCGGAGCAGGCCAGGTCGTCCTGCTCAGCTATCCCATTTGGCAGCGGCAGTTCCATTCCGATCCCTCGATCCTCGGCCGGCCTGTTGATTTCAACGGCCGCTCCTTCACCGTCGTTGGCATACTGCCACGCAGCTTCGACTTCGGCGCCGTCTTCGCGCCGGGCACAAAAGTGGATCTCTTCGTACCCATCGATTTCAAGGGAACTCGGACCGACGGCAACACCATCACACTGATCGGTCGCCTTAAGCCCGGCATCACGGTCGCGCAGGCTCGTGCCGAAGCCACCCTGCTCTTTCCGAGACTGGACTTCATGACCGACCATCCCGAGTACAAGGAGGGAATACACCGCGTATCCGACGCCGCTCAAGCAGTACGTCAGCGGCAAGCTTCATCGCTCTCTGATCGTGCTCTGGTCTGCGGTTGGTCTCATCCTGCTGATCGTCTGCGTCAATCTCTCCAACCTTCTGCTTGCCCGCGCTGCCGCACGCACCAAGGAGTTCGCATTGCGCGGCGCACTCGGCGCCAGCCGCGGCCGCATCATCCGCCAGTTGCTGACCGAAAGCCTCCTGCTCTCCGGGGTCGGCTCGGTCCTTGGCCTGGCGCTGGCCTATGCCATAACAACATGGCTGCAGCATCAAACCGCGCTCGCGCTGCCGCTGCTCAATGACGTTCACATCGATGCCACCGCGCTCCTCTGGACCGTCGCCATCGCCGTTGGCACTGCCGTGCTCTTCGGTCTCGCGCCCGGCATCCGCATGTCCAGCCAGAACCTGCAGGAGTCCCTCAAGGACACCGCCGGCCACGGTGCCAGCGACAGCCGGCGGCATGAGCGCCTTCGCTCCATGCTGGTTATCTCGGAAGTCGCGCTCGCCTGCGTGCTCCTCGTCGGCGCCGGCCTGCTCATGCGCAGCTTTCTCCGCGTCCTCGATGTCGATCTCGGCTTCAAACCCGCCGCGGCCGCCGCCATCAAAATCGACTACGACGATGACAACGGACGCAATGCCAACAAACGCAGCGCCGCCCTGCAGAACGTGCTCACCCGCATCAGCGCGATCCCCGGTGTTGAGCACGCCGGCATCTCCGACAACTTGCCCTTCGAACGCAATCGCTGCTGGGGCACTCCGCACCGCAAAGACGTCGACCAAAAGCAACTCGAGGCGCAACACCTTCCGTGCGCTCTGGTCTACATCGTCACCCCTGGCTATCTGGCCGCCATGGGTGTGCCCATCACCGGACGCGACTTCAGTTGGGAAGACCTGCCCTTGCCCCCTCCGCCACCAGCCAACCAGCCTGCCGCCAAGCCCGCCACCCAGCCGAGGGCGAAGGGCGATCCCGTCATCATCATCAACGAAAGCGCCGCGCGTCAGATGTATCCCAACGGGGACGCGATCGGGCACGTCATTGCTGCGAACGGCGACGCACGCATCATCGGAACCATTCCCGACATGCACCAGACCAGCGTGGAAGGTCAGCCCGACTGGCAGGTCTACTATCCCATCACACAACAGGGGCCGGAGGGCGCAGAGCTCGTCATCCGCAGCAAGGTGCCGCCGGAGCAGCTCGCCGCCCCCGTCATGCAGACCCTGCGCGAGATCGATCCCGGGCAGGCCGCCGTGCCGCTGCGGCCCATCCAGTCGCTGGTCGATCACGCCGTCTCCCCGCGCCGCTTCTTCGTGCTGCTGGTCGGCGCCTTCGCCTCGCTCGGCCTGCTGCTTGCCGCGCTCGGCATCTACGGCGTCATCTCCTACTCGGTCACCCGCCAGACGCTGGAGATCGGCATCCGTATGGCGCTCGGCGCCACCGCCGCGCGCGTACAGTTCGGCGTCATCTTCCGCACCATGCGGCTCGCGCTCATCGGCATCGCTGTCGGAGCCGTCGCGTCGCTTCTCGTTGCGTCCTTCATCTCCGCCATGCTCTTCAACACCGCGCCCACCGATCCTGCCACCTTCGTCGCGATGGTCGCTCTGCTGACCGTGGTCGCGGTCCTCGCCGGCTATATCCCGGCGCGCCGCGCCTCGCGCGTCAACCCGATGGTCGCCCTCCGCGGCAACTAGCGCATGAGGTACGCCGCGCCGCATTGCGCGGAACTTCCTCCACGCAACTTCGTATTACCATCGCGTGCGCTCCCGCGCGCCGGAACCTGACTTCTGGCCGGAGGACAATCATGAACCATCGCGAGAACAGGGACACGAACGAGCCGCAAGCTACGTCATCGCTTTCGTGGTGGCTCGTCGCGATCGTCGCCGTGGGTGCAATCCTTATCATGGCGGGAGGACTGATCGCGCTCTTTCGGCCGCAGATGTTGCTCGCTCCTCACCAGGAGATCACTCAGGCAGTGCGCGTCTATGCGGGATATGTCGTCTCTCGCAATCTGATGCTGGGCCTTCTGCTGCTGACGGCGCTCAGCCTGCGGGCGCGCGGACCGCTGAGCACCCTCATGGTGCTCTATGCGGGCATTCAGTTTCTGGATGCCATCCTCGATTGCGTCGAAGGCCGATGGGCCATTGCTCCCGGCATCGTGGTCCTCGGCCTGCTGTTTCTCATGGGCGCCGCTCGCGTCTCCGGACATCCGCTCTGGAGCGCCAAGGGCTGGCAGCAAGCGTCCTGAAGTATCTCTGAAACCAGCACTTCCGTGGGAGCACCGCCTCCGCGCCCGTGGCATTTCCTGTCCCAGGTCGCATTGCTAACCTTGCCAGCAGACGCCCTCCCATGAAGCGACAACCGGCACTTGCCCTTCTCCTTCTCGCATTCCCGCTCGCGGCCGCGGCGGATTCGTCTGCGTATCAGGATGGCATCCTCACCAAGGTCCGCACCACGGTGGTGGACAATGCGTGCTCCGCCGCCACCCAGTCCGATGCCGCCACCTACGGCAACACCGCACGCCGGACGATCGATGCTTCTGCCCGCTGCTCTGACATCCGCGGCGCCGTCTATACCGTCACAGTCGCAGGAACAGAATACGAGCTCACACCCGATCACTCCCGCGTCGCCAGGGCATCCGCGTACCTTCCTCTCAGCGCCACCATCCTCAGGCAGAGTAGCCTCGCGAATCACATGCCGGGCACCCCAATGAAGCTCCGCCGTGACGAGGACGGCTTCCTGGTGCTCGTCGGCAAGCGCGAGTCGCACTACCGCGCCTTCGTCGCACACTAATCGGTCTCAGAGCCTCCCCGCCACCATCGCGGGTGTGCCCCATCCTGCCGAACGCACGATGGGGCCTCCCTCACCGCCCTAGCTACCGCCCTTCCCCTTCAGCTCGACCAGAATCAGCTCAACCTCCCCGGTCCCAACGTTCTCAGGCAGGTGGGTGGCAGCCGGGGTGAACTGCGCATCCCCTGCCTTCACCTCAGCCTCCTGCGTTTTGCCGTCCGGGAAGGTCATCTTCACCTTCGCGTTGCTGAGGTATACCGCAACCGAATCGGGATGACTGTGCATCACCGACTTCTCACCCGGCCCGTAGTGCACCTTTAGAATGCGCACCTGGTCGTTTTCACTGACTACCTTGTAATGCGCAGGATCAGCCTTCGTCGCATCCTGAGCCGGAAGGCTTGGAACGAGATAAAGACACAGAGGGGCCCATAACAGCACGAGGCGTACTCGCATAGCGTTCTCCTTAAATTGTGATTGGGGAATGGCCCAAGGGCGCCTCAGCGTACTCTCGGCGTATTGCGCTGTCAATCCGAAGCGCTATCCTGTCCCCAATGCCACACGACTTCGAAATCGGCAATGTCCCCGTCGGCCGCGGTCAGCTCTTCCTCATCGCCGGCCCCTGCGTGATCGAGAGCGAGCAGCACGCCCGCATCATGGCCGATGCCATCCAGCGCATCACTGCGGATCTCAGCGTCCCCTATATCTTCAAAGCCTCCTACGATAAGGCGAACCGCACCTCCGTCACGAGCTTTCGCGGTCCGGGCCTCATCGAAGGCACCCGCATCCTGAAGCGCATTGCAGAGGAAACCCACCTCCCCGTCCTCACGGACGTGCACGAGCCGGCGCACTGCGCGCCTGTCGCTGAGGCCTGCGACGTCCTGCAGATTCCCGCATTCCTCTGCCGCCAAACGGACCTGCTCGTCGCCGCCGGAAAAACCGGCCGCGCCGTGAATGTGAAGAAGGGTCAGTTCGTCGCGCCTGGGGACATGAAGCACGCCGTCGAAAAGATCGCCTCCACCGGCAACACCCGCGTGTTTCTCACGGAGCGCGGCGCGAGCTTCGGCTACCACAACCTCGTCGTCGACATGCGCTCACTTCCCATCATGCGCGCGCTCGCGCCGGTGGTCTTCGACGGCACACACTCCGTCCAGACACCCTCCGCAGCCAACGGCGTCTCCGGCGGCCAGCCGGAGTTCATCCCCGTGCTCGCGCGCGCCGCCGTCGCCGCCGGCATCGACGGCATCTTCCTCGAAGTCCACAACGATCCCGCCCACGCCAAATCCGATGGCGCCAACGCGCTCCACCTCGATCGTCTCAAGCCGCTGCTGGAACAATTGCTGGCGATCCACTCCGCATACTGCTAGTCCTCCGGCGATCCATCCGATCAGGTAATTCGCACAGGCACGAAATTGCATCTAACCCGGCAAACTCTGTCCCTCACAGAGCGAAGGAGATTGCTGTCATGCGTACTTTTCTGTTTGCCTGCCTGAGCGCCCCGCTATTGACGCTAGTCGCATCTGCGCAGGTTACCTCGCCCGAAACCGCCGCCGTCCAGTCCTCCACCACCAGCTCGCCAGTCGCCTACGTCTACGTCTCCAGCAATCCCAACAACAGCAGCACCAATGAGATCCATGCCTACGCCGCGGCCTCCAACGGCAAGCTCACCCCGGTTTCCGGATCGCCCTTCCGCGACGACGTCACCAACATGGCGACAAATGGAAGGTATCTCTTCGCCTCCACCCGCAACGGCATCTACATCGCCCAGTTCCTGATCGAGCCCAATGGAGCGCTCCACTGGAAGAGGTCGACCGACATCGTGAAGTTCAACCAGGGCGACTGCGGAAACTCCGGCCCGCTCTTCACCGATCGCACCGGCGCAACCGTCTATGACATGGAGTTCCGCAGTGATTGCTCGAACAACTCCTATCACTCGCTCGCCGTTGACAAATCCAGCGGGACCCTCGAAAACCGGGGCGGAAGCCTCGGCGATGCCTGGTTGTACCTTCCGGCAAGTTTCATCGGCAACAACGTCTATGCCTATACCGCAAATTGCCTCGACAACCTGTATTGGGAGATTGGCGGCTTCAAGCGCAGCAGCAACGGAGCGCTGAAGCAGATCGGCATCACCGCACCGCTGCCAAGACCCAAACAAGGAGACTTCTGGTGCCCCTCGCAGACAGCCGCCGATCCCACTAATCATGTGGCCATCACCATGCAGGCCGTCGATCAGAACTTCAATCCGGACGGACCGCCACAGCTTGCGACCTACACAGCCGATAGCGCGGGTAATCTCCGCACCACGAGCACCGTCCACAACATGCCGCAGACTTCCGTCGGCACTGTAGCCGATCTCAAGATGGAGCCTTCAGGCAAGCTGCTCGCGGTTGGGGGCGCTGCGGGGCTGCAGATCTTCCATTTCAACGGCAGCAGCCCTGTCACCCATGACACTGGTCTGCTCACGAAGTCCGCGGTCGATCAACTCTTCTGGGACAACAATTACCACCTGTACGCGATCAGCCGCGCCGCAGGAAAACTCTTTGTCTTCACCCTGACCTCCGCGGGCGCTACCCAGGCTCCCGGCTCGCCATACACCATCAGTCATCCGCAGAACATCGCCATTCAGCCCAGAAATTCCCGGTAGCAAATGAATGGGAGGGCATCTCTGCCCTCCCATTCATTTCATTTGTTGCAATCGCTCACTGCAACTCAGTTACGGCAGCACAGTGAAAAGATTCCGCAAGTCATTGGCACCCGCTGCATGTCCCAGTGGAGGCCCCACTTTGAAGATTTCCTCCAGCGTCCGCAGCAGGGAGCTGTGCGTGTAACGGATCTCGTTCTTGTATCCGTGTTTCACATTGTGTCCGAGGGCGAGAAATGGAATTGGCCCATCGCCATTCGCCGCTTCGTCGGTTGCGATGAATACGGTGACGTGTCCCTGCTTGTATTGCGGGGAATTCAGGATCTGCGGTAGAAAATTGCGCAGCCAGGAATCAAGGTGAGCGATCTCGTTGCCGCTGCATCCATCGTGGCCGTCGTGGCACATATCAGGTGTAATGAAGTTGTATCTTCCGATTGTGTTGCCCTTGATGTCGCGGCCTAGTTCACTCAGCGGTCTTACATGCTGGATGCAATAGGACGAGTGAGGATTGTTCCCATTCGTCATGTCGCGGAAGTAGATCTGCGGAAGATGCTTCGGCTGATACAGCGCTCCGCCGCTGGGATCGTTGCCGCCTTCCGGACCTAGCGGACAGACCTTTCCAGAGATAGATTCCGCGTAGGCACGCCAGGAAATTCCTGCGTTCTGCAGCAACTCACTCAAATGCGCATGGGTGGTCAGGTGATAGGAGCCGGGCGAATTATCGCTATGTATCCCGAAGTTTTGGCCCGCTTCCATCCATAAATAATTTGGCAGGCTGGGATGATTGCCCGGCGGGTTGAAGTAGTTATTGGCGACAGCCGCCATCGGGACCAGCGTGTGGTTGATATAGGGAGCTTGCGAACTCCCGGAGATACCGCCTCTTCCAACCCAGTTCTTGTTCTCGAGAACGATGAGAAAGACGATCGGCTTATTGGCGTTGGATGTGGCCTGGGCTTCGGGTTGGGCTTGGGTCTGCGCCCAGCAAAGGGGGGAAAGGGGAGTGAGCGCCAGAAGAGCGAACGAGAGAAACCTCATCGCGCCTCGAGGAGCGGCGGACAGTTGCATGGTGAATCCTCCGTATCATGCTGTCCTCACCCAACGATCGAACCTCCAGTAATGACACAGTGTTCCAAGCAGTCTACAGCCTAGGCGCGGCTAGATTAAGGATGGCTGAATGCAGCCTGAGCTGTCGGCCCTGCTGCTTTGGTCGATCGAACAAAGCGGATCGCGCATCACCGTGAACAATCTCTCACCAGACACGGGAAAAAATGCGTCGCACCGTTGAGCGGGGCTCTATTTAGCGCAAATTGTTCATCCTGCGCCGCCGCGCGCGCGGAGTCTATCCGCACGGATAACTCCCCGCGCCGCAAAAAAAATATGTGGAAACCTGACTACTTTTTCTTCGCAGGATGCGTGAGCGGTACAACCATCAACATGGAAAGAGCTCTTCTACTTACTCGTGCTATCTCTGAGAAAGCGAATTAAATCCTGACGCTCCTGTGGCTTCGCCACGTGAAACTCCATGTTGTTACCAGGAACCACCGCGTCCGGATCGGCAAGCCACTGCTCCAGTGTCGTCCCGTTCCAGACAATATGCGCCTTCGCAAGTGCCGGCGAATAGTCAAACCCAGGCACCGCGCCCGAAGTTCTACCGAACACTCCGCGCAGCCGCGGTCCCTCGCGATCCTGCTCCATCGCGTGGCACCCCGTACACCGTTTCTCGAAGATCTCCCTGCCGCGCAGCGCATCGCCTTCCGTCAGCGCCTGCCCGCCGGAATCGGATACGCGCGGCGCTCCCCGCGCCCACTCTGTCAAAGCCGTGATATCCGTATCCGCTATGGTGGCATTTGTGTGGATCAGGCGATACTGCAGCGGCGGCATCGTATGCCCCTTTGCCTGCATCAGGATCTCTGCCTTCAGCGTCTCCTGTTGGTCCGCGGAATATCTGTCCCAAAAACTCAGGTTCATTGCATCTCGCGCCTCAATGATGTCCCGTTCCATCAGCCATGAGATCGGTGCGAACCGGCCGTACAGCGGAGCACGCGTCTGCGCGGAATGACAATCCGCGCATTTTTCGGCAAGCATGTCGCGCACCGCCGGAGGCACCGCCGCATGCTCCATGATCAGCGGCGCCCCTTGCTTCTGCGCGTACAGGCCGGCGTCCCCAAAAGGATGAGCATGGGCGAGCAAAAACGAAACGATCCCCGTAATTGCGCCCATGATCGTTACAGATCTGAGAACTCTCACACCTTCTCCGCCAACGAGGAGTCCACGATTGCCAGATGGCTTTGTCGCGCGATGTAGCGAACTTTTGTGACACCAAGCACGCTCTCGAGCTTGCCGGCGGGAACCACCATGGGCCCCGCATGTGGCGCGCTGCCGGGTGCGGGTTGAGGAAAGGCCGTCGATGTGGCGGTGTGGAAGGCGATATTTCCTTCTACCTTCTGCACCGTCTGATGAATGTGCCCATTGAGCACCGTGACCGAACCGAAGCGCCGCAGATAAGAAAGCGCCTCCGCGCCATCCTGCGTGCCCCAGCCCCATTGCGGATACACCATCCACAGCGGAATGTGCGCGAAGATCACAATCGGCGTGGAAGCCGAGCGCGAGGCGAGATCATTTTTCAACCACGACAGTTGTTCCGCGCCCAGCTTGCCCATGGCATCGATCTGCAATACATTGTTGAGCCCGATGAAGTGCACTCCCTTGTGCTCGAAGCTGTACCAGCCATTCCCCACAGTGCCTTTGCCGAACCGCTCGCGATAGAGCACACCATCGTCCGTTGCAGTGTCGTGCTCGCCCGGAACATAGAACGTTTCGCCGGCCTTCGCGTCCTTGATGATCTGCTGCGCCGTGTCGAACTCGGCGGCCTTCGACGACTGCGTGACGTCGCCCGTGTGCAGCAGCAGATCCGGCTTCACCGAAAGGTCGTTGATCTTCCCGATCGCCAGCTTCAGCGTTCCCGCCACATCCTGATTCGCTGCCTTGTTGAACCCGATATGGCTATCGCTGATCTGCACAAAACTGAAGCTTGATCCCCCATGGGCATGCGCAGCGCTTTGGCCTGCGGCTCCGGCGGTTGCGGCGAAAAGTTTGGACGTTGGCACGCCGCCGGCCATTGTCCACAGCAGTCCGGTGCCGGCCCACGCCATGCAACTGAGAAAGTTCCGCCGGTCGATTCCATCCTTGGCCGCGGGTTCAGGTTGTTTCGCTTCCGCAGGCGCATCGTTCTGTATCCCCTGCGGCGTACCGTTCCTATCTGGCATATCCTTCATGAGTAAATCCTCCACGGATGCAAACTCCGGGCCGGTCCATCTATTCCCTTCCAATGGGAATAAACTCGGTAAAAGTCAGTTCTCCTTTTTAGGAGGGACAGGAAAGGCACAGATGGCGCTGCTGTCGTGGAAGCGCGCAGTTCGTGAAAGTGCCGCCGGGCCCTCTACGTTTGAGGATCTGGCGCTTCCGCTGCTGCCATCGCTCTATAACGTAGCCTTCTGGCTCTCGCGCAACGCAACCGACGCGGAGGATCTCGTGCAGGAAACATCGCTAAAAGCACTTCGCGGATTCGATTCCTTCGAGCCGGGGACTAATTTCAAGGCGTGGATCTTTCGTATTCTCAGAAATACCTATCTCACCTCCCGCACTGGCCTTCGAGCGCAGCGCACCGTCTCTCTCGACGCGGAGTTGGAAGAACAGAGCGACTTCGGTCCGCCAATCTATCCCGAAGCAGCCATCGACCGCTCGACTCCGGAGACACACCTTATCCTCTCCGCGGATCGCGACGCCCTTCATCGCGCCATGGAAAAGCTCCCACCGCCGCTGCTCGAAGTCATCCTGATGTGCGATGTGGAAGAGATGAAGTACAAGGAAATCGCAACCGTGCTCGATGTTCCTATCGGAACCGTGATGTCTCGCATTGCTCGTGCGCGAGCAGCTTTGCGCAAATCACTCGAAACCGAGACGCGTTCGACCAGGGAGTCCCGCGCATGACCTCCCATCTCTCTTCGGCCACGCTCAACGCGCTAGTGGACGACGAGCTTTCCGCCGAGCAGTCCGCAGCGGCCAAAGAGCACCTGGACCAATGCCCCGCCTGCACATCGAGCGCGCTGAGTCAGGCATTGCTGAAAACCGCCACCGCAAGGGCGGGCCAGCGATACACATTGCCCCCTGAGTTGCAGCAACGGCTGCGGCGCCTCGCATCGTCGCAGGAGCAGCACGCGCCTCGTGTTCACCGCGGCGGTGCTTCAAGCGGCCAGCGCTGAGACGCATCGCCTCATTGGCTCTGCCGATTGCAGCGCTGCTGCTGGTATTCGCGTCAGCTTCGCTCCTGTGGCAGCGGCATGCGGCAAGCTCAAGCCGCGCCTCCCTGGAACGCGCTGCACTCGTCAGCGAAGTATCCGATCTGCATATTGCCACGCTTGCGGCCAATCAGCCACCCGAAGTGATCTCTTCGGATCGTCACACCGTGAAGCCCTGGTTCCAGGGAAAGCTGCCCTTCAGCTTCAATCTTCCCGACACTCTCCCGGCCGACACGCGGCTGGACGGGGCAAACCTCACCTATCTCCACAATCGTCCGGTAGCGCAGCTTCTCTACAGCATCGGCCGTCATCGCGTCTCTGTCTTCGTCGAGCAGCGATCCGCCGCGGCAGAACAAAATCCACCGCAAGCCGAGCATGCAGGCTTTCACGTAACCGGCTTCGATACCAATGACCTCGAAGTCACAGGCGTAAGCGACGTAGATCCTGCGCGCCTCGCCGGCCTCGTCCGGTCAATCGAACAAGCACAGGCGAAGCACTGACCACGAGCCGCACTCAAGTCGCCGCGCGGCATTTCGCCACAATCAGCGTAATGTCGTCGTGCTGCTCCTGCGGGCTGAAGCGCTGTACGTCCGCGATCACAGACCTGACCATCGACTGCGCCGCCTGCGCACGATGCCTCTGCAGCGCCTGGATCAGACGCTGCTCTCCGAACTCCTCGCCCGCATCGCTGAACGATTCCGTCACCCCATCGGTATAGAGCGCAAGCGTATCGCCGGGCGCGAGCTGGCACTCCACCGACGGGCTCTCCCACTCTCGAAATAGTCCCAGCACGGTGCCGGTAGAGTGGAGCCACTCGACCGCGTCATCCTGCCGCAACAGCAGCGCCGAAAGATGTCCGCAGTTGGTGTACCGCAGACGCTGCGCTAGGTCGTCGTACTCGGCAAAGAAGACAGTGGCGTACGCGCTGTCCACCGTGTTCTCAAAGAACAGCCGGTTCACCGATTGCAGAAAACGCTGCGGCTGTTCGCGCGCCACGGCAAACTGGCTGCGAAGGTTCGCCTGCAGATTCGCCATCAGCAGTGCGGCAGCGATGCCCTTGCCCGAGATGTCTCCGACGAACAGCCCGACCTTCTCCTCTCCCAGAGCGAAGAAGTCGTAGTAATCGCCGCCCACATGGCGCGCCTGGATGCACGCGCCTGCATAGTCCAGCGTGCGAAGCGCGGGAAATGTCTGCGGGAACAATCGCGCCTGCACCTGCTTCGCAATCTCCAGCTCCTGCGCCAGGCGCCGTTCGGATTCCAACTTCTCCGCATTTGCGCGGCGTTGCGCCTCGATCTCCCGGCTCATCTCATCGGAGCCGAGCAGGTCAAAGGAGTTGCCATCCGAATCGCAAAAGATCGCCGTCGTGCCGCCCCACAACTGAGGCTGCGGAGGATGAAGAAAACGTACTCCGCGGCTCAGCCAAAGATCGTAGGTCGCATAGATGTCCTCGGCGATGAAACCGATCTGCGTTGCCCGGCCAATCAGCTTGTAATTCTCTGTGCCGCGATTGGGTGCAATCAGCGCCAGGATCGTGCTGCCATCCGGAGGCGCAACGGCGACCCACCGCCCGAACTCGAAGCGCGCCTCGGCCAGCACACTGAACCCAAGCAGATCTACATAGAACTTCAGCGCCCGCTCATGATCGCGAACAAAGACATTTGACTTGAAGATGCGCAGGTAAGGATTCTGCCGGTCCCCCTGCGGCGCGGCTCCGTTCACCACCCGCGGGACACGAGAGTCGTCGGCCGTGGAATAAGCAGTTTCCGGGGTCAATTCAAAGCTCCTTCGTCTCATGTCCCAGCGTGCGCAGCAACCAGAACATTGTGCCAGTCCTGGACACCACCCGCATCCCGGAAATGTCGAATGAAGTCTGGAGATTCAGCCCACCTGGACGCTCGCCCCGAATTCCAGCTCATCTATAGAAGCCTCGCACCCGTTACGCATGGACGCCGCACTCATCGACGAATTCCACCTGCCACGCGACTACTGGGAGGTCAAGAACATCAGGGCGGCAGAAGCCGACCCCGTGGAAAACCTAAATGGCCCGTCTCCATAGACGCGCGTTTATGCGTACTTATCCTGATCCGACATAGTAGGAGACCCCGCATTCACATCAATATTCCCCGCAGAGCGAGGCGTACTACGATTGTCGGCCTAAGCTATTCAAGAGCACTCAATGTCGTCCATAATCGCAACGCCGCTGCTTTTTGCCGTTTCAATCGCACACACTCAGAACAGTGTGCCGATCACACCGAACGCTGATGACCGGAACGGTCGAGGGCCAAACGTTACAAAGTGATCTACGAAAGATCAGGACCCCGCGTATCCTGACGGTGATGCTGGACGCGAGATAGTGCCGAGGAGCCATCATGATCGGGTCTCCTGATTTTCGGACTACGAGAATGCCACTCAACCATGGAGCCGGCCACATGCCCGCGCTCGGGTTTGGCACACTGATTCCCGATGCAGCCGAGACGATAAGTGCTACCAGAGACGCGTTGGAAGCCGGATTTCGACACTTCGATTGTGCGGAACGATACCGGAACGAGCGTCAGGTAGGCGAAGCGTCTGCAGGCGGCACTTGCCGCTGGAGGAATCGCGCGCGAGGACATCTTTGTTACCACAAAGTTGTGGAACTCCAATCATCGGCCCGAGCGTGTTGAACCGGCTTTCGATGCGAGCCTGGACAGACTCGGGCTCAACTATCTGGATCTTTACCTCATTCACACTCCGTTTGCGTTTCAACCGGGAGATGAGCAGGATCCGCGGGATCAAAACGGCAATGTCATCTACGACAGCGGAGTAACTTTGCTCGACACGTGGAGGGCGATGGAGAGTCTCGTGGACCGCGGCAGATGCCGGGCCATCGGACTGTCGGACATCAGCTTGAACGAATTATTGCCCATCTATGAATCAGCAAGAATCAAGCCAGCCGTGGTCCAGGTCGAGGCCCATCCCTATCTGCCGGAAACCGAGCTTCTGCAATTCTGCAAAGACAAGGACATTGTGTTTTTGGCTTTTGCGCCATTGGGTCACGGAATGAGGCCGGGGCTGCTTGAAGATCCAGTCATCTCGGCAATCGCCGCACGAGTTGGAAGGACGCCGGCACAGGTGCTGCTCGCATGGGCTGTGCAGCGTGGCACGGCTTTGCTGACCACGCCTAAAACTGCGGCACGCGCTAGAGAAAATTTCGACATCTCTTCCCTTCCGGAAGACGCGTTCAACGAAATCAGTCGCATTCAGACCAGGCAAAGGCTCAATGAAGTGGTGAAGACGGGCGTTCCCGGTTTCATTCCACAGGCGAATCGAACCTGAAGCCAAACGACTGGAGCGGTCCATGGAAGAAGAACACATACGTGAAGCCCTGAATGCGCACTGGCACGCGTCGGCAGCCGGCGATGCAAACGCGGAGCACGATATTTACGCTGACGATGCCATCTGTGACTATCCCCAGTCAGGCGAGCGAATCCTCGGACGAAGCAATTTGCAGGCCTTGCGGAGTCATCATCCCGGCAAGCCGTCAGGCTTCAACGTCAAGCGAATTCTCGGAAACGGTGATCTCTGGATCACGGAATACACAATCACCTACCAGGGCCGACCAGCATACACAGTGAGCATTATGGAGTTCCGCAACGGTAAGGTCGTGCACGAGACGCAGTATTTTGCGGATCCCTTCGAAGCGCCGGCTTGGCGAAGCCAATGGGTTCAGCAGATCGCATGACGCCGCAGATCTGATTCCCATTCCGGCACACCAGCGGACGAGGTGAACAGTCGTTCACCACATCCACACACCAGCCACTTCGCACAAGGAATGCTGCACAAAGAACGCGCCGTAGCGTACCCAATTGCGCCCCAAAGCGCACCCAAACAGCCTTATTCGGAGCAAAAAAAGGGCCCCTCTTTTGAGGAGGGGCCAATCTGCCTTGGTTCTCTCGTTGTGTGAGAGCTTGGTTGCGGCCAGCCTTACTGCTGGGGCTGAGGCTGCGCCATTGGTTGCGACGCAGCACCCTGGGGGGAGGGCTGCGAAGGCGACTGCTGCGTCGCACCAATGGGTGAGCTGCCATCCGAAGATGGGCCACTCAAAGCCGCTAAACTGTTGTGCATCAACGTCACGTGGACAAGGCTGCCACGCGCCGCCGTCCCGCCGTCCGACTCCGCCGGAGCGTTGCCGAGCGCGACACGATAGATGCGATAGACCGGAATATTGTGTTCGACGACGAGGTAGCGCACCACCGCGTCCGCCATATGCTGTGAGCTCGCGATGCCGGCCTGCCCGCGTGTCCGCGAGTAGCCCTGCACCTCGACGATGTAACCCTTCTGCCCCTGCAGCTTGGTTGCAACGTCGTCCAACGCTTCTTTGGCCTTTGCATTCAACACTGTCTGGCCGCTATGGAAGCGAATCTCGGTGTCCGCCATCGGCGCATACTGGTCCAGGTTCGAGACCGTCGTGTTCAGATTGTCGGTGCGGGTGGAAGCCTGCTGCGCCATCTGCGAGGCCTGACCGGCCTGAGTGTTTGCCGTGGTCGCAAGCTGGTTCGCGCCGTCCGCCGTGGTCTGCGCCTTCTGAATACCGGCCGAGCTGCGGGCGTCCAGATCCTTAATATCGTTGCCGTTCTTCGCTGTGAGCTGATCCAGCTCGTTCAGCCGGTCCTTCACCGGACCAACCTGCCGGTTGACCCACTTTTTGCGCGCCAGGGGGTTGAGGTGGCCCCAGAAGCCCTCGTTCGTCTTGGTCGGAAGAGGCTTTCCGGTGGCGTAGGCGCCGTTGTCCTGCGGGCTCTGCGCTGTGGAGGATGGCTGTTGTTGCGTGTCTGTCGCCGGGGGGGTGGAGGTCTGCGCGGACAGGCTCAGGGTCGCCGCAAACATAAGGGCGGCCATCGTACTGGAGGCGAATACTGTCGCGTTTCGGTTAGCCATGCTGCTGTCCCTGTTGCAACAGGCATGCCAAAGCCAATTCCAGAGTGGTACATAGTCGTAAATAATTGAAAAAGCAGATATTTATCTTGATATCCACAGGCTCCTTGCGTACTAAAGTAATCGGAAAAGGCCGCCTCAAAAGCGGTTCGCAATGAGGTTATGACAGACTGCCGCGAAAAAACTGCACCGCGCTGGTGTCTAACGCGTCTGGACGCGGGTCGGCTGAACCGCCGGATATTGCTGATTCCATGTTGGTGAAACATGATCGAAGATCAGCCGGAATTCGTGCGCGTCGCCCGGCTTCAAGGGGGCGGCCGAGACCGGCTCGGTGTCGACGTAGGGGTCCCGCGTCCGGATGAGGGTCAGTGGCATCGGCGTCTGCTGCGGCGGCTCGGCAATATCGTTATTGAAAGTGACCAGCACGTTGACGCCGGTCACCGTCTTGTCGCCTTTGTTCGTGATCACGCCGTCGACGTAGGTCACCTTGCCGCCGGCGAAATTCGTCGCCTCGCTCATCTGCAGGTTGCCGATGGTCAACTGGCTGGCATACGCGTCCGGTCTTTGCGAGGCATTTTCCGCCCGCTGTGCGGCGCGCTCCCGATGGCTCGAAAAAACGATGCCGCCGAGCACCACTACAACCACCATGCCGGCAATGAGCCAAGGCAGCCAGGATCGGCCCTCCGGCTCGGTCTTCTTTTCGGAGAGAAAGCCCCCCGCACCGCTGTTTCCCGCACTCGCCATGGCAGCGATTCTACGCTGGATGCTTCCCGCGGAATCGATCCGCTGATCAGTCGGCTGCACACTTCACTCATTCTTCATGCGATTTTCCGCGACCAGTTGCCACCATAGAACGTCTGAAGAGGAAAGCATTTGACCTAGGCCGAGGAGCGACTCCCATGCAGGCGACGCGAGACCCGAGCGGAACCCCCCGGCCGTCCCCCAATCTCGATCCCAAGGCAAGCCGGCTGCAGGAGTACGTGTACCGCGCCGCGATCCTGGTCGCGGTCATTCTCCTGCTCTGGACCGTGGCCTAGCCCAGAAACCGGGCAGGGATCCAAGATCAGCGATGCCCGCTTTTTCCCGGAAATACGACGGCAGTGGTGACGTTCGGTTGCGCGAGGCCGCGGTCCCGTTTAGCCACCGGGAAGAAATTCCGCCTTCGACCAATGGAAATTCGCTTCGCCGGCCGTCTGGCGAAAGTCCGCGCCCTGCACCTCAATCGAGACACACATCTCCGCCAGACGGGAACGCATTCGCTCGCCAATACGATCGCCGAGGGTGTCCTCTTTCCCCCCACTGGCAGGCGGACGGTTCGCAAAGTTGGTCGTAATAATCGTCGTCCGCTTGTGGTTGTAGCGGGCGTTCAGCACCTGCGCCACGGTGTCCCACACCCATGCGGTCGGCTTGGTGGAGCCCAGATCGTCCAGCAACAGAACCTCGGCCTCCATGACTGGCCGCAGCAGCTCGAACTCCGTGGTATCCGATCGAGAATTATAGGAATTCTGGATCTGCTTGAGCAGATCGCCATAGTCGGAGAAGAGGCCCTGGCAGCCCTTCTCTTCGATCAGCGCCCGCAGCACGCCGACGGCCAGGTGGGTCTTGCCGCGGCCCGCCATCCCCACAAACATCAACCCGCGGCCATCGGTATTGTGCGGATAATCCAGGACGAACTGGTGCGCCTTGAAGTGCGCCTGCAGCATGGTCTCGTGGGAGCCGGTCGTCTCAACCGATTCATAGTTCTCGAGCGTCGCGTGCTCATGACGCGGCGGAATACTCGCGCGCTCCAGCCGTCGCAGCGCCTGCCGCGCTACCCGGCAACTGCAGACCGCCGCAACCCGGTCGCCCTGCGTGTCGCGGGTGATCCGCATGCCCGTCCCGCCGCACAGCGAGCAGGCGGGCGAAGGATTGGCCACACCAGTCTTGTCCGCAGTGCTCTCCATGCCTGCTAGTATCGCACTCGCCTGCCGCCCCTCAAGCCTCGCGAGAGCAGGCGGATTCATGGGAAACCAGGAGAGAAAGTGGAAATGTATGTCGTCCTCTGGGAGTTCGTCGTTCGTGCAGATAACGTCGACGCCTTCATCGCGGCCTACGGGAGCAACGGCCCCTGGGCGCAGCTCTTCGCACAGGCCGACGGCTACCTGGGCACGGAACTTCTCTCCTCAGCCGACAGCAGTCATCAGCAGGTGTTCATCACCATCGACCGCTGGCAGACCATCGGGCACTTCGGGCAATTCGAGGCGCGATTCGACACGCAGTACCGGACACTCGACACACACCTGGAAGAGTTGACCTTAAAGGAGCGCAAACTGGGAGCATTCGTCAGTAAGTGTGAGTTGCGAGTCCGTTCAGGAGGGCCGCGGCGATGGGAGATGGCAGTGCAGGATGAAGTCGAGCTCCTGAATTTCCTTTACAACCGGTTCAACGCCCGCGACATGGATGCCGTGCTCGCCGCTTTGCATGAGGATGTCGTATGGGCCAACGGGATGGAAGGGGGGCACCTCCATGGGCGGGAGGCAGTTCGCAACTACTGGACTCGCCAATGGGACATGGTTGATCCGCATGTGGAGCCGGTGCGCTTTTCCGAGGGGCCGAATGGCGAGATCGTTGTCGAGGTGCACCAGGTCGTGCACGATCTCCAAGGCAGCCTCCTTTTGGATCACATGGTGGGTCACGTCTTCGCAATCGACAATGGAGCGGTCCGCCGCTTCGATATCCGGGATGCATAGCCATACCCGCTCGCACCTAGTAGCCGCTCATTGCGCTGCAATTACGGCCGAAAAGCCGGCTCAGCGTAGTAGCCGGCGTTGGTGCGCACCTTCAGGCCCGGCTTGTCTACCTTCACTTCCAGCCCGTGATATTCGTCGATGCGCTCAGTCGCCGACGGATCAAAGCCCAGCGTGTAATAGGCCTTTGCCTCGGCGACGCAACGATTGAGCTGCCTGACCAGGTCATCGGCCGTGTTGAGCACCAGGCCGCCACTATGGGTGGCAAGGACAGGAACCGACAGATCGCCGGACTCGATATCGTGCGCGGATCGCACGCCTTTCAAAAAGCTCTTGTAATAGTTAGTGCGCATCATTCCCGGGGATTCCGGATCCAGCGCATCGACGTTGTACATCGTAATGCGCGCTTCCCGCAGTGTCCGGGTCGTCTCGACAATTGCGTTGAACAGCGAACGTTGCGTCGCATCGGTGGCCCGATATCCCGGCCCCTCCAGCATGGGCCAGCCGGGGCCAATCCAGATCAGCATTTTCCGCCCTGGCTTCGGCGCTTCGACCGCGGCAATCGACCGCAGCGTCTTCATCGACAAACCCATGCGCTCAATCGCGTCATAGCCGCTGCCCCGCTGGACCAGATGCAGGGTGGCCGCCGCTCTTCTCGAGACTCTGCGCAATCTGGTTGCCGTCTGAAGAGGGTTGCGGCTGCACCTGGACGCCCTGCTCGGAAAAAATCATCAGTGTCAGCGGCTGTGCCAGATGTCCGCCATTCTGCCGGAGGAACTTTTCAATCTGAGAGCGCTCGAATGCCACGTTGTGCAGCGAGTTGTTGGTCGCGTCGAGCAACAGGATGATCTCGACCGGCGGATCGCCAGCCGCGACTTTGCCGTCCGATCGATCGACGGCCTGGAAGGAAAGTATCTCTTGCAGTTTGTTGTCGTCGAGCAGGGTAAAATCCCGCTGCTCGAGACCGGCGACGGGCTGCCCCGCAGCATCGGTCACCAGGACATCAAGTTTGATCTGGCCCACCGGAGCACCCGGATTCGGAGCAGCGCGATGAGAAAGCGCAGGACGATCTTGATTCAGCGTCTGCTGGCGGGGTGGTGCGTTCTGCTGCGCGAGACCCACGCAGGCAAAGCAGGACAGCAAGCAAAAGGCCCAACTCGACATACTCATCAATCACCCGCGCAGCCCGCAGCGTTGTAGCAGCATGAAACGCCGCCCTCAAGTTACAGCGCATCATAGCGGGCTTGCCGGCATGCTGAACAGCGTGCAGAACGGATGAGAACGCTCTACTTTCCGCCCAGTGCCGGAAGCTGGAACTGCAACGACGGCTCTGCGTAATACGCGGTGCTCGTCCGTGCCTTCAGCCGCGGCTTGGCCACCCGAACTGTGAGCTCGTGGTATTCGTCCAGGTGCTTCGCCGTCGCCGGATCGAAGGATAGTGTGTAGTAGGCAGTCGCTTCCTGAACACAGCTGTGGATCAGCATGGGCAGATTACCGGTTGTGTCCAGCGCACGGCCACCGCTGTGGATGGCGAAGACCGGCAGAGCCAGATTGCCAGGCTCCGTCAGCCTTGCAGAGACCACACCTTTCAGGTAGGAGCGATAGAACCCTGCCTCACGCGCATCGTTAAAAGCCGGGTCGATCGGGAAAATGCTGTAAAGAGTCACTCGCGAGTCATCCAACCTCCGAGACATATCGACCATGGCATTGAAGAGTTGCTCGCGTGTGGACGCTGGAGCATTGTAGTACCGCGAGTCCAGCAGCGGCCATCCCGGACCGATCCAGATCAAGATCTTCCGGCCAGGTGTGTTGCCCTCAACCGTAGCAATGGAACCCAGCGTCCTCATCGAAAGCGAGAGCAGCTCCAGTTCGTCGTAACCTTTCGTCAGCGGGATTTTGTGTGTTGCGGTCGCGCCTTGCTCGAGTTGTTGTGCCAGCAGGTTCCCGTCGGTGGAGGCCTTCAGCCATGTCTTGAGACCCAGATCGAAGAGGAGCAGGACCGACGTTGGCTGGGGCAGCCGACCGCCATTCTGACGAAGGTAGTCTTGCACTTGCAGGCGCGCGTACGCGACACGCTGGAGGGAGGTATTGGCGGCATCGATCAGCAGGATCACCTCAACAGGTGGATCGGCAGCCGTCCCGTTCCCCGTTCTCCCATCGACCGCTCGGAAGGAAAGGATCGGCCGCTGTTTCTTGTTATCGAGCAGGGTGAAGTCTTTCTGTTCGAGACCGGCAACGGGCTTTCCCGCATCATCGGTTACCACGACATCGAGCTTGATCTTGCCTTCCGGAGGGCCCGCGGGGGGTGGCGGACGATAGGACAGGACCGGGTGATCTCGATCTTGCGGCTGGTTTTGGGCGGGTGAGGCTGTTCCCTGTTGTGCCGCCAAGGGCACCGTCGCGCAAAGGAGAATCACTGAGGCCCAACTGCCAAAGCCCATTCAATACCTCATCGACTGAATCCGAACCAGCCAGACCCGGACAGCCGGACTAACCTATCGGCAGCCGGCACATGGATCATACGTGCATCGTTGGAGTGCAGAAAGCATCTACTGAACGCAATCTCGCTGAGGGCCTTCGATTACCGTTCTGTGCGGTGGCGTTGGGCCGTTCGCCTTGCGGAATCAGGCAAATCCGCCTAAAATAGGAGGATTGCAGAGAAGGGATTTTGCGACAGATGCCAAAGGAAAAGATCCATCCCCATTACGACCAGATTCGCGTGCAGTGCGCCTGTGGCACGTCCTTTGAGACGCGCTCGACTCACAAGGGCGACATCCATGTGGAAATCTGCTCGGCTTGCCACCCGTTCTTTACAGGCAAGCAGAAGCTGATCGACACCGCCGGCCGCGTGGAGCGCTTCCGCCGGAAGTACGCCAAAACCGAGGCGGCAAAGCCCGAGGCAGCAGCCGCGAAGTAACGCTCGGCTGCGCTGGCAGACTCAAAGAGGCCTCCCGCGGGAGGCCTCTTCACTTGCATACACTATCCACGCAACCCATACCGCGATGAAGAAGCACTGGGACGACAACCCGAAGGGCGAGGAGAACGCCGACGGCGTGCTTAGCCGCGACCGTGTGCCTGCGCGTTTTGCCATTGGGGCGGTTGAGGTACGTCCTGCGACGGTGCTCGCCCCCATGGCCGGGGTCACCGATACCATCTTTCGCCGCTTTATCCGCAACGCCAGCCTTTTCACCCCTGCCGCCGATGCTGGCACAACCGTCGACACCGAGATTTCCAACCAGCAGTCCGGCTGCGGGCTGATCATGACCGAGTTCACCTCGGCCGATGGGCTCTCCCGCATGCGCGAGACCAAGCGTAAGCGCTATCTCACCTATTACGACGACGAGCATCCTATCGCGGCGCAGCTTTTCGGCTCGGACCCGCGAACGCTCAGCGAGGCGGCGAAGATCGTCGAGGACGCAGGCTTCGACATGGTCGACCTGAACCTCGGCTGCCCGGCCAAGCGCGTCGTGGCTTGTAATGGCGGCTCCGGCCTGCTGCGCGATCTGCCGCTGATCGCCCGTATCTTCGAAGCGGTGCGCGGCTCCGTGACGATCCCCTTCACCGTCAAGTTCCGGCTGGGCTGGAACGATGACAATATCGTCTGCGTCCCGCTCGCGCGTCTTGCGGAAGAGAGTGGTCTGAACGCAGTCGCGCTGCATGCCCGCACCCGCGAGCAGGGCTACTCCGGCGACGCCCGCTGGGAGCACATTGCCGCTGTGAAGGACGCGGTCACGATTCCGGTGATCGGCAACGGGGACATCCGCACGCCTGAAGACGCGGTTGCCATGGTGGCGCGCACTGGCTGCGACGCGGTGATGATCGGCCGCGCCGCCCCGGCGAACCCGTGGATCTTTCGCCAGATCGCACAATACACCGCGACCGGCCGCTACGATGTGCCGACCGAGTGGGACCGCTATCGCATGATCCGCACCTACTTCACCATGCTGCTCGAAGAGGGGCATTGGCACACGGCAGGATCGGACGAGAAGAACATCGAAGCGGCGAAGGCCTGCCGAGAGGGCGCGGGGAAGATGAAGCAGTTCGCCTCATGGTTCACGCACGGCGTGCCCGGCGGCGCCGCGCTGCGTAAGACCATCTACGAGGCGAGGACCGGCCCGGCGATCCTGGATGCGGTGGAGCACTTTTTTGCGCAGCGCTTCAGCGGCATGCAAACGACAGTGGCGGCCGATGAGCCTGCTGGCGATTTAGCTCTTCAGGAAGGCTGAGTGGCTCCCGCGCGCTTGCGCCAGATCACCTCGAGCGAACGCCGCCAGTCCTCGCCCACGGCAATCAGGTTCCACTCGATCTCGCCACTCAGATAGCGCAATACCGTCTCCGTAGCCGGATGGATGCGCAATGCAGGCGCGACAAAGTACAGCAACGGTGACCTATCGGCAAGGCGAACGCCAGGAAAATAGCCGGAGCGCGTGAAGTCATTCGAACCGTCGGTCCCTCGCGACTGTGCGGCACGATGTACCCGGATCCAGTAGTCCAGCCCCTGCAGCACCATGTGCAGGTCTTCGTCCGCTTTCAACTCCACCACCGCAAGTCGCCCGTCACGATTCACAGCAAGCAGATCGAGCATGCCGCGATCGCTTGCTGCGAAGGCCGGTACCTGGCGGTACACCGGCGCCGCGAGCAGCGAATGATCCATCTCCCGCAGTGCAGTCGATAACCGCGACTCCAGCCAGCGCTCCGGCTGCATGCGATACAAGGGATCGCGCGCGCTTCCGGCGGTGTGACGGCTTTCAAACAAACGGGACGTGAGCTCGCGCAACATTGGCGCGGTCTCCTCACTCAACTCTGTCTCGCTCGGGCCCGCGCCAAAAGTGATGCGGTCCCTGCGCTGAAACGAGCCCGGCGCTAGCCCGTGCTGAACCCGCGCGAATTCCAGCCCGAAGAGCGACAACCCCACCGCCGACGCGCTGTGCACGCGCAGCTCGACGCATTCCCGCGCGCCCTGCGGGACTAAGCCCAGCACCTCCCCCACGCCCGCTTGCAATCTTTCCAATGCCGCAGCGTTATCGAAGTTCTGCACCAGCCGCATCTCCAGGTTGCCGTTCCGGCCTATCTCCAGATGCCGCAGCTCATCTGCGCGCGCGTCACATTCATACAATTCCCACTTGGCCTGCGCCGCATCCAGCCAGCCCATGCGTGACTGCGTGACGGCTGCGTGCCCCTCCGGCACAATCACCCGAAGCCCCTCAACATGCCGAATTCGCCCGGTTCGGTTTTCTGCGCGCTCGCGGCAGCGGCTCAGCCACAGCAGACCCAGCGTCAAAATGCCGTCAATGGTCGCCTGCGATTCCTCCGCATTCACGGCGATCAGCGCCCACGCACTCTGTCCGCGCGTCAACAGCCCGCGCGCATATGCCGGACCAAAGCTGTGCTCAAGATCCATGGAGCCGCTCAGTCCCTCGATCTTCCAATCGCCGAAGGCGCGCAGCAGCACGTGCTCAAGTTGTTTCAGGTAGCGCGAGCGTATGGCCGCGCGCAGCGAAGGTGTCCGCTGATCGCGGTCCACCAGCAGGTGCAGCATCTGCGGCCGCGTCTGTCCAAATCGCCGTACCTGCAGGCGCAGCGCATCCTTCCGCACATCCAGCCCGGTCACGGTTCGGACAATGTTCCGTTCCTCCGACCATAGCTGCAGCACGCAGCGTCCGTGCTCCGCCGAAAGCGCGTAGCGCGCTGCGCGCATGTCGAAGAGCACGCGGCCATCTTCCAGCACCGCCGCGCCGGGGTGCTCCGCCAGGAACGATTCAAGCTCGCGCGCGAGACTGTCTGCGCTGAGATCTGTAACAATGGCCGGCATCTAACTGAAAGCCAGTGTGCGACGGAAGCAGATCCGGGCGAAATGCCCTCTCCGGGGGATGAGCTCAGCGAGGCACAGCCCGCGCGTGCTCCAGGTGGTGGCGGCTGTGCCACTCGTACCGGAGCAGCACCTGATCGACGCGCTCGGGCCCGTTCTCCGGATGGTGGAAGCCGCGCGCCCAGTCCAGATCCTTGAGCGACCGCAGCAGCGTCACCATGCGCGCATGCACGCCATCGAGTATGCCCAGCGACGGAGCCACCGGCGCGCTCGCAGCGTCGGCCAACTTCGCCCAGGCCTCCTGGTCATACGGCTTGATGGTGGGCCAATCCTCCGTGAGCGCCATGCGCAATCGTCCAGACATCTGCGAATGACTATCCGCCACGTGATGTGCAAGCTCGCGCAACGTCCAGCCACCCGGGCGATATGGCCGATCCAGGCCAGCATCCCCGCGCATCTCCACTTCCTGCCGGAACAGCCGCGGAAAGGCCTCGAGAAAATCGATAGCCTGTTTGCGCTCCTCTGCCGTGACCTGCTGGGTGAGATTGAACCGTCCCACCGGGTACTGCTGCTGTTCGAGTTCGACCGCCTGTGCACTCATGCGGTCAATCTAGCACGGAGGGTGCAGGGAAAATCCACCCCGATTCGCCCTGACTGAAGCCTACAATCGACCAGGATCATCCAATCAACAGACATGAGCCATCACCCTACAAACATTCCGTCTGGAACACAGCACAACTCTTCCGGTCCCGAGCACCGGCGCTACTTTTTCGACACCTTCGGCATCACCGAGCGGCTTCTTGAGCGCTGCCTGGGCGAGGCGCTTTCTGCCGGCGGTGACTATGCCGACCTCTACTTTGAGTCCATCGCCTCCACGTCCATCGGCCTCGACGAATCGCTGGTAAAGTCCGCCAGCCAGGGCATGAGCGCAGGTTGCGGCGTGCGCGTTGTCGCCGGCGAGCGCACCGGCTACGCCTACACGGACGATCTCTCTGCCGATCGCCTGCTCCGCGCCGCACGTACCGCCGCGCTCATCGCCAGCGGCCCCGCGAAGGAGCCTGTCGCCGGTTTCCGGGAAAAGGCTCAGCAGGACCTCTATCCGGTCCTCTCGCCGGAAGGCGACGCGAATATTGCATCCAAGCTCGACCTGCTGCTGCGCGCCGATCGCGCCGCGCGCGCGGCCGATCCGCGCATCGTACAGGTTCGCGCCAGCTTCTCCGATGAGGTGCGCCGCATCCTCGTCGCCGCGTCCGATGGCACCTTCGCCTCCGACACCCAGCCACTCGCCCGCTTCAATGTCTTTGTCATCGCGAAGGACGGTGTAAATATCACGCGCGGCAGCGCCGGCGGTGGCGGCCGTGTCGAGCTCGACTATTTCCAGATCGAAAAAACTCCGGAGGGCTTCGCTACCGAAGCCGTTCGCCAGGCCATCCTGCAACTGAATGCCGTCCCTGCACCCGCTGGAGAGATGGAAGTCGTACTCGGCCCGGGCTGGCCTGGCGTGCTGCTGCACGAAGCTGTAGGCCACGGTCTGGAAGCGGACTTCAATCGCAAGGGCACTTCGGCATTCTCCGGCCTCATCGGCCAGTCGGTCGCGTCGTCCAAAGTGACAGTGGTTGACAACGGCCGCATGCCCAATCGTCGCGGCTCGCTCAACGTCGACGATGAAGGCTCGCCGACGCAGGAAACCGTCCTCATTGAAAATGGCATCCTCAAGGGCTACATGAGCGACAAGCTCTCCTCGCGGCTCATGGGCATTCCGGAGACCGGCAACTGCCGCCGCGAAAGCTATCAGGCCGTGCCCATGCCGCGCATGACCAACACCTACATGCTGGCCGGCGAAGATGCGCCAGAGGACATTCTCCGTTCAGTGAAGCGCGGCCTCTACGCCGTCAACTTCGGCGGTGGCCAGGTGGATATCACCAACGGCAAATTTGTCTTCTCCGCCAGCGAGGCGTATCTCATCGAAGACGGAAAAATCACCGCACCCGTGAAAGACGCCACGCTCATTGGCAACGGTCCCGAGGCGCTGAAGTATGTCTCGATGGTGGGACATGATCTGCGCCTCGACGAAGGCATTGGTACCTGCGGCAAAGAAGGTCAGAGCGTGCCCGTCGGCGTCGGCATGCCCACTATCAAACTCGACCGCATGGTTGTCGGTGGGACAAGCCGCTGATGATCGAGACGCTCACATCCCATCAGGACCTTACAGCCGCGCTGGCTACGCAACTCGTCGACCAGGCGCTCGCCGCCGGCGCAACGGATGCAGAGGTCGTTCTCTACGAAGGCGATGAATTTGAAGCACTCGTCCGCAAAGGCGAGGTGGAGCGGCTGAAAGAATCGGGCTCGCGCGCGGCCGGGCTGCGTGTCTTCCTCGGTTCGCGTGCCGCATCCACTTCCACCAGCGATTTGACACCCGCTGGTCTGGAACGCCTCGTCCGCGGCGCGATTGCTCTCGCGCGCGTCACCTCGGAAGATCCCTTTGCCGGGCTGCCCGATCCGGCCAGCTTCGGCCAACTCGCGGGCGATCTGCGCCTATATTCCGATGACGTCGCCGGGCTGCCCGCCGCCGAGCGCATAGCGCTCGCACGACGCGCCGATGCAGCATGCTTCGCGGCCGATTCGCGCATCACGAATAGCCGTGGCGGCTCCTTCGATTCCGGCGCAGGCCACAAGATCCTCGCTAACTCACGCGGCTTCCTCGGCGAGTACCGCCGCTCCATCTGCTCCATCTCCGCGAGCCCCATCGCGCAGTCTCCCGATGGCCAGATGCAGCGTGACTACTGGTATTCGAGTGCACGTTCAGCCTCGGCGCTTGAATCGCCCGAGTCCATCGGCGCGGAGGCCGCGCGCCGCACCCTACGTCGTCTCGGCGCCCGCTCTGTTCCTACACAGCAGGTGCCGGTGATCTTCTCGCCGGAGATCGCGCGGTCCATCGTCGGTCACATCTTCGAGGCGGCCAACGGCTCGCTCATCTATCACCAATCTTCTTTCTTCGCCGGCAAACTTGGCGAGCAGGTCGCAAGCCCTGAGCTCACCATCATCGATGACGGTACGCTTGTCGGCGGCTTCGGCACCGCACCCTTCGACGGCGAAGGTCTGCCGACGCGCCGCACCGTCATCATCGAACGCGGCGTGCTGAAGAACTACCTGCTCAACACCTACATGGCTCGCAAGCTCAACATGCAGTCGACCGGCAATGCCTCGCGCGGCATCACGGGCGCGCCCGGCATCGGCGCGGGCAATCTGTTCCTCGAATCGACATCGTCGCTGCCACCTGCCTCCATTCTCGCGGGGGTCAAGAGCGGCCTCTATGTTACCGAGCTGATCGGGCAGGGCATCAACATGGTCACCGGCGACTACTCGCGCGGCGCCTCCGGCCTGTGGATCGACAATGGCGAGCTGAGCTATCCCGTTGAAGGCATCACCATCGCCGGCAATCTGCGAGAGATGTTCCGAAACATCACCGCAGCCGGCAACGATATGGTCTTCCGCAGCTCGGTCGCATCGCCCACCCTGTGCATTGATGGCATGACGATCGCTGGAGTATAGATCGTCGTATCGTAAGTCGCTGTCCGCCAGCATAAGTGAAGGCCGCCCGAAGGCGGCCCTCAGCTGCAGTCAGGTTTTGCGCTGATTTAGAAGCTGAAGCGCGCTCCAAATTCACCCAGGAACGACTTCGGAATCACCGTTCCACCGGGCGTGATGAAATCCTTCGGCTTCAGGAAATTATTCACGCTTGGGTCCGGATCGAAGTCCGTGACCAGGTTGTGCAGATTGCTTCCGAAGTTCGCCCGGTTCGTCAGGTCGAAACCCTGAAAGAAGAGGTTCACGTTGTACCTGTCGTGGATAGTGATGGTTTTGCCGACGCGCGCATCGAGCTCCACAAACGCCGGTCCACGATAGTTGTCATAGGAGACCTCTGTGCAGGTGTGATTCTCCAGGCAGGAAATATAGTCCTGGCCTGAGATGCCCGCAAAGGCCACGTATGATGCCGGGTTTGTCTGGGATGCGCCTACCGGCACGATCGCGTGCGGAATGCCGTTGCCGCTGCCGTAGCCCCACAAGTTACTGCTTGCCTGCTCTATATCGATCGGCCGGCCAGTCCCGATCTGAAAGATCGGCGAAACAGCGATTTGCCAGGGTAGGTTCCACGTCGCAGATGCGGTGACGTGATGCCGCTCGTCGGCGGGCGTAGGGCCAAAGTCCTGCCGGCGCAACTGGCCCAGGAATGGGTTCGTCGCCGTGTTGCGGAACGATGCCGCACCGCCTTCGAATGCCATGGCTTTGGCGAAGGTGTAGTTGATGGTGCCGGTGAAGCGCTTCCACATCTGCTGGCGATAGCTGACGTTGAGCCCGTCATAATATGAACGCCCGATGGATTGCTCATCCGCGATGCGGCCGAGTTGCGGGACACCAGCAGCGTTGAACGCTGCGGAGAAGGGCCGTGTTCCCGCTCCGGCTCCGAAGTATTGAACCGGGTTGATATTGACCGTCTTGTTCTCGTGCAGGCCGCGGGCTTGCACGTAATCCACTTCAATCACCGAGAAATTGTTCGGTGCGTACTGGAAACCGGCGTTGATCTGCTGCGTGTAGGGGTTGCGATAGCTGGGGTCCATGATGCGACCCGTCGATCCCGGCGCCAGATTGTGACTTGCCGGCGGAATCACCGGAGCTGGATCCACGCCATACCGATAATTCGTCAAGGTAATATTCGTGCCCGGCACTGTCTGAGACGCCCCGCAATTTGGATCATTCGGCCCGGTGCAACTGATGCTGAAGGTATTCGCGAATACCGTGTTGTTTGCCTGCTGGATCATGAACAGCGGGATGTTCTCGAACGTTTGGCCGAAGTAGAGTCCGTACCCGCCGTGCAATACGAAACGGCCATTGCCCAGCAGATCGAAAGAAAAGCCTATCCGCGGACTGATGTCCAGGTTGTCATTGTTGGGCAAACCGGTGAAGACGCCGCCAATGTTCGAGAGGCTGGGCGTATATCCCGTTAGATAAGTGTTCGGATTGACCTGCGTCGGGACGGTGGGTATGCCGGTCGCGGCGGCAGCATTCAGTTCCTGGTGAGTGCGGCTGATCTTCTGCGCGTCAAGGCCGTAGGTATTGATATCGCGATCATAGCGGAGACCCACATTGATAAGCAGACGCTGTGTGGCGCGCCAGTCGTCTTCGATGTAGAGACCAAGCATTTTAGGCGAAAGATTGAAGCTGGGATCGCCCGACGTGCCGGTCATTGCCTGCACCGCGCCCGGCGTGGAGAAGCCCTGGGGCAGAGCAAGCAACTGGGCGGGACTCGCGTAGAAGTCGAATTCCGGCGTCGAATTGTTCTCGAAATAGCCGCCTACCTGCGGCTCGTACAGGAAGTCCACTCCGCCACGCACCGTGTGTCTGCCATGGGAGTAGGAGAGATCATCGCGGAACTGGAACTTGTGCTGGCTGGACTTTTGCGGCACGTTGACGTTGGTGCCGAACTCCGTTCCATCCGGAAACAAGATTCTAGGCGCCACCACCGTCGCCGCGATCAGGTTATTCCAGTACTGGAAGCCGGCCGTGAAGCTATTCACCACACTCGGACTGAGTACGGAGTTCAGCGTAATGTTGGCCAGAATCAAATCATTCAGGGTGATGTTGGTCTGGGTCAGGTCGGTCTGCGATGTGTCCTGATCGTTATTGCTCTTGTTGTCCTGCGCGAGATAGCTGACGAACACTCTCTCTCGCTCATTGAAGTTGTGATCGATGCGACCGTTGTAGCGTTTCTCATCAAAGGGCGTCGGAATGGTATGCGACGGCTGCGGTGCCACCGCGAACAAGTTGGGTTGCTGCTTGGCCACTTGCGCCACCAGCGTCAGCTCGTTGAACGAGTCCGGGTTGACCGAGATACTGGAACGCTCGCGCAACCCCTCGTAGGCAAAGAAGCCGAAGTCCTTGTCTCTCCGGATCGGACCCCCAAGTGAGCCGCCGTACTGCTGCCGACTGTAATCCGGCTTCGGCTGATGGCCCTGTTCTGCGAAGTAGTTGTTCGTCTGAAACGTCTGCGTACGGAAAAAGCCATAGGCACTGCCGTGGAACTGGTTCGTGCCGGACTTGGTCACGACATTTAGCGCCGCGCCTTCGCTTCGTCCATTCGCAGCGGAGAAGCGGTTAGGGCTGATGATGAACTCCTGCACGGCCTCGAGCGGCAATTGCATGACCGCACCGCCCACCGTGTTGTCCTTGTTATCGATGCCGTTGACCGTGGTATTCGTGTTGCGTCCGGTCGAGCCATTCACTGCGTAGACCGCATAACGGTTCTTCGTCGGGTCATAGCTGTCAACCTGCTTCACGCCCGGAGCGAGAATGGCCAAATTCGCGAAGTCGCGTCCGTTCAGCGGTAGGTCGTTGATCTGCCGCGGTGTCACCGCCACCGAGACGTCGCTCTTCTCCGGGTCGACGAGCTGATTGTTGGCCTCCACCTGCACCGTCTCGCCCGTGCTCCCCGGCTTCAGCGGCACATTTGCCGCGGCCGTTGTGCCCACCAGCAGATCGATATCTTTGATCTCTCCGGCAGCAAATCCCGGCGCTTGCACATGAATGCTGTAGTGGCCCACGGGCAGCAGATCGAAACGGTATTCCCCCGCCGGGCCACTCTTGGTGGATCGTTGCGCGTTCGTGCCCGTGTTTGTTGCGGTCACCGCCGCGCCGACAACCGAGGCGCCAGTGGAATCAGTGATGGCGCCGGCGATCGCGCCGCTCGCTGTCGCCTGCGCATAGAGCGCAGGCGCGAACGAAGCCATCATGGGTGCGGCCATCAGACTCACGGCCAGCCGAAACTTGAAATAGGAATATCCGCGTGCAGCCATCTGCGATTGACCTCTTGGAAAGGAAGTGAAGAACGGACCTGAGCTCACATGGGCTAAGGATCTCGGTGAAATTCGTCAAGTGAGATTTTGTGGATCATATGCGACACGTTTTGACGTGTCTACAAAAAATGGCGCGGATGCGCGAATTTCGAGGGACGAAATGCCAATGCCTCGCAACTTATTTCGCCTGGAATCCATTCGCTTGCGGGCCGGTACAGCGGCAAATACCCTGCAGGCTGGCAAGCCAGCGCAGCAGAATGCAACTTATCTGAGCACGAATTCCCACAGCACCGCCGCATACGCTCGTATCAGCCGCTCATCCGTCTTTGCGCGTGCGAATAAGACGCCGTCTTTCGCATCGAGCGAGGGTGCTGTCAGCTTCCAGCACTCCGCGGCATGGGTGATCCCTCCATGCAATCTCGCCTGCACAGGATCGCCAGACTTTTTCACCATCGCAATCAGGAGCACGTCCTTGCCGCGTGCCGCATAGACATTCACACCGGGCGCTTCGCCGGCAAGCGATACTCCGGTGAAGGTCGCGCCCGTGAACTGCGCCAGCAACAACCCGAAGTATTCCGGCCGCAGCTTCGTAGCATCGGGCTCGCCGACTATCGGCGCGTAGTACCCCTCGCCACCGCTATGCAGGTTTACGCCCGCATAGCCGGCCTGCGCCGCGCGCAACAGCTAGCCCGCCGCCCGCAGTGCAGATGCGAACGCATCGCTCACCCCGGGCTGGCCGCCATGATAGCAGCTGTTCCCTTCCGTCATACGATGGGGCACACCCGCTGCTTTGCCGGCTGCGACCAGCAGCGGCATCTCGCGCGAAAGCCGGACATCGTTGTTCAGCAGCTTCTGTACATCGATGCCCGGAGCACCCCCAGGGCCCCATCGCGTAGTAATGCGAGGAGACGAGCGCCAGCCGGGCTTCCGCGTTCCTGCCGCCGCACTTCCCTGTGCCGCCGCTAAAATTGAGGCGTGCTGGCGCATACTCTACCTTTCGTCCAGGCAGCCGATGGGGCGCAGACGAATGCTCTTGCGGAACTGCCGTCATCGCCGGCGGTTTTCTCGCTCGGCTTCGGCGAACGGCGCGAGCCCTACATCGCGCGCACTACCAACCTGCGCCGCCGGCTCCAGCGCATGCTTGCCCCCGAAGGCGCGCTCTCCCGCCGCTTGCAGCTTCTTCCCTTCGTGCGCGAGATCGCATGGTCGCCCTATGGCTCGGAATTCGAGGCTTCGCTGCTGCTCTATCGCGAGATTGTCAGCGCCTTCTCGTCCCGAGACTCCGCCGCTGTACGTAAGCGCCTCAGACTGCGGCCGCCCGCATACCTCCGCATGGCGGTTGAGAACGACTTCCCTCGCCTCTTCGCGACCAACCGCTACGTGCGCAGCGCGGCGAATCGCAGCTTCGGCCCGTTTCCCACGCGCGCCGCAGCGGAGCGCGCCTGCGACGCAGTGCTCGACCTCTTCCAATTGCGCCGCTGCGTCGAAGACCTGCATCCTTACCCGGAACATCCCGCCTGCCCTTACTTCGAGATGAAGAAGTGCCTGGCTCCCTGCAATCAAAGCTGTACCCCCGACCGTCATCGCGCCGAAGCCGACGCTGTCTTCGAAACGCTACGCACTCACGGTCAAAGCCTGCTCGCTTCGCTCGAGCGCGAACGCGCCGCCGCCTCCGAAGCTCTCGAATTCGAGGCCGCCGCCGCCATTCACCAGCGTCATGAAAAGGTCGAGACAGCGCTCGGGGAGTTGCCGGAGTCAGTGCGTCTCCTCTCGGAGCTTTCGGCGGTCATCATTCAGCCCTCAACCGATCCCGCAGAGGTGGCGCTCTACCGGCTGGGCAGCCAGGGACTCGCCGGCCCGGTTTCCTACGCGACGCTCGGCATGCGGCTGCACAACGAGCAGTCCGGCTCCTCATCGCTTTACTCACATCCCATGGCGCTCGCGGCAGTTCCACTCGAACCGTCACCCCCTGGTTCAGCACTCGACACACTGGAGGCTCGCCTGGAGAAAGCACTCACATCGCTCGAAGCGATCTCACACTCCCGCCCCTCCAGCTCGCAGATCGAAGACCACCTTGCGCTGTTCACGCGCTGGTGCTTCCGCCCCGTCGCCAAGCGGATGGGGGAGGTCATCTTCGCGGATTCACAAGGTGCCATCCCGCACAAGCCGCTCCTTCGCGCCATCTCGCGAGTCGCCCGCGGCGCCGTTGCTCCCGCCTCGCCCGCCCCGCCTGAAGCCACTCCCCCGCTGATACACTGACCCCGTGGTTGAACTGTTGCCCTCTATATTGTCGGCAGACTTCGCGCGGCTCGGCGAAGGCGTTGCTGCAGCCGAGCGCGGCGGCGGCACCGTCATTCACGTCGACGTGATGGACGGCCACTTTGTCCCCAACCTCACGCTTGGTCCCGCGGTTGTGAAATCGCTGCGCAAGGTCACGAAACTGCCTCTCGACTGCCACCTCATGATTGAGAACGCCGATGATTTCATCCCGGCCTTCGCTGAAGCCGGGGCCAACTGGATCGGGGTACACTACGAAGCCTGCGTCCATCTGCACCGCACCATCGAGCACATCCGCGAACACGGCATGGAGCCGGGCGTCGTCCTCAACCCGGCGACGCGCGTCGACCTGCTCTACGATGTGCTTCCCATGCTCCACCATGTGCTGATCATGAGCGTGAACCCGGGCTTCGGCGGCCAGAAGTTCATCCCCTTTTCGCTGGACAAGATCCGCCGTCTCCGCGAACTCCGCGCGGAGCGGAACCTGAGCTTCCGAATCGAAGTGGATGGCGGCGTGGCTCACGACACAGTGGCCGCAGTCGTCGAAGCAGGAGCGGAGCTGCTGGTCGCCGGCAGCGCTGTCTTCGATGGTGGACAGCCGGAGCGCAGGGCCCGCGAATTATTGGAAGCGGCCCGCTCCGCAGAGCTGGCTGCCACACTTTGAGCGGTCTCATGTGTGTATTTAGAAGAAACAAACGGCGCGGTCTTTCAGCGGGAAACGAGACCTCTCTGCCGCTGCACGAGCACAGAAGCGGCGGACCGCTTTAAAATGATCGTAACGAGAAACCCACAGGCGAAATCGAGCGCACGCTGCCGGTGGTCTTTTGCCAACCTCGAGGGATGTCGATGTCTATGAACCGGAGTTTTTCCGCTCGCCTGCTCACTCTGTCTGCTACCGCGTGCCTCGCTGCCGCATTCACGGTCGGCGCGCCGGCCCAGATCCTTCATCATACGAAGAAGCCGAAGAAAGCCAGCTCCACGGATCCGCTCGCAGGTGTCACCTCCAAGCAGCCGGACAAGGAGCTCTTCGACAAGGCGATGACCGCCATGAGGAAGGGCAAGTATGACGTGGCCCGCCTAGACCTGCAGGCGCTTCTTACCACCTATCCCGAGTCGGAATACCAGATGCGCGCCAAGCTGGCCGTCGGCGATAGCTGGTACAAGGAAGGCGGCGCCGCCGCACTGCAGCAGGCCGAGTCCGAGTACAAGGACTTCATCACCTTCTTCCCCAATCAGCCCGAGGCAGCCGAAGCCCAGATGAAGGTCGGTGACATTTATTACCAGCAGATGGAAAAGCCGGATCGCGATCCCACCAACGCCCAGCGCGCGGAGCAGGAATATCGGCTGATGGTCCAGCAATACCCCGACTCCACGCTCGTTCCGCGGGCCAAGCAACGCCTGCGCGAGGTGCAGGAGGTGCTGGCGCAGCGGCAGTACACCGTCGGCGCCTTCTATGCGACGCACGATAACTGGCCGGCAAGCATCGCCCGCCTGCAGACCCTCACGGATGCCTATCCCCTCTTCAGCAAGAGCGATCTCGCACTGATGCAGCTCGGCGACGACTATGCCGCCGAGGCGAACATCGCGTCACATCTGAACATCAAACCCGCCGAACGGGAACGCCTGATTGCGGCCTATGACGATCGCGCCGCCGACTGCTATTCCAAGGTCGTCACCCGGTATCCCATGGCTCCTCATGTAGAGGATGCGCGAGAGAAACTGATCGCGCTCGGCCGGCCGGTGCCGGAACCCAGCCAAACCCAACTTGCGGAGAGCGAGGCCGAAGAACAGAGCCGCGCCAACATCAAGCTGAAGGATCGCGCCATATTGCTCGTAAAGCATGGGCCCTCCACGCTGGAAGCAGCGCGCGTGGGTGAGCCCCTGATGACACCCGCAAAGACCATCACGGCCCCCGAAGTGAGCAAGGAAAACATCGCCATCTTCAATGCCGCTGCGGGCAATCCGGCAACGGCAGCTCCGGCCACTGGGCCATCGCCTGATGTCGCAAATGGCACCGTCGCGCCGCGCACCGGCGACGCTGCTGTACCCAATCCCCCGGGCGCTTCGGGGGGCACCGGCATTGGTGTGGAGATCCTGAACCCCAACGGCAACGCGGTGGATAACAACAATGGCAATTCCTCCACCGGAGCCACCCCGCCGGCCGCGGCCACTCCGCCCGCCAGTGAAGGCGCAGGCAATGGCACGCCCGCTGCTGCTGGCGACAACTTTGGGCTGAAGGCAGTCGGTCCGACCAATACTGCGCCACTGCCCCCAGTCGAGAAACCGGCGGAAGCCCAGACCCAAATCAATGATGTGAAGGGCGGTCCTACGGGCACTGCACAGGTACAGACCGGCACTCCCGCGCCGGGCAAGAAGCCTAAGAAGAACCCCAAGGTCAAAACCGACCAGAGCTCCGAGTCCTCCAGCACCAACAAGAAGAAGAAGGGCCTCGACAAGCTGAACCCGTTCTAAGAAGACAAGTACAGGCGACTGCAGACAAGAACAGACAACATCAGAAGGGTTGATTGACCACTGACGTTGTCTGTTTTGTCTGGTGCCGTTGCTTTTGTCTTCACCCGTCTGCCTGTTTGTTACCCTTAAGCTTCCATGCCGCACGAACTTCCGAAAGCCTACGACCCAGCCGCGATCGAAGAACATTGGGCCGAGTACTGGGTGCGTGAAAATCTTTTTCATGCCACAGCATTCGATGACAGCACGGCCCGCCGCAATTTCACCATGCTGCTTCCGCCGCCCAATGTCACGGGCCGTCTGCACATGGGCCACATGCTCAACCAGACCGAGATGGACATTCTCGCGCGCTGGCACCGCATGCGTGGCGATCGCACCCTCTGGGTGCCCGGCACCGATCACGCGGGTATCGCCACCCAGATGATGGTCGAGCGTCAGCTCGCCACCGAGAAAACCTCGCGTCAGAAGCTCGGCCGCGAAGCCTTTCTCGAGCGCGTCTGGTGTTGGAGAAAGCAGTACGGCAGCGCCATTCTCGATCAGATGAAGCGGCTCGGCGCCTCGGTCGACTGGTCGCGCGAGTACTTCACTATGGACGCCGATCTCTCGCGCGCCGTGCGCGAAGCCTTCGTCCGCCTGCATGAGCAGGGTCTCATCTATCGCGGCTCCTACATCGTCAACTGGTGCCCGGACTGCCAGACCGCTATCTCCGACCTCGAAGTCGTTCACGAAGAGCAGCAGGGCAAGCTCTACACCATCCCCTACGGCATCGTCGGCTCGAACGAGTCGCTTCTGGTCGCGACGACGCGGCCGGAGACTATGTTCGGCGACGTCGCCGTCGCCGTTCATCCCCTCGACGAGCGCTACCGGCATCTGCAGGGCGAAAGCGTGCGCGTGCCCTTCATCGGACGCGAGATTCCCATCATTGCCGATCCCTGGGTTTCGCCCGAGTTCGGCACCGGCGCCGTCAAGATCACGCCCGCGCACGATCCCAACGACTACGCCGTCGGCCAGCGCCACAAGCTACAGTCCATCAACGTGATGGACGAGTCCGCGCACCTCAACGAGGTCGCCGGGGCCTTCGCCGGACTCGATCGCTTCGAAGCGCGCAAGCGCATCGTCGCCGAACTGGAGAGTCAGCCCGGCTATTCCGTCAAGGACCACTCGCATGCCGTAGGCAAATGCGACCGCAGCAAGACCGTCGTCGAGCCGCGTCTCTCCAAACAATGGTTTGTGCGCATCCAGCCGCTCGCGGAAAAGGCCATCGCCGCGGTGGATGAAGGTCACATCCGCTTTACGCCTGAGCAATATCGCAAGACGTATGACGAGTGGATGCGCAACATCCATGACTGGTGCATCTCGCGCCAGCTCTGGTGGGGCCATCGCATTCCCGCCTGGCATTGCGCCGCATGCGAGCAGGTCACTGTCGCGCGGGAAACCCCCGAGGCGTGCCAGCATTGCCAGTCAAAGGCGCTCACCCAGGAAACCGATGTGCTCGATACCTGGTTCTCCTCCGGCCTCTTGCCGATGTCGGTCTTCGGCTGGCCGGACCAGACACCCGATCTCGCCGCCTTCTATCCCACGGAGCTGCTCGTTACCGGCTTCGACATCCTCTTCTTCTGGGTAGCCCGCATGATCATGTTCGGCTGCCACTTCATGCTCGATGTGCCGATGCCCGACGGCTCCCCGCGCACGCTCAAGGACGCTGTGCCCTTCCGCGAGGTCTACATCCACGCACTCGTGCGCGATGCCGAGCGCCAGAAGATGTCAAAGACCAAGGGCAATGTCATCGATCCAATCGAGATCGTGAAACGCTACGGGACGGATGCTGTTCGTTTCACGCTGGCGACCATGGCCTCGCCGGGTACGGACATCGCCTTTTCCGAAGCCCGCACCGAAGGCTATCGCGCCTTCGCCAACAAGATCTGGAACGCCGCCCGTTTTCTCTTCATGCAGCGGGAACGGCTGTACGAAGGCGCCACCTCCCTCTGGGGTTCCCGCATCGACCTTGCATCTGTCGATCGTAGCGAAGCGGTGTTGCTCGGCCATTCAGGGAATCCCGACACATCTGAGCAAGCCGATGAACTCGATCAATCACGCCTCGAAGATCGCTGGATCATGTCGCGCCTCTACGCCACCGCGCATGCCGTCAATTCTGCGCTCGAAATCTATCGCTTCGATGAAGCGGCGCACGCCATCTACCAGTTCTTCTGGGGCGACCTCTGCGACTGGTATCTGGAACTCGCCAAGCTGCGCATCGAGACCGGCGAGTGCCGGGAGGACCGCCTTCTGCCTTTCTCGCTGTTCAGCGCGGTCTTCGAGTCGTCGCTGCGCATGCTCTCGCCGTTCATGCCATTCATCACGGAGGAGATCTGGCATGCCTTTTACGATGGCCGCCCTCCGGCGCGCTCCATCGCGCTCATGCCCTATCCGGTCTCTGCGGATGCGAACGTAAACCATGAGGCCGAACAGGAAATGGCGCAGCTCCAATCGCTGATCGTCTCCGTACGCTCCGCGCGCAAGGACGCAGGCGTGCCTGAGCGCGAATCCGTCCCCATCCTTCTGCGCACCGGGGACGCTTCCGTTTTCGAGCAGAATCTCGCGACCATTCAGCGCCTCGGCCGCGTTACCACCCTCGAAGTCATCCCGCAGCTTCCCGACGGCCTGGCCCACCGCGCCACGCCCACCTTCGATGTCGCGGTGGTCTACGAGAAGGCCGTCGACACCAAAGCCGAGCACGAGCGCCTCAGCAAAGAACTCGCGAAGCTCGCCAAGGAGAAAGAGAACAGCGACCGTCAGCTCGCGAACGAATCCTTCCTCGCCAAGGCTCCAGGGCCGGTGGTGGAAGGTATCCGCCGCCGCAACGCCGAGCTCGCGACCCTTATCGAGCGCACCCGCAATGCGCTCGCCAGCCTGCCGCCGGAATAGTTCGCTTCTCTCTAGTGGCTGAAGTTATAGGACAACTGCATTCCCCGGCCATTCGGTGTGTCCACCATGGAAAACGTAAAGCTCTTGCTCGGCTCGCCGCGCTTGCTTACCACGTAGCCCCCGATCAGGTAGCCGAGCGTGCTGCCCACCACCACGTCTGAAGGAAAATGCTGCCGCGCCATCACCCGCGACGCGCTCACCGTCGTTGCCAGCCCGTAGGCCACCAGCCGCGTGCGCCAGCCCGGATAACGCGCGGCCACCACATGCGCAATGCTCCACGCAGTCAAGGCATGCCCGGATGGCATCGACTGGCCGTCGGGCCATGTCCGGGTGCCATGCGGCCAGAAGCGCCCCGTTCCGTCACCCTGGTCCGGCGTCTGTCGATCGAGGGCATATTTCAAAGGCAAGTTGAGTGATTTGCGCATCGAGGATCGCTTCCGCGGAAAGCACCGCGGTCTGCTGGAGGTAATCGTCCTGGCGCCATGCACCTGCGGCATAGCCGCCCACAATAGCGGCAATCGGAATGTAGACCGCGCCGACATTCGAGACCTGGTCGAAGGTGTTCTGCTGCTTGGGGTGGTAGCCCAGCGTGCGCAGCGCGTGCGCGTCATAGTCAATGGCCACGCCGGTCGCGAGGCCAAAAGGCGCGATCCACAACAGGTCCTTTGTCCGCACATGCAGCGGACTCGTCAGTATGCCCTTTTCGTCTCCAAGAACGTGCCGGGCGCAGACCCCGGGCCTTGTCAGCAGGCACTCGTCCGGCGGCGGCTGCATCTGTGCCTGGAGCGCAGCGGGCAGAACCGTGGCAAGAAATAGAAACATCCCTCGAAGAAACATCCGATCATCTTACTTGCCGTTTCCTTAAGCTGCGCTCAAGTCTCGCCACTGTCGCGGCGTATCATGAGGGAGCGTATGGATTGGAAGAGTAAGCGAGTCGAGGCCATCCTGGAACACGCCCTGCTGGAAGATCAGGCGCTCAAGGACATTACCACCACCTACACCATCGATCCCCGGCTGCGCGCCTCCGGCACTATCATCGCCAAGGAGGATTGCGTCGTCGCCGGTCTTGGCTGCATTCCCCGCTTTCTGGAGATCTACTCGCGCCTTAGCCAGGCATCCGGCCGCGCGAATCCAGTCCGGTACGAAGTCGTGCATCATCCGGAGATCTTCGACGGGGTGCGCGTCAAGCGGGGCCAATCGATCGCTGTGATTCGCTCCACCGCCCACGTCCTGCTCTCCTGCGAGCGCGTCATCCTCAATCTGATGCAGCGCATGAGCGGTATCGCTACCATCACGCGCCGCTATGTCGATCAGGTGAACGGCACCAAGGCGAAGGTGCTCGATACGCGCAAGACCGTGCCCGGCCTGCGCTTGCTGGATAAATACGCGGTCTCCTGCGGTGGCGGCGAGAACCATCGCCTGGACCTTTCCGACAGCATCCTTATAAAGAACAACCACATTGCACTTGGCGGCGGCATTCCCAAGGTGCTCGCTGCAGCGCTCGCGGCGCGCAAGCCAGGCCAGCGCGTGCAAGTAGAGGTCCGCAACCGCGAGGAGCTCGATCAAGCGCTCGAAGGCGGGGCCGAAGCCATCCTGCTCGACAACATGACGTCCCATGACGTAGCCGAGTCCGTCAAACTCATCCACGCGCGCAGCCCCAATGTGCCGGTCGAAGCTTCCGGCGGCATTCAGCTGGACACCATTCGGAAATATGCCGACGCTGGCGTTGACTTCATCTCCTCCGGCGCATTGACGCACTCTGCCTCTGCCGTCGACCTCAGCATGCGCATCGTGGCGGAGAGTTGAATCGTGGGCATCCCCTTCGTTCTCATTTCCGACGACTTCGTACTCGATACTCTCAATCGCGAGCTCGCCGGCACGCCATTTGCCGGCAAGCTCCACCACTTCCCCACCATCGACTCGACCAATACTCTCGCGATGCGCGAAGCCGAGCAGGGACAGGCGAGCGGCACCGTCTATCTTGCAGACGAGCAGACCAGCGGTCGCGGCCGTGGCGCGCACGAATGGCACTCCGCCGCCGGATCCGGCCTTTATGTCAGCATCCTGATACGACCGAAGATCGCGCCGGCAGACATTCTCTGGCTCTCGCTCGCCGCTGGGCTCGCCGTGCAGGCTGCGGTCCGCGATGTCACCTCGCTCACGTCGGATATCCGCTGGCCCAATGACCTGCTGCTCTCCGGCCGCAAAATGGGCGGCATCCTCACGGAGCTCAACGCCGAAGTCACCCGCGTCCGCCACGCCGTTATCGGCATCGGTCTCAACGTGCACCAGCCCTCATTCCCGCCGGAGCTGGCATCGCTCGCCACCTCACTTAGGATCGAGACTGGCCGGGACTGGTCGCGCCAGGATCTGCTGCTGGCGCTCCTGCGTCATCTGAACGACGAGTTGGAACGGCTGACTATTGCGCACAATCTCGACGCAGTAACGGCAGACATTCGCAGCCGGCTGGCCGCGAACTCGACGTGGATACAGGGTAAGCCGGTGATTGTCACCGAGACTGATACATTCTCCGGTGTGACCGACGGCCTCGACAGCCGTGGCTTTCTCCGCGTCCGCACTCCGCAGGGCGTCCGCACCGTGCTCTCCGGCGGCGTGCGGGAAGGAGCGCGCTAGATGCTATTGGCGATCGACGTCGGCAATTCCAATACCGTTCTCGGACTTTACAATCACGACTCCCCCGAGCTGGTCGCCGACTGGCGCATCACCACGCACAAAAATCAGACCTCTGACGAATACGGGGTGCTCTTCATGAACCTCTTCGCGATGCGCCAGATCGATGTCTCGAAGATCTCTGCCATCGTCGTCTCGTCGGTCGTTCCGCCGCTCGACACCACCCTCCGCCGTCTGTGCGAGCGCTATTTCGGCCTGCGTCCCATCTTCGTCGAGCCCGGAATCAAAACCGGCATGCCCCTGCTTGTCGACAATCCCGCCGAGCTCGGCGCAGATCGAATCGTCAATGGGGTCGCGGCTTTCGCGCGCTACGGCGGACCCATCATCGTCGTTGACTTCGGTACGGCCACTACCTTCGACGTTATCTCCGCCCGCGGCGAATACATCGGCGGCGTCATCGCTCCCGGCCTCGGCATCTCCGCGGACGCTCTCTTTTCGCGCGCCGCCAAACTGGCCCGCGTCGACATCAAGCGCCCCGCGCGCACCATCGGCACCAACACCATAGCGCATCTGCAGAGCGGCCTATTCTACGGCTACATCGGCCTGGTCGACGGCATCCTCGAGCGCATGCTCGCAGAAATTGAGGCCAGCCAGCCCAACGGCAGCGTCGCAGCTCCGAAGGTGATCGCCACCGGCGGCCTCGCCCACATGCTGCACGAGGATTCGAAATACATCACTGCGATCGACGACATGCTCACGCTCGACGGTCTGCGCCTGCTCTACGAGCGCAACCGGACCCCACGCTCGCGCGGGGCATCGTCACCCGCCACCACAAGCTAGTGCGGAACTACATCAACTACTTCACGGAAATAGAGGAGCACTTCCAGCGCCGTCGCGGATCCATCCTCCTGCTCTCAACACTGGACTGGGCCCTCATCGACACCTGGCGCGAGGCCGGAGTGCCGCTCGCCGCTGTTCTGCGCGGCATCGATGCCGCGTTCGACAAATATGAGGCGCGCAGAACGAAAGCGCGCATGCGCAAAGTCAACGGCCTTGCATGGTGCGCACAGGCCGTCATGGAAGCAGTTGAAGCTATGCAGGAAGCGGCAGTCGGCGGCGCGCCAGTACGGATGGAAGCTGCTGGCCTCGAGCATCAGCGCATCGCAAACCATCTGCGCACGGCGGCGACAATCCTCGACCGCACCACTGGCATAATCCCCGCCCTGCGCGAAATCGCTGAACGGCTGGAACAGCTCGCACAACAATCCCTCACCCATGAAGAGCTCGAGCGCTACCTCAGCGCACTCGAAGAAAAGCTCTTCGCGCTCCTCCTCACCCACACTCCCGCCGAAGAGCTGGAGCAGATGCGCGAGCACGCCGCGCGCGAGCTTGCACCCTACCGCAGCCGGATGCAGACCGTGCAGATCCGTCAGATCGAGCAGCAGTTCCTGCGCCGGCGTCTGCTTGAGCGCTACGCTCTTCCACGCATCAGCCTCTTCTATATGCAGCAAGGCGAGTGACATGAAGCTGCGCATCGAAAAAGCGATCTACGGCGGCGCCGCGCTCGCCCGCGTGCCCGCCGATGGCCCGGCCGATCTCGCCGGCAAGGCGGCATTCGTCCCGCTCGCCCTTCCCGGCGAGGTGGTCGAAGCCACCATCGCGAGCGACCGCCGCAGCTACATCACCGCAACACTCGACTCGGTACTCGAGGCGGCGCCTGCCCGCATTACTCCCGGTTGCGAATACTACAGCCGATGCGGCGGCTGTCACTATCAGCACGCCGATTACGCGGCGCAGCTCGCCATGAAGCGCAGCATCCTCATCGAAACGCTCGAGCGCGCGCATGTTTCCGTCCCTGCGGAGGTCCGCGTGCTTTCCGCCGACCCCTGGGCCTACCGCAATCGCATTCGCCTGCACGTCACGACGACCGCCCTCAGCTACCGCGAAGCCGCCTCGCATCGCGATCTTCCTGTCACCCATTGCCCTGTCGCCGCGCCCATCCTGCAGCGCTCGATCGGTGCCTTCAACCAACTCCTGCAGCAGGAATCCGGGCTTGCACAAAACCTCTCCGAAGTCGAGTTCTTCACCAACGCCGATGAATCCGCATTGCTCATCTCACTCTTCACCAGGCAGAGCAAATCGCCGCAGCAACTGCCCCAGTCCGTAGCCGATGCACTCCTTCCTGCATTGCCAGCGCTCCAAGGCGTGCGTACCTTCTCGCTCGATCCCAAGACCCGCCGCACGCAGCCATCCGCCGCCTGGGGCCAGTCGTCGCTCGAGTACACCGTCGGCCCCCTGCAGTACCAGGTCAGCGCCGGCGCATTCTTCCAGGTGAACCGCTATCTGCTTCCGATGCTGCTCGACGAAGTCATCGCGGAACGCAGCGGAAGCATCGCATGGGACCTCTACTCCGGCGTCGGCCTTTTCGCCCAGGCACTCGCGCAGCTATTCGAAAAGGTCATCGCCGTCGAGTCATCGCCCGCCTCCGCCCCCGATCTCGTCCGCAATCTCCGGGGCTCCAGCCACAAGCACGTATCGCAGGACACCCTCCGGTTCCTTCAATCGCCTGCGCAACGTCCTGACCTCGTCGTAGTCGACCCGCCACGCGCCGGGCTTGGCGCTGAGGTCTGCCAGCGCCTCGCCGCCGCGCAGCCGCGCCAGATCGTCTACGTCTCCTGCGATCCTTCCACCCTCGGCCGCGATCTGCGCGCACTGCAACCATCCGGGTATCGACCCGTCGCTCTGACCCTGATAGACCTGTTCCCACAGACCTTTCATCTGGAGACCGTAGCCACTCTCGAGCGCACTTAGATAGTGGTGGTACGGCTCAGGGCACCCGGGACCCATGGCCACCATCGCCGCTCCTCCGAGTTCATCCGTGCAGCGACCGGCCAGAGGCCATTCCTCCAAAGATCTCCTCGCCAAACGCCACATCGGCGCTATCGATCACGATCCGGTGCGCTTCACGAGCGCTCCGCTCCTCTTTGCGGCCCTGGCCTTCGCCGCCGGCATCCTTATTACCAGCCGTTGCTGGTTCATGCCCGCGTGGCTCGCCCTCGCCACCCTTTTTGAAGCTCTGATCGCCACTGCAGCCACCCGCTGGCGTCCTCGCATCGCACTCTGGCCGCTGGCTGCTGCATGGCTGCTCCTCGGCGGCTTCGCGGCGGAGATACAGCCTCGCCCCGCGCCGCAGACAGAGCTTCGCCAGCTCGCGCAGAACGAGCCGGTCACGCTCACCGGCACCATCGAGCGCGCAAGCCCTATCCGACACATCCTCTCCTTCCGCCCTTTTTCGAGCGAGCAGATCGCGGAGCAGATGCAGTCAGTCGACCTGCACGTCCGCTCCGCCGCGCAACCTGGCGACCCCCTGCAGCCAGTTGAAGGCGGCTTGCGCCTCTCGCTCTATAAGCCCGCGGATGCCATCATGACGCCACTCGATTGCGGCGATCTCGTCACCGTTACGGCGACAATAAAACCGCCTGAGCGCTACCGCGATCCCGGCGTCTGGGATAGCAGTGCCTGGCTGCTCAGCCAGCGCATTGCCATCATCGGTTCCGCGAAGGCTGAAAAGCTCCATGTGGACGCGCATAACGGCCAGCGCACCTTCGCTTGCCTCCAACGCACAGTCCAGACTGCCGCCAGCGATCGCCTCCTGCAGTTTGCTGATGCGCAGTTCGCCGGCGCCCAATTCGCCGAGGCGCCATTGCCCCGCGCTCTGCCTGCCTGGCTCACTCTCAGCCATGATGACGCGGCCATGCTTTCCGCGATGGTCACCGGCGATCGCTCCTATCTCGCGAGTGCGTTGCGCACTCCATTCGAGCGCACCGGTTCCTTTCATCTGCTCGTCGTTTCCGGCCTGCATCTCGGCATCTTCGCCGCGTTCGTCTTCGGCATCGGCCGCAGGTTGCGCGTCGGCCGCCTGCCGCTCACCGCTATCACGTTGGTGCTGTCCTTTGCATATGCCCTCCTTACTGGCTTCGGCCAACCCGTGCAGCGCGCCTTCGCCATGCTGGCGCTTTATCTCGTCGGCCGCCTTATTTATCGCAATCGCGGCCGCCTCAACAGCCTCGGGTTCGCCGCGCTCTGCCTGCTGGTCCTGGACCCCCACGCGCTCTTCGACGCCGGCCTTGAGATGACCCTGCTCACCGTTGTTGCCGTCGCAGGCATCGCCATTCCTGTGATGGAGCGCACCTCCGCCCCGTTCCTCATCGCCTCGCGGTTCATCAACATCGTGGGCATGGACACCGCATTCGAGCCACGCCTCGCGCAGTTCCGCGTCACACTGCGCCTCATCGGCGAGCACCTTGAGCCATTCATCAGCCGTCGTCCGCGGCGCACACGCCACTCACAGAACGCGCTCGCCCTCGGCATTCGCTGGGCCCTTTTGCTCTTCGATCTCTGCTTAGTCTCGGCCACCATCGAGCTGGTCATGGCGCTGCCCATGGCCGCCTACTTCCACCGCGTCACCATGTCAGGACTTTTCGTCAACATCGTCATCGTTCCCGCGCTCACACTGCTGCTGCCCGCCGCGCTCCTGACCATGCTCGCGCTCCTCGTGGCGCCGCACATCGCATGGCTGCCCGCAGCCGCAACCGCCGGCCTGCTGCACTGTGTCCTCGCCATCGTTCGCATTTCGAGCGCGTGGCAGATGAGCGAGTGGCGCCTTCCCGGCCCCACCACCGGCTGTGTCCTTGCGTGCCTTGCGCTGCTCACGGTCGCCGTGTGGCTGGTCCGCGCACGGCAGCCGCCTCGCATTGCCCATGGGCGCTGCCGCGCTGCTCGCAGCCGCCATTTGCATCCTTGCTCCGCATAGCATCTCCCGCCGGGCCGGCGCGCTCGAGATCAGCGCCATCGACGTCGGTCAGGGCGACTCCCTCTTCGTCGTTTCACCCGAGGGCCACACCATGCTGGTCGATGCCGGCGGTCCCATCGGCGGCGCCACGCGTCAAGGTAATTTCGACATCGGTGAGGACGTCGTCTCCCCGTATCTCTGGAGCCGCCACCTCCATCGCCTCGACGTGGCCGTCCTCACCCATGCGCATAGCGATCACATGGGCGGCATGCCCGCCGTGCTGCGCAACTTCCGCCCGCGCGAGCTCTGGGTCGGCCACAATCCGCCCACCCCCGCCTACCTGCAACTGCTCCGCGAAGCCGCATCGCTCGGCATCATTGTCCGCTCGTTCTCCGCCGGGGACATAATGCCCTTCGGCACCGCCACTGTGCACGTCCTTGCCCCCGCGCCCGCCTATCAGCCCCGCGATTCGGCCAGCAATGATGACTCACTCGTCCTGCATCTTAGCTACGCTGGACACTCCGCTCTGCTCGAAGGCGATGCCGAGGCTCCGAGCGAAGCCGCCATGTTGTCACTGCCCGGGGCCGATCTCGCCTCCGACCTGCTCAAGGTCGGTCACCACGGCAGCAAGACCTCCAGCACGCCGCCTTTCCTCGCGCGCGTCGCCCCGCACCTGGCCGTCATTTCCGTCGGTCCTTACAACAGCTATCACCATCCTCGCTGGGAGACGCTGGACAAGCTGCAGCTTGAGGGCGCGCGCACCTGGCGCACCGACCTGCTCGGCATCTCCACCTTCTACATCGACAGCGCCGGTGCTTATCCTGGGCGGCTACCCTGATACCTCTGAGGATCGTTTTTCTGCTGCGCCGCATCCTTATGAGGTATAGAGTCTGCGGAAACACCGCAATCCGGAGGGTCCACTCATGCAGTCAGAGGAAACCGGGGACACAGGCCAAACACAATCGACGGAAGCACGGTCGGTGCTCGAGCGGCAGCAGGAAGAGAAGAACCTCCGCCGGCTCCAGCTCATGATGAACATGGTGATGTCCGTCATCGCGCAGGACAGCACGCTCACCTATGAAGCCGCGTCGGAGATGATCGCGGACAGCCGTCGCGCTGCGCTGGCCATGTTTCCGGACAAGGAACTGGCTTACGAGCTCATCTATCAACCCCGGTTGCAACGTCTTATGCGTGATCGCTTCCGATTGCAATAGCCGTCTAACTCACGCGTCGCGGATTTAATTGGTTGTAACGACCCGCGGCCGCATCGGCGAGAATAACCGCGGGCTTCACCTCTTTATCTCTTACCTCGGCGCCGCGATAACTTCCTGTCACGCCGGATACCGGCGCGGGCAGTAAATAATTCATCATCTGCATCAGCCGCATGGTGGCAGTTGGGCATACGTCCCCCAGGCGTGCAGCGATAATAGCCTGAGGCGTGATGGCTATCTCGCTCTTTCCGGAAATCACTGCGCGCACGATCTTACGCGCTGCTGAACGCGCAGAGGTGGAAACGATCGGCAAGCCCGCAGCCAGGCTAAACCACCGATATTCGCGCGCAGCATCTCCGGTGAATGTCGCGTTCAGGTGAGACCCTGTTCGCATAAGTCCCGGACACACAGTCGTGACTCGAATGCCTTTGGACCGTAACTCCGCATTCAGGCCCTCGGAAAATCCTACGGCAGCAAATTTGCTCGCGGTGTATGGAAGCAAATGGGGCACAGCCACTTTGCCGCCGATGGAGGTTATGTTTACTATCCTGCCGTGGCCGCGCTTCAGCATCTGAGGCATCACCGCCAAAGTGCAGTGGACGCCGGAAAAGAAGTTCGCATCCATAACGTCACGAAAGTCCTGCACATTCTGGTTCTCTACTGGACCTACGGTGATAACCCCCGCATTGTTCACCAGAATATCTATACGTCCGAAGCGCGCAGTCGTCTCCTGAACAACCTTCTCTGCATCTTCAGGTTGTCGAAGATCGTGCGCCGAGGTGAAGATGTTTTCGCTTTGTGTTGCATGTAATTCCAGTAAGCGGACGCTCGCACGTTCGAGTTCCGCAGCATCACGGGCGTTTAGCGCGAGCTTTGCACCTCTCTTTCCAAACTCTTCAGCCAGCGCGAGGCCAAGGCCGCGTGAAGCGCCTGTAATCAACACAACTTTGCCGTGCAGCTTCGCGGGGCCACTTTCACTGCTTCCTGCGAGACGCCGCGCCACGGCCCTGCCACACGCGAACCCGGCACCGGCCACGAGAACGCTGGCCGCTGTCACTCTTCCTTTCATTTTTCGCAAGGCCATAACCGCATCCTTGGGCGGAGCTGCGTTTGTCTGTGCTGCGTTTCTTTGCGCTGAGTTTCTCCGGCTGTAAACTGTTCAGTAGCTTCGTACGGCAAACTCGCCTGCTTTTCAATGAGAGTGCAAAGGACGGCGAGAAGTTTGTCATGTAGCCCGTCATCGTTTTCGTCACGTCGCTAATGTCGGCTGTGCGACACTTCGCAGCATCTACTGCGCACCGTTTTCTCTATAGGCAACCTCAATCGTTCTTTGTACCTTCCGACCCCTTAGTGCCTACTTCACTTTCAGGTAGCGCAATTCACTGGATTCGAAGGATGTCTCTTGATTGAAGCTGTCGTGCTTTGGAACGAACCGAATAATCTTTCACACTGGAATTTCCATTTGGATCCAGGGTGGGAGAGGTTCGCGGATATGGTGAAGCGCGCCTCGGTTTCCATTCGCGCTGCTAACCCGGAGCTTCCTATTGTGCTCGGTGGCGTCTCTTCGTGTGACTGCGACTTCCTGCGCACGATGGCGAATCTCGGTGTCATGGAATACGTGGACATCGTGGGCGTGCATGGATTTCCGCTGGATTGGAACCACTGGCATATCAACGAATGGCCAGAGCGCGTGGCCGAGGCAGGCCAGGTCGCTGGCAAGCCTGTCTGGGTACTTGAGGTCGGCGCTTCTTCCTTTGGTGCAGAGGAAGTGCAGGCCTTCGGCTTCGAACGTACCTTGGAACTGCTGCGCGGCCGCGTGGATCGCATCCACTGGTACAGCCTCTTCGACCTGCCACCAGCCTGGCCGGCTGAGACACGCCACAAGGAGGCAGAGGGTTCCTCCTACTACCGCCACTACTATCTCGGTCTGGTGAAGAATGACGGGACACCCAAGCTTGCAGCAAGCCTGCTTCCGGAAGATGGCTCCGTTGGCTTCTGCCAGTGGTTCCATTTCGAAGATCCACGGCTGGATGACGCGGTCCGGTGGATGACAGACCACCGTGTCCGCCATCTGCGCACCGGTCTGAGCTGGGCCGATTCTTTCCGCCCGAATGCCGTGGCTTGGTTCGACCGCATGATGGAGGCGCTTGACCCCTTCGAGGTCTCAATAACCCTTTGCTTCACTCCCGCCCATCTTGCATTGGAGGAGCACCACACCAGCCCCCCTAAGGACAATCAGCAGTTTGCCGACTTTGCAGCGTGGGCGGTGGAAAGATATGCGCCCAGGCTCGCAACACCACAAGCAATGTTGAAGGGACTTGCAACCGCATGAGTAAGCAAATCTTGATTACAGGCGGCGCCGGCTTTGTAGGCTCGCATTTGGCGGACGGGCTGCTTCGCGCAGGACATACTGTCCGTGTGCTCGACGATCTCACACCCCAGGTGCATCCTGCGGGCGTCCCCGACTACCTTTCCCGGAAAGTCGAGATACTGCAAGGCGACGTGCGCGATCCACGGCGAATGAAGGAGGCCCTTGATGGTATCGACGTTGTCTTTCACTTCGCAGCGACCGTTGGCGTCGGTCAATCTATGTACGAGATCAGCCGCTACATGAGTGTGAACACCCAAGGGACGGCCGAGCTGCTGCAGGCCATCCTGAATTCGAAAAGGCCGCCGGAGAAGATCATCGTTGCGTCGTCGATGTCTATCTATGGAGAAGGCCGCTACTCCTGCTCGCAATGCGGGAAGAGCGCCCTTCCTCCCGTTCGATCGACAGAACAACTGAGGTCCGGCGCCTGGAATCTGCACTGTGATGCGTGCGGCGGCGGCCTGAAGCCGGTACCCACCGACGAGACGAAGCCGTCCGAGATCAATTCGGTGTATGCCCTCTCGAAGCGCGACCAGGAAGATATCTGCCTCATTTACTGGCGCACCTATGGACTGCCCGTCACAGCGCTGCGCTTCTTCAATATTTACGGCACCCGGCAGGCGCTCTCTAATCCATATACAGGTGTAGCAGCTGTATTTGCTTCCCGCATTCTCAACGGCAAGCAGCCGCTCATCTTCGAGGACGGCGAGCAGATGCGTGACTTTGTGCATGTGAGTGACATTGTCAGAGCCAACATGCTTGCCATGGAGCGCCCCGAGTCGAACGGCCATGTCATCAACATAGGGTGCGGTAAGCCCATCACCATCCGGCAGGTGGCTGAGATTCTGGCGCGTTCCCTCGGTCAGGATGTGTTGCCTGTCATCACCAACAAGTACCGCGCTGGCGACATCCGGCATTGTTATGCCGACATCACCAAGGCGCGCAGTCTCTTGGGATATGAGCCGCAGATGACACATGAAACCGGTTTTCGCGAGCTCGCAGAGTGGCTTCGTCACCAGGAGGCGGAGGATAAGGCAGAGACAATGTTGCAGGAGCTAAGCAGCTACGGCCTGACTGCATAAGCCATTTACCTGCAGTATCCACTTTAGGAAATGCACGTCGCAGCGTGCTATTGCCAGAAGGAAAGAACAACATGCGCAAAGGAGCAGAGCGGAAAGTCTTAATTACCGGAGGAGCCGGATTTATTGGCTCAAATCTGGCCAGGCACCTCCTTGAAGACCCGGAAACCCACGTTCGAATCTTTGACAACCTCTCCAGGCGGGGAGTGGTGCACAACCTCGAATGGCTCCGCTCACTTCCGGGAAAAGCGCGGCTGGAGATAATAAAGGCCGATGTTCGAGATGCGCCTGCCGTGCGTCAGGCTGCTCGTGATGTATCCGAGATCTATCATCTGGCCGCGCAGGTCGCGGTGACTTCATCCGTCGTCGATCCTGCTCACGATTTTGAGGTGAACGCCCGCGGCACCTTCAATGTCTTGGAGGCAGCACGCCTGTCAGGTAGAAGGCCGTTCGTGCTCTTCACCTCAACCAACAAGGTCTATGGCTCCCTGGAAAACGTTCCAGTCAAAGTGGATGGCAGCCATTATCGCGCCTCGCAGCCGGGCTTTCGTGGCGTAAACGAGAGTGAGATGCTCGACTTTCACTCGCCCTACGGATGTTCCAAAGGTGCGGCAGATCAGTACGTCCGCGATTACGCCCGTATCTTCGCTCTGCCTACAGTTGTTTTTCGGATGTCATGCATCGCCGGTCCAAGGCAATTCGGCAACGAAGATCAAGGATGGGTTGCGCATTTCCTCTACTCCGTTCTCGCCGGCCGGCCGCTCACCATCTATGGTGACGGATATCAGGTGCGCGACGTGCTGCACGTCTACGATTTGATCGAAGGCATGACAGCCGCTCGCGAAGCGATTGATCGGACACGCGGCCAGGTATTCAACCTCGGTGGCGGACTGGAACGTTCCGTATCCGTCATAGAGATGTTGGAGCAGATCGAACGTAAGACCGGCCTTCCCCTCCGCCTTAACTATCGTGAGGTTCGCCCCGGCGATCAGCCACTGTACATCTCCGATACTTCCAAGCTGGAACGATACACACAATGGAAGCCCCGGCGGACGGTGGCCGACATCCTGCAGGCGATTCACGACTTTTGGAATGAGAACCGCGGCCGAATCGGCTTTGAGGCCGCCACTGAAGTCCTGCAGGAGGAGGTGGCATGAGGTATGCGCTCATCAATCCGCGATGGGAGTTCCCCGGCTCGACTTACTTCGGCTGCCCTGAGCCGCATTTCCCGCTCGAATTGTTATCCGCGCGGGAGATGCTGCGCGCAGCTAATCAGGACGTTTTGCTTATCGACGCCAATCTAGCGAATCTTTCCTCGGAACAGGTGCGCGGCAAACTCGACGCATTTGATGAAGATTTTCTGGTCATTCCTACTGCGCCCTCTTATCTTTTCTGGCGCTGCCCGCAGCCTGAGTTACGCGTTCCCCGCAACTGGTTCGAGGCCCTCGGTCGCTCATCGTGCAAGGTCGTCATCGGACCCCATGGCTCGGTAACTCCTCAGACCACGTTGGAAAAACTTAATGCTGATGTGATCCTTCGCGGCGAGCCGGACCAGACGCTCCCAGAGTTGGCTTCTCTCCCTTGGGATTTGATCGCAGGCTGCTGCTGGCGTGACGAGCAGGGGCGCTACCATGGCAGTCCAAGCCTCGGCGTCACCGATATGAAGCAGGTCGGAATGCTGGATTACTCCGACTATCCAGTAGAGCTGCACCGTCATTTGCATCACATCTTCCCCGGCAACGGTGCCGATCACCTGAAGCTCGGCGCGGAAGTGGAGTTCGCCCGCGGCTGCCCGTACTCCTGCACCTTCTGCAACAAAACTCTATTCCGCAACAAGTTCCGAGAGCGCCCATTGCCGGCTGTTCTCGATGAGATAGACCAGCTCGTCGCTCGTGGTGTCGATTACATCTACTTCATCGACGAAATCTTTGGCGTGGGCAAGCAGGTCCGCACTCTCCTGGAGGAACTAGCAAAACGCCCCGTGTCGATTGGCTTTCAGACCAGGATTGACCTATGGACAGAAGAGAGCCTTGAGCTTCTTGGTCGAGCTCACTGCGTCTCCTTCGAATGCGGAATCGAGTCCATCAGCGAGGAGGGTCGTGACGAGTTGAACAAGAATTGCCGCTTTACCACCGAACGCATCGAAGCCCTGCTGGTGCAAGCGCGCCGGCATATCCCATGGGTGCAAGCAAACCTTATAGAGACGACGAAAGACGATCCCGCAGAGGTCCGCCGGTTCCAGAGATATCTCAAGGATCATGGCGTCTGGGTAAGCGAGCCGGTTCCGATGTTTCCCTTCCCCGGAAGCCCGCTATACTTGCAGACCTTTCATGCACAGCCCGACGAACAGGCATGGGAGCGGGCCCATTCCTTCTACCTGCGGCAATTCGCAGAAAGAGGTTATAGCGACATCCAGGAACAGCATCCGCTGTCGCTCGCGGAGTTGGAATGCGTCTCTTAATCACTACCGACACGATCGGAGGTGTCTGGACATTTTCAATAGAACTGGCAGAAGAGCTTCTCGATCGCGGTTGCGCTATCGCCCTGGTCAGCTTTGGACGAGAGCCATCAGCTACTCAGCAGCGAACTTGCGACGTTCTAGCAGACCGGTTTCCTGAACGCTTCCTCTATGTCGCATCGAATATTCCACTCGAATGGATGGAGGCGAATGGCTCTGCATTCGAGAATGCTGCGCCCCTATTGACCCGTATCGCTAAAGAATTCGAAGTAGACCTCCTGCATAGCAACCAGCTTTGCTTCGGAGCACTCAATCTGCAAATACCGAGAATTGTCACAGTGCATAGCGACGTTCTCAGTTGGGCGCAGTCTTGCGGAAAAGCGCTCGCCGATTCGCCATGGTTGCGGCGGTACCTGTCGCTGGTACGGTCTGGCCTGGTTGGAGCAACCGCCGTTGTCACTCCCACGCGATGGATGATGCGAACGCTGGCCAAGCTATACGTGCTTCCGCAAGCAAGAATCGTGATTCCCAACGGACGCTCCATCCCTCCATCAGAGGAGCCGGCACGTATATTGCAAGCTATCACCGCTGGCCGCCTATGGGATCCCGCGAAGGATTTGTCTCTGCTTAAAGATGTGCACTCCCCCGTTCCCATTCTCGTGGCGGGAGAGACCGAACACGAGTCCTCCGCAGCGCCACCCGTCTTAGGTCCCTTCAAATTGCTGGGAAACATGGCCGAGAATCAGCTCCTCAAGCTGTTCCGCCAAAGCGCTATCTATCTTTGTACCTCAATATATGAGCCCTTTGGTCTGGCTCCTTTGGAAGCTGCGCTCTGCGGATGCGCAGTGCTTGCGAGAGACATTCCATCCCTGCACGAAGTATGGCAATCTGGTGCACTTTACTTCGGAGATGCTGCATCTCTTTCTATACTCCTGAATCGCCTGTCCGATAGCCCGCAAACACTCCATTCAATGCAGATGCGTTCGGAGCAGCGCGCACAACATTTCAACCGCGACCGCATGGTCGAGCAATATCTCACTTTATTCGAGATGACAATGGCGGACTCAATGGAAGCTGCCTATGTCGGATAAGCCGCGCATCGCATATTTCGTCCATTCCCTGCGATCTGATTGGAACAATGGGAACGCCCACTTCCTGCGTGGGCTCGTCCGGGGATTAGGAAAGCTCGGACACGACCCGGTTGTCTTCGAGCCACGCGAAGAGTGGTCTATCCAGAATCTTCGCTCCGAGCCTTCCGGCGAAGAGGCTCTTGACCAATTTGCGGCAGTATACCCCGATCTTCATATATGCCCGTACGATGTACTCGCATCCGACCAGAAAGCATTTCTACGCCAGGCTTTGAAGGATTTCGAGGTAGTCATTCTGCACGAATGGAATCCTCCCTGGTTGGCGCATACGTTGCTCGCGTTACGCGATGAAATCGGCTACAAATTGCTATTTCACGACACCCATCACCGGGCCTCCTCCTCCCCTGAACAGATTCTCGCGCTGGGCGTCAGCGGTTTCGATGGTGTGCTCGTCTTCGGCGAAGTATTGCGCACCATCTACTGCAATCACTTCGACATTCATCCTGTGTGGACGTTGCACGAGGCTGCGGACACCACGGTCTTTCGGCCCAGGCCCGCCGCTGCAAAACTGCAAGACGTGGTGTGGATCGGGAACTGGGGTGATAACGAGCGCTCAACCGAAATTCGTGAGTTCCTGCTTGAGCCTGCATTGCGTCTTGCAGACAGCAGCTTCACGGTATTTGGTGTCCGCTACCCGCATGAAGGTCTCTCCGCGTTGCAGGCATCGGGGGTGCGGTACGCAGGCTATCTACCCAATCTGGATGCTCCCGCCACCTATGCCGCTTCCAGAGTGACGGTCCATATTCCGCGCCAGCAGTACGCGACTGCGATGTCCGGCATTCCTACCATCCGCGTCTTCGAAGCGCTCGCATGCGGGATCCCGTTGATCTCCGCTCCCTGGCGGGATGTTGAGGGACTCTTTCGCGACGACGATTTCCTATTTGTTTCCAATGCAGAAGAGATGCGCGAAACGATGGAGTATTTGCTCAAGCACCCAAGGGCTGCGGCAGCCCAGGCGCTGCGTGGTCTGGAGACTGTGTTGGCACGTCACACCTGCCTGCATCGCGCCAACGAATTATCGTCTATTTGTGAGGAGATCGCCCTTTGAAGATATTCGTGTTCGGATCGAGCATTGTTTCTTCCTACTGGAACGGAGCCGCGACTTACTACCGCGGCATCTACAAGTATCTTGCAAGGCGCGGTCATCAGATTACTTTTGCCGAGCCGGATGCCTACGGACGTCAGCAACATCGCGATCATGATGATTTCTCGTATGTCAAGTCTGTGGTCTATCGACCCGCGTCGGATTTGGATAGGTTGCTCCAGCAGGCCTCGGACGCGGACATAGTTATCAAGCATAGCGGCATTGGGGTGGATGACGAACTTCTTGAGACCCTGATAGCTGAATTTGCGGCGCATACGCCGAGCGTCTTCTGGGACGTGGACTCACCCGCTACCATCGCTCGTTTGCATGCGAATCCCAATGACCCGTTTCGCTCTGCTATTCCTAGATACGACGCAGTATTGAGCTATGGCGGCGGACCCCGGAGCCACGATGGTTATCTCAGCTTCGGGGCGCGCGCATATTACAGCATCTACAACGGCCTCGACTCCGATACTCATCATCCGGTTCCGGCCGATCCTTCACTTGCATGCGACGTGGCCTTCCTCGGGAACCGCCTTCCCGACCGCGAAGCAAGAGTGGAGGAACTCTTTTTCCAGGCAGCGGAACTCGCGCCGGAGATGAGCTTCCTTCTGGGCGGGGAAGGCTGGAGTGACAAGTCCATGCCATCCAATGTGCGCTGGATCGGACACGTCCCGACAGGCGAGCACAATCGGGTGAACTGCTCTGCAAGCATGGTGATGAACATCAACCGTGCATCCATGGCGAACGTCGGATTTTCTCCTCCGACGCGGCTCTTCGAGGTAGCCGGGGCAGGCACCTGCATGCTTTGCGATGACTGGCCGGGGATCGATGACTGCTTCGAGCCGGAGAAGGAGATCGTGGTGATACGCAACGCACACGATGTCGTGGATGCTTTGCGGAGGTATGATAAATCGGATCGTCGAAGGATCGGCCAGGCCTTTCGATCCCGTGCGTTGCGCGACCATACCTACGCGCAAAGAGCAGCGCAAGCCGAAGCCGCGTTGGCCGAGTGCATGACCCGGCGTACCAATGCGCCGCTGGCAGTCGAGAGTCACGCATGAAGATCGTTATCTACGGTCTCACCATCACTTCTTCTTGGGGAAATGGACACGGCACCACCTATCGATCGCTTATAAAGGCTCTCGCCGCAAGAGGCCATCGTATTCACTTCATCGAGAAGGACGTCGAATGGTATCGGAGCAATCGGGACCTGCCGCATCCACCTTATTGCAAGGTTCACATCTATGAAGGGTGGACGCAGAGTAGGACCGAACTGCTGCGCATCAGTTCGGACGCTGATGTGATCGTGATTGGATCATATTACCCCGATGCGATTGCCGCAACGGAGGCATTGCTCGAAGATGGATCCGCCCCCATCCTTTTCTACGATATCGATACACCAGTCACGATATCCCGGCTCCGCTCACACGGAAGTACCGACTACCTTGACGCGACGCTAATTCCATACTATTCGGCATATCTGAGTTTTACGGGTGGACCTGCACTGTGCGAACTGGAAGAACGTTTCGGTTCGCCCTCGGCCGTCGCCTTTTATTGCTCCGTCGATCCTGATTTGTATAAACCGGCTCCCATCCGCCAGGATTTTCGCTGCGATCTGAGTTACCTCGGCACCTATGCGGCTGATCGTCAGAAGAAGTTAATGCGCATGCTGAACGGCACGGCAGCGCTTCTTCCGCAGCATGAATTCATCGTCGCGGGTCCACAATATCCGGCGGACACGAAATGGCAGCCAAATGTCGCGCGTATTATCCACCTGTCGCCTCCAGAGCATCCTGCATTCTACTCATCTTCTCGATTTACGCTGAATCTTACGCGCGACGACATGGTAGTGGCTGGCTACTCACCTTCCGTCAGACTCTTCGAAGCGTCGGCATGTGGCTCCGCCATTCTTTCCGACTCCTGGAATGGCCTGGATGAATTCCTTACACCTGGCGAGGAGATTCTTTTGCCCGCTGATGAGCACGACGTTGTCAACATTATCCGAACAATGCACGAGGAAGATCGGTTGAAGATGGGCCGGCGTGCTCGTGAACGCATCCTTGCACAACATTCTTCGCAAAGCCGCGCAGCAGAGTTTGAGGCGATCGTAGGGCGATGCACCGGGAAATCCTCTCAAGCTGGAGGCATCAGCTCCTCGAAGGAGCGAATGCAGAGTTCCGGCCGCTCCACCTGCAGCTCTTCGAATTTGTAAATGCCCGAGGCGACGGCTATCACCTCCAAACTATTCCTTCTGGCTGCTTGCACGTCGGCCGGAGTATCGCCCACCACCACAATTGCGGCACGGGAACCCGCATGGAAGCGAGCGATCTCCCGCGCTGCGCGGAAAACATCCGAGCGATGCTCAAACGCGTCACTCCAGCCGCCGAAGTGAAACATCCCGAGTATCTGGGCAGCCTCGAGTTTCCGTTTTCCTATCTCTTCTAAATTACCGGTGGCGACGCCCAGCTTCGCTCCCCTCTCGCTTAAGTGCTCCAGAACGCGGCGGACCTGCGGCAGCACGTCGACACAAATCTCTTGCCTTTTCTCGTTCACAAAGCTGCACATCATATTGCGCATCTCGGGGAGTTGGACTCGCCACTTATCCTCAGGCACCCCAGCAAGCGCAAAGGCATCCCGCAGAATGCCCACGTCCGTATTTCCGTGCGTGACCACGCCATCCAGGTTTATCGGCTTTCCGGCAACAAAGGAAAGCACAGAGCAGAACGCAAAGTAGTGCACCGCATCGGTGCAGTGAATCAGCGTTCCATCTATGTCGAAGAGATAGGCATCAAATCTATCCCACGGCCGTGAAAGCGTGCCGTTGCTCATCGCTCATGCCACCCGCTGGCGACAAACATTCGGAGCCCATTCCTCAAGCGCCTGATCAACGTTCGCGATCACATCGGCCCAAGCCCCCTGACGCGGTTGGCGAAACAATCGCATAGACGGATACCAGGGAGAATCATCACGGCCAACCATCCAGCGCCAGTCAGCTTCATGCTGCAGCATGAGCCATACCGGTATGTTCATTGCGCCCGCCAGGTGCGCAGCCAGCGTATCTACTGTAACTACCAGGTCAAGCTGCGAGATGATTGCGGCAAGCGGGAGCAGTCCTCCATCGCATAACTCCTGAGTGTCGCGCATCGCCGAGCGGCACTGCAGCTTGCTCCATTGATTCCGTACTGTGCCTCCCTGCAGGTTCCAGAACTGGCAATCCGGCCGCTCCAGTAAAGGTCTGAGCAGCTGCAGCGGAACCGAGCGGGATAAATTCCATTCGCCGCAGGACCACACGATGCCTATCCGGGGCGCTGGCGAGCTACCTACAATGCGCCTGGCCCGGCTAATCTCAGCCGATGGCAGAGCTATGTAATTGGCTGTTATCGGCAGATCATCCATTACCGTTCGAAAGACATACGGCAACTCCATAACTTCGACCTGCATGTCCCATACCGGCGAGTTTTTGGGTTGTGACTGTCCCCACGTGATCACCTCCTCCACGCCCTCAATGCATCGTGCCAGATCGACCATTTCCGGAGCCACCTCTATGATCAGTCGTGAGGTTAAGGCGCGTAACTGCGGCGCGTAACGGAGAAACTGCACAGCATCGCCGAACCCATGGAGACATCGCACGATGAGGCGCTTGCCGCAAGGAATCGTGTCCTGACAGAAACTGCGCGCGTCAGGTGTGTCGCGGTGCCGAATAGCATCGCTCTCCTTCCATGCGGCGGCGAACTGCCCAGATAGCATCCATGCCGTCCATCGACCACTCGCGCAGCGATTGGCGTCGAACCCCTGCTGCTCTGCTAAATGAAAATAGTCGAGAGCTTTCTCGACGCGTCGTTGCCGCAGAAGGGCGTCCGCCCGATCGAGGGTGGAGCCGCTCGGCTGGCTCATGCAGTGGACGCCCCCTGCGATGGGTACACACAATGAGGTCCATCCGGAGGAACCTGGATCGGACGCCATCGGCAAAGATACACTTCGTCCTCAGGCTGTGCTTCGATGTTAAATCCGGAAGACCGCAGCATTGCTTCGACGCATGCGCGATTCGGTATCCACCAGTTTGTCTCGTCATGCGAGAAAAAATGCTCAACGAAATGCATCTTAGGATAGCCCGGTTGATCGAATGGAGCATTCGCAGAGAACTCGTAATCCGTCTCGACCGGCACGATATCGCGGCTGCCGCGTTGCATACTTTGAAAGAGCATCAGATCGCGCGCAACATGTTCGTGAATCAGATCAAGCGCCAAGAGCGGGTGACGCAGGTGGTAGAGCACCCCCATAAAGATGACGAGGTCGAATCTCTCGCCAAGCGAAGCAACATCCCATACAGCCAGGCGGCGAAACTCAATATCGACGCTCTCTACCTCAGCGGCAAATCGGGCCTGCCGCAAATACCGTTCATCTGTGTCGATGCCGAGTACCCGGCTTGCACCCCGGCGCTTCATCTCCAGCGAATAGAACCCGGCGTTGCACCCGATATCCAGAACTGACATCCCGCTCAGGTCGCAGGGGAGCGCTTCGCGAAAATTCGCGAACTTAACTTCGGGGTAGTCGCCGAGAAAGTGGTTCGGCGCCGTCTGCACACCACAAAGGCGCAAGTTATGGAACCATGGTCCAAGCGCCTCGATGCGCTCCCGCATCGATTGCTGTTCAACTGGCCTTTGCGGTGATAAGAGCATCGACACGTACGTTCTCCTCATGGGATGTTCCGGATTCGTTTTCGGGCTGTGCATGTTCCAGCAGGCGAATCGCGGCGCGGTAGCCATTCAGGGTGCCGGTGTCCACGTACGCTTTGCCCGCCCGAATGCCTTTTGCCCGACCTCCTTGGGCCAGCCAGGCGTTCACCAGCGTGCCAAAGTACTCGTCGCGCCGTTCCGGGCGGCACCACAGCTCATGCAGTTCCTTGAACACTGAACCCGGCATCTTGAAAGCGCCCCAAACCCACTTCGTCGACGGATTGCGCTGCTTTACCTGAATGCTTCGTACGTAGCCGCGCTCGTCCGTAGTAACTGCGTCGAACGACTCCGGATGCTCCACCGGGAAAAGCAGGAACGAAAGCACGTCCTCAGGCAGTTCCCGTAAAGCATCCTCAGGAGTCCAGATCGTGTCCGGCAATCCCACCACAACGGATTCATCGCGGCCCACCAGAGGAATAGCACGAAAGACCGCATCGCACAGTCCGCCGGGATTCGGCTGTACAACGTATGCGATGTCCGCACCCCACAGGCGCGCGCCGTAATACTGCAGGATGTCGCTCTTGGCAGGAGAAATTACGAAGCAAAGCTTGTCCGCTCCCCCAGCAATCATGCGTTCGACAATGTACTCACTCACCGCGCGGGGACGTTCTACGCTGGCTTCAATCCGGCTGCCAACGGGTAGCAACTCCTTAGAGAAGGCTAGCGGTTGTATTCTGCTTCCCGCTCCCGCCGCTGGAATAATGCCCCACATCTGTTTGCTCCTTTGCTGGCTATGCAGTACTCACAAGCTGGGATCTACTTCCCACCGCATCGCTGCAGATCGCCTCCAGTTCAATGATCCGATGCTCCGCTGTGTGCTCCGCTAACGTGCGGCAGCGCGCCGCCTCAGCAATACGGCTCAGCTCTGCGTCGCTCAACTCAAGTGCGGCTAGAACGTCATTTGCCGAACGGACACAGAGGATTTCTTTTTCCGGCGTAAAGAATGCGTCGAGTCCTTCCCACTGATCACTCAGGATGGGGACGCCACAAGCCGCAGCCTCAAAAAGGCGGCCCGACGGACAGTAGCCGTACTGCGCCATTGCCCGGCGCGTGATATTGAGCGTGGCCCGCGAGGAACAAAACAGCGCCGCGTGCTCCGAGGGTGGCAGGTGTTTAAGAAAGAAAATATTCCCACACCAGGGAAAATCCGCGGGATATTGCGCACCTGCTAAGACGAAACGACTTTGAGGCGCCTTTCTCGCTGGCTGCACGAACAGTTCCTCGAGAGCAGCCTGCCGGTCTGTGGCGTACGTCCCAAGGTACGACAACGAGGCTCGAAGCTCCTGCTTCGCAGGGGCCGGCCGATGCGTGCTGGGATCCACTGACCCATAGAGCGTAGCCACCGCCCGCGCTCCGAGTCTCGACTGGAGTTCGTTCAGTGCACGGCCGCCCGTATAGCTCAGAACGATGTCGAAGTCAGCCAGGCCGTCGGGCGGAAGATACGTGACTTCTTTCCCCGCGTGGATAGCGTCGAGTGTGACCGGCGTGTCGAGATCATAGAAAGCACGAATCATCGCGCCGGAATCCAGGATGAGACGCGACGCGGCCACACCATCCGGGCAGTAGCTCGTGCAGAGTGCGACATCTGCTCGTGCCAGATCGCGCTCCGCCTCGGCCCGGATGGAATGCCACGAGCTATAGAGGTGCAACGATACTGCAGACGGCATCTCCCATTCATCGCGAGCATTGGCGTAGTACGGCAGGTCCTTCTCGTAGAAGGCGACAGTATGTCCTCTGCGCGCCATTGCTTTCAGCAGGCCGCGCCACAGCGTAGCGTGGCCATTGCCCCACGTGGACGAGATCGACAGGCCGAAAATGACGAAACGCATTCCGCTCCTACCCGCCTAATAGGGGACACTTTGCTCAGATGAAGGCGGCAGCAGGAGAGATGTTTGGACGTCTCAGTTCCGCATCAGTTCCTCAGATGACGGCCATGGCGAATGGCGCCTGTGGACCTGCTGCATGGTCAACCGTAGATTGACATTGTCTGATCGGGCAAAAACACGGTGCGAGAGGTAGTTGGGGATATGAAGCCCATCGGCATCCAAGCTATGCATGCCTGAAAGCTTCCTCAGACAGCCGGAGAAGCGCCTTATCCGTTCCCTCGGTCTCGGGCTGATCACAGGTGCGGCCGACGACGACTGCTCCGCGATCGGTACGTACGCGCAGGCCGGAGCGCAGCTTGGATACAACGCTCTGTGGACTGCGCCAGTTACATTCCCGATGATGGTCACGGCGGTGTACCTATCCGGCAAACTGGGCCAGGTCACCGGCCAGGGACTCTTTGGCGTACTCCGCGAACAATTGCCGCGATGGCTCACGCTTTGTATTCTCGCGGCAGTGCTGGTAGGCAACACCATCGAAGCCGGAGCAGATATTGGCGGTATGGCGGCGGCGATGGGGATTTTGATCCATGTCAGGCACTCGATCATCGTGGTTGCGGTCACTGCCTGCGTCTTAATCCTGCAGATCTGGGGTTCCTATCGTCTGATCCGGAATGTTTTCCGCGGCCTGGCCCTCTCGCTTCTGGCTTATGTAGTTTCCGCGTTTCTCTCTCATCCAGACCTGGCGCATGTCGCGCGCGGCACGCTGGCTCCCACCGTGCACTTTGACCGCAGCACTCTCACTATTCTCGTGGCTATCATTGGAAGTTCTCTGTCCGCATATTTGTTTACCTGGCAGTCCAATGAAGAGGTGGAGGAGAAAGAAGCGGCAGGCGAGCACACCGGCTCTCAGCGCCGGGGAACAACGGAAGCAGAACTCGCCAGCAGCCGATGGGATGTTATCTTCGGCATGCTCTTCTCCAATATTGTCGTGTATTTCATCATGCTGGCAACAGCGGCGACACTCTTCGTCAGCGGCCACCACCGAATCGAAAGTGCGGCAGATGCCGCTCAATCTTTGCGGCCATTCGCCGGACGCGCCGCCGGCCTGCTCTTCACACTCGGGATTATCGGCGTTGGCTTTCTTGCTGTGCCCGTAATGACCATAGGTGCCGCCTACGATGTCACCCAGACGTTCGGTTGGAAAAATGGCTTACGGTACAAACCCGCGGCGGCAAAGCGCTTCTATGCTGCGGTCACCCTCTTTACCCTTCTTGCCATGGCATTGAATTTCTTCGGCATCAATGCGATGCGCGCGCTCGTGATTGCCGGCATCGTGCAAGGATTTTCTACCCCGCCGCTCATGCTTCTCATCATGATCATGACCAATCGCCGATCCATCATGGGCGAGCGAGTCAACGGACTCGTGTCGAACGTCTTAGGGTGGATGACCACAGCAGTCATCTCTTCGGCATCCTTCTTCCTGATCTTCAGTTGGTTTCATCGATAAACGAGTGGCGACAACGCTCAAGATGGGATAGCAGCTGCCCTGAAAACGTTAGCCCTACACCAGATCAGCCGCCGTTCAGTTGATAGCGGCATTCGCGCTTCCCGCGCTCAGCGTCCAGCTCAAAATATCGGCCGTCATCGTCAACCCGCCCGTGGAAGCGGTGAAGCCCGCGTAGGCCGTTTCCGAACCGACGATCGACGGGATATTGACCGCCCACGCTTTAGTAAACGATTGCGCCGTCACCGTGTCAGTCAGCAGCAATGTCATATTCGTTCCGTCATAGGTGATGTGCGCGTGCATGACGTGTCCGCTGTTCAGCTTGACTCCTGAGGTGGTCATGTCCGCTGCAGGAACAGTCGGGGATGCGCCGTTCGTATAGAGACCAGTCGAGTCCGTGCCCTCACCATCGTTGCTATATAGATCGAACTTGATCGCGACGCTCCGCCCAATGCCGCCAGTGCCGCCCGGCGCGGACGCACCATACCCTAACCCGCTTGCGCCCGGCCCCAGTGCCGAGACCCCCGCATTCTGTATCACGAAGGTGAGGCCGTCCGCCTTCGCACTCAGCAACTGGAAGTTGAAGTCCGTAGTAAACGCGCTGATGGCCACCGGCGTGGTAAACCACACCGCGCCTTTGCCGGCGACCGAGGCCAGCGTCAATTGAATGAGGTTCTGAGTCGCGGTGCCAGTTCCGAGGAGCGATAGACCCGCCGTTGAACTGAATCCGTTCGGGAAGCTGATTGTCCGGCTCGTACTCTGGATTACGTAAGCCGCGGTTGCGATCGAACTGGGTTGCAGACCCGGCGCGACCGCAATTGCCTTGATGGTTTCTGATGCTGTTACTTGAATTGGCGTCGCATAGACCGTCGAAGAAGTCGTCGGCGTCGTCCCATTCGTCGTGTAATAGATCACCGCCCCAGCGGTGCTGTCGGAAAGCGTCACGCCCTGTGCCGTCGTGTACGTGCCCGCCGCCAGATTGAAGGTCGGTGACGCCGTCACCCCATGCGTGATCACGTAGATCGCCGTCACCACCGCGCTCTGCGACGATCCGCTCGCCACAGCCATCGCGTTGATCGTCGTGGTGCCCGTGCCCACCGCGACTGGGCCGGAGTAGATTGAGGATGATGTAGTGGGCGTCGTTCCATCGGTGCTGTAGTGGATCACCGCGCCGGAAGTGCTGTCCACAATCGCCACGTTCTGCGCCGTCGCATAACTGCCTGCGGGTGGCGAGAACACGGGTGCAGCGGTTACCGGGGTTGACGCCTGGGTAGAGTAGGTCCACGATAATATCTTTTGGATCGCCGTGAGCCCCCCTGTACTCCCGGTAAAGCCGACGAGGGCTGTATTGGCGCCCACGACCTGCGGAATGTTGATCGTTTTCGAAAAGGAAAATGTTTTGTTGGTGACCTTGTCCGTCAGGGTCAATGACAACGTGCTGCCATCGTAGGTGACGTGCGCCAGCATCGTGTCACCGCTCCTCAGCAATACGCCGCTGGAGGTCATGTCCACGGCGGGTACTGTAGGCACGGCCCCGTTCGTATAAGCCCCTGTCGAATCGGCACCCTCGCCGGCGTTGCTGTATAGGTCAAACTTGATGGCGACGCTCTTGCCGATGGTTTGATAGCCCAGTCCCGATCCAGAGGAACCCACCGCTGTCACTCCTGCATTCTGAATTGTGAAGGTAAAACCGTCACCCTGCGCGCTCGATAGCTGAAACGAGAAGTCTGTCGAAAAGGTCTGAACACCTACGGGCTGACTCCAGAACACACTTCCGTGTTGGTAGCTCCCGGTGTCGCCTGTCAACTGAAGAACGTTGTTCGCATTGATGACACTCCCGTTCAACTTCAGCCCGGTTACAGATGCAAAACCGTTCCCGAAGTTGATGACCGGCGCCCCTCCCACCTGGATCGTGTAGGCAGCAGTCGCAACACTGCTGTTCTGCAGACTGGGATCAATGGCAATTGCCTTGATTGTCATCGATGTCGCGACGGCGATTGGACCGGTGTACTGGTTTGAGGAAGCCGTCGGCGTCGAACCATCTGTCGTGTAGTAAAGAGTTGCCGAGGTGTCGACATCGGAAAGCTTGATCATCTGCGCGGCGAAGTAGGTGCCAGCGCCAGGCTGAAATGTCACCGCCGGGGTCTGGTTGGAGAAGCTGAAGGAAGCGCTGCTTACCGCGCTTTGAACGAATCCGGGTGCAGTCGCGATCGCGCGGATCGTTGTGTTGCTACCGATCGCAATCGGGTCCGTGTAGAGGGTCGACGCGGAGGTGGGGACGCTACCATCCAATGTGTAAAAGATGCTTGCGGACGAGGTTACGCTGGTGAGCGTGACGTTCTGAGGCGCGGTAAAGGTACCGCCATTCGGACTGAATTTCGGTGCAACCGTTACTGGAGTGTTGTTGAACAACCCGTAGACACTCACTTCTTTCATTGCAGAAATGTAAACTTTGCCATTTGTAACTACAGGAACGGCAAATTTATTGGCGATCCCGGGCGCATCCCGTCCGCTGTTGGTGTCACTCTCCCACAGAACATTCGTAAGATCAGTCGCATCAAACGCGTACAGTATCGCGTTGCCGCGGGTGTTGAATGCGTCCACTCGCACAGCCCAGGCGATGCCGTCGTCAACGCCATGGGAAGATACCGAAAACGTGACGCCCGGATGTCCCGAGGTGAAACCCGATACGCTCGACGGTGTCTTATCCATGACGCCGCTGTTTACCTTGAACAGCTTCGCCGTATCGAAGCCCCCATGATCGCCGCTGCCCCAGACGTAGACATTCCCATTCCAGTAGGCGGGAGTGCTCCACAAACCCTTTGCCGCATTCGGGAGATCCTGTAGTGCATTCGTATTGGAGGTGACCCCGGTTGCATAACCGCCGAGTTTGTCGCGGTCCAGCACCAGGATGCGTCCCTCCTTGCCGGCCTGCAGCAGAATATGCGGATTGGCTCCCTGCTGATCCGGCAGCATCAGGATGCCGCCCGAACCCTGATCCAGATCGCCGGAGGAAAGCTTCGCCTGGTTGTATGGCGTGAACGCATCGACAGCCTTCAGCCCGCCGTTCGAGAGATCGATCGCGACGATGCTGTCGCCAAACTCGGTGCTTGCGGTGAACGGCGGATAGCTTGAGAACGTACCATTGCCCGTTGCCAGGAACATGCGTCCGCCGGGAATACTGGTGTCGATCGGCATGCCCGCGCCCGATTGCCACACAGCGTCGCCGAATCCGTTTGGCGAAAGGCACAACACCGCCGTCTGGGCAAGCGTGGTCGAGTTATAAGCAAATATCCACCCATGCCACGGCCCATTGTCTCCGTGCGAGCCGAAGCCGATATAAACATGCCCATTGTAGAAATTCAGCGCGGGGCGCTGGTTTTCCCATAGCTCACTGAAGGGCAGATTCCCGCCGGAGCTGCCATTTCCAGTGCCGGCTACCGTCGCTGTGATTGCCACCGGACTATGTGCCTGCTCCGCTCCGGTGAGAATATTGAGCGCATGCAGCCGATGGAAGTAAGCGCCACTCTCCTTGGTCTTGCCGACGACGTATAGCGTGTTCGTGGACGTGTCGATGGCGGGCGTTCCCGTGATGCCGATTTCCGGCCCGATATCTCCCTGGCCGCCTGGGTCTAAGTAGGGCACCGTCGTAGCGCCCGATGGTGCTCCGTGTGCCGCATCCAGCAGTGTGATGTGCCAGAGCGGATGCGCATTCGCACCGCTATTGGAGTCCGCGTCGAAGGCATAGACCGAGTCATGCTCGGTCGCAACAAAGAAGACGTTGTGCACCAGGCCATCGCTCATCGTCAGCCCGGGAACATAGAGTGGCTGCGCATACACCTCGCCATCCACCGTCACGGAAAACAACTTGCCAAACGTACTCTGGGTCACGTTGCCGGGCGTCAACACGGTCTCGCTGGTGTTTGCCCCGGAATGTGTCAGGTCATACCGCCACGTCGGCACCGTTACCGGTGTGGGGGTCTGCGCCAATAGACGTGGCGTCGCACCTCCGAAGAGGAGCATCAGGGCCACAAGCGAAAGCAGGAATACCATCCTTCCTCTCAAGGCAGAGGAAAGCGCAGTCCAGGCAGTAAAAGGCCTAAGGCAAGAGATCGCACACATGGGAACACCGTCACCGATATCGATTTATATGCGGGGGTCAAAACCGAGGGAGGCAGAACGAAAATCGATCAGGTTGCTACACTAGCGGATTTGAACTGCGTCGCAATTGACAGGTAACAAGTATTTGCCACTACCGCCATTGCTTTTTTGTCTTGGTAACGGAGTGACTCTAGACGATGGACACCTGATAACTCAACACACAATGTTGGTTACAGCCTGCAAAGTGGTAACACGCGGCCCGCCTGAGTCCTGACTTACGTGTGATGACTGCTTACAATATCTACTGTCATTGCCTAAATCAGTTTCGGAACTAGATAGGTATCACCTAAGTGATGATCTTTTTCCCGCCTGCTGCGCTGCACGCCGCCTGTTGTCCGTAAAGTTCTTGTCCATTCGTTGCTGTTCCTTCCAGGCGCCGCCCATCTTCAGGCGAAAGATGGCCCAAGCCAGAGCCACCATGGAAAAAATGGAATGCCGATTCAGCCGACTGGCCCATCGACAACTTCCTGCGCGCCTATCTGGCATCGCTGGTCGAGATTGCAAAGCATTGAGTACGGGTAATAGCTGAGGCTCAATTCGTAGCCACATAGCACAAACGCAAAAGCAGTTCATCCCGGAAATCGAAAAACTAGACGATACATCTCCGGGAATACCCGCCACGTAGAGAAGAATCGTCCTCAGTCATACCGCTCAAAGATGATCTGCTTCTTGTCCCAGCCCAGGCTGGTGAGCCTGTCCCGGTTGGCCGAGACCATCTCGTTCAAGCCGCAGATGTAGGCATGGATGTTGAAGCCCGGTGTGCCTTCCGCCGCGGTCGGCGTCTCCTGCGAGCGCGACGCAAGATGCTCGGTTGCAATCCTGGCGACATGCTCCTGCACGTACCCGCGCTGTCCGGACCATTCGGCGTCGGGGCGGCTGAGCGTCGTGATGTACTCGAAGTCCGCATGCTCGGCCGCCTTCCGCTCGAAAAACTCCCGATAGTAAAGCTCGGTGGGATAGCGCGTGCCGTAGACCAGCCAGATCTTTCGTCCGCCGGAGAGTGATGGCCCGTTGTCCGGAAACAGATGCTCGATGAAACCACGCATGGGCGCGATCCCCGTGCCCGTCGCAATCAGGATCGCGTCCGTCAGCGGCTGCCGCAGCGTAAACAAACCATGCGGGCCGTGGAAGCTGACCGGATCGCCCGGCTCCATGTCGGCGAGCAGATTCGAAAAAAATCCGCCTTCAACACGGTTCACGCAGAGATCGAAAGCATTCGAACGCGGAGCCGATGCGATGGAGTAGGCCCGTGTCTGCATCTTCCCCCGGCTGTCCTCTTTGACGAGGGAGACAAACTGGCCTGGCTTGAACGCAAATTGATCCATGCCCTCGATTGCATATTCCAGGTGAAAGCACTGCGCCGGGTCAGAGATACAACTCTTTTCAGTAAGTCTTGCTGTGTGCAGCTCACGTGCCATAGTTGTTTGTATCGCCTCATTCTACCGTTACGGACTTTGCCAGGTTGCGCGGCTGGTCCACATCGCAGCCGCGACGCACCGCAATGTAATACGCCAGCAATTGCAGCGGCACCACTTCCAGCACGGGCAGCAGCAATTCCGGCGCCTGCGGGATGAAGAGGACCTGCTCCACCAACTGGCTGATGTGCGTGTCTCCCTCGGTCGCAATCGCAATCACTCTACCGGCACGCGCCGTGACCTCCTGGATATTCGACAGCGTCTTCTCATAGCGCAGCACAGAATCCGGGTTGGCCTCGTCCTTCGTGGCCAGCACCACCACTGGCAGCGTCTCGTCAATCAGCGCATTCGGCCCGTGCTTCATCTCACCCGCCGGATACCCCTCGGCGTGGATGTACGAGATCTCCTTCAGCTTCAGAGCACCCTCCAGCGCAATTGGAAAGTGAATCCCCCGCCCCAGATACAAAAAGTCCCGCGCCGCCGAATAAGGTAGAGCAAGCTGTTCGCATTGCCCAGCCCGCGTCCGCAGGATCTCTTCTATCTTCCCTGGCATAAGGTACAACGCGTCCGCCAGCGCCCTGCTGTCTGTCTCGCTCAACGTGCCGCGCGTCTGTCCGAGGTGCATGGCAAACAGAAAGAGTGCGATCAGTTGCGCAGTAAACGCCTTTGTGGAAGCAACGCCAATTTCCGGGCCGGCATGCGTGTAGATGGTGCCATGCGCCTCGCGCGCTACCGCTGCTCCCACCACGTTGCAGATAGCGATCGTCTTCGCGCCCTTGGCAATCATCTCGCGCTGCGCGGCCAGCGTATCTGCTGTCTCGCCGGACTGGGTGATCAGCAGACCGATGGCGCCGGGTTCCGCGATGGGATCACGATAGCGATACTCGCTCGCGTAATCGACATCCACCGGCACGCGCGCCAGCCGCTCGATCATATATTTTCCGGCAAGCGCAGCATGCCAGCTCGTCCCACAGGCCGCGATGCTGATTCCAGGCGCAGCACGAAATTCGTTGTCCGAGATCTTCATTTCGCTCAGGTACACCGCTCCCGTATCGAGCGAGATGCGGCCGAGCGTGGTATCGCGAATGGACCGCGGCTGCTCGAAGATCTCCTTGAGCATGAAGTGCTTGTAGCCGCCCTTTTCCGCCTGAATGGGATCCCACAGCACGCGTGTCACATCGCGCCGGATGTGTTCGCCATGAAAGTCGGTCAGCGTGACGCCCGACGGCTCAAGAACCGCCATATCCCCATCCGCAAGGAAGTAGATGTCGCGCGTGTGATGGAGTATCCCCGGCACATCGGACGCTACAAAGTACTCTTCCTCCCCGACCCCGATGACTGCCGGCGGTCCATTCCGCGCGACGACGATTTTGTCCGGTTCATCGGCGGAGATCACACTCAGCGCGAACGCACCGGTGAGTCGCCGGACGGCGCGCCTCACCGCGTCTTCAAGCGACAGCGTCTTGCCCGACCCAGCCGCAGAACGAATCTCCTGCTCGACCAGATGCGCGATGATCTCGGTGTCCGTCTCGGTGACGAAGGTGTGTCCCTCTGCGATCAACTCCTTCTTGAGCGCGAGATAGTTTTCCACGATTCCGTTATGCACCACGACAATGCGACCGGTGCAGTCGCGGTGCGGATGCGCATTCTCTTCAGTAGGCCGCCCATGCGTGGCCCAGCGGGTGTGGCCGATACCATAGGAGCCGTGCATCGGGTGTTGGCGAATAATTTCTTCCAGGTTGCGCAGCTTGCCTGGCGCGCGCCGCAGCTCCAACCCCTTCTCGCTGCCCGCGACCGCAATCCCCGCCGAGTCATAGCCGCGGTATTCCAGGCGGCGCAGTCCGTCGAGAATGACCGCCACCACATCCCGCCGTTTGCCTACGTAGCCGACGATTCCGCACATGCCGTCATTGTACGGGGCAGGCGTGCCTGCTTCGTTCTCAGGTGCCGCGGCTACTCTTCCAGGCGGAAGCTGTATTCTTCGATCACCGGATTCGTCAGAACGTCGCGCGCAATGCGATCGACTTCCTTCTGCGCCGCGTCCCGACTCGTGCCGTCGGCCAGCGTCAGCAGGAAATATTTACCTTGGCGAACATCGGAAACGCTGCCGAATTGCAGCTTCTTGAGCGCCCCTTGAATTGTCTGACCCTGCGGATCGAGCACGGTCCGCTTCAGTGTGACGTAGACATGTGCCTTCATCGTGCATGATTATAAGTCCTGGTCGCATCGTTCGTGCGGCCGGAGTCCATCTGCATGATCAACTATCTGGAATTGCCCATTGGCGACCGCTCTCCCGAAGTGATTGACGCCGTCATCGAGATCCCCTTTGAAGGCATCAACAAATACGAGTATGACAAGAAGCTCCACATCTTTCGCCTCGACCGCAATCTCTATTCGCCGGTCCACTACCCCGGCGACTATGGCTTTATCCCGTCCACCCTCAGCGAAGATGGCGACCCGCTCGATGTGCTGGTACTCGTAGATGCGCCCAGCTTCTCCGGTTGCGTGATGCAGGTACGGCCGATAGGCGTCCTCGAGATGCTGGATCAGGGTATCCCGGACGAAAAGATCCTCGCGGTTGGCAAGAACAATCCCCGCTACACCGACGTGTGGAATTACTCGGAGATCTATCCTCATATTCTGAAAGAGATCACCCACTTCTTCTCCATCTACAAAGACCTCGAAGGCAAGCGGGTCGAGATCAAGGGCTGGAAGGATGCGGAGGCCGGTCGCCGCGTAGTGACAGAATCGGCGAAGCGCTTCCTCGCAAACCGCGAAAAAAGGACCGAGATCATCGTTTAGCAGGCGGGATCTAGCCGGCCGTCTCGCCTGTTTCGGTACCATTCGTGAACACGCTCTTCCGGCTTCGCGAGCACTGTGATTGAATCGCGTATGCAACCGGCCCCAGCAGCGTGATGGCAGCCGCAAGCCCCAGCGCCGGCATTTCAGCGATGCGCTCGCCGCGCGCCATCAGCAACGCCATAGCGATCATGATTGTTGGGGGTATGCCCAGGAGCACGCATGCCGTCGTGCCGCCCGAAATGCGGAAGGGCCGGACAAGCTGTGGCTCACGCCAGCGCAATACCGCCAGCGCAACGAACTCCAGAATCAGGCTGCCGCCATACAACACAAGATCGATCGAAATCAGCCGTTCAAACGTGAGGTTCACGGCAAGCCCCCACCCTGCGGCACAAAACAGGATAGCCACCCATGGCGCGCCGGTGCGGTTGTGACGAGCAACCAAGCGAGGCAGGAACCCGTCCCGTGCCAGCGCCACTGGCAGGCGCGTATAGGAGAGCATCAGCGCGTTGCACATGCCGAAGCCATTGATCATGCCGCCCGCAACGATAGCGAGCCCGAGCCAGGGACCCACCAGCATGCGGGCTGCGTCTGCCCACGAGCCAGTGGAAAAGGCTGCCGCCGGCACCCCAGCCACACGGGCCGCCAGGGTCGGCACCAGGTAACTGATGGCCACCAATGCCGCTGCACCCATCATTGCGCGCGGATAGGTGTGCTGCGGCCGCTCGACCTCCGCGGCCACCGTTGAGGCGTTGTCCCAGCCCATGTAATTCCAGAGAGCGACCAAAAACGCCGTGGCGAAATCGAGCCCGTGAGTTGTGGAAGGCGCTGCTCCGGATGCACCGTGCCGCATGCCCGCGATCACCAGTACGGCAAACGGCGCCAGCAGCAGGCACATCAACCACACCGACCCTGACCCCACACTCGCTGCACCGAATAGGTTCCAGAGCAGGCATGCCGCCAGCACGGCCAGCGACCACCCTACCGCCCGATGTCCTGCGGTGAGCGATGGCGCAAGGCGGCCAAGATAGAGCGTGAACAGCGTCGGATAGATGGCCATGTCGAAGATGCTGGCTGCGAGCGAGAGCCACGCTTCCTGAAAGCCCCAGAAAGGTCCAAGCGCGCGGCGCACCCACACATAAAAACCACCTTCGGCCGGCAGCGCGCTCGCAAGCTCTCCGATCATCAGCGCCGTCGGCAAGCTCCAAAACAAAGGCAAACCGAGCAGCAGCACGAATGCCCATTTGTAGCCTGCCCCCCCGATGATGTCCTCGATGCCGTAAGGGCCACCGGAGACCATGAAGAAGGTCGCCGCCATCAACGGCACGAGGCGCATCTTGCGAAATCGACGGCGTGTTGGCCCCGTAGCCTCTTGCGGCATGGGCTTTACTTTATATGCAATCGCCGCGGACAGAGGATTGGGCGTTCGTAAGCTATAATCCCGCATAGCATCCGTAAGGACCGGAGAGATGGCCGAGAGGCTGAAGGCGGCGGTTTGCTAAACCGTTATAGGGTCAAAAGCTCTATCGAGGGTTCGAATCCCTCTCTCTCCGCCACAGAGTCTATCTCCTTTAAAATCTGCTACTTAAAAGCGTCTACCACCCGCATTTGGCCGGAAAACCGCGATTCAGTCGGCAATCAGAGAATCACGTTCACTGCAACGACGCCGCTTTCGCTCCCGAATTCTCTGAAGGCAACAGCGGCAGTTCCTTTTTTGAATGGAAATGGACCGCAGGTTCGATGTCTCGCTTGGATGGCAAAGTGGAGTTGCAAACCCTAAGCCTGAAAAATGGATGTACGGTTCGAGATTCCGCTCGGACAAGCAAAGTGGACACACCGGTCTTCTCTCTGCTGAAACGCTAAATATCTCTGCAGAAAGCACTTGCAATTTCGAAAAAGTAGTGGTCCGAAAGTAGCGAGAAAGTTCGAATCCACCTCGCTCGGCACAGAGTTCTCCTTTATAATCTGGTATTTACCTAGGGCGAACAGCCCGTATTTGGTCGAAAAATCGCGATTCTGCGAGCAATCAGAGAATCAGGGTCACCTGCGACTGTCCCGCATTTGTCCCCCAATTCTTTGAAGGCAACAGCGGCAGTTCCTTTTCTGAGCAAAGCTGGACCGCAGGTTTGATGTCTCGTTTGCTTCGCGAAGCGGAATTGCAAACCTAAAGCCTGGAAAATGGATGTAGGGTTCGAGATTTCCGCTCGGACTAGCAAGGTGGACACACCCGGTCTTCTCCTAGCGAGTGTCTTTGGCTCGGGCCATATTTGATGCCATGATGATGGGCGTCGAAATCGACGCGCGAAATTGTGAGGGCGCGAAGCGCAGGCTGGAAGGGATAGCTAGGCGCCTTTGCTTAGAACCTTAGAAGGCATCTCCCACAGATTTAAGAGCGGCTCTTCGACCGCCGGAACATCGACCTGAGCTCCATGCCGGGTCGGATACACGCAGGTGTGGCGGCCCACTTCATCAAGAACACCAGGCTTCTTCAAGCGATTCAAAAGCCAACGTTGTCTCCAGAAATCAGCGATCAGCTCCGTTTTCTGCCGCACACGAGTAGGCGTTATCAGATACTTCGGCGTGTCCGCAATTCCGAGAAGGAACTCCCTGAAGTTCGAGGCAAGCGCCACACCATATACGACGCGCTTGCTTCCATGCTTCAACAACTCATCTTGAGGCAGTCCCAATATTCCGAGCCCATCGCGAATCTTGCGCATCAGGGGGTTCACGCCTTCACCGAAGATCGAATTCACCTTTCGCGACTCGTTCGCTCGTCCGATCAAGCTCGACATCAGACGGAGGGTGTCTTTGCTGAAATGAAACGTCCCGTATCCATCGCTAACCCCGACCGCCTTATATTCAATTGACCCATTGGCCGCACCACCGATCGTGCCAGTGGGAAGTTTGATGCGGCTGTATTGATTCAATGACGATCCGTAAAGGCTCGTCGTGCAGAGCAAGACGAGTTGCGCGTTGCGCTGCACACTCGACCCACGCATGCAGGAAGCGATCAGACTCATCTGAGAGCCATATCGCGCCTCGTATTCTTTTACGATTTCCGGGCTGCAAAGCAGCAGTGCGACCAATTTGCCCCCGATAAGGGAGTTGTAGGGAGCGATGGCGCCACAAATGGAAATGTCCATCATGGCGATACCCACTCTTTCAGCTTTCACCATGCGGGTTATCTGCCGGACAGCTTGCCGAAATCCTGCAGATTTGAAGAGTTCCTGCCATCTGGCCGCGGAGACGTCCTCCGCCAGTCCAACCTGCTGGAAGAGCCTTCGGATCGACAGCAAGGTTGCGAGCTGCTTTGCCCGCTTGCTCCGGAATAGGCTCGTCTCCGCCAGTTCCGCCCATTCGTGATTGGCCCTGTTGTCGATTTGCTTGTGTCGCGCGGCGTCGGGATAAAGCCGGTGGCGCTTGATCGCTTTCTGTGAAGCCTCGAGCAAACGCGCCACGACTTCGTCATTCGGCCGACGGATCTCCGGTCTAGACACGACACCATCGGCGAGCAGATCGCGGACGTAGAGTCCTTTTATGAACTCATCCAACTCTGACAGCAACCAGCGTGCGTGTTGCTTCGGTTTCGTTACCGCAATGAACTTCTCGGCGACGGTATCGCCATCCCAACCGATCCATTCGTCGCGTTTGAGTTGCTGCACGACCGAACTCGCGAGGCTCGCTATGCCCATGACGGGGTGGTTAGGCGCAGCTGCGTCCCGGACGAGAATCATCATCGAACGGCCAGGTACGCTCTTGTAGGACGTCACCCAGGTGTGGCGAAAATAGCGCCAGATATCGTTGAGCCTTAACCTGGTGTGTTCACAGACGGCATCTGTCTCGACGATCTGGATGTATGGACGAATAATCCGCGACAGCAAATCGACTTGCAGTTCAGGATTGTCGACTTCAACGATCTGCTGAAGCTTGTGAGCAAGATCCTCACCGTCTCGCATCACGGAAAAGATCGAATGCCATCCGGTGGTCGTCAGCCGCCGCTTTTCCATTCCGTGCACAAACTCTTTGACCGACGGTTCGGTGATCTGCGAGTCGCGGTCGATGAGGTGCGCTTGCCGAATCCGCGCCTTTTCGTCTTCCGATGACGACGACACCGGGAATTCGATCACCAAAGGTTCAACGGTCACGATGCGCCAACCTTGCGTTATCAGGTCGATCAATACGCTGATAGTAGCAAGCAGTTGAACTTCTTCAATCTGCTCTGCCTTCTTGGGCTTCACAAGCGGCACTAGAAAGGAACTACGCAGTTCCCGTATCAATTCGATATTTATCGCAGGGGCTTCGTTCAAGCGCAGCTGCATGCCCGTGCAGCGCCGGGCAAGCTCGATCTGGAGAGCCTTCAATGAAGGCGTTAATGTCAACCGTTCAGCCATTTACATCAATCCAAAAAAGCGGTTAGGGTGTTGCTCCATACATTACGCAGCTTCTGGACGCTTTCCTTCTCTTTCTTCGACTTCAGTGCGCATTCCGCCCTTCCCGCTGCCAGCAGCAAGAGCTGCAAGTGCTGCAACTCGACTCGGCTCGCCATACCCTGGGATTCCAGAAGGGGCTGATAAACCTTCTTGAAGAAGCTGTGATCGCGATTCAGAGCCAGTTTGAGGCGATCTCGCACCAATGACGGTGCGTAAAAGCTCAATCCGTCTCCTTCAGCTTCCTCAATCGTGTACCTTAACCGCGAACCATTCCTTTTGATTTTCTCAGACCGCATCATCGCTCTCAGATTGAGGGGCTGCATCAGGTGGTCGCGCTCCTCGGCGACCGTTTCGCTGCGGAACGTCCTCTCCTTATCACGCACAGCCATATAGCGCCGCCGCACTTCGGCATTCAAATCCCGCGCGATGCGCTCCATGTCAGGCGAAAGGATGCCGTTCAGGGATTCGGTCGGATTGATCTTTTGCTTGGTATGGGTGACGCCAAACAACTCGTCCAAATCAGGCGTAAACGAGACCTCACAGCGCCACCAATCGTCGTAGTTCTCTCTGCGCTTTGAGCCCATGAAGTACCAGCCATAGTCTATCTCGCGTCCCGCACGAACTACGGTGACACCGGCGCCCTTCGAGATGCTTGCGCTGTTCTTTTCTTCATTGGAGAGACCGTGCCATTGCTCAATCGGCAACAGCGTGAAGGTTACTTTGATTGCCGACTTCGATTTCTTGGAGCTCACTGTATGCACGTTGTAGGAAAGCGGCGGCCCGTAAGGGGCAGCTCCGCGAGGATTGCTTCCATCGCTGCGGCTACGCCACAGATTATGGTCGGGATAGGAAACATAAGCGACCCATTTTCCATCCCGTGAGAATGTCGGATCTGTCGCGGAAATGCCCGAGAGGAAGGGCTCAAATTGATGCGACTTCATGTCGTACCGAACCAGCTCGCCGCGCTGCTTCGTACCGAGCGCAAAAATGCGCTTTCCATCTCGACTCGGGTAAGGATTCGAATAAGGCAGCGGTCCATTCGTGAGTCGAATTGGTTTCCCTGGGCGGCGGAAAAGACCAGTTTTCATGGGAAGCAACCAGATATCTGACTGCTGGACATTTCCGGATTGATACACGAGATACTTCTCATCCGAGGTCCAGACAAAGCAACATTCATCGGGACCGAGCTTCCGGAGCTCCCGGAGACCTGTCCCATCCGTGCTATCTCGAGCAGCGCGCGATCACCGACACCGGGTCCCGGTCGTCCGACCGCGTCGATATGAGCCGGCTCCCGGCTGAGGAGAATTCTCTGGCCATCCGGTGCAACCGAGACATTGCCAGCGGGACCGGAAAGCGAGACCAGCTTGCGTGGGTTTCCGCCGTCCTTGTCGGCGATGAACCAGTCGGTTTTAATGTCTGCTTCTTTAGCGTTGGTTCCCTCATTGGATTGGCCAAAGACGATGCGGCCATCAGGAAGGATATCCGCACTCTGCGTCTCGAAATTACCGAGGAGGCGCGGCTGTCCGGCGGGGAGCGGAATCGACCACAAGCGGCCTGTGCCAGACTGATTTCCGCTGGGGACAAACGCAAGGAGCGCGGAACCGTCAGGCTTTAATCCCGCGACGTATGCATTTGCATACGGCGTTTCAACCGGGGCTACCGCTCCACCTGTGACCGAGATCTGTGCGATCCTGACACTTTCAGGAAATTCGTTGAAGTAAATCCGCGATCCATCGCTTACCACGAACCCCTTTGGCTCGCTATCGTCAGTGACTTGGGTGACGGACTCGACCACCGGGACGGCGGAAGGAATACGCCACAAAGCGATAAGGAGTGCGGCTAATGCGATAGCCACACCTGCTGTCACGACCCACAGCCAAAGCGAACGAGAACGTGGGGTGGCCGTCACAACCGGGCCGCTGCCCGACGCCGACGGGGCCTCCAGCGCGTCCGGCGGCATGGCCGGCCGCGTGCCCTCCACCGGAGCGATGAAACGATAGCCACGTCGGGGCAGCGTTTCGACAAAGCGCGGACTTTCGGCTGAGTCGCCCAGCACCTCGCGAATCTTATTGATTGCTGTATTGAGGTTGTGGTCACCATCAACAAAAGTGTCCGGCCAAAGCCGCTTCAGTAAGTCTTCCCGGGTCACGATTTCTCCCCGGTTTTCGAGCAGAATAGCCAGCACCTGGAATGGCTGGCCGCTGATTTTCAGCTTCGTTCCAGCCTTGCGCAGCTCTCCTGAGCGAAGGTCAACTTCAAACACTCCGAACCGAACCAACCGACCGATATGGAGGGTCTCTTCCACAGCCGGTTACCTCAAATGGCGCTCAGTTTAGCACCTCGCATGGGCTACTGACTTGCCTCCGTAAGCGTCACAATTTAGGGAGCTTAGCAGCTGACTTTCTTTCCATAGGTTTCTGATACCAATTCAATCTTTCATGCATTGAGGTAGTCGCTTCGGAAGACCAATGTCGCCTCCAGCGCAAAAACCGCGGGGGAGGACGAGATGGTCAGTATCTGGCAATCAGCAGTCAGGACAACGCGGTCACCCCGGCGAACACTGGCCGGCCTGAACTTCGCGCTCGCGGCGTTTTCTATCGGATTGCTTGTCTTCCCGGCTTCAATCTTCGCCAAGGAAGAGCCGACAGTAAACATCTCAGTTTTGGTTTACAACTACGCTGGGGTGGCACCTGGGACTTTGGCTGGTGCAGAACACCAAGCCGACAGAATCCTTAACCAGGCGGGCGTGCGGGCCGTCTGGTTCGACTGCTCCGTGAAAGCTGGCAAGCTCGATGAAAAGAGCATCTGCAGGAGCGGATTGGGAAATCAAAACATCGTTCTAAGGCTCCTCTCCCGACAGACTCCCACCAGAGTTCCAGATTTCGCGTTTGGATTTGCCGTGTCTCCTGGGCTGGCCAGCGTCTACTACGGAGACGCCGCACGCATGGCCGAACGACAAAACCTCCGATCGGAGCTTCCGACTCTCCTGGGTTGCCTTATGGTCCACGAAATTGGGCACCTGCTGCTCAACTCCTACGGCCACTCCCCGACAGGGGTCATGCAGGCAGAGTGGGGACCGATGCAGCTTCAGCAATCGTTGACCGGACTCATGACCTTCACGCCCGCGCAATCGAGGCTCTTACGTGAACAGGTCCAAACGCGAATGAGTCTATCTCAGGATGGCCGTACTGCCGGGACTTCATCTCGTTAGCGATACCACTGACGAACAACAAGGACTCCTAAAGGCGAAACACCCCACTCGTTACCCAACTCTCGCAGTTGACATACTGCACCGCTGTCTTCTCGTCAGCTTTTGCATGGTCGGCAAGCCGGAAGTGACCTTGCCACCGGCATCCCAATTCGTTTTCGTAGTTTCCGAAAAACGGGGATTTGAGTAAGTTCGCTGCTCCACCTTCATTCCGTCGGCAAGTTACCGAAATCGAGGCCTTTCAGTCACAATGCAGGATTACTTCCGGATTGGCGGTTAAATGAAGATGCGCGCGCGTAAGACTAGCGGCATGATCCCGCGGCTCTCCAACCTAGCCGAAGCGTCCTGCGCCAAAATCAGGGATGTACCTGGGCCGAGTTCCTGCGATTTCTCGCCGGTCGTGATTTTACCTTCGCCGCTCAGAACCTGCAGGACTGCGGGTCCGGGCAGTGTCACCTTTTCGGCTGTTTTTCCAGGCACAATGAACAAGTCGCGCAATTCGATCCGGAGGTTCGCGGGCCCTGCGGTTTCGAACACGGTGCGCTCTAACAACTCTTTCCCAACTTCCTTGTACGAGTTCTTCGCGGCGTATGCAGAGAAATTGGTCTCGCCGCACGCGCCTCTGCCAGCAATGGGGTGCTTTGCCGTTCCTGCTCGTTTTGACACCCGGTCTGTAGAAACACGACGGCTACTAAAGCCATTTCCAAAGACAGGTGGAAAGTGAGTTGCTTCATGTTCCCTCCTTCGCGGAAGGTTGTCAGGCTGTCGGTACGGGGCCCTACCGTGGAAGATAGTATGCGGAGAATAGTTCCACGTTTCGCTGCTGTGAAGGACTTCCACTTATAGGGAGAATCAGCCACCAAGGGGATTACGAGTTACGGTAAAATAAGCGGCATGGTATCGGAGATCGCGTAACTGACACGTCTCAGAAGAGCGTGAGAAACTGATGACTGAGACGCCGTACCAAACCTTCATGCCAACACAATTCCATCTTTCCATTCGTTGGTTGGAGTAAGGCTTATTGTCATCAGGATCACTCAGTTAGATTGATTTGCTAACGCGTGGTCTGCTGCACCTCGCAGCGGACTTTTCGTAGGAACCGCGTTCGCAAATCCCCAGTTCCAACATTGCGAAAGTTAGTGGAGAGTTATCGCGTGACAGGTCGCTCCGAAGAGCCACGGCTCGCGCGGAAGTAGTAATCAGAGTTGCGGACACGGCGTCCAAAAGCATTTGTGACGCGGGTAGTTCCTTCGGCCGACGCCGCGCCTTTCTTTGCGATTTTTCTATTGACACCGCAACCGATACGAGCGCACATTAGTCTCCTTCCTGGCCGGCCCTTTGAAATACCGCGTTACAGGGATAGCGCTGGACGCGCATGTTACCGCTGCGCACCGCGTCTGAACTTCCAGGTATCAGCGCACCAAGTACGACCGCACGTTTTTCAAAGATCAAGGACAGAGTCGCGTGCAGAGACTTCCAATCTGCGACGGCGTAATGTTTCGGATGAAATGTCTCGGATGTCGTAAACAACCCTTCTAAAATTTCGGCCGATTCCTTGTAACGGAAGCAGAACGGCCAGCCCTATAGCAAACGAGGAGACTCCATGAAGAGACTGGGAAGAGACGTGATTGCGGTACGGGAACTGGTATCAGCAAGACGACGTTTTGTTCACTCAAGTGCTGATTTTAAAAAGCGGCGAGTGCTGGCGACTGGGACAGGGATTGCAGGTAGTGGACGCGTATCGGTTTAAGGCGCCGACCAGAAGAATCCAGAGGCTGAAGATGCTGCTGGCCAGCATTCCAGCGGCGTGGCCGCCCTCGAGCTATGAGGGATACAACTTCATCACCGACGCGAAGCGCCCACAGGCGTCCGAGATAGCAGTCTATGGGGAAAGATGGATATCCCTGGGCAGATACTTCGTACCAGCGACGGGATCAGAAGTGGAGACGCTGGTCAAAGCGATTGTCACATCGACTAGCGGAATAACGGGCCCTCACTAGAACGTCATCGAAGGGGAAACTTATGGCAGGCACATGGCAAGGTTTGGTTCATCAACCAACATTTCAGGTGAGCACGATGCTGATGCTGTCTGACGGCAGGGTGATGGTGCAGGAAGAAGCGACTGCGCACTGGCATGCCCTAACGCCGGACGACAAAGGCAGCTATGTCAACGGGACATGGTCAAACCTGAAGGATATGAGTTTCTGGCGACGCTACTACGCTTCCGGAATGCTGAAGGATGGGCGAATCGTGCTGATTGGAGGGGAGCAGAGCGGCGACGTGGGCGACACGGCGAAGGGCGAGATCTACGATCCGGGATCGGACACCTGGAGTCCGATGGCTTCGCCTCCGGGCTGGCCGACCGTGGGGGACGCCGCTTGCAACATTCTGCCCGACGGCAGGTTGATGATTGGAGCGTTGTGGCCCTCGACGCAATGCGCGATTTACGATCCGGTAACGAACTCCTGGACCACGGCGGCGAGCAAGGCTACTTCGTCCAACGAAGAGGGATGGATCCAACTGCCCGATGAAACTATCGTGACGGTGCAGTGCTGGGCTCCGTTTCAGACCGAGAAGTATGTTATCTCCACCAATGCGTGGCAGAACGAGGGTGCTCTCCCCGTCCAGATTGTCGACCAATTGATGCATGAGCTGGGGCCGGGAATGCTGATGTACAACGGGAAGGTCATCTTCTTCGGGTCGGCGAATGACGGCGGGAACGGAAAAACGGTGATTTACACTCCGCCGGGAGTTTCGACCGGCACCGGTACTTGGGCGCGAGGACCCGACATCCCGAAAGTGGCGGGCCAGACCATGGTTTGTAATGACTGTCCGGCAACGCTTTTGCCGAATGGCCGGGTGCTGTTCACATCAGCGCCTTTCGTGAACAACGGCTGGGGACAGCCGGTCTGATTCTTCGAATATGATCCAGTCAGCAACAGCATCGTGCGGCGGCAACGCCGACCAACAATGGAAATGTCATTTACATGAGCCGGATGATGCTGATGCCGAGCGGACAAGTGCTGTTTGGCGTGGGTGGAAAGGACATCCAGTGCTACACGCCGCACGGAGGACCCCACGATGCGTGGAGGCCAACCATCCACGCGATCGCCCCGCTCGGCGGTGGCCATTACCGCCTGAAGGGGACACAGCTGAACGGATTGTCCCAGGCCAATATCTACGGGGATGACTGTTATCCGGCGACCAACTATCCGCTAATCAGGCTGAGAAATGATGCGACCCACAAGGTCTACTATTGCCGAACCTACGATTTCAGCACCATGGGCGTGGCGACGGGCGGATCGCTGGAGTCAGCTCGTTTTACCGTGCCGAGCTTGCCCCCCGGGTCGTATGACCTCTGTGTGGTGGCCAACGGCATTAGCTCGCACTGCGTGGATTTCCCGCCTCACCAGAGAAAACGGCGGAAAGAGGAGGAGCGCGAAGAATGCGGCTGCAGGCGGGCCTGTTGCGAATGCTGCTGCTGTGAACCTTGCCGCTGCGACGAGGATGGTGCGCACGATGCTGAGATTCGCGAACTGAAGGAAGAAATGAGGAGACTGCAAAACAGCGTGCACCGGCGTCTTCAATGGTGCAAAAGGAAGATGTTCACGAGAAGAAGGAAGTCACGAAAGAGCGAGAGCAGAAGAAAAAGAAGACAGGGAGGAAGACGACGATCGGGAGCGTCGTCGCGAAAAAACAAAAAGAAAATGACTCAAGAATTGTAGACGGCAGCGCTGATCCAACTTTCGCGAACCGTGCAGGACGATGAAGTGTGGTCAGCGCCTGCTGTCTCTTGCAAAAGGCGCAGAATATCTGCCCAAGGTTGGTCAAGAAACTCGACACCAATAACTCTTTCCAACGTGCTACTTGCGCCTCTGCAAACGGGCTGTCAGCGCGGTCCATTTTCAATCAGTTACAGGTTGCTTTCACGGGGAGAACACAGTTTGGGGGATTCCGCCGAGCATGCACTTGGGACTTTTTTTTCGCCGAAGCCCCGGCTTCGCA
>CAVWSD010000010.1:0-31484 GCA_963757575.1 uncultured Acidobacteriaceae bacterium
TGGCTCCTCTTTTGCCGCATACAACACATCGTTGACCGCAATGCGCGTGCGCCACCTTTGAACGCGCCCCGATCGAAGCGCTCACTCTCCGCCAGGGTATGCACCTGGGTTCCATATTGTCGAAGAACAGGCTGTTGTTCACCACTCGATAAAGACGCGCGCGCGGCATCCGCCAATGCGCCTACATTCTCTGACCAGCTCTTGCCCGCCAAGGGCTGGAAGCCGCCGATCCGGTTGGAGGTGGCACTTCCACTTACCGGCAACGCTTGCGTCGTAGCCCGCCCGGTAATCTTCGTCAACAGATCGCCCGCCGAAGTGTCGACGCATTCGACCGTCCTCCCGCTCACCCGTGCATCGAGCACGACCTCGTCGCTCAGGCATGAGACCTGCAGCACGTAGGCAGGTCCGGTGATCTTGATCCCGGCATACAGTCGCGCGGGCGCGGCAATTACATAACCGGTAAAGAGGATGACATCGTTATCTGCGGTCACGACGACGCGCGCGCCACTCGTCGGAACGGTAGCGCTTGCTCCCGCCACACCGAAGATAAACCGCCCGGTTGATTCAACTTCCGCTCAATTGTTAAAGACGTGGCGCCGCTCAGCGGAGCCGTGTAATCCACTCCACCATTCCCATCAGGATTGTCGATCGTGATCTTCACGCGCTCTCTCTTTCTTCTGGTCCGGCACAATCACCACGCAAGGCGATCGCCTCGGTATTGTCAGCGGAGAATGCGATGCGTCACTCATGAGATACAGGGAAGCAGAGCATATCTGCGCATTCGCACAGGGCAGATACGTGCGGTAGCAGCACACCTGCGAACTATCCACCGAATCGACCACGGGAAGCGCGACGAAGTGCCCATTGAGCAGAAGCTGTGAAAGCGGCGCCACCAATGAGACGGCACTTTCCGCAGGGCCGCCCATCGTCTGCAGGCGCGGGTAGTAGAAGAACAGCGCATCGCCCTGCTCGCCCTGCATGCAGAACAGCCCGGACCACTCCTGGAAGAACGTGCCACCTTCCCGGTCCTGCAGCGCAACGATCGACTGCGCCTGCATCCCTTGCGTCGGCGCGCCGGCCAGCAGCGGCTCTGCAAGCTGCAACCCGGCCGGCGTCACAGCCATGACTCGCCCCACATTCAACGTCATGCGGCGAATCCAGTGGACATCGCTTCCGATCGCGGTTCCCAGGTACGCGGCAGATGCTCCCGCGCCGAGATAGCCTGTCTGCCCGTTGTAGTCCGCATCTACCGCGATCATGTCCCCGGGCTGGATGGTCCCAACTCCATTCGGTGTGCTCAGGAATGTTGCTGTCGAGCTCGCCGCTGCGATCGCAACCGGATTCGCGCCTGCTTGCACTACATTGATTTGCTGGGAGCCGCAGGTCAGCGCCATGGTCAGCTTGGACCAGCGTTCGAACGTCATGCTCACAGTTGCACCCACGCTCTGCCGTGCCTGCAGCAAAACAGTGCCCGGTGCGCCGCCCTCAACCACCTGCAGCTTGGTTCCGGATGTGCGTGTAAAGCCGCTGATCCAGCCCAGGTCCACCCATGGCGCAGGCGGTATATCCGGATCAAAAGACGCTGCCATTGTTGCATCGAACATGGTTGGCGTTGCCGTGAGCCGGGCGACCGGGGCGAAGAATCCGCGCACCCGGCGCACCGCCGGCGGCAGGCTGGGCTGCATCACCAATGCTGGCGTACTCATAGCTCTCCCGCCTCCTCATAGCTCACGACCGTGATCTCCGCCTTGCGCACCAGGCGGTCACGCTCACGGGTCACTGGTGCGAATACCGGACTGGTCCAGGACACACGCGTGCCCATCGCCGATGGCGGCGTCACGCTATAGTTGGTCTTCTGTATCTGCTGTGGTTGCATTATCGACAACAGCTCCGCATCCATTTCCGTCAGCAGAGTGCCGCGATCCAGTCCGCCCGCGGCAGCCGTGCCCGCCGTCTGGTACTGCATCTCGCATGTCTGTTGTGTACGCACCAGTGCGTGCTGCTCATCCGTCAACGTCTTCGTCCAGCGCAGCACGAATACGTTGTCCGGCACGATCGGGGCAAAGCTCTCGTTCTCCTCCACCAGGACCCCGGGCCGCCAAACACCGCGGATCAGGACTTGCCTGGCCGGGTTGAGTACCTGGAGCCGGTCCCGAAGAGCCACATAGAAAGAATCACGCGCCTTCTTCATCTCATCCCTTTCAATAGCTCTGCGTGGCGGCTTCCCGCAGCAACACGCGATACATACAGGCCAGTCCCGCCGCGCTGGTGAAGGAAACACCTTCGATTGCGAAAAACTCCTTGCCGACTGTGATCCCCAGCCCCATGGCGAAGAGCACCTCGGCCGACGAGAGTCCTAGCTGACTCACCTGCGCCTCCACTGCCGACGCTGAGATCAGCAATTCATACTCCGCCTGGTTGCCATCGGTGATTGGCACTCGTAGCTTGCGGAAGGCTGCGGGAGAAAGTGGCAGGTCGGCAAAGCCGGCCGTCGGTGCTCCGAGCTGTTCTCCAATCGCGCTGGTCGCCGCTACCGGCATTCGCAGCATGGCCACCGATCCACCCAGCGAGCGCAGCAGTGCATCCGCCATTCGTTGCCACCCTCCGTGCTTCGGTCTCACGCTCAGGTCACTCATCGCTATCCCAGCCTTGTCGCCACATAGGGCCGCAGAAGTTGCTGCACATGTGCGTCTATCAGCGAGTTGGAGAAGTACTGCAACCACATCGTGTCCATCTTGCTGGTCTTCACATTCAATCCCGGCGTGGACTGCGCATTCTTCACCAGTTGCGCGCAGGCGATCTTCACCGGTTCCGGCACTGCTGCGCATCCCGCGGTGTAGGTCACCTCGATCTCGCTATAGGGCAATCCCAGCACGTTGTACGGCAGCGTCAGCTCGCCGGTATCGGATAGGAAGTCGATCGATGTGGGATCCACCTGCGTCCACGCGCCCGGCAGCGAAAACGCATATGCAATCGCATCCAGGCCGACCGGCCCCAGTTCGCCCCTCCGGGGACGCGTGTATCTGCCGCGCACCGTCACCAGCGGTATCGTGGAGGGCGACACGGCAAGAAGTGGCAGATAGCTCAGCCGCACCGTCTGGCTACCCTGCACGATTCGCAGCCTCTCCACATACTGCGTTGCCAATATGCTGGCGCGCCGGCAATATCCATCGATCATCCCGGACGCCACGGCAATCCAGTCGTCGGTTGTGTCGGGTGCCAGACCGTAGCTCTCGTACTCCGTCGTCTCTAAGTAGGCCATCCGCACTTCTCCTCATCCGCGGTCTTGCGCCGCGCCGCGTGGTCTTACATCTGTCGCGTGATTTGTGCGCAAAAAAGGGGACGGCAAGATCTCCGTCCCCCTCTCGTGCCTCTGCGTTTGCTGCTCAGGTTCGGGCAGCGGTTCGCCTTGCGCTTTTCACTGCAGGTGTAAGCAAGAACGCCAACGGCTGCGTCGCTTTTCCGTAAGAAAACCAAGCGGAGCTTCGCCGGACACGTGACAGTGAAAAACGCTTTAGCGCTGCACCGTCACCTGTGCGTGCGCGTAGCTGGAGCCCTTCACCACCAGGCCGCCAAACTTCACCACCACATATTGCGAAGCCAGCGAATTCGGCAGGCCAAGCTGGAAAATGCGCGGAGCCGCCTCGCTCAGCCAGTGGTACTCGATCAGGTCCTCCGTCACGATGTAGGCCGGCAACGATGCGCTGCCTGAACCCGGCGTGCCGCTGTAGCTCAGCGCCCACTCCGGAATCAGCGGCAGCTCGCCCGCCTGGGTCGAGAGCGTCTTCACCGTGAAGCCGCCGTTGATCTCACGCGAATTGAGCACCACGTTGAACTCGGTCTTCATCTCGCGGTCGATCAGGTCGAGCAACACCGGGTTGGCATAGATCGCAGTCGGGCGCACGGCGAAGTTGGTGTTCGACACCATCTGCGCAACCTGCGACTTGATCCCGTCCACAATGCTCTCGGTGGTCGTGATCGTAGCTACATTGCCGCCCGCCGGCAATCTGGCTGGCCGCGCCAAAGTACTGCGTGCTGGTCGGCGCGCTCAACGATGTATCGTTGCCGTTCCACAACGCAATATCGTGGGTGTGCAGCACACCGTCCACCGTGTCGATCAGGTCCTTCGCCTGCAGATACGCGAACTGCTTCTGCTGTGCGCCCAGTTCCATGTCGAACAGGTTGTAGTTCAGTTGCGCCACCAGTCCCTTCAGCGGAACGCTCCGCTCGACGCGGGTTGGCGTCACCAGGGAAGGAGTGATGTTGCGCGGATCGACAAACCCGGCCGTACCCGGATTCGGGATCGCCGTCTGTTCGAAGTAGCGCGAGGGATGGCCGGTCGCCGGCACCTGCTTGATGCGCTGGCCGAACATGCCACGGCGGCGGACCAGGTCCGTGATCTCCGTCTGATAGAACGGGACTTCAACCGCCCCGGGCCCGATGTAGTCTGCTGCCGAATGGATATCGAGAAACTGTGCGTTCATGGTTCTTCCTTTCGCTCTCAAAAGAGCAGTCGCTGCTACGAAACAACAAAGGCGCCGGCTGCTTTCATCGCAGCCACGCGCCCATCAACTCTCGTCATGTCGACCGGAGCCGTGACGCGGAGCCTCACATGCGGAGTGGAGAGATCTGCTGTTTCCTCCACGCCCGCGCTGCCTGTCGTTGTTGCGCCTAGGCCAGAGCCCCGCTCCGGATCAACTGCGCCTTCACAGCAATCCGCTGCTCCAGGCTCAACCCGGTCAGTGCAGCATCCAGAGATCCGGCCTCAACACCGTCCACGCTGCCGATGCCCTGCTTCGCCAGCAGCTGCATGGTTGCCACCGGAAGCGTTTTGCGACCGCTTGTAGCCGCCGCGGCCTGCGCCTTGAGCTCGGCAATCTGCTGTTCGGCCACTTCCAGCTTCCGCTCCAGTTCACGCTGGCGCCCATCGGCGCTCGCATCCACCGTTGCTACGATCCTGGCTACATCGCCGGTCATTGCAGCCTGCCGCTCTTCCAGCCATGCAGCCGTCTTTTCGAGCCGTTCGGCCGCAGCCTGCAGGCGCTCTGTGGCTTCTACCCCACTTGCATTGTTTTCGTCCATTGTCTCCTCGCTTCCGTTGCGCTTCCTCTTGCCGTGCCTTCACTCGTTCTGCTTCAGGCTCCCCGCGCTGCAAGAGCCCGCTTTGTTTCGGCGCTCGTCTTTCCTGCGCACAAGCGGAAAGACGTCCGTCCGTAAGCAGCCTTCTCGCGCAGCAGGATCGCTGCTCCGGTGAAGGTCACCTTGGTCAGCCGCCATACCGAAGCCCGCATGTCTTCCACATGGGCATCGGCCAGTTCGTAGCTCATGCCCATCTGCTCGGCCGGGGTGGCGCGCAGATGCCGCTCCACCTCCGGAAAATCCCGTCCGAACAGATATCCCGCCACCCGGATCTCGCCTGTTCCGCTGCGTGAAGCCACGATCTCCGCGTCCGTGATAATCCCGCACTTCCGCCGTGCATCGTGGCCGTCCCAGCCGGGACAGAAGTCCACCGCCATGCCCAGCAGCGACGGAAGTGCCGCATCTGCCGCGCCGCGGGTCAGAATCACCCGCCTTCCCCGCGATCCCGAAGGCGCCCGGTCGCTCGGCACATCCACGTACGTCAGCACTCCCTCGAACGGCACCCGGTTCGGATGGTCCCGCACCAGCGGCATCGTCACCGCCATCGCATCCAGCTTCATTCGTTCTCCCCGATCTCCTGGTTGATCTCCTGCTTGATTGCCTCAGTCGCCGCTTGTTCCTCCGGCTGCACAGCCCCCAATCCGCGCAGCGCCCTTACTTCGCTCACGGTGAGCACCCCAGCTTTCAACAACTCCATCTGGATCTGCAGCTCCGTCGCCTCGTCACGCGACTCGAGCTCCGTGAACCGGAACTCGAACTCCCGCCACCCCAGGCGCTTGCCGAAAACATCCCGCGTGATGTGCTGCTCCAGCAGCCGCGCCACCGGAACGATCGCGCCACGAAACGCCTCGTCCCCAAACTCCGATGAGCTCGCGCGGTTCACATCGTTCTCCAGGCCCAGCAGCATCGGTGGCAGACTGAATGCATTCGCCACCATGCGAATCAGGAAGGTCTGCCATTCCATCCGCAGGTCGGCATCGGTGCCGCTGCCGAAGCGCAGCACCTCCGGCTTGTGCTCCGTGCTCAGCACCGGCACACGCCCCGTGCCTTCAATCTCGTCCTGCCACCAGCGGATCAGCCGCTCATGTTCGGCCGGCGTCGATTCGTTCAGCCACAGCGCGTACTGCACCACGGCGTTGCTCGCCAGCTTGCCCGCAAACCGTTGGGCGCTCAACAAGCTGTTCACCGTCTCGAACGCAACCTCAAGTGGACCCAGGCCAAACGGCGTATGCGTCCGCGGATTCATCCGGATGTACATCAACTGGTCGTCATCGAGCGCTACCGCCTTATCCGGACTCTGCAGCAGATTTGCCTGCGCGTAGCGCGGCACCTCGTTCCCGCCCTTCCACTTCGGATTGATCCGGATGGTGGCGCCATCCACCGGCCACAGCGCCACAGGCCGCTCTTGCATGCCCGTCAGCTCCATCTCCACTGCGCCGAATCCGCCCACCAGCATGTCTTCCAGCACCTGCTCCAGCAGCGTGCGCAGCGAGTCGGACTCGTTCGGCTCATCGAGCGAGAAGCGCAGCGCCGCCATGCGTTCCGCCGCATCGTTCGGTACAGCGCAATGCGCCCGCACGCGTACCTGCCACTGCATCGCGGCCACACGGTCCTTTATCAGGTTGATGGCGCGCCGCACCACCGGTGTCTCGGCGAAACGCCGCAGGTTCTCCGGCGTCGGCTTCGGCAAATGCACCTGCCCCGCGTGATACGGATTCAGCACCAGCGGCAGCGCCTGCGTCTGCCGTTGTAACACCGCCGCCTGACTATCCCCTGCGTGGATCGAACTCACCCGGCGCCAAAGCTCACGCATATTCGCTCGCACACTCATCCGTCCCTCGCTCTCTCAATCCGTCGATTTCGTCGCAAAACAAAAGGGCAAGGCCATTGGCCTCGCCCTCTCCCCAGACTCAGCGAAATCTGTAACTCTCCGCTGCTCTGGTTTGTCTGTAGTTGTCTCTGTCCTTACACCCGCAACTCCCGCCGCGCCGACTCCGCCACACGCTCCAGGTCAGACGTCGTCAGTACCCGGATATGCGCTCGCTCCATCGTCTCCACCCCAAACCGGTAGGAAGCCTGCTCCTCTTCAACATCTTCCACCGCATCCCGCAGCGGCTCGATAATCGCCGTCAGTTCCAAAGCCGCGCGCTCCACTCGCGCAACACCTTCCGTCAGATCCGCAGAAGAAAACGCCAGCACCTTCGCCCCCTCCACATCTCCGGCCAGCGACACCGCCTGAAACATCCGCACCACGCCATTCGGTCGATACCCGCAATCAATGCGCAGAGGATCGCCCGCCCGCGTGTACCTTGCCGCACTGATGCGGCGCTGCATCAGCTCCCACACTCCCGCCCGCTCAAACTCGGTCCGCATCCGCGCCTGCAAACCCGCGCGGCCTGTGCGCCGGCTCTCTCGCCGCCGCTTCGCCGTCAGCACATAAAGCTGCATCAATCCTTCGAGCTCCGTAGCGAATGATTCTGCCAGGCACGCCTTCGCCTCGGTCAATTGCACCGCATTCGACAGCGCATCCTCGAGCGACCTCACGCCCGCTCCTGCATCTTCCGCCAGGCGCCGTCCAATCTCCGCCTCCAGAGCCTCCAGCATGGTCGTATCGGCGTCCGGATCGACGCAGCGCACACGGCTCCAGTCGCGCGTGAACCGCACCGCCGCCCGCCCGTCCTCGCCTCGCAGCAGCACGCCAATATTCACGAACTCGTTCTTCACCGGATCCGGCACATACCGGATCAGCGAGAACTCACAGCGCTCCCGTTCCGCCAACCCTGCACGCTCCTCTAGAGATCGCCCTCAACCACCTGCCGCTCCACCACCTGAACACACACGCTCTAAATCCTCGCTCACCTTCTCAACTTTGCCATCCCCGCCTCTACATCACCAGCTTTCCCGCGCCCGTTTTCGAACCCCACTCCCCCTTTGGGAATGGCTCCGCAAAGATCGCCGGCAGCACCTCGGAAGCCGGCCTCCCCCAATGCGGAAACGGTATCCGGTGCGACTTCCGAAATCCATCGATCAGCTCGCGCAGTCGTGCACGCCGCGCAAGCAGCGCCTCCACCAGCCGCTCTAACTCTGCCGTATCTCCGCCATACCACTCCGGCGGAATCGATTCCCCCGCCGACCATATCGTCTGCGGGTCGATTTCTTCCACCCGTCCCAGCCATGGCTCGAAACTCTCCCAGCCGACGACTCGCTCGTATACCAGGTTGCTCGAGAACACCCCCCGCAGCGGCGTATCGATCAGCTTCCACTCACCCGCATTGAAACAATATCCCTGATCAATAAATGTCGCCGTGTAGCGTCGCTCGCGAGGCCGCTTGCCGAACACCGCCTGCCGCCCATTCACATTTGACGTCCACTTATCCATCACCAGCATGCCCGCAAATTCGCGCAGGTTCTTCACCTCCGCAAGCTGCGGCTCAGGCAGCGTGTCGACCACCTGCCCCGGCATCAGCCCACCCACAAATCGCGACCCGAAATGCAATCCTGCCCGGCAACGTTCCCGTCCGCCTGGCACCTGGATCAGCAGCTCAGGCGTATTGGCAATCAGCCATTCCGTCACTTCGATCAAATCGCACGCCGGCACCGTCAGTCCCACACTCGCCGCCAGCCGCGTCGCCAGATACTCGTTCGCCAGCACGCGTGTGTGCTGCGGGTTGTTCTGAAACTTCACCACCCACAGGTTTTCATCCGACCCCAGCATTAGCTGGCCCTGTGCCCCGCCACGCATCGCCCGAATCTGCTGCACCGCCAGCACCGCCACGCTGAATTCTCCTGCCAGCGATTCTAACGGCCTCTCTCCCCGTCGTTTCGTATCCTGTCATTCTGAGCGCAGCGAAGGACGTGCGGTCTTCCGTACGACCACTCCTAAATATGCGAGCGACCAGTCGGAGCGAAACGATCGGCCTGCGCCGCAGGCGCGATTGCCCGGACGGCCAGTCCCGCCGCAGGCGCTTCCGCCCGGACGGCAAGTTCGCGCGCCGCCAACGCGATGCCCATCGCCATCACCAGGTCATCATGCTGTCCCTGCGCCGCACCGCTCCGCCCGCGTGCATCGCGGACGAATGTTTTCATCTCCCGCAGCAGCCGCCCACTCATCACGCTCTCCGCTCCCTCGCCCAGCAATCGCTCTATCTGCGCAAGCACACGCGGTCGCGACAAGCTCGTGGTCAGCCATCCTGCCTGCCCGTCCTGCTGAAACAGCCGCGTATATTGCATCACGCCAGTCAAATACGCAATCACGCCCGCGCCATGATTGTTGCGCTCCACGATCAGCATCGCGCCGTTGTACTCGCGCCCGAGTGTCGCTGCACGTTCTGCCAGCTCCATCAATCCGCATTTGCCCTGAAACTCGGCGCACTGCAATCCTGTCGCCGCATCCAGTACCTGCATCGCCGCATAATCGCCTTCACTCCCGCCGCCCGCCGGGTCCACAGCTACCAGGTACTCGCGCCCGGGCATCGGTTTTAGCCATACCTCCAGCGCACCCGCCCAGCGCCGCTCCTCCGGCGCCGGCACATCTCGCAGCCGGCGATCGATCGCCTCCGTGTCGAACACGCAACTCCCGCTCGCCAGAAAGCAATCATCCGCACTCTCCGGATACTCCTGCCGCGCCAGCATCCCAAACTGCCGCTCCAGCCGCCGCCGAAAAGCGATTTGCTTGCGAGTCAATCCATGCCTCGACATCAGCGCGCGCTCTTGCTCCGACTCCGCATCCTCACCCGCATCCAGCCGGTAGCTCGCCTCCCACCACCAGGGAAAGAAGTGCCGCACCCAGCCATTCGCCTCCGCATGCATCCACTCTTCGTAAAAGCATCCATGCGCGCCCTGCGCCGTTGACTCCAGCGTCACCTCGCCACCGCTCGCCGGCATCGTCGCCAGCAGCCCTGCCAGAGTCGCCCGCGCATCGCCCGGCCACCGGGCCACCTCGGAGCAATGCAGGTTCTGTATCGTTAATCCGCGTCCCGCATTCGGATCTCCCGCCGTCTGCACGCGGTATTCACTGTCCAACTCCGGAAACACCAGCGACCCCGCATTCGCCCGAGATGTGCGCAGCACACCCTCGCGTAACTCCTCCGGCAGTTCGTTATGGAACCGTCGCACCACCCGGAAGATCTCCTCTGCTGCCTCCTGCGTGTGCGCCACCTGCACGCTCAATGTCCCCGGCTGCGTCACCGTCTTCAGGAAGAACCGTCCCGCTACCCAGGTGCTGATGCCCATCTGCCGGGCCTTCAATACGATATTCGCCCGCCCGCGTCGCCGCTCGAACTCCCGCTGGGCGCGGTTCGGCTGAAGCGGTGCGAACGTCCCCAACCGCGTTCGCACCTTCAGCAGCACCTCCGCGAGGAAGACCCCCGCAGTCTTTCCGTCCAGAGTTTCTGTCGGCTCATCCAGTAACCGCCCCAGCTTCAGCAACTCCTCCAGATCCCCATCCATCCTCAGCTCATCCTCTCGTCAGTGCTGAGCAAATCAGCCCGATCATTCCGTCGTGTCACGCCCGCCAGGTTGCTGGAATGCTTTCCCCTGCGTGCAGACAAGAGCGCTATTTTCGGCGTGGCTTTTCCGGTAAGAAAAGCCACGCCTCGCAGAGCGTGGCTGTACACATTGACAGGGAAACTCTCCAGCGTTACGCGTTGCCGAGGTCCGCGCTCACTTTCTTCAGAGCAGCCTCCACGCTGGGAAGGAAGGCCAGAAAATCCCTGACCAGTTTCAGAACATCCTCCGTCACCGGGACCAGCGCGGCCAGATCGGCAGCCACGTTTTCACCGCCACCTGCCACCACGGGCGCAAGAGGCATCGCAATCGCCTTCGCATCGTCTACGAGTGTTGCCAGATTCGACTTGAACTCCGGTGACATCGCCTTCACATCCGAAATCACCTTGAGCACTTTGCCACCCACGCTCAACAGGTTCTCGGCGCCTTGCACTACATCCTTCGCCGCAACTTCGAGACCGTGACCGATCTCCACGAACACACGATTCATTTCCATTTACTCCCCCTTCTCCTCAACTGCAGGCAGCGGACTCTGCTTCGCATAACCCGCCGCATTCAACACCGCCGCCACCGCGTTCGAGCATTTTCACTGTAGGTGCACGTTAGCGCTGCAGCCACCGTACTGGTGCCACCGCCGATCACGGCCGCTGCAATGCCTCCGCCCACACCTTCCGACCCAACATCCCGCTAGCAAAAAGAAAAGGGCCCGCGTCACCACGGGACCTCCTTCGTTCTTGCTCGTCTGTCTGCTTTGCTTCCGTACCCTACGTGCCGCGACGCTCCTCCCGCATCTGCGAAGAGAGAAAGCGCGATCCGCCACCTTCACTCATTGATCACACCCGGAGAATCCGCCAGCCACGCGGCTTGTGCCGCCGAATAGGTGAAGTGCTGGGAAGAGCACTTGCTTGCGGTCGTGCCCAGGGTAAAGAACCCGTGGACATTTGACGGCGGGGTGACACCGAATCCTCCCGTCGCGTTCTCGCAGAAAGTCAGCGTCTTCTCCTGTCCATCCGCTCCGGCGCCCAGCGTGAAGCTGGTGACATTACCGGTCAGCGTCAGAATGCTGGCGCGGGTCAACGTCGAGAAGCTTGGTGTGGAGGAGAAAGTAACGGAATCCGAGCTCGCGACAGTATTCTCGACATCGCACACTTCTTTCGCGAGGCCTCCACTGAAATTCGCAATTGTACCTGTACTAGCTGCAGTCGTGTGGAAGTGGAGATAGCCTTTGACGTTGCCAAGATTGATGTTCTGCCCTGTGCAGGTAGCGATATGCGCGTTATCATTCGCGAGCGTGACATTGCTATTGCCACCCAGAACATATACATCCTGACCGAATCTGTTGCCGTAGAAGGTCCAGTAATTTACAGGTGACGTGTCTATGGGATTGACATAAGTCAGTCCTGTAACATCCATCTGGCCTTGAGGAAGCTGAGTTACGTTCTGCGTGCTGAAGTTAGTTGCTTCCCAATACGTCCCGCCCAGGTGTCCTTCGCCAGTTATGAGCTGATAGGTAGCTCCTCCTACATTCCTTACTACTGAATTGCCAGCCTCACTCAGTATGTCAGCAGTCTTGAAAGTGGGGCCAAAGCCAGCGTTATCCACAAAATGGACATCCTGGAGTCTACCTGCGTCGCTAGTAGACCAGAACTGATTGCACTGCCCGGCGAAGCGTGCTCCCTCCTGCCCGGTGTTGATGGTCGCAGCGTTTATGGCGGTACAGGAGCCGTCGATAATGCCGCCTCGGACGACCGCCGATCCCGCTCCCACATAAACGCCCTCCAACCGGGCAAAGTCTACACGCACGTTCTCGTACTCATCGTCGATACCGTAGTTGTTAGGCTCCGCGATACCCACCAGTCCTAGTTGAGGCCAGAAGTGATCGAAGTGCGAGTCTCCACCACCGCCAAGAATGTCAGTAAGATGGTGGTACGTGAACTGGGTGGGGGGGTCAAACAGACCATATACTTCCACCCAATCCGCCATGTTGTCGGTGCCGCGAAACTCAACGCTGCCGTGCCATCCATCTGCTATAGATGCAGTGACCCTGTAGTAGTACGTCCCTGCCGCCAGGGTTCCACCAGTGGTACTGGGCGTGGCGCTGATGCCGGTGGGAGCAGTCAGGGAGTTCGTCACTACGTTGGTTACGTTGAATCCTGCGCCCGCCGCTCCGGTATCGGTGAACGAGTTGGTGCTGGCGAGGAAGACGTTGTTCTCGCCATTGCCGGAGGTGCCACGGTACACTACGTAGCCGGTGGCTCCGGTCACCGCAGGCCAGGTCAGGGTGACAGAGCCGGTCGATCCAGTCGTCGTCGCACTCACTTCCGGACTTGCTGCGGTCTCCGTTACGCCTTTGTATCCGCCGTAGTAATACCACAAGGTGTTGCTATAAGCGCGTAGGTGGAAGGCTTTGGAGTCCATGCCGCTCAGGCGAATGCCGAAATTCCCGAAGTTTCTGGCGTAGATGTACTCCAGTGTGCCGCCCGTCGCCATCTCAATACCGTTGTCGTTGGGTCCACCATTGCCGCCATAATTGGCAGTGTCTCCGGGGGCATTTCCACAGGCTCCAGCGGTGCAACCCACCAGCGTGAAGTGGGCGACATGGGTTCCGCTAAAACTGTCCGTATAGCTAAGCCCATCGGAGCACGTCACCGTCATGCTGGACGGGGCTTTGGACAGGAAGTGATTCTGGTAACGGTTCTGCCACACGGTGCCACCGTCCGCCTGGGGTATGCCTTCCCAGTCGGAGCCGGGAGCGATCAGAAGCTGATCAAGTAAGAACGTGCCTTGCGGCCACTTCGCCGTGGCGTGCTGTACCTTGCCCTGAGCGAGGTCGCAGGCCATCTGGTTTGACATCGCCTGCGCTGCTGCTGCTGGTGTGGGGCCATAGATGCCGCCTGCCCAGCGCGGATCGCGCGGGTCGTAAATCCCGGCGTTCAGGTCCTCGTCCCACGCCACCTTTCCATTCGCGCCCGTAACGCTTACGCCCTTCTCCGCCATCGAGACGGCGCCGCCATCGCCGCTGCCCGCAATCACGTTCTGCGCTGCCGGCAGTTTCGCTCCGGCCGCCTGGGCATCTACGTACTCCTTCGTCGCTGCCTGCATCGCATCCGTCGGATCGCTCGACAGGTGCAGCGCGCCGTTCATCGTGCCGCCCTTCAACTGCAGAAAGCTCCCCTGCAGTGCGGTGATCGACGTATCCACATACTGCTGCGTCACCGATTGCTGCGCCACCGCCGCGGGTACCACGCGCGCCCGCATCTGCGAAATCGTTGCCGTCGACGCCTGTGGCACAACCCAGTATTCCTTCTGCACCGTGCCGTCCGTCATGTGATACACGACCGTGTAGTACGTTCCCTGCGGATTCGCGCCCGCATTGGCCGCCAGTGTCAGGTTCACGCTTCCATCCGGCGCAATCGTTGCCGTCGTGTTGCCCGCGGCCACCGCGCTCCCATCCGCCGCCGTGAATGACGGCCAGCTCACCAGCAGCGTCCCCTGCGCCACCGAGCCATCCGCCCGGTACACGATGCCCTGCACATTCGTTGTCTGTATCGCATGACCTGGCATCGGAACCAGCAACAGTAGACCCGCCAGCAACAACATCCCCTGCCGGCACCTATCCATTCTCTGCATCGCCGTCACTTGTCGCTCCCTCGCTGCCTGTTTCGTTCGTTCGTGCCATCTGCTCTGCAGCAGGCTTGCTGTCTGCCGCCGCTTCCCGTTCGTCCTGCCGGCGTTTCAACTCGTCCAGCAGCATCTCGCTCAGACTCTTCCCGCGCCGCCGCTTTGCCGCCTTCGCATCGCCGAACTTCCCAATCTGCAGCAGCAGCCGCGCCTGTGCAGTGCCGCCGTCTATTGCCTTCTCCGCCAATCCGTCGAATACTTTTGGAAAAATCCGGCGAAACTCCACATCCGTATGCCGATGGATACACCGCACCGGCCGCGGCTTCTTCGCCTTCTTCCCTGCGCCTGTTTCCGCTTTCTGCTCTATCCCGCCGTTGTCCTGCTCTACTGCCCGTCTTACTTCTGCTGTCTCACGCTTCTTCGCTGCCGTCTTCTTCACCACGTTCAATCCACACCCAAACCAGGCAAAAACAAAAGGGTGCAGCGCTTAGCGCCACACCCTTTTCTCTTTCCTCAACTCTTATATCCAGAATACCAAGTAGCACAGAATGAAGTGGCAACTTTTTGCGAATACGTAACTCTAATACTTGCTTATCTTTAAGCCGCCCCGCTCCATACGGCAGGGCTTGACAGCTAGCAGGACCCCGGCATCTGCAGCAGCTTCAGCCGCAAAAATACCAGCGTCAGACGGTCCAGCGCCTCCGTATAGCGGCGTACCACCGTCCGCACACTCATGCCCGTCAACTCAGCGGCTTCCAGCAACGTGTACTCCTGCAGCGCGATCCGGCCCACCAGTTCGCGCTCCACCGGATTCAGTCGCGTCAGGCATCGTTCCACGTCGTGCACGAAGATCACCGCGTCCTCGAAGGTATATCCCTTCCGGTTACTCGATTTTCCGCGAAAGGAAAAATCTCCCAGCAACGATGGCACTCGCCCGATTTCCATCGAGCGATACATATAGCGTCGCAGCATTCCCTCCGTGTACTTGCGATAGAAGGCCACCTCCACCGGCGGCTTCGCTGCTGTTGATGCCTCGGCCTGTTCCGCTTGTTGGGCAGCCCGCTTCGCTTGCACGCACCGCACCACCAGTGCGGCGCTCATTCTGCACCTCTGGCCATTACCGCTTGGCTCAACAGCACTTGATGGCGACTCGCGCGGCGTCCGCGCCGCTCCGGCTTCGCCTTTGCATGCTGTGCCAGCTTGCCCGCGCAGCAACGTCCATACACCTCTGCACTTTGTGTGCGGAACCAAAGACCTCCGCATCCTTCACATACTTTCAATTGAACGCGCAAATACTCCATCGTTTCTCCAAGGCCTGCTTCCGGCCCGCCGTCGCACGCTGGTCTCTTACCAGAATGTCGCGGCAGGCTCGTTATAGGTTGGCTGCTCTATTCACGTCCGCTTGGGACTGCTCCGGCAGCTTGCTGCGGAATGCCATCACCAGCCGGCATCCATGTGGCGCAGATCGATTCTGGGTTGCTACTTCGCTCCTGACTCGCAATTAATTGCCCGCGAGTGCGCGACGATCTCTCTTCCTGCTCGAACTCCTGGTCAGTTCGCAGTAGTTGTTACTTCGTCATCGCGGCTCACCCGCTGTTGCATATGAAAGCAATGCGACTCTAACGACAGGTAGCGGTAGCGTCAACGATACCGCCCTCGACAGGAGACTGCAGAGTGCCAGCTCATTCCCGAAAGCCAATTACCACAGGAACCGGTTACGGTTACGTTTCGCCCAGGCAACACTCCACTATGGCATCTTTATCTACTGGCTAACTTTCCACAATGAACTTCACCCAACTGCAAGAGCGCCTCCGCTTGGAACTCCTTCGGCGGATCGATCGAGGCAGTGTGAATGGAGCTCTCCTGGCCCGCCAGACTGGATTTCGACCGTCGCATATTTCCAATTTTCTTCGCCGGCGACGCACCCTCAGTCTTGGAGGTCTCGATCGTCTGCTCGCCGCCCAGATGCTCACCGTCGGTGATCTGCTCGCGCTCGAAGACATGCCCTCACCACAACGTGAGGCCGCAAGCAGCATCACCCACACGGCTGTTCCCGTTGTGGCACCAGCTGCAGCCATCCACGATGCAGTGCCGGCCAGCTCGGCAACTCTCGACCTGTTGCAGTTGCCGCTAGGCGTTCTCGAACAGATGCGCTCCCGCCGAGCCACATCGCGGCGCGGGTGGTCCCGCTTCGTCTCTGTTCGTGTCACCCGTCAGCAGGCCATCGGCATGCAACCCATATTGCCGCCCGAGACGATTGCGGTCATTGATCGGCACTACAACTCGCCCGTCTCCTACCAGCCGCCGCAGCCCTCGGTCTTCGCCGTGCGCGTCGGCAACGCGCTGCAGTTCCGTCTCGCGGAGTTCGAAAACAATCGCCTCATCCTCCGCCCTCTCGAGCTCAACCACCCCGTGCAACTGCTCGCCCTCGGACCCCACGAGATGCCGTCGGATCTCATCGTCGGCCGCGTCTGTCTCACCATCGCGCCCATCCCCTGATGAAATCGCAGTGGCGCACGTCTCATGCAATAAAGCCAGTCCCGTAATGTTGTCATCCTGAGCGTAGCGAAGGACCTGTATTTGCCCGTGCAAGCCGCAGCATCGGAAGTGAGCGACCAACAGGAGCGAACCCACTAAAACGCGCCGCAGGCGCTTATGCCCCGGACGGCCAGTCCGTCTGTTAGCATCGCCTCGGAGGACGCAAATGGAGCAACCCGCCACGCTGTCCAGCGCCGCTCGCCGCAACGAAGACATCGCGCTCGACCTGTTGAAATTCATCGCCACCACAGCGGGCGTCGGCCGCCCCGCCGTCGCTTCCACCGGCTTCACGACACCCTCGTCCAGCAAGGCAGACGATCAGGTCAGTCACCTGCTCGAGCTCTACACGCGATGCCTCCAGGCTGTCGAAGGCAAGAGCGGCCACTGAGCATTTTCACTGTATGTGTATGCAAGAACTTCACAGGACGTATGGCTTTTCCGTCAAGAAAAGCCACACGGCGCAGAACTTGGCTGAACAGAGTAACAGTGAAAATGGTCTAGTTCAGTGACGGCCGCCTCTCCCCGGCCCGTCGGCTTCGCCGTCATCGGAGCCGGCGCCTTCGGCAGGAACCATCTCCGCGTCATTCGCGAATTGAGCGCCGGCTCTGGCGAGGCTGTCCGTCTTACGGCCATCGTCGAAAGCGATCACGCCCGCGCGCTGGCACTGCAATCGGACTTTCCCGGCACGAGCGTCTTCCACGATATCGATGCCTGCCTCGCCGCCCGGGCCGCAGGCGAGATCGAGCTTCACGCCGCCTCCGTCTGCGTGCCCACCAGTGCTCACGCTGCTGTAGCCAGCGCGCTGCTTCAGGCCGGCATCGATGTTTTGATTGAAAAGCCCATCGCCGCCTCACTGGCCGAAGCCGATGCACTCCTCGCCCTCGCATCGCTCCACCAGCGCATCCTTCAAGTCGGTCACCTGGAGCGCTTTAACCCCGCTGTACTCGCCGTTCACCCCTACATCCACATGCCGATGTTCTTCGAGGCGCACCGGCTCAGCATCTTCACCCAGCGCTCGCTCGACGTCGACGTCATCCTCGACCTCATGGTCCACGATCTCGACATCGTCCTTAGCCTGGTGCAGTCGCCGGTGCACTCACTCCAGGCGGTAGGCCTACCCGTCCTCTCGCGCAAAGTCGATATCGCCAACGTCCGCATCGAGTTCGCCTCCGGCTGCGTCGCCAACTTCACCGCCAGCCGCGTTAGCACGGAGCGCATCCGTAAACTGCGCTTCTTTCAGCCGCATCAGTATGTCTCCATCGACTACGCGCGCCAGGACCTGCTCTTCATCGATGTGAAGCCGCCAGACAGCGCTCCCGATCCGCGTAACGCGCTCAGCGGTCTCGCCCTTTCCAAACCGGCCGTCACACCCGGCGAGCCATTGCGTCTCGAAATCCAATCGTTTCTCGAAAGCGTCCGCACCCGGCACCAGCCCAAAGTTACCGGCCAGGAAGGTCGCGCCGCCCTCGCTCTCGCGCTGGACATCAACGCCGCCATAGCAGACCACGCCACCCGAGCCCACCTCGACCGCTTCGTCTAACAAACAACACGTCCATCTCGATTGGAGCGAACCAGAAACAACTCGTCATCCCGACCGGAGCGGAGGGATCTGCTTTTCAGTCCGCGTCAGACAAAACAGCAGTAACGAGCGACCAAAGGGAGCGAACCCAGCAGCACGCGCCGCAGGCGCTCTCGCCCGTGCGGCGAGCACTTACTGCAGCGTCTGCACCTTGTAGTCGCTGGGAATCTTCAGCACGAACTGCTCATCCCCCAGCGGCTGGTTCACGACCACCTTCTGCACGTTGATGGTGATCCGGTACGACTCGCGCGGCCGTTCGATCATAATCGAGCTCGGCATGTGCGCCGTCCCGAACTGCCTGTACGGCCCGTACTCCACATGCGTCTGCACCCCGCCATCCTCGCCATAGATGTCTTGGCCAATCGGCAGCAGCGTCAGCCGGCTGAAGCGGATCACGCGTGTCGGCTTGATCACCCGCACCGCCAGGTGAGTATCCGTCTTCGGCTCTTCCTCCCCCACGTGCAGGTCATACTCCGGTGTCTCCACCAGCTTCTTGCCCTCTCTGCGCGTCTGCGACGTACTCGTCAGATAGACCAGCCTGTCCGGTGCGATCGACTTCACCAGCATCGAATCCAGAAAGATATCCGGACGCAAATTTTCAAGTGAATTCGTAGACGGCTTTGTCACCGCGTTGCTGCCCACAATCGCCCGGCTTCTCGGTGGAATCACCAGCTTGAATGTCTTTCCATCGCTGGCCAGGTCAAAGGCGTGGGTGCGCACTACCGGCAGCAGCGCCAGCACGCGGAGCATCGCCGGCTTGCGGATTAATATGTAACCGTGGAACGGAGTAATGTCCGTCTGCTTACCCTGCCGCGCTCCGCCGGTGGTTGCCTGAAAGTCCACCGTAGCCGTCAGGCTGTTGATCGCCGCATAGCGATCGTTCACGCCGTTCACCAGCTGGGCCACACTCGCGTCCATGGCGGGGCCGGCCAGCGTGGTCTTCTCCACTTTGTGAGTGTGGTAAAGGCAGCCGCTCAGCCACGGCAGCACTACGAGAAGCCCCACACTCCACCATCGTCGTTGCATCACGGGTCTAGAGCATTTCTCCTGCTTGTGCCGGGGGCCGAACGAAGATTCGTGTGGCCTTTCATTGAGAGAACGACAAGCCGAACACATCTCACCACTTCTCACCTTCTGGAGAGATGCTCCGATCACGGCAGCAAACCTTAAGTATAGCTGAATCTAAGGCGTGCCCCGCTGTGCCTGGCGATATGCCGCCACGTTATGCTGATGCTCCTCAAGCGTCTTCGCAAAGCGCGAATGACCGCTTGCTTTGGGGTCTGCAACGAAATAGAGATAATCCGTCACCGCCGGGTGCAATGCTGCCTTCAGCGACGCCGCGCCCGGGCTGCAGATCGGCCCCGGCGGAAGACCTGAATGACGATAGGTGTTGTAAGCCGAATCGCGTTGCAAGTCGGATTGATAAATTGTGCCTCGAAAACGGTTCTCCAGCATCGCCGCGTAGATCACCGTAGGATCCGTCATCAGCGGCATGTTCACGCGCAGCCGGTTCTCCATTACGCTCGCCACCAGCGGCCGGTCGCTCGCCACGGGCGTCTCCTTCTCCACCAGCGATGCCAGCGTCACCGTGCGATGCACATCTCCCGTCAGTCCGATCTGCGTCGCCTCCTGCCGGAACCGCTTCACCATCGCGCGCAGCATCGTGATTGGCGTATCGGTGCGCTGGAATCGGTAGGTGTCCGGATACAGGTAGCCTTCCAGGCTCGTTGCCGTTGGATCCAGATCGCCAATCAGCGCCGTCTCTTTGTGCGCCGCTGCCAGAAAGTCATCGCGCGTCGCCACTTGTGCCGCTTCCACCGCGGTCGCGATGTCAAAGAGGTTGTAACCCTCCGGCACCGTCACCACGCGGTAATACACATCGCCGCGCCGCAACCGGTCGTATACCGCGAAGACACTCGCTGGATGATCGAAACGGTACTCGCCCGCCTTCAGGGTGCCATGCTTCACCATCCGGACGACTTCAAATGCGTAGCGGCTGCGTATGATCCCGCGCTCTTCCAGGAGTCGACCCATGCCCTTGGACGAGGTGCCCGGAGCAATCTCCACAAATGTCTCGAGGTGCGGCCCGGCGGGCGCGAACAGGAACCAGGCGCCGGCACCGAGCGCCAGCAGCAGGAGGAGAAGCAGCAGAAAGCGACGCAAGGCGGATCAGGTCCCTTCGCGGGTCAATCGAAGCACTCCGTCGATTGTAGTCCTCGCACTCAGGCTCACTGACTATCATCAAAGCGTGCCGAGTGTGCCACTTTCCGGTCAATCCCAGCCTTGGCTCGGCCTCGACATCGGCACGCGCCGCATCGGCGTCGCACTCTCGAGCATTCTCGGCATCGCCCAGCCCCTCCTCACTATCGAGCGCACGCAGCCCCGCCGCGACCAGCGCTCCATTCTCCGCCTCGCGCGGCGGCACGGCTGCGCAGGCATCGTCGTCGGCAATCCGCTGCATCTCTCCGGCGATCGCAGCCGCCAGACCGAGCGCGTCCACCGTTTCGTCGACGAGCTCAAGGCCCTCATCACCGAGTCATCCACTCCGCCAGGCCGCGATGCCCCGCCGGTGGAACACCCTCCCCTCAGGGTCCATCTCTGGGACGAGCGCCTCTCCACCGCCGAGGTCCACGCCTCGCTTGAAGCCACGGGCCACAACCCCGCCGATCGCCATGACCGCCGCCATTTGGTTGACCAGCTCGCCGCCGCCCTCATCCTCCAGGGCTGGCTGGACGCGCAAAGCGGCGCCCCGACCCTCCTTCCGCCAGATTCATAGGCGACCGCATCCGTCGTATAATCGTCTTTTGGCGGATACCGGATCCCTGCCGTACCTTGCGGCTTGTGCTTTTCCCAGGCCGTCACGGATATTTCCATGCCCGAACACATCAAGAAAAAACTGGAAGAAGAGATCCGGCAGATGGAGCATGAGCTCCAGCATGAGCTGCCGCAGGAGATCAAGAAGGCCGCTGCGCTCGGCGACCTTAGCGAGAACGCTGAGTACCACATGGCGAAACAGCGTCAGGAGTTCGTCAACGCACGCCTGGGCCAGCTCAAAAAGCGCATGGCGGAACTCTCCCTGGTCAATCTGGCCAACATTCCCCGCGACCGGATCGCCTTCGGCTCCACCGTCCGCGTCTTCGATACCACCAAAGACGAAGAGCTGGAGTACAAGCTCGTCACCTCCGAAGAGTCCGACGTCAACAAAGGCTTCATCTCCACCACCTCACCCATCGGCCGCTCGCTCATTGGCAAGCAGGTCGGGGACATGGTCACCGTCGTGACTCCCAACGGCAAGCGTGAGCTCGAAGTCCTCAAGCTCACCACCATCCATGACCAAGCCGCCCAGAGCGAAGCCAAGTGATCGTAAAGGGCGTCTCGATGACGTGTGGAGACGCATCGTAATGACAGCAGCAGCGCTCCGAAACCCCCGTCGTCCCGACCGGGCCCTGAGCGAAGTCGAAGGCGTAGCGGAGAGATCTGCTAAGTGGAGCGGGAATTCTGCAATCAGCGGAGACGGAGTCGATGACGCAGCGAGGCGCAGCCTATGACTTGGACTAGCGCCTTCGGACGCGGCTGCGGCGTCATCCTCCAGGCCATTGTCAATGGTCTTGCCCTCACCCGCATCTCGCCCAACGTCCTCACCTTCATCGGCCTGCTCATCAACACCGTCGCCGCCATCTTCTTCGGCCTGGCCAGCAGCCACAACTACGTTCGCTTCTTCCTCTACGCGGGTCTGGTCATCATCGGCGCGGGCATCTTCGACATGGTCGACGGCCGCGTCGCCCGCCAGACCGATCAGGTCACCGTCTTCGGCGCATTCTTCGACTCCGTTATCGACCGCTACTCCGACGTCGTCCTTTTCTTCGGGCTGCTCGTCTTCTACGCGCGCGGAAACCGCTTCTTCTATGTCGTGCTCGCGGGCTTCGTCATGGTCACCTCGCTGATGGTCAGCTACACCCGCGCCCGCTCCGAGGCCCTCATCGGCTCCTGCAAGGTCGGTTTCATGGAGCGCCCCGAGCGCGTTGTGCTCATCATCCTCGGTGCCCTCTTCGAGCGCTGGGGCGCCATGGCTCCTGCCCTCTGGGTGCTCGCGGTGTTCTCCACCATTACCGTCATACACCGCATCTCGTACACCTACACCATGGCCAGGCGCCTCGCCCTCGATGCGCCTGCAGCCTCCGCAGCAGGCTCGGTCGAACCCGTTCCCATCCGCGCCGCCGCCAGCCCTGGCCCCGTCTCCAGCACCGCATCTGTCACCGGAGCCGAGCAGCACGAGCTGATCTCCGCCCCCACCGCGCCCCGCGCCTAGCTGAACGCGTCGTCATCCCGAGCGTAGCGACCGTTGCATCTCCAAACCCCTGCAGGGCTGCGTCCACGCGTCCTTCGGCGATCTGTAGATAGTCAAAGTATCAAGTGATGGCGCGGTAGAGGACCACCCGACTCCCCCATGTAGGATGAACTGTTCGCATGCCTGATCAACCCATACTTCTCGTTCATGGCGGCGCGTGGGCTATCCCCGACAGCGATGTCGATGCTCACACCTTCGGTGTCCGCAGTGCGCTCCTCGCCGGCTATGCGTTGCTCGAGCGCGGCGCCACCGCTGTTGACGCGGTCGAAGCGGCCGTTGCCGTCCTCGAGGATGACGAGGCGTTCGACGCAGGCCGCGGCTCGTTCCTCACCCGCGAGGGTAAAGTCCAGCTGGATGCATTGCTCATGGACGGCGGCATGACCGGAACCATGCGCGCCGGTGGCGTTGCCTGCGTCGAGCGGCTGCGCAATCCCATCCACGCCGCGCGTCTGGTCCTTGAAAAGAGTCCACACGTATACTTCGTCGGCCGCGACGCGGAAAACTTTGCCGCCGAGCACGGCATGCAGCTCATTGACAACGCCGAACTGGTCCTCGACCGCGAACGCGAGCGCCTCGCCCTGGCGCAGCACAACGAACGCGCCGGACTGCCCGACCAGACCTTTTCCGGTGTTCAGGAGACAGACAAGGAAGCTCCCGGCTTCGGCGCCTACGATCCCTCGTCCCACGACACGGTCGGCGCCGTCGCGCTTGACGCCGGCGGCAATCTCGCGGCCGCCACCTCCACCGGCGGAACGCTCAACAAAGCCCCCGGCCGCGTCGGCGACTCCTCACTCATCGGCTGCGGCTGCTATGCGGACAATCTCAGCGCCGCTGTTTCGCTCACCGGTTGGGGCGAGCCCATCATGAAGCTGGTGCTCGGCAAGTGGGCCGTCGACCGCGTGCTCGCCGGCGACGCCCCCGACGCCGCCGCAGAGGCCGCCATCGCATACCTCTTCCGCCGTCTCGGTGGACACGGCGGCATCATCCTTCTCGGCCCGGATGGCCGCTACGGCCTAGCGCACAACACTCCGCGAATGGCCTGGGGCGTCTGCAATCAACGCGGCGTCCAGGTGGGTATCAAAGCGTGACCGGACACGATCTAGAACACAAGCGGCCGGCGTTGATTCTCGCCTCCGCATCGCCCCGACGTCGCGAGCTGCTGGCCCAGGCCGGCTTCAACTTCGAAGTCATTCCCACCGACATACCCGAGGTCCGCAAGCCCAACGAAGATCCCATTCGCTTCGTGACCCGGCTCGCCCGCGAGAAGGCGGAGGCAGTCGCCGCCACTCACGCTGTCACGCCCGACACGCTCGTCCTCGGCGCCGATACCATTGTCGTCGTGGACGAACAGGTCCTCGGTAAGCCGCAGGACGCAGCAGACGCCGGACGCATGCTACGCCTGCTCTCCGGCCAGACCCATCAGGTCATCACCGGGCTTTGTCTGGCCCGGGGACGAGAGCGCCAACGCGCAGCCGAAGTCACATTTGTCCGCTTTGTCACGCTCTCCGATCAGGAGATCGACGACTACGTCGCCACCGGCGAGCCGCTCGACAAAGCCGGCGCATACGCTATTCAGGGTCGCGCCGGCCGCTGGGTGCCACGCATCCACGGCTGCTATTTCAACGTGGTCGGCCTGCCTCTCGCGCTCGTCAGCAGCATGATTGAGGCGATGCAGGGAAGCCGTCTGTAGGCTATCTCGCCCCGCGCAGCGCCTCGAAAGTTCATCGTTATCCGACCGGAGCGAAGCCCCTCCATCTCGTCATTCCGACTCGCGCGAAGCCATCTCGTTATCCCGGAGCGAAGCGAAGTGGAGGGATCTGCTGTTGCTCGTACTCCATCCGCTACGTAGTCGCGATCATCGCAGCCAGCAGCGCCGTTCGCATGGGAAGGGAATCGATGCGAATAGATTCATTCTCCGCATGAGCACCCTCGCCGACAGCGCCCATGCCGTCCAGGGTCGGCACTCCCAGCGCCGAAGTAAAGTTCCCATCCGAGCCGCCGCCCGTCGCAGCTTCTTCGAGCGCAAACCCTAACCCCGCGGCCAGCGCTTTCGCCTGCGCAAACAACTCCGCCGTTCCTGAGGTCCGCTCCATCGGCGGCCGGTTCAATCCGCCGGTCAGCCGCAATGTGCACCTCGCATCGCGCGTCTTCAGCGACTGCAGCCGCTGCCTCACTGCCTCTGCATCTGCCACTGTCTTCACCCGCAGATCGATATCAGCCCATGCGGCTGCCGCCACCACATTTGATTGCGTGCCCCCACCCACTACTCCGACGTTTAACGTCGTCCCGCGCTCCAGGTCTGTCAGGGCACTGATCTGCTCTATCTGCCAGGCCAGTTCGCGCACCGCACTGTGCCCTGCGCCAAAGTCCACTCCGCTGTGCGAGGGCACGCCCGTGATCTCCAGCCGGAACTGCCCCACACCCTTCCGCGCCGTCTTATACGCGCCCTGCGGACCCTGTGCCGGCTCCAGCACGAATACCGCCCGGCACTCCCTCGCGATCTCTTCAATCAATTCCCGCGAATGGCGACTCCCGGTCTCCTCATCGCCGCTTAGCAGCAGCACCACCGGCCGCTCCGCATCCACCTCGCGCACCAGCCTCATCGCGAAAAGCGCCATCACCACGCCGGCCTTCATATCCAGCACCCCGGGCCCAAACGCCTTTCCGTCCTCCACTCGCCATGGCATCCGCGCCAGCGTCCCGATCGGCCAGACGGTATCCAGATGGCCCAGCAGCAGGATCGGCCTCCGCTTACCTTCCGCATCTCCAGATCGCACATCGCCAAAACGCGCTTCCCCAAAATGCACTTCCCCAAAACGCACTTCCAGGACACCCGCGGCGCCACTCGCAGCATGCCGGGTCACCCGCGCTCCCAGTTCCTCAGCCCATTCCGCCACCCGCCCCTGCGCGAGATTTACTGCGTCAGGATCGCTCGTTGGGCTTTCGAGCCGAACCAGAGCGGATACCCTTTTCACCAATTCGTCAACTTCGCGTTCCAACCGGAGGGCCCATTGTTGATAGCGATTATCTTCTTCTTTTACAGCCGGTTGCAGCTCTCCAGTGGGATTTCCGGTGTGTTGCATCTTCGTCATCTTTCGAGCCTTTATGTAGCATCTTTACCACAGTGAAACTTCTGCACGCATGGGTAGTCTATTCGCCATAGCGCATTCTTTCCTGTATCACCTGGAAGGTAGAACACTATCTCGGCGCGGCCGCTCCTTACCGAGGGCCACAAAGTGTTCGCCATCCTCCGGATTGATGGGAGATATACGCCAGCAACACGGCAGAGGTGCCCAGGCCTTACATGCAGGCTCAACTCGAACAGACAATCGCCGGCAGTATCGTATTTTCCGGAATCGGCCTTCATAGCGGCGCCCCCGTCCACCTGCGACTTCTCCCCGCTCCCGCCGGCACGGGGATTGTCTTCCGTCGCACCGACCTCGACAATTTCGAGATCCAGGCCATCGGCCGCAATGTCGCCAAAGTCTCCTATGCCACCAGCCTGATGCGCCAGGGCGTCCTTATCTCCACCACAGAGCACCTGCTCTCCGCCTGCGTCGGCACCGGCATCGACAATGTCATCGTGGAGCTCGATAACCTCGAACTCCCCATTCTCGACGGCAGCGCCCTTCCGTATGTCGAAGCCTTTCAGAGGGTTGGCATCAAAATCCAGCGTCGCCGCCGCGAATACCTTCGCATCTTGCGCAAGGTCGAAGTCCGTGAGAACGACAAGTTTATCGGGGTCTACCCCGGCGACGGCTACAGCATCACTTACGAGATCAACTTCCCTGCGCCTATCCATCGCCAGGATTTCACCGTCGATCTGGCCGCCGATGCGTACGGCGCGGAGATCGCCGCAGCGCGCACCTTCGGCTTCCGCGAGGACGAGCGCATGCTGCGTGATATGGGACTTATCCGCGGCGCCTCGCCGGAAAATGCCATCATCCTGAGCCGCAACGGCGTGCAGAATGGAAGCCTGCGCTTTGCCGACGAATTCGTCCGCCATAAGGTGCTCGACCTCATCGGCGATCTCGCGCTCGCCGGCCACCGCATCCTCGGTCGCGTTGTAGCCGAACGCGCCGGCCACGCCATGCACACCGCGCTGGTCTCCCGCCTTCTCGCCGACCGCACCGCGTGGGATCTCATCACCCTGCCACAGCTGGAAGTCACACGCCGCCCCGCCCGTGCTGCGCGGTTCGCTCCGGTGCAGGTCTAAGAGACCCGCACTCGCGAGCAACAATTGGGAGCACGCTGCGGAAAACTGCAGGTGAAGAAGTCGTTGACAGCTAGAAGGTCGAAGCTGGTTCCTGCGTCGTGCTCTCCCGCTCCGCCTCCCGAGCCCGTTTCACCTCAGCCGCAATCGCATACTTCAACGCATCCACACCCTGCCCGCTTACCGCTGAAATTGCGTAGAACGGCAGCTTCCGCCGCTTCGCCATCGCCTGCAGCTTCTTCAGCTTCTCGGGATTCGCCACATCCGCCTTCGAAGCGACCACCATCATCGGCTTCTCGTCCAGATCATGACCGAAGCTTTTCAACTCCGCCTGGATCACCTTGAAGTCGTCCACCGGCGACTCGCGCCCGCTGCCGTCCGAGACATCCACCATGTGCACCAGCACGCGCGTGCGCTCGATGTGGCGCAGAAATTGCACCCCCAGCCCCGCTCCCTGGCTTGCGCCTTCGATCAATCCCGGAATATCCGCCACCACGAAGCTCTCTTCGTGCGGTGCCTCGCCTACCGTCACCACGCCCAGATTCGGCTCCAGCGTCGTAAACGGGTAATCCGCAATCTTTGGCCGTGCCGCGGAGAGCCGCGAGATCAGCGTGCTCTTGCCCACGTTCGGGTAACCCACCAGCCCTACATCGGCCAACAGTTTTAGCTCCAGCCGGTAGCTGCGCTCCTCGCCCGGCCGCCCGGCTTCGTGCTCGCGCGGAGCCTGATGCGTCGGTGTGGCAAAGTGCTGATTGCCCCGTCCACCGCGCCCGCCGCGCGCCACCACGATCCGCTCGTCCGGATGCGCGAAGTCATGCACCAGCTCGCCCGTCGCCTCATCGTAGAGGGCCGTGCCCACCGGCACCTTGAGAATCATGTTCTCGCCGTCTCGCCCGGTGCAGTTCGAGCCTTCCCCGTGTCGCCCGCGCTCCGCCTTGTGCTCCGGGTTGAAGCGGAAATGTATCAGCGTGTTGTGCCGCTCGCTGGACTCCATCACCACGTCGCCGCCGTGTCCGCCATCGCCGCCGGAGGGACCCCCGCGCGGCACAAATTTCTCCCGGCGGAAGGCCATGCAGCCGTTGCCGCCATCTCCCGCCTTCACCCGGATTCTCGCTTCATCAATAAACATAGTCGTCTAACCAGTTTATCGGAGTGCGCCTGCTTGGCTGCTGGATCTTCCGCCGCTTGGCCCGCGTCATTCAGGCATCAGCGAAGGATCGAAATTTCTCCACGCACCGCCGTGGCAGCTCGTCACGATTGCGCTTAGTCAGGAGCTCATGCCCTGCAGCTGGCATGGGAAGCAGTTCCGAGCGGGCTGTGATGAGTTTCAACGCATCCTCCATCTCAGCCAAGGTGCCAAATCCATCGCAAGCGCCATGCACGAAGAGGGCAGGCGTATTCAGGCGCGGGAAGTGTGCCGTGCGCAGCTCATCCGGTCGGCGCGGAGGGTGGAGCGGGTAGGAGAGCAGAAGAAGCCGCTCCACCAGGCCCGGTTCGCTTGCCGCGAGCATCGACGCCTGCCGCCCGCCGTAAGAATGGCCGCCGAGATAAACGCGGCCTGCCGTCATCCGGCGCATGCAGGCGACTGCGCTTCGCAGTCCCTGCTGATCGCGTTCGGCGCTTCCTCGCGGCGGCGGCCCCGTGGGTCGCGATTGCCGGAACGGCAGATCGCATCGCAGCACGGTGATACCCGACGCGCTGAACGCATTCCCCAAAGCCACCAAAAGTGGCGAGCGACAGTTCGAGCCGGCGCCATGCGTCAGCACGAGAGCGTCTCCACCGGAATTCGGTGCGGTGTGCAAGAAACCTCGCACAGGCACGTTTTCCGGAGACATCTCCAGGAATTCTCCGACATCAGTCATGGTCACCCGCCGCGTGGCCTTACGATTCGGTTCCATTCTGCACCAGGCGGATCTTTGCCACTATCTTCAGCCATCCGGCCCCACTAATGGGGCATGGAATCGGCACCGGCGCTGAAGCATTATCGAAGCAGGCCGGATCCAAAGCTCCAATCCAGACCCGCAGTCGGGACCGGCATCCTGACCGTTTTCGCGAAAACGCCGGGCTTGTAACAACGATTGACGCAGCTTTTCCGCTAAGAAGAGCTGTTTCTCTCAGATTTGGAAGTAAGCGCCGTATTGCGAAAACGGCATAGGAGCAGGGCCATGCCGCAATGCGGCGAGCGTTGGGCTACGGTTTGGAGAAAGTGCGCACTTTCCCCCATCGCTGCCGCGCTTTTCATTTCATTGTTGTTCGCTGGATCTCTTCGGGCCCAGTCCACCACCCAGGGCGTGGTCGGCGGCATGGTTGCCGGTCCCGATGGAGTTCCGCTCGCTGCCGCGGAGATCGATCTCACCAGCGCCGACACTGGTCATATCTACCAGGGCCGCACCGACACCCAGGGCAACTTCCGCTTTCTCGGCCTGCCTCCCGGCAACTACGAAGCATGGATCACCCAGACCGGCTTTGCGCGCCTGCACATTGCCCGCGTGACCGTAGAGGTCGGCCGCTTCACCCCACTCCCCGCGCACCTCACCATCGCGCGCGCCAAGGAGACGATCGAAGTCCGTGAGCCCGGCGCTGTTCTCGACCTGAGTTCGCCAGCGCTCTCCACCAACATCGACGAGACTTCCATCGACGAGCTTCCCTCGAACAGCCGGCGCTGGTCTTACTTCGCGCTGCTCACCCCTGCCGTCGCACCGGACCAGCAGGGCTATGGCCAGCTCAGCTTTCGCGGCATTAGCGTGCTGCTCAACAACAACACCCTCGATGGCGCGGACAACAACCAGGCCTTCTTCTCCGAGGAGCGCGGCCGCACCCGCACCGCCTACTTCGCCAGCCAGGCTTCGGTCCGCGAGTTCCAGGTCAACACCTCGAACTACTCCTCCGAATACGGCCGCGCCGCCGGCGGTGTGGTCAACACGGTCACCCGCAGCGGCACCAATCACCTTCACGGCAACGCCTTCCTCTTCGATCGCGACAACGCCTGGGGCGCCCGCAACCCCTATACGCAATTGGCGCAGTTACAGCCGGACGGAACCGTGGCCGCGGTCCCAGTCGTCCCCAGGGACAACCGCCAGCAGTGGGGAATTGCCGCCGGCGGCCCCATTCGCGCCGATCGCTTCTTCTGGTTCTTCACCTACGACCAGTTCCATCGCAACTTTCCCGCTATCTCCCGTCCCGGCAACATCACCACCTTCTTCGACCGCTCACTCACCTCGTCGCAGCTCGAAACGCTCCGCCAGCGCCTTGGCGTGCCTCTGCCCATCTACGCGCTTCAGCAGTACCAGCAGTTCGTCTCCGGCCTTATGGGCGAGACCGGCCTGGTGCCCCGCACCGCCGGCCAGATCATCCTCTTTCCAAAACTCGACTGGCAGCTCAACGATCGCAACCACGTCTCGGTCCAATACAACTATCTCCGCTGGAACTCGCCCCACGGCGCGCTACCCAGACCGCTGCCAGTTACGGCATCGCCAGCTTCGGCGACGACCACGTCACCGACGAGGTGCTCATCGCCCACTGGAATACCTTCGTCACCGCCAACCTCATGCACGAGCTGCGTGTGCAGTACGGCCGCGACTTCGAATCACAGTTAGGCGCTCTCCCCTCGGCATTCGAGCAGCCCTTCAGCCAAAACCAGTACGACCGCTCGCCGCAGATCACGCTCATCAGCTCCGGCTCCGGTCTGCGCATCGGCAAGCCGCCCACGCTGGACCGCGCTGCATTGCCGGACGAGCGCCGCACCCAGGTCGCCAGCACCGTCACCTACGTGCGCGGCAACCACACCATGAAGCTTGGCTACGACTTCAACCACGTGCTCGACGGCATCGACAGCATTTACAACGGCAACGGCAGCTATCACTACTCCAGCCTCTACGACTTCGCGTCGGACGCGCTCGCCCCCAGCCATTGCGACGCGAATGGAAGCGGGGTCGGCACCTCGCCCTGCTACAGCTACTACACCCAGCAACTTGGCCCTCAAGCATTCAGCTTCGATACCAATGACTACGCCGCCTTCCTCGGCGACGAGTGGAAAATCCGGCATGGTCTCACGCTCTCCTACGGCCTTCGGTACGAGTACGAGCAGCTTCCGCCGCAAAACAAGCTTCTGCCCAATGCGGCCTTGCCGCAAAGCAGCTTTATCCCCCGCGATCGCAACGACTACGGCCCGCGTGTCGGCGCCGCATACGACCTCACCGGTCATGGCAACACTGTCCTGCGCGGCGGTTACGGCATCTACTTCGGTCGCATCATCAACTCCACCATCTTTGCCGCCTACACAGAGACAGGCTCGCCTACCGGCCAGCTCGGCTACTACTTTCGCCCCGGAGATATCGGCGCGCCCACCTTCCCATATATCTTCAGCGGCCGCGTCGTCGTCCCCGAGGCTCCCACCGCGAACTACTTCGATCGCAATTTCCAGAACCCGCGCATCGCCCAGGCCGAGGTCTCGCTCGCCCAACGCATCTCCCGCAACACCGAGGTGACAGTCAGCTACCTGCGCAGCACCGGGCAATTCCTGCCCAACTTCATGGATACCA
>CAVWSD010000011.1:0-1229961 GCA_963757575.1 uncultured Acidobacteriaceae bacterium
CGCGCGACTCGCGGCCGGCATTCAAATAGCTGCCGCCGAAGATCGTTGTCAGCGATTGGAAGCTGCCGCCGATGTCAAAGATGAAAGTAAAGGGCCGATACTTCTGCGCATTCTCGAGTAGAAAGCAGCAGAGGTAGGATTTGCCGCTGCCAGTCATGCCCAGAATCAAGGTGTGCGCAACCTCTCCGTTATGGAGATTGAGAAAGTAGGGCGTGTGATTGTCCGTTTCCATAACCACCAGATGCTCAGCTCCCAGATGCTGATTTCGCTTGTCTCCGGGAAGGATCGTGAAGAGAAATGAGAGATCCGCGTAGTTCGTGTTCAGAAGGAGGACCCGGCGGAGATTGAAGACGGAGTTGCCAGGCACCGTTGCGAAATAGGCGTTTAGCTGGTTATATGTTTCGGCAAAGAGGGTGCCGTCCGCATTCGTAAACACGCTCGTGAATTCGCCGATAAGCCGGTCCAACTCGCGGCTGTCGCGACTTGCAGAACGATAGTGAGGAGAAGTCCCCAAGCGATTGGCCGTCTCCAAGAGCGCGAAGGCAGTGGCCAGGTTTTCGATGTCGGCCTGTTTCGACTCATCCACTAAAATGTCCCGTGGATTCGTTTTCACGGAGTCGTTGCTCAGCTGTGAAATGAAGCCGGTTTTCGAGATGTTGAAGTGCCGGCGGCGCTTGTTCACTTCCTTACGCGCTTTGTCGGCCGCAACGGGCTCCCATTCCGTGACAACGTAGAAATTGCCGGAAATCTTCAACAGAGCATCCAGAACCAACGGACGCGTCTCACCAATCACTCTTTCATCGTCAACACGCGGACGAAGTGATCGCCGACCCGGAGGAGATCGCGCTCGGCCTCGATGTCGGAATTCGCGGTCTGATAATCCAGGAATTGCGTACGCTTCGGGGCTCCCGCAATGCGCCAATCATCGTAGTTGAGCAGCCGGCGAAAGAACCGAAATTGTCCTCCATGGTCCAGGAGGTCGATCTGCAGGAAATCGCCGAGTTGGCGGGTAAATGCCTGCACGCGCTGTTCGAGCGAGGACGGTCGCGCTCGATCTGAGATCGTAGCAGAGTCTTCATGCCGCCGTTTGCGAACTGTGCTTTCAGTTCGCTCACAGCCCCCGATGGATCGCTGCATCCGGCCAAGCGCCGCAGCGATGCCGGTCTTTGACGGAAACCTTGGAACAGAACGCAGTAGAAGATTTCGATCTGATAGAGCTGGTCGCGCTTTGCATCGAAGAACTCGCGCCGGTCGTTGACCTATGTCTGGACGACCGGGTCATCGTAACGGTGGAATGGAATTTCCGGCCGGTTCGATTTGAGCAGGTACTGATAGACATGAAAACCTGGACCAGACGACTTCAAGGCGGCTTCTAGCCGCTTCACGGCATATTCCTGGCTGCCGGGGTCAAGACTCTCGTAATCCACACCTGAGACCCTGAGGACCATGCCCACATCGCCGCTCTTTGTCAGAAACGTAGTTTCGTTCCAGAAGCCGTAGAGGTTGATTTGGTCATGGAGTGCCCCTGCATCTTCCACGGCTTAATGATTCTGTTCAGCCGAAACATCACATCACCTCCACGCGAGGGACGCCTTGTTTCGAGGCGTCATAACGCGCGTAGTACTGATCGGCCTGGCCAGGATGCGAAGAAGTGCAGGGTCGGCGTTGGTCACCCAGGTTCCGAACACGAACCCACCAACAAAAACCACGAGGCCTGCAAGGAGACTGTTGAAGAGGTTGAAAGCGCCGACTGCGGCAACCCAGACGAAGAAGAACAGCGGTGCGTTCCACCCCGAGGTAAGTGAGGGGCTTGTGCAGGCTCTTGTAGACCCGGTTCCGGCGCCGGAATTGGTGTGTGTCTGCATCGTTACCCCTCACGTTTGAGAATTGAACTGCGGTTATGGCTCGGGAGTAGCCGATACTCAGATACCCCAGAGCCAGGTCAGAATGTTGGTTGCGAGCACGGCAATCCCAGTACCCGCGGCGACCCCGGCCAGGTCCTTCTTTGCGCCTGGCTCGCCATGTGCGAACTCATAGCCACCCACGACAATCGCGATCAGGCTGGCGACTTTGGCAACCGTTCCGGTAAACAGGTCTGATGGCGGTGAAGCCCGTCTCAAAGGGTGAGCCGCCCGCGGGAGCAGGTCTACTGGACGAATGAAATCGAAGAGTTCGCAAAAGTATTCTTCAAACCGAAACAGTTCCAGTCGCAGAACGACCACGCGACGATCCATCGCATTCTGAATGGTCCGGTGGAACGATTCGAAGCGCTCGACACGGAAAAGCGGGACTCTTTCAGATGCTCGTCACCTTCAGGAACCTGTATTCGTTCATGTCTCAGATCATTCCGTTTCAGGATGCTGATCTGGAAAAGCTCTATGCGTTTATTCGACTGCTCATTCCACGGCTGCCGAAACGTGGAATGGGTCCGGCAATAGTACTCGACGATGAGGTGGCCCTTCGTTACTACCGTTTGCAGCAGACCAGCGAAGGATCAATCGCCCTGGTCGCCGGTGGCCGGGGCGCTGTTCCAGCACCAACAGCTGTCGGAACAGGCAAGGATCGCCGTGAAGAGGTTGAGCTTTCGCGTCTGATCAACGTCGTTAACGAGAGATTCGGAACCGACTTCAAGCCGGCAGATCAGCTCTTCTTCGATCAGATCCGGGAAGAGGCAGTTTCCGATACCGTTATCCAGGCTGCCATGGTCAACTCTCTGGAAAACTTCGGATACGTGTTCGATAAGGCGCTCGAAGACAAGTTTATAGATCGCATGGACCAGAACCATGAGATTTTCGCCCGCTATATGAATGACAAGGATTTTCAGCGGGTAGTTAGTGAATGGATGCGAAACAGGTATATGAACGGGTCAGAGCAGAGTAAGCCGGAAGGTGTGCCTCCGAAACCTCGGGGCACATCATTTCTCTGATTGAATGTTGCCAGCAACGTTTGCAGTGTCCGCAACTGTACCGGGGTGATTCTTCACAAGAAAGCGGAGGCTTCTGGAGATCGGGGTGGTTGCATTTATCATGAGCGAAATAGACTTTACTCATGGCATTTCTCCCGACCTTCCCAAGCGTCCTCCGCCCTCCAAAAGAAGAGTACAAGAAGATAGCTGGTTCAACGAAGAAAAAGGGAATATGGTCTGTGGAAGACTCCAATCGCTTTCGGCACCTAAGTAAGGTCTCCAAAAACCGCTAGTGGGCGCTGCCCCCCCCCCGCGCGGCGCAAGGAGTATCCTTGCTAATTTCTTGCTTGATTTGTTCGAGCACTCTGCCTGGTGGCTTTTCGTGGAAGTGCGCCAAGTGTAACAGCCCTATATGGAATACCTGGTGTGCGTCATAGGCGCTCAAGCACTACCATCCGTTGCATGATCTCAGTCACCAAAGAGAGTGTAGAAAAGGCGTTGGACGAAATCGACGCTGGAGGCAGCCAGCGAATTCCGCACAAAAGGCTGGCCGCCAAACATTGCCTTGTGACAAGAGAGCGGCACTATCCGCCAAAGTACGTCTTGCACCGCGCCTACTCTCATGAAACGGGGCTGAATCCGCCCTCAAGCCTTAAAGGCGGCATGCCCAGCAATGCGCCGTTACAAAGACATGGCTACACAATTAAAGAGAAATGCGGATGTAAGAATCGGTGCAACGTTATTGATTAGCCCGCCACGATCACCATCTCTGTCCTGGTATCACCACATTGATCGCTGGTGAGTGCGAGCTTGGGACAGTCGCCTGTGATTGTCCCTGCCATAAGAAGCTTGAGAACGAATTTCCGCAGTGTGATTCCGAACGTGATTCCGCCAGGGCACACTGGTCTCAATGGCTAAATATCAATATTGAAATGGCAAGGTTCATAAGGGGCCTGGTTAGGGGACATCTCGATAAAAGGCACCGCCAGGGACACGGCTTCCAATCGGGGTGACTCCCCTCCCTCCGCCCACTCAAAAGCTCTCGACAATCCCTTCCTTGCCATCTCGATCGGCTCCAACGCTCTCTCGCCCGCCGCCTATCCGTATCCAGCCATAGGTCACATGATGAGTCATCATGGATGATTGACTTTGCCGCTTGTAACGGCCACATTATGAGCATATGAATCTACGAGAAAAGTCTTGCCAATCTTAGGTAACCGATGGCCCGATTTTGCCCCCACAACAAAATGGGAAGCTGACCCCTGGACTTCCGTCTCTGTCGATGAGATTCGTCAGGCATTTGCGGAGCTGGTTGACGCGAATCAGTCATCCCCGTCGAACGAGATCGCCGAGCAGATCGACGATGCAAACGCTGCCTTAGTTGAAGCGGGAAATGGTCAACCTGTCGAGATGGCTGTTGACCCTCCCGATTCACGGATCTATTTCGCTACTGGGCCTCGTTTCGTTCCTAAAGGTGAACTTAGTTTCAATCTCGCCGCGGTGATCGAGAAATCCTCCTACATCCTGCAAGGGCCTGGCCTCGATTATGACTTGACCGATGATGAGCTCGTCGCTGCCATTCGGCGAGCGTTGATCGACGTCAATCTGCTCCGAGAGACGCCTCAAGGCGACCGGTATGAATCCTTTTCGGATGAACATCAATTCCATAACGTCATTGTCAAAGCTCTTGAAGATTGGGAGAGAAGTCTCGGCCACCGCTCCGCCTCCAACGAGGAAAAGCTGGAAATAGGTTCCGGATTAATTCCAGAGCAGTCTGTTGTGCTAGAGGAACAGATTAGAGCAATTAGAGCAGGCGGATGTTGAAGACGATTTCAAACTAGAGGATCTGATGTCCAACTTAACGCCAGCCAGCGGTAAGAAGTTCGTCCGGCAAATACGCAACCATGGCAAATCCTACCCAGAACCGATGGAATCCTTCCTCCAACGGCTCGACGCTCTCGGCTCAAGGTACTAGACGTAATCGCAATTTGCGTAGCGCTCGCATGGAATCCGAAATGAATTCCACGCGTGGTGAGCCAAAATTCCTGCTTCAGCGTGACGCTGGTTCACCACCGACAATTCAGGGTCGTGACACTCCAGCGCCTTTCGGCCTGCACTTGCTTCCCCCGCCCTTGTTGCCGGAGGCTCGGGGGGATGCTGGTCATCAACAACCGCCACGACTCGGCCGCTTCGCCCAACTCATGCTGTTCCGCAGACGTAATCGTATCGGCACATCTGAACGTCAGCTCCCGACATCGAGCCGGTTCGTTTTTCGATCTGAATGATGCCGGCTCGCCAGCACGGACCGGCTGGTCCAGTTCCGCCGACTGCACCAGAGTGCGGTTGCAGGCCGGTGCATGGAAGTGCGGAGTGCGGACCTCTTGCCGTTTTCTCAGGGAGCCGTTGATTCGATCCAACTCCTTCGAGAGTGCTGACGAAGCAACGATATGCCAGCAGGCACGTCGCACCGACCACCTCGCAGACGGAAAGGCTGGCAGTGTAAAACCTGAATTCGCTTCTATACCCAAGAGCTGGCTGGTCGAAGAACTACCTGTTCGGCTTTGTCGAAGCTCGGTCTGTATGCGAGCTTTGCAAAATCAGATTCGGCAGACCCAGTCGAGACAGCACGGCGAGCGGCATCTACTTTGTCCGCGATAGGGGATTGCAAAAGGACTATCTCCGTTCGATTGGCATACGCCGTTTGAACACCCCGCCGAACCAGGGCGTCGGAGACGGCGCTTCGAATTGAGGTGTCGAGGCCTTTCACGACACCTGAATTCTCCCGTCAACACGACCTTCAACGAAGGGAGTCTATCGTCCGGCAACCGAAGCTCATCAGGAACGCTCTGGATATGCTCGCTCACACTTTTTGCAATTTTGGTTCGCCCATTCGTCTACGATGGCTCACCGATCCAATCATCAGGCGCACTCGCTTCGATCGTCTCTCTTCGGCTTTTGCAATATCCCTCCGCCGCGTTCGCCTAATGTGATCTCGAGCATCTCTGTTAACTGCTCTCCGGCGTAGTCGAGTGTCAGAGCGGGAGGAAGATCGTTGAACACTAGATGCTGATCGGAAAGGCGCCGGGATGAAATAAAGTAGCCTGTGTCATAGATCCAGCCCCAACATCCACAACGAGCGGCTTAACCCATGCATGTGAGCTTTCGAACCCGAAGGAACATCCTCTAATAGGCTGGTCAGAGGATGAAAACCGGCTGGCTAAACTCTGCAGCAAGTCTCCATCGAAGTGTCCCAATCTCATGCTCAGCCTGAACCATTTCGGCAAAGGTGTTTGGAAACTGCTTCCGAATGCCAACAGTCTCTGAGTGGTTTTGTACTTCGCGAATCAAATTTCGCCACTCTCGAATGGCAACGGTCCTCCCGATCTCCGGCAAGGCGTCCCAGCCCCGTTGACCTAGCAAGCATGAGACGACGGCGGCTGTCTCGAACATGCGTTTGCGCGCGACATTGTGCTCTGCGTCCGCCTCCGTCCAGTTCGGCAACAACTACCGTAAATTTACGGTAGTTGAATCGGTGAGTTCGTTCCCTTCGGCGACCAAATTCGCATGCATGTCCGACAGCAGACATGCAATCACCAGTGTTGCCGCCTCCCCTAAGCTGATTCCAATTCCCTGACGTACTGCACCCCAGTAGTCGGCCCCCATGGGTCCGCCAATAACATTCGCTTCAATCGAAGATCTTGAATGTCGGCTTGGACGGAAGTCCGCTCCCTGTGAACCTCCAGGGAGTCGCCTTTCCTGTATACAGTTGAATCAATGACGCGGGGCAACGCGCTTGGCTGCCTAAATGCTCCGCCGCGAGAATCATGTACCACCACTTCGATGAGTGAGTACCCCAATCAAGCCCTACAGTCAATTCCTTAACTTGCACGACTTCTCCTATCTCGTCTGCGCCTCAACGATTCCCTTGATGAGATTTGAATATCTGCCCCCCGACGTGATCTATCCATCGGCGGGCGACTAGCCGCATCTCCAGCCCGGAGAGAAGGAGGGCCTTCATGACACTTGGGTCAAAGGTGACAGTCCAATCAGGTTCCCCGGTTATATAAAGATAGAATCCCGTCTAAAGTCATATTGAGTAATTCCGAATGAGTACGCCGATCTCCCTCCTTCGAAGCGGCATCCCATAAAAATAAAAATAAGGGCAACGCACTCAAATGCGGCATCGGAGGAGGTAATTGTTCCTGTTGCGTTCGGCATGGCCGAACGTCGGTGTTGGACATAATGGGCTGCCCAGGCGCGAATGCGATTGGCAAGCGATCCGGATGCGACGCCGCAGCCTCTGATACAGCGGAGCGGAAGAGATTCTCGGCTTATTGGAACTGTTCGACGACTTCAGCAAGGGCATTCAACTGGGATAGGCTTGATTTTTCAGACAAATCAAGTACAGGCGCTGAAGGTCGAGCTACTAGAGCAACACGAGTAGAGTCAGAGATTTCGATTCGAGAGCCTGCCAGCGGGCCTTCGCTCCAGAACGGACAGAAGGCGAATTCCGAGCATCGCAAGCTCTGGCGAACGGTGTGTGAGCACGGTGACGGCAGCAATCTCAAGCTTCTCTCCCGGAATTGCTTTCATCGCCTTGGTAGCTTTTCCACCGAGCGAACTAGGGGCGAGCTTTATCGCGAAGCTCAACACTCGAATTGCCGTGTCCGCGTCCCAAAACTGATGGACCCGTGGACCCTTTTTCCCGATGCGTGGCGATGATAGGGCGAATAGAGTCCGAAAGACGGGAAGGGGGCTAGTTCGACTACGACGTTCAAGAACCTCAATGATGGGGGTCGCCGATACAAAGACCAACGCTAGGACAAATCCGGGATCCGGCGGCGGATATCGGATGTAGAGAGCGCCATGTCAATCACGTTGGCTTCCTTCCAGGCTGGAAGGATCGGTTTCTTGACAATGAGCGAAAGTCGAAGGGCAACGACGGAATGAGCATCGGACGAGACTGTCTCTAGCCAATGCCTCGCATGCAATCGCTCGGAAGCGGTCAACTTCGGCAGAGGAGCCTTTGCGTGGCCGGCTAGCTCGGATGCGTTTTATCTGGAGCGATCGGCATAATGTGATCAAGACTATCAGGTGCCTTCGGGTTGAACTACATGCGAGACTTGAACCCGGTGGCGATTCCAGATTTCGAATAAGCCAGGGTCCTTGGCACGCTCGATCAGTTCCGGCCGATCGTTATTTGACGTTGCCCACTGTTTTGTCCGGCTTCCTCGCAGTCATTGCTTGACTCGTTTGGCAAGTTTAGCGGACACTACGTCTAGTCAGACTGGTCAGAGAGAAAATATGGCGTCCAATGTGTCAAAGAAGCCCCCCATCTCAAGCAGGAAGCGTACCCCCTCGTCTCAACGGTGGCAGCTGCAGACCGCCAAGGCGCAATTCAGCGAAGTATTTCGTAGGGCAAGGGAACGCGCTCCGCAAGTCGTCACACGCCAGGACAAAGAGGCCGTGGTGATCGTAGCGATCGAAGAGTTCGAGCGGCTGACTCACCGGGCTGCCCAGCCAAAGAGTCTGACGAAGTTCTTTGCTGATTCGCCGCTGGCAGGATCTGGCATCGATCTTGAGCGAAAACCCGATTATGGCCGACCGGTGGATTTGTGAGCGGCTTCCTAATCGATACAAACGTCATCTCGGAACTCATCAAAGCAACGCCGGCGCCCAAAGTGGCAGCCTGGGTCGATGCCACCGACGAGCAGCTCTTCCATCTGAGTGTCCTTACGCTAGGGGAGATTCGAAGAGGCATCGTGGCGTTGCCCCAGAGCAAGCGCCGTACGCGTCTGGAGGCATGGCTGAGTGGTGATCTTTTCATGCGGTTCGCAGGGCGGATATTGGATATCGACCAGGAGATTGCCGATCGCTGGGGCCATCTCTCCGGCGCGAGAGGAGCCACTGTTCCGGTGATCGATGGGCTGTTGGCTGCAACGGCAATCCATCACAACCTGACGCTCGTCACGCGTAATACCAAGGACATGGCACGAACCGGCGTCGCACTCTTCAATCCATGGTCAGACTAAGGCCATTGTCTGCCGGGGTACGCAAGAGGCGATGAGGCGCTTGCCGACGCGGAGAGCCACCGTTACCAGATCCAGACGTAGACACACACCAATCCATCGCCCGACTTCCTGCCGGCGGCGCGCTGCACCTGGAAAGGCTTCTTCACTCGAAGTTCGGCGCCCGGAGAGCCAGAAATCTTGCGTCCAATTGGCGTCCGATAAACGCTCCTGAAACCTACTGAAGAGGTACTGTGGGAGCCATCCGCAGCCTCTAGTTTCAATCAGTTACCCGCCAATGAATCCCTTTCACGGCGGTAACATGGGTTCGAATCCCGTCGGGGGCTGCGGAGTCGAATTCTATCTATAATTATTTAATTTGGCGTCGTGAAAGATACCGACTGACTAGGTTAGTGGGTTCAAGCGGACGTCCCGGTTGGCGGTAAGCGACGCATTTCCTACGCGTCACGTGCTCCAACTGACTGTGTATATCCGAAAAACCGCAAACCTGGTCCTCCACAGGTCGGTTGATCACTGGCTTTAGTCTTGGCTGCTTCTTCCGCGATATACACAGCGCGCTGACTGGCCTTCTCCCATAGAGCCTCGTGGTCAGATTGGCGTACATATAAAAGATATGCGCGCGCCGCTAGCAGTGCTCCATCCATTGATACCTTGTCTTCTGTTTTCCAATCAGAGCCTTCAAGCTTTGCCAAAAGCTGATAAGAAAGATCGATCGCTGTCCAAAGCTTGGAGTACGCCTCTCTTTCCTCCGCTGCTTTTCTCTTTTTCGTGCTCGAACCGCATGTCGGTCCAGATTTTCGCCGAAGAGATCTCTTTTTGTAATTCAGCCTTCACTCCTTCGAGCCTCGTGCTGGCATTCTGGGTACTCCTGAGGCTGAGAAAGCTGATAATCGCTCCCATTACTGCACTCACCGCGGTGACGGCTATCGTTGTGACAGCAGCGAATTCCCTGCGTCCGTGTGTGACTTAAAAGATCCGTAGAATACCAGGATCAGTAGAACCGCATAGACGACAACAAGCAGAACCACGTCTGGAATTCGTGCCTGCGTCTGTTGCGTCTTCTGGCATGGTGGCCGCGTTATACCACTTAACTAATTAATTGTGGAATACGGTTGGGTTCGTTGGATGCACCGGAGTAGCTCGCCGGATGAAGGTGGCGTGTTTGAATTCCAGAGGCGTCGATACATTGCTTCGATTCATTGTCGCAAAGACAACCCGGCGCTTTGCAACGGTTAGAGCATGGTTCGCCCACTACCTTGCAACGAGAGTTCTTAACGGAGTCATAACTGAAGCACCTCCATTGGAATCCATTTGAAGGCCGAGAACTTGTCGCCTCGGGCCTTGCAAAGATCGTAGGTAAGATTTTGCTCAAAAGTGACCATGGTTTCGCCGGAAGCTCCTTTTTGGAGAAATACCCCGGTCCCTAAAATCGTCGGCGAAGCTAAGGCCTGGTATTCCTCCGGCGTCTGATCGGCAGCCACTGTGTTCCTCCCGGTAAAGTGCGCGAATTCTAGCATAGGTAAAGAACCGGCGGATAGAGATTTCACGGCCACCAAAGCGATGAGATTCCCAGCAACATCGTCTGTTGCTGTCTACAGATCTAAGGAGAATGCTTTCAGCAACGTTCTCTAGAAAAGCCTACAAAAAACGCAATTCAAGCCTATTCGATGCAGGCTGAGGAGCACTACATCCGCACCAATCCTTATCGCCAATGCCTCCAAGAGCCGGGTCGGCCTCGGAACACTCATCTCCATCAGCCCGCCGCATCTGTAACCGAGCACCTACGTGGATTCTGATTGGAGCTGTCACTGACGCGAAATTCTCTGGAGCGTCCGCCACCGTTATCAAGTTCCCACCTCTCGAGGCTGCCTTGGCGTCCAGAAACGATCGGGGCCCACGCAAGTTCCTTCGGTTGTAAATCACGTCGCTGATCGATAGATGGCTGTTATTTCGGATTAAATGATATGCTTATCCGACCAAACAGCCATCGGTTTGGGAGGGTTTAATGCGTGGCGTATACGAGAACCCGGCGGGTAGCGGCATCTGGTGGATTCACTACTACGCGGCGGGAAAGCGGCACCGCGAAAAGGTCGGGCGGAAGTCGGACGCCATCAAGCTGTATCAATCGCGCAAGGCGGATGCCGTAGCGGGGCGAAAGCTGCCCGAGTTGCGTAACAGCAAGGTCGTCACCTTGGCGGAGCTGATCGACGATGCACTGGAGTTCGTTGCGCATCACAAAGACAATCGGAGCTACAAAAGCAAGGCAGCCATTGTCACCGCCGCATTAGGATCCCGCCCCGCTGCCGAGTTGACGCCACAGGAATTGGAACGCTGGCTTCGCGGGCACTCCAAAACGCCGGCCACGTCCAATCGCTACAAGGCCTTCATCTCCCTTTGCTATCGGGAAGGCGTTCGCAACGGCAAAGTCACGGTCAATCCTGCCCGACTCGTTCGCCAGCGCAAAGAGGGCGGGGGCCGGTTGCGCTTTCTCAGCCGTGAGGAATACGACCGACTGCATAAAGTGATCGCCAAGCGGTTTCCTGAGCATTTGGCTGAGTTTGTGGCGAGCGTTCACACCGGAATGCGCCTCAGCGAGCAGTATTCCTGCACCTGGTCACAAGTCCAATTTGATCGCCGAACGATTGAACTCACGAAAACCAAGAACGGCTCGGCCCGAGCGGTCCATTTGAATTCCGATGCAGTTGCGGCCCTCGAATCCCTCCGGCGTCCAAAGCGGCACGCTTCCGATCCTGTCTTTCCGCGCGAGGGAAACAAGGGAAGATTCGATACGCGATCATGGTTCCAGCCCTGTCTGGAGGAGGCCGGCATCAGCGGATACGTCTGGCACTGCAACCGGCACACTTTCTGTTCCTGGCTGGCGATGGCGGGGGCAAGCATCAAGGAGATTCAGGAAGCGGCGGGGCACAAGACGATCACGATGTCGGCGCGTTATAGCCATCTATCGCCAGCACACAGGTTGTCTGTTGTGGAGCGGATTGCCTCAAGTTCTAAATAGCCGCCTCTGAGAAGAAGACATTCCCGGGATATTGGGATGATTTGCCGAGGTACAGAGGCCGGTGTCAAGGTTCTGCGACCGCGAAGCAGCGCGCGTAAGCGCGGCCTTGACTCCCGCCCGGGCTCGGCTACGCTCTGGTTATCCGGAGAATGTCATTCGGTTCACCTGGTTTCGGGATCTGCATCTTGATTGGGGTGGGTTGAGAGCAGTCGAGTCGTTGAACCGGTACAGAAAAGAGCTGCCCGTGCCGGTATTCCCAGTCCTCGGATTCGTATTCGTAGATTCATTGCTTCAAGAGTTCGGCGTGAGTCGTCTTCAACCAGGTTTGGACGGCATGTTGCAGACTCTCAGCAGTCGCGAGGATTTGCTTGAGTTCCTCATTCGAGACGCTTCCGGCCGAGTCGTAGCTTGCGATGTTGCGCTTTTTGGAGAAAGCCAGAATTTTGCGAATTGTCTTGCTATCCGCTCCGATGGTGTATTCCAGCGTCTCAATCGTCCGCATGTGATGGCCCGGCTGATTCGTAGTGCGATATCCGCTGGCACGTAACGCGGTATTGGCAAGCGCGAGCAAGGCGTTGAAAGTTGTATAGAAGCGAAGGTCATCGGAAATGCCTTCAACGCCCGCATCCTTCATACATCGGGCGACAATGCCCAGCTGGTCCGCGATCTCCTGGGAACTCGTCGGTTCCTTCTTGAGCCATGCGTTCTCAACGTAACTGTCTAAACTCATGCTCGTCTCCGATCAGGAAGAGGTTCTTGCCTTTCTGAATGGACTTCAGGAAGTGATTATTTCGTTGCAACTTCTCTCTCAATTCCTTCTCAGAATAAACAGTGGGATTTACAGGACGGCGTAGGACGCGCTCCACAGGCGAGAGTTGCTCCAGCAGTTCATCGAGGCTAACAGAGCCAACGACCATCAGATCGATGTCGCTCGCTGCGTTTTCGTCTCCGCGTGCAAACGAGCCGTAGACAAATGCAAATTGAATTCTCTTTGCCAAAGGAGCGAGTGCTTCCGCAAGCTGGTGGAACACACCAGCGGTTTTGGCGAGAAGCGCATGCAGCTCCGCATATGCCGGGTGATCACGGTTCGCACGGTAAAAGACCTGATTGCCGGTGTGTGTTCGAAGGAGAAGGCCCGCGTCGGCAAGGGTAGTCAACTCCCGTTGAACAGTGCCAACGCTGACATCGACAATGCGGGCTATCTGACGAACGAAGAAAGCCTCGTCTGGCGTGCCATACAAGGCGCTTAGGATGCGACCCCTGGTTTGCCCGAAAAGAAGATTCCCCAGCGATGTGTCGTGCGTACTCATTACGAGAACAATTGTACTCAATATGAGAACGCTACGCTAGATTCAAATCTACACGGTCAGTAGATCTCCGACCAACAGACCACGGTCTTGAAGCACGAGAAACCAACAGCCATCAGAACAGCCACCAAACGATTTTGGCCTCTCGGAGTTGAGAGGCCAAAATCACCATAAACTCTTTGTTTTGTTGGTGCCGGGAGGGGGGGTCGAACCCCCACGACCTTGCGATCGGCGGATTTTGAGTCCGCTGCGTCTGCCAGTTCCGCCATCCCGGCCTTGGGTTTTACGCCAGCTATTCTGACCACGTCCCTTATCAGTATTGCGGGCGAGTCAGCTCAACGAGGCCATCGCCAGTCTCGCACGCCGCCGCGCCTGTCGCAAGGTCGACATGGCGCAGCCCTCCAGCCACGCGACGGAATTTGCAAGGCAACCGTCAGAGCCAGCCTTCAAAGCCACACATGACTGTTGCAGCCCCTAGTTGCCTGCCGGCAATACCAGGTATTGCTCAAGCTTTCCGTCCGGTTCTTCATAGGTCGTCACGGTAAGCCGGCGATTCGGAAACTGAACGCGAAATGCTCGAAAGACCATACCGCCCCGGGGCTCCTCCGCAACCTGCGTAAAGCTCTGCGGCGAGCCCAGCGGGTTCAGGCTGGAGGCGAAGTCCTGGATCGCCTCGCTGGTGAAGTAGTCATTGCACAATTTCGTCAATTGCGAACGATCTAGATCGCCATTCTGCAGACCGGTGAAGATTTTCAGCGCGCGCGCTTCCGCCGCCTGCGCGTCGCCGGCGCCCCCGCCATCTGTTCCTGGAGTGAGCACGAGAGGCGCTAGCGCACGAGCGATAGTTGCTGCCGCGCTGGATGCATCGATATTCGTCAGGACCGTCACCGCCGCCTTGCTATCCGGGTACACCGTGTTCTGCGATACGAAACCGGATACCTCACCGCTGTGGGAGATAACGCGCTGACCATCGCGCTCACCCACCTGGACGCCAAATCCGTAGCCGGTTGGTTTGCCGCTCTTGAGTTTCACGTTGGTGAACATTGCGTCATAGGACGCTGTTTTCAGTAACGTCCGATTCATCATGCTGATGTTCCACAGCGCCAGATCGTGTGGTGACATCGCCAGCTCGCCGGCGGCGAACATCCATCCCGTGCCCTCCAGCGGAGCCGGTCGCATCGGGCCCAGCGCGTGCTGGTAGTAGCCGGTCGGATCGCTTGGCGGCAAGTGGCTGGCGTCCTGGTCGCGTACGCCGGTCATGTGCAACGGATCGAAAATACGCGCGCGCAACTGTTCCACCAGGGGCTTCTCGCCGACGATCTCTGCGATACGTCCTGCGATGACGTAGTTCGTATTGGAGTACTGCCATTGGGTGCCTGGATCGAAATCCAGCGGCTTCGATCCCCACACATCGAGAATGTGCTGGGCGGTGGTTGGTCCCATCATCGAGGTCATCACGTAGTCTTCCGGCCAGAAGTCCTGATATCCGGCCGTCATCGAGAGCAGTTCCCGCACCGTCACCTCGTTCCCGCGCGTCAGGTGGGGCAGATATTTTCGCAACCGGATCGTCGAGCGTCATCTTTCCGTCTTCCACCAGCATCAGGATCAGGGCTGCGGTGAACTGCTTGCTCACCGAACCGATCGAGTACTGCATCTCGGTCGTCGCCGGCATCGGCGGCTCCAGCCGCGCCTTTCCGTAGGCATGGAGATAAGTGATTTCGCCATGCTGCACCACTGCAACCGAGGCGCTGGGAATGCCGGTGTCGGCGACGACCTTCTCCACGGCCTGGTCGATCCGGGTCGCAGTAGCGGCATCAAGCGCATTCGTAGTTTGAGCGGAAAGAGTCGCGGGAACGAGGGCAGGCAGCAGGGAACCACTGGCAAGGAACACGAGGATTGCAGAGCGCATGGTTGGGAGAGTATCAAGAACGGCCGCAACCGCGAGCCTCCCTGCCACGATCACAGTTGGATTTCCTCCTCCGCCACAGGTCATACTGGACTGGCTGGACACGTATAGAGGAGAGGTATGTCGGAAAACGACGGCATTGCCAAAGTAATCGAGGGCTACCGGCACTTCAGCGAACAGATCTATCCGGATCATCGTGAGCTGTTCGAACAGTTGAGAAACCAGCAGAACCCGCAGGTGCTCTTCATCACCTGCGCCGACAGCCGCATCGATCCGGCCCTCATCACCCATACCGAACCCGGCGACCTCTTCATCTGCCGCAACATCGGTAACATCGTCCCCGCCTATGGAGAAATGATGGGCGGCGTCTCTGCCGTGGTGGAGTACGCGGTGGTCGCGCTCAAAGTGACGGACATTATTGTGTGCGGCCATTCCGACTGCGGCGCCATGAAGGCAATGCGCGACCCGAACGCGCCCTCTCTTGCCGCTATGCCCACGGTCAGGAGCTGGCTACGGAACGCCGATGCGGCCCTCGGAGTGGTCCGGGCCAAGTATCCCAACACTTCGGGGGATCACATGACCCGGGCGCTGATAGAGGAGAACGTCCTGCTGCAGCTCCAGCATCTGCGTACCCACCCCGGCGTTGCCGCCGGGATCGCCGCCGGGACAATTCGGCTGCACGGCTGGATCTACAACATCGGAAACGGCCGGGTGGTCGTCTTCAATGAGGCAACTGAGGAATTCGCTCCAATCGAGCAGGTGCTAGGCATCGAGTCCGGGGACGCCGCGCGCATCGGAACAACCGGGTCCAACGCTGTCCATTAAGACGGCCGATTAACTGTTTAAAATCAATTACTTATTGAGTAAAACGCGAAGCATCGCTGCAGGCGCCCAGTTTTCCTCCGCCCGCCTTCGGAAGGATTGAAAGTCGGCGCATCCTGCCCTACCTTTCCTGCATCAGATAGATTGACAACAAGTCACTCAAGTGCGAAAGTGTTCGAAACGCACGAGCGACGAGGTCAGGAGAGCTATGGCAAAGATTATCGGTATCGATCTGGGCACCACCAATTCCGTGGTCGCCGTTATGGAAGGCGGCGAGCCCAAGGTCATCCCCAACAGCGAGGGTGATCGCACTACTCCTTCCGTTGTGGCCTTCACAAAGACCGGGGAGCGGCTGGTGGGTCAGACGGCCAAACGGCAGGCGGTGACCAACCCGCAGAACACAATTTATTCGATCAAACGCTTCATGGGCCGTCGCGCCGACGAAGTCACAGACGAGATGAAGATGGTGCCCTACAAAGTCAAGGCGCAGGGCGACCATGTCGTCGTCGAGGCACAGGGCAAGGACTACACCCCGCCCGAGATCTCCGCGATGATCCTGCAGAAATTGAAGCAGGCAGCAGAGAGCTATCTCGGCACGACTGTGACCGAGGCCGTCATTACCGTGCCCGCGTACTTTAACGATGCACAGCGCCAGGCGACCAAGGACGCCGGCCGTATCGCCGGTCTCGATGTCAAGCGCATCGTCAACGAGCCTACGGCAGCAGCGCTCGCCTATGGTCTAGATAAGAAGAAGGACGAGACCATCGCGGTCTACGACTTCGGCGGCGGCACCTTCGACATCTCGATTCTCGAAGTTGGCGAGGGCGTCATCGAGGTCAAGTCCACCAACGGCGATACGCACCTGGGCGGCGACAACATCGACCAGCGCATCGTCGAGTGGCTGATCGACGAGTTCAAGAAGGAGGAGGGACTGGACCTCCGCTCCAAGGGCAATGAAATGGCCCTGCAGCGTTTGAAGAGTGCGGCCGAGGCGGCGAAGATCGAGCTCTCCACAACCATGGAGACGGAGATCAACCTGCCCTTCATTACCGCGGACGCAAGCGGCCCGAAGCACCTGGTCCGCAAGTTGACGCGCGCCAAGCTGGAGCAGTTGGTCGATGACCTGCTGCAGCGCTCGCTTGAGCCCTGCCGCAAGGCGATCGCTGACGCTGGTATCAAGGCGGATCAGATCCAGGAAGTCGTGCTGGTGGGCGGACAGACGCGCATGCCGCGCATCCAGGAGCTGGTAAAGCAGCTTTTCGGGAAGGAGCCGCACCGCGGCGTCAACCCGGACGAGGTGGTGGCCATCGGTGCAGCCGTGCAGGCGGGCGTGCTGGCTGGCGAGGTCAAGGACCTGCTGCTGCTCGACGTAACACCGCTGACTCTGGCTATTGAGACGGCGGGTGGCATTGCGACGCCCATGATCGCGCGCAACACCACCATCCCGACTAAGAAGAGCGAGACCTTCTCGACCTTCGCGGACAACCAGAGCGAAGTCGAGGTGCACGTCCTGCAGGGCGAGCGCTCCATGGCGCAGGACAACCGGACACTGGGCAAATTCAAGCTGGGCGGCATCGTACCCGCTCCGCGTGGTGTGCCGCAGATCGAGGTCACCTTCGACATCGATGCCAACGGCATCCTGAACGTGCTGGCAAAGGACCGCGGCACGGGTAAAGACCAGAAGATCACCATCACGTCCTCTTCGGGTCTGAGCAAGGAAGAGGTGGAGCGCATGGCGCGCGACGCCGAATCCCACGCGGCAGAGGACAAGGAGAAGCGTGACCAGATCGAGGCCCGCAACGGCCTGGACAACATGGTCTACAACATCGAAAAGATGTTGAAGGAGAGCGGCGACAAGGTCTCCGGGTCGGAGAAGAGCGATGTGGAATCCGCTCTGGCCGATGCCAAGAAGACGCTCGAAGGCACGCCAAGTGCAAGCGAGTTGAATGCGGCACGGGAGAAACTGACCGCCGCTTCGCACAAGCTCGCGGAGGCCATGTACAAGGCCACCGCCAACGCTGCTCCTACGGACGGCGCCCAGGCTGCTGCCGGAACCACGGCAGAGGAGCCCAAGAAGGATGAAGGTGTCATCGATGCCGAGTATGTGGACGTCGAGGACAAGAAGTAAGGTTAGCCGCAGGTAACGGATCGGCAGATGACCTTGAAGGGCTCTGCCGGGGCGAAGGTAAGGGGCGCTCGCAGCGATTGTGAGCGCCCCTTGCGATATCCGGTCGATAAAGGTAGCAGCAGGAACAGGGGACAACATGCAGCAAAGAAATGGGGAATCAAGGAATGGCACGCCAGGACAGGGGAGGGCGGCCACAGGGGAGCAGGGAATGACGAACACTCTATGGCGCTGCGTGCAATGGCGCGCCGGCCAGATTCTGAACAAGGTGCTCTTCAATAGCAGGTCGGAAGCGGAGAGTTTTTGTGCTCAGATGCATCGCGCCGAGCCGGATATCTTCTGGCGCGTGGAGCCAATTGAAGCACGACTGGTTTGGGATTAAGACAACTATCATCCGCAATAAGTAAAGGATGACAACAGACGGATGCCCGAGGGAAATGAGGTCCATCGATTTCGCGATCGGCAGGCAGCAACCTTTATCGGTCGCACTGTGCGCGCGGACTCACCCTCGGGCCAGTTTCCGGACGCGGCACTTCTCGATGGACGTAAATTGCGCGGCATTATCGCCCACGGCAAGCACCTGGGCTATGATTTCGGCCGCGACCTGATTCTGCATGTGCACCTTGGCCGGTTCGGCGACTTCACCGAGGGAAAGATGCCGCTGGCTGAGCCAAAAGGCGCGTTGAGGCTGCGTATCTCCACCAAAGCCGATTGGCTCGAGTTGCGCGGTCCATCCGACTGCTCCATCTACGATCAGGAAAAATGGGACAAGCTGATTCACCGGCTCGGACCGGATCCGCTGGAGAAGGGTTCCGATCCAAGGCCCGCCTTCGCAAGGATCGCAGAAAGCAAGGCGCCCATCGGTCTTCTTCTCATGGATCAATCGGTTCTCTCAGGCATCGGGAATATCTATCGCGCCGAACTGCTGTACCGTGCGCGGCTCAGCCCGTTTCGCCGAGGCGACAATGTAGATCCGAAGACTGTCCGGGCCATCTGGAAGGATGCCATGACGTTGATGGCCGACGGCATGATCGACCGGCGCATTGTGACCACACGCCCGAAGGACCGCCCTCATCCGCGCGGACCTGCTGAAGCCGGTGAGGTGCACTATGTTTATAGACGCCAGGGGAAACCATGCCTGGTCTGCGGCACGGCGATTCAGAGCCGCGAGATGGCTGCCCGCACACTTTACTGGTGTCCGGTCTGCCAGAAGGATGAAGTCGGCAAATAACCGCAGATGACAGGACTGGATAGCAAGACTGGATAGCAAGACTGGGACGCAAGATTGGGACGACACACAGACGATGCCATCGACACAGAACAAGGATTATTACGGATTACTCGGAGTAAAAAAGACGGCCACTGCGGAAGAGATCCGCAAGGCCTTCCGCAAGCTTGCGCGCAAGTATCACCCCGACGTAAACCCCGGCGATAAGAAGGCCGAAGAAAAGTTTAAAGAGATCTCCGAGGCCAACGATGTCCTGAGCGACGAGAAGAAGCGCAAGGTCTATGACCAGTTCGGCTTCTACTCCGACCAGATCGATCCCGCGCAGGCGGAGGCGGCCGCGCGTGCCGGTCACGGCCGCCCGCGCGCCAGCGCCGGACCACAGGAAGTGCCTTTTGACTTCGAGGGTTTCGACTTCTCGAACTTCGAGGGTGGTCCGAGCACGCAGCGCCAGTCCTCATCGGGTGCCAGCGGCTGGGGTGGCTTCCGCGACATCTTTTCAGGGATGTTCAATCAGCAGGCCAGCGGCAGGCAGCCACAGCGAGGACCGCAGCCCGGCACGGATCTCGAATACACGGTCAATGTCGATTTCTGGACCACGGTTCGAGGGGGCACTGCCCGTCTGCAGATCCTGCGGCAGGAGATCTGTCCCACCTGCCATGGCAAAGCCTCAGCCGGTGCGCCCAGGGAGTGCCCGGAGTGTCACGGCACTGGCCAGGTAACCCAGATGGGCGGCCGCATGAAGTTCAATATTCAGTGCCCGCGCTGCGGAGGCTCTGGCCGTATTGAGGAGGCCTGCCCTACCTGCCACGGCGAAGGCACGGTGCAGCGGCCGGAGACTATCGAGTTCCGCATCAAGCCCGGCACGCGCGACGGGCAGCGTATCCGGCTAGGCGGCAAGGGCAATGCAGGCGTCAACGGTGGCCCGGCAGGCGATCTCTTTCTCATCATTCGCTCCGGCCCACACCCGGTTTTCACCCGCGTGGCGGACAATATCGAGATCAGCGTGCCCGTTCGGGTCGACGAAGCGGCACTGGGAGCCAAGATCGACGTGCCGACGATCGACGGCCGTGCGCAGTTGCGCATCCCCCCTGGCACACAGAATGGCCAAAAGCTGCGCATGCGGGAAAAGGGCGTTGCTTCGGCGTCGAAGGAGAATCACCGGGGCGATCAGATCGTCACGGTAGAGATCACTGTTCCGCAGCTGCGGGATGAGCGCTCGAAGGAGATCCTGCGCGAATTCGCCCAGCTGAACCCGGATGATCCACGAGCAGTCTTGTGGAGCAAGGTCTAAGAAGCGACAGTCCGGAAAACGAAGAGGCCAGAGAGCCTGCTGACGCTCTCTGGCCTGTTTCCTACTATGGAACCGGTTATTGCATGCCGCGAACTGCCGCGATGGTGGTAGTCAACGGTTCACGGGACAGCGTCTCGAACTTCGACCCGGTCCAAAGCATGTAGTACTTACCGCAGCTTGCGGCGGAGTTGCTGTGGCAGCCCTGCATCACCATCAGGCGGCTGTCTGGCCGGTACTGGAAGCCGATCGTCTCGTCCGCGCCGCCCTTCGGGGCGGTCAGGTTGAAGCCGGGCTCATAGACACGGCCATTCAATTCGTCCACGATGAAGAAGGTGGTGCAGCCATCTCCGCATCCCCATTGGAGCAGCGCATAATGGCCGCCGAAATTGGTTCCATGGCTCGATCCATCATGCAGACGGGTGCGGAAATAGGCCTTGGAGGCACTGTTGATGATGGGCTCGGAGATAAGTCCTGCGGGCACCTTGACGGCCGGATAATCGGTCGCCGCCGGGGTCCAGCTTTGCTGGGCCTGTACCGGCTGGGCAAGCATGGCTGCGACTGCGAGAGCGAAGGTGGTTAGGGGAATCCGGAAGTTCTTCATGACCGCAGTGTGCTCCGTTCCACGTTGGACCACCAGCGAGTAATCGGAAAAAACGATTACCAAAGGGTCGAAATGCGGCAGAAATTACCTAAACAGGCCAAAGTACAACTTTTGGTCAATGAAGTTATGGCGTGGGCAGAGGCGGAGCTCCGGAGAGACGGGAAATGTTCCGCGTTCGCCGCATGGCTTGTTCCGGGAGCTTCGAAGCCTGAATTCCGCACGCTCGAGCACTCAGCGGCTGCGCCGACGTTATCTATTCAACAACAGGAAGCGATGCTGGTAGGCGAGCTGCGGCCTCGCTGGCACCGCAGAGAGCTGGAGGCCGTGATCCTGGCTGCTCCTGTCCTCTATGGCCGGAACGGCTCCGCAGAGCGCTCGCTGGCCGTACGTCTGCATGCGGAGACGCCCGAGGGCTATTGCGCAGACATCCTCATGCCATATCGGATACGCAGCGGCTGGCGATGGCGCGAGAGTGCCGGGAACCGCGTACACTTCAGCCATCCGGTGGCGCAGGAGAGCGATTCGCGTTTTAGCGATGTGCCGCGCCCGCCTGGGACAGACGATGCCGACGAAACGTAGATCCAAAGGCGCCTACATGATCTCCGCAGTGGCGGAGATGTACGAGATCCACCCGCAAACCCTGCGGCTCTACGAGCGGGAAGGGCTGCTGAAGCCCTCGCGCACCGAGGGGAATACTCGGCTTTATACCGACGAGGACCTGGAGCGGCTCGAGTTCATTCTCAACCTGGCGCGCGACCTGGGAGTCAATATCTCCGGCATCGCTATCATCCTGCAGATGCGCGAGCGGATGGAGGAGATGAACCGCCAAATGCAGAGTTTCGTGGATTACGTGCGTTCGGAGATGTTGCAGCACATCCAGCAGAACTCGCCGATTGGAAACGAGGCGGCCATTGTGCCACTTCGCAAGCCGTCGGTCTTTCCTCCAGCCCCGGCCCGAGAGCGAAAACGATAGCTGCCAAGGGACTTAGAAGGCGCTGCGTCGATCGGTTTGACGAAGGGGCAGAGGCAAACTTTCGAAGGCAGGAGTACTCTAAGGAACAGCTATTTCCAATATCAGGTGAACCATATCGCGATGCTTCATCTCCTGCTCGGCCTGGGAATCTTTGGGCTGATCACCTCCACGGTCTACAGCATTATGGTGGTGGCAGGGATCTTTCACTTCAGGCGCCAGCGGCCGGTCGTCGATCCTTCGTTCACTCCTCCTGTCAGCCTGCTCAAGCCGCTGCACGGCCAAGAGCCCAATCTTGCTGAACATCTGGAAGGTTTCTTCCAGCAGGACTATCCGGCCTACGAAATCCTATTCTGCGCGCGCACGTTGAACGACGCCGGTCTTCAAACCGCGCGTGAGGTCGCGGCACGGCATCCATCGATCCCTGCCCGGTTCCTCATCTGCGGAGAGCCGCCATTCGCAAACGCAAAGGTCGCATCACTGGAGCGCATGGCGCAGGCAGCGCAGCACGAGCTTCTTATCGTCAGCGATAGCGATGTCCGCGTAACGCGGCAGTATTTACGGGCAGTCGTCGGGCCGTTTGCAGACCGGGGAGTCGGCGTGGTTACCTGCCCGTATCGCGGGGTGCCCAGTCCGGCGCCGTCGTTCGGCCATCGCCAGACCTCCGCGTTGTGGGCCCAACTGGAGGGCGCGGGCATGTCGATCGAGATGACGGCCGGCGTTATGGTTGCCAATATGCTGGAGGGGATGCAGTTTGCCCTCGGTCCGACGATGGCGGTGCGCCGTACCTGCGTGCAGGAGATGGGTGGCTTCCGCGTGCTGGGCCAATACTGCGCAGACGATTTTCTTCTCGGGAATCTAATTGCGGCAAAGGGCCATCGCGTCGTCTTCTCGCATCACGCGATCGACCACATCGTGCTCAATACCGGTTTCATCGATTCCATGCGTCACCAGGTTCGCTGGAGCAAGAGCACGCGCTTCTCCCGGCCGAAGGGACACTTTGGCACCTCCCTTACTTTCAGCATGCCCTTTGCGCTGCTCGCATTCGTTGCTGCGCTCTCGCTGCATTTGCCGTGGGTAGCGACAGTCTCGCTTGGATGGGGCGTCATCACCCGCATGTTGCTGGCTGCAGCGGTCGGGACGGCTGTGGTCCAGGAGCGTTCGCTCGCGCGCACAATACTGCTCTTCCCGCTACGGGACCTGATGGGCTTCGGCTTCTGGGTTGCCAGCTACGGCAGCAACCAGATTCTGTGGCGAGGCGAACAATACACCTTGGAAAAGGGCGGCTATATGCGCAGCGTCCAACACGCTCAGACGCCTCCTGAAGCTGAGCCTGCCGACCGCAAATCGGCACTCACGACCTGAGCCACTCGCCACGACCTGAGCACATGCGCCACGACCTGAGCAATGCTCAGATCGGGCGGTCCGTGTACAGCGTCTTGTCCGCCAGCTCCTGGATAGGAATCAGCCGTTTCCCTAACACTGCCTCTACTTGATCGCGCCGCTCCGCCTGCGCAAACAGGAACTTGCGCTCGCCGGTACCCCAGATGGCCGCAAGCTCCCTGTCGTCGATGAAGATGTGCGGTGCATCCGGCCACATGGAACCCCACAGCATGGTGGAAGAGCGCCCGTGCACCAGCAGCGCCTGGCGCCGCGTGTAGAACAGCACGGAGGCGCCATCCGACTGGTCGCCGTAGACGATCAACGTCGCCTGGGAGGCTGCCGGATCTCGGGAACTTTCGCTGGCCGGATATCCCGCAATACGATTGATGGTTGCAGCCATCGGCTCTGAGGAGAGCATGGGCGCAAACCGCACGAAGGCAATATGCGCGGCGATGAGAAAGATAGCCATGGTGAAAGCTACCGAAAGTGTGGACTCAAAGTGACGCTCTTTCCTGCGCAGCTCCATCGCGAGCAACGGACCCACGAGCAGGACGACGGCCGCGATCACGGCTGGCAGTCGCAAGGCGGCGAACGACGGTCCGGTCAGATCGAAGAGGTGCGACGTCGAGAGCGAGTAGTTGCCTACGCCGCGATGCGCCAATAACGTGCCGATGTCCGGCACAAATGCCAGATTGCGCGAGGTCCAGAGCCCATAGCTCAACGCAGCGGCGGAGAGGACTCCGACAGCCGCGAACAAAATATGCGCACCCAGCAGCCAGCCATCCGTGCCCTCGCGCGCCTCTTCGTCGATGCGCTCCGCACGCAGCTCAAAAGAAGCCAGGACGGCCGCGGTCAGCATCAGCACGGGCAGATACGCGGGAAAGGTGTAGTACTCCTGGTTGGTCGAAATCGAGAAAAAGATCAGTATGAAGCCCGCATAGAGCGACAGCAGCCAGATGCTGCGGCTGCGGAAGCGCGCGGCATTGTCTTCGAGGTGCAGATCGCGTATCCACCGCCCGCGCGTACGCCACGCGCGGCGCACCAGCAAGGGCAGATACAGGCTCCAGGGCAGCAGCCATGCGATCTGTCCCACCCAGTAGATCCAGCCTGGTTGCTTGTTGTAGTCGTGCGGGTAGCGCTTGCCGAGGAAGCGCAGCACGTGCTCATTGATGAAGTAGAAGTAGAAGAAGCCATGGACATGGCCGAATGTGGGATGATTGCCGACCGGGTGGCCCTGGTCCGGATTGCGCAGCCCCGCGAGAATGTGCCATGGCGCCGCAATCGCCAGAAACAGCAGCACTCCGGTCAGAATGCGCATCTCGCGCCAGCGCCGCCACTCGCGCGTGAGCAAGAGCCACGGTATGACCGCGGCGAAGAAAAAGACCGGAGCGATGAGTCCCTTGGCCAGCGTCGCGAGCGCAAGGGATGCCCAGCTCACGTAAAACAGGAGCGGCCTGCGGTCTTCCAGCCCAGTGAGAAAACAGTAAAGCGCGAGCCCGATAAAGAAAGTGAGCAGCGCCTCCGGAATGTCGATGCGCGTAAACAGAAACACGCCAACGCCGGTCAGCAGCGCGAGGGCAGCATAGAACGCCGCGCGTTCGTTCCATGCCCGGCGGGTCCAATACCACGCGAGGATCGCCGTCGCGAGCACCCCCAGCGCCATGGGAAAGTGCGCGGAGAAGACGTTGTAACCGAAGATGTGATCGTCGATTGCGGCAAGCCAGTAGGAGAGCGGCGCCTTTTCCAGATATCGGAGGCCGTCGATCCTCAGCGTCACCCAATCGCCCGAGAGAGCCATGTGCTGCGCGGCATTTGCGTGCGCGGCGTCGGCATCATCCAGCAACGGCGGAGAGAAGAGCGCGGCAAAATAGACAGCAAACCAGACCAGGAGGAGGATGGTCCAGGCGCGGCGTGCAGAGAGGAAGCGGGCAGGCGCAGCATCGGTCTGCACCGGAAGTACGATGGGACGAGACATGACGGAATCTGCAGAATACCAGCCGGGACAGACGAACCCGAGCATCGCTGCTCCGCCGGCGCTCGAGCACCTGCGCGCCGTTGCCGCGGAGATGCGGGAGAAACTCGACGCATGCCGCAAGCACGGCGATGCGCCGAAGGTAGAAGACAGTGCACCACCTGCGCACGGGCACGCGGCGTGTCGAGGCGACGCTCGAGACACTGGCGCGAGAAGCCGGCGCACGCGGCCTGGGCAAGCCGGCGGAAGAGGCGCGCCAGCGCTGGCTGCGGCAGCTGAAGAAGGTGCGCCGCGCCGCCGGGACAGTGCGCGATCTGGATGTCCACCGCGAGTTGCTGGCGGACAACTTCCTTCCGGAGGCGGACACCGCGCCCGACAAGGTCGCTCGAGAGCTGGCAGAAGCGGCGACCTCCGCCGCGGCGGCGGGTTCCGGCGATATCACACCCCTGGCGCAGCAGGCGCGCTCACTCGACGCATGGTTGAAGGCGCGCCGCTCTGCCGCTGCGCATGCGCTCTGCGCCACCCTCGATGATCATGCGGAGGCATTGCTGGATGCCGAACAGCAGTTCATGGCGGGGATTGCAAAACGCCGCTCTATCCTTCATCGTGCGCATCGGCCGGCGAGTCGTCTCGCGCTGGAGGACTACCTGCGCCTGATGGACGCGATGCCGCTTCTGGATAAGGAAAACCTGCATGACTTCCGCAAGGGCGCAAAGAAAGCGCGCTACGTCGCGGAGTCAGATGAGCACGATTCTGCTGCCGTGACCATGGCCAAAGCGATCAAGCGAGTGCAGGATGCGATTGGCGACTGGCACGATTGGGTTGTGGTGGCCGAGGAGGCGCATGAAGCTCTAGGCAAAGATGGCGCCTTGCTGCAGGCGGACCTCGAATCTCGCGCGCAGCATGCATACGAGCGCGCTCTGCACATCACATCCGCTGCCGCCCGCCGCTTCAGCGGCGAATGGCAGGCGTCGCGGCCGCGCCGGGCGCGCTCCCCGCGTGCCACATCAAAGAAACCAAGTTAATGTAAGGTTCCATGCACAGAATGCAGACCCTCGCTGCGATCGATGTCGGATCGAACTCCTGCCGCCTCAAGATCGCGCGTATCGAAAAGCATCGTCTGAAAGTGCTGCACCAGGATCGCGAGGTCACGCGCCTGGGGGCGAGCGTCTTCGAGAGCGGCATGATCTCGCCCGATGCGATGGCCAGCACCCTGCGTGCGCTCAAGCGCTTTTACAAGGCCGTGCAGACAGCTGGTGTGGACCGGGTGCGCGCTGTAGCCACCGCTGCGCTGCGCGATGCGCGGAACGCCCAGGCGTTTGTCGCCTGGGTGAAATCCGAGACCGGCTGGGACCTGGAGATCATCTCGGGCCTCGAAGAAGCGCGGCTGATCCATCGTGGCGTGATGCTCGAACCGCGCACACAGGGCCGCTGCCTGCTCGTCGATCTCGGAGGTGGCTCGTGCGAGATTACGCTATCCGACCGCAAGCGCGTGGTCGAGACCATAAGCCTGCCGCTCGGCGCAGTGCGTCTGACTCAGGAATTTCTGCGCGAACTCGATCCGCCCGCGCCGGAAGACATCGCGCGCATGAAGCGCTTCATCCGCCGGGAGTTGGGCAGGGCAGGCAAACGCTTCGGAGCGTTGCGGCGGGTTCCGGTGATTGCCACCTCCGGCACTGCTGCGGCCCTGGTTCAGGCGAGCGCCGTCATCGCGAAGTCCGCAGGCAGACCGGTGAAGCCTGCAAAGCGAATAGAGGGCATCGCTGACACACGCGCGTTGCGTCGGTTGGCTACCAAACTGCCGAAGCTGACCAACCAGGAGCGCAGCCGATTGCCCGGCGTCGGACCGCGACGCGCTGAGATCATCGTGGCGGGCGCCACGGTGTACGCCGAACTGCTGGAACACCTGGGATTGAGTGGCTTCCGCTACTCCGATCTCGGCCTGCGCGATGGTGTTCTGGCTCAAATGCTGGCCGAGCAGGACGCGCGCACCAGCGCGCATCAGCAGTTCGAGCGCGACCGATGGGAGAGCGTGCTGGCCACCTGCAAGCGCTACGGAGTGGATCCGCGGGTAGCCGAGCCGGTGCGCGCTCACGCAGCACAGCTCTTCCGCGATATGCAGTCGGTGCATGGGCTGCCGGAGGAATATCGGCAATGGCTCGAGGCCGCCGCAATGATGCGCGACGTCGGCAAGTACATCAACTATCAGGGCCACCATCGCCACACGCAATACGTGATCGCGGGTTCAGAGCTCTATGGCTTCACACCGCAGCAACGCGCAATCGTCTCGGGTATCGCGCGTTATCTGGGAAAATCGCGCCCGGCGCCGCAGGACCGCGCCTTCCGCTATATCGCCGCCGCCGAACATGACAACGTGAAACGGGCGGTCGTGCTGCTGCGTCTGGCGGTCGCGCTGAACCAGGACCGGGCCAGCGATGTATTGCGTGTGACCGTCCGCACCTATCCCAAGCGTGTGCTGCTGGAGATCCGCCCCGGACGTACCGGGGCAGAATTGGAGCAGTGGTCGTTGCGCAAGGAAGCCGGCTACTTTCGCGAGGTCTTTCGCCGCGAGCTTTTCGTCACGCTCGCCTGAACCTGGCGCAGCATGCGTGTGTCGACCAGCCCCAGCAACTGGCCCGGGTGGCGGCTTACGTCGATACGTGCGATCGCGCCCTTGCGCAGCCGCAGATTGGCGCGGCCACCGCGCTGCCCCGCAACCAGTGCGCCGGCAAACTGCGCAATATTCGGATTGTGGCCGACAACCAGGACGGTCTCCTGCCCGGCGTGCTTGACCAGCATCCCCTCAAAATCGGCGAATTTCCCGTTCGGCTCCAGGCTGGGATCGGCCGCGATCTTCTGTTCAAAACCGATCTCGGTCGCCACCAGCGACGCAGTCTGCAGGGAGCGCTTCAGCGGGCTGGAGATGATTGCGTCGAAACTCACCCGCATCGCGTTCAGGTAAGCCCCGATCAACAGACACTGCTGTTTGCCTTCCTTGTCGAGGCCACGTTTGCGGTCGAGCAGCGGATTCCGCCGGCGGGATCCGGCGCTGGCATGACGAAGGATGTAAACGATCATAGAGTTTTTGGCGGGGCCGCTGAGGGGATCTACGGCGACCTGTAACCTCATTGTAACAATCGGCTTCCTCCAGTCCCAGGCGCCAGCACGATGGCTTCTATATGTCTCATCCTCGCGGCGAGCGAAATTGATCGATAAAATAAGGCGGTGAGCCGTGTACGTCGTCTTCTTCCAGCAATCGCAGCCGTCATCGTCGCGCTGCTTCTGGGCTGCTTTCTGGGATGGTTTGCCATGCGGCGGTCGGCTTCTTCCGATGCCGCAAAATCTTCGGGAACCACCGCCTCGACCGCGTCAGCCTCGCAAATCCCATCCAAAGACGACCTCCAGCCCACGCTGGCCTACGCCCACAACATCATGCTCCGCAAGGGGCCGGACTTTCGTATCTACATCGTCTGGATCGCCGGGCAGATGGTCCGAACAAAGCGAAACGTAAACCCGTCTTTTGACGATCCGGACTCCTTCATCCTGCAGATACAAAAGGGCGTCATCCACGCCAATATCGGCGACATCTGCAACTACCTCAATTCCACTGCCTCAGCAGACACTCCGCTGAAGAACATCGTTATTCACCCAGTGGGCGAGCTGGTCAAGATCAACGGGACAATCAAGAAGGTGGTTCCGCTGCCCATCGAAATTGTCGGTTCACTCGCGGCGACGCCCGACGGTCTGGTACGTCTGCAGGTGCAGCACATCTCCGTTCTCAAAGTCCCCATGAAGGGATTGCTGGGCACCTTTAACGTGAAGCTCTCCGACCTGGTGAGTTCCACCAACGTAGCCGGTGTGACGTTATCCGGGAATGACATCATCTTTGACACGGAGAAGCTGCTGCCCCCTCCGCATATTCGCGGCCAATTGACTACAGTGCGGGTCAAATTTCCGGACATCGAGGTCATCTATGGCAATGCGCCGAACGACCCGACGCAACTGGCGCGATGGCATAATTTTCTCCGCTTCCGCAATGGCGCGCTGAATTTCGGCAAGCTCACCATGCACCACGCCGACCTGACCATGATTGACGCGGCGGACGAACCCTGGTTCGACCTGGACCTGGTGAACTATCAGAACCAACTGGTGAATGGCGACACGCGCATGACGGCCCAGGCAGGCCTGGAAATCTACATGCCAAGCCTCAAGGGGCAGAGCCCAAAGCATGCCGCCCAGAGCGTCACCCTGGAATGGCTGAAGAACCGGAACGCATCGCTGCCGCCCGATGTGGCGGAGAAAACGAAGGCTCACTAACCGTTGTTCACCGGCAGTGGTTTCGGCTCCGGATCGAGCGGGGAAGGATCGGGATCGGGCTCAGGAAATCCCGGGCCGTCCGGCTCGGGACTGGGCGGCGGATACGGATCGGGAATAACGTCCGGCGGACTTCCCGGAAAGCCGCCCAGCCGTAACGGTTCGATCTTGATTTTGAAACGACGCATGGTCATTCTTCTGGGATGACGCGAAGCGCATGGCCGCGTTGCTTGAGCTTCTCGAAAGATCGCCTGGCCTTACCGAGAGACGCGCCGCCAGCTCTCGCTTGCCAGAAGCCCCAGCAGAAGCTCCCGCCGGTCTTCGAGCACCCATCCTGCTTTGCGCATCACTCGCCCGTGATCCGGCAGCCGGCGAGTCTTCAATCCCGTCAGCACGCGAAAGCCGAGATAGAGGCCGCGCACAATCAGTATTCCCAGGAGCCGCGCCGGGTTTCGCTGCGGAATGGCAAATTCAGAGACCACCCATCTTGCGTTCTCTTCGACCGCGGCATTCACCCGCGATAGCAGCAAGGCTAGCTCCGCCTCCTCGAAGCAATCGAGGAAGAAATGGGTGACGATAAGGTCGAACGGTGCCTCCGGAAAGGCGGCCACATTGCAGTCGAGCGCATTTGCCTGCACCAGGCGGACCTGTGCCTCCGATGAGAGCCGTCGCGCAGTCTCGCGCAGCATCTCGGGGCTTGCATCCACCGCTGCAATGCGAAGTGTTGGGACCCGTCGCGCCAGCTCTGCCACGAAGCGCCCGTCGCCGTCACCATAGACCAGAGCACGACTCCGCCCAGCTATCCCGGCGACGCGTAGCATTCTGCAGTGATGCAGATAGGGGCCAAAGCTAAAGTATTCCATCCAGCGATACAGGCGTGCCAGGCGGCCGAAATTTGCAGGCACGTTCATGCGGGCGGCTCCCTCATGAGCAAAAGCAGACGAGCAAAGCCAAAGGCGTCAGCAGCGCGAGATCCGCAGCAACTCGCCGCTCGCCTGCTGTCAATGGCGACCGATCGAGGACCAGGAAGAGAGCCCCGCTGAGCATGCCAGCAACAGCCAGCCAGCGCGCGGGGTGACTCGCGAGTGCGGGCAAACTAAGGCAACTGGCCGCAATCGCCAGCGCGGCGAGCGCCCGTATGCGGCCTCCGCGGCGATGGTGCTCCCAGTCTTCAATGGCAACGCAGTTCAGCCAGCAGAGCACAGCAAAGATTGGACAGAGGAGCAGCAGCGGATGATGCCGTGGCATGCCTGCCGCGCGGCGCCTCGCTTCGTCCCACGCGGGCAAAGCCGACGCCGCGGCAAACAGCAGCGCGATCACCAGTTCTTTCGGAAAATATGGCAGCGATCTGCCGCGGGCCCGTGACGGCAGATGCACCAACCCCAGATAGAACAGCGAGAGCACGCCGAGAACGCAGTATGCCAGCAGCAGAGAACGCGGCATCCTCGCAACCAGCACTGCGAGAGCGAGCGCTATCGGCGCTGCGGCTCCCAGGAAAAGCCGCCGATGGCGATGGTGGAAGCGATGCCGCTCCTGCAGCGTGGATTGAGGCGAGAGCCGCGCGTCCAACAGCCGGTCCGCCACATAGAAAAGCCAGGTGCCCAGCGCCAATGCAGCGGGAAGCCATGGCGCCAGCCGCAGCCGGGCCGCGCGCCCAAAAGCCCAGCACCACAGCGCAGCTACCGTGGGTGCATCCAGGCTCAGGAGGTGCCAATAACGCAGCAGTGCGTGAGGGAAGCGAAGCAAGCTTCAGTGTAGCGGGAGCGGCCCGCTCGGCGTGCTTCGCATTACGGCTCGGCCGCAATCAATATCTTCTGCAGGGTGAAGGAGCCGTCCTGCTGCACTTCAAAGAAGCTGCGCACCTCATCCGGCGCAGCGCCCCACAGTGCATGGATGGCAGCGACCCGATCCGGCGGCGTGCGCTGCCGCTCGATCCAACCAGAGAATTCAATCGGCACCGGCCACTCTTTGCGCAGCGTCGCGGTGAAGCCTGCCTCCCGGAAGAGTCCAAGCCACTCCCGCGCGCTGTAGTCGCGAACGTGCGAGGGGTCGCGCAGAATCTCGACCGCCTGCAGATGCGTGTCGAGTAGAGGAGTCTCGCCTCCTGCAGTGTCGATCAACAACACTCGGCCGCCCGGTTTCAGCACGCGCCGTACCTCGCGCAGCGCCGCGGGCACGTCGTGCCAGTGATGCGCGCTGTAGCGGCTGATCACACAATCGAAATGCGCCTCCGGAAAGGGAAGCGCCTCGGCCATACCCTGGACTGTAACGATGTTGCTGAGCTTGCGCGCCGCGGCCTCGCGCTCTACTACGCTAAGCATCTGGCTGGTCAGGTCGTAGGCTGTCACCGAAGCGGCATGAGGCGCCACGGCAAAACTAGCGTGTCCTGCCCCACATCCCAGGTCGAGCACCGCCGCCTTCGGGATTGCGGCAACCTCCTGCGCGAGCAGCACCAGGTCATCACCGGTGGCGTGTGTCTCGCTCTCCAGATAATCCCGCGCCGTGGCTCCGAACTGCAGCGCTACCAGTACATCATGCTCCATTGCTATGCCCTCGTAGCTCTCATCTTCCGTGCAAAAGTATGATGTGTCACTTTAAGTATTTTGCACAACCGCAGATCCCACTAGACTGCTTCTTCATGCGAGGGTGAGGGCGCGGTATCCAGCCTCGAATTTGCAATCCCCCGGCTCACTTTCCGCTGCCCCGAGGATTTGCGGCGCGCCTGCTTCGCGACTCCGCCCGTCGGACCCAGCTCGACTGGAGGAGGTATCTGCTCAGTGGTCACGCGTCCTTCCGCAAGCTGCATGAAAAAGTCCTGGGCAGAAAAAGGGATCTTGCCGCTTCCTCCGCGGGCGCGCCGGTAGTCGCCGTTGGGTTCGAGCATGCGGGTCTTTGCCGTGTCGGCCAGGTAAGCGGCCAGGATTTCGTCTTTCAGCCGCGCTCGCAGTTGTGCGTCATTCACCGGGAAAAGCACCTCGCAGCGTTCGAAGAGATTGCGCGGCATCCAATCCGCGCTGCCGCAGTAGACGACCTCCTCGCCGCCGTTGGCGAAGTAAAAGATCCGGCTGTGTTCCAGGAACCGGCCGACCACGGAGCGCACCCGAATGCGCTCGCTGAGTCCTTTCACGCCGGGCCGCAATGAGCAGATGCCGCGCACGATCAGGTCAATCTCAACCCCTGCCTGCGATGCTTCGTAGAGCGCTTCGACGATGCTCTTCTCGAGCAGCGAATTCATCTTCGCGATGATGCGTGCGGGCCGGCCCCTACGCGCATGCTCTGCCTCGCGGCGGATCATCTGGATGGACTGCTCGGCAAGCGTGAGCGGCGCCACCAGCAGCGGCGAGTAGTCATCCGATTCCGAGTGCGCAGTCAGATAGTTGAAGACCGCCTGCATGCTCGCCGTAATCGCAGGATCGCAGGTCAGCAGGCTGATGTCGGTGTAGAAGCGCGCGGTGTTCGGGTTGTAGTTTCCTGTGCCCAGGTGACCGTAGCGCCGGGTCACGCCGTCCTCATCCCGGCGCACCATGAGGGCCAGCTTGCAGTGCGTCTTCAGCCCGACGATGCCATGGAAGACCTGCACGCCGGCATCTTCGAGGTTACGCGCCCAGCGAATGTTCGAGGCTTCGTCGAAGCGTGCCATCAACTCGACCACGACGGTCACTTCCTTCGACTGCGCCGCCTCGATCAGCGCGGTGAACATGGGCGAGTCGGCCGAGGTGCGATAGAGCGTCTGCTTCATCGAGAGCACGGCGGGGTCTTCGGCAGCGGCTTCGATGAAGCTCACTACGCCGTCGTATGAATCGTAGGGGTGGTGCAGCAGGATATTGCGATGGCGGATCTCGTCAAAGATATTCGCGGAACGACGGTTCAAACGGAGCTCGCGAGGCACAAACGGGGGATACTTCAGGTCGGGCCGCGGGGTGTCCGTGTACAGCGTCATCACCCGCGACAGGTTTACCGGACCATCGGTGCGCACCACCTGCGACTCGTCCACTTCGAAATTCACCCGCAGCCGGTCGATGATGTCGGGATCGGCCCCCTCTTCCACCTCCAGCCGCACCGCGTCTCCTTTGCGGCGATTGTGCAGTTCCGTACGCACGCTCTCGAGCAGCGAGCGCGTCTCCTCCTCCTGCAGGTAGAGATTGCTGTTGCGGGTCACACGGAAGGCGGCGGTAGCCAGCACTTCGTAGCCGCGATACATACGCGCGGCATTGGCCTCGATCAGCTCGTGGAGGAAGATGTAATCCATGGTGCCGCCGGAGGACGGTACGGGGACCAGCCGGGGCAGGGCGCGTGGCACCGTGAGCACACCCAGGACCGGGCTGGCGGCGCGTTTGCGCTTGCTGCGCAGCAGCAGCGCGAGGCACAGCGCCTTGTTGAGCACCCTGGGGAAGGGATGGGCCGGATCGATGGTGATGGGGGTCAGCAGTGGATCGACTTCGCGCTGGTAGTACTCCGAGGCATGCTCCAGTTGCTCTCCGCTCATGCTCGAGTAGTCCAAGACGCGGATGCCGGCGGCGTGAAGCGCGGGTCGCAGCGACTCGTTCCAGCAGCGGTACTGGCTTTCGACAAATGTGCGCAACTCGGAGGTGTCGCGCTCGAAGGTCTGCTCGGGCGTCAGGCCATCGGGGCCGACTTCGTTATAGCCGTCTTCAATGCGCTGCATGACGCCGGCGACCCGGATTTCGACAAATTCGTCGAGATTCGAGGCCGTAATGGCGAGGAACTTCACCCGCTCGAGCAGGGGATTGGTGGGGTCCTCAGCCTCCTGCAGAACGCGCCCGTTGAAGCGCAGCCACGACTCGTCGCGGCTGAAGAAGAGCTGCTCCCTCTTTGGCTGTCGTACAGACATAGGTTGGAGATTCGTGCCGAAGACCTTCCTTTGATACAGGATACGCGTCTCGCCGGTTATGAAAGCTGCGCGAAATTCGCTTTCGACAACCAGGTTGACGCGCCGGGTCCGGGTGGCTGAGGATGAAAGCACAACCAAATCAAAACCATGGCCTGCGAGTGGAGGTACCGTGATCGAGACCCAGACAGCCATTCCTGAACCGACTACCGATTGTGCGGACTGCGACGACAGCGCACTTGTGGAGTCCGCGGCCCGCGAGCTCTATCAGACAGCGGCACTTTTTGTAGGAGACGAGACCGAAGCGATCCAGCTTGTGGAGCAGACAGTTGCCTCCGTGGAGATGGATCCCTGCTCCGACGGCGAAGCTGCCCGCGCGGCAGCCAGCAGCGATCTGGTCCGGCGAGCCCTGGCTCGCGTGGCTGCTCTCGAGCCTGCGCGGATGCATCCATCGGCTGCCAAGGATCTTGGCGGGTGCGTCGAAACCGACGACCTGAGCGCTGCCGGCGTCACGCGGCAGCAATTGGACGACCTGCTCTCCGGCGCCGGGCGCACGCGCATGCGGCAGTGGTTGGAGGGGCTGGGTCCGGTGGAGCGAAGCGTGTTTGTGTTGCGCGCCGTCATAGGCCGCAGCGGCGCAGAGGCTGCACAACTGCTGCAGGAGACAACCGGCGACCTGTGGACCGAGGCTCCTGTCGGCGGTGCGTACCGCGCGGCGCTGTGCTCGCTTGCCACTTCGCTCGTTCATTCCGCTGCTCACTAGCCAAACGCACGGCCGCTTGCGGCATACTTGTCCCCGCGACGCCCCTTCTCATTAGGGGCGGATGGCTGCATTCGCTGCCCTGATGCGGCTATGCTGCTGGTTGTGGCAATCTGCAGAATCAAACGGGAAGTTCTGATTTTTTAAGTCTTTGCCGGCGTTTAGGCATCCAAATTGGCGAATATCATGTGGGGATTTTTACTCAGGCGGTCGAGGTCTGGAGTGTGTGCAGGGCCCGCACAGAAGCTTGGCGGACTGCTGCTGGTTCTTCTCGCCGGGACCATTCCGGCGTTGGGGCAGTTCGGTGGACCGTCTACCAGCTCTGCGCCTTCATCGCAGCCGCCCAGCATTCCGCAGGCTCCGCCGCAGAGTGCCTATCAGGGCAGCGTCGCCAGCCAGCCCGTGACCCCGGGCGTGCTGCAGCTCACGATCAAGGACGCTGTGCTTACGGGCCTTAAGAACAACCTGGGCATCATTCTGTCCGGAGAGAACGTGAATCAGGCGGGCGGACAGCGGCTGCAACAGTTGCAGAAGCTATTGCCGACGGTGAACGGCACCTTCAAGGAATCCGTCCAGCAGGTAAACCTCCAGGCCCAGGGGCTAACCATCCCCGGGTTCCCGGCCATCATCGGGCCATTCGCCTATACAGATGTGCGAGGCACGATGGACTGGACGCTGCTGAGCGTGCCATCGCTGAACAACTATCTGGCGTCGCGCCATGACTTTGAAGCGACCAGGCTCTCGCTCAATGACGCGCGCAATCTGGTGGCGCTCAGCGTGGGCTACGCATACCTTGCCTGCATCTCGGATGAGGCGAACATTGCCAACGATGAGGCGCAGGTAGCCTCCAGCAAGGTCTCACTCGACCAGGCAAATGCCAACCACGAGGCAGGGACCGCGCCGGAGCTCGACGTACTCCGCGCGCGCGTCGATTACCAGACACAGCAGCAGGCGCTCATCCGTGACCAGAATGCGCACGAAAAGGACAAGCTTGCTCTGGCACGCGCTGTCGGCCTGCCGCTGGAGCAGAAATTCGAATTGGCGGACCGGCTGCCATTTGCGCCGCTCGAAGGCATGCAGCCGGATGAGGCCTTGAAAGTCGCCTATGCCACGCGCAAGGACCTGCAGGCATTGCAGCAGCAGGTGAAAGCGGCGGAGCTAAGCCGCAAAGCAGCTACGGCAGAGCGGTATCCAAGCGTTTCCTTCAGCGGAGACTACGGTGACATTGGTCCTACCCTGGGCCACTCGCACGGCACCTTCGATGCAGTGGGATCGGCCAGCGTACCGCTGTTCGAAGAGGCGAAACTGCGCGGTGATGCCAGACAGGCGCAGGCGCAGCTCGATAGCCAGAAGGCGCAGTTGAGCGATCTTCGGGGCCAGATCGATGCCGACATCCGGGATGCATTTCTCGATCTCGAGTCGGCGGCGAAGCAGGTGGAAGTGGCGCGCAGCAATATGGAATTGGCCAGCCAGACCCTGGGCGACGCGCAGCAGCGTTATGGCGCCGGGGTCAGCGATAACCTGGCAGTCGTGCAGGCGCAGGCCAGCGTCGCGCAGGCGAACGGCCAGTATGTGATCAGTCTTTATCAGCACAACGTCGCCAAGCTGTCCCTGGCGCGGGCGATGGGCGTGGTGGACACGCGATACCAGGAATTTCTCGGAGGAAAGTGACCGTGGCGGAACAGGATCCGGAATCCGGCAGGGCCGGCACCCAGAACCAGCAGCAACAGCAGGGTAGTGACCAGGAGCAGCGGGAGAATCCTGAGAAGAAGCGGCGGCGGAGCTTCATTCTCTTCTTCATCGTTGCCGTGCTGGTGGTGGGCGCGCTGCTTTATTACTGGCACTCCACGTTCTATGAAGACACGGACGACGCGCAGATCAACGGACACATCATCCAGATCAGCGCCCGCGTTCAGGGGCATGTGATCAACGTTCCGATCAAGGAGAACCAGGAGGTCTCGGCCGGTACGTTGATCGCGGAGATCGATCCCCACGACTATGAGGTTCTGGTGGCCCAGGACGAGGCGAATCTGGAAGCATCCGAGGCAAATTACGAATCCGCCAAGGTAAACATCCCGGTTACGAACCTCCAGTCCTACAGCTCACTCTCCTCGGCTAACGCCAATGTACTGGCATCCGATGCCCAGGTGAAGCGAGCCGTTCGACAGCTGGACCAGGCGCAGGCCGAAGTGGCGCAGGCGGAAGCGAACAATACCAAGTCGCAGCTCGATCTGAAGCGCTATACGCCGCTGGTGGAGAAGGATGTGATCTCCAAGCAGCAGTTCGACCAGGCCGTGGCTACGGCCCAGGCGAACCAGGCGGCTGTAGTTTCCGCAAAGGCCAACGCCATCGCCGCGCAGGAACAGATCGCGGTCGCCAAACAGCAGGTGATTTCGTCACAGGCCGCACGGCGCAATGCCGGTTCCGCGCCGCAATTGGTGGCGGTCCAGAAGGCGAAGGCTGATCAGGCAGCGGCTCAGGTGGAACAGGCGCGTGCCGAGCTGAACCAGGCGAAGCTCAACCTGAGCTACACCAAAATCGTCGCGCCTCTGGACGGGATTATCACCACCAAGAACGTCGAAGTCGGCCAGAACGTCAGCGTCGGGCAGAACCTGGTCACGCTGGTCTCGCTGCATGATCTGTGGGTTACCGCCAACTTCAAAGAAACCCAGCTTCACCTGATGCGCCCAAATCAGGCAGTGACCATCCATGTGGACATGAACGGCGGTGACTACCATGGCGTCGTGACGCAGATTGGCGGGGCCACCGGATCGGTGCTCAGCCTCTTTCCGCCGGAGAATGCGACGGGCAATTACGTCAAAGTAGTGCAACGGGTGCCGGTGCGCATCGATTTCAGCAAGCCGGAAGAGGATAAGAATCATGTCCTGCGGCCCGGCTTATCCGTGGAGCCGACGGTGCGCGTCAAAGGGAGTTAGCAGAACGTCCAGCCTCCTGGGCTGAGCGGAGCGCGTCTCTGGAGAATCGCCGTTGCCGCCGGCGCATCTAACAGAGCGTACGGGAGGTTTGAGAAATGAGTAGTCACGCCCTGAAAGAGTCGCCGACCAGCGCAAAGGCCGCAGATCTGATCACACCCAACTGGCGGCAGCATGCCAGATCCATCCAGAAGTACGGCACCGTCATCCAGGACCTGCCGATCGGCTTGGGGCCATCGGAGCGTCAGGAGATTGTTGGGCGCCTGAACCTGCTGCTGGCCGACACCATCACTCTGCGCGATTTGTATAAGAAGTCGCACTGGCAGGTGGGCGGTCCGACGTTTTACCAGCTTCATCTGCTCTTCGATAAGCATGCGGGCGAGCAGTCGGAACTGGTCGACGAGCTTGCGGAGCGCGTTCAGATACTGGGTGGAGTCAGCATCGCGATGGCACACGACGTTGCGGCGAATACGCGCATCGAGCGCGTACCCATCGATCGCGAAGAGGTACCGGTCCAGATCTCTCGTCTACTGGAGGCGCACCATCTGATTCTCCAGGACGCGCGAGAGCTGGCGGAGAAGGCAAACGATCTGGGCGATGTAGGGACCAACGATCTGCTCGCCAGCTCGGTGGTTCGCACCAACGAGATGCAGGTCTGGTTTGTCAGCGAACACTTGGTGGAAATGCCGCTAGTGCTTGCAAAGTAACAACTTCCTCGAGCGGTAGCGAGCCAATGGGGCCGGATTCTTTGCGATCCGGCCCTTGCCTTTCTCCAATTAAAAGTTTTGCCGCCCCGCTCACTTGCCGGACATCTATCCTGTGGGTTGTCTAAAGGTTGTCACAGGAATGCCGGTCGCCGTCGATTTTTTCATTCATCACGCATACATCATCCTCTTCGGCTGGATCGCCGCGGAGCAGATCGGCTTGCCGATCCCGAGCGTACCTGTCCTGCTGACGGCGGGAACACTGAGCGCCACCCACCAGGTCAGCCTGCCCGGTGCCGTGCTCTCAGCCGTCATCGCCTGCATCGTCAGCGACTCCATCTGGTACTTCATGGGCGCGCGTTACGGTGGCACCATCGTGCGCACCGTCTGCAAGCTCTCCTTCGAGTCCGCGACGTGCGTGCGGCGTACCGGTGACTTCTTCCAGAGGTATGGTTCGCGTGCTCTCCTGCTGGCCAAATTTATCCCCGGCCTGGGCGCGGTGGCGGCGCCTATCGCGGGTCAGAGCAAAATGCCATACGCGACGTTCGTCACATTTGACGCTGCCGGAGCGTTGTTGTGGAGCCTCAGCGCGACGCTGGTTGGCCGTTTCTTCGGCGACGTACTGAAACGGCATCCTGGCGCCCTGGGCCAGGTAGGGCATTCTGCGGGGCTGCTGTTCATTCTGCTGCTCGTTGGGTTCTTCTGTTACCGGTTGTACCGCCAGCGTGCCTTCCTGCGGCAGATTCGCGGCGCCAAGATTGAACCAGAAGAATTGAAGGCGATGCTTGACGGGGGTGAGGATGTGTACATTATTGACCTCCGCCATCCGCTTGACTATCTCCCCGACCCTCGCAGGCTGCCCGGGGCTGTGCTCTTCAAGCCGGATACGCTGGTTGCAGAAGGCGATCGCATTCCGCGAGACCGGGACATCGTTCTCTACTGCACCTGCCCCAGCGACGCCACCAGCGCACGCACTGCGCTGCGGTTGCGCAATCTCGGCATTTATCGCGTGCGTCCCTTGCACGGCGGCTATGAGGGCTGGAGAAAGCTCGGCTATCCGCTGGAGGCGATGGAGCAGAAGACCGTCGCCTGAAGAGCAGGGTCACTCCGTCAGCAACGCCACAGAGTTCTTCAAGTCGAGAGTGCATTCCGTATTCCCTAACCCCTGTTCCCTAATTCCTGTTGGCGAGATGCAGCGCCCCGTGCCCTTGTGCTAAGTTGCCCTTGCGGTGGTGTCTGAGATGTCATCGTGCTTTTAAGGAGTGCGGCCATGGCGTGGACAGAGTCCTATCACTGTGACGTTTGCAACAGTCCGCGGGGAGATGCGGAGGACTGGTGGCTCGCCTGGACGGATCGCACTATGCCTCCCGATGGGCCCGAACAGGAATCGCTGCGCATCACGCGCTGGAGTCATTCGCTCTCCCACAGCGCGGAGGTGAAACACCTTTGCGGGGCGAGGTGCGCGCAGACGTTTATGGATCGCTGGATGCAGTCGGAAGGCGCCGGGTACTAAAGCGGTTCGCACGCTATAGACGGTTCCGGGACACTCTGTGGCCTTTCGTGAGAGACAAAGAGAAATCCGCTCTACTATGAGGGTCGGGAGACAAACTTGGCCTATCACGATCTGCGTGACTGGATCGCGCAACTTGACCGCGCGGGCGAGCTGAAGCGAATTCGGGAAGAAGTCGATCCGGTCCTTGAGATCGCGGAGATCACCGACCGCGTTTCGAAAGCCGGCCGCAAGGGCGGTGCACATGGCTATGCCCCCGGCGGACCGGCGCTGCTCTTCGAGCGCGTGAAGGGCTATTCCGGCGCGAGCGTCCTCATGAATCAGTTCGGCAGCCACCGCCGCATGGAGATGGCGCTTGAAACATCAAGCCTGGACGACATCGCGGCGCGCATCCAGACGCTGATGGAGATGAAGTCGCCGGAAGGGATGCTGGGCAAGCTGAAGATGCTGCCCATGCTGGCCGAGGTAGGGAAGTACTTCCCCAAAGAGATACCGGCGCGCCAGGCCGCGTGCAAGGAGGTCGTGCGGCGCGAGGGTTTCAGCGTGCTCGACTTTCCGGTGCTGCAGTGCTGGCCCATGGACGGCGGCCGTTTCATCACACTGCCGCTGGTCATTACGCGCGACCCGCGCGGGAGTGACGGCCAAGGCAAGCGCAATATGGGGATGTATCGCATGCAGGTCTATGACGCTCAGACCACCGGCATGCACTGGCAGCGCCAGAAGGTGGCGGCGGAGCACTTCCGCGAACGTCTCAGAATGGCCGCTGCCTCGAGCGCGACGGGAAGCGCGGCCGCTGCTCGCATCGACATCATGGCGTCCACTGCAGGCGGCAGCATGCAGGCTGCGGGCAGCATCGCCGGTATGCCAGCCGTCACCACCGCCGACCTGCGCGGCGAACGCATGGAAGTCGCAGTCGCCATCGGCACCGATCCGGCGACGACCTTCTCCGCCATTGTGCCCGCGCCGCCGGAGGTGGAGGAGTACATCATCGCGGGCTTTCTCAGGCAGGCGCCGGTCGAGCTGGTGCAGTGCGAGACAGTGGATCTGCAGGTGCCCGCGCATGCGGAAATCGTTCTCGAAGGTTACGTTGAGCTGGGGGAGATGCGCTCCGAAGGTCCGTTCGGCGACCACACCGGCTTCTACACGCTGCCTGACGATTACCCGGTCTTTCACATCACCTGCATCACGCATCGCAAGAACCCGATCTACGCCGCCACGATCGTTGGCAAGCCGCCCATGGAGGATGCGTGGATGGGGCTGGCGGTCGAGCGCATCTTCCTGCCGCTGATTCGGCTCTCTGCGCCGGAGATCGTCGACATCCATCTGCCGCCCGAGGCGGTCTTTCATAACCTGATGATTGTGTCGATTCGCAAAAGCTATGCCGGCCAGGCGCGCAAAGTAATGAGCGCTATCTGGTCCCTGGGGCAGGCGATGTTTACCAAGTGCGTGATCGTTGTCGATGAAGACTGCGACGTGCACGATATTGCAGAAGTCACGCTTCGGGTGGCCAACAACATCGATCCGGAACGTGATATCCAATTCACCATGGGACCGATTGATTCGCTGGACCACGCATCGCGCCTGCCGAACTTCGGCAGCAAGATGGGCATTGACGCTACTCGCAAATGGGCAGCGGAGGGCTTCCATCGTCCCTGGCCGCCGATGATCGAGATGGATGCCGCCACCAAGGCCCGTGTGGATGCGATCTGGAAAAAGCTGGGGCTCGACGCATGAGGAAAGGGCTCTCCTCTGCTGTCGGAATTGCGGTCGTGCTCATCTTCCTCTCATCGCCAATGCTGCGCGCGCAATCGATTGAGAACTTCCGCTGGCTCGATCTGCGACAGCCCAGCGATGTGCAGACTATCGTCGCGCGCGCGTTGATGAACGAGCCCTATACCGCTCTGCGCGAAGTTGGCTATATCGGCGTGCCCCCGAAGGAGCCGGCAACACCGCCGGCTAAGGCGGGCGCCGCAACGGCATCCGGGACCAGCAATCTCGTTTCTAACGTCTTGAAGCTGCCCGTACCGCGCGATGCCCACCTGCTGGTGATCACCGCTGAGCGCAGCAACTCTTCCGCCCTGCCGGACAATGACATCCTGAGCGTCTATGACGTGAACCAGCGGCAGATCACCGCAACGTTGCTGTTACGTGGGCCGGGGCTGCGCATTCTGGGATGGCTGCGCTTGTGGCGCGAGGGCACACCGGAACTGGTGGCGACGTACGACGACTGCACCGAGTGCCAGCGCACCACGTTTTTCACCACCTTTCACATCGACATGAAGACGCAACAGTGGCAGGTGCGCTGGCCGCGCTCCTCAGCCGGGGCGCCGATCTTTTCCGAAGGTCAGGAGGCCAACGGAGGCCAGCAAGTGTATGCGCTGCTGGATGATGAAGCGGGCCGGGTCGTCCTGGGTACATGGGCGCATTTCAGCACACATGGCCGGCCGGACACAGACGTTGTGTACGCCTATCGCGTGGAGTACTACGGCTCGCATGAAGCTGCGGAGCCAATGGTCGGAACGCAGGCCCGCGCGTTCGAGCAGCGGCTCTGCGGCGGACAGGGCGTGCTCTTCGGTCTGTCCGATGGTCAGGACAGCGCACTGTGTCATTCCCTCGGCATTACGAGCGCGCCTGCAACGCTTGCGGCACGCAGACGTCACCGGGCGCATTAGATTGCGGATATTCAGACGGGCTGCGTTGTCGGTGCTGTGTGTCGTGCCTATGCTTGCCATACCGGCTCACGCGCAGACGAGGGGAGAGCAGCTCTACTACGCGCCGCTCAATAGCGCGGCCGCGTTCGTGGAGTACTCGAACTCCTCCAGCCACATCATTCTGGGTGAAGATCGCCAGCGAAAGTTTGCCGGCCTCGCGCTAGCGTATCAGCGAAGGATCTCTGCGACGCATTGGATGGCATGGGACTACAGCGTCGAGGTTCGGCCGATTCTGGTGGAGAGCGATCCTACCCTTGCAGGCCTGCGGCTCACTGTCGTCACCGACGGCAAGACGACGGTGTCCGATGGCCGCTTCTATCAGCAGACGCCAATCGAGAATGTGAACCTATACCACGACGAAACCTTCTCCGGCACCACGCCGCAGGGGCAGCACTTCACGGGGGCGTTCCACAACGACCTCGGTCGCCGCTGGACCTATGCGCCGGGAGTGACACCGGCTTGCTTCTCCGTGCATATGCTGCCGGCGCGTCGTATCCAACCTTTTCTTGCTGCCACCGGAGGCTTCCTCCTCAGTCCGCGCGACATTCCCGAATTCAAAACCTCCGCATTCAATTTCACTTTTAGCTTTGGCGGCGGCATGGAGTGGTTCCGGAATCACCAGCGGTCCTGGACAGTGGAATATCGGATGCAGCACATGTCGAACAAGAACATCGGTTCCCTGAATCCAGGCGTCGACTCGCAATTGATCCGTGTGGGCTACCGCTTCGGCTTCTGAGACGAATGCTCTGAGCAACCGCATTCGATTTTCGACCTTATTCGAGGTTCTTGATTAACTGCGAAAGGGTCGTCTCCAGGTGAGCCACTTCGCCGGCGGTGAGAGTGCGCAGCATCCGGCTCTGCAGACGAAGTGCGAGGGTCTTGCCACGTGCGAAGACACGTCGTCCCTGCGGTGTCAGGGTTGCGAGCAACATGCGCGCATTCTCCGGGTGAGGCGAGCGCCGCACCCATCCGCGGTCCGTCGCCACTGCCAGCAGAGCATGGGTGGTCTGCGGTGTTACCTGGCAGAACCGGGAGATATGTGCGCCGCTGGTTCCTGGTTCTTTGGCGAGGGCCGCCAGCAACTGCAATTGCGCAGCAGTTACGCCAAGCGGCCGTAACTGCTCCTCCAACCGATCACGAAACAGAGTGGTCATGCGGCGGGTCAGCTTCAGGACCTCCGGAGCGCTCTTGCCGCTCTGGACTCTTTTCTGTACCGTTCGCATCATATCAGTCTCCTGATACTCTATCAGCACCCTGATATACCCTGCTGAGGCCGGATGACGCAAGAGTGGAAGCCAAGCCATAACCCATGGTTGATCGCGCTCACGGTCACGCTGGCCACCTTCATGGAGGTGCTGGACACCTCGATCGCCAACGTTGCCTTGCCGCACATTGCGGGATCGCTCGGCGGCAGCCAGGAAGAGGCGACCTGGGTCCTGACCAGCTATCTGGTCTCGAGCGCCATTGTGCTCCCCATCTCCGGTTGGCTGGCAAACCGTTTTGGCCGCAAGCGCTTTTACATGACCTGCGTGGCCATGTTCACCATCTGCTCGTTTCTATGCGGACTGGCCCACACATTGCCGCTGCTCATCTTTGCGCGCGTTCTGCAGGGTCTGGGCGGAGGCGGCCTGGCAACCAGCGAGCAGGCAATTCTGGCCGACACCTTTCCCATCGAAAAGCGCGGGCAGGCCTTTGCGCTTTACGGCATGGCGGTGGTCGTCGCTCCCGCTATCGGACCCACCATCGGCGGCTACATCACCGACAATCTCGACTGGCACTGGATCTTCTTCATCAATATCCCGGTCGGGATCATCTCGCTGTTTCTGTCGAACCGCATGGTCGAGGACCCGCCTTACCTGAAGGAGCGCAGTCTCCGGTCCGGGCCCATCGACGCGATGGGGCTGGGGCTGGTCGCAGTCGGCGTGGGCTGCCTGGAATACGTCTTCGATCGCGGTCAGGAGAAGGACTGGTTTGGCGACCCTTCGATCACCGCATTCGCCATCCTTGCCGCGGTCCTGCTCGTCATCTTTGTCTTCTGGGAGTGGAACCACGAAGATCCCGTGGTCGACCTGAAGCTGCTGCGCAACCGGAACTTCGGGACAGCGATCTTCCTGCAATTCATTCTCGGCATGGTGCTCTTCGGATCCACCGTGCTCATTCCGCAATTCCTGCAGGTGCTGCTGGGCTATACAGCCGAGCGCTCGGGGATGGTGCTCTCTCCGGCCGGCTTCATGATGATGGTGACGATGTTCATCGCCGGACGGGTCGTCGGCAAGATGGATCCGCGTCTGCTGGTCACCATGGGCTACATCGTCACGGCCTTTGGTCTGTATAACCTCACGCGCCTTGACCTTGACGTGAGCTTTGCGCAGGTTACGCTCTGGCGCGTCTACCAGGTGCTGGGCCTGGCGTTCATCTTCATCCCGATCAGCACGCTGAATTACGTGGGGGTGCCGCGGGAGAAGAACAACCAGATCTCATCCTTCTCCAACTTCGCGCGCAACCTGGGCGGCAGTCTCGGCACGGCGCTGCTCACCACATTTCTGGCGCGCAGCAGCCAGGTGTACCAGCAAGGCCTTGCAGCCCACGTCCGGCCGGATGGACGCCTCTATCGGGATTATCTGGCGCAGACTCAGGCCGGTCTGATGCGGCTGGGCCAAGGCGCCTCCGCCGCATCGCAGATCGCCTACGGCCGCGCTTACCGGCAGATGCTGCGGCAGGCCTCGATGCTCAGCTACAAGAACGCGTTCTTCATCCTCAGCATGACCATTCTCTGCCTGGCGCCGCTGCCCTTCATCATGCGCCGGCCGCCGAAAACGATGAAGACCCCTGCCGACGCCGGACACTGATGAACAGCAAGTCAGCGAGTCAGCCAAACACCGGAGAGCTAAGAGGCGGTTAGCTGAGGGGCGGCTGGCGATACTGAGGTTTAGCCGATGAGATGGAATTCACAGCGGCCTGCACTGGGCTAACCGGTTTTCAGCCGGAACGGCCTTGCGCTAAATGCTTTTCCGCTGACTCGCTGACTTGCCGACTCGCTTCCTCCTGCTACACTCATAAGTTTTCCGAAAGCTCACTTCGAGGGAATGCAGACGATGGCCGAGATCAGGCGCGTAGGGGTGGTGGGCGCGGGGACAATGGGCAATGGCATCGCCCATGTCTTTGCCCGCAGCGGCCTTCCCGTAGTGCTGGCCGAGGTAGAGCAGGCGGCGCTCGACCGCGGCCTGGGCACGGTGGAAAAGAACCTGGCCCGCGAGGTTGCCAAAGGCAAACTGGCGCAGGAAGACGCCGATGCTGCCCGGGCGCGCATCACGGGCACTCTTGAGCGGAGGGCGCTCGCAGGATGCGACCTCGTGATCGAGGCAGCCACGGAGCGCTTCGCCATCAAGCAGTCGCTCTTTCAGGAGATCGATGCGCTGCTGGATAGCGATGCGATTCTCGCCTCAAACACTTCATCGATCTCCATTACCAAGCTGGCCGCGACAACCCGGCGCCCGGATCGCGTCATCGGGATGCACTTCTTCAATCCCGTGCCGGTGATGCAATTGGTGGAGATTATCCGCGGGCTGCAGACCTCACAGGCGACTTTCGATACGGTGAAGGCTCTCTCCGAGCGGTTGGGCAAGACGCCGGTCGAGGTCAACGACGCGGCTGGCTTTGTCTCGAACCGTGTCCTCATGCCGCTTTTGAACGAGGCGATGTTCGCTGTCATGGAGGGGGTGGCCACTGCCGACGCGGTCGACAAGGTCTTCCAACTCGGAATGGCGCATCCAATGGGTCCATTGACCCTGGCGGACTTCATCGGACTCGACGTTTGTCTGGACATCATGCGCGTCCTCGAAGAGGGTCTCGGTGATCCGAAGTACCGGCCGTGCCCGCTGCTTATCCGCATGGTGGACGCCGGCTGGCTGGGGCGGAAGTCGGGCAAAGGATTTTTTGAGTATCCGCAGTAGTAGCGAATTGCCGAAAGAGCGAACAGCGGTTAGCTAAACTGCGGTTAGCGAAGAAACGATCAGCGGGGCAGCCACTCCGGACACAGGCCGGTTTTAAGCTGACCGTCTTCTGCCAACCGCTTTTCAGCCAGGCGCTTCTTAGCTGATTTGTTTGAGGAAAGGAATTGCATGGATGCACTCAGCATAGGCGCAGTGCGCGCTGCCGAGCAGGTAGCGCAGGCGCATGGCATCACGGTCAGCAACGCGGAGGTGGTTGCCGACGGCGCGAACCTGCTGGTGCATCTGAAGCCGGCGCCGCTGCTGGCGCGGGTTGCAACCACCACGGCACTCCTGCGCCGTCCCATCAGCGCATGGCTGGGAAGAGATGTATCGGTGGCTGCCTATCTGCGCGCGCAGGGTGCTCCGGTAGTGCCACCCAGCGATCTGCTGGCGCCCGGTCCGCACCAATACGACGGCTACACCATGAGTTTCTGGCAGTGGATTGAGCACGACCGCAACGCCACGCTGTCTACCGCGGAAGCCGGCCCCATGCTGCGGGACCTGCACCAGACCCTGCGCGGCTACCGCCCCCGGGAATCCAGTGGCGAGCTGCCATTGCTCGAGATATTCAACGAGATCACGCGCTGGCTGAAGTTTCTTGAAGGGCGGCGCGCACTCTCAGGCGGCGAGCTGATCCAACTGCGGGAGACGCATTGGCGCCTGGCCGAGACACTCCGTTACGGCGGCCGTGCCATTCAGCCGATCCACGGCGACGCGCATCGCAAGAACCTGCTCAAAACGGAGAAGGGCTGGCTGTGGACCGATTTCGAAGATGCCTGTGGCGGCCCCACCGCGTGGGATGTGGCCTGTCTGGTGCGCACGGCGCCTGAAGGTGTCGAGGCGGCGCTGAAGTCCTACCCCGGCGCCCCCACATGGGATGAGCTGCTTCCGTATTTGCGTGCGCGGGAACTGGAGGCGGTGGTCTACTGGCAGCTCCAGGCGCAGCGCTTTCCGGAGCAGCGCGCCGAAGCTCACACCAAATTGCAGGAATGGCAGCGTCGCCAGCCGAGTTCGGGCGCGTTCGGACAATAGGAACGGAGACTCACCCAGACAAAAAGCAGGCGACGACAGACAAAGCCAGTGAGTAAGGATCTTCTGCTGGTGTCGGTTTTTGCCCGTTTTCCTCTGGTTTTGTCGAACCTTTGGCGTATGCTTTTTGCATGATGCGGATGACCGTGCTGGCGAGCGGCTCGAAGGGCAACAGCACCGTTGTCGCTACCGGCCGGACGCGCATCCTGGTGGATGCGGGACTCTCCTGCCGCGAGATCCTCAGGCGTATGCACGACGCCGGAGAGGACCCGCGCTCACTCGACGCAATCCTGATCACCCATGAACACCAGGACCATGTGCAGGGCGTGGCTGTGCTCGCCCGCAAGCTGGGGATACCGGTCTACTTCACGGAGATGACCCATCGTGCGTGGCTGCGCTGGATGCATCCGCGCAAGCGAATGACCTACGCCGACTGGTTGCGTCAGCGGCAGCAGGGTGCGGCCGGCGAGACTGCCGCGCAGGTGTCGAATACGGGCGCCACTCTCTCTGCCAGTCCGGATGAACCGGGGAGCGAGCTATGTGCGGAGCCAGCGTCCGAGGAACGTGATCCGGCGGCCTTGCCCACTGTCTCGTACTTCGAGGCGGGAAAGCGCTTCGCTGTGGGGGACATTGACGTCGTGCCTTTCACCATCCCGCACGATGCCGCCGATCCGGTTGGCTTTGTCTTCGAAGGTGACGGGGTCCGGATCGGTTTTGCCACGGACCTTGGCTATATGCCGGCCAACGCGCGGCAGGCACTCCGCCGCTGTGACGTTTTGTTGCTCGAATCGAATCACGATACCGAGATGCTGCGCGACGGGCCCTATCCGTGGAGCGTCAAACAGAGAGTGATGTCCCGTGTGGGGCATCTCTCCAATGAAGCCGCCGCCGAATTTCTGGAGCGGAACTACGATGGGCAGGCGACGTATGTGATCCTGGCGCATCTTTCGGAGAGCAATAACCTTCCGGCGCTGGCTCGGGTGAGCGCCGAGCGCGCCCTTTGCGACCGGATGAACTTGCTGGCGAACAAGGTACTATTGGCCGAACAGGGCCAGCCACTGGCTACGATCGCCCTGTAGCATGGTATCTTGTTCTTGCCACATGATTTAGGGATCCGACTGCAGGGAATGGGGTACCGCTCGAGTTACCAAATTGGGAATCCGTTGGTTTTGGAGCGCATCCAACGATTATCATAGGGTTAACGAAAATGACTTCCGGAAATCAGGGATACCCGAAAGAGATTGACAGCGAGACTCTTGCCTCGCCAAGCTATAGCCGCCCAGCTGGCTGCGTCGATCCTGTCGTCGGCGACATCTTGTCCAGTTGGCGCTACGACATCTCAGGAATCACGCCTGCCATGCGCGGCGATTATGAAGAGCACTTTGCGGTGTGCGCTTACTGCCACAGCCGTCAGCATCTTCATCGCACGATCGACGTTGTGCTGATCGGTACCACCACCATCTCGACGGCGGCGTTCGTCCTTGCTCTGGCGATCATTCATCACATCCAGCCATTGCAGCACTGGGCGCTCGTCAACCTGCATCTCTGGGATATGTCTATCGTGCTGAGCGTCCAGGCTGCTGCCATTATTGGCCTGCTGCTCTCTTTCCTATGCTGGGTGCTGGTGGCCATTGCGACCCCTGCGCCGGTGTTTCTTACCGGGGTAGCGTTGAATCAAGCGCGCTCGTTGCATGGACGCACTCTCGATGATCGGGACTCGCGCGTCGCTTAGTTTTCGAATCCGCTCTAAGACGAGGTCAGCCACAGGCTGGCCTCTTTCGTTTTGGCGCTCCCGTCTTATCGCTCCAGATTCATCGGCCCAAATTTCATCGGTCTCCAGTCTCATCGATCTGAAGGCGGGCTCAGCCGAAGCCCGCCCGTGAGCTCGCTCACGCGATCCACATGATTGCTGCTGCACCAGGACTCGAGTCCCCGCGCGAGCCGTTCGACAGCTCGCGGATCTGCATAGGAGGCAGTGCCCACCTCTACGGCTGCGGCGCCGGCCAGCAGAAATTCGACCGCATCCTCCGGAGCCGTGATCCCCCCCATGCCGATGATTGGAATCCTGACCGCCCGGGCGGCCTCCCACACCATGCGGACAGCAATGGGCTTGATCGCTGGTCCGGAGAGTCCGCCGGTCACGTTCGCGATGCGCGGCCGCCGCGTCTTCACATCAATGGCGAGTGAGACGAAAGTGTTCACCAGCGAGATCGCATCCGCGCCTGCGGCTTCGGAGACGCGGGCCATCTGCGCGATGGATGTAACGTTGGGCGAAAGCTTCACGATCAGCGGGCGCGTGGCCAGTCGCTTCACGCGTACCACCAGTTCCGCCAGTTGTGCCGGGTCTGCGCCGAAGATCAGGCCGCCATGTCGCGTATTGGGACACGAGGCGTTCAGCTCATAGGCAGCAATTCCTTCCGCGGCATTCAACTGCTCGACTACTGCCAGGTAGTCGTCCACGGTGTAGCCGAAGACATTCGCGATGCATGCTGTACCGCTATACCGGCGCAGCGCGGGAAGCTTTTCCTGAATGAAGGCGGCCACCCCCATGTTCTGCAGACCAATGGCGTTGATCATCCCGGATGCGGTTTCGATGATGCGTGGCGCATCATTGCCGGACATAGGCTCGCGGGAGAGTCCCTTGGTGACGAAGCCGCCGATTTTATCGAGCGACAGGATCTCCTCAAATTCGACGCCGTAGCCGAAGGTGCCGGAGGCAGCGATGACCGGGTTGCGCAGCTCCAGGCCGCAGAGCCGCACCCGCATGTCGGTTTTCACGGTGGGGTGACGCCTTCCCCGGCGTCGGGTCCGGGCGTCTCGGGCGCGGCGTTCTTTTCGCCCGGCGCGGCGTGCCGGGAGCGACGCGCAGCCTTCGAAGCCGACGGAGCCTCCAGCGTAGCGCCTACGGGCTTGAGTGCCTGGGTCAGGATATGGCCCACCGACGCGGAAGGCTGGTTTAAGCCAAGGAGCGCCGCGAAGGTGGCAGCGAAATCAACCGGCGCCACCCGTCCATAGTAGATGCCTGTCTGGAAGGGCGCTCCATAAAACCCCAGCGGCACGTGGCGGTCGTAGGACCAGGCGCTGAAATGGGTGGTGCCAGTGCCCGCAGCGTTGCCGTTCATCTGGTACGCCGGCGGGACCAGCATGACGTACCAGCCGCCGTTGGCGCTGTAACTATGCGCGAGGAGCTCGCCAAACTCATCGGGCGGCAACCCGCCGGAGGCGAGCTGCATGTGCGTGTAGACCGCCACCAGGGAAGGATGCGGCGCCAGCTTGCTGGAGGGTGGCTGCAGGGGCTGCGGAGCGGGCGGCGGTTGCGGCGGGGCCTCGGCCTCCTGCTTTGCCTCCCGTGCACCGCCGGCGCGCGACGAGCGCGTGTGTGACGCGGGCTTGGGCGGCGCTGTCTGCACGACAGGCGGCGGCGTTCCCAGCGGTGCGTGGATGGGCGGCTGTGCCGGCAGCGTGTCGATCACCGTGGGAAGCGCCGCAACGATCGCATCTTCTGCTTCCTGCTCGTTGATGCCGGCATGCTCAAATGCCGGCTGGTTGAGCTGGATGTACGGCAGCTCCTGATGGGTGAGCAGATAGTCGATCTTCTCACCGGGCGAGAACTTGGCGTTCATCGCGTCGTTCAGGCCCGCGATCAGCTTGGGGATATCCCAGGTGGCCGAGTCCATCCCCAGCGACGCAGCCAGCTCAGGTGTGGACGCGACACCGTGATCTGCCGAGAGCGCGATCCACACATTCGCCAGGCCGCCGTCGACATTCTGGTCCAGCCAGGCGAAGAAGCCATCGAGCTGCTGGTCGAGCTGCTCCACCATGTCATGCATCTCGGGAGCGTCGGGGCCGACGCGGTGGCCCAGGCCGTCATTTGCGGACAGCGAGATGGTCAGCATGTCGGTCGTCGGATGATGCCCGAGTTGCTCGCCTGTAATCAGCGCGCGGGCAAAATCGAGTTCGTAGGTGTTCCCGCCCGGTGAGATGTCCACCTGCTCGAAGAAGCTTTTGCTCGTATCGCCGTGCGCCTCGTCCAGAGCCTGCTGTGCGCGCGGACTGGCGTTGAAGGTGGTGGCCCACTCCGGCAATGTGTTCTGGTAGTAGGTCGAGGTTACGAATGCACCGCTCTTGGGATCGACCCAGTAGGCGGCATTGGCGGAGTGCCCCACAGGCAAAATCGCGGCGCGGTCCTTCAGCGAGATGCCGAAGACCTTCGACTGACCCACCGTGGCCAGCCGCAGCTCGTCGCCCAGGGTCGATGCGCGCTCGTTGCGCGGCGAGTCACCTTCCTCTCCGCCAGCATTGAGTAGCCCGACAATCTTGTAGCGGTCATCCTCCACGGAGCTGACGGGTCGCTTGGCATTGCGGCTCAGGTCCCACCATTCGTTCGAATTGATGCCGTGGCCATCTGTATACGCGCCGGTGCCGAGCGTCGCGTGCCCGGGAGCGGTCTTGGTGTTGGCGTAATCGTAGTAGCAATCAGGGAAATAGGCGCCGTGATCCAGGAAGAGCCGGAATCCGTGCTGCGCCTTCAAGTCCGCTCGATAGCGTTCCAGATAATCTTCGCGGAACTGATCGATGACGACCAGCACCACCAGTTTCGGTTTGCCGTCATACGCGGAGGCATGAGCGGGAATGGCGGGAAGTGCAATGAGCAGTGACGCGAGCGTGACGGAGCAAAGGCGCCGGTGCATTTCCATAGGCGTCTTCCAGTATCGCAAAAAAGCGGCGCGATCGCGGCAATCGAGTGAGTGCGCTATCCTCCCGCGCGTTCCAGGGTGCGAAAGCCGAAGGTTGGCCCCCGGCCCCGCTTGACGGCGAGATCGATCCACAACATTGCCATCGCTTCCAGGTAGCGCGCATTGCGTAGCGGCCCCGCGTCAAAAGGACGCAGCCCCGCGGCCGTAATCAGCGGAGCCACGGCAGCCTTCGCCGCATCATCGTCTCCACAGTAATAGCCGTCCGCCTGCAGACCATCAAACGTTGCGTTGCCCAGCAAAGGAGCGCCAATGGTGTTGAAGGCCTTGACCAGCCGTGCTCGCGGCGCGAGCTGCTGCAGCTTTTCCGCGGCGGATATTGTGCCGCCGAACTCCAGCCCCTCCAGGTCTGGCAGCACAGGGTTGGTGCAATCCCCAAGCACCTTGCCGCTCAGATCGCCACAGGATGCCAGCGCGTCCGTTGCGGCAGGCCATGGTACGGCCAGCATAATAATCTCGGCCGCCCTGGCGATCTCATTCGCGGGGCCGCTGCGTACACCGGGAATCTTGCTCGGCGCGGAGCCTGCTCGCAGAGCGACGCTCACCTCGTGCCCGGCGTTGCTCCACAAATGTGCCAGCGCGCCACCGACATTGCCTGCTCCTACAATCGCGATGCGTGTCATGCTCTCGGTATATTCCTCAGTGCGGCAGCGTGCAATCAGGCACAAAAAAGTGACCACGCTCCTCACCTGTGAGCGGAGAAGTCGTCGTGCAAATTGAAGAATGCAATGTGAGCATCGCCCTGGACGTGATTGGCGGCAAGTGGAAGCCGCTGATCCTGTGGACGCTGAAGCAGGGGCCGCATCGGTTCAGCGAGTTGCGCCGCAAAGTGCCCGGAGCGTCACAGAAGGTGATGACGGAACAATTGCGCCAGCTCGAGAGCTCGGGAATTCTCGAGCGGCGCACGCTTCCCGGTGCAGCTGCGCATACCGAATACCGTCTCAGCCCCTACGGCATCACGCTTCGGCCTGCGCTGGTTGCGCTCGCCGAGTGGGGCGCCCGGCATCGCGAACGGCCAAATGGGTGACAGCGCGGTCCTTGCTCATTGCTTTTGTTGCAACGAGCTGGCATACGCCGCGACAAAAGCGTCGAGCGCCGAGCTCTGGCTTCCGGCATTCTCGGCGTCGAACGGACCCGACCATACCTGACCAAATGCATTGCCGGCATCGCGCGAGTGGTTCCAGATACTCTCCGCATTGGTAATCGCATACGTGCCATATCGCGGATTGGACACTGCGGAGTTCAGCGCCATCAAGTTACGCATGAAGATGCCCTTGAACTGCACGCCATCCGCTCCGCAATTCGCCTCGCACGTGTCATGCAGCACGCCGTTGCTGTCGCTCAGGTGCGTGATTGCCGCGTTTGCGATGGTCTGCGCTGTGTCGAGCAGTTGCGGAGATTTCTGTGCGCGGTTCAACTCGATAAGTCCACCCAGGATCACGCCCTGGTTGTAGCTCCAGGTGTTTTGTCCGTTGTTCTTGCATGTGGAGAGATCGAGTCCGTCATTGATGAGATTCTCGCCGTTGATCATGCCCGATTGCTGGAACCATGCCCATTCCTTGTTCGCCCATGCGAGATAGCCGGCGCGATCGGCAGGGGCAACGCGATTCGCCAGGTGCGCGGCGACGGAGAGAAAGAGTTCATTGGCGATCGCGTTCTTGTATGTCTTGTCCTTGCTCCACCAGATGCCGCCGCCGCAGGTCGCATCCCATCCCCCGCTCATGTCGGTGAAGATAGACGACGCCATGTCCAGATACTGCTGCGCGTGAGTAAGGTCGTAAGCGGCAATCCAGGCCAGCGCCCACCAGCCCTCGTCATCGTAATAGTTGTTCAGGAATCCGCTGTTCGTCTTCTGCGCCTGCTGAAAGCTGTTCGAGAATACGGTGTTGTAGCTGGATGACTTTGCTACGAGTGAGTAGTCGGCCAGCATGGTGAGCGCGTTTGCGGAGTTCCACCAGCCCGTTGTCTGGTAGAGACCGGTCGATTGCGAATACCAGGTCTGCAGCTTGTCGATACCCGCCAGAGTCTGCTTCCGAATCTGCGCGGGCGGGGGTGTGTTGTGGGTTGCCGGGATCTGCGCATCTACGCTGCCGCAGGTCAAAAGGGTGAGAGCGATTGCGAAAGACATGAACGATGTGCGAAGCATCGGGGGAGGCTCCTGTCTCAAGAACTGAGGCCCGCTATTCGGGTCGCCGCATGCGGCGCTCGCACAGCAAAACCCTTATGCCCGCCACCCTAGTTCGACTGTTTGTTCATGTCAATCGCGTGTTGCCCGGAAGGCAAGAACACGAGGTACGCGACACTGTGGTCCCGCATACCTCGCGTTAGTTCATGCGGCTTTTTGCGCGGGAGCGCTGGCTTCATCCAGCAAGGCGATCGCGTCCAAGGGAAGCTCGAGGCGGGTCGCCTCGGCCAGATCTTTCAGCTGGTCGAGCGATGTGGCGCTGGCGATCGGTGCTGTGATGCCCGGTTTTGCGATCAGCCATGCCAGGGCAACGCGCGCTGGCGTGGACTGTAATTCTGCCGCTACAGCATCCAACGCTTTCAGCACCGCGAAGCCGCGATCGTTCAGATACTTCTCCACCATCTGGCCGCGCGCCCGGCCTGCCGCATCTTGCTTCGAACGGTATTTGCCGGTCAGAAATCCCGCTGCCAGTGCGAAGTAGGGAATCACGCCGATGCCATACTGCTCGACTACAGGCAGCAGGTCGCTCTCGAACGTGGATCGCTCCACCAGCGAGTAGTTCGGCTGCACGCACTCGTAACGCGCCAGGTTGTTCTTCTGGCTGATCTCAATGGCTTCCTTCAGCCGTGCGCCGCTGTAATTGGAAGCCCCGATCACCCGCACCTTGCCCTGCTTCACGAGACTGTCGAATGCGGTCAGTGTCTCTTCGAGAGGTGTCTCCGCATCGTCGGTGTGTGCCTGGTACAAATCGATGTAGTCGGTCTGCAGCCTTCCGAGAGACGCTTCGACCGCCTCGACGATGTACTTCCTGCTCAGCCCTTTCTTGCCATCTCCCATATCGAAGCCGAGCTTTGTGGCCAGCACTACCTGGCTGCGTCTGCCGGAGCGGGCAAACCATTTGCCAAGCACCGTCTCCGACTCGCCACCGGTGTGCCCCTCCGCCCAGCGCGAGTAGACGTCCGCGGTGTCGATGAAATTCAGCCCGGCGTCGAGTGCCGCATCCAGCAGGCGGAAGGAATCCCGCTCATTCACTGTCCAGCCGAATACGTTCCCGCCCAGACAGAGCACCGGTACCTGCAAATAAGATCTGCCAATCTTTCGCTTCTGCATGAAAACTCCTTAATAAACATCAATAAACAGAGGATGCGCCTCAACCCAGGAAAGAATCACTGCTCTCATCGAAGATTCATTTTCACCCATTTCCGGTAGCATGAAGGGTATGCACGATCTGCAATTCGTCAGGGCCAACCTCGCGCTGGTCGAAGAGAAGTTGCGCGCCCGCGGGCAAGACCCCGCAGCATTGCTCGGCAAATTCGCCACGCTCGACGCCGAACGGCGCGAGCGCATTACCGAAGCGGAGGCGCTCAAAGCTCGTCGCAACACACTCAGCGATGAAGTCGGCCGGAAGAAGCGCGCGAAGGAAGACGCAACCTCGCTAATGGAAGAGACGCGACAGCTCAAGGAAAAGTTTGAGGGTCTCGATGCGTCAGCTTCTGCAACAGACGAGCAGTTGCGCGGCATTCTTGCCAGCATTCCCAATCTGCCGCAGGATTCGGTACCTGCGGGCACATCCGAGCACGACAATGTGGAACAGAAGCAGTGGGGCTCGAAGCCACATTTCGACTTCACGCCGCGCCCGCACTGGGAGTTGGGGGAAGCGCTCGGCATCCTCGATCTCGAGCGCGCCGCAAAACTCTCCGGCGCGCGTTTCGCTGTCTACTGGGACCAGGGCGCACGCCTGGAGCGCGCGTTGGCCAACTTCATGCTGGACATCCACACCCGCGAACATGGCTATCGCGAGGTGCTGCCGCCCGTGATGGTGAACAGCCGCTCGCTCTTCGGCACCGGACAATTGCCCAAATTCGCGGACGACCTGTTTTGCGCAAGCGGTGACGAGGCTGTAAAGGCTGCGAAGGAAAATCGGTTCAGCGAGAACGATCATTGGCTCATCCCCACGGCCGAAGTCCCGGTAACGAACCTGTACCGCGACGAGATACTCGAGGATGCGGCGCTGACTGCCTCACTCACCGCCTATACGCCATGCTTTCGCTCCGAGGCAGGCTCCTACGGAAAGGACGTGCGTGGCATCATCCGTCAGCACCAGTTTCAGAAAGTGGAGCTGGTGAAGTTCACGCGCCCGGAGGATTCCGAGATCGAGCACGAAAAGCTCACGCGCGATGCAGAGTCGATTCTCGAACGGCTGAAGCTGCCCTATCGCCGCATGCTGCTGTGTGCCGGGGACATGGGGTTTTCTGCATCCAAGACATACGACCTCGAAGTCTGGCTGCCCGGGCAAGGACTCTATCGCGAGATATCATCGTGCAGCAATTTCGAGAGCTTCCAGGCGCGACGCGCGAATATCCGCTACCGGCCGCAGGGAAGGAACAAGACCGAGTTCGTCCATACACTCAATGGCAGCGGCCTGGCTGTTGGGCGCACATGGCTGGCGATCCTCGAAAACTATCAGCAGGCCGACGGGTCCATACGGGTGCCGGAAGTGCTGGTGCCCTACATGGGTGGAGACACCTCGATCGAGAAGCGGAGCGGTGATACGCGATGAAGATCTTAAAAAGCTATTTTTTCTGGACCTACCAGCGGGGCAGCTTCCACTACGACATCATGGTGACGCTGATCCTGCTGTTCCTTTTCGTCTCACCCCGCTTCATCAATTTTCACGACCGTCCTGAGGAGCCGAACTCCCGCGGCCATGGCGTGCTGGTGCATGCCGGCCCCAACGGGAAGTTCACTTTCGAGGTAGGCGCCGACCAGGTGCCGGAGACGTCGGATGCGCAGAAACTGCGCGCCGAGCTCGAATCGAGCATCGCACCTGTAGCCGGTGCAGTGTCGATTGACCACTGGCAGGCGCAGAAGGACTCGAGCGGCAGGGTAGAGAGCTATAAGGTCTGGGCACGCCGCTGATAAAGCGCGAGAGGAATGAGATGAAGCGAATTCTATTAGCGTCAGGTGCGGCGATGTTGTGCATTCTGCCGCTGGCGAGCGCCCAGAGCTGCGATACCAGCAAGGTGCTGGCCGAGATGGACACTGCCTCGGCGAAATTTCAAAGTACGCAGGCGGACTTCAAGTGGGATGTGCTCCAGTCGGTCGTCGGTGAGCACGACATCCAGAGCGGCACCGTGTACTTTCAGCGGCATGGCGACTCCACATCCATGGCTGCGTACATCAAGCAGCCGGCAGAGAAAGCAGTCTTCTTCAACGGCAGCACGCTGACTCTGGTCCAGCCCGAGATCAAGCAGGAGACACTTTTCAGCGCGGGCTCGAATCGGGGCCAGTACGAGAGCTTTCTCACGCTCGGCTTTGGCGGCAGCGGCAAGGACCTTCAGAGCAACTGGACGGTGACCTGTCAAGGCATGGAGCCGATCGAGGGGACCCAGACAGCGAAGCTGGATTTGAAGCCGAAGCAGCAGAGCGTGGCAAATATGTTCTCGCACGTAACCGTGTGGATTGATCCGGCACGATCGCTTGGCCTCAAGCAGATTTTCTATGAGCCGTCCGGCGACAATCGCACTGCAACCTATACCAATATCAAGTACAACGAGAAGATCCCCGCGGATGTTTTCAAGCCGAAGGACAAGGGGTACACCATCATCCGGAAGTAGCGGCCCCTTCTCGTGGGGCCGCCGCCATGAACGCGCTGCGGGACGTGCAGGCTGCGCCCGCAAGAATGCACAGCATCGGGAAGATCTCGATGGTGTAACGGGCCTCCGGAGCTTCTATCGTGGCCAGCAACAAGCTGCGCAGCACGCAATAGGTGGCGATCGCAGCCACCAGCACCGTGGCTCTTCGACGCATCCGCCACGCCCCCACAGCCGCAACGAGGATGTAGGCAAGGTTCAACGCTGCGTAGGCGGCGGCAAACTCAGTCTCTGCATTGTGCCTGTCGTACTGCCACCACCGCAGCTCGATGTTCAGCATTTCGGTGCGTGGGCGGAGCCACATATCCAACACGCGTAACAGCGGCAGCCCCAGGTAGCTGCGCAGCGGATGCCCGTGCGACCGTTCCGCAGCCAGAGCATTGAACCGCGCGTCGATCCCCGGTGTCAGCGTGGTGCCCTCGTTGTATGCAGCGAAGATGTCAGCGGTCTGCTCTCGCTGCGCCGGGGAGTCGAAGGCGCGGGAGGGAAGCAGGTTTATGTCGAGCGGGGCGCTATCCACATTCCAATAAATGTCTGAGGTGGAAGCGAAATCGACAACCCAGGTCTTCATCCACCGTTGGAAGCCCGGTACCGTGAACTCCCCAGGATCGGTTGCATAGCGCGGCGCCAAGGGTTCAAAGACGTGGAAGGTGCGGAAGTTGCGTACGGTCCAGAATGCAAAGGGCACGAGAGACAAGAGGCAGGCGCTCAGGGCCAATCGCCATGCGCGCGCGTGTCCCAGCGGTGGCGACGTCAGGAAAGGACGTCTCGCGAACACGACGATCGCCAGAAAACTCGCAACTGCCAGCAATGCGCCGTCCGGTCGCAAAAGAGTGGCGTAACTCCAGCTTGCAGCCAGCAGCAGGCACGGAGCCCATCCTGGGCGCAGTTCCAGCCACACCAGAGCGGCGCAACCCAGAGCGATACAGAAGATCGAGAGCGTCTCGGTCAAAGGCGCGCCCACATAATTCGCCGTAAAGGGACACAACGCCGCCAGGAAAAGCGCCCACATTCCGGCGCGGTCTCCGGCGATAACTCGCGTTGTCCAGCCGACGATCAGCGCGGAAGCCAGATCAATGGCTACCTGCAGGTACAACACCGCGCCGTAATGGTCTACGCCGAAGACACGAAAGCTCGCCGCCAGAAAGAGCGGATACCCGGGCAGGCGAATCAGGGTCGGGCGTATCGTAGCCCCCATTGCGCCGTAGTCCGTGCGGCCATAGATGCCGTGGAGCAGCCAGTTCTTCGCGATATCACCATAGACAAGCCCATCGCCGTTCACCTGCGGGAAATGCCACAGAAACCAGAGGCGTAGCCAGGCTCCGAGCCCAAGGGCAAGCAGGACCATGGCCATGAGGACGTAAGATCGTCGCATTGGTTGGCATCATACAGAGAGCGGAGTTCACGGAGACCAGGAAGGTTGGTCCTATGGACGCGGCGCGGTACTCTGTCTTCGACCTCTGAATGTAATCTGATGACCCGCCAGATCTTCTACGATCCCGAACGAAAGCGTTGGAAGCGACTGCGTCGCATCCTGGACCTGACAGCGGTCGCGTCTACGTTTCTCCTCGTGGCGTTCTTTCTCGGTGTCATCCATCGCGAACAGCTGCCGGACCTGCTGCTGCCACAGCAGAAGCGCAACTACAAGGCGGTGAACGGCCGCCAGACCGCTGAGTCGAAGCGTGCCGCGCTGCGTGCTGCGCGCCGCAGGACCACGAACCGCAGGGCCTCTGAAGTTCCGCTGAATACCGGGGAGGGCCTGCGCGCGACGTTTTACACCGATGACAATCCAGCGAGCTACTCATCGCTGAAGCAGCATATCCATCAGATCGACATGCTGTTTCCGGTCTGGCTGAACGTGAACGATCCCAGCGGCAATCTTCTAGGGGATGTGTCTTTCGCGCCCGCACATACCTATCGCATCGTGGACGACAAAGGAACCGTACATGGCGTCGACCCGGACAACAAAGTCCAGCAGGCCATCACGAATGCGCACGAAGATACAGAAATCTTTCCCCTGATTCGCAACTACAACATCCTCACCGGCGTATGGGACCCGGTGATTGGCACCGTACTGAACAATCCGGCTGCTAGAGAAAATATGCGGCAGCAGATAGATAGGTTCCTCGCAGCCAATCCGAACTACCACGGTATCTCGCTGGATTTTGAAGACGTCCCCGACAATGCCCAGGCTGGCTATCAAGCCTTGATGGCGGAACTGTACTCCGATTTGTCCGCGAAGAGCCTGCGGCTCTACATCAACGTACCGACTGGCACGGACAACAAGATGCTGGCGTTTGAGGCGGCCCACACAGATGGCATCGTGCTGATGAACTATGACCAGCACGAAAATACCTCAGGTCCTGGCCCAATCGCGGCCGAAGACTGGTTCGAAAACAATCTGCAGCGCGTGCTGAAGATCGTGCCGAAGCAGCGGCTGCTCTGCGCAATAGGGAACTACGCTTACGACTGGACCATGCCTCTGCCCGATGCGAAGGGCCACGCTTCGCAGAAGGTTCTCGATGTCGGGTCCTCCAGCGTGCAGGACGCGTGGCAATCGGCCAACGATGCGGAAGCGAGCCTCTCTTTCGCCGGCGACGAATTGAATCCGCACTTCGCCTACGACGATGAGGACGAGCACGTGCGTCATCAGGTGTGGCTGCTCGATGCCGTCAGCGCGATGAACGAAATGCGTGCGGCGCGACAGATGGGTATTCAGACCTTCGCACTCTGGGCGCTGGGCACGGAGGATCCGTCCATCTGGAGCATCTGGGACAAGCCCAGCACGCCGAATATTCAGACCACGCTCGAAAAGATACCGCCTGGCAACGACCTCAACTCTGACGGCGAAGGCGACATCCTGCGTATCACTGGCGTGCCGCATCCCGGTGCGCGCACGATCGATATGGACGCACAGAACCAGACCGCGACCGATGAGCACATGCGCACCTATCCGCAGCCGTACACCATCGAGTACTACGGCTACCATCCCGACAAGGTTGCGCTCAGCTTCGATGACGGCCCCGATCCCAAATGGACGCCGAAGATTCTCGACATCCTGAAGGCCAAGCAAGTGAAAGGGGCATTCATGGTGATCGGCGAGCAGGCGCAGGACAACGTCGGTCTGCTGCGTCGCTACGTGCGGGAAGGCCACGAGGTCGGCAACCACACTTACACGCATCCGGATATCAGCGAGATTCCCGCGCGCCAGGTGCAGCTCGAACTGAACCTGACGGAACGTCTCTTCGCCAGCAAACTCGGTATCAAGCCGCTTTATTTCCGGCCACCGTATTCCATCGACCAGGAGCCCGACACTAACGACCAGGCGGCGCCCGCATATCGCATTCAACAGATGGGTTACACGATCATCGGCGACAAGATCGACACGGACGACTGGAATGAGCACCCGCGCAAGAGCCCGCAGGAGATCACCTGGAATGTGATGGAGCAGTTGCGCATCATGAAGACGAAGCGGCAATTCCGCGGCTCGATCATCCTGTTGCACGATGGCGGCGGCGATCGTTCGTCAACAGTCGCGGCCCTGCCGTTGCTCATCGACACGCTGCGCGCGCACGGCTACCAGATCGTGCCCATCTCCGAGTTGATGGGCAAGACTACGGCTGAGGTCATGCCGCCGCTCACCCCGAATCAGCGCTGGCAGGCGCGTATCGATTCCGTTGCGTTTACCTTGTTCGCTTTCGTCGGGCGCTTCATCGTCATGGTCTTTTTTATCGGCGATGTGCTCATGAGCGCTCGGCTCGTGCTTATCGGCCTGTTTGCCATCATCGACCGCCTGCGTCATCGCAAGGTGCCGGATGTGCCGGGCGGTTTTGCGCCGCGCGTCGCCGTACTTATCCCCGCCTACAACGAGGAAAAGGTGATCGTACGGACGATCCGCTCCGTGCTCAATTCCGACTACGAAAACCTGCGAGCGATCGTAATCGACGATGGTTCGAGCGATCGCACCTACGAGCTCGCATGCGAGGCCTACCGCGACGAGATTGCGACGGGGCGTCTACAGGTGTTGAGCAAACAGAATGCGGGTAAGGCCGAGGCTCTCAACTACGCTATCGGCTGGCTGACGGAGGACTACTACGTCGGCATCGATGCTGATACGGTGATCGCGCGCGACGCTGTTTCGAAACTCATAGCCCACTTCGCGGACCCACAGGTGGGCGCTGTTGCCGGCAACGCCAAAGTCGGCAATCGCGTGAATCTCTGGACCCGCTGGCAGGCGCTCGAATACATCACCAGCCAGAACTTCGAACGTCGTGCGCTCGATCTCTTCAACGTCGTTACCGTGGTGCCAGGGGCGATCGGTGGATGGCGCACCGCGGCAGCGCGCCAGGGTGGCGGCTATCCCATCAACACCGTTGCCGAAGATGCCGACCTCACGATGAACCTGCTCGAACAGGGATACAAGGTCATTTACGAGGACCAGGCGCTCGCCTTCACCGAAGCTCCCATCGATGCGAAGGGCCTGATGCGTCAGCGCTTCCGGTGGTCCTTTGGCACATTGCAGGCGGTCTTCAAGCACAAGCAGGCGTTCACGAAGAATCGCGCGATGGGATTCTTTGCGCTGCCCAACATACTTGTCTTCCAGATACTCCTGCCGCTGGTCTCCCCGCTTATCGACCTGATGTTTGTCTACGGGACCATCCAGTATCTGCTCAACCGGCACTTCCACCCGGACACCGTAAGCGCCGCCGGTTTCGAGAAGCTGCTGGCCTACTTCCTGACTTTCCTCGTCATCGATTTCGTCACCTCCGCGCTTGCGTTCTCGCTGGAACGCAAGCATCCGGCTAAGCGCGGGGATGGATGGCTGCTCTTTCACATCTGGTTGCAGCGCTTTGCATATCGCCAGGTCTTTTCGATCGTGCTGTTCAAGACACTCAAGCGCGCCATCGATGGGCGGCCCTTCAACTGGGACAAGATCGAGCGCACTGCGAAGATGTCGAAGCAGACGGAGAAGATCGCGGCGGGAACGTAGAGGCAGACCGGCCGCTACACCCACTCGCCCTTACGCATCAATGGCTCAGTCGCTCCCGTCGCGTTGATGCCATCCACATCGATTTCGCCCGAGCCGATCATCCAGTCCACGTGGATCAGGCTGTCGTTGGCGCCCTTCTCGGCCAATGCTGCCGCGTCCATCGTGTCCCCTCCACGGATGCAGGTGCTGTAGGCCTGCCCCAGCGCGATGTGGCTCGCCGCATTCTCATCGAACAGCGTGTTCGAGAAGAGCAGCCCGCTTTTCGCAATGGGCGACGAGTGCGGCACCAGAGCCACTTCTCCCAGCCTGCTCGCGCCTTCGTCCGTCTCCAGCATCTTGCGCAGCACGGTTTCCCCTTCAGTTGCATGGGACTCCACCACCCGGCCGCCTTCAAAGCGAACCTCAATGCCGGCGATCAGCGTGCCCTGATAGGAGAGTGGCTTCGTGCTCTTTACTGTGCCCTCCACGCGTTGACAGTGCGGCGTCGTAAAGACCTCTTCGGTCGGTATGTTCGGAATGCACGGCAGTCCGTTGCCTGCCGTCGTGCCGCCACCCATCCACACGTTGTCATCCGCCAGCCCGACGCGCAGATCGGTGCCGGGGCCGCGGAAATGCAACGTGCTGTAACGGCGCTCATTCAGCAGGGCGGCGCGCTTGCGCAGGCCGTCATCGTGCGCCCGCCAAGCCGCCACGGGATCCGGCGCATCCACGCGGGACGCGGCAAAGATCGCATCCCACAGCTTCGCGACCGCCTCCTCCTCCGGCTCGCCCGGAAATACGGCTGCGGCCCACGCCGGCGTAGCCGCCGCGACGATCGTCCAGTTGATCGCGTGTCGCGTGATCAACTCCATCGCCGGCCGGCTCGCTTTTGAGGAGGCGCGATTCGCCCGTCCCACCTTCTCCGGATCTTCCTTCGCCAGCAGCGCGGGATTGGCCCCCGCGATCGCCATACGAGCAGCATTGTTGCGAAAGGCCTGTGCGATGCCATCCTGCAGCCAGGTCGCGGCGGCATCGAAGCTTGCGTCGGGTGCGTAGCGAAAGCGCGCCAGAGTCGCCTCATCGTCGCTGTAGAAGGTCGTCACCAGCGATGCGCCGGCGCGATAGGCATGCTCGGTGATGCGTCGCACCAGAGGCACAGCGTCCAGCGATGCGGTGATCAGAAGCTCCTGCCCTCGCGCCAGCCCCAGGCCCACCTCGATGGCTACCGATGCCAGCCGGTCCAATCGTGCTGCGTGCGTTCCTTGGGACTCTGCGACCGGGGCTGTTGCTGCGCTCATGCTGTTTCTCCTGAAGCGATATTTCGCGGCCATCCATCGCATGCATTGCTCACGGTTCCGGCCACTGCCTGTAGCATACGTCCATGCTGAACCGACGCGCATTGCTGGGTGCCTCCGCGGCCGCACTCCCTGTCCTCGCCCAGTTGGCCTTTGCAGAGCAGGGTCAACTGCCGAGTCTTGTCATCGATCCTGCCAACGCGAAACTCACTCACGAGAGCTACGGCGACCTACGCATTTACTTGGATGGTCCGACGGGGCAGCTCCGTGCTTTGACTGTGGGCAGTCTTGCCCTGAAGGCTGGCATGGTGCCGCACCCTCCCCATCAGCATCCTGAGGAAGAGATCATGTTGGTTACCGAGGGGGCGGGAGAGATCACCGTAGAAGGTAAGGGCCTATCCCGTGGCAGCGGGTTCGATGATGTACTGCTCTGCTCAGCGGCTTCACGGAATCACCGCCGGACCCCACGGGCTCACCTTCTACTTCTACAAATGGAGGGCCTGAGACCCCCCGCGAGGTTAGCCGTACCTTGCTACAATCCATCTACCTCTAAGTGTCTCGCAACAGGAGCTGCCGCCATGTTCCAGTCCTTCTCCGCCCCCGAGTTTTTCGCCGCATTGGATGCCCGCGTCGCTCGCTACGACCTGCTGAAGCATCCCTTTTATCAAGCGTGGTCGAAGGGCGAGCTCACGCGTGACGAGCTGCGCGAGTACGCGTCCGAATACTGGCATCACGTCTCCGCGTTTCCGACCTACCTGAGCGCGCTGCACTCCCATCTCGAGGACGCGCCGCTGCGCCGGACGGTGCTCGAAAATCTTGCTGATGAGGAAGGAGTGCCCGCTGGCCGCCCCCATAGCGATCTGTGGATGGACTTTGCGGCCGGCATGGGTGCGGGCTCCGCGGAAGTACGCGGCCGCGAGTTACAGCCGGAAACCGCAGCCCTCATCGCCCACTTCCGCGGTGCTATGGAGGGGTCGCCGGCCTCGGCGCTGGCATCGCTCTATACCTATGAGTCGCGCGTGCCCGCCATCGCGCGCACAAAGGCCGAGGGACTGAAACAGCACTACAGCGCGGACACCGCGACCGCGCGCTACTTCACTCTGCATCAGACCGCCGATGTCCACCACGCACAGGTGTGGCGCGATGCAATCGAAGCCGAACTGACCGCGCATCCCGAAGACGCACATGCCGCACTGGATGCGGCGGAAGCCACCGCAGCGGCCCTTTGGAGTACCCTCAGCGGCATCGAGCGGGAGCGACAGCAGGCCCGCGCCGTTACAGGCTGATCCTCACCAAGGCGGTTGCCTCGCGCCGTCCGCGGCCCATCGGACGATTTCGAGCCGCTCGTTCTGCCGCTTGATGTAGACTGCGGCCACTCTCCGTTCGCGTTTTGGCGATCGTTTTTGCCGGCGCGCCGCTACGCCGTTGTCACATTGGTGTAGACAGGGTAAGAGTCGACGCAGGTTTTCCGTCAAGAAAATGCTGCTCTTCGCGCGGGCTGGGCGAAACACAGGTGTTGTGAACAAAGGATATGTCTCGAGACGATCAGCCGCGCCTGCAACTCACCGATGCCGATGGCGTGCGCACGTATCCTCTGCTGCACTTTCCTTTCAGCATCGGGCGCAGCGGAGAGAGCGATCTCTGCATGGCCCACGCGCAGGTCTCGCGCCAGCATGCTTGCATTGAAGCGGAGCCGGATGGTCTTTACCTCCGCGATCTGGGCAGCAGGCACGGCACGCTGCGCAATGACCAACGAGTCGAGCGGGTGCGGCTTCGCTCCGGCGACCGGATCATGCTTGGAGAATCCAGCGTAACGCTCGTCTTCCTTGACGGTCCGGCACTGGAGGAGACGGGCACCATCCGGCACGAAACAGCCGTTGGCGCACGGGACCTGCTCGCGCGCGCTTCCAGCCAGGTGAGCGGGTCCGACCTGGAAAAGCTCTCACTGTTTCTCGAAGCCGCGCAGCGCTTCAACGGCACCCAGGTGCTGGACGAGGTGCTCAGCACCATGATCGAGTACGCGCTGCGCCTCACCTGTGCGGAACGCGGCTTCGTTTTCCTTGGCGATAATGTCCCGTCCCTGCGCCTTCGGACCGGCCGCGCGAGCAATGGCTCGGCGCTGCACGATGACTCGAAGATCTCCCGCTCCATTGTGCGCGATGCGGCGCAATCCGGCCTCGACTACATCCTGGGGGACGCGACTGGCGAGGGCGCCGCAATCGGCCGCGACAGCATCATCGCGCACGATCTGCGCAGCGTGATTGCTATTCCGTTGCGCCGTCGCAGTACCGGAACGCTGCTCGGTCTGCTCTATCTGGACAGCCGATTACAATCCTGCAATCTCAGTTCAGTGAGCCGGGAGATTCTGCGCGCCATCGCGACTGAGGCGGCCACGCTGGTTGAAAATGCGCGAATGCTGGAAGCGGAACAGGCCGCCGCTCTGATGCGCAAAGAGATGGAGATCGCGGCCGCCATCCAGCAGCGCATCATCTCCAGCGACCTGCCCGCCGTGCCCGGCTATGCGTTGTCCGCGCGGACGCTGCCCTGTACCGAGGTAGGAGGTGACTTCTACGATGTCATCTGCACGGAAGATGGCTGCGTGGCGATCGTCGCAGACGTTTCGGGAAAGGGAATGTCCGCCGCGCTTCTGGCCTCCATCGTGCATGGCATGATGTATGCGCAGATCACGAGCGGCGCCTCATTGGTGGATGCTGTCAGCGCCGTCCATGCCTTCCTCTGCGCTCGCGTTTCCGGAGCGAAATATGTCACTCTCGTGGCGCTGCGCTGCCGGCATGACGGCTCAGCCGAGTTGGTGAACGGTGGGCACGTTCCTCCCCTGCTTGTCGGACAGGATGGCCGCATTCATCTGATCGAGGAAGGCGATATGCCGGTGGGCATGTTATCCGCTGCAACCTTCCACGCCGTTCCCGTAACGATGCCCCCGGGCAGTCGTATGGTGCTGTTGAGTGACGGCGTCAGCGAGGCAGAAAACCCCGCAGGTGAGCAATTTACTGTCGGTCACTTCGAGCAATATCTGCTGGGTGAGAACCCTATCGGTGCCATCTTTGGCGCAGTCGATCGCTTCAGCGAGGGCGTACCTCAGGCAGACGACCGCACCATGCTCACCATCGACCGGCTGGTCTGAATACGTAAGGGCCACATGAAACTGCTGCTCAAGTTCGATCTCATTCTTGTGACGCTGGCGGCGCTCGGCCTCCTGGTGGTCGCATTCGTCGCCCACAATTTCCTTCAGCAGAATGCCCGCTCTCAGGTTCTCCAGCAGGCCGAACTCATGATGGAGAGCGCCAGTTCGGTCCGGCGCTATACGTCAGACGAGCTGAAGCCGCTGCTGATGGGCAATCCGAAATACGAGCAGGAGTTCCTGCCGCAGACTGTGCCTGCGTATGGCGCTACCACGACCTTCGCCAAATTACGCGCGCGTTTTCCCGAGTACACCTACCGCGAGCCGGCGCTGAACCCCACCAATCCGCAGGACCGTGCCGTGGACTGGGAGGCGGACGTTATCCAGCAATTCCGCAATCACCCCGGCGATTCAGAACTGGTGGCGCAGCGGGCAACGCCGACCGGCACAGCGCTCTACCTGGCGCATCCCATCGTTGCCCGGCCGACCTGCCTGCCATGCCACAGTGATCCCGCGGCCGCACCCGCCTCGATGATCCGCAAGTACGGACCGGACCATGGCTTCGGCTGGCAGGCCAACGAAATCATCGGCGCGCAGATTGTCTCCGTGCCGACGGCGGTGCCGGTCAGCATCGCAGACAAGGCCTTTCACTCGCTTATGCTCTCGCTGACCGTCGCCTTCGCGGCCTTGATTGTGGCGACCAACCTGATCCTGTTGCTGCTCATCATTCGTCCGGTGCGCCGCCTCGCCCGTGTAGCCAACCAGGTCAGTACCGGCCAGCTTGAGGGGGCCGAGCTTCCGGTGCGCGGCAAGGACGAGATTGCAGAGCTTACCGCATCCTTCAACCGCCTCTTTACAAGTCTGACCAAAGCGATGCGCCTGTTGGGGTAAGTTCAGTCAGTACTGTCCGCTGATGCGCAGATGGCTGTGGACTGCCGCGAGGAACTTCTGGCGTCCCGCCGGCGATGCGATCTCCTCTGCCAGGGCATCGCACATCTGTCGCAGGTTGGTCGTGCTGCTGGAGGCGCGTCGCACCAGCACTCCGGCAATCGGACCTACGTGTTCGGCCAATCGCCGGGTAATCTCGCTCAGGGACTCCGGCCGATGCGCACTCGTCGGCTGCGGAGAGCTCACCGCTGCCCCTCCCGTCTGCACAGACTGCGCGACCCGCACCTGAGAAACATCTCCCGCCGGCGTGCTGCGCAACGCGTTTTCGTCCAGCGCCGCCAGGAAGGCTTCGGCCGTTTGCCAGCGCTCCCGTGGATTCTTGGCGAGTGCGCGCATGACCGTGGCTGAAAGCGCCGCCGGAATGTTCGCATTGATCTGGTTTGGCGGCACTGGCGCATGCTGCAGGTGTGCGGCAATTACCTGGAGATGGGTGGTGCCTTCAAACGGTAGCCGGCCCGTGATCATCTCGTAGAGCGTGACCCCGACGGCATAGATATCCGACCGCGCATCGTGCGGCTCGCCTGAAATGTGTTCAGGCGCAATATAGTGCATCGAGCCCACCAGCGCGCCGGTTGTAGTCAGACGCTGTTCGAGACCGCCCAGAGCGCCACCCAGGGCGAGTCCAAAGTCCAGCAGCTTTACCTCGCCCTGCGGCGTAATCATGATGTTCGACGGCTTGATGTCGCGATGGATGATGCCGCGGCCATGCGCATAACGTAGCGCCTCCAGGACCTGCCTTGTATAACGCAGCGACTGTTCGAGCGTCAGGCCGGCAGGGAGGCGTCGTGCAAGGTCTTCGCCTTCGACGCATTCCATGATCATCACCAGCTCTTCCTCGTGGCGGAAGGCGGTGTGCAGAGTGGCAATGTTCGGATGTTGCAGTGTGGCCAGCAGACGGATCTCGCGCACGAAGCGGTCCATCATCTCCTGAGCCTGTGGTGCAGAAGCAGGCCCGGCGCGCAGCAGCTTCATCGCTTCAGCACGGTCCGAAATGGTGTGCCGTACGCGGTAGACCTCGCCCATACCGCCGTAGCCGAGCGTCCCTGCAATCTCGTAGTCGCCGACGCGGGTTCCTGGTGCCCAAGCCATCGCAGCAGTTATACCGCGCCCGGAGCTGTCGCGCCGCCGGAAATCTGACGCAACGGCTCCACTCACTCCATGCGAAGCGCCTGCATGGGCTCAATGGATGCGGCGCGGCGCGCCGGAAGAAGCCCTGCGGCCAGCGCGCAGAGACACAGGACGAGAACCGCTCCGCCGAAGGCCAGTGGATTGAAGCCGGGAACGGAATAGAGTTGATGCGCGAGCGCGCGGCCGGAGAGCATGGCAAGCGGAATGCCGATGCAAAGGCCGATTGCCACCTGAGAGAATGCTCCGCCTAGAACCATGCTGACGACATTTCCGCGATTGGCGCCAAGAGCCATCCGGATGCCGATTTCACCGGTGCGGCGCGTCACGTTGTAGGCCGTCACGCCGTAAAGACCCACCGAGGCCAGCACCAGCGCAAGCACGCTGAAGAGGCCGGTGAGCCGCGCAATCAGCCGTTGCTGATTAAACTGAACCGCCACTTGCTCGCGGTAGCTCTTCACATCGTCCAGAGACAGGTTGGGATTGATGCCGGCCAGAACCTCACGGAGCGGTTTCTCGTAGCTCTCCGGAATGCCGGCCACGCGGAGTTGAATGGACTGTGCATAGAGCGTTCCCGTTTCCAGCCGCTGGTCACCCGGAGGCGCATATTGGGTTGTCTGGGTAAACGGCAGGAAAAACATGGGTCTGGACTGGGCCGCCGGACTCCGGTACTTCGTATTTCTCACCACGCCCACGATCTCGTAATCGTATCCGTGTCCCGGCTGCGACATGCCAAAGTGCTTACCGATCGCATCGTCACCGGGGAAGAATCTGTGAGCAAACGCTTCATCGATGACGGCAACATGCCGCGATGTCTGCGTGTCCTGCCGCGTAATGGAACGACCGCGCAGGATGGGAGTGCCGATCGTCTCAAAATAGTGAGGGCCGACCCGGCTAAAAGCTGTATCGACATCTCCGATCCACGCGTCCGATCGGCCGCCAATCGAAATATCCACCGTCACGCAGCAGAGATTTTGCGGACTGTTCAGCGAAAGACTCGCACTGCGCACACCGGGAAGGCTCTCCAGGCGGTCCTGCACCTGTTCATACAAGGCTGGAAGCTGCTCCGGCTTATATCCGGCAGCTTTGAAGTTGAGGTTCGCCAGCAGCCGGCCCTGCGTTTCGAAACCAAGGTCTGCCTTCTCGAGATTATTCAGACTCTGGGTGACTAGTCCCGCCACAGCGAGAAGCACGACAGAAAGCGCCGCCTGCACAACTACCAGCGCCCTTTGCGGCCGTGACGCACGGGTCGTGCTGCTCCGATTGCTGCCCCGCAGCCCATGCGATGGATCGGCATGCGTGCCGATCCATGCCGGCGCAACTCCGAACACGACGCCGGTGAGGATGGAAAGCAGAAACGCAAAGCCAAGGATCGGCAAAGATGGGGCCGGGTCGACAGGAATGTAAGTCGCGCCACGAAAGGCGATCAACACGATCGCCCGCGTTCCCGCGTAGGCGAGCAGCACTCCGGCCGCGCCGCCGATCAGCGAGAGCAATACGCTCTCCGTCAACACCGCGCGTATCAGCCGCCAGCGTGTCGCACCGAGCGACAGCCGGAGGGCCGTCTGGTGCTCGCGCGCAGCGCTGCGGGCCAGCAGCAGGTTGGCCAGATTCGCGCATGCGATGAGCAACACCAGGAGCGCCCCGGCCGACAGCAGATAGAGGCCCTCCTTCGAATTGCTGCGGAAGGGCGAGATGCCGGTGCCGCCTGCCGTTATTTGAATATGCTGGTTCGCGATCTTTTGCTCGGCATCGTCCGTGCGCCCCTGGGCGCGCAGCCAGTGCTGCAGGTCGCTTGAGAGCTGCGATTGCACCTGCGCCGGCATTGCGCCTGGTCTCAGCCTGCCAATCACGTACAGCCACGCATCGCCGGAGGAATTCAGCAGAGACTTCGGTCCCAGCCCTTCAAACATCGGCTGCTGACTGAGCGGAATCCACACTGCAGGCGGATAGGTGGTGAACCGGTCGCCCAAAAAATCCCGAGCGGCGATGCCCACCACCGTCACCGGCAGTCCATTGACCAGCAACTTGGAGCCGACGATCGAAGGATCGGCAGCATAGTCCTGCTGCCACGCGCGATATCCCATCACAGCGACGGCAGGGGCTCCCGCTCTGTCATCGGAAGGGTTGAGCAGGCGCCCCATCGCAGGCTGCAGACCCAGCGTCGCGAAGTAGTTGCCGGAGACGTATTCGCCGTTGATGGTCTGGGCGCTCTTCGAGGAATCAGCACGGCGAATAGTGAAGGAAGGCGTATTGCCGGAGAAGGCAGCGATCTGCTCGAAGTACGGATTCGTGTCGCGCAGGTGCTTATAGAAGGGATAGTCGAAGGTGCCCCATGAACCCTGAAGCCCGCCCCATTCGCAGCAGTAGAATTCCCCCTCACCGATGCGGTAGAGATGCTGCGGATCGGCGATCGGCAACTGCTTCAGCATCACCGCATGCACCAGCGTAAAGATGGCGGTGTTGGCGCCTATCCCAAGCGCGAGCGTAAGCAGCGCAACTATCGTGAATCCTGGACTGCGTAGCAACTGACGCATGCCATAGCGGACATCCTGCCAAATCGACTCCGCTGCAGATTCCCATCCGGAAGCGCGAACTTTCTGCTTGACCGATTCCATGCTGCCCATCTGCACTCGCGCGGCATGCATCGCATCGGCCTCGCTCATGCCGGCGCGTACGTTCTCCACGGCAGCGGCTTCGAGGTAGCCGCGCAGTTCCTCATCCATCTCGGCGTTTCGCTGATCTTTATGGAAAAGCGCTTGCACTCCGCTGAGAAAACGTCGCAGGATCACAGCATTCCTCCGTCAGGCTTCGAGAATTCTGGCAATTGCAGCGATCTGGCGTCCCCATTCACGGGTTTCATCCTTAAGCGCTTTCCGTCCGCTGTCCGTCAGGAGGTAATATTTCGCGCGGCGATTGTTCTCGGTCGCCCGCCATTCCGCCTTGATGCGGCCCGCACGTTCCAGGCGGCTCAGGGCAGGGAAGAGCGACCCCGGGTTCACCCGGAAGACGCCGCTGCTGATCTGCTCGATCCGGATCGCCACGCCGTAGCCATGCATCGCTTCGAGGGCGAGTGTCTTCAGAATGAGCATCTCAAGCGTCCCCTGGACGAGGTCGCTGGACTTTGCGGGCATGTATGTCGCTCCTCTAGCTAAACAAGAGGAATGATGGAATAGCGTCCAGTAGATTGTCAAGAGGAGAGAACCGCGCGCAGTACGCCGGGTAGATGTTATGGCCGTGATTGCCTGGAATGACCTCCGCTCGCCAGCGATCGTGGAGTGACTTAAACTGTAAGGTTATGGCTACCACCGAGATCTCTACCGTGATCCTTCCGCTTGCCCCCAGCGGCGCCTTCCGCAACGAACCGTTCGTCGATTTCAAGTCGAGCGCCAACGAGCACGCCATGAAGGATGCGCTCGAACGGGTGCGCGCAAGGTTGGGTCACGAATATGACCTGATCATTGGTGGCGAGCGTGTGCGCACCAAAGACAAGATTCGTTCGCTCAATCCTGCGAAGCCATCCCAGGTAGTCGGCATCCACCAGGAGGCTGGCGCGGAACACGCGGAACAGGCCCTGGCCGCGGCGCTCAAAGCCTTCGAGACCTGGCAGTTTGTCTCGCCGGAGCTGCGTACATCACTGTTGCTGCGTGCATCCGCGCTCATCCGCGATCGCAAATTTGAGTTCTGCGCCTGGCTGGTCTACGAAGTCGGCAAGAACTGGGCAGAAGCGGACGCCGATGTTGCCGAGACCATCGACTTCCTCGAGTTCTATGCCCGGGAAGCCTTGCGCCTCGCAAATGCCGAACCGCCGATCCAGTATCCGGGCGAACGCAACCGGCTTATCTATGTGCCGTTGGGAGTGGGCGCCGTCATTCCCCCCTGGAACTTTCCCTTTGCCATCATGGCCGGCATGACCGCAGCGGCTATCGTGTGCGGCAATACGGTCGTGCTCAAGCCGTCCACTGACGCTCCAACCATCGCGGCGCGTTTCCTCGATGTGCTCGAAGAAGCAGGTATGCCGCCGGGTGTCGTGAACCTGTGTCAGGGTGGCCCCGTGGTTGGCCGCACACTGGTCGAACATCCGAAGACACGCTTCATCGCCTTCACGGGCTCCAAGGCTGTTGGTCTCGAGATTCACGAGCGCGCCGCGAAGACGCAGAATGGTCAGATCTGGATCAAGCGCACTGTGCTCGAAATGGGCGGGAAGGACGCCATCATCGTCAGCTCGGACGCGGATATCGATGCCGCCGTGGAAGGTGTGGTGTCCTCTGCGTTCGGCTTTAATGGACAGAAGTGCTCCGCCTGCTCGCGCGCCATCGTCGAAGATCCCATCTATGACGCATTCGTCGAGCGCATCCAGGAGCGCGTGGCACAGCTCAAGGTTGGCGATCCCGTCCAGAATGTCTACATAGGGCCGGTGATCAATGAGGCCGCGATGAAGAGGATTCTCAGCTATATAGACATCGGCAAGGGCGAAGGCCGCGTCATCGCAGGTGGCGCGCCCGTTGAAAATGCCGAAGGCGGCTACTACGTCCAGCCCACCGTGATTGCCGATGTCGCCCCCACTGCGCGCGTCGCGCAGGAGGAGATCTTCGGTCCGGTGCTCGCAATCATTCGCGTTCAGAACTACGAGGAAGCGCTCGATGTTGCGAACAACACGGAATACGGTCTCACTGGGTCGGTCTACTCCGACGACCAACGCAAGCTTGAGCATGCAAGCCGTGCGTTCCAGGTCGGCAATCTCTACTTCAACCGCAAGAGCACCGGAGCGATGGTAGGCGCGCATCCCTTCGGCGGCTTCAACATGTCCGGCACAGATTCAAAGGCCGGTGGCCCGGATTATTTATTACTCTTCACTCAGGCAAAGTCCGTCGCTGAGAAGCTGCGTTAGTGCGAGCGATGGTGCCCCTGCCGATCGCGAGTCCGCTACTTCGCCTCAGCCGCCGGCATCGCGGCGTCGAGACATTCGCTCATCATTGGCACTAACGACGCGGCGCGCCTCATCGGCGCCATGTGATCGGTGCCCGGAAAGCACGGCAAGTTGTGCGTGTGGGAGAAGCCGGAACCAACTCCACGGCGTGTTCAGGACACATCACGTCGGTGTCGGCCACGATAGCCACTGTCGGCGCGCGGATGCCGTGGATCGCATCAGCGGCGAAGACCGGCTGAGACCAGACCGGCAGCGCATCATTCTTTGCCAAAAAACAGAAGCCCTCCTTGCGGAGGGCTGTTGGAATGGCCAAAGTGCTGCTCTGTGCGCTTCTGATTCTTACGCGCTGCGCATCTGTAATGTGGGGGTGGCCGTCTGGATGCCATTCGCCGCCGCGGGCGCTTGCAGGCCATTCACCGCCTCGGCCGCTGCGGCCGCAAGGATGCGGTGATGAATGGTGAAAAGCGCGAGCTCCAGCCGGTCGGAGACGCCGGTCTTGTCATAGACCGAGCGCAGATAGTTCTTGATCACCTGCTCCGTCGTGCCGAGCCGCTGCGCAATCTCCTTGTTCTTGCAGCCTTGAACGATCAGGGCGACGATCTTCATCTCTTTCGGGGTAAGCCGGTCGCGCACGCGGGCGCCCACCGCATCCTCGTCTTCGTTGTGTGTTGCATCGGCAGGACGCTGCACGCAGGTCAGTCCATGGATCACCTTATGCACGCAGTCCACCAGTGCCGCGCCGGTGGTGTTGCGATAGACCACGCCACGCACACCCTGGGCTGTGTAGGAGGAAGCCGATTCGCCATTTTCCGCAATCACAACCGCGCGGCTGCCGGCGGTCTTGACCCGGTTCATGAAGTCAGCCATATCCGGGCGAAGGGCGGACGCGAAGACCACAATCGAAGAACGGTAGGTGTCCACTGCCAGCACCATACGTGCCATGTCGCTACACTGCGCGGCTACGCGGAAGTCCTCTTCGCTCGCCAGCACCTTCGCGATGCCTGCGCGGAAGATCGCCTGATTGTCGCCTAAAATGATCTTATTCATTGCGCCTCGTTTGCTGAGCCCCTTTACCGACAGATTAGAGCGCGCAACTCACGTATCCACTCCCCTCGAGACCACGGTCTCGCACAAAGAGCTTCGTCTCTTAACTTCCCACAACGGATGCGCTGTCACCAAGACCTATCGGCAGATTGCGGCAAATCTTCTCTTTACTTCTTGTGAACTGCTCACTGAACGCCCGCTTTTTACTCACCGCCGCGGGTCGCCCTTTCCGTCTTCTCTGCTGCACTGTTGCCCCTTAAAGATCAGCGATAGAGCCACGAGCGACAACCCCACGATAGTGTTACGGGAGTGTGCTTTCGGGCATAAAACGCCTTTGACATTCTGCGCATCCTGCGTGTTTTCAACGTCGCTCGCGTACTCGTTCGCATCGCCCTCACTCTCTACCACCGGCATAGCAGCCAGGCTGCAACCACACCCGGCGAGGCACTACACTAAAGACGCAGGTATGTTTCGCCTCCTCCGACAACACGCTCGAGGAGTCGCAGATCGCTTGAGGAGTCGATGAGCAAGCCAGTCATTCTCGCAATTGATGATGATGTCAGTGTGCTCGAAGCGGTGGTGCAGGATCTGCGCCGCCGCTACGCCGCCAGTTACCGCATCCTGCGCGCCGGCTCCGGACAGGCCGCGCTGGAGCTGGCGAAGCAACTGAAGCAGCGTTCGGAAAGCGTGGCGCTCTTTCTCTCCGATCAGCGCATGCCCGGTATGAACGGAACCGAGCTGCTTGAGCGCTCCATCGAGATCTTTCCCGATGCGAAACGCGCTCTGCTCACCGCCTACTCGGACACGGAAGCCGCCATCCGTGCGATCAACGCGGCGCGCATCCACTACTACCTCACCAAGCCCTGGGATCCGCCGGAAGAAAAGCTCTATCCAGTCATCGATGACCTGCTGGAAACCTGGTGTGACACTCACAAGGCGCCGTTTGAAGGACTTCGTGTTGTGGGCGCACGCTACGCGCTCCGGGATCACAATGTGCGCCAGTTCCTCACCAGGAACTACGTTCCTTACGTCTGGCTGGATGTGGAGAGCTCGCCCGAAGCCCAGCAGTTGCTCGACCAGAACGGCCTCAAGGACGCGAAGCTGCCCGTGCTCTTCTTCCGGGACGGCTCCTACGTGGAGCAGCCGGAGCAGAGCGTGCTCGCCGAGAAAATCGGCTTGCGCACGCAGCCCTCGCAGGATGTCTACGATCTGGTGGTGATGGGAGCCGGCCTCGCCGGACTTGCCGCCGGCGTCTACGGCGCAAGCGAAGGGCTCCGCACCCTGGTCATCGAGCAGGAAGCACCCGGTGGCCAGGCCGGCACCAGCTCGCGCATCGAGAACTATCTCGGCTTCCCCACCGGCCTCAGTGGCGCGGAGCTGGCACAACGTGCCTACCAGCAGGCGGTCCGTTTCAACGTCGAATTCCTCTCCGGTCGCGCTGCCTCGCTGCGCTCCGAGCAGGGGTATCACTTCGTCTGCCTGGGCGATGGCCGCGAAGTGTCTGCCCAAACCTGTCTGATCGCCACAGGTGTCGACTGGCGCCGGCTGGATGTCCCTGGTATAGAACAACTTACAGGTGCGGGTATCTACTACGGCGCTGCCCTGGCCGAAGCTCGTTCCTGCAAGGATGAGGAAGTCTTCCTGGTCGGGGGCGCCAACTCCGCCGGACAGGCTGCCATGGCCTTCAGCCAATTTGCCCGCCGGGTGGTCATCCTGGTACGCGCCGCATCCCTCCAAAGCAGCATGTCGAAATACTTAATCGATGAGATCGGTCGTGAATCCAATATTGAGGTTTGGACCGGTTCGAAGATCGTCGAAGCATTAGGCAACGGGCGCCTTCAGCAACTGCGTATTGCACGGCCCGATGGGGAACAGACCGTGAACGCGACGGGTTTGTTCATCTTCATCGGTGCGGAGCCGAAGACGGATTGGCTCCCATCAAATGTGTTGAAGGATGAGCGAGGGTTTGTTTTGAGCGGCAATGACCTGAAACGGTGTCAGCAGTTCACGCGACAGTGGCAGTTACAGCGCGATCCGTATCTGTTGGAATCGAGCGTGCCCGGCGTCTTCGTCGCCGGCGATGTTCGTCACGGTTCCATCAAGCGCTGTGCGTCGGCTGTTGGCGAAGGGTCCATCGCCGTGCAGTTCATCCATCAGTACATGGCAGCCCGCTAGTGGCGCAAGGAAAGGAAGCAGACGCACCTTCATCCAGCATGAGCAGTGATAAATCCAGCCTTCGTATCCAGCGCGTTCCCTCGGAGACACTCTTCCCCGAGTTGTCAAAGGTTCCCGTTTTCGTCGAGATGAAAGTGGAGAACCTTGAGTGTCTCGGCACTGTTGAGCTGATCGAAGCAGAGGCTGGGACCGACATCGTGCCGCCCGGATCGATGTGCGACGCCTTTTACGTGCTGCTTGCCGGCGAGGTGGAGATTCGCAAGTACGAGAAGGAAGGCGAGCCGCCTCGAGCGATGGCGATTGGGACGGGTGAGGCCTTCGGAGAGATGGGTCTGCTCAAAGGCACGCGAACGGGCTTCGACCTGGTCGCCACCACGGCATCGCGTATCGTCCGCTTCGATGAGGAATCGTTTTGGCAGCTCATGTTCTCCTGCCCACGTGTGCGCGCAGCCATCCTGGGCAACATGGCACGGCGCCTTGAGTCCTATCAGGTCAACGCCGTCCATCGTGAAAAGCTGGCCTCCCTCGGCACCCTCGCAGCGGGCCTCATGCACGAACTTAACAATCCAGGCGCGGCCGCACTGCGCGCGGCCTCGCAGCTCCGAGAAAACCTTGCCCGGATGCAGGAGATCGGTCTGCGTTTTACCAGCAGACCGCGCACCCAGGAGCAGTTGGACTGCATGAACTCCCTGCAGCAGCAGGCCATGCGCCGCGATTGCTGCGTGCTGATGGGCTCACTCGAACAATCCGATCGCGAAGAGGCTCTGGCCGAATGGCTGGAGAAAGTCGGCGTCGACAATGCATGGCGGATTGCCCCCGGGCTTGCTGATATGGGCATGGACCCGGAGCGGCTGGGATGCACCCGCGATGCCTTTCAGGGGCAGGACCTCTCTGACGTTCTCAACTGGCTCGAGTCCGTCATCTCGAATATCCAGCTCGTCTCGACCATCGAGTCCAGCATTGCCCGCGTCACCGACCTGGTCGTGGCCGTCAAGAACTACGCCTATGAGGGCAAGGGTGTCGGCGGGGCGCTCAACGTTCACGAAAGTCTGCACAGCACCCTCATCATCCTTGGGCACAAGCTGCGCCACAAGGGCATCGTCCTGCGCAAGCACTTCGCCTCGGACCTGCCGCCGCTCGGGAATGCCGCGCCCGGCCTTAACCAGGTGTGGACCAACCTGTTGGATAACGCTATCGACGCCTCGCCGCAGGGCGGGGAAATCAGCATCCGCACGCGGCGCGACGGAGATCGCATCGCCGTCAGCTTTGCCGATCACGGCCCTGGCATCACCGAGGAGGACCAGAAACACATCTTCGAGCCCTTCTTCACCACCAAGCCCGTAGGTAGCGGCACCGGCCTGGGTCTCGACATAGCACGGCGCATCGTTGAATCGAAGCATGGCGGCGAGATCGCGCTCGCGACGAGCCCCAATGGCACCGAATTCACCGTCTATCTCCCACTGAACGGCAGCAGTCATGGCGGCGGGGAACAAGTTACTGCCGACGGAACACAAGCCCTCTCACTGGGCCGGTAATGAGAGCTCGGCGGGCGGGCGCATAGCCGGCAACATTGGCATTCGCGAATTTCCCGCTACCCAATGCCACGTTCGAAAAGAGCTCAACCGCTCCGTCCGCAAAATCCCACTGACACGTCGGGCCCCTTGTCCATTATTCGGCGTAAGTCCGCACCCACTCGGTAATGCTGCGCACTGCGATGCCGGTGGGTCCTGAGGCGATCCAGGGCTTGGCATCGTCATTCCATGCGGTGCTCGCGATATCGAGATGCAGCCATGGCGTGTCGCCGACGAATTCCTTCAGGAACATTGCCGCGGTGATGGCGCCGCCATAGCGTCCGCCGGTGTTCTTGATATCGCCGATCTGCGAGACGATGGATTCGCGGTACTCGTCCTCGATTGGCAGCCGCCAGAAGCGCTCGCCTGACTGGTCGGTTGCCTTTGCGAAGTGCGCGTATTCGTCGTCGTTATTGGTGAAGACGCCGGCGTTGATCTGGCCGAGCGCGACCGCGACCGCGCCGGTGAGCGTCGCCGCGTTGATGAGGTGGGTGGCGCCAAGCTGCTGCGCGTAGTGCAGCCCATCGGCCAGGACAAGGCGGCCTTCCGCATCGGTGTTGATGATCTCAATGGTCTTGCCGGACATGGCGGTCAGCACGTCGCCCGGCTTGTAGGCTTTCCCACCGGGCATATTCTCCGTAGACAAGATGACGGCGACGACGCGCACCTTCGGCTTCAACTGCGCGATGGCGCGCATGGCGCCGATCATCGCCGCACCGCCTGCCATGTCGTACTTCATTTTTTCCATGTTGTCGGCGGGCTTGATGGAGATGCCGCCGGTGTCGAAGGTGATGCCCTTGCCCACCAGCCCGAGCACCGCGCCGTCCTTTGGAGCATCGGCTGGTTCATAGCGCAGAACAATCAGCGCGGGTGGCTCGGCGGAGCCTTGCGCTACGCCGAGGAAGGCGCCCATCTTCAATTCTTTCAGCTTGTCGGTGGAGTGGACCTCGCAGGCGAGGCCGTTCTCCTTCGCCATCGCGGCAGCGCGGCGCCCGAACTCTGTCGGGGTCAGGACGTTCCCGGGCTCGTTGATCAGCGCGCGGGCGAAGTTCTGCGACTCCGCGATAACGACGCCTTCATTGAGCCCGGACTTGTATGCAGATTCCGCTGCGCCGCCCGGAGCGAGCAGCGTGACCGTGTCGATGCTGCGGTCCTTGCGATCGGAGCGGTAGGTATCCGAATCGTAGTCGGCGATGATGGCGCCTTCGATGGTCGCGCGGGCCGTGTTGATGGCAGGAAAATCTGTTGCTGTGGGAAGAAGCAGCGCCAGCGAGCGGATGCTGCGCGGCTTGGCGAAGCGGACCGCCGCGCCGGCCGCCTTCCGCAACTCGGCCATACTTGGCTTGGCAACTCCTACGATCAGCAGGCGAGCGGCTTTCAGGCCGGCAGGCTGGTGCAGCAGCAGCGTTTCGCAGCTTGCGGCGGAGAACTCTCGTCCACTGACCGCCTTCGCGGCGGCAGAGGTTACCGATGCGTCCGCAGTCAGCAGCTCAATTTGCGGATCGGCTTTCTTATCCTTCTTATCGGCTTTGTTGATGGCAAAGACGACCAGCATCTCGGTCTCGAAGGACGCGGGGGCAAGCGGCGACAACTCTGTCTTCATGGGTCTCCTGGGGTGGAATGTTTACGCAGTTGCGGTTTTGTGCTGGCTGCGGACGATGGCAGCCCGGGCCTCGCGGTCGGCCTCGCGGCGCTTTACCGTCTCGCGCTTGTCCCAGTCCTGCTTGCCCTTGGCGATGGCCAGCTCGCACTTCACCCGGCCATTGCGGAAATAAAGCCGAGTGGGTATGAGCGTGTGGCCTTTGATCTGCGTCTTTCCCTCGAGCTTCCTCAACTCTTCCCGCTTCAGCAGCAGTTTGCGCGTCCTGGTGGCCTCGTGATTGCTGATATTGCCGTGGGAGTATGGACCAATATGGGCATTCAGCAAAAACGCCTCACCATCTTTGATCAATCCGTAGGCGTCTTTCAGGTTGGCCTGTCCTTCGCGGATGGACTTGACCTCGGTGCCGCGGAGGGCGACGCCGGCCTCGTATTTTTCGAGCAGGAAATAGTTGTGGCTGGCCGCGCGGTTGACCGAAGCGTCGCGCGCGCCGGCGGCGACCGGATCGCGTTCCTTGGGCTTTTGCGGGGCCGCCTTTTGCGAGGCTGGCTGCACTGTGTGGGTGGTCTGCCGGGACATAGGCGTAATCCCCATCGTAAAGCATTTTGTTCGCTCCGGCGTTCTGCACACCGGCAACGCTCCGTGCGGACGTTCTTAAACGGAGTGTCGCGCGCAGTTACTATGCCAGGCATCCAATTACTGGAAAATCGACGTCGAGCGAGAGTAATCGGCCAAAGTCACGTTCACGGCGGGGCCGCCTCGCTTTGTTATAATCCCGCATCAGCGAGCCAGCTCTCGTGAAACTGGGGCGAATGCTACAGCACATGAGCGCGTCTCGGCGCAGCGTAGCCTGGAGCGTGGATCGAGTCCGTGTGCGGGCAGGCCGTGCGCACCGTCGCATCTTTTATCTGTGGAGTTTCATGCAACGACGCACCCTAGAGCATTTTTCGTGTACGTGTAAGGGATTGAGTGACTGTTCCTGTGGCCTTTCCGTAAAGAAAGACCACGCCGAGTTTCGTTCGGCGCGTAACCGCATCAGGAAAAATGCTCTGTCCTGGAGCCTCCCCATCCTTCTCCTGCTCACCATGCCGGCATTTGCGCCGGTGCTGCATGCGAAGGGAAAATCGGCCAAGACCCTCTACAAGGAAGGGCTGGCGGCCGAGGCGAAGGACGACTATCTCGCGGCCTATGAGGCGTACGCGGCGGCTTTCCAGAAGGACCCGAAGAATCTCTACTACAAGACTTCCTACGAGCGGCTGAAGTTCACCGCTGCGTCGGTGCATACGCATCAGGGCGAGAAGCTGCGCGACCAGGGCGACATGAGCGGCGCGATGACGGAATTCATGCGCGCACTCGAGATCGATCCGGCCAATGAGCTGGCGCAGCAGGACATTCGCCAGATCAAGCAGAAGATTGCCACGACTCCCACCGGGGAGCAGTCGGAAACTCCCCAGAACGAGACTCCGCTCGGCGACGTTGCCGGGCCGGCCGAGCTGAAACCGACATCGAACGAGCCGATCACGATCCACGTGCCTTCGGAAGATTCGAAGGTGGTCTACCAGACCATCGGCAAAATCGCGGGCATCAACGTTCTCTTCGATCCCGATTACACCGGCAAGCGCGTGCAGGTGGACCTGCAGAATGTCTCCCTGCTGGACGCGCTGCATATCATGGGCGTGCTTTCGAACACCTTCTGGCGGCCGGTCACCAGCAACACCATCTTCGTGGCGCAAAACACCCGCGCCAAGCGCACGGAGCTGGACGCGCAGGCGGTGCAGACCTTCTATCTCTCCAACACCTCGCAGACCAATGACCTGAACGACATTCAAACCGCGCTGCGCAATGTGCTGACCAACGCGAAGCTCTACGCCGTGCCCAGCCAGAATGCGATCGTGATGCGCGCAACGCCGGATGAGCTGCTGCTGGCGCGCAAGCTGGTGGACGATCTGGATAAGGCGCGGCCTGAAGTCGTGGTCGACGTTGCCGTGCTCGAGGTCAACCGCAACCACGAGCGTAACCTCGGCATCATCCTGCCGCAGCAGATCAGTGCGTCGCTGCAGGGAACCACCACAACTACAACCACTACCGGCACTACGGGTACGACAGGAACTACAGGAACTACCGGCACGACGACCAGCAGCAACAACGGCCTGACGCTCAATAACCTGGCCAACCTGAATTCCAACAATGTCGCCATGACCGTCAGCCAGGCGACGGCCAACCTGCTGCTGACCGACAGCGACACGCGCGTGCTGCAGAACCCGCGCATCCGTGCCACGGATGGCCAGAAGGCGGACCTGAAGGTCGGCTCGAAGATCCCCATCGCCACCGGTTCTTACCAGACGGGCGCGGCAACCGCCGTGGTCAGCTCGCTGGTCAACACCCAGTTCCAGTATCAGGATGTCGGCGTCGAGATCGAGATCACGCCCACCATCCATTACGACCGCGACGTAACGCTGAAGCTGAAGATGGCGATCTCGCAGCAGAGCGGCTCCGTCAACCTGAGCGGCATCAACGAGCCCATCTTCAGCCAGCGCACTGTCGACCAGACGATCCGGCTGAAAGAAGGCGAGGCCAGCATTCTCGGCGGATTGCTGCAGCAGAGCCTCTCGAACAACTTCTCCGGCATCCCCGGCCTGTCACAGATTCCGCTGCTGAAATACCTCTTCAGCAACAATGACAAGATTCAGTCACAGGACGAGATTGTCTTCCTGCTGATCCCGCACGTGGTGCGCGGTGAGGAACTAAGCCCGCTGAACCTGAAGCAGATTGATACCGGCACCGGCACCAGCGTGTCGCTGCGCCGCATCGCTACCATCCGCGTCCCGGCATCGGCAGTCGAGCCAGCAGCGCAGCCCGCAGGTCAGCCAGCGGCTGCGAATCAGCCCGCTACTGGCGCAGCGCAGCCGCAGGGCCTCCAACAGGCCGCGGAGCAGGCCATGCAGCAGGCTGCCACGGCAAGCAATGCCGCGCCGCTGTCCGTGACGCTGGCTGCGCCGCCGGTTGCTCCCAAAGTCGGCTCGACCTTCCAGGTACCGGTCAACGTCTCCGGCGGCACGGATGTTTTCTCGGTTCCCATGCAACTGCACTACGATCCCGCGAAGCTGACGCTGGTCAATGTCGATTCCGGCAACTACCTGGGCCACGATGGCCAGACGGTTGCGCTGGTTCACCGTGATGATGGCGCCGGCGGAGTGGCGGTCTCTGCCTCCCGTCCGCCGGGGGTTGCCGGCGTGAACGGATCGGGCCAGCTCTGCGTCCTTACATTCCAGGCTAAGGCCGCGGGTGACAGCATCGTGAGCGTGACCAAGGCGGCGGCGCGCGACAGCAAGCAGCAGGCGCTTCCGGTAATCACCAGCGGCGCCATCGTGCATGTGCAGTAGTGCAATAGACCGTCACAATCCTGCAGCCGCCGCGTCAGTTAAGTAAGGAACGGGTATGATTCGCAGCCTGAAAACATTTTCGGTAATCCAGTGGTCTGCGGAGACAATCTCGGCGCGGCTTTTTCTTAAAGAAAAGCCACAAGAAGAGCCGCGGGACGGTATACACCGATACCGAAGATGCTTCAGTTCGCGCAGGTCGGTCTCGCCCCACGGGCGCGAGGCTGGTCTTACGCTGATCGAGCTGATCGTGACTGTCGCCATCCTGGGTCTGCTAGCCTCGGCCGCAGTGCCCCTGGCGCGCTGGAACATCAAGCGGGTCAAAGAGCGCGAGCTGCGCTCCGATCTGTGGGAGATGCGGGCGGCCATCGACAAATATAAGGACGCTGCCGACAAGGGCGGCATCCAGACCAAGGTGGACAGCGACAACTATCCGCCCGATCTGGATACGCTGGTGAAAGGCGTCGAGGTAAAGGGCAAGAAGATGCGCTTCCTGCGCCGCATTCCCGTCGATCCCATGACCGGCAAGCAGGACTGGGGACTGCGTTCGGAGCAGGACGATCCTACCAGCGACTCCTTCGGCGGGCAGAACGTCTTCGACGTGTACACCAAGGCGCAGGGTACTGCTCTGAACGGGACCAAGTATGCCGACTGGTAGACCGCGCAGGAAAGGTCCCGAGGCGGGGTTCACGCTGCTGGAACTGATGATCGTCATGCTGATTGTGGCGATCCTTGCGGCGGTGGCGATCCCTGCGTACATGGCATCCATCAAGGCGGCCAAAGAGGCCGTGCTGAAGGAAGACCTGCACGTGATGCGTGGCGCCATCGACGCCTACACCGCGGACAAAGAGAAGGCGCCGCAGTCGCTGGATGATCTTGTGCAGGGTGGATATCTCAAGAGCCTCCCCAAGGACCCCATGACCCAGAGCACGAGCACCTGGGTACCTGCTACCGACGACACCCTGCAGAACATTGATCAGACCGAGCCAGGTATCAATGACGTGCACAGCGGTTCGGAAGAAACCGGAAGTGATGGGCAGCCCTACTCGAGTTGGTGATCGGCCGAATTTTAGCTGCATCTAATCTCCACGATGCCTGATGCACCCGCGATTCCCGGTCCACCGCAATTCAGAATGCCGACCGTTGCGCGCGTGCGCAGGCACTATGCGCTGCTCTGTGGCGCGGCCGTCGCGCAGTTCGGCGCGGGATCGCTGGCCGGACGCCTGTTGCTGATCGACAGTCTGGCCGATGAGGGCGATGCGCTGCTGATCGCAGCCAGCATCGGGGGCGCAGCATCGCTGGTGCTGGAAACGAAGCCGGAGGCGGTGCGCCATTGCGTCCGCAACGGCATCGTCGATTTCGCTGTGACCACGCTCGCGGAGGCGCTCCGCATCCTGAAAAATGAGGTGCGCAAGCAGCAGCCGATCGCCGTATTGCTGGAGCGCGAGCCCGCGGATGTGCTGGCCGAGATGGTGGACCGCGGTGCCCAGCCGGACATGCTGCGCTGGCCAGCGCCGGAGCCGGATCTAAAAATTTACATCGATACATTCCTAGAGCGGGGCGCGCAGCCACTGCGGTCTCCCGCCGAAATGCCTGCAGTTCCGCCGGACAGCGATCCTGAAAGCTGCGATTCTCCGGCCGAAGTATGCTGGCGAGCCGGCGACGGTGGCAGCGCCGTGCTGCGGCAACTCGATCTGCTGGCCGGCCAGATCCTGCCTGCGGACGACTTGGAGCGCCAGAACTGGATTGCGCGCGCGCCCCGCTACCTGTCCCGAGCTCTGCGGCTGGAACGCTGTGTCGCTATGAACGAGCGAGAGCGCTCGGCGTTCATGGCAGCGGTGGAAGAGCGTGCACAGCAGGGCGCTCTTGCCGCGCGGGTGGAAATTGACGCTGGTGGGCAGGTGCGCAGCTTAGGGGCGTGAGCTGGGCTGCGGTCACATTGCCGCGATCAATTTGCTGCGATCGAGCGCAGCCGTGCCCACAACTCCTTCATCCCGAGTTCGGTCTTTGCAGAGCACAACAGCAGATCGTCAACACCCAAGGCCCGCTTCAATACCGCAGCCGATTTCGTGCGCTCGTTGCCGGAGAGCCGGTCGGCCTTAGTTCCCACCACAACATGGGGTCTGTCGATTTCCTTCAAGTAACGGATGAGCTGGGCGTCGCTCTCCTGCGGAGGGATTTTACTGTCCACCAGGCAGATGCAGAGCGCGAGCGTCGGGCGCAGCGCGAGATACGGCTCGATGAACTTCGGCCACTCTGCGGAGATGGATTTCGATATCTTCGCGTAGCCATAGCCGGGCAGATCGGCGAAGAGCAGCACCGGCTGGATGCTGGCCGCTGCCTCATGCAGCGCAAAGAAGTTGATCGACTGCGTGCGTCCCGGCGTGGAGGAGACATGGGCCTGCTTCGAGCCGACCAGCGCATTCAGCAGGCTCGATTTGCCGACGTTGGACCGACCGAGGAAGGCAACCTCAGGAGCGGTCGGGGGCGGGAAATGGTCCGGCGACGTGGCGGAGAGAAGGAACTTGGGGATCAGGCGCATCGCTCACGATTGTCGCAGATGGGTGCTCTGCGAGCGGCAGATATGCCCGCTGTCTCACCTGCCGGACTTTCGTGATCAGTATCGAAAAATTTTCTTTCGGCTCCGAAATTGCCACATTGATCCCTGGCGCCGGTCCTTTCGACGGCACGGAACTAGGCATGAAAAGTAGCCCGTTGACATATTCCCATATAAGAATATTATCGATTCATGGCACGAGCCGCTACCACCCTCGACGTCTTCAACGCAGTGGCGGAGCCGCGGCGGCGGGAGATCCTCAATGTCTTGGGCGATGGCCGCGAGCGTGCCGTGAACGAGGTGGTCGAGGCCGTGGGAATGCCGCAGCCGTCGGTTTCCAAGCACCTCTCAGTGCTGCTCAAGGTCGGGGTGGTCACCGTGACACGCAACGGACAGATGCGGATGTACCGGCTGAACGGGAGCAAACTGAAACCCGTCCACGACTGGGTGAAGACCTTCGAGCAGTACTGGTCGCACCAGTTGGATCGGATCAAGGAACGCGCGGAGCAGAAGATGCGCGATCGCAATCAACAGACAAACACAAACAACGAGGAGGAACTATGAGCGCAGCAGCACGCACCGTGGTCGAGCCCATGGCGGAGGAAGCCGTCCGTTCGTTCGCCATTCGGCGCGAGGACCGCATCGAGGCATCGATCGAGATTGTCTTTGAAACGATCCTCGAGCAGATGGGACCACTGAATATGAAACCGGACGATGTCGCCATGCCGATGAAGCTGGAGGCGGTGCCAGGCGGCCGCTGGTACCGCGACCTGGGAAACGGCAACGGGCATATGTGGGGGCACGTGCAGGCCATCAAGGCTCCGGAGCTGCTGGAGATCTACGGGCCGCTCTTCATGTCGTTCCCGGCGACCTCGAACATTCAGTACCGGCTGACGCGTGAGGGAAGCGGCACTCGGCTGCAATTCGTCCACGCGGCGATGGGACTGATCCCGGACGAGATCTCCGCAAACGTGAGCACCGGCTGGGACAACCTGCTGGGTCGTATCCGTACTGCCGCCGAAGGCCGCAAGACGCGCTGACGCGGGACGAGAGCCACGAGATCAAACTCGAAAGGAGTTGCATATGCAGACGCTGGAATTGGAACACGCAGTGGTATCGGAAGCAGAGTGGACCAAAGCACGCGAGGAGCTGCTCAAAAAGGAAAAAGAACTGACCCGGCTGCGTGATGCGCTGGCCGCCGAGCGCCGGCGGATGCCGTGGATGGCGGTGGAGAAGCAGTACGCGTTCGACGGGCCCAAGGGCAAAGCGAGCCTGCTCGATCTCTTCGAGGGCCGCCGCCAGCTGATCCTCTATCGCGCCTTTTTTGAACCGGGCGTGTTTGGCTGGCCCGACCATGCCTGCCGCGGCTGCTCGCTGGGAGCGGACCAGGTCGCCCACCTCGCGCATCTGAACGCCCGCGACACCACGCTAGCCTTCGCTTCACGCGCGCCGCAGGCGGACATCGCGCGCCTGAAAACGCGGATGGGCTGGGAGATGCCCTGGTACACCATCACCGACAGCTTCGACGCGGACTTCGGCGTGGACGAATGGCACGGCCACAACGTGTTCATCCGCGACGGCGACAAAGTGTTCCGCACCTACTTCATCAACAACCGCGGCGACGAAGCCATGGGGAGCACCTGGAGCTACCTCGATATGACCGCGCTCGGACGGCAGGAGCAGTGGGAAGACTCGCCCGAGGGTTACCCGCAGACGCCGACGTACAAGTGGTGGAACTGGCATGACAACTATGGCGCGGAGGCCTCGCCTGACCCGAAGTGGGTCGAGGTGTCCGACGTTGGAGAAGCCGCCTTCCGAAAGCGCGACGCAGAGGCGAAAGCATGACCAGGGCCATCCCGCCCACTCGACCGGCGTGCCTGTCGAGAAGATCGCAACGGAAAAGGACCAACCACAGAGAGGAGCATCCGCAATGCCGACAGCAGAAGCAGTGGATCACAAGGTGGTTTCGCATCAGGATTGGGTGATGGCGCGCAGGGCGCTTCTGGCGCGCGAGAAGGAGTTCACGCACGCGCGTGAGGCGATGGCCGAGAGACTGCGCGAGCTGCCCTGGGAGAGGGTCGAGAAGGAGTATGTCTTCGAAGGCGAAAAGGGCAAGTTGACGCTGGCTGAATTATTCGCGGGCCGCAGCCAGCTTGTTGTCTACCATTTCATGTTTGGACCAGAGTGGGAGCAGGGATGTCATGGGTGCTCGCTTACGGCGGACCATATCGATGGTCCGAACCAGCATCTGCGGCACCATGACGTGACCCTGCTGTGCGTCTCGCAGGCGCCGTACAGCAAGCTGGCCGCGTACAAGAAGCGGATGGGCTGGCGCTTTCCGTGGGTCTCCTCACAAGGCAGCGATTTCAACTACGACTTTGGCGTCTCCTTCACCAAGGATCAGCTCGACAACGCCGAGCTGCCGTACAACTACACCGTAATGAAGGAGAAGCGTTATCAGAGCGACCAGCTACCCGGGCTCAGCGTCTTCTACAAGGATCCTTCGGGCGAGATATTCCATACGTATTCCACCTATGCGCGCGGTCTCGACTCCATCATTGGCGTGAATCATTTCCTTGACCTGACGCCGAAAGGCCGCAATGAGCGCGGGCCCGACGGCAAGATCGTCGACTGGGTGAAGCGGCACGACGAGTATGAAGGCAAGCCGAACTCCGCGGCCTGCTGCCACGACGAGAGGCAGGCGTGATCGCATTGCACAACACGGGCCCGTGTCCCGTCTGCCCCTGCCGGCGGAGCGCCGCGTCTGCGGTCGCTCTCGCCGATGTGGGCCACGCCTCCGCCGGTCAGAATCCGGAGGGGCGGCCCGCGCGGCGAACGCGTGGAGCAGCCGCGTTTGCGTTGCCCAGCATTGCGCTCGCGCTGATACCGAAGTGCCCGATGTGCATTGCCGCGTACCTTGCGCTAGGCGGCGGCCTCGGCGTCTCCCTCAGCACCGCCGCGCACTTGCGGACGGCGCTGGTGTGGCTCTGCTGGAGCGTGCTCGTGCTGCTGGCTATGCGGGTGGCCATGCGCTTCACTCGCAGATCAAGTGCCGTCATCATCTCGCGCGTACGCCGCCGCCTGGCGGTTCCAATTCTCGGGCCACTTCGCATATTCCATTTGCGCAGTGTGGCGCCGGGGTATATAAACAGACGCACCGACAGCACGATCTGGAAAGATTTGTTAGTGCGTAGCTTCTTCTAGAGAAGACCGGCTGCGCTCAGAGTTGTGTCCCGCCTCCCCGCTGTCTGCGCTTCGCTTTAATCCGCCTGGCTGAAGGCAAGTCTTCGGCTTCCCGCCAATCGGATTTCCGAGTAAGGGCCTTCCCCCGTCGCTGCTAATCCCGTAATTCAACCGCTGCCTCTTTACGCTGGAGGGAAGGAATCGTATGTTGAGCAAGACAATCGGAATATGTGCAGGACTGTGTTTCTTTATGGGCGGAGTCTCGGGACTCCCCGCCGCCAGGGCACAGGAGAGTGGGGCGAAGGCGACTCCGCCACCCAAGATACTGAGGATCGACGTTGAAAATCTGAAGCCGGGAAAGAGTGGAAGCGCACACCAGAAGACGGAAAATGCATTCATAGAAGCCGCTAAGAAGTCCAAAACGGCGCCACACTACCTGGCGATGGACTCGCTCTCGGGGCCGCCCCGCTCGCTGTTCTTCTTCAGCTATGACTCGTTCGCGGCGTTCGAAAAAGATCGCCAGCAGCAGATGGCCGATGCCAGCCTAACCGCCGACATCGACCGCGCGTACGCCGAGGATGGAGAGCTGCTCACCGGCATGTCCAGCAATTTCTATACGCTGCGCAACGATATAACCCCTGAGCCGGGTGTCTCCATCCCGACGATGCGCTACATGCAGATCACCCGGATCAAGGTCCGCATCGGGCACCAGCCGGAGTGGGAGGAATATGTGAAGATGCTCCGGGCCAACCTGGACAAGGCTGAACCGGGGAGACACATAGCCCTCTACCAGAGCGCGTACGGATGGGAGAACGGAGGCATGTGGCTGTTGATCACCCCGATGAAATCGCTGTCGGAAGTGGACGATGCCGATGCGAACAGTGCGAAGTTCCGCGAAGCGATGGGTGATGCGAACCTGAAGCATTATCGCGAACTCGCAGCGGCAAGCATCGAATCCGCGCAGCGCAATCTGTTCGCCTTCAATCCGGATATGAGCTATGTCCAGGATGAGTGGGCGACGGTGGACCCGTTCTGGAAGCGCAAGTAACGACGGAGGCTGGACCGCGAAGAGGGGCGCTGCCGCGGCGGCGCCCTTTTTCGTCCACGCGATTTGACACCAGCCGCTATCGCTGGAAAGCTCACGGAGCAGACGGAAGACTGTTTCCGGAGACGCGTTTCATTGAAAACCACAAGAATGCTTTACGGCGGCACGGTCTTTCTTGCCGCCTTCCTCCTGTTCCTGGTCGAGCCGATGGCCGGCAAGCAGCTTCTGCCCAGCTTCGGCGGCTCCGCTGCCGTCTGGCTCACCTGCCTGGTCTTCTTCCAGACTGCGCTGCTCGCCGGCTATGCCTATGCGCACTGGGCCGCGCGGCGTTCCCACCAGCGCGTGCCGATGGCGCTCTACATCGCGCTGCTGGTGTCGGCCGCGGTTTCGGCGCTGGTGTGGTCCTTCCGCAGCGAGAGCTTTCGTCATGCCTCCACCCATCCCTTCGGCATGATCTTCCTCGCGCTGCTGTTATCGATCGGCCTGCCGTTTCTGCTGCTCGGATCGACCAGTCCGTTGCTGCAGGCGTGGCTTGCTCGGCTGGAACACGACCGCATCCCCTATCGCCTCTTTGCGCTGTCGAACCTTGCCTCGTTGCTCGCCCTCGCGCTCTATCCCACGCTGGTCGAACCGTATCTCACGCTCCGCATGCAGCGCGTTCTTTGGAGCTGCGGCTTTGTCTGCTTCGTCGTCCTCGCAGGCACGCTCGCCTGGGGTATGCGCAATCGAGCACCAGAACCTTCGTCTCCGCATGAGGCGCGCACCAATGAGGGACCGCCTCCGTCGCTGCGAAGCAAATGCCTGTGGCTGCTGCTGCCCATGGTCGCTTCCATGCAGTTGTGCGCCGTCACCAGCTATCTCACTGCGAACATCGCCGCCATTCCGTTGCTCTGGATTCTGCCTCTCGCCGCATACCTGATCACGCTGATCATCGCGTTCGAATACGCCAGGTTCGTGCCGCGCCCGGTGCTCACGCGGCTGCTGGCGGTGATGCTTGCCGGGCTTGCTTACATGCTGGCCAAGGCGGATGTCTCGCTGCCCGTCGGCATCGGCATCGCCTTCTTCCTGATCGAGATGTTTCTCGCCTGCCTCTACTGTCATGTCGAGGCTTATGCGCTGCGTCCGCGCGCGGCTAAGGACCTCACCGTCTTCTATCTGCTCTTTGCAGCAGGTGGCGCCATCGGCTCATTCCTGATCGGCATCGCCTCGCCGCTGATCTTTTCTTCCAACTACGATGTCGCGATATCCTTCTTTGCCACAGCCCTGGTTGCAATTCTGGTGGTATGGCCGGCGAGTTGGTCCGAGCGCGTGCTCTGGTCGGCCGGTGCCGCGATGCTCCTCTATGTGCTCGTGCTGCTGCACGCCGCCTACCGTCGCGACACGCTGTTCTCCATCCGCAACTTCTACGCGAGCCTGCGCGTGAAGCAGAGCTACGATCGCAACCAGCAGTGGGTGCGCACGCTTAGCAACGGGACCATCCAGCACGGGACGCAAATCTTTACGCCGGCGCTGATGAAGACGCCGACCACCTACTACGCGGTGGACTCCGGTGTTGGCCTGGCACTGCGCTATTGCTGCGGAGACCGCGCGCGCACTATCGGAATTGTCGGGCTGGGCGCCGGCACCATTGCGGCATACGGCCGGCCCGGAGACCGCATGCGCTTCTACGAGATAAACCCGGCGGTCGAGCCGATTGCGCAGCACCTCTTCACGTATCTGCGCGACTCTCCGGCACAGATCAGTTTTGCCGAGGGGGATGCGCGGACATCACTTGCTCAGGAGGCGCCGCAGCACTTCGATGTACTGGTGATCGATGCCTTCACCGGCGACGCCATTCCGCTGCACCTGTTGACTGCCGAGGCCATCGCCATCTACCGCAGGCATCTTGCCCCCGGGGGCATTCTCGCCTTCCACATCTCGAACCAGCATGTCGATCTCGAGCCCGCGATCTACCTGCTGGCGCAGGCAGCAGGCATGCAGGTGCGTACCGTGCACAGCCTGGCGGACGATCAGCGAGGGGAGTTCAGCGCCACCTGGGTGCTTGTGACCGATAACCGCGCGTTTCTCACGCTGCCTGCAGTCGCCGGCCATTCGCGGCAAACAGAGCAGCGCGAAGGTCTGCGGCTCTGGACCGACGACTACTCCAGCCTGCTCGCGCTCCTGCATTGACGACGAAGGGCGCCGCCGAAGCAGCGCCCTCATCGCATTGCTGCCGCTGCTCTACTGATGCGCGCGCGGCTGATCCGGCACGATCGGAGGGTGGACGACGGCCAGCGCTTCGGGCGTCTCCTCCTTCAACTCCGGCAGTGGCGATTCGAGCGCGATCGTCAGCACCTCGTCCATGGTCTCGACGAAGTGCAGCTTCATCGCCTTCTTCAGATTGTCTGGTAATTCTGCGACATCCTTCTCGTTTTCATTCGAGAGGATGGCTTCGAAGATGCCGGCGCGGTGTGCTGCGAGCAGCTTCTCCTTGAGGCCGCCGATAGGGAGCACCTTGCCGCGCAATGTGATCTCGCCCGTCATCGCCAGATCGCGGCGCACGGGGATCTTGATCAGCGCGCTGGCGAGCGCCGTTGCCATGGTGATGCCCGCGGAGGGCCCATCCTTGGGGATGGCGCCTTCGGGCACGTGCACGTGGATGTCGACATTGCGATAGAAGTCGCGCGGCAGGCCAAGCTGCTGCGCCCGGCTGCGGATGTAAGAGAGCGCGGCCTGCGCCGATTCCTGCATCACGTCGCCAAGCTGCCCGGTCAGCGTCAGCTTGCCCTTACCGTCGAGCACCTGCACTTCGGTGGAGAGAATGCTGCCGCCCACCTCGGTCCATGCCAGCCCGGTGACCAGGCCAATCTCGTTCTTGTCGTGCGCCTGCGAATCGCGGAACTTGATCACGCCGAGGAAGTCGGCGATGTTCTCCCTGGTGATGGCTTCCTTGTGCTTGAGCCCGTTCTTCACCACGCGGCGCGCTACCTTACGGCAGATGTTGCCGATCTCGCGCTCCAGATTGCGCACACCCGCCTCGCGGGTATAGCTGCGCACGATTTCGGTGAGGGCTTCGTCGGTGAAGGTAATGTTCTTTTCACTCAGGCCTGTGCCTTCAATCTGCTTCTTCACCAGGTATTGCTTGGCGATCTCGATCTTCTCCGCCTCGGTATAGCCATGCAGCCGAAGAATCTCCATGCGGTCCTGCAGTGGGCCGGGGATGGTGTGCAGCACATTCGCCGTGGCCACGAAGAGCACCTGCGAGAGGTCGTACTCGACGTCGAGGTAGTGATCCTGAAAGTTGGAGTTCTGCTCCGGGTCGAGCACTTCGAGCAGGGCAGAGGAGGGATCGCCGCGGAAGTCCGAGGCCATCTTGTCCACTTCGTCCAGCATGAAGACAGGATTCTTGGTCCCGGCCTTCTTCATCGACTGGATGATCTGCCCCGGCAGCGCGCCGATGTAGGTACGACGGTGGCCGCGGATCTCCGCCTCGTCGCGTACGCCGCCGAGCGACATGCGGACAAACTTGCGGCCGGTCGCTTTGGCGATCGACATGCCGAGCGAGGTCTTGCCCACGCCCGGAGGCCCGACAAAGCACAGGATGGAGCCCTTCGGATTCTTTACGAGCTGGCGCACAGCGAGGAACTCGAGGATGCGCTCCTTGATCTTTTCCAGACCATAGTGGTCGGTGTCGAGCACCTTTTCCGCGGTGTCGATGGAGCGGGTCTCCTTCGACCTCTTCTTCCACGGCACGGCCAGCAGCCAGTCCAGGTAGTTGCGTGAAACAGTGGACTCGGCGGACATGGGCGGCATCGCCTCGAGCTTCTTTGAGCTCCTGCGTCGCTTTCTCCATCACGTCCTTGGGCATCCCCGCGGTTTCGATCTTCTTTTTCAGATCGTCGAATTCGCTCTTCTCGCCGCGGCCCAGCTCCTTCTGGATGGCCTTGATCTTCTCGTTGAGGTAGTACTCCTTCTGCGCGCGCTCCATCTGCCGCTTCACCCGGCCCTGGATGGAGCGGTCCATGTTCAGCTTCTCGATCTCCATGTCCAGCAGGTCGGCGATCCGCGCCAGCCGTTCGGTGGGATCAAACAGGTTCAGCAGCTCCTGCTTCTCCTCGACCGAGAGCTGCAGGTTGGCGGCAATGGTGTCAGCCAGCTTGCCCGGCTCGTCCATCCGCACGGCGGCGACGATGGATTCGTAGTTCAGGCTCTGCTGCAGCTTGACGTACTGCTCAAACAGGCCGGTGACCTTCTGCATCAACTGCTCGGTCTGGGGGCCGGGAGGAGCGACGCGCGGCACGCGGATGGTCGCGACAAAGAAGCCATCCGAGTCGTTCACTTCAGTGGATTTGGCGCGCTCCAAACCCTCAACCAGTACTTTAATGTTTCCGTCCGGCATCTTCACGCTCTGGACGATGTTGCCAATGGTCCCGACGGAGTAGACATCCTCCGCCTTGGGCTCGTCGATGCTGGCGTCGTGCTGCGTCGCCAGGAAGATGCGCCGGTCGCCGTTGAGCGCCTCTTCCAGTGCCCGGACGCTTGATTCGCGGCCCACGATGAACGGCGTCATCATGTAGGGAAAGATCACCATCTCGCGGATGGGCATCATCGGCAGCTTGCGCACTTCGCCGCGCTCCCGCTGCTCCTTGGTTTCCCTCGGCTCTTTTGGGTCTTTATTGGTCGCCACTTCTGTCCTTCCGCTCACGATTGCCGGTGAGCGCCGGCGTCAAAATCCTGCGTCGAAACGCGGTAAGCGAGACAGCCGGAAATGGTGCGGGGCCCGGACTGTGTTTGTCAGATGTTCAAATGCCCGTGGGAGGCTCACCTTCAGGCGATTCATTGCAGGGTCAACGTATGCTAACCGACAATCCGTGCGCTTGTATCGATCCCTCATAGAAAGGGTAAACCATTGGTGTCTACCGTGCATTTTTCGGACCCGCCGGGCGGACCATGCCGGTTATCAACAGGATGGAAGCCTCTCCCCCAGAGATCGGCTGTGGAGCCCAGCCTTCGGCTGAAGACGAACCCGCCACCGGCTATGGTTCGGCATTTCGCCTACGCTGTACCGGCGCAACGCGGGACGCAATTCGGTCTATGGGCCCGGCATGCAGACGCTGGATGCAGCCGTCGTGCGCGCCTTCACCGTGACCGAGCGGCTGCGGCTAGAGACGCGCGGCGAGTTCTTCAACGCGCTGAACCAGGTGAACTACGATGTACCCAACCGCTTCGTGAATACCGCCGGCTTCGGCACCATCACGGGCGCAATGTCGCCGGGCCGCCAGATCCAGTGGAGCGCGCGGCTCTCGTTCTAACCATGTGGATGAACCTTGCACGCGAGAAACGGCGATGACCAGAGACGAGGCATGGAACCTTGCCAACGATTGGGTGGCGGCATGGAACGGTCATGATCTCGACCTGATCATGACGCACTATGAGGATGCCGTCGAGTTGACGTCGCCAGTTGCCGCGCAGTTGCTGGGGACGTCCGATGGCAAGATAGCAGGCAAGGAAAACTTGAGAGCCTACTTTCAGCGGGGACTGGAAACTTACCCGGAACTCCACTTTCGCCTTGAGGACGTGCTTTGGGGCGTAAACAGCGTCCTGCTCTACTACACAAATCAAAAGGGGAGACGCACGGCAGAGTTCATGGAACTGGCGGCGAGTGGAAAAGTGGCTCGAGTGGTGGCGAACTACAGCGCCTAGAAAATCTGCAGAGACAACAAAGGCGCTGCCCGTAAGCAGCGCCTTCGATTTTCCTTTCTGATTGAGCCTAGCCGGCCTTCTCCAGCAACTGCTCGGAGAAGTCCCGCTTCGCAACCATCTCGGCCGTGATGTCCAGCTCCTTGATCTGCTTCTTGCTGGGCAGGTGATACATCAGGTCCAGCATCAGCTCTTCAAGGATCATGCGCAGTCCGCGCGCTCCCACCTTGCGATGGAGCGCCTCGCGTGCGACTGCAATGGTGGCGTCGTTGTTGAAGTTCAGCTTGACGCCCTCGTAGTCGAAGAGTTTCTGGTACTGCTTCAGGATCGCGTTGCGCGGCTTGGTCAGGATTTCGACCAGTGCTGCTTCATCCAACTCGTCCAGAATGCCGATGACCGGCAGGCGTCCAACAAACTCCGGGATGAGTCCGAACTTGATCAGATCCTGCGGCTCGGCTTGACGCAGCAGCTCGGTGTCGCGCTGTGCCGCGCTCGCGTTCTCCGCCTTGGCCTGCTTCTCCGATAACGCCTTGAAGCCCAGCGCCTTCTTGCCCACGCGCCTGCCTACCACGCGCTCCAGGCCGACAAAGGCCCCGCCGCAGATGAACAGGATGTTGGTGGTGTCCACCGGCGTGAACTCCTGGTGCGGATGCTTGCGTCCGCCCTGCGGCGGCACGTTCGCCACGGTGCCTTCGAGGATCTTGAGCAGCGCCTGCTGCACGCCTTCGCCCGAGACATCGCGCGTGATCGACGGGTTCTCGTCCTTGCGGCCGATCTTGTCGATCTCGTCGATGTAGATGATGCCGGTCTGCGTGCGCGTCACGTCGCCATCGGCAGCCTGCAGCAGCTTGAGGATGATGTTCTCCACATCCTCGCCCACATAGCCGGCCTCGGTCAGCGTGGTGGCGTCCACGATGGCGAAGGGCACATCGAGCATCTTGGCGAGGGTGTGGGCCAGCAGCGTCTTGCCGCTGCCCGTCGGGCCGACCAGCAGGATATTCGACTTCGACAGCTCGACATCGTTGCCGCGCGTGCGATTCATCTGCACCCGCTTGTAATGGTTGTAGACCGCGACCGCTAGCTTCTTCTTGGTGGTCTCCTGGCCGATGACGTACTCATCCAGGAACGCCTTCACCTCCTGCGGCTTGGGCAGGTGGGCGGGCGCGGCGCCGGGCTGAGTCTCAGTCCGGTCGTCGTCCAGAATGGAGTTGCACACCGCGACGCATTCGTCGCAGATGTACGCACGCGGATAGTCGCTGGGAGAAGAGATCAGTTTAGCTACAGCGTCCTGCGATTTATGGCAGAACGAACAGCGAAGTGTCTCGTCGGAACCCGTGCGCGTTTTCATGGAATCTGCTCCTTCTCGCCAAGGTCCTTGTCGCCCGCTTAGGTCCGCGGACGATCGATGATCTCGTCGATGATGCCGTATTCCTTCGCCTGCCGGGAATTCATGATGAAGTCCCGTTCGACGTCCCGCTCAATACGTTCGAGCGATTGACCGGTGTGTTTGGACATCACGTTGTTGGTGATCTCGCGAATACGCAGGATCTCGCGAGCGTGGATGTCGATGTCCGTTGCCTGGCCCGAAAGCCCGCCCATGGACGGCTGGTGGATCAGGATACGCGAATTGGGCAGTGCAAAACGTTTGCCTGCCGTGCCCGACATCAGCAGAAACGCTCCCATCGATGCCGCTTGACCGATGCAGTACGTCACCACGTCATTCTTGATGAACTGCATCGTGTCATAAATTGCCAGACCGGCGGTGATCGAGCCGCCCGGCGAGTTGATGTATAGCTGCAGATCCTTCTCCGGGTCCTCGCCGGAAAGAAAGAGCATCTGCGCGATCACGAGGTTGGCGATCTGATCGTCGATCGGCGTCCCCAGAAAAATGATGTTGTCGCGCAGCAGACGGCTGTAAATGTCGTAGGCGCGTTCGCCCCGGCTCGTCTGCTCGATAACCATCGGTACCAGTGCCATGCTCTTCTTCCTGCTCCTCGCCCGCCGCTGCTTTCACCGGCTGGCTGGTTCTCCTGCATCTTCTCAGAAGCGCGATGTACTTAAATTGCGCTCCAACTACAACTAAAGTCTTTCGTACAACAGCTTCGCCGTTTTGTCTCTCCGAATTTGTTCCCGGATTCTAGCCATCGACCCATCTTGCGTCAATCGCGCCCGCAGGGTATCTACCGGTTCACGCAACTGTAACGATAGCAATTCCAGCTCCTGCTCGACCTCCTGGTCGGAGACGCTGATCTTCTCCTCGTCCGCGATGCGGTCCAGAATGAGCAGCGATTTCACCTCACTCGCGGCGGAATCGCGCTGCGCAGCACGGAGCCGCGCGAAATCCAGCTGCTTCAAGTCTTCTTCGCGCATGCCCTGCGCGGCGAGCGAGCGTAGCCCGCGGTCCAGCCGGGTATCGATCTGCTGCTGAATCATCGATTCCGGCACGGGGAACTCGAAGCGCGCGCTCAGCGCGGTCAGCAGCCGGTCGCGCGTCTCGGCCTCGGTGCGGCGGTCCTTCTCCGCCTGCAGATTCTCGCGGAACCGGGTGGTGAAGTCCTCGTAGCTTGAATAGTCTCCGAGCTCTTTCGCGAAGTCGTCGTTTAACTCCGGCTGCACCCGCCGCTTGATGCCCTTGACGGTAACGTCGTAGGCAACATTCTTTCCCGCCAGCCGCTTTTCGCCGAAGTCTTCGGGATAGTTCACCTCGAACTTCAGCTCCTGACCCACGGTTGCTCCGCGCAGAGCTTCGGTGAAGGCGGTAAGGGTGTTCGATCCGCCAACCTCGAGGATGACGTCCTCGCCGCCGAGGGGAGCGCTGTCCTTCGCAACTTCCCCTTCGGCCTGCACGCTGCCGCTAAAACTGATCTGCGCCCAATCTCCATCCACCAGCGGGCGCTCCTCTTCGACCGGCTCCATGGTGGAGCGCGAGTCGCGCACGCGCTCTACCTCGGCCGCGAACTCATCGTCCGCAAAGGCGGCGCTCGGCTTGTCGACCTTCACATCCTGGTAGCCCTCGACCGAGAACTCCGGCATCACTTCGAACTCAGCCTTGAAGGAGAGTGGCTTGCCGTCCTCCATGGTCATATCGACGACCTGGGGCTGCGAAACCAGGCGGAAGTTGCCCTCGGTGATGGCCTTCTGGAAGTGCTGCGGCATCACGGCCTCGAGCACCTCCTGACGGATGCGCTCGGCAAAGCGCGCGCGGACCAGCGATTCCGGCACCTTGCCGGCCCGGAAGCCGGGGATACGCGCCTGCTTCTGGTAGCGCTTCACCGTGGAGCGCATGGCCCGGGAGACCTCATCCTCCGGGATGGTGACCTCGATCGCGCGGGTGACCTCCGGGTTGAAGACAGGGCCGTGCTGGTGGGTGTGGTCATGGCCGGCATGATCGTGCTCCGCGCCTGCTTCGGGCTGTACGGCGGAGGTGTTCTCAGCGGTGGTTGCGGGGGTCTCGACTGTATCTGTAGTGCTCAATTTTGCTCCGAATGTGTTCGCCTGCGCGATTTTGAAGGGACGGGGTGCCTGGTGGACGCAGCGGCGTGCCACACCACGCTGTAGACAGGCGGCCTGTATTCAATGGTAAGAGGCTTTCGGAAGGGGGTCAAACCGCGCCAAGTCTCAAGTCATCCCGCGGCAAAGGTATTGCTAAATCGCCGGGCGCAATGCCGCGCTCGGAACGGCGGCGCATTCCGAGGGAAGGGGCGCGCGCACACGTCCCACAAAGCGTGGGTCGGAGGCGCCGCAGGCCAGGAAATTTGCGCGCGCCGCGGTCAGGCTAAGGACGCCATTGGGGCCGCCGCGCACCACGTTTGCATCCACCTCGTCCTGTCCATCGTCCTGCCACCAGCACACGGGACACAGCTCAAAGACCCCCGGCGCCGTAAGCGTCCGGCTGCCGCAGCACAGGCAGCGCACATTTGTGGTCTGCATACCTGTCTAAGACGGGAGAGGTGACAAGGAGTTGCAGAATTTTGGCGGCAGTCATCGTGACCAGAGTGAATCGTGACCAAAGTGAAGTATGAGGATGACGGTTCCTGAAATGGAGCGAACGTCCTGGGACCAGCAACTCCGCAGAGTGGCGAGGCGCTGCTGAAACTCTCCGCCCGCTGTGCTCATCGGATAGATAGAAGTTGCCGGGACGGGAACCGTCGCACGCTAGCGGAGGATGCAGGATGAAGTATCGGCTTTTGGGAAGAAGTGGTCTGCGGGTGAGCGAATTGTCACTTGGCACGATGACCTTTGGAGAGGATTGGGGCTGGGGTGCCGCGAGAGACGAGTCCCGCCAGATCTACGACCACTACCGCAGCGCGGGCGGCAATTTCATTGACACCGCCAATCTCTACACCAACGGCTCCGCCGAAACTCTCGTGGGGGAGTTCATGCAGGGCCATCGCGACCAGATGGTGCTTGCCACGAAGTACACGCTTGCGGCTCCGGGCAACGACGCCAATGCTGCTGGCAATCAGCGCAAGAGCATGGTGACGGCAATTGAGGCCTCCCTGAAACGTCTGAAAACCGACTACATCGATCTCTACTGGCTGCATGCGTGGGATCAGTTGACCCCCGTCGAGGAGGTTATGCGCGGGCTGGACGACTTGGTGCGGCAGGGCAAGATCCTTTATGTGGGAGTGTCAGATGCGCCTGCGTGGTGGATTGCCCAAGCAAACACCCTCGCTGCACTCCGCGGCTGGACACCCTTCGTCGCGCTGCAGATCGAATACAGCCTGATCGAACGTACGGTAGAGCGCGAGCTAACTCCCATGGCCAAGGCATTTGGACTCGCTCTCGCCGCGTGGTCCCCGCTAGCGGGTGGCGTGCTGACCGGCAAGTATGCCGACCAGAAGACGGCAAAGGAGGGGCGGTTTTCCAGCGAAATGATGCGCGCAGATCGCTCCGAACGGGAGCGCGAGGCAGAGGTGCTTGCCGCACTGCGCGAAGTCAGCTCACAGACCGGTCGCAGCCAGGCTCAGGTCGCTCTGGCCTGGCTGCGTTACCGTGACCTGCCGGTGATCCCAATCGTGGGGGCCCGCAAACTGTCGCAGTTCCAGGACAACATCGACTCCTTATCGCTGGAGTTGTCACCAGAGCAGCTAGCAGTCCTTGACAATGCCAGCAAGGTGCCGCTGGGCTTTCCTCACGAGTTTTACACCAAGGAAATGGTTCGCGGCCTTATCTACGGGGGGATGCGCGACCAGATCGTTGCCTGATACGAGATCGCATCGCTGTCGAGAGCTGAGAGAACGCGAGGCGGATATGGTCTCCGCCCCGCATACCGTTACATGCCGGGCGTGAACAGTTCCAGCTTCACCTTCCAGGTCACGGACGCGCCCGGCTTCAGTGTCACCATGCCGGTGTCCATGCCATGCCACTCTTTGCCGAATGGGTCGCCGAAGTTGAACTGCTCCTCGATCGCGACGAAGTTCTTCCCCGGGTCGGTCGGGGCGTAGACCTGCACCGTCTTGATCTCCGGCGACTCACCGAGAACATGCATTCCATACTTCGAAGCGGGATCGGTCAGCCGTACATCGACAGCGCCATCGGTGCGGGTGAGCTTCGAGAAATTGTCGTCGAGGAACATGGCATCGAGCGGTTTGCCCTCGGGCGCGTTGAAGTCATACTTCGTGCCCTTGACCGGCTTCAGCTTGCCGGTAGGGAAGACGTCGTCATAGTTGTTCACCAGCGCCATCATCGCCGCCGGAATGTGCAGCCGCGCCTGCGTCCGGTCGCCGCTCGGAATCGCGAAGTACGGATGCCAGCCTATCGACATCGGCTCCTCCTGATCGCCCACATTCTTCGCCGTGATGGTCGCCGTCACGTCTTTACCTGCGAGCTCGATGGTGAAGTCGAGGTCCGTCTTCGAGAGCCAGTGGCCGCCGAAGTCGCCGGCGTGAATCGTGCCCGTCACGGTCTGGCCATCGGCAGAGTCGGCCACTTTCACATCATCCGCCTTTGAAGTCAGGATCAGCCCGTGGATCGAGTGCGGCTCCGCACCCGGCTTCTTGCCGGAGAAGTTCGCCGGCAGGGTCAGCGTTTTGCCGTGCCATGAGGTGGTGATCGACTGCTTGTCGTCGGAGAGCTTGCCGCGAATGCGGTTGGGATACGGCACCAGGAAGGCGCCGCCGAAGCCGAAGGACGCGTTGCCAAACTTGTCCGCGTCCGTGCCGGTCAGCTTGCTTTTGGCTTCATCGAGTGAAGGCGCGAAGAAGATGTTGGTCGTGCCCTTGCCGGGAAGGTTCGCCGTGATCTGAAAGAGGTTCATGCCGCGCCCGGGAATCACGGTAGCAGTGAGGAACTCCGGCGCAGCGCCGTTCTGCGTGGGTTTGCGCTGCAGCGAGACCACGTCCTGACCATTGATCTGGGTTGCGTTCTGGGTAGCCGCGGGCACATTCTGCGGATTGACCGACTCAGGCGCCGGGGAGGACTTGCAGCCGCCGGCTAGCAGCAGGGTAGCCGCCAGCAGCAATGCGGGCGATGCGAATGTTCTGTTCACAACCGGTCGAGCGGAAACAGGCATGGATTCTTATCCTCTGGTGGGAAGCGTTTGCATTCGCAACGGCCACGCCGCCGGAAGCGCACCCATTCTACGCTGCCGTTTCAATCACCCCGAACCGTCAACACCGAGGCAGCGCGCTCGCGAACCCCGCCAGCCACTCCGCCTGCTCCGGCGTATCCGGCACCTGCAGCCCGCGGCCGTTCGAGATCAATCGAAAAGCGCGCTCCGGCGAAATGCCTTCGACGCAGAGAACAGCCGCGAGCAGCAGCGATGCACGGCCGATGCATGCGCGACAGTGTGCCCCGATATTCTTGCCGTGCCGGCGCGCAGTTGCCAGCTCCTCTGCCAGCGCATGCAGCTCGCGGTAGGAGTCGGGTACCTGCCGGTCAGGAATGGGAAATGAGCGAAACTCGAGGCCTGCCTGTTCGCAAAGCGCCTGCTCCCGCGCGAGCCCAAGCTCTGTCGCTTCTGGCTGCGGCAGCAAGGAGACGAGGATATCGATGCCCTCCCTGCGGATTGCCGTCAAATCATCCACAAGCCACTCGTCTCCGCGCGGCCGCGCCACAATCGCTAAACGTCCATTGGCCCCTGGATTGATCCAGAAGACTGTCATCGTACCTTCCGTCCTCGGCTAAGAAGCCTCGACCAGCCGCGGCTGCAACCCCGTGTCGAGTGAATACCTTAAAGACCGTTCAACTCCGCGGATGTCACCCAATCGAGGCGCTTTGACGTAACTTCAGACCTCTACACGCTCCGCAATTCTTTATACGGCGAAAGCCTGTGCCAAGTTCCGTCACACTCTTCGGTAAACATGCCCTGGAGATTTGTAATTCCACTTTCCCCCGCTCAGCCGGTGATGGTTTTGGTTCCTGCAGTTGTCGCCCAGCCGGAAGCTAAACTATTCTCGAAGCACCCCGTCCGACAAGCAGTCATCATGCCGCCTCAGCTTTCCGCCTCATCCGATTTCGAAGCACTCAATCAGCGCGTGGTTTCCTGCGAGCGCTGCCCCCGCCTGCGCACCTACTGCGCCGAAATTGCCCAAAAACGCCGGCGCGCCTATCGCGACGAGATCTACTGGGGACGCCCGGTGCCCAGCTTCGGCGATCCCGCTGCCCGCGTGCTTATCCTTGGGCTCGCGCCCGGCGCTCATGGCTCCAACCGCACCGGGCGGCCCTTCACCGGCGACGGCTCGGGCGATTTCCTCTATCCGGTGCTCTATGAGTCCGGCTTCGCTTCGCAGCCCGGCGCGCGCAGCCGCGACGACGGCATGCAGTTGCGCGACGTCCTGATCACCTCGGTCGGCCGCTGCGCTCCACCGGACAACAAGCCCACGCCTGCCGAGCTGGCGAACTGCGCAAGCTGGCTCGATGAGGAGATCGCTCTGCTCCCGCGGCTGCGCGTCGTCGTCTGCCTGGGCCACATCGCCTGGAACGGCTACCTCGCGCATCTGCGGCGCACGGGCTATGCGGTGAAGTTGAGCGGCTATCCATTTGGTCACCGTGCCGAGTACGATATGCCGAACGGAGTTACGCTGCTCGCCAGCTATCATCCCTCGCTGCAGAACACCAACACCGGCCGGCTGACCCGGGAGATGTTTCTCGACATCTTCGCGCGGGCCAGGCAGCTTGCGCCGCGTCGGTTGTTTTCGAAGTCAGCTAAGAAAGCCCAGACCACATGGCAGACCACATGATCGTGGCGCTCTGGCTCGTGCCACTGCTGCTCGCCGCCGCCGCCTTCCCACGCTGGCCCTGGAGCCGCCAGTGGGGCTATGTGCCTGCGGCTGGACTGTTGCTGGTGGCGCTGCTGGTGCTGGTGATGCACCTGAACTACATGATCTAGAGTTGCCACGCGCGTATTCAAGAATAAGTGCTTACGGATGAGGCGGCACTACCGCCTGCCAGCGCGATCCGCTGCAGAAGAACAGGCGCGCCGGCTGCTTCGCAGGTCGCGAGATCAGCAGCATGCCTTCCGTCGAACATGAATCACCGGCTCGAACCGGCGAGTCGGTCGACGCGACGGCGCCTTGCGCCAGATCGAGCGGGCCGCTGAGCTGTGCGCTTTTGGCGTGCACTCCTCCGTTGATTGACACGTCGCCGGCAAGCCGGATCTCGCCCAGGACGCCGGGCGGAATCTCCGGGCTGCCCTTATAGCAAAACTCATGCGCACTCATCTTTCCCTCGCTGACGCGCGAGAAGGCATTGCGCAGCACCACCCCGCTCGGCCCGCCGCGCAACAACCCAGGGACCGCATTCACTGCGCACCCCGATCCGGAGCCTTGCGGGCCCTCCTCATAGTTGCCCTCGATGACGAAGCCCTCGCCCGAGCCCAGCTCAACTTCCGATCGATAGCCCGCCGCGCCATTCACCGTGAAGTAGTTGCGGGCGACGTGAATGTCAAAGACCTTGTCGCCACCCGCGCCCGCGGCAACCGCCACGCCGCTCGATTCAAAGTAGTTGCCCTCCACCAGCGTGTGCGCATCCCACCCCAGAAACAGATCGCCGCTATGGTTCGCCTCGAGCACGTTGTCGCGATAGACATTTCCGAGCGCGCGTGTCGCCGGCGCATGTCCATTGTGGCTGTAGACGCCCCAGTCGTTATCGAAGATTTCGTTGTCCGAGACGTGGACTGCGTTCGGCGCGTAGTGCGGCACAGTCACCATGTCGATGCCGTGCTCATTTCCCCCGATATGATTCATCAATATCTGCACGCTGTTGGCGCCGCTCAACGCGATGCCGTTGCCATGTGTGAATCCAGCGACACGCATGCCGCGGATCAGGAATGTGTTGCCCGCCATCAGGTGGATGCCGTTCTGCGCGGCGTCATTGCCCACAAGCTTGCAACCGCCTTCACCATCGATCGCGATAAATGGGCCACCCTTTACCGGAGCCACAACGATAGCGTCGCCACTTCCTGTGTAGTGGAGCTCGGCGCCGGTATCGCATCGCAGATGCTGGCCGCCGCCCGTGATTTTGATGGTGGTAGCGAAGCTGTAACTGCCCGCGGGAATGCGCACCGTGCCGCCGCTTGCCGGCATCGCGGCAATCGCCGCATTCACCTTCGCGCCGATGTCCGCGCCCGCCAGACTGTTTGGGTCAACCACTCCGGCCGGCGATATTTTGTCCGGAGCGTGTTTCGGCGCAGTCTGTGCGGAACAGGCAGTCGCAAGCAAAGCGATCCAGGTGGTGAGCGCGAAGCGCAGCATCTTCATGCTCCCACCATAGCTTGTCGCCGTAGCTTGTATCGAGAAGCGGGAAGTCGCCGTTATTTGACCGGCCACTCGATCACTTTGTTATCCGCTCCCGCTTCGTGATAGCGAATGACGACCGGCTTCTGTCCGGAGGTCACGGCAAAGTCGAGCCAGCCCCGCGCGCACTGCTTGGACTGGAGCGGCGTTCTCTCCAGCGTCGGCTTCTTCCGCGACCCGTACGGCGCAATGATTCCGCCGTCGGCGAAGCGAAGCTGAAAATACGAGGGAAACGCAAACGTGTAGGGAGGCGCATTCGCGCTCGCGCACACCTCCACGTCAGCGCTCACCGGACTCACCGGCGTCGGCCATGCGATGGAATAGACGGTGACCACGTTTCCGCTGGCGGTCATCCGCTTTTCGCCCAGATGTTGCTGCGCAGATGCGGTGCAGATCAGGAGCCCGAGTACTGCCGCCAATGCGAACAGGCGCATATCGTATCTCCGACTGCGGCTCGCGCAACACGCAGTGCAGCGTAGACGTATGGAGCGGGAGACGGGGATCGAACCCGCAACCAACGGCTTGGGAAGCCGCTACTCTACCATTGAGCTACTCCCGCATTCGGGCAATTATACTGCGCGAATCAGAAGATGCGACCTCTGTAGTCCCCATGCTCGAGAAAGTCCCGATGCTCGAGAAGAATCTCAGCCCCTTGACCATCAACGTCGGCTCTCGGCCGTCCGTAAGCTGAATCGGGTGGCCGGGCAGTTCTTTCCACTGGGTAGCGGCCGATCCTGGACAAACTCTCCACGCTGTTAGTGGAAGTCATGAGAATGGACCTTCAGCGCTTGATCGGACAGCGGTAGCAGACGCGAAGCCTTCACATGAATCACTCCATCCTGATTCTGGAGGGCGCCTTCAGCGAGGATGAACTTACTGCGTGTGACGACCAGGCGTTGCCGCTCATACAGATCGGGCGTGACAATGACGTTGGCGATGCCGGTCTCGTCTTCCATAGACAAAAAGATGAATCCCTTAGCGGTGCCCGGTCTCTGGCGGGCAATGACGCAGCCGGCAGTCCGTACGAACTCACCATCTCTGCAGGCCCGCAGTTCCTCCGCGGAAAGAACGTGCTGCTGGCGGAGTTCAGGACGGCGGTACTCCATCGGGTGTCTGCCAATCGTCAGTCCGGTGGATGCGTAATCGGCTACTAAGCGCTCTTCGGTAGTCATTCGTGCCAGCGGCAAGGCTTCGGAGTCCTCTCCTAACAGCTCACTTCTCCCGCTGAGAAGAGGACCTTCAGGTTTGCCAGCCCGTTCTACCTGCCATAGCGCATCTCGGCGGTGTTCGATTCCATCAAGCCAGTTCAACGATCCAATGCGGGCCAGCAGCGTCAGCTCTTTTCGACTGAGGGATGGCACGCGCGAGGTGAGGTCCTCTGTCGATAGGAATGGACCTTGCTCCCGCCGGGAACAGGCAATTGCCTCGCCCGCTTGCTGGCGCAGCCCTTTCGCATAACCGAGACCGAGACGCAGTGAGAGGCTTCCATTGGTCTCATGCTCAATCGTGCAGGCCCAATCGGAGATCTGAACATCGATCGGCTTCACCCGCAGTCCGTGCCGCTGTGCATCCTTGACCAGCACGGCCGGCATGTAGAAACCCATCGGCTGGTTGTTGAGAATGGCGCAGGTGAAGGCAGCCAGGTACTTCACTTTGAAATACGCCGAGGCATAGGCGATTAGAGCGAAGCTGGCAGCGTGCGATTCCGGAAAGCCGTAAAGAGCAAACGAGCTGATGTTTTGGACGATGGTTTCCTGCGTAGCAGCATCGATTCCGTTAGCCGTCATGCCCGCTCGCAGTTTTCCTTCGAGATTCTTCATCCGTTCCCAGGAGCGACGCATACCCACGGCGCGGCGCAGCTCCTCGGCTTCCGCGCCGGTGAAGTTTGCGACGGTCATGGCCATGCGGAGAAGCTGTTCCTGAAACAGCGGCACGCCCAGTGTGCGCTTCAGCACGGGCTCCAGCGAGGGATGAGGGTACGAGACCTCTTCTTTTCCCTGACGACGCCGCATGTATGGATGCATCATCTTGCCCACAATCGGTCCCGGCCGGATGATCGCAACCTGAACGACTACGTCATAGAACCTCGTCGGGTTATTTCGTGGAAGGGAAGCCATCTGGGCACGGCTCTCGACCTGGAACATGCCGACTGTATCGGCACGTTGCAATGTGCGGTAGACGTCATCGTCTTCAGGCAATTGGGCCAGGTCCACTTTGTCGCCGTGGTGCTTCGGGATCAGCTCAAGACAATCCTGGAGAACGGCCATCATGCCAAGGCCAAGCAGGTCTACCTTAATGATGTTGAGATCGGAGCAGTCTTCTTTATCCCATTGCACTACGGTCCTTCCCGGCATGGAGGCACGCTCCAGTGGAACCACGCGGTTTAATTGGCCTTGGCAGATCACCATGCCCCCGGAGTGCTGTCCAAGGTGGCGTGGTAGATCCTGAATGCGCATACAGAGTTCAAGGTACTTGGCGATGCGAGGGTGTTTCAGGTCAAAGCCGGCATTCTGAAATGAGTGCGCCATCGTGTCAGTAGGACCGCGCCATTCGAAATGGCTCACCAGACTGGATAATCGTTGGAGTGATTCGGGGTCGAAGCCAAGAGCCTTCCCAACTTCACGCGCCGCAGATTTCCCGCGATAGGTGATGACATTGGCTGTCATGGCAGCGCCCAGTTCTCCGTAGCGCTCGTAGACGTGTTGAATTGCCTGTTCGCGGTTCTCCTCCGAGGGCAGATCCAGATCAATATCCGGCCACTCTCCGCGGCTTTCGCTTAGGAAGCGTTCAAACAGCAGGTCCATGCCAACCGGATCGATAGCGGTGATTTCGAGTGCATAGCAGACAGCCGAGTTTGCGGCGCTGCCTCGGCCCTGAATGAGGATGTTGCGCTCCTTGCAGAACCGCACAATGTCCCAGACGATCAGAAAGTATCCAGCAAATCCAAGCTTGGAGATCAACTGGAGCTCGTATTCGACCTGCTTTTTTGCCCGGCCAAACAATGCAGCATCACGCTTTGGGTTATAGCGACGAACAACGCCTTCTTCGACGCGCTTGCGCAGAAAGCTATCCATCGTCTCGCCGTCCGGAACTGGATAGCGAGGGAACTCATAGCCCAGGTCTGCCAATTCAAATTTCAGCCGGGACGATAGCACTAACGTATTCTCAACCGCTCCGCAGACATCGCGGAACAACGCTGCCATCTCGCATGCTGGACGAAGATGACGCTGGTTGTTGAGCGCGAGGAGCCGACCCGCACGATCGAGTTCCGTATGGTTGCGTACTGCCGTGAAGAGATCCAGAATCTCGCGATCATAAGGACGCGCGTATCGCACGCCGTTGGTCGCAAGCACCGGCAGCTTCAGTGAACGAGCAATGCGAATGGCAGCCTGGTTCCGCCACTCCTGCTCACGCTCCTGGTGCCGCTGAATCTCAACATAGACATTGTTGGATCCGTAGATGTGGACCAGTTGCTCCACAGTTTTTCTGCCTGCAACTTCGCCGCCGTTCATCAGTGCTGCTGCCAGAGGTCCTTCGTCCCCACCCGTAAGACAAACCAGACCGGATGCATATTGCCGTAGGTCTTCGAGTGTGGCTGCTCCTTCTCCTTTGGACTTCTCGCGCATCTTGAACTGGGTGATGAGCTGACATAAGTTCTGGTAGCCTTCGCGGGATTCGCAGAGCAGGGGCAGCCGAGCTGGTTCAGCGACGTGTTGATACGGTAGCCACTTTGGCGGCGTGAGTCGTGGACCGAGACTGGAGACCGAAACCTCCGCTCCGACATGCGCACGAATGTCATTCATTTTCGCGCTGGTATGGAGACGCGCGGAACCATAGACCCCATTACGATCGAGCAGCGCCATTGCCGGCATATCTAACTCAACTGCGCGTTCGACAAGCTGTTCCGGTTGTGAAGCTCCCTCCAGGAAACTGAAAGCGCTGGCAGCGTGCAACTCAACATAGCGATCAGTCATAGAGCGCCGCCATCTGCCATTCGCCTTGCATGAGGTCGCGCATCATGCAGCAGCAGAGCAGGGAACCATCCTGTGCTCGAGCCACCACATCCCATTGCTCAAATCCCCAGAGTGTCTGGTTCCACCAATCACCTTCGGCAAGCCAGGGGCCATAGGCTTGTTCTATCGCGTAGCGCTGCTCACGAAAAAACAACGTCGCCGGTCGCGAACTTTTGAGCGAGACCGAAATTGTCTCTGGCGGACGAAGCTGCCGTGCGGCGCCCCGCGGCTCTGCAGGTGGGACTTCCGTAGGGTTATCGGAAGGTACGATGAAAGGCTCTATGTGAAAACCTTCCGGGGCATGGGTATCTTCAAGCACAACACGGCCAACATTCCCTTCACCGACGATCGCGCGGATGCGAGCAAGCGTCACGTCCAAACGGGTCGCTTCAGGAAGTTGCGGCGAGAAGATTCCAAGCTGCACCTTGCTGAAACTGCCCGGTTCGGCGTGAAGTGCTACACCGAGGATGGATGCCTGCGGCGGGTGCGCTTCTAGGTCGAGGTGTAGCAACTTGATCCAGAGCTGCTTGTCCGTGGTCGGCAGTGCAGGCCGGACAGTACGGATATGCGATGCGCCGCCATCGAGGGAGAGCGTGATTGTCACCGAAGCCAGTGCAAGGATGCGTGCTTTTGCTCGCAGAATCAGCTGATCGAGCATGACGCCGACAACAAACAATAAGGAATCCAGCAACTCGACAGGAGTATCGAGATCTATCTGCTCCTCAAGTGCAAAGACCGGTTCTATCGGCTGAAACAGGTGCGGTCGCTTCCCACACGCCAGCTGACGAAGACGCTTGCCGTCCTGTCCCATACGGGCTATCAGTTCTTTCTCAGGTAGAGCAGCCAGCATTCCAAGCGTCTGAATGCCCCACAGTGCAAAGGTCTCTGCCTGAGTTTCGGTAAGGTCGAGAACAGCTAACGGCAATGGCGCCAGCGTTGTTGCTTCTTCCCCCTGCGCAATCACTTCTATGGGCGTGCTTTGCGACATCCCTTTGCCAAGACACACCGCAGCATGGAAATTGTTGCTGATGACGGCTTGGGCTGAGATGCCAATAGACGTAACGCGCTCCAGCAGATTCTGCGCGAGCATTACCGGAGGGCCCAATAAGCTCTCTGTGCCTGCGATGTCTATCCCGAAGAGCAACGCGGTATCTATACTTCGATCCTCAATACGCGGTGAGAAGACTCCTGCACATTCAAGCAAGATCGCTTTCAAGGCAGCTTCTGATTGGAGTGAGCGTGACAACACGACCGCATGAGGAAAGGTATCCACTTCCACGTGCGTCATGCCGCGTTCTAGTCCCATAAGCCGCGCCTTTGTATTGAGAGAACAGACCTGCTGTGATGGCGGTTCGCCTTCCATCACGACACAAGGTCTGTTGCGCAGCTCGGGCCTGAGCCGAAGCAGAGCCTGCGCAGGGAACTCCTTCGCGTAGAGGCATGCGTACAGTTCGGCAGGCTCGTTCATCTGCGACCTGCCCATGGCATTCTGCTGTGCCACGACGCTGAGGTGACATTCTGCGGCGGCTTCCGGAGGGGAACGATTGTGCTCTGCGTTGCTTGCGTGAATCGGTGCCGCGCTACTTCGATACGCGGCTTGATACCTGTAAAGACTGTTGCTTCGTCGCAGAGTGCCTCCGCAGGCTGAAGGCGAAGCAACAGTTCAGCACTGCTCTTTGCACATGGATACTGCGTCAGGAGCAGGATGCTCGACTGCGTTCGTTCGGCCGCGGCACGATATCGGAACCAGGTCGCCAGAGGAACTCGTGAGGCGAACTCGGGCGCCAGACCACCCATGTCGAGCACGATTGCGCTGAAGCCGCCACCTTGCAGAAGCAGGTCAGTGCTTCGGAGTGCCTGCTCTAGCCGCGACCATGGCCTGGAAGGGTACGAAGATCGAACACCGGTTGCCGAAGCCTGCCAGTCTTGTGCCTGGAATGCTTCGTGCTTCTGACGAATTCGGTGCTGCGGTTCAGCGCATCGCCGGAGCAATCGCTTCCGGCCGCAACAAGCCAGCTACGGCCTCAGACAGTCCGCTGGCCTCGCTGCGCGGATGCGGCCCGAAGCCTCCACCGTGCAGGCCTTTTTTGGCAGGAGTAGCAATGAGAAATCTTTCTGGCAAAACGAAGTCCCGCGCGTCTCGTTGGACGCGTATTTGCGCGACTCCGCATCGCACCCAGAGGAGTCGTGTCAGATCGATGCCTGTGGCTGCCGCGGATGCGGGATCGAACGTATTCGCGACATCGATCCAACAGCAGACCTTTCCAGCCTGGGTCATCTGTGCCAGAAACGAAAGCGCGACGGAGGTTCGTCCCGAGCACTCGGGACCGACTAACTCACTGATGGCGCCGATCGGCAGTCCACCTCCGAGCAAATCATCAAGCGCCTCAATACCAGTTGCCGCAACCGGGCGCATCATCTTCGGAATTGGACGTGAGAGCCGAAGGAATCTTTTGAGAGAGGGCCGATTCGATTTGCAGGCGGAGTGTAGAGGCTGAAGTCATGGTGTCTTCGCCTTATATTCGCCTGCGATGCGTGATGGATGTCAACGAGCCATGCACTACGATCTGTGCAGCGCTACGCGCAAGACCATGAAGGATAGTGAATTAACATTTTTTGTGAATGAACCGTGTGGCCGATACCGAAGGCGCTCTGACGCTGAACGGATCGCGGAGTTGTTTTGCTGCTCTACAGAGAAGTCTGTTCGAGGGTCAGTGATCCAAAGATGGCAAAAGTGAGTGCGGGTCTGATCATGTATCGGTGGCGAGATGGCCTTTTGGAAGTCTTTCTGGTCCATCCGGGCGGGCCATTCTGGGCAACCAGAGATAGAGGAGCGTGGTCTATTCCGAAAGGAGAGTACGAGGAAGACGAAGAGCCTCTCCAAGCGGCAATACGTGAATTCCATGAAGAGACAGGCTTCATCGCGGACGGACCATTCTGCGAACTCGGTTCCGTTAAACAGGCTGGCGGAAAAGTCGTCACTGCCTGGGCTTTCAAGGGAGATTGCGATCCCTCCAAGCTAACCAGCAATCTGTGCCAAGTCGAGTGGCCGGGACGCTCTGGACGGCTCATTGAGTTTCCCGAAGTAGATCGAGGCAATTGGTTTTCAATTGCAGCCGCGCGAGAGCACATCCTGAAAAGTCAAGAACCGCTCCTGAACAGGCTTTGTACGGCGCTACCTTTCGGCGGCTGACGCGTCAAAGGCATTTGTCAAATAAGCGAGGATACCGCGCACTGACCCTCAGGCGGGAAGGTGCCCGCTCAAAGGTCTCCGTGTGGCCTCGGTGAGTGGCTGGCGCACACGCACTCTCGTCTTGTGGACTTGTGGACCACATATCGGCACTGGCGAGGACTTTCTGCGCAAAATTGCGCGAAAGGAAACAGTCATCACGCCCGAGTGATCGTGCTCGAGTGCAGCTGAAGGTTACATAGGAGTGTTGTCTCGTGTCAGTAGTCAAGAATCTGGGAGATGGGCGAATTCTTCATGGCCTATCTTGCCTTTTGGCAATCCTGGCTTTCACGTTGCTTGCATCTTCGGCATTCGCACAGCGAGAGATGTATCCCAGGAAGGAAGGGCAGACCCAACGCTTCGAGTGGGATAAGCTTCCCGGCTGGATGACTCTGGACATGGAACTACGCGATCGTCTTGAAGACCAGACTGCGCTCGACTACGTGCCTGGCAAGGGCCGCCTCTACGATCTGACACGAGTGACCGGTGGCTTGAGGGTACGTCCAACAGAGTGGCTGACAGGGTACCTGCAGTTCCATGACTTACACGCGCTGGGTCTTCCGCTGCGCGATGTCGCTTCGAATATGAGGGACACCTTTGACCTCCGGCAGGCCTATCTCGATTTCCATCCTGGACTGATGCACCTAATTGTGGGGCGCCAGGAACTGAAGTTTGGCGATGAACGTATTGTCGGCATCAGCGACTGGACCCAAACCAGCCGGACGTGGGACGGCGCCGACCTGCGCCTGGGTAACAAGAATCGGATCGATCTGTTCACCACGTCGGTGGTTACGATTTATCCCACGAGCTTGGATAAGCACGGAGCCGGGCTCACGTTCCATGGTGCGGAAGCGCGCCTCGATACCGTCATTCCTAAGACGTCCATACAGCCCTTCGTTCTCGTGCGGGCGCTGCCGCGTGTGATCAGCCAGCAGGGTCGCCCCGGATCCGAAACGGAGGTCAGCTTCGGTTCCTACTATGAGGCCAAGCTGCCGTTCGGCTTTGATACGTCAGGGACAGGCGTGCTGCAGCGCGGCAGCTATAGCAACGACTCCATTCACGCCGGCGCGGGGATTATTCGTGGCGGTTACGCGGCGGCTTCATTGCCATGGAAGCCGCGCATCGAAGGCGAGTACGATTATGCAACCGGGAATTCGCAAACGAATGCGTTGCGGATCGGCACGTACGATCAGCAGTACCCGAGCAACCACAATGCCTTCGGCTTGGTGGATCTGTTCGGCTTCCAGAACATCAAGCAGGACCGGCTGAATTTCTCACTCGCTCCCCGCTCCAACTTCCTGCTGCTTTTTCAAACAGGCTCTCTTCACGTGGCATCGGTTCACGACGGAGTCTACACAGGCGCTGGCGCAAGCCTGTTCAAAGCACCGCCAGGCGGTTTTATGCATGACGGAATTGGTACGGAGTTCGATGCCTCGGCTAAATACATTTTTCATAAATCATTCGTAGTGAACGCTGGCGTAGGGCACTTGTTTCCCGGCGCCGTGATGACCAGCTCAGCACATGGCGCACCGTTGACCTTGGGCTATCTCCAGCTCACCTATCGCTTCAAAATCGGCCATTAATCAGACGATGAGGGAACTTGAATTCACGACAGGAAGCCGGAGGGCCGTTTTCGCGGCGATTTGGACGAGGGCATCTCGATATCGCGCAACTCCGAGTTGTCGGCGATTCGGATGTTGGCACTGCGTCTGAATCTCGGTGAGCGACAAATCGGCGATGCACTCACCGACGATTGGATGAAGCCCACATGTCGTATAGTCGCCTACTCGGACAGGTGACGCGTTCTGGGCGAGTGGTCGTTCATCGCAATCGCTTCTGAACAGCCCGATATTTCGACGCAAGCAGTCAGTTCAGGAAGTTCGCAGCATCGAGAATGCCGCGGCGTGGAGTAGCCGGAGGCAGCACCACCCGCACCGGCACATCTGCTGCCCGCACAGCGATCGGCTCTTTGGGAACGGATGCGGTCAGCGCGGTTGTTGCAGGAACGACAGCTCTAGGCTGAGCTGTTCGCGTGCGACGAACCACCGGCTCTAGGACAGTGACTACGGGAATCTTCTCTGCAGTCGGGCGTGGACGCTGAGCTTCGCCGGTACGCTTGCGTGCTTCTGCGGAAAGCGTGCGCTTCGCTTTAACTTTGGGAACTGGGGTCTTACCAGCGAGGATGGCACGAACTTCTTTGAGCCGAGCAATCTCGGCATCGATCTGCTTCAGTATTTCTGGAAGTGACATGTCCATCTAGTGTAAATCCGTTTCAGAATGAATTCGGCCCAGCAATGCTACGAGCCTGCCGCAGAGAGTAGAGGCGAAGTTCAGCGCATGGGGTTCACCGGGCAGGAGCGCCCCCGGCCGACTGACAATATCGGGAATCCAAGAGAAGACGATATATCGTAAATTCCTTTGGTTCCTCGCCCGATCGCCCGCCCGGTATCTTTTCCACGATGCGCTCCGCCGTGGAGCGTTGCTCTGGCGCGCCGGAATAGCTGGCGACGCGTTCTGGACTCGCATACGGCATGGGAGGCAGAGGTTCGCTCTCCTGCCCGGCAGGCCAGACAAGGAAGGCAGCGGGCGCGTGACAAGCGTCGCGCATCGGTGCCGGAAGTCCCGGATGGCCCGGCGTACTGGCGCGGCCCACAATCGGCGTGTCCACGGGACTTCGGAAGTCGGCTCCGATAGCCAACGCCGGATAGAAGTACCGGCCAAGGACTCCGTACACCACGCTTCCCGGCGGAATGTTTGCGCGCAGCTCCTGCTCCACCAGCATGGGGTTGCGTTGTTGCCAGTGCATCAGCGGCGGCAGCTCTCTGGCGACCCGCAGCGCAACCATGAAAATGCATAGAACCACGCCGATTCCGCGAGCTATACGGAGACGAGCCTCAGGCCCCGATTCCATCCATGCGCACAGCGCGGCAATCTCGAGCAGAAATCCCCAGTAGGCGATCATGTTGAGAGAGCGTGCCGTAAGAAGCAGCGTCGCCACAAAGTTCAGCAGCGCAACGGCAATCAGCCAGCGCTGGAAGGGCGTGATTCGGCGCCACCGCGAAACGTCAATCAGACCGATGACTAGGAGAATCGCGCCGTAGTAGAGAAGTTGCGTCGCAGAATGGCCGAAACTCCAGCTCCCCCGCATCAAGGGGCTCACGTCCATGGAGTCTCCGGCGCTTGCCTGACGGACAGATGTCACGAAGCTCCACGGGGACATCCGCAGCGGCAGCAGAATCACAGACCAGACAACCAGCGAGGTGACAGCCACTGCGGCCATTGCCACAAGCGCGGACTGCATTCCGCGACGGGCAGTGAGCAGGGGCAACAGAATCACCAAAAAAAAAAGTAACGGCCAGACCCGAGGCGTCGTCGATGCGGCAACACCCAGCAGTGCACCAAAGCCGATCCACCGCCGGGCGATCGCGGCCCCAGGCTCGTCTTCTGCGGCTTCCTTTGCAACCACCGCAAGAGCCAGCACGATGAGGGTCAACGTCCAGGAATCCGGGCGGCCGGGCAGTGAAATGCCGAAGCTCATGCCAAGCGACAACGAACAGAACAGAACCGCGCCCATCGCAATCGCCCATGATCGGCGCAGGCGATAAAACAAAACACCGATGGACGTCAGGTAGGCGATATCTCCGGCGAAGGTGAAGCTTCTCCATGTGCGCATGGAAAAACCGAAAACCTTCAATATCAGGGTCCCCAGCCAGAACAGTGTTGGTCCGTAAAAATGAAGTGGGTTTGCGGGTCTCGGAAAGTCGGCCAGCATAGACGGAACGGCACCTCTGTGCCGTAGCAGCGAAAGGCACGTGGAGGCCCAGTAAACCTCGTCTTCCCATCCCTGATGCGTACGTATGATCGTTAGATAGGCGAAGGCCAGAACGATCAGTGTGCCTATCGCAAAGAGAGCGGTGTAGACATCGCGCCGGACAGATGCCTTCATGACCAGCTCATCTCCACTCTCGGCGCCGTCCTCGTTGTGCGATGATCTGTCTGCCATGCTAGCACAGGGTTCCGTGCTGCTTGCCGCGTGACACAGCACCGTCTGAGCCGATCATCGGATGACCAACTTCCGCAACTGCCAAGCGGGACCGAACGTTGGTTTCGATTTCCGCCTTGGTAGAATTGGTGTGATTTTTGGAGTGAGATCGAGGAGCACTAATGCAGGATTTGAAGAAGAGACCACTGTTCATTTATGAGATGGCCAACAACCACATGGGTGACGTGGAACACGGGATCCACATTGTTCAGGAGCTCAAAAAGGCTTCAGAGGGTTTTCCGTTCGGATTCTGCGTGAAGCTGCAGTATCGCGATATCGACAGCTGCATTCATCCGGATTATCAGGGTCGGTTCGACCTGAAGTACGTGAAACGCTTCTCAGAGACGCGCCTGAGTTGGGAGCAATACAAACAGATCAAAGACGCAATCGTCGATGCCGGTTTTCTTTCGATGTGCACCCCGTGGGATGAGCTGTCCGTCGATATGATCGTCGAGCACGGATACGATTTCATGAAGGTGCCGAGCTGCTACATGTCAGACTGGCCGCTTCTGGAGCGCATTGCGAAATACGATCTGCCGCTTGTCGCTTCGACGGCCGGCGAGCCTTTTGAGGAGATCGACCGGGTGGTGAGCTTTTTCAGGCACCGTAATAAATCGCTGGCGATCATGCACTGCGTAGGGGAGTATCCCTCGCCTGACGATCATCTGCATCTGAGTCAGATCGCTCTGCTCAAGAAGCGCTATCCGGAAGTTGAGGTCGGCTACTCCACGCACGAACGGCCGGACAACTTTGAAGCGGTGAAAATTGCGCTTGCGCTTGGGGCGACGTTGTTTGAGAAGCACACGGCAGTTGCTACCGAAAAATATGCAGTCAATGCGTACAGTGCAACTCCTGATCAGGTACGGAAATGGTTGCAATCGGCGGCAGATGCGCTGACGATGACCGGCGAGACGGGCAAGCGGTATCCGGCTCCTGCAGGCGAGGCGCAGGCTTTGCGTGACCTGGCGCGCGGCGTGTTTGTGAAGAAGCCGGTTGCTGCCGGCGAAGTGGTGAAGCCAGAGAATCTGTTTTATGCCATGCCGAATGTGCCGGGCCAACTGGTGGCGCAGAATCTTTCCAAGTACACCGAGTATGTGGCGATCGATCCGATAGGTACGAACGGTCCGGTGATGGAAACAAATGTGAAAAGCAGCGACCGGCGGCAAAAGGTTCTTGATATCGTTCGCGACGTGAAGGCGCTGATCAAGAAGAGCAAGGTGCAGGTGCCGGGACAGTGTGAGCTAGAGATATCGCACCACTACGGTATTGATAAATTCCGCGAGAGTGGGCTGACGGCCATCACAGTTGTGAACCGCGACTACTGCAAGCGTCTCATGGTTGTGTTGCCCGGGCAGAAACATCCCGAACAGTGGCACAATCAAAAAGATGAGACATACCACATCCTGTACGGTGACGTAATGGTGGACCTGGATGGCGTGAGGACACCGCATAAATCCAATGAGATCGTGACGATTCCGCATGGCATCAAGCACTCCTTCTGGACAACGAACGGGGCGGTGATTGAAGAAGTATCGTCGGCTTATGCCCAGGCGGATTCTTGGTATACGGATGCTTCGATCATGGCCAATCCGAACCGCAAAACCTACGTGACCTACTGGATCGAGTAATGCAGACGATCGTCTGGGATGTGGACGACGTGTTGAACGACTTGATGTATCAGTGGTTTTCGCGGGGCTGGAAGCAGGAGAATCCCGCCGCCACGATGGGGTACAGCGAGCTAAGCGAAAATCCTCCACACGTTTCGCTCGGCGCAAGCCGCGAGCAGTATCTCGCTTCGATGGATGCCTTCCGCAAGACGGATGCGGGCATTCACCTCACGCCGAATGCCGAGGTGCTAGAGTGGTTTTCGGCGCATGGAAGCAAATTTCGTCACGTTGCCCTCACTGCCCGTCCATTGGAAACAGTTCCTGACATTGCGGCATGGGTCATGCGCTACTTCGGCTCATGGATTCGATGTTTCGGTGTCGTTCCAACACGTGCGCCGGAAGGCGTTCCAATGTACGACCGCAGTAAGGGAGATTACCTTCGCTGGCTTGGCAAGGGCGATGTACTGATAGACGATACGCAGGAAAATCTGAAGCAGGCGGCCGAGATCGGCGTGAAGACTTTCGCATGGCCGCAACCCTGGAACAATTCGCAGCTGACCACCACTGAAATTCTGCAGCAACTTACCAATATGGCGGCGATGCTTGATTAAATTATCGGATTACGTCACTCAATTTCTCGCCCATCGCAAACTCAACCATGTATTCATGTTGACAGGCGGCGGTTGTATGCACCTGGTGGATTCCTTTGGACGCCAGGAAGGAATGGAGTATGTTTGCTGCCTGCATGAGCAGGCGGTTTCCTTTGCGACGCAGGCCTATGCGGAGTATACGAACGAACTAAGCGCTGCTCTGGTAACGACGGGACCCGGCGGTACGAATGCTGTGACTGGTCTGGCGGCAGCATGGCTGGATTCCTCGGCGTGCCTCTTTCTCTCTGGGCAGGTAAAGCGTGCCGACCTCCTGACCGGGCGGGGCGTACGCTCCATGGGGCCGCAGGAGGTCGACATCATTGCTGTCGTCTCTCCACTGACCAAATATGCCAAGACGGTGATCGAGCCGAACGATGTTCGATACGAATTGGAGAAGGCCGTCTACCTGGCCACAACGGGACGGCGCGGGCCGGTATGGCTGGATTTCCCATTGGACGTTCAGGCGACGATGGTGGACGAGACGAAGCTACGCGGATTTACTCCCGAACCAGTCAGAGATCAGAGCTTGGAGATCAAGCAGAAGGTCGCCGCGGCGATTGAACTGCTCAAGAAGGCCGAGCGCCCCGTATTGTTTGTCGGCAATGGGACTCGGCAGGCCCATCTGGAAGGGCTGGTGGAGGATGTGGTCAACCTCCTCAAGATTCCGACACTCCTGACTTGGAAGTCGATGGACATGCTGGCGGAGGACCATCCGTTTTATGCAGGTCGCCCGGGATCGGTCGCTTCTCGTGGGAGTAACTTCACGCAACAGAATGCTGACTGGATCATGGTCGTGGGTGCGCGGCTGGACATGCCGCAGATTGCCTTTAGCCATAGGAATTTTGCCCGCGCCGCCACGAAGGTGCTGGTGGATGTCGATGCGAATGAGATTGCGAAATTCGACATGGCAATCGATGTGCCGGTGAATGCGGATGCGAAGGACTTTTTAGGCGAACTGCTTGCGCAATTGAAAGATGCTTCGTTGCCGGATACGTCGGCATGGATGAAAAAGGCGAAGGACTGGTTGGCGAAGTACCCGGTAGTGTTGCCGGAGTATTGGGAAGAGGACAAAGGAGTCGTCAATCTGTATGTTCTCGTCGATGTCTTGTCGGAACAATGCACGCCTGAGGACGTTCTTGCTCCGGGAAGCTCGGGCGCGTGCAGTGATGTGTTCCTGCAGTGTTTCCGGATGAAGGACGGACAGCGTGTGGTGAACTCACCCAGCCTGGGTGCGATGGGAACGGGACTGCCCGGGACCATCGGCACCTGCCTGGCGAGTGGCAAACGCCGGACGATCTGCGTGAACGGCGACGGCGGCTTCCAGTTGAATATTCAGGACCTAGAGACAGTGAAGCGGCTGAAGCTGCCTATCAAGTACTTCATTCTATGCAATGGGACGTATGCCTCTATCATCGGTGCGCAGCGCAATCACTTCCAGGGGCGTCTGGTGGGCAGTGATCCTTCAAGCCACCTGACGCTGCCGGATGTGATGAAGGTCGCGGAGGCATACGGCATCAAAGCGATGGAGATCAAGGACCACAAGGATCTTCGAGATGGGGTCTCCGCGGTGCTGGCTTATGACGGCCCGGTCGTGTGTGCCGTCCATGTCTCGTCGGACCAGCCCACTTTACCGCGCGCAACCGCTTCGACGCGTGCCGATGGAACAATCGTGAGCCTGCCGATGGAAGATATGGCTCCGCGGCTGCCGCGAGAGGAGTTCCTCGCAAATATGATTATTCCTCCCCTGGAGGAGTAGCCCTGATTCACCGCCATCAGAGATTTCGACGATGAAGACGGAAGTATCGACCATGAAGACCGACGCGCTCAAGCAAAGACTAGACCATTTGCTTGATGAAGAATTCGATCACGCACAGACTCGCGCCAAGACTTCCTATAATGTGGCAGCCGGCGAGTTCGGGGACAACATAGTTCTATTTGGCGCGGGCCGCTTCGGCCGCTTGGTTAACCGCAAATTGCACGGGCTTCGGATTCACCCAATCGCCTTCGCAGACAACAACCCTGCCCTTTGGGGCACGAGGATTGATGACGTCGAGGTCATTTCACCGAAAAAGGCTGCTGAGCTGTATGGGCAGCACGCGGTGTTCGTGGTGTGCGTCTGGAACGGGGAGGCCCACGACCGCATGGCCGACAGGATTCGGCAGCTTAAATCGCTTGGATGCGAAGCGGTGATTTCTTTCGGTCTTCTGTTCTGGAAACATAATGAAGCGTTCTTGCCTCACTATTGTGTGGACCTGCCGGAGAAGGTATTGCTTCAGAAGAATCGGATCCGCGCCGCCATGCAACTGTGGAGTGATGAATATTCGCGGGAAGAATTTGTGGCACAGGTAGAATTTCGTATTTCAAGCAACCTCGACGCCATCGACCGGACTGTCACCGGCAAACATTATTTCCCTCCCGACTTGTTTTTACTCGGTGAGGACGAAACCTTTGTCGACTGTGGCGCATTCGACGGAGATACCATCGCAGACTTCATAGAAGTGACAAGAGGTAGCTTTAGGCGCATTCTTGCCTTCGAGCCTGATGCGGTGACCTATCCTCATCTGCAAAAGCGTATTCAGCAGTTCGGAAGCGAGATGCGTAATAAAATCCAGCTAAATCAGGAAGCGGTCGGTCGAAAGGCTGGAACGATCAGTTTCGAAGCGACAGGGACCATGCTATCGGTCGTTGGCTCTGGATCGAGCGTGGTATCTGTCGCAGAGCTTGATTCTTCACTCGCATCCTTCGATCCGACGTTTATCAAATTTGATGTAGAGGGCTTCGAGCCAGAAGCTTTGATGGGGGCGTCTCAACTCCTCTCCCGGACGCGACCGATTCTGGCCGTAAGTGCTTATCATCAACAGAGTCACCTATGGAGCATTCCTCTGCTGCTTTCGTCTTTGCTGCCAGAGCGATATGAATTCTTCCTTCGACCTCATGGAACCGAATCCTGGGATCTGGTTTGCTATGCGATTCCTGCCGAAAGGGTCGTTCTTCGTACCTAATACGTCATCACGCTTTCAATCAACTTGCGTCGCCCAAACACCAAATCATGGTTGAGTTTCCGGCACCCGCATCCATCGGATAACTGCCGGTCCCTATTACTTTGCATCCACTGGATCGCATCAGTGTTGCCAGCGATCGCTCTGAAAAGTAGTTGATATGCTCGTGCATCAGATAGAGGCTCGCTGGCCGAAGAACGTCGCGAGCCAAGGCAGGGCGCGTCAAAGCCACGATTCCAAGCTGCGCGATTCTTCTGAAGATTCTGGCAATCCCGAATGGCGACTCGCAGGGAACCTCCAGATAGACCATGCCTCCAGAGGGAACTGCCTTGACGATATCTGCGAGCACGAGACGTGGGAAACCGACATGCTCCAGTACATTGCTATTGATAACGAGGTCAGCTTTGCACCCGGCTGGATCGCTGGTCGCCGTCACTCCGTCAACGGCGGGAACGCCGGAGATGTCGTAGACGAATGACGATGCGCCGTCGACCAGCCCGCGCACCAGATCGCCACGGTCCCCGCCATAATCAAGGACGCGTCGTATCTCCCGCTTGCCGATATGCTGGCGAAGAATCGCAGCAAGCACCGGACGGCGGCGTTCGTAAGCAGCGTGTGACCCAAGTTCCGTGTTGAAGCTTACGGTATACCAGGGCTCCGAGGCATGGCGCATTCGCTGATACTCTTCGGATCGGTATCCGGCATAAAGACGGGCCGCGTCTGCGTTATCAAGACGAGGATTGTAGAACATAAATCCGCAGGCCGTGCATTCGACCAGGTCAATGCAAAACGCCCGCCGATTCCAAATCCGGGCGGCCAGGAACGGCGACACCAATGCTCGTCTCAGCTTGCGAATCGACCCTTCGCACACAACGCAGTTAGAAACTTCGATCATCTTGAGTCACTCTTCTATCCCGACCGGCTATGTTGACAATGCCGCAGAATACCATCGTGTGGTCCCCCCTAACTGAATCATGTGAAGTTTTTGCGCGGGATGCACCAGGGGCTACAGCAGCTGACCGCCGATATACTTGGCGAGCATGGCAATGCTCACGAAGTGGGCGCTGATTGCCTCAGCTTTCTTGTTGGCTATTTTCGGCGTGTTCATCCTGCCCTTCCTCGTCCCTCCACAGGTCATCACTGACATATCCGCGGCAAACGCTGCGGGCTTCAATAATCGCGTTGCCGTATGGGCCGCAGGCGGGGAGGAGTCTCCTGGCTACGGCAATCTTGTTGCGCTTTCCGATAGCCGTCCGGCTTCCGCAGTCGGGGACCTGAAGCGCCGTCCGCTCGCGTGCCCCCATTCGGCCCGATGGCGCCGCGTCGTCGGGACAACGAATGCGCTTGGTGCGTGCTTCTATCGATTACTACGAGCGTATCCGTCCCACATTGCATCTGAAATCGAAGAGCGGGTCGAGGAGAGTGTGATGAAGAAAGTGCTGTTAAGCGATATCGACGGGACGTTGGTTGACAGCAATAGCTTGCACGCGGATTCCTGGCGCAGGACCTTCGAATATTTTGGCATTGAGGTTGGTTTAGACGAAGCCTGGAGGCAGATTGGCAAAGGCGGCGACCAATTGATTCCGGTATTCGTCCCACCACGCGATCGGCAGCGTCTGGAGGAGACTGTCAAGAGATATCGGAGCGATCTAATGAAGAGCGAGTACATGCCGCGTATGGTTCCCTTCGCCCATGCCCGTGATCTGTTGGTGAGAGTGAAAAAGGCCGGAATGCGAATCGTCCTCGCGACGTCGGCTAAAGCTGACGATCTCGCCTTCTACAAACGGCTGGTCGGGATGGAAGATTTGGTGGACGACGAGGCAACGAGTTCAGACGCTCAAGAGTCGAAACCTGAACCTGACATATTCGCGGCTGCCCTTCACAAGGCGGGCAGTGGAGCGGAAGACGCGATCGCTTTGGGCGATACGCCTTATGACGCCGAAGGGGCAGGGAAGCTCGGCATTGCGACCGTCGGGTTAACGTGCGGAGGATGGAAACGGAGCGATCTGTTGAGCGCCGGCTGCGTGGAGGTCTTCCGTGACCCAGAGCATCTTCTCGCGGAATTCGATCGGTCGGCTCTGGCTGGAGATTGATGACGCCGCGATCGGCCAGTTTTGATTGGAAAGGGAATCAAAGGGATGGCGAGACGCGGCTCTCCAGATCGATCGAGTACGGTTCTCCTCTTGATCGATGTGATCAATCACTTCGAATTTCCCGATGGGAAACAAATGCTCGCTCAGGCGCTGCCGATCGCTGCCAGATTGGCTCGGCTGAAGGAGCGTGTTCGAGCCGCTGGAATGTCGATCGTCTACGTCAACGACAACTTCGGTCAATGGCGGTCCGATCAATCGAAGCTTCTTGAATACTGCCTCCGTCCGCAAGCGATTGGAAGGAAGTTCGTGGAACAGATTCGACCCGATAAAGAGGACTACTTTGTACTCAAACCAAAACACTCCGCCTTCTATCAAACTCCTCTGGAGATTCTGTTGGCCTACCTGGGTGCCTCGTCGCTCATTTTGTGCGGCCTTGCCACCAACAGCTGCGTTCTGTGTACGGCCCACGACGCAAAGATGCGGAATTTCGATCTCTTCGTTCCTTCGGATTGTTCAGCGGCGTTAACCGCACGGGAACACAAACGCGCCATCGAGCATATGAGGGCGATGACAAGTGCGACCACGACTGCCTCAGCGTCCCTTCGGCTTTCGAATCGCAACGTTGTGAAACGCAAATGACGAAGCCCATGTCATGGGGATCAAGAAACAAAATGTGAGCAACGCGGAGATTGCGGACCGATTGGCCAGCCTGGCGCAGTTGTTGGCTGCCCAGAAAGAAAACCCATACAAGGTCAAGGCCTACCAACGCGCAGCCAATAGCATTCGCAATTTGGCGGACAGCGTCCAGGAGCTGGTCGAAAGCAACGCAGACTTGACGGCTATCGCGGGCATCGGCAAGGCAATAAACAGCGCTGTCCACGAAATCGTGTCTACGGGTACGCTGGGGAAGCTGGAGCAGCTTCGTTCCCAATCAAGCTCTGAACTCATCGGTATCAACGAATACCCCCGCCTCGATCCGAAGCGGGTTCTTAGGATCTACAAGAAGCTGGCTCTCTCATCGGTGGATGAGTTGCGCAACGCATTGGAAGCCGGCGAGGTTGAGCGGATCTTCGGAGCACGAACGGCCCAACATGTCAGGCAAGGTCTGATCGAGACGCATGCCATTCTTCTGTATAGAGCACATGATCTGCGGTCGGCGATCGAGGATTATCTGCTCCGAAAGGGCCGAGTTAGCCGGGCAGAGGCCGTGGGCGACTATCGAAGGCGCGTCGAAGTGATCGAGGAGTTGGCCTTCATTGTCGAGACATCGGATTTTCCTGCTCTGGTCAATCAGGTTGAACGATATGGCGGCCATACACCGCTGCTCAGCTCGACAGAGAACTCCGCGCTCTTTGCACTTTCGGCCGGTGTTGTGCTGCGCATCGATACCTCCGCCAGGAGCACGTGGGGCACTACATCGATTTTGCGCACAGGCAGCGAAGCACATTTAAAGAAGCTCGCCGCTGTTACTGGGACGCGATCGCTTCAGGCCAATGCAATCTGTGACACAGAGGCGGCTTTCTACGAGAGATTTGCATTGTCGTATATCGAGCCCGAGCTGCGTGAGGGCTTTGATGAGGTAGAACGAGCTCTAAACGGAACTCTGCCCCTCCTTGTAACAGAGGCGGATATTCGCGGTGATCTCCACGCTCATTCCACATCCAGCGACGGCTCAAACTCGGTCGAAGAAATGGCAACTGCAGCGCGCAAACGTGGGTACGAGTATGTCGGCATAACCGACCACTCTCAAAGCTTAAAAATTGCGGGAGGAGTAGCTGTCGACGATCTGTGGAAGCAAATCCGGTTGATCGACAAACTCAATAGTCAAGAGCTTGGGATACGCATCCTCAAATCTGCCGAAGTCGACATCCTGGCAGACGGCACGCTTGATTATCCGGATGAGTTGTTGCGGGAGCTCGACTATACCGTCTGCTCCATTCACTCCCGCTTCGGCTTAGGCAAAGAGCAGCAGACTGAGCGAATTCTCCGTGCCATGGATAACCCGAGTTTCAATATCCTGGGTCACGCAACCGGCCGCCTTCTTCTCAAGCGCCCCGGCTATGAAGTCGATATCGACCGGATCATTTCGCATGCGAAGCAAAACGGCTGTTTTTTCGAGATCAATTCGAGTCCCGATCGCCTTGATCTGTCAGCGGAAAACGCAAGATTAGCCAATATCGCCGGGGTGAAGATCGCAATCTTAACGGATGCTCACAGCACCAGGGAATTTCAGACCATCCGATACGGCATCGATCAGGCAAGGCGTGCCGGCTTGGAAAAGGCGTCTGTCTTGAATTGTCTTCCACTTCCGGAGCTTACTAGGCTATTCAGGCGGTGAAGTAGGCGATGTTCGCGTTGCGGATCACTTCGACAACCCTTCACCAGAGTCATGCTTCGCGATGGCAAGATTCTCGTGTTTCACAGATCATCCCAGTGCTTACGGATCTTATCGGCGACGTCAAGCGGATCGACCGGGTGCTCTGTGTCGACATCGATCACGGGGCATAGCCCGAAGGGGCGGTCGAACTCTGCCAGCAACTCCGCGGATATCGCCTTCATGCTGTGGGCAGAATGGTGGCGAGCCGTTGTTGCACGCTCCCGAAAACGTCGCGCCGCCTCCTCCGGTGTGCAGTGACAGTAAACCTCGAGCTTCCGTCCAGCGAGCGCGTCAAATCGTTGGCGCTCATGCTGACTCTTCGGACGGAAGTTCGCCTCCAGAATGATCTGCGGGCACGACGGCGCAAGCGACCACAACACATCCATGGCAGCCCGGCTCAGCAGACGGGAGAGCTCGGCCTCTGAACCGGCATTGCTGCCGAGATAAGTCCCGAGCGAATCGAACAGGGACTCCTTGATCGTGTCTTTCGAGAGCAGCGGATAGCCCAGTATCTCTGCCAGCCCGCGCGCTATTGTGCTTTTGCCGCTCGCCGGCGCGCCACTGACTATGATGATCGACCGCTCCGGCGATCCGGTCACGCGGCTCACCTGCTGTACTTCAACGTCAGCTCCGCTCCCTTGCCGTTGTCAGGAATCGTGGCAAGCATCGCGTGACGCTGCGCATTGTAGGTGGCCAGCGTTCCATCCGGTGCCTCCGCCTTCGTAGACGGGCCGCCGTAGACCTCGACGTGCAGCGCCGTCCACCACGGCGCGAAACTGCCTTCGCGCGGCGAGATCTTCACCGTCACAGTGTCGCCCGTTACAGAGCAGGAGAACTGCTCCCGCATCGATTCGCCCTTCTTGTAATTGAGCGTAACGCCGTCATCGAGATATACGGAGCCCGCGCAGCGCTGCGAACCTATCTCGCTGGCTCCAGGCTGCGGAAGGTACACACGCAGAGTCAAAGGTCCCTGCGGCGTCTCCTTCGTGCTCTGCGTCAGCGGCTGGATGGGCAGGATCGCGCCCTCGCGCACGTACACCGGCAGCGCGTCGACGCTCGGCGTGATATGCAATGGCGCCATCAGCCGCGCCATCTCTTCTTTTGCGGAGGGCTGTTCCATGTCGCGGCTGGTCGTCTTCGGTAGCGGCGGCAGCCTGGTGCCTGTCCAGTAGTCGTACCAGGTGACCGGGGGCAACTGCACGAAATAATCATCCAGTTCGTCGGGATACGGCGCGGGAGCGACAAGAATATCCGGCCCGAAGAGAAATTCATTCGGCGTGTCGTTGTCCATTGGATGCTTGTCCGGCGTCGCATCCGGGAACTCGACGAAGATCGGCCGCACGATCGGCACGCCGGTCCGGCTCATCTCCTCGGTTGTCGTGTAGAGATAGGGCATCAGCCGGTAGCGCTCTTCGATGTAGCGGCGGCGGATATTTTCCTGCGCCACGCCGCTGACCCACGGCTCCTGGTACGCGGTGCCCTTCGCGGTGTGATCGCGGTCGATCGGCTGAAAGGCCGCAATCTCCAGCCACTTGGTCAGCAGCTCCGGCTGCGGCGTGCCCGCAAATCCGCCCACGTCTGCGCCCACCATGGCAAAGCCGCTCAGCCCCAGGTTTTCAATCATCGGCGTCGTCATGCGCAGATGGTTCCAGGTGCTCGAGTTGTCGCCTGTCCACGTCGCGGCGTAGCGCTGCCCGCCCGCATAGCTGGCGCGTGTCATCACGAAGGGCCGAATATTCGGCGCCAGCGCCACCATCCCATCATGAGTGGCACGCGTGTTCTCCATGCCGTAGACGTTGTGGACTTCCAGATGCGTGGCTGTGCGCTTCTTGAAGCCGGGCTCATCGATGCGGTGCTGCACATCGTCCGGCATCGTCTTCGACGGCACGTTAAAGACGGAGGGCTCGTTCATATCGTTCCAGAAGCCACCGACCCCATCGTTTATGAATGTAGAAAAGAGCGTGCCCCACCAGTCGCTCGTGCTCGCCTGCGTGAAATCAGGAAAGACCGACGGTCCCGGCCATACCACGCCGGTGTAGGTCGAGCCATCCGGCATCTTTACGAAACGGTCGCCCGCCACGCCGCTGTCATATGGTTTGTAGCCGGCATTCGGCAGCTTCGCTACGTGCAAATCCACGATGGGGATAGTGGTGAAGTGCTCCGCCGCAAGATCCTTTACCATCTGTTCGAAGTGCGGAAAACGCTCAGGGTCCACAGTGAAGGGCCGGTTGTCCTGCTGATAATCAATGTCCAGCCAGATCACATCCGCCGGAATGTGGTCCGCGCGGAGATGCTTTGCGATATTGCGCACCTCGGACTCTGGATAGTAGCTGTAGCGCGACTGCTGAAATCCCAGCGACCACTTCGGCGGCAGCGGCGTGTGGCCCACCAGCCACCCCCACTCGCTCAGCACCTCTTTTGGCTCCGGACCGTAAAGGAGGTAATAGTCGAGCGGGCCGTCCGGCGCGGTAAAGCTCCACGCATCGCGCTCCACCTTGTTGAACTCCCAGCTTGTGCGCCAGGTGTTATCCAGAAACAGTCCCGCCGCGCGGCCTTCATTCATGGTCAACACGAATGGGATCGACTTGTAGATAGGGTCGGTCGACTCCTGAAAGCCGAACGAGTCGGTATTCCACATGGTGAAGGCTTCGTTGCGGCGGTCGAGCGGGCCGGTCTTGTCACCGAGCGCGAAATAGTGCTCGTCCGGCGGTGACCTCTTGGTGACACGGAAGCCTTTGTCGTAATACTCGACCGGACGCCCGGGCTCATCCTGATCGATCACGTGGCCGTCAAGATCCGTCACCTTCAGCGCCATGGTCGCGCGGTCCACGCTGACGATCAGCTTGGCCGTCTTGAAGCCGACCGCGGACCCGCTATTTGCTGCCGTAACGGTTACCTTTGCTGTGCGGGCCTCCGGCAGCACCGCCCAGGAGGCATCTTCCGGAAGCGTGCCCGCCGGCCCTACCCGCACGCGCAACACATCATCGCGCAGCGCGGTGATCTCCATGACGGCTGAACCGCTATGCAACTCCATGCCATTGTCCAGCGCCTTGCTCGCCGTCACCCGGTCGAGTGCGAGCACGGGGTGAGCCGCCTCCCGTGGAGCAGCATGCACAGCAGGCAGCAGAAGCGCGGCGGTAGCAAGCGTGAGCAGCGAACGGCAGCCGGAAAGGGCAGAGCAGGGAAGTGTCAAAGGTGGTCCTCGCGCATGGAATCAGGATTGCGGCAGAGCGGCCGAAACCGCACTCCACTGTATCGCGCTGGCTCCCCTTTCCGGAAGGCCGCCCTAGCGATCGGCAGGCGGTCCGGCATAGGGCTCATGCACTTCTCCTTGCGCGCGGTGCTCGTCTTTCCCCTCAAGCACGTCCGCATACCGCTCCACCCACAACGATGGCACTGCATAGAGCAGCGCCACCAGGAACGTCAGCGCCAGCGAAATGCTCGTGCGGTAGTAGGCAATCGGGATCGCTACCGCATAGATCAGGATCGCCATCAGGTTCTTCCGCTGCGCCGCCCGCTCCAGCAGAACCAGCTCCGAGCTGGCCACCGAGTGTCTTGCCACCGCGCGGTTCAGCACCGAAAACGCAACGCCATTCACCAACATCGTGGCCGCATAGATCGCCGTCGGGAATGGGCTGAGCCGCGTGCTCTCCATCCACGCGGTGAAGAAGGGAATCAGCGACATGCAAAAGAGCAGCGCGATATTTGACCACAGGATCGAAACGTCCACCCGCTTCACGCGATGGAAGAGATGATGATGATTGATCCAGTACACCGCGACATAAAAATAGCTGATGACATAGCTGATGAAGATCGGCCATTCGTGCAGCAGTGTTCTGGGATCGGCGCTGTCGGGCGGCTTGAGCTCCAGCACCATAATGGTGAGGATGATGGCGATCACGCCATCGGAAAACGCCTCCAGCCGCGCCGGCGAGGGCGGTTCATCTCCCAGCATCCGGTTTCGGGCTTTGCCTCTCGGTTCGGACGCGCTCATGCCCGACAGTAGAGCACCTTTCCGCTCCTTGAGGCGCGAAGATGTCCTGCTTTGGCCTTTTTCGCGGACAATCTGCATCGTTTGCTGACGTGTTCATGGCGAGGGTAATCTGCAGTTCCCGCAATCTGCTCGAACTCTGCTTCGTCCTCCTGCTAGGCGGCCGGCGATCGCTGCATCACAGAGCGCTCCATGCAGCCGCGGATAGTAGCTATCCTCCAGCAACCCGGCTCTCTCGTGCACAAAGTTCTTCTTTGGTCCCGCCCCACCCATACTCCGTCCCGCATGCCGGAAACTAGACCAATTCCTTTGCGTACAGGTCTCCTAAGCGTGGACTAAATCCGCGCGAGCTGGAGGCTCATATGCGTACCGTAGCGCTTGTCCTCCTGGCGGCTGGTCTTGGCCTCCAGAGCTCCGTCGTTTCGTCAGCATTCCAATTCCAGAACGGCCGCAGGATACCCTCGCCTTCAGAGCAAAAGGTGCAGTGGCCTGTGACCGTGATGGGCAGCTCACCCGACGCGGAAATTTCAGATCGCATGGAGCGCCAGCGGCGGTCGAGATACTTCGCGGCACAGCATTCCCAGGCGATGACCGACGCCCGGCGACTGGCGCAGCTTGCCCGGGAACTCCAGGACGATCTTATTCAAGCCGATGGCCTCACCCTGCCCGCCACCTCGATCAAAAAAGCAGACGAAATCGTCAAGCTGGCGAAAAGCGTGAAGAACAAGATGCGCGCGTATTAGCGGCACTCTTCCCCTTCTCCTATCCAGGAAGCGGGTCGGCGGAATGGACGCGGCAGGGAATCAGGAAAAAGTCTGCGGATGGAGATGCTTCACCACCGGCAAACTAATTTCCATGCGTTGCAGGAGTGAAGATGCCGCCGCGGTTCGCCGCTGCTCATACCGAAACATCGAGGTTGACCCAGCGGCTCGATCGACACCAGCTTGTCTCCATCTCCGGGATGCTGAGCAGGCCATGTCCGTGCTTGCAGCTCTGCTCGGTGCCGTTCCACTCCAGAAGATTGTGCGAAGGCCGGCCCACGCGCGCAGGTGTGGATAGAGAGCGCAGGCAATGTTTGCAGCGCTGCTCCTGATCGCCGATGGCCCAGCGCAGGCCCAGCAGCGCGAAAAATACGAAGGCGAAGAGCTGCAGCAGATCCGCGGTAAGTGGAATGAGCGTGTGCAGCGGTATGCAAAGATCGACGCTCAGCAGAAAAGCCAGCAGCAGAATCTCGAATGTCTTCAGGACGAAGAAGAGATGGCGCTTGATCCAGAAGGGCCACCTGGAGATGCTTTGGCCGGAGTGCCGGCGCGGCGCGGTCGCCAGCAGCACGAACAGCACAGGAGGCGCCGCCATCAACGAGCGTGTCAGCTCGTCGCGAAGATAGAAGTGGAGCGAGTGCCAGCCCCCGGCCAGTGCCAGCGCGACAATTATCGACAGTAGACTAAGGCCGAATAGCGATACCAGACACAGCGTTGCCGTGTCGCTCACCGCGACTCGCCAATCTTCCGTGCGCAGCCAGAGTGCATCGCGCGTGAGTCCGATCGACAGATCGGTGATGCCCGCCAGCGGAGAAACATGACGATGGCGGCTGCGCTGGCGCATGTACCAGAGCTCCGCCTGCCACGTACGTGACCACTCTTCGCGCTCGTACGCGGGAACAAGCCTGCCGACCGTGCTCAGGAGGTGGCGCTCGAAGCGCGGCTCTTGGGGAACGGCGCGTCTCATGAGCGCTTCTCCGGAAGCAGGCGTGCCAGTAGCGGATAGCGTTCGGTGGCGGCGCGCGCCGCTGTCTTACCGGACGGAGTCACCTGGTAATAGCGGCGCGCCGGACGCTGACTGGCAGTCGCTTCGTCTTCCGGCTCCCAGTTGGATTCGACCAGCCCATCCCGCTCCAGCCGGCGGAGCGCCGGATAGACGGTGCCGCTGGGCAGCCCCGTGATCTCCATGACGTCGAGCCCAAAGCAATAGCCGAGGCTGAGCGCCTTCAGGATAAGGGCCGCGCTGTGCGAGAGCCGGGGAGCGCTTGTCATGCTATGTAGTATTCTACTATAAGTAGTTTACTACATAGGGTGCTGAATGCTGGAACTGATGAGCGTATCGAAAACCTATCGCAGTATTCCCGCCGTGGAAGACGTAAGCTTCGTGCTCAACGCAGGCGAGGTGCTCGGCTATCTGGGGCCCAACGGCTCCGGCAAGTCGACGACGGTAAAGATGGTGATGGGGATGATTCGCCCGACGAGGGGCAGGGTCCTCTTTGCCGGGCGAAATATCCATGACGACCTGACTTCCTATCGCGTTCAGCTCGGATATGTTCCGGAGGAGGCGCAGGTCTATACCCATCTCTCGGGACTCGAATATCTGCAGCTGGTCGGCCGTCTGCGCGGCATCGAGGAGAAACTGCTCAACCACAAGGCGCGCACGCTGCTGCAGTTGTTATCGCTCGAAGCAGCGCAGTACTCCGCGCTCTCCGAGTACTCCAAGGGGATGAAGCAGCGGGTGCTGATCGCCGCGGCTCTGCTGCATGATCCCCGCTTGATGGTCTTCGACGAGCCGCTCTCGGGACTGGATGCCATTTCTGCGCGCCTCTTCAAGGACCTGCTCGTCCTCTTGTCCGCCGAAGGCAAGGCGATCCTCTACATCTCGCATGTGCTGGAGGTGGTCGAGCGCGTATGCAGCCGCGTCATCGTGCTGGCGAAGGGAAGAATCGTCGCCGACGCATCGCCCGAGGATCTGATCCGGTTGACGGCGCGTCCCACGCTGGAAAGCGTCTTCGCGGAGCTGGTGCAGCAGACAAATACGGAACAGGTGGCGCGCGATCTGGTCGATGTGATGAAGGTGCGCCATGGCTGAAAGACATAGCGTGACTCGCCTGCTGACGCAGCACTTCTTCCGCCGCTTCTTCGACAGCGATACGGTGCAGATCGAGGGAGAAACGCTGACAACGGTAGTGCGTGCCATCGCGATCGTCGCAGCGCCCGGGCTGATCACTGCGTTCTTCATGCAGAACTCGTATCCGCGCCGATCGCCATGGGGCGCGATAGAAGATCAATACTTCTTCGTCCTGTTTTCCTTTGTGGTGATGGGCGCGGTCGCCATCTTCGAATGGGAGATGCTGTTTCCGGATCGCTCGGACTTTCTGATCCTGACGCCGTTGCCGCTGAAGCCGCTTCAGATGCTCGTAGCCAAGTCCGCGGCGTTGATCGCATTTCTCGCCCTCTTCCTCGTGAGCGCGAATGTCTTCGGGACATTGGTCCTTCCCGCGGTCAGCAAGGGCGCGTTCTTCCGGCAACTGTTTGCACACGCGTGCGCCGTGGTGCTCGCTGGCTCATTCGCAGCACTCTTCTTTCTCGCGCTGGGCGGCGCTCTGTTGTGTCTGCTGGGTGCTGCGCGTTTTCGCATGGTCTCGCCGGTCGTGCAGATGGTCTCCATGACGGCCCTGGTGCTGCTGATGCTGCAATACCTCACGTATGGCAGCTCGTTGCAGAGTTGGCTCACGGAACCGCAGGGCATTGCACACTGGATGCCGCCGCTCTGGTTCCTTGGCGTCTATGAACATCTGCTGCACGGAGGCGCGGCGCAGCACTTCGCTCACAAGATGGCGCGGTATGCCGTTGATGGGACGCTGGCCTCGGCGCTTGTCGTCTCGCTTACCTATCCGCTGGCCTGGACACGGATGCGGAGGATGGCGCTCGAGGGCAGCTCGCACAAGCGGCGGCAGCACTCGCAGTGGTGGACCTGGCTGATGCATCGCGTCGTGCGGCGGCCCGGAGAGCGTGCCGTCTTTCACTTCATCGGCCAGACGATTGCACGAAAGAACCGCTACCAGGTCTATCTTGCGATGTATTGCGGAAGTGGCCTCGCGCTGGCGATTGCCTGCGCTGTGGTCTTCCGCACTGACGCTCGATCGGTCCAGCCGGCGCTCTCGCAGGAAGGCCTGCATGCCGTCATGCCGCTGCTTCTGTTCTGGGTCATCGCGGGTCTGCGGGCTGCCTTCGCGTTTCCGATGGATATGTCAGCAGGTTGGATCTTTCGGGTGACTGGTGCGAGCGTCAGCGAATGCGCCGCTGCGGGACGGCGATGGGCGGTGATGTGCGCATCGATCGTGATATGCAGCATCCTCGCGGTTCTGCATTTCGCAGGATGGGACCTGCGGCATCTTCTGGTGCAGCTGGTCTGCGGGCTTTGTCTCTGCACTCTCTTGACCGACGGCTTCTTCGCCTTCCATAAAGGAGTGCCCTTCAATCAGCCGAGGATGCCGGGAACCAAGAGTCTGCCGCTGATGCTGACCCTCTACGTCGGCATACTTCCTCCGGCGCTCTTCGGATTTATTCATCTGGAGTTGCACTACGAGAGAACTCCCGTGGACCTGCTTCTGCTGGCACTCGGAGTGACTGCGCTGCATCTGGGGCTCGGCCGCCTGCACACCGGCCCTGACGAGGTGGAAGAGGAGATGGAGGGATACGAAGGAGAGTTCCAGGTGCTCGGCCTCGGCTGAGGACGTTTCATAACCAGGTGCTCTCGACCAGGTGCTCTCGGAATTTGCTTTTGTATCCATCACTGTTCGTGCAAGCACGCCCACGAGTTACGTCGCTTCGCACCGCTCTTCGTCGATCTCAACCCTCTAGGGTTGTTTCTGCTAACTCATGCGCGGAAAATTGAAGCTGTCCCGCAAACTCTCCCCCATTGTTGGGTAGGTTGACTGCATGTTTGTCTGACTCAGTTCCTTGGTTCTGCGGGTTCGTGCCGGCAGGATTCCGTAGCAAGACACAGCGGACCACCGGTTGGTTTTCATGTCGTGCTTTTGGAGGCTGTCCGTATGCGATTTCTCAGACTCGCACCATTCGTCGTCTTCGCAATTCCTGTTGTAACGCTACTGGCGCAAACCAGCTTCACATCAGTGCGTGGAACCATCGCGGACAATTCCGGAGCGATGATCCCGAACGCGCAAGTCTCGCTCAGGAATTCGGCGAACAATGCCGAGCTGAGCGGCTCTTCGGATAGCTCCGGCCTCTTCCAGTTTCCTCAAGTCACACCCGGCACCTACGTCATTACCGTCAAGGCCCCTGGCTTTGCGCCATCCACCAAGGAAGCGCAGTTACTGGTGAATCAGCCGGCAACCATCAACTTCCAGCTCGGCGTGCAGGCCAGCGCGACAGTGGTCAATGTCAGCGCCGAAACGCAGACCCTCAACAACATCGACGCGACCATCGGCAACGCCTTCAACAATCAGACCATTGAGGCGCTGCCATCGGAAGGCCGAAATGTGCCTGATCTTCTCAGCCTGCAGCCCGGCGTGCTCTACCTGGGCAGATCAGGCGATCAGCAGAGCGATAGCCGCAGCGGCTCGGTCAATGGAGCGCGCTCCGACCAGACCAATGTCACCCTCGACGGGCTGGACGACAACAATCAGGAGCAGGGACTCGCCTTTACTGGAATCCTGCGGCCTACGCTGGACTCGACCGAGGAGTACCGCGTTGCGACCACCAACTCCAATGCCGATTCCGGCCGCTCGTCCGGCGCGCAGGTCGCAATTGTCACCCGCTCGGGCACGAATCGGTTCCACGGCAGCGTCTATGAGTACAACCGCAATACAATCGCGGTGGCCAACGACTGGTTCAATAAAGCAGCAGAAATCTCCGCTGGGGAACCGAATGTTCCCGGCAAGCTCATCCGTAATACCTTTGGCGCCTCTGTGGGCGGCCCCATCAAAAAGAACAAGCTCTTCTTCTTCGGCAACTATGAAGGGCAGCGTACCGCGGAGAACCGGCAAGTCACGCGCACCACACCCACAGCCTCTTTCAAGGCCGGCAACGTCAAATACCTCAGCAATGGAACCGTAGTCACGCTTACGCCATCCCAGATTGCGACCATGGATCCAAACTGCGGCGCCAACGGAACCTGCCCCTGGGGTCCGGGCGTCAATCCGAACGTGCTGAATTATTTCAGCCTTTATCCAACGGCGAATGGTGCGGCTTTGGGCGATGGCCTCAACCTCGGCTCGTACACATTCTCATCGCCCGATCCTGGAACGCTGAACACCAGCATCGCCAAATTCGACTATCAACCGAACGATCGCCAGCATCTATTTATTCGCGGCAATCTGCAGAAGGATACGCAGGCCGGAGTGCTCCAATATCCCGGACAGCCCGCATCCAGCTTCACAGATGACAACACCAAAGGCCTCGCGGCTGGATGGGATTGGACAATCAGCCCGAACTTGCTCAGCGACCTGCGTTATGGCTACGTGAGGCAGGGTTACGGCGACCGCGGTGTGGGCCAGGGCGACTACGTCGTATTTCGTTTCATGGACCAGGGAACGGCACAGACACGCAACACAATCGTCAATGTGCCGGTGCATAACTTCGTCGAGACCTTGTCGTGGACCAAGGGACACCACAGCCTGAGCTTCGGCGTGAACTACCGGTTGGTATTCAACAATCGCGACTCCGACGCCTCGAGTTTCAGCGGCGCCAGCACCAACGAATACTGGATCGATACCGGCGGCAACATCGCAAACACCGGGAACAGTCTGGATCCGGCAGCCTTCGGCTATCCCGTCGCGGACCCTGGCGGCTCAAACTCGTATAACATCGCGATCGCTGCACTCACCGGCATCGTTCCTGAGGTGACGGGCCAGTACAACTACGCAGTATCGAAGAACGGTGCAACCGGCAGTTCCCTGGGAGACGGCACCGCGGTGAATCGCCATTACAAGACCAACGAGTTCGAATATTTCGTCCAGGATGCTTGGCGGCTTCAGCCGAACTTTACCCTTACCGTCGGTATCCGGCAGTCCCTGCTGCAAACTCCATACGAAACGAACGGCCAACAAGTGGGTCCTACCTTCAATATCCACCAATGGCTGATCAATCGCGCTGCCGGCGCTGCACAGGGCCAGACGATACAGCCGGACATCGAATTTGCCCCCAATGGTCAGGCGCGCGGACTCAAGCCGTATTGGCCCTCTCAGTTCGCCAATGTGGCTCCGCGCCTAGCCTTCGCCTGGTCGCCGGACAACAAGACATCGGTTCGCGGCGGCTTCGGAATGTTTTACGACCACTTCGGACAGGGCATCGTCAACTCCTTCGATCAGAACGGATCCTTCGGCCTGACCACCGCCCTCACCAATCCCGCCGGCAGCTTTTCGACGGACAATTCTCCGCGCTTTACCGGCGTGCACAACCTCCCATCCGTGGGAACCTGCGCGTTACCCGCCACCGTGCAATATCCATATACCCCACCAACTGATCCGAACTGCGGCTTTGCTATCACCTGGGGCATCGATGATCATCTGAAAACTCCCTATTCGGAGGCCGTCGATTTCTCCGTCCAACGCGAGGTGCGCGGCGGCTTCACGCTCGAGGCGGCCTATATCGGACGCTTCGGACGCCGGCTGTTACAGCAGCTTGATCTGGCTGAACCACTCGACCTGGTAGATCCCGTTTCAGGCATGGACTACTACCGGGCCGGCACTCTACTCTCGCAGGACGTCGATCGTAATAATGGCTATGCCGATCCGCAGGCGGCGGCCAACGCCACTGTCGAGACCATCCCCTACTTCGAGCATCTCTTCCCCTACCTGGCAACAGGCGGCATGAGCGCGACGCAGAACATCTACTCGAATGTCTGGGCCTTCCAGCGTGGCAACGAAACCACCGCCCTGGCGAACCTGGACGAATTCTGCAGTCCAACCTGCGGACCAAACACCGCGCCGCGATTCTTCCAGCGCCAGTTCTCGTCGCTCTACGCATGGTCGAACACGGGAGGCTCCAGCTACAACGCCGGGCAACTGATTCTGCGCCACGCTATGAGCCACGGCGTGCAGTTTGATTTCACCTACACCTTCTCCAACTCCATCGATCTCGGCTCGGACACGGAGCGCACCAACGAACTGAACGGCACGGGCAGCACGCTCTACAACAGCGGCGGCTCTTTCTCGGAGATCATCAATACCTTCCATCCCGAGCTCAACCGGGCGGTCTCGGACTTTGACACCCGCCACCTCATCAATGCCGATTGGGTCGTACAGTTGCCGTTTGGCACAGGTCAGCGTTTCCTGAACGGCGGAAGACTCCTGGACGCGTTTGTCGGCGGATGGCAGTTCTCCGGCCTCACCCGCTGGTCCAGCGGTTTACCATTCGGCATCTCAGCCCCCGGATGGGCAACGAATTGGCAGCAGGAAAGCTATGCAGTGCAAACTGGCGCGGTCAAGACCAGTCGCCACCTCATCAACGGAGCGCCCCAGGTCTTCGCCGATCCCGGAACATTGAATGATGGCGTGGCTTCGGGAACCCCTCTTCGTCTCCCCTATCCGGGTGAGGCTGGACAACGGAACAAGTACCGCGGCGATGGCTACTTCGACGCCGACTCGGGTCTCTCGAAAGCGTGGAAGCTGCACGAAGAGATCGGCCTGAAGTTCGCATGGGAAGTATTCAACGCCACCAATTCGGTACGTTTCGACACCAACACGGTCAGCAGCCTCGGAGGACTCAACAACCAACTCACCAGTGGCACGCTGGGACAATACAGCTCTACGCTTACTATCCCGCGGGTGCAGCAATTCTCGCTTCGCCTCACCTTCTAGCGTCCGCATTTCTACGCCGCGGCAACGACGCTAGAGGTCCAATCGGCATCTGGCCAGGATGCTACAAGCAACGGCACTTTCGTGGGAGACAGGTCCTCCGAAAGTGCCGTTACGTTACCTATCCCTCCATGTATATCTTTGATTTTGCTGAAGAGGCCACCTTACCAACGTAAGGATGTCAAAGCCGAAGCGCCCATCTCGGAACAATCCAACTACCGGAGAGATTCATGGCCACCACCGAACGCAGCCTTATCGGAAAGAACATCATTATCACCGGCGATATCTCCGCCACCGAGGACCTGGTCGTCGACGGCCGTGTCACCGGCAAGATCCAGTTGAACGAGAGCCGCCTGACCGTGGGCGAAGAAGGCTATGCGCAGTCCCACATCAGCGCCCGCGAAGTCGTTATCTGCGGCCGCGTCGAAGGCCAGATCCACGCCACTGAGCGCGTCGAGCTGCGCCACACCGCGCAGGTCACCGGCGATATCGTCGCGCCGCGCCTCATTATTCATCAGGATGCGGTCGTCAAGGGCTCCGTCGACCTCACCCCCTCGATCGCCATCAAGCAGCAGAAGCAGGCGAAGAAAGATGCCGAGCTCCAGGCGCAGATGGACATCGCTCCGCCGCGCATCGAGCCGGCCATCGCCGCTGCGTCGCATGTGGCGGTCGCTGCTCCGGCATACGCCAGCTAGCCTGCAAGGTTCCTCCCCCGATCCCCTCCGCACCTGCTTGCTTCACGCAGGTGCGTGCCTCCCCCGGCGCGGGCCTCGGAGTGAAGTTGTTGTCCATTTGGCAGAAGGGCCCCAATTGCGCGGGGCCTCTTTTTTTTCTCATTGCGCCGGTTGCGTCTCCCGCTCCGGCACCGAGATCGTCACAATAGCGGTCTCCTCGCCGACATGCAGCGGAGTCTCCGCCGTGCCGTACGGGTGCAGACGCGCCTGTGTGTCTTCGCCCCGCTCCGACTGCACCTTGGATGGACCGTCTGCCGCATTCTCAGTGCGCAGGACGTAGTCGCCCGCCGGCACATAAAGAAAACGAAAGCGCCCATCCTCCTCAATCTCCGTCGGAGCGCGCCTCGTCCGGATCGTCCTTGGGTGACAGCGTCACCGTCCCAAGATTGACGCTATGCCCATCCGCGGCGGCTATCACCGTGCCGGAGACCACGTTCAGCTTGCTCAACGGCACCTCCATCTCTTCATCGACTCCTTCACCAGGCCCTAGCTGGATCGCCTTCGCGTCCTTTCTCCAGAATGCGCCACCGCTGTACAGGTCGAGTTCCACGCCCGGATGGTCGTAGACGCCGAAGGTGCCGGTGCCCGCGACAGGGAGCGTGATCGTCTGCGAAGGCAGATGCGCATGCACGATGTACTCGCCCGCCGGCATCCCATCGATGTCAAAACGGCCCGTGCCGTCAGTCGCCTCGCTGCCATCGTGCGTCTTGGAAAAGAAGTTGAAGGTCTGCAGCGTGGATCCAACGCTGGCTCCCATGCGCCTTTGCTGTTCTTCCGCTCGAGGCCAACCAGGATCCCGATCGCTGGGCTGCCGTCGTCATAACGGATCGTGCCGCTCACCGACGCCCCGCGCTCCAGAGTCACATCGACCGTCACCGGCAGCCCATTCGTCACCTCGATCACCGTCGATCCCTCCGGTGGTGGCTGGCGCGCTGCGTCCTTCAGGTGCTCGCGCGCCTGCGTGTCCAGCCCGGAGATGCCGGAGACATAACCCGCCAGCTCCACCAGCACCAGGTAGCGCCCGGTCGCCACCTCCGGAATGCTGAACCCGCCCTCCATATCGGTGGTCGCCCCGAGCGCCGGTCCGCTGCCCACTACATTCTTCACGTCCAGATTCTCCAGTGGGTTCAGCGTCACCTTGGCCAGACGCGCCGGCGCGTTCGTATCGGCGCACACGACATGGCCGCTGACAATGCTGCGCTGTGGGTGTTCGGAGTGCTGCGCACAAACCGACAGGCAGGTTAACGCCATCGCGAATGCAATGACGGACAAACGCAAGCTGGCCTGCGACGCAGTAAGCATAAAGACAAAATCCAGATGCCAGCCATGCTACATGGAATCGGGATTCGCAAAGACAGCCGCTCGTAAATCATTCAGCGCGGATTAAGGACGCAAAATGAAAAGGGCCCCGCAGTTTCGCGGGACCCTCCCACAACAGCGAAGACCGCATCCGAAGAAGACCGTCCCACTCGCTAACCCTGGCAGACGATGGTGCCGTTCATGCCGTTGGGGTAGAAGCCGCCGGAACACCTTCCGCCTGCGTAGACGATATTGAGAACCTGCGATGGGGTACGTGGGATGCTCAATCCGTTCGCGTCGATATCGAACGGATGACTCGCGCTCGGGGGCACGTCCTTCGAATCAACCGCTGGGCTGGCGATGCCCATGGAGTAACACGCCCTGCGGACTGCGCCGGAGTGTTGCGCCTCAGTCGCCAGAATGGCGCCTGCCGCACCCAGGTAGGTCTTGCTGGTGATCAGCGGAGCAGCGCCAAGATAGGCGCTGACGCCGACATCTTCAAACTGTCTCGCCAGCTTCAGCCAGCTGCCGAGGCTTCCGAATCCGTAGCCCAGTGCATTCAGGTTGATCGCGGGCTTCTTGACAGCTCTCGACCCCAGCGCTTTGCGCAGGTAGGTGACATGTTCCATTTCGTCTTCTCTGAGCGCTGTGGCCATAGTCGCCCAGTCGCCGAAGCCCTTCACCAGTTGACCGCCGGTGGTGGGACCGCTCACCTCACTGGCAGTAAGGAAGCCGCGCTTCTCCAGAGTGGCGCCGTACGTTGAGACTGAGTAGAACTCCGCCTCCAGATACTCCAGGTTCAACGCAAAATTCAAAATGTCGAGATCGCTGACAGCAGTTGCGGCTTCTGCCTTCCTCGAACTGCTTGCGATGGTTGTGCCGATCATGGCTGCTCCAGCCAGACCGAGTCCTGTCATGCCGGCGCCCTTCAAAAAATTGCGACGGTTCGCTGCGTTCGGGAGTGCTTCTTTCTCTTTCATCTTTGGTCTCCAGTGAGGGTGATCGTTCGTTTCCGTGAATGAGTGCGGCGCGGAGTAAAAGGGGACCGCCCTGCACGAATGGGCATATGTTTGCGATACGACTCTCACGGCCGTTCCGGATTCCACAGCTCAACGCAATGGCAGAGATCCTCTGCGATTGGGTGAAAACGTCTTTCAAGTGGAATCGACCGGCATACATCCAGCTCGATGGTCCACCGCGTATATATTTCGCGCAAAATACTGGATGGCAATCCGGAGCGTACTTAGCACTCCCGTTACAAAACAGACCGGAAACATGCATCCTTGGGGCACAGCAGAGCCGCTTCGATAACTTTCGCTATGTGTTCAATAACGAGCGCCCGCACGAGGGCCTGAACAATCAAGTTCCCGCAAGCCTCTGCACTCACAGCTCGATTCGACTGCCGCGCAAGTTGCCAGAGTTCACGTAGCCGAAGGGTTTCCCGCTACGACGAGTCAACAATAGCGGCACATCCGCTGGCACAAGAACAGAGTGTTCATCAGCGAAGTATTCCGCTTCGAAGAGTTGGCCTCGAGTCGATCACGCCGGGGCTTTACAGAGTCTTCTTTCGAGACATGGAGATCGGAGAATTCAATTCCGAAGAGCTTTGCTTCAGAGCTGCGCGAAGAGTGGTCTGAGACTGTCGATGAGTTCATTGGCCTGATGGCGCCAATTGAAAAAGCAATCCCTCATCGCCTCAATTTAGGATGATCCCACGTTTCGCTATCGAGCATGCGCGCCGATGCCTTGCGTGAGAAGCCGGTATCAATGTAGCCTCTTCGAGCAACCACACCCAGCTTGCAAGGCTTGGAATATGCTTAAGCGGTTTGGAATGACCACCGTTGTGCTGTTCGTGTTTGGTTTCGGCTCGGCATCCTCTTCTCATCTCAATGGACAGGCCCCTGAAGCCGGCCGGGGACACGACGGTACACCAGATCTGATACGAGTACTCAGCGGGATCGAGGAAGAGTCATATCGCGCGTGGCAGTCGAAGGACACGAAGTTCTGGTATACCTTCCTCTCGGACAAATTCGTCAGCTGGGGCTTGTCGGGTCGAATCGACAAAGCGGCCGCCGTCCGTGAATGGAGCGGCACGAATTGCAAAATTGTCAGCTACCAAATCTCCGATTTTCAGTTGACCCAGCTGACACCTGAGGCCGCCATCATCACGCATAAGACGTCCGTGGACGGCTCCTGCGGCGGGAACCGGCTCCCGAGCGCGAGCTGGACAGCGACAGCCTACGTTCTCGAAGGGGCGCGGTGGAAGGCGGTATTCCGCGCCGGATCGGCGATCGTTGACCCCGCGAAGCTGCCCAAGCGAACTGTGGACATGACCGCAGCGGGCAGGCCGGCCAGCCATGACGCCAACACCGGGGCCATGCTGAGCCGCGAGCAGGCGATTTGGGATGCGTGGAAGGACAGGGATGCTAAACGGCTCGACGCGCTGATACCGCAGCAGGTTCAATTCATTGATATCTTCGGCACGCACATCGCTACGCGCGCAGAGACGCTCAGTACCTGGTCCGGGCGAGGCTGCGACGTCAAGAGCTTCCAGCTTGCCGATGCCCGGGGGACTATGTTCACTCCGGACTTCGGAATCCTCACCTTGTATGCCACCGTGGACGGAAGCTGTTTCGGTCAACCCGTTATCCCGGTGTGGACATCATCGTTCTACGTCAGGCGCGGAGACACCTGGGTCTGGAGCTTTGGCATCAACATTCCCGCGCATGCCAGTTCGATCTGATTCCGGATTGGCGTGTTTAAGCACTAAGTTGTCGACGAGCCCGTTGCCCTTAAGGCAGCAGTTGAGCAAGAGCCGATTGTCCGGAACGGCCATGATTCGGCCAGGCGACGAGAAGCCCGCTCTAACCGGGCCTCCGCCGCCACCCTTAGCTATATCTAGCGCAGCACGATCATCGAAAATCCCACTTCTATTTCGCCTGCGCTAACTCCGCAATGACCATAGCAACTTTATCGAGTATCTGGTTCCAGCCCTCGACTTGACCGCTCTTTGTTGCGTCCTCCATCGTTTCATTTCCAATGAAGGTGAGTTTCGTCTGGCTGTTGCCAAAATCCTCAAAGAGAGTCACGTCGAACGCACCCTCGATGGCCTCATGTTCTATTCCTAATTGCGCAGGCTCAACCTTGTTTCCTTCCGAGTCGGAAAAGTACATGGAGGAAACGATCTTCTCGTGCAGAACAATCTCGTGGTATTCCCCAGCATTCCAGAACTCCTGCCCATCCGGCGATCTCATGCAGCAAAGAAATTTCCCTCCCACGCGAAAATCCATCTTGCAAACAGGCGCGGTAAACCCCTTTGGCCCCCACCACTGCATCACGTACTTCGGGTCTGTCCACGCCTTCCAAACCAGTTCGCGTGGGGCATCAAAAACTCGTGTGATAACCATCCGCTCTACTTCGTTAACTGTGTTGCTTGTCATCCCTGACCTCCGTTTTTTTCATTTGATTTACAACCACATCCAGCTTGTCGAAACTCTCTTCCCAGAATCGGCGATAGCTCATCGCCCATTCGCTGACTGTCTTAATCGCCTCTGGCCTAAGCGTGCATACGCTCTCCCGTCCACGCTTTGTCTTGATCACAATCCGTGCCCGCACCAGGTAGGCAATATGTTTTGAAATCATCTGCTGCGACAGAGCAAACCGTGCCGTCAACCCATGCACAGAGGCAGGCCCGTGGGAGAGCCGCTCGATCATCGCCCGCCGGGTTGGATCAGACAGAGCCGAAAATGTTGTATCCAGCTTATTCACAACCAAATGGTAGTGGATTGTCGGTCGATGTCAACTGCTAATTTTTGCGATTCTTGATTACTGTTCGCTGGCCTCTGAACCTGACACTCGCGCTAAACCATATCCACGGCGACGAGCGCATTATCGCCATTGCACTCATCGACACCCGATCACGACAAGCGATTCGCGGCGGTGGGGCGCATTGCGCTGGTGGCGTACCGGTACACAGCATTGCCGGCGAAAAGCAGGCCAACAAACTCGCATGTTCACCGCGCAGCAAAAAGGGCTCCACGAAAGTGCGGAGCCTTTTGTAACCGTAAAGGCGACTTAGTTGAAGAGCAGGATATCCTCGGTCGCCGCTGCCTCTTCGCCGTCCTGCACCATGGGACGATAGAAGAGCTGTTTCCCGCAGCACCCCTCTAGTACCACCCGCTGCCGTCTAGTGGGCCGGCTGGATCGATGCAATCATCGCATCCGTTTTCAGCCAGTCGTCAGGATCGACTGTGTGTGCCAGCTTGCGAGCATTTTGGAAGGCCTGCTGCGCTTCCTCGGGTCGCCCCATCTTTGCCAGCACCATTCCCAGGGTCGCTTGCATATCCGGCGCGTTCGGCGCGAGCGTGACCGCCGTCTGCGCCTCTGCTAAGGCCTGAGGTACCTTGCCGGCCTGAAGCAAAGCAGACGCGGCGGATGCATGTCCCTCGGCAGCGGCGAGCGGCAGATGAAAGTCGCCGCGGAAGACCAGGACGGAGCCGCCGATCACCGCGTCGGGAGTCCGCCACAAAAACTCTCCATATGGATTCAGTGGACCGGGTCCGGTAAATATCCCGCTCGCCTCTGTCCCGCTCACCAGAAGAGTGCCGTGCACCGTCTCCGGAATGACCGGGAGTGGCGCGCCGACCAACTTTGCAAAGCTGGAGGGCAGCGGCTTGCATGGGATCTGGTAATAGGAAGCGTTGCTGAAGACTTCTCCCCCGAGCGGCACGAACCAGCAGTCCGTCACATGGTTCTTCTTGAGGTAGGAGCGAACCTCCATCAGGCCCTGTCCCCAATCCACGTTGGAATCGCTGAGGACGCGATACGTCCGCGAAGACCCGCCGATTGCTTCATTCCCATAGGCGATGTAGTCGGGGAACGTGCGCACAGAGGACACCACGTGGACGAGCAGCAGCACCCCGACGGCGTAAGCACCGGCCCGCGAGTGCTGCGCCAGCGTGGATGCAGCCAATGCTGCAAGAAGCAGCACGAATGGAAAGATAGGAAGAATGTGCCGCACGCCGATGTTCTGCGCAGCCAGCAGACTCATCCCCATGAACACCACCGCAGGGATCGCGAGGAAGAGGATCTCTCGCCAGGGGCGGCCTCCCCGGAAGCGCAGGAAGGGAAGCGCCGCCACCAGGACCAGTACGGGTAGCGTGCTCTTCATCAGGAACGCCATCGGGAAGTAGAGAAGCGTGGGGCCCTGATGCACCTTTCCGAACAGGAAACTGGTCAACTGGCTTCCGAACACCTGCATGTCGACCAGCCCGTAGAGGTACGCCTCGGGCAACACATGATGCTTGGCCAGCCATAGGATGAAGTGCGCCTGCCAGGCCGAATGGAGTTGCGGGGCATACTGGGCCAGCGTAGGTAACAACTGTAAGGAGCCAGGCCGAGCCGCATAGCGGAAGCCGTAAACCACCCAGATCACTGCCCACGCCATGAGCACGGCGACCAGACAACCGAGGCTGCGCCGCAGGAATGTGGCGAGCGGAGGATGCTCGAGAGAGGCTGGCTTCTGGAGGCGCTCGCGAAGAGTCTCCGCCAGCAGGCAGACCACCATGATCGGGAGCAGAGCTACGGCGCTGAATTTGGCAACAGCCGCCACGCCGAGGGCCAGCCCGAGAACGAGCATTCGGCCGGTCGTTGGCTTCTTCACATATCGGTACAGGGCGTAGACCGTGGCGAAGATGGTCGAGATTGCTGCCATGTCCGTGGTCACCAGGGCGCCATGCGCCAGCAGGTTCGGCTCAAAGACGCATAGCATCAGGGCAAGCAGCGCGGTCGCCGCGCCGAACATCTCGTATCCCGCCGCGAAGATGCACGCAGCCAGCAAGAAGCTGAACGCAGACGCACTCAGGCGGGCCCGCAGCAGGACCCGTTCCGCATTGTTCCCAAATAGAAGCTGCCCTCCCCCGATGTATTCCTCCGCCTTGGAGGAGAATGTCGTCGGAGGATGTGGCTGCTGCAGCTGCATTGGCAGCAAGGGAATGGCGGCGATGAATTTCAAAAGCGGCGGGTGCTCCGGATTCAGGCCGTAGTCCCCTGCTTTCCAGTATTGATAGCCGGCGTAGAGATGAGCGCCCTCATCGACCGTCTGCGAGAGTCGCGCAACGGAAAGCCACAGCTGGCAGGCGAGGATGAGGAAGAGCGCGGCTGCGGAAGCGATGTAGAGAGACTTCGAGCGCGGCAATGTGCCTGGTCCATCGCTCATAATGTGCTCCAAAGGCCTGGTGAGCCACAGATTTGGGGGATGGATTTTGATTGATTATTGAATTTGGAGAAGAGTAGCTGCGGCCAGACGGCGCCTGCAAGGGAAATCGCCGCGAGCATGTGGCAAAAACAAAAAGGCCCCGCAGGTTCGCGGAGCCTTCGCTTCTCAAAAACGCAGTCAGCAGCGCAATGTCACCGCCGGTCAGCGTTTCGCATCGTCAACTCTTCCTTAAGATCCACATCGTGCCTGTGCCCGGCCGATACAGCGCGAGATGGTCCTGTTTGCTACTGCTGTCGTAGTCGAAGGCGAACGACAAATCAGCAGGGGATTTTAAATCGTAGCCGCCGATGCCGCGAGGGTCGCCCTGGTTATAAACGGGGCTGAAGTTCCCTCCATTATTTTTCAAAATCATATCGTGCCGGTTGCAGGACGATACAGCATCAGATGGTCCAGTTTTCCGATCCAGCAAAGTCGAAGGCGAATGCCCGATCTGCCGGCGATCTCAGATCGTAACCTCCGATTCCATTGCCGGGGTCACCCTGGTTGTAGACAGGGCTGAAGTTCCCTCCGTTGTTTTTCAGAATCCACATCGTTCCTGTGCCGGGCGGTACAGCGCGAGGTGGTCCATCTTTCCCGATCCAGCAAAGTCGAAGGCGAATGCCCGATCTGCCGGCGATCTCAGATCGTAGCCTCCGATTCCATTGCCGGGGTCACCCTGGTTGTAGACAGGGCTGAAGTTTCCTCCGTTGTTTTTCAGAATCCACATCGTTCCTGTGCCGGGCCGGTACAGCGCGGGTGGTCCATCTTCCGCTGCTGTCGTAGTCAAGGCGAATGCTAGATCTGCCGGTGATCGCAGATCGTACTCTGATGCCATCGCCGGGGTCACTCTGGTTGTAGACCGGGCTGAAGTTCCCTAAATTGTTTTTCAGAATCCACATCGTTCCTGTGCCGGACGGTACAGCGCGATGTGATCTACTTCCCACTGCTGTCGTAGTCGAAGGCAAATGCATGGTCTGCCGGAGATCGCAGATCGTAGTCCCCGATGCCGTTGCCTGGATCGCCTGGTGGTAGACAGGACTAAACGCGCCGCCGCTGTTTTCCAGAATCTAGATCGTGCCGGTTGCTGGCCGGTAAAGGGCCAGATGATCCAGTTTCCCACTGCTGCGATAGTCGAACGCGAACGCGCGGTCGGCTGGCGATCTCAGTCGTATCCGCCGATTCCACTTCCCGGATCGCCTTGCGCATACACAGGCACAAACATGTTTGTTGGCGAGCCTGGCGGCGCAATCGTGCATGTGTTCTGACTGTTCGACCATTCCGTCTGGATCAGGAATCCGCCCAGCCGAGTCGACTGCCGATTGCAGATATCGCCAATCTCATCGCCGGATGGATCGCTGCCAAACGGATTCGGGTCCCACCAGGCGTTCAATGCGGGATCGGTGATGGCTTCGCACAATTCGTGACTGCTGACTTCGGTCAATGTATCCAGGAAGTTTCCCGGGAATACGCAACCGCTGCAGTTCGCAAAAGGAATCAGCGCGTAGAACACGCTGCCACCGATGTGATTGTGATATCCGCAAAACCTAGTGCAGGATTGGTCGCTCCCTAGAACGCTCACTACGTTGGGAGGAAGATAGATGAAGTACAGCGTGTTCGCCGTTGTCGCTGGAACCGTTCTAGCCTGGATCCAGCCCTGCAGCGAGCTTTGTATCTGCGCGTCGGTCACCTGGCGGACGCCCCCCGATACCGTGCCGGGCTCGCTGTTGATCCGCACCGTAGCCAGCCTCGTCCCGTGTTGAATCGCTGTAGTCGCCGTGCTGTACTCATTCAGCATGTCCATCAGGGAACTGCTGAGAATGACATCGAAAAAACTCTCCAGTTGCGTTACCAGTTGTGCGTTCGTACCGGAGGTCCAGGCAGCCCCCCAGAAGATCGGGATCACCTGCACCGAACCCAGCAGCGGGCCTCCGTGATTTACCAGAAGTGCGGTCGGAGCCCCGGGAGTGAAGGGGACCGCTGTAGCTCCGCGAGCAACAAAATCCGCGGGCGGAACGATCTGACGCGGGCCTGTAACTTTTGGCTTTTCTCGTTCAGGCGCAGCTACGACTTTGGGCGTAGGTTGGTCCTTGGCTCTGACTTGATCTTCGACTTCTAACATAGGCTGGTCCTTTCCTATCTCTGGCAACAGAAATGAATGGCAGTGACGCAGGCACACAGTGCCGCCGCATCACCGGATGTAGGGAAGCGCGCTAGGAATCGGACGCCGCTGTGGCGCGGCGTACCTGACAGAGTCGAAACCCTCTTAGAGCAACTGTTCTCTGATTCCTATAGGGCCGATAGTCGAACGTAAGTGGGGAGGCCTCAGATCAAGAAAAGGATTCGACGGCGGGTATTGTGCGCCGGACGGCTTCGAAAAAGCAACTGCAATCTGCCTTAATCCATGATGATGTGACGAGTCATCACCGGTGCCTCATATTTTGTGCCGCCTGTAGCGACAAAAGCAGCGAGCCTGCGAACTTGCCGGCGATATTCGCCCGATTATCAGGGCATTTCGATTCGGCCGGGATCGCTACGCGCAAAAACAAAAAGGCCCCGCAGGTTTGCGGAGCCTTTCTCGCCAGTGAATTTGCGGCTTAGCTGAACAGCAGGATTCCTTCGCTCGCTGCTGCTGCCTCTTCGCCGTCCTGGACCACGGGACGATAGAAGAGCTGGTTGTTCTCGAGATATACCTCGAGGAACGCCGGACGCTGCGCGATGTTGCCCGCGATCAACGCCTCCGACAGCGGGTCTTCCACATAGCGCTGCAGTGCGCGGCGCAGCGGACGCGCCCCGTACGTGCGATCGATCAGCGTCTTGTCGAGGATCCACTTCTTCGCCTCTTCGTTCACGCTGATGGTGATCGCCTTCTGCGCCAGGTTCGCGTTCAGTTGCTGCACCAGCAGTTCGAGGATCTGGATCAGGTCCGCGTCCGAGAGCGCATGGAAGATGATCACCTCATCCAGGCGGTTCAGGAACTCCGGATTGAAGGTTCGCTTCACCTCGTTCTTCACCAGGTCTTCGATCTTCTCCATCACCAGGTCTTCGCGATCGCTCTGGAAGCCAAGCCCCTGCTTCTTCTGCAGGTGCCGTGCGCCGATATTCGAAGTCATGATCAGGATCACGTTCTTGAAGTCGACCGTGTTCCCCAGACCATCGGTGAGCTGGCCGTCTTCAAAGACCTGCAGCAGGATGTTGAACACATCCGGATGCGCCTTCTCGATCTCATCCAGCAACACCACCGAATACGGCGAGCGCTTCACCCGTTCCGTAAGCTGACCACCCTCCTCGTAGCCCACGTAGCCCGGAGGCGAGCCGATCAGCTTCGACACCGAATGCTTCTCCATGAACTCCGACATATCGAAGCGGATCAGCGACTTCTCCGAGCCGAAGAGGAACTGTGCCAGCGTGCGTGCCATCTCCGTCTTGCCCACGCCGGTCGGTCCCAGGAACAGGAACGATCCGATGGGCCGGTTCGGCGACTTCAGACCCGCACGCGAGCGGCGGATCGCACGCGCCAGCGCGCTGATCGACTTGTCCTGCGAGATCACGCGCTTGTGCAGCTCTTCCTCAACCCGCAGCAGCTTCTGCGTCTCTTCTTCCTTGATCGAGGTGACCGGCACGCCCGTCCAGCGGCTCACCACGTCCTCGATGTCCTCGCGGCCCACAATGCCGGCCGTCGAATCGTCCAGGTGGTACTTGTCGCGCAGCGCGCGCAGGTTTTCGCGCTCCTTGCGCTCCTCGTCGGAGTAGAACCGCGCCTTCTCGAACTCGTGGTTCGCAATGGCGTTTTCCATGCGGTGCACGATGAACTTGATGCGCTTCTGTACCTCGGTGATCTCCTCCGGCAGGGAAGTCTGACGCAGCTTCACCCGCGCCCCCGCCTCGTCAATCAGATCGATCGCCTTGTCCGGCAGGAACCGGTCCGGGATGTAGCGGTTCGAGTGCGATACCGCAAACTCGATCGCGTCATCCGTGTAGCTGACCGCGTGAAACTTCTCGTAACGGTCCTTGATGCCCATGATGATCCGGATTGCGTCCGCCTCGTTCGGCGGCGGCACCTTGACTGCCTGGAAGCGCCGCTCCAGTGAGCGGTCCTTCTCGATCGACTTGCGATACTCGCCCGGCGTGGTTGCGCCGATGCACTGTATCTCGCCGCGCGAGAGCGCCGGCTTCAGGATGTTCGCTGCATCCAGCGATCCCTCCGCCGAGCCCGCCCCCACCAGCGTGTGCAGCTCGTCGATGAAGATGATGGAGTTCTGGTTCTCCATCAGCTCCTTCATGATGGTCTTCAACCGCTCTTCGAACTGACCGCGGTACTTCGTGCCGGCCACGATCAGCGACAGGTCCAGCGCCAGCACCCGCTTGTCCGCCAGGAAGCTCGGCACGTCGCCATCAGCAATGCGCTGCGCCAGCCCCTCGACGATCGCGGTCTTGCCCACGCCCGGCTCGCCAATCAGCACCGGATTGTTCTTGGTGCGGCGGCACAGAATCTGCACCACACGCTCCAGCTCCGAGTCGCGCCCCACCAGCGGGTCAAGCTGGTTATCCGTAGCCGCCTGGGTCAGATCGCGCGAAAACTCCGCCAGCAGGCTCGACTCGCGGTTCTGACGCTGCGCCGGAGCCTTCTCCTGAGTCGCCCGCGCCAACTCCTCGCGAATCGCTACCAGCCGCAGCCCCCGCTCGTGCAGGATCTCCGCTGCAAAGCACTTCTCTTCGCGCAACAAGCCCAGCAGCAGATGCTCTGTCCCGATGTGTTTGTGGCTCAGCCGCTCCGCTTCCTCAGCGGCGTACGCCAGCACACGCTTGCACTCGTTCGACAGGGGGAGATCGACCGAGGTGGAAACTTTCTCGCGGATGGTGGTATGCCCTTCGATCTGCTTGCGAATCGATTCAACCGAGGCATGAGAACGGAGAAATTTATTGGTGAGCGCCTTGTCTTCGCGGAGCAGCCCCAGCAGCAGGTGCTCGGTCTCGATGTAAGGCGAGCCGAACTGGCTGGCCTCATACCGGGCGAAGAAGATGACGCGCCGCGCCTTTTCTGTATACCGTTCGAACATATTTTCCCCCTCCGAGGACGGTTGGCGGAGTTGGTTAACTCTCACCACTGCCTCTCCGACTAACTCGTGTACAAAAATGTGAGTCGCCGTTACTAAAGATGCACGACCCCCGCCACCGGACTCACGCCCAATTTGATCCGTCTAAAGCTACCAACGCCCGCTATCACCCTGGTTCAGGAAGACCCGCTTGCGGCTTCCCCGTCTTGGCAAGATCCTCTTCCATCCGACCCGCTTCCAGCCGCATCACGCGATCGCACCGGCCCGCAAGCTCCTGGTTATGCGTCACCAGGATCGAAGTCAGCCCATGGCTCGCATGTACTCGTTGGATGAGCGAAAAGACCCGGTCAGCCGTTCCCGCATCCAGGTCGCCCGTCGGCTCATCGGCCAGCAGCATGCGCGGCTCGGTCACCAGCGCGCGCGCCAGGGACACCCGCTGCTGCTCGCCGCCCGATAGCTCACCCGCCTGGTGCTCCGCGCGATCCGCCAGCCCGACCTCATCCAGCCAGGCAAGTGCTTTCGTTTCAGCATGTCTGCGAGACTCACCGCGGGCCAGCAGGGGCAGCGCAACGTTTTCCGCTGCCGTAAACTCCGGCAGCAGGTAATGAAACTGCCAGACATAGCCCACTTCCCGATTCCGGAAGTCCGCAGCTTGCCTGGAGTTAAGCTTGTTCAAGTGGATTGAGGCGAAGTATAGGGCACCACTGGTCGGCGCATCAAGTGCCCCAAGAATGTGCAAAAGTGTGCTTTTACCCGCCCCGGAGGCGCCGACAATCGCCAGCAGCTCGCCCTTGCGTACCGTGAAGCTCAGACCGTCGAAGAGCCGCAGCCGTCCGCGGCCGGTCACGTATTCCTTGCTAAGCTCGCGCACCTCCAGCAGGGCACTCTCATCGCCCACCTCCTGGTGCATCGCGGAAACGGAAATCACTGACCCGTCCATATCCATGTCTACCATTTGCACCCGGAGTGCGAAAGTACAAAACAGTGGGTGACCACTCCCACTTCCGTGCAGGGGGTCTGCCGCGGCCATGAACGCGCTGTGCCGCGATCTGCACAATTCTGACGCGATTTCCACGTTCGGACTGAGTACCCGGATTCCCGTAGAATTTGGTCGTGATCACGTTCTTCGCGCTCAAGGGACTCGGAGGCAGGTGGCATCACCTTGCGACCGGCAGGTGCACAATCGAGGATATCGACCGTATGTGGAAGCAGTTGTCGGTCAATCCCGATGATCTATCGCCCGGCATCTGGTATGAGGTTTGGCAGATGCATGAGGGAAAAGTCCACGTGATGGCACCCACTGCTCGAACAGCTTAGTTCTTTGTGAGGACGCGCCGGCGCTACCGCCCGCATGCCCAGTCCCGGTTCCGCAGGTTCCTATGTCGAGACGATGGAATCAGAAATCGGGGAACCACCGACGCTGGGGTGCCCCATCCTGAGCAAAGCGAAGGGTGGGATGCCATGACCCCCCACTCGCTCTTCCCGTGCCTGGAGCTTCCACATCTCGCCGATCGCAAAGAATCCCGAATCGGCCTCAGCGCCAGTTACACCGCAATAAACCTGCCACTTATATCCCTCCAAATTGCTAACCTTGAATTAGGAACAATTGCCGGGCGAACCGGCTTCCGATAAATCCTTTTACTCGACGTATTTAGCAGCAACTGCCATAGAATGAGATAGTTATGCCCGCAGCCCGTCTTGCATCGGAAATAGTGCAAGGTCGCGACACTAAGTCCTTTAGAAAGACATTTTTACGGGTAAGTGCTTTGCAATGACATTTTTAGGCCACGGAAGCGGCCTTAAACATGAAAGGAAAAGGGTTCCGAACGACCCTCCGGTGACCGGAGGGGGAGGGGTGGGTGGTCACGTTACTCGTACCGCAGCGCCTCAGCCGGCAGCACCCGCGCCGCCGACCGCGATGGGTAGAGCGTAGCCACCAGTGAAACCCCAAGCGCCACCGCCGCGACGATCACCGCGTCCGTGATCCGGGGAGCGAATGGCAGATAGTCGATCGAATACACATCGCCCGGCAAGCGGATGAAGCGGTAGTGACCCCCGGCCCACGAGGCGGCGTAGCCCAGTACCAGCCCGATCGCTGTGCCGACTGCGCTGATCAGCAGGCCCTGCAGCAGAAAGATCCGCCGCACCTGCTCTGCCCGCACGCCGAAGCTCATCAGCACCGCGATGTCACGCGTCTTCTCCATCACCATCATGGTGAGCGCGATCAGGATGTTGAGCGCGGCGACGCACACGATCAGCCCGATCACGATGAAGGTGACGATCTGCTCCAGCCGCAGCGCGCGGAAGAGTTCGCGGTTCTGCTCCATCCAGTTGGTGGTCAGGAAGCCCGGCCCCGCAGCCTGCTCGATCTCGCGGCCGATCGCGTCTGCGTGGTAGAGATCGTCCACCTTGAAGGCGATCACCGAGATGAGATCGGGCTCGCCCAGCAGGTGCTGCGCATCTGCGAGTCGCACGAAAGCCCATGCCGAGTCGTACTGGTAGAAGCCGGAGTGGAAGATGCCGGCGACATAGAAGCGCTGGAACTTGGGCACGATCCCCAGCGGCGTCAGCTCGCCCTGCGGGCTGGTGACCAGCACGGTGTCCCCGACATTGGCGTCGAGCGTGGTGGCCAGGTCCTGGCCAATCACGACCGGCGACAACGGCGCGGTATCTCCCTGAATGACCGGGGCAGCCGGCTCAAGCGCCTGCGCCGAGCCCAGCTTCACCATGTCCAGCAGGTCGGTGACATGGCGCTCCTGGTCCGGCAGCACGCCCTTGATCATCAGCCCGCCGGAGCGCGCGCCGCGCGATACCAGCACCTGCCCGTACAGGCCCGGGGCATCGGCCTGGACATGCGGCAGCTTCGCAAGGCGCGCCACCAGCGGCCGCCACTCGCGTATGCCGTCGCCGGCCGTCCGCAATAGCTCCACATGCGATGTCGATCCCAGCAGCCGGTCCTGCAGATCGCGCCGCATGCCCGTGGTGATGGCCAGCGCAATGATGAGCGCGGCGACACCCGCGGCGACCCCGGCGACGGAGATCGCAGTGATGACCCCCACCACCGCCTGCCGCCGCTTGGCTCGCAGATACCGCGCCGCAATGAAAAGTTCAAAGCGCATGAAAGGTGATCAACGCACGACCGTCTTCGCCGTTGCCGAGTTGTCGTAGCGGTCGAAGACGCGGAGCGTCACGACATGCTCGTTGGGATTGGCCGGCGGCAGCTTGGCCACGCGAAGCTGTTCCGAAGGCTGCGGCAGCGGCGAGGAAAAGTCGTAGTGCTCCGTCGCGGCGTCGGAGATCTTGCCCACCGGCTCGATGTAGTGCCACGGGCCGGCATCGATCGAGTACTCAGCCCGCGCGACCACGGAGTTAGGACTCTTCGCTTCCGCGCTCACGTGCAGCTTGCCGCCTTCGAGTCGCGCCACCAGGTTGCCGACAACGGGCGTTGCCGTATCGAGCACGAAGCGCTCGCTGGTACGCTCGCTGGTCAGCGCTTCGCCAGGATTGTGCGACGGCGCATCGCTGGCCATGACCTTGAGCTGATAGGGTCCGTCCGGAAGTTGTGCCGCCTCGAAGGTGTAATAGCGATCGGTGACATCGTCCTTCAACAGTTGCCAGTTCTGCTCGCCCGCGCCCCGATAGTAGAGCGCGAAGATCAGGTCATCGCCATTGTCGTCGTGCGCCGCCCAGCGCACCGTGACCGAGCCCTTGTCCTTGATTCCCTGCAGAGGCGCGGTCGCCTGGTCCTGCTGCAGGTTCACCACATTCGCCGAAGCAGACGGCAGGTTGATCATCACCGGCGGCGTCGGCGGCTGGAACTGCGCCTGCTGGTTCACCCGTGCGCCCGGCATTACGACGACCTCGTCCACCACCGGCGCGATGTTGATCGGCAGGTAGTTCAGCGACACCGCGTGCACCTGTGTGCCCGGCTTCAGCGTGAGCTTCCACTGGGCAAAGCGTGCCTGTGGTACAGGCGCGGGAGCATCCGCGGCAACCGGCTTCCACCCGCTCCAGCCGCGCTCCGCATTGCTCACGTTGCCCGAGCGCACGGCGAGTTGGTAGCCGGACCCGCTCGCGTCCACCTCTGCCCGACCCCAGCGCGCTACAGCGCCGGCATCCTGCACCTCGCTCTGCAGGCTGCCCTCGGCGCTCTGCGCACTCAGGTGGTAGAGCTTGCCGCCATTGCTGGTGCCGATGTAAAGGCCATCCGGCGCAGTCGCGAAGCCAGTCGCCTGCGACGCCTCGATGTGTGCGATATCGGCGAACTCGCCGTTCTCCTGGACACGGTAGATGCGACCGCGATTGCCGGTTGCGGCCAGCAGGCCATCGGACGTCCAGCGCAGGCCATAGACCACATCGTCGTGCGGCGCCCACAGCTTGCGCGCCGCCCCCGAGGGGTCGAGCTCATAGACCTCCGACCCATCCGGTACCAGCGCGTTGTTGTTCGAGGCCTGCACCGATCCAGGGGTCACGATCGTGATCGTCGCAGTGATCGAGGTAATCCCCTGCACCGGCAGTGGCGGCAGATTGCTCTTGCCCTTCTCCCCCACCGTGGCGACATAGATTTGCCCGGCAGGCGACTCGGTCAGCGCCGTCACCTCGCGCTTGGGCGCGTTGAAGAGGATGAAGCCTTTGCCTTCCTTGTCGATGCGGTAGACCAGTCCATCGCCATCCGAGCCGGCGAGCAAACTGCCATCCTTCTCGAAGAGCAGCGCGCGGATGTGCTGCTCGTCGCTCTCAAAGAAACGCTCCGCATGTGCATCGCCCGCAGGTGTGCGGACGCGATAGACCGCGGCAGGACCGCCGGTAGCGATATAGAGTGCGCCATCCGGTCCGAAGGCGAGGTCCCAGATGTACTTGGGAGCAGCCTCGGGCTTCACACCCTCCAGCTTTGCGGGATCGAAGACCACTGGCGCCTTCTCTGAGTCGAGTTCCGTCGAGCCGGCAGGGATGCGGTAGACCTTGCCGTTGGGCAGCGTAGCTGCATAAACCGATCCATCAGGGCCCACCGTGACTGCCTGCACGCTCATGTCCTTGGTCTTGAACATGGTCGCGGACTTGCCATCGCGCCCGATGCGCAGCACCGTTGCAGGCGAGCCGGTTCCTACATAAGCGTTGCCCGCCGTATCGCTGGCGAGAGCCCAGATGTAAGTGGACGGTGTGGTCGACGTGAGCGTACTGGCCGGCGCGGCAGCCAGCGAGCCATCGCTCGCAATAGCGACGCCCTGGGGCCGCCCCTTCTCCCACTCCTCCATATGCGATTCCGTCCAGACTTTGGTGCCCTGCGCGAGGCAGGAGAGAGAAACGGAGCAGAGCAATAAGGAGAGGCTCACAGTGCGAAGGGACATGTGGCTCAAGTCTAAAGCAGGGACCTCAATTCGCGAGCACGGCGCGGTATCGCACCGAACCTTTGCGGACCTTGGCAACGGCCTCGTTGACTCGGCCCATCGGGAAGCGCTCGGTCTGCGCCTTCACCTTATGGCGAGCGGCCACCTCCAGCATCTCGGTCAGCGCCAGAGGACTGCCGGTGTTGCTGCCGCTGACGCTCTTTGCTGACTGGATCAGCATGGAGCCGGGAATCTGAAGCGGACGACTCGGCGCGCCGACCAGGCAGAGCACGCCCTCCGGCCGCAGCACACTCAGGAAGGCGCTCCAGTCCTGGTCCGCATTTACGGTGGAGACGATCAGGTCGAATGACCCGGCAAGTGCCTTCATGCTTTTGCTCTCACGTGTATTGCAGAAGTGGTGCGCGCCGAGCGTGCGCGACTCCTCTTCCTTTGCCGGCGAGGTGGAGAAGGCGGTGACCTCCGCGCCGAAGACGCGCGCGAACTGCAGAGCCAGATGGCCCAGGCCGCCGATGCCCACAATACCCACGCGGGAGGCGGGCGACACTCCGAAGGTGCGCAGCGGCGTATAGACCGTGATGCCGGCGCAGAGAAGCGGTGCCGCGTTCTCGCTCTCGAGGGCCTCGGGTATGGGGATGACAAACCGCGCCGGAACGCGAACGGCATCGGCAAAGCCGCCATTGCGCTGCACGCAGGTTGGCTGCGAGTCGGGGCACAGATTCTCTTTACCGGAGCGGCACCATTTGCAGTTGCCGCAACTACCGGATTGCCAGCCGACGCCGACGCGCTCGCCCGGCCGAAGGTTCTGCACCTGCGTGCCGACCGCCTCCACTGTGCCCACAATCTCGTGTCCGGGAACGAAAGGAAATCTGCTGACCTGCCAATCGTTATCGATCAGATGCAGATCGCTGCGGCAAACGCCACAATGGCTGATACGGATTTCGACTTCATCTGCACCCAGCTCCCCAACCTCATACCGGTACGCAAGCAATTCGGCCCCGGCAGCATGTGTTGCATACCCTCGGATCTCTGGCATTGTTCCTCGTGCACTCCATCATGGTTTCAGCTCTGGACGCCTTCTATTCCACTTGTATCGTGACCACCTGGTTGCCGCTCACGACTGCGTCCATGGGGACAGATGTTACCGCAACCGCAGACTCGCCATTCAGCGTGAGCCCGCGGTTGGCGCGCAGCGGGTCGAGCACATTGGCCATGGAAATGGGGAGCTCTGCGAGCGTGCGTCCATCGAGACGCGCCTGCGGCTGAGGGGTCAGCATGGTTACATATACCCGATCGTTGGTGTGGGTCGCATTTAGCGCGGCGACGGTCTCGGTCATGTCGAGATGGTTTGCCGGCGCTTCCAGCATGTGGTCAAAGGTAGCCGCATCGCTCACGACAATGCGGACCGGCCCTTCCGGTATGGTGTCCGGCAGTTTGACGGGAATATCGATCGTGCGGGTCGCACCGTGCCAGGGCCGCAGCGTTGCCCGCAAGGACACAGTATCCCCGGCGTGCACGGCGCCGCCCTCGCGTTCCGCACTTTCGATCTCGATGGTGTGCCGGCCTGGCGCGGCATCGATATCCAGCGAGACACTCCGTAGCAGCCCCTGCCGTGCCGGGTTGCCGTAAAGCTGCACCAAAGGCTCGCCCACCACCAGCGTGGCCCCGAGAGCTGCCGGTATACCGGTCGCGGGCGCGGCGAACCGGGTAAGGTCTACGTCCGGTGCCCCGTCGATGGTCACGTGTTCCCGAATGCGGTAGGTGGTCTCGGCGGCGTAGCTGTTGCTTTCCATCATGGACTGGTAAATGGAGATAAGCATCAGCAGCGGGGTGAGCTCCGGACTGTCCACGACATCGAAGTGCACTGGGCGTGTGCCGGTAGCCGTGTGGAATGTAACCGTCACGGGCACCATATGCGCCTTCGCTCCAAACTCGCCACGGATCGCCGTCTGGCGGTCCTGGGTAAAGGCGCCCACCTCTTCGGTAGTGTTCACGATCTTAAAGGCATTCAGCGGCGAGGGCAGCGTGGCCACAACCTCTGCCTTGGTCATCGGCACGGAGAGGGCGCCGGTCTGGGTGAGGGGGTGGCCGCAGGCGAGAAGTTGGTTCTTATCGACATAGGTTGCGGTGCAGGTGGCCGCGACCTCCATGTCGCCGCGCACCAGCAGTGCGCTGACCGAGGAACCCGGTTCGATCGGCTCGGGCTGCTTCTGCGTGCTCGATCCGCCACCCAGGCCGACCACTGGCGTCAAACCCTGGGCAGCGAAGCGGTCCTTGAATGCGTCCACCGCCTGCTGGCTGAAACCGCTGAAGAGTAGTGGCGTCTCGATCGGTCGGATCTCCGCGTTCCCGGCCTCTGCCTTGCCGCCATTGATAGTCGTGGTGCTGCCCTGGGGCATGTTCTTCACTTCCAGCATCTGCTGGATAGGCGTGATGCCGGCTATGGGTTCTTTGCTGAACTGGCCTATCCGGAAGGCCAGCGCGCCGGCGAGTTTGCCGTCGATGTACACGGGGCTGCCGCTCATGCCAGCTACCACGCCGGTGTAAATGGCATCCTTGCCGCCGAGCCGGGCCAGGATCATGTCCTGATGTGGGCCGAGCGCATTGTGCAGCACTCCCAGAATTTCGACCTCGACGGCGGAGGGCGCAACTCCCTCGAAAACCGTGTAGGCGACCCCGTGTTCTCCCCGGTGCACCTGGTTCAGGGGAAAGACGCCGGCAGTGGCAGAGTCCGGCGCGCTGGCCGGAGGAGGTGGAGTGCGCACCTCGGCGGGCACCGGCTCCGGGGCTTGTGCCCGGGGGGCGGTTTGCGCCTGCAGTCCAACTGGAGCAACAATAGTGAGCCACAGAGCCATCTTCCAGGGCCCGGATACCGACCAGCGGGGGTTCTTATGGCTTTTCTTCAACGAAAGACTACGCATGCGCATGCTCCGCTGGCTGCAAGCGTAGGAAAATTGCTCCAAGAGGGCGGCGAAGACAGCGAAACGGTGGGCTGGCACGTCTTTAACAGTAGACGGTTGCGTGCTGGCCGCCAACTTTCGGCGCGGGTGACCGTCCTTATGGTGTGACTCCCGAGGTTGGCTCCTTGCTCGTGTCTCGACTCGTTCGTCCTCTCCTCACTGCCTCTCTGGCAACAGCTCTCGTAGCGTCGCCGCTGTTTGCGCAAAGCAGCTCGCATGATCAACAGCAGACGCCCTCCGATCAGCAGCAGACGCCTCCCGCGCAGCAGGAGCCGCAACATAACGGTCAATATCAAATGCCGGGATCGGCGCCGCCAGCGCAGAATCCGGCGCCCAACCAGGACCAGACCGCACCTGAAGCCGGTGGCCCAGGAGGCGACAGCGGAGCGATCGCGCTGCCCAAAAAGACTCCGAAGGAGGATGTCCCTCCTCCGCCACCACCTCCCGAAGTCAAGAATCCCAAGGGCCTGGAGAATTTCTCCCTTCGGGTCAACGTGCCCGTCGTGACGGTAGATGTCGGCGTTCTGCTGCAGAAGACGCACCAGTTCGTTCCCAATCTGAAGGAGGAGAACTTCCGCATCTTCGAGGATGGCAAACCGCAGGCGATCGTCTCCTTCGGCCGGACGCAGGCTCCCATCACTGCCGTTTTGCTGTGCGAGTTTGCCGCGAATAACTATTGGTTCATCTACGACATGCGGAATGCAGCCTACTCGTTTGCCCAGCAGTTGCACCCCGATGACTACGTGGCTGTCGCGACCTTCGACATGCACACGCATATCTTGACCGATTTCACCCAGGACAAGCGCCTGGTCTACGAGTCATTGAACACGCTGCAGATACCTGGATTTAACGAAACCAACACTTTTGACGCGATGTACGAAACGCTGGACCGGCTGAGCCGCGTGGAAGGGCGTAAATACGTCATTTTTGTTGGCACCGGGCTCGATACTTTCTCGAAGATCAACCTCGACAAGATCCTGCAGAAGGTCAAATCCACCCCGGACGTCACGATTTACGCGATAAGTACCGGCCAGACCGCACGGCTGACAGGGAATGCACGCGGCGGCATGTTCGGAGCCCACGAGATCGACTATTTGCAGGCTGACAACCAGCTGCGGACGTTCGCGGCGATGACGGGTGGCAAGGCCTACTTCCCGCGTTTCGAAGGAGAGATGCCGGAGATCTTCCGCGATATCAACTCTGCGATTCGCAACCAGTACGTGGTCAGCTATCGGCCCACCAACGCGAAGGAGGATGGGACCTACCGCAAGATCCGGGTAGAGCTGGTGGACAATGAGGGCAAGCCGCTGCAGATGCAAGATGAAAAGCACCACAGCCTGAAATACGATGTGGTCGCGCGCGATGGCTACCGTGCCCGGCAGGAAGTCGAATGAGATACCGCTCGGGCACCCCGCGTTACTCCAGCACTTGGACCCTAGTGCAGCAGGCAGGAAGACCGGGCGATCCCGGCCTTCCTGCTGCTGCCTGAGGGCACTGAGGCGCTTAGATCAGGAGCCGGCCTGTTTCCGCGCGAAATCGCCAATAATAGGCAGCTTGAACCACTTGCCTTGTGCGGCACTTACGATACAGAGCAGCCACAGGATCACCAGCCCGATCCAGCAGATCGGCCAGAGCAGCAGTACCAGCAGGTGCATATGCACCACCGCGAGCATGACGCCCAGGACCATGAGCACGAGCCAGACCGCAAACCACAGGACATGCAACCCGATGCATTGCATGGCATGGTAGCGCACGAAGGGCTTGCGGTTGTAAGGCTCCAGGACCAGGAAGATGATGGCCGGGATGATCGTAATGTAAGCGATAGCGGCGGCAGAATTGTCAGAAAGGCCGCTTTGCGCAGAAACGTAACCCGCACCGGCGGGTGCTGCGGCCGGCTGGGGCACCTGGGTGTAGCCGCCGGGAGGCGGTGGGGGTGGGGCAGCGCTCAACGACGCGCCGCATTGCTGGCAAAATGTGGCACCGGCTGGGTTTTCTGTGGAGCAGGCTGGACACTGCATTGCAAATTCCTCCTCGGAAGTCTTACTGCGGTCGCGCAGTCCCGACGCCGGGGGCCCAATTGGTCCGCACCGGTCTAGATCAGACTGGGGGACGGCACCACAATACAACGGCTTTCCTTTCGCGTCATACGAAAATTAAAGAAACGGGCTGTAACAGCATTGCCAACCGGGCGTCTGATGTGGGGAAAGGAGTTACTTCATGGTTAAGGTTGCTATCTGGGCCACTGTCCAGGCCAAGCCTGGCAAAGAAAGTCAGGTTGAGTCCTTCCTCAAGTCAGCTCAGCCGTTGGCGGAAGCGGAACCCGCCACTGTCAGCTGGTATGCGCTCAATCTGGGTGGAGGAAAGTTTGGGATTTTCGATACGTTCCAGGATGAGTCCGGGCGCGAAGCTCACCTGAACGGAGAGATCGCCAAGGCGCTGATGGCCAACGCAAAGGAGCTGTTGGCGGGCGACCCCCAGATCCACAAGATCGAGGTCTTGGCCGCAAAGGAATAAGGACGGTCAGTAAGAAGGGTGTCGCGAACGACGACGCCCTTCTTGCAATCTAAAGCCCCGGTCAGCCGAAGAGAAACTCCTTCGTCTTCAGTTCCTTGACACGGTCGCGCAGCTTCGCCGCCTTCTCGAATTCGAACTTTTTTGCCGCTTCGCGCATTTCGATTTCCAATTTAGCGACGAAGGCATTCAGATCCTGCTGGTTGTGGAACTCCGGCGTGGTCTCGTCCTGCTCGGTCATGTCGGCGTATTCGGCCTTGAGAATCTGGGCGAGAGACATATCGATGGGGCGCAGGATCGACTCCGGCGTGATGCCGTTCTCCTCGTTGTACGCCTGCTGAGTCACGCGCCGCCGCTCGGTTTCATCGAGAGCGCGGCGCATCGAATCGGTCATTTTGTCCGCGTACAAAATCGCGCAGCCATTGATGTTGCGCGCAGCCCGTCCGATGGTCTGGATGAGCGATCCCTGGGAACGGAGGAAGCCTTCCTTGTCGGCGTCGAGGATGGCAACCAACGATACTTCAGGCAGGTCAAGGCCTTCGCGCAGGAGATTGATGCCGATGAGAGCGTCATATTCGCCCTTGCGCAGATCACGCAGCAAGCGCACGCGCTCCAGTGTCTCGATCTCAGAGTGCATGTAGCGGCACTTCACGCCGACCTCTGTGTAGTAGCCGGCCAGGTCCTCGGCCATGCGCTTGGTCAGCGTCGTTACAAGGACACGCTCGTTCTTTTCGGCGCGCTGGCGGATCTCGGCAAGCAGATCGTCGATCTGCCCTTTGATCGGCCGTATTTCAACTGGTGGATCGAGCAGGCCCGTGGGGCGGATGATCTGCTCGATTACCACACCGGACGACTTGGTGAGCTCGTAGGGTCCGGGAGTCGCTGAGACATAGACAATCTGATTGGTGCGCGTCTCGAACTCGTCGAACTTGAGCGGCCGGTTGTCCATGGCCGAGGGCAGGCGGAAGCCGTAGTCGACCAGATTTTGTTTGCGCGAACGATCCCCATGCCACATGCCATGAAGCTGCGGCACCGTGGCATGACTTTCATCAATGAAGAGCAGATAGTCGCGCGGGAAATAGTCGAGCAGGGTGGGCGGCGCCTCGCCCGGCATGCGTCCGCTGAAGTGACGCGAGTAGTTCTCGATGCCGTGACAATAACCGACGGACTTGATCATCTCGAGATCAAAGCGCGTCCGCTGGTGCACGCGCTGCGATTCGACCAGGCGGCCCTGCGCCTCAAGCTCCTTCTCCCACCACTCGAGCTCGGCGAGGATCGAGTCCATAGCGGACCGCTTGCGTTCCGGTTGCACCACATAGTGGCTCTTGGGATAGATCGGCAGCCGCGCGTATTTTTGCCGCACGGTCCCGAAGAGCGGGTCGATCTGCGAGAGCCCCTCGACCTCGTCACCGAAGAGCTCGATGCGGTAGGCCATCTCGTCATAAGTAGGGAAGACTTCGATCACATCTCCGCGCACGCGAAAGGTGCCGCGCCGGAAGTCACCATCGTTTCTCTCGTAAAGAATCTCAACCAGACGGCGGGTGATGTCCTCACGCTTGATCTTCTGTCCCCGCTCCAGCAGCAGGAGCATGCCGTAATAGGCTTCCGGCGAGCCGAGACCGTAGATGCAACTGACCGAAGCAACGATGATCGCGTCGCGCCGCTCGAACAGCGAACGCGTGGCGGAGAGCCGCAGTTTATCGAGCTCCTCGTTGATGGTCGCTTCCTTCTCTATGTAGAGGTCGCCCGAAGGTATGTAGGCTTCCGGCTGATAGTAGTCGTAATAAGAGACGAAGTACTCGACCGCGTTCGAAGGGAAGAACTGTTTGAACTCATGAAAGAGCTGTGCGGCGAGCGTCTTGTTGTGTGCGAGTATGAGCGCCGGCCGGTTCATCTCCTCGATGACCTTCGCCATGGTAAAGGTCTTGCCGGAGCCGGTGACGCCAAGCAGCGTCTGATGCTGCTCGCCGGCAGCAAGTCCGGAGAGGATCTCTTCGATCGCGCGGCCCTGGTCACCGCGCGGCTTGTAATCGCTGACGAGCTGGAAGTCCATAGATTGGTTGATCTCTTGCGGAGGGATGACGGGCAAGTTAGCAGAGCTCGCGCAGCGGACGCATCTGGTCGGCGGACCAGTTCTCCGGCATCAGCAGCAGATAGCGGCGCGGCGGCAGGTACCACAGCAGCATGCGGGCGGCTTGTCCGGCGATCTCCGCGTCCGGAAACTCGGAAAATTTGCGCCCGATCACCAGATTGCGCGACGGCGTCATTTCGGGATCGACGACCAGCGCGATGCGCGGCTCCTCCATCTTCCAGCCTTCGGTGAGATGGCGGTACAGCAAACGGGCGGTGTGCTTCGGCAGATACGCCTCTGACGGCGAACCGACCATGACCTCGCGCTCGGTTTCAACCTCAGTCTTTTCCATGCCGCTCTCGCCGGCGTGCTGTGGGCGTGCCGTCAGCTCGGCGAGGTCATCGGGGTCGCCGTCCCATGTCCCGTAGGCCCGCAGCGATTCGAGCACACCGGTCGGGACTACGTACTCGGCGGCTTCCGGCGGATCGGTATTGTTTTTGAAAAAGGCCGCGCCCAGTCCCTGCTCAGCCATCGAGACGAAAACGTTGGAGAGACAGTTGGTCTCTACGGCTTCGCCCGCCGGCGGCAGATCGAGACGAACATAGGGCATGCCGTCCGGGCCAAGAAAGACCGGTTCAGTCGGTAGCACCATAGAGGCATTCCACGAGGCGCTCTGAAATTCTTCCAGCCAGCGGCCGTCGCGCTGTTCGCGCGGAATCTCCATCGCTTGCGCGAGACGATTCGTGTCCTCCAGATTGAAGCGATCTTCGGGAACCGAGATGTAGCGCCGGCCGGGTGTACCGGCGGCGACATGTGTTGTCAGCTCTTCAGAGACCTGTTCGCGGCGCTCTGGAAGCTCAGGTTCAGGAATCGAGGAGTTTGGGGTGACCGCCCCCAGGGCGGCAGCACCCGCTGGAGTTACCGGCTCTGCGGGCACATTCACCGGCGCGTCCGGGTTGTACGGCGGCTTCTTCAGTCGATCGAAAAGACCCATAGTGCAATTGTATGGCTCTCAAGCGCTAAACATTTTGTGGTATGCCAATCGCTTCCAGCCACTCAAATGCTGCATCGACAAGGCAATCGGGAGGCGCGTCTGCCAACGAGTGCGGCGCCAGCCCAAAGCGACATCCGATGACGCTCGCGCCGGCATTGCGCGCGGTCAAAACATCCACGTCGGAATCACCGATCATCAGGGTCTGCTCGGGCGTCGCGCCGGCCTCGCGCATCAGCGTCTCAAGGCCGAGCGGATCGGGTTTCTTCGTCTCAAATGAGTTGCCGCCATAGATGCGGAAACAGTGGGGAGCCAGCCCAAGGGCTGCGCAGATCTCTTCCGAGGGACGTATCGGCTTGTTCGTGAGCACGGCGAGCCTGGCCTGCGGCAGTGCTCTCGCGATTGCCGAGAGAGACTCGAGGACGCCATCGTAGACATAGGTGTGATCGAGCTTGTGCAGGCGGTAATAGGTCAGGAAAAAGGTCACCGCAGCCGTGACGACTTCCTCGTGTTGCGGGTCGCCGAGCGCTCGCCGCACCAGCATCTGGACTCCGTCCCCGATGTAGCTGGCAATCACCGCATCCGGCAGCGCGTGGCGGCCCAGGTGGGCGAGCGTGGCATTCACGCTGGCCACCAGATCTGCGCGGGAATCGATGAGCGTGCCGTCGAGATCGAAGGCGATGAGCCGCAGCGAGTCTGGAGAGGGAAGCGGGCGCAGGCGCTCGATCATAGTGCCAGTGTAAAAGCGAAGGGCCGCAGACATTCGCGTCTGCGGCCCTTTTGTGTAACCGCGATCAGTGAATGCGGATGCTACCGGAGCCGGTCTCGACCTTCACGGTAGGGCCGCCACCGTTCACGTTGCCGGTGATGTGGTGGCGTTCCAGGCTGCCCTGCATGCTGATGGCCTGGTCGGTGTGAATAGAGCCGGAGCCGGTTTCGGCATCAAGCGTGAACTTCGATCCGCCAAGGTTCAGGTCGATGGAACCGGAGCCTGCCTCGATTTTCCATCCCTCCGTAGGCTGGCCAGCGACGCTGATATCCCCGGAGCCGGTCTCGGCCTTCAGGCTGCCCTTCACGCCGGTCAGACGGATAGAGCCGGAGCCCGCGCCAGCCGTGACGCTTCCGCCATTGGAAAAGTTCACGCGAATGTCGCCGGAGCCCGTCTGTAGATAGCCGTCGCCGCCCAGATCATCGCCGTTGACGGAGCCGGAGCCGGTTTCCAGCCGGATCCCGCCGCTCATGGAGACTGCCTTGAGGTCGCCGGAGCCGGACTCTGCCTTCAGGTGCGTGTTCTTAGGGGCAGTGATGTCGTAGTCGATCGCGAGGTGATTGAACCAGCTGTCATGCATCTCGCCGACGCGGATGGTGTTGCCACTCTGCTGAATCGGCGGATTGTCGACTACGTGCTTCACTTGCTCGTCGCTGTTCCCACCCATCCAGCCATGATTCGCGTGCACGTGGCCGATGATGTGCACCTGATTGTCCGAACCTGGATTGACATGCACATAGCCGGAACCGGTGGAGACCTCGAGCTGCACGGTGCCATTCACATTCAGAGTTTTATCGAAGGTTCCATCCGAGGCGAGTGCCAGGGCAGGGATTGCCAGTGTTGCCGCCGTGAGCGCTGCCGCTCGCATTGCCGTCATCATTATCATTGTTTTCTCCCTCTTTACTGCTGCAGGACCACCTTGTCGCCCTCTTTCAACCCGCCGGCGATCTCTGTGTTGCTGCCATTTGCCAAGCCCACGGTTACCGCCACCTTGCGCATCCCGTCTTTGCCTTTTGGATCCGGCACGTTCACGAATGCATGCTTTTGCGCGTCGTAGCTGATTGCCTGCTCGGGAACCGCCAGCACATTCTTGTGCTCATCGATCAGGATCTCAGCGTTGGCCGTCATCATCGCCTTGATTTCACCGGTGGGATTGTCGATAGAGACACGCACGGCGAAGGTCGTGACGTTGTCTTTCTCGACTCCCAAAGGCGCGATGCGCGTGACCTTGCCGGCGAAGGTCCGATTCTTGAAGGACTCGATGCGGATGCGGGCGGGCTGGCCCATGTAGACATTCGCGATATCCGCTTCGTCCACCTTGCCGTCTACGTACACCTGGCTCGTATCGCCCAGGGTGAAGACCAGCGTTGCGGTCGAGCCGAGGACCAGGATGGAGCTGACAGCATCGCCCACTTCGACATCGCGCGAGAGGACCACGCCGTCGATAGGCGAGACAACCGTGGTGTAGCTCAACTGCTCTTCAAGCTGCTTAAGGCTCGCCTGACTCTCGGCGACCTGTGCCTGTGCCTGCAGCAGCTTGGCACGATCCACGGCGACGGTGGCAATCGCGGTATGTTGCTTGTTCATATTGGAGAGATAATCGCGGTTGGCATCATCCAGCGCCTGCTGGCTCACGATGCCGGCGTCCTTCATCTCCTGGTTGCGGCGAAGCGTGGCCGCATACATCGGCAGATCCGGGGCGCGGGCAGCAACTTCATCCTGCTTGATGTCGGCATCGGCAGTTTTGACATTGGCCTCGGCCGCCTGCAGTGTGGCGTGGGCTGCCTCCACCTGAGCGAGAATCTCCACCCGGTCCAACTGGGCCAGAACCTGTCCCCTGTGCACGCGGGCGTTTGCGTCGACGTACCACTTCTCGACGATGCCGCTGGCCTTCGACTTCACTTCCACTTTCGTGATGGGCTGCACCTTGCCGGTGGCCACGACGCTCTTGGCGATGTCCATACGGCTGACGGACCCGATGCGGCTGCCTTCGATTTTTGTGCCGCTGCTGTGGGCCACGACAGCAGCAATCAGAACGACCAGGGCGACCAGCGCACCGAGTGAGCCCCACAACATAAACCGCCTGCGCTTTCGAGCCGCCACAACACCCCTCCAACCCGGGGACACGACCCGGGCCCACCGTATGCTACGCGGGGCCAATGAAAAAGGTTCCCCAAGGGCGAGTTTGACTTGGTTTGACACCCGGTAGAAACGAAGTTGGCGAACTTACGCGATCACGCCGATCTCAACGGTGTCGAAGAACCGCCCTGCCACTCAGTGCACAGATATGCGCTCAGTGAGCGACGTTGAACTTTTGCGCGGCGGCAAGACCTTCCACGCAGGAGACGATCTTCATAGACTGCAACGTGCCCGGCACGGCCTACATGGGGGGACCCCCTCCCCCTTGTGGATGGGTGAGTTCGTGTAACCGGCTTTCAAATTAGCAACATACGCCCTCTGTGGAGGCGTAAGTGTGGTGATCTAAACGAGTTATTGTAAAGATATCCAAACACTAGAGTTAGCGTCCGAAAACCAAGCGAACCGGCCAATCAGGAAAGCGAAAGCCCACGAAGTTTGTCGTGGGCTTTTTCTAGCTCTATTTCCAGTGTAGCGAATTCTGCGAATTGGATTGCCAAGTTTTCGTTGCATTGGTCCTGAAATGGGAGGGACGATTCGATTTGATAGGCGCAGATCAGTGACGCACGTGCCACCGCTTCACCGCTGCGCCCCACTCCTCAGGACTGCGGTCGCTCGCGTGTTGCGAGAACAGGCAATGATGTCCGTCCAGATCTTCAGCCGCATACTGATATTCCCCGTACTCCGTCGCATGCGGCTCCTCCACAATTCCCCCCTGTGGCCTTGGCATGCTTGTAGTGCGCGTCAACGTCATCCACAAAGAGCGTTAACGACTGCGTACCGTACCCCACATCTGTCCGCCACTCGGACCGTCGCCATAACAGTAATACTCGCGAAAGCCGAAGGCCTTCGAGCGGCAGCAACATTTGCAAGGTGGCAAGTCTGCCGAGGAACACTGCTTTACCCTATCCACATGGCTCACTGGACGCTCTTCCACATCGTTGCCATCTTCGGCCTGATTTTGGCGAATGGCTTCTTCGTGGCGGCGGAGTTCGCCCTTGTGAGTCTGCGTGCCACCCGGGTGGAGCAATTGTTAGCGCAATCGCGCCCAGGGGCACGTGCGGTAGCCCAGTTGCGCGGTTCCATGAGCGACACGCTCTCTGCAGTGCAGTTCGGCGTCACGGTCGCGAGCCTGGCGCTCGGCTGGCTGGGCGAACCGGTAGTGGCCCCCCTGATTCAGCGACCGCTGCAAGCGCTGCCTCATGCAGCGTTCTTCTCTCACGCGGTCAGTGCGGCCATCGCTTTCGCGTGCATTACCTATCTAGAAGTTATTCTCGGCGAGCTGGTGCCGAAGTCCCTTGCTTTACGCCGTCCGGAGCGGCTCGCACTTGGGGTGGCTCCGCCGATGCTGGCGTTCATCCGGCTTACGCGGCCATTTGTGGTTTTCATGAACCGCTCCGCAACGGTTGTCCTGCGGCTGTTTCACTCGAGGGGGGTCACCGAGGAACCTGTGCATTCGCCTGACGAGTTGAAGCTGATGGCCACTGCAACACGCCGTCAGGGCTTGCTGCCGCCTTACCAGGAGTCGCTGATCCATCGGGCCGTCGAGATGAACACAGTTGTCGCCCGTGAGATCATGACCCCGCGTCAACGCATCTTTTCGCTACCAGCCACCATGCCGGTGGAAGAGGCGAGTGCGCGTATTGTGGAGGAACAACATTCCCGTATTCCGATCTACGATGCAGCGCGTGGTCCGGAACATATTGTCGGCGTGGTCTATTCAAAGGATGTGTCACGCCTGATGCACTTCGCATCGGCCCGTGCAGATGGAGGCCTTCGCTCGCAGCGCGGATTGCAGTTGGGCCAGATCATGCGCGACATTCTCGTGGTGCCGGAGACCAAGCCGGTGCTGGATCTGCTGCATGAGTTCCAGGAGCGCCGCCGACACCTGGCCATCGTCGTCGATGAACATGGTTCGACCGTCGGCCTGGTGACAGTTGAGGATGCCCTGGAACAGCTCGTCGGCGAGATGGAAGATGAGTTCGATGTAGGATTGCGCCGCGCTGCGCGGATGCCCGCGGAGGCTTTCTATCTGGACGGCGGCGTGAACCTGCGTGATCTCGAAACGCAGATGCACTGGTACCTTCCACGCGATGGCGGCGTGGAGACGCTTGCCGGCTTCCTGCTGACGCAGCTCGGGCACATTCCGGTCCCCGGAGAAAGCGTGGATTTCGAGGGACGCCGCTACACTGTTGCCGAGATGAGTGGTCACCGCATCAGTCGTGTGCGAATAGAGCCGGTTCCCTCCGGCAATGCTGCGCATGCAGCCGCGCCGTTGTCTCGAGGAGGCGCATGAAACTGCTGCCCACGCTGGGCCGCCGACTGCTGTACACGCTTCCCGTTGTCTGGCTGGTGGTCTCACTGGTCTTTCTGCTGATTCACCTGGTGCCCGGCGATCCGGTGGCACAAATGCTGGGCGAAGGCGCCACTCCGACGGACCTGGAAACTCTGCGTCATCAGTACGGACTCGATCTGCCGCTGACTCAGCAGTACCTTCGCTACTGGCACGGAGTACTGCACGGGGACCTGGGGCACTCGCTGCGACTGAACGATTCGGTCACCCACCTCATCCTGCAGCGTTATCCATACACGCTGGAGCTGACGCTGGCGGCTTTGGTCATCGCGCTCGCGGGGGCCATTCCGGCGGGGATTCTCGCCGCGCTTCACCGCGGCAAATGGCGCGACAACACAGTGGGCGTGGTCTCGCTGTTCGGTTTGTCCTTTCCGGCATTCGCATTGGGGCCGATTGCCATTCTGCTGGTTTCGATCAAGCTCGGATGGCTGCCGGTCTCGGGCGCCGGCTCGCTCGCGCATCTGGTACTGCCCGCGATCACTATGGGTTCAGGCCTGGCCGCGATCCTGACCCGGATGGTGCGAACCGCCATGCTGGAAGAGCTGGGCCAAGACTACATACGGACCGCGCGTGCCAAGGGACTGCCGGAGCGGACAGTGCTCTATCGACACGCGCTGCGCAACGCGCTGATCCCCATCGTCACGCTGGTGGGACTGCAGTTCGGCGCATTGCTGGCCGGAGCGATCGTCACCGAGACGATCTTCAGTTGGCCCGGAGTAGGTCGTCTGACGATTACCGCGATCTCTAATCGCGATTACGCGCTGGTGCAGGGGTGCATTCTTGCCGTCGGATTGACCTACATCCTTGTGAATCTCGCGACAGACATTCTCTACGCTGTTCTAAATCCGCGCATTCGGGCCTGAGTGGCTCAGCCTCTGGCGGGCTGCATCTCATAGGTGATTGCCGACGGCTGGGCATACGCATCGGCGCAGGAGATGCATGATGAACATCCGGGAAGCGCTGGGTCTCGCGCCGAAGAAGAAGATCCGCTATGGTTTCGTTGCTCTCGGCGACATCGCGCAGGAGGCGATGCTTCCCGGCGTCGACCACACAGGTAATTCGAGCATTGCGGCACTGATTACGGGTGATCCGGTGAAGGCCGGGCGGCTGGCAGAGCGCTATGGCGTGGCGCACACCTACAGCTACGAACAATTTCCGGAGATGCTGACGTCCGGATATGTTGACGCTGTTTACATCGCAACGCCAAACTGGCGCCATGCCGAATTCGTGCTGCCCGCGCTCGCTGCCGGCATTCATGTGCTGGTGGAGAAGCCGCTGGAGATCGACGCAGCGCGCTGCCAGAAGATCCTCGATGCGCAGAAGTCGTCGAAGGCAAAGCTGATGGTGGCCTACCGGCTGCACTTTGAACCGGCGACGGTAGCAGCCATCGAACGCGTTCGCAACGGTGAACTCGGAGAGGTACACCTGTTTACGTCTACCTTTGCCCAAATGGTGGACCCGGCAAATCATCGTGCGAAGACCGAAGCTGCCGGGCCGGTGCTTGATATGGGCCCTTACCCGGTGAATGCGGCGCGCAACCTGTTTGGCCTGGAGCCGACGGAAGTGTCAGCCTTCGGATCGCGGCATCCAGAATCGGGGCTGGGAGACTTTGACGATACCGTGACGGTGATGCTGCGGTTTCCTGAGGGGAAGCTCGCGCATTTTGTGGTCTCGTATTTCGGCAACGCGATCGATTCGTACACCGTGCTGGGAACGAAGGGATCGCTCCAGGTGCAACCCGGATATACCTACGGCAAGTCTCTTGAACATTTCCTCACCATCGGCGAGAAGAAGGACAACACCAGCTACAAGAACACCGATCATTTTGGTGGAGAGATGAAGTACTTTTCCGATTGCATTCTGAACGACATCGATCCGGAGCCGGATGCGGAAGAGGGCCTTGCTGATGTGCGGGTGCTGGAGGCAATCCAGCGCTCCCTAAAAACGGGCGAGGTGCAGAAGTTGGCGCCATTCGCACGATCCAAGCACATCGATCCTGATCAAGTGGTGCGGCTCGGCGCGCTGAAACCTCCAGAGCCGGTCCGCGCTTCGAGTCCTGATAGATAGGAATAGCCGTGCCGCCGATTACACATCGAGCTCGACGATCTGGGCGCTCAGGCCTGTGGCTTCAATGTCCAGCCACGCTACGCTGACGGGAAGTTGAAACCGGCGCGGCCCGGCACTCCCGGGGTTCAGGAACAGCACGCCGCGTCGCCAGTCGATGAGCGGCTTGTGCGAGTGCCCAAAAACGATGGCGGAGATGCCAGACGCCTCTGGATTGAGATCGAGTTTCTTCACATCGTGAAGCATGTAGATATCGCGACCGCCGAGCTCTGCCAGCTCGTCTGGCGGCAGACGACCGCACGGGCCGCCCTCGTCGACGTTGCCGCGAATGGCAGTGACAGGTGCGATGGTCAGCAAGGCATCCAGAATGGCGGGATCGCCGACGTCTCCGGCATGGAGGATGTGCTCTGCGCCCCGCAACGCCTGAAGCGCCTCAGGCCGCAGCAGCCCATGGGTGTCTGAGATGACGCCGACTCGCATCCGCTAAAGTCCGACCGCCATACGAGTGCGCGGATCGAGATAGTCCCGCAGCGCATCGCCGATAAAGTTGAAGGAAAGAACGCATCCCATCACCGCCAGGGCAGGGAAGACGACCAGATGCGGCGAGTCGAAAAGATGAGAGCGCGCGTCGTTGAGCATGGATCCCCAACTGGGCGCCGGCGCCGGAATACCGAGACCGAGAAAGCTGAGAGTCGCCTCCGCGAGAACAGCACCAGCCATGCCGATGGCCGCCTGCACAAGAATAGGCTGCACGATGTTGGGCACAATGTGCCGGGTAAAGATACGCACATCGCTCGCGCCCAGCGCCCGTGCCGCCTCGACAAACTCCCGTTCGCGAACGGCCAGTACCTGAGCCCGCACCAGCCGCGCGTAGCCGACCCAGCCGCTGATGGATAGTGCGAGCACCAGGTTGACGAGGCCCGGTCCAAGAAAAGCTACGAACGCAATAGCCAGCAGGATTCCTGGCAGCGCGAGAAATGCATTCATGACGAAGATATTAAGTGCGGTGTCGACCCAGCCGCCGTAATAGCCGGCCAGGCCGCCGACCAGCATGCCGAGCGAAAGCGAGATCGAAACGACGCTGATGGCTACAATCAGCGAGATGCGTGCGCCGTAAAGGATGCGCGAAAAAATATCGCGCCCCAGCTCGTCGGTGCCAAACCAATGCGCATGGGTCGGAGAGAGCAAGCGATGACCCAGATCGATCGCGGCGGGGTCGTACGGCGCAGCTACCGAGGCCAGCAATGCCATGGCCGCGAAGAGCACAAGCAGCGCAACTCCGATCACCGCGAGCGGTTGATGTTTCAGCCGGTAGCCAAGGGACGCGCGGGCCATGCGGCATGATCGCACAACCCGGCGGCGAGGGGTTCAGCCAGCACCACCCGGCTGCTTCAGGAGCAATCCAATCTACACGGAGCTACATGGAGTTGGGCGTCCTGATGATGCCGCAGGCGATTCTCGCGCCCGAGTTTCCAGATGGATCGGTCATCATGTCGTCGGCCTTCTCGTGGATGACAATCGAGGTGCCGTCGCCGGTGAAGATCGAATCCATCGCGCTTGGATCGAGCGATATGCCTTTAGTGCTGAACTCGGTTTTGTCCGTGCCGTCGGGCGCGACGGTCAAATTGAAGGGCATATCGCCGGCATGAGGTCCACTCGGGTTCTGCGTGCCGTGTTGTTTGCTGCCGGGGTTGAAGTGGGCACCCGCAGATTTGAAGTCGGGCGGATCGCATTTCGCATATTGATGGATGTGGATACCGTGCTGACCCGGCGGCAGGTTTTTCACATCCACCTTCACGTTCACCGCGCCGCTTTTGCCGGGGCGCAACGTCACTGTTCCGGCATCCTTGCCGTCAGCAGTGTGGATCGTCACCACAACGGGCTTCATCTTCGCGGCGTTTGCGGCAACCGCAGTTGCGGCCATCAGCATGGCCAGCGTGATCGTGCGCTTAAGCAGCATCTCTCTCCTTGTCCAGCTTTCGGGGCGTTTTTTATGCGTGCGCGGTTGCCGATTCCACGCCGGCACCGGCCTGCGTGGGTTCCATTGCGAGCAGATTGTTAAAGCGATTGAAGTAGTTGAAGAGACCGCTCGCCGCCATCAGCTCGACGATCTCCCCCTCGGTGAAGTGGACTTTCAGCTCTGCCAACTCCGCATCATTGAGCGGGCCCTCGTTGCGAGTGAGGCGCTCGGCAAGTCGAAGCGCCACCTTTTCGCGCGGGCTGAATGCATCGCTACTCTCGAAACCGGGCAGTGCAGCGATCTGCGCGTCGCTGTATCCCAGCTTCTTCGCAAGCAACGAATGCGACGCGAGGCAATATTCGCAACCATTCATCTGCGAGGTGCGCACGATGACCAGCTCCTTCAGTGAAGTTGGCACTGTGCCGGTATTGAGCACCGCCTCCATATGCGCGATCATCGTCTGCAGTATTTCGGGCCGATGCGCCACGGTGCGAAACATGTTCGGCACATTGCCGCGCTGCCGTACATACCGGTCGTAGATCTCTCCAACTGCGTCGCTGACGTCCCGTCGTCCGAGCCGTGAAATGCGAGCCATAGCCTGTTCACCTCGCCCTGCGTTCTCCTAGTGTAATGCTGCCTGCATACGTTCCGGCATCGGGTGCCGCCGGAGAAGGTACTCATGTTAAGCCTCGCAACGAATCGCGCTTCAACACCCGATGTCACTCAAGAGTGAACCAGAAGGTCGCCCCCTCATTGACTGCGCTCTTTGCCCAGATGTGCCCGTGATGTCCGTGAACAACACGGGCCACCGTGGCCAATCCAATTCCTGAGCCCCTGAAGTCCTTGTCGCCATGCAGACGATTGAAGGCGCCAAACAGCTTGTCCGCGTAGGCCATATCAAAGCCCGCTCCATTGTCGCGTACGTACCAGGCGTTCTGCCCCGGATCCCAGCCAAAGCGGATGACCGCATAGGCAACTTTGGAGGAGAACTTCACGGCGTTGCTCATAAGATTTTCCAGCGCGATACGCGTGAGCCGCGGATCGGCATATGCAGTCAGTCCGGGCTCTATCTCGAAAGATAGATCACGATTTCGATTCTGCTCCCGCAGATCGGAGATAACAGATTCCGCGAGATCACTGATGCTGAAGTCCTCGCGCACGATTTCAGTGCGGGTAATGCGCGAGAGCTGCAGTAGCGCATCGATGAGCAGACCCATCCGCTGCACGCCGCCGCGGACCCGGCCGATATAGTCTCGGCCGATATCGCCGACCGCTGCAGCGTAGTCCTCCTCGAGCGCCAGACTGAACCCGTCGATGGTGCGCAATGGTGCGCGGAGGTCATGCGAAACGGAATAGCTGAAGGCCTCAAGCTCGCGGTTGATACGTTCCAGCTCCGCGGTACGCACGCGCACTCGATCTTCGAGAGTGGCATTCAACAACTGGACCTCCGCCGCTCTGGCCTCCGTCTCCTTCTGCGCGAGCACAAGCCGCCCGCCCGCGGTTTCCGCTGCGACGCGCAGACCGCGTTCGCGGGCGAACTGCCAGGAGGCAAAAAGGATGAGCAGGAAATCCAAGGTACTAACCACCACTACCGCGACCTGGGTACGCCGGGAGCTGCGGTCCGTCGACGCCTGCCGAACTGCGAGCAATCTGTCTTCTTCTGCTTCCATTGCATCGCTTATGGCGCGAACATGATCCATCTCGACCTTGCCGGGCCCGGTGATCAGCACTGACGCAGAGATTTCTGAACCCCGCTGTCTCCGCATTTCGATGGCTCTTTCCAATACGAGCATCCGGCGGTCCAGCGTTGCGCGAAGGTCATTTGTCCGCTCCTGTTGGCTGGGATTGTCCGAGGTCAGCGACTGCAATCGATCCAATTCACCGGGCAATTCCTGGCGAGCGCTCGTATACGGTTCCAGGTAGCTATCCATGCCGGTGATGAGATAGCCACGCTCGCCCGTTTCCGCGTTGACCGCCGAACCCAGCACGCGCTCCACCTGGTGGACCACCTGCCAGCTATGCGCAAGCCAATGCGCGTTGGTCGTAAGCGTACGAACCGATTGAAATGCCCACCAGGCATTGAGGAAGACGATGATCGCCGCAATCAGCAGCAATATCGGAAAGAGAGTGCGTTGAAAGGGAAGTTTCATAACCGCTCTCCACATCCTAACGGCCATTTGCCAAGGAACTCGCAGCGATTGCTTTTCCTCGAGGTCATGATGCGCGCGAACTCTCTTCATTTCAGTTTCGTGCAATGAGCTGCTCCCGCCCGGTGTGGCAAACTGGCGTGCATGGTCGATGTGGCAATTGTGGGGGCAGGTCTTGCCGGTCTTTGCTGCGCGGTGCGCCTCGAGCAGGCTGGACTGTCAGTTCGGCTGTTGGAGGCCGAAGATGCGGCGGGCGGACGAATCCGCAGCGACCAGGTAGAAGGATTTCGACTGGATCGCGGGTTTCAGATACTGCTCACTGGTTATCCGGAGCTCGTGCATCACTTTGATATGAAAGCGTTGCGTCTGCGTGCGTTCGCAAGAGGCGCGCTGGTGTGGCATGGCGGCCGTTTTCATCACTTCTCCGATCCTTTTCGCGGCTCTTTGGGCACCGCGCTCAGTATTGCCGTAGATCCTGTCGTGGGCTTCGCCGATAAGTTGCGCATTGCACGTCTGCGTCATTTGGTAGGACGCGGGGCGCCAGCGGATCTTTTCAAAAGGCCAGAGGTGACAACGCACCGGTTTCTTGAGGAATACGGCTTCTCCTCAAAGATGATGGAGCGCTTCTTCGTCCCATTTCTTGCTGGGATATTTCTGGAACGCGAGCTGGCGACATCGAGCCGCTATTTTCAATTCCTCTTTCGCATGTTTGCGTATGGCGACGCCGCAGTCCCAGAGAACGGCATGGAGATGCTGCCGCGTCAGCTGGCTGTTCGATTGCAGAGCGGGACTCTCGAGACAAACGTTCGTGTCAACGCAGTCAGGCGAAGCGCAAATGGCTTTGTGGTCGAGGCGGGGAACAAGGCCAGCTACGCGGCTCGTCAAGTAGTCCTGGCTGTAGATGACCGGCAGGCCCGTCTACTGCGAGGGAATCAGAATGGCAACCGCCACGCCAGGGAGTTGATGCAGTGGAATCGCGTAACCACCTTTTATTACGCTGCTGATCGAACGCCGATCGAGGGGCCGCTGCTGGTTCTCAACGGAGAAGGGCAGACTGCTGGTCCCGTGAACCACGCCATGGTGTTGAGCCAGGCAAGCGAGCGCTATGCGCCTCCCGGTATGCACCTGATCGCGGCAAACGTGGTCGGACGCGCGCCACAATCCGGTCTGCAGATCGAACGGTTGGAGAACGACGCTCGCGCTCAACTGCACCGCTGGTTTGGTGCGGATGTGGCAAGATGGACCGTGATTGGCGGCTATCCGATCGCGCAGGCATTGCCGTTATGCGTGCACGGCGAGTGGCAGCAAACGAATCCCTGCCTGACGGAAGGCGTATATCTGTGCGGAGATTATCTGGAGACGCCCTCGATCCAGGGCGCTCTCGCCTCCGGACGCCGAGCGGCGCAATCTGTTCTCCAGCACATCAGTTGACCGCTTTTGACGGCCTCTTTTCCATTTGCTATGGTTGAATCAGCATGGGAGCCGGGCACCCGCCCGTGGCTCTGGCCAAGACACTCCTCAGTAGCTCAATGGCAGAGCATTCGGCTGTTAACCGAAGGGTTGTAGGTTCGAGTCCTACCTGAGGAGCCATAAAATCAACAACTTAGAATCAGTTTGAATGCAGTTGTTTTAGCTGCTGTGCCCATTTTTGTGCCCACCACAAAAATTTCTCTACGTCTAGAGAATCTTTACAAACCCCTCAAATTAGAGCTGCGGAACGAACCAAGTTCTTCTCCCTCAGACCCTTACAAAATGGGAGTTACGCTGTTTTGGAGTCCGCTAACACCGTAGGCGAGTCTGAGTTTTCTTTTGTTTACCGAAGGGTTTCAGACGATGCTCAGAAAGGCGTTCATCGTGCGAGCCGCTGTTGAACGCCGCTAGACGGATTGCCGCAGGCGAGCAGCCTAGGTGGTTGGATCCATCGTGGCGAATATTAAAGCATGTTCGCCTGCAGCGAGATGGCACGAGAATGCGGGTCTGATGTTTCAACCCTCTACCATATGGACGGGCTGCGCTCGATCGGGTGACCCGAGCACGCGTTCCACTAGCTCTCGCCGGGCCGCACAGGGCGGTTGTTGCCGGAGCGACAGATCTAGGCTGAGCTGCTCGCGTGCGACGGACCACCGGCTCCAGGACAGTTACGACAGGAGTCTTTTCTACTGAACGGGGTCGCCGCGGAACTTCGCCGATTGGCTGGCGCACTGCTATGAAGCGCGTGCGCTTGGCTGCCAGTCTTGAAGCTCGGGTTTACCTGCAAGGATGTCGCGAACCTGCTTGAGCCGAGCAATCTCGTCATCTATACGCTTCAGTATTTCTGGAATTGACATAAGGGCTTGGTCTAAAGCCGGTTCGGAATGGATTCGGTTAACCTATGGTTTCGCTTCCTGCAAGTGTTACAAATTAGCACTGCACGCCTGCGAGGCGTGCATCGAGACGAGGTACTCGTTTGCCCTTGCGAAAGTCCTAATCTGATAACGTGCGCTCGTTAGCTAACGGTGGCTACCCCAGAAGAATCAAACGATGGAAGCGAGTCAGGCTCCATGGCGAGCAACACGTCCTCTCATCCTCGCTGGGGCTGTCAGGCGCTCGGATTCGCGTCCGGGAGAGAGTCGCATCGACCCGGAGGCGAGACTCACCGCGAAGAGGATGATCGCGATTTAGATGGGTCGATGTCCACTGTCTCTACAGCAGACGCGGTACGCCTGCCCCATAGGTTCCTGGCGGTGCGAGTTCCCGGCGTAGCGGAGGCTCAGTCATGTCCCGTCTATCGCCGCTGAAAATCGCGTTTCCTTGGGAGATGAGGTAGTCCGCAGTGCGAGCAGCGAGAGCCTGGATCGTGAGGCCCGGGTTGGCGGATCCTTGTGTGGGCAGAATGGAGCCGTCGCAGACAAAGAGATTGGGAATATCGTGGGTGCGCCCAAATTTGTCGACGACAGAGGTGCGTGGATCGGCACCCATGCGGGCGGCGCCGACTAGGTGAGCATAGCGCGCTTCCTGAACCACCTCTGTGGCGCCCGCGGCTTCCATGACCTCCATGGTTTTGTTCTTCGCTGCCTGAATGAGCTTCTTGTCATTGTCGTGAAGATGGAAATTTACGTGAGCCACGCGCAGCCCGAAGCGATCTGTCTCTTCATCCAGGGTGACGCGATTGTCAGCCCAGGGAAGGATCTCGCCAAGCAGCCCGAAAGCGGCCCAGTGGTTGTAATCCATCATCTCGCGTCGCAAGCCCCAGCCCCAGGCGCGCTTCGCCGCAACCATCTGTTTGCCAAATGCGATGGGAAGCGGGCCGACGGTCTGGATGGCAAACCCGCGGGCAAAATCATTCTTTGGATTTGTCTCATAGAACTCTTCGGTGAGCGCATGCGCTGGCGGCGCCTTGTACATGCGGACAGGCTGGTCAAAGCGGCCAAGCACGACGTTGCCCGCTTGCGCCATAAGATAGCGGCCCACGGTTTCGCTGGAGTTAGCGAGACCATTTTCAAAACCCGGGCAAGCCGAATTGAGCAGCAGGCGCGGCGTTTCAATGGAGTAGCCAGAGATGATGACAGCCTTGGCGCGCTGGAAGTGAAGAGTTGCCGTCGCGATCATAATAGTGAACACCGGTAACGCGACCGTCTTTGCCGAGCTCGACGCGAGCGGCCATGCGAATAGTCACGTATTTCTGCTCCACTATGGAGTGCATCGGGGACATGGGTGATGAGTGTGCTGGCTTTGGCGCCCACCTTGCAGCCCTGAATACAAAAGCCGCGATAGATGCAGTGGGGGCGATCGCCATGTGAGCCGGAGAGGATCGCAACCGGGCCCCCGATGGAGACCGGAATATTGAGCGCCGTGCATCCCTTGATGAGCGCATTGCCAACTCCGCCCATGGGATGAGGGCCGTAGGGATAGCCGTGCGGGTGACCCCAGGGGTAGTAGGCCGGACCGGCGACGGGCATCTCGAGCTCGAGTTGCTCGTAGTAGGGACGAATGATCTCGTAGTCGATAGGCCAGTCGGCGCCTACGCCATCGCGCGTGTAGACCTCAAAATCCGATGGATGGAGGCGCGGGGTAAAGGCGGCCCAGTGCACTGAGCCTCCACCGACACCCTTGCCACAGTTGTTTGCGCCCAGGGCAAGCGGATCGGAGCCCCCGGTGACGCGAGGCTCTTCCCAGTAAAGCTCGTGGGAGCCGGATTCGTCGCTGACCCAGTCTCTTTCTGTATCCCAGAAAGGACCGGCCTCAAGAGCGACCACGTTGAACCCAGCGCGTGCGAGCCGTTGCAGTAGGACACCCCCGGCAGACCCGCAGCCGACGATCAAGTAGTCAACCTCTTCGCCTTCTCTGAAGCGCCGCATCGGAAGATGAATCTCATGCAGCGGCCCGAGCATGTGGGAACCGTTCTTATCGATTGCAAACGGACCGAGTAGTGGCTCTTTCACAAAACCTCATTCGTGCGTTAGCTGTTCTGATCAGATTCGGTGTGGAGATGATGCGTGGACTCGATGACATCGGAGACGGCGTAACGCGGCGCGAGCCAGTCGTACCGCTGCTCTTCCACCTCCCATGGTTCCGGCTCGCCGCGTTCGAGGCGCGTGTAAGCCCGCGGATACGCTGGTCCACCAAAGCCAATCTCATCCCAGGCCCAGGGATGTGAGTAGTAGGCTTCGAGTGCATCTTGCATCAGCAGTTGCCAGAAACGGGCGATAGACATCTGACTCCAGATCGAATCAGCGCCCTGTGGTTTCTTGTCGTGTATTGCCTGAAGCACCACATCCTGCTGGTGGTGTGGCAAGTTGACGAAGGGACCGCCAAAGCGTGCTTGCGCCTCTTCATTGATGGCCTGCTCACCCAGACGGTATGCGTCCCGATCTTGCGGCATGTTCTCGAAGCGATAGCCGATGGTGCGATTGTGATAGAGGCGCTCATCGAGCCGTTCCACGAGAGGGATACGGCGGTCAGGAGTTCGGTCATGTTGCGGGATCAGATGTTCAAAGACCATTCGCCAGAATCCCGTTTGCTCGGGAGTGAAGTAGCGAATAGGCGGAGGCTGCTCAACGCGCATAGTGAGAAGGTCGCGCGTGGCCTTATCCCAGAACGCTTTTTGCGCCATCGTGCTATAGCCGGGATAGTAGCCAGGTTGCGACGTAGGCTCCAAAGGTTCTTCCGTCGCGGCGTCGCGAGGAAGCAGGGAAGTATCGGGAGCGTCGTTGGGATTCATGCGTGTCTCCGGCGCAGTAGGCTGGCGAGAATACCCAGCATGCCCGCCGCTCCGAAGAGAAGCGGGGCGAAGATCGGCGGTCCGTACATGATGTTGTAGAGAAGATGCTTTGTGCCGCCCGGCCGGCGAAGCACACCGCGTGCGTGATAGTAGAAGCCCACGGCAGCATCGGCGCCCGCGACTGCGGAGATTGCAGGAAGAGCGGTGGTGGCGAGCCGACGGCTCTTTACCGAGCCAAAGGCAGCGCCGGCGAGCAGTGGCGCGATAACGATCGGCGTCCACTGCACCGCATAGCGAAAGTTATTTTTGTAATGCGAGTAGTAGGCTTCAAAGCCGCTGAGAAGCGCGCTGATGGCGGTGACAACCGCAACCTGGCGCTGGAACTTGCCTTCGCGGATATCCTGCCTGCGTGAGATAAGGTCGCGCCCGGTGCGGACGGGAAGCAAGCGGACAAGCCAGCTTGCTCTCGACGGGCGAGCGCGCTGCTCGAACCATTTAGCATCTTCACGCTGAAGATAGGAAGCGATCATCCCGAGGTAAGCGCTGGTGCCGAAGAGCAATGGCGCAAAGATGGGCGGACCCATGATCATGTTTGTCATGGGGAGCCGCCATCCGCCGGGCTTGCGCGCGATGCCGCGGACATGAAAGTAGAAACCGACACCGGCATCCACTAGAGTTATAAATGAAGCAGTGCGGAGTACGGTGCTTGCGGCGCGACGGCTGAAGAACCCCGCGACTCCGGCTACGCCAAGCACTCCGCTCAGGATGACCGGCGTATACATGACACGGCGGCTGTAGCTGCCGCGGTAGTGTTCGTAGGCAACTTCTAGGCCGCTGATGACGCTGGTGGCAGCGGTGAGCAGCGAGAGGCTGCGCTGAAAACGGCCCTCCCGGATCAAATGCCGGATCGTCCTGGCGTCTTCAACCGGAGTGCTGACCAAGGAGGACCTCCGAGTCATGCGCTGCACTAAACAACCTCACGAACTTCATCTTCCGCGACTGTCCTGATGATTTTCATCGCATCTTTCTGTCCACGTACAAGCGCCTTGGCGAACTTGTATGCCTGCTCGGTGGTGATCTTTCCAGGCATGGGAGGCTCATTGGGATCGACGATCGCTTGGACGAGAGTGGGGCCCTCGTGGCTGAGCGCTTCGCGGAGGACACGTTCGGCATCCTCAGGCCGATCGATGGTGTAGCCCTTCGCTCCGCATGCTTCCGCGACCTTCGCGAAGTCAATCGGTTCAAGCTCGACCCCGAACTCCGGATTGCCTTCGAGGATCATCTGCTCCCACTTGATCTGGCCCAGAACGTTGTTCTTGATGACAATGACGGTGACACGCAGCTTGTACTTCACCAGCGTGGCGAGCTCGCCCATCAGCATGGTCAGGCCGCCATCTCCGACGACGCACACCACCTGCCGGCCGGGATAGGCAACAGCGGCGCCAATGCTGTAAGGAAGGCCATTGGCCATCGTGGCAAGCGAACCGGAAAGCGAGAACTGCATCGAGCCGCGCATCTCGACATAACGGGCTGTCCAGGTGGCGATGGTGCCGCTGTCGGACGACACGATGGCGTCATCCTGCAGCAGCTTGTTGAGTGTATGGGTGACGACTTGCGGCTTCATCGGCATGTCTTTTCGCGTGCCGCGCTCTTCCATGAGCTCGTTCCAGGACTTCATCCGCTCCTGTGACTTTTTGAGGAAACTATTCTCCTTCCGCGTGAGCAAAGGAAGCAGAGCCTGAAGGATGGTCTTGGCATCGCCTACCAGTGCAGTGTCAACCTGGTGCCGCAGACCAATGCGGGTTGGGTCGATTTCGATCTGCACACATTTCGCCTGACCCGGCTTCGGCAGAAACTCCATGTAGGGAAAGCTGGTGCCGATCATGATGAGAGTGTCGCAATCCTCCATGGCATCGACCGAGGGTGCGGTGCCGAGGAGTCCGATGCCGCCAGTCGTATACGGGCTGCGGTCAGGCAAAACGGCCTTGCCAAGTAGAGCCTTGACGACCGGTCCACCAACGGTCTCGGCGAGTTGCGCGACCTCTTCACGAGCTCCAAGTGCGCCCCGCCCCACCATGATGGCGACTTTGGACCCGTCATTGATGATCGCTGCGGCCCGGTGCAGAAACATATCGGAGGGCTTGGCAGTGGACGGGGTCGCCCAGTCTCCGCTGTGACCCTTGATGTTGGCGCTGCTGCGCATCTTGTTCGAGACCGGCCATTCCTGGATGTCTTTGGGAATACAGATGTGGCTGACGCCTCTGCGCCCGTATGCTGTCCTCACTGCCATGTCGACCACGTTTACCGCGTGTGCCGGGCCCATGACACGTTCGTTGAAAACGGAGACGTCCATAAACAGCTTGTCGAGGTCGACGTCCTGTTGGTAGTCCATGCCGATCAGGTCATGGAAGGTGTGGCCGGTGATAGCAAGCACAGGTTGGCCGTCGCACTTGGCATCGTACAGACCGTTCAGCAGGTGGATGCCGCCCGGACCGGAAGTGGCACAGCAGACGCCGAGCCGGCCCGTGTACTTGGCGTATCCGCAAGCGGCGAAGGCGGCGGCCTCTTCGTGGCGGACCTGAATGAAATGAAGCTGCTCCTGGTGCGTGCGCAGCGATTCGAAGAAGCCATCGACGCCGTCGCCGGGGAAACCGAAGATGGTATCGACACCCCACTCAATCAGCCGTTCCACGATCAAGTCTGACACCTGCTTAGCCATATACCGCTCCTCGCTCCGATTCCAACCGTTGATTCTGAGTATTCGTAGGACGCCCTGGAAGTCTGCGAAAAAGGGGCGTCGGAACTAATGCTTAAATTGCGCTACATCTTTCTCCTTCAGTTCCAGCCCCATTCCTGGACGAGATAGATCGGGAATCATGCACCCGTCGATGGGTTCGCGGAAGCCATCGAAGAAGATGCGTTCGATGCGTGCATGGTCGTGGAAGAATTCCATATGCACCGCGCGGGGAACGGAGCAGCACACATGAAGATGCATGCTCGGACCGCAGTGAGACGAAAGTGGAATGTTATGTGCCCAGCAGAGGGCAGCGGCGGCGAGGAAACCACTAATGCCACCGCAGCGCGTGCAATCCGCCTGCAATACAGTGACCGCCCCAGCATCGAGCATGGCGCGAAAGTACCAGGCCGTATAGCCATACTCGCCAGCGGCGATGTCCATGCCGAGCGGAGCGCGCGCCCTTACTTGCTTGAGTCCAATGAGATAGTCGGAGCTGACTGGCTCTTCGAACCAGCGGACACCCTCATCTGCGAAACGATGAGCGAGCTCGATGGCTTGTGTCACCGTGTAGGCGCCATTGGCATCCACAAATAGATTGCAGTCGGGGCCGATGGCCTGCCGTGCGGTATGGACTCGGGCCGGGTCCTCGTCGGGATGCGTCCCAATCTTCATCTTGACGCTGGCAAACCCCTGCGCGGCCCAACCCCCGAGTTGATCGGTGAGTTGCTGGTTGCTGTACGTTGTGAAGCCGCCGCTGCCATAAACCGGGATGCCGGTGCGGACCTGACCCAGCAGGCTTACCAACGGAATGTCGAGCAAACGCGCAGCAAGATCCCAAAGCGCGTTATCGATGGCTGAGACAGCCATCATCGCGATGCCAGTCTCGCCGAGATTGCGAATCTGGCGAAGCATCTGTTGGAGTGTGGCGGCATGGCGAAAAGGATCGGAGCCGAGGACGATCTCCTGCAAAAGCGTGGATGCTACCGCGGCCGTTCCGGCATCGGCGTAGGTGAAGCCAAGAGCCTTAGTCTCACCGCACTCGAGTTGCACGAGCACCATCGAAGTGCTGTTCCACGAAATGGTTCCGTCCGCCTCAGGCGCATCGGTCGGGATCGTATAGAAGTTGATGGAACCTCCGGTGATGGAAAACTCTCGCTTCATTTGTCCGCCGGCCATCCCCTTCCTGACGAGAAATCTGTGAGAACTTCAGCGCCATCGCGTACACGCGACGACGCAATGGCGCATGCCACCGACGCCCCCGGGTTCGATGCTTAAGGCAATGCCGGCTTCGAGGATCTCGATCGGACACACGTGGGAGCGCATGCCATCGGCCCAGGTGAAGCCGACTGGCGAGTAGCCGGTCAGAACAAGATGCTCGATGGGGAAAAGGAAACTAACGCATTGCGGATGTTTCGTCATTACCCTTCGAAATCATGGGAGCACTGCTACTTAGTTAGAGGCCGAAGCGCGATTTTTCGTTGTTCACACGCAGAATGCGGAATGAGAGGGTTTCCAGGAGGCTGCTTCCGGCTCACCGTGAAAGAAGTTTGGCCTGTTCGCGCATCATCGCTATTTGATTTCGGATCGTTGTGCGTTCGGAGACAACCATCGCAACGGTGCAAATTGCGGTTCCCGTACACCAGGAGCAGAGCCGACGGAAAGAGACTACCTGCCGCACCACATTGAAGGTTGCAAGTGAACCATCCACGAGCAACTTCAGCGCAAGCGCTTTTCGGGTCTTCCGATTCTTCCTGGCATTGATAGCCAATGCCAGTGTCACTCCGTAACTCCCCAACCCCAGTAAGCTGTCGGGAATCCCCAGAGGATGCGCCCCTGCAGAGATCGTGATCTTATCCGACGCGAAGATCCTGCCAGGGGGATCGGGGAGATGACGGAGACAGCCGAGTTGATGAGCAGCCACGGGAAGCAGTGTGACTAGAGCGACAGAACAGGCCACAACTACTGTGGTGTTGGAAGCGGAATCATCAGTAGCAGCGCTTTTGATCGCCCCGTTCACCTGCGTCTCCAGGAAGCCAGACATGCGGTCCCAAGGCCGGCCAGGACTAGCGCTCCGAAGGCGAACCATCCACGATGGAGCGAGACGAAGACCTCCGCACTGGTGCGTTTGGAGCGGTCATCGAATTTACCGCGTGCGCTGTGCACACCAGGCACATATTCGTAGAGATTGTTCGGCGCACTGGGGTCTCGGGGTTCGTCGGCGATCTGCTGCGACTTATATCCGGTCTTGCCGAGATAGCGGTCTAGCAATCCGGGGACGAATTTTTGAGCGAGGATCGCCGCTACCGTGGGGGATCCGACCCAATACTCGCGGCGAGGACACTTCGCGAGACCAGCAACGACGACTACTTCAGCAGCGACTTCCGGCTCAAAGATTGGAGGCACGGGCTGCGTGTTGTGCGGCATCCGGTTCTTCACCCAGTCGAACTGGGTGGTGTTCATCGCTGGCATCTGCACGGTAGTGATCTTCACGTTGCTGTGATCGTGATACAACTCGCAACGTAGAGAGTCCGTGAATCCATTGATGGCATGTTTGGCGGCACAGTACGCCGACTGTAGCGGAATCGACCGATAGGAAAGTGCTGAGCCAATCTGGATGATCGTGCCCTGATTGCGTGGCAGCATGCGCCGCAGCGCAGCGAGCGTTCCATATACAAAACCGAGATAGAGCACTTCGGTGACTCGCAGGTAGTCCGCAGCCTCCATCTCCTTTACCGGAGAGAAGACGCTGACCATGGCATCGTTCACCCAGATATCGATCGGGCCAAGTTCTTGTTCGACCTGCGTGGCGGCCCGTTCGACCGCCTCAGCATCCGAAACATCGGTCGGAATGAAGATCGCCCGGCCGCCAAGCTCCTCGCACTCACGTTTGGCCGCCGCGAGAGCTTCGGGATTCCGGGCAAGAAGGCCCACTCTCGCGCCCCGCGTCGCGTATGCATGGGCTATCGCTCTACCCAAGCCTGCAGACGAACCGGTTATGACTACAACAGGCGGTCTCGCCATCACAGACTCAATTCAAGAAAGCAGGAAAGGTGTTCACTACTAAGAAAGGTGCTCACTATTTAGTGAGAGTTCGTTTCAACCTTAATGGATGCTCGCCAACCGGCATGGACAATCGCCCGCAACTCTCGAACAGCCTGAGCATGACATACTGTTTAACAGAGCGAAGACACGTCCTTCACAGGATCCGAATCATTGCGGATCATGCAGTCGCAGAGATGCTCCCAACTGCAATGACAGTGCAGCATTGATGACACGATGTGCCTCCCTCGCATCGTATTCCTCGGAGAGCAGACCCAGATCGCTGCGCAAGCAAGCAGCTTCTCGAAGTGAGTGACCGCTTCGTCTCATCTTCCTTGCAGGACGTAGACATCGACCAACCAGAAGTTGCAGGCCAAAAAGGGCGCCTTCGCCCGAACCGTGGGTTCCCCGAGCAAGGATCGATAAAGCGAAGCCGAGTTGTACCGGATAGCCGAGGAATCTCAGAACCGATTACTAGCTGTTCGATGTACGCCTTCAGGCCGAAGAGCTAGGCAATTTCGCCGCCCATCCATGAAAAATACGCAGACAGGAGAAATCCTCGAGGTCGAGCCTCACGAGGCGGCATGGAATCTCGATGTGTTGGAAGAACTCTTCGACTTCTACCTGGTGCTCCGGCGAGAGCAAAGGCAAAAATTGCGGCGCTCAACGTGAAACTGCAACAGGCGAATAGAAAGCCTGTTTGGATGTGCCAATTCTCGTCTCCAATCGCTTCGACAGGAGCGCACGACAAGGTCGGTTAGAGGATAGCAACCCATCGTAAAAGAGAAAAGGAGATCACCAGAACGGGCTTGCGCTATCCGAGGTTCCGTTGTTCAGGGAGGGTATTCACTCTGAATTGTTAGACCGCTCCCAGATTTCAGGCGATAAGTATGTGTTCCTATTCCGAGCGACCCACTCTGTTCTAAGAACCGCGGCCAGTAGGGCGCAGTATGTGGAGAGTACACCTGCAAACCAAACAATGGGATCCTGCGCTAGTTTCGTGATCACGAAGAATGGCTCCTCTATCTCAGCAATGGGCCAATAAGGGATTGGCACCGGAGAGCTGAGTAAAGGCGATCGAGCCATTTGAGACAATAACCCGGAGGTAGTAGTGCCAAGACTGCGAGGAGCGGTCAAACATTCGGTGGCGGTCTGAATCGATGAGAAGGACTCGCAGCCGCCCGGCGGCTGGGCAGTCCGGCTTACAAGCCGGAGCGCCCCGCTAGTAAGTACATCCGGCAGACTCAAGCGCCTCGGCCAACTGGCCGGTCTTGAATGTAGAGTCCTGGCTGTCGAAGCTGAACCGGATGGTTGGCGAAGCAGACAGACGCTCAATCCAGCGCCGGTCAAGCCTGCCTTCGAACATCTCAGCGTGAGCGAACAGGGTGTGGCGGCCATCGGCAACGGCCCAATCCTCGAACGTACTGTTGGCCATGTCAGATCCGTAGCCCAGCCGGGTCGTTGGAATCCCGCGATTGAAGTCGACGGCGCTTTGCTGGACGGGGGTGCTCGTCTCGAGAGCCACCTTCCACACCTTGCCTTTTCGGCAAATCAAGTCAAGTTTCGCGTGATCCGATACGGTCTGTATCAATACGGCGCGATTGTCTGAGGCCGGAGTGACAGACCAGGCGCCAATCTGCTGTGAAGTTCCTGCGAAAGCCTGGGCAGTTGACACAATGATGACAAGGACGGCGCTGATAGGGGTCTTCATTTCTTTAGCCTCGGTCACCTGTGGATCAGGTGTGAGAGAACAGTAGCAAGCGCCGATCGAGGCTAAGGAAGTTTGCGGTAACAACCCACCATATTCTAGTCATGCCGGCGAGGTAACCGTATGGGGATGCTCCTTGCATAACGAGTCGCGCCTCGCGAGAACTACTGCTGTTCCGACTCCTCGAAGAAAGCCGTAACCCAAAAGTGCAGTACAAAGTTACATAGGTAAGCGGTATATCAAAAGAGGCAGCTGGGGTTGAGCATGTGGCTGAACAGGGAGGCTCATGCATTGATCACCTTGTGACTGTTGTACGTGCGTGATGCCTTGATTCACAAGTAGACGCGTTCTTACCAAGACGGCCAGCATCTAAAGCGGCAGAATGCCAGAGCGAAATGACCAAATTATCCCCCTGTATCAAACGGAACATTTATAGTGCCGCGGGAGCGATGCTTCTCTCGCTAGCAGCGCACAGCGGCTTTGCTCAAGTCGCTCCGGCGGTTCGATATTCACCACAGGGCACGGTCTTCACTGAATTTACTGTCGGCAAACCCGATTTCGGTAATTACGGCGATTTAAGAGTCTACGGCTACACCATAGGCGGATATAGGCAATCGTCACGCATCCTCGGCTTCGAGATGAGGGGCTCCATTCTGCGATCGGGTGGCTATGATCATGCGGAATCAGCGCTTTTCGGTGTTCGTGCCCCATTGCACTTTGCGCGCTTCTCTCCATACCTGGGACTCCTTGGAGGCGGCGCGCATACCTGGTGGTATACCAATGCGCCCAACAAGGGGCCGAAGCCAACCCAGAAGTCGGGTGTAGGTCCCCAATGGATGGCGGTGAGTGGGCTTGACGTCTACATAAATAGGAGTGTCAGCCTGCGGGTGGGAGAGCTGTCGTACTCGCGCGTAGTGGTGGGGAGCCGGAACATGACAGCCCTGACCGCAAGTACGGGGGTCGTTTTCCGGCCACGGTGGTTTTCCAAAGACCGATATTAGTGCTCTGCATGAGTTCGCATTTGCGCACATCATAATGAGTCCCCTTGAACTCGCGTCAGAGCGCGCCAGCCGCTTGTAGACAGTGTTGCGGTCTGGTGCTGCCTTCGGACATCAGCGGGCGCGGCTCTGGTCATTCGCGCTCCCATGAGCTTCGGAGCTCGTTCGAGCGCAATGGCTGTGGGCACGCCTCTGCCCTAGCTGTTGTTACCTGTCATTGAACGGGAAATGCTTTGGCAATGATGTCTCCGAGCGGCGAGGCCAGGCGCACTGTTGGCAGAGTTCATCAACAAGTCGCTGTTGTTGTATCGAAAATTGCAATACACAAATACAACTTAATGATTACTGAAGAAACCTAATTCCTATTTTAAGATTCGTCTTGTAATAGCAATAGAGACATGAATAACGACTGTACCAAGACGATAGCCAGCGGCTTGCTCGCGAAATGTGCCCGCCAGCAATCGGCGAAAAGAGAACAAGAGGCGACTGATGAGTAACATGGAATCCAATAAGAGCCTCGACAACGACCTGACCATCCAGGCGTTGGTCGCAATCTTCAGACGACGCCGGGTACTCATCACGATAACAACGACGGTCTGCTTTACTTTGGCAGCGCTCTTCTGCATTTGTACCAGTCGACGTTACTCTGCGACGGCAGAGATCCAGGTGCAGAAATCGAGCGCCGATGGTCTCGGTCTCGAAAGCATGATGTCGTCTGCCGGCGGGGACGCGACGGATGCACTCGACGCGAACATTACCCTGCAAACGCAGGCAACTATCCTTCAGTCTGACACTCTCGCCCTCAAGGTGATTGAAGATCTGGACCTTGAACACACGAAAGACTTCAAGCCCAGCTTCAATCCGATCGGCTGGGCACTCGAGCTAGTGACGCCCGCCGGTCCCAAAGACCCCGCAAGTGTGCCGCTGGAGCAAGCGCCCCTGCGCCGGGCTCACATGCTTAAGGCGTTCGACAAAAATCTCACGGTCAAGCCGGTGGCAGGCACGCGGCTGATCGATGTGACCTATCTCAGCACTGACCCAAAACTCGCGGCCGCCGTGGTGAATCACCTCACGCGGGGGCTGGTCGATTACACCTTCCAAACGCGCTACGACGCGACGAACGAGGCGGCCGGCTGGCTCAGCGGCCAACTCAACGATCTTAAAAAGGAAGCGGAGACGCTTCAGGCACGTGTCGTCACTCTACAGAAGGACTCAGGCGTCTATTCGCTTGGCAGTGATTCGACAGGTAAGGAACTGGCCTATAGCGCCACCCTTGACCGGCTCCAGCAATCCACCGTCTCGCTCACGGCGGCAACCTCCAATCGCATACTCAAGGGCGGTCTGTATGAGATCACGCGCAAAGGTGATCCTGAACTGATCTCTGGACTCGCGGGTTCATCGATGGCCGGATCTTCGCCCGGTATCAACAACTCGCTTTCGCTCATTCAGAGCTTACGGCAGCAGCGGGCAACCCTTGAGGCGCAGATTGCTACCGACAACTCCCGACTAGGCAGTGCCAATCCCAAGCTGGGTGACGAGCGCGCATCACTCGCAGCAATCGATGATCAGATCCAGGCAGAGGTGTCGCGCATCGGGCGGCGTGCCGAGAACGATTACCGTTCCGCGCAGGTAGTTGAAGCGAGTCTTCAAGGTGTTTACGATCAGCGGCGCGCGGCCGCCAACAAGCTCAACGATAAGGCGATCGAATTCATGATCGCCAAGCAGGAGGCGGAAAACAGCCGCACTCTCTACGAAACCCTGAATACCCACTTGAAGGAAGCGGGTGTCATGGAAGGGCTTCACTCCTCTAACATCACGGTCGTCGATCCAGGCCGCATCCCGGCCAAGCCGGTCAAGCCGAACGTTCCGCTCTACCTGGCCTTGAGCCTGGTCGGTGGCGCATTCCTTGGGGGTATCGGAGCGTTGTTCCGCGAAGCAACCGACGATCGCATCCAGTCGATGGAGATGGTCGAAGCTGCACTTGCGACACCGATCCTTGCCGTTCTGCCGCTCTTGAATGGAGGCACAGCTCGGAGCATCGCTTCTTACCTGCCATCCCGTTCAGGGGCAAAGCAGTTGCCGGCAGCAGCCGATGAGCTGGAGGCCGTACGACGCTTGCCCGTGATCGACGGACCGCATACGGCATTTGTTGAGTCGCTGCGCTCCCTCCGTACCTCGATCCTGCTTTCCCGTTCCGGCGCGCCGCCCAAAGTGATCCTTGTCACGAGCGCAGCTGAGGATGAAGGCAAGAGCACCGTCTCCGTGAATCTGGCAGCCGTTTTTGCTCAGTCGAGTTCCAGTGTGCTTCTGGTTGAGGCAGATATGCGCCACCCCGGCCTGACACGTCGTTTCGGCTATGAACGTTCCGGTGCAAATGGGTTGAGCAGCATGCTCTCCGGCGTGGACTATCAGAACATCCCGACGATCGAATCATTCTCAGAACTGCCGAGACTGCGCGTTCTACCCGCTGGCCCTCTGCCGCCATACCCGGCTGAGTTGCTTGGGTCCGATCGCATGCACGAGTTAGTCCAGAGCTGGCGCGGAATGTACGACGTCGTCATCATCGATTCGCCGCCGCTGCTTGCCGTCACTGATGCACAGATTCTGGCGCGCGAGTCGGATATGACAGTACTGGTCGCCCGGCACGGTGTCACCACCAGAAAGAGCCTGGAGCGGGCCTATCGCAAGCTGGTCAACGATAAGGACAAGGTGAGTGTTGTGCTCAATGGTGTTAGCCGTGGCTCGGTGTCCTATGGCGAGTACTACGGCTACCAAGGCGGCTCCAAGTACTACACGGAAGGCTAAGTCCGCGAGAAAGGGAACTGTGATGAAAAACCTCATATTCGTGTGTCTTATGAGCGTTCCACTGGCTGTCCTCGCGCAGTCGGGGGAGAGCCTCCGCATTGGGCCAGGCGACCAGATCCACGTCACCGTCATTGATTCACCTGAGCTCGACCAGCACCCGCGCGTTACGGATGCCGGTGAGGTGCCGCTGGTCGGTGTCGGCGCCGTAAGGATAACGGGACTCACTCCCGGTGAAGCAGCCACGGCTATTCATGACAAGTTGATCGCGGCTCACTACCTCAATCATCCCGAGGTCACAGTGGCAGTCGAGCAATACGCCACGCAGACCGTCTCGGTGCTCGGCCAGGTGCGTGCGTCGGGGGCTTATCCCATCGGCACAGCCCGTCCCGTACTCGATGTCCTCGCGTTGGCGGGCGGCCTGAACGAGGTTGCGGACAGAAACATCATCATCGAGCGGCGTGGCGATCCGGAACATCCGGTCCGCTACAACCTGGCGAATGATGGCGTAGTCGCCATCCAGAGTTCCGTGCTGGTCTATCCCGGCGATACCGTAATGGTGCCGAAGGCGGGCATTGTGTATGTCCTCGGTGACGTGAACCGCCCCGGCGGAATGGTGATGGACAACAACTCCTCGGAGTTGACGTTGCTGCAGGCGCTGGCCCGGGCTGGCGGTGTGGCGCGTACCGCCAAGCAAGGCCATGCGAAGCTCCTGCGCAAGGACGCGACCGGCTATCACGAGACTCAGCTGTCGCTCGGCGAAATCCAGAAGGGCAAGCAGCAGGACATCGCGCTCGTCGCCGGCGATGTGCTGTACGTGCCATTTTCCTATGCAAAAAATGTCGCGGTCTCCGGGTCGGCAGGGATCATCTCCTCCCTGTCATCGGCTGCCGTCTACAGCATGCCGTAAGGCTGCTCAACCGCCGTCGCTACTGCCTTGCAGCAGACTCGCTCGGTCGCGGTTCTCGATCCGGCTTGTCTTACCTGCCCGGCTCGCTTGTCTTTGGATTGTTTGCCTTCAAAGTGGTTTTACTCCCCCAACGCGCCGCAGAGGTCAATGCGGACAGGACTGCAACACATGCCTCAAACCGGGACAGCTCGTTTTCTAGGTATTTCAGTTCAGCCGATGACTATGTCCGCATTGACGGACACGGTTATCGAAAGGGTATCCACGAATCAGAAGTCCGTCATCGCCAATCACAACATGCACAGCCTCTACCTCTTTCATAAAGAGGCGGCGGAAGAGCCTGACGGTCCCTTCCAGCGTTACTTCAGCCGTGCTCATCACACGCATATTGACGGCATGTCCATTGTCCTGCTGGCGCGACTTTATCGACAGGCCGCACGCCGTATTCACCGGGTCGGCTACACCGATTGGCTTCCGTCCCTGATGGCCTCAGCGGTGGAGAAAAACTGGCGCATCTTCTATCTCGGCTCGGCTCCTCGTGTCGTGGACATCGGAGTCACCGCTCTACGAAAGCGTCATCCGGGACTTCAGATCGAGTACCGTCACGGTTACTTCGACACCGATCCGGAAGGTTCTGAAAACAAGAGTGTCCTGCAACAGATCGCGGATTTTCAACCACATCTGCTGATGGTCGGCATGGGCATGCCGCGGCAGGAGCTTTGGATTGAAGCAAACCGCGATGCGATCCAGGCCAAGGTGATCCTGGCCACCGGCGCAGTGCTTGACTATGTTGCCGGCGTCATCCCAACACCGCCGCGGTGGTCCGGCCCCCTGGGCATCGAGTGGGCATTCCGTCTCGCATCGGAGCCCCGGCGTCTCGCTCGTCGATATCTCATCGAGCCCTGGACGTTAGTCCCGATCATTCTGCGAAATCTAACATTTCCTGCAGCCCACGCTACCGCAGACCACGAATGCCGAACTAGAAGTGGCTGTCCGCAATCCGTAACAGAGTCGTCCGGCTCAGATGAGGCTTAGGAAATCCATGAACGAGGAACCGTTGGTTAGTGCGGTGATTCCAACGCGAGAGCGGCCTGAGCTGGTGATCAGGGCGGTACGGAGCGCCCTGTCTCAGACATATCAAAACTTAGAGATTATTGTCGTGGTTGACGGACCGGATCCGGCCACAGTTGCGGCTCTCGAAGAACTGAGTGAACCGCGCGTCAGGATCATTGCATTGTCCGAGAACGTCGGCGGCAGCGAAGCACGAAATATCGGCGCGCGGGAGGCCCGGGGTGAATGGATAGCGCTGCTGGATGATGATGACGAGTGGCTGCCGGAAAAGCTGAAGAAGCAGATGCTGCTGCTGCTCCAGTCGTCGCATAAATGGCCAATTGGCGCTTGCAGGTTGTTCATGAGACGTTCTGGAGGTTACTCGGTTGTGCCGGACCGCATACCTTTTAACGGCGAGCCAATGAGTGAATACTTGCTCTGCCGTAAGTCCTTTCGATATGGGGAATGCATCATCCAAACATCGATGATTGTAGTACCTAAGCAACTACTCGTCGACTCACCTTTTACTACGAAACTCCCCAGGTACCAAGATTGGGATTGGCTATTTAGGATATCTGAAAAAGATGGCTTTCATATCGAGTGGGTTTGGGAGCCACTGCTAATTTACAACTTAGAATCTGGAATTAAAAGAATTACGTGGCATTCAGACTGGCAAGAATCAATGGAGTGGGCGTGTAGAAATAGTAGTTTAACAGCGCGGGCATTTTCGTATTTCGTCGCTGTCCAAATTGCACCACGTTTGAATATTCTGCGCGACCTCCGCCGGCTGCCTAAATTCGTCGCAAACGTCGTGCGCTTTGGTAAATTTGACCTTCGGGCGTTAGTGTACGGGCTACTCTTTGCAGGTATTCCAAACGTGTTGCGCAACTGGGCCGTGCAGACGGATGTTTTGAGACGTAAAGGACAGGAGCGACCGTGCAGCTAGTGCCCGAGGAAAATTATGCGTGTAGCTCTAGTTAGCGCCTGGTATATCGCATCCGGCGGCGTGGAGGCAGTAGACAACGTCATAGGAACGATGTTTCCCGAAGCTGACGTGTTTACTCTGTTTAGCAACAGGGACAGGATTCCTACAAGTCTTCGCGATCGAAAAACTCATCATTCCTTCCTCCACTGCATACCCAAAGTAGATAAAACCTACAGGCTCTTTATGCCGCTTTATCCCTACGCCGTTGAGTCTCTCGATCTGCGCGGGTATGACCTGATCATCAGTTCAGATCATGGAGTCGCAAAGGGCATTTTGTGCCACCATGACGCGGTCCACATTGCTTACTGTCACACTCCCTGGCGCCAACTTCATGATTTGTATTGGAAGTCATTAGAGCTAGTTCCCGCTGTCTTGAGACCTGCCTACAGATGGTCTGCACATTATCTACGCCAGTGGGACTACACTGCCGCGCAACGGCCTGACCACATGGTCGCAAACTCGAAGTACATACAGCGACGCATCATGAAGTACTACAATCGAAACTCGCCGGTGATTTACCCGCCGGTGGATACGAATAACGGGTTTATCGCAGAGCGCCGCGATGACTACTACCTTTCAGTCGCACGTCTGACGCATACGAAGCAATTGCATTTGGTCATTGAAGCATGCAATCGACTGAAACGGCGCCTCATAATTGCCGGAGAGGGACGCGAGGAAGCGCGCCTCAAAGTAATCGCAGGTCCGACGGTCGAATTCGCAGGACGAGTGCCCGATGAAGAACTAAAAGCCCTCTATGCGCATTGCCGCGCTCTCGTGTTTGCTGCCGACGAGGACTTTGGTATCGTGCCGGTCGAGGCGCAAAGCTACGGGCGTCCGGTTATCGCATACGGCCATGGGGGTTCTCTGGAGACAGTTCGCGTCGGAGATCCTCAGCTTCGAGGCGACACCGGGGTGTTCTTTGCTCATCAGACGGTCGAATCAGTAGTCGACGGAATCCTGCAATTCGAAGCACGAGAGGATAGCTTTCTTCCAGAAGTCATCAAGAGACACGCGGCGACCTTCGATACATCGGTGTTTAGGGACAAAATGCGGGCGTTCATTGATCAAAGTGTTCTGAGCCACAGTGGAGAGTACGCATGCACGATGTAGCTAACGTCGGCGGAATGGCCATGCCGCCGAGCCTCTCTCAGCGACGGTGCGCCTCATGGACCATGAAGGAGGAAGTGCGCCCATCAATCTGGGCCCTAGTGTCCTCGTGGGTTCTGATGATTCCTCTGCTTTACCTGTCAGGCCACGGTTCGTTCTTTTTCCAGCATACTCTTGGCAACAGCATGCTCGAAAACTCCCCGCTTGCAGGACACGCGATAACGTCCGCAGAGCATGCTGAAGGCCGGGCCGCGATGGCGGTTTCTATCCTGGTGATGCTCGGAGTGATGGCTCCCCGCTTTCGTAAGATTCTGGCGCTTTTTAGATCGCAATTTATTTTTTCCGCATTACTTGTCTTGGCGATCATCTCCGTTGCCTGGTCCGACGAGCCAATGTTGTCCATCGTCGCAGCAATTCATCTCACGATAAATCTTTGTTTCGCTTTCTATCTGGGAACGGCGCTGTCGGCTGAGCGCCAAAAACAAGCCGTCATGATGCTCGGTTGGATTGCGATCATGCTTAGTGTCGCGCTTGCATTGTGGTTCCCGTCTGTCGGCATCGACTATAAAGAGGGGGTAGAAGCATGGCAGGGCATAGCAGTTCACAAGAACAGTTGCGCTGTCATCATGATTTACCTTCTTTCTCCCGTCCTATTTCTAGCTAAGCGTGGAGGCGTCCATCGGGTCAGCAGGCTGCTATATGCGGCGGGTTGCCTCTTTGTGATCGTAATGACTCAGTCGCGAACTGGGTGGATAGGCATTTTCGGGCTCGTCGGCTTTTGGATCGGATGGAGACTAGCTATCGCATTTGCTCCGCGGGATCGCGCATTTATTGTCACCGTCATCGCCATCTCCGGCGTTTCCGTCGTCTCACTAGTGGTTCTGTATCTTCCTTCTTTACTTGTCGCCATGGGCAAGGATCCGACCCTGACCGGACGCACGACATTGTGGAACCTTGTCATGGCCGCCGCGATGAAACGTCCGCTGCTCGGTTTTGGATACAACGCCTTCTGGAACTCGACTCAGGTTGATGCACAAAGCATCGCTCTTTTCCTTGGGTGGACCCCACGCCACGCGCATAACGGCTTTCTCGAAGTGTGGCTGCAACTAGGTGCGGCAGGGCTTGCGCTCGTGCTCTGGACCATCGTGCGCGCGTTTCGCGATGCAGCAGCCTGCATGCAGTCAGAGGATCGCAGCACAGTGGGCTGGTACCTGGCCATCGTCGTAATCACCATCATCACCAATCTTGATGAACGATCCATCATGTTCCCGAATTTTCTGGAATGGGTCATGTACATCATGGCGTGTGTCGGTCTGATGAATGAAGCCAAGCGCCTGAAAGCTGCTCGGACCGCGGAGGAGGTTGCTGCATGATCTACCACGATCTAACGCTGGCGTTGGCAGGTGAGCCGTGACGGGATATCTGCGCCGAGCAATGCGTGACCTCAAGGGTCCGGTTGGTAGCAACAGCGCCTGGATGCTTGTGGGGCAAGGCTCCTCAGTGATATCGCAGGGGCTCTACTTCGCGCTTATTGGCCGACTGCTGGGAAGTTCTGGATACGGTCTGATCGTCGGCGCAGGCGCTGCCGTGTCACTGTTGAGCCAGTACAGCTCTTTGGGATCGGGTCTGCTGTTGGTTCAGAATGTGAGCCGGAAGCGCTCCGCATTCAGCTCCTACTGGGGAAGTGCACTGCTGACGCTGGCCAGCCTGAGTTTGATCATCCTTCTGATCCTTATCGCAGCAGCTCCCTGGATCGTGGGCCGAGCCAATGTAACTACTCTAAGCATTCTGGCGTTCAGCGATGTTGTCTTCGGACAGCTATGCACATTGTCCAGCCAGGCGTTCCAGGCGCATGAACGGATGCGCAACGCGGCATTCATTGGGACATCTACATACACTTTGCGACTTGCGGCCGCTGCAGGCCTCTATTGGAAGTGCGGGCAGATCACGCCCCAGGCCTGGGCATTCGTGATACTGCTGGTAAGCGCCTGCGCCGCGCTGGCGGCTGTCTCCGCAGTTACGATGGCTCTCGGCCGCCCTGTCTTTAGCTTCCGCGACGCCGTGCACCGGTCGAGGGAAGGGGTGGTGTACGCTTTTTCAAATTCAACCGCATCGGCCTATAACGATCTTGATAAGACGATGCTGGTTCACTACCAGATGAATGCGGCCGCGGGAATCTACTCCATGGCCTATCGCGTGATCGACATCGGAACAATCCCGATCAGGGCTATCCATTCGGCGGCGTTTCCGCGGTTCTTTCAAAAGGGCGCGGATGGAATTGCGCCTGTCAGGCGCTTCGCAGCGAGAATACTCTCCCGTACGCTGATCATAGGCTGCCTGGCATGCGTAGTGATGTTCCTCTCGGCTCCGCTGCTTCCACGGATCGCGGGATCTAATTTTTATCCCAGTATTGCGGCTCTACGTTGGCTCTGCTTGATTCCGGTGCTCCGTGCATGTCATTTAAGCGCAGGCGACGCACTGGTGGGAGCGGGACACAAGAAGATTCGGCTATGGTGCCAGATCGGAGCAGCGCTGCTCAATCTCGGCTTGAACATAATCCTGATACCCCGTTTTACGTGGCATGGAGCTGCATGGGCCAGTCTTGCGACCGACGGCAGCTTAGCGATAGCGACATGGGTGATTTTATCTGCCATGCGAACGAAAGAACCTGAGGCTCTGGCGCCCCTGCGTCCGCCGCTTGATGCTGTGAGAGGCATGGCATGAGAACTCTCTTATTTGGGCGAAGCCGGCATCGCTCGGACGAAGTGGTTATCCGTCAAGATCACTGCCGCTGCCAAGAGGTGAGCAATTTATGCGCACCGTAGCGATCTATCGCGAGAGACTCCTCCCAATCAGCGAAACCTTTATCGCGGCACAAGCAGCGGCACTGAAGGACTACACTCCCGTATTTGTCGGCCTCGTCCCTGTGGCGGGCAGCCTGCCGATCCATGGGCAGAAAGCGGTGCTGAGGAACTCGTCTGACATCCTGTCGAAATATCGCGCGAAGGCTTACCGGCAATTTCCTTATGCGCCCAGCTTTCATCGCAGCGTCAAGCGCTTTCGCCCAGACCTCATTCACGCTCACTTCTCGGTGGATGGTACCAGCATGTTTGCTCTTCAAGATCACCTGAACGTGCCCAGCGTTGTGACGCTGCATGGCTACGATGTGACCACGCGAACGGAAGAATGGAAGCGCAGCATGGGTGGCAGGCGGTATCTGGCCAGACTACCCAAGTTGTTTCATCGAACATCCCGATTTCTTTGCGTCTCGGATGCAATCAAGCCGCGTGCGATCGGCGCCGGTTTTCCAGAGGGTAAGCTTGTGGTCCACTACACTGGTGTTGACTGCTCGAAAATTCACGCCACTCGAACCGAATCAACGTGAGCGCGCGCTGATTGTCTTTGTGGGTCGCCTCGTAGAGGTGAAGGGCTGCGAGTATCTCCTACGTGCGATGGCCATGTCTGGGCCCGCAGCGAAGACCACCCCCGCGCCTGGTGGTCGCATCGGCGGATGGTCCATTGCGGGGAGAATTGAGGCTCTTGCCGAGCGATTCGGCTGAATGCCAATTTCTGGGCGCTCAGCAACCGGAGTCGAGGCAAGGGATACGTAGGCAGCGCGCGGGCCTCTCAACCCCAGCGTGAGGTCCGCAGAAGGGCGACGCGAGGGCTTCGGCATGGTATTCGCCGAGGCGCAAGCAATGGGTACTCCAGTGGTCAGCTTCCGCAGCGGAGGCATTCCCGAAGCAGTGTGTGACGGAAAGACTGGCCTACTGGCCCCAGAGCGGGACGTGCCTACGCTTGCCGCACACCTGCATCGCTTCTTGACGGATGACGCTTTCTGGCAGTCTTGCAGTGATAGAGCAACAAGCTGGGTGCGTGAACGGTTTGACCTTCACAAGCAAACGCCCGATCTAGAGAACATCTACGAAGAAGTTGTGATGGAAGCAAAGCACGGCGTTTGTCTGAGACGAAGCGAACGTCCACTCTGTTGCGAATCGTAAAGCCGGATTTCCACTCATCGCCGCGTCCGTGATCTGCCGGCGATCAGCATCCGGTCGACACTCCGAAGGTGACGATCGCCGCTTGCGTAGCGCCTATGGGAATGGTGAAGGAGCCATCGCTCGACGTAAGCACGTCCCATCCAACTGTTCCTGTTGGCGATCCGTCGGTGCTGGTATCGAAGGTTTGATACGTTGTTCCTGCGAAGTTCGAGAATATCTTCAGCCCACTGGTGGAGCTGTAGGATGGCGCCTCGAGATAGCAGACGCTGGCGATAGTGGCACTCCGGGATACGACCACTTGTGCGGTGTTTGCGATGTCACGATTCAGCAGGATCAGCCGCTCCGTGCCCGTACCATCCACGGTAGACCAGGCATCGATGTTCGCGCTGGTGCTGACGGAGGCAGGGGAGATGGTCGAGTGCGCGCCATGGATCGCTCGCGCGAAGAACAACATGCCGTAGTAGAGTGGCGCTGTCGCCGGAGAGGAACCGCGGTTGTTGAGCGAGAACGATCCTCCACCGGCTGCGGTAATGGAGAATGGAGTGTAGTAGTTATGCCTTGCCGGCGAGCATGCCGCCGTGGATATTAATTCCGTCTACTCCTTCGGCCGCCAAGGTCATCGCGTTCTCGAGAAACCACAGCGCCGACTCGAACGCGTTGCTCACCCCCGCCGCACCGCCGCCCCAGGCCGAGTTCATCTCGTCCACCCGGTAGGTCATTCCGAGTGCGTGCGCCGCCTCCAGTTCAGGCAGCATGCGTTCCGGGCCGCTATCCGCCGCCGTGGTTAGCAGGAAGCCGGGCGTGGCGGTATTGGATCCCGCATAGTAGTGCTGCGTTACTGCACCCAATCCCTTGCCCCGGTTTGTGACGAACAGTTCTTGAACGTTTGGAATAAAACCGCCATGCCTGCCATTGAAAGAGGCGAAGCTGGGCCCCATCAGGTTGGACGCGCAGGACTGGACCGAAAGAACTCCGGCGAGATACTGAGACAGTTCGGCGGAATAGGTACTGCCGCTCCATCCAGGAGTGGTATACAGATCCGGCTCGTTGCCGATCTCGAAGGCAGCGATCGACCCCGCAGGGCATTCCGGCGCAGTACGCTGCCGCCTGCGCCTTCGAAGCAGCGAGATCATGCGAGGCCATATTCAGGCCGAAGCTGAATTTTGCACCTGTAGCACGTGCAAATTCGTTCATGGCTTGGACGGACTGAATGCCGGTCGGCGTGCCGCATGATCCGCCGGTGTCCGTGCTGTTGCCACCGATGCGAATCGACATCGGCCCTGCCCCATATGCTCGAAGGTTAGCCACGTACTGCGCGAAAATCGCATCAGTGCCGCCCGTGGATGCCTGGCCCAATACGGTTTGCGCGCTGCACCACTCCATCGAGAGCCCCAGGAAATCTGCAGCGACCGGAACAGCCGGACCAGCCCCGTCTGCCACAGGGGTGTAACCACAGCCGGTGAGGAATGCCGACAAGACCAGTGAGGCCATAGCCAAGTTACGTAGATAATTCTTCATGTCGTGTCCTGTGCAGATTTGCGCTTGATCGGACCGTTTTGAGGGCTCAAGCCCGAGTTCGCAGTCCAGTTATCGCAATGGACATATCGGCGCAAACGACGGTCTTCCCCATTGCGGCCGCGGAATTCTCGCCGCAGCCTTCCCATTGCGGCCTAGAAGTTCAGTTTTGGCACGGCATCACGCGGCAAGCGGCGATTACAACGAATGGGGGATGATGTGCCATTTGATCTATCGCGGCACGAACAGTGGGATCCCCGCCAAAGCTGTCCGCATTGATGGCTTTTTCCGTTCTTTCTCTACTTTGGGCGTACACCGGCGGTCACCGCGAACGCGGCGCGCAGCGGCCTTGACAGCACGAGGAGGCGACGTCACACGGGACATGGCGCAGCCCTCTCGATTTCGTCGTGTTGGTGTGGCAGCCCTTATGCGTGGGGAAGTGGCTCACCCGTGAGCAGGGCAAAGGAACTGCTCCAGGTGCCGACCGCTCGAGGCGGAGGGAGGCAAATGCGACTAAGCGATCCTGGCCCTGGTGGTCGGCTGCGCGCTGCGCCGGCACGAACTGGCGAATCTACATATAGAAGAGATCTAACTGCGCGAGAACCGGTCGGCGATCGTGGACCTGCGCCGAATTGCTCGATGAGTATTTCGCAACAGATAATTTGTATTTCTAAAGACGTGATAGGTACAGGGCAACCGCGCCCTTGGCAGTTATCGAGCGCGTTCTATTGATGTAGCAGGGTGTGCGAGCTTGCTTCCGTTCCTAGTATTCACGGTCCTGTCCTGAAGACCTACTGCGGCACCCCGTTGTACTCTGGATAAACGGCCAGAGTCACCTCTCCAACCACCTTGCCACTGTCCAGGAGGGTCCATCGCAAATCCTGCGGCGGCGCATCTGCTTTTTTAGCCGGCGCAGTCAGAAACAGTTGAGCAGGGTAGCTGCTGTGCGGCGCTACGTGATACGTGGTGTCCTTGATTGCGGGTGTCCACCCATCAGGCAATGAAGCGTGAAGAACGAGATCACGGCTCTCGTCGGTATCGTTGTGCAGCAATAAAGGAACCCACAGCGAATGACCGCTACTCATCGCGCTCTGGGGTTTTACAAAGCTAAGTGAATTAGTGAGTCCATGTGCTACATAAAACTGCTGATAGAAGGCCCATGGACCCCCAAGCTCCAGGCTTACGCTAGCGCGGGGTGACGGACGATAGCCGGGAGGAGGCGTATAGGCGATTGGGGTGCTGTTGATACCGTCCCAAACGTCAGCTTCTGGCGATGAAGACGTGACTAGCGATTTAGCAAGCACGAGATGATCGGGCATGTTGACGTAATAGTCCAGCTGCGGGTCAATCTGCGTCGCATACAGCTCCCAAGCATGTTTGTTCAAAGTGGCGAATGGCACACCTTTGCTGCTGGAGACGTCGGTGGCCAGATAAGTGGGGCCATGATGGGCAAGAAAGTCCTGATGGCTTGCATCGGAGAAGTAGTAAAGCTTCTTGGCCTGCCAGGGATGGAGGCCCTCGCCGTAGTTGTTGATGTTGGAGTACTCTCGAGGCGCGTTCACCTGCTCTCCAAAGACAGTTGGATCGCCGGCCATGTCGAATGCTTCGGTCGCTACTACCGCAGATGCCTGATGGTCGCCGTGGTTCTCTCCGGCTACATAGGCCGGCATCCATGTAAGCACGACTTCCGGACGAGTCAAGCGGACCAGGCGCACCACTTCCTCCAGTGCTTCTCCGTGACCCAGAGTCTCGAGCGAATGCAGTACATCCTGCGTAGCGGTATCTGACCCGCGCAGAAACCAGACGTTGGTGATGCCGCTCGCCGCCAAGGATCGCCGTGCTTCCATCTCGCGCACATCTGCCATGGCCTTTCCCTGCTCCATGCCGACGGCGTTTCCGCCGGAGTTTCCTCTGGTGCTGAAGATTACGGAAACTCTCTTGTGTTCATCCAATGAAGCCCGGGTGATGTAATTCAGGACGCCGGTATCGTCATCCGGGTGTGCAACTATCAGGAGAATGTCGGCTTTATACCGATCATCGGGGGGCGGAAGGGAAGGGGCGTTCTGCGATTGGCTCCAAAGATTCGTCTGTGCCAGCCCGGCTAACAATGCGAAGGCCAGCAGCCTGGTTCCGATACGTTGTTTCATCAATCCATTATTCCTTGCGTGCTGTTAAATGCGGGCCGCTCAATTTCAGAGCGGCCCGGCTGCAAACAAACTTCCGGCAGACGGCACGATATTAGGTTTTCGGCCGCCGTTTGTGTTTACCGCTATCCGAATTGAGTCAAAAACGGAAGTGCAGTCCAAACTGCATCTGCCGCATGTCCGCTGCGATTGAGGTTATCTGGCCAGCGCCGGACTGGTCGACATAGTTGTTGGGCGCGTTCAGATTAACGTGGTTAAGGGCATTGTAGTTTTCCCAGCGGAACTGAATGGTTTTGCCTTCGGTGATGGTAAAGACCTTGCTGAGCGAAAGATTCATGAGGAAAGTTCGAGGACCAACGAGCGAGTTGCGTCCAGTATTGCCGTCCCGATAGAGGCCCTGCGGCGCGGTAAAGGCCGCTGGATTGAACCAGAGCGTGCGGTTCGGGTTTGCGACGTGCGGATTGCCGATCTTGTCCGGTCGCACGTTGTTGAAGTTTGAGTTCAACAGCGGCGCATTGCCGACGTTCGGCGTAAACGGCAGGCCAGAGGTCGCCGAAGTGATGCCACTGAACTCCCAGCCACCGGCCACCAAGTCAGTGAGACGATTCACGTTCGCACCGAAGCGTTGACCACGCCCAAATGGCAGTATCCAAACATGGGAGACGGAGAGCTGGTGCCGCCGATCGAAGCTGGCTGGACCGTAGTCTGCCTTGTAGTTGAGGTTGTTATCCGCAACCCCTCCCAGCTCGGTATCGTCGAGCGCCTTCGAATAGGAGTAGGCCACGATGAAGTCGAGTCCGCGCGCCTGATGTTCCACCCATTTCAGCTGGAGCGCATGATAGTTGGAATTGTCACAGTTGCAGGTGCTGTAGATACCCTGGGTGAGCCCGAACAGTTGATAGAAGCGTTCCCGTGAGTTGAAATCTCCGGGACCAGGTACAGCCTGGTTGAGGTTCGCATTGACGAAGATATGTCGACCAACGTTCCCGACATATGCAGCCTCGATTGACATGGAGGGAGTGATCTGGTGCTGAATCGCAGCATTCCAGAATTCTGTCAGCGGCACGCGGTACCGATTGGGCGGGTCGAAGAAGTAGTAAACCGAAATGTTGTCCGGCAGAGGATAGCGGCCGGTAGCGGCCACTGCGGGCAAGGTCGGCACAGGAGGGCCCGTATAGAGGTCATAGACGCTGTCGTAGTTGGTGGTGGCATTCAATTGCTGAGGAAGAATGATAGGCGGGTCATAGTCGGGTGCCTGGCCGAAGACGGCTCCCAAACCTGCCGGAGTGAAGCTGCTGCCATAGCCGGCGCGGAGGACGGTCTTCGGCCGGACCTGATAGGCGACGCCGAGGCGGGGAATGAAGCCCGATTTGTACGCCGTGACATTCATGCTCTTCGACACGGAACCAACGCCGGCGATCAATACCTCACCGGTAGCCGGATCAAAGCTGCCTGCTCCGCCAGGGCTGGCTGCATTTTGTGGCAGATAATTTTCGTAGCGCAGGCCGTAGCTAAGAGTCAGGCGCGGTGTCGCACGCCAGTTGTCCTGTGCGTAAAAGAACAGCCGCGTCTGGCGTAAGCCGGGGTGCAGACCAGAACCCGTAAAGTATCGGGAGAAGGCGTCGGGCACTCCGAGCAACAGCGACGCCATGCCCGCCCCGGTGGTCTGGCCTGTGTTCTGGCCGGCGAGGTCGGCTTCGAAGCTGCCGGTTGTGGAAGGATCGAACGTGATCTCGCCGGAACGATGGCTATCGCTCGGAATGCGCTGCTGCTGGGCACGGCGAAGATCCGCTCCCCATCCGATGGTGTGATTGCCGAATGTCTTGGTCCAGTTCGTCACCCACTGGAAATGATTCTCTGTCTCCGCAAGTGGGCAGTTGCACTGGTTGATGCCGAGTGAGTAGCCGAAGTCGAAGCCACCATTTCCGTTCACATAGAACGCCGGCATACCGCTCGTCTCGGTGGTGCCAAGGTTTAGGCCGGGGATACCGGCGTCCGTTGCCGGCGTGGTGCCGGCGCCACCTGGCTCCACCCTCACGCGGTAACGGTATGCACCGAATCGCGCCTCCGCAATCAGGGTGGGGCTCAGGGTCTGAGTGTAGCCGAGCGCCAGGCTCTGGTTCCGCGTATCTGAGGTGCCTGCGAAGTTGGTCTCGCTCAAAGCAGGTCCGCCAGCCAGCTCGCCGAAGGCGCCAGGGGCCGAGTTGGTGAATTGGCTGATGGTATAGCGGCCGAAGATTCGTACGTTCGGGTTGAGCGCGTAATCGATGCGCGCGTCGCCCTGATCATTCTGGAAGCTCTGCTTGCCGGTACCTACGTAATTATCAGCAATGGCATCCGGACCGCCGCTATTCGGTTGTGGCAGGAAGGCGAGCAGTTTCGTCATCGAAGCCGGAACCGATGGCAGCACGTTCAAGCGTCCATTGGTAGCGATGGCCTTTCGATTGGTGCCGTCGCTGTTGCCGCTGGCGGGGTCAAATATCATGCCGCTCTGCGGGGCGACGAAGCTCCCTTCGGTCGTTTGCACTGGCGCCGCGCCGGGAATAACGGGGCCCAGAAGAGCAGTCAGGTCTCCAGCGCGCTCGGCTGCGGTTGGAACTGTGGCAGTCACGGGAGCCCCGGTGCTTCTTCGGGTGCCTTGATAGTCGGCGAAGAAGAAGAGCTTGTTCTTCTTGACCGGCCCGCCAACCGAGCCGCCGAACTGATTCCAGTGCAAGGGAAGAGATCCCGGCGCAAACGGATTTTGCGCATTGAACGCATCGTTGCGCAAGTATTCGAAGGCCGAGCCGTGCAGCGCATTTGTTCCCGCTTTGGTGGTGGCCTGAATGAGAGCCCCTCCCACGGATCCGAACTGTGCGTCGTAGTTGCTGGTGGTGAGCTTCAACTCCTGCAGGGAGTCGATATTCGGGTTGATCACCGCGATGCCCAGAATCGCACTGTTGTTCTCTGTGCCGTCGAGGAGAAATCCATTGGCGAAGAACTGTTGTCCATTACTGGCAAACTGATAACCGCCCTGCGGATTCTCAGCAGCCGAATGCTGAAAACTCGTCAGTTGGGTGCCCGGCGAGGTGAAGACCAGACCAGTCGCGTTGCGATTGAGCACGGGAAGGTTGGCCACTTCTGTGGTGGTGAGCGTAGTGCTCACCTCTGCCCGGTCGACCTGCAGAAGAGGCGTCTGATCGGTAACCACGACTGTTCCGGACTGCGCTCCCACCCGCAGTTTCGCATTGACTTCGACCGTATTGTCAACGTGTACCTGGACGTTGCTCTCGAAAGTTCCAAACCCGGCGGCAGTGACAGTTACCGCATACGAACCAGCCAACAGTTGACCCTGTGAGTAATCTCCCTGGTCATTTGTCGTGGCTTTGTACTCCGTGCTCCTGTCGATGTCCCTGATCAAGACCGTCGCTTGGGGCACGGCGGCGCCAGACGGGTCGGTGACAGTCCCAACCATCTTGCCAAAGACTGCTTGTGCCACTGCCCGGGGTAGGCCGGGCAGCATAGCTATGAAAATGAAAGGGACGGCTGCAACAGATGTGAGGAGGCGTTTCATCTGGGTCTCCAAAAAGCGTGTGCTTACGGGCTGTTCTTATTGGCCTTTGTTGGCCGGCCATCAGTGGAAACTGCAAGATTCGCTGTTGGTTTCAGCGGGACAAGGCGAAACGATGCGATGAGAAGCCGATCGCCGGCTGCTCTACCAGGTACATCGCTGGGCGACTGAAATGTATTCAGCGCGCTTCTGTAAAGTGCCAAGTCTCATCTGTAACTCCGAAGCCCATATCGCCCGAGGCAATTGCTTGAGGAAGCTTGACCCTAATAAAAACTACAGGGTCGTGCAAGTACAAACGTCGATGGTCTGGAAAATCTTTGCGCGAAACGGTCGCAAATGCAAATCTGCATTCAGACGCAGCCGTTGATTGTAAATCCGCAACATTTGGGCGAAAGGTGCCAATGCCCAAGCCCTGCGTTACGAAGCCGACCTGGCTGAAGAAGGACGAGGACGGACCGTCCCCGTCGTTCTTCACGCACGAGCTCGGTCCGGTCACCCCGCCGCGGCATGCGAGCAATCCCTTTAGCTCAAGTCTGCGCACATCGGTCGAAGCGACGATGCGCGGGCACATGAATGAATGGTGGCGCAAGGATCTCTGGCGCGAAGAAGACCCCCAAGCCAACACGCTCCAGCAGGTCATCGACAAGTCCAGCACTCACTTCATCGAAGGCGCCGGGCCCTATCCTTGCGTGAAGTTTGCGCCAGTCGGAGGCGATCTTGGCCAGAAATTTGTTCGGCGCCACGCACGCGGATGCGGTCAGTTGCAATTCGTCTCGAACCTGCTGACGGATCGCTTTGCACCTCGACCCTTCGGACCTTGCAGCCGGTCTATGGCCTAGCCTGCTGGACCATCTCCACGAGCACCTTGCGTGTCTCCTGCGCGTTAGCTACTTCACGGAGGAAATTGATGCGGGTACCTTTGATTCCGTCCTTCGTCCTGAGTCGAAGAGAGAAGCCCAGGCGGTCGACGGAAGTCATCGTTGCCTCGACTGCCTCTATCTGCGCGTAGGACCGTGCAAGCAGGAGCATCGAGCCAACATGGTCGGTGTTCATGTGAGCGAGAATGCCGGGCGCAGCTTCAGCCAATGGATCGGGCACAGCCTGTTGGTACTCTTCAGCCTCGACCCAGCCCATCACACCGAAGCCGCCAACATAGTAGAGGTCGATGGGCTGGAGCCGGAAGAAGCTGAAGTCGGTGAAGTCTACCCAGTAGCGGCTATTTTCATGGCGAGCAAGGTATTGTTCCCGAACGGAAGCCGCATCACCCTCCGGTACAGGTTCGGCATGGCCGATCAGCGTCGCCCGCGCCGCCCCAAGTGGGTCACCATCGACGACTGCCTGTTCAATGAAGAGACTGCATCGCGAATCGGCTTTCAGATTCTGGGTGTGCATGGCCATATTGCTGATGAGGAAGGTGGGCCGGCCGCCCGGATCGATCGCGAAGGGCATCAGCGAGCCAAAGGGAAAACCCGGAAGCTTGCGGGAGAGCGTGCACAGCGTACCGATCGATACGAGTGAGATGAGGGTACGTATCCGCTCAGCGTGACTTGGCTCCGGCAACTGGGGGAGCGCAGGCCCGGTGTATGCATGCTGGCGTGGCGCGGCGGTTTCCTTCATCGGCATAGGGTTGTTTACCTCTCAATCCATGGTAGCTTTCGCCGACGTTCCGGTTGAACCGGGAACTCGTATCTGTTGAGCTCCGATCCGTCTATCCGTAGCAGCTTCAGTCGCATAGGCGATTTATACTCTCCAAAAGAATCCTTTCGTAAGCATATTCATCTATTGTTCTGTACCGATAAGTTGAGCGCGGGGAGGCAGGCAAGCGATGCCAAGGCAGGCAAACAACGAAGGAACTGATTCGAAAGGCAGCAAACAAGCCACGCCGGAGCAGGTATGGATCGCTCTCGCGCACTGCTATCGAGTCATGAGCTCCCTCATCGAGCGAAGCTTCGTGGATTCGGGATTGAGCCTGACCGATTTCATGCTGCTGGAAGCGCTTTTGCACAAAGGATCGATGACGATCACGGAGATCCAAGCCAGCGCCCTGCTTGCAACCGGGTCGATGACGGCTGCCGTCGACCGATTGGAAGCGAAAGGCCTGATCGCTCGGACGCTGAGCAAGAGCGATCGCAGGGCTCGCGTACTGCAATTAACCGGGCAGGGCAAGGCTGTGATTACACGGGCTTACCAGGAGCACAGCGGAGAACTGAAGCGGTGGATGAGCGTGCTGTCGGCGGATGAGCGTGCAAGCACCTTCACCAATCTTCGGAAGCTCGAGAGACAACTCAAGGGCATTGCCGTGGACACACCGCTGTAGCCGATACAACGTCCCTGATCACGGCAGACGCTTGGATCCTGGCAAGAGCAGGCCCCCTCTTATTCCAATAACCGATATCTACCTGTAACACCTTTGAAAGGAACTCGTCATGAGAACCCCCATCGTAGGCCTTCACCACGTCACGGCTATCGCATCCGATCCGCAGCGCAATCTCGACTTCTATACACAGGTCCTGGGTCTACGCTTCGTCAAGCGGACCGTGAACTTTGACGACCCGGGAACTTATCACTTTTACTTTGGCGACGACATCGGCACCCCTGGCACTATCCTCACCTTCTTCCCTTGGCCCGGCACTCCGAAGGGTCGGCGAGGCGCTGGTGAGACCATCGCGACGGCGTTCTCGATTCCCGTGGGTTCCATGTCTTACTGGCGCGAGCGTTTGACTGAGAAGGGCGTTCCCACCGAGGAGAACGTCTACTTCGGTGCCAAGCACCTGAGTTTCAGCGATCCCGACGGTATGGTGATTGAACTGGTGGAGCACAAGGAAGCACACGCTGTCTCAGTGCCTCGCTACGCCGATGTGCCGACAAAAAACGCGATCCAGGGCTTCTTCGGAACCACGCTGCTGGAGCAGAGCCTGCAACGCACGGATGCTCTGCTTGGCATCATGGGCTATCGCAAGCTCAGCGAAGAGGGAAGCCGCACGCGCTATGCGCCGGAAGGCGATGCTCGCGGCCGGTTTTTGGATGTTGTTGTCGACAAGAACGCGCAGACAGGGCGCATGGGCGCGGGCACGGTGCATCACATTGCCTTTCGAGCCAGTGACGACTCCGCCCAGGTGGACTGGCAGCAAGAGCTTGGGCGTCATGTCAGCGTGACCCCGGTACAGGACAGAACTTACTTTCATTCCATCTACTTTCGCGAACCGGGCGGGGTGCTTTTTGAGATCGCAACGGATGCTCCCGGCTTCCTGATCGACGAGACCGCCGAGTCGCTCGGAGAGGCATTGCGTATCCCGGAATGGTTCGAGCCGCAGCGGAAGTTGATTGAAGCACGCGTACAGCCGATCACGCTGCACAAAGCCAAAAGCGAAGCAACAAAGGAGAGCGAGGCAGTGCTATGACTCCGAACCCACACGGAACACAGGCCATTGTGTCCATTGGCGCACCGCTTGAGGACGCAGCCGGCGTCCTCATCCTGCTGCATGGCCGCGGAGGAACAGCCGAAGACATCCTCGGCCTCGGCGAAGCGATCGCTCCCCAAAAGTGGGCGATGCTCGCACCGCAAGCTTCTGGAAACTCCTGGTATCCCTTCTCGTTCCTTGCGCCACGGGAACAAAATGAGCCCTATCTCACCTCCGCGTTGGGAAGAGTCCAGGCTGCCGTAGACACGGCGTTAGCGGCTGGCGTCGCAGCGGAAAAGATCGCTATCGCGGGTTTCTCTCAAGGAGCCTGCCTTGCAACGGAGTTCGTGGGCCGAAATCCTCGCAGATATGCTGCGCTGCTGGCCTTTACGGGAGGGCTCATCGGACCACCCGGAGCACCGATCAAACTCACAGGAGATCTTGCCGGCACGCCAGTTCTTCTTAGCTCCGGCGACCCCGACCCTCACGTGCCCTGGGCGCGTGTGCAGCAGTCCGCCGACTTGCTGCAGGAGATTGGTGGCCACGTCACGATCCGTCGCTATCCTGGCAAGCCGCACTCAGTCGCAGGCGAAGAGCTGAGAAGTGCTAATGACATACTCGCTGTGGCATAACATTCTGCTCCTACGAGATTGAACCGGCGCGGCAGCAATTTGGAGGCCCCTTCATTCAAAAGGAGCAGTGAGCGCCGGGAATAAAAACCGTGGCGCCGTGTTCAGCTCACAGAGCAGCCGCTGAGATCTCTCAACCGACATGCCTGCTGTGAAGGCCACCGTACGAAAGTCGATGAACAGATCTACGTCACAGTCTCGGGAAGAGGTGACAGTAACAGCCTGATCGCAGTCGAGTGATAACCACGAACAGGGACAGCCAGGCTCGCGCAGAGATGAGGACGTGACTCTGCCCACGCACTTGCGTCAAAGTTGATACCTATCAACAATCAATCGAGGCTTATCGCATGACTAGCAAGAGGCGATCTGTAACCGGCATCTCATCGGGGACGCTGCCGGTGATCGCAATTGACCGCCGAGATGTGCTTCCTCTGCACCGGCAACTCTATGAGGGTTTCCGCACGGCGATTTTAAGTGGGAATCTGCGTCCGGGGCATCAGGTTCCATCCACCAGGATGCTGGCAATGGAACTTGGCATTTCGAGGTTCCCGGTTACCGATGCGTACGCTCAGCTTCTTGCGGAAGGTTATTTCGAAAGCCGTGCCGGATCCGGCACCTTCGTCTCCAGCTCACTCTCGATGCAGCGCAATTCCACGAAGGACAACGGTTCCAGGTCATCGAGTGCGCGAGAAGTGTCGCAGCGCTCGTTGCTTATCCCCCGGTATGAGGATCGTCCATGGCGTTATGGTTGGGGAGCATTCGGCGTCCATCAACCAGCATTCGACAAGTTTCCGTTCGAGGCGTGGTCAAGATTGGTGGCACGCCACAGCCGGCAACGGAGACCGCAAGTCATTCATCACACAAATCCTCTAGGTTCGGAAAGATTCCGGGAGGCGATTTGCAGCTATCTGCGAATATCACGTGCGGTTCAGTGCGAGCCAAATCAGATCATGATTGTTTCAGGCTCACAGCAGGCACTCGAAATCACCGCGCGCGTACTCCTCGATCCTGGAGATGCAGTGTGGATCGAAGAGCCTGCCTATCAACTCACGCGTTCGGTCCTCCAGGGTGCAGGATGCCGCTTGATCCCCATCCCGGTGGATGGCGACGGCATTGACGTCACTGCCGGCATGAAGACCAGTCCGAACGCCAGAGCGGCGTTCGTTACCCCTTCACACCAGTATCCCCTCGGTTCCACCATGAGCGCATCTCGCCGTCTTCAATTGCTGAACTGGGCTGATGCGGCGGGCGCCTGGATTATCGAAGACGATTACGATAGCGAATACCGCTATGAAGTAATGCCAATCTCCTCCCTGCAGGGATTGGATTCGAATGCCCGCGTGATCTACATCGGCACGTTCAGCAAGGTCCTCTTCGCCTCTCTTCGCATTGGCTACATTGTGATTCCAGCAGACCTCGTCGACCGCTATATCTCTGTTCGTCTTGCTATGGATATCTTTCCGCCTTATCTGTATCAGGAAGTATTGACAGACTTCATGCAACGCGGGCACTTCACACGGCACATCCGAAGAATGCGGGCGCTCTACAAAGAACGCCGAACCGCACTGGTCAGTAGTATTCGCGCGACCTTCGGCCACGAAATGGAACTTCACGGAGTAGAAGCCGGAATGCATGTTGCCGCCACTTTGCCCGCAGGTCTCAGTGACATACAAATCGCAACACTAGCTGCGGAGCGCCAGCTGTGGCTATGGCCGCTGTCTCCCTGCTACATGACAAGTCCATCGCGACAAGGGTTTATTCTCGGCTACGGGAATACCTCGCAAGGGCAGATAGTCCAGGCTGTTCACCAGATGCGTGATGTTATCGCCGTTGGATCCCGCCGGTGAGCTATGAGTGCAACAAGTGGATAACCCGACAGACATATGCCACGTATGTCTTCCACAATATGTGAGCAGGTTGGCTAGTGGAATAGTTGGCAGAGCACCGGCTCGATGCGTCAATGGATATGGGCTACATCGTCATTCATGGAGAACTGCTCTTTGAAATTATCTTCATAGGGGAAGACGTGAATCATCCAGCTGAAGATCACCGGCATGAAGGTGCCACCTTCGGCCTTGCAGGCTTCAGCGGTGTGGATAGAACCGAACATCCCGAACTTGGGGTGTGCGCCGTGGTACTCCTTCACTTTGTTCGCCGGCGCGCCGCAGAAGTTGGTGTGCTCGTGCCAGCGCGCGATGCTCAGCGGTATGCGCTGGTTCAGCTCATCTTCGGTCGCGCTTGTGCTGTCCGTGAACATCACGCCCTCCAGCTTGAAGCGCTGGGTCGGGGTTTGGCGGTAGAGTAACGATGACGGCCGCGCCGGATCGAACTGCGTGTCAGCCAATCGAATATTGGCGTTATTGGTGAAATGATATTGCGGTTGCACCACCTCTGGATTTCCTTGGATATATCCATCGGCTATGGCGTTCTTGTAGTCCTTGTATCTCTCCATAGCCGCCTTCACCTGGGCGACCAGCGCCTTCGCTCTTTCTTCATCGCCCGGCTGCTTGGGCCGCAGCGGAGTGATGCACATGTGATTCGCCATAGCCGCCATGCTCTGGCCCATCACATTCATGCCGCCCATGCTGCTCATTTCATCGCACGCGCGGCCCGTGGTGCCTCTGCTTGTATTCGACATGCCCGACATGCTGCTCATGGGCTGTTGCCTAGGCGCGCCCGGGAAGCCCGGCGAGCAAGGCGGCTCCAGAAGTGAGTGTCAGGATCACCGTGCAATAAAGTTGTGCTGAGTATCTTCGGATAATCGTCGGTCTTGGAGAGAGCGTCATAATGATAGGGCTACAACCGGCGCTTGGAACGGTCCATATCCACTTTCAGCGTCGGAAGCTATACCACCTGTAATCGGAGCCAATCTTCCAAGATCCCAGCTCGGCGCGGCCAAGCGGCGTCATAGACTCGACTGAGCAGGCTTCTTCGCTTCGACGTTGCACGCTACCAGCCAGGCACTGGCCGCGATCGCCCACGAGATGAAGAATGCTGTCCATGGCAAACGCGTCCTCGGCGCAGCCACAATCGCAGGAATCCAGACGAGGAGTGTGAACGAACTCAGCATTCCTGCTTCCGTCATTGCGGCCACTCGAGGGTAAAGCGAGAAGAGCACTCCGATACCGCAAGCCATTTGCCCGACACCTGTCAGGTAGGCCCAGCCGGTTCGATAGGGAAGCCATGCCGGTACCAGCTCGGCCGTTTCCTTCGTATACATGAGGTGTGAAAGACCAATGGGGATCAGTGAGACCGCAAAAAGTATCCGTGCTGCGCGGAGGGCGTTCTCGCTGGTGGCGAAAGCGAAGATCGAATCCTCTCGTATTCCGCCCAGCCTGATGAACAAGATCCAACCACCCGCTAAAAGTACGGCAAGCTCACCGATGCCCAGCCAGACACCTTCGATCTGCGGCGCCACAATGAGCGCAGGCACCTTGAGCAGCACCCAGACGATGAGATATGGAAACAGAATGCGCGCGGACCACGCGGCCGTAGCCCTGAAAAGCAGTCCGATTCCGCCGCACAACATGAGGAGGCCCGCGCCGTAGGCAAGCCCCGTTCGTCCGGGAACCCATCTGGCGACTGGCTGCCACACCAATGCGAAATCGCCATAAGTCAGAGCTAGGATGCCTAGTCCTACCATTCCTATGGCGAAGAGTGTCAGAGCCGGCTGCTGACTTCTTGTCATCGCCAATCATTCCTGATTCGAGACGAAAATGTCACCGCGGATTTCCTTCCGCGGACTAAACGGTCAGTCATGCCGTGGCTCCAGATGTTCGTCTCTCTTCTGCTTCGCGTTAAATTCCAGGCCGGGGCGCGTGTCTTCACCTGCCCACCACACTGATTGATCTATTCCGACGCGAGGAACAGCCTCAGTTTCTTTGAAACGCGGTACTCGTAAGAACCAACAGGGGATCGGGCATGCTTAGAATGGAAGCTTCTAAAGCGCTGGATGGATCACTATTATCGTGGCTATTCTGCGGATTTTCGCTGGCGCCATGAGACCAACATGTCAACTCTTCCGCTGGTAGCAGGAGCCGGAGTTCACTCGACAAAGTCGGGTTGTCCGGGGATGTCGTGCTGGGCAGCGGCGGCAAGTATTCTGGCGACTTTTGCCCTCGCAGCGTCACGCTGGAAAGGATAAGAGGGACAATCCAGAACATGTGGCAAAGGCGCCGATAAGTTGAATGTGCTCTGATACGCCACATCTTCCTCTGAAATACACTGCCTCATGCAGGGACACCATAGCCAATTAACGCCAGACCTCCATGACCAATCTGCGCCGGCAGCGGTCATCTTCTCGGCTGAACTCGCAAGCTCGTGCAACGGTCAGTGCAGGTGAGTGCCTTCAAACTCTGTTGGCCTGCTTAGCGCGCACGCGAGGGCTTGACCCACCGAGCGAGGTGTTCGCAAGTCCGTAAGGCGATTCTCCTTGACACTCTCGCCAAAGCGATGGCAAAACTAATCAAACGATAAGACGCGTAAGTATCATCAGGTTTCTCTTCTTCCATTCAGTACGCTCACAGAGAAGGCTAAGGTGCGCAAAACCCACATCCGCCGCTCAGGTTCACGCATCGCGAAACTTGGCGCGACACTTCTCTTGGCCAACGCCCGCATTGATCGAGCGTGTCCGGATAGGTTAATGCGATTCTGGTAATTTCATCTGCACGGCGCAGGACGACTGGAGAGAGGGTGAATGGCCGCTGAGGCTGATACGCTGCAATCGACCGGTGCCGCGCCCCATCTCAAGCGCTCGCTCAAGCTCTGGCACCTCATCGTCTACGGCATCATCATCATTCAGCCGACTGCGCCCATGGGCATCTACGGTGTCGTCAGCAATGAGGCGCGCGGCCACGTCGTCACCACTATCCTCATAGCCATGGTGGCGATGCTCTTCACCGCCGTCAGCTACGGTCGTATGGCGCGCGTCTATCCCAGCGCCGGCTCGGCGTTTACTTATGTCGGCAAGGAGCTTCACCCGCTTGCGGGATATATCGTCGGATGGTCCATGCTCATGGACTACCTGCTGAACCCGATCATCTGCGTGATCTGGTGCAGCGCCGCGGCGAAGAACATCCTTCCCGGCATTCCCTATGCCACGTGGGCGCTCTCCTTTGTCATCCTGTTCACCGCGCTCAATCTGTTCGGCGTCAAGAGCTCCGGGAATGTGAACGCGGTGCTTGCCACAGTCATGGGGCTCGTGGTGGTCATCTTCCTGGCGTATGCCATCCGCTATCTTGCATTCGTCGCCCATCCCGTCGGCGGCCAATGGCTCACGCCGTTTTATGATCCTTCCACTTTTTCGGCATCGCGGCTCTTTCGCGGCACCTCCATCGCGGTGCTGACCTACATCGGGTTCGACGGCATCTCCACCATGTCGGAGGAGGTAGAGAATCCGCGCCGGAACATTATGCTCGGCACGGTGCTCACGTGCCTGTTCATTGGCATTCTCTCCGCGATTGAGGTGTATGTTGCCCAGTTGGCTTGGCCATACCGTGGCCCGTTTGCCGCCTCCATCGTGGATACCGCTTACGTTCACGTAGCGATGCGCATCGGCGGCAAGTTTCTCTTTCACCTGCTCAACGCCACACTTCTGGTTGCCAATATGGGCTCCGGCATGGCCGCGCAGTTTGGCGCTGCGCGCCTTCTTTACGGCATGGGCCGCAGTAACGCGCTGCCCCGTAGTATTTTCGGCTCACTCAGCGCCAGGACCGCCATACCGCGCAATAATGTTCTGCTTGTCGGCCTCTGCACCGTGATCGGCATTTTTCTCCTCACCTACGAAAAAGGCGCGGAGATGCTGAACTTTGGCGCATTCATCGCCTTCATGGGAGTCAACGCAGCAGCGCTCGTGCATTACAAATACCGCTCCAAAGAAAAAGTACGGCTTCCTGCGCTGGCGCCGCTCCTTGGCCTTGTTGTCTGCGCCTTCATATGGCTCAATCTCGGCCACAATGCCCAGATACTCGGCACAATCTGGCTTGCGCTTGGGCTTGCGCTCTACTGGTTCCGTCACAAAAAGGCGGGAAGTGAAACCGATCCGCTCGCTTCTTTGGATTCATGAGAGCAGATCCGCGGATTGACATAGAAAGCGAGGTTTAGCCTACCCATGCAGAGCAAGGCGAAGACAAAGGCCGACGAGAGGCCCGAAATGCTGATTGATGAGCGCCGGCAACACATTCTCGAACTCATCCAGAATCACGGCCGAGCCCTGGTCAGCGATCTATCGGAGCAGCTGAACATATCGCAGATCACCATCCGCAAGGACCTGGACTACCTGCAATCGAAGGGGGTCATCCAGCGCTCGCATGGCGGCGCACTGCGCGTACCGTCCAGCGCATTGATCGACCCCACTCTCCAGGAAAAGCGGAAGCACAATCTTCGAGAAAAAGAGAGAATCGCCGTCGCCGCCAGCAAAATGGTAGAGGAGGGCCAATGCGTCATTCTGGACTCTGGAACAACTACCACGGCGGTGGCGGAGCGGCTCAAACGCTTCAAGCAGCTTACCGTCATCACAAACGCCGTCAACATTGCAGCAGAGCTGGCGGGAACGGACTTCGAAGTCATCCTGGTCGGTGGAACGATGCGGAAAAATTCCTTCTCCCTGGTGGGCCCTCTCGCTGAAGACAACCTGGAAGAGATGCACGCGGACATTCTCTTCTTAGGCGTGGACGGATTCGATCTGGAGGTGGGGATCACAACTCCGAATCTTCTCGAATCTCGCGTGAATCGGGCAATGGTGAAAGCCGCCCGTCACGTCGTCGCCGTATGCGATTCGAGCAAATTCAGCCGTCGCAGTTTGTCCCGCATCGTGCCGCCGGGAGCTGTCCATCAGGTGATCACGGATCAAAATCTGCCGCGAGAGATAGAGGAAGCGCTGCGGGCGATGGGTATCGCTGTCACTTTAGTCTAGGCATCCGCGGCCTTCCGAAGCTGCCAAGACCGGCCGGCGAACTACGTTCGATCAGGAACAGCACGGCCCTGTGAGCTGTTGCCGTCTGTCCTTCGCGAATCACCTTGACAGAGCAGTAGGGAAGAGATACAAAAGGCGACTATACGAAATAAATAGCAATAAAAAACTGCAAATCGGAACAATGCGGGTCGGAACCATGCGCGTCTTTGGGGGTTGTGATGCGGATACTCAGATTTACGGCGGCGGCTTGCACCGTTGCCGTCGCAGTGTTGTTGCTGTTGTCTGCTGCGCGTGCGCAGTCCATCAATGATGCCGGCCTGCGCGGCACTGTTACGGATGCCTCGGGCGCGGTTGTCCCTCACGCCCGCATCACACTTACCGATATCGCCACGAATGTTGCGCATAATTCTGTCAGCGATGACAAGGGAGCGTATACATTTCGCGCGCTTTCGGCGGCAACCTACAAGATGCTGGTCGATGCCACGGGTTTTGGCCGCGTGGAACAGGAAAACATTGCGCTCACGGTGAATCAGCAGGCAACGCTCAATGTAACGCTCCGGCCTGCCACCGTCGCTTCGAATATCACTGTGACCGCCGTGCCGGTGCTGCTCGAGTCCGACGATGCAACGCTGGGAACGGATGTCGGCAGCAAATACCTGATTCAGATTCCGCTGGCGAATCGCGACCCCTTCGCGTTGACCTTTCTCGCCGGTGGCGTTACGGAAACTACCGGCTCCGGCGCTTCGGACTCCTACCCTGCCGGCACGAACTTCGTTTCCAACGGGCAGCGCAATGCAACTGCAGAGATCCGGCTCGATGGAAATCTGACCAGCGCGCCAGAGCAGGGCGAAGGTGGCACCTCGAACGTTTACTATCAGCCCTCGGTCGAAGCCCTCCAGGAGTTCAAGGTCGAGAACAACAGCTTCTCCGCCGAATACGGGAACAACGGCGGCACCGTCGTCAACACGGTGATGAAGTCCGGCACCAACGAGCTGCACGGCAGCGCGTGGTGGTACGGTCAGCGCTCTGCTTTCGACGCCCGGGACTTCTTCAACAGCGGGCCGGTTCCGGATCACCAGCGCGACCAGTATGGTTTTTCTGTCGGCGGCCCAATCCGCAAGGACCACACCTTCTTCTTCGCCGACCTCGAGATCGTACGCGACCGCGCACCGGTAAACATCGTCGCAACCGTGCCAACTGCCCAGGAGCGCGCCGGAGACTTCTCGAACACCAATGCCGTGGATGGCGATGGCAACCTGGTGCTGAATCAGATCTATGATCCGTTCACTACGCAGGTCGATGGCAGTCGTACGGCGTACGCCGGCAATATCATTCCGCAGGCCGAGATCGATCCCATCGGCCAGAAACTTCTCAACTATTACCCCAAGCCAAATCAGGCCGGCGATCCCGGCATCGGTACAAACAACTATCGCGACGTCATTCTGTCGGGCGACAACGGCGTGCAATTTGACGTCAAGCTGGACGAGAATTTCAGTGAGCGCTCGCGCTTGAACGCGCGTTACAGCTTCTTACATGGCAACGGCAACACGCCAACTGTCTTCTTTGACGATGTCTTCAACGATGGTGTGAACTTCACCAGCGATGTCTACAATGACGGATTAGAGTACAGCTACACTCCCACCGCGAATACGCTCTGGATCAGCCATTTCGGCATTGATCGCGTTGCCCAGCCAAGCTTCTCCAAGACACCGAATCCGACGTCCTTCGGCTTTCCTGCATCGCTCAATCAGAACGGCATCACGCGCATGCCGGCCATATTGCCTAACTCCAATGGAGACTATTCGCGCTTCACGCCGCTGTTTAGCCAGTGCTGCGTAGATACGAAATTCGCCCACACTCTGCTGAACTACTCGTCCGCGTTCTCCTGGACCCACGCTAGGCATAACCTCAAGTTCGGAGGCGAACAGCGCCTCTTCTACAACAACTTCTTCCAACCGAACTATCCCACAGGACTGTTCAGCTTCGACCCGACGGTAAGCTCATCCACGCCGTTTGACACGAATAATGGTACCGAGGGCAACTCGTTCGCGAACATCCTCATAGGTTATGGAGACACAGGCAGCATCACCGTCACTCGTGCAGTCGCTGATCTTTCGCGCGAGACCGCCTTTTATGCGCTGGACAACTGGAAGGTGACTCCGAAGCTCACGCTCAACCTGGGACTTCGCTACGAATGGAGCTCGCCTTATACGGAGCGTCACAATCTGGAGCAGTTCAGCGACTTTAGCGCCAGCAGTGGCGTCACTGTGCCCGGCCTCGGCACGCTTCCAGGCGCTACCATCTTCGCCTCCAACTCACAACGCAATATCCCTGTCGATCGCAATAACTTCGCGCCGCGCGTTGGCTTTGCCTATCAGGTGAACGAGCGCACCGTGGTACGTGGGGGCGCCGGCATCTACTACGGAATGAATGTCGCGACCAATTTCCAGTATCCCGGTACCGCATTCAGCAGCGCCCCTGCCGTCTTCTTCACCAAAAACAATTACGTAGACCGCTATGCCACGCTTGAGAATCCATTCCCCTCAGGTATCCAGGATCCGCAAGGAACCAGATACGGCAAGCTCGCCGAGTGGGGACTTTCGAACGGCAACAACCTGGATTACGAGAAAGCACGCAACGCTCAGATATTTCAGTGGAATGTGGGATTGCAGCAGGCATTTCCCTGGCAAGTTGTGCTTGGCATGGACTACTCCGCCAATCGCAGCACGCATCTGCCCTGGGGCGGCTATAACAGCACCAGCAACCGAAACTTCATTCCCTCTGCAGTGCGCCGGCAATATACCAGCGATCAGTTGAGCGCACTGGTTGCGAATCCGTTCCAGCCCCTGTTCAACGGCCCAAGCGCTATCTTCAACGAGCCTGAATCCCGCTACGGCGATGATCAACTTCCACAGATCAATCTGCTGCGTCCCTATCCTCAGTTTGATGGCGCCTTTCAAGGGCTGCCCCTGCTCGCTGCAAGTTCCTGGTACAACTCACTGCAAGTACGCTTTCAAAAACGCGCGAATGAGTATCTCTCATTCGAGGGCAACTACACCTGGGCCAAGGCCGAGGATAACTCCTCTACTGGCTTCAATGCGTTTGTCGGCAACCTCGATAGTGGCAATCCGCAGGAACTGGATAACCTCAAGGCGGAGTGGTCGGTCAGCGCCAACGACGCGACGAATCGGTTCGTAACGGCGGTAGTTGCGCAACTGCCTTTCGGGCGGGGCCGGCTGGTTGGCGCTGGTATGAGCCGTTGGGCGGACACAATCGTGGGCGGCTGGCAGGGTTCCACAACGTTTACGTTCCAGACAGGGCAGCCCATGCCCATCGCCATGGCCAACCCTCGCCTTGCCGATGGAAACCAGCGGCCGAATGTGGCCTGCGCTCAGGTGCTCACCGGCATCAGCGTGCATCGGGCCGCCTTTACCAATCAGCCATTCCTGAATGCAGCCTGCTTTGCTGATCCCGGCGATCAACAGGCGGGCAACGCGCCTCGATATTTTTCGAACATTCGCGCCGACGGCATTCACAACTTTGATGTCTCCTTCTCGAAGAACATTACTGTGGTGCACGAAAACCAGCTTGAATTGCATGCCGATTTCTTCAACTTCACCAACACACCACGCTTCGCCTTCCCGGCTTTCGCCTATGAAGATCCGTCCTTCGGCATCGTGAACTCGACCGCCGCAGGCTATACCCCGCGTCACACGCAGTTCGGCGTTCGTTATCAGTTCTGAGACGAGGCCTATCGTCGCCCCTCTCGAATGCTACGAAAGAGAGCTCTGCCCGTGAATCGACATGCCTCGCGCATTCTCCTATTTCTATTCATCGTTCCATGGGCACTAAAAGCGCAGACCGAGGCTCCGAAGGCCTCCGCTCAACAGGTCTTCGACGGACCAGCGAGAACGTGGCTGCGCCAGGTGCGAATCGCTGCGTATCCTCTTACTGCCGGCAATGCGGATGCAATTGTGCGTCAGGCCGAGGCCAGCGGCGTCTACGGCATTGAGGTGGACAACGACGTCCCGGGCCGTTACGAGAGCCTGCTCGATCCGAAAGAGAAGCTGGATGCCATTCGCCTGGTAGCTACGGCAGCGCATCGACATCAGAACAAAGCCTTCGTCTATATCGCCGGTCTGGAATGCATCTCGAAGGACGGCCCGCATACCCTTGCCAAGGACCACCCGCAATGGCTGCAGCGCAAGATCACTGGCCAGCCCGCCATCTTCGATGCAAACGCCGCGTTCTGGATCAAAAAGGGCGAAGAGGACGCATGGATCAGCCCGTATGCGCCAGACTGGCGCGCGCTCTACATGCAGCGCGTGCGACAGATCGCGGCCACAGGCATCGATGGTATCTACGTCGATATCCCGTACTGGATGACGCACTTTACCGGTTGGGAGGATACCTGGGCCAGTTTCGACGATGCCACCGTCGCGGCATTCCGTCGCGAAACTGGACTGGACGCTCGTCACGATCTGAAATTGGGAGATTTTCAGGACGCCAGCTTCCGGAAGTGGGTAGACTTTCGCATCCGCACCATTACCGATTTCCTCATCGAGATTCGCGCCAACGCTACGCAGGTGAATCCAACCATATCCGTCATCCCGGAGATCTATCCAGGAATCGAAGAGGAGTCACCGCGCGTAGGCGCAGACGTCTACCAGATCTATCCCCACGTCGATGCGATAGCTCACGAGTATGAATTCGGTGGGGGCGATGACCATACCGCCGCATCGCGCACGCCCTTCGACTGGCTGATGTATCAGATCGGCCTTCGCAGCTTCCGCGCCTTTGCCGGCGATCGCTCCACCTGGATTCTCAATTACTCCTGGGATGGCGCGCCGCATGTCAAACCGCGCGATGCCATGCTCAACCTCGCAATGTCAGAGTTGATGGCCGGCGCCAATCTGTGGGACGCAAAAGGCCACGTCATGTCTGGATCGAATGATATGGCGACACGCACCGAGATCTTCCACTGGGTCGCCGCGCACCAGACGATCTTCAGCGGCGCCCGCGTGCCTATCGGCAACGTAGGCGTCTACTTCTCCGATACAACACGAAACTACGGCCCAAGGGAGTTCATCGCCTCCTATCGCGGCATGCTTCTGCTCCTGCTGCAGGCACATATTCAGTTCCGGATTGTGACGCCGCGTACGCTGTCAGCATTCAATGGCAGCACCCTGGTACTTCCCGATGTGCGTGTGCTCAGCGATGCGGAATCGCAAGCTGTACATCGCTTTCAGCAGCAGGGAGGCAAACTCGTCCTCACCGGGCACCCTGACGCGAAGCTCGATGACATCGCGGCTGCCGTTCGTCTCCCGAATTCTCCGGAGCGCACTTATCTGGAGAGAGCCAGCAATCATTTCGATACAGTCCGCCCCGCTGATCAACCGGCTCTACTCCATGCCGTTCAGGATGATGCGGAGTTCGACATCATAGCGCCACATGACGTCGTGGCGCACGCCGCGACCATCGAGGGCACAAGCTACATCTTCTTCGCCAACTTCAGCGGCCTTCAGGCAGGCACGATAGCGACGCCTACTCCGCAGTCCGGGATACGCATTACGGCGCCGACGCGCGTTGGTACTCGTATGCACGTGCTGCCATTTCTGAGTAAGGAAAATATCGTGAGCGGCCAACCGGTAGCTGCGAAAACGCAATTTCAACTGCCCCCACTCGATCGTGGCGCGGTCGTCTGGTTTTCGAAATAGCCGTCGATCAACCGCATCTGTTCACCCTCGGTAGGCTAATATTGCCACGCTGGCCCCACAGTGTCGCGTATGAGAATGCAGCCGGGGGCCATCCGAACAGAAGGGACTGGAATGAAGAAAAGTCGGCCCGCTGTAAGGTTCATACTCTCTGCACTGATCTTGGCGGGAACAACGTTTCCTCCCATTGCCTGCATTGCCGCAGAAACTTCCGCGCACATGCCGGAGATGCGTTGGCGCATGATCGGCCCTTTTCGCGGAGGGCGTACGCGGGCGGCAGCAGGGGTCCCCGATCAGCCCAATGTCTTTTATGTGGGCCAGGTGGATGGTGGTGTCTGGAAGTCAACCGACTATGGTCGCACCTGGAATCCCATCTTTGATGGCGAGGACACACAGTCGATTGGGGCCATTGCCGTCGCTCCCTCCGACAGCAACGTGATCTACGTTGCAAGCGGCGAAGGTCTCCAGCGTCCTGATCTCTCCGTCGGCGATGGGATCTATCGCTCCGCCGATGCCGGCAAGACCTGGACGCATCTCGGCCTACGTGACGGGCAGCAGATTCCCGCGCTTGCGATTGATCCGGCGAATCCCGATCGGCTCTTCGCCGCCGTGCTGGGTCATCCCTACGGACCAAATGCCGAGCGCGGCATCTTCCGCTCGCAGGATGGCGGCAAGTCATGGGACAAGGTCCTGTACAAGGACGAAAACACCGGCGGTTCCGATGTAGCCATCGATCCGAAGAATCCCCAGGTAGTCTACGCATCGATGTGGAATGCGCGGCTTGGTCCGTGGGAAGACAGGAACAGCTACGAAGGCACTCACGGTGGCCTCTTCAAATCGACCGACGGGGGCACTACCTGGAAACAATTGACGAATGGCCTGCCCAGCGATTTGGTGCAGATCAATGTGACAATCGCAGCGAGCGATCCCAACCGTATCTACGCGACCCTCTCCACCAAGGAGGAAGGCGCCTACGCGTCCGCCAAAGGGCTGGGCGTCTACCGCTCCGATGATGCGGGCGAGAGCTGGCGCAAGATCACCGAGGATCCGCGTCCGGCGATGAAAATTGGCGGGGGCGATCTGCCCGTGCCGCGAGTCGATCCGCAGAATCCGGATGTCGTATATAGCACAAGCATTGTTACGTGTAAGTCTACCGATGGCGGTAAGACGTGGATCAGTCTGCGCGGGGCACCGGGTGGAGACGATTACCAGAACCTTTGGATCAATCCTCGTGATCCCCGAGTCCTGCTGCTCGTCAGCGACCAGGGCGCTGTCGTCAGCGTGAACGGAGGCGAAAGCTGGAGTTCCTGGTACAACCAGCCCACGGCGCAGCTCTATCACGTTGCCGCGACGAACGGCTTTCCATATCAGGTATGCGCGGGGCAGCAGGAAAGCGGTTCTGTGTGCACCTCGACCCGCGGCAACGACGGCCAGATCACCTTCCGCGAGTGGCATCCCGCCGGCATCATTGAATATGGCTATGCCGCGCCCGATCCATTACACCCGGAGATTATTTACGGCGCCGGACGTACGGAAGTCTCACGCTACGATTCCATCACCGGCCAGGTCGAGAACGTAACCCCACTTCCTGTGCGCAAGAAGGGATTTCGTGCAGATCGGACCGAGCCGATCCTGTTCTCGCCCGTCGACCCGCATACGATGTACTACGCAACGAATCATCTCTTCGAAACTACAGATGGCGGTTCCAACTGGAAGATGATCAGCCCGGACTTAAGTCAGGAGTCGACCGGTCAGCTATCTACGGTGCCGTCTCTTACCCCCGAGCAGGCGGCGGAACGCCGCGGGGTCATCTACTCGGTGGCGGCGTCCTACAAAACGAAACAAACCATCTGGGCCGGCACTGACGATGGCCTGGTGTGGCTCACACGGGATGGAGGCGCGAACTGGGCAAAGATCACTCCGCCCACCGTAGCCTCTTGGAGCAAGGTCGCGCAGATCGATGCATCCCGCTTCGATGACAATTCCGCCTATGTAGCCGTGAACCGTATGCGCGTCGACGACCTTCGCCCGTACATCTTCCGCACCCACGATGGCGGCAAAACCTGGGACGCCATCAGCGCCGGCCTTCCCGAGGATGCGCCGGTAAACGCGGTACGCGCCGATCCCGTGCAGCCAAGACTTTTGTACGCTGCCACCGAGCATGGCGTGTGGACTTCGTTCGATGATGGCGCGCACTGGCTGCCTCTTCAATACAACCTGCCATCCACATCCATGCGCGATCTACTCGTCAAAGATGATGACTTGATCGTTGCGACCCATGGCCGTTCGTTCTGGGTACTGGATGACGTGAGCCCATTGCGCCAGCTTACGGCTGCATCGGGAGATGTGAAGAACCGTCTGTTCGCTCCCGCGTCCGCGTGGCGCGTGCGCCGCGACACCAACACCGACACGCCGCTGCCGGCTGATGAGCCCGCGGGTGAGAATCCTCCCGACGGTGCAATCATCGATTACGATCTGCCGCGAGATGCGACTACGATCGCGCTAGAATTCCTCGACAGCAAAGGCAAGCTGCTGCGTCGGTACACCAGCGATGATCCGGTAACACCAGCGCCGAAGGAACTGCGCACCCAACTCATCCCCGCCTATTGGCCGCTGCAGCACGGGCCTCTGGCAACAACAGCAGGCATGCATCGCTGGGTGTGGGATCTGCGCGCGACCGCGCCCACTGCCACGCACTACGACTATCCCATCGCTGCGGTTCCGCATCGCACGCCCCTTGTGCCGCAGGGCCCGTTGGTGCCGCCAGGCGCCTATACCGTGAAACTTACGGCGGACGGCAAGAGCGAAAGCGCTACCGTGAACATCAAGATGGATCCACGCATTCACATGTCGCAAAGGGAACTGGAATCGTTGTACATGGCTCAAGGGACGATCGCGGAATCGCTCGATGCGGTCGCAAAGGCCGATCTAGAAGTGCATTCCGTAATGGAGCAGGCGGAAGCTGATCACGATCAGGCAATTGCCTCACAGCTTTCGTCATTCAAGGACGCGCTGAAGTTAATCATGGATGGCGCGAAATCCGACGCGACCAAACCGCTCCCCGGCATCGATGAAGTCACTGCAGAGGCGGCCCAAATTTATGGAGAGTTCGAGCGCGCTGACGCAAACCCGACAGCAGCTCTTCTTGCTGCAGCTGCCCACGTCCAGGCGGAGGCGAAAGAGGTCCTGCCCGGCTGGGAAGATTTCAAGCGGAATCAATTACCGGAGTTGAACCGGCAGTTGGAACGTGAGCATCATCCCGCGATTCAGCCCAGCCGTCATCCGACCAACATGCCACAGCAAGGAGATGAGGATTGAACTCTTCCTATTTCTTCTGATGACATCCGTTCAATACAGCAGCTTCAACGAAAATTGAATTTGGCGCGAGTTTCCTGACGTCCTGCTGATGACGCCGAATCCTGAGCCCGCGATCGTATTCGCCGGCAACCCCATATTCACGATGTTGAAGATGTTGAAGAACTCGGATCGGAACTGCAGTACGGTGAGCTCCGATCCATTCCTGCGTCGCCCGAGCGGCGTGTCCTTGATCAGCGAAAAATCAAAGTCATAGAACGCTGGTCCTCGGAAGCTGTTCCGCCCCAGGCTGCCGAATCGTCCCGAGTTCGGACCAGTTCCATCAGGAAGATGAATCGGTATGGAGAAATACGAGGCATTCTGCTCGCCCATGCCGAAATAGTCTTCGCGCTTCGCCCGCGCGGTCGAAAGGTGTGGGCTGCCAATCTGATCGGGTCGGTCGACACCATTCGAACCAGCTCCGGTCTGCTGGATCCCGGAGTACACGGTGAACGGCACCCCGCTCGAAATGCTGGAAATGCTCAGTAATTCCCATCCTTTCGTAACTGCGCGGCTCACAGATTGGACTATCGCCGCGCGCTCTAACTGAAGATCTTGCGCAAGGCTCAAGGTAAATGTATGGGCGACATCGAACGACGAAGGCCCCTTCTCCGGGTGCGTGTCGAATGGATTTTGTGGTGCAGCCAGCGCTACCGGCCCGGACGCGCCCGCGATGAAACCGCCTGCGACTGAACTCACATCGTCAATCGATTTCGACCAGGTATAACTCGCCTGCACTCCGGGGCCGCCATGCGGAACCATCCCCTGCAAGGAACTCTGCAGGGCGTGATACGTCGAATGAGAATTGCCTTCGATCAGAGTCTCGGTACCGAATCCGCCAATGATCGCGCCCGACGGATCAAACTGCGTGTATCGCGCGAAGGATCGGTCAGCGCCGGTATATCCGTTCGGGTAGGCGGAGCGCGCCAGATGCACAGCCGCGGTGCCCACGTAGCTGGCATCGGCGGTCAGGCCCCAAATGCTATGCTCCACGCCGAGCGTCCATGTGCCGAGATAAGCGTTGCCAAAATGGGGATCAATGCCGGAGACATTCAACGGCACAATCTGGTGATCGGGCAGGACCCCGGCAAGGTCTCTCTCATAGCGATCGACATCCATCACCGTGTTTGCCGCAACTGCTGTCGTTTTATTTCCGGGAAACATATCCTGTCCGGATGCCGTGTAGACGCGGGGCAATTGCGAAGGTTCGATCTGAAAGCCGTAGGAGATCGGCGCAGCCGCAGTCGAAGTGATGCGTGGATAGATGACGAACGGCGTGCCGCCGGTCAGCATATTGTCCTGCCAGATATTCGGCGGGATGCTGGTGACTCCGCCGCCCGCATGCACCGTGGTTGTTGGGGAAGCATGCCAATCCAGTTGAACCCTTGGCTGCCAGTTATAGCGGCTCGATTCATAACCAGGCTGCGGATTCACGAGGAAATCCTGACCGAAGGCGGTCGGCGCATTGCGTATGCTCGAGGTCCGGCGCGCACGCTCGGCGATCGGTGTATAGAACTCGTAACGCAAACCGTAATTGAGCACGAAACGAGGGGAGATCTTCCATGCGTCTTGAAACCACGCAGCCCCTTGATTGCGATTGATGGCCGCTGGTCCAATATGTTCACCATTGGAGAAGTACGGCGGAGCCAGTGCCCGCGTGTAGGCAAACGGGCTGCCGCTCAGAAAGCTGGAGAGTGTGTCGGGCAGCGGATCGCCGACGTGGATGACATGCGCGCCACTCTGCGAAACCATCTGCACCCTGGAGTACGCCGCGCCTCCACCAAAGTCATACTCTCCGTTGGGACTCGTGCCGAAGTATGTGGTATCTCGGTTCAGTCGAACCTCTCCACCGAAATGGAGGGCGTGGCGCCCGGTGGTATACGTAAAGCTTTGCCGTAATGCGAAGAGATTGTTGAATGCAGCGATCACCGATCCACCCGCCACGTTGAAAGTTTCAAAGAGGCTGTCGTTGAATTTCACCGCGGGATCGGTCTGGTTGGTCGTCACAAACCGTGGAGTAGTGCGGGTGATGCTGAACATCGTTTCCAGCGTCAGCCGCTTCGTCGCCGCCCGTGAGAAGTCAAACGCAAGATTGCGCTGCCGGTCGATATACGCGACGCCGAAGCTCGGGTCGAGCACCGATTGGTCTGGGTTGGTGGTTGGGCCGGTCAGATTGTCAAAGGATACCCGTCCGAAGAAATGGTTTGCCCCTTGCTGGTGGTCAATGCGAACCGAGAACTGATTCGCATTGGTGGACACATTCGAAGAGGTGGCGTAGGTGTGAACGCCATATGCCCCCTGCCGATAGTTCGGCAACGGGTATCGCGCCAGCACCGCCGCAATCTGAGGGTCCACCGGAACGATCAGCGTGTCTCCCGGATATGCTGTCGTGTCGCGCCCGGCCCGTTCCTCCGCCGTCGGCACCGGGAAGACCTGCGTAGTCCCAAGCACCTGTCGAAATCCCTGGTACTCGCCGAAATAGAAAGTCTTTCCGCGTCCGTCGTACACATGCGGCAGCAATACCGGTCCACCATTAGTAAAACCAAATTCGTTGCGCCGAAATGGAGGAATCCGGCCGGGATTGGCTGGCGACGAGTGATCGAAATAGTTACGCGCATCCAGCGCGGAATTGCGTAGAAACTCGAAAACCGAGCCATGCAGCCCGTCGGTTCCCGTCCTCGTAGTGACGTTGGTGTAACCGGCGCCGCCGCGTCCGATCTCGGCAGGCATCCAGCCAGAGCTCGACTGGATCTCCTGCACCGCATCGACATTGAAGTTCGTAAAGGTCGCCCCGCCAAGCTCCGGGTCGCTCGCATCCGCCCCATCCAACGCAAATGTAGCCTCGACGCCACGCTGGCCATTGATCGCGAACTGCTGTGTGTAGTTCGACGCGCCATTCGTATCCGTCGCTGTGCCCGCCGCCAGCAGCAGCAACTGGCTGAAGTCACGTTTGTTCAGCGGAATCTCGCTCACTGCATGGCTGGACAATTGCTCCCCGCCGCTCTTCGCGGTGTCACTCCTGTCAAACGCAACTGTGAGCGTGCCTTCGGCCGACAGCGACAGCGTTACGGGAACGGGATGGAGCGAAGGGACAACCGGAGTCGCGAACGGAATCGTGCGGCCATGCTCAATCACGGACAGTTGATAGCTGCCGGACGCCAATCCCTGAAATGCAAAATGGCCGGAGGCATCGCTGGTCGCCCGAAAGGTATGGCCGTTTGCGGTAAGTTCAACCAGCGCTCCAGCCGTTGGCTTTGCCGCGGAGTCGAGCACTATGCCGCTCCACAAGGTGCCGCTTGTTTGCGCCCCGCAATATGACCCGATAAGCACAAACAGGCACAACGAACCGGTTCTCCGAGCGAGCGAAAAGGGACCGCCGAACCATGCGTGCAGACACACGAAACGTCGAAGGGAGAGAAATGCTGGGAATTGAATCTTCAGAACGGTGGCCCCTCAGGAAAATATCAGTGGCCGGTTCTCCATCACTTGTCACTGGTGGTGGATCCGGCACGACCGACTGTGTCGTGGAACTGTTTTGTAAGAAATCAGTAAAACGCCAGATACAGTCTAGAGCTTTTGTTGCTCAATGGCATATCGCCCGACATCCCGGATGGTGACTCGGGTGCTACGACCAGCCGGGGCGAGTTGCAAGCGTGCTGAAAACTCATGCTGAATGCAGAGTGAAGCAGTTCCACCTCACTCTTCCGCATCTTCCCCGACGTGGTGTTTGGCGCCGGCGGCAATCTTTTCTGAAATCGCCGGAGGGACGAAGTCGTAATGATCCATTTCCATTCGGAAGCTGCCGCGGCCCTGTGTCATCGAGGTGAGCGTCATGCCATAGCTAAGCATCTCGGCCAGCGGAACGATTGCGCGGACAACCGTCCCCATACCGGCGCTCTCCATGCCTTGCACGCGGCCTCTTCGGCTGTTGAGGTCGCCAATGATCGCTCCCGCGAACTCATCGGGAGCGTCGATCTCAACGTGCATCACCGGTTCCAGCAGCGCAGGCTTCGCCTGTTCCATGCACGCGCGGAACGCCGCTCTGCCCGCCATCTTGAACGACAGTTCGTTCGAGTCCACCTCGTGATAGCTGCCGTCGTAGACAACTGCGCGAAAATCCACCACTGGAAAGCCCGCCAGGTACCCGCGCGCAGCGGATTCCTGCACGCCCTTCTCTACCGCGGGAACAAACTGGCGTGGAATGACCCCGCCAAAGATGTCGTTCACAAACTCGAAGCCGCTGCCGCGGGGAAGCGGCTCGATGCGGATTTTGCAATCGCCAAACTGCCCGTGTCCTCCGGTCTGCTTCTTGTGCCTGCCATGGCCCGTGGCCTGGATACGTACCGTCTCCCGGTACGGAATCTTTGGCGATTTCAGCGTCACCTCGGTATGGAATCTGCGCCTCAGTCGCGAGACGACCGTCTCGATATGAAGCTGCCCCGCGCCGGCCAGCAGGAATTCATTGGTCTGCGGGTCGCGATAGAAACGAAGCAGCAGGTCCTCTTCCATGAGCTTGTGCAGCGCCGGCGCCAGCTTGTCCTCGTCCGCGCGAGACTTCGGTTCGATCGCGTACGTCATCGCCGGCTCAGGAACCGGCACCCGTTCAATGAGGACCTCGTGTCCCTTCGCGCCAAGCGTGTCGCCGGTCTGTGTGACACGCAGTTTGGCGACCGCGCCGAGATCGCCTGCGTGCAGCTCCGGGAGTTCGATCAGTTGCCGCCCTTGCATGATCGCGAGGTGGGCCATTCTCTCGTTTTCGCCGCGATTGTAGTTTTCGACCGAAGCATCCGTCCGGACGCAGCCGCTGATCACTTTGAAGAAGGAAATCCTTCCCGCGAAGGGATCGACCATCGTCTTGTAGACATAGAGCGTCGTCGGGTCCGTGTCGCTGACCTTGCGCAGTGATCATGTCACTGCCCGCGTCTGGTCCCGATCCGTTCCCGGATAGTTTGTCCGCCCGTCGCGCGGCAAATGCCGGCCGCTCCTGCGGAGACGGAGCGTAGACCTTCAGGAAATCGAGCAGATGGTCTGTGCCCACATTTCTGAACCCGCTCGCATACAGAACAGGGAAGATACGGTCCTCCCGTATGGCCTCGTGAAGCGCAGCGATAAGGTGGTCCTGCGGAATGGTGCCGACCGCGAAGAACTCCTCCATCAATTCGTCTTTGCCTTCTGCCACAAGTTCGATCAGTGCTTCGTGCGCGGCTTTGGCATCGTTTTCAAGCATGTGCGGGATAGCTCCCACAGTGCCGCGTCCATCCCCATCCGGCGTGTAGAGGAATGCCTCCATCGTGACCAGGTCGATGACTCCATGAAACCCATGCTGGTCCACGATAGGCAGTTGCACAGGGACCACCTGCCTGCCCCAACGCTCGCGCATGACCTCAAGCATCTCCATCCTGCCCGTTCGCGAGTCGGCTTTCGGATGATCGATCTGATTGATCACAATCACGCGGGGCAGGTTGACCTCCGCGGCGAAGTTCCACGCTCTGTCTGTCACCGATTCGATGCCGTGTTGCGCATTGATGAGGACGACCGCGGTTTCGGCGGGCAGCATCGCGGCGCGTCCCTCGTGAACGAACATGTGAAAGCCGGGGGTGTCGAGAAGATTGACCTTCGTGCCGCTCCACTCGGCAAACGCTGCAGCATTCGACATGGTCATGCCGCGGCTGATCTCTTCTTCGTCGTACGCCGTCACCGATGCGCCGTTCTCAAAACGAGAGGATGCCGCCGGCATCTTCGCTGTCTTCAGGATGGCGGAGATCAGAGTGGTCTTTCCGCTATGTGCGTGCCCAACCACGGCGACATTCCGAAGATCGCTTCCAGCGTAGCTCTTCATCCGGCTCTCCTCCTGCGTTCATGGCGTGGCGCCCGCATCCATGGATGCGGGACGTCGCACCGGAGTTCTCCAGCCGTCGAGGGCCGGAGGCCTCCCGTCAAGGCCGCCATTTTAGACCGTAACGGCAACGCTTTTCACGTCGCCCTCCCGGCGGGCCGGCAAAGGCACGCTGCTCTCGCCGGGGTCTATCCCTCGGATCGCAGGGAGACCAGGGAAGTAATAGTGTCCGCTCCAGTTCTCGACCGGCTACTAAGGGAAACAAGGCTGCTTTGCGTGCACATTGTCCCGGCTCAGCCGCTACGCCTTTCGTGGGAGCGAAAGAGAACGCCGCATCCATTTCAATGAGAGCTCCGGAGACATTTGCCACGTGATCTCAATGACACGCACATGCATCCTCACCGTGGCCTGCCTTGCGGTGAGTCTCTGTGCGCACGCCCAATCCGCCGAGGCCACCCAGTTGATGCAGGCGACCAATGAAGACCGGGCCCAGCACGGCCTTGGACCGCTTCGTTGGGACCCGGCACTCGCGCGTGCAGCACAGGCGCATGCCACTCAGATGGTGCGCCACGGGGAACTCTCGCACCAGTACTCCGGCGAAGCCGACCTGATGACGCGCGCCGGCCAGGAGGGAGCGCACTTCTCCACGGTCGCCGAAAACATCGCGGTTGCGCCGACTGCGCAACTCGTTGAATCGGAGTGGATGCACTCCCCCCCGCACCGGCACAACATCCTGGATCCGCGTCTCACGACGGTCGGCATCGGCCTGATGCGCCAGGGCAACAGCCTGTGGGCGGTCGAAGATTTCTCCGCCGCCGTCGCTCAGATGAGCTCCTCGCAGATTGAGCAGAAGGTCGAGCAGATGGTCGCAGAGCGGGGCATTCCCTCAGTCAGTGCATCGGCCGCCGCTCGTCAGACCTGCGCCACGGACCACGGCTTCGTCGGAAAGCGCCCGAACTTTGTCATGCGCTGGGAAAGCTCCGACCTGAGCCGTCTCCCGGATGTGCTGGAGCAGAAGATCCGCACGGGTCAATACCGGAGCGCCGCCGTGGGCGCGTGCCGCTCAGGTAACCAGCGCGGGGGATTCACCTCCTACCGGCTGGCCGTGATGCTGTTTTGATCCATGCGAATCGCAGTCAGCGGTTCGTTCTCCATTTATGCAGGTCTCGAATTCGCAGGGAAAGGGAAGCATGATCAAACAGAGTGTCACTCTCGGAGTTGTTGCAGCAGCGCTCGCGGCGCCCGCCTGGTCCCAGATTTCCATCTATATCGGTGTCGCACCGCCTCCGGTGCGCATCGAGGCCCCGCCACCCCCGCCGGGACCTGCTCTCGTCTGGGTGGGCGGTTTCTGGGCGCCCCAGGGCGAGCACTATCGGTGGATCGCCGGTCACTACGTACGGCCGCCCTACCCCGGCGCATATTGGGCCGGTCCTCATTACGTGCATGAAGCTCGTGGTTGGCATTATCAGGAAGGCTCCTGGGGCAGGGAAGACCATGATCACGGGCAGGGGCATGGTCACGCCTATGGACACTACAAGGACAAGCACGAGGACCGGGACGAGGACGACCATGGTCATGGCCACCATCATGAGGATTAGTCGGCACGAAGGCAGAGCTTCGAATAGGCTGGCAAAAGCGCACAAGCTCTAAGTCTTTGTGCGACTCACGGATTTAATGGAAAGTATGGCGGAGAGCGAGGGATTCGAACCCCCGATAGTCTTGCGACTATGCCTGATTTCGAGTCAGGTGCATTCAACCGGGCTCTGCCAGCTCTCCGCATGGGTAAGCCACTCATTGCAAATGGCTTCTGCAGTCTGACGCCCGGCCCGTCGATTATACCAAAGGTGTGCCCGCCCACGGGGGCGAGGCAACCATTCCGTTTGCCCCTCATCCAAATGCGCGGCGTACCCCACCTGAGGCCATGAGGAATGTCTCGCGAACCCTGCCGAGCCACGATACCCCTGTCCCTCAGGGCATCCACAATCCTCTTGGGAAAAGCATGCACAATACTTCTGGGAAATTGGGACCGCCCGCCCCTGTTACCCTTCGCTCTCCGTGATTAGGATGGAACGATCACCTCGAACGACATCTCCCGGTCCGCTTCATCATCAGCGGTTCAATCATCCCAGCGGTCTCGCATGAAACCCACGGAGACATCTATGGCAGTATCCGGCGAAGCTACAACGGCCAAAAAATCGGCCACCGCCACGGCTCAATCTCGGAAGAATGGGCACCAGGGCGCAACATCGAATCACGACGGTTCGGTCGATCTGGCCTTGATCCTCGCAAGTCTGCAGACCATGCGCAAAGGCGACTTTTCCGTCCGCCTGCCCGTCGCCTGGACTGGCATCCAGGGCAAAATCGCGGACACCTTCAACGACATCGTCGCGGCCAACGAGCAGATGGCCGGGGAACTGACCCGCGTCGGCCAGGCCGTCGGCAAAGAAGGCCGCACCCGGGAGCGCACGCGTTTCGAGCAGCATCGCGGCGCCTGGGGCGAGATGGAAGTCTCGCTCAATACGCTCATGGACGATCTGCTGCGGCCCACTACCGAGGTGACCCGCGCCATCGCCGCCGTCGCCCAGGGGAATCTGACCCAAACCGTGCGCCTGGATGTGGACGGAAGACCGCTCGAAGGCGAATTCCTGCGCTCCGCCAGCATCGTCAACACGATGATCCAGCAGCTCGGCATCTTCACTGCAGAAGTCACGCGCGTGGCCCGCGAAGTCGGCACCGATGGCAAGCTCGGTGGCCAGGCGCACGTGCCCGGCGTGGCCGGCACCTGGAAGGACCTCACCGACTCCGTCAACTCCATGGCCAGCAACCTGACTGGTCAGGTGCGCAATATCGCCGAAGTCGCGACCGCCGTAGCCAGCGGCGATCTCTCCCGCAAAATCACCGTCGACGTCCGCGGCGAGATTCTGCAGTTGAAGGAAGCTATCAACACCATGGTGGACCAGTTGCGCTCCTTCGCCTCGGAGGTGACGCGCGTGGCCCGCGAGGTCGGCACCGATGGCAAGCTGGGCGGCCAGGCAGTCGTGCCCGGCGTGGCCGGCACCTGGAAGGACCTCACCGACTCCGTCAACGCCATGGCCGGCAACCTTACAGCGCAGGTCCGCAACATCGCCGAGGTGACCACCGCCGTCGCCCGCGGCGATCTCTCCCGCAAAATCACAGTGGACGTCAAGGGCGAGATTCTCGAACTCAAAGACACCATCAACACCATGGTCGATCAGCTCAACGCCTTCGCCGGTGAAGTCACACGCGTGGCTCGCGAGGTCGGCACGGAAGGCAAACTCGGTGGCCAGGCGCAGGTGCCCGGCGTCGGCGGCACGTGGAAGGACCTGACCGACAACGTCAACTTCATGGCCAGCAACCTGACCGGTCAGGTCCGCAACATCGCCGAGGTAGCCACCGCGATTGCGAATGGCGATCTTTCGCGCAAAATCACGGTCGATGTGCGCGGCGAAATCCTTCAGCTCAAAGAGACGCTGAACACCATGGTCGATCAGCTCAACCGCTTCGCCGGCGAAGTCACGCGCGTCGCCCGCGAGGTCGGCACTGAAGGCAGACTGGGCGGTCAGGCGCAGGTGCCTGGAGTGGCTGGCACCTGGAAGGACCTCACCGATTCCGTGAACTCGATGGCCGGCAACCTAACCGGCCAGGTCCGCAACATCGCTGAAGTCACCACAGCCGTGGCCCGCGGCGATCTCTCCCGCAAAATCACAGTCGACGTAAAGGGCGAAATTCTCGAGCTCAAGAACACCATCAACACCATGGTCGACCAGCTCAACGCCTTCGCCGGAGAAGTCACCCGCGTTGCCCGCGAGGTGGGCACGGAAGGCAGACTAGGCGGCCAGGCTGTCGTTCCCGGAGTGGCCGGAACCTGGAAGGACCTCACCGATAACGTCAACTTCATGGCCGGCAATCTCACGGCACAAGTCCGAAACATCGCCGAAGTCGCGACGGCCGTGGCCCGTGGCGATCTGTCGCGCAAAATTACAGTCGATGTGCGCGGCGAGATCCTCCAGCTCAAAGAGACGCTGAACACCATGGTGGATCAGCTTCGCTCCTTCGCTGGAGAAGTCACGCGCGTTGCCCGCGAGGTAGGCACGGACGGCAAGCTCGGCGGCCAGGCGCAGGTGCCCGGTGTCGCTGGAACCTGGAAGGACCTCACCGACAACGTCAATTTCATGGCGGGCAATCTCACCGCGCAGGTCCGCAACATCGCCGAGGTCGCGACCGCCATCGCCAACGGCGATCTCTCGCGCAAGATCACAGTCGATGTGCGCGGCGAAATCCTGCTGCTCAAAGAGACCATCAACACCATGGTCGATCAGCTCAACGCCTTCGCCGGTGAAGTCACGCGCGTCGCTCGCGAAGTCGGCACCGAAGGCAGGCTCGGCGGCCAGGCAAACGTGCCCGGTGTCGCCGGTACGTGGAAGGATCTCACCGACTCCGTCAACTTCATGGCCGGCAACCTCACAGCGCAGGTTCGCAACATCGCCGAGGTGACCACTGCCGTGGCCCGAGGCGATCTCTCGCGCAAAATCACCGTCGATGTGAAAGGCGAGATCCTCGAGCTCAAAAACACCATCAACACCATGGTCGATCAGCTCAACGCCTTCGCGGCCGAAGTCACGCGCGTCGCGCGCGAAGTCGGTACCGAAGGCAAGCTCGGCGGCCAGGCACAGGTCCCCGACGTCGCGGGCACCTGGAAGGATCTCACCGACAAAGTCAACGTCATGGCCGCCAACCTCACCGAGCAGGTACGCGGCATCGTGAAGGTGGTCACGGCGGTCGCTAACGGCGAGCTCACCCAGAAGCTCACCGTGAACGCCAAAGGCGAAGTGGCCGCGCTTGCCGAGACCATCAACAACATGACGGACACACTCGCCACCTTTGCCGATCAGGTCACCACCGTGGCTCGCGAAGTTGGTGTGGAAGGCCGGCTCGGCGGACAAGCGAACGTGCCCGGCGCCTCGGGCACCTGGAAGGACCTCACCGGCAACGTCAACCTGCTCGCCGACAACCTCACCAACCAGGTCCGTGCCATTGCGGAAGTGGCGACGGCCGTCACGAAGGGCGATCTCACCCGCTCCATTCAGGTCGATGCGCTCGGCGAAGTCGCGGAACTCAAAGACAACATCAACACCATGATCGACAACCTGCGGTTGACCACCGACCGCAACACCGAGCAGGACTGGCTCAAGACCAACCTCGCACGATTCACGGGCATGCTGCAGGGGCAGCGCGATCTCACCACCGTCGGCCGCATGCTGCTCTCCGAGCTGGCGCCGCTCGTGAATGCGCAACAGGGCGTCCTCTACCAGATGGGAGCGGACGAGTCCGAGAGCATGACGCTGCTCTCGGCCTTCGCGAACTCAGAGAACGGACACCTGCAGCAGATCAAGCTCGGCGAAGGGCTGGTAGGGCAGTGCGCGATCGACAAGCGGCGCATGCTCATCGCCAATCTGCCCCCCCAAACCACTCCGGTCCGCTCCGGCCTCTTCGAATCCGTGCCGCGCAGCGTCATCGTGCTGCCGGTGCTCTTTGAAGACCGCGTGAAAGCGGTCATTGAGCTCGCCAGCCTGAGCGAGTTCACCGCCTCGCACCTGGCGTTTCTGGAGCAGCTTACCTCGAGCATCGGCATCGTGCTCAACAGCATTGAAGCCACGATGCAAACCGAAGGACTGCTCAAGCAATCGCAGCAGCTCGCCGTTGAATTGCAGACCCAGCAGAAGGAGCTGCAGCAGACTAACGAGCAGCTCGCGCAAAAGGCCCAGCAGCTTGCCGAGCAGAATGCCGAGGTCGAGCGCAAGAATCGTGAGATCGAGCAGGCCCGCGGCGCGTTGGAAGAGCAGGCCAAGGAACTCGCCCTCACCTCTAAATACAAATCCGAGTTCCTCGCCAACATGTCGCACGAGCTGCGCACACCGCTCAACAGCATCCTCGTGCTCGGCCAGCAGCTTGCGGATAACCCCGACACCAATCTCACTCCCAAGCAGGTCGAGTTTGCCCGCACCATTCATGGCGCCGGTACCGACCTGCTGACCCTCATCAGCGACATCCTCGACCTCTCAAAGATCGAGTCGGGCACCGTATCGGTCGAAGCCGAAGAGGTCTTCTTCGGCAGCCTCATCGATATGGTGGCCCGCCCCTTCCGCCACGAGGCAGACAACCGCAAGCTCGCGTTCGAAGTCGATGCGGATGCGCATCTCGCGCGCAGCCTTGTTACCGATTCCAAGCGTCTGCAGCAGGTGCTCAAGAACCTGCTCTCCAACGCGTTTAAATTCACCGAGCACGGCGGCGTACGCCTCTCCGTTGCGAATGTTACACGCGGTTGGACGCCGCACCATCCCATCCTGTCGAGCGCGGCAGGTGTCATTGCGTTCGAAGTCTCCGATACGGGCATCGGCATTCCCGCCGAGAAGCAGAGGATCATCTTCGAAGCCTTCCAGCAGGCGGATGCCGGCACCAGCCGCAAGTACGGGGGCACCGGCCTTGGCCTCGCCATCAGCCGTGAGCTCGCCAGCTTGCTAGGCGGCGAGATTCAGCTCCGCAGCACTCCGGGTTCCGGCAGCAGCTTCACCCTGTACCTGCCGCAGACCTACGTCGGTCCTTCCACCAGCAGTGTCGCTCCCGCCAGCGACGCGCCGCACCATGCACCGCTGCTGATCCACCCACCTGCTGCCTTCAGCTTGCCCGAAATCACTGGTGAGACCATCGAAGACGATCGCAACCGTCTTCAGCCAGGGGATGCCATCCTGCTGATCGTCGAAGATGACCTTCACTACGCGCGCATTCTCTGCGATCTTTCACGGGACAAGGGCTTCAAGGTGCTTGTGGCAACACGCGGGGCCGAGGCACTCGCGCTCGCGCGGGAGTTCCATCCGACGGCCGTCTCCCTCGACGTGACACTACCCGACATGCTCGGCTGGACCGTGCTCAATCATCTGAAGCAGGATCCCGCCACCCGCCACATTCCCGTGCAGATGTTGACTTTGAACGAGGATTGGCACCATGGACTCTCGCACGGAGCCTTCGCCTTCGTTACCAAGCCCACCAGCCCCGAAGGTCTCGTCGCGGCGATCGAGCGAATCCGCGACTACTCGCGTCCGCGCCGCAAACGTCTCCTGGTAGTCGAAGATGAGCCGGCGCAGCAGCTCAGTATCCGAGCGCTGCTCGACTATGACGATATTGACGTCGACGTTGTCTCCACCGGCGAGGATGCTCTGGCTGCAGTCAAAAACCAAGCCTATGATTGCGTCGTTCTCGACCTGCGGCTGCCCGACATGACCGGTTTCGAGCTTCTGGAGCAGTTGAGCAACTCGGATACCGGAAGTGAATTGCCGGTCGTCGTATTCACCGGAAAGGACCTCTCCCCGGAAGAAGATGCGCGCCTGCACATGCTTGCCCGCAGCGTCATCGTCAAGGATGTCGAATCCCCGGAGCGTCTCCTCGACGAAACCGCTCTCTTCCTCCATCGCGTCGTAGGCGACCTGCCTAAGGAAAAGCAGAATATGCTGGAGCGGCTGCACCGCTCCGACGAAGCTCTGGTTGGCAAAAAGGTCCTTGTAGTGGATGATGACGTGCGTAATATCTTCGCCCTTAGCAGTGTGCTCGAACGCCGGGGTATGAGTGTTCTCATGGCAGGAACAGGCCGGGAAGCTATCGCGACCATCGAGTCCACTCCCGATCTGGGAATCGTATTGATGGACATCATGATGCCGGAGATGGACGGCTACGAAACCATGCATGTGATTCGCCAGAATCCACACTTCCGCCGCTTGCCGATCATCGCGCTTACCGCCAAAGCGATGAAAGGCGATCGCGAAAAGTGTCTGCAGGCGGGCGCATCGGAGTACCTTGCCAAACCGGTAAATACGGAACAGTTATTGTCCTCGCTTCGTATGTGGCTGCACCGGTAATCTGCATCTGAGATTTGCAAGCCGGGCCAGCTAAGTTCGACGGCAGAAAGGGTCCATGAACGAACGCGATCGAGCCAACATACTCATGGTCGATGATCAGGTGGGCAAGCTGCTCAGCTATGAAGCGATCCTCAGTGAGTTGGGCGCAAACCTGATCAAGGCCAGGTCGGCCCGTGAGGCCATGGAGCAGTTGCTGCGCAACGATATCGCCGTTGTGCTGATGGACGTCAGCATGCCGGAGATCAACGGCTTTGAGCTCGCGGACATGATGCACCGCCATCCGCGCTTCCAGAAGACCGCGATCATCTTCATCTCCGCCGTCCACCTCTCCGACCCGGATCGCATCAAGGGCTACCAGAGCGGCGCAGTCGACTATATCGCCGTCCCCGTGGTGCCGGAGCTGCTGCGCGCGAAGGTCAGCGTCTTCACCGAGCTGCATCGCAAGACGCGGCAGCTCGAGCAGCTCAATCGTGAGCTCGAGCAGCGCGTCGAGGAGCGGACGGAGCAGCTCCGCCAGAGCGAAGAGCAGTTCAGGACACTCGCCAACTCCATCCCGCAGTTGGCCTGGATGGCCAACGCGGAGGGCGCCATCTTCTGGTACAACCAGCGCTGGTATGACTACATCGGCGCCGGCGAAGAGGAGATCGAGCGCTGGGGCTGGACCAGCGTGCAGCATCCCGATCACGTCGAACGCACCATGAAGCGCCTCCAGCAGGCATGGAGCGCCGGCGAATTATGGGAAGATACCTTCCCCCTGCTCGGCAAAGATGGCAAGTACAAGTGGTTCATCGCTCGCGCCGTGCCGCTCCGCGATTCGCAGGGCAGCGTCGCACGGTGGTTCGGCACCTGCACCGACATCAGCGATCAGATTGCCGCCGAAGAAAAAATCCGTCATCTGAACAGCCAGCTCCAGCAGCGCCTGGCCGAGCTCGAGACCATAATGCAGGTGCTTCCCGTAGGGGTGGCTGTTTCGCAAGACCCCGCGTGCAGTGCCGTCACCGGCAACGCGGCCCTGACCCAGATGCTGGGCGTAGGGGCGGGCGAGGCCTTCTCACCCACCGCAGACAGTCTGCGAGATCATTTCTTCCGCATCTACCAGGAGGGCCGGGAACTCGCGCTCAATGAATTTCCGCTCCACCGATCCGCCTTGAGTGGGCAGCAGCTTGGCAGCATGGAGCTGGAAATTCGTCACAAGAGTGGATCCACAACCCATCTGCTGGCGAGCGCCAGCCCGCTTCACGATCCGGCGGGGGCGGTGCGCGGCGCCGTCGGCGCCTTCTTTGACGTAACCGGCCGCAAACAGATGGAAGATCTGCTCCGCGAGCGTGCCGACCTGCTCGAGCTCGCCACCGAGGCCATCATCGTCCGCGACCTGAACGGCCTGCTTCTCTTCTGGAACTCCGGCGCCGAGGCCCTCTACGGCTGGCAGCGGGACGAGGTACTCGGCAAATCCATCCACGACATCCTGAAGACTCGCTTTCCGGTTGAGGATGTGGAGATTGAGTTGGCGCTGGCAACCACCGGAAGCTGGGAAGGCAACCTCACTCAGACAACTCACGAGGGCCGTGAGCTGGTAGTGGCCAGTCGGCTCGCGCTGAAGGCGCAGGGAAATGCCATTCTCGAGATCAACCGCGACATCACCTCTCAATTGCAGGCGGAAGAGGCACTCCGCAAGGCCGAGCGGCTCGCCGCCATGGGCCGCGTTGCCGGCATCATCGCGCACGAAATCAACAATCCGCTCGAAGCCATCAGCAACACCTTCTTTCTGCTGCGCGATCATCCATCGCTCGACGATGAGGCCCGCCACTACGCCCAGATGGGCGAAGAGGAAATGCTGCGCCTCTCGCACATCACGCGCCAGACCCTTGGCTTTTATCGCGAATCCAAACACCCGGTCGAAGTCTCCATCGCGCAGCTGCTCGACGACATCCTCGAACTGCAGCTTCGCCGGCTGGAATTCAACAAGATCGCCGTCCTCAAGCGGTACCGAAGCCAGGGCATGGTCCTGGGCTTCCCGGTGGAGCTGAAGCAGGTCTTTCTGAACCTCATCGGCAATGCAATGCAGGCCATGCCGGATGGAGGCAAGCTCCGCCTGCATGTCTTCGCTTCCGGCCGCCGCGACAATCGGCGCGCGGGCACATGGATCTCCGTCTGCGACACCGGGATCGGCATCGACGCCGAACACGCCAAGCACCTCTTCGAGCCATTCTTCACAACTAAGTCGGCAAAGGGCACCGGCCTTGGACTGTGGATCAGCAAAGGCATCATTCAGAAATATGGAGGCACCATCTCCTTCAGGAGTCTTCGCAACAGCAACAGAAACATCACCTGCTTCCAGATCTTCCTGCCCCACGCTGCCTTGGGGGCTGCCGAGGAAATCGATGTGCCGCCGGAGTCGTTGAAGGTCGCCGAGCCCGCGGTACGAGCGAGCGGCCGTGCCTGATACCGTCATTCTTTGTGTGGATGATGAGCAGGTCCCGCGTACACTTCGTGTGATGGTTCTCGCCACCCAGGGGTATACCGTCCTCGAAGCTGCATCTGCGGCGGAAGCACTGGAGCTGCTCCATCAACATCCGGTAGATCTTGTTCTCACCGATCAGATGATGCCCGCTGTCCTCGGCACCGAACTGGCAAAGATGCTCCGAGGCGCCCGTCCGCATTTGCCCATCATCATCGTCTCCGGTGTGAACGAGATACCAGACGATGCCATATTCGCCGACCGGTTTGTCAGCAAGGTCGAAGGCCCCGAGGCCCTCTTCCGCAACATCGCCGAAGTGCTGGCGCACTACCGCGGGAACGCCGCCAGCGCCGCTTCCTCCGTCGACATCGTCGAGTCCGGCAGCATCGATCAGCACCCGCCGCAGACTCCAGCGGCCCCGGGTTCTCAACAAGTGCCAAACTCCGCCTGAGCCGGGGCAAGCTTTCGAGCAGGCAAGTCTCAACCTTTCGAACTACCATAGTGCTATGAGTGAAAACGCGACCGCGCTTCGGGAGCAGATTCTTGCGCTGGCCGAGCAGTTCTTCAACCAGCAGTTCGGCGGGAAAGTCTTTGAGCCTGGAACTTCGCCCGTGCCCGTCTCCGGCAAAGTGCTTGATGCCTCCGATCTCCGCAGCCTCATCGATGCCTCGCTTGATTGCTGGCTCACCACCGGCCGTTTCGCCACCCAGTTTGAGCGGCAATTGGCCCGCTTCTTCGGTGTGCGCGGCGCCTCGCTGGTCAACTCCGGCTCCTCAGCCAACCTCTGCGCCTTCTCCTGCCTTACCTCGCCGCGACTCGGCGAGCGCCAGATCAAGGCCGGCGATGAAGTCATCACCGTGGCCGCAGGCTTTCCCACCACCGTCAATCCCATCATTCAGAACAATTGCGTCCCCGTCTTCATTGACGTGACCACGCCGACCTATCAGGCCGATGCTTCGCAGCTCGAGGCCGCGCTCAGCGAACGCACCCGCGCCATCATGATCGCCCACACCCTGGGCAATCCTTTCGATCTCGATCTGGTCGCCGGCTTCGCGAGGAAGCATAAGCTTTGGCTGGTCGAAGATAGTTGCGACGCTCTCGGCGCAAAGTACAACGGCCAGATGGTCGGCACCTTCGGCGACCTCGCCACCGTCAGCTTCTATCCGGCGCATCACATCACCACCGGCGAAGGCGGCGCGGTCGTAACCAACAACGCGCTGCTTAAAACCCTCGCCGAGTCTTTTCGCGACTGGGGCCGCGACTGCTGGTGCGAGCCCGGCAAGGACAACACCTGCGGCAAGCGCTTCGAGTGGCAGCTCGGTGAGTTGCCCTGCGGCTACGACCACAAGTACATCTACTCGCACATCGGCTACAACCTGAAGATGACTGACATGCAGGCAGCCGTAGGATTGTCGCAGTTACAAAAGCTGCCCGGCTTCATTGAGGCGCGCCGGCAGAACTTCCGCTATCTCTACGAGCGCCTCAAGCCCTTCGAAGACGTGCTCCTGCTGCCGGAGAGCACCCATGCAGCCGAGCCCAGTTGGTTCGGATTTCCCATCGGCGTGCGCGACGGCGCACCCTTCGGCCGCGACGCCCTGGTGCGCGAGCTCGAGTCGAGAAAGATCGCCACCCGTCTCCTCTTCGCCGGCAACCTTGTCCGTCAGCCCGCGTATCAGAACGTCAAATACCGCGTCGCATCCAGTCTTGATCGCACCGATTACGTCATGCGTTCTGTATTCTGGCTGGGCATCTTTCCCGGATTAAGCGAAACCATGCTCGACTATGTCGCAGAGACGATCGAATCCTTCGTGGCTGCGCAAAAGACCGGCGGGTTCATCCCCGTGCTCCAGAGTTAGAGCATTTTTGCTATAGGTATAGACAGACCAGCGATAGTTCCTGTGGACTTTCCGTAAAGAAAGGCCACGCCGAGAGTCACTCCGCATTGCACGGTAATAGCAAAAATGCTCTAGCCCCTAATGACCGACCGCAAACGCATCACCATCATCACGCCCTGTTTCAACGAGGAACTCAATGTTCGCGAACTCCATCGCCGCACTCGCGCGGTGATGGACACGCTGCCGCAGTATGAGTACCGTCACATCTTCATCGACAACGCCTCGCACGACGGCACGGTCAATGTGCTGCGTGCCATGGCGGCGGAATTTCCCGAGGTGCAGGTCATCGTGAATGCGCGCAACTTCGGCCACCTCCGCTCACCCATGCACGCGTTTCTTGAGGCCGACGGCGACGCGGTCGGTGCTATCGCCGCCGATTTGCAGGAGCCGCCGGAGCTCTTCGCCGAAATGTTGGCGCGCTGGGAGGAAGGCTTCCCCGTGGTTGCTGCCGTCAAGACCACAAGCGAAGAGTCGGGCCTGATGTATAGCATTCGCACCGCGTACTACAACCTCGTTGGAAAGCTGACCGACGTGCAGGTCATTTCGCATTTCACCGGCTTCGGCTTGTACGACCGGCGTGTGGTTGAGCTCCTCAAGCAGAAATTCCAGGACCCGTATCCCTACTTTCGCGGCATGATCGCCGAGCTGGGACTTCCGCATACGGAAGTTGTGTACAACCAGAATCGCCGCGAGCGCGGCATCACCAAAAACAACTTCTACACCCTGTACGACCTGGCGATGCTCGGCATCACCAATCTGTCCAAGGTTCCATTGCGTCTCGTTACCGCGGCCGGGTTCATCTCCGCCGCCCTCAGCCTCATTCTTGGTTTCTTCTATCTGCTCTACAAGATCGTCTTCTGGAACAGCTTCTCGCTCGGCGTCGCGCCGCTCGTTCTCGGCCTCTTCTTTCTCGGTTCGGTGCAGTTGCTCTGCCTCGGCATCATCGGTGAATACGTCGGCTCCATCCATACCTTTGTGCAGAACCGCCCGCTCGTCATCGAAAAGGAGCGCATCAACTTCCCCGGGCGATCGTCTTCATGAATCGGGGTACACAAAGGGCCCAGCCATGGCAGGTCATCCGGTATCTGCTGGTGGGCGGCTTCAACACCTGTTTCGGCTATACGCTCTTTGTCGCGCTCAACTATCTCTTTCGCCGCTTCGGCGTCTACGGTTCGGAGATAGCCAGCCTCCTCTCGAACATCATCGCCATCACAGTCGCGTTTCTCGGCTACAAGTGGTTTGTCTTTCGCACTCACGGCCACTATCTGCGCGAATGGCTGCGCTGCCTTTCGGTCTACGGCACCAGCATGCTCTTCGCGCTTATCATGCTGCCCCCGCTCACGCTCCTGCTGCGTCACTGGTTCGGGCGTTCACAATTGGCCTCCAATGTGGCTGCTGCTATCCTCACCCTGATCACCGTGGCCGCGAGCTACTTCGGCCATAAGCATTTTTCCTTTCGCCGCTCCGGGGACGCGATGGACGCTGCCCTCGATCCCGGCGCCAGCAATGCAGTCGAATCCCGCTCCTGAGCCAAAGCACAGATGGTGTAAGGTATCGAATGACTTTCGACGCAGCCGTTCGATCAAGGAACAGCTGTACAGAACGGATCTCGCCACATCACATTATCTGTGCTTTGGCTGAAGCATTTTCGGTAATACTTTGGCCTGAGGAGATGCTGTCGGCGTGGGTTTTCCGTCAAGAAAAGCCACAAGAACAATCGTTGAACGTTATACGGATATCGAAAATGCTTTTTAAGGTGGTTTTGTGAAGGCCATTATCCTTGCCGGCGGTCTTGGCACCCGGCTCAGTGAAGAAACTTCCATCCGTCCCAAGCCGATGGTGGAGATAGGCGGCCACCCCATCCTGTGGCACATCATGAAGAGCTACTCCCACTACGGCATCAACGACTTCATCATCTGTCTCGGCTATAAGGGCTATCTCATCAAAGAATACTTTTCGAATTACTATCTTCACGCCTCCGATGTCACCATCGACATCCTGAACAACAAGGTGGAAATGCATCGCAATACCTCGGAGCCCTGGCGCATCACCCTGGTCGACACCGGCGCCGCCACCATGACCGGCGGCCGCCTGAAACGCGTCCTGCCCTATGTGAAGGACGAAGAGAACTTCTGCTTCACCTACGGCGATGGCGTCTCGAATGTCGACATCGCGGCGCTGCTCGCCTTTCATCGCAGCCACGGCCGCCTGGTCACCCTTACTGCCGCCATGCCCACCGGCCGCTTTGGCGCGCTCGACATTGCCGGCGATGGCGCCGTCATGCAGTTCACCGAAAAGCCCAGCGGCGATGGTCGGTGGATCAACGGCGGCTACTTCGTCCTCTCACCGAAAGTGGGCGAGTACATTAAGGACGACACCATCCCATGGGAGCGCGAACCCATGGAGACGCTAGCCCGTGAGGGCCAGGTCGCTGCATACAAGCATCAAGGCTTCTGGCAACCCATGGACACGCTGCACGACAAGAACCTGCTCGAAAGCTTGTGGAACAGCGATCGCGCGCCCTGGAAGGTCTGGTAACCGTGGCGCCAACTCAGTTCTGGAGCGGCAAGCCCGTTTTTCTCACCGGCCACACCGGCTTCAAGGGGAGCTGGCTCGCGCTGTGGCTGCAGCATCTCGGCGCAAACGTCACCGGCTACGCGCTCGATCCGCCCACCGACCCCAGCCTCTTTCACAAAGCGGACGTCGCCGCCTGCATGCACTCCATCATCGGCGACCTTCGCGACGCAACGCGACTCCAAGCCGCGATGCAAACCGCCCTGCCGGAGATCGTCTTCCATCTCGCCGCGCAGCCCCTCGTTCGCCATTCCTACGCCGATCCCGTCGGCACCTACGAGACCAACGTCCTCGGCACCATCCACCTTCTCGAAGCTGTGCGCAAAACGCCTTCCGTCCGTGCTGTCGTCGTCATCACCACGGACAAATGCTACGAGAACAAGGAGTGGATCTGGCCTTATCGTGAGACTGATCCGCTCGGCGGATACGACCCCTACAGCTCCTCGAAGGCCTGCGCCGAGATCGTCACCAGCTCCTGGCGCGACTCCTTCTTCAATCCCGCGCACTACGCCGAGCACCACGTCGCGCTCGCATCCGCTCGCGCGGGCAATGTCATCGGCGGCGGCGACTGGGCCTCCGATCGACTCATCGCCGACATCGTGCGCGCCTTCTCCAGCGGCAAAACGCTCGAGATTCGCAACCCCGCCGCCACCCGCCCATGGCAGCATGTGCTCGAGCCGCTGCGCGGCTATCTCACGCTCGCAGAAAAACTCCACACCGGCGGCACGCGTTTCGCCTCCGCCTGGAACTTTGGTCCCCGCTACACCGACGCTCAGCCGGTCGAGTGGATCGTCCGCTATCTCTCCTCAAAGTGGGGAAGCGCGACCGAGTGGAAGATCGACGCGCATGCGCATGTGCACGAAGCCCAGATGCTGAAGCTCGACTGGTCTAAGGCGCATTCCGCACTGCAATGGCAACCGGCCTTCTCTCTCCCCGAAGCTCTCGACTACACACTCGACTGGTATCAACGCGAACGAGCCGGAGCCAAGGCACGCGAGCTCTGCCTGGAGCAGATCGCCAGCTATTCGGAGAAACTCATAGCCGCCTCCTGACATTCGCCGGCCCGCACATTCACCGATTTCAACAGAACTGCGCGCATTCATCGCGCGCACACCTTGCCGCCCGCGTCGCGCCTCTCTACCATCGCTCCATGGATTCGCTCCCCGTGAAGCTCAGCTCCAGAGTTCGTCAGGCTATTCAGTTCGCCGCTATCCGCCACAGGGACCAGAAGGACAAAGCCGGCAAGCCCTACATCGCCCACTGCTTTCGCGTGGCGCTCGCGGTGTGGCACCTCGGCGAGGACTACTTCATCGCCGGCATCCTCCACGACACAGTCGAAGACACCGCCACCACTCTCGATGAGATCGAAACCCTCTTCGGCAGAAACGTCCGCAACGCCGTAGACAGTGTCAGCCGCCGCGAGACACCGAAGAAGGAGTCCTACGAAGACTTCGTGCTTCGCTCCAAGGCCGACCCCATCGGCCGCATGGTCAAGATCGCCGACCTCTACGACAACATGTCCCCCGAGCGCCGCCCCGAGCCGCCCGTCGAGCTCGACAAGAAACTCGAGCGCTACGAAAAGGCTTTAGCCGTCCTCACCAGCCGCTGAGAGCGGGGAAGTAGGGAACAGGGAACAGGAACAAGGGATCACCTCGCTGCGATTGGGATCACGAACCCGAAGATCGCAGCTGCTCCTATTACCTATTCCCTCGTCCCTATTCCCTTCGCTTCATACTCGCTACGATAGAAACAGCAATGCCCACCTTCAACCTGCCGCCGGATGAACTCACGCGCCTCGCTCAGGCCGAGGGCTTCGACCTCGCCGGCATAGCAGCGCTCGACGGCACAAAAGAGCAGGGAAGCGAAGATCCCGGACAGTATCTGGAAGACTGGATCGCCGCCGGCCATGCAGGCGAAATGGACTACCTCAAGCGCCGCAACGAACACGGCACTTTGCTGCGCTCCAACGTCCAGGCCGCCATCCCGTGGGCTCGCTCCGTCATTGTCTGCGCTGCTAGCTACAACGCGCCCGGCCCGCTCTCCATTGACCCCGCACCGACCTCCAGCGGCTGGATCGCCCGCTATGCCTGGGCTGGCAAGCTCGATGCATCGACCGGCGAACTCCGCCCGTCCGACTACCATGACACCTTACTCAACCGGCTGCGCGCCCTCGAAGCCGCGCTCCACAACGTCATCAGCGGCCCCTTCGAGTCCCGCTCGTACGTCGACACCGGCCCCCTTGTCGAGCGCGATCTCGCCCGCCGCGCCGGCATCGGATGGACCGCCAAGAACACCTGCACCCTCAACCAGCAGCTCGGCTCGATGCTCTTCCTCTGCTGCATCGTCACCTCGCTCGATGTCGCGCCCGCCGTCCTGCCCGTGGCCGCCGCCGACCGCTGCGGCACCTGCCGCCGCTGCATCGAGGCCTGCCCCACCGAGGCGCTCATCGCCCCGCGCCAGATGGACGCCAGCCGCTGCATCGCCTATCTCACTATCGAAAAGCGCGGCCCGATCCCCGAAGAACTGCGCGCCCCGATCGGCCGCCAGGTCTTCGGCTGCGACATCTGCCAGGAAGTCTGCCCCTGGAACGCAAAAGCCTCAAGCAGCAGGAGCGAATCTGATTTCACCCGCCCCGAGCTCATCAACCCAGCCCTCGCATGGCTCGCCAGTCTAACCGCCGAGGAGTTCAACCAGCAGTTCCGAGGCTCCCCGATAAAGCGAACAAAACGAAGCGGATTGCTGCGCAACGTGGCTATCGCTATGGGAAACAGCGGGCAGCAGGAGTTTTTGCCCCAGCTCAAGCGATGGGCTGCTGCCGACGATGAGGATGCAGTGCTGGCCGAAGCCGCGGCCTGGGCCCTGGAGCGCCTGAGCGAGCGGCCCCCCTCCCCCCTCCCGTCGCCGGAGAGTGGCGTGGAAGCCTTTCGGATTGAGCGGTTTAGATCCTCTCCCGAGAGCTAAATTCGTCTGTTCAGTGGACTTACGGGTAAATTCGTCATTTCGCTGGACTTACGGATGCACAAACGCACTCTTTCCGGAGCGTTGCACAGCGCCGGGGCTTAAGCTATTGAAATTGACAGGTTTGAGAGTAAATTCGCAGGAATGAACAACTTATGAAAGGTCCGGAAAAGCCGCCTGGCGTAAGCGCCTCGACGGCAGCTCAGCCTGCTTCTGCCCCTCTATTTTCAGAGTAGCAGTTGGAATGGGGTAAATCGGCAGGTTTCTGTGGGCGGCGCAGGCGCGATGGTAATGTGCAGACCGCTTTGGAGCAGAGCGGCCTCCCTGCGTTGGGGAGGCCATTCTGCAACTCAATCGTGATGGCTTAGGCGCTGCGAATTACGTTGGCCGCATTCAGTCCCTTCGGACCCTGCTGGCACTCGAACTCCACTCCTTCACCCTCATTCAGCGTCTTGTACCCATTCTCTTGAATTGCCGAGAAGTGTACAAACACATCTTCGCCGGTGGAGCGCTGGATGAAACCATATCCTTTTGCTCCGTTAAACCACTTCACAACGCCTTGCTCTTTCACGGGAGACTCCTTTCACCTCTACTTGTGTGGCGTCCCGCAATCACCCCTGAAAACACGAAAAGCTGCCGGCGTCATTGACGCAGGGCAGCTCATGGTCTCCAGAACTCATTGCGGAACAGTAAAACCAGAACATCAAAAACGGCCTTCCAAATTCGTGCTTCCCGCGGACCCACACTGGCGTCCTGCGTTCTCCTGTTATGGCAGGAAACACTTCTAAGTGCAACACAAAATTGCGTTACCGCGAGTTTTCAACAGCCTTGCCGTCTGCCAGATCACCCCTTATGGGGAGTGGAATTGCCTCCGCCCGTTGCTACCATCCCCCAGCGGAGCCATTCCCCATGTCGATGCTGACTCTTTTCCCGCCCGGTCTTGAGGCCACTTCGGCGGAGGCCGGCCGGTCCACCGCCGCGCCCCTGAGGAGCCTGCCGGAAAACGCCTCCCTCGCCCAGCGCGGGAAGGCGCTCGCCTGTTATCTCGCACAGACGGAGGTGCACACCTACGCGTTCAGCGTAGCCGCCAACGTCATCCTCTCGCTCTTTCCGTTCATCGTCCTCATGCTCACCCTGGCGCGCCAGGTCTTCCACTCGCCCGCCATGGTGGCCGTCATCGCCGACGAGATCCGCTACTTCCTCCCCGCCGGTCAGGACTTCGTCATCCGAAACATGACCATCCTTTCCCGCGCACATGGCGGCGTGCAGATCGCCTCCATAGTCATGCTGCTCATCTCCTCTACCGGCGTCTTCATGCCGCTCGAAGTGGCCCTCAACCAGGTCTGGGGCGCCAGCCGCAACCGCTCCTATCTCAAGAACCAGCTCGTGTCTCTGGGCCTGGCGTTTGCCATCGGCACCCTCACCCTGATCTCCATCTCGCTCACCGCTGCGCAGCACAGCCTGCTCAGCCTCCTCTTCCTCGGCAATACAGACAATCTCGTCTTCAACTTCCTCGCCCACTGGCTGCTGCAAATCTCCGCCGCCGTCATCAGCGTGCTTATCTTCCTGCTCATCTACTGGGTGTTGCCCAACCGCCGGCTCCCCATTCTCGCCGTCCTGCCCGCCGCCGTCACCACCGGCCTGCTGTGGGAGGTCGCCAAGCGCATCTACATCGCGCTCCTGCCACTGCTCGACTTCCGCTCCGTCTATGGCCCCTTCTCCGTTTCCGTCTCGCTGATGATGTGGGCCTTTGTGAGCGGACTGCTCATGCTCGCCGGCGCCCACTACTCCGCCTCCCGCCACGCGCTGCGTCTCGCCAGCGAAGTCAGCGCCAGGCACTACAGCGACCCCGAATCCGATATCTAAGTCCCGCCTCAGGCGTGCGTTACACTCGCCCTGAGTATGCCGAACCTCTTCGCGCGCATAGAAGCCGCCGTTCTGAATCCGCTGCGCCGCCCTGCACTCGCGGGTGTAGCAGAGCACGGTGCTTTCTGGTCGTCCGCGGCCCTCGTCCTCCTGATCCTGGTGCGCTATCTGCCCGGCCCATCCAATGGCATCAGCACGTTCTTTCTGCTCTTCGTGGTGCCGGTCTGGCTGGTCTTCAGTTGCATCATCCTCTACCGCTGGCTGATCAACCACGTGCTGTGGAAGGTGCGCAATCGTCTCGTCGTCACCTACCTGCTCATGGGCCTTGCGCCGGTGGTGCTCTTCGTCACTCTCGCGACTATTGCTGCATACGTCTTCTCCGGCCAGTTCGCGACCTTCGCCGCTACTTCCGAGCTGGACAAATTACTGGAACGCCTCAGCGCCGAGAACCAGGCTTTCGCCGTCCATACCGCACATAGCATCGCGCGTTCGCCTTCGGTCTCATCCGTCGAGCTCGCCGACTACGAGGGAGCCAATCAGAACTTTCCCGGCAGGCTGGTCGTGGATGCATGGACCGATCAGCGCCGCATCGAGCTCATCGCCGATAGCCGCGCGCTGCCGCAGCACAATGACCAGGACCCCATCGCGTATCCCGCCTGGTCGCGCGACGGCTTTCGCGGTGTCGTCCTCGATGGCGGGCGTCTCTTCCTTCGCGCAGTGAACACCAGGAGCGTCGCCGGTCACCAGGTCGTCTTCGTCTCCAGCGCACCCCTCAACCCCGCAACTGTCACTCAGCTTGCGCAGGGTCTCGGGCTCATTCACATCATTCCCGACGTCAGCAAGTCCCTGCAGGATGACAACGCGAAGGCCTCTCCCAGAGATGAGCATCCGGTCTCAAAGAATGAAGTCGCTCAGCAAACTGCCGGGACCGTCACAGGCGGCGTCCTCGCTCCTGCCGCCTTCCTGCTCGATCCCCGCATCACTTTTCCTGTCCCGCTCACCACCACGGAATGGGCGCACGGAAAACAGCTCACCAGCCTGCTGTACGTTACCTCTCGTCCCACCCTGCTCTACGCGCATCTCTTCGGTACCGCCGTCGTCGTCGCTAATGTCATCCGTTACGGGCTGATCACGCTGGCTGCGGTATTCGCTGTTATTGAGCTTGTCGCATTCATCATGGCGATCCGTCTCAACCGCACCATCACCAACGCCGTCGCCGACCTCTATCGCGCCACCGTAGCCATCGACAGCGGCGACTTCGCGCATCGCATCCACGTGCAGCGCCGTGACCAGCTCGGCGCCCTCTCTCTCTCTTTCAACACCATGTCGGAGTCACTCGAGCGCCTGCTGGTACAGCAGCGTGAGAAGGAACGCATGCAGAGCGAGCTGGAGATTGCGCAGGAGGTGCAGAACAATCTCTTTCCCCACGGACAGGTCGAGATGCCCGGGCTCGAGCTCCACGGCGTCTGCAAGCCCGCCCGCACCGTCTCCGGCGACTACTACGACTTCCTGATCCTCGGCGAAAGCGAGCTGACCCTGGCCACAGGCGACATTAGCGGCAAGGGCATCTCCGCCGCGCTGCTTATGGCCTCACTGCATTCCGCCGTGCGCGCGTATCGCTTCGCGGGTGAGGATTGCTTCAGCAACAACGGTGGCACAGACCGCTTCTTCCAGGGTGGCGCTACTTTCAGCTCACCCGGCAAGGTGCTCAGCCTGCTCAACCGCCACCTCTATCGCAGCACGCAACCGGAAAAGTACGCAACTCTGTTCCTGGCGCATTACGACACCAACTCGCGCAAGCTCGTCTACTCCAACGGCGGCCAGCTCCCGCCCTTCGTTCTCTGCGCCAATGGGTCCGTTCGCCGCCTCGATCGCGGCGGCTCCGTCATCGGTCTGCTCGACAACCTCGTCTACGACGAGGGCACGGTCACTCTCGATCCCGGCGACATCCTCATCGCCTACAGCGACGGCGTGACTGAGCCGGAAAACGAATTCGGCGAATTCGGCGAAGAGCGCCTCATCGAAATGGTCAAGCGCCACCGTCATCTGCCGCTCGCCGCCATCTCGCAGCAGGTGCTGCAATCGCTTCGCGCCTGGATCGGTGAGCAGGAACAGCCCGACGACATCACGCTCGTCCTGGCCCGCCAGGCCGCAAACGACCCCGATCGCCTTACCGCGTAATTACCGGCGAGATCATCCTCAATGCGCCCACAAGCGCAAACGCTAACACGCTCGTCATCCCGGCCGGAGCCGTGGCGCGATGCGACGCCGACGCAGTGGAGGGATCCGCTTTCAGGTTGCGTGGCCATAAGATCCGGGGCTCCATGTCCCCGGATTGAGAGGTACTCGACCGGCCGCAGTCCCCATCAGGTGAGCGACCGCCCGCACGGCGGAATCCAAAAGTCAGTGAATAATTAACCACGGACTTATGAATTGTCTGTGATTTCTTTGCGCTTTTTTCCGCACATAGTTACAGGTCTGTGAAATGTACTTCAATCCTCTGTGACTCGCCCGTCTCTTAAGTCCTCCTTAAGTTTCGCGATGATGTAGTCCCCACATCCGGTCATCATCTATCGCCCCGGAGGCCACGCGAGGTTGAAACATATGTTCTTGAAAATTCGACGGCCGTTCATCGTCTTTCTGTTCAGTCTATTCACAGCGCTTATAGCCATAAGTCAGCCGTCTTTGAAGGCGCAGACGCAAGCCGGAAGCATTGTCGGGACTGTGCAGGATGTTGGCGGGTCGATCCTCGTGAGTGCCAAAATCACACTTGAGCCGACAGGAAGACAAACCGCAACCAACGATCAAGGCCAGTTCCGTATAGCAGATCTGCCCGCCGGCGACTATACAGTCACGATTTCCTATGTCGGGTTTGCCCCGTCCACGATCCCCGTTAAGGTCCAAAGCGGTCAGTTGGCAACCGTGAACCCCACGCTGCAGGTAGCCTCCGGTGCGGACACCGTGATGGTCAACGCGGCACGTCTGCAGGGCGAGGCAGAAGCCATCAACATCGAACGTATGTCTTCGGATATCGTTCAGATACTTCCCGAACGCGTCATCACCAGCCTGCCCAACACCAACATTGCGGACGCGGTTGGCCGCCTGCCTAGCGTTTCGCTCGAGCGCGACGAAGGCGAGGGCAAGTATGTGCAGATTCGCGGCACCGAGCCGCGCCTCAGCAACGTCACCATCAATGGCGTGAACGTGCCGGCTCCGGAAGTGACGGTGCGCAACATCAAGCTTGACGCGGTCCCCTCGGATATTGTCGAACGCATCGAGGTGTACAAGACACTTTCACCGGACCAGGATGGCGATGGCATCGGCGGAAACGTCAACCTGGTGACCAAGAGCGCGCTTGATAGGCCCACCTATACCATGAGCGGCACCACCGGCTATAACCCGATTCAGAACGGCTACTGGCGCGGTGGCTTCGACGGCACATTTGGCCAGCGCTTTGGCGTCAACAAGCAGTTCGGCTTTCTCCTAGGCGGAACCTGGGACCGCACCAACCGCGGCATCGATGACCTGGAGCCTTCGCAAGCCATCGCAACGGATCCCGCTACAGCAAAACCACTCGCTTATACGCCCACTGCCGATTTGCGATCGTACAACTACTACCGTACGCGCTACGGCTTCGACAGCGGCATCGACTACAAGTTCACGCCAACGGCCACCGCCTACATGAAGGGACTGTACGCGGACTTCCATGACTATGGGGACACGATCGTGTACACGCCAACCGTGGGAGCGCTCACCTCGGCAGGCGGCAACGTTCTCACCTTCGACAATACCGGCAGTTATGCGTATCGGCATTACATTCGCCGGCCCGACCAGCAGGTGTTCAGTGTCCTCACCGGAGTAAAGCAGGACTTCGCAAAAGATTTTTTCGTCTATAACTTCGCCGTATCTCGCGGGCACAACATCGGCGGGCAGGATTTCCCCGCAACTAACTTCTCTGGCAACAGCAACGTGCCCTTCTCGCTCGATCTCAGCAACCCTCTGCGTCCAAAGTTCAATGCCACCGACGGGAGCAGTCTCTTTAACGCCACCCAATATGCCGTCTCCTCCACTGACTCGACGCGCTACCATGCGACCCAGCTGAACATTCAGGGCGATGCTTCCTATGCGCACAACTTTACGATTGCTGCGAAGCCGAGCACGTTCTCTATGGGCTTGAAGATTCGCAACTCCGCCTCAACGCAGAATGAGGATGATCAACTCTACGGGCTGGCGGATCCCAGCGTGGTGCCGTTCACACTCGCGAACGTAATAGGCGGGTATACGAATCCTACCTATTACAACAAGTCCTTCGCGATCCGCGGCCAGGCCTACGGTCCGACGTCGAATTACAACAAGATCCTGAGCGCAGTTGCATCGAATCCAGGCGCCTTCGCGCTGGACACCGTTGGCAGCATCACGCAGTCGGCGGGCGCTTTCTTCAACGCGAATGAGCGCGTCTCCGCAGGTTATGTGCAGGACGTCATCTTCGTCGGCAAATGGCGCTTTCAGGGCGGCGTGCGGTTCGAGGAAACAGGCACCCACTTTCTCGCGAATCAGTTGACTGCGAATGTCGACGGCCAGGGCAATCCTCTGCCGCCTACCATCACGCCCATCCGCCAGGACACCAGCTATTTCAACGCACTCCCCAGCGTGCAGGCGCAGTATCAGTTGCAGAAGGACACAAACCTGCGCCTGAGCTACGGGCGAGGGATTTCGCGGCCCAACATCGGAGACCTGGTGCCGTCAACCACAGTTGATCCGAATGCGAGCCCGAAGAGCATCAATAAGGGCAATCCCAATCTGCTGCCAACCAAGGCAAACAACTACGACGTGCTGATCGAGCACTACTTCCAGCCGCTCGGGATCTTGCAGGCAGGCTATTTTTACAAGCAGCTCACTGATCCGATTTTCCCCACAACCACCCAGACTACCGATCCGCAGTACCCCGGACTAATTTTTCAGCTGAACCAATCCATCAATGGTCCGAGCGCCCACATCCAGGGAATCGAGACGCAATGGGAGCAGCGCTTCTCCTTCCTGCCCGGTCTGCTGAACGGCATCGGCGTCTCTGCGAACTACAGCTACGTCACATCTCAGATCACCTTTCCTTATGGCTTTAACGCTCCCACCGTTGGAGCGCCCGGACGTACGGATAAGCCCCGGCTGCAACGCGACGCGCCCAATAACTACAACTTCAATCTCACCTACGATAAGGGCCGCTTTTCATCCCGCTTTGCCATCAGCCACAACGACGCAAACATCTATGCCTATCAATGGGGGCCAGGCACCGGCCCTGCGAACAATCCGATCCTCGGGCTCAAAGGCCCCGCCGGAGATCAATATCTCTATCCGCACACTCAGTTCGACCTCCAGGGCAGCTATCGGTTCTACAGAGGCATTCAGCTTGTCGTATCTGGATTGAATCTGAGCAATGAAGTCTTCGGCTTCTACAACGGCAGCGAACAGTACCCCGTCCAGCGTGAGTACTATCGCCCGACGTTCTCCTTCGGCGTTCGTTGGGTTCAGGGACAGGAACAGTAAGGAACAAGATCGCTGAACGCCGGCGCGGCAGGTCTACTTCTTCTTTCGCTTGCCCTTGGTTTTGGCGGTCTTCGTACCTTGGTCGACACCCCGAATCGTCCAGAAATCGGACGCAAGCTTCGCGGTCGTAAGGTACGCGTAAGGTATTTTGAAATAGCCTTTAAGCCCCCAATCAGGACCCCAGGAGTTACGGACAAGAAACTCGCGCGTTGCATCGTCATAGCCCACCGCCAGCACTGCGTGACCGCCCACGCTTTTTTCATCAGATGCCGGCATGGGCACAATCCCGGTTTTGGCGACCGTCGCGCCTTCGAACGACGCGTAAACGGTGAAGCCAAAAACGAAAGGATAGCCGGAAGCAAGACACCCCTTCATGGTATTGAGGTCTTGAATAACTCGCTGGTAGAGAGTGACTAGATCTGCCTTCGCGTCGCGAAAGGCCATCGCTGGTGGAGTGTCTCTGAATTTAGCGATGTCATATTTCCAGTCCTTCTCCGGAGGTGCGCCCAAGGTTGCGACGCTCTTGATGCCGTCCCGAATCTGCGCCCCGGAATCGCTGGCGACGGTATTTTCGATGACTCGCTCGTTGTAGTAAATGAACAGCCGGGACGGAACAAACTTCTTCTTCTGCTCGAACTCAATAGCGGCGCCGATCGCGTTTGCAGTGCAGCTGCCCAGCTGACCCTGGTCATAAACGGGAGGGCATTTCTTCGAAAGGTCCACTGATCTCGGGATGTTCTGTTGATATTCGGAGGGCGCAGCATAGAGGAAATCGCGCTGGTCTGGAAGATCAGGAACCCAGCCATATTTCTGGATTGTGCGTGTGGGCGCTACCTTGCGTGTGGGCATTCCAATTTCCTTTTTCAGTGAATTCAGTCGCAAATGGATTTTGACCACCCGCGATCCCGCGGGGGCGATAAAAGCCGAGCAGACGATAGCCTATATACGTTCCACTAGCGGCCAATGAATGACGGACCGCGCAAATATCCGGACACCCGCCACAGCGAGCGTCTCCTGGAGGGAATGACTGAAATAGCCTTTGAACGGAAAGAGAGGAGCCCCGAAAGTCGACTCGATGCGATACGCAGATCAAAAGAAATGAGCACTGGTACATATGTCAATGCTTTTTTTGCGCTCCCAACGGAAAATTCTCGCGCGATGACCGTTCAACAAGCAGGAGCACAAGCGGTCGAAGAAAAATCAGCATCAGCTTGCTACCAGCGCAGCAGAACCAATTGCGCGCAGAATCCAGGCCCCAGCGCCGCCAGCACTCCCCATGTGCCCGGCGCCGGCCGGCGGTTTTGCATGATCTCCTCCAGCACCAGCAACACGGAAGCGGACGAAAGATTCCCCACCTCGCGCAGCGAATCCCACGACGCCGCGCACGCCTCGCGCTCCAGCCCAAGCGAGCCCGCCATCGCATCCAGCACCTTCGGGCCGCCCGTGTGCAGCACCCAACTCCCCACATCGCTGCGAGTCAATCCATTGCGTGCGAGCAGCGCGTCCACGTCGCCCGGCAGCTTCGCACGGATGATCGCAGGCACATCCGGCGACAGCACAATGCGAAAACCCTCCTCCGAGATATCCCAGCCCATCGCGCCTTCCGTATCCGGATAGAAGCTCGATGCCGTATCTACGATCTCCGGCCCTTGCGCGGCCACATTATCACCTGCAACCACCACCGCGGCCGCCCCATCCCCAAATAATCCAGAGGCGATCAGGTTCGCAATCGTCAGGTCGCTTCGCTGCCACGTCAACGAACACAGCTCCACGGAGAGCAGCACCGCCACGCGATCCGGATACGCGCGAACATAATCGGCGGCCTGCGCAATCCCTGCTGCGCCTGCCACACATCCCAGTCCGAAGATAGGCGTGCGCCGGATATCCGCCGGCAGTCGCATGCGGTTCGCCAGGTGCGCATCGAGCGATGGGCTCGCAATCCCCGTTACCGACACCGTAAGCAGCGCGCTGATGCAGCTGCGTTCCATGCCTGCACGCTGAAGCGCCAGGTCGATTGCCTGCTCGCCGAGTTCCTCCGCTTTTTCGAGCCACACCCTGTTCGCATCGCCCCAGCGCGTCAGGTTGTCATAGCCATCGAGCGGCAGCACGAAATGCCGCGTCGCCACGCCGACCCGATGGTGAAATCGCGAGAGCAACTCGGGGTTATCCAATTGCTTCTGCCAGTGGCGGGCAAGTGCTTCGAAGATCTCCTGCTGGCTGAACCGGTATGGCGGCAGTGCACGCGCGACACTGGCAATCTTCATAGTCCTCTTTCTCGATAAGCACCCGCTGCAAAGGGCCACCAGTGCGATCTCTCGCGTCTGTTACGCAGGAGCCTTGCGGCCTCATGTGCTGCAAAACTCCGCCAGCTCTCCTCCGCCAGGTGAACGCGCAGCAGCGCTGCGAAAGTCTCCGGGCGTCTCGCCATCGTAGCGACAAATCCCCGTTCGAGCCACGGCAGGCGGTCGAGGAGCAGCAGCAGCAGCGCCATGCGGGTCGGGCCGTTCGCGATCTGCCGGTGCGCCGCCGCATAGCGTTCCAGCTCTCCCGCAACGATCGCCTCTGCCAGCGCATGCGCCTGGCGAAACGCGCTCAACAGTCCTTCACCCGTCACCGCATCGACTGAACCGGATGCATCCCCCAGCACCGCAACATTGCCGCGAATCACTTCGCGCAGGCTGCGCGTTTTCGTCACCGCGCCGCGCATGCTGGAAGTACGCGCCGCGCCGTCAATCCGTTTTGCGACTGCGGGAAAATCAGGAAGCGCGTCGCACAGCATGCGGCCGCGTGTACTCGTCAGCAGTGCGATGCCGACTTCATCGCCACCCAGCGGCGTCACATAGAGCTGCTCATGACGGCCCCAGTGCACCTCCACCTGATCGCTCCATGGTGCACATTGGAATTGCTGCCGACTCGCATACCGCCCGCTGTAGCAGTTACGCTCGCGGAAGCCACTCGCCTTCGCCAGCGTGGAGCAGAGTCCGTCGGCGATCACGAAGTAGTCTGCATGAATCGCCGCGCCCCCCGAAGCAAAGCCACCGTCCGCCATTGCACGCACAACAGCACCCCAGTGCAGCGCGATGCCCACCTCCGCCGCCCGCTCCGCCATGCGCTTCTGCAGCCGCGTGCGCCGCATCGCTAATCCCCGGTCCTCGCCAAATGCCGCGGACGCGCTCGCGTGAGCATCGTGGAAACGGATCCCGGCCAGCGGCGCGCCATCGCTTTCATTGAGCGACACCCCTATTCCGCGCAGCAGCCGCACCGCCTCCGGCATCAATCCTTCGCCGCATGCCTTGTCGATGGGCGGATGCTGCCCGTCGTAGACCGCTACGCGGCAGCCGCGTTGCTGCAGGGAAAGGGCGGCCGCCAGGCCTGCCGGGCCGCCGCCCAGCACCGCAATATCCATTCTCCTCATTCACTCATCCGGTACTCTTACGCTGATTAGTTCGATCATGAGAAGGTTTACACACCCAATGGAGATGAGACGCAGTGTACGGGCCTTGTTTTGTCATCTCATTGTCACCTTCCTGTATCCCTATTGTGTCTATGGAAAGAGTTGTTGAGGACGAGTGGCTCGACGAAGATCGCGGCACGCCGGACGAGATCGGCGCCGCGCTCCATTCCATCACCCTCGCCAATCGACGCTTCGGCGGAGTGCGCCTGCATGCGCGGCTGATCCGTCGCGCGCTCACTCACGCTTCCCGTCAGCATCGGCCGCACATCCTCGAGGTCGCCAGCGGACGCGCAGATGTGCTCAAGGCCGCGTTGCTCGAGCTCGACCTCGCGCCTGATGTCACGCTGCTCGATCGCAGCGCCGCCCACCTGCCGGACCCCGTGCGTGGCCGGCAAAGCTACCCGCGCCGCGCGTAGTCGAGGGCAATGCTCTCCAGCTTCCATTCCCCGATGCGAGCGTCGATATCGTCTCCTGCTGCCTCTTCCTCCATCACTTGGAGCCACCAGAGGTTATGCGTTTTCTGGCAGAAGGCCAGCGCGTCGCACGTGTCGCCGTTCTCATCAATGATCTCGAACGCACTGCGCTGCACTATCGCCTCGCGCAACTGAACCGCATCATCGACCGCAGCCGCATATCGCGCCACGACGGCCCCGTCTCAGTGCGCCGCGCCTACACCCATCGCGAGCTGGCCGGCATGCTTGAGAACACCGGCCGCCCCTTTCTGCTGGAACGCGCCTGGCTCTACCGCCTCGGCGCCGTGCTCTGGTGCCGATGAGGCGTCTCTCCTGGCATGAGCGGCGCGAAGAAGCGCTGATGAGACCAACTTGCTTCACAACCTGTCGCATCACGCCTCACTGCGGCGGCTGATTCGTCCCTGCTGGCGGAGCAGGCTCGAGTGCTCTGCGGCCCCTTTGTACTTTGCGGGCCTTTATAGATCAGCGGGATATGCAGCGGCAGCGCCGCGTCACTTTTGCTCGCATGTGCCGCGGCCTTCTTCTTGCGCTCTTCATCTGTTGCCACAACAGTGCGCTGCGAGTTGATGCACTGCCAGTTTCCCGCGCTGTTCTTGCGGAAGACGTGCGTGAACACACCCTTCTCCGCCACCTTTCGCTGATCGCTCGCGCCCTGCCACTCCATCACATACGTGCCGTTCACTACCGCCAGGTCGCCCGACACGCGCGCGCCAATCACCTTCTGCGTCAGCGAGACCGGCTCCGCGCCCGCGACGAAGAGGTGCGCGATCTGCTGGTTCCGAGTCGTCACATCGCCCTCCGCGCTGATGCCGACGAAATCTCGCGCCAGCAGGTTCTCCATCGCAAACTGGTCGTGCTTGGCCACCGCTCCATCCCAGGAATCCTCAACCGTCTGCATCTGAGCAATCGCTGGCGAGGGCTCGGCAGACTCGGCGTAAAGACTGGTGAGGGGAAGGGCAAACAGGGAAGCGGCGACAATCGAGCGAAGGCGAAACGACAGCATGAACGGCGTTCTCCACGGTCATGATACAGCGCGCGTATGAACGCCAGTTACCAACATAAGGACACTCGTGATTCACAGAGCGGGATGGGTAGAAAATAGAGCAACATAGATCCCATGGCTGCCTTTCCAGACATCTCCCTTGAGCGCGGTATGCCCGCCAGCCCCGACGCCGAGCGCTCCATCCTCGGCGCCGTCCTGCTCGAAAACGCGCATTTCCATGAAGCCGCGGAGAAGAAGCTCACCTGCGACGACTTCTCGCTCGATTCCCATCGCCGCATCTTCGCCCGCATGGACGACCTCATCAGTGCCGGCCGCGCCGTCGATCTGGTCACGCTGGTCGAGGAGCTGGCCCGCCGCAAAGAGGTCGAGTCGGTCGGCGGCGTCGCTTACATCGCCTCACTCACCGAGGGCCTGCCGCGCCGCGTCTCCATCGAAGAGTACGTGCGGATCGTCAAGGACAAGTCGCTTCTCCGCCAGCTCATCCATGTCTGCAACAAGGCCATCATCCAGGCCGCCGATCAGTCCGAAGATGCCCTTGAGGTACTAAACTCCGCCGAGTCGGCGATGCTCGAAGTGTCCGAGCGCGGCATCACCCGCGACTTCGCCAACATCCCCGCCATCGTCAAGGAACACTTCGGCACAATCGACTCCATCTGGAAACTGAAGCGTGAAGTCACGGGTCTTGCCACCCACTTCAAGGATTTTGACCGCATGACCAGCGGTCTGCAGCCTGCAGAGCTCATCATCATCGCCGCGCGCCCTTCTATGGGCAAAACGGCATGGGCCATCAACATCGCGCAGCAGGCCGCGCTCCGGGATGGCCGCGTCGTCGGCATCTTCTCGCTCGAAATGTCCAGCGAATCGCTCCTCCGCCGCATGCTCGCCTCGGAAGCCTTTGTGAACATGCGGAAGATCCAGTCCGGCTTCATCAGCCGCGACGATCAGGACGCGCTCATCAACGCCGCGGCCAAGCTCACCGAGTCGCACATCTACATCGACGACACACCCGGCATCTCGCTCGCGGAAATGCGCGCCAAGGCCCGCCGGCTCAGGCAGACACACGGACTCGACCTCATCGTCGTGGATTATCTGCAGCTCATGTCCGCCTCGCTGCCCGGCGCAGCCGGCGGCAAGCGCCACGAGAATCGCACCCAGGAAGTTTCCGCGATTTCACGCGGTCTCAAGGCGCTTGCCAAGGAGCTCCACATCCCGGTCATCGCTCTCTCCCAGCTTAGCCGCGCCTCCGAGCAGCGCGGCGGCGACAAGAAGCCCATGCTCTCCGACCTCCGTGAATCCGGCTCCATCGAGCAGGACGCCGACGTCGTCGCCTTTATTCATCGCGAGAGCTACTACAACAAGGACGAGAACGGCGATGAAGATCCCGACTCCAAGGGCAAGGCCGAGATCATTATCGCCAAGCAGCGCAACGGCCCCACCGGCTCTGTCCATCTTGCCTATCTCAGCGAGTACACCCGCTTCGAGAATATGGCGCACGAAGGTGACAATGCCGGTTACCAATAAAAGTCACACATGATGCCGCCCTCCTCCACCCGCCCCACCTGGGCAGAAGTCTCGCGCGATGCCCTGCGCAGCAACTACCGCATCCTGTGCCAGCAGGCCGCGCGCGCCGACGCCGACGCCGTCGCCGTCATCAAGGCCGATGCCTACGGTCACGGCGCAGTCGAAGCACTCTCCACCCTCGCCGCCGACGGCTGCAACTGGTTTGCCGTCACCTGCCTCGACGAAGCACGCATCCTCCAGCCGCAACTGAAGAGCCATCGCACGCTGATCCTCTCCGGCCTCTTCGAGGGTGAAGCACAAGAGGTCGTTCGCCACGCGCTCACTCCCGTGCTGGGTTCGCTTCAGCAACTCGCGTGGTTGGCCGATGCAGTTCCGCGAGACGCCCAGCCGCCGTTCCTGCTGCATCTCGAAATCGACACCGGCATGGCCCGGCAGGGCATTCAGTGGAACGACACCTCTGCCCTCGCCGCATTTGCCACGCAGCTCATCGCGTCATCCACAACTGCTGCTCGAAGCCGTCATGACGCACTTCGCTTCGCCGGAAGATTCGGGCTCATCGCAGACCAGCGAGCAACTGGACCGCCTCCGCGGGGCACTCGTCACACTGCGCGAGCACGGCATCGCCCCGCCGCTGATTCACGCAGGCAACTCCGCCAGCCTCTTCGAAGCGCCACAGATAGCGACACTCCGCGAGATCGCGCAGCAATGCGGCAGCCGACTTCTGCTGCGGCCCGGCATAGCGCTCTACGGCTACGGTCCGCACGCGGCTCAACGAGGTTTAGAACCCGTCCTGAGCTGGAAGACCCGCATCGCTGCGCTCCGCGCCATCCCTGCTGGAGAAGGCGTCAGCTACAACGCCACCTTCCGCGCCTCACGCCCCACCCGCATCGCGCTGCTGCCGGTCGGCTATGCCGATGGCTACAACCGCCTGCTCTCCAACCGCGGCGAAGTGCTGGTGCGCGGCCAGCGGGCTGCCATAGCCGGGCGCGTCACCATGGACCAGACAATGATCGACGTCACCGATATTCCGGACGCCGCGATCGGCGATGAAGTCGTACTCCTCGGCCAGCAGGGCAGCGACCGCATCACCGCAGACGACCTCGCCGGCCATACCAGCACCATCGCCTACGAGGTGCTGTGCGCAATCGGAGAGCGCGTGCCACGCCGTTGGGTCTGACGACCTCTTGGAAGTCGAATATGACCGGAGCAATCAACCAATCATCATCTCGACCGGAGCCGTGACGCGGAGCAATCTGGCGGTTGTCCCACACGAAGAGATGTGAGACTCAGTAAAGTCGCCACATCACTCATCGTGAGCGACCAACGGAAGCGAATCCCATAACATGCGCCGCCGGCGCGTCTGCCTGGATGGCAAATCCCTAGAAGCTGAAGCTCATCTGCAGATCGATCGTGCGCACCGCTGTCTGGTTGCGATTGAAGAACTGACCCGCCAGCGCCAGCGACTTGTCAAAGTTCGGGCTGCTCACCACGTTGCTGGGTTGTGCCAGGTTCACCACGTTGAAGACGTTGTTCGCCGCAACCGTGAAGTTCAGGTTGTACTTGCGGCGCACCTGGTGCGAATCGGGGCCCCCGAAGAAGCCACCGCCACCGCTGCCCGTCAGCCCGCCGGGCCCCAGTCCGCCGCGCGGCCCACCTCCGCCGTGCGGGCCGCCGCCATGCGGACCGCCGTCGCCGCCACCCCCGCCATGCCCCGCCAGCTTCGGTCCAATGCCAAAGCTCTTGCTCAGCCGCACGTTCGCGCTGGAGTTCGCCGGCCCGCGTCCGCTGCCATAAGGGATGATTGTCTCGCCTGGACTGGGCAGGATGTTCAGGCAGCCATAGCGCGTTGTGTAATAGCGCGTCGAGCCCGGAGTGCAAAGACTTGCGTTCACTACGGAGGGACGCTCGTTGTACTGGTTGTCCTTGTTCACGTCCTGGCCGGTCGTGACGTTGTAAGGCGCCCCGGCGTTGGCGATGGTAAAGATCGAGCCCTGCACCCCATAGGGGAGATTCGTGGTGGCCAGCAGGAAAAAGCGGTTGCGCACATCGTTGCTGGCACGGCCGTAATCGAAAGCAATGTCGTTCTGTCGCGACGGAAAATAGTTCGCGCCGCTGGTATCGCTCTTGAAATAACTCAGCACATAAAACGCCGAAAGCGAATAGTTGCGCGCTCGCGCGTTGACCGACGTGATGAGCTGGTTCTGCCGGTACACGCCCTCGGATTGGTACTGATACAGGTTGCCCTGACCCGGGAAGGGGAGCTCGGGCTCTCCGGTGCTGGGATTGATGATCGGCGTGTTGGTCGAGTAATCGAACAGCGGCGCGTTGATGTTGTCGGTCAGATATTGGTGAATGCCGCGGCTGTAGAGATACGTCACATTGGCGGTGATCGCCTTCGTCACCGTCCGATCGACGCCGACCGCTCCCTGCATGTCCAGCGCGGCTTTCACATTCGGACTGATGCTGTACGTCGCCGATCGCGGGCTCACCGTGCCGTTGCCCGAAGGCGGCTTTCCCGGCGTGTAGATGACGGGAGACGTCGCGGTCGCATTGTAGATAATCTGCTGCTGATTTTTGCCGTTCTGGTGGATCGCCTGGATCACGCTGGAGTCGCTGAATCGGTTGAAGAACCACCCGTACCCCGCGCGGATCACGGTTTTGGGCGGCCGCTTGTTGCCGCCATCCAGCGCATACGCGAAGCCGATGCGCGGTCCCCAATTCGCATGATCGTGAATACGGTTTTGCGCCTCGAAGCGCAGCCCGTAATCGAAGGTGAATTTTCGATTCACCTTCCAGTCGTCCTGGTAGAAAAGCGCGGCGTCAAACAGCGTCGCGCGCGCATTGAAATTTGTGATCTTTGTCACGGTGCCCTGTGACGGCGTACCGGCGGAATACGCCGCCGCGCTGTTGAAGGTGTAGTTGCCGTTGGTTCCCGCATTCGAGTAATCCGATTCGCGGAACGCGCGCAGCCGGGTTCCAAAGCGCAGTGCATGACTCTTGAAACTCGCAGTCGAATAGTTCTGCAATTCGAAGTGATCGCCATTGGTGCGCGATACGCCATCGTTGCTGCCGCCGCCGGTGAAGGCGCCCTGGACGGTCAGCGTTGGCGAGGTGTCCTGCGGCAGTTGATCGTCGCGGTCGCGTTCATACTCAAAGCGCGCATCGTTCACCAGGTGGGCGTTGATTACCTGCGAATCCCCGATCTGGATGGTGTTCTCTGTACTGTGCGTGTTGTAAGCCTGTGACGCCAGCGCATACTGCCCGGGCCCATCGCCGGTGTCCACGCCGCGGTTGTATTGGTAGCGCACCGTCAGCGTATTGCTCGGCGTCAACTGGTAGTCGAAGCGCGGCGTCAGATGCAGGCGCGTCTGCGGGTTATCCAGGTCCTGCACAAAGTTGTATCCATGGTCGCTCACGTAATTCGGATCTGTCGGCGTTCCGGCCGCGTTCACGATCAGAATATTCTGCGTGTTGCGCGCGAACACGGAGAAGAAATAGGAAGCCTTTTTCGAAATCGGGCCACCCATCGAGCCGTTCAGAAAAAATTGATGATAGGGCGGTGTGCTGGTGACGAAGTGATTGGTGTTCCAGGCCGAGTCATTGCCGCTGACCTGAACATACCCGTGCAGCTTGTCGGAGCCCGGTTTGGTCAGGATCTCGATGCGTCCATACCCCAGCTTGTCGAACTCTGCGGAGAACGGATTCTGGTTGATGCGGATCTCTCGGATCGACGACTTCGGTGGCAGATCGCCCCCCGTGAAGCCGTCAATGTAAATCTGGCTCCCGCCGTTTCCCGCCGCCGGCCCGGCCAGCGCCGTCAATTCGCTCTGCATCTCGTCCGGATCGTCGGAGAGCGCATCCAGGTCCTTGCCGCTCAACACTACCGCGTTACCGTTGTCCGCCGGCTCTGTATCCAGTTGCCGGGCGTCCGCAGTCACCTCTATCTGCTGCTCCTGGGTCGCGATGGTCAGCGGAATATTCAGCATGCGCGATGTCCCGCTCACGATGGACACATCCGTCTCAGAAAACGGAGTGAACCCGGCGACAGTCACATCCAGCGTGTAGTGGCCCGCGGGCAGCATTCCAAAGGAGTAGCTTCCATCTCCGCCGGATGTGGCAGAAAAACTTTTGCCCCCTCCCGACAACTGCACGCTCGCGCCCGGCACGATGGCGCCGCTCGGATCAGTCACCTGACCGTGCAGCGATGATTTGCCCTGTCCGTGCAGAACCGGCGCAACAAAAATAAAGACACAAAGAATGGGGATGCAAAGCAAGCGGTACAGACGATTCATCCGATTCCTGAAAAATCCCTTAAGAGAATGTGGACACTACGGGCAGACGGTGGACAGCGCTTATGCACACAGACGAGACAGCGGTGTGAAAAGTTGAAGATTGGAGCAAGGAAGACCACTGAATCATCGTTTACTCTGGATGTTAACGATACCGGGGCGAGCGCGACCATTGGACCTCATACGCTTCCGTAGGCCGCCGTTTGATCCGATACCATAAGTGTAATGGTAAGGAAGCTCTACGCCCGCGCGATGTTCGCATGGGAGACCACGCTCACCACGCGCGATACCAACCGCATCGTTCGTCCCGTCGAATGGGGCTTCGATTGGCTGGAAGATTTCGCGCGTCCCCGCGGACTCATGCCGAGCCGATCGCTTGACGACAATCCTCGCGAGGCAGAGGACGCGCTGCTCGCCATCAATCAGGCGGTCCTGCGCGATCGCGAATCGTTCTACCGCTACAGTCGCCCCACGGACTATCGCCTCGAAGAGCGCCATCCGCTGCTCTTTCCCACCAACGTTCGTCCGGAAACCCTGCGCCGCGAGGCCGAGCTTCGTGCCGCCGCAGCCGCTGGCCGCGCGAAGACGGCGCACTTCCTCCGCTTCACCTCTCCCGTCCGTACACCGTATCCGGAGAACGATCTCGTCAACGCGCGTTGGTATCCCGCGCCTGCAGAGCGGCAAGCCGGCAAACCGAAACAGGCCATCATCGTCATGCCGCAGTGGAACGCCGACGCCTTCAGTCACAACGCGCTCTGTGCGCTCTTCAATCGCTTCGGCATCTCTGCCCTGCGCCTCTCCAAGCCTTATCACGACATCCGCCGCCCCGCCGAGCTTGAGCGCTCCGACTACGCCGTCAGTTCCAACCTGGGTCGCACCATCGCCGCCTGCCGCCAGGCCGTGGTCGATATCCGCGCCTGCCTCGACTGGCTCGAGACGCAGGGCTACGAGCAGTTCGGCGTCCTCGGCACCAGCCTCGGCTCCTGCTACGCCTTCATCGCCGCCGCCATGGATCCGCGACTTCAGGTCTGCGCCTTCAATCACGCCTCCATGTCCTTCGGCGACGTCGTCTGGACCGGCCAGAGCACGCGTCACATTCGCGCTGCGATCGAGCCCATCATGACGCAGGAACAGCTACGCCAGATCTGGGCCTCGATCAGCCCGGCCTGGTTCATGGATCGATTCGCCTCGACCACGCCGCGCAAAGCGCTCGTCGTACACGCTACCTATGACCTGACCTTCCTTGCCGGCTATTCGCGCGGAGTGATCGACAACTTTCGCCAGTACGGCATCGACTTCGAATCGCGCATTCTGCCCTGCGGCCACTACACCACAGGCGAAACGCCGTACAAATTTTTGGATGGCTGGTTCCTTGGCTCCTTCGTCTACCGCGCCTTCAAAGATCTGGCCTCCTCCGGAAAACGCCCGAGGACACAGCCCGAACACGAGCTGGCGGCGCGCTGAGCAGACAGCTGTATCCCTCCCTATAGAAATCGTCACCCGGAGCGGAGCCGTGGCGCGCGGCGCCATCAGCGCAGTGGAGAGATCTGTTTCCAAATCGGCTTTAGTCCCATACAGGTTCCCCATCCTCAAAAAGCGAGGAGTGGGATGAGCTACAGCCACCAGCGAGGTCCCAAGAGCTAGGAGCTAGCAGCTAGAAGCTCTAAAATCACCACATGTCCAGCCAGACCGTCGCCCTCCAGTCCCGCGTACTCGCCCAGGCCGATCCCGCCGTCGCCCAGGCCATTGCCAACGAAGTTGCCCGCCAGCATGAGGGCCTCGAGATGATCGCCTCCGAGAACTTCGTCAGCCGCGCCGTGCTCGAGGCCGCAGGCTCGGTCTTCACTAACAAGTACGCGGAGGGATACCCGGGCAAACGCTACTATGGCGGTTGCGAATTTGCTGATGTCGTCGAAAACCTCGCCCGCGACCGCGCCAAACAGATCTTTGGCGCCGAGCACGCCAACGTCCAGCCGCACTCCGGCTCGCAGGCCAACGCCGCAGCCTACATGTCCATCCTCCAGCCGGGCGACACCATCCTCGGCCTCGACCTCGCCCACGGCGGCCATCTCACCCACGGCCACAAGCTCAACTTCTCCGGCAAGCTCTACCGCGTCGCCTCCTACGGCGTGCGCAAGGACACGGAGGTCATCGATTACGATGAGCTCGCCGAGATCGCTCGCCGCGAGAAGCCAAAGCTCATCATCGGCGGCGGCAGCGCCTATCCGCGCACCTTTGACTTTCCGCGCATGCGCGCCATCGCCGATGAAGTCGGCGCCCTCCTGCTCATCGACATGGCGCACTTCGCCGGCCTGGTCGCCGGCGGCGTGCACCCGTCGCCCGTGCCGCACGCGCAATTCGTCACTACCACCACGCACAAAACGCTGCGCGGCCCGCGCGCCGGCATGATCCTCTGTCAGCAGCCCTACGCCGCCGGAGTCGACCGCTCCGTCTTCCCCGGCCAGCAGGGAGGTCCCCTCGTCCACATCATGGCCGCCAAGGCCGTAGCCTTCGGCGAAGCCCTCGAGCCCAGCTTCCGCGACTACGCCGCGCAGATCGTCAGCAACGCCAAAGTCCTCGCCGACGAGCTCGCCGGCCATGGTTTCCGCGTCATCTCCGGCGGCACCGACACACACCTCATGCTCATCGATGTCTTCGCCAAGGGCATGTTCGGCAGCGAAGCCGAGACCGCGCTCCACTCGGCCGGGATCACTGTGAACAAGAACGCCATCCCCTTCGACGCGAACCCGCCCATGAAGCCCAGCGGCATCCGCATCGGCACACCAGCTCTTACGACACGGGGTATGGGAAATGCAGAGATGCGCACCATCGCCCGGTGGATCACCGAAGCTCTCGACAAGCGCACGGATGATGCCGCTCTCGCCCGCATCCGCAACCAGGTGCGCGAGCTCGCCGACACCTTCCCGCTCTATGACTGGGTCCGCGAGCCGCAGATGGCCACTGCGCGGTAGCCGGTCGTCGTTCAGTGATCCGATTCGCCGCTCGGTTTCATGCGCCGCGGCGACCGGAAGCATCCGCTGACTGGAGCTGTGCGCGGGCGGCTTCCGCAACCCTCGTCAACCGGAGAGGCGCGGCCGCGCAGCGTCCTGCATTTGCTAATGCACCAGGAAAGCCTTCACTGCAATCCCGCTGGGCTTCTCTCCCAGGGGAAGCAGCGTGAACAGCGCGCGCGTCTTCGTGCGCACCAACGCAAGATCGTTCGATCGCGAATCGACCACCATCAGCAGGTGTCCTGCCGTGGAAAGCGCCACTGCATCGGGACCTTCGCCCACCGTCACATTTTCGAGCAGCCGGCCATCGTCGATGCCATACAGGCTCACGGTGCCGCTGCCGAAGTCCGACACCCATAGCAGGGAGTTATCCTGCGACACGATACCCTGCGACGGCCGCATGCCCACCTGATACGTGCCGCCCACCTCGTTGTTGCCCGTCGCAATTTCGGAGATCGAATTGCCAGCGAAGCTGGTCGCAAACGCCTCACCCCCATCCGGCTTCAGCACAATGCTCGTCGGCGCGGCGCCCACATCGAGCAAGGCCAGCAGCCGGTCCGGTTTCGCGCTCACGCCTGCGTTGGCCGCGCGCGCCAGTCCGATCACCATCACCTGGTGCCCGGCTGAAATCGCATCACCGGAGCAGGCCACAAAAGCCTTCGTCGAATCCGGCAGCATCGTTACCGCCGTCGCTCCGGGACAGCCGGAGAAGAAGGCGCGTACCCGCGCCAGCTTCGGATCCACCACACTCACGCTGCCGCTTCGCTCATTGCTCACCACCAGCGCGCTGCCGTCCGGTGCAATGCGCGCCACGCCCGGCCCTTCGCCCACCCCTACGGCGGCAGTCACGCGCCGCTGGTCGAGATCGATGATGGACACATTATTGGCGCCGGAGTTCGCCACATACGCTGTGCGGCCGTCGCGTGCCACGTCGATGGAGTAAGGCGTCCGGTCCACCGCGATGGTCGCCACGACTTCGTTGCGCGTGGTGTCGATCACGCTCACCGACCCCGAATCCGCATTCACCGCATAGACCTCGTTGCGCGCCGGGTTCGCAGCAATGCCCACCGGCCGCCGTCCCACAGCAATCACCCGGTCCTGCCGCAGGTTCACCACGTCCAGCGCGGTCACGGTGTTGCTGCCGCTGTTCGTCACATACGCGAACTCGCGATAGTTCCTCGGGTAGACAGGGAAGTCATGCTTGCGGCAGCCGCCCAGCGACATCGCCGCGCAAATGACGAACGCGAGGCACACGCCCCGCGCATGCTTTCGTGCTTCGTCTTGAAGGGTCTTAATGCGCAGCAGGAAGTGCGGCCCCTTCGTGCGCCGTTATCTCGATACCGCGCGGAATCCGCCGATGCACCACCTCGGCGATCCGCGAGCACTCCTCCATCAACTGCACAAACTGCTCCGGGTAAAGCGATTGGGCTCCGTCGGAGAGCGCCTTGTCCGGCGCGGGATGCACCTCGACGATCAGGCCGTCGCAGCCCACGGCCACGGCTGCGCGCGCCAGCGGCAGCACCTTATCCCGCTTGCCCGTGCCGTGGCTCGGGTCGACGATGATCGGCAGATGGCTGAGCCGCTGCACTGCAGGAACAATGCTCAGGTCCAGCGTGTTGCGTGTGTGATCGGTAAAGGTGCGGATGCCGCGCTCGCACAGCGCCACCTGATAGTTACCCTCGCTCATCACGTATTCCGCAGCCATCAGCAGTTCTTCGAGCGTCGCCGACAATCCGCGCTTCAGCAGCACCGGCAGCTTCGAGCGACCGGCGCGCTTCAGCAGGGAATAGTTCTGCATATTGCGCGCGCCGATCTGGATCATGTCCGCGTACTCTTCCACCAGTTCCAGCGACTCGTTGTCCAGCGCCTCGGTCACGATGCGCAGCCCGAAGCGCTCCCGCACCTCCGCCATGATGCGCAATCCCGCCTCGCCCATCCCCTGAAAGGCATACGGAGAGGTGCGCGGCTTGTAGGCGCCTCCGCGCAGGAACTGGGCTCCGGCGCTCGCCACCTGCTCGGCTACCGCAAAAGCCTGCTCCCGGCTTTCAATCGAGCAGGGTCCGGCGATGACCGCGATGCTGCGCCCGCCGATCGTGGCATTCGTGCCCGGGAAGCGGATCACCGTATTCTCTTCCTTCACATCCCGGCTCACCAGCTTGTACGGCTTGGAGACCTTGATCACTTCGGCCACACCGGACATCTCGGCCAGCGCATCCTGCTCCACCGCGCCCTGGTTTCCGGTAATGCCGATGGCCGTCCGCTGCGCCCCGGGCATAGGGTGCGGTCTGTATCCAAGTGTTTCGATCCGCTCACAGACTGCCTGGATCTCTTCGGCAGACGCCTGAGGCTTCATTACCACGAGCATGGGTTATCGTTGTCCTTCCCCGAAGCTCCAGTGTAACGGGGCGTCTCTGCCGGGTAAACACAAGGAAAGACAACTCGATATCAACAGAAATTGAGTCTGTCCTAACCCCGATCCGGAACTTTTCCGTTCGCTTTTCGCCGAAATCGGATACAACTTAGGTTAAGGATTCGTGAAGAGTCCATGAAAGTTGTTAAATTGTCGTAAGCATCTGCCGCGTTGCCATTCCTCTTTGCCTGGATGAGAAACGCTTTTAAGGGGGTTTCATCAGTGCGTTCTTTCTCCCGCACTTTGCTCGTCGTGCTGGCCGTCGCGCAGTTCATCACGCTCGCAATCGCATTCCAAAAGCCTGCTTACGCCTACGCCGACCCGGGCTCAGGACTCCTCCTGCTCCAGATCGCCGGCTCCATGGCCGCGGGCGCACTCTTCATCGTTCGTTCCAAGTTGCGCAAGCTCTTCCGCATGGGCGAGACCCACGTTGAGGAGCCGGTAGTTGAGCAGGGTCAAGAAATCCAGCGATGATCGAAGCGGCCGTCGCGCCGCGTGGGACCTTTCGCGATCCCGCGGGCTCTCTCTATTTTGATCAGGCCAAGGTCTTTCGCCAGGTCCGTCCCGCCTTCGCTGCCGAGGCGGAGTCCTTTCTTTCTTCTCCCCTGGCCCGCAGATGGATCGAGAGCGGCCGCATGGTCTCCACCGCCATTACCGCGCGGGGGGCCGATGGATCGCTCCTGCTCGAGCACGAGCGCATCGATTACCCCACTTATCCCTGGGAATGGACCCCCGGGCAATGGGCCGCCGCCGGTGAGTTGACCCTCGACCTCTGCGACGAGTCCCTCGCCGCCGGTCTCATCCTCAAGGACGCAACTCCGCTCAATGTCCTGTTTCGCAATGCCGATCCCGTCTTCGTCGACGTGCTCTCCTTCGACAAGCGCCAGCCTGGCGATCCCATCTGGCTCGCCTACGGCCAATTCGTGCGCACGTTCCTGTTGCCTCTCGCCGCGAGCCGCTATCTCGGCTGGCCCCTGGCGGCCTCTATAGAGCGCCGTGACGGTTACGAACCATCGGACCTCTACCCCTACCTCCCGCTTCGCCGCCGCTGGACCGCCCCGCTGCGCTCGCTCGTCACCCTCCCTCATCTGCTGGAGCGCAAGGCGAACGTTGCCGCATCTACCGGCGCCACTCGCGTGCATCGGCAATCGCCCGAGATCGCTACCGAAGTTCTGCGCGGCACGCTGAAAAAGCTTCGCAGTACCCTCCGCTCGCTCATGCCTCCGCCGCGCGCCTCCCGCTGGAGCGACTACACCACCACCGCAAGCCACTACAGCGCGGAGGACCACGCGCGCAAAGCCGCATTCGTCGAGCGCGCACTCGCCCAGGCCGCGCCGCATCGCGTGCTCGACGTCGGCGGAAACACCGGCCACTACTCCCGGATCGCCGCCGCAGCCGGCGCTCGCGTTATCGCCTGGGATACCGATGTGCAGGCCGCCGACGCCAACTGGCGCGAAGCTCGCTCGAAGCAGCAGCCGATCCTTCCCCTCGTGGCGAACATAGCCCGGCCCACCCCGGCGGTAGGCTGGCAGAACGCCGAAAGCCTCAGCCTGCTGGAGCGGTCCGAGGGCGCATGCGACGCCATCATGATGCTCGGCGTCATCCATCACATGCTGCTCATCGACCAGATTCCACTCCCGGCCATCTTCGATCTGGTCCGCCGCCTTACTACACGCTGGGCCATCATCGAGTGGGTTCCCGCCGCCGATTCGCAATTCCGGCAGTTATGCCGCGGCCGCCAGGACATCTACGGCCATCTCGACGAAAATGCATTTCTCGCTGCCGCCGATCCGCACTTCGTCCGCCGCCTGGTAGAAAATCTGCCCAACGGGCGAAGTCTCTGGCTCTTCGAGAAAATGTGAAAACAAAACCACTCCTTCAGGGCGCCGGGCTCGCTACCCTCTACATCGCACCCTTTGCCTCCGACTTCCTCACCCCGTCCCTGGGAGATGCCTATCACCGCATCCATCCCTTGACCAGCATCTACCGCGCCATTCTTATTTTCGTGATCCTGCTGTGGGCGGTGGCTGCGCTCAGCTTTTTTCTGTTGGAACGTCTCCCCGTCCGATGGAAACGCGCCGGCTGGCTTATCCCAATCACCCTTCTGCCGTGGCTATTCTTCCGCAGCCTGACCGCTGCTTTTGCCAACCCGGCGGAAATAGCAAGCCGCGCCTTGCGAACTGGCCGCTATCTCACTCCGGCGATCGCTGTTCTCGCCCTGCTGCTGCTTTTGCTTCGCCCCCTTGTATTTGACCGCTGGGTCAGAGGTGTCCAGATTTTCTACGCGATCGCGGGTTTCGGTCTCCTCGTGATCGTGCCCCAGAGCGGGTATCATGCATTGCGCTACGAACCGCGCGAGCGAATCAGCTTTGCACGCGCCGATCTTCCCGCAGTCCCGCCCTCTGCTCCGCGCGTGGTTTGGATACTGATGGATGAACTTTCCTACGATCAGACGTTTCCGTCCCGCCAGTCCGACGTTCTCCTCCCCAATTTCGACAGTCTGGCAAAATCCAGCATCGTTTTCTCCGCCCTCCGCCCGGCCGGTACGGTAACAGAAAAAGTGCTGCCTGCACTTCTGCTTGGCAGGCCCGTCGTCGACTTGCGCAAGCCATATGCGGATCGACCCGCGTATCGGACCACCACGAATGGCCCCTGGCAGCGATTCGCGCAAAACGAAACGATCTTTGCGGAGGCTCACTCCTATGGATGGACCACGGGCGTCGTCGGCTGGTACAACCCCTACTGCCGTCTGCTTCCGGATGTGCTCGATCGTTGCTTCTGGCAATACTCCGAACCTGGACGCCAGGATATGACCGGAGGTCTCGGTTCCACCAATTCCGTCTCGGAAAATATGTTGGTGATGCTCCCCTTCCGGGGCAGAATAGACGTCCTCCTCTCCCTGCGAACTCGCGGCATCACGGATCTCCATCGCAGCGACTACACCGCTCTTATGGACCGGGCCAAAGACATACTGAACGACTCACGCATCCGCTTCGTCTTCGTGCATCTGCCGGTGCCGCATCCGCCTGGCATATTCGATCGCAAGCTCTACAGGCTGAGCGATCAGGGCACATACCTTGACAATCTCGTTCTCGCCGATCAAAGTCTGGGCGACCTGCGCAGCATCCTTCAGTCCACACCGGCGGCCAACAACACAACTCTCATCGTCTCTTCCGACCACTCCTGGCGCACCTTCAGGTGGCGGAGTACCGGGAACTGGTCGCCTGAGGCATCGCGCGCATCGCGAGGCAGTTACGATCCTCGCCCTGTGCTGATGGTCCAACTCCCCGGCGCAAGCACGGGCGAGGTCATCGCAAAGCCGGTCAGTCTGCTCATCCTGCATCGCATTCTGCAGAGTCTGCTGCGTGGCCATTTGCAGACGGCCCACGACCTCAACGATCTGGTTGACCAACAGCCGCACGAAACCGATGACGGCCAGACTGGAGATTAGAGGCAGCATTCGCCGCTGCGCTTCCTCACAGAATTCATCGCCACACGTTCAACAACATTCTCGGCTATACATCCCTGCCCGCGGAGCTTTCAAACCCTGCATGAAAGATGAGAACACTGAATCATGAAGACTCGACCGTGGCTGCAGGGTGGCGGCTTCGCCATGTTGTATCTGCTGCCGGCTCTTGCAGAATTGCTTTCCCCGGCGCGGCGTCAGTTGTACCACCAGCTTCTGCCGTTCACGACGGTCACTGGCGGAATGCTCATCGACCTGCTGCTGCTCGCGCTGCTCGGTGGCATCGCCTTCACATTGATGGATCGCGCCTCGCCTGGCCTGAAGCGGCTCCTGTGGCTGCCCGTCTTCTTCGTCTCCGCCTGGATCGCCGCTCGCGATATCTCCGCCACCATGGGTGACCCTGTCCTGCGCGGGCATCTGCTGCAACTGGCGCCTTACGCTCCCGCCTTGGCGCTGGCGATATCTGCCGCCCTGCTGCTGTTGGTGCCGCGCATCTATGACTACTGTGTGCGCATTGCAGCCGTCATCTTCGCGGCTGGCGGCATTGCCGTTCTCCTGATGGTTCTTCCGCGCCTCACCATCGCCTGCTTCAATCGCGCGCCGCGTGAACAGGCAAGCTTCACCACTCCTGTCAGCAACGCCTGGCAGCCCGGTCAGACGCGCATCGTCTGGATACTTTTCGATGAGCTCTCCTACAAGCAGGCATTCGAACATAGGCAGCCGGGAATCAATCTGCCGGCCTTCGCCGGGCTCGCCGCCGAGAGCATCACCTTCTCGCAGCTATCGCCCGTCGGTTATGAAACCGAGCGTATCGTCCCCTCCCTGATTTCCGGTCGGCCGGTTGCAGATGTGGAGGGCGACGCGAACGGAAGGATGCTCCTGCGTCAAAGCGCGAAGGCGCCATGGCAGCACTTCGATCAGAGCACTACCATCTTTGCTGCAGCGAAGCGCCAGGGGTGGGGAACAGGCGTAGCAGGCTGGTATAACCCGTACTGCCGCATCCTGAACACCGTTTTGGATCGCTGCTACTGGACCTACAGTGAATCCGTCGCAGGCGAGCTCTTCAGCAGGCTCTCCAGCCGACAGTCCACCTTGGAGAATGCGCGCGATGGCTTGCCTCTCGCCGCTCGCCTGGAGGCGCTCTGGCGCCACGCGCCCACCAACCAGGCTTCGCACGACGACTACAGCAATATCCTGCACGCAGGCGACGCCCTGATTCGTGACCCCGACATCCGTCTCGCCTTCATTCATATGCCGGTACCGCATCCGCCCGGCTTGTTTCCCAATCCCGGCGGCGATCACGCCTCCGATTACCTGGGCAATCTCATACTTGCCGACCGGGCTCTCGCGCAGTTTGTGAACTCGCTCGCGACAAGTCCCTCCGCGCCAAATACCGTCCTGATCGTCTCGTCGGATCACTCCTGGCGCATACCGCGCTGGCGTGGTTTGCCGGAATGGAACAGGGACGAAGAGCGTGCAACAAACGGAGGCGTCTTCGATCAACGTCCCGTTCTCATGGTGCGCTTTCCGCAGGGACCCAAAGCCGAGAAGATCGACCGCCAGGAAACCGAGATGATCGTCCACAGCCTGGTGCTGGATCTCATCCGGGGAAGGGTCCGCACGCCCGAGGAGTGGCTCGCCACTTTGCCGTCCGCTCTTCCCGCGGCCAGTCAGGGAGACTAGAGCACAGCAGTGAAAGAAATGTGGGGCAGGGGACCATCCGGAAAACTAGCTGTTCTCGCGCAGCGAACAGACGTAAAGGCCGGGCATCTCCCGTTCCTGCTATCTGGACTTTTGATTTCTGAGCAAAAAAATAAGGCCACCCGCCGGTGGCCTCTGGGAGGCTAGTCGAGATGAGAGCCTTCGGTCTTTTCGCCGTTCGGCTGTTTCAGGCGCTGCTCTTGGGGGGCCGCTCCTGACACCACGATCATCCCTCGACTCCCCTCCTGGTTGAATCCCTCTTTCCAGTTCAGATTCTCCCCCGAACGTGGGAGGCAAGTGGATCCCGCGCATATGCGTTTGAAACTTCCTGCAAAGCCCGTCCGTCTACCGGGCCAGAGTCACGCAAGTGTGCTCCGGCGGACTGCAATCCGCCCTGCGGTACCCTTCCTCGGACAACGAAGCTGCCTCATCCGAGTCAGCTTCGTTGCTTTTTCCCAAAATGGAAATCTCTCGCGAGCAGCACCACTACAACGGGTGCCTCACATTGCTGCGCTGGGACGCGGGATAACTCACCCGGGACCTGATCATCCCGACGTGGAGCGAAGCGAAATGGAGGGATCTGCTGTTCCTCACTGCGCGCTCCCATTCAGATCTCTATTGCCTATCTCCCTGGCGCAACGCGCTCAGCCCGCTTCTCCGCGCGCCACTTCACCGCCAGAAATCCCACATACCCGAGCTGCATCACCCAGGTCAGCACATATGCCAGCACCAGATGCCGATGAGCCATCACTCATTCTCCTTCCACGGCGTCGCTTCCAGCGTTGCGTCCAGCGCCCGCAGCGCCTCGTCCTGCTCCCGCAACTGACGCCGCCGCTCGATAGCATAGCGGAACGCCATCACCATCAGCCCCCACGCCAGCCACGCCGCAATGTTCCACAGGAACGGCGGCCACATGCTGGGGTCCAGATTTCCCGTACTGACCACGCGTGACGGATGCTGCGTGCGCCACCACGTCGTCGAGTAGTACACGATCGGCACATCGGCAAAGCCGAAGATGGCCACGATCGCCGCCAGCGTCTGCATCTGCGCCCCGCCGGCAAACCGCCGCAGCAGCAGATACGAGCTGTAGATGAGCCAGAGAATCAGTGCGCTGGTCAGCCGCGCGTCCCACGTCCACCAGATGCCCCACACCGGTCGCGCCCACAACATGCCCTGCATCAGCACCACCGAGCAGAACACCACCCCTACCTCAGCCGCGGCCAGCGCCAGCGCATCGGCGCTCATCGCCCGCAGCGGGTCGCGCTGGCGCAACGCAAGGTAAGCAATCGATGCCGCAAAGCTGATGAAGAAGAAAAGGAACATCAGCATCGCGGTCGGCGCATGGTAATAAAAAATCCGCTGGATGTTCCCCATGGTCGCCTCTGTCGGCGCGACGTACATCGCCTGGTAGAAGGCCTCAACCAACAGCGCCAGCGTTCCTGCCAACCATATCCACCGGAACCACTTCATAGGCCTCTGTCCCTCGCCATCGTTAGAGCAATTTCACTGAAGGTGTATGCAGCAGCGCTCCTCACCGCCGGCGACTATCTGGGTGGCATTTCCGTCGAGAAAAGCCGCACGCTCGCGAAGCCTGGCTTTACACCGCAACAGTGAATACGCTCTATTAGTTTACCGTGGCGCATCCGGCGGTCGCAGCATCTAGTTAGGAAGCAGCCCCTGGCATTCTGGCCTCGAAAGGGGAGTTCCCTCTGTGCTCTACGCCCGCATCATTATCGGCATCGCGCTCCTGCTCATGGCCGCCTTCGGCCCGGGGATCGGCGTGCGCCCCGCAGCACATCGCCGGACCGGCGCCGACGCCGTCGGTCAGGGCAATGCGGCCCCTGGCCGTACTCCGCGGCGAGACCACCAGGTTGCTGCTGTCCTCATCCTGCGCATCCTCGCCGCGATTCTTGGCCTGTGGCTGCTCATCTACTCCATCGTGCAACTACTGCACGGCCACGGCCACCTGTCCCACTGACGCATCGCTGGGCGCGGCTTTGAAGACCCGGTGCGCGTCATCCGAAAAATGCCTGTTCTTCTGAACGTAACCGGAGGTGGAGCACAGATAAGCCAGGTCATCGCGACCGTGCCCAAGCGAACGGGCGCAGCCGCCCTGAGTTTGTCCAAGGGATTTGCTGTACCTGGCGTTCAATATCGGCGCGAAATGCCGCTCAAATCAAGCATCAACCATGAGCCGCGTTGGCAGGTCCGGCACCGATCATGGAGTGCACCTTGTGCAGCAGCACGGGCGGCCCCTCCAGGCTCTCCATCGTCCGGTCCGCATGGAGCGTGCACTCTCCCGTGACGCTTTCCCGCAAAGTCAGAATCTTTACCCCGGGCCACGCTGCACGCGACAGCTAGATAACCTCCTCGCACTCCCAGTCAGGAACCGAGTGACACAACACCACAACAAGCACTGGCCCTTGCGCCAGAACCTCACCCAGCCGGGCAACGCTGCAGCATACCTCCACAGCAAATTCCCGCTCCAGGATGCACTTGCGGGTGTAGAGGAGCATGTCCTCATGTCCATAACAGATCAGGCGCGGGCGGCCGAATTCCATACACGTACCGTTTTCTCTGACAAATTGGGCTGGCTGACTGAAGCTTCTGCTTGTTTAGGGGCTCCGTATGTCTCGCGGCGAACACTTCCGCGATTTCCCCCCCCCCCCAATGTCGCCTACCGGACATTCGTTTGGCGTTTCCGCTATAGTCTGGTAACACGTTACGCAATTCACTCTCATCGTCCCGGATGAGTCTCCTCTTGCGCGCGCAAAGGACCGTCCATGAACTCCCATCTGTCCAACATCATCCTGAATAACCTCCCATCGGATCTCAAGGCCTTTCGAGCGAAGCTTTCCCCGGTGTCGCTGCCCGTCGGCATGTCCATCTATGAGCCGCACGAGATACCCAAGTTCGCGCACTTCCTCACTTCCGGCATCGCATCCGTCACTACAACCATGAAGGACGGTGGCTCCGTCGAAACCGGCATGTGGGCCAGGGAAGGGGTGGCGGAGTGCATGCACCTCAGCGGCAGCGATCGGGTGCCCAACCGCTGCTTCATGCAGATTGGCGGCACCGCCCTGCGCATGACCTATGCCGACCTGGAAAAGGGGTTTGAAACTCTGCAGCCTCTGCGCATCAGCATTCAGCAATGCATCCAGGGCCAGACCCTCATCCTCAGTCAGCTCGTGGCCTGCAATCGTCTCCACGAAGTCGAGGAGCGCCTCGCCCGCTGGCTCCTGATGCTGCAGGATCGCGTCCAGGATGATGTCTTTTCAATCACCCAGGAGTTTCTCGCAGAGATGCTTGGCTCCCGCCGCACCACCGTCACCATGGCGGCAGGCGCGCTCCAGCGCATCGGACTGATCGAGTACCAGCGCGGCCACGTTCATATCCTCGATCGCGAACGCCTCGAAGCCGCCGCGTGCGAGTGCTATTCCGTGATCCACCGGCTTTCAACAACAACAACTCCGCCGCCTGACCGCATCGAAGCGAAGCGCGTCCCCACATTGCGCTTCGGGATGTGGGATTTCACTCGCGCAAGCCACCGCACTTCGTCATCTCGACTGAAGCGGAGAAGCCGCGCAGTGGAGAGACCTGCTTTTCGCTGCCAGCGACGCTACCAAACCCAGGTGCCCCATCTTGAACCCGGAGCAACGCAGACGCAACTGTACCGGCCGCGCCAACTCCGCAGGTAAACGATTGTTTCGAGCCCCGCGCGCTTGACACCCTGGCCAACCCTCTGGCCCAATATCCCCGGTGATTTGCGCTCTCTGCATCCGCGCTCAAACAAAAGTTTCCTCCGAAGGAAAAGACTCGTGAAGAAGACCCTCTGCCTTGCGATCGCTCTGCTTGCCGCACCGCTGACGCTCACAGCATCGCAGTCGTACTACCCAGCAAAGCTCGACGATCCCGCCGCCGTCTATCTCACGAAGGACAATTTCCCTATCCACGCCGATGGTGTCGCCGACGACAGCGAAGCCCTTCAGGCCGCCATCGACAAGGTCGAAGACGAACACGGCGAAGGCATCCTCTTCGTGCCGGAAGGGAAGTACCGCATTACCCGCACCATCTACGTGTGGCCCAGCGTGCGCATCATCGGCTATGGCGCCACCCGCCCGGAATTTCTCCTCGCGGACAACACCCCCGGCTATCAGCACGACATCGGTTACATGTTCTTTTTCACCGGCGGACGTCCCGGCGGCCGCCACTGGCACTGGCATCTGCCCAATACACCGCGTCCGCCCTTTCCCGGCACCGTCCCCTCCATCAACACCGTCGTTGACGCTAACCCCGGCACCTTCTACTCCGCCATGAGCAACGTCGATTTCGAACTCGGCAACGGCAATCCCGCCGCTGTCGCCATCCGATTCCACGTCGCGCAGCACTGCTTTCTCACTCACATCGACTTCCACATCCACTCCGGCCTCGCCGCGCTCAAGGACGTTGGCAACGAAGCCGAAGACCTCCACTTCTACGGCGGCGACTACGGGATCGTCACCATCAAACCCTCGCCCGGCTGGCAATTCACACTGCTCGACTCCACCTTCGAAGGCCAGCGCAAAGCCGCCATCAGCGAGCACGAAGCCGGCCTCACCCTGGACCACGACACCTTCCGCAACGTTCCCCAGGCCATCGATATCGATCCTCACTATTACGAACAGCTTTGGGTGAAAAACTCACGCTTCGAAAACATCAGCGGCCCCGCCATCACCATCAGCAACGAAAACAATCCCCGCACCGAGATTAATCTCGAAAACATTGCCTGCCATCACGTGCCGCTCTTCGCCACGCTGCGCGGCAGCGGAGAGAAGACCGCAGCGCCAGCCGAAGACTACGTCGTAAAAAGCTACTCCCACGGTCTCGCTATCCCCGCGCCCGGCTCGGCCGGCGAGATCCGCACCACCTTCGACGCGCATCCCGTCTCCGCGCTCCCGCCAGACGGCAGCAACATCATCCGGTCACTCCCGCCAGCCAACACCTGGACCAACCTGCGCTCCCTCGGCGTAAAAGGTGACGGTGTCAGTGACGATACCGCCGCCCTCCAGAAGGCTATCGACCAACACCACACGATCTACATCCCCGAAGGGCGGTATATCGTCAGCAATACGCTGCACCTGAAGCCCGACACCATCCTCATCGGACTGCATCCCAGCATGACGCAGTTTGATATCCCCGACGGCACCGCTGCCTTCCAGGGACCGGGTGCGCCCGTGCCGCTGCTCGAAACTCCCAAAGGCGGCCACAACATCGTCGTCGGCATCGGTCTCTACACCAACGGCATCAACGACCGCGCGGTCGGTGCACTCTGGCAATCCGGAGCCGACTCACTTATGGACGACGTGCGCTTCCTCGGTGGCCACGGCACCAACGCCGCCGACGGCACCCGCATCGATCCCTACAACAACACCCACACCGCCGATCCCGACATCCATCGCCGCTGGGATGCGCAATACCCCAGCCTCTGGATCACCAACGGCGGCGGCGGCACCTTCGCCGACATCTGGACGCCCAGCACCTTCGCGCAGGCCGGCCTCTATATCTCGAACACCACGACGCCGGGCCGCGTCTACGAGCTCTCGAGCGAGCATCACGTCCGTACCGAGGTCAAACTCGATCGCGTCGAAAACTGGGAGATCATCGCGCTGCAGACCGAAGAAGAGCGGGGCGAAAGCGGCTTTGCCCTCCCGCTCGAAATCTCCCGCTCGCGCAACATTACCGTCGCCAACTACCACGGCTACCGCGTCATCAGCAGCTATCAGCCCTTCTGCTGCGCAGTCAAAGTCTCGGAATCATCCGGCATCCGCATCCGCAACATGCACACCGACAGCAACAGCAAGGTCGCCTTCGACAACTCGCTGGTCGACTCCACCACTCACACCGAAGTCCGCCCCCGCGAGTTCGCATCGCTCGACATCCCGGGCGAGCACACCGCCGCTGCCTCCATCTTCGGACCCGGCGCACACGTCGAGCGCCTCGCCACCGGTTTCTTCAACATCTCCGGTGCAGCCACCGACAACGATGGCCGCCTCTACTTCGTCGATGCGCACTGGCAACGCATCTATCGCTGGGCGCCTAACACACGCGAAGCCGTCGTCGTGCGCGACACGCCGCTCGAGCCCGTCAACCTCGCCTTCGACAAGGCCGGCGACCTGCTAGTCGTCTCCTACGCGGGCAAGGGAACCGTCTACAGCTTCCGCCCCGACTCGCCGGAAAACGACGTCACCATGCTCTCCCCCCAGCCCGCCGCAGCGCGTCCCGGCATGATTCCCGTGCGCGCACTCGATGCCTGGGAGAGCGACGGCATCGCCACCCCGCGCCCATATCAATACATCTCCCCGGACAAGACGATTTTCATCCCTGCCGCCGAAGACTTCGTTCAGGGCACGCTCTCCTGGGGCACGAAGATGGCCGACATCCTCCACGCCTTTGGGCTGGCCGAAGCCCTCCCCGGCCACCCCTTCTATGTCAGCGATGAAGCGCAGGAAAAGACCTACAAGGTAAACGTAACCGACTCAGGCACCATCTCAAACATGCAGCTCTTCGCCGACGCTGGCGGAGAAAGCGTCACGCAGGACCAGGATGGCAACGTCTACCTCGCCGCCGGGCAGGTCCAGGTGTTCAGCCCTGATGGCAAGCGCATCGGCCGTATCGATGTCCCCGAGCGCCCCATCGATCTCGTCTTCGGCGGTCCCGACCACCGCACGCTCTTCATCCTCACCCATGCCTCGCTCTACTCGGTCACAATGAAGTCGCCGGGGTTGTAAAGCGAGCCGGCACGCTTCTGCACGCGCCACTTGCGAGGACAAAAAGCGAAGGGGCGACCTCTCTTGCGAGAACTCGCCCCCTCTTCCGATTCTTCGAAGATCTGGCTCGGCTTCCAGATCACAACGCCTGTTGCGATTTCAGTACGGTAAGGAGTTGCAAGCCTAAGCTCGCACTTTCTCTACCCCCTGTCATCGCGACGTTGTATGAGCTTTCTCGGTCGCCATCGAACGCATTCAGTTTCCCGAATGCTTGCGAGATACCGTTGCCGGTTCTCAGGATGGCCCCTCGTCCACTCTCTTCTTGGAAGATTTCTCCTCCGTTGGTTTGAATCTTATTCCGGATCGCGCGAAAAGCCAGAGCCGCTCGCACATTTTGTCGGTGGAAATGGCGGCGTCAATTGTGGGAAAAACCGGTTCTGCTCCAAGGCTTATGCAATCACGCCCCGCGGTCATGCAGTGCACCTGTTGCATGCGCGCATCATTTGGCTCTTCCCGCGCCACCGGTCCCACCACCATGGCATCCGCTGCCTTGCTTAACTAAGTAGCCATCTGCTCTCTAGCCCTGATTGCTAATCCCGGTCTTTCCGCGAGCGCATCTTTTTCGCCCAGTCCGGCTTCGTCGTCTGCCGTGCCCGGCCCAGCGCCAGAGCGTCCGCCGGCACGTCCTCGGTAATCGTCGAGCCCGCCGCGATGTAGCTCCCATCCGCTATCGCGAGCGGCGCCACCAGCGTCGCATCGCTACCGACGAAGACGTTCGCGCCGATCGTGGTCATGTGCTTGGCCTTGCCGTCGTAGTTGCAGGTGATCGCGCCCGCGCCGATGTTCGTGCGTGCGCCAATGTCCGCGTCTCCCAGGTAGCTCAGGTGGTTCGCCTTCGCCCCTGCCCCCAGCCGCGACTTCTTCGTCTCCACAAAATTTCCCACGTGCGCGCCCTCGCCGATCTCCGACTCCGGACGCAGATGCGCATACGGCCCGATCAGCGCGCCCTTCGCCACCTGCGCACCGGAAATGATGGATCCGTTACGCACCAGCACATCGTCGCCGATCGTCGAGTCCTCGATCACCGAGTAGGAGCGAATCCGGCAGCCGCTTCCGATCGCAGTCCGCCCCAGCAATTGCACAAACGGCTCCACGATCGTGTCCGCACCAACGCTCACCGTGTTGTCGATCACCGAAGTCTCCGGCCGGAAGATGGTCACGCCCTCAGCCATCAGCGCCCGCGCCGCGCGCAGCCGCAGTTCCGCATCCAGCTCCATCATCTCCGCAATGGTGTTCGCGCCCAGCACCTCGTGCACATCCGCCGTCTCCAGCGCGACCACACGTTCCTTCGCTTTCACCAGCAGCGCCGCCATATCGGTCAGGTAGTACTCGCCGTGCTCGTTGTCGGTCGAAAGCTGCCCGATGTGCTTGAACAGCGGCTCGGCGCGGAAGGCATAAATCCCCGAGTTGATCTCCGGCGCAAACCGCTGTTCTGCCTTCAGCGCCTTCTGCTCCACAATGGCGACTGCCTCCGGCTTGTCCGCCGTCTCGCGGATCACCCGCCCGTAGCCCGTCGGATCTGCCGGTCGCGCCGTCAGGATCGTCATCGCGGCCTGCTGCTGCAGATGGAAGTCGCGCAGCTCTCAGGATGGTCTCCGTCGTGATCATCGGCGCATCGCCTGACAGCACGATCAGGTTCTCGTAGCCCTCGACCTCCGGCCGCACTGTGAGGATCGCGTGCCCCGTCCCGCGCTGCTCCGCCTGCACCACGAACCGCACCCCTGTGTGCCCGAGTGCCGCGCGCACCGACTCTGCCTCATGCCCGATCACGACGTAGATGTCCTTCGGCTCGACCACCTGCGCCGCCGCGGCGATCACGTGCTCCACGAGCGCACGACCGCCCACCCGGTGCAGCACCTTGGGGCGGCGCGACTTCAGCCGGGTGCCCTTGCCCGCGGCCATGATGACGATAGCGACTTGCATTCCCTTGGTTCCTCTACGGTCCTCTACGGCTGCTGACTGGGGCCGCCCTGCATTCCCGGCGGCATAGGTATGGTGATGTCCACCGGATGCACCATCCCCAGGTCGGATAACGGCTTGCCCGGCTGCCCTCCGGTGCCGGTAGCCATCTGCGGCACATTCCCCACCACCAGCACCGCAAGCTTGGAGCGGTCGACATATTTTTTCGCCACTCGATCAAGATCTGCAGCGGTTACCTTTTCGATGGCCGCGCGATACTTCTCCAGAAAGTCCGCCGGGTAGCCGTAGAACTCGAGACTCGCCTGCTCTGTGAGCACCTTCTGCGGCGTGTCATAGCGGAAGACAAAGGAGTTCAGCAGTTCGTCTTTGGCTCGCCGCAATTCGTCTTCCGTGAAGGGCTCGGTCTTCAGGTCATCGATCTGTTGCAGCATCGCCTTCGTTGCGTCTACCGTGCTCGCGCTCTTGGTGGCCGCCACGGTGTAGAAGAGCCCCGGATGATCGTACGACGCGCCATACGCGCCGCCAACGGAGTAGGCGAGCCCCATCTTTGTCCGCACATTCTGGAAGAGCCGCGATCCGAATCCACCGGAGAAGATCTGGTTCATCACGCTGAGTGCGTAGTAGTCAGGGTTGGAGCGTTCCGTGCCCAGCCCGACGATCCAGATGTTGCTCTGGTTCACATCGCTCTTGTCCACCGAATAGACGCCGGGCGTCGGACCATTGAAGGTATTCTTCGGCGACGCTAGCGGCGCGCCCTTCTTCAGTCCACCGAATGCGGCGCGGAGTTTCTGCTCCATCGCTCGACCATCGAAGTCACCGCTGACCCCAATGATCATCCCGTTCGGCACCACTGTCTTGTCGTGAAACTGCTCCAGATCGGCGATGGTGATTGCCATCACCCCCGCCAGTTCCGGCGTGCGGCCGTAAGGATTCGTGGGTCCGTAAACAAGCTTCGCGGCCTCACGCGTTGCAATCTCTCCTGCGTCGTCATTGCGCCGCACGATGCCTGCGGCCATCTGTTGCTTGGCGAGATCGAGCTTGCCGGGATCGAATTTCGGATGCAGCAGCAGATCCGTCGTAAGACCGAAGACAGTATCGAAATCAGTCTTGAGGCACGACCAGCTCACGCTGGTTGAGTCAACATCGCCGTCCGTTTCCACCTTTGCTGCTTTTGCTTCAAGCAGATCGTCCATGGCGTCTCCGGACATGGCGGCTGTGCCGCTGGTGCGCCATACATCGCCGTACAACGAGACCATGCCGGTTTTCGACGCGGGTAGATCGCGCCCGCCACCACGCATCTCCACGAAGCCGTTGATGAACGGCAGCTCGTGGTCCTCTTGCAGAAAAATGATCGCGCCATTCTCGAGCACAATGCGGCGGGGCTGCTGCGGATGGAAGGCAGGCAGCGCTGGGATCGGAATCTGCTTCCACGGCTGCGACTGTTGAACAGGCGGTGTTGCTTCCTGACCAGCTGTGGGCAAAGCAGCGACGGCAGAGAGCGCGAGCGCAGCGATAGCGGCAAGATACTTCACAGGCCACCTGCTTTCGGTGCTGCTGCTGCGCCTGCGTGTTCCTGCGGCGAGACTGTTTCGATAATGGCGTAGGTGCGGTTGTTTTCGGTGAAGACCTTGTTAGCCACGCGGCGTATGTCGGCTTTCGAAACCTTGTCAATCTTGGCAAGCTGGCGGAAGAGCTCGCGCCAGTCGCCATAGCGGAGCTGATAAGTAGCCAGGCTCTGCGCGAGGCCTTGGTTGTCAGCAAGCGAGCGCAGCAGATCGACTCGCGCGCGCGTCTTGAACATGGCCAGTTCCTCGTCGGTCACGTCCTGCGTCTTCAACTTGTCGATCTCCTTGTGGATGGCCGTCCTCATCTCTTGCGGCGTATGGCCGGGCAGCGGCACGGCGTAGAAGGCGAAGAGCCCGGGGAACTTCGTGCCGGGAAAGCCGCTGAATCCTTCCGCCTCGGCAGCAATACGCTGATCGCGCACCAGCGATCGATACAGCCGCGAAACGCGTCCGTTCGAGAGGATATCGGTGATGGCGTCGTATACCTGATCATCGGGGTCAAGATAGTCGCTGCGGTGGTAGCCCTCGATGTAAAAGGGCTGCGTCGCCTCGCGGATAATGACCGACTTCTCCGAATTTTGAGGCGGCTCGACGGTCGTCATCGGCTCGGGTTGCGGACCTGCCGGGATGGGATCGAAATACTTTTCCATCACCGGCATCGTGGTCGATGCCTTCAGGTCGCCGGCAACTGCGATCACGATGTTCGAAGGCGTGTAGTACTTCTTGTGGAATGCGGCTGCTTCCGTGGCGTTGATCTGCGAGAGTTCCGATTCCCAGCCCACACCGGGCCGGCCATATGGGTGCGCGACATAAGCCGTGGCCAGGAACTGCTCCACCATGCGCCCAATGGGATTGGAGTCGGTGCGCATGCGGCGCTCTTCCATCACCACGTCGCGCTCTTTGTAGAACTCACGCGGAACCGGATGGCCGATGCGGCCACTCTCCATATAGGCCCATAGCTCAAGCCGGTTTGCCGGCATGCTCCAGAAGTACTCGGTCGAGTCCAGACCGGTGGACGCGTTAATGCCTGTCGCGCCATTCTCCTCGGCAATCTGGGTGAACTGATTGGGAATAACGTACTGCTGCGCGTCTTTCTTCGCTGCGTCGAATGCCTCGCCTAACTGCTTCAGCTTCGCCGGATCCTGCCCCACGCGCTTGCGGTACTCGCCGTCGTAGGCGGCGTAGGTGTCTTCGACCTTCTTCAACGCCACCTTCTCGGCTGGCCAGTTGGTAGTGCCAATCTCGTCGGTGCCTTTGAAGGCGAGGTGCTCGAACATGTGTGCGAGACCAGAGTCGCCGGTGGGATCATTCGCATCGCCCGCATCCACGAGCGTGTAGTAAGAGAAGACCGGCGCTTCCGGGCGCTCAATGAGCAGCACGGTCAAGCCATTGGGCAGAACCTTTGTCGTGACGCGCTTCTCAAAACGCGCAAGCTCCTGCTGCGCAAGGTCGGGTGCGGTCGAGGTCTGAGCCGGCGGGCTTTGGGCGAGGGTTGGCAGCAGGGATGTGCAGGCAATCAGTGAACTTGCAGACCACCTTCGCAGGCGGTGCGGTGGCGCAGAGAAACGCTTGGGCAACAGAACCTCCGCACCTGGGAATGCAGGTGGCGACTTGCTCATTTGAACCTGTCATCGAAGCTATCCGCGCCTGCCGGTGAAGTCAAACGGCCGGCAGAGCGGACGGAACTGCGTCCAATCGCACAACTTTCATGGCGCTATCGTGTTCCCGCTTGGCATAATAAGCCGCACGCCTGCTCCGGACTTCGCCGCAGACTGTTGACGAAATTCGGAACGGCACGTCAGAAACCCGATTGCGACAAGTGATGCCGGCTACTCTCCAAGGCATCCCCCCGCTGGCAGCGAGAAGGACTTTCCGGAATGGCCATCTTTCAGTTTTTGCAGCGCAACGCACGTCCTTTTGTTTGCCTTTGTCTGCTGAGTGCGTCTACGTGGAGCTTCGGTGCAACAGCCGTGCCCCAGATCACGCAACCCGTAAACAACCAGCAAAAGGTCACGCTGAAGGGCAATGTGCGGCCTATGCCGAAGCGCGCACACGACCTGGGCGCCGTAGACGTCAGCACGCCGGCCAGTCGCGTTCTGCTGCTCCTGAAGCGTCCTGCGGCACAGGAAGCGGCGCTTCGGCAGTTCATCGCCAATGCGCATACAGCCGGCTCAGCCAATTATCACCATTGGCTCACCCCGGCCCAGCTTGGAGCGCAGTACGGCCCCAGTGATTCCGACGTGCAGGCCGTGGTGGCCTGGCTTCAATCCCAGGGCTTTGCCGTAGCCAAGGTCTCGCAGGCAAAGACCGCGATCGAATTCTCCGGCACCGCGGGTCAGATTCAGAGCGCCTTCAACACCAGGCTTCATTCCTTCCAGCTCGATGGTGTGGCGCACATCGCGAATGTCGTCGACCCGCAAATTCCGGCAGCATTGGCACCGGTTATCGCCGGCATTTCGCCACTCAACGACTTCCGGCCAAAGCCGATGCATACCGCGCCCGGCGCACGCCTTGCAACGCCTGCACCGACGAGCGCCAATCCCAAGGCGATGACCATTCGTACCATCGGCGCCCAGCCGAACCTCACCGTTCCTAACGGCAGCGGGGGGAACAGCTACTACCTGACGCCGGCCGACGCCGCAACGATCTACAACACGCCCAACTCAGCCCTTAACAAGAACCACGCGGGCAGTCTGAATCTGACCGGCAGCGGCGTCAGCATCGGCGTCGCGGGCGACTCCAATGTCGATGTCACCAATGTCGCGAATTATCGGAGCATCTTCGGATTGCCTGCGAAGGTGCCCACGGTAGTCGTCGACGGAAATGATCCTGGTACTGGATCCGATGATGAAGTAGAGGCGTTGCTGGACCTTGAAGCCGCAAGCGCTATCGCACCCGACGCGAACCTTACTCTCTACACGGCGGACAATACGACCTTTCAGTCGGGACTGATTCTCGCCATCCAGCGAGCACTGGACGAAAACGCCGTCAATATTCTCAACGTCAGCTTCGGATCCTGCGAAGCAGGTGAAGGGCAGAGCGGCAACCAGGAGCTTCTCAATCTCTGGGAGCAAGCGGCAGCGCAGGGAATCTCGGTCACCGTCTCCACCGGCGACAGCGGATCTGCCGGCTGCGACAACCAGAACACCGAGCAACAGGCGACCTTGGGCTTGCAGGTGAGCGGATTCGCCTCGACCCCCTACAACATCGCCGTCGGCGGAACCGACTTCAACCAGAGCCCCGGCAACGAATCGACCTATTGGAGTGCGACAAACTCCACCATCGGCGGATCTGCGAAGGGACCAATCCCGGAAATCCCCTGGAACGATTCGACCAGCACGATCGGCAGCCTGGTGAACAATACTCCGACAACGTTGCAGGATGGCAGCACCACCATCGCGGGTGCGGGAGGGGGCGTAAGCGGTTGTCTCAACCCGAGTTTTGATCCCACGACTGGCGCTCTCACTTCGTGTGCCGACGCGTACACCAAACCGAGCTGGCAGTCCTCCTTCGGCACCCAGAATGCTCGCCAGATTCCCGACGTATCCCTCTTCGCCGCCGACGGTCTTCATGACTCAGCCTGGGTGATCTGCGCCTCCGGCCTCGGAGCCAATCCGAGTGGAACCGACTGCACGCCCGATGCCCAGGGCAGTTTCAATTTCCAGACGGTGGGCGGCACCTCAGCGTCCGCGCCGGCGTTTGCCGGCATGCTCTCGCTGGTGGTGCAACAGCTACAGTCGGGCGGCGCGACCAACGTGCGCCTCGGACAGGCAGACTACACGCTGTACCCGCTGTCGAAGCAGTTCCCCGCGGCATTCCATGACGTGACCACCGGCAACATTGCCGTGGTCTGCGCTCAAGCTTCGGTCGACTGCGCGGCAAACGGCTTCCTGACTGGCTTCGATGCCACCAGCGGCTATGATCTCGCCACCGGCCTGGGCAGCGTGGATGCGACCCAGATGGTGCAGAACTGGTCCAACATCACCTTCAAGCCGACGACCACCACGTTGCAGTTGAATGGCTCAAGCAGCTCACTCACCGTCGCCCACGGCACTTCCGTCAGTGTCACCGCGTCGGTGACGAGTTCGGGCGGAACGCCGACCGGCGACATCGCCCTGGTAAACAGCGGCAGCGGGACCACCCCGCCTGTCGCGGCCGTTCAGGGCACGACCCCCTCGCCCGGTGTCTTCACTCTTAGCAACGGGACGGTAAGCGGAAGCGATGCTTACCTGCCCGGCGGCACCTACACCATCAACGCCAACTACAACGGAGACGGCACCTTCGGCGCCAGCACCTCCAACGGTATCAACGTCACGGTAAGTGCCGAAGCCAGCGTTTTGAGTTTGGACTTGCTGGCGTTTCCCGCATCGCAGAACGGCAGCGGCTTCAATATTAACGGGATCACTCTTCCTTACGGCAGCTATGTGTCGGTGTCCGCTCAGCCGCTGTCCTCGGCCCAGGCGCAGCAGACGAACTCGCAGAGCACCCTTTCGCTCGCCACTGGCACGGTTACGTTCAGCAGCTCCAACGCTGCGCTCAACAAAACGGTGGCACTCAACAGCAACGGCTATGCCGAGATTCCCGGACAGCCGGGCCTTGCCTATACTCCCGGCACCTATACAGTCTCCGCCAGCTACTCCGGCGATCCCAGCTTCACCGCGAGCAAAGCAACGTCCCAAACCTTCACTATCAGCAAGGCGACCACGCAAGTACTGACGGCGCCAAATATTCAAAACGGCGCGCTGCTGGTGGAGGTGGACCCCAGCAATCCGGAGTACTTCACAAATGGCGGCGCTGCGCTGCCGAGCGGCACGGTCACTGTGGTGAATAGCAGCGGCAAGGCCGTTGGCACCGGAACTCTGGCAGTGGTCGCCGTCCAGGGCGGCAACGCGGCGCAGGTCACTATCCCATTGAGCTCGTCCAGCGGGCTGACCGTCCAATATGCCGGCGATGCAAACTACAACGCGAACTCGGCGCCCTTCGTTCCGGGGACCGGCACAACCGGGTTTGCAGTCACCGCGTCCCCCGATATCGTCTCCGTCAAAAGCGGGAGCTCGGGAACGTCCACCGTCAGCATCACGCCGCAGGGCTTTGCCGGCGCCGTCGCGCTATCGTGCACCGTCAGCGGCACCGGCAGCAGTCTGCCGGGCTGCTCATTCGCGCAATCCACCGTAAACATCAGCGGGACCGCGGACTCTACAGACAGCTTGACGATCGCTACCGTCACCACCGCCGCGTCGATGCACATTCCGGGCAATCCTGCCGATCGCGCCTGGTACGCAGCGGCTGGTGTGGCGCTGGCTGGCGTGTTCCTGCTTGGCCTGCCCGGCCGCAGGCGCGCGTGGCAGCGCATCATGAGCCTGATGCTAATCCTGGTTGCTATGGGCCTCGGCGGTTGCGGCGGCAGCAGTAGCAGTGGTAGCGGAGGAGGCGGCGGAGGAGGCGGTGGCGGTGGTGGTGGCGGAGGCGGCGGCGGCAGCTCTGTCACCGCGCCTCCAGGGAACTACAGTGTGGTCGTCACGGCAACCAGCGGAACCATCTCGCAGACCACGAATGTCCTTGTGTCGGTCCAGTAAACGAGCCGGATTACTCCGCAAAGACCAGGCCGCTCCCTCGGGAGCGGCCTGTTGTGCATCTCCTGCAATCGCTGTTATTGCGGTTGATTCGAATCGGCATTCGGATCACCGAACGTCCGCGTGGGCGGTCCGCTGGCCGGCCGTGAAGTGCTGACGCTGATCGGCGACTGCAGCTTGAAGTTGATCAGCGTTTCGGCGGGGATCTTTACCTGCTCGCCCCTGGTGACGGCGTTGACGCCCGCTCCCAGGCCGCCGCCCGAAGCCGCCCCGATCGCCGCACCCTTGCCGCCCCCGGCGATGGCGCCAATAATGGCGCCCAGCGCCGCGCCCCCACCGGTTTTCATCGCGGTGTTCTTACCCCGGCCCTTGCCCTGCTGGCTGAAGGCGGCGGTGCTCACCGCGACCGGCCCCTCTTTCAGTTGAACCTGTGTCAACTCGATCGAAAGCAACGAGCTGCCGGAGAAATGCGTTGCATCCTTGGCGTCTACCACGCGGCCGGTTACCGGTGTCCCGCGCGGAATAGCCAACATGTTGTCGGCAATAATGTCGGCTGCGAGCGTGCCGTGAATGATCTGTCCGGTCTGGGTGGTAGCGCTGTCCAGCGCGTCCGTCAGTCGAATGGGCAGAGTGGTCCCCGCTGCTACTGACACGGTGCGAACAACCGGGGCCGCCGGGCGTGGTGGCGGCGCCGGCGCTGGCGGAGCTGCTTGCTGTGGTGGTGGAGGCGGAGGCGCTGGCTGCGTCATCGCCTGCTGGTCCGTCGCCTGGCCGCCCGCCGGCGGATTCCGATCCGCGCGATGGCGGCGCTCCGGTTTTGGCGGTGGGGGTTGTTTTTGGGCACGCTGCGGCGCCACGGTCAGATTGTTGATGACCGTGCGCACTCCCTCAGCGGCCCCACTGTCCGCGGCGGCCAACGCCCGCGCAGCGTCGTTATTCACCGTACCGTTCAGGGTCACGGTTGCCGCATTCACGCTGAGTTTGATGTTCTGCCCATTCAATGCCGATTCGGCATCGATCCGGCTTTGGACATCGTTCGCGATCTCCTGATCACTGCGCGGTGCCGGGCTTGTCGCTGCGACCGGCGAAGCCGCCGCTTGAGGCGTTTCATTGGTATGTGGACTGAGTTGTTTGCAGCCTGCCACCGTCAGTAGAGAGCCCGCGAGAAGGCCAGCCTGCAGACCCCGGCGAGTAAGCGAACGAGTCACCATTGCAAGTATCCTTTCGTGCGGAGCCAGCTTTGCCTGCAGGCATCCGTGAACAACTTCTATTTTGACGTTTACCATGCCTTCTGTCGCCCCGCCTGTAGGTGAATTCTGTCAATGAATAGAGACGGCGCGACGAAAAACCAAATCCCGCGCAGCCGATCGAAGGCCAGCTCTCGTTTATTCGTGAGACGATGGTGCGTCGTTGGCAGCAGTTGCTGGCCGCCGGGCATCTAGTGGTTAGGGACACTGCGAGGCCGGTGGCAAGATTCGGGACCGTGCGCAATATTCAATCGCTGCCTGCGAAATGACGCGGCGCAGCCCAAGGGAGATGTATATGTCTGCTGACAGGGGTGGGTTTGGTTGGTTTCTCATTGGCCTGGGGATCGGGGCTGCCGTGGGCGTGCTGTATGCGCCAAAATCGGGCCAGGAAACACGCGAAGAGCTGGCTTCCTCGGCGCGGGAAGGTTCAGAGTACGTACGGCAGCAGTCCCGGAAAGCGGCGGAGAAGGTGAGCGACATCACAGACCGTGGGCGCGACTCACTGAATGAGTATGTCGATCGAGGCAAGGATGCCGTCGACCGCGGGCGCTCACAATGGAACCAGTATGTCGATCGCGGTCGGCAGGTTGTCAGCGAGCAGGTGGACAAAGTCAGCGATGCGGTTGAGGAAGGCAAGCGCGCGTATCGCAGCAGTGCTTCGGGCGACGAGGCGGACCAGATCTCAAGCGCGGTTGAAGCTGGCCAGCAGGCCTATCGGACGACCTAAGTCAGCCAGATAAGTGTCTGGCTCAGCTCCAGCCACGGGTCGCGCGCTACACACTTCCGCGGCCCTTCTGGTCACATTTATCCAAAGGAAGCGGCACACACATGCACGACGAACTCAGTGGTGTATTGCTGGCCCTCACCATTGTTATTGGCGTGGGTGTTCTGACGTTCATTGTAGTTTTGGCGGTGTTGGCGACGGCTCTGCTGCGTGCGCGCAAGCGCGTCCGAAAGATGGTCGAGCAGTATGAGACCTCGATCGCGCCGCATCTCGGTCCCATGGTGAGTTCCGCCCGTGCGCTGGTGGAGGATCTCTCCCCCAAACTGAAGCACATCACCCAAAACGTGGTTGAGGTGAGTGACATCCTGCGCAGCGAGGCGCAACACATCACCGTCTCCGTAAGTGACGTTGTGGAGCGCACCCATCAGCAGGCAGCGCGAGTGGACCACATCGTTTCGAGCACGCTCAACGGGATCGGCCACGCCACCGCGGCCGTGCAGGAGGGGATCGCCGTGCCCATCCGTCATCTCAGCGGGGTGCTCGAAGGCTTGCGCGCAGGCATAGGCTCACTGCGCCGCAGACGTCCGCATCCGAATGGCACCAGCATCGTGCGCAAGGTGGATCAGGATCCGTTTTAGGTTTTTCCTTCGCGTGTGAATGTGCGTTCAGCGGCCGGCAATGATCCAGCCGCCACCGACTACCACATCATCCTGATAGAAGACTGCCGCCTGCCCTGGCGTGACCGCTCGAACCGGCTCATCGAACGTGGCAGTCACCTCGTCCGCTCCGGTCTTTTCGATAGTCGCGAGCGCGGGCTCGTGGCGATGGCGGATCTTGATGCGGACCCGCATCGGCTCCGCAAGATCGGCAACGGAGATCCAGTTCAACTGGCGAGCGATGAGCGTCCGGGTGAGCAACTCGTCCTCGCTGCCGATGGTGACGCGACGGCTCGCAGGGTCGATTGAGAGAACGTAGAGCGGCGATGGCGAGGCGACGCGAAGCCCCTTGCGCTGTCCGACGGTGAACTGGTGGATGCCGTCATGATGCCCGGCAATTGTGTCTCCAGTGGTGACAAGCTCACCGCTCGAATCCGGCACCATCTCACCCTGCTCATCGAGATATGCGTCGATAAAGCGCTTGTAGTCGCCGCCGGGTATAAAGCAGATTTCCTGCGAGTCGGGCTTGGTGGCGATGCCGAGGTCGTAGGCGCGCGCCTGCTCCCGCACCTCAGGCTTGGTGTACCCGCCAAGAGGGAAGAGCGTGTGCGCGAGCTGCTCCTGCGTCAGGCCGAACAGGAAATAGGTCTGGTCCTTGCTGGCATCGGCCGGCCGCTTCAGCAGCCAGCGTCCGCTGGACTCGTCGTACTCGTTGCGCGCATAGTGGCCGGTCGCGATCCACTCCGCACCGATTTGCCGCGCTGTCAGCAGCAATTGATCGAACTTGAGATGGTTGTTGCACAGGCTGCACGGGATCGGCGTACGGCCGGCCAGGTACTCGGCGACGAAGGGCTTCACCACCTCCCGCTCGAAACGCTCCTGGTGGTTGACCAGGTAGTAGGGAATACCCAGCCGCTCCGCCACGCGCCGCGCGTCATAGACATCATCTACAGAGCAGCAGCGCCCCTGCACCTCTTCCGGCATGCCCTCGCGCCCGGCGAGACGGCGCTGGTTCCAGAGCTGCATGGTGAGGCCGATGAGGGTGTGTCCCTCGGCCTGCAGCATGGCGGCTACGGTAGAGGAGTCAACCCCGCCGGACATGGCCACAGCAATCGTCCGCGGCGTCACAGCGGTGCCGGCATGGACGGTCTTCGAATTGGTTGCTGATTTGAGTCACAGGATCCTGCTTAACGAGCGGTTCCGCTCGGGGCGGCTTCGTGCTTTGCCGCATTGTTGTATACGGGCGAGAGTTCGCGCAGACGAGCGATGGCCGCCGGGACCAGGTCGAGAACGAAGTCCACATCGGCCTCGGTCGTACCCGAGTCCAGGCTGAAGCGGAGGCTCGCGCGCGCCCGCTCAGGCAGCACGCCCATCGCGGTCAGCACATGCGATGGCTCCGTGGCGCCGGACATGCAGGCCGATCCACCCGAGACTGCAAGTCCCTTCAAGTCCAGCGCGATCACCAGGGCCTCGCCTTCCAGGTGATCGAACCACAAATTCGTTGTGTTCGGCACACGCGGCGCATCGCCACCATAGACGCCCGCCTCGTCCACCCGGGCGAGGATGCCGTGCTCGAGGCGGTCGCGGAGAGTCGCGATATGTCCTGGACCACCCCCGGCGACAAAGGCCTGCGCCATCTCCGCGGCATGGCCCAAACCGACAATCCCGGGCAGGTTCTCCGTCCCCGCGCGACGCTGGCGCTCCTGCGGGCCGCCGAAGTGGAGGGGCACGGGGTGGGTGCCCCGCCGGATGTAGAGCGCGCCGGTGCCCTGGGGCCCGTGGAACTTGTGGCCGGAGATGGTCAGCAGGTCGCAGCCGATGGCCTTCACGTCGATGGGCAGCTTACCCGCTGCCTGCACCGCATCGGTGTGGAAGTAGACGTCTGCCTCCTGCGCGATTCGCCCGATCTCCGCCACCGGCTGCAGGGTGCCGATCTCGTTGTTGGCCATCATGACGGAGATGAGCTGCGTATTTGGCCGCAGGGCGCGGCGGATGTCTGCCGGGTCAACCATGCCGGATGCGTCGACCGGCAGAAATGTGATCTCGATGCCGCGGTCGCGCAGCCGCTCCGCGGTATGGAGCACGGCATGGTGCTCGATGGAACTGGTGATGAGGTGGTCGCCCGGGTTGAGCAATCCGGTGAGCGCAAGGTTGTCGCTCTCGGTGCCCCCGCTGGTGAAGACGATCTCCGCGGGGCGGCAGCCGACGAGGCGGGCGACCTGTTCGCGGGCGCGCTCGACGGCGGCGCGGGCGCGCTGGCCGTGGAAGTGGATGGACGATGCGTTGCCGAACTGCTCGGTGAACCAGGGACGCATGGCCGCGAAGACCTCTGGCGCGAGAGGCGTGGTGGCGTTGGCGTCCATGTAAACACGATGCATGGCTAGCTCCAGTTTACGCTGCACTGCGGCGATCGCCATGGATGGCGTTCGTCCCCGGCTCCCGTGATGAGGCGGAGCCTGTGGGTGGCTCGAACCCATTCCTGTCGCGGGAGTGGATACGGTTCTGCTAGGCTTCTGCCGGTGCCGAGAGCACGGGAGGCTTTGCAGATGAACTGTAGGCGAAAGATCGGAAGGAAGTCACGAGTGGTTGGAATGGCGGTCGCGATGTGCGCTTGGCACCCTGATGGTGCATACCGCGGCGCACGCGCAGGGCGCGACGCAGAAGGCGACCGCTACGGCTGCAGACTCCGCGGGTGCTCAGGCGCCTTCAGAAGTCTACGGGCAACTGCTAAAGAGATTGTCGGAGGAGGTCGTCGGCGCGGCTGACGCGATGCCGGCAGACAAATACGGGTTCGTGCCGACCGCCGGGAAATTCGATGGCGTGCGCAGCTTCGGCGCCCAGGTAGAACATATTGCGGAGTCCAACTACTTCTTCTTTTCCGGCTTCGGCCTGAGCGGCGCACCCGGATGAAGCCAAGCTGAAGGCGATGAAGAGCAAGGACGAACTGGTCCAGTCGCTGAAGGACTCCTTCGCTTTTGCGCAGAAGGGCATTGACGCGATGACTGCCGCAGAACGCGTTCACTCCGGTTGGCTCGGGCAAGATGCAGCTGACCCGCGCGGGATGGGCGACGTTATGCCTGGCACACTCCATGGACCACTACGGGCAGATGGTGGAGTACCTGCGCATGAACGGCATCGTGCCCCCGGCGAGCCAGAAGCAGGCCCAGGGCGGCAGCGACTAAACCGTTGCTCTTGAAGCTATAGCAAAGGCGCAGCCCGGCTGCGCCTTGCGTCTGTTGGTGCGCTGGCGGGGCTACCCCTCCTCCTGTGGATGGTCCAGGTTCGTGCAAGTCCTTTGCATGCAATGGATTACGTGCTGTGTGGACAAGTAAATGTGGTGATCTAAAGGACTTAGCGTAAAGATGTCCAAACAAGGGACTTAGCTCAAAGTCCAGCACAAAACAGCAGCCGGCATGCTCCAGCCAACGAGCGAAAGCCACAGCGGGTAGCTGTGGCTTTTGTCTCTCTATTTCCAGTGTAGCGATTCTGGTGGGATGAACCGGCAGGTTTTTGCGGGTGGCCGTGGTTTAGGTTTTCGATTCGGGAAATGGGAGACCTGGCCGAGTTATGCGCTGACCAGCAGATAGGCTCAGCGTTTTTCTATGGCGGTGTACTCGGCTGGGTATTCGGTGCCGACGTAGTCGGCGCGGGGGCGGATGAGGCGATTGTCGTCGTGCTGCTCAATGACGTGGGCGGCCCAGCCGGCGATGCGGCTTACGGCGAAGATGGGGGTGAAGAGATCGATATCGATGCCGAGCGTGGTGTAGGTGGAGGCTGAGTAGAAGTCCACATTCGCGTTCAGCTTCTTTTCCGCGTTGATGTACTTCTCGATCGCGTGTGACATGTCGAACCACCGAGTGTTGTTCGCGGACTTGCCGAGCGCCTCACTCATCTTGCGCAGATGCGTCGCACGCGGATCTTCGGTGTGGTAGACGCGATGGCCAAAACCGGAGATCTTCTTCTTCCCGGCCAGCATGGCCTTGACGTGCTCGACGGGGTCCTCGCCCTTCTTGTCGATCTCAAAGAGCATGTGCATGACCGCTTCATTCGCCCCGCCGTGCAGCGGGCCTTTGAGCGCGCCGATGGCGCCGGTGATGGCGGAGTGGATGTCGGAGAGCGTAGCGGCAATGACGCGCGCGGCGAAGGTGGATGCGTTCAGCTCGTGGTCCGCATGCAGGATGAGCGCGACATCCATGGTGCGGGTAGCGGTGTCGGAGGGCTTCTCGCCGTTGAGCATCCAGAGGAAGTTGCCGGCGTGAGAGAGCGAAGGATCGGCATCGACCAGCGGCTTGCCCTTGCGGATGCGATCGTAATCGGCAACGAGCATGGCGATCTGCGAGGTGAGGCGGAAGCTCTTGCGGAGATTGGCTTCGTGCGAGTTGTCCTGCTCGTCGGAGTCGTAGCAACTGAGCGCAGAGACAGCCGTCCGAAGGACCTCCATCGGCGTTACCTCTTTGGGGAAGGAGCGCAGCAGCTCGATGATTTTCGGATCGAGCACACGCGCCTTTGCCAGCTCCCTGCGAAAGGCATCGAGCTCGGCGGCCTTGGGGAGGCGGCCGTTCCAGAGCAGGTAGGTCGTTTCCTCGAAGTTCGACTGCTCGGCCAGCTTGTGGATGTCGATGCCGCGGTAGGCGAGTACTCCGGCATCGCCATCAATCCAGCAGATGCTGGAGGTTGTGGCAACAATGCCCTCCAAGCCTTTTGTCGCAACAGCAGTCGCCATCCGTGAGTCTCCTTCGCCTTAAGCCGGTCTTACGTGGTGTGATGCTCAGCCGCCGCATCTTGAGCCGATGCGGGCTGGGTGGGAACTAATCGTTATAGCGCAGCGGCAAAGTGCTTGTCACATGCTGTGAGAAGAGACGCGCGATGCGGTGCGAAAGGCGCGAGATCGATCGCGGGTGTTTTGCCGGCGACGAGGTCGGCGATGACATAGGCGGTTCCGGGCGCGAGCAGGATGCCGTTGCGGTGGTGGCCCGCGGCGAGGAATTGCGGAGGTGCTGCGTGGGGCATAGCAGATCTCTCCACTTCGCTTCGCTCCGGTCGGGATGACGAGGTTTGCAGGCCATGGTCGCGGGTCTGTTCTGTCTGGCCTACCAAACCGATGAGCGGAAGGCCGTCGGTGGTGGCGGGGCGGAGGCCGGCCCAGCTTTCGAGCTCGGGCGCGTTGGCTGCCGGGGGCCAGAGAGCGGCGGCACGGCGGCGCAGGAGCGAGAGAGCTGCGGGATCGACCTGGCGGGAGTAGCCGGCGTCTTCGACGGTGGCGCCGATGACGATGCGTTGGTTGTCACGGGGAATGAGATAGACCTCGGGCGAGCGCAGGACGCGGGTGAGCCGGGGCGCTTCGGGCTGAGCTACAACCAGCATCTGGCCCTTTGAGGGAACGATGGCGGCAGAGGGGTCGAGCGAAGCGGCCCAGGCGCCACAGCAGTTGACGAAGGCATCGGCGTAGAGCGCGCGGCGTTTCGTGGTGAGGAGAACTGCTTCGCCTCGGGCGCGGCTGAGAGTACCGGCTCGTGCTGGTGAAGGACGACGCCGGCGGCAGTGACAGCGGAGCGCAGGGCGGTGCAGAGCTCGCGGGGGTCGAGACTGGCTTCCTCGAGCAGCAGGTAGCCGTGGCCGGAGGCGCCGAGGCGCGCGGGTTGAGACCGGGGATGAGCTGCGATGCTTCCTCGTGCGAGAGGGGGCGACCGGCGCATACGGGGTGCCCAGGGTCCACAATCTGGACGGTCTGGTGGGTGCGGAGCGGGACGTGGTGTCCGGAGACGGTCTCGATTCTGGCGAGAAAGGACGGATAGAGACCACGGCTGTAGCGGGAGAAGGGGAGCAGGGCTGGGGAGTTTTCGGGGTCTTCGGCGGCGAGCATGCCACCGGCGGCCCAAGAGGCTTCCTTCACCGCTTCGCCGGCTTCGAAGACGGTGACCTCAAAGCCACGATCCTTGAGGAGCAAGGCGCAGGCCAGGCCGATGATGCCACCGCCCGCGATCGCGATGTGTTCGGGCTGCCGCATGCTCCGATTGTAGCGGGATGCGGCTTGAGGAAAGAGAGGTGTGGGGAGTCAGTGATTTGCTGAGCGGCGCTTCGCGCCGATATTGAACGACAGGTACAGCAGGTCCCTCACTCCACCTTCGGTTACGTTCAGGATGACAAGATTAGTGCGGGAGGCAAATTGGCCTTCGGTTACGTTCAGGATGACAATCTCAGGTCGGGGGTTAACTCAGCGGAGCGTTGAGGGTGACGTCCTTTGCTCCCTTGAAGGAAATGGTGACCTGCATGGATTTGCGGGTGTTCCACTGGTCGCGGGAGAGGGGATAGCTGAAGACCAGCAGCCCATCGACGGACTGGCCGGGGGCGATCTCTATGTCGCGGCGCAGGGGGTCCATGCGCAGCGGGGCGAGCTGTGGATAGGCGAGAAAGACCTTCTGGAAGTCGGTGAAACTCGCGCCCAGGCTGCGGCGCGTGTCACCATCCGGCAGGGTCACGATAGCCCAGTCGTCCTCGATCGTGATGGGGGCGGTGTTGGGGTTGTGCAGCCGCACATGGGCGAAGACCAGCAACTGATTGATGATCTCATCCTGTCCCTGCTGGCCCGGGGTGCCTGCGGCGCCGCCGCTGATCTTGGCCTGCACGGGATAGATGGCGATGCGTGCGATGTCGCCCGTGGCGACAGGGGTTTTGCGGCCGAAGCGCACCCAGATGAAGACCACGAGCAAGGAGATGACCAGTGCGATGACCACACGCACGGCGAGTCGCCCATAGTTAGTCGGCTCATCGACCTGGGCAAGATGGAAGCCGCGGGAAGGAGGGGGATCGAACGAGTCAGTCACGGTGTGCCTGCATTCTAGAGCATTTTCGCTGTAGCTGAGCCGGAGACCCTCTGTCCCTTGTGAAGATACGATGAAGGTACAGCGCTGGTGCGGGGATAACACAAAGGATGCAGGAAAGGCGAGCGCGGAGTGAATGGTAGGATCGGGTTCTGCCGAGCCTGCCGCCGCTTTCGGGAATTGCCAGTTGAAGCGGACAATGCGTCAGGGTGCGACGCGGTCCGGGCGCGGGTTGGAGCGTTCCGGGTTTGAGCGTCTCAGGGAAGATACTGCATGTTCACGCGAGGAAGACCACTACGCCTGGCCTACTTCGTCAGCCACCCTATCCAATATCAGGCGCCGCTGCTGCGGCGGATTGCCCGCGAGCCGGACATTGAGCTGGAAGTCTTCTTTTCGAGCGACCACACGGTGCGCGGCTATATGGACGAGGGCTTCGGGGTCAGGGTGGAGTGGGACGTTCCGCTGCTCGCGGGGTACAGCTCGTCGTTCCTGCCGCGGTGGCGGGAGGCGGGGCAGAAGCCAGGCTTCTGGCGTCCGCTGAATCGCGGGATCTTTGAGCGGCTGGAGCGCGGGCGCTTCGACGCGGTGTGGAGCCATGGATACAGCACCGCCAACAGCCTGCGGGCGATTGCCAGCGCGGCGATGCTGGGCATCCCGGTGCTGCTGCGGGCGGAGTCGACGCTCGACGACCGGGAGCGCGGGTGGGCGAAGCTCATTGCAAAGGAAGGCTTTTTTCGCGTGCTGCGCGCGCAGGTGAGCGCGGTGTTGGCGATCGGCGAGGCGAATGCGCGCTACTGGCGGCACTACCTGGGGGCGGAGATGCCGATCTTCCGCATGCCCTATGCGGTGGACAACGAGTTCTTTCAGCGGCGCGCAGTGGAAGCGGCGGCGGGACGGGAAGCCCTGCGGGCGGAGCTCGGCCTCAAGCCCGGGCGCCCGGTGGTTCTTTTCGCCTCGAAGCTGCAGGAGCGGAAGCGCTGCGCGGACCTGGTGGCGGCGCACAGGCTGCTGGGGAAGCTGCGGCCGTACCTGGTGATCGTCGGGGATGGCGAGGAGCGGAAGCGGCTGGAAGAGCAGGTAGCGGCCAATCGGGAGGCGTGCGGACAGGCGCGCGACGAGATTCGCGACGAGATTCGCGACGAGATTCGCTTCGTGGGTTTCCGGAACCAGACGGAGATGCCGCGTTACCTCGATCTGTGCGACGTGTTCGTGCTGCCGTCGCGGCACGAGCCGTGGGGGCTGGTGGTGAACGAGGCGATGAACGCGGGGCGCGCGGTGGTGGTTTCGGACGATGTGGGTTGCCAGGAGGACCTGGTCCACGAGGGAGAGACGGGCGCGGTGTTCCCGGTGGGCGATGTGGCGGCGTTGGCGAGCGCGATCGAGCGGGTGCTGGCATCGCCGGAGACAGCGGCAAGGATGGGAGCCGCGGCCAGGACGCACATCGGCGGGTTCAGCTTTGAGCAGGACGTGAGCGGCCTGCGGCAGGCGCTGGCGAGTTGTGTTCCCGGCTTCGCGAGACGAAATGCGCAGGCGGCTGCGGAGCCAGGGGTGCCGCTATGATGAGGCTCGATGGCGCGTAATCCCCAGTACAACGCGGCGGAGTTCGTCACCACGGGCAACGCGGATGCGTATCTGCGGCCGGCGTTCCCGTTGGCGATTCGCGTGAAGCGGCTGGCGTGGAACGCGGTGTGGCTGGTGCTCTATCGACCATCGCCGCGGACCTTTCACGGCTGGCGCGCGATGCTGCTGCGGGCCTTCGGGGCGCGCATGGGAGCGAAGTGCCACTTCTATCCCGGATCGAAGGTGTGGGCGCCGTGGAACCTGGTTTGCGATGACCAGGTGACGGCGGGTGATGGGGCAGAGATCTACAATCCGTCGCCAATCACGCTGGGCTCGCATGCCATCCTCTCGCAGCAGAGCTATCTGTGCGGCGCGACGCATGATTACGACGATCCGGATTTTCCGCTGATCGCCTTCGCGATGCAGATCGGCGCCTACAGTTGGATCTGCGCGCGCGCATCGGTGGCTCCCGGCGCGAATGTTGGGGAGGGCGCGGTGCTGGGATTGGGATCGGTGGCAGCGCGCGACCTGGAGCCGTGGACCGTCTATGCGGGAGTGCCGGCCGTGAAGGTGAAGGAGCGGGTGCGGCGCGAGGATTCCCATGAGGTTCGGGGCGTGTGATCTCCGTCCTGGTGCTGACCAAGAACGAGGAGCAGGACCTGCCGGGATGCCTGGCATCGGTGGCGTGGTCGGACGATGTGCATGTTCTCGATTCGATGAGCACGGACCGTACCATCGAAGTTGCGCGGGAGCACGGTGCACACGTGACCGAGCGCGCCTTTGACAACTGGGCCGCGCACCAGAACTGGGCACTGAAGAACGTGCCCTTTCGTCATCCGTGGGTCTTCTACATCGATGCCGATGAGCGGGTGACCCCGGAGCTGCGCGAGGCAATGCAGACGGCGGTGCACACGCCAGGTGAAGCAGTCGCCTTTCAGGTCGAACGACGGGATTTTCTGATGGGCACATGGCTGCGTCATGTGCAGGTATCGGCGTTCTACATGAGGCTGTTTCGCCCGGAAAAAATGCGCTACGAGCGGCTGGTGAACCCGGTCTCGATTCCCAGCGGGCAGGTGGGGAGGGTGCGCGGCTATCTCGATCACTTCCCGTTTTCCAAGGGCATTTCGCACTGGATAACGCGGCACAACTCCTACAGTTCGTTCGAGGCACAGCAGATCATAGAGGACCTTGGGGCAGACCGTAAGGGCGCGGCTGAGGTTTCTCTGATGGCGGCATTTTTCGAAAAGGATTTCCACCGGCGGCGCTATCACCAGAAGGCGCTGTTTTACCGGATGCCGGGAAGGCCCTTCGCGAAGTTCCTGCTGCTTTATGTCGCAAAGCGGGGCTTCCTGGATGGCCGGGCGGGCCTGACGTATTCCGTGCTGCAGTCGATCTATGAGTACTTCATCGTGCTGAAGACACGCGAGCTGCGCCGGCGGGGCAGCGGTTGAGGGCCGCTCCGTCACTCGAGACCAGCTGACGTTTGCGCGCCCGATGCCGTTTGTATACTGGCGGTCGCTCTGCCGCAATTAAAGGGAGCGGCCGATGAGGTTCTACGAGAATGGCCTTGCACGTGGTCTCCGAGTTCCTGATGCGCGGTTCTGCCCGTAAGGCACACGCAGCTTTGCGGGTGGTGTTCTTCCGAGCGATCCCCGTTCTCTCCCTGCTGGCCCTTCTTATTGATCCATTGCTGCGTGCGCCTCTGCTGCATGCGCAGAGCCCCGCTCCCGCGGCTACGGCAGCCGCAGCGAAGAGCGTCTGGCGCGTGCAGGAGTTCATGGTGCCGCTGCGAGATGGTGTCCACCTGCAGACGGTGGTCATTGCGCGGAGGGATCAGACCCAGCCGCTCCCGATTCTGCTGACGCGCACCCCGTATGGGGTGCCGACGCAGGAGGAATTTGACAAAGCTGCGGCAAAGAACGGCGGGGAGTGGTTGCCGACGAACTGGAAGGAGCTTGCCGCAGACGGATATATTTTCGTCTTCCAGAATCTGCGCGGGCGATTCAAGTCAGAGGGCCTATTTCTGATGACCGAGCAGTACGATCCCACCGACCCGAAGCAGGCAAACGAGACCAACGACGCGTACGACACGATCGACTGGCTGGTGAAGAATGTTCCGCTTAACAACGGCAGAGTGGGCATCTACGGGGTGTCGTACGACGGGTTGACGGCAGGGCTGACGCTGTTGCATCCGCACCCGGCGCTGAAGGCGATCAGCGAACAGGCTTCGCCGGTGGACCAGTGGATGAACGACGATATGCATCGCTATGGAGCGCTGCGCGAGAGCTATGCCTTCGAGTATTCGGTGCTGGAGGAGGCCGACAAAAGCAAAAATACTCATTTCGATTTCGATACATATGACACGTACGAGTGGTATCTGAACCTTGGGCCTCTGACGCAGGCGAATGCGAAATATCTGCACGGATCGCTGCCCTTCTGGAACGACCTGATGGCACATCCGGACTACGACGAGTTCTGGAAGAAAGAAGCGTGGGTGAACCAGCTACACAGCTCCACTGTGCCCAACCTGAACGTGGCCGGCTTCTGGGATCAGGAAGACCCGTGGGGTCCATGGCAGATTTTCCGGCATGCGGAGGAGAACGACCCCAACCATACGAACCTGATGGTGGCCGGACCGTGGTACCACGGAGAGTGGCAGGCCCCGGAGGGAGACCGCATCGGCATCGTCCCATTTGGCGGGCACAAGACGTCGCTCGAATTTCGCAAGAACATCGAAGCAGCGTTCTTCCGCTACTATCTGCACGGCGAGGGCTCAAAGCCCGATTGGAAGGTGACAACGTTCCAGACGGGAACGAATACGTGGCACAGCTACAGAGCCTGGCCTCCGGAGGAAACCAAGGCGACGAATTTGTATCTGCACGGCGATGGAACTCTGTCATTCGCGCCGGCTGCACCGGGCGGCACGGAGTATCGGCAGTATGTCTCCGATCCGGCGAACCCGGTGCCGTACCGGGTGCGAGCGATCTCGCCGACTTACCCGGAACCGGAGTGGCGGACATGGGAGGTTGCCGATCAGCGCTTTGTGGACCATCGCCCGGATGTGCTGAGCTTCGAGAGCGCACCGCTCGATCACGATGTTGTGGTGACAGGGCCGATCGCCGCAACGCTATACGCATCGAGTTCGGGAACGGACGCCGATTTTGTGGTGAAGCTGATCGATCTCTATCCGGAACGCGGGCAAAAGAGCGCGGACGACATCGCTCCGGCGAAGCCGAGCGGCTACGCAGATTCGCTAAACGGATATGAATTACCGATCGCCATGGAAGTGCGGCGGGGGCGGTATCTACACAGCTATGAACATCCGCAGCCGCTGACGGCCGACCAGCCGGAGAAGTGGGATATTCCGCTGCGGGATCACGACCATGTGTTTCTCAAGGGGCACCGGATCATGGTGCAGGTGCAGTCGACGTGGTTCCCGGTGATTGACCGGAACCCGCAGAAGTTTGTGCCCAGCATCTATCAGGCGACGGCCGCCGACTTTGTGCCGGCGACGCAACGCGTTTACTGCACGCCAGAGATGCCATCGCATCTAGTGCTTCCAATCCTTGCGCATTAGCTCGAATTCTTTCCCTGGCTCTGCGCATTCGGAATCAATTTCATAACGCGACCATCCCTGCCGTTTGTCCTTGCTTTTTGCCGCTACAGCCACATTATGGTTGTTTCCACGGAAGCGGCCGAGTTGGTGTTTCCGAGAGCAAGGCCCTTGTGCTGGCCGTTTTGTGTGTGAACCGGCCAACCTATGCTCGGAACGGGTCGGGCCGTCTGCCTCTTTCGTGGTGCACGAAGACTATTGGGCGGCTGCGGTTGCTGAGGTAGTATCGAGGCACCGGCGGGCATGGTTCGCGCAGACGCAGCGGTTTGAGTGAGCCTGACGGCGCCGGGAGGTGCTTCCAGGCCGCACCGGCCGGGTGTCCCAGAGTGTCGCGATCCTGCCTGGGCCGCCGGGAACGATGCGGGCCGACGCAGTGGATGAACCGGGCGTGCCCGGCGAGAGTGGAAGGGACGCCGGAGAGACGCCGCAGATGGTGGATGCCCCGCATCAAATAGCGCCGATCGGAGTCGAGGCAGACGGACCTCTGGGGCCGAGCTCGGCCAGGGACGGGCTATCCCTGTCGGATATCGGCCGCATCCTCCTCAAATGGAAGTGGCTGGTCCTGGCTTGTCTGCTGATTAGCCTGGTGCTGGGGTACGTGTATTCGAAGACACGCGTCCCCCTGTATCAAGGCACTGCAACCATCGATCTGAATCCGTCTCAGACCAACATGGGACTGAGCGATTTGATTCAGGAGAGTCTCTCTTCCGAGGATGTGCGCATACCGACGGAAGTGGCGCGCATGCAGAGCAATCTGGTGGTGTTTTACACCATCAAGGAACTTGCGCTGCGGCACCGCGGACCCTTTCCCAATGCCTTCGACCATATGCCGCCGGACGCGGGCGTGGAAGCCTTTCCGCCGGCGCAGCTACAGGCAATGATCGGCGCAGTGCGTGGGTCGCTCTCCGTTACCGCGGTGACTGGCACGGACATTATCGCCATCGCTTATCGCGATCCCCGTCCGCAGGTGGCCAAGGACGTGCCGAACACGATCACCGAGGTGTATCTGAAGCGGAACCTCGATGATCACATGGAAGGCACGGGGCGCGTGACGCGATGGCTGGCGTCGGAGATGGAGGGGCTGAAGCAGCAGGCCACGGATGCGCAGGCGCGGCTGGCGAGATATCAGAAGGAACACAACCTGATCGACGCCGGACCGGTGGGGGGTGCGACCGACAGCCTGGAACTGGATCGGCTGCGCCTGAACAACGGACAGGTGGCGAGTGCGCAGGCAAACCGCATTGTGAGCGAGGCCAAGCTGAGGCTGGTTGAGTCGAATGACCCGGACCTGGTGGCGAGCGTAGCGCCGAGCGGCACACTGTTGGCGCTGCGCGCCGAACTGCTGACACTCAATGCGCAATACAGCCAACTCACAACGCGATATGGTCCGAATTTTCCGCGGGTGCGCGAACTGCACAACCAGATCGAGAAGGTGCAGAGCCAGATAACTACCGAGATGCGCAATGTAGAGCAGCGCATCCGGGAGGAGTACAACACCTCCACGCATACGCTGAACCTGATGCAGGCCCAGCTGGATAAGCAGATGCAGGATGCGTACAAGCTGAATGAGAGCGCGGCGCAGTACGCACTACTGCGGCAGGATGCGGAATCCAGCCGGCAGCTCTACGATCAACTGCAACTGAAGCTGAAGGAATCGAACCTTGCCGCAGGGCTGAATACGGCATCTGTGACGGTGATTGACGAGGCGCTGCTTCCGTTGGGACCGGTCTCGCCGGATGTTCGCTCCAATGTGACGATCGCCGCCGGGCTGGGGCTTCTGGTGGGCGTGCTGGCCGCGTTCCTCTTCGATTCGCTGGACGATACGCTGCGCACGACGGATGACGTCGAGGCATTCTCCGGATTGCTTTCGATCGGAGCGATTCCTCACTTCCAGACGCAGTCGCGAGCGGGCCGGGCCGAAGACATGGCTGAAGAGCCGGGTGAGCGGCGCCGTCTGATCTCGATTACGGCTCCGGCGTCACCGACGGCTGAGGCATATCGCGCGCTGCGCTCCTCGATTCTGTTGAGTGCGATCGACAATCCGCTGCGCACGCTGGTGATCACGAGCGCGTTCATGTCGGAAGGCAAGTCGACGCTCTCGGCGAATATCGCGGTGATGCTGGCGCAGCGCGGGGAGCGGGTGTTGATTGTGGATGCGGATCTTCGCCGGAGCACGCTGCATCTGCTGTTCGGGTTGCGGCGTCCGGCACAGGGTTTGACGAATCTGTTGAGCCGGCAGACGGACGAGTCGGTGATTCTGCATCCGGTGTCGCAGGTGCCGAGCCTGGCCTACTTGCCGGCGGGGGCGGTGCCGCCAAATCCCGCGGAGCTGCTGGCCTCGCATCGCATGGCGGAGATGATGCGGCAATGGTCGGAGCAGTATGACCGGGTGATTATCGATACCGCGCCGATTCTGGCGGTTTCCGATTCACTGGCACCGGCGGCGCGAGCCGACTCCGTGCTGCTGGTGGTGCGTGCCGGAGTGACGCGCAAGAAGGCGCTGATGCGCACGCGGGAGTTGCTGCGACGGGTGAATGCGCATCTGCTGGGCGCGGTGGTGAACGATATTGATATGCGCAAGGACAGCTACTACGACTACTCCGGACCATATACCTACGGCTACGGGTACACGAGCGAAACGGTCCATGAAGAGGTCAAGTAAAGTGCCACGGCGGTGCTCCCGGCATATTTCCATGGCCTGTGTGTGGATTGGGCTGGCATGCCTGGGCAGTGGAGCGATGCACGGTCAGACTCTGGGGCAGCAGGTGTCGCCGCAGCCGCTGGGCGGCAATGGCGGGGCGCAGTCCGCGGGGGGAAATGGCGCGGCGAACAGCAATGCCCAGTCCACCGGTGGCAATGGCCAGCAAGGCTCGAGCGTTCCGCCGCCCGGCACCGGGCCGATGAATGACGGCCGCGTGGGTGTGTTCGGCACGGGGATGGATATTCCGCAGACCAGTCCGCTGACGCAGATTGCGGAGGGCGATCTGCTGGACATCGTGATCTTCGATACGCCGGAGCTTTCGGGGCGGTTCCGGGTGAACCTGAAGGGCGACATCCTGCTGCCTCTCGCGGGCACGCTTCACGTCGAGGGCCAGACGCTTGCGGAAATTACCGATGCCGTCGCCAATCGCTACAAGGATGCGAAGATCCTGGTGGATCCGCAGGTGACGGTATTCGTTGCCGAATTCGTGCGGCGCACGATCACGATCAGCGGCGAGGTGCGCGCGCCGGGCGTGTACCCCATCGTGGCGCCGCGTACGCTGGCGGATACGCTGGCCATGGCGGGCGGACTGAACGACTCTGCCTCGCGCACGGTGAGCGTGGTGCACGCTGCGGACCCGAACAACATCATCCATGTCACGCTGAATGTGGGGGCGCAGACGCCGGAGTCCATCCAGGAGGGACGGATGGAAATTCTGCCCGGCGACCACATCTTCATCGCGCGGTCAGGCGTGATTTACCTGGTAGGAGAACTGCAGCGGCCGGGAGGGTACCAGGTGGAACATAACAACAGGCTGACGCTGCTGGAGGCGGTAGCGCTGGCCGGCGGATTGACGCGGATTGCGAAGGGCGATCAGTCTCGCCTGATTCGCCGATCCGAAACAGGCCGGGAAGAGCTGACGGTGGACCTGCACAAGGTCCTCTACGGTGGCGGCCCGGATATGCTATTGACGGACGGCGACATTGTTTTTGTTCCAAGCAGTATTCGCAAGGAGTACACCCAGCAAGTCGTCAATGCGGCGATCGGCACGGCAGTCGCCTACGGCATTTATCGCCTTGCCAATTACTAGGGGTCGCGCAGGTGCCTCGCTGCTCGCGTTTCATCCTTCCGACAATGGCCCTTTGAAAGATAAACGGTGACATGCGGTTACTTCTTTTTGGCGGCAATGGCCAGGTGGGTCGCGCCCTGCAGGACTCGGGGCCACTGGCGGATGAACTTACGGTAGCGACGCGGCGAGAGTGCGACCTCACGGACGCGGCGAGCGTGCGCATGCTGGTGAGGCGGTTGCGGCCGGAGGTGATCGTGAATGCGGCCGCGTACACCGCGGTGGACAAAGCGGAGAGCGATCGCGAGAGCTGTTTTGCGGTGAATGCCGCCGCACCGGTGGCGATGGCGGAGGAAGCGGCGGCCTTGGGCGCGCGGCTGGTGCACTACTCAACCGATTACGTATTCGACGGAGCAAAGACGACGCCGTATGAAGAGGACGACGCGACCAGCCCGCGGAATGTATACGGCGCGTCGAAGCTCGAAGGAGAACGCGGGATTGCCGCGGCGGGCGGCGAGTTTCTGATTTTGCGGACGAGCTGGGTGTACAGCAATCATGGCTCGAATTTTCTGAAGACGATGCTGCGGTTGCGCACGGAACGTCCGGAGCTGCGCATCGTGGCGGATCAGCATGGTGCCCCGACATCGGCGAATGCGATCGCGGACGCGACGCGACATATTTTGAAGAATGCAGTGGCGGGAGAGTGGAGGAGCGGCTTGTATCACATGACCGCGGCGGGCGCGACGAGCTGGTACGGATTTGCCAGGGCGATCTTTGCGCGCGCAGGAGAGCCGAGTCCTTCGGTGGTGGCGATTGCTACGGCCGAGTACCCGACGCCGGCGGCGCGGCCGGCGAACTCGGTGCTCTCGAACGAGAAGTTTGCCGCGCAGTTCGGCTTTCGGCTGCCGGGGTGGGAACAGCAACTGGACCGGGTGATGGCCGTTCGGACGGCTGCGAACGAATCGGAGATACATGCAGGTACATGAGACGAATTTGGCGGAGGTCAAGCTGCTGGCGCCGCGCGTTTTTGCCGACAGCCGGGGATTTTTTCTGGAGAGCTACAACCAGCGCACCTTCGCAGAACTTGGCATCCGGGAGAGCTTCGTGCAGGACAATCACTCGCGCTCCGAGCGAGGCGTGTTGCGCGGATTGCACTATCAGCTTGTGCAGCCGCAGGGCAAGCTGGTGCGCACGGTGCGCGGGGAGATATTCGATGTGGCTGTCGATCTGCGGCGGAGCTCACCGACGTTCGGCCGATGGACGGGTCACGTCCTGAACGAAGAGAATAAGCAGATGCTGTGGATACCGGCGGGATTCGGACACGGGTTTCTGGTGCTCTCCGCGGTCGCCGAGGTGCTGTACAAGGCAACAGATTTTTACGCGCCTCAGGGCGAGCGCAGTGTGCTGTGGAATGACCCGCAGATCGGGATTGCATGGCCGGATGCGGGAACGCCGATGCTTTCAGCGAAGGATGCCGCCGGCAAGCCGCTGCTCGAGGCCGATGTCTTTGCATAGGGAAATAAGTGCTGCGGTTTATGTGTTGTTTGCTGTTACGAGACAGATAGGAGTTTTGCATGAGTAGTAGCCGTCTTCTAGTGACGGGTGGGGCCGGATTCATCGGCGCGAACTTTGTGCTGACGCGCATTGCCGCCGGCGATCAGGTGTTGAACCTGGACAAACTGACGTATGCCGGGAACCTGCAGAGTCTCGCGCCGGTAGAGAAGGCCTCGGGCTACACCTTTGTGCGGGGTGAGATCGAAGACCGCGAGCTGGTGAGCCGGCTGCTGACCGAATACCGGCCCGATGCGGTGGTGCATTTCGCGGCGGAGAGCCACGTCGACCGTTCCATCCTGGGACCGGAAGCGTTTGTGATGACCAACGTCGTCGGCACCTTCCGCTTGCTCGATGCCGCGCACGAACACTGGCGCGCTCTCGCCGGCGCTGCCCGTGATCGATTTCGTTTTCTTCACGTCTCGACCGATGAGGTCTACGGGTCTCTGGCTCCGAGCGATGCGGCGTTTCATGAGAGCACGCCGTATAGCCCGAACAGCCCGTACTCGGCATCGAAGGCGGGCAGCGACCACCTGGTGCGCGCCTATCATCACACCTATGGACTTCCGACGCTGACGACGAATTGCTCCAACAACTACGGGCCATTGCAGTTTCCCGAGAAGCTGATTCCGCTGATGGTGCTGAACGCGCTGCACGGGAAGCCGCTGCCGGTGTACGGCGATGGACTGAATGTGCGCGACTGGCTCTATGTAGGCGACCACTGCGCGGCGATTGCCGCGGTGCTGGCGAAGGGCCGGCCAGGGGAGACATACAACATCGGCGGCATGAATGAGATGGCGAACATCGAAGTCGTGCAGACGATCTGCGACATACTTGACGAACTACGTGCGGCGACCGCTTCTCGGCGCGAGCTGATCACGTATGTGAAGGACCGCCCCGGCCACGATCGCCGGTACGCGATCGACTGCCGTAAGCTGACAGCGGAACTGGGGTGGACGCCGCAGGAGACGTTTGCGAGCGGCATCCGCAAGACGATTGCGTGGTATCTGGACAATATGTCCTGGGTGGAAGCGATCTCGAGCGGCGCGTATCGCGAATGGATCGACCGCAACTATGCCGGTCGTGAGACGCACGCCACTGCAACCGGGAGCGCACAGTGAAGGGGATCATTCTGGCCGGCGGATCCGGCACGCGGCTCTATCCTGTGACGCTGGCGGTTTCGAAGCAGCTGGTCCCGGTTTACGACAAGCCGATGATTTATTTTCCACTGAGCACGCTGATGCTTGCGGGGATCCGCGAGATTCTGGTGATCTCCACGCCGCACGATCTGCCTCGTTTTCGGGATCTGCTGGGCGACGGTGGCCGGTGGGGATTATCGATTTCGTATGCAGAACAGCCGAAGCCGGATGGGCTGGCGCAGGCCTTCCTCATCGGCGAGGAGTTTGCAGCGGGGGAGCCGTGCGCGCTGGTCCTGGGCGACAACATCTTCCATGGCCACGACCTGGCCACCATGGTGCAGGCGGCGGCCAAGACGACGGAAGGCGCGGTGGTCTTTGCGTATCCGGTGCAGAACCCGGAGGCCTACGGCGTGGTGGAGTTCGATGCCAACGGCAATGCGATGAGCCTGGAAGAGAAGCCGGAGCAGCCGAAGTCCCGCTATGCTGTCACTGGTCTTTATTTCTACGACGGCAACGTTGTGGAGTATGCGAAGGGGCTGAAGCCATCGGCGCGCGGTGAACTCGAGATCACAGACCTGAACCGCATCTACCTGAAAAAGGGCAAGCTCAAGGTGCAGTGTTTTGGCCGAGGCATGGCATGGCTGGACACTGGGACGCATGATTCTATGCTGGACGCCTCGATGTTCATCGCGACCCTCGAGAAACGGCAGGGACTGAAGATTGCATGCCCGGAGGAGGTTGCCTACCGGATGGGATACATCTCGGCTGGCCAACTCGAGGAGCTTGCCGCTCCGCTGTTGAAGAGTGGGTACGGAACGTATCTGCTGCAGATACTGAAAGAGAGCGCCACGCCGGCGCCGATGGATTGAGGGCGATGAGCAACGAGGATGCGTGATGTGGATGGTCCGCGGCGACATTCGTCGCAATGGTGACTGTGTTTGATTGTTATTTCGTTCGCCCGGTGAACACGCGATGAAGGTATTGCTGGTTGGCAACTATCTGCCCGATCGCCAGGACAGCATGCAGATCTATGCCTCGATGCTGGAGCGGGGCCTGCGGAGCCGCGGCCATGAAGTCTGCCTGCTGCAGCCGCCGGCGGTGCTGGGGCCGCGGGTTGCGGAGAGCTCACCGCTCTTCAAGTGGCTGGGCTACGCCGACAAATTCGTACTCTTCCGGCGCGAACTGCGGCGTGCGGCGGCGACGGCGGACATCGTCCATCTGTGCGACCACTCGAATGCGATGTACGTCCCCGCGCTGGCCGAGTCGGCGCATGTCATCACCTGCCATGACGTGCTTGCAATCCGCAGCGCGCTACATCATTTTCCGGAGAACCCGGTCAGCGGCACGGGCCGGATGTTTCAGCGGCTGATTGCGCGGGGTCTGCGCCGGGCGGGCGCCATTGTGTGCGTTTCCAGCAAGACGCGAAACGACCTGAAGCAGTACCTTGCGGTGCCCGAGGAGCGGCTGCATGTGATCCCGAATGCGCTGACGTGGCCGTACAAACCCATCAGCGCCGAAGCGAGTGCGCCAATTCTGGCCGCCCTTGGCCTGCGGCCGGGCGAGGCCTACTTCTTGCATATCGGGGGCAATCACTGGTACAAGAACCGCGGCGCGGCGATTGAGATCTTCGCCGCGCTGCGGAAGCTGCCGCAGTATGCGGGCGCCAGGCTGGTGATGGCGGGCGGACCAGTGATGCCGGAGCTGCGGGCGATGGCCGGGAAGCATGGCATCGCGGAGGCATTGGTGGAAGCCGTGGGGCTGAGTAACGAGCAATTGGAGGCGCTGTACAGCGGCGCGCTGGCCATGCTCTTTCCATCGCGCGAGGAGGGGTTCGGCTGGCCGATTCTGGAGGCGCAGGCCTGCGGATGTCCAGTGGTGATTGCGGACCGGCCGCCGATGAATGAGGTGGCGGGTGGCGCCGCGATCCTGATCGATCCGGACAAGCCGGAGGTGGCGGCGTGCACGATTGCCGGCGCCCTGAGGGACATGACTCGCATGCGCATGGAGGGTCTGCGAAACGCGGCATCCTACACGACGGAGCGCATGCTGGAGCAGTGCGAGGCGCTGTATCGCGTGGTGGTCGGTGCGCGAGGTATGTAGAGGTGATGGGGTTGTGGTCCAGGCGGGACAAGCGAAATCAGGACGGTATACTTTGAGCCAGCAGACCAGATGCAGGAGAAAAGAGTGGATGTGACGACGAAGCCGGTGTCAATTGCTGTGGTCGGTTCGGGCTATGTGGGCCTGGTGGCGGCGGTGTGTTTTGCGGAGATCGGGCACTCGGTTGTCTGCGTGGACAATAACGAGCAGAAAGTGGCGATGCTGCGCGAAGGCGGGGTTCCGATCCACGAGGATTTCCTGCCGGAGCTGCTTGCCCGGCATCGCAACCGGCGCCTGCAGTTCACCACGGACCTGCCCGCAGCGGCGCAGGGTGCGGAGGCGATTTTTATCGCAGTGGGCACGCCGCAGTCGGATTCGGGCAACGCGGACCTCTCGTACGTGGACGCGGTCGCGACACAGATCGCGCGCTCCATCAGCAGTTATAAGGTGATCGTCGAGAAGAGCACGGTCCCGGTCTACACCAACGAGTGGATCCGGCGGGTGGTGGAGCGCAATGGAACATCGAGCACGAACTTCGATGTGGCGTCGAATCCGGAGTTTCTCCGCGAAGGAACGGCGGTGACGGACTTCCTTCATCCGGACCGGATCGTGGTGGGCGCGGACAGCAAGCCGGCCGCCGATATTCTGCAGGCGATCTATGCGCCGCTGACTTCGGGCGAGTACTACCGTAGCGACAACGCCGTGATTGGGCATTGCACGATCTCCGACCCTCCTCCGCTGCTTCTGACGTCAACGAAAGCGGCAGAGCTGATCAAGCATGCGTCAAATGCGTTTCTGGCGATGAAGATCTCGTTCATCAACGCCGTAGCGAATGTGTGCGAGGCCGTGGACGCGAATGTGGAAGAGGTGTCGCGTGGCATGGGGCTGGACAAGCGCATCGGCAGCCAGTTCCTGCGCGCAGGCATCGGCTATGGCGGGTCGTGTTTTCCCAAGGACGTGGCCGCCTTCCGGTATGTCGCGGAGCAATTGAGCGTCGATTTCGGAATCCTGACGGAAGTGGAAAAGATCAACGAGCAGCAGAAGCGGCGGTTCTTCAACAAAGTGCGCTCGGCGTTGTGGACCTTCCGCGGCAAGCGGCTGACGGTGTTGGGGCTGGCTTTCAAGGGCGGCACGGATGATGTGCGCGAGTCTCCGGCATTCGATGTAATTCGCATGCTGCTGGCCGAGGGGTGCACCATCGTGGCCTACGACCCGGCGGCCACGGAGAGGGCGAAGGAGGAGCTGCCGCCAAGCCCGTCGATGCAATACGCGGATGACCTTTATGTCGCAGCAACGGGAGCGGATGCGCTGCTGATCCTGAGCGACTGGCCGCAGTTCGGCGAGCTTGACCTGGAGAAGCTGCAGACGGTGCTACGTTACCCGATCGTGATTGACGGAAGGAATCTCTATGATCCGCAGCAGATGCTGGAGCGCGGCTTCACGTATTTGAGCGTTGGCCGGCCGGCGATGTATCCGGCGAGAGAAAGAGCCGGAGCGCGCGTGCGGTGAGGGCGGCGGAAACCCGCAGCGATTCTCGGTGAGGAGTGATGGCCCTTTGAAGAAAATGCGAATCCTGGTGACCGGTGCGGCAGGCTTTCTTGGTTCGCATTTGACTGACCTGCTGCTGGCGGACGGTCACAGTGTGATCGGCGTCGATAATTTGTCGACGGGGCGGCTGGAGAACCTGGAGCATCTGCATGGCGAGCCGCGGTTCTCGCTGCTGGAGCGCGATATCTGCCAGCCATTCGAGCCGGGACAGGTGGATGCGATCTTCAACATGGCATCGCCGGCGAGCCCCGCAGACTATATGCGGCTGGGTCCGGAGACGCTGCGGGTCGGAGCTTACGGGGTATTCAACACACTCGACATTGCGCGCCGCTATCGCGCTGTGTATCTGCACGCGTCTACGTCGGAGTGCTATGGGGATCCCGAGGTGCACCCGCAAACGGAGAGCTACTGGGGACATGTGAATCCGATCGGGCCGCGCTCGGTGTATGACGAGGCGAAGCGTTTTGCGGAGGCCACAGTGATGGCCTACCAGCGATATCACGGGGTCAGGACGCGGATGGTGCGCATCTTTAACACCTATGGGCCCCGGCTGCAGCCGAATGACGGGCGGGTGATCTCGAATTTTATGATGCAGGCGCTGCGCGGCGAGGACCTGACGATCTACGGCGATGGGTCGCAGACGCGGTCGTTCTGTTACGTGACCGATCTGATCGATGGGATTGTGCGGCTGGCGCGCAGCGAAGAGCAGCAGCCGGTGAACATTGGCAATCCGGTGGAGTGGACGATTGCCGAGTGCGCGCGCGAGGTGCTGGCGGTGACCGGCTCGGAGAGCAAACTGCGCATGCTGCCCTTGCCGCAGGATGATCCAGCGCGGCGGCGGCCCGACATCACGCGCGCCCGCGCAGTGCTAGGCTGGGAGCCCAAAGTGCAATTGCGAGAGGGGCTGAGTCTTTGCATTCCATACTTCACACAAGCGGTACAGGAAGGCGCCAGCGCGCAGCCGTCGGTGGGCTGAGCGGATGCACCACATCTGAGTTTGTCCGCAAGGATGATGCTGCCCGGTGGTCTGCGTGCGCGCTGTGGATTGTGATCCTGATGACTGCGCCGCTGCTCGGGGCGCAGCGGGCAAACGGGGCGCAGCAGGCGAACGGACCGCTGCTGCGGCTGCACGAGGGATGGCGGCTTGCATCCGGCTGTGGCCTCTCCGCGAGCGGCGCGGAGTTGTCCTCCGCTTCCTACCAGGCTGATACGTCCACATGGAAGGCAACGGCTGTGCCTGCGACGGTGCTGGCCGCGCAGGTCGGCGCAGGCGAGTTTGGCGATCCGTACTACGCGCGCAATCTGCGCAATATTCCGGGAACGGATTATCCGGTGGGCCGCGTCTTTTCGCGGCTGGCGATGTCGCCCAGCAGTCCCTATGCATGTTCCTGGTGGTATCGCACACGCTTCGTGCTGCCATCAGGCGCGCGAGGAAAGACGCTGTGGCTGCGCTTTGGCGGCATCAACTACCGCGCCAATATCTGGGTAAACGGCCAGCAGCTTGCGAAATCCAGTGATGTCGCGGGCGCATATCGCACCTATGAGTTCGATGTCACGCAACTGCTGAAGCCGGGCAGCGAAAACGTAATCGCAATTGAGACGTTTGCGCCTACCGAACATGACCTCGCCATTAACTGGGTGGATTGGAGCCCGGCGCCGCCGGACAAGGACATGGGGCTGACGGGCGATGTGGCTCTCTACACCAGCGGAGCGGTGAGCGTGCGATCGCCCATGGTGGCGACGCATCTGACGGGCTCGCCGGGTGACGCGGAGCTGACGGTATATGGCGAAATCCACAACGCGAGTTCGCGGCGAGTGGAAGGCACTGCATCGATCGCGCTGCTCGGCGTGCGCGCGGAGCAGCCGGTGGCGCTGGATGCGGGCGAGTCGCGCACCGTGGTGTTCACGCCGGAGCAGTTTCCGCAACTGCGCGTGCAGCATGCGCCGTTATGGTGGCCGTACCAGATGGGCGATCCGCATCTGGAGACGCTGCGGATGAGCTTCCGCACAGGCGGCGAGCTGTCGGACGAGGCGATCGCGAAGGTGGGCATTCGCGAGATCACATCCGAGCTGACGGAGAAGGGGGCGCGGCTGTTTCGGGTGAATGGACGGCCGGTGCTGATCCGCGGCGGAGGCTGGTCCGAGGACATGCTGCTGCGCGAGCAGCCACAGCGGCTGGAGCAGCAGTTCGAGATGGTGCGGGACCTGCACCTGAATGCGATCCGGCTGGAAGGCAAGCTGGAGACGGATGCGTTTTATCGCCTCGCCGATGAGCAGGGCATTCTTGTGCTGGCGGGATGGTGCTGCTGCGACCAATGGGAGAAGTGGGACCAGTGGACGCCGGAGAACTACACCGTCGCAGCGGCATCCCTGCGGGCGCAGATGCTGCGCTTGCGGAACCATCCCAGCCTGCTGGTGTGGCTGAATGGCAGCGATAATCCGCCCCCGCCGAAGGTGGAGCAGATGTATCTCGACATCGAGCGCGAGACGCACTGGCCGAATCCGACTCTCTCCTCGGCATCGGCGCGGCCCACTACGTTGACCGGCAAGAGCGGCGTAAAGATGACCGGGCCGTATGACTACGTCGCGCCGTCCTACTGGCTGACGGATCCGGGTCTGCGCGGAGGCGCGTGGGGGTTCAATACGGAGACGAGCCCGGGACCGGCGATTCCGGTGCAATCGAGTCTGCGGCAGTTTCTGCCGACGACGGCGCTGTGGCCGCGCGGCGAGGATTGGCAATACCACGACGGCAGCGGCGGCTTCGCCAACACAGCGGTCTTCGATGCGGCCATGCAGCAGAGCTATGGAGAGCCGCACTCGCTGGCCGAGTATGAGCAGGCCGCGCAGGCGATGGCCTACGACGGGGAGCGCGCGATGTTCGAGGCGTACGCGCGCAATAAGTATGCGTCGACGGGGGTCGTCCAGTGGATGCTGAACAATGCGTGGCCGTCGATGATCTGGCATCTGTACGACTACTACCTGGACGCGGGCGGCGGCTATTATGGCGCCCGGAAGGCCTGCGAGCCACTGCACGTGCAGTATTCCTATGACGACCGCAGCGTGGTTGTGGTGAACAGCACGTATGCAGGTGTGCCGGGTCTGCATGTCAAGGCTGCGGTGTATGACCCCAAGCTTCGGCAGGTGTATGAGCATGAGACAGCGGTCGATGCGAATGCGGACAGCTCTGACCGCGTGTTCGAAATTCCTGAAGAGATATTAAGCAACGGCGGTGATCTTCACTTCGTTCGGCTATCGATGACGGATGCATCGGGGCGAGCGGTGAGCGACAACTTCTACTGGATTCCGGCAAAGCTGGCCGAGTTCGATTGGCAGAAGCGCGACTACCGTTACACGCCTGCCTTGCGGGAGCCGGACCTGACCGCGCTCAAGCAACTGCCACACGCGCATGTAACTGTACAGTCGGCGCGAAGAGAAGCGGATGGCGGCGTGTTGCTGCGTCTGCGGAATGATTCGCAGGTGCTGGCATTTCAGATTGCACTGCACGCACTGGATGAGCACGCGTCAGCGGTAACGCCGGCATTCTGGTCGGACAACTACGTTTCGCTGCTGCCGGGTGAATCGAAGACATTCACGGTCCGCTCCTCTGCGCACGGCGGCGCTCGCGTCTCGGCGATCGTAGGTGACGGGATGGAACGTCAGCGACGCACGAGTCGTGGTGCGCGGCGCAGAAAAGAAGCGTCGCGATCAGGAGACGGCAGCGTTGCCATTGGCCCGCGCCTCTGCTTCCTCCAGCCAGCCGCGCCGGAGCGACTCGGCAGGAATGCTGGAGAGATAGGGCTTGATGTCGAGGATCGGCGTGCCATCCAGCATGTCGACGCCGCGAACGTGCAGCTCCGCGCGGTTACGACGCAGCAGCTCGACGACGGTGAGGCCGATGGGGTTGGGGCGAAGCGGCGAGCGCGTGGCGAAGACGCCGTGCTTGCGATTGTCCGTCGGAGGCGTGCCGAGCAGCTCAAAGTGCTGCTGCGCCCGGTCAAACTCCCAGATTACAAAGAGGTGCGAGAAGCCTTCGATGTCGGTGAGGCCGAGCTCGAACTCAGGCAGGATGGTGATCACGCCCTCTGCGTCGTGCCTGGTTCCCAATCCTTTGGGAATATCGCCGGGGTCTTTATAGGGAGTGCTGACAAAACCGATGGGCCAAGGCGTAAACATACGAGGTAAGACCTCCATTCATGCGCGTGCTGGCAAGCAGGCGTCCTGCGCCTCTAGAGGATTTGACGTATCGCGCGGGGAGCGTTAGCCTAAAAATGATGTCACTGGTTCACACTCCGGCTGCTTGTTGCTGCAACTGTTGTTGCGCACGCGGCTGCGTGGGTGTGTATCGATGAGCTAGTGATCTAATTCCATCACTATAAGCGAACTCGAAGCCCCAACCGCAGCCACTCTGCAGTTGGGGCTTTTACTTTCTACACCTGTACGGCGCACCAGAAGGGAAGTGGCATGACGCAGGCGACCCCTCAATTAGAGACCACGGCGAAGGAAACCAAGGCGCAAAGGGCGGAGCGCCTGAAGCGGGAGAAAAATCCGTGGGATGCATTCGACGAGATCCGGCGCTTTGCGGCGGAGGGCCGGGGAAGTGTGTTGCCGGAGTGGGCGAGCCTCTACTTCAAATGGTGGGGGATTTATACGCAAGGCGATGGCGCGGGGGCGCTGGGCGGAGCGGGCGGCGAGGGTAAGAGCAGCGAGTACTTCATGCTGCGCATTCCTGTCTCGAACGGCATCATCTCTTCGGCGCAACTTGGCGCGGTCGCCGAAATCGCGCAACGCTACGGCCGCAACCTGGCGGACATTACAGTGCGGCAGGCGATTCAGCTTCACTGGCTGACGATCGACAGCCTGCCAGAGATCATCGAACGGCTGGATGCTGTAGGACTTTCGCCGCGCGGGGCATGCGGCGATGTGGTCCGCAATGTCACGGGATGTCCGCTGGCGGGGCTGGCGGCGGACGAGGTCTTCGATGCGTCGCCGATTGCGCGTTCTGTGGCACGAGCGCTGGCTGGCAATGCGGAGTTTTACAATCTGCCGCGCAAGTTCAAGATTTCGGTGACGGGCTGCAGCTCGTGGTGTTCGTATCCGGAGATCAATGACATTGGCTTGACGCCGGTGCGCCGCGGCAGGGAAGTGGGCTTTTCGGTGCGAGTGGGCGGCGGCCTCTCCGCGGATCCCCACCTGGGCGTGCGGCTGGATGCTTTTGTGCGTCCCGAGCAGGCAGTGCAAGTAGTCACTGCGATTGCGACGATATTCCGTGAACAGCAGGGGCTGCGCGAAAGCCGTGACCGCGCGCGACTGAAGCACCTGTTTCTGAAAGAGGGCTGGACGCCGCTGAAGTTTCTCAACGAGCTGCAAATACGGCTGCCGTTCCGGCTGGAGCCAGCAGTGGAGGAGGCGGCGCCGGCCGATGTTCTGCGGGACCACGTTGGCGTTCACCGGCAGCGGCAGGCGGACCTCTACTACGTCGGCGCCTCGGTGTTGCGCGGGCGGCTGACCGGCGACCAGCTTGCGGCGGCGGCGGAACTGGCGCGGCAATATGGTTCGGGCGAGCTACGAACCACCGTGATGCAGAACCTGCTGGTGGTGAATGTGCCGAAGCGCAATGTGGACGCACTGGTGCGCGAGCTTGCGGCGATCGACCTGCGCGTGGAGGGTTCGCATTTCTGGCGCGGCGCCATCGCGTGTACCGGCACGGAGTTCTGCAAGCTGGCGATCACGGAGACGAAGGGTTTTGCGCGGTGGCTGGTGGAGGAGATGGAGACGCGGCTGCCGGAGTTCGATCAGCAACTGAAGCTGCATGTGACCGGTTGCCCGAATAGCTGCGGACAGCATTGGATTGCCGACGTGGGTATAGAGGGCAAGAAGATCAAGCACAACGGGGCCCTGGTGGACGCTTACTACTTTTGCGTGGGGGGCAGCGCCGGGGGCAACGCGGCGATCGCCAGGCCGGTCGGTTATCGCTGCCCGGCAACTCTGGTGCCGGAATCGCTCGAACGGCTGCTGCGGGGATATCTGGAGGACCGCCGGAGCAGCGAGAGTCTGCGGGCATTTCTCACGCGGCAGAGCAATGACCATCTGCGCGCGTTGCTGGCAGGTGAAGTGATCGCGGGGGTGGAACGGGACCTTCCCGCGGGCCGGGTGCCGGTCGGAGTGGGAGAATGAGCGCGCCGCTGCTGCCGATTTTCGTGAAGCTCGAGGGCAGCGCCTGCCTGGTTGTGGGCGGGGGCGCTATCGGTCTGCAGAAGGTGCGCAGTTTGCTGGAGTGCGGCGCACATGTAACCGTAGTTGCGCCAGATGTGCGAGACGAGATTCGTGAGCTGGAGGAGCGGGGGAGCATCACGTGGCACCGCCGCAACTACGTGGTCGAGGATATCGCCGGGCAGCGGCTGGTGATCGCAGCAACCGATGATCCGGAGGTGAATCACGCAGTCTACAGCGATGCGGTAGCCGCAGGCGTACTGGCGAACGCGGTGGATGATCCCCCATTCTGCGATTTCTACTTTGGCTCCGTGGTGCGGCGCGGGCCATTGCAGATTGGTATCTCGACGTCGGGGGAAAGTCCGGCGTTGGCGCAGCGGTTGCGGCAGCAACTGGAACTGTTGATTGACGAAGGAACGGGGCCCTGGCTGGAGCGGCTCGGGGCGCTGCGGCGCGAAGTGCTCGCCGCGCATCCGGCAGGGGAGGAGCGCAACAGCCTGTTGCGTACGCTGGCCACGCGCGAGGTGTGCGATGCGACGCACTGCCCGTCGCGCGCTATGGCATTGGGGAGCCGGGGCGAGGAGCGCGGGGCAGAGGCAGGATCGGGGTGGCTGGCATGAGTGTTGCGGCGAAGGGAACGGTCTACCTGGTTGGCGCGGGGCCCGGCGATCCGGAGTTGCTGACGTTGAAGGCGGCTGGGCTGCTGCGCTCCGCCGACCTGGTGCTACATGACGATCTGGTGCCGGCGGCGGTGATTGCGATGACGGGCGGGCAGGCCTTGGTGGTCAGCGTGGGCAAGCGCTGCGGGGTGAAGCGTGTGCAACAGCGCGAGATTCATACGCTGATGATTGAGGCGGCACGTCAGCGGTTGAGCGTGGTGCGGCTGAAGAGCGGAGATCCGCTGGTATTCGGACGCGCGGCGGAGGAGATGGATGCCCTGCGCGCCGCCGATGTTCCGTTCGAAGTAGTGCCGGGCATTACGGCGGCGTTTGCCGCAGCGGCGCAGATTGGCTGCTCCCTCACGGACCGCCGCGTCGCATCGAGTATCGAGTTCCACACCGGACACAAGGCCGCGGATCGAGAGGTGCCGAGTCAGAAGGCGGCGGATGAAGGGGTGACACGCGTGGTCTACATGCCGGGCCGGAGCTTCCGCTCGTTTGCGGCGGAGCGGCTGCAGGCCGGGGATGCGGCAGGGCTGCCCTGCTGCGTAATCAGTCGCGCGGCACAACCGGAGCAGAGCATTCAATGGAGTACCCTTCGCGAACTGGGCGACGTGGTGCCGGGCCCGGCGCCGGTACTGCTGCTGACGGGATGGGCATTGGCGGGGGCGGCCGTATCGCATGCCGGCGAGGCAAGGGATGCCGAGCCTCTGCGCGCATCGGCTGAATATTCACTCACGCCCGATTTGTAAGTCACAGAGCCGGAGAGCGCGTTATCGCACTTTCGGTAGCCACGCCTGGTAAACGTTCCGCGGACCACAGTGTTACGAAAAGTGCTATAGAGTGGTGGGCATCCGGAGGATGCGCTTGAGAACGATGCCATCGCTTGTGAGTCTGTGTGCTGTCGCAGTTTTCGCTGTTTCGCCGGCTTTTGCGCAGCAAACTCCTTCGTTTCCTTTTCAGAATCCTTCATTGCCGGTAGCGCAACGCGTGGATGATCTCGTGGGGCGCATGACGCTCGAGGAAAAGGCGTCGCAGATGCGGCATGAGGCGCCGGCGATTCCGCGTCTCGGCATCCCGGCGTATGACTGGTGGAGCGAGGGGCTGCATGGCATTGCGCGCTCCGGCTACGCTACGGTCTTTCCGCAGGCCATCGGGCTTGCGGCTACGTGGGATCCGGACCTCATGCATCGGGTGTCTTCGGTGATTGGGGAAGAAGCGCGAGCCAAGAATGTGGATGCGCTGAAGCACGATAACCATTCGATCTTCTTCGGCCTGACGATCTGGTCGCCTAACATCAACATCTTTCGCGATCCGCGCTGGGGACGCGGGCAGGAGACTTACGGCGAAGATCCGTATCTTACGTCCCGGCTGGGCGTGGCATTTGTAAAAGGTCTGCAGGGCGACGATCCGAAGTACTACGAGGCTATCGCGACACCGAAGCACTATGCGGTGCACAGCGGACCCGAGTCGGAGCGGCATCGTTTCAACGCCGCTCCATCGGCCTTCGATCTGGAGGACACCTACCTGCCGGCGTTCCGGGCGACGATCACAGAGGGTAACGCCGATTCGATCATGTGTGCTTACAACGCGATCTATGGCTTCCCCGCATGTGCCAGTCCGCTGCTGCTAAAGCAGAAGCTGCGCGGCGCATGGAAGTTCCAGGGCTTTGTGACCTCCGACTGCGGCGCGATTGGGGATTTCTACAGCACGGAGAAGCAGGGGTTCAGCGGCACTGCCGGCCATCACTTCAGCCCGGATGCAGCGCACGCCAGCGCGACCGCCGTACTGGCGGGTACGGACACAAGCTGCGGCGACGAATACGACGCGCTGCCGCAGGCGGTGAAGCAAGGGCTGCTGCCGGAGAGTGCGCTGGATACGGCGGTGAAGCGGCTGTTCACGGCGCGGATTCGCCTCGGCCTCTTCGATCCGCCGTCGCAGGTGGAGTATGCGCGGCTGCCGTTCTCCGATGTTGACTCCGAGGAACACCGCGCACTTGCGCGCGAGGTGGCGGAGAAGTCGATGGTGCTGCTCAAGAACGATCAGCACACGCTCCCGCTGCGCAATGCGAAGACACTGGCGGTGGTGGGTCCGAATGCGGAGTCGCTGCTGGCGCTCGAAGGGAATTACAACGGAGTGCCGTCGCATCCTGTGCTGCCGCTGGATGGCATCGAAAAGGAATTCGCGGATGCGCATGTGCTCTATGCGCAGGGCGCTCCGTATGTGGAGGGCGTCTCGCTGCCGGTGCCGCGCACTGCTCTGCGGGTGAAGGGCGAGTACTTTGGCAACGCGAATTTCAAAGGGACACCGGTGCTGACGCGTGATGAGCGCGCAATCAACTTCGATTGGAATGCGGCATCTCCTGTGGAGGGCGTGCCGGCACAGGCGTTCAGTGTGCGCTGGACGGGAACGGTGACTGCACCTGCTCCGGGCGACTACGCATTCAGCGTGGACATTGGCGATTGCTATCCCTGCCACGACAGGGAAACGTATGCGTTGAGCTTCGATGGTAAGGCCGTTTCGAAGCAGGATTCGGGCGAGCCGAAGGAGTCTCGCAGTCACACCAATCCGGATTTCACATTGCACTTCGCCGATACGCAGCCGCACAGCTTGCAATTGGAGTACACGCATGAGTCGCCGATCTTTGGCGCGGGCATTTCGCTGCGGTGGAAACCGCCGGTGGAGACGCTGCGCGCCGACGCGGTTGCTGTCGCGAAGCAGGCCGATGCAATCATTGCGTTTGTCGGGCTCACCTCGGAGCTGGAAGGCGAGGAGATGCCGATCCATGTGCCGGGGTTTGCGGGTGGCGATCGCACGGACATCGATCTTCCGCCGGTGCAGAAGCAGTTGTTGGAATCGCTGGCGGCAACCGGCAAGCCGCTGGTGGTTGTGCTGCTGAATGGCAGCGCGCTGGCGGTGAACTGGGCGCAGCAGCACGCCGCGGCAATTCTCGAGGCGTGGTATCCGGGCGAGGAGGGTGGGGCCGCGATTGCGGAGACGCTCTCCGGGAAGAACAATCCGTCGGGCCGGCTGCCGGTGACCTTCTACGCATCCACCGATCAGTTGCCGCCGTTTGAAAACTACTCGATGGAGAATCGCACGTATCGCTACTTCAAGGGCAAGCCGCTGTATGGCTTTGGCTACGGACTCAGCTATACGCATTTCGCTTATTCGGAGTTGAAGCTGTCGGGAACGAGCGTGAAGGCGGGCGATCCCGTGAGTGCGCAGGTGATGGTGCGCAACGATGGCGCTGTCGCCGGCGATGAAACAGCAGAGCTGTATCTTGCGGCAGCGGGAGCCCATGGCAATCCTGCGCTGCGGGGCGTGGCGCGCGTGCATCTCGGGCCAGGGGAGAGCCGGGCGGTGTCGTTCGATTTGACGCCGCGCGACCTGAGCAGCGTCAACGATCAAGGAAAGCGCAGTGTTCAGCCGGGCGAGTACTCGGTGATGATTGGCGGGGCACAACCATCCGAAGCGGAGCATGTGACAGGAAAATTTGCGGTGACTGGATCAGCGGCGATGCCGGAGTAGAGGCGCTCGCGAGCTTAACCAACAGCCTCAACGAACGGGCTTAACGAATCAGGACGCCTGCGGACTGAAAGGTGAGGTCCCCCGCCCGCGTCGAGACGACGGGCAGATCCGGTGTGCCGGTGAGCAACTCGATTGCGCCGTTGCGTAGCAGGACGGTGTCCTCGACCTTGCCGCCGGCGACGGATGGGTTCCAGGCGAATGCCTGGTTGTTTACGACGCGTTCTTTGCCGTCCGGAGTAGCTAGCCACTCACGTTCGGAGTAGCCAGTGGCGCCGCCCTGATGGTGGCGCTGTTCTTCACCAGGATGACCGGACGCGGCATAGGTATCTGCCACGGTGGCAAAGAGGTCTGCAGAGGTAGCTCTAACCTTTGTGGCGGCGAGTAGGCTTGCGTTCGCTTCTGCAGCGACCATGAACGCATCCGCGAGCTGCTGCGGCATGGCGCCGAAGTGAACGAAGCGAGTAATGGAGATGGCGAGGCCCCATCGACGGGAGCACAGGTTCAGCATGCCGAAGTGCTGGAGTGTCGCGTTTTGTGCCACGGCATGTTTGTAGCGGAGGATGCGGTCGTCCGCCGCCATGAGCAGGACAGAGGGTTCGATGCCACGCTCGAGGAGTGCGGCGGCAACGCGCGCGGCCATGGTGCGTTCGCTGAGGCCGGGCTGGAGGGACTGCAGCACAGTTGCGGTGACCTCCGCTGTGTTGCGGCCTAGCCAGCGATAGCGTTCGATCTCGGTGTCTGCGAGGGATGCGCGCTCGTCGAGCAGCAGCGCGGCCCCTTCGGCCGTGGTGTCGGTGGCGATGCGGCCGTCGCCGACGAGCGAGCGAATCTTTGCTGCAAAGTCAGAGGCGTACCACGGTGCGGTGACCGCAGTGAAGGGAAGACCGGAGAAGTCTTCCTCGGCGAGGCGGCGGACTTCATTGTCGGGCGCCAGGTAGAAGGCATCGCCGTTGCGCAGCAGGAGAATAGTGGCGATGCCAAGCGCAGAGGGAAGGAGAACGCGACGGTCGACGCAGCCGGCGGTGAGCCATGCGATGTTCTCGGTGCGTTGCAACTCGACGGCTGCGAGGCCTGCGGAGGCCATGTGTTGGCAGAGGCGCTGCCGCTTGGCTTCGCACTCCGCGAGGAGGGCCTCCGGAGATTGCTCCAGCTGCCGGACTGCTTCAGCCATTCGATCTCACCTCCGTAGTTGCTGCATGTAGTCCGGAGCATTAATCCATGGAAGATCGGCTGAAGGGCTGGGTATAGGGTTCGGTAGAGGGCATAGAAGTCCTGGAGCTTTGCGCTGTCTGCCGGCTCGGGTGCGACGCGTTGGGCCACGTGAATGACGGCGTCGCATGCCGCATCTGCCGAGGGCCACACACCAGCGCCAACGCCCGCGAGCAATGCGGCACCATACGCGGCGCCTTCCTCGGCGGCGACAATCTCGACCGGCTGCGCGTAGACGTCAGCCTGGATCTGCCGCCACAGCGGGGAGCGCGCGCCGCCTCCGCCGAGGCGTATTGCACGCACCGGAACGTTGAGCTCGGCGAAGATGGTCAGCGTGTCCTTGAGGCTGAAGGCGACGCCTTCCATGATGGCGCGGACGATGTGTGCGGAGCGATGGGATGCGGTGAGCCCGACCAGAGCGCCGCGCGCTTCCGGATCAAGATGCGGTGTGCGTTCGCCCATCAGATATGGCGCCCATAGCAGGCCCTCGGCGCCGGCGGGCACCGTCGCAGCGGAGTCGGCGAGACGAGTGTAGGTGTCGCCATCGGAAATGCCGGGAAAGGTGTCGCGGAACCAGCGGAGGGAGAGGCCCGCGGCCTGGGTGACGCCCATGATGTGCCAGCGGCCGGGAACGGCGTGGCAGAAGGTGTGCAAGCGTCCTCGTGGATCGAGGAAGGGACGATTGGTTGCGGCGAAGACCACGCCGGAGGTGCCGATGGTGGCGCTGACATCGCCGGGACGCACGATGCCCATGCCGAGTGCTCCGGCGGCCTGATCGCCGGCTCCGGCGACCACCGGAGTGCCCGCGCGCAATCCGGTGAGCGCGGCAGCTTCCGCCGTTACAGTGCCGGCGATCTCGTGGCATTCGTAGAGGTGTGGAAGGATGCTGGCGGGCATCTCGACGGCAGCGAGCATCTCGCTGGACCAGCGACGATGCGCGACGTCGAGCAGCAGCGTGCCCGATGCGTCGGCGACATCCATGGCCTTCTCGCCAGTGAGACGAAAGCGTACGTAGTCCTTCGGCAGCAGAAAGGAGCGGAAGCGCTGCCAGAGGGCTGGTTCATGGCTGCGGACCCAGAGCAGCTTGGTGAGGGTGAAGTTGGTGAGCGCGGGATTCGAGGTGAGCTGGATCAGGCGCTCCGAGCCGAGTTGCGCGGTGAGCGAGGCGGCCTCAGCCGCGGTCCGCTGATCGCACCAGATGAGTGCGGGACGCAGTACACGGTCCGCGGAGTCCAGCAGCACGGCGCCATGCATTTGACCGCTCAAGCCGATGGCTGCGATTTCGTCGGGTGAGGTCGAGGTCGCTTGGAGCAGGGCAGGGATGGCATGGATTGCGGCCTGCCACCAGTCCTCGGGATCCTGTTCCGCCCAGCCGGGCTGCGGCGAACGAAAGGGTGCGTGATCCCGCACCGTAGAGCCCACCACTTTGCCTGCGGCATCGACCAGCAGGACACGCGTACCACCGGTGCCGACATCTATTCCAATCAGTTTCATCGATCTCAAGGCTACTCGGGCAGCGCTACGAAATCAGCCACCGTGATGGTTACAGCCACAGGATGCGCGGAGTATCAGTTGCGTGGGCAACACGATGCGCCGATCCGGCTTACTGCCTGTCGCGCCGTCGCGCGAGTGGCGGATCATGTCGAAGAGCATGCGGGCAGCGCTGCGGCCCAGCTCCAGTGCGGGCTGGCGGACTGCGGTGAGCGGAGTGTCGAGCAGGGGAGCCAGCTCAAAGTCATCGAAGCCGATGAGTGCCAGGTCGCCGGGCAGGCGCAGCTGCATGGCGCGGACTGCCTGCAACGCGTGGATGGTCGTCACGTTGTTCAGCGTGAAGAGGGCAGTTGGCCGGTCGGGTTCGCTCATGAGGCGTCGCAACAATGCCTCAGTGCCAGCGGAAGTTGTCAGGTTGGTCCACATCTCGGCCTTCAGACCGGCTTCTTTCATTGCCCGGCGGTAACCGAAGATGCGCTGATGGATGGTGTAGACCTTCGCATCGTAACCGATGCATACGACGCGGCGATGGCCATGCGCGATCAGGTGCCGGACGGCTTCCTCCGCGCCGCCCGCGTTCTCAACGATGACCTGGCCGGCATCCACGCCATCGAGGGTGCGGTCGAGTGCTACCAGCGGAATCTCCGCCTGCTCCAGCTCGCGCAAACGCTTGTCCGCTCCAGAGCGCGAGGGCACAATGAGCAGGCCTGCGATGCGTCGCGCGGCCATCATCGCAATCTCGTCGGACTCAGTCTCAAGGCTGCGTCCGGAGGTGACAATCAGGGTCATGTATCCGTGGGTGCCGGCTACCTCCTGCACGGCATTGGCGCAGGTGGCGAAAAAGGAGTCGGCGAGATCGGGAACAACGAGCCCGATCATGCGTGCGCGTTGGCCCTTGAGCATGCGAGCCGCTTCGTTGGGCGTGTAGCCCAGGCGGCGAATGGCAGTGCGCACGCGTTTTTCTGTGGCGGGGCTTACGTAACTACCGCCGTTCACGACGCGTGACACGGTCATGATGGCGACGCCGGCTTCGCGAGCTACGTCGGTGATAGTGGGGCCGGAGTGTCGGCGCCGGGCGGCCTTTCGAGGAGGTGGCACGAGCGATCCTTCCTATGCCCTGCCCGTGATCGCCGGGCAATCGGCGCTTTCAGAACAAGAGCGTAACACCGGGTTGTCCCACGTGGCACAAGCTTGTCACAACATGGACGTCGCAGCGGGTGCCGCAGACGCAGAAATAATATGGCCGACGCACTGGAAGAATCACGTGAATTGCAGTTAACGTTAACAAGTCTGTGACCAGAGACCCCGGGGCGCTCCGTTCAATCAAGGTACGGCCACCGTGGAAACGCGGAGCAATGCATGCGACTACGAGGTATTGCACGCGTTGGTTCCATGGCGACGTGAGGTTTTCAGCATGGAATTGAGGTGTCCGTCTATGACCAGGACCAGCGTTGGATGGTTGGGCGCCGGGATGGTGTGCGTGTGGGCCCTTACCGGGCTGCATGGCCAGAAAGCGGTGGATCGTCGCGGGGCGCCAACCATGCTGGCACGAACGCCACCCATGGGATGGAATAGTTGGGATTCGTACGGGACAACGGTGGGCGAGGCGCAGGTGAAGGCGAATGCGGCCTGGATGGCCGCGCATCTGAAGCAGCATGGTTGGCAATACATTGTCGTGGACATGGAATGGTTTGTAGCCAACCCGATTGCCGAGGGCAACGCGACGAATTTTCACTACTCGCTGGACGGGGAGGGTCGCTATACGCCGGCGTTGAACCGGTTCCCCTCTGCGACGCGCGACGGGTTCGCGCCGCTGGCGGCATACGTGCATGGACAAGGTCTCAAATTCGGCATCCACATCCTGCAGGGAATCCCTCGCGAGGCGGTGGCAAAGAACCTGCCCATCGCGGGATCGCGCTTCCGCGCCGCGGACGCCGCGAACAGCTCCGGTACATGCAAGTGGAACCATGACAACTTCGATGTGAACGACAACGCGGCAGGCCAGGCGTACTACGACTCGATTGCCCGGCTGTACGCCGCCTGGGGCGTGGATCTGATCAAGGTGGACTGCATCGCTTCGCGCCCCTACAAGGGCGCGGAGATCCGCATGCTGAGCCAGGCGCTGCAGAAGACCGGCCGCCCGATTGTGTTGAGCCTGTCGCCGGGGAGCGCGCCGCTCGAGAAGCTGGACGAGATGAGAAAGTACGCGCAGATGTGGCGAATCTCCGATGACATCTGGGACGAGTGGCACAGCGATGTGGAGTATCCGCAGGGGCTGGGGGATCAGTTTGCCCGCGCGGCGAAGTGGGCGCCGTTTACGGAGCCGGGCCACTGGCCGGACGCGGACATGCTTCCTCTGGGCTACCTGGGACCGTCGCCGGGCTGGGGCAAGGCGCGGCAGACGCGTCTTTCGCCCTCGGAGCAGCGGACCATGATGACGCTGTGGTCCATCTTTCGCTCGCCACTGATGATGGGCGGCGACCTGCCGCACAATGACGCCGCGACCACGGCGCTGCTGACCAACGACGAAGTTCTGGAAGTGGATCAGCACTCGACTGGCGGGCGTGTGGCAAGTTCAGTCGCCGATTGCAAGCGTATGGACGGCGAAGGCGGCAGATGGGAAGAGCAGATACGTGGCGATCTTCAATACTTCGAACCAGGCGCAGGAATTGCACTATACCTGGGAGCAACTGGGATGGCCGTCGGGCGGATATCTTCTGCGCGATCTTTGGGAGCATAGCGAGAGCCGCGCGGCGGATGGAGTGCGCGTGCATCTGGCCCCGCATGCCTGTGCTTTGTATCGGGCCAGCTTGGCAACGAATTAGCGCGGCTTTGAGCCGGCGGCATTGCGCTGACAAGCTGAAGGCTGCGTCACGGGCCCTATGTCTGCGATAGGCTGGGACGGTTTGTATTCCAATGGCGCTTGAGCACGGAGCGCCGATTTGCATACGGGGAGAGCTGTAATTTGGATCGCCGGGATTTTCTAAAGCTGTTGTCAGCCGCCGGAGCAGCGGGGAGCTTCGGCTCGGCCGACGATCTGTTCGCGGAGCCGCGCCCGTCCGGCAATTACCGGCCAGGCCGCATCGTGAACGAGTACAGCGCATTCCTTCCGGGTGAACGCGAGGCCCTGGCGCAACCGCCGAAGGTGACGGCGCTCGATGGGAGAGGAGCAACGGCGAGCCATGCTGCTGTAGAGCGGAAGATTGCCCATGGCGAGAACATCGCGGGCTGGGTGCTGGTGACCACGCTCGAGATTAACGGGGTGATGACCGCCGTTTTCGAGAAGCATGCAACACACCGTGGGGCCATCGCGTACGTGACAGAGCGCGGCGGCACGATTGCGTTGATTCCGAAGCAGGTGGGCGACCTGAGCAGGGTGCGGCCGCGACCCACCGATACACCGCATGGAGTGAAGCTGGAGCGGCCACTGCGCATGTCTCCCGGCCCGGATGTGACCGGTGAATACATTCTCAAGTCCGCTGAAGACCCGTGCTACGAGAACGTCGCCGCTCTGGGGGCTGAATATATCGGGTGGTCGCTGGTGGCCAATGAGGAGGCGGGGCCTCTGGGCTCGCTGTACCTGGAGGCGGATGGAACCAGCCGTCAGCCGAAGAAAAATCCGCAAAGCGAGTGGGCGCCCGACCTGGAAGGACGGCTCTTCGATCCGTCGCGTTATTTTCCATTCGCCGCGCCGGAGCGCTATGCCTACCAGCATGGCTATAGCAAGCGCACGCTGCTGGGCGGCTATCTTCCCGTGGCAGACACGGCGGTGTGGAATGCGGAATACGGATGCGGCTACGAGCTGATGATGCTGTTGCCGCCGGGCGTGGACGCGCAGCCGATGGCGCGCATGCGCATGATGATCCCCGCAGAAGACGTGGCTGACTACCAACCGCAGGATGCGCTGCTGGTGCACGCGCCGGATGGACGCACCTATGCGGAGCACTACTGGAATACCTCGCCGGGAGGGTTTTTCAGCGCACTGGCGGGTATCTGGAACCGGTGGCACAGCTTCTATGAAGACGCGATGCCGGTGGAGATTCCGGACTCGTGGCTGCTGGATTCTGCGCGTGCCGGCATTACGCTGTGCCGATGCAGTTATCGCGGGCTTGATCCGACGTACCAGATTGGCGAAGGGAGCTATACAAAGATTCCCGAGCGCAGCCACGCGCTCTTTCCGGTTGCGCATTACGAGTTCATCTGGGCACAGCAGTTGTGGGGATTGACCGATGCCAGCCGCCCGTATATCCAGCACTATCTCGACCACTACGTGCTGCCGGACGGCAACTTTCTGTACAACACGCAGGACCAGGTGGAGGCTCCGCTGAATGTCGGCATCTTCCTGATGAATGCGGCCCGCGACTACTGGTACACGCGCGATGCGAGCGGCCTGAAGCAGCAGCAGCCAGTGCTCGAACGCATGCTGCGCTATGTGCTGGCGCGGTATGAGTATGGGAAGCAGCGCTTCGCAAAAGGCGACCGGCGTTACGGATTGATCTGGGGCTCTCCGGAGGCGGACCTGGGCGATCCGGCGAATGACTACCCCGACTCGCATCCGTACTACTACCAGAACGCTGCGTGCGTGTGGCGCGGCATCACGGAGTACGCGAAGGCGCTGCGATCGGTTGGCGCAGCGGAGAACGATCGCGGCATGACTGCGTTGGCAGAGCACTACGCGGCGATCGCGGAGGAGATGCGGCAGAACATCCAGAGTTCGATCGAAGCCACCATTGCCGCTTCGACTCCGGAGATGCGCGCGGCCGGCATCACTCCCTTCGAGCCGAACGACATTCTGCGCAAGCCGACGGAGTTGTCCAATTACGAGAACCACCGCTTCATGATGGACTGGTTTCTCGCCGACTGGGGCGTTGAGGCGCTGGACCTGGGTCATTTGAAACATCGCGAGTTTGCCAGCGAACAGATGTGCGGGTTGGCCACGAACGAACACGTGCCACGCAATTCGAATTTCATGGAGCACGGCACGCTCGCAGTGAAGATCCGGCAGGAGGACTACCGGCCCTTTCTGCTGACGCTGTATGCGCTGGTGTGTTACTCGGCGGACTCGGGAAACCGCTACTCACCCGAAGATGCTTACATTCCGGGTGGCTATCCCGGGGATGGAGCGCCGTGGGGATGGTCCGCAGTGATCAACAGCACGCTGCAACCGACGCTGGGTCTGCGCTGGCTGCTGTGCTACGAGGAGAATGATCGGGATATCTGCCATCTGCAAAAGGCAGCGCCAAAGCACTGGTTCAAGGCGGGAGAGCGGATCGCAGTGCGCAAATGCCCTACGCGCTTTGGGACGATTGCATGGACGACCGAGGCCACCGGCGACAGCAACTGGCATGTGGTGGTAGAAACAGCGGCTGGGTTCAGTGGAGAGGTTCGCGTGCATGTGCATCCGGTGGGCGGAGGAGGGCTGCGGTCCGCTTCCATTGGGACCGTAGAGGGTTCGGCAGTTCTGCTGCCCGCAGCGCTGTTTGCGCATGGCGGGCGCGTGGAGCTGGACGTGCATGCTTAGGGCGGGAAGCTGCAAAACGGCGCATAGTGGAAAATAGATACTGGCAGGCGGCGGTTGGGCCATTCGATGATCGCGGGTCACTGTTGGGCTGCTCGGCTCATCTCTAGTATGGAGAACCTGCAGCAGCCGCGACATGGAGCAGTTTCGCTTCCGGTCAGTACAGCGGAGAATCGCGAAGTGTGGCTTTTGTTAACGAAACGCCACGATGAGTGTGTTTGTTTTTGTATGCACCAAGCGAAAATGCTCTGGCCGCGGCGAGAGTGCGCTGGTTGGACGTGTAAGGAAGAGGAAGACAGGAACGATGGCCCTGATGGAATTTCACATCTCGCGCGCTGCACGTGACCGGTATCACACCGATCAGACGTTGTTCTCCTTTTCCGGCAATGTGGTGTTTGCCGACGTAAAGGCCAGCCGCGAACTGGCGCACAGCATGAACCAGGTGCGCGGCACGGAAGATGATCCGGCGCGCATCGTGCATCCTGGCGCGCTGTTTGCTATGGGACTGATCGACGAGGCGAGTCACCTGCTTGTCGATCACTACCGGAAGACCGTCGCTCCGGGTGCGATCACGGACGCGCTGCAGTGGTTTTCAGCGCGCCTGGGAGCGGAGCGCTTCGATCAACTGCTGCTGCGGTTCGTGGAGGAGTTTCCCGGCTCGACGGTGTACCGGGGCGACGAGACGGCGGAAGAGTGGCTGGCAGGCGCGACGGATGGTATCTCGCATCGGGAAGTGGCGTTCGAAGAGCTGATGATGCTGTGGCTGGCGAATGCGAATGCCGGATTCCGCAAGTTCATTGAGCTCTTTGACGCAGAGCCGCTGGTGAAGCAGACGCCGTATCCGAAGGTGACCGGCGGATTGCGCGAGTTCTTTGCGACCAAGCCGCCGATTGGCGAGGAGGGCGCGAACCTGATTGACGTGCTGCGCGCGCCTGCGCTGGCGTCGCCCGATTCGTTGAGCGGGCAACTCGCGTTCATCCAGGAGAAATGGAGCCGCATCCTCGGCGATCGAGCGCTGCGCCGCCTGATGCTTGCCATCGATGTGCTGCAGGAGGAGGACGTCGCGATTTGGATGCGCTTCCATCCCGCCGATGAGATGGCAGAGCGACGGCGCCGGGGAAGGCACGGGCATGCCGGCGACTTTGGCGGACGCGTCGATCTGCCCGACTTTGCGGTGATGCAGCACGAGTACGAACGCTTCAGCCCGGACCAGGACTGGATGCCGAGCACGGTGCTGATCGCAAAGAGCACCTACGTATGGCTGGCGCAGCTTAGCAAGCAATATGCGCGGCCGATCACGCGGCTGGATCAAATACCGGACGAAGAGCTCAAAACGCTGGCTGACCGCGGCATGAATTCGCTGTGGCTCATCGGCCTGTGGGAGCGGAGCCGCGCCTCGCGCACCATCAAGCACCTATGCGGCAAAGAGGATGCCGTCGCGTCGGCTTATTCGCTCTATGACTACCGCATCGCTGACGATCTTGGCGGCTACGATGCGTACATCCGGCTGCGCGACCAGGCGGGGCGATTCGGTGTGCGGCTGGCCAGTGATATGGTGCCCAACCACATGGGCATCGATTCGACGTGGGTCATCGAGCACCCGGAGTGGTTTCTCTCGCGCCACGACTCGCCCTATCCGGCCTACAGCTTCAACGGACCTGATCTTTCGAGCGATGGCCGCGTCGAGATCAAGATTGAAGACCACTACTATGAGCAGTCCGACGCTGCCGTGGTCTTCCAACGCCGCGACAAGTGGACGGGCGACACGCGCTACGTCTATCACGGCAACGACGGAACTAGTTTTCCGTGGAACGACACGGCGCAGCTCGATTATCTGAATCCCGCGGTGCGCGAGCAGGTGATCCAGACCATCCTGCATGTGGCGCGGCTCTTTCCGATCATTCGCTTCGACGCCGCGATGACACTGGCGAAGCGGCACATTCAGCGGCTGTGGTATCCGGCACCTGGTGCGGGCGGGGCGATTCCCTCGCGGGCGGAGTACAGCATGCCGACGTCTGAGTTCGACAAGCGTATTCCTGTCGAATTCTGGCGCGAGGTGGTGGACCGCGTGGCGGCGGAGGTCCCCGGGACGCTGCTGCTGGCCGAAGCATTCTGGATGATGGAGGGCTATTTCGTCCGCACACTGGGCATGCATCGCGTCTACAACAGCGCGTTCATGAATCTGTTGCGCGACGAGGACAACCAGCATTATCGCGGGCTGCTGAAGCAGACGATGGAGTTCGATCCGGGGATCATGAAGCGCTACGTCAACTTCATGAGCAATCCGGACGAGCGCACGGCGATCGACCAGTTCGGCACGGGCGACAAGTGCTTTGGCATTACAACGATGATGGCGACGCTGCCGGGACTTGCCCATGTTTGGTCACGGGCAGGTCGAGGGATTCACCGAGAAATATGGCATGGAGTACCAGCGGCCGCGATATGACGAGACGCCGAATCAATGGCTGGTGGACCGGCACAATCGCGAGATCGCGCCGCTGCTGCACAGCCGCTGGCTGTTTGCCGAGAGCGATAATTTTCTGCTGTACGACTTTTGGAAAGAAGACGGGACGGTCGACGAAAACGTCTACGCCTACTCCAATGCGCGCGGCGGGCAGCGCGCTCTGGTGCTTTATCACAATCGCTTTGGCGAGACCCGCGGAACCATTCACCACTCTACCGGGCTTCATCGATAAGTCCAATGGAGGGCTCCGCCAGCGGTCTCTGCAGGACGGTCTCCATCTGCCGACCGATCACGATGTGATTCTGGCGTTTCGTGATGTGAGCAACGGGCTGGAATATCTGCGGCGTGCGTCCGATGTGCAGCAGCGCGGCTTCGCCTTCCATTTGCAAGCGTACAAATATCACGTCTTTTTGCATTGGCGGGAGCTGCGCGCGAGCCGGGAATATCCCTGGGACCGGCTGCACGATTCGCTGCGCGGCGAGGGCGTGCCCAATCTGGATGAGGCGCTTGAGCACCTGCGACTGGAGCCGCTGCACGAGGCGCTGCGCGCGGCGCTCGACCCTGCGTTGCTTGCGAAGATTATCGATGCGGCAGAGATGGAGGCGAGCGGCGCGATCGCTGTGCGCAAGCGCGAGCAGCGAATTCTTGAAGCAGTTGCGCCATTCATTGAGCGCGGGAACCGCTTCCACAAAATCGCCAAGCAGCTCGAATTAGATCATGGGGCAGTAGCCAGTGAAGCGGAGCGTGGACAGAGTGCGCTGCTGGTTTCGACATTGGCTCTGCCTCGCATCGAGGCGCTGTTCCCGAACCGGTGGCCGGCGACTGCGCGCAAGGTTCTGCCGAGCGATTCACCGGGAACCAGCGGAGCGGCAGTGTGGGCGCCGGTGCTGGCCTGGTCGTTGCTGCGCGGCCTGCCGCTGGATGGCGTGTCGGTATTCGACCGTCTGCGGCTGCGGCACGCGCTGGCCCACATCTTCCAGGGGCTGGGCATGAGCGGAGAAGATGGGTGGAGGGGAGCGGCGCGGGTGAGATTTCTGCTGCATCGTGTAGACCCGTTCTTGCGCGATTTATCGCCCAGGGAATGGCAGGATAGCGATGTGCTGTGGCTGACTGGGACGCACGAGTCAGAGGGCGTACGCTACTTCAACCAGGAGAGCCATGAAGAATTGTTGTGGTGGATTCAGGTTCCGTCGCTGGTTCGAGCAACGCCGCCACAACAGCGAGTAGCAGCGCGCGAGAGTGCTGCCGCGGTACACCTCGCTTGTCAGCTGGCAAAGGATGCGGGATATCGCGTGGACGTGCTGCTGGAAATGCAATTGCATTTCGCGCGGGCGGGCAAAAGGGGAGATGGTGCGTCCCGGACGGGCCGGTCGGCGCAGCCGAAGCCGTCAAGCAAAACCAATGCCGGGGCAGCCAATACCCGGGATGGAGCGAAGGCAGCCGCCCCGGCGGGAAAATCGCAGTCCGACAGGGCGAAGAAGAAGACCACGAAAAGATCGGCTCCGAGTAAGCGCAAGCCGTGAAGAGCTTCCTCTGTGGGGGGCCTCGCCGATGTCTGATGACGTTGGCCTGCGTGGCCGTTTTCATTTCAGCAGCGCCCAAAGCGCGGGCGCAATCCTCATATTATGACCGCGTTCTGTTCGACAACAGCCTTACGCCGGATCGCTATTTCTATGCTGAGGTCGAGACGCAGGCGCCAAGCACGGTGGAAACTATCAAGGGCCGGCTTCCTGTCGATGGCGAGCACTTCCACACACCGCCAAACGCGCTTCGGCTTCATTGGCTATCGAAAAATGGCGGAGGCTGGCAGGCGCACATCCGGGTGAATGTGTGGCGCAATCGGGTACTCCATTTCACCGGCGACACCCTCACGTTCTGGTGCTACGAACCAAAGCCGCTGTCATTGCCAAACGCACCGAAGCTGGCGTTGCGGGATGAGGGGCGCAGTCCGCGCGTTCCGGTTGTTCTCGCGCCCAACCTCACATTGAATGATGAGGACCGCAACTTCACCGAGCCGCTCGATCTCGGCCCCTACCTCTCGCGCCTTCGCACCGGGGAGTGGACGAGGATTGCCATTCCCATCCGAGCGTTCCACTCCACAGCTGTCCGTGTGCTCGATCCGCAGAAGGTTGTTGCCCTGGTGTTCTCGCAAGGGAAGGCAGATGACGCCGAGCACACGCTGCTGATCGATGACATCTCGATCGAAGACAGCCGGCAGCTTACCGCGCGCGCGGAACTGCCGGCTGTGCAGGATGTCACCGCTACGGGCTATGAGCGCCACGTCGATGTTGCATGGAGGCCGCTGACGAGCGCCGGGCTGCGTCACTATGTGATCTATCGCTCGCTCGATGGCGGTCCATTCCAGCCCGTGGGTATTCAGGTGCCGGGCATACGCCGCTGGGAGGATTTCCTGGGTGCCACCGGGAAGCAGGCGACGTACAAGGTTGCGGCGGTGGACCGAGGATTTCGCCAGGGGCCAATGTCCGCGCCCGCCTCTGCTGCGACGCACCCGATGACGGACGATGAGTTGCTGACGATGGTGCAGGAGGCATCGTTCCGCTATTACTGGGAGGGCGCGAGCCCGGTCTCCGGCATGACGCGGGAGAACATTCCGGGAAACGACAGCATTGTCGCGACAGGAGCCAGCGGATTTGGCGTGATGGCGCTCGTGGCAGGCATCGATCGCGGTTTCGTCACGCGCGAGCAGGGCGTGGAACGGATGCTCAGGATTGCGCGCTTCCTGGAGCGGGCCGACCGCTTCCATGGGGCGTGGGCGCACTTCATGGATGGGGCGACTGGCAAAGCTCTGCCGGTCTTCGGCGCGTATGACGATGGCGCCGATCTGGTGGAGACTTCCTTTCTCATGGAGGGTCTGTTGACGGCTCGTGAGTACTTCGACCGCGACACGGCCGGGGAACGTGAGCTGCGCGACCGCATCACGCGCTTGTGGCGTGAGGTGGACTGGATCTGGTTCCGGCGCGATACGGGGACGGATGCTCTCTTCTGGCACTGGTCGCCGGATTATGCGTGGTTCATCCACAACCGGCTGACCGGGTGGAACGAGGTGATGATCACGTACCTGCTGGCGATTGCTTCGCCGACACATGGTGCGCCTGCGAGCTTCTACTACACAGGCTGGGCCGGGAAGGATTATTCGGCACCGCATACGGTAGAAGGCGTCGAGCTGAAGGTGGGGCAAGGCGTGGGCGGTCCGCTGTTCTTCACACATTACTCATTCATGGGTTTCGATCCGCGGGGCATTCACGACAAGTCCACGGACTATTTCGATCAGAATCGAGATATGGCGACGATCAACCTGAAGTATTGCGAGCGCAATCCCGCGGGGTACGCCGGGTATGGGGCGGACGGCTGGGGCATCACGGCGGTAGACGGCCCCGCCGGTTATGTGCCGTATGAACCGAATCCTGTGAACCACTATGAGCTCGACGATGGCACGCTTGCTCCCACCGGGGCGATCAGCTCGATGCCGTATCTGCCGGAGGCGTCGATGCGCGCTCTTAAGCATTTCTATCGGGATGAGGGCGCGGAGTTGTGGGGGCCTTTCGGCTTTCGCGATGCGTTCAATCAGCAGCAGGACTGGGTGGCGAACATCAACATGGGACTCAACCAGGCGCCGATGGTCGTGATGATCGAGAACTATCGAACCGGTTTGATCTGGAAGATGTTCATGAAGAATCCGGAGATCCGGCCCGCGCTCGACCGGATCGGTTTTCAGCCTGACTCGAAATGAGAATGCGTTGAAGCAGATCTCTCCACCGCCGGTCCCGCTCGCGCACTATAGCTTGCTGTGACTCAGATGATCCTCAATTCTGCCAAGTGACGTTGACTGATCCGGTGCCGCTGGTGGGAACCGTGTACGAGTGGTTCGCTCCGTTCTCCCAGGTGATCGCGCCATTCGCGGCGATCTTGATGAACTTGAACTGGATGTTCTGGCCTGCGGGGACCGAGACGTTCAGGAACCAGTTGGGATAGTTCGGATCGAGCATCGGGCCGACGGCGGTGTCGAAAGTCGTGCCCCAGTTGCCGAGTTCGACTGTGTTGCCGGCGAGGAAGATGTAATCGCCCGGGCTGGTCGGTGTCGCGTTGTTCACCGTGAAGGTGACAGGAATCAGCTTTGCTGTGAGTACGGTGAACTGGATGGTGTTTGCGAGTGCTGCCTGGCTGTTGGCCAGTTGCACGGTATAGATGCCGCCGGCGATGTTCGGCACGGTGAAGGTGGCTGATGTGTTGGACCAGGAATTCACCGTTGCCGCTGTGCCGTTCACTTTCACGCTGCCGCGTGAGCTGCCGAAGCCGTCGCCTGCGATCGTGACCTGCATGCCGGGCTGGCCGACGGTGGGCCCAATACTGCCCACTTCCGGCGCCGTGGCGGCGCTGCTCACCTGCCAGACGCTGACGGAGTGCGCGGGTAGAGAGAGGTTGTTTGCGGGATTGTTGCCACCGCTCCCGTTGGTGACGGTGAGCGAGATTCCGCTCTGCAGAGTGCCGAGATAGTCCGCGTATGTGCCCGCGGGCAACGCGGTGAAAAGGCCAGAGATGGCCTGGGCTGTGGTGTCATTCTTGTTGATAGCGACGAGCACGACGTCGTTGAAGAATTGCCGCTCATAGATGTACACGTCGTTGTTCATCCAGCGCTGACGCCAGGTGCCGTAGCCGAGTGCGTCGTTGGCCTGGCGGAGTCCGGCGAGCTTGCTGATCAGCTTGTATGCAGTGGTTGTGGTGCTGAAGGAGGTCATCGCCACGCGGTTGTATGGATCGTTGCCGCTATTGGTGTCGTTGTGCAGGTACTGCTCGTCGCCATAGAGGATGATGGGGATACCTCGGCATGTGATGAGGAAGGCCATCGCCTCCTGAAGGCGGTTCTGGTTGTTGTTCATGGTCAGCAGGCGCGACTCGTCGTGACTGTCGAAGAAGGTGACGAGGTCGTTGGGCCAGGTGAAGTTGGAGTTCTCGGTCGCGATGACGCCGTCGAGCTCAGAGAAGTTGTTGTTCCCGGCGAAGACATCGCGCATGGCGCCGTTGACGCCGAAGTCGAGCTCGCTGATGCCGCTGCGGTTCGCGAATTTATAGGCGTCGTGGTAGAGCGGGTCGCTGGTGCTGTCGATCCATTCGCCGTAAAGAAAGCCTGGTTTGTTGTTGAAGATGGCGTTTGCGAAGGAGTATTCCCATCCCCAGGTGACGTGCTTCAGCGCGTCAAGGCGGAAGGCGTCGACGCCGTGGGACTGGAAGAGCTGGGCGGCTGACTTGAGGTAGCTGTCGACGGTGGAGTTTTCCTGGTTCAGGTCGGTGAGGCCGCTGAGGGTGTCGTACTGGAGCTGGTAGCGGTCGTTGAAGTCGGCGATGTCGGGGTTGTGGTGGAAGACGCCGCCGGGGTCGTTGTTGGCCGAGGCCATGAAGGCGCCGTTGTTGTAGAGCGCGCCCTGTTCGCCGGCGGCGTTGTAGTTGGAGTGGTTGTTGGCCCAGTCGAGAATGACCTTGATGTTGTCCGCGTGCGCGGCGGCGACGAGATTGTTGAAGGCGGTCCAACCGTTCGCGCCGTCGCCCAAGTGTTCTTCGACCTGCATGAAGTCGCGCGCGTCGTAGCCGTGGTAGGGGGCAGAGACGCTGGAGGGGTTCATGCTGAGGTTTTCGTTGTTGACTGAGGGCGAGATCCAGATGGCAGTGGCACCCAGTCCGTGGATGTAGGCCATCTTCTGCTGGATGCCGGCGAGATCGCCGCCCCAGTAGGCGAACCAGTTTGCTTTGCTGGAGTCGTAGAGGCCAGGGCTCTCCGATGGGTTGTCGTTCGTGGTGTCGCCGTCGAAGAAGCGGTCGGTGACGATCTGGTAGATGACCTGCTTCTTGAAGTCCTGGGCACGAAGCACGGGAGTGACGGCCAGGGCGACGGCGAGCAGCCCTGTTGCTAGATAGCGGCGCTGTTTCATGGGGGTCCCGCTTTCAGTTCTCACGGCCTCGGGAAAGGTACCGGGCGCGGTGACGATTCTCTTTATCGTGCGGGAACGCTGTCAATCGTTTCCACAGGCGACAAACGCCTGTGCGCGATGCGATGCCTGCGAGTTGGGGAGGCTCCGGTGCCCTCTCGCGTTCCCTTGACGTGCGCTGCCTCCGATACCTGAGCGATTGCCACGTGCAAATGCTTGAAATGAATCGCTTAGGCGGCCGTTGTGGCGAGTAGAGCACGCACGTGGTGAGCGATGCGGCCGTCCTCGTCGGCGGGTAGGACGCGGACGAGGATGGAGCTGCTCTGCTGCGAGATGGTAGAGGCGTGGCGCTGGTTAGCTTCGGCGTCGATGGCGAGCCCGAGGAAGGCAAGTTGGCGGCATACCTGTTCGCGGACGACGACGGAGTGCTCGCCGATGCCGCCGGTAAAGATGAGCGAGTCGAGGCCGCCGAGGACGGCGGCGTAGCTCGCGACGGTCTTGGCGATCGAGCGGCAGAAGATGGCGATGGCCTGCTTTGCTGTTGCGGAGCCTTGCTCTGCCGCGGCGGTGAGCTGGCGCAGGTCGGAAATACCCGGCGTGGGCGCGCCACTCGATTGCGTTCCCTCGGACAAGCCTGCCAAGCCGGATTCGTGGTTGAGCACGGACTCCAGTTGGTCGAATTCACTCAAACCTCTGTGGGCGCTATCGCCGGATAACGCGCGGGCGAGGAAGAGAACCACTCCGGGGTCGAGGTCGCCGCTGCGCGTGCCCATGGGGATGCCGCCGGTGGGGGTGAGGCCCATGGAGGTGTCCACGGAGCGGCCTTCAGCGATGGCACAGAGACTGGCGCCGTTGCCCAGGTGCGCGGCGACGAGGCGCGCCGGGATGGCGGGCGCTAAAGACGCGACCGTCGATTCATAGGAGAGGCCGTGAAAGCCGTAGCGGCGGACGCCCTGCTCGCGAAAGCGCGCGGGGATGGCGTAGGTGAAGGCCTCAGGCGGCATGGTGGTGTGGAATGCGGTGTCGAAGCAGGCGAAGGCGGGGACCTGCGGGTAGAGACCGGACGCGGTGTCGATGAGGGCGAGGGCGGCGGGGATGTGAAGGGGTGCGTAGTGCGTGGCGGCGCGGAGCGTGGCGAGTACTTGAGGAGTGATGCGGCAATGTGCGGTGAGCTGCGGGCCGCCATGGACGACGCGGTAGCCGATGCCGTCGGGAGCGGCGCCGGAGAGCTCGCCGAGTTTTTGTGCGGCGTGTGCGAAGGCGCTCGATTGAGAATCGTGCGCGGCGTCTTCGCGGTGAATGGTTTTGCCGGCGCTGTCGGTGATGGTGAGCGAGCCGCCGGGTTTGCCGATGGCATCAGTGGCGCCGCGGTAGAGGAGTTGCGGGGCGGCGGTGCTGGCGGCAGTGCGGTAGAGGCCAAGCTTCAGGGAAGAGGAGCCGCTGTTGATGGTGAGAATGGTCATGGCCGGTCAATGGTGATTAGAAGCGTGGCTTGAAGAATGGGGATGAATGTTTCATTCTTATTTCCGCGGAGTCTGTGGATGTCCAATTAAAACAGCAGCTTCGTCCAATGCACGGCCTCGCCGCTGCGGTGGGATGACGAAATGGCCTGTGGAGTGGGGTGTGTGGACCCTCACGGCACGCGGGTGCTGTGGAAGAAGCGGATGCGCCAGGCGCCTGATTGCTTTTGAAGGACCGCGGATTCGAGCCACGAGAGGTTCTTTGTGCCTGAGACGTCCCTCATCGAGCCGCGATTGATATAGGTGATCCAGGCGAGATGGCAATCGGATTCGACATGGGGCTGGGTGACGCTCCAGACGAAGACGGTGCCTTTGTCGTGGAATGTCTTGACCATGTTCATGAGGGCGTCGCCGTCGTAACGCGTGCCACCATCGAAGGCGTAGAAGTCCGGGGCGGCGACGGTGTGGAATTTCGCGAGGTCGTCCGCGGTGGCGGCGGCGTACATGGTGCGCATGACTTCGACGACCTGATCGCGATCGGCGGGAGTGCTGCTGCACGCCGAGCTTGAAGGGGAGGCGGAGGCGGAGAGAAGGGCGGTGCTCAGGGTGACGGCGAGTGACGCGACGTAGCCGAGCTTGCGTGGAAGGGACACAGGATCACTCCTGAATTGATTTTCGAAAAAGGACGGCAGGGGGACGCCGCTGATTGTTGCACGAGATAGATTGAATACGGTTCGCAAATGCTTGTCTGAGAGGTTTTCTTTGAAGAGAGATCTGCTGCGGTGTGCCTGGTGTGCTGTCTGCTTTGCCGCTCTGGTTGTGCCAACGTCCCTGGCTGCGCCGCCCGCGGACTTTCTCGCGAGCTATGAGGGGAACGCCGTACCAGGACAGCAGGCATGCCGGCGGCGCGCAGGCCGTTCCCGGGCGGGTGATGTGCGCGTACTACGATCGCGGCGGAGAGGGCGTGGCGTATCACGACTCCGACGCGAAGAACAGCGGGAGCGGCGGACTGAATCCGGCGGATGGAACGTATCTGAATGAGTTCCGGATGCACGAGGCGGTGGATACGTCCTATACGAAGTATCACGATGCGATCGATAACAATCCCTTTGAGAAGGTCCATCCACCGGAGGGGCTGTTGTATGTGGGTTGGACCGAGCCGGGGGAGTGGTTCAACATCACGGTGGATGCGTCGCGCGCGGCGGAGTACACGGGCGACCTGCTGTATACATCGAACCGCGGCGGGACGATCTCGATCGATGTGAATGGGAAAGATATTACCGGGCCGATAACGATAGCTTCGACTTTCGACAAAGCAGATCCGATTGCGTGGCGGCAGTGGCACCACTGGAATGTTGCGCCGGGGATTGTGAAGCTTCAACTGCCCAAGGGAAAGAGTGTGCTGACGGTGCACATTCTTACCGGGGGAAACATGAACCTGGCGTACTTCGACTTGCACGGCAAACTAGGACAGCAGGCGCACTCCGGCTGCGCCGCCTGTCGCGACAATGAAATGACAATCGAATGACGCGCTGTTCACCGCCTCGCCCCGTGGAACGGGTTAAGCTTCGTCTGGCCCGCTGAGGAAGGGACCGCGGCGGGGATAAGGGTTCCGCCGCCTCGATCCGACACTCCAGGATTGAGATGGGGGCGCCGGAGGGATGCGCGTGAGCGGCGATAGACCGACGAGCGCGTCCCTCCGGCAAGGGCTGAGTGTCCGGGTGCTTGCCCGGCGGACGCGTTCCGCCGCTGACGTTCAGCACGCTGGGCGCCCTTGCTTACTCCAGTTTCCCGATGCTGGACAGGACGCCCACTGTCGTCGCACTGCATAGAAACTGCAGGTCCATTCGCTTCTCTCAGGATGACATCCGGTTTGCTTCGCGCCGCACAAGATTCCGCGTGGGTGTTCGCTTGGTGGGGATGGCTCGCGCCTACTATGCTGGCTGGCATGAGCGATACACAAGCGGAAGGCACCGGAGACGACGGATCGTTATGGATGGCGGTGGATGCCTACCTGGCAGATCACCTGATTGCGAAAGATGAGGTGCTGGACGCGGCGCTTCAGGAGAGCGAGGCGGCAGGGCTGCCGCCAATCCAGGTGACGGCCCTGCAGGGCAAGATGCTGCAGATATTCGCGCGCATGGTGGGGGCGCGGCGGATTCTGGAGGTGGGCACGCTGGGCGGTTACAGCACCATCTGGCTGGCGCGGGCGCTGCCGGAGGACGGCCGGCTGCTGACGCTGGAGGCGTCGGCAAAGCACGCGGCGGTGGCACGCAGGAACCTGGAGCGGGCGGGATTGATGGGCTCAGCGAATGCCCGGGTGGAGTTGCATGAAGGGCCGGCGCTGGAGACGCTGCCGAAGCTCGCGGCGGAAGGCGTGGCGCCATTCGACCTGATCTTCCTGGACGCGGACAAGGAGCACAACGCGGAGTATCTCGCGTGGGCGCTGCGTCTGTCGCGGGCGGGCACGGTGATTGTGACGGACAACGTGGTGCGCGAGGGCGCGGTGCTGGATGGGGCAAGCGACGATCCGGTGGTCAAGGGGACGCGACGGTTCTTCGAGGCAGTAGCCGCGGAGCCGCGGGTGACGGCTACAGCGATCCAGACGGTGAGCGGGAAGAAGTATGACGGGTTTGCGCTGCTGATGGTGGATCTGCCATCCACGCGATAGCGGATTTGCCATCCAGGCAGAAGCGCCTGCGGCGCATGTTGTGGGTTCGCTTGCTTTGGTCGTTCACGTGTGGGATGGCGCATGAGTTGAATGATTTCGGTGTCCGCGCAGAGGACGATGGGCACCCAGTTAGCTGCAAGCCGGGGATATTCATGGAACCTCGGCGCGGTGGGCGGCATCTAGCGTTCTGTGGGCCGGATCACAAACATCTGGTCCCGAGGAGTGTGACGGATGAGTGCAGCGGCAACGGACACGAGCGTGCAGGAATTGGACAAACAGCTGAATGATGATGTGCTTTCCGGCAAGATCATGGAAGCGTTCGAGAAGTACTATGCCGACGATGTGGTGATGCAGGAGAACTCGGAGGAGCCGCGCAAGGGCAAGGCGGAGAACCGCAAGGCCGAGGAGCAGTTCATGGCATCGGTGGAGGCGTTCAACGGCGCAAGCGTGAAGGCCAGCGCGGTGAACGGCGATGTGAGCCTTCTCCGAGTGGGAGATGGATATCACGTTCAAGGGTGGCAGCCGCGTGACGATGAGCCAAGTGGCGGTGCGGAAATGGAAGAACGGAAAGATCGTGCACGAGCGGTTTTTCTATAACAAGGGCTGAGGGCGTAGATAAGACTCTCAACAAGAGGGGCTGAAGCGCTTCGCAGCGCGAGCAAGTGACGGGACAGGCCACCTGGCTTGTCCCGTTTTGTCTTTACTGGGAGGCGTGTTGTTTTGATTGCTGCGCGACGGTGAGGACGAGGTTGGGGATGTCGCCTTCGACCTTCAGAGTTTGTTCGAGATTGTCATACTGATGGAGCGTGTTGTCCTTCGTGTAGGTGAAATTTTGCAGCCCGCCGACCGAGAGTTCCTGGACCTGCTGGTCGCGTGGGCTCTGGACGAGGAGCGTGTAGGTGCCTTCGGGAACACCTTCGAGGTGGAAGCTGCCGTCGCTGCCGAGCTCGGCGTCCACGATGGTTTCCTTGTCATTCGGGTCTTCGATGACGAGGTGTCCGCTGTTGATGGTGTGGCCGTCACCAGCCGCGGTGACGACGCCGCTGATGGAGTGGAATTTGCTGAGCGGAATGGTGATGTCTTCGCCGCTATGCTCCTCGCCCGGGCCAAGTTTGACCGGGACTGCGTCGCTGATGTGCGGCGTGTCGCCGGAGTAGATCCTGATTGTCGATCGTTCGATGCCTTCGAGGCCGTTGGCGTGCGGGCCCCTCGATTCAAAATCGGTGCGCGAGAGGAGCGCCAGCATCACGTACTCGCGATCGCGCAGGCTGCTGACGCGGTAGTGGCCGACATCATCGGTCGTGGGCGGCGACATTGTGAAAAAGAAGGGCGCATTCGAAGGCACCCATTTGTTCTTACTCCTATGCAGCACCATGACCACGACACCGGAGGCGGGGCTTCCATCGTCGAAGCGGACAGTGCCGCTGATGGCGCCGCCGCGCTCGAGACGAATGTCTATGCCGGCGGCCTGGTCCGTCTGCACGTCGACTCTGGGGATGACGATGGGCGGGTGGCCTGCCGGCGGCTGCGGCTCGGCGGTGTCGCTATCGTCGTCATCGGCCTTCGGAGAGAGATATCCGGCTTTGGAGGCGAGGACGTAATACGAGCCCAGCGGCACATGCGAGAGGGTAAAGCTGCCGTCCAGGCCGGTCTGGGCGATGCCTCCGGCAGGCGCATCGCTGGTGGAGTGCGAAGCGCCGGTGGGCTTTCCGTCCGTAACGGGCTCGAGTTGCACGGAGGCCATGCGGGCGGGGGCGTTGGTGTCTGCGCAGTAGACGTGGCCGGTGACGGTGCCGGTGGGGTGCCTGGCAGTGGAGTTGCTTTGCGCCGCGGCGGCGACGGTGAGGAGCGGAAGCAGCAGGAGCCAGTGGCGCATGGAGTGACTACAGATGGCGGAGACAGTGTAACGCCGTTGGCTACTGCGAGGCCGCGGTTTGCTTCGGAGCGGGATGCACGGAGCGTTCGGGAACATAGACCGTGAGGTTCGGGATGTCATCGTGGAGATTGAGTGGCTGATCGGCGTCACCGTATGCGCGGACCATGTGAGTCTTCTCGGTGACAAGGCATAGATCCCGGCGGGTTGGGCACGTCCTCATAGGTGACGTCGGCGGCATCGTTGACGCGAAGGATGTAGTTGCCTTCGGGAACGAAGAAGAGATGGAACTTGCCGTCCGCGCGTTCGACTTTGGAAGTCTCTATCTCGCTCTTGTCGTCGGGGTCAAGCAGCTTTACGGAGCCATTGTTCAGCACATGGCCGTCGTGTGCGGCGACGATCTCTCCGGTGATGGTGTGGAGTTTGGCAATCGGGATGGTGATGTCCTCGCCACTGCGTTCTTCGTTTGCGGTGAGCTTGAAGGGCTTCGCCTCCAGCTTGCGCGCGCTGTTTCCGGAGTAGAAGGAGAGTCTGGCCACATCACCAAAACCACTGGACCCCTGGAACGAGCCGGGAGCGGACTCAAACTCCATCTTCTGCAAGTTGAGATCGACCTGAACAAGATACTCGCGCGATTCGAGACCGGTGAAGCGATACCGGCCGAGGTCATCGGTGGAGACATCTGTCATCATCGGGAAGGGCGTGGCACGCAGCGGCGACCAGGTTTCTTTCTTGCCATCCTTGCGCCGGACGAGCGCGTGAACGGGAAGACCGGAGGCGGGGCTGCCATCGTCGAAGAGGACCGTGCCGGAGATGATGGCGCCACGTTCGAGTCGAACGTCAACAGAGACAGGCAGAGCGCCTTCAACGACGATGCGGGGTAGGATGCCTGCGATGCGCTTGTGCTCCTCTGGCGTTGGGTGCTCGAGGGCAGCTTCCGAGAAAGTGGAGAGAGGCGAGAGATAGCCGGTCTTATACGCGACAACGTAGTAGGCGCCCGGCGCGACTTTGGGGATGACGAAGCTGCCATCGAGCAGGGTCTGGACTGCGGAGGTGTGGACCAGCGCTGCGACGCCGTCTTTAGGCGGATGAGGATCGTGATCGTTGTCGAGGGCGCCCGCGGGTTCGAGCATGACGGTGGCGAGGCGCGCGGGCGTGTTGGTGTCGGCCAGGTAGACGTGGCCGGTGACCGTGGTGGTCGCGGATTTCTTTTCGGCTTGTTGCGCGTGGGACGACTGTACTGCGACGAGCGTGATCGCGATGAAGAACGACAGGGGCCGAATACGCATTGCGAATGGGCGCTCCGTTGGGCGGAGACAGTGTAACGCTATGGCTGCGGCGGGTGGCCGGGTAGCCAGTAGGGTTCGCCGGAGTTGACGTACTGGATGGGCAGAGCGGGGAAGAGCGTGCGCAGCCAGGTGGCGGCGGTTTGCATGCCGTCGGTCTCAGAGGTGCTGTGGCCGAGGAGGATGAGGGCCTTGGGTCGGTGCTGCTGCTGGGCGTCCTGCGTATACATGACGGTCTCCCACTCAGAGGCCTCCCCGGCGACGAGCACTTGCACATCGTCGCGCTCGAGTGCCTGGACCTGCTTTGCTTCGCCAGATGCGCCGGGGCGATAGGCGACGCCGGTGACGCGGAGGTTGGGGTCGCCGACGACGCGCACGATGCGGGCATGGAGTTTCTGCTGGAGATCCTGTGCGAGCGCGTTCACGGTTGTGGGCGGGAGAGTGAAGAAGAGGGGATCGTCCGCGTGCTGATATTTTTGCCATCCGACTGCCGCAGTAAAGGCTTCGGTCATGGGCTCGGGGCGGCGAAGGTGCCACTGGTCGTGGAAGCGCCAGACGACGAGGTGGTGGTCGCGGATGTAGGCGATCTTCTCCTTATAGACCGGGTCGTTTACGAAGAGCGCGTTTTCGTCGCGGTGGTTGTAGAAGGTGGGCTCGTGCGCGATGACGAGGCTGGCGTGGAGGTCGACGGCCTTGCGGAGTACGTCCATGGAGTCGGTGAAGCATGTCACAATGCCGGTGACGATTGTGGCGGGATCCCCGACTTTGATGGTGTCGACGGTGCCGGCGGGGGGCTGCTGCGGGATGGCCTGCTGGATGCGCGCGATGGCCTGTGCGGCGGTGAGCTGCTGTTGTGCGGCGACGGAAAGGGGAATCAGCGCGGAGACGGCGAGGACAAGTCGAATCACCATGGCGTGAGAGTAACAGGCGCTGCGCTCGCGTAATCTGCAATATGGAGTGCGGGCAAAGGAGAGGGAATGGATTTGGTTTTGGATCCGAAGGTGACGGCGCTGGTGCTGATTGATTTGCAGCGCGGGATTGTGGGGCGGCAACTCGCGCCGTATGCGGCGGCGGATGTGGTGCGCAACGGGGTGCGGCTGGCGGATGCGCTGCGCGAGAAGGGCGGGCTGGTGGTTTTTGTGCGGGTGATGGTTGCAGAAGTGCTGAACCTGCCGGTGGATGCGCCGACGCCGCGGCCGGCAAATATACCGCCGGAGGCATCGGAGCTGGTGCCCGAGTTGAACCGGCAGGCCGGCGATGTTGTGGTGACGAAGCGGCAATGGGGGGCGTTTTACGGAACTGATCTGGAGCAGCAGTTGCGGCGGCGCGGTATACGGACGATTGTGATGGGCGGGATTGCAACGAATTTGGGCGTGGAGTCAACGGCGCGTGCGGCGCACGATCGCGGGTATGAGCTGGTGTTTGCCGAGGATGCGATGACCAGTTTCAGCGCGGAGGCGCATGGGTTTGTGGTCAGCACCATCTTTCCGCGGATGGGGCGGGTTCGGTCGACGGAGCAGATCCTGACCGCGCTCCAGACGTGACGGCAGGCAACAGGACCGGCCGTGGATAGCGTTACAGCGTGATGACGACTTTGCCGATCTGCTCGTTGGACTCGAGGTACTGGTAGGCCTTGACCGTCTCCGCGAAGGGAAAGGTTTTGGCGATCTTGATCTGGAAACGGCCGTCGGCCACGCGGTCGAAGACGTACTCGCGTGCGGTGCGGGAGAGGTCGGGATCGGCGTTGATCTCGCGCAATGTGTAACCGCGCATGGTGAGTTGTTTATGCAGCGCGACGCCGAGCGGGAAGGGCGTGGGCTTAAGCGAGAGCGATCCGTACTCGATGAGGATGGCGTGCGCGGCGGCGGCAGCGGCGAGTTGCTCGACGAAGGGGCCGGCGACAGGATCGAAGAGCACACGCGCGCCTTTTCCGCCGGTGATCTTGTTGATGCGCGCGACCAGGTCTTCCTCGGCGGTGGCGATGACGTGATCGGCGCCGAGCTCGTGCAGCTCTTCGCGCTTCTTCGAGGTGCGCGTGGTGGCGATGGCGATGGCGCCTTCTTCTTTGACGATCTGGATGGCGGCTACACCGACGGAGCTGGACGCAGCAGAGATGACGACGAAGTCGTCCTTGGCTATGCGGCCGATATGGACGAGTCCGCCCCACGCCGTGAGGTATTGCATCCACATCGCTGCGGCTTCGACGGGCGTGAGCTTTTCCGGATAGCCGGCGACGTTGGCGATGGGCACGATAGCCTCTTCGCCGAGCACCGGGTAGTCGTTCATGGAGAAGCCGGGGACGGTGGCTATGGCGCGGCCGATGAGTGAGGGCTCGACGCCGGGCCCAACCGCTTCCACGACGCCGGCGGCTTCGTAGCCAAGGCCGGAGGGCAGGCGCGGCTGTTCGAGATACTGGCCGCGGGTGTAGAGGGCTTCGGCGCGATTGAGACCGACCGCCTGTACACGGATTCGGACCTCGTTGGCCTGGGGCTGGCGGGACGGCTGATCTTCGAACGTGAGGGCCTCTGGACCGCCGAGCTGGTGGAAGCGCACTACCTTGGGCATTCCGTTCTCCTTTGCTCATTGGATGACACGCGGATGCGCAGGGTGCAGGGGAGTACGACGATGATGCGCGCGGACTCGATTTGATAGTGGGGCGAGAAGGGAACTACTACACTTAAAGTAGGAGCGGATTCCTGGCGGAGGCGACATAGAATGCGCTTTGGGAAGACACTTTAAGCCGTTTTCACAAATGATGTGTCTCGCCGGCAGCCGCCACGAGCAGCTTTTCTTGACGGAAAAGCTGCGTCAACCTATGTGTCGTTAGCTACAGTTTTTGTGAAAACGGCATGGCCCCGGAGGGCCGCACGACAGAGTGATGAATCATCGCGGTTGGAAGCGGATGCGGAGCTGGATAGTGGTGGGGAGCACGGCCGCGCTGCTGGTGGTGGGTGGCTGCCGCAAACAGCAGAAGGCGCAGCCTAAGCCGCCGTCGCCGGAGAGCATGGCGCTGCACGCGATGGCCGACCGGGCGCGGCTGGACGCGATGCGTTGGCCTGATTTTGCCGACCTGAAAAAGCCAGTCGAGGATTTTTATGGCGCGCACGCCTTTGAGCCCGTGTGGCTCAAGGGAAACAAGCCGACCGAGCAGGCGCGTCAAATGATGGCGGCGTTTGCCGCGTGCGGGACGGATGCGCTGGACCCAGAGGACTATGACAGCGCGGCGTCTAGCGCGGCGCGGGACAGCGCGCCATTTAGCGCGGCGGCGGACAGCGCGCCATCTAGCGCGGCGCCGGACTCATCGCGCTGGGCAGCGCGGGCGGCGTCGATCCATAGCGCGCAGGACCGCGCGGCGTTTGACATGGCGATGACCGTGTCGGCGATGCGCTATCTGAATGACGAGCACAACGGGCGGGTGGATCCGAAGCGGTTCAACTTCGGCATCGACATCAACCAGAAGCGCTACGACCTGGCGAAGTTTCTGAGCGAGAAGATCATCGCGTCGAATAACGTGGGCGCGGCGCTGGTGACGGTGCCCCCGCAGAGCAACGAATACAAGCGAACGCTTGCGGCCTACCGGCATTGGGTGGAGCTGGCGAAGCAGGATCCGGGCGGCGGGCTGCCGCCGGTGACGCGGCAGATGAAGCCGGGCGACGCATACGCGGGCGCGGCGCGCATGCGTGAGCTACTGGTGCTGGATGGCGATCTGAAGGAGGATGCGCCGGAGACGGACGCGCCCGGCACGGTTTCGGCGAACACTGACAGAGCGACCCCGAAGCGCTACGAGCCTGCGTGGTCTGCGGCGGTGCGGCACTTCCAGTTTCATCATGGGTTGCAGGCGGATGGAAAGATCGGGCCGCCGACGATCGCGGCGATGAATGTGCCGACGGCGGAGCGCGTGCATCAACTGGCAATTGCGCTGGAGCGCTGGCGCTGGCTGCCGGATCTGTATCAGAACGCGCCAGTCTTCGTGAACCTGCCGGAGTTCAAGCTGCGGGTGTACTCCAGTGAGCCGCCGCCTGCGCTCGACCTGAAGCCGGCGGGTCTGCAGGACGTGGCGGTGGTGCATGCGAGCGAGCGGCCCGCGCCAGCGGATATGAGGAGCGACCACACGAAGATCGCGCTGGAGATGAACGTGGTGACGGGCAAGGCGGGCATCAAGCCGCCGGAGAAGAAAGGCGAGCAGCCGGAAGACCATCAGACGCCGATGCTGGTGAACATGATGCGCTATCTGATCTTCCGACCGTACTGGTCGGTGCCGATCGACATCACGCAGCGCGAGGTGCTGCCGGGGATTGTGAAGGACCCGAATTATCTGGCAGAGCACGACTTCGAGATTGTGGACCGTCGCAGGAAGCCGGTGGATTACACGCCGAATCTGGATAAGAAGCTGCTGCACGGAGAGCTGATGGTGCGGCAGGAGGCGGGGCCGGACAACTCACTCGGCCTGGTGAAGTTCATGTTTCCCAACCCGTACTCGATCTATCTGCACTCGACCCCGGCGGTGGGGCTGTTCTCGCGTGCGCGGCGCGACTACAGCCACGGGTGCGTGCGCCTGGAGAAGCCGCTGGCGCTGGCGGCATGGGTCCTGCGCGACCGGCAGGATTGGACGCCGGACAAGATTGACGAAGCCATGAACACGGGCGACGACAACAAGACGGTGGGTCTGAAGCAGACCATCCCGGTGACGATCTTCTACGACACGGCATATGTAGAGCCGGACGGGACCATCGACTTTACGCGCGACATCTACGAGTACGACAAACTGTTGGACGAGACGCTGGCGGCGGGGCGGCCGTATCCGACGAAGCCGATTGCTCCGGTAGTGGATGTGCATGACGAGCGGTAGATCGATTGGCGATGGAGGATAGGCGGGTTGTTACTGCGGGGCTGTGTCGTCTCCGGGATGGGGAACTTCTCGTTTTGGATTGAGAAGTTGCAAGACCACTACCTGCGCAAGACGGGGATGCGATTCTATCCGGGCACGTTGAATGTGCAGTTGGAGGAGGCGTACTCGCTGCCCGAGCGGGTGATTCGGCTCGAGGCGAGCGAGTATGGCGGCACTGTTTCGGTGAGCATGGTGCCGTGCCTCATCCGGACTCCTCGATGTCGCGAGGTGCGGCATGCGTTTCTTCTCCGCACGGACGCGAATGAAGACGGACGCGGGCATCATCCGAAGACGGTTGTCGAGGTCGCGTGCGATGTGCGGCTGCGCGACTTCTTCGATCTTCGAGACGGCGATGCAGCGGAGATTGAAATCGAGCCGTAGACGTGCTGGCTCGGAATACAAGTCTCAAGCGACCTTGAGAACGATTTTTCCGCTGGGGTGGTTTTCGGCTTCGCGGTGCGCCTCCTGTACTTGGTCGAGCGGAAGCGTATTCGCGATTGGTATGGTGAACTCGCCTCGCGCGACATCGTCAGCGAGCTCGTAGAGGCGTGAGGCGTCGGGCACGGCCTGCATGGCGGCGACGCGCACGTCGTGCTGCGCGGCATCTGCGGGAGGGCCTAGCACGGTCCCGAAGACGCCACCGGGCTTGAGCGTCTTGAGCGCGCGTGCTGCGGTGGGGCCGCCTACGGTGTCGGCTACGGCGTCCAGATCGTGCAGTTTCTCAAGCTGCTTCTCATCGTCTGTTGAGATGACTTGGTCCACGCCTAGCGATTGCGCCTCTTCGATTTGGGAGGCGCGCACGCCGGCGATGATCTTCGCGCCGCGCTGCTGGGCGACGTGCACGGCACTTCTGCCGACCGAGCCAACCGCGCCAAGGATGAGGACGGTCCAGCCAGGCTCCACTTTGATGGCGCGCTCGATGAGCTGCGCGCCGGTGAGCAGCACGAGCGGGAGCGCGGCGGCCTGTTCATAGCTGAGCTTGTCCGGGATGGGGGCGAGCACATCGGCCTTTACGGTCGTGAGCTCGGCGTAGGTGCCGTTGGCCAAGGCCATGACGCGCTGGCCTTTTTCAAAGCCGACGACGCCTTCGCCGGCGCGAACAACTTCACCGGCAAGGTCGCGCCCGAGGATGGCGGGCAGCTCAACGCCCATGCGTTTCGCGGCGGAGCCATCGCGGATCTTCAGATCGACTGGATTGACGCTGGTGGCGTGCACGCGGACGAGCACTTCGCCTCTGCCGACTTCCGGATCGTCCACGTTCTGGATATGGAGCTGGTCCACGCCGCCGAAACCGTCGATCACGACTGCTTTCATGTTGGTGTCTCCCTGGGTAGAGAGATGACGGTGGGGACGGGGTGTTTGCCTCGTGATTACGAGTAAGCGCAACGAGTGTTCAGCGGGGTTGAGACAGGAGTGATGCGCGCGCTATGCGTCCTACATGCCGTCGGTGCGGGTGCTGTGGTGGCGGCGCGCTGCGATTTGCCGGTGATGCGCGCTGGCGCGGCGGAGATGGCCGCGGCGATGGTGGTGTGGGGAGTAGGTCCAGGTGCGGATGGCGCCTACGTCCACGTGCACAAAATGCGACGTGGGATAGTAGCCGACGCCGCCCTCGTTGAGCGAGAGCGCGGCGTTGCGGATGCGCGGGGTGGTGGAGCCGGGAATGCGGATGTCGATGGCGTGGCCGAGGATGTGCTGCGAGTGCTCGGCGACACCCTGGCTGGACGCGCGGAGAATGCTGTTGGTTTCCTGGGTGCGATAGCCGCAGACGATCTCGATGGTGGCGCTGGGACGGCCAAGGCGGCGGAGGATGTCGTGAAGGAGATCGAACTCGCGCGGGTCGTAGGCGATGACGTCCTGGGTGTTGTGGTCGCGGAGGAAGTAGTTGAGGCGCGCAATGGCATCGGGCTGGTAGTTGTCGCCGATACGATAGACGATCTCGATGTCCTCAAGCGTATGCAGGTTGTGCAGGCGCAGACGGTAGGGCTCCGTGCTGTAGGCGGCGGGCTCGACCGGAATGGCGCTCGAGAGGGCGGAGCGGAAGTCTGGGTCGTTGGCCTGGGCGGCGGGATTGTCCGGATCCGGAATGGTGCGGATGGCGGGCTGGAGTGGGAGCTCTCCGGCGGGCGTGGCGGATTGCGGCGCCGGTGTCCCTGTGCCCAAAGTCAAGGTGTCCACAGAAGGCGGGGCCGCCCATAGTGTGGCTGCGGGATCGCCGGACGATGGTGTTTGCGATGTGGTCGAATCGGACTGGATGTTGAGCAGGATGGCATTGGCCGGCTTTGCGCTGGCATCAGGCTCCTGAGCGCGGGCGGCAGGGGCGAAGGATGCGAGGGTGAGGGCTGCGATCGCGAGTAGGGTACGGTGCCGCAAAGGCAGGCCTCCGGAGATCAACAGGGGGTTCGAAAATGAGCGGGGCGAATGGGGAATGCCTCAGCTCATTTCGCTTTCTTCATTGTAGGGGAGAATGCCGCGTTAGCCAGTACACCTTTTTGGGCAGGATTTGCCCTCCGAGGCGGAGGCGCCGGCGGCGCGCGTGCGGATTGCGCGCTTCCTCCGCTCGCCGCTCGGCGAAATTCCGGCAGGACCGAACCGCGGCTGCTAGTGAGGAGGTTCGGTGAGGCCGTGGGCAGGGTCGTCGTCTTGCGGAACTGACTCCTGCGGGCGGGCATAGAACGCAGCGCATTCTTCGGCGAGGACTCCGCCTTCGATCTCAAGGTCATCGCGAAAGGCATCGCGGATGAAGTCAAAGGAATTGTTGTGGCGCGACTCGAAGTAGACGGCGTGGACGTCGTCTCGACCGGCACCGTAGACAATGCGGCTGATGCCTGCCCACAGGCATGCCATGGTGCACATACCGCAGGGTTGCAGAGTGCAGTAGAGCGTGAAGCCTTCGAGCGACCCGGTCTCAAGCTCGGCGCAGAGCCGGCGCATGACAACGATTTCCGCGTGTGCGGTTGGGTCGTGGCGCATCTCGCTTTCATTGAAGCCGGTGCAGCGGACCACGCGATCCTTGACCAGCACCGCACCGACCTCGGCACCGCCGGGTGTCTGCTGACCTTGGCGTGCCTGCTCGATGGCGAGCCGCATGAATTGGAGGTCCTCTGCGGTGGGCATGCGGGCTTGGATGCTCAGCTCGACAGTCCAATGGAAGCGATGGCTCGCGAGCACGCCGGGCGCGGAGGGAACCCAACCGTCCGCGTGTATCACCGTGTCCGGCTGTATGACTGGCTGGTCGAAGCGAAAGGTCTCGCCTGCGAGCGATACCGTCACCTTCGGAGCGTGCTGGGATGCGGGGTCGGCGGGATGGGCCAGCGGTATCTGAATGGAACCGCGAAGGCCGGAACAGAGGCAGAGTGAGAGCAGATCGCAGAAGCCGAGCGCGGCGGTGAAGCGGTTGAGGTCATCGCGGGAGACGGACGATGCGGCTTCGAGCGGCACGCGGCGCTGGCTCTCCTGCTCGACGAACGCGGCATGATGAGGATCGTGGTCTCGCGGCGCGAGCAGGCAGAAATGCCTGCTGATGAGAATGCCGGCGAGAGAGGAACGCTCCTCGGCTTGGCGAATCGATTTACGCCATGCATTCACTGCGCCCTCGGCCGGAACGGCGACGAAGGACTGCGGCTGCTTTTCGCCTGCGCGTTCGAGCGCTGTCAGATCGGGCTGGGCCCAGCCGGCATCATGGCGGCCGACGGCGTCGATGACTTCCGAAGGCAGAGCTCCGAAGATGGCGGGGTTCAGGGCGGTTGCGAGTTGCGCGGCAAGCGCCGCGTGCGCAGGCTGGGAGATGCAGCCGGCGAAGTCATGCGCGTGTTGCTGAGTCCTCGCGAATGCGGGCCAGGCGTCCTGTCCGGTCGCTGTTGCGGTCGCGTTCGGGTGGCCGATGCGAAGAATCATGGTGACTTGGATGCGGTGTACTACATGGGACTGCTACTTGGTCAGAGGACGATGGTCAAAGCTGAGGCATCCTCCTTGCTACGTAGCCAGCCGGAGGGCACCCCTAAGACACCCGCCATAGACTTGCACCTATAAAAACTGCTGATTTGCTACTAGCGGGGTGACCATTTCCAGTTGCGCACCTCCGGCATGTCTTCGCCGTGTTCGGAGACGTAGAGCTTGTGCTTCTGGAGGATTTCGGAGTGGCGCTGGCGGAACTCGGGAAAGCGCGGCTGCAAGCGTGGAACGTATTTCAACGCATCCAGAGCGAGCGTGTAGCGGTCGAGCTCGTTCAGCACGGTCATGTCGAAGGGCGTGGTGGTGGTGCCTTCCTCCTTGTAGCCGTGGATGTGGAAGCCGGCGTGATTGTGGCGTTTGTAGGTGAGCTTATGGACGACCGTTGGGTAGCCGTGGAAGGCGAAGATGACGGGCTTGTCCACCGTGAAGAGCCGGTCGAAGGCCTCGTGCTCGATGCCGTGCGGATGCTGGTCGAAGGTTTCGAGGGTGAAGAGGTCGACGACATTGACGACACGAACGCGGAGGTCGGGCGCCCAGTCGTGCAGGACGGTGACTGCGGCCATGGTTTCGAGCGTGGGGACGTCGCCGGCGCAGGCCATGACGACTTCGGGGTCGTCATCTGAGGCCCACTTCCACTCGCCGACACCGGCGATGCAGTGACGTTCGGCAGCTTCCATGCTGAGCCACTGGGGCGCGGGCTGCTTGCCGGCGATGATGAGGTTGACGTAGTTCCGCGAGCGCAGGCAGTGGTCGGCGACGGAGAGCAGGCAATTGCCGTCCGGCGGAAGATAGATGCGGACGGTGTCGGATTTCTTGTTGGCGACATGGTCGATGAAGCCGGGGTCCTGGTGGGAGAAGCCGTTGTGGTCCTGCCGCCAGACGTGCGAGGTGAGCAGGTAATTGAGTGAGGCGATGGGCTTGCGCCAGTTCAGCGACTTGGTGGCCTTGATCCACTTGGCGTGCTGGTTGAACATCGAGTCGATGATGTGAATGAAGGCCTCGTAGCAGGAGAAAAAGCCGTGGCGGCCGGTGAGCAGGTAGCCTTCGAGCCAGCCTTCGCAGAGATTTTCCGAGAGCACTTCCATGACGCGGCCATCGACGGAGAGGTTTTCGTCGACGGGCAAGTAGCGCGCGTCCCAGCGTTTGCCGCTGGCCTTGTAGACGGCCTGCAGTCGATTGGAGGCGTTCTCGTCGGGCGCGAACATGCGGAAGTTGCGCGTGGCGAGATTGCGGCGCATCACCTCTTCGAGCATGTTGCCGAGGATGCTGGTGGCGGAATCTTCTGTTGCGCCCGGAGTGTCGACCTGGATGGCGAACTCGCGGAAGTTCGGCATATCGAGCGGCTGGAGGAGCAGGCCGCCGTTGGCGCTGGGGTTGATGCTCATGCGCTCGAGGCCGCGCGGTGCGACGGCAGCGATGGAGTCGTGCAGGCAGCCGTCTTCATCGAAGAGCTCTTCGGGCTTGTAGGAGCGGAGCCACTCGTCGAGCAGCTTCAGGTGCTCAGGGTTGGAGCGCACCTCTTCAAGTGGTACTTGATGGGCGCGCCAGGTGCCTTCTACCTGTTTGCCGTCGACAACCTTGGGGCCGGTCCAGCCTTTAGGGGTACGCAGGATGAGCATGGGCCAGCGCGGACGGGCGGCGTCGTTGTGCTCGCGGGCGTGCTGCTGGATCCGGCGGATCTCCGCGGAGATGGCGTCGAGCGTTTCGGCCATGCGGCGATGCATCTCCGCCGGCTCGTCCCCTTCGAGAAAGTAAGGCGTGTACCCGTAGCCTTCGAAGAGAGATTTCAGTTCTTCCGGCTCGATGCGGGCGAGCACGGTGGGGTTTGCGATCTTGTAGCCGTTGAGATGGAGGATAGGCAGGACCGCGCCATCCGTGATGGGATTGAGGAACTTGTTGGAGTGCCAGGAGGCGGCAAGGGAGCCGGTCTCGGCCTCGCCATCGCCGACGATGCAGCCGACGAGCAGGTCGGGATTGTCGAAGGCAGCGCCGTAGGCGTGGAGGAGCGAGTAGCCGAGCTCACCGCCTTCGTGGATGGAGCCGGGGACGTTGGCGGCATCGTGCGAGGGGATGCCGTACGGCCAGGAGAACTGGCGGAAGAGGCGCTTGAGGCCGTCGTGGTTGCGCTCGACGTTGGGGTAGATCTCGGTATAGGTGCCTTCGAGATAGGTGTTGGCGACGATGCCGGGCGCGCCATGGCCGGGTCCGACCACGAGCATCATGTTCGCGTGTTGGTGGCGGATGATGCGATTGAGGTGGAGATAGATGAAGTTCAGGCCGGGAGTGGTGCCGAAGTGGCCGAGAAGGCGCGGCTTGATGTCATCGCGGGTGAGCGGGCGGCGCAGCAGGGGATTGTCGCGCAGGTAGATCTGGCCGACAGAGAGATAGTTGGCCGCGCGCCAATAGGCATCCATGAGATCGAGCTCGTGCTGGTCTAAACTCTGGCTGCTCTGCCCGCGCTCAGCATGCGCCGCCGACGGTGCTGTCTGACTGGGAAATGTGGACTTGGCTTTGGCGGTCGGCATAGCAATCTCCTTGCGGCTTGGAACGTGGGGTGCGACGCGGAGTCTTCGCAGTTGGATGCAGTCGGAACGGAGCGATTCAGTTCAGGTGACATTGCCCCTGTTACGCCAGTATGAATGAGGAACCGCGCATGGTGATATACAGGGCGACGGGAGCGGCTCGGGGCGCATGATCTTTGGAGTGCGGACAAGGTGGATAACGGCTGCCGTGTGCGGTGCGGCGCTGGTCTTCGTAGCGGAGGCGCAGCGCGGCCCGAAGCACGCGATGGCGGCCTCGCCGGCAGCATCTGTTTCAACTTCGCCTGACGCCGTGTGTGCCGGATGTCATCGCACGATTTACCAGCACTACGAAACGACGCCCATGGCGCGGGCAAGCGGCCCCGCGATGGACGGGCTGATCGAGGGCAGTTTCACGCATGGGGCTTCGGGCGTGCACTACAAGATATTTGATCGCGACGGCGCGGGCTGGCTGAGCTACGCACGGCCGGAGACGGCGGCAGGCGGCTACCTGAGCGGCGAGGTGAAGCTCGCGTACTTTGTCGGATCGAATACGCGGGGGCGAACATATCTGTTCGAGCGGGACGGCTACTGGTTCGAGACGCCGGTGAACTGGTATGCGAAGAAGCGCGTCTGGGATATGGCGCCGAATTTTCTGGATGCACGCGAGATGCCGCTGACGCTGCCCGTGGATGCGAACTGCCTGCACTGCCACGTGAGCGGAGTGGCGGCGGCCCTGCGCGGGAGCGCGCAATCACTTTGCGGCGGCGCCGTTTGCACATGGCGGGATTGGATGCGCCTCCTGCCATGGTGATGGTGCGGAGCATGTGCGGACGAAGGGCAAGGCGCCGATGCTGAATCCGGCGAAGCTGGACGCGGCGCGGCGCGACTCGGTGTGCCTGCAATGCCATCTGGAGGGCGAGACGGCGGCGTACCGGCTGGGGCATTCGCTCGCCGACTACCGGCCGGGTCAGGCGTTGTTCGACAGCGTCACCTATTTCGTCCATCAAGGAGAGGTGGGACCGCAGGGACGCGCGACGTCGCAGTACGAAGCGCTGCTCGAAAGTGCGTGCAAGCGTGCCAGTGGCGATCGGATGACCTGCGCGACGTGCCACGATCCGCATGGGAGCGAGACGACGGCGACGGCTCCGCAGCGAGTTGCGTACTATCGCGCGAAGTGCCTGGGGTGCCACACCGGCGTGAAGTATGCCACGACGCACCATTCGGAGCAGAGGGATTGTGCGACGTGCCACATGCCGCGCGCGGCGAGCGAGGACATCGCGCACGAGCAGGTGACGGACCATCGGATTCAGATCCAAATTGCAAACACCGCTTCGCAAAGCCCACGCTCGACGGCGATCGGACGTGGGGCAAAGAGCGGAACACTGGTGCCAATCGGCGAAGAGAAGGCGACCGATCGCGAGCTGGGGCTGGCCTATGCACAGATGGCGCAGCACGGCGATCGGACGAGCGGAGAAATAGCACTGGCGCTGTTACGAAAGGCGGAAGCGCTGGAGCCGGCGACGGCCAAGGACGCGGAGCTGCATACGGAGCTGGGCTTCCTGGAGCAGCAGTCCGGGAACATCCATGCAGCGGACCGCGAGTACCGCGCGGCGCTGGCGGCGAACCCGGATGACAGCACGGCGCGCGGCGATCTGGCGATACTGTTCGCGAACACCGGGGACTATGCGACGGCGGTGCGGCTGTGGCAGCACGTTTTTGATGCCGACCCGGCGCAGACGGCGGCAGGCTACAACCTGGCGCTGGGACAATGCCGGTTGGGGCAGAAGGACGATGCAGAGACGACGCTGAAGCGGCTGCTGCGTTTTGCTCCGGATGACCAGCGGGCGCGTGCGCTGGCTGCGGCGTTTGCCGGCGGGACTCGGCATTGTCCCGAGGGCCAGCGGTAAATTTCGCGGCGCGAAGATATTTCTGCTTGACATAAACTGTCTATCCGTACCACTGTATTAGTACAGTGATCCTTCGTATTCATTCCGGATCTGGCGTCCCTATCTATCTGCAGATTGAGGCGCAGGTGAAGCAGGCGGTAGCGGCGGGCGCGTTGGCGCGCGATGAGGCGATGCCGTCGATCCGGCAGCTTGCGGCGGAGCTGCGCGTGAACCCGAATACGGTGGCGCGCGCCTATTCGAATCTGGAGCGTGAAGGGACGATCCGCACAGTGCCGGGCGGGGGGACGTTTGCGGCGGGTCGCACGACCGGGCTGCTGAAGGCGGAGAAGCTCCGTCGCGTGCGTCCGATCGCGACCCAGCTTGCTGTCGAGGCGAAACAAGTGGAGCTGACGCGGGCGGACACGGTACGGCTGGTGGAAGAGGCGTGGCAGATGCTGGGTACGCGAAACGGGGTAGAGCATGACTGAGCTGGCGGCGGGACTGGCACCCGATCTGGCCATTGAGACGCGGGGTCTGGTGAAGCGCTATCGCAACGTGGATGCGGTGAACGGACTGAGCTTGTCGGTGCCGCGAGGCGCGATCTATGCGCTGGTGGGGCGCAACGGCTCGGGCAAGACGACGACCATCCGGATGCTGCTGGACCTGGCGCGCGCTGACAGCGGCACGGCGCGCGTGCTGGGTAGGGACAGTCATGCCGAACACGTAACTGTGAAGGAGCGTGTCGGGTATGTGAGTGATCGGCCGCTCATGGGCGGCTGGACCGGCGAACAACTGGTGCGCTTCAACCGCGGTTTTTATCCGCGCTGGTCCGATGAGCTGGTGGCGCGGTATGTGCAGGTCTTCGAGATTCCGATGAAGCAGAAGTTTCGCAATCTATCGCGCGGCAACCAGACCAAGATGTGGCTACTGCTGGCGCTGGCGCACCAGCCGGAGGTGCTGATTCTGGATGAGCCGACTGCGGGGCTGGACCCGGTGGTGACGGACCAGTTGCTGCGGGTGCTGGTGGAGGATGTCGCGTCGGAGGGACGCACAGTATTTCTTTCCTCGCATCACCTCGCGGAGGTGGAGCGCATTGCGGACTGGGTGGGGATGATTGACAAGGGCAGACTGCTGCTGGAGGCACCGATGGAGGAACTGCGCGCGAAGTTCCGGCGGATCCAAGTAGCGGGAGTCGCGGAGATGGCGCCGGCAGCGGCGATGCGCGTGCGGCGCTCGGGCGGCAGCACGGAGTACGTGGTTCGGGATGGGGCGGAGGAGTTTGTGGATGCGCTCGAGCGCGAGGGCGCTACTGTGCTGCAGTCGTCGCCGATGAATCTGTCGGAGATATTCCTCGAGTGCCTGGGCACTGACGGCAAGGATTCGAAAGCGAAAGGAGTAGCCATGTATCTCTGGAAGAGCTGGCGTGACGCGCGGCTGAGTGTTGCGATATTTGCCGTTCCGCTTGTGTTCATTCTGTACAACGTGCTGCGGCATGCGCCAGCACACATGGTGACGAGTTCGCATGCGAGTACGGAGTGGCTGGCGACTCGCGGGATAAGCATTTCCGGTATCCTGCTGCTCTTCGTCGCCTGGTCTCTGGGCGGGGATGGAATAGGACGGGACATCGCAGAAGACCGCGGCGCCTTTATGCTGACGCGTCCCCGAGGGCGGCGCTTCTTCGTCTGGAGTGACAGCGGCTTTTCCTTTGGCCTGATGGCGGCGCTAGCGTGGGGCATGACGCTGCTCTTCGAGTTGCTGATCCTAGTGAACGCGATTGAATTGGCGCCAGGGACATCGCTATCCCCGGTTGTCCTGCTGCTGATACCGCTCAGCGGGCTGGTGTTCGCGGGGCTGATTTATGGCGTCACTTATCTGTGCACGATGCTGATCCCGCGGCATAACACGGCGCGTGTCATCTCGGTGGCAGTGCTGATCGCGTATGCGTATCTGCATGTCAAAGCCTTTCGCACCTGGGGCGGAGTGACGCGGCATTTGTTCCCCTCGTGGTGGGTCGATCCGTTTCCGTACCAATACAGCTCCGCTGCGGCGCCGCATCTCTGGCTGGATCTGGGCATGCGCGCGATTGCAATCGTGGTGTTGCTGTTGATTGCGCAGGTTGTGCTGGAGCGGCGGGAGATTCGCGCCTGACTTGCTGAATCCCACCTCTTCGAGATGCGGAGCGCCCCGCACGGTAACGTTACGGTGCCCCCCTCCCCCCTCCCGTCACCGGAGCCCGCTTTGTAAGTTGCTTATTTTCTATAAGCTGAGTGGCCTTCCGGGAGCTAAATTCGTCTTTATAAAGTACTTATCGCTAAATTCGTCCATCTGCTGGGCTTACAGCACGAGAAAAGCCACCGTGACGGTGGCTTTTCTCTTCTGAGCTGTCACCGAGTTTGTATCTATTTCCAGTGTAGCGAATTCGTGGGTATGAAATGGCAGGTTTTTTGTGTGACTCCCCAGATGGGAGTTACCTTCCTCGGTGGGCCGTGGTGATGCAGGCGAACTGCAGGTTCTTCGCGTTGCTCAGAATGACAACCAGAGGCTATTGTTTCGCGGCGCCGGCGCTGAGGCGGGCCAGATTCGCGCGGGCCTGGGCGTGCTGCGGATCGATGGCCAATGCGTGCTCGAAGTCACTGCGCGCGACAGTGCTCTGTCCGGATTGCGCGTGGAGGACGCCAAGATTGCTCCAGCCGTCGGCGTCTTTCTGGTTGATGCGGAGGGCGGCCTGCTGCTCAGCGATGGCGCCGGTGAGATCGCCACGTGCGGCTAACAACTGCGCTAACAACGAATGGCTGGTGGGGTCCGCGGGATCGGCGGCGATGGCCGAGCGGAGCGCGGCTTCGGCTTCGGTGGGATGGTGGGTCTGCTGATCGGCGAAGGCTAGCTGCTGGTAGATGGCTGCATCGTGCGCACCGGCGGCGATGGCTTTTGTGAGCAACTCCTGCGCGTGCTCGGGATTGCTGGCGGCTAATTCAAGCGAAGCGTAGTTGGCGAGGGTATCGGGCTGCGCAGGATCGAGCGCCAGGGAGCGGTCGAACTCGGCGCGTGCGGCGTCTGGCTGCTGGAGCTCGCCCAGTACAGCGCCGAGGCCGCCGTGCGCCGCGGCATCATCGGGATGCTGCGCAAGCAACGCGCGATAGTCCGAGGCTGCGGCGTCGTACTGGCCCTGCTGAAGCTCGAGCCTCGCGAGGTCGTAGCGCGCGTCGGCGTAGCTGGGATCGAGGGTGAGGGCATATTTGTAACTGCCGAGCGCGGATTTCCAGTCGCCGCCTTGCTCCTGCGCCGCGCCGAGCGATGTGTGGACGCGCGGGGCATTGGGAGAATGGGGTGGCTGTGCAGCTACGAGCTTGCGATAGATCGCGATCGCGCCGGCGGGGTTGCCGCTCATGCTGTCAAGCGAGGCGAGATTGTAGGCGGCGAGCGAGTCGGCAGGGTCGCGGTTGAGGCGGTGCTCCATCCAGGCACGCTCGAGGAGCATGCGGGAATCAATATCGTGACCGCTGCTGTTGCGTTCTGTGGCGTGGACGGGTAGCACCTGCAGCCAGAGGTGGCCCATCTCGTCTGTGGAGCGATTGCCGTTGCGGACGCGTACCGGCGGATTGGCGGGGTTGCGCGGGTTGGCGGCGGAGTTGTCGTAGATGTAGCGCATGTGGAGGACAGATCCGGCGGGCAGGAGCAGCGGCTTGCGATAGCTGTAGACCGACTGGCGGTCGATATCCCAGTCCTTAATAAGGATGAGCGGAGTGCGCGTGCCGTTCGGCGCGATGGACCAGGCTTCGAGCTGCTTGCCGAGGTAGTGGGCGTGAGGATAGATGCCGAGCGCGTAAACGGCGATGGGGAGGCGGAGCTCATCTTCGACGACGAAGTGGCTATCGCCCGCAGGAATGTTGAGCGCGGCGTCGTGCTCGAGCTGCAGCAGCATCGGAGCGCGCGTGGGCGGAGTGTCTGCGAAGTAGAGGCCGATGCGCGGCTCGACGGTTTCGGCGCGGCCGGTGGGCTTGAGGTGGGTGTTCAGGATGAGGTCGTTGCCGGGATCGATGCGCCAGGGCATGCCGGGCGGCTCGATCACGGCGGGGGTGTCGGGCTTCCAGAAGAGGAAGTGGCTGTCGGGGTCGAAGCGATCGCCGGAACCGATTTCGAGCTCCATGCCGGGGATCCCGGCGCGCCAGTCGCTGGGGTGCTGGCGACGAAGTTCGGCGGTGCGGTCGATAAGGATGTTGGCGTGGTGCACGACCCGCGCGTTGCCGGGAATTATTTCGACCGCGCGAACGTAGCGGGTGCGCGTGACGTTCACGGGATAGATGAAGTTGCGGAAGACGTCCTGGCCGTCAGCGGGAACTTTAAAGGACTCAGGCGCGGTGAGGACAAGGTCAGGCGCCCCGAGCTGCCACTCCGATGTATAGCTTGGCGGCACGGGCGCCTCCGCGGCTACGCCTTCCGGCATGCCGGCATTGACCCAGCGCTTGATGCTGGCGAGGTCTTCCTCGGAGAGGCGGCGGTTGTCCGCAAAGTCGCCGTAGCCGGGCTCGGGCAGCCAGGGCGGCATGAAGCGCGATTGCGTGACGGTGAGGAGCTGCGCCGACCAGCGGCGCGCGTCGTCGTAGGTGAGCAGGCTGAATGGGCCGGCGCCGCCGGGATGGTGGCAGGTGGTGCAATTGCTATAGAGGATCGGCGCAATCTGATGCGACCAGGTGGGTGGCGGAGTTTTTGTCGCGGCGGCATTTGGTTGCGCATGGCCGATGCGGGTCGAGCAAGCGGCGAGGCTGAGCATCGTCACTGCGCTGAGTACGAATTGGGACCTTCGCGTCATGCGCGCGGGATGATGGCGCAGCCCACGGGCCTTGCTGTGGGCGGCGCGGGCTGATGACCGGTGAGCATGGCCTCGAGTGCGTCGGCAAGATCGTGGCGAGTGGCTGCGGGCCGCTGCGTCCCGAATGTGAGATAGCGATCGTCGATGCGGCCGTGCCATAGAACGGGCTGACGCATGGCATCCGCTCCGAGGATGACTGCCTCCGGTGTGACATAGGCGCGCGCATGGGTGAGGAATCGCGGGTCGGGCGCGACAAGCTGCGGCAGCGATGCGGCGGCAGGGTATTGCGACTGGTGCGCGCGGACGGCGGCGAGGGTGTCGCCAGGGTTGGGGTAGATGAGCCACATCCGGACGCCGCGGGGCGCGAACTGATGTGCGAGACGGACCAGGAGTGGGAGATAGCGGTTGGAGATAGGGCAGTCGCTAGCTACGAAGATGGCGGCGATGTATTTGGTTGTGGGCTCGGCGAGCGAGGTGACGTCCCGGCTGTCGATGTCTTTGCCGTAGACGAAGGCATCTTCTGCGGATGTAAGCGGCGCGGCGACGAGTGAGCCAATGCCGGCGACGAGAAGACGGAGCACCTGGCGGCGGGTGCATGGCGAAGAAAATGGGACCTGTTGCATGCGAGGTTGAGGGAACTTAGTCTACCGCGCGGTAGGACCGTTGTCCCGACCGAGTCAATGACGGCGCGCTGAATGGAATGCAGGCGAGCACCGGGCTTAGCCCGGCAGGGGCATGCAGAGAGAAAATGTCGTTCCGGAGCGGCCGGGATGCCCACTGCTACGGACCTGAATCTTCCAACCATTCTTCTTGACGATCTCCTGGGTCACCCATAACCCAAGCCCGGTGCCGGTTTCGCCTTTCGTGGTGATGAAAGGCTCGAATATCTTGGGCAGAATGTCGGGTGGGATTCCGGAGCCGCTGTCTGCGATGGTGAGGCGCACGCCATCCACGCCACAAGACACGTTGTCACGGGAGATGCGGATGCGCAGGCGGCCGCCGCGGCGCATCGCGTCAATCGAATTGCCGATGAGGTTGGCTATGACCTGGCGGAGTTCGCCCGGGCTGGAGAGCACGGCGGCCGACTTCATCCGAATCTCCTGCTCTACGGAAACATTCGCCGCGATGAGCCGGGATTGGTAAAGCACCAGAACCGACTCCAAAACGCTGGCGAGGTAGGTATGTATTGGCTTGTTTGGCTCGCGATAGAAGCGAAGGGTCTGCGTCGTAATCTCGGTGACGCGCGCCAGCTCCCGCTCGGCCTCGTCGAGATACCGCTGGAACTTTTCCGGGGAGGATTCTCGCCGGATGAGGTAGAGCAGATTGGTCACTGCTTCCAGGGGATTGTTGATTTCGTGCGCGATGCTCGCAGCGAGACGCCCGGTTACGGCGAGCTTTTCGGAACGCCGCAGCGCCTCCTGAGCGCGTTCATACTGCAGCAGCTGGTCGCGGATCTGATACTGGCGCTGCCGGCCACGCAGCGCGATCTCGAGCGTACCGAGCAGAGTCTCAGGACGGATGGGCCGTTCGAGAAGAAACACATTCCCCAGCGGCCGCCGCAACTCACGGAGGCGTTCGCTTTGAGCCGTGACCTGGCCTCCCACGGTGAGCAGGATCAGGGGAAAATCGGACCAGGATGGCTGTTCATTCAGGACCTGGAGCACCTCCGGGATCACGCTTCCGCTCAGCGCCTCTTCAGAGATGATGGCGGCGCCAGCACCGCGGTGTATTTCGCCGGCCAGCTCGGCGATAGAAGCGGTTTTGTGAAAAGGCAGGGCCGCCCGCTGGAGCAGCCCTGCTATCAGATCGCTATCTCGACCGATGGGCGCCAAGATGATGGTGCGGCGATCCGCCAATGCTGATTCATTTTCCGAAGATCGGGGTGTCATTCGAAGCGGGTGTCGCTCCGAGGACTCTCGGGACTCCGGTAAGGACTCCTTCGAAATTCGTGAGCGGCTCACCAACATAGACTCTGCCCTCTCCAAAGATGAGTTCACGGATCGCACGTTCATGTGGTCCGCTGCGTTTCTTCACAACGGAGAGTGCCTGGCGTATTTGGCCGGCCCTTTCAAAATATCGGAAGAGCAGGACTGTGTCTGCCAAATAGCTTACGTCCACCGGGGAGTCCATTGCTGTTCCGATGAGGCCATGTTGCGCAAGAGTGATGATGGTGGCGACTCCATGCTGGCCTAGATAGGAGAAGAGCTCATGGAGTTGCATTGCGAGAAACTGTTCGTGAGGCATGGCATTGAGCAGACCGTTCATGCTGTCGATCACCAGCACGCGAAGGCTTTCCTCCTCCACCAGCCGGCGGACCCGGGCGACGAACTGGCCGGGTGAGAGCTCGGCAGGATCGATCTGTTGCACCTCGAGAAGGCGCTTCTCCATCAGAGGATCGGGATCCATGTTCAGACTGCGGGCCCGATCAAGCAGCGTACTGATGGACTCGTCAAACGCAAAGATCATCGCCTTTTCATTTCGCTGCGCGGCAGAGACGGCATAACTAAGGGCAATGGTGGATTTGCCGCAGCCCGCCGGTCCGAGGAGCAAGGTGCTGGTGCCGGTGTCGATGCCTCCGCGAAAGAGATCATCGAGTCCCTTCAGTCCGCTGGGAACATTTTTGCGCTGAAAGCCTGGCTTATGTTCCGCCGCGACCAGCCTGGGATAGACGGCGATGCCACCCTTCTCGATGGTGTAGTCGTGGAAGCCTTCGCTATATTGGGCGCCGCGGATCTTGCAGATCTGGATACGGCGACGGTTCACACCGTAGTCGCGGTTGATGCTGTCGAGATGGATGACACCATGCGCGATGCTCTGCAACTGCAGGTCGTGGCCGCCTTCCGCAGTGCCATCGTCGAGGAGAAAAACGGTGCAGTTGCGTCCGGAGAGGTGTCGTTTGAGCGCCAGAATCTGGCGGCGGTACTTGAGGGGATCGCGGGCCAACATGCGCAGCTCCGAGAGCGAATCGAAGACGAGCCGCTGCGGCTGCACCGCATCCACCTCCTTGAAAATAGCGGCGAGGGTGTCGGCGAGCTCGACCTCCGAAGGGTGGAAGACGGTGTACTGCGCCTCCGGCTTCAGGTCCTCCTCCGGTGAAGCCATTTCACAGACGGCGAGGGATTCCGCCGACCATCCGTGCGAACGGATGCTCTCTCGAAGCTCGTCCTCCGATTCGGAAAGAGTGACGTAGAGCACCCTTTCACCTTTTCGAATGCCTGCAAGCAGAAACTGCAGCCCGAGGGTGGTCTTGCCTGTGCCGGGATTTCCCTCGATGAGGTACAGGTGGCCTCCCGGCAGCCCGCCATGCAGGATCTCATCGAAGCCGGGAACACCTGTGTTCAGGACGGTTCTCGGAGTTGTTGTCCAATGAGGATCGATCTGCATTTTTGACCGAGACTGTGGAAGTTTTCATCATCGCGTCTGGTTCGTTGCTTCCTTTCTTATTGGAACATTCGCGTCCGTCAAACGACGTTTGGATTCGCAATCCTGGCGAGTGTTTGCATGCAAGGCCTTTTATTTGCCGATCAAGCCGAAATCTGCCCTCGCTCGACCAAATGCGCGCGAAGAGGCAACCCGAAAGGCTTTTTGTGTTCCTACTTGGCTGGATTGGGAGCCAGTGGCTTGCCGGCGCCTTCATCGAGCGTAGTGATGCGGTCGAGGGCCGGGGCGGGGAACACTTCCATGAGGCCGGAGGGCCAGCTTACTTCCACCTCGCGCAGCACGGGCGAAGGGCCGAGGCCGAAGTGGAGGCGCAGGTCGCTTGAGGAATTGTAAGAGGAGCCGCTGCGCACCTCGTTGACCCAGACGCGGTCTTTAGCCGCTGCGGTGCCGGCGGCTGCAGTGCCACGCACGGTGACGCGAGCACCGATGGCGCTGCGATTGGACCTGGTTCCGGTAAGGGCAAGGCCGATCCAATGGTTGGTGTTTGGCACGCGATTGACGAGCAGCATGGGGAGCGAGCTGACGTCGTTGATGACGACCTCCTGGCGGCCGTCGTTCCAGAAATCGGCGATGGCGAGGCCGCGTGCGGAGGCGGGGGTGGTGATGCCGGGGCCCGCATCCTTCGTGATGTCGGCGAATTTTCCGTTGCCGAGGTTGTGGTAGAGCAGGCGCGGCTCCCGGTAGTCGGAGCCGAGATGGCTGGAATCGACTTCAGGATAGACGTGGCCATTGGCGGAGATGATGTCGGGCCAGCCGTCGTTGTCGATATCGAAGAACATGGTGCCCCAGCCGAGCTTGTCGGTGTTGATGCCGAGGCCGGCGAGATAGGTGACGTCCTCGTAGGTGCCGTCGCCGTGCGCGTGGTAGAGGGTGGCGGTGTCATCGGAAAAATTGGTCTTGAAGATGTCGAGGTGGCCATCCCCGTCGTAGTCGCCGATGGTGGAGCCCATGCCCGCCTGTTCGCGGCCATCCTCGTTGAAGGCGACACCGGCGTCCGGGGCGCGATCGGTGAAGGTGCCGTCGTGGTTATTGCGGTAGAGAATGGCGGGCGTGGAATCGCAGGCCATGTAGATGTCGGGCCAGCCGTCCTCGTCGGCGTCGATGGTGGAGACCGAGAAACAGTAGTGGCCCGTGGTTTTGGTGAAGCCGCTTTTGACGGACACGTCTTCGAACTTTCCGTTGCCGAGATTGTGATAGAGGACGTTGGGCGCCCATTCGAGACCGCGCGGGCCGCACATGACCGGCACGCCCTTCCACATGCAGCCGGGAGCCTTGCCTGGCTCAGGCACGTCCTTGATATCGAAGTGGACGTAGTTAGCGACAGCGATGTCGAGTTTGCCGTCGCGGTCGTAGTCAACAAAGGCGCAGCCGGTGCCCCACTCTTTGCCGGTACCGGCGACGCCGGCCTGTTCGGCGACCTCGCGGAAGTGGCCGCGGCTTTCGTTGTGGTAGAGCCGATTCTTACCGTAGCCAGTGACATACAGGTCGGGCCGGCCGTCGTTGTCGTAGTCGCCGACACAGGCCCCCTGCCCCCAGCCGGTGTCGGCGAGTCCGGATTTGGCGGTCACGTCGGTGAAGGTGCCGTCGTGGTTGTTGTGAAAAAGATGGCTGGTGGGTGGCGGGCCGGTGTCTTTGGAGGCGGGGTGGAGATAGGCGCCGTTGACCAGGAAGATGTCGGGGTAGCCGTCGGCGTCGTAGTCGAGGATGGCGACGCCGGAGCCGGTGGCCTCGAGGATATAGCGCTTGGAGGTTACTCCGCCGTTAACGTTCAGTGCCGTGATCCCAGCCTGCGGCGCCACGTTTTCAAACCAGGCGGCAGAGGTGTGGGCGGCGGCGGCCGGGTACGGTTCAGATGCCCCCTGAACGCCCTTCTGGGCGGGGGCGCCAAGCGCAAGGAAGCACGCGTAAACGCTAACTATCAGCGATTTCGCATATCGTTTGTCTGGCCGTGGCATCGCCCTCCGATTGTAGTGAAGGTGGTGGGGCGGTCATGCGCTGGCCAGCGGGATTTTTTCTTTGACACCGGTATTGTTCGATCAATATAGTTCGACGCCGGGAGTAATCATCCCTTCGAACGAGAACGATGCAGTACCGCCGAGTACAACAACCGGAAGCAAACGCATAACTGCTGGTGCGGATTTCAGAAGCGCGGCAGGGCGCCATAGCAGCATTTTCAGGGAGACCATTATGACTAGACGCGCGCAGGCGGTCCTAACCGCTTGCCTTGGTATTGGGATAGCCTTCCTTCCGCATACGGCGATCGCCCAGGCGGTTTACGGTTCAGTGTATGGCACAGTGACGGATGCCTCGGGAGCAGCCATCCCGGGTGCAACAGTGACGGTCACAGACGAGGCGAAGGGCACCTCAGTCACGGCCAAGACAAACGAATCGGGCGCCTATAGCGTAGAGCACATGATTCCGGATCTCTACACCGTGAAGGTGGAGGCGACCGGCTTTAAGGGTTTTGAGACAAACCATCTGCAGGTGCTGGCCGATACCTCTCCCAAGGTCGACGCAGCGATGCAGACCGGCGGCGCGAGCGAGACGGTGAACGTCAACGCCGATGCCATTCCGCAGTTGAAGACAGATCGCGCGGACGTGGCCACGGTATTTGATCAGAAGACAGTGGCGGATCTCCCCGTATCGGGGCGCAACTTCACCAGCTTGCAACTGCTTCTTCCCGGCGCACAGCAGCTGGGTTGGAGCCACGCTGCCGACGAGAATCCGCAGGCCAGTCAGCAGATCCAGATCGATGGCCAGGCTTTCGGCGGCACCGCATTCGAGCTGGACGGCACAGACAATCAGGATCCGATCCTGGGCATCATCGTGGTAAATCCGGCCCTCGACGCGGTCAGCGAGTCGAAGATCGCAACGCAGAACTTCGACGCTGAGTTCGGCAAAGCGGTGTCCGCGGTGGTAACGGCGCAGACCAAGTCAGGCACCAACAACTTCCACGGCAGCGCGTTCGACTATCGGCGCAGCAACGCCAACCTGGCACGCAACCCGTTCTCGCAGTCGCCCAGTCCTGCTACCCCGAACAGAGTTGGCAATTTGATTCCCGGTGGCCTTTACAACGAGTTCGGCGGGTCGGTCGGCGGTCCGGCTATAAAAGATCGACTCTTCTTCTTCGGTGACTATCAAGGGCAGCGGCAGCGCCGGGTACTTCGGGCACGCAGACAGTTCCAACCGCCCACCTGATGGACTCCTGCCTGAACGGCATCGGTTGTGATTTCAGCGAGTACGCGACGCAGTTGGTCGGCGCCGGCAAGCCGTTAATCTACGATCCGGCAACCGGCCTGCCATTTCCCGGCAATGTGATTCCGAGGGCACGGCTTTCTCCCCAGGCATTGGGCCTTTTCAAGTTGCTGCAGCCCTATGCGCCGACAACTGCGCCGAATGGCGCCCTGGGTAACACTGGAATTGCCGGCAACTATTCGGCCAGCGGTCAAGGAATCTTCAACGCTGATCAGTGGGATGTACGCGGCGACATGCAGGTCACGCAGAAGATTCACGCCTTCGGCCGGTTCAGCCGCTTTACCGATACGCTCTCGGGCACAACCATCTTCGGGGCTGCTGGCGGCACGGGGTTCGGTCTCGACAATTATGGCGGCACCTCCGTGGGCGCGAACGACAGCTTTGCCGGTGGAGCAGACATGGCCGATGAATCCCACCCTGCTGACAGACTTCCGTCTCGGCTACTACCGCTATAACGCTGTCACCAGCAAATACGACCAGGGGACCAATCTTCAGGATCAACTGAAGATTCCCGATTCGAATCTCGGCGACAGCTTTACCAGCGGCGCTGCAGCGTTCGACATCGAGGATCCGGGCCGCACGGGTGTTGCCACTTCGAATCAGGGCTCCGGTGTTGGTCCGCAGTATGGCAGCGGGCTGAACGTGAACCGCTGCAACTGTCCGCTCTCCCAGAAAGAGGACCAGTTCCAAGTGGTGAACAACTGGACCAAGATCCTGGGCAACCACTCCGTCAAATTTGGCGCCGATCTTCGCTATGCGCGCAACCTGCGCGTCCCGAGCGACGTGAACCGCGCCGGCCAGTTCAACTTTGGCATCGGTCCGAGCTCCAACCCGTCGGACCAGACCGGGGGGCTTGGCTTCGCGACCTTCGTGCTTGGCGACGTCACCAATTACCAGCGTTACGCCAGCACATCGACGAACGCGAAGGAGTTCCAGAAGAGGTTCTTCTTCTATGCGCAAGATACCTGGCGATATACACCGAACCTGACCTTGAATCTCGGTATTCGCTACGAGCTGTACTATCCCGAGGCCGTGAACGGCAAGGGCAACGGCGCGCTGATGCCTATGAACTCCGCGAGCTTCACGACCGGCTATCTGCAGGTCGCGGAGTACGGCAAGTTCGGCAGCAACATGGGGTATAACCCGACGTACAAGGCCATATCGCCGCGTATCGGTGCAGCCTATCAACTGAATTCCAAGACGGTGATCCGCGCGGGTTACGGACGGAGCTTCGACCTCGGGGTCTTCGGCTCGATCTTTGGCCACGTCTCAACCCAGAACCTGCCGATTCTGACGAACCAGTCGATTGCTCAGCCGAGTGGTCCTAACTCTTTCGCATTTACTCTTGCTCAAGGCCCAGGCTTGCCTCCGGTGACGCCGGTTCCGGCAAGCGGTCTACTTCCGAATCCTGGCTTCAACGTGACCACTAAGGCTCGCCCCAACCCGCTTAGGCTGCCTACGATCGATGCATGGAACCTGAGCATCCAGCGGTCCATTACCCCGACGCTTTCAGTGACGATGGCTTACGTGGGCAACAAGGGAACACATACGCTGAGTGCGGGCGATAACAACAACACCAACCCCAACGAGGCGGGCATCTTCCTGCCGGCGCAGTACAGTATCAAGGGCAGGACGCTCCACTACACCACTTCGACGGCGGAAGGTGCGGCCACGCCTGACGCCAACGGAATCTACCCCGATGGTGGAACCAACAACTCGTCGCTGCTGCAGCGGTACTATGGTGGCAAGCTGCCTGCTTGCAGTGATCCCAACTACGCTCGGCCTCCAATCGCAGATCTGCCTGCGGGAGCCTGCGGTTGGAATACCAACATCGCGTACTACGGCGACGACCAGGACACTCACTTCAATGCCCTGCAGCTCAGCATCGCAAAGCAGTTTACCAAGGGTCTGACGTTCAACGCGAACTATGCGTGGCAGCGTTCGATCAACTCCGGGAGCACCTATGCCACGTGGATCAAGCGGGCTCAGAAGGGCCGTGACGACTCCCAGCGCGAGCAACAGCTCGTGGCATACGGCAGTTACGAATTACCATTCGGACGGAATGCGCAGTTCGCGTCGAACGTTCCGGGCTACCTCAACGAGGTCATCGGCGGCTGGCAGATTAGCCCGGTGGTGACGTATGCGAGCGGTCTGCCGTTCTCCCTCAGCTATCAGGAGTGCAGTGCTTCTGTTCCCGGCAGTGCGCCTTGCTACCCGAATGGACGCGGCAACAACCTGAAGCTGCACATCTCCGGGTTGAACACGACCAACCACAACCGCGTGGCCTTCCATGGCGCCACGGTTCCGTTAACCCAGCAGCCGTTCGACGGCTTCACAGCTCCGGGTCTGGATCAGATCGGCAACACCGGCAGAAACAGCACATTCGGTCCGAACTATTTCAACACCGACTTAGCTGTGCAGAAGAACTTCCCGATTCACGAGTCGCTCTTCGCGCAGTTCCGCATGGATGCGTACAACGCGTTCAACCACATGAGTCTCGGCAACCCGGGCGGCTCCATCGACAACGGCGATCAGACGATCGGCGGCCTGTTTGGAAGCCAGTTCCCGACCCGGCAACTGCAGTTCTCGGTTCGCCTGCAGTTCTAAATCGTAAGCGCACGTTTCACCGCGAGGAGAGCTTCGGCTCTCCTCGTTCTATTTAGGATCAGTAGCTTAGCCTCGTGGTTACACTCAGGGAGCGGGTTGAATGTCAGTCATTTCGACAAGCCGACGCGCGGGGCCTCGGCGAGTTTCAAAGCAATGCGCTCAACGAAGACCGCGGAGTCCCTATAAAACGCTTTTCAGCAGCGGGTAATCGCTGATGCGAAGAAGCTGACTGATGAGGACAAGTCTTGCTTATGCAAGGGCGGACTCCCGAAAGGCTGAAATCACATTACACGTAACAGAGATGGTTGCAGATCTTCGCTGACGAAGGATGAGAAGGGTGGTCGTGTCGGCGATTACGCGCGGGGCACTGGTTCGACGGTGAGGGTAAGTCCGCTGACGGCGGTGACGCGGACTCGCGCATCGCGCGGAACGGGCGTCGGGGAGTGGGCATCCCATATCTCGCCGTGCACCAGCACCCGACCTATTGGCTCGAGCGGCTTGATCACGACGGCGATCTGGCCGATGCAGCATGCACGAGGAATTTTCAGGGCGGCACGAAATGTTACTGACGAAAAGCCAACTTACCGGTACTAATGTCTGACGACAGCCCACTGCCGATCTTCAGCAAGCAGCAGATGTTCTCTGGCAGGCTGCTCTATACCGCCGTAGGCAAGTGTCAAATTGCACTTCGCCTTAATAGGTAGTCCAACCCACACACACGGTACCAGCGGTAGCCGTATGGCTCGAGCAAGACACGATGAGAGGCGCCCTTTTCAGGCTGGCTATGCTCATCGGATAAAAGATTCACGAGCTCACACCCTGCTTCATCGTCAGCAGCCAGCTTGAGTCGCACTTCACGTGGTTCCGCGCTAAGGTTGTGGACGCAGAGCACCGAGTTGTTTCTCCAGTGGTACCGCATTGCCAGAACCTTCGGCGTGCCGGTCGCGATGAAGGAGAACTCGCCCCAGCCAATCTCAGGGACTTCCTTGCGCATGCGGATGATACGTTCCATCCAGTTGAGAAGAGAAGTTGGGTCGCGCCGTTGGGCAGCGACATTCGTATGGCGAAATCCATAGGGACCGTCGCTTATGACTGGCTCGCTCGGCTTGTCGCTTTTGGTGAAGCCGGCGTTAGGCTCCGTTGACCACTGCATCGGAGTTCGGGCGCAATTTCGCTCTGGCAATTTCAGGTTGTCTCCCATACCGATCTCATCTCCATACCGGATTACGGGTGTCCCTGGCAGTGTCATCATCAGGCTATAAGCAAGTTCCAGTCGGCGCCGGTCTCCCTGTAGCATCGGTGCGAGTCTTCGCCGAATTCCGCGATTGTATAGCTGCATTTCTGGATCCGGTCCGAACGCCGCGAAAACGCCTTCGCGTTGTTTATCCGTAAGTCGCCCAAGATCGAGTTCGTCGTGATTTCGCAAAAACTGTCCCCACTGGGCAGTGGCCGGCCTGCGTTTCGTAGCTTGCATCGCCTTTGCAAGCGGTCGTGAGTCGCCGCTGGCCAAGGCGAGAAAGAGGTGTTGATTGACCTCGAAGTTGAACATCATTTGCATTCTGTCGCCTGAGTCGCCGAAATACTGCATATCGGTTCCGGGCAGGACGTTGGCTTCGCCGAGAATGATCGCGTCGCCCTCTCGCCAGTTAAGGAACTGGCTGAATGTTCGCAGCATCTCGTATTGCTCTCGCGGCCTGGCGAGAGCGGCGCCCTTTTGCGCGATGACGAACGGAACAGCGTCCATGCGGAAGCCTGAGACGCCGAGTTGCAGCCAGAATCCCATGATCTTGAGAATCTCGGCCTGAACTTCGGGGTTAGAGGTATTGAGATCAGGCTGAAAATCGTAGAAACGGTGAAAGTAGTAGGCCTTCGCGACACTGTCGTAGTCCCATGTGGATTTCTGCACTCCGGGGAAGACGACTCCCGACGCTGCATTTTTTGGCTTTTTCTTTGACCAGACATACCAGTCGCGATACTTTGATTGCGGATCGCGCCGAGCTTCCTGAAACCAAGGATGTTCATTGGACGTGTGGTTTACAACCAGATCGATGAGCACACGCAATCCTCGCTGCTTACAGCCTTCCGTGAACTCGACAAAGTCCCCCAGCGTGCCATACCGGGGGTCGACGCCGTAGTAGTCAGCGACATCGTATCCACCGTCACGACAGGGAGAAGGCTGAAAGGGCATAAGCCATATGGCTGTGACTCCCATACCCTGGAGATAGTCCAGACGTCGCATCAGACCCTCGAAGTCCCCGATGCCGTCACCGTTCGCATCCATATAGGTGGCGACAGAGAGACTGTAGATGACGGCGTTCTTGTACCAGAGATCATTGATCATGGTGCAGGCTTTCAATCTCAACGTTGAATTTGAGGAGCATTGGTGGGATGCAGGAGACAGCCTGGTGGCAACACGGAATCATTTATGAGGTCTATCCGCGGTCGTTTCAAGACAGTGACGGCGACGGGGTCGGCGATCTGAACGGCATTCTGCAGCGTTTGGATTACCTTGTGAAGCTTGGAGTGGACGCACTCTGGATCTCGCCCTTCTACCCGTCGCCGATGGCCGATTTCGGCTACGATGTCGCCGACTATTGCGGGATCGATCCACTCTTCGGAACAATGCAAGACTTTGATCAGCTGCTGCATGAGATTCACAGAAGAGGTCTGAAACTCATCCTGGATCTAGTGCCCAACCATACCTCCGACCAGCATCCCTGGTTTCTGGAGAGCCGGTCTTCTCGAGACAATTCGAAACGGGATTGGTATCTGTGGCGGGACGAACCAAACAATTGGCAAAGCAACTTTGGTGGATCCGGCTGGGAGTGGGACGATGTTACCGGGCAGTATTACTATCACTCGTTTCTGAAGCAGCAGCCGGATCTGAATTGGCGCAATCCTCTGGTACGCGCGGCGATATTCCAAGCTATGCGATTCTGGCTTGACCGCGGCGTCGATGGATTCCGCGTGGATGTGATGTGGCTGATGATTAAAGACGATCAGTTTCGAGACAATCCGCCAAATCCGTCGTACCGTGTTGGTCAACCTTCCAGCCACCGATTTCTGCCCGTCTTCAACTCAGATCGACCGGAGGTCCAGGAAGTTGTGTCGCAGATGCGGGCGGTCATCGACGACTACACAGACCGCGTGCTGATCGGCGAGATCTATCTACCGATCCCACAGTTGATGGCGTATTACGGGAAGGACCTAGGTGGCACACAGTTGCCATTCAATTTTCAGCTGCTTCAGACCTCGTGGACCGCAGAGGCCTTAGCGCATGCAATTTCCGAGTACGATAGCGCGCTTCCGACTGGTGCGTGGCCGAACTGGGTGCTCGGAAATCACGACAACGCGCGCATCGCTACGCGAGTCGGCATGCATCAGGCGGGAGTGGCTGCGATGCTCCTGCTCTCGCTTCCAGGGACCATTACGCTGTACTACGGTGAAGAGATTGGGATGGCGAACGTCCCCATTCCGCCAGACCTCGTGCAGGATCCAGCGGAGAAGAATGAGCCGAACATCGGCGTTGGACGCGATCCGGAACGTACGCCCATGCCATGGGACAGTTCTCCTCTCGCCGGATTTACTACAGGCCGACCTTGGCTTCCGTTAGCTGAGGATCATGCATCGTTGAACGTTGAGAAGTTAGATCAGGACCCAGAATCTATCTTGCATCTCTATCGCACCCTTATCGCTTTACGCAAAAGCCACCCGGTACTCGTCACGGGCGATTTGCGTTCGATTGCTGCAGCAAACAATGTTCTCAGCTATGAGAGACACGGGGACGGCGAGCGACTGCGGGTTATTTTAAATTTGGGTGATGCTCCGATACCTATTTCAGCTGCGATCGGAGAGATCCTTGCAACAACCTCCCCACATTGCCTGAGCGAACAACCAAACAGAGTCATGCAACTCGGCGCAGCAGCGGGTTTGATTATTCGGTTGCGCGGTTAACGCACCCTGATTTTCAGGCTGGCGACGCAGGAGACCGTACGGAGATCCGCTGGGATCACATGCGAATCCGCAGCAGGTTCTTGCGGCAGGGCTGCAGCGTGAACCTGACGGTTCCTTGGCCCACTCTGCGGACGGCGGGGTCGAAGTCGGCAAGCTGCGCCGCCCGAGGGAGGATAGCCCGTGGACGTGGGTCAAAAACGACCGCAAGCTGTAGAGGTTGACAGGGGCAAAAAAACCTACTGAGTGTCTTGGATTGGCGTTCCTGCATCGGGCTACTGCCTCGGCTGCCGACTGAGTTTCTACAACCCGGAACGTTGTCGAGGTTTGTGCGGTAACTGAAGCACCCCGAGAGAATGCACCCATCCCGGAACATGATGTCAGCTGACGACCGCACGCTTGTTCTTACGATATCTCAATGCGCGCGCCAGCCCAGATGCCCCGCTTGTTCGGAGCTGAGATGCAGCAGATAGAGAAATCCCTCGGGGTTCTCGATATGGCTAAGAACGTCACGGACGTCGGAGCCTCGAGGAAGTAGCGGGTTGATCGTTTCAATGAGCTCACATTCATCGGTGAAGGCACGCTCGTGGATTTGGGCGTGCGCGCTGCTGTGGGCTGCCCAAAGCTGGATGCGGACGATGTAGCGGCAGGCGCCCTTTGGTTCGTCTTGCGCGCAGAGGAGATGGACTAGATAACGACGTTTCTTGGGTGCAAGCTCAGGCTTCTGTACAGATGGGCTCATCAACCGACCAGAGCGCGGCATCGAGCGCGAGTAATACGACCGAAAGCGAAGCGGTTATAGCGTTGTGTCAAGATGCAGGGCAGATTGGCAGCGAAACCGTAGGCAGCCATTACCCAGCATGCCCAGGTCGGATTCCAGAGGAAAAATAGAGGCGTGCAGGCGAGCATGCACCAGTGGGCGACTTCTGCGCGGCGCGTTTCGAGAAGGAATTGCGCGACGTAAGCGGAGTCGCGCCCGCGGAATTTCTTTTTTGCAAACCCTCCCAGCCAGGGCGCAGCATCGGGAAGCAGGGACTTCCATCCGCGGATGGCGAACCGGTCGCGGTAAAGACGACCATCGTGTTCCCAGCGGCGCGGGGCGGTCAGCCAGTTATCGCGCGCGAGGAGTTCCGGCGGCAGGCGCAGAGCTGCTGAAGCGATGGAGAGCTGAACGACGGGCCAGCCGAGGAGGTTAGCTGCCCACATCAACGCAGTCATACTTCGCGGCCTCGCCAGACAGTCTTACGGCCAAGAGCGTGGCACGCGGCGGACCAGCCGAATACAAAACAGTAATATGCGAGCGGCACGGGATACAGCAGAGACGTGAGGAGACGGTAACTGCCAAGCTGACGGGCGATCCAGGCAAGGTGTAGTCCGAGCAGCAGATAGAGTACCGCCAGGATGGGGCGGTCATAGCTGCGCGGTGCCATGAGGAGCAGGGTGGACCACAGCGCGGAGATCCACAGGACGGCAATGGCAAGGACCGGCACGCCGGAGTCCACGGCTCCCTGATTGAAAGCTTTGGCCCAGCTCTCGGACATCTGACGAAAGCCTTCGGGAAACATCCGCATGTGGAGGGTGCCGCGTCCGCCGAAGCAGCGGATGCGAGCCCCCGTGTTCCGGAGCATGGCTGCAAAACGAAGATTTTCAAGAACGATGCCGCGGACGGCTGAGTGTCCGCCGGCGGCGAGGTATGTTTCTTTCGCGATGAGGAGCGATTGACCGAAGAGCCGCGGCGCCGCGGCGCCACCGAATCCGCCGGCACCCGCTGCCATGAGCAGATTGAAGATGAGCGAGAGTTGCTCGTACGCATCGGTCATCTCGTGGTATGGCAGCAGAGAAATGACGAAGCGTCGATCTTGCTCGCGTCGCCAGCATGCGACGAGGCGGTCGAGGCCGCCGGAAACGAAGTACGTATCTGCGTCGAGGAAAAGCAGAAGGTCACCGATGGCGCGCTGAGCACCCTGGTGACACGCCCAGGATTTGCCGGTCCACCCTGCGGGCAACGGCGCTGACATCAACACCTGAGCGCCAAAACACACTGCAACTGGGGCGGTGTTGTCGGTCGAGTCATCGTTAATAACGAGAACCTCTGCGGGCCGGATGGCCGCATCAGCGATCGACGCGAGAAGGCGCGGCAGATTCTGCTCCTCGTTGCGCGCAGGGATGACGATAGAGAAGTGAGTTTCCGTATGGGGCTGAGCGGGCGGGCAGGTGGGAACCCGGCGAATGAGGAAGAAGGCGGCGGGAAGTCCGAGGGCGCAGAGGAGCGTGGTCACCATCATGGTATCCCTCTCGCGTCTTGTTCGACGATCATCCGCGCTACATGCTGGCCACCGAGTGTGACCATGGGCATGCCCGCTCCCGGATTGACGCTGCCGCCCACGAAGAACAAGTTCCGGAACTGAGTACTTTGCTTGGGCGCCTTGAAAGCGAAGTTCCGGCGGCGATCGCAGACTACTCCGTAAATTGACCCACGATTCGACGCGTAGCGGGCCTCAATATCAAACGGCGTCCAAAAGTCCTCAACGACAATGTGGCGTCGCAGATCCGTGAGGCCCATGCGTTCAAGCTTGTCCAAGCAGAGTTCTTTAAGCGCGATATAGTCTTCGCGCGTGTAGGGATGGCGGTCATTGATATGAGGCACGTGTGGAAGAATCTTGATGTTTTCGCATCCGGGTGGCGCCTGAGAGGGATCGCTGCGGCTGGGAGCCACAACATAGAGAGTGGGATCATCTGGCAGCTTCCCTTCGCGAAACACGCGGCGGAAATGCGCGTGCGGATCTCGGGAGTAAAAGAAGTTGTGATGCGCAAGCTGCGGATAAACGCGGTTGAGCCCAAGATGTACGATGATCCCGGAACAGGAGGGCTGGAAGCGACGCAGCTTCTTCATCACCGAAGCGGGTGCGCGCAGCAGCTGCTGCATCGCTGGAATGACTTCCATGTTGGAGACGACGTAGTCGGCGGCAAAGGTGCGAGAATCGCCGTTAGCGTCGCGGACGTGCACGCCCGTCACTTCGTTGCCGGCGTAGTCTACGCGCAGCACCTCATGCTCGAGGCAGACGGTGACGCCGGTTTCTTCCAGACGCCTGCGAAACGCGCGGGCAAGCTGATAGAGTCCGCCGGAAATATACCAGAGGCCAAACTCCATCTGGATGTTCGGCATCAGGTTCATGAAAGCGGGCGAGTCGATCGCGCTGGACCCGACGTATTTAATGAAATATTCGAAGATGTCGCGAAGATATGGATTGCTTAGACGCCTGTAGATGCTGCCAGACATCGATCGCAGGTAGTCGAGGTCCCGAGTGTCTTTCCAGCCGTAAAAACGGACGAACTGGCTGAAGGTGTCAAAGCCGCGCCGAAGATAACCGCGCTCGACAATCTCGTATTGACGGCGTGAGTAGGCGAGGAATTGCTGGTACTCCTCAAAGTCGCGCGGGCCGAAGCGCGCGAGCTCCGCGCGCATCTTTTCAGGATCTTGCCACAGATCGAGAACAACTCCGTCTTCAAAGAAATTACGCCATTGCGGATCGATGCGTTGCAGGGTGACGTAGTCCTCAAGCCGTCTGCCGTCGCCTTCGAAGATGGTGCGGAAGACCTGAGGCAGGGTGAAGATTGACGGGCCAAGATCGAAGCTGAACCCCTTGGTTCGCAGCAGATTGAGTTTGCCGCCAACGTGCGCGTTCTTCTCGAGAATGGTCACCTGAAAGCCATTTCTTGCAAGAAGAATGGCCGCGGACATACCGCCGAGTCCGGCTCCGATGACCACAACGCGTTTGGATTTGGCAGCAGTGCTCATGATCTGTGCACCAGGACGATGATGATGGTTTGGCCGGTGTTGCCGAGCCGAAAGGAGCAATCGTCAAAGCGTGGCGGCCCAAAGCGCCGCGACGAATCTCCCGAAACCCCGATGGGTTCTGTGGGGATGCCAATGAGGTTGTGATCCAGCTTGCCGTTTCCGTTAAGGTCCTCATAAGCACTTGCAGCGTAGGTTCCGGGCGGCAGGTCCGCTTCGATTCGCAGCCGCTGTGCGCCATCCGGAATAGGCACAAATCCTCGGCGAATCGCCTTATCGCGGTCTTTGGGAAATCCGGAGGGTGAGGCGAAGATTAGATAGCCGAGCTTGCCATGGGCGTGTTCAGGCAGGCGCACGTCGATAGTGAGGTGCGTCTGCCTTGCAGAGGTCGAGGCATGCACGGCAACTATGGAGCTGAGTAGGAGAGCGACGAGCGGGAGGAGCATGCGCTTGAGACGCGCTGCGATGCCTCTGCCCCCGTGGCGGAATTTCAACAATGCGGCAAGCTGGTGCATGGTGCGCTCACTGAAGGGAAACCAGTTGATCTCACGCGTGCGGCGATCGCTGGCGAACATGACGGTCTTTATCCGCGAGAATGCCCGCAGGCCTTCCGGCCCGCGGTAGCGACCGTAGCCGCTGAGGCGATTGCCGCCAAATGCGGCGTAAGGATTTGCAATGTTTCGGATTACGTCATTGACGGCGCAACTTCCAGCGGAGAGCTGGGCGGCAATGCGGCGGCCCCGCGCTTGGTTGCCCGTCCAGACACTGCTGCTGAGTGCGAAGGGGCTGGCATTCGCCAGCGCGATGGCTTCGACCTCGTCACCAAAGGGCGCAACGCAGAGCGCGGGTCCGAAGGACTCCTCGGTAAGGATTAGGGCCTCGTGGGGAACTTCGGTAAGAAGCACTGGCTCACGCCCAAGCGCGGCGTGATCCTGCGGCGAGTGCAGGGCAGCTCCGCGCGAGAGCGCTTCTTCGATCTGAACGCGGGTATCAGATTGCGCATCCTCAGGCAGCGGGCAGAAGTCCGCGTACGGCTCGGACCTAACGCGAAGTTTCCCAATGCGCTGCTTCAGCAATGCGAGAAACTCCTCGTAAATGGAGGCTTCAACATAAGCCCGCTTGACGGACACACACACACGTCCGGCGTTGGAGAAGGCGCCATAGGTGATTCCTTCGACGGCGCGGTTCAGGTTACAGTCCGCGAAGATGATGCTCGCGTCCTTTCCGCCGAGCTCGAATACAGTGGGGATCAGGTGCTTCGCCGCGCGCTCGGCAACCTGCTGGCCGTGCTGGCTGCTGCCAGTAAAAAAGATGAAGTCAGGACGGGAGTCGATGAGAGCAGCGGACTGCTCAGGACCATCGTGAAGCACCTGAACAACATCGCGCGGCAGATTTGCCTTGGTGCAGAGCGACCCGATAAGAGCGGCTGTTGCAGGTGTGCGCTCGGAACACTTGAGCACTACGGCGTTGCCGGCGATCAGCGCCGTGATGAGCGGGATCAGGGAAAGCTGCAATGGGTAATTCGACGCGCCGAAGATCAGAGCAACACCGTGCGGCTCGAAATGTGTTTCAAAGCGTGCACCGCGGAAAAGGAATAAAGGTTTGCCGATCCGGCGCCGACGGAGGATCCGCACCGCATGCCCTTCGTAATGTCGCAGTTGCTCCAGCGTGACGAGCACGTCGCCCGAGAGCGCGTCCAGCGCCGGCTTTGAGGTCTCGCCCGCGATCATGGCGGCAATCCATTCGCAATGGAGTGCGATTTCGCGGCGGATGACGCCCAGAACGGCACAACGGCGCGACACACTCAGCGCGGCCCACGCGGGCTGCGCCGCCTTCGCGCGGGCAAGAATCTGCTCTGGAGCTAGCCGGTTCATGCGAGTACCAACTCCAGCGGTTTCGCAATGGGGTGGGGAACTTTGTGTTTCTGGCAGATCAGATTGGCGGAAATACGGGCGGACTCAAAGATGGTGGGCAGGCCGCTGCCGGGATGCGTGCCGCCGCCGACCAGATAACAATTGGAAAATTCTTCAAACTGGTTGTGAGGCCGCATGAAGAGCATCTGGTTCCAACTGTGCGACATATTGAAGGTGGCGCCGAGGAAGACGGAGTGATTTTTTTCCCAATCCTCTGGCGTGACAATCAACTCGCGGCGGATGTGTGGCGTCACGTCGCCGTAAGGCGTGCGCTCGCGCAGAGTGCGAAGGACGTATTCGCGGCATTGTTGCTTGCCTTCTTGCCAGTTGATGCCGCTGGTATTGTTGGCCACAGGAACGAGAATGTATAGCGCAGTATGGCCAGCGGGTGCGCCAGATGTATCGGTCTTGCCGGCGTTCCGAATGTAGAGGGACATGTCCTCAAAATTTGCGCGTCCGCGAGTGATGCTCTCGATGTTCTTTTTGTATTCGCGCGCGAAAACAATCGTGTGGTGCTCGGCGTCGTACGCGCGATCGAGACCGAGATACATCATGAATGTGGAGCACGAGAATTTGCGCTTGCGAACTGCCGATGGCTTGTTGCGCTTCAGGCTCTTTTCCTCGAAGAGCGTGCTCATGGCATGACCGAAGTCGGCATTGATGACGACGTCGTCACAGTAGATTTTTTCGCCATCGGCCAGTTCTATGCCGCAGGCGCGCCGGCCATCCAGCAGCACTCGGGCTACCGGACTGGAGGTGTGGATCTCAGCGCCCTCTGCGCGGGCGACCTCCGCGAAAGCATGACTGATTTGGCAAAGGCCGCCCATCACGTGGTACACGCCGTGCGCGTGCTCTGTATACGGAATCATGGTGAAGAGACCTGGACAATCCCACGGCGACATGCCGAGATATTTCGACTGAAATGTAAACGCGAGGCGGAGCTCTTCTGAACGAAAATAGCTGGCGAGCACCTTGTGCAGTGACCGCCCTGCAGCAATGTGCGGCGCTGCGGCAAGCAACGTGGGACTCACCATGCTGGCGACCGTGTTGTAGGGCCTCTGCAGGCAGGGGTAGAGCTTTTCAAAGCGCCGGCTCTCTCGATCAAGAAAGCGATCGAAGCTCGCGCCTTCTCCGGGATAATGCCTTTCAATTTCCGCCTTCATCGCATCCGGATCAGAGCGGGCCAGCATGGTTTTGTCGGGAAAATTGAGTGCGTACATCGGGTCCAGCTTCCTAAATTGCAAGTAGTCGCTCGATCGACGACCCCCTTCGGCGAAGAGTTCGTCGAGGAGGAACTTCATCATCAGGAAGGTGGGGCCGAGATCGAAGCGGTACTCGTCAAGGCGGAGTTCTGCGTTGCGTCCACCGATCACATCCTGCTTTTCGAAGACCTGAACACGGAAACCGCGTTGCGCAAGGAGCATGGCGGTAGCGAGTCCGCCCGGGCCGGCGCCCACAATCGCGATATGCCTTTTTCTGTAGCTGTGGTGGACACGCATTCCTCCACCATAGGGACAGGGCTTGGGGATTTGACGAGATTAGGACATTGAAACCTTGATTCATTGATTCACATGCAACTAAGTGTGGGATTGTTGCCTGCCAGTAAACATGCGGTGTTTCCAGATGCGTAGAGTCCTGCTCTGCAGGAGGCAGCCTGACACGGGCGTTGCCACCCTCATTCGCTGCCGCGTAGTTCGAACCACCACAAATGCGTGGTGCTCCATGACGAGTGTTTGATCCAGCGACGTTGCAGGGAAACGAGCGATTCGAGCGCTAGCTGTACAGCCGTGACGAAAACCACCGGCCGGCACGCTGGCGCGGATCTTAGTTCGCTCATGCTGCTATTTTTGCGCTAGTTGGCAAGTCCGGTGGTGACCACGATTGCGGTGCAGGGTTCTTCACCTACGCTTCGGTATGCATGTTTCTGCAGCGAGTCGAAGTAGACGGAGTCGCCAGGGGAGAGCCGGTACTTGTCGGCGCCGATTATCACTTCAAGCTCTCCCTCAATGAGGTAGAGAAACTCGACCCCTGGATGGAAGTGCGGCGTGATCTTTTCTGGAGACATGGCATGGAAATGCGCCAGGAAACCATTCAATTTTCTTTCATTGGCTCGAAAGTCCAAGGTCTCGAAGTGCCACGGTACGGAGGTCGATTTCGGATCGGACGGAAATACTTTGCGCTCATTGCGTCGGGAAACAGCAACGACGTGGCGCTTTCGTGGATCGGTGAAGAAGTAATCAAGCCCGACGTTGAAGACCAGTGAAATGCGGATAAGCGTCGGCAGCGTGGGTACCAGCCGGGCATTTTCTAGACGCGACAGCATGCCCGGCGAGAATCCCGTATGTTCGGCAAGCTGAGCGAGGCCCATGCTTCTCCGCAGGCGCAGAGTGCGCAGTTTTTCAGCGATTGCATAGGGCCGGATGGACTCTTCCACCACGGTCGGATCGGTAGATTTCGGAACCAACTTCTTCCGTTTTAACGTTTTCGAATGCTGTTTGCGCACGGTGCAACCAACTTGATCGTTTCAGTATCTTTAATCACAATCAAGTTATTTTGCGCCACTGTCAAGGACCACCTGATGGAATTTGAACTCATTCCTGGAGAGGCAGGTCCCGCTGTCGAAGGGATTACGTCCGGGCCGGAATCCGCTCACTTACTGGGGCCCCATATCATGGCCTATCTTAGTCACGGTTGGTGGCATACGCATGGAGAAGAGGCCTACTGTGTCCCCGAAACCCCGGGAGTGAACCTGCGCAGGATGAACTCCTGCAGCACACCGTTAGCCATGTTAGCGGCGATGTCAATAAAGGCAGTGGAGAAGACCAGTCCCGGGCCTCGATTCGACGCAGGATAATAGGCATTGGAGATCGCGCCCGAGGCCAGATATCCGCCCAATCTGGAATAGTTCGGTTGCAGACGTCCGTTGTCCCCACGGCAGATAAACGGTGTTGAGAGGGCGTGGAGAATGCGCGAGTTGTTCGTACCTGTTCCCTGGTAGAAATAGCGCGGATCCTGATGCAGGATGGCGGGAAGGATGACGTTCCCAATCATGATGTCGGTCAAACCATCTGCATAGGCTGCACCGAAACGCTGGCTATAGCCCTTCACCCCCTGCTGATAGTCGTGGAGGTCGACTGCCTGATCGAAGCCAGCTACGATGGCGGAGCCGAGAAGAGTGATGGGGTCAATCGAGGTCTTGAGAGCCAAGTCAAACTTCAGCTTCAATGTGAGAGGTACAGCGTTGCGGTCATAAACGACATAGAAGTTGGGGACGAAGCCCAGGACGCGCTGCTTCTCCTCTACCTCGACTTGCTGCCTGGCTATTTCCTCCGTCGAGAAAACTGCATTCACCGTAGTCACAGCCGCTGCAATCTGCAGCCGGATGCCCGCTAGTTCCAGATATTGGCCAGGCTTGAGGGTGACTTCGGGCGAGGTCCAGTTTGCGAATCCGTCTGCGCTAATGGCGACACGATACGGTATCCCGGGCTTGAGTTGGTCAAGTTGAAAGAAGCCATTGTCGTTTGTCTCTACGTGTTTGGGACCCGGAAGCGAAGGGCCACTAAGAACAACGGTTGCGCCTGAAACAGTGCCGTCATTCGTATCGAGCAACGTACCAGTTATGGTGCCAGTCTGCGGCTCAGGCGCGGAGATAACAAGCTGGCCTTTCGCCGCACCTGTAAAGGACACGCAGAGGACAAGAGAACAAAGGAAAAGCCTGATACTCATCTCGCGTCTCACTCATGTGATTGGGCGTTTAGTTGGGCTTGCAGCCACTGTGCTGGCGAGCGCGAAACCCAATAGCAGGGATCAACTACGCCCGCAGTCAATCGCACAGCCATCAGATATTGTGATGTTAGCGATAAGACGATCGCCAGGACATTACATATTCCTTCTAGTGATAGGCGAGGCGCCTCATCGAAGGACCTTTATGCCATTACACGCATCATCTTGGCAGGAAAACCCCGTCCCCGAAGTCGCGTACGCAGGGCGCATGTTGCTTGTGTCCGCAGTAGATGAACATCTGATTATTTCGTGGATGGATCGTTGCTACTCTCACGCTGTTGCCTTGCGAGCGCCGATCTAGCTCTTGCATTGTAAGTGGAGGTGTTCCGGGATCATGGGATCAGTCAGTGGCGCTGGCCGCGCAAGGCCTGGAGATTCCCTCCTTGGCCGGAAGACTTGGTGTTCAGATCTTCTTTGAAGAAACAGTGCGCAAGGACAACAACCAGCTGCGTATTACATTCGGGGTCGTCAATGCTGCCGAAGGATTTCACTCTGGTCAGAACGGCTCGAGATAGAAGCAGATACGCAAGCCTCTTCGAGGTCTCTGAGAGAATCGCATCGGCGCTGATCAGCCGCATCCGGCCCCTTGGCATGAAGTAACTCAGTGTCGGGCCTACGATGGTTGTAGTTCGGAGCCAAGGACACGTTTGCGAGGGCTGCTTCCTATATCTCCTCAAATGCGCGGCTCGGCCTGGTCACCATGGTGTGCGATTGTTTCGGGACTCTTCACAGAAGACCCGGTCACTCCATAATCGAAATGGCTGTGCGCAACAATTGACATCTATCAAGGCCAAGAGCTAGCTGGAGGTCGAACGATCGGCTCTCCTGTCAAGCTGCTCAGAATTGGACCTTACGCGCCCAACCGGATCGAGCGCGGTCTGTCGATATGGTAGAGAGGGTTGAAACCTCCGCTTGGCGCCGTCCCAAGGTGTTCCGGCTGAAATTGCGCACTGCTGCTCCAGAAAAGCTACGATAAGGCAGGAGTAGACGCCACCAGACCTGCGAATTGACCTCGTCTTTTAAGGAAATTGGAGACGAAAGCGTGCGAGCGGCTTTCTTCGATAATGATTTCAGATGGGCGGTTCGCGTGTGCGAATACCAGGCTTCCTCCGCCTGTTCTGATTCGGTCTGTGAGAGCGAACGGCAGACAAGCTGGTTCGCTGACGAATCTGGCCCTGCCCCCGCGAACAACCGATCTGCAAATCGGCTATACGGCTTTGAGCCTGGCTGTGCCGGAGAAGGTACGTTTTCGGTACAGGCTGGAAGGAGTGGATAACGACTGGCAGGACGCGGGCACTCGCCGCGAAGCTTTTTATACCAGGCTCGGTCCCGGCAAGTACCATTTCCGAGTAATCGCCTGCAACAACGACGGAGTCTGGAATGAAGAAGGAGCGCATCTGGAGTTTGGCATCGCGGCCGCCTGGTACCAGACGACTTGGTTTCGAGGGCTTTACGTGCTCGCTTTCTTCACTCTGCTCTGGGGCGTATATCAAATGCGTGTTCACCAGTCGCAGGAGCAAGAAAAGAAATTCCGCGATGCAGTAGAAACCATGCCAGGCCTTGGCTTTCGTTGCGGACCCCAGCGGCAATCGCATTTTTATGAACAGGGGATGGCTCGAATACACAGGATTGAGCCCGGACGAAGCGTCAGCGTCAGGATGGGAGAAGACGATTCACTCTGACGATCTCAGCCGCATCGCCGAGCGATGGCGCACGTCCGAGAAGACTGGCGAACCTCTGGATTATGAAGCGCGGCTGCGCCGCGGATCGGACGGAGTCTATCGCTGATTCTTGATACGCGCCGTGCCTTTGCGGGACGAGCACGGGAAGATTGTGAAATGGTGTGGTGCGGCAACTGACATTGAAGACCGCAAACATGCCGAACAGCTCCAAGCGGACCTTACCCATGCGAGCCGGGTCAGCACGATGGGAGAACTGGTCGCCTCCATCTCGCATGAACTAGCACAGCCGATCACGGTCACAACCGCGAATGCCAAGGCTTCTTTGCGATGGCTTCAGCGCGACCCGCCCGAACTGACGGAAGTTCGCAAAGGGACGGAAAAAATCATCGAGGCGGGCACGTTTGCCTCGGAAATCATCAACCGTCTGCGATCGTTGTACAAAAAGGCCGCTCCCAAACGAGAGTCAGTCGCGATAAATAAGGTCATTGGCGAAATGGCCGGGATGCTGGGAGGCCAGGCCAGAGGGCTTGGAGTATCGATCCGCACCGATCTGAAAGACGATCTTCCCATGACCATGGCGGATCGAGTGCAACTTCAGCAGGTGCTCATGAACCTGATGCTGAATGGAATCGAGGCGATGAAGGACACGGGCGGCGCGGTTACGGTGAAGTCGCAATTGGGTGAGGACGGCCAGATCCAAATTTCGATTCATGACACGGGCCCCGGGCTGCCACCGGGCGAGGCCGACCAGATATTCGACGCGTTCTTTACGACGAAACCACAAGGCAGCGGCATGGGCTTGGCAATCAGTAAGTCGATCGTCGAATCGCATGGCGGACGGATCTGGGCCAACGGTGACGGCGGGCGTGGCGCGACGTTCCACTTTACCTTGCCAGCGGCTCCCGAAGAAACAGAACCTCCCGTGGATGCCGCGTGATGCAGCATTCAGCATAGTGGTACCCCGGCCGGCCGGCGTCGTTTTGATGCGCAATCGAGTATCACTTTTCGAGAAAGCCCACCATCATCGATCGTCGCTTCTGGCTATAACTCTGGTTGAGAACTACAGTCCATTCTTGCGCAGGCGTGGCCGCCAGTCGTCTGCCGATGGCTTTTTCCGGCATCACGAACAGTCCATCGCGAGGAGACGCTGACTGAATTTTCCCGCTGCCGGCCCCACCTTCTGATGGACTCCTGTCCATCAATACGATTGGAGAGTCGCCCACAACGTACAAGAAATATGTAATTTATTCGGCTCCTCGCAATTGCTACTATCACGCTGATAGAGGTTGTCGAAGGCCCTCGACCACATGACCTCTAAAGGACACTGGGGCCGCCGGTAGCATTGGAAATGCAGGCTCCGTAAAATCCGGCTTCGCCGTGTCGGCAATTACTCCGCAAGGAGCACACCCTCGATGGGAGTTGCCGTCATCACCGGCGCCTCCTCAGGAATCGGCACCGTCTATGCCGATCGCCTGGGGCGCAATAGGCATCAAGACACTATTGATTCAACAAGCCGCGGAGTGTTGGTGGAAAGCTCGGTTTAGCGATGTTCCGTTTAGACTATCTCTCTTGCTTTCTCACCATATTGGCGACCGTTCTCGTTGGGCGGAGATCTTGGACGGGACTTCTAATTTCAATTGTCAACAGCCTGATCGTTTGCGTGATTGCCTTTCGCACGTCTCAGTTTGGCTTTATTCCAGCAAACCTGGTTTGCATCTGTGTATACGCGTTTAGCATCCGGTCTTGGCTCAAGAAAACTAGCACGCACCGGATCACCGGGCCTCCCATACGCGTCATACAGGGCCACACCGAGGCCACTGACACGCCAGTAACCGGCCTAGAAGCCCGCCCCCTACAATGTCAAACATCGTGTTTCACGCCAAGTGTAGTTCGACTAGTTCGTTCAGCCACTTGTGGTAGGGGCATACTGTTGTGCGAAGCGTTCGCGAAGACGCGAGCGCGAGACACCCGCGTCTTCATCGCAGGAGTACCCGTGTCCAGAGCCACAGCTACCGCTCTATTTGGAAGCTCTCGAAGATAGCGCATTTCCAATACGCACTTGAAGCTAAGAGGCTGAATGCTAATCCTCTCCTTGAGCGTCATCGACAGCTCTGAGGCTCGGTATTGTCATTCGGTAGCTGGCGTGTATCTGCTGGGTCTAGCGAGCTGAGTTCATCTCATCAGCGGTCATGGGGCGGAAAGCTCTTCTTGTTCAGCGGACGGAACGTCAGAGCTTAATTGATTCCGATCCTCAAAGCCAAATGGAAAAAACGCGAGGCACCTTGAAATCCGTCTATGCGCGTAAACACGCGCTTGAGGGGGGCTGCAGACAATCTTCAGCATCTTCATGATTCTTCGAATTCTAAAGATGCTGTCGAATGTCCTACTCAATCTAGCGGTGACACCAGCGACTACATGAATATGTAATTTAGTTATTTCCCGACCGTTGTTAATCTCGCCGTGTTGGATATGACTATTCGACACTTTGAACTAGTTATTTAGCACGCCCGAGAGGAGAAAGTCGTGGATCAAAACAACAGCCATGCGAAACGAAGTGAGAAGGGGTTGCTAACTCCCGATAATTGTGTGTTAGCACTCATCGATCATCAACCCCAGATGCTTTTTGGGACCAGTAATTTTGATCGTCAAGGGATCATCAACAACACCGTCGCAATCTCGAAAGCCGCGAGAGTCTTTGATGTACCGGTCGTACTAACGACGGTAGAAAGTAAGTCTTTCAGCGGAAATATGTGGCCTCAGATCCGCGCAGTGTTTCCAGGCCAAGACCCGATCGAGCGGTCTTCGATGAACTCCTGGGACGACAAAAACTTTGTGGCAGCGATCGAACGCTCAGGACGGAAAAAGATCGTGCTCGCGGGGCTTTGGACAGAGACGTGTGTGGCGCTTCCTACGGTCCAGGCTATTCATGATGGCTACGAGATCTATGTAGTTGAAGACTGTTGTGGAGACGTAAACCAGCTATCCCACGAGGTCGCGATGCAGCGTGTTATCCAAGCCGGCGCCAAGCCGGTGACAGCGCTCTCCGTGATGCTGGAGTGGCAGCGCGATTGGGCTAATCATGACACCTACGATGCAGTTATGGACATTGTGAAGACGCACTTTGGTGCATATGGCGTCGGCGTGGAATATGCGTACACGATGGTGCACGGTGCGCGTCCCACTGAATTTCCAGAATACTCGGTTCCGACGGCCCTCGTCGGTGCTCACAAGTAGCTAGGTGGAAGGCAGGGCAATCCTAGCCTTCCACTCCCAGATGAAGTGAGGAAAGGCTAATGGCTGCGGACTTAATACTTCATAACGCAAAGATCGCGACGAATAATGATCCTTCATTTGTCGAGGCCCTTGCCATTGCCGGTGGTAAGGTGGTCGCGATCGGAAGCGAGCGAGAGATCTTTCAAATGCACGCTCCGGCGGCACGAGTGATTGATGCTAAGGGAAGAACAGTCATCCCGGGTCTCAATGACTCCCATATGCACCCGATCCGGGGCGGTCTGAACTACAACATGGAACTGCGCTGGGACGGCGTGCCTTCGCTTGCCGACGCGCTGCGCATGCTGAAGGAACAAGCTGCACGCACTCCGGCGCCGCAGTGGGTGCGTGTTATTGGCGGGTGGACAGAATTTCAATTTGCCGAACGCCGCATGCCTACGCTGGACGAGATTAACGAGGCGGCGCCCGACACTCCGGTCTTCATTCTGCATCTGTACGACCGCGCCTTGCTGAACGGAGCAGCTCTGCGCGCGGTCGGCTATGACAGAACTGCCCCAGATTTTGCTGCAGGCGAAGTACAACGAGACAGGCATGGCAATCCCACTGGGATGCTGATTGCGAAGCCCAACGCAAACATTCTCTACTCAACCCTCGCGAGGGGGCCGAAGCTTTCTCGTCAGGATCAAGTCAACTCTTCGCGTCTGTTCTTCCGGGAATTGAACCGCTTCGGTATCACGAGCGCCATCGACGCCGGTGGCGGATTCCAAAACTATCCAGACGACTATGGAGTCGTCAGCGAGCTCCATCGCAATGGCGAGCTTTCGGTCCGGCTGGCCTACAACCTGTTTACGCAGAAACCGAAGCATGAGCTGGCAGATTTCCGGAATTGGACCACGATCACAAAACCCGGCGACGGCGATGACCTCTACCGCGTCAACGGTGCGGGAGAAATGCTTGCATTCTCTGCCGCAGACTTCGAAGACTTCCTGGAGCCGCGTCCTGATATGGCGCCTGTCATGGAGAGCGAACTGAAGGCTGTGATCCGTCACCTTGCCGAGAACCGTTGGCCATTTCGCCTGCATGCGACTTACGACGAAACGATCACGCGGGCGCTGAACATCTACGAGGAAGTCAACCGGGAAATTCCATTCGACGGCCTCCATTGGTTCTTCGATCACTGCGAGACGATCTCGGATCGCAACATTGAGCGTGTGAGGGCTTTGGGCGGTGGCATTGCAGTGCAGAATCGCATGGCTTTCCAGGGTGAGTATTTCGTCCAACGTTACGGCTCGCAGCAGGCGAAACGCACACCGCCGATCCGGCGGATGTTGGAGATGGGTGTTCCCGTGGGAGCGGGGACCGATGCAACCCGCGTCTCCAGTTACAACCCGTTCCTCTCCCTCTACTGGCTTATCACCGGTAGGACGATTGGCGGCTTGAACCTCTATCCGAAAGAGAATCGCTTCGACCGATCGGAAGCGCTGAAGCTTTACACCATGGGAAGCAGTTGGTTCTCCACGGAGGACGGTAAGAAGGGAGCACTCGCGCCAGGGCAGCTTGCTGATCTGGCCGTTCTCTCTGCCGATTATTTCTCGATTCCGGAGGAAGAAATTAAAGATCTGGAATCGGTGCTGACCATCGTCGGTGGCAGGGTTGTGTACGCGACTGAAGAGCACGCAAGCCTTGCCCCTCCCGAGCTTCCCGTGAGTCCTGACTGGTCGCCCGTTGCACATTATGGCGGCTATACCAATGCTTCAAAATCGCTGGCTGGAGCCTCTCATTCCGCCTTTTGCCAGCACCCATCGCTGGGTCATGCCGAAGACGGCTCAAACGGGCACGTACGTGTATTCGGAAAGTCCGGGCTCTGGAGTCTCGGTTGTGACTGTTTCGCGTTCTAAAACACAACCGGACAAAAGAATGGCCTGAGAAGGGAAGCGAGAACAACTGATGAAGGTACTCCTCATTTCATTTGCAGTAGGTTTGTTTGTCGGCAGTTTGTACGGAGTGATTCGCGTAAAGAGTCCGGCCCCGCCAATCGTCGCTCTGCTCGGCCTCCTGGGAATGGTGCTCGGAGAACAGCTCGGCGGTTGGATGCTTGCGAAAAAAGTCAGCGTGACACATGCTGCGTCCGTTTGTCTCGTGGGTAAGCATTGGGATCAAGCGAGCGAATGTCCAAACCGTAGTATCAGTTCAGCCTCACGCGGACTGAAAAGAATTCTCATCGTGCCAAATGAGCTGCGAGCCAACATCATGTGAAGCTGACCTCTTGGAAAGGAGACTCAATGCCTATCTCTAAAAATGTTCGCCTGATTGCTATCGCGATCTCTCTGAGTGTGGGAATTGCTCGTCCGCTCCCGATGCGGAGCACGGCCCCGGCAATCGTCGATGCTGCTACGGTTACGCCCAACGTGACCGTGGAACCGCAATACGATACGACCCACGTATACGTCGCGCCCGAGGACTTCGACCGTTTCGTCGCCAGCCTTGTAGCAACCTTCGGCGGCACCACATCCAAACAGGGCGTCTTCACGGTGACGCCAACTCCGAGCAGCACCATGTCCCAGCTGGTGCTGACTCCTGTAGGAACCCTGTCAGTTTTCGGGTTCAAGACACCGGTTCCGTATCCGTTTGGAGCAGAGCGAACGGGTTACCTCGTGACCGATCTCGATGCGGCGGTCCAGGCCGCCCGTACGACAGGCGCCGACGTTCTTGTGACTCCATTCAATGACCCAATCGGACGAGATGCCATTATTCAGTGGCCGGGCGGCGTGAACACGCAACTCTATTGGCACACGACCGCGCCGTCCTACAAAGCTCTTCAAACCATTCCAGAAAATCGTGTCTATGTGTCCGCCGATCGCGTGGCTGCCTTCGTAGACAGCTTTCTTGCCTTTAGTCATGGGCATGTCATCGCTGATGATGCGCACGCTCCCGGTGTTGAGATCGGACGGCCGAGTGACAGTTATCGCCGAATCCGTATCCAATCCAACTTCGGCAAGCTGACGGTTCTCGTAACGGATGGCCATCTTCCATATCCATACGGGCACGAGATGACGGGCTACGAGGTTTCCGATCTCGCGGCTACCCTCGCCAAGGCCAAAGTGGCCGGAGTCCAGGTACTGGTGCCGCCCTACACGGCCGACCATCGCGCAGCAGCCCTCGTGCAATTCCCCGGCGGGTACATTGCTGAGATCCACTCGTCCTCAAGTAAATAGCGACCGCCCCCGTTGGGAAGTGTGTTTGATGAGAATTGCTCTAATCCTGGCACCGGCCCTCTTGATTGGAGTGCCGAGCGCCAACGCCCAGGCAGAAGGAACAGCCCCAGCTGTAATCCATGATCGGAGTTACAAGCTGCTGAGGGAGGATGAGGACTGGAGTTTTCTGCGCGATCGAAGCCTCCGGCAGGACTTCTGGGACCGCATCAAATACATCCCACTCCGCAAGAGCGCCGAAGACTGGTACCTGACCATGGGGGGCGAAGCCCGCGAGGTCTGGGAGCAGATCGGAAACGACAACTGGGGCCAGTCTCCTTATTGGAACGGGTACCTCAATCAAAGGTACATGCCCTATTTCGACCTGCACTATGGCAGGCATCTCCGCACCTTCATTGAACTGAAGAGCGGATTGAATTCATTCCGTAGAGGCGGCCCGCGTCCCATCGATGAAAAGAAGCTCGACTTTCAGTCGGGATTTCTGGAACTCAATAGCTCGTCAGATTCGAAATCGATTCAGCTCCGAATCGGAAGACATGAGCTTGAGTACGGCTCCGGGCGCTTGATTGATGTGCGGGAGGGCCCAAATGTCCGGTTGAGCTTCGATGGCTTTATGGTGAAGAGCAGAATCAAGTCCTGGCAAGTCGATGGATTTGCTCTGCGTCCAGACAAGGACAATCCCGGTTTCTTTGACAACGCACCAGACCACACCGTCAGTTTCTGGGGTGTGTACGCTACTCGGTTTTTGCCCCACAAAGCTTCATTAGATTTGTACTACTTAGGCCTGGATCGAAAGGAGGCGACTTTCCAACGAGGCACGGCTCATGAGGTGCGCCACTCACTGGGTGCCAGGATTTCTCGTCCGATCGCTACCGAACACTCTGGATGGGATTATGACGACGAGGGCCTCTGGCAGTTTGGCACATTCGGTTCGGGAAATATTCGGGCGTGGACGATCGCGACGGAAACCGGCTACCGCTTTCCGACCGTGCCGTTGAAACCGCGATTCAGCGTGAAAGCTGATATCTCGAGCGGAGATCATCCAAGCTCGAATAGCCTCGGGACATTCAATCCGTTATTTCCGAAGGGCAACTACTTTGGCGTCCTTGCCACAACGGGTCCCGGCCCCATCAACTTCATTGACGTTCATCCTCACATCGAAACAACTTTTCCGCATAACGTGTCTGTGTCGGTTGACTGGATTTTTCAGTGGAGACAGAGTCTTGAGGATGGCGTCTACGCTGTGCCCGGTTTCCTGATCAGGGCAGGGAATGATAAGCAATCGCGATTTGTGGGGCATAGGCCAGGCACTGAGATCCGATGGCAAGCGAATCGGCACCTCTGGCTTCAGGCGGACTACGGGATCTTTTATGCGAGCAGTTTCCTGAAGGAGACGCAACCTGGGCGCAACCTCAACTACTGGGCTGTGTGGACCGGCTACAAGTTTTAGTCTGAAAATGTGAGAAACACCACCACCTGCGCGAGGCCAGAAGAGTTCCAGATCCTCTGCGAGACATTGGCTTGCCACTTTGCAAGCGCCCGGGAGGCCTCAACCCGGATACGATCCAGTTTCCTGGTCGGGGCAGGTTCCACCCTGATGACAGGCCAACGAGTTTTATGAGACCGTATGAGCGAATAAGCCCGGGAACCCGCTCTAGGAGCGGATGAAATGCGATATGGCGCTGATTCTAAAGAGCCATGGGAAAGCGGGGCTGATACCTTCGGCTCTCCTCGCTACTTTTCGGATTCAAGAACAGCAGCTATCGCAGGCAAAGAAAATGCGGAAATTGAGCAGTTCGGATTGCCGAGACTTTGCCAGTTCTGTACTCCAAAGTTTCAGTGGGAATCGATAGATATCTCACAGCCCACCGCTCACACTCCACCTATATCCTCAGTCGCATAATCCCTCTAACTATCTTCCGGCTCGTCATCCTCGCAGCAGCAGGGATATCCCTGCCTGCAGCGATCGCAGTGGCCCTTCTCGCCGCCCTCCTTCCGACAATCGTCGCAGCCTTTTTCGCACTCGCATTGGTTCCAGATCGTGTACGCGAGCAATTCGACCGTCTTCACCGGGATGGCCGGGTCGTCGCTGGTGATCAGCAGTTCGCAGCACCGCGGGCACTTCTCGGTCGCCTTGTAGCGAATGGTCAGACCTAGACAGGAGCCCGGACGCAGCGTCGCAGGGAATGGGTTGTTGAGCAGTTTCCAGTGAGAGCTCTTTCGTTTGAACGCAACACTGCTCACGTGGAGGTCGCAGCCGCCCACGTTGCAGATCGAGAGTGTGCGGTCGGAGCAGCAGTGGGCGTTGACGCCGCCGAACACGTTCGATCCAGTGATCGCCAGCTTGCCGGCCGGCACATCGCCGGAGATCGCGACGGTCTTCGGGCCCAGCGGGTCGTCACTGTCGATCGTGATCGTGGCGGTCTTCGTCCCGATGGAGGCTGGCTCGAAGCGGATCGGTATCTCGAGGGAGTCTCCCGCTCCGATTGTCAGAGGATAGGAGATAACCTCCGGAGGGAGGAACTCCGGTGACGAGGAACTGATGCCGGTAACCGTAAGTGTGCATTTTCCGCTGTTGTCCAGAACGAGCGGCAGGTCGCGGAACGATCCGATGCAGACTTTGCCGAAACTGCCGGTGTCGGCAATCGCCACGCTGAGTCGCGGCGATGGCGCGAAGCCGAAGACTCTCAGCGTGTGAGGACCACTGGGATCGTTACTGAACACGGTGATTGCAGCGGCGTGCGCGCCGAGGCCGGACGGAGCGAAACGCAGCGTCACGTCAAGCGAGTCACCCGGACCAATGGCCAGAGGATACGACGCAACTCCAGGAGCGAGAAAATCGACCGCTGTCGAGATTATGTTGTCGATCCGCAAGCGGCAGACGCCGGTGTTGTTGAGGGTGAGTTGTTCATCGCGGAAGGAGCCAAGGCAAACATTGCCGAAGTTGCCGCTGTCGGCTATGGCCGTGGCCAGCTTTGGGAAACCATGAACGGCTATGGCCAGCAGATCCACGATGGGAGAGACGGGATCATTGGTGACGATCCGGATCGTCGCGGCTTCAACGATGGCTGTGCCGATTGGTATGTAAGCGACTGTGAACTCGATGTCTTCGCCGGGAGCAAGAAGCAGGGGCGTCGCCGGGTTCGAGAGCACGATGAAGTCGGAGGCACCCATGAGCCGCTGCACGCTGGTGATGAGCAGATCTTTGACACCGACGTTGTAAATTTCAAGCGTCAGATAATGAGGGCCGTCGCAGACGATTCCAAACGCAAGGTTGTGCTGGGGACGAATGGCGATCGATGGGCCGGTTGGCTTGACGAAAGAGAATATGCCGCGGCCGAACGTCGCAGCCCGCAACTCGCCTTTTTGAAACGCCAGATCGAACACCGGCGCGCCCGGAAAGTGAATATCGTCGAGAATGCTCCAGTTGGCGCCTCCGTCGACCGAGCGCAGCACGCCGAAGTCTGTCCCCGCATAGAGAGTAGTAGGCGTCTCGCTCCCATCGAGCGCGATGGCATTGAACGGCAGGTCGAGCGCTGGCGAGATGTCTGTCCAGGTGGTTGCGGTGAGTGAAGTCCGGAAGACATGCCCTCCCGGGAAACCGCTAATCCCACCCAACACCGCGTAAATGGTCGCCGGATCGTTGGGATCGAACGCCACGCGGCCGACGAATCGTCCGGGCAGGTTGCGCGTGATGTCGGTGAGGTGCAAGCCTCCGGGCACGAGCGCATCCGTCGAAACCAGAACCTGTCCTCCGACGGCGACCACGACATTGTTGCTGTTGATCGGCGCTATGTCCACATGGGTGGCGGTTCCGGGGATGGCAACTTTATTCGGCCAGGTCGCTCCACCATCGGTGCTTTGCCAGAGATTCTGATTGCTGCTTGCGTACACGCCGCCGCCGTTGTTGGGATCGGTCGCGACGGCTGCCAGGTAGACGTTGTTTTCCGCCGGCAGCCAAGGTGGATCAATCCCTCCATAGGAATCGCCGTCGTTCGTCGACTGAAGGATGGTGGCGTTGCTTCTGCCGTAGGCCTGGGTCGCCAGTTGCCAATCATGCGCGACGTCGAATCCGTCGCCTCCGGCGCCCATCTTCCAGGTCGGAGCTACCGCACCGGCGGTGGTGACAATGCCGTTATCCTGGAGAGCGCCCAGAGTCACGCTCGCCGTCGCATCCCGCTTGACGTCGAGGTTGTAGAAGAGAGCGCTCTGAAAACCATTCCCGTTGAGCGAGTCGAAGTGGAGGCCGCCAGTGCCCTTGAAGATGCCTCCGTCGTTACCGCAATAGACGATGGAGAATGGACCGGGCTGCGGCACAAACGTCCATGCGTGTGTATCCGCGTGGAGTCCGGTCAACGGGGTGAAGGTCTGGCCTGAATCGGTGGACCGCGCCTGACCGACTACGCCCAAATAGATGATGTCGTTGAGCCCGTCGCCCGGAGAGGCGGGATCGACGCCCATGTGAAAGCTGTACCCCCACTGCGAGTTGAGCGGCATGCCGGAGCCCGGCGGAATACCCGCATTGTGCGGCGTCTGCATGGTCCAGGTCGTTCCCTGATCGGTGCTTCTGAAAACGCCCACGGGATCGGGCGCGTCGGTCGGCTTCGCGGGCCGGTTGACCGGGCGTCCCTCGACCGTGGCGTACATCACCTGGATCCCGCCCGGAGCGGCAGGAGAGGTTGGCGGTGCCAGCGCGATAATGAACTTTCCCGCACTGCGGGCGGGACCCGGCGTGCCGGCGGTATTGAGCTCGTTCGCGAGCACCGGCGTTGTGCCGCTCAGGATCGATGTCCAGGTTTGGCCTCCATCGTTGGATCGGACCACGCCAGCGCCCGTGATGCCGGCATACAGGATGCGCGCGCCGGGAGGCGACGTCGTATCCAGCTGCAGGGAGCGCACGTCTCCGACGGGCGCGACACCCTGGATCCAGTTGAAGCCGCCATCCTGGGAAACGAACAGTCCGGAATTGCAAGCGAGGTAAACCGTCTCGTGATTGGCCGGATCGACGATGACGATGTTGATGATCCGACCGAAGAAGATATTGGCATTGCTGGGAGCGCTCGACGGATAGCCTGAGCCGAGACGAACCCAGCTGAAGCCTCCGTCGGTCGATTTAAAAAGTCCCGCTGACGGTTGCGTTGCTTCGCCCGAGAACTGCGAGCCGTCCCGGTTGCTGGTTCCTGCGTAAATAACGTTGGTGTCAACCGGATCAATGGCAAGGCCACCGGGTTCGCCGATGCCGAGCGCGGGCGCTCGATCGAAAATGGGCGTCCAGTGCGCGCCCCCATTCCGCGTATGCCATATTCCGCCCCATGCCGTGCCGATGTACATGATGTTGGGATTGTTCGGATTGACGGCAATGGCGGTGACCTGACCATTCGCGGTGATCGCGCCCTGATCGATAGGGCTGGGCCCGATGGGTATCCAAGTCGTCCCGTTGAGGCTCATCGTTCTGTCCCTCTTTTGCTCGACTATTTCTTTTCAGGGGGATTCTGTTGACCGGTGTCAGAATCACCGATGACGGGATCCATGGAGGGCCTGACGATCGATCCGGGCAATCGATACCACTGCTCGCGGGCGCGCGCGTACAGTTCGGGGGTCGGCGAAAGGCCGCCGTGGAAGCGCCGGTTTTCGATCTCAAGGTGCTCCGCCGGGTCATCGTACGGCCTGTCTCGCCTGTGTTCATGGCCGTCGTGGCCGCGATGGGATTCGCGCGGGCGATCGTCATCTTCTTTTGCCATGGATTTCTCCTTTCTCATCGTCTTCTTCGGCTTTTTCGCCATTCGGAAGTCACCTCTCCACTGCCAGAGGGATCGAAGAAGTTCGAATCTGTTTCTTCCACGTGTACCCGGCCAACCCAAACATCAGGAATGCGACTGCTGCCCACATGAGGGCAAGGCCGTACTCTGCGGAGCCATCGCCGGCATCAGGGGCGATGCCGAACAACTGCTCCATCCAGTGAGGCGAAAGGAGTGCGAGCGCCAGTAATCCAGAGCTCGTTAGTCCCAAAGCAAGTTCCACCCACACTCTCGCGGGCAGGCGGCCTCGCACGGGCGGCGCTTCTGGTCGGCAAACCGGACCCGTCAGGAAGCGGTTCTGTTCTGTGGAAAGGGCGGAAGATTTTTTCTGCAGAAGCAGCTTCACGTTGGCTCCTTCGCTCTCGTGCAGGCATTCGCCGCAGGGCCGATGGATGAGCTCAGAAAAGAAGAGGCCGGAATCATACCCCGCGATCAAATCGGATTGCAAGATTTAAATGGGCTTTTCTGATTTCTGTGGCCAGAACCCTATCTGTCCTCCAGCCATCGGGCCCCCGCGGAACCCGCCAAACTCTCTATTGGAGGGATAGTGCAGGCACATCGAATTTCGTTTCAGCAGGACACGGCTGCGGTCGATTCAGCCATAAGACGGTCTTCAGCGCTAGTTCCTGGCGCGGCATGATCGACTATTCACGTCCTGATCCTCGTACCGTCTTCTTTGTCAGGATGAAAGGGCTCGCGCTGAAGAGAGCCGTGTCTTCGAAGATGACGAAGACAGCTAACGCTCCTGCTTACAGAGAAAGTCGCAGATGAAATGACTTCGGTCGCGTGAGCGAGGCATATCCGCGCCGAGAGAGGCTACATCCATGCCCAGAATCCTTGATGCCAGTCCATGGGAGTGCAGGATCAACATAATCACAGCGATTCATGAACCAAGTGCCGGATTCTATGCGGCTTCCAATTTGTATGGCGGCGTCAACGTCCGAGGTCCACACCGAAGCAGTGAGCCCATAACAACTATCATTCATAAGGGTCACGGCCTCCGCATCGTCCTTCACCCGCATCAACGGCGCTACTGGCCCAAATGTTTCCTCTGTCATCACTTGCATTCCATGGTCGACATTCGCAAGCACCTGAGGCGCCAGATAAGGAGTGCCTTGCTTGCTGTTGGGGAAGAATGAAGTATCCACCAAAGGCTGCGCGCCCTTGCGAATTGCCTCTTCTACCTTTATACGAATGGAGGCCGCAGCCCGCTCGTTGATCACAGGGCCTAGAGTAGTAGCAGGATCTAAAGGATTGTCCAACACATACTTCTTCGTGAGCTCGACGAACCCCTCGAGAAACTTTTCCCAAACATCCTGATGAACATAGATCCTTTCAACCGCACAGCAGGATTGCCCCGAATTGAAGAACACACCGTCCACCAGGTTCTCGATGGTTTGCTCCAGAAAAGCGTCTGCGCGGACGTATGCCGGATCTTTCCCGCCCAGCTCTAAGCCCGCACCGATAAAACGCTCTCCTCTCGCGCGTTGTATGCTGCGTCCACCATTCACTGACCCGGTGAACGCTACAAAGCCGACCCGTGGATCGCGAATGATCCGCTCCACTTGATCATGAGCCAGGTGCAGGAACTGAAAGATGCCCTCCGGCAAACCAGCCTGGCTGAACGCTTCGGCATATCTTTCGGCTATGAGCGGCGTTTGCGGCGCAGGTTTCAGGATCACACTGTTGCCCGCCATGATGGCCGGAATTACAAAATTGCCGGAGCACAAGTAAGGATAGTTCCAGGGCATGAGAGCGAGAACTACACCTACAGGCTCGTTGCGGATGAAGCGGCGAAAGTTGTCCTTTGGCTCAATCTCATGATCCGCGAGCTCTGCTTCGGCGATGTCAATCATGTACAGAGCCCGCTCCTGAAAGCCATTCCGAATTTCCATCGGGCTGTAACGAATCGGGCGCCCCATCTGCCAAGTAAGCTCGGTTCCAAGTTGCATGGCGCGTTCAACCAGCGAGGCCACAGCTCGCCTGCAGATAGAAGCACGCTCGGAGATTGGGACCAGCCTCCACTCACGTTGCGATTCCGTTGCTCTTAGCAGTTTGGCTTCAATCTCGGAGTCAGATGCCAGCGGACGGTCTACATAGATGGAGCCATCTACGGGACTGATTGTCTGGATTCGAGAGAAATTGGCTGCGGGATTCTGCGACATGATCAATCAGGAGTTACGTATGCAGCAGCAATGCCGCCGTCAACCAGGAAGTCAGTCCCTGTCACAAAAGAAGACTCATCCGATGCCAGAAACAACGCGGCCCGCGCGATCTCTACCGCCTCACCGAAACGGCCGATGGGAATATGGACCAGCCTTCGCTGTTTTTTCTGTTCCGTATCGAGGAATTTCATCAGCAGTTCGGTCCGGAGCGGCCCCGGACACAGCGCGTTTACCCGGATATTTTCCCGGGCATGGACCACTGCGAGTTCGCGAGTCAACGCCAGCACAGCACCCTTGCTTGCCGTATATGCGATCTGGGGAGTTGCGGCTCCGAGGATCGCCACAAAGGAAGCTGTATTCACGATGGAGCCGCCACCCGCTCGACGTAACGCGGGAATGCCGTATTTGCATCCGAAGAACACCCCCTTGGCGTTGATGTTCATCGTGATATCCCATACCTTTTCGTCCGTAGAAACGGCATCATCATCCTGGGAATGCATGATGCCGGCATTATTGAAGAGCACATTGAGCTTGCCAAACTGTTCTTCGGTGACAGCGACCATCCGCTCACAATCCGCTGCCTGGGAAACATCCGCCCGAACGTAAGCTGCTTTTCCGTTCTGGCGCTGTATCATCCCTGCTGTCTCTTGGCCGCCTTTGTCATCGACGTCGACCACGACTACACAGGCGCCCTCCCGCGCAAACAACAATGCAGCCTCGCGGCCGATGCCGCTGGAGGCGCCTGTAATCAGAGCAACTTTATTCTCGAGCCTCACGATCGCTTTGTCCCTCTCCTCGGGCTTGCTTACCCTGGATACGCATCTCTCTTCAGATCCTCTCGAAATACCGCCTGCGTTCCCAGTCTGTTACCGCGCCGTTGAAAGCATTTTGCTCGGTTTGGAAGAAATGCGTATAGTGCGTCACCACCTCTTCCCCAAATGCTCTTTGCGCGAAGTCGCTATTCGCGAAATGTTGGACAGCGTCTCCCAACGTCTTAGGAACGCGGTGAGCATCGGTTGCGCCGTAAAGATCACCTGAGATGCATTCGGGAGGCTCGATCTCGTTGATAATCCCGTCGAGTCCGGAAGCCAAGGCCGCGGCGAAGGCGAGATAAGGATTGCAATCCGCGCCAGGTATGCGGCACTCGATGCGAAGGCTCTGGTCCCGGCCGACGATCCGGAACCCGGCAGTGCGGTTGTCGTAACTCCACGCAATACGGGTCGGCGCCCATGAGCCTTCGACATAGCGCTTATAGGCATTCACGGTCGGCGCATAGAACACCATCACCTCCGGGACGTGCCGGATCCAGCCGCCCAGGAACCAACGGAATATGTTCGAGCACTTCACCGGGCCACACGACTCGTCACCTACAAACGCATTGACTCCGTCCCGCCACAAACTGAGATGAATATGACAACTGGATCCAGCGGAACCGGTGGCAACTTTCGCCATGAAGCTCACGCTCAATCCCATCTGATCCGCCACTTCCTTCAGGCATTGTTTGTAGATCACGTGGCGGTCCGCCATCTCCAGGGCTTCTGTATGGACGATATTGAGTTCGTGCTGACCCATGCCCCATTCGCCCTTGGAACTTTCGACTGGAACTCCGGACAGCTTAAGGTGATGCCGCACCGAAGCCGTGTAGTTCTCGTTCCGTGTTCCCTGGAAGATGTGATAATCCTCCGAATACCAGCCCGCCGCTTCCAGGCCGGCATAATCTTTCAGAGCGGCGTCGCGATAGCTGTTCTGAAACAGGTAGTACTCCAACTCCGACGCAAGAACGCTTGATAGCGACAACTCTCTCGCTCGCTCTAATTGTTGCTGCAAGATCGAGCGGGGCGCAACGGCAATGGGCATCCCGGTTTTTTCGCTCCGCGCATCGCACAACACCAGAGCGGTCTTCTCCAACCAGCTGGTTAAGCGCAGAGTGTTCAAGTCAGGCATCAGGAGTAAATCGCCATAGCCACTCTGCCAACTGGTAAATCGATAGCCGCTGACGGGCGCCATCTCCATATCGTTTGCCAGCAGATAGTCGCAGACATGCGTGCCATGCTCACTTACGTTTTCGAGGAATGCTTCGGCGTCAAATCGTTTCCCAATCAAACGGCCACAGTGATCCGTGAAGGCGACGATCACGGTCCGCACCTGGTCGCGCCGAACCAAGCCTTCCAACTCATCCACTCCCAGCATCCCCGATAATCGAGACGTGTCACTCAAGTGAACACTAGACATGACTGCATGCCTTTCAACAGTTGTGGACTCAACATCAAACACAACAAAAAGAGAAGCATACAATCTGGCTTCTCTCGGCTGGCGAAACGCCGCAAACGATTCACCATACTAACAACCTTAAATTCGACGCCGTTATCTAATTTCGGCAAAGTGGCGGAACGGATCACCGTTTCGAAAGAGAGTACTAGCGGCTTGGAAAGCCACACTCGTGGTGGCTTGAATGAGAGATCAGTCCGCGCAGCGTTCCTTGCCGGGCGCAACCCGCCCGCGGCAACGTTCCTCAGCGACAAGGGTAGGGCGCGAAGGCAAGCTTCCGAGCTCCGGAAGCAATGCACTGGGCCGGCAACTGTGTGGGCAAAAGGCATGGCGGCAGAGCATCAACGAATTTCGCCGACGGTAGCCTCCGGTTCTGTGCCAACGACGAACCTGCAGCGCAGGCGGTAAAGAATGTAACCGATCGCAAGCAAGAGGACGAAGAGCAAAGATACCAGACGGTTGTAATACACCAGGCTGCCCAGAGCAATTGACGCGCAGAATAACGTCCACGCGGGCGTATATGGATATCCGATGGCGCGAAACGGCCGCGGCAAGTTCGGCTCGCGCTGACGTAACCGGATGAGTGAAACCATGCTGACGATGTACATGAGCAGCGCACCCAGTGCTGAAACGGTCACAATATTTGCCGTGAGCGGCTGTCCGCCAAGATGAATTACGTTGTCACTGAAAATGGCAGCAATACCAACTATGCCTCCAGCAAGGATCGCAACCCATGGTGTATCAAATCTAGGGTGGATGGCCGCCAGAAATCGTGGCAAAAAACCGGCGCGCGCCAACGCAAATATCTGACGGGAATATCCGAGAATGATGCCGTGAAATGAGGCAATGAGGCCAAAGAGGCCCAACCAGACCAGCATGTGCAACCAGCCGCTGCGAGTGCCGACGATCAGTTTCATCGCCTGCGGCAGCGGATCATTGATGTTAGCGAGCATGCGCCAATCCCCAACAGATCCAGCAAAATACATAACTCCGAATGCAAGCAGCAGTAGTGTCCCGATGCCTGAAAGGTAAGCGACAGGTATGGAACGCTTTGGGTCTCGGACCTCTTCCGCAGCCATGGCTACACCCTCGATGGCCAGAAAAAACCATATGGCAAATGGAACTGCGGCAAACATCCCTCCGATCAGATGTGGCGACAAGTGGTCACTGCCGCCCCAACCATGACTCAGGAAGTTGTGAACATGGGAGCCGGGTGATACGACCATCATGAAGACAAGCAATTCCGCAATGGCCAAGATGGTGACAATCACTTCGAAAGTGGCGGCAATCTGGACGCCTAAGATATTCAGCAGCATGAAAACCAGGTAGGCCAGCACTGCTGCCGATCGCGGAGATAAGGACGGAAATTGCACATTCAGATATGCACCGATGGCAAGCGCAATGGCCGGGGGCGCAAAAACGAATTCGATCAGCGTGGCCGCACCCGCGAGGTAAGCGCCTGTCGGGCCCAGCGCCCGCTGCGCGTAGGCAAACGGACCTCCGGCGCGAGGAATCGATGTCGTCAGTTCGGTGAACGAGAAGATGAAGGCCGTATACATGGTCGCGACAAAGAGAGTCGTCACCAGAAAGCCCAGGGTCCCCGCGCTCGCCCATCCGTAGCTCCACCCGAAGTACTCGCCGGAGATAACCAGGCCAACGGCAATCGCCCACAGCTGCACGGTGCCGAGTGTCGCCTTCAGATGCGTAGCTGATTCCAACCGCCGCCACCTCCATGTGCTGCCAGCATGTGCAACCAGGTGAGCCTGATCTCGCAACAGGCTGGATCAGAATCAGCATAGGGAATCCGCCGCTCATCTAAGTAGCGGGATTTGGCAAAAAACCTGGGCCACACGGCGATCAAGGCAAGAGCGGGTCCGCGATCCGCCAGGTTACTTGCGCAAGCTGCCACAATCCGGGGCGGTCGCCCCCCAGTACATAAATTCATTCCCTTGCAACGCAAGCAAGAGCATACTACTGGCACAGAACCGCTTGAGGAGACCGTTAGATGCGGGTGGATGTGCATGCCTGCGACCGTCCTGAAGGACGATGGACAAGCAGCGCCCGAGTTGCGATCGCCACGGACGCCGATGATCACGCCGCCAACCTGACTGGCTGGAAGCAGACCTACGATCAGTTAGCCCCGGGCCGCTTCCGGGGCACCGTAAGCGAATTCTGGTTAGGGTCGCACATGCAGGTCTTCGAAGAGACTACCAGCCACGCCGTGCGGCAGAGTTGTCAGGTATGGCAGGGCGCGTTATGGTTCGGCATTCCGGCTGGGGACGGCCCGCCCGGCCGGATCGGTCCCCGGGCTTTGGAGAAAAGCGACGTTGCAGTACGTCCAGGCGGGATGGAATTCGAGCTGCTGACACCGTCCTTATTCCGCATCTTCGGACTGGTAATCGATAGGCAGCTCCTGCTCAACCATATTGCCGATACGGAGCACGTTCTGCTGTCTCCTTCAGCACTGGATTCCGAAGTACTTCACACAGGCCATGCGGAACGGAGCGCACTCGAATTCACCCTGCGTTCGCTGTTCGAAACTCCCGGGCTGCTGATCGATCGCGAGCAGGCCCGCGACGCGCTGCGGGATATGCTGCTCGACGTGATTGCCTCCAACTGTATGGCCGGACTTTCCTCGCCGCGGCCTTCGCTTACCTACATAGATCGTCATCGGCTGGTGAAGCGCGTGCATGACTTCGCAGTCGCACATCAGGATGATCCGATATCCATTCCTCAGTTGTGCCGGGCTTTTCATGTTAGCCGCAGAACACTGCAGTACGCATTCCAGGAGGTGTGCAGTGTCAGTCCTGCTGCGTACCTGCGCATTCTGCGCCTGAACGGTGTACGGCGGGCGCTGCGCGCTCCAGAGCGCTCATTCCTGGATGTACAGGACCTGGCTGCACAATGGGGCTTTTGGCACCCAAGCCAGTTTGCCTGCGACTACAAGAAGCTCTTCGGCGAAAGGCCCTCCGATACGCTGCGTCGCCGTGCTGAACCTCTCTCTTTTGCCAAATCTTGATAACGGCTTCTGGCGCAAGTCGCTATGCTTCGGGCTGAAAGGTTACGCAAAACGGGCCACCGGTGAGTCGCCAGTACACGCCGCTGCACCTTTCCTTTGACCATGCTTCAGCACCGTACCGCTGTAACCACGCACCGCGTGTTTGAACTGCTGAAACGCCCAGACAATTCGCGTAGGCGCGGACCGCGCACGACACATACCAGGCGACACATCGTTCCACTTCCAGGAGGAAACCCTTATGTCGATGAGATCAGGCACGCCCCGCCTACGGTGCTCGCAATTTCTGCTGTCGATGGCCTTGCTTTTCATCTCTCTCCTCGGCGTGAACAGCTATGCGCAATCCACCCAAGGCAGCATCATCGGCACCGTAAAAGACACTGCTGGCGCCCTGGTTCCAGACGCCTCCGTCACTCTCACCAATAACGGCGAAGGGACGGTGCGTACTACCAAGTCCAACGCACAGGGCGACTATGCGTTTCTCGATGTGAAAGCGGGACGGTACACGGTCCAGGTGTCACAGTCCGGTTTCCAGAAATGGTCGGTCACAGGCGCCGTTCTCAACACACAGCAACAGCTCCGTATCGATGCTTCGCTAGCCGTTGGAAGCTTTGATCAGGTTGTGACCGTCTCGGGTGATACGGTCAGCGCCATCGACACAGACTCGCCCTCCATCAGCGCAACTTACTCCTCCACGGATGTTTCCAACTTGCCCGTGAACACTCGTGCCAGCGCCGCCGGCACCAGCGCCTATAACATCCTTGGCACCCTGGCGGGCGTGCAGACGGACGCTTCAGCCGGTCCCGGCTCAACCGGAACTCCTGTCTTCTCGCTGCAGGGTGGTCTGCCGTTCCAGAGCGAAACGGCGGTCGATGGCATCACCGTCCGCAACGCTACAGGCGGCAACAGCGCCATTGGCGACGCCTTTCCTTCCAGCGAATCGATCTCAGAGATCCGGGCGGACGGTGTTTTGAACAATGCTGAATATGGCCAGCCCGGACAACTCGCCGTCACTACCAAGGGCGGCACCAATACCATCCACGGCGCCGCGTTCTGGTACCACCAGAATGCAGCCTTCGATGCCATTCCCTATACCTTCCCCACAACGACAGTGAAACCCAAACTCATCGCGAACACCTTCGGCGGCAGTTTTGGCGGACCGGTCGTCATTCCGCACGTCTATAACGGTCACAATAGGACCTTCATCTTCGGTGCGTATGAAGGATGGCGGCACCCCTCCACCACGCCCTTCACATACAAGGTTCCCAGCACTCTCATGAAGCAGGGGGACTTCTCGAAGTACAGTTCTCCGGACTTCAGCGGCACACTGCGCAACCCCTTTAACGGCGGAAGCTACGGAACGAAGCTGCCTTCAGTGAACGCGGCTGCGCAGAAGCTGCTCTCCTTCTATCCCGATCCAAACGTTGGTGACCCCACCGTCTACGTGGATGACGGTAGTCCCAACTACATCGTCAATAAGGACTCGAGCGGTACCTCGAATCAGTTCGATATTCGTGCCGACCAGTACTTTGGCGCGAACCAGAAGTTTCTGCTCTGGGGCCGATTTACCTTTAAGAACTTCCCCATCACCAGCCCAGAACCACTCAACGTTCCTTCCGCACAGAACGCAAACAAAAGTCGCGTGCTGAAGATCAGCGCAAACTACTCACTCACCCCATCGCTCATCAACGAATTCGGCTTTGGATTCGTGCGCTACAGCACCGGTAAGACCAACAGTTTCGACGGTAATGCCTTTACGAAGGACCTGGGCTTGAACGGCCTTCAGAACCTCTTCTATAACGGCATTCCGGAGTTGGATTTCAACAATCTCAGTGCGCTGAACGCCGATCGCCTCAGCTCCATCACCAAATCCAATACCTTCGTGTACACCGATCAGTTGAGCTGGTCCAAGGGGAGCCACCAGATGAAGTTCGGTCTGGACATCAGTACCGTCGAAGCCATCACGCCACTGGGCTTCAACGGTTCTGACAACTACGGCACCTTCCAATACAACACCTCGGGTAGCGCAGGCCTGTTCACCGGGGTTGACTTCGCCGACTTCCTCACCGGCCTTCCGTATCAGACCTTCTACGATGTCGTCTCCCAGGACAACGACGGCAAATCCACACACTATAGCTTCTTCGGTCAGGATCAGTGGAAAGTGAACCCAAATCTCAGCCTGAGCTATGGCTTGAGATATGAGTTGTTACCCGGCTACTATGATCCCAACGGAGATATCGGCAACTTCGATCCCAGTCTTCCGCTTGCGGGTCGGGCGATCTATCCCAACGGCAAGCAGAGTCTGCTAGCGCAGGCATTCCTTGCCAGCGCCAATGCCTGCGACCCGGACGGGGTTCACAACACCAACTCCGCTGTCGTAAATGGTGCACCGTGCATGCCGGTCCTCACCAACAGCCAGGCTGGATTTCCTGCAGGACTGAAGAAGTATCCGCATCTGCGTTTCATGCCGCGATTCGGCTTCGCCTATCGCCCTCTCGGCGATGACAAGACCGTAGTCCGCGGGGGTTTTGGGCTCTATAACATTACGCTGCTAGGCTCCAACTTCTACTCACTCACCGGCACTCTGCAGGCACAGACCACGCAGTACACGAACACATACAACGCCGCGACCAACGCCATTGGCTATCAGTGGCCGCAGATCTATGGCGGCGCCGGCAATGGCGGCTGCAGGACGTGTTATGGGCAGGACTATTTCGGCACCGCCAACAGCACTAACTGGAAGGACCCCTACACCGAGCAATGGTCGCTTAGCGTCGATCGTGATTTCGGTTCCGGTTATGCCGGCCGCCTCTCTTACATTGGTTCGGAGACGCACCAGCTTGTATGGGCCCCCGATGAAAACACGCTGCCCTTCTCCAATACTGTCTCTGCTTTCAACCAGCCGATCACTGCGCGTCTGTTTCCCAACTGGGGCCGCATCAATACGCGTGCCACCGGCGCAAACGCCAGCTACCACTCGGCACAGGTGGACTTCAGCCACCGCTTCCAGAAAGGTCTGCAGATCGACTCCACTTACACCTTCGCGAAGGCACTCTCTGACAACCAGGGCCCTGCGAACAATGGCTTCGCTGGTGAGAGCGGCGGCGCGCGGGCCACGTCGATCCTCGACCGTTCAGAGGACTTTGGAAACGTCTTCGGCACACGCCGTCATCGTTGGAACACCACTGTCGTCTACGACCTTCCCATCGGACAAGGGCGTCAGTTCGGTAGCTCTATGTCTCGGCTGGCCGATGCCTTCGTGGGTGGATGGCAACTCGCCAATATTTTCCTGTGGCAGACTGGTCCCTTCGAATCTACCTATTTCCCGAGCGGTCAAGGTGATCCCTCCGGCACCGGCTCCGGTCTTAACGGAGCAGCCGCCGGATTTGACGGCGGCCACCGCAACCAGGCTCCGGATCGCGTCTTCAACGTCAGCGTGAAGCCCGCAGCTCGCACCCGCACCAACTGGATCAATCCCGCCGCATTCACCTGCCCAGGTTATTCCGGGTGGACGTTCGGAACCCCTTGCACCACCGGGGCCGGCTTTGACCCCACGACTGGCCAACCGCTCAGCCCGGTACCCAACCCCATCGGCCGCTTCGGCAATGCGCAGGTGGGTTCCGTCGTCGGTCCCGGCGCCATCAACCTCTCGAGCGGTCTAAGCAAAACCTTCCCCATCACGGAACGAGTACACCTGCGGGCCGAGGGTACTTTCACCAACATCCTGAACCACACCAACCTCGGCGATCCGGAGACGAACATCAGCAATGCGAGCTTCGGACTGATTACCAACACAATCGGATCCGACTTTGGCGGAGCCCGCTCTGGTCAGGTCTCCATGCGGCTCGAGTTCTGAACGCGCCTTCGACGCTTAACATCTTCGGTTGCGGGATTGCACAGCGTCCCGCAACTGCGATACACGTGTTTAGCCCGCGCCTGGAAGATCATGAAATGCCTGAATAGACGCTGCACGCGCGCTAACACCCTGGTAGTCACGGGAATATCTGATGCTCACCGATCACTAAACGCGTGCCCCTGAAAAACCCGATTCGATATTGATGACACGGAAGAATACGAGACGCGATTTCCTTCGACTAACCGCGACGGCGGCTGGCGCCGCCATGATGCCTGGAAGCATTCGCAAGGCTCTCGCGATCCCTCCTGATATCCGCACCGGCACCATTCGCGATGTGGAGCATGTAGTGATTCTTATGCAGGAGAATCGGTCCTTTGATCACTACTTCGGCACCATGCGCGGCGTACGCGGCTTCAACGATCCACGGCCAGCCCTTATGCCGAACGGTAAGCCGGTCTGGTATCAGCCTCCCGCCGCTATTCGGGCGAAACACTACAAGGCTCGTGGCCTTGGGGCTGATGCGCAACACGTGCTTCCCTGGTATATCAATCCGCAGGAGACCACCGAATACCAGGCCGGCACCGATCACGGCTGGGCCAGCGGCCATGGCGCGTGGAACCACGGGCACTGGAATGCCTGGGTAACCCAGAAGCAGGATGTGCTCACGATGGGCTATCTCAAGCGCCAGGATGTGAGCTACCATTTCGCGCTGGCGGAGGCATTCACGCTTTGCGATGCCTACTTCTGTTCGGTGCATGCGAACACCTGCCCCAATCGCATATATCTCTGGAGCGGCACCTGCGATCCGCGCAACGTTACGGGTCGGAAGCAGAATGGTCCAGGCTTGTGGGAGCGGTCAAAGACCAACGGGTACACATGGACTACATATCCGGAACGGCTGGAAGCGGCCGGCATCAGTTGGAAGTTATACCAGGGCGGCACAGGGGAACCCGGCACGCCGACCGATAACTACACCGACAACTCGCTCGAGTTCTTCTCTGCCTATCAGGTGAAGGAGGGAGCGGATCCCAACGGTCCATTAGTACGAAAAGGTGTAACCAATCACACGCTGAAGGAACTGCGCAATGATGTCGTGGCGGGGAAACTCGCCCAGGTGACATGGATCGTTGCGCCCTACAAATATTGCGAACATCCGGAGGCCTCGCCAACTGACGGCGCGTACTTCATACACAAGGTGCTCGACGCACTTACAGAAAACCCGGAGGTCTGGAGCCGAACAGTTCTGCTCGTGAACTACGACGAAAATGACGGATTGTTTGATCATGTCATTCCCCCTATGCCGCCTCTGTCGAGTGAGACCGAATCCGGCGGCATGGTATCGAGCGACCTCAAGGAAAGCCTCAAAGACGAACTGCTCGACCTCGACCGTTTCCCGGTTGAAGAGCATCCGCTGATCCCTGGTCATGTATCACGCGGTATGCAGCCAATCGGCCTTGGACCACGAGTGCCGATGATCGTCGTCTCGCCATGGTCTCAGGGAGGCTGGGTCTGCTCCCAAGTCTTCGACCATACTTCTGTACTCCGATTCCTGGAAGCTCGTTTCGAAATCCAGGAGCCAAATATCAGCGCCTGGCGTCGCGCTGTCTCCGGCGATCTGACGGCAGCTTTCGATTTCTCAAACCATCCCGAGCCTGTCTCCGTGCGGTTTCCGGTTCCAGAGCGGGCCACGACGTTGAACCGTCCTTACCATGTACCGCGTGACCAGCAGACGCCGCAGCAGGAGAGCGGGACCCGGCGGTCGCGAGCACTGCCCTATGTGCTCATGGTAGATGGGCATATTGATAATGATCGCTTCTGGATAGAGTTCGTCAACGCCGGCCGGGCCGGCGCAGCCTTCTCTGTGCACGACGGAACCCGGCCAACGTCCGCGCCGCGCCGTTACGCCGTCTCAGCCGGAGATCGTCTTAGAGACGCCTGGCAACCAACTGGCAAAGAGAGACGTTACGATCTGACCGTGTATGGACCGAATGGCTATTTGCGTCGCTTCCGCGGCTTGCTTGGAAGTGCGGACGTACCGGAAGCACAGGTCGGCTACATCGGCGGTGCTGCGACTGTTCTGCTCACGCTAACAAGTTCCAGCGCTCAGAAGGTCGCGGTGGTCGTTGAGGAACGATACAGCAGCGCTCGCCAATCCATCACAATTTCTCCGAGCGAAAAGGTGGAGCAGCGGTGGCTGCTCGAAAGCAGCAGCGGATGGTACGACATAGCTGTCAGTTCGGCCGATACAAACTATTTTCGTCGATTCGCCGGGCATGTGGAGACGGGTAGATCAAGCACCAGCGATCCAGCGACCTATAGTGAAGTGTCATCTGGTATCCCACCAGCCGATTGAGTTTGCGACTGTGTGTCGCGCCGAGGACGATACATATGCCAGAAGAGTCCATACGGGGCGAACTCATTCAATATCTTTCCGCAGAGATCACGACCCATGTCGAATACTTAGCTGCCATGTAAATAGAAGTGGAAATAGTGGAAGGAAGGAATTCAGGCATCCATAGGCATGATCTGTACATTCATGTCCTGCGACATTAGCGGGCAATCGTGGGAGTCAACTGCGTCGATCGATCGCCGCCTCGACATGGTCCCATTCGGCGAGTTCCTCTGGAGTAAGCGGTAATGGGAGAACCTGTCCCGTCGCGCCCGATTTGAACGATGTCTCAAGAACGGCCATGACGGCCACGGCATCTTTGGCAGCGATCATTGGTGGTTGCTGGTTTTGAATTGCGTCGCGTATGTCGACGTAATACATCCTCTGATCACCCCTGGGCGCAGCGATTTCCGTCCGCGAGCCTGTTTCTCCGTTTACGACAATGCCAGGATGCGGGTCGACACCGAACGCAGGATCATCCGGGAGCATCCCTGAAATGAGTTGCTGCTCCTGAACATCGGCTCCGAATTTCACCCAACTGGCACGCGTGCCGTGCAGTGTCGATCGTGGCCCCCCACCTGAAACGAGCAGGGAAGAGTGAAGGATGACCCGAAGTCGATCCGCTTGCTCATCCTTGTAGATGAGTTGAACATGGGCCCAGTCATCGGTCTTTCCGCCTTTGCGAAGTATGCCAAACTCTGCGTTCACGAAAGTGGGTAGCCCAAAGAGGTAGAGAGCTTGATCTATCATGTGTGGCCCGAGATCGAACCATAACCCAGCTCCTGGGCCGGGATCCTCGCGCCACCGCTGTCGGACGACCGGGCGAAATCTATCCATGTGGCACTCGTAATGTGACACGTCGCCGAGCAATCCTGAATTAAGGATCGCCTTCGTCGCCAGGATTTCGCTATCCCATCGCCGATTGTGAAAGACGGAAAGCAGCCTGTTATGCTGCATCGCAATGTCTCGAAGCGACCGTGCTTCCGCAAGCGTTACGGTGAACGGTTTATCGATGACAACGTGCTTACCTGCACGCAGTGCGGCACGAGCCAGCGGGAAGTGGCTCTCGTTCGGGCTTGCGATGACCACGAGGTCGATCTCGGGATGCATCGATATACGCTCAGCGCTATCCACGATTGCTCCCGGCAGGTCCGCCTGGACAACATCGGGCCTCGTCGACCCAATGTGAGTCAGCAATAACCCCGGGACAGAGCGGATCAACGGTGCATGGAAAGTTCTTCCTGCATAGCCATAGCCGATCAGCCCAACACGAATTGGCTGCTGTTTTTCATCCATAGCTCTAAAGCTTAAGGCATGCGCCGTAGAGAAACCGCAAACGCGCGGCTGTTGGCCACAAGAGCGTCTTTCTATGAGCAAGTCCTTGAAGTCAATATCACTCTTTCCTTGCTGGGTTTGCTTTGCGTGCGTTCCATCACATTCCTGCTTCTGCGCCGGTTTTCTGTCCGCACTGTAAGGAGCTCTTTCAGACGCGGGTGTCGGTCGGAGTTGAGTAGGAGAATCGACGGTCGCTCTGGCTTTTACCACTGGCATGCGCCCAAGCGAGCCGATGTCATGATCGTTGGGCGTTTTGCTTCCCTTCATCTTACGATCCACTAAACTTCGGATCGGGGGAGAAATATGGACGCTCGCGAATTTCAGGAGATTGGACATCAGGTCGTCGATTTGTTGGCAGACTACCTAGACCACATCGAAGAAAAGGCCGTCTTCCCGCGGATTGACCCGCAGGCTCTCAGGAATCTCTTCGATGAACCCCTGCCGGAATCACCGGCCACTGCCAACGCTGTGCTCGCCGAAATTCAAACAAAACTGCTTCCCAATTGCACGCACGTGGGTCATCCGGGCTATATGGGCCTTATCACGCCCTCGCCGAACCCGATGGGTGTAATCGGAGACTTCCTCTGTTCTGCCCTCAACCAGAACCTCGGCGCCTACTCCATTGGCCCCGCCGCTGTCGCCATCGAACGCCGCACTGTCCGCTGGCTCACGGACCTTGTTGGCTATGGTCCGGTCGCCGGTGGCAATCTCACCAGCGGCGGCATGATGGCGAATTTCATCGGCCTCAAGCTGGCGCGCGACTGGGCGTCGGGTGATCGCGCGCAGCATGATGGTATTCACGAACCTTGTGCCGTCTATGTTTCGGAAGAGCGACACGTGTCCGTCGATAAGGCTGTCGACGCCATCGGCATCGGCCGGGCATCGCTCCGAGCGCTTCCCACCGATTCCGAATTTCAGATTCGTCTTGATGCTCTTGAATCGGCTATCCACCAGGATCGCAATCGCGGCATTCGCCCGATGTGCCTCATCGGCATTTTCGGCACTACCAACACCGGCGCTGTCGACCCCATCCGCGACCTGCGCACGATTGCCGACCGCGAAGGAATGTGGCTCCACGCGGACGCTGCTTACGGCGGCGGCATGCTGCTCTCCTCCGAATCGCCCATGCGCGATCGCGGCCTCGAGTTGGCGGATTCCGTCACCATCGATCCGCACAAGTGGTTCTACGCTCCGCTCGATGCCGGCGCCATCCTCGTAAAGGACGAGCGACGCCTCACCGCGTCCTTCGGCATGAAGCCCTCCTACCTCACCGATGAACTGGATCCGGCAGGAGAGCGGTATCAATATTATGTGCACGGCTTCGAGCAGTCCCGCCGCTTTCGCAGTCTCAAGGTCTGGATGAGCTTCAAGCGCTACGGCAGCCGCCAGATTGGCGAATGGATCGACAATAACGTTCGCCAGGCAGCGTATCTTTATGCGCTGGTTTCACAGCATCCGGACTTCGAAGCCGCCAGCCGGCCGCCCATGTCTGCTGTCTGCATCCGCTTTCGCGCCGCCGCCCTGAGCGAAAACGATGCGAAGCAGCTGCACGCCACGGTAGTCGAGCGAGTCGAGAGAAGCGGAAAATTTTGGATATCGACAACAGAACTCAAAGGCAAGGCCTGGTTCCGCATCAATCCCGTGAACTTTCGAACCCGCGCTCAGCACATGGAGCAGCTACTCGTCCTGCTTGAGAAGGAGTGCCGTGCAGCGCTGAGAATGATTCTCCAGCCGGACCGCAGCTCAGATTGTTAACTATCTTCTGCACCGATGGGAGAGCCGGACCGTTCGTGCCAGTGGTCGCGGGTAAAGTCCGGGAATTTTTTTGGGCCGCTACCTGATTGGAGCGAGGCGAGGCTGAGCGGCGCAACTGAGGACCACGCGGCCGCGTCGTATACATCCATATCCGGCACGCCGCCCTTGCGCAGGCACTCGAGGAGTCGGTAGAGCATGATGAAATCCATGCCGCCATGGCCGCCGGCCTTGCGTGCGACATCACCCTCCTGCCGCCATAAGGGGTGCTCATGCTCCTTGTAAGCATCCAGACTCGCCCATGCTTCCTCGCCCTCCTGGCCGTCGAGGTAGATGCGCGGCGGATAGTCCGTAAAAATCCCCTTGGTTCCTGCAATGGTATTGATCCGATCATAGGGCCGGGGATTCGAGACATCGTGTTTCACCGTGATCGTCAGCCCATTCGCGGTCTTGATCAGAGATGTGTTCATGTCACCGGTGATGTAGTGCTCAGCCCAGCGAGGGTCCCCCTTTTCCAGATGTGCATTACGGTAGGCATCCAGTCCTCGCTGCGGCGTGCTCATCGAGACCAGATAATCAAAGCGATCACCGCGATTGATGCCCATGTAGTTCGCGACCGGCCCAAGGCCGTGGGTGGGGTAGAGGTTGCCGTTCCGCTGGGTGTGGACGGTTCGACGCCAAAGACCCTCGCCCTTGGTTGAGAACAACTCCTCGCGCAGATCGTGCAGGTACGCTCCTTCTCCGTAGAGAAGATCGCCGAATAGTCCTGCCCGCACCATGCCTAGCACCAGCGTCTCGTTGTAACCGTAGCAGCAGTTCTCAAGCATGATGCAGTGACGCCGCGTTGCTTCTGAAGTGTTGACAAGTCGCCAGCAGTCATCGAGTGTGGTCGCGGCAGGCACCTCGACGGCGACATGCTTGCCAGCCCGCATGCCGGCGACTGCCATCGGAACATGCCAGCGCCACGGGGTCGCAATCACCACAAGATCGAGATCATCACGCGCTACCAGGCGCTCATAGGCGTGGTCGTTTTCGGTGTAGAGTTCCGGCGCACGCTGACCCGCTTTTTCGACCAGCCCCTGGGCATTTTCCGCCTTGGCGGGCACGATGTCGGAGATGGCTGTCACTTGCGCGTTAGCGGCGAGCAGATCTCCCAACAGGCTTGTACCCCGGCCACCTACACCAATGATGCCCAGCCGCGGCTCCTTCGCCTCGAACCGGACATTCATCATGGTTTTGCCCTGAATGTGATCTGCAGGAGTGTGGGCTGTCGCCTTCATTGGCGGCAATCCCAGTGCAACAGCGGCAGCCGCACCCGCCTGCAGGAAGCTGCGCCGGGAGAGTGGTCCGCGGTCGCATGTTGCATCCTCTGACACAGGCGGCTGCGATTCTTCGATTGGACCGTCTTCCATGCTTGCTCCTAGTAGTAGAACTTCAGGCCCAATTGCATCTGCCGTGGCGGACGCGCGGCAGTGACATAGCCGAAGCTTGAGGTACCAAGCACCGTTGAGTCGTTTGCGTTCTGCGGGCCTGCCGCCGCAAATAGATAGTTCGTATGATTCAGCAGATTGTAGAACTCAGCACGGAACTCGACGCGGCGGCTCTCGCCGATAGGAAAGTTCTTCAGGAGGGAGCCGTCCCAGTTTTTATAACCGGGTCCTCGCAACGAGTTCAGACTGACGTTTCCGAAAGATCCCGGCTGCGGATCGGCAAACGCGCAGGTGTTAAAGAACGTGCCTGGAACGCAGGGCTTGCCATTGCCGCTCTGGCCCGGCACAAAGTTTGGCCGTTGCTGTCCGTCCGAGTTCGCAAAGTTGGCGTTTCCATCCGTCACGGTAAACCAGGTGCCCGAGGAGAGCGTCACGATGCCGGAGAGTTGCCAATTGCCGATCAGTACGTTTGCAATGCTATTGACGTTCGAAGCAAAGCGCTGATTCTTGCCGATCGGAAGATCCCAGATGTAGCTCGCGAGGAAGCGGTGCCGGACGTCGAAGTCCAGGTTTCCATACTCGATGTTCGGACGCGCACTCCAGCGGAAGCTGTCATTGTTCTGGGCGCCAAGGTTCGCGTTCGATGAATCGCCCAATGCGTGGCTGTAGGTGTAATTGACCAGTGCCGAAACGCCTGAGCCGAAATGGTGCTGCACCTTTGCTTGGAGCGCGTTGTAGTTCGAGAGCCCCTGCGAGTCCAGATAGCCGATCGAGGAATCGATGTAGGGGAAGGGACGGCGAGGCGCATAGGGGGCTGATGCATCCGCCGTCGGCGAAGCCTGATTCAGATTCTTGAACGTGTAGAGCTTGGTCCCCTTCGAGCCGACATAACCGACGTCCAGGACAGTATCCCGTGCTATCTGATACTGCACCGTGCCATGCCACTGTGACACATACGGAGTGCGCAGATTCAGTTGGAGAGAGAACAGACTGGGCGTATTCGGGTCGGTCAGCGAAGTGGCCGGAAATCCTTGCGCAAGTTGCGTGAGTCCAGGTACCGAGCAGTCCAGCGCGCTTCCGGAGTAGGATGACTGGCTGCACGGCGCATTGAAGCTCTGGCTCGCGAAGTAGGGAGGATTGAAGCCGGGGCTGGGATTGCTATAGGGGCCGTTTTCGTCGCCGTTGTAGAAGACGCCGAAGGCAGAGCGGATCACAACTCGCGGCGCAACCTGGTACGCGAAGCCAAGGCGTGGTCCCAAGTTGTTATAGTCCGTGTTGATCAGCTGGTTGGAAGCCTTGTGGTTGACCGGCAGCAACTGCGCAAGAGTTGGAGTGAGGAACACCTTGCTGGATGCGGGGATGTCCAGCATGCCCGTGACAGGATTGAAGTTTGACTGTGCGTTATGCCGCGACAATACGGGGCCGAAGAACTCGTATCGCACGCCAAGGTTCAGGGTGAGCCGGGGGGTTAGCCGCCAATCATCCTGCGCGAAGATAGCGTAGGTGGTCCGGTTGTAGTCAACGTTATTCAGGTTGTTGATGTTGCCGCCGCCAGGCTGGCCGGTCAGGAGAGTTGCGAAGCCGCTGCCGCCCGTGCCCTGGGCACCCGGATTGTCTGTGTATTGCGTGCCGAAGTTCAGCGCTCCGCGCGGGTTGGCCGGCTGGTAAATCGTGAACTCTTCGGGCCGATACTCTGCGCCAAACTTCCAGGATTGATTGCCGACGATCAGCGTAAATGTGTCGGAGACGGAGTAGGTGTTCTGTATCTCGTTTGAGGGTAGATAGGTCGGGCTGCCCAGGGTTGCTACGTCATTGAATGTCATCTGAGGCAGGCCGCCGTTGTCTGTGCCGGCCGCATAGGGGACGCCCGGGAAACCGACGCTGCCGGAGACATTTGTGTTGTAGTTGAACTGGAAGCGGCTTGAGTGCAGGCGGTTGTAGCCAAGCCGAAGTTCATTCACGCGCGTCGCCGTCAGGATGTGTGTCCAACTGGTAGCGAAACTGTAGCCGGCGTTGTTCTCGATACCCGTGAAGAAACCGCCGCCGTCGGCAATTCCACTGAATGGCCCCGGTATGTTGGCCGGCTGCCGGCTCATGCTGAAGCGGTAAAAGACGTTGTCATTCGCCGTGATCCCCTGATCGATGCGGACATCCCCTTGATTTCGATCGCGCGCCAGCACCGGGTTCGAGAGAAAGTTGTAGCCCAGCCCGGTTGCATTCGGCTGCGGAAAGAGCGCGCCCAGCTTGGCCCCGAGCGAATCCTGTCGCGAGAGTGGGATGACGTTCGACGGGCCGCCACTTCCGTTATAACCAAACGGCACGCCGCAATAGCCAGTGGGGCTGCTCGCGCTGGCTTGCGTCTTCGTGGTGTCGAAGAGCTCGCCGGCATAGGTTGGGTTGCCGTTGCAGTCCTGAACGCCGGTCGGCGACGCCAAATCGAGCTGGCTCGTGAAGTCTCCCGCGCGCTGTGCTGCGGTTGGAACCAGTTGGGTATACGTCTGACCCTGCCGCACACGAAGTCCCTCGTAGTCGACGAAGAAGAAGAGCCGGTTGCGCCAGATTGGCCCCCCCAGTGTGGCTCCGAACTGGTTCTGATGGTATGGAGGACGAGTGCTGTCGAAATAATTCCGCGCATCGAAAATCTGATTGCGGACAAACTCGTAGACAACGCCTCGGAACTGGTTGGTGCCGCTCTTTACTGTGGCGTTGACTACAGCTCCGTTCGCGCGTCCTAATTCCGCGCCGTAGGAGTTGGTTGCGACGCGAAACTCCTGCAGCGCGTCGACCGACGGCATGACCACATAATTTGCTTCGTTCAGCAGGTCAGGCAGGTTCGAGTTGTTGTCAACACCATCGAGCAGGAAGTTGTTCTCCAACGATCGAGCGCCGTTTGCGCTGAAGCCGTAGCCGTTCTCATCGCGGGATCCAGGCTCGCTCACCGTTACACCGACTGTAAGTTGCGCCAGTTGCACCGGGTTTCGTCCGTTCAGCGCAAGCGTCTGCATCGTCGTGCTATCGACTACCTGGCTGCGATCCGACGTGTCGCTCTCCAGCAGCGGCACCGTTTGCTTCACCATCACCGTCTGGGTGACCGAACCTGGCTGCAGAGCGACATCCGTGCGCTGCCTTTGCTGAACGTCCAGCGTAAAAGGACCGATCTCTGCTTTGCTGAATCCTGCCGCCGCGACGGTCACACGATAGGTGCCAATGCGCACGGGGCTGATGGTCCACTCTCCCGCCTGGTTGCTGGTCGCGTGGTAAGTGAAGTTGGTTTCCACACTCACAGCGTCGATGGTCGCCCCCGGAACCGTGGCGCCGGTGTTGTCGGTCACCGTTCCGATGAGGGACGCCGTGTCCTTCTGGCCGAAGGCCAGCAACGGAAAGAGTAGAGCGATGCCAAGAGAGCGAAACAGGGAGCGGCTCATAGCTGAAGCATCCTTTCTGGACCAACACCTACGATTACCAATGGTTACGGTTTATTTCGAAATTAGCATGCAGTCTAGCAGGGGTCTGGAGCGTGTCAAGCAGGAAATGTCTGCAAATCTCGGCGTTTATCGCACCTATAGGCTGGCTACGTCGCCACAGACCGGCCGGACGGGTCGGCTCAGAAACAATGGCAACATGTATAGCAATCGACATGATACGATGCAGCCCACAAGAAGGATAGTAAGCAAACGAAATGTTAGCTCTATTCTTCCTGCGGGGCACGCACGGTCCATGCGTCCCCTTCTACACTCGACTTCTGGGAGGAGTCATGAACTCCGCTATCGCCGATTCCGCTCAGGCCCCGCTGCCTGCAAGCTCAGGCCGCGCTTCTACGGCAACCACGGTCGCCGCCCCCAGGCGCAATGTCGCAGTCGATGCCTACCGCGGGCTGGTCATGCTGTTGATGATGGGAGAGGTGATGCAGTGGGCTGCCGTGTCTCACGCCTATCCCCACAGTCTGTTCTGGCGCGTTCTGGCCTTTAACCAGACGCACGTCGAGTGGGCGGGCATGTCGCTGCATGACACCATCCAGCCTGGCTTCACTTTTCTGGTGGGAGTGGCGATGCCGTACTCCATCGCCAGTCGCATCCGCAAAGGCGAGAACTTTGTCCGAATGGTCGCGCATGCGTTCTGGAGGGCGCTGCTGCTGATTGCGCTTGGAATCTTCCTGCGCTCCACGCATAGCTCCATGACGTACTTCACCTTCGAGGACACGCTGACACAAATCGGCCTGGGCTACCCCATCGCGTTTCTGCTGGCCTTTGCGCGTCCGCGCTGGCAGTGGACAGCGCTCGGTGTCATCCTGGTTGGCTACTGGGCAGCGTGGGCCCTGTATCCAGCGCCCGGCCCACACTTCAACTACGCCGCCGTGGGCGTCCCTCCGGATTGGCACCACAACTTCACTGGATTTCTTTCGCACTGGAACAAGAACAGCAACCTGGGCCAGGCGTTTGACGTGTGGTTTCTGAACCTCTTCCCGCGCGAGCAGCCCTTCGCTTTCAACGACGGCGGCTATCTCACCCTCAGCTTCATACCAACGCTTGGGACCATGCTGCTTGGGCTGGCAGCCGGCCGCTGGTTGCGCGCCGTTGAGCCAGCGATACCAATGAAGCGCTTCCTGCAGGCGGCCGCCATTCTCATCGCAACGGCGCTGCTGCTCCACTTCGGCCACATATGCCCCATCGTGAAGCGCATCTGGACGCCTGCGTGGACTCTCTTTAGCGGCGGCGTGTGTTTCCTTTTCCTTGCAGCGTTTTCCTGGGTGATTGAGGTGAAGAACCGGCGCGGTTGGGCCTTCCCGCTGGTGGTGGTGGGCATGAACTCCATCGCCGCCTACCTCATTGCCCACTTATGGGAAGATTTCATCATCAGCAGCCTTCATATTCACTTGGGACAGCGCCCTTTTGCGGTTCTCGGCCCCGGACTCCAGCCGCTACTTCTGGGGATTGCGGTGATGTTGACTTACTGGCTGGTGCTTTACTGGATGTTCAAGCGCAAGCTCTACTTGCGCATCTGAGCCGAGTGCCTTGACCAACTGCAAGTACCGAGTTCGACTGCGGGCATTTGAAAAAAGCCTGCATTCGTATTGCCATCGACATCGACTCAGAACGGCGAAATCCAGCTCGCATTGAGATATAGATTCTGCGCGTGGGGAAGGCAGCCATGGATCTTCTTCAAAGAAAGACCCATGAGTTGCATGATTACCAGCACACGGACCTTCTTTGCTAACCAGAAGCGACTACGCAGCTCGACTTTAGAGCACTGTGTGAATTGAAGGAAGGAACTGCCCGATGAAGTTCTGCGCAAGGTGTACAGCCAAAATGCAGTCCGGCTTCTCACTATCGCCGTATAGGTGAGGAGGAAATGTAGAGACAGCACTGACCCGGCAAGCAGTCTCGTTGGGAACCTGATAAAGATTCAGACGAAGCAACGGAGTGCTATGAAGCACAAGGCTACTGTATGCGGGCTGCTCATAACAGGCTTAGCTCTTCAATCGTACGGCCAGAAAGACACCATCATCATTCGGCCGACAGAGATCGAAGATGTCCTTGTAAATCCCGGGATGGGCATCACGACCTTCCAGCGATTCAACGGCCAGGCGCTGAATCCTCCGTATACCTGGTCAGAACGGGGACCAACTGCAGAACTGCAGGACGCAGTACCGAAGCCGGAATTCCCAGATACTTCGATCGCTTACTTGCGGTGGTACTGGAGCACCATTGAGCCCGTACCTGGGGAATTCCATTGGGAGATCATCGATAGGGCAATTGTCGAAGCTCAGAGGCACGGGCAGCGATTGGCGATACGCCTGATGCCGTATTCCGATCGCGATCCGCTCCCGGCGTGGTATCGCAATTCGGGGGCCCGGCGTGCTAATAAGCCGACCGATAAGGACGGGAATATCTGGCAGCCGGATTTCAGCGATCCCTTATATCTCAAGTACTGGGGACAGTTGGTATCCGAAGCTGGTAAGCGATACGACGGAAATCCCATCCTCGATAGTGTCGATCTATCTTCAGTTGGATACTGGGGAGAGGGATGGAGCAAATATATGCCGCCTTTTGAGGCACAAAGGCCGCTGATTGATATCTGGTTGCACGCATTCCGACACACAACACTGTTGATGAACTTCGATGAGCCAGAAGCGCTGGCCTATGGTACACAGCAGGGGACGGGCTGGCGGCTGGATTGCTTGGGAGACATGCGCCCGCCCGATCCGGAAATGTTGGATATCTATCCGGAACAGGTGGCGCGGACCGGCATTCAGGATGTGTGGAAGCACCGTCCCGTATCACTGGAAACATGTGATACCCCTGCCGGATGGGAACGCGATGGCTTTGACGTCACATACATCCTGAACCAGGCGCTGCGGTGGCACGTCACGTCAGTGAACGTGAAGTCTTCCCCAATTCCAGCACAATGGCACTCCCAGTTTGATGACTTCGAAAAACGGATGGGATATCGCTTTGTTCTTCGCCGCTTGGAGTACCCGAAAGCAATAAACGCTGGCTCCATGATGCCGGTGCACATGTGGTGGCTGAATGCCGGGGTGGCTCCAATTTACAGAGATTATTGGCTTGCCGTGCAGTTGCAATCTGGAGGTAGGGAAGCAGTCCTTCGAGTGCCTGCCGATATAAAGCAATGGCTTCCTGGGGACGCTGTTGTAGATGACTCGTTGTACATTCCAGGAGACCTTGCGGCCGGAACGTATCGCCTTCGAGTCGCATTGCTCGACCCCAGAACCGGGAAGCCGGCGATACGTCTGGCAATTGAGGGGCGACAGCCTGACGGATGGTATGACCTAGGGTCGATAGTGGTGGAACGATGACCTGGCGAGGTGTATCGCTGTGCCTGATTCGTGCTGGCCGTAGCTGCGTATCAAGCCGTTGCGGCACCGGTCAGTAGCATCTCGGAAAAAGGGAGCTACGTACCCTCTGCGGCTGCGCAGGAGAACTCTTTGGGCTTGATGAAACAAGCAGAAGGGAATGGAATGCCTCAGTCGAACAGCGCCCGGCGGGTTATAGTCTCCGAGTTTTCTGATGTTGATGTTGTACCTGATGGCAACCTTGGGAAGAAGTTGTGGTCTACTGCAAAGCGCGTTCGCTTCGATCAGGCCGCGTTCTCCCGGGGCACGTACCCGGAAGCTGAAACCGTAGTCGCCAGCCGGTGGACCGAAAAATACTTGTATCTGGCGTTTTGGTGCCATTATCAAAGCCTGAATACCTACGAAGGCGAAGATGCCGGTCCCGAGCGCTGGCAGCTATGGGAAAGAGATGTCGTCGAAGCATTCATCAATCCACAACCGGAACGTCCATCGCACTACTACGAGTTCGAGGTCGCTCCAAACAACCAATGGTTGGATTTAGAGATCGATCTTAACCGAGTTCCTTTTAACGATCGAAAGTGGAATTCCGGCTTCGAACATGCGACCAGAATTGATTCGGTGAGGCGTGTCTGGACGGTCGAGATGCGCATTCCAGTGGTCTCGATGACGAATGAGGGTATTCGTCCGAATGCCGAGTGGAGAATCAACTTCTATCGGTGTGACGGTCCGGGAAATGACAGTTCAAGACGGATGCTGAGTTGGAGCCCACTTCCGCTCAATCTGCCGGGGAATTCTTTTCACCAGCCAGCTTCGTTCGGCGTACTCAGATTCAGCATTCCCGGCAAATAGACGTTCCGGTAAATTGCCTTTCGTTTGCAACCGGACACTGCTAGCCGGGGCTGGCCCTCAGGAGAATAAGCAAAGGACATGACAGACAGTGCAGTCAAACATCTCGAATGCGGAAAGCTGAAGTTGCAGATTCACCCGAGCCGTGAGGCGGCAGGAATGGCCGCCGCAAAAGCTGCAGCAGCAGCATTGAGAGAGCTAGGGAGAACGTCTGAGAGCATCGGGGTCATTTTCGCGACCGGCGCTTCACAAATCGCGACCTTAGAAGCACTGACCGAAATCGATTCGGTGCCGTGGGGGAGAGTGCGAGGCTTTCACATGGATGAGTATGTCGGTATGTCAGCCGATCATCCAGCCTCGTTTCGCCGTTATCTTCGCGAGAGGTTGACCAGCCGCGTCCGCATGCGCGACTTCCTGGAGGTGAACGGAAGTGCGCCGGACCTGGCAGAGCTATGCCGGGATTACGCTGAGCAGTTGCGGGCAGCTGATCCGCAGTTGTGCTTGCTAGGCATCGGAGAGAACGGCCACTTGGCCTTCAACGATCCGGGTGAGGCAGATTTTGAGGATCCTGTAGATGTGAAAATCGTGCACCTGGATCCCGTGTGCCGGCAGCAGCAGTTCGCGGAAGGGTGGTTCAATACCTTCGAAGAGGTTCCGGAAGAGGCTATTACACTCACAATTCCACCCCTGCTTCGCGTATCTAAGCTAATCGTGTCTGTGCCTGGAACCCGCAAAGCGAGAATCATGCGGCGTACGCTCCAGGAACCGATTTCAACAGAATGCCCATCCACGATACTGCGGACGCATTCCGACGCGACGGTTTACCTCGACCGCGAATCCGCGGCTGAACTGAACGGCTTTGCACTAGCAGATTAGGACTGATTGGCAGATATCTTAGCTTCCTCAGAGGACGCAATGCGAGAGACGGACGAGATCGACCGACGGACCTTTCTAAAAGGCGCCGGTGGAATGTTGATGGCTACCAGCATGGAAGCGCGTTCCTATGCCCGAATACTCGGAGCTAACGACCGCATCCGCCTGGCGCAGCTGGGATGCGGAGACCGAAGCGAAGGTCATGTGCATATGGCGCATCTCGCCTCAAAACAGATGCCGGTGGAAACCGTTGCCGTTTGTGATCTGTGGAGCCTGGCGCGGGACCGGCGTGCCGCACAGGTGAAGAAGGTCTTCGGTACGGAGCCGCAGCAATTCAAGTACTCCGAAGCGATGCTGGCGCGGAAAGACATCGACGGCGTGATGATCGCGACCGCGGATTTCCAGCATGCGAAGCTGTGCATTGACGTGGTGCAGGCTGGCAAGGATTGTTACGTCGAAAAGCCCTTTGCCAATGTGCTTGCCGAAGCCAAACAAGCTCGCGATGTCGTGAGGGCGTCGAAGCAGGTCGTGCAGATGGGCACCCAGCACCGCAGCGAACCATATCCCTTGGCGGTGCGAGACATTGTTCGGTCAGGAAAAATCGGCAAGGTCGTACACATTGAACAGGAGTGGGATGTTAACGAAGAACGCTGGCGCTTTGTCGGCGTGGATACGGGCATTTCGCCTGCAATGCTGCAGGACGCCAATATGGAGTGGAAGTCATGGCTTTATGGCCGCAAATCCCAACTTCGCGAAGAGGACACGGACTGGAAACGCTGGCTGCTTGGCAAACCAGACCGCCCATTCGACCCTCATGTCTATCTTGAATTTCGCCTGTACAAGGAATTTTCCTCCGGAATCTTCGACCAGTGGCTCAGCCACGGGAGCGACCTAGTTCATTTATGGATGGATGAGGCCTATCCAGCGAGCGTCGTTGCGAACGGCGGCATCTTCGTCTGGAATGACGGCCGGGAAAACCCGGATACATGTGTGGTCGCTGTAACCTATCCCAAAGGTTTTCTGTACACGTACAAGACCACCTTCGGGAATAGCTATCGGAGCTTTTCGCGCCTGCAGGGTCGAGATGGAACGATTGAAAATTACGGCGGCGAGGGTGCGTCACTGTTCATTACGAGCCGGGAAGGAAGCAGGCAGGAGTACGATCCCAACGACTCGGGCCCTGTATATACGAAGGTGCCACTGGAGCCTCCATCCCGCGATGGACAAGTAACAGTGCATGTACCGGGAGCCGCGTCTCCCGATTCTCTGGGACCTGGCGACGACAATGTCGAGCATCTGATGAACTGGCTCGGAGCGATGCGGGCCAGGAAAGAGCCCAATGCCACGGTCGATCACGGTTTCTCCCATTCTGTTGTCTGTATCATGGCCGCGCAATCGTATATGAGCGGAAAGAGGCTGTACTGGGATCCCAAGCGCGAGGAAATTACCGATCAGCCCGTGTGAGTGCGTGGATCGCTAAGTTGGACTAAGTTGGAATCAGGATATGGCGGTTCCGAGTTGACGAGCCCAGTGCGCCACTTCGGCAGCATCGACACCATCCGTTTGCCGCTGCCCTTCGAGCGCAGCAAGCTGCACAGCGAAGTTGCCAATCGTGGAGCTCTCTACCGCTCCGCACAACACTTCCAGTCCTGTGGCACTTGCCGTCAGCCGATTTAGAAATGTGTTACGGCTTGCTCCTCCAACGATGTACATCCGTCGGAATCGCTTTCCGGTGAGTCGCGCTAGACTCGCAACGATTTCTCCATACCTCGCCGCAAGACTATGCAGGATGAGGCATACCATCTTTGGAGCCGATTCGGCGCCTTCTTCCAATGGCTCGAGCCCGCGACGCGTGAGCTGCCGGTTGATGCGCCGGGGCATCTCTCCGGGAAGCAGCAGTTCCGAATCGTCGACGTCAAGGACCACCGCCGGAGCTTCATACTGTTCCGCCGCGCTGACGAGTTCGGGAACGGTCCAATCGATGTCCGCTGCCCACGCCGCCATGCACTGGCTTAGCAGCCACATGCCATTCACATTCTTGTGGAAGCAAATCCGGCCGCCGACTGCACCCAGATTCGTGAAGTTTGCCGCCCGCGCTTCTTCTCCGTTGAGCGGCTGCTCCAGCAGGGTGCCGACCAGCGACCACGTGCCTGAGCTTATATATGCCCAGTCGTCTCCACTGTCGGGGATACCTGCAATGGCAGAGGCCGTGTCGTGACATGCCGGTGCAATCAACTCGGCACCTTCCAAGGCTGGGATGTCACGATTCGCTCCACTCAGCTTCCCGATGATCGTGCCTGGCGCGACGATGGGGGCTGCCGCAGACTCTACCAGCCCCGCTGCCTCAAAGATCTCAGATGACCATTGTCTCTGCCGCACGTCGACGAGCTGCGTATGGGTTGCGTTGGTGTACTCGGCTATCTGCCGCCCGCCGAGACGATGAAGTATGTACTCGGGCAAGGTCAGCCAGCGTGAGTCCCGCAGCTCTTCCCGGTCGGCATAGAGCTGGTACAGCGTATTGATGCGGATCATCTCGACGCCCGTGATGTCACGAAGTCTCTCGGCTGAGATCCGCTTCAGTACCTCTGTTTGCGAAGCAATCGTTCGCTCATCGCGATAACAGAATGGATCAGCAATGGGCTCGCCATCCCCGTCTAACAGCACATAGTCGACTGCCCATCCGTCCGCAGCAACGGAGCGCACGCCCTCCGTCGCGATCTCTGCGCACTTCTTAAGACCAATGTCGACCTGGTGTGTAATTTGCGTGAGATCCCAGTGCAACTCTCCGGCACGACTCACGGGAGCATTCGGGTGGCGATGCACGAGCTCGATGTGAGGAGAGCCACTGGTCCAGCGCAGAAGGGAAACGCGACAGCTTTCCGCCCCCAAGTCGATGGCAACCATTGCACGCTGATCCTTCGGGACCGCAAGTGCTCTTCCTTGCTGTTCGGACGGAGCGGCAGCCTCGCTCATCTCAGGTAAGCCTCGGTCAGTCCTCCGTCCACTGGAATCAGGTGTCCAGTCGTGCAGCGGGACTGTGGTCCACCGAGGAAGAGGATCGCTGCCGCGCAATCTCTTGGATCGATGGGCTGGTGCGTCAGCGTTCGCTGTGCGTAAAACTCTGCCAGCTTCGTGCGCAACTCTTCATCGGACGAACTTTCCTCGAAGGAGATCTTGTATTTGGCGAGCGATGCCTTCACCCGGTCGCGTGGGAACATGGTCGAGCCCTTCACCACAGTCGCTGGGCTGATGCCGTTCACTCGCACCTTTGGGGAAAGAGTGACTGCCAATTCCCGTACCAGATGACTGACAGCCGCTTTGCTCACGTCGTAAGCCTCGCTACCGCCCTTCGCGACGACTGCGTTCGCAGAGCTTGTCAGCACGATGCTTGTGTCGAGGGCTTGCGCGGCAAAGATCTTCGCTGTTTCATCCGCGAGCAGATAGTTCGCGGTGACGTTTATCTCCAGAGTGGACGCCCACTGCGCGTCGCTGATGATTCCATCTGGGGAGGAGGGGAAAAGGGCTGCGGTATTCACCAGCATATCGATTCCGCCGAACGCGAGAATAGTAGATTCAAGTGCTGATCGGATCGCTTCGCGATTGCGGATGTCGATACTGACAGCGACCGCAAACTCACGGCCCCCAATCGCCTGCGCCTCCACTGCAACCTTTTCTGCCGCCACGAGCTCACGGTCTCCCACAACGACATGGGCACCGCGCTCCGCAGCCATCAGCACAACCTCGCGGCCTATGCCACTGGCACCGCCGACAACCAGAACGACTTGGCCGCTCAGCTCCTTGGCGGCGGGCTGCCTACGTATCTTTGCTTCCTCCAGCGCCCAATATTCAATACGAAATGCCTCAGCCGGCGGCAACGCAACATAGTTGGAGTGGACCCCAAAGGCGCTCGTCTCCGCCGCCGGACCAGCTTGCGGCAGCACGTCTGGACACGAGCCTTCACCCAGATGCCCGGCTCCCTCCATCACGTGGATGGCATTCACGTAGAACTCACCCGTGACGCGTGCCTCCGCTTTGTTCTTGCCGAAGCTGAACATGCCAACACCAGGGACCAACACCACCGTCGGATTCGGGTGGCGCATGGCTGGCGAGTCTTTGACTGCATGCTTCTTGTAGTACGCGCCGTACTCGTCGCGATAGTTCGCGAGTGCCTTCTGCGCTGCGCTTTCGATTTGTGAGGAATCCGTCGTGGGATCCCAATCCACGAACAACGGACGGATCTTTGTCCTTATAAAGTGGTCCGGACAGCTGGTTCCCAGATGTGCCAACTCCGCAGCGGAGTGGGAATTGACGAAATCAAGGACTTCCGGAGCGTCAGTAAAGCTGCCGATCATTCGCTGCTGACCCGAGACGCTGCCTCTTAGAAATGGCATGAGCCTTACGGCAAGCTTCTGTCGCTCCTCGTGTGCCCGGTACTTTGGGCCGCCAAACGATTTCGTGTTCTTCTTTGACCGATCACTTTCGATGAGCTGACCAATCTGATCGATGACGGTGATGGTGTTCAGGTATGATTCGCGCTGCGTTTGGCCCCAGGTAAAGAGCCCGTGCCCTCCGAGCACCACTCCATCGCATTCGGGCGATTGCTCCACCGCGCGCGCCATCATCATCGCGAGCTCGAACCCGGGGCGCTGCCATGGAACCCACACGAGTTTGTGATCAAACTCCTGGTTGAATTGGTCCATCTTCTGCTTGCCGTTTGCCGAAGCAGCCAAGGCAATACCCCAGTCCGGGTGGAGATGGTCTACATGAGGAAAGGGGAGAAATGCGTGTAGTGGTGTGTCGATCGAGGCGACCACTGGATTGTTGCCAAAAGTGCAAAGCGGGTACAGCCCAGCCATTTCATCTTCGTGCTCCACGCCGCGGTACCGATGCGCGAGTGCCAGCACCTTGTCGAGATACAGAGTGGCAAGACCCTGGACTTTGATACTTCCGAGGTCGCCACCGCTGCCCTTTACCCAAAGCACTGTTTTCTTCTGACCATCGAGGGGGTCAGTTTCCTGGAGCTTCGAGCTGGTGTTCCCGCCACCAAAGTTGGTAATGCGCAGGTCTGCGCCGAGCAGATTTGACCGGTATCGCAACAGGTCTGCTGGATCCAGCGTTTTGGCGAGCTTCTCATCCCAGAGATCGACAAGATAGCGGAGTGACATACCTCTTCTCCTGTGGTTGTTTGAACGTCAACTCTGTCATACGAAACACCACTAGAGCAATGTTTCGGGATGGATCGTTGCTGATGGGGGCCCGATCCTAGCTCCTGCTCCCTCGGCGAAGATGCCTCTCACAGCGACGTGCCATCGTCGCCTGCCGAAATCCAATAGACGGAAAATTTCAGCGAAGACCTTCTCCCTCAAATAGGATGGAGGCGCTTTCCTGAAGCACCAACCTGAGGTGGACGTGGGTCCAAACCCGTTTATTGGCGTTCTCTACCACTGGATCGGAGGTCTGGCTTCGGCTAGCAATTTCATTCCCTTTAGAGGCATCAAGCGGTGGTCATGGGAGATCTACTGGATCATTCAGGGAGTGGCAGCATGGGTCATAGCACCCATGGCGCTCGCACTGCTGCTCGTGCCCAATTTCTTCGGCATTCTTCATGCCGCGCCGTCCACAAGCATGCACTACGCATTCTTTTGGGGTGTGATGTGGGGCGTCGGCGGTCTCACATTCGGCTTATCTATACGCTACCTGGGCATCGCGCTCGGGTATGCGATCGCACTCGGCTTCTGCACCGCATTCGGCACCTTGATGCCTCCCATCTTCAGCGGCCAAATGTCGTCCATTCTGCATGAGAGTTCCGGACAGCTGATTCTCGCCGGCGTCGGGGTCTGCATGCTTGCGATTGCCGTCAGCGGTCTCGCTGGCTATTCGAAAGAGCATGAGATCTCCAGCGCGGATAAAGCGGAGGCAGGAGAGCGCGATTTCTCCTTCGGGAAGGGACTGGCGGTCGCCATCTTTGCCGGCATCATGAGTTCGTGCTTCGCCTACGGTCTCGCCTCGGGTAAACCAATCGCACAGATCGCCCGCACTCAGCTCATAGCCGGCCATCGCCTGGATCTGTGGCAAAATCTGCCGGTCCTTGTGGTTGTGCTATGGGGTGGTTTTCTCACCAACTTCGTGTGGTCAGTATTTCTCATCGTCAAGAATCACTCGGTCGCTCAGTTCTTCGGTGCGCCGGGCATCAACCCTATGGGCGCATCCAAGGTAACTGGCGAACCACTTGCGGACTTCGATCCTATGTCTCTCGTGGAGACTTGCCGGCTCACCGGTCGGGCACTCATCAAGAACTACCTGCTCGCCGCGCTTGCTGGAGTGATCTGGTACTTTCAGTTCTTCTTCTACTCCATGGGCCAGACAAAGATGGGGAAGTACGATTTCTCGAGCTGGACGTTGCATATGGCGAGCATCATCATCTTCGCCACGCTGTGGGGGGTGGCTCTGCATGAGTGGCACGGAACGAGCCGGCGCACCAAGGCTCTCGTGAGTTTAGGATTGTTTTTGTTGATCGGCTCGACGGTCGTGGTCGGCTACGGCAATTATCTGAAGGTACGGTGAGGCCTCAGTAGCAAGCGCATTTCTGTGGATGGAGCGTTCACCACGACCCGCGACGGTTGAGCGCCACACTTGTCAACACTGCTGGGCGTCCCGGAATCCTCGCAGATGAACGGAGTGGCAAATGGGTCCGCCTATGCCTCCATTAGAGATGTCTAGAGATGCCAATGATCGGCTTAGGCGTAGCTCGTAACTGCGTCCTGGTTGGCAGCCGCGCGTTCTTTCGTGATCCGCTCCAGATAGCCGCTTTCGCGGAACGACTGAAGAGGATCCTCCGTCAGGCCCTTCGAGCGTCGCCAATCTCTGACGAACGGCCGTACATCCTGCCAGAAGGCCGAGCGGAAGCATTCCTCTGCTTCAACTAAATTGCACTCATTCTGGAGAATAGTGAGCCGTGCATGATCCACCAGCGCTGACTTCGCATAAAGCTCCTGCGCGGTGCAGACCGTCTGAATCATCGCCTCCATCTTTTCTTTCAGGTTATGGCTTTGATCAACCATGAAGGCCACGTCTGCCTCAGCGCCAGTCTCCCACTCGTAATTGCGAATTTCATGAAAGATGCGAAATACCTGGTATGGGTCGATCGATCCCAACGTCAGATCATCGTCCGCATAGCGTCTATCGTTGAAGTGGAAGCCGCCCAGCATCTTTGACCGCAGCAGCCAGGCTACGATCTGTTCAATGTTCTGAGTTTGATAATGATGCCCGGTATCCACCAACACGAAGGCCTGCGGGCCCGCAGCCTTGGCCAGCAGTAAAGCCATGCCCCAGTCTGCGATATCTGTGTGATAGAAAAATGGTTCGAATGGCTTGTACTCAATCAGCAGCCGCTGGCTCGGATTCAGCGCACCGTGCATCTTCTGCAGCGTCTCTTCAAACCAACCGATTCTATGCCGAATGCTTTGTGTGCCGGGATAGCTAGAGCCGTCGGGAAACCAGGGAGCCACATCCCGCGACTTCAGGCCGTCCGCAATGGCCACGCACGCCAGGAGATGATCAAGAGCCTGTCTACGGATTGCCGGATCGGGATTTCCCGCTGCTCCGAATTTGTACTCTTGGCCTTGAAAAACATTGGGATTGATCGATCCTGCGCTGACCCCATATCTCTTGGCCAGGTTCTCCACTTGCGGTATGTCCGCGAGTCCGTTCGGAAGATCCCAAAGCACATGCAGCGCGATCGTGGGGCAAACCCCCGTCAACTTGTTGACCATGCCAGCATCGCTGAACTTCTCCTCGAGCGTGTTGGCGGCCCCAGCTTGCATGAACTTTCCAAATCGTGTTCCGGTGTTGGCGAAGCCCCATGAAGGCAGCTCAATCCTGAACTGATCCAATGCGTGCCAAACGGAGCCTTCCGCATCCTGTGCCATAGTTGCCCCTGTTGATGTCTACGACTTCATTCGGGAGTGCTGGTTGCCAAAGTGGACCACGATCTGGAGACGAGCTCTCCGCCGTATTCTTCGTCGGCCGTGGAGCGATCGCATGCGACTGAAGATGTGCGGAGCCTAACCTGCTTTCGGCAACCATGATAGCGTGCCGGGTGGTAATCCAGGGCTTATCTGGCGCTGTCCGGCTTTGGATAGCTGTGTAGTTGCGGACCGATCAGATTGGAGTATTCGTAGTTGTCGTGGCGGTCGGCATCGATGGTCCAGAACATGGCGCCGATGGTGCCTGGGTAGCCGGAGGGCTGGCGCAGTCTATACGTCGTGCCCGTGGGAGGCTTGCCGGTAAGAATGTAGTCCATTGCCTGGCTGACGACGGCGGGCGCGTTGTAGCCGGTGAGGAAGCCAACAGCGACTTTGTCCGCCGGCATCGGTGGGAAGAACTGCTGCGCATCGCCGCCCACGTTGAAGCCGTGCAGCAGCAGGTCAGTCATGGCGGCGTGATAGTCGACAGAGTTGGACTGATAGATCTCGCCATCCAGACCCTGGAGCGGTGGGGTGTTGTAGTCCTGCACGTCGATGAAGGAGAGGATGTCGCGCAGGCCCCAGGCGAGGGGCAGATAGGAACCGAACTGGCCTCCGTAGCTGGCGAAGCCGGCGGGGATCTGTGTGCCCTCTGGTACCAGACTGATCATGAAGCCGGGACCGAAGTGCTCGCGTAACTGCCGCAGCCCGGTGATGAGGTTCACGATCGACGGCGTGGTGGGATGCCGGAAGTCGGTGTCGCCAGGCGCGAGAACGAGGGACGGAGCTTCGAAGTCGATGTCCACGCCTTCGAAGCCGTAATCGGAGACGATGCTCGAGACGGAATTGACGAAGTTGGGAATGTCCTGCACGTTGTCGAGCTTGAAGTACTCGCCGCCTCCGCCGAGCGAGATCATGACCTTCCTGCCCTGGGCCTTGAGCGCGGCGATGTCGGCCTTGAGCTGATCGGGCTCGATGCCGCGGGGAACGCGGAAGTGCAGCGTCCCATCCGGCGCAGTCTTGTCGGGCGATGCGAAGGCGACGAGCACGACGTCCCATTGTGGCGGGACCTCATGCAGCGGGAATGGTGTCGCATTGATAGTGAACCGTGAGCCAGTCCAATAGCCGATGAGCTGATGGCCGTTGCGGGATCCGTGAGACGGTGCGGGGGCAACGACTGGCTCGGCGGCTTCGGCGCTGGCGAAACCCATATTCCGGTCGGGACACGGCTGGGCAGCGTGGGGAAGCGCGTGAGCATCGGGAAAGCTGTACGTGCTGGAAGGAGCTGCGGAGGCTCCCAGATACCACGGCAGAAGAGCGACGTTCTCCAGATGGTAAGTGAAGCCGGCGGTGCGAGCGGTGAATGAGGGCGATGCCGGGAAGCCATTCTTCGAATTGATGCTGGTGGGCTCGAGCAGGAAATAGTCGGAGCCCACGCCGGACCCGGCGCAGCCGCGATCTTCATCGGAAGGCAGCGGGGGAAGCAGCCAGGCAGGGAAGTAGTTGCCGCTTGCGGTAGCGGTGCGGAAGTAGGTTAGCGGATCGTGCAGTGGATCATTGAAGAACTCGGCGAGCTGCTGGGTGAGCGGCTGGATATCCCGGTCTGTCACGATGGCGGGCGCGTTGCTGAGATACGAGCCGAGCACGAAGGAGTTGCCCGTGGCCGCATCCACGCCGTGCGTTCCCCACCCGCAGCACACGGTTGCGTCGGCAGCGGCGTAGTAGGTGGTGTTGTGGGTGACGGCGATGACCAGCGTCCCGTCCTGACGGGGAATCTGCTGGAAGAGCTGCTTCTCCAGAAATTCCGAATCGACGATGGCAAACGATGTGCCGCTCTTCTTTGACGTCAACAGATAGCCGGAGCCGGCGGGAACGGCGATTGTGATCGGCTTGACCGCCGGCTTGCCGAGCAGCGTGTGTCCCTTCTTGTCTTGCGCAAACGTAGACCGGAGCAGCGCATCGGCGTACTGCGTTTTGTTTCCTGACGCGAAAGAGTAGTTCAAAAAGATGGGCGATGTGAGGATGCGCGGTGTGTCAGCCCCTGCGTCCATGCGGATGGTCTTGCCCTCGAAGGTAAGCGCGATGGGCACGAGCATGGTGGGGATAACGGTGGCGCCAGGCTGTGCGGGATCGCGGCCGGCGAGCGTGTAAGAGCTTCCGCCAATGGTTCGAGTGAAGGTAGGTACGGTGCCCTGCGCGTGTGCGGGGTGGAATGTAACCAGGAGGAAAGCGGTGAGAAGTACGACGATGCAGAGGGTCTGGATGCGCTTGTCCGGCATGCATTCATCTTGTCATGCGGAGAGCGAGAGCGAAATCTCGGTGAGCCCGCGTCGCGATGTTGCCCGCGCGTGTTGCTTCCGTAACAGGAGCTGAAGGTATTTTGAGCTGCTGCAAAAGGAGAGATCTGCCGGAGTGACTTGCCGGTTCGGATGAATGCGATGTCTGCATCTTATGAAGCGAGAGCGAAATCTTTATCGACGAGGACCACCATGGCGCATTCGAATCGTGATCCGAGGGAGGTGGGGCCGAAGCCTCCGTTTCCGAAGCAGCAGCAGGCGATCCCCGGCTCCGAGAAGCTGATGGACCCACCGGCCGACCATGGGGAGACCAGCTACACCGGGTATGGCAGGCTGGACGGCCGGGTCGCGATTGTGACCGGGGCAGACAGCGGGATTGGCCGCGCTGTTGCGATCGCGTTCGCGAAGGAGGGAGCGAATATCGTGATGTCCTACCTCCCGGAGGAGGAGGCGGATGCGGCGGAAGTGGCTGCGGTGATCGAGCGGGCCGGGAGAGTCGCCTTACGGCGGCCCGGAGATATCCGGGAGCAGGCGTATGCACAGGAGCTCGTGGATACGGCGATAGAGGAGTTCGACAAGATCGATCTGGTGGTCAATGTCGCGGGATTTCAGATGTCGCACGAGTCGATTGAGGAGATCTCGCCCGAAGAGCTGGATCGCACCTTCCGCACGAATGTCTATGGAACATTTTTTCTGATCCAGGCTGCATTCCCCCATCTCAAGCCGGGTGGCGTCATTCTCAACACCACCTCGATCCAGGCGTATCAGCCGAGCGAGCAGCTGGTGCCTTATGCTGCCTCGAAGGCAGCGGACCTGAGCCTGACCAAGAGCATAGCGAAGCTGGCGGCGAAGAAGGGGGTACGCGTGAACGGGGTTGCACCCGGGCCGGTGTGGACGCCTCTGATTCCATCCACCATGCCGCCGGAGAAGGTGGGCAGCTTTGGCGAGAACACCGCCTTTGGCCGGCCCGCGCAGCCGATCGAGCTGGCGAAGGTCTTCGTCTTTCTCGCCTCCGACGACGCCTCGTATGTCACAGGAGAGATCTACGAAGCTACAGGAGGCCGCACCCCTTATTAAGGACCAGAGGTAACACCCTTTCGTCGGAAGGAATAGGGCGAAAGCGGTATGCGTATCCCCTATTGAGCGCATTTCCAGCGATTCGCCGCGCATGAAAGTCTCCATGCATCATGCGAGTGAACCTGACTGCCCATACGGGCTCCTTCCAAACAAACACAGGCGTGCCGGAGCCTGTCGTCCTGACAGTGCGCCCGGCCTGCAGAATCCCTGGCGACTTCCGTTACATGACCGATGGCAAATCGCTGCTGAAGCTGCTGCGGCAAGGGACAGAGCTGCGCTCATCGGTAATTGAGACCTTTGAAAAGGACCTGCAGCTCACCAGGGCGGCGAAGCTGCTGGGAGTCGAGATGAGCGACCGAGTGCTGACCGAAATCGGCTACTTCGTGGACTAACCCCGAAGGACAAGTGCGGCTGGAAACAACGCCTGCTTTCCGCGCATTTTTTCGATAGAGTCGAGCCATGCAGTTGTGCACTGAACTCCTGGCCCGATGTGGCGTCCTGCTTTTGATGGCTTCACTCGGCACTTTAACTTCTGGCGCGCAGACCACTGCATCCACAACGCAAGTGCCTTCAACGCAAGGGCCCGTGGCGTCTAGCCAGACCAGCATCGCCGCGGCGCAAAAGCTGGTCCAGGAAGGACGCCCGGCGGAGGCGCTGCACGCCCTGGAACCACTCGCCGGGCAGACGCCTGAGCCGGCCGGAGTGGAGAAGCTTCGCGGGCTGGCTCTTTATCAGCAGAACAAACTGGTGGAAGCCGCGGCAGCGTTCGCAGGGGCGGCGACACAGGATCCCCAGGATATTGAAGCGGCGCAGATGCAGGGCGTGACGTTGTTCCGGATGGGGCGGCCGGCGGATGCGATTCCGCTGCTGGAACGCTCGCGCGAGCAGAAGGTGGCCGCGGCGAATGTAGACGGCAACTACGTGCTGGGACTTTGCTACATGGATACTCGCCGCTATGACGACGCGCGGAAGGCGTTTGCGGCGCAGTACGGTTTTCCGCCCGATGGCGCGGAGGCGTATCTGCTTTCGGCGCGGCTGCTGTTCCGGCGGGAGTATCTGCCGGCGGCTATCACGGGGGCCCAGAAGGCGTTGGCGCTAGCCCCGAAGATGCCGCTGGTCCACCAGTTGCTGGGGGAGATTGCGCTGGCCCAGTCGCGGCAAACGGATGCGATCACGGAATTCGAGCAGGAGCGCGCGATCAATCCGCTCTATGGTGGGCTCTACGACCGGCTGGGGGATGCGTATCTGCGCGCCGGTGAATACGACAAGGCGCAGCAGGCGCTGAACCGTGCAGTGCTGCTGGAGCCGACCTCGACCGGACCGTACATTCTGCTGGGCAAGGTCCTGTTGAAGCAGCGCAACGCCGCGATGGCGACCATGTACCTGGAACGCGCGCGCAACATGGATCCCAACAACTTTATGACGCACAGTCTGCTGGGGCAGGCATATCGGGCCGCAGGCCGGACGGAAGATGCCCAGCGGGAGACAGCGAAGTCTGTTGAGCTGCAGGCGGCGACCGCGCCGAAGCTCTCGAAACCATGAGCAGTATCACAAGCATGAGCAGCGTCACGTCCATGACTGCACTTGCGATGATGCTCGCGAGCTGCCTTTGCGCATCGCCTGGCGTGGCTGCTTCCGGACAGGCTCCGGCAGCGCAGCGCAGCCGCGAAGCAGGCCGATGCTGCCTTTCGTGCGGGCTATGCGGCAGCGAATGCGGGCGATCTCGAGCAGGCTCGGCGTTCCTTTGCGGAGGTCGTCCGGCTGGAACCGAAGATTCCAGAGGGGCATGCGGCGCTGGGTTCTGTGCTGCTGAATCTGGGGCGATCGCAGGAAGCGGCGACGGAGCTGAAGCGCGGGCTTGCGTTGCGGCCCGCGGATCGAGAGATCAAGATGAATCTGGCGCTGGCTGACACGCGCTCGGGGCAATCGTCGGAGGCGCTGAAGCTGTTTCAGGAGCTGGCGGCGGAGGGGGCGGCGCTGCCTCCGGAGGTGGAGATTGGCTACGCGCAGGCACTGACCGAGACGGGCCGGCGATCTGCGGCGCTCGAGCGATTGCGTGCAGCAGTGACGACCGCTCCGGAGAATGCGGCGCTCCATGATGCGCTTGGCTCACTGCTGGCGCAGCAGCAGCAATGGACGGCGGCGCAGCCGGAGTTTGCGCGGGCGGTGGATCTCGATCCGAAGATGGTCTCCGCGCGGCTGCACCTGGGAACGGTGCTGATGCAACTGCAACAGCCGGCGGATGCGGCGGCGACGCTCGAGCTGGCGCACGAACAAGAGCCGCGAGGACGTCGATGTGCTGAACGAACTGGCTCTTGCCTATTCGGCGCTGGGGAATTACGACAAGGCGCTTCCGCTGGCGCAGGAAGCGATGCGGCTGGCGCCGGAGAGCTCGGCTGCTGCCTACCAGACTGCGATTGCGCTGCAGGGGCTGGGGCGCGAGCGCGAGGCAACCCCGCTGTTCGCGCGCGTGGTGGAGACGGAACCGAAGAACGCCTCCGCGCTGACCAACTACGCGCTGGCGCTGGTGCAACAGGGGAAGGCTCAGGAGGCGATTCCGCTGTACCGGCGGGCGGTTACGCTGACGCCGAATGATCCGGTGGTGCATGAGGATTTTGGCGTGGCGTATCTGCAGCAGAGCGACATCGACGATGCGATCCGCGAATTCCAGGCCGGATTGAAGCTGGACAGCGACAACCAGCAACTGCACTACAACCTGGGGTTGGCCTACAAGCTGAAAGACGACACGGCGCACGCGATACCGGAGCTGGAACTGGCCGCGCGGCTGGATCCGAACTCGCCCGATCCGGCTTATACACTGGGCATCCTTTACATGCAGTCGGGGCGGTTCTCCGATTCGGAGGGGCAACTTCGCCACACGCTGGAATTGCGTCCGCAGAATGGCGATGCGTGGGCGGTGCTGGGCAGCGTCTACAAACAGGACAACAAGCTGCCGGAGGCAGCAGACGCGCTGCGCCACGCAATTGCGCTGCTGCCGAATCAGCCCGGACCGCACATCACGCTGGCCGGCGTACTGGCGGAGCAGGGGCAGAAAGCTGAGGCAGCAGCGGAGCGCAAGCAGGCTGGGGAGTTGACGCGGGTTGCCGTGAACCGGCAGCGCGCGACGTTTGCGACGAACACCGGCAACATGCTGCTTGCGAAGGGCCAGGTGGCGGATGCGATCGATCGCTATCAGGAGGCGGTGACCAGCGATCCGGCCTATGCGGATGCGCATACCGGACTCGCGACCGCATTGGAGCGGCAGGGGCGCACGGCGCAGGCCGCTGCGGAGCGCGCGAAGGCCGCTGCGCTGGCGAAGCCGACCGAATGAGGGAATGAGTGAGCAAGTCCGGTGAGTGAGCCCGCATCACATCGCTATACTGAAGCGAACTTTTCATCGCAATGCGCGAGGTACTGGATTTGAGCTGGACCCGCCGACGTGTGCTCGGCTCGCTGAGCCGAACCGCACTGGTGCTACCGTTTGCCGATGTGTTAGCGATGGCAGTTCCACCGTGGGGCCGCGCGGAGGGACAACAGGCACCCGCCGCACAACATGAATACGAGACCAAGCCCGTGGCGCCGCCGGCGGGACCGGCATCGCCGATCGCAGGGACGCCGCTGGGCGTGAGCTTCGTGGATGTGGCGAAGCAGAGCGGACTGAACGCGGAGACGATCTACGGCGGGGTAGGGAAGAACAAGTATCTGCTGGAGACGACAGGCTGCGGCGTCGCCTTTTACGATTACGACGCGGACGGATGGGTCGACATTTTTCTGGTGAACGGCTGGCGGCTGGAGGGATTTTCCAAAGGCGGCGAACCGGCCTGCCACTTGTTCAAAAACAATCGCGACGGCACATTCACCGATGTCACCGCGAAGGCCGGTCTGGTGCGCAGCGGCTGGGGGCAAGGCTGCTGCGTGGGCGACTACGACAATGACGGACACGATGACCTGTTCGTCAGCTACTACGGGCAGTGCTCGCTGTTTCACAACAACGGCGATGGCACTTTTACGGATGTGACGGCAAAGGCCGGGCTGACGCAGTCGAAGACGCGCTGGAACTCCGGCTGCGCCTTTCTGGACTACGACCGTGACGGGCATCTCGATCTCTTCGTGGCGAACTACATCGATCTCGACCTGAAGACGGCGCCTTTGCCGGAGTCGGGCCCGTGCACCTACAAGGGGATCATGGTTGCCTGTGGGCCGCCGGGCCTTCCGGGCGGAAAGAACATCCTCTACCACAACAACGGCAACGGGACCTTCACCGATGTATCGCAGAAGGCAGGTATGTGGACGGCGGTTGGGAACTATGCGTTGAGCGTAGCGGTGGCGGATCTGGACAATGACGGGTGGCCGGACATTTATGTAGCGAACGATTCGACGGCGGCCTCGCTCTACCAGAACCAGAAAGACGGCACATTCAAGGATGTGGCGATCGAATCGGGCGCGGCGCTCTCGCCGGATGGGAAACCGCAGGCGGGCATGGGCGTCTCGGTGGGCGACTACAACCGCGACGGCACCCTGGACATAGCGAAGACGAACTTTGCCGGCGACACCGACTCCCTCTACAGCAACCTGGGCGATGGCAGCTTTGAAGATCGCACCTATGAGGCCGGGCTAGGCATCAACACACGCTATCTGGGTTGGGGAGTGGGCTTTTTCGACATGGATAACGATGGCTGGCTGGACCTGCTGGTATCCAATGGGCATGTGTATCCGGAGGTCAGCAGCTCGAAAACAGAGGCGCCTTACGCGGAGCACAAATACCTCTATCGCAACCTGCGCAATGGGCGATTCGAAGATGTAAGCGACAAGGGGGGCCCGGGGATAACGGCGGCAGTACCGGCGCGTGGCTGCGCCTTCGGCGACTTCGACAACGACGGCGATTTAGACATTGTGGTGAACTGCGTCAACACGTACCCGCAACTGTTACGCTGCGATGCGACAGTGAAGCGCAACTGGATCAAGATCAAAGCCATCGGGGTGAAATCGAACCGCACCGGGATTGGCGCTCGCGTCACGGTGACGGCGAAGACCGATCCCGCGGCAGCGAAGCCGCTGGTGCAGGTCGAGGAGGTGCGCAGCGGCGGCAGCTATTACTCGCAGAACGATCTGCGGCTCCACTTTGGACTGGATAAGGCGGAGATGGTGGACTCGATTCAGATCCGCTGGCCATCCGGTCAGGTCGATACATGGAAGACGCTCGCGGCGAACAAGCTCTACGTCCTGGCGGAAGGTGGCAAGCTGGTGAAAACGGAAACGATGACCGGCTGGAAGAAATGATAGCGTCTCCGCCCTTGCTACTTCAGCGAGTAGGGGAAGGAGAAGCGGCCGATCTGGATAACGGAGTGGGGCTCGCTTCCGTTGCCGCGGGGCGGCCAGATGCGGAAGCTTTCCACGCGAGTGATCGCAGGGGTGCGCACTGCATCGACCTGACCGACTTCCTTCCCGGTGGCGGCCTGATAGAAGCTCACTTTGAGAGAGTCCTGGGAGCGAGTCCAGCCGAAAACGTAATCCCCGGCAGAAAGATCGACGTTTCCGACGCGCATGGGCGCCTGCACCAGAAAATAGTGCGAGTACTTGCCCTCGGCAGAGTAGCCGGCGGTGATCATGACAACGCCGGCGATGAAATGGCCGCTGCCGTCAGTGATGCCCGAGGCGGTGCGGAACTCGGTTTCGATGCGCTCCGAGATGACGGGCGCGCGCGCGGGGATCACCGTTTTGAGTTCGTCTGGAGTGGCGACGCGCCAGCTCTCCCCCGGCTGCGCATGCAATGCAGCGGTCATCAGCGAGACGGTAAGCGCGGTGGAGAATGCAAGCTGCAGGAAATGGCGGCGCGTGCGGAAGTTAATCAAAGTGGACGATGCCTCGCTGCAATGCGGTGGTGGCGGCCTGCGTGCGATCGCTTACTCCGAGCTTGCTGAGCAGGCTGTTAATGTGGGTCTTCACTGTCGCTTCCGAAATGAAGAGTGCCGCGGCGATCTCCTTGTTGCTGTTGCCGCCTACGATAAGGCCCAGCACCTCTGTCTCGCGGTCGGTGAGCGCCGGGCTGTTCATGCGCTCGGCCAGGCGCTCGGCGACGGGGCCCGGGATGCGAGATTTGCCACTGTGGACGGTACGAATAGCCGCGAGCAACTCCTCCGTGTCCATCCCTTTCAGCAGGTAGCCGCGGGCGCCGGCCTGCAGCGCGCGGTAGATGTCCTCATCGCCATCAAACGTGGTGAGCACAATAATGCGTGCGTTGGGGAACTCGGCGCGAATGGCCCGGGTTGTCTCGACGCCGTTCATCGTATTCATGCGCAAGTCCATCAGGGTGACGTCGGGTTGATGCTCGCGATAGAGCGCAAGGGCCTGCTGGCCATCGGAAGCCTCCGCGACCACCTGCATCTCGGGAACCGTGCCGAGCAGCGCGATGAGGCCCTGACGGACGATGTGGTGATCGTCAACCACGAGCAGGCGGACGGGTTTGCTGGTTGACGCGGTCACAGGCGCACTCTCAAGCGTCCTCATGGTATATCGACGCGCAGGGAAATGCGCGTACCTTTCGCGGGCTCGGTATCGATGCGGAGGACGCCACCAATCTCCGCGGCGCGCTCTTGCATTCCCTGCAGGCCAAAGTGGCCGCCCTCTACGAAGCTCCTCGCATCATGGATGAAACCGCGCCCGTCGTCATCCACCGAAAGTTGGACAGAGCGCGCGTCGTAACCGAGAGTGACATCGATGGTCGAGGCGCCGGAGTGATGCAGGGCATTGTTGACGGCCTCCTGCGAGATACGAAGCAACTGATCTTCGATGGCAGATGGAGCAGTGCGGTAGGTCCCGCGTACCTGGAAGCGCAGCTTCGCCGGAGTGTTGGCGGCGGCCTGGTTGACTGCGCGATTCATGCGTGCGGGCAGATCGTCCGCCCCGGTCGAGACGGAACGCAGGTTCCAGATGGAGCTACGCGCCTCGGCGAGACTGCTCTTCACAAGATTGCGGGTCGCATCGAGCTGCGTGCGGGCTGCGTCCAGAGAGGTGCCGAGCAGACGGGAGACCAGCTCAAGCTGCACGCTGATGCCGACGATGTCCTGCGCGAGAGTGTCGTGGATCTCTCGCGCGATGCGGGTGCGCTCGGCGAGCACGGCGTCGAAGCGCAGCTCCACGTTGCGGACCCGCATGCGATAGATCTGATAGCCGATGAGCAGCAACACGAGACCAAGCAGCGTGCGAAACCACCAGGTCTGCCAGGTGTGCGGCAGCACGCGGATGTCGAGTGTGGCGCCGGTCTCGTTCCACACCCCATCATTGTTGGCGGCCAGAACATGGAAGGTGTAATGGCCGGGCGGAATGTTGGTGTAGTAGGCGACCCGACGCGCGCCGGCATCGATCCATTTGGGATCGAAGCCCTCCAGGCGATAGCGGTACCGCACACGCGCCGGCGCCACGAAGCTGAGGCCGGCGTAATGAAGCGAGAGGCGGGTGTGGCTGGGGCTGACGGTGACGCGTTCGATCGAAGGCGCGGGTTGATCATCGATGGTTACATTTTCAATGACGACCGGAGGCGGCAGACGATTCTCCTGCTGGTGCTCCGGATTGGTGATGCTGATGCCGCGCAGCGTGGCGAACCAGAGTGTGCCATCCACAGTGCGCACCGCGGCGGGATGCCCCGAGGAGCACTCGTTGATGCGCATGCCATCGGCGACGCCGTAGGAGGCGACGTCGACGTGAGTGATAGTGTGGCGGGCAAAGGCCTCAAGCTGCCGGCGGGAAACGCGGTAGATGCCGGTGGGGGTGCCCAGCCAGAGATTGCCGCGGCCATCTTCAACGATGGAGTGGATGACCTCGGGCAGTCCTGGCGGTGAAGCAGGGAAGGCAGTGATGTGGCCATCGCGGAGCAGATTGGGGCCGCCTCCATTGGTGCCGATCCAGAGGGCCCCAGATGGATCCTGATAGAGCGCAGTGATGACGTTAGAGGAGAGACCATCCCGCGTAGTGAGGGTGCTGATATGCCCATCCTGCAGATGGCTGAGTCCGCCGCGTGTGCCGATCCATAACGAGTTCGGGCGGGTGCGGTCGAGGGCGAGTGCGCCGACGAGGTCGCTGCCGAGCCCATCGCTGCGATTCCACAATGTCAGGCCGGTAACGGCCTGGTGGGCGAGACCGCGGCGGGTACCGATCCACAGTGAACCGTCCGGGTCGTAGAGCAGGGAGCGGACGAAGTCGTCGGGCAGCGTGTCGCTGCGCTGTGCAGGTGTGGCCTGGCCGTTCACCACGTGGTTGAGCCCGTCCGGCGTGCCGACAGCGAGCGATCCATCGCGCTCAGCGGCGAGCGAGAGGATGGTATTGCTGGCGAGGCCTTGCTGTGTGGTCAGGGTCTGCCATGTGGAACCGAATCCATGGAGGTGCGCGAGGCCATTGCCATCAGTGCCGGCCCAGACGCCGTCTTTATCGGCAAGAAGTGTGCGGATCGCATCGCCGGGCAAGCCATCGGCGGTGGTGAGGGTGGTGAAGCGCTGCTCGCGCAACGCCAGCAGACCGGCGGAATCGGTCCCCAGCCACAGGTTGCCCTCGCGATCCTCATAGAAGTCCTCGATGGCGGCGGCTCCGCTACGGGCATGCAGGGTTTCGAAGCGGCCGTTTGCGTAGCGCGCTACGGTGCCTTCGGTGCTGAGCCATAGCGCTCCCTGGCGGTCTTCGAAGAGGCGAAGGATACGGCCGGCGGGCAGATCATCAGCAGTGGTCTCCCAGGCGAAGGTGCCAGAGGGGGAGAGAATGCCGAGTGCTCCGGCGGCAGCCAGATAAAGGTTGCCGCTCGAGCCTGCGTAGAGGGCCCGAGGCGAATCGGCACTGGGGCCGCCCTTTGCTGGTGGAACGCGGAACGGGACCGGCGTGAGCGCGCCGCTGTGGTAGTGAAACAAGCCGCCTTCACGGGTGAGCCAAAGGGTGCCGTCAGTCGCGACGGCAAGGAGGTCGGCGGAGCCGGACAACATGGTCGCGATGCGGCCATCCCGCAACTGGAGGACATTGTGTGCAGTGGCCAGCCAGAGCGAGCCGTCCGGCGCGCCTGCGGCGATCGGTGTCCCATCGCGGCCAGTGAGCGGGGCGTCAAGCTTGTGGATGAGCGTGAATCGGTCTTGAGCACCGAAGGCGACCCCCTCCGGAGTGAACACCCAGAGGCTGGAGTTGCCGGCTGGGATGACACCTGAGATGGGCCCGGCGGGCAGGCCATTGGCGGTGCCGAGTACCTCGAGTGATCCGTGACTGCGGCGGAGCAGGCCGTCGGCGGTGGCGGCCCAAAGCGTGCCGTCGGCGGTCTCCGTGAGCGCCCCAATCAGGTTGCTGCGCAACTGGGGGGTGGAGCGCCGATCGAAGAGGGTGAAGTCGATGCCGTCGAAGCGGACGAGGCCCCCGTCGGTAGCCAGCCAGAGATAGCCGTCGCGCGTCTGGTGGATGGCGTGGACAGTGTTCTGTGGCAGGCCGTTGTCCGTCTGCCAGAGTTGCTGGCCGAACTGGCGGAGAGGCTGGGCGGGATCGAGCGCATAGAGCGGGCGCGCGCCTGAGGCCAGCGACAGAAGCGCCACAAGCGCTGCCGCCAGGCGCACGCGGGCCGCGCGGAGTCGTCGACGCATCATTTACCGCACGAACCGAGAACCGATGAAGGCATGGACTTGGGGACAAGGATACAGCCGGTACGGTGCGCGAATCCGGGTGTGCCTCAGGGCAGATTAGGCGCGGGGATGGGCTCTATCCGGCCGAGCAGGAAGATGTAGCCGGCGATGCCGGCGAAGAGATAAATAGCCGGGACGCTGAAGGCGATGGCGAACGAATGGGTGTGACCGTAGAGATAGCCGGTGATCACGGGGGCGGCGATGGCTGAGATCTGGCTGGAGAGGTTCATGACGCCGGCGACGCGGCCTACGGCGCCGGGTGGCGCAACCAGGGCGGGCAGAGACCAACTGACAGGCGCGGCCGCGGCGAGGCCGCCGATGGAGATGCTGATCCAGAGCAGCGCTGTGCCGGGCGTGGTGGAGTGCACGGCGCCGAGCAGGCCCATGCCGAGCAGCATCCCCGCGATGAGGATTGCCTGGCGCACGATGGTGGAGGAGAAGCCGCGTCGCATGAGCGCGTCAACCAGCCAACCGCCGCCGATCAGATCCGTAGCCGTGGCGATGAGCCAGGGCACGCCGGTGTAGAGGAAGGAGTGCATAAGGTTGATGTGCAGCGTGACGGCGAGATAGGTCGGCAGCCAGGTGAGCAGGAGATAGAAGACGTAGTTGTAAGCGCCATAGCCGATGAACAGGCCGTAGACCTTGCGCTGGCGTAGGAGATAAAGGAAGGGCACTGCTGGATGCCGCGCGCCGGGCGCATCACCGTGCTGCTGCCCGGGAGGCGGATCGCGATAAACGAAGTAGAAGAGCGCGAAATAGAGCAGACTGGCAAACCCGGTGGCCGCAAAGGCCCATCGCCAGCCGGCGTACAGCATCAGGATGCCGATGATGGGAACGCCGATGGCGGTGGAGAATTTTGCAGCGGCATCGAAGATGGCCGTGGGCAGGCCGCGCTCCTGGGGTGGAAACCAGAGGCCGATCGCCTTGGCATTGGCAGGGAAGATCGGCGATTCGCCGATGCCGAGCAGCATGCGCGAGGCGAAGAGGGTTCCGTAAGTCGGCGACACGGCAGCGGCGAGCGTGGCTATGCCCCACAGAAGGGAACCGATGCGCCCCACAACCGCGACGCCGAACGCGTCTAAAAGCGCGCCAATAGGTAACTGGCAAGCGGCGTAGGTCCAGTTGTAGGCGCCGGCGAGATAGCCGAACGCGACCTCATCGATGTGAAACGTGGAATGCAACGCATCATGTGCAACCGAAAGATTGACACGATCGAAAAAATTGATGAGCACGCCGAAGCCGAGCAGAAACGCGATGTTCCATCGCAAACGATTGTGTGCACGGGCTGCAGCAGAAGGCGGACGTATACCAGAAATATGGGGCTTAGCCATTAAATGAGAGTGCGCTATGCTCAAGGTATGGCTCGACTAGGGGCGTGTGCAAGGCAATGCTTCGCATTGTGCCCGCGCCGCATGCTGAATGCAGCGGTGATTGCCGTCGCCGGTGCGCACCACGCATTCGCGCAGAAGAGCAGTACGAGCATCTTCTCGCCCGCGGCCACGCCATCACAATCAATCTTCGGCCTGTCGATGTTTGTCTTCGCTGTTACAGGCGCAATCTTCATCGTTGTTTCCGGATTGATTGCATACGCTGCCGTGCGCTTCCGCCAGCGGCCGGATGACGATGGCAGCGAGCCACCGCAAATTTTTGGCAGCAACCAGATCGAGCTTTCCTGGACTATCATCCCGGTGCTGATCGTGGTGGTCCTGTTTCTCGCGACCGCACGCATGATCTTCGCCATCCAGGATGCACCGAAGCCGACTGGAGCGCTCGAAGTGACGGTGGTCGGGCACCAATTCTGGTGGGAGTTTCGCTACCCCGCGCTGCACATCACGACGGCGAATGAGTTGCACATTCCGGTAAGTGATAGCGCTGCTTCTCGTCCCACGTACATGAAGCTCACCTCCGCCGATGTGATGCATAGCTTCTGGGTGCCGCGTCTGGCCGGCAAAGTGGATGTGGTCCCAAATCGTATTAACGAACTGTGGATGGACCCGCATACGCCAGGTTTGTACGAAGGACAGTGCGCGCAGTTCTGCGGTGTGCAGCACGCGAAGATGCTGTTACGCGTGTATGTGGATACGCCGGAGCAGTTTGCCGCATGGGTGAAGCAGGAGCAGCAACCGGGCGCACAGGATCCAGCGCTGGCCGCGGGACGGCATGAGTTTGAATCCCAGGCATGTGTCAACTGCCACGCGATTGCCGGGACCTCGGCGCGCGGGCAATTTGGGCCGGATTTGACCCACCTGGCCAGCCGGAAGACGATTGCCTCCGGCGCCGCGGACAATACAACGCAGAACCTTGAACGCTGGATTGCGGACCCGGACCAGATCAAGCCGGGCGCGCTGATGCCGTCCATGCATCTGAACCCGGACCAGGTGCGGGAGATCACGGACTACCTGAACACATTGCAATAAGCACTCTGACGGGAAAGCAGGACGCAGATGGCAGAAGGCAGCATACCGGTACCGGGCGGCCTGGGCGGCGCGCGCATCCCCGAGACCACGCGCCCCGAGGCGTTTGACGGTACCTGGCTGGAAAAGCTGCATAGCTGGGTGGTGACGGTCGACCACAAAAAGCTGGGAATCATGTACGTGCTCTATGCACTGGGCTTCCTGGTGGTGGGAGGCATAGAAGCGCTGCTGATCCGTATCCAGCTTTTCTATCCGGACAGCCACTTCGTCGGTGCCGAGACGTATAACCGCATCTTCACCATGCACGGCACCACGATGATCTTCTTCGTGGCCATGCCGCTGGTGTTTGGTTTCGGCAATTACCTGATGCCGCTGATGCTGGGGGTACGCGACATGGCGTTCCCGCGGTTGAATGCGTTCAGCTTCTGGATGTCCGCCTTCGGCGGTCTGCTGCTCTATTACAGCTTTATCGGCGGAGTGGGGTTGCAGGGCGCAGGCAACGCGCCGGATGTGGGCTGGTGGGGCTATGCGCCGTTGACAGAGCTTCCCTTCTCCCGCGGCCACTCCAGTGACTATTGGGCGCTGTCGCTGATCGTCGCCGGATTCGGTTCGATCGGAGCGGCTGTCAATTTCATTGCCACTGCCTTCTGTATGCGTTGCAAAGGGATGACTCTCTTCCGCATGCCGCTGTTGGTGTGGCTGTACATCGTAACCTCCGGACTGGTCCTTCTGGCGGTGAGCCCGCTAACGGCGGCGCAGGTCATGCTGACCATCGACCGCTACCTGGGAGGACACTTCTTCGATACGCAAGCGGGCGGCTCCGCGGTCGTGTGGGCACACTTCTTCTGGATCTTCGGTCACCCGGAGGTTTATGTCCTGGTGCTACCAGCCTTCGCCATCATGAATGAGGTCATCCCGGTCTTTTCGCGCAAGGCGATTTTCGGCTACCCGGCGATGGTGGCTGCCTCCGTAGGCATCGGGTTCGTAAGCATGGGCGTGTGGGCACACCACATGTTCACCATCGGCATGACATCGATCTCGAATGCCTTCTTTGTTCTTTCGACCATGCTGGTGGGCATTCCTACCGGCATCAAGATTTTCAACTGGGTGGCGACGATGTGGGGCGGCAAGATCCGCTACCGTACTCCGATGCTGTTCGCCGTTGGGTTCCTGGTGCAGTTCTTGATTGCGGGCTTGACCGGCATCATCCTGTCGGTTGCGCCGTTCAACTGGCAACTGCACAACTCGTACTTTGTGATCGCGCACTTTCACTATGTGATCGTCGGCGGGATCCTGTTTGCCATCTTTTCCGGAATTTACTACTGGTTCCCCAAGGCGACGGGCCGGATGCTCGATGAGCGCCTCGGCAAGTGGCACTTCTGGCTCTTTCTCATCGGCTTTCACCTCTGCTTCGACGTGATGCACATCCCGGGTATTCTGGGCATGCCGCGATCCATCTACACCTACGAGGCAGATCGCGGATGGACGACGCTGAACCAGATCGTGAGCCTCGGCGGGTTTATACAGGGAATCGCGATCGCCCTGTTTGTGTACAACATGGTGCACTCAGCCCTGAAGGGCCGCGAGGCCGGGCCCGATCCGTGGGATGCGTGGACGCTGGAGTGGACGACCAGCTCGCCGCCTCCGCCATACAACTTCGCAACTGAGCCGGTAGTCGCCAGCCGCCGTCCGCTATGGGACCTGAAACATCCGAATGATCCGGATGAGCCATTGGACGCAGGATGAGAGAGCCGAACGGAATGTCACTGTCATGAGCACGATACCAATGACTCCCGCAGTACACAGCCACGCCGTCGATCCCGACTGGCGGTTGCCGTCGCGCGGCCGGGTGGGCATGCTCTCGCTCATCCTGGCAGAGTCGGCGATCTTCGTCATTTTCGTGGTGGCCTATGTCTACTACATCGGCAAGAGCACGTACGGGCCGCAGCCGCGACAGGTGCTGGAGCTGCCGATCCTGAATACGATTTTTCTGCTTTCGAGCAGCGGCACCATCATGATGGCGGAACGCGCCCTGGTAAAGCGCGCCATGGCCGCGTTCAGCGCGTGGTGGGGGCTGACCATCGCGTTCGGTGCGATCTTCCTGCTGGGCACTGCGCAGGAATGGCACAAGCTCATCACGAAGGATGGGCTGACGATCAGCACGAATCTCTTCGGCACCACGTTTTACTCGCTGGTCGGGCTGCACGCCTCGCACGTGATCGTCGGGCTCATCATGCTGACGGCGGTGCTGATCTTTGCGCTGACCGGCGCGCTGAAGCCGGAGCATACCGAGAAGGTGGAAGTGCTGGCGCTCTACTGGCACTTCGTGGATGCGGTCTGGATAGTGGTCTTTACCGTCGTATACGTGATTGGACGATAGGCATGAGCACGGACGCACGACACGAGCATGTTGTCCCACACGACGGCTCCCGCCACGCAGAGAACGCCGTCCACCTGCCGGCGCCGACGCAGTGGCCCCTGGTGACGGCCGTGGGCCTGACGCTGGTCTTTGCCGGCCTGGTGACCAACGTGATGATCTCGGCGTTGGGTATTGTGATGGCGGTGGCCGGCGCGGTGGGATGGTTTCGTCAGGTGCTGCCGCACGAGGCACATGAGATGTTTCCGGTGACGGACGAGGAGATCGCAATTGAGCGCGAAGGCCGGCGGGTGACACGCGTAGAGCATGCTGCGATCGGCCGCGGCGTGACGCCGGTAACGACTCATCCGGTATCTTCCGGCATCAAAGGTGGCTTTGCGGGCGGCACGGTGATGATTGTGCTGGCGGAGATTTATGGCGTGGTTCGCTTCCACAGCATCTGGTACGTGGTGAACCTGCTGGGGGGCGCCGGCGTGGCGGGCTGGAATGCTCCATCGGAGCATGACCTGGCTACCTTCCATCTCGCGGCGTTCCTGATCGCGATCGTGATCCACACCGTATCGTCGTTTCTTGTGGGACTACTCTATGGCGCACTGTTGCCCATCATGCCGCGGCATCCGATTGTGCTGGGCGGGTTGATTGCGCCGGCGCTGTGGACCGGTCTGCTGCATTCCATCCTCGGGCTGCTCAATCCATTTTTCGACGAGCACATCAACTGGTACTGGTTCGCGCTGAGTCAGGTCGGCTTCGGCCTGGTAGCCGGTTGGGTCGTCGCGCGTGAGGGACGTCTCAAGAGTCTGCAGGGCGCGCCTCTCTCGGTGCGGCTGGGGGTGGAGCATTCGGAGACACCACGGCCAGAGGATGAGGACCGGCGATGAGAGCGGGCGTATTCGCGCTGGCGCTATCCTGCGCGCTTCTGGCGAACGGTTGCGGCAAGCCGCCGGGGAAACCCGGGCCGGGGCCGGAGGTGCCACGCCCGGAGAGCGTTCTGTCGCCGCACGTGCTCTATGCGCAGAACTGTGCCGGTTGTCATGGAGCGGATGGTCTGCGTGGACCGGCGACGCCGCTGGCGTCTCCGGTGTACCAGGCGCTGGTGGATGATGCGACGCTGCGCCGGGTAGTGGCGCAGGGTGAGCCGGGGTCGATGATGCCGGCATTTTCCCGGAGCTTCGGCGGCGAGTTGACCGATGCGCAGGTGGACGCGATCGTGCGCGGCATGCGCGAAGACTGGAATAAGGGCACCCCGCTGGCCGGTGAGAACGTGCCGCCCTATGCGGATGATGGAAAAGGCAATGCGAAAGCAGGCGAGCAGGTGTACGCGAGCAACTGCGCGCGCTGTCACGGGCCGGCAGGCGGAAAGATCGGCACATCGGGCTCGGTGCTGAATGCAGATTTCCTTACGCTGATAACGCCCCAGGGTCTGCGGACTGCCGTCATCGCAGGCCGCCCGGACCTGGGCATGCCGGATTGGCGCAATCAAATCAAGGGGCAGCCAATGACGGCACAAAACGTAAGCGACGTGGTCGCGTTCCTGGTGGCGCAGAAGCCGGCGGCGGCGCCGGAGAGAACGCAGGGGCCGCAAGCCGTCCAGGGAGCGGCACACCAGCCGAAGATGAGCGGAGGAGTGCGATGAATCCGGAGCCGGGCTTACCAGAGCCCAAGCAGGAATCGGTGGTGGAGCATGCCAAGAAAGTCGCCACGGACGGCGAAGAGGGTGTTTCGCGGCGGACCTTCCTGTTCAAGGTCAGCATTGCGGTGAACGCGCTGGTAGCCGCGGCAATCGCGACTCCAGTGATCGGCTATCTTCTAGGGCCGGTGCGCAGAAAGGGCGGCTACAACTCCTGGATCGCGCTGGGACCGGTGAGCGATTACCACGAAGGCGAGACCGTGCTGGCCACATATCGTAACCCAAATACGGACAAATGGGACGGCGATACGGGAAAGGTCGCCTGTTACGTGCGGCGCGAGACGGGGAACCAGTTCACTGTGTTTGCCGTGAACTGCGCGCACCTGGGATGCCCGGTGCGCTGGTTTCCGCAGTCGGAGCTGTTCATGTGTCCGTGCCACGGCGGTGTGTATTACTCGAATGGCGAACGCGCGGCGGGGCCACCGGAGCGTGGCCTGTTCACCTACGACTATAAGGTGGACGGAGGCAAACTGATGATCAGCGCCGGACAGATGCCAACGCTCGCGAACGAAGCCAAACTCGTTAAAGGAATTCTGCCATGCCCTGGTACAAGCAAGTCTACGATTGGGTAGAGCGCCGTGTGCAGCTCGAAGGCTTCGTCAAGGAGTCTGTCGAGCACCCGGTGCCAAGAAAGACGGCGAGCTGGTGGTACGTCTTCGGCAGCGCGAGTTTTGTCCTGCTGCTGCTGCAGATCGTCACCGGCATTCTGCTGGCGCTGGTGTACGTGCCCTCTGCCGGCTCCGCGTGGGCGAGCCTGCAGGTGCTGAACCATGAATTGCCGCTGGGCTGGTTCCTGCGGGGTATGCACGGCTGGGGATCGAACTTCATGGTTGCCGTCGTGCTGATCCACATGTGCCAGGTCTTCCTCTTCGGGGCATATAAGTTTCCGCGCGAGCTTACCTGGATACTCGGCGTCTTTCTGCTGTTGATGACCTTGGGCATGGCCTTCACCGGGCAGGTGCTGCGCTTCGATCAGGATGCCTATTGGGGGCTGGGCATTGGAGCTTCGATCTTGAGCCGCGTGCCCTTTGTGGGCGGTCAGCTGGTCCAACTGATGTTGGGCGGCCCCATTATCGCCGGCCCAACGCTTACACGCTTCTTCGCATTGCATGTGTTCGTCATTCCCGCGAGCATGCTGGCGTTCGCGTCGCTGCATACATGGCTGGTGCTGAAGCTCGGCATCAATGAATGGCCTACGCCGGGACGCCTGGTGAAACGCGAAACGTACATCCAGGAGTACAACGAGCTGGCGCACAAGGACGGCATCCCCTTCGTGCCCGGCGCGGTGTGGAAGGACGCAATGTTTGCGGCCGGCATCCTGCTGGCGGTTGCCATTTGTGCCCTGGTGTTCGGTCCGATCGGTCCGACCGGCGTGCCCGATCCCACGATCGTGCAGACCGTGCCCAAGCCCGACTACTTCTTTCTGTGGATCTATACGGCGCTGGCGTTTCTGCCGCCTTCCATCGAGACGCCGATTATGCTCATCGCGCCGGTCATTGGGATCGGCATCCTGCTGGCGCTGCCCTTCGTTGCCGGATTGGGCGAGAAGAGCTGGCATCGCAGGCCGGTGGCCGTGATCCTGGTGGTGGTGCTGGCGGTTGGCTTCGCCACGCTCACGCATCTGGGAACCTATGTTCCCTGGAGCCCGCAGATGAATGCCTGGAGCGCTGACCCGGTGCCGGTGCATTTTGTGAAGGGAACAACGCCGCTGGAGCGGCAGGGCGCCATTGTTTTTCAGGAAAAGCAGTGCCGCAACTGCCATCAGATGGGAGGACTCGGGGGACGTCGCGGGCCATCGCTGGATGAGGTTGCAACGCATCTTACTGAGGACCAGTTGGTGCGCCAGGTAACGCAGGGCGGCGGCAACATGCCTGCCTATGGCAAGACGCTGTCGCCGGCACAGGTAACCGCGCTGGTATCTTTTCTTGAGACTTTGCATCCGCCCAATCAGCCTGCTGCGATCGACGCGTCTCGGCATGTTGCGGAGACGAACAATCCCGCGCCGAAGGAACCGGTGGAGGCGATCCGTCCCTGAGGCATTATCGCTACTGCGATGGTTCGCGGAGCATTTCTCGCCGTGGCCTTTCGCTTAAGAAGGCCACATAAGCAAGCGCTGAGCGCCCTGCGCCTATAGCGAGAAATGCATAAGCAGTTGTATCGCCGGTTGGAGTTCGAGTGAATCCTGAGCTGTCAGATGCGATTGCGGCCTCGTGGAGCGTTCCGCTATGGGCCACGCTGTCGCTGCTGCTGACGGCGATTATCTACTGGCGTGGTTGGCGGGTGGCACGGCTGACGCGACCGGCTGAACTTCCTCCGTGGCGCGCAGCCTGCTTTTTCTCAGGGCTGGCCACTGTCTGGCTGGCCATAGCGTCGCCGCTCGATGTGCTAGGCAACTGGCTGCTGCTCGCCCACATGACACAGCACCTGCTGCTGATGTCCGTGGCGCCGCCGCTCCTGCTGCTCGGCGCGCCCACTGTGCCGCTGCTGCGCGGACTGCCACGGGGCTGGGTGCGCGATGGTCTGGGGCCGCTCTTTACCTCGCGCGTGGTTCACGCGATCGCGCGCTTTATGACGCATCCGGCGACCGGCTGGATTGCTATGAACCTGGCGTATCTGGGTTGGCATGTGCCGGCGGCATATGAGCTCGCCTTGCGCTCGCCTGCCTGGCACGAGGTGGAGCACGCGTGTTTCCTCTTAACCTCGCTGCTCTTTTGGTGGACGGTGCTGCAGCCCTGGCCCAGCCGCACGCACTGGTCGCGCTGGGCAGTGGTGCCGTATCTCATTACTGCGGACCTGGCGAACACGGCGCTCTCGGCGTTCCTCGCATTCTCGAATCGCGTGCTGTACCCGACGTATGCGGCGGCCCCACGCATCTTCGGATTGACTGCAATGCAGGACCAGGCTGCGGCCGGAGCGTTTATGTGGGTCGTAGGCTCGGCTATCTATCTGGTGCCCGTGATCGGCGTAACGCTGTCACTCCTTTCGCATCGCAGGCCGCGGCATGCCCTGGTGACGATTGGCGGCGCGCCGGCAGCGGGCAAACTTCAGGCGGCACCTGTTGATCTGCTTCGCTTGCCGATCATCGGCGCTCTGCTTCGTGCGCGGTACGGCAGGCAATCGCTTCAGGCGGCGAGCCTCCTGGTAATGTGCATTGTGATCGCGCATGGCTTCGCCGGCCATCCAATGGCGGCTATGAACCTTGCGGGTGTGCTGCCCTGGAACATTCTTCGCGCACTTGGGATCGTGGCATTGCTGTTTGCGGGCAATCTCTTCTGCATGGCGTGTCCGTTTACGCTTCCGCGTGAACTCGGGCGGCGCTTTGGGTGGGCGCGCTTTCGCTGGCCGCGGTGGTTGCGCGTGAAGTGGATCGGAATCGGGCTGATGCTGGCCTTCTTCTTCGGTTATGAACGCTTTGCGCTGTGGAACAGCCCGGCACGCACTGCATGGATGCTGATTGGCTATGTAGGTGCGGCATTTCTGGTCGATACGTTCTTCCGCGGCGCCAGTTTTTGCAAGTACGTCTGCCCGATCGGACAATTCAATTTTGTCGGATCGCTGATCTCGCCCACCACCTTGCAGATCCGCAGCGCTTCCACTTGCACCACCTGTACGACGCGAGACTGCATCCGCGGCAATACACAGCAGCGTGGCTGCGAGCTGGAGCTGTATCTGCCGGAAAAGCGCAGCAACGCAGACTGCACGCTGTGCATGGATTGCGTGAAGGCGTGCCCGCACGACAACATCGGCATCATGCCGCGCAGCATGACGCAAGACGTACTGTCGGGCGAACCGACGTCGTCGCTGGGGCGGCTGCATCGCAGGATGGACGTCGCTGTCGCAGCCCTCGTGCTGGTGTTTGCCGGGTTTGCGAATGCCGCGGCGATGGTGGGGCCGGGGGGTGCGTTCCTGGCGGCTGCGGAACGGCGCTTGCCTTGGCTGAACACTGACATGGGAAGCTTTGCCGGCGTGGTTGTTGCGACGATGATGGCCGCCGGAATCGTGTGGCTGGTCTCGCAGGCAATTCGCGGCGGGGAACCGCGTCGCGAGGCGTTCGGCCGTGGCGCGCTCGCACTGGTGCCGGTGGGCATGGGAATGTGGGCGGCGCACCTTGCCTTTCACCTGGTGATGGCCGCACCGGCATTGCTGCCGCTGGTCGAGCAGGCCGCGCAGGACTTCGGGCTGCATGGGCTGGGCGCGCCGCTCTGGGGCGCAGGCGCGATGGTGCTGCAAGGGAATGGACTGCTGCAGTTGCAGCTCCTCTTCCTTGACGCAGGTCTGTTGCTGTCGCTGTATCTGGCGTGGCGGACGGTGGCAGCCACGCGCCTTGCGAGGCGGCTGCTGGCCGTCGCGCCGCTGCTGCTGCTTACCATCGCGCTGTACGCATTCGGATTCTGGGTCCTGCTTCAGCCGATGCAGATGCGCGGCGTAATGATGGGTGCGATGTGAAGCGTCTACTCGCTGCTCTGGTGGTCGGATGCTGCGCCGTGGGGGCGCATGCCGATGGCGGCCGGTTGCAGTTGCGGCAGGCCGCCGGACCGTTCATGGTGTCGCTGTTCACTACGCCGGAGTCGCTGGCTGTGGGCTCGGCTGACCTGAGCGTGATGGTCGAAGAGCAGGGAAGCGTCCTCCTGGATGCGGATGTTGTCGTCACACTCACGCCCGAGGACACGCGACTCGCGCCTGAGATCGCGCATCTCTCGCATGCGCATGCGACCAACCGGCTGCTGGAGGATGCCGTCGTCCAACTGCCGCGTCCCGGGCGGTGGCACGCAGTCATCCATGTGAGCGAGCGGGGACGCGAGGCGAGCGTCGCGACCGATCTGACGGTGGCCAGCTACTCGGCGCGCCGGGGCACGGTGTGGCTCTTTGCCGCTCTGCCGCTGTTGGCGATTGCGCTATTCGCGTGGGTACAGATGGAGCGGCGCGCGCGGCGGACCAGAATGCCGCGTCCGGCGTGACCCGGTACAGTGACCCCCTTTGCGTGACGTAGGCCGCCGCGACCGCTATAGTGAAGGGTTTGCCTGATGCATTCTCCCTACGTATTCCCCTGACGCATTCTTATGACGAACTCTTCCGCTCCGGTCCTGCTTAACGGCGATCCTTTGACATTGGCGCAACTCGATGCCGTCGCTGCGGCGACAGTCGAAGTCGCCCTGGCCCCCGCTTCGATAGGCCGCATGCTGGCTTCACGCGCTGTGGTTGATCGTGCCGCCGCCGGTGACGCAGCGGCATATGGCATCAACACCGGCTTTGGAAAGCTCGCCGAGGTGCGGGTAGCGCCCGACCAGTTGGCGGCGCTGCAGCAGAACCTGGTGCGCAGCCACTGCTGCGGCGTGGGCGAGCCGCTGAGCGAACCCGAGGTGCGGGGCATGCTGCTGTTGCGCGCAAACGTGCTGGCCAAGGGCGCGAGCGGCGTGCGTACCGAGGTGGCGGAACTGCTTGTGGCGATGCTCACGCGGCGCATCCATCCTGTCGTGCCGTCGCGCGGTTCTGTCGGGGCCAGCGGCGATCTCGCCCCGCTCGCACACCTCGCGCTGGCGCTGATCGGCGAGGGCGAAGTGTTCGTGCATGGTGAGCGCATGCCCGCCGCGAAGGCGCTTGCGGCTGCTGGCCTCTTGCCTTTGCGGTTGCAGGCGAAGGAGGGTCTCGCCCTGCTGAACGGCACGCAGGCGATGGCTTCCGTCGGCGGACTGAGCCTGGCGCGGGCGCAGCGCGTGGTGCGACTTTTTGATCTGGCGGGCGCGATGTCGCTCGAGGGGCTGATGGGCACCCCGGCGGCATTCGATGCACGCATCCATGCGGCGCGTCCGCATGCGGGCCAGATAGCCGCGGCCGCGCACCTGCGCACGCTGATGGAGCAGAGCGAGATCCGCGAGTCGCACCGGATGAACGATCCGCGAGTGCAGGATGCGTACTGCCTGCGCTGCATGCCGCAGGTGCACGGCGCCGTGCGCGGCGTGCTCGATCATGCGACGGCGGTCATCGAGACGGAGACCGGCGCTGCCACCGACAACCCGCTGATATTCGCGACGGATGGCGATGCTGGAGATATTCTTTCCGGCGGCAACTTCCATGGCGCGCCGCTCGCATTCGCGCTGGACTATGCGGCGATCGGGCTGGCCGATCTGGTGAGTATCAGCGAGCGGCGCATCGACCGGCTGATCAACCCGGACATCAACGAGGGACTGCCGCCGTTCCTCTCCGATCATCCGGGGCTCTCGTCGGGATTCATGATTGCGCATGTGACCGCTGCCGCGCTCTTGAACGAGGCAAAGGTATTGGCGCATCCGGCGAGTGTGGATTCTGTGCCGACTTCGGGCGGCAAGGAGGACCACGTTTCGATGGGGATGACGGCCGCGCTGAAGCTGCGGCAGGTGGTGGAGAACGCGGAGATGGTGCTCGGCATTGAGTTGATGACGGCGGCGCAGGCGCTGGAATTTCGTCTGCCGCTGAAAGCTGCGTTGCAGGTGGAGGCGGCGCGCGTGCGGGTGCGGGAGTTTGTCGCGCCGCTGCGCGAGGATCGGGTGCTGGCGGGTGACATTGCGGCGCTGGCAGCGGCGGTTCGCGCTGGGTCATTCGATGATTGGCAGGAGTGACCCCTCGCCTGGTGACCGCTACTCTTCACTCTGCGAACTCTCAGCGCATGTACGTGGTCATGTTGCTATAGATCGTCTGAAACTCCTGCTTTGTCAGCGGCAGTTCCTCGAACGCGCGAAGCGCCTGCTCCGGCGTCATGCCGCCGCCAAAGGCGCCGTCCGAACCCCACAGAATGCGCTCGACACCAACCTGCCGTATGCGCTCCGCAATCTGGCTCTTCTTCGCTTCCCAGTGACCCAGACCCGCTACTCCTGAAATATCGAAGTACACGCGCGCCATCCTCGGGTCGTGCTTTCGAATTGCTCCGATGAACACCGCAAGCGCCGCATCCGCTCCAGCATCGTCATATCCTCCAGCGCCGGCCAGATGTGCAATCTGCACCGGAACATGCGCCGCCGCTGGAAGCACCTCATTCAGAAAAAGCTCCGCCTCCCTCGCTCCATAGGGCCGGTGCCGCGTCACCGAGGGATGCAGGTGCACCACAATCGCCATCCCGTGCTCGTCCGCGGCCCGGAAGACCGCACGCACTCTGGCTACCTCCTGAGGCTGATCCATATCCACATCGGAATTCCCAAAGTGCAGCTTCAGTCCGAAATGGAGATAAGCGTTCTTTGCGCATCGCGCGATCTCCTCAAGCGCGTAGTCCTTCAGCGGATCCACACCGCAAAAGGCGCGAAGGCGTCCGGGATACTCCGCCACCTGCTGCGCCGTCCAGTCGTTCTCCGCCTTGACCTTCGCGTATTCCTCCTTCACCGCCGGCCGGTTCGGATTGCCATACTGATACGCCAGCGACAAAACCAGCGCCCGTTCGACCCCGGCCGCGTCTAAAAGTGGAATGAGGTCGCGCGCCGTAAACGCGTGGGGCAAGGAGCCCAGCCGAGCGGCGGACGGGCTCAAAAGATGCTGGTGATAGTCGATCGCCGGTCGTTGCGCACGCTGCGGCATGCCAGGAAGAAGCAGCGCCGCGACCATCAGGAAGACCAATTTCATATCCCGCTTGTCCTATCCGATCGAGTAGGCAGACGATACTACTAAACAGAATCACGGCAAGACGACTTCGCGACGAGGAGCGCACGATGCCGCCTGAACCAGGCCCCCGATTGCGACGGCTCACCTCACAGGGCCCCGTGTTGTCCATCGCCGTTCACGCCATCGTCCTGCTCGCCATTGCTGTGTGGATACATCGCGCGCCGCGGATCGCTCTCTTCAAACTGCCGGGCACGACCCGGGGACTCACCCTCCTCACGTATTACAGTCCGGGCAGCCGCAAACCCTCAGCGTCAGACTCGTCAGTGCGTAGTGTTCGGACCACGAACGCGAAGACCGAACGCCGCAAAGCGGCCGATAAGCCGGCACCACCGCAGCCGCCCCGGGCCGATGCCGGCACAGGAAGTACCACCGAGAGCGGGCTCGGCGAAGGCGACATCCGCATCGCATTGCTCCAGCACTTCCCCTACCCGCATCCGGATCTCTCCGCGCTTGCTCACGGCACCAAAGGCGATGTCATCCTCGACGCCGTCATCGACGACCACGGCAAAATCACCCAGTTGACTCTGGTCAAAGGTCTGGATCCATCCGTCGACCAGGCAGTGATTGCCACGGTCCGGCAGTGGCTCTTCACTCCAGCGACCAAAGATGGCGTACCCGTTCCCAGCGAACAGGAATTCCATTTTCATTACGAGCGCAGTTAGGCCACTCAGGCAATATCTTGTTCTCCACCCTACCGGGTAACCATCGGCGTTACCGATTGGTAGGTACGGTCGACCTGCCCTAACCAGAGATTCATGAACGCCGGAATGATTTTTCAGATATATGTAACCAGAACAGGCCAGCGTTTCCCCTTCGCGGCGTGTTCTCCGGGAAGTAAGCCCGGAGCATGAGACAGGCGCGTTGCCAACCGCTCCTTAGCGAGCGGAGTCTTTGGACCCCCTCTATCTGCTTTGTTGTGCCCGTTGCTTTCAATTCGAGTCCGAGTGGGTGAATACACCGCAATGAAGATGCGTCCGCACACGCTTCTCTACAGGCTATCCTCGCCTCTGGCGGCGATCTCGCTGTTTGCCCTTCTCGTGACGCTCGCAGGATGCGGCGCAGCCAAGTCCGGCACCTTACCCAGTGATCCGCCTGCCACACTTCCGACGGTGGCCATAGCGGCAAGCCCCGCTTCGATCGCCGCTGGGGCAACATCCATGTTGACTGTGAGCGCAACCAGCGCCACCCAGGTGACGGTCGCCGGCTCCGATGGCACCAGCTATGCTCTGTCGGCCAATGGGGGCACGCAAGCCGTCACTCCCGCTGCGACCACTACCTACACCGTGAATGCAACCGGTGCAGGAGGGCAGGCTTCCGGAACTGCAACTGTGACGGTGACAGGAGCACCGCCTCCGGCTCCAACCGTGACCATCGCGGCCCACCCCGCCTCGATCGCCGCGGGAACATCCTCTACTCTGGCCGTCACTGCGAAGAACGCGAACGCCGTAATCCTGACCGGCTCTGATGGCAGCACCTACAGCCTCTCCGCGAGTGGCGGAACACAATCCGTCTCCCCAGCCGCGACCACCACCTACACCGCGAAGGCAACTGGCTCCGGGGGTACTGCCTCGGCAACAGCCGTTGTTACAGTGTCGAAGTCCTCCTCTGTTTCTGTGACTATCGTCGCCAGCCCCACCGAGATCACAGCGGGAGGATCATCCACGTTAACGGTGGCCGCCGCGAATGCCACCACGGTGACCGTGACCGGCTCGGACAGCAGTAGCTACAACCTTGCGGCGAAGGGTGGAACGCAGAAAGTCACACCGGCCTCTACGACGACCTACACCGCAGAGGCCACAGGTTCCAAAGGTACCGCCTCGGACAGTGCCACCGTCACCGTAGCCGTGCCCGGCAGCACCGCCAAGATCAACCACGTCATCTTCATGCTGCAGGAGAACCACACCTTCGACAACTACTTCGGCATGCTGAACAACTATCGCCGCGCCAAAGGCCTCAATACGGGCGACGATGGGAACGTCTATCAAGTCGATGGCATTGACGACAAGCTGAACATCAGCAATAAGGACAAACAGGGTGTCGCGCACACGCTTTACAAGTTCAAGAGCACGTGTGTCGACGATATGTCTTCGGCCTGGTCGGAAAGTTATGCCGACGTGTCACTCGGCAACCTTTCCACCACGCGTCAGATCAAGATGAATGGCTATGTCTCCAATGCCGATGGCTTTGCGAACAGCAAGTGCAAGAACGCTGGCCCCTGTCCCGGCTACACCGACCTGAGCGGCGATCGCGCCATGGGCTACTACGACGAGGATTTCCTCAATTACTACTACTACATGGCCTCGCAGTTCGCCGTCTCCGACCGCTGGTTCTCGCCCATTGCCAGCAAGAGCACTCCGAACCGCATCGCAGCCTACAGCGGCGGCACCACCCATGGCCTCGCATTCGACCCCGGCTACGACGACCACGTCGGCTCGCTCAGTGTGCCCAGCATCTTCCAGGCGCTCGATAATGCAGGTGTCTCCTGGAGGGTCTATTACTCGGACACCGCCGCCGAGTGCGGCTCAGGAGACGACGATTGCGGCAGTGGTCCCGCCAACTATCCCGCCAGCACGCTCGGCTACATCACCTACACAAAGAGGTATCTCTACCAAAACCCCTCGCACGCCGCCTGCTCGGGTACTACAAAGCAGTCCAGCACCGTCGGCGATTCCTCGAATTATTTCTGCATCGACACCAATCACGTCGCACCGCTGGCAACGTATTTCACCGACCTCAACAACGGCACGCTACCCGCTCTCGCCTTCATTGAGCCCGCCTACGGCATCAACGACGAACACCCCGGCTCTTTTCAGTCCATTCTCCTCGGGCAGCAGCAGATGGCAAAGATCATTAACGCCTTCATGGCCAGTCCCGAGTGGAAGGACGGCGTCTTCTTCTTCAGCTACGACGAGGGCGGCGGTCCCTACGATCACGTCCCTCCCGTGCCGCACCACTCCAATGCCAACACCAATGCCTCGCTCGGCAGCATTCCTGATGTCGCCAGCATCGCGGTGAATCCGGACACCTACAATCCTTGCGTACCTGCCACTCCGCCCGCGACCCCCCATTGCGACCTCCGCCCCAACAGTCCCGGCGCGCATCCCGGCGACGCAGCCGCCGTCAACGGCTTCGCCGCGCAGATTGGCTTCCGCGTCCCCAACATGGTCATCTCGCCCTTCACCCGCCGGCACTACGTCTCCCATATCCCCATGGATCACACCGCCGTCATCAAGTTCATCGAGGACCGTTTTATAGGCAACGGCAAATACCTCACCGCGCGCGATGCAGCACAGCCCAGCATGCTCGACTTCTTCGACTTCAACAGCGCGCCCTGGGCCACACCGCCAACGCCGCCCCTCCCCGCGACGAACTCCTCGCTCGGCCACAACACCTGCACCCCCGCCAACATGTGATCGCGGCGCCTCAAGTCCAGGTGCCCGATGGCCCCACATCTCTCGTACGAGATGTGGGGCCTTTCACTTTGTTCCAAGTTGTCATTGCGTTAGGCACAGAAACTGTGACATATCCCGCGTTGGGGAATCCTAAGAGGTGGGAGAGCGGCTGGAAGGTACCGTTACCTTGCAGCCTTCATTCTGCGTGCCTATTCTGCGTGAAGGACCGTCTCAAACAGCAGCACGCTCAACACCGTGAAGATGACGTCGTAGCCAACCAGCATCTTCACCCACAATCCTGGATCGCTCTCACCTGTCAGCACATCGCTCGCCGCCAGCACCATCGCCAGCAGCGCGGGAACAAAGATAGGGAAGAGCAGCAGAGGCAGCAGCAGCTCGCGCGAACGTGCCCGCAGCGACAACGCCGCGAAGAAGACGCCGTTTGCCACCAGCGCCCAGCTCCCCAGCGGCAGAATGGCCAGGAACAGCCACCCGTTCCCCAGTGGATGCAGGTTGTAGAAGATCACGAAGACCGGTGTCAGCACCGCCTCGACGATCAGCACGAAGATGAAATTCGCCAGCACCTTGGCCAGGTAAAGTGCACTCGCCGGCGCAGCCGACATGCGGTGCGCATCCAGCACGTTGCCCCGCAACTCGCGCGACCACGCCTGGTTCAGCGCCTGCACCGCGGCAAACAGCACCGCGACGCAAAGCACGCCGCCCGCGTATTGCCGCGATGTCTCGCGCGTCGGATCGAAGGCCAGGGAGAAAAGCACCACCACCAGCAGGGCGTAGAACAGCATCGACTGCATCGCATCTTTCGCGCGCCACTCGATGCGCAGGTCCTTGCGCAGATGCGCCCATAGAGCGGCGATCACGCGGGGGCCCGCAAATGGTTCTTGGTCAAGTCTGTGGCGCTCTTGGTCAGGTCGGCGACAGTGGCGCCGGTCGCGCGCAGGTAGTCCGCCGGCGAGAGCACGATCTGCACGCCGCGATGGCCGGCCGAGACCGAGACGACGTCAAACAGCTCGATGGTCTCATCGGCAAAGGCCGGGTACGCCTTCTTCGCCCCGAAGACGGTCACCCCGCCCCGGATGTACCCGGTCAGCGGCTGCACATCCTTGAGCGCGGCCATCTCCGCCTTGCGTACCCCCGCCGCCCGCGCCAGCTTCTTGAAATCAAGTTCCGCATCCCCTGGAACAACGGCAAAGACGTACTCGCCCGCGCCAACTGCGCATAGCAGCGTCTTGAACACCTGCTCGGCAGGCATCCCGATCTTCGCCGCAACCGTAGTCGCGCGCAGGTCCTCTGGATCGACCTCGTACTCCTGCAACGTGTAGGCAATGCCAAGGCCGTCGAGGATGCGCGCCGCATTCGTCTTCATGGCGTCTCCGCGCGTCGCGCAACGATGTCATCTGCAGAGGTCGTAAGCGCGCCGTCCCGCATCATCAGCACGACATCGGCCATGGGTTCGGCCAGTTCGCGCTGGTGCGTGGTCAGGACGATCGTGCGGCCAACGCCGCGCAGCTCCGTCAGAAGCGCCAGCATGCGCTCCGCACTCGCGCGGTCCATGTTGGAGAAGGGCTCGTCCAGCAGCAGCAGCTCCGGCTGCGACAGCAGTACACGAGCCAGCGATGTCCGCTGTCGCATGCCCTGCGAATACTGCCCCACCGGCCGCGCCAGCGCCGGGTCCAGCCCCACCAAGCGCAGGGCCTGCTCCGCGCTGAGGCACGCCCGCTCCGGGTAAAGCTGCGCGGTGTACTCCAGGTTCTCGCGCGCTGTCAGCTCGTCGTAGAGCATCGCCGCGTGGCTCATGTAGCCAATGCGCGCGCGAGCCTCCGCCGGCGCCCGCTCGAGCACACGCACCGTGCCCAGCGTTGGCCGCAGCAGTCCGGCCAGCACGCGCAGCAGCGTGGACTTGCCCGCGCCGTTCTCGCCCAGCAGCAGGTAGCAGCGCCCAGCCTCGAGCGTGGTGCTCACGTGCCGCAGTGCGGCGAAGCGTCCGTAAAGCTTGGACACGTCCTCGACCATGGCAACGGCTGACATTGGCTCCCGCAGTATAGCGGGCAACTTAGTTGGGGCTGGTGGGAGCAGGCGTGCGGAGTGCGGCCGTCTTGTCCGAAGCAGCGGGAGCGCCGGGCTTCTGCGCCGGCGCGTACTTCGACGCGCACTTGGCCTGCAGTTCGGTGGCGTGGAAGATGCCGTCGCGGCCCAGAGTGCCGATCGCCAGCGCCTGCGCATTGTCCTTGAACGTATCGGGCGGCGGCTCTACCCCGGCATACTCGACCGGCAATCTCTTCCCCAGCTCCAGCAGCATGAACTGGGCGTGCGTGCCATTGCGCGCGATAGATCCCGGCTCGACGTTGCCCGCGACCCGCAGATGCCGCGTGTACGCCTTGGCCCCCATGCCCTGTAGCTCGCCGATCGTGACGTAGTAACTCTTATTCGACTGGATGCCACTCACGGCGAGCCAGGCGATGACGCCGAGGACGATCACCACTGCGAGGCCAATGCGGAATGTCTGCGAACGCGGCTGCATAGACCTTCTAAGGTTAGGTCCCGGAGAGGCGACCGTCAAGCAATCCAGCTTAGATGCCGGCGGATCGCTGATGGCCGCGGGCGGAGGTGTGCGTGCAATCGCCGCTATAATCAGGGGAAGATCAGGTGTTGTGAGCGCTAACTGTCGCGCTTCCGGCACGGATTCAGGGAGACCCGCATGAGCCACAACGCAGAGCACGAGAGCTACGCCACCACAGAGATTCTGAAGCCGCGCGCGGAGTGGATCGAGAAGCGTCGCGCAGAGGTGGCCCGCACGGGCGATCGCAATGTCTCCCAGATGCACTACGCTCGCCAGGGCCGCATTACCGAGGAGATGGAGTTTGTGGCGCGGCGAGAGGAGCTGGATGCCGAGTTGATCCGCGCCGAGATTGCGGCCGGCCGGCTGATCATCCCGGCGAACATCAACCATCCCGAACTGGAGCCGATGGGGATCGGCGTAGCATCCCGTTGCAAGATCAACGCCAACATCGGCAATTCCGCCGTGACGTCGAACATCAATGAGGAGCTTGCAAAGCTTCACACTGCCGTCAGCTTCGGCGCCGATACCGTAATGGATCTTTCGACCGGAGGCAACATCCCGGAGATTCGCGAAACTATCCTGCGCCATTCCCCGGTGCCGATCGGTACGGTGCCGATCTACGAGGCGCTGAATCGCGTGAAGCGGCTGGAGGACCTGAACATCGATGTGTATCTCGAGGTCATCGAGGAGCAGGCCGAGCAGGGCGTCGACTACTTCACTGTGCATGCCGGCGTGCTCATCCAGTATGTGCCCATGGTGGCCAGCCGCATCACCGGAATCGTCAGCCGGGGCGGCGCCATCCTGGCGCAGTGGATGACTCATCACCACAAACAAAACTTTCTTTACGAGAACTTCGATCGCATCGTGAAGGTGATGGCGAAGCACGATGTGAGCTTCTCCCTCGGCGATGGACTACGTCCCGGCTCCATTGCGGACGCAAGCGATGAGGCGCAATTCGCAGAGTTGAAGACTCTCGGGGAGTTGACCGCGCATGCGTGGAAGGATGACGTCCAGGTCATGATCGAAGGTCCTGGACACGTGCCGCTGGACAAGATCAAGGAGCAGGTAGACAAGGAAGTCGAGTATTGCTTCGGGGCGCCGTTCTACACGCTGGGACCGCTGGTGACCGACATCGCTCCGGGCTATGACCACATCACCAGCGCGATCGGTGCGGCAATGATCGGATGGCATGGAGCGTCGATGCTTTGCTACGTTACGCCAAAGGAACACCTTGGTCTGCCCAACGAGAAGGATGTAAAGGACGGCATCATTGCTTACAAGATCGCCGCGCATGCTGCCGATGTGGCGCGGCATCGACCTGGCGCGCGTGACCGCGACGATGCCATCAGCTACGCCCGCTACACCTTCGATTGGGAGAAGCAGTTCGCGCTCTCACTCGATCCGGAGACGGCACGCGCCATGCATGACGAGACCCTTCCGGACGACTACTACAAGGAAGCTGCTTTCTGCTCCATGTGCGGACCGAAGTTCTGCTCGATGAACTGGTCCAGTAAAGTGGACGCCTTCAACAAAGAAGTACACGGCTTAGAGAAGAAAGACCTCTCCGATCTGGTCATATTGCAGGCGCAGCAGCTCGTAGGCAAAAACTAGAGCCGATCGGGCAAGCGCATTTGCGGCTGCTTATTCGCCCGCAGCCGCCTTCAAGTCACCCGATGCCCGATCGAGCGCGGCAGTCAGTGCGTCCAGCTCCTTTTGCGCGTGCTCTTGATTCTTCGCATCGATGGCCTCGTTGACGCCAGGGATAACCACCGCTGCGTATCCCGTGTATTCCCCCGGAGCGTAGACGGTGTGCCGGAACCAGGGGCGGCCCGGCAGGCCCTCCGGATCGAGCAAGTCGCCTTCCACTTGTCGCAATTTTGCATTCATCGCATTCAAGTCACCGGATGCTGACTTTTGTTTCGAGTAAGCAGACTCTGCCGCGCTCAGCATCCTCGAGACAGCGGCATCTGCTGGCGCAAAACTCAGTCGCATGCCCGCTTTGCCGGACTTTGCCTCTGCATCTTTCAGGTACGAGCCGATCTGCTTCGCATAGGTCACGTAGTCGTAAGGCAGTACATCCGCATCTGCAATGTGCAGTACTTCGAGTCCGAAAACGCGGGCTTGCTGCTGCTCGTAGACAAACGTCGGGTCGGCGAAGCGCGTGAACCACGCATAGTTGTCAAATACAGAGTGATACACACCATAGTGGCCCCTCGATCCGATGTCGGTCGAAGGCACCCCGGCGTGTTGCAGAAACGGAGTAAAGTCCGAACCGGAACCCAGATCGCCTACCGACGCAAGGGCAGGCCGGGGACCTTCGCTACGCGCTTCCTCCATCGACGCGGACGAGCCAGTGCGTGGAACTTCGGCCTTCCATGCATCCAATACCGATCCGCCGTGCGGGCTCGACGCTTCGGCTGCGACATCACGGACGTACTGCTTGAGCGAAGGCACCGCGGACGCTTCAAACTCAGGCCCGGAGACGCCGACGTCCGTATTGAAATAGGCCACAGCATGATCGAGTTGTTTCGCGTGATCTTCCACCCACTCGGTCGATCCGATCAGGCCTTCCTCCTCCGCGTCCCAACTGCAGAAATAGATCGTGCGCTTCGGCTTCCAGCCGGATTTCAGCAGCGCGCCCATGCCGTGCACTGCCTCAAGCATCGCCGCGGTACCGCTATTCGGATCGACCGCACCATATACCCACGCGTCTCGGTGATTGCCCGCGATGACCCACGCGTCGGGGTTTTCAGTGCCAGGTATGCGTCCGATGACGTCCCAGATGGTGCGCTCTGCATAGTCCATCTTCTGCGTCAGGTGCACGCGCACTGCGCCATCCCCGCCCATGTGGTAGGTGAAGGGAAGCGCGCCCTGCCAGCCTCGCGGCACGGCTGCCCCCCCGAGATGCTCAAGAATGGGCGAGGCATCTTTATACGAAAGGGGCAATGAAGGAATAGAAGGCAGGCTGTCCATCTTCGCAGGTTGCAGCCGTTGTGCTTCGGGAAGCTCTGGCGTGGATGCTACGCCCGGCGTGGTGGCGTCCCCGGGATACTTGAACATGAACTGTACTGAGCCCCGCTGCACCCCGCTGTCGGGGCGGTACGGTCCTTTGGGGTATGCATCGCCCTGAAAATAACCGTCGTCATAAGGATCGGAGTAGATGAGCACGCCGGCGGCGCCACGCTGCTGCGCGATGTAGACTTTCACCCCGCGGAAATTGCCGCCGTAGCGGACCAGCACGATCTTGCCGTGAAGATCGATATTGGCATCGGCCAGCTTCTGGAAGTCCTCCGGCCGGCCGTAGTTGGCGTAGACGATGTCGCCGGTCACGTCTCCCGAGGGCGATGAGCCGTTGAAGGCAGGCAGGACGCGTGGATCGTCCTGGAACGGATCGGCGCTCACATGTTCTTTGGATGGCCCCTGCATCAATACTTTCCCGCTGCTGTCCGTGGCTTCTACGTGTACGGTCTGCGGCAGATTCAGCCATGCCTTGTAAGGCACAATCGTGGTTTCCAGACCCGCGGCCTTGAACTTGCCGGCGACGTACACCGCCGTGTCATAGTCCTCCTTCGATCCCGCAACATGGGGTACCGCCGTCAGACTCTTCAGCTCCTCACCGGCGAGCCGGGCATCGGGTACTGCGAGGAATTCACGATCAATCCGAGCCTGCGCCGCGAAGTCGCGATATCCAAATAGCGAGTCAGGGACGGTGGGCGACTGTGCGAGCAACGGAAGGGTCGGTGCGACAAGCAAAAAAGCGAGGGAAACAGGACGGAAGAGCAAGAGGCGATCTCCTGAGGGGCTGGTACCGGTCATGAAAAGAGTAACCCAGCGCTGTCGATCTCATGCTGTCGCCCGTATCGCTACGGCGCTCCGATGGAGAAGCGATAGCATGACCCGCTTTCGAGATTTTATTGGGCGAGGCGCGCTGGCCCGAGATGCGGGTATCAAGCGACAAGCTGTGTGCAATGCGAGCAGCGCTTCGCCGCGGCTGGAATGTCGCTCAGGCATTCCGGGCAGACCTTGGTAGCCGGAGGCGTGACAGGCACAGGCTTCTTGAACCTATTCAGCAGCGCATTCAAGGGGAGAACGACCAGAAAATACACCGAGGCAGCGATCAGCAGGAACGAGATGAGTGCGTTGAGGAAGTCGCCATATTTGATCTTGCCGCCGTTGATATCCAGGATCAGGTAGGAGAAGTCCGGCTTGTGAACGACCGCGGAGATCAACGGGGTAATGATGTCGGCGACCAGCGCGGTGACGATAGCGCCGAATGCAGCGCCGACCACAACGGCAACGGCAAGATCCACGACATTGCCGCGAAGGATGAAGTCTCGAAACCCTTTTAGCATTCCATTCTCCCCGGAGAAGCGACTTTGCTGTTGCGACATGCTACCCCAGTTAGGCATGTTTGGTGCAACATTTGCAGGCTGAACGGCTTGGCGTGGCAGCGCTGAGTGCAGTATGCTCGGGCGTGATCCCGCCCCAGGAAGACGCAGAAGCCAGAACTCATTTCCTGATCCAGCCGGGATGGCAGAACTCTGGTCCTCACCACTGGCAGACCCTCTGGCAGGCGCAGTTGGGCAACGCTGCGACTCGAGTGCCGCAACAAAACTGGCTGGTGCCCGAGCGTGTCGCCTGGGTAAAAACGCTGAAAGAAACCATCGGCCGTACACCAGCCCCGGTCGTGGTCCTGGCGCATAGCATTGGCTGCATGGCTACAATCTTCGCTATGCAAATGGCGCCAGTCGCGGCGGTTGTCCTGGTCGCGCCGGCGGATGCGGAGCGATCGAACGCGCCGGAGGCGCTTCACACCTTCACACCGATCCCCATGGAGCCTCTCGCGGCGCCTGCCTTGCTGGTGGCAAGCGACAGCGATCCTTACTGCACTCTGGAGCGTGCGGAAGCCTTTGCGCAGGCGTGGAAGGCAGATCTCGAGATTGTGCACGGCGGCGGGCACATCAATGCTGACGCAGGCTTTGGCCCGTGGCCCGATGGGTGGGGAATGGTGGGCGCATGGCTCGGTCGCCACGGGCTAGGCTGGCCGGAGGACGAGAGCACACATGAATAAGCTGGTCGAAAGCGCCGATCACGCAGTACGCGATATTGCCGACGGCGCAAGCATCATGCTGGGCGGCTTCGGTCTCTGCGGCATTCCTGAGCTGTTGATCGCCGCACTCGTGCGCAAAGGAGTCAAAAATCTGCGCACGGTCAGCAACAACATGGGCGTGGATGGCTTCGGCATGGGGCTAATGCTCGAAGCGGGCATGATCGCGTCGCATACCGGCAGCTACGTGGGGGAGAATAAGCTGCTGGAGCAGAAAGTGATCCGCGGCGAGCTGGATCTGACGCTGGTGCCGCAGGGCACGCTGGCTGAGCGCATACGCGCCGGCGGCGCCGGCATTCCCGCGTTCTACACGCCGACCGGGCTCGGGACTCCGGTGGCAGAAGGCAAAGAGGTCCGGGAGTTCGAGGGCAAGCGCTACGTGATGGAACGCTGGCTGCGAGCGGATTTCGCACTGGTGAAGGCCTGGAAGGGCGACCGCGCCGGCAACCTTGTCTATCGTAAGACCGCACGCAACTTCAACCCGATGATGGCGACGGCTGCGAAGGTGACGATTGCCGAGGTGGAGGAGCTGGTGGAAACGGGCGCGCTTGATCCGGACGCTATCATGACCCCCGGTATTTACGTTCAGCGCATCTTCGAGGGACACAGCTATGAGAAGCGCGTCGAGCGGCGGACGGTGCGGCTTGCTACTTAATCCAATTACCCCAGGGATAAAGGAAGAGAAAGAGGATCATCGAGATGACCATGATGTCCACATATAAAAGGATCATGACGGCGCCGTGATAGAAACTCCAGCGGGCGCGAAGGCAGCGCAGCGTATCCCAGGTGCCGACAAAGGCAACGATGGCAGGCACGAGCAGCTTGAGAGACGGCGGATCATCAGGCCAGTGTGCGAGTAGCAGGGATGCCAGCAGACTGCCCAGCACCAGCGCGGTGGCGCGAAGCAGTGAGCGCTGTCGAATATCAAGGGAGCCGGGCAACATCACAAGGGTGGCTATGAGTACTCTATCTAATCCTCTACCAAATTCGGGGGACGCAGTTCCAGTGAAGATGTCGGACGCAGCCAGGCGCGAGCGCATTGTGCGACGTGCTGCGCTGGAGTTGCGCGATGGCTTCTACGTGAACCTGGGCATAGGGATGCCTACTTTGATTGCGAACCATGTGCCGCCGGGTGTGGAGGTAGTGCTGCAGTCGGAGAACGGCATGCTGGGGGTGGGGCCATATCCGCTGGCCGGCACGGAGGATCCAGACCTGATCAACGCCGGGAAGGAGACGGTGACCGAAATTGCCGGCACCTCCTACTTCTCCTCGGCGGAGTCATTCGCCATGATCCGCGGCGGCCATGTGGACCTGTCCATCCTCGGGGCAATGGAGGTGGATGAGCTGGGCAACCTGGCGAACTGGATGATCCCCGGAAAGATGGTAAAGGGCATGGGCGGCGCCATGGACCTGGTGGCGAGCGCGCGACGCGTGATTGTGACCATGGAGCACACCACGCGCGATGGACGGCCGAAGATACTGAAGCAGTGCACGTTGCCGCTGACCGGGCTCGCAGTGGTCGACATCATCGCGACCGAGATGGCGTGGATACGCGTGGCACCTGAGGGCCTGGTGCTCGAAGAGATCGCGCCGGGTCTAAATCCCGAGGATGTGCAGGCCGCGACCGAGGCCACGCTGCACATCAGCCCATCTCTCAAAGCAATGCGCTGCTAAGATGGCCCGGAGAAAGAAGTCCGTAAATATTCGAACGACCCGAATTCTCCTTTCGTTAGCTTTATGGCGTATTAACGGCTTCCTTCGCACTTACTTATGTGGTCTCGCATAGCCTGATTTGTCTGCCTGAAACGTGGCCCAGTCGGCGTTTTCAGCGTCCCTGCTGAATCGCAATGTGACTTCCATCTTTCACCGCGGACCGAGGAACCATGCAAACCACACTGTATTCAGACCCGACCAAGCGTATCGGAAGGCAATTCATCGCGATACTGTTAGCCGCCTTTCTTATCCCTTCGTTAGGCCATGCGCAAGAGCAGCAGCACGACAATTCCATCTCAGAGCCGACAGTCGATGGCGGTGGCGGAGTTCAAACCAATTCAAACGCGGCGATCCTTCAAGAGCTCCAGACGATGCGGAAACGCATCGAGCAACTTGAGGCGCAATTGAAAGCGCAGTCCACAGCAAAGAGCGATACAACATCTACCGACGCAGCTGAGGGATTAGAGACAGCCCGTCAGAGCCTGGTGGCGGCGGGAACTGAGCCTGTTGTTTCTCCTGCAATGACTCCGTCTATTGCCACAGCATCCATTTCCGCCCAGAAGCCGGCAACACCGGCTGCGGCAACCTCCGAGAAATCCGCTCCGTTCGCCTTTGCCGATTTCACCTGGCTGAACGGCAATCCGCGAACGGAAACTCCTGCATTCGACTCGAAGTTCTTCACCCCTGAAATTCGTGCCGATGTCGATTACACATACGACTTCCGCCACCCCAAGGACGACACCATTGGAGGCTCGAGTGAAATCTTTCGCGCCAGCGAAGTCCAAATAACGCAGCTGGGAATAGGGGGTGACTTCCACTACGATAACGTTCGCGCCCGCTTCATGACGCAGTACGGCATGTACTCCACGACGACCCCGCGCAACGATTCCAGCTACTCGCGGGGACAGTGGGACCTTGCCAATGCGTATCGCTATCTGTCTGAAGCTTACGGCGGCTATCACTGGAACAAGATGCATGGCATCAATGTGGACGCAGGCATCTTCATGTCGTATGTCGGACTCTTCAGCTACTACAACTTTGACAACTGGGCCTATCAGCCTTCTTACGTTTCCTCGAACACGCCGTGGTTCTTTACCGGAGTTCGTGCCCAGTTCTTTCCCAGCGACAAGCTCAAGATCGAGCCATGGTTTGTAAACGGTTGGCAGTCCTATGGCCGCTTCAACAATCGTCCTGGCATAGGGGGACAGATTCTATGGCGTCCCACCGGTAAACTCTCAATCCTTGGCAATCAGTACGCTTTGGGCGAGGATGCACTGGGCAATCCGGGCCGCGTTCGCTATCACACAGACGACAGCATTCAGTACAAATACCTGGATCGGCCCGAGGCAAAGTACATCAGCAGGGCAGCGTTCTCGCTCACCGGGGATGCAGGCTGCGAGCACGGGGGCGGCGTGAGTTGTGCCGGCAATTCTGCCAAGGGGCCGAAGCAGAGCTTTCTCGGCTTCATGCTTTATAACCGTCTGTGGTTCGACAGGAACCTGTTTGGCCTGACGCTTGGCGGGGGCAAGATCAATAACCCCGGGCGGTATCTGGTGCTGCTGCCTCCTATCAATGGCGCGAGCGCAACCTCAGGAACTCCATACTTCACAGAAAATCCCGGAGACAAGTACAAGGCCTGGGATGTGTCCACAACGTTGGATTACATGCCCAGCCAGTACATTACGTGGCGGTTGGAGTACAACCATCGCGTTGCCGATGTGCCTTACTTTTCCGGTCCGGGTGGCATTACACCTCCCGGTGGAAACCAGGGTGCTCCGGGCTCGCTCGTGCCGGGCTGGACTCCGGACCTGCGTAACAGCGAGAACCGCATGACCGGCGCCGTTCTGGTCAAGTTCTAACGCTGCTGCTGTTCTTACAGGTCATCCTCTGCAGGCAAGCCTGCCCTCCCGCATCTGCGAGGAGGGCAGTATCTTTCCGACGCAACGCTTCTTCTTTAAATGCAATCAGACCGGCGCAATCACGCCAGAACGGCGGCGTCGTGGCTGAGGCGCTCCAGCGGGAAAAGGTCGAGGGTTTGATAAGCGTTATAAGCGGGTCTCAGGGTTCCAAGGGCTCCGAAATTGGCTATCGTGCCTTCTGGTTCAATTAGATGTTATGCAGGCAAGTAAGCTACGCATGCTTGTCCTGCGTGAAAAGGACTGCAGGACACTAGAAGCTGATCTTCAGAATCCGGCCGTTATTGCCGACGAACCATCCGGCTTCCGGATTTGCAAAAGCGACCGCCCAGTAACCACTCACCTTCGGCAGCTTGAACCAGGTTTGACCTTCATCGGGAGTCCAGGCGGCTGCGCCGGAGGTGAAGTTCGGCTGAGTCTCAGTGGTGATCACGACGGTCCGATCGTGTTCATGGCGAGAGTGGTCTCGATCTCTCCACCGATCGTGGTCTTTGAGTCCACGCACATAGGCGAGACAGAAGATCGCTCCTGGAATGGGAGGCTTGTTGGTAAGCGTCCATGTTTGGCCGCCATTATCCGAGGTCGCGGCCTGGGCAGCGCTGTTCGTCGTCAAATCGCCGCCACCCACAATGCCATGCCACGGATCGCGGAACGCGACCGAAAAGCCGCCCGCACTGGGGTTGCTTACGAGCGGAGTATCATACGCATCCCAGGTGTCGCCGCCGTCGCGAGTCGCCAGGATCCGTGCGACGCTTGAGCCGCCGGTGGCAATCCACGCATCCTGCCATCCAAGTGTCGTGATGCAGGTTCCGCTCGAGGAGAAGGACGCTTCCCCTGACAACGCCGGTGGCATATTGCCGGCGATCGAATGCCAGGTCTTTCCATTGAAGGTGCGAATGTCGGGAAAGACTCCGTTGACCGAATCGCTGTGCGCGATACCGCGATCCGGCGTCCAGAACGCGAAGCAGTCATAGAAGGCGTTCGCCGTCTTGTTCTTGAACTTAATCCTCCAGTGGGCGCCGCCGTCTTCCGTCTTGTAGATGCGAAAATCTCCGGTATTGTCCCCGATGGACATCAGATAAGCGACCTTGTCGCTCACACCTTGCACATCGCGGAATTGGAGGGTTTCGGCTCCCGGAACAACCCCGGATTTCCAGGTCGAACCGCCATCGGTGGTAACGACGTACGTACCTCCGGCTCCTGCTGCCCAGACGATTCTGGAGTTCACCGGACTGACAGCGATCAGCCGCTGCGTCGTGCCGCTATGCTGTGGAGCGAGGGAGGGTCGATGACCTTTCCATCCATCTTCTGCATACCCGGCAGTAGCGGCGGTGGCAATCAAAAGGACGAACAGGAGCGAACGCTTCAACATAGACTTCCTCCCTCAACCGGCATTTCGAGCGTGGTGAAGTATAGGAACGCCGCAGAAGCCGCGTCAAATCAGGACACCTGTGAGTTTTTGACGGTGCAAACGCTGGCCTGAAAATTCAGCAGGCCCGGATGGACGGCGGCTTCGGCGTGAACGGCATGAACTAGGACGCGTTCAGCGTGAGTCCCTGAGCACTATGGCTGGGCAGCATATCTATGGTCCACCGGCGGAGTCCTACGCGAAAGAACCCTGAAAGACGATATCTCTGGAGGCCGAGGTGAGGAGGGAGCCAGACAGCGTCCAGTCTGCTCTCATCCCGCTAGTACAATTCAGCCGGGCCCCATGACGTTGCCAGATGATTCCCCTGGCCACTGCTTGCGTGGCCTGCCGCATGGAAGCTGTCCTCTTCCCGATTGCGGAACGCTGCCGTTCGTGCCCGGTGCTTCGAGCATGCTTGCTCGTCGACAGAGCTCAGTGATCTGGTTTGAACAGAGGTGATATGGCCGAGTTCGTATCACCAGCAATCTCACTGGCCGATCGTTTGCGGTCGAGAGATCTGGAAATAGACGAGGCACTGCTGGTGGCGAGGCAGATCGGCGATGCGCTCAGGACGGCGCATGCAGCCGGACGCATTCATGGAAGCCTGACCAGCAGCAGCATTCTGTTGCGGGATGATGGCAGCGTGTGCGCAACTGTCGCCGGCTTTGACGGAGAGTTGCCTGCGGCGGCGAGCTTAGAGAACCTCGCACCGGAGAGAAGAGCAGGACAACCTCCGACTATCGCCGGAGACATCTACTCCTACGGAAAAATTCTCGAGGAGACAAAGAACGCCGTGATGGATCCCGGCCCAATCAGTGCGAGGTGGGATACGGCGATACACAGATGTCTTGACCGGGTCCCGGAGCGGCGATTCTACTTCCATCCTCAGTGCCATGCAGGCTATCGGTCTGCTGGAAAGCGAAGCCACAGCTTCGCTCGCTCGCGTCGAGCCCCCGCTGCAAGGGCCGACTGTCTGGAGAGAGTTTCAGCTCTTACAGCGGGTGGGACAAGGCTCATTTGGTGAGGTGTATCGCGCCTGGGACCCGATTCTGGAGCGCGAAATTGCCCTTAAGTTTCTGTTTACGCAAGGGCTGAACCCGGAACAGGAACTCTCCGTTGCTGTGTCCGAGGCCCGTGCGATCGCGCGGGTACGGCACCCGAACATCGTCTCTGTCTATGGAGTGGACCGGCGCGATGGCCGGGTCGGTTTTTGGAGCGACTTCGTACGGGGCCGCACGCTCAATCAGATCGTGGAGGCGCAAGGACCGCTTGCGCCAAAGGAAACAGCCGAGATCGGGATCGCTCTATGCGACGCATTGGAGGCCGTGCACACCGCCGGCCTTCTCCACCGCGATATCAAAGCCAGCAATGCGATGCGCGATGAAAATGGCCGCGTCCTTCTGATGGACCTTGGCCTGAGCCGCGAAGTTGGCCGCGCGACCGACCTCGCGGGTACTCCACAGTACATGGCTCCAGAGTTGATGGCCGGCCAACCGCCCTCCGTGCAGAGCGACGTCTACGCGATGGGCATCCTGCTCCTGTTCCTCTGCACCGGCGAATATCCGCTGAGACACGGCGGAGAGGATGCACTGGAGCGGGTTCCGGAGCTTCCGGCCGGACTGCGCCAGGTGATAGGCAAGGCGGTTGATCGGGATCCGCAACAGCGGTATGCGAGCGCGGGCAGGCTGCGTGCTGCGCTTCGCACAACTCTGGAGGTCTCAGCGCCTTCGGAGGTGTCGACGGGCCCTGCACCTGCGAATAAGCGCAACCGGAAGTGGTGGATTGCCGCTGCGCTAGTGATTCTGTGCGCGGGCGCATTGCTGATTTCAGCATCTCTGATTCCAGGAATCAGAAAATTTATGCCGCTGGCGACCTCTGGCGCGAATCCGGCGGCGTATCAGGATTTCCTCGCTGCGGAAGACGCACTGCTGCGCTATGACAAGCCGGGAAATACTCAGAAGGCGATCGCGCTCTACAAGAAGACGCTTGAGCGTTCGCCGAATTTTGCACTGGCAGCAGCGGGTCTGGCGAGGGCCGACTGGCGCATGTATCTGGATACGTCCGACCAGCGCTGGTCGGACCGGGCCAGTCAGGCGAGCGCAAACGCCGCGGCAATGAACTCGAATCTCGCTCCGGTACAGATGGCGCTGGGAACGATTCACGTCGAGCAGGGAAAGTTCGGTCTTGGCTTGCAGGAGCTTGAGCAGGCAAAAGAACTGGATCCGCGAAGTGCCGATGTCCGCGCGGCCCTCGGCGAGGCATACCGGCAGCAGAACCGGCTGGATGCGGCGAAACAGGAGTTGCAAACCGCTATCGACCTCGCTCCCGACGACTGGCGATGGCCATATCTGCTGGCTGCCCTCCAGATCGATGCAGGTGACTTCAAATCCGCGGAAGCAAACTTGAAGACGGCGCTCGAAAAAACGCCGGACAATGCGCGGATTCTCTATAACCTGGGCATTGTTTATTGGAAGGAGGACCGGCTGTCAGAGGCCCAGACAATCTTGGAAGAGGCGATTCGTCTGGACCCGAAAACCGAATCCTTCATGGCTCTTGGCAACGTTTTTGTGTTGCAGGGGAAATATGATGATGCGATTCCGATGTATCGACGCGCCGTTCAGCAGAATCCCGACGATTGGAATGTTTGGGGTAACCTTGCCGCAGCATGGCAATGGAGTCAACGTGATTTCAAAGAAGCTTTACACGACTACGATCAAGCCATCAAGCTTGCCCGGCAGCAGATGAAGACTACGCCCGACGATCCCTACCTGATCTCGTCCCTCGGGAACTTCTATGCAAGTCTTCACGACGAAAAGCAGGCTTTACCGCTCCTGCATAAATCGTTGATTCTAGCCCCGAACGATCCCGATGTACTGGAGCGTGCTGCGGAATCGTATGAGGCGCTGGGCCGAAGGCAGGAGGCGCTGCAACTCATCGACCATGCGCTGAAATTGGGGTTTTCCGTTGACTATGCTAGAAAGGTTCCCGCACTCCAGGCCCTCCGTCGCGACCCCCGCGCCGCGCAACAAATCCGTGAACCCAACAATGCGCGATAGTCGCAATAGATAGAAAGGACAGTATGAGCAAAACCACGGTGAAGATCCTTCAGGACGGTGAAAACCGCTCTGCGGAGCCTTACGAAGTTTCTATTTCAGAGGGAAGCACGATTGAGTTTTCTGCTCCGGTCGGGGCCGACACATTGCTTTCGCTCACAGCGGAAACGGCTGTGCTGCTCGATCCCAAACCAGACACACTGCAGGTAAAGATCGCGGGCGGCGCTTCGGTCTCTTACCGGTTCCGGAAGGCGGCGAATCATTCGTACTGCTGCCAAGTGCTTGCCGCAGGCAGCGATGCCGGCCCGATCCAGTGTCCGGATGCGCAGGGCGACGCCGTTCTGACAATTCTTTCTTCGGGGAGTCGCAATTTGAGTAGCAAGACTGGACGGGGCTTGTAGTCGCGTGCGTCTTAGCGGCCGCTCCTGGGTCCCGGGCCCAGAGCGGCCTTGCATCCCGTCTGCAGTGACTTGAGATCGACATCCTTGACAGGGCCGGCGGTACCGGCCATCACGTCGAGGTAGACCTGCAAGCGCCGGCATCCCATCTGGAAAAGCTGATTCAAGCTGGCCCGTTTCGCAATTGCTTTCTGAGCGCCCACATCCAGTCCCCATACTCTGACGTTACCTTGGAAATCTCTGCCTGCGGCATCCTCCTTCGACGGCGTAGTCGCCAAATACTTCGAGTCGGGGCTGAATCCCAGGGCTTCGATAGGCGCGATTGACGCATGCACGTTTGAAAGCAAACGCCATTTGTCCGGCTCGTCCACAAACGAGCCTGATTCGGTGAGATCGGCAGGGATTTTCCAAACATCGATGTCGCCGTCCGTAGTGCCGACTGCAAGCATGGTTCCGGAGCCATTGATGGCCAGTTGCGCGGGCGCGCGGTGCGGATAATCGTATCCGACTGAGTGAACCTGGTATTCGACCGAGCTCGGAAGCACATCGGGGAGCTTCCAAAGATCCACGCCGCCACCATGTGAGGTGGCGAGGAAGCGGCTGAAGGCATTTGCGCCAAACCGAAGTCCGAGGATCGGCGCGTCTGCACTTTGGTTGAGCAGAGGTCGCCCGCTGCGCACGTCCCAGATTTTTATACTTTGTCCTCCTTCCCCCACCAGAGCGCCGTCGGGACTGAAAGCAATGGCGTTTGGGTTCGGCTCGGCGGGCAAACGCTGCACCACGCGGGAAGCGTTCAGATCGAAGAGAATCAGCGAGCCGCCGCGCAGGAACGCAAGCATATTGCCCGTCGGGGTGACGCTGATCCGGTTGATCGGAGTCGCTCCGGCCGCCATGGAAAGGTCGTTGAGGGCGGCTGTGGCGAATCACCGTGCCCGATCCATCTTTCCAGGTCATGGGAATGGGGAGCATGCCGACGATCGGCGTCGCGAATCGTCCGCTCACCGGATCACAAGTAGTGAGTGAGCGGTTGCCAAAAATGTCGGGAACTTTCTTGCCATTCCAGGTTCCTGAAGTCGCACCGAATGCTGCGAAAACGAAGCTGGTCCTGGGCATTGAAGGCCACCGCGCAGGGCCCTGCAGCCAGCCCCAGCCGGTTGACGGGATAGCGGCCGACTTCCGCCGTTCCCTGAATGGCCAAGCGCAACTTCTCTAGCACCCCACTGGACAGGGTGCGATTCGGAAGAGCGCGGAGTCTCCAATCGTGTTGCAAATCCCGTGCGGCCTGCATTGATTGCAGCAGAGCCAGTAATTGATTGTTCGTTAACTGGTTATCGGCAGATTGAGAGTTCAATGTTTTGACATGAGCGATTTCCTGCTGGTAGGTGACGGTCAATGCGAAGAGCGCCGTGATGACCACAGCCGCTGCCGAGAGTCCGCTGATCACGGCTCGTCTTGCTTTACGCTGTCGCTCCCGGCTCGCCGCCAGCATCCGCTGTTCTTCCGACGTGAGACTGCGCATCTGCGGCAGCCCCTTCTCGACAACCTTCAGGTCGGCTTTATCCAGCGTGTCGCCATCCTTGCCGGCGGTCCAGTCGCGGGCGCGATTTTCGAGAATGCGGCGGGCACGCGTCCCAGGCTGCACCGAGAGCTCGAATTCGCGGCGAACCACCGTCGCCAGCGTGTCATGCGCGAGTGACGTGACCTGCCCGGGAACGGCGGCTCCATCGTTGCCATCTTCCTTCGCGGGCTCCGTCAGCAGATGCAGGTCCTTGTTCCGCGTGATCAGGTCCTGCAGATGTGGCACTTGTGGATAGGACTGCCGAAGCTCCGCAAAACTTCTGCGTCGGGACGTAACGAGGTTGGTGGTGTGTTCGTAGAGAAGATCAAGCTCCAGCCCTTCATCGATCTGGACACCGCCTGCCGATGCACCGAGCTGCGCTACCTGCTGATCGTAAAAGCTCTTCAGCGGGTTCTCGGTCGAAACGCGCTTGTAAAGTTCTTTGGTATAGACGGGATTTCCGCCGGTACTCGCAGCCGCTTCCGTGGCGGCGTTCCAAAGCTTCCCGAGAACGATCTGGAGGATGGTGGCAATCGGCGAATTTCCGTCATCCAGATTGTTTGCAAGTGACACGGCAAAGTCCGGCTCTGGAATGCTCAGCTTGTATGTGTCGCGCAGAAGTCGCGAACGGACAGGTCCCATCACCACCTGCTCGATGCCATCGCAGTCCAGCCGCTCCAGCCAGAAATCCCGCGCCAGGTCCGGGAAGCCATCGGGCACGCCGCTCATCAGCGGATTCCGAACTTCGGCGAGGTACTCCTTGCGAAACGAGAGAATCAACCTTGCTCGGGAACCATGCATCATGGGGCGTTTCGTCCCGACATCACAGATCGAGTAAATCTCGATTAATCGCTGGATGAAATTCGTCAATCTCAGACGAAGCACCATCGTGGTGGGTGATGGCCTCTTCCACCTGGTCGAGAATAATCAGTCTCGGACTCTCGGATTTCAGCCACGCTATCGCTGCTTCATCCGATGTTCCGCCGATGGCCTGGTGCAAGTCCTCGGTGAGATCGCGGTTGCGCCGGAGGTAAGTGACGGAGACCTGTTTCGCCAGGCGAGGCAGGAGACCGGCCCTCAGTAGAGACGACTTGCCAACGCCTGACTGGCCATAGAAAAGCAGGATTGGTGGCTCTGTGGCGTGGTTGAACACCCAGTCGTAAAGCTGACGAATTTCTCTGTTTCGGCCAAAAAAGATCTGTGCATCCGCTGCCTGATGGCCCTCAATGGAAACGTAAGGCGACGAAGGCACGGGATACTCTGCCGGATCCAGTTGCGGAACGCCGATGAAAGGATCATGGGCCCCCACGCTCAGCTTCCAGTCGCTCCCATTTCCCACCGAGCTGGCATAGATTGCCCACGGGCATCCGTCTGACTGATGCTCGCAGTCGTCCGGCAAATCGAAGGTGCGGGTCAGGCCGTCGTTCGTAAACTTAATTCCGGAAACCGCTTTTTCGAAAGCCTCAGAAACGGTGAGATCGCAAGCCATGCTTTCGTAGAAATATGCTGCGAATTTCAGTGCAATTTCGTCTTGAATTGGGCGAGAGGTAGCGACCACACAGGGAACGCCTAAACGGACCAAATTTTCCGCCCACTCCCGGGTGGAGCAGGCATTGAGAAATACGAGCTTCAGCGTCTCTTGTTTCGCAAGGAACTCCGCAAGAAGTGGAGCACTGGCTGGCTTATTGCTACCCGTGTCTGTTTCGAGCAGTATTTGATTTGGGTTCGCGTGTCCTCCGTAATGGAAGATCGCGACGCGATCGGAATAGAAGGGAGCAACAAGTTTGGCTGGTGTGCAATCGGCATTCGGCACAAGCTCCCACGACGCGTCCTGATCGCACAGATCGTGAAGCGCACCTTGAATGTTCGCCGACTCCACTGCTAGCCCGGAGAGATTGCGCTCCGCGTGCTCAAGATCGTTCGCAAACGCGATGTAGATAATTGGCTTCGGGCGGCTTTGCATAAGGGCTATCGAGCCGCCCTTCTGGTAGTCACAACATGCAGCCGACGGGTTTGAAAATCATGCGTCCATGCAGCGGCTGGCGGCGGTGCAGGAGCCAAGTCCCAGCCACGGGTAGCGGCAGTGACTTCCTCGAGCGGCGGCTGTCCGAATGGCAGCACGTCAAAGTTGTCGGTGCTCGCAATGAGAAGAAGATGATCGTGAGTTTCCGTTCCTGATGAAGAAGCAATTGAGGTGTGAATCGGCTCTCCAGAATAGGGATACAGTACTTCTCCGGGAGCTAATCGCTGGACTCCGGCGGGGATCAGCCCCGTGAAAATGCTCCACGACTCAGAGAAAGCCAGCAGCGCAATGTAAAGCACCTGACCGGAGCGATTGGTGATTCGCATGCGCAGGGAAGGCCGCTGCAACTGCCCAGACGCGTCCGGCGTATAGGGAAGCTCGAGTTCGGTGAGCGGCGGGGAATTCGACTCACTGTTGTCACTTCGAATGATCGTGAATTGCACGCTTTCCGGTGGAATGGCCGAAGATGCATTCTTGAGCTCAAGATGCGTGATCCACTTCGCCATGTGCTCCAGCGAGGCGACCGCCTGACGAACGCCATCTGCAGTTTGAGGCAACGGATGCAGGGCAGAATGATTCGGTTCCGACGTCGCTATGCGGAACTCACCTTTCTCGGCAGTGACGCTGAGTCGCGGCGCTGGCCCCTCCTCGATCCAGGGAGACGATACGATCGCACTACGCAGCAATGCCGAGCCCTCCGGATCACCTTGAAGCGATACATCGATTCTTCCGGCGCGAGCAGTTAGCACCGCTTTGTACTGGCGTTTCGTATCGAGGCTCGGCGAACCCTGGATATTGAGCGTACTCACCGAAGGATTGGCACTGAGCACCGTCGCTGTTGCAATCGATTTTGCGCGCTCGCGAAGATCGGAAGCTGTTGCCTCCGCGGGATAGAGTGCAACGGAATCACCCGTATGAATGGCATTGAGGAGCCCGCCGTTCATTCTCCAGGTATCGCCGGGCACGAAATACGCCAGAAAGAAACTTGTTAAAGGACCGGGCGTCACGCCGAGAAAGATATTGCGCCGATTCTCATCTCCGCCCAGCGCTTCGAGCTGCGGCGTCTGGTTCGGCACACGCGTTCTCACAAGTTGACATACACGCTGGTACAGCTCTTCATAGCCCAGAGCATCCTGGGTAGAGTTGAGAACCTCCAGAAGACAGTACGTGAATGCCCCATGATGCACAGTGCCCGCGAGACACTCGTTAGCCGATTGAAAATCCTGACAGGCCGCAAGAAGAATATGGAGTCCCGATGTGTCTGGACTGAAACCTGAAGCAGATATAAGGGTGAGAGGCGAATCCTCTGTAGCCCCCGGCGCGGAGCGTCTGGAAGTGACACTCTCTTCAGGATCGCGCAGGTAAGCCGACGCAGGCTGCGCATCGCTGCGCGCAGGCACCTGGCGGACGGCGGTCTGCGTCAGCTCGCGAGTTGCCGAACCTGAGTGGCAGGAATCAAGAACCACCGTAAGATGCACGCCCTTCGCTGTCACTTCGCTGATCAGCGTAGCAACATCCTTGTCGACCAGATCGTGCGCACCGGCGATGCGGCTGTCATAACAGACCAGCGATTCATTCAGTCCATCGGGCTCGATCTCCTTGAACAGCCCTCCGGTAGGCACCTGAGAACCATGGCCCGCGAAAAAAAAGAGCGCGACATCTCCGGCCTGCGCCTGGCCAAGATGTTTCCGGAAAGAATCAATAACGTTGTCGCGGGTAGCTTGCTCGTTCAACAGGCTAAGAGCATGGAGGCCATCATATCGGCTCTCCAAAAGACCACGAAATGCCGTGGCATCGTTTACGCATCCGTCAAGTTTGTGCCCGGGAATGGGATAATCGTCAATCCCTACGAGCAGCGCGTATAACGTGGGCATAGGACTATCACGGTAACTCGCGCGCCTATAAGTGCCAAGTCAAAAAAGATGCCGCGACGGTATTCTGTGCCATACTAGCAGCGCAATTGCCAGCTATCACTGCCAAGAGCTACCCCTTTGCCCATTGTTGGTGAGCCACAGATGAGACTCGCCGCTGAAACTGGTCTTACAACTGGAATTGAGATGGCTGATGACGTTTGCTGACCAAAGCATCGTGAGTGGACCGCGATCCATGATGAGGGATCGTATTTCCGCGGAATGGAGTTCCTTGAGATGAGCAGGCGAATCGAGACCGGAACACCAGCGCAGCCTGCGATTCTCGGCATCGGGCGTGAGGATTCGATCCGGACGCAACAGTCATCACAGAGGAATTCAGAGTTACCCAGCGTGGTCTGCCCGCGGCAGCTGCGACTCCCGCAAAAGAGGGGGACGACTATCTCGACCGGCTGGTCAAATACATTCCTTCCGAGATCATCGCGCTCTATCTCGGAGTGACGAACGTCGCTCCTGCGGACCACTGGCGAGCGCTGTGGATCATCACGATCCTCTCTGTCGTTTGCGTGCCGATCTATATGTACTATGCAACCCTAAGCGCGGGGAAGCCGCTTTGGTCGCAGGTTCTCATCAGTTCCATAGCTTTTCCTATCTGGGTATTTGCGATCGGCGGCCCTTTCCGCTATTTCCACAATTGGTATCCACAGAACCGCTGGATCGCCGCGGTCATTATCAGCTTCAGCACGTTTCTGCTAGGTGTCTACAAACCGAAAGCAGCCGCGCCGGCAAGCGCGTGATGCTTGCCGCACAAGCCTATTACGAATTTGCGAATCGGCTTCATGCGGTTCAGTCAGTGCCCCATCCGCCGCCGCCCGGCGTCTCCAACCTCAGCACGCTTCCTGCGGAAACGCGGCGGCTGCATTTGCCGGGCAATTCCATCTCCATCTCACTCGCGGCATCTATGACAACCGCGCGCCCCGCTGCTCCCTCGCTTCCACCGTGCAGCCCATAGGGGCGAAACTTTCTGCGATCGGCCAGCAGCGCCATCTGTACATCCGCCAGCAACTCAATCTCACGTACCAGACCGTCGCCTCCACGATATCGGCCGGCCCCGCCGGAACCATATCGGTATCCATAGCGCCGCACGCGAAAAGGGTAGGCATACTCCAACGCCTCCACGGGCGTGTTCAGTGAATTGGTCATGTGCGTCTGCACGCCGGAGATTCCATCGAGCGTCGGACGTCGCTCCCATGCCGCCTGCCATCGTCTCGTAGTAGGTGAATGGCTGGTGGCTGCGCGGATCCACTCCGCCAATCGTCAGATTGCTCATCGTGCCCGCGCTCGCTGCCGGCACGCGCGAGGGAACAGCTTCCGCCAACGCGCGCAGCAGCACATCCACAATGCGCTGCGACGTCTCCACATTGCCTCCGGCCACTGGCGCCGGCGGCCGCGCATCCACGATGCTGCCCACCACCGTCGTCACTGTAAGCGGACGAAGAATGCCCGCCGTCGCGGGAGCATCCTCGGCCAGCAGGCAGCGCAGCATGTAGAAGCAGGCGGAAACCGTGATCGCTCGAACCGCATTTACGCTTCCCATCACCTGTCCGCAGGAGCCGGTGAAATCGATATCGACCGACGCCGTCTTTGGATCGAGCCGCAGTTGCACCGCAATGCAGCATGGGTCATCCGTCACGCCATCGTTATCCAGCCAGTCCTCCGCGCGAAACACGCCATCTGGCATCTTCCGCAGCTCGGCGCGCACCAGCCTCTCGGAGTAGTCGAGCAATTCCTCGATCAGCGCCTGCAGTTTGCTTGCACTGTACTTCTCGACCAGTTCGAGCACGCGCATCTCTCCCACGCGGCAGGATCCGATCTGCGCATCCAGATCGCCCCTGCGTTCGCTTGGCGTGCGCACATTCAGCAGAATCAAATCGAGAATCTCGCGCTGCACCTCGCCTCGCCTCACAATGCGAACCGGAGGGATGCGAATGCCTTCTTGAAATATTTCGGTCGCGGGGCCCATCGATCCCGCAAATGTCCCACCCACATCCGAATGATGCGCGCGGTTCGCCACATAAAACGCGGGGTCGCGGCCCTCATGTACGAAGACGGGCAGCACCATGGTGATATCCGGCAGGTGCGTTCCACCTGCATATGGATCATTCAGGATGGCGATATCGCCAGGTTCAAATGCAATCGCCCCGATCGCCGCTTCGACCGACATCGGCATCGATCCAAGGTGCACAGGCATGTGATCGCCCATGGCAATCACTCTGCCGCGGCCGTCGAAAATCGCGCAGGAGTAGTCTCGCCGCTCTTTGATGTTTGGAGATACAGCAGTGCGCCGTAGTGCGGCACCCATCTCTTCGGCGATCGAATGCACGCCGCTTTGAAAGACCGCCAGCTCTACTGCATCGACCACAGCACTCACGCGCGCACCTCCTCCGCAACGTCGATCACAAGGTTGCCGAGGTCATCCACTTCGGCGCGACAGCGCGGCGGCAGTGCCGTGGCGGATGTGTATTCGGTGATCATCGCCGGTCCGTGCACGGCATCGCCCGGCACCAGCACGTCGCGGCTGTAGAAACGCGAACGAACAAAATCGCCGTCGAAGAAGACATCGCGCTCCGCGTAGCACGCTGCGCTACCGTCTCCCCCGACTCCCCTGATCGGCGCATGCCGCGCTGGCACAGATCGCTGGCCGGCCGAAATCATCCGTAGGCGTATGTTCACAATCTCAACCGCCCGCTCCACATCACAGAAGCCGTACCGCTGCTGGTGTGCTTGGTGGAAAGCCTCAACACCACGCGTCGCGCGAATCCGGATCGTAGGGAACATTCAACTCGTAGCCCTGCCCGCGATAGCGCACGTCCATCGAGCGACGCGCAATCCCATCCAGACCTTCTTCAGCCAACTCAGCAGTGCCCCTGCGCTCCAGCTCTTCGTAGATCTCGCCGCAACCTTCCACTGCGTCGCCCGGCAGCATCACGGTTCGCGAGAAATCGCGCACCGTATCGGCAAACAAAATCCCGACGGCCGAAAGCGCTCCGGGCATCACCGGCACCAGCACACGCGACATGCGCAGCGCGCGGGCAAGTGAGCAGGCGTGCAGCGGACCGCCGCCGCCAAAGGCTATCAGCGTGAACTCGCGCGGATCGTGCCCCCGTTCGACAGAGATCACGCGAATCGCCTTCTCCATCTCCGTATCGATCACTCGAAGAATCCCCGCCGCGAATTCCTCCGCATTTCTCAGCGGACCCTTTTGCTCGTTCAGAATCGCCTCCGTACGCCGCCGGTCAAGGTGCATACCGCCGCCCAGAAAGCTCGCCTCGTCCAACCGCCCTAGCAGCAGGTTTGCATCTGTCACGGTCGGCTGAGTGCCGCGTCCAAAGCAGATTGCGCCGGGCTCAGCGCCCGCTGATTCCGGTCCCACGCGCAGCATGCCGCCGGCATCGAAGCGTGCAATGGAACCGCCGCCCGCTCCTGCGGTATGAATATCGAGCATTGGCACGCTGATCGGAATACCAGCCACTATGGCTTCGCGTGTGTGCTGTACACCTCCGCGGGCCGCATCCGCCAGAAACACATCGGTCGACGTGCCGCCCATGTCGAACCCTATGATTTTGTCCAGGCGCGCCCATCGCGCCACCTGCCATGCACCGATCGCGCCTCCCGCCGGACCGGACAGAATCGTGCGCACCGGCTCCTGTGCCGCAACCCGCGCCGGGATGATGCCGCCCGACGACTGCATGACATGCACGCGTCCGGCGTGCCGCTCGGCGACGTTCTCTTCCAGGCGTACCAGATATCGCTGCATCAGCGGTGAGAGAGCAGCGTTGACCACGGTCGTCGCAGCTCGCTCGTACTCGCGAAACTCCGGCAGGATGCGATGGGAAGCCGACACAGGAATCTGCAGTCGCTGCAGAGCTGCCTCCACGCGCTTTTCCGTTGCCGGGTTTGCAAACGAAAACAGCAACGAGATCGCGGCTGCCTCCGCCCCGCTCGCCCGCACCTGTTCGACAAGAGTCTCCAGCTCTGCCTCGGTGGGCGAGCGCAGAATCACACCCTCCGCACTCACCCGCTCCGGCACGCCAAAGCGCAATTCACGCGGCACCAGGCAGCGCGGCGCCGGCGCGAACCAGTCATACAGCCGGCTGCGGGTTTGCCGCCCGATCGCGATCGTATCCTCAAATCCGGCCGTCGTGATAAAAGCGACGCTCGCGGTCTTGCCTTCCAGCATCGCGTTCGTCCCCACGGTTGTCCCGTGCCGCACTTCAGCTCCGTGCGGCCTATCCGGTGCGCCCCCAATTCGCCCAAGCGCCTCGAGCACCGCCCCCGACGGATCGGCTGGTGTCGAGAAAACCTTCAGCACCCGAAGCTTCCCATCTTCGAGATACACGCAATCTGTAAAAGTTCCGCCCGTATCGATTGCTGCGCGCAAACAATTCGCTTCCCGTATCGTGATTTAGCGGAGAGTCAACGCCCACCGCCGTATGCTTGCACTCTATTCCGTTTTCACAATGGACGTCACACCGCGGGAGCGTTCTTGAACGGCATGTTCGGTTGGCTGGTCGATGCCTCGCAGCAGCAGAAGCGTGCCCTGCTGGCCGCTTCGCTCGGCTGGATGCTCGACAGCATGGACGTGATGCTCTACGCCCTTGTGCTCGGTCAGGTGCAGCGCGCCATGCATCTCTCGGCGGCCATGAGCGGCGCCATGATGTCTGCCACGCTGGTCGCCGCAGCCGTGGGCGGCATCGGCTTTGGCTGGTTCGCCGACCGCTTTGGTCGCGCCCGCGCCCTCACCACCAGCATGCTGGTCTACTCCATTGCCACCGCGCTCTGCGGCCTCACCCGAACGCCCGCCGAACTTATGCTCTGCCGCATCGTCCTTGGCCTTGGCATGGGCGGCGAGTGGGCCTCCGGCGCCGCGCTGGTCGCCGAGGTATGGCCCGCACAGCACCGCGCCAAGGCGCTCGCGCTGGTGCAAAGCTCCTGGGCCATCGGTTACGCGCTCGGTGCCGCGGTGGTGGCTCTTGTGATGCCGCACTTCGGCTGGCGCGCGGTCTTCTTCGTCGGAATCGCTCCAGCGCTCATCACGCTCTGGGTGCAGCGGAGCGTGCGCGAGCCGGAAGCATGGAGCAAGGAAATCCGCGTCGAAAGACCAGAGACCCGCAGACTCTTCCGCGGCGCGCTGGGTTACAGCGTCCTTATCTGCGCCACCATGAACGCAGCCGCGCTCTTCGGCTACTGGGGGCTCTTCACCTGGATGCCGCGCTTTCTCTCAGCGCCGATTGCGGAAGGCGGCCGCGGCCTCAGCATCGCTCAGACCTCCGCATGGACCATCGTCATGCAGGCGGGAACCTTCTTCGGCTACATTCTTTTTGGCTACATCGCCGACCGCTACAACCGGAAATACACCTACATCAGTTTTCTCGTCATAGCGGCGCTGCTCGTTCCTGCCTTTGCATTCGTGCGCAGCCCTGCAGCCTTGCTTGTCATCGGACCACTGGTCGGATTTTTCGGCACCGGATACTTCAGCGGCTTCATCGTGATCACGAGCGAATTATTTCCCACCTCTCTCCGCGCCTCTGCCATGGGCTTCGTCTACAACATCGGCCGCGTCGTCAGCGCCGCTGCACCGTATTTCATCGGCCACATCTCAGAGCATGCCGGCTTAGGCTACGCGCTCAGCAGCACCTCGGCAGCGTTTCTGCTCGCTGCTCTCATCGCAACCGCCTTGCGTCCGCCGCAAGGCACGGACAGCGCAGCCGCGTGACTCCGGAGCACCAACGAAGCTCGTTGCGGACAACGCGTTCCGGGAAAAGCCTCCTCAGTGGCTCCTTCCGCGCCAGCCTCGGATCAATTCGCGGGACCGCACGCCTGCCGCGTGGGGGATGAAGGCCACGCTCCCGGTCGCCTTGATGTTGCTGCCGAAGTACGGGTCGGCCTTCGCCACTGCATCCACGTCCACGGTCGCGGTCGAGAGCATGAACGCGGTATTCGTCGCCGCGATGAATTGATTCGCCAGCAACGCGTACCCGGTGTTCGTCGGATGGATACCGTCCAGCCCGAAAAGACCGCCGAGAAATGCAGTGGTGGCACTCTGGCCATCGATCGTGAGACCCGCCGGCAGAGTTGAGAAGTAGGCGTGCATGTCCACCAGCGTTCCTCCCGCCGCCGACACTTCCTGCTCGATCACCTGGTTATAGCTGGCGACCACCGCCTGCACAGCAACTCGTTCGGCTGCGGTCAGCACATCCGCATCTCCCAAAGGTTTGAGTGAGCCGCCTCCCTGCAGCGACGCGAGCTCAGACTCCACATCGTCCAAACCCTGAGGGTTTACCAGGTCTCCATCCGCCAGTCCGAGCGCGGTGCCAACGTCGACCGTGGACTGCCCCGTCTTGCTGGCAACATAGTTGATCACCGTTGTTGCCGGGGTCATGTACGGGACCAGGGTGACATCCGGAATATTGGCCACCACCAGGTGCGCGCCGGTGCCTTGAAGCGTAGTTATGAGCTGCGCATAATCGGTAGTGAAGTCGGTGAGCGGCGTCATCGCACTCGCATTACCCGCGTCATCCGCCGACAGCGCATCGTTGTTGCCGATCCAGAGGAATACAGTCGACGGCTTCAGCGCGACCGCCTCGTCCAATTGCGTGTTTGTGTTGCCTGCGGGATAGCCCAGTACAAGGTTGGTGATGATGTCCTCACCCGTAGTCGGTACGAGCGTGGGCGCGGCGTGGATCAGGTCATGCAGTTTGTGTCCTGGCACGGCCAGATCGGTCGCCTGCTCACTGCTGTTGTCGCGCCCGCTCGTCGTGCCGCTGGCCTGCTTGACGTTCGGAGGGAATGTCGCGCTCACAAGCTGCAGCACGGCCGGGGCTCCCGGCGGCGCGATCAGCGGCAGCGTGATAGCGAACTTCGCCTGCTGCGCAATGAGGTTTGCAAACCCGTTCGGCTGCTGCGTATCCAGCAGAGATCCGTTCTGGTAGCCAGCCATGAGCGAGTCGCCAAGAAACACCACGTTAGTAAACGGATTGCTGTTTCCGGTTCCCGGCTGAGTTGTTGTGCTTGAGGATGACCCGCATCCGGCCAGAACAGCAAGGATGAGAAATAGAAAGCTTACGCCGGGGAAACTCCCGAAAGGGCGAACAGAAGGGGACCGATACCGCAACATACAACTCTCCTGATTAGCACTGTAGCACCGGCACCATGCGCAATTGGAGCAGCGGAGTTCCTTCGTCCGCATGGCGCGTCGGAGCAATGGATGATCAATTTGGATGCACGCATTTCTAGACCGGGAGGTCTCCCTGCATCATGCTGCGAACCGCCTGGACCGCAGTGGTCAGCTCGTCAATCGAGACGCATTCGCGATTGCTATGCGCCGTTCGCATATCGCCGGGCCCAAAGACCACCACTTCTTCTGCAATTGCCGACCAGGCGCTGGCCTCGGAACCGAATGCAATGGAAGTGGCCGGCGGCCCGGTGACGCGCTCCAATCCTCTGACCAGGGAACTGTTTGCAGCGGTCTCGAAACCAGCCTGCTCCCTGAGAACCATCAGCGATCCATGCATGCCGGGGTATTGCGCCTCCAATCGCTCCAGCATCGCGCGTACGGCAGATGGGATGCGATCCGCGGAGAAACCCGGTATCGGCCTCCATTCGATGAGAAGCTCGACCCGTCCGGGGATGATGTTCTTTGCGGAGCCGCCCTCGATCGTGCCCACGTTTAGACTCGTGAACGCAGGCTCGAAGAAGTCATTTCGCTCCGCTGCGACTTGCCGGCTGAGTTCTTCGATCGCTGAGACTAGATGCGCTGCTCCGTAGATTGCGGAAACACCCTGCTCCGGTAGGGCGCTGTGGGCCTCTCGGCCGTGAATCGTAACCCGCGCGAGGCAATAGCCCTTTCCTGCCCGCGCCACCCGGAGAGACGTTGGCTCACCCACAACGACACGCCGGGGCGTCAGGCAATCCATTCCAATCAACCGCTTCGATCCAATGCATCCAACTTCTTCGTCGGCGGTCAGCACAATACGTAGGCCATCGATCCATGGCGCATCGTTACGGTCGGCAGCGGTCAGAAGACACGCCAGAAAGCCCTTCACATCGCATGCACCGCAACCGTGCAGCATCGGGCCTCGACGAGCCGGCTGAAGAGCCTCAGGCCAATCCTCGGAATAGGGAACTGTATCGGTATGGCATAGAAAAGCGAGATCCACCATACGATCTCGAACGTCCTGACCCGGCGGAGCGGCTATCAAGTTGACCTTCTCCACCCCGCGCTCATCCGTATACGTTGCCTCACGTACAGCCCAGCCTTGGGCGGTTAAGACCGCACTCGCATAGTTCGTCATCGCGCGATTGGACATCGCGGAAACCGAAGGGATCTGGATGAGCTGTGAGAGATGCTCGACCACGGAAGTCAACGGCGGCTCCCGTCGCTCGCTTCTCCCCACACTGTGCGGTAGAGCTGTCGATACCTGCCGACAATCTCCTCTTCCAGGGGATGTTTTCCATCCTGAAGAATCATCTTGCCGTTCACCACCACATCGCGGATCGCAGTGCGATTCGCTCCAAAGACAATCAAGGGCAGAAGGCTCTCAGGAGTGTGTCCGGCAACAGAGGTGTCCGCCAGATCGATGGAGACCATGTCTCCGTACTCGCCCGTCCTCAGTGATCCCGACTCGATTCCCAATGCCTGCGCTCCGTGGATGGTTGCGCAGTCGAAGAGCCGCGATGCGATCGCGCGCCCGTCAATCTGGTCGAGTACCGCCCGCTGCTGCTGTGCCAACCGCAAGTGGTAATCCAGTTCGCGCGCGTCTTCGAGCGAATCGATTTGCGCCTGGCTGTCCGACCCCAGCGCGTGCCGCACGCCCAGCTTCATCAATGCGTCCGCCGGAACGATGCCGTCACCCAGATTGCGCTCCGTCGTCGGACACGAGCACACCATAGTCCCCGTGTCGGCAAGCGCAGCCATCTCTTGCGAGTTGAGATGAATGGCATGCACGGCAACGAAATCGCCGCCAAGCAAACCTTCTCGCGCAAGCAACTCCACCGGCGTGCATCCGTACTCCTGCTCGCAGGCTGTATTCTCCGCAATCTGCTCCGCAACGTGCATATGGACGGGCAGGGAATTGTCACGCGCCCAGGACGCAATCTCACGTAACGGCTGTATAGGCACAGCGCGAATGCTGTGCGGCGCCACGCCGAACCGCACACTCGCAGAGTCCGCCGCATACGATGAAAGAAGCCGGGTCATGTTCGAGAGAAAAGCATCTGCCTGCTCAAAAAAGCGGCGCTGACCCGGATCGGCTGAAACCTTATAGCCGGAGCGAAGATAGGCTGAGCGGAGCAGCACAATGCGCAAGCCCACGGACTGCGCCGCCGCGATGACCTGATGCGCTAAGAGATTGGGATCGTCGTACGGCGTTCCATCGGGCGTGTTGTGCAGATAGTGAAACTCACCGACAGTCGTGATACCCGCGCGCACCATTTCGAGGAAGCACATGCGCGCTACGTCGTAGACATCCTCGGGCGATAGCTGAGCGGCTGCCTGATACATCGTGTTGCGCCACGACCAGAAATCCTTCCCACTGACAACTCGCGACTCTGCTCGGCCGCGGATCAGGCGTTGAAATGAATGCGAATGCGCATTGATGAAACCCGGAAGAAGCGCTTTGCCGCTCAAATCAATCTGCGTAGCATCCTCTTCCGGCGCCGCAATACGGCCGGCATCGTCCACGAATATGCGCTTCTCCGCGACGAACTGGCCGTCCTGATACAGCAGCGATGGTCGAAACGATTTACCCATCCTCACGTTCCCCTTGGGTAGCCACACTTCCATCCTGCGCCGGCACAATGCAACGTCCTCTGCACCAGACCTCGCGCACCGGATTCATGCCCATGCAATAAACGAGATCGCGCCAGTCCGGCGACTCCAACACAACAAAATCTGCGCGCGCGCCAGCTTCGATGCGGCCCGCATCCGCCACCGCGAGCGCATGGGCCGCATTCACCGTTCCCGCCGTCAGCGCTTCCGCCGCTGTCAATCCATTCAACCGAATCGCCAACCCAAGCGCTGCGCTGGTCGAGAACAACGGGCTCGATCCCGGATTGAGATCTGTTCCCACCGCGACCGCCGCGCCGGCATCGATCAACTGACGTCCCGGAGCCTTCGGAATACCAAGGTGCAGTGACACTCCCGGCAGAATCGTTGCCATGGTTGGGCCGTTGCGGAAACAGGCCATATTGACGCGCTGTGCATGCCTCCAGATGATCGACGCTTAGCGCGCCAAGCCGCAATGCCAGCTCGACACCGCCCACGGAATGAAACTGCTCCGCGTGCACCTTAATGCGGAGACCATGGTCCAGAGCACACGTGAGTACAGATTCAGCCTCCGCGGCATTCCACGCCTCCTTCTCGATGAATATGTCCACCGCCTGCGCAAGGCCGCGCCCGGTCGCCTGCGGAATCAACTCACTCCGCACCTGTTCGAGATACGCCTCTCGCTCGTCCGCTTCATGCGGTGGAATGTGAATCAGCAGCGTCGGCACAATCCGGATCGGCAGCCGCGCGGCGAGCGTTCGTATCGCCTCCAGCATGCGAAGCTCACCGGCAATGCTGAAGCCATAGCCGGATTTGACTTCGACGACAGTAGCGCCCGAGCGCACCAGCGACCAGACGCGTTGCTCCGCAAGCGAAACCAATGCCTCGTCAGACGCACTCATCGTTGCGCGGATGGTGCTCCAGATGCCGCCGCCCGAAGCAAGTATCTGCTCGTAAGTGACACCTGAAGTCCGCGCATCGAAGTCGCGAAGCCGATCGCCGGCCCAGACGGCGTGGGTGTGCGGATCTATCAACCCGGGAACGACAGCGCGACCGCGAAGATCTATTGTGCGCGATGCTGTTCCGGACCACTCTGCCGCAGGACCAATCCATGCAAAGCGATCGCCGGTGATCGCGATTGCGGCGTTCTCAAGAACGGACAGCTCCCGCATCTGCGCCCCGAATTTCGGCCCCACACCTGTGGGTGTGGCGAGTTGCGCAATGCCGGTGATCAGAAGGTCCGCATTGACCACGTCTGCATTCATCGGGTCTGCAGTCATCGGAGGCTCGGCATGTCGAGGCCGCGGTCTCGTGCCACCCCCTGCGCCTTCGCATAGCCGGCATCTGCGTGCCGTATCACGCCCATCGCCGGATCATTCGTCAGGCAAAGGCGCAACCGCTGCTCCGCCTCGTCGCTTCCGTCTGCCACAGCGACCAGGCCCGCATGCTGGCTGTAGCCCATGCCCACGCCGCCACCGTGATGAAAACTCATCCAGCCCGCGCCACTCGCAATCCCCGTTGCAAAGTTCAGCAGGGCCCAGTCGGAAACGGCATCCGAACCGTCCAGCATGGCCTCCGTCTCGCGATACGGACTCGCTACCGATCCTGCATCGAGATGATCTCTGCCAATGACAATGGGCGCGGAAAGTTCGCCCTCACGCACCATCCTGTTGAAGAGCAGACCTGCCTTGTCGCGCTCGCGATAACCGAGCCAGCAGATGCGTGCCGGCAACCCCTGGTACGCGACCTCCTTCGATGCGAAAGGAAGCCACTCCTGCAATCGCTCGTCTTCGGGAAACAGTTTCAGCAGCGCCGCATCGGTCTTCGCTATGTCATCAGGATCGCCAGAGAGCGCAACCCATCGAAACGGCCCGCGGCCTTCGCAAAACGACTCGCGAATGAACGCGGGCACAAATCCGGGATAGCTGAAGGCATCGTCGACACCCGCCTGCTTCGCCTGCGTTCGCAGGTTGTTGCCGTAGTCGAAGGCAATCGCGCCGCGTCGCTGCATCTCGAGGATCGCCTGCACATGCTGCGCCATCGCAGCGCGCACGCGATCCATGTACGCCGCCGGATTCTGAGTACGCAGCGCGTTCAGGTCTTCATCCACCAGCGCGGGAGGTAGATAGCCCCACATGGGATCGTGCGCGCTCGTCTGATCTGTGACGAGCTCAGGTGTAAAGCCGGAGCGCACCATCGCCGGCAGCACCTCCGCGGCATTCCCCAGCAGTCCGATTGAGAGCGCGGTCCTGCTGCGCTTTGCCTGCTGCGCCATGCTGATCGCTTCTTCCAGCGAAGTCGTCGCGCGATCCAGATATCGGGTCTTCAGCCGCCGTTCCACGCGCGCGGCATCCACCTCGACGCAAATGCTGACGCCGCCGGCCAGCTTTACCGCCAGCGGCTGTGCTCCGCCCATGCCACCGAGTCCCGCTGTGACGCTGATAGTGCCGGCTAGCGTGCCGCTGAAGTGCTGCTTCGCTGCGGCCTTGAAAGTCTCGTACGTGCCTTGCAGAATTCCTTGCGTCCCGATGTAGATCCACGAGCCCGCAGTCATCTGGCCGTACATCATCAGGCCGGCGGCATCCAGCCGGTCGAACTCTTCCCAGTTCGCCCAGCGCGGCACCAAATTCGAGTTTGCAATCAGAACCCGGGGAGCCAGCGGATGCGTCTGGAGCACGCCGACAGGCTTTCCCGATTGCACCAGCAGCGTCTCCTCATTCCCCAGACGATCCAGGGTCTCGATGATTTTTGCGTAGCATTCCCAGTTGCGCGCCGCCTTTCCGCGGCCCCCGTACACGATCAGCTCTTCGGGCTTCTCGGCAACTTCAGGATCCAGGTTGTTCATCAGCATTCGCTTGGCCGCTTCCTGAATCCAGCCGCGGGCGGTCCTGGTGTTTCCCCGCGGTGCCCGAATCTGCGAATGCGATGTCATCTGTAATCCACCTGGCGCGAGGCCAAGTCGTCTTTGGCCCAACCGTCTTTTCTATCAGAAGCACATCGGAACCCGCCGACATTCCTTCCTTTCGTGCCACAGAAGAGAACAAAAGCGTCCGGCTTTTTGCAATTCGGACGCTCTTGACGCAGACTGGCCTACGCCGCGTCGAGCGGACACCAAATCTGCCGGGACCACATCAGATGTCATTCCTCCGCACCGCGTTATGCATCTCCGCCGCCTCTCTTATAGCCTTCTCCAGCCGCGCGCAGATCACAGTCGTCAAGCCAATCCCGGCCCGCGCCACCATCGCCATCGATGCAGGCAAGCCCGCGGGAGCGCCCATTCCGCGCACCATCTTCGGCAGCTTCCTCGAGCCCATCGGCAACTCCACCTACAACGGCCTGTGGGCAGAGCTTCTGGTGAACCCGTCGCTCGAAGAGAACCTCTGGAGTGCGAAGAATCTCGAGGCACTCGTGCACGAACGCCCGGAGCTGGTGGAATCATCTGCGGTCGGTCTGCCCCTGCCCTGGGAACCTCTCGATGCAAAACAGGGCAACCGTTATGAACCAAGGTGGGGACATGCCGCCAACTCCTGGAGATCGCTGGTGGTGATGGGGGTGTCTGGACAGCCCACCGGTATCAAGCAGCAGGTCTACCTCCCGGTACAACGCACGCTCGCCTATAAGGGCAGCTTTTTCGCGCGTCACCTTAGCGGGCCAACTACCCTGACAGTCTCGCTTCGCAAGCGGAACAGCAGCGATGTCCTTGCCTCCGCAACAATCGACGCAAGCGCCGAAGAGTGGAAGAAGTACGACTTCCAACTCCAGGTGCCCGAGGGCGAGCTGCAGCGGCTCGAGCCGGCGGATTTCGTCGTCGAACTCAGCGGCGACGAGCGCGTCGATCTCGATCAGTTTTCATTGATGCCTGCAGATGCCATCGATGGCCTCGACCCGGACGAAGTCGCGATGGCGAAAGCCATGGAGACCCCGCTGGTTCGATTCGGCGGCAACTTCACCTCGTCGTACCACTGGCGTGACGGCATCGGCCCCCTGGACAACCGCGTCAGCATGCTGAACATCGCGTGGGGTATTCCGGAGTACAACACCTTCGGCACGGACGAATTTCTTCACTTCTGCGATCTCATCGGCGCTGAGCCGCAGGTCGCGCTGAACCTGGGCAGCGGCACGCCTCAGGAGGCCGCAGACTGGGTCCGCTACATCGATGAACACTGGCATCAGCACAGCGGGTTGCTCTGGGAGCTCGGCAATGAGCTCTGGGGCGACTGGAATGTTGGCTGGCCCACCACCGATGAGATTGCCGGCCGCACGCTGGCCTTCAGCAAGGCCATCCGTGCCGTCGACCCCAGCGCGAAGTTGATCGCGACCGGCGGCGATCCGGAGTGGTTTCACTCGTGGAATGAGCATCAGCTATCGAACCCAGCCGGAACCTTCGACTATCTCTCGACACACTTCGTCGTCACCAACACGCAGACCAAGCTCGCGCATCCCTCCACCGACTTTATGACGCAGGCGGCCTTCGCTTTACCCGTGGAGCTGGGACGAAAGTTGCGCGCTGACCAGCAGCAGATCGATGAGCATCCCGCGTTTGCGCACCGCGCGCATGTCGCCTTCACGGAGTGGCTGTTTATCGGCAATCGCGCCGGCGTCCCCAGCTTCCGCAACATGGGCGGAGCGGTAGATACTGCCGGCTTCTTCAACATGGTGATGCGCAACGCGGACGTTGTCCCCATCTCAGACATGACCGGCATCATGGAGTTTGCCGGCATCTGGAAGAACCATAGCCAGGTATACGGCGCACCCGCCTACTACGCATTCCGCATGTACTCAACCGCTCATCCGGCAACGCCGGTCGAGGCAGTCAGCGATGCCGGCAGCTACTCCGTGAAGAACGGCGTCGCCCGCCTTCCGGAAATCGAAGACGTGCCCTACTTGGACGTGACGGCCGCGCTCGATGCTTCGAAGAAGACGCTCTCACTCTTCTGCGTGAATCGAAGTCTGAACATCGACATTCCCGCGGATATCGCCATTCGGAACTTTGCAGGCAGCGGAACTGCGGCCGTCCAAACACTGCGCGGCGCAAGCATCAGCGATGAAAACGACGACGAGGAGCCGGAACGCGTCGTCCCGGTGCTGAATCAGGAGCAGGTCTCGCACGGTCATCTGCAACACATATTTCCGCATGAGAGTGTGACGGTCATCACCCTGCATTCCTCGACCGGCAAGTAGGACTTTCAAACGTACGTCGCCGTCTAATCCGGCATGCGGACCAGCCCTTGCTGGATGGCGGCGGTTGCCGCTTCCGTGCGGCCGGATACATCCAGCTTCCGGATGATGCTGTTGATGTGGTTGCGCGCGGTGTTCTCGCTGATGCGCAGGGCATGCCCGATCTGCTTGTTGGTCAGCCCGCGCACCACCATCTCCAGGATCTCCAGCTCTCGCTGCGTCAGCGCGGAGCGCACCATGCGCTCCGCGAGCCGCGCCGCAATCCGCGGCGGAATGTGATGCCTTCCGCTGTACACCGCATGGATCGCTGTGACGATCTCCGCCTGCGGCGTGCTCTTCAGCAGGTATCCCTGCGCCCCTGCCTCAATCGCGCGGTAGATCTCCTCGTCTGACTCATAGCTCGTCAGGACAAGAGCTTTGGGCGGCAGCGGCGTTCCGCGGATTGCCCTGAGAAGCTCGATGCCCGTCATCCCCGGCATGCGCAGATCCAGCAGCAGCACATCCGGCTGTTCGGCGTCGATAAGTTGCAATGCTTCTTCGCCTGTGGATGCGGCGCCGCATACGCTCAATCCAGGAATCGTCGAGAGCATGCTGGCAAGTCCTGCGCGCACGACAGGATGGTCGTCCACCAGCAGGATACGAATATCGCTGACTGTCTTCGTAGTGGCCAAGGTTCGCCCGTTCGCCGGCAAAGTAATCCAGTTGCGCCTGGAACTCTGCTCAACGATTGGTGACAGTGACACGCGATGGCGATTCGAAACCATAGTCCATATGTACTAGATGCGGGTGGTCTGGTGCACTCATGTGCATCTTATCTGCACGGTCCTAGAATCCTGACCGTTGCGCGTTTGTTGCTGACCGAGTGTTGAAACCGGTTTCATTGATGTCATCGCGCAGCAGCACGACCCCGCTAAGCGGGTTCGAAGTATTGAGATGAGCCGGAGAGACAACGTATCTTTCCGCTCTTTGTGACTTTTGAGGAGGCAACATGAGTCGTTCCAGCTTCTGCGCTGGCCTGGCGGTTCTCATCGCCGTCATCGCCGGGCTTACTGCCGGCGTATACGCGCAATCCGTTCGAGGCGTACTTTCCGGCAGCATCACAGATCCCAGCGGCGCCGTTGTGGCGGGCGCGAGAATCCAGGCGACAAACGCCGCCACAGGCGTCTCCCTCAGCACGGAGAGCACCTCTTCAGGCAGTTTTCAATTTGCCGAAATGCCGCTTGGAACTTACAACGTCACCGTAACTGCTCCCGGATTCAAGGCCGCCTCCTATTCGAACGTCCTCGTCCAGGTAAACACGACGACCCCTTTAAACGTGAAGCTCGCACTTGGCCAGAGCAGTGAATCTGTCACCGTCACCGCGTCAGCGACGGGGCTGCAGACCGAATCGTCCGATGTGGGCGGTGTCGTCACCGACCGCCAGATCACACAACTCCCGCTGGCGCTTGGTGGCGTTGGCAATCTGCGCTCCCCGGAGGCATTCACCTTCCTCCTGCCCGGCAGCACCGGCCCCGGCGCGGCGAACAGCAACAACGGCATCTTCATCTCCAAGCTCGCGGGTGGACAAAACTTCGGAAACGAGGTCCTGCTCGATGGCGCCAGTCAGACGCGGAGCGAGAATGGCTCGTCTTTCGATGAAGAAGCGCCTTCCGTCGAAGCACTGCAGGAGTTCAAAGTCACGACCGCCATCCCTTCCGCCGAGTTCGGCAGGACCACCGGCGGAGTGGAGAACTTCGTGACCAAGAGTGGTACAAACGCTTTTCACGGCACGGCTTACGACATCATCCGCAATGGCGCATTTGACGCCAACACCTGGTTCAACAATGGACGCCGGGCGATGAATTGCGTTGGTGCAGATAACACGCCGGCCTGTCGCGCGACATACGCGCGCGGTCCCGACCGCCAGAATGACTTTGGCGGCACACTCGGCGGTCCGGTCTGGATTCCCAAAATCTACAGCGGCCACGATCGAACCTTCTTCTTCTTCTCTTGGGAACAGTTCCGCCAGACCGTCGGTCAGCCGACCACTTCTACTGTCCCGACCGCGGCAGAGCGAACCGGCAACTTCTCCCAATTCCTGCAGACCGGCAACGTGCTCGGCACAAATCCCTGCGACGGTACGCCGGTTTACTTCGGCCAGATCTTCGATCCAGCCAGCACTCGCGTCGTGAACGGCAGGCCCTGCCGCACTGCCTTTCCCGGGAACATCATCCCGCCGGGACGCATTGGTCCTGTCGCCACCAACCTGCTCAAGTACTACCCGGCCCCGCAGAACGGCAACCTCGTCGACAACTACACCCTCAACTCTCCGTACCCGATCAACAACACCACCTACACTGTTCGCATCGACGAGAAGTTCCGCAGGAGCTCGATCTATGGGTCCTACTCCACTCGCGAGAACACCAGCCTGAAGGCGAACCGCACCCTGCCCGATCCGGTTGATCCAAACCAGTGGGCGCAGGACTTTATTACCCATTTCGGTCGCTTTGGTTGGGACTACGACTTCTCTCCCAGCGTTCTCAACCACCTGAATTTCGGGACCAACCGCAGCAACTCGAAGAATTTCACGGTGGCTGGGCTGGGCAACACGAACTACTCTGCGCAGCTCGGTATCGCCAATATCGATTCCACGAACTTCCCGATCATCAGCGTCGGCCAGCCTGACGCCATCGTGAACCTCAGCAATGGACACAACGGCGACAACATCGACAATGGTCTACGTCTGAACGACAGCATCTTCTGGCAGAAGGGACGTCACGCGCTGAAGTTCGGCACTGACGTCCGTTTCCAGCAGTATTCGCCCATCAATCTTCCCAACCCGGCCTTCAACTTCGCTCGCGCGGAGACTTCGGCCACCAACGATCCCACGGTTGCGAGCGGTTCGGGAAATGGATTCGCCAGCCTCCTGCTGGGCACGGTCGACAACGCTGTGACGCAGCAATATGCGCATCAGCCCCGCTGGACCTCATGGTTCTGGGGCTTCTTCGCACAGGACGATGTCAAGGCCACGAATGCTCTGACGTTGAATCTCGGCCTGCGCTGGGATGTGGACCAGCCGCGAACCGAGGCTCTTAACGACACCTCCAACTTCGATCCCAATGCCATTGATCCGCGCTATAACATCAGGGGCGCAGTGGTTTATGGGTCCACATGCCACGGCTGCAATACCAAGTGGGCAGACACTTATTGGAAGGACTTTTCGCCGCGCATCGGCTTCGCCTATTCACCGGCCATCTGGAACAACAAAACCGTGCTGCGCGGCGGTGGAGCCATCTTCTATGGTCCGCTGCAGTACAGCGACTTCGGCGGCTCCATGGTGCAGGGCTATTCCGTCAATCCGACTCCGGTCAGCCCCGATGGATTTACCCCGGCATTCAATATCGACAACGGATTCCCGGCTTTCCAGAAGGCCCCCAATCTAAATCCCAGCATTTACGACGGAGGACCGGTCAATGGCGGTTACATAAAGCCGTCCTTCGGCCGCCCTGCCACGATCTATAGCTGGAGCCTCCAACTGCAGCAGCAGGTCACGTCGAACACAGTGCTGGCCATCGGCTATCTGGGGAACCGCGGCACCCATCTGCATTCTGGCTTCCTTTCAAACCAAAACAACATGCCTAAGGCCGACTTCGCGCTGGGCGATCAACTCACGGCTCCTGTGGACGCCAACACTGTCGGCGTCACGCAACCCTTCAACGGCTTCGACGCGTTGTGGGGAGGGGGCGCGCAGGTACAGCGCGCTCTGCGTCCCTTCCCGCAATTCACCTACATCGCCGCAGACTGCTGCCTGGAAAATCTCGGACATTCCAGCTACGACGCATTGCTCGTCTCGCTCCAGCGGAACTTCACCAATGGGCTCCAGTTCCTCGCGTCCTACACCTGGTCCAAGAACCTGACCGACGCAGACAGTTCGTTGCCCTTTGTCAATGGAGGAACCAATGCGGCAATCGCGCAGGGCGAAGACCCAACCAACCTGAAGCTGAACAAGTCGGTCAGCCTGCAGGACATCCCGCACACCTTCGTCATCAGCTATCTCTATGAGCTTCCGTTCGGCAAAGGCAAGCGCTTCCTGGACCACGGCGGCGTGCTGAATGCGGTAATCGGTGGATGGCAAGTAGGTGGCATCCAGAGATACCAGAGCGGATCGCCTGCATCTTTCGGCTGCGCCAGTGGCATTCCGGGCTGGGATAACTGCATTCGCTATTCCTATACCGGTAATAGCATCATGAGCTCCGCGGCGAGGTCGCATCATGTAAACCCGCTTATCAACCAGAATGCGTCCGATCCGAATACAAACAGCTACTTCAATGGCCTGACCGCCGAATCGGGAAGCGCGCAGTACCCGGCGAGCGATGCGACCGCTGCATTCTTCGATCAGAACCAGCCTGCCTATCGCGGAAGCGGCGCTTACAGATTCGGCAACGTGCCACGCGTGAACAGCGATGCGCGCTTTGATCACTACCTGAACGAGGACTTCAGCCTGATCAAGAGCATCGCCATTCGCGAGGGGCTGAATTTCAGCCTGAAGGCCGAGGCATTGAACGCCTTCAACCGGCATACCTTCAGTCAGGTCGATACCAATCCGAGCGATCTGCTCTTCGGTATTCCTACCAACACCATCAACACGCCGCGCAATCTCCAGCTAACCGGTCGCATCACCTTCTGATTGCCTCCGGAACAGCGATACCATGGCCTGGGAGCGCAAAACTCCCAGGCCATTTTCTTTCTAATGTTCCGACTCTTCAGCCGCGTTCTGAGTTGTTCTGCGACTGGTCTGCTCGCGTTCGCGCTTGCTGCCCACGCGCAGGTGCCGGATGGGCTTCAGCGCGCGCGTAGCCTTCTCGAGCAGGACAAGCTCGCAGAAGCAAGCCAGCTTTTAGAGAAGTATCTGCAGCAGCATCCAGCCAACGCGGACGCCTGGACGCTCATGGGCGTCGCACGCGCTCAACAGGACGAACCCGCTAAGGCCGAAGAATGCTTCCACAGAGCCCTATCCGTCCATCCGCATCTCACGTCCGCGCAGAGCAATCTGGGCCATCTGCTGCTCGGCGAGCATCGACCCTCCGAAGCGCTCGCATACCTCCAGGACGCTCTGCAAAGCGATCGCAATAATTCCCAGCTGCGTGACATGCTGGTCAGCGCCGCGGAGGGAACAGCCCTCGAGCAGCGTGCCCGCGGCGATCGCAACGGGTCCCTTGCCACGCTTCTCGCCGCAAAGGCCGAGGCTCCGCACAGCTTTCCTCTCCTCCTGGACTTGAGCATCCTCGAAGATGAGCTCCGCCTGCTGCGCGACGCAGATCGCGACGTTCACGAAGCGAGGCAGATCCATCCGGAAGACCCGAAGGCGCTCTACGCCGAAGCACGGGTCAAGATGGACCTGCAGGACATGCCGGCGGCAGAACAGGATATGCGCGCGTATCTCAAGGCTCGCCCGGACGACGCGACTGCTCACTATGGCCTGGGACGCATTCTGCAGATGACGCAGCAGTCCGGCGCGGCGAAAGCGGAATTCGAGCGCTCTATCGCTCTCGCGCCCAATCAGGCGGAGTCCTACTACCAGATCGGCCAGATGGCGCTCGATCACGGCGAATACACCGAAGCCCAGCAGGAATGCCGCAAAGCTCTCGAACGCGATCCGAAGCATGGAGGCGCCCTGACCGCTTTTGGCATCGCAGCCTTTCGCCTGAAGCATTATGACGAAGCGGTCCAATCGCTCCAGGCAGCCGTTGCCGCCGCACCCGAATACCAGCCTGCGCATTACTATTACGGGCTCGCGCTCGCGAAGATCGGCCAGAAGGAAGCCTCCGAGCGTGAGTTGAAGGTCGCCGCTCAAATGGCAGACGAGCAAAACCGGCGGGAGGCCCAGCGCCTGCAGCTTTCGCCCGGGGTATCGTCTGGTCCGCCGCCGCGATGACCTATCCAGCCGTGATGTCTCTGGCCAGCCTTGACCTCTCTGGTTCTCCGGCATCTCTGGTGTGCTTACTGCCATGTGAAGCCGTAAGCTAGAGCATTCGCGCACAACTCTGAATCGAGGGAACCGCACCGATGCAGCCCACCACACCGCCTGTGCACGAGTTACAGGGAACCACTCCACCCACAGAGTTCCATCGCGCGCTGGGCCTCTTCGATTCGGTGATGGTCGTGGCCGGCATTATGGTAGGCTCCGGCATCTTCATCGTCAGCGCGGAGATCTCGCGGCAGGTCGGCAGCGCAGGCTGGCTGCTGGTCGCGTGGGCTATCACTGGCGTCCTCACCGTGGCAGGCGCGCTCTCCTATGGCGAGCTCGCAGCCATGATGCCGGAAGCTGGCGGCATGTATGTCTACCTGCGAGAAGCCTTCTCGCCGCTCCTGGGCTTTCTGTACGGCTGGACCCTGCTCACCGTCATTCAGACCGGCACTATCGCCGCCGTTGGCATCGCCTTCGCGCGCTTCAGCGGCATACTCTTTCCTTCCATCCAAGAAGATAAGTATCTGATCGCGCCGGTGCACCTCGTGCCCGGGTACGCGATCTCGTTGTCCACCGCGCAACTGTTGGCCATCGTGATCATCGTGCTCATCACCGTCTTCAACAGCTACGGTGTGCAATGGGGCAAGCTCATCCAGAACGTTTTCACCGTTGCCAAACTCGGTGGCATGGCCGCGCTGCTGGTCCTGGGCGCGATCGTGGCGTTCCTGCATCCGGCCGTGCTTCGCGCAAACTTCACGGCGCCATGGCATCCAGTGAATGTGACCGCAATCCACGGTCTGGAGGCAACCACTGCGTTCGGTCTCTTCGTAGCGCTCTGCGTATCGCAGACGGGGTCGCTCTTCTCCGCCGACTCCTGGCACGACATCACGTTTGTTGCTGCAGAGGTACAAAACCCGAAGCGTAACCTGCCTCTGGCCCTTGCTATCGGCACATCCACCATCATCGTCCTCTACCTGCTCTGCAATCTCTGCTACCTCGCAGCGCTGCCCATTCACGCGATCCAGACAGCTCCTCAGGATCGTGTCGCCACGCTAACCGTGGACGCGGCGCTCCCCGGACTAGGCCGTGTCGCCATGAGCATCCTCATCATGGTCTCTACCTTCGGCACGGTGAATGCGCTGACCCTAGCCGGTGGGCGTGCCTGTTATGCGATGGCCCAGGATGGCTTGTTTTTCCGCCGCGCCGGCCTATTGAACCGCGCACGTGTCCCTGGCTGGGCTCTTGCCATGCAGTGCTTCTGGTCGGCGTTCCTCGTTCTGCCGCGCACGCACGACCGCGTCACCGGAGCTTACGGCAATCTTTATAGTAACCTGCTCGATTACGTAATCTCGGCTGCGCTCCTGTTCTACATCCTCACCGTAGCCGGCCTCTTTCGCCTGCGCCGCACCCGGCCGGATGCCAACCGCCCCTATCGCGCCTGGGGCTATCCCTGGCTGCCCGCGCTCTACATTGCTGGCGCATCCGTCATTCTCGTCGTGCTCTTCATCTATCGCACCACGACCACATGGCCCGGTCTGCTGATCGTCGCCAGCGGTGTGCCCATCTATCTCGCCATCCGCCGCAAAAAGGCCGCGTGACCGATCAGTGCCCAGCGGCCCTCTCGCTATCAAGCCAGCGCGTGATGCTCGCATCCAGCACATCCAGCGGCACCGGGCCCAGGTCCAGCACATGCTGGTGAAACTCGCGAATGTCATAGCGGCTGCCCAGCCGCTGCTTCGCCCGATCGCGCAGTTCGAGGATCTTCATCTGGCCCAGCCTGTAAGCCAGCGCCTGCCCCGGCCATGAGACATAGCGGTCCACCTCGGTGTTGATGTTCTGATCGTCCATCGCCGTGTGCTGATGGAAGAAATCGACCATCTGCTGCCGGCTCCAGTGCTTGGCGTGCACGCCGGTATCCACGACGAGTCGCACCGAGCGCCACATCTCATTCTGCAGCCGGCCATACTCGCTGTAAGGGTCGCGATAGTAGCCAAGCTCATGCGCGAGCTGCTCGGCATACAGCGCCCAGCCCTCGGAGTAGGAGTCATACGACGAATAGCGGCGAAACGGCGGCAGGTCCTGGAGCGCATCGGCGGTGGCAAACTGCAGATGATGACCGGGCAGGCCTTCGTGATACGCAATCGCCTCGATGTTGAGGGTCAGTCGCTTCGTTGGATCGTACAGATTCACATTGACGCGGCCCGGTCGGCCGCCCGCGGTGGAGCCCGGCGAGTAGTCAGCGGGCACAGCGGTGGGCGCGCGAAAGCTGTCCATCGGCACCACCTCCAACGGCATCGCCGGCACCCGCATCACCAGTTCCGGAAGCCGGCCGCGCATCTGGTCCTCATAGCCGGAGTAGAGCTTCATCAGTTGATCGGCGGAGTTCACATAAAGATTGCGGTCTTCGCGAATGTGTTTGTGAAAACTCGGCAGGTCCGCATAGCCCTGGCTCTTCGCAAGCGCCAGCATCTGCTTCTCAATCTGCTGTACCTGCTGCATTCCGGTCGCGAATATCTGATCGGGCGTTTCCGTCGTTTGCGTGTGCACGCGGATTTCGTGCAGGTAAAGTGCTTTGCCATCCGGCAGCGCCCACACGCCCGCCTCCGTACGGCCGGCCGGGGCATACTGCGTCTTTACAAACGTTGCAAGGCGAGCGTATGCGGGCTCTACCTCGGCACCAATCGCGGTAATGATCGCGCTGCGCAGCCGCTCCCGGTCGTGTTGCGACACAGACTGGGGAAACTTCCCCAGCGGCTCCGCGAATGGACTCTTCTCCGGCGCAGCATCGGCCACCTGCTCCGCCTCCGCCGGCACCTTCTCCAGCAGGTAGCGCGGCTGCATCATGTGGTCGCGCATACCCAGCCGCATCACCGCAATCGTCTGATCCAAAGCCGTCGGAATCGCATGCAGGCGAGCCAGATAGTTCTCATAGTCCTTCGTCGTGCGGAAGGGCATCTGCGCATACATGCTCGCCAGGTCCAGATGAATGCCGTTGATCTGGCTGATCGGCATCTCCCATTCCTTTAGGTCGAAGGACTCGAGTGACGACTGCATCTGCTGCAGCATCATCTGCCGGCTGACGCGGTCCTGCTCGGAAAGGCCGGTCTCCGGAATCGCGCGCAGCTTCTGTAACTGCAATCGAGTGTGTGCGGCTTCCCGCGCCTGCGCCGCAGGGGACTGATCGCTGAGACGGTCGTTGTATCGAGCGTCGCCAACGTACGTGGCATATTCAGGAGACTCACGAAGCTGATACTCCCACTCTGCACCGAAGAAACGGTGCAGTTGTTCGGTGGCCGTCTGCGTCGGCGGCGATGCCACCGCTACAGTGCCACTGCAACTGACGAGAAGGGCCATCGTGGCGACTCTGCGAGAACAGCGTTGCAAACCAATCCGGGTCTTCAGTTCCGCCTCCACTGCATCACTTCCATTGCCACTCACCATTCCACAGTCGCAAGATCTTTCGTGGATTGCCGTCCTGCAGTTCCTCCGGAAGCGCGTATTGCGGTAGGTTCTGATAACAAACGGGCCGCGCAAAACGCAGGATCGCCTGGCTACCCACCGATGTGGAGCGGCCATCCGAAGTCGCCGGAAACGGCCCCCCATGCACCATCGCGTGCGTTACCTCTACGCCGGTCGGAAAGCCATTGAAGATCACCCGTCCCACCTTCGTCTCGAGAATGGATATCAATTCGGCGTATTCGCGCAGGTCATCGTCTGTCCCGAGAATGGTCGCAGTGAGATGCCCTCGAAGAGCACGCGCGGCATCCAGCATGCGTTCGCGATTCGTGTCTGTCACCAACAGTGTCGCTGGTCCAAACAGCTCTTCGTGCAGCGCTGGATCGTCGGCGAACGCCGCGTAATCCGTCTCCAGCAGCGCCGTTTGTGCAGCAAAGCCCGCCTCAGCGTGCTGTCCCTCTGTCCTCCGAATGCCGATCCGCTCTCGAAGCCCTCTACCATAGCGTTCTGCGATGCCGGAAGAGAGCAATGCAAATCCCGGAGCCTCGGCTGTCAGCGCCCGCAGCTTCGTCAAAAACTTCGCCTCGGGTATTTCGAGAAACACCAATCCAGGCTTGGTGCAGAACTGCCCCCCGCCCAATGTGAACGAGGCATGCAGCCCGGCCGCGAGCGACTCACCCCGCTCGCGAAGCGCGCCAGGCAGGATGAAAACTGGATTCACGCTGCCCATCTCGGCGTAGACAGGTATAGGCTCCTCGCGCGCAGCAGCCAGGTCCATCAGCGCGCGTCCGCCCTGGAATGAGCCGGTGAATCCCACCGCCCGCAGCAACGGATGGCGCACCAGCGCTGCGCCAACGCGTGTCCCCGAGTCGAACAGCAGCGAAAACGTGCCGGCAGGGAACCCGCATTCCGCGATAGCCCTCGTCAGCACGCGACCCGCAACTTCGCTCGTTCCCGGATGCGCGGGGTGTGCCTTGACGATGACCGGATTGCCCGCGGCCAGTGCCGACGCCGTGTCTCCGCCTGCCACCGAAAATGCAAGGGGAAAGTTGCTTGCGCCGAACACTGCCACCGGGCCAAGCGGCCGCAGCATGGAGCGGATGTCTGGCTTCGGCGGCGTACGCTCAGCGTCCGCAATGTCGATGCGGGCCATCACCCACGAGCCCTCAGCTGCGACCTCTGCGAATAGCCGAAGCTGGTTGCTGGTGCGTGCGACCTCTCCAGTCAGCCGGGGGCGGGGAAGCGCTGTTTCCAGATGCGCACGCTCGACCAGCGCATCAGCCGCTCGATCCACGCCATCGGCCATAGCCCGCAGCAAGGCTGCACGATCAGCACCGGACGATGCCGCAAGCGCCGGCGCCGCCGCTGTGGCCATCCTGACAGCCTCATCCAGCTCCGCATCGCTTGCTGAGTAATACTCGGGTTCCATCGCGCAGCCAACGGCAGCCTGGTATGCGCGAAACGACGCATCGTGGCGATCACCGGGCCGGCCGGCAATCAGCGAAACGCCATTGAGTTCAACCCCGCCGCTCACGCGTGCACTCCAAAACTGACTGCCGCGATTTGTGGCCGAGTCGAAAGCGCCTTCTGCAATATTCGCTGTGCTTCTTTCAATTCATCAGCTTCCAGTTCAAGCCGCGGCGGACGCACGCGTGCCGAACCGGCGCCCACCTCTGCCTGCACCCACTTGATAAGCTGCACAAACTTCGGCACCGTGTCCATGCGCAGCAGGGGCAAAAACCAGCGATAGAGTTCGAACACTTCGTCGTGCTTGCCCGTTCGCGCGAGATCGAAAAGCGCGACCGACTCGGCAGGAAATGCATTCACCAGGCCGGCAATCCAGCCCACGGCGCCTGCGCTCACGCCTTCCACCAGCGCGTCATCGACGCCGACAAAAATTCTGAGCCGATCTCCCAGCAGGTTGCGGATCGCGGCCACCCGGCGGATATCCGCGCTCGACTCCTTCACCGCATGAAGGTTCCCGTGCAGATCGGCGAGCTCCGCGATCTGCTCCGGCTGAAAATCCGTCCTGTAGGCAACCGGATTGTTGTAGAGCATGCAGGAAAGCGGAGTGGCCGTGATGATCGCGGACACATGCGCCCGCATCTCGCGCCAGTCGCTCGAGTAGACATAGGGCGGCAGCACCATCAGCCCATCGCATCCCGCCGCCTCCGCTTCTTTTGCCAAGCGAACTGCGCTGGCTGTCGAGAGTGACGAGATCGCCGCCACCACCGGCGCGCGGCCACGCGACACCGGTGACCATGTTGCGCAGAATTGCGATCTTCTCCCCATCGGTCAACGTCGCGCCTTCGCCAAGCGATCCCAGCATCACCAGCCCGGTGCATCCATTGCTCAGCATCCAGTCACCATGCCGCGCCATGAATGCATGGTCAACGGAGAGATCCGCATGAAACGCCGTTGTCATTGCGGGCATAACGCCATTCCACTGCATGACACCTCCTGTCACTGATTATCAGATCGGGCGATTCAGACAAGCGCCCATAGCGGAAAGCGGAACCGGAAACAGCGGTGGCCGTACCGACGAAGGGCGCCAACCGAAGAGCGCCTCGGTCGCCGGACCGCACACGCGTCCCTGGCACGCGCCCATGCCGCAGCGGGTCTGTAGCTTCGCGTCATTCCAGCCCTCATAGAACTTCAATACTTCGTACGTCACGTCTTCACAGCGGCACACGATGGTGTCTGGCTCTGCCAGCGCAAGCAGCTCCGGACGCAGCGCAAACGCCGTCTTCAGCCGCTCCGCAAATCGCTCGAATTTCTTTCGACGTGGCAGCAGGGCCTTCGCTTCCTCCACCTTCCCCGCAGCGGCCAGGCCAGCCATGGTTCCCGTCAGCAGTGCGGATTCAACGCCCGCAATCCCTGTCGGCTCGCCCGCGGCGAACACATTGAGGATCGATGTCCGCTGCACTTCATCCACCTCGATGAATCCATCGCGCAGCCCGCACCCCAGCAGTGAAGCCAGCTCAGTATTCGGTACCAGGTGGAAGCCGCAAGCCAGCAAGTCGCAGGGCTCCTCCCAGGTGCGCTGCCCATCCGTCAGCCGCACCGCTTCCACCATTGCTGTTCCAAGCGCAGCCACAGGCCAGCACCCGGGCCGGTACCTGCTTCCTCCCGACGCCGCGCGATATTGCAGACCCTCGATCAACTTTCCCGGCTGACGCGACAGGGAAGTGCTGAAGCGTGCAAGCTGACGGCGGCTCGCCTGCTCCGCCACAGTCGTCACGCGTCCACCCATCTGCCGCAGGTGCGCCGCTACCGGCAGAAGCAATGGCCCGGTGCCGGCGACGACGATCCGCTTGGCTGCAACAGAAAATCCGCCACGCGCCAGCGCCTCCAGTCCACCTGCACCAAAAACTCCCGGCAGTGTCCATCCCGGGAAGGGCAGAAATCGCTCGCGCGCACCCGTCGCCAGCACAAGCTGCTCATACGAAACATCGATGGTATGAATCTCCGGGCCGCTGTCATCGATCGCGCGAAGCGTTCCACTTCGCGGCGCATCGAAAACTCGCCAGCCGGAAAAGATGCGTGCCCCGGAGACGCGCAGCGCCAGCAGCGTTTTCCGTCTTGCGTCGTCCGGCTCTTCCGGTTGCGCAGTTGTCGCCTCGCGCCAGATCTGTCCTCCCGGCGCAGGGTTGTCGTCCAGCAACAGCACTTCGCGTCCGTGCATGGCTGCAGCGGTCGCCGCGGCGATGCCCGCGGGACCTGCGCCGATGACAAGTACCTCCGTGTCCATACTCATTCGGTTTTCACCACCATGCCGGACCGGCAAAGCAGTTGGCAGGTGCGTCGATGCGGCACCCCATCCACAGTGGCCCGGCACTCGAAGCAGATGCCCATCCCGCACAGCGCCGTCCGCGGCTTTCCACCGATCGATCTGCGGCAGGGAATGCCTGCGGTCAGCAGCGCCGCACTCACCACGCTTCCGGATTTCACCCGGAACGCGCGTCCATTGATCGTAACTGTCACGGTGTCAGGCAAGGACCGTCTCCGTTCGTGCCATGCGTTCCGGCAGATATGGCGTCGGGTCAATTGTCGTCTTTCGCGCCAGCAGATGATCGACCATCAGCCGCGCAGCCGCCGGCGCCATCGTGATACCCAGTCCCTCAAATCCTGCCAGCAGATAGAGCGTCGCGTCATGTGTCGGACCGATCAACGGCAGCTTGTCGGAGGTGGCTGCACGAAAACCCGTCCACACGCGCGTCGCCGAAAGGGAAGCAAGCTGCGGCATGTACTCGCAGGCCCGGCGCAGCATGCGCTCAACCACCGCCGCATCGACAGCCGCATCGTCTTGCATATACTGCCGCGATGAGCCGATGAGCAGTTGCCCACTCATGCGCGGCTGGATGTTGAATGCGACAGAGTCGGATGCCGTCGCATGCGCGCTCTTCAGATATCCAAGCTCCACCAGTTGATGCCGCAAAAATCCACGATAGCGGTCAGTGATGACGAGATGACCCTTGCGCTTTTTCAATCGAACCCACGGCAGCATGCCCACGTCCACGCCCGTCGCCATCACGATGTGGTCGCTGGCCAGCGTTGTGCCGTCGCTCAGCGTCACTGCGCCGGCTCCCACGCGGGTAGCTGTCCCACGAATCAAGCGCGCGCCCGAACGCTGCGCTGCCTGCAACAGATATCGTGCCGCTGCCGGCGGGTAGAGGACCGCATCCCCGCGCACCAGTAGAGCGCCGGCCAGTCCGGCACGCAGGCGAGGTTCTGCTTCGCTCAATGCGGCGGCATCCAGCACCTCGCTGCAGATCCCGGCGCGCACACACGTGGCGTGCTTCGCGTGCACCTGCGCCATCTCGTCTCCGTCCGCCGCAATCCAAAGTGTGCCGCGCTCCTCATACTCCACCGCCGCCGGTAATTCGCTGGAGAGTTTCTGCCACAGCGTTCGCGCATAATGCGTCAGGGCCAGTTGCGCGGGCGAATCGTCCATCACGACGATGTGACCCATCCCTGCCGCGGTAGCTCCGCCGCCAGGCGCGTCGCGCTCCACGATGGCAACCTGCACTCCGGCTTCCGTCAACTCACGCGCGCAGGCACAGCCGACAATGCCTGCGCCGAGAATCACCACATCGAAGGCCTCAGTCAAAACCGGATCCCTTCGCGAAATGGATCGCGGTCCTCAAACAGCAGCGTGCTCTCTGCGGTAATGTAAGCGGAGCCCTTGATCGTCGGAATGACGGTCGTCGGAATGACGGTCGTAGGTGTGACGGTCGTAGGTGTGACGGTCGTCGGAATCACCGCATGCCCCTCGGCCATCACCGAGCCTTCGAAGACAGTTCCCAGAATTCCTTCCTGCCGCCACGTCTCGCCCGGCATCAGCTTGCCATCGGCGTAGAGACACGCCATCTTCGCGCTCGTGCCGGTGCCGCACGGCGAGCGATCGAAGGCGGCGCCGGGGCAGAGCACAAAATTGCGGCCGGAATTTGCGGCATCTTCCGGCGCGCTCGTGAACTCGATGTGATCGATCGCCGCGCCACCCTCCCCTCGGATCCCCGCAGCTTCCAGTGCATCGCGCACCGCAGTCGTCGCGGCCATCAGGGCGCTTCGGTTCTGCGGCTGCAGCACAAGGCCATGATCGGCCACCAGGAAGAACCAGTTCCCGCCCCATGCAACGTCCCCGTGCATCACGCCCCAGCCCGGCACATCGACCTCTACCGCGCCGCGATAGCGATAGCTGGGCACGTTTGCGATCGACACCGCGCCATCGGCGTGAAGCGTAGCGGCAACCGTGCCCACTGGTGTTTCGATCCGATGCGTGCCAATCGCGAGTCGCTTAAGATGCGAAAGAGTCGTGATCACGCCAATCGAGCCATGACCGCACATGCCCAGATAGCCCACGTCGTTGAAAAAGATAACACCGGCCGCTGCGGCAGAATCATGCGGCTCGCACAGCAGGGCGCCCACCAGCACATCCGAGCCGCGCGGCTCCGCGAGCACCGCCGTGCGAAAACCGTCATGTTGCGAACGCATTACGTTGAGCCGCGACTGCAGGCTGCCGGCGCCGAGTGGCGGACCGCCCGCGATCACCACCCGCGTCGGCTCGCCCGCCGTGTGGGAATCAATGACCTGAACTCGTCTGCGCGGACAGGCGTCCTCAACCATGCGTTGGATTGTAGACTCCCGTCCGCCGCCGGTCGCGTTCCTCTTTATTTTGTCCGGATGTCAAACACCTGAATGCTATACGGCGGCATGCTGTGCTCGAAGGTCGCTCCCGCAATGTGAATCGTGCTGACCACTGGCAGAATGCGTCCCGGGTCCGAGATGCTGTTAGTCTCCTCCGGCGTGTTGCCGCGCAACGTCGTCAGTCGCGCATCGCTCTGGACGTCTGGGACTCCGTTCAAGTGAATCCGGAGATGCTGCGGCACCGAAGAGCCATTCACAATCTTCAGATAAATCCTTCCGCTCGCAGAGTCACGCGTGCTCGAGACGAAGAATCGCGAACCCGCTCCGGTCGCTTGGGCGCCAAGCACCTCGTTGCCCAGGTGCTCAGCAAATATGACCTGCGCGTAGTAGCTGGGCGAGCCGTAGCTCTTCACGGCGTCGTAGCCGATCAGGTCCGTATCCCACTGCAGCGCGCCGGGATTCACATTCGTCAGCAGCGGCGCATAGGAGGCCATCACGATCAGGTCGCTGTTGCGTTCCATGCCGGTCATCCACGCGGCATCGCCCAGCGCCGCCCCCATGTTCGGCGTCGGCGCGCCTTCACGCGTCGCCCACTCGCCAACGAAAATCTTCGGTCCGCTGCGGTCTGTCTTGTCGTAGTGCTGTGTGTCGTTGAAAAACTCTGTCGCACTGCGATAGTAATGATCGTCGATGACGTCCGGCTTCACGCTCTTCACCGGCGTGGTCGCGATGAGCTGCAGCTGCGGGTAGCGCGCCTTGATTGCTTTGAAGAACTGCGCATAGCGTCCGTCGTAGCTGTTGGAGCGGTCAAACCAGTCTTCATTCCCAATTTCCACGTAGGTCAATGGGAAGGGTGCTGCGTGCCCGTCCTTAGCGCGTTCGGCTCCCCATTTGGTATTCGCGTCGCCGGTAACATATTCAATCTCGTCGAGCGCATCCTGAACGTAGGGTTCCAGTTCCGGCCCGGGCTCCACATGTTCCTGCTTCATGGAGTAGCCGGCGTATACAGCGAGCACCGGCTGGATCTTCAGGTCCTCGCACCATTCCAGAAATTCCAGCAGCCCCATCCCATCGGAGGAGTGATAGTTCCACGGGCTGATGTGCGTGGGGCGCTCCACCCACGGACCGATCGTCTTCTTCCACTCAAACCGCTCCGGGATGTGATCGCCTTCCAGATAATTGCCGCCCGGCAGCCGCAGAAATTTCGGGTGCATGGCAGCGAGCTTTTCCATCAGGTCGGATCGCAACCCATCCTGGCGATCATGATAGGTCGGCGGAAAGACGGAGACCAGGCTGAGATGGAGAGTTCCCGCATGATTTGCGACCAGCTCGAAGTGGTTCTCCGCGGAGACGACAGGCACCACGCGCGTCTTCAATGCAACCTTGTACTGCTGCCACTCGCTGGTGACGCCAGGAACAGAACCCTCGGCCAGGACGGTGCCGGTGCGATCGCTCACCAGCCGCGCCGTCACCGGTCCCGTCATTCCATCATCGCCCTTCGCATAGAAAGAACACTGATACGTCTCATTGCTGCGCACCGCCATGCCCCAGTACCCGGTGTTCGCCACCCCTGCCTGGTCTTTCGCATCCGCTGTCTGGATCGTGACCTTCAGGCTGCGCGGAATCGCCGTGCTCGGTCCGGTGCTTTTGTCCAGTGCCATCGCCGCCTGCGCATTGCCTTGCTCAATCAGCACCCACCCATGCGGGCCATAGGAGTCATCCATGAATGCACGATTGCGAATCAGCTCCGGATACAGTCCGCCGTCATAGGAGTGGTTGATCTCCTCCGTCATCAGCCCGTAGAGCGTGGGGCTCACCTGCGCAACGGGCTTCTGCGCGTCAATTTCGAGCGTAGCTGGCTGCTGCTGCGCGGGCGCAGCAGCGCCAATGAGCAGCAGCGCGCAGAGCAGCGCACCTTTTTGCATGGTCTTCATCGCCAAAAATCTACCACCGCTCATTTCAAACCTCGCGTCAGAGAACGTTTCCCGGCTGCGCCATTACAACCGATCACCTCCAAATCGGCAAGGGCTGTTTGGAGCACCTCGGATCGCGCTGCTATCTCCACAGGCGATATAACGGAACTGACGATGGCTCAAGACCTGCAGAACGGAAACGCCCCTACCCATCGCATCGATGCTCATCATCATCTCTGGCGTTTACCAGCCGCATGAGTTGGCTGGATCAACCAGCAGATGAGCATCCTCCGGCGCGACTTCCTACTCCACGATCTGCAGCCGCTCCTGGCAGCCGCCAGTATCTCTGGAGCCATCGCAGTCCAGGCGCGCTCCCATCGCCACCCGGACTTTCAGCAGACGCGCGGATGTTTGCCGGAACAAGAAGCTCAAAGGCCTCCGCCACATCATCCAGGACGAGCCGGACGACCAGTTCATCCTCGGCCGGCATTCAACCGCGGGAACGGAAGCCGATTAGCAAGGGACTCGAGCCATCCTGGATCCCTATTGCCGCGCAGTGCTGGCCGGTATGCCCTATCTATGTGCCTTGGCCGCCTTCTTCGCGGTCTTCGCAGGCAATGTCGCGGGACCACCAGCCGTCGAGGCGCGAATCACCAGCGCAGGCTCCAGGATGACCTTCGCGGGCGCCGGCCACTCGCGTCCCTCGATCATTGACAGCAGAATTTCGCCCGCCCGCTGCCCGATCAGGTGGCTTCGCTGGTCGATGCTGGTCAAGGGCACTCGCAGCCACTCGCTGTAGTTCAGGTTGCCGCAACCCACCACTGCAATGTCTTCCGGAATGCGCAGGCCCGCGTCGAGGATCACGTTCATCGCGCCGATCGCGATTGGGTCGTTGTGGCAGAAGACCGCATCCGGGCGCGGGCTCCGTTCCAGCAGTTGCCGCATCGCCTCGGCCCCCTGCCGCTGGCTGTCCGTGTCCACGAAATCCCGGCTCAGGATGTAATCCTCCCGGATCGGCATCTTGTGCGTCCGCAGCGCCTCCAGGTAGCCCTCTTTGCGGCGGACTCCCGTGCTGTTCTCCCGGCCGCTGATGTGCGCAATGTGCCGCCGGCCCATCTCAATCAGGTGCGTCGTGGCCATGCGCCCGGCAGCCACGTCGTCGATACCGACAAAGTCAGCTTCCAGATCATCGAAGATACGGTCGATCAGCACGAAGGGCTGCGACTGGCTGCGCATGCGGCGGAACAACTGCGTGTCTTTGCCGGAGGAGGCGATGACCAGCGCATCCAGCCGCCGCGCCAGTAGATGGCGTATTTCACGCGCTTCCAGTGCCGGGTCTTCTTCCGACGAGGACACGATCAGCGAGTAGCCCTTGTCCACAATCGTCTTCGACAGCGCCTTTGCAATCTCCGCAAAAAAGGGATGGATCAGACCCGGCACAATCAGTCCGATCAGATAACTGCGGCCGGTCACCAGGCTGCGAGCCAGGATGTTCGGCTCGTAGTCGAGCTCTTTCACGCGCTGCAGAACCCGCTTGCGCGTCTCCTCGCCGATGTCAGGATGGTCGCGGAGCACCTTCGATACCGTGACCACCGAAAGGCCCAGGTCCCGGGCGATGTCTTTCATGCGGATCGTCATACGCTGGACTATATCGTGTTGCGAAACTCCATTTGTCTCGCGGCCCCACTCCCCGCCGCTCGGCACTATCATTGCATGATTCACCTCGGCTGAACCGTTTACTGTAACGAAGAATGGGCTTAAGCTGGGCATCGCAGACGAGCACTATCAGAGAGGCGTAGGAATTTGCCCGACCAGCACTCACTAAGCAGGTTTTCGATCGGCATAGGAGATCGCTTTGCCCATCAGGCGCGCGCTCAGCTCCAGGCCTGCGTGCAGGCTGCCGCGGCCGGGGTGCTTGTGGTGCCGGTGTGGAATAAGTCCAACCGCGAGCACACCATCATCGGCTCCGAACCTGCGCAAACGCGCGCGGCCGCGGACATGGCGGTCCATGAACTCCACTGGCGCCAGCCGTACTTCTGCGACGCCGACCACATCAATCTCAGCACAGTCGATCGCTTCCTCAAACCGTGCGACTTCTTCACCATCGACGTTGCCGACCAAATCGGCGTCGCCGCAGCACAGCCCGACTACGAAAGCTTCCAACGCCGGCACGCCGCACTTATCGGCGCCATCGAGCTGCCGGGCCTTTCCGAGCCGTTGCATATCACGCAGGACGATCTCGAACGTGTCGGACGAAAGTACTTGGCAGCCGCTCTCCGCGCCGCGGAAATCTATCGCTACATCGAGCGAGCGAAGGGACGCGGCACCTTTCTCACCGAGGTCTCCATGGACGAGACCGATACCCCACAGTCCCCTGCGGAACTCCTCTTGATCCTTGCCGCTCTCGCCGATGCCGGCGTGCCGCTCGCGACCATCGCACCCCGCTTCCCAGGCCGCTTCAACAAGGGCGTCGACTACATCGGCGATCCTCGCATCTTCGCTCGCGAGTTGGAGCAGGACATGGCCGTCGTCCGCCATGCGGTGAAGGCGTTCGGACTTCCTGCCGAGCTCAAGCTCAGCCTGCACTCCGGCAGCGACAAGTTCTCCATCTACGGTCCGGTGCATAGCGCGATGATGAAGATGGACGCGGGCCTGCACCTGAAGACCGCCGGCACCACCTGGCTCGAAGAGGTCATCGGGCTGGCTGAGTCGGGGGGCGAAGCCCTCGCGCTGGTTAAAGAGATCTACGCCGAGGCCCACGCCCATCGCGAGGAGTTGTGCGCCCCATACGCCGCAGTCATCGACATCGACGCAGCATCACTCCCCGCACCGGCGGAGGCTCAGCGATGGACAGCAGAGCAGTGGGTCGGCGCGCTGCGCCACGATCCGCACTCGCCTCGATACAACTCGAGCCTGCGACAGCTCATGCATGTCGCCTTCAAGGTCGCGGCGAAGATGGGCCTGCGATACATTGCCGTCCTCGAGCAGCACGAATCGCGCGTAGCGGATAACGTCACCCGCAACCTCTTCGAGCGGCACATCCGCCCCGTCTTTCTCGGCGTCGGAGCAACAGAGACTCCCGCCACGAACGTGGCAGAAGTTCAAAGGCATTAAAAGAGGCGTTAGTCGAGCATGCTTGCGTCCAACATCGCGATCAAGAATGAGGGCAGCGGCGAGCCGCTGGTAGCGCCAGGGCAACTCCTGCAGTTCAGCCTCGTCACGTCGCTCTTCTTTATGTGGGGCGTGCCCAACAACCTGAACGACGTGCTCATCCGCCAGTTCATGAAGAGCTTCGCGCTGAACCGCGTCGAAGCCGGCCTGGTCCAGTCGGCCTTCTATCTCGGCTACTTCTTCCTCGCCATCCCGGCAGCGCTCATCATGCGCCGCAAAGGCTACAAGACCGGCCTCATCACCGGACTGCTCTTGTTCGCCACCGGCGCTGCGCTCTTCTGGCCCGCGGCCATCGTCGGCAAGTACTGGTTCTTCCTTGCGGCCCTCTTCGTCATCGCGTCCGGGCTCTCGTTTCTCGAGACCGCCTCCAATCCCTTCATCACCCAGATGGGATCTCCCGCCACCGCGGCGCGCCGTCTCAACTTCTCGCAGGCCTTCAATCCTCTGGGATCGATTGCCGGCGTTCTCGCAGGGACCGTCTTCATCTTCTCCGGCGTGGAGCTCACCCCCGGCCAGATCGCCGCGCAGAAGGCCGCGGGCACGTACGCTGCCTACCTGCAGCACGAGACGATGCGTGTCGTGGCGCCCTATCTCGTGCTCGCCGTCATCGCCCTTTCACTCGCCATCGTCTTCATGCGAACTCGCTTTCCCGAGGTCGCCGCCGACGCCGAAGAGTCTTCATCGGCGATCGAGAGTGGCGGCATCCTCGCGCTCTTTCGCCGGCCGCATTTTCTGCTCGCGGTCTTCGCGCAGTTCCTCTACGTCGGAGCGCAGGTCGGCACCTGGAGCTACTTCATCCAGTATGTCCAGGACTACACCCACCAGCCGGAGAAGAGAGCCGGGCTGCTCCTGACCGGCACACTCATCGCCTTCGCCGTGGGCCGGTTCTCCGCGGCCTGGCTGCTCAAGAGCCTCGACGCCGCAAAGCTGATGACTATCTACGCGGTCATCAACTCATTGCTGCTGGCCGTCGCCGTCATACGTCCGGGCTGGGCAGGCATGTGGGCCATCTTTCTCACCAGCTTTTTCATGTCCATTATGTTTCCCACCATCTTCGCCCTCGGGCTGGAAGGTCTCGGTCCATTGGTAAAGCTGGGCGGCTCGCTGCTCGTCATGGCAATCGTGGGCGGCGCCACGCTGACCCCGATGATGGGCTGGATCTCCCAGCACAGCGGCGGAATCGCGCATGCGTACGCCGTGCCCTTGTTCAGCTATGTAGTCATTGCATTGTTCAGTTGGTACCACATGCGGCGGAGCGTCAGGCACTCCGCGGCACATTGATTCAGGAAGGAAAGATCGACGAATGAGCGGATTGGGAAAACCCCGGATGTTTTCGACGTTGGCTGTGGCAGGACTGGCGATTGCCGCCGCATCGGCCCAAAGTACGGCCACACAGACTACCCATTACGAGCCGACCCTCGAGTCCCTCAACCAGCACCCGCTGCCCCACTGGTATGCCGATGCAAAGCTTGGCATCTTCATCCATTGGGGACTTTATTCCGTGCCCGGATGGGCCGAGGTCAATCGCCCCAAGGTCATTCCGCATGAGGACGAGGCGAAGTACAACGCCTACGCCGAGTGGTACTACAACACCATGCGCATCTCCGGCTCGCCCACGCAGGCCTACCACCGCGAGCACTACGGCGCCAACTTCAACTACTACGACTTCGCCCCCGTCTTCGATCGTGAATCGAAGAAGTGGAATCCCGCAGCGATGGCGCAGGTCTTCAAAGATGCCGGCGCGCGTTACGTCGTGCTCACCAGCAAGCATCACGAGGGCTTCACCCTCTGGCCCAGCAAAGTCGTGAACCCCAACCAGCAGCATCTCCAGGCGCAGCGCGACATCGTCGGCGAGCTGACCGAGGCCGTCCAGCGCGACGGCATGAAGATGGGCCTCTACTACTCCGGCGGTTACGATTGGACCTTCAATCGCGGCCCCATCACTGCCGGCAATGACTGGGAGACGGTCAAGCCCGAGAGCATCGCATACGGACAGTACGCCTTCGATCAGATCGAAGAGCTGATCGCGAAATATCACCCCGCCGTCCTGTGGGACGACATCGACTGGCCGAAGACCGGCAAGCCGCTCCAGGTGATGGCGGATTATTACAATGCTATTCCCGATGGCGTGGTCGACGATCGCTTCGGCGTAAAGCACTCCGACTTTCAGTCGCCCGAATATGAGAAGCGCAGCCAGATCAGCAAAGTGAAATGGGAGGAGTGCCGCGGCCTTGGCCGCTCCTTCGGGTACAACCGCGCCGAAGGTGAGAAGGAGACCATAGCGCCCGACGAGCTGATCTATCTCCTGGTTGACATCGTCAGCAAGAACGGAAACCTGCTGCTCGACGTGGGTCCGGAGGCCGACGGAACGATTCCGCCCATCCAGATGGACCGGCTGAAATCGCTCGGCGCGTGGCTGCACCAGAACGGCGAGGCGATCTATGGAACCGAACCATGGTCGCGCGCCGAAGGCGAGACCGATCAGAACATCCCCGTGCGCTTCACGCAGAACGCAGGCAAACTCTACGCCACTCTGATGGGCTCACCGAAAACATCATCCATCCTGCTGCGCGGCGTCAAGCCAGCCACCCGCTCCGAGGTGCATCTGTTGGGCGATGCCAAGCCGCTCACCTGGACGCAAAAGGGCGCTGATCTCGAGGTCGAACTCCCTTCAACGCTGCCCGGAAAATACGCTTACGTCTTGCGCATGGAACCAGCATCGTGAGTCCGGCCAGTCCATCGAACGGATTGCGAGGAAGGCCCCTGCCGATTGTGCTGGTGGGCGCTGGCGGCATTGTGCGCAACGCCCATCTGCCTGCATATCGCAAAGGCGGACTGCCGGTTGCGGCGATCGTCGATCGCGAGCTCGGACGCGCGCAGCGAGCTGGCCGCAGAGTGGGGTATTGCCATCAGCGGAGCGACACTTGCCTCGGTACTCCCGCGACTGGATGCTCCTTTCATAGTTGATATCGCAGTGCCCGCTGCCGCGGTGCTCGATGTCCTGCGCACAATTCCCGAGGGCGCCACCGTCCTCATCCAGAAGCCGCTCGGCGAAACGCTGGCTGAGGCGGAGGACATCGTCGCTCTCTGTCGCGAGAGAAGACTCCAGGCTGCCGTGAACTTCCAGTTGCGCTGGGCGCCTAACATGCTGGCCGCCCGCGCCATCACCGACGCTGGTGCGTTGGGCACCCTGCACGACATCGAGGTCCAGGTCAGTACCCATACGCCCTGGGAACTGTGGACTTTCCTCAAGACCGCGCCGCGTCTGGAGATCGTCTATCACAGCATCCACTACATCGACCTGGTGCGCTCCTGGCTCGGCAACCCGCAGCGTGTGTACGCGCGCACAGTGCGCAATCCGCGCACACCGGACCTCGCCGCTACCAGGAGCGTGATCGTGCTGGACTACGATGAGTGGACCCGCGTCTTCATCGCGACGAATCATGGGCTCGACGTGCCGCATCCTGCACTCCAACATAGTTATGTCCAGTGGGAAGGAACTGCGGGCGTGATGCGCGCGCAGATGGGTGTGAATCTCGACTATCCAAAAGGCCGCGGCGATACGCTGGAGTTTTACCCGCGCGAACCGCATCCGCAATTCGTGGCCGGTCCGCAGCCGGTCCCGGGCGAGTGGTTTCCGGATGCCTTCCTCGGCTCGATGTTGTCCATCCAGCGCTTCGCCTTGGGCGAAGCCAGCGCGGTGCCAACCCGCATCGAGGACGCGCTGGACACGATGCGCGTTGTAGAAGCGGCATATCTCTCCTCGGAGCGCGGTGGCGAGCCGCTGCCGCTCACCGAATTGAAAACCGCACAATAAACCGCATGGAGACACTGTGCATGGAGACAAAGTGTTTAATCTGACGGGCAAGGTAGCACTCATTACCGGAGGAGCCAGCGGCATTGGCGCCGCGACTGCCACGCGGCTCGCCGCAGCCGGCGCAAGCGTCATCGTCGCCGACCTCAACGAATCCGCTGCGAAGACGCTGGCCGCCGAATTGCCGGAGGCGAAGGGCGTCGCCATGGATGTGACCAGCGCCGCTTCGATCGCAGCCGTCATACAAGGGCTGAGCCGCCTCGACATCCTGGTGAACAATGCCGGTATCGGGCTGGTCGGCACCATCGCGCAGACCGAGGAGGCGGACTTCACTCGCATCATGACCGTGAATTCCACCTCGGTCTACCTGGTCACCAAGGCTGCGCTGCCGCTGCTGCTTGCGGTGCGCGGGTCAATCGTCAACATTGCCTCAGTCGCTGGCCTCATCGGCATCAAACAGCGCTTCGCCTATTGCGCCAGCAAGGGAGCCGTCATCGCGATGACGCGGCAACTCGCCGTCGAATATCCGAAAGAGCTACGCGTAAATTGCATCGCCCCGGGCACCGTGCAGTCGCCATTCGTAGAAGGCTACCTGCAGAAATACCATGCGCACGAGATCGATAAAATACGGCTGGAGCTGGCCGCGCGTCAGCCGATGGGCCGCCTCGGTACGCCCGAAGAGATCGCCGCGATGGTTCATTACATCTGTTCCCCCGAAGCAGACTTTATGACAGGCTCCGTACTCACCATCGATGGTGGCTGGACTGCCTCATAGCGAAAATAGAGAAGGAGCCTGACAAACTTTGATCGATCCCACCATCACGCGCGTTGAGGTGCTGGACCTGCGCTTTCCCACCTCGCGAGAGAGCATCGGCTCCGACGCGGTCAACAAGAATCCGGACTACTCCGCCGCGTATTGCATTCTGCACACGGACACCGACCTCAAGGGTTACGGCCTCACCTTCACCCTTGGACGAGGCAACGAGCTATGCGTCGGCGCGGCCAGGTATCTCGCTGGCTTCGTCGAGAACCGCCGTCTCAGCGCCCTTACTGACGATCTTCGGACCTTCTCCCGGCAGCTCACCGATGACAGCCAGTTCCGCTGGCTGGGGCCGGAAAAAGGTGTCACTCACCTTGCCGCTGCCGCGCTGATCAATGCCGTGTGGGATCTATACGCCCGTCAGCAGAATAAGCCACTATGGCGGTTGCTTGCCGACATGACCCCGGAGCAGATCGTTCGCCTCGTCGACTTTCGCTACATTGACGACGCCATCACTGAGGAAGAAGCGCTGGCCCTCCTGAAAGCGCAGCGGCCGGGCAGGGAAGCGCGTATCGCCGATCTTGAGCGCACCGGTTATCCCGCGTACACTACGTCGGTCGGCTGGTTTGGCTTCTCGGATGAAAAGGTCCGATCTCTCTGCCACGAAGCCCTCGCACAAGGCTGGCGGTACTTCAAATTGAAAGTCGGCGGCGAGCCCGCGGACGATCTGCGCCGCGCCGCGTTGGTCCGCGACGAAATTGGCAGCGGCAACAAGCTCATGATGGATGCCAACCAACGCTGGGGCGTCAAGGAAGCGATCGATCGCACGCGCGAACTTGCCGAGTTCAATCCGTGGTGGATGGAAGAGCCAACCAGCCCGGACGACATCCTTGGCCACGCGCGCATCCGCCGCGAAACAGCCGTACGCATCGCAACCGGCGAGCACTGCCAGAACCGCGTCATGTTCAAGCAGCTCCTGCAGGCCGGAGCAATCGACGTATGCCAGATCGATAGCTGCCGCCTCGCCGGCGTGAACGAAAACCTCGCAGTGCTGCTGATGGCAGCGAAGTTCGGCGTCCCGGTATGCCCGCATGCCGGCGGCGTCGGCCTGTGCGAGTATGTGCAGCACCTTTCGGCCTTCGACTACATCGCCGTCTCGGGCTCGCTCGAAAATCGCGTCACCGAGTACGTAGACCATCTCCACGAGCACTTCGTCGATCCGGTGCGCATCCGGAACGCGCACTACGTACTCCCTACCCAGCCCGGCTACAGTGCCGAGATGTACCCGCAGACATTCAAGGACTACAGCTTTCCCGATGGAAAGGTTTGGAGAGATCTCGCGTGAAACTGATCACATTCCGTCGCACTACCGTTGCGCCACCAGAGCCAGGCTTGCTTCAGAAGGACGCGATCTATCCTCTGGCGCCCCTCGGCTATGCGGATGCCGAAAGCTTCATCGCCGCCGGCGAGCAGGCACTCGCGTCGGCGCGGGCTGCCATCGGCAAACAAAACGCGGTGCCTCTCGCAAGCGTCCAGTTGCTATCGCCGCTTCTACATCCGCCGCGCATCTTCTGCGTCGGGCTAAATTATCTTGACCACGCGACAGAATCGAAGATGGTGGTGCAAGCCGTGCCGACCATCTTCATGAAGCTTCCCTCCGCCATCACCGGCCCGGATAGCGACATCGTGCTGCCTTCAAACAGCACCCAGCCGGACTACGAAGCAGAGCTCGCTGTCGTCATCGGGCGCAGCGCCCGCAACATCACGCGTGACAACTGGCGTGAATACGTATTCGGCTACACAATTCTGAACGATGTCAGCGCGCGCGATGTACAGCTCGCCACATCGCAGTGGACGCTGGGCAAAAGCTTCCCGACCTTTTGTCCCATCGGCCCATGCGTCGTAACCGCGGATGAACTGACCGATCCGCACCGCCTCGATCTCCGTCTCACCATCGACGGCGAAGTCATGCAGCAGGCGAACACGCGCGACCTCATCTTCGACATTCCCGCTGTGCTCGGCTACATCTCCGCCATCGTCCCGCTTCAGCCCGGGGATATTGTCAGCACCGGCACGCCGCATGGCGTCGGCCTCGGCCGCACCCCGCCGCGATGGATGCGTCCGGGAGAAGAAGTCGTCATCGAGATCGGCGGCATCGGGCGGCTCGTGAACAAGACCGTGACAGCGCGCCCCGTCTAAGCAGTCATCATGCCCGCCGCACGGCTGGCCGTTTCTCCTGCTCCATCAAGCTACTTCTGCGGGAAAGGCTCTGCCTTCATCGATCCATCCCGCTGCTTCAGCAGGATCTGAACCTTGCCCTCGGCCGCGTCCAGTTCCTCTTTGCATACTGCCGAAAGGTGAATGCCTTCTTCAAAGAGCTTGATCGAGTCTTCCAGCGGCAGATCGCCCTTTTCGAGTTGACCGACAATGGTTTCCAGTTGCTTGAGCGAATCTTCGAACTTGGCCATAGAATCCTGCGCTCGTGAGAGCCTCTGATCGAGCCCCCGAGCATCTCCGAAACAATCTCCGGAGCAAGCTCTAGTGTAAGCCTTGCCCGGGTGGCGCCGTAAAGAAGTGGTCGATGAGATAGTCGCGAACTTCGATGTTGAAGCGCCGCGTATTCTGCGTCGCATCCTGCGCATCGGTGTTGTAGACAACGAGATACCCGCGTCCTGCGGCGGGATCAAAATTCATCTGGCTGCGAAAGCCGTTCTGCCATCCCGGATGCCCGACCAGCCGGACTCCGCGATCGCTATGAATAAAAAAGCTCGCCGCCACTTCATCCTTTGCTCCCGGCCGCGAAGGAAAGTCATCGTCCGGCGTCACCGGCAGGATCGGCCGCCACATCTCTTCAAGCGAGCTCCGCTTCAGTATCCGGTCATACTCCGCCTGATGTTCAGGGTCGCCCATCAGGAAGCGCAGATAGCGCACCATATCTGGCAGCGGCGCGTTCAGGCCGCCATTGGATCGCGTAATCCCGCTATCGAAGTTGAACTCATCTTCCGTGAGCTTGCCGTCTTTACGGTCCCAGCTATGCGAGCGGTAGGGAAGCAGCGTCGCCGGGCTGCGGTCGTAATAGCTGTGCGTCATGCCCAGCGGCCCCAGCACGTTCTTCAGCATGTAGACCTCGAAATTGTCCCCGCTGAGTCGCTCGATGATCTCTCCCAGAAAGACCACCGCCAGGTTGGAATAGCGGTAGCGCGACCCCGGCGGAAAATCCACGCTGGTATACGGCAGCATGGCCACAATCTGCGACCACTGCGTCGGCTCATAAGGCTCCCACGGCCCCGCGTGCCAGGGCCACGTTGCATCGCGAAAGCCATTCGAATGCGACATCGCCTCCCGGATCGTAATCGCCGAAACCGGACCGTAAGGATCGTGCACCGCATTCAGCTCGGGAATGTACTTCACCAGCGGATCGTCGAGCGACAGCAGCCCGCGATCCCGCAACTGCATAATCGCGATGCCGGTAAACGTCTTCGTCACCGACGCCCAGTGATAGGTGGTGTTTTCATCTACCGGCTGCGGAGGCGTCAGGCGCTGATCGCCATACATCTCATTGAGCACCACGCGGCCGTGGTCGACCAGCACCAGCGTGCTGCCCACAATGCCGTTGCGCTCCAGTCCCGCGCGATAGAAGTCGCGAATCGCAGCGGTATCCGGTCCCGCGATCTTCGCTGTAGAGACGTTCGCGCCGGCCGTCTTCGCGGACTGCCCATGCGCCCGGCTCCAATGCGGCGCGGAAAAAACAGCAAACGTGACCGCCATCAGCAATGGCGCAATGCGCATCGGCAACCCTCAATAGCAGGAGTAGCCGCATTCTATCCTGCTCAGGGAAGCTCGATCAGCGGGTCGCGACCCGGTGCTTTATGCTGCGGGCGATTCGTCCAGCGGCGGCAGCACCTGCCGGACAATATCCACCGCAAGCGCATAGCGCCCAAACGGCGCGCTTACCTGCACGCCCTGCACCATCGGCCGCGCCGCCGTCAGCATCTCCTGCGCAATGCGGATGCCTTCGGCCCGCGCCGCCTCCGGTGTTTCGGTTGCTGCCATGCGCGCCATGATCTCGTCCGGCATGCACACTCGTAGATCGTTCTTCATGAACTCGGCATTGCGCAGACTCGTCAGCGGCCAGATGCCCGCGATCACCGGGATGCGAAACTCCTCGATGCGCCGCAGAAATTCCTCCAGCAGCCGCAGATCGAAGACCGGCTGCGTGATCGCATACTCGGCCCCCGCTTCCACCTTGTACGCGAAGCGGCGTATCTCGTTATCGATATCCGGCACGCCCGGGTTGGCGGCGACACCGAGCGTGAAGCCCGTCGATGCGCCGATAGGATTGCCGCCGATATCCAGCCCGTGGTTCAGCCGGTTCACCACATTCACCAGCCCGATCGCGTCCACATCAAACACCGCCGTCGCATCCGGATAGTTGCCCAGCTTCGGCGGATCGCCGGTCAGGCACAGAATATTGCGCAGCCCCAGCGACGAAGCGCCCAGCAGGTCGGACTGGATCGACAGCAGGTTGCGGTCGCGGCAGGTATAGTGCAGCACCGTCTCCACGCCGGTCTGCTGCTGGATCTGCAGACACAGGCTCTGCGCGCTCATGCGCGCGGAGGCGCGCGGCGAGTCGGGAATGTTGATCGCGTGGATGCCGGTGCCGGCCAGCATCCGCGCCCCTGCAATCTCTTTACTGCAGTCAATCCCGCGCGGCGGCACAATCTCCACCAGCGTGATGAACTCCCCCGCCGCCACCAGGCTGCCGATCTTCGAGCGCTCCCCCAGCGCCGCGGGCGGCGTCTCCGTGACGATGGGCGTGCGCGCCGCCCGGGGAGCGGTGGTCTGCTGCGCATCCAGCGCGCGTATCGCGGACTTCATCGCGCGTATGTGGTTGGGCGTCGTCCCGCAACAGCCGCCTACGAACTGCACTCCGGCGCGCACAAACTTCCGCGCGAAGCTCGCCATGTACTCCGGCGAGCAGAGATAGATATTGCGCCCGTCCACGTTGCGCGGCATTCCCGCATTCGGCATCGCGACCAGCGGAAGATCCGTCGCCGCGCGCATGCGTTCGATCGCGGTCAGCACCGTAACCGGACCCGTCGAACAATTGCAGCCGATCGCATCGGCGCCGGCAGCGGTCAGCCGCGCCGCCGCCACATCCGCCGGCGTGCCGTCCAGGCAGTTCGCGTCTTCGTCCACCGTCACCATGGCCAGCACCGGGATCTCCGGCGCAACCTGCTTTGCCGCGTAGATGGCCTGCTCGGACTCGTTGATGGCCATCATGGTCTCGATGGCGAGCAGGTCCACGCCCACCCCCGCCCTCCGGCGACCAGTCCTCAATCTGGTCCGCAAACGCGTCCCGCGCCTCTTCCAGCGAGATCTTTCCCAGCGGTTCCAGATGGATGCCGAGCGGCCCCACCGACCCGGCCACATACGCGCTGCCCGCCTGTTTGTCCGCGAGTTGGACCACGGCCTCGCGCGCCAGCCGTGCTCCCGCCTGGTTGATGGCGCGAGCCTGATCCTGCAGACCGAAGCGATGCAGCCGGAAACTGTTCGCCCCGAAGGTGTTGGTTTCGATGATCTCCGCGCCCGCCTGCAGATACTCCTCATGCACCGAGCGCACCAGCTCCGGTTGCGTCAGGTTCAGCTCGTCGAAGCACTTGTTGAGAAAGACGCCTCGCCCATAAAGCGCAGTACCCATGGCCCCGTCACACAGGACCGTTCGATTGCCGAAAAGGGACGACAGGAGAGACATCTTCTTATGCTAGAGCATTTTCGCCGCGATCGCATTGAATCTGTAGTGCCCATCGCGGTGCCTCATGGTGTCGCAAAGCCTCATGCGGCCGATCGCATCTTCGCCTCTCGGCGCAGCCGGAGAATCGCTCCAATCCGCGCGAGGCAACATCACCAAACCCTTTGCTATACTTCAGTTTCCGAACGCAACTGTCGTTTTGAAGGTTGAGGTCCGAAGCATTTTGAAGAAGAGAAGTCGCCTGTCCCTGGCCGTTGCTGCGTTCGTCGCTGTTGCGGTTTCGTTCATCCTCCTCGGCTGCGGAAAGAACTTCTATTTCGCTGGCCGCACTCTGCCGCCCAGTGGCGTCACCCAGCGTGTGATGGTAGCGGTGGACAACCCTTCCGGCAGCTTGCAGTTCATGGATGCGTTCTACGACATCCGCCACCCCTACAACAATCCCAACGGGCAGTTTTCCATTGGCGGCTTCACCGGCCAGAATCCGGTGACCATCCAGAATTTTCCGGAGGAACAGAGCGGTCTGGTCTACTCCTCCGGAGATGGCAGCCTGGCGTCCATCAGCTATGCCCAGGAGAAACTGTCCAGCAACCCGATCTCTTCCGGCAGTATCGCCAGCAGCATCTTCGGCTCGCGCAACCAGGCCTACTTCGTCGCGGCGAACCAGAACTCGCATGCCATGGCAGTTTTCGATGCCACTATCGGCAGCCAGTTGCTGATGAACGTCCCTAACATCTTCCGCGTCTCCATGAATGCGAACGCAACCCTGGTGCTGGGTTTCGTGCAGGACAGCAATGATGTCTACAGTCTGGTCAAGCTGACCCCGTCGCAACAGACGCAATACTCCAATCCTGCCCTGTGGCAGCCCATCTTCCAGGACTGCGAACCGCAGACCCTCCCCAAGTACTGCGTAGGCAGGGTGGCCGACCCTAACGGCATGTTCGATCGGCCGGCGAAGGCCGTCTTCTCCTCGGATGGACAAAACATCTATGTGCTGAACTGCGGACCGGAGTGCGGCGGACGCCAGGCCGGTCTCGTCACCATTCCCATCACCGCTGCGGTGCTGAATCAAAATCCCTCCGGGCCCGCCGGCCTCAGCCTCCAGGCATCCAGGGTACTTGCCGTGCCCGGCGGAGCGACCAACGCTCTTCAGGACGCCTCCACCTTGTATGTCGCAGGTCAGCAGTTGCAACCGGACGGCTTGCTTGCCGGCAATCTCAGCGTGGTGAACCTTGCCAGCTACACCGTAAACGGTCAATACGCTATCAGCGACGGCAGCCATAACAAGATGAGCTTCGCCGATGACAACACGCTTTGGATCGGCTCCCAGCACTGCCAGACCGGCGAACGTTTCGCCAAAAATAACTCCGGACAGAATGTGCAGTTCGGCTGTCTGACGTTGTTCAACCGGTCGAACAATACCGTGACGGTAGACCGCTATATCGGTGACCTCACCGGCATCGCCGACGTCGAGGGCCTGCACAAGATTTACGTGGGCGAAGGCGGTCAGGTACACATCTACCACACCACGGATTTCGCCGAGCTGGACAATACAAACGTCACCGTCACAGGCACAGTCTCCGACGTGGCCTATATGGACGGTTCGTCGGACACCAACAACACCACCTACTGAAGCACCATCGGCGGGGGCTTGGATGACGCACGCGGCGGCCAGCGTTATAGATATCCTGGCCATCGCCGCCCATCGCGATGATGTGGAGCAGACGTGCGGCGGCACGCTGCTCAAGATGCGCTCCCTCGGCCTCGAAACCGGCATTCTCGATCTGACGCAGGGCGAGGCGGGAACCCGCGGCTCTGCTGCGGAGCGTGCCGCAGAGGCAGATGCCGCCGGACGCATTCTCGGCGTGCGCTGGCGTCAGGCGCTCGATCTGCCCGATGGCCGCGTCGAAAACTCCTGGGAGAATCGCCTGAAGATCGTTCGCGTGCTGCGCGATCTGCGGCCTCGCGTGGTCATCCTCCCCTACTGGCAGGGCAGGCACCCGGATCACTACACCGCCGCGACGCTCGGTTACGAGGCCTGTTTCGTGAGCGGCCTCGCGCGGCTCGAAACTGGTACTGACGCCGGCGATACGCCGCATCGCCCTTACAAGGTGCTCTACGCCAGCCTCTACGCCGATGTCCGCCCCAGCTTCGTCGTGGACATCACGCCCTTCATCGAACAGCGCTATCAATCGCTGATGGCCTATCGCTCGCAATACGCGAACGCCAAGCAGGGAAGCGGGCTGTTTGTCCCCGAGGAGGAGATTCGCGAACGTACCTTCGCCGAGGCGCGGCACTATGGCCAGTTGGCGGGCGTGCGCTATGCCGAGCCCTTCGTTCAGAAAGAGGTCGGCCTGGTTGAAGATTTGATGTCGCTGCCGGTGGCCTCGATCTAGACCATTCCGTCCTGTCGTCAACTCGACCGAGCTCAATTTACCGTCGTCATCTCGAGCGAAGCGAAGTGGAGAGATCTGCTGTTCCCGTCGAGCGTGCGCTTATTCCTCATGTGGCGACCGCACGCGGCCACGGGAGCGGCCAATCGTCTGCGGCTATGCCGAAAATGGCTTCACGGCCCACGTCTCGGCGCTCTCGAAGGGGGGCGCGATCAGCGGTGCATCGTGATCTTCTTCGTCCGCCTTCGCCTGCGCCGATCTTTCCGGCAAATACACCCGGACCACAGCGCCGCGCAGATCGCCCTCGGTGCTGTTTGAGATGCGCACCGTGCCACCGTGCTTCTGTACGATGCCCAGGCTGACCCACAGTCCCAGCCCCGTTCCCCGCTCGCCCTTCGTCGTCATGAAGGGCTGGAACAACTTCTTCTCCACGTGCGGCGCAATGCCGCGGCCGCTGTCGGCAATCTCTACGATGGTTCCCGCGCGTCCATCCAGCGGGCTCGCCGGCCGCACCAGGATGCGCACATGCCCGTTCGCCCCCGCCGCCTCGCCTGCATTCGCAATCAGATTTGTGAAGACCTGGCGAAGCTCCCCGGGGAAGCCAAAGACGTGCACCGGATGCGTGAAACTTTGCTCCACCCGGATATTCTGGTCGCGCATCTTGCGGTCCAGCAGCAGCAGCACGCTGCCAACCAGCTCTTCCAGGTTCACCTGCACCGGCATTGGCGATTCGCGGTACAGGCTCAGCATGGCGCGGCTGATCTGCAAAGTCCGCCCCAGCTCCTGCTGCGCCAGCTTCAGGTAGTCGCTGCGGCGCTGCGGGTCGGTCTCCTGCGAGATGAGGAAGTGCAGGTTCGCCACCGAGTCCAGAGGATTGTGGATCTCGTGCGCGATGCTCGCCGCCAGCCGCCCCGTGACTGCCAGCTTTTCATTTGCAATCAGCGTGACCTCGGCCTTGCGCAGCTCGGTCACGTCGCGAAACACTGCCACGGATCCATCCGCACGACCCTCCGCATCCGTCACCATCGACAGTTTCGCGTCCACCGCGTAGTCGGATCCGTCGCGCGCGATCAGCGTGCCTTCCTGGCGAACACCCAGCGCACCGGAGCGGTCCAACTCCTCCAGAACATCCCCGATCGGCTGATGCGTCTGCGGATGGACCAGCCGCAGCACCTCACCTACCGGCAGCCCCGTAGCCGCGCTCAGCGGCCAGCCGGTAAGCTTCTGCGCTACCGCATTCATGAAGCGGATCTTGCCCTCCCCGCTGAGGGAGATTACCGCGTCTCCGATGGACTCAAGCGTGGTCGCCAGCAACTGCTCGCTCGCCGTCACCTTCGCATTCCGCTCCTGCAGCTCTTCCAACGCAAGTTCGTAGGTGCTGGAGACGCGCTGCATCCGGCTGCTCGCAAAAATACCGATAGTGATGCCGGCTGCAAGCGCCAGTACAAGAACAAATTGCAGGAATCTGCTCACCCTTTGGTTGAGCTTCGTATCGTACCCATCCCGGGCCCGCGTCGCCGTTCCCAGCGCATCCTGGAAGTCCTGACGCACCCCATCCATGATCCCCTTGCCCTGTTGGGTCAGGGCCGCGGTCACGGCCTCCGGCGCAGGCGCCGGCTGGCCAAGCACCCCGCTCGCCCACGTCTGCCAGGCGCGAATATCCTGCTCCAGCTTGTTGACCTGCTGCGGAGAGATGACCGTCGTTGCCGGGGGCTGGCGTAAGGCTGCAATCGCGGTATCGATTCCCGGCTGGACGCTGTTGTACGGGGTCAGTACAGAGGGCATGCCGGTCAGTTGATATGCCCGCAGCCCAGTCTCCTGGTCGATCACATGCTGCTGCAGCATCAGCACCTCGTCGATCACACGTGAATCGACAATCGAATGCTGCCGCAAATCCAGCGCCTGCTCTACCTGCCACACCAGCAGACCCGCCAGCAGCGCCAGCACCGTGACCGGCACCAGCAGCGTCGTGCGGACTACCCGGTTGAATTCATGCAGCCCGACGGGGGAGTCGGTCATGGCTGTTCTCCGCTGATCTCCAGAATCCTCTTGACGTTGCGCAGCAGCGCCAGTGCGCCATCGCCCTTGTTGGCCACCAGCGTGACCATCTCCTGCACCTCTTGCGGAAGCGTCAGATACGCCGACAGCAGGAGGATCGGAATATTCGGACGGATCTCGCGAAGAGCCATCGCCACCGCGCCGCCATTCATTCCCGGCATCGCAAAATCCAGCACTACAGCATCGATCGGCTGCTGCCGGAAAATACGAATGCCCGCCGGTCCATCCGTGGCGGTGTGCACCACGTATCCTTCCCGCTCCAGAACCACCTTGCGGATCTCGAGGCCAAGCACTTCATCGTCAATGCAGAGAATGGTCGGCACCCGCGACACATGGAACCTCGTCGGTGGGTCAAAACGAACCCGTCGTCTAGTCTGCGGAGTATAGCATTCGCCATTTGTTCTTCATCTCACACTTCCGTGCCACACTTGGTCCCCACTCTGTTCGCGATTCACGGTTCTTTCTTCTCCCTTTCACCGTCCTTTCTCATTCGGCCTCCCCCGCTCCATGTACTCTGAGCGGGATAGAGCATTCGTGCGATTACATACGCCGATTACGTAAGCAAGGACGGTCTTGAGCCAAACCATTTTCGTTCTCGAAGACGATCCCGACATCTCTCGGCTGGTCCAGCACCAGCTCGAAACCGCGGGCTTTTCCGTTCGCGGCTTCTCCACTCCCACCAATCTCATCCCCGACGCCGAACGCCAGCCACCCGCGCTCTTCCTCCTGGACATCATGGTTCCCGGCGGCGATGGCATCGAGGTCTGCCGCAAGCTCCGCGCCCATCCCGCTCTCAGCAGCATCCCCATCATCTTTGTCACCGCGCGCGCTGGCGAGAATGACCGCGTCCTCGGCCTCGAGCTCGGCGCCGACGACTACATCACCAAACCCTTCGCCATGCGCGAGCTGGTCGCCCGCGTCAAGGCGGTGCTGCGCCGCTTTGAGCGTCCCTCCGCGCCCTCTGTCATCAGCTTCGAAGAAGTCATCATCGATGCCAGCGCGATGCAGCTCAAGGTCCGCGGGGAGCTCACCACTACCACCGCCACCGAGTTCCGCCTGCTCGACTATCTCGCCCGCCACCCCGGCCGCGTCTTCAGCCGCGACCATCTCCTCGATGCGGTATGGGGCGACGCCCGCTTCGTCACGCCGCGCTCGGTCGACGTCTACGTCCGCCGCATCCGGGAAAAAATCGAGACCGACCCGGAGAACCCGCGCTACCTCAAAACCGTGCGCGGCGCCGGCTACCGCTTCGAAATCCCAAAGGCCGCCTGACGCCCCACTCGTCGCCACCGCATCGGCAGCCGGCCCACATGCCCTCCCCCCAACAAAACGCGCATGTATCCCTCCCGGTGATCTATACCTTTCAGAAGGAATGCTCCCGTTCTCCACTGGAGCCGCAATTGTCACGGGCGATCGAATGACCGGAAGAGTCTTCTCCAAGCTGCTGCTCTCCTTCGTGCTCGTGCTTACCGTCTGCACGGCAGTGCTCGATTTCTCGATCCGCAGAATCGTCGATCGGGCACTCCATCAGCAGGTCGAGCAGTCCCTCGCCGGCGAGGCGCGTTTCCTCGCCGCAGAGCTGAATTCCGCACCGCCGCAGCAGGTCCAGAAGCTTCTCGCCGACGCCTCCTTCGCCTCCTCTGCTCGCATCGCGGTCTTTGGCGCAGACGGCACACTCATCGCATCTTCCGGCTCAACCGAATTGAGCAATCCCGAAATGCGTTATCCGCTTGACGCCCTCGCGGCCATCGCCGCGCTCCGCAGCCATGAAGGCGTCGCCCGCCAGGTGCGCGACGACACCCTCTTCATCGCCGCGCGCCAGGGCGGTCTGATCGTTCGCATGGCCTACCCGCTGAGTGAGATCGCAGCCAAGCTCCACCTGCTGCGTCGCGATATCCTCTTCGCATCGCTGCTCTCGCTGCTTCTCGCCACTATGCTGGCTGCGATCATGGCCCACCGCGTCGCCCAGCGCATGGGCCGCATCGTTGCCTTCGCGCAGCGCGTCGCGGGCGGCGATCTCTCCGCCCGCATCGAGGAAGGCGACCTCGACGAGCTCTCTACCGTCGCTCGCGCCCTCGATGTGACCGCCGGCCGACTCGAATCCACCTTCCACTCTCTCGAGAGCAGCCGCCGCGAGCTGACCGCGCTGCTCGACAGCATGCAGGAAGGCGTCATCGCCGTTACCGCCACAGGCCTCGTCAGTTGGTCGAACGCCTCCATCGCCCGTCTCACCCAGCAGCCCATTCGCGAAGGCCGCGCGCTGGTTCAGACCATCCGCGATCCCGATGTGCTGGTCTGTGTCGCTACCGCCCTCCGCGAACGAACTATCTCCCGCGCCCGCGCCACCGCGGTCGTCCCCGGACGCGTCTTCGAGGTGCACGCCACTGCCATGCCCGGTGGCGGCGCTGTCTGCGTCCTCTCCGACGTCACCGAAATCGAGCGCGCGGAAACCACCCGCCGCGACTTCGTCGCCAACGTCTCCCACGAGTTGCGCACACCGCTTACCTCCATCTCCGGCTACGTCGAGACCATGCTGGACATGCCCTCCATCGATCCCGTGCCGCGTGAGTTTCTCGGCATCATCCTGAAAAATGCCAACCGTATGACCCGGCTGACCGAGGACCTGCTCACCCTGGCCCAGGTCGAGTCTGCGGACTTCAAGCTCACGCTCCGGCCACTCGCCGCCGGGATTCTCGTCGAAGACGCGGCGAACTCTCTCATGCCCGTCGTGCAGGATGCCGGCATGACCATGGAGATCGCGAGCACCGTCAACGACACCGTGCTCGCCGATTCCGATGCGCTCCAGCAGGTCTTCGGCAACCTGGTCGAGAACGCTACCAAATACGGCCGAAGCGGCGGCAAACTCCGCCTCGGCGCGCGGCGGCGCAACACGAGTCCTACACAGCAGCAGGTCGAGTTCTATGTGCAGGACTTCGGCCAGGGCGTGCCCTTCGAGCATCAACGCCGCATCTTCGAGCGCTTCTATCGCGTGGATAAGGCGCGCTCGCGCGAGTCCGGCGGCACTGGACTCGGCCTCTCCATCGCCCGCCACATTGTGAACGCGCACGGCGGCGACATTCGGGTCGAGAGCGAGCTCGGCCGCGGGGCGACCTTCGTCTTCGCCCTACCGATCACCGCTCCGCCCGAAGACTCTGCAAAGCCACAGGACGCGCAGCCCGACACCGTGAATGGCTAGCGGCAGTCCGCCATTCTCTCCACCCTCATCATCCTGAACGTAGCGAAGCGATGTGGAGGGACCTGTCGTATCTATCGCTCGATATCGGCGCGAAGCGCCGCTCAGCCACACTCGGATACCGTCATCCTGAACGTAACCGAAGGTGGAGTGAGGGACCTGCTGTATCTATCGTTCAGTATCGGCGCGAAGCGCCGCACAACAATCCCGAGCGCGCGCCCATTCTCCGGTTTTTCACCCGTCCGTAAACCGGCATTCACACAACCCCGAAACAATCACGGCTGCGGTCAATTCCGAGGGGGCAATTCCAGTGAAAAGAATCCTAACCATAGCTGCAGCACTCGTAGTGTGCGCTTCGGCAACTGGGGCAAGTGCGCAAAAGCTCAACGGAGCCGGCGCAACATTTCCCTATCCCATTTATTCCAAGTGGTTCAGCGAATACAGCGCCAGCAAGGGCGTGCAGATCAATTATCAGTCTCTCGGCTCCGGGGCAGGCATCCGTCAGGTGACCGCGGGCACAGTCGACTTCGGCGCCAGTGACGGCCCCATGACTGATGAGCAACTCGCTGCTTCGAAGGTGAAAATCCAGCACATTCCCGCCGTGCTCGGAGCCGTGGTCCCCATCTACAACCTCCCCGGTGTTGGCGGTGCATTGAAGTTTTCGCCGGACGTGCTGGCCGACATCTACCTCGGCAAAATTACCAACTGGAATGACGCGCGCATCGCCAAGGACAATCCTGGTGTGAATCTGCCCAATTCGGAAATCTTCGTCGTGCACCGCTCCGATGGCAGCGGCACCACCTACATCTTCACCGATTACCTATCCAAGGTGAGCGCTGACTGGAAGGGCGGCCCGGGGAAGGGCACGTCACCAAGCTGGCCCAAGGGGATCGGCGCCAAGGGCAATGAAGGCGTAGCCGGCATGGTCCGCCAGACTCCCGGAGCGCTCGGCTACGTCGAACTGATCTACGCGCTGCAGAACAAGATCGACACCGGTCTGGTCAGGAACCCCGGTGGTGTCTTCATGAAGGCGACCATCGAATCTGTAACGGCGGCTGCCGCCAGCGTGAAGCAGATGCCAGCCGACTACCGGGTCTCCATCACCAATGCGCCCGGCAAGGACGCATACCCCATCTCCAGCTTCACCTGGCTGCTCATTCCCAATCCCGCTCCGGATAGCGCAAAGGGGAAGATCATCAAGGATTTCCTGACCTGGATGCTCGATCATGAATCCGAGGTGACGACGCTCAACTACGCGCCGCTGCCGCCAGCCGTAGTCACCAGGGTGAAGGCGACCATCAGCCAGTTGAAATAGCGATCCCGATGGGGCGCTGCTCCCGCCGGCGCCTCATCACCCTTTCACCCGTCAGCCCGCCCTTGGGGAATCCTCTCGCGTCGCATCTCGACCGGAGCCCTGAAGCGGGCTGATCGGCGCAGCGGAGAGACCTGCTATTTACCCCCGAACGCGGACCCCAGTCCCAGTTCAGGAACTGTCAGCAAAAACCTGCCGATCCCAACCCCTCAATTCGCTACACTGGAAATAGAGGATTAAATTCCAGCAAAGTCAGCCCATTCCTACCGGAGTGGGCTTTTCGCTTATAGGCTGACCCGCTGTTCACGCTAAGCCCTTTGTCTGGACATATTTACGCGTAACTCTTTTGTCTGGACATATTTAGGCCTCGGAAGAGCAGCTATATGGATGATACGAAATGAGTTCCACCCCTGCCTCCGGTGCCGGAAGGGGGGAGGGGGTACCCCCGGCAACGGCGACGAACACACCCGTAGGCGGCACCGCCGGGCTGGCATGAGGAGAGCCTCATCCCCGCGCGTATTGCAAAATCTCTTTCATCTTCTATTCATTATTGGCAGCTACTCTGCGGGGAAGTGCCCGAACGACTACAGGAACCTGCTTTGACGCAGCCTGCGAAGATACACGTGTCTGAACCCATTGCCCCGCTGCCCGACCCAAAGCCCTCGGCTGCACCTTCCGTCGTCCGCGCCTTCCTGCGTGGACGCGGCAACTCCGCCGTTGCCGACGGTACATTCAAGGCGCTGGTTTTTCTATGCGCACTCAGTATCTTCGGCATCGTAATCCTGATCGCCTGGGAGCTCATCTCGCGCTCGCAACTCTCGCTTGCGAAATTCGGCCTCGGCTTCTTCTTCCGCTCCGCCTGGGATCCGGTCAACAACAACTTCGGCGCATGGCCCTTCATCTACGGGACTCTGATGTCGTCGTTCCTGGGTCTGCTCATCTCCGTGCCGTTTGCGATTGGCGTAGCAATCTTCCTCACCGAGTTGTGCCCCAAGTGGCTCCGCGGCCCGCTCTCCTTCCTTACCGAGCTGCTGGCCGCCATCCCCAGCGTGGTCTACGGTCTCTGGGGCATCTTCGTCCTCATCCCGCTTCTGCGCGACTACGTGAACCCGAAGCTGATGTTCACTCTCGGCTGGACCGGCTTCTTCACCGGGCCGAATGCCGGCTACAGCATGCTGGCTGCTGGCGTCATCATCGCCATCATGATCCTGCCCATCATCTCCTCGCTCACCCGCGAGGTCATGATCTCCGTCCCCATGGTGCAGCGCGAAGGCGTGCTCGCCCTCGGCGCCACCCGCTGGGAGATGATCCGTATCGGCGTGCTGCGCAACGCGCGCATCGGTATCGTGGGCGCCATCATCCTCGGCCTGGGCCGCGCCCTGGGCGAAACCATGGCAGTCACCATGGTGATCGGTAATCGCCCGGAGATCGTCAAGTCCCTCCTGGCCCCCGGCTACACCATGGCCAGCGTGCTGGCCAACGAATTTTCCGAAGCCAGTGGCGACATGTATCTGAGCGCTCTCATCGAGATTGGCCTCGCGCTCTTCCTGGTCACCATCGTGGTGAATGCCTGCGCCCGCATGCTGGTGTGGGCGGTGACGCGCGGCGCGACGGTAACGGTGGCCTGAGATGGCAACCCAATCCATTCGTCCGCCGCTGCGGGCGTCCAGCGTCAACGTCTTCAGTCGCCGGATCAAGAGCGGCATCGTGAGCGGGCTGGCTCTCCTGGCGACGATCATCGTCATCGCTCCGCTGGTCGCCATCCTCTTCTACCTCCTCAAGCAGGGCGTGACCTCGCTGAACTGGAACTTCTTCACAAAGATCCCGGTACCGGCCGGCGAATCCGGCGGCGGCATGGAGAACGCCATCGTCGGCTCCGGTGTAATCCTTGCGCTCGCTAGTGCTATCGGCATTCCGATCGGCATCGGCGCCGGCGTCTACCTGGCGGAATATGCCGGAAGCACGCGCATGGGCAACCTGGTGCGGTTTACGGCAGATGTCCTGAACGGCGTTCCCTCGATCGTCATGGGCATCGCTATCTACGCCTTGATCGTGCTGCCGCAGAAGCACTTCTCCGCCTTCGCCGGTGGCGTCGTGCTGGGCGTCATGATGGTGCCCACCGTGACCCGCACCACGGAAGAGATGCTGCGCATGGTGCCCCACGCCATCCGCGAAGCAGCGCTCGGCCTCGGTGTGCCGGCATGGCGCTCCGTCCTCACCATCACGCTGCGAACCGCGTCTGCGGGCATCGTTACCGGCTGCATGCTGGCGTTCGCCCGGGTGGCGGGGGAGACCGCGCCACTCCTCTTCACCGCCTTCGGCAACTCATTTCAGAGCACCAGTCTGAATGAGCCGATCGCCGCGCTGCCCTTGCAGATCTTCGTCTATGCAGTTTCGCCCTACGATGAGTGGCACCGGCTGGCGTGGGCCGGGGCGCTGGTGCTCATCGTGCTCATCATCGCCTCAGTTGCGCTGGTACGCTACGTCGTTAGCCGCGGTACTTTGAAGGGGGCAAGTTAGCTTGGGCGTAGGTATCGAAGTCAGCGACCTGAATGCGTGGTACGGCACCAATCACACGCTCAAGGACATCCAACTGAATATCCCGGCGAATCACGCGACGGCGCTGATTGGCCCCTCCGGCTGCGGGAAATCGACCTTCGTTCGTTGCCTGAACCGGATGCACGAAACCAATCCCATCGCGCGGGTCACTGGCAAAGTCCTCATCAACGACGTCGACATTTACGCCGAAGCATCGCCGGTCGAGATCCGTCGCCGGGTGGGTATGGTCTTTCAGCGGCCGAATCCATTTCCCACCATGTCGATCTACGACAACGTCGCGTCTGGGCTAAAGCTGAATGGCTTCCGCAGCCGGCGTGTCCTGGATGAGGTGGTCGAGCGATCGCTGCGGCAATCGGCACTGTGGGACGAGGTGAAGGACGAGCTGAAGAAGAAGTCCGGCGCCAGCCTCTCCGGTGGCCAGCAGCAGCGGCTCTGCATTGCGCGTGCCCTCGCCGTGGATCCCGAGGTCCTGCTGATGGACGAGCCTGCGTCCGCGCTCGATCCCGTCTCGACAGCAAAGATTGAAGATCTGATCTTCGAACTGAAATCGCAGTACACGATCGTGATCGTGACTCATAATATGCAACAGGCCGCGCGCGTAGCGGAGAACACCGGCTTCTTCCTCATGGGCAAGCTGGTCGAATTCGATTCCACGCACAAAATTTTTACCAACCCGCGTGACAAGCGCACGGAAGATTACATCACTGGACGGTTCGGCTGATGCATCAACGTTAGGAGAGGTGCATTCATGCGCATACGGTTTCATCAAAGCCTGGATGATCTGAAAGAGAAACTGCTCGTGATGGCCGGCATGGCCGAGCAGGCGATCCAGCGCGCGATTGAAGCCTATCGCACCCGTGATACGTCGATATGCGATCTGGTCATGCACGGCGAGCTGGCCATCAACAAGCTGGAGCGTGAGATCGACCAGATGGCGCTGGATCTGCTCGCCATGGAGCAGCCCATGGCTATCGATCTGCGCTTCATTCTCGCCGTGATCAAGATCAATGCCGATCTCGAGCGCGTCGGCGATCAGGCGGTGAACATCGCTGAGCGTGTGTGTGACCTCAATGCGTTTGCCGCGGCGGAGATGCCGGTCGATATCCCGCACATGGCAGCGGTGGCGTCCGCTATGGTGCGCAAGGCATTACAAGCCTTCATTGAAGGGGATGCAGAGCTCGCCGGGTCCGTGCTCGCGATGGACGATCAGGTCGACAAAATGAATGAGGCGGCATACTACTCGCTCTCCATCCTCATCAAGGACCAGCCTGCTCTTACCGCACAGGCACTGAATGCGCTGGTGATTTCGCGCAACCTGGAACGTGTCGCGGACCACGCGACGAATATTGCCGAGGACGTCATATTCTGGGTGCGCGGAGCAGATGTCCGGCATCATCAGGGCCAGTCATATAACATCGCGCCCTAAACAATGGCAGCATGCTACGCAGGCCACCAGTCGAGCCACGGCAGCATGGGATGGTAGATCGCCAGACGGTGCTCGCGGTGCCCGGCCCGCTCGTCGAGTGCAGAAAGCTTGCGGAAAAGTTCGCTGTACGATTCCAGTTGACTGCGGTACTGCTCGCGGCTGGCAGCGAGAAAGCTGTCGCGAGGAGTGCCTTCGGGAAGCGCAGCGGTCTTGTAATCGACGATCCACAGATAGTCAGCTCCGGGAACCCCGGCTGAGGCGCCACCCAAGAAGACCCGGTCCGGTCGTTGGACCTGCACGCGTCCACCGCTTGCGCTGGTCCAGGATTGCTCGCTCCAGGATTTCTCAGTCCAGGGTTGCTGATTCCATGATTGCTGATTCGACGAAGTGTGATTGCCGGATTGCCCGCTCGAAGCAACGTTGCGCGCCGCCAGTAGCCAGCGGCCTTCGTCATGCCCAAGAGCGTTCTTCAGTCCTCTAAGGACGACGGCGTGAGCCGACGCGGCATCTGACCGGCTAAGTCCATGCTGTCGCAAAAGGGAGTGCGCAAGCTGACCCCAGTCCGGGTGATCGCCGCTCGTGCCTGCCGCCACTCGCTCTAGCAAAGCGTGCAGAACGATACCCTGTATCCGGGCGAGTCGGCTGCCGGCCTCGTCTATCGCATGAGCCAAAGGCGTTGCTGCCGCAAATGGTTGCCTTATCTCTGATTCAGCATCGGTGAACCACTCCGCTGGTAGTCGACGGAGCACCTGAAGCGATTCGCCGCCTGCCGCGGCCAGCGCTTCCACTCTGCCATTTCCGGCTTGTAAGCGCGCCGGGGAAGTCGCAGGCATCGCGAGGACGTTAGAAGCCGGCATGGCGCGCGTTGCCTCTGCGATGCGGCGCTCGAGTCCACTCCATCCTGCCGCAAGCAAGCTGCCTTTTCTGGGCCGTGCCAGTTCACCGTTTTGCTTGCGTTCGATAGTTGCGAAGAGATGAAGTTCGTGAATAGCACGCGAGCAAGCGACATACAGCAGTCGTTTTTCTTCCTGTTGCAGCCGCCGCGCGGACTTTTTGCCCACCCAGTCGTAGAGCCGGGGTGTGTCACCATGCTTGTAGCCAATCGGTGCAAGCAGCAGCTCGTCTTCCGTTCCCCCCGGCTGCTTCCGCACGAGCCATTGAAACAGCGGCGGATCGTCGCGTTTGCCGGATCTCTGGAGTTGCGGCACCAGGACCACTTCAAACTCCAGGCCCTTCGCACTATGGATGGTCATGAGCTGCACTCCGCAGCTTTCCGAGGCGTTTGGGTCCGGCTGTGCGTATAGCTCCTCGAGCCTCTGGTTCAGGCTTTCGTCCATTGTTCCGAAGCAGCTGGCAGGCATCTGCGCCAGTGCGGCGAAGAACGCTTTGCAGTTCGCAATGGATTCGGCATCCAGAAATTGGGGCGCGCCGAGTGCCGCCCAGGTGCGCTCGAGCCACAACGCCAGGCCGGCAGGGGAGGCGGCCAGCGCACCGGCCGCATAGGCAGCTTGTGCCTGTTCCAGAATGGAGAGCACATGGAGAGCCCGCCTGCGGCTCTCCACATCGAGGCGGTCCTCATGAGAACGAATCAGCGCCGCGATCGTTCGCTCGCGCTCGGTCTCGTCGGAATCGCCACAGATTGCGTGCAACGCTGGTATGGTCAGCCCGCACCAGGGCGCGCGCAGAACCGCAAGCCACGCAATTCGATCGGCCGGATGCAGCAGGGCGCGAAAGAGTGAGAGTAGATCGAGAATCTCCTGCCGGTCGCGCAGCAGATCGATTTTGACCCCGCGAAAGGGAATCCGCTCTGCCCGCAACCTGCGGATGATTTCGACCAGATGCGGCCGGGCGCGGGCGAGCACTGCAACCCGATACTTGCCGCCCACGCGCTGAGCTTCTTGTATGGCTGGCATATGGGAGCGGATGACCGCAACCATCGCATCAGCCTCCGCCGCGTCCAGCTCATCCGGGGATTGGCGGTCCTTTTCGAAGGTCTGTACATGCAGGTGCATGGCATCGCCGTGGGTCGCGCCAGCCTGGCTCGATATCGAAGCGGCGTATCGCACCTCATCGTCGGCGTCGGCTCCGAGGACACGTTCGAAAACTTCATTCAATGGCTGAACGATCGCCGGGACGGAGCGGAAATTGGTCGAGAGTTGCAGCGCTGTCAATGCGAGATGCGAGGTCCCTACTTCCATTCCATCTTCGCGCACCTGGTTGAACAGTCGCGATTCTGCATCACGGAAGAGATAGATCGATTGCATGGGATCGCCGACAAAAAAGCAGGTACGCCCCTCGCCCTGCTGCCAGTCCTGAAGAAGCGAGCGAAGCAGAGCGAAATGCGGACGCGAGGTGTCCTGAAATTCGTCCACCAGCAGATGTTGAACGCGCTCTTCCAGCCGCATCAACACACTCGGACTTTCCAGCGCCGCATACGCCGCGATGCCGGCCTCCGGGAAGTCAATGACGTTCTCTTCCGCGAAGACCACGCGCAGCTGCGCAATGGCATGCCGTAGCACAACAAAAATGTTGCGTACGGTATGCCACTCCTGATCGCTGTAGCTGCGGGGAGGGAGTTTTCTTATCCTGTAGAGCAGAGCCAGAAGTGTGTCATTGGCGCTTACTCTGTTCATCACTGCTGTCAAACGCGCCGCATGCCCCGGATACTCCTTCGCCGATACCACGCTTCGCTTTCGCCATGCATGAGATTTGGTAAGAAGCAAACAACACAATGCCTGCCAATGCGTGGCATCGGAAAGATCATCTGCGGTGCGTGCCTCTCGCAGCGGGCTGAGCTCATTCATTCCACAGTCGCATGCAATACATGCCAGAGCGAGCATCTCCGGCAGCACTTCCGGGGTACGGCCGAACTCAGATCGAACCGCGTGCATCAATGCTGCATGTTCCCGCTGAAAGGGCTCTTCGAGTCTTGCTTGTAGTTCCTCCCATGGCCGGTTCTCCCGCACAATTCCGGGAAGCAGCAGCAGCCATTGATCCCGACGCGCCAGCATGCCCGCGATCAGAGACTCGCAGTCGTGCAGGTTCGCATCGCGCAGCTTGAGTATCTCGGCCAGGGCGTTGGCGAGTTCTTCGTCCGACGTGTCTCCCAAGTGGGCAAGCGTACGTTCCGCGGCCACCGCATACAGCGGCATTGCGTCTTCGACAGGAGTGAGCTGGCCACCCAGCCGGGAGAGCAACGGTGTCTGATACGCGATAGACAAGGCAAGAGAATCAATCGTCTGAATATTGAGTCGCTGTGGCTGCTCCGTGAGCTGCCACCCGCGGGCGCAGGAATGAGCCAACGCAGCTTTCGCCAACCGGCGAACCTCCTGCTCGTGTTCATTTGCAGCCGGATCTTCGCTGTGGCCGGCTCTCTGCAGCGCCTGAAGAACGCGGGCGCGCATCTCTGCCGTCGCTTTACGGGTAAAGGTAATGGCCAGCACCTGTTCGGGCTCGTTCACGTGTGGCAGCAGGGCAAGATAACGAAGGGCGAGCAGCTCGGTTTTTCCGGATCCTGCCGGCGCCTGCACCAGGAACGATCCCCCCGGATCAAGCGCTTGCGCGCGCTCCTCCATATCGGCGACCAAAGGCTGCATATGCGTGGAGCTCATTCCGAGTCCTCTTCGTCGACGGGCTCCTGCAGCATCGCGGAGCCGCGAAGCTCCGCGACGCGGCAGACACCGTGAAGAGGACAATACTGGCAACTCTTTGGATAGACATAAGGGTCGACCTGCGCTTCGCCTCGGACAAAGCTCTCCGAGAGATGCAGAAGAGTGCTGCGCCATTCTTCGACCAGCTCGTCAGTGAATGGCGCAGTAATCAGTGGGTCTTTGGCATCGAGCGCGTTCTGAGAGGTTTGCGCGCGCCTCGTTCACCCGTCCCTTGAACGCGGGTTTCGGGGAGCGCACCTGTGCGAACACTGCACCGATGAGCTTTTCGGTGTCGCCAAATGCCGCGTACAACGGCAACTGCGGCTGTTCCGGTCGCGTACCTTCCCAGCTTTTTGTCGAGACCTCGCCGGTCTTGTAATCGATCAGCAGCTCGCCGCCAGGAACCTGATCGATTCGGTCTGCCCGCACGCTCAGCGCGAGATCGCCAACCTGGACCGTAGTCTTTTGCTCCACGGTGACGACCTGAAAAGGCTGACGCTGGGACTCCACCGCGAGCCAATCCATCACCAGCTCGACTGCTCGCTCTTCTTCTGCCTTCAGATAGGCGCGCTGCCATGGCTGGGCATCTTCTGCATCCATCGAACGAATCGCAGCGCTGGCATGCTCCGCAACCAATGGCCGAAGCGTCCCGGCGTACGCCGCTTTCAGAAGGTCCGCATGTCCAGTGAGATGGGTGTAGTCGCGGAGGTCCTTCGACCAGATTCCCTCCATCACCTTATGGATCAGTGTGCCGCGGTCGCCTGGTGACAATCCGCGGCCGGGGATGGCGAGCTCGCGCACGTTCAGGCGATGGAATACGAATGCCTGGAACGGGCACTCCGCCTGTCGCTTCAGCGGCATATGGCCACCCTGTGCGATCCCGGTATGCGTGTATGGCACCCAAAGATCGTCGGCGATGGGCTCGAGCGGAATCGGTCGCGGCGTTTCGGTCTCAGTCCCGATCGCTGCAGGAGCAAAATCGCTCACCAGCGAAGAAGGACGTTGCACTGCATCATCCGACATTTGCGCATACGAATACAGAACCTCGCCGCAACTGTCGGCGATGCGCTCCATTGCGCGTTGTGCCAGCGCAGCATTCTCCGCTGCGGAAGCATGCGGCATACCGAGCTCACGCTGCAGTGATACGGGCAAAAGTGGATTGGGCCGATTGGCCGCAGGCCAGCCCGTATCCGTCGCGCCAAGAAACCAGACAGCATCAAAGGACTGGCCGGATGCGACGTAGGCGCCCATCACCTGTACAGGCGCATCTTCTGATTCCGGAGCGAAGATTGTTTCCTGCGCGGCACGCTCCAGAGTCGCGAGAAAATCCCCATAGGAGAGCAGCCCGTTCGCAAAGTCGAGCGAAGCGACGCCATCGAGCATTCGGTCCCATGCTTCGCGTGTCTGAAACAGCAGGCTGGACGTATCGGAACGCTCACCCCATCGTGCCGATCGCAACAGGATCGCAATGTGCCGCACCCATTCGCCCGCCGTGGCTCGCCGAGGCGCGCGGCGATGCTGCTCGAGCGCCCCGCCCAGATCGCGATATAGCAACTGAGCGGCAGAAGTACCCTTCCGCTGCCGATGCAGCAACGCTTCCAGCGTCATCTCTGGTGGAGCGCACCTGGCATTACGCAGTTTCGTATCCAGGTGCGCCAGTGCGTGTCGTGCTTCATGGCTTTGCGCCGCGCCAAGTGTGCTCGACAGCAATAGCCAGGAGATCTCTTGCAGCATTAGAGGCTGGCGGAGCCAGCGCAACAATAGAAGGGCGGCATGTACCAGTGGCACGTGAGCGAGAGGCTGTCCGAGCGAGAACTCAAAGGGCAGAGCCGGCGTCGCACCTGCGGTTATCGGAAATTGCTGCGGGCTCAGCAGCGCATGGAGATCGCGTTCAAGCTGCGGGCGACGGCTGGCCAGGTCCGGCATAAGAATGCCGATGCGCGCTTTGGGATCAGCCTCCAGCCGACTTCGTACCCACCTCGCGCATGCTGCTGTTTCCTCCGTCTCGCTTTGCGCGGTATAGAGTGTCGGCGGGCCAATTTGTTCCGCGCCCCACCGCAATATCTGCTGTACGGCGCCACGCGCTTCGATGGCCAGCGCCAACGCCCGTTCGGCGGGGGTTGCGCGGTCGAATCCGAGCCATCCGACCTCGCCCGGCGGCGCCAGCACGCCGAAGCGCAACGCATACGTCACGGCCTCGGTCAGCTCACAGCGCGGCATCCAGCGATGTCGCGTGCACTCCTGTTGAAAGGCGCGTGCCCATTGACGGAAGACTTCGGGTTCGGCGGAAGACTCCGCCATCCACATCGTATCGTTCAGGCGTCCAAGGCTGTTGTACATCGCAAGCAGGCAGTAGGCCTCTTGCGCCAGATTTGCCATGTGTGCTGGTTCGATGAGACTGCGGCCGCTGAGTGCAGGCTTCATGATGCGCTGCCATAGCGCGAGTTCCTGAAGCTCGTTGAGTAGAAGGCGGTCTTCCGTACCCGTGAGGAGCAGCTCTTTCCATTGTTCTGCCAGCCACGAATGAAGATCAAGAATCTGAGGAGTTGGCCACGCCAGAGCACCCTCTGCCTGCCTGTCCTGGGCGTACCGGAGATGCAGCGCGCGTGCTGCGCGCGCGTTCGCGGTCAGGATGATGCCGCCCCGGTCGAGCAACTCGTGCATTGCGGTCGGCAATGCGAATTCGCGCAGGGCCCTCATGTCCTTCAGTGTAATTGGCTGCCGTGCGCACTCTGCAATCGGCGGAGTTTCGGTCGGAAGGTCGACTGCTTTCCACCCGGCTGGGCAAATTCGCTCACCGCGACTCCGAAATGCTCTAGACTGCAGAGGTGCAGCGTCTCATTGCCAACCTGTTGATGTGCTGGATGCTGCTCCTGGTTCCCGGTGCAACGGCTCTTGATCTAGGTCAGCCCAAAGTGTTGCTGCCCGCCTGCTGCCGTGCCCACGGCGCACACCATTGTATGAGGACAACGCATCAGGGTAGCGGTCCTGCCTGGCGCGGAGCAGGTTGCCCATTTGCAAACCTGACTCATGCCGCAATCCTGCTGGTGCCCTATCTGCCCTCCACGGGCACGGGTATTGCCCGAACGCACCGGGCCGCAGATACTCCCTCCGCGGAGCACGCTGCGTTATCGGCGTTTCTTGCCGGTCTGCCAGGATCGCGCGCACCCCCATCACTCGTCTGAACAGCTCCTTCGCGCAGGTTTCTGTGTGCGCCGCTGCATTTCGAGGCGCGCGCTCCTGCGCCTCTTTTAAGCAGCCGAATGCAGGAGGAGAGACGCGTGTTGCAAGCAAGAGCAGGACAAAATGCATTCTCAGGGGCGGTGCTGGCGGCTTTATTGTGTGTAGCGCATATGGCCAGCGCGACCGTGCTGGCCACAGTGCGCGGCGTGGTACATGACTCGTCGCACCGGCCCATCTCAGGCGCCAATGTTGAGATCGCTGCAATTACTTCGCAGTACAGTGTGAAGCTTCAAAGCGATGCGGCAGGCGCTTTCGAGATCAACTCCCTTCCGGTTGGCGAGTATCGCCTGACCGTCACGGCGACTGGATTCGCAGCGCAGCAACAACAACTGCTCGTGCGCAGCGGAAGCGCGCCGGTGCTTCACTTCGAGCTTCCTCCCGCTGGCCCGCATGAAACCGTCCAGGTTAACGATCAGCAAGCTCCGCTTCAGACGGTGACTTCCGCCACGGAGACTACGATCACCCGGCGGCAGATCGATAGCTATGCCGCCATGGACCAGAGCAACAGCCTGCGCGTCATCACGCAGTTTGTTCCTGGAGCCTACGTTGTGCATGATCAACTTCATGTGCGCGGCGGCCATCAGGTGACCTGGGCCATTGATGGCGTGCCTTTGCCGAACACCAACATTGCCACGAATGTCGGGCCACAGTTTGACCCGAAGGACATGGACTACCTGGAGGCGACCACCAGTGGCTACAGCGCCGAATACGGCGATCGTACCTATGGAGTCTTCAACGTTGCGACGCGCACAGGTTTTGAGCGCGACCGACAGGGCGAAGTGGTTGGCAGCTACGGTACTTACAACACGACCAACGATCAAATCAGCCTGGGCGATCATTCGGAGCGTTTCGCCTGGTATGCAAGCGGCAACGGTAATCGTACGGATTACGCGCTGGCGCCCGCCGACATTCGAGAATTTGCACAACACGGGCTCCGGTGGCGGAGGCTTCACATCGCTCATCTTCAACAAGACCCCGCAGGACCAGTTCCGCTTCGACGGCGGCTTTCGCGGAGATTTCTACGAGGTACCGAATGATCCAGACCAGCAGGCGGCGGGCATTCGCGATCGTGATCGCGAACAGGATGGCTTTGCGATCGGCTCCTGGACTCGCTCCGTCGGTCCAGGCACGCTGCTGACGGTGTCACCCTTCTTTCACGCGAACCGTGCCGCGTACGTGGGCGGCCCCGACGATCCGCTGAGCACGACGGACGACCGCGTCTCCTATTACGAAGGCGGCCAGACAGTGTTTTCGCAGGTGAAAGGACCGAGCAATTTTCGTGCAGGCGTCTATGCCTTTGCTCAGCAGGACGATCGAAGTTTCGCTGTCACGTCAACTGATCCGACCGTAACCCCGTTTCACCAGAGCATTTCGCCGCATGGGCAGGTGGATGCGGCGTTCGTCGATGAACAGTGGAAGGTCACGCCCTGGTGGACGATGAACGGCGGCCTGCGCTTCACCTACTTTGACGGCAGCTTTAGCGAGCATGCATGGGACCCGCGCGTCGGCACGGCCATCACGCTGCCGCGGCTTGGCTGGGTATTGCGCGGATCATATTCACGCTACTATCAGGCCCCGCCGCTCGATACGTTGAACGGCCCGGCATTGGCCTTCGCCCAGACGCAGGACCTTGGCTTTCTACCGCTGCACGGTGAGCGTGACGAGCAATACGATGTCGGCCTCGTGATCCCGTATCGCGGGTGGACAGCTTCGTTCGATAACTTCCGCACCGCTGCGCGCAATTTCTTTGATCACGACGCGATCGGCAATTCCAACCTGTTCTTCCCGCTGACTATCGATCGTGCACGCATCCGCGGCTGGGAGGCCAATGTTCGTTCTCCGGAACTCATCTATCACTCCCATGCACATCTCGTTTACTCCAATCAGCAGGCCGAGGGTTTCGGCGCAGTCACCGGCGGCCTAACCGACTTTTCACCTCCAGAGAGCGGCGGCTTCTATCTGGACCACGACCAGCGCAACTCGCTGACTGCGGGATTCGATGCGGCTCTTCCATGGAGGACGAGCGCGGCGTTCGATTTCGTCTATGGCTCGGGCTTCCTCAACGGCGATGGGCCGCAGCATCTGCCCAGTTATCGCACCTTCGATCTCGCGCTGAACAAGGACGTCGGTGAGCGATGGACGGTCCGGGCCATGGGCACCAACATCACGAACAAGCGCTACCAGGTAGACCTTAGCAATACATTTGGCGGCAGCCACGTAGGCGATCCTCGTATGCTCTCGGCCGAGGTACGCTACCGCTTCCACTTCTAGAGAAGTGGGATGATGAGAAGGGGAGATGAGATGAAAGAAGCGGTGCGCGGGCTTGTGTGCGGGCTGATCCTCGCAGGGTCGGTGGCTGGATGCCATAGCGGTGCGCGTCCGGCGGCGAACGTGCAGTCCGGGCCGGTGAAGCAGTACGCGGTGAAGGGAATCGTCGTGGGCACGGATCCAGCACACGGCGAAGTCACGGTCGACTCCGAGGCGATCCCCGGATTCATGGACGCAATGACCATGCCTTACAAGGTCAAGGACGTGAATGTGCTCCAGGACCTGCATCCGGGAGATCACATGACCGGCATGCTGCTGGTTGCGGATAGCGGCACGTTACTCGACCAGATCGTGATCACGGCGCAGGCCCAGCCGGACTACAAGCCACAGGCGCAGTATCATGTTCCCGCGGCGGGCGACCCTGTGCCGGACTTTCGCCTGACCAACCAGAGCGGGCGGCAGATCGACCTGCGCCAGTTTCGCGGCAAGGCGCTGCTGGTCACATTCATCTACACGCGGTGCCCGCTGTCGGATTACTGTCCGCGCATGAGCCGCAACTTCGCCTCCATCGACAAGAGCCTGCAGGCTGATCCTGCCCTCTATCGCAAGACCCATCTGCTGAGCATCAGCTTCGACCCAGCCTATGATTCGCCGGCCGTGCTTCGCAGCTATGGCGAGGCGTACACGGGCAACTACACCAGGGAGAAGTTCGGACACTGGGACTTCGCAGCGCCTTCGAAGGCGGACCTGCCGAAGCTGCTGGAGTTCTTCGATGTGGGCGCGACGCCCGGCGAGAACCACACCATCACGCATTCGCTCTCGACCGCGGTGATTCGGCCGGATGGAACAATCGCGCAGTGGTATCCGACGAACGATTGGAAGGTGGAGGACATTTTGACTGAATTGAAGAAGGCGGCTGGGGAGGCGAAGGGGTGATCCTGGTTCTGATGGGTGTGACGGGGAGTGGCAAGACGACCATTGGTACGAAGCTGGCAAAGGCCGAGCATTGGGAGTACGCGGAGGGGGATGACTACCACTCCGATGCGAACAAGGCCAAGATGCATGCCGGCATCCCGCTCACGGATGAGGACCGGGCGCCGTGGCTGGCGAGGCTGCATGAGATTCTTCTGGGCTGGTATCGCAGCGGTACCAGCGGAGTGCTGGCCTGCTCGGCCCTGCGGCAGGCGTACCGCGACGAGCTCTCCCAAGGCATTCCGAGTACCGCGCTGCGCTTCGTGCTGCTGGAGGTGCCGAAAGATGTGCTGGAGCACAGGCTGGAGGAGCGCAAGAACCATTACATGAGTCCCGCGCTGCTGGACAGCCAGATTGCGACGCTCGAGACGCCGCGCGACGCGATCCGGGTAAGGGGGGATCTTCCGCCGGAGCAGGTCGTTCGCGAGATTATGGATGCAGTCCGCACCACCGAACGGAATCCATAGCTCTTCCGGTTCATCTATCCTGAAGGTCTATATGGCAAAGCTCGCAATGGTCTTCGGGGTTCTGGTTGCGCTGGTCGGCGTCGCCGGCTACATCGCGACACACTTCTGGCACGCACTCATTCCGGTCGTACTTGGATTCCTGCTGATCTTCCTCGGGCTTTTGGCCAATACAGAGGACGTGAAGCGCCGCATGCTGGCGATGCACATCGCCGTCACGGTCGGGCTGCTTGGTTTCCTCGGTACCATACCTGGGTTGATCGCGATGGTGCGATTCGTCACCGGCACACATCAGGAGACGGCGAACGAACACATCGAAGTCGGAACGCTTTCGGTGCACAAGCTGGCGGCCGAGGTGCAGTCGGCTACCAGTATTCTCTGCCTGATTTTTGTGCTGCTGTGCGTGCGCTCGTTTATTGCGGCGCGGCGCGCGCGGGCCTAGGTCACCCTATGCAGAGCATGCGGCCCAACAACATGTCGGCGAAGGCGGAGCGCACTGGTTCGGTGCGCGGGGCCATCCGAGCCGGGGACACCGCGCAACCCGCGAAGCCGCAGCTGACCAAGGTATGGCCACACGTCTGGAGGCTGATCCGCCCGAGGCGCTGGCTGCTGGCACTCGGCTTCGTGCTGATGATCATCAACCGCTTCTGCGGCCTGGTGCTGCCCGCTGCCTCAAAGCCCTTCGTCGATGGCGTGCTCTCGAAGCGAAACGGGCATATGCTGCTTCCCATCATCGCGGTCGTGTTGACCGCGACCATCGTTCAGGCATCCACGTCCTTCGCGCTGACGCAACTGCTCTCTAAGGCGGCGCAGCGAATGATCGCCGACCTGCGCCGGCAGGTGCAGGCTCACATCGGACGGCTCTCGGTCAGCTTCTACGACGCTAACCGCACCGGCAATCTGGTGTCGCGCATCATGACCGACGTTGAAGGGGTACGCAACCTGATCGGCACCGGGCTGGTGGACTTCATCGGCGGCATCATCACCGCGCTGATCGCGTTCGTGGTGCTGATGAAGATCAGCGCCGTCATTACGCTCATCATTTTCTTCGTCATCCTGCTGTTCGCCACGCTGCTGCAGAAGACTCTGCGCGTGATGCGGCCGATCTTCCGCGAGCGGGGCAAGATCAACGCCGAGGTCACGGGGCGCCTCACCGAGTCGCTGGGCGGGGTGCGGGTGGTGAAGGGCTACCATGCCGAGGGACGGGAGGCGGGCGTCTTCTCCGGCGGCGTGCAGCGGCTGCTGGACAACGTGATGAAGTCGCTCACCATGACCTCTACTCTCTCCATGGCCTCGACCATCGTGGTGGGGCTGATGGGATCGCTGGTGATGTTCCTGGGCGGACGGCAGGCGCTGGCCAACAAGATCACTACCGGCGGCTATGTAGAGTACACGATGTTCCTGGCCTTCATGGTCGCTCCGATCTTTCAGGTGGTGAACGTCGGCACACAGCTTACCGAGGCAATTGCCGGCCTCGACCGCACGGCCGAGATCCTGGGTGAGCGGCAGGAGTATGACGAGCCGGGGCGCGTCATCGAGCTGCCGCTGGTGGCGGGCGATGTGCGGTTCAACGAGGTGCGGTTCGCATACGAGCCGGACAAGCCGGTGCTGCATGGCATCTCCTTTCATGCCGAGCCGGGAACGGTGACGGCTCTGGTCGGATCGTCGGGTTCGGGGAAGTCGACGATCATCAGCCTGGTCTGCGCCTTCCATGCGCCGGACTCGGGCGCGATCCTGGTGGACGGGGTTGATCTCTCGACGGTGAAGCTGGACAGCTACCGCAGCCAGCTTGGCGTGGTGTTGCAGGAGTCGTTCCTGTTCGATGGCTCGATCCGGGAGAACGTGATGTTCTCGCGTCCCGAGGCTACCGAGGAGCAGTTCCTGAACGCGTGCGCGATTGCGCGCGTGGATGAGTTTGCCGAGCGCTTCCCGGAGCGCTACGAGACGATCGTGGGCGAGCGCGGGGTAAAGCTCTCGGGCGGTCAGCGGCAGCGGTTGTCCATTGCGCGCGCGATCCTGGCCGAGCCCCGGATTTTGATCCTGGACGAGGCGACTTCATCGCTCGATTCGGAAAGCGAGGCGATGATCCAGCATGGGCTCAGCTTCCTGATGCAGGGACGGACCACGTTCGTGATCGCGCACCGGCTCTCGACCATCCGTCGCGCCGACCAGATCCTGGTGGTCGAGGGCGGGCAGATCGTGGAGCACGGGACGCACGAGACGCTGTTCGCGCTCGGCGGCCGCTACTACGACCTGTACACGCGGCAGCATGGGCTGGATGCCAACCGGTTCCTGGCGCCGGGCGAGGGCGACACGGTGATGGAGCCGGCGTGATCTGGGATCAGGGTCAGGACCAGGAGCCCCCCTCCCCCTCTCTGGAGTCGGTTCCGGCGTGTAATTCCTTTGCGATGAGCTGGATAGAGGCTGTGTGGACGGCTAAATGTGGTGATCCAAAGGACTTACCGTAAAGATGTCTAAACAAGAGACTTAGATCGTTTCAGTCAGTTCTGATCCTCGTAGGTACAAAACCATGGGCACATAACTGTGGGCACAAAGAAGCCACGACGGTGGCCGTGGCATGTCTGAGCAATTTTCTGCTTAATTCCAGTGTAGCAACCGCAGTTGAAGAAAGCGGCAGGTCTTTGCGTGTCGCGAATGTGCCGGGCGGCCTGTTCCCAATTCAGGAATGAAGGTTTTGTGCTGGCAAATGCCCTGAAAAATCGTTTGACTCGAAAAATCGATATTGTTCGTGTCAACGGGCAAGCCGCCGTAGCAGAAAATTTCATAAAGCCTCTACAAAATCGTTCTTGTAAACAGGAGCCACTTCGGGCATCATGCCTCATGTAATTGACGTCTCCTGGTAACGCCTCGGCGCTCCCTCCCCGGAGCGCCATTTTCTTTGGCTTGGAACAGGGCTGGCGTGAGGCCTGCCTACCCAGTAAAGCTCCCACAAACTTAGAAATTCTGGCAGTACCGTAACGGCTTGCGTGGGTATTTGGTGCGTGGCTGGGATGGCAACTTCCTCCACTTCGCTTCGCTTCGGTCGGAATGACGACTCAGAACACAACGGAGAACTGGCGGGGAAACTGGCCGGGCAGCCGACCGAGGCGGGCAACTCAATCCTTCAACCCTGTTGAAACGAGATTCCACGGGACGGCACGGCACGCCGATCACGATGCGCATGACGCTGCCCGATGCTCGCGTGGCGATTGCTTGCGCTCAGACCCGCATCTTCTGTACGGGATGTATGCCGTATCTACTCGGCGAAGAGAAATTCTCCGCGACCTGCGACCCAGCAGGACGGGCGCGGCGGGCCGGCAGGGACTTTCTTCAAGGCGACTAAGCGGCGCGCGCGAGCCAGCTCTTCATGGTGTTCGCGTCCACCAGGCCAGCCTGCTGGAACTGAAGATTGCCGCGAGCGAATACGGCGAAGTTCGGGATGCCCTGGACGTTGTAGCGGGAGGCAAGTTCCGGGAACTTTTCCGTGTCGACCTTCAGCACGACGGCCTGGCCTGCGAGATCTCGCGCGACCTGCGCAACATGCGGGGCCGCCATGCGGCACGGGCCACACCATGACGCCCAGAAATCAACGAAGACGGGAACTTTGCTGTCGCGCACGATTTCGTCGAACTCCGCAGGGCTGACCTCCACGGGCACATCGATCGGGGACAACGGCCCTTTGCACGCACCACATTTTCCCGCATCGGCAAGATGTCTGCCGGGAATGCGATTCGGCTTCCCGCAGGATGGGCAATTTCGGATGACGGCCATAGCGAAGTCCTTTTTGTTGGATGCCGCGTTAACAGTATGCCGATCTCCGGGTGGCGACAAATATGCGCGTAAGCGCGCTGCTCGCGGAAGTTATTTTTCCATCTACCGGAATATTTCATCGAGGAATCAGTTATCCAGAGCAGCGAGAGTGTCTGTCCTGTCGCCCGTGCTGCATGACAGGTTATGGCTTTCGCTCGAGGGTATTTCGCTCAGCATGGATGTCCGATTCTTCTCCGTGTCGCACGGCCTTCGCGGAGTTGGCAGTTGCAACCTACGGCGAAGGAGTTGTGGGCGCTCGGCAACCCATGATTCCCGCAAACGCAAGAAGGAGATCAGGAATGGAGCAACACGAGAAGCAAGCTTCGAACCGGCGTTCGTTTCTTAAGAACGGAATACTGGCTGCGGGAGTAACTACTGCCAGCGTCGGCATGTTAGGCCGCGGCGTATCGGCGTTCGGTCAGGAGCGAGAAGGCGCTATTACCAAGGGCGACATCGCGATTCTGCAGTTACTGCTTGCCGCAGAAATTATTGAGACGGATTTGTGGCAGCAATATCGCGAGCTCGGAGGCGTCGAAGCGATTGGCGGCCCGAGCCAAGGCTACATCACCGCCCTTGAGCAACTGGATGGTGACATGCCGCAATACATCTCGGATAACACCGACGATGAAATCAGCCACGTAGCCTTTCTCCATGCTTACTTGAAGTCAAAGGGCCAACGGCCAGTCAACCTGGACAAGTTCCGCAATCTGCCGGGCAGCGCTGCGCCAGGGGCAAGGAAGATTGGACGCCTCACCAACCTGATGCAGTTGAGCATGGACACCAGTTGGTGGACACGGTACCGCAGCAAGGAGAATCCCGACCTGGGTGCGAAATTTCCCCAGGCAGTGCCTAGCTTGCGTGTTGGGCGGCATCCGGCGATTCCGAGATCGCAAGCAGACTTCAACGACGGCAACCACATTCAAGCAATAGCCAACACGGCGGGATTTCACTTTGCTTTCATCGAGCAGGCGGGCACGAGTCTGTACGCGACTCTCAGCCAACGGGTTTCGAGCCGCGAAGTGTTACGAATCACGATCAGTATCGGAGGATCGGAGATCATGCACTTCCAGGTGTGGCATGACAAGGCGGGTAACGCGGTTGCGTTGACTGACGGTTCGCTGACGTTTGAGAACCTCACTCTCAACCAGCCGGAGTCGTTGCAGGCGAATCTGATCATGCCGGAGCCTTGCGATTTCATCGACGGATTGCCGGAATGCTCCATCATCCGCCCAACCGGTGCAGGGCAGCTTGATGCCGTGGGTGCTATCAACGGCTTCATTGCGGACGGACTCTTCATCGGCCAGCCGAAGGAGTTCCTTGAACTGCTGCTCCACCTCGCACACGAGGCGGATGAAGCCAAAGTTGAGTTGTAGGCTGGCACGTGCCTCGTATCAACGACCCCTAGCGTTGATACGAGGCACTTTTTTTGTGGGCAGATCTTCAGTCGGTGCCGAGGGCGAGGGGTGTGGTGGCGATGGATGAAGTGGTCTCGAGCTCCTGGTCTTTGTACTGGAGGCGGTAGAGCTTCCAGTAGATACCGCGCTGCGCGAGGAGCTGCTGGTGGGGACCATGCTCGCGGAGCTGGCCTTTGTGCATGACGAGGATGGTGTCGGCGCGCTGCACGGTGGAGAGGCGGTGCGCGATGACCACCGAGGTGCGGCCGGTGACCATGCGGTCGAGCGCGCTGCGGACGCGGATCTCGGTGTCGGTATCGACTGAGGAGGTAGCCTCGTCGAGGATGAGGATGCGCGGGCGGTGGGCAAGGGCGCGGGCGAAGTTGATGAGCTGCTTCTGGCCGGTGGAGAGCCCAGCGCCGCGCTCGCGCAGCGGCTCGTTGAAACCGTGGGGCAGCGTGCGGATGAAGTCGAGCACATTGACTTCATCCGCGGCGCGCTCCATGTCTGCATCGGAGATGGATTTTGTTCCGAGGCGGATGTTCTCGGCGATGGTGCCGGTGAAGAGGAACGGGTCCTGCAGGACGACTCCGAAGTGCTGGCGCAGTGCGGTGAGCTCGTGCTGGCGGACGTCGATGCCATCGATCAGCACCTGGCCGCGCTGCACATCGTAGAAGCGCATCATGAGCGAGATGATGGTGGTTTTGCCGGCGCCGGTGTGGCCGACGATGGCGGCCGTCTCGTTGGGTTCGATGGTGAAGGAGACGCCGCGGAGGATCCACTCGACCCCGATGGCTTCGAGGTCTTCCGGAGATGCGGCGGCGATGGTCGCGAGCTGTTCCGGGGTGAGGCGCTCGTAGGTAAACCAGACGTCGCGGAACTCGATGCGTCCGGCGCGGGGGCTGGGCACGGCCTTGGCGGGAGCAGTGATTTCGGCCGGCGTGTCGAGGAGCCTGAAGACCCGCTCGCTGGCAGCCATGGCGGCCTGCAGGATGTTGTATTTGTCGGAGAGGTCCTGGATGGGGCGCCAGAAGCGCTGCGAGTATTGGATGAAGGCGACGAGGATGCCAATGGTGACGGTGCCGCGGAGCACCCCGCGGCCACCAACCCAGATGACCAGCGCTATGGCGATGGAGGAGAGCAGCTCGACCGCGGGGTAGTAAAGGGCGTAGGCCATGATCGCGTCTTTGAAGGCGACCAGGTGAGTGCGGTTGACAGCTTCGAAGTCGTTGAAGGCGCGCTGCTCCCGGCCGAAGAGCTGGACGACGCTCATGCCGGTGACGTGCTCCTGAGTGAAGGCGTTGATGCGGGCGATGGCGGTGCGGATGCGGCGGTAGGAGCCGCGCACACTGTTGCGGAAGAGCCGAGTGATCAGGATGATGACGGGCAGCACGGCGAAAGAGATCAGCGCCAGGCGCCAGCTCATGGTAAGCATGACGATCACAATGCCGAGCAGCACGAAAACGTCTTCAAAGATGGCGAAGACGCCCGCGGTAAACATCTCGTTGAGGGCGTCAACATCGGAGGTGAGGCGGGTGACGAGACGGCCGACGGGGTTGTGGTCGAAGAATGCGACGTGCATGCGCTGCAGGTGGCGGAAGATCTGGGAGCGCATGTCGTACATGATCTTCTGGCCGGTCCACTGCATGAGGTAGGTCTGCGCGAACTCGAGCACGTAGGAGAAGCAGAGTGCGCCGACGTAGATGAGGGCGATCTGGGTGATGCCGGTGCCGGCCGAGTTGCTGAGGTGGCGGGCGAGCCAAGTGGAGTGGCCACCGGTTGTATTCGCCGTGTCATGCGTCATGTAGCGGTCGACGGCGACCTTGGTGAGGTAGGGACCGAGGATGTCCGCGAGCGCCTTGAGGAGGATGGCGGCGAGCGAAATGCCGGCCTGCCACTTGTAGGGACGCAGGTACCTGAGCAGGCGGCCCATGAGGCGGCTGTCATACGCCTTACCGACGATGTCGTCTTCATGGACGGCGGGCTTGTTCTCCGGCTTCTTCTCCGGACTGGGCTGCTCGACCTTCGGGGACCTGACTTGGGACATGCCTTCCTTCAGCCCTTATTCTACGAGGCTGGCAGAATAGATGAATGGACGAGACGCTGGGCCTCTATATCTCGGTGCCTTTCTGCCGGGCGAAGTGCACCTACTGCAATTTCGCCTCGGGAGTTTTTCCGGCGAGCGAGCATGAGCGGTATGTGGCGCGAGTATGCGAGGAGATTCGCGGGGCTCGGGCGCGTGCGGAGCGTGCGGGTTGGCGGCTGCCGGAGCGGGTGGGCAGCGTGTACCTGGGCGGCGGGACGCCGAGCACGCTTGAGCCGGAGCGGCTGCGGGAGATCTTTGCGGCGATCCGGGAGAGCTTCGTCCTGGAGCGGGATGCCGAGATCACGGTGGAGTGTGCGCCGGGGCAGATTGCTCCGGAGTTTCTTAAAGCAATGGTTGAAGTATGTGCGACGCGGGTGAGCCTGGGCGTGCAGTCGCTGGTGGATGCGGAGGCGGCGGCTACGGGCCGGATGCATACGCGGGCGATGGTGGAAGAGGATGTTGGGCGGCTGCGCGATGCGGGGCTGCGAGTGAATGTGGACCTGATTGCCGGGCTGCCGGGGCAGACGATGGCGAGCTGGATGGAGTCAGTGGAGGCGCTGTGCCGTCTGGGGGTGGAGCACGCGAGCCTATACATGCTGGAGGTGGATGAGGATTCGCGGCTGGGACGGGAGCTGATCGGGGGCGGCGCGCGATATGGCGCAGGACTGGTGGCGACGGACGACACGGTGGCCGCGATGTATGAGGCGGGATGTGCGCGGCTGGAGCTTGCGGGCCTGGACGGGGAAGCACTGGAGCAGTATGAGATCTCAAACTTTGCGAAGGCGGGAGCGGAGTCGCGGCACAATCTGCGCTACTGGCGACGGGAGCCCTACCTGGGAGTCGGGCTGGATGCGCACTCCATGCTGCGCGATCGCGAGGGGCGTCCGGTGCGCTTTGGCAATGCGGATGAGCTAAGCGAGTATCTGGCTGAAGGGGCGGAGAGCGAGGTTGAAGTGGTGGAGCGTGCTGCTGAGATGGAGGAGGCCTGGTTTCTTGGGCTGCGATTGGTGAAGGGAGTTTCGCTGGCGGCTCTGCGTGCGGAGTTTGGCCATGCAGCGGTCGCTGTGTTCGACGGGGTTGTGGCGGAACTCGTGGATGATGGACTGTTAGCGCGCGAGGAAGATCGCGTGGCGCTGACGATGCGAGGGCGGATGCTCTCGAACGAGGTGTTCGGGAAGTTTCTGGGCGTTACGGAGTCGCCGCTGCTGACGCGGTGATCTGTGCATCAGGCTGGATGCCGGGCTGCGGCGGGGATTCTTCGAGCATGTGGCGGATGTAGCTTTCGATGGTGTTGCGGTCGCCGAGCCCGATGGTGGCAACGCGGATGATGCCAGACCGGTCGATGTAATAGGACATCGGCAGGTAGTCGCAGCAGCCGTAGTTTTTCTCGACCTGCTGGTTGCTGTAGACGACCGGATAGTTCAGGCCCGTCCTCTTTGCGAAGCCGGGGACCTTGGGTAGGTCTTCGGGGTAGTCGCTGTCGATGCCGAGGATGGTGAATCCCTGCTGCGCATATTTCTGCTGGAGGGCGATGAACCAGGGCATCTCCACGCGGCACGGGGCGCACCAGGTGGCCCAGAAATTGATGAGCAGGGCTTTGCCGCGGTAGTCGGCCAACGAGACGCGACGGCCTGCGAGGTCGCGCAGCACGAAACCCGGTGCGGGCTTGTTGAGAAGCGGCGAGCCGGGGTCGTCGGTGCGCCCGGTTGCGGAGGACTGTGCAGCGATGGCTGATGATGGCGGCGACTGTATGGATGAGCGCGTAGAGCGATGCTGGTAACCGGACCAGAAGATGAGCGCGAAGCAGCAAAAGACGAGACCGAGTATGAGAACGCGACGGGACATCAGAGAAGTCTCACTATGCGGTGCTTCACCAGTCTCGCTCAGTTGGGACGCCAATGCACGTTGGGAATTTGCTAGACGTGCTGGGAGATAGAGAGGGTGTTGCCGTCGGGGTCTTTGAACCAGGCGATCTTTGCTCCGCCAGGTGCGGTCCAGATCCCGAGCTCGTCCTGCGGACCCATGTAGTCGTAGCGTTCAAATGTGATCCCACGAGCGGACATCTCGCGGACGTCCCGCTCGATATTTGAGGACTGCCAGCCCAAGATCGTGTAGGGGGCTGGTGTGAAGGAACCCGCGCGGCTGATGCGGATCATGTTCTCACCTGACTGAAAGACGAGAGCGAACTGGTCGTCGGAGATGAAGCGCAGCCCAACTTTCTTCTCGTAGAAGTCGCGTGCAGCATCGCCGTCGCGGGTTGGAATGAAACCTATCATTGTGCCCAGTGTCGTCATTTCGGATTGTCCTTTCCTTCAGCCAGCCGCCACTACTGTACTCCTGTTGCCTGCGGCGGAGGTGAGGTGCAAGACTGGCAGGCGCACTTATCGGGGAGGGAAGTCATGTGCTCTCGCATTGTGGTTTTGCTGCTTGCTGTATTCGTCTGGATTGGAGCCGCGATGGGGCAGAGTCCGACGAAGGTTCTCACTGCGGATCCAGCCCTGACGCGCTCGATGGACCAGGTGCTGAAGGATGTTTCGAGCATCCAGTCCGGCATGACGCGCGGAGAGCTGCTTCGCGTGTTTGCGACCGAGGGCGGCCTTTCCACCCGGGACGGGCAGCAGTTTGTGTATCGGCGTTGCCCGTACATCAAGGTGATCGTGAACTTTCACAAGCCTGAGGATGCGGATGTTGAGTGGGGCAACGCGCCGGAGGAGGAGTGGAGTGGAGATGTGATCCAGTCCATCTCCAAACCGTTTCTTGAGTCCTCTACTCCTGAATGAATGCGCCTGTTCTTAACTAGCAATTCACTTTGCTCTGAGTTTTCTCTCCAGCTTGGTCTGGAAATCGAGCAGGACGAAGGTTTCGACGAATGCCACGGGTACCCACCAAATCAAACCAAAGGTTGTGACATTCCGAAGGATGTATTCGAAGAATATCCAGAGCAGCAGCAAATTGACCGCAAAGCAGGCTGCCAGGGTTATCCAAAACGTCCATCTCATCCAGCTTGTCCGCTTGATGCAAATCACCGTCGCAAACGGGACCAGCGCACCAAAAATCGCCGCGTGCCATTTCTGAGGCATACCCGCACGATGAGTCATGATGGCTGCAACGACGGCGACCACGCATGCGCAGAAAATCACAATACGGTCTGCCCAAACGTTGCTCATCTTCATCGAGACCTGAAAACCTATTTCGGCGGTTGATAGCTGAGGATTGCGTTGGTGACGAGCGCGTAGCTGCCGATGGTTTCTCCGCGGTAGAGCGGGTTGTTGGCAAAGAGCAGCGTGGTGCCGCTGCCGAGGTGCGCGGCCACGACGGCAGCGTGCTGGGCAAGCGAGTCGCTGTGGTCGAGCAGGCCGGCGACGAGCAGGTCTTTCGAATCGGCATAGCGGAGCAGCACCTGCGGACGATCCTGTTCGGGGATGACGTAGGGATTGTTGCGTGTCTGCTCGACCGTGAGCGGCATGGGCTCCCACGACTTTGCTTTCGGGAGCGGTGGCGGCTCGGCGAAGCTGCGGTCCTGCGGGATGTCGGGATCGTCGATGCCGCCGCGGCCGGTGGGGCGCGGGGTTTTTGCTTCGGCGCGCAGACGGCGGTCGCCGGTGAGCAGATTGCTCACGCTGAAAGACATGCCCTCCTCGCTGTAGACGGCGGGCGCGGCTGCGTATCCGGCGAGGACGGGGCTCGGCGCTACATCCTTGTTTGTAACCAGCGCGGTGTTCAGAATGCTGCCGACGACTTTGACCTCGGCGGGCGGTGTGACGGAGACGCCGGGGGCGAGTCCAGTCTCGATGGCGAAGGCGGCGGCGTCCTGCGATGCGATGAAGAGGCCGCCTTTCTGAATGAAGTCACGCAGGTGGGCGAGGCCGGTTTCGCCGAGGCCGGGGCGGATGTCGGGCGTGGAGTCGATGCGGCCGAGGTTGGGCGTGATGTCGGACTTCTGCCATGGCATCGCGTTCCCCCACATGGGGATGCCGCTGAGGATGAGCTGCGAGCTGCGGCCGACGGGCGCGAAGAGGATGACATCGAATTTCGAGCGGAGGTCGGATTCGGCGGCAACAGTCTGGGTGCTGATGTAGGTGTAGGGGACGTGGAGGTTGTCGAGTGCGAGGCGCCACCAGCCTTCTGGCTGAGTATCGAGCCAGGTGTGCATCAGAGCGATGCGCGGCGCGGGCACAGGATGCGCGGCAACGGTGGAGAGGCCGGCGGCATCGGCGATATGGAGATGCAGCGGCGCGGCGGCTTTTTCGAGATCAGAGGCGGAGACACCGCGGACGATCCAGGTGCCGGCGGGATAGCTGCGACCGTTTGATGTCGCGGCCGCATCGGTCGCAGTGATGGTTGCTTGTCCGAGTTGATAGCGCAGCGTGATGAGTGATGGGTCGGCGTGGTTCTCGATCAGGAAGGTGTCGCCGGAGAGGGAAGCCGCACTCGATGGCGCGGTGGGGTCGGCTACGAGGTGCATGGGCGTTTTGAGGATTGCGGTGTCGAGGATGCGCGCGGTATCGACGCCGAAGAGCGGGCCGAGCGACCAGCCGGTATCGTCGTAGGGATGCTTCTGCGGATCTTCGGGGGACCAGAACTGGCGATCGAGCAGCGCGTCCGCGATGCGCGAGTAGGGCTGGTCCATGCGGATGACGTAGCTGCCGGCTGGGAAACGTACGCGATGTTGGCGGTTTAGGTTTGGTGGATTTTGCGTCCTCGTCCTTGTCAGTGTCCGTGGGCTTGCGCGGCTGCGGCAACTCGACGGTGACGGGCGCGGTGGTCTGCTGGACTTCTACATGCTGGTCGCGCAGGACGCGGAGGAGCATGGCCTGGCGGCTGGGTGAAGGATCGTCGGCGGTGAGGATGTAGGCAGCGGGGCCATTCTGCGTGGGCTTCAGGATGGAGCGCTTGCTCTTGAGGTAGTAGTTGTTGAGGAAGAGCTTTCCGTTCTGCGCGAAATAGCTCAGCGTGGTGAGCAGCGCGGTCTGCTCGTAGTTGTTGTTGTCGCGCTGCGACCACAGGACTTTGGGGAGCGGCGGGTTGGGCTTGTACCAGGTGCGGGCGTATTCGTCCGGAGTGAGGATGCGCTCGACGGTATCGGCGCCGCCGTTGCCGAAGGTTTCATACAGGCGGCTGATGCCGTTGTGCATGGCGGCGAGAAACATGAGGTAGCCGGGGCTCCAGGTGTCGAAGTCGCCGTGGGTGAAGACGCCAGGCATGTTGAGCTTGGCCATCGCCTGCACGTTGGACCAGCCGAGCATCTGCCACTCGTTGGTGAGGATGGGGTCGATCCAACTGTTGTAGGGCTCGTCGCCGACGGTGTTGTCGTAGAGGAAGGGGACGGACTCATGCAGGTCGTGCAGCACCTGCGCGTGCCATCCGAGGTAGGTGTTGAGCACGTTGCGAGTGAGCGCGAGGTTCATGGTCATGGCGTCGCGGTTGTTGTCGTGCGCGACGTAGTGACCCCAGTAGAGGAGGTGCGGGTAGGTTTCGCCAGGATGCGCCTTGTGCCAGCGGTAGATATCGACCATGCGGTCGCGGCCATCGACTTCGACTACTGGCGTGATGAGCGTGATGACATGCGAGCGGATGTACTGGATGTAGGGCGAGTCATCGACGGCGAGACGGTAGGCAAGCTCCATGAGCGCGGTGGGCGCGCCGGTCTCCGGCGAGTGGATGGTGCCGGTGATGTAGTAGACGGGCGTCGAGGCAGCGATGAGCGGGGCGGCTTTGGCGTCGTCCATGCCGAGGAGGCGCGGGTCGGCGAGCTTGGCGAGGCGTTCGTCGTTTTCTTTTTGGTGGGCGAGGAGAGATTCGTCAGCGACAGCGACTGCGATCATCTCGCGGCCTTCCTCGGAGTGGCCGATGGTGACCACGCGGACGCGCGGCGATGCGGCGGCGAGCTCGCGGAAGTATTTGTAGACATCCTCGGCGTAGGGCAGCATGTCCGGTGCGCCGGAGACATCGCCGAGGACCTTGGCCGGTGTGGGCACGGTTTTGGAGGCGGGAAGGTAATCGGTGAGTGGCGAGTTGAACTCGGGCGCGGTGGTGTACTTGCCGATGGCGGCGGTGTAGGACTCATCGACCGCCTGGCGGGGATCGCGTGCGTAGTCAGAGGCCTGGGCGAGAGCGAAAACACTGGAGCCGAGCAGAGCGAGGACGGACAGGAGGCGGATGGAACGGGACATGATAGCTGACTCCGAAGCGGGTGGGGGCGGCAAAAGGCAACTGGTGCTGTAGCGTATTCGCGCGAAGGGTCATTGACTCGCGGGGGGACTGGGTGGCGAGTGGCCGCCGTACTGGTTGATCCACTTCAGCTCTTCGCGGAGCGCGATGTAGCCGTGCCAGGGATTTTTGGAGAGAGGATGGCCTTCGCCGGGAAAGGTGAGAAGCGCGTGCGGAATGTGGAGCGATTCGAGTGCGTGCTCGAGCAGGATGTCTTCGAGGAAGGCAACGCGGATATCGGCATCGCCCGCGATCAAGTGGGTGGGGGTGGTGACCTTGTTCATCTGAAAGAGAGCGGCCTCGCTTTGATAGAGCTGAGGATTCTCCCAGGGACGTCCGCCGAGGTAGGCGGCATCGTCGAAGGTGAGGTCGTCGTTGCCCCAGTTGGCTGCGTGCTCGACGGCGCCGGCGCCTGTAACCGCGGCGCGGAAGCGGGTGGTCTGGGTGATGAGCCAGTTGGTCATGTAGCCGCCGTAGCTGTAGCCGCCGATGACGAGATGAGTGGGATCGGCGGTGCCGTCGGCGACCAGCGCATCGACGCCTGCCAGGATGTCCTTGCCGGGGACGGAGACGATGTGCGGCGTGATCTGCTGCATGAAGGTGTCGCCGTAGCCGGCTGAGCCGCGGTAGTTGGGACGGAAGACGAGCCAGCCGTCGGCGGCGGCCATGGTGGCCCAGTCATACCAGTCGGCGCCGAAGCGATCGCCATCGGCGTCCGCGGGGCCTCCGTGGATGAGAGTGAGCATGGGGAGATGTTTCGCGTCGCGTTGACCCGGCGGATAGATGAGCACGCCTTCGACCGTGGCGCCATCGGTGGACTTCCAGGTATAGGGTCGCCATTCGGATTGCGCGTAGTCGAGATAATGCGCGTTGAAGCGGGTGAGTGGCTTCGCCTGATCGAGATGGGATGACGAGGAGGCGAGGTAGACCTCCTGCGGCTCGCGGATGGCGGAGTGGGTGAGCAGGAGGGCGTCCCCATGCGCGGCGGCATCCAGGCCGCCGTAGGTGCCCGCGATGCCGGCGAGCTTTTCCGCGTGCTCGCCGTTCACGCGATAGAGCTGCGCGCTGGTGCCTTTGGTGCCGGTGGCGAGGAGCGTGCCGTCGGAGAGCAGGGTGTAGTCCTGCCAGTTGCCGTCGAAGTCTGCGCCGAGGCGCTGTGGCGTGCCGCCCTGCGCGGCAATGGAGTAGAGACGTCCCTGCACATCGCGATAGGGACCTTCGACTGAGCCCGCGGCTGCGCCTACGGTGAAGTAGAGTCGCTGGCCATCGGGCGACCAGCGAAGGTTGTTCTCGAGGCCCTGGTTATGGGTGAGTTGCGTGACGGGACCGCCGGTCGCGGCGACGGAGTAGATCTCGACGTCCGCCGGATTTTCCAGGCGATGGGAGATGGGTGCGGTGACGAAGGCGACGACGCCGCTGTGGCGATCGACCTTGATGGAGTCGATGGCGAGCGGGCTGCGCGCGAGGATGGTGGCGCCTTCGGGCAGCGGAGGCTGGTTGGCTGGGGGCGTGGGCGGCGCGGCGACGGGCTGCGGTGCGGAGGTAGCGAGTGCCGGAATGGGGATGCGGAGGAGCAGGTCGCCGCGATCGCCGGTGCGGTAGCGCGTGACGTCTTTCCAATCGCGCTCTTTTGCATCGGTTTCGTCTTTCGAGAGCGGCTGCTGAATGGCGAGATAGATGGCGCTGCCATCGGGCGCCCAGGCGAAGGCGTGGACGTCATCCTTCGTGCGATAGAGGGGGCGCGCTTCGCCGCCATCCGCGGAGACGATCCAGATGCGGCCGGGTGTCTCGTCTTTGCCCTTCGCTTCGCTGCTGTCTTTGCCTTCGGAGGGTTTCTCGTCGGGGAGAAGGCGGTCGGAGGTGAAGGCGATGAGACGCCCATCGGGCGACCAGTCGGGGCCGCTGTCGTGTCCGGAACTGGTGAGGGGCTCGGTTTTGCCGGTGGACGCGCGCCAGAGCCAGAGGTCTTCGCGGAAGCGGTTGGCCATCCAGTCGGGCTCACGCACGGCGATGACGGCCGCGGCGCCGTCAGGGGCGAGACGGGCCGAGGAGTATTCGGCTTCGGCGAAGTAGGCGTCGAGAGTGAGCGGAGGTTTGGTCTGGGTAGCGGGAGTCTGGGTAGCGGGAGTCTGGGCGGAGAGGGAAGCGGTAAGCAGAGCGAAGGCGAGCGGCAGGAGTCGAGATGTCATGGACTAGGGTCGTAATTCAGATCGCACACAGAAGCGGCTTCGACGATACGCCGAAGCCGCTGCCGCATGGTAATTCAATCAAAACGCGTACCGCAGAGAGAATTGCATGACGCGCGGCAGGTTGAGGGTGCGAGTGAAGTACTCGCCCATAGAGCCTGCATCGGTGATGCCCGTGTCCAGCGTATTGGTATCGAAGCGGGCGGAGTTGGTGACGTTGAAGAGGTCCCAGGCAAAACTGAGAGAGTTTTCGTGGAAGAGGGTCCAGGTCTTTCTCAGGCTGGAGTCGATGTCGAAGTATCCATCGCCGCGGTAGTTGTTGCGCTGTCCTGCTTCACCTGGATAGGCGAAGCGGACGGGATTGCCTCCAGTTGCTCCGTTAGTGATAGCGTCCGGACTATCGAAGATCTGTGGCAGGCCGTCGGGGCCGATGTGTTTGTGCAGCTTGACCGTGCCGGTCTTGACAGCGAAGCTCTGTTCCTCCCAGTTGGTAGCCCAGGCGGGAGAGTAGAGCGAGAAGGGCAGACCGCTGGTCCAGCGGACCAGCCCGGAGGATTGCCAGCCGCCGATTAAGGCGTTCACCAGGTGATTGCTGCCTCCCGCGAACTTCTGGCCGGTGCCAAAGGGGAGCTGATAGACGAAGTTGCCGGTGATGAGGTGCCGCGTGTCGAAGTCGGAAGGTCCGCGGTTGTACTCAGGGTTCCAGGTATTCAGGATCACGCTCGAGGTGTTGTTGGCGGTATGGATGCCGGCACGCTGAGTGTCCGAGCCCATATCGATGGATTTCGCGAAGGTGTAGCTGAAGTCCGACTGAAGACCGTGGCTCGACGGATGACTCAGGACGAGCTGCCCGGCGTTGTAGTAGCTCTGGCCTATCGAGTCCCAGCCAAAGAGGGAAGAGAATTGTCCCTGGTACATCTTGGTTCCCTCGGGACAGCCATAGTCGCAGTAGAAGTCGATATCTGCCAGCGTGCCGGTCTCTCCATAGTTGTAACGGTTGGGCGCAACCTCCAGAGAGTAGATGTTCTGGGTAGCGCTGTTTCCGTCGAAGGCCATCTGCGGGAAAACATGCTCGAAGTAAGGAATGGGTGCGACCGTGGCATCGCCTCCCTGGTGCTGATCGCTGATCACCGAAAGCTTGGTGATCGCGTTGTACCAGTCGCCGCCACCCTGTGGATCGACGAAATCGGTTGGTGCAGCAAAGTCGACCTGCTGCAGCAGGTGGCGTCCAAGCCGTCCCACATAGGAAGTTTCCAGGGTGAAGCCGCCGGGCAGCATGCGCTGCACGGACGCGTCGAAGGATTCCGAATAGGGAGTCTTGATTTTATTGCTGAGACCCCAGGTGATCAGGAAGGAGCCATCGGGAACGGAGTAGGGGAAGATGGTGGGATTGGCAGGCGGCGGTCCGACGTCGATGTTCGGCAGGTTGTTGACGCCGGTGAAGCGCGGCGATGTCTCGGAGTTATAGACGCCTGCCGGGTTCGTCAGGCCGGTGCTGAGGCCGAAGGAACCTGTATCGGTGAATGAGTTGACGATGCCCTCGCCGTAGTGGTCGTAGTACATGCCGAAGCCGGCGCGGATCGAGGTCTTGCTGTCCGGCGAGTAGGCGAGAGAGAAGCGCGGAGCCAGATTCAGCTTCTGCTTGGGCCAGTAGCCGGGGCGGCCTACAGCCGGACCGCTGGGCGAAAACGAGATAAGGGGCTCGTAGACCTGGCCCTGCTGCGCCGAAATCTCGCGCTGCTTGTACCACTTGTCAACATCGACGTTTGGCGATACCTGCTGGCCATGGACGTCATACGGAGTCTGCAGGATGGTGTGCCGGAGGCCGAAGGTCAAGGTGAGATTGGACAGAGGACGCCAGGTGTCCTGAAGGAACCACTCGAATTCGTTTGCGCGGTACTCGCGCGGGATGGTGGAGCCGTCGGGCAACTGGCTGGCACTCTGGCCGTTCGCATTGACGGTGTAGTTATAGACGTTGTCCAGTTCAGGGACCGTGCCGACAAGGTTGGCATAAGCAAACAGGTATTGAGTGCTGAAGCCGCTGCCAACACCGGTTAGACCGAGGCTGGCCGGATCGGGGACGGTACTGCCGATCCAATCCGGGTTGGAACTGGCGGAGTTGAAAGAATTTGCGTTAGTGAAGCGGTTATTGCCGACAAGGCGCCAGTTTACGCCGCCCTGCACGGTGTGGTTTCCGTGGGTCCAGGTGATGTTATCGATGACGTTATGCACCGGAACATTGACGATGGTCGTGCCGGTGTGAGGATCGATGTCATCGATGGCGCGAAAGTCGACGTAATCCTTGTTGAGCGTGCCCGCATCGGCGTATCCCTGCCGGATGTAGCCGTAGCGCAGATCATTGATCAGGGATGTGGAGATCATCCAGGTATCGCCCGCAGCGATGCCCTTGGTGTTATCGATACGGGTGGAACTGGGCGGCTGACCAGGATATTGCTCCGGCTGCGAGGTGAGGTCCTTCTGCAGATTTCCACGGACGAACAGGTGATGCTTGTCGCGGAAGTTGTAGTCGAATTTGAGAATCGACGTATTCAGGGTGGACGGGCTGGGCGAGGAGAAGGTGTACCCGGCGGTGTTCAGGTTGTCGCCGCCACCCGTGTTGGCGTGCGGAAAGGTGTTGAAGTACTGAAGCACGGCCGCGTTTGCGCCCGGCCCATTGGGACAGCTGCCGGCTCCAACGCAGGCGGCATCCAGTTGCGCGAACTGCCCCTGAGTGAGCGTGTGAACCGCGTTGTTGTCGTCCTGGTAGCGGATGGTGCCCGCACGATAGCTGTCGGTGGGAACGGTTCGCGTCTCCTGGGTGTTCTCCGCCGAGCGCTGGCCTTCGTAGTTGAAGAAGAAGAAGAGCTTGTCCTTCAGGATCGGGCCGCCTACTGCTCCGCCAAAGGTGTTGCGGATCAACTTGCCTGGCACGTTTGGCAATCCATTGGCGAGCTGGGCCTGCTTGTTGAACCAGTTGTTCGCGTTGCCAAAGTTGGTCCTGTTGTATTCGAAGGCGTCCCCGTGAAAGTTGTTGGTGCCTGACTTGGTGACCAGCGACACCTGTGCTCCGGAGGAGCGGCCGGCCGCTGCATCGCTGTTGACTGTGGCCACGCGAAACTCATCAGTGGAGTCAATGGTGGAGCGAAGAACTCCGGTGAAGGCATATCCCTGGGTCTGGTCGTTGTCGTCGAGACCGTCGAGCGTGACGTTGCCTTGATCGGAGCGGGCTCCGGAGACAGCGCCGCTGCGGCTGTCGGAATCCCTGCTGACGCCGCGACCAAGGTAGAGCACGCCGGGCTGCAGGCTGAGCAGATCGGGCACGTTTCGGCCCTCGGCCGGGAGGGCCTGCAGAACCTGGTTGTCAAGCGCGGTCCCGATGCTGGCGTCGGTTTTGTTCAGGGTCTGGGCTTCGGCGCTCACATTCACGGTCTGCGATGTTTGGACGACACCCAGCTGAAAGTTGATAGTGGCGGGTTGGTTGACGAGCAACTGCGCCTGCTTGGAGGAGGGCGCGAAGCCTTCCGACCTGACGGCGATGAGATAGGTGCCCGGCGCGAGCTGCGGGAAGACGAACAGGCCGGATTTATCCGAAACGCCGGTAGTCACGGAGTTATCAGCTGTATTGGTCAGCGTGATCTTCGCATTGGGAACGAGAGCGCCGGCCGGATCCGTAATGGCGCCACGAACAGAGGTTGTGCTGGTTTGCGCCAGGAGCGGCACCACAGAGAGAAGAAACACGAATAGCGCGAGTCTGAGCGATCGCATGCGAACGGCCTCCAAGAAGGACAACATCATCCAAAGCAGCCGGCGGTTTCCTGTGCGTGCGATAAAACCTGCCGGAACGAACAACGGAAGCAGCGACTTGGCCGAGCAAAAAACCTTTCAATCGTGGAAAGGTTTGCGGGAGAGGCTTGATTATTGCGCAGCATCCCCCTCCCGGCAAGAGGGTTTGCGTGGAAAATCAAGCTGTTTCGATCGCAGGCTGGGATGACGCCGAAAAATTTTCGAGCACGCATGGCGGCGCGCCATGCGCTGTGCGAATGCGCGAAAGGCCTTATGGATACAGCAGGGAACGCTCCCAGCCTGCGTCAATGCGGGTGTAGAGCATGCGATCGTGCAGGCGGTCAGCGCGGCCTTGCCAGAATTCGATCGCATGGGCCTGAACGGCGAAGCCTGTCCAATGCGGCGGCCGCGGGACCTCCTCGGGATAGAGCGCGGTAATCTGCGCGGCGCGTGCCTCCAGAGTGGCGCGGTCGGCGAGCGGACGCGATTGATCGGAGGCCAGCGCGCCGATCTGGCTGCCCCGGGCGCGGCTGTGGAAATATGCGTCCGCCTGTGGAGAAGCGACCTCGGAGACCAGCCCTTCGATGCGGACCTGGCGGCGCAGCGACTTCCAGTGAAGGCAGAGCGCAGCGTGCGGGTTGGCGCGGATCTCCTGGCCTTTGCGGCTTTGGGCGTTGGTGTAGAAGACGAATGAGCCGTCCGCGGTGATGCCTTTGAGCAGAACCATGCGAACAGAAGGGAGGCCCGCGGGTGTGGATGTGGCGAGCGCCATCGCGTCCGGGTCGTTCGGTTCAAGCGCGCGCGCCTCCGCAAGCCAGGCATGAAAACAGGGAAGCGGGTCTATCGCTTCCGGTGAGAAGGGGTCGTGCCTTGCCGGTTTCGGGCTCGAGGACTGCATGGGATTCGCGCTGATGTCCACGGGACAAGTATTGTCGAGAGCAAGGGTGCTAGGCCAGTTAGATGTAAAACGTCATGAAATTCACGGAAATGGCCGGGGCGAAAGAAAGGTAACAGATATGGATACCATTGAGTCGGGCAGAATTGACCTGCGCAGCGACACGGTGACCCAGCCGACGGAGGCAATGCGCCGCGCGATGGCCGAAGCCGAGGTGGGGGATGACGTCTATGGGGAAGACCCGACGGTGAACCGGCTGGAGCGGCGGGCGGCGGAGGTGTTCGAGAAGGAAGCGGCGCTGTTTGTGCCGACGGGGACGATGGGCAACCAGATCGCGGTGCGGCTGCACACCGAACACGGGCAGGAGGTGATCTGCGAGCGGCGCGCTCACATGGTGGATTGGGAGATGGCAATGGTGTCCGCCTTCAGCGGGTGCCAGCTGAGACAGGTGGAGGGAGAGCGCGGCGTGCTCGCTTGGGAGCGAATCGCGCCCGCAATCGCGCCGCAGATCTACTATCGCGCGCGGACGGGATTGATCGCGCTCGAGAACACGCACAACATGGCGGGTGGCACGGTGACGCCGCTGGCGGCGCTCGAGGAGGTGTGGGCCGGTGCGAAGGAGCGTGGGCTGCCGGTGCACTTGGATGGAGCGCGGGTTTTCAATGCGGCTGTTGCGCTTGGGGTGCCGGTGGCGCAGCTGACGCGCGGATTTCAGACGGTGATGTTCTGTCTGAGCAAGGGGCTGTGTGCGCCGGTGGGCTCGATGCTGGTGGGGTCGCGCGCGCTGATGGACCGAGGCCGGTCGATCCGCAAGATGCTGGGCGGCGGGATGCGGCAGGCGGGCGTGCTGGCTGCGGCGGGTTTAATTGCCCTCGAAGAGATGCCGGCCCGATTGCACGAAGACCATGCGCATGCGCGCTGGATGGCGGAGCAGGTCGCCGCGATGGAGGGCTGCCGGATCGATCTCGAGACCGTGCAGACGAATATCGTGATCTTCCGCCCGGAGGGGAGGACGGCTGCCGAGGTGGTCGCGGGGCTTAAGGCGCAGGGCGTGCTATGCGGCACAGCGAGTGCGGAGGAGGTGCGTTTCGTGACGCACCGCGATGTCGATCGTAGGGCGTGCGAGCGAGCAGTATCGGCGCTCCGCGAGGTCTTCGACAGAGTAGGGAATGCGGCGTGATTCGTGGGTTTTAGATGCAGATACGCAGCGAGAGAAGCAGCCGAAAACGAACGCCGGTCCGATATAATTGAGGCACTATGCCCAAGTACTCGATCGTCGTGCCATTTCACAACGAGGAAGAGAACGTCACAGCGCTGTATGACCGTCTGAAGGCGGTGATGGAGACGGTCGGCGACAGCTTCGAGCTGGTGCTGGTGGACGACGGATCGAACGACCGCAGCTACAAACTGCTGGAAGAAATTGCCGCGGTGGACAGCCGCGTGCTGGTGGTGAAGCTGCGCCGCAACTTCGGGCAAACCTCCGCTCTGGCGGCGGGCTTCGATCATGCGCAGGGCGAATTCATCCTGGCCATGGATGGCGATCTTCAACACGATCCAGAGGAAATTCCGAACTTCCTGGAGAAGCTCGAAGAGGGCTATGACGTGGTGAGTGGCTGGCGCAAGGAGCGCATCGACAACTTCGTGATGCGGCGCATTCCATCGCGCTGCGCGAACTGGCTGATGGCGAAGCTGAGCGGCGTGGACATCCACGATTTCGGCACGACCTTCAAGGCCTATCGCCGCGAGGTGATCCACAATATCCCGCTGTACGGTGAGATGCATCGCTTCATTCCCGCGCTGGCTTCCTGGTATGGCGCGAGCATCTGCGAGATTCCGATCAAGAATGTCAATCGCGAGCGGGGCAAGAGCCACTACGGCATCTCGCGCACATTTCGCGTGTTCTTCGACCTGCTGACGATTCGCTTCCTGCTGAAGTACATGTCGCGCCCACTTCATTTCTTTGGCACGCTCGGCTCGTTAGGCATTCTGCTGGGCGGCGCGATCTCTGTATTCCTGGCGGCGTTGAAGGTCTTCACCCATCAGCACGTGATGGACCAGCATGGTCCCCTGTTCGTGGTGGCGGGCGTACTGATCCTGGCAGGCATCCAGATGCTGGCCATCGGGCTGCTTGGCGAATTGCAGGTGCGGCATTATCACACCTCGCAGCAGCGTGCGCCGTATACGGTCGATCGCCTGGTGCGGCTGCGCTCGCCGGAAGAGCCGAGCATGTTGCGCGAGGGCTGAACTCAAGATTGCTTCATGCAGTGACAAAAAGGACGCCACACGGCGTCCTTTTTCAGTCTTTTGATGAAGCGCGCTGGCAGTGAAGCGCCCGGCTGGCGCATTCTAGAGCGCAGGCATCTTTTCACTTTCGGTTGAGGACGGCACGATGACGGGAACGATTCTGTTTCTGCTTTGCGTAGTGATTGGGGGCGTGAGCGGGTTGCGCTCGCTGACCGGAATTGCGATGGTCACGATTGCGGCCCATAGAGGCTGGCCACATCTGGGTTGGCTGCATCTTGGCGGGACCGGGTTGAGCTTTCTGGGAGCGCCAGTCGCCATGTGTCTGTTCGTCGTACTGGCGATTGGCGAGCTCATCATGGACAAGACGTCCTTCGTTCCACCACGCATCCAGGCGGGACCGCTGGCTGCGCGGTTCGTTCTGGGCGCATTGTGCGGCAGTGCGCTGGCGCTGGCTGCCGGAATGCCGTGGATACTTCCCGCCGCGGTGGCCGGAGCGGCTGCCGTGGTGGGGGCGTACACCGGCTACTGGCTGCGACGGACAATAACCAGCCACGGCGTGAAGGACCTGCCGATTGCGCTGCTCGAGGATGCAACGGCGATTCTGCTGGCGCTGTTCGCAGTATCGCGCTTCTAAGCCTCAGAGACTGCAATGGGGGACGCGATGGCAGACCAGTATGACGTCTTGATTTTGGGATCGGGGCAGGCGGGGAATCCGCTGTCATCCGATTTTGTGAAGGCGGGCAAGCGGGTCGCGTTGATCGAGCGCGCGGAAGTGGCGGGCACCTGCATCAATTACGGGTGCACGCCGACCAAGACAATGGTGGCGAGCGCGCAGCGCGCGTGGCAGGCGCGGCATGCGGCGGAGCTGGGGATTGAGGTGGGCTCCGTCCGGGTGAATATGGAGCAGGTGCGTGCGCGCAAGCGGAAGATTGTCGAGCAGTTTCGCCGATCGAACGAGCAACGCTTTTCGAGCGGCCAGCCGGAGCTGGTGCGGGGCGAGGCTCGCTTCGTGTCACCGAAGGAGATCGTGGTCGCGCTTAAAGGCGGCGGCGAGCGCCGGATGACGGCCGAGACAATCGTGATCAACACGGGCGACCATCCGACGGTGCCGAAGATCGAGGGGCTGCGCGGCGTGCCCTTTTTGGACAACGTGAGCCTGATGGAGCTGGATCGTGTGCCCGAACACCTGGTGATTCTCGGTGGCGGCTATGAAGCGGTGGAGTTCGGGCAGATGTTCCGGCGGTTCGGCAGCGAGGTTTCATTGATCGAGCGTGGGAAGCATGTGCTGGGCCGCGAGGATGTGGATATCTCGGAGGCAGTCGAAGGCATTCTGCGCGACGATGGGCTGGCAATTGAGACGGGGGCGACGGCAGCCCGCGTGAAGGGCGGCCCGGGCAGGGTAACGGTAGAGCTCGAAAGCGCGAAGAGCGGCACGAAGAGTATCTCGGGCTCGCATCTTTTCGTCGCGGTGGGTCGCTCGCCGAATACTGAGGATCTCGATTTGAAAGCTGCGGGTGTGGAGACGGACGCGCATGGCTACGTCAAGGTGGATGAGGAGCTGCGGACGAATGTGCCGGGGATCTATGCAGTGGGTGATGTGAAGGGCGGCCCGGCGTTCACGCATGTGTCGTATGACGACTACCGCATCCTGCGGGACAACCTGATTGCCGGCAAAGGCAAGCCCGGCCGGAAGACGACGGACCGCACGACAGTCTATGTGGTGTACATGGACCCGCAGCTGGGGCGGGTGGGCATGACGGAGGCGGAGGCGCGGAAGAGCGGACGCAGGATCAAGGTGGCGCGCATGCCGGTAACCTCGATTGCGCGGGCGACGGAAATGGGCGAGTCGCGCGGGGTATTGAAGGCGATTGTGGATGCCGATAGCGAGGAGATTCTGGGCGCGGCGATTCTGGCCCCCGAGGGCGGCGAGTTGATGAGCATGTTCGAGTTGGCGATGATGGGAAGGCTGCGTTATCCGGTGCTCGAGGATGCAGTTTTTGCACACCCGGCGTATGCGGAATCGCTGAACACTCTGTGGGGTCACTTCGAAAATTGAGACCGCGGTTCGGCCATGACAACGGCGTGCAAGCGAACACCTAAGCGAATACGTGAGCGAACACCGGGGCGCAGATGCGCATCCTGATAGGAGTGGTGGAGCGGAGATCGCTCTGCCTGAGAGAGAATAGCTGCTTCGGCGGCAGACACATGAGACGGAGACGATGACGAACGAAATGCCGACTGAGATTCCAGCGACAGAGAAGCAGGGCACGGCAAAGAAGACGACAGGGAAGACCACTCAGGATGCGAAGGCTTCTGCGAAGCGCGCTGCTGGGGCGGTGAAAGCGAAAGCGCCGGGAACCGCTAAACCGTCGGGAACTACAAGGTCTGGAGCACCATCGCCTAAGCCGGCAAATGGACGCAGCCGCGTGGTGGTCGAGGGGTTGACACCCGAGCTCGACGGCGGACGCTTTGCCGTGAAGCGCGTGCTGGGCGATCGCGTGCGGGTGGAAGCGGATGTCTTCGGCGATGGGCACGACCTGGTGCGGGCGCACCTGCTGTATCGGCATGCACGCGAGACAGAGTGGCGTGCCGAGGAGATGATGCCGCTGGGCAACGACCGCTGGGCGGCGAGTTTTTCTGTCGACGAGATGGGTTTCTATGAGTACACGGTGGTGGGCGAGGTCGATCACTTTTTGACCTGGCGGTCGGAGTTGAAGAAGCGCGAGGAGGCGGGGCAGGATCTGGATCTGCCGCTGAAGACGGGTGCGCTGCTGATCGAGGCAGCGGCGGAGCGCGCTACGAAGGAAGAGGCGGCGCAGCTTCGCGGATTTGCTGCGAAGGTACGCGCGGGCTCCACTGATGCGGCCTTCGACGAGACGTTGCTCGAGATCGTGAACCGCAATCCGGAGACGGAGATGCAGACGCGCTACGAGCGCACGCTGCGGGTGTGGGTGGATCGCGAGCGGGCGCGCTACTCGAGCTGGTATGAGCTATTTCCGCGCTCGTGGGGCAAGCCGGGGCAGCATGGCACGCTGCGCGATGTAGCGGCCGAGCTTGATTACGTCGAACAGATGGGCTTCGATGTGCTGTATCTGCCGCCGATTCATCCCATCGGGCGCAGCTTTCGCAAGGGGAAGAACAATACGACGGAGGCGAAAGCGGGCGATGTGGGCAGCCCGTGGGCGATCGGCGCTAAGGAGGGCGGCCATCTGGCGATTCTGCCCGAACTGGGCACATTTGCCGACCTCGAGTATCTGATCGAGCAGCTTCATGCGCGCAAGATGGAGCTGGCGCTGGACATCGCGTTCCAGTGCGCGCCGGATCATCCGTGGGTGACGGAGCACCCGGAGTGGTTCAAGAAGCGCGCGGATGGCTCGATCCAGTATGCGGAGAATCCACCGAAGAAATATCAGGACATCTATCCGCTGGATTTCGAGTCGAGCGACTGGCAGGGGCTGTGGGATGCGCTGAAGGAAGTGTTCATCTTCTGGGCAGAGAAGAATGTGCGCATCTTCCGCGTGGATAATCCGCACACCAAGGCGTTTCCCTTCTGGGAGTGGGTGATTGCTGAAGTGCAGGCGGTATATCCCGATGCAATCTTCCTGGCGGAGGCGTTCACTCGGCCGCGCGTAATGGAACGGCTGGCGAAGCTCGGCTTTACGCAGAGCTATACCTACTTCACCTGGCGCAACACCAAGGCTGAACTGACCGAGTACATGACGGAACTGACCAAGACCGAGGTCTCCGAGTACATGCGTCCGAACTTCTGGCCGAACACGCCGGATATTCTGCCCTTCGGGTTGCAGACCGGCGGTCCGAATGCGTTCAAGAGCCGGCTGGTGCTGGCGGCGACGCTCTCCTCGAACTACGGGATGTATGGGCCGGCCTTTGAGCTGCGGGAGAATATCCGCTTCAAGGAGGGCAGCGAGGAGTATCTGAACAGCGAGAAATACGAGATCAAACGCTGGGATCGCGAGGCGCCGAACTCCCTGCGTCCGCTGATCACGCTGCTGAATGAGGCGCGACGGGCGAACAGGGCGCTGCAGCGGAATGAAAATCTTACGTTTCATCCCACGGACAATGCTCAGATTATCGCCTACAGCAAGGCGACCGATGATGGTGCCGATGTGGTGCTGACGATTGTGAGCCTGGATCCGGTGAACACGCAGTCCGGCTTCGTGACGCTCGACCTGACTGCGCTGGAACTGAAAGAGGGGACGACATTTGAGGTCTTCGATCTGTTGGCTAACCGCGGCTACCGCTGGCAGGGATCGCGGAACTTTGTCGAGCTGCGTCCATATGAAGTACCGGCTCATGTGTTTGAGATTCGCAAGTAGGAGAACGATTTGAAACAGGCCGGCAGCATGGCAGATCCGTTGTGGTTCAAGGATGCGGTGATCTACGAACTGCACGTCCGCGCATTCATGGACAGCAACAATGACGGCATCGGGGACTTTGCCGGCCTGATGCAGAAGCTGGATTATGTCCAGGACCTCGGGGTCACGTGCCTGTGGCTGTTACCATTCTTTCCGTCGCCGCTGCGGGATGACGGCTACGACATCTCGGACTATCTGAATGTCAATCCCAGCTACGGGACGCTGGATGATTTCAAGGCGTTTCTGGCGGCGGCGCATGAGCGCGGCATCCAGGTGATGGTGGAGCTGGTGGTGAACCACACCTCGGACCAGCATCCGTGGTTCGAGCGGGCGCGGCGCGCGCCGAAGGGATCACCGGAGCGTGCGTTCTATGTGTGGAGCGACACCGATCAGCTCTATAAGGACGCGCGGATCATCTTCACCGACACCGAGAAGTCCAACTGGAGCTGGGACCCGGTGGCTGAGCAGTACTACTGGCATCGTTTCTTCTCTCACCAGCCGGACTTGAACTACGACAACCCGCTGGTGATGAAAGAGATTCTGGACATCATGCGGTATTGGCTGGACATGGGGGTCGACGGTCTGCGCATCGATGCGATTCCGTACCTGGTGGAGCGCGACGGCACCAACTGCGAGAACCTTCCGGAGACGCACGCGGTGATGAAGAAGATCCGCGCGGAGATCGACAAAGATTACGAGGGCCGCATCATCCTGGCCGAGGCGAACCAGTGGCCCGCGGATGTGCGGCCCTACTTCGGCGATGGCGACGAGTGCCACATGGCGTTTCACTTTCCGCTGATGCCGCGCATGTACATGGCACTGCGCCAGGAGGACGCGCTGCCGATCACCGAGATCATGGCGCAGACGCCGGACATTCCCCCGAACTGCCAGTGGGGGATTTTCCTGCGCAACCATGACGAGCTGACGCTCGAGATGGTGAGCGACGAAGAGCGCGACTATATGTACTTCGCCTACAGCGCCGATCCACGGATGCGCATCAACATCGGGATCCGCCGACGGCTGGCGCCCCTGGTCGACAACAACCGCCGGCGCATCGAGCTGCTAAACAGCCTGCTGTTCTCCTTTCCGGGCACCCCGATCCTCTACTACGGCGACGAGATCGGGATGGGCGACAACATCTATCTCGGCGACCGCAATGGCGTGCGCACACCGATGCAGTGGACGGGCGATCGCAATGCGGGATTCAGCCGCGCGGTGCCGGCGAAGCTGTTCTCTCCGGTAGTGATGGATCCGGTATGGGGCTACGAGGCGATCAATGTAGAGGCGCAGCAGAGCGACCCTTCGAGCCTGCTGAGCTGGATGCGCAACATGATCGCGCTGCGCAAGCTGTTCCGTGTCTTTGGGCGCGGCTCGCTGAAGTTCCTCCACCCGTCGAATCGCAAGGTGCTGGCGTACGTGCGGGAGGATGGGGATGAGCGCGTGTTGTGCGTGGCGAACCTGTCGCGCTTTCCGCAGCCGGCGCAACTGGACCTCTCCGAATATGCAGGGCTGCGGCCGGTGGAGATGCTGGGCTACGTGGAGTTTCCGAAGATCGAGAAGGCGCCCTATGCAATCACGCTGAGCCAGTATGGCTTTCTGTGGCTGGAGTTGCAGGGCGAACTGGAACCTGAGGAGCCGGAGGTGCCCGCCGATTCTGCATTGCGCCTGCAGCATGCGGCGGATTGGAAGACCGTGCTCGCGGGGGCGGCGCGGGAGCGCCTGGAGCAGGAGTGGTTGCCGGCATTCCTGCCGCGGCAGCGCTGGTTCGGCGCCAAGTCGCGGCAGATCACGGCGACCGCCGTCCTCGACTGGGGACGCATGGGCGACCACGCTCTCGTGCTGGTCGAGGTGACCTATGCCGGCGAGGATCGCGATACCTATTTCGTTCCGCTGGCGGTCAGCATCGGCGCGGCGGGAGAGAGTGTCTCGAGAGGACATGGCGCGGCGGTGCTGGCCGCGGTGACGACGCCGGATGGAAGCGGCTATCTGCACGACGCGATGTTCGATGACGAGGCCGCGCGCGAATTGCTGGCGCTGATCGGCAATGCGGGCGAGCTCGCGATGCAGCATGGCACGGTGCATGGGCTGCCCAGCGCGAACTTCGCGGAGCTGCGCGGCCAGGAGACGCTGGAGCCCCGGCGCGGCTCCGCGGAGCAGAGCAACACTTCGATCCTGTTCGGGAGCCGGCTGATCCTGAAGCTCTTCCGGCGGCAGCAGCCCGGGACCCAATCCGGATACGGAGATCGGGCGGTATCTCACCGAGCACACCGGATTTCGCGCTATTGCGCCATTCGGCGGCGCGGTCGAGTATCGACCGGTGGCACGGGCGGGCGAGGAGGACGCGAACTTCACGCTGGCCATGCTGCAGGGGCTGGTGCCGAACGAGGGCGATGGATGGGAGTGGACACTCGAAGAGGTGCAGCGCTACTTCGAGCAGGTCTCGGTTATTCCTATGCCGGAGGCGCATTTCCCGCGCGCCAATGTGTCGCTGACGGAGATGAGCGAGCGACCGGAGAGCGATTGGGTGCGCGAGCACGTCGGGACCTATCTGGATGCGGCGGCTCTGCTGGGACGGCGCACTGCGGAGATGCACCTGGCGTTGGGGCAGCCGACCAGCGACCCGGCGTTCGCGCCGGAGCCGATGACGGATGCCGACTTGTCGGTGCTGCGCACAGCGCTTTCGGAACATGCGAATGCGGCGTTCGATGCGCTGCGGCAGAACCTGTCGCGCCTGCCCGCGGAGGTGGAGGAGATGAGCGGGCTGGTGTTGAGCCGGCGGAGGCGCGTGGCAGAGCGGCTGGGCCGCGTGGGGGACACATCGCTGTCCAGACTGCGCACGCGTGTGCATGGGGATTACCATCTCGGACAGGTACTGCGTACGCGTGGTGATTTCGTGATTCTGGACTTCGAGGGTGAGCCGGCACGTTCGCTGGACGAACGGCGCCAGAAGCAATCACCTATAAAAGACGTGGCGGGCATGCTACGGTCGTTTAGCTATGCAGCGTACTCCGGGCTGATGCGCGTGCTGATGCGCAGACCAGGAGATGCGGAGCGGCTGGAACCCTGGGCGCGGCTGTGGGAGCAATCGGTGTGCAGCGCATTCCTGCATGCGTACCGGCTGACGATGAAGGCTGCCGACGGTGGAGTGGTGCCTGCGGAGCCTGAAGTATTTGAGCAGTTGCTGGAGATCTATGTGCTCGACAAGGCGCTCTACGAACTGATGTATGAGCTGAACAACCGGCCGGCGTGGGTAAGGATTCCGCTGGCGGGGATTCTGGCGTTGCCGCTGCGGTGATTTGAGGAAGGATTTTCGACAGAATAAGTGCTATGGCGAAGGTAGAGGTCGAAGAAACGACGGGAGGGTCGAGCCAGAGCGCTCCGCAAGCGGAGCTGGTCGTGGGCATTCCCGGCCTGGTGGACGTGGCGCAGGTGCGTGCTGTGGCCGCGCAGTGGGCGGGCAGCGGACATCGCATCGCCGTGGTGCATGCGTGCATGCCGGGCATGAGCGAGGCGGTGGAGACGCTGGGCGAGGGCGGCGAAGTGCGGCTGGTGGCGCGGGAGATTACGGCCGTAGCCAGCGCAACCGCGCCGTGGCTGGGGCAGCCGGTGGTGTATGCAGCGTTGCTGGCGGAGGCGGAGACCCTCGGCGCGAGCGCCTGCGTCATTCTGAACCCGGACCTGGCGGCATTTACGCCCGCGGTCGTGGATGCACTGCTGCGTCCCATTCGCGAGAGCGAGTGCGACCTGGCGATGCCGCTCTATCGCGCCGGACCTTTCGATGCGCTGCTGAACCAGGCGATCCTCGCTCCGGTAACGCGCGCGCTGTATGGCAAGCGTGTGCGCTACCCACTGGCGCAGGACTTTGCTGTATCGGCGGGATTCCTGCCGGGGCTGCGGCAGAGCGTCAGCACGCCGGCCGCGGGACAGGGCCTGCTATGGCCGGCAACCGAGGCGGTGCTGCGCGAGAAGAAGGTGTGCCAGGTGTATCTGCCGGTGCACCACGAGTACTCGGCCGCAGGCATGGACCTGCCCGCACTTTTGCAGCAGCTCGTGGCGCCGCTGTTTGCGGACATGGATCGTCATGCGAGTTTGTGGCAGCGCGTGCGCGGTTCGCATTCGACCACGGCGATCGGCACGGAACCGATGGCCGGGGAGGCGCCCGCGGGAACATCGCCGGACCCGCGGCCGATGGTCGAGGCCTTCCAACTTGGGCAGCGCAATCTGCAGGAGGTGTGGTCGCTGGTGCTGCCACCGGTGACGCTGCTGGAGCTGAAAAAGCTGAGCCGGGAGCCACTGGAGAGCTTTCGCATGCCGGATGCGCTGTGGTCGCGCGTGGTTTACGATTTTGGGCTTGCGTACCGGCTGCGCACGCTGAGCCGTGGACACTTGCTGGGCGCCATGGCGCCGCTGTACCTGGGGTGGGTGGGCTCTCGCGTGCTCGAGGTAGAGAGTGGAGTGCCCTGGAGTCCGCGGCAGGAGCAACTGGAGCGCGTGTTTGAACAGAACAAGCCATACCTGGTGCAGCGCTGGCGCTGGCCGGACCGTTTCAATCCCTAGTTCTCTCCCCGGGGACCGAAGTGCGCGGAGAAGTTGGAGGAACGATCGATGTGGAACCAAGTTGGCCATACGCTGAGCAACTCGATGACGCAGGCGATGGGACGCTTCGCCTCATTGCTGCCGGGCATTCTGGCCTTTCTGCTGGCGGTGATTTTGTTTTCGCTGATTGGATCGCTGCTGGCATGGGTGGTGCGCCGAATTCTGATTTCGCTGCACTTCGATGAGAGGCTCGGGCGCGGCACGGAGGCAGTGACGGAGTGGTCGCCGCGCCAGACGCCGGCTGGTCTGGCGGCGCGGCTGGTCTTCTGGATATTCGTGGTGATCGGCATTGCAGTGGGCGCGGATGCCTTCGGTGCTTCGTCACAATCGCCGATTGCGACAGGGCTGCTGGGCTATCTTCCGAAGCTGATCGGCGCGTGCGTCATTCTGCTGGTGGGCAACATTGTGGCGCGATTCCTGTCGCGCGGCGTGCTGATTAGCGCCGTGAACATGAACCTGCAGTATGCGCGGCTGCTGAGCCTGGGGGTGAAGTGGATGGTGCTGGCGCTGACCGCGGCGATGGCGCTGGACCATTTGCAGATCGGCGAGAAGATTGTCGATCTCGCCTTCGGCATCTTATTTGGCGGTATCGTGCTGTCGTTGTCGCTCGCAGTGGGACTGGGCTCGCGCGAGTTGGTGAGCCGCTCGATAGAGCGCGAAGCATCGCGCGCAAACGCCGCGCCGGCGCAGGAGGAAGAGCCGCTGCGGCACTTCTGAGAGGAGCCAATGCGATAACGAAGTGCCGTCTTCAGCTATGGCCGAGGACGGGATGTGGCTCGTACGGCTCTTCGAGTGAGCGAATCTCATCGGGTGTGAGCTTCACCTGCAGGGCATGAAGTGCGTCCTCCAGATGCTGAAGTTTGCTGGCGCCGATGATGGGAGCGGTGACACCGGGCTGCGCCAGTACCCAGGCGAGGGCGACCTGCGCGTTGTTCACGCCCCGTTCTCTGGCGATCTCTGCAACGCGATCGACCACGTCGAAGTCCGAGTCTTTGTAGTAGAGACCGTGTGCATACTCGTCTGTCTTTGCGCGGAGGGTGCCGCCTGCGGTGTCGCCGCGCTTACGGCTGCCGGTGAGAAAGCCGCGGGCGAGCGGGCTCCACGGGATGAGTCCGACCTTTTCTGCGCGGCAGAGCGGGATCATCTCGCGCTCCTCTTCGCGATAGACGAGGTTGTAGTGGTTCTGCATGGTGACGAAGCGAGCGAGACCGTTCTGGCGCGAGAAATCGAGCATTTTTAGGAACTGCCAGGCATACATCGAGGAAGCGCCGATGTAGAGCGCCTTGCCGGCGCGGACGACCACGTCCAGCGCCTCGAGTGTCTCTTCGATCGGGGTCTCGGGATCGAAGCGGTGGATCTGGTAGAGGTCGACGTAATCGGTACCGAGGCGGCGCAGGCTGGCGTCAATCGAGTGCAGGATGTGCTTGCGGGAGAGACCCCGGTCATTGGGGTCGTCGCTCATTTTGTTGAAGACCTTGGTGCCGATGACCAGTTTGTCGCGGCCGGGGCCGAACTGCTTCAGCGCCTTACCGGTGATCTCCTCGCTGCGGCCGACCGAATACATGTCGGCGGTGTCGAAGAAGTTGATGCCCGCCTCGAGCGCGCGGCGGAAAAAGGGCAGCGACTCTTCTTCTTCGAGCACCCATTCGCGCCACTGCTTCGAGCCGTAGGTCATCGCGCCTAAGCAAAGGCGGGAGACCTTTGTTCCGGTGGGACCGAGATTCACGTAGTCCATAGAAGCTCCTGAGAGATTTGATTGCGCTGGCCACCAGTACGATTCGCGCTCCGCCGGTATGGCGGCAAGACAGCATGCGCCAGAGAGGCGCATCCTAGTCAGTATGGATCACGATAACTGGTGGAGGGTAGGATATGCAGAATCCATATGAGCTGGAGCGGCTGATCTGGAGCGCGGATCAGACCGGCAATCGAGGCGACTATCAATTCGTCTCCACGCCGCGGCCGCTCGGCGTACACCCGGCCGCGATCACGGTGGACGGCAAGCCGGTGACCGCGGAGACGGGCGAATGGCTCGTGGATTCGATTCTGCGCGTGCAGGAGCTGGCGCATGTCTGCTATCACCCGCAGATGGGGCCGATACAGAGCTGCGACACCTGCATGGTGGAGGTGGACGGCAAGCTGGTGCGTGCGTGCGGCACCAAGGCCGCCGCGGGCCAGACGGTGGTGACCAGGAGCGCGCGGGCAGTGGCGGCGCAGAAAGAGGGCTTCGATCGCCTGCTGGGGAACCACCTGCTTTACTGCACGGTCTGCGACAACAACAATGGTAACTGCGAGGTGCACAATACTACGGCGCTGCTCGACGTGAAGCACCAGGAGCATCCGTACAAGCCAAAGCCTTACGACTGCGACTTCTCGAATCCTTTTTACCGCTACGACCCCGACCAGTGCATTTTGTGCGGGCGGTGCGTCGAGGCCTGCCAGACGGTGCAGGTGAACGAGACGCTCTCGATCGACTGGGAGTCGGCGCATCCGCGGGTGCTGTGGGATGGCGGCCACCAGATCGGTGGATCCAGCTGCGTGAGCTGCGGCCACTGCATTACGGTATGCCCGTGCAATGCATTGATGGAGCGCTCCATGCTTGGCGAAGCGGGCTATATGACGAATTGGCCGAAGCAGGCGCTGGACAAGATGATCGACATCGTGAAGGACGTGGAGCCGGAGATCGGGTATGGGCCGATCCTTGAGGTCTCACAGACAGAAGCCGCGATGCGCCTGGCCGATCGAGTCAAGAAGACGAAGACGGTCTGCACGTATTGCGGTGTCGGGTGCAGCTTCGACATATGGACGAAGGACCGTCACATCCTCAAAGTGGAACCGACGCATGGGCCGGCGAATGGCATCTCTACCTGCGTGAAGGGGAAGTTCGGCTGGGATTTCGTGAACCATCCGGACCGGCTGAGAAAACCACTGATTCGCGAAGGGCAGGATTTTCGCGAGGCGAGCTGGGACGAGGCGCTCGGGCTGGTGGCGCGACGGCTGGGTGAGATCAAAGCCGCGAACGGACCGGATGCAATCGGGGTGATCGCGTCGTCAAAGTGCACAAACGAAGACGGCTTCCTGATGCAGAAGTTTGCGCGCGCGGTGATCGGCACCAACAATACGGATAACTGTTCGCGCTACTGCCAGTCGCCGGCAACCATGGGACTGTGGCGCACGGTGGGCTATGGCGGCGACTCGGGTTCGATTGCCGATATCGAGAAGGCGGAGCTGGTCATCATCATCGGCAGCAACACGGCGGAGTCCCATCCGGTGCTGGCGACGCGCGTGAAGCGTGCGCACAAGCTGCGCGGGCAGAAGCTGATCGTGAGCGATCTGCGCGAGAACGAGATGGCGCGCCGCGCCGATATCCATATTCGCCCGGCGCCGAGCTCGGACCTGATCTGGCTTTCCGCGATCAGCCGCTACCTGCTGGACAACGGATTGGCGCAGACGGAGTTCCTGACCACCTGGGTGAACGATCTTGACAAATATCGCGCGAGCCTGGAGCCGTTCACGATGGAGTTTGCCGCGGAGCGCACCGGGATTCCGGTCGAGACGCTGAAGACGGTCGCGCATGAGATCGCCAACTCGAAGGCGACGTGCATTCTGTGGGCGATGGGCATCACGCAGCACTGCTCTGGCTCAGATAATTCGACGGCTATCTCGAACCTGCTGCTGGTGAGCGGCAACTATATGCGGCCGGGTACCGGCGCGTATCCGCTGCGCGGACACAACAATGTTCAGGGTGCGAGCGACATGGGAGCGATGCCGCAGTACCTGGTGGGATACGACAAAGTTGCCGACGAGGAGGCGCGGGCTCGTTATGAAAACGCGTGGGGGGTGAAGATCTCGTCCGAGAAGGGGCTGGACAACCACGAGATGATCGACGCGGTGTACGACGGAAAGCTGAAGGCAGTGTATCTGGCCGGAGAAGACATGGTGAGCGCAGATTCCGATGCTAACCGCGTGGCTGGAGGGTTTGAGCGGCTGGAATTTTTTGTGGTGCAGGACATCTTCTTCACAGAGACCTGCCGTTATGCGGATGTTGTGCTGCCGGCGGCGCCCGCTCTCGAGAAAGACGGCACCTTTGTGAATACGGAGCGGCGCGTGCAGCGGTTGTACAAGGTTTTCGAACCGATCGGCGACAGCAAGGCGGACTGGCAGATCACGACAGACCTGGCGAACCGCATGGGCGCACATTGGACGTACACCCATCCCGCAGACGTCATGGCGGAGATCGCATCGTTGTCGCATATGTTTGCGGGCGTGACGTACGACCGGCTGGCGGGCTTCCAATCACTGCAGTGGCCAGTGGCCGCGGACGGCACAGACCAGCCGCTGCTCTATACCAAGAGCTTTCACTTTCCGGACGGCAAGGCGCGGCTATATCCGCTGGAGTGGAACGAGCCATGCGAGAAGCAGGATGAGGAATACGATATCCACCTGAACAACGGGCGCCTGATGGAGCACTTCCACGAAGGCAACATGACCTATCGCGTGAAGGGCATTTACGAAGAGACGCCGGAGCGATTCATGGAGGTGTCGCCGGAGCTGGCGAAGGAGCGCGGGATCCGGAGTGGGACCTGGCTCGATGTCACCTCACGCACCGGCACCATTCGCGTAAAGGCGCTGGTGACGGACCGCGTGCGCGGCAAGCAGGTATATCTGCCGCTGACCTCGTCCGAAGGGCCGGTGAATGTGCTGACCGGCAACATGGTCGACCGGGATGTGCACACGCCGGCGTATAAGGAAACCGCGGTGAAGCTGAAGGTTCTGGATTTCGAACCGACTGAGAATCCGCTGCGTCCGCTGAACTTCCGCTACTCCGGCAAGCCGACCCCGCAGAGGGGCGTTGAGGTGGAGCGCAAGTGGAAGCGCGCGGACTATCGCATGCCGGGTCAGCCACCTGCACTGGTGCAGATCCACGTCAACGGACACAACCGCAATGGCAACAGCGGTCACAAACGATAGGAGAGAGAAGCAAAATGGCCAAGCCTGTCGCATATCGAGTTTTCACCCCGCCGGATTCTCGCGAGGAGTTGAAGCGCCAGATCGACGCAGCACCTGCGGAACATGCCGACGCGATCTTGAGCGGCTACCGTTTGCTGGAGCAGGCGCACAAGAGTGGAACGCTGGAGCTGCTGCGCGGCGCAATGGCCGCGCAGGATGCGATCATCAATCACGTGGCCGGGCTGGTGAGCCAGCCGGAGATGGTCAACGCGCTACGCAACCTGCTGGTTTTGGGTAAGGTGCTGGGCAGCGTAAAACCCGAGATGCTGGAGACCGCGATTGACGGCGATGACAAGGTGAGGAGGAAGCACGCGCCGCCATCGCTGTTCACGCTGGTAAGCCGGATGAATACGCCGGATGCGCGACGCGGCATGGATGTGGCGGCCGGGCTGCTGGCGGCGTTGGGCGCGGCTGCGCGTCCGCAGAAGAAGTAGCTGGCCGTACTCCGACGACTCAGGCGATGCTGACCTCGGTGTAAGTTCCCATGACCTCGCGCATGGCGGCGCAGATTTCGCCCACGGTTGCATAAGCGCGGACGCAATCGAGGATGCAGGGCATGGTATTTGCGGAGGAGAGCTGCCCGGCTTGGGTGGTGGGATTCTCCGCGGCTGCTGCACGGAGTCCCTTCAGCGCGCGATCGACCGCTTCCTGGGAGCGGCGTGCACGCAGATGCTTCAGCTTGGCGGTCTGTTGATCGCGCGCCTCCTCGCCTATATAGAGGATCTCCTGCGGAGTTTCGTCGACGACATAATCGTTTACACCGACAATGATTTTTTCCTTCTTCTCCACGGCACGCTGGTAGGCGTAGCTGGCCTCAGCGATTTCTTTCTGCGGAAAGCCATGCTCGATGGCTTTGACCATGCCGCCCATCGCATCCAGCTTTCGAAAATACTCGAAGGTGCCATCTTCCATGTCTTTCGTGAGCCGCTCGACGAAGTAAGAGCCACCCAGCGGATCGGCGGTATTCGCGACGCCGGATTCGTAGGCGAGGATCTGCTGGGTACGCAGGGCGATACGCGCGGCATCCTCGGTGGGAAGAGCGAGAGCTTCGTCGAAGCCGTCGGTATGCAGGGATTGCGTTCCACCAAGCACCGCGGCGAGCGCCTGGATCGCCACGCGCGCGATGTTGTTCTTGGGCTGCTGCGCGGTGAGCGAGACGCCGGCGGTCTGGGTGTGAAAGCGCATCCAGGTGGAGCGTGCGCTCTTCGCGCCGAAGCGCTCGGTCATGGTGCGGTACCAGATGCTGCGCGCTGCGCGGTACTTCGCGATCTCCTCAAAGAAGTCGTTGTGTGCATTGAAGAAGAAGGAGAGGCGCGGGGCGAAGTCATCGATGGCAAGTCCGCGGCGGAGCGCCCACTCCACGTACTCGACGCCGTCGTAGAGGGTGAAGGCGAGCTCCTGCAGCGCGGTCGAGCCGGCCTCGCGGATGTGGTAGCCGGAGATGGAGATCGGGTTGAAGCGCGGCGTGTGGAGCGCGCCAAACTCGAAGGTATCAATCACCAGGCGCATGGAAGGCGCGGGTGGGTAGATGTACTCCTTCTGCGCGATGTACTCCTTCAGAATGTCGTTCTGCAGCGTGCCGGAGATCTTCTTCCAGTCCGCGCCCTGCTTCTCCGCGACGACCAGATACATGGCCCAGAGGACAGAGGCGGGGGAGTTGATTGTCATCGAGACGGTGACGTTTTCGAGGTCGATGCCGGAGAAGAGGATCTCCATGTCTTCCAGCGAGTCGATGGCGACGCCGCACTTGCCGACTTCACCCTCGCTCTCTGCATCGTCGGAGTCGTAGCCCATAAGGGTGGGCAGGTCGAAGGCCACGGAGAGCCCATCGCCGCCCTGTGCGAGCAGGTATTTGTAACGGAGGTTGGTCTCTTCCGGAGTGGCGAAGCCGGAGAACTGGCGCATGGTCCAGAGCTTGCCGCGATAGCCGGTGGGATGGATGCCACGGGTGTATGGCGGCTGGCCAGGGAGTGGAAGCGAGAAATCCGGGGGCAGGTCGGCCTCGGTGTAGAGTCGTTCGATCGGCGCCCCGGAGATGGTGGTGAAGCGCGCCTTTCCTTCGGCGTCCAGGTTGATGCCACTGCGCGCCCCTATGGGCCGCTCGGGCGACTTGGCCAGCGCGGGCTCGAGCACTTTCTGCTCCCAGTCGCGCTCCGCGGCGGACGGCTCACGCCGGGAGGGCGGCGCGGCGGTGGCATGGTCGGACATTGAGTCTCCTTCAATTGAGCGCTGACGAAACTTACCAGCCTAGAGGATGAGGGTGGAGGAGAGCAAGGATTGCGACCGATGTGTTGGCGTGGGAGTCATCCATCCAAGGATCGATTGGCAGCAGAGGTTGCCACGATCTAGGCTGCATGTTCATGAGTGCAACTGGCAGTCCAGTGAAAGAGGAAGCAGCGACCCTGAGCGGAGTTCGTTCACATGCGCGCCCGGAGGTGGTGGTATCGCTCCTGCTGGCGGTCCTTATCGCGGGGGTCTTCTGGGGGGCGCAGCGCTATCCGTCTTTGCTGAAAAAACTGCACTCAGGCCAGCGGCTGCATGTGGCGGGAGCGATTTCGTTTGATGCGCTGCTGAAGGTGACACCCGCGATGCCCCTGCCGGAACGTATAGAACGCACGACGGTGAACTGGCTGTGGACGAACCGCTTTGGGATGTATTTTGCCTTGCCCTTTGGCGCGGCGGCGATGACGGCATTGGGTCTGCGGAAGCAGGCGAAGCGCAAAGGTTTCCAGTCTGCCGCGGCAAACGTGGCGTGCGGAGCGCTGCTGGGCGCACCAGCCGGTGTGTGCACGAATTGCGCCACTCCCATTGCCCAGGGCCTGCTGGTCAGCGGTGTGAGCACGCGCATGACGCTGGCCGCCATGATCAGCTCACCTTCTTTCAACCCGGTTGTGATCGCGATGGCGATCGCGTTGCTGCCGTGGCGCATTGCGGCGGCGCGCATTCTGGCCCCCGCCGTGCTGCTGTTGCTGCTGCCTTTGCTGGTGAAGGAGCGGGACATCAAGATAAAGACGCTGTCATTGGATGACGCACCCGAACCGTTTGCGCAGCGCGTCCGGGAACTGGCTATCAGCTATGGTCGGAACCTGCTGCGGCTTACACTCCTGACGCTGCCGTGGATGCTGCTGGCTGCGGTGCTCGGCGCCGTCACTGTGGAGGTGTTCCCGTCATATGCGACCGCGATTCCGGTGAGTGCGTGGGGAATCGTAGTTGTCGCGATCCTGGGTACGCTGCTACCGGTGCCCATGGCTTTTGATGTGGCATTGGCATGGGTGCTGTATCGGGCGGGTGTACCGCAGGCCTATGTGGCTGCGCTGGTATGCACGCTTGGAGTGGTGAGTGTGTACTCGCTGTTCGCCGTGGGTCAGCAACTGGGCCGGCGTGTTCCGCTGCGCCTTGCCACGGCCGCGGCAGCGCTGGGGTGCATGGCGGGATTCGCTATCCTGCTTACCTAGCGAGCATAACCGTCTAGAGAATGTTGATCGCGCGCGCCGCGAGGAGCACGATGGTCGCGAGCGAGATCAATGCCTGGAGCATCATCAGTACCTTGGCCCAGCGGGAGAGTATCGGAACATCCGTCGGCGAGAACGCGGTGCTGGTGTTGAAAGCGAGAAAGAGATAGTCGACGAAACCGGGCGACCAGCCGTTGGCGGGTGAGTCGGGGTCGGAGGCATCCAGCGTCATCTGGGGAAAGAGAAAGGCTCCTTCGCTGTGCACCTCGCGATATTCGCGCGCATTGGGACCGCCGGCATCGAGCCGCCAGTACCAGGAGGCAAAGACGAGAATGTTGCTGAGCCAGAGAATGGCGGCGGAGCGCAGCAACGTGGTTGGCGCCAGCCTGTGTGCGGGCAGAGAGGCCACGAGCAAGCCGAGCGACCAGACCATATCGAGCGTCACGATCCCGATGATGACGAAGCCGAGCCATCGATTGAGCTCAAGACGCTGCATGCGTCGCGCGAGCACGGTGGGGATCACCAGCAGCGTGACCACGACCAGCGGAACCCACGCCGGGCTGACTGCCAGCGCCCGGGGAAGCGCGATGCGTAGTCCCACGATCGCAAAGAGCGCGAAGACCGCGGGCCAGCGCGCTTCGGGATTCGGATGCGGATTGGTGGAGACGGTCATTGCAGACTCCCGCTGAACCAGAGTGACGGAGCATCTCTGCGGTCGCAAGTATCGCGGTGGGCACGCGGTGCTATTTACGGCGGCTGGAATACGACGTGAGCTACTGGCGCACGCGCATTTATGACCTGACGCGCTACCGCCAAGACTTGGACGCGCTGCCGCGCAAGACTTTGGACGCGCTTCCGCGCGTGGCTTCGGTCGCGCTAGCGCACATTCGGGCGCGCGCTCTCCCATGCCTTGGCGTACTTCCAGCTCACATAGGCGGAGTGGTAGAGATGCAGCAGCAGACCTTCGCGTCCGTCGCGGAATCCGCCGCGCACGATGTAGTTGTAGACGAAGGTGACAAGTGGATTGAGCAGCACGCCGTCGAGGAAGCTGAGCAAGCTACGGCCGGTGCGGCCGCGCGCGACTGCGATCTCCGCGCCGAGAGTGCTATAGCGCTGCATGTGCTCGAGGTAGCCTGCGAGCGTGGGGTAGGCGTGGTGCAGGAGGTCGCCATCGAGCGTCTCGATGCGGCCGGCGAAGGTCGCGGTTTCGTGCACCGGCGACTCCTGAAAGGTCGCCTGGCCGCGGGGAGCCAGCCGTAGCTTGGCATCGGGGTAGTAGCCGCCATGGCGGATCCAGCGGCCGAGAAAGTAGTTGCGGCGCGGCAGTGCGTAGGCGGTCTGGGAAGACGGCGCCGCGAGGATCTTCTGGATAGCAGCCGCGAGTTCCGGCGTGACCGATTCATCTGCGTCGAGCGAGAGCACCCAGTCCGAGGTCGCAAGCGAGAGCGCGAAGTTTTTCTGTCCAGCGAAGCCGCGCCAAGGCTCGGTGACGAAGCGGGCTTGATAGGACTGGGCGATGGCGCGTGTGGCATCGCTCGAACCGGAATCAACGATGACGATCTCGTCTGCCCAGGCGACGCTGGCGAGCGTGCGCGGCAGGTTCGCTTCTTCATTCAGCGTGATGATGGCCACGGAGAGTGTGGCGCGGCGGGGCGTCTGCATGGGGGCAGTCAGCTAGTGGAGCGACACTGCGCCGCCATCGCCCGCGTCCACACCTAGGTGCTGGTTGATGACGCGCTCTACTACTTGTTTCAGCGTCTCGCCGGACTTCGGGAGCACGAAGGCCTCAGCGTTCTCCGACCATTCCAGCTTGAATGACGTGGAGAGGGCGGAAATCCATATCTGGCGCACGGGGGCGTTGGGCGTAATGACGAACTTGCCTGGCGGTTCTTCGAAGGCAATGTTGAGAGCGCCGTTCTGTTCTTCTGCTTCGAAGTCGCCTTCTTCTTCGGCCTGGATGAGACTGTGCTTCAGCGCTTCGAGCGCGGCGTCGGCGTGTTTGCGGAAGGAGGCTTCATCGAGCATGCGGATAGTGTAGCTTGCGGTTCAGTTCAGGCGCTGCAGGCGCGCGATGAGCTTCTCGGCCAGGCTCTCGCCGCTCTCGGACCAGAGCAGACGGCTGGAGATGGCGAGATTGTTCTGGATGGCGTGGGTGACGTCGATCAGTTTTTGCACATTCTGCTGAACGTGGACGGCAGCCTCGGGCTCAAGCGTGACGTCTTCCTGCAGAAACGGTGCATCCGTGCCGAGGTCGATGCGAATATGGCCGTTCTGCTCGTAGCTGCCCTCATCGAAGTCCGGGCCGAAGCCGGTGACACGCAGTGGGCGCGGCTCCTGCCGCCAGATGGTGTCCAGTCCGCCGCCGGTTTCGGGCACCCACAGGTCCCACTTCACCTCGAATTCGTAAGCGTAATCCTCGTGGAGCATCTCCATGGCCTCGGCGACGGCCGCTTCGGGCTGTGCTGCCTCGGTTTCGTCTTCGAGGTAGACGCGCTGATAGAGCGGAGCTTCGTTCCAGGAGATGGGATAGACGGCGGCTGCCGTTACCGCGGATGCGCCGCCGGCACTCGCCAACTGGCGCAGCACGCCGACTACGGCGGGGGCGAGCGCGGCCAGCCGGAAGTTGGGGAACCAGAGACTTAGGTAGAGTTGATCTGCCACACCGAGATTTTAGCCGGTCTGAGAATGCGGCTTGGGAATATGGTCTGAGAATGCGTGCTGGGCTTGTACTCTTAGGAAGACGAGCAGCCGTGAGGAGCCACGGCATGACAGCTATGCGGATCACCATTGAGAGGTTGCGCACCTGGATTCTGGTGCTAGCTGGAGTGCTGGCCGTCGTCATCCTCGGTTTCTTCCTGCTTACGCGCTACAAGCTGAGTCACTTCGGGCGTGATCTCCCCGGCAAGCTGGGCGTGAATATCCAGCAGGACGCCAACGGCTTCACCTTCTCGAAATCGCAGCGCGGCCACACGCTGTTTACACTGCACGCTTCCAAGCTGGTGGAGTACAAGGGCGGCCACGCGACACTCCATAACGTCAGCATTACGCTGTACGGCAAGGACGGCTCGCGCAACGACCACGTCTACGGGAATGAATTCGAATACGACCCCGGCGAGGGCACGGCGCGCGCTTTGGGACCGGTCCATCTGGATGTGCAGGCGCCGGCGGGCACGCGTGGGACGTTGCCGCAGAACCGCACCGTGCATGCCGAAACGAGCGGCCTGGTGTTCAACCAGAAGACGGGCGAAGCCAACACGGAAGCGCCGGTAAAGTTTGTCGTGGCGAACGCGCAGGGCACCGCGGTGGGTGCGGCCTATGACGCGAATGAAGGCGTGCTGATCCTGCAAAAGGATATCCACTTCACGGCGGAGCTGACGAAGGGCCCGCTGGTGCTGACCGCCGATCATGCCGAGTTCAACCGCGATACGCGCCAGCTTGCGCTGCTGAAGGACGATATACGGTATGCCGGCGAGCACAGCTCCTCCGGGGAGGCGCTGATCCACTTCCGCCAGGACGGCACGGTGGAAAAGGCGGATGCGAACGGCCATGTCAACATGCAGGACGACGAAGGGCGGCAGTTGCATGCTTCGGCGGTAGAGGTGCTGATGGATGCGCACGGCGATACACAACAGGCGACGCTGGATGGAGGATTGCTGTTTTCCGCGGACGAGGGGCCGCACTCGATCCACGGCGATGCGAACCAGGGCATCCTGCAACTGGGCCCCGATGGCGAGTTGAAGCGAGTGGAGATGCACCACGCAGTCACGGTGGTGGACCAGGAGATCGGCCCGCCCGGCGACCCGCACGGATCTATCACGCGGGAGGTGCAGGGTTCGCTGGTGGTCATCGATCTGGTGCCATCGGCCGAGGGCCACGCGGAGGCGCAGAAGCTGATGGCCTCCGGTGGTGCAGTGCTGACCGAGCACACCATCTACTCCGATTCGCGGCCGCAGAACACGGTGATGAAGGGCGCGGTGATCCAGGCGACGCTGAGCGAGGGCCGCGCGCTGGACACGCTGCATGCCCAGGGGGACACCTACCTGACCAACACGAATCCCAGCGGGGTAAGCCAGACGAGCACCGGAGATACGCTGGACATCACATTTGCCCAGGAGAGTCCCAGTCAGCCGAAGCAGAAGCGCAATCCGGATGAGATTCCGCCCAGCCTGGTGGAGCGTGCGGTGCAGCGGGGCCACGTTGCAATTGTGCAGATCAAGCCTGCGACGAACAATCAGGGCAAGCCATGGCGCAGCCAGGCAACGGCGGACATGGCCACGCTGGATGGGCCGCGCCAGATCATTCATCTGGAGGGCTCGCCACGGCTGAACGATGATGAAGCAGAGATGACGGCGCGGAGTATCGACTTTTATCGCCTGAGCGGCGCGGTGACGGCCGACCATGACGTGAAGGTGACGCTGCACCAGGGGGCGAGCGCGCAGGCCCCGGTCCATGCGGTGGCGGAGAAGGTTTTTCTCGATCATGACCGCGACGAGGCCATCCTGTACGGCGGCGCCCAGTATGCGCGCCTGTGGCAGGCAGCGAACTCGGTGGCGGCTTCGACCATCGTGCTGGACCGGCAGAACCAGATGCTGATCGCTCCGGAAAAGGGTGGAGAGGGGCGCGTGCATGGCGTCTTCGCTGATCCGGGCTCGAAGGCTACAGGCAGCGAGGCGGTGATCCGCGTGGATGCGAACTCGCTGAAGTATTCTGGCGGCGAGCACCGGGCGACCTTTGAAGGCAACGTCGTGGCGCAACAGGCCAGCGGGCGGCTGCGTGCCGACAAGGCCGATCTCTTCATGAGCAAGGACACTGCCGCAGCCTCGACGCGGGTTCCCAATCCGCGCGGTTCGCTGGACCACATGGTGGCCTCGGGCAAAGTGCAGTTGGACGAGGGTCCGCGCAAAGGCGAGGGAGAGCGCCTGGTCTACACCGCGGCGGATGGCAAGTTCGTCCTCTATGGCCGCACGGGAGAGCCGGCGCGGATGGCCGATCCGGAACATGGGACGATTTCGGGCGCGGCTTTGATTTTCACCAATCGCGGTGATAGCGTCGAGGTGGATGGCGGGAATGCCCGCGCTGTGACGGACACACAAGTGCCGAAGTAGCCGCGAGACGCCGGCGTGACGAGGGACGTTGCAGAAGCTCCATACGGACGAGATCGGCAAGTCCTACAAGGGGCGCCAGGTGGTTCGTGGCGTCAACCTGGAGATCACCCAGGGTGAGGTGGTCGGGCTGCTGGGCCCGAACGGCGCCGGCAAGACTACCAGCTTCTACATCATCGTGGGGCTGATCGCCCCGGATACGGGGCGCGTCCTGATCGATGGCGAGGACATCTCCCGGGTGCCGATGTATCTGCGCGCGCGGCAATATGGCATCAGCTACCTGCCGCAGGAGCCCTCGGTCTTTCGCAAGCTGACGGTGGAGGAGAACATCCTCGCGGTGCTGGAGGCGCAGGCGATTTCCTGGGAGATGCGGCGTGCGCGGGCAGAAAAGCTGATCGACCAGCTCAACCTGGGTCATATCCGCAAAACCCGTGGCTACGCGCTCTCCGGCGGGGAGCGGCGGAGGGTGGAGATTGCCCGCTGTCTTTGCATTCAGCCCTCCTTTATACTTTTAGACGAGCCCTTCTCCGGCATTGACCCGATCGCTGTGCTCGACCTGCAGGAGATCATCTTTGATCTCAAGGCGAGCGGGATCGGAGTGCTGATCACCGATCACAACGTCCGCGAGACGCTGTCGGTGACAGATCGCGCATACATCATCAACGACGGCAAGATTTTTCGAGATGGAACGCCGGACGCTTTGGGGCGGGACCCCGAGGTGCGACGGGTTTACCTGGGCGAAGGATTCTCGCTCAATTAGAGCTGCATCACCCTCCCGCAATTGTGTGATTACCGGTGATGTCCGGAAGCGGAAAGGAATTAATGCATACGGTTCCTCCTGCCCTGTAAGCTATGGGCACGTAAAACGATACAGATCAGGTGGCAATGGCACTCCTTCAACCCAAGCTGAGTCTCAAGGTGGCTCAACGACAGATACTGACCCCTGGCCTCATGCAGATGGTCAGCGTGCTGGCGCTGAACAAGCTTGAGCTGAGGGAGATGATCCAGTCGGAGATGGTGGAGAACCCGGTCCTCGATGAAATTGAGGAGAGCGTTCCGCTGCTCGACGATGTTGAAGGCCGACAGGCGGAACGGGAGCGGCCGGCGGAAGAGATAGCCGCGGCAGTCGAGACACCCAAGGAGGAGAAGGACCCCTTCGCGGAAATTGACTTCGGTTCCTATTTCCAGGACTACCTGGATCCCGGTTACAGGACGCCGAACAGTTTCGAGCTCAGCGAGAAGCCTTCCTTCGAAAACTTCCTCTCGCAACCTGACACGCTGACGGATCACCTGACGTGGCAGCTTGGCTCGCTTAGCATCCCGCTCAACCTTCGCGAAGCGGCGGAGTACATCGTCGGCAATTTGAATGAGGACGGCTATCTGCTGTCGACAGACGAAGAGCTGCTGACCGGATGGGTCCAGGAGAAAAACAGTACCGCGGACTGCGAGTCGGCACGCGCGTTGCTGGCCGAGGCGCTGGAGCTAGTGCGGTCGCTCGATCCCAGCGGCATCGCCACGCGTGACCTGCGGGAGTGCCTTGCGCTGCAGGTGCGGCAGCAGGAGCACGAATACGATCTGATCTTCGGCGAGGCGGATGCGGCGATCGAGGATGAAGCAGACGTTGTCGCGCGCCGCACGCTCTTCCGCACCGCAATGCAGATCATCGATCAGTGTCTGCCGCTGCTGCAGAAGCGCGACCTGACGGCGCTGGGACGCGCGGTCCAGAAGCCGGCGGAGCATGTACAGCAGGCGGTGGAGCTCATCCGCGCGCTCGACCCGCGGCCCGGCCAGCGCTACAACCGCAGCGAGGCACGGCTGATTGAGCCGGATGTGGTTTTTGTCAAGCGCGGCGATGAGTTCGTCGTGGTGATGAACGAAGAAGACATGCCGACGCTGCGGCTGAACCAGGGCTATCGCAAGCTGCTGGCGCAGCGCGATACCGAGCGCGAGGTGAAGGAGTACGTGAAGGAGCGCTACCGCTCCGCGCTGCAACTGATCCGGAATATCGAGCAGCGCAAGAGCACCATCCTGCGCACCTGCGAGGCCATCGTGCGGCGGCAGCCCGAGTTCCTGGAGCGCGGCGTGGATGCGTTGCGGCCCATGATGATCAAGGATGTCGCCGAAGAGATCGGGGTGCATCCCTCAACGGTCAGCCGCGCGGTTTCAAACAAATACGTGCATACGCCCCAGGGTGTCTTTGAGCTGCGCTACTTCTTCTCCGAAGCCGCGGGCGGCCCCGAAGGCGCTGGTACTCCGCTTATGCTGCTGAAGCGGAAGGTGAAAAAGCTGATTGATGAAGAAGATCCGAAGAAGCCGCTGACCGATGATTATCTCGCCAGTGTGCTGCAGTCTCAGGGCATCCAGGTGACCCGCCGGACGGTGGCTAAGTATCGCGAAGATATGAGGATCCCGAGTACGCACCAGAGGCGTGTGCGCGTCTGAGGAATGCACTGCGTCCTCTGGTGTAGGATCATCTCCCCTCAAGGGATTTGCATCTTGATAGCTATGGAGGTTCCGCTTATGCAGGTGGAGTACACCGGACGCCAGATCGCCATTACCCCTTCACTCCGTCGACTGGCTGAGGAGGGTCTGGATCGGGTCAGCAAAGTAGTGGGTAGCAATTGCAGTGCTCACGTGATTCTTACCGAAGAGAAGTACCGGCATACTGCAGAAGTGACGGTGCAAACCAAGTTTCAGACCATCATCGGTTTGTGCGAGTCGCCGGTGATGGAGACAGCCCTTCGCGATGCGCTGGCTAAGGCCGAAGTGCAGGCGATTAAACACAAAGACAAGTTCCGCACGCGTACCCGCGAGCCCAAGGACGAGAAGACCGCGCTCGAACCGCAGCTTTCGCGACCGCGGAATAACCCGATGTCTGTGGCCGCCCTGCCGGATGTCGCCGAGCCGATTCTGCCCGAAGCCAGGACCGCACCGGCCAAGGCCGCGAATGGCAACGGAAACGGCCGTAAACCCGCGCCGGTTAAGGTGCACAGCCCCTCGCACGGCATGGAGATCGCCGAGCCGCACGTAGTGCACTGCGACGATTGCGTCGCGGAGCAGCCGATGTCGCTGGATGAGGCGGTGAAGGAATCGGAACTGCGCGACAAGGATGTTTTCGTCTTTCGCGATCCGGCCGGAGATCTGCAGGTGCTGCATCGACGGCGTGATGGGGTTATGGAGCTGATCGCGCTACCCGCCTGATCTTTCAACACATCGCTAATAGTGCGGGCGCCTCGCCAAAGGGGGCGTCCGCACTGCGTTTAAGGCCACTGTGCCGGATGTTCTTTGCGAAACTGTTGCAATCGCAAACGTCACGGCGGCGGAAATGCATTAGCATGTGGCCATGCCGCGCAAAGGCCCACCCCCAGCGAGCCCGCGTCCGGCTCGGACTGCAAAGCACGACAGCACACACGCGCCGCACGACGGGCTGCCTCGCGAGCTGGTCATTATCACCGGGCTTTCCGGCTCGGGCAAGGCCTCTGCGCTGAAGGCCTTTGAGGATCTTGGCTACTACTCCGTCGACAATCTGCCGCTGGACCTGCTGCCGGCGTTTGCGGACCTGGTGCGGCAGTCGGCGGAGATCCAACGCGCTGCCCTGGTGGTGGATGTGCGCGAGGGGCAACGGCTGGACCAGTTTCCCGCGCTCTTGCGCAAGCTGCGCAAGGTGCTGCCGACGCAGGTCTTTTTCCTTGAAGCGTCCGACACTGTGCTGCTGCGGCGCTTTTCCGAGACGCGCCGCCCGCATCCGCTGGGGCGGACGGAGACGGTGGTCAAGGCAATCGATGCGGAGCGGCGGCTGCTCGATCCAATCCGCAAGATGGCGGACGAGACGGTGGATACCTCGCAGCACAATGTCCACGAGCTGCGCGCCTTCATCCTGAGCAAGTTCGAGCGCGGCAGCACCAGCGACAGCAAGAACCTGATGATCTCCTTCGTCAGCTTCGGTTACAAAAACGGTGTGCCGCTGGAGGCAGACCTGGTCTTCGATGTGCGCTTTCTGCCCAACCCACACTTCATTCCGGAGTTCCGGCCTCTTACCGGCAAGCATCCAAGGGTGGCGCAGTACATCCGGCAGTTTCCGCAGACCGAGGAGTTCCTCGACAAGACCACCGACCTGCTTCTGTTCCTGCTGCCGCACTACATTCAGGAAGGGAAGAGCTACCTGACGGTAGGATACGGATGCACCGGGGGGCAGCATCGCTCGGTAATGATCGCGGAAGAGATCCGCAAGCGGCTGGCCCGGGCCGGCTACCGGGTGAAGAGCGCGCATCGCGACATGCCCCGCTGAAGAGCGCAGCGGAGGTTCCGTATCGCTACAATAGTCCCATGTATCCGCAACAACTCACGGGGTGTGGCCGGCCGCGAATGCCGGTAATTGTCACCTGCGAGGCGTGCCGGACGGGGACGCGCCAGTGAGCGGAGTCCGGCGGATCGGGCGGCTGCTGTTCTATGTGCGCCGCTATGCGGTGCAGGCATTTGCGTCCATCGTGCTGCTGGCGGCGGTGGGGTTGCTGGACGCCTTTCGCGTGGTGCTGATAGGCCCGATCTTCAACACCGTTCTCAATCCGAAGTCGCCGGAGCGCGATCTGAACCTCTTCGGGGGCCGCTTTCATTTCAGCCTGCAGCAGCTTGTTCCGTCTCACTTCCACAATCCGTGGAGTGTCGTTGCCTACGCACTGATTGTCTCCACGCTGCTCAAGGGTATTTGCGACTACGCGGGCACGTATCTGGTAAATTACGCCGGCTTCGGCATGATCACCGACATGCGGGACGACCTGTATCAGGCGATCCTGCGCCGCTCCGTGCAGTTCTTCCAGAAGCACGCCACGGGCACCATTCTCTCCACCATCATCAATGACATCGAGCGCGTGCAGTACGCGATGTCCTCGGTGCTATCGGAGTTTCTGCAGCAATTTTTCACGCTCATCTTTACCGCGTGGTTCGCGGTGATACTTGGTGGGAAGCTGGCATGGGTCCTGCTGCTATTCGTGCCGGTGGTCGTCAGCTCAGCGCGGCGGGTGGGCAGAAGCGTTCGCCACACAACGCGCCACGGTCAGGACAAGCTGGCCGAAATCCAGAACATCCTGCACGAGACCATCACCGGGAACCGCATCGTGAAGGCCTTCAACATGGAGCGCTGGGAGACCACGCGTTTCAAGGAAGCGGCGCGCCGTCTCTTCCGCGCGAATCTGAATTCCGTGCGGGCTCAGGCCATCAGTTCTCCACTGATGGATATCATCGGGGCCATCGCCATCGCGCTGCTGCTTCTACTGGGCCGCGAGCAGATCAACAAAGGGGCCCTCAATGTAGGCACCTTCTTTGCTTTTATCGTGGCGGTCTTCAAGCTGTACGACCCGGTGCGCAAATTCGCTCTCTTCTACAACAATTTTCAGCAGGCGCTGGGCGCCTCCGGGAACATCTTCGAATTCATGGACGAGCAGGACACGGTCCGCGACCGGCCGCACGCGCAGGGGGTAAAGGCATTCCGCGACGAGATCCGCTTCGACAACGTCTGCTTCTCCTATCATTCGGAGGAGGGTGAGAGGGAGGTGCTGTCGGGCATCAACCTCACGGTGCCGCGTGGGGAGGTAGTTGCCTTCGTGGGCCCCAGTGGCGCCGGAAAGACGACGCTGGTCAATCTCATTCCGCGCTTTTTCGATGTGACCGGCGGCCGATTGCTGATGGACGGCCAGGATGTGCGCGACCTGAAGATCGACTCGTTGCGCAGACTGATCGGCAATGTGACGCAGGAGACCATCCTGTTCAATGACACGGTGCGCAACAACATCGCCTATGGCCAGCCGGACGTGCCGCTCGAAAAGGTGAAGGAGGCGGCCCGCGTCGCCCTGGCGCACGACTTCATTTCTGCCATGCCGGAAGGTTACGACACGGTGATCGGCGAGAAGGGCTTCCGACTCTCCGGGGGAGAGCGCCAGCGTCTTGCGATTGCTCGCGCGCTGCTCAAGAACGCGCCGATTCTCATTCTGGATGAGGCGACGTCGTCGCTTGATACGGAGAGTGAATCGCTGGTGCAGGCCGCGCTTTCGAACCTGATGGCGGGCCGCACGGTTTTCGTCATCGCCCATCGGCTGTCCACGGTGAGGCGGGCTACCCGCATCGCCGTCGTGGAAGCCGGGCAGATCACCGCGGTGGCTTCGCATGAGGAGCTGCTGCACACTTCGCCAATGTATCAACGGCTGTATCAATTGCAATTTGCCGACGACGTCGACGGCACTAACGAACCGGCGATGGCTGCAGGAGTCAAGGCTTGAGCAAGCAGATGATCTCTCAGATGGCGCAGGGAATCCCCGTCTATTCGATGACCGGCTTCTCGCGGCATCGCGGGCGGGTGAACGAATCCCTTGGCTGGACGCTGGTGCTGAAGGCCGTGAATCATCGCTTTCTCGATCTGCACATGCGGATGCCGGCCGGGTCGGAGGCGCTGGAGATGCAGTTGCGCCGCCAGCTCAAGTCCGCCGTACTGCGTGGACATCTCGAGGTGACCCTGACCATGGAGCGCGCTTCGCAGCAACAGGTGGAGATGGACCACGGCCTGGTCGCCAGCTATATTGCCGCTTTTCGCTCCGCGGCTGCCGAGCATCGCCTGCGCGAGACGCCAAGCCTGCAGACCATACTGCAGCTGCCGGGGGTCTTTCGCAGCAACGTGCAGGGTGGCAATGGGAACGGTAGCGCCGATGTGCGCACAGCCGAGATGGAGCTGGTGGAAGCCTCGGTGCTTGGAGCGCTGGCGGAAGCTGTCGGCGCGCTCAACAAGATGCGCGCGCAGGAAGGTGCCGCGCTCGTAGCGGATCTGGCGGCGATTGCGGACCGCATCACCGCGCTCGTGGATCGCGTCACTGAGCTACATGGGCCCATGCAGACAGCGCACTTTGAGCGGACCAGCGCGCGCATCGCAACGTTGCTCGGTGGCGCGGCGGACCGCGAACGGCTCCTGCAGGAGGCCGCGCTGCTGGCCGACCGGAGCGATGTGAGCGAAGAGCTGGCGCGGCTGCGGGCGCACGTGGAGCATTTTCGGCAGATGCTGGCGGAGGGCGGGGAGCTGGGCAAGAAGCTCGATTTCCTGCTGCAGGAGATGAACCGCGAAGCCAACACCATGCTGTCGAAGACGGCCGGGATCGCGGGCGCAGGGACGCAGGTGACGGAGATCGGGCTGGGGTTGAAGGCGGAGATTGAGAAGGCGCGCGAGCAGGTACAGAACCTTGAATAGTGCTGGGGAATGATGCGCGAGGCGGTCTCCCACGAAAGGCGTAGGGCAGCCCTGGTTCGGCGTTGGTGTTCGGCTGCTCTCATGCGAAAATCGAAGCAATCTTCGCTTGCCACGAGCAGGGAGAGGAGCCACAGATGCTGAGCGCATTTTTCGCCCTCGGAACGCTGGCTGGTATCGCCTTCAGCCTCGCTCTGCTGTTTCTGCCCACACTCGTCGCGAGGTCCCGCAACCACCCAAATGTGCTGCCGATCTTCCTCGTCAATCTCTTCTTTGGCTGGACCTTTGTTGGCTGGGTGGTCGCGCTGCTCTGGGCGTGCACGCGGCCGGCGGCTCCGGTTTTCTATGCGCCGGTGTATCCCGCGGTCATTGGCTCACCTTATCGTCGGGCGGTTACGACTTCCGCCGCGACAATTCTTTCTCCACCTTCGCTGGATCGAAGGTGGAGATAACCGGAGCGCGCTTGGCAGGCATTCTCTTTATCATTTCCGCTCCCTCGGGCTCAGGAAAATCCACCCTGGTCAACCAACTGCGGTCCGATGTGAGCGGCCTCGATTTTTCCGTCAGCTACACCACGCGTGAGCCTCGCGGCTCGGAGGAGCAGGGGCGCGAATACCACTACATCGATCGCGCGACCTTCGAGCGCATGCAGCAGGCGAATGAGTTTCTCGAATCGGCGGATGTCTTCGGCAATCTCTATGGGACGGCGCGCCATTCGCTGACCGACGCGGAAAAGCACGGCAACGATCTGCTCCTCGATATCGATGTGCAGGGCGCGGCGCAGGTGCGGCGGCAGATGCCGGAGTCGGTGAACATTTTCGTAATGCCACCCACGCCGGAGGTGCTGGCGACGCGCCTGCGCAACCGCAGCCGGGCGGAGGGCAGCATCTCGGAAGAAGTCATTCAGCGCCGCCTGAAAAAGGCGCGCGTGGAGATTGAGAACTACGACGAATATGGCTATATTCTCGTCAACGATGTGCTCGACCATGCCGTGGAAGAGATGGAAGCCATCGTTGCGAGTGAGCGGTTCCACCGGGGCCAGCAGTCCGGTAGTGCCGGGGGCGAGGATATCCAGCGCCTGCTGGCAATCGCCGATCGTTGCCGCCGCGGTCATGCGATGGAACGGGTGATCCCGGTGCTGACGGCGTTCGGGGTCACGGAACCGGCGCGCACTCATTAGCAGGGCAGCAAACTTCAGGAGGTCAGAAGTATGGAGATCAAAGAGGGATTCGACAGCAACTATCGATACGTCCTTGTGGCCGCTCGCCGTGCCCGCCAGCTGCAGAGCGGATCGCAGCCGCTGGTGAACACGCATTCGGGTAAGGCGTGCCGCGTGGCGCAGGATGAGCTGGATGCCGGGCTGGTGGGCTATCAGGACACGCCCAAGCCGGCGATCGGCGAGCTGCCGTCGAATACATTCGCGCGCTAGATAGCAAGCTGCGCGGGGCCACTCCGCCTCGGGTAAAATCGACCGGTATGAAAGTCACGGTCGGGGTCTCCGGTGGCGTCGCTGCGTACAAGGCAGCGGAACTTGTTCGTGCGCTGCAAGCGAAGGCGCTGGACGTTCACGTCGTGATGACGGAAGCGGCGACGCGATTCGTGCAGCCGCTCACCTTTGCCGCGCTCACCGGGCACAAGGTCATCACGGGCTTGTGGGGTACGGAAGAGGCCGAACCCGACGTAGACTCGGCCACTGCGGACTCTGCCATTGAGCACATTGCCGAGGCGCAGTCGACGGACATTCTTGTCGTCGCACCAGCGACTGCCGATGTTCTGGCCCGCTTTGCGCACGGCCTTGCCAACGATTTCCTGACCACGCTCTACCTCGCGACTCCAGCGCCAGTAGTGGTAGCTCCGGCGATGAACAGCCAGATGTGGGCGCATCCCGCTACGCAGGCCAATCTCCGCATGCTGACCGATCGCAATGTGCGGGTGGTGCCCCCGGGCGTTGGGGATCTGGCCTGCGGCATGGTGGGTCCGGGGCGGCTCGCCGAGACCGAAGCGATAGTTCAAGCAGTACTTCAACAATTGGACCGCCGCGTCAGCCCTGCCCGGCGCGATCTCGCCGGCGAAACATTGCTGGTAACCGCGGGCGGGACGCGGGAGGCCATCGATCCGGTGCGGTATCTGGGGAACCGCTCCAGCGGCAAGATGGGATATGCGGTGGCGGAAGCTGCCGCGACGCGTGGCGCACGCGTTGTCCTCGTCTCCGGTATCACGCCGCTTGCGCCGCCGGCGGGTGTGGAGTTCGTGCAGGTCACAAGTTCGGAGGAGATGCGCGCGGCGGTCCTGAGCCGTCTGGCTGAGGCGACGATCGTCATCAAGGCGGCTGCTGTGTCGGACTATCGTCCCAAAGCGCCGGCCGCGCAAAAGATCAAGCGGCGCGAGGCAATTCAGCTTGACCTCGAACCGACCGCCGACATCCTGGCCGAGGTTGCCGAAACACGCCGGCCGGGAACGCTGGTGGTGGGCTTCGCGGCGGAGACCGAGGACCATCTGCAGCACGGCCGGGACAAGCTGCTGCGCAAGGGCGCCGATGCGCTGGTGCTGAACGATGTAGCGCGGCCGGGCATTGGCTTCGATTCGGACCGCAATGCCGCCACTTTCCTGACGCGGCATACCGCGATTGAATTACCCGAGATGTCCAAGCGCGATCTGGCGGACCGCATCCTCGATGAGGTGCGTGCGTTGCGCCGTCCCGCGTCGATTCTGGATGAGACAGCACCTGTCGGTGCTCCGTCGCGGCACGAGCGATGACGGAAGCGATGCAGAAGTCCGCGCTTCAGGAGCTTGCGGCGCGTCTCGAGTTCTACCGCGAGCTCGGCATTTACGATTTTTATCGGCGCGATGCGGCGGATTCCGCAACTACACCGACTATGGATATCGAGGTTGCCGATCCGGCGGCGGCGCCTGTCGAGCAGGTTGCCCGTCCGAGCGCTGCTTCACCCGCACCTCCCAGCCCCGCATTCCCCGATTCCACCGTTCAGGAGAGCACTATTCCACGCCGCACCTTAGCCAGCAATCAGCCGGTGGCTCCGCTTGTCTCCTTCGGTCCTGTTCTGCGCCCGGACCAGAAGCCCGGGGCGCTTACCGCGCTCAGTGATCTAATCGGCGACTGTCAGCGCTGCCAGCTTTCACAGGGCCGCAACAAGATCGTCTTTGCGGATGGCGATGCGAACGCGCAGATCATGTTCGTGGGCGAAGGCCCGGGAGCGGATGAAGATGCGCAGGGGCTGCCCTTCGTGGGCCGCGCGGGCCAGTTGCTGAACAACATGATTGGGGCGATGGGACTGAAGCGCGAGCAGGTCTACATCGCGAATATCGTGAAGTGCCGTCCGCCGCAGAACCGCAAGCCGGAGCCGGAGGAAGCGCACTCCTGCATGCCATTTCTGGAGCGGCAGATCGAGATCGTGCGTCCGCGGGTGCTGGTTGCGCTTGGGGCCACCGCAGCGACGTATCTGCTGGGCATGCGCGGCTCCATCGGCAGCATGCGTGGCCGGATCCATGATTATCGCGGCATCCAGACCGTGGTCACGTATCATCCGGCGTTTCTTCTGCGCGATCCCGCGCAGAAGAAGGAAGCATGGAAAGACCTGCAGATGGCGATGGCGGCGCTGGGGCTGAAGCCGCCTTCGCGCGCTCCGCAGGTCTAGGCGCGCTCCGCAGGTCTAGGCTCGCTTACCAGGGCAGCGCTTCGCCCAGGTGGAAATATCCACCGGTGGGCCCGCTGGCAGGCAGTAGCGCGAGCTCCACGCTTGTCTTGGCTCCCTCTGGAATCTCCATGGGGGCCGCGTCGGTACCCATCTCCGTCTTCACCCAACCCGGATGCGCAGAGTTGACCTTGATCTTCGTGTTCTGCAGCTCGGCCGCAAGGTGAACCGTGAAGGCGTTTAGAGCTGTCTTCGATGTGTCATACGCAAGGGCTTTGAATCCGTAGATAGGCGACTTCGGGTCGGCGTGCAGCGCCAGCGAACCAAGGATGCTGGACAGGTTCACGATGCGGCCTTCCGGTGCCTTTTTGATGAGCGGTAACAGCGCTTGCGTCAGCTCGATGGTTCCGAAGAAGTTGGTCTCAAAGGTCTCACGCAAAATTGCTTTGCTCACGGAACTGGCATTGTTCGGGGTGCCAAACGGCTCCTTGGAGACGCCCGCATTGTTGATGAGGATATCGAGCCTGCCGAAGTTCTTGTCGAAATACTTGTAGGCTTCCTCGTAGTCGGCGGGCTTCGTGATGTCGAAGCGAATGGCCTGGACGTCAGCGCCTTCCGCGCGCAGCTTCTCCGCAACCGCCTTACCTTTTTCGAGATCACGCGATCCGATCACGACCTTAACGTCTTGCTTTCCAAGCTGACGCGCGGTTTCTAGGCCAATACCGCGGTTTCCGCCAGTGACGAACGCAACTTTCTTTTCTGTAGCCATAGATGATTTCTCCGATCGTGTTGATCTAGATGTTGCGAGAAAAGATCGGATGCAGCGAAATCGCCGGGGAATCTGGTCAGCCGGTTTTCATCTTCAATCCTGATAATCTCGCCACAGATGCCAGCCTTCTGCGATGTCGCCGTGCCGGTGCCACTCGATGCGCATTTCACGTATCGCATCGATGCGGCGCATCCGCCGGCGCTGGGTGGCCGCGTTATCGTCCCGTTTCGCAATGAGAAGCTGATCGGCATCGTGACCCGTCTGCATGACGAGCCGCCGCCGGTCGAAGCGAAATCCATCGAGCGCATCCTCGATGACGAGGCGATCGTCTCGCCGGAGTTGCTCGAGCTCGCGCGCTGGATCAGCCAGTACTATCTGGCGCCGCTGGGCGAGGTGCTGCGCACTATGCTGCCGCTGGTGGCGGAGGTGCGGAAGCAGGTGGTGTACCGGATCGCCGAGACCGGCGAGCGCGCTCTGCAGGCGGGGGCAGAGCAGGGAAGCAGCCGGCGCACACGCCGCACGCCGGAGGAGCAGGCGGCGGAGTATGCCGTGCTGAACTATCTGCGTGGGTGGCGAGCCGGTGAAGCGGGCGACGCTGATGCGCGCGACTGGCGCGCGTCGCGAGCTGATCGATGGCATGGTGCGCAAGAAGTGGATTGCGCGGGAGGCCATGGCCGCGCCGCGCGATGCGCGACGCATGGAAAGCCTATGCGGTCCTGGTGGAGGCCGAGCGGCTGCCAAAGCTCAATGAGAACCAGCAGACCATCCTTGCGACCCTGGCCGGGGCCGGGGGCACGCTGCCGGTTGCCGTTCTGCGTGCGCTGCCGGTACCGGCATCTACGCTGGGCACGCTGGTGCGCCGCGAGCTGATCCGCCTGGAGGAGCGCCCGCAGGCCTTTCATCTCAGCGGGCTGCGAGCGCAGTCCTTCGCTTTGAATACGCAACAGCAACAGGCACTTGATTCCATCGCCGGGGAGTTTGCCGGCGGAGGATTCCACGCCAAGCTGCTCTACGGCGTCACCGGCTCGGGCAAGACAGCGGTCTACATGGCGGCGATGCAGCGGGCGCTCGATCTCGACCGGTCCGCGATTCTGCTGGTGCCGGAGATCGGGCTGACCCCGGCGACGGCTGCGCAACTCCACTCGGCGTTCGGTGATGAGGTCGCGATGCTCCACTCCGCGCTGACGCCGGAAGAGCGCGCGGAACAGTGGCATCGCATCCGGCGCGGGGAGGCGCGCATCGTGGTGGGGACGCGTTCGGCGATATTTGCGCCAGCGGTGCGGCTGGGGCTCATCATCGTCGATGAGGAGCACGATTCGTCCTACAAGCAGGAGGAGAATCCGCGCTATCACGCGCGCGATGTGGCGGTGATGCGGGCCAAGCTGGCGGAGGTGCCAGTGGTGCTGGGCTCGGCCACTCCGTCGCTCGAAAGCTGGCACAACGCGGAGCGCGGGCGCTACGCGTTGATCGATATGCCGGAGCGGGTGAACCACCGGCCTATGCCGGAGGTGGAACTCCTCGACATGCGGCAGGAGTTCCAGGAGACCGGACAGGAGCAGCTCTTCTCGCGCCGTCTGATCGCGGAGACCGAGGCCACGCTGGCACGCGGCGAGCAGGCGATTATTCTGCTGAACCGTCGCGGCTATTCTTTCGTGGTGATGTGCCGGGCCTGCGGCGAGCGGCTGGAGTGCGAGAACTGCGCCGTTGCCTTAACCCACCACAGACCGGTGGTGTTTCAGGATGAAGCCGCTGTGCCGAATAGCGAACTCCGTTGCGGCGACTGCGCCAACGCAATCATGCGCGAGCGCTCACTTGCATCGGCGGATGCTCGAGCCCGCGCCGGCCAGCGGCTGGAGTGCCACTACTGCGGTTACAAACGCACGGTGCCGAAGCTCTGCCCCAAATGCGAGAGCGAGCATCTGTATTTTCTAGGCGCGGGCTCGCAGCAGGGGGAGCAGCGCCTGCAGGAGATTTTTCCCCACGCGCGCATCGGGCGGATGGACCGCGATACGGTGCGCAGCCGGCATGATATGGAGCGACTGTTGACACGGCTGCACTCCGGCGAAATCAACCTGCTGGTGGGGACTCAGATGATCGCGAAGGGGCACGACATCCATGGTGTGACATTGGTCGGAGTTGTCGGGGCGGACTATGCTCTCAACCTGCCGGACTTTCGCGCCGCGGAGCGTGTTTTTCAATTGCTCACACAGGTTTCGGGGCGCGCAGGGCGCGGCGAAATGCCGGGGCGCGTTGTGGTGCAGAGCTATCATCCGGAGCACTATGCGATCCAATGCGCGCAGGCGCACGACTACCGCGGCTTCACGACCAAGGAATTGAAGTATCGGCGATGGATGCACTATCCACCGTACGGCGTGATTGCGAACATCCTGGTGCGCAGCGGCCGCATGGAAGAGGCGGCGGGATGGGCGGCGGCGCTTGGCAAGTGGTTCCAGGCGGCGGAGCTGCCCGGCATTCGCGTACTGGGACCGGCGGTTGCTCCGATAGCCAAGATCAAGCGGACCTATCGCTTCCATCTGCTGCTGAAGGCGGAGCGGCGCGATGCGCTCTCAGGTGCGCTCCGTGCCGCGCGCGACTACGCGGACCAGGCGGGCATTCCCCGCGGGGGACTTGTGTTCGATATGGATGCGATCAGCCTGATGTGAACTTGAAAGAGTCGTGATCCCGACCGGAGCGGCGACGCCGCGCAGCGGAAGGATCTGCTTTTTTTGACCTCTTATCCTTATCCGGGCTTCAGTCGATCAGGTGCAGCTCTTTGCCGGGTTTGAAGCGCACGGCTTTTCCCGGGGTGATGGTGACTTCGGCGCCGGTACGGGGATTGCGGCCGATCCCGGTCTTGCGTGGGCGCACATTGAAGACGCCAAAGCCGCGCAACTCGATACGTTCCCCGGCGGTCAGCGCCTTCTTCAGGCTCTCAAAGATGGTGTCGACGGCAGCCTCCGCCTTGTTGCGGGGGAGACCGGTCCGTTCGATGACCCGGTGCACGATGTCCTGCTTGATCAAAGCATTCTCCAAAGAACTAGTTCTTATCTGTATGCTGTCCGGCCCTTTCTTCGACGGGAGCCGCGCAGCATTGTCATCTTCGATAGTGCCCTATTAAGATGCAGATTCGAAGTATAAAGTGCCGGGAAGCCTAGATTGCTCTGCAATTTAGGCAGTGGGCACCCGATTGGGCAAGGAGCAGGATGTCAATCAAGAGTGATACGTGGATCAGGGAGCAGGCGCTCAAGCACGGGATGATCGCTCCCTTTAGCGAGAAACAGGTTCGGGAGGGGGTAATTTCCTATGGGCTCTCCTCTTATGGCTATGATCTTCGGGTTTCGAACGAGTTCAAGATCTTTACGAACGTAAACAGCGCGATCATCGATCCCAAGAAGTTCGATGAGCGCTCTTTCGTCACCGTCCAAGCCGAGTCGGTGATTGTGCCGCCGAACTCGTTTGCCCTTGCGCGATCGGTGGAATATTTCAAAATTCCCCGGGATGTGCTGACGATCTGCGTCGGGAAGTCCACCTACGCGCGGTGCGGGATTATCGTGAACGTGACGCCGTTCGAGCCGGAGTGGGAGGGATTTGTGACCCTGGAGATTTCGAATACTACCCCTCTCCCAGCCAAAATCTACGCCGATGAGGGCCTCTGCCAGATCCTGTTCTTCCAGTCTGACCAGGTTTGCGAGATCAGCTACGCCGACCGCCAGGGCAAGTATCAGAAGCAGCAGGGGATCGTGCTGCCCAAGCTGTGAATGGCACTTCGGTAACCAGAGTGGCGATCTAAAGTTTTGACCTGGTGACTAACGTGGTGTCTGATGGTTACCAGAACAACGCAGATCTGGGGAAAGGGGTGTAGAAGGCGGCGATCCGCTATTCGCACCCCACCTTTTTGCGGGCGCGATCTCCCGCGCTTTCTCCTTCCATACACCCGCCGCGACCCGATCTGCATCTCACAACAGCGTAGATGAGCGAAGTCCCGTGCTGGCTGTTGTTTGGGTCATGGGGGCAGCGTACAGCAGCGTACATTAAGAACTATTCGGCGGATCGCCGTGAATTCCTGGAGAAAATGCAAAATATGAAAAAACTTCTTACTGGTCTTGTCATTGTGGGACTCGGGTTTGCGGGCACCAGCCTCACGGCTGCGGCGGCTTCTAGCAAAACCGACCTGAGCGCTCGCTTGGCGGCCGCAACAAACGTCATCAACGAGGTCATGGCTACTCCGGATAAGGCAATTCCGAACCAGATCACCGAAAAGGCGACATGCATCGGTGTCGTGCCAAGCATGAAGAAGGCGGCCTTCCTGGTGGGCGGTCAGTATGGCCAAGGAGTTGTCAGCTGCCGTACCCCTCATGGCTGGAGCGCTCCAGTTTTTTTCCGCCTTGCCGGCGCCAGTTTTGGATTTCAGATCGGCGGCCAGGCGACGGATCTGGTGCTGGTCGCAGTGAATGACAAAGGCTTCCAGGATCTACTCAAGAACAAGGTCAAGCTGGGCGGCGACGCAGCTGCTTCCGCAGGTCCCGTGGGCCGGAATGCGCAGGCGGGTACGGACTGGAAACTGAATGCCGAGATTCTGACCTATTCGCGGTCGAAGGGGCTGTTCGCGGGTATCGATCTTACCGGCGATGATATCTCGCAAAACATCGACGACACGACCACCTTTTACAGCGGGAACAACACTGCCTATTCGGACATTCTGAAGGGCGGGGTCCCGGTACCTGAAGCGGCGAAGCCGTTCGTGCGCACGGTGGCGAAGTACTTCCATTCCACTCACGAATAACTCATCGCGCTACGTCGTTTTATCGGAAGGCCCGTTTACAGCGGGCCTTCTCTTTTGCGAGCGACGTGTGGGCCTGGTCAATTCAACAGGCGCCCCGGCGTGGATTTACCATGGTGGCATTTCCAAATCAGCAGGACGGCTTGGCTTTTCGTTTGGAAGACTCCGTTTTCAGGCGGACGGACAGGCTGAGCCAGGATATGTGCGCTCTCAAGGATGCGTCAGAGGCTCGAATTCATCGTTGTCTTCGTGCTGGTGCGTGGGCTTGGCGCCGTGCCGCGGAGCTGGGCACGGGCTGCCGGCGCGGGGCTCGGCGCATTGGCTTTCTACCTGATGCCCAGGCTGCGGCGTACAGGCGAACGAAACCTCCAGATCGCTTATCCGGAGAGCGACGCCCGGTGGCGCGGGCGCGTGGTGCGGCAGCTCTATCGCAATCTGGGATTGCACCTGGCGGAGTTCTGCCGGATGTCACGGTACACGCCCGAGAGTACACGCGGCCTGGTGCGCTACGCGGGCCTGGAGCACTTTCTGGCCGCACGCGACCGAGGCCGGGGTGTGCTGGTGGTGACTGGGCACCTGGGCCTGTGGGAGCTGTCCAGCTTCTATCACTCGCTGATGGGCTATCCGATGAGCATGGTGATCCGCCGGCTGGATAACCCGTTGGTGGATCGCCTGGTGAACAGCATCCGCTGCCTGCACGGAAATACCGTGCTGCACAAGGACGACTTCGCGCGCGGCCTGCTCGGCGCGATGCGCCGCGGCGAGACTGTCGGCATCCTGATGGACACGAATATGACGCCGCCGCAGGGAGTCTTCGTGGATTTTTTTGGTACGACGGCGTGCACCGCTTCCGGTCTGGCGCGCGTGGCTATGCGAACGGAAGCAGCGGTGCTGCCCGGTTTTCTTACCTGGCGCGAAGAAGAGAAGACGTACGTGCTCGAGTTCGGCGAACCCCTCGAACTCGTCCGCACCGACGATGATGATGACGACGTCATCACCAACACGCAGATCTGCACCACAGCAATCGAGAGATGGATCCGGCTCTTCCCGGAGCAGTGGCTCTGGGTGCATCGGCGATGGAAGACACGGCCGCCGGGTGAGCCTTCGCTCTATAGTTGACGACATGCGACTTCCTGAACTCGCAGTCGCGCTTGGCGCGGAGCTGGTATTGTCCGAAGGCTTGAGCGATCTATCGTCGATCGACATCAATGGCGTTGCTGCGCATGCGCATGCCACCACTCGCGATCTAGTTTTTGCCGAGAGCGAAAGCGCACTCACGATGGCGGAGGCCAGCAACGCAGGAGCGATCATCACCGCGCACGTCCTCGTCCGCGATAGCGCGAGCAAGCCGATGTTGCTCGCCGATCATCCGAAGCTTGCATTTGCGCGGGCGGCCGAGCTGCTGCGTACGGAGCACGCGCGACAGGGAATCCATCCCTCGGCGACCATCGCGGCCACCGTGACCTTAGGCGAAGGCGTTTTCATTGGCGCCAATGTTGTTCTCGAAGAAGACGCCGTGATCGGCGCATACTCGCGGATTGACGCAGGTGCTGCGATCGGCGCGGGGGTGCGCGTGGGAGGCCGATGCCATCTGTATCCGCGCGTGGTCGTCTATCCGGGGACGCAACTGGGTGACCGGGTGATCGTGCATGCGGGAGCGGTGCTGGGTTCCGATGGTTTCGGCTACGTGCGCGACCATGCGACCGGTGAGTACACGAAGTTTCCCCAGCAGGGCCGGCTGGTGATCGAAGACGATGTTGAAGTCGGCGCGAACACCACGATCGATCGCGGTGCGCTGGAGGAGACGCGCATTGGCCGCGGCACGAAGCTCGACAATCTCATCCACCTCGGACACAACGTCTCAGTCGGCCGCAACGTTGTGATCGCCGCGCAGACTGGCGTTTCGGGCAGCAGCAGCATCGGCGACGGGGCGATTGTCGGGGGTCAGGTCGGCATGGGGGAACATGCGGAGATAGGCGCCGGTGTCATCCTGGGAGGACAGGCCGGCATACTGCCGGGCAAGCGCGTTCTCGGACCGGGCATGGTCTTCTGGGGCACCCCGGCGCGGCCAATCAAAGACTATCTGAGGGAGCTTGCGACACTCGCGCGGCTGGCGCGGCGTCCGAAGTAAAGCAGAAGCAGCGTCGCTGTGAGGACTCGGGATGAGCGATGTAGGCTATCTTTTGAGAAAGGCCTCACGGAAGTTGTGGCCAGAATCAGAGCAATCCGGCCTCTGCTGTAGCGGCGGCTGCGTCTCATTACTTTATGGCAATCATTGTGGTGGGCGGACACTCGCGAGATGTAGGAAAGACGTCGGTGATGGCTGCGGTCATTGCGCGTCTGCCCGGGATGCGCTGGACCGCTTTCAAGATCACGCAGTTCGGCCATGGTTTCTGCACCGCCAATGGCGAGCCGTGCGATTGTCAGACCGATGAACATACCGTGGCGGTGAGCGAGGAGCGCAATCCGGAAAGCGGGACAGACTCTGCCCGCTACCTGGCAGCGGGCGCGGTACGCTCCTTCTGGGTGCGAACGCGCATCGGCAATCTGGCGGCCGCTATGCCGCGCTTGCGCAAAGAGATGGCTGCCGCGGAAAATGTGATCCTGGAATCGAACAGCATTCTGGGATTCGTGCGGCCCGATTTGTATCTGAGCGTGCTCGACCCCGCGACCGCGGACTTCAAGGACTCGGCCCGCTTGTTTCTCGATCGCGCGGATGCGCTGCTGGTGCGCGCCGGCTCCGAGGAGCTGGTGCCGCAGTGGCGTGGCGTTTCGCCGCGGCTCGCTGAAGGGATTCCACGCTTTTCCATCGCGCCGCCCGACTATATGAGCGATGCAGTGATTGCTTTCGTCCAGGAACACTTGTCTCCGCAGAGTCTGAAGCTTTCCCGGGGCTGAATACTTCCACCGACGAGTTTTGCGATACTCTTGTCCGCGATTCGAAATTGGGCTTCTGAATCGGAGGAGCGGGACATATGGCAATCGGCCGGCGTGTGACACGGCGCAATTTCCTGGGACTGACAGCAAAGGCTGCGGCGGCCGGCGTGGCTGCGCATGCCACAGTGCTCGAACCGGCATGGCTGCATGCCCAGACGAGCGCACCCGTTGCGCCGAGCGATCGCGTGCGCTTTGCTGCCATCGGCACTGGCACCCGTGGCTGCGATCTGCTGGAAGCATCGCAGCACATTCCCGGAGCGGAGTGCGTGGCCATGTGCGACCTCTACGAGGCGCGGCACCAGGCCGGGCAGGAGGCTCTGGGCCGCAGCGTGCCGGTGACTGGTCGCTACCAGGAGCTATTGGACCGCAAAGACGTGGACGCAGTGCTCATCGCAGTGCCGGACCACCAGCACCGGCGCATCGTGGCGGACGCATGCGCTGCGGGTAAAGATGTGTATTGTGAGAAGCCGATGTCGCATACCGTCGAGGACGGCTTCGCGATGATCGCAGCGGCGGAGAAGGGAAACCGCATCCTGCAGATCGGTAGCCAGCGTGTGAGCTCGATTCTTTACGCGAAGGCGCGCGAGATTGTGGCTGCGGGGAAGCTGGGGCTGCTCACGCTGGTAGACGCGTCCTGGGGTCGCAACTCCGCGAGCGGCGCATGGGTGTATCCCATTCCTCCGGGGGCAAGCGAAACCAACATCGACTGGAAGACTTTCCTGGAAGACGCCCCTAAGCGGCCTTTTGATCCGGTGCGCTTCTTTCGCTGGCGGTGCTTCGATGATTACGGCGAGGGCCTGGCCGGCGATCTGTTCGTTCACCTGCTATCCGGCATGCAGGTCATTACCGGCGTGAATACGTATCCGACGCGCGCCTATTCGACTGGCGGCCTCTTCCGTTGGAAGGATGGACGGGATTTTCCGGACGTGATCCAGACGCTCTATGACTATCCGGATTTCCGTGTCAGCGTTCATTGCAACCTGAACAACGACAGCGGCGAGCACCTGGCCTTCTACGGCACCAAGGGCACGCTGGTGATCCAGGACGCGACACTGACTTATACGCCGCAGGATGATTCGCCCCAGGAGGAGAACTACTCGATCGGCGGATGGCCGAAGAATCTGCGCAATGAGTACGAAGAACAATGGCAGCGGGAGCATCCGCCTGCAGGGCCGCTGGCTTCCATGCTGGCGGAGACGGCTGAGAGCTACACGGTACCCGCGCACTACAACGACACGGTAGACCATGAGGCAAACTTCTTCGCATCGGTGCGCAGCCGCAAGTCTCCTGTCGAGGACGGGCACTTCGGCAACCACACCGCGATCGGTTGCCACATGGCGAATGCATCGTATTTCAAACGCGCGGCTGTGAACTGGGACGATGCGAAGCGGAGCATCCGTACGACATAACTCGTCGTACGGATGCTCCCGTGCGCTATTGCTTGACTAGTTGCCAGTGGTCGCCGGTCAGGGTCAGCGATGCAGTGTCCGCCTGCGGCCCGGAGAGCGTAGTGGCCAGATCGGGGAAGGCAGTCTTCATCTCCTGGGTATTGGCCCAGGCAGCAGCATCGCCAATCTTGTAGTGATAGCTCACCTGCGCGGTTTTCGTGCCGGAGCTATCCGCGCCCGTGGTGACGTTGTCGATCGAGGTGACCTCACGATGTCCATAGCAGAAGTTCCCGTAGCCGGGCTGCGACGGGTCCTGGGTCCACGCGCTGCGGCCTTTATCGGAGACGTCGTAGTTATTCACCTGCTTCGATGCGATGATCATGACCTTCTTTTCTCCAGTAGTGCGAGTCAGCAGGCCAGCATCGGTAAGTGCATCGTAGCCCTGGGTCTTGGCGTCATCGGAGGTGGCGGCCTGGACAGGGAACTTCTTCGGTTGTGACCACAGGCAGACGGGATGTGCCTTGTAGTAATCGTTGATAGCGGCCTCGTAGTTGGTGTTGGAGTCTGCCTTCTTGTTACAGCCTGAGCCAAGCAGCAGAAGTGCGCCCAACAGGGAAGAGGTAAGTGCGGCGGATAGCTTCATCGGAGATAAGGTGTCCTTTCACCGGATAGGATGCAAATCTGCGGCAGAAAAAAATGGCCTGTCGTTGAAGACAGGCCAAATTGGATGTAAACAGGGGGCAAATTTGTGAGGCGGGACACTTCATCCGGAAGAAGTGCCCCACGTGAAGTTAAAAGTGTAGCGTCGCCTGCAGCTTGACCGTCAAAAGCTGAAACGAGCTTGGAAGTCGATAATTCGTGCTCCCAACCCACGTTGAGCCTGGCCGATATTTGAGCCTGCAACGTTGTTTGAAATGCTGGTGGGGTCGATATTCAACAGGTTGAACGCGTTGAGCACGTTCGCCTTGATTTCGATTCTGGCGCCTTCTCCTATAACTCGCATGTCGGGCAAGCCAAAAGCCTTGCCGAGGTTAAGGTCGACGTCACGGTACCCCGGGCCGGAAAACGAGTTGCGGTCAATTCCAGGCGCAGGGATGAAACTGGCTGCTCTCTGCCCCGCATTGTCCGCAATCGCGTTTGCGTAGTTGGGAACCTCAAAGTAATTATTGCTGAATTGATCCTGGTTTGCGCCCGTATTCGCGGTCCCGGGATTGGGGAAATTGCTTCCGGTCTTGAAGGCATCGTTGCTGGTGCTGCGGCCACCACCGCCGCGATAAATCGGGCGAAGGTTCTGAAATCCGTAATTGCAACTGTTGCAATAAATCTGGTGCGGAGCGGTATATACCGGAGTCCATCCATAGCCGGAGTGGAAGGTCGCGATTCCCGCAAGCGTCCATCCGCCGGCGATCTTTTCTGCCCAGCCGTGATTGCCACTGAAGATAACCGGTTGCCAGACACCGAAGATCTTGAAGCTCTGGTTGATATCAAAGTCAGAGCGCCCGTAGGAATACCTGGTGTTATACAGATATGGGTCCCTGAAATATGGGCCGGAGTTGGTGTCCATACTGTGGCCCCAGGTGTACTGTGCTTCCAGCGAGAAGGTATGTGAGAACTGGTGCTTAAGCCCGGCGAGCATCATATTGTTGTTCGCCTTACCTTGGCTGCCCGCGGTGTTTACGCTGTTGACCAGAGGATTCAGCGGCGCTCCCAGGATCTGCCCGAAAGCATTCGCGTCGTAGTTGTATAACGTGTGATGGCTGGAACTACCCAGATAACCCAGATTCGCAACCCATGAATACCCCACGTTCCACTGCATGTCCAGTGAGTAGTGGTGCGTGTATTGGGTGGGTAGCTGACCAGGCAAGCCATTCAGGTTCGCCCCGCCTCCAACCGGCAGACCGGCGGAGTTGAACTGTGTAATCACATGTGGGTTAACCGGATATCCGAAGATATTGGTGGGGCTGCTGGAAGTGGCGTAGATGATATTTGGATTGATGTCCGTCGGACTCTTGCTGCTTCCAGGGACGGAACTCGTTCCAGGCGGATTGAAATCGTACGCGTTTGCGTTTGCAATCTGCTCCTGGTTGTAATTCAGTCCATAGCCGCCACGGAAGACGATGTTGCCTTTCGACTGAAGAGGACTCCAGTTAAAGCCGATCTGCGGGCCAAAATTCAGCTTCTGCGCCTTCCAGGCACCCACTCCAGTGTGTATAGAGATACCGGTCAAAAGGCCTGGACCGCCGCCGAAGGAAAGCACACCCATGTTGTTATTTTTATCGGTGAGCGGTCCGAAGTACGAGTAGCGGAGCCCGGCGCTCACAGTAAGGTTCGGCCGAAGCTTCCAGTCATCCTGGAAGAAGACACCGAATAAGTTTTGGCGGTTGTCATTGCGATAGCCGCCAGGAAGCCCGGTTTTTGCCTGGAAATTTCCATTTTCGGCCTCCGGAGCGTCATTTATGAAGTCCCAGAGATTGTAGAAAGTATAGTTAGGCGCTCCTATTGGGTCGTTGAGATAGTAGAGCCGGGTGAAATCGAAGCCGAATTTCAGCGTTTGTGTATGCAGCACCTTCGTTGCTACGTCCTTGTAACCGTAGGTCCATTGGTTCAGATGACCGGGCGACGGTACGCCAACGGATCCTATGGAAATTGTTCCAATCTGGTTCGTGCCGTCGGAGGAGAACAGTTGGTCCTGCGGCAGACCAAAAGGGGCCTGTGGGTTAGAGGCGAGTTCGTTATAGCGCCAGCCCGCTGCATTGGCGCGTGCTTCATTCAGGAAGGTCGGCGAGAAAATGTGGTTCCAGATCACCGAGAAGGCATCGTTCACCTGCGAGTGATTGAAGAGCTGATAACCTAGTCCGCCGTTGTGCGTGGTTGTGGTCGCCGGAACCCAATAGATAGCGAAGCTGGCATGGTCCTTGCTGGTTACATCTGCGTCAAGCCGCCCGTTGTACTGTTTGAAATCACTGCTGGTCGGGTTCTGCGTCGTGTATTGGGCGATATCGGCAGTGTTTGAGAGGCCGTTTCCAACACCCGGCTGTGCGGCACTGACATAGGTGAGATCCTGCTTGCCGAGCCCGTTTGTCAGAGGCGAACCAATGTTCAGGCCCTGCCCGGGAATCGTTCTGCAGTTGACTCCCTCTGTCAGTCCGGCATCACCGCAGGTTGCGGAGCCAATCAGGGTGCCGAGAACAGCGGCTCCCTTGAAGTTGAGATATTTCGACGAGATGCTGTTTGGGGGAGCCACCGCTGCCAGGGCCGAGGTCATGTACCATCCGGAGCCACTGGCAGGAACTGTCTGGCTTTGTCCCTCATAAGCGAAGAAGGCAAAGATCCTGTTCTTCCAGATAGGACCACCAATGCTTCCGCCAATTTGGTTATACCGGTCCTCATCCCGCAGCAGGCCACGCTGTGCTGGTGTCAGCTTCGCTCCTGTTGTGGAGTCAAAGGCTTGGACCGAAGATGGGCCATTCCAGCGTTGATACGCATTCAATCCCGGCCGAGTGATCTGGATGAAAAGACTGCCGTGCAGATCGTTGGTTCCGGTCTTCGATGTGATTTCAGTGAGCGCGCCCGAAAACCGCCCATTCTCTGCATCGTATGCGTTGGTGACTATCTTGACGTTGCCCACTGAATCCTGACTGGGAGTGATGACGGTGGAACCACCCCAGACAGCGCTGACGGTGCTGATACCGTCTACGGTGTAACCATTGTTCTCAAATTGTCCGCCATTTGCATTCGCCGAAGCGCCATTTTCTGTAGCGAAGATACTGCTTGAGTGTCCCAGGTTGCCGCCGCCGCCCGACGATGCTCCGGTCTGCGTGCCTGGTGATTGGAAGCCGCCTCCAGCGCCCTGTTTGGCTCCATCCGATAGAACTCCGGGAGCCAACTGGATAAGGCTGGTCACGTCACGTTGATAGACCGGCATGTGCTGGATGTCACGCTCGGAAATGGACGTTCCAATATTCGCAGTCTCAGTATCGAGAGCTGTCGCGGCCGAGCCATTCACGGTCACTGTTTGTGCCTTTGTTCCGACCGTAAGCAGCACGTTGACCGAGTTTGCCTGCTCCGCATTCAGCTGCAGATTCACAAGTTCCCGGTCTTGGAAGCCGTCCTTGGTCACGAGCAGCGTGAAGTTGTCAGGGGGCAGTGCATTGAAACTGTAGAAGCCGTTGGCGTCGCTGGTGCGGACCTGCTTGTTGTTGGTTCCATTGTCGGTGAGAGTCAGAGTCGCACCAGGAACCACGGCTCCGGTTGTGTCTGTAACTGTTCCTGTGATTGACGCTCGGTACTGCGCGTGAGCTGCGGTGGTCAGCAAAGCAATACCCACCACCACGACGCCAGTGCGGGTAGCACCGGCAAAGACAAGCGCGATCTGTCGACCGAGCCTGCCGGCCCGGCTTAAATGCTGCTTCATACGCCTCCCAAAAGAACCCATACTGCTTCTGTGAACTGCTCTTCCGTTGTGATTCCCGGGACTTCGTGCGGGGTGCCTCTAACGAGCGTGTCGAAGTAATCACACTTCCCGGGGTATCTGTGCGCAAACGGTTGCGCCAGCGGGGAACGAATATCACTTCGCCTTCAGCTCCGTCAAGACGGGGGACCACGGAGGATATGATGATTCCGCTGGAATTGCGGAGGCGGGATTGGCCGAGCGGCGGGATCGTGGGCGGGGTTCAGATCTGCCGGCCAGCCCGGTTGGATTGAAAGAGGTAGCCGAGCGACTCGGGCTCTCGGTCGCCACGGTATCCCGCGTGCTGAGCCGCTCCGCGGTTGCGAATCGCATCTCCGCCCGGACACAGGACCTGGTGTGGGCCGCGGCCGAGGCGATGCAGTATGAGCCGAACCACCTGGCCCGCGCGCTTCGCCGCAAAAAGACCTACACCATGGGCGTGATGGTGCCGGAGATCAGCGAGGGCTACTCCGCCTCCGTGCTGAGCGGCATCGAAAGCGCGCTCCTGCAGTCCGGCTACTTCTATTTCGTCGTCAGCCATCACCATCGCGCAGACCTGCTGCGCGAATACCCGAGGCTGCTGCTTTCGCGCGCGGTCGAGGGACTGATTGCTATCGACACGCCGCTCGAACGCCGTCTGCCCATTCCCGTCGTCGCCGTGTCCGGTCATCAGCACATGGAGAACGTCACCAACCTCGAGCTCGACCACACCACCGCGGTGCGCATGGCGCTAAGCCATCTCTTCGATCTGGGACATCGCAAGATCGCGTTCATCAAAGGTCAGGAGTTCAGCTCCGACACGCACTATCGCTGGTCGGCGATCGAGCAGATCAGCCACGAGCTCGGGCTCGCGGTCGATCCGTGCCTGTGCGTGCAACTGGAGGGCACGGAAGCCGGCAGCGATCCTGGCTACGAGGCGACGGCGCGGCTCCTGGATCGGCGCCTCCCCTTCACGGCCATCTTCGCCTTCAACGACCATTCGGCGATCGGCGCGATCGCCCGGTTGAAGGAGCATGGCCTCGAAATTCCCCAGGACATTTCGGTGGTGGGTTTCGACGATATTCCAAGTGCGCGAACGAACAACCCACGTCTGACGACGGTGCGCCAGCCCTTACGCTCCATGGGTGAAATGGCTGCAAATGCGCTTCTGAGCTGGATCGAGCCGCAGACGCGCAAGGAGATGCCGGCGACGCTGATCGTGAAGCCGGATTTCGTCGTGCGCAATTCAACAGCATCCGTAGCCATCAAAACTCGCCGGTTGGTACGGGCTCGACCTTAAGCGGCGATTACCTTCACTAGTCCTTCTTCCTGCATCTGCTCCAGCAAAACGATGACGTCGCTCAGGAGCATCTCGGGGTCCGCGTGGTACTCCAGCATGAGCTCGCGGCACAGATCATCGACGCGAATCGGCGAGCCCAGACGGCGCCACACGGAGCTGCCCGTCTCGCCCAGGCCGTAAAAACGGCCCCGGCCGACATTCATCAGGACCACCTCGCTGTCCACCTCGGTCGCGACTGGCGACCTGCTCCAGGACACGACGCTCTCTGCCGTGATGGGAATCTCGCGCGACATAAAGGAAGCTATCCTCCGGGCCTGGTCGTTCCTCCGCCAGTGGCCTCGCATATGATACTGACACTTCATCGATCATGGCCGAGACCGCACAATCTGGTTTTGATTCCAGTCACTTGCCGTCCGAGCTGCGCCTGCTGCTGCGCTGTTTGCGCTGGCCATTGGCAGAGGAGAGTGCTGCGCAGATTCGCGCGCTTGCCGAGGCGAAGGATATCGATTGGAACTACTTCCTTTCGCTGTGCGGCCATCATCGCGTCGCGCCGCTTGCCTATCGCGCGCTTTCGTCAAGCGGCGCCACGATGCCGGCCGCGACGATTGCCACTTTGAAGGCAGCCGCGACACAGAATGCGCTGAGTGCGTTCCGCTATCTTGCCGAGACGCGTCGCCTCTGCGATCTGCTGCAGGCGGCAGGAGTTCCTGCTCGGGTTCTAAAAGGCGTGCCGCTGTCGCAGCGCGTGTATGGTGACCCCGGGTTGCGCGACGTGGGCGACATCGATCTGCTGATTGCCTCCGGCACCGAGGAGATCGCCGACCGCGTACTGCTCGACGACGGTTTTCATCGCAACGATCCGGTGGCGCGGCTCACACCCCGCCGCCGTCGCTCCTGGCGTAAACACGGCAAGGACTACACCTATCGCAGCAATCGCGAGGATGATTTTGAGATTGACCTGCACTGGCGGCTCTTTCGCAATCCGCAGATGCCGGGCAATGGGCTGGCCGGCCCGGACCCTGCATCGAGCGAGCGCATTCAATTGGGAGAGACGGCCTTTGCTGTTCTCCCGCTGGAGCGCAGCTTCCTCTATCTGTGTGTGCACGGCGCGCTCGAGGCGTGGTCACGATTCAAGTCGCTGGTGGACGTTGCGGTGTTGTGGAATGCGTTTGCCGCGGAGCAGAGGAGCGCTCTTGCCGAGCAGGCAAGTGCGTACGGCATCCTGCCGGAGTTAGCTGCGGCGCTCGAGCTTGCCAAGGAACTCGAATTGCTAAGCCCCCATGCATTGAGCAGTGCCATCCAACTCGAGGCCGGGAGCCGCGAGGCGCAATGGATCCTTGAGCACGTACGGATGCAGCATCGGGCGCAGCGCTTCCAGCCCACGCAGGATGGAACCGGCAGTTGGCCGCTGAAGCGTTATGAGCTGGGTTTGCGCAGTGGCTTCGGCTATCGAGCAGAGATACTGCGACGCGTGCTGCTACGTCCGCGTGTCTGGCAGCGCTTCGATTTGCCGGATGCGCTGTTTCCTATCTACGCGCTGCTCAGTCCGTTGGAGTGGGTATTCTTCCATCGCTGGAGCACGCCTGCCGGAGTGGCCCGCGTGCGGCGGAGTCGATGGAACCGCTGGCGCGCGCTGTCTGCGGCAAAGAAGCGGCTGTTGCTCGAAGCCTTTGCGACGCTGCTCATGGCGCGCTGCTCGCTCGCGCTTCTGCCCGTGCGGTGGATCTTTCGCTGGCTGGAGCAGCCGCTCGACAGCGCTGCCTCGGATAGCGGACCGGCTGCCTCGGCGGATGCCGATGTGATCGAGCGTATCCGCTGGGCCGTGCTCAGCATCGCGCGGTATGGGCCACTCTCGTTTGTGTGCTTCCCGCAGGCTCTGGCCGCGCATGCCATGCTGCGCCGCCGCGGGATCAGCAGCATCATGCACTACGGCGTGCGCCGCTCTGCCGATCGAAAGATGCGCGCGCATACCTGGCTGGAGGTGGACCATCGTATGCTGCTCGGCGGTGAAAGCGCGCTGCTCTTCGCACCGATTCACTCCACCGGTTCGACTGGCGAGCAGCCCTGAGAATCACTTCAGGAGTTTTCGGCGAAATGCGCTTCGAGCGCCGACAGAGTTGTTTCCATCGCATCAAAATTCCACGGCCGCCGCATGCGCGTCACTCGCACACCTTCGAGAGCCTGGCCGCAGCGCAAAAAGTATTGTTCGGTGCGACCCATGGCGCGCACCAGCCACGACTGGTAGGTGAGATCCAGCACGGCGTGAACCGCGTGGACCGGCGTCAATCGTTCGAAGGTCGCTTCACTCTCATTCTGCGCGCGTTCGAGCAGAATCAGCTCCGCGAGTGGAGCAGGGGAGTCATGCTGCTCGAGGCCATAGCGATACTTCTCGTCGTCGGAGAAGACGCGGGGCAGACCGCCGCTCGATTCGCCCATTGCATCCAGGGTGGCATTCCACAGTTTTAGCCAGGGAGCCACCGGAAGCACGCGCCGATCGCGAGGAGCAGCGGGGTCGATGAGGCAGATATCGTCGGCCACGATGCGATGGCCTCGCTGCGATAGAAACGCGGCAATGGAGGACTTGCCGGCGCCGGAGACGCCTAGAAAAGCGACAGCGCCCTGCGGAGTCGCGATCGCGCTGGCATGCAGCGGAAGCAGCCCTCGCTGATGGCAGAGAACGGCGAAGAGACTTCCCATCAGGTAGGAGCGAACATCAAGCTCCGCGGCGCCCGGATCTCGATCGACGAGAATCTCCACGCCATTGCGAACGTAGTAAGTCGCAACCCCTGGCAGACGGAGCAGAAACTCCGTGTCGCTGGCCTCGTAATCCTTCGCCGTGGCCAGCGGCGCTCGTAGTGCCGCCGGCGCCCGGCCCAGCCGGATGTGGACTGGCCGGTCACCCGTTTCAGGTGCTGCCCGTAGCAACTCGGGCAGTAACAGTTCAGTTACATAGACGAGAGGACCGATGCGGTAGGTGTTCAGGGTCGGACCCTCCCCATCCCCCGGAAGGTGCATTCCCCTGCACTGGGCACTGTGCGCATACTAATGAAGGTTAACGGAGGTAGCGCCAGACAGGGACATCTATCTTCATTTCAAGCATCTGCAACAGCTAAAGATTGCATAACGGTGGATATTTAATGGGCCCGGAGTTTCACACAATAATGGAATTGACGGTTGCTGGTGTTGCCCCGACAATGGCGTAAGCGCAGCTTTTGTGCATCGGGCCACTGTCCTGCCGCCTTGTCCAACTAGTAAAAAGAGGCGAAGGGTTTACCAGGCGACGATTGCAGGGGAAACCTGGCATCGTACGTTCCAACACCGCAGTCGGACCCATAGGCCGCTACGATCACGGATCGGTTTGCAAGCTGTGTTTCATCGGAGGATGGATGACGAACACCCCCAGTATGAATGCTCAACATCTGGCATCGGCCATTGCCCCGCAGCGGCGGGAATGGAAGAAGCCAGTGCTCGACATTCTGTCCTTGGCGGATGCGGAGCACGGCGTTGGTCATGTGCCCGATGGACTCGGCAAGCACAAATCTGGTTAGATCTGCGCTTCTACCTCGCTCTTCTTCGAAGTTCAATGCACCGAGGTACAAGAAATTCTCCCAGGCTGTTTTCTCGGGCGGCGGAGCCTCCTTTTGCCCCATCCGGAACAGTCGCATAGCCTGATGCCTGCTCAGCTTCGAAGTCGCATGCGGGCCATCGCGGGGCTTCGGGCGTCGAGCGGTACGCTTCGGCCGGAAAGCTGTATCGCCATGCTCAGCGCGATGTCGCCCTCGCCGGCGAGCGTCCGGCAGCCGGCTCCTGAGGTGCTTTTCGCCTCCAGCGACTATCGCCCCTCGCCGGTAGCGTCACCTGCTGTATCCGCCGGCTCTCCTGAATCCAGGGCCGATCTCGTCGTCTCCGATCTCCGGATCGACAATCACGACGAGCTGGTACGCGAGCTCGGGCTGCCGCAAACCGCCTCAGATGACGATGTACTCGCGCATGCCTGGACCCGGTGGGGCTTCAGCATCGTCGACCATCTGATCGGCGGCTTCGCCATCGCCTGCTGGGATGCGCAGCTTCAGACTCTGTTTCTCGCCCGTGATCATGCCGGTGAGCGCCCGCTTCATTTCACGCGCACCGGTGGACCCGGCGGCGCATTTGCCTTCGCGTCCATGCCGCCCGGGTTGTGTGCATTACCCGTGGGCCAGCGCATTGACCTGGAGCAGATGGCACATTTCCTCGCGGCGTTGCCCTCGAAGGGTACAGAGACGTTCTTCGCCGGCATTGAGCGGCTGCCTCCCGCGCACTGGCTCAAGCTGTCGCCTGCCGGCATCGAGATCCGCCGCTACTGGCATCCGATCGACGCGCGGCCCATCCGTTATCGGAAAGACGCTGACTATATCGACGACTTTCGCGAGCGCTTCGATCGTGCCGTCGGGGCGCGGCTCTCCGGCAGCGACGGCATCGCATCGCAGTTGAGCGGCGGCCTGGACAGCTCGTCAGTCACGGCGACTGCCGCACGCCTGATGGCCGCTACAGGCCAGCGGCTCACCTCCTTCACTGCGGTACCGGTCGAGGGCTACGACGGCTCTGCGCTGCCCGGCCGGTTCGGCGATGAGGGGCCATTGGCGGCCGAAGTTGCCGCGCTCTATCCGAACATCGATCATGTGCTGGTCAACGCCAGCGGTCGCGATCTGCTCGCGTCTTCACAGCGTGATTCCCGGCTCACCGGCCAGCCCACCTTCAATCCCACCAACATGCTCTGGGTAGAGGCCATCCTGGATGGCATACGCAGCCGCGGACTGGGCGTGCTGCTGCAGGGGGTAGGCGGGAATGCGACTATCAGCTTCGGCGGGCTCATCGGCCTGTCGGAGCTCTTTCGCCGCGGACACTGGTTGCGGCTGCTTCGCCTGACACACGAGCTGCGTGCCGGCGGGTACACATCCTGGCGTGGCGCTGCATCCTGGGCCACGGGTTGGATTGCCCCGCAGTGGATGCGCCGTCTCTACCATCCGGATATGCGTGGCTTCTCTCTTGCTTTCAGTGCCGTGCAGCCGCAACTTGCAGCGGACTACCGGCTGGAAGAAAAGGCTCTCGCTGAGTTTTATGGAGTGGAGAGCAGCGTCGCTTCGGTGCGTCGCAGCTTCTACGAATATTTTGATCCCGGAATAAATAATGGAGCTGCCGCCGCTGGATGGCAGATCGAGCAGCGCGATCCCACGCTGGACAAACGAATCTTCGAATTCTGCTTCGGTATCCCAATTGAGCAGTATCTTGTCGGCGGGCAGAGCCGGTCTCTCATTCGCCGCGCCATGGAAGGCCGGCTACCCGAGTCCACGCGCCGCCGCACCACACGCGGTCTCCAGGCGGCTGACTGGTACCTGACCGTAGGAGCTGCCCGCCCGCAACTCTCGGCCGAGCTCACGCGCATCGAGCGCTCCCCGCTGGTGCGTCACATTCTCGATACAGCACGGCTGCGCGTCCTGCTGGACACGTGGCCGGAGTCGGGCTACGACACCTCGCGGGTCAGCGACTCCTGGCATCTCGCGCTCACCCGCGGCATGGCGGCAGGCAGCTTCCTCGCGCAACACGATCCTGATATGCCGCGAGACTAGAACGGAGCGACAACAGAAAAGCCCGGCGCAGTGCCGGGCTCCTGATGGATCGGTTTCGAGCGATTACGCCGTTGTGGCGGCGCCGCAATACTCGTTGAAGGCGCGTACCAGTTCCTGGCCGATGAGCTGTGCCGTCGCCCCTTCGATCACGAAGCGCTGCATCAGGTACACCAGCTTGCCATCGCGCAAAATACCTATCGCGGGCGAGGTTGGCGGCTGTCCTTCGAAGTAGGAGCGCGCACGCTCCGTGGCTTCGCGATCCTGCCCGGCAAAAACCGTGATGCTCTGGTCCGGCTTCACGGCGTTCTGCATCGCCAGCCGCACGCCCGGGCGCATCTTGCCCGCAGCGCATCCGCAGATCGAATTGACAACCACCATGGTCGTTCCCGGCTTGGCCACTGCTGCATCCACTTCGGCCGCCGTGCGTGCTTCCTGAATGCCAGCGCGCGTCAGCTCCTCGCGCATCGGGATCACCATAATCTCTGGGTACATGCCTGCTCCTTCTGTCTCTCGACTCCGGCGCTACCGCTGCCGTCTTTGTCTATAACCATTGTATGGAGGGGGCAAGGCAATTGCTAGCGGCCCTGGCGGCGATCCTCACGGCGATGGTGGGCGGATCGCGTATGCTGCTCTCGCATGCGCACATCATGAAGTTCCTGAAAGCATGAAGTTCCTGAAAGCCGCGATTCTTCTCACCATAGGCACAGCTACGATGCCTTTCGCCCAAAGCCAGACCCGCCCCGCCGGGCTTACTCCGCTCGAGGCCCGGATGGCCGCGGCCGTCGATGCCAACAGCGCGGCTGACCGCGCGCTGCTCGAGCAACTGGTCAACATCAACAGCGGCACCATGCATCTGGCTGGAGTGGTCGCAGTCAAGGACATACTCGTCCCGCGCCTGCAGACGCTTGGATTTCAGGTGCGCTGGGTCCCTATGGATACGGTCACCGGACGCGCAGGCGATCTCGTGGCAGAGCATCCGTGTCCTGCCGGGCACGGGACATTGTGGCAAACGGCTGCTGTTGATCGGCCACATGGACACGGTCTTTGAACCGTCAAGCACCTTCCAGCGCTACGCTCCAGTGCCAGACTCGGCAGGCAAGTCCGCGACGGGTCCTGGCGTCGCCGATATGAAGGGAGGGCTGGTCATCATGCTGGCCGCGCTCCAGGCGATGAAGCAGGCGAGTGCGCTGGACAAATCGGAGATCCGGATTGTGCTGAGCGGAGACGAAGAGCGCCCCGGAGCGCCGCTGGAGAAGGCGCGGCACGACCTGATCGAAGCAGCGAAGCAAAGCGACGTCGCGCTCGAGTTCGAGCCGAGCGTCCGTCAAGACGATGGTCAGGACACCATCAGCATCGCTCGCCGCAGCTCAACCATGTGGCATATCGAAGCCACAGGGCTTTCCGGCCACTCATCGCAGATCTTCGGTGAGCACTTCGGCTACGGCGCGATCTACGAGCTCACTCGCATCCTCGACGCCTTTCGCACCCAACTGCCGGAGGACGGCCTCACCTATAACGTGGGTCTGGTGCTGGGTGGAGCTACCGCGCAGATGAACGCCGAAGAGACAGGCGGAGAGGCCACCGGGAAAGACAACGTGATTCCTCCGATCGCGATTGCCGACGGTGATTTGCGCACGGTAAGCAACGAGCAGACCGCCCGGGCCGAGGACAAGATGCGCGGCATCGTTGCGCAGCATCTGCCGAAGACGGATGCGAAGATCACCTTCGACGAAGGCTATCCAGCGATGGCGGTGACGCCTGCGGGCAGGGAATTGCTGCGTGAGTGGAGCGACGCCAGCGAGGCGCTCGGTCTCCGTCCTGTTACCGAAGCAGGGCCGATGACGCGCGGGGCAGGGGACATCTCCTTCGTCGCTTCCTATGTGCCGGGTCTGGTCGGCGTGGGCGCGATGGGCAAGGGATCGCATGCGCAAGGGGAGACCATCTTCCTCGACTCTGTGCCGTCTCAGGCCAAGCGCAATGCCGTGCTGATGGAACGGTTGAGCCATCAGTCCTCTGGTCACTGAGCCCTCGCGATTGCCGACGGCATACCCCTTGACTATCTACAACACTATTGTAGATAGTCAGAGTATGGGGAAACCAAGCGATCTTGTGCAGGGAACTCTGGACCTGCTCATCCTGAAGACCATCTCGCTCGAGCCGAAGCACGGCTGGGCCATCGCCAAGCGCATTCAGCAGATCTCCGGCGAGGTACTTCAGGTGCAGCAGGGATCGCTCTATCCCGCGCTCCACCGGCTGGAACAGCAGGGTTGGATCCGTGCGAAGTGGGCGGAGACGGATACCGGCCGCAACGCGAAGTTCTACTCGCTCACCGCCGCAGGGCGCGCGCAGCTCGCAGCGGAAACGGCGAACTGGAACCGTCTCTCGGGCGCCATCAACCTCGTGGTGCAGGAAGGTTGAGAGATCGCATGCGCTGGACAGACAAGTTGCGAATGCGGCTGCATACGCTCTTCAGCCGCCAGGCTGCGGATGCCGAGCTGGATAGCGAGCTGCGCTTCCATCTGGAGCAGCAGATCGCGGAGAATCGCGCGGCTGGCATGACCGAGACCGAAGCGCGCCAGGCAGCGCTGCGCCTCTTCGGCAATCCGACGGTCGTTCGCGAACACGCGCGCGAGACGTGGAGCTGGCAGTGGCTGGAGTCGCTGGTCCGCGACGTTCACCAGGGGGTGCGCCGGCTGAGGCGGGCGCCCTCTTTCGCAATTACTGCAATCGTGGTTCTCGCGCTCGGCATCGGCGCGAATATCGCACTGTTCACGGTAGTGAACTCCGTGCTGCTCAAGCCGCTGCCTGTTGCTCATCCGGAGCGGCTGGTGCGTATCTACGAGGCGAAGAGCAATGGCGCATTCCAGGACAACGTGGTTGCCGGTGGATGCTTTGCGCGGTGGCAACAACAGGCCCGCAGCTTGGTTCAGATGGGCATCATGCAGGAAACCACATACAACCTGGCCGGCAGTGGACAGATGCCTGAGGTCGTACATGCGGAGCAGGCATCCTGGAGCACCCTTCCCATGCTCGGAGTGCACCCGGCCCTGGGAAGGCTCTTCACACGCGACGACGACCGGCCGGAAGCGAACGCCACCGTCGTCCTGGGCTGGGGGCTGTGGAAGCGCCGGTACGCGGGCGAACCCGTCGATCATCGGTCACACCATTCTCGTGGACCTGAAGCCGTACACAGTCATCGGAATTTTGCCCGCCCTGGTTTCGTTATCCGAAAGCAACGCATGCAACTGTGGGTGCCGGTCTATCACGAGCGCTCCCGCGAGATCATGCAGGCGTTCGGCTCGCACAACTTCGAAGTGATCGGTGAGTTGCGACCAGGCGTCTCCATGGCGCAGAGCAACCGCCGAGCTCAGCACCATCCAGCGGCAGATACGTCAGCAGAATCCTGACGGGCCGGTGAATGACGCCGTCAACCTGCGCCCGATTCTCGATGGCCAGGTGCGCGATGTGAAGGCGGGGCTCTACGCGCTGCTCGCGGCTACCGGCTGCCTGCTGCTGATCGCCTGCCTCAACATCGCAAACCTGTTGGTAGCGCGCGCAGCCTCGCGCGGTCGCGAGACAGCGATTCGCACAGCGCTCGGCGGCAGCCGTGTGGCGCTAGTCCGTGCACAGATTGTGGAAAGCCTGCTGCTCTCCCTCGCCGGCGGAGCACTGGGTGTAGGGCTCGCCTATGGCGCTGTCGAATGGCTGGTCCGTGTCCGCACCGATCTGCCGCGAGTCGATGCGATCCACATCGACGGCGCCGCGGCACTCTTCGCGGCAGGCTGCGTTTTGCTCTGCGGCATCGTGGCCGGGATGGTGCCCGCGCTTTCTGCCGGTGATCGCAATCTTGTCGGTGCTCTGCAGGAGTCCTCGCGCTCTACCAGTGCCGGCCGCGGCCGCGCGCGCATGCGTCGGACACTGCTCACCGCCGAGGTCGGCCTCACTGTCGTGCTGCTCATCGCAGCGGGTTTGTTGCTGAAGAGCTATCGCGCCATGCGCTCCTCGGACCTGGGTTGCGCCACGCACGATGTGCTGACCATGAGCCTCAGCCAGCCGCGGCACATCAAGAACACCGGCGCAGCTTGCCGCATTCTATGAGGTGCTGCTGGCGCGCGTACGACAGATGCCCGGGGTCAAAGCGGCTGCAGCCGCGAGCGACTTCCCGGGACAGGGCCGCGATCGTGACGACGTGTACACCGTCCGCGAGCATCCGCCGCTACCCAAAGGAGCGGTCCTCGACGCCGTCACACTTTTCGTCGATCCGGGCTACTTCCAGGCCATGCAGATACCTCTGCTTGCCGGCCGCAGCTTTACCGCCGAGGAGCGGCTCGACCGCGCCAACAAGGTCATCATCAGCCAGCAGTTGGCCCGCGAAGTTTTCAAAGGTGAGGACCCGATCGGGAAGCACCTTGCGCGTATCGATATACTGCGGCTGCACCGACTACGTTCGAGATCATTGGCGTCGCGGCTGATACGCGCGAACTGCCCGCAGCCGATCCGTATCCAACTTTTTATTTCCCGCTGCTTTCGGGCTCGGAGAACTCCATCTTCCTCGCCGTTCGGACTGTGGGTGACCCGGCGGTGATGGCCGATCCGGTCAAGCGGGTCATCGCATCGATCGACAGCAATCTGCCCGTCGCCGACGTGATGACCATGGATGAAATCGTGGGCCGGGCTGCAATGGAGACCAGCTTTGAAGCGACGCTGCTCGCGGTCTTTTCTGCGCTCTCGCTGCTTCTCGCCTCGGTGGGTCTGTTCGGAGTGCTTTCGTTCCTCGTCACACAGCGCACTACCGAGATCGGCGTCCGCATTGCACTGGGCGCACGGACGCGGAGTGGTGCTGCGCATGGTGCTCTTTGATGGGCTGCGACCCGCTGTCATCGGACTAGGGCTGGGCCTGGCAGCCGCCGCAGTCGTCACGCGATACATGCAATCGCTGCTGGTGAACACCAAGCCGCTCGATATGCCGGTGTACCTGGTCGTTGGGCTGGTACTGCTTGGAGTGGCCGCGCTTGCCTGCGTGATCCCGGCCTGGACTGCATCCCGCCTCGATCCGATGCGGGCACTGCGCACTGAATAGCTCGGCTATACGGCGCGGCTCCGGAGTTGGTTTGCATGTGCGGTCCTACGCGTGTTGTTCGCGGTGCCTTCCACAAAAGTGCCGCATGGCGGCTCGCCGACGTCGTGTACCCTCCCACCATGGAGTTCCGGCAGCACGTTTCTCTGGCACCCTTCACTACGTTCGAGATCGGCGGTCCGGCCAGGTGGTTCGCTGAGGCCGCCACCGAGGCCGACATCGAAGCCGCGGTCGAGTTCGCGAGTGCGCGTAAGCTGCCTCTCTTCGTGCTGGGTGGTGGGAGCAACCTGCTCGTCTCCGACAGTGGCTTCGATGGGCTGGTGCTCCGCATCTGTTTGCGCGGTGTTCAGGTGGACGGAGCGGTAGTCTCCGCCGCGGCAGGTGAGGACTGGGATGCGCTGGTTGCTCGGAGCGTCGAAGCCGGTCTGGCCGGGATGGAATGCCTCAGCGGTATCCCCGGCACCGTGGGGGGAACGCCGGTGCAGAATGTGGGCGCCTATGGGCAGGAGGTCTCCCGCACCATTCGCAGCGTGCGCGTCTTCGACCGCACGACCGGAAGCTGGATGGACCTTAGCAACGCGGAGTGCGGCTTTGCCTATCGTCGCAGCCGGTTCAATCAAGGACCCGACCGCGATCGTTTCATCGTGAGCCGCGTCTCGTACGCGCTCGAGGCAAATGCGCCAGCCGCCGTGATGTACGCCGACCTAAAGCATTACTTTAAGAACGAAGGCGTGATCGAGCCGTCTCTGGAACAGGTGCGCGCGGCCGTGCTTGGCATCCGATTGGGCAAAGGAATGGTTGTGACGGCGCAGAATCCGGAGCGCCGAAGCGCGGGCAGCTTCTTCAAGAATCCCATCGTGAGTGCATCGGAGTTGCCGCGGATTGCCGCAGCCGTCAGCGTGGCCGAGCCGGAGGTGCCGCGCTATCCCGCGGGCCCCGGAGAGGTCAAGCTGCCCGCAGCGTGGCTGCTGGAGCGGGCCGGGTTCGTCAAGGGCTATCGCCAAGGCGCGGCCGCCGTCTCGACGCGCCACACACTCGCGCTGACAAACCAGGGCGGCGCCACGGCGGAGGATATTGCCGCATTGCGCGATGCTATCCAGTCGCGCGTGCACGAGCTCTTCGGGATATCGCTGGAGCCGGAACCCGTCTGGGTTGCGTAGTTTGGGTAGCGTAGGTTGGTGACCTAGTCGTTCTTCATTGCCGTGTGCAACAGCGGCGCAAGCGGTTCGCGGCGGCGCAGCCATTCCGCCGGGATAGCGTTCGAGCCTGTGCGCACGGCTACGATGCCACCGACGATCGCGCAGTTGGTGTCGATGTCGCCCGCGCCGTTCACCGTTTCCCAGAGCGCATCTTCATAGTTATGGAGTGAACGTGCTGCGCTCCACAGGGCAAACGGCACCGTGTCCTGCGCTGAACCATGTGTACCGTTGCCGATGGTCAACGCTGCATCGAGAGCCGTAGTCGCGGCAGGTAGCTCGAGCGCGCGATCGATACCGTCGCGCACAGCGCTCTCCAGGGTGCTCGCCCGCACCTGCTGCAGAAAGACTCTGGCATCCATCGGCCTTGCGGCGTCACGGTCGCGCCATGCGATGGCGGTCGCCATGGCAACTGCAACCGCGCCGGCGATGCCTTCGGGATGGCAGTGCGTGGCAATGGCGGAGAGCGCAGCCTGCTCCGCAACCAGATTCAGGTTGTGCGCGAAATATGCTCCCACCGGCGACACCCGCATGGCCGCGCCGTTGCCAAAGGATCCCTCACCGTTGAACAACTCCTGCGCCTCTTCAAACCAGTTGGCCGCACCGATGACAGAGAGCCGCATCAGCAGGGCATTCATCGCGTGGCCATAACCACGCTCCGGGTCGTAGTGGCGCGCGAAGCTCTCGGCCAGCCATTCCGGCTCAATGCCCCGGTGCCGTTCCAGGCAGGCGCAGACCGAGATAGCCATCATGGTGTCGTCGGTGAAGCGCCACGGAGCAGGGGGCAGAACACGGGAGGCGCGATTTTCGGGCGCGCGATTGTCCTGGTCGAAGAAGCACTCGCCGAAAGCATCACCCGCGGCGAGGCCCTCCAGCGACTGGAGCGCACGGGCCATGCATGCACCGTGCGTGTGCTGCTGCGACGATTCTTGTCCTTCACTCACCGCAGTCTCAGCCATTTAGACGCTCCCCGGATAGAACCGGTTAAGAAAATGAGATATGAAATGCCAGCTTCTCCGGCACCGACACTAAGTGTGCGGACCGTCTTTCCACCTGCGCAACCGAGGCGCCAGGGACCAGCGCATCTCCGGCTCGCCAATCAGAAACGCGGCAAAACAGCCGGCGAAGATGGACCAGTCCAGCGATGCCCCGAAGTAGCGCCACAGCGCGACATGCGGTCCCGGATACCCCGCGGAAAGCCAAAGCAGAATCATCAGCAGCATGCCGAAGACGCTGGCAACCCGCGTCAGCACGCCAAAGACCAGCCCCAGTCCGATCAGCAGCTCGCCGTACGCGGTCAGGAATGCGTACAGGTGCGCGTGCGGCAATATGATGTGCCGGAGCACAGGAGCCATCCAGGGATATGTGCCCTGCGCGAGAAAGCCGCGGATGGACTCTTCAAAGCCGCCATGCAGCGTGAATTCGGTCCCGAAGACCTTGTACTCGCCAAACAGCAGAAAGAAGATGCCAACAAAGATGCGTAATGTAGCCAGTGCGGTTGCATTTCGACGATGCACATCCGGCATATCTCTGAACCTCGAAGATAAAGATCGTGAAATTTCGGAGCTGGCCCGCGGAACAAATTACTCAAGCGCGGTAAGTAATTGCGCTCGCTCCGCTGCGAGCACGCTGGCTGCCGGGCCCTGGCTGACGATGCGACCATGCTCAATGCGCAATACCTCCGCGCCTGGCCGCGTCCCCAGCCGCCATGCTTCTGCCACATCGTGAGTGACATGTAGCACCGGTGTTCGTGTCTCGACCAGCCAGCTCTCAAGATCGGTCAGCACCGCATGCTTCAGATCCAGGTTCAGTCCGGCGAAAGGCTCGTCCAGCAGCAGCACCCGCGGATGGGGCGCCAGCGTCCGCGCCACGGCGACGCGCTGCTGCTCGCCGCCGGAGAGTTGGAATGGCCGGCGGGACAATACAGCTTCCAGCCGGAAGAGCGCGGCCATCTCCCGCACGCGCCGCTCGCGCTGCTCGCGCGAGAAGGCATGCAACCCGAACGCGATATTATCTCGCGCTGTCATCGCCGGGAAGAGCGCCGACCGCTGCGTCACCAGCCCGCAGCCCCGCTGGGCCGGCCGGAGCCAGACGCCTTGCTCGCTGTCCCATACAGTCGTGCCTGCCACGCGCACGTATCCATGCCGCGGACGCATCAGTCCGGCGATGCTGCGCAACAGCGAGGTCTTGCCCGCGCCGGAGGGCCCGACCAGCACAGCGAGTGATCCGGAAAGCACCGCCTTCGCGGCAAGCGTGAGACCGCTCGCCGGTTCTACATTGCTGGTGCGCGCGCCGTGATCTATATCGAACGCAAGCCATGGGGCCGATTGTTCGCCCACGCCGCTCTCGCGCGCGATCGGTTGCTGCGCTTCCGTCTCACGCACCGGTTTCTCCTCGCGCGCCGGGACGCGCTACGCTGTACACCACCAGCAACGCCGCAAGCGAGATGGCAACCAGTGCCAGCGCCATGTGGTTTGAAGCAGCATAGTTGCCGTCCATCACCTGGTCGTAGAGAGCGATGGAAAGCGTGCGCGTCACCCCAGGGATCGATCCGCCCAGCATCAGCACTACACCGAACTCACCTACTGTATGCGCGAAACACAACACGGCCGCGGCCAGCACAGAGGCACGCGCGCCCGGCAACAGGACCCGCATCAGAAGACGCGATCGCGAAGCGCCCAGCAGGTCCGCACTTTCGATCAGTGCCGGATCGATGCCGCGGAATCCAGCCAACACGGGCTGCACCGCGAAGGGCAGGCTGTAGAGAATGGATCCGATGACGAGGCCCCAGAAGGTGAACGCCAGCGGGTGCCCCACCATGCGCACCAGCAGCCGGCCGGGCGCGGTCGCCGGTCCCAGCAACACCAGCAGGTAAAAGCCGAGGACGGTGGGCGGCAACACCAACGGCAACCCCACACCTGCCTCCACCACGTGCGCCGCCCAGCTGCGCGATCGAGTCAGCCACGCGGAAAGCACAAGCGCCAGCGGCAGCAGGATCGCCGTGGTCACCGCCGCCAGTCGCAGCGTGAGAAAGAGGGCTTGGAAGTCCATGTGTCTCAAAGACTAGCTCACGTGGCCGCCTGCGTCGCAATGCCGTTGGCCCGTCGGGATTGGATCATTTTTGACATTCACGCTGACAATCACGAAGCAAGCCCGGGCGCGCTGGATAAGAACGGCTGCTTCAGCGATGACCAATTCCTAGACGCCCGTCCTTAGTAACAGCCTCGAACTAACGAACTGGTTCCCATGCTCGGTTTTGGATTTGCAAGGATATGGATCGGATCAACAGAGAATTTTGATCTCCGAATCCGCGAGGGGAATCCAACCTGAAAGCGGATCTATTATTTATGCATCCTGCGACTCCTTCCGCCGTTTCCCCTGCGCCCGCCCCCATCCTTACGCGGAGCGATCTTTTGGAGCTAGCGAATTTTCGCGATGCGACTGGTCACGCCGTCTCCTTTTTCTTCAGCGCTGAATCGATTCCGGACAGGTCGCACCACAAGGAAAAGACTCTTGTCCGCGATCTCGTACAGGAGCAACTGCACCGCTTCCACACCATACGTGCGCCAGGGCTAGCCGAAGATCTGGAGGCCGTTCTGGCACTCGCGGACGAGATTCGCCAAAGCCCGCGCTATTGGCAGATTGCATACGCGTGCCACACCAGGAGCTTCTGGCGGAAGTTCGAGCTACCCGCGCCGAAACCGATCGGGCGGTTGGACGTGGGTGAGCGCTTTCTGCTCGCTCCGATGTTTCGGGCGTGGGAGTTTTGCGCTCCCTTCGCTGTGGTGGTCTTTGAGCGCGGGCGGGCGCGAGCCTTCGTAGTGCGCGGCTTTCACGTTCAGGAATTCACCGACCGCATGCCGAAGGAGAACATTGCCCTCCACATCAGAGATTCCCGCATAGCGGGGACCCAGCATGTCGATCAGCACATGGAAGAGCACATCCGCGCATACTTTAAGGAACTTGCCGCTAAGGTGCGTATCTTCCTCGCCGAAGAAAAGCTGCACGAGATCGTTTTCGGCTGCCACGAATTTCTATGGGGAGAAGCGGAGCCCATGTTTGCCGAGTTCGAGAAAGGCATCATGATCGGGCGCTTCGTTCCGTCGGGTTACGAGATGCCAGCCAGGGACGTTCAGGAAGCCGCGTATCCGATCTTCGAACAGAACCGGCGGAAAAGCGGGGACGCGTTGGTAAAGAGAATCGAGGAAGACCCGGGTCACGGCGCGATTGGAGAGAACGCCGTGATGGAACATTTGATCGAAGGGCGCGTCCAGAAACTGGTACTCAGCAGACCTGTGGAAGGAACGGTGGGCGAATGCGGCAACTGCGGGCGCGTGCAGCCGCGCACAAGTGGGCCGTGCATTTTTTGCCTCAGTAATAGTTTGCATGATCTGCCGGCGGACGAAGGGTTAATTCGGCAAGCCGTCTTGACGGATGCCGAGATTCTGACCTTCGACCCGGATGAGCTTCACGGCTTTCACGGAGCCTCTGCGTTGCTTCGCTATTGATGTCCATAGCAAATTCTTCCCACTGAAGCGTGGCCGCCTGCGTCGCAATCTCGTCGCCGTCTCGGGATAGGTCGTGCTTTGAGATCACACGTCCAGTCGTAAAAAGAGGCTGTAGTCGATGAGAGCTATCAGTGGACTCTGTCTCTCACTCCGCGCGCAGGATCTCGGCCGGGTCTGTGCGCAGCGCGCGAAGCACGGCAGGGAGTGTGGCAATGAGCGCAGTGAGCAGAATGGCGCACGTCGGCAGCGCAATCATATCCGCGTCGGTTGCTTTGACCTGGTAAAAAAGCGACTCTACGTAGCGCGCCGCGCCGAATCCTAGCATGACGCCCGCGCAGCCTCCGAGCACGATCATCAGGAAGACATCGAGAGTCACAATGCGCACGATGCCGGCACGAGTCGAGCCAATCGCCATGCGGATACCGATCTCGCGGCGGCGATGGAGGACGGTGTAGTTGAGCACAGCGTAGAGTCCGATGCCGGCAAGGAGCAGCGCGACCGCGGCAAAGAATGCGGCGAGCATGGCGAGCAGGCGCTCGCGAACGGTTTGGTCGCGGACCAGATCGAGCTGTGTGGTGACGTTCGAGACGCGAAGGCCGTTGTGGCGCTGCGCAATGATCTGTCGAAGCGAGTCGGCGAGGGCGAGCGTGTTCTGGGCGTCGGTGTGAATGGTGTAGGTGGCGAAGCTCACGGCCTTGGGGGCGGATGTGTCGTTTATCTCGTCGAAGGGGACGTAGAAGACGGGGCCGCCAGGCTCACGCAGGTCGTGGTAAGGGACGTCGGGGATGACGCCGACGATCTTGTTGACAGGTTGATTGGCGCCGCCTGCGAAGGTGCGGTTGATGGGGTCCTGGCCGGGGAAGAAGGTCTTCGCGAATGTTTCGTTGACGATGGCGGCTCCCGGCGAGGTGTCTTCACGTCGAAAGTCGCGGCCGGTGACGAGAGGTATCTTCATCGTCGAGAGCCAGCCCGGAGAAACGTTCAGAAAAAAGGCGCTGGTCGGACTGGGGGGCGCGCCGTTGATGGAGATGTCGCTGTTGATCCGGATGCGCCCGAGAAGGGGCCAGCCCGAGATGGCGACCGAGTCGACGCCGGGGACGGCGCGGAGCGCCTCGGCAGTTTGATTCCAGACGACGGGGAGCTGGCCTTTGCCGGCAACCGTTTCAAGCAGGAGCAGACGGTCGGCGGAGAAACCGAGAGGGCGGTTCTGCAGGCGCTGGAACGATGCGACGAAGAGCGAAGACAGAAAGAGGACGAGGCAACAGAAAGCCACTTGAAGCGCTATGGTTCCACGCATGAGACGGCGTGGCGAGTGCGGATCTTCACCACCTTTGAGGGCGGCGACGGGCCGGACGGCAGAGGCACGGAGAGCAGGAAGCAAGCCGAGAAAGAGAACGACGAGGATGATGAGTCCGAAGCCGAAGAGGAGCACACGCCAGTCGGCGGGAAGGGCGAGGCGCGCAGGGTTGTCAGGCGGATTGACGAGACTGAGTACAAAGGGCGCCGACCACGCCGCAAAGAATGCGCCAAGGACGGAGGACAGGAGGGCGACCAATGCGCTCTGGCAGAGGATGAGTTGGACGAGGCGACGACGGCCCGCGCCAATCGCGATTCGGAGAGCCATCTCCTGGGCGCGGGCGGCGGCCTGTGCGGTCATCATGTTGGCGACGTTGACGCAGGCGATGAGCAGGATGAGTGCGACCAGCAGACCGAGGACGCCGAGTAATCGGCGATAGTCTTTCTGGAGATCGGAGATCCCAGCGCCGGCCTGATTGAAGACGAGGGTCTTATTGAGATAACGGTCGAGGTTCGCCTGGGTCATGCCGTGGAGCCCCTTGGAGTGCTCGGTCTCGTAGGCGCGGCTGACGGCGGAGAGGTGATGGCGAAGCGGCTCAAGGGCTGTGTTCGAGTTGACGCCGGGTTTCAACATCAGGAAGACGCGGTGCCAGCTAGTGCTGTCCCGGGTGGCGAAGCTGTTCATACGCAGGGGCAGAAAAATATCAGTGACAGTTCCGTTTTCGGTTCCGGTGAAGTCTCGAGGACCGACTCCGATGATTTCGAAGCTTTGATCGCCGATGTGGAGCACGCGGCCGAGTACCTGGGGATCGCGGCCGAAGCGGTGATTCCAGTAATCCCAGGAGAGGACCGCATAGGGAGCGGTGCCGGGGCCGCGGTCGTCAGCGGGGGCGAGCAGGTGTCCGAGCGCGGGCTCAAGGCCGAAGAGCGGGAACATGTTGCCGGAGACATAAACGACATGGGCCTTCTCCATGTCGTCGTCGGTGGACCATGTGATGTCCGTGCGGTCGGCATCGCTGATGGCGATGAGGTCTGCCTGGTCCTTGACGGCATCGCGCATGAGGTTGAACTCCGGCGTGGCCCAGAAGCCGTCCTCGATAGGCTTGCCCTCGGGACCGGTCAACTTGCTGGAGAGGACGTAGAGCTTGCTGGAATTGGCGACGGGCAGCGGACGCCAGAGCAGGGCGTCGATGAGACGGAAGACGGCGACGCAGGAGCCGATGCCGAGGGCGAGCGAAAGCACAGCGGCCACGGACGTGATCTTGTTGCGGCAGAGCTGCCGCCAGCCGAAACTTACATCGGCGAGGAGCGACTCAAGCCATCCAGCAACGCGAATGCTGTGGCTCGCCTCGCGCTGGCGCAGTATCGAACCGAAGGTGCGGCGTGCTTCGTCGGGGTCGCGTCCCGAGGCAATCGCTTCTTCAATGTGCGACTGCAGCTCTTCATCTATCTCGCGGTTCAGACGCTCGCTGTGCAAGGCATTCGAGATACGCGACCACAAGGACATCTCATGCCTCCCGGAGAACCCGATTGATGGCCAGGCTAACCGACTGCCAGCGCGACTCTTCTGTCCCCAGTTGCTTCTTGCCGGCGGCGGTCAGTTCGTAGATCCGGGCGCGGCGGCCAGTATCTTTCTTAATCCACTCCGCGCGAATCCAGCCCGCTTCCTCCATCCGATACAGCGCGGGGTAGAGCGAGCCCTCCTCGGCGCGCAGCACTTCGCCGGATGTACTGGCGATGGCAGCCATGATGGCGTATCCGTGAAGCCGCGGGCGCCGCGACAATATCTTTAGCACGAGCAAATCGAGCGAACCTTGCAAAGCATCGGTCCTGGCCATATTTAGATGTCTTTATATAGATATCTAAGTATCGAGTCAAGGCGTGTCCATATCGTGCAAGCAGGGCAATGCACTCACTATGAGTTCGCGCTACCTATCCCGTGGAGGGCACGTCTTAGTGCGCTGGCGCCAGTCCACCACGCTCCAGTTGCTGTACCACCGCGGACGAATGGAGATATTTGAGGAAGGCCACGGCGCCGCGCGCATTCGCGCCGCCCTTCACCGCAACGGCGCCCTGCAGGATCGGCTGGTACGCGTCCTGCGGTACTGCGAGGTAGTGTCCCTGCGCTGTGAGGGTGAGCGCTGAGGTGAGGGAGATGAGTCCGGCATCCGCATTTCCGGTGCTGGCGAACTGCGCTGCCTGCGCGATGTTTTCCGCGATGCGCAGCTTGGGCTGGACCGCCCGGAGCAACGCCAGGCTGGTGAGAGCCTGCATTGCGGCGCGGCCATAGGGTGCGCTTTGCGGATTCGCAATCGCCACGCTCTTCACCTCAGAGGATGCGAGCACCTGCATGTTGAGTGGAGGCAAACCGCTCTGGTTGCGTGTCCACAGCACCAGCGTGCCGCGCGCATAGGGCTGTGCCGCGCTCCCCGGCGCCGCGAAGCCGTCATGCGCAATGCGTTCAGGCAGCGCCATATCCGCGGAGAGAAACACATCGAATGGCGCGCCGTTCTCGATCTGTGTTGCGAGCGTTGCCGAGGAGGCGAAGGAGGCCTCTACGTGCTGTCCGGTCTGCCGCTCGTAGTTCACCAGGAGCGCAGGGAGCACCGGCTCCAGGTCGGCGGCCGCGGCGACCCGTACCGGGGGAGGAGTCTGTGCGTGAGAAGCCGCAGGAGAAGCCGAAAGGAACGAGAAAATTGCAAGCAGCGCGAGACAGCTTCGGCGCGAGCATTCGAAGCTCGACCTGGGGCGCGCGTTAGACACGGAGCAGCATCACTTCGGTCGACTTGATCAGCGCTGCGGCTGTCTCGCCCACCTCAAGATGGAGCTCCCTGGCCGCATCAGAGGTGATCAGCGAGGTGATGATCTGGCCGCCGATGGAAAGCTTAATTTGAGCCAGCAGTCCTTCGATCTTGATCTCGACGATGCGGCCGACCAGTTGATTGCGGCCACTCACCGTGCGCAGCATTTGGCGCTTCGGCGTCTCCGGGCGTCGCGCCTTGTGCAGCAGGCTGTCGAGCTCCACCTCCGGAATCCGATAGTGTCCTCCGGGCGTCTTGATCGCCTTCAGCTTGCCCCGGTAGAGCCACTGTTTCATTGTGGGATACGAGATGCCGAGCCGGAGCGCGGCTTCGCGCGGAGAGAGTAGATCGGCCATTTGTTCGAAGTATACGATTTTTTCTACTTTGACAGTTTCAATCGACAGGGCTCCATAGAGCGTGACCCACGCAGTAATACGAAGGGCGATGACCACAAAAGTACCTAAGTTTTATTTACATTCCTCGCACGTACGACCTACCTTTTCACCCGTGGGCAGTTCTGGGGGAGGGCTGCTCTAGCGCCTATGGCTCCATTGAGAGCCATGGGCGCTTTTGCTTTCCACAGCCGGATTGGGCCAGGCCAGCTAAGATGGGTGCACGGTGCCCTCGTGCGACCTTTTACGCTTGGCTGCATCTCTCTAAGAGCACATATTTGAAGCAAAACAGCCCCGGAATGCGCCTGCAAAGGCCAGTTTCGGACACAAACTGGAGCCAATTTCGGTTTCCAGATGGAGGAACGGATGGCAGGTAATGGCATCACTGAGGTGAACGACGCGACATTTGAGCAGGAGGTTCTGAAGTCGAGCGAGCCGGTCCTGGTGGACTTCTGGGCGGCTTGGTGCGGCCCGTGTCGCGCGCTGGCCCCAATCGTCGACGAGGTGGCCGCTGCCTACCAGGGCAAGCTGAAGGTTATGAAGATGGATGTGGACCGCAACGCGTCCACCCCGGCCCGTTACGGAATTCGCGGCATTCCCGCACTGCTGCTCTTCAAGGGCGGCAAGGTGGCGGAGCAGATTGTCGGCTATGTGCCCAAGGAGACGATCGACAAGAGCGTCGCCAAGGTGCTGGCTGCCACTACGGTCGCGTAAGGCGATTTTCAGGACGCAAGAGAGCGGCCCGGCAAGATTGCCGGGCCGCTTTTGTTTTGTCACACAGTCAGGATTGCACCGGCGTTCAGGCGTATTTCCGCAGGATTCCCAGTACCCGTCCCTGGATCGCGAGCTGCTCTGCCGGTACATAGATCGGCGCCATCTCGACATTGGAGGGCTGGAGCCGCACTTGATCGCCTTCGATGTAATAACGCTTCAGAGTGGTCTCACTCCCGCGCACCAGTGCGACGATGATTTCCCCAGGGCGCGCCGTCTTCACACGCTCCACCAGCACATAATCTCCGTTCACGATGTGCTCGTCGCGCATGGAATCGCCGCGCACCTCGAGCGCAAAAACGTCCTTGTTACCAATAATGTCGCCAAGGGAAATGGACTCTGAGGCCTCGGCCGCATCCACCGGCAGACCTGCGGCGATCCGGCCCATCAGGGGCAGCCGCTCCGGCTGGCGGGACTTGTTCTTGGGCGGCAGTATGTCTATGGAGCGGCTACGATTGTGCGCGCGCTCGAGCAATCCCTTCTTCTGCAGGTTGGTGACGTGCTTGTGTACCGTTGCCAGGGACTTCAGATTCAGCCCCCGGGCGATCTCATCGAAGGACGGAGAATATCCATTCTCCTCAACGAAGCCGCTGATGAAATCGACTACCTCTTTTTGCCGGCGTGTGACGGACATGCCGCCATTGTAGCGAAGAAACAGCGAAATGTGGCGAAGAAATCTTCGCCAAGCAGATTCCGGGTTCCCAAATTGAAACTTATGCAAGGAGGCGTACCAAAAGCGAAATATAGGCGAAGAAAAAACAAAGCAATATCTTGCCAAGAGCACCCCATTGACGAGATGGTGTCTTTGCAAGCCGGGATTAACCCGGCGGTGATACGAGGGACACCTTGAGAATCCTGATTGCTGAACATGAAGCTGCCCTGGGAATGTTTGTCACGCGGTCGCTCGAAAAAGAAGATCACGCAGTAACGCTTGTCGGGGACGGCGCGGCTGCGGCGACGGCGATCGCCAGCGCAGATTATGACCTTTTCCTGCTGGACCTGGACCTTCCGGGCAAGATCGGCATGCGGGTGCTGGAAGTGGCCCGCCAGCTTGGGAACGGTATGCGCGTCCTGGTCCTCTCCTCGCAGGCCGCTGAACTGGAGACCCGCATCGCCTGCCTGGAGGGCGGCGCGGACGACTGCCTGATGAAGCCCTTCGCCCTGCGCGAACTGAAGGCTCGCTGCCGCGCGCTGGTACGCCGCCACGACGGAGGCGCGGTGCTGCGTTGTGGCGGTCTGGAGCTGAATCGTCTGCAGCAGTCGCTCGAATGCGGCGAGGAGTCGATCGCGCTCAGCCGCCGGGAGTTTGGCCTGCTGGAATATCTCATGCTCAATCGTGGTCACTGCGTCTCACGCGGCACGCTCCTTGAGCGCGTCTGGAGCTCCAGTGAGGCGGGGAACACCAACGTGGTGGATGTCTATATCAACTATCTGCGCCGTAAGCTCGGGTCGAGCGGCTCCCTGATCGAAACTGTGCGCGGCCAAGGCTACCGTATGGCCGGGGTCGAAGCTGGCAAGCTGCCGCAGCCAGTCCCCATGTTGCCGCTTGTCCCTGCTTTCCAGCAGGCTGCATTGCAGTAAGCGCCCGTGAAATTCCCGAATTGACCGATAAGAGAGGACCCAATGGCGACAGCTTCCGTCATGACGAAAAATGCAGCATCGGTGCTGGTTTTGAGCGCGGATTCGGCGGTGCGCGCCCGCCTGCGCAGTGCGCTCACGGCGCAGCGGTGGGAAGTCCACGAAGCAGATGGAGGCGCTGCGGCCCTGCTTGTGATGGAGCAGATGCGCCCGCAGGCGACCCTTGTGGACGGCCCGTTGCCGGATATACATCTAGCGGACTTCGCGGAAGAAGCGCGGTCCAGCCAGCCGGCAATGGACCTGATTGCTCTGGACGGAACACTGAGCGGGCTGACGGGGGCTATGAGAAGTCCGCGGCGGGGTGAGCTGCTGCAGGTACTTCGTTCGGTATGCGAGGAAGCGCCTTCGGCCGCCAATGTCGCCGCTACGGTTACGACTGTCCCGGCACGTCCCCTGCCGGCGGCCATGGTGGCCGTTTCTGCGAAGAAGTCCTCCCCGTCAGGGGTGACTTATGCGCAGCCCGTTCTGGAATTAAACGCTGCCGCACGGTTGCCCGAACTTATTGGCGACTCTGACCGGATGGTCGAGGTGAGCCGCCGTATCCGTCTGGTTGCGAAGCGGAAGACCACGGTGCTGATCCAGGGACCGACCGGGACTGGAAAAGAGGTCGTGGCGCGTGCTCTGCATCGCTTGAGCTCGCGTGCGGACCGGCCCTTCGTGGCGTTGAACTGCGCCGCCATCCCTGAGGCTTTGCTGGAGGCGGAGCTTTTCGGTCACGCGCGCGGTGCGTTTACCGGTGCGGTGCAACGCCGGACGGGACGGATCGAAGCGGCAAACGGCGGCACGTTGTTTCTGGATGAGATCGGCGAGATGCCGCTGGCGCTTCAGTCCAAGCTGCTGCGTTTTCTGGAGAGTGGAGAAGTGCAGCGTGTGGGTGAGAACGAGACGGTGCGGGTCGACGTTCGTATCGTGGCGGCGACCCATCAGCCGCTCGCTCGCCGCGCACAGGAGGGCAGCTTCCGGGCGGATCTCTTCTATCGCCTTTCGGTTTTTCGCATCCAGACCCCGGCGCTTGCCGAGCACCTGGAGGACCTGCCTGCGCTGGCGGAACATTTCCTTGAGGCTTCGGCCGGGGATGAAGTTCGAAAGCAACTCGACGAAGACGCCTTTCGGCGGCTAGCCGGTCATTCGTGGCCTGGTAACGTGCGCGAGCTGCAGCATGTTCTCGAGCGTGCCACCATCCTGGCGGAGGACTGCCCCGTGATCACGGCGAGCGAGATCGAGCTCGATCTGCCTTAGAAAACGCTAAGGGCCGGTGGTGCTGCTCTGGTCTGCCGATTGCACTGAGTAGGGCAAGCGCCGCTGCAAATGCATTCGCAGGTGACGCGGACCTTCAGTGCAGGATGCCTGGTATGGATATCACGACGCCGCTGGCCGATCAGCTTACCCGCTACATGGATCTTGCGGCCGCCCAGTTAAAAGCGACCGCCAGCAACATGGCGAATGTCGATACGCCGGGTTTTCACACCGTCGGCTTCGATTTCGAGGCCGAGATGAGCAGGGCGCTGGGCGGCCAGGGCGCGGCCAGCGAATCTGCCGCCCCACAACTCACAGAGGTGGATGGGTTGCTTGCGCGCCCCGATGGCAACAACGTGTCGATGGATCGCGAAGGACTAGCGATGGCGGAGGCACAGCTCAAGTTCCGCACCGGCGTGGAACTGGCGAAGCGCGAGTACACGCGAGTGATGGACGCTATCCATGCCGACAGCAAATAAGCGAGATACGGAGGGACGGCACAGATGAATCTCTTTGGACTGCTTGGGGTGAGCGGGTCGGCGCTGACGGCAGAGCGCGTACGTGCGGAGGTGACGGCCTCGAACATGGCGAATGCGGAGACGACGCGGACCTCGGACGGGAAGCTCTTCCAGCGCCAGCATGTGGTCTTTCAGTCGATCGCGCCTTCGAGCAATGACGTTACAACCGGCGGAATGCTGGGGGGCAGCTTTGCCAGTAACTTTCATAGCCAATTGAGCGCCGCGGCGTGGAACGGAGCATCACCGATGGCAACGCCGGATCAAGGCGGCGTTGAAATCGCCGACGTGGTCGCGGACCACAGCCAGGGACTGCGGCGCTACGATCCGGGACACCCGGATGCAGACAAGGACGGATACGTGACCTATCCCGACATCGATCCATTGACAGAGATGGTCGATCTGATGGGCGCGACGCGTGCCTACGGATTGAACGTCTCGGCTGTGCAGGCGACCAAGACCATGATCGGCGCCTCGCTGGATCTGCTGAAGTAATCCGCACCCTGCTGCAGCAACACCGAACCCTAGAAACACGAGGAGACCAATGCCGATACTGCCCGTCGCCGGTTTACCGCCGGTCCAGCTTTCACAAATAGGTGGTCCGCCTCCGACTGCGCAGTCAGGCGCTCCGTTTGCGGCTCTGATGCGGAATGCCATGCAGCAGATGCAGACGCTTGAGACCAGCGCCTCGACGGCGGTGGATGGATTGATGACCGGCAACGGGACCGACATCCACACGGCGATGATCGCCACCCAGAAGGCGGATCTGGCGTTTGAAATGGCGCTCGCGTTCCGCAACAAGGCCGTAGGTGCCTACCAGCAACTGATGAGCACGCAATTCTGATTTTTCGCCTGATCACACCATGGACATGCAAACCAATTCGGCACAATCGCTTGCGCTTCTCGCGCCAGTGACACGTTCGTGGCAGCGGGTAATGGCGCTGCCCAGGCGCACCCGAACGGCGCTCTTCGGAGCTGGCGGAGGGGTTCTCTTCGCTGCCGGTATCTTCGCGTCGCTGGTCATGCAGCCGAGCTGGCGGGTGCTCTATGCGCATCTTGACCCGGCGGATGCGCGCGAGTTGAGCGACGAGCTGACAGCCGCGAAGATTCCCTTCGATGTCACCCCGGACGGCACCACGCTGAAGGTTCCGGCTGACCAATTGGACAAGGCGCGGATGGAGACGGCAGCCAAAGGCGGTCCGAAGAGCGGACGGTTGGGGTTTGAGCTCTTTGACAAGCCGAACTGGGTGGGATCGGAGTTCGATGAACGCGTGAACTATCAGCGAGCTCTGGAAGGCGAACTCGAGCACACGATTGAAAGCCTCGGTTCCGTGAAGTCGGCGCACGTGCACCTGGTGCTGCCGCATGATTCGCTCTTCACCGAGCGGCAGGAAGAGGCGAAGGCTTCGGTGTTGTTGAAGCTGAAGCAGCGGGACCTCGGCCCGCAGGAGGTGGACGCAATCCGCAACCTGGTCGCGAGTGCTGTCGACCATCTGAGCCCGGGGAATGTCACGCTGGTGGACGCCGACGGCCGAGCGCAGCTGGGAGTGAGGAATCCCGACGCCGCGGCGAGCGGGGAAGAACAGCGACTCACCGATCGCCTGGTAGCGACACTTGAACCCATCACCGGCGAGGGGAATGTGCGTGCTTCCGTGCATCTGGACTACGACATGACGGCAGCGGATGAGACAGACGAGAGCTACGATCCGAATGGGACAGTCACACTGTCGATGCAGCGATCTGAGCAACAGACGGGCGAGCGCCCGACGACCGGTGGCGTCCCAGGCACAGTCAGCAATGCTCCGAACGCGCAGCCTCCGCTGCTTCCCCCTCCTCGTTCCGCCGGCGCCGCCAGTATGAAGGAAGAGAGCGGCACGTATGGAGCGTCAAAGAAAACCCGACATATCGTCGAGGGTCCGGGCCGCTTGAAGCGCGCCACGATTGCAGTCTTGATCAATGACCGGCCTCAGGCGACGGGTCATGGGACGGCTGTCTCCCAGGTTCCGTGGACGCCGGACCAGTTGAAGCGCATTACGGAACTGGCGCAGGCGGCGGTGGGCTATGACGCAGCTCGTGGCGACGTGATTTCGGTAGAAAACCTCGCATTTGACAGCGCTCCCGAGACGCGAGAATCGATGACCAATCGTGCGCTCAACACGGCGCAGAGCCTGGACCTGCCGCGATATGGTGCGGCGCTGATCGGGCTGCTCGCCCTGATCCTCCTGGTGATCCGCCCGGTTACGCGCAGCCTGAGGTCCGGAGCGTTGCCGGCTCCCGGCGGCTTGATCTCGGTCAGCGATGCGCTCCCGGAGGAGATCGCTCAGGCTTTGCCATCACCGGAGCGGCTCGCCCGCGACTCAGTCTTCCAGAGAGTTTCTGCCAGCGTGGCAGCGGATACAGCGCAATCTGCACGGCTGTTGCACATTTGGCTCGAAAGCGACTGAGTCAGCGAGGGATCAAAGGACGCGAATGCCGGAAGCGATCACAACCAGTGCAACGAATGACGCACCTGTACGTCCAGGTGCGCACCCGGGCTCGAATGGCCATGTGAGTCTGAGCGGGCGTCGACGCGCGGCCATCCTGCTGATGGCGCTCGGGGAAGATGTGGCGCGTGAACTGCTGCATGACCTGCCCGATCCGATGATCGAGTTGGTGGCAGCGGAGATAGCGTCGCTCGACCATGTCGATCCAGCGCTGACGATCGGCGTGCTCGAAGATTTCGAAACAATGCTGACGACACAGCAGCAGACGATGCGCGGAGGCGTGGCATCGGCCAGCCGTCTGCTTACTGGCGCGCTGGGGCGCTCGCGCGCAGACGCTGTGATGCTTCAGTTGCAACGAACCAAGGAGGCGAACGACAGCAATCTTGCGATGCTGCAGCGCGTGGATCCGACGCAACTGAGCAAGTCACTCGAGAGCGAGCACCCGCAAACGGTGGCTCTGGTGCTGGCACATCTTGATCTGCAGCGTGGCTCGCAGGTACTGACAGGACTAGGCGAGGAGCAGCGCGTGGCGGCGGTGCAACGCCTGGCAGAGATGAGGCACTTCTCGCCAGAAGTAGCGCAGAAGGTGGCGCGCATTCTCAATCAACAGCTACAGACCGTCGGCGACACGCAGAAGCGGTCCTACTCCGGCTACAAAGCGGTCGCGGACCTTCTCAATGGGCTTGAGGCCGAGGCTGCGAAGAAGATACTCGACCGGGTTGAGGCAGAGTCGCCCGAGACGGCGATCCACGTGCGCAACCTGATGTTTACCTTTGACGATCTACTGAACGTTCCCGGAGCGAGCGTGCGCGATCTCGTGGCCGGTGTCGACCGACGGCAGCTCGCGCTGGCGATGAAGGGAACGAAAGAGGAGCTACGCGCTCATATTTACAAGGCGATGTCGACACGCGCCGCAGAGATGTTGCAGGAGGAGATTGAAGTCATGGGACCCGTGCGCTCGCGCGAGGTGATGCAGGCGCAGCAAAGTATCCTCGCGATTGCACGACGCATGGAAGCCGCAGGCCAGATCATTCTCAAACTGGAGCAGGGCGACAGCCTGATGGTTTAGATACCGCATTTGGCGATCAACGTACGAATGAAGGACCAGGAATGGACGCAGAGATTCGAAGACTGACCTATGTGCCACGTTTTGCCGGATCCAACGCCGGAACACCGCCCGTTGGATCATTCATCGGCCAACTGCCATCGCTGTTGCGCAAGGAAGAGCTTTTGAAACAAAGCGCAAAGCTGACCGACGTGCGTGCAGAAGCTCGAATGATCGAGCTCGAACGAGAGCGCATGGAAAGTGACCGCCATCATCGCGAGGCCCTCGCAGCGGTACATCAGAAGGCCGCCGAAGAGCTGGCCACCGCATTACAGGCGCAGAAAGAAAAACTGGAGCAGGAACACGCGAGCACCGTTCAGGCGGCCATTTCAACATTTCAGGAATCGCAGCGGCGCTATTTCGTGGAGGCCGAGGCCGCGGTGGTTCGACTAGCCCTCAGCATTGCCGAGCGCGTGCTGCACCGGGAAGCGCAGATGGATCCGTTGCTGCTGAGAGGGGCGGTGAGGGTGGCGATCGAGGATGTACAGCAGAGCACGACATGTGTGCTCGAGGTAGCTCGAGAGAAGGTGGAGGTCTGGAGCCGCTGGCTCGCGGATGCGGGCATGGTCGCACGAGTGCAGATTCGGGGGAAGGATGACGCCGACTCCGGACATTGCCGGCTCGAAATCGGCGCAAGCACCGCTGACCTGAGCGTCCATACCCAGCTGGCTGAAATCGAGCGCGGATTTTTCGATCTCCTGCAGAGCCGTCCGCCTGCAGCAGAGAGCGACGCTAGGCCGGAGAGATGACACCAACTCTGGTGGATGCCATTGATGGTTATTTACGCAGACAGTATGCATGGCGCTGGAGCGGCAGCGTACTCGATGCGGCGGGACAAAGCATGGAGTGTGCCGGTCCTCTGTCGAGCATTGGTGACTGCTGCGAGATCGTCGACGCCGGAGGCAGGCGCTATGCGGGCGAGGTGATCGGATTCCGTGGGCAGAGGGTGCTCGCAATGCCGCTCGAGGGAATTGAGGGCATACGCCATGGCGACACGGTGATCGGTCTGGGTCGAGCGCCAGATTTTCCAGCCGGCGAAGGCCTCATCGGCAGGGTGCTGGATGCCGTCGGTGTTCCTCTGGACGACGGTGGACCATTGCGCGCTGCCGCGCGCGCACCGATTCATCGTGCGCCACCCGCCGCGATGGATCGACTGCCCATTCGCCAGCCGCTGTCCACCGGTGTGCGTGCTCTCGACGCTATGTTGACTGTGGGCCTCGGTCAGCGCATCGGTATCTTCGGCGGTTCGGGCGTGGGCAAGAGCACGCTTATCGGCATGATGACTCGCAACACGTCGGCCGACGTGGTGGTGGTCGGCCTGGTGGGTGAGCGCGGCCGGGAGGTCGGTGAGTTTCTGACAGACGCTCTGGGCGAAGAGGGCCGGCGTCGCGCGGTGGTCATAGTATCGACCTCCGACCAGTCGCCCCTGCTGCGTATACGCGCAGCCCTGGCTGCAACCAGCGTTGCGGAAGACTTCGCGGCCGAGGGCAAGGATGTTCTGTTGGTCCTTGATTCATTGACACGCTTTGCCATGGCGGCGCGCGATGTTGGACTCGCGGCCGGTGAGCCGCCGACGGCGAAGGGATACACGCCGTCGGTCTTCAATCGCGTCGCAAAGCTGGTGGAGCGCGCCGGCCGATTTCGACAGGGCAGCATCACCGCGTTTTATACGGTGTTGATGGAAGGGGACGATCAGCAGGACCCGGTTGTGGATGCTGTGCGCTCCTTCGTGGACGGGCACGTGATGCTCTCGAGATCGCTGGCGTCCGAGGGATGGTATCCGCCCATCCATGTGCTCGACTCCATCAGCCGCCTCATGCCCGCTATCGCGTCAAGCGAACACCTCCAGGCTGCAGCTGCACTACGCCGGTTGATGGCGCTCCATGACCGCGCATCGGACCTGATTCGTATTGGCGCGTACAAGGCCGGCAGCGACGCCGGATCTGGACCGGGCGATCGCGTTACAGCCAGCGATCCGGACTTTGTTGACACAGAATGCTGAGCAGAGGACGTCTCTCAACGCAACGGTGGACGCGTTGCTGCAGGTGCAGCCGGCATGAGCACGCCCAAACCGATGAAGAGGCTGCTTGCGCTTCGTGTCATTGAAGAAGAGCGCGAGGAAACGGAATTGCGTAAACAACGCCAGCTCAGGCAGGCGTGCATGGAGGCACTGCAGTCATCGGAGACAAGGAAGGCGCTGGCATCGCGTGCTCTGCATACGGCGCTCGATTCCGGCGATCGCGTGGAAGCGATCTCGGCCGAGATGGCTCTGGCTTGCGGCCCGCTGGAGCGCCACAGGTTGCAACGACGGCTCACGCAGCTGGACGCGATTGTTGAAACGGCCTCCGCGGCATGGCAACGCTCGCGTGTGCGCCGGCTGCAAATGGAAACACTCGTGCAGCAGGGGGAGACCCGGTTTCGTAAAGAAGCACAGATGCGCGAGCAAAAGGCGCTCGATGGATGGTTTCTTGTTTCTCGGTCGAATAGGGTTTGCGAGGCCGTCAGATGAGAATTCTCAAAGAGAAATCTCAGATTCAGCAGAACGCAATGGCACAGCGCATGCAGAGAGTGTCCACGAATGAAGTTGCGTCTTCAACTCGCAAGCCTGTTGCCAGCAACAGCAAAGGCTGATCCGGCGGATGTGTTTGGCAAAAGCGCCTTTGGCACCACGATGAGAGAGATGATGGCGACCCTTTCCTCTGGAAAGTCATCGCCGGCCGGGATCTCTCAAGCTTCCTTGGTAATGCAAGCGCAGCTGAAAAAGAATTCAGGCGATGTCAACACGGCCGAAGCGAGCGCAGTTTGCGCCGACGAAGGCGGACAGATGCATGTCGCACCCAGAACACTGTTCGAAGGCCAAAACAAGACTCTTCAAGGGCCAACGGTGACAGAGCCACCTGCCGCACAGATGGCGCAGGGGACGGACGAAAAGCCCGCTGAGCAAATTCCGATGCTTCCGCAACAGCCTCAGTTAATTGCGGATCGTGGCGAACAGCCGCGGCAGTCGCCTGCAGGCACGGAGCCGCATCTCTCTCCGGTCGGCAAGGATGAATTCTCGCGCACGCGACATATGGCAGCGGGGAAGCGCGGGCAAAGGAAACTCATCCTGCTGTCGATGGTCCTCCATATAACCTGCCGCTCCCACAGCCGATTTCTGTCGACGTGCCGCTGGTTTCGTCGCCTATTTCCATTCCCGTTCCTGTGGCCATTCCGGAACCAGGCGGATCGAAGCCGACAGCTTTGACAGCCAGTCCACAAGTGGACCGCGGCCACTTGCGCGCTCAGGACGCATCGCGTCGAGCCCCCGTCCAACCGGTAATCGCCAGCCATGGCGAATTGCGCGACGGTCCACTGACCACGCCGGTATCTCCGGCCCAGGCGCAGACTCGAACAATCGTGCCAGCCACGAGTAACAAGGTGTCTGCACCGGCCTCTTCAGATACGAACACCGAGCATTCCCCACATGCACACCTTGTTCCCGCGACAGATGAGAAGGCGAATGCGCGAGCCGGCGTGCCGCCAAATCAGAATCATCATCCGCAAGCGGCGCCTTCGGCGGAGTTCGTAGCCAATTCGAAACAGATGGATGGTGGAGCTCAAAAACAAAGCGAGGGAAAAGGCGGAGCCGAACAGGAGTCCGAGAGCATAGGGAATGTTCCGCACCATTTGGCTCCCACGTCGTTCACTGCGCAGCATCAGGCGGATTCGAATGTTCCTCCGCCCGTATTCCATGGGACTCAGAGGGTAGTCGAAGATCACCGGCCACAAGCAACCGCGGCGCAAGTGCTGCAGCGGATGGACATGGCCGCGCCCTCCGGGGCTGTCCAGTTGCGTGCAGATGCGCGGCGGCTGGATGTTGGAGTCTCGTCGGGCGCTCTCGGCTGGGTTGAGGTAAGAGCGACGACCGCTGCGCCCGGCCGTGTTGATGCAATGCTGCATGTACAAAATGACTCTTCGGCCTACGCGCTCGCTAGTCAATCGAGAGAGATCACTAACTACGCGCGCGAACATTCTGTGCCATTGGGCGAACTGTCGGTGGGCGTTGGAACTGGAGACAGCGCGCGGGAGGATTCGCATAACGCGCATAACGACGGGCGCAACGGAAATAGCAAACCGGCCAGAGAAATGATGCGACCGCCCGCGCAGGACGAGCACACCTACAGTCCTGCGGATGCGGTGTCTTTTATCAGCATACGAGCATGAGCGATGCCCGCGAAAACGGGCTCAGAAGGAGAGATGGCAATGCAGATTCCCGGCAGTATCCCTATGGCCGCCACGACGAATCCGGCGGATACCAGTGGCAGCAGCAATGATCAGAATAGCGCTACGATCACGGCGAACGACTTCCTCACGCTGCTGGTGACCGAGTTGAAAAACCAGGATCCCACGGCGAACACAGATCCAAATGCATACGTCAACCAACTGGTCCAGGTGAACAGCCTGCAGCAGTTGATCCAGATCGACCAGAACACAAATACTCCTACCACTACTACTCCCGGCCCCTAATAAATAGGCGGGCGTAACAAAGCGATAGACCAGAAAGTTGCCGCGCTGCGGCCAGGAGGAAGTCATGCCGTCCTTTGCTACTGCCCTTTCAGGGCTGGAATCGAATAACACCGCACTCAACACAATCGCCAACAACCTGGCGAATATGAACACCGTCGGGTACAAAGACCAGACTGATCAGTTCAGCACGCTGTTCTATCAGCAACTCAATGGCGGAGTGAACGGCGGCGTGCAAGTGGGAGTGGGCACGCAGGTTGCAACGACAGAAACAGATTTTTCGAATGGCGCCCCGACGAGTACCGGCCAGGCAACAAATATGGCACTGCAGGGCAACGGCTTCTTCGTCATCGACGACAATGGCCAGCAAGAGTTGACGCGTGCCGGAGACTTTGTGCTGAGTAATAATGGTGCGCTTCAGACAACCGACGGCGCCTCCGTGATGGGATATCCCGCTTCGGGTGGCACCATTTCGGTAGGAACTGGTGTGCAGCCCATCATCGTGCCGCTCGGCCAGACACTCGCGGCCAAGCAGACCAGCTCCATGAACATCCAGGCGAACCTGGATGCTTCGGCGGCGATCGGCACGGCTGTGCCCGCACCGGTTACGCTTTATGACTCGCTTGGCGCAGCACATCAGGCCACGGTGACCTTTACCAAGACCGCGGCGAACGCATGGAACTACACCATCGCCTTGCCAGCGGGAGAGGCAACGGGCATCAGTGCAGGCACCACAGGCGCGCTCACCTTCGACGGAGCCGGCAATCTGACGAGCCCGACGGGAATGATCAGCGGGATCTCGTTCACGGGTTTGAGCGATGGAGCATCGAATATGAGCTTCGGTTGGAACCTGAATGGAGCCGCCGGAAGCTCCATCACCCAGACTGCCTCGAGTTCAAACGTCGCGGGTACTACGCAGGATGGCTACCCCAGCGGCAGCTACCAGGATTTCAGTGTGGACGGGAACGGCATTGTCGAGGCGGGCTTCAGCAATGGGCAGAAGGAGATGATCGGGCAGGTAGCCGTCGCGACAGTGTCGAATCAGCAGGGCCTTCAGGCAACGAATAATACCGCTTTTCTGGCGACTCTGGCTTCCGGACCGGCGGTAATCGGCACGGCAGGAAATGCGGGACGCGGCACGATCGAAGGGGCAGCATTAGAGTCCTCCAATGTGGACGTCTCGACCGAGTTTTCGGCGCTGATCGTCGCCCAACGCGCCTTCGAGGCAAATTCAAAGTCGGTAACTACCTTCGATCAGGCCACGCAGGAAGCTATCAACATGATTCACTGAGCAGGAATGCTTTTGCGGAGCGTCAGGGCCGCCGCCTCCTGTCGCTCCGCATTCCATCTGCGACTGGGCTTTCTCGTAGTTTGCCAATGCCGCTAGTTTGCCAATGCCACTCCTTCCTGGTTTCTGACAAATCTCTAAGCTCATCGCGTCTCTGGATGGCACCCCGCATGCATTCTCTATCGGCATGGAGAACACAATCCATAGCGCCGATGCCGTTCCGGAGAATGCCGTAGAGGCCAACATTGCGGCGGCTACCCAGCAGCCTCTCCTGGCTGCTCCAGGGAAACAGGACGACGAAAAAACGACTGACGATGAATGCACGGAGATCGTGCCTTCACTGCGGACGCAGATTTCCTATGATGGGGAATTTGCGGGAACTGGGGCACCGGCACTCCCAGAGCATCTCCGGCAGATTCCATTCCGCGTTGAGCTTCGTGTGCCGCTGTCGCGATTCACGCTTCGCGACTTGCAGAAGCTCGAACCCGGCATTCTGCTAGCCACGGAGCATCTGTCGGTGCGCGACCTCGTGCTCACCGCGTCAGGCGAGCGTTTGCTGCTGGTGGAACTTGAAGCAATGGAGCAGCAGCTGGCGGCGCGTGTCAAGCGCCTGGCCTGGCGTCACAAGTGGCGGAGGAAGGCATGACACCCCTCCAGAGCTGGCTGAGCAAGCCGCGCGCTACGGTGCGCGTTGATACCACGGTCCGCTGGGCTGGCTGGATGAAGATCCTGCAGCGACCCTTCACCGGCAAGCAGAACGATAGCCGTACACGCATCGAGGTTCTCGATCGCTTGTCCCTCGGCGGTAAAAAGTCACTCCTGTTGATCTCTATTGAGGGCCGTCGTCTGCTCGTTGGCGTCGGCGAAGATGCGACGCCAACGATCTCCGCGTTCGAGAGGATTCGTGGGCTCTCCTCCTCTCGTCTGCCTTCCCGCAACAGACGGAGATTGCGGGCCGCAAGGATGGTGCGTTAATGGGCCTACATCTTGCACTGCTCCTTGTGGGTCCGTCTTCGTTGCCGTCCCTGCAAACGTTGACTGCCGTGAAGGACAACAACTCCGTACCGTGGACCATTGTCGGTGTCCTGACGCTGCTCACGCTGCTTCCCGCCATCGTTCTATCGATTACGCCGATGGTGCGTCTGCTTGTGGTCTTTCATTTCCTGCGCCAGGCGCTGGGCACGCAGACCGCACCGAGCAACCAGACACTGATGGGGCTTGGGCTCATGATGACGTGGTTCCTGATGCAACCGGTCATGATCGCGGTCAATCAACAGGCGATCCAGCCATTCCAGCAAGGGCAGATATCCGGCTGGCAGGCGGTCGAACGCGGCGTTCAGCCACCCAAACGATTCATGCTGCATTACGCGCGAGAAAAGGACCTGGCACTGTTCGTCAATGCCGGCTCCGTGCCGCGCCCAAAGACCCCGATGGACCTTCCAATGAGGGTCGTCGTACCTGCCTACATGCTCTCGGAATTGAAGGCAGGCTTTCAAATCGGCGCCGTCCTGTTCCTTCCATTCCTGCTTGTCGATCTGGTGGTTGCTTCCATTACGACTTCCATCGGAATGATGCAACTGCCGCCCGTGACCATTTCAACTCCGCTGAAGATCCTCCTCTTTGTCATGGTCGACGGTTGGAACCTTCTGGCCGGCTCGCTGTTGAAGAGCTTTTCGTAACCAGGCAACAAGGAGAAACACATGACCGCCGACCAGGTTGCTGAACTGATGCGGATGACCTTGCGGGAGGCGCTGCTCCTGAGCGCTCCGATTCTGGCAGTGGCAGGCGTGTCGAGCCTGCTGATCAGTCTGGTGCAGACGCTGACCTCTATTCAGGACCAGACACTGTCTACCGTACCGCGTCTGCTGATTGTCTCCGCAGTTCTTCTCGCCGGGATGCCGTGGTTCCTTCACAGGCTGGTCTGGTTCACCGCTTCGATCATGACTGATCTGCACCGCTTCGCGAATTGATCTCGACAATGATTCTTCAGATTGAAACTACCGGCTGGGAACACCTGCTCAAGGCGGCATTGCTGGTCTGTATCCGTATCAGTGGCCTGTTTGTCTTTGCGCCGGTCTTTTCGTCGCAAGCACTGCCGACGAAGGTCAAGAGCGTTTTTCTGGCCGTACTCACGGTCGTACTGGCTCCGGCGGCGGCAGCACTTCCTGGCTCTCACGTTGAGATAGGGCTGGCAAGCATCCTGGCCGAGCTCGGAGTGGCCGCGCTCCTGGGGTTATCGCTTGCCATGCTGAATGAGCTCGCATCCCTTGCCGGGCAATTGCTCGGGATGCAGTTCAGTTTCTCGCTGGTCAATCTCCTCGATCCCAACAGCGAAGTGCAGACAGCTCTGCTGGCGCAGATGCTCGGGTTGCTCGAGATCACCGTGCTGCTTGCCGCGGGGTTGCATCGGACAATCCTCGCCGCGTTGCTTCATACCTTTCTCGTAGTGCCGCTGGGCTCCGGCCTGGCCCCCCGCGATTTGGGGCTTCCACTGGTTGGCATGATGGGCGGCGTCTTCCTCGCTGCTCTCCAACTCGCCGCCCCCGTGATGGCTGCAACTCTACTGGTTGAAGTTGGTATTGCCTTGATGTCTCGAGTCTCGCCGCAACTCCCGGTTCTTGCGTTGACCATTCCGGCGAAGACAGTCCTGGGGTATGTCGTACTCGTGGGATCGCTGGCAATGTGGCCGGCATTCTTTGAGGCGCGCTTTGATGGTTTGTTGAATGACGCTCAACGATTCCTGCCGGCATTAGCGATACACGGGTCGTAGCTGGAGACCAGAAGAGGATTTTGATGAGTAGCGAGCGTACAGAGAAGGCAAGTCCGAGACGAAAACAAAAAGCAGAACAGGAGGGCGATCGTCCACGCAGCAGGGAGCTTCTCTCCGCAGCTGCACTCCTTGCGGGGAGTCTCACGCTGGGCTGGTGCGGGCGCACCTGGATTCCGACCTGGGCCGGCGTCTATGGGGACGCCGTCGCACTCATGCGCACGCCGAATCTGAGCGGCGATGCGCTGAGCATGTCGATGCGGAACTTGCTCGTTACAGGTGCTACGCCATGCCTGCTGGTCATGCTCGCTGCTGCCGCCGCGAGCCTGGGTACTGCCATGGCGCAGAATCGCGGCTTTCGCCTTCAACCAGCGGGCATAGCACCGAAGTGGTCGCGATTGAATCCTGCAGCGAACGCAAAGCACCTTTTCACGACCCGCGCGCTGGTACGTCTGGGAAAGTCGCTGATTCCGGTCGTTCTGCTGGTGATCCAGCTTGTCCACTTTGTGACCGCCCTGACCGCGATGCCGGTGTTCAGCCTTGTGCGGCTTCCTCAAGTCTTCGCGGATGCCTACGAACTGCTGGTGAACACAGCCTGGATCATGCTGGCGTGGTCTCTCGTGGACTATGTCGTCGAGTGGCGGCAGTGGGAGAGCCGTCTCAAGATGAGCAAGCAGGAGATGCGCGAGGAATACAAGGAGATGGAAGGCAATCCGCAGATGAAGGGCCGCATCCGCTCACTGCAGCGTCAGATGCGACGCCGCACGCTGCGCGCGGATGTGAAGAAAGCAAGCGTGGTGATCACCAATCCCACGCACTATGCGGTCGCCCTTTCTTTCGACATGAGCACGATGGATGCGCCGAGGGTGCTGGCGAAAGGCCGTGATCTGCTGGCCGCACAGATAAGAGAAGAGGCCCGCTGGGCAGGTGTTCCGCTGGTGGAGAATCCGCCCCTTGCGCGGTCGCTCTATCGCGCCGTCGAACCGGGGCAAAGCATACCGGCAGATTTGTATGCCGCCGTGGCGGCAATCCTCGCCTACCTCTTTCGCCAGGAGGCGGAGGAGCGAATGCGCCGCATGCATGAACAGCGGTCCAGGGAGACAGCATCTTCCGCTGATGCGGTTCCGCAACGGACGACACCGGCAAATACCTTCGGATCAGCCACCACTCAGGAGGCACAATGAGATCCCCCGCCGTATTGACCGCCGTAAGCTCTCCGGGCGGCGCAACAAAGAACAATTCGGGTCAGCCGGCCTGGAGCGCGGTGGGCTCACAGTGCGCGCGAATTTGCGTTGCCAGGCGCCGCTATCAGCATCGTTTTCGTGATGCTGATCCCGCTGCCCTCGCTGGTTCTGGATCTGCTGCTCGGCCTATCGATTGCCGCAGCCGTACTGGTGTTTCTATCGGCGGTGCAGGTACGCAAGGCGGTGGACTTCTCCGTTTTCCCCACAGTCCTGTTGCTGCTCACGCTGTTTCGTCTCTCGCTGAACATAGCGTCCAGCCGCCGCATCCTGCTGCATGGCAGCGAAGGCATATCGGCAGCCGGCAGTGTGATTGAGGCATTCGGAGAATTTGTCGTAGGCGGCAACTATGTTGTCGGTTTCGTGCTTTTTCTGGCGTTGATCGCCATTCAATTTCTTGTGGTCAGTCATGGCGCGGTTCGTACCGCTGAAGTAACGGCACGGTTCACGCTGGATGCGCTGCCGGGCAAACAGATGGCCATTGACGCTGATCTGAATGCCGGTCTGATCGACGAAGTGGCGGCACGCAAAAGACGTGAAGCCGTAGCTCGGGAGGCGGAGTTCTATGGCGCGATGGATGGCGCGGCACGCTTCAATCAGCGCGACTCCATGGCGACGATTCTGATCACCGCCATCAATATCATTGCGGGCCTGCTGATCGGCACGCTGCAGCAGGGCGTGGCCCTCGGTGAGGCTCTGAAGACCTACACCACTTTGACCGTGGGCGACGGCCTGGTCACGATGATCCCGTCGCTGCTGGTCTCGGTCGCGGGCGGCATGGTGCTCACTCGCGCGTCTTCTGCAGGTGCGCTGGGTACGGAGATTGGTGCGCAGCTCCTGGGCCGCTCGGCGACGCTGTATATGTCCGGCGGCGTGCTGGGTGTCATGGCGCTGGTCCCGGGCTTGCCGAAGGTGCCGTTTCTTCTCGTTGCCGCAGTATTGCTGTTTGTCGGACGCAAGGTGGCACGTCGCCCGGTGGTGGATGCGGCGGATGGTCCAGCAGACGCCGCGAAGAAGGAAGACGCGAAGGTGCAGAGCGAGAATCTCGCCGGGCTGCTTCGGATGGATGAACTTTCGCTTGAGATCGGCTTTCAGCTAATTCCATTGGTTGACGAGAAGCAGGGCGGCCAGATGCTGTCGCGCATCCGGACACTGCGGCGGCATCTGGCGACGGAACTCGGATTTGTCGTACCGCCGGTCCATATCGCAGACAATCTGCGTCTCAAGCCGCGGGAATATGTCATCTCGCTGCGTGGGGTCGAGATCGGCCGCTGGCAGACCGAAGGCAATCAACTGCTGGCAGTCTCCGCGGACCCGCAGGCCCGCGCTCTTCCGGGCAAGGAAACGCGCGAGCCGGCTTTCGGCGTGAGTGCTCGCTGGATTGCGCCCGCACTCGAAGAGCAGGCTCTGGCGGCGGGTTACTCGGTTGTCGATCCAACTACCGTCATCACGATGCATTTGTCCGAGCTGGTGCGACGGCATGGACAGGACCTTCTCAGCCGCGCGGAGACCAAGCGTCTGATTGATACGCTGAACGACTCGCATCCCAAGCTGGTCGAAGAACTGATCCCGAAGGTACTGACGCTGGGCGAAGTGCAGCGCGTTCTGCAGCAGCTTCTGCGCGAGCAGGTTTCCATTCGCGATCTGGGGACGATCCTCGAGGTGCTGGTAGAGGCCGCTCCGGCGAATAAGGCCTTGCCGCACCTGGTGGAGCTATGCCGGCAGGCGATGGGACGGCGCCTGGTCCAGCCTCATCTCGATGCAGACGGAGCGCTTCCGGTACTGCTGCTCGATCCGGCTATCGACGACGAACTTCAGTCCTGTTTCGGCGATGGGAGCCGCAACATCAGCGAGCGAAGTGCCTTGTCGACCCCGGTGATCCGGCGCATGGCCGATTCTTTGAAAAGGCTAAGTGGTGGGGCGAGCGCAACGGCATGGCCCGTGCTTCTGTGTCAGAGTCCGGCGCGATATCACATTCGACGCTGGCTGGAGCCGGCGGTACCTCGGGTGACGGTATTGGCACCGAGTGAAGTTCCGGCCGACGTACGAGTTCGATCGCTGGGGACCGTGCGCTAGTCGGCGCCCTCAGCGAGTGAGAGCGAATCTACCAGGAGCAGGCATGGAACAGAGAACGTCCACAGGTCACAAGCGAATCCAACTCCCCGTCAGCCTTTATCCGCTGCCGAAGAGTCCGTCTGCTGCCCGCCTTCAGACCGGCGATGATGGACTGTCGCCATCGGTAGAGGCCGCCCCACCGGCGTGTTTCGAGGGTAGTGCATTCGGCGCGCGGCCCTACGAAAACTCAGCCGTTTCGGAAGAGGTCCTCCGGGAGCATCTGCCGATGGTGCGCTTTCTGGCGCTGCGCATTCGCGAACGTCTGCCCCAGCAGGTCGAAATGGAAGACCTGATCAGCGCCGGCATTGTTGGCCTGATGGACGCATTGCAGAAATTCGATGCAAACAAAAAGGTACAGTTCCGTACCTACGCGCAGTTTCGCGTCCGCGGTGCGATGTTGGACAGCCTGCGGGCCCTGGATTGGGGACCGCGTGATCTGCGGCGGAAAGGCCGTGCGGTGGAGGAGGCCATTCGGTCTCTGAGCGCGACCCTCGGCAAGGCTCCGACGGAGAGCGAAGTTGCGGAAGAGATGGGGCTGGATCTGAATGCATATCAGCAGCTTCTCGGCGAGCTGTCGGGGCTCGAGTTGAGCAGCCTCAACGCGACTCCCTCCGACGACGGAGGGATGGAGGTGCTGGCGCTCATTCCTGCAGGCCCGGAAGACGATCCCTTTCTGCAATGCCAGAGCAGCGAGATGCGGCGGCTGCTTGCGGATGCGATTGCGGAACTCCCGGAGAGGGAACGCATGGTTCTGACGCTGTATTACTACGAGGAACTGACCATGCGTGAGGTGGGAGCGACGATGGGAGTGGTGGAATCGCGTGTTTCCCAGCTTCATTCGTCGGCTATGGCAAGGCTTCGCGTTGCGCTGGGCGCGCCATCCGTCAGACGCGCTGCTCGCGCCTGATGCCGAAATTGATCCCGGACTTATCGAGGAAGAGACATGGTGGAAGGAAATGATCTGGGCCGATTGCTCGATATCGAGCTCGAAGCCAACATACGATTCGGCGCAAGAGAGATGTCTCTCGCTGAATTACTGGAGATTGGACCGGGTGCTGTCATCCCGCTCGATCGGCAGATAACGGATCCCGTCGACCTGATCATCGGGGACAAAGTGGTTGCCCGGGGAGAGGTCGTGCTGGTTCAAGGGAAGTTTGGATTGCGTGTCACGGAGGTACTCTCCGGGTGACGCGCCTATCCCTGTCAACTGAGCCGAAAAACACTCCGCCAATCATGACCAGCCGCTGGACCGACGTTTGCGGAAACAGGGAGTGCAGAACCGGCTGGCTGCAACTCTTCAGGAAGCGCTCCTTCCCTCGATTTGAGGAGAAGTGGGCGTGTTGTGCAGCCTGCATGGAGCAAATTCTCGCTGACGCGATCCGCAGCCAGGTTGAGAACTGGGAGCCGGCTGCCGGAGAGCGTGCGTTGCGCATGCCCTTAGGTCTGATCCTGCTCAGCCGTGGATGGATCAGCCATCGAGAGCTCCAGGAGGCGCTTGCCGCGCAGCGTCGCGCAGGGAGTGGCCGGATCGGCGAATGGTTAGGTCGTTTGCACGGCACTTCGGAAGAAACCATTGCGAAGGCTTTGGCGATTCAATGGAGCTGTGCTGTATTGCCGCAGGGAATGCCGGGTCTCGAGTTTGCATCTTTGGGTGTCCCGGCGTTTTTGCAAAGGCGCTATGGCCTGGCTCTTCTCCGTCAGGGCCCCGATGCGGCTTTGTATCTGGCAGGAAGATACCGGGCGGAGCACGCTGCTGCCCGCGCGATGGAACATATGCTGCGCGAGCCGGTGCACGCGGCATTTGTCGAAGATAGCGCATGGTGTCTTATGGAAGCGGAAAGCGCGGACGCCTCTGAGGTGCTGGTCCCGGGACCCAATGGCGTCGCAGCCTGCATCGGCGATCTGATTGAGAGAGCACGGCCGAGCGATGCCCGCCTGGTTCGCATGCACAACCATCTGTGGTTACGGATCTGGCTCGCCGCGCGGGGACGCCGTCCTGCGGAGACGCGCGACATTGTGTTGTCGCTACGCGGCCGGGAAACCGAGAGTGTTGATTAGATACCACTAAGAATGGGCGCTCCTGACCTGCCGCGAAATGGCCATCTCGGTGCAACAGTAGTCGGCAGGAGAAGTGGCGATGGATAGTGGTTACTACGCAGCCTATTCCGCATTGCTCGCGCGCACGGAAGCGATGGACGCGGCTTCGAGCAATCTGGCAAATGCGAATACAAACGGGTACCGCGCTCAGCGCGAGTATTTCCGGGACGCGATTGCCGGCACGGGAGCAGGAGATTCGCAGTTGAATGGCGCGGTCAATCGCTACGGTGTGCTTGGCGGCGATCAGGTCGATCTGGGACAGGGCGCGCTGGTGAAGACAGGAAACGCTACGGATGTGGCGATCCAGGGCCAGGGTTTTTTTGCCGTCAGGACGATACACGGCGAGCGGTACACACGTGATGGCGCATTTCAGCGGAGCAAGGACGGAATGCTGGTGGACAGCGGTGGTAACGCTGTCCTCGACACAGCGCACAAGCCGATCATGATGCCCAATGGGACGGTCGCGGTAGGTACCGACGGCGCTGTTTCAGTTGACGGAGGCGTAGTCGGCCAGCTCGGAATATTTGTTGCGCCCGCAACGCAGCTGATGGCGGAGGGCGCCGATCAGTATCGCGTGAACGATACGCGCACTCTCAAGCCTGGCCAGGACTATTCCGTCGCTCAAGGCGAGCTTGAAGGGTCGAATCAGAACATCGTAAGCGGCAGCCTGCAACTGATGCTGATCCAGCGACAGGCCGAGATGATGCAGAAGGCTCTCTCCGTCTTCCATAACGATCTTGACCGCGCCGCAAGTGAGGACCTGCCGAAGGTCTAGAGCAGAAGATTCAGAGACACCGCAGAAGAACCGGGGGATAGAAGGAAATGATACGAGCACTCTATACAGCGGCGAGCGGCATGACCGCCCAGCAGTTAAATCTGGACACTATCGCGAACAATCTCGCCAACTCTTCGACGGCGGGTTTCCGCCAGACACGGTTGCAGTTTCAGGACATGCTTTACCAAAACATGGTGACACCCGGTGCGGCGCAGAGTGCGCAAACCGTCTCGGCAGGTTTGCAGATTGGACTGGGTACCAAATCGGCAGCGACCGAGGTGATCATGACCCAGGGCGATCTCAGCCAGACGAACAATCCGCTCGACATCGCGATCGAGGGCTCAGGCTTCTTTCAGGTGCAGCGTCCCGATGGGACAACCGCCTACACGCGTGCGGGCAGCTTCCACCTGAACAACCAGGGAACCATGGTGACGGCGGCGGGCGATCTGCTGCAGCCGGCGATTACGATTCCGCCGAATGCGACCGCCGTGACCATTACCCAGTACGGCCAAGTCAACGCGACCCTTCCGGGACAGCAGAATCCACAGCAGTTAGGACAACTGCAACTCGCCACGTTTGCCAACCCGGGCGGCCTCGAAGCCATGGGCGGAAATCTGCTTCGAGCCACTCTCTCGTCCGGCGACCCGGTCACGGACAATCCAGGTGGAACTCAGGGGTTGGGGCAGGTTCAGCAGGGATATCTCGAAGGGTCGAACGTTGACGTGGTCAGCGAATTTGTCGAGATGGTACTTGCACAACGTGCCTATGAGAGCAACTCCAAAGTCATCAAAGCGGCCGATGATATGTATTCGCAAGTAAACAATATGTCCCGCTGATCTAGGTGGATCAACTATGACTGGCTTGATAAACGTTGTCGTTTGTCTCGTTATGCTGCTTTGCGTTGGTGTGGCTGGAGCATCGGCCGTGCGCGTAGCACGCGATGCGGAGCAGGCGGATCCGATCTCCGGGCTGCATTGGCAACGGATCGCGGATTCAAAGCACCCGGCCGCCCCCCCACGGCTGACGCTCACGCGCGGCTCTGACCATCCGGCAGAGGGGGACAAGCAGTTTCCGCGACCAGTCGTTTGTGTCCGGGCAGGCGATCATGTGTCGCTCCGCGGCGCTCGCCTGGGCTTTTCCACGATGGCGCTCGAAGCCACGGCGCTGGAGAGCGGCGCATGCGGGGCTCGAGTACGGGCGCGCGTGGAGGTGACAGGAGCGCTCGTAGAGATGAAGGTCATCGATGCGGGAGCGGGGATCCTCAGCGGGAAAGCGGGCGCATGGCGGTGAGTACTTTCTGGCGATTGTCTCGACCACTTCCGATCGTTGCGGGCTTGCTGGTAGTGGCTGCCGGCTGCATGGCGCATGCGGGTTCGACTCCAAAGAAGAACAATGGGATTCAGGGCGCCACGGACCGCGCACTTTCTGACTACATCGCCCGCGTCCGTCAACAAAGTGAAGCCGAGCCGCACACGATGGGCTCGATCTGGAGCGATGACGGAGCATTTACTCGTCTTGCCTCCGATGTCCGCGCGATGCACACCCACGACTTGGTCTCCATAGTGGTGGTCGAGGCGCTCTCGGCCTCGACGGACGGCTCGGTCAAGAACTCAAGAGCTTCCAGCGCAAATTCACAGATTACTTCGCTGTTCGCAAAGCTCTCGGCGAGCAACAGTCTGCAAAACCTGGTCTCACAAAATTCTGCCAGCGCGCTCACTGCGCAAGGGCAGAGCGTCACCAATTCGAGTTTGAACACAACGGTTGGCGGCCAGGTGGTAAGCGTGCTGCCCAATGGCATTCTCGTTATCGAAGCTGAGAGACAGGTGACATTCAACCAGCAAATGCAGATGATTCGCCTGCGCGGACTCGTGCGACCCAGTGACGTGAACGCAAGCAATCAAGTGCTGTCGACGGCGGTCACTGACCTTGAACTGGAAGTCGTTGGAAAGGGAATCATCAATGATTACACGTACCGCCAAAACCCTCTGGTCCGCTTGCTGGAACGTCTGGTCATCTTTTAGCAGTTCATCTCGCATTTGGGACGATCAACTCCGTCGTGGACTGCTCGTTCTGGCTGCGGCGTCTGCGCCGTGCTTTGCATCGGCGCAGCAGATTCATGACGCAACAGCTCACCGGGTTCGCATCAAGGACGTTGCGACGATCGAGGGTGTTCGCGAAAACCAGCTGATTGGCTATGGCATCGTGGTGGGTCTGAGCGGAACCGGTGACAGCCAGCAGACCGTCTTTCCCGTGCAGACGCTCATCTCCACCCTGCAGCGCATGGGAGTAAACATACCCACCACGGGGAGTGCAAACACGCTCCGGGTGCAGAATATGGCGGCGGTTTTCATCGCGGCAACTCTGCCGCCCTTTGCAGAGCCCGGCACGAAGATCGATGTTACGGTTTCTTCGGCAGGCGATGCGCGCAGTCTCAATGGCGGACTTCTGCTGATGACGCCGCTGTACGGACCGGATGCGCGAATCTATGCGCAAGCGCAGGGGCCGCTCGTGCTGGGCGGGTACGCGGCGGCGGCGAACGGGAATGCCAAGGTCGTCAACCATCCTACGACCGGTCGCATTCCTGGTGGCGCAATGGTCGAACGCGGTGTGCCGCTTGATCTGTCGCGGCTGCCTTCTCTATCCATATTGCTCAACGAGGCAGACTTTCGAACCGCGGAACGCATGGCAGACGCGATCAACAGCGACCTCAAACGTCCTCTCGCACATGCCGCCGACAGCCGGCGTGTTGATCTGCATCCTCAATCGGGAGAGGATTTGCCTGCTCTTCTGGCTCGCGTGGAAGCGGTCGAGATTGAAACCTACCCGCGCGCCAAGGTAGTGGTGAATGAACGTACTGGAACGGTGGTGATTGGTGGCGATGTGCGTTTACAACCTGTCTCGATTCTTCACGGCGGGCTGGTGGTGAATGTCGTCAGCGATGTCGCTGTCTCCCAGCCTGGACCGCTTAGCAATGGGACGACACAGACGGTGCAGGAAACCCGAGTCGACGCGCAGGACAAGCCGGTCAACCAGATTGTGCTGAAACGCGGAGCGACAGTCGACGACCTGGTCCAGGAGCTGCAGGGCATCGGCGCGAGCGCGCGCGACGTGATTTCGATACTGCAGGCGATGAAAGAGGCCGGAGCGCTTGAGGCCGAGCTGGAGGTGCTCTAGTGCAAGTTGCGGGAGCAGGATTGGAAAGCGTGTCGCCGCAGAGCGCGATAGGAACTGCGCATGCGAAGGATCCCAGGCTCGAGCGTTGTGCGCACGAGTTTGAAGCAAGTCTGATGGTGGAGTTGCTAAAGCCCATGCAGGACAGCGATGGACTCACCGGAGAGGAGAGTGACAGTGCCGGCGGGGGGAGCGGAGGCGCACTTTCGGGCTTCGCCTCTGAATCCCTGGCGCGGGCGATCTCCGAGCGAGGTGGGTTCGGCATCGCGAACAGGGTTTTGCAGCAGCTCGAACGGTCCAATGCCGGCAGTGCTCAAAAGGTCCCAAAAGCGCCACCTCAGACTGGCCTCAAGCTTTCCGGGTCGTAGCCGATATAGCTTGTGAGGAGGTTCATCCATGGAAGTACGCGATCGTTCCACTTTCGGATCGGGCCTGGAGAACGTCGGGATTGAGATGCCGTCCCGGGTGCGCTCGGACGGTCCGTCAGCTCCTCCCACCAACGGCATCGGGTCGGGAAGGGACTCGAGTGACCTCAGCCCGGCAGCCCAGGTTGTAGCGCAAGCTATGCAGATGCCGGAGGTCCGGCAGGATCGTGTCGCCAGCCTGCAACAGCAGATTGCCAACGGTAGCTATCAAGTCGCACCTGAGGACGTAGCAAACGCCATGCTGCACAACATAGGCAGCTAGAAGGGGACTGTGAATGAGCGGCGACGATATAGAGAGGCCGTGGTTCTCCTGGTCTGAGATTGAGCGAACACTGGATCGTGCGATCGATAGCCTCGTAAAGATGGATGCGGAGATCCTCATGCAGCTTGCTTGCCTCTCCCGCGAATGGGAAGCCAAAATGCCGCGGCTTTCGATCTCCAATGCCACACATGCACGCCTCTCCTGGAAATTGCTGCTTCTCGATCGCCTGCTTCGGCAGACGCGTATCAATCTCAATGTGCTTGGGCTCGAGCCGGGGCAGTATTCGCCGGCTGGGAGCTACCGAGCTTTTGCCAGGCGCTGAAGGATATGGCCTCTCTCAATCAAGCATGGAACATTGCGACGGGTGCCCTCGCGGCAGACGAGGCGGCGATTTCAGTTGTGGCCGGGAATATCGGCAACGCGAATACGCCGGGTTATACAACCGAGGCTGTGAAGTGGGGATCCGCCGATACTGTGACGGTCAACGGACACACCAGTGGCAGCGGCGTCACGGTCCAGGGAATCGTCTCGCAACGTGATCGCCTGTTAAATCAACGCATCGATCAGCAGACGCAGGACCAGTCTGCCGCCGCAGCGCGGCTCACGGCGCTGAACGATCTGCAGTCGCTCTTTTCCGGCGCCATCATGGCGACGGGAGCGAGTACAAGCAGCGGAGTTGCCGATATTGGGCAGCAGATGACGGCGTTCTTTCAGAGCTTTTCATCACTGTCTGCCGACCCTTCGAATGCAAGCCTGAGAACCGGTGTGCTCTCTGCGGCGGAGAGCCTGGCTGCGACATTCAACCAGGTATCTAACGGTCTGGCGCAGCAGCAGTCTGGTTTGGATGCGACGATTGCCTCTGCCGCGAGTCAAGTGAACTCGCTGACCGGCGACATTGCCAGCCTGAACGCCAAGATCAGCGCAAGCAGCCCAACCGGCGATGCAGGAACACTCGAAGATCAGAGGCAGTACGATCTCCAGCAATTGTCCCAGCTCGTCGGCATCCATCAAATCATCAATGAAAACAATAGCTTGACGATCACGACCTCTTCAGGTGCGGTGCTGGTGTCCGGCGGTCAGAGCGTGGATCTCCAAACACAGAGCTCCGGCGGCGTAACCCATCTGTTGCTGGGGGGAGTGGACCAGACCTCAGCTTTGACCAACAGCGGCGGCCAGATTGGCGGTGCGCTCGAGGCGAGGGATTCCGATATTCCGAGCGCCCTCTCATCGATCGATCAGTTGGCCTGGAGTGTGGGTAACGCAGTCAACGCGCAGCAAGCGACCGGGATCGATGCGAACGGAGGCAGCGGCGCGCCGATATTTGGCATGAGTGGGAGCGCGACAGGAGCAGCGAACGCCATTTCCGTTGTTCTGAGCGATCCTGACGGTGTAGCTGCCTCGGCATCCGGCGCCGGAGCGCAGGATGGGTCGAATGCAATGGCGATTGCCGCACTGGCGTCTGCCGCCATCGTGGGTGGGCAGACGCCGAATGTGTCGTATGCGTCCCTGGTGGGTGGCATCGGTGCAAAGGTAAGCGAGGCAACGGCTGCTCAGGCATCGCAGAGCGCCTCCCTTACGCAGCTTCAATCGCAGCAAGGGGCGTTGTCCTCAGTGAACATGAACGACCAGGCAGCTCTCCTGCAGACGTACGAGCAGTCCTATCAGGCTGCTGCAAAGGTCTTCACTATTCTGAACTCGGTAATCACGAGTGCCCTTAATCTGGGCACGGAAACCGCTGTATCGGTGTAGCTGCTGGGAGAACGAAATATGAATGTTAATCCGAACTACATCCAGCAGCTCACGGCTGCGCTCTCGCAAAACACAGCGCAGGAGCAGGTGCTGTCGGGACAAATATCGAGTGGCATCCGGCTCACCGGATTGGGCGACGACCCGGTCGCAGCCGCACAGAATGTGCAATTTTCAGCGCAGATTGCCGTGGACAGTACTTTTACGCAGACGGCGGCAACGACGACGGCCAGGATGCAGGTTGCCGATTCGACGCTGGGATCGGTGGTGGATCAGATCAATCAGGCGATATCGGTGGCCACCGCCGGAAACAACGGCACGAATAACGCCAACGACCGGTCCAGCGTCGCAGCGGAACTTACCAGCATTCGCGATGAAATTCTCGGATTGGCCAACACAACTTATAGCGGCAAGTATCTATTTTCCGGGAGTCAAAATAGTACCCCGCCATTTCAACTGGACACGTCGACCACTCCAGCGAGCGTGATCTATGCAGGTGACAACGTTGTGAACAACCTGAACACTCCCGGAGGGCAATCGATTGCGACCAACCTGCCCGGACAGCAGATATTCACCTCTGCAAGCGGCGATCTGCTAGGCACGCTGAATTCGCTGATTCAGGGGTTTTCGACAGGCGACACGGCAACCACAACTGCTTTAACGTCGCAATTGACCGCCGCACTCTCGCAGGTCAGTACACAGCGTGCGTCGCTCGATGGTTCGATCAATCGCTTTCAGTCTGCTTCCTCCTATGCTTCGCAGGAGCAGATGCAACTGGTGGCAAACCAGACCAATCTGCTACAGGCAGACCTGCCAACAGTAGCAACCCAACTTTCCGCCAATACGACACAGCAGGCGGCCCTTGAATCCGTAATCGTGGCAATCGAGAAGCAGGGAACTCTCTTCGATCGCATGTAATCGTGGGATTTGGCGTTCTTTACCCAGCGTGATGGACTGAAGCCACGGCGACGCTGACACGCACCTCTATACTGTTGCCGGAGTCCGATGGCGATGGGAAGTGCAATGCGGTTTCTTTGGAATGCCACGCGGGGAAATCGCTTGCGGCCATGGCGCAGCGATTATCTTCGCTGGCGTATCGAGACCTACTCCGGGCGCGAAGCCAAGACCATCAGTGCCAGGGACTTTGTTCGCTTCGTTTGGCAGGAGAAGGGGCAATTGATCCGCTTCCTTCATTGGGCTGGCAAACTCGATGGTGGTAAGAAATAGTATTCCGATCGCCCGCCCGCCGCGCTGACCCCGGATCGCAGGTCATTCGCTAAATCGAACCAGCGAGCATCGGATTGTCAGTTTGCGAGTCGGCTGACGCGGGTTTTGCATCTATTCAGCAAAACAACCGAGGCTCTGTCGCCCTCATTTTGCCGTATTCTTGCGTCGCGACGAGCGCTACCCGGCAGGAGCAAAGCAACGACATGGCAGCAGCGGCGGCAGCAGTGCCCATGACGACTTGGAAGCCAAAGACGAATCCATGGGTGATTGCTGCGACCGTTGCGATGGCTGCCTTCATGGAGGTACTGGATACCTCTATCGCAAACGTCGCACTGCCGTACATCGCAGGCGGACTCGGCGCGAGTCGCGATGAAAGCACTTGGGTACTGACCACTTATCTTGTGGCAAACGCAGTCGTGCTGCCCATGGGTGGCTGGGCGTCCAGTGTGATTGGCCGCAAAAGATTCTTCATGATGTGCCTGCTCATTTTCACGGGCGCATCGTTTCTGTGCGGTCTGGCTCCTTCGCTTGGACTGCTGCTGTTCTTTCGTGTGATTCAGGGAGCGGGTGGCGGAGGCCTTCAGCCGATGGCGCAGGCGATCATGGCCGACTCCTTCGAACCAAGCAAGCGTGGGCTCGCGTTTTCTCTCTATGGACTGGTCGCAGTGTTGGCGCCGTCGATCGGACCAACGATCGGCGGCTGGCTCACGGACAACTACAGTTGGCACTGGATCTTTTACATCAATATCCCGATCGGCATTGCTGCGCTATTCCTGGTTCAGATGCTGGTGGAAGATCCCCCGTATCTGAAACCGGACCGCAAGAACTTCTGGCGCATTGACTATATAGGTGTGATCCTGCTGGTGATCTCGATGGGATCGCTCGAGATTTTCATGGACAAGGGCGAAGAGTGGGATTGGTTCGGCTCGAGCTGGATCAAGTTTTACGCCATCACCTTTGCGCTTTCGTTCTTTTTGCTTATCTGGTGGGAGTTGCGAGGGGCGAAGAAACCGCTGATGGAGATGCGGCTTTACAAATACCGAAACTTCGCCGTGTGCTCGTTTCTGATGTTGATGACGGGCGGCATTCTGAATGCGGCCACGGTACTGCAGCCGCAGTTTACGCAGCAGTTGCTTGGTTACACCGCCACGATCGCGGGCCTCGCTCTTTCGTGGGGAGGCCTGATGCTGATCGTGGTGATGCCGATGGCGGGGCTGGCGGTATCGCGTTTTCCTGCACGCAACATCATCATTTTCGGATTTGCTTTATTCGTCCTGGGATATGGGTACTCCGCCATGCGGGTCAACCTTGGGATGAGTTTCGGTTTCGCATCCTGGCTGCGCATCGTGCAGGTGGCGGCCATCCCATTTGTCTTCATCTCGGTTACGACGGCGGCCTACTTCGGCATCCCGCGGGAGCTGAACAATCAGGTGGCCGGGCTCATCAACTTCGCCCGGAATATCGGCGGCTCGATTCTCATTTCGCTTACGAACGCTTTTGTTGTGGAGAGCACAGCCTTTCACCAGGCCAACCAGCTCCAGCACCTGCATCCCGGCAATCCGGTGTATCAACAGCGACTGCAGTCGCTGACAGGCGCTCTCACCGGCCATCTGGGGCCATCGAATGCGCAGGAGGGCGCCGTGGCCCGCATCTACAGTTCTCTCCAGTCGCAGACGGCGGCGCAGGCCTATGTGGATGTGTACTTTGCGTTGGCCGCGGCTTCGGCGATCATGGTCCTGCTGACTTTTCTGTTAGACAAGAACAATCCGAGAGAGGGCGGCAAGACAGAGATTGCCGTTCATTAACCTCGCTATTCCAGGCTCTTCGCCTGTTCTCGAAAAGCACCCTATGTTACTCTTGAGCCAGACACTTAGAGAGTGGAATCGATAAAGAGCATAGAGAGGTAAGCGTGCTGGCAACAGAAAAGAAGTCAGAGGTGATCTCCCGCTTCCGTACACATGATTCGGATACGGGGAGTCCCGAGGTGCAGATCGCAATTCTTAGTGAACGGATTGGCGAGCTGACCGAACATTTCAAGACCCACAAGAAGGACCACGCATCCCGCCGTGGTCTGCTGATGCTGGTGAGCAAGCGTCGTCGTCTTCTGAATTACCTGAAGACCAACGACTCCGCTCGCTACCGCGATGTTATTGGCAAGCTCGGCATTCGTAAGTAAGTCTGTACAGACCTTGCCCTTTTATTGCACGTTTCCAGCGACAGCGACGTGGGATCCCGGCATCTCCGTGCCGATGCCGCGCGTCGCCTTCGCACACTTCCACTCGCCGCTACGGTTGAGAGGAGGTCGCGTGCAAACAAATAACCTGCACCGAGAGTTGTCCATCGGTGTTGCGTGCCTTCCTGCCTGGAGCGACATCATCTCCTGCGCTGCACAGAAAACGAGGATTCCATGAAACAAGAAGTATCTGTTGAGCTTGCCGGCGGCAAGCGACTGACTTTTGAAACCGGCCGCATGGCCAAGCAGGCCCCCGGGGCCGCCCTAGTATCGCAAGGAGACAGCGTCGTGCTGGTCACCGCTGTTGCTTCGGCGGACCCGCGCGAAGGCATCGACTTTTTCCCCCTCACCGTTGATTACCGCGAATACACCTATGCAGGCGGCCGGATCCCCGGCGGCTTCATCAAGCGGGAAGGACGCCCCAGCGAGAAAGAGATTTTGACCTCGCGCCAGATCGACCGTCCCATCCGCCCGCTTTTTCCTGAAGGTTTCCGTAACGAGACGCAGGTCATCGCGTTTGTTCTTTCGGCGGACAAGGAGAATGATCCGGACGTTATCGGTATCAATGGCGCGGGTGCTGCGCTCGCACTCTCTGACATCCCCTTCAATGGCCCGGTTGGCGCGGTGCGCGTGGGCCGTGTGAACGATCAGTTCGTGATCAATCCTACTTACGCGGAGCGGCACGAGAGCACGCTCAACATCATGGTCGTCGGTACAAAGGACGGCATCGTGATGGTAGAGAGCGGCTCGAAGGAAGTCAGCGAAGAGCTGGTGGTCGATGCGATCGAGTTCGGACACGGCGAGGTCAAGAAAATTGTTGCGGCGATCGAAGAGCTCGTGGCAAAGGCCGGCAAACCCAAGCGTGTCGTTGCTGAAATCGAGATCGATCATGCCTACGCATCGCAGCTCGAGTCGAAGATCGGCGCCCGATTGAAGGATGCGCTCGATACCAAGACGCACCCCAAGGCGGAGAGCTACGCGATGGTGAAGGCAATCAAGGATGAGCTGGCGAAAGAACTGCCGCCCGATCAACCAGACGCGAAGAAGAAGCTGGGCAAATACTACGAAGCTCTGCGCGAGCGGATCTTCCGCGAGCAGGTGTTGCAGGAGCGAGTCCGTCCCGATCGGCGCGCGTTTGATGAGATTCGCGAGATCACCATCGAGACCGGCGTGCTGCCGCGCACCCACGGCTCGGCTCTCTTTACTCGCGGCGAGACGCAGGCTCTGGTCACCATCACACTCGGCACCACGGACGATCAGCAGCGCCTGGAAACCTATGAAGGCGAGCAGAAGAAGCGGCTGATGCTGCACTACAACTTCCCGCCGTTCTCTGTAGGCGAAACCGGCCGTATGACAGGTGTTGGCCGCCGCGAAGTGGGTCATGGCGCACTCGCGGAGCGTGCTATCTCGGCGGTACTGCCCTCGGTTGACGAGTCTCCTTATACCTTCCGCATCGTCTCCGACATTCTGGAGTCAAACGGCTCTTCGTCGATGGCAACGGTCTGCGGTGCGAGTCTTGCACTCATGGACGCGGGTGTCTCTCTCAAGGGCGCCGTCGCCGGCGTGGCGATGGGGCTGGTAAAGGAAGACGAACAGTACGCCATCCTGACTGACATTGCAGGCGCCGAAGACCACTACGGAGACATGGACTTCAAGGTGGCGGGCACGCGCAAAGGTATTACTGCTTTGCAGATGGACATCAAGATCAGCGGCATTACCGGGCAGATCATGCGCGAGGCGCTTGAGCAGGCGCGGCATGGCCGGCTCTTCCTGCTGGACAAGATGGATGCCGAGCTCGAAGGCGCACGTGAGACGCGGTCGAAGTTTGCTCCGCGTATCCATACCCTGCAGATTCCTACGGACAAGATCCGCGATCTGATCGGACCGGGCGGCAAGGTCATCCGCGGCATCATCGAGGCAACCGGGGTCAAGATCGACGTCGACGACACCGGCCGGGTGAACGTGGCTTCGAGCGACGAGGTCGGGTTGACCAAAGCGCTGGGCATGATCAACGACCTGACGGCCGTGCCTGAGGTAGGGAAGACCTACCTCGGCAAGGTGGTCAGGCTGGCGGAGTTCGGCGCCTTTGTCGAGATCTTCCCAGGCACGGACGGGTTGCTGCACATCAGCGAAATCGCCGAGCATCGCGTCAAGGATGTGAAGGACGAACTGCGCGAGGGCGACCAGGTGATGGTGAAGGTTCTCGGCATCGAGGGCAATCGCATCAAGCTCTCCCGGAAGGCGCTCCTCAAGGAGCAGCGGCAGAAGCTTGGATTGCCGGAGCCCGGCAGTGAAGGCGGAAGCGAGCCGGCAGCGCCGCGGCCGCCACGCCAGGAACGTCCGGAACGGCAGCAGAGTTCAGAACGCCAACCTTCTTCGAACGCGAGCACGATCATGATCGAGGGCGGGGACGACTTCGAAGAATCCGACGAAGTCATCGACGAGGAGAACGAGCCGAACTTCAATCGCGCCGATGATGCGCCGGTACCCGCGGGCGCTGCACGCAACGGGGGCGCTGCCGTCGATCCGAATCGCCGCCGTCGCCGTCGGGGCCGTGGAGGTCGCGGACCGGGCAGCGGACCGGGCAGTGGTGGTGGTCCGACGGGCGGCCGCCGCTAGAGCCAGCCTGCGTGCTGGTCTATAGTCGTGGAGACAGGGCTACGCCATGCGCGTAGCCCTTTTTCCTATGCGCTATCGTCCCGTGGCTGCATTCCTGAGCCTGTCGCTGCTGTGGGGTTCCGGGTGGATATTGAGGGCATCGAGTCCTGCGCAGCCGCCACTTCGCTCGCTCGCTATTCAATATGGAATCGGTGCCGTCATCCTGTTGCCGTGGGCGGTATATCGACGGCTCTGGCGCAGGCCTCTTCGTAGTATCGCCGGCGCGGTTACTGTTGGAATGGGCGTTCTGTGCCTTCCGCAGTTACTGATCTTCGCCGGGGAAGGCCACTTTCCGCCCGCCATCTCCATTGTTTTTCTGGCAGCGGTCCCTGTGTTTCTTGCGATCAGCGGGCGGCTGGCAATCACCACCGCCGTCGTGGGTCTGGCTGGCGTTCTTTTTCTGCTCGACCGCAGTCTCGACATTTCCATGGGTCAGTTGCCGTGGCTGTTTTTTCCTTTTGGGGCAGCCTGCGTTCTGGCATGGGCGCTCGCTGGCGCAGAGAGGTATATACGAACAATGTCGATTGGCGAAGCTTTGTTTGTGCAATGCGTCGTCTCCGCGGCGTTGCTATTTATTACTTCTCAACTCTTCGAGAACGAAGCCGTAACCTGGTCGGCAATGGCGGCCACAGGTTTTGCCATCAACGCCGCCCTCGCAACAGTCTGCGGTTATCTTTTCTTCTATTGGTTGCTAGGTACATTTGGCGCCGGGCGCGCGAGCATGTTGCAGTGGACGCAGCCGCTAGTGGCAACTGCGGAATCTATGCTGTGGATGCGGCTCCGGCCAGACTGGACCTTCATTGCGGGAGCAACTCTGATCGTGATCGCGATCGCTTGGGCATTCTCGAATCGGGCGGAAGACAGGGGAGTAATATTTGAGATTACTCGGAGCTGAGGTACCCGCAATCACTGCTCCGCATCTCACAAACCGTGGAGTACACTGCTCGCGTGGCTGCGTCCATGTACATCGTCGTGGAAGGCGAAGACCCCGGATTCGACATCTTTGTGAATGGCCGCGCCCTGGCCAGAAACGAAGATGCACTCGAGAAGCTCGCGCATCGGCTCGGCGTGCGGCCGATTCTCGACTTCTTTTCCGCCGACGAAAATTCGATGGCCCTGCTTCTTGAGGAGGGGGCGGGCGATCCTGAATGGGCTAAGACCCTTCCGCCGCCGCAATGGTTTGCCGCCGAAGACGGCCTCATCACTGTTTGCACCCTGATCGATTTTCTCCGCGATCACCCCCTGGCGCTCGGCAATGAGACCCACGAAGTTTTGAAAGAGACCGAGGAGTTCGAACGGGTGCTTCGCAAGACGGCGCACCGCCACCTTCGCTGGCAACTGGCTGTGAGCTGGCGCTAGCGCAAACGGACACTTTCAAGGACCACTGCAGAAGACAGACCTCTCTTATCCAGTGCTCCTGCTTCAGCTTTTCCAGATGCCGAGCACTCGGCGCAAAAGAATCAACTCGCCTACGTGATAGCTTGTGTGGTCCGCCGCCAGCAGCACTTCACGCAGCAACGTCTCACCATTTTTACCCCAGGGAATGGTTGCATAGAGATTGCTGTCCGGAGAATGGACAAGTTCCTCGAAGCTCTTCAAGTCCGCCTCGATGGCTTTCAGTGTTTCTTCCCAGGACTGGTCCCTGCCTGGCGCGGCGTCCTTTGGCCAATAACTACCGGGCCATTCCATTTCAACGTATTCGGAATTTGTAACGAACTCCAGCAGATCGTGAAGAGCGATCCGAATGTGCTCCACCAGTTGCCAGGCTGAGTAGGGAAGTCCCGCCGGGCGTTCGCTGATGCGATTCGCAGGAAAGTGTGCCACCGCGTCTGAAAATTTTGCGTGTGCCTGACCGCCGTTCAGGAAAGCGACTAATTGTTCTCTCAAGACTGCATCGTCTGTTTTCGCCATGTCTGCCTTTATATCGGGCGGCGACTGCGCCCGAATCTCTAAGAAATACGATGCACCTACAGTCGAGAAGGAGCGGCCAAGTCAGCCGAGCGAGGGAGAAAGTGTCTTCCTGGGGGAGAGTGCCGGAGTCGGGGCCTCGCCGTCCACACCGAGTCGGAAGTAGCGCGAAGCTTCAAGGCACAGCAGGACATAGGCGGCATATTCGTAGCGGGGCTGCACCATGGGGTTCACTGCCGTCATGAGCAGATAGAGCGCCAGAAGGTACACGGGCGCATGCTGGAGACGGAGCTTGCGGCCGAAGAGCATTCCAGCGAAAAGCGCCGTCAGAAGCAAGGTGTGCATCTGCGTAAAAATCTGATCGCGCCAGTTCGTGAAGTCCTCATAGGGATAGCCCTGCAGGTAGTATGCAGGTGTGATGAGGCGCCCCATGCAGTTCATCATGATCTTAGGTATGGCAACGAGCGGAAAGCCAAAATTCGCCTGAATATTGTCCAGTAGAACAATCGTGTGACCTGCTTCAGACTGCGCCAGCAACGATGCGATGAGGAATGAAGCAAAGTGGTAGATGACCCCATATGCGACGGTGAAAATGATTACTGTAACGGCAATGCCGCGACGCGGCCGTCCGCGCAGGGGCGAAATCCTTGATTCAAAGGCGACATACATCAGCATGACAAAGACCTGTTGCCATCGCGCGAAGAGCGAAAGCGAGAGGGCAAGGACAAGCCACCACAGGCGAAAGCGCCTTGCCGCCGTGTAGCGGATAAAAACAACGATTCCCGCTAGCGCAAAGATCTCCTTGTTCAACGTGATCAACGATGCGAGCAGCATCGGATTGCTCATCATCAACAACAGAAACGTTGCTCGATCAAACTCTGGCATGCTGCGGAGCAGGCTCAGACAGAAGATGAAAAGCAGGCAGTTGAAGACGGCAATGTTGAAATCTGTACGGAGAACCTTGGCCTCAAACACTGGGCCGAGCAGGTTGCCCGCGGCATTTGGCTGGTACTTCTGGTCCGCGACATTGATGGTTCTAACGCCGCTGGCATCCCAATAGGCTTCCGAATCGGCCGCGATGGCGGGCCGAATGGAGAAATCGGCTACCGGCGCAATAGCCTCAAAGAAGATGCAATAGGAGACGACCAGGTAGACGACAAAGCAACCCAGGACCAGCCACACGCGGAGTGGTCGAGGCGTGAGGATACTGGGTGGAGCAATGGGCGGGAGCTGCGGCATCCGGGACTCAGATGATTTTACCGTCACATGAGCAGATACGGATGCCACCTTATTTGCTACGCGGACGCCTTGCTCGCAAAGATATTCCCGAGCCTGCGGATCTCCGCGCCAACACCGCGCAGTTTTTCCTCGATTCGCTCATAGCCTCGGTCAATGTGGTAGACGCGATCGAGGATCGTTTCGCCCTCGGCGACCATGGCAGCGAGAACGAGCGAAGCGGAAGCGCGCAGGTCGGAACACATCACCGCGGCCGAAGAGAGCGGGGATTTGCCACGAATCGTGGCAGTACGGCCGTCGACCTTGATGTTTGCTCCCATGCGCACCAGTTCCTGGACATGCATGAAGCGATTTTCGAATATGTTCTCCACGACTACCGACGTGCCATCCGCCTGCGTGGCAAGCGCCATATACTGCGCCTGCATGTCGGTGGGGAAGCCAGGATATTCTTCGGTTGAAATATCCGCACTGCGCAGGTTTCCTTCGCTTCGCACGCGGATAGTATCCCCCTCGACATCCAAACGCACACCGCATTCCTGCAGCTTGGTAATCACTGAGCTCAGATGCGCCGGATTGCACTGAGTCACCCGGAGGTCGCCTCCGGTGATTGCACCTGCGAGGAGGAAGGTTCCGGCCTCGATGCGGTCCGGGTTAATGCGATGGCGGGTGCCGTGCAGCTTGTCGACGCCGCGAACGCGGATCACACTTGATCCGGCGCCCTCGATCGTTGCGCCCATGGACACGAGCATTGCTGCGAGATCTGTCACTTCCGGCTCGCGCGCGCAGTTCTCCATCACTGTCTCGCCCTCGGCAAGCACGGCCGCCATCAGCAAGTCTTCCGTTCCGGTTACCGTGATCTTGTCGAACAGAATGTGCGCGCCTTTCAGCCGCTCTGTGCGTGCCTCCAGGTAGCCATGTTCCTGCGTGATGGTTGCGCCCATCGCTTCCAGTCCCTTGATGTGCAGATCGATGGGGCGGCCACCGATGGCGCATCCGCCGGGCATTGCGACCCGGGCCAGGCCGGTGCGGGCGATGAGCGGCCCCAGTACGAGCGACGACGCTCGCATGGTCTTGACAATCTCGTACTTCGCCACGGGATCAGAAAGCAAACGACAGCAGATGGAAGTCCGATGCTGCGCGCGGCCATAACCGAGCTCTACTTCCGCGCCCATGGAGACAAGCAATTTGCGCTCTGTCTCGATATCTCGCACCTGCGGAATGTTTTCGAGGACAACCTCGTCTTCCGTAAGAATCGCTGCGGCCATGCAGGGAAGGGCCGAGTTCTTCGCACCGGAGACGCGGATGGAGCCAAGCAGCGGGTTACCGCCGCGGATAACGAATTTTTCCATGAATTTCAGGACTCCTGCTACGTTCCTCAGTGTACGGATGGCGACGCCCGCGTCAATCCGCGGGAGCGAGGAATGGACAGAAGTTGTAGACGGTGTATCGGAGTAGTATCGGCGTCGCGAACCGGGCCAGCAGCGGCCGACTTCAGCCAACTCTAGAGTTCGAGAACTGTATCCTCGATCGCCAGCCGTACGTTACCGTCGGATTTGGCGAGGCGCCGCACTGCTTCCGGCTTGTCCACCCCTGCCTTCAGCATCACCAGGGCAATGGGAACGCTTTTTCCGGCCGACTTGATGGTCTGCACAGCGGTCTCGCGATCGATGTTGCAGGCCCGCATCAGCACTCCGATGCCGCGCTCCACCAGCTTGGCGTTGTGCATGTGCACATTCACCATCATGTTCTCGTACACATAACCGAGCCGTGTCATGGCTCCGGTGGTGATCATATTGGTGATCATTTTCTGTGCCGTGGCAGCCTTCATGCGCGTCGAGCCGGAGATCACTTCGGGCCCCACCTCGGCGATGATCGCGATCTCCGCGGCCGCAGCCAAGGCGGTGTTCTGGTTGCATGTGATGGCTGCGGTGTGGGCACCACGGCTGCGCGCATACTCCACCGCGCCTACGACGTAAGGGGTCCGTCCGGACGCAGAGAGGCCAATCACCACATCCTTGCGGGTGGGGCGGCGGCGCGCGATGTCGCGCTGGCCGAGTTCGGGGGAGTCCTCATTCACCTCCACCGCCGATGCGACAGCCTTGGGACCGCCAGCAACGATGTACTGCACCGACTGCGGCGAAGTGGAGTAGGCAGGCGGGCACTCTGAGGCATCCAGTGCGGCGATGCGCCCGCTCGATCCCGCAGCGACATAGATCAACCGGCCGCCGTCGCGCAACGCGCGGGCCACGGCATCGATCACCAGCGCAATCTCCGGCAGCGCTTTCTTTACTGCGCCGGCAATCTTGCTGTCTTCGTGGTTGATGATGCGCGCTATATCGAGCGCAGATTTCGTGTCGAACCCTTGCGACGCAGAGTTGGCACTCTCCGTCGTGAGTTCGTGGAGTTCACGGTCGCTGGGGGTGGGGATTGCCGCCCCGTCTTCTTCGGTGCTGATCATGCGGGTTGCGGGTGTCAGAGTGGCCATGTTCGTTGCGGAAACGTCCCGTAGCTGTATTTTACCGCGCGAGTCAAAACGGCGATCCAGGAAAATGCAGGACGGGGTTACCGGGATGCGACCTCCGCAGCCCGCACGCAAGGCTGTGATCAGTTTTTGTGATCGGCTGCAAGCTCTCGCCGGAGACCATCGTGGAAGCGAGGACGCAGCGCGCGAATTGCTTGATTGGAGCGGTCCGGCCAAGTCCGGTTTGTCAGCAGGGTGACAGCAATACGCGCGTCCAGGTCGATCCAAAGGGAGGTGCCGGTGAATCCAAGATGACCGATCGATCGCGGTGAAAACAGATTTCCTGAAGAGGATGGCGCCGAGGGGGTGTCCCACCCGAGTGCTCGCGAGGTGGCTGGCGGTTGGTGGGAGGGCTCCGCGAATTGCGATATCGTGTTCGCCGAGAACAATTGCGTACCAGAGGGCGTGATGCCGTCTGCCAGGATGCAGGCGGCAAGCCGCAGCGGATCGAGCGCATTGGAAAAGAGGCCGGCGTGTCCGGCAATACCACTCATCACAGAGGCGTTTTCATCGTGCACCTCACCCTGGATAACGCGATGGCGGAAGGGACAATCGCGCTCCGTAGGTGGGATAGAGGGACGTGTCTTCTGCTCCGGACAGAAGACGCTCGTGCTCATGCCCAGTGGGGCGAAGATCTCCCGCTGACAGAAGGAATCCAATTGTTCACCCGCGACCTTCTCGATGAGATATCCCAGAATGATGAAGCCGATGTCGGAGTACTCCGCTCGTGTGCCAGGATCTGCAGTCAGGGGCTGTCGAAGACTTGCATCGATCATCTGAAGGCGATCGTTTGCCGACTCAAAGAGACGCACGTAGCCAGGAAGGCCGGAGGAGTGATCCAGCAGCATCCGCAGAGTCACTCGCGATCGCCGTGTGTCTGTCCGATCTCCGGAGCTGAATTCCGGGAGCCAGTCCGTCACGGGTGTATCCAGCGCAAGTGATCCGCGGTCGCAAAGCCGCATGATAGCCGCGGTTGTCGCGAGCACCTTGGTGAGGCTGGCGAGATCAAAAACTGTGCCCGGCTCGACCGGCAAAGCGTCGCGCTCGTAGGTGAAATGTCCGACCGCCTGCGCGAGGTACTCTGGTTGAGCCGCGTCTCTTCCGGCCAGAACTGCGAAGGCGCATCCAGGGAAAACACGATCGCGGACCGCCTGCTCGAGCAGCGCTGTCGTGAGAGGAAACTGCGATCGTTTCGTTTGAATCAAAATGCGGTCCCCGGTCGGCTGGATACCGACGAATTTGATTTCTTTCCGCAACAATGTTGCCATGGAACGCCAGTTACTGCAGGCGCGAAACGCTATCCGAAACCGCTATCCGGGATGTTCCGGTTGCGTCTATAACAAAGTGGGTATTGATTCATGACACGGACTCATCCCGCTGCCTGGTTGATTTGCGGTACTCTCGTCGCTGCTCCGTTCACCTTGACAGCACAGCAGGGCGCGCCGGCATCGCAAGCACCGCCATCTTCCGCAGCCGCTGGATTGACGGCCAGCGAAACCTCAGCCGATAGCAAGGCCTATACCGTGCCTGCCGGCACAAAGGTCCTCTTGTCGCTGAAGAGCGGTGTCAACACCAAAACGGCACGCGCCGGTGATGGCGTGTATCTGATTTCGACTTTTCCGGTCATCGTGGGATCCCATGTCCTGATCCCAACCGGCGTCTATGTGCAAGGTGTGGTCGACAAGGTGGAACGTCCCGGCCGTATCAAAGGGCGGGCCAAGCTGCTGATGCACTTCACCACCATGATCTTTCCTAACGGGCAGGTGGTCGGGATTCCGGGCACCGTGAATGACCTGCCTGGTTCCGGAGGTCCCGCGGTCAAGGGAGAAGAGGGAACCATTGAGCAGGCAAGCAACAAGGGCAAGGACGCCGGCAACATAGCCAAGGGCGGGATCATTGGAGCCACAGGGGGCGTCATCGGAGGCGCGGCCAGCGGCAGTCCGGGCGCAGGTGCAGCCGTTGGGGGTCTTGCGGGCGTTGCTGGCGGATTGATCTATACGCTCTTGACCCGCGGCGACGAGGTAGTGATTCCGGAAGGAACCAGCCTGGAGATGGTGATGCAGCGCCCACTCGAACTGCAGGCATCGCAGCTCGCCGGAATTAATGACGCGCGCGGAAATCCGCAGTACATTCCTATTGGGGGGCAGGCGCAGCCACTTTCGAAGCCTACGCATGTCGTGTGCCCATCCGGTAGTCTCGGTTGCAGCTGATGGAAAGCCAGGAAGACCAATCGCGGGAACCACACCCGCTCGATTTACGCACGCGGCGCAGCAGGCACCGTGCCTTCGCAGTATGGGCGCGGGATATCCTCGTATCGCTTGCGGTGGCCTTCTTCGTCATCACCTTCCTTTATCAGCCGGTGCGGGTCGAAGGCACGAGCATGCTGCCGCGGCTGCATGATCAGGACCGCATATTCATCAACAAATTCGTCTATCACTTCGAAGATATCGGTCGCGGCGATGTCGTCGTCTTCTATTACCCGCGCGATCCCTCGAAGAGCTACATCAAGCGTGTCATCGCGTTGCCCGGCGATCGGCTGCAGGTAGACGAAGGCCGCGTTTACGTGAACGGCGTCCGCATTCCGGAGCCCTATGTGCCGCAGCGTTTTCTGGATATTCGCTCTGTGTCGCCGCTCGTGCTGCCGCCACACAATTACTACGTAATGGGCGATCATCGGTCGATCTCGAGTGACAGCCGCGATTTCGGTCCCGTGGACCGCAGCTTCATCTACGGCAAGGCTGCGTTTGTTTACTGGCCCACCGAAAAAATGCATGTCGTCGAATAGCTTTGCTGACGCTGCCTCACACCTGTTTTCATCATGGCACCGTCCTCGATTCTGCGCTCTAAACCTGCTAACATCGGTTGAATCCACCCTATGGAGCAGCGATGCAGGCCATCCTTGCGCTCGAAGACGGGCGCATCTTCCGCGGTGAGAGCCACGGCGCGGGCGGTGAGCGCGCGGGCGAAGTTGTTTTCAACACATCACTGACGGGCTACCAAGAGATCTTCACGGATCCCTCCTATGCAGGCCAGATTGTTGTCCTGACGAATCCCCAGATCGGCAATTACGGCACAAACGCCGCCGATGCGGAGGCGCAAAGGCCGTACATCGAAGGCCTGGTCACGCGGGAGTTTTCTGCAGTCAGTTCCAACTGGCGTTCCGAGCAGGTCGCGGACGAATATCTGGAGCGGCACGGCGTCCCGGCGATCTCGGAGATTGATACCCGCGCCCTGGTCCGGCACCTCCGAGCCCACGGCGTCATGCGCGGAGTGATCTCCACGAATGGATCGAGTGATGAAGCGCTTGTGGCCAGGGCGAAAGCGCAGCCGCGGATGGATGGTTGCGATCTGGCGAGCGGGGTGTCGACGAAGGAGTCTTACGAGTGGACGCGTGAGCATGCAGGCAACGCGGTTCCCGGGCTGATGCCGGAGGCGTCGGAGCAGAATCTTCATGTAGTGGCTTACGATTATGGCATTAAGCGCAACATTCTGCGTATGCTTACGCGCGAGGGCGCCCGCGTCACAGTGGTGCCCGCGCAGACCTCGGCCGAAGATGTGCTGGCGCTCAAGCCCGACGGCATTTTCCTCTCGAATGGGCCGGGTGATCCGGAGCCGCTCCATTACGCGCAGGAAAACATTCGAAAGCTGGCGGGGAAGAAGCCTATGTTCGGTATCTGTCTCGGCCATCAGCTTATCGGCCTCGCGCTTGGCGGCCGGAGCTACAAGCTGAAGTTCGGCCATCACGGGGGCAATCATCCCGTGCAGCAGACAACCAGCGGCAAGATCGAGATCACCGCGCACAACCACAATTTCGCCATCGATCCGGATTCTCTGAAGCAGAGCGAGGTAGACCTGACGCACGTCGACCTGAACGACAACACACTCGAAGGCTTGCGGCATCGTTCGCTACCGCTTTTCAGCGTTCAGTATCACCCGGAGGCAAGCCCGGGGCCGCATGACTCGCATTATCTCTTTCGCGATTTTCGCAAAATGATGGAGGAGTCGAAGCGGTGAGTGTGCGACCGCAAAGCCTGCTGGCAGGTACGGCAGTCGCTGCGGTGATTGCATTCGGATCACACGTTGCCGGAGCAGAGGTGGGCGCTCCGGGGTTGCGCGGAGGATTGCCGGATAAGGCAGTGATGGCCTACGTGAGCCGCTGCCTCGGCGTTGCGCCGTCACGTCCGGTCGAGTTGTACGCTCGCGGCGGCTGGTACGTTTCGGATGACCTGCGCGTGCAGCTTCGCGAGCTTCAGGGCGCCATCGAAGGCATTGCAATGGTTTGGAGGATCAAAGACCAGCCGCGCGCGGTATACCAGTGGAATCACGACGGTGAGTTCAACCGCAATGTGGTCGCCTGCGTTGACGCCAGCGGCAAGGTCACACGATCGGAGAGTCAGTACACGCCCGGCGACTCTGAGCCATCCCAGCGCTGGATCTATATTCACGCCCTTACGACGGCAGGGCATCACGGCGGCCTTCAAGGTTCTGGCCGGTTCACCGATCGGCAAGGCCATCCGCGAGGACGGCCGCATTTAACTCCTGAAGACCAGGATTTCATCGCAGGGGAGCGCGTGTACAACGCATGGACCGATTTCGATTTCGCCGGCCTCGTCGGCAAGCAGGGAAGCTGAGAGAGACAGATGCCACGCAGAAATGACATTCAGAAGGTTCTGGTGATCGGGTCCGGGCCCATCGTGATCGGACAATCAGCGGAATTCGACTACTCGGGCACCCAGGCGGTGAAGGCGCTGCGCGCGGACGGGTATGAAGTGGTGCTGGTGAATTCGAATCCGGCCACCATCATGACCGATCCGGAGCTTGCGGACCGCACCTACATTGAGCCGCTGACGCGCGAGTATGTGGAAGAGATCATTCGGCTTGAGGCCGCGATGATGACGGGTATCGACGGCAGGCGCAAAGGCAAGTTTGCATTGCTACCGACGGTCGGAGGCCAGACAGCTCTAAACCTTGCAGTCGATCTGGCGGATGCCGGCATTCTGGAGAAGTACGATGTCGAATTGATTGGCGCCAAGCTCGATGCCATCAAGAAGGCGGAAGACCGCCTTCTCTTCAAAGACGCGATGCAGAAGATCGGGCTGGACATGCCGCGTTCCTCGCTGGTGAACAATCTGCGCGATGGCATGGACTTTGCCTCGAAGATCGGCTTCCCGGTAGTTATCCGCCCTTCGTTCACGCTTGGCGGCTCCGGGGGTGGCATCGCCTACAACCGCGAAGAATTGATGGAAATCCTCTCCCGCGGGCTCGACCTTTCGCCGGTGCACGAGTGTCTGATTGAAGAATCGGTGCTGGGTTGGAAAGAGTTCGAGTTGGAGGTGATGCGCGATCTCGCGGACAACGTCATCATCATCTGCTCGATCGAGAACATGGATCCGATGGGGGTTCACACTGGCGACTCGATCACAGTCGCGCCAGCCCAGACACTGACCGATCGCGAGTATCAGTTAATGCGCGACGCGGCAATCCGGGTCATCCGCGAAATCGGCGTGGAGACTGGCGGCTCGAATGTCCAGTTCGCAGTGCATCCCCAGACCGGCCGTATGACTGTGATCGAGATGAACCCCCGCGTTTCGCGCTCGTCGGCGCTCGCTTCGAAAGCAACTGGCTTTCCGATTGCCAAAATTGCGGCCAGGCTCGCTGTTGGCTACACGCTTGACGAGATCCCCAACGACATCACGCGCAAGACGCCTGCGTGCTTCGAGCCGACGATCGATTACGTTGTCGTCAAGGTGCCCAAGTGGCAGTTCGAGAAGTTTCCCGGCGCGGATGAGACGCTGAGCCCGCAGATGAAATCGGTCGGTGAGGTGATGGCCATTGGCCGCACCTTCAAGGAAGCGATGATGAAGGCGCTGCGCTCGCTTGAAACAGGCAAGCGCGTCGGGTCAGAGATGATTGAGCCACGGCGTCTGATGCAGCGCCTGGTGACTCCGCAGCCACAACGGCTGGACTACATCCGATACGCGTTCCGCACCGGGATGACGGTGCGCGAGGTCGCGCGTATCACCGCGATGGACCCGTGGTTTCTCTATCAATTGAAAGAGATCACGGATACGATCGGGCTGCTCGGCACCACGAAGCCGGAGACCGTAGATCTCGGTATGTTGCGCAAGGCCAAGCGGATGGGAATTTCGGATGCCCGCATCGCCGAGGTTTGGCATCTCGACCCTGCCAGCGGTGCGGACGAGGTACGCGATCTGCGCAAACGTTATGGTCTGAAGCCGGTCTACAAGTTGGTGGATACCTGCGCGGCTGAGTTCGAGAGCGAGACTCCCTATCTCTACTCCACTTATGACGAGGAAGATGAGGCACCGCCGACATCCAGGCGAAAGGTGATCATCCTCGGCTCGGGCCCGAACCGTATCGGGCAGGGCATCGAGTTCGATTACTGCTGCTGCCATGCTGCGTTCGCGCTGAAAGAGGATGGCTACGAGACGGTGATGGTGAACTGTAACCCGGAAACCGTCTCGACGGACTATGACACCAGCGATCGTCTCTACTTCGAGCCTTTGACACTCGAAGACGTGCTCGCGATTTATGAGCGAGAGAGCGCAGGCGGCGCAGAAGTGGGAATGATTGTCCAGTTCGGCGGGCAGACGCCGCTGAACCTCGCATTGCCGCTCAAGCGGGCAGGTGTACGGATCGTGGGCACCTCGCCTGAATCCATCGACCTCGCCGAGGATCGCAAGCAGTTCGGAGCTTTGCTCGAGCGTCTGAATATTCCGCAGCCCCCGGGCGCAATGGCTACCAGCGTGGAAGAGGCGCTCGCCGGGGCGGAGCGAGTTGGCTATCCGGTGCTGGTGCGTCCTAGCTATGTACTCGGCGGCCGTGCCATGGTGATCGCCTATGACGATGCTGCCGTACGTCGCTATATGGCGGAGGCGGTGGAATATTCGCAGGATCGTCCCGTGCTGATCGATCATTTCCTTGAGTCGGCAGTCGAAGTCGATGTAGACGCGCTGTGTGACGGCAAGCATGTGGTGATCGCCGGCATCATGCAGCACATCGAAGAGGCCGGTATCCACTCGGGCGATTCGTCGTGCGTGCTGCCTGCGGTCGATCTGCCTCAGGAGACACTCGCTACGCTTCGCGAATACACGCGGCAGCTCGCGCTTGCGCTCGACGTGCGCGGTCTTGTCAACCTGCAATTTGCGATTCAGCGCAGCCGCACGAAAGGCGAGCGTGATCGTGTCTTCGTGATTGAGGTCAACCCGCGTGCGTCACGCACCGTCCCCTACGTCTCGAAGGCGACGGGTATTCCGCTGGCGAAGATTGCGTCTCGCATCATGACCGGCAAGAGCCTTGCGACACTGCTGCCGGAACAAGTGAGGGACGGCTGCGATCTTGATACAGGCGCGCATTTTTATGTGAAGTCACCGGTATTCCCCTGGAACAAGTTTCCCGGAGTGGATACGGTGCTGGGTCCGGAGATGCGCTCCACCGGCGAAGTGATGGGCGTAGCCGATAATTTCGGCGAAGCTTTCGCCAAAGCGCAGCTCTCTGCAGGCCAGCGGCTTCCGTTACGCGGCACAGCCTTCTTCAGCGTGAATGACCGCGACAAGGATGGCCTTGTTGCGCTCGCGCGTGACTACGTAGAACTCGGTTTCCGGCTGGTAGCGACTCATGGCACTGCCGATGTGCTGGAGCGTGCCGGGCTCACTGTGGAGCGCGTCTACAAGGTGAAAGAGGGACGTCCGAACATCGTCGATCTGATCAAGGGGGATTCCATCCACCTCATCATCAACACTCCGCAGGGGCAGGACACTTTTTTTGACGAGAAGGCGATCCGCCGTGCCGCGGTGCAGCAGCGCATCCCCACCATCACCACGATGGCCGCAGCGCGCGCCGCGGCGGAGGGAATCGCCGCCCTTCAGCGCGAGGTCATCCACGTAGACGCGTTGCAGCACCTACACGCAGCGCGCGCACTGGCAGCGCGGTAAAGGACAGGAACGATGCTGCTCGAAGGGGTCTTTGCTGCGATTCCTACCCCGTTCCAGCCGGATGGCCGTCCCCACTGGCACCACATGGAGCGCGGTGTTGAGCGCTATTGCCGTGCGCCGCTGGCCGGTCTCGTTGTCCTTGGCTCGACAGGCGAGGCTGTCATGCTGAACGACGAGGAGACGCGCGAAGCGCTGCGCGTCGCCCGCGGTGCCGCCGCAGATGACCGCATACTCATTGCGGGAGTGGGCCACGAGAGCCTGCTCGAAACGCTGAAGCGCATCGAGCAGGCCGCTTCGCTCGACTATGACCTGGCACTCGTCCGCACGCCGCACTTCTTTCGACCGCAGTTGTTACGCTCTAATTCGCGTCCGGCCGAGATGCTGAACTACTACCGCATGGTCGCGGATGCATCCGCCCTTCCGATACTGCTCTACAACATTCCGGCGTACACCGCCTATGAGCTGCCGGTTGATGTTATTGGCGAGCTCTGTGGGCATGAAAACATCTATGGCATCAAGGATTCTAGCGGCAAGCCGGAGCGTATCGCTGCCATCGTGAACGCCACAGCCGCAGCGCCTCGCCGCCACGTCACCGTCACGAATGCCTTTTCAGCCGTAACCAGCCGCATGTTGAGCTCACATGCGAACGCCGGTGCGCTATCCGCCGCTCTGATGCCCGCTGATGCGGTCATGGCCGGCGTCGGGTATGCTGCACCACCGCCGCCGCTCCTCAAGACGCGCACCCGCGAGGTAGGTTTTCAGGTGCTCTGCGGTTCAGCCCAGACGCTGTTGCCGTCTCTGGCTGCCGGTGCGACGGGAGGCGTGCTGGCCATGTCGGCTTTCGCCCCGCAGGCCTGTGCCGAAATCTACATGGCATGGAAGGACCGCGATGCGACACTGGCCGAAGAGAAACAGCAGCGCATCGTGAGTGCAGCAGACCTCGTCTGTGGGCGATTGGGCATTCCCGGCGTCAAATATGCCTGTGATCTGAATGGTTACTATGGCGGCTCGCCGCGCCTGCCTTTGCTGCCCTTGACGGCTGCTGAACGGGATGAAGTGGAGCATGCGCTGCACAACCTGCGCCAGTGACACATAGGCACATCTGCATTTCGACAGCATTCAGCATCCACTCAGCCCTGAGCCTGCACAGTTAACCGCTGCTGCATGAGCCCGATGGACAAGGCTGCCCTATACTTAAAAGATGGCGACGGCTAGCGCGTGATGCGCATTTCAGGCCGGCAGGAATCTGGCGTTTTGGGAAGGGAATCCGCTCGATGGCAACAAGTAATGTGAGCTTGAAAGCAGAGCAGCCGCGCGCTGCGGCCGGAGGAGCCGGCGAAGTAGTCAACGACTTCAGTATCCAGGTAGCCACGGTAAACGGCTCCGGATCGCAATCTGCGAACAACGTTCTGCTGAAGAGCATCTTCGCGATGGGCATTCCCATCAGCGGCAAGAACCTCTTTCCATCGAATATTGCGGGGCTTCCCACCTGGTATACGATTCGGGCCAGCAAGCACGGCTACGTCGCGCGCAAAAAAGAGATCGACATAGTGATTGCGATGAATGCCGAAACCGCCAAGGATGACATCCTCTCTTTGCCTGCGGGCGGCGTTGCCATCTACGAAGAGGCTGCGAACCTGAAGCAATATCGCGAAGACGTGGTCTGTTATCCAGTGCCCTTCGACAAGATCACCGCCGCAGTCTGCCCCGAGGCCAAGCTGCGCAAGCTGGTGAAGAACATGGTGTACGTCGGCGTGGTTGCTCAATTGCTGGATATGGATCTGGCCACGGTTGAAGCAGCGTTGCGGCGGCAGTTTGCTAAGAAACAGAAAGCTGCGGACCTGAACTGGGCAGCCGTGCAAGCGGGCTATGACTACGCCAAGACTTCCCTGACCAAGCAGGATCCGTTTCGCGTGGAGCGTATGCACGCGAACGAAGGCAAGATCATCATCGAGGGCAATGCCGCGGCGGCGCTCGGCTGCATGTTTGCCGGCGTCACGGTAGTGACGTGGTACCCCATTACGCCGTCTTCATCGGTCATAGAAAGCCTGATTGATCTGCTGAAGAAATATCGTGTTGAGCCCAGCGGCAAGGCGACCTTCGCGGTTGTGCAGGCGGAAGATGAGCTGGCCGCGGTGGGGATGGTGCTGGGCGCGGCCTGGACAGGCGCTCGCTCGATGACAGCGACCTCCGGTCCGGGTATTTCGCTCATGTCCGAGTTTGCGGGGCTGGGCTATTTCGCAGAGATTCCTGCGGTAATTTTCGACATTCAGCGCGTCGGTCCTTCGACCGGCATGCCAACGCGTACAGCGCAGGGCGACATTCTCACGGTCGCCTATCTGTCGCATGGCGATACGCGTCATGTCATGCTGCTGCCCGGCTCAGTGAAGGAGTGCTTTGACATGAGCGTCGAGGCCTTCGATCTGGCGGAAGAACTACAGACGCCGATCTTCGTCCTCTCCGACCTTGACCTCGGCATGAATAACTGGATGACGGAACCCTTCAGCTATCCGGAGAAGCCAATGCAGCGCGGCAAGGTATTGAGCGCAGAAGACCTGACCCGCCTCGGCGGTTTTGCGCGTTACAAGGATGTCGACGGCGATGCCGTCGGCTACCGCACTTTGCCCGGCACAGATCATCCACAGGCGGCTTTCTTCACCCGCGGCAGCGGGCACAACGAACGTGCTCTGTATACCGAACGGCCTGACGAATACCAGCAGGTAATGGAACGGCTGGCGCGCAAGTTCGACACGGCACGCAGCAGGATGCCCGCGCCGGTGACGGTTGCGAATGGAACCTCGGCGATCGGGCTCATTGCTTACGGTACGACCGACTTTGCCGTCGCGGAAAGCCGCGAGCAACTCAAAGCGGAATACAAGCTTGAGACCGACTATCTCCGCATCCGGGCTTTTCCCTTCACACGCGAGATCCACGAGTTTGTCGCCGCGCACGACCGCATCTACGTGATCGAGCAGAACCGCGATGCGCAGATGCTGAGTCTGCTCAAGCTGGATCTGCCCCCGGAAGATGCCGTGAAACTGCGCAGTGTGCGGCACTATAACGGACTGCCGATCGACGCGCGCAGCGTGACCGACGAACTGGTCATACAGGAAGGGATTTAATCATGGCGACCACGCCAACGACTCCGGCACCGAAACCCGCTCCGAAGACGAATCGTCTCGGCCTGCCCATCCTCGAATACCGCGGCGGCAAAACCAACCTGTGCGCCGGTTGCGGCCATAACGCCATCTCCGAACGCATCATCGATGCCTTCTATGAGATGGGTGTCCAGCCTGAGCGCGTCATGAAGCTTTCCGGGATCGGGTGTTCGTCGAAGAGTCCCGCATTCTTCATGAGCCGCTCTCACGGATTCAATAGCGTGCACGGTCGCATGCCCGCCGTGGCTACAGGCGCTCTGCTCGGCAACCACACCATGAAGGCAATCGGCGTCTCCGGTGACGGTGACACTGTCTCGATTGGCATGGGGCAGTTTGTCCACCTGCTGCGGCGCAATCTGCCGATGATCTACATCATCGAGAACAATGGAGTCTATGGACTCACCAAGGGTCAGTTCTCCGCCACCGCTGATATCGGCTCAAAGCTCAAGACGGGTGTCATCAACGATCTGCCACCAATCGATACCTGCACCCTGGCCATCGAACTGGGCGCAACCTTCGTTGGCCGTTCTTTCTCCGGAGATAAGAGGCAGTTGCTTGCCATGATCAAAGCAGCGATTGCCCACAAGGGCACCGTGCTTCTGGACGTGATCTCCCCCTGCGTCACCTTCAATGACCATGAAGGCTCGACCAAGAGCTACAAGTACATGCAGGAGCATGAGGAGGCCATCTCCGAGGTCGGCTTCGTACCGCATTTTGAAGACATATCGGTTGACTATGACGCCGGATCGACTTACGACGTCGAGATGCACGACGGCTCGCATTTGCGGTTACGAAAACTGCATGAGGATTACAATCCGACTGATCGTATTCGCGCTGTGAGATCACTGATGGAGGCGCAGCAGAAAGGCGAAGTGCTCACGGGTGTCTTTTATGTCGACACACAAAAGCCCAGCTTTACTGCTTTGCTGAACCTGGTCGACGAGCCGCTCGCCACGCTGCCTGAGTCACGCGTGCGCCCCCCGAAGTCCGTTCTGGAAGACGTGATGCAGAGGATGCGCTGAGGTCACTGCACGGCGCTGCGGCGGAATGAGTTAGAAATCGGTCCGGAGGCGATGTGTCTCTGCCGACGCCCGGTAAATCCCTGTATTCTCGAAGTACTTCTCATCGAACCGCATGCTCAACAACCGCAAGATTGCAGTCGTCCTGCCTGCTTACAACGCCGCTAAGACGGTACAACGAACAGTGGATGAGATCCCGCTGGAGATCGTTGACGACATCATTCTGACGGATGACGCGAGTTCGGATAACACTGCCGCGCTTGCCCGGAAGCTCGGCCTTTATGTAATACGGCACGATGAGAACAGGGGCTATGGCGCGAACCAGAAGACATGCTATGAGGCTGCGCTTGCAAGGGGCGCGGACATTGTCGTCATGCTGCATCCTGACTACCAGTACACGCCGTTGCTTGTAACCGCGATGGCATCGATGATCGCCTACGATCAATACGATTGCGTGCTGGCTTCGCGCATCCTGGGAAACGGCGCGCTCCGGGGCGGCATGCCGCTCTACAAATACATATCGAACCGCATCCTGACGTTGATACAAAACCTGCTGATCGGACAGAAATTATCTGAGTACCACACCGGTTACCGGGCGTGGAGCCGTGCGGTGATTGAGCGGCTTCCGCTGCTCTGTTGTTCGGATGATTTTGTCTTCGACAATCAGATCATCGTCCAGGCGGTACATTTCGGCTTCCGTATCGGCGAAATCTCCTGCCCCACGAAATATTTCGAAGACGCGTCCTCCATCAACTTCAAGCGGAGTGTTGTGTATGGAATTGGAGTGGTTAAAACGGCGCTTCAGTTCCTACTGAAAAAATGGGCGCTGGCCAACCCCGCCTTCCTTGAGGATAGGGAGGAGTGCCGCCTTCGGGACGGCATCCCTCAATAGCGAAACGGAGAGGCGGTTCCTCACCGAAGCTTCCGGTTTGACCCAACTTCTCAGCGTAAGGATCGATCAACTGCCCTGTTCGCCGGAGTGTTCCTCTCTGGCGCCAGGCTCAGGGAAGTCGCTGTCGTTGTCCTTTACATCTCTATCTGCGGTGCGGTGGCCGAGCTGGCCAGCAATGGATGGGTGGCTCGTGGTGGCCCGGGGAGACTCTTCTTCGACGACGCCTTTGTGCTCGTCACTGTCGTGATTTTTGATCATGGTTGGATTGTGATGACACGGGCCGTCGCGCCGTTGTATTGCGATACGTCTGCTATTGCCGGTAGGCGGTCGGTTTGGGGTTGATGCGTATGCCCATACCATTGAGCTTGCTCCGCGCCTCAGCCGCTTCGGGGGTCTGCGGATAGCGTTGGATGAGCGAACGTAGCTCTTGTGCACCGGCCTCGCGCTGCTCGGATTGCAACAGTGACTCGCCTTTGCGCAATTGCGCGGCAGGAGCTTTCGGGTTGCCGGCAAACTGCTCCAGTACCACGTCGTACTGCTTGACGGCCTGGGAGTACTTGCCCTGACGGTAGGCGATCTCCCCCATGTAGAAATGGGCATTCCCCGCCACGTCGTCCTGTGGGTAGTACTTGATCACATCGCTGAACTCTGAGTTCGAAAGTTCGTATTTCGCCGAGTTGTAGTCGCGCAGGGCGGCCTGGTAGGTCTGCTGCAGAGGCGGTGCCGGAGTATTCCCACTAGCGTTCGCAGCACCCGCGGGTGGGGCGAGGTTACCAGCCGGCGGCAAGCTGTTGGCCATGCCGTTGGGGCCTGCTGGTGCTGGACCCGCAGGCTGCGCCGGGCCTGTGGCGGGCGGGTTCTGTACATTCTGGAGCTGCGCCTGCATTGACTGCAGGGTCGCATCCAGTTTGCCGATGCGCGTCTTCAACTCGTCTACAGAATCGTTGAGCGCCTGCATCTGTCCCGACAACTGCTGGTTCTCGTTCTGCGATGACATGGCCTGCTGCATCGCGGTCACCTGAGTGGTCATGTGCGAGATGTTGTCCGCATTCTGCTGCACCATGTGGAGCAGAACGCCCATGCGCTCGTCATTGGACTGCTTCATCTGGGTGATCAGGTCCTGCAGTTGGGAGACCTGCGTCTGCAACTCGATGATTTCCTTGGCCACTGCGTGTGCGCGCGGGGGAAGACCAGTAATCGTAAGCAGGAGGACAGCGGCGGCGGGAAGAAGCGATTTACGCATGTGAAGCCTCGAAAGAGCCTGGAACTTTCGTTCATTTTAGACGCTTTGCAGCAATGAAAGGGGCAGCGCAACCGGGTTGGTCACGCTGCCCCTTGATTAGTTCGGCACTAGAACTGTATTGGCACTGGCGACATTACCTGTCGACAGAGAAACCCGCACGCCGGTTCTGCTGATAGCACTGCTCGTTAGCTTCGGTGCAGAACTGCTTCTCTTTACCGTAAGAGACGGTACGGATCCGATCCGGATTGACGCCGGCAGATACGAGTGCCTGCTTTGCCGCATTGGCACGGTTCTCGCCCAGCGCTAGGTTGTATTCGGTCGACCCACGCGCGTCGCAGTAGCCGCCGATGACAATTTTGAGCTTCGGGTGGGAAGCGAGGAAGGCCGCATCCTTGGAGACGACGGTCTGCGACTGGGGATTGACGTCGTAGCTGTCGTAATCGAAGAAGAGATCGGTGACGTTGCTGTGGAAGGTCGCGTCATCCACTGTCTCGCCACTGAGATCGCCGGTGGAGGAAGCACCGCCCACCGTCACGTGAGCTGTTGCGTCCGTCGAGCCGCCGAGACCGCGTGCGACCAGGTGATAATCCGTGGTCGCCGTAGGCGAGACCGTCTGCGTGCCCGAAGAGGGTACTGCTCCGATACCGTCGATGGAGACGTCGGTCGCATCCGTGGTCTTCCAGGTAAGGATCACCTTGTCCCCGGCGCTGATGTTGTCCGGGGTTGCGCTGATGGTCGCTGTGGGTGGGGTGCCTGCTTCGGCTGGCGGCGGTGGTGGGGGCGGCGGTGGGGCATGCTTCTTGCCGCACCCGGCAAACGCGGCAATCGCAAGGACAGCCAGGCAGGAAGCCGCACGGCGGCGCATGTTCCAGGTCCGAACAGGAAGCGAATTCACGATCTCTTCTCCTCAGTCAAAAAACATTCTTGCGGCCCGATGCGATGGGCCGCGGAAGCTCGATCAATACCCATTCAGGCAGGATCGCAAATACTTGCAGGCAGGCAGCTTGTTCAGGTTACACGCATGCACGAATTGTTCCATGCGCTTTATTTCCAGCTCCAGCCGGGCATGGTGTTGTTTCCATCGTGCGTCAGCGCATGCTGCTGTGTGCCATCGGCCAGCATCGACCATATTTCGGACTGACGACCCAACTGCCGCTCGAAGACGATATGGCGGCCATCGGGCGCCCAGGAGGGAAAGTCGTTTCGTCCCGCATCGTGCGTGAGCTGCACCCAGCGCTTGCTCGCGATGTCCATGACGTAGATGTCCTGGCTGCCCGGAGCCCCCGGCCCGTATTTGCGGTCCCATGCGAAGACGAGGAACTGCCCATTGGGAGACCAGGATGGCGAAGTAGCATAGCCGCCATCTGTCAGTCGCTGCACATTCGCGCCGTCGGACTCCATGGTGTAGATCTGCGGCAGGCCGGTACGGCCGCTCACCCAGGCGAGCTGGCTGCCGCTTTTCGGATTCCAGCAGGGCGAGACGTCCGGCCCGCGGAATGTGGTCACGCGGTGGGCTCCGCTGCCGTTCGCGTCGGACACCCATATCTCGGGGTCACCCGATCGGTCGGAAGAGAAGGCGATATGCGCGCCGTCCGCCGACCACGCGGGCGAGATTGTCGTGCCCCCTGGCGACGGGAAGCTGACCATGCGGCCCAATACCAGCGAATACATGCGGATCGTCCAGCCGGATTTTCCGAGCGAGGCGAAGGCGAGACGGCTGTTGTCCGGGGAAACGTGAGGCGAGAGCGAGACCTCTCCCAGGTGCGTGACCGCGTGTTCGCCCTGACCGTCGTAGTCCATGGCCCAGATCTCCTTCACGCCGGAACGCGAGGAGACGTAATAGATCTTGGTCTCGGCGATTCCATTCACGCCGCCTCCGAGACGGAGGATGATCTCGTCCGCGAACTTGTGCGCGATCAGTCGCGCGTTATCCTGCGTGGCCACTTCGCCGTACTGCTTGCCAACGATAGCGGGTGCACCGGCTTCTTTGACATCAACCAGGTAGCCGTTGACATCCAAACGGCCGCCCTGCACGGCGAGCGAACCAAGTGCCAACATTGCAGCATTAGCGGGCGCGGCCGACCACTGCGGAAGGTTCACTTCCGTGGGTGTTGCGGGAGTCGCTGCGGGCGCCAGGGCCTTCGGCACCATGTCAAAGAAACCCGCATTCGACAGATCGTTGTAGAGCGTGTTGTCGAAGGTAGCTTTCAGAACCGGGGTTTGCGGATCCGAAGAATTCGGCTTGAAGTCGGCGGCCGCCATGCGAATTTTTTCGACGCCGAGGTTGGAGCCGGTTCTTACCCAGTCCTGTGCGTGGACTGCAGGGGCAAATGGCAGAAGAAGCAAAGATGAGACGGCGAAATACAGGGAAGACCGTAGTTGTTGCATCGTCCGGGATGTTTTCACTTGGGGGGTTGATCTCCGTCAGCGACCTGTGAATTCACAATAATAAGACACCTGCAACGTTGCGCCGTTGTAGGCAGCTGGAAGTGGACCGTAACTGTCAACACGCTGTACCGCGCGCAAACACGACTGATCGAGTGACGCTGAACCGCTGGATTCGCCGACCTTGACGTCAGAGGGCGCACCTTCGCGCGAGATAGTGAAGTAGATATACGCCTTGGCGCCGCTCGGCGTGGAGGGATCGACCTCCTGCTTCAACCAGTTTTCCTGAGTTTTACGCTGAATGATGGCCACATAGTAAGGAAAACGGAAACCGCCGCCACCCGTGACAGATACAGGCGCAGCAGGCGCTTGTGCCTGCTGTTGCGCCATCGAGCGCGCGAGGCTGGAGGCCTGTTGCTCGCCGGAGGTGACGCGATCCTTCTGTGGCTGTTCCGGCTGAGGATGTTTCTGCTCCTGTTTTGGCTGAACGTCCTTTTTCGGCGGCGGTTCTTTCTTTGCCGGCTGCTTCACTGGGATGGGAATCGCTTTGAGATCCGGAGCAGGCAGCGTCTGTTCTTTCTCGATTGCGGGCGCAGGACTCGGGTTTTCAGTGGCAAGCACGTTGTCGGTTGGCTTCTGTATCTGGGGAAGCGGGATGGAGGGCGCATTCGATACCAGGTTGGCCTGAATCGCGCCATCGAGGTTCTGCCCCCATTCGTTGCCGTGGATGCGGCTGTGCAGCCAGACGGAGGAGACGAGAGCTCCAACGACCAGCAGGTGCAGGCCGAAGGACTCCGCGAAGGGCACGCCAAACGGGGCGCGTCTTTCGTATCGCTCTTCGACATCCAGCGGCATTCGTGCTCCTACTTCTGGCCGGGGGCGTTGGTGAGCGGCTGGGTCACGATGGAAACGTTCGTGATGCCGGCCTGCTTCACGGCGTCCATCACTGAGGCAAAGGCGCCGAAGGGTACGCGCTCATCGGCGCGCAAGTAGACGATCTGCTTCGATGGGTCAACATTCGGCTGATGCAGACGCGCCGGAATCTCGTTGACGTTGATGGGATGGTCGCCGAGGAAAACGCGCTGGTCGCGGTCGATGGTGATGACCTCGTGCTGCTCGGTGGCCTCGCGGACGGTGCGCGTCTTCGGTACTGCTACATCGATGCCGGACTGCAATACGGGCGCGGTGAGCATGAAGATGACAAGCAGCACCAGTACGACGTCCACCAGGGGCGTGATGTTGATGTCCGCAAGGGACGACTGAGTGCGGCCTCCCGCGTTAGTAAACGCCACGGCCGGGCTCCTGCATCGCTTCACGCTGACCCGCGCGTTCGCGCTCCAGCGGATCCTGCTGCGGGCGAAGCGTGATCTCCTCCATGCTGTTCAGCAGTTCGCGGGCGAAGTCGTCCATGCGGGAGCCGAATTCGCGGATGCGGGCCGAGAACTGGTTGTAGGCAACCACCGCAGGGACGGCGACGACCAGGCCGGCGGCGGTGGTGATCAGCGCCTCCGAGACACCGGGGGCGACAGCGCGCAGCGTAGCCGCTCCGGCGGTGCCCAGGCCGTGGAATGCGTCCACGATGCCCATGATGGTGCCGAAGAGGCCAATGAATGGCGAGATGGCGCCAATGGTGGCTAGCCAGGTCAGGCGCTGCTCCATGAAGGTGAGGGCCTCGCTCGACGCCGACTGCGCGGTGCGTTCGAGCGCGGTGATATTGCGTGGCGGCCCATAGCCTCCGGTCTGGCGGCGGTAGGTCTCATAGACCTCGTCGAAGACGTTCACCAGCGGACTTGGCTTGTATTGTTCCGAGACTGCGCCAATCTCCTGCAATCGCGCCGCCTTGCGAAAGGCGCGAAGGAAGGCCCGGCTCTGACTGCGGGCGCGGCGAAAGCCGATCCACTTGCCCAAAATGATGGCCCAGGAGAAGAGACTGGCAAGGGCGAGAAGGCCGAGGACGGTGAGCGCGATTGGCCCGCTCGCCCGCAGCATTTCCAGAATGGCGTTGCTGCTGGAATGAGGAGGCGGCACAGGTACGCCCTGGTCGTCGCCCTGAAAGAGCAGAAGGATCGCGAAAAGAAAGGGTTGGGCTGTCATCTGCGGCTCCTACAAAGGGTAGCAGGAAGCAACCCCAGCGGATAGATATTGCAAGTGACGAAAGGGCTACTCCGTCTGGGCGTTTGGGAGAAGTGACAGTGAGCCGCCAGTGCCTTTGGCTCTGCTATGCTCGCCCTCGGACGAGCCTATGCTGCTGGAGTTACGAGCGGAAAATTACGCGGTGATTGACGACGCCGCGGCCGCGCTGGGCCCAGGGTTGAATTTGCTGACCGGGGAGACCGGCGCCGGCAAATCGATTCTGGTGGATGCGCTCGCGCTGTTGCTGGGGGGAAAGGCATCCAGCGAGGTGGTGCGTCACGGGGCAGAGAAGGCCGTCGTCTCCTGCATCTTCGAGGCTACCAGGGAGGCGGAACGCATCCTGGAAGCTCATGGCATCGATGCAGGTGACGGAGAGATCCTCTTGCGGCGGGAGATCGCTACTTCGGGTAAGGGCCGTGTCTTCGTCAACAATCAACCTGCTACGGCCGCTGTATTGAAGCTGCTCGCGCCGGAACTGGCGCTGATTCATGCGCAGTCAGAGACTCTGGCCGGCTTCGACCCTACCCAGCAGCGGCTGTTGCTTGATCGATTCGCGGGAATATCTGTCGAGAAAGTTGCCGTGGCATATGCTGCGTGGCGGCAAGGCGCGGACCGGCTGCAATCGCTCGAAAGCGATGAGCAGGAGCGTTTGCGCATGGCTGACCTGTGGCGTTTCCAGTCGCGTGAGATCGAGTCGGCGTCGCTGCGCGATGGGGAGGATGGCCAGCTCGAGACTGAAAAACGGGTGCTGAACAATGCGGAAAAGCTCTACGCGGCCGCCATGAGCGCTTATGAGCAGCTTTACGAAGGAAGCAATGCGGCAGAGGCTTCCCTGCGGGCAGCCGAGCGCCATCTGGAGGAGCTCGCGCGCTATGAGCCGCGCTTTGGCGATGCCGCGCACCAATTGGCTTCCGCACGCGCAACCGTGGAAGATGTCGCCGCAACCGTGCGCGACTTCGGCAATGGTATCCAAGGCTCGCCCGAGCGGCTGGCGGAGATTGAGGACAGGCTCGCGCTGCTCGATCGGCTGAAGCGCAAATACGGTGCAAGCCTGGGTGAGGTGATTGCCTATGGGCAGGATGTTGCGGCAAAGGTAAACGAGATTGAGAACCGCGACGTGGTGCTGGCCGATCTTCGCAAGCAGCTTGCGCAGACGGCAGCGGAGTATCGCCGTGAAGCGGAGATGCTGACCTCCGCGCGCAACTCCGCGGCAAAGAAGCTGGCGGATATGGCAGAGCGGCATATCAATGACCTGGCGATGAAGGTGCGCTTTGCAGTTGACGTGGAGGCGCAACAGGACGAGGCGCAATGGACGGCCCACGGCTGGGATTCGATTGCGTGCCGCATCGCGACCAATCCCGGGGAGCCACTCAAGCCGCTCGACCAGATTGCCTCAGGTGGGGAGATGAGCCGCGTTCTGCTCGCGTTGAAGGTGAGTGTCGAAGAAGGCGCCGCCCGAGCCGGCAAAGGTAAGCGCAGGGTGCTGCTGCCCCGCACGCTGGTGTTCGACGAGATCGATATCGGCATCGGCGGCCGGGCAGCGGAGGCCGTCGGGCGCAAGCTCAAGGCGCTGGGGCAGTCGCAGCAGGTCCTATGTGTGACACACCTGCCGCAGATCGCGGCATTTGCAACCGAGCACTTTGTAGTTGCGAAACGGGAAGAGAAGGGCCGGATACGCACTGCGGTCCGGAGATTGAATCCAGCCGAGCGCGTGGAGGAAGTGGCTCGAATGCTGAGCGGGTCGAAACGGTCTGAGACTTCTGTTCGCCACGCGGAACAAATGCTCGCCGAGGCGTCCGGTAGCTGACAGAATCAGCACAGTAAATGGTGCAGTCTTTGCCTGACAACCGGTCTTCGGGCCGGTATACTAGGCCTTGTGACCTCTTACTCTCTCGAGCCCCCTGCCACCGACACAAAAACGGCTGAATCGAATCCTGGAAAGCGCGTCATGCTCCTCAAGCCGCGCGGTTTTTGCGCAGGCGTGGTGCGCGCGGTGGATATCGTCCGAATCGCGCTGGAGACATTTGGCGCTCCCATCTATGTCCGCAAGGAGATTGTTCACAATAGCTTTGTGGTGAATGAGTTAGCGGAGAAGGGCGCAATTTTTGTTGAGGATATCGACGATGTGCCTGAGGGAATGCGTGTCATTTACTCGGCGCATGGGGTATCTCCCGCGGTCCGACAGCGTTCTAAAGAGCGTGGTCTCAAGGTTATCGATGCGACCTGCCCCCTGGTCACCAAGGTCCACGTTGAAGCGGTAAAGTTTGCGCGGCAGGGCTACTCGCTGGTGCTGATCGGCCACAGGGACCACGATGAGATCGAGGGCACACTCGGCGAAGCTCCAGATGTGACGCAGGTAGTTTCCTCGGCAGCAGAGGTGACCTCGCTCCAGGTGCCCGACCCGAATCGCGTTGCCTATCTGACGCAAACCACCCTGAGCCTCGATGAGGCACGGGACATCATCCAAGCGCTTAAAGAGAAGTTTCCGAACATCGTGGGTCCGCACTCGCAAGACATCTGTTACGCGACTGAAAACCGCCAGGTGGCGGTCAAGAATGTTGCCCATACGGCGGATCTGGTTCTGGTGGTGGGATCGACCAACAGTTCGAATTCAAATCGGCTGGTGGAGGTATCACGCAACCTGAATACCGTGGCGCACCTGATCGATAACTCAAATGCGATCCAGCCCGCATGGCTCGACGGCGTCTCTACAGTTGCGGTCACCGCTGGCGCATCGGCGCCGGAGATCCTGGTGTCCGAAGTAGTCGCGTATCTGCGGAGTAAGGGCTTTGGCACGGTGGATGAAGTGGAAGTGATGCCGGAGAACGTCCGGTTTGGGCTGCCGGCGGAGATCGTGCAGGCAATAGGGCCGGCCGCAGTCGCCGCGCGTTAGTCCGAAGAGAGATGGCATGAATCGAACTGTGGATGAGAACCCGGTGAGGGCTTCTGTGCAGGAGATGCAGCCTCCGACAATGCAGCCAAAGTTCGGGCGCATCGACGCCAGCCTGGACCAGGTAGACGAAGCAGTGGAAGCGTCGAAGCAGCACATCTTTGGGATGCAGCAGGAAGACGGCCACTGGGTCGGCGAGCTTGAAGCCGACGGCATGCTGGAGGCCGACTACATCTTCCTGCATGTCCTGCTTGAGACCGACGATCCGAAGATCCGCGGCCGCATGCAGCGGGCCCTCACCGAAATGCTGCGCTACCAGAACGAAGATGGCAGTTGGAGCATCTATCCCGGCGGCCCCGGCAATATCAGCCTGGCGGTGAAGTGCTACTTCGCCTGCAAGCTGATGGGAATGTCTGCGGAAGAGCCGCTGCTGGTGAAGTCGCGCGCCTGGATTCGGGCGCATGGCGGCGTGGTGAAGTGCAACACCTTCACCAAGATTTATCTCTGCGCGCTGGGCCAGTACGACTACGATGCCGTGCCGGCCATTCCGCCGGAGATTGTGCTGGCGCCAAAGTGGTTCTACTTCAACATCTACGAAATATCATCGTGGTCCCGCGCGATTCTGGTGCCGCTCTCGATCGCTTACGCCAAGAAGCCGTTCAAGAAGATTCCGGCGGAGCGGGCGATCGACGAGCTGTTTGTCGGCGGACGCGACAAGGCGAGTCTGAAATTGCGCTGGAACCGGGACAAGATTGTCAGCTGGCGCAACTTCTTCCTGCTGCTCGACCGCATGGTGCACTGGGCGGAGCGGGTGCACATCCGTCCGCTGCGAGCGATGGCTTTGCGCAGGGCTGAGAAATGGATGCTCGAACGCTTCGAGATGTCCGACGGGCTGGGCGCGATCTATCCCGCGATGATGAACGCCATTATTGCGCTGCGCGTGCTGGGCTACTCCGAAGATGATCCACACTTCATCCGGGCGATGGATGAGTTCGAGAAGCTGGGCATCGACGAGCCGGAGGGTACGCCGGATTATGTGGAGCCGACTTTCCGGATGCAGCCTTGTGTCTCCCCGGTGTGGGACACCGCGCAGATGGTCTACGCACTCGGTGAAGCCGGCGTCTCGCGAACCGATCCGCGGTTGTTGAAGGCAGCGGACTGGATGCTCGCGAAGGAGGTCCGCCACAAGGGTGACTGGGCTGTGAAGGTGCGCAATGCGCAGCCGGGCGGGTGGTATTTCGAATACAACAACGAGTTTTATCCCGACACAGACGATTCTGCGCAGGTGCTGCTGGCGCTGAACAAGGTCGACAATCCGCGCGAGCGCTATCAGTATGAGGTGTCGCGGCGTGCCATCGACTGGATTTTCGCGATGCAGTGCAAGAACGGCGGCTGGGCGAGCTTCGACAAGAACAATACGAAGATGATCTTCCAGCACATCCCGTTTGCCGATCACAACGCGATGCTGGATCCGCCGACTGTCGACATCACGGGACGCATCCTGGAGATGCTGGCGACCTACGGCTATACCCGCAGAGACAAGCGGATCGAGCGGGCGATTCGAGTTCATCCTGAAGGAGCAGGAGCCGGATGGGAGCTGGTTCGGGCGCTGGGGCGTGAACTACCTTTACGGCACGTTCCTCGTCCTGCGCGGCCTGGAGGCAATTGGGATGTGGAACCACGAACCCCAGATCCAGCAGGCGGCAGAGTGGATCCGCTCGGTGCAGAACTCCGACGGGGGCTGGGGCGAGAGCTGCCACAGCTACGACGATCCGACGACCCGCGGTGTGGGTGTAAGCACGCCATCGCAGACGGCATGGGCCATCCTTGGGCTGCTTGCGGCGGGCGATACACGCAGCGATTCTGTCGCGAAGGGCGTGCGCTGGCTGCTCGAACGGCAGCGCGCAGACGGGTCCTGGGACGAGAGCATGGGTGACGGTAAGACACGCGAGGCGATCATTACCGGCACCGGGTTTCCGCGCGTCTTCTACCTTGCGTATCACACGTATCGCGATGTCTTTCCATTGCTGGCCCTGACGAATTACCGTCGGGCCATGAGCGCGCCAGTCTAGATCGTCGTCCAGATCGCGCGGAAGCACAGAGCATCGGGCTGGCAAATCGAAGGTCGATGTCAACGGGGGAAACGTAACTATGGCAGTGCCGGTTTCACAAGCGTGGACAGTTGCCACGTATGTACTGCAACAAAAGCTCAAGGGCCGCAAGCGCTACCCGCTTGTGTTAATGCTGGAACCGCTATTTCGCTGTAACCTGGCATGCGCCGGCTGCGGCAAGATCCAATATCCGGCACACATTCTGAAGGCGGAGCTTTCTCCGGAGGAGTGCTTTCGCGCGGTTGAGGAGTGCGGAACGCCCATGGTGGCGATTCCCGGTGGCGAGCCGCTGCTGCATCCGCGGATGCCTGAGATTGTTGCCGGTCTGGTCGCGCGGGGGAAGTACGTCTACATGTGCACCAATGCGCTGCTTCTGAAGGAGAAGCTGCACCTTTTCAAGCCGAGCAAGTATTTGTCTTTCTCCGTCCACGTAGATGGACAGAAAGAGCACCACGATTTTTCGGTCTGCCGCGAGGGCGGACATGACATCGCGATGGAAGGGATTCGCGCCGCTGTCGAGGCTGGCTTCCGGGTCACGACAAACACCACGTTATTTGACGGCGCCGATCCGAACAGCGTGCGCGTGCACTTCGACGAGCTGATGGCTGCCGGTGTCGAGAGCATGATGGTGTCACCGGGCTACACCTACGAGAAAGCGCCGGACCAAAAGCATTTTCTGGGGCGTGCGCGATCGAAGAAGCTCTTCCGGTCCATCCTGTCGAACCGCAAGAAGAGTTGGCGGTTCAACGCGTCGCCGATCTTTATGGAATTCCTGATGGGCAAGAAGGATCTGCGCTGCACGCCGTGGGGCATGCCGACATTTTCGATCTTCGGCTGGCAAAAGCCCTGTTATCTGCTGCAGGACGGTTATGCTGACACCTTCGCTGAACTGATGGAATCCGTCGAGTGGTCGAACTACGGCACGGAGAGCGGCAATCCGCGGTGCGCGAACTGCATGGTGCACTCTGGCTACGAGGCTTCGGGCGTCAACTATACGTTTGGTTCGTTGAAGGGGTTGCTGGAGACCGCGAAGGCGCTCTTTAATCGTTATTCGGATCCCGGCGCACAGAAGCTCTTGAACGAGTGGAAGACTTCACCCCAAGGTCCGCTGGTGCAGATCGGCGCGCCTGCTCCGGCCAGCCATGCAGCCTCTGAGCTGCAGGAAGTCTCAGGAGACTAGCGATGTCCACCGAGACTCAGGAGCACGCAAAGATCGAGCAATTGCAGCAGGTCTCCCCGGACGAGATCGAAGTCGCCGCCGGGCGAGAGCGTGAAGAGCTGCAGGGCTGGGTGCCCACCATGGCCACGGACGAAGAGGTTCGCGACGCATTGGAGAAGGCGTTCGACTACCGTGGTGACATCACGATCACCAGGAAGGACGGCTCCGCCGTGGAGGGCTATGTATTCGATCGGCGGACCGGGGCGACGCTCGCTGCATCGCAGGTACGTATGCTGCTGCCCGGAACATCGCAAAAGATTTCTATTGCTTACAGCGAGATTGCGGGCCTGACTTTCAGCGGGCGAGATACCGCCGCAGGCAAAGGCTTTGATGCCTGGGTGAAAAAGTACTGGGAGAAAAGGGCAGCAGGGGAAAAGGGAATCGGAATCGAGGCGGAAAAGCTCGACTAGTCCAGTCGTTGCCGTCGTCACGCATGAACGTCTTCCTGACAGGGGCTACCGGTTTCGTGGGCAGTCATGTAGCGCGCGCTTTTGCGGCGCAGGGAGCGCGACTACGGCTTCTCGTCAGGCCCACCAGCCGGCTGGATAATCTTAAAGGTCTTTCGGCCGAAACTGTAACCGGCGATCTGCGTACTCCCGACAGCTTCCGTTCGGCACTGAGTGATTGCGAAGTGCTGGTGCACGTGGCGGCCGACTATCGACTTTGGGTGCGCGATCCGCAGTCCATGTACGCGGCGAATGTCGATGGCACACGCCACCTGCTGGCGCTTGCCCGGGTGCTTGGCGTGGCGAAGGTGGTCTACACGTCGAGCGTGGCCACCATGGGCTTTCGTGAAGATGGCACGATTGTCGATGAGAACACGCCGGTGTCACTCGACGATATGATCGGCCACTACAAGCGTTCCAAGTATCTTGCAGAGCAGGAGGCGATCGCTGCGGCCCACGGAGGACAACATGTCATCGTGCTGAACCCCACGACGCCAGTTGGCGCGAATGACATCAAGCCCACGCCGACCGGACAAATCATTGTTGATTTTCTGAACCGCAAGTTCCCGGCGTATGTGGATACGGGACTGAACCTGGTGGATGTCGAAGAGGTCGCACGGACGCACGTCGGGGCTCTCGAGCGCGCCCGGCCCGGTGAGCGATACATTTTGGGGGGCGAGAACTTTTCGCTCAAACAGATTCTGGACAAAATGTCCGCGATCACCGGCATCCCTTCTCCTACGATGGAAGTGCCGCATCGGGTAGCAATGGCATTTGCGTTCTTCGACGAGTTATTTACGGGCAGACTCCGCGGCAGGGAGCCGCGCGCTACGGTGGAGGCGGTACGGATGGGAAAGAAAAAGATGTTTGCGTCTTCAGCAAAGGCGGAACGTGAGCTGGGCTTTCGGATTGTGCCGGTATATCCGGCTCTTCGTGCGGCCATCGAGTGGTTTCGCGCGCACGGATATGCGACCGCCCGATGACCTATCGCATCGGCATCATCGCAGCACTCTTTGGGGAATTGAAGCCCCTGGTGAGCGACTGGTCGCAGCAGGCGGACGGGGCATATCTCACCCAGCGCGGGAGCGTGGCAGCTATCGCAGTTGCCAGAGGCATAGGAGCCCTGCGTGCCGAACAGGCTGTTGCGATCGCAGAGACGTATGGCCATCTGGATGCTCTGGTATCGGTTGGCTGGGCGGGCGGCGCTTCGTGCGGCGTGCAGCCTGGAACAGCTTACGAAATAGGCGAGATCATCGATTCTGTGAGCGGCGAGCGATATGCTACGTCGGCAGTGGCGAGTCCAATCAAGCTGGCGACTCTGGATCACGTTGCCGGACGCGACGAAAAGCGGCGCTTTGCAGAGAGCTACGGCGCGTCTCTGGTGGACATGGAGGCGGCGGCCGTTGCCCAGGCGGCTCGCGCGAGAGGCATTCCTCTTTACTGTTGGAAGGCAGTCACAGATATTGCTACTGAGGACCTGCCGGATTTCAATTATTTCCTGGACCAGGAGAAACAGTTGCGCACCAGACAGATAGCCGCATACGCTTTGACTCATCCGCGCTATGTGGCGCCGCTGCTGCGGATGGGAAGGAATAGCAAGAGTGGCGCCGACGCGCTGGCGCAGGCGCTCCGCCGGTGGATGGACGAAGGACGGTATGCAAACAGCCACATTTGAAAAAGAGGTAGATCTGCCCCATCGCATCCCGGAAACGATGCAGGCGGCCGTCTATCGCGGCGTGAACGATGTACGGGTGGAGACGGTGCCTGTACCGCGCATCGGACCCGGCGAGGTTCTTTTACGCGTGGCTACCTGTGGTGTCTGCGGTACCGATCTGAAGAAAATTCGTACCGGTTCTCACTCGGCTCCTCGTATCTTCGGCCACGAAACCGCAGGAGTCGTGGCCGCTTTGGGAGAGGGCGTGCGCGGCTTCGCTCTCGGGGACAGGGTCTCCGTCTTTCACCACGTCCCGTGCGGCGCCTGCTATTACTGCCGCAAGAAGACCTTCGCCCAATGTCCGGCATATAAGAACGTGGGATGTACGGCTGGTTTTGAGCCCTCCGGCGGCGGCTTCGCCGAGTATGTACGCGTGATGGACTGGATTGTGCGCCGCGGGCTGGTCAAGGTGCCGTCCGAAGTGCCATTTGAACAAGCCGCCTTCATTGAGCCGCTGAACACCACGTACAAGGGGGTGCGGTCGCTCCATCTGGAGCCGGACGAGACGGTACTGGTGATCGGACAGGGGCCAATTGGCATCCTGCTGGCCACGCTTGCCAAGCGTACCGGGGCCAAGGTTGTGACGTCAGATCTCTATCCCCAGCGCCATTCCGTGGCACGCACTTACGGTCTGGAGTATCCCATCGACGCCAGCACCGAAGATGTCGTGGCGCGCATTCGCGAGGAGAGCGACGGTCGCGGAGCCGATGCCGTGCTGCTGGCGGTGGGCGGGAATGCACTGATTCGCACGGCGATCGACGCCGCGCGTCCGGGCGGCCGCATCATGTTCTTTGCGCAGACACAGCACGGGGAAGCCAGCTTTGACCCCGCCGTGGTATGCATGGACGAGAAGACGTTGATGGGTTCGTATAGCTCATCGGCAGAGATTCAGGATGACGGCGTACGCATGGTGGTGGATGGGTACAAGCAGGGTTACGACCTGACGCGGCTCATTTCACACCGGTTTCCACTCTCGCGGGCAGGAGAGGCAATTGCATTTGCCTCCGAACCGCATCCCGATTCCATGAAGGTCATGATTGAGCCGGGAAGCTGACGGCAGGCACGATCTGAGAAAATAGGGCAATGGCGACAGGCATGCAGGCAGCCGTACTCTACGGCAAGGAAGATGTCCGGATCGAGGACGTGGAGCGGCCTCTGCCCAGCGCCGGCGAGATTGTCGTGCGTGTCCACGCCGCGTTGACCTGCGGAACGGACCTGAAAACGTATCGCCGGGGTTATCACGCCAGGATGTTGAATATGCCGGCTCTCTTCGGACATGAGTTGGCAGGCGTAGTGGCCGCTGTCGGCGAGGGAGTTTCTGCGTTCCATCGGGGAGCTCGTGTGGTCGCTCTCAATTCGGCACCGTGCGACCGTTGCTACTGGTGCCAGCACGGCCAGCAGAATCTCTGCGAAGACCTGCTGTTCAACAATGGCGCCTATGCTGAGTGGATCCGGGTGCCGGCGCGCATCGTCGAAAAGAACACCCTGGAAATTCCAGCTCACGTGACCGACGAGCACGCGGCGCTGACTGAGCCTCTCGCGTGTGTCTTGCGCGGGCTCGAGGAGAGCCGCGCGCAGTGCGGTGACACCATGGCCGTAATCGGCGCAGGGCCAATTGGTCTGTTGATGATCCATGCTGCGGCGCTGGCTGGCGTCCATGTGATTGCGGTGGTGAAGCATGATCAGCAGGTGACGGCAGCGCGCCGGCTTGGGGCACAGCATGTGGTGCAGATGACCCGGGTAAAAGATCCAATTGCAGCGGTCCGCGCACTGACTCCCAACCGTCGGGGAGTTGATATTGCGATTGAAGCGGTGGCCCTGCCGCTGACCTGGCAGTGGGCGGTGGACATGGTCCGCCGCGGTGGCCTGGTGAATTTCTTTGGTGGGCCAGCCAGGGGAACGCGTGTCGATCTCGATACGAACCAGTTGCACTACAACGACATCGAACTCAAAGCGAGTTTTCACCACACGCCGGCGGTGTGCCGCAGGGCGCTTGCCTTGATTGCCAATCCCAAGTTTGACGCGGACGCGTTCATCACCGGACATGCGCCGTTGCGTGATCTTGTTTCCGTCTTCCAGGGAATGATGCGCCGCACCAACGAGATCAAGACGGTGATCTTGCCATGACGGCAGCGCAGAGCACAGTATCGGATACGAATACGATTGCCGAGCAGGGATGGGCATCTCTGCCATCCTCATATCGGATTCCCGAGCGCACGCCTACATTGGCGGAGGCGCAGCAATATTGCCGGGAATTGGCTCAGTCACACTACGAAAACTTTCATGTTGCCTCATGGCTGCTGCCAAAGCGCCTGCGTCCGCATTTTCACAGCATCTATGCCTACTGTCGTATTTCGGATGATCTTGGCGACGAGGTGCCGAACCAGGCGCAGGCGCTTGCCCTGCTCGATCTATGGCAGGAGCAGCTTGATGCCTGTTATCGAGGAGAGACGAGGCACCCCGTCTTCGTAGCCCTTCGGGAGACGATCCGCATCTGCGATATTCCGAAGCAGCCATTCGCTGATCTGCTGACCGCTTTCCGACAGGATCAGACGGTCACTCGTTATGCATCGATGGATGGTGTTCTGGCGTATTGTCGCAACTCCGCCAATCCGGTTGGACGACTGGTGCTCTATGCGTGCGGGTACCGCGATGCAGAAAGATTCGCTCTCTCCGATGAGACTTGCAGTGCGTTGCAGCTTGCGAACTTCTGGCAGGACGTTCGTGAGGACTTCGCGCGTGGGCGCATTTATATTCCCCAGGATGCGATGGCTGCCGCGGGCGTGGATGAGGCGGTGCTCGCGCAAGGTGTGGCAACGCCTGCATTCCGAGCTCTGATGGGTGATCAGATTGCCTACACGCGAGCGATGTTTGCGCGTGGCGCAAAACTGATCAGTATGGTGGATCGGGAACTCGCAGTGGACCTTGATCTGTTTACTCGCGGCGGCCTTGAAATTCTGCGTGCAATCGAGGCGCGGCAGTATGACGTCCTGTCGGCGAGGCCGACCATATCGAAGCCGCGCAAAGCTATGCTGCTGCTGCACGCGCTGGCTGGCCGCTTTGTGCCGGGAATGCGGCCAGCAGGATCGATGACTTGACCCAGTCGCAGCCGATAGAGGCGGCCTATGCGGCGTGCCGGGCGATCGCCAGGCGAGAGGCAAAAAACTTCTACTACTCCTTCGTCGCATTGCCCGCGCACAAACGCGATGCCATGTGCGCAATCTATGCCTTCATGCGACACGCGGACGACATCTCGGACGACGAATCGAAAGATCACGCCACCCGACGCGCTGAGCTTGCGCTCTGGACAGAGGCGTGGCGAAACTCGACAGCCGCCGATGGCGATCCGGTATTTGTGGCCGTCCGCGATACGCAGAGACGTTTTGCGATCCCGGACAATCTGCTGGAGCAACTGATCCAGGGTACTGCCATGGATCTGCAGCCTGAGGCGGCGAGTCGAACCCACACTGACGGACTGGATAGTTTCGCGACATTCCCTGATCTCTACCGTTACTGCTACTACGTCGCATCTGTGGTGGGACTCGTCTGCATCCGGATTTTCGGTTACAGCAGCCCGGCCGCTGAGAAGCTTGCGGAAGAAACCGGCATCGCGTTCCAGTTGACGAACATTCTGCGCGACGTGCGCGAGGACGCGGAACGCGGGCGGATGTACATCCCGGCCGATGAGCTCGCTGCGTCAGGCACAAGCGCGGCCCAGTTGGCAGATGTTCGAAGTGGCGCGGAGCTTGCCGATTCACAGCGACGAGTGCTTGCCGGCATAGCCAGGCGCGCGCGCGCCTACTATCAATCGGCAGATCGCCTGCTTCCGCTGATCAGCACAGACAGCCGTCCTGCGCTACGTGTGCTGGTCAAAATCTACTCGCGCCTGCTGACGCAGATTGAAGCCAGTCGCTTCGACGTCTTTACAACGCGAGTGCAAGTGCCTACCTGGCAGAAGCTCCTTATTCTTTCCGGCGGCATGGCGCAGATGTTTGCCCTGCGAGTGACAGGCAAGGCGCGATGACCGATTCACGGAGCACGCATTCGGTCGCGATAGTGGGCGGTGGGGTTGCGGGGCTAGCGGCGGCGTGCGCATTGGCGCAGGACGGCTATGCTGTAGAGCTATTCGAGCAACGGCCCTACGTCGGAGGACGCGCTTCCTCCTACCTGCATCCCGGCGTCGGCGAAATCGTCGATAACTGTCAGCACATTGTTCTTGGTTGCTGCACCAATGTTCTAGACCTGTTGCGACGTGCGAACGCCGAAGATACGATCCTTTGGTCAAGCCGCATCACATTTCTGGAACCTGGTGGCGGTCGAACGATTCTGAAGCCGGCTCCTTTGCCGGCGCCGTTGCACAGCACGCCATCCTTTCTGACAGCCAAAGCGCTCAAGCTGCGAGACAAACTGGCGATCGCGAGGGGCATCGCGACGTTCCTGCAGCGCAGCCGGCCGGAAGACGATCGGCGCAACGTTGCAGATTGGCTGCGGAGCACGGGGCAGACGTCGCGCGCAGTCGAGCACTTCTGGAAGCCGGTATTATTCAGCGCGCTGAACGAAGATCCGGACCGGATATCCATGCGCTATGCAGCGAAGGTATTTCGCGAGGCATTTCTATTCTCTGCTGAAGCAGGGCGGATGGGAGTGCCGCGGGTGCCGCTGAGCGAGATGTATGGTCAGGTCGCCATAGCTATCGAACGTGCAGGCGGGAAGGTACGGCTTCGAAGCCCAATCGAAAAGCTGTGCCATGACGAGGCATCTGGACGATGGCGAATCCGATCAGGCGAGCAGACCCGGGACTTCGATGCAGTGGTGCTGGCGCTATCGTTTGAAGGGATGGGAAGGTTGCTTCCAGGGTTGCCGCCGGGTGCGCCCCACGCACGCATCGAGCGCCTGCTGGCCGGCTTCAGTCACTCGCCACTGACAGGGATTCATCTATGGTTCGATCGCGAGATCACAGATCTGGAGCACGCCGTGCTGCTCGACACGACGATGCAATGGCTCTATAACACCTCGCGCATTCAACCGGAGCGCCAGCCCAAGCGCAATGGTCATTTGATCGAACTGGTCGTCAGTGCGTCGAAGTCGCTGGTGCCCATGGAACGACAGGCGATCATTGACCTGGCGATGCGCGAACTGGCGCTTTTCTTTCCCGCAATGAAGGATGCTCGTCTGCTGAAGGCGGCGGTCGTCAAAGAGGTCCGCGCGACGTATTCCATCGTGCCCGGACTGGATGAATTACGACCTGGAGCGGAGAGCGGCTGGCCGGGACTCATGCTGGCGGGCGACTGGACCGCCACCGGGTGGCCCTCCACGATGGAAGGCGCGGCGCGCAGCGGCTACCTGGCGGCTGAGGCGGTCAGCCGCGGGTTCGGCAGTGCCGGGCAATATCTGGCGCCAGACCTGCCCAGGCGAGGACTGATGCGGTTCTTGCCTTAAGTCATGGTCTCCAGACTGCGATGTATTCGCAGAGAAGGCGCATCTCATCCAAGCTACGCTGTCATGGAGTGAAACGGAGGAGACCTTAATGGACTTTGAGGCGATAGAAGACTATGGGCTGGTCGGCAACATGCGATCGATTGCCCTGGTGGGAATGCATGGTTCGATCGACTTCTTCTGTTTCCCGCGCTTTGATTCGCCGTCAGTATTTGCCGCGTTGCTGGACCCTGAGAAGGGTGGCTTCTTCTGCATTCGGCCAGAACTGGATGGCGAGAACAGCAAGCAGCTCTATCTGCCCGATACGAACGTACTGGTGACCCGGTTTCTATCCGACAGCGGCATCGCCGAGATCACGGATTTCATGCCAATCCTCGCGGACGATGTACCCAACCAACTGATTCGTTCCGTCTGCGTGATTCAGGGCAAGATCACCTTCCAGCTTGAGTGCCGGCCCGGGTTCGACTACGCGCGGTGCAAGCACACGGTGGAGCGCCGGGAAGATGCTGTGATCTTTCGTCCCGAGAGTACAGACATTCTGCCGATGGTGCTGCAGGCATCCATTCCGCTTGAAGTGAAGGGCGATGGCGCCGCGGCGACATTCTCGATGAAGGAGGGAGAGCAGCTTTACTTCCTCTTCAGTGAGGACTGTCCAGAGATGGAGACTCCACTGGATGGAAAGTTGATGAAGCAGCGCTTCGAGGAGACCGTCGATTTCTGGCGCAAGTGGTCCGGGAAATCGCGCTACTCCGGCCGCTGGCGGGAGACCGTCGGCCGATCGGCATTGACACTGAAGCTGATGCAGGACCATGAGTATGGATCGATCGTAGCCGCACCCACCTTCGGACTGCCGGAGCACATTGGCGGAGAGCGCAACTGGGATTACCGGTACGTCTGGCTGCGGGATGCGTCGTTCACCTTGTATGCCATGATGCGGCTGGGGTACGTGGAAGAGGCCCAGCAGTTTGAGAGATGGTTGAGCGCGCTGATGAATTACGAATCCGAGCAGGGGCCGCTGCAGGTTTTGTACGGCATTGACGGACGCCAGCAGATTCCAGAGGAGACGCTGGATCACCTGCGCGGCTATAAGGACTCACGGCCGGTACGAATCGGGAACGCAGCGTACAGCCAACTGCAACTGGATATCTACGGCGAGATGATGGATGCCATCTATCTCTCGAACAAGTACGGCGAGGCGATCAGCCATGACGGCTGGCTCTCCACCAAGCGGATGTTGGAGTGGCTCTCGAAAAACTGGAACCGGCCGGACGATGGAATCTGGGAGGTACGCGGCGGCCGGCAGAACTTTCTGCATTCGCGACTGATGTGCTGGGTGGCATTCGACCGGGCGGTCCGGCTTGCGGAGAAGCGCTCGCTTGATGGCCCGCTCGACTGGATGTATGCGACGCGTGATGCGATCGCGAATGACATTCACGATAACTTCTGGAGCGAAGAGCGCAAATCGTTCGTCCAGCGGCTCGGATCGAACGATCTGGACTCGGCCGTGCTGCTGATGCCTCTGATGCGCTTTATCAGTCCGTCAGATCCTCGCTGGGTCTCGACGCTGAGGGCCATCGAAAAAGAATTGACGGTGGATACGCTGGTCTATCGCTACCGGCCGGAGAGTGGAGTCGATGGCCTTGCGGGAAGAGAGGGCGCCTTCACGGCCTGCTCCTTCTGGTTCATCGAGTGCCTCGCGCGGGCGGGAGAGCTGGACAAAGCGCGGCTCCTCTTCGAAAAGATGCTGGGCTATGCAAACCATCTCGGGCTCTATTCAGAGGAGCTGGGCCAGAGCGGACAGCATCTGGGGAATTTTCCGCAGGCCCTGACGCACCTGGCTCTGATCAGCGCCGCGACGTATCTGGATCGCGCGCTCTCCGGCGATCTGCCTACCTGGAGGTAGCGCGGTAACGGTACCTAACCCCCTCCCCCTGGTCCGGTGCGGGAGGCCGTCTGCTAAATCACTTGGAATGTGGCGTTTAAGCGCCCTTCCGAGGGCTAAAAATGTCCAAACAAAAGACTTAGCCGTAAAAATGTCATTCTGCTGGACTTAGTCGCACTGGGTTCGAACTAACTTGCGTATCGCATTTGCCCCTATTTCCAGCGTAGCAAATTGCGACAAATACCATGCCAGCTTTTTGTTACTTCGACGGATACAGTTTCGTTTTGAGACGGCCAGCGGACAAAGCACCGCGTCGAGAGCGCGATCTTTCCGTCTATCCGAGCATTTGAGCCCAGCGATATAATCCACATCCATACCACGCCTGAGCCTTGGCACCAGAATGCCCGTACGAGATCCTCACACCGGTCGGTGTTGGCGGAATGCGAGCCGAGCCAGTTCCTCCTGTTGCGAACGGATGGAAAGATGGGCCAGCAAAGACAATCCGTTGAGAAGCTGTTCGGCGACGCCCTTGTCGTTGAGCCCGAGGCGAGGAGTGCGTTTCTCGATGCCGCCTGCCATAATGACCCGGATTTGAAGCACCTGGTCGAACAGCTATTGATGGCAGACGAGCGCGCCGGCAGCTTCCTTGAAAAGCCACCTTTCGATTTTTCTACAAAGGCCGGAATCCACTCCGATGGTGTGCCTTTGACCCGAGGCACCAGACTCGGCCCCTACGAGATCCTCGCACTGGTCGGTGCTGGTGGAATGGGCGAGGTGTATCGCGCTCGGGATACGCGTCTCGGGCGCGACGTCGCTGTCAAGATACTCTCCACTCGTCTTTCGATGGATCCTGATTTGAAACGGCGCTTTGAGCGTGAAGCTCGAGCCGTCTCATCGCTCACACATCCGAATATCTGCTGCCTGTATGACATCGGCTCACAGGATGGAATCGATTTCATCGTCATGGAGTATCTGGAGGGAGAAACCCTCGCGGATCGGCTGACTACCGGTCTGCTCCCCTTGCAGCAGGCGCTGAAAACAGGTGTGGAGATTGCCGATGCTCTCGACAAAGCTCACCGAGAGGGGATCATCCACAGAGACTTAAAGCCGGGCAACATCATGCTCGACGAAATCCGGCGCGAAGCTGATGGACTTCGGATTGGCCAAGCCGGTGGTCGCGACAATCGGTGCTCTCTCTTCGGGTTCGGCACAGACTCCTCCACCAACGATAAGTGTGACAGCCCCAGCCGCACCCGGCGCCCCGTTTACGGAGCGCGGGACAATCATGGGCACGCTCCCTTACATGGCTCCAGAAACCATTCAAGGTCACGCCGCCGACGTTCGCAGCGATATCTTCAGCTTTGGTTGCGTGCTGTACGAGATGGTATCGGGGAGGCGGCCGTTTAACGGCGAATCAAGGCTGAACATCGCGGCTGCCATTCTGGAAAGAGAGCCGCAGCCTATCTCGAGTTTGCAGCCTCTTACTCCGGCAGCGCTCGAACATACAATATTTCGCTGTTTGATGAAGGACCCTGAGGAGCGTTGGCAAAGCGCACGAGATTTGTCGAGAGAACTGAAGTGGATCTCCGAAGGAGTGCGCCTCGCAGAAGCGTCTGAACCCGCGCCGCGTCGTCGGCAAAAAGTGTGGGAGGGACTGGCGTGGGGGGTAGCGGCTCTGTGTATCGCCATGTTGGGCTGGCTTGGCATTGCCCATTGGCGCGGCACGCAGCCGGCGGAGAGCCGGCATCTTCGCCTCTCATTGCTCCCACCAGAGTCTACTTCGTTCGTTCCCTACAATTTCGCCATCTCGCCTGACGGCCGGCGGCTCGCTTTCGTGGCCGCCGCACAGGATGGTGGCACCGCATTGTGGATCCGTTCCCTGGCCGCCGGATCCGCGCAGCAATTGACTGGCACGGAAGGCGCCGCGTACCCCTTCTGGTCGCCGGATAGTCGTCAGGTCGGCTTCTTCGGCGAGGGTAAGCTGAAAAGCGTTGATCCGAGCAGCGGCGCCGTCCAGATCCTATGCGACGCCCCCGGTAGCTTTGGCGGGGCATGGAACGATCGGGGCACGATGCTCTTCGCTGGAGATAATTGGCCGAGCGGCTCCATATCGACGCTATTTAAGGTATCTGCCTCCGGTGGTGAACCGGAACTCGCCACCAAGGGCAACGCGCCGAGTTCCGCGACGTTTTGGCCGTCCGCTCTTCCGGATGGAGACCACTTCCTATATTTCCTTCTCGGGAGCTCTACCTCCGCTCAGAAGCAGGGAATTTATGTCGGGTCACTCAGTACGCGGGAGAGCAAATTGATCTCTTCCGAGATCGTTGGCAATACTCAGTTCGCGTCCTCGCGCCTCTACTACGTCCGTGACCGCAGCCTTATGGCGCAGGCGTTCGATCCGAAACGGCTGCAGCTTACGGGCCAGCCGGAAGCAGTCTCGCGACAGGAACTGGAAGAGGCCCCGGCCTTTTCGCGCGCCGGATTTTCCGTCTCGGACAACGGCGTGGTGGTCTTCCAGTCGGCAACCGAAAGCGTTTCCCGGCTCTCCTGGTTTGACCGTTCCGGTAAAGAACTGGAAGAACTACCCAAAACCGGCTATCGCGATCCTGCTCTCTCCCGTGATGGCACTCTGCTCGCAGTCTCCTCAGACGATGATCACAACGGCAAGCACTACATCCAAATTTACGATTTCGCCAGGGGTACAAGCACCCGTGTCTCAGATGGAGGGACGGAAGTATTTCCGGTTCTCTCGCCTGATGGCAAAAGAGTGGCCTATGTGGTCAATAATGCCAGGACTTCTCAGTACATCGACGTCGCGGCTACCGATGGTTCCGGCAAACTGGAGCGACTGGCGGCCTCCGATTTTCTGATTCCCAATGACTGGTCGGCGGATGGGCGTTTTCTCGTTTACATGAATTTTCAGCACGGTGCGCCGGAGCTGGACTTTCTCGACCTCCATAACCATTCGCAGAAAACCTACGGACCGGGTGCGGAGGCACAGTTTTCTCCAGATGGGAAATGGATCGCTTTCACCGGCCCCGGTTCGACCCGTGATCAGGAGGTTGAGGTGTATGTGGCGCCCATCCACGGCCGAGGGAGGCGAATCCAGATATCGAACCATGGTGGCGCACAAGCCCGTTGGCGTGCGGATGGGAAAGAACTTTTCTATATCACCAAGGACAAAAAGCTGGTGGCGGTAACGATGGACATGTCGCATGACGAGCCGATGGCGGGCGTTCCCCACGTCCTTTTCCAGACGCGAATTGTCGCACCGCGCATTGTCCTGTTCCAGTATGCAGTCTCTCCGGATGGCAAGCGCTTCCTGATCAACTCGACTCCGTCTGCCGGAGCCGCCCCGCTCACGGTACTGATGAACTGAGCTTACTTCCGTTTCGGCGCGTGGCTCTTAGCGTTTCGCCTGTTTCCTGAGCACAGGTTGCCATACCTTTCAGCAGTCGCGTTTGGCTCTCCTTCGAACTCCGCGCGGTCAATGCTTGAGGAGGGCGCGTAGCAAATTGCGGCAAATGCCATGCCAGGATTTTGCTACTTCGACGGATACAGTTTCATTTTGAGATGGTGGTGGTATCGGGCCACGATAAGCGCGTTCGAGGCCGCCCGCCCCGAAAGGTCTTATCGACTATGCCCGGCGACTGAACTCATCGTCCCGCGTGATCTGTCATGCGGCCTAGCAGTTCCTGGAAACGTGCATCCTGGCGTGACGCGGTCCACCTGGGGTCCGTCGCAATCGAGATGAGGAAGGCGGAACGATCGGCATACGCCTTGTTGAGCCACGCGTAGGTATTGTCGGGATCTTTTAAGGATAGATAAATCAACGCGACAAGGTACGGATCGACGAACGTGCGGGCAGATGCGCGCTGTAACGTGTGCGCGGTCTCGATTGCGGCCTTTCGGTCACCCGATAATCCTTCGGCATATCCAATCTCGGCGGTGATGACCGGCGGTTCAAAGCCGTTCACCACTTTGAAGCGGCGGAGGGTGTCCAGTGCCTCTGCGTAGCGGCCTTCGCGGACAAGAGATTTGCCGAGTCCCCAATTGGCAATAGGAGAGCGCGAGTCCGCAGCGAGGGCCTGGCGATAGTATCGGATCGCCTCTTCATAGTTGCGCCCGTAGTAGTTGATGCACCCGAGCTCTCCAAGGAGTGTGGGCGAACGCGGATCGAATTCCAACACCTGGTGAATCTCCTCCTCCGCGTGTCGCGTGCGGCCACTTTGATCGAGCAGGTGTGCGGTACAGGCGAAGGCGGTGATGGCGGACTCTCGTGAGTCGGCGGCTGCGACTTCAGCCTGGGCTGCCCCATAGTCCCAGTCGTACACAAGGTGGACCAACCCGAGCGTTCCGTGGGCTTGACTCAGAGAGCTGTCGATCGCAAGTGCGCGCTGGGCGTAACTGCGAGCCAGTGGCATATGCTCACGGGCCGGCTCGAAAAACATTCCGAGTCCCGCGTGACTCTCTGCCAGTGCCTCCCATGCCAGGGCGAAACCGGGGTCTTTACTTACCGCTTGTTCATCGCTTTTGATGGCCAGGTGGTATCCCTCCGCGGTTGCATCGCGGGCCGCAGACTCACCCTGAAGAAACGAATCGAACGCTGCGGGGCTCGAAGTGAGCGGACGCTGCGCACGAGCAGACTGTCGCGCATCGAGCTCAATGCCCAGAGCTTCGATGACATCTTGCACAATGTCTGCCTGGACCGGCTGCAGGTCCGACTGCTCCGCCATGTATTGACGGCTGCGCAGCACGGATCCATCCTTCGCGTTGCTGAGCTCCGCGTCCACAACCAGATGCCCGTCTGCATCCTTCCGCAAGGCCCCGACCAACAGGATCGTCACGTTCAACTGGCTCGCCGCCGAGCTTCGATTCACACGCTCGACAGCTGCCCGCGACATAACCTTCAGTCGCGGAATTTCGGAACACTGGCGGATGAGATTTTGCGTCAGTCCCTCCGAGAGATAGCCGTTGGCGTTGACTCCGGTCTGGTTGGCGAAGGGCAGGATTGCCATTGCGATGGGTGCGGGCATCCTGGATGTGGGTGCATGGTGCCGCGCGCGGAGGATGACCGCTCCGGCGATCAAGGAGAGGATGCATGCCGCCGTGATCCATATGCCTCGCTTCCGTCTTGCCGCGGGTGAGGCCGGCACGGCGAATGGAACGGCCGGAGAAGGCGTCGCACCATCCATGGTTGTCGTGGCGAGCGGACGCCTGGTGGCCGTCGCACGATATCCACCCTTGGGAACATCGATGATGAGCGGATCGTGCTTGCCATCTTCCGCATAGTATTCGTGCAGCCGGCTGCGGAGGCGTCCAGCCTCGACGCGCACGGTCGCGTCAATGGATGAGTCGTAGGAGGCGTCTCTCTCAAAGACGTCCACCGCGATGGTGTACTCCTTGAGCGCGTCCGAACCCGGATCGAAGGATTTCTCGACAACATATTTCAGGAACCGCTGGCTGCGTTGCGCGCCAGCGAAGATGCGGGAAGCAAGGATGCGCGCCAACTGCGCCCGGATCTCTTCCGTCGTGGGCGAAACGCTCGTTGCTTCGGTTGGCAACAGTATCTCCAAGGCACTGATTCGAAAAGGGCGAAACGCGTAACTTACGGGCTGAAACTTATCACGTAGCCTTCTCCAACTTAACGTCCGCAACGTGAACAGACCGCCGGACTGCTGCAATCCATGAGAGGTCAGGACTCATGACAAATACTCAAAAGGCCTTCCGGCTGATAGGTACAGTGCGGGCACTCAGCATAGTTCCCGCTCCAATCCATGCGCAAGGTCCGTCGGTGTTTGCGACCGGGTTCCATAACTCCCTCCGGCTGCCGAATCGAAAAGGAGGGGTTCCCATGACCAGCAAACTGTCTTCTTCCTGATGGACTGCGGCGTCGCACGCCGGATTTACCTCTTCATTTCCAGCTACTTGAACCGCACGAGAAGGTACAGACGCAATCTACGGGAGAAACTATGACATCGCTCAAGCAACATCCGCCAATGAGGTTCGTGGCCCTGGCATTTATCTGGGCTTCGGTTCTGTTGATTCCGACATTCGTTCCAGCACAGGACTGGCGAGTGCAGGTCGGCGCCCAGAGTAAGGACAAGGCACTCCAGGTGATCGCTTTCCTGCCGAATGAGATCTGGATTCATGCCGGTGACTCGATAGCTTTTCACGTCGCAACCGACGAGCCGCACACGGTGACATTTCTGACGCCAAACCAGGTGCTCCCGCCCTTCCCGGTCGGCTGTCCAGGCATAACTCCGAGCGGCGGCGTGGTAGATGGATCGAGCTGTGTCAATAGCGGCCCACTGTCAAAGGGGCAGGGCTACTCGGTCACATTTCCGGAGCCCGGAAATTACAAGCTCGCCTGCCTCTTCCATCAAAACCATACCGCGGTGATCCACGTTCTTGATCTCTCAGCGCGGCTTCCTCACGAGCAGGCGTTCTACAGTGCCGAAGCCGCAGACGCGCAGAAGGATCTGCTCTCTTCCGCTGGCCACATGACGGATGATGACATGGGCAGGTCCCCGGGGGTGACCGCGGGAACGGGCGCGATCGTCGCGACGGGCGGCGGTTCCGATACGTTGTCAATCATGCGTTTCATGCATCCAGACAAGATCGTGCATGTCAGAGACACTGTGGAATGGACAAACGACGATCCGGTGACTCCGCATACGATCACATTCGGCGTTGAGCCGGCGGACCCCATGCCTCCTTCTACGAACGTAACCATGGATCCGGACGGAGCGCTGCACGCTACGGTGAGTTCGCCAAACGACAACGTGCACTCGGGCTTTATCGCTGCAGCTCCACAGAACCAGATCGGTTTGCCGCAACCACCGGCGGGCACAACTCGCTTCCGTGTGACATTCACGCGGCCGGGCATTTTCAAGTACAAATGCGCCCTGCATGACAACCTGGGGATGGTCGGTAGAGTGATCGTTCTGCCGTGAGCAAAAGACCGGTTTTCCGTCGCAAGGTGGTGCGTGCGAAGCATGGCGGCATCGAAGGCGTGGCTACCGGTCTTGCGGCCCGACGGCAAGCTCTACGTCTCCAACTTCGGCGCAGCACCAGGTGAGGCGAAGGGCAGATCGTGCGGATCGATATCCCGTAGCGGAATGCCGGGCGCGCTGACGTGCATTGAGAGGTTGAACGGAGAGAGGCGCCGCTCTATCAGCGGTCAGATTTGGCGCCTCTCCTTTTTTTATGCAGCGGAATGATTCAGCCGCCGAATCGCGGGGATGCTGTGCCTCGCAGAGGCTAGTGCTTGAGCAGGGCGACGCCGCAACAGACGAAGATGGCCGCCACCCAGCGGCGGCGGTCGACGCGTTCCTTGAGGAAGATGCGGGCAGCAATCGCGTTGCTGACGAAGGTCAGCGATCCCGCGGCGGGCGCGACCAGGCTGACGTCGGCGTGGCTCAGCGTAAAGAGAAGAGCGAAGAAGCTGATCCCCATCGCGGCAAAACCCGCGAGGAAACGCGGATTGCGCAGCACGGTAAGAGCTGCGCCCAGGAATCCGCTGCGCGCTTTCACGATGTCGAAATCGCCGATCTGGCGGAACGCAGAAGCGATGAGGATGTCGCCGGCGGTCGCGGTGGCGACATTCACGGTGAGCATCGCGGTGAGCTCGAGACCGGTGACGGCAGCGATCACTGTTTCGCTCCGTGGTGTGCGACGGTGCCGGGTATAGCCACCGGAGCCCCAGGCCCCGCGTCGGGCTGAGACGCAGTGTGTTCCGTATAGGCGGGGCCGCGGGTTACAAAGCCGACACCCGCCACGATGCAGAAGATCCCGAGCCAGCGCGCGGGCGTGATTTGCTCATGCAGCCAGAAGCGGGAGAGGAGCGCGACGACGACATAGGCGAAGGATGTGGCGGGCAGCACGAATGTGACATCCGCCCACGAGAGTGCGGTGAGATAGGAGGCAAAGAATCCGATTAACAGAACAATTCCGATGAGAACCCAGGGCACCTTTAGCGCGAGAAGGAGCGTGTTGAGATGGTGCAGAGACACCGGCCCGAGCTGCTTCATACCAACGGCGAGGAAGGTGTCACCCAGCGCCGAGGTGAGCGTGACGATGGCGAGGATGATGTATCGGCGTAGGGTCATCGGGCATATCGGGAGAGCATTTTCACTATTGCCGCGTACGATTGAAACCCGTGGCGTGTGGCTTTTCTTTGACGGAAAAGCCACGGAGACAGTGTGCTCTTGTATAAACCTACAGTGAAAATGCTCCAGCAGCAGAGGCGGCCCGGGAGCCGCCTCTGTTCTAGATGCAGGAGAACGCTGCTCAGACTCCGGCGTTGACGACCGGTGCGGGCTTGGCTGCCTGTTGCTGCCTGGTGTCCTTGACGATCTTGTTGCGTTGCGCGCGCAGCTTCATGAAGCTTTTTGCTTCCTGGTAGAGACGCGGCACATCGCGGTTCACGATGGCCTTCCAGACGACGCGAGCCGCCGCCTTAGGACGGAAGTAGTACTCGTCGTAGAAGCGATGAACCATTTCGAGCACGTACTCGGCGGGCAGGCCGGGATACTCGATGTGCGCCATCTGGTGCCCACCGGCATCCGACATGTCGTGATTGGTGATAAAGCCATTCTTCTCCGCGAAGTCGTAAAACTCTGTGCCCGGATAGGCGTGGGCGATGGAGACCTGGATGGTTTCGCAATCCAGCGTCTTGGCGAAGTTGATGGTGTTGCGAATGGACTCCCTGGTTTCACCCGGAAGACCGAGGATGAAGTCGGCATGGATGGTGAGGCCGAGGTCGTGACAATCCTTGGTAAAGGCGCGCGCGCGTTCGACTGTGGCGCCCTTTTTAATGTTCTTCAGAATCTGCGGATCGCCTGATTCGTAGCCGACGATGAGGAGCCGGCATCCGGCATCCTTCATGGCTTTGAGCGTTTCGCGGTCTGTGGTGACGCGCGAGGTGCAGGACCAGGTGATGCCGAGCGGCTTGAGCTTCTCGCACAGTTCGACGGTGCGCGCTTTCTGGATGTTGAAGGTGTCGTCATCGAAGAAGAACTCCTTCACCTGCGGGAAGTTCTCCTTGGCCCACTTCATCTCGGCGGCGACGTCGTCGGTGGAGCGCTTGCGCCAGGCGTGTCCGCTCAGCGTTTGCGGCCACAGACAGAAGGTGCACTGCGCGGGGCAGCCGCGCGTCGAATAGAGCGCGATGTAGGGATGGAGCAGGAAGGGGACGTTATAACGGGTCACGTCCATGTCGCGCTTGTAAATCTTCGTGGCCCAGGGCATCGCATCCAGATCTTCGAGTTGCGGCCGATCCGGATTGTGAGCGATCATGCCGTTCGGATTGCGATAGCTGATGCCGAGGATCTCGGGGAGGGGCTTGCCGTTCGCGTACTCCACCACGGACATATCGAACTCGCGCCGGCAGATGAAATCGATGGCGGGACATTCGTTCAGCGCACGGTCGGGCGAGGTGGTGACCGGCGGTCCGACAAAGGCGATCTTGATGGATGGATTTGCCCGCTTGATGGCTTCGGCCAGGGCGTGGTCACCGGCCCAGCCCACGGTGCTGGTGAAGAGCACCAGGAACTCGTAGCCCTTCGCGATCTCGATCGTCTGCTCGGCAGAGACGTGATGCGGCGGGGCGTCCAGCAGGCGCGAGCCCTCGAGCAATCCGGCCGGATAGGCGAGCCAGACCGGGTACCAGTAGGATTCGATCTCGCGAGTTGCGGGCCAGCGGCTGCTGGCGCCGCCGTCAAAATTCTCGAACGAAGGCGGGTTTAGAAAAAGCGTCTTCAATGGCATAATGTCTGTCCTTTAGTGTACCAGCCGGAGCAGCGGGAAGGGTCCAAAACTGCCCTGAAAAAAGTGCATCCGGGTGGCACATCGGGTGCCTGTAAATCTTTATGGATGAGAAGCCTGCATCGCCCAATCTTCGATTGTGCCGAGCGAGCGCTGCAACTGTATCTCTGCTTGCATGAGCTGGAAATCGGCGTCCAGCTTGTCTACGAAACGGCGACGCTCTTCGATCCGTGCTTTCTGCTCATCCCGCGGCGTCAATGGGGTGGCATTGGGGTCTCCTGAGCCGTTCTGCAATTGGGTGACGACGGCATCGACGTTTTCCTGGGCGTAATCACTCTGCAGACGCGCGACTTTCTGTTGCGCACGCAACTCCCCAAGGCTGCCGGAGAGCTCGCGCATGTGCTCATCCAGCTGAAGGCGAAAGAGGTCGGCCTGTTCGCGAGCGTGGACAGCGTCCGCTGCCGAGCCGCGCGCACGAGCGCGGGCCTGCGCGTCAAAGATCGGCAGTACCGCGTTGACTCCCACATCGAAGTTGTTGTGCTGAAAGCGCAAATAGTACAGCTCGTAATTGTTGAACTTGGCATAGCGGCTGTATTGAATGCCGAAGGCAACTTCCGGACGCCAGTTTTTTCGGCTATCACCGAGCGCGATGTACTGCTTGGATTGGACGTCCGCCTCGGAAGAAGCAAGGGCGGCGCTGTGGCTATTCAGCGTGGCGTTCAGGGTGTTGGCGCCGGGGGCGGCGGGTGGCGCGGGAATGGAGGCCGATTCCGGCGAGACCGAGTCCTCGGCGAGTCCAGTGAGGTTGGCGAGGCGTAGCCGTAAGAGACTCATATGGTCCTGGATGTGCAGACGCCGCAGCTCGAGCTGCGCGTTGGTTAACTCGGCTTGGGTGACATCCATGGCGCTTGAGAGTCCTGCGGTATTGCGCTCGCGTTCGATCTCGACCAGCCGTTCGCCAAAGCTGTGCTGCTGGTCCAGTGCTTCGAGCTCGCGCCGGTCGGTATCAAGCTCGATATAGCCGAGGGCTGCGTCTGCTACCACTTTGTCGCGCGTATCGCGTAAGGATGCCTGCGCCGCCACCAGCGAAGCGCGCGCGGAACGGATCATGGCCGGCTGCGAGAAGGAGAGCACCAGGGAGTTCGCGCTGGCATTGGCAACGGTGGGCTGGCCGACCGGGAATCCGTAGGAGTAACCGACGCTTGAGCCAATCGCCATGGTGGGGACATAAGCGTCCCTCGCCTGGGATACGCCTGCCGCAGCGCGATTGACATCCGCGGCGGCCATCTTGACTTCGTGCGAGTTGCGCAGCGCCAGGTCTACCGCGGTGTAGAAGGAGATCTGTGCCTTTGCCGGCGGTGCTGCGCTCGCCGCCAATAGTGCAAGGGCGACAGATGCGGGCAGGGCGACTCGCGAGCAAAAAGGCACGTATGGCAAAGGCAGTGTCCTGTACGTCAGCGTCCGGTATTGGTAGCAACCTGCTTTGTTGGATGATAGACGCTGGCGATGGCCGTGGCGGCCTGAATCTCCCGCGCGGCACCCGCCGTGTCACCCTGTTTGCTGAGCAGTGCGGCAAGCAACAGATGTACGCGAAAGGCCGGCTCGTCTTCCGATTTGTCGGGGGATGCGAGGTATTCGCGAAGCAGGCGGATCGCAGTCTGCGGGTCCTGCCCAGCCCGAGTGAGCAGGTGCGCCGCATCCACCAGCGGTTCGCCGCGGCCGCCATCTGCTTCCAGGCCGGAGCGGATGGCCTCCTGCATGCGGGTGAGGTCATTCTGCTTCTGATAGAGGGAGCCGAGGACCATCCAGTAGGTTGCTGGATGAGGCGCGGCTGCGATGGCTTCGCGGTAATGCTGCTCGGCGGCCGTGGTGTCCTTGTTGCTGGCTGCGATGCGGCCGCGCAGCTCCTCGGCGCGGGCGCGGTCCACGACATCGAGCTGACGCGCGACCGCGGCTGCCTTGTCCTTGCCGCCGCCTACAATGCCAGGCGCCTCGGTGTAGTACTCGCCCAGGTCGGAGAGCGCCTCGGCGTTGCGCGGATCGAGCGCGGTAGCCGTTTCCAATTCGGATTTCACCCGCTTGGCGAGACCATATGCCTTTATGAAGGAGACGCGGTCGGCTTTCTCTCCCAGCGCTCGTCCGTACCAGAGGTGATTGTTGCTGCTGCTGCGATCGAGAGCGACTGCCTTTTCACAAGCAGCAATTGCGTTGTCCCAGCGCTCAAGTCTCCAGCGCGAGGCGGCAGAGCAGTTGCTGTGCCTCAGCATCGCTTTTGTCCGCTGCCGTGGCGGACTCGAGGAGCTGAAGGGCGGCGTCGGCGCGTCCCTGCTGGAGATCGTGCAGCGCGTCCATGCGGCTGTCAGAAGTGAGGGCGGGCATCCGGAGCGGCAGGAGCAAGGCTACGAGCAATAGGGGAGCAATACGCATGGGACTTATTCGGTTCAAAGTTTCGGTTCAAAGCGGGTTTGAGATTAGCGGTCGATGTGCACGGGCACACCCTCAGCCAGGGGCTCGCCGTTGGTGGTGCTCAGCGCTACGGTGGCGTTGTCGCGGAGCCCGCTGACGATCTGCACCTGGGTCAGGTTGCGGGCGCCGACTTTCACCTGCTGCCGTCTCAGCACGTTTCCGTGGAGAACATAGGCGTAGTCCTTGCCGTTCTCGCTGTGCAGTGCTTCACGGGGCACGGTCAGGACGCGGTTCAGGCTCTGCTCCGTGACAGTGACCTTCACCGTTGTATTCGGCAGCAGTTTGCCATCTGCATCATCCACGCTCAAAAGCACCTCGCCCACGTTCCGAGTGTTCTGATAATTAGTGATGGTCGAAGGCATCCTGAGGATTCGTCCATGCCAGATTCGATTTGGCATGGCATCCCAGATAATGGTTGCCGGCTGGCCGACGTGCAATGCACCCAACTCCGGCTCATCGAAATAGGCGCGGACCTGAAGCTTGGTCAGATCGGCCATTTGCAACAACATATCGCCCGGATGGACGTACTCGGATACCGAGACCGGCAGGGAATAGACCGTGCCGGGGAAGGGCGCTCGCACGTTTGACTCGGTCACTATGGTGTTGGCGGCAGCGTAGGCGGCCTGCGCCTGCTCCAGGTCGGCTTTGGCATGGGCGAAGTCGGCGGGAGAGTAGCGCGAAGTCTGCCTTTTTTCGAGAGTCGAAAGCGTGGTGTTGGCGAGGTCCAGCCGTTGCTGGGCCGACGCTACCTCGCTGGGGGCTGCGGCTCCTTGGGCGACGAGCTTTCTCGCCGCATCGAGATCGTGCTGCGCCTGATCGCGATCCATGCGCGCCTTCGCGATTTCGCCGGCAAGCGAGTTGCGCTCTTCGAGCGTGCCGCCCTGCTCTGTGGCCTGGAAGCTCGCCTGCGCCCCACGCAAGGAGGCAAGCGCGCCGGCGCTGTGGGCGATAGCATCTCCGTCATCGATGGATAGCAGCAGTTTCCCTTTAGGGACGCGTTCTCCAGCCCGCACGTAGAGACGCTGCACGGTGCCGGGCGCCGGGGCGTGGGCTTCGAAGTTATGCTGCGGCTCGACCTTGCCATTGGTGCTGTCGGTGGTGACCAGGTCCTGCACGCTCGCCTGCGCGACGCGCAGCGGCAGCTCTTCACGGGTGAGTCTGCGCACCGCGAAGAAGACGAAGATCAGCAGGAGTGCGGCGAGCGTCCATAGAATGATCGGTTTCGCTCTGCCATTTGTAGTTTCGGCCATTCGTTCCAAACCGTGGGTAAGTATATAAGACGCGGCTGGTATGTCTTTGGAGTCAGAAAGATGCGCGGAGTACTCCATGGGTACAATATGAGGATGACGACCACGCCGCGATATACCGAGGAACATGCACGCGCGGGGCTTGCCACGGACTTTCCTGAGATTGAGACCTGGGAGAACCAGTTTCGCGGGTACGAGATCGTGATCGACAATCCTGAGTTCACCTCGGTCTGCCCCAAGACCGGGCTGCCGGATGCCGGTGTCCTGACGCTTCGCTACATGCCGCGGGAACGATGCCTGGAGCTGAAGTCCTTCAAGGAATACCTGTTCTGCTACCGCAATCTGGGCATCTTCCAGGAGAACGTGGTGAACCAGGTGCTTGAAGACGTGGTGAAGGCCTGCGATCCCGAGTGGGCGGAGGTGAAAGGGGACTTCCGACCGCGCGGCGGGCTTTCGACACTGGTCACCGCGCGCTGGCCGCGCCCTGCGAGTGCACGTTAGATCGACCTGATCGACAGATGCCTATGCCGCAGGAGGAGCAGCCACGATATGGCCATGCGGCATGGGCGCTCGGGCTGCTAACCGCGCTCAATCTATTCAACTTTATCGATCGCTATGTGTTGCCCGGCGTGCAGCCGCTGGTCCAGCATGAGTTCCATGCCACCGATGAGCGGATGGGCGCGCTCACCTACGCATTTTTCATCACCTACATGCTGGCTGCGCCGCTGACGGGATGGCTGGGCGACCGGATGCCACGAAAGCCGCTGGTCGTTGCCGGAGCCGTGTTGTGGAGCGTCGCGACATTGCTGACGGCCACAGTACATAGTTACGGACAACTCTACTTCCGGCATGCGGTGGTTGGCATAGGGGAAGCGACCTTCAGCGTGTTCGCCCCGGCGATGATCGCGGATATGTATCCGGAGCGGATACGAAATAAGGTGCTGAGCATCTTCTATCTGAGTATTCCGGTGGGCGCCGCACTCGGATATCTGATCGCCGGCCAGCTCGGTTCAAGGTATGGCTGGCGTATGCCGTTTCTGGTGAGCGCCGCGCCCGGCCTTCTGATCGCGGTGCTGATTCTCTTCTTCGTGCGCGAGCCGCAGCGCGGTTCAGCAGACCTCCTGCAGGCCACTCCGACGCGCGCCACCATCCGGGGCGTGTTCAAGAACCCGGCATTCTGGACCGCAAGCCTGGGGATGGCGATGCTGGTGTTCACTATGGGTGGCATCTCGGTGTGGCTGCCGACGTTCCTCTCGCGCGTGGAGGGATATTCACTGTCACGCGCAAACCAGATCCTGGGCGGCGTAACCGTAATCGACGGCATCGTTGGAACAATCGCCGGCGGATGGATCGCGCAGCGCTGGTTAAGGACGAACCACAGAGCTTTGTATCTGCTCTCTGCATGGAGCGCCGTGCTGACGCTGCCTGCTGCGGTGATGGTCTTCTTTGGGCCGCGCTCGCTGCTGGTGCCATCGATTCTGCTCGCGGAGTTCTTTCTTTTCCTCAATACCGGGCCGCTGAATACCGCGATCGTGAACTCCATCTCAGCCGCCGTGCGATCGTTTGCCATCGCGCTCAATCTGCTTCTGATCCACGCGCTTGGCGATGCGCCGTCGCCGAGGCTGATTGGCGCAATCTCTGACCGGCACGGATTGCGTCTCGGCCTTGGACTCACACTGGTCACGCTGATGATCTCGGCGACGATCCTGTTCTTCGGGGCGCGGTTTGCTCCGGCTCTGCCATCGGAGGAGGAAGCCCAGGGCGTGATGGTTTGGCGCACGGTTGGGCTTGCGGTGGGGTGGGCGGTCGCGGTGCTGTGGGCGGCGCGGAGTGTGGCGTGGCTGCGGGGGATGTCGCGGCTGCCTGACCTGCTTGAGCAACCAATCGGGCCGGTGCGCGGGAGTGTGAGCGTGATTGTGCCGGCGCGGAATGAGGGCGCGGCGGTTGGGGATGGGTTGCGCTCGCTGCTGGCGTCCCGGGGTGTGCAACTCGAGGTGATCGCGGTCGATGACCGGTCTACGGATGAGACGGGCAGGGCTATGGATGCGCTGGGGCGGGAACCGCGCGCGCCCGATCTGCGCTACGTGGTGGAGCACGTACGAGAGCTTCCGGCGGGATGGCTGGGGAAGCCGCATGCGATGGCGCGCGGGGCGTCGCTCGCCACCGGGGAGTGGCTGCTATTCACCGACGGCGACGTGGTGTTCGCGGAGCAGACGCTGGCGTGTGCGGTGGCGTGGCTGGAGCGCGAAGGCGGCGATCACCTGCTGGTAGTGCCGACGGTAGTGGCGCGGAGTGCGGGGGAGGCGATGATGCTGCCGTTCCTGCATATCCTGTCGATCTGGGGGCCGCGGCTGTGGCGGGTGGCGGATCCGCGGACGCGCGATGCGGTGGGCGTTGGCGCGTTCAACCTGATGCGGCGGGCTACATACGACCAGGTGGGAGGGTGGGAGCGCTTGCGCATGGAGGTGATCGAGGATGTGCGGATGGGTTTCCTGATCAAGCAGGCAGGGTTCGCGTCGCGCGTGGTGACGGGACGCGACCTGGTGCGCATCCGCTGGGCGCATGGCGCGTGGGGCGTGGTGGAGAACCTGACCAAGAATGTCTTCGCGGCGTTCCGCTTCCGGATCGGGCTGATGGTGGCGGGAACGGTGGCCACTGCGGCGATCTGCCTGCTGCCGTTTGCGGGGATGGTGATGGGTCTGGTCGGGGATCGCGCGTGGCTTGGGCCGAGTCTGGTGTCGGTTGCCGCCCTGACTGCGCTGTACTGGCGGTATCGGCGGTTTGCCGATCCGGGTGGCGCGATGACGATGTTGTGGCTGCCGGCATTTCCCGTAGCGGCTTTGGTGTTTGTCTACGCGATGGTGCGATCGATGGTGCTGACGCTGGTGCGCGGCGGCGTGGTGTGGCGTGGGACGTTTTATCCGCTCAGGAACTCCGCGAGCATGCGGGTCCGCTGCGCTAACAGACTCGGAGTTGTTGAGCGACGCTGCGTCGATATTGACGATCCTCACCCACTCGCGTCAGGTGACAAGTTATGCGTACGCGCTAGTGAGTGGCGCGGAAGAGGCTGAAGTGGTGGTTGCCGCTGAGCGAAGGATCGTGGACCGGGGTCTTGCTCTGGTCGGCGCCGAAGCCGGAGAGCAGCGCGGGGTTGGGGCGGAACTTCTCCGCTCCACCGTGCAGTTGGCGGGCGCTGCTGAGATAGATGAGACTCCGCTGGTTGACGCTGTGCACGATACCGCGTAGTGCGATGTCCTTGCCGCGCAGTGACTCGAGATCGCCCGCGTCCCGACGGTCCTGCGGCAGGCTGGCGATGGTGAAGCGACAGTCTGCGTCGCCCGTTTCAGGGCTGCAGGTGTCGAGGAAACGCGTGCCGTCTCGTAGCTGGGCGATGTTGTAGATGTGCGCGGTGATGCAGATGTCTTTGCCGGTGTAGCTTGCTGCATCCGTCGCGGGATGACACGCGCGGGTTGCTGCGTGAGCAATGCTGCAGAGAGTGAGGATCAGGCCCAAAGTGAAGATGCGCACGCTGGAATCGTAGGTGGCGACGTACTGCCTGGCGATCCCATAGCACGTGGTATCCCACCCTTCGCTTTGCTCAGGATGGGGCACCCGGGATTGTGGTACGGCTTGCAGACTGCAGGTCCTTCGCTTCGCTCAGGATGACAGAGAAGTTTGGAGTTTGGTTGCTCCGACTCTAGTGCGTGGTGAGGGCGGGCTCTTTTGATTTGCCACTGCCGTAGTGGCTGGCTACGTAGTCGTCGAGGATGCGCTTGAAATCCGCGATGATGGTGTCGCCTTTGAGGGTGACGGAGAGCTTGCCGTCGATGTAGACGGGGGCCTTGGGTTCTTCGAATGTTCCGGGGAGCGAGATGCCGATGTTGGCGTGCTTGCTTTCGCCGGGGCCGTTGACGATGCAGCCCATGACGGCGAGCTTCATCTCCTCCACCCCGGGGTATTGCTTCTTCCACTCCGGCATGGACTCGGTGAGGTAGTTCTGCACCTGCTGGGCGAGCTCCTGGAAGTAGGTGCTGGTGGTGCGGCCGCAGCCGGGGCAGGCGGTGACCTGCGGGGCGAAGGAGCGGATGGAGAGCGTCTGCAGGATCTGCTGGGCGCAGCGGACCTCCTCGCTGCGGTCGCCGCCGGGGGTGGGGGTGAGCGAGACCCGGATGGTGTCGCCGATACCGGCGAGCAGCAGCGGGGCGAGGCCGGCGGCGGAGGCGACGGTGCCCTTCATGCCCATGCCGGCTTCGGTGAGGCCAAGGTGGAGGGCGTGGTCGGTGCGCGCGGCGAGCGCGGTGTAGACATCGATGAGGTCGCGTACGCCGGAGACCTTGGCGGAGAGGATGATCTGGTCGCGGCGAAGGCCATAGCGCTCCGCGGCGGCGGCGTTGTCGAGGGCGGAGCGGACCATTGCTTCCATCATCACGTCGCGGGCGTCGAGCGGTTCCGGAGACCTGGAGTTCTCGTCCATCATGCGGGTGAGCAGCGCCTGATCGAGCGAGCCCCAGTTGACACCGATGCGGACCGGCTTCTGGTGCTTGACGGCGACTTCGATCATGGTGCGGAAGTTGTCGTCGTCCTTGCGGCCGATGGAGACGTTGCCGGGATTGATGCGGTACTTGGAGAGCGCCTGGGCGCAGGCGGGGTATTTCGTCAGCAGCAGGTGGCCGTTGTAGTGGAAGTCGCCGATGATGGGCGTGGTCCAGCCTTTTTCGCGAATGCCGTCGACGATGTACGGGACGGCCTTGGCTGCGTCGTCGTTGTTGACGGTGATGCGGACCAGCTCCGAGCCGGCGCGGGCGAGGGAGGCGATCTGCTGGACGGTGCCGGGGATGTCGGCGGTGTCGGTGTTGGTCATCGACTGGACGACGACCGGGGCGGAGGAGCCGACACGGACCTGGTCGATGGGGACAGTGACAGAATTTCTGCGCTGAATTTCCGGCATAAGGGTTGGTTCCAGTTTATCGTGCCTGCACTGACAGCTCGCGCCGGGCTGGTCACGTTACCCGGCCTACCCCCTCCCCCCTGTGGATGGGTGAGGTGGGTATAAATGCCGTTAGGACAACCAGTTACACAGTCTGTGGATGGCTAAATGTGGATGTTTAAAGGACTTAGCGTAAAGATTTCCAAACAAAAGAGTTATGGGAGTGATGCCCGTGGAATGTGGAACAGCAGATCTCTCCACTGCGCTTCGCTCCGGTCGAGATGACAATAGATTGGCTTCGCTCCGGTCGAGACGACGATGAATTGTTGAGTGGTCTCCTAATTCAAGTGTAGAGAATCCGGCGAATTGTTATGCCAGGATTGTGCGCACGCTCGGCTAAGCGTGTGCCAAATCAGGACGGTGCGCTGAGGACTTGCCGGGCGGCGCGCAGGCCGGAGCGCAAGTGCGCCGTGGACGGTGCCCCAATGGCCGGTGGTGTCGGTGTGCTCGCCGGCGAAGTAGAGGGTGTTGTCGACGGGCTTTGCCATCTCGGCGGAGCAGTCGAGTGCGCCGACGGGTGCGTAGCTGTAGGCGCCGAGGGTGTATGGATCGTTGTGCCAATCGTGCATGTGCCAGTTACGTAATTCCTCGTCGAGCGATTGCTCGGGGAGTGAGAAGATGCGCTCGAGCGAGCGCAGAGCCTGGGCGAGGAATTGTTCAGCGTTGCCCACGGCGTCTGCTTTGGGCCCACCGATCCATGCGACGAGCATGGGGGTGTCGCGCGGCTGCTGTGTCCAGTAGACCGCGGGCGTCATGCCATGGGCAAAGAGGAAGCGCATGCTGGGCATTCTGGTTTTCCAGAACGACGTGCGGAAGACGAGCACGAGGCGGCGGACGGAGCCGGGCTCCATGCGGTCTGCGGCGGAGAGGATGCGGGTGGGCTCAGGATGGAAGGCCACGCGGCGCGCCCGGAGGACACCGAGCGGCAGAGTGACGATCGCTTTGGATGCGGAGAAGGTCTGGCCATCCGCGGTTCGGACGGTGACCGAGCCGGGCATCCACTCGAGCGAGATGACGGGCGTGCGCAGCAGGATGCTGCTGCCGGCCTGCTCCGCGCGGCGGGCCAGATGCCGCGGCAGCAGATCGTAACCGTGGATAGAACGTGAAGAATGTTCGCCGTCAATCTCGTCTTCGGCCTGCTGCTGGCGGGCGAGGGCAGCGATGCCGATGCGGCGGGCATCGGCGGCGTTGAAGCCTTCGACGAAAGAGCGAGCCTTTTCTGCGTCTTCTGCGCTGGGGCGGCGGCGCTCGAGAAAGTGCGGCGAAGCTCATATCTCCTTCGCGGCGGACGAATTCGTCGAGCTGTTCCAGCAGGTCAAAAGCAGCTATCGTGCGGGCATGGCGAGAGGGAATCGTGGACGAAGCAGGCATCAGTGCCTTCGATGGATTGAAGGGTTGCATTCGCCTCCTGCAGGAGATGGAGCAGCTCGGGCGGGCGGCCGTGGACGAATTCGGCGCCGAGCTCGATGGGAGTTTCGGTGTCTTCCGGGTGAAGGGTGAAGATGCGGCCACCGACGCGGTCGCGTGCTTCGAGAATTGTGATGTTCAAGCCGGAGGAGGCGAGCTCGTTTGCGGCAGCGAGGCCGGCGATTCCGGCGCCGATGATGAGCACGTCCGTCTGATGTGTCGACATATAGTTTGGATTATTTGATATCGCTGGATTTGCCGCTCCTCAGCGAACCACACGTGCTCGCGCCGCTAAGGATGGCACCGTCGAGCAAAAACGGCTCGTAAAGACCGGAAAGGGCGCCGTGTGAACGGCGCCCCTGGGGGATGGCTCCGGGTTATTCTCAAGCCGCGGCGCGGGCGTTGGCTTCGGTGGAGATGCGGGTGAGCTTCTCGTCTGCCGCCTTCTCTTCCTTAGCGTGGACTCGAGCAGGCCGACGTCTTCGTTATGGCCCATCAGCTGTGCCCAACTGCGCAATGTGCCGTAGACGGCAATTTCGTGGTGCTCTACCTGCTGGGCCGAGGCGATGAGCGTGGCATCAAGAACAGTCGTGTCATCTTTCGCATCCTTAATGCCGTCCTTGGCTTCGGTGACGAGAGCGCCGATCACTTTGCATGTCTCAGAGCTTGCAGAGCCAGTCTGGCGGTTGAGGATCTGCTCGATTCTCGAGACGTGGCCTTCGGTTTCTCTGAGGTGAGTGCGGAAGGCGTTTGCCAGCTCGGGGGTACTGGCTTTTTCGGCCATGGTGGGAAGAGCCTTGGTGATCTCGCGTTCCATGTCGAGAGCTTTCTTGAGGTGAGCGATATAGAGTTCGTGCAACGACTTGAGATGTTCGGATGTGAGCTTCATAGGGGATCTCCAATCGGTTCAATTCGTGCGTTTGGGCTTCCTCTTCAGACCGGGAGTGGCGCGAGGAATGGCGCGCTCTCAGCGAGAGTGTGCAATACGTATTAGGACGGTTGCGCATGGGTGGGCGTTGCCTTCAGGCGAGGCGATCGGCTGTCGGCGGGGTTGTATAGGAATGCGTAAATCGACGGCGTATTTGGCATCCGACGATGAAGGAGGGCAGAATGCCGAGACGAGCGACGGAGAGGGCGAGACAAAGCGCGAAGAGTGTGCCGGCGAAGAGAACGTCGGCGAGAGCGTCATCTAAGAAGAGCACGGCTAAGAAGAGCACGGCTAAGAAGAGCAGCAGAGTGCACAAGAGTTCGGGCGGCAAGAGAGCGTCGACGAAGCAGAGCACAAGACGAAACTCGACGCGCGGTGCTGCTCACCGGAATTCCCATGGCAAGCGGAAGTGGTCGGCCGGCGTGGACACGGAGTCGACGCATCCGCAGGAGGGCTTGTTCAAAAAGGATGCGGCCACGATTGCGCGACGTCTGGCTTCAAAGCAGGTGTCGCCTAAGGGGCCGTCTTCGGGGATGCGGATGCTGACGTTTTACGTGAACCGTGCAGGGAAGAACCTGCCGGAAAGCAGGCTGCGGGTGCTGGAACGGGCGAAGGCGCTGCTGCACGAGCGTATTCAGAAGAGTAAGGACGGAGGGCGATCCTGACTGCGGTGTGGGTTTGGGGAGTTCGGTGATCTTTGGGCTTTACTGAGGTGCTGGGGAACTTTCTCCCATTCGGCAGGTTCAGGGCAGGCTCGTGACTCCGTCTGAGCAGGGCACTCGGTTCGGTGACGTCCCAGAATGAGACAGCGGCGAAAGTCCTAGCAAAGGGGCAGTCCCACCTTCCTTTCGCATGTTCCATGGATGAAGCAGCGCGAGAACCTTCTTGCTGCCGACCGCATGAGACCGTATGCTCTGAGACGCGCTGTAGGCGCGGTCATCACGCGCCCAACCGTTGTTTAGGTTGAGCTGAACCCGGCTAAGGAGGGTACAGGTCTATGTCTGGCGGGAGCTCCCGAAAGGGCGGACTGATCGTGCTCCGCGCGATTTTTTTGCTGCTGATCTGCGCGTCCGCCGGAGCGCATGCCGACACGTTCGCGACACGGGGACCCGGGACCGGCTCAGTCGAGATAAGCGGGCCGTGGCAGTTCCACACCAGCGATGATATGGGATGGGCGAACCCGGCGTACGACGACTCGCACTGGGAGCAGATCCGCGGTGACGATACGTGGGGAGCGCAGACGCATCCCGGGCATACGGGATTTGCGTGGTATCGGAGACGGATAGAGATCAGCGGGGCGGATAAGTCGCTGGCGATCCTGATGCCGCCGGTGGATGATGCCTACGAGCTTTACTGGAATGGGGAGAAGATTGGCAAGTACGGCGAACTGCCGCCGCACGCGCAGTGGTGGGGAAACGGCCATAGCGTCGTGTATCCCATCCCGGAGGATGCGTCCGGCAATACGAACGGCGTCCTGGCGATCCGGGTATGGAAGGCTCCATTGTCGTCGACCGATCAATCGACGTCGGGTGGTCTGAATGCCGCGCCGGTGATCGGTAATAGCGCGGTCCTGGCAATGCAGGCAATGGAACCGCGATACAAGCAGGAGCGGCAGCGGCTACCCGGTTTCCTGATGGCGGCGGCAATATTTGTGGCCGGGTTGATCGCGCTGCTGCTGTATCTGCGCGAACGCACGCAATGGCTGTATCTGTGGCTCGCAATCTACCTGCTGGCGGATGGGCTGATTGGTTTCCGGCGTCTGGATGCGATGAATTATGGTCTGCATTTTGTCACGCTGCAGATCTATCTCCAATTCGTGGAGGCCACTCAGGACATTTCGCTGTGGCTTCTGCTGCTTACGCTTTTTGGATTGAGCCGAGAAGCGCGGTGGCGACGCTGGACCAAGATTCTGGCGACGATCTATCTGGCGTCTCAGGCGGTCGATGTAGCGACATTTTTCCCGTGGCAGAATGCCGGTCCGGGATTGCAATGGACCGACGCGATCACTACAGCGACCTACACGCTGGCGCCGCTGTTCATCTTTTTCATTGTCGGCTTCGGCCTGGCACGCAGAAGGCAGATGACGCTGTGGCCGCTGGCGATCGCCGCGTTTCTTTACGGCGCCTACAACATGACGTTCCAGCTTTCCGGACAGGGAAGGCGATTCACGCACTGGACGTTGATTGACCGTATGCAGGCCTGGGGGATCCATGTGGGCGCGTATTCGTTCAGTGCGCCCTTCCTGCTGGACCTGCTGCTGTTCGTCGTGCTGCTGATCACGGTGGCCCGCCAGCAACTTGTGGAGCGGCGGCGGCAATCGCAGATCGAACTGGAGGTGAAGTCGGCGCGCGAGGTGCAGCACGTGCTGATCCCGGAAGAGACGCCGGCGGTTCCGGGCTTTTCCATTGCGAGTATTTACCGGCCGGCGGCGGAGGTGGGCGGAGATTTTTTCCAGGTGATGCCGCAATCCGATGGCAGCGCGCTCATCATAGTCGGCGATGTGAGCGGGAAGGGACTGAAGGCGGCGATGACGGTATCGCTGATTGTCGGCACGCTACGCACGCTGGCTGACTACACGCGGCGGCCCGCAGAGATTCTTCAGGGGCTGAACCGCCGGCTGATCGGGCGGATCGAGGGCGGCTTTGTGACCTGCCTGGTACTGCACATTGCGGCGAATGGCGAGACCACGGTGGCGAATGCGGGCCATCTTCCACCGTTCCGCGATGGCAAGGAGATGCCGATGTCCGGGTCTTTGCCGCTGGGAATTTCCGCGCACAGCAGCTATGAGGAGCTGATGCTTCGCTTGCAGGAGAACGAGACGCTGACGCTGTACACCGACGGCATCGTCGAGGCGCGCAACCATAGAGGAGAGCTATTCGGCTTCGAGCGATTGTCGGAGCTGTTGGCTTCCAACCGGGACGTGGCAACGCTTGTGGATGCGGCGGAGGGCTTCGGGCAGGAAGACGATATCACCGCGGTATCTATCACGCGGCATCCGGTGGGCGAGCGGAAGGCAGCCACCGTAAGCCTGACCGCACAGATTGCGACTGCCTGAGGAGTCTTCGAGCATGACTGCTATCCCATTTACAAATTTCACAACCGCAGAGGTGGACATCGTCGATCTGCAGCAGCAGGTGGCGCGGCTGCAGGCGCTGCTCGAGACGTCGCGGCAGGTGCACTCGACGGTGCGGCTGGACGAACTGCTGAACACGGTGCTGCGCATTGTGGTTCGCGAGCTGGAGCTGCCGGGTGCGCTGATCACGGAGCCGCGCATGAGCTATGGGTCAATGCCAGCGGAGCCGTGGGAGGGCTGTCCGCGGTTTCCGTTGAAGACCAAGGAGGGACATGTGCTGGCGGAGCTGGTCGCGGCGCCGGCGAGTGGCCGCGAGCTTTCTCTCTATGAGCAGGATTTTCTGGAGGGGCTGGCGCTGCAGGCGGGAGTGGCGCTCGAGAATGCGAGGTATCACGAGCGCAACCTGGAGTGGACGCGGGTGCAGCGGGACCTCGAAGCAGCGCGGCTGATCCAGCGCAGTCTGCTGCCGCAGCAGATGCCGCAGATTGCGGGGTACTCGATCGCGGTGCGCTCGACGGCGTGCTACGAGGTGGGCGGCGACTATGTGGATATTGTCGAGCTGCCGGGCGGAGCGCAGATTATGGCGGTGGCGGATGTGGCCGGCAAGGGACTGGCATCCGCGATTGTAAGCACGGCGTTTCGCGCCGCGTTTCGCGCGATTGCCGGCACGGATGTTCCGCTGACGGAGCTTGCGGCGCGGCTGAACGAGCAGCATTACGCTGAAGGCGCGGAGGCCCGGCGGCGGTATGTGACGGCGATCTTCCTGCGGCTGGAGCCGGGGACACATACGCTGGAGGTGGTGAATGCGGGACACAATCCCGGGTTCCTGCTGAATGGCGAGGGCGCGCACCAGATTTGCGCGAGCGGAACACCGATCGGCCTGGTGCCCGGGATGCAATATGCGGCGGAGGAGTTCGCCTTTGCGGGCGGGTCGAAGCTGCTGTTCTATACCGATGGACTGACGGAGGTATTTCAGGGCGAGGACGAGTTCGGGACGGAGCGTCTGCTGGGGTCTTTCCGGCGATGCGAACTGAACGAAAGCGCCGCGGTTCTCGATGCGCTGTGGCAGGAGTTGAACGATTTTTGCGGCGGCGCACGTCAGGAAGATGATATGACTGCACTTGCGCTCATGAGAGTGCAGGCATGATGAGGACCACGACGAGGACCACATGGTCAACTTGAATGGGAAACCGGTTGAGCTGCGCGTACCGTCCCGCATGGGGTACGAGAAGGTCGCGATGGGCACGGCTGCGAGCGTGGCGAAGCTGATGGGCTTCCCCGACGACCGCATTGAAGACCTGAAGACGGCGATCGCAGAAGCCTGCATCAATGCCATCGAGCATGGGAACCATCTGAACGAGAATCTGTCTGTCGGGGTGACGCTGTCGACGCATGACGACACACTTGAGGTCAAAGTCCTGGACGACGGCAATGGGATTTCAAAGCTGCCGTCCAAGCCGGACATCGATCGCAAGGTACATGGTGAAGAAGACCCACGCGGCATGGGGATGTTTTTGATCCAGGCGCTGGTGGACGAGGCGGAGTGGGTGAAAGACAGCAAAGGAATGGGCAGCTACGTGCGGCTGGTTATCAGGCTGGATAAGGAGACCGACTAACGTGCAGACGGAAACCAAGGCGAGTGTCGATCAAATTTCCGACGGCAACGGCGGCCGCGTGACTGTGCTTCGCTTCAGCGGCGATATTTCTTCGGGCTCGCATGATGCGCTGCTGGGCACCTATGCAACAGTGAGCAAGTCGGAGCCGGTTCTGCTGGATTTCTCCAAGGTGGACTACATCAATTCCAGCGGCATTGCGCTCGTGATCCAGATGCTGATGGAAGCGAATAAGAACAGCCAGAAGATTGCCGCGTTCGGGCTGACGCCGCACTTCCAGAAGGTGTTTACGATGGTGGGGATCACCAAGTACGCGTCGCTGTATCCGGATGAGGGTGCGGCGCGGGCTTCAATCTAGACCGCTGACTTTCCGTTGCGAATCCAGAGAACAGCAGGTCCCTTTATTGCGCCGATCGCTCCGCGTGAGTCTGGTATCCCATGTCCTCCATGGAGGGCATGGGATACCAGGTTGTTGTTGCCCGGTCCTACGGCACGCTCGCGTTCACCACGGTTTGCCATTTCGTTCCGGCCGTATTCACAGCAATGACGGTGAAGCGGTGAGAGCCGGTGGCGAGACTGACAGACGTGCTGAGAGTCGTGGTGCCGGTGTTGCTGAACTTCTTCACCCCATCCACCCACACTTCCATTCGCGATATGGTGCCGGTCACGGTTGCGAATGCTTGTATGGCGACCGGGGAAGCGACAGTCGAGCCGTTGACCGGCTTGCATATGTTCACGCCCGGAGTGCCGGGTGCGCTGCATGTTCCGCCTCCGCTTACGATGGTCGCGTGACTGCTCGTCTCCATTTTGTTCCGGCGGTATTCACCGCGAGACGTCGAAACGGTGAGAGCCGGCGGCGAGGCTGAGCGAGGTGCTGAGGGTGCGATGGTGCCGGATGCTGAATTTCTTCACGCCGTCGACCCACAGCTTCCATCTGCGAGATGGTGCCGGTCACGGTTGCTGAAGCCTGTACGGCTAACGGCGAACTGACAGTCGAGCCGTTCACCGGCTTGCAAACATTCACGCCTGCCGTAGCGCTGGGTGCGCTGCACGAGGACGTGGAGCCGATGGTGTAACCTGCCGAGGCAACCGCGCTTTGCGAGAAGCCCGGTGCGAGGGCTACCGCCTGCAAGCATCTCCGAGACGGAGACCTGGAATGGGCCCGGAGTAGAGCGTCGATCCGGTGCTCGGCGTGGTGCCATTCGTGGTGTAGTAGATGGAGGCATTGGGCGTGGAGTCGGAGATGGTCACGCTTTGCGGGGTACTGTAGGTGCCGGCGCCCGGCGAGAAGTTAGGAGTGGCCGTGAGCGGCGAATTGTTGTTGAGCATGCCATAGACGGTGACGGCGTTTCGGCCGCCGACGTAGACGTGGCCATTGGCGATGGTAGGGGTGGTGAATTTGACGGCGACGGCAGCAGCGTCGCGATTGTTTGCTGCCTGGGCGCTGTTGTAGAGCTCTGTACCGAGATTGGCAGCGCTGTAAGCATGCAGCACGGCGGGTTGGTTGTAGTAGAGGCTGTTGTCCAGAGCCCAGACGATGGCGTTCGAGGTGCCCATTGCGGAGATGCTGGGCGTGGAGCCGCAGCCGTTAACTTCGGGGCACTTATAAGAGTTTCCTGATTTGGATTGCGGGGTGGTGGAGAATAGCTCGGTTTGCGGATTGAAGCTCCAGGCCTCGAGCGGTCCGCCCTCGAGTGCAAGGTAAAGGGTGTTGTTGAAGAACGCGAAACTGTTATGGATGGGGGATCCGCCGTCACTGAAGCTCTGCCTGGAGCTGTTGTTCGGCGTAGTGAAGTGCCCCATGTTGTCGCGGTTCACCAGGTGGATTTGTCCGCTCTTATCGGCGGTCACGCCCAAGTTAGGTATTGAGCCGCTCTGCGTTGGAAGCAGCAGGAGGGCGCTTGTTCCCATGTCGTTGTCCGAAGTATTCAGGCTGCTTTGATTCGCGGGCGTGAAGTAGTCGCGGAGCACCAGACCGGAGCCGTCCAGCGTCAGGCGAAGGGCGCTGTCACCATAGTCCTTCCCGCCGGTATTTGCGTCGAATTTGCCATTTCCGTTCGCGGCGAAGATGTTTCCGTTGCCATCCGTGGATGGCCCGCCGCCGCTCATCCAGATACCGCCGTCGGTGCCATCGGGAGTGTCTGTCCACGCGCCAACCTGGTGTGAGATATTGGCGGCGTCATAGGCGATGAGCCAGCCGTGCCAAAGGCCGTGGTCGCCATGCGAGGCCCATCCAATGACGACGGAGTTCCCGCTGCCGGCGCCGGGCGTAGGCGCGAGAAGGAGAGCGGGGCGCTGATTTTCTCTGAAGGGATCGAAGGAGACGGTGGTTCCGCCATCTCCCAAACCTGGGACGGTGGCCTGGATGTTCACAGGGCCATTCAGCTTTTCGGCGCCGTCGGCGATGTTGAGAGCGTGCAAGCGTTGAACGTATTTCGTTGTGCCGCTCGTGGTCTTTGACTTTGCGAGTACGTACACTGTTCCGCTGCCGCGGTCGACGACGGGCGTTCCGATGATGCCGATATTCGGCTTAATGTCCACGGTTCCGACATCGCTGTAGGAACCCCAAGTCTCGCCTGCGCTGAGCAGCGACCTGCGCCACAAGTATCCCTGGGCTGGGTTCTTGCCATCCGCGTCGAAAGCGTAGACGTAATCCTGCGCGGTTGCGATGAGAAGGACGTTGTGAAGATTCCCGTCGCTCATCTGGTACTGGTGCAGGTAGAGCGGCTGGGCATAGACGTCGCCGATGACCGGGAGACTAAATATTTTGCCAAATTCTGCAGAGTTCACATTGGACGGCGTGAGCACTGTCTCGGAGGACTGGACGCCGGTTCGCGCATTGTTGTAGTGCCAAGTGGTCACGTCCTGCGCGCTCGCGGAGCTTACACCTGCCGAGAGCGCAAAAAGATAGATGCTGCATAGGAGCCGGGTAAGTCGAAGCGAGACTTGCAGTCTAGTGTAGAAACGCTTCCAAAGCGACTGATAAATCTTATTTTCCGGGGCGGCATAAACAACGGAGGAACTGGCGGCAGTGTGATACATGCTTTACCTCGTCGACGTGCGGGGAGAAGTTGTGACGGAGTCACATAGTAGTGCAAGACTCGGAGCACCTCACATGAATTTTCGTAAATTTGATTCCGTGTAGCATGCGCGCCGCGTCGCGTTATGGCACGGTCGCGCTTCCAGAAGGTGTTTACGATGGTGGGGATCACCAAGTACGCGTCACTGTATCCGGATGAGGGTGCGGCGCGGGCTTCAATCTAGACCGCTGACTTTCCGTTGCGGATCCAGAGAACAGCAGGTCCCTTTACTGCGCCGATCGCTCCGCGTGCAGTCTGGTATCCCATGCCCTGATGGAGGACATGGGATACCAGGTTGTTGTTGCCCGGTCCTACGGCACGCTCGCGTTCACCACGGTTTGCCATTTCGTTCCGGCCGTATTCACAGCAATGACGGTGAAGCGGTGAGAGCCGGTGGCGAGGCTGACAGACGTGCTGAGAGTCGTGGTGCCGGTGTTGCTGAACTTCTTCACGCCATCGACCCACAGTTGCATGTTGGAGATCGTGCCGGTCACGGTTGCCATCGCCTGTACCGCTACCGGGGAAGCGACGGTTGAGCCGTTCACCGGTTTGCATATGTTCACACCCGGAGAGCTGGGTGCGCTGCATCCTCCGCCACCGCTGCCGACAGTCGCGTTCACCACTGTCTCCACTTGTGTTCCGGCCGTATTCACAGCGAGGACGGCGAAACGGTGAGAACCGGCGGCGAGGCTGACAGACGTGGTGAGTGTGGTGGTGCCGGTATTGCTGAATTTCTTCACCCCATCGACCCACAGTTGCATGTTGGAGATAGTCCCGGTCACCTTTGCTGCTGCCGTTACCGCTACCGGGGAGTTCACAGTGGAGCCGTTCGCCGGCGTGCAAATATTCACGCCCGCCGTGCTGGGCGCGCTGCATCCTCCTCCGCTACCGATGGTGTAGTTTGCCGATCCGACTGCGCTTTGGGAAAAGCCTGAGGCAATCGCGATTGCCTGCAGCATCTCTGAGGTGGACACTGGGACGGGAGCCGAGTAGAGCGTTGAGCCCGTGCTCGGCGTGCTGCCGTCGGTGGTGTAGTAGATGGAGGCGCCGGGAGTGGTGTCCTTGATGGTGACAGATTGCGCGGTGGAGTAGGTGCCGGCGCCCGGGGAGAAGGTGGGGGTGGCGGCGGTCTGGCCGTTGACAGCCAGCTCCCCATATACGGTGACGGCATTTCGGCCGCCCACATAGACGTGTCCGTTGGCGACGGTGGGGGTGGTGAATTTGACGGCGACGGCCGCGGCGTCGCGGCTGTTTGCCGCCTGGGTGCTGTTGTAGAGCTCAGTGCCGAGGTTTGCCGCGTTGTACGCATAGAGGATGGCGGCGGTGTGATAGAAGCCGCTGTAATCCAGAGCCCAGACGATGCCGTTCGAGGAGCCATTCGCGGAGACGCTGGGGACGGTGCCGCCACCGTTGCCGCGCTTGAGGGTGTTGTCCCCATAGATATTGGCTGACTTGGATTGCGGCGTAGTCGAGAAAAGCTCGGTTTGCGGATTTAAGGACCACGCTTGCAGAGGTTGTCCAGCGAGGCCGGCGTATATAAGGTTGTTGAAGAATGCGAGGCTGGCGCGAAACTTAGAAGCGGCGCCACCGCTGAAGCTTTGCACGCAGCTGTTGGCGGGCGTGGTGAAGTGGCCCATGTTGTCGGTATTGATGAGATAGATAGTGCCGCTCTTATCGACGGTCATGGCGAGGTGAGGCAGGCGGCCGCTTTGCGTGGGCAGGAGCATGACGGCGCCTGTGCCCATGTCGTCATCGGAGGAGTTTAGGCTGGCCTGATTGCCGGGGGTGAAGTAGTCAGCGACTGTTATGGCGGGATTAAGAGTGAGGCGGAAGGCGCTGTCCCCATAGTCCGAGCCGCCGGTATTTGCGTCGAACGTGCCATTTCCGTCCGCCATAAAGATGTTGCCGAGACCGTCGGAGGAGGGTCCGCCACCGGCCATCCAGACACCGCCGTCGGTGCCATTCGGTGTATCCATCCAGGCAGCGTTCTGGACCGCGATATTGGCGGCGTCATAGGCCATGACCCAGCCGTGATATTTCCCCTGGTCGCCATGCGATGCCCAGGTGATGAAGATGGAGTTGCCGCTGCCGACCGACGGCGTGGGAGCGAGGAGGAGGGCTGACCTTTGATTGTGGATCAACGGATTGAAGGAGATGCTGGTGCCGCCATCTCCCAATCCCTTGACGATCGCCTGGATGATGGTGGGACCGTTAAGTTTTTCTGCGCCATCAGCGATATTGAGCGCGTGCAGCCGCTGAAAGTACTTCACTGTGCCGCTTGTGGTCTTCGATCGGGAGACAACATAGATGGTGCCGCCGCCCCGGTCGACGACCGGTGTGGAAATGATGCCGATATTGGGATAGATGTCGAAGTCACTGTTTTCATCGAGGTAGGTCAGCCAGGTTTCGCCAGAGCCGACCAGGAACTTGCGCCATAGGTAGCCCTGCGCAGGATTTTTGCCGTCGGCGTCGAAGGCGTAGATATAGTCTTCGGCAGTCGCGACGATCAGGACATTGTGTAGCTGTCCGTCGCTCATCTGGTACTGCTGAAGGTAGAGCGGCTGGGCATAGATGTCCCCAAGCACGGCCAAGCTAAATACCTTGCCGAATTTCGCGGAGTTTACGTTTGAGGGCGTCAGCACTGTCTCGGCGGCCTGGACGCCGGTGCGCGCATTGTTGTAGTGCCAGGTAGTGACGTCCTGCGCGCGCGCGTAGGTTGCACACGCCAGCAGTGCGAGGAGCGGAATAGCTAACAGTACGCGGCTTACGAGACGCGGATGTACATGTGCGGATAGGTGTTGAGTGACAGAGCGAACCGGGGATGTGCTGGCAGTCAATTGAGACATTCCTCACCTCGAATACGTCGTGGGGGAGGATGTTGGGGGAGCTACAGGGTAACGGACGGAGTTAAGAAACGTCGCGTTATTTTTGCGAATAGTCGCCGGGGAGTGGAATGTTTGGTGCGCTCAACAAAGTAGCTTTGTCAAGGTGGCCTTATCCGTTTAACGATTACTGGTTGGTCCTTACAAAAAGGACCTATGCGCCGCCGCTAAATGCATGCAGACGCATAGATCCGAGTGATAAGAAATTGACTAACGCTCCAAAGCTCCTCTTAAGAGGCCGTCTTTGGTTGGACGATGATGTTTGCCGGGTTATGTATTGAATATGGTGAGCCGGGCGCCTGACTATGTGCGGTCGGAGTTATGGTGAAGACGCGCAACTTGCCGGTGGTTTGGCTGATGGCATAGAGGTGGTTCGCGTTGTCCCAGAAGCACTGCTCAACGTCGTCGGTGGTGAGCAGTCCGGTATAGGCCGTGATGGGAGCGCTTCCGTTGAAGTGGAAGATCTGCAATCCGTTCTGGCCAGCGACTGCCAGAAGCTTACCCGAGGGAGACATGCTGAGATTGGTTACGAAGCCGACGGCGGTCCCAGGCATGTTTCCAGAAGTGCTTGAGGTGCTGAGGTTGCCCGAGGCATCCGCGGTGTAGGTCGCCAGTTGCGGCTGACCGTCCGGCTGCGAGGTCGACAGATCGATCGCCTGCACGGAGACAGCGACGTGGTTGGATGGGTCTGCGGCGGTTTGGGACCGGCAGTAAAAGTCACCGGAGGTTGGTGGAGGCGGCGTCGGAGGATTGATGGCGGTAAGAGTCAGCAGTCCATTGCTGCCGCGCTTGTAGACATGGAATGTGTCGGTATAGTTTCCCTGGAAGTTAACGCAATCTGTCCCGTAGGCATAGAGATTGTTTGCGCTGAAGGAGAGCGGAGTATCGAAGAGAAAAGTTACCGAGCTGCTGCCGACAAAGTGGAGCGCGCCCGTGGGCTTGTCGATGGTGAACGATTGATGCTCGGTGGAGTCACATTCGCTGCCGGCAGTGGCGGCGATATACAGAGTTGCCCCGGTATGGTCGAGAATCAGCGGAGCGTTGCCGCCGCAGCCGCTCGCGTTATAGGTGACAACATCGGTTGATCTGGTCCAATGGAGCGCGCCACTCGGTTGGATCGAGAAAGCGGCGATGTAGACGCCAGCCTTATTTGAGCCTAAAAGGTATTTGCCGTTCACAACCATGCTGGTGAGGTTGTCAGCGAATGGTGAACCGGAGACCGGCGTGAGCTTTCCATTGGCCGCAGCGGTGTAGGCGTTGACCTTATTCGCACCACTGCCGGGAGTGTTGGATACATAAACGAAGGCTACGGGCGAGGCGGCTACGGCAGCGACGTTCTGGCTGGCTTGTTCGGAGAGCGCCTGAGCAGATGCGGTGTGGGTGATGGCCGCACTGACTGACAGTGCGGAGAGCAGGCAAACGAATTTCATGTTCCGTTTCACGGGAGAGCTCCTCATTCAAATTTCAAAATGCGTGGGCGACGAACTACACGGGCCGGGAGTGGCGGAATTATGGGCCGTTTGCATGTAAGGCTGGTGGTTATTCCGATGGCAAGCGAAATCGAAATCCGTGAGATGTAACGGTGACTGTCACCGAAATAGATGTTGATGTGACGGTATGCCCGGACAGCCACGGGCATAGGTTGTTATCGCGCCCCCGAGTCCTCTGGAGGTTTTCAAGAACGCCGAGACCGGCTTCGGGTGAGACGACGACGTGCTGGATCAGAGGCTCTTCAGACTAGCTTTACGTATGTCGTATATGGCAATCCGCCGAGTGAGGTGAAGGGCAGCAGGGTGATGGGGCCGTGCGCGGAAGCTGCCTGCCACTGCCGTTCGCTGATGCGCGTGGCTGCGAGCAGTTGCGGGCGAGTGAGTTGCGGTGCCGGAGCTTCCTGGTGCTGCTTCACCGCCATCAGGACCAGCGGTCCGCGCAGCAGAGCGGCGGTGTCGGCGTGTTGGGGATCGATGGCTTCGAGCCGCATCTTCAGGGGTAGCTCAAGCTCGACGCGATCTCCGGTCTTCCACTCGCGATGAAGCGCGGCAAAGCGTCCGGGGACAGCCAGGCCCTTTTGCCGCGATCCGTTTACAGAAATGGACGCGCCCTCTGCCCATTCGGGGATGCGGAAGTTCATGGTCAGCTCGGTGGGCCGTGAGCTTGTCACCGTAAACGTTACCTGATCTTCGAAGGGGTATTCGCCTTCCTGGGTCAGCGAGAGCGCGGCGCCGTTCTGGTTCCAGCGCAGGGTGGAGGGCACGTAGAGGTTTACGTAGATGGCCTGCGGGTCGCGGAAGTACATGTTGATGCGGTAGTCGGCCGCGACCTGCGGGAAAGTGCCGGAGCAGCAGGGCCAGCGAGCTTCCTTGTAGACACGTTGCGCGTTGTAGTTGTAGTCGGCGTAGTAGAAGGTCTCGCCATTTTCCTGCAACGGTTTCGCGCCGAGGATGGTGTTGTACATGACGCGCTCCATGCTGTCGCCGTAGCGGGCCTCCCGGGTGACGCGCAGTAGATAGCGGGTGAGCTTGAAGTGTGCGTAGGAGCCGCAGGGTGTCTCGAAGCTGTGGTGGGTGTTGTCGAGCGAGGCGTAGACATCGCTGCTGCCGGGGGCGCGCAGTGCTTCGTCCGGGCCCCAGCCACCGGTGGCAAAGCTCTGCTGCTGCAGCATGGCGAAGGCGTTGCTGGCGGCGAGCAGATGCTTGCGGCTGCCGCCGACCATCCAGGCCATCATCGCGGAGCAGAGAGAGTTCACATGGCTGTAAGCGTGGCGGCCGGCGAGCACGTTCTCGTTGCGCGAGAGCGGATCGAACCATGGTTTGTCGTCGAGGTATTGAAAGCCGAGGTCATAGTAGCGACGGCCGGCGCCGCGTTGCGAGGCGAGGAAGAGGTTCTCCGAAATGGTGTAGGACTCGTCCCACGTCCAAGAGATGTCGTCCTTGTGGTCCATGCGCCAGGGGACGCCATGTTCGACGGCATGGCCGGGCAGATGGGGGAGCGCGGTGTTCGTGGTCTGCTCGAGGATGGCCAGGGCCTGCGGGTCCTTCACATAGGTGTGCGAGTCAAGCAGACCGATCAGCAGCTTGTCGTAGGTGTAGGCGGGGAAGCGGTTCTTGATGTAGAAGTCGGCGGTGATGGTCTGGGCGTAGAGGCGGTTGAGGCGAATCACCTTCTGGCGCGTCTGCTCATCGCCGGTGATGGCGTAGGCGCGAGCGAGCGCGGAGACCCATTGGCCGAAGGTACACGCGGGGGCGAAGCCGTAGTCGAAATGACTACGGTAGTCGTAGCCGGGATCGTAGTCATACCAGCCGCCGAGGTTCTCGCCCGGCGCGGGCATACCGGACATCTGCCGCAGCGGTTTCAGCAGGCTGTCTTCGCTGAGCGCCATGAGGACCGCGTGTGAGGTCATGAGTTGCGACTCATGCGGATCGCTGGCCATGAGCACATCGCCGTAGCCAAACTCGGAGAGCTGTGCGGCATCGGCGGTATCCGCAGCCCATGCTGCGCGATTCCATAAGCCGCTGGTGGTGACCGCCGCAGCGGCCAGGGAACTTGACTGAAGAAACTGCCGGCGCGAGGTCGTCATTCGTTTCGATCCCATGGTTCTTAGACGCAATGCCGCGAACTTGTTCTGCGGGAGAGAGATGCGGACTGCGCGAGGATATGCCCGCACATTCTCTTTTGCAAATAGTCGACCCCGGAGGGAGCGGTGGTCTATCAGCGCAGCCGTTGCTTTTTGGAAGAGCCTGGCTGCTCTTGCACCATAGACCTGTGCGGAGAAGTGGTGCCGTGACGGCAAGGAGTCGGCTGTAGCGTTCTGCCGCCATTGACCAGGGGCCTCAGGAGATCGATCTGCTCTTTGAACCATGCTGGACTCGCAGCGTCGAGAAAGATCAATCAGCGGAAGGATGCACCTCGTTGTCCCTGCATCGAGCGCAGGCAATGGTCGCGAAAAAGTTTCAGGCGCGCGGTCAACCATTCGGAATCGAGCCGCTTTGCCGAGGCTGGCCAACGGCGGTGTTGTTCCACGCACTGCCGTTGATACATGAGGGCGCTTCGATCATCCTTAATGCAATGCGTTTAGCTCATCTATCAAGCAATTGAATCACTGCGAATTGAATCACTGCGGTACTCGTCGGCAAGTTATTGACACAACACGGTGGTCCAGGGACGGATCGAACGTGAACGATCAGCCTTCTCCATAAAGACTCATCAAGAGCATCCTCATCCTCCTTGCAGCCGCGCAGACGCAGGCCGCTCCTCGACCGAACTGCACCGTACGCTGTTGCCAGTACCCTGATTGGAAGCCAAATACAACAACAAAAAGGTTACTTACGTTAACTTTTGACCTCGCCAAAAAACTCCTGATTCTCCTGCGCACACGGGCTGGAAAGAGTGATAGCTTCCTGCCAGCTAAGTGCAGATCGGCAAAAAAGTGAGCGAATCTCCTCAAGGGACGCTGGACTTTGGCTTGAGCACCTAAGCACTTGCTGTATCAGCGGATAGCTGAAGAGGTTCACTGGGTCAAATTCTTGCTTCACTTCTGCCTGCCTTTCTTAGCCAACCTCAAGCAGCAGATTCAGAATCCGAGTAACATCCATTGGAGTTGAAAGCGTAATAATGGTGCGGAAAAGGGTGTCAGAATTGTTGTCAGGATGTTAGCTTTACAGGATCCTCCCCCTGCAGCAGAGAATATTCCGCAATATATTACAGCCGGCCGGTCGGTCGAGGGGCATAAGCATGATGCGTAACAGCAGCCAGGGGCGAGAAAGTTCATCATCTGAAATCAGCAGGATTGGCCGGCTCGCAACGCGCTCGAAAATGTTGTTTGCGTTGGCGGTGATTTCCCCGCTTATCGCCCTGGTCGGCTGCGGCTCAACTTCCGCCAAGGTCCAGGTGACGTCGTCGGCGCCCACTATCGCTTTTTCGGCCAGCAGCAACAGCATCGCCTCAGGCCAGACGGTAACGTTGAGTTGGCAAACAACCAATGCCACTACCGTGACTATTATTGCAACGGGTGCAGACGGTAGCACCCGGCCAATCTCCACCAACTCCCAGATGAGCGGCAGCACTCCGGACAAGCCCACTCAGAACACCACCTATGCTGCAACCGCCAGCGGACCAGGGGGGAACGCTGAGCAGCAAGCGAAAGTGGCAGTGAACCAGCCCCTGCCCACACTGACCTTCAGCGCAGATGCAACCACCATCGCGAGCGGCGGTACAGTGCACCTGAGCTGGCAAATGACCAATGCCACTTCGATCGCAATCACGGCTTTGGGCGCGGATGGAGTGAAAAGGCAGATCCCCACGGCGCAAAATCCAGCTTCAGACCAGCCGACAGAAGATACTACTTACACTGCAGTCGCGACCGGACCCGGCGGTAACAGCACTCCGCAGCAGGTGAAGGTCACGGTGACGGTAACGCAAGGACTACCGACCTTAGTTTTCAGCGCAAGCAGTAACAGCATTACAATTGGCGGTACCGTTGACCTGAGCTGGCAAATGACCAATGCCACCTCGATCGCAATCACAGCGACGGGCGCGGATGGAGTGAAAAGGCAGATCTCCACGGCGAAAAACCCCGCTCCAGACCAGCCGACGGAAGACACAACCTACACTGCCGTAGCCACGGGACCAGGTGGCAGTACTCCGCCTCAGACGGTATCCGTTATTGTTGCCCAAGGCGTGCCGCAGATAACACAACTCAGCGCAAGTCCAACAACCGTTGTTGCGGGCACATCCACAACGTTGACTTGGCAGACGAGTGACGCCACCTCGGTGACCTTTTCACCTGCGCTTCCCCTGGCTGATCCGGAGGAGGCTGGCCCTTTGCCAACCTCAAATACCAAGGGCATCCCGATTCCCGTCCCGACGACCGTTACATACACCATGGTCGCCAATAATTCTGGACCCCAGGCAAGTCTGCCTGCCACTGTCACTATTACTGCAGTCAACATAAATCTGACTGCATCGCCTGCCACTTCCGCGCCCAATCAGCCGGTCCAGCTTATTTGGAATGTCGACCCCTCTGTAACTGCGCTTACGATTGACAATGGTGGTTGCGCTCCATGCATGCCACTTCCCAAGGGCTCAACCACGGTTACACCGAGTGCGACAACTACCTACACGGCGACAGCCACGCTTGCAGACGGTACACAGCTAAAGCAAACCGTCACGGTGACCGTGACTTCGGCAGCGGCCGGCAAGATCAAGCACATCTTTTTCATGCTGCAGGAGAACCGCTCGTTCGACAATTACTTTGGCGTCCTCGGTGCTTATCGCGCGCAACGTTTACAGAACTTAGGCATTTCGGCCAGCCCATCGGATGTAGATGGTTTCAATCCGAACGTGGTGCTCACGAATCATCATGACGGCAGGAAAGTCAAGCCATTCCATCAGCAGACAGTCTGTACCCAGAACCCGACGCCTTCATGGGATGAAAGCCATCATAATGTGGGGTTAACCGGCGGGGACAATGCTTGGCTCAAGACCAGCCAGTACAAATCCACTTCGTTTGCAATGAACAATTTTCTGGACACGCCGAATGGCGGCCTTGGCAACGAGACCAATTACGATCCCGAAGGTAGCCGGGTCATGGGCTATTACAACGAAAACGATCTACCCTACTACTACGATCTGGCAACCTTCTTTGCCACCAGTGATCGCTGGTTTTCGCCTGAGCTGACGGCAACATATCCCAACCGTATGTACTTGTTTGCCGCAAGCTCATTCGGTCACGAACTTGGGGATTCGGACGCGAGCCATCCACAGTACAGCGCGGAGACCATTTTCCGCGCGATGACTCAAGCCAACGTGAGCTGGCTAATCTATTACAAGGATGGCACTTTCCTGCCTAATTTCCAGGACTGGAACAATCCCACCATACAGAGCAAGGTCTTCAACATCAATGACCTGATGAATCGCCTTGCCGGCAATTGCAGCGGTGGACCCTGCGATCCGGACAAGGCATTGCCTCAGGTTATCTTCATCGAATCCGCCTCTGGGAAAAGCGGCCTTGACGAACACCCTGACAACAATATTCAAAAAGGCGCAGCTTATGTCCAGTCTATTGTCAATGCGCTGATGAACAGCGACGCCTGGCAGGATTCAGCGTTCATTCTGACCTACGACGAGGGAGGCGGGCTGTACGATCATGTGCCGCCGATCACGGTCCCCGTTCCGGATGCATACTCGCAAGGGCAGTGCCCGGATGCGAACAACGGCTCCTATGGCTACTGCCATACGGGCAACGACGCGAAGGCTTTCACCGCTCCCACCCCCGATAAGGGGGGCTACGATATGTTCAACCTGAGCGGTCAACGATTGCCCGTAATGGTGATTTCACCTTATGTAAAGCCGCACTACGTTTCGCACACTCCTATGGACCACACTGCCATCCTGGCATTTATTGAGAAGACGTTTAATGTTCCGCCGCTGACAAACCGGGATAAACACTGGCTGGCTAACGGGGACATGAGTGATTTCTTCGATTTCAGCACTCCAGCGCTGCTTAACCCACCTAGCGGTGGAGGGTCATGGGTTAACTTCCTGCCCACGCAACCGACGACCGGTTCGTGTAACAAGACCAATGAAGCAGGGGGCTTTGTAAACTAGCCAGGGATTGGACCACACGAATCAGTAGTGGCCCAGTGATCATTTCGCTTTTGAAAGTGGCTTAACTTGAGAACCCATCAGTTCGGAGCGGCGCAAGCCACACCCGAGGAGAAACGCCATCATCGCCCGGTCTCGCTTTGCTTTTACCCTCACTCATCGAGATTCAGACGCATTCCTAACCTTTGTTGGCCCGAAGTGCCGCTTCTTATACAGCAGTAAATGACGAAGGCCGCACGCCTGATGGGCACTGCGGCCTTTGTGTTTTGAGTGACGTGTTGTTCCAAGCCGAGCAGGCTCAATTCCTCTCCATCTGCATCTGATTCACCTTGTACTCCTCCTCCACGCGGAGGCGCCGTACAACCGTAAGCCCATCACTGCCGAGCAGAAACGTGGTGCCTGTTTCATCATTACTCGCCCGATGTTTCACATCCTTGACGGTAGCGAGTTGAGTCGGAACAGAAGCTGCGATATCAATCACCTGGTAGTCACGCGCAACTGCAGGCGCGTAATGGTGCGGTTGGCTCGTGACGAGAAGACCGTTCTGACCCAAGGTCTGCGCCGGCCCGAGGTCCGTCACAGTCGAGATCGTCCGAAGCATAGGCCTCTTGGCCTTGCGTAGATCGAGCACTGCTTCCTTCTGACTGTCACGAAAATAAACAAGTTCAGCGTGGTCTCCGATAGGACGAACGAAATCAAAGGCGCCCTCTGCTGCCAACGGCGTGCTCACTACCAGCCTGATGCGAGCCGGATCGGTAACATCAAAGACTGATAGACGAGCACCTCGCTGCTGCTCGATATAGAGATACGTGCTTCCTGCGCTGTCGGAGTGAAGAAAGAGTGAGTTACCTGGTGTCTGCGCCTGTTCCGGAAGATCAGGGGCTTCCATGACTACCAGCTGTTTGGTCCGCGAATGGATCTCCGCTTCGGCTGAGGATGTGGATAGAACTGATGCCGTGACGACTAAGCCAAGTGCGAGTGTGGATTTGATGATGCTGTTCATGGTGTTTCTCCTTTTCGAATTTCAGTTTCGATCCACAGAGGCCGTCACGTCCAAGTAGTAAAAATGATGCCGTATAAGCCAGGAAGGCTCGAATCGATATCAGGCTCCGCTTATATGGCATAAGTATTTGCGAATTCCGGTGGTGCAAGCTTCGTCCTAATGTCGAAGTATGACTACACGGAATGCACAAACCACTACGATCGCAATCATCGGTGGAGGAGTAAGTGGAGCCCTCACCGCGTTTCACCTGGTTCGGCAAGAAGCGCAGGCGCGTGTGATCCTCATCGACCAGCGACCTGATTTCGGGCTTGGCCTGGCGTATTCAACTCCGAGCCTCCGCCATCTGTTGAATGTTCCTGCAGGGAAGATCAGCGCATTGCCCGATCAACCAGACCACTTCCTGAGTTGGCTTCGCAAGAATCATGACCCGGCTGCGACGGAGAAGACCTTCGCTCCACGAGCGGTATTTGGGCGGTACATCCAATCTCTCCTGAGATCGACGAGTCCGCTCGAACAGGAGATCGCAACGGTCGTTGATGTCCGTCCGCATGGCTCCGGAACCGTGCTCAGGCTGGATAACGGATGCGAGCTATGGGCCGACGTTGTCGTTCTCGCGACCGGAAACTTCGATCCAGCCCTTCTTCCGGGGATCACGAAGGCCGCCGCCGATTCTGGTTTGTATCGCCACAATGCATGGACGGCGGAGACCTACGAGGAATTGGATCCCGAGGCGACGGTTGCTCTTATCGGAACAGGTCTGACCGGCGTGGATGTCGTGCTGAGACTGCGTGAACTCGGACACCGTGGAAGGATCATTGCCGCGTCTCGCCACGGCGTGTTCCCCAATCGGCATGACGATTACGCACCACTGAGTTCAAGTGCAATCCCGTTGAATACACCGGCTACCTGTGTTGCATATCTTCGCGCTCTCCGCGCCGTAATCCGCGCAGGTGCGGAGTGGAGAGCCGCCATTGATAGCTTGCGTGAGACGACGAACGAACTGTGGCTCCGTCTGCCGATTCAGGAAAAGAAGCGCTTTCGGCGTCACCTGCAGCACAGATGGGATGTGGTACGCCATCGTATGGCGCCGCCAATCGCCGACGTCATCGAGTCCGAGCTTCGGAACGGCACTCTGGAGATCCGCGAAGGCAACCTGCAGAGCGTCGATGCCTCTCCTGCAGGGGCACACATAACTCTTCGCGACGCTGGGAGCTTCCACGCGGATCGAGTTATCAACTGCACTGGGCCGAGCATGAACTACCCCCGCGTCCCTTCGACTCTTCTCCAAAATCTGTTCAAGCGAGGACTTGTCACCTCCGGTCCGCTAGGTGCGGGATTTCATTGCTCGCAGGATGGAGCGGTCATCGATGCAAATGGTCGCGCTTCGGAGATTATCTTCAATCTTGGTCCGGGCCGGCTCGGCGATCTTCTTGAGTCCATCGCGATTCCTGAAATCCGTCAGCAGGCCGTTGAGCTTGCCTCAACGCTCGCTGATCGCATTGGACCGCACGACGAACTGCCCGAGAAAACCGTGACAGGAGCTGCAACAGCCGGAGGCAACGGGAGAGTGGGTAGCGGCATGACGACCGCAACGCTCACCAACGTCAGAGGCACTGACGCGGGCGATGGCATCGTGGCTGGCGTCAACTGGGTCTGGGCTGTTGTTCTCGGAGCGGCCAGCGGTTTGGCTTGTGTCGCAGTACGGCTCTTCTTTCGTCTCTTACAGTGGGTCTTTGTTCAGCAGACGGGAATGTTGCCTCTCGCGGCAGCAACGTTGTCGCCCACGCGCCGTGTCCTGACCCCGATCATCGGAGCGGCGTTTGCAACCCTTGTGGTCTGGATGATGCGGAGGTCGGCAGCGGATTTGCACTTTGAAGAATATGTGGAAGCCGTTCGCCTCAGAAATGGCCGGATCCCTCTTCTTTCGACAGCCTGGAGGACTGCTTCCTCTGCCTTTTCCGTAGCCAGCGGCGCCGCGATTGGGCGGGAAGGATCGATGATCCAATTCGCCGCTGCGATCTCCTCTTGGGTAGGAGAGCGATCTCCCCTCCGGAATTTATCGTTGTCGCGGCAGGTAGCTTATGGCGCTGCAGCCGCCGTCGCGGCAGCCTATCAGGCACCGATCGCCGGGGTGTTCTTCGCGATAGAGATTGTCCTGGGGGAGTGGGCGTGGAAAGGCATTCCTCAGCTGCTCCTGGCCTCGAGCACTGGTTGGCTCGTGAGCCGCCTTCTGCTGGGCGCTGGCCCTCTCTTCCCGGTGAGGGGATCATTGCCGATGACGCAGAATCTGCTTTGGGTGTTGCCTCTGGCTCTTGTTCTGGGCGCAGGTGGTCCGGCCTATCAAAAGCTTCTTCGTTTCTCCCGAGTAGCGAAGCGTTTGCCCTTCGCACTGCTGTGGAGCGGTCTGGTGGTGGGAATTCTCGCTTTGATCGAGCCGAAGGTCTGGGGAAATGGCGACGCCGCGCTCGCCGGAATTCTGCAGAATAAAACGATGCTCCTCGGTATCCTCAGTGTGCTTGCCTGTCGCCTGGTCGCTACTACCTTTTGCGTGGGAACCGGCACCGTTGGAGGAGTCTTCACTCCTACACTTTTCACCGGTGCTGCGCTCGGTCTCGCAGCGGGTCACTTGGCGCACAATCCGGAGCCGTCAATACTGGCCATCTGCGGCATGGGACTGCTGATGGCCGCTGTGACGCACGCTCCTTTCATGGCGGCTCTGATGGCGGTAGAACTTACCGGGCAATGGCATCTTCTGGTAATCCTTCTGCCATGCAGTCTGCTCGCCTCGTTTATTGCCCGTACAATCTCGCGTGAGTCCCTGTATGCCATTGCCAGTCCGGCGCCAACGGAATGAGAGACAGGCTTCGACATAGAAGGCTGTAGCCATCAAGTTGGTGCAGACCTGGCTGGAATTTGAAGGGAAACAGGAGGCGGATAGCGTCATGATAGAGAATTTCCGCATACGAGTATTCAGAGCGGTCGCACAGCATCTGAATTTCAGCCGGGCCGCAGAGGAACTGTTGCTCACGCAACCCGCAATCACCCAGCAAATCAAGGCACTTGAGGATGAGTTCGGCGTACCACTATTCGATCGCGGCGGTGGGCATATCGCACTGACAGCGGGCGGAAGGGCACTGCTCCCATTTGCAGAGAGAATGAAAGAGCTTTCCGACGAAGCCTTTGCTGCGGTGGCGGAGGCATTTGGACACCACGCAGGCGAACTCGCTTTGGGAGCCTCGCAGACCATCGGTCAATACCTGCTGCCAACATTCGTAGCTGCATTTCGGCAGACTAACCCCAAGGTCAGAGTCACGGCTCGCAGCGGGAATACAGATGAGATGCTCGAAGCTCTTCTCGCGCAGAAGATTCAGCTGGCGCTCATCGAAGGTCCGGAAAAGCGGAAAGACCTCCATATTGAACCGTTCATGGAGGATCACATGGTACTTGTGGTCCCCGCAATTCATGGATGGGCCAATCACGATATCAAGGTAGAAGATCTGAAGAGCGAACCTTTGCTCATGCGCGAATTTGGCTCGGGTTCAAGAAGGGTGGTGGAGCAAGCGCTTGCGAAGGCTGGAGTGAAGACGAAGGATCTGACGATCGGCATGGAGCTTGACTCAACCGAGGGTCTGCTGAGTGCTGTGGAAGCCGGCCTCGGAATTACTTTCGTCTCGAGGTGGGCAGTCCGCAATCAGCTCTCCCTTGGAACGCTAAAGATCGCCAGAGTAGAGGGGTTGAAGCTGTCGAGGCGATTCTCGATGGCATATCCTGCCGGTCCCGCACCAGTAGGTGTGCTCGGTATCTTCCGGGCATTCCTGCTCTCGAAAGCAATGGAAATGGCGCCCCCAAGGGTAGGCAGGACAAATGCTTCCTAGGACGCGAGCCGTTCTCAATCGAGATAAATACCTGTTTGCCGCGGTCCACTTGTCTGTAAAAGCGGCTAATCGGACAGGTGAACCGAACTGCCTGGAAAGTCGGCTTCTGGTACCTTGATCTCGACTTTACAGCGGGATTTGAAGTTGCTCAAAAGCCCGTATTAACGCGAACCAGTAACAACAAAGGTGCTTGTGAAGACCTCGCTGCCGCGCGCCATCCAGCCGTGATTGCAGCCCTCGTAGACCTCAACCTTTGCCTTCAGATGCGCTGCCGCAAAGGCCTCCTTTAGTTTGTCCTTGGCAGCGGGGTCGCGCGTGTCGTCAGCGTGGAAGCGAAAGTTGGGCACTCAGGAACTCCATAACACCTGCCATTCCAAATCCGGACCTCGAGGAGACTTCAAAGATCTGCATTCCCGGCCGGACGCTTGCAATATTGCGGCGAGCGGTCGCGAGATCGAATTCGGCTGCATCAGCCATATCCATTTTCGTAATGATGGCAACGTCGGCGCTGTTGAAGATGGTGGGATATTTCAGCGGCTTGTCTTCGCCCTCCGTCACGGAAAGCAAAACCATGCGCAGCTCTTCTCCAAGGTCATAGCTGGAGGGGCAAACCAGGTTTCCCACATTCTCGATAAAGAGAAAGTCAATCTCATCGAGAGACCACGACTCCAGCGCGTCATTCACCATTTGCGCATCCAGGTGACAGATGGTGCCGGTGGTGATCTGCTTCACGTTAGGCGTTGCGCGCTGCAGCCGAGCCGCATCATTCTCTGTCGCGAGATCGCCTACCAGAGCAGCCACACGATGTTCGCGCGCCAGACCGCCCAGCACCTTCTCCAGGAACGCTGTCTTACCCGAGCCCGGACTTGAAACAACACTCACAACGAAGGTGCCCGCGCGATGAAAGCGCTCGCGCAGAGCGCGGGCGAGCAGATCATTCTGCTTCAGCACCTTCGCCCTCACCTCGACGATGCGTGTGCTCATGCCGCAACCTCCAGCGAGGCAACCTCAATCTCGCGCCCGGACACAATCTCCTGCGCTGCATTCTGGCACTCCGGACAGCAGAGTTGATAGACAGACGGGGGCGTCCGCTCCTGCTGACAAGCTGCGCAGTAGATGACGAGTGGGATTGTCTCAATCGAGAGGTGCGACCCCTGAAGCGGCGTTCCCTCGCAGGCAAGCTCGTATGCAAACAGCAGCGCGTCTTTGTCCACTCCGGAGAAGGTCCCCAGCTTCAGGTGAACGACCTCCACATGGAGACCGCCGCGGCTTTCTGATTCTTCGACGATCTGGTCAATCATGCTGATAGCAATCGAGAGCTCGTGCATGCATTGCCTTTCCAGATCGCGATTACATGGAACGGATCTTGATATAGCGGACCAAGTCCGGAGCCGCGGAAACTGCTGCGGCAACAACCAGTAAACCAAGCACGCTGAAAATTACCTTTGCTGTCATAACCTCACCTCTGTCATTTCTAACTGCGCGGGGCTTGTCCCGTGTTCTGAAAGAATGCGCCCCACCAACTCTTCCAACATGTGTACTGCATCTTCAATAACAGCCTGCACCGGCGGCGATAAACCCATCCGGCCTTCCAGTTCCTCGCCGAAGTCATTCGGTTCGCAGCCCACCACCAATACCTGCGCTGAGATTGCTCCCATAGAAGCAGCAAGGTTCAGCACTCGAACCGGATCCATACTGTGAGGATTCATCTCCGTCTCAGGCGTTGCTGAAGCTCCCAGCCCGGCAAGGTTCGGCTCAAGCAGATAGAGAGTGCCCGGAGCATCGCCTCGCGATAGGGCATCGACCAGGATCACCGCGTTCCAGGGCTCGAGCAGCGCGTAGGCAAGGTCAAAGCCGCGAATGCCGAAATCCTTCACCGACACGCCCCTTGGAAGCGGCCGCGCCGCGAGCGAACGCGCAACTTCGACACCAAACGCATCGTCGCCGAGGAAGATGTTGCCCAGGCCCGCAACTAAAACGGTCGGAGTCATGCCGGGTTCACCTCTGCGACGGGCTCAACCTCTTCCGGCGAGAAGAAGAAGCGGTGACCGGGTTGACGCATCATGCCAAACTCCCGGCCGGGATCGTCGTCCAGCACTACGGCAAGCTGTATATGATCCTCGAAATCCTGCTCGATGGCTTCGATGATCGCCACCTTTCCGGTCAACGCCATATCCATGATGTCTGCTTTTTTCTGCGGCCAGAGGCGAACGCGATCGCCTACGCGCAATGTAACGCCGAAGACGCGCACGCTCTCCGGCGCTGCCTTCTGCTCTTGCAGCGGGTTCCACTCCCCGTTCATGGCGTGTGTCCTCGAATATCCCGCATGCCACGAATCGCACCATGCGCATTCAACAGGCTTTCGTTCGTGAGTGCCTCCGTCCGTTCCAGGATCTGCCGCCCCCGCGCATCGCCGGCGCGCATCTCGGCCTTCTCCGCATCCGTCAGCGTCAGCACGCGCAGCGCCAGCATCTCGTCCATCTCTGTTCCGTCGAAGAAATCGCCGGCGCTCTCGGGCGCGATCTTCGGATAGTCGTACAGAATAATCGGCGAGCACAGCATCGCCGTCCGGTCGGGCTCCTCCCCGGCCAACACCGGGAAGACTCCAACGTTGCGGCAGGCCGCAGCCGCTTCGCGAAACACCTCGCCAGGATCGAGCAGCGAGACAAACTCGCCGTCTGAGATGCCAAGCAGCACATGTGCGGAGACAAACGACTTCGCCAGTGCCTCGCCGCGCGTAGCCGAAACATTTTGGACCAGCGCGCTCCCATTCCGCAATTCGAGGCTTAGCCTGCATGCTCCCTCGGGAAGCATCGCCGCTTTCAGTGAAAACTCGGCCCGCAACTCCGGATCAGGGCTAACGTCGCGTCCTTCCGCTCCACCCGGCGAATCCATCGGCAAGGTAAGCACCAGTGGAGCGGCCATCAATTCACTCAAGCGAATATCACGTCGCTCCCATCTCCGCTCCACGGCCTCTTCCCATTCCAGCGAAGGGTCGCAGGGCTGACGCAGGTTTTCTGCATCATCCGCCTGTGGCGACCTCTGCGGTTGCCGCACCAGTTGCAGAAAGCTGACCCTGATATCCAGACTGGCCTTCTCTCCAGTCACCGCAAGGCATTCCGCAACCAGACGAAAAGGTTCTGCAGGGCGCTGCGCCTCGGCATACGCACGTGGATATAGCGTTCCGAAGTTCCAGCGTTGCCGGTTCTTGATCGCACTCGGCCGGTAGGGATAGAGAATGTATCCCTCATACAAAATCGCTGCTGCAACCTTCTCAACCGCGTCGAAGTTCACGCCTCCACCTCTTCCGCGTGCTCGGCCGCCAGCGCACGCGCGATCGCCTGCTCCCAGGTGGGAAGGCCATGACGCACTTTGTAGTTATAGAGCTGCTCAAAGGCATCCCGCTGCAGGCACAGCCACGCCGTGTTCGGGAAATACATCTCCATCATTTCCTTCCATACGGCAACAGGCAGGCGGAAATTCGCTTCGCGGTCCCACGGCACCTGCGTCACCTGCAAGGCACCGCCCTCGCTCTGGTAAAAAACCGTGCCGCTGAACATCACGCACAGCGGAATCTCGCCCGCATCCAGCGCGTGGAAGTACTTCGTAGCGGCCACATTGAAGTCGAAGGAGCAGGGAAGTTGCAGGTCTACCAGCGTGCTTCCGGTAAATCCGGGCACCGATACGCTCGTATTCATCCACAGCAGCGGCCGCACCGTTCGACTCCATCGCTCGGGCTCGCCAAAAAGATCCAGCAGCTTGTCCTGTTCCGGAGGCAGATAGCGACGCTTTGCCGGCTCAATCTGCACCTGGCACCGCAGGGTGAGCGAATGAATGGCTTCGCCTTGTGGGAGGTTCGTGATCCGCAGCTTCAGTGCGATCAGCGGTGCGGCTGCATGGGGCACCGCCTCTGCGCCTTCGATCGCAAATTGCAGTTCAGGCATGTGCCGGCTCTCTCACTTCCACGCTTCGGGCCTTCAATTCGCTGAAGTATCCGTGAATCTCCTTCCAGACTTCCGTCCCGCCCGAGAGCCCGCGCCAGTGCATTCGGATCAATCCCACCAGTCGATAGCACTCATCGATAGGGATAATGAAATACATCGCCGAAGTTCCCACCCGGTTCACCAGAAAGGTCTCGACATCGGGCTCCATCGCCGCTAACAGTGGGTGCTCCGCCGCGATTTCCTCCCACGATTCGAGGCTCAACAGCGATTCGATCGCGCCGGCCGGACTCGGATACATCGCTCTCACTCTGCCTGCCGCGCTGTCGCGATAAAAAAACGCCAGGTTGATAGGAATCATCAGCGACTCCCATTGAAGGTCTGGCATGACAAAGTCGGAGAGCGCGCGAATCCTCCGCGGCACCCGCAGATAGTGCGCGCCGGTCTGTCCGCAAAAGAGCACAGCGCAGCCATCGCAGGAGCAAACGATCTGCCGCGTCTTCGGCTCAAGCAGATGCTGGTGGATCGGCGCAAGCTCCGCGCTGCAGAGCTCGCAACGTTCCACCGCCGCGCGCCGCCGCGCGAACTGTCTCAGGAAGGATGGCTGCGCCTCGCGCTCCGCCACATTTTCCGCGTTGTTTTCTGCACCGTTATCGGAATTGCGCTCCGGCCCTTCGCTCATTCCATTCCTTTCGCGTCGAGCGCGCTTAAGCGGGTGGCAGGCTCGGCATGCGCGGATCGATCGGCTTGCGGTCGTCTACGTTGATTCCTGTTGCATCATCCGCCCGGCGATTGAATGGCGGGCCGCCGCCGTGCTTTCCCGGAAGGTTCTCGCCGCGCGGCGTTCCCGGTGTATGGGAGGGCCTATCCGGTGTTGTGTCCTGTCGCGCCATATACATCTCCTTATCGGTTACGAACCTCTATTTGAGGACTACGAGGTTGGAAGCACTGGAAGTTTCGCTCGCAGCATTCTCAGCGATAATTTCAACGATGTCGGGAGCGGCTTCGAACAGCGCCTCCTCCACCGCGTTCTTCAGTGTGAGCGACGAAGAGGGGCAGCTCCCGCAGCTGCCATGCAGTCTGAGCTGCACGACACCGTCGCGCACGCTGACCAGCTCGCAGTCACCCCCATGAGATTTGAGATAGGGCCGTACGCTCTCCAGTCCACGCGTGACGCGCGTCTCCAAATCATCCGGGTGGAGCGAGTGAAGCAGGAACATGCTCGCGACGAGATCATCCTTCAGCGCCCCGTTCAGAACGCGCTCGCCCTCTGCTGTCTCCACACACCTGTCGATCAGCCGCTGCAGCGCCGCGCCGTGCAGCTCAATGACAGATTGCACCAGTTCCAGCGCGGCGGCCCGAACCTCCGGGTCGCCGGCCAGGTCCAGCTTGGCCGCCAGCTTCTCCACGCGTTCGGTCTGCGCGTGGAACTCTCCGCGTCTCCGCGCCGCTACCGGCTGCTCAGCACTGGCCGCCATTATTCATGCCCCGCAGCCCCGAACATGGGTGAGTGTTTGGTCTCGATCACCTTCCCATCGCCGACATACATGTGTACGCCGCACGGCAGGCACGGATCGAAGCTGCGGACCGTCCGCATGATATCGATGCCCTTGAAATTCTCTGGCCCGTTCTCTTCAAAGATCGGCGTATTCTGCACCGCGTCTTCATAGGGGCCGGGTGTTCCGTAGATATCCCGCGGGTTCGCATTCCACGGCGTCGGCGGATAGGGATGATAATTGGCGATCTTGCCGTCCCGGATCACCACGTGATGCGACAGCACTCCGCGCACCGCCTCGTGGAAGCCGCAGCCGATGGCTTCTTCCGGCACCGTGAACTCCGACCATGTGCTGCTGCGCCCGGCATTCAGCTCTGCCAGCGCCTTCTCCACAAAGTACAGCGCCGTCGCCGCGGCATACGCCTGGAAATACGTGCGGGCGCGATCGCGTTCAATCGTGTTGCTCCATTGCGGGATCTTCCATTCGAACTGCGTTTCGGGCAGCAGCGCCGTCTTCGGCAGGTTGATCTGTACGCTATGGCCGGTAGCCTTCACGTAGCCGATGTCCACCAGCCCGGAGAGCGCGGTTGACCACAGCCGGGCAATCGGTCCGCCCCCCGTATCCAGTGCCAGATAGTCGCCCGTCCGCTTGTCGTACCAGCGCGGGGACATCACCCACGTATAGTTACCGCCGAAATCGCGCTTCTGCGGACGAGGAATCGTCGTCTGGTTCCACGGGTGGCGCTTGTCCACAGGATTCCCGAGCGGGTCGCGCGCGACAAATGTCTCCGCGTTCTGCCAGTCGTCGTAGTACGAGCTGCCCAGCAGGATACGGATATTCAGGTTGATGTCGACCAGGCTGTTCGTCACCAGCTCTCCGTCCACCACCACGCCCGGCGTCACGAACATCTTGCGGCCCCACTCGGCCATGTTCCTGTACTTGTAATCGCAGTGGTCCGGATCGTTGTACGAGCCCCAGCATCCCAGCAGGATGCGCCGTTGGCCCACCTTCTCGTAGCCTGGTAGCGCCTCGTAGAAGAAGTCGAAGAGATCGTCATGCAGAGGCACGACTCTCTTCATGAACTCCACATACTTCATCAGGCGCACCAAATAGTCTGTAAACAGTTGGACCGTCGCCACCGTCCCCACTCCACCGGGGTAGAGTGTCGAAGGATGCACGTGCCGTCCTTCCATCAGGCAGAACATCTCCCGCGTCATCCGGCTCATCGCCAGCGTCTCCCGGTAAAACGACCCGGTAAATGGATTGAGCGCCGTCATAATGTCCGCGATCTTGCGGAAGCCATGCTTATCCGCGTTCGGGCACTTGGTCGACTGCGCCTTCGCCCAGACGCCGGGATTGGTCTCCTTCACCATCTGCTCGCAGAAATCCACGCCGACCAGATTGTCCTGGAAGATGTTGTGGTCGAACATGTATTCCGCCGCTTCACCCAGATTGATGATCCACTCGGCAAGTGGCGGCGGCTTTACGCCGAACGCCATGTTCTGCGCGTACACGGCGCAGGTCGCATGATTGTCGCCGCAGATGCCGCAGATGCGGCTGGTGATGAAGTGGGCGTCACGCGGATCTTTCCCCTTCATAAACACACTGTAACCGCGGAAGATCGACGAGGTGCTATGACACTCGGCCACTTCGCGGTTTTCGAAATCAATCTTGGTGAAGATTCCGAGGCTGCCGACGATCCGCGTGATCGGGTCCCAGTTCATCTCGACCAGGTTGCGTTTTTTCTGGGGAACTTCCGACAATGTCTCTGGTGTCGCTGCCATGGCGTCTTATCCTTTTCAGTAAGTTTGGGGATGATAGCCAGTGGTCAACTCTGGCCGGCGATGCCGCCACTTCGGTTCTTTGTTCACAGTGGTGTTCGTAATACTGCGCATGGTGCGAATAAACCGGCCGTAGGTGCGAAGCATGTTCGTCGAAAGCTTGGCTCCCGGCGGCTCATCCATGAACGGCATGAACTTGTCGGGGAATCCCGGCATGGTGCACCCGATGCAGATCCCGCCCACGTTGGGGCAGCCCCCGATGCCGCGCATCCAGCCGCGCTTGGTCACATTGCAATCCACCACGGGCCCCCAGCAGCCCAGTTTCACCAGGCACTTTGACGATCCGTAGTGCGTGGCGAAATCGCCTTGCTCGTAGTACGAACCGCGATCGCAACCCTCATGCACCGTCTTGCCGAAGAGCCACGTGGGACGAAGCTGCTTGTCCAGCGGAATTACCGGCGCCAGACCCGCTACCTGGTACAGCAGATAGAGCACCGTCTCCATGAAGTTGTCCGGCTGCACCGGGCATCCCGGCACATTCACAATCGGCAGCCCGGCCTTCGAACGCCAATCCCACCCCAGATAATCCGCAAGACCCATGCATCCTGTTGGATTGCCCGCCATTGCGTGAATGCCGCCATAGGTAGCGCATGTTCCCGCGCCGATGACAGCGAGCGCCTTGGGCGCCAGGCGGTCGATCCACTCGCAGGTGGTAATCGGCTGACCGGTGTTGGGGTCTGTTCCCATCGCCGCCCAGTAGCCTTCTTCTTTGATTTTCTCGTTCGGAATGGAGCCTTCCACCACCAGCACAAACGGATCGAGCCGCCCCTTCTCCGCCTCATAGAAGAACTTCATGAAATCATCGCCCACTTCATAAGCCAGCACCGGGTTGTGCAAGTGCACCTTGGGCAGACCCGGAATCGCGCCCAGCAGCACGTCCTCGATGCTCGGCTGCTCCGCCGCCGTGACGGAAACGCTGTCCCCATCGCAGCTCAGACCAGCCGTGATCCACAGGATGTGTACATCGGAGACAGCGGGAGCCTGGGTGATGCTGCTCACTTTGTCAGCCATGGAATTCTCCTTCTGCCACAAAACGGCCAGAGACGTTAGGAAGATGAGCTACTCGCGCCAAAGCGGGCCCGGAGAGATCCAGGGCGACGGCATACACGCTCGGCAGGAGTGAGATGAGTGAAGCGGAATGGGAGAAGCAGAACAGAGCCTGTCGCCTGGAAAGCCTGCACTTCCGGCTTTCACGTCCAACTTCGAACAGCAGCCAAGCTACGCGCTTGTCTGTCAATCCGTCAAAGGACATCCGTCTTTTTTTTTGGGGTTATCGAATCACGAGGCGAATGGCTTCATTCGCGGCGAGTCAGCAAATGCGCGGCAGTTGTTCCCCGAACATTACATCCAGCACGCGCGTTCCGCCCACCTCGGTTGTCATCAGCACCATGCCGCGGTGTTCATCCACCACCTCGCCGAGGAGCACGGCATTCCGGCCAAGCGGATGCTGCCGCATCTGCCGCAGCACAGCGTCCGCCGCACCGGCCGCGACCACGGCGACCAGCTTGCCCTCATTCGCTACATACAGGGGATCCAGCCCCAGCACCTCGCATGCGCCCTTGACGGAATCGCGTACGGGCAGGGAAGTCTCGCGCAAAACCATTCCCACGCCGGAGCACTTTGCAATCTCATTCAGCGTCGTCGCCACGCCGCCGCGCGTCGGGTCTCGCAGGCAATGGATAGCGTCCTCGCCGGCCTCCAGCATCGCGGCCACCAGCCCATGGAGTGGTGCACAATCGCTCTCAATCGTGCCCTCGAACTCCAACCCCTCCCGCTGCGACATGATCGCCATGCCGTGGTCGCCGATGTATCCGCTCAGCAAAATCTTGTCGCCCACGCATGCACGGTTTGCGGAGATGTGGACGGGCCGCTCAATCACGCCGATGCCCGTTGTCGTAATGAAAACCTGATCGCCCTTCCCACGGTCCACTACCTTGGTATCGCCTGTCACAAGTTGCACGCCCGCCTCTCGTGCAGCAGCTCCCATGGACTCCACCACGCGCTGCAGGTCGCCGGCAGCCAGACCCTCTTCCAGAATGAATGCCGCAGATAAGTACAGTGGCCTTGCGCCGCTCATCGCGAGATCATTCACCGTGCCGTTCACCGCGAGCCGCCCAATATCGCCCCCCGGGAAAAAAATCGGCGTGACCACGAAGCCGTCGGTGGTAAACGCCAGGCGGGCGCCGTTGATCTCCAAAACCGCCTGATCGTCCAGCTTGTCGAGAATTGGATTTGTGAATGCGGGCAGAAAGACCTTGTCGATCAATTCCGCGGTCAGCTTGCCGCCGCTTCCATGGCCCAGCACGATCTTCTTGTGTTCGAAGATCGGCAGCGGACAGCTCCCGGTCAGCGGAGAGGGAATCTCGCCTACGTGGCTGCTCTCTTCCTGCGTTTTGGTGGAACCGGTGGCCATCAGATCACGTCCTCTTCGCCCATCGCGACATGAATCAGGTCCCACACGATATGCAGCAGGGCGACGTGTGACTCCTGAATGCGATGGGTGCTGTAGCTCGGCACGGTAAAGCAATATTCAGCCACGTCCGCCAGCCGCCCGCCGTCTTTGCCGGAGAACGCGATGGTCAAGATGTCTTTCGCCCGCACCGCCTCCAGCGCATAAATCAGATTCGGAGAATTCCCGCTGGTCGAAATGGCGATCGCCATGTCCCCCGGCTGCCCCCAGAGCTCAAGCTGGTCTACAAAGATCCGCGCATAATCCTTGTCATTCGAGATGGCGGTGAGCACTGCGATCTGGCTCACCAGGTCGAATGCCGGCAACGCACGCCGTTTCTCAATGATGGGATGAACGAACTCGACAGCAATGTGTTGCGCGTCACAGGCGCTGCCACCATTACCCATCACCCACAGCTTGTGCCCATCCTGGAAGCGCGCCGCCATCTTCTGGCTCAATTCGCCGATCGCATCCGCGTAGCGATCGAGAAACTTCTCCTTGACCTCGATCGACTCCCGGCACTTGTGCATCACCTTCTCGCGCCAGCCGTTCACAACCGTAGTCATGCGGCGCCTCCCATCGCGTGGACCGCCTCCCGCTCTTCCTTTTCTGCCTTCAAATGGCGTCCATATGCGTAATAGGCTGCGCACGCGCCTTCCGCCGAAACCATGGTCGCTCCCAGCGGCTTTTGTGGGGTGCACAAGGTTCCGAACGCCGGGCAATCATGCGGCTTCTTGATGCCGCGCAGAATCTGTCCGCTGATGCAGATATCCGGCTCGCGGGTGTCGATCTCTTTCACATTGAAAAGCTTCTCCGCATCGTGCTCGCGATATTCCCAGCGCAGCTTGTAGCCGCTCTTCGGAATGATTCCCACCCCGCGCCACTTGCGGTCCGCAATCTCGAAGACGCTTGACACCAGCTTCTGCGCCGGACGGTTTCCTTCGCGATCCAGGATGCGCGAATATTCGTTCTCCACCTCGGCGCGTCCCTGTTCCAGTTGCCGAATGGTCATCAGCGTTCCCTGCAATATGTCCAGCGGCTCAAATCCGGTGATGACGATGGGGACCTTGAAACGCGCGCTCATCGGCTCGTACTCGCGATAGCCCATGATGGCGCACACATGCCCGGGCCCCAAAAATCCCTGCACCCGGTTCTGCGGAGACTGCAGGATCGCGGCAATCGATGGCGGTACCAGCACATGCGAAACCAGGATAGATACGTTTGAAACGCCTTCGGCGCGTGCGCGGGAGACCAGCATCGCGTTGGCGGGCGCGGTCGTCTCAAACCCGATGGCGAAGAAGACTACTTTCCTATCCGGGTTTGCCCGCGCGATCTTCAGGCAATCGAGCGGAGAGTAGACCACGCGAACATCGCCGCCCTCGGACTTGATGGTGAACAGGTCGCCATCCGAGCCGGGCACGCGCAGCATATCGCCGAAGGAACAGAAGATCACTTCGGGGCGCCGCGCAATCGCATGCGCCTTATCGATCATCTCGAGCGGCGTCACGCATACCGGGCAGCCCGGCCCATGCACCAACTCCACGTCCTTGGGCAAGAGATGATCGATACCGTTCTTCACAATGGAATGCGTCTGCCCGCCGCAGACCTCCATAATCACCCAGGGCTTGGTTTGAACCCGGTGGATCTCATCCACGATCTTGCGCGCTACTGCGCCATCCCGATATTCGTCCAGGTATTTCATCGCCGGTCCTTTCCGGGCTCCATCTCCTCCACCACAGGCGAGTCCAGCTCTGTCAATTGATCGAGATCCATCAAAGCCTGGTAGGTGCGCTCTGCCTCCGCCTCATCCACCCGGCTGATCGCAAATCCGACATGCACCAGCACATAGTCGCCGATCTGCGTCTCCGGCACATATTCCAGGCAGGCCTCCCGCACAATGCCGCCGAATTGCACCCTCGCCATGCGCAAGCCACGCTGGTCAAACGTCTCTAATACCTTGCCGGGAATGGCCAGACACATTTCAGTCTCCTCGCCGCAACAACTCGTTCGCCACGGCGGCCTGCCCCAGCGAAATCCCGCCGTCGTTCGCAGGCACCAGCGCGTGCAGAAACACTTCAAATTCGCGACGCCGCAACTCTACCACCGTCCGACGCAGCAGGTACGAGTTCTGGAAGGTCCCACCGCTCAGACACACCCGCTCCAGTCCGTCGCTGGTGCGCAGTCGACAGCAGACCTCCACAATCGCGGCGCTTAACGTGTTGTGAAAGCATGCGGATACCTCAGCCGCCTCCCGGCCGGAGGTCACATCCCTCACAATCTCAGCAATTGCCGGCCGGAAATCCAGCACCGCCGGCTCCCCCTCTTCGATTTCAAAGCCATATCGCTCCTCGACAGCCGCGGACGCAACCATCTCCAGTGCAATCGCAGCCTGCCCCTCGAATGTCACGGTCGATCCCACGCCCACCAGCGCCGCCACCGCATCGAACAGCCGCCCGCACGACGAAGTCTCCACCGTCTGCACCCGGCGCGCGAGCATCGCATCCACCAGCGTGCGCTGTTTCTCCTCCACTCCGCGAAAACAAGGCAGCTCCCCCGGGATTTCCCGGCCGAACGTATCCCGCAGATAACTCAACGCCATGCGCCACGGTTGCCGTATCGCCGCATCGCCTCCGGGCAGCAGCACATTGCGCAGATGCGCCCGGCGCGTAAACCCCGCAAAGTCCGCGACCAGAAACTCGCCGCCCCAGATCCTGCCGTCGGTGCCGTAGCCTGTGCCGTCCAAAGCGACCCCAATCACCGTGCCCCGCAAATGGTTCTCCGCCATACAACTCGCAATGTGCGCATGGTGGTGCTGCACGCCAATTTTTCGCTCGATCCCGCAGGCAAGCGCCATCCGAGTGCTCATATAGCCGGGATGCAGATCGTAGGCCACCGCCCGGGGCGCTACCTTGAAGAGGTGTTGCATCTTCGCCAGCGTCTCTTCGAAGAACCGCATTGTCTCGTAGTTCTCCAGATCGCCGATGTGCTGGCTCAGGATGGCGTATCGGTCCTTCGTCAAGCAGAAGGTGTTCTTCAACTCGCCGCCGAAAGCGAGTATTTCCTGGACCTCCATACCCAGATCAATCGTCTGCGGCACATATCCGCGCGAGCGTCGCAGCACGCGCTCTCGGCCTTCGAACGTCCGCACCACTGAATCATCCACGCGCGTAGCAATGTCACGGTTGTGCAGTAGAAACCAGTCGGCGATACCGTCCAGCCGCTTCAGAGCCTCGGCATTCGAAACCACAATTGGCTCCTCGCTGAGGTTGCCGCTCGTCATTACCAGGGCAGGGAACTCCGACTTCGCTTCCGGCGAATCGCTGAATAGCAGATAGTGCAGCGGCGTATACGGCAGCATGACCCCTATGGTGCTGTTGCCCGGCGCGATTTCGGAAGCCAGCGGCGCCCCCGGCAGCCGCGGCATGATGACAATCGGCCTGCGCAGATGCAGCAGTGCCGCCTCATCCTCAGTGGACACTTCACACAACCTCCGCACCGCTGCAACATCGCGCGCCATCAGCGCGAACGGCTTTTCGGAGCGCCGCTTGCGCCGCCGCAACTCTGCCACCGCCGCATCGTTGTGTGCATCGCATGCCAGCAGGAAACCGCCCAGCCCCTTCACTGCGAGAATCTTCCCTTCCCGCAGCAGCCGTCGCGCCTCGCGAACGGCCGTCAGCGACTCTCTCTGCGCAAACGAGCAATCCACCAAGCCTGTCCCGCGCACCACCAGTGCCAGGGAAGGCCCGCACACCGGACACGCATTGGGCTGCGCATGGAAGCGCCGGTCTTCGGGATCGTCGTACTCCGCCCGGCAGGCATGGCACATCGTGAACTCCGCCATGGTCGTTGTTGCGCGGTCGTACGGTATGTCGTAGATGATGGTGTAGCGCGGCCCGCAATGCGTGCAGTTCGTAAACGCATAGCCATAGCGCCGGTTCTGCGGATCGCCGAAATCACGCCAGCACGCGTCGCATGTTCCCGCGTCCGCGGAGACCAGCGCAAATTCACCCGGTTCCTCCCGGCTCCGAAGAATGGAAAACTCTGCGTCTCCTCGCGTTTCCGAATCGGAAACGATGATCTCCGTAATCTCCGCAAGCTCCGGAGGATCGGCTCTCAGTGCCGCAAGAAAGTTTTCGGAGTCGCGCTCCGCACCTTCGATCTCGATCGTCACGCCGGCTGACGAATTGAAGACATACCCGGAGAGCCCAAGCGACCGTGCCAGTTTGTACACAAAGGGCCGAAACCCCACACCCTGCACCACGCCCCGCACCTGAATGTGCTTACGTGTAAGGTTCGCAATGGGCCGGACCGCCATGGCAGGGACTCAGGATACTTTAGCGTCGAGAAACGCGCTTTTACCCTGCAGGTGATTGCTGGCGGCGCATCTCGTTCTTGGGCGGTACGACGGCTACGCGTGCGATCAGTTGAACGATCACCTGGCTGGCACCCAGATTGCTGTTCAGGTACTCGAAGCGATGTGCGAACAGCATGATGATCAACGGTTTTGCGAATTGGCCAATGTGCTGCTGCCGGAGATCCAGGCTGACGATCCCATGCTTCGCGGCATTGCGGAGAAGATTGGGCCGGTCCTAGCGCGGTCAAACAAGCCGACGGCGGTTTAGTGGTGACCCTGGGAAGATTCGAACTTCCGACCTGCGGTTTAGGAAACCGTATTGAATGTTCCTCGCAGTGGAGTGCAGGAGCATGCAGTACGGTGTTTAGTCATTTATATTGAATGATATACAACAAAGGCGTGCACTGCATGAACATGCACTAAGATGCACCGTTTTCCAGTACAAGGTGTCACCAAAAGTGTCACCGGCCTGCCACTGTTCTTTGGTAGACAAGGGTACCCCAGACTTCGTTGGCTTCGAAACATCACTTATTGATGGGAGACCTCTTCTCGTCCGGTCCTTAGTCACTGTGATTTTAGACTCGACCTCGGGACGGAATTCACCCGTGTGCGCTGTGGGATCGCTGTACGGTCTGTGAGGTCATGGGCAAACACAAGAAAGACGCTGGAGGTCCAGGTGTAGGCGGGATCCCGCAGGGCATCGCCAGTTTGAGCATCGAAGTTTTCGGCCATTCCACTCTTCTGCGCCATGATGCAAAATCGCTCCTTCAGCGCATCGGAAAGCGTATGCTCCCCCATTTCGTCGAGGGCCGCCGTAAGGATCATCGTCGAGGGAGCCCAGATCGGTCCGCGCCAGTACCCGTCCGCTTCATACAAGGGGCTGCTCTTCGGTTCCGAGGCCAACCCGAAGGACGATTCGGAAGCTCGCTTGCGTAGGTCCGCTATCAACTTTGCTTGCACGGAAGCAGGCAGGCGTGTGCCCAGGATGATGGGCATGTCCAAAAGCAGACTCTGGGAACGTATGGGACGTCCATCTGTCACATGGATGGCGACAAATTGGCCGTCCCGCCAGAACCGCTGCAGCATGCGCTCGAGGAGCTCATTGGATTGTCGCTTCCACTGGCGCGCCTCCGCCGGCCGCCCCAGACGGGTCGCCACATCTGCGAGCACCTCCATTTGGACGGACAAATACGCGCTGAGGTCCGGAGATTCGATAGGCCCGCCCTCATCGAAGACGGTTGCGTTATCCCAGCCAGCCTCATTGCCGTGGCGATACTCGGGCAAGCCATCCTGATTGGAATCGCGATAGCGGAGATACCACTCCGTCCAGCGCGATAGCAAGGGATAGACCTGTTCCAAATGCTTTCGATCCTGAAAGTGCCCTTGATGGAGCATCCACGCCAGTACCCATCCATGGATGGGAGGCTTGGAGAACTCCCAGGCAATGGAATCCGCATCCCACTTGTCCGGCAGCGCACCCTGCACGTTCTGCAGGTCAAAGGGCAATAGGTACTGATCCCAGGCAAGGGTCGGATTGCTGAATGACGCGGCCATTGCGTTGAACGCGTGATCCCATGACCAGACAGATGTCATCCAGTTCTTCGACATCAGCATCGCAGGGCGTTTGAGATTTCCGCTGGGTGCGACGACGCTCTCCCAGTTCACGTATGCCGCCAGCTCCGCGCCGGGACCGAAGGCAGCATCGACCTTCGGCATCGTGTCGAGCCATCGCTGAAACGCGAGGTGCTCCTTCCGCTGCGCTTCATCAAAGCTCCCCTCTGCACCATGTGCATTCCAGCCGCTTGTGTATGCGTCCAGCTCTGCTTCGAAAGTATCGGCAGCATGGGCTGCCTGCACCGTAAGTACATTCGTCCCTGCTCCGTCCCTGCTCGTGGTGCTCGAAGTACGGATGTCGCCATCGATCGGCAGCAGCATGTACTTCATCGCACTGGTATTGATCTCCCAATGGCCATGCTGATACGGAACCAGCCACGCCGCGTCTGCCGTGAGTTGAAGACCGGCGCCGTGACCGCGGATGCGCAGCCGGTCCGGCCCCTGGAACGAGATCTCGACGAAAGCAGAGTCTGCGGAGAGAGTGAGCAGGGTGGGAGTGGCAGATACGGTGAACGGTATCGCGACTCCGGCACGGGTAAGCTGCAACTGAAATGCATTCTTGCCGCCCTCGTGCATGGTGCGTAAGTAGAGGCCGCTGCGACGTAGCGGAGGCTGGAAGTCACTCAGATCGGAGATGCTGAGATACGAACCGAAGCGGCTAAAGGGTACACGCTTCACATCGAAGTGGATCTGGCCAGTGTAGCGATACGGCACCGACTCGCCAGATGCAGCGGAAGTAAAGATGATGACGGCTAACGCGACGAAAATTGAAGCCAGCAGGGTTCTACCCGCAAAGCTGCGCCGTAGAGTCAGTTTCGACGTACTCATCGCAATCGACCGCTCCTTTGTGCGTGGCATCGAAATCACTCTGCCGGCGTGCACGTCTTGGCTTGCGCGTCCGCTTACCTGCTGACGACGCGAGTCGCTCCCGAGGGAACGGTCACGTCTGTCCAACTGATGGCTTTACCTTCGGCCGATGTTGAGTGATTGGCTGCGACCCTGGTTCCGTTTACGTGTAAACGCGATACCTCTCCGGGAAATGCGGCCCGCCATCGCACTGGGGGTCCTGACACATTCTTCAGGCGGGTTGATGATATGCCGGTATGCGTGATGTCCAGTTGGTTCCTTCTGATCGACAGAGCCGACAGAGTTGCTCGGTCATGATCGGTTGGCAGACGAGACAGAGTGAGAACGTCGAATGCGTCGTCCTTGTGAGCGGGTTGAACGCCCATCACTCCGCTGACGAGCGCTTCAATGACTGAGTACGAGACTTCCGGATACTCGCGGCGGGCCTTCTGCGGACTACTAAGATCAGCCAGCACCTGGTATGCCGCGTGGTTTCTGCCATAGCGGAACAACGTCACCGGCACATAACTCTCTTCTTCGATATTGATATGCTGCCAATATTGCGGCGAGGAGAGATAGTCAAGCGCGCCGCGAATATGCGCGGGGTTCCTGGCAGCGTTGAAATAGAGAACGAGCGCGTCGCCCGACCCGGTGCCAGTCAGGTCTGCGTGAATCGTGCCTAGATAGTGATTTTGCGTGTTCGACCAGGCAACGCGTTCCAGCAAGGACTGGATCGCGTCCGCAGTAGGCTGCATCTCCTGCGCGAGCTTGCGATCACTCGGGCTCGCTGCAATCTCTTGGAATGACTGAATGGCCCGGTACTCCGATGCCAGCAGATCCGCGCCAAAGATGAAATCGCGAGAGCCCTCGGTGTAGCTCGGGATCCCGCGGGAATGAACAAAGCGGCCTTCCGTTTGGTGCTGGTTCGCGATGCGGGGCCGCTTCAATATTGTGTCCGGCGTAAGCTGCCAGGCCTTGATGTAATCCCCCATGGTGATGCGAAAGAAGCGTTGGAAGGCCGGACCATCGCGGTAGGCGTCATCGCCAGTCCAGCGCCACATGCGCACAATGGCATCGAGCACATCGAAGTTCGCCGGCAGGTTGAACCAGAAGTCGGTGTCCGAGAGATAGTCGGCGGGCGACGGGCGACCGTTGCCTTCGATCTCCCAGTAAGCCGTCCAGTCGCGCTCTTTCGCAGCCGATTGCGCGAAGAGACCCAAGATGTTTCGGTTCGCGGCGTACAGGCCAAGTGCGGCCGCACCCTCCGTCTGGTGCGACACATCGCGCATGCAGAAGGCGTTCCGGCCCGGCAGAGCCGCTTCATACCATGGCCCCATGTTGCCCGCGCTCGGGCGAGTGTAGGTCAGGGCCTGTTGCTTCGCCCATTGGAACGACTGCTGCAGCGACGTATTCGTCGAGGTGAAGTCGAGCGGTGAGGTCGCCGGCTGCTGAGCGCCGGCGAGTCCACTGCATGCGAGAAGAAGGACCGCGAGCGTGCGTCGCTTGTTCGTCATCGTTGTGTTCTCTTCGCGGACTATCGAAGCGCGAGGACCAGGCCGGCCGATGAGAGATCTCCCTCTGTTGCCGCACGCAGTCCAAAGCTTCGCAGATTTGCCTCGGTAAGTTGAAGGCTGCGGCCGTCGATGCGCACGCGATTCGTCACGTCGATCGCTTCTTCGCTTGCCAAGTCCTGAGCTATGACTCGCCGACCTTGAAGTGGCCGCTCGAAGACGAGGGTAAGCAGTGTGAAGCTGCCAAAGATACCATATGGTCCCGGAGCGTCTCCGACGTGCAACTCCACTTGTGCTGAGGGCATATACCAGGCATGGCCGGTCCGAGTGCGTTCCTGTGCTGCGATAGCGACTGCGCCATTCGGAAATCTGGACGCAACGATGAACGGCTTCTCGCCGCTCGACGTGACACGCGGGAGAGCAATGTCCCTCGACATGCATGCAGGCGCTCCCTGGTACGCAGTCTGTCCTGCGAGGTTGTTCTGCCAGGTCTGCCCGCGTTCGAAGGTCCAGCTATCCGTAAGGACTTCGTCGCTGACGTGGATGGTGCCGGTACCGACGGGATAGGGAGCTGCGATGCGCTGCCAACGGACCGCGCGCACCACCTCGTCCATGCGGCGCTTGGCCTGTCTCGATCCATTGAAGAACAGGTCTGCATCCGGCGCTGGCCGCAATCCGTGCAACGGATGACGGAGCACACCCATGGTGCATCCCATCGCGGCCGCGACATAGACCTCATCCTCAACGTTCAATAGTGCTCGGCCGCTGTGTCCCTGCGCGCCCTTCAGCATCTCGGCGAGGCGGTCAAGGGTTGTCGGCAGGGAAAGGATCGAGGTCACATCGTAAGTGCGATAGACGTCGGTGCGGGCAAGGATCTGTTGCCGGCGAGAACCCCACGGCTGGGCGCCGAAGCGCCCATCGCGGCGCCAGTCGCCGTTCACGGGCGGTTCGCCGTGTACGTGTTCCAGCAGCAGTTGCGTTCGATTCCTGCGGCGCAGTTCAATGAGGTGGAAGGCGGGGTCTCCGATGTCGATCTTCCAGTAGTCGACGCCCGCTGCCTCGCTCAACGTCTCGAGCTGCTCGTCGCGGGGGCCGCCCGGTGTGTTGCGACACCACAGCGCGGCGGCGCGCCACTCCGTTTTGCGGATAGCGCCGTTCAGCGCCGCGAGCCGCTCCTGTGGCCCGCCGGAGAAGGAAGGGAACTTGCGCGCATCCAACTCAAAGCTGGCGGTGCCTCCCGATTCCCAGCCGTCATCGAGCATGAGATAGAGGTCCTTGCGTACGCGAGGGAAGAATTGGACGGCCCATCCACCATTGCCGAGGAGCGCCTGCTCCGACATCGCATCGTGCGCGAGCCTGCTCCCCGATTCACCCTCGAGCACCTCGGGAGGAAGACGCTTCAGGTGATGACCGTACATGTAGTTCTGGACGGCCCAGGTGCACCAGTAATTCGGTGCGGTGCACGGAGTTCCAGGCACCAGATTTTCTCGCGTGGAGGCAACGGCATGCAGCCCGTCCACGCAGGACGCCAATGCCGCGGTCGTTCCTGCCACGACGAAGCTCCTCCTATTCATAAGCAGCCCTCTCAGTGTTTTTCAGGATGGAGCGAATACGCCGTTGCGCAGAAAAAGGAGCGCGTACCGCCGTGTGGTTCAGCCAAGGCAGTACGCGCCGGGAAAGGCAGCTAGAAGTTGAAATGGGCACCGATCTGCAATTGTCTCGGCGTGCCATTTGTGCCGCCGATCTGGCCAAAGTTTGAATCGGCGAGGTTCGTGTCCGGGTTCGAATAATGCGGCGTATTCGAGACGTTGAAAGCATCGAGCTGCACGCTCACCGTCATCCCCTCGCGGATAGCCTCGGACTTCGACAGCGAGACGTCGGCATTGTAGTAGCCGGGGCCGTGCACCTTGCCGGAGCCCGAATTGCCTAGTTGCAATGGCCCGGGGGTGGTGAAGCAACTGGTGTCGAACCATTCCGAGACGGAGCCGAGGGTGCGCACAGAGCCGCAGGTGACGTCAGCGCGATTCGTCACACCACTGCCCAGGTTGTCGAAGGCCGCATTGAATGTGAGGGGGTTGCCGGACTGCAGCTTGGTGATGGTGCTCAGCTGCCAGCCCCCGAGCAGCAGAGTCGTGGGGCGGTTCGCGGCGGAGAGCCAGCGCTGGCCCCGGCCGACAGGCAACTGGTACACGAGACTGGCGATGAAGTTTTGCGGTATGTTCGGCGCCTGGCTGGTGCCTTCGCCACGGTTCACGCGGTCGTCGAGCGGCCACCAAACGTTCATATCATCGATCTCTTTCGACCAGGTGTAGTTCACTCGGCCGGTCAGGGTATGGGTGAAATTCATCTTCAGCTCCGTCTGCAGAGCGTGGTACATGGACGAGCCGCCGGCACCCCCGTAGCCGATGTTCGTGGCGTACTGGTCTCCCCCTGGCGTGAAGTACTGGTAGGGAAGCCGGGAGTTGAAGGGTGTGTCGCCCGGCGGCGGCGTGTTGATGTCGTACCGGCGGAAGAGGTGAACTCCGCGCGTGCCGACGTAGGTGATGCTGAAGGCCACGGTATCGGTGATCTTCTGCTGCAAGCCAAGGTTCCATGCGTAGGCAGCATCCGGCTGATTATTCTTCGCCATAAGACTGACCGAGACACCTGGCGGGGGCGCAACGGGTGCGGTTATGGGCGTAGGAATGTACTGCGGCAGCCCCACCGCGCTGAGCGGCGAGAGCGGTATATTGCGCTGTTGCGCGGGGCTGGTGAAGACCTCAAAGAAGGGGAAGTTGCGCTCTAGAAAGCCACCCATGGCGCCAAAGTTGCCCGGAAAATGCGTGACGCCGAAGGCGCCGCTGAGGGTCGTATTCCCATTGCCGGGCGCATACGCGAAACCCACGCGCGGAGAGTAACCGCCATAGTAGTTGTCCACGTTCGGTCCGCGGTTGCCATCGGTCGCGAAGTCGAGCACGCCGGTGGCGAGGTTGAAGTTTGACTGCCGGTTGAACTTGTCGATGGCTGCTGTGATGAGGTCCCAGCGGAGTGCCAGGTTCAGGGTTAGGCGGCGCGTAATCCGGTACTGGTCCTGTGTGTAGACGCCCAGCAGAGTGGCGCGCGTCGCAGGATCGGTTGCCACAAAGCCGCGATCAAGGTTGGACGGCAGGCCGAGCAGAAAGCTGGCGAACTGATTGCCGCCGACGGTGGTGGTGCACGAGGGGTCCAGCGTGCAACTGCTGGTGTAGTCGGAGATGTAGGTGAAGTCGCCGTTCTTGTTCGCATCGGAGTTTGTGAGCGACGCTTGCAGCCGTCGATAATCCTCGCCGAAGGTGAAGGTATGCTTGCCCCAGACTTTCGTCAGGTTATCGGTGATCTGGTAGGAGTTGCTGATGCGGTGGGAATTGGTCCATGACTGCGAACCGGTTTGTGCAATGTTGCCGATGGTGAAGTGGCCCATTCCAGTGGCATTGAAGGCAGCGTCGTTGCCGTTTGGAATACCGAGAGCGGTATTTTCGTTGGTACCTAGGTCATTGCCGAAATCTTTCGTGTAGAAGCGATTGAAGCCGAAGCGCAGCTCATTCACCATGGTCGGCGAGAAGGTGTGGTTGTAGCCGAGGGCCGCGTTGTGGTCGCGCGTCTGCGCGTTCACGTCATTGATCTGGATGAACGGGGTGCCCGGTGAGGGCGCGGAGAGATCGCGGCGCTGGTAGGATTCGCGCCCGAAGAAGCGGTCGCCGTTGCTGAACTGATAGTCGGCCTTGATGTCGAACTGGTGGTTGTTATCCGGCTCGGCTGTGTTGGCGTTGTAGTTGTTGCTGATGCTGGACTGGTTGGTGGCAGCCGGCCAGATGCGGTTTCCAGCGACCATCCGGGCCGAGACGGGATCGAAACGGTTGGCTGGAATCTGCCACGCGTCACCCTGCGGTGTGGCCACTGTGGGGAACGGGGCCCTGGTCGCAGGATCGTAGATGGGGTCAGGGAACTGGCTTTTCAGGAAGCTGCCCTGCGTCATCAGAGCTGTAGGTACGGTGAGGATGTAGCTGATGCCATTGCGCAGCAGCAACCCCTGATAGTCCACGAAGAAGAAGGCCTTGTTCTTGATAATGGGGCCGCCAAGCGATCCGCCGAATTGATTCGCCCGGAAGGGAGCCTTGCTGGTCGCGCGCCACTGATTGGCGTTCAGGGCATCGCCGCGATAGAACTCGTAACCCGATCCATGGAGGGAGTTGGTGCCGGACTTGATGAAGGCGTTCACTTGCGCGCCGCCATAGGTGCCGACGGTGATGTCGGCGTTGTTGGTGGAGATCTTCATCTCCTGGATGGAATCGAGCGGCGGCGTGACGTTGATGAAGGCGTTCAGCAGCTCCATGTTGTTGACGCCATCCAGCGTGTAGGTGGTGCCACCCCAGGGCATGCCATTGACGCTCGCCGTGATGGAGCCGGACGATCCGGCGCCGGCTGCGGCCTCCGGCGCACTGCCGAAGCCGGTTGCGACCGAGCCGGGAACCGTCTGTACCAACTGGGAAAAGACGCGGCCGTTGAGAGGAAGGTTGGTGACATCGCGTGCGTCGAGCACCTCACCCAGCGAGGAGCTGGTGGTGTCGACCAGCGGGGCCGCAGCCGTCACCGTGATGGACTGGGCTGCAGAGCCGACCTGCAGCGTGAGCTGCACTACGGTGGCATTGTCCACGCTGACCACATTGCCCTTGGAGACGACTGTCTGCATGCCGGGGGCCTCCACCTGGACCTGGTAGTTGCCGGGCGGCAAATTGTTGGCCCGGTACTCCCCGCGGGAGTCCGTGACCACCGTGATGCTAACGCCCGTATCCTGATTGGTGACCGTCACATGAGCGTTGGCGACCACGGCCCCGCTCGAGTCGGTTGCCGACCCCACGATGCGCCCGCTGACGCCCTGCGCAAATACTCCCGGCGCCATCCCAAGGACGCAGAGAAGACTCAGCCACACTGCCGATCCGATCAGGTCGATTGCCGTGTCCCGCAAAGTTTTACGCATCTTGTTCACCTCGGAATTTCCAGCGCTACAGGCCTCTACAAGAACGGTTGCAACGCTAAAGATCGGCATGAGCTCCGGACTAGTTACCCAGGGGATACAGCGGTTCGGGATGCGGCGTTTCCCGCGCCTTTCCTACATGTTTCAGCGGTGTTACACGAGTTGTTACAGGGCACTTTTGCGTCTTGCGAAAGAAATTAATAGATCTAGGCCGAACCGAAGTGCGAGATGCGGTTTGCCGCGACTTCCTATCGGCCGTGGTGGGTGGCGAATCATACAGGATTGCGGAGTCGGCTCCGGACATCAGGCCGCCTTCTGCCTGAACACTAGTGGCGGCGAAGACGACTGCTGCCGGCTTCGGTGCGGGAAATTAGTGAGTTATGGCTGGAGCCTCGCTCGCGCCCGGCTTTGGTGGCGGAAGCGGATGGACGGAGACCAGCTTTGCGTCCAGCACCTGATATCCCTTGGCGAGCTGGACGCGGACAAGTGCCTGAAATGGCGTCAGGTCTCCCTTGTTCGGGTCGCCGAAGGTGTTGAGAGCCTTCTGCATCCGCTCGACGCCGACCTTTGAGGTAGCGAACATCGTTGCTCCCTCGGTGCCCTTGGTATCGAGGCCGCCCAGAATTGCGATGGAGCGACCCGGCGACACTCCCGGTCCAATCGTGATCAGGCTGTAGTCCGCCTGGAGGACCTGGCTGGCGGCATCACGCTCGGTGCGGTAAGCGGGGGCCTCGCCCGGGCGCGGATGGGCGTCGAGTATCTGGGCGCGCCATTGTTCCCGGTGCTGATCGGGATTTTGATAGCTGAAGTCGCCTGCCGCCAGCAACTGCGCGACCGCGGCATTCTGGAACGGAGATCCCAGCAGAATCACGTTGTGCTGATTCAGATCGTCGGGGGTGACGTCCCGGCTGGATTTGATGATCGGCCGCAGGCCCATACGCCCGAGCAGTCCCGCGAGCATCGCGATGGATTCAAGCTCGCCGGTGCCGGTGTATCCATTCTCATAATAAAGTTGGCCGGCCTGGGCCACGATGGTTGGGTTCGAAGCAAAATCATGCGCGAGATGAGGGTCCACCACCGCACCCCGGCTGTCGATAGCGCCGTGGCGAAAGCGAAATAGGTCGTTCGAATCATCGAGCAGGAAGACGGCGTCGGTGTAGGCGATCACAGGCGAGGTGTCGTTGCCGATAAAGCGTGCCCAGAAACTCTCGACGATACGGTCGCTGGTTGCCGTCGCTGTGGAGATCGCAGGCGCCTCCATCCGCGCGCTCAGTTGCTTCTCCGCGTGCCAGCCACCGAGCCAATACGCGACGGCCGCAAGAGCGATGGAAGTGATTGCCACGAAGACAACTTTCCAGTTTCGGCGTCCAGGCCGTTCTTCACCGGCAGAAGTTTTGTACGCGGTCTGGCCTTCAACCAGCGCCCGTTCGCCGTCGACGTGCGTAGAGGAATCGCGTTCGACGGGGGACTCGCCGAGCGAAGGGGCCGAGGCGGACATCGGTTCGAAGATCGGAAGGTAGTGTCCCTTCGGAAACTGAATCAGGATTGGGTCGTGGGACCCTTCAGCGTCATAATATTCCCTGAGCTTCAGCCTGAGTCTGTGGCTCTGCACTCTGACGATGGGATCGATCTTAGGGTCGAAGTCGGTCTTACGCCCCAGGGCCTCGACGCCGATCGTGTACTCTTTTAGGATCTCAGTTGAGCCGGAGAGGGTTCTTGCGGCTAAAAAAAGTAGCAGTTGCTGCAGCGTCGTGGCATTGCGGAAGGTCGCGGAGTGAACCACGCGGCGGACTTGCTCTTCACAATGCTCAGGCGACAGCAGATGCAACGCCGTATGAGCCAAGGTGTCGATGTGTTCCAAGCCAAATCCTCAAATCTCCTCGCAATTGGGGAGCTTAGCATTCGATAGAGATACGGGGCAACTCGGCCAACATCTCGAGATGCCCTGCCGACGGGAAGCCGACTACCGGCTATAACGGGACTTCACACGCATTTCGGGATTTCTTACAGGCTGCCGGTGATCCAGGAGAAACTAGTCTCGTTACTGCCAATCTTTCAATTGGCAAGTCGGGGGTTCTGCAACGACGTTTCCACGCATAATTTGTTTTCTCATACTAAGCTGCCTAGCCGCTTGGTCTGGTTCGTACCCTAGGAAGGTGATAGCTCTCCGAACTTGTGCCTGCGTGTGTTTAGATACGCGAGCCGACTTATTGAGAACTCGAGAGACGGTAGCTATCGAGACCCCCGCAGTTCGCGCTACATCCCGAATTGTATGAACCGCTTTGCTCACTCTCACTCCTCTCCTAGCGCAGTCTTCAGTGCGTATTCACGAGAAAGGTCGTGACGGAACGAAGGCGAGCCTCAGTCTCCACCGTCTCCTGCCTGCTGTATCTCTGTTCCAAGGCGATCTCCGATTGTGCTTTCACCGGCTGACCAACATGAGAGAATGCCAAAGCAAGTCGATAGTGTGCTGAAGCATAGTCGGGCTTAAGACGAATCGCCTGTTGTAATTCCGGAATACTCTGCTTCCATTCGCCGGAATGTTGTAACAGCAAGCCGATTGCATATCTTGCCTGTGGTAGCGCGGGATCGACTTGAATTGCCCGCCTCAGAAGACGCCGTGCTATCTCCAATTGTTTAGTATCGGATGGCTTATGCAAAATGCTAGTTGCGGCGTACGTCGCCAATCGTGCGTTCTCCGGGTGCTTCTCGGAAAATCCGACAAGCGCTGAGCACTCAGAGCGATCTCCCTCGGCGGTAGACGCACAGCTTCTTCCAAGCAGTTCGGCGTAGTCTTCGTTTTCGGGATGCGCTTTCAGGAGTGCTTCAAAGATAGGGATCGCCTTATCAAAATTGCCGCCTGCGTAGTAAGCGATACCCAACCCGAATCGCATCCGGGTACTCTCCGGGAACTTCTTGGTGCCGGCGTCGAATTCTTTGGCGGCTGGGTCGAAGGTCCAGTGTCGCAAAAGCTCGACAGCAAACAAGTAGAGATTTGACTCGGTGGGCGCCAGACGCGCCGCGCTAGCGTAGTGTTCGCCAGCGGTTTTGTAGCGCTTCAGTGTCTCCTCAACGTCTCCGTAGAGCGACTGGGCGTCCGCGGATCGATCGACATTCGGCATGCTTGCCAGCAAAGACTCTGCCTTCTCGACCTGTCCTGACTGAAAGAAGGCGAGCGCAGCGTTGTAAATGAGATCGGCATTCGCCTCGTGATTGAGAAGCGCAGCATTAAAGGCGCTGGCCGCCTGCTTGGGTCGTTTCAGGATCATATATGCCTGTCCCAAGGCCTCTTGAGTGGCGCTGTTCTTGGGATTCAGCAGCGTAGCCTTCTGCAATTCCGTTATGGCGTTGCCCGTCTGTCCCAACTTCAAATAGGCAGTCCCGAGATTCGCGCGCGCTGCGTCAGATGTCGGACGTTCTTTGGCAGCCGCAGATAGCAGCGGCAACGCGGCGTCCACTTTGCCCTCCCCGGCATAAATTAGACCCAGAGATTCATTGACAAAGAAATTATGAGGATCACGACGCCTTAACTTCTCGAGCAGCGGTTTCGCCGTGGCTTCGTCACCGCTGTCCACTGCTCTCATGGCATCTATGAAATCCCGTGAATCCCGGCTCGTCGAGACAGCAGGCATACTCGAAGTGCTTTGAGAGTATGCGACGCATTGTGTGCTTGTGGTCACGCATAGGGCCAAGACGGCCAGGCGTGCATATGTCAGAGGCGAAAGCATTCCGTTGCTGCATTGCGTCCACATTGATACTGTCAACATCCATTAAGGTCGAGCCAACACCGGGGAGCGATTGATCGGTGCCCAGTATTGGCTGTCCGTGGATTCACCATGCACTGGTGCCAAGGTGAAACTATCCTCGGTAAGGCGCCCAAGGATCGGGTCGAGTTGATCAGACCACCATCCGATTTGTTGGTTCCACTCGGCCGGCCGAATGCCGGCATTAAAGAGGTTAAAAATGTCTGCCCGTATGTGGACATATCAGCCTTCGAATGTGTCGACGTTTTTGAAGACGCTCATGTTGTGTTTCCTGCTCCTAGTTTTAGCTGATTAAGTGGCGTTACGTGTACGCACCTGTTTTTGACCTGATAACTGTGGAACGTATTCTCCGACAGAGATCCTTGTCGATGCAATTCATGTGCACTGATCGCATTCGGCTGGGAGACGCCGAGGTCGCCGGCTCAAAGTGTCGATGCCGCCGCTCGCGTGCTGCAGATCGCTCGATTAACGAGACCTCCAAACGCGCGGCGTGCGCGGCGTGTACGTTACCTCAGCTCCTCAATGGCGAGGTTGTCGAAGCTAGTATGGTCCCAGCCGGAGCCGATGCCAATCATGCCGTGGGCGTGGCTCTCGTCCTGGAGGTCGGCAACACCTTTGCCATCGATCGCGGCGCGGACGATGTTGCCATGGAAGCTCAATTCCATGCTGTGCCAACGGCTGGCGTCCAGCGTGACATTGCCCGCCGCCAACTGTTTCTGATCCTTCTTGTAGGCGGTCGCGAGCAGCGCCCAATGGCCGTCTGCCTGCACGCGAAGGACATAGCCGCTGGGATAGTGGGCCTTCTGGTCCTGAAAGACATCTGCCGAGTCGATGCGACCGATGAGCGTGGCAATCCCATTGGCGGGAAGACGGAAATCGGTGCGCTCCCGGTAGTCGGTCCAATGGATGTCGCCGGCCAGCGTCCACGGATCGGGCAATGGCCCCCAGGGAATCGGCTTTTCGGTGATGACCTGTTCCAGGCACCTGCCCGGTCGTCCTGTGCAGGGGTGAACTTCGTAGGCGCCATCCTGGTCCGAGAGGTAAGCGGGGGCGCGCAGCAGCGCTGCCTTTTCAAAGGACTCGCGATAGGGAAACGGGAATGGTTTATTGGGGGGCGGCATAGCTGCGCCCTTGTGCTGGCCGACGGTGGTGGTGATGGTGTAGAGCGAGTCCGGATCGAAGCCGTAGGTGAAGCTGCCGTCGTGCGGCTTGATATCGCCCACGTGCTCGAAGGTGCGCTGCTGGTTCGTCTCCCAGACGTGAAGCGTGCCGCGTCCGAGCGAGCCTTTAATGGCGATCGTCATGTTGATGGTCTGCTTGCTGTTGATGGTTTCGACGACGATGCTCCAATCATGCCCGTTCGGCGCCGCCAGCGTGACGTAGCTGCCTGATGTGAGCTTTCCGGAAGCGTCCTGCAGGTAACGCCAGCCGGGCTCTGCAAATTGCGTTGTGTGGGCGGTGGCCCAGATGGCTCCCTGCACATCGTAGTGGCCGGACCAGGGAGTATTCGCGTACATCAGACCGGAGTTTGGGGCGGCCAGGATGTCGTAGTAAGACGTGACCGGGCTCCATATCTCGGTCTTGGTGAAGTGGCCTTCCAGATAGTTCTCGTTGTAGAGGTGCGCGAGGCTGCGGCCGCCGATCGCCCAGTCGCGCGAAAGAATGGTGGAGGCGCTGGACTCCGGCTGATCTTCGCTGGACCAGAGTGGCTTGCCCGCGCTCGTGGCATCGGCGGGCGTGGTGAGCTTGCCCTTCTCGCGCGGGTAGTGGACGCTCACGACGTCAACCGACTTGGCGAGCGCGGGATCTTTGCGCATGGCGTCGAGGATGCTCCACTGGCCATCGCCTTCGTGCGGATACTCGTCGCAGCAGACAATTTTGACGCCAGGCCGCTGCTTGTTCAGGACGCCGCGCAGCGTCTTTACGTACTGCCCATCGAACGGCTTCTCGTTCCAGATACCGGTGTACGGGATGTTGAGGTGGTTCTGCGACTCTGCGCCGTTGAGGAAGACCGCTGCATAGTGCGCCATGGCCGGGGTGTAAAGAGAGTCTTTGCCGATCCAGCCAGGTGCGCCCCACGCGAGCGTATCGAGAATGATCTTCGGATTGCGGCGATGCGCTTCTTGCATCAGCCACCATTCGTAACCGCGAGTGAAGTTTTTATCCTGCGGGGTGCGCATGTGGCTGGGCTCGGAGCCATCGGTGGAGTTGACGTCGCTGCCGATCTCCACTTTCAGGTGTTGCAGTGCGGCACCGTAGTTCGGTTTGAAAAGATAGTCGAGCACCTGTGAGCGGTAGGGCTCGGGATAGTCGTAGAGCAGGCGGGAGGAGGCGCCCGCGCTAACGGCGCCGAAGCCATCGAAGGTTCGACCAGGGCTTGAGCTGTCAATAGTGACCGCGACAGACTGCGCCTGCGCGGCGCCAGTTAGAAAGCAGAGCGAAAGTGCGAAAGAGATGCGCGTGTGCATATCACCGTGTCAGAACTGATCTTTATCGTCGCAAAACTTGAAAAAGCGAAGTCACAAAAAAGTACCACTGCGGCAACCGAAAAGCAGTTAGGGAGATGGCCTGCCGCAGTGGTATGGCTTAAAAGTAATACTTCGCCGCGAGTTGGAAAAATCGCGGGTTGGGCGTGAACGCGCCGAGTGAGCGCGTGCTTGTGATCTGGCCGCCACTCGAGTTGTTGCTGGTGCCGCTCGGCTGGCCGAATGCTGGAGTGTTGAACACGTTGAACATGTCTGCCCGCAGCTGCAGATATTGGCTCTCGTATGTCTTGAAGTTCTTGAACACGCTCATGTTGATCCGGTTATAGCCGGGCCCATAGATCTGGTTGCGCGCTGTGCCGAGGTAGGGAAGCACGGCGGCCAGCGTGTCGAGCGGCTGCCCGACAGGATTGGACGCCGTCTGGGTGTTGGGGATGTCGCTGCCGGGCAGCGGATTGCCAAAGGCGCACGGATTGAACCAGTTGGTAGTGTTCTTGGTCTTGGGCGCGCAGGTGGTTCCCGCATTCGACGGGTCAGGTGAGCCGCCGCTTGCAAATGGGTCGCGCAGCAGCACAGCCCGAACGGTGTTGGCGCCATTTGCCGTGCTGATGTTGGGGGTTACGGTAAATGGATTGCCAGTCTGCGCCACGAATACCAGATCGGCCGCCCATCCGCCCGCCAACTCGTTCACCACGCCGCCCCGGTTCAGGAAGCGGCGTCCTTGCCCGAAGGGCAGTTGATAGCTGCCGTTCAGAGTGACGCGGTGGCGTACATCCCAGTCGGAGTTGGTGTACTCATAGCCGATGGGCAGAATCAACGCGCTGCGATAGGTGCCCGCGCCGCCGTCGAGTGGCGTGGCTGTGTCATCGAGCGCGTGACCATAGGTGTAGGTTGCGAGGAAGTACAGCCCATGCGCGTTCCGCTTCTCCAGCGTTACCTGGGCTGAGTTAAAACTGCCTACGCCCTCGTAGGCGATAAACTGGGAGCCGCCGAATCCCGGGAAAGGCCGGATGTTCTGGGAATTGTCCGAAGGGCCCACCAATCCGAACGGCGCATTCTGGTCCGGGAAAGCGGTGAGGCGGCGAGAGACATTGCCCACATATCCTATCGTCAGACTGAGTGTCGGCGAGAAAGCGTACTGCGTCGATAGGTTGTACTGCTCGCTGTAGGAAGCACGGAACTGTGTCTGCGATCCGACCAGCCCCGGCGTGCTGAGGAAATTTTGCAGTCCCTGATTGATCGCATTCTGAAAGCCCGTTGCTAACGTGAGTCCGTCGGTAGGGCACGTGTTTGTGGCGCTGTCGCAGCCCGGCGCAGGAAAACCGGAAGAGAAGGAGAAGGGATAATTGAAGCCCGGATTTGGCGCGCCGCCAATGCTCTCCAGGCCGCCAAAGAAGATGCCGAAGCCGCCGCGCACCACAAGCCGGTCTGTGGGATTGTAGGCGAAGCCCACTCGCGGGCTGAAGTCGCTATTTTGCGAGTTTATGAGCGAGCGATTGCCGGTATACATAAGATTGATGTTGTTCTTGGCAATCAGGTCCAGGAAGGTGGGCGCGAGCGTCACGTTGCGTTTGCTATCGATCAGCACATAATTTGCAGTGCCCGAGGCCGGTCCGTTGATCGCCGTCGGATACCAGTTCGCCTGGTTGTCATGGCGCTCCTGCGTCGGCTGGTACCAGTCGTAGCGGATGCCCAAGTTCAGGGTGAGCCGCGGCAGGATCCTCCAATCGTCCTGGAAGTATCCGGAGTTGTACCAGCGCACGTTGTCGATATTGAAGTAATTGGACAGCCCGGCGCTTCTCTGCTGATCCACTATGAAGTCGGCGACGCCCGACCCGGTGAAGCTTTGCCCAGGACTCGACGTGTAGAAGCCGGTGTAGTTATATCCGCCGTGTGGATTGATAGGTGCCGTCGTGGAGAAGCGCACATGCTGGAAGGCCACGCCGCCCTTCAGGGTATGGTTACCCGCAACCTTCGTCACGTTATCCAGGATCTGAAAGACGTTCTCATACTCGATCGCTGGATAGAAGCCTGGCGAGCCAAAGCTGCTGATGCCGGTGATGCTGGTGCTGGGCAGGCCGCCGTTATGTTGCTGGAAGGGGATGCCACCCAGACCCACCGTGGGCGCGATGTCTTGCTCCGAACTGGGCTGCAAGAATTGGAAGTGGCCCCAGTTATAGCCGAAGCGGAACTCGTTCGCCAGCGTCTGTGTGAACTCATGTGTCTCGCTCAACGCGAAGTTTTCGCCCATGTTGATCGTCGGTCCGTCGGTCCCATAGCTGCCGCCGTCGAGAATCGGACCGAGCGGCGGAGCATACTCGCCGCGCTCGTTGTAATAGCTCATGCGGAAGAATGCTTGATCGTGCTGGCTTGCGTTCCAGTCGATGCGGCCATCCCACTGCACGGTATTGTCCAGGTTGTTGCGGTTCAGAACGTAGTTGTCATAGGTCTTGCCGCCATTGGCGTTGGGCAGTGGGTAGAGATTGAGAAGGCCCTGCGCGATGGAATTGATCTGAGTGGGGCAGAACACGTTCTGCTGGCCATTGCAGGCCAGAAGCGCCGAGCCATTCGATCCGGGCTGGTAGAGCAGAACGGGCTGGCTCTGGCCGCTCAGAGCGGGGTTCAGCAACTCGGTGAAGTTGCCTTGGCGCATCAGCGTCGTAGGTACTGTATAGGTGTCAGTTTCACCAAAGATGATCCGGTTGGCTTCGACATCCCCAAAGAAAAAGAGGTGGTCCTTCATGATCGGGCCGCCGATAGTGCCGCCGAACTGGTTCTGCCGGTACTTCGGCTTGGTTTTTGCGAAATAGTCCACGGCGTCCAGCACATCGTTGCGCCAGTACTCCCACAGGTTGCCGTGCAGGTTGTTGTTGCCGCTCTTGATGGATGCATTGATCACGCCGCCCGCGGAGTGGCCAAACTGGGCATCGTAGTTGCTGGTCTGCACTTTGAACTCGGCCAGGGCGTCCGGCGGAGGCTTGACTACGAAACTCGCGCCGTTCAGGAAGTCCACCGCGTTCGAGTTGTTGTCCACTCCATCCAGCACAAAATTGTTCTGCTCTGCGCGCTGCCCATTCGCGTTGAAGTCGCCCTTGCCTTCGCCGCGCGACCCGTTGGACTGCGTCACGCCGGCCGTCAATTGCGCGATGAACACGTAGTTGCGTCCATTGAGCGGAGTGTCATTGATGACCTCCGAGCTGACCACCTGTCCGGTCGACGACTGCTGTGTCTCCAAAAGCTGCGCCGCGCCAGAGTTCACCGTTACGGTTTGCGCTACGTTGCCGGCCTGCAGCTTAATGTCCGCCGAAAGCCGCTGGCTCACATTCAGCACCAATCCGGGCAGAGAAGCCGTGGAAAACCCCTCCGCGGATGCAGTTACGGTGTAGTTGCCAATCTTTACCGGCGAGAAGACGTAAACGCCGCCTTTGTTCGTGGTGCTCTTCAAGGCCAAGCCGGTATCGTTCTCTGTAAGGATGACCTGAGCGTTTGGCACTACCGCTCCGGTGGTGTCGGTCACCGTGCCGGTAATCGTGCCCTGGTCGATCTGTGCTAGCAAAATCGAGGGCAAACCCACCCACAGCGCGAGCAACATGGTGAGTTGGATAAGCCATGAGCCCGGTGGAAAAGTAAGTCTGTGTAGGGTTTGCATCAGTTGGCCTCTATCAAAGCTTCGGGTACGTTCCCGACAATTTATAAAAACGATGCGAGATTAGGCGGTGCAACGAAGCCCTGTCAAGCAGAAGCGCTGTGATTTTGCTCAGCAAAAAAGCCAGGATCGGCGTTTCCGTCTCCTTTCTTCCGGAAATGGCCTATTTTCCATCGTTTAACTGGTAACGTGCACGATCGGTTCCCATCGATGACAGTAAAAACGCATAGCTGCGCTAGGATGCAGGTTGCATGGACAAAGGAAAGAAGCCGGCCGGCATCAAGGATGTCGCGCGCGCCCTCGGAATCTCCATTGCCACCGTCGATCGTGCCTTTCACGATCGTCCGGGAGTGAACCCGAAGACGCGCGCACGCGTACTGGCCATGGCACAAAAGCTCAACTACAGGCCGAACCTTGCAGCGCGCAACCTCAAACTGAACAAGCGGTTGAGCATCGGGGTATATCTGCCGGAGCAGATCCAATCATTTTTTACGCCCCTGCTCGAAGGCGTGCGTTCGGCTGCAGACAGCGTCTTTGGAGTGGAAATTGATGTCGAATATCGTACCTATCCGCGGATGGGCGTGGGCGATCTTGCGCTGCTCGAATCCATTCCCGATGGCCGGTTCGATGGCGTCATCTTCACGCCTGGCGATCCCGCGAAGACCGAACCTGTGATCAATCGGCTCAGCCGTTCCGGCACCGCGCTGGTATGCGTTGCCAGCGATGCGCCGCATAGCGAGCGCATCGCCGCCGTTTCGGTCGACGCATACGTAAGCGGAGCGCTGGCCGCGGAGCTGCTGGGACGCACCATTCAGCGCAACAGCACCGTTGCCATGATTACGGGAGAGCTCCACGTTCTAGACCACGCGGAGAAGCTGCGCGGCTTCGCCGCCAATCTCGCGCTACTGGCGCCACACCTTTCTCTGCTGCCGGTGGTGGAATCGCACGAGAGCGCGCAGGAGGCTTTGCGACAGACACGCAACCTGCTCAAGCGCAATCCGGAGGTTGCCGGCATCTACGTGAGCACGGCGAATAGCCTGCCGGTGCTGCGCGTGCTGGAAGAGCAGCGGCTGCTTGGCAAAGTGCAGGTGCTGTGCACGGATCTCTTCACGGAGCTAATTCCTCTGCTCGAAGGCGGACGCATTCTGGCAACGCTATACCAGCGGCCGTTCGCGCAGGGAAAGACTGCCTTTGAGATATTGCTGCGCTATTTAGTGGACCGGGTACGCCCGGAGCGCGCAACGCGGCTGGCGCCACACACCGTCTTCCGCAGCAACCTGCCGCTCTTTGCCGACCGCGTTCGCAGTAAAGCGCGTGCGGCGGGGGAAGCACGAAGCGGCTGACGGTCGAGACTCAGGTCGTGGTTGTGCCCTCGATCTGATCTTCAATTTGTTCGAGACTGCGCCCCTTGGTTTCCGGCACGAAAGCCCTTACACAAATCCAGCCCACCAGACAGGTCACGCCGTAGACCACGAAGGCTCCTGACTGCCCAAAGGTACGCGTAAGCGCGGGGAAGGAAAAGGTAAGCAGGAAAGACGATGCCCACAGCGCCGACACCGCCAGTGAGACGCCGCGGGCGCGGATGCGGTTGGGAAAGATCTCCGTGATCAGCACCCAGGTGACTGGCGCGAGCGTCATGGCATAGCACCCGATCGCGCAAAGCGTGAGCAGAAGAATTGGCAAGCCATGCAGATGCAGGCGGTACACAATCGCCAGCGCGACATGGACCAGACCAACGCTGGCGCAACCCAGCAGCATGAGAAAACGGCGTCCGATGCGATCGACAAAGAGCATGGCCAGCAGCGTGAAGACCAGGTTCATCGCGCCGGTGATCACGATATTGAACAGAATGTCGTTGACCGCATACCCGGCGCTGCGGTAGACCTCTTCTGCATAGTTGAAGAGGATGTTGATACCACTCCACTGCTGCAGCACCGCGAGGCCAACGCCGATGAGCAACAGGCGTCGAATGCCCGGTGACGCAAGCTCACGCCAGCCCGTTGTCTGAGATCGATCGTGTTGCAGATGGTCTGCGATGCTGTGCACCATGCCGCCGGCGTATTCGCGACCGCCCATGCGTGTAAGGACAGTTTCCGCGTCCGCCGTACGGTGACGAGACATCAGCCAGCGGGGGCTCTCCGGAATGATGCCGGCCAGCAGAAACAGCAGCACAGCCGGAGCCGCGACAGCGGTGAACATCCAGCGCCATCCATATTGCGCATTCCACGCGGTCGTTGAAAGCGAGCCACCGAAGAGGTGTGCGCCGCGCGTGCCGATCTGCCAGTCGAAGATTTGCGCGCCAAGGATGCCGCAGACAATCGCGAGCTGATTGAGACTCACCAGGCGCCCGCGCCACTGCGCCGGGCTGATTTCGGCAATGTACATCGGAGAGATGTTGGAGGCGAGTCCAATCGCGAGGCCGCCCACGATGCGCCATGCGATAAATGTGGCGAAGGAGAAGGCCCAGCCGGTGAGGACGGAGGAGACAGCGAAGAGTGCGCCGGCCAGCAGCAGAGAACGCTTGCGGCCCAGTCTGTCGCCGAGGACGCCGGAGAGGAGGGATCCTGCGAGGCAGCCCACCAGCGCGCAACTGTTAGCCCAGCCGATGAGCGTGTCTGTGGTCAGGTGGAAGTACGCTTCGTAAAAAGGTTTGGCCCCGCCAATGACGACCCAGTCATAGCCGAAGAGAAAGCCGCCGAGTGCGGCGACGGCCGCGATCCAGAGCAGATATCCGAGGCGAAGTTTCTCAGCGCGTGGCTCGATTGACGACGCAGAAGACGGCGCGGAGTGCACGTTTATCTCGTCCTGGCTGAGATGTGAGAGTCGGAGGCCTCCGCAGTCGTTGCGCCTGCAGTGAGCGCTGTCAGTTGCAGCAGATCGGATGCACCGGCATGATTGCTGTCGAGCGTGAGCACTGCATGCAGCATTGGAATCGCGGCCTCCGCTCCGTCGAGACCATAGGCAGATTGCGCACGCAGGAAGGCTGCGAGCACGCGATTGCGACCATGCAAATCCTCATGGAAGAGCAGCATCGCGGGCAGTGAAGTGGCGAAGTAGTCGATCTTCGGCTCCTGCACCTCGAGCTCATCCGCGTATGCACCGATACTGCGGAAGACCTGCTCCGCCTGGGTGCGCTGCTGCAGCTTGTCCAGCGCAGCGCCTCTCCAGTACGTCATGCCGGAGACGGTAAGCACGCTCATCTGCTGGAAGTCCCCTGTGTGCCGGGATGCGCGCCGCCACCAGCACTCTGCTTCCGACGGATTGCCGGCAGCCGCGTGCGCAATGCCCAGCGCGAATTCGATGTCACTCTTATTGGCTAGGAGGTGTCGAGCCTCACCCAGCGATTGCGGAGGATCAAGTGTAGCCTGAAGGTGTGCGATCGCGTCCGCGGGCTTGCCGGCGGCGATAGCGTGCCGCGCCAACAATAGAGAAGCGCGTACGAACTGGCCGAGCACCAGGCCCTCGCCGCCCTCCCAAGGTTGAAAATTGCGCGAAAGCAAGCCGGAGAGCGCCCGCTCGGGCTTGCCGGTCTGGTTGTAGAGCGTCGCTACTTCCACTGAAAGATCGTCGCGCATGGCCACGAGATCGGGATGACGCAGCAGTTCGGCAAGCCGCTGCTGGGGCGTGATCCCCGTACGCTTCCAGAGTTGATCACGCTCATACAGGATGCGGCCGTCTCGTGGGTCGGTAGCCTGCGCGCGATCGAAGGCGACGACGGCAGCATCGGCATCGCCACGCACGTTGTAGAGTGCGATACCAAGGTTGCGATGGACGGTGGGGAATGCGGCATCGAGACTGGCGGCGCGCTTCCAGAGTTCGATTGCCTCATCGTAGCGCCGGCGATCGTAAAGCAGGTTGCCGAGATAATACGGTGCACGCGCGTCGCGTGGTACCGCTTCTACCACGGCCTGCAGCACCAGCATCTCTTCCAGGCGATGCGGGAAGCAGTAGTCCGGCGGTGCCGCTGCGGCGCGCTGCCATGCCTCGTCGGCTTCATTGATGCGACCCAGACGATGCTTGAGATAGCCGAGCGTGTAGTGCACAAGCGGCGTGCTGCCATCTGTAGCACTTGTATCCGCAGCATCAAGCAACGCGATCGCAGTATCGTACTGGCCGCAGGCGACGTAATCCCAGACCAGGTCGAGCAGAGCACGGTTCTCGCCAGGCACATGGCTCAGCGCAAGATGCCGGCTCCAGCGATCGAGCGGATCCAGGGCACGTGTGTGTTTCAGCATGGCGTCCGCTTTGTCGTTACGGCCAAGCATGCGGAGAGCGAGCACGATCAGGTTGCGGACGTTGAGGTTATCGCTATCGCATGCCAGACTGCGCCGCGCATGCTGAAGCGCCGCCTCCCAGCGGCCAGCCGATGCCTCCAGTTGTGCTAGGCAATAATGCGCCGGAGCCTTCCACGCTGCGTTCCACGTCGCCTTCCAAAATGCATCGTAGCTCTCCGAATGCCGATCCATGAAGCGCAGCACCAGGCCAAGCAAATAGAAGGGCTGCCCATCGGCTGGATTGGGATTGAGCGTGGTGAGCCGCTCCATCGCCTTACGCAGCAACGCTTCCGCAGCGGCGAACTCGCCGCCCTGCATGTGCCACTCGCCCAGCGCGGTGTTCGCGCGCACGTCGAAAGGATCGCGGCGCGATGCTTCCTGCCAATAGAGCTCTGGCCGCCGCGTGGCATGACGATACTGCGCCAAATGCAGGCCGGTGAGATAGAGCTCTTCGTGGGAGGCGATAGCAGCGGGCGCCGGGGGCTCCATGGCAACCGCAGGTACAGGCGCTGGAATGATCTCGCCGGGCGCGTAACGGAGCAGGAGCACTCCATTCGCTTGCACTGTGACGGCAAGTTCGCTCTCCGGCACCGCGTTCTCAAAGGTGTGTTCAAGCACCAGCGGCTCGCCGATGTGGATGTCCTGCGTCCAGGCAGCGGCTACGGCGCCGCGACGCAGTAGGGTCACTGTCGTGTTGCTCAGGTGCTCCGTTGCCTGCACGCCGATTGTGACCTTGTGCTCCTGCGTCGTGAGTCTGAGTGCGCACTGCAGGCTGGCTGCCTGAGGCGGCCCGATGCGCTGCAGCGGATACCAGAATTGTGAGAAATGCTTCGTCTCTCCCGGTGCGAGAAAGGAGAAGTCCGGCTGATTATCCGTGTAGACTCCCGCCATCAACTCGATGTATGGGCCGTCGTTGTCCGTCAGGCTGCGGTCCCATGCGTAACCGAACTCGTGGTTTCCCCACGTCCACTGCTTCTTGCCCGGCGCAATGTAGTGATCCGCAATGTGCAGCACGCCGGCCTGTGCACGATGATCGTAGCCGCCAAAGAAATCCTCTTTGGTAGAAGTGACCATGTAACTGGTTGGCACTGGGATGTTCGCGTACCAGCTGAGATCGTCGGGCGAGTAGGAGCCATCCGGTCGATACTGACGCGGCTGCTCCTCTTCAGGAACGCCGTCGCGGGCGCGCGCCGGATAATCGACACCGTAGTACGGTCGATCGCTATGTGGGAATGCTGTGATCGCGCGCTTCGCATGATCGGCGACATAGCGGACGTCGGGCGGAAAGAAGGATTGATACTTCTCATGTACGCGCGTCGCGACGTTTGCCCACCATAGAAACGTCTGCCGATAGGGTGTGCGGTTGTACAGGCGCACCTTTAGTTCAACGACCGCTCGATCCGGATGCAGACACACGCCGTGCATCCCTTTCATGCGCTGCATCGGATCGTGGTCGCTGCACCACACCGTGATGGAGCCGTCGGGATGACGCTCGATCTCGGTCTCGACCGGCATGAAGGTTGCGGGCCGGTGATGCTGCGGCCAGTTGAATTCGACGCCGCCGGAGATCCACGGACCCGCCAGTCCGACGAGGGCCGGTTTGATTACATTCTGCCGGTAAAAGAAATCATAGCCGTTGGTCTTGTCGAGCCCAACGTGAATGCGCCCGCCGATTTGCGGCAGCACCATCAGCCGCAGATACGGATTCTCAATGTGCACCGCCTCCCACGATTGCTCGATTGCTGTCTCTGCAATGCGATCAACAAATGGAAGGGGATAAACGCGCCCGCTGCTGCCCTGATATACGCGCGTCTCGAGAAACATCGGATTGCGATCCGGAGGATGTGGCAGGTAGCTCCGGATCATGACCGGTTGACGCCATGCCTTGACGGCACCTGTCTCTCCCGAAGGGGCTGACGGAAGCTCCAAGCGAGATCGAAGGGAAGCAGACTCTCCAGGCATGCCTGTCACTCAATGCTCTTGCGATCCCGCAACCGGCGCGGGGAGAAGCCGGGAGCTGGGAGAAGATTGACTCATCGGTAACGTACACGAGGATGACATTTACTTGGCTTGCTGTCAAGCAGTCATCTCGCCATCTCTGCTAAATCACTGGGTACTGTGCGAGGTTTCCTGGTTTTACAGTGTTGGATGGGAACGTGCCCGAAAAATGGAGTCAATGCCAGTCGAAACGGCTGGTTCCACGCGACGCGGGTAGTTGCATCGCAAAGGTCGCGCCTTCGCCCTATCGCCGAGCCACGCCCACGATGCGCCAGAAGACCGCGAGTTGCTCGGGGAACTCGGAGCGATGCCGGAAGGCCTTCCTTAGCTGATGGATCGTGCCGATGAAGGCGGCGAGACCCGGCAGTTGGTGCTCGCGCTGGGCATGGTTCCGGTCGACCCAATTGAGCGTCAACTCCAGGATCGTCGAACAACTAAGAAGTGATTTGCTTGTCAGCCAATTCTCAACCTGATCTTTCGAATGAGAGCCGTATTCCCGGTATGCGCCACAGGCCAAAGATTCTTAGGGTCGGATCCCTCACCTCCGATCTGAAGAGAGAGGAGGTGATCTTCTTCGTCGATTGGTTCTACGGAGGCAAACCATCAGGGTACTGCCCGCTTTTGCGTTTTGGAGCTAACGGTCGTTGCGCGAAGAAATCGACAGCGTGCCGTCGTGTCTTGATGCCGGAGAGCACCGCTCTGGGATCCATACCAAAACGGGCGGGTGTTCCGGTGGTTGGAGTTTTTTGCAGGTCATTGGACGGCAGGGTCGCGGGAGTCTGAGACGCTGCAGCCGCGCACAATGAACTCCAAGTTCCAATGGATTACTTCTTCGGCTTTCCGGGCATCATGACAGGAGCGATGCCTCCCGGCAAAACCAAGGCCGGGATTCTGCCAAAGGTCAGGGCACAGTGTGCGCCTGTATGTGGCAGCTTGAATGCGAAGGCGCGTGTAGTAGGAACGGAAGCGGCACCACAACATACGAACGTGGGCGAGGCGGATTCGACCTGGAAGTATCACCTCGGCACGTTTGTAAACAGCCGCTTGCAGAGCCATCGGTACAATTTTAATTGTGAGGAGCACCATGTCCCTGCGCTGGTGCGGCCGCTGCTTGTGACAATATTGCATGAACCATTTGGGCGCATACGGCACTCGCTGATACATCTTTACTCGATGTGCCTGTTGAGATTTGCACTGCCCTTTCAAGATCAGTCATCGCAGGACCCGCTAGTCCCAAGTGCGCCTCCGCCAGAGAAAGATGGCAAGATGAATTGGCAATATCTGAATCGTAATCAGAGAAGCCTCTGTCTTTAAGCTCCAAATAGATATCTAGCGCGTGCTTAAGTTCGACCGGTGAAATAGGGTAATTGCTATATCGCGCGGCGATCCTACCAAGTAAGTCTTCACCGTCGCCCTCAATTGCCCTAGATCGGGTCGATCCAGTTGTCTCGCGCTCTATACGGTCGACCCCGCTGCGGCAGGAGCGAGCGGCTTCTTCAAATTTGTTATCTGCATATAGCCATTCGCACATGTGAATCTCAGACGCGCCCTCCCAACCGGCGAAGTTCGGATTATCGGGAGCCGAATGAGATAGTTGGTCCCATAAATTTATAGCCTTCTGGATAGTATCCAAAGCCGCGGCTGACTTTTTCTCATCCCTTTCGGTAGATGCCCTCACTTCAATGATCAATGCACGTGCAGAAAGCACACCCTGGTCGGCATTGCTGTGGAGGAAGTCCAGCGTTTGCTGTGCGATGGATAGCGACCGCGTCGCCGCGCTGTCGTCTCCCTGAACCTGCTGCGTCTCTGCGATAAATCTCATGAGATTGGCTGGTTTAGGGCTGCAGCCGTTGAGTCGTGCTGGTGGGCGGCAAAAATCGGACTTGCCAACAGAAGATTTTGTTCGGCTTCTTTCGGGTGAAGTTCCTTCCCGAGAACGTATCCCAGATCAATCAGAGCGGCTGCTAGGTTCAACTTCGTCCTTTCCAATGTCCCTGCCTGCAAAAACGTTGCGGCTTCTCGCAAAATCGACTCCGCTTCCGGGTAATGGCCAGTGTTCGTCAGAAGTATCCCGTAGGGGATGTCAATCTCAGCATCCCTTGGCTGTAGCTGATGCGCCAAAGAATACTGCGTCAGTGCCTCTGAGTATTGAAACTTCAGTTCAAATACTCCCGCCCTCAGGACATGCGATTGGGCTAGCTGACCCTGTGTTTTATCGAGTTCACTGTCCTGCTGGGCAATCAGCTTATCGAGGATGGAACCGGCTTTGTCTATGTCACCGTGCTTCAATGCTTCTTCAGCTTGGTCGTGCAATACACTGCTAAGGCCCACGTTAGCCAATTGCTCCTCGACCTGTTCGTAGCGAGTCCTCCAATGATCTGCCTGCGCTTGCAAGTCAGCAATCTGAGGCATGGACTTGGTCTGTTCGATTAACTGATTGATCTTGTCCATGAGCGGCTTGAGCGCTTGCTGTGAGATGCCGGGACAGGTGATTACAACCTTTCCGCTATTATTCGCAACGTTTACTGCGCAGCTCTTGGAGCTTGCAGTTTGCGCCACGGGCGTTGGCGGCAGAATGTTTTGCCCTGCCGATTGGGCCGACATGACAACAAGCAGGAGCGCGATCAACGAGCCTTCCTCTTCGGGTCATTGCTGGAATCCGTCTTGGGGCGCTCAACTTGAATTGTGCCAGTATTGGCGTTGACGTTGACCTCGCCGGATTGCGAAATGGTGTTGCCGGACTGCTGGATTACGCTTTGGGTATCAGATTTTGGTGGCGCAGGTCTGAAAGCCTCCCAACCGCGCAATGCGAGAGACTCAATGGCAATCGTGCAGATTATTAGGGCAATATTCCGATAGATGCGCTGGCGAACCGGCAGTCGTTCCTTTGCAAACCATTGATTCGCTAGCCACACAATCAAAACCATTGCGCCGACTGCGACTGACAATTCAGACGCAGATGCTAATCGAATAATGTCTGGAATCGCCTTCCAAGGGATAGAATCGGCTTCCTATCGGCGTGCGAGGCACGCTGTAGAATCCATCACTTTCACCTTATGTTCGCCCGCACCGCCTTATGACGCACCAATATCAATATATGGATGCGCGGGCCGGTTTGCTTTTGGGTGCCAGTTTTGATGCTAGTTGGCGTCAGTTTGTGGAGCTATTGAGTGCTCTCCGGTGCCAGATGGCGGAGCGGGCAGCCTAAGTGTTATTTACTCATTCTAGAGCATTTATGTGGTGACCCTGGGAAGATTCGAACTTCCGACCTGCGGTTTAGGAAACCGTCGCTCTATCCACCTGAGCTACAGGGCCACTCGGTTTAGTTTACCCGGGTCGTTGACATGAGACGAGAGGCGGACGCGGGGCGGCGGCCGGGCATCAGACGTTGAATTTGAAGAAGAGGATGTCGCCGTCCTTAACGACGTACTCCTTGCCTTCAGAGCGGAGGAGGCCTTTTTCTTTGACGGCCTGCTCGCTGCCGAGCGCGAAGAGATCGTCGGAGGCATAGCAGTCGGCTTTGATGAAGCCCTTCTCGAAATCGGAGTGGATGACGCCTGCGGCGCCGGGCGCTTTGGTGCCGCGCCGGATAGTCCAGGCGCGGACCTCCTGCACGCCGGCGGTGAAGTAGGTGATGAGCTCGAGCAGGCGATAGGCCGCGTGGATGAGGCGGTTGAGGCCGGGCTCTTTCAGTCCCATGTCGGCGAGGAACTCATCGCGCTCCGCAGGCTCGAGCTGGGCGATCTCGCTTTCGAGCGCGCCGCAGATGCGGACAACCTGACTGCCTTCTTCGGCGGCGCGTTGTTCGACCGCCGCGGTGTAAGGGTTTCCCGCGGAGAGGCCGGACTCGTCTACGTTCGCGACGTAGAGCTGCGGTTTCGCGGTGAGGAGGAAGAGATCGCGAGCGATGAGCTTCTCTTCGGCGGTGAGCTCGACGATACGCGCGGGCTTGCCTGCGTTGAGCGCGGCGAGCAGCTTCTGCAGCACGGCGAGCTCGGCCTTGGTTTTGGGGTCGTTCGATTTTGCGGCCTTCTCGGCTTTGGCGTGGCGCTTTTCGACGGTGTCGAGATCGGCGAGCAGCAACTCGGTGTTGATGATGTCGATATCGTGCAGGGGATTGACCGCCCCGGCTACATGGACGACCTCCGGATCGTCGAAGCAGCGGACGACGTGCGCGATGGCATCGGTGGAGCGGATGTGGCCGAGGAACTGATTGCCTAGTCCTTCGCCTTTCGATGCGCCTTCGACGAGGCCGGCGATGTCGATGAACTCCATGGTGGTGGGGACGAGGCTCTTGGGATGGATAAGGTCGGCGATCCGAGTGAGCCGCTCATCGGGCACGGTGACGACGCCGGTGTTGGGCTCGATGGTGCAGAAGGGATAATTGGCGGCCTGAGCCTTGGCCGAGGTGAGGGCGTTAAAGATGGTGCTCTTGCCCACATTGGGCAAGCCGACGATTCCGCAATTCAATGGCAATGGGACTTTCCTTTTCTTCCATTGAATCACGGCACCGGCGGCGGGGGCGGCACAGCAGAACCGTGCCGGCGCCGTGGCCACAGCGCCGTAGTCGGCATCGTGAGGGCCAGATCACCAAATAAGCTGGCGGAATATGGTCCGCATCGCCTGCGCGCCGTTTCGTTTCATAATCTTGAACTTCAACTTCAACATCGACATCATCATCACCGGGGGAACACTTCACTCATTTAGAGGCGCGCCAGAGTCATTCGTTGCGTTAAAAGTGCGTCAAAGATTGAGGGATAGTGAACAAACACAGGCCGTGATGGGAGTGGAACCGACCAATGAAACGGGGGCTATAGACACGAATGCGAGATGTGGATTGCAGAGTCTTGAAGACGGCTGGAATCGTAATCAAGGTGGAGACGCGGTCAGGCCTCGGGATCGCTGAGCTTTTCGTCCATTTGCAAGATGAGCGCGGTCTTTTCCGGCTGAAGCTTCTGCAGCAGCTTCAGTAATTTGTTGGGATCGAAGGTTTCCAGGTAGTGGTCCGCTGCGGGACATTGATCATGCCCAAGCGTGCCCGCAATTACGATCGGGAGATTCGGCTGAATTTCCTTGAGCACCTGGACAATCTCACGGCAGGGACGATCTCTGACGCCGGCATCGAGGACTACGGCATCCACCGCAGGGAATTTTTTCAAAGTCTGGATGGCTTCAGCCCCACTGTATGCCGTGATGACATTGAACTTGGCGGTCTCAATGACGAGCTTGCGGGTGGAGATGCTGCCGGAGTGTTCCTGGTCGACTACGAGAAAGCAGGGTCGGATCATGGCTCGCACGTTCTATGGGGTGGCGGTGGAATGAGGACACCTCTTTCTGGAAAGCCGGCGACGCGGGCACCGCTCGACATGCCATGCTGAATGTGTCAGGCTGAATCCATGGTTCTATGATGCCGGGCTCTGCCGGCTGCAGTCTATGATGCCGGCGCGACCGGCGAATGATGTGAGGGCGAATTGGGAACCATCTGCAACGCGTGGTGGCGGGGAACGATGGAGTGGAACGAGTGGACCCGGCCCTTGAGCCGTGTTCTTGTACTCCTGACTACGCTGCTTCTGCTGGTGATGCCGATCACCGAATATCTGTGCAATTGGGACAAGTTTCTGCGCGGCGGCCCTGACGTCGAGTTCAGTCTGCTGGCCGGGCTGCTGTTCGGGGCGATGGTGGTTCTGTCCATGAACGGCACTCTGTTTCAACCCAGAATGCTTGAGCCCGAATTGCTTCGGCCTGCGGTGATGCAACCAGCAGGCGGAATCAGGGCTGCTTCGCCTGGGGTTCGCTCCGGATCTGGCGGGGCCCTGGATCGTACCGTGAGCGGTGGGTCGCGCAGCCGATGGCTGGATAAGCTTGCATTTGTTGATTCCGGCAAAGGGACGTGCGCTTTCGTCGCGATGCGCATCTGATTCTCTTCGGTCCGATGACGAGACCGGGTTGTGAGCGCCCGAGTCGATGCAACTCCCGCTTGAGCAACATCACTGTTCGTCGCCGGCTTTGTAGGCTGTCGATGGCCGGCATGAGGGAACGATGAAGACATCCGAAGTACTCCAGGCATGGCGTGGCATTCTTTCCGGGCGCCGGCCTTCGCTTTCCATCGAAATCACCAAGGAATGCCCGCTGCGCTGCCCCGGGTGTTATGCCTTCGACGAGGCGCACCTGGGCGGCGAGCAGCAGCTTCGCCAGCTTTCGGATTTTCGTGGCGAGGAGCTGGTGCGACGCGTGGTGGCGCTGGTGGATGAGTACCAGCCGCTGCACGTCTCGCTGGTGGGCGGCGATCCGCTGGTGCGGTATCGCGAGCTGGAGCAGATCATTCCTGCCATGGAGGAGCGTGGCATCCATACCCAGGTGGTGACCAGCGCCTTCCGCCGCATCCCACCGGAGTGGGCGCGGTATGAGCGGCTGAACGTGGTGGTTTCGATCGATGGCCTGCAGCCGGAGCACGATGAGCGGCGTAAGCCGGCGACGTATGAGCGGATACTGAAGAGCATTGCGGGAAGCGTGGTGACGATCCACTGCACCATCACGGGAAACATCGCGTCGCGGCCGGGGTATCTGGAGGCGTTTCTGGCGTTCTGGACGCCGCAGCCGGAGATTCGGAAGGTGTGGTTCAGCCTGTTTACGCCGCAGCGCGGGGCGGTGGGGCCGGAGATTCTTACCGCGGTGCAGCGGCGCGAGGTAATGGAGGAGCTATTGCGGCTCCGCGTGCTATATCCTTCGCTGGACATGCCGGAAGCCGTCATCCGCGAGATCGCAACGCCGCCGAAGAGTCCGGCGGATTGCGTCTTTGCGCGGACGACCCATACTGTCTCCGCCGATCTGAAGACCAAGGTGACGCCTTGCCAGTTTGGAGGCGATCCGGACTGCGCCCAGTGCGGCTGCATTGCCACGCTGGGATTGGCGGCGGTGGGTCATCATCGGGTGGCGGGCGCATTGACGGCGGGCCACCTCTTCAAAGCCTCCGACAGCATCGGCCGGCGGTGGCGTTCCCTGACGCAACGCGCGCCGCAACCACAAACAGAAGCACAGCCGTTCACTATCCTGTGAGGCCCTGAGCAACGATGATCGAGACGCCACTGACCCAAATGCCGGAAATGCGCTCCTTGAACGGCTGTGAGACCGCTACCACGAAGAATGGCGCCAGATGCGAGGAGAAGCTGCGTGAGGAGCTTGCCGGCTGCAGCGGCGACCTGCATGCGCTCGGCTTCGCGCCCGGCACCTCAGGCAATGTGTCGGTGCGACTGGATGGGTCGCGGGTGCTGGCGACGCCGACCGGCTGCTCGAAGCGCGTGGTAGGACCGGAGGACCTGGTGGTGGTGGACATGAGCGGCCAGCAACTGGCGGGGACGCGGCATGTGACCAGCGAGATCGATATGCATCTTGCGATCTACAAAGCGCGCCCGGATGTGGAGGCGGTGGTCCATGCGCATCCTGTATTCGCGACAGCCTTCGCCTCCTGCGGCCTTGCGCTGGACCAGCCCCTTTGCTCCGAGGTGGTGATGACGCTGGGCACGATTCCGCTGGCGGCTTACGCGACGACCGGAACGTGCGAAGTGCGGCAGACGCTGGCGCCCTACCTGGAACATCACGATGCGGTGCTGCTGGCCAACCATGGCGTTGTGGCCTATGGCGAGTCGCTGATGGACGCGTTGATGAAGATGGAGACGGTGGAGCACTTCGCGCAGATATGCCTGGTGGTCCGGCAACTGGGCGGAGGCGCTACGCTCGAAGGAAAACATCTCACGGATCTGCTGCAGGCCCGTGCTGCGTATCTTCAAAAGGCGGGGCGGCGGGTGCACTGGGGCAACGGCAGTAATGGGACCAATGGAGCTAGCGCGACCAACGGAGCCAACGCTGCACCGCAACTGACTGCCCGGATTTAATTGTAACTATCGCTGTAACTGAAACGGATTGCCTGCGAGCGCACCCAGCAGATACCAGCCTGTGGCGCCGATGTGCAGCGATGGCCCGTAGGTATAGCCGAAGCCGGTGTCCATGACGCTGGTGGAGGCGACGAGCCCCTCGCCGAGGGGGATCGCGGCGCCATTGACGGTCTGGCCGCTGCCGAGCTGCTGCTGTGCGCGCTGGCTCTGGTCGACAAACTTCAATGCAGTCTGGAGGTCGCGGAAGAGAGCCGGGACCGAGTCGCCGCCGTGCAGGACGCGGGCAACGAGCGCCGCAATGGTATGGCCGGTACCCTCGAGCCAGACTGCGTTCGGATCGTAGGCCGTAGTAGAGAGCGATGCGGTATCGAAGACCATGCCGGTAAACCGCTGGCTGCCGGTGAGCGAACTGTCCGGCGAGGCGGCGGTGTCCGTGGTTTGCAGATTAGCAATGGCCCAGTCGATGGTCTGCTGGTAATGGCGATCGAGCAGTGCGAGATAGGACCAGGTCTGGCAGTCCTCCGGGATGGGCGCCGGGTTCGTGGTGATCTGATCGCCAAGCGTGCCGGTATAAAAGAACCCGCCAGGCTGATCGTAGAGCGCATGGACGAAAGCAAGTGCGTGCTGTGCAAGAGCACTCCAGCTAGCGCCGTTTGCGGCTGTGCCACCGTGGGTCAGGTTAGCCAGCATGGTGAAGAAGGCGTAGGTGTCGATGTTGTGCTCGGTCGACTTGCCGTTGGGCGAGGGCACGGACTGGTTGTACTGGTTGATGTTGGTGCCGAAGGAGTAGCCGCCCGGGCCGAGGGTGCTGTAGGTCTTCGCGACGATCCAGTTTGCGACAGAAAGCGCACCGCTGAGATAGCGAGTCTGCCGGGTGCGCTGATAGAGCGCAGCGAGTGCCATGCCCGCCCACGCCTGATCGCCGACGGCGGAGGTGTAGAAGTAGAAGGGCGCCGCCGCGGGCGTGATATATGCGCCGTCCGATGTAGCCGTGTTGACGTAGTACGCCTGGGCGAAGCGGCCGTCGGCAAAGGGAAAGTTGTGCTGCTGTGCGTAAAGTAGGCCGTCGCCAAGAACTTGAGCCCGGCGCAGGTCGTCTGCAGAGCCTCTCGCGAGATACGCCTGGATGGCTACGGCGTTGTCATAGGTGAATGCGGTGGCACCGAGCGCCTGATCGCTATAGCTCTGCGTGAGCCGCACAGTGCTGTCGGTTGCATAGGCATCCATCATGCGATTGAGGAAGACAAACGCCTGATCGAGCGAGTGCTGATACGCGCGTGGGTTCGCAGTACTGCCGAGGAGCGGACCAGTGGCCGGCGCGGAAGTTGCGTGCGCGGCGATGGAGAAGGCGGGAGTGAGAGCACTTACGGCGGTGGCTTTGGCGGCAAAGGCGAAAAGGTCACGACGGCTGACAGGGGACATATGCGGCGGCCTCCAATGGCGCCGATCAATTTAGATGCCGGAGGCCGTTGCACGCAAGAGAAACGATTGTGTTGAAGACAGCGCGAATTAGATCTTGATAAAGATTCTCTTGCGGTAGAGCGGCAGCACGAGCAGCCAGCACACCAGCACATAGAGCAGCGAATATGTCAGCGCACCGAGTGCCGGATAGGAAGGCATGAGTGCGGCGATGTGCTGGGCGGTCCAGCGCAGGACGTTGCTATGCCCGATTCTGACGTTGTCCAGGCAGGCGGCCATGACTTCCGAGATGACGTAGGCCGTGATGGCATTGGTGCCGAAGACCTGCAAGATCCAGGTACCGCGCCGGTAGCCGCGCACCTGCACCAGGAACCAGAAGGCGGCGAGGATGAGCAACGACCAACCCGCCGCGTGCAGGACGAAGCTCGAGGTCCAGAGTTTCTTGTTGATGGGGAACCAGGGATTCCAGAGAAGTCCGAGGATGACTCCGCTGGCGCCGGCGATCGCGAGGGTGATGGCTTTGCGCGAGTCGGATCGATTGGGCGAGCGCAGGAACAGTCCGGTGAGCACGCCGATCAGAGTGGTGCCGAGGGCGGGGATGGTAGAGAGCAGGCCTTCGGGATCGCGCGTGCCCTCATAGAGATGCTTTGCGGAGAAGATTTGACGATCGAGCCACGCGACAATGTTGGCGTCGTGGTCGAGGAATGGGATGTCGCGGCCGGGCATGCCGAAGCCGGGCACGGGCACGAAGCGCATGAGGAAGTAATAGCCGAGCAGGCAGGCGACGAGCAGGCCGATTTTGTCGGCAACCGTGGGCTGGCCGGCTGCGGAGCCTTGCGGGCGGCGAATCCAGATATAGAGCGACGCAATGATGAGATAACAGAGCGCGATGCGCGGCAGCACGCCGTAATAGCGCATGGTGGAGATGTGGAAGAAGGGCGCGCTGTTCACCACCAGTCCGAGCAGGAAGATGATGATGGCGCGGCGCACGGTATGGGCGAAGAGGGATGCGCGGGTGACGCCGCGGGCGAGGCGCGACTCGGTGGAGAAGACGATGGATGCGCCGACCAGGAAGAGAAACGTGGGGAAGACCAGGTCGGTGGGGGTGAAGCCATTCCATTCTGCGTGCTTCAAGGCGGCGAAAGCCCGTTCACCGCCGTTGTTGTTCACCAGGATCATGAAGGCGATGGTGAGTCCGCGCAGCAGATCGACGGCGAGATAGCGCTGCGAGGAAGAGACGGGTGAGACGAGAGGATCGGGCGCGGATACGGTGCGGGTCGCGGAGCTCATGGCGGAGTGAGAAGAAGCTTACGAGCTTTGCGCATGGATGAAAAGAGGGCAATCCCTTTGAACGTCTCTGAGCCGGTGCGATGTACACTCTGAAACAGCACTGATCCATTGCGAGCAGACATCTGCTCGCAACAACTATAGCGAAGACACCTGGGATGTACGGGAAGGCGGTGAAAAGCCGCCACTGCCCCGCAACTGTATGCGCGTTTGCCGTCGTTCTGCCGTTATGTAAGAGGCGGAATGAGGAGCGTCTGACTGCCACGAACCACTGGATCGAATGATCCGGGAAGGGGCAGGAGGGCGGCGAGATTCTTCGCCAGCGCGCGAGTCAGGAGACCGGTCCCGGCGTGCGTTGTATGAACCGCGTTCCGAGGGGAACGAAGGAGAGCCCTGATGTCTGTACGCATACGGCGTGGCTTGCGCCGATCTCTCACTACCTTACTTATCCTCACCGCCAGCGCTTCACTTGCCTTTGCAGCCGAGGTGCATGGCCGTGTCACCGATCCGCTGGGTGCGCCTGTTGCCGGCGCGGAGCTGGCGCTGCTTCAGGGCGGCAAAATTGTCGCCAGCGGACGCAGCGCCGGGGATGGCACCTACACACTGCATTCCGGTCAGGCTGGCCATTTTTATGTTGTGGTGGTGAGCCAGACCTTCCGGCAGATGTCCACGCCCAGTTTTTATGCCGGAGTACTGGATTCACATCTGCAGAACGTGGTGCTGGAGCCTGCGCGCATCAACCAGCAGGTGGTGGTGACGGCAACCGGCACGCCGACACCGCAGGCGCAGGTGAGCGCGGCGATCACAGTGATACCGCAGCCGGAGTTTCGCAATCGCGCGATCCTGGTCGATGCGATGCGGCAGTCGCCGGGGACATTCCTGGTGCAGCAGGGAATGTATGGCGGCATCACGTCGCTTGTTTGTGCGCGGCGGCAACTCGGCATCGAACCGGGTGGTGCTGGATGGCGTGCCCATCGAAAACATCGGCGGAGTTTTCGATTACAGCGGACTCGCGACGACGGGCATCCAGAGCGTTGAAATCTACCGCGGCGCGAACAGCACGCTGTACGGAACAGATGCAGCGGCCGGGGTGGTAAGCCTGGCGACGCCACGGGGCACCACTTCATTTCCATCGCTGCTGTACGAGGGCGACGCGGGCAACTTCCATACCTATCGCAACGCGGTGCAGGCCGGGGGCACGTGGAACAAGCTGGACTACTATGGCGGCTTCGATGCGCTTCGTTCTTCGAATGCGCTGCCGCAGGATGAGTATCACCTGAACACCGAGTCGGCGAACCTGGGGTACTCCATCAGCAGCGCTACGTCATTGCGGGTCACGGCTCGCAACACGAATGCGGCGGTGGGGCTGCCGGGCGCGTATAACTTCACCGCGCTGACGAATGATGGCAAGCAGAGCGATCAGGACATCTATCTTTCGGGAACGATTGAAAATCAGACGACCGAGGCATGGCACAACCTGGTGCGTTATGGACTGACGCGCAAGCGCGAGCAGACGGCGCAGTGGTATCCGGCGGGTGTTCCGATCGCCTTCGGCAACGATGCCACGTTCACGAATTACTACGGGCTGCCGGTAAGGATCCAGGGCGCGAATGGGTACAGCACAGTCGGGCAGGTGCTGATGAACTATGGCCCGGCATTTGGGGGCGTGTATCCGAATGCGAGCGATGCGGCGAACAACCGCGATCAGCTTTACTTCCAAAGCGATTTTCGATTTACGCCGCATCTCACCGGGCTAATTGGCTTCCGCTACATGGATGAACGCGGCAGGTACAACAACCCGTCGTTTTTTCTTCACCAGGATCTGGAGCGCGCGAACTACGAATACTTTGCGCAATTTGCCGGCGACTTCAAGAATCGGTTGTTCTATACGGTGAGCGGCGTCATCGAGAAGAACCAGCTTTACGGCACGGTAGGGCAGCCGCGTATCGGGGTGGCATATATCCCGGTGCGGCCCGGCGATGGCTTTATCCATGGCACCAAGCTGACATTTAATTTTTCGAAGGGCATCCAGGAGCCGGACCTCAACTCGCAGATCGGCTCGCTGCAAACGATCCTGGGACAGTATGGCTATGCCGATCTGATTGCGAAATACAATGTGCCTCCGATTGGCGGCGAAACCAGCCGCAGCTACGACGGAGGGTTCGAGCAGACCTTCTACAGCGAGCGACTGCTGATCAAGGGGATCTACTTTCATAACGAATTCGGCAATCAGATTGAGTTTGTGGATGGAGGGACGCTGCCGCTGTTAGGAGTGAGCCCTGTGGTCGCGGCCGCGGTAGAGAAGACCTACGGCGGCGCGAGCGTGAACTCGCTCGCGTTTCGCGCACAGGGAGCGGAGGTGGAAGTGCAAGGGGAGATCAGCCCGCACATCTTCGGGCGCGGCGGCTATACCTATACCGACGGGGTGGTGCAACAGTCGTTCTCGTCAGACGCGCTGGGGCCGCAGGAGAACCCGCTCTTTCCCGGGGTGGAGCTGGGCATCAGCTCGCCGTTGATTGGCGCGCGGCCATTCCGGCGTCCGCCGCACGTGGGCTTCGCGGGGGTGACCTACACAACGTCAAAGTGGTTTGCCCAGGTTCAGGGAAGCTTCGCGAGCCGCAGCGATGACTCGACGTTTATCAGCTCTTTCTCCAGCCTGGCGGGCGATAACTCACTGTCTGCTGCCGAACCGCAATCTGGATTTTGCTTACGCGAAGGTGGATGTGGGCGGGAGCTACCAGCTAAAACCGTCGATAGCCGTGTATGGACAGCTCGACAACCTGGTGAGCGATCAGCACATCGGGCCGATCGGGTATCCGTCGCTGCCGTTTACCTTCCGGGCGGGGATGCGGTTTGCGATCGGGCATTCGAAGAAGTAGGCGGGCTGCGTTCGGGAGCGCTGCTGTTGGTTGAGCGGCGCTTCGCGCCGTTCGAAATAGGAGAGACAGCAGATCTCTCCGCTTCGCGGCGCTCCGGTCGAGATGACGATGTGGTGGTATTTTGCTCCCGTTCGAGATGACTATTGTGGCGGACTTCTCCCACAGCACACTCAAGTTATTACTCATTGCGCAGCGCGACGGAGGGTTGGAGTCGCGCTGCGCGGAGCGCTGGTAGAAGCGCGGCGACCATGGCTGCGAGCAGCAGGATGACGGCGGCTCCGGCGATGGAAGAGAGGCTGCCGCCGGAGATCGCGGCGAAGAAGTGGGTGAGCGTGCGCTGCGCGATGATGACCAATACCACACCAACGCCGAGTCCTGCGGCGAGCAAGGGAAGGATGCGGCGCGCGATGAGATACGCGATATCTACGCGGTTTGCGCCGAGCGCCATGCGAACGCCGACCTCGACGGTGCGCTGCGTGGCGAGGAAGCTGAGCAGACCGTAGATGCCGATGGCGGCCAGAAAGAGCGCCAGGCCGCCGAAGAGGGAGAGCATCCAGACCAGCAGGTGGCGCGGCGCGAGCGATGCGTCGACCAGGACGCTGAGCGGCGTTACGTCGTAGAGAGCTTCGGCGCCATCGGCGCCATGCACGGCGTCTGTCATTGCAGTGCGCAGGCTTTCGGCGTCGCCGGAAGAGCGGGCCACGAAGGAGACGCCCTCAACGGGCTGTTGGGCGAACGCCTTGTAGATGACGCCTTTGTTCTCGTCCACCTCGAGTGAGTCGCGGCGCGTGTGGGCGACAATGCCGACGATCTCGGTCCAGGGATCGCGAGAGCCGAAGCGGATGCGTTTGCCGATTGGGTCCTGATGCGGCCAGTACGCGCGAGCGAGCACGTCGTCGATGACGGCGACATGCTGCGTCGCGGCGGTGTCGCTCGATGCGAACCAGCGACCGTGCAGGAGCGGGATCTGCATGGTGGAAAGAAGGCCGGGCGAGGCCCAGCGCTTGTCACTGTGCGGGCCGGGTTGGTTGGGAAGCGTCGGCAGGTTTTCAATTTCGAAGCTGCCGGAGGGCTTGATGGTGGCGCCGAAGGGAAGCGGGAAGATGGCGGCTGCGTCTTTGACTCCGGGTTGCTGACGAAGGCGGGCGAGCGCGTCGTCCACGAAGACGGCGCGGCGCGGGTCGTTGTCGCGGTATTGAGTGCTGGTGAGGGTGACGGAGCCAGTCATGACGCCCGCGGGACGGAAGCCGGGATCGACCTGCTGCAGACGAAGGAGGCTCGATAAAAACATGCCGGTGCCCGCGACGAGCAGGAAGGCGATGGCCATCTCGCTCGAGACGAGAATCGCGCGGAGACGCTGTTTGCCGGAGCCGCCGGTACTGGTGCGGATTCCGTCTGCGAGCCGCAATGTCCTACCCTGGCGCAGGACGCTCCAGACGGGCGCCATGCCTGCGCAGATGGCGGAGAGCAAGCCGATGGCGGCGGCGGCGAGGACGAGGCGAAAATCAGTGTGGACGGAGAAGCCGGCGGCGAGGTCATGCGGAATGGCGCGTAGGATGAGGCGGCCGAGCAGGGGGCCGGCGGCGACGCCGAGCACGGTTGCGAAGCCGGCGAGCAGCAGCACCTCGGTGATGAAGAGCGACGCGATCTGCGAGCGGGAGGCGCCGAGCGCGATGCGAAGCGCGAGCTCGCGGGAACGTGAAGACGCGCGGGCAATAAAGAGTCCGGCGACGTTGAGGCAGGCGATAAGCAGCACGCCGGCGACTACGGCGAAGAGAGCGATGAGCGGCTTGCGCAGATCGCCGGCAGCGTCGTTGGTCCAGGGCTCGGCGAACATGCTCCAGCCCGCGCTCTGGCCAAAGCTACCGGAGCCCTCGCGGCGGATTTGCTCGCGGTGCTTCTGATCGATGGCGGCGTTGAATTGCGCGACGGAGACGCCGGGGCGCAGGCGGACGACACTTGAGTAGAACTCGTTGTATCGCTCATCGGCTGCATAGGCGGTGGGGGCAAGGCCGAGCGGCACCCATACGTCACGGCTGCGCGGCCAGTCGAAGTCGCTGCGCATGACGCCGATCACGCGATATGGCTGACCATCGAGCACCAGTGAGCGCCCGATGGCGTCGTGCTGTCCGCCGAAGAGCTTCTGCCAAGCGCTGTAGCTGAGCACCACGGTGCGACTGGCACCCTTCTGATCGTCTTCCGGCTGGAAGGTGCGGCCGAGGATGGGCTCAGCGCCGAAGGTGTGGAACCAGGGCCAGGTGACCTCGGCGGCGAGCAGATGCAGGGTGTGGCCGTCCTGCTGCGCGTTGAAGCTTTGCTCATCCTCCATAGCGGCGGATGAGACGAGTGAGGAGAGCGAGGCGGCGTCGGCCTGATCGGGCGCGGAGACGCCGATGCTGGGCAGATTGAGTTGCGTGTAGCGCGTGTGGAAGGAGATGAGGCTGGCGGGGTCTGCGACGCCGGCTGGATGCAACAGAACTCCTTGAACGACGCTGAAGATGGCGGTGTTCGCACCGATGCCGAGGGTCAGGGTGAGGACGGCGATGACGGTGAAGAGCGGGGCGTGAAGAAGACGAAGCAGAGCTTGCCGGAGATGGGTGAGGAGCATGCGGACCTCAGCACGGTGCTTAGAAGCGAATGCCAAGTGATACGCGGGCAGAGGCTGAGCGGTTCACGCAAAGCGAAGATAGTGATGGAAGATCGGGTTTTCGGGACTACTCGCTTTCGAGGATGCGGATGGCGTCCTGATAGGTGAGGGTGTTGCTGACCGGCTTGTAGTCGGAGGCGTCCTCGGTGGACTGGAAGGTGACGCTGTGGACCATCAGGATTTTTCCGGTGAGATTGAGCTTGAGGTGCAACGTTTCCCAGTGATTGTCGCCAACATCTTTCTGAATCACCAGGATGGTTCCACCCTTGTAGAGGCGGCCGATGACGCCCCAGCCGAAGTTCACGTCCGCGATGAGATGCGCGTCGAGGCGGGCCATGCGCTTCTGCGCGCAGTCGATCCATAGTTGGCCCGCCATGCCGTGATAGACCTGTGCTTCGCGATCCGGGGGGAGAAACTTCTCGTTGGGGACGAAGTCCAGGCGCCACACCGGGCCGTTCGGTGTGTCCACCACGCCCCGATAGGTGTAGATGAAGGCATCGGGCAACAGGCGAACCATCTCGTTCTCACGGCCGCTGTCCTCCTGTTCTTTCTTGTGGCGACGCGCCTGGAGTTCCGGGTGCGCCAGCAGATTGTCGAGCCGCTCGCGCTCGGCTTTGGCGCGGTCCGGGGTGAGCGGTTTGTCGTTGACGGCGACGAGGCGCGCGACATCTCCGTCTTTGGTCTCGATGATGTCCTTGGTGGTGCTGCCGTTCTCGTCCTGTTTGCGGATCCGGAACCTAAAGGGATGACCGCTGTTGGAGGAGTGGAGCTCATTCCAGGATGCGGCGCGCACCAGGGCGACGGGATCTTCCGGCGGCCGTTCCTGCGCGCGGAGATGCGCGAAGATCGGAATGAGGAGCATTGCAGGCAGAACGAGGCGGAGCCAGCGAGGCGAGGCAATTCGGGACAAGCATTCTCTCCTGGAAGCAGGGACGCATCGTGAACCGAAATCGTGCGCCGTGAGCCGTACCAGTTGCTTTGAGCTTAGGGTAGCAGCCCTCGTAGAAGGATGCTCTGAACGAGGATGGATGCCCGAACGAGGACGAGGGATGTGAGCCGGCTCAGGCGAGGAGGGCAGCAGATGCCGCTCGACAAGCTCAGGACAAGCTCAGGACAGGCTCTCCGTCTTTGCGTTATCGCTTGCGCTGCAGCCCGGTCGCGATGGCGCAGGAGGTTGTTTTGAGAGCGGGGTAAATCTTTTTCATGAGGCAACGCCACGGAGCGAGGGTTGGGTCGCGGTTGCGGGCTTGCGGATACGGCAGCGATTGTTCTTGTCGCTTTTGCTGAAGGGAAGGCCACGCCGAGTGAGAACTCGGCGGACTACGGTATTACCGGAAATGCTATAGTTCGCTCAAGAACTTGACGCCGCGCAAAACGCGGTGGGAACCCCCCTTCAGGAGACGTGACATATGGCGGCAGGCGAGTCCGGCGCAGCGGTAATCGGCAAATCGGTCCAGATCCGCGGCGAGGTAAATGGCAGCGAAGATTTGGTAGTGGACGGTGTGGTTGAGGGCACGATCACGCTCAACGATAGCCGGCTGACCATAGGTCAGAACGCCAAGGTGTCGGCAAATGTCTCCGCGCGGGACGTGGTGGTGGTGGGCACGCTGCAGGGCGATGTGCGGGCTTCGGGGAAGGTGGAGCTGCGCCAGGGCTCGACGCTGACCGGCGACCTGACCGCAGCGCGGCTGTCTATCGAGGAGAACGCGAATTTCAAGGGCAAGGTGGACCTGGTGCAAAACGCCGCCGCACAGAAAGCTTCGCAGGCTCCGCCGGAGAAACGGTAAGCGCGGCCGGGAGCGCGAGAGCCTGCAGCAAAAGAGTGGCGCCGGGGACGCCGATCATACGTGTTCAAGAACCCGTTTCAGAGATCCAAGGATGAGGTGCAGTCCAGCTCGCCGACAGTGCTGACAGGGCCGCGTATTGCGCGGCACTCGAGCGGCTGGGCGAACCTGAAGAAGGAACTGCTGACCGAGAGCGGACTGTACATCCTGGACATCGGCCCCACGTCACCGACCAACATCAACCTGCTGACGAATGCGGGCCACAGTGTCTACATGGCGGACCTGGTGCCGGAGGCGCAGAGCCCGGAGTGGATGAAGAAGCCCGAAGAGGGCAGCGATCCGGTCTTCGACGCAGCAGGATTTCTAGAGCACAACTTGAACTTTACCGGCCGCGAGTTCGACGCGGTGTTGCTGTGGGCGACACTCGACTATCTGCCTGAGGCGCTGGTACAGCCGACGGTGGATCGTCTGCAGTCCTGCATGCGGCCGGGCGGCAAGGTGCTGGCGCTCTTCCACAACAAGCAGACCGGCGAGAACACCGCGTACTGCCGCTATCACCTGAGCGAGACCGATGCGATCGACATGCAGGGCAGCGCGCCGATCCCGATCCGCCGGACGTTTACGAACCGCAATATCGAGAAGACCTTCGAGCGCTTCAACGGCTGCAAGTTTTTCCTGGCTAAGGACAATCTCTACGAAGTGATTATCACTCGCTGAATTGGACGTCCGGGCGATAGTCCCGATAGTCAACGCATAAGATTGGTTCTCGCCAGGTCGATCACTTCGTCGCCCCTTCCGCTCAATACAGCGCGAATCATGTAGAGACTGAAGCCCAGGGCTTGTTCCAGGCTTATCGTCGGCGGCATGGAAAGCTCCTGCCGATTTACCAGCACCTCAATCAGGGCCGGCCCATCGTGCGCCAGCGCTTTGGTCAGGGCCGGGCGCAGCTCTTCCGGCTTCTCGACGCGAATGCCCAGAACCTCTGCTGACTCGGCTAGCTTCGCAAAATTCGGATTGACCAGGTCCGTTCCGTAGTCGACCAGCCCGGCTGCTTTCATCTCCAGCTCTACAAATCCGAGAGAGCTGTTATTGAAGACCACCAGCTTTACGGGCAGGTCGAGCTGGCGAAGCGTCAGCAGATCGCCGAGCAGCATGGCCAACCCACCGTCGCCGGAAAGAGTGATGACTTGTCTGCCTGGATGGCTGGCCTGAACGCCGATGGCTTGTGGCAGGGCGTTCGCCATCGAGCCATGAGTGAAGGAGCCGAGCAATCTGCGTTTCCCGTTCATGTGGAGATAGCGCGCGGCCCACACCGTTGGCGTACCCACGTCGCAGGTAAACACCGCGTCTTCCGCCGCAAGCTCATCGAGAATTTTCGCGACGTATTGCGGATGAATCGGCGTCCGCCCCGGTTCACCTACGGCGAGATCGTCGAGACTCTTCCGCGCATTTTGATAATGGCTGAGGCATAGGTCGAGATAGGAGCGGTCGGCCTTGCTCTCGATCAGCGGAGTCAGCACCTCCAGCGTGTCCTTCACGTTTCCGATCAGTCCCAGATTGACTGGAGTGCGACGTCCAATCTGGTCCCCGAGCCGATCCACCTGAATGATCTTTGCGTTTTTGGGATAGAACTGCTGATAGGGAAAATCTGTTCCCAGCATCAGCAGGGCATCGCAGTTCATCATGGCGTGGTAGCCCGAGGAGAAACCAAGCAGCCCGGTCATCCCCACGTCATAAGGGTTGTCGTACTCAATAAATTCCTTGCCCCGCAGTGCATGGACGATCGGCGCCTTCAATCGCTCGGCTACTGCAACAAGCTCCGCGTGAGCGCCTTCACAGCCCGCGCCACCAAGGATGGTGACCTTGCGCGCCGTGTTGAGAATCTGAGCGGCTTGGTTGAGTTCATTGTCCGATGGACGAAGGATCGAATCAGAATCCTGGATGCCGAGCGAAAGTGCGGGTGCGGAACACTCGCGCAGCGCAACGTCTCCCGGAATGACGATTACTGCCACACCTCGCTTGGTGAGAGCGGTACGCATGGCGATTCCCAACACCCTCGGCATCTGTTCCGGTTGCGAAACCAGTTCGCAGTAATAACTGCAATCCTTGAACAGGTGCTCTGGATGCGTCTCCTGGAAGTAGCCGCTGCCGATCTCATGACTCGGAATCTGCGCCGCAATGGCAAGGACCGGCACGCGGTTGCGATGGCAATCGAAGAGGCCATTGATGAGGTGAAGATTGCCCGGGCCGCAACTGCCTGCGCACACGGCAAGCTCTCCTGTAATATGAGCCTCCGCGCCGGCAGCAAAAGCGGCCACCTCTTCATGTCTTACATGCAGCCACTCGATCTGCTTGCTTCTTCGGATGACGTCGGTTAACCCGTTCAGGGAATCGCCGACTACGCCGTAGACTCGCTTCACGCCGGCGTTCACGAGCGTGTCGATGAATATCTCAGCTACTTTCTTCGCCACGTCACTTCTCCCTCCGCTGCAGAGGTTCGGTTGGATAGCTTAGTCGATCGGGCGCTAAGCTCTCGATGCTACTCCTCGACATGCTGTCCGGTTCGGAGCCGGATGCGGGCGTTTGTTTCTCTCAGGTAGCTGGAAGGTAGCGGCCAGAAGATAGCAGCTCTCTTGCTGGTGGCTTCCGCGGCACGCCGGCGAGCGCGCTGACGGGGAAGAGCTGGCTTTCTTCTTCGCGCAGTGATGGCGGAATGCCAATGTTGCGGGTGAGCAGCGCGTCGGAGTCTCGCTGGCCGAGGCCGTGCTTTTTGCAGGCTGCGCGCAGCAGCTCGCGGCAGCGCTCGGCGTAGGCCTTGGGGACGAAGGCGGCGCTTTCGTAACGCGTGCGATACATCGGCTCGAGCGCGGGGAAGTGCTCGCGGATGAAGGCGAGATAGGTCTCCTTCGAGCAGGGCTTCAGAAAGAGCGGATTTGCGTGGAGGAAGCAGGCGCGCGACTGGCGGGCCAGCTCGGCCATGCGATTGAGCGCGGGGCCGGTGTCCGTGATGCCGGGGAGCAGCGGCGCGCACATGATGCCGACGCGCAGACCAGCCTCGCGCAGGCGACGCACGGTGGCGAAGCGGATATCCGGGCGCGGGGCGCGCGGCTCGAGCAGCCGAGCGAGCGCAGCGTCGGGCGTGGTGATGGTCATGTGGATGGTCAGCTCGTTGTTGCTGGCGATCTGGCACAGGTAGCGGAGGTCGCGCGCGATCAGCGCCGACTTGGTGACGATGCCGATGTGGAGGCCGCGCTGCTCGGCGAAGACGGCCAACAGGCTCTGGGTGATGCGCAGTCGGCGCTCGATGGGCTGGTAGGGATCGGTGGCGGTGCCGATGGCGATCTCCTCCCCGGGACGGACCTGGCGCAGCTCCTGGCGGAGCAGCCACGCGGCGTTCTCTTTGACAAAGATCTTGCGCTCGAAATCCGCTGGGTTGCGGAGCTCCATGAACTCGTGGGTGTAGCGGGCATAGCAGTATCGGCAGGCAAATTCACAACCACGGTAGGGATTGATGCCCCAGGCGAAGCGCAGCCCGCGGCGGGAGACAACGCGGTTGAGGATGGAGCGCACCGGGAGCGAGCGGAATTCGACGAGATGGCCCTCGTCGACGCCGGTGGAGTCGGCGGCCATGCGGGCGATCCCGACGGCGGGTGGGGGTGGAAGCTCGGGGAAAAGTGGGAGCGAGGTGGCCTGCGTATTCGCCATTTGTTCGCCTCTGGATCAAGAGTAGTCCGGGTTCGAAATGGCGTCAAGCTCTGCAATCAGAAGTCTGCTGATAGAGTGGGCTGCCATGCGATGGTCTGTACTCTGCGTGGCGTGGTTTCTACTGGCGGCTGGTTTCCCCAATCAGGCTCAACGCGGGAAGACACAGCCGAACGCGCAGCACGAAAGGCGATCAGACGCCGCCAAAGCGCGGTGGATGCTGGGGCCGTTCTCGCGGCCGGAGGATGCGCAGCCGGTGATCACGGCGCGGCCGGAGTCGGTCTTCGACGACCCGATCCTAGGCAAGCCGGTGCACTGGGAGGCGCTCCATACCTTCAATCCCGCGGCTGTGGTGCGCGATGGGAAGGTGTATGTGCTGTACCGCGCGGAAGATGACAGCGGCACGATGCAGATCGGGATGCACACCTCGCGGCTGGGGCTTGCGGTGAGCGAGGACGGTGTGCACTTCACGCGTGAGGCTACGCCGGTCTTCTATCCGGCGAAGGACAGTGAGCAGGCGCGTGAGTGGCCGGGCGGCACGGAGGATCCTCGCATCATCGAGCGGCCGGATGGCGGCTACGTCATAACGTACACGCAGTGGAACCGCGAGACGTACCGCGTGGGCATTGCGACGTCACCGGATCTGCACACCTGGACAAAGCATGGACCGGCCTTTGGAATGGGCAAGTATGGCGGGCTGAAGTACAAGTCGGCTGGAATTGTCACCGAGTGTGTGACAAAAGGGCGATGCATTGCTGCCAAGATCGCTGGGCACTTCTGGATGTACTGGGGCGAAGGCGAGATTCACCTGGCGACTTCGGATGATCTGGTGCACTGGACGCCGGTCGAAGGCGCGGATGGCCAGCCGAAGGTGTTGATGCGGGCGCGTCGGCGCAAGTTCGACAGCGGACTGCCGGAGGTGGGGCCGCCGCCGGTGCTGACGAAGGATGGAATTGTGCTCCTGTACAACGGCAAGAACTCTGCTGGCGCTGACCGTGACCCAGCCCTTTCGGCCGGCACGTACTCGGTCGGGCAGGCGCTGTTTGCCGCGCACGATCCGGCGAAGCTGCTGGCGCGGACGGACCAGCCGTTCTTTCAACCGAAGCTCGACTGGGAGCAGAGCGGGCAGTATGCCGCGGGCACGACGTTCGCAGAGGGGCTGGTGTGGTTCCATGGGCGGTGGGTGCTCTATTACGGCTGCGCGGATTCGCGAGTGGGTGTGGCGATGAGCGCGACTGCGTCAGGTCGATAGAATCGAAAGTATGCAATCACTGAAGGGGAAGACCGCGCTGGTGACGGGTGCGGCGAAGCGAATTGGACGCAGCCTGGCGCTGGCGCTAGCCGACGAGGGCGCGGATGTGGCGATCACGTATCGCAGCTCCGAGACGGAGGCGCAGGCCACGGTCGCGGAGATACGCAAGCGGGGCGTGCGGGCGATGGCGGTGTATTGCGATCTGGGCGATCCTGAGTGCGTGCGGGGCGCTGTAGACCGCACGATTGACGAGTTGGGCAGAATCGATTTGCTGGTGAACAACGCCGGCCTGTTCGAGACGCTGCCGCTGGAGTCGATCACGCTTGAGCAGTGGGACGCGATGCTGAACACAAACACGCGCGGGCCATTCCTGATGGCGCAGGCTGCGCATGCGGAACTGAAGCGGCGGCAGGGGCGGATTGTGAACATCGGCTCGCTGGGCGGGCTGCATCCGTGGGCGACGCATGGGCACTACTGCGTGTCCAAGGCCGCGGTGCATATGCTGACGCTGACGATGGCGAAGGCGTGGGCGCCGGAGATCACTGTGAACTGCGTGGCGCCGGGGATGATCGTGAACGGCGAGGTGGATCCCGGCTATGAGCACTTTGTCGAGAAGACGCCGATGCGGCGCAACGGCACTCCGGAAGACGTGGCGGCGGCGGTACTCTTTTTCGCGACGGGACCGAGGTTTATTACGGGACAGGTGCTGAGCGTGGATGGTGGGCTGGGGCTCTGAAGACAGGGAATAGGAAATAGGGAGCAGGAGCAGAATAAGGATGGCGATGGCCGCGCGTTCGATACGCGCACGACTGCTTAGAGTGACTGGCCGCACGATATCGCGGGTCACACCGGACGCGTCACACGGGAGAACCGAAGCAGAATCGTTTACAGAACAGCAATATTGCAGGCAGGAGAGGGGAGAGTTGAGCTCTCATGCTGTCTTCCCAGAGACCACAATTCAACAGAAGGCCAGAACAACAGGAGACCAAGGCTACGACAGGGTCCCGGTACGTCAATGTTACGAAGCTGCGCGATCTTCGCGGATCATCGTGGGGAAGCTCACAACCTTCTCCCGTTCGAAGAGCCAGTCGACCTCGGAGTGGAGTGCTGAGGCAATGGCCTGCCGCAGCGTATCTCCGGGTTCCCGGCTTCCGTTTACGATCCGGCTGAGATAGGCCTCGTGAATGCCAACCATCTTGGCAAGCCGGTTCTGTCGGATCCCTGTCTTGTAGATGGTCAGCTTCAAATTAGGGTAAATAGAGCGCTCGTCGAGTTTCACTTTTTACTCGCCTCTTTCGACTTCGCAGCAAAAAGAGACGGCTGCGATGCTCCCAAAAGTACAACCTCTTCGAAGAACTTGCCACGGTGAATTGGTACTCATGTAGTCACCTCTGCCTCCCGGAGGTAATCACGTTGCGGTTTTCCCCTCTCCAGACATGTGCGGGTCGCGGTCTCCCAAGTTGGTTCAGGCGGCGCTCAGGTTCTGGCGGTTCGCTGCGGCTCGGAAAAAAGTTCGAGCATGATGGGCAAGGATTCCCGGGGGTCTATGCTGCCGGAGGTCGTGTAAATCCTTCATAGTTAACGCCCGGCACGCGTCTGGCCCGCGTTGAGAACGAAGGCGATGACCGTGGCGCCCTCCGGCTCACCCGCAGTGATTGCTGCCTGGTCGAGGGCGGCGGAGAGCTCCTCGGGGGGAGGATGGATGGCCGCTTCAGCGATTTCTTCCCCGGTTGCCGTGCGGAAGCAGAGCTCGCAGACGCCGTAGCCTTCGCCGGTGGCGACAGGCGGTCCAAAGACCCGGCAGGTTTGCGGGCGCGCAGCATAGAGATCGCAGGTGCCGTGCTCGGGATCGAGCGCCGGACACGGCTCGTGGTTGGCAAAGTCCTCGAAGGTTTCTGCAGGAGCGCCGTTCTCGTCTACAGCGAGGAGGCCAGAAGCATTGCCCGGAAAAGCTGGGGCGAGCCGTGCCCACGATGCGGCCGCACGCAGCTGGACGCGTGCGGCGCGCGCGGGGTCTTCTTGCTGCAGAACGGCGAGACCTTGCCGGAGCCGGAGGGCGTCAGCGGGAGAGATGGCGAAGACACCGCTACAGCACTGCGCGCAGCCCGGGCGGCAGAGGAGATGAGGACCGCTGCGCTGCGCCGCGCTCGAAAATGCGCCGTCGACCAGGGCGACGAAGGCGCTGTCCTGAGTACGAAAGCGCCTGCCTGGCTCAGTCACCTTGCCCATGTGTTCAGCGCCCATACCTAATGGTAGAGCGAGCGGGCGTTAGTTGTGCGGAGTTCGGGTTAGCGGGAGACGGCGTCAGCAACCTTGCTGGCGTGCTTCGAGACATGGCGGGCGAAGGTATCAGCTTGCGAGGCCACATCGTCGGCGACGTCGCGGGCGCGCGAGTAGACCTTGGTAGCGTGCTTGCCGAAGTCGTCCGCGGTGTCTCTCAGATAGTCGCTGGTGTCGTCGAGCTTCCGCTTCCACTGCTTGCGGGTCTTCTCTCCGGTACGCGGCGCATATGCGAGAGCCACGGCTGTTCCGGCTGCAACGCCTAAAGAGAAAGCCGTCCAGTATTTAAACACGCTCATGTTTTAAATCCTCCTGTGGTTCCCGGCACTCTCGCTCGGATGGCGCGCGCGTTGAACCCGGGTCGTTGCAGGATAAGAAGGGATTGGGACCCTTTGGGTTGTGCAGAGAGGCAGAGTTGTGCCGGGCGACAGGAACTGCCGCCAGGTTGCAGAGACGGCGTGGGTTAGCGGCTTCTCTGAGGGGAAGCAGGCGAATCAGGGCCGCCATCGAGCACGAAGAACTGGATCGGGGCATTCGGCAGCAGGGGCCGGATGTCGCTGTGGCGCGCGCGGTGAAAGAGACTGTGGCGAGGACGGGATGCTGCTTCCACCTGCTGCAGTACCTGGGGCGAGACCTCCGGGACGGCGGCGCGCAGCGCGTCGCGGTCGAACGTGGGGACTTCCGACGAGCCCGCGAGGAAGCCGGCATGCTGCGGAGTGAGTTGGAAGAGCAGAGGACTGGGGGAGGGTAGGGGCTCCGCGTAGACGAAGCAGACGGACATGAGCAGCATGAACGCGGCGAGATAGATCAAGAAGCGAAAGCGGTAGGTGGTGTCCATGGAAATCTCCCGGAAGACTGCGTCTGCTTGGTGTTGCCTTCGCTGATTCCTCGTGTTTAGTGAGGTTCATCCACAAGCAGGGCAGGGTGAATCGCACGCAGGTTGTACTGCCGGGTTTTTCCGTTGTAGCCCAATTTGGTCCGCACTGATTCTGGTGCAGTCCGGCTGGGCCGATCTACGCACTGGTCGTTTGCCGTCGGATAGCCGGATAGGGTTACTGTTGCTCAGGCGTTTGTTGACATTCCATGTATCCAGACGAGTTACCCGGGCACGGGAGGAGCCGGTAAGTCCTTGCCTGACATTGATATTTGAACAAAAAGCGGGTAAGATAGTGAATGGATCAAGTGAGTGGCACCGTCCTATGTGCCTAGGTCAGCAAGATGGCCAAATTCAGGTCCGATTATTCTCCACGTTGAGGAAAAACAACGCATGGCAAAGCGTCGCGGAAATCCTAATTGGGGTAAGCCGGAGCCGATTGGCCCGGTGGTCCCCACAGTCACATCATTTGAGCAGGTGGTGAAGGAGTTCAAGTTAACTCCCGATCAATATGTGCGATCGACCCGTCTTCGGGAGTGGGCGCGGCGGAACAAGAACTCCAAGTACATCCCGGAGGCCTTGCTTGAGGCCTGGGGCTTCGAAATCGAGTCCACGCTATAAGTTCACCGCTGTAAGTTCACCGCACGGTTCGCAAAGAGACGCCATCCTTCTGGATGGCGTTTTCGTTTAGCGGACTCGTTTTGGGCGCTGTATAGACCTGCAGTGAAAATGCTTTACCGCTGGCGGGAGGGGACGGAGATCGGTCCCAGCGCTGCACCGTCCAGGATAGGCACCTGCTCGACGATTTCCAGGTCAAAGCCTTCGAGGGCGGGCACGTGGGTGGGGGTGTTGGAGAGCAGGCGAATCTTGCGGATGTTGAGATCGGCGAGGATCTGGCCGCCGATGCCGACCTGACGCAATACGCGCTGGTGACGTTCTTCATGCGCCGGGTCCGGATGCATCTCTCTGGCCCGCGTCTCGCGGTGGAGCACGATACGCGGCGGGGTGTCGCGGCGGTCCAGCTCGAAGCCGGGACTGTTGTTGTGCAGATAGATCAATGCGCCGCGGCCGGCCTGTGCGATGCGTTCGAGTGAGCGCTCGAGCAACTCGCGGCAGTCGCAGGTGGTGGCGCCGAAGACATCGCCTGCGAGGCAGTGCGAGTGCACGCGAACCAGTGTAGGAATCTCGCCAGCATCCTCCCCGATTGGTCCGCGAACTAGCGCCAGATGGCTCTCACCGCCATTCACCTCGCTCTCGTAGGCGATCATGGTGAAGTCGCCGTAGCGGGTGTGGACGGGCGATTCGGCGACACGATGGATGTAGCGCTCGTGGCGCAGACGGTAGCGGATCATCTCCGCGACGGTGAGAATCCTGAGGCCGTGAGTGGCGCAGAAGCGTTCGAGGTCGGGGACACGCGCCATGGTCCCGTCGTCATTCATGATTTCGCAGATGACGCCGGCGGGGATGAGTCCGGCCATGCGTGCGAGGTCGACCGAGGCTTCAGTCTGGCCGGCGCGCACCAGCACGCCGCCCTTGCGCGCGCGCAGCGGAAAGACATGGCCGGGCCGTGCGAGGTCAGCCGCGGTGCTGCGCGAATCGATGGCGACGGCGATGGTGTGCGCGCGATCGGCGGCGGAGATGCCGGTGGTGACGCCCTCACGGGCCTCGATGCTCTCGGTAAAGGCGGTGCCGAAGCGCGAGGTGTTCTCCTGCGACATGGGCGGAAGACGGAGGTAGTCGGCGCGCTCCTCGGTGAGGGTGAGGCAGATAAGGCCGCGCCCGTAGCGCGCCATGAAATTGATCGCTTCGGGTGTGACAAATTCGGCGGCCAGCGTCAGGTCGCCTTCGTTCTCACGATCTTCATCGTCCACCACCACGACCATGCGGCCGGCCTGGATCTCGGCGATGGCGCCGGGCACATCGGTGAAGGGAAGATGGGGCATAAGGTTTGGCGCCTTTCTGGTGCTGCAACAAGGATGCTGCGTGGAGGGGTCCAGGTGCAAGGATTGTCGGTAGAGGGTCAGCGGCGCATTCCGTCGAAGGAGTAGATGTTCTCGCGGCGAAAGGCAAGGAGAGCCGCATAGATGGCAGCGTAGATGAGCTGAATGCTGGCGCTGTCCCAGTCCTGGCGCAGGGTAGAGCCGAAGGTTAGAACCAGGATAGTGAGCAAGGCGGCGATGAGCGCGAAGCGCGTCGCCAGCCCGAGCAGGATGAGCAATCCGAGCGCCGCCTCGATCCAGGGCAACACGAGACCAAAGGCTGTGACGGACCACGGCGGCAGCGGTGTGGCGTGAAACATGCCGACGAGCGATGCCGCGAAGGCGTGTGGGCCTGCCAGCAGACGGCTGATGCCATGGACGGCAAGATTTACGCCGATGATGGCGCGCAGGAGCACGTAAGCCATTTGGCGATCCCGTTGCACCTCTGCTGTTTCGTTTGCTGTTTCATTGGAAGATGTCATGGCTTGACTCCTGTCTCTGATCCCGGGTCTTTGCAATCTATCTGAGCGCGATTCGGCCGCATTGCATAGGTGATGCGCAGCGGAGCCTGCATACAGAATCACCGTCAATGCGATGGTAGACTGCGCGGGTGCGCAACCTCATCAGCGGAGCACGCCGCAGAATGCGGCGGCTTTGGAACTACCGCCGGATGGAGCGGGCTTTGCGCGGGAGATGCGGGCTGGAGATCGGCGGGCCAAGCGCCGTGTTCTCTCCGGCGGCGCAGGGCAAATACACTCCAATCCCGCCGGTTTATGCCATTGCCCGATCGGTGGACAACTGCAACTTTGCCACGAATACGACCTGGTCGCGTGGCGAAGGCGGCCGCACCTTTCGCTATCTTCCTGATGCCGAACCGGGAAAGCAGTACATCCACGATGCGACAGCATTGAGCTCCATCGCGGACGGCACGTATGACTTCCTGCTGGCGTCTCACATCCTGGAGCATGTTGCCAATCCGCTTCGTGCGCTCGAGGAATTTCACCGCGTATTGAAGCCGGGGGGATCGGCACTCGTGCTGGTGCCGAATCAGGTGCACACCTTCGATCATCGCCGGCCGGTGACAACCTTCGAACATCTGTTGTCGGACCTGGCGGCGGGGAGCGATGAAAGCGACCTGACGCATCTGGAGGAGATCGTGGCGCTGCACGATCTCGAACGGGACAAGCCCGCAGGATCAATCGAGGAATTTCGTGAGCGATGCCTGCGCAATGCGGAGCTGCGGTGCATGCACCACCACGTTTTCAGCCTGGATCTGCTGGAAGAGGCGCTTCGCCATGCGCGCTTTCGTCCGCTCTATCGCACAGGTGCGTGGGAAAACCACCTGTTCATCTTCGCCCGCCGGGACTAGCTCGCTTCAGGCAGCGGTAGCTTGCCTTCGAGGCCGCGGCTTTCGAGATCGCGGCGTAGCTGTTCGATGGTAGTGAACAGGATGCCGTCGATACCGAGGGCGCGGGCGGCTGCGATGTTGGCGGGGATGTCGTCGACAAAGATGGCCTCATGCGGGGCGACGCCGAGCTTCTCGAGTGTGTGCCGATAGATGGCGGGATCGGGTTTCGCGGTGAGCAGCTCACAGGACCAGGTGAGGCAGCTGAAGGCGGAGAGCCAATCGAAGTGCTTGCGCATATAGGCGAGGTTCACGTCGCCCATGTTGGAGAGGATCGCGGTTTTGACGCCGGCTTTCTGCAGGGCGGCGGCCCATTCGAGCATGGGGCTGTTCAGGTTCGCCCACATGAGCGAGTCGTGATAATGGAAGGCGGCGAGGCGTTCCGGGGTGAGCGTGAAGCCGGCGCCCTTCGCAACGTTCTGCCAGTAGGTCTGGCCGTTGAGCGTGCCGGCGTCGTAGGCGTGGCGGTGCGCCCAGTAGTGCTCTTCGAAGACCTCATCGGGCACGCCGGCGGCTTCGACCAGGGCGGTGTGGGCGTCGACATCGGGCTGCATGCTGAGCACGCGGCCGAAGTCGAAGATGACGGCGCGGGGTATGGTTGCGGTGGCGGGAGTGGTGGTAGTCGTCACCTCTCTATTATGACGTGCAGAGGTATGAAGTGCAGAGGGAAGCGCGCACAGTGCAGTTTGCGGATCGAACGAACTGGACGACGGAGGAGACGGCGTGGTCGCGCGCGCTGGAAGCGCGGCGGCAGAGCGGGTTGCGGATATTGGATCTGACGGCTTCGAACCCCACGCAGTGCGGGTTTTCCTACGATCCGAATTTGCTGGCGGAGCTTTCGGCGGAGGGTGCGCGTGCGTACGATCCTGATCCGCGCGGAATGATGCATGCGCGCGAGGCGGTGTGCGGCTACTACGCGGACCACGGCGCGCACGTCGATCCAGAGCAGGTGGTGCTGACCACCAGCACCAGCGAGGGCTATAGCTGGCTCTTCCGGCTGCTTTGCGATCCCGGGGACGAGGTGCTGATCGCGCAGCCGAGTTATCCGCTATTCGATCTGCTGGCGACGATGGATGACGTGAGGCTGGTGCCGTATGCGCTGCTTTACGATCCCGGCGGAAGCCACGGGTGGAGTCTCGACCTGCATGCGTTGCGCGAGCGGATCACGCCGCGTGCGCGAGCCATCATTGTGGTGCATCCGAACAATCCGACTGGGCACTTCACCACGGCTGCGGAACGCGCTGCACTCACGGAGCTGTGCCGGGAATTCGGGCTGGCGCTGATTGTCGACGAGGTGTTTCTCGACTATTCGTTCCCGGGGCACAGGGCGCAGGAAAGCTTTGCGCGGGGCGAGGAGGATGCGCTGACGTTTGTGCTGAGCGGGCTGAGCAAGATTGCGGCGCTGCCGCAGATGAAGGCTTCGTGGATTGTGTGCCGGGGGCCGAAGGCGGTGCGGGAAGAGGCGATGCGGCGGCTGGAGATCATCGCGGATACATTTCTGTCGATGAACGCGCCGGTGCAACATGCGCTGCCGGGCTGGCTTCGCAGACGCGATTCGATCCAGCGGCAGATAGGCGATCGCGTGCAGCAGAATCTCGAGACGCTCGACACTGCGCTTGCCGGAGGGGACAAGATGGCGCGGCTGGCATGCGAGGGCGGCTGGTATGCCGCCTTGCGCACGCCGTCGTACGCAAATGGTGAGGCATTGGCGATCCGGATGATCGAGAGGCATGGCGTCGCCGTGCATCCGGGGAGCTTTTTTGGATTTCGGGAGCAGAACCGGCTGGTCGTTAGCCTGCTGACTCTGCCGGAGGTTTTTGCTGAGGGAATTGCGAGGCTGATTGCCGAGAGCAGCCAGGTAACGTGACCACCCACCCCTCCCCCTCCGGTGCCGGAGGGCTGTGTGTAACCTGAACTGAATCAAGATGTTATGTGCCTTCCCGAGGCACAAATATGTCCATCCATTGGAGTTACACGCAAATATGTCCTGTGATAAGGAGTTAGCGAGCCGCAAAGTGGCTGGCTTTCATCACTGGAGACAAAAAACGCCACCGTCGTGGTGGCGTTTTGGTGCTTTATCTCTATTTCCAGTGTAGCGAATCCGACGGGTATAAACGGCAGATTTTTGCGTCTGGTCTCGGAATGGGAGTTACCAGTCGTGGGCCTCGGGCCGACTTCGTTGTTTAGGAATAACCCCACCCGAGTCTTCGGCTAGAGTGGGGCACTCGGGCTGATGGACATTACTTCGCTCCGGTACGGAGAGCCGCGACAGTTTCGCTGGGCGGAAGTTGCGCTTCTTGAACGCGAGCCCGTTTCTCCAGCGTGGACGTGGGAAGCGCTACATTCATGGACAGGGCGCTGCAAAGCACTTCATGCAGGAAGTACTGGTTGCCGTACTTCGTGAAGATGACCTTGCCGCCGCTGGTCGACGGGTCAGCGGCATAAGCTGTCGTGAATGCATGAAAGCGCTTGTCCTGGCTTTTAATCAGGATGGCGTTCTGGGTCGCGTTGGCTGACTCCGTAGGTTCCCGCAGGTAGTACCTGGTTCTCAACGATGAAGTCGAACGGAACCTGGAATGTGGCTTCCTGGGCATGTGTGCGGGCGGTGCCCATCGAGATCAAGGCCGCCGCAAGGAATGCGAGTGCGGTAATGCGTTTCATGGTGGTTCTCCTTTTGAGGCATCTCTCGATTGCCTTCGCCTCGCATCAAACCGCTCTTGGCACCAGTGGTCAAAGGAACTGGCCGTGAATCCTCCGTGAGCAGGTAAGTCATTGCGAATGAGATAGCTCGATATTAGGTCGTAAACTGCCGCGCCGGTTGATACACTCTCTACGGACCGCTTGCGTTGAGCGGCGAGATCGGGGCGAGATGTGCAAACGCCTCTGGGTTCTCTCTTTCGGTTCGGCCCGTTCCAGGTGAATTCCGACTCCGGCGAACTCCTGAAAAACGGGAACCGGGTGAAGCTGCAGGAGCAGCCATTCCGGCTTCTGGTTATTCTTTTGGAAAACGCCGGTGAGGTGGTCACCCGCGACGACCTACGCCATCGCATCTGGCGCGACGATACGTTTGTCGACTTTGAGGGCAGCCTCCGTGTAGCCGTTCGCAAGCTGAGGGAGGCGCTTGGCGATGATGCCGAGAACCCCCGCTACATCGAGACCATTCCGAAGCGCGGATATCGCTTCCTCGCTCCGGAGGTCTATCCGGAACTCGTCACCCGTGGCATTGGGGGACTCGGTGCGAGCCCGTCATCCGCCGAGGTAGCCGCGCCGGACGACGCCCGCACTGGCGCACCCCTCGTGCACCGCTCGAACTGGTCCCGCCGCTGGATGCTTACACCTGTCTTGTTGCTCATCGTCGTCGCCGGCATCGCGCTAGCAGTCCGCACCTTCCGCCACCCGAAGGTGCTCACAGAAAAGGACACGGTTGTCCTCGCCGACTTCGTGAATGCCACGGGTGATCCTGTATTCGACGGGACGCTGCGTCAGGGATTGTTCGTACAACTGGAGCAGTCGCCCTTCTTGAGCATGGTCTCCGAGGGACGTATCCAGCAGACACTGAAGATGATGGGGCAGCCTTCCGATGCAAAACTTACCCCAGCGATAGCGCGGGAACTTTGCCAGAGGGTGGGCAGCGCAGCCGTGCTCGACGGCTCCATTGCGCAAATTGGCACGCGCTATCTGCTGACCCTCGAGGCGGTGAACTGCACGAGTGGCGATTCGCTGGCGAGCACCGAAGCTCAGGCCAGCAACAAGAACGATGTGCTCGATGCTTTGGGAAAGACAGCTTCCGCGATGCGGAACAAGCTGGGCGAGTCGCTTAGCACTGTGCGGAAGTTTGATACCCCTCTTGAACAAGCGACTACGACGTCGCTTGAGGCCCTTAAGGCTTACAGCCTGGGCCGGAAGGCATCGGCTGCGAGCGAGTGGGCTGCCGGCATCCCGTTCTTCCAGCGAGCCATCCGTCTCGATCCGAATTTCGCGATGGCCTATGCCAGGCTCGGGAATATGTATCGGATGCTGGGCGACCAGACCCTGGCGGCGGAGAACACTCGGAAGGCATACGAGTTGCGCGAAGGCGTGAGTGAGTTGGAGAAGTTCTACATCGAGTCTCATTACTATCAGCAGACCACCGGAGAGTTGGAAAAGGCGCGCCAGGTCTACGAACTCTGGGCACAGAGCTATCCGCGAGATTGGTCACGGCCAAGCGCCGAGACTGCTGTCTCAGGTTGGCTGGGTCAGCCCGATAAGGGCCTCATCGAATCCCTCGAGGAATTCCGCCTCAATCCCAACGGCGATTGTTATTTTGACCTCCTCAACTTCTATCTGGCACTGAATCGTCTGAAGGAGGCCCAGTCCACGGTCGAAGAGGCACAGGCGAAAAACTTCGATTCCCCTTCCATACGGAACCTTGTGTACCAGCTTCGCTTCTTGCAGAATGATACGGCGGGAATGTCTCAGCAGGTGGCCTGGGCGACGGGCAAGCTGGGAGTGGAAGATACGTTGCTAGGCTTGGAGGCTGACACCGCTGCCTATTCGGGGAGGTTGGGACGGGCCCGGGATCTTTCCCGTCAGGCAGTGGTTTCGGCCAAGCGGGCCGAAGAGCCGGAGGTGGCAGCGTGGTATGAAGCTGACGCCGCTCTCCGGGAAGCTCTGTTTGGAAATCCAGCCGAAGCCCGTGAGCGAGCCGCGCATGCTCTCGGCCTTTCAAACAGCTGGAGTGTTCAATCTCTGGCGGCTCTGGCGCTGGCCTTCGCAGGTGATGCGGTACGAGCGAGTACCCTTACCGATGATTTAGCCAACCGGTTCCCGCACCACACGATTGTTCAGTCCTATGACGTTCCAACCATTCGCGCCCAACTGGCGTTGAGCCACGACGATCCCTCAAGGGTCATCGAGATACTTCAGGCTGCGGTGCCGTACGAGCTGAGTGACGCGGGCGCGCTCTATCCCGTCTATGTCCGGGGGGAAGCCTATCTCGCTGCCCATAAGGGAAACGAAGCAGCCGCTGAGTTTCAGAAAATCCGTGACCATTCAGGGATTGTGGTAAACGCGCCCATTGGAGCTCTTGCGTTTCTAGGCCTGGGCCGGGCTTACGCGATGTCCGGCGATACGACCAAGGCAAAATCCGCCTATCAGGATTTCCTCACCATTTGGAAAGACGCCGACCCCGACATTCCAATGCTGAAGCAAGCCAGGGCGGAGTATGCGAAGCTCCAATGATTGAGATTCCTCCGTCAGTGAGGGTGATCATGCTTGCAAAACGATTGCGGCAGCTGCCAAAAGGCTTGCTCTAACTGGTATTAGGCCAGCGCATGGTTATATAGGTTAGTCGTAGAAACGAGTTTGCTCTGCGCTATTGAGGTGGATGTTCCAGAACCAGGCGTGTCTACAACTTATGTGCATACGCTACGGGTTTCTGTGCCAAGTCTGGTTCCGTGGTATAGAACTCTGAACAGCCAGTGCTCAATTTTGAAAAAACTCGAACGGAATCCCAGGAGATCCTCGCCAAGCCCATTCGCGAATTAGGGCTCAAACTCGAGGGTTCTCCGCTCGAACGATTCGTTCAGCAGCTTTACCGCGAACTGGAAGCCAAGGGCATCCACAAGTTTCGTCCGCTTTGTTATCTCACCGATGAATGGGGATGTCCCTCCGGCGAGCCCGTGATTGGTATTCCGTTCTATCTGGCCAATTCGGATCTGGCACAGCTTGAGCGCGATATGAACGACCTGGAAGACGCTCGCGAGATCATGATGTACATGCGTCATGAGGCCGGTCACGCGTTCAATTACGCGTACCAGCTATACAAGTCGGCAGAGTGGCGCGATCTCTTCGGTTCGTTTCGCCGCGCGTATCGCGACAATTACCGTCCTATACCGTTCTCGCAGGAGTTTGTGCGCCACATGGCCGGGTGGTACGCGCAAAAGCACCCTGATGAGGATTTCGCCGAAACGTTTGCGGTCTGGCTCACGCCTCGGTCGCAATGGCGAAAGCGCTACAAAGGCTGGGGGGCGATGGCCAAGCTCCAATATGTCGATCACGTGGCGCGAAGAGTCGGAGATGTCGAACCCGTCCGGCGCCGCGGGCGCACCGACATCACAGTCGATGAGATGGAATCGACGGTCGGCGAGTTCTATCGTCTCAGCCTGCCGGAGGATATTCCGGTGCAGGAACTCGCGCTCGATACCGACCTGGCGGACATCTTCAATATCTCCCGCAAGCGAAGTAATGGCGTGCGACCCGCGCATGAGATGTTGCGTGAGCGTCGCAAGCTCATCGTCGACAAGGTTGCGTATTGGAGCGGGGTGCAACGTCCGATTGTCAAGCGACTGGTGGAAGCTATATGCAAGCGTGTTGAGGACCTGGGTTTGCGCGTGGACGTTCGCCGAGAGTCCGACTACCTGACCGAGTTCACGGTGTACACAACCGCACTGTCAATGAATTACCTGGTTCGTGGAAAGTTCATTCACCCCTGAGGCGTGCCGGCAGCGGCCGTCCATCGGATTGGAGTTCGCATGACTGGAACGAAATTGAAAGTTTCCGTGCTTTACGATGTGTGGGAAGAAGAACCTGCCGAAGTGCAGGAGGAAGTTCCTGCACCGCGTAAGCGCAAAGGGCAGACGAAACGCAGGAAGAAGGTGGTGAAGCAGGACCGCGAAGAGATCTTCGAAGCCCTGGGGAAACTCGGGCATGAGCCGTCGTATTACGTTCTCGACGGCCGCCGGCAATCACTGCTCGGACTGGCCAAGTGTGGCGCGGATCTCATTTTCAACCTCACGGAATCCTATGCGGGCGACGACACCAAGGAGATGAACGTCACTGCATTTCTGGATATGCTCGAGATCCCCTACACCGGCTCGGGACCGCACGCGAACGTTCTTGCGCAGGACAAATCGATCGCCAAGAAGATGTTCGCTTTTCACGGGATTCAGTCGCCGTACTTCGCGACATCCTATCGCGGCGCTCTCGACCACGCACATGACATCTCGTTCCCACTGATCGTGAAACCCACCTCCGAAGATGGATCCATCGGCATCGATGCCGCTGCCGTCGTTACCAATGTGAAGGAGTTGATGGAGCGCGTCCACTATATACAGACCGAATTCGATTCTCCTGCGTTGATCGAGGAGTACATCGAAGGGCGCGAGATCTATGCCGCCATTCTCGGCAGTTACGAAAACGCATATGCACTTCCGCTTGTGGAGCTTGATCTTTCGAAACTTCCGAAGGGCATGCCCAGGATCGCCAGCCAGGATGTGAAATTCGAGAAGAGCTCGGAAGCTTATAAGCTGACCAAATCGGCGATTGCTGAAGACCTCGACGAAGAAAACGTAACCAAGCTTACTGAGATCGCGCTCAAAGCTTATCGCGCCGTCAAGCTTCGCGACTATGGCCGCATTGATATGCGGGTGTCGAGCAAGGGCGAGGTGTATGTGATCGAAGCGAATCCGAACCCATGGCTCTCCAGCGGACAGGAGTTTGCCATGGCCGCGAAGAAATCAGGCCTCTCCTATACCCAGATGATTGGGGAGATCGTGGAGCTTGCGATGGCGCGGCAAGCGTGAAAGATGGCAAAAGGCTCAGGTGAGTAGCGTGGAACCAGGGTCGGCAGCAGGGGTTGGCGCGCCGGCACGACCAGGCTGTGCTTGACTGTTGAAGATGCGCTGCTTTTCAGCGAGATATACGTTCGCGATTCTCGGCCTTGCGGCGGTCGCGCACAGCGCTGCGCAGGATGGCGCGACGGCCCTCCAGCAGAACTATCGGACGCTGCTCGACAACGACGAGATGCAGGTGGTGCGCGTGCACTACGACCCGCACCAGGAACTCGCCGCGCTGCGGTCCACTAAGTCGGAACAGCAGAAGGCCCGGCTCGCTCAGGAATAACCGGCAGTGCGAAGCCCGTTCCTGATTTCAGAGCACAGGAGTGGAGGAGAAGGTACCGCTTCGGCATCCAAGCCAGAAGGGGCCAGCTCTACAGGAACCGGGAGACAGCCCGCTCCAAAAAAGAGGAAGCCGTTATGAACATATCTTTTGAAAACAAGGTTGCACTCGTTACAGGCGCCGCATCCGGATTGGGTCTTGCGACAGCCAAGGCATTTGCTGCATCAGGTGCTTCCGTGGTTTTGGCGGACTGGAATGAGAAGGAAGTGAAAGCCGCAGCCAAGGATCTCGCCGATAAGGGTCACAAGACGCTGGCAATCCGCTGTGACGTTTCGGATGACGCGCAGGTGGAGGCGATGGTGAAGCAGACTGTCGCGACTTTCGGACGCCTCGATGCAGCCTACAACAATGCCGGGATCCAAAACGTCCTTGCAGAAACTGCTGATGCTTCGCGTGAGGATTACGACCGGGTGATGGCGGTCAATCTGCGCGGCGTATGGAGTTGCATGAAGTTCGAGCTGCAGCAGATGCGCGAGCAACGAAGCGGCGCCATCGTCAACTGCTCGTCGCTGGGAGGTCTTATAGGCGGTGCCCGGCGCGGGATCTACCATGCCGCAAAGCATGGAGTCATTGGATTCACGAAGAGCGCTGCTCTCGAGTATGCAACGCGTGGCATTCGCGTGAACGACGTGTGCCCGGGCATGATCCAGACTCCCATGTCCGACAAGATGATCGCCGAAGGTCAGGGTGAAGAGTTGAATGCGATGTTGAAGGCCTATGTGCCGATGGCGCGGATGGGGCGGCCCGAGGAGATCGCCGATGCTGTTCTGTGGCTTTGTAGTGATGCTGCAAGCTACGTTACCGGCCAGTCGATCTCGGTCGACGGCGGCTACGTCATGCGCTGAGGAATGCGAAATGGCTGATTGGACCGCTCAGCCTCGTCGCCCCAGTCCCAGCGGTTTTCCCAAGAACGCGTAGGCGATGAGGATGCCTGCGAGCCCGAGTCCGATAAACACAGAAGCAACAAACACGAAACGGCTCATGGGCGCTGCGCCCACACCCTCAGACATCTCGCCCCAAAAAGCGACGGCGCCGATTAGGGATCCTACACCCACGACGATGCCCCATCGCTGCCAGGCAGTTGAGAATCTGCTGCGCGGCGGTGTCGTTTCAATCCGCCTTTGGTCTGCGTTGTATGGCACAAGTGCGTTCAGCAGAGGTCGCATCGGCGCAAAAAGCACTAGATCGCCCGCAACCACCGTAAGGAGATGAGTGACGGTACGGTTGATCAATTGTTCCGGATAAATCGCGAGGATCAATATGGCGACTAGCGTGACGATCACGGCCGCTGTCCATTGTTGCATCCCGCCCTCCAGGAGCTTCTTCTGCGAGGCGCGGATGAGCAACTGCACGGCAACAGTGACGACGGCCATGCCGGTGAGGAGGGCAATTAACCAGTACCGCGACGCAGCGCCGATCCACATAGAAGGATGCCGCACCATAGCGACGATATCCGCCGCGAGCGTAATGAGCACGGCGAGAACAACCGCCACCTGTGACCGCACAAGGTACACCCGTTGCGCTGCGGACGGAGGGTGATCGCGGTAGGTGCGAAACGCGCGTACAAGCGAAAGCAGCGCGATCAGCATTCCGACTATGACAGCGAATGAGCCAACGGCGTCATACGGGTCCTCGCCGAAAGGGATTATGTTGCGCAGGGCCGGATCGTGCTTGGCGAGCATGAACGACCAATAGAACAGGGCGGCGAGGCCGAAGACGATGACCGCATTGCGCTTGAGGGCCGTTGGCATGATCCAAGCCGCAATTTTAGTCTTACTGCGCGACTCGGGCTTTCTCCGCCACTAGACGCCGAGCGCGAAGAGCAATGCAACAACATGTCAGAAGAGGGGAAGGCCTGGAATGCGAGTCGGGATTTTGCAGCACCACGGCGTCGAAGCGGCTCATGATGCCCGCAATCGTGAATCCCCGCCCGACTATCGCCAGCTAAATCAGCCAACGAGCCGGTGCACTTTACGTTGCAATGGCTTCAGCGACAATCACTTTACTTCGCCATGTCTCTGCTTAACACCCGGGCTGAAAGCCACAACGAATCGCGCTAGCGCGTTGATGAGAAATTACGGCCGCAGGTCGGTTTGCAGGAAGGGATTGGTTTCGCGCTCTTGCCCCAATGACGTTTCCTGGCCGTGTCCGGGCACTACCAGTGTGTTCTCGGGCAGCGGGAGCAGGCGGGTGTGGATGGAGCGAAGCAGAGCCTTGGTGTCGCCGCCGGGCAGATCGGTGCGGCCGACGCTTCCTGCGAAAAGCGTGTCGCCGGCGAGAAGCAATTCCTGCTTTGGGAAGTGGAGACAGATGCTGCCGGGCGTGTGACCGGGGGTGTGGATTACCTCGGCTTCAAGGCCGGGTATGCCGGCGGAGAGGCCATCGTCCGCGCTTTGGTCGAGCGCCGTCTGCTCCGGCGTGGCGACGCCGATCCAGGCGGCCTGCATCTCCATCATGCCGAGAATGGGCAGGTCGGCCTGGTGGAATAGAACGGGTGCGCCGGTGACGCGGCGGAGCTGCGCAGCGCCGCCGATGTGGTCGATATGCGCATGCGTGACGACGATCTGCTTCAGGGTGAGCTGGCGGCGGGCGAGCCGGGCGAGGATGTCGGCGATCTCGTCGCCGGGGTCGATGACGATGGCTTCCCGGGTCTCCAGATTCGCGAGCAGGGTGCAGTTGCAGCGGAGGGGGCCGACGGGAAAGGTCTCGCGCAGGAGCTCGGACGACATACCAGGATGGTAGCGCGTTGCAAGGCGGATTTGCCTTGCAGTAACAGATCGGCATTACTCCGAGATTACTAATTGCAGGTCTGTTCCCGCGATGCTGCGGGTTATAAACAGCAAAACGCACAGACTCTTCGGAAGCGCGAAACCGTGAACCATGTGCGGGATAACGCCTAGAAAAGCAGATCGTTCCGCCTGAGCGAGGCGGGCCGGGCCTTGCGGTAGCGGTCTTGTGGTGCTTGCGTCAAGGTTCAGCCGTTCGGATTGTGAGAGGACCGCACCATGCCGCTGGGACAGTCCGGAGGTCCCGTGTCTACGCGCCCGCCTGGCGCCGGCCAAGCGGCCGATGTCCCTGTTCGCACGACACTCGACGTGCTTTTCCTGGAAAGCACGGTGTTGTGGGCGAGCGCTACGGCGCTGCTGGGTGACGAGGGACGGCTTTCCTACAGCGACCTGATGGTGCGCGCGCAGAATATTGCTGCGGTGCTGCGCCGAAAAGGAATGCGCCGCGGGGACCTGGTGGGCGTGGCCGGGCTGCGCACCTTCAGCTCCATCAGCAGCATTGTGGGCGTTCTGCTGGCCGGGGGCGTGTATGTGCCGTTCGATGTGCACGGGCTCTCCGCCGAAAAGCTGGCGCGGCAACTGGATGAGAGCGCGATCCGGCTGCTGGTGACGGATCGCACCGACGGCGCAGGCATGGCGCTGCCCTGGGCGCGCCACGTAACGGTGATCGACGCATCGATTGTCGAGCGCGAGTTCATGCCGGTATTCCGCGAGGTCAGGCTGCCCCACCGGCTGCCGGAAGATCCGGCGGCGGTGATCTTCAATACCGCGGGGCATGGCGTCCTGGTGACGCACGCCGGCATTGTGCGGCTGGTGACGACGTCCGCGCTGATGGAGTTCCGCTCGTCGGACACGGTGCTGCTGCACTCCGGCGCGCAGGAGCATACGTTCCAGATGGAGCTGTGGGGCGCGCTGCTTGCGGGCGGCACGGTAGCGCTGGCGCCGCAAGCCTGGCTGAGCGCCGCGATGCCTGCGCATGAGTATGCGCGGGTGATGCGACGCTTCCGCGTCTCCGCGATATGTGCGAGGCCGGCGCTGCTGGAGGAACTGGCGAGAGAGCCGCTCGCGCCGCTCGAGCAGGTACGGCAGGCGGTGGTGAATGCGGCCGATGCCGGTGCGGCACACCTGGAACCTGCACTGCTCAACCGGCTGATCCGCGGCGGACACGGCATGCGAGTGACGGGCGGACTGGGCGCGGCGGAGACCACAAGCTACGCGGTGAGCGTGCGGGTGAATATCGAGGGGCCGCCCGGCAGCGCCATGCCGGTGCCTGGCAGTGACGCGATGGTGATTCTGCCGAATGGGCACGAGGCGGCCGCTGGAGCGCTTGGCGCGCTGGCGATCACCGGGGATTCGTTGGCGATCGGATACCTTGGCCAGCCGGAGGCGACGCTGGCTGCATTTCCTGAGGCGCAACGTGAGAACAACCAGAGGCTGCGCTGCTTCCGATTGGCGGTCGACGCGACGCGGCTTGCCGACGGCAGCCTGCTGACTGGCCAGGCTGCGGTGCGAGCCGCGGCGGCAGTGAAGGCAGCCGAGCCGAAGAAGGGTACGGCGGACGAGATGGAAGCGTTGCTGCAGCAGCATCCGCTGGTGCGGGAGTGCGTGGCGCTTGCTTCCGCACCGGACGAGCGTGTGAGCTGTGTTTTTGCGACGCTGAAGCAGGGGCAGGACCCGCGCGCCGAGCGGGCGCTGCGCGAATACCTGGAGAGCCATCTTCCGCGCGACGCGCAACCGGCGGCGCTGGTACTGCTGCCGCGCATTCCGCTGAACGCAGAGGGCAAGCCCGACCGCATACAGCTGACGGAACAGTGCAAGGCGGTGCTGCGGAGCTCTACCGGCGGCCCTTCTCCAGAGGTGCGGCCGGAACGGCAGACGGAGGTAGTGCGCAGCATCTGGCAGCGGCTGCTGCATCGGATGCAGGTGGATCCGGACGAAGACTTCTATGCGAGCGGCGGCACGTCGGTGCAGCGAATTCGCCTATACGCGGAGTTGAACCAGCGCTTTCCCGGCGCGTTCACCATGACTGATCTGCGCTCGCTGAACACCATTCGCAAGGTCGTGGATCACCTGAACAGCGATCTGGCACGCGAACGCATGCTGGCAATGGAGCGACGCGGCGCCTAACTCGTCCGATGAAACTCGCATAGTTCATTCGACCCATCGCGGCCCGCGTTCCATTCATGTACAAACAGAGCGCGCTAGCTGTGTGTATTCAGGTACACATTGACTCAGAGCAGATTCCGGAGGCGCTGATGGGTTTGATGTTGGCGGGACGATGGGTACTCCCCGCGCTGTTGTTCATACTGGGCGGAGCATTCAGCCAACTCGACGCCGCAACGGCGCGCTGGAGCGAGGCCAAAGCGCAGCAGTGGTATGCCGCGCAGCCATGGCTGGTGGGCGCGAACTTCATCCCGGCAGACGCCATCAACCAGCTTGAAATGTGGCAGGCGGAGAGTTTCGATCCTCAGGAGATCGATAAAGAGCTGGGGTGGGCCGAAGGGCTGGGGATGAACACGATGCGCGTCTTCCTGCACGACCAGCTCTGGCAGCAGGATGCGCCGGGCTTCCGGAAGCGCATCGATACGTTTCTGACCATCGCCGCGAAACACCACATCAAACCGATGTTTGTGCTGTTCGATTCCTGCTGGGATCCAGATTTCAAACTGGGGCCGCAGCGGCCACCGATTCCCGGCGTGCACAACTCCGGATGGGTGCAGAGCCCGGGCGCGAAGGCGCTCGAGGATGCGGCGGAGTACCCGCGGCTGAAGACATTTGTGCAGGGCGTGGTGGGAGCGTTCGCGAATGACGATCGCATCCTGGCGTGGGACCTGTGGAATGAGCCGGACAATGAAGGCGGCGGCGACTACGCGAAGCGCGAGCCGAAGAACAAGGAAGAGCTGGTGGCGAAGCTGCTGCCGGAGGTGTTCGCGTGGGCACGCGAAGAGCATCCGGTGCAGCCGCTGACGTCGCCGCTGTGGAAGGGTCCGCGGTGGGACGAGGCGGCCGGGTTGAACGCAGTGGAGCGCACGCAAGTCGCGGAGTCGGACGTGATCAGCTTTCACGACTATGGATGGCCGGAGGAGTTTACGCGGCGCGTGCATGAACTGGAGCGGTATCATCGGCCGCTGATCTGCACCGAATACATGGCGCGGCCGATGGGGAGCACCTTCGACACGATCCTGCCGCTGGCCAAGCAACTGCATGTTGCGGCGATCAACTGGGGATTCGTGCAGGGTAAATCGCAGACGTATATTCCGTGGGATAGCTGGAAGCGTCCGTATGTGGAAGAGCAGCCGCCGGTGTGGTTTCACGATGTGCTGTATCCGGATGGGCGGCCGTATCGCGAGCGCGAAGCGGAGATTCTGCGCGAGGAGACGGGTACTGGCCGTACGGGCACAAGCGCCGTCGGCGCCAGCCGCTAAGTTCGCTCCCGTTGATCGCTCACGTCAAGAGCCAGCACGATAGATGGGCACACTGCAGGTCTTTCGTTCGCCCAGGATGACGTCAGCACCGGTTACATGTCAGGGTGCGAGGGCGGCGGTCTTGAGGAAGTCGTAGCTGCCGGAGGCGGAGACCTTGATGTTCTGCAGGCGGCGGGTGTGCACGACTACGTTGTCCTGGTACCAGAGGGGGATGGTGGGCATGTCTCTGGCGACGATCTGCTGCACCTTCACATAGTCGGCGCGGTCGCGCTCGCGATCGGTGGAAGCGGCGGCATCGGCCATGAGCCGGTCGAGCTCGGGATTCAGGTAGTGGCCGCGATTCGCGCCATGCGGCGGCAGGCTGGCGGTGGCGTAGGCGAGCCGGAAGATATCGGGGCTCTCGTTGCCGCCGATCCAGCGCAATGAGTACATGCCGAAGGCGCCCTTGGTTACATCGGCGAAGAAGGTGCCGAACTCGTAGATGCGCACATCCATGGCGATGCCCACGGCACGCAGCTCCTGCTGAATGACCAGGGCCATCAGCCGTGTAGGGCTGCTGGTATTCGAGATTTTCATCTGCAGAGGAAAGCGCACTCCATCGCGGCCGCGGCGATAACCGGCGGCATCGAGCAGTGCGTTCGCCTTTGCCGGATCGAAGGGAAAGTGGGCGGTGTCGTCGGTGCGGGCCCAGTGGCCGGGCGGCAGAAGATCATCGGCGAGTCGAGCCTGTCCGCGCCAGATGGTGTCGAGGATGAGCTTGCGATTGATGGCCATCGCCACGGCCTGACGCACGCGCACGTCGTGGAGATACGGATCGTTCAGGTTCAGATTGATGTAATTGACGATGGTGCCGGGCGTGCTTTGGATTTCGAGATGCGGGTTGGCGCGAAGTGCGTGAACGGTGTCGGGTTCGAGCGCGTTGATCGCCACATCGGCCGAGCCTTTCTGCAGCTCGAGTGCGCGCGTGGTGTCGTCCGGAACGACGTTGAAACGAATGCGTGGGATAGAGGGCTGCGGCTGCCAACTGTCCTGGTTGCGCTCGAGGATGACGTCCTTGTCCTGCTGCTGCGAGACGAACTTGTATGCGCCGCTGCCGATGGGGCGCCGCCAGAAGTCTTTGCCGCTGCCCGCGGGCACGATGCCGAGTGCGCCGTCGGATAGATTCCACAAGAGGAAGGGATCAGGCCTCTTCAGATGGACCACACAGGTGAGCGGGTCGGGCGCATCGACATGGTCGATCTGGATGAAGGAGCCGGATTTCGCGGTGATGACGGTGCCGTTATGCGCGGAGTCGATGGACCACTTCACGTCGGCCGAGGTGAGCGGCTGGCCGTTGTGGAAGCGCACACCAGAGCGCAGATGGAAGACATAGGTGACGGGGTCCGGCTGGTCCCAGCTTTTGGCGAGCCAGGGCTGGACCTCGTAGTGTTCATCCCGTTTCACCAGCGAATCGAAGATGAGCATGTCGATGCGCTCCGACTGCACATCGACGCCGACGCGCGTATCCAGGCTGGTCGGGCTGGACTCGATGAGGACGACGGCGGTATTGGGATCGGGTTTTCCGCCGCATCCGTTGAGCGCGAGCATGCATGCTGCCATCAGCGCGTACAGGACACAGCTGCAGTGACGTTTAGACATAGGTGATCTGACCCAGGATTGCCGGATGCGCGGCGCCGGTGGCTGCGGGGACATTGCCGGGGAGGCGATGCCAGGTGTGCCACGCGAGCAGCGCGAAGGCGACGGCTTCCTTGGCCTCGGAGGGAATGCCGAGATCGTCGGTGGTCTGAACGCGGCAGCCGAAGGGCGCGAGGTCCGAGGCGAGCATGCGCATGAGCGTCTGGTTGCGCGCGCCGCCGCCGGCGACGATGTAGTCGACCGAGGCGTTCGCGAGATGCGGTGCGAGGAAGTGGCGCCAGGCGAGCGCGATGCTGCGGGAGGTGAGCGCTGTTGCGGTGGCGAGGATGTCGTGCGGCGAAAGGCGGCGTTGCCGCCCGAGCGAGAGCAGGCGATCGACGAAGTTTATCCCGTATTGTTCGCGGCCGGCGCTTTTGGGCGGCCGGCGGCGATAGTAGGGATCGCGCAGCAGTGCGGTCAATATGGATTCATTGGGAGTGCCGGCGGCTGCGAGGCTGCCGTTGCGATCGAAAGGCCTGGCGAAGAGCCGCTGCGCGAGCGCATCGATGACCATGTTGGCGGGACCGGTGTCGAAGGCAATCAGCGCGTCTAATTGGCCGTTATGTGGTGCTCCGCCTGGAGGGACGAGCGTGAGGTTGGCGATGCCGCCGAGGTTTTGCAACACGCGGGCGCGGCGGGGATGCGCGAAGAGCGTGGCATCGAGCAGCGGCACCAGTGGCGCGCCCTGGCCGCCGGCGACCATGTCGGCAGGGCGGAAGTTCGAAACGACGGGCGCATGCACGGCAGCAGCGATGAGCGCAGGCTCGCCGAGTTGCCAGGTGCAGGCGATGCTGCGGCCGGCATACGGTTTGGCTATGCCCTGGTGATAGATGGTCTGGCCGTGACAGCCGACGAGGTCGAGTGCATATCCCTGAGCAGCGGATTGCACGGCTTCGCCGTAGGCCTCGCCCAGCCGCCAGTTGAGGCGGGCGAGCTCGGCAGCGGAGGTGTTGCGCGCGTCCATACTGCCTAACACCGCTTTGCGGAGCTGCGCTGGATACGGGAAGGCGCGATGGCGAATGAGCTCGATGCGCGGGCGGGGACGAGCGGGAGAGATGCGGCAGAGCGCGACATCGATGCCGTCGGCAGAGGTGCCGCTCATGATGCCGGCGACGAGCATCGATTGCTTTTTCACGGATTGCTTTTTCACGGTCACGCGGGGGCCTGCGGAGTTTTGGCGGCGACGATGTCTGCGAAGGCGAGCACGGCTTCGCGCATGCTGGCGAGTTCCGCCGCATTTGGCGGCGATGGCCGCAGGTGATGCAGCAGCTTCTGGCGATGCGCGCGGACGGTGGCGGCGGAGTGCTCGACGATGCTGTGGAAGCTGCGCGAGCGTTCGGCTTCGCTGAGGATCGCTTCGTATGCAGTGAGGACGAGTGCGGGGTCCTTGCAGATCTCGATCAGCTGGGTGCCGGCGGCGATGGCGGCAACCGCAGCTTCTTCCATCGGCGTGTGATGGAGGATGCCGCCCATCTCCATGTCATCGGAGACGATGAGGCCGCGGAAGCCAAGCTTGTGCTTGAGGGTGCGATCGATCCAGAAGGGCGAGATGGATGCGGGGAGCGGCTTGGTGTCGGGCTTACTGAAAGCCTGCGGATACGTCGCGTGCGAGACCATGATGAAGGGTAGCCCGCGGTGGAGCTTGCGGTAGGGAAGCATGTCTTCTTCCCAGAGCTGCTTCCAGGTGCGGTCGATCGCGGGAGTGGCGTGATGGGAATCCAGTGCGCCGCCACCGAGGCCGGGGAAGTGCTTGCCGCAGCCGAGCGCGCCCGCTTTGCTGAGGCCGGTAAGGAAGGATTCCGCGTAGGCAATGACACCCCGCGGATCGCCGGAGACGACGCGGGTGCGCATCACTTCCGCGGAGACAGCGGTGCGCAGATCGAGCACAGGCGCGAACGCAACATTGAAGCCGAGCAGGCGCAGCTCGGACCCGATGAGATAGCCGTGCTCGCGAAAGAGTTTCTTGTTGCGCGTTGCGGCGACCGCGGCAGGCGCGGGCATAGGCGCGATGAGATCGCGCAGGCGATCGACCAGGCCGCCTTCGACATCGACTGCGTGGAAGAGGGGACCCTCGCCGATCAGAGTTTCGACGCTCTCAAGCAACCCGTGGACCTGCGCGGCTGCTTCGATGTTGCGGCGGAACAGGACAGTACCGGCAGGACGGATCAGGCGCAGCCAGGCGCGCTCGGTGGCATCGAGGTCCGTTCCGGCGAGTCCAACGAGGAGTAGCTGACCAACATCGTGGCGCAGGTTCATTGTGTTATGTCGTCAGGTAACACCTTATAGCGCCTCTTTATAGCGCTCGTCAGGTGATGGACCAGCTTGAGCGCCGTTATATACAGGATCGTCGTTACAGACCCAACAATGAAGGCGAAGATGAGGCAGGCCACTAGTCCGAATGCAAGTGGATCGCCTTTTATAACATCCGGCTGGCCTCGTAGTGCCGCAATCAGTGCCAAAAGCAAGATAAACGCAGGCCCAATCACTATCCCGCTGCCTGCGATGACTCGCATCCTCCCTTCCTCTGCATCTCTCTGCGTGATCACGATGGGCAGATACAAGCATGCGACCGGCAGCGCAAATTTCATCGTGATTCGGAATACAAACCACCACGCTTTCAAGGACTCATTTTCGAAACCGTCAAAGGCCAAGCTGAAAAGGCCGACAGAAACCAGTACGGATAGGAACCAAAGGCCGATGTTTCTTGCAGCTATCATCGGTGTCCTACCCTCTCTGGCGTTCGGAGTCATCGTGAGTATGGTACTGGCTTGCCGAGGGGAGCAGTATCCGGGTTTGCGGCAGCACGTATCTCAGTCTTCAACTCTTCGAGCAGATTCAGGGCCTGTAGCGGGGTGAGGCTGTTGGTGTCCAGATCAGTGATGCGGTCGAGAATGCGTTGCGAGAGCGGCGTGAAGATGGTCAATTGCAGCGGTGCGGAAGCGTCTTCGGCTTCGAGCGCGACGTTGCGCTTCTCGGATTTTTCGTGCTGCGCGAGGACGCGGCGGGCGCGCTCGATGACCGAGGCGGGCAGACCGGCGAGCCGCGCTACTTCAATGCCGTAGCTTTTGCTGGCGGCGCCGGGCTCGATGGTGTGGAGGAAGGCGATGCCGGCGGGCGATTCCTTGACGGCAACGCGCAGATTGCTGAGGCGGGGAAGCTGGTCGGCCAGCAGGGTGAGCTCGTGGTAGTGGGTGGCAAAGAGGGTGCGCGCGCCGATGCGGCCGTGGATGTACTCAAGCGTGGCCCAGGCGAGAGAGAGGCCGTCGAAGGTGGCGGTGCCGCGGCCCATCTCGTCGAGCAGGATGAGCGACTGGCTGGTTGCGGTGTTGAGGATGGTGGCGGTTTCGGTCATCTCGACCATGAAGGTGGAGCGGCCGCGCGCTACGTTGTCGCTGGCGCCGATGCGCGTGTAGACGCGATCGACGAGGCCGAAGCGCATGCTTCTTGCGGGGACGAAGCAGCCCATCTGCGCCATGATGACGAGCAGCGCAGCCTGGCGGAGATAGGTGGATTTGCCGCCCATGTTGGGGCCGGTGAGCAGCAGGACGGCCGGGCCGTCGGTGGAGAGATAGAGGTCGTTGGGAACAAAGCGGCCTTCGGCATTCTCTTCCATACGACACTCGACCACCGGGTGCCGCGCTGCCGCCGCTTCGAGCACGCATTCGTCGGTGAGCATGGGACGGGCGTAGTTGCGCATGGCAGCGACATGGGCGAAGTTGGCCAGCAGGTCGAGCTCCGCGACTACGGCGGCACTGCGGCGGATGCGTGCGGCGGCGCCGAGAATGGTGGCGCGCAGCTCGGCAAAGAGCCGGCGCTCGATCTCGATAGCGCGCTCATGCGCGGTGAGCACGCGCGTCTCGTAGTCCTTGAGCTCAGGCGTGGTGAAGCGCTCGGCATTGACCAGTGTCTGTTTGCGCTCATAGTCGGTGGGGACGGATTTGAGGTTGGACTTGGTGATCTCGATGTAGTAGCCGAAGACATTGTTAAAGCGAACCTTTAAGGATGCGATGCCGGTGCGCTGACGTTCGCGCTCCTCGATTGCGGCGATGGATTGCCGGCCGCTCTGACTCAGAGTGCGGAGTTCGTCCAGTTCGGCGAGAACGCCCGCCGCGATGACGCCACCGTCGGCGAGTGTGAGGGGCGGTTCGCTGATCAGCGACTTTGCGATTCCGCTGTGGATATCTGCCAACGGATCGAGCCGCTCAGAAGCCTGCTGCCATCGAGCCGACTGCAATGGAGCAACGGCGGCGGCAATCAGCGGGAGGCGGGCGAGCGATGCACCGAGCGCGAGCACATCGCGCGGGCCGGCGGAATCGAGCGAGACGCGGCCGAGCAGGCGCTCCATGTCGAGCACGCCAGTGAGCGCGCGGCGCAGCTCTTCGCGAGGCTGGAGAGCGGTGTGCAACTCGGCGACAGCGGCGAGGCGTGCCTCGATCTCCGCGCGATCGAGCAGCGGCCGGAGCAGGTTCGAACGCAGCAGGCGCTTGCCCATGGGGGTCTGGCAGCAGTCGAGGGTGTGGAAGAGGGTGGTGCGGGCGGAGACGTCCGCGAAGAGCGGCTCAACGAGCTCGAGATTGCGCACGCTGACCGGATCGAGCTCGAGATGCTCCGCGCGCTCGTAGTAGCGGAGGCCATCGATGTGCGAGAGGTCGCCGGCCTGCGTGGAGCGGACGTAATGCAGTGCAGCACCGGCAGCGATGGCCGCCGCTGTATGGCCGGCAAGGCCGAAGCCGTCGAGCGAGCGCGCCTGCAGTTGGCGTTCGAGGAGAGGGATGGCGTAGTCCGCGCTGAAGGCCCAGGCGTCCAGACGCGTTTTGGTGCGGATGGGATCGAGTGCCGCGTTGAGCGTTTCAGTGGGAAGTGCAGGGAAGAGGCGGGTCTCGGCGGAGAGCAATAGCTCCGCCGGCTGCTGGCGAGTCAGGTCGTCGAGGCAGAGAGAGGCGGCTGATTTTCCGGCGAACTCGGTGGCGCGGAACTCGCCGGTGGAGAGATCGAGGAGCGCGAGGCCGACGCGGTCGTCTTCTGCCCGCTGTGCGGGCGCGTTGTAGATGGCGGCGAGATAGTTGTTGCGCTCCGAGCGTTGCGCGGGATCGAGCGCGGTGCCGGGGGAGAGGACGCGCGTGACTTCGCGGCGCACGATCTTCTTTGTGAGTTTCGGGTCCTCCATCTGCTCGCAGATGGCGATGCGGTAGCCCTTGTGCAGCAGCCGGCCGATGTAGCCGTCGACCGCGTGATACGGAACGCCGCACATGGGCACCTGGCGTTCGCGATCGCGGGCAGTAAGGGTGATCTCAAGCTCACGGGCAGCGGTTTTCGCGTCCTCGTAAAAGAGCTCGTAGAAATCGCCCATGCGGAAGAAGAGCAGGGCGTCCGGGTGCTGGGCCTTCGCGGCGAAGTACTGCCGCATGAGCGGCGTCTGGGCCGCGTCGGTGGATTCAGTTGGGGTGCTGGCAGACACGGAAACGCCAGCATACCTCGTAGGCCATGCTGGCGGTAGTGGCTGAAGGAGTGGGCAGCTCCTAATCGGTGTTGTTATCGGTGTTGTTGTGAATCGCGTCCGAGCCGTGCTGCTTGACCATTTTGTTGTAGATACCCAGCAACAGGAATGGAGCAACCCACTGGCCGAAGAAGAGCGCATGGTGCTTTTTGCCTCGAAGCTGGGCAATGAGGGAGGCCAAGACTGATCCGCCCGCGGCACATAGATAGAAGCTGGAGGGTAGTTGAGCGGAATAGCTTTCAATCAACGAAGTTACCTGGTCCTCTTCGAGGTCGCCTGCGCGTACACGATAATCGGTCATACGAAAGATCTCCTTGGGCCACGGTCGGGGTGTGCAAACCGCAGCACTCCCGAGAAAGATGCGAGCACGATCAAGGAAGTCAACCCGGAGACAGGATTTCGTTCTGATAGGGCGAAGGATTCGCTGGCTCAGGCGGATGCCGCGGCGGATGAATCCTGGAGCCGGGAGATCCGCTCCTGAAAGAGCGAGAGGCATTCGCAGCAGCCATCGTGCAGCCCTTGCTTATCCAGGACGCGCACCTGGCGGTCGCGATACTCGATGAGGCCGGCCTGCTCAAGCACTCGCAGGGAGAGCAATGCGGTGTGCGGCTCCATATTGAGCAGGGTTGCCGCCATAGTCTCGGAAAAAGGGAAACGATCGCGTCCAGGGGAACGGACCTGGATCATCTCCAGCCAGCGGCAGAGGCGCTCCTCCGGAGGGTGCGCCTGGAGGCAGGCTGCCATCTGTGCCTCCATGCTGACGAGGTTGAATACGTAATCGCCGAGCGCGCGATTCAACGGCGAAGGCTTGTCCAGCACCTGACGCTCGAGGTCGGGTGCGCTCATGCGCAGGGCTTCCCCGGCCTGGGCAGCCACGGTGGCGAGCGGCGACACATTGCGTCCCAGCCAGAGTTCGAAGCCTGCGACGCCGTCGTTGCCTGCCAGACCGGCCGGAACGCGGACGCGCTTGCCCAGCGATTGCGATGTGAAGATGACGGCGCTCTCGATAAACCAGATGAAGGCGATCGGCTGCCCGGGCTGCACGAGCTCTTCGCCATCCGCCAACTCTACTCTTTCGAAGAACGGCGTGAGACGAGTTCGCTCACGCGCAGGCAGACCGGATAGGAGGAGATTGGTAGCCATGGTGTGCCGACCTCAAGGACAGCTCTGACGAGACGCTGGGGATCGTCAAAAGGGCCGCCCCCGCAAAAGTGACAGAACAACCGAAGCCAGTACTAGAGCGAGTACTAGTCAGTAGGACGCTGGAAGCGGCGCAGAGTATGTCCGCGCGATGCCCTGGAAATCAGCCTGCTATTCGCCCAGCATCAGGCGCTGTACGGAGGTGGCGCGACCGGTGGAAGCGTCGGCCTCGATGAGCAGTGCGCACAGGCGCGCGTCTCCGCGGGCAGGCTCGAACTTACCCGGCATGCCGCTGAGAAATCTCTGAATTACGAGCTCTTTCTCCACACCGATAACGCTGTCGTAGGGACCGCTCATGCCTACATCGGTCTGATAGGCAGTGCCGTTTGGTAACACGCGTTCGTCCGCAGTAGGCACATGAGTATGCGTGCCGAGCACAGCAGTAACCCGGCCATCAAGATACCAGCCGAGTGCCATTTTCTCCGAGGTGGCCTCGGCGTGGATATCGACCAGGATGACCTTGGCACGGACGCCGGCGAGCAGGCGGTCCGCGGTGCGGAAGGGGTCGTCATTGGACTGCATGAAGACCCTGCCCTGCAGGTTGAGGACGGCGTAAGTAGTGCCGGAAGGGAGCGTTCCCTCATAGAGACCGAAGCCGGGAGTACCGGCCGGATAGTTCGCGGGCCGGACGATGCGGCGAGGCCGATCATGGCTTTCCGCAGGAACGGAGCTGAGATAGTCGATGATCTCGCGCTTGTCCCAGACGTGGTTGCCGGTGGTGAGGACGTGGGCGCCGAGGTCGAAGAGGTCTTCGGCGATGGGAGGCGTGAGCCCGAATCCGCCGGCGGCATTTTCCGCATTGACGACCACAAGATCCACCTGGCGTTCCTGGATGAGGTGGGGCAGGTGCTCGCGCACTACCCGTCTTCCCGGACTGCCGAAAACGTCCCCGACAAAGAGCAATTTCACAGAGAATCGTACCTTTCTTGAGTAACCATGACAGTTCGCCGGCAGAGACTTTTGGTGGCCCAGAATGCAACTGGCGCCGTATCGTGACCGATGACCTCGGTGTTAACCGCAAACCAATGTGATAGCAACGTCACGGGTGACAGATGTGTTTTTTATGGTAGCGTTTCGCTTATGGCAGCCAACACACGCTTTGTGACCGGTGTCCATATCCTGGTTATTCTTTCGCAGAATGACACGTTGAAGACTTCCGCCGATCTCGCTGAGGTGCTTCACACCAACCCTGTTGTCATTCGCAGAATCCTGTCGTCTCTGCAGCAGGCTGATCTTATCGTGAGTCAGAAGGGGCCCTCCGGTGGATCGAAGCTGACGCGTCCCGCCAAGTCGATCACGCTGGCCGAGGTGCATCGCGCACTGGATACCAGCAGCAAGCTGAATTTGCCCAAGAGCAGCGGCGCCGTGGCTTCAAAGATCCACAACGCGATTTCGAAAGCATATCGTGATTGTCACCGTGCCTTCGAGACGGAGCTGGGCAGGGTGACTCTGGCAACGCTGGCGAAGCGGGCGCAGAAGGCGCGTTAGATTTGGCGGCGGTCAGCTACCGGTCTCCCTGTCAGGAGACGGCGATGCTGTTTTCTCCGACACGTCCTTCGCCGGCCGCATCAGTGGGAACAGAATCACGTCGCGGATGGAGCGCGCGCCGGTGAGCACCATGGTGAGCCGATCGATGCCGATGCCTTCCCCTGCGGTGGGCGGCAGGCCGTAAGCGAGCGCCCTCACATAATCTTCATCCGGCTGGTGGGCTTCTTCGTCGCCGCGCTGCCGCTCGGCAAGCTGTTGGGTGAAGCGGCGCTCCTGATCGACAGGATCATTGAGCTCACTGAAGGCATTCCCCAGTTCGAACCCTCCGATATAAAACTCGAAGCGCTCGACCCAGTCGGGTTCGTCCGGCTTGATCTTGGACAGCGGTGAGACTGCGAGGGGGAAGTCGTAGATGATGGTTGGCTGGATGAGATGTTCTTCGGCTACGGCTTCGAAAATACTCGCGATAGTCTTGCCCGTCGGCTCCCCTGCCTGCACGGGTATGTGGATGCCTGCAGCGCGGGCCCGTTCGACGAGTTTGAGTACAGAGGATGCATCCGCAAAATCTGTGAGGCTTGGAGCAGCCCCTGCTGCCGGCGGCCAAAAAGCAGCGATTGCCTCGCGCATCGAATAGCGCTTCCACTGTGACAAATCGATCGCTCGTGCCGTTGAACTCAGTCGTGAGCGAGCCGTTGACTTCCATCGCGACGAACTTCACCAACTCCTCCGTCAGGTCCATCAGGTCGTGGTAGTTCGCATAGGCCTGGTAGAACTCGAGCATGGTGAACTCGGGGTTGTGCTGGGTGGAGACACCTTCGTTGCGGAAGTTGCGATTGATCTCGTAGACGCGATCGAGTCCGCCGACGACAAGGCGCTTCAGGTAAAGCTCCGGTGCGATGCGCAGGAAGAGCGGCATGTCCAGCGCGTTGTGGTGGGTGGTGAAGGGCCGGGCCATCGCTCCACCGGCGATGGACTGCATCATCGGAGTTTCGACTTCCATGTAGCCACGGTCATCGAAGAAGCGGCGAATGGCGCGCAGTATCTGGGCGCGCTTCACAAAGACGGCGCGCACATCGGTGTTGATGAACAGGTCCAGATAGCGCTGGCGATAGCGCAGCTCCACATCCTCGAGGCCGTGATACTTCTCCGGCAGCGCGAGCATGGACTTGGTGAGGAAGGTGATGGTGTCAACGTGCACCGTGAGCTCGCCGGTGCGGGTGCGGAAGAGATAGCCGGTGACGCCGATGTGGTCGCCGAGGTCGAGCAGCTTGTAAAGCTGAAAGGCCTGCTCGCCTACTGCGTCGAGCCGCACATAGATTTGGAGCCGCTCGCCGCCCTGCTGGAGCTGCGCGAAGCCGGCCTTGCCCTGGGCGCGGATGGCCATGATGCGTCCGGCGACGGAGACATTGATGCGCTCGGCCTCGAGTTGCTCGGCGGTCCGGCCGTCGAACTGCGCGCGCAGCGCGGGGATCTCATGCGTGGTGCGGTAATGATTGGGATAGGCGGCGTGACCCAGCGCGGCGATCTGCTGCAGCTTCTCCTGCCGCAGCGCAAAGAGGCTGCGCTCGAACTCTGACTCGAACACTCTGCTTCCTTCCGGATGAACCGTTTTCACAAATAATGGGTGGTCGTTTACTTCCATGCGGCGCAGCATTTCTTAACGGAAATGCTGCCTCAGTAGTTTTTACCCGCCGAGAGACTTGTGAAAACGGTCTAGGCGATTGGTGGCTGAAAGCTCAGTATAACGAGTAGGAAAGCGTCTCCCGGGATGATGTATAACAACGCAGGACCGAAGGGAAGCAGGCGCAATGGCGAACGACAGCGAGAAGCGAGAGGCCGCTGGCGGTTCGAAGCTGGAGAAAGACGGCGCGATGAAGTCGCTGGTCAAGGTGGAGAGTTTGATCCAGCTTGCACTGATGCTTCCGGTGGCGACGGTGGTGGGCTGGCTGATCGGCGTGGGGCTGGACAAGTGGCTGCATCAGCACTGGATTTATATTCCCGGCCTCATCCTTGGCGCGACCGCGGGATTTGTCGAGATCTTTCGCGTGGTCCTGGCGCAGAGCAAAGAGTGAGCGGCCTGCTCAAAATATTCAAGCATCATGACAGAACACAACGCCCCCACATTGAGTGACTTCACCGAGCAGGACCTGACGGCCACGCTGAACCGGGCGCTCGGCTGGGTGGGCGCACTGGGCGGCGGCGGGCGGCATCGCGGTGTGGCTGGCGGCGGGGTGGCGATCGGCGGTCCTGTTTCTGGTGGGCGCCCTGATCGCCGCGACCGGATTGTACGAATCGAAGCGGCTGATGCTCGCGGTGCTGAGCCGCTTCAATGAAGGACAACAAGGCAAGCCGGTGGCTGGGGTGCTGATCTGGTTTTTCCTGCGGCTCATCCTTGCGGGAGTCGTTCTATATGTTAGCCTTAGGAGTTTGGAGGGCTCGGTGTACGCGCTTTGCGCGGGCCTGGGGCTGGCCGTGGTGGCGCTGACGATCGAGTCCATTCGACTACTGCGCGCCTGGACTCTCTAGGTTCCTCGCCCAAACCTTCAAGGCCACTTTAGAGAACTCTTACGACACCGCTATGCCTGTTCAGCTTCCGTTCACAGCCTTCCTGAACCATTACTTTGCCGGCGTGGCGAACGCCGTGCTGGCGCTGTTGCGTGTGCACCCCAAGTATCCGCAGCAGCCCATCGACAACACGTTTGCCATGGAGATAGCGGTCGCGCTGCTGCTGCTGGCGTTTTTCGCGGCGGTGCGGATCACGCTGAGCGTGGACAAGCCGGGACCGGTGCAGCATATCGCGGAGATGTTGCACGGGCTGGTGAGCGACCAGGCCGAATCGATCGTCGGCCACGGCTATGAACGCTTTGTACCCTACGTGACGGTGGTCTTCGTCTTCATCCTGCTCTGCAACGTGATCGGGCTGATTCCCGGTTTCATCACGCCAACAGGGAAGCCATGGGTGCCTCTCGGACTGGCCGCGCTGACCTTTCTCTACTACCAGTATCAAGGCATCCGGGCAAACGGGTTTGGGTATATCAAGCAGTTCCTGGGACCGATCTGGTGGATTGCGCCGTTGATGCTGCCCATCGAGATCATCTCGCACCTGGCGCGTGTCCTCTCGCTCACCGTCCGTCTGTACGCGAACATGTTTGCCAGCGATATGGTGATCCTGGTCTTCTTCTCGCTGATCCCAATTGTGGGGTCGGTGCCGTTTCTCGCGCTGCATCTTGGAGTTTCGATTATCCAGGCAGTGGTGTTCATGTTGCTCACGCTGATCTACCTGTCCCAGGCGGTATCGCACGAGCACTAGAGTTTCCGGCTTCTGCGCATGTGTGCGCGTCGCCGTATCGACATTTCAGGCAGGGAGCCGCTTCCGCCCTGTCTGCATCGGCCGTGAGCGTGAGGGTGCCAGCACGGTGAGCATCAACCACCCACTGACGGTACATTCCGGGGAGCTACGGAGAAATACAATGCGGAAACTGCAAATCGTCTTCACCATGCTGAGCCTGCTCTTCCTGGCGGCTCCGGCATTCGCACAGGACGCCGGCGGTGGCAATGGTATGGCCATCGGTCTCACCTCGATCGCTGCCGGAATCGGCATGGGACTGGCGGCGGGCCTTTGCGGCCTGGGTCAGGGCCGCGCTACGGCCTCAGCCACCGAGGCGCTGGCGCGCAATCCAGGCGCACGTCCGGGCATCCTGCTGCTGCTCACGCTTGGCCTTGCATTCATCGAGTCACTGTCGCTGTTCACGCTGGTCATCATCTTCGTGAAGGTGACATCAAAGGTCGCGCAGTAGCGGCATTTGCAGTTCCAAATGAACCCCCGGCCAAACGGCTGGGGGTTTTGCTTTTCTGCCACAGAATGCAGCTAGGATTCCGATATGGCGGCGCTCGTCTTTGACCATGTCTCGAAGCGTTTTGGAAAGGCGCAGGCGCTCGAGGACGTGAGCTTCGCAGTCGAGCCGGGCGAAATTGTGGGGCTGGTCGGCGCGAATGGCGCAGGCAAGACGACGGCGATGCAGATTGCGGTCGGATTTCTGCTGCCGAGCTCCGGCGGCGGCTCGTTGATGGGACAGCGATTTGGAGACGCGAAGGGCCGGCGGCTGCTGGGCTTCGTACCGGACGCGCCGGTCTTTTTTGCAGGCAATGCCTTCGAGGCGTTGCGCTTTGCCGCGCAGTTGAATGGTATGAAGCCCACGCGCGATGCGATGGAACGGGTGCTCACGCGGGTTGGGTTAACCGAGTGGAAGCGCGATGTGCGGCGCTTCTCCCGCGGCATGCAGCAGCGGCTGGCGCTGGCGCAGGCGCTGATACATGCGCCACGAATCCTCATTCTGGACGAGCCTGCTTCCGCGCTTGATCCGCAGGGAGTGCTCGACGTACGCACGTTGCTGAGGGAGCTGCGTGCCGAGGGTGCTGCCATCCTGCTCAGCTCGCACCAGCTCGGTGAGGTGGCGATGGTGAGCGATCGTATTGCGTTCCTGCACGAGGGGCGGCTGCTGCGCTATGGGCGGTTGGACGAGCTGGTGGGCTCTGCGGAGCAGGTGGAAATCGTGTTGCGTGGCTTTACGCCAGATGCTGGTTTTCGAGGGCAGTGGGGTATAGCGAATGGGTCGGGCGCATGGCGCATTCCCTCGGGCGAAACGCGGCATTTCCTCGAAGACGCGTGGGCGCTGTGGCGCCGAGTTGATCAGCGTGACGCCGGTGCGCGGCGATCTGACGAGCCTGTTTCTGGAATGGAGCGATGGGGAGCGGAGAAGGGGCGAGGCGGCGCGCCGATGAAGAGTCTTCACATTGCGCGGCGGCTGCTGTGGATGAATCGCTGGCTGTGGCTGCTGCTGGTGCTGTGGCCGTGGGGCATGGCGGCGATGCTGCTCGCCGGCGGCCTGCATCCGGCGCCTGAGGATGTTGAAGCTGCGCTGGCGCAGCAGAGTATCTATGGACTGGCGCTGGTGGCGTTTGCCGGCGGCGCGCTGCTGGGGAATGAGCAGCGCTCACGGCGCATTGTGCTGGTGCTCTCCCGCGCGGTGAGCCGGCGCGAGTATCTGGGCGCGCTGTGGCTGGCGGCATTTCTGCCGCTGCTCGTTTACGTTGTTGATCTGGCGCTGACCGGGCCGGTGCTGGGTGTGTCTGCGTCCGTGCTGTGGCAGACGCTGGGTGCGCTTCTGCTGCTGAGCCTCACGACCGCGTCGCTGGCGGTTCTGGCGTCGCTGATACTGCCGGGCGTGGTGGCGGGATTGATGAGTCTGGCGGTGCTCAGCTTACCTCTGCTGTTGCCGCCGGGCTGGCAGATTGCGTTGGGGCGGCTGCTGCAGATCCTGCTGAGCGGGCCGGCGACGGAGCGCGCAGCATTGGTGTTTAGCGCGGGCTTGCTGGAGACGCTGGTATTGAGCGCTGCGATCTTCGAAGGGGCTGTGCGTATCTTCGAGCGGCGTGATCTGCGGTTGAAGAGCGAGTAAAGCGGCTAAGAAGCGGTTGGCGAAAAGGCGGTCAGCAGCCTGCGGCCACGCGGCAAATAATCCTCGAAAACACTAGCAGAGACTCTTCCGCTGACCGGTGTTCCGCCAGCCGCTTTTAGCTGACAGATCTTCGAATTGCTTTACTGGCCGGAGGGGAGCGACGGCGCCGTGGGCTTGGGTGCGGCGAAGAGCGTCGCCGCGCCCTGCTGGGCGAGATCGAGGGAGGTACGCGGGACCACCCCGAGCAGCAGTGTTGCCGATGCGGCCAGCAGGATCGCTAGTCCGAGCGTGAGCGACATGCGCGGTACGGCGAGGACCGGGGAGCCCTCCGCGGGCTTCGAGTAGAGCGCGGTCAGCAGGCGCAGGTAGTAGAAGGCGGCGATGCCGCTGTTGACGAGGCCGATGATGGCGAGGCCGATCATCCCCTGCTGCAGTGCTGCGGAGAAGACATAGAACTTCGCGAAGAAGCCGCCGGTGAAGGGAATGCCGATGAGCGAGAGGAGGAAAAAGGCCATGGCGCCGGAAAGCACGGGCGAGCGATAGGCGAGGCCACGGTAGTCGGTGATGGACCAGAGATGATCGTCGTAACCGCCGACGTGGCTGATGACGGCGAAGATGCCGACGTTCATTGCGACATAGCAGAGGGCATAGAAGCTGGCTGCGGCGATCCCTTGCGGCGAGAAGCTGGTAAAGGCGACGAGCAGATAGCCGGCGTGGGCGATGGAGGAGTAGGCGAGCATGCGCTTGACGCTCTGCTGACGCAAGGCCGCCAGGTTGCCGAGGGTCATGGAGACGGCTGCGAGGATCCAGAAGAGACCCCACCAGTGCTGCTGGATGGAGGGATACGCGCCGTAGAAGATGCGCAGCAGGACCGCAAAGGCAGCGGCCTTGGGCGCGGTGGACATGAGCGCGACGACAGGCGATGGTGCGCCTTCATAGACATCCGGAGTCCAGACATGGAAGGGCGCGGCGGAGACCTTGAAGCCCAGGCCGATGAGGATGAGGGCGACGGCAGTCCAGGCCAGGATGGGGGTCGTGGTGTGGGGGAGTGCTGCGGCGATGGCGGCGATGCGGGTGGTGCCGGTGGCGCCGAAGGTGAGCGCGATGCCGTACAGAAAAAATGCCGTGGCAAACGACCCGAGCAGGAAGTACTTGATCGCTGCTTCGGGACTCTTCCCGGTGCGCTTGCGGAAGCCGGCAAGAATGTAGGTGGAGATGGACGAGATCTCGAGGCCGATGAAGACGAGCAACAGCTCGACGGCCGAGGTCATGAGCAGCATGCCGACGGTGCCGAAGAGGATGAGGGCGAAGAACTCGCCCATGTCGTGTGTCCCCGGACGCACGGCATCAATCGCGGCGAGCAGTGCAACCAGCACGGTGCCGCAGATGAGCAGATGGAAGAAGACGCTGAAGGCATCCGTCTGCACCACGCCGAAGTAGGCGGTGCCGGGGGCGAGGTGGAGCTGCCAGGCGCTGGCGGCGAAGGCCGCGAGCATGGCGAGGACGCTGAACCAGCCGACGGGCCTGCGGCTGGTGCTACGCGAAAGGAGCGGATCGACCAGCATGATAAGAACGCCGGCGAGGGTCAGGATGACTTCGGGGAGGATGCGCGCAAGCTGCATGTTATCGGCCCTCCCCATCGCCTGGTTGGCTGGAGAGGAGCGCGGCCGTTGCTGGATGGGTGACCGCCGGCGGGTTGCTCAGCGCGTGCACCCCGCGGTCGATGGCGCGAATCCAGTAGGGGGAGAAGACGCCCATGATGACCATGAGGGCAGCCATCGGCCACAGCGCCAGATGCTCGCGCGGCCCGAGATCGTGCGCGGGCGAGTGATGGACCAGCGGCGACTCGGGACCATAGAAGACGCGCTGCACCATCCACAGCATGTAGGCGGCGCTGAGAATGACTCCGACGGTGCCGAGCGCACCCCAGAGATGACTGGTGGCGAAGCCGCTCGAAAGCGTGAGGAACTCGCCCACGAAGCCATTGAGGATGGGCAGCCCGATAAGCGCGAGCACGGTGACGAGGAAGAGCGTGGCAAGCCGGGGCGTTCGAGCAGCGAGTCCGCCGTAGCGCTCGATCTCATAGGTGCCGTAGCGCTCGTACATGACGCCGAAGAGCACCAGGAGCGCGCCGCCGGTGATGGACTCGCTGAGGATGTGGAAGACCGCGCCGTCCAGGCCGTTGATGGCGAAGGTGTAGATGCCAAGCGTGCAGAAGCTGAGGCTCGAGATGGTGCCAAAGGCGAGCAGGCGCTTCAGGTCGTTCTGCACGAGCGCGACGAGAGCGCCATAGAGGATGCCGACGACGGCGAGCATGATCATCCAATGGGCGACACGATGCGACTCAAAGGGGAAGAGACCGAGGTGGAAGCGGATGAGCGAGTAGAGCCCCAGCTTGCCCGCAACGATCATCGCCATGGCGGTGGGCGCTTCGCTGAAGACATCACCGAGCCATCCGTGCAAGGGGAAGACCGGGACCTTTACCGCAAAGGCGACGAGGAAGGAGAGCGAGATCAGCCACATCGCGTCCGAGGAGAAGAGGTGGTTCTGGCTGAGCTGCATCTTCAGCTCGAGATAGTCGAAGGTGCCGGTGCGCGCGTAGAGCGCGAGGATGCCGACGAGGAAGAGCGCCGAAGGGATGAATGTGTAGAGGAAGAACTTGATGGCGGCGCGAGAGCTCTTGCGGCTGCCGGGATCGCGTCCGAAGATAGCGATAAGGATCGCCATGGGGACCAACGTGAGCTCCCAGAAGGCGTAGTAGACCATCAGGTCCAGCGCGAGGAAGACGCCGAGCATCGCCGTCTGCTGCAGCAGGAAGAGCGAGTAGAACTCGTTGACGCGGGTATCGATCGCGCGCCAGGAGGCGAGCACGCCGATGGGCGCCAGAAAGCCGGTGAGAACGATTAACCACATCGAGAGACCATCCACGCCCAGGTGATAGTGAATGGGCGGCGAGACGATCCAGAGGCGATTGATTTCGAATTGAAAGCCGCTGTGGTTGTAATCGAAGTGCGCGGGCAGGTGCAGGGTGAGCGCGAAGGTGGCGAGCGCGATGAGCAGGGTCCAGCTCTGCACCAGCTTTCCCCGCTTCGGCAGGAGCGCTGCCACGACGGCGCCGAAGGCCGGCAGCAGGAGAATCCAGGTAAGGATGGAGTGGTCGATAGAGGTCATGGCTAACGGACCCCCATATGGAGATGCGCACCGAATCCGAAGAAGGCGAGCAGCAGAATGGCGGCAGCGCCGATGGCGAGCCACCCGGCGTAGGAGCGAATGTTGCCGGACTGGATGCGGCGTAACACCGAGCCAACGCCCTGCGTTCCGCCGGCAAGCACGCGGGAGCCGCCGCCGATGATGGCGCGGTCGACGCCGCCCCAGAGGATGTAGCGGGAGATGATCAGCAGCGGTTTCACGATGAGGAAGCCGTAGATCTCGTCGATCCAGTATTTATTGACGACCAGCCCATAGAGCGCTCGGGAGCCGGCAGCCATCCTGGCGGGGAGCTGCGGTTTGCGGCGATAGAGTGTGTCCGCAAGCAGCAGGCCGAGCAGCGCGGCGAGGACCGAACAACCACTCAGCACGCGTTCCGTCTGCGGATCTTCGGGCTTGCTGGGCGGCTCGGTTGTAGGTATCGGCGCGCCGGTGCGCATGGCGATAGAGACCTGTTCAAAGGATGCTGGAGCGCCGGTGCCATGCGTGACCGGGTCGAGAAAACGCGCGAAGCGGTCGCTGCCGCCGAGCGAGTGCGGAATGCCGATCCAGCCTCCTGCGACGGAGAGGATAGCGAGCAGGACGAGCGGAATCAGCATGGACCATGGGCTCTCGTGAATGCCGTGCCCATGCGGGTGCATGTGCGCGTGCTGGCCGTTGGTGGAGTGCTCCGGGGCCAGCAGCTCGTCATCCAGCGCGACGGGCACAGCTTCATGATGAACGGTCTCTCGTTGCAGCCTGAGGCGGCCGAAGAAGGTCATGTACCAGAGGCGGAACATGTAGAAGGAGGTGATGGCTGCCGTGACCAGCCCAACCGCCCACAGCAGCGGGCCACCGTTAGGGGAGTGGAAGACTTCAGCGAGGATGGCGTCCTTGGAGAAGAAACCGGCGAAGGGTGGGAAGGCGGAGATGGCGAAGACCGCCATGGTCATGGTCCAGAAGGTGACCGGGATGTAGCGGCGCAGGCCTCCCATGAGGCGCATGTCCTGCTCCCCGCCAACTGCATGGATGACGGAGCCGGCCGCGAGGAAGAGCAGCGCCTTGAAGAAGGCGTGCGTGACCAGATGGAAGATGGCGGCGGAATAGGCAGCCGCGCCGCAGGCCAGGAACATGTAGCCAAGCTGCGAGATGGTGGAGTAGGCGAGCACGCGCTTGATGTCCGTCTGCAGGATGCCGACGGTCGCAGCGAAGAACGCCGTGGCCGCGCCGATGACGGCGACAACGCTGAGGGCGAGCGGCGCGCGATCAAAGAGCGCATGGGTGCGCACGACCATGTAGACGCCCGCGGTCACCATGGTGGCCGCATGAATCAGTGCGGATACCGGGGTAGGACCTTCCATGGCATCGGGCAGCCAGACGTAGAGCGGGATCTGCGCGGACTTGCCGGTGGCGCCGAGCACCAGCAGCAGTGCGATCGCGGTGAGGACGCCGCCATGCCAGTCGGGATGCTGTGCGATCTGACTGGCGACCTCGCTGAAGCTGAGCGTGCCGAAGTGAATGATCAGCAGGAACATCGCCAGCAGAAAGCCGAAGTCGCCGATGCGGTTGACGACGAATGCCTTCATGCCGGCGCGAGCGGCCGAGTGCTTCTTGAAATAGAAGCCGATCAGCAGGTAAGAGGCGAGGCCCACGCCCTCCCAGCCGACGAACATGAGAAGGAAGTTCTCCGCCAGCACCAGCGTGAGCATGAAAAACATGAAGAGGTTGAGGTAGGCGAAGAATCGCCAGTAGCCCTCCTCATGCGCCATGTAGCCGACGGAATAGATGTGGATGAGGAAGCCGACGCCAGTGACGACCAGCAGCATGACCAGCGTGAGCTGATCGAGCGCGAAGGCGAAGTCGGCATGGAAGGTGGATGTGGCGATCCAGGAAGAATGCCGCTCGATGTAGGGAAGCGAGAGCGCGGAGAAGCTGGTGTAGACGTGCAGGACCCACAGAAACGGGGCCGCGGCGAAGACGAGCGCGATGGTCGAGACAAGCGCCTTCGGCAGACGATGGCCAAGCAGGCCATTCAGCAGAAAGCCAGCGAGGGGCAGAACCGGGATAAGCCAGAGATGGAGGCCGTCGTTCATAGTTTCATCAGGTTCACCTGGTCCACGTTGAGCGTGTTCCGGGCACGGAAGATTGCGATGATGATAGCCAGCCCCACAGCGGCTTCGGCCGCCGCCACCACCATGACGAAGAAGACAAAGATCTGGCCGCTGACCTGATGCCATTGATGCGCGAAGGCGACGAAGGTCAGGTTGACGGCATTGAGCATCAGCTCAATCGACATGAAGACGGTGATGATGTTGCGCTTGATGAGAAAGGCAGCAACGCCTATCGAGAAGAGGATCGCGCTGAGTACAAGATAGTAGGCGATGGGGACGAACATCTCAGGACTCCTCCTTTCGCGCCAGGGCCACGGCGCCGAGGATAGCAACGAGGATCAGGACCGAAGTGACTTCGAAGGGCAGCAGCAGATCACGGAAGAGAACGCGGCTGAGATCGGAGGTAGTGACCAGGGTGCCGCCGCCGAGTTGCGCGTTGCCGAGTGGCGTGCGAACGGAGAGGAAGATGTAGGTGAGCAGGCCGAGCAGCGCCGCGACGCCAGGAAAACCGACGATATAGGCGGCGCGGCTGCCGCGCGTGCGCTCCTCTTCACCGGCGTTCAGGAGCATGATGACGAAGGTGAAGAGCACCATGATGGCCCCGGAGTAGACGATGACCTGGGCGGCGGCGAGGAACTCCGCGCCGAGCAGCAGGTAGAGGACGGCCAGCGAGGTCATGACAACGATCAGCGACAGCGCGCTATTGATCGGGTGCCGCTGCAGCAGCAGGTTCAATGCGCCGGCGATACAGAGTGCTCCGAAGATGAAGAAGATAACTAGATACATGCCGAAAGCCATTTACCAGCAGAGAGGACAACAGATTGCGGAAATTTCATAGTAAATCACCGTAGCGTCAGTCAGAGCGGATTGCCTGTGGGCGCGGTTGCTCAGTGAGGTGAGGTGCGGTTTTTCTTTACGGAAAACCGCGTTGGCTTCTCCTGACAAGGACATTGAGAGGCACTCCGCTCTATCGTGGTGCATAGATCAGTGCGGCAACAATGATGTTGGCGATGGCGAGCGGCACAAGGAACTTCCAACCGAAGCTCATCAACTGATCGTACCGAAAACGTGGCGTGGTGCCGCGCACCCAGATGTACAGGAAGACAAAGAAGAAGACCTTTAGTACAAACCAGAAGACCGGCAGCAGTGCCTGGATGACGATCCAGTGCGGGGTGGGCAGCAGGTTGCCGAAGGGGCTGGACCAGCCGCCGAAGAAGAGCAACGTGGCCACGCAACTGACGGTGATCATATTGGCGTATTCAGCCATGAAGAACATGGCGAACTTCATGGAGCTGTATTCGGTGTGATAGCCGCCGGTGAGCTCGCTCTCGGCTTCGACCAGATCGAAGGGCGCGCGATTGGTCTCCGCGTATGCGGAGATGAGGTAGATGAAGAAGGCGACAATCTGGAATCCGCCGAAGACGTTCCAGGAGAGGATGCCGTGGGTGGACTGCACGTCGACGATGTCGCGGAGCCGCAGCGAGCCGGCGCGGAGGACGACGCCCACGAGCGAGAGCCCCAGCGCGAGCTCGTAGCTGACCATCTGGGCGGCCGCACGCAGCGAGCCGAGCAGGGAGTATTTGTTATTCGAGGCCCAGCCGGAGAGCGCGATGCCGTAGACACCGACAGAGGTGACGCCGAGGATAACCAGCAGGCCGATGTTGAGGTCGGAGATCTGAAACATATCGACGCCGTGGAACTGAATATTTGCGCCGAAGGGTATGACGGCAATCGAGAGCAGGGCGCAGGCGAGTGCGATTACCGGCGCGAGGATATAGAGCGGCCGATAGACCGATGCCGGCATGATGTCTTCCTTGAGGAAGAGCTTCAGTCCATCGGCGAGCGGCTGCAGCAGACCGAAGGGACCTACGCGGCTCGGTCCGAAGCGGTTCTGGATGCGGCCGACGACCTTGCGCTCCAGCAGGACGGTGTAGGCCACACAGGTGAGCAGGACCAGCAGCACAACAACGATTTTGGCGATGCTCAACAGCACGTATATCAGCAGCGGACTCACTCAGACTCTCTTTCTATTCCGTTTTCACAAATGCTCTGTTTTCATCCAGCTCTCCAGAGGAGCAGCTTTTCTTAACGGAAAAGCTGCGTTAGTAGTCGTTGCTGGCCGAATACCCTTTGTGAAAACGGACTAACAATCTCAACTGCCAGTGCTTCGTCGGTGCTTAATCTGCAGCGGTTTCCGCGGGGGACTTGCGATGGGATTCATGAACTTCAGCGAGTTTGGCGCTATAGCGGCCCAGCGTGCCGGAGGTGAAGAGGGCGTCCTGCGCGGGCAGGACAAGATCGCGCCGCTGCGCAGCGATGGTTTCAATATTGACCAGCTTCGTAGGCACGTCGTTGCCCGCGAGCAGGTTCATGCGATCGACATCGTACCCAGGGACGAGGCGCTCAATCTCGTCGAGCACCGCGTAGGGATCGAAGGGGCTGACCTTGGGCTCGATCTGGCGCGAGGCAAGCCAGATGGCGTGGCGATCGGCCTCTCCCGACTGTGCGCCGCGCGATTGGCCGGTATCGGCGCGCAATCCGCGGCCAAAGGGGACGAGTTGCTGCGGCCTGGCGCCCATGCGATCGGCGAGGCGAACGATGAGCTCGAGATCGGTACGCACGCCGGCGCGGTCGCCGGCCTTCTTTACGAGCTGCAGGTCGCCGTAATTGTTGGTGACGGAGCCGCCTTTCTCGTAGAGATTGGCGGCGGGCAGGACGACGTCGGCGATTTGCGCTGTCTCGGTGAGGAACATCTCCTGCACGATGACGAAGGTGTTTTTCAGCGATGCGGGATCGACGTTGTAGCGTGCGACGGGATTCGCGCCAACGATGTAGAGCGCGCCCAACTCGCCGCGCTCCGCCGCGTCGAACATTTGGATAAGGTCCTTGCCTGGTGTTTGCGGCAGATTGGGATATTCCTCGGCGAAGGGGCCGGGTGCGCTGACATGCCGATAGCCGGGCAGCATATCGGGCAGTAGTCCCATGTCGGCCGCGCCACGCGAGTTCGCGTAGTCGGCGAGAGAAGCGAAACGTGCTTCCGGCAGCGACAGTCCGAAGGCGACAAGCGCGTCAATGTCGTGGCCGCGGAACTCCGAGCCGAAGAGGATGAGCAGCCTGGGCTCGGCGCGAAGCGCATCGCGGAAGTCGGCTGCGCCCTCGATCCCGGCGAAGTCAGTGTCCTGCGAGCCCAGGAAGCGGACGGCATCGGCGTAGCTGCCTTCCGGGATATGCAGGAAGGCTTTGGCCTGGCGGCGCAGCTTGATCTCGGCCGTATTCACGACGAAGAGCTTCGCCTTGTTGAGCCGGACGTTGGTGCGGAGCGCCCAGGCGAGGGCGGGATGTTGCTCTGTCGGGTCGTTGCCAAGGAGCAGAATTGCGGGGGCGCTGCCGGCATCGCGAAGCGAAGCGGCTCGGTCGGGATTGCCGGCCAGGGCGCGAACGAAGCTGACGTAGTCGGCGGTGCGGTGATGGTCGATGTTATTTGTACCCAGCACGGTCCGCGCGAACTTCTGCAGCAGATAGTTCTCTTCGTTGGTGGTGCGGTTGGAGCCGATGACCCCAATCGCGTCCGGACCCTTGCCGTCGCGAACTTCCTTCAGCTTCTTTGCCGCATGCTCGAGTGCCTGTTCCCATGTCGCAGTGGCGAAGCTGCCGTCGGATTGGCGGATGAGCGGCTTGGTCAGGCGGTCGGGATGATTGGCGAAATCGAAGGCGTAACGCCCCTTGATGCAGAGAAAGTCTTCGTTGATGCCGCTCTTATCGCGGTTGTCGCCACGCACGATCTCCGTGCCGTCATCGGCGCGGCGGACGCCGAGCGTGGTCTTGCAGCCGTCGCCGCAGTGTGTGCAGACGGTGGCGATGTGGTTCATCTCCCATGGCCGCGTCTTGTAGCGATAGGTACCGGAGGTGAGCGCGCCCACCGGGCAGGCGTCAATGCACATGCCGCATTCTTCGCAGTCCAGATGGTCCTGACCATTGGGCGCGATCACGCTGGAGACGCCGCGGTTCTGCACCCCGAGCGCCCAGACATCCATGCCTTCGCCGCACATGCGGACGCAGCGGTAACAGAGAATGCAGCGGGGGCGGTCGAAGTAGACGACGGGGGACCATTGCTGCTCTTCGCGGTGCTGCTTGATCTCGACATACTGCGAAGTGGGCGCACCGTACTTGAAGGTCATGTCCTGCAGCTCGCACTCGCCGCCTGCGTCGCAGACGGGGCAATCGAGCGGGTGGTTTCCCAGGAGCATCTCGACCGTGGCCTTGCGTGCCTGCGCGATCTCCGGCGTCTCGGTCTGGACGACCATGCCTTCGGCGACAGGCGTGGTGCAGGCCGTCTGCAGCTTGGGCATCTTCTCAATGCGCACAACACACATGCGGCATGCGGCCTGGAGCGAAAGGCCAGGATAGTAGCAGAAGGCGGGGATCTCGATGCCCGCAGCGCGGCAGGCTTCAATGAGCAGGGTGCCCGCTGGCGCGGTAAGCTTTTTGCCGTCTACGGTGAAATTTACGTCAGCCATGAACTCTCTTTCCCGTGCTGCTAAGCGCCAACCAGCTCCACGAGCGCCTGCGACTCCGGCGCCGTCGGATTGGCCTTGATATAGTCCTCGAACTCCTGGCGGAATTTCTTGAAGAAGCCGATCATCGGCATTGCCGCCGCGTCGCCGAGCGGGCAGAAGGTGCGGCCCAGCATGTTCTCGGCGAGATAGCGCATGTTGTCGATGTCCTTCACCGTGCCGTAGCCCTCGTAGAAGCGGGTCATCGTCTTCTTCAGCCAGTCCGTGCCTTCGCGGCAGGGGATGCACCAGCCGCAGCTCTCGTGCTGGTAGAACTTGATGGTACGAAGCGCGAACTCGACGATCGAGACGGTCTCGTCGAGGACCACGACGCCGGCGGAGCCGAGCATGGTGCCGGCCTTGCCCATCTGGTCGAAGTCCATGCCAACATCGATCTCGTCGGCGCGCAGGATGGGACACGATGCGCCGCCGGGGACGACCGCCTTCAAAGCCTTGCCGCCTGGAATGCCGCCCGCTACCTCGTAAATCATTTTTTTGAGGTTGTAGCCCATGGGCAGTTCGTAAACGCCGGGGCGATTGACGTGCCCGCTGATGCCGAAGAGGCGCGTGCCACCATTGCGCTCCGTGCCGATCTTCGCGTATGCCGCGCCGCCCATCTCAATGATGAAGGGAACGCTGGCGATGGTCTCGGCGTTGTTGATGACGGTGGGACCGCCGTAGAGCCCGACAACCGCGGGGAAGGGCGGCTTGATGCGCGGGATGCCTCGTTTGCCTTCGAGTGACTCCATCAGGGCGGATTCTTCGCCTACCTCGTAGGCACCGGCACCGGTGTGCGAGATCGCATCGAAATCAAAACTGCTGCCGAAGATGTTTTTGCCCAGGATGCCGCGCTCGTAACACTGCGCAAGCGCGCGCTCCATGATTTCGAGAAGGTAGCGGTACTCGCCGCGCAGGTAGATAAAGCCTACTTTCGCGCCGATCGCGAGGCCGGCAATCATCGTGCCTTCAATCACGGAATGCGGGTCGTGCAGGAAGATCAGGTGGTCCTTGCAGGTACCCGGTTCGCTTTCGTCGCCATTGACGAGAACGTATTTCGGCTTCTCGCTCTGCTTGGGGACGAAGGACCACTTCATGCCGGTAGGGAAGCCGGCGCCGCCCCGGCCACGCAGTCCGGAAGCCTTCATCTCGTTGATGACCCATTCAGGGCCCTGCTCGATGCATTTACGCAGAGCCGCGTAGCCACCCAGCTCGATGTACTTGTCGATATCGGCGGCACCCTGGCCCCAGCGACGGGAGATGACCTTGACTTCTTCGGGGTGGGAGACGAGCTCAGGCATACTAGTCGCGGACTTTCTGCCGGTAGCTTTCGAGCACGGCGTCCATCTTCTGGTTGGTCAGGTTGTCATGGAAGTCGTAGTTCACCTGCACGGCGGGCGCCCAGCAGCATGCGCCGATGCACTCTACTTCTTCGAGCGAGAAGACGCCGTCTGGCGTGGTCTCCCGGTTGCCAATCCCGAGGCGGTCCTTGCAATGCTGAAGCATTTCGTTGCCGCCGCGCAGCATGCAGGAGATGTTGGTGCAGACCTGCACGTGAAACTTGCCGTGCGGTTTGGTATGCAGCAGTGAGTAGTAGCTGATGACATTGCGCACATCCAGTTCGGTGATCTCGATACGCCGCGCGATCTCGGCAATCACCGCATCGTTGACAGCGCCAACCTCATCCTGGGCGTAGAGCAGCATGGGGATAAGGGCGGAGCGCCGCGCAGGATAGAGCGTGACCAGCTTGTCGAAGCGGGCCGCGAGCTCCGGCGAAAAGATTGTGTTCGGATTCGTCTCTGGGCTCATCGCATGATCTCCCGCGCCAGCCGTTCTGCCACCATATCCATTTCTTCCGGATTCCTGGGTCCTTCAGACCCGCTATTTAGGGCAACGCGGCCATGCTCGTCGAATGTGAAGCCGGTTGCCGGCCCTGTCTCGCGAACGAAGCTGCCACGATCACCATCGAAGCGGATGGTGAGAAGCCGCTCACCCGCACGAACGAGCAAATGATCCGCGCTGACTTCCAGCACTGCCTGTCTCGATCCATTCAATCCATGGGCGGCGGTGTAGCTGCGAATGAGCGAGACGAAGGAGCTCCACAGCTCCTGCGCCACCCGGGGATCGATGTCATCGGTCACGGAAGTTGTGCTCACCGGTCGATCTCTCCCAGCACGATGTCGATGGAACCGATTACGGCAACCACATCGGCCAGCAGACGCCCGGCGCACATCTTGTCCATGGCCTGCAGGGTTGCGAACGATGGATTGCGCATGTGCACGCGATAGGGTTTCGCCGTGCCGTCGGAGACGACGTAATATCCCATCTCACCCCGGGGCGATTCAATGGCCTGGTAGACCTCGCCTGCAGGAACGGCGAAGCCTTCGGTGACGATCTTGAAGTGATAGATGAGGGATTCCATCTGGGTCTTCATCACCTCGCGGTCGGGCAGCACCACCTTTGGCGCGTCGGCCTTGATGGGGCCGTCGGGCATGCCATCCAGGGCCTGCTGGCAGATTTTTACCGACTCGCGCATCTCGTCCATGCGGATGACGTAGCGGGCCCACACATCGCAGTCGTTCGAGATGGGCACCTTGAACTGGAATTTTTCGTAGCCGGAGTAGGGCATATCGCGGCGCAGATCCCAGTCGACACCGCTCGCGCGCAACGGTGGGCCGGTAACGCCGAGGGCGATGGCGTCTTCCGCCGAGAGATGGCCGACTCCCTTGGTACGGCTGATCCAGATGGGATTGCCGGTGAGCAGGTTCTGGTACTCGTCGATCTTCGACGGCATGATGTTGAGCAGCTTCTGCACGCGTTCGTAGAAGTCGACCGGCGGCTCCATGGCGACGCCGCCCACGCGGAAGTAGGAGGTCATCATGCGCTGGCCGGAGACGTGCTCGAAGATCTTGAGCAACTCCTCGCGCTCGCGGAAGCAGTAGAGAAAAACGGTGAGCGCGCCGATGTCCATGGCGTGTGTGCCCAGCCATACCAGGTGCGACTGGATGCGGGTCAGCTCGTTGAGCAGGACACGCAGGTACTGCGCACGCGGCGGCATTTCCATCTGCAGAAGCTTTTCGACTGCGAGACAGTAGCAGAGGTTGTTCGTCATCGGACAGAGATAGTCGATGCGATCGGTCAACGGGACGACCTGCTGATAGAACTTCGCCTCGCAGGTCTTCTCGATGCCGGTGTGGAGAAAGCCGATATCGGGCACGACGCGCAGCACCGTCTCGCCGTCGATCTCCAGCACCAGGCGCAGCACGCCATGGGTTGAAGGATGCTGCGGGCCCATGTTCAGGATCATGGTGCGATCGCGCGCACCTTCTTCAAGACGCGGCTCGAGCAGCGGTGCGATGGCGAAGTCGGCCGCGTAGGGCATCCCCGGCGTCGCCTCGGTATCGGGAGGCGTCGTCGCCGGCGGAACACTTGTAGAAACGGGAGTCTCGGTTGGCATCAGCGGTAGCCCTCCACCGGATAATCCTTGCGCAAGGGATGGCCTTTCCATTCGTCGGGCATCATGATGCGTCGGAGATTGGGATGTCCGCCGAACCGGATACCGAAGAGATCGAAGATCTCCCGCTCATAAAAGTCAGCCGACGGCCAGACCGGGGTGATGCTGTCGATCTCCGGATCGATGCTCTCCACCGGAACCGCCAGGCGCACACGCGCCTTCAGGCGATGAGAAAGGATGTGATAGATGACCTGGAAGCGCGGCTCGGCGGGATAGTAGTCCACGCAGGTGACATCTTCGAGGAAGTTATAGCCCGCCTTCTGTACGACGGCCGCTGTAGCGCGGATGTGCTCGCGGGCGATCTTCAGCGTGAGCTCGGCGTAGGCAAACTTTGCGTCCAGGAGGGCATCTGGTAGCGCCGTCTGGATGGCCTGGATTGCAGGATTAGCGCCATGCTCGGCGAGAACTGCGGCTTTGTCATAGGCATCCTGCATGAGCTAGAGGTCCCCCCGGTCGGCGGCCCAGTCGACTATGCCCTTCTTGACGATGTAGAAGAAGCCCACCACCACGAAGCCGAGATAGACGAGCATCTCCCAGAAACCGAAGTAGCGGGAACCGGTGATCGCCGGGAGATGGCGATAGATGACCGCCCAGGGCAGCAGGAAGACGGCCTCTACATCGAAGAGGATGAAAAGCATCGCGACCATATAGAAGCGAACCGAGAACCGGCCGCGCGCGTCCCCTTCTGCGACGATGCCGCACTCATAGGTTTCGAGCTTCGAGATGGTGCGGCGATGCTTGCCGATAAGGAAGGAGCCCCCGACCATCGCCGCTCCCAGTCCGACAGCGGCAAGAATCTGCAGAAGCAGGGGAAGGTAATTCCAAAAGTAATGGGTTGTCTGCATGCGGTCCTTACTCGGGGAGGCCGTGTCCTGCACCGCGCGGCGTCTTCTTCGAGATTAGGGTGACGTTGCAACTCAGTCAAGCAAGCGCGCTTAACCGGCCTGTTTCCAATGAAACCGATTGTCTGTGAGGATCCTGGATCGGTGTGGCCCGGCGGTCAATCAGTTCCCAATTCGGCGTGTGCTTCCCGGAGAGGAACTGGCGAAGAAAAAAGGAAGGCGATTCCTTATGGCCACCCGAGAACTGCCGATATGGTGCAAGACAGATCGGTGCAAGACGGATCACGGAGGCTTCACGATGGCAGCATCCCCCACTCTTCCCCATGCAAAAGTATCGCCTGCTGCTTCTCATGCCGCGGGCGCGATGCACCCTCACCCGCCAGTGGTGGTGCGTACCGAGGTGCATGCGATGCCCACCGGCCTGGGGTCGCGTTCCGTCCGCCGGCGCACTTCGCCGGAGGCAGGGTTTGCGCTGGAAGTCCTCGGGCATGCGATCGAGTACCTGGCGGACGAGTATGTGCACGAGGGAGGAATACTGTCCTCCATCGAGAGCCCGGACCCGTGCGTGGAAGCGTTGCGACTATTAATGGCGGCCAATCGCGAAGTCTACTATGCCTGCCCGGTGATGCCCTCGCTCTACGAACGCGTGGTGGGCCGACTGTTTGGTGGCTCGCGGGCCTGATGACGGACTTCGAGCGCGAGAGCCGGCTGATACTCTCGGGAGATGGAGATCGTGCTCAATGGGCAGCCGCGAGAGGTTGACCTTGATCCGCAGGCGGCCACTCTGGACGCGCTCATTGCCACATTGGGGATGAAGGCGGACCGCATCGCCGTGGAGCGGAACGGAGAGATCGCGCGCCGCAGCGAGTGGGCGACGACTCCTGTCAATAACGGGGATCGCCTGGAAATCGTCCAGTTCGTCGGCGGAGGGAAATGAGCGGGATGCTTGCGCGGTTGCGAGGGCTAGCGGTTCTATTTGCGCAGCTGGTATTCGCCACTTTTCTGCCGCTGGGTCTAGCGGACGCGCAGAGCGCGGTGGATCGTCCGGAGCAGCCGACCTTTGTGGTTCCGGGTATCACCGCGCAGCAGGAGCTGCGCATCCTGGTCTACGGGGACATGCGATTTACGGATCCTTCGAATACGAAGTCCACGAACCCTCGGGCGCGGAAGTGGCTGGCAGAGAAGGTCGGGACCGAGCACGCGGACGCGATGCTCATTACGGGAGACGTCCCATTTCATGGCAGCAATCCGCGGGATTGGGCGGTTTTTGAAGACGAGGCGTCATCGTGGGCCCGGGGGGCACGCGTGTATCCCACGATCGGCAACCATGAGGTGCAGGTTGATGTTAAGCCGGGACAGGTGAACTGGTCGGCGGCATTCCCGCACTTGAAGGGAAATAGCTTCTACTCGGTGCTGCTGGGGAACGTGTTCATCGTCAACCTGAACTCGATCGAGCCGATATGGCCGAAGGGGGAGCAGGCGGAGTGGCTGCAGGCGCAGCTCGCGCACATTCCGGAGCAGGCGGACTTCGTCATTTTGCAGATGCACATCCCGCTGATCGCGGATACACAGAGCGAGTTTATCGCCAATATCCCGGCGCCGGAATCGGTCGCGCTGCGGCGGTATCTGGAAGCGCGGGCGCTGACATCGCGGCAGAAATTCATCGCGGTGTACGGACACATCCACAATTACGAGCGTTTTGAATTCAACGGCATTACGCACATCATCAGCGGGGGCGGGGGAGCGGCGCCGTACCCGGTGTTCGTGCGCGGGCCGCAGGACAAATACCGCGACCCGGGATTTCCCGTCTTCAACTACGTCATCCTGACCATCCACGGGAAGCGGGCCGAGGGAACGATGTACAAGATCGCCGACCCGAATGCGGCGGAGTACAGCGTGGTTGCGAAAGACCACTTTATAGAGACCGCGCACTAGGGCGCCGGCCTGGTTTTGTGTGGCGGTCGCGACTCGTACCGTTACGAGTTTCGAGTGGGCGCGGATGGCCGATGTCGTTATGGATGAGATTGCCATCGCTTTGAGCGTCGATGCGTGACTGTGCAGGCCCATGGGCGACTGCGAGCTACTTCCAATTGCTAACCGAAGACGTTGGCGGATTTCCTTGTTCTGGACGCACGGGCAAAAGATAAGATGGCGGACATTGTTCCTGCCGAGGAGTTGAACCATGACTGTCGAACTCTTGCCGCGAAGTCTGGCCAAAAGCGAAGGTCCAGCCTATTGGTTTCTCAATGCTCTCAATGTCGTCATGGCAACGAGCGAATCCACGGGCGGCGCTTACTCGATGATCCACCACACAGGCGCACCGGGCCACGCGACGCCGTACCACCTCCACCATGATGAAGATGAGGCTTTCTATGTGCTGGATGGAGAGTTCACTTTCGTTTGCGATGGGGAGAAGACGGTCCTTGGTCCGGGCGGTTACATCTTCCTGCCACGCGGCATTCCGCATGGCATTCGATGCACGGGATCGGCTCCCTCCACGATGCTTATCTTTGCCATGCCGGGCACAGGCTTTTTGGGGATGATGCTGGAGATGGCGGAGCCTGCGAAGGAGCGGGTGTTGCCGCCGGTCACGGCTCCGGATATTCAGAAGCTGACGATGCTTTGTGCCAAGTACAAGATTGATGTCCTGGGGCCGCTGCCGGAGTAGGTCGGCTGGGTTTGGACACAACAGCCTTGTGAGCCGGAGCAGACTTTGATCGAAGATTGCTATTCCTGGCGAAGGTCTATCTATGCTCGGTTGGCTCGTTAGTATCTACCGAAAGAAAAGTCGTACCTCCTCGCCCGCAACTGCCAAGTCAATTAAAGGAGAACGCCTTGCCGTCTGGCAATCGGGTTTGTGGGGATTGAACTGGGTTCATGAACTGGTGAAATCTGGGAAGTTCATTGAACTGCAGCGCGGCGGTTACCCAAACCTTTACACCGGGCGCCTCGAGTATATTCTTCCCCGAATCAGCGATCCGCCCGAGGTTAATGCCAGTTGGGTTTGTGGGCCTGACGACCTGATTGGCGATGCATGGGAAGGTAGAACCGTCATTGATCAAAGTGCGATAGCACGCTGTCATCCTGATGAATGGCTGCTGATCGAGGCATGGGACGAAAGTTAGATTGGAAGCTGCTGGGTTGATCTTAATCTCGCCCCATTTTTTTCGATCTCCCATTGAGATACGGACTTCGCTTCCCATCCTTTTAAGAATCGCATCGATACATCCCATGTATCGAATTTGATCGTCGCACTTTGTCCATGCCTGAACTGGGTCCATGCCTGATCTGGGAGCGAAACAGCAGATCCTTCGATTGCGTTTGGAGCGTCCGCCCCAACCTTCGCCAAGGATGACATCGTGCGTGGTAAGCGCCGGTAGGGGGTCTGCTGCGCGTGCCGTTGTCCCGTGATACAACTTTTGCAGCGCGAGGGGCGCATCCAGTCCGCGGAAAGGGCCGTGCCCACCCATTGATGTTCCGATAGCGATAGCGAATTTTCTTTCTGCCTGATGGGTGCGGACTCCGGGCATGCGTGAAAGGAGATTCGTATGTCATACGCGATTCCGCTGCCGCCTCGTCCCCGTCTCGAACAATATAAGAAGCTTGCCAAGGATCTGCTGCGCGCATCTTCTGACGCGTCAACCGAAGACGCGGTCCGCGCGTGGGCGGTGCGATGGATGGAGAGTTCCGGCTGGCTCCGCGACGCGAAGCAGCCGACCGCCATGCTCTCCGACCAGCGTAGCCCGGTGGAGACGCGCGCGGCGTGGGTGGAGAGCCGCTGGCACGAGCTGCGAAAAAAGAAGGGCGCAGCACTGCCGTTACTGGCGGATGCACAGTTTTTCCTGGCGGGTGAGCATGGGTTTCCAAGCTGGCCGAAGTTTGCCGAGCAGGTGCGGGCACTTGAGAATGCGCAATCAGCAGTTACGAGTTTTGAGAACGCCGTGGATGCGGTGGTCGCGGGGGATGAGAAGACGCTGGCGCGGTTGCTGCGTTGCGGACCCAGCGCTGCCGAAGGCTCGCTCGCTACGGGAGCACCGATCGACGCTGTTGCACTACTGCTCGGCAAACGGGGTGGAGGATTACCGGCAGAGGACTCCAGAAAACATTGTGGCGATCGCGCGGATGCTGCTGGATGCAGGCGCAGAGGTGAATGCGGCATCGGATGCGTACGGTGGAAGCTCGACCGCGCTGATGCTCACGGCGACGAGCGTGCATCCGGAGCGGGTTGGCGTGCAGACGGCGCTGATGGAACTCCTGCTGGAGCGGGGTGCCTCGATCGACGTGGGAAAAATCAGCGATGTGGTGGTGTGCCTGCGGAATGGACGCAGGGCGGCAGCTGAGTTTCTCGCCGGAAGGGGTGCGCGGCTGGATCTGGAAGGGGCGGCGGGTGTAGGCGCGCTCAATCGGGTGAAGGAGTTTTTCGCGCAGGATGGCGGGCTGCGGCCCGATGCGACAACGCAACAACTTGCGGATGGATTCGGGTGGGCTTGCCAATTTGGCCGCCTGGCTGTGGTGGAGTTTCTGCTGGATCACGGAGTCGATGCCCACGCGGCGTCGCGCACGAATGGTGTGACGCCGCTGCACTGGGCGGCGCTGGGCGGACATCCGGAGATCGCGCGCATGCTGCTGGCGCGTGGCGCGGATGTGGATGCGCGAGAGACAGGTTATGGCGGTACGCCAGTGGCATGGGCAGTGTATGGATTTGGACAACACGATGGGACGCGGGAGGCAGAACCATTTTACGAGTTAGTGCAGGTGCTGGTAGCTGCGGGGGCTGAGATTGGCGCGCTTGCGTCGTCGGATCGGCGCATGATGGCGGCTTTGCTGGGAGAGTCGTCACGATGACGAATGGTATCGGACGCGAGCGCTTAGCTCAGGTTTCAAGCTGCTCCATTGGGCAAAGAATCTTTCAGGGTGCGGCTAATGTGGCTCGTTGGCGGATGGGTGAGGCGGGTTGGCGTCGGGCGGATGCCATGTGTCGCTTCGCCGGGCGAGCGCGAAGAAGCCGACGAAGAGCGCGATGGCGGGAATGGCAAGTACGGGAATGGCGCGGCGAAGGCCGGCGCGTATCTGCGGGGCGGAGCCGGCGGTGGTGTCGCGGCACATGCTGCAGCCTTGTGCGTGGGCCGCGAGCGCGCAGGCGAAGAGCAGTGTCGCGAGACAGAGGCGAATGGGGATAAGACGCGTACTGGAAAAGCGGATGCGGCGCATGCGTGCGCCTACTGGAAGAAGACGAGCAGGCTGAAGAGGAAGACCCAGAAGATGCCCATGGAGTGCCAGTACCAGGCGGTGCAGTCGACGAAGATCTGGCGCAGCTCCATGCGGTGGAGAAGCGAGAGCGCGGCGAGTGCGGCGACGAGCGCGAGGACGCCGAGGACGAGGTGAGCACCGTGCGCGCCGGTGATGAGATAGAAGAAATGGCTGCTGGGGTTGGAGGCAAAGAAGAAGCCTTGCGAGGCTAGATCTTTCCAGGCCATCCACTGACCAATGAGGAAGGCGATGCCCAGAGCGACGGTGGCGCCGAGCCAGGGTGCGGCGCGACGCGCGGCGGGGCGGCCCATGCCGAGCCACTCTTCCATGACGTCGACTTCGTGGAAGAGCTGACGGCGCGCCATCTCCATGGTGACGGAAGAGAGGATGAGGATCGCGGTATTGATGTAGAGGATGGGCGGGATGGCGAGCGGTTGCCAGTCGGACATATAGGCGCCACCGCGCGGGTCGAAATGTCCGGAGGACTGGCGGAAGAAGAAGGCGGTGACAAGCGCCATGAAGAACATGAGGTCGCCGGCGAGCGCGGAGAAGATGCCCATGCGATAGCGCGTGAGCAATGCGCGCGGACCGCGGCCGTGGCGATGGTGGTCCCAGTTTTCATCGCCGCCGCCACCGCCGGTGGGACGACGATCGACGGGCGGGCGGCCGCCAAACCCGGGATCTTTTCTTTCACGATCGACGTCGACGACTGACCGGGGAGTGAAGGTAGCGGGCATGGTTGGGACTCCGTGCGCTATCAGCTTACTCCTGTTGGGATGCCGTCTCCCACTGCGGAGTGAAGTCTGCTTCATTCAACCCGGCATTGTATTCGTAAGGGCCGCGGTTGACAGTGATGGGCGCATGGGTGGGCTGCCATTCGAGGGTGGTGGCCTGCCAGGGATTTTCGCCGGCGGGTGCGCCGCGGCGCGCGCTCCAAACGACGTTGATCAGAAACAAAAGTTGCGCCGCGCCGAGGACGAAGGCTGCCCAGGTGACACCCCGCTCCATCGGCAGAAGGGAAGCGAGCGACGAGGTGCTGCCGGTGACCTGGGCATAGTGGCGCGGTCGGCCCGCGAGGCCTTCGAGGTGCATGGGAAAGAAAGTGCCATAGGCGGCGATGAGCGAGAGCCAGAAGTGCCAGCGGCCAAGGCGCTCGTTCATGAGGCGGCCGGTCATCAGCGGGAACCAGTAATAGATGCCGGCAAAGATGGAGAACGCGCCGGCCATGGCCATGATGAGGTGGAAGTGCGCGACGACGAAGAAGGTGTTGTGGAGGTACTGGTCCAGCGCGGGCAGGGCAAGGATGGGGCCGGTAACGCCGCCGGCGATGAAGAGCGAGAGGAAGCCGAGCGCGAAGAGCATGGGGGTGGAGCGGCGCAGGCCTCCGCCCCAGAGGGTGCCGAGCCAACTGAAGACTTCGGCGGTCGAAGGGACGGCGATGGCCATGGTGGTGAGCGAGAAGGCGGTGCCGGCGTAGGGATTCATGCCGCTGACGAACATGTGATGGCCCCAGACGACGAAGCCGAGCAGGCCGATGAGCACGGTGGCGGCGGCCATCATGCGGTAACCGACGATGGGGCGGCGGCTGAAGTTGGCGATCAGGCTGGAGACGAGTCCCATGCCGGGGAGGATGGCGATGTAGACCTCTGGATGGCCGAAGAACCAGAAGAGATGGAGCCAGAGGAGCGGTGAGCCGTCGCCGTGGCCGACGACCTGGCCGCTGATCCAGTCGCCTTGTGGGATGAAGAAGGCGGTGCCGAAGTGGCGATCGCAAAGGAGCAGCACCAGCGCGGCGAAGAGCACGGTGAAGGCGAGCAGGATAAGGATGGAGGAGACCAGCCAGGACCATACAGTGAGCGGCATGCGGCCCAGCGTCATGCCGCGGGCGCGCTCGGTGAGGATAGTGACGAGGACGTTGACCGCGCTGAACCATGAGCCGATGCAGAATAGGCCGATGCTGATGAGCCAGCAGTCCATGCCGCCACCCTGGCCGGGCCCGGCGGAGGCGATGGCGCTGAATGGCGGATAGCTGGTCCAGCCGGAGATGGCACCGCCTGCGGGAAGCAGGAAGGCGGAGAGCAGGACAGCGAGAGCGAGCGCGACGATCCAGAAGCCAAGCGCGTTCAACCAGGGCATAGCCATACGGCGCGCGCCGATCTGTTGTGGAAGAACGAGATTGGCGAAGCCGCTTTGCGGCGCCGTGGTCAGCACGAAGAAGACCATGAGCGTGCCATGCATGGTGACGAGCGAGAGGTATTCCTCCGGCAGCATGGGGCCATGCAGTGGCCAGCGGATGCCGGGCCATGCAAGCTGGGTGCGCATGGCGAGCGAGAGCAGAGTACCGGTGATGACGGCGACCAGTGAGAGCAGGAGGTAGAGGATGCCGATGGCGCGATCGTCGGTTGTGAAAACGCGGGGCGTGAAGATGCGCCTGAGAAGCGATGGACGAGGGAGGCCGGCGGCGCGGGTATTGCTCCTCGACGATCTTCCTGAAGGTGGCACCTTCATTGCGCAACCCGCTTCGCACGGGAGGCGAGCCATGCCTGGTAGTCGGACGGTGAGACGACGCGCAGGTGCGCCTGCATGCGAGTGTGGCCGGAGCCGCAGACCTGTGAGCAGAGGATGGCGTACGTGCCTTCGCGAATCGGCGTGAAGTGAACGTGGAGGGTCGCGCCGGGGACGGCGTTCTGCTTCAGACGCATTTGAGGCACGAAGAAGCCATGGATGACGTCGAGCGAGCGCAACTGAAGATCTAGTTCGCGGTTAACCGGAAGCACGAGCTCACTGGCGACTATGTCGTCCTGACCATGCTGGTCTGCGGGATCGAGGCCGATGGGGTTGCCGAGGGCTGCATTGATGAGCTGTGGGCGGCTCACTCCGTAGGCAGCGTCGGGTCCGGGATAGTGAAAGTACCACTGGAACTGCTGCGCGACGACTTCGACGCGCAGAGCGGCGGGGGCTGGGCCTTCAAAGCGCTGCCGCGCCCAGAGATGCTCGGCGGTCACGGCCATCACGATGTAGAGGAGCGACGAGGAGGCCCAGAGGAACCAGCTCGACACGCCATGATGAGGGTGCAGAAGTTTTGCGACGCGGGCGGAGGACGAGCCAGACGAGAAGAAGGTTCGCGGCGAGGAAGCACGCCGTCATTGCGGCGATGTCCCAACGCATCAGGCGATCGACAGCGACACCGTGCGCGGCGGCGTTGGGCGGCATCCACCAATTGCGCAACCCTGAGCCCAACCCGGAGCCGAAGTGCATAGCGCCACGCAGCATTGTGGGTCAGCTCTTCCGGTGTGTTCCGCGCCCCGCGTTGCCCGCTTCGCGCACCATGTCGACGAAGTAGCGATGAATGCGGCGGTCGCTCGAGAGCTCGGGGTGGAAGGTGGCGGCGAGCAGATGTTGCTGACGCACCAGGACAGGAAAGCCGTCGCGCTCGGCGAGGATGGAAACATCCTTGCCGACCTGCTGAATACGGGGCGCGCGGATGTAGACGGTTTCGAGCGGGCCGGTGTCGAAGGTTGGGCCAAGCCTGGTCGCGGTCTCTTCGATGGAGCTGTCGATCTGGCGGCCATAGGCGTTGCGCTCGACCGTTGCATCGAGCACGCCGAGGCTGGCCTGGGGTGGATGCAGGACATTGGTTGCGAGCAGAATGCAACCGGCACAGGTACCGAAGGTGGGATTCGCGGCGGCGAAGGTGCGCAGCGATTCGAGGAAGCCATCGCGTTCCAGGAATTTGAGGAAGGTGGTGGACTCGCCGCCGGGGATGATAAGGCCGTCGAGACCGGCCAACTGATCTGGTTTGCGAACAAGTACGGGTTCAGCGCCTACGTCCTGAAGGGCACTCGCGTGCGCATCGTAGTCACCCTGAATGGCGAGGACGCCGATGCGTGGTTTTGCTGAGGCGTCTGACGATTTCTGTTCTGGCAAAATCGCGGTCTTTCCCTGAACTATCAACAGCAGCGTCGCACCGAGGACGTGCTTCTACCAGCCGCGTGTCTGGATGAGCTGGCTCTCGTCCAGAGCGGCCACGGCCAGGCCCTTCATCGTACCGGTGACCTGTTCGCTGGCGTCGGCGAGGGTCTTCGCGTCGTCGTAGTGAGTCGTGGCGATGACGATGGCCTTGGCGCGGGACTCTGCTTCGGCGCGCTCTGCGGGGTTGTTTAGCTGGCCTTTTGCATCGACCTCGACGTCGAGCGGCGTGGCACGTTCCTTCATGAAGATGCCCGAGCCGACGAAGACCGACTCCGCGCCCAGCTGCATCATGAGGGCGGCGTCAGCGGGAGTGGCGATGCCGCCGGCGGAGAAGTTGGGGACGGGCAGCTTGCCTGCCTTCGCCACCATGCGGACCAGCTCGTAGGGAGCGCGATGTTCCTTGGCGGCAACGTAGAGCTCCTGATCGCTGAGCACGGTGAGGGCCTTCATCTCCTGCACGATCTGACGCATGTGCTTGACCGCGTGGACGACATCGCCCGTGCCGGCTTCGCCCTTGGTGCGGATCATGGCCGCGCCTTCGGCAATGCGGCGCAGGGCTTCGCCGAGGTCGCGAGCTCCGCAGACGAAGGGTGTCTTGAAGGCGTGCTTGTCGATGTGGTGGGCTTCGTCGGCGGGAGTGAGGACTTCCGACTCGTCAATGAAATCGACGCCGAGCTCCTGCAGGATCTGCGCTTCGGCAAAGTGTCCGATGCGGGCCTTCGCCATCACGGGGATAGATACCGCGGCGATGATTTCCTTGATGAGCTTCGGATTGGCCATGCGGGCAACACCGCCTTCGGCGCGAATCATCGCGGGCACGCGCTCAAGAGCCATGACGGCGACGGCACCGGCCTGCTCGGCGATCTTCGCCTGCTCGACGTTCATCACATCCATGATGACGCCGCCCTTCAGCATTTCGGCGAGGCCGATCTTCAGACGGAGCCCGTGTTCGCTGCTTTGTGGCTTGTGGCCGTTTTGCTCTTTCATTTGCGTAAACCCCTCAATGGCGGGCAATCTTGAATGCCCCGGACACTCCAGTTTAGCAGTTGAAGGTGCCCGGCTGACGTGTCGTGACCAAGCTACAAAGGCGGGCCCTTATCGCCTGCCGCTGACTTGCCTTCTTCGATGTTCGCGCCAGCCTTGCGACGGAGGAGGGCACCGGCTGGGACTTCGATGAAGATGCCCGTGGCGGAGGCGAGCACGGCGCCGCTGGCATCTCGAATCTCGGCGGAGCATTGGTGCTTTCGGCCGCTTGCGCTACCGGCGTCGTCTTCGGACCAGCCTTCGAGCACGAGATCGGTTTCCAGAGGAACGGGGCGGCGATAGTCGATGGACATGTGGCGCGTCATGGCGACGATGTTGCGGTGACGGTTGGCCTTGCTCATGGCCTCGTCGAGCAGGGTGGCGATGATGCCGCCGTGCGCGTGTCCGGGCGGCCCCTGGAACTGGGGCGCAAGATGCACCCGGCAGAGGATGCGCTGTTGTTCGTCGACAAAGAAATGGAGATGGAGTCCGGCGTGATTGTCGTCGCCACAACCAAAGCAGCCGTTAAGCGTGCCATGCGCGAGGGGAATTTCCTTACTCATGCTGCGCTATACTCGCATCCAGATATGGCGGTAGAAAAGAAGTTCTTTCTTGAGACTTTCGGCTGCCAGATGAATGTCCATGACTCGGAGAAGGTCATCGGGACACTGCAGCAGCAGGGCTACTCGCAGGTGGACACGGAAGAGGCTGCCGATCTCATTCTCTATAACACCTGCTCGATCCGCGACAAGGCCGAGCAGAAGGTCTTCAACCGGCTGAACGATACCAAGAAACTGCTGAAGCAGGGGAAGCGCTTCGGCGTGCTGGGCTGCGTGGCACAGCAGGAAGGCGAGGCGATCTTCGAGCGCGCGCCGTATGTCTCGCTGGTGTCGGGGTCGGCGTCGTACCGCAAGCTGCCGGAGATGCTGGCGCGGCTGGAGGCGGGCGAGAAGCGGATCGCCGGCCTGGACGACCGGCAGACGGACGAGACGTTCGAGACGGAGTTTACGGCGCGCTCGAATCCGCATCGCGGGTACATCACAATTATCGAGGGCTGCGACAAATTCTGCGCCTACTGCGTGGTGCCGTATACGCGCGGCAAGGAGCGCAGCCGGACTTCGATCTCCGTGGTGGCCGAGGCGCGGCGCATGGCGGAGAGCGGCTATACCGAGATTCAGTTGCTGGGCCAGAACGTGAACAGCTACCGCGATCCAGAAGGGAAGCGAAGCTTCGCGGAATTACTGGCGGCGGTGGCGGAGATTCCGGGGATCCGGCGTGTGCGCTTTACCACTTCGCATCCTCGGGACTTTACGCAGGACATCGTAGACGCGATCGACGCGGTACCGGCGCTGTGCAATCACGTGCACCTGCCGGTGCAGAGCGGATCGTCGACGACGCTGAAGCGGATGCAGCGCGAGTACACGCGCGAACAGTACCTGGAGCGTATCGCCTGGATCAAGCAATCGCGGCGCCCGATCAGCATCACGACCGACATTATTGTGGGCTTTCCGGGCGAGACGGTGGCTGAGTTTGAGGAGACGCTGGGGCTGCTCGAGACGGTGCAGTACGACGCGGTGTTTGCGTTCAAGTATTCGCCGCGGCCGAACACGCCGGCGCTGGTGATGATCGATGCGATTCCGGACGAGGAGAAGGGCAAGCGGCTGCAGGTGCTGCTGGACCGCCAGAGGGAGTGGCAAAGAACGAACTATACCAAGCGCATCGGGCAGGTTGTAGAAGTAGCGGTTGAGGGTCACAATGCGCAGCGCGGGCAGGTGAATGGACGCACTTCGGAAAACATCACCCTGAATTTTGTGCCGCGCGGACCGATTCTTCCCGCGCCGGGGAGTTACGCACAGGTCGAGGTCACGCAGAGCTTTCCCAACAGTCTGGTGGGACGCGCCGTCTAATATCACAACAGGGAGGAAGAGCGATGGACGTCGAAATGAAGATCCGCGGGCTGGTCATGGATCCGAGTACGCATGCGCCCATCGTCATCCTGAAAGACCTGGAGAGCGACACGGTGCTGCCGATCTGGGTTGGTCTGTACGAGGCTCAAGCGATCGCGCTCGAGATTGAGAAGGCGACTGCGCCGCGCCCGCAGACCCACGACCTGCTGCGCAACCTGGTGATGGGACTAAATGGGAGAGTAGAGCGCGTGGTGGTGACGGAACTTCGCAACGACACCTTCTATGCGGTGGTCTGGATGCGCCAGGACGGGGAGAGCGTGACGGTGGACGCGCGACCGTCGGATGCGATTGCTCTCGCACTGCGCTGCGACTGCCCCATTTACGTGAGTGAAGAAGTGCTGCGCATTGCCAAGCTTGCGCCGGGAGCAAGCGATACGTCTCCGGAAGAGTTGCGGCGCTGGCTGGAAGGCTTGAACGACGAGGACCTTGGCCGTTACAAGATGTAGAGACGCGAGATAGACGAGCGGCGCTCCGTGCGGTGATTTACGCTACAGGAACGCCATGAGCCTCGGCCGCATCTCTAAGTTGTTTGCCGCGCAGAATGCTTCGCAGGTTGTTTCGCTGCTGACGCAACTGCTGCTGCCGCCGATTTTTCTGCACAACTATGGCGTGACGCTGTATGGCGAGTGGCTTGCGCTGACCGCGGCTATCGGCTATCTGTCGACAGTCAACTACGGCATCCAGACCTACACCAACATGCAGATGACCATTCACTACAACCGTGGTGAGGTGGACGAATGCGTGCATTTGCAGTCCGGCGGCCTGTTTATCCTGCTGGTGGTTTTTGCTTCGCTGGCGGTTCTGCTATGCGCGATCTTCTTCATTCCGCTGGACACATGGCTGCACCTGCAAATGCCGCTGCGCGAGGCGCAGGCCATTCTGTACCTGCTGAGCTTACAAATCATTGCGGGAATGATCTTCGGCTTTTTCAGCGGCAACTACATGGTGATCGGCAGTGCGCATCGGGGGGCGAATTTCAACAACCTCGCTTTGTTGGTATCGACGTTGGTTGTCGCGTTGCTGGCAGCCATGCGTTCGAAGCTGATCTGGATCGCCGCAGCGCAATTTGCGCTTACGCTGCTGATGACCGGGTATGTGTTTGTCGATTTTTCGCGTATGGCGCCGGCACTCCGACCTACGCTGCGGCATTGGCGGAAGACGTCACTGCGCAATATCCTGAAGCCGAGCGGCCACTATGCCCTGCTGTACACCTCGAACATTCTGGGGTACCAGTTGCCGGTGATCGTGATCCAGCGTGTTCTCGGACCGGCGGCAGTGGTGATCTTTTCCGTGACACGAACGATTTATTCGATGGGACGGCGGCTGCCGTATCTGGTGACGAATTCGATCGGACCGGAGGTGACGATCACCTATGGAGAGCGAAACTGGAAGAAACTCCGCCAGCTCTATGAGCTGTCCGAACGAGTAGTGCTGTTGCTGATTCCGCCGCTTTCCTTCGGAGTCATGCTGTTCACGCCAATGCTGCTGCTGGTATGGCTGCGGAGAGGCTCGCTCTATGATCCGTGGGTCTGTTTATTGTTCGGCATCACGATCGCGATACAGAGCGTGAAAGAACACAAATATCAGTTTCAGTTTTCGACGAACCAGGTTCGCGAGCTCTCTTACATGACGCCGATTGCGTATGGCGCCATGCTGCTGCTATCCATCCCCGCGATGTTGTGGCTGGGGCTGCCGGGGATGCTGATTGTCTGGGCACTTGCTGAGGCTGCGCAACTCCTCTACTTGCTTGAACTCAATCGGCGGCTGTTTGGAAGCGAAGCCAGTTTGAGTTACCGGCTGGTCGGCGGGCTCATGCTGCTACTGGGCATAGAAGCGGGGGCATGCATCTGGCCGGTCTTCCATATCGCCGCGATGAGTCTGCCGAAGCAGGCACTGATTGCGAGCGGAGTTACGATTCTATCGCTGGCCGTGTCTTATTGGATTTTCGGCGGGGATGAGATACGTGCGCTGCTGTGGCAGCGCATCCGTCCGCCGAGGGTTGCCGTCGGGAATGCGTCACGATGATCGGAGCCCCTGGGCAGAGTGGGCGCAGGCCTGGAAGGCGGCAGCGGCTACTCTTTCTTGCGGCGCTGCTTCTGGTGACGAGTCATTTTTCGTTCGCGTATATCTCGGAGACGGCGCCGTTCCTCTCGTTACGCGCCTTTGCTGCCGGTCTTGAATCACAGCCATTTCAGGAGCGCGCGCTCACTGCGTGGCTGCTGCGTGGTACGGATCGATTCGATAGTCCGCAAGTTGAACACGGTCTGCATCGAATGCTGCCGGCCATGGGAGCGGCCTTCGACGAGAGCACAGTGGTACTGCTGATGATTGCGTGGCTGTCGATGGCCGCATCGATTCTGATCACGCGCGAGACGCTTATCGAATTGACGGGCGACGCGCTGTTCAGCTCGTGGGCGGCTTTTCTTGTGCCGTACATGGCTTATTTCACTTACATTCTGAACTTCGGCCCGCACTTTTTGCTGCCCTACGATCTGCCATCGCTTTTTTTCTTTTGCGCCGGCCTCTATCTCCTGGTCATGCGCCGCGCTCTGCTGCTGATTCCGCTGATTGCCGTGGCCACACTGAACCGGGAGACGAGTCTTTTCCTGATCGTCTTTTATGTGATGTTTGAGTTATGGCCGGGCGGCGAGCGGAAAAGGCACGCGGCGGTGTTTGCGTATGCGGCGGGAATGCTTGCCGCGTGGATTGCCGTGCGTCTCATCCTGTTGCATCTCTACGGTCATAACCCGGTGGCGGTTGGCACTGCCGGTCTGAAGCTGCGGCAGAACCTGGGATTCCTGGTGAAACCGCAACACTGGCCCGCCTTTGCCAGCGTGTTTGGTTTCACCTGGCCCGTGGCTATTGTTTACAGGCGCTATCTGGCGCCCGGTTTTCTGCGCGGAGGACTGATCGTCGTCGCGCTATGGTTCTTGCTGATGCTGTTCGTCGGCGTGCTGATCGAGACACGCATCTTTGGTGAGCTGATCAGCTACATGAGTGTTGCGGTGGGTGTGATTCTTCATCGCCGGCTCACGGCGAGAGACGTCGCTCAAGGTTCCGCTTAGAAGCTCATGCTTCGGCGGAGCGTGCCACGGCACCTACGGACGGCGCAGCGGAGAGGGAATCGAGCAGGGTGCCGATGGCGGCATCATAAATCGGCGAGCTGTCGTTGCGGCCGAGCGCGGCTGCCGTCGCACGGCCGGCGCCGGCCAGCGCGCGCCGAAGATCTTCCTGCTGATAGAGCGAGAGCAGCGCTTCCGCGAGCAGGTCGGCATTGCGGGGCGGAATGACGATTCCATCGCGACCGGAAGTCAGCAGCTCCGATGAGCCGCAATGCGTGGTGGCGATGCAGGCGACTTCATTGGCCATCGCTTCAAGGAGGGCCATGCCGAAGCCATCGTCAACCGAAGGCAGCACGAAGACGTCGCAGCGCTGATAGAAGTCGTTCATGTCTGCAACGTAGCGCACGATTTCGAGATTGGAGATGCGCGCCATGCGCTCTGCGAGCGCGGGATAGTGCGCGAAAACGGCGTCAGAACGGATGAGCAGCCGCGCGTTAGGCAGGGCGAGGCGCTCCCATGCTTCGAGCAGATAAAGATAGCCCTTGCGCACGGGATCGCCGCCGACGACGCCGACAACGAATTCAGCGTGACGCTCCGGACGTGTCTGTGCAGGGAAGGCACAGCGGCCAAAGAGAGGCGCCTTGATGACCTTGCCACGCAACGCTTCGGGAAAGGTGGCGCGCGTGTACTCGGAAGGTGTGAGGATGTACTCTGCCTCTGCGTACTCGGCGAGCTGACGATCGCGGAACCACGCGGGTTGCGGCGGATAGGGAATGCCGAGCTTTTCGGATTCTTCGGCGACGATCTGCTGCTGAAAGCCGACGTGTGGGCAGGCACGATCGAGGACGAAACGCGCGCCTCGGCGTTTCGCTGCGCGCGCTGTGGCGAGTGACGCGGTGGCCCACCCAATGAAGAGATCATCAGGAGAAAGCCCGGGGCGGATGATGGTGGCGACGGAGTGATCGTAGAGCCAGGAGTCGGCACGTAGCATATTCCACGATGCGGGAAGATGCGCGAAGTGCATCGCGGTCTGGAGCAGAGAGGGCACCAGCGTCATGCGAACGGTGGGATGGAGCCGGCGAAAGTAGCGGCGCGTTGCCGAACTGTAAATGCGAACGCGCGCGCCGTGCTTCACCAGCGCGTTTGCGAGCAGCGCAGAGTGAAAGGGCCGCGTCGTAGATACTGCCACCTGCATATAACGGCAGGGTAGCATGTGGTCGAAGCCATTCGCGGATGCGAGAGTGGGATGGCAGCGGAATCCGAATGCAATCAGACGGGAGCGGGGAAGAATGGGAAAAGTGAGCAGGGCTGAGGTGGTAAGCGGTTTCAGCGGGCAGGCCGGGACAAGAGGAATGGGATTGGTTTCGCTGCTCGTGGTGTGCTTCGTTGTATTGCTCGGTACGGTCGGCGCAATCGCCGAGCAGCGGCCGCCCGCGGTTCCGTTGGTCGCACACGATCCTTACTTCAGCATCTGGTCGATGAACGACAAGCTCACGGACGGCCCGACGCGGCACTGGACGGGCAAGCCGCAGCCGTTGACCGGACTGGTTCGCGTAGATGGAAAGAACTACCGGTACATGGGCGGCTTTCCCAAAGAGACGCCTGCGCTTCCGCAGACCAGCGTGACGGTAGCGGCCACGCACACCATCTATACGTTCAAGGGCGCAGGCATTGCGCTGATGCTGACGTTTTTCACGCCGGCGTTTCCACAGGATATGGATCTGCTGTCGCGGCCAGTGACGTACCTGAGCTGGAAGGTGACGAGCGACGACGGAAAGCCGCACGATGTCTCGCTGCTGCTGGATGCGAGTCCGCTGCTGGCGGTGGATGAAGACAGCGAAGCGGCGACCTGGGGGCGGCTGCGCACGGTTTCACTCGATGAGCTGCACCTTGGCTCGCGGGACCAGCGTGTGCTGAACCGCTCTGGCGACGATCTGCGGATCGACTGGGGATACTTCAGGCTGTGCGTGCCGCGCGAGGCCAGCGTGGAGACGATCCTGGCGCCGAACGCGGTGGCGAGCTTCCTCGAGAAGGGAACGCTGCCCGCGAATGACGACGCGGCGATGCCGGCGACACCACGCGATCATGCGGCGCATGCGGCGGTGGTATTTCCATTAGGAAACGTGGGTACGACGGCGGTGCAGCGGCATGTGCTGTTGAGCTACACGGAGGGATATGCGATCGAGCTGATGGATCGCAAGCTGCGGCCTTACTGGCAGCGCAAGAACATGCCGGTCGCTGAGATGCTGGAGACGGCGGAGCACCAGTACGCAGAGCTGGAACGCCGGGGTACTGAGTACGATGCCGAGCTTCGGCGCGACCTGGTGAGCGCGGGCGGCGAGGACTACGCCAACCTGGCGATTCTGGCGTACCGGCAGACGCTGGCAGCACACAAGCTGGTGGCGGACTGGGACGGCACTCCATATCTGTTTGCGAAGGAGAATTTCTCAAACGGCGATATCGCCACAGTGGATGTGCTGTATCCTTCGTCGCCGTTTTTCCTCTTCTTCAACCCGCGCCTGCTGGAGGCGCAGATGACGCCGGTGATGAACTATGCCGCGTCGTCTCGCTGGCATTTTCCCTTTGCGCCGCATGACCTGGGACGTTATCCGCTGGCGGATGGGCAGGAGTACGGCGGCGGCGAACGCACGGAAGAGGACCAGATGCCGGTGGAGGAGAGCGGGAACCTGCTGATCCTCGCGGCGGCGCTGGATCGTGCGGAGTCGGAGGGAAGTCCGGACCATCACTATGCCGAGAAGTACTGGCCGCAACTGACGACCTGGGCGAAGTATGTGCGCGCGGAGGGACTGGACCCGGCAAGTCAGTTGAGCACGGATGATTTTGCGGGGCACCTGGCGCACAATGCGAATCTGTCGATCAAGGCGATCGACGCGCTGGGGGCGTACGCCAGCCTCGCGGATGCGCTGGGAAAGCATGATGTGGCGCGGGACTATCAGCAGGCTGCGAAGGAGATGGCTGCGAAGTGGCAGACGATGGCGAAGGACGGCGATCACTACAAGCTGGCCTTCGATGTGGCCGGATCATGGAGTCAGAAGTACAACCTGGTCTGGGACAAACTGCTGAAGCTGGATTTGTTTCCCGCGAGCGTGCGCGATACGGAGATTGCGTTTTACCTGAAGCATCTGAACCGCTATGGGCTGCCGCTGGATAGCCGCAAGGACTACACGAAGCTGGATTGGGAGCTATGGACGGCGACGCTGGCGGACAAGCCGGAGGAGTTTCGTCAATTCATGGCGCCGCTGGCGCTGTGGGTGAACGAGACGCCGACCCGCGTTCCGCTGACCGATTGGTATGACACCAAGACGGGAGCGCAGGTAGGATTCCAGGCGCGCTCGGTTGTGGGTGGGTTGTACGTGAAGGCCTATGCGGATGCGGCGCTGACGAAAAAGTGGCGCGCAATGGTCGAGCCGGTGCGATGAATCGCCTAGAAAAACTGCCGTGGCGGGCCGAACCTGACCGCTTACGCCAAGCCCGCGCTGGTCAGCTCTTCGTTCTCTCCGGGCTGCATCCGATATGATCTGTCCGAGGCTGATTTGTCTCTGTAACTGCTGTTCCATACAATCGATCCGTGGCCCAGGGAACATTGATACCGCCGACGATACAGCCGCCCAGTGATCAGCCGGAAGGAAAGGCGGAGCCGAAGCACACACCTGCCCCGGAACCTCAGCCGGACGCGTGGCTGAAGACCGAGCTGGCGCGGAATGCGCAGCGGCCATACCCAATGGACTTTATCCGGATGATCTTCACCGACTTGAGTGAGATCCATGGCGACCGCAACTTCGCCGACGATCCGGCGATGCAATGCAGTATGGCGCGCCTCCGTGGCGAAGAGGTCCTTGTGATCTCGAATGTGAAGGGCCGGACCACCAAGGACAACGTCAAATTCAACTTCGGGCTGCCGAACCCGGAGGGATACCGCAAGGCGCTGCGCGTGATGAAGATCGCGGAGAAGTTCGGCCGGCCAATCTTTACTTTCATCGATCTGCTGGGCGCGAATCCCGGTCTGGGCGCCGAAGAGCGTGGGCAGGGTGAAGCCATTGCACGCAACCTGCTGGAAATGTCGCGCCTGAATGTTCCCACCATCGCTACCGTGACGGGCGAGGGCGGCTCGGGGGGAGCGTTGGCGCTGGCGGTCGCGGACCGGGTGCTGATGCTGGAGAACGCGGTCTACTCGGTAATCTCGCCGGAGGGATGCGCGTCGATCATGTGGCGCGATCCATCCAAGCGGGCCAAGGCTGCGGAGGCGCTCAAGACAACCTCGGGGGATGTGATGGCAATGGGCTGCGTGGACGACGTGGTGCCGGAGCCGCCGGGTGGCGCGCACCTCGATCCGGAAGCGGCCGCGCGCATGCTCGAGGAGAAGCTTGGATGGCATCTCAGTGAGTTGAAGGCCATGTCCACGGAAGCGCGTCTGGCTGCGCGGCGTGAGAAGTTCCGCAACATTGCGCAGTTCTACACCACCTAAGACTTACTTGGTCACCACGCCGCCAACCCTGCCGCAGCATCCCTTACGACGATCGCGTCTGCGCTCTTTCTGTGTCTTCGTGGTGGCCCTGATGTGGGCCTTTGTCGCGGGCGTGATTGCGCATCGAGCGGCGAACGGATTGAGCTCCGGCGACTGGGTCCCACTCGTTGACCGCATCATAATGCTGTTCCTGCTTCTGGTTGGTTTCGGCGCATTGGGACTGGGCTTTTCCCGCCAGCGAGAGCCGGGACGCGCCATGGGGCTGGTGCCGCGTCCCGGCATGCTGCATGAGTTCGGCACGGGCTCGGCCGTCGGCTGGGGGCTGCTGCTGCTGACCATCGTGCCTTCCGTCTTTATCGGCGGCCTGGGAGCGACGTTGTGGACCGGCGCGCACCAGTGGTTCCTGCTGATCCTCGATCTGCTGGTGCTGGCCATTGCCGCGCTGTGCGAAGAGCTGATCTTCCGCGGATATCCATTTCAGCGGCTGATCGATGCGATCGGAACAACGATGGCCTCGGTGCTGATCTCAATCTGCTTCGTCGTGGTGCACTATCAGCCCGACATGCCGCACGCCGCGGTCTTCGCGCTGTTCCTGCTCAGCATGATTCTGTGTATCGCGTATCTGCGGACGCGCGCGTTGTGGCTACCCTGGGGTCTGCATTTCGCCTGGAACGCGGCGATGGGACCGTTGTTCGGTCTACCGCTCAGCGGCTACAGCGGATTCGCGAACGGGTTCTCGCCGGTCGTCCAGAGCCTGCCTCAGGGGCCGGATGCGCTCACCGGCGCCGACTATGGACCAGAGGGCAGCGTGGTGGCGGTGCTGGTGCTGTGCTTCGGGCTGTGGCTCATCATGCGGGTGACACGCGAATATGCTGCCCGCTATGGATATCCCGAGATCATTCCGGGCGGCCTTCCGGTGGACATCGATGCGGCTGCGCGACGCCAGCATGAGCAGGCGATGGGGCAAGCGCCGCCGGCTGCGCCGAAGCTGGTGCAGATCGGGGATGTGCCCCCGGCTGCGGCGCCTCCCAAAACCGAAGACCCTCTCGACGGCTTGTAATCCGGAACCCCGCGCCTGGCAAGTTTTGACCATGCCGACAGAGTTCATCACTCTCTCCTTGTCAGCGGTACCTGCAGAAGAGCATCATGCCCGCATAGAGGTTTTCTCTATGGGCACTCAGCACAGGATGCGGAAGGCTGGTCAGCCGATCGCGCTGGCTCTTTCCGCGATGGCACTTGTGCTCGTGGCTCCGAGCGCATTCGCGCAGAGCCAGGTCTTCATCGTGCAGTCTGAGCACCAGCAAAATATTCCCCCCTTCCAGTCCACTCACGTAAAGCTCGACGACCGCAAGCTGACGCCGCGCGCGCATAGGGAGCTGATCGTGGCCTTCACTGCGGAACAAGGCTTCGCCCGCCGGCCATTGCCGCTGGATTCGCATGGGGTGGTACTTCACGCGAACGGGGAACTGAAACCGGATGGCCTGGACTATGAGGTAGCGCTGCAGAAACACGGCATCAGCTCGAAGGCTGGCGACCGGCTGGTGATCTCCGACATCAAGATCGCGTCCGACAAGATCGTCTTCGAATTCAATGGCGGTCCGGATCATAAGCACAAGTATCTGCGCCACATTGAAATCGGCGGCGGTATGGGAAGCGCGCCCATCGTGCGAGACGATGGCCAGGAGCCGGTGGGCTCGCGGCTTACCTTGACTTTTGACAGATATGTGCCGGAGATGACGCCTGATCAATTGAGGGCTTTGATTCAGCCAGTGATGGACTTCAATGTAAAGACGCCGATGGAGGCATACGTCGATACGCTGCCCCCGAAGCTGAAGGAGGCCATCCTGAACCATCAAGTGTTGGTGGGAATGGATCGCAAGATGGTGATCTACGCGCTCGGCCAGCCGCACGACAAGACGCGCGAAGACAACAATGGGGTCTCGTTCGAAGAATGGATCTATGGCGAAGCACCGCAGACGACGCAATTCGTTCGCTTCGTCGGCAATCGCGTGGTCAGAGTGGAGGTCGCGGCTGTCGGCCAGGACCTCGTGGTGCGTAATCAGGACGAGACGGGCGGCTACATGGGGACAGGAGACACCCACGAGGTGAAGATGGGCGACGCCAAGCCCTCGGCTGACGGCGAAAGCACGCGCCATAAGGCGCCTTCACTTCGACTGCCGGGCGAGGAGCAACTGCCGGGCACCATGCAGCCGGTCCAGATGCCAGGACAGCAGACGCCGGGACAGCCACAGACGAATCCGCAGCCGATACCGCCGCCGCCTTCATCAACTCCGGGACAGAACGGCCACTGGTCAACAGCGGGAAATACGCTTCCCGTGCTGGGCCATCAGACCTGATCGGCAGCTAGTTCCGCGGCCGACTCAAGCGCCAGCCTCGTGTACACTTGAGGGAGCGGTACGCCGCCGTCTGCTTCCATCCAAAGCCTCAATTCATGGAAAGAGTTGCAGAACCAGGCCGCACCGGAATGCTCTGGTGCGGGCCGAAGTTGCGTGCCGGAATCAGGTTCTGAGGAGTTACGGAGAGTCATGGCTAAGATTGCAAAGACCGCAGATCGGCAGAAGGTGATGGACACGTCCAAGAGCACGGATTGTCCGAAGTGCAACAAGCCGACGCGCATTGTGAAGCGTGTCAAGGATCGTGAGCGCGGCGTTCCGGGCGGAGTCTACATCTCCTGCTCGGGCTGCGATTTCTACGAGAAGCTCTAAGCATACGAAAAGCTTCAAGGACCAGAGACCGCGGTCCAGCAATCGTGAAGAGCTTCGCGAACAGCGAACACCGAACAGCGAACACCAATGATGAGCCCGGCACATGTGGCCGGGCTTTTCACTTGGTGGGGTTACTCTTTGCCATGTCGCTGAGGATGGCCTGGGCGGCCGCTTTTGGATCCGCCGCGGCGGTAATGGGCCGCCCGATCACCAGCATGCTGGCGCCCGCGGCAAGCGCGAATTGCGGTGTCGCAATGCGCTTCTGGTCCCCGGCATCGGCGCCTGCGGGACGGATGCCCGGCGTCACCAGCAAGGCCTTGGGCAGCGCACTGCGCAGGGCGGCAGCCTCTGCGGGAGAGCACACCATGCCCTCGATGCCGCACTCTGCGGCGAGGCGCGCAAGGCGCAGGACCTGTTCCACCGGGGTACCGGGCACACCGGTCTCGGCGAGCGCGGCCGTATCCATGCTGGTGAGCACGGTGACCGCCAGCAGGCGCGGCGGATGTGGCAGGGAACGCGCCGCTTCGGCTGCAGCGTTGAGCATGGCCCGGCCGCCCGCGGCGTGGATGGTGAGCATATCCGGCTCCAGTAGTGACAGGGAGCGAACGGCGGAGGCAGCGGTATTCGGGATGTCGTGCAGCTTGAGATCGAGAAAGACAGAGTGGCCGCGCTGCTTGAGATCGCGGACGATGCGGTCCCCCGCCGCCAGATAAAGCTCGAGCCCGACCTTGAACCAGGAGACGGAGCCGGCGAGCTGATCGGCGCAGGCCAGGGCAGCGGCAGCGTCGGCAAAGTCCAGGGCGACGATCAGCCGCTGGGCCGAAGTCTGCGCGGGGGAAGCCGGTGGCGCGGTAGTTACCATGTGGCTATCACCATGTGGCTATCTTAGAGCAGTTTTCCCGCTGCCATGTCCCCTCAGGTTCCGGGCGGAGCGGCTTTCTTGAGGGAAAGGCCGCATTCGTCAGCGCCCTTCCGCCGCACATGTGTGGGAATCGGTGTTACCGCGCGGCCACGTGCGCAACGGACCGTCTGGATGGAGGTGGTGAATGCTTCAGCAGGGAGTCAGCCGAAGCTGGACTTACATAGCCGGCTTGGTCAGCATCGCGACTTCGCTGGGCGAAGGCTTGATGTCGACCAGGTCGAGCCGGACCCGTACTGTGCCGATATGACTGAAGCCGAGGCGCTTGGCTGCCGCGTAGGAGAGGTCGACGACGCGTGTCTCGATCATGGGACCGCGGTCGTTGACGCGAAGCACCAGCGAACGGTGGTTGCGCAGGTTCGTGACCCGCACCAGAGAGCCGAGCGGCAGCGTGCGATGGGCACACGTCATCGCGTTCATGTCGTACGCCTCGCCGGTCGCGGTAGGCAGACCCTGCAGCGCATGTCCATACCAGGACGCGCGCCCGAACTGGAACCAGTGCTGGCGATGGACGGTTGGGGCTTTGACTGTGTTGCTGGCGCTCTGCTCTGCGTGCACCGAGGTGGCTGTGCGCGCGCTCGTCATAAAGAACGCTGTCACCATGAGCGCCGCTGCAACGATAGGAAATCGTAGAGAGCGATTCGTATGGATGAAGGCAGTATTCATATCGACTGACGACATTTTACCGGCGGGGGCATCTGCAAAACAAACAAATTGCGGCGTTTATTTGCATTTAAATGGTTGCGGTCCGGAGGGAAATGTGTTACTTCAGTCACGAAATTCGCATATAAGGTGCAACCGCATAGACGATTCGTTGAACCGATTGCAGGGTGAATTTTGGCCGGTGGGCGGAAGCTCGCCCCTTTCCTGCCCTCACCCATCCTCACGGACATTCATGCTCCTGGAAGAGGATCTCCACACAGGCCTCGGATCCGAGAAACGCGGCAGAAGCTTCCTGGCAGCGTCCGCCTGGCATCCTGTCCTCGAGCATGCGGAACCGGCGCGAGCTAATGGTCATTCGCCGGGATCGCGATTCGATCAAAGTTTTCGGAGAGCTCGCGCAGTTTCGCAGGCATGTCCGCGCCCGCCAGAGGCTTGCCATGCCCGGGAGCGAAGACGGTGGGATTCAGGCCTGCCAGCCGCTGTACCGAAGTACGCGCCGCGTCCCAATCCGAAGTGAAATACGACGGGGGTCCATGCAGCTCGGGATGTTGCGCCAGAGCCGCTTCGAAGAAGGACTCCGGTTTGGTGGTGCAGAATGCATCGCCAACCAGTAGGGTGCGATCCGACGAACGGAAGAAGGAGACATGGCCCGGGGTGTGGCCGGGCGTGTGCAGGACCTGCCATCCCGGCAATTCCGGAAGACTGCGAAGCGCGGCGAGTCCGGAGAGCACCTCGCTATCTTCAGAGAGATTGACCAGCCGCTTGCCCAGATCGATCGGACCGCGTGGATAGAGCGGAGAGAGCAGCGTCATCATGCCGCCGCCGGCGCCCACATTCGGCTTTGGGTACTCTTTTTTGCCCGTCAAATATGGGAATTCAAGAGGATGAGCATAGATCGGTATGTTCCAGTCCTCGGCCAGGTCCTTTGCGGCGCTCACATGATCGAAGTGCCCATGGGTCAGGATCACCGAATTCGGAGGAGTCCTGAAATGTTTCTCAGCCCAACTGCGGATATACCCGGCGCTGAACGGCAAGGCTGCATCGATCAAGCTCCAACTGCCGTCCGAATGCGTGACGGCGAAGACGTTTACGAAGGCAATGCGCAAGCCGCGAACGTCCGGAGCAACATCATCGAGCGAGATAACCTGCTGTTCGGGAATTTCGATGCGATCCATAATCTTCTCCTTCAATAACTTGTCTCGATGGGGTGTTCAGCTCTTCCATCTGTTCCAGGCAGCGAAAGCAATCCCTGCGCCGGCAACACCGGCCACCAATGCCGTCGCGAACGGGTGAACGACAGCGGCGGTATATCCGCTGTGGCGAATGGAGCTTTGATCTCCGCGTACCTGGCCATCATTCGCCGGCTGCCAGAGACTGTCCTGCCGCTGCTGCTTTGGTTCCGGCTTGAATTGCATCCTGATCATGAGACTCGAGGAGGTATCGACCAGGCCGGGAGTCAGCCTGCTGAAGATACCCATCAACTTGCCGGCACCGCCCACATGTAGTGCCCGCCTGGGATGTTCGGCCGCGAGCAATATGGTGGTCGCTACGTCTTCCGGCGCGTAGACCGGGGGCGGTAACCTGGCTTCGCACTCGGTATAGTTCTTTGCGTGAATGGGAAATGGCGTGCCGATGGCGGCAGGCTGGATCAGCGTCACTGATACCGGTGCTCCCTCATCTTTGAGCTCACGGCGCAGGGCGTCGGTAAAGCCTTTGATCGCGTGCTTCGTAGTCGAATACATCCCCTGGATCGGGAAGGCGAAATCGGAGGCGACGCTACCCAGATTGATCAGCGCGCCACCCCTGCGCTTCAGATGGCGCAGCGCGGTTGTCGAACCGTACACAACACCCCAGAAATTGATGTCGAAGAGCCGCCGGTGATCTTCGTCGGAGACCTCCTCGAGCCGGCCCCACAGACCTTGACCGGCATTGTTCACCCAGGTATCAAAGCCACCGAACTTCTCGATCGCCGCCTGCGCAAGACGATCCACCTCGTCGCGTTTACTGACGTCGGTCACGACATAGATAGCTTTCGTGCCACTCGCTTCCAGTTCTCGTACGGTCTCGGCGAGGACCTCCTCATTTCTCGCGGCCAGAACGAGATTGGCGCCGCGCTTTGCGGCTGCCTTCGCCGTCGCCAGACCGATGCCGCTGGTTGCACCGGTAATGACAATGGTTTGCTGAGGAAGTGGCTTTAAAGAAATATTCATAATCTGATCTCCAGTGAGCAGGATTCGTTATTGCAAGCGAACAGGTTTGGCGTCGACCTTGACGCGGAAGAGGGCATAGGGCTTCTTGCGGAGGTCTTTGCCGTTGTGCATGGATGGCTGGTTATAGAGCTGGTTGGCGGTGACATAGAGATAGCCATCGTCGGAAAGTGACATGGTGTCGGGCCAGAGAAGGCGCGGGTCGTGAACGAGCGTGGTGACCTCGACTCCATTCGCAAAGGCCTGGTTGGGTGAGATTTTGAGGATGCTGCCGGAGGCAGGCGCCGTGGAATACACGCTCCCGGCTGCGTCCGATTCCATACCGTCGGAGCTCTCTTTGCCGGTCACGAGAGTTACCTGTCCGGCCACAGCACCGGCGGAGAGATTGCGATCGCGGAGGGCAGCTGTGGGTACCGAGTAGAGCTTCGTCGCCGAGACTGGACAGTAAAAGAGGTGTGCCCCATCCGCTGAGATAGCGAGCGAGTCGTTGGCGAAGAGGCTGGGCTTGATAGGCTGGCCCGGCTCCGTTTTGTAGAGAGGCCTGCCAAGCGCAAACATCAGGAAACCGGGTTCGGGTTTGACGCTGGCCTGATTGTCCAGCTTGCGCCATGCCTGGCCCGTGGCGAGGTCGACGATGACGAAGCCGGTCGGACCCTTCTCGGATGAATCCGTGATGTAGGCGATGCCATGGATACCATCCGCACCGGCAGCGCTGCCCTGACGGAGGTCGAAGCGCACATCGTTCATGTAGCTTGTAGGCCCGGCGATTGCGGAGGGAAGCAGGATCCGTTTGACGATCTTGTTGGTAGTCAGATCGATTGCGACGAGTTTTGGACCGCCGGGGAGCGCATTTTTTAGCAGCGGCGAGCCGGTATCGAGCACCCAGAGACGATTCGCGGGATCAACGACGACCGACTGAACAGAGACGAAATGGTTTTCATTCTCCTGCTGGTTGGTGTAGTGGGTGGGATCAGCAGATTTACGGCCAGGCCAATCGTTGATCGCTGCATCTGGATAGGCGACCGTCTTGCCGTGGACAACTTCCGCTACTGTGAACGGGACGTCGTCGCCCCACCGCGGAAAGTTGACGAATATGCGGTTGGTGCGCGAGACGGTAACGCCTGTGGGCATCGGACCATTGAAGGTTGCGACCGGTTCCAGATGACCAATGGGAGTATCGCGCGGGACTGCCTGTGGCGCCTGCGGCATGGCACCCATCGGTGCTGCGGCGAACGCGGCGAGCACGAACATCTCCAGCAGGAAGAACCTCATTCAGCAATTGGATGCCAGCCGAAGGACGGGACAACGCATTGTCAATGTGATTGAGTTCGTGACCCGAATGCGAGTAGACACATCGGATCGAGACTCGGCCATCCGAGGTGCCTCTAGAAAAGCTGTGCGAAAGCTTGTTTACGTCATGCAATCGAGATCAAAAATTCCGGCGCGTTTCGGTGTTTGCTTGCCGCTCACTTGCATCTCTGGATTCACTTCCGCCGTGGATCTGTCCAGCACGATCCGTGGCCATCGCAAGTGGCGAGAGCCGAAATTAGTTCGGATTTCGTAGCAATCCTCGCAGCAAATCTGCAAATCTACACCTATGGAACCGCCCGCAAGCAGCACGCCGCTCAATAATGCGAGCACTCCTGCGGTATGTCTCACGATCGCGGGCTTCGATCCTTCGTCGGGAGCCGGCGTCTCCGCCGACCTGAAGACCTTTGCCGCGTATGGCATCTATGGCGTGGCGGCGATCACCGCGTTGACTGTCCAGTCGACCCAGGGCGTGCGGACGATCGAGGCGGTGCGCCCTTCGTTGTTTCGCGAAACCTTGGAGTATCTGGCCGCGGATATTTCGCTGGCGGGAGTGAAGCTGGGCATGCTGGCCAGTGCCGGACTGGTGTCAGAGGCAGAGCACTTCCTGCGGGCGCGCCCGGAGCTGCGGCGGTATGTCGTGCTCGATCCCGTGTCACGGTCGAGCTCCGGGGCGCCGCTCCTGGATACCGAGGGCATCTCGCAATTGCGCGAGCGGCTGCTGGGTGCGGTGGGATGGGTGACGCCGAACCTGGACGAGCTGGCCTTGTTGACCGGAGTGGAGGTGCGAACGCGAGAGCAGATTCCGGCTGCGGCCGAGCGACTGCGCCAGCGAGCGGCGGGCATCGGCAACCCGGAGATCGCGATCGTCGTGACCGGCGGACATCTCTCTGGCAAAGGCATCGCGGGCCGGCCCGATGATTACCTGCTGCTGGAGGGAAGAGGCCAGTGGCTGGAGGGCGAGCGCGTAGAGACCCACTCCACGCACGGGACAGGCTGTGCTTTTTCGAGCGCGCTACTGGCCGAGCTGGTGTTGGGGCGGTCCGGTGTGAAGGCAGCCGAGGCGGCAAAGCGTTATGTGGCTGGGGCCTTGCGGGCCGCTTACCCGGTCGGACAGGGTAGGGGACCGCTGCACCACCTCTTTCGATACCAGCCTTCGGGGTTTGATTAGCCTTCAGTTGGGCCGTGCCGGTCCACCGCCGAGCGTGCCGCTGACGCGGGCATCCCGGATGGGAGCATCCGCGGGCGTATCCGGCCGGTGTTGCTGGGCGGCGACGATGTCCTCCTGCAGGACGACGAACCTGCGAACGTATTTCAGCGGGTGCGGCGCCTCCACCATCTCGCGCAGATGATAGACCCAGGAGTCCGCCTTGAGCATGCGGCGGGCAAAGGCGCGCCGGTGCACGGTGACAATCTGGCCATCTTTTCTGCGCTGCGGATAGCTGACGGCGGGCACCATGAAGCTCATCTGCAGCCCGGCTTTCCAGAAGGCCTGGGCAAATTCATGCGAGAAGAGCAACGCATAACAGTTGCGGCCCTGGCACAGGTGGTCGATGGCCTCATCGAAGCCCAGCCATTCCGGAGCAGAGTAAGCCCGATACCAGGAACGGAAGTCGAACCCGTTGGACCGGGCCTGCAAAACGATGTGACGGATAACCTCTTGCCTGGTCATTTCCGTTCCCCTGGGGTGGAGTGCGGGTTAAGGCCTGAGTGTTGGCGAAAGCGGCGAAAGTGAATGCCAAGCATAAATAAAACGGGCGGCGTCCGATAGCCCATATTTTTCGTCTTTTGATGGTAGAGAGTGCCCGCTCCGCCATTCGCGCGGTCGGGCCGTAACGCGTAACTTTGGATGGATGAGCCCGAGGCCGAACTTTTGATGGGACGGAAGTTGGGGATCGGAGGTCGGAATCTGTAGCGACATGATCCCGAAAGAGCACTTGAGGATGAGAAGCAGTTCACAATGCCGGCGCGGATTCACCGGGAGTCGCCGGGGGATTTCGTTCCTCGGCCTGGCGCTGTTGCTGGGCCTGGCGCTGCTCTGGCCCTTCTCCATACACGCGGAGAGGGTGATCCACACCAACCCGCTGAACCGGGAGCCGGAGGTGCGTGCGGCTTACGAGCGCTTCTATACGCTGGATTACGACGGCGCGCTGCGCGGCTTTCAAACTATCGAGCAGACCCATCCGGACAATCCGATGGCGGCCGACTATGTACTTGAGACGGTTCTCTTTCACAAGCTCTACAACATGGACCTGCTGGATACCACGCTCTACGCACATGATGGCTTCCTGACCGGCAAACATCAGGTCGTGGAGGATAAAGCCTTCTCCTCCCACATCGAGGAGCTCTCGGACAAGGCCATTCGACTGGCTGAGCAGCAGTTGCAGAAGAACCCCAAAGACGTGGATGCGCTCTATGCGCGGGGTTGGTCGAAGAGCCTGCGGGCCGCCTACGTGGGACTGGTGCAGAGGTCGTTTTATTCGGCACTACGGCTGGCGCTGCAGGCGCGCGACGACAACGACAAGGTGCTCGATCTCGATCCGAACTACGTCGACGCCGAGCTTGTGGTGGGGGTACACCAGTATGTTGTCGGCTCACTTCCTCGTGCCATCAAGCTGGTGGTGGGGCTGGCGGGTATCCACGGCAACAAGGAAAAGGGCCTGGCCATCTTGCGCGACGACGGCGAGCATGGCGTGACGACATCGGTAGAGGCACGGACCGCGTTGGCTCTCTTTCTGCGGCGGGAGGCGAAGTACGGCGAGGCGGCGGAGTGGAACGACTCACTGAAGCGGCAGTATCCGCACAATTTTCTCTTCTGGCTGGAATCGGCGAATCTTCAGAAGGACGCAGGCAAGGCACAGCAGGCAATTGTGCTCTACCGGGCGCTGCTCGACCAGTCGCGGCACGCGGGCTACTTCACCAACGCGCAATTGGAGCTGGCATGGTACGGGCTGGCCGACACGCTGCGAGGGCAAAGAGACGCGGCCGGATCCGCCGATGCCTTCGAACATGTGCTGGCGCAGCCGACGGTGAGCCCGGACCTGAAGCGGCGGGCGCGACTCGGCGCGGGCATGGAGTACGACCTGTTGGGCAAGCGTGAACAGGCCGAAGCGGCGTATCGTGATGTGTTGGCGCTGGGTGAGAGCGAGCAGGCATCGGATGCGCGCCGCTATCTGAAGGAGCCATACAAGGGCTAGGGTCAGGGACAGAGTTCCGGGTTCGGTTTGCGATTCGGCTTCCTGGCCTGAGTTCCTGGCCTTGCTTCATGGAACTTCGGACTGCGCTGTTGCGTCCTATCCACTAAGCACCTTACATTGTCATGCGGGAGAGAGGCTGATGGCGTTCTACTGCAGCAGTTGTGGCAAACCAATAGCGACCGATGCACGGCATTGTCCGAACTGCGGACATGCTGTGGGCGGAGCATTTCAGGGCGCGCAGGCCGTGCCCCCCTCTGCATCGCAACGGCGGCTGGTGCGTCCGCGCATGGGACGCCTGATTGCCGGAGTGTGCCAGGGCGTTGCTGTCACCTACGGATGGGACGTGACACTGGTGCGGGTGGTCTTCGTCCTGCTGGCTTGCTTCAGCGGTGTGGGCCTGATCCTCTACGTCGTTCTGTGGGTGGCCGCGCCGGAAGAGCCATTGCTGTTGCCGACGGTCGTCAGCTATTCGCCGCCGGCAAACCCGCAGGCGTAAGGCGCACTCGAACATTATGGCGGCCGGGAGCAGGGCCTGACAGCGCGGAGGCGCGTCTGCCAGCTCCGGCAGCGAAACGCGGTCAGCCCACGGCTGCGAAGAGAGTCGAGCCTTCGGCGATGAACGAGCTCCTCCATTATCAGGATCGCGGCAGCGGGCCGTGCGTGGTCTTCCTTCACCCCACGCCGGTCGATCACTGTTTCTGGAAGCCCGCGGCGGCCCTGCTGGAACCGGAGTATCGTGTGCTGCTGCCCGACCTTCCCGGACATGGGCTCTCGCCTTTGGGAGAGGAGACGGCAAGCATGGAGACGATGGGCCGTGCGGTGCTCCGGCTGCTGGACGCCCTCTCCATTGAGAGCGCCATCTTCTGCGGCTGTTCGATCGGCGGCTACCTGCTCTATGAATTGTGGAGGCAGGCGCCGGAACGGATGCAGGCTCTCGCCATCTGCAGCGCCAAGCCGCATGCAGATACGCCGGAAGCGCGAAGGGCAAGAGAGATCAATATCGCAGCGATTGAACGGAACGGAACTGGCCCGTTCTTCGACACCATGCTGGACACGCTGGTGGGCGCGCCCGCGAAGGAACGCGACCCGGACCTTGTGCACCGGCTCTGCGCGATGATGGAGCGCATGTCAGCCGAGTCGGCAATCGCGGTGCAGCGCGCACTGGCCGCACGTCCGGACTCGATGGCGACAGCGGCAACAATTCGTGTGCCGACAGCGGTGCTGGCTGCCGCGCTCGATCGCGGCTCAAGCCCGGCGGAGATGCGGGAGCTGGCGAACGCTGTTCCCGGGTCGACGTTTTATCTGCTGCAGGAGATGGGGCACTATGCGCCCTACGAACAGCCGCGACTGGTAGGCGCGCTATTGCGCCGTTTTGTTGACGAGAACTCCGCGCATTAATCCGCATCGAGCGTCCAATCGAGCGGCCCATCGAGCGGCATAGACGAGATCGCGCCGGGATGTGTCCGCGTTCCTATGAAAAGATGGGTGCATCCTGATCTCTCACGAGGAAGCTTCCCTTGTCCAAGAAGTCTGAAGCGGTCGCGGCGCGGCCCTTCCGTTACAACAGCGATGGCCAACTTCTCTGCGATGACGGTATCCCTGACGACGCTGGCTGCGCGTCATGGCACGCCGCTCTACTGCTACAGCGCTTCGCAGGTTCGCGAACGCCTCGCACTTTTCCGCAAGCATTTTTCACGACACGAGCACCTGATCTGCTATGCAGTCAAGGCGAATGCGAACCTGTCGCTGCTACGAATGATCGCGCGCGAGGGCGCGGGATTTGACATCGTATCGGGCGGGGAACTGGAGCGGGTGCGCCGGGCGGACAAGCGTGCCGTGGCGCGGACGGTATTCTCCGGCGTCGGGAAGACGGCGGAAGAGATGGATCTCGCGCTCCGTGCAGGCATCCTGCTGTTTAACGTGGAGAGCGAGCAGGAAGTGGAACTCCTCGCGGAGCGGGCCGCGAAGCTGCGCAAGAAGGCGCGGCTGGCCCTCCGGGTGAACCCGGATGTCTTCGCTGAAACGCATCCCTATATTTCCACCGGGCTGCGCGAGCACAAATTCGGAATCGACATCAGCCGTGCGCGCGACGTGTATCAGCGCGCTGCGAAGAGTAAGTGGTTGTCGCCTGAAGGGGTGAGTGTTCACATCGGCTCGCAGATCCGCAGCGCCGCTCCCTTCGGCGCCGCGCTTACCCGCGTTCGCGCTCTGGTGGAGGAACTGGCGGCGGATGGAATCCAGATCCGCTCGGTCGATGCGGGGGGTGGTCTGGGCATCGACTACGCCGCGCCGCTTGGAGCAGAAAAATTCGATGCCGCTCACGAAGTCGCGGAGTATGCCGCGGCGCTCACTGCGGGACTCCGCGGGCTGCGAGTGCGGCTGCTGCTCGAACCAGGACGTTTCCTGGTAGCGCAAGCGGGGGCGCTGGTGGCGCGGGTGCTCTATCGCAAGCGTAACGGCACCAAGGAATTTCTGATCACGGATGCAGGCATGAACGACCTGATCCGGCCCGCGCTTTACGGCGCGCATCATGAGATCGTGACCGTTGAGCGGCCGGTCGGAAGAGAGAGCACCACCATGGATGTCGTAGGCCCGGTATGTGAGACAGGAGACTTCTTCGCGCGTGATCGAGCCATGCCTGACGTGCAGCCGGGAGCATTGATTGCGCTGCTCGATGCCGGTGCGTATGCGATGTCGATTGCCTCGAACTACAATTCGCGGGGCCGCGCGGCGGAAGTGCTCGTGGACGGCAAGAGGGCACGGCTGGTGCGCCGTCGCGAGACGATCGAGGACCAGTTGCGTAGCGAAGACTAGGAAACAGGGATCAGGGAATAGGGATTAGACACAACAGAGGCCCGCTGAGTGCGGGCCTCTTTGTTTCTACCGTTGCCGCTACTGCGAAATCGAGTGCACCGAAGCGAGCGTTCCTGCCTCCGCCGGTTCCGTCGCGGGTGAACTGTAGGTATTCGCGGGCAGGGTCTGGGGACCGCTTGCTGTCGAAGGGCCGAGGCCAAGCGCGATCAGTGCGCGGGAGTCCGGCGTCAATTTGGTCTGCCAGCCATGGTCGGCCTGGTACTTCTGCATAGCGGCTTCTGTTGTCGCGTCCCACTGCCCGCTGGGCGAGCCACTCAGATAATTTTTCTGGATGAGCGCATTCTGGATCTCCGTCGCGCGCTCCGGGGCGATGCCGCGCTGACCCATGGGATGGGCAATGCGATGGCGGATTTTATGGCTCACTCGGCTGACCTTGCCGCTCTTCGAAGCGGAGGTGGAGGATGCCGCGAAGGCAGGCGATACAGCGAGAGCGAGAGCCAGGGCCAGTGTGCTGCTGGCAGAAAAACGAAGCATGCGGGTTCCTCGTCCGGGGGTAGGAAGGTCGCGTTCTGGTGAGACTATCGGCATATTCATGAGATTGCAATCGAACAGGGACCGGGACCCACGAAAGTTGTGGGTGCCGATCCTCTTGGGTAACACGGAAGTGTTACTTATAGCTGTTTTCCACTGAGATGCCTCGCCAACTTCCATGAGGAGCGGCCTTTCTTGACGGAAAGGCCGCACTCATATTCGCTGGTTCACCGCATTTCGTGGAAAATCCCCTACGGCAGGGTGCCACCGCGGTAGAAATTGCCACTTCCCGGCCGGCGCGGGTCGATGATGCTGACCACGACATCCTGTCCGCTCTTCAGTGCAGAGACCGCAGCGGTGTAGTCGCTCTTGTTGTTGACGGGCGTCTTGTTGATCTCGTTGATCACGGCTCCTTGCGAGAGGCCGATCTCATCCGCGAACGAACCAGGTTTCACGGCCTGGATCAATACGCCGTGCACGCCCTTGCTGGTGAGTTGCTGCGGGAGATTCACAGCAGTGACGCCGAGCTTATCCGGACCGGATTCTTCTTCACCGGGCCCGTTCTGGTTCGGCGCATTGTTCTGTCCGGTCAGTGCGCCAGCGGTCTTGAGGCGGTCCGTGATGGTCACGGTCGCACTCTGCTGCTGACCATTGCGCAGGTATCCGATCTTGGCGGTGCTGCCAGGGTGGCGCGCGGTGATGATGTTCACCAGATCCTCGCCATCCTTGATGGGCTTGCCATCGACCGAGTTGATGATGTCGCCCGTCTTGATGCCGGCCTGATCCGCTGGGCCGCCTTTGAAGACGCTGCTGACCAGCACGCCCGATTTGAAGCCGTACACGCGGCCTACGGCGGCGGGCAGATCCTGCTGGTAGGAGATGCCGATGGAGCCGCGAACAACCTTGTGCTCGGGACCGATCAGATCGTTATAGACCTGGATGACGGTGTTCGAGGGCATGGCAAATCCGATGCCCTGGTAGCCGGCCGATTGCGTGTAAATCGCGGTATTCACGCCGATGACCTGACCGTCCATATTGATGAGCGGGCCGCCGGAGTTACCGGGATTGATGGCCGCGTCGGTCTGGATGAAGTGCTGGAACTGACCCTTCGCTCCGGGCTCGATGCTGCGATTCTTCGCGGAGATGATGCCGGCCGTGACTGTTTTCGCAAGTTCAAACGGCTCGCCGATCGCGACCACCCACTCACCGACCTGCGTGCTGTCGGAGTTGCCCATCTTTACTGTGGGGAGTGAGCCGGAGGCATCGATTTTGATGAGTGCGATATCGGTGTCGGGATCGACGCCAACGACCTTCGCAGGGCGGCCATGATCGGTGGGATTGTCCGGATCGGTGGATAGCTTGACGTAAATTTTGTCCGCCTTGTCCACCACGTGATTGTTGGTGATGATGTAGCCGCGCTGATCGACGATGAAGCCGGAACCAAGCGATTCACGAACACCGCCGCCATCCGGGCCACCACCATCATCCGGACCCTGTCCGCCAGGGCCACCGAAAAAGCGATTGAAGAAGTCCTGGAAGTTGTTGTCCGGTCCCTGCGGCTGCTGCTCGTCATCGCCGGGACCCTGTTGATCGTCCGGGGATTGCGGAGTACCCGGCTGCAAAGGCACGCCACGACCGGAACGGCCTCCTTTGGTCCGCCGCTCGTGAGGGAGCTGCTCGGTATAGATATTCACCACCGCTGGACCTACGTCCTTGGCGATCTGCGTAAACTGCGTGCCGAGCTGCACGGGGCTGGGGATCTTCAGTGGCGTAGCGTCAGAACTATTGACCTGGTTATCGCTCCCTTTCACGCCGTGGACGGCTACCGAGCCGATGATGATGCCGGCGGAGAGGGTGGACAGTACGACAAACGTTGGAGCCAGACGGTTGAGCTTGATCCGTCTAAGAAAAGAGTTCATATGCAGGTCTAACCTCGTGAGTTTCGCGATAGCTGTCGCGGCGGTGCGGCGAGTACGCCGGAGATGTGTGGAATTGTCTTGACAATTCAGTATAGATGGTTCGCAGTGACTGCTCTATCCCAGACATCGCTGCTTTTTTAGACGCCCTGAATGGCGAACGGTTTTGCCGTGAATATAACTGATTTCAGTTCTCAGGCAACCGGCGCCTCATGCGCGCTGGCAGGCGCTGCCTGCGGCAGCAATTCGGTGAACGCAATGCCGCCCAGAATCAGCAAAGCGCCCAACGAAGCGCGGGCGGAGAGCCGCTCGCCATAAAAGAAGTACGAAGTCAGAAACGCAAAGACGGGCTCGAGCGCGAGGATCAACGCTGTGCGCGTGGCGGAGAGGTGCTGCTGCGCCCACGACTGCACGGTGAACGCGACAGCGGTGGCCAGCACGCCGGTGATCCCGAGGGCGACGAGCAGCCTCGGTGACGAATGAAGCCAGGGATGCTCGAAGAGCGGCAGTACCGCGCCCATGATGACGGTGCAGAAGGCCAGTTGCAGCACGGCGAGCGCACCCAGCGGCAGCCGCGGCGAAATGTGCGCCAGCGAGAGCACATGCAGCGCGAAGCCAAGCGCGCACAGCAGTGTCAGCAGATCGCCGGCGTTGATGCTGGCAAACAGCATTGACCAGGCTATGTGCGAAGGCGTGGTGAGCAACAGGATGCCGGCGAAGGCCATGGCGGCACCGGCAAAAACCGCAAGGCGACGGAGCGCGCATGCTGGCAGGCCGCAGCGCCGGAAATGCGCACAGCAGCGGCACGAATACGACGATAAGCCCGGTGATGAACGCGGATTTGGCCGGCGTGGTGCGGGCGAGGCCGGCGGTCTGAAAGCTGTAACCCGCCGCAAGGCAAAGACCGACCAGGGCGCCTCCGCCAAGATAACTGCGTTTAAGCCGGCGCAGATCGCGATGATAGATCCCAGCCAGAACGACGGTGGCGATCACCATGCGCAGCAGGTTGAAGAGCAGCGGCGAGATGTCGCCGAGCGCGTCCTTAACCACCACGAAGGTGGAGCCCCAGATGGCTGCGGTAAGGATCAGCAGCAGAGAGGCACTGCGGGTGTGCTTCGCGATGGGCGTGCTCCTTCCTTAGCGCGTGACTGCGTTCGCGAAATAGGTCGGATGGCCTGCGACCACGGTGCGCAACACCTTGGTCCCAAGGATGTCATGGGCTGGGATTTTTGTGAGATCGCGATCAAGCACGATGAAGTCGGCCACCATGCCGGGTGCGAGCGTTCCTTTGTAAGACTCGCTGAATTCTGCGTAAGCCGAGCCCTGCGTATAGGCATAGAGCGCCTGCGCGATGGTCAGCTTCTCTTCCGGAAAGTAGCTCTGGGTACCGGCTTCGTTCTCGCGCGTGACGGCGGCATAGATGCCGCGGAAGGGCGTGATGGGCTCGACCGGATAGTCGGTGCCGAAGGCCAGCGGCACGCCGTGATCGAGGAAGCTCTTCCATGCATAGGAGTAGCGGGCGCGATCGTGGCCCAGGCGTTGCTCCGCCCAGGCCATGTCGGTGAGTAAATGGTTGGGCTGCATGGAGGCGATGACGCCGAGATCTCTATAGCGAGCGAAGTCGGGGGCATCCAGGACCTGCGAGTGTTCGATGCGGGGGCGCGGATCGCAAGTGATTTTAGGTTGAGGAATCGAAACCGTCGGAACGACACAGCTGGGATCCTGCTTGGGAGTCGCAAATGCGTTGAGCGCCATCTCTACCGCGCGATCTCCTATGGCATGAAAGCCCATCTGGAATTGCGCTGCGGCGCGCTCCTTTGTCATTGCGTCCAACTTAGCCTGGTCATACCGCGGGATCCCGCTGTTGCCAGGATCATCGGAGTAGGGCGCATTCAGCGCCGCCGTCCGCGAGCCGAGCGAGCCATCCATGAAGCCCTTCAGCATCCCCGTATGCAGCATGCGGTCGTCCGCCGGGTGATGCGCGCGATGTTGCTTGAGAGTCTCGACGGGATCCGCAAAGGTAAGCCACTCCGAGACGCGCACCGGCAGATGGTCCTCGCGCTCAAGCTGCTCCATCGCCAGAAAGTCGTCCCATTCCGAGTAATCCTGCACGCTGGTGACGCCGTGAATTGACGCATCTGCCAGTGCCAATGAAAGAGCACGCTTGCGCTCCGCTGGAGTCGGCGGCGGGATTTTCTCAAAGACCATCTCCATTGCCGGGTCTTCGCGCACTATGCCGGTGAGCTCGCCTGTGTTGTCGTGATCGAACTTGCCGCCCTGGGGATCGGGTGTGGCGCGCGTGATGCCGGCGGCATTGAGCGCTGCAGTGTTCGCGATGGCAATGTGGCCGTCGACGCGCTCGAAGATCGCCGGATGGCCGTGCGTCACGGCATCGAGTTCCTGCCGCGTCGGCAGGACCTTTTCAGGCCACAGCGTATGGTCCCATCCACCGCCCTGCAGCCACTTGCCCGCCGGCGCGGTCTTCGCGGCACGCTCAATGCGGTCGAGCATTTCCTTGAGCGTCTTGCTTCCGGTCAGATCGACCGAGAGCTGGAGGCGTCCCGCGTCTCCAACATGCGTATGCGCATCATTGATCCCGGGCATAGCGAAGGCGCCGCGCAAATCGACGAGCTGCGTCTTCGGCCCTTTGCTCTGGAGCAATGACTCATCCGAGCCTGTGGCAGTGATGATGCCGTCGCGCATGGCAATCGCGCTGACGAAGTCGAGTTTGCCCTCAGCGAGTGCTGCGCCGGTCAGGATGTGGCCGTGATAGTAGATGGCATCCGGCGGCCCGGACTGCGCCCTTGACTGTGCAAGGACCGGCAGCGTGACGGCAAATAATGCGGCAGCGGCGAACAAGCAGGACATGCCTCGGACTTTAACACCGCGCTGCGGTCAGCATCAGGAGCAGCAGAATGCGTTTCAGCGCCAGCTCGCGTTGCGTTGCGTCATACCACTCGTTGCGCGTGTGGATGCCGCCTCCGTCGCCCCCGGCGCCGATGCTGATGGCGGCGATGCCGAGCGACAGCGGAATGTTCGCATCGGTGGACGCGATGCGCGGTTCCGTGCGGATGCCCAGATGCCGGTCAACGGCGAGCAGGTCATCGTAAAGGGTTGCGCCATTCAGCGCGGCTTCCAGCCGCCCCGCGGGGCGGTCGCCGATACGGTCGATAGTGAATGCCGCCTGGGCGTTGGGGCGGCGTTTGCGTATCTCCGTGGCAGCGGCATTCGCGGACAGAACCGCATCTTCAATTGCACGATGCAGCTCGACTTCCAGGCACACCAGCTCCTCGGAGGAAGTGGAGCGGAGATCGAATCGCGCGCTCGCCTGCTCGGGAATCGCGTTGACAGAGCTGCCGCCCTCGATGGTTCCGACATTCAGCGTGGTGCGGCTCTCGCGTGGCTGCTCCGCCGCGGTGAGCGCAGCGATGGCGCGGCTGAGGATAGCAATCGGATTGGGCGATCCGGCATCTGTCCATGAGTGCCCTCCGGGACCGGTAATCGTCGCGAGAAAGCGCCGGCTGCCCAGAGCTTCTGTGACCGCGACTTCGTGGCCTGCGCCGTCCAGCACGATGTGAGCAGCGATGCGATCGCGCCATGGCGACCGCTGATACAGGTAGCGCATGCCGCGCAGATCGCCCTCGCCCTCTTCGCCGACGTTGCCGATGAATAGGACTGGGCAGGGCAGCGTGATAGATGCATCGAGCAGGGCGGCGGCGATGGCAAGCAGACCGGTGACGCCGGCAGCGTTGTCGCAGGCACCCGGGGCGGCCAGCCGCGTTCCGCTGGTCTGTGGGGCTACTTCGGTTCCGGCGGGGAATACGGTATCGATGTGCGCGGAGAGTACGACGGCACGTTGATCGTTGTTGGGATTCGTGTTGTTTGGATTCGCGGCAGCGGATGCGGGAAGAAGTCCCAGTACGTTGCCCTCGTCATCGATGCCGGCTTCGGCAAGACCGAGTGAGCGGAACTGCTGCAGCAACCACTCGGCGCGTCCCGCTTCGCCAAAGGGAGGAGCAGGAATACCCACCAACGTGCGCTGCCAGTCCATCATCAGCCCATCATGCAGGTGAAGCCAGCGAAAGGCCTGGTGGACTCGTCGCTGCGCGGCAAGCTGAGGCACCTGACCGAGAGGGTTTAGCGGTAGAAACGACTGCATGGTTGTATGCCGGCTTCACACCAATACTGTGTCCGAACCTAGCCAAGCGTAGCACCGGCGTCGGCGTAGCTGACCGAATGCAGGAAGAGGCCACGTGCGGGAGCGGTCGCTCCCGCAGCCATGCGATTGCGCGCCGCGATCAGCGCGGCCAGATCGCCGGCGCCTCTTTGTCCACGGCCTATCTCAAGAAATGTGCCGACCAGGTTGCGCACCATGTGGTGGAGAAATCCATTGCCGCCCACGGTGTAGATCAGCAGGTCGTCCGCCTCGCGCCAGGAGGAGTGCGTGAGGGTGCGCACGTTGTCGATCGCCGAATCCGAGGCCATGCGAGCCGTGCGATCGGGATCGACAGCAGCGAATGAGGAGAAGTCGTGCGTCCCCAGCACCAGCGGCGCAGCCTGCTGCATCGCGCCGATGTCGAGCGGCCATGACAGGCTATAGACATACCGCGCAAGCTGCGGAGGGCAGATCTCGCCACGATAGATGCGGTACTCGTATTGCTTGGCGGTGGCGGAGTGGCGCGCGTGGAAGCCGGACGGCGCATGTGTCGCTGCCGTCACTCGGATCGCTGGCGGCAGTGCACGGTTGAGCGCGCGGAGCAGGTTGGGCGGCGGGATTGGCGCCTGGAGCGCGAACGAGGCGACCTGCGCGAGCGCGTGCACGCCGGCGTCGGTGCGTCCCGAACCCTGGGGAAGTACCTGTTCGCCAACCACGTGTTGAATCGCCGCGGCCACTTCGCCCTGAATGGTGCGAAGTCCGGGCTGCACCTGCCAGCCGTGAAAATCCGTGCCATCGTACGCGAGGACGAGCTTCCACATCTGCATATTCGCTGGACATTCGGTGGATGGAAGCAAGTCCATACGCAGCCTGAGCATAGCGCAGGCACTTCAGTGGTGCTGGGATATACTTTTTGCTGCCGCTCGCAACAGTGATCTCGACGCGCGCAGGCAATTTGTGGGAACGCGCAGCGGTGCTCGAACGTAAGAACTGCCAGACGCTACGGCGGCAGATCTGTACGGTCCGAAAGCCTTGACAGTGCGGCAGGGCATGGCCCGGCTGAAGGATTCCGGCACAATCCGGAGTCCGGGGAGCGGCTTGTGCCGTCTCTGTGAGGATGTGGCATTTCGATGGGTGGGGGCGAATGAACCTTTTCAGGCAACAGGAAGTGGGGCGAGTGAGTCACGATCATGGTTCGACCAGCCGGCGGCTGGCAGGATGGGCGGCAATTGCAGCAACGATATTTTCGACGCTCACGCCATTGGCGGATGCGCAGCAGCAGATCAATCCGGGCTCGGCTACAGCGGGCCTGCCTGCGGAGCCTTTTCCTAATGCGACCTTGCCACTTTACATGCGGCCAAGCGGACGCGATTACCGCGATACGCCCTCACATTTTCCGAACCCGATCGCCCCTTATCTGGCGACTCCGATCGATAGTCCAAAGATTTTCAATTCTCCGCGGCTCAATGATCTTCTGCGCAACGGAAAGATTTATCTAAGCCTGAGCGACGCCATCATGCTGGCGCTCGAGAACAACTTCGATATCGCGATCGCACGCTACAACCTGAATATTTCGGACACGGATATCGTGCGTTCCCGCGCCGGCGCCTCTCTGCTTGGATCTCCGGCCGGTCTGGTGACGGGAACCATCAGCGGAAACAGCACAACGCTCGCCTCTGGTGGCGGCCCCGGAGGCACTTCGGCTGGCGCCTCAGGGGCTGGTACTGGCGCCAGCGGCCTGGTGCTGACGGCAAACGGGCAGGGACCGGCGCCAACCATTTCCGATCCTTCCCTGACCGGCACGGTTCAGCTTGAACGCGCCACCACTCCGGAGCCGAACCAGTTCATCACCGGCGCTCCCACCCTGATTCAGAATTCCGACTCGTATAACTTCCAGTACCAGCAGGGCTTTAGCCCGGGAACCACGCTCAGCGTTGGTTTTCAGAACTCGCGCATCACGACCAACAGCTTCCGCAGCGGTTACAGCCCAGAGCTTGCCTCCACCTTCAGGGCGACGATCACTCAGCATCTGCTCAACGGTTTTGGTACCGGAGTGAACACCCGGTTCAAGGTCCAGGCGATCAATAACCGGCGCATTACCGATTCAGCTTTCCGCCAGCAGCTGCTCTTCACCATCAACCAGGTGGAGAACATCTATTGGAATCTGGTAAGTGCATATGAGAGCGTTCAGTCCGCACAACGCGCGCTCGACCAATCCACCCAGGTGGCGTCGGACAACCGCAAGCAGTTGCAGATCGGAACGTTGGCGCCGCTGGATGTTCTGAACGCCGACAACCAGGTCGCGCAGGACAAGCAGACGCTCATCACGGCGCAATCTTCTTTGGAATTTCAGCAGCTGATCATCAAGCAGGCGATCGCCCGGAACCTGAATGATCCTGGTCTATCGCAAGCGCCGGTGGTTCCGACGGATCGCGTATCGCTGGTCGAGATGCCCGAAGAGACGGCCGCGGTGGAGGATCTGGTGAAGCAGGCAAACCAGAACCGGCCTGAGATCGAGCAGGCCGTCCTGAATCTGAAGAACGATCAGATCACGTTGAAAGGCGTCAAGAACGGGCTGCGGCCGGTGGTGGACCTGTATGGCTTCTATGGATCTGCTACTTTAGGCGGCGCAGCAAACCCGAATTGCAGCCTCACAGAAAACGGGCCCCAGGGTTGCACGATCACCCCGGGCGGCTACAGCGATGTGTTTACCGGGCTGTTCAAGGGAAACACGCCAGACCGCGGCGTCGGCGTAAATGTCTCAATTCCACTACGGAACCGCCCGGCGCAGGCGCTCCATGAGCGTTCCTTGCTTGAATTTCGTCAGGACCAGCTCAAACTGCAGCAGCTCTACACCCAGATCCGCATAGGAGTCATCAATGCGCAGTATGCGCTGACCAACGATCGCGCAGCGGTGCAGGCGGCGCAGGCAACCCGCGAGTACAACACGCAGGCGCTCGATGCGGAGAAGAAGAAGTTCAAGTACGGCGCCTCCACTACCGCTCTGGTGCTGCAGCAGGAGCGCAGTCTGGCGGCGGCGGAGAACACCGTGACCTCGGCAATGGCCACCTACGCGAAGGACCGCGCTTCGCTGGAGCAGACCCTCGCCAACACGCTCACCAAGTACAACATCAGCATCGGCGATGGCGTATCGGGTACAGTGACCCAGCAGATCGCAATTCCGGGTCTGGAAGCGGCGAAAAATCCCGATGCCAATCTGCCTTCGCAACAGCAGCAGTTGCATACTCCGCCGGTCGCGCCGCCATCGCCGATGCCGCCGGCGCAAGCGCCTCCGCAACAGCCGCAGTCACAACAGCCGCCGCAATAGCAGCGGCCGGGTAGATCAGTCTTCCAGCCAGGTCGTCTCGAAGGTGGGGTGCAGGTGAATGTCGATCTGACGGAGCTGCCCCTCACCGCTGTTCACGAACCCGTGCGCCTCACCTGCGTGCACCACGACCGTATCGCCCTTGCTGGCGATCACCTGCTCATCGCCGATCGTCCATGTGGATTGGCCCTCGATGACGTAGACGACCTCATCGTAGTCGTGTTTGTGGAGACGAACGCGCCGGCCCGGTTCGCTGGTGTGCACCAGGAAAAACGAGATGCCCGTCGCACCCTGCTCGCTTCCCACGAACTCATGCGACATCCCGACAAGCGGCAGCATGGCCTGACGCACCACGTGCATGGAAACCTCCCTTCAGCCGCAAGGCCGGCTTTGCCTCTCTGATCGGGTGTATCTCAACGAACAGCCACCTGATCGAGCAGGCTGAAGAACTCCGGGAAAGAGATGTCTGCCGATTCAGCGCCATGGATCGTCGACTCACCATCGGCTCGCAGCGCCGCCACGGAGAAGGCCATCGCAATGCGATGATCGCCGCCGGAGTCGATCTCGGCGCCATGGAGCGCCTGACCTCCGGGCACATCCAGCCCGTCTTCCACTTCCGTGACCTCCGCGCCCATCCGGCGCAGGTTCTCCGCCACCAGTGCGATGCGGTCGGATTCTTTGACGCGGAGCTCCTTCGCATCGCGGATGCGAATGCCGTGTCGTGTGTAGGGAGCGATGGCTGCAAGCACGGGCAGCTCGTCGATAAGCTGCGCAGCCAGAGCGCCGGATATAGTGGCGCCGCCCAGGCCATCCTTCGGCGCAACAAGCTGCACTGTGCCCGCGAGCTCGCCGCTGCGTTGCTCCAGATTTAGGACCGACGTCTTCGCACCGAGGGTCGCGAGCACATCGAGCAGCGTGGCGCGCGTCGGATTAAGGCCGAGATTGTCCAGCAGCAGGCCGGAGTCGGGGAAGAGCGCCGCGGCGCACAGAAAGAAAGCGGCGGACGAGATATCGCCGGGGATGACGGTATCGACGCCGTGAAGTGATTGGCCGCCTTCGATACTGACGGCGTCGAGACGCCGCATCACGTTGGCGCCGAATGCCTCAAGCGCGATCTCGCCGTGATCGCGTGTGCGCACCGACTCAGTGACGGTGGTGATCCCGTTCGCGTTAAGCCCCGCGAAGAGTACGGCTGTTTTCACCTGTGCGCTGGGTACCGGAGTCGTGTAGTCGATCGCCGTCAGCGGCGCGCCTTCGATAGTGAGCGGTGCGTGTCCCTCCGTCAGCGTGATGCGCGCGCCCATCGCTTCGAGCGGCTTACGGATGCGTTCCATGGGCCTGCGACTGAGCGAGCTATCGCCGATCAGCGTGAAGCTTCCATGCTGTGACGCGAGCAGCCCGGCGAGCATGCGCATGGTCGAGCCGGAGTTGCCGCAATCTAACGCGGCCTTGGCAGATTGAAATTGGCCGCCGCAACCTTGGATCGTGACGCTCGCGCCATCCCGCTCCACCTTGGCGCCGAGCGCGGCGACGCAGCCAAGGCTGCTGGCCGGATCAGCGCCGGTCGAAAAGTTTTCGAGATGCGTCGTGCCAGTGGCGAGTCCGCCGAGCAGGGCATAGCGATGGGAGATGCTCTTGTCGCCGGGAAGGCGCAGGCTGCCGAGCAGGTTGCGGGCGGGCGCGATCACGCGGGTCGCTGTTGCTTGGGACAAGCGAATGACTCCAATCAAGAAGGATGCTTTCAGGGTACAACGTGCGCGTCAGCTCGCAGGATTGCCGGAGCCGGCATCATTGACGCGCAGCACGATCAGCGTCTCGTCATCGAAATGCTCAGCGCCGGCCTGAAAATCGCTGATCCTGCCCATGACCAGGTCGGCGAGCTCATTCGCACCCAGAAATGCGTTCTGCTGCACGATTTCGCAGAGCTGCTCGGTCCCAAACATCTCGCCGTCGGGGTTCTGGGCGTCGGCGAGGCCATCGCTGAAAAAGACGACAGAGTCGCCGGGACGCAGTGAGAGCGTGAACTGCTCGTACGAAACATTGGGGAAGAGCCCGAGCGGAAAGCCTTCGGCGTGGATGGTCTCGACTTCGCCGTTGCGGCTGATGAGCGGCTGCACCGCCCCGGCGTTCGCGATCTCCAGCGTCTGGTCTTCATCGTGCCACACCGCGTACACCATGGTGACGTATTGCGCGTCGACCCGTCGTTCCTGCAATGAGTCGTTGAGCAGCCGCAGCATCTCTTCCGGATGCAGCGCCCGCGGAGCGGCGGCACGCATGATGCCGCTGACCAGCGCGGCGTAGAGTGCCGCGGGAGCCGCCTTGCCGCTGGCGTCGCCGAGCGCGATGCCGGTACGGTGACTGTCGTAGTGAAGAAAGTCGTACATGTCCCCGCCAATGGTGCGTGCCGGCAGGAAGCGCGCTGCAAACTCGGCGGACTGGTGCTTCGGCAGCGATTGCGGCAACAGGCGAAGCTGCACCTCGCGCGCCATCTCCAGGTCGTGTTCCAGGCGCTGCTCCTGCTGCGCGACGCGCTGGTAAAGCCGGGCATTTTCGATGGCGATCGCGATCTGCGCCGCGAGTGTCACGATCGTGCGCTGGTGATCTTCATTAAAGTAATTGGCGCGGGTATGCTCCATATCGAGCACGCCAATCACCTTCTTTTTGTAAATGAGCGGGACGGCGAGCTCCGATCGCGTGAGCGGATTGACCATGTGATAGCGCGAATCGCGGCGCACATCCGGCGCATAGACCGGTGCCTGCGTCTGCATCGCGGTACCCACCAGGCCGCGGTTGACCGGAACCCGCTCGATAGGAACGTAGCGCTCGCCAAAGCGGACAGCGAATTGTGTCTCCAGCACCTGGTCGCGCTCGTTGAGCAACAGAATGGAGAACATCTGATAGTCGATGAGACGGCGAAGCAGTTGGCCGATGCGCTCCAGCAATTCGTCCAGATCGAGAATCGAGCTGAGATCGCGCGATATTTCGGTGAGCACCGCGAGCGTTTGCGCCTGCCGCGAAACACGGGTGTAGAGCCGCGCATTCTCGATTGCCACGGCAACGCGCGACGCCGTCAGCTCCAGCAATCGGAGCTGTTCCTCCTGAAAGTAGCCAACCTCTTCGCTCTCGATGTCGATGACACCGATGACCCTGCCTTTGACGATCAGCGGCACAGCCAATTCCGAGCGCACCGCCTCATTCGCTGAAACGTAGTTCTTCGCCGTGCGGATATCGTGGATCAGCACCGGCTCCTTGCGCGCGGCGGCCTCGCCGATAATGCCTTCGCCGATCCGGAAACGGCGGCGCTCGGTTTCCGGCGTATGGCCGATCTGAAAGCGCATGCGTAGATCGTTGGTCCGGTCGTTCAGCAGAAGGATGGCGAAGATGCGGAAATCGATGACGGCGCGGACCAGCTCCGCAGTCTGGTGCATGATGGTCTGCAGGTCGAGCGTGGCGTTGAGCGCATTCGCCAGCCGCATGAGAAACGCGAGCTGGACGGGTTCGGTGCGCGCCTGTACGCGCGCCGCCGCGCTCTCGCTGGCGGGCCGATAGTCGCCTTCGAAGCTGTCAGAAGCCCGGTCCTGGGGCCGATCCTGCTGACCGTCATCTTTCACAGATCTGCTCCATTGCCTGCACCGGGGGCGGGGCAGGCAATCGAGTCATCATAGCGCAGCGTGGGAACAGCCATGCTGGCGCAGGCACGCCTCCGTCGAATCAGACGGCAGAGGTCGCAAGGGCCGCGTTCAGCTCTTCCACAATGCGTACGCTGGCGCTGGCACCGATGCGGCTTGCACCGGCTTCGAGCATGGTGCGGGCGTCGTCCAGAGTACGAATGCCTCCGGATGCCTTGACGCCGCAACTGTCCCCGGCGATGCCGCGGAGCAGCGCGATATCGGCCGCGGTAGCCCCTCCGCTGGAAAATCCGGTGCTTGTCTTCAGGTAGTCCGCGCCGGCATGGATGACGATCTCGGCCGCGCGTAATTTTTCCGGCAGCGAAAGCAGACACGTTTCTAGGATCACCTTGACCACGGCGCCCGCGGCGCGGCCCACCTCCACCACGGAGCGAACGTCTGTCTCAGCCTGATCGAAGAACCCGCTTTTCACCATCCCGATGTTGAGCACCATATCAAGCTCGCGCGCGCCCATCTTCACCATCTCCCGCGCCTCATCGCGCTTGGTGGTGGTCAGGCTGGCGCCCAGTGGAAACCCGATCACCACGCCGACGGGTATGCCTGTGCCGGCAAGCACAGATGTCGCAAGCGGCACCCAGGTAGGGTTCACCATCGCGCAGGCGAATCGATGTTCTGCCGCCTCATGGCACAGGGCAACGATCTGATCGCGTGTCGCCTCCGGCTTGAGCAGTGTGTGGTCCAGCAACGCAGCCAGAGTGGCTGGCGTCGCCAATGCGTTGCTTGCAAAACCAGCAGCATCAAAGGTGCCGCGCGTCGCTACGATTATTTCCTCGGAAGTATTCGGTTCCATCACTCTCATTTTCTCACTTCACTCCCTTCACTTCGCCCACGGTGACATGCGCATGCCGCCACTCTGATGGACGCAGCGACTCGACGAGAGTTGCCAGTGGCCTGTGGAGAAAGCTCAGTCGGCTGCGTCGGCTGGAAAGATACAGATGTCGGGAAGATTCCGGAAGCGCTCGGCATAATCCATGCCGTAGCCGATCACGAAATGGTTCGGAATGGTGAAGCCCACGTACTCCGCCTGGATGGGTTCGAGACGGCGGTCCGGCTTGTCGAGCAGCGCGGCTACCCGCAGCGAGCGTGGCTGGTGCTGCATGAGCATGCGCTTGAGGAAGGCAAGCGTGAGGCCGGTGTCGAGAATGTCCTCGACCAGGATGATGTTGCGCCCCTCGATCGGATGGTCGAGGTCCTTGATGAGCTTGACGGCTCCGCTGGAGCGCGTGCCTTTGCCGTAGCTGGAGACAGCGACGAAGTCGAAGGTGCACGGAATGCTGATGGCGCGAGCGAGATCGGAGAGAAAGATAGCAGCGCCTTTGAGCACGCCAACCAGTAGTACGGACTCGCCGGCAAGATCGCGATCGATCTGCGCGCCAAGTTCGCTAACACGCTTGGCGATCGCATCGCGGCTGATCAGAACGGGTGGATGGGCCGGCAAATACGTTTGTCGCGCTGGCGAAGCCATGATCTATCTTCGCCCACTTCCAGCCGGACTGACTATACTTGTGAAGAACCCGCAAAAATGTATCCATATATTCATCTAGGCCCGCTCACTGTCGGCACCTTCGGTCTCATGCTCTGGCTGGCTGCGGTCTGCGCCGGCTATGTGCTTCACCTGAACTTCCAGCGTTTTCATGTTCAGGCGGACGCGATCAGCGTAGTGGCTTTCGTCACCGTTCTAGGTGTCATCGGCGCCAAGCTGTGGCACGTCTGTGAAGACCCCGCGACTCTCGTGCATTCTCCGGTGGCCACTATCTTCGACCGCGCCGGCTTTGCCTGGTACGGCGGCCTGATTGCGGGCATCCTGACCCTGATGTGGCAGGGCCGCGCAGCGAAGATTGGCGCGCTGGGCATGCTGGACCTGGCGGCTCCCGCGGCTGCGGTAGGTTATGGGGTAGGCCGCATCGGCTGCTTTACTTCGGGCGATGGCGATTACGGAATCCCTACCAGCCTGCCGTGGGGAGTGAGCTTTCCGCACGGACTGGTACCCACGATGCAGCGTGTCCATCCCACGCCGATTTACGAGCTGATCGTCGCCCTCGTCATCGCGGCCATCCTGTGGAAGCGCGGCCGTCGCAATCCCGGCGAGATCACCGGCGAATACCTGGTGCTCTCCGGCATCGCCCGATTTCTGGTGGAGTTCATTCGCATCAACCCGCGAATCTACTTCGGCATGAGCAACGCGCAGGTGGCGAGCATTGGCTCGATGGTTGTCGGTTTCGCGATCATCGTGTGGGCGAGACGTCACGCGGCAACGCGAACCGCGCGCGCAGCGGCGGCTACTTAAAGCTGCTTCAGATAGAGCTTTGCCGCGGCAAGTTCAGGGAAGAGCCGCTCATCTTCCTGGAAGGCGCGTGGGTGCACGCAGCGCCGTCCAGAGCGCACGGTAACCGGGTGCTTCAGGTGCAGCATCTCGTGATAGACGAGATATTCAACGGCGCAGCGCGGCGTGTTGCGACGATCGAAGACGCGGCTGATCACGATGGTGTTGTGCGCGGCGTCGTAGTGGCCAAGGCTGCGGCGAGCCATGTGGCTGCTCCAGGTCAGCACCGGGCGTCCCAGCAGTCCGTAGAAAAATCGCCGGTTGAGGCTCTCGAAGATCTCATCGAGGTCATAGTACTGACCCTTGGCACCAAGGATCGTCTTGCGGCCACGCATCTGCCGGATGAGCTCGGTCTGCCGCATCACCGATTCGCTCGAAGAGAAATGCCGATAGCGGCGCGTGTGCCGCGCATCGAGCGGCTTGCGATAGAGCTTCGCGATGAGTATGTGGGCAATCGCGCGCAGCACCGGCTCCGGCGCGCCTTCCAGGACATCGGAGAGCGATATGTGCAGATTGCCCTCGCGCAGCCGGATCGTGGTGTTGAGGGTGGTGAAGCGGCGGAACCGCACATGGAGTGGCGGTATGGGTGCCCGCGGCCGGATCACACGATATTCGTCCTGAAAAATCTGCTGCAGCTCGGGGCTCACGACATCGTTAGCCTAGCACCTTGCACGGGTCTGGACGGAGTGCGCCGGGGAAGCATGGCGGTACGCCACGCGATATGCCAGAAAGTAAGCACAGTGACTGCGCTCAAAGGCATGCCTCGCCCGGAACGGCAGGGAGGATGTGCTCAACGGGTGGCGGCCAGTCGCGCTACCGTGAACAGACAAACCGCTGCGATCGCAATGAGGCAGCCACGCACAGTCCAGCCGGCGGCGGGTCGTGCCAGCCGGCCAGTATCTTCAACCTGAAAGCATTGGTAGAGCGCGAAGATCGCAATGACTACCAGCACCAGTCGCTCGAGAATGATCAGTACGCCTTCCATTGCATCGCCGTCAATCAACAGATGCGCAGGCCAATCGGAAGGGCTCACAGCTAATCGTCCGATTTCTTTTTCGGCTCTTTCTCCGCTTTGTGCTTGCTGAAATATTCTTCCTGCGACTTCAGCAGTGCGGTCGCTGTCTGCTTCGTGCTGTCGACGGCATCCAGCGCGCTCTTGCGGGCAAAGTCGTACTCCGGAGAGCCGGGCGGCTCCTCCAGCACAGCCGGCCATTTTGCCGCATGCTCCAGCAGGAGCTTGAGGCCCTTACGGGCATCGCTGTGCGCTTCGTCGTACGCATCCAGGTTGTCTTGTAACTCGTCCAGCAGGCGCGAGAAGTCCTCCAGATTGTCATGGATTGCAACGCCGGGGTGTTGCATTGCGGGACGGACCACCGCGTGATGGATCGCCTCAGTCCGCTGCTCGATGAAGGTGATGTAAAGCTTCACCCGCTCATTCGGCTGATCGGCAACAGCGCGGACCTGCTCCTCCTGATCCGCGGTCAGCGGATCCCTGGAGCGTTGCGCTTGTCCGGTGTGACACAAAAAAAGAAGCGCAGCCGCACACACCAGTGCGACACGGAACGTTTCTCTTGAGGAGCGTGTTGGGATGGGGGCCGGCAAATGATTCAGCGGCGGAACACCTGCATCATAAGCTCATTTTGTACCTGGTTCAGGTTTTTCAAGGTCGTCTCAAGAATCGGGCGGTCGTCCAGCGCCGCGGAGTGCAGATACTCATTCAGCCGGAACGCCGTATGTTCCATGAGAATCTGCGCATTCTTGAGCCGCTTGTTGTCCTTCGCCTCGCCCAGATGAATCTTCTCCGTGTAGTCCCGTACGGCGCGCAGTGTTGCGGACGCGTCTTCTCCCTGACTGAGCTGACGGCCGGCGATTTCCGTCATCTGGTGCACGAGTTCCGCATACAGAAAACACTGGTCCCTCGGTGAGGCGAGATTTGCTTTTGTGACAAGCGCGGAAAGCGCAACCGGATCGAGTGTCTTACTGTCCGGACTCGAGGCATGACTCAGGGGAGGGAGTAGAAGCGCGATGAACAGGAGCAGACCGATCGGACGCATAGCGCACCCCGGACCTTCCGTACGCGGTCAGTGACGGTGTCCCAGAGCCACCAGCCGATGTTTCGCCTGCCATTCCTCGTTGGGGTATTTTCCCTGGGCGGCCGCGAGGAACCGTTCGTAAAATTCGGCCGCTTGTTTCATCTGGTGCAGATTATCGTACGAAGTTGCCCACAGAAACAATGTTTCTGGTGTGTCAGCCGCGATTTTTTGTCGGGCTGCAAGATCCTTCAGTACCTCGGCGTCCTGATGGAGCTGCGAATGAGCAAAAGCCAGGCCTCCCCAGGCGTCTTCGTTGTGCGGATCGGCCGCGGTGGCGCGCTCCAAAACGGGAATGGCGGTGGCAAACTGCTTCGCATAAATCAGACTCTGCGCATAGTCCGTCAGCACACCTGCATCGTTCGGGGCGGCTCGCACTGTCTCCGCGAGCAGCGGGGCAGCCTTCTCCGGCGCGCCATTGCGCAGGTAGGTGTCGGCCAACATCCTGGTGACTTCTGTGTTCGAGGGCTGGAGTTGATGCAGCTTTTCCAGGGTCGTCGTCGCCTCCGCCTGGTTGCCCTCGGCGGAGAGCGCGGTGGCGAGTTGAGCGGTCAGCCCGGCGTCCTCCGGATGTTTCGCAAGTGCACTACGCAGCAGGGGTTCGGCCTCCTGCGGCTTGCTCTCTTTCAGTAGCAGATGGGCGAGCCCGGAGGTGGCGCCTGCCGACGCCGGCTCCTCTGCCAGAGCTCGCTTGTAAGCAATGCCGGCATCCTCCGGGTCGGCGTTCGCCTCGGCGATCTCCCCGGTCAACACCAGATCCGCCGCCGTTTCGCTGGCAGGAGCAAGCTGGAGCGCCTTCAGCAGGGATTGCTTCGCTGCCGCGGGGTCGCTGGAAAGCTGAAGCTGCGCCAGACTGCGCCACACCTGCGCCTTGGCCCGTTCGTCATGGCTGGCGGGCTCAAGCTGACTAGCGGTCTGAAGTTCGGGCAGTGCCTTATCCGTTCGGCTGGTCTGGGCATAGAGCAGGCCGAGCGCGGCATGCGACTCGAACTGCTTTGGGTCGGCGGCAATCGCTTTGCCGTAATCGCGCTCTGCCGCATCCTGCTGCCCGGTAGAGTCCTCGACGAAGCCAAGATCGAAGAGGCCGCGAGCATCCGCAGGATGCTGCTGCAGATAGCCGATCAGTGACGGCCGGGCGCCGTCGAAATCATGGGCTTCAATCTTGTCCTCCGCGGCGGCAAGTGCGGGAGCGATGCCGGCCGGCTTTGCCCCGGTCAGGGCGGAGGATGAGCCAGCCGCTTCATCGGGGTCATGCGATCCCGCAGGCAGGGGCCCTTGCTGGGCGACCGCATTCGCGGACAATAAAACTATCAGATACAGCCACTTCATCAGTATTCCTTAAACTGCAACTTGTGCTTCTTCCGGGACACCCTTGAGCATGCGCCGCAGCCAAAAGCCGGTGTGTGATCCCTCTGCGGCGGCAATATCCTCGGGAGTGCCGACAGCGACGATCTCTCCTCCGCCGTTGCCGCCCTCCGGCCCCATATCGATGACCCAGTCGGCGGATTTGATGACGTCGAGGTTGTGTTCGATGACCAGCAGCGAGCCGCCGCCATCGATCAGCTTGCGGAGTGCGTGGAGCAGCTTGCCGACATCGTCGAAGTGGAGGCCCGTGGTGGGCTCGTCCAGGATATAGAGCGTGCGCGACCGGCCTGTCTTGCCATTGGTTGTGCGGACGCTGGCGAGGTGGCTGGCCAGCTTTACCCGCTGCGCTTCGCCGCCGGAGAGCGTGGTGGCGGACTGCCCCAGCCGGACATAACCGAGGCCGACCTCATCGAGCACTGCGAGCTTGTCCAGGATGCGCGGATGTCCGGCGAAGAAGCGCAGCGCCTCTTTGACGGAAAGCTGCAGCACCTCGGAGATGTTCTTCCCCTTGTAGCGGATTTCGAGCGTCGAGGATTTGTAGCGCGTGGCATTACATTCCTCGCAGGGCAGCTCGACATCGGCCAGGAACTGCATCTCTACCGTCACCGTGCCATCGCCTTCGCAGACATCGCAGCGGCCGCCCGGGACATTGAAGGAGAAGTGGCCGGCGCCATAGCCGCGGCGCTCCGCCTCCGGTTGCGAGGCGAAGAGCTCGCGGATCGAATCGAAGGCCTTGATGTAGGTGACGGGATTCGAGCGCGGAGTGCGTCCGATGGGATTCTGGTCGACCAGCACGATGTCGTTGAGGCGCTCGGCGCCGGTGAGTTCACGGTAGAGGCCGGTGGGGTCGCCGCCCTCCGTCTGGCCCAGGGCATGCGCGATGGCGCGGTAGAGGACCTGATGAACCAGAGTGGACTTGCCCGAGCCGGAGACGCCGGTGACGCAGACCAGCAGGCCCAGCGGAATTTCGACATCGACGCCGCGCAGGTTGTGGACGCGCGCTCCGCGCAGGACGATCTTTTCGCGGCCTGGTTCGCGTCGGCGGGTCGGCACTGGGATGGTGAGAGCGCCGGAAAGATAGCGGCCGGTAAGCGAGTCGGGGTTGCGTTCGACCTGCTCGACGGTGCCTGCGGCCAGCAGCTTGCCGCCATATTCGCCCGCGCCGGGCCCCAGGTCCATGAGGTAGTCGGCGGCACGCAGCACATCGGGGTCATGTTCGACGACCAGGATGGTGTTGCCGAGATCGCGCAGGTTTTCGAGGATGCGGATCAGCTTGGCCGTATCCCGCGTGTGCAGGCCGATAGAGGGCTCGTCGAGGACGTAGAGCGCGCCGACAAGCTGTGAGCCGAGCGATGTGGCGAGCTGGATGCGCTGCGCCTCGCCGCCGGAAAGCGTGGAGGCAAGACGGTCGAGCGTGAGGTAGTCGAGTCCTACGGCATCGAGGAAACGTAACCGCTGCTGCACTTCTTTGAGGATGGAACCGGCAATCTCCTCCTGCTCGCGGGTGAGGGTCAGCGCGGAAAAAAACTGGTGCGCGGCTGCGATGGTAAGGGCGGCGGCCTGGCAGATGTTGCGGCCATCCACCAGCACGGCGCGCGCCTCGGCCCGCAGCCGCTCGCCTTTGCACTCCGGGCAGCGGGCATAGCCGCGATATTTCGAGAGCATCACGCGCACATGCAGCTTGTACTTCTTGCGATCCATCAGTCGAAAAAAGCCGTACACGCCCGGGAAGGCGGCATTGCCCTCAAGCACGAAGGCCTGCTGCGCCGGTGTCAGGTCATACCACGGCACATTGAGCGGGATGCCTTGCTCGCGGCAGGCGCGGCGCAGCTCGGTGTGGTACGGACGGTATTTCGGCCGCGTCCACGGATCGATCGCGCCGTCGTCGAGCGACTTGCCCTTGTCCGGGATGATGAGGTCAAGATCGAAGTCGATGGTGTTGCCGAAGCCCTGGCAGCGCGGGCACGCGCCGTACGGATTGTTGAAGGAGAAGAGGCGCGGCTCCGGCTCGCGGTAGAGCCGGTGACAGTGCTTGCACTCGTACTCGCGGGAGAAGCGAAGGCGCTGCCGCGGCTGCCCATCGTCTTCGCGCGGAACAACCTCGTAGACGATCTCTCCTGACTCGCGATAGCCGATCTCCGCCGCATCGACGATGCGTGCGCGGCTTTCACTCGAGACCGCGATGCGGTCCACGAGGACGAAGACCGGCTCTGTGAAATCGATCTCGAGCAGCGATTCCGGCGAGGAAAACTCGAAGATGCGGTTCTGCTGATAGAGCCGATTGAAGCCGCGCGCGCGAAGATCGGTGAGACGCTGCCGGAGCGCATCGGAAATGGGCTCAGGCGCCCCGGCCTGAGTCGCTGCGGTTTTGGTCTTCTTTACCGCGCGTTTCGGTTTCGCAGGCTCGTCCTTGGGATGCTCACTGACCGCGAGATCTTCCGATGCGGGAGGACGGCGCGTCTCCACCGGAAAGAGCGCGTGCAGGCGCGTACCTTCGCCGAGCGCAAGGATGGCAGCGGCGATCTCGTCCACCGAGTCCCGGCGGACCAGGTTGTTGCAGACGATGCAGTGCATCGTCCCGCAGCGGGCGTAGAGCAGCCGCATGTAGTCGTAGATTTCCGTGGCGGTGGCGACCGTCGAGCGCGGATTGCGGGTCGAGTTCTTCTGCTTGATCGCGATCGCCGGCGCGAGTCCATCGATGAGCTCGACGTCGGGCTTTTCAATGCGTTCGAGGAATTGCCGCGCGTATGCGGAAAGCGATTCCACGTAGCGGCGCTGCCCTTCGGCGTAGATGGTGTCGAAGGCAAGCGAGGACTTGCCCGAGCCGGAGACCCCGGAGATGACCGTGAGTTTCCCGTGCGGGATCTCGCAGTCAATGCCTTTCAGATTATGGGTCCGCGCGCCGCGGATCACGATGGCGTCGTTCACAGGGGGCTTGTCCGTAGTGGCCTTCAGGGGCTGAGGATGCACCCTTCAGTATATCGTCGGGGATGGATTGGAAAGCGGGTTGGCTCGCATGCCGAATCGAACATGGGGTGTGAGCAAAGTCTGGCCATCGCTTGACGCAGGGCACGAGTTGAATTCCATGCTGGCGATAGAACCTATCTCATAAACCGACGAGCCGGGTTGACCCGCCCTCGGCATAACTTCCTTATTGCCGGTAATCCGCCCACAATCCCAGAAAATCCTCAGAATGGGCGGTTTGCGACCTCATCATCTCTGTTTCTTGACAGTTGACATCGCCCATAGCACGGGAGCCATCCCATCAGCAAAGGCGTCACCCGAGGCGCTCCAGCAGCACCGATCCGCAATCCAGGCACAAGGAGAACTTTATGCGAGCCCGCAATCTGCTCATTCTCTCAATTCTTTGTGGGTCCGCCTTCCTCGCGCTTGGCGTAACAGTTCAGGCCCAACAGAATTCTTCCGACCAGCCTTCGGCAAAATCGGTTCAGACGGAAGGAAACGACCGCATGGTCGAGGGAACTGTGACTTCCGCGACCCGGCATACTCTGGTGATTCGATCGGACGACAACCAGTATCATCTGTTCACCTATGCCGCCGGCTTCGTCCCCAAGGGAACAGTCAAGCCCGGTGTCCGCGTTCGCGTGAACGGTAGTACGCCAGACGCACAAGGCACTCGAGTGGCCGAAAGCGTCTCTGTAATCCAACCCGGCGCTCCGGTCGCTAGCAGCGAAGCAGCGCAGCCCGCCCAGATGACTCAGGTATCAAAGGAGATTGAGAGCGAAGCCCGCCGTTGGCATGTTGGCGGAAAAATTGGTTTTGGCCTCAACCCCGAGCTGTTTATGTTCGGCCCCCAGGCGCAGTTCGGTCCGTTCTTCAGTTCGCACCTGTTGTTCCGGCCCAACCTCGAATTTGGTTTCGGAGAGTTGACGGACATGTATGCCGTGAACGCGGAGGCGGCCTACCGTCTCAAGACGACGATTCACGGTCAATGGACTCCGTACCTCGGCATGGGTCCATCGTTCAACTTCACCAATCAGAGCGCCAGCAGCGGTGATGTCAGTTTCAGCAATTTCAACTACAACACCGGCTTTAACATTTTCGTGGGCGCACAGAAAAACAAAACATTCGTCGAGGTGAAGACGGCCCTGTGGGCTCCGAAAACTCCAGTCTTCCGCGTGTTCGTCGGCTACAACTTCTAGAGCACTAACACTCACGGAGCGCTTTGACGAACGATAGAAAGCAGTTAGCAGGTGCCCTCCCGCACGGGAGGCGGCGTGCCCGGTCACGCTACTTGCCTTCTTCGGAGCGCGCAGCCACAAGCGAATGCAGCACCAGCAGTATCCCGCCACAAACAATGGCCGAGTCTGCCACGTTGAAGTCGGGCCAATGGTAGTGGACGATGTGTACCTCGAAGAAGTCGATGACCGCCCCGGTGCGGATGCGGTCGTAGGCATTGCCAATCGCCCCGCCCAGAATCAACGCCAGCCCAAAGGTGGTCGCGGTGATGCGGCGGCCCATGCGAACGAGCACAACCGCGACGATGACAGCAGCGATGAGCGAGAAGCCGACCAGCAGCCAGCGTACGCGCTCCGGCGAACCCGAATCGCCGAAGAGCGAGAAGGCTGCGCCGGTGTTGAGCACATGCGTGATGCGGAAGACCTTCGGGATGACAACGTGCGCATCGCCTAGCGGGATCGCGCGCGCGACTGCGATCTTGGTGATGCGATCGAGCGCGATGATGAGCACGGAGACGAGGAAGAGAATGCCGCGGCGGTCGACGGGACGCGTCGCGGCGACGGTTGCATCAGCCATCAGGTGGGGACCTCTTCGGTCAGCGGAGGAAAGCCGATTTCATCGAGCGCGCCCGCGCAACGTCCGCAGACCGTGGGCCAGCGTGGATCGACGCCGATATCGGTGCGGTAATTCCAGCAGCGCGTGCACTTGGCGCCATCGGCGTCGGTGGTGGTAGCGCGAATCTCCTCGCCGCTGCTCGATGCAAGTTCCACCTGAGAGACGTTGAAGAGCTCCTTCAGACTGGGTTCGTAGCGCTGCGCGACTTTGAGTGCTTCCGCAGGAAGCTCAAGCGCGAGTTTCGCTTCGAGCGCCTTGCCAATACGCTTTTCCTGACGTGCCTCTTCAAGCGAGCGCATCGCTGTCTCGCGGATCGTGAGAAGCTGTGCCCAGTCGGCGAGCAGCGCTTCCTGGCCACCAGGCGCAAGCTCATCCGGGGCAGGGAAGAGGGCCGTGTGCACACTCGTGCTGCGCTTTGCATTCCCAGGCAGATACTGCCACACCTCATCGGCGAGAAAGCTGAGAATAGGCGCCACCAGCCGCGCCAGCGCTTCAGTGATCGTCCAAAGCACCGTCTGTGCAGCGCGGCGTGCCGCGTTGTTCGGCGCGAAGGTGTAGAGGCGGTCCTTCAGCACATCGGCGTAGAGCGCGCTCAGATCGACGATCGCGAATTCATTCACCGCGTGGTAGATGCGGTGAAACTCGAACTCCTCGTACCATCGCAGCACCTTCGTGGTGAGCTCGCGGGCACGCGCCAGCATGTACTGGTCGAGCGGCTCGAGCTTCTCCCACGCGATCGCGTGCTGCGTCGGATCGAAGTCGTGCAGGTTGCCGAGCAGAAAGCGAAAGGTGTTGCGCAGCTTGCGATAGTTGTCGGCGACACGCTGCATCAGGTTCTCGCTGGCCGAAACGTCCTCGCGGAAGTCGACCGATGCGACCCAGAGGCGCACAATCTCGCCGCCAAGACGCTTGGCGATGTCGACCGGATCGACGCCATTGCCGAGCGATTTTGAAAACGCGCGGCCCTGCTCATCGAGCGTCCAGCCGGAAGTGGCGACAACACGATATGGCGCGACGTTGCGCAACCCCACCGAAAACAATAGTGACGAGTGGAACCAGCCGCGGTGCTGGTCGCCGCCCTCGGTGTAGAGATCGCAGGGGAAGCGCAACTCCGGCTGCGTCTCGAGCACGGCAGCCCAGCTCGTGCCGGAGTCGATCCACACGTCCAGAATGTCGGTCTCGCGGCGAAACTCTGTGCCACCGCAGCCAGCCGTCGCGCAGCGGGCGTTCGCGGGCAGCACACCGTCCGCCTTGCCGTCGTACCAGGCGTCGGCGCCGTGCTGATGAAACAGCTCGATAACCCGCGCGTATGTCTCCGGCGCCTGGATCGGCTGGTTGCATTTCCTGCACAGGAAGAGCGCAATGGGCACGCCCCAGATGCGCTGGCGGGAGATGCACCAGTCCGGCCGGGTAGCGATCATGTTCGAGATGCGCTCTTCGCCCCACGCGGGGTCCCACTTCACGCGCTTGATCTCCTCGAGCGCGCGCTGGCGGAAGCTAACGGTGTGCACCTTTCCGTCCCCGTCGGCCCATTGCATGGGCGTTTCCATGGAGATGAACCACTGCTCCGTGGCGCGGAAGATGACCGGATTGTGGCAGCGCCAGCAGTGCGGGTAGGAGTGATAGATATCGTTGCGTGCCAGCAGTGCGCCACGTGCTTCCAGCAGCTTGATGATCTCCGGGTTCGCCTTGAATATCTGGAGCCCGTTGTACTCGGGCAGGCCGTCCTGAATGCGCCCGGCAGCGTCTACCTTTGTGGTCTGATCGAGGCCGTAGCGCTCGCCGGTGTAGAAGTCATCCATGCCATGCGCGGGCGCGGTGTGGACGGCGCCTGTGCCCTGGTCAGCGGTGACGTAGTCGGCCAGCACGCCCAGGATGGAGCGATCGAGGAAGGGATGCTGGAATGTCGCGCGTTCGAGCTGCGTGCCTTGAAGGCGGGCGATCTCCTGCGCTGATTCGAGGTGGCAGGCCTGCTTGACGGAGTCGGCCAGAGCGGCGGCGACAAGATAGACATTCCCATCGGTGTTTTCGAGCGCAACATACTCGAACTCCGGCCGGAAGGCGATGGCGAGCGAGGCCGGCAGCGTCCATGGAGTGGTGGTCCAGATGATCGCGTAGACCGGCTTGCCGGCAAGCGCTGGATCGAGCGCCTCCGGTTTGCTGGTGAGCGCGTAGCGCACGTAGATGCTGGGGCTGGTGTGCATCTCGTACTCCACCTCAGCCTCGGCCAGGGCGGTGCGATCGTGCCAGCACCAGTAGACCGGCTTGAGTCCGCGATAGACGAAGCCGCGCTCGAAGAGCTGGTAGAAGGCCTGGAGCGTCGTGGCCTCGTACTGATTGGACATCGTGGTGTACGGGTTCTGCCAGCGGCCCAGGACGCCAATACGCTGGAACTGGGTGCGCTGCAGGTCGATGAATTTCTGGGCGTAGGCGCGGCAGGCCGAGCGGACCGCAATCGGGTCCATTTCGAGCTTTTTGCGGCCAAGCTGCTCGTCGACTTTGATCTCGATCGGCAGGCCATGGCAGTCCCAGCCTGGAACGTAGGGCGAGTCGAAGCCGGCCATCGTCTTCGACTTCACGACGAAGTCCTTCAGGCACTTGTTCAGGGCGTGGCCCAGGTGGATTGGGCCGTTCGCGTAGGGTGGGCCATCGTGCAGGATGTACTGAGGAGCGCCCTTGCGCGCCTGGCGAATCTGCTCATAAAGTCCCTGTTCCTGCCACTCTGCGAGCCGTTTTGGCTCGTTTTCCGGCAGGTTGGCCTTCATGGGAAAGCCGGTACGCGGCAGCAGAAGGGAGGACTTCAGCTCCGGCCGGCCCCCCTCGGAATGGGACGAATTGGGGTCTGGCTTAGGTTCACGCAAGGTCATGATGTGGAATGCTCTATTGTAGAACGGCGGCGACGCTCATTTTGGGCAACTTGCGTGTGACCAATCCGGGCGGAAGTTCGTCTCACTCAGTATTGGTTTATGGCGTCTTTGGCGGTTTATGACGGAGATACACGTGACCCACGTCACCTGCGCGTCTTCATTTTGGTGTGGGAAGATGCATCCAACCCAAAGACACGGGACAACACGTTCAGAGATAATAAAGACATCACAGGCCGGTGCGCCGCAGGCTGCCGTCGCCGGTAAGGTCAAGATGTGCCTATGACAAATCAGGTCCTGCCCCCACCACCCGACGTCGAGTCTGAGACACGCACAGCTCCCCTTGAGCCGCACCTGTGGAATCCGGTTGTGGATGAGCCGGTGTGGCGGACGTGGCTGGGAACCATGCGTGGATTGTTCCAGCGGGAGACGCTCCCGCCTCTGGTGCTGACGTCGCATCCGGTGGCGGTGGTGGATCCGTTCCGCGTAAAGCGGAGTCCGTTGTCATCGGCATTGTCGGTCGGGACGCACGTAGTGATCATCGCGCTGATCATTTTTGTGATCATCCAGATGCGCATGCATCCCAAACCGGTGCCGCCCAAGCCGCAGTTGGCGGCGATCGACATCACTCCGTTCCGTCCGATTGCGCCCAAGGGGCCGGCGATGGGCGGTGGTGGCGGCGGTGGCGCGCACGAGCTGGTGCAGGCGCCGAAGGGACGGCTGCCGAAGTTTTCTGAGACTCCGATTACGCCGCCCATGCTGGCGGTGAATGAGCATCCCAAGCTGGCGGTAGAGCCGACCATCAAGATGCCGCCGAACGTGGCGCTGCCGAATAACAATCTGCCGAACCTGGGCGATCCGCGGACGAATATTGTGGGACCCGCGGCGAACGGAACTGGCTCGGGTGCTGGTTTAGGAAGCGGCGATGGCGGCGGGATCGGATCTGGATCAGGCGCGGGCTACGGGCCCGGCCAAGGCGGCGGCTACGGCGGCGGCTTGTATCACGTGGGTGGCGGAGTCTCGCCCCCGGTGCTGATCTATTCGGTCGATGCGGAATTTTCCGATGAAGCGCGGCGCGCAAAGTATCAGGGCGTGTCGGTGGTATCGCTGATCGTAGACGCGCACGGGCTGCCGCAGAGGATTCGCGTGGTGCGCAAGCTCGGTATGGGGCTGGATGAGAAGGCGATCGAGGCGGTGCGGCAGTATAAGTTCAAGCCTTCGATGTACCAGGGAAAACCGGTGCCGGTCGAGATCACGATCGAAGTCAATTTCCACATCTATTGACGCAATGAGCGGGACGCTCGGACCAGCCCCGCTCATTTGATTTCACCCATCCCTCTTGCTATCCTCAGTGAGTCCCACCGTGTGCGCCCATAGCTCAGCTGGATAGAGCGACTGACTACGAATCAGTAGGCCGGGAGTTCGAATCTCTCTGGGCGCACCATTCAAACTTCTGCAGGACTAGACCTTCAGCCTCACCTGAGTTTCCGCCGGGGAAGCGGATTGTGTCACAAATGTGGCAATTCAGTGTGTAATAGCTTTGGATGACTGTCATCCGGTTTTCTCTCCCACCTGCATGGCGCGGCGCCGGTTCCGTGAGTTGATCACCTCGGCCCCTCCGCTTCATCGGGGTGCAGGTACTTCACGGTCGCGCGGATATCCGCGACCAAGCGTCTTCTGCACCAGTCGGATATTCTTCGACGTCTTCAGTAGGTCCGTTGCGAAGGTGTGCCGGCTGCAGTAGGGAACTGGGCGGCTTACTAAACCGCTTTCTATCCTGGCGTAAAGAACTGTCAGAAAACATCCAACAGGATCGGCAGGACGAACACGGTTCCGCCGACCTGTTGGATGATCGCAATTGCCATAGCAAACATTTTGGAAGGCTGCGCCAGCGAAGACTGGAGCGGGAAAGATTTAATTCCCCCAATCTGTTTAAGCAACTAAAGCACCTGGCTCGCCAGTTTCTTCAGGTCCCAGGTTCGGTTCTCCTCGCATCAAGCTGCTATTGGATGGAGGACCACTTTATGCCAGCCCTCGACACGGGCATCGAAGTTCTTATATCCCTTCGGTGCTTCGGTCAGCGATAACTCGTGCGAGATGATTGCGGATGGGTTAGCCCGGCCGTGGTGGATCAATTGCATCAGCTTTCGGTTATATGCTTTCACATTACATTGCCCTGTACCGATCTTCTGCCCTTTGAACCAGAACTTGCCGAAATCGAATGCAATTTCGCCGTTCTTGGCGAGCTTGTCGGCGGCCCCCGGATCTTGGGGAATGAAGACGCCAACCACTCCGATGTTCCCTGTGAACTTGACGGCGTTCACGAGCGAGTTCATCACGAGATTTGGTACCTCGCGCCCTCCGGGGGTGTGGCACTGATAACCAATGCACTCGCAACCGCAATCAGTCCCCTCGCCGCCGGTGGCCTCGAGAATCTGTTCAACCTCGCGCCCCTCATCCTCTACGATAGGTGTGGCTCCCAGCTTCTCCGCTACCTTCAGTCGGTCTGTATTGTGGTCCACGACAAAGATCTGACTTGCACCTTGAACGCGGGCAGAAAGCGTGGCCATTAGACCGACCGGGCCGGAGCCGTAGATCACAACGGAATCCCCCGGCGTCAGACTGGCAAGCCGGGTGGAGTGCCAACCCGTAGGGAAAATGTCGGAGAGCATGACGTAGTCTCGTTCTTTCTCTTCAGCATCTTCGGGGAGGATTAAACAGTTGTAGTCCCCATAAGGAACGCGCAGAAACTCAGCCTGGCCGCCATTGTAGGGCCCCATATCTGCAAACCCATATGCGGCACCAGCCATGTTCGGTATCTTGCTGCGATCCGCGGTAGTCAGGCAAAACGCGGAGAGCCCGCGCTCGCAATTCGCACAAAACCCGCAGCCGATATTAAAGGGTAGTACAACTCGGTCGCCCACCTTCACTCGGTCGACTCCTTCACCAATCTCGACGACCTCACCCAGGTTCTCATGACCGAGAACCCGACCTTTCTCCATATCGGTGCGACCCTCATACATGTGCAGGTCAGAACCACAGATATTCGTGGAAGTAATTCGGACGAGGACGTCCGTTGGCTTTTCTATTCTGGCATCGGCGACTTTGTCGACCGATACATTTCGAGGACCATGATAGACAAGTGCTTTCATGAGTTTGTCTCTATTCTGTTCGCGCCCTTGCAGGAAGCAAACTGTAATCAAATTGAAGTTTTGTCATGAACGCACGGCAGAACAAGTACAGATTCACCCGAATCCTGGCTATGTCCGCGATTTACTGTCGATCCATTCATGTGAGTAACCTCGGCGTGGCAGCAAAAACGAAAAGAAGAGATCGTGCGGAAGGAGATTGAAGTAGGCGGAAGCCGGTGTCGATCGAGCACTGATACCAAATGCTCCCGCCGAAGCTTGCGCGTTCCGATCTTTCGAACTGGACCTGTCGGTTGCGCTTCTGCTCCGGAGTCACACCGTGGATGAAGAACATCTCGTATAAATTTGGACGAACTCTGTGCCGAGGAACGTTGCCCTGTGAATATCAACACCCATGGGTAATAGCAAAGAGACGACACCCTTCGAGAGTTGCCACAAGGTCGGTGACGAATGCACCTGCGCCCTGTTTGTACCCAATCATCTTGTCGCATCGAACGTCTAGACCACGGTGACTCGATCGATGATGCGATTTATTGCTGCAACATCCTCGTCCAATGAGGAGACCGGATGCTGTGCGGCTACAACATGAAGATCCTCAGCCTTTAAAGAGTGGAATGACCTTGGACTAACTGGACCCATCGGCCCAGGCTCCATGTACGAGAACGACATTCTTCACCATCTGCTTGCACCTTTTTGTGAGGTCTCTCCGTAGCTCGCCCGCAATACAGTGCCCGCTAAGTGGCAAGGATTATGTTCCCGTGGAACGGGTACATTCGCCTAAGGGCGATGGCTTGACTAGTTCTTTCGTCTAGTTCGTTGATGATTGCTGCGAGCGCCGGGCCGAATACGACGCGGCGATGAAGTTCTGTTTTGTTGAGGTCTTCAAAGACATCTCTCACGATTATCCGGAACAATCGTTTTTGGGACGTGAGCGCTTTGCCTGGTTCCGAAGCGGTCGCCCGGCAATGAAGCGGCCTGGCGAAGGTAGGTAATCCGGTCCGCCGAAAGGTTTGATCCGCTTGAGGCAACCGCGCGGGCGGCTCGCTTTGTCCCCGACGAACTGCTTTGACTAGTGCACCGCGGGGCGCGAACGCACCAGGGTTCGATGCCGCCGCATCAGCAGCACCAGGGCGCGTCGAATATACATGGCGAGCAGTGGCATCAAAATCGCAGCCACAAGGCCCCACACGATGAGTGCATGCCACTCCCATTGCCAGATCTCGCGAATCAGACGCAAAGGATGATGGCTCATGTGTTCGATCTGCTTTCTATTCAGCGGAAGGCGGCGAGTGTGAAAGAGATGTATGCCCAATTGAATGAAGGGAATAAACAGAACCAAATGGAGCGGTGTCACCGCATGTGCACCCATCTGGGATGCGACCTGATTCAGCCCGAACGCCCATGCGAACATCACCACCAAGACCGTCGTGATCCCTACCGTTGGGTTGATGCCAATGACTATTCCCAGGGCCAAGCTCCAAGCCAGACGGCGAGGTGTTACTCCGCCGCGCAGCTGCCGCAGCACCGGACGCAAGATCCTGCACCGAATAAACTCGCGTAGTGACTCGGGGATAAGCACGTTTAGCTGAGACGCCCTCCGGCGTTGCTTAGGTTGTGGGAGGGCCGATTCTCCTTCACTTGTGGGAGGCCGTTTTGGCGACGAGCGACCGTACGCAGTTTACGTATTCAAATGCTCTCTGCACGTTGCGACTCACCCATCCAGACCTGCGGTAAGTACCGAAATGCCGGCTTAGCGGAAGCGATCTGCGACCCGCGCCTGCCAGGTCCTCTCGGATCACGGGCAAACCGGAAGGTGTGCGAGGCGAGAGCAAACCGGCCGGAGTCGCTTTATGAGACAGGTTCCTAGCCTCACCTTCGCGTTCGAGGGCCTGTAAGCTCTGTACCGAGGGTTGTCAGGATGATCAAGCCGTCGAACCGTTCAACTGCATTACGTTTAGTCGCCCGCAATATTGCCACTGCATTCGTCTGCCTGGTACCCACGCTTCCAGCGTTTGGTCAGCCAGCCTTCCAGACTCTGCTCGTTGGTGTCGACCATCGCACCGTCACCAGCCTCAACGGAGACTGGCATTACCTCGTTGACCAATCTCCCGGCCGCGCTCTCTACACTCGGAATGGCGAGATAAATGACAAATCCTACGCAATGAACGATCACCCAAATATCGTCGGCAAGCACAACCAAGAGTACGATTTCTCTACCGCTCCCACCCTCAAGGTCCCGGGCGACTGGAACACCCAGGTTCCGCAGCTCTTCAATTACGAGGGCGTCCTCTGGTACCAGCGAGACTTCGACGCACAGCCCAAACCTGGTATCCGCACCTTCCTCCACATCGGTGCAGCCAACTATCGCTCCCACGTCTGGGTCAACCAGAAGCGGGTCTGCGATCACGAAGGCGGCTACACGCCGTTCGATTGCGAAGTCACAGCAGTCCTCCACGCCGGATCCAACTTCGTCGTCATCGCCGTGGATGCCACTCGGCTCGTCGATGGCATTCCCTCCGTCGGCATCGACTGGTTCAATTACGGCGGCATCACCCGTGACGTCTCCCTCGTCACCGTACCCAAGGCTTTCATCGACGACTACGACGTACATCTGGCCCACGGTATTAGGTTCGAGCCCGGCAACACGGAACTCACCGGCTACGTTCATGTGCTTGATGCACCAGTGGGAACGTCCGTTACAGTTGATATTCCCGAGGCAGGTGCCAAAACCACCGTTAAGACCAACGCCAAGGGCAACGCGCCCTTCAGCGTCAAGGCCACTAAGCTCGTCCTCTGGTCACCCGAATCCCCAAAGCTCTACAAGGTCAGCCTCGCGTCCGGGGAGGACAAGCTGACTGATGAGATCGGCTTCCGCGACATCCGCGTCGATGGCACCCGCATCCTGCTCAATGGAAAAGCAATCTTTCTGCAAGGCGCCAATGTGCACGCAGAAGCCCCCATTCGCGGTGGCCGCGCCTACTCCGACCAGGACGTTGCCACGCTCTTCGACTACCTCAAGGACCTCAATGCCAACTTCGTCCGTCTCTGCCACTACCCCCACGACGAGCGCATGACCCGCACCGCCGACCGCGACGGCATCATGGTCTGGTCCGAGATTCCCAACTGGCAGGACATCTCCTTCGACAAACCCGAGGTTTACGCAAAAGACGTCGTCATGCTCAACGAGATGATCCGCCGAGACCGCAACAAGGCCTCCGTCATCCTCTGGTCCGTCTCCAACGAGACGCCTAACAACCCCACGCGCACCAAATTCCTTATCAACCTTGCCAACGAGGCCCGCAGGCTCGACTCCACCCGCCCCATTACCTCCGCCCTCAACTCGGCGCACATCGAAGGCAGCACCGCCACCCTCAACGATCCCTTCGCCGATGCCCTCGACGTCATCGGCATCAACGAGTACATCGGGTGGTACAGCGGCGCGCCCGAAGATGCCGACACCATGCAATGGACTCTCCCACAAAAGCCCGTTTTGATGAGCGAGTTCGGAGCCGAGGCCAAGTACGGCAACCACGGCGCATCCGACCAGCGCTGGACCGAAGAGCAGCAGGTCTACGTCCTCCAGCACCAACTCGTCATGCTCAACAAGATTCCACAGCTCCGCGGCACCATTCCGTGGATCCTCATGGACTTCCGTTCACCCACCCGCAACATCCCCAAACTTCAGGACGGCTACAACCGCAAGGGACTCATCTCAGAAGACGGTAAGAAAAAGCAGGCTTTCGGTCTTTTCCAGCAAGTCTACAAAGAGCATTCGGTGGGAAAGCCTGAATAGGTTGAGCTTAGGTTCACCGTCGTGCTGCGCGAGGAAGAACTACTGGCCAGGTTCTTCGACTCGCAAGAGAAAGCCGCGCATCCGGCCCTCACCCTTTTCAAAATTGCGATCATGACAGTTGTGCTGCTGGCCGCCGGCGTTGCAATCTATCGCTCAAGCCCCCGCGTGGAGCGACCCGATGTCGCCGGTCGATGAAGGCAACGCCGCCACTTTTCACTTTTGCCTGAAAGGACGAACGAATGAGCCAATCTCTCGCGGAGTTGCTGGACTTGTATAACGCTGCAGCTCCCCTTGAAGAGGCGTATACGATTCCCGCGTCGTGGTATCTCGAACGGCGTATCGAGCAGGCGGAGCGCGAAGCAGTCTTTGGTGCAAATTGGATCGCCGTGGGTCGGATCGATCAGGTTGCGGCGGAAGGCCAGTTTTTTACGGCTGAAGTCGCCGGGGAGCCGCTCATCGTGGTGCGCGGATCAGATGGTGAACTGCGCGCCTTCTTCAATGTCTGCCGCCATCACGCGGCGGCTGTGGCAAACGTGCCATGCGGAACCGTACAACATCTACGCTGTCCGTATCACGGGTGGACCTATGGGCTTGATGGGACGCTGAAAGGCACTCCGGAATTTGCGGGCGTGTGCAACTTCGATCGCGGCGCCAATGGGCTTGTGCCTGTGCGCGTGGAGACCTGGGAGCAGTTCATCTTCGTCAATCTCGATCGCGACGCGCCGGCACTCATGACTTTTCTCGGCGACCTGCCTACGCGCACCGCGATGCTCGGGCTGGCCGGCCTTCATTTTTTCGCGCGCAAGACATACTCGCTGGCATGCAATTGGAAGGTCTACGTGGACAACTATCTCGACGGCGGTTACCACGTGCCGCACCTGCACAAAGGCCTGAACAGCGTGCTCGACTACAAGGAGTACACAATCGAAAACAGCGAACGTTATTCCCTGCAATCAAGTCCAATGGTGAGCTCAAACGAACACGAATCGTTTGCCACGACGCGCACCGGCAATCGCGCGTACTACTACTGGCTATACCCCAACTTTATGATCAATATTTATGAGGGTGTGATGGACACGAACCTCGTGGTGCCGCTGGCGACGGACCGCTGCCTTGTGCAGTTCGACTTTTTCTTCAAGGATGTCAGCGATGGCGCGCGGATCGCAAATACAAAGAGCGTTGCGGTGAGCGAGTCCATCCAGGACGAGGACGTGGACATTTGCGAGAGCGTGCAGCGGGGGCTGCGCTCGCGGGCATATGGCGCAGGGCGGCTATCGGTGCGGCGTGAGGGTGGGGAGCATCTGTTTCATCGACTGCTGGCGAAGGATCTGCGCCGAGCAGGGTGAGCGGGCCACCTGCTTACGTTCTCACATGTTCGTTAGCTTTGATCTGCGGAGTGCATGGCTCCTTGGAGCGGGCGTCAGGACGCGGTCAACGGCTCTGCCGATTTCAGTCGGTTGATTCAAGGACTTTGCGTTTCTCGGGACAGATCGCGCCGACTGTTGGCATGCTTGACCGAACGTTCCCTCGTCATGCTGCGCGCCTGTCCCGTATTGCGGCTGGCGCGCGGTTGCGGTTTCGTTGAGTGGACGCGATAGACTCGGCATCTGTGGCGTGCGTGTGGGTCGTGCGTGCGCCGAAATGATGCAGGAGGCTGATAATTGGTCGCGTTCCGTTTGCGTGGTGTTCGCCTTGCTGTGGCTGCCGTGATCGCTCTGGGTGTGTGCGCGTCGGTGCGTGCGCAGGGGCAGGTTGATGAGGTGGATCCGACGATCGGCAATGTCAGCATCCTGCTGGAGCCGACGCGGCCCACGGCGTATCTGCCAAACAGCATGGTTCGGATGTATCCCATGCGCAAGGATGCTCTAGATGACCGAATTCAGTACTTTCCCCTCACGATTCTGTCGCATCGGCAGCCGGAGTTGTTTGCGGTGATGCCTGGCGGCGACGAGGCCGCGGTCTATGACGCGGAGCACGCAACGCCTTACTTCTACTCGACGCGGTTCGATGAATCGATGATTCGGACGGAGTTTGCGCCAGCCCACCAGGCTGGCTACTTCCGCTTCAGCTTTCCGAGCGGCAGAGCGGAGTTGCATGTGAAGAACCTGCACCCGGGTTCGCTGCATGCTGTGGCAAAGAATGCGGTCGCAGGTGAAGAGCGCGTCATGGGAATGACCGCCTACTTTTATGCAGAGACGAGCGAGCCTGTATCGGCAGAGACGACGCGCGAGCAGGACGGCGATCACCTTACGCTGTCGGCTAGCGGAGTGAAGGTGCTGGAGTTCCGCTACGGCGTCTCATTCATCAATGTGGAGCAGGCGAAGAAGAACCTGCTGCGCGAAATTCCCGGGTGGGGATTGGAACGTGTGAAGGAAAGTGCGCGGGCGCAGTGGAACGATGCGCTCGGTCGCATTGCGGTGGAGGGCGGCACGCCGGAGCAGCGGCGCGTCTTCTATACGGCGCTCTATCGCTGCATGGAGCGCATGATCAACATCAGCGAGGACGGCCGTTATTACAGCGGCTATGACCACAAGGTGCATGAGGATGCGCGGCCGTTTTACGTGGACAACTGGCTGTGGGACACGTATCGGGCGATGGAGCCTTTGCAGACGCTGCTGAATCCGGACATGCAGGCGGACAAGATTCAATCGTATGTGCGGATGTATCAGCAGAGCGGGATCATGCCGACGTTCGCGCTCGCGTCAGGTCCAGCGGCCATCATGAACGGCAACCATGCCGCGCCCTGGATTGCGGATGCGTGGAACAAGGGTGTGCGCAACTTCGATCTGCCGGTGGCGTATGAGGGGTTGCGCAAGCGATCGCTGGAACAGACGATGTTGCCGTGGCGTCTTGGCCCGAAGACGGTGTTGGATGATTTCTACAGCGTACATGGCTACATGCCCGCCCTGCGGCCCGGCGAGAAAGAGACAGTTGCGGAGGTACACCCGTTTGAGAAGCGGCAGCCCGTGGCGGTGACGCTGGAGAACAGCACGGATGACTGGTGCATTGCCCAACTTGCCGGTGTGCTGCACAGGCCGGATGACCGTGCGTTGTTTCTGAAGCGTGCGGCGAACTACCGCAACCTATATCGCGCGGATAAGTCGCTGATGTGGCCCAAGGACAATCAGGACAACTGGATTGAGCCGATGGACGCGAAGTTCGGCGGTGGTTTGGGCGGCCGCGACTACTACGACGAGAACAATGGCTGGACGTACACGTGGGACGTGCCGCATGACTACGACGGACTGTTCACGCTGATGGGCGGCAGGGCGAAGGCAGAGGCGAACCTGGACCAGTTGTTCCGCGAGCCGCTGGGGCGTTCGCGTTATGAGTTCCAGGCGAAGTTTCCGGATTCAACCTCGATGATCGGGCAATTCTCGATGGCAAACGAGCCGAGCCTGAACATCCCATACATCTACGACCGGCTTGGCGCGCCGTGGAAGACGCAGAAACGCATCCGCACGATCCTGGATGCGTATTTCCGCGATGATCTGCAGGGAATTCCGGGTGATGAGGATGGCGGCGGGTTAAGCGCGTTCGTTGTCTTCTCGATGATGGGGATCTATCCGGTGATGCCAGGTGTGCCGGTCTATGACGTGGCCAGCCCGGTGTTCACTAAAGTGACGATCCACCTGAAGAACGGTAAAGAGTTTGTGATTGCCGCACCTGCTTCTTCACGCGACAACAAGTATGTGCAGAGCATCCGCTGGAATGGCAAGGAGCTGGACCGCCTTTGGATCGAGCACAAGGATGTGGTGAGCGGCGGCACGCTAGAACTGACGATGGGCGATACGCCGAACACGTCCCTGGGCTCGCAGGAGAAATCCTTGCCGCCGGCTTCGATGGCGGTGGATCCGTCGCGCTTCGAGTAGCGATGGCTTACCAGTTGGAGAGGGCAATTCGGTTTCTGCAAGTGATCTCTCCAAGCAGGCGGAAGTGCTGGCTTAACGAGCGGTCGCCGCGCGGCAGAAGACGACAACAGTTGGAAGCCGCGGAGCCGGCACCAGCCACCATCTTTGAGTTTGACGGGGCCAGGATTCGGCGAATCGCTGACTACTGGTCACACTGGGCTCCACAAGCGCGGCGGCCAAGCCATCTGTACTATCCGACCACTCATCAGCCTTGCCATCCGATCGTGCTGTCGGAAGCCTCTGCACCCTTTACTATCAGACTGATGCCGCAACGGCCCTTCTCACGCCCACTCTTTCTGCTTCTGCTGATGACCGGCCTTTTCACCTTCCTGATCCAGTCCGGGGAGCTTGGCACGTCGGACACGATGCACCGGCTGCAGGTCACCCATTCCCTCTGGACAGGGCAGCCCCAGGTCTTTCCCAACGAATATCCAGAGTTCGGGCTGCACGGCCGGGGCGGCCGCTTGTACGCCTGGTACGGGATCGGTCAGTCGTTGCTGATGCTGCCAGCGGACCTCATCGGTTCCGCGGCAAGCCATCTGCCGCTCTGGCGGAGCTATGTCAACAGCGGAGAAGATCCCGCCATCCGCACCATGGTAGTCAGTGTCAGCACCCAGATCCTCGTCAATGTTCTGACGGCGCTTGCCGCCTTCCGCCTGCTGGGTCTCTTCGGTTTTTCAGAAACGGAGTCTGTCGCGGGCGTCCTCGCCCTGCTCTGCGCCACCACGCACCTGCACTACGCGCAGAATATGGAGGAGAACAACTACATTCTGCTGCTGACGATCACCGGCTTTGCCCTGCAGTTGAAATGGCTCATCACCGGCGATCGGCGCGCCCTGTTCTGGGGCTCCGCGGCCCTTGGGCTGAACCTGCTGACACGTCTGACAACCACTCTCGATGTGCTGGGAGCGGGCTGCTTCATTCTTCTCGTCGTTCTTTTCACTCGGCGCGCGGCGCGACAAGGCGATCTGTCGGCGACAATTCCCGGACGTTCCATGGTGCGCACCTATCTCGCGACTGCGCTTCCTATCTACGCAGTCTTCCTGCTGATCGACCGGATCTATCAATACCTCCGCTTCGGATCGTGGACCAATACTTACGTCGCCTATTTCGCGCGTGAACAGCGGCTCATCGATCCGACCCTGCCCGGCAATTTCCCCTTCAACCGGGGCTGGTTCGAGGGAGGACTCCACTCCGGCATCCTCGGCCCTTTTTTTATGCCGGAGAAGACTGTCTTCCTTTTTGACCCGATGTTCCCGCTGGCGCTGCTGCTCACCGTGCTTCTGTGGAAGCGGCTTACGCCGGTACTGCGCGCCTTTGCCGTAGCGACCCTGGGAATGCTCGCAGCCTACATCGTCTTCTATGCGCGGTATAACTGGTGGGCCGGCGACTTTGCCTGGGGCGACCGTTACATTTCGAGTGCTGTCGAATTCGCTACGCTGCTCGCCGTCCCGCTTCTGCTTCGATATCGCCGCATGCTCGGGCGGGCAGTCTGGTATCTCGGGCTCGCCGTCACAGCGACCAGCGTCGCCATCCAGTGCGCCTCGCTCGCCTTCTGGGTGCCGCTTGAGATTTACCAGATGGAGACCTTCGGTCATCCGACGTGGGTCGTCTTCCTGCGGTTCAAAAACATCGCCGCGTTCGCGTTGCATAAGCGGGCGGCTTGGGGCCTGAACACCTTCGCAATGTTTCAGGACTCCTGGGATGCAGCCCACATCACGACATGGAACTTCCTGCCCTCGCTGCTGCGCCACATTGGCCAGGCGCCGCTCTGGGCCGTGCATGTGCTGTATGGCGTCTGGGCCGCCGCTGGCTTGGCGCTTGTCCTTACTGCCGGCAGGCTCGTCCGCGTCCTCAGGAATCCGGCGGCAGATGGCATCGCTACTGCAAAGTGATCAATCGCAAGCAGGCGCTTGTCGGAGCGGTGGAATGGGTGATGAGGCGACCATCGAGCGGTTCCGGAGCGTGTAAATCCTGGTAACGGCTGCAGGATTTCCTATGCAAAGGTAATGGCCGGGCTGTAACCTCCCTCTGCCCGGTGACTCTAACCGAGTGCTGGTGGCTGTTGCTCTCTCCTGTCAGAGGCACCCGGCACCGGCGGGTTGCTTTTCGGCTCTTTCTGAAGGAGTTGCAATCCGCAAACGCGGTATACAACGTAATCCGGATGGACTCACCCTCAGGTTGAACGTTCTGAGGATCTCAAATAAGGAAGGTTCCTTGCGATGAATAATAGCGTCAAGACTCTCATTCTGACTGCGGCTGTAACCGGCTTGTTCGGTGGCACCTCGGCCCGCCTCAATGCTCAACCAGTTTCGCAGCCGAACGGGCAGCCCAGCGTGAGCGCAAGCTCGAACGTCGGCACTGCTGTGCACCTGAAGAGCAACTTCCAGGACACTGGCAAGCACTCCTGTAAAGGCAAGAACGACTGTAAAGGCCAGGGCGGATGCAAGTCGAGCGACAACGGCTGCAAGGCCAAGAACAGCTGCAAGGGCAAGGGCGGCTGCGCGACCGATGGCTCCAAGATGCCCCAGGCATAACCACCACCTGCGCGAGGGCCGCGTGGTGGAAGCAGCCCTCGCGTACACTTCACCATTCGATCGTCTTCCCGAACAACTTCCACCAACTGCTGACTGGAATCGACAGATGCCTGCAAATCGCTTCAACGGATTCACGGACTACGGTGTTGGGATCGGGCTGAGGATTCCGCACTACCAGCACATCTTCGAGAAAAAGCCAGTCGTCGACTGGTTCGAGATCATCTCCGAAAACTACATGGTGGACGGGGGTCGTCCGCTCCAGGTGCTGGACCAGATCCTGGACCAGTATCGCGTCGTGCAGCACGGAGTCTCGATGTACTTCGGTTCCGCGCAACCGCTCAGCCGCGAACACCTCAAGCGACTGAAGACGCTGGTTCGGCGCACCAACACGCCATGGCTCTCCGACCATCTCTGCTGGGGCAGCGTCGATGGCCGCTACACGCATGATCTGCTGCCGATCCCGTACACCTGGGAAGCGGTGAAGGTGACGGCGAAGCGCATTCGCCAGGTGCAGGACTACCTTGAGATTCCCATCGTCGTCGAAAACGTGAGCAGTTACGCCGAGTATCACGAAAGCCAAATGACCGAGTGGGAGTTCCTGAACGAGGTCGTCGAAACGGCGGATTGCGGCCTCCTGCTGGACGTCAACAACATTTACGTCTCATCGCAGAACCACGACTTCGATCCGCTGACCTACGTGAACAGCGTTCCGAGCTGGCGCGTGGCGCAGATCCATATCGCGGGCCATTCGAAATATCGCAAATACATTCTGGATACGCACGATCACCCCGTCATCGATCCGGTGTGGGCGTTGTATGCGCGCGCGATCGAGCGCTGCGGCCCCACGGCGACCTTGTTGGAGTGGGACGACAACATCCCCACCTTCGACGAGGTGCACGCGGAGGCGCTAAAGGCCAACCGCTACCTGAAGCGTGCGGCTGTTCCCAAGCTTCCGGCTGCGGCATTGAACAGGGCACCTCTGGGTAAGGAAGCGCATCCGCTGGAGACGCGATGACGCTGCTCGAGCTACAACGCAGGATGGCCGAGGCAGTCATGCTGCCGCTCACCCGCAACGACGTCATGCAGCAGAAGACACGGGATGGCCGCTCCATGAAGAGCGAGGCGGCGGCTTTCATAAAGCCCAACGACCGGCTTACCTCGTTTGAGCGCCTGGAGATATACAACCGGCAGTATTGGTTTCGCCTGCTCTCGGCGTTTGCAGAGGACTTCCCGGGCCTCGCTGCGGTGGTCGGGCAGGCGGCGTTCGACAAGCTGACACGCGCCTATCTCGCGGACTGCCCTTCGCAATCGTTCACGCTGCGCAACCTCGGCTCGCGGCTCGAATCGTGGCTGCGCGAGCATCCGGAGCACGCAGGGAAGCGGCCTGAGTTGGCATTCGATGTTGTGCGTCTTGAATGGGCGTACATCGAAGCATTCGATAACGCGGCGGAGCGAGCGCTGACCCTCGCGGATCTGGGACAGCTCGATGGCGGATCACAACTGTCACTGCAGCCCCATCTGCGTCTGTTACACCTGCTGCATTCCGTCGACGATTTCGTGATCGATGTGCATCGCCGGCAGGCCTCGCAGAGCGTCGCGAGCAACGCGGTAACGGAGGCGAAGCGATCGCGCAGCCGCCGGGTTCCGGCCTCCGTGAAGCGAGGCGACATCTTTCTGGGCGTGCATCGTTACGAGAACGCCGTCTACTACAAGCGTCTCGATCAAGAGGAGTACCTGCTGCTCCAGGCGCTCGACGGGGGCAGCACACTGGGCGAGGCGCTCGATCAGGGCTTTGCATCGTCGCCCCTTCCTGAAGACGAGCGGCCCGCGCGAGTGCAGGCGTGGTTCGCAAACTGGGCTGAGCTTGGCTGGTTCTGCCGGCATAAATCCGCCGCAGTCCGGCGCACCGCCAGAAGGCGAGTCAACTAGAATGCGCGATCGCATTCTGGCGCTCTACGCGCAATTTCGCCGCGCTGCATCCTCCCTGCAATCGCCGCTCCTGCTGCTGGTCAGGCTCTATTGGGGCTGGCAATTCGCACAATCCGGTTGGGGGAGACTGCACCATATCTCGCAGGCGACGCAGTTCTTCGCGAGCCTTCACATTCCGTTCCCCGAGGCAAACGTCATCTTCGTTTCCTCGCTGGAGTTCGTTGGCGGCATACTGCTCATCCTCGGTCTCGGGTCTCGCCTGATTGGCCTGCTGCTGGCGTGCGACATGATGGTCGCTTACATCACCGCAGATCCGGAAGCGCTGCACTTCATCTTCTCTGACCCCGGCAAGTTCTATAACGCCGACCCCTACACCTTCCTGTTTGCGTCGTTGCTCATCTTGATCTTTGGCCCGGGGCGCTTTGCGCTGGATTGGCTGCTGCGCCGGCGCTTCGAAGGGCTGGGGTCGGCTCCAGCGGCGGCGGATTGACCAGGATCATTCGATCGATTCAGGCAGAATGGGGAGCGAAGCGCAGGGACGCCGAGTTCATGCAGTAGCGGAGTCCAGTCGGATCCGGGCCGTCATTGAAAACGTGGCCGAGATGCGCATCGCAGAGCTTGCAACTCACCGCCGTGCGCTCCATGCCAAATGTGCCGTCGTGCTGCTCGGCGATATTCTCTTTTGCAATCGGAGCCCAGAAGCTCGGCCAACCGGTACCGGACTCAAACTTCGTATCTGAGCTGAACAGCGCGGTATCGCAGCAGATGCATCGATAAAGACCCTGTTTGTGCTGGTTCCACAGGCTGCCGGAATAGGCGATCTCCGTGTCGGCGAGGCGAGTAATGTCGTAGGCGCCGGGCGAAAGCTGCTTCTGCCATTCGCCGGCACCCTTGACTATCTTCGGCGTGGTGACCTTCCGCAGGCGCTTTCCATCATCCGAAAAGAGCACGATGGCGACTGGCTCGCCAGGATGACGGGGCACATCATCAGCCAACGCGCGATGCGGGTGCCGGAAAACGAGCAGCGCCACTCCGCACGCGGATGCGACAGCAGTGGAGAGAAATACGCGCCGCGTCACGCGCTGCGATTCGTGATCGTTTGCTGGTGGTAAATCGAACATAGGCTCGCTCCGCTTTAGTCCCGTGTTTAAGACGCAGGACTCCCGACGGGGTTACGCATGGGCAAGCACAATGGATGCGGGGCGCTGCTACTTGGCGGCTGCCGGAGGTTGCGAGGCGTCCGGATGCTCGATCGGATTCTGCGGCGCGATCAGGGCGACCTCTTCGAGAATGCTGATGCCTCCACGGCGCAGCAGATTGGCCACCACTGCCGGCGTCAGGCGCGTGGCGTCATATTCCACACGAATGGTCTTTCCCGGCTGATCGATCTCGATACGCCGGATGCCGTAGACCTCTTTCAGATTGCCCAGCGCAAACATCGCTGACTCAGAGGGCTGCTGCTCGTAGCGGAATAGAACATCGACATTCGTCATCGAGCATTTCCTCTATTGTTAAGACTCTGACGGGCGAGCGCGACGCGAAGTTTGGGGCTCTAACGGCATCATAGATCATTTCCCGATACAAGCGGGACGCATTCGGATCACCCGCACTCTTTCGAGAGCTACAGGCGGCGAAGGTATTCCAGGACCTCCGGGCTGGTCCAGTCCTGCGCGCCGATGAACTTCCGGCGGATGATGCCGTGCTGGTCAATGACGTAGGTTTCCGGCCACCGGTTGGTTCCGTAGAGATCGGCGGATCTGTGCGCCGGGTCGTCGATGGTCAGCAGGCCGATCTTGTGTTCGAGGAGGTAGTCTCGGTATGCCTGCTGATCTACGTCCACACTGACCGCCAGCACCTGCACCTGTGGTAGTTGCTGCTGCATGGCGGTAAGTGAGGGCAACTCCGCGATGCAGGGGAGACACCATGTCGCCCAGAAGTTCAAAATCACAATTTTGCCGCGGTAGTCGGCCAGGTGGATACTGCGGTTGCCGTCCGTCACTGTGAAGTCCGGGGCCACGCGGCCGGTTTGGCGCGGATGGCTGCCGCGATCACAGCCGCCTGCCAGGACCAGGAGAGCGGCCAGGATGAAACGGGTATGCTTCACTGTGCTCATCATAACGGTCCGGTGCGGACGATGAAGCCAATCCGCTGCACCAAACATCCATATACACCAGGTATAACGGAAATTCATGATTTTGTTGACACGCAAGGCCGAGTTCTCTGCCGCCCACTACTACTGGAACGACGCCTGGAGCGCGGTCGAAAATGAGCGCGTCTTCGGCAAGTGCTCCAACCGCAACGGGCATGGACACAACTACACCCTGGAGGTGACGGTTGCGGGCGAGGTGGACCCGCAGACCGGCTTTGTAGTGGACCTGAAGCAGCTTAAGAACGTGATGCACAGCGAAGTGGTCGACGTGTATGACCATCGCCACCTGAATCTGGAGGTGCCCGAGTTTCGCGACCGCGTGCCTACGGTGGAGAATATCGCGGTCAGCGCGTGGGAGCGGCTGGAGGGCAAAATTCCCGGTGCGAAGCTCGAGCGCGTTCGCGTATATGAGACGCCGGATCTGTACGCGGATTGTTTCGGCCCGGATGGCGCGCGATGAAGGTGACCTTCACACGGCGGTATCGTTTCAGCGCGTCGCACCGGCTGGATTGCGAGGCACTGAGCGCGCAGGAGAACCGCGACGTCTACGGAAAATGCAACAACCCGCATGGGCACGGGCATAACTATCGGCTGGAGGTTTCGGTGCGTGGCCCAGTGGACCGCGCGACAGGTATGGTGATGAATATGGCGGATCTGGATGCGTTGGTGGGCAGCTCTGTGGTCGAACGCTTTCATCTGGCAAACCTCAATATCGATCCGCTCTTCGAGCGAGAGGTGCCGACGACGGAAAATCTGTGCCGGGCCATTCATCGTCTACTCGCCGGGAACCTACCGGCCGGTAAGCTCGACCGGATACGGATCGAGGAGACAGAGAATAATTTCTTTGAGTATGCCGGGGAGGTGACCCGTGGCTAAAGGCAGACGTGCAGAAGCACACGCGGGTGCGACGATCCAGACGATCCACAATGTCGCGGTGAACAGACATTGACGCACCCGACAATGCAGCAGCGAAAGAATTGGAGAAGTACACCACACAGCAGCTCTATGGGGAGTTGCTGGCGCGCTTCGACGAAGACCCGACGCGCGATGGATTGCTGAAGACGCCGGAGCGCATGGAAAAGGCGATGACCTTCCTCACCCAGGGCTACCGTCAGCATCCGCAGGAGATTCTGCGCGCTGCGCTCTTCGAGGTGGACTACGACGAGATGGTGATGGTGAAGGACATCGAGATGTTCTCGCTGTGCGAGCACCACATGCTGCCGTTTTTCGGTAAGGTGCACATCGCTTATATCCCGAACGGCAAGGTCGTCGGATTGAGCAAGCTGCCTCGGCTGGTGGATGTGTTTGCGCGGCGGCTGCAGGTGCAGGAGCGCATGACTCGGGAGATTGCGAATGCCCTGCAGGAGGCGATCGCGCCGCAAGGCGTTGGCGTGGTCGTCGAAGCCCGTCACCTGTGCATGATGATGCGCGGCGTGGAGAAGCAAAACTCTTCGACGGTGACCTCCTCAATGTCAGGTGTCTTCCTCGAAGATAAGACTCGCGCGGAGTTTCTCTCCTTAGTACGCGATCACGGGCGCGGTTCCCTTTAGCAGCCTGCCGTTATAGTGGGGAAGTGAACGGCCTGCTGATCCTCGACAAGCCCGCGGGCATGACCTCGCATGATGTGGTTGCGCGTACCCGGCGCATACTCGGCGAACGCTCGATCGGCCATCTGGGTACACTCGATCCGATGGCGACCGGCGTGCTGCCCTTGCTGCTGGGGCGCTATACCCGGCTGGCGCAGTTCTTCGGCAGGATGGAGAAGGCGTACACCGGCAGCATCCGCTTCGGTCAGGCCACCACTACCTATGATCGAGAGGGCGAGCCCGTTGGCCCATCTACGGCTGTATCGCTCGATGCTGAGGAACTCAAGCAGCACGCCGAGCATTTCAATGGCGAGCTGTTGCAGACGCCGCCCGCCTACAGTGCGAAAAAAGTTGGAGGACGCGCGGCATATGCGCGTGCGCGGGCCGGAGAATCAGTCGAGCTTGCGGCGGTGCGCATCATTGTTCATGACTTCACCATCACATCTGTGGATAACGATACGGCCGACTTTCGCGCCACCGTTTCAGCCGGCGGATACATCCGCTCTCTCGCGCACGATCTGGGAGAGCGGCTGGGTTGCGGCGCGCATCTGGCCTCGCTGCGTCGCGTTGCCGCGGGACCGTTTCACGCCGACGCGGCGCTCTCACTCGAGGAACTGACGACGCTGGCAAATGCAGGCGAGGTGGAGCGGCATCTGCCACACCCGCGAACATTGCTGCCGGAGTTGCCCGCGACGACCGCAGATGTGCAGACTGCCGGCCGCATGCGGAATGGCGCCATGTGCAATCTTGCAGACTTCTCCGCTGCCCCCCACGTCAAAGTATTCGCGAACCGCCACGAACTTATCGGCATCGCCCAGCGTGTCGCGGGCACTTTGTTTCAGCCACTCGTGGTTATCGGGTGAGGTCTATTGCTTATGCAGCAGCGGCGTGACCAGCGGCAGCAGATTGCGCGCCACCTGCTGATTGCCACGTGCGGTGGCGTGGATTCCGTCCGCCTGCATGCTGCCTGCCGCGCCATAAACGTCCTGAAGCAGAAAGGGAAGCAGGGGCACATGATATTTCCGGGCCAGCAACGTGTAGGTCTCGTTGAACTGGTGGATGTAATCCGCGCCGTAGTTCGGGGGCAAAGTGATGCCGCCAAGCACGACCTTGGTTCCTGCGCGCTCAAGCGTAGAGACGATCTGATCGAGGTTCTTGCGTGTGCTGTCGATCGGCAGTCCGCGCAGACCATCATTCCCGCCGAAGGCAACGACGACGACCGCCGGTTTCAGTGCGAGCACCTCATCCAGCCGATCCAGACCGTCTTTCGTGGTGTTGCCACTGATCCCGGCGTTCACCACATGGTAGTGAAAGCCCTCCGCTTCGAGATCGCGTTCCAGAAAGTCTGGGTAGCTGTTGCCGGCATCTGTACCGTAGCCTGCAGTCAGGCTATCGCCAAAAGCAACAATGACCGGCCGATTGTCAGGGACCTCCGCCGCCGGCTTCGCTGCCGCAGCGGAAGAGGCGGTGGCAGGCTCAGGTGGGGGAGCGGGCTTTCCTTTGCAGCCAAGCACGCCAATACTCAGAGCAGTGGCGAGACAAAGAGGCAGGCGGGAACCGCGAGGACACATCACACGTTCAATCTAGCAGCAGACAGACTGCTCCATGAAGTCGCGAAGCATGAAGGGACAGCATGATCGAAGTGCGGGGCTTGAAGAAGTCGATACACAACGGCACAAATCTGGTGGAGATTCTCCGCGGCATCGATCTGACTATTCCGCAAGGACAGTTTGCCGCAATCATGGGCCCCTCGGGCAGCGGCAAGAGCACGCTGCTGGGTCTGCTGGCTGGCCTGGATGCGCCCACCGAAGGCGAGGTGATCCTGGACGGGACATCCATCTCGCATCTGAACGAAGACGAGCTGGCAGAGATCCGCGGAAGAAAGCTCGGCTTTGTCTTCCAGTCCTACCAGCTTATTCCCATGCTCACCGCGCTTGAGAATGTGCTGCTGCCATTTGAGCTGAACGGATCATCGCATCGCACCGGCGAGGGACGTGCGCGGGCCACGGAGCTGCTGGAGAGTGTGGGGCTGGCGGATCGTCTCGATCATTATCCCGTGCAACTCTCCGGCGGAGAGCAGCAGCGCGTCGCTCTTGCGCGCGCCTTCATGCTGGAGCCGCCAATCGTGCTGGCCGACGAGCCGACCGGCAATCTCGACTCGCACAATGGCGAGCATGTGCTCGAGCTGTTGCTGCGACGTCACCGGGAGAGCCGCACGACCCTGGTGATGGTGACGCACGATCCGCAGATCTCCGAGCGTGCGGAGCGGCGCATCGTGCTGCGTGACGGCCTGGTCATTGAAGACACTCTGGCTGCAACGCCGATGGCGGTCACGGAGGCACAGCTGTGAGTGATGAAACGAACAGCGGCAGGCGTCGGGCTCTAGGCTGGAGTGCGGCTTCGCGCATTGCGTGGCGCGAATTCCAGGCCGCGCCGGCAAAGTTCCTGTTCGTAATCGTATCGGTGGCAATAGGGGTCGCCGCGCTGACCGGTGTCCGCGGCTTCACCGAATCCTTTCAGAAGACGCTGCTTGGCCAGGCGCGCACCATCCTGGCGGCAGATGTTGCGGCCCGCATGTTCCGCCAGCCCTCCGCAAAAGAAATCGCCGGACCTGAGCGCGCTCCATGGAATTGAGCGCACTCAGGTGACCGAGATGGTATCGATGGCTTCCACGCCATCGGATCCGATTCCGCTGCTGGTATCGCTGAAGGCAGTCGATCCCGCACAATATCCCTTCTATGGCGCATACAAACTTCGCCCTGCCGGCACCCTGCGCCAGGAGTTGACGCCGCATACGGTGCTGGTGGGGGACGACCTGTTGATCCGATTGCGCGCCCGAATCGGTGATCCTCTGAAGGTAGGCAACAGCACCTTTCGCATCGCAGGCGTGGTCGAGCGCGAACCGGACCGCATGAATTCCAGCATGGGCATCGGGCCGCGCGTCCTCATCACGCAGCAGGGCCTGGCGGAGAGCGGCCTCTTGCAGCCAGGCAGCCGCGCGGGAGAGCGCTTCCTGATGCGTCTCAATCCGGGCGCAACCGATGTCAAGGGACTTCATGCGCGGGTGGAAAAGATCCTTCCTGAGGCGCAGGTCACGGACTTCCGCGAAGCCAACCCGGCACTCACGCAGGGTCTGGATCGCGCAAGCAGCATGCTGAGTCTGATCTGCCTCGTTGCAATGGTGCTGGGTGCGATCGGCGTGGCCATGTCGATGCGCGCGCATCTGGAACAGCGCATGGACATCCTCGCGACCATGAAGTCGATTGGCGCACGCTCCTCTGACATCCTGCGTATCTATCTTCTCCAGACGCTGCTTCTTGGGCTGATCGGCGGCCTCGTGGGTGTAGTGGCCGGTTTCGGCGTAGAGTGGACGATCCCGCTGCTCGCGGCAAAGCTGCTGCCGATCGAACCGACCCTGCGGTTGCCTATCCGCGCGGGTCTTGCCGGACTGGGCACGGGCATGCTCACGACGCTGCTCTTTTGTCTTCCGCCGCTGCTCGACATTCGCCGCGTGAAGCCCAGCTTGGTATTGCGGCGCCTGGTGGAAGCGCAGCCTGAGATGACTTTTGCCGAACGCTGGCAGCGACGGCGCGTGCAATGGATCACGACAGTGATCATCCTGCTCGCACTGGCCGGCATCGCCGCGGGGCTCACCAGTTCGCTCACCGTCGCACTATGGTTCACCGTCGCGCTGGTGGCGCTGCTGCTGTTCATCACGCTGCTGGCACGAACGCTGCTGCGCCTGCTGCGAACAGCGCTCGCGCGTACGCGGCTTCGTCTACCATCTGCAGTGCGCCACGGTCTGTCGAACCTCTACCGGCCTGGCAACCAGTCCATCGCGGTGCTCACCTCTTTGGGCGCCGGCATCATGCTGATCCTCACCGTGTTCCTCATGCAGAACGCCGTCCTCCGAGACCTGCAGGAGACGCTCGGCAAAGGCCTGCCGAATATCTTCCTGATCGACGTCGCGACAGATGAACTCGATGGCGTCTCTTCGCTGATCGCGAAGCAGCCTGGAGTGCATGGCGCGATGGAGCGGCTTCCCGTCGTGGCCGGACGACTCAATGAAGTCAACGGCAAAAGCGGCGATCAGTTGAAGCAGGAGAAGATCCCGCGTCATCTGCTTCAATCCGTCAGCCTCACCTGGTCGGACAACGTACCGGCGGGCATGAAGGTGCACATAGGCGCATGGTGGAGCGCGGACCAGGAAGGCAAGGTCGCGGTCAGCGAAGGCCTTGCGAAGCGACTGCACGTTGGCGTCGGCTCGACGATGGTCTTCCTGGTGCAGGAGCGCCGCATCCCCGTCACGGTAGCCGCTCTCTATACGAACGATGGCCAGCATGTCTACGGGCGAAGCGAATTTGTCTTATCGCGGCAATCACTCGCTCATCTGCCGGTGGTCTGGTATGGCGCGGTCCATGTGGACACGGCACAAATCCCGCAGATGCAGCGCGCATTATTCGCTGCCTACCCGACCGTAACCGTCATCAACATCGCCGACCTGCTGGATACGGTTGCGGGCGTCGTTCACCAGGTGACGATTATTGTGCGGTTCCTCGCCGCGTTCTCCATTCTTTCCGGGCTGGTGATCCTCGCCTCCAGCGTGGCCAGCACCCGCTTCCGCCGCATCCGTGAAGTGGTTGTCTTGAAGACGCTGGGAGCCCGTCGGGCCCGCGTAGCAGCGGTCTTCGGCGTGGAGTTTACCGTGCTCGGCCTGCTCGCGGGATGCGTGGGAGTCATCTTCGCGAATATCCTGACCTTCATACTGTTGCACCGCCTCGATGTGCCGTATCGGATGCAGTGGCTCGCCGGCGCAGGGGCTGCAATCGGCACGGCGCTGTTAGCTGTCCTCACTGGATGGCTCGTCAGTATTCGCATCCTCGGGCAGCGGCCGCTGGAAGTGCTGCGAGAGGAGTAAGCGTCCCAATTCGAGTGGGCTCGGTGGCCCATCGTCCGGAAGATCGTTCTCACCATCGCCGTCCTCGCCGCCCCGGTCCGGATTGCGATCCACAGGCGCCCACTTGCGGGCCATCAGCGGTACCAGAAAGAGAACAGCAAACACAGTCGTGACGGTGCCGCCGACCACGACGCGCGCGAGCGGCTTTTGCGTCTGCGAGCCGATGCCGGACGCTATCGCCGCGGGCAGCAAGCCGAGACCAGCCGCCATGCAGGCCATGACGATCGGCCGCATCTCATCGAGGGCGCCAAGAAAGACACCGCGATCGCGTCCATGATCATGTTGCTGATGACGCAGCCCGGTCAGGAAAACAACGGTGCACAGTGTGTTGAGGCCGAGCAGGGAAGTGAAGCCGACTGCCGCCGAGATGCTGAAAGACGTGTGTGTCAGTACCAGCGTGAAGATGCCGCCGATGGCGCCGAAGGGCAGCGTCGCCAGCACAATCAGTGCATCTCGGAAAGACTGGAACAGCAGGTAGAGCAACAGCAGCACGATGAGCAGCGAGATGGGAACGATGAAAGCGAGGCGCCGAAGTTCTTTCTGCAGGCTGTCGTACTCACCCGCCCAGGTGTAGGCGTAGCCGGCAGGCAGCTTCACCTTGCTCGCGAGAACGTCCTTCAGCTCTTCGATGGTGCTTTGCAGGTCGCGGCCGCGCACGCTGAACTTGATCGGGATGTAGCGCCTTCCACCCTCGCGATAGATCATGAAGGCGCCATTGTGCAATGTGACATTGGCCACATCGCCGAGCGGGACCTGGTTGCCATCCGGCGTGGGCAGCAGAATCCTGCGGATCGCCTCCGGTGTGTCACGGAACTGCGGGCTGAAGCGAACGGCGAAATCGAAGCGGCGCTCGCCCTCGATAATCTGCGTCACCGCGGCGCCGCCCACCGCCGCCTGCACGGCATTGTTGATATCTGCCGCGGCAATTCCGTAGCGCGCCGCCTCTGCGCGATCGATCGAAATGAGCAGACTGGGCTGACCACCGACATTGAAGACACCCACATCCGTCACCCCGCGAACATGGGTCATGAGCTGGTAGATCTTGTCTGCGGTACTGGTGAGCGTGTCGAAGTCGTCTCCGAACAGCTTGAGCGAATTTTCCCCCTTCACGCCGGACATCGCCTCTTCGACGTTGTCCTGGATATTCTGCGAGAAATTGAAATCGATGCCGGGGTACTGTTGGAACTTTTTCTGAATTGCCGCGATCAGCTCTTCTTTCTTTCCGTGGAACTCCGGCCGCCAATCATCGGCAGGTTTTAGCTCCGCAAGCAGCTCGATGTTGTTGAAGGTGCTGACGTCCGTACCGTCATCTGGGCGTCCCATTTGTGACAGGCACTGCGTCACCTCGGGAAAGCTGCGCAGCACACTGCGGAGCTGGTCGGCAATCTCCGCCGATTGCGGGAAGGCTATGTCCTGTTGCATGGTTGCGCGAATCCAAAGATTGCCTTCTTCCAGCGCCGGCATGAACTCACCACCAATTTGCGTGAAAGCGAAGGCGGCGCCTGCAAGCAGGACGGCGGCAACGATCCACACAATCAGTGAGCTCTTCAACGCGAACTGCAGACTCCTTTCATAGAGCCGGCGCACGTTGGCGATCAGCCAGGTCTCCTTGCCTGACACTTGTTTCGGCGACGAGAGAAAGCACAGTACCGGTGCAAAGAGAAACGCATATAGCAGCGCGCCGATGAGCGCGAAGCCATACGCCTGAGACATGGGAGCAAAGATCTTTCCCGGCACTCCCTGCATGGTGAAGAGGGGAATGAATGACACCAGAATGATGAGCGTGGCGAAGATGACTGGACGCGAGCCATCCGCCACGCCGGCCACGATCACGTCAGAGAGGGTTTCTCCATGCCGGCGGCGGCTCAGCTTGCGGTAGATGTTCTCGAGAATGATGATCGACGCGTCCACCAGAATGCCGAAGTCGATGGCGCCGATCGATATCAGATTTGCCGAGCTGCCCTCAAGCACCATCAGGCTGAAGGCAAAGAGCAGCGCAAATGGGATGGTGAGTGCGGCGATGGTAGTGATGCGCACATCGCCCAGCGTGACAAACAGGACGATGGTGACAAGGATCATCCCCATCAGCACAATGTGCTGCACCGTCTCGGTCGTGCGCTTCACCAGCCTGCTGCGGTCGTAGATGGTCTTGATCTGCATTCCCGGCGGTAGCAGGTTGCCGGAGTTGAGCTCCGCGATTTTTTTGCGCAGCGCGCTTAGGGCGGGCAGGGACTGCTCACCCTTCTGCAGCAGCACGATGCCTTCCACAATGTCCGGATTTTCGTTAAAGCCAACTTTTCCCAGGCGCGGCAGATGGCCTTCTTTTACGGTCGCCACGTCGCGCAGCAGAATCGGCGTGCCGCTGTGTTCTGCCACGACGATGTTGTTCATATCCTTCAGGGACTTCAGCAGTCCAATGCCGCGCACGTTCACGCTTTGACTGCCCATCGTCAGATAGTTGCCGCCGGCATTGGCATTGCTGTTCTGGATGGCATTGACCACCTGCGTCATGGTGGTGCCCATCGCCAGCAGGCGGTTGGGATCGATCTCGGCCTGATACTGCCGCGTGGTTCCACCGAAGGTGGCGACGTCGATGATGCCGGGTACGGATTTGATCTGCCGGACAACAAACCAGTCCTGCTCCGCCTTCAGCTCGTTCAGACTGTAGCTAGGCCCGATGAGCTGATAGCGATAGATCTCGCCTACCGGAGATTCGGGCGACAGCTGGGGCTGAAGATTGTTCGGCAGCGTGACCGATTGCAGCCGATTGAGCGCCTCCTGCCGGTCGACAAAGTAGCTGGAGCTGAAGTCGAAATACAGCTTGACGTCGCTCAGTCCGAAAATGCTGATGGAGCGAATTTCCGTCAGCTTCGGCGTTCCATTCAACACTGCTTCGACGGGAATGGTGACCTGCTGCTCCATCTCCTCCGCGGACCACGCCGGATTCTGCGTGATGAACTCGACCATCGGTGGCGACGGATCCGGATAAGCCTCGATGTCGAGCTGCGAGAAGGCGAAGCCCCCGGCCGCCAGGGCGACCAGAAGGAGAATCAGGACAATGGTGCGGTACTGCAGCAGCGCGCGCGTGAATCCCTGCATGGCTACTCCGACCCCGAGCCGCGCAGCAGCTCCGCGCCAGTGCTGACCACGCGGTCGCCCTCGTTCAGCCCCCCCGTGATCTCTACCGTCGCATCATGGGCGTCGCCCACGCGCACATCCCGGCGGACGTACTTGTTCTCGCCTGTCTGTACGTAAACGTAGGTGCTCACCCCATCGCGGATCACCGCGGTCGCGGGCACGACGATGGCGGTGCGGTTCTGATTGGTCACCGCTACCGTGGCATACATCTGTGGTTTCAGCCGGTGATGCGGGTTCGGGAGCACCACGCGCACCTTGAGCGTGAGAGTCTGCGGATCCACAGCGTCCGAGACATTGTCGACAACGCCATGAAGAACGCTGTCGGGATAGCCGCTGACCTGTACTTCGACCGGTTCGCCACGACGCACAGCCTGAACATCACGCGGATAGAGATCGGCGACCACCCAGACATCACTGATATTGGCGATGGTCGCGATCGGGGTCGCGTTGTCGAGCGATCGCTGCAACTCGCCGGTTGCCGTGTTCACGTCCAGCACAACGCCCTGGATGGGAGACCGGATCGCCACCAGGTCCGACGTATCGGTTTCCTTGTACCCGAGGATATGCAGCGTCTCAAGCGCGCGGGATAGTTCAGCATGTGCGGCCTGATCGACGGCTGCGAGATCGTCGTAATCCTTCTGAGCCATCACCTGGTGCTGCAGCAGGTCCTTGGCACGATTCAATTGCAGGTCGGCCCGCGCGGCCTCGATCCTGGCCTTCTCGTAGTCCGACCTGGTCTGCTGCAGGTCCGTGCTCTGCAGCATGCCGACGACTTGTCCCTTGGCCACTTCCTGTCCCGGCAGCACCTTCAGTGCCAGCACGCGCCCGCTGATCGGCGGGTATATATGGACCACCGTCGTAGGGTTCGCCTGAATGCGTGCCGCAAGTGTCAGTTGATCGTGCACCGGTTTAACGTGGGCAACCACAGTATCCAGAACGCGGTACTGAGGAGCCGGCGTGTCGGAGGCATCGGGAGCTTTGTGGCTCTCGCAGCCGCTGAAAAGAAGCACTGCCGAGGCAGTGAAAAGCAAACAGACTTGCAACGGTCTCATGGAACGATCTCCGTAGCGGCGGCAAAGCTGACTTGGTGCAGACTGAGCCATACCTGCATATTCGCGTTCAGGGCGTCCAGGTTCACCTGGCGATAGTCCTGCAATGTGCTCAAGTAATCGAGCAGGGTAGTGCCCCCGTGTCGATAGCTGTACTCGAGGTTGTCGCGCACATCGTGCGCCTCCTGCAGGTAGTGCCCGTTGTAGCGGCGTGCCAGTGACAGCGCATCTTGATAAGCGGCCCACGCCTGGTCTACGTCGGAGACCACCTGGTTGCGCGCGGCGGTTTCCGAAAAACGGCTGGACTGTGCTTCGTATTTGGTACGCGCCTTCTCACCCTGATTGCGATCGAAGATGCGTAGAGGAATGCCGATCTGAAAGCCGGCGGAGTTCGCTGTGCCGGCGCGATCGTACTCGCCCTCGATCGTGGGATCGGTCGTGCCCTGGGCGTACGCGAGCTTCACATTGGCATCCGCCACGCGCACGGACTGTTGCGCTGCCAGATAATCCGGACGCGCCTGTAGAGCCTTTTGCTCTGCATCAGCCAGCGTGGTGCTGATGGAGGGCGGATCGAGCGAGCCGGTAATGTCGAAGCCCGGATGAGGGCGATCGTAACCGAGCAGCGTCTGCAATTGCTCCGAGGCCTGGACCAGGTTGGTGTGCGCATTGTCGTAGTCCGATTCGAACTGCGCCAGTTGCAGATCCAGCCGCTTGAAGTCAGTCGCGCTGATGTCACCCGCTCGCAGCCGCTCACGGCTCAGATCGATGGTCTTGCGATAGTCGTCCACATTTTGCTGTGCCAGATTCAGGGCGCCTTTGGCCCCAAGCATCTGGGTGAAAGCGGTCTTCACCGTAAGCACTACCTGCCGCTCCTGATCGGCATACTGGCTGCGCGTTACGTCCGTAGTGGAGCGGGCAACATCCAGGCGCCAGCGGCGTTTCTGCCCGCGCTCGAACAGGCGCGAGACCTGCGCGGAGTAAAGATACGGATTGTTCGAGCTGGCGGGGAGCGATACATCAGAGCCGGTGAGATTGAAGTTCGGGTTGACGCGGAGCCCGGCTGTGATCTCCGATTCCTTGGTGGCACTCACGTGCGCATTCGCCGAAAGCAGCGAAGGATTCTGCAGGCGGGCAAGATCGATTGCCTGCTGCATGGTAAGTGGAGCGGGAGTCTGCGCGACGCATGCGCTCGCACTCAACAGCAGAAAGAGGGATACCCAGCGCCTTGCCAGGGAGATGACCCTGCGCGCTCGTGGGTCGGCGAGCGGAGAACTCGATTGAGCCTGGAACAAATGCACCTCGAATGACGATCATTGCCGCGGCTGGCTGCTCGCGGATTTGGAAGCATGCGGCGAAAGACGGATGTGCGGCGGATGGTGGCCGCACTGCGTGGAATCTGACTAGAGCGAGACGGGCGGAGGGCGCGATTCAACCGGCAACCGCTTCGCTGCCAGCAGAATGGTCAGCTTCGCATCCTGTTCGACAGGACGGCTTGGTCCAGTCCGCAACATCCGGGATACGACGTCCATCCACGCCATCGTGGATGGCAATATGGCCGGTGCAGGCTGCGAGCCGTCGAACGGATCGTGAAGCCGCAGAGCGCGCTCGGCATCCCGCGGAGCCGTGCACATGGCGATATCGTCCGTGAGCGAGATCACCGGGAACAACAGGATCAGCAGCAGAAGAATGGCAGTGAATTGCAATCGGCGCGACGGCAATACGCGCTCCGGTTCGCACCCGCGCTCACGCCAGGCTTGGACCGACCACGCTGAAATGAGCGAAAGTCCGAGCACCAGCCACACGCAATTGAGAAGAATCTCCAAGCCTGTTGTGATTGTAATCGAAGCAGGCCGTTAATCCCCTCGTTGAACCGTCAAGAAGCTGTAACAAAAGGGTTAGCACAGACGCGGCATTGACCCCGCAGGCCCTCGCACTTATGATGATGGAGGCACGTTCAGCAGCGTGCTCCAACCTGCATTGCCCCCTCGTTCAATGGTAGGACGGCTGCCTCTGGAGCAGCATATCGGGGTTCGAATCCCTGGGGGGCAACCAAACAAGCACTTGCCCGAACTCTCCTGAACTCCCTAGTTCAACCAAAATTCGCATAAAAGGAGAAATTTGGCGCTTTCACGTTCGTTAGCGTTCGCAGAAGTGCGTCGGGAGCCATCCAAAATCCGGGGTACGGATTGGGGTACAATTCCCACGACATGGGGTGATACCGCATTTCGTTCCAGTAGCGGCCGCCTTCATGGTGTTGAAGGCCACACTCGACGCGGCAGGCGGTGAGAATCCACTGCCGTCCATTATTGCCGCAATCTTCCTGCGTTCGATCACGGCAACCAAGCTGATGCTCCAGACCTGGAACTCTGGCAGCGATACGGCAACAACCGACATGCTGCAGCAGTTGTGGAACTACCTGGCCGGCACGGTCATGCCTTCGGCCGCGGGCCTTGCCGTTGTGGGAGCCGTAATCAATTTCGTGCAACGCAAGCCCTTTGCCCGCCTGGTCTTCGCGGCGGTCAGATTCTCTCGGACATGAAGCATCGGCCCTGTGCGGCAACATAATCTGACAATCCAGCCTCGCTGGAGTTCACGCCTCAAAGAATGTCACCGTTTCCGGTGTCTAAATAGATTTATCCGATGATATCTAACGTCATGTGCTAACAACGCCCAAGTTACACCCGTATTTATTTGCTCTCTCCCGAGCCAGCCGTCTCATTGCATTTGTGAAGCTACAGCCAACGTACATAGGCTACAGCCAACGTACCTAGGCTACAGCTAACATACATAGAAAGTTGTAGTTAGGGTATCGCAGTAAAACTTGCCATTCCTGAGACTATTTCAGGGTCAATGCACTGTAATAAGTACGTGATATCTTCCATGTATATCTCCGAGATATTCTGCTAAAAGCTTATGAGAGCCTTTCGTATCCCGACATAAGGTATTCATTCAATTCCAGATGTGCCCTTGGGGCCACTTCCGCATCGGTTGCGATGCAAGTCCTTGCGTCGCGAGATGGAACGCGACCTGACCATTCTGTCAATCACCCATCATGGTCAGTGACATCGGTAAACCAAGGTATTCTTCTGCTTACGCGCCAGCTCTACAGGGCTCCTGTATATCGACGAGATCAATCCTCGATAGGGTCAATCCTCATCCCCCGCGCACTTGGCAAATGGAGTTAGAAATGAAGCGACTTATCCTTTTGGCATATGTAGCTATATGCGTGTTATCCGCGCATTCTGCATTCTGTCAAGTGACCATCGGCATCACCCAGCCGAGGTATGGCTTCAATGTGATACCTGGTTCGACGCGCCGCGTTTTTGCGACTGTGAAGAACGGGACCACTAATGGCGTTAACTGGTCATTAACGTCAGGATCTGCGATCCTGTCCAGTACGACTGGATCGTGGGTTGATGTTACGGCACCTTCCAGCGGCAGTAGCTGCTCCATTATTGGTCCAAGCAGCAGTTATGTGGTATCTTCCACAACCAACTTCACGCTGCAGGCGCAATCCAACGACGATCACTCAAAGACCGCCTCTGTCACGTTCAATGTATGTGATCCCGTGGTTCGAGTTGTCACCGTACCTTTTTACCGGACACTCTATGCTAAGCAACAAGCGGACATCCAAAGCTTGGTTTGGGGCAGCGTAGACCCCCGCGTAACGTGGGCGATAACTTCGCAGCCTGCTGGAGGCGATGCAACGCTGTCAGACAACACCAATCGAGATACTGTATTTTCCGCTAGCATACCCGGAAGATATGTCTTGAGCGCGACGAGCGTTGCAGACGGATCCAAGTCTGCTTCTGCAATTATGTATGTCACCGGACACCCGATGCCATATCCCGTGACTCGGAACAAGACAGAACCTATCGATTGTTCCGTTGATCCCGCATTGCAAGGGCCGACATACGACGTTGGTCCGACCCAACGTTATACAACGCTGGCCTCTGTACCGACGCCGACACTGCCGCCAGGCTCAACGATCCGCGTGCACAACGAGGATACAACCCGCAGCAACCCAACCACATACCACGAGTATGTTCAGCTCCAAACACAAGGAACTGCCTCGCAACCAATCCGGATGTGTGGCGTTCCGGATGCCGCCGGAAACCTTCCTGTGCTGGACGAAGCAAACGCTACCGGGCGATCAGACACTAGCATTTACGCTGCCGGATACGGTGGTATTACTATCCACCGGGCTGGTCAGTTCGCTCTCTATCCCAACTTCACCGGCCCGGAGTATGTGATTGTTGAAGGTCTAAAGGTGCAGAACACTGCAGTGGGCAACGTGTATAACGCTCCCACCGGTGGCACAGCTAGATGGATAGCGGGAGCGGCGTGTATCCGCTATCAAGAAGTTCAGAATGCTGTGACCGCAGGGAACGAGTTTTCCAATTGCGGAAACGGTACGTTCGTGGATTTTAATGCCAACAGTGCCTGGGGCGCAGCCGATCTATACATGCTGTGGGAAGGCAACTACATCCATGGAAACGGGAACGTTGGTTCCTATACTGAACACCAGCTATACATACAGGGCTGGGGCCAGGTCGCCCAGTTCAATCGGATTGAAGGATACAAGCCTGGCGCACAGGGTTCAAACTGGAAGGCTCGCGGACTATGGGACATCTTTCGCTATAACTATCTGGGTGACGGTGCATTTCGGCAAATGGATCTGGTCGATGTTCAGGATGCCACGCCCTACATGAGTTTCGAGGGGTATCTCTCTGGGGGCTCCAATTCCTTCCACAGCCTGTATCCGGCGGATGCATATACAGCTGACGACCTCGCCGCTGCGCAGGAGGTGTGGCACTCGCATTTTGTGTACAGCAATATATACCTGAACTCGTCCGCGATCGTACCAATCCATTTTTCGATGGATCACGATGACGGCCAAGCAGACCGATTAGGAAGCCTCTACTGGTATAACAATACCTTTCATGAGTTGAATTGTCCGTCCTGTGGTAATTGGGGACATTGGACGCTATTCGATACCACAGCCGGCGGTGGGTTGTACTATCCCCAGACGGAGTTTCAGGACGTTCAGATCTATAACAACATCATTTGGATGGATAACCCGGGGCAGCCGAATTTCCAGTGGAACAACTATGACGCATTCATTGGAACAGCAGGCACAAACCTCCTGCCGACCAACTGGGGTACGAATGACCAAGCGGGAGGGTTGGGAAGCGGGTGGAGCGTCGCCGGCAGCGGGAGCGGTTATGAATATCAGAACGCTAGCAATCTTGCGAGCCACGTCTACGGGTTTACGAATGCCAACTTACTGACTACAGCAACCATTCCGTTCAATCCCAATACTTATATTCCTGTTTCCGGAACTCCGCTCAGTACTCCGCTGCCGACGCAGATTCAAGATATGCCCGTCAGATTCACCTTTTCGCCTGCGAACGGGTATCCGGTCGCCCGCAATGCGACGCCATACCTGGGCGCAGCAGATTTGACCCTCGGCGTGGGCGCTCCCCAGGGTGTCAGCAACACCGTGCTCTCTGCATCGCCGAATCCTGGGACCGCCGGCCAGCCAGTCACGTTCTCCGCTACTGTGACGGGATCTGGCACGATGCCGAGCGGAACCGTGACCTTCCTGAATGGCAGCGCTGTGCTGGGAATCGGAAGCGTGAACACATCGGGTGTGGCTACGCTTACGACCTCTGCCTTGGCCGCAGGGAGTTATACGCTCAGTGCGCAGTATGGAGGCGACACGAACTATAGCTCCAGCTCGGGCGCGGTGCAGGAAACCATCAAGGCGGCCTCGCCTGCATCCAGCACGACGGCATTGCTCGCATCACCGAATCCGGGCACCGCCGGCCAGCCAGTTACCTTCACCGCGACGGTGACTGGAGCCGGGCACACACCGAGCGGAACCGTGACCTTCCTGAATGGCAGCGCTGTGCTGGGAATCGGAAGCGTGAACACATCGGGTGTGGCTACGCTTACGACCTCTGCCTTGGCCGCAGGGAGTTATACGCTCAGTGCGCAGTATGGAGGCGACACGAACTATAGCTCCAGCTCGGGCGCGGTGCAGGAAACCATCAAGGCGGCCTCGCCTGCATCCAGCACGACGGCATTGCTCGCATCACCGAATCCGGGCACCGCAGGCCACGCAGTTACCTTCACCGCTACGGTGACTGGAGCCGGGCACACACCGAGCGGAACCGTGACCTTCCTGAATGGCAGCGCTGTGCTGGGAACGGGAAGCGTGAACACATCGGGTGTGGCTACGCTTACGACCTCTGCCTTGGCCGCAGGGAGTTATACGCTCAGTGCGCAGTATGGAGGCGACACGAACTATAGCTCCAGCTCGGGCGCGGTGCAGGAAACCATCAAGGCGGCCTCGCCTGCATCCAGCACGACGGCATTGCTCGCATCACCGAATCCGGGCACCGCAGGCCACGCAGTTACCTTCACCGCGACGGTGACTGGAGCCGGGCACACACCGAGCGGAACCGTGACCTTCCTGAATGGCAGCGCTGTGCTGGGAACGGGAAGCGTGAACACATCGGGTGTGGCTACGCTTACGACCTCTGCCTTGGCCGCAGGGAGTTATACGCTCAGTGCGCAGTATGGAGGCGACACGAACTATAGCTCCAGCTCGGGCGCGGTGCAGGAAACCATCAAGGCGGCCTCGCCTGCATCCAGCACGACGGCATTGCTCGCATCGCCGAATCCGGGCACCGCCGGCCAGCCAGTCACCTTCACCGCGACGGTGACTGGAGCCGGGCACACACCGAGCGGAACCGTGACCTTCCTGAATGGCAGCGCTGTGCTGGGAACGGAAGCGTGAACACATCGGGTAGTGGCCACGCTTACGACCTCTGCCTTGGCCGCAGGGAGTTATACGCTCAGTGCGCAGTATGGAGGCGACGCGAACTATAGCTCCAGGCTCGGGCGCGGTGCAGGAAACCATCAAGGCCGCCTCGCCTGCATCCAGCTCAACCACATTGCTCGCATCACCGAATCCTGGGACCGCCGGCCAGCCAGTGACGTTCTCCGCGACGGTGACTGGAGCTGGGCACGACACCGAGCGGAACCGTGACCTTCCTGAATGGCAGCGCTGTGCTGGGAATCGGAAGTTTGAGCGGCATCGGGTAGTGGCCACGCTTCACAACATCTGCCTTGGCCACAGGGAGTTACACGGTCATTGCGCAATATGGAGGCGAATGCGAAGCTATAGTTCAAGTGCCTCAGGCGCGGTGCAGGAAACCATTAATTCGACCTCAGCCTGCCATCCAGCTGCAACCACATTGGACTGCATCACCGAACCCTGGGACCGCCGGCCAGCCAGTCACCTTCACCGCGACGGTGACTGGAGCTGGGCACACACCGAGCGGAACCGTGACCTTCCTGAATGGCAGCGCTGTGCTGGGAATCGGAAGTTTGAGCGGCACGGGTAGTGGCCACGCTCACAACCTCTGCCTTGGCCACAGGGAGTTACACGGTCATTGCGCAATACGGAGGAAATGCAAGCTACAGTTCAAGTGCCTCAGGCGCGGTTCACTTGACTATTAATTCGACGCAGTCGCCAGCCAGTGCAACCACATTGACTGCATCACCGAACCCTGGGACCGCCGGCCAGCCAGTCACCTTCACCGCGACGGTGACTGGAGCTGGGCACACACCGAGCGGAACCGTGACCTTCCTGAATGGCAGCGCTGTGCTGGGAATCGGAAGTTTGAGCGGCACGGGTAGGGCCACGCTCACAACATCTGCCTTGGCCACAGGGAGTTACACGGTCATTGCGCAATACGGAGGAAATGCAAGCTACAGTTCAAGTGCCTCAGGCGCGGTTCACTTGACTATTAATTCGACGCAGTTGCCAGCCAGTGCAACCACACTTACTGCATCACCGAACCCTGGGCACCGCCGGCCAGCCAGTCACGTTCTCCGCTACGGTGACGGGAGCTGGCACGATGCCGAGCGGAACCGTGACCTTCCTGAATGGCAGCGCTGTGCTGGGAACGGAAGTTTGAGCGGCACAGGTAGGGCCACGCTCACAACATCTGCCTTGGCCACAGGTAGTTACACGGTCATTGCGCAATACGGAGGAAATGCAAGCTACAGTTCAAGTGCCTCAAGCGCGGTTCACTTGACTATTAATTCGACGCAGTTGCCAGCCAGTGCAACCACACTTACTGCATCACCGAACCCTGGCACCGCCGGCCAGCCAGTCACGTTCTCCGCGACGGTGACTGGAGCTGGCACGATGCCGAGCGGAACCGTGACCTTCCTGAATGGCAGCGCTGTGCTGGGAATCGGAAGTTTGAGCGGCACAGGTAAGGCCACGCTCACAACATCTGCGCTGAGCCTCGGAAGCTACAGCATATCAGCGCAATACGGAGGAAATGCAAGCTACAGCGCGAGTACTTCGTCCTTAGTGAGCCTCACGATCAATCCAACGCCAACGCCAACAGGAACGCTGACTCTGACGCTGAGCACTTCCTCGGTGCAACTGCAGCCGGGGCAGAGCTCCCAAGTTACGGTGCAAATGACGCCGCAGGGCGGTTTTAATAAGACCGTGAGTCTCTCCTGCACCGGTTTACCGGCAGGTGTTAGTTGCAGCTTCAAGCCGGCAGCGGTCACGGTCGCGCAGGGTCCCGCCAGCACGACCATGAACGTTAGCAGCGGAACGACCGCCGCGAGTACGTCGGCCAGACTGTCCGGCGTGGCCTATGGGGCGATCCTGCCTTGGAACCTGATCGGCATGCTCGCCATGGCGGCAGCACGCAAGCGGCAGAAGTTAGGCATGCTGCGCGCTATCATCCTGATGGTGCTGACCGGTGCCGGTGCAATGACGATAGCCGGCTGCGGTGTGATCTACAACACCACGGCGCAGACCTACCACGTCACATTGACCGCGCAAGCCGATGGTGCCACTGTGCAAACGTCGACTTTCGACGTTGTACTGTGGCAGAAGGTGGCACCTTTCTAGCCGCCGACTTGACAACAGCCATGCGGAGTGGCGCGCGACTGTCCTCACTTTAGTTAGTTTGAGGGGAGGTAGTGCGTCGGGGACCTGCATGTACGGGAAGAGTGTGGCGGAATAATCATCGTGAGGAACCGTGAGAGTGATCGACGCTTGCTGCCAGACGACCGCGTCCCAGCACCCCGAGATCTTCCATCTTTCAGCCCGGCTCACTAACGCTCTGCCCAGCCTGGAAGCTGTTCCACAGACCAGGAACACCCGCTGCACGGCGGCTGAGATCGCCCCGAAGTGGACCTCATGCTCTTTGCCAGTGCATCGGCAGCTATATAAGAGACCCCTTCTAGCCAGCCCGGATCCTCTCCTCGGGCCGGAACAGAAATGAAGCCCTTGGCCGGTTCTCACAGAGAGAAACTGTTCCGACTGTCAATGCAACAACTTGCATACCGACAACGGAATTGATTTTATTGCTCAAAAAGCGCGGGGATAAAGCGGTCCCCCGCGTGCATGACGATAGTCGTTCTGGCCAATTGGCGCGAGATCGTTGCCGTAGGAGAGGGCATTGATCGAAGCCGCGAACGCCTATGGAGGAGGTAATGAATCGCGCGCATCGCATGACGAACGAATGAAGGGGATGCGTGGATTGGTGATGTACGATTCGTCCGCCTAGGACGGCTTGGTAGGCGGCGGACTCTGATCAATGGAGCGAGAGTGCCGAAGCTCATCCTAATCTATGCCCAATAACGAGGAGGGGACAGCGTGCGGGCCAATTCTATCTCACGCAAGGAATCGAGCGAGCGTCGCGTATATCTCTACTCAATTTCCGCGCCTATACATTCAGGCAATATTTCTCTGCTAAGCACTTTCCCTGCCTTGCTAGCGCAGGATTTCGTTGAGTGGCATCCAGGGTCTCTGAAATGAGTCGTCTTCTCGCAAGCAGGTTTCAAGGGGCTGAAGGTGTACGGCGGAACCCGTTTCCGCGGAGAGTTCAAGGCTCGTGCCGGGTGAAGGAAGCGCGCTTCCGTTGTGCTGCGCAGGAAGGCATGTCTGAATGACCGAGGAGTTAATCCCACTGGGCGACCGTCGTTCCTGGAGACGGTTCTATATGCGTTTACCGTTGACTGTCATAACTCCAACGGAGAACGTTTCCGCGTTTACTAGGGATTTGAGCAACACAGGAGTGTATTTTTATGTTTCATCGGAGCAGCTGGAATTGATCTCGCGGGAGTTCGAGTGCCTCATTGAGTTTCCGGCTGAGATCACGATGTCTGCGAGTCAACGGATGTACTTCAAAGGAACCGTCCTTCGCATGGAGAGACGGATCAGCGGGGAGGTCGGGTTGGCTGCGAAATTGTGTAAGGTTGAAGCGCGTGACCGGTGTTGATACCTTTTCAGAGGTTGCGCATGCCTAGGACGCGGTAGTCCCTAATCGAAGACTTGAGCACGTAGATCAGTCTGTTGTTACTTCCGGGATCGCTTGGTACCACGAAAAATCCTTCATCCGTAAGGTAGCGGATGGAATTGTGCACGATACCTTCTATGACCTCTCCATCGCGAAAATCAATCCTGACCCAAATGCCGTGGACGATCGGGGCACGCTGGTGAAACCGCAAGGGAGTATGTTGAGCATCGCCTTCAAACGTGTTCACATAGAACACCGCCTTTGCATTCCGCACCTCGATGTCCTCCTCCTTATCGGTGTCCAACCGGCGGATGCGGAAACACTCGGGTGCGCTCCTAGGCGCATTATGCAGGAGGTCTTCGACAGAATCGCCTGGGGAAGTCTTCAGATATCCTTTGATCGTATCGTTTCCAAATTGGATAACGACCTTTTCCGCAGACCTGGAGTTATCTGGCCGCGCTTCGAGGTCTAGCTGTTCGAGCGTGGCCGCAGATGGTACTGCTTGATCTTGTAGAGGAGCGCCTTGTAGCTTATCTGAAGACTGGTTGCCGCCGCCTTGCGATTCCATCCATTCACCTCCAAGACTCGTGCGATGGCGACAGCCTCGGCGCCACCTTTCAGATTGCGTACGAGCCCTTTGAGCCCGCTGCCGGTTTCGATCTCATTGGCCTCGGACATCGGCAATGCAGGTCGCTGTGACAGATTCCATTCCGAGATGATCGCGTCTTCATCATTTAGGACGAGATATCGCCTGATTGTGTTTTCCAACTCACGGATATTCCCCGGCCAAGTATGTGCCATGAAAGCGTCCATCAAAGTGGATGTAATCGGGAGCGGAGCCTGGCCAAATCTCTCGGAGATCTTGCGCATGAATAAACGGGCAAGCGGTGGGATCTCTTCTCGGCGCTCTCGCAACGGGGGGAGCCTCAGCGTGAATCCGTTCAAGCGGTAATAGAGATCTTCCCGGAACGCCTTCTTTGCGATTGCAGCTTTTATGTCAATGTTGGTGGCCGCGATAACGCGGACGTCCATTTTTACGGGGGACCGGCTGCCCAGGCGCGAAAAGGTGCCGTCCTGCAGAACCTGCAGCAGTTTCGCCTGGAGAATGGCTGGCATCTCTCCGATTTCATCGAGGAAGATGGTTCCGTGATTACAAGTCTCGAACTTGCCTGGCTTGGATTTTGAGGCCCCAGTAAAGGCGCCTTGTTCGTAACCAAAGAGTTCGCTTTCGAGCAGGTCCGTGGGGATCGCCGCGCAATTGACCTTCAAGAAACTGCGCTGGCCCCGTGCGGACATCTTGTGAATGTAAAGGGCAACGACTTCCTTGCCACTTCCACTCTCTCCCAAAACCAGGATCGGTATGTCGGCACGCGCAACCAGCCTACATTGTGACTCAATCGCTTTCATACGTGGGCTGAGTTGCACGAAAGAGACGTTCTCATCCACCGGGATTTCGTCCGACGAATCCTCGCAGTAGGCCTCCGATGTCTGCTGCACATGATCATGGATTGCCCGGTCAAGATCGGCCTTGGTAAAGGGCTTCAAGATGACGTCCCGTGCTCCAAGCCGGGTTGCCATGCCGAAGGCTTTCATATCGGCGACGCATGTCAGGATCATGACCGGAAGAGAGGGCTGGGCAGCCCGGATCTCCGTCAACGTGGCAAGCGGATCGCTCGGACTATGCCAGTCCATGAGCAGGAGACCAGGAGAAGGCGTCTGGGACAAGTCGACGGCCCTCGTAAACGGAGCCACAGAGCAATTCGTGCCTGCGAGCGATCGAACGTAATCCAGCATTCCAGGGTTGGAATCGAGCACCATAACATGGGGCGGGTATGGAACCTGCGGCTGAGGCGTAAGACTTGAGAAGGCCATTGATTTCCCCCAAGACAGGGTTGGCGCAAATGTGCGTTCGGAAGGGGGGGATGACGGCAATGCTATTCAGAAGCCCGTGAGATGTCCCTAAAGCCCGTTCATTGTAGCGCGAAATAGGAATAACTTTGCATAAGAATTTAGTTTCTCTATGCAATCACTTGCGGTCAATTACTGATGAAAATTGCTGCTTGCAACGGTCACTTAATTGCCTGGCTGCAGGAAATTCCATGCGGCGCTACGAGCGTCCCCGTGGCCGCCGCACAAAAGAAGGCCCCAATCACTAAATTCTTTCAGATATGGAGAACAAGATGCAGTAGATTCTCCCGAACCAATCCTGGTTAGGGAGGAATCATTCTGACCGAGCTCGCTGAGGCTTTACTGAGTCGCGATCTCCCTCCGGTCGAGATCATCTTTGGGAGTACCCCAGAGATGACATTGGCGCGCGAGAAGCTGGAACGTGTGGCGGGAAGCACGGTTCCGGTGCTGCTCCAGGGCGAAAGCGGCACCGGCAAGGAGATACTGGCCAAAGTACTGCACTTGTGGTCCGCTCGGGCGAAATATGCACTGGTAAAGGTGACATGCCCCGCCATTCCATCAACACTGATCGAGACGGAACTCTTCGGCTACGAAAAGGGGGCGTTCACCGGTGCGAACTTCACCAAGCCAGGACGGATCGAGTTTGCTGATCGAGGCACTCTCTTCCTGGACGAGATCGGCAGTTTGGACCCTTCCGTACAGATCAAGCTGTTGCAACTGCTCCAGGAAGGAACGTATTTTCGGGTTGGAGGCCAGGAAGCACGGCGCATTGACACTCGTCTCATTTCCGCAGCCAACTACAGCCTGGAGCAGCAAGTGAAAGAGGGCACCCTTCGCCTGGACTTCCTCTTTCGAGTCAATGCGGTGACCATCGTTGTGCCTCCCTTACGCGAGCGGTTGATCGACTTGGCCGCCCTGGTGGATTATTTCCTCGATGTGAATGCAATGGCCTTTCGACGGAAGGTCAAGCCGTTGTCGCGGAATGTCTTGACCCTGATGCACAGCTACGAATGGCCCGGCAACATAAGACAGCTCGAGAACCTGGTCCGCAGCTACGTTCTCATTGGGAGCGAGGAAACCCTCACAGCAGAACTGGTCCCCAACATCACCCAACAGGTGAGTACAGATATCTACCTGGGGGAACCCGTTTGTCTCAAGCGCATCACTAAGGACGCCCGCTATGATCTAGAGCGGCAAATCATCCTCAAAGTGCTCCAAGCGAACGGCTGGAGCCGGCAGAAGACGGCAAAGTGGTTGAAAATCAGCTACCGCTCGCTTTTGTACAAACTGCGAGATTTCGGAATTCACCCGTCGGCGGTACCTGGGACAGCAGCAAGGATGCCGTTGCCGAAACCACCGGGGCAGGCCCATCGCCCTCGCGAAACCTGTTCTGTTAAGAATGATAGTCCGTGAGGACATGGCACTTCAGAGCTCAGCACGGATGATGTTCGGATGAAAGGCTGTCTTCTAGTTGCAACAGCACGTGCCTTATCCTCCCCGAATGCTGAGCTGGTCCGCCGTGCTGCCCGTTCCGACATTTCAATCATGGAATCCAAATTCCACCAGATCCGGGTCACGGTGCCGCCGGTATCTGTGCAATTTGAATCTGCAACGCAAACAGCCCAATAGCCATTGCAGATCACGCGGCAGAGCGGACAACTGATGTGGAGCGGCGATGCGCGTTAAACGGGCTGCCGTAGCGATTCAAAAAGCCGGCGTAACCCCTCTTCAGTAGGGATTCGCTGGGTCCACCCCAGCGAGTGAAGCCTTGCATTGCTGAACCGATTGCCTCCCCACATCGTCCTCGTCTTGTAGGGCGTGAAAATGGCGGGAAGCTGCCCCTTGGAATATTCGCTATACCCGGCGATTGCTCGCGAGATCAGCATCAGGGCAGGATAGGGCAGACGGATGCAACGTATCTTCTTCACGCTGTTCGAATATCGCCTCAGGTATTGCGCGGAAGAAAGCAGGTCATCATCAATAACGTGATAGATGTTTCCCTCGGCTCCTGGGCTGAGCGCTGCGAGAATTACGGCATCCGCACAGTTTTCGACGTAGGAAAGCGGCAGCAAATTCTTGCCTCCCAAGTGAAAGAAGACTCCGAAGAGACGCAAGCCGACGCGGTTCGAGAAGGGGGAGCCGCCCGGCCCGTAGATAACACCGGGTCGAAGCACGATGACTTCTATTCCATACTTTTCCCGGTATTCCCAGAAAAGCAGCTCCTGCTTCAGCTTTGCGTGGGAATAGATATCCCGCCATTCGGGGTGTCGTTCAAGAGGGGCACTTTCATCCAACACCGCGCCCCGCGGCAGTTCGGCGGCCCCGACCGCGGAGAACGAGCTGATCAGCACAATACGAACTGATATTTGGGCTACCACCGCGTCAAGAAGATTTCGCGAAGCAACCACAGAATCAAGGAATATCTCCGCGGCGCTGCCTTTCATGGCGGCGGCAGCGTGAATGATCAGATCGCACCCTTCGCACACCGCTGAGGCTTCTCTGGCGTATCTTAGGTTCCCGGTGACAATCTCCAATGCGGTATGGGGATACTGTTTGGCGAGCTGGTTAAGTCTGCCCACACTGCTCGGGTCGCGCACAAGGCACCGGACCTGCGGTAGACCCCGCGCACAGAGCCGATCCACGATATGGGATCCCAAAAAGCCGGATGAGCCAGTCACGAGTATCTTCAAGACTCCGCCTCCGGATAAATGCGCTGGATTACCGCATCCATGAGCTTTGCCACCCGCAGCACCTCGTCCAAACTGATTGGCGCTGGGAGGTCGTCAACGATCGATTGATAGAACCTGGTCAGCAAGGTGCTCATTCCAGCAAAGAAGTGAAACTGAGATCGGCGAAAGGCGGAAAGATTCGTTACACCCTGGTGAAAATACCGGCGAGCCATCTGAAAGGGCGGAATGAGACGCCCAATTGCACTGGGAAACTGTTGGCCGGCTTCCACGATGAACGTGCGGCGATTGTAATCGAGCTCCACTGTGTTTTTCGTGCCATAGATTCTGAGTGTGTTGGCTACCGGTCGCGCGTGACAGGAAAGTGAGGCGAATGCGGTGACCATGCCGGCCCGAAGAGAGACGCGAAGCTCGTCAAACATGGATTTGGTTGCGTCCTCCCGGAACGTTGTGCGGGCACGCAAGGCCGTGACTTGGATTTCCGGGTCCTGCTCAGGCAAGTATGGGGTAATGCGGTTGAACATGTGGTCCATCATGTTTTGAAAGAGTTTGCCCGGCAGCTGGTGCACCCAGTGATCAGGATCTCTCATCAGCGCCTGCCCATACTCGCCAGCAAGATCGTATCCAATGAAGCTTTCGATGTGGATTGGTTTGCCCAATAGTCCGCTAGCGACATAGTCCTGCAACTCCAGCGAAGCGCTTTCGAAATTGGGCCAGTAATTGACGCTCAGCCGTTTTCTCGCCGCGCGTACCGCCTCGACGATCGCGGTGCACTGCGCGAGGCAGGGCGCCAGCGGCTTCTCGAGAAAAACATGACAGCCTGCCTTCACTGCCTGACGAGTGATTGATAGGTGGGCCGCTGGCGGTGTGGTTATGTGGAGTACGTCGAGACGCTCCATTTGGAGCATTTTCGCTAGGTCCGAATACCAATGCGGGACTTCGAACCGAACGGCCAGCTGTTCGGCGATGATCGGCTCCAGGTCGCATACGCTCACGAGCGTAGCAGCTGGCAGGTGGCGAATGACCTCAGCATGCCCGTCTGCAATCTTTCCGCAGCCCACAATACCAATTCTCAGACTCATCTTCGGCTAGAGCCCTTCGTTGCTGTTCGCTCGGAACTTCCTACTCACGGATGGCCCTGCGCTTATCGGCCCCCAGCAATCCGCATCTCGCGCGCGCTCAACACCGCGGCACAGGCCGCTTGCATTTCCATCGCGACGTGCTGCCAGCTTCGACTGCATTGGCTCGATATGGCGGAAGCGTCCCACTCCCTTCCGATGAGTCTTTCCAGGGCCTCTGCCAGAGCAGAAACATTGTGGGGTGGAATGAGTTCGCTGCCCTCTCCGACCAAAATCTCAGGAATACCACCCACCCGGGTCGCGACCACAGGCCGGCCAACGGAGCGGGCTTCGAGGACTACATTGGGACAGCCCTCCTGGTAACTCGGCAGCGCGATCACGTCAGCGGCAGCCATCCAAACAGCCACCTGTGCCGAGGGCTCGGAAGAAAGCACCGTCACGTACTTTTCGGCGCTGCTTTGTTTGACGCGGCGGATGAGGGGAGGCTGATCAGGACCATCGCCAATGATGTAGAGAGAGAGGTAAGGATGGTTTTGATGAAGTCGAGCGACGGCGTCGACTAATTCGATTAGACCCTTTTTGAGGTCGAGTCGCCCGACATACAAGACGATTTTGCCGTCCCTCGGAAGCTGCAATGCGCTGCGCGCAGAGGAGCGATCTATAGGGCGAAACACGGAGAGATCGCAGCCGTTCAGCACGGCGCGGCTGGTGCGAGAGTCAGCCCCAATGCCTATGGCAGTTGCCAAAAGATGACGGCTTACCGTGACGACAGAATTCGCTTCCCGTAGAACCTTCTGGGTGAGCATGCGCGCGATGGCTCCTCGAATTCGGTTCAAATCCGAGCCGATCGCGGTTGCGACCACGGGAATCCCGAGTTTCTTGCCGATGTGCACTGCCGCATATCCATCCGGGTAAAGCACATAACTCAAGATCATGTCCGGCTGGAAGCGGCGAACATACGGCAATAGCCACACCCCGGCCATCCATCCATTTACCGGCCGCGAGACGGCGGGGAGCGCGGGATAGTTGATATAGTGCGCTTTTACGTCTGGAGGGCTATACGACGTATCCAACGAACGATAGATGCGGCTTCTGGGCCTGAGCCCGGAGGGGTAGTTTGCATGCGGGAAAAAGACTTCGATGCATGCATCGTCCTCAAACGCCCGCAGTGTTTGGTATGCGGAGTGGCCTCGCCAAGGCTGCTCACGCGTAGGGAAGTATTGGGTGATGACGGCAATCCTTAGCATTCGCTGGTCTCTCCCGTCGCAACTTGAACGGACACAGGATGCGCACTCGGGTCGCCCTGGGCAGCCGTTCTCCGGAGGAGGGCGGCATATTTGAGTGACAAGGTTTGACGTTGAAAGCCAGCAATCTTTGTCTTCTGCGGCAGGAAGTCTAGGGACAACGAACTTCCCCGTTGCACTGCAGATGCGAAGAGATGTCGGATTTGTTCGACATCCTTTATGTCTGCCCACCACCCTGCTCGGAGTTCCTCAAGAAGCTCCCGGACCTCGCTGTCAGAGTGCACTACGGCGAGTATCGGCCGGCCGCTCCCGATGTAGTCGTAAAACTTGGCGGGAACATTTATGCGGTCATGCGTGATGAGCAGAACATAATCGCTTTGCTGAATCGCTTCAAGCGCCTGATGGTGGGGAACGAAACCTTGCAGTTCTACGCTGCTTCGAATGGAGAAGAGCGCCTCGCGATATGCAGGGTCCTCTACATAGCCAATGAAGCGTAGCAGCAACTGCTCCTGCACGCTTGCCGGGAGTGCCCTCAACGCTTCAATCACCGGAGCGGGATCGGTGGAACGGTATAGTGTGCCGACAAAGGTAATGAGTATCTTACCGATTGGCTTCGCCTCAGCCAAGCCAGGCACAGCCTGCGGGGCTGGATCGAAGCCATTCGGAATGACCTCGAACTTCTCCGGTGGTTCGGACGGATACCGAGACTGGATTACACGGCGGGCAGCCTTTGTAACCATGACCACCTGCGTCGCCGCATAGATGGCGTTCGCCTCAATGCGGTGAGCGATTCTGCGGGCGCGTTCATCATTGCTGAAGCTGACCAGATCGATTGTGGTGGTGAGCCACTCATCTCGAAAGTCGAGCACGATGGGCAGAGCGGGGAAACGACGGCGAAGCCTCTTGACCAGCAAGGAACAGGAGAAGGGGGGCACCGTGATCACTACAATGTCAATTGAGCGGCGAGCGATGAGCTGGTACGCGCGATGATAAGCGATCGGAAGCCAGGTAACTTGCGGATCCGGGCAGAAGCAGCGCCTGCAGAATTCGTTTGAGGATACCTGGTCGACCGGTCCGAGCCGAATCGCCGCTCGACGGATTCACTCTCCCCGAGACCAATTGTTTCAACTTCTTTTTCAGTGAAAAAGGCAAATCCAGGGTGAAAGTCCGATGGACGTGGACCTCAGCCGGGATGTTCTTCAACAAGGCCTTGTCGGAACCCACAGCCGCTGCATTGGCCGCGGTGAGTACATCTACTGACAATCCTGCAGCCGGAAGATGCCCGGCCAGGCTCGCTGCTCGAAGAACGCCGACCCCGCCGGCAGGAGGGAAGGAGTAAGTGACCAGCAATACGTGAAGGGGTCTCATGGCGCGGTACCGTGGGTGACCATTTCGCTGGATGTGCCGGCAACTCGAGTATTGTCAGCCGTGCAGTCCGCGGCCCGGCGGTGCGCCAGATCGTCTATGGCTAAGAACATCTCCCAAGCCGTCGCCCAGCGGAGCTCTATCTGGCGCCTGGCAGCTTCAGCTGTGCACCAGCGCAATAGGTCGCGTAGCCCACTATTGAGAAGCATGGAGCGATTGTTCGGCTGAGCTCCATGGGTGTAGAGCTTGAGGAAAATGTCTTCACCCATGCGGGGTGCCAGATCGAACCAACGACGGACACGATAGGGGGTGGGTGGATCGTATGTAGCTAGTTCGCCCGTCTCCAACCGAGGAACAAGCCGTTCTCGAAATCGGATGCCAAGTGGGCCTGTAATCATCAGCAAATCCCCTTGCACGCCGCCACCCACAGCAGCTTCAATTCCATGATCGAAGCACTTGGAGGTTTTCCCATCAGTGCTACACCAGTAGATCTGATTGACTAGGCGGCTCTGTGTGGCAGAGGGAAGCGAAGGCATAGTGAAATCTGCGTAGCACCCCAGATCACGCAGGAAAGCGACTTCACCTAGCAGGCCACACCATCTTCCGTCCGGACGAGAGTTGTCGAGAGCCCAGTTTCCGTGGATGAATCCGAACCGGATACGGCCGTCATGCTTCCGCAAGAGCCCGTGATCGTGAAAGAGGCATTGGGTAAAACGGTTCATCTTGCGGAGGAAGGCATCTTCCGTCTCCCGATCATGGTGGATATGAATCTCCACATCGGCAATACCTGCGCTGACCAGCTCCGACAGGCCATCGAGCAGATCACGGCGGTACTCTTCCTGCGGATAGAAGAAGCAGTAGCGGGGAGGACGCGCCGCTGCGTCCAAGGGAGCGTCCGCGGCAATCCGCTGCCAGCCATTTTGCCAGTGCCTTACGCAGTTGAGGGCCTCTCCTGCGGACCTGCTATTACCTACAGGCTCATAGTGGTCAGCAAGGGTGATCCAAATCCGCTTCGGCCGGACCGGAACCTTCAGGCGCCGCACGCGATCCTGAATGTAAGGCAGCAACCAAAGCTCTGCGTTACGCGGCAGTTTCATCCGTCAAGCTCCCCTAGCCCGGATTGCCTCAGCCCAGAGCGCGACAGCCAGCCGGAACCCCGGTCAAGCAATTCACCGAAGAGGCGAAGATAACTGGAACACGTCGTTTCAATGTCAAAGCGCGCTACAGCGACTCTCATGGCGGCTGCTCCACGACGCTCCAAGTCCGTTGCATGCGCTGCCTTCGACATGGCCGCTGCAAGTTCCTTAGGATCACCCGGTGAACAGAGCCAGCCAACCTCTTCTGGCACTATCTCGGGTATGCCTCCTACCGACGTTGCAACCACGGGAAGACCAGATGCCATGGCCTCCAGTAACGCCAGCGGCATGCCTTCGCTATGGGAAGGAAGCACAAAGACGTCGAGCTCCCGGTAAAAGTGTTCCGGTTCAAGCATTGGACCCTCAAGTGTGATCTTCTCGGATAAGTGCTGTCCGGATATCTGCTGTTGCAAGGCGGCCATCAAGGGACCTGCGCCAGCGATGCGCAATCGAGCCGCCGGCAAATCTCTGACAAGTTGTGCAAAGGCGGTTATCAGCACGTCATGAGCCTTGATCGGTACTAGACGCCCAACTGTGCCAAATACAATTTGCAGGGACGGGGTGCAGGAGGAAGGATTCCGGATTAGATGCTCGCGAATAGGAATGCCGTTCAGAATGACGGCAGACGAGAAGTGCGTCAGGGCCAGTTCCTTGAGTACCTGCTTGCGGGTGCTCTCGGAGACGAACACTACCTTATCCGTCAGCTTCACTGACCAACGATAGTGCTTCTCCCTTTTCAGGTTCTCTTGGGCGAAGGGGCTGTGCCTGGTATTGACGACAACCGGGACTCCGGCCAGGCGGGCAGCTACGGCCGCATAGTGATGTATGCCACTGTTATGGGTGTGGACAACATCCGGCCGGTCCATACGCATCGCCCGGACGAGATCGGTCAAACTCTTGACAGAAGGTCCAGACTTCTTGTTGAAACAGCGCAGGTGAATGCCGCGCTCTACGGCGACGGACGCCTGTGCTCCGGCTCGGAAGATGGAATAGATGCTGCAGTCATGGCCCCGAGCCCGTCCGGCCGCCGCCAACTGAATGGCAAGACGTTCCACGCCTCCGAGATCTAGACTTTCCACCACTTGAATGATGCGCATCGTGATAGACCCAGCTTCGTAAGGTCCTTAGAGAACTCCGCCTGCACGTAGGCCTCCGTTCAGCGGCAGCCAATTCTCCCGCTCTGTCCAAAGAAGGCTGGTACCCTACTCGTCAGGCCAGGGATGGTTCGTCCGGATGGCTTTATCTAGCGTCGAGGCGGAATTGTGGGGAGGCGGCTGATCTAATGCTGGGCTTCGGTTTGACGCTCCTCTATCTTGGCCTCAGCTACCTTTCGCCCTCTGATTTCATTCCGGCTCTGGCCCCCTATCACATACAGGTGATCGTCGCGGTCCTAGCCCTGGCTACCTCCATTCCAGGACTGATCAGAGTTGGCATGGCCAAACAGTTTGCCTTCTATTGTTTGCTAGCGCTTCTGTTCTTCATCACTGTCTCGAGCGCCTGGAACAATGGGCCGGGTGCAGGGGCGCGAGCCGCTGAAGATTTCTGTGCCAACAGCGTCGTCTTCCTTCTCATCGCCGCTAATTGCCACAGCCTGCGACGAATGAAGCTGGCTATCGCCGTGGTTGCTGCGATCGCGACTTACTATGTCTTCCAGGGTGCGCGAGCTCTTCATGCGATGGACTACGACAGTCCGTTTCTGCTCTGGCAGCACATGGGAGAAGGCACCGAATATATCCCGAGGATTGAGGGCCTGTCGTTTGTCAGCGACCCGAACGACTTCGCCCAGTTGCTGGTTTGCCTACTACCGCTGCTTTGGTTTTGGCGGCGCCCTGGCGGCAAGCTTTGGAATCTGCTCACCGTCTATATGCCGGCGCTGATCTTTGTCGCGGGTCTTTATCTGACGCATTCGCGCGGCGGCATGATCGCACTTGTTTTCGTCCTGTTTCTCTCGGTCCGGAAGCGCCTGGGTAGTGCAGTCTCCATCGCCAGCATTATTGCCCTCAGCATGGGCCTGATGGCCTTGAACTTCACCGCGGGGCGGACCATATCCGGGCAATCCGGCGCCGACCGGATCAATGCATGGTCCGCGGGCTTCCAATTTATAAAAAGCTCACCGCTTATCGGGATCGGATACGGACAGTTTCGCGAGCAATATGAAATAACCGCACACAACTCTTTCATGCTCTGCATCTCCGAGCTAGGACTTCTGGGCTATCTCGCATGGCTCGCTATGATTGTGGCCACACTTCTGGGTGCGCGCTGGGTGCTGCAACATACCCCTGCAAATGAAACGGCGATTCTAGAGACTGGGGAAGCAAGACCGTCGCAGGTAGACGTGCCGTGGTTCGCCGTGCGCGAGAGTCCGATAATTGAGCCGCTGGCCGATCTCACTCGTTGCATACGACTGACAACATTCTCACTGGCAGGCTTCCTCGCGGCCGCGTGGTTTCTCTCCCGTGCCTATGTACTGACGCTCTATTTCCTGCTGGGGATCATCCACGCGCTTACATTCATCGTAAAGCGCCACGTTGGCTGGGAGAAACCGCTCCCGGCGTTCCAGATGGCCAAACTCACGCTCGCCACTGGATTCATCCTGATAACCGTCATCTACATTATCGTGCGCTTCCACTTCGCCGCATGAGCGCGCAGCCTGGAAGAAGTCTCATAACCAAAGGTCTGAAAAGTATCTCCCTTTGAAGGTGGCACAGAGATTTGTTTTATGGCGGTTGCCATGCGGTCCAGGAACTGCGGACCAGATATACGTGCGCAGCACGCGGTCGCGTCCGTTCTGGCCGTTTTGGGCGACGTGTTCGGGGTTGGACCGGACTTTAAGCAGCTTCATTTTACAATCCCGTCGATCGAACCTTTGGAAACCGATTTAACCGCTCGTAAAACCAGGATCCTGAGTAGAACACGGATGAGGGCCCCCGGAAGTATGTCTCACACCGTGGCAGGGCAGTGGCAGCCATACACCGCTATCTAGAATTGGAAATAGATGAACTGGGCGTTTCGCTCGTCGAAAGCCATGAAAAGGATTAAGCCGGCCGCATAGAGGGCTGGTCGCAAGAGATACCGTTGCCCTGCAAGCAGCAGAGGCTTCCGCATTAACCATGTGTCGATGCGTATGAGACTGAGACGAAGATACGGTTCTATGACTGTAAGGGCGGCGATGAGCATCACAACAAGATAGAAATTGAGCGGAAGCGTCACTTGGAATGAGAAATGCCGAAACATGGACTGCAGCATGTCAATGCCTTCAGCTCGTGACGATGCTCGGAACGGAATCCATGCAGCCATCACCGCGATGAGCGTCACAAACCGCACCATAGGATTCAGCACGCGGGCGAGTTTTCCTCGAAGCCCATAACGTGTGCACAGGTTCTCATATATCCGATAGCCAATCAGATAGCAGCCATGGAGAGCGCCCCACAGCACATATCCCCAGCCGGCACCATGCCATAGCCCGACCAGGCTCATGACGCCGAGGACTGAGAGATAGAGGGGCACCGGCGCACCCCGGAAGCGGATATTGAGCGGGAAAAAAAGGTAATCGCGAATCCACCGCGATAGAGTCATATGCCAACGTTGCCAGAACTCTGCGGGGTTCTTCGCATGGTAGGGGAAATTGAAGTTCTCCGGTAGTTGGATGCCGATGAGCTTCGCTGCTCCTATCGCCATGTTGCTGTAGGAGCTGAAATCGAAATAGATCTGCAGCCCAAATGCGATCGCCAGGAACCACGTATCGATTGTGGTGCCCGCCCCAAGGATATGTGTCGAAAAGCCATCGTCCACCCAGCGGCCGAGCGGATCGGCGATCAAATTTTTTTGCACCAGACCCACCACGAGCCTGTCTAAGCCGCCGAGAAGAAAACTCAACTCGAAGCGTCTCGCAGTTGCGAACTGGGGAACAAGCTCGCGAAAACGGACGATTGGCCCAGCCATGAGATGGGGCCAGAAGAGAATGAAAATGAGCAGATCCGGGAAGTTGTCTGGACGTAATCGGCCTTGCCGCACGTCCACCATATAGCTGATGGCCTCAAATGTATAAAAGGAGATACCGAGTGGCACATACAGTTGCAAAAAGATGCGCGTTGGGTTGGCATGAAACTTGTCGCCGAGCAGGTGGAGTATTGGTATCCACAGTAGCTGGTATCTGAAAAGTAACAAAAACGCCACCGCGCAGAGCAGACCAAGCCAGAACCAGGTCCGCGCGTGGGAGCGTGCTGCCGCCACTTGGCGGGCGATCAGAAAGATTCCCACAGAGAGAGCCACCGGAGCAACGAGAAAGACTGGGTTCCAGGAAGCGTAGAAGAGCACACTGACTAGAAGCACATACGTCCGCCGCCATCGCGCTGGAATAGTCCAGAAGATAGAAACTGCAATCACCAAAAAGAGCAGATAGGAGTAGGAATTGAACTGCATAATTACTTTCCTCCTGCTAGTTGCGGCAGGTTCATTGCATTCACCATAATTTGCGCGAAATCTTGGTGAGCAGCGCGGCCCATATGCAGTGGATCGGGGCCATTGAGCAGGTTTCCCCAGTGTTCGGCCGGTATGCTGTTCTCGAAGTCATACAGCCGAATGTTGTTGGCTTGGGCGAGGTGGTCGACGAAGGCGCGGTAGGATACGCGGTCTTGCCGCGTGCGGTAGAGCGAAACCCGCGGATTGACTGGCGCATAGAACATGAGGAGGCGCACATCCTGTTGCTTGCATAGTTCGATCAGGCTAGTGACCGCTGCGCGGGCGGCTAGCAGTTGCGAGCCCGTGATGGAACGTCCTGTACTCGGCTTCAGGCGAAGAAAATAGAGCCGGCATCGATACAGCAGTTGGGCGAAGTCGTCCCTATATTGGGAGCGACGTTTAAGAAGCGATACCCGGTCGAGATTGGTTCGTACATAACTCTCCACCTGATAAGCTTTGGTTCTTGAGGGCTGAAATGGTAACGGGCCGAGGGTATTCTGGCCATTCTGCTGCAATGGCGATAGACGGTAACTGCTCTGACCGTATCGGCGCAGTGCTTCCCGGAAGGTTCCCGCGTAGGCTAGGTCGGAGTGAGCCGCTCCTTCCACGGACGCTCGAAAGCGCTCCTCGTTCAGCAGCGGTAAGAGACTGTCGCGAATACCACCCGTCCAGAATGCCTGATAGTTGATCTGCAGAACCACAACGTTGGGATGAAGGTCGGGATGACCTACCATGTACATCAGCTCCCAGAGCACTTCGGGATAGCTCATGCCGCTGCTCGAAAGCCGATACGTGAGTTCCTCCGCATGATTCGAAGCCAAATCATCGGCGATCCGGTCTACGTATGTTTTCTCCGGATGCGACGGCTTGACCTCGCCTCTGGCTAGACTCACAGTGTGCATCTGGGAATTCCCGACAAAGAGAATGTGTGTGGTGGACGAGTGTTGTCCCCAATATCGAGCGAGCACCGCGAGGCCGGGTACCGGATCTTCGCCATGCGTAATTTCCTGGGTATCCGGATCGCGATAAAGATCGCCTACCTGCGTCCAGCTCGGCGGGGCATCAAACAATCTGTCCAGAGCCGCACTCGCAATCTGGAAAGGGTTAAGCAGAAAAAGGGCGATCAGAAACATCAGCGTACTTGTCAGGACGGCAAAAGACTGGAAGGCCTTGCGCATGCTACCGCACCGTCCTGCTCACGGTCTCGACCATCAACTCGATGGTGTCGAAATCTTCCGGTTGAAGATGGTTCGCCGGTATGTTCGTTTGCAGCCTCTGTTCCAGCCGGGCAATCAACTCGAGTACAGAAAGAGAATCGATGAGCCCGGAAGAGACCAGAGGCGCGTCGTCCGCAATTCGCGAGCCGATCATTTGCTCAGTGACCTGGCGTGCTGCCGCTCGAACTATTTGTTCATCTATCATTGAACTCCCTGTCTGCTAACGAACCATTCATGCGGGTGCTGCGCGATCTCGCGCAGAAACCGCTCTCGTGTCTCCCGTCGCGCGATCTTCCCAGCCGTACTCTTCACAATCCAGCGATCCGGAACGACGACGACCTGGCGGGGAGCGATGCCTATGCTGGTGAGGACAGCTTGATGAATGGCTCGCTCGATAGGCTGTGCCTTTTGCGGATCAAAGTCGCCGCGCAATTCGGCGACCACGACCAAGCTCTCCGTTCCATTCTTCTCATCGATCACTCCAAAAGACGCAACTCTGCCTGGATACACTCCGTCCACGGCGTTCGCCGCCAGATCGACATCCTCGGGAAACACATTCTGTCCAGCAACGATGATGATGTCTTTTAGTCGCCCGATGACGAACAGCTCGCCTTGCAAAACAAAGCCGAAGTCCCCGGTGGCGTACCATCCGTCACTGGTAAAGGCGTGAGTGGTGAAGCCCTCGCTGCCCCAGTAACCCTGAAACAGAGACACGGTTTTCAGATGTATATCGCCCGCTTCACCCTCGGCGCACGGTCTCCCAATTTGTGGATGCACAATGTGAATGTCCATGCCACGAAGGGGTTTTCCGCTCGAGAGATAGTGGTCGTCGGAGAGCCCAAATGCCACCGGCGTCGCAAACTCGCTGGCTCTGGATTCGCGCGCACAAGTGGGGAGTGGCTCACCCAAGGTTGTCTGTGTTACCGCAAAGACGTTCTCTGCCATTGCATAGCAGGCTTGCACAGACTCGGCTCTCACACCCCAGTCGACATATCTGTCTACGAAAGCGCGGACAGATCCGCCTCTTACCGGCTCAGAACAGTTGATCCATGCCCGCATGGAATGAAGAGAGGAGGCGGTCGGAATGCGTCCGAATTGAGACGCCAGATAAGAAAATGCGAAGTTAGGGAGCCAGGTAAAGGTGGCGTGGAGTCGCTCGATGTACTCGAAGAGCAATCCGGGGTTGAGCAGCCAGTCGGTGGCGGCGAAATGCAATGACGTCGCGCAGCACCAGAGCGGAAGCCATAGGCACGCTATCAGTCCCATGTCGTGGTAGAGCGGTAGCCACGAGACGACCGAGTCCTCACTGCCAAAGGCAAGCGTCTCTGCCAGCGACATAAGCTGCGCTTCCAGAATATTGGCGGTGATCACCACCGCCTTCTGCGCGCCCGTAGTGCCACCGGAGAACTGCAGGAACAGCGCGTCGCCGCAGTCTCCCATCGCCGGCCTCTCCCGGCGCGCAGCCGCGGGCAGGTCGTCGAACCCCTGCTTTGAGGCAAAGACCTGCTCCCATCGCTCCACACCATAGGTTCTGCATGGAATCGCCGGATAGGGGAGCTGCCCGGCCATCGTCTCCGCGAGGCTGGGCAGCGTGATCAATCGCTCTGCCGGAAGACTTCCGAGCTGGTGAATCAAATTGCGCCGGTACTTGTTCGCATCCACCCTGCTGGTGGGCCATGCAAGCACCGCGGGAATACGGCCGCTCAGAACCAATCCAATCTGTAATAGGAACAGCTCGAGCGAGTGGGGAAGCAGCAGAAGAACGACACTGCCCGCTGCGGCACCTTCCGCATACCGCGCGGCGGCCGTCCGGCTCTGTTTCAGGATATCGCGCGCTGTCAGCTCTGCCATGAGTGTCGGCGAGAGGGCAATGCGGAGCATGACGCGGTCTGGCGATCTCTCTAGCCGAGCGTGTAACTGTTTTCGGAAGGCTTGCGCTGTGGTTGTCATGGCTGGGAGTGTTTTGCTCCTCCACACAATCCTGCGTTGCCCATTGAGGTGCCCCGGGCAGAAGAGCCCGATGGTTTGCGAACTGCTATAGAGTACCGCCCTCGACGCATCAATCCACTCCTCCGAGTTCCTGCAGACCATCCTCAATGTCACCCGAGGGCTGGGGGACCTTCCAGATCTTCCAAAGCTGCTGTCGCGTAACTAGAAAGCGGTAGAAGCCAACAACAGCAGCCGCGTTTAGGAGAAGAAGCGCGCTGCCTGTGCCTCCCAGGCGTGCCAATAAAGGCAAGGTGAAGCGCAGGCTGACAACCGACAGTGTCCACCAGGCGGCCTGCCCGGCTGCGAAGATTGCATACGCAAGAGAGACGTGGGAGAGAAAGAGAGAGGTGAGCAAAAGCGAAGCGAAACAGTAGGGCACGATCAGCCGCAGTACCTTGTGGGAGATGAGTTGCAAAATCACTCTGTTCTGAAAGGTAAAGAGCCATGGCGCAAACTGAAATAACTGGAAGTTCCCCGCCAGTGTTCTTACTTTGCGATCAAACTCCGGAGCCGTTGCTTTGGGCCAGGTGTCATGGATGCAGGCGTTCCCGTCAAGAACACTGCGGTAGCCTTGGCGGATGACCGCAAGTGGCTGGAACATGTCATCGAGGATCGTTCCTGGCGGCAAAGGGGTGGCTAACACTCGCCGCACAGCGTAGAAGCCTCCGTATACGCCGACAGGCGAATCCCACTTTGCTTCACAGCGGCGAATCCACTGCTCATATCGCCAATACAATCCGCTGACTGCAGACACCGTTGCGCCGTGTCCCTCCCGGCAAAGGGTAAGCTCACCGGCGGCACAGCCGACGCGTGGATCAGCGAAGTTGCTGATGAGCTCCTGTAGGGAATCCGCAGTGAGTTCGGGCCTGACATCCAAAAATAAAAGTAGATCACCTGTTGCGGCCGCCATACCCGCATTCAGCGCGACGGCCTTGCCTTGGTGCTGGTGAAGAAGGATCACTTTGCATCTGGGATCTTCCCAATCCATAAGCTGCTGCGCTGTGCCATCGGTCGATCCGTCCGACACGAGGATGATCTCCTCGATCCTTGCATCCGCGACGGCGCGAAGGGCTGCGAGCTTGGCCGGAAGGTAGACTGCACCATTGCGGACGGCGATGACGATGCTCACCGATCCGGCAAAAGGAGCCCTCGTCCAACCTTTGGCACGTAGCGAGGCAAGCAGCCAGATCAGGGCGGGGTAGCCGATGTAACAGTAGAAGATAAGCGCCAGTGAACACCAGAAGGTGAACTTCATCGCGCCCCCCGGCCTAGCAGGATCGTTTTAATAGATTCGAACATGATCAAAAGATCCAAACTGAGTGACATGTGCTTGATGTAGTAAAGATCGAACTCGAGCTTGCGCCGAGTCTCCTCAAGCGTGGCGCCGTATTGATACCTCACCTGTGCCCACCCGGTCAGGCCGGGACGGATGGCATGGCGCAGGTCATAGTAGGGAATTTCGTTGCTGAGCCACGCCATAAACTCCGGGCGCTCCGGTCTGGGGCCGACGAGATCCATATCCCCGCGAAGGACGTTCCACAACTGAGGAATCTCATCGATCCGCGTTCTGCGCAGAAAGCAGCCCAGGCGGGTGACGCGCGGATCGTTCGCTTGCGCCCAAACCACGCCCGAACGTTCCGCGTCGACGCACATTGTGCGGAATTTCAGGATGGTGAACGCGCTGCCCCCCAGGCCGATCCGGATCTGACGAAAAAGCACCGGTCCCGGCGACGTGAGCTTGACGAGCAGAGCTATGATGGGCAGCAAGGGAAGTACGAGCAGCAGGACGGCGCTGGATATCAGAATCGAGAATGCCCGCCGGAAGAGTTTTTGCGCCGCCTTCAGGCGGAATCCGTCAGAGAAGATCAGGCTACTCGGGCGGAGGCTTTCCAACTGCAGCCTGCCCGACAGTCTCTCCAACAGTGAGCTGGACTCTTCGATCACCACGCCTGCGAGGCGCAGGTTTAACAATTCCCGTACGGGAAGGGCGCCGCGCCGGTCTTCCATTGCAACAATCACGCGTCGGATTTGCGACTTCGGATGTTGCAGGATTGCGAGCGCCGAAGCCAGCTGGTCGGAAGCCCCCTCTGCCTGGTTGCCGGCCCAACCCGCCAGCTCCATGCCTGCATCGGCGCGTGACCGGATGGTTTCAATAATGTCGCGCGCGAGAGCCCCGGAGCCGAGTACGTAGACCTGCTCGCGCAAGATCGCCTGTTTCGAAATCCACTCGTAAGCGCCCCGCCACGCTACCAGCGCGGCGGACAGGAAAAGTACGCCCAGGACCAGAACGTAGCGTGCTATCCCGAACTCAGGAAAGACATAAGTAAGAGCAGCCAACACGAAGGAAAGCGTGCCGAGAACAATCAGAAGCCGAAAGAAGATTTGCCAGCGCGCGCGCAGTCGCTGCGGAGCATAGAGATCGAAATAGTAAGAACACAACACGGTCACGCCGGTGATGGCGGCGATCTTCATGCCGCCATAGCGGTGGCTTAAGGTGAGGAGGGTATCGCCTCCGAGAACCAGGATGCTGGCGACTAGAAAAGAGCCACTTACGATCATGGCCTCAGAGATCAGTAGCACGACTGTCCGTGTCGGGTAGTACACCTGAAAGAGCCTGATCATCTTCCGCTCACTATCAGTTGCGCACGGCAGCGTGCGGTTGGGCGTCGGAATCGTATCTGTACCCGTACTCAGACCTGTGATCTGCGTTCTGAACGGCATTCAAGACGAAACCAAGCACTCGTGAATTTCTGAACTCCGCGTGAGCCCGTTGCGCGACTTCGTATGGCGTCACACCGCCACGGGCTACCAGCAGAACGGCGTCACACGCACGGGCAAGGTTGGCGGCATCCGAGACCGGCAACACCGGCGACGAGTCGACGATGATCCAATCGAAATGGGGTGACACAGACGCCATCAGATCATCGAATCTTCGGTTTCCAGCCAGCTCCGCAGCGTTCCCGCCACTCACCCCGGCCGGGATGAACGTCAGGTAGGGGACAGCGAAAGCGGTGCCTATACCGACCAATCGCGAGCCTTCATCGCGACGCATGGTCTGTTTCAGCTCAGCAGTTCCTGCTAGGTAGTCGCCCAGACCCGGTGACAGGTCCGTGCCGAGAAGTTGATGGAGCTGGGCGCGGCGAAGGTCGCCATCGATCAACAGGACTTTGCTCCGTTTGTTGCGCGCTAGACTTACCGCAAGGTTTGCGGCCACGAACGTCTTTCCCTCCTCCGGCATGCCACTGCTGACCAGGATGGAGGTGAAGCTTTGGTGATCACGAACCTGGTGCATGCGCGAACGCAGACTACGAAACTGCTCTACGCCGTGACCACGATCATGCATAGTAGGCAGCTGGTTTAGATCGGGCTTCCATTGGCTGCACGGCACTTCGTCCGGGAAGGCCTGCAGCACTTCCGGAGCCGGGGAGGGAACGCTCGGTCGAATCTCGGCCTGTTCCACCACCGTATGCGAGTTGGAGGTGCTGATCTGCGGCCGCTCGGACTCAGCTCGTTTCAGTGCTTCGTAGAAGTGGCTCATGGTTGAAGTCCGTGTACAGAATTGAGATCCCGGGGATTGCCGCGCAGAGCGGTTAGCGGAGACGATCGCGCAGCCCAACGAGCGTCATATGAAGTTGACAAAGACGGTTGATGATCCAGTTCGAGCTCGATGGCTATGACTTCGACGATGTCCATGGAGACCGTGGCGACCTGCTCCACGTAGGCCCTAATCAGCGCGTGTTCGCAGATGAGGTTGATCAGTCGCGGTATTCCTTTGGCGTGCCGGAACACCTGATCGATCGCTTCAGAATCAAATATCCGCTTCGTCGCACCGGCGATGCGAAGCCTTTCAGTCACGTACGCCTGCGTCTCATCCGCGCTGAGGGGCAGCGTGCGTGCCCACACCGATACCCGCTGTCGCAGCTGCCGTACATTGGGCTGCTTCAACTTCTCTTCCAGCTCCGGCTGGCCGGAAAGTATGATCTGTACCAGCTTTTCCGCCGAGGTCTCGAGATTGGTCAGCAGCCGAATCTCTTCCAGCAGTTCCCAGGAGAGATGCTGTGCTTCATCAATGGCAATCACGCACGTCTCCTGCAACCGAAAGCGATCTATCAGCCATCGGTTCAGTTGCAAGAGCATCCCGGATTTGGTTCGGTTCTGAATTGGAATACCAAAGTCTGTTAATACGAACTCGAAGAAATCCAGTACATCGAGACGCGGGTTGAAGACGAAGGCAGTTGAGATATGCCCTTGCGCGCAATTCGCGAGAGCACTCTTGAGCAGGGTCGTCTTCCCCGTACCCACCTCGCCGGTTAAGACGACGAAGCCCTTACGAGAGGTGATCCCATACTCAAGACAGGCCAAAGCCTCTTTCACCTGAGGTACTGGGTAGAGAAAGCGAGGATCGGGGCTGGCACCGAACGGTCCTGCCCGCAGTCCGAAGAAGTTCTTATACATGCTCGCCCACCGATCCGATCAGAGGTTCGCCCGTCGGCGCGATGCTGAGCATTGCCCCTGGACCTGGACGCTTCGATCTCTGCCGAGCCTTGGCAGGGGATCCCATATCGACCTTTGAGATAAGCGCCAGGGTTGGCAGGTTGGTGAAGGCAAAGACGTCTCTTTCGGTGCGCAACGCCGTATCCCGGTACTCCAGAAAGGCGGTCAGGCCCGTTCCCAGACACATCCCTGCAAACAGACCGCCGAGGGCAAAGACCCAACGTTTCGGGAAAGATGGCTCGTCTGGAAGATTCGGCGCATCCACCACCCGAAACTGTTCCCCCTGTTGCCGATGCTCTAGATCGCTGGCCATCTCGGAGTGGTTTTTCTTACTGAGCAAGTCGTCGTAGAACTGCTGCGCCGTCTGATAATCCCGGGTGACTTGCTTGAACTCTTCCTGAACCGAGGGACTGGATTGGATACGATCCTGGTAGAGCCGGATCTGCTGCTGGATAAGCGACTGCTCGTCCTTCTTCTCCGCTATACCCATTTCGAGCGATCGCAGTTGGGCACGGAGCTGTTGCACCTGAGCCGGTTCGGATTGGACCGCGCTTGCCGGCGGCGGGGTGGCCGAGTGAGGCATTGGCTGGGCCAGCTTGCGCTTCAACTCCTCAATATTGTTGCGCAGGGCGATTACGTCGGGGTGATCCGGCGTGTAACGCGTCTCTAACTCCGCCTCCTGAGCCAGCATCTGCTGTAATTGCGCCTGCCGATCCTCTCGGGGAAGGCTGGGCTGATTTGGGGAGGACGGGAGTTGCTGGGACCCCTGCGCGAGCATCGCCTCTTCATACGATTTGTCCTGGTGCATCCGGGAGAGTGCCTGCGTGGTCGCCTCGAGCTGCGTATTCAGAGAGGTCAGCATGTTTATGTTGCCCTGTTCCTGGCCAGGCAGCTTGCCTACATACTTCCTCTGAAAGATGGCCAGCTTTCGATCCTGCTCGTCCAGGCTCCGCTTGGCATCTGCCAACTGCTGCTTGAGAAACGTAGTCGTTCCTTCCGCGCTCTGCTCCCGGGCGTGAACGTTTTCGCGGACGAAGAGCGCACTGATCTCGCCGCATACTTGCTGCGCCAGTCGCGGCGTCTGCGCGGTGAAGGAGATGAAGAAACCGGGTAGCCCTTCGCTGTGGCTCACGTCGGAGTGAATGGGCTTGATGCTGATTGCCTTTCGTGTCCGGTCGATGCGCTCGTCCATCTGCATCCCACCGTTACCAAAGAGCGCAAAGCGTTCGATGATGGGCTGCAGCAGAGAGCGGCTGAGGATCTGCTCCTTCATCGAGGCAAGGCGCTCGCTGACGTCCCCCGTCACAATGGGCTTGACGTAGTCATCCGGCACCTTCTGCTGTTCCACAAGAACAAGAGTTTGAGAGACATACTGCGGAGGCACGAGAAAGGTGATCCCGAACGCAATCAATGGAAGAATCAGCACGGGCAGGAGCAGAAGCCGCCAGCGGCGCTTCAGCATCTCGAGATAGTCTTCAACGGTCAGTGCGCGATGGCCTAGCATTCCGTTCCTATTACCTCCTTATGCGTCTTTCTCTGGGCGTATAGCCGAAGCCGAAGCCGACGATGTTCGAGAGGCCATTCAGCGGAGCACCGCTGGTGCCGCTTGCGACCGGTGTGGACTGCGGCGGGTAGCCAATGGACTGGTACTGGGCGGTGTAGGTGACGAAAGCGGTCAAGTGCCGGCTCATGCGACGGGTCAGTTGCACTGCGGCGTACTCCGCGTTGACTGTGCTTTGCGGGGGCAGGATGAGCGAACCATTGCTTCCGGTGCTGGAAGCGCCGCTGGTTGGGGTGCGTGTCTGTAGACCTGCGGTGCGTGACCAGGAGAGAGTTCCCGCCAGCGTCCACTCCCTTTGTAGATTGCGCGCCAAGCCCGCCTGGAAGACATCCAGTTCAGCCCCGACATAGCTTCCCGATCCGCCGCCGGCCTCGCGGCTGTAGCCCAGCAGACCAGAGTTCAGCCCGCGCACAAAGGTGAGCGTAGCCCTGCCGGCCAGCAGTAGCGTATTTGGCAGCAACGCTGGATCCGAACTCCGGACCCACTGCGGCCCGAAGGAAATGTCAGATGCGACCGCCCGGTTCCACTGGCGCTTATAGTCCGCGGCCACCATGGGCGCCGTGAAGGAAAAGTCGTTGGGGCTGTAAAAGTCGGAGTGGTACTGGAAGCGCGCATAGGAGAAGTCGGCGGAGAGAATGTTCAGCGGATTCAGGCGGCGATTGATGCCGATAGAGCCTGATTCCTGCTCATTGTTGATCCCATCGCCGTTGGGAAAACGAAGAAATCCGAACGACCCGCTTCCTTCGAGCGAAGTGCTGCTGTTGACGCGACGTTCTAGATCGGCGGCGACCGCATCGCTGTAGCGGGGGGCATTCGGTGCGAGAACCGACTGGTTGGGCGCGATGCCCAGGGGGATTAGGCCGCCTCCCCCTCCGGTCAAATCGCCTACCCCCGGAATCCCGGACAGCCCGCCAGTTGGGGCCTGCGGTAAGTAGCTAAAGAAATTCGCCAGGGTGAGGTTCCAGTTGCGCGCCACAAAACCCTGCGTTACCTGGATCTTCTGGTAGATGGTGTTGCCGAACGTCTCGGTGGTGAAGATGCCGCCGCCGGCATAGAGGAGTGCAAATGGCCGGCGAACACTTCCTGACGCATAGTCAACATTGGCCGAGATCGTACTGGTCGAAACCTTCCCCTCCTGTGGAGAATTCCCAAAGACCTGAGAAAACAGGAACGCCTCGTGGAGGGTTGGACCAGAGCGTGACTCTGAGCTGGGCTCCCCGAAAGGAACCTCTTGCATTCGTGGCACTTGCAGTTGCGCAAGAAGGGGTGTTGCGCAGGCACCCGCAAGAAGCGCTCCTGCCAACAAAACGGATTGCCATGCCACCGCGCGCCTCCTTCGATGAGCTACGACGGAACCACGATCGTGTCGCCGGATTTCAGAACCAGGTTCTGTTTGAGATCGCCTTTGAGCGCGTCCCTGTAGTTCAACCCAATCTTCTTTGGCTTGCCGTCTTCGTTGCGAAGGATGTAGATCTTCTTCCCATTGGCGAACTGGGTCAGTCCGCCTGCGCTGGAGATCGCTTGTAGGGCCGTCATGCCTGGCGTGATTGACAACGGGCCCGCATGCATCACCTCTCCTAGTAGGAAGATTCGCTGGCTATTGACCTCTTTTACGACGACGGAGACGCGCGGGTCCTGAATGTATTGCTTCAGTTTGTGGGTAACCACCGCGGTCAGTTCCATGGGGGTAAGACCGGCCGCCTGCAAATCGCCAAGCAGTGCTATCGAGACCATGCCATCCGGACGAACCGGGATGGTTTCGGAAAACGCAGGCTCTTTCCAAACTGTGATCGTGAGAACGTCCGCTGCTCCGATCACGTAACCAGCCAGAGCAGAAACGGGCGCGGCCACCGAAGCCGAAGGAACCGTCGGCCTCTGCGCTGGACAGCTCACACCCGAGTAGAGCAGGCATGCAAGAACCACGAGTGGCCTATTCATCGCTGCCTCAGCTCGGCTGGGCAACGGAAGGGCTCAGCTTCATGCCTCGAGGTTTCACAGCCGGATGGAAACAGGTTGCACACCATGGTGGGATCCTTGATCGATATCGATCTAGCAACGTGTGTGCCAAAGTCAGATCAGATGGTCTGGAGCCAAGGGAGGGAGTGGCTGGACGATCTCCCCTTCGGCTTAGGCGACAGCGTTAGTTACACCGGTGGCCCCATGGCCTCGCTATTTGGCAATCTTTGTGGGCAACGAGAAAGAATTTTCCACAAAAGCTGGAAAAGCCATTCCGCGCCCGGATGACGACTACATATGTATGGCCACATCGGAGTGCGTACTGGATAGAACGGCTAGCGTGATAAGACCACCAGCTTGAGCCGGGCCCACGGTCGCCGAGATCCTCCGGTTACAGCGTCTTCGGCACGCGACCTGCTAACTGTCACCTAGGGCTTCCTGTATTAAGACCCTTAATGCTGCGAGGGGCAGAATGGCGGCAGGCCAGCAAGTGTCGCTCTGCCGCGCTGTATCTCGCCCAAAATCCCTTTCTCTCGGGGAGAGACTGAGAAAATTGCATTGAACAGTCGGACGATCGCCCGCAACGCGGTTTGGTATGGCCTCGAGAATGGGGCTGGCTTCGTGCTCTCGATGGTAACGTCGATCGCGATCGCGCGGACACTTGGGCCCACCAAGATGGGCTACATCATCTACGTGAGCTGGCTTGCGCAGATGCTCAGCAGTCTGGGCGGCATTGGTGTGCCGGCCGCAACGTGCAAATACATGGCAGAGTTCCTCGGCGCGGGGGATGCAGGGACTTCCCGATTCATCTACCGCCGAACACTGCTACTGCAGGCTGTGCTGGCCAGCATTGCGACGGCCGGCGGCATTGTTTGGGTTCTCCACGGCGCCCCGGTCGGCTATAAAACAGCAGCCTTCTTACTGATGCTGAGTGTCTGGCCGGCGATGGTCAACTTCATCTCTGCTCAGGCGAATGTCGCAGCAGAGCGGCTCTCGGCGAATGTTCCCGCGTCGATCGTCGCCATCGCCACTTTCTTCCTGATCACCCTCCTCACCATCCTCTTCCATTGGGGGGTCGATGGCATAGCAGCGGGCATGCTTGCCATGCGCATTGCAGACCTCGTCGTCCGACTTGTGCCCACGGCGCGCCGCATCTTTTTGTGGGAGCCGAACCAGGCCGAGCCCACTGGATTAGGATCTCGGATGCTCAGCTTTGCCGGCCAAAGCGTGGCAGCGATGATCCTAACGCTGATCGTATGGGATCGGTCGGAGGTGCTTCTGCTAAAGCATCTCTCGACGGATATTCGGCAGGTTGCCTTCTACTCGATCGCAATCAGCCTGGCAGAGCGGCTGTTGATATTTCCATCCGTCTTTGGAGCTGCCACGGGAGCCAGTATCTATGCTCAATACGGAAGGGACAGGTCGAAGCTGCCTGCGATGGCGTCTGCCGCCTTTCGCTATCTGGCGCTCACCTCTATTCCGATTCATGCCATCGCCGCCACCCTTGCGGGATCGGCTCTGTTGTTGCTTTATGGCACCCCGTATCGGAGTGCTATGACAGTTGTCACTCTGGCGCCCCTCTTCTGTTTGCCCAAGGCATTCCTCGCCCCGATTCAGAACCTGTTTGAGAGTACCGAAAAGCAGCGTTATTTTATCGCCGCCACGATCGTCGCAGCCGTAATCGACATCGGCATCGCCTGGTATTTCATCCCGAACCTGGGCGCGGTCGGGGCATGCCTGGGTAGCGGCGCGGCACAGATCATGGCGGTGACCACGATGTGGGCGATCGGGATCTACCGTTACAAGATCAAACTACCGGTGAAACAGGTGAGCAAGATAATCGCGATCAGCGCTCTTGCCGCCGGCTCTGCGCACTTTGCCACGCTACGACTCTCACCCCTCCCGTCTCTGTTGATTGGAGGAGGCATGGCGCTCGCGGTTGTGAGTGTTCTCGGGTACTTCTCGAGGATTCTTGAACTCGAGGATTGCCGTCGATTCACGGTTTTGGCCGAGCTCTTCCCGGCCCCGATTCGCCGGTACTTGATGATCGTTTTGGCCGCCATGAGCCGACATCTCGAGGCAGAATCCGAGCCGATTCTCGAGCCAGACCTTAACCCACGATATTGACGGCTCGTCCGCTGTTCTCGACTGTCTGAGAGGGGCAGTCGCCCAGGCCGAACCGTTCTGCCCTCTCACCGTTGTGGTCCAGCACAGCGCCGGCGGGGCAGGGCATAGGTTGCAACCAAGTATGGGAACTGATCGGTGAGGTACCGGATCCCAACGGATGGCGTGAACTGGAAGCGGACAGCATAGCTGTTCACTGGTGTCGTACTCGAATCCTTCGCTCGGAATACGATCCTGGAGTTCCATTCTCGTGCAGGTAGTTGCCTTCCCACAAGGAGGAGATTTGGCTGCTCGTTGACTAAGTATTCATCTTGCGAAACAGAGCCGCGGCCGAGCCGAGCAGGCAAGTGCCTAAGACGATCAGATAGCTGGGCTCCTCTATACCTGAAAACTTGCCGTGGACCCCGGATTGAAATGCCGCGGATTGCGCCGTTCTCCGTAGAACGGCCCCCTGCACGGACTGCCGCTCTTGTGACTTCAGCCCGTCGGGCACACCGCGGGTAAGCAATGGGCGCAGTTCTCGGATGGGAAGCACGGCCCTGGCAATTCTCAATTCAGGAGAGAGCGATTGCGGAACGGCACGTAATACGGCTCTCATGATTACCGAGTCGGTGGAAGCGGCGAGAAGACCAGCGGTGGAAGGCATTGAGGCACTCGCATGCGAAGGGCTCCCAATACCTAGAAAGAGCGCGCAGACCAACGGAAGCGGACGGATGGAAGCAAAAAACTTCATGGCGCACCTGGAAATCAATTTGCGACTACATCTGTGCAGTCGCAGAGCCAACTGCGGGGTTGTGAAATCAATCAATTGCGGCAAGACTTTCGAAGAATGCGCAAGCTCTTGCGCACGGTGGATTTTTCGTTTCTCAGCCAGGGATGGACATCAGTTGCTACACCTTGGTCCGAATACTGACCGCAAGCGGCAGACCCTCATCGGAGGTGTATGGGTCATCCTTCAGCCCTTGGCGAGGCTGATCTTCGCGCTTGTCTTTCATCGCCTCGCGAGAGTGGAGAGGGACGGAGCGCCCTATCCCTTGTTTGCATTATCGATATGGCGGTCTGGACGTTCTTCTCAGGATCCCTTCACAATCGAGCAATAGCTTGATCGCGAACCAACAACTCGTCTAAAACATTACGGTTGCCGCATCTTCATACTCCTGGTGCCATGCGGAGCATTTCGGCTGGATCTGGCGACGAGGCACTCGATGGAAGCTTAGAGCGGGATTTGAGACCATGCCATCACTAAGAATTGTGCAAGATCCCGGGAAACCAATGTACGGCATTGTTGTGGTGGAGCTTGCGTAGGGTTGATTTAGAAAGCGCTAGTCCCTGGATCTTATGACCCCGATAGCTCAACATATCGTTGGTAGCGAGAAAGCGCCAATGCTTCGCGTAGGTATCCTCCCAGCTTGCATTCGGTTCCTTCTCACCGAAACCCGATTCGATATCGGTACCGTATATCAACCGGTCCTCATACTTGGTGATGAAAGCAATCATGTCCGCACGTGGTTGCGACATTATGTACGGCATGCGGCCTGCAAGATCAACGGGCACAATTGGGATATCTGTCGAAATGCTCGCCCAGTAAATCAACCTCGGCTTCCAGGCTCCCGAGATGCGCTCCGACCACACAAGTTTTGGGTTTAGCTCAACTAGCTTATCGCGCGCTTGAAGGATCCGCTCCCTGGAAGCCCGATGAGGCTTGGTATACATATACCATTGTGGGTTTTCTTGGTAGTAGCGGTAGTCGGGCGATTCGGGATTTGGTGGTTGCCATAAACTGCTTGGGTCCGCGACATGGGCGATCAGAGTCTTGTTACGGGAGGCGATGTCCTTGTAGATCGGCTCAAAGATGAAATTGTCAGGAAGAATGTAGTTGCCATTCGCGTCCTTGAGCTCCATGCCGATGCTTTTCCATATTTTTGCCGCGATGGACCCCTGTCGAACTCTTGGTTGATCTGCAGAATCGCGGCTTGGGCTAAGCCCGGCTCCTTGAACTTATATGGGTCAAAGGTGGTGCATACGGAGACACGGCCATTGCTCCCATCAACGAATTCCCACGCTTGCGGACTCTCCCTGGAAAGACTGCATCTCGATTCGTTTGTGTCAATTAACAAGAATATCCACAATGTGCAGGTTGAGCTTGTTGAGCATGACATAGAATGCCGGATCGCTTCCAAAGACGTGCGTGTGCGCATCAATAGGATCGAGAGCGGTGAACTGCCGCAACTCCTGGTCAGAGAAAGGGCCAGTGATCGGCGCTGTCCGTTGCCTATTACAAGCTACGACTGTAAAAGCCAGCATCAACGAGAAAACAAGCCTTTTCATGATTGCCTCGACATAGCCTCTGTCGCGTTTAGGGTATATGAAGGACGGGAGTGTCGCGTCAAAAGTGTGACCGTTCCCTCGATACATTTGCTTAAAAAGTGGTTTTAGAGAGCGTACACTTCTTCGATCAACTAGAGGCGAACCAGGCCGCTCCAGTCACGGGGGCGGCCGATGTGTACGTCTTCAAAAGAGAAGGATGCCCTTCTAGAGAGGTCGAATCTACTCGTATGTGGATCTTTCACCTGGTTCCAAACCTTAATTATGGCGGCCTACAGAAGGTGGTACAGCTACTCGCTCTGCGCCAGATACAGTGCGGCCACTCCGTCACGATTGGCAGTTGGAACAATGATAACAATCACCCTGAAGCCGAGCGTGAACTGGAGAGCGCAGGCGCGCGGATCGTGTACCTGCGGCGCGGCGCCAATGGCAGAATGGCTCACGGTAGAAAGTATTCATTGCTAAAGTTGAAGACATATCTGGGCGCCGCGAATGCTGACATCCTCCATGTCCACAATCCCTTCGATTACTACATCTACGGCGCACTAGCTGCACGTATCGCGCGCAGGACAAAGATTGTCATCACGATTCACGCGACTGTGATGTTCGATCATCCTAACTTCGGGAGACAGGGCAGATTGCAGTTCCGGATCGCTGCCATGTTGACGCACGGACTTGTCTCCGTATGCGCAGAGTCAGATGCTTATCTCCGCAAGCGATTCTTTTTGCCAGGCAAGAAGTTGTTTGTCGTCGATAACGGCATTGACATGACCCCCTTTCTTGCCGTACCCGATAGAAGACTGCGGGACGAGATTGTTTTTGGGTGCGCGGGAAGGATGTCGCCTGAAAAGAATCATCGCGTCCTGATCGAAGCCTTCGCTTTGGCTCGCCACAAACATTGCAACGTTCGTCTTCGGCTTCTCGGGGGAGGCCGACTGGAAGAGCAGCTGAAGGAACGCGTCCACACGCTTGGTTTAGACGACGCGGTGGAGTTTTGCGGCTTCAGTAACGATGTCCCTGGGTTTCTGGGCAGCGTGGACATCTTCATCCTGCCGTCGGATTTCGAAGCTCTGCCGCTGTGCCTTATGGAGGCGATTGCATCTGGACTTCCGGTCGTCTCTACTTCTGTGGGAGGGGCACCGGCCATTGTTAGGAATACGGATGGCGGCTGGCTATGCGAGCCAAACAACGCAGACGCTATGCTGTCAGCAATGGAACTGGCGATTACCGCCAAAGATCGTAGGGACCGGACAAAGCGAGCCAGGACATTGGTGGCCGAGTTGTATTCGGCGGAACGCATGGCTGCCGACTACGAAGCCGTGTATGCCCATCTTATCCGTCCGCGAGAGTCTTGAACGAGTAGCTAACTCTCGTCGCAGACATGGAGTATCATGCGGGTGTCCGATATGAAGACTGTTGTCTGATTCCGCAGCAGTCTCCCTTGTCTGCTGCTGCGGAAACCATGCATTGTTGGTCTAGATCAGGAGCAGGAACGCCGCATGCGGGATGACGCACTACTTCCGATCCGCTCGGATCGATGGATGTACCGCTTAAGACTGACGATACTCATTTCGCTTGGTCTATGCATCTTTGCGATTCTCCTCGAGACGTCGACCGCGCTAACAAATAGGCTTGATATGCCAGAGGCTGCTGTAAGCATTTCCATTATCCAGCCCAAATACGGCTTCAATGTTCTCCCGAATTCGACTAGACGCGTCTTTGCAACCCTCCAAAATGGTCACTTCAACGCAGTGCATTGGACAGTTACTTCCGGATCCGCACAGCTCTCATCTTCCTATGGATCCTGGATCGAGGTTACAGCACCATCGAAAGGAAGCCATTGCAAGATCACCGGGACGAGCGAGAACTACATAGTCACATCGGATACACAATTCACCTTGCAGGGTGAATCCACTGATGATCCGACTAAGAAAGCGAGCATCACGTTCAATGTGTGTGATCCGAAGATCTTTGTCGATATCGTCCCGTTTTACCGAACTCTTTATGCAGGTCAGCAGGCTGATGTGCAAAGCCTCGTGTGGGGTGCCGTTGATCAGAACGTGAGATGGCAGGTGACATCACAGCCCCGTGGCGGTGACGCGCACCTCGAAGACGCAGATCGGCGCGATACCGTGTTTTCCGCAACAGTGCTAGGCCGTTACGAACTAACTGCCACGAGTACCGCTGATCTCAAGCAGTCTGGAAAAGCAGTTATCTACGTAACAGGGCATCCGATGCCCTATCCTGTCACGCGCAATGGCACCGAACCTGTCGATTGCACCGTCGATCCGGCATCGAAAGGGAAGGTCTACGAGGTAGGACCTTCACAGCCATACAAGACGCTCGCCTCGGTCCCTTTTCCCACCCTTGCCAAGGGATCTACCGTGCGGCTTCACAATGAGGATGTGACCAGGACCAATCCGACTACCTACCACGAATACATCCAAATTCAAACCCAGGGATCCTCCAGCCAACCCATACGCATCTGCGGCGTACCCGATGACGCGGGCAACCTTCCCGTGATCGATGCCAAAGCGTCAAGTAGCCGAGCAGATACCGGCGAATATGCGGCGGGTTACGGAGCACTGTCCGTCAGCATCGACCATCCATTCGACAATTATCCGCAGTTCAACGGAGCGAAGTATGTTGTGATCGAAGGACTTAGCATTCGAAATGCAAAGCAGTCCTATATCTATGCAGCACCACGCGGCGGCACGTCACACTGGAGAGACGGCTCCGCCTGCATCCGTCTTGCGCAAGTACAACATGCCGTTGTCTTGGGAAACGAACTTAGCAACTGCGGGAATGGCGTGTTTTCGTATTTCAATGGTACCTCCAACTGGGGTGCCTCAAACCTCAATGTGTTATGGGAAGGAAACTTCCTCCACGACAATGGAACCCCAGGTTCCTACCTTGAGCACCAGATGTACATCCAGTCGTGGGGCCAGGTAGTCCAGTTTAACCGGATTGAGGGCTACACGAAGGGCGCGGCCGGATCCAACCTGAAGTCCCGGGGACTTTTTGACGTTATTCGCTATAACTATCTGGGAGATGGAGCCTTGCGCCAGATGGATTTGGTGGACGTGCAGGATGCCCCAGCTTACATGTCGTTCGAAGGGTACTTGTCGGGCCGCGCCAAGTCCATGCATGCCTTGTACCCTGCCGACGAGTATACGGCCGACCTCCTTGCTGCCGCGCAGGAAGTATGGCACTCGCACTTTGTGTATGGCAATATCTACGATAACTCTACGGCAGCCGTGCCCATTCACTTTTCGATGGATCATGACGGCCCATCTACTGCGCGCGAGGGGTCCCTATACTGGTACAACAATACTTTTTATGAGCACTTATGCGCAGACTGCTCAGGACAGAGCTGGACACTGTTTGATACGACAGCAGGCGGTGGTTCCACCGTACCCCAGGTAGAGTGGCAGGACATACAGATATACAACAACATCATTTGGATGGACGATCCAACCAAACCGGTCTTCCAGTGGAACAACTACTCTGGTTTCATTGGGAGCGCCGGAAGGAACTTGCTACCCACGGACTGGGGATCCAATGATATGAAGGGAGGTCACGGAACTGGCTGGAGTTCTGGTCCAAATGAGGACGCCTTTCAGTTCAGCGAACACTTGGCTTCGCATGTTAGGGGATTTGATAAGATGAATCTCTTGACGGTTACGGCTAGGCCGTTTGACTCCCTAACGTGGGCAGCTACGATGCCGGTGACCGGGACAGCTACGATCCCCGAACCGATTCGTCAAATGCCCGATCGCTTCGCCTTCATGCCACGACTCGGTTATGCGATTCACCGAATCGGCTTACCCGGAATCGGAGCAACGGACGTTGGTCAAGAACGGAATAGGGCTTCCGGCAGTGGATCACCCTCCTTTCTTCAGGCACGGTGAGACGATGAGACCCCACTTCTGTGGGAGTTGAGGAGATCATGGCGACGTCTTGGGTGGGTCCACTGAACTGCTGGGAACCTCCAGGAATGCAATGATGGAGCTGGCTCATTTAGGTATGCTGGAGCGTTTGCCGCCAGTTGGTGCCGCTCAGTTGCTTCACCCTATTCTATTGGCGGTAGCTACAAACTATGCCCACCAGGCTGCCATCGTCTCGATCTCGAGTAAAGTGAGAGGCTGCTGCGGTGTCCCTGTGTGCGGGATCCATATTTTTCATGACGACGGCCTAGCAAGGTGCTCCAAAGTATTATGCAGACTCGTACCCACGGCATTCCAAGAAAACATGCGGGCGGCCCTGAGTTGAGCTGCATTGCCGAAGCTCGCACGCAAATTACTGTCGAACAAAATCTGCTCTAGTCGCTGCTTCAAGGCCGACACATCCTCCGCCGGTATCAGGAAGCCAGTTTCACCGTCGACAATCATCTCTGACATGGCCCAGATATTGCTTGCTATGCAGGGCACTCCAAAGAACATCGCCTCTCGGATGACGGTTGGGAAGGGGTCGTGCCGCGAGGGAAGCACTAATACGTCCGCATTGCGGAACGCAGCAAGTAGACGATCCAGCTGCGCAGGGTTATTTTTGTCAAGAACACCCAAATAATCCACATTTTCTAATCCGACAAGCTCGGCAGGCAATGTAGGAGTGCCGGCAAATACCAGCCGAGCATCCGGAAGTTTCTGGCGAAGGGATGCAAAAGCTTTCGCCACCAAATCCCCACCTTTTCGATAGAATTCCTTGGCTATGAAAAGAATTGTCGGCGAGGAATCTGCCTTAATCGTATTCAGTGCATCTTGAATAGCGGATTGATCTATGTTCGGCCCCGCATATGTGGTGTGCACGCTATCTGCAGAGATGCCATATAGTTCGATAAACGACTCACGTAACCTCTCACTGATGGTGAAGATTGCAGCGGCGTTGTGATAGCGGCGAGCGTGCTCTGCATCGATTGCTGCGAATTCTGAGGCGGTTAGGGTGCGACTATTCTCCCCGGAAGCGGCCGCAGCCTGCGCACTGAGGGCCATGTTCCAATCACAGAATAGAGCGTAAGGAATCACCCCCGAGTGTGGTGGTTCGTAGGTCGCGCCGACCTGAAGAAGAACATCTACTTCGTGATTTCCCAGTGAATTCATTGCGGCAGCTGTTCGACGCTTGGCGACAGAGGTTCCGTAACGGAACCGAGCTCTCCAGCGGCTCTGATTGGGAGAATAACTAGCTGCCGCTGCGATGAACTTCGAGACCCCACGAAGTGAAGCGTCGACTGGAACCACATAGTGCTCCTGCTCAAGAAGGGACTCGTAGATCTTCTTTGCCGTTCCAGAAAAGGCAGTTTCGGAACGGGAAGCGTCGCCTTCACAGACTAGACCGATTCGCACAAGTTGCAGAAGTCACCTCGATCCGGTTCGAAACGGTGTGGGGCTCCGCGTAATTGGGCGCCAAAGCCCGGCTCCTGCTGGTCGGACGGGCGGAACCCTTTCACCGCATTGAGGTCTACTGTGTTTGATCTCGATTCCTGTACTTTTAGCCAACACGTAAAACTAGGATTTGCCACGCATGTTTTATATCGCGACAGCGGCCCTTCGCGTGATCCTTTTCAATCGCTGCAAGCTGAGTTCCTCATACTGAGCGTGCTCTGTTATTCGGCTTTGTTGCTCCGCCTCATCTAGATACTGTGTAAGTGCGCTTAACCTTAAGTCGGCGCATGACGTAGCCTTTTCGACCATAATTTGATAAAGGTTAGCCATTCTGGCAATCGTCGTTGCCTCGAACAAGTCGGGATTGAACAACCATCTGCAGTCCATTCCCGTCTCTGTCTCGCTGACAAAGACCGCCATGTCGAACTTCGAAGGTACTGCCAGCCTGAATTGGCTTAATTCGAGGCCGGGCATCGCTGAAGTACTTCTGGGTGCGTTTTGCTGAACGAAGAGAGCTTGAACCAAAGGGTTGTGGCTGAGGTTGCGCTCGGGCCGAAATTCCTCAACGAGTTTGTCAAAAACTACATCCTGATGCGCATAGGCCCCCAGTGTGACGGAGCGCACGCGATGGAGCAATCCTTTAAAAGTTGGATCTCCAGAAAGGTCGGTCCGCAGGACCAGCAGATTTACAAAGAATCCTATCAACGCCTCCGTCTGGACGTTGGACCGATTGGCAACGTCGGTGCCGAGAACAATGTCTGATTGCTTGGTGTAATACATCAGCAAGCTCTGGAAGGCAGCCAACATAGTCATAAACGGCGTTGCTCCTTCCTGCCTGCTCAGGCTGTGAATAGCATCCACCAAGACTCGGGGCAGCGAAGCAGCGTGTATCTCACCGCGGAAACTCTTTAGAGTTGGACGTGGCCTGTCGGTGGGTAGTAGGAGCACCGGGAGTCCTTCACCCAATCGCGTTCTCCAGTACGCCAGCTGGTTCTCCAGGATCTCATCGGTTAGCCAACTGCGCTGCCACACGGCGTAATCCGCGTACTGGATCGGTAATTCCGGCAAATCAGAAGGTCTGCCATCGAGAGCCGCTTGATAAAGAGCCGTGAGATCGCGCACCAGCACGCCGCCAGACCAGCCGTCACTGGCGATGTGGTGGCTATTCAATATCAGAATGTGGTCTTGTGGGTCGAGTCGCAGCAGCAGCGCACGGAAGATCGGTCCCGTACTCAGCTGAAATGGCTTGTTCGCCTCTTCTTGTGCAACTCTTGTAGCTTCCTGCTCTCGCGCCACGGGATCTGCTGAGAGCCCGCTAAAATCTATTAACTGCAAGCCACCAGGAATTTCAGGGACGATTATCTGAACTGGCTGATCATTCTCAACCCGGTAAGTGGTTCGCAAGATCTCGTGACGTTCCACGAGTCCCTTGAGCGCTATCTCCAGGGCTTTGACATGCAGAATACCTTTCATCCGGAGAGCGCGTGGAAAGTTGTACAGAGCCTTGTCAGGCTCCAGTTGGTCCATGAACCATACTCGTTGCTGGGCAGATGACAAGGGCAGTGGCCGCTCTCTCGACACTCGTAGGATAGGAGGCAAAATCAGTCCGGTCCCACTTCTTTGCAGACACTCGATTACTTCAGCGAGAGCTGATATCGTAGGCGCCTCAAACAAGGATCCGAGCGGCAGCTCTACTTGGAAGACTTGTCGCACCCGCGAAACCACCTGGGTCGCTGTTAGTGAGTGGCCGCCGAGGTTGAAGAAGTCATCTTCGACTCGGATGGAGGAGACGTTCAACACGTCTTCCCAGATCTGCGCGAGGCGGATTTGGGTTGCGGTAAAGGGCGCATGCGCGGTTGCCGAATGTCTCTCTTTTTTATCGGGGATCGGCAGGTTTTTGCGATCGATCTTGCCGTTGGGCAACCTGGGTAGCTGCGGCAGATCCATCCAGCGGGTTGGAATCATGTACTCTGGCAGGCGCTCTCTGAGATCTGCGCGGAGCTGAAGCGCATCCACCTTCTGGCCGGCTGAGGGTACAAAGTAGGCGGCTAGATAGGATTCCCCGGGCGCATCCTCGCGCATGAGAACGACACACTCTGCGACATACGGGCTCCGGCTTAGCGTTGACTCGATCTCACCAAGCTCGATGCGGTGCCCACGCAGCTTCACTTGATTGTCCAATCGCCCTCGATATTCGACACCGCCGTCCTTCAAATAGCGAACCAGGTCGCCTGTACGATAGAGGGTGGCCGCAGGTCGCGGTGAAAATCGATCTGGAACGAATCGCTCTGCAGTCAACTCAGGCCGGTTCAGGTAGCCGGCAGCTACGCCATCCCCACCTATATACAGCTCTCCCGGCACTCCGGCCGGGGATAGGTTTCCCTGCGGATCCAGGACGTAGAACTGTGTGTTTGCAATGGGACGACCAAGCGAGATCCTGGTGCCAGGTCCTACCCGGCACACACTCGACCAGATCGTCGTCTCCGTCGGGCCATACATGTTCCAGAGTTCTCCGCATCGCGACAGCAGTTCCTCGGCCAGCTTCGGCGTCAGCGCCTCGCCTCCGCAGAGCAGTTTCAGCCGCCCATCTCCGCGCCATCCCGCATCGATCAGCATTCTCCAGGTAGCAGGCGTGGCTTGCATCACCGTGGCGGCGGAAGAATGCAGCAACTTCATCAGCCGATGTCCATCTGTAGTGTCCTCTCGACTCGCGATGATCACCCGTGCGCCAACGCAAAGTGGAAGCCATAGCTCGAGCTCCGCGATATCAAACGATAGAGTGGTCACGGCCAACAACGCATCGCTCTCCGTGAGTCCCGGCTGGCGTCCCATGGCCTGCATGAAGTTGACCACGGCTCGATGTGGAATCATCACTCCCTTAGGCCGCCCGGTCGAGCCTGAGGTGTGAATCACGTATGCCAGATGCTCTCCCCCCAGGACGGGAGCCAGAGCTTGAGCATCTAGCTTCTGAATCGCATGACGGTCGCGATCGAGACAGACGATCTTGATGGGAAGCGATGCAAACGATCCGGCCAGATGCTGGTTGGTGATGAGGACTGGACCACCACAGTCCTCAAGGATGATTTTGATCCGTTCGGGAGGGTAGGCCGGATCGATGGGCACGTATGCCGCCCCGGCTTTGAGCACAGCGATCATCGCAACCAGCATATCCAGGGAGCGGTGGAGGCAAATGCCAACCAGGGAGTTGGCTTGAACTCCCTGGCACTGCAGATATCGAGCCAGCTGACTTGCGCGCCGATTGAGCTCGCGATAGGTGAGGTGCTGATCCTCAAAGACCGCCGCCACCGCCTCGGGATGGAGCGCTGCCTGCTCCTCGAAGCGCTCCTGAAGGCAGCTCTCGCCCGGATAGTCCGCATGGGTCTGGTTCCAATCCCCAACCAGTTGCTGCGTCTCCGAGGAGCGAAGCATCGCTAGCTCTGAGATTCTCTGTGAAGGATTGCGAACGATGGACTCCAGCAGGAAATGAAGGTGGCTCATCATGCGCTCAATCGTCGCGGCATCGAAGAGATCCGTCTTGTACTCAAAGCGCCAACGCAGCCCTTCGCTGGTCTCCGTCACGGCCAGGAAAAGGTCACCCTTCGCCGTCTTCGTTTCAGAGGTCATGGGACGGACCGTCACATCGCGCAGATGCAACGCCGCCGCCGGGGCGTTCTGCATAACAAAGAGGACTTGCACTAATGGGTCGTGCCGAAGGGTGCGCTCTGGCCGCAGCTCCTGTACCAGCCTTTGCAGTGGAATGTCTTGATGCGCATAGGCGGAGAGCGACACCTCCCTGACGCGCCGTAACAGCTCGAGAAAGTCCGGATCCCCACTAAGATCAGTTCGCAGGACCAGCGTATTTACGAAAAAGCCGATCATGCTCTCCAATTCAGCTCGGTTGCGATTGGAGATAAACGTACCGACGACAATATCTTCCTGACGGCTATACCGTGCCAGCAGCACCTTCAATGCCGCAAGCAGGGTCATGAACAGTGTGGCCCCCTCTCGCCTGCTTAGCCGGACCAGGTCTTCGCTTAATTGCTTTGGCAGCAAAGAGAACGCCGCCGCTCCCGATGAACTCTGGACCGCAGGACGCGGACGGTCCGTGGGCAGCTCCAGCAACGGCGGCGCACCCTGCAGTTGATCCTTCCAGAATGCGAGTTGCTCCTGGAATTCACGCTGAGCAAAATACTCCTGTTGCCAGAGCGAGTAATCGGCGTATTGGATGGGCAGCTCTGGCAGCGGAGAACTCTTACCCGTGAGCTGTGCTTCATAGATTGCACTCAACTCACGCATCAGCACGCCGAAGGACCAGTGATCGGTCACGATGTGATGAGCGGTGAAGAGCAGCAGATACTCTCGCGCGGCAACCTTCAACAGAGACGCTCTGAGCAGCGGCCCGCCGCGTAGGTCAAACCTGGCCTGTGTATCCTCCGTCGCCAGACGTTGTGCCTCGCTCAGCGCGTCCTCACGGCGAACAGCTGTCAGGTCAATATGATGAAACGGAATGACCAGATGTGGCGCGATGACCTGTACCGGTTGACTGCCCACCATGGGAAAGCTGGTGCGCAGCACCTCGTGCCGCCGCACGATCTCTTGCAAGGAAGACTGCAATGCAGCAACATCCAACTCGCCCTCGAGCCGGAGCAAATAGGAGATGTTATAGGACAGATTCTCCGGCTCCAGCTGATCCACGAACCACAGACGCTCCTGCGAAAAGGACAACGGAAGTGGCCCATCGCGATGGACCGGCAGGATGGGCCTGCTCAGCAAAGGAGCATGCTGGCCCCGCATCTCCTCAATCCGCGAAGCCAGACCCGCAACAGTTGTCGCTTCAAACAGAGTTCGCAGTGGCAGTTCCACCTGGAAGGCTCGCCGTATTCGGGAAACTACCTGAGCCGCCAGCAAAGAATGACCCCCAAGCTCAAAAAAATCATCGTCGACTCCGATCTGCTCCAGCTGCAGTACATCGGCCCAGATGGAAGCTGTTAGCTCCTCTGCCGGAGATCGCGGCGCCACGTAGTCTCTTCGCTTGCGCTGGTTCGATCGGTCAGGCACGGGGAGTGCCTTGCGATTCACTTTGCCATTACTGGTGAGCGGAATCGTCTCCAGTAATACAAATGCAGCAGGCATCATGTATCCGGGTAGTCTGTCGCTCAATAAACGCCGTAATTCAGGAATGAGCCTGCCCTTCACGGCCCACTGAGAGACTTGTTCGGAGCCCAATCCACCATGCGATCCTGAATCTTCGGCAAACGAGTAACCAGCATCTGGAGCGATATAGGCAACCAAGTCCTTCTCTCCAGGCGCATCTTCACGAATCATCACGACGCTCTGTCGTACTCCCGGATGACTTGCGAGAGTCTTCTCAATCTCGCCCAGTTCAATCCTGTAACCGCGAAGCTTCACCTGGTAATCCGCCCGGCCCAAATACTGAATCTCGCCGTCTGGCAACCAGCGGCACAGATCCCCGGTCCGGTACATCCGCGCGTTTGAATCATTACGAAACGGATTCGGAACAAATCGTTCGGCCGTCAGCTCAGGGTGCTTATAGTATTCGCGCGCGAGCCCCGCTCCAGCGAGATAGAGTTCGCCCGGGACACTGACAGGGACTGGATTCCGCATCGAATCGAGAATGTAAGCCTGCGTTCCCGTGATGGGGCGACCGATCGTGACGCGCTTACCGCGCGGGACTCGTACGTACGTCGAATAGGTAGTGTCCTCAGTTGGCCCGTAAAGGTTATAAACATTTTCAGTCTCGCTCGAGGCATAGATCTCTTCCACCAGAGCGTCCGGCAACGCTTCCCCGGCCAGTGCTACCGCCATCACCGACGCAGGAACACCCTTCATGCGAACCAATTCAGCAATCGCGGACGGTACAGTATTGACCAAACTGACTTCATTCCGCGCTGGCACCTCAGGCAGCTGCAGCGCATTCTGCGCCACGATGATCTTGCCGCCGGCGGCCAACGTGCAGAAGATTTCAAACACCGACAGGTCAAAACAGATCGAGGTTGAAAAGAGAACTCCTGAGAGTTCCTGCGGGCTAAATATCGTCCGAGACCACTCTATGAAGGCAGCGGTGCTGCGATGCTCAATGGCGACACCCTTGGGGCGCCCCGTCGATCCAGAAGTGAATAGAACATAGGCGAGATTTTCCGGCTGAACCTCGACTGCGGGATTCTCTACGGCATCTTGGTCAATCCCGTTATCGCTCGCGTCTAGACAAATGACATGTGCAGCGCAACCCGGCAAATCACTCATCAAACCTGTCTGAGTAAGAACTACCGCAGTCCCAGCGTCCTCCAGGATATCGAGCAAGCGTTTTTGGGGATAACCGGGGTCGAGTGGCACATAGGCGCCTCCCGCCTTAAGTATGCCCAGTAGTCCGGCCACTATATCCCGAGTCCGATCAAGAAAAACACCCACCAGGATTTCCGGACCAACTCCGACTTTCATCAGGCGATGAGCGATCTGATTTGCACGGCGATTCAAATCGCCATAGCTCATCCGTTCTTCACCGCATACCAGGGCGATCGCATCTGGAGATTTTGTAGCCTGCTGCTCAAAGAAGTCATGGATGCGGAGAGTTCCATGCTGGGCCGCTGTTTCGGGATTGAATTCATGCAAAAATCGACATTGCTCCTTTTGAGACATCAAGGGCAGCTCTTCGATGCCCCGTTCCGGTTCCGCCAAAGCGCTCTCCACCAGCACTCGGTAGTGCTCCAGCATTCCCTCGACGCTCGCTCCGTCAAATAGGTCCGTGTTGTACTCGACGCGAAGGAGCAACCCGTCTGGTGCCTCCATGGCAAACCATGACATATCGAACATAGATATTGGTGGATACACGGGCTGCCGCTCGAGCCGCAAGCCGTGCAGCTCGATGCTTTGCATCGGAACATTCTGAAGAGCGAACAATACCTGGAAAATCGGGTTATGGCTGAGCGATCGCTCCGGCTGCAGTTCTTCGATGAGCCGTTCGAACGGAACGGATTGATGTGCATAGGCGCCCAAGCAGGTTTCCCGAACGCGACTGAGCACCTGGCGATAAGTCGGGTTCCCAGAAAGATCCGTTCGCAAAGCCAACGTGTTCACAAAACAACCTATGAGAGGTTCAATCTCGGCGTAGTCACGGTTGGCAATTGGAGATCCAACAACGATGTCCTGTTGGCCGGAGTAGCGCTGCAACAAGATCTGGAAGCCGGCTAGCAGGGCCATGAACAACGTAACTCCCTCGCGCTCGCACATGGCCAGGAGTTGGTCTATCAGGCCTTTTGTGATGAGCCGACTGGTGCTCGCGCCGCGGTGGGATTCCACGGCGGGCCTAGGGTGATCCGTGGGCAATTCTAGAAGACGAGGTGCCCCGGCCAACTTCTGCTTCCAATACTCAATCTGCTCTGCCAGGACATGGCCTTGTAGCCATTGCCGTTGCCATTCCGCGAAATCAGCATACTGCACGACCAGTTCTGGCAATCTGGGTGGCTGGCCTGCTGCGAATGCGCGGTAGCAGGCAGATAGTTCTTGTGACAACACGCCCAGGGACCATCGATCACTCACGATGTGGTGTGTATTGAGGACCAGTGCGTGTAGTTCTGGAGCCAGTCGCACCAGAGTTGCTCGCAGCAGCGGGCCCTTCGACAAGTCGAACGGGAGTGTCGCTTCTTCCTGCGCGATCCTCTGAGCTTCTCTTTCCCTTTCTTCCGGGGCCAGATCGCCGAGTTCAACATTGGCCACGCGTACGGTCAAGCCCGCAGCGATCACCTGGCATGGCTGACCATCCACAATCTGAATAGTAGTGCGCAAGATCGCGTGGCGCCTTACCACTTCATTGAGGCTCTCTTCGACAGCCCTTGGCTGCAAAACACCGCGCAGCCAATACAACTGTGCCATGTTGAAGATGGGATTACCAGGTTCGAATTGGTCCAAAAACCAAAGGCGCTGTTGCGCTAACGACAGCGCTGCATGAGGCCGGTCCTTCGACCCGACAAGAGGTGGCAGAACCAGCTCTCGTCCGGATCTCCGAGAGTCTTTCACCTGCTGCGCAAATGAGCCCAGCATCGGGAAATCGAAGATGATCCGCAGAGGAAGCTCAACTCCGTAGGCCTGACGGACCCGAGCCAACATCTGGGTAGCTAGAATTGAATGGCCTCCCAACCGGAAGAAATTGTCTTGAAGACCAACTTGGTCAACGCCTAATAGCCTGGCCCAGATCATCGCTACCGTGTCTTCTACTTCAGTGCGGGGGGGCACATAGTCCTGCGAAGGCGCCGCGCGGATTTTCCGCTTCTCGATAGCCTCAAGCACCTTGTCGACATGGGAAAGATGGGACGCGATGTGCGATAGCACAGATGGTTTCATCGCAGTTTGGCCTCACGCTCTCCCAAAACCGGCGCCATAGGCGGCGCGGCAATTTGCCGCCCCCGCCGTAATTCGATGGAATCTTCTTGACGGTTCCGGCGGCGGGCAAAATCCCACGGGATAGGTAGGGAATCCAGAGTGACTTGAAAGGGCATCTTGATTTTCGACTTGCGGACAAGGACGCTGCACAGATTATCCTCACCCACAACTGCCGCTTTCAGGGATGATCGCGCCCCTTCCGCCTGCAACGGCGCTACCAGCGGGTCAGCGGAAGGAGTCCGGTCCCAGAGGTTGCCGCCAAATCGTAGCAGTTGCCACTCATACTCCTGTTGCGGCGACACACTGACTTCTGACGGGGCGGCGTTCTCCGCTCTTGCTGGTCTAGTCGCTGGCACATCTTACAGTTAGCAATTCGTCTGCCAGAAGCCGGCGCACCGCCTTCTCAGTCGCGGCCTCAGCGCACTTCCGTACATGGTGCTCGTTCCTACCAAAAGTGGCAACAAACGCACGATGATAGTCGTTGGCTAGGCGGCTTGTTCCTCTCTCCAGTTCGTCGCAGCCAGCGTACGCAAAATCGAGTTCGAATCCAGCCCGTGCTCAGGCGGGTGCCAATCGGTACATCCCTCGGCATCGCAAGCGACATGCGTCCATGAACAGTTTCCGGAATTCTTCCACTAGGTCAGAAAGCGGCTGAACGTCCAGAGTTCATAGGTCGCAATCTAAAATGAAATGCCTGCAATCCCACACAACTAGCTCTCAATCGTCACAGTTATTTGCCTACAAACCAGGCGCGTCACACTTTAGGCCCAGCCATAACGGAATGCTATAGGGCTAGGCCTCCGGCTTCCTGTTCTAATCGTTGAGGTGTCGATTAACTTAGCAATTCATCTGAGAGCGCCTGGAACGTCGTCTATCGCTCTTCATGTCCCCGTTCCATTGGAGACGCTCGAAGGTTCCGGCTCCGCCCAGGAGCCGCGAAGGGGCCTCACTACACCTGCTCCCCCCTTCGAAAGGGGTTCTAGCCGCCAGCGGTGCTTTAAGACAAACGCTCCGTTCCACGGCAGTTTACCCGAAGCGTAGTAGTCAGACTCGAGGACGCTGATGCGGAACGCATCGTCCACTTGGTCTGCTTCGACATTTCCCACATCAAGCCATACGCGAACGAGATAATCTCCCGGAACAAACGTCAGGCTCGGAATGTCACAAGCAAAGACCTGCGGGCCCGAACGTGCGCCGTGTGAACGGTCAGGCTCGAACAAGCTGTGTGCCGTAAATACCCGCTGGCTGAAGACGTTATTGAAGCCCAGCCCGATATTAAAGCTGTCCGTCGCTCGAGGGAGGTCAAAATGAATCTTGACCTTAAGAGGCGCGCCAATCTGCAAGCCTTCCCAAAGGGGTTCATCGCCGGTGGTGAACAGTTCAATCCTCTTCAATAATCGGCCACCCGGAGAGCGACGATTGAGCGCGTTTTCCAGATCGACAACGTGACCTGTCACCCCGGATCCTTTCCCCGCATTATTCAGATAATGCTGTACCGCATTCTTTGCACTGCCGTCGAAAACCAATCGGCCCTTTTCCAGTACGATGGCACGCCGGCAAAGGTTCTCGACGGCAGCCATATTATGGGATACGAAAATGACCGTCCGGCCAATCCTGCTCACCTCACTCATCCTGCCGAGACACTTTTTCTGAAACGCCATATCTCCTACGGCAAGCACTTCATCCACCAGTAAGATCTCGGGATTAAGGTGCGCCGCTACAGCAAATGCCAACCGCACGTACATCCCGCTCGAGTAATGTTTGACCGGGGTATCTAGGAATCTTTCCGTCTCAGCAAAAGCAACAATCTCATCGAATTTGGAGATGATTTCGGCGCGCCGCATCCCTAAAATAGCTCCATTTAAAAATATATTTTCGCGTCCTGTTAACTCGGGATGGAAGCCTGTGCCGACTTCCAATAAACTGGCCATACGACCGCGGAGACTGATTCTTCCGGCGGTGGGGTCCGTGACCCGTGAGAGAATCTTGAGGAGTGTGCTCTTGCCCGCACCATTCGGTCCTACGATTCCGACAACATCTCCTTCTGAGATATCGAAGTTGATATCGCGCAGTGCCCAATACGGTTCTTTCCGATAAATGCCGCGTGCACCTTGCTCGCTTCCGCGAGTCACGTTGAAAATAGCTTTTGACTTGCGTTCTAATAGCTCGCGAAACGTCTCACTTTGTCTGGGGGCATGTCCAATCTCATACTGCTTCGACACGCCTCGAGCGTGAATGATGGGCTGCATGTCAGATCACATCCGCGAAAAGCTGTTCCATCCGCTTGAATACCAACAGACCCCCAACGAACAGACAGGCACTCATTGCGAGAGACAAACCCATCACGGACCACGATGCCGGACTTCCAAGAACTGCATGCCGAAATCCCAACACAGCCCCGGCCATCGGGTTCAATCCCACCAGGACCTGCCAACGCTTCGGGACATAGTGGATAGGGTAGATCACCGGCGTAACAAAGATCCCCATTTGAAGCAAAAACGGCACCGCGTACTTCACGTCACGAAATCTGACGTTGATTGCTGAAAGCCCGAGCCCCAATCCGGCAGCCGATAGAAATGCTCCAAGAATAAAAAGTGGCAACTCTAACAAGGCGAACCCCACTCGCCAGTGGTAGTAAACCAGCAAGACTGCCAGCAATACCAGACTCAAAAGCAAATCCAGCAGGAAAGCGCCGATTGAACCGAGAGGGATAAAGACGCGCGGGAAATACGTCTTTGAGACCAACTGCTGATTGCTGATGAGACTGTTACTGGATTGCGCGACTGAAGATGCGAAGAAGGTCCAAACCGACACACCAGCGAACGCAAATAGCGGATAGGGCGCTCCGTCGCTCCCAACTCCAGCCATACGATGGAAGACAAAGGTAAAAATGAACATCGCAATGACTGGTTGGAGAATTGCCCATAATCCGCCGAGGAGCGTTTGCCGATAGCGGATTTTGACGTCACGCCAGATCAGGAAAGCCAGCAATTCCCGGAAAAGGTACACCTCTCTCAAATTGATAGGTTGCCAGCCCTTTCGGGGCTCGATCGTCAACTCGATTTGCGATTGCATATTTCCCCTTGGGACTGTCAATCTACTCAGTCCCCTTGGCCACACAGCATGCATGGGGGTCTTATCACGTAAAAGGCCAAACTTCGTTGTTGGTTCTGCAAACGAGGAGAATCAGCCACGCTCAACGTCTCCTGGTTTGCCAAGCTGATGTCCGGGAGCATCGGAGGAAATATACTTCTCTCGTGGGAACTTATTCTCCGTGCCTGGTCTAGCAGACTGACAGTGCCGCGGCAATCCTGAAGCCTCAGAACTTCCTTAGGTGTTTGCACTGGCCGGTTTGGGCGTTAGCAAGAGTTAGCTGCGCAACCAATCGCACAAGTACCCAAGAAAATCGCCCTAAGTGATTGATTCTATGACTACAGGTTTGGCCAGCACGCCACTCCAACCGCGTTCAGCTGCCTTGTGTCACCTCGCGATCACGGCTCGCGATCACGGATTGATGCGCAAGTAATAAGAGCGCCATCTTGAGGCGGGGAATAGGCAGAGGCGAGGGAGGCAGCGAGGTGGACGGCTGTTTAAGAGCTCGCGCCGGCGGCGCTCAGGATTTTGTTCATTACGGGCAGTGATATCTGGCGTTCGTCGAGAGAGGGGCCTCGAAAGACGCCGAGCCGCGCGGAGTAAAGATCCTTTGGCAGGCCCTTCAGATGGAGGATCACATCTTGCATAATCTGATTGTTCTCAATAAATTGCAGAGTGATTCCGGGAGGGAGTCCGGAGATGCCAAAGGTGTTTTCAGAGATTCTCTCGAGGGAGAACGCAGGTTCATTGTTGAAGAGCACCATAAGCCTACCGTGAATCAGGCGTACGGCAGCCGTCGCTCCTTTCGCCAGCGTGGAGAGGGGTTTGCCAATCACGAACATGGGCATGAACTCGCCGGGAATACGGAAGTCGCATACAAAGCGGCGAAGCTCCGCTTCAGAGGCCGGAAGAGCTTCGTGAGTCATCGAGATGCCTTCCGCGCGCTTGATGGCGATATAGTCCTCCGGGAACAGGTCGAGGACGAAGTCATTGATCTGAACGTCAATCACCATATGGACCCGGATAGTGTTGCCGTCGTTCCTGACGGAGTGCACTTTAGAGAAATCGCCGTACCATAGTTCACCTTCTCTCCATGCCATGCGGTCTCCGCCGATCATGAAGACGACATTAGGATTGGTGATGATAGGGATGTGCAGCCGCAGCAGACCGAATTGGAAGCTGGTATGGAAATCGAAGTGTTCGCCGATGGTTACGCCGGGCGGAAGGAAGAGGATGCGGACCACTTCCTTGGGGCATTTCAGATCGTCGAGAACATATTTGAAATATGGAGTCCGCTGGAGCTCTTCTGTTTCCTGGTAATGTTCCGTTCCGGGTGCGCTAGGAAATACCGACTGCTTTCCGCCCATCGAGTGCAGGGCGATGCCGGTCCAGTCGCCTTTGTGATATGGCCCCGGCTGGGGTGCACGTGGGACGTCACGCAGTATCTGCAGATCGCGTTGGAGCAGTTCGACGTCGTAGGTGCGTGGGAGTCGAATCGCCATCAAATTGGCGACGCTGTTAGCGGACACATTCTTACCTCGGAGCCGCGGGATACGGCAGCTCTCCTCACCAAACGAAATCACTATACGACACTATTCGCAGCCGCGCACTGATGAAATAGGTGGTGAGAACTCAATGCCGAATGCGTCAGGTCGGAGCTGACTTGGCACAACAAGTGCAAGTTCTTGAATCGATATCCAAGTTGATCGACTCGATCCTGACGCATTCGATAATTTGGGAGTGAAATGGCTTGGCAGAGAAAGTCTGCATAGGCAATAGTCAGCGCACACCGGATTTATGACGAAGAACTTTTGGGAGATGTCACATCCTGACACCGCTTTGGCGATGGTGGATGCACGAAGTGGAGACACCAGGACGTTTGCAGGCTTGCGCAGCGATGTGCGGCGGATCCGGGCGGCCTTGCCAGAGCTGGGCAGGCGATCTCTTGGCCTGCTGCGGGCTGCGAACCGGCAAGAGTGCATTGCAACGTATTTGGCCGCATTGCAGGCCGGTAGCGCGCTGATCCTGATGGATGCCGGGCTGCCATCGGAACTGACGGATGAAGTGGTAAGGGTCTATCGGCCGGACTGGTTTTCCGGAGGCTCAATCAATTGCAACGTCGAAGGTTATCGGAAGGTTGGAACGAATCCTGAAATATTTGAAAGTCAGTTGCGGGACGATCTAGAGATACATCCGGATCTGGGTATATTGCTGTCCACTTCTGGTTCGACCGGCAATCCGAAGCTGGTCCGCTTGACTTTGAGAAACCTTCAGGCGAATGCAGAGTCCATCGCAGAATATCTGCAATTGACGTCTGATGAGAGGCCGGTAACGTCGTTGCCCATGGCCTACTCTTATGGCCTTTCCGTGATCAACAGCCACCTGTTGGTCGGAGCCGCATTGGTACTTAGTGAGTTTGGAGTGTTGCAGCGGGAGTTCTGGGAGTTGGTCGAGCGGCACTCTTGCACTTCCATGGCCGGGGTGCCTTACACCTACCAGATGTTACTCAAAATGGGCGTGCTGAGGAGCAAGGGCCTCGGATTCAAAACATTGACTCAGGCGGGAGGGCGACTGGCCGAGGAACACGTCCGCGAAGTCTACGAAATTGCAGAGAAGCGAGGTTGGAGATTCTTTGTGATGTATGGGCAGACAGAGGCTACAGCCAGAATCTCCTATCTTCCGCCTGAAGATTTGACCAGGAAAGCCGGATCGGTGGGGATTCCGATTCCCGGCGGATCGCTGAGACTCGATGAGGAGACGGGAGAGCTCATCTATCAAGGGCCGAATGTGATGATGGGTTACGCAGAGCGCCGCGAGGATCTTGCAAGAGGCGATGAACTCAAGGGCATGTTAAAGACCGGCGATCTAGCACGGCAGGATGAAGATGGATACTTCTACCTCACAGGGCGAACCAAGAGGTTTCTCAAGCTATTCGGCAAGCGGTTTAATTTGGACGATCCCGAGCGGATGCTGGCGCGCCGGTTTGGTTCTCCGATTGCGTGTTATGGCGAGGATGATTTGCTCATGGTGGCGGTGGAGCAGCCCGGTCCGGGGGTTGAACTGGTTGCGACGATGTTGCGCACGGCCTATGCCTTGCCGGGTGCGGCAGTAGAGGTTTTAGCCGTGGAACGCATTCCGCGGACGACAAACGGAAAAGTGGACTATCAGGCGCTGAAGATGGCCAAAGCGTCCAGGAGCACACAATGAGAGAAGAGCGCCAACTCCTTATTGATCATTATTCAGACGTCGAGTCCGCACTGGCGCGGATCTGGTGCGAAGCCTTGCGAGTCCCGGATATTGGGTTGGACGACAATTTCTTTACGATCGGTGGCGATTCGTTGCTGGCGCTTGATGTGGTTTCGAGGGTGCGGGCCTCCTTCGAAGTCGAACTGCCCCTCATGGCATTTTTCGAGGAGCCGACGGTGCGCTACTTGAGTTCGACGATTGAGGGTTTAAAGCGTGAGTTGCCAGGCGCAGCCCGCATTGTGCAGGGGGCGCCCGATGACGGTGCCCCCCTCCCATTGTCGAGCGCACAGCGAAGGTTCTGGTTCTTGCAGGAGATGGACCGGTCGAGCTATCTCTACAATGAGCCGCGCGCGGTGCGGATTCGCGGCAGACTGGATGCCGCTGCGCTGGAACAAAGTTTGAATGAGATCTACCGGCGGCATGATGTGTTGCGTGCGATCTTTCGTCTAGGCACAGATGGTCCGGTGCAGATGATCGGGGAGCGGGCTCCATTGCGCCTTATGGTGGATGACCTGACATCGATTGATGGCGGTGAGAGGGAAGAGGCTGCCATGGCAATTGCCTTAAAAGAATGCCAGGTGCCGTTTGATCTCTCTACTGGCCCGCTATTGCGGACCCGCCTGCTGCGGCTTGATTCTGAAGATTATATTTTGACCTTGGTCATGCACCATCTCATCACCGACGGACACACGGCAGGCATTGTTCTCGACGAACTGGGCGTGACTTACAACGCGATTCTTGCAAATGGGAGCGAGCCGCTTCCGGCGGTCACGGCGCAGTATGCGGATTATGCGAGGTGGGAACACGATCAGATCGAGCAACAGGGGATGGATCGAGAGCTCTCTTATTGGCGCGCGCAACTGCAGGGCGCGCCTGCCACATTGCAGCTGCCCACCGACTACGCGCGTCCCGAGGTAGAAGACCACGGCGGAAAATTGCTTGGGACTGACCTGGATGTGGCGACTTCGGAGGGACTGAAGAGCCTGGCACAGGAGAGTGGCACGACGCTGTTCCATGTACAGCTGGCGGCTTTGAGAATCCTGCTGTACCACTGGACTGGACAGGCTGATTTCTCCATAGGGACGGTCGCGAGTAACCGCAGCCGACCTGAAACGGAGAAGATGGTCGGATGCTTTATAAACTTCCTGCCGCTACGCGAAAGACTGACTACCGGCGAGCGTGTGATTGACCTGCTCGAGCGCAGCAAGCACTCGGTGATGAATGCTGTTGCACATCAGGATTGTTCTTTTGAGAAGATCGTGGAGGCCGTAAATCCGGAGCGCGTGGCCGGGACCAATCCAATTTATAACGTAGCTTTGCTGATGCGAAATTTCCCGGAGATCTGTTTCCGCGGCGATTCATTTGAAGCGAAAGTCTTCAAACTGGATACACAGGTAGCTTTGCTCGACCTTCGATTCATCGTCTCAGAGTTCGCGAGTGGATTACGCATTGAGTGTGAGTTCAAGGCGGCGTTATTCAAAGAGGACACGATCCGTCAGCTCCTGAACGCATATGTGGAGACGTTGCAAAAATTAGTCTTCGATCCGACCATAACGGTCGGGGATTTTGCGATCCCACAGCAACTTATCGGCCAGGCTGCGATGGCCAAAAAGCGGGAGGAAAAGCCGGCGATAGCAATCGCTGCGACGTTTACCGCGGAGCCGCTGGAAGAGCCGCTCAAGTTCTGGACCGCCGAACTTGCAATTCCAGCGGTGACGAAATTTGCGGCATATCAGCAAATATTCCAGGAGTTGCTTGATCCGCACAGCCTGATGCGCACTAACCGCAACGGATTCAATGTCGTGCTGCTGCGCATGGAGGACTGGAACCGCTTTGATACCGCAGGAACGCCTGCCAGAATACAAAAGATCGCGAGCAACGTGGAGGAAGTGATACTGGCGCTCCAGTCCGCGGGAAAACAAAGTAGTGTGCCCTACATAGTGGGGCTGTGCCCGGCGTCTCGGGCGCTCCGCGCCGATAAAGAATGGCGCGAGTTTCTGGCGCATGTGGAGTCGCAGATGGCGAGCCGGTTAGCCGATGCGACCGGCGTCTACGTAATCACAAGTGCGGAGATCGAAGATTTGTATCCGGTGACGGAGTACGAAGACGAGTACGCGGACAAACTCGGCCACGTGCCTTATACGGCAGAGTTTTTCGCCGCGCTGGGCACGATGATCGTACGGCGCATCTCGTGCCTGCGCGGACCGCAATACAAGGTGGTGGTGCTGGATTGCGATGAGACGCTGTGGAAGGGTGTTTGTGGCGAAGATCGCGCGATGGGCGTATTGGTGGACGCCCCGCGGAGAGCGTTGCAGGAATTTCTGTTAAAGCAGCGCGAGGCTGGGATGTTGTTGTGCCTCTGCAGTAAGAACAACGAAGACGATGTATGGGAGGTGTTCGAGCAGAATCCGGGGATGCTTTTGCGCCGTGAAGACATAGCGGCTTCTTGTATTAACTGGAATCCTAAATCGCATAACCTGCAAAGCGCTGGCAGAGCGGCTGAACCTCGGATTGGACACTTTCGTCTTAGTGGATGACAGTCCGGTCGAGTGTTCCGAGGTGGAGGCTGGTTGCCCTGAGGTCCTGGCATTGCAAATGCCTGCGAAAAGCGAGCAATGGCCATTGTTTCTGAAGCATGTCTGGGCATTCGACCATGTGAAGGTCACTGCCGAGGACCAGAGGAGGAGCGGATTATACCGCGAGAACGCACAAAGGGAACAGTCGCGTGAAGAGGGCCAGACTTTTGACGATTTTATCCGCAGTCTGGAGCTGAATGTCGAAATCCTACCCATGGAGGCTGAGCATCTTGCGCGGACATCCCAGTTGACGCAGCGTACCAACCAGTTCAACTGCACGACAATACGGCGTACCGAAAGTGAGATCGTGCAGGCGATGCGTGCCGGCGCACAATGCTTGATCGTGAATTTGCGCGACCGCTTCGGGGACTATGGCTTGATCGGTGTACTCATTTACGAAATCAAGCCGGAGTCGCTGGTAGTGGACACCATGCTGTTGAGTTGCCGCGCATTGGGGAGGAGAGTTGAGCATAGAATGCTCACCCACTTGGCTGCGATTGCAGAAGAGCAGGGACTGCAGTGGCTGGACGTAAGCTTCACTCCGACAGCAAAGAACATGGCTGCCACAGAATTTCTTGATGAAATCAAAGGAGCACAGAAGATCGCAGCCGCGCATGGGTCGATTTATCGGATAGCAGCGCGTATGCCGATAGCGCAGACTGCGAGTCAGCACACAGCCCAATTGGAAGCGCAATAAGGCCTGGTCTTACAAAGGTTCGCCAAGAACGTTGAGCGGAATCCCCGTAGTCAGACGCCTCTCCGCGGTGTGACGGAGCCCCACGTGCTCGATGTGCCCTCGAAGTCCGATACGGGCCTTGTTTATGAGGCAGGTCGACTCGCGCCTGGATTGGCGGTGGCTCTTTAACTCAGATCTATTTGGGGCAGGCACGATCGCCACGATGGCGCTCTATGGAGCTGCAATCGAAGTGGCGACGAGTCATCCCAAGATACATCTGAGCGGCCTCATGCGGTGTCTGGAAAGAGTTGACGGAAAGTACCGCGCACCCGAGCATGCAGGCTATTAGAAGCTCAGGCGGGTAAAGCGGAAGTCGGTCCAGGCGCTTTGAGCGGCGCCATCCGGGTTGGACTGCAGTTGGTCCGTCAAGTGCATGGGGAAAGTCGCGGCCACGCGGAGGTCGGATGACAACAGACACGATGACGGCAGGGGTAGGAACGGGCTATCGGCTTTCGATGCAGCAAGAGTTAGCGTGGTCCGCGCGCTCTTCGTTGCAGCCCAATGATGCGGCAGTAATTCTGGCCCCGCTTCACGGGGAGATCCATCCGGCGCTGATCGAGTCGGCACTGCGCCAATTGGTATCGCGTCACGATATTCTGCGGACCGTCTACCGCCGGCGTGCGGGAGCCAAGCTGCCTTTCCAGGTAATCCTGGATAAGCTCGATCCATACATCGAGCAACACAGTTTGACGCGATTGGAGGAGGATGCGCAGCGGGAGGCGGTCCAGGCGTTCTTTGAGCGCGAATGCAAAAGGAAGTTCGCGCTAGCTGAGGGACCGGTTCTGGCCTGCTTGATCCTCACACTCGGGCCCGGACGCTATGAGCTGATTGTAGGTTTGCCCGCGCTCAGTATCGACCGTCGTTCCTTGCAAAACCTTGTTCGCGAGATAGCTCAGATCTGCGCCGGACGCGCCTCTGTTTTGGACACGGACGTCATGCAGTATGCGGACTTCGTCGAATGGCAGCGGGAGCTCTTTACAGCCGACGAAATGCGCCCGGGCCGGGACTACTGGAGGCGGTTTGCCGAGGCGCACGTCTCGGATCGGCGGACGGGATTGGAATTGTTGTCCGAGACTGCGTCGGCTGACCTATCTGCGGAAGGTGGGGAAGGCCACACCATGGCTGCCTTCAATCGGTTGGCGATCGATATAGCGTCCGAATGTCTCGCACATGTTGAAGAGCTGAGCGCCCGCGAGGGCGTGGAAATCAGTGATCTGCTTCTCGCTGCTTGGTCCACCCTACTCTCGCGCTATGCCGGGGACCAGGAGCCGATCATCAGCACCTACTTCCACGGGCGCAAGTATGAGGAGCTCCAATCCGCCCTTGGCAACTACTCCATCTATCTTCCCGTGTCCGTGCCGTGGAATGCCGAAGCGTCCTTCATTGATTTCGCAAGACAAACAGCCGTGTCGGTCAGCGATGCGGCGAAATGGCAAGAGAGCTATACACCCGATCTTGTTACGGGCGCTGATATGTCCGGGAAGGAGTCCGCGTTTGGGTATGAGTTTTCGTTTATTGATGTGCGGGGAATAGCTGAGGGCTATGGGTATGTGGGTATGTACGAGGGCGGGGAGCGGAAGGGTCTTCGTCTGGAGTGTGTGCGGAGTGCGGGAGGTTTGCGGTTGGGGTTGGGGTATGGGGCAGGGCGGTATGGGAGGCGGGGAGTAGAGCGATTGCTGGGTTATTTTGCGGTGTTGCTGGGTGCGGCGGTGGGGGATGGGGAGCAGCGGGTGGGGGATCTGCCGCTGCTGAGCGATGCGGAGCAGGGGGAGTTATTCGAGCTGTGGCGTGGGGAAGAGGCGGAGTATCCGCGAGCGTTCGGTGGGGGACCTGATAGCCGAGCAGGCGGAGCGGATGCCGGAGCGTGTGGCGGTGCGGTGTGGGGAGTTGTCTCTGAGCTATGCGGAGCTGAACCGTGAGGGGAACCGTCTGGCGCACCGACTGCGTGGTCTGGGAGTGGGTGCGGGGACGGTGGTGGGGCTGTGTGTGGAGCGTTCGGTGGGGATGGTGGCGGCGGTTCTGGGGATATTGAAGTCGGGGGGAGCGTATGTGCCGTTGAGTGCGGAGCATCCGCGGTCGCGGCTGGAGCGGCAGTTGGCGGGAGTGCCGGTGCTGGTGAGTGAGCGTGGGTTGGCGGAGCGCGTGGGATGGTATTCCGGAGTGCTGGTGTGGCTGGAGGATCTGGGTGAGGAGCGGGAGGAGAACCCGGAGGCGGTGGCGGGAGTCGAGGACCTGGCGTATGTGATGTACACCTCGGGTTCGACGGGTGAGCCGAAGGGTGTGGAGGTGACGCAGGGGAATCTGTTGAACTACAGCTGGAGCATCCAGCGGTTGCTGGGACTGTCGGAAGAGCCGCTGGGGCTGCGTTTTGCGATGGTCTCGACCTTGAGTGCGGATCTTGGCCACACCTGTCTTTATCCGGCGTTGCTGAGCGGGGGGACGTTGGACGTGGTGCCGTATGCGGTGGCGACGGATGGGGAGCAGATGGCGGCGTATGTGGCGGGGCATGGAGTGGATGTACTGAAGATCGTGCCCTCGCATCTGGAGTCGCTGCTGGCCACGGGTGGTGCGGGGGTGCTTCCGCGGCGCTATCTGATTACAGGCGGAGAGGCCTTGCGTCCGGCGCTGGTGGAGGCGATCGAGGGCAGCGGGGCGGGCTGCCGCATGATCAACCACTATGGTCCGACGGAGACGACAGTAGGCTCGCTGGTGCAGCGGCTGGAGGCGGGGAGCGCTGGCCGGGGGCGACGGTGCCGATCGGGCGGCCGCTGGCGAACACCTGGGTGTATGTGCTGGACGAGCGGGGCCAGGTGTGTCCGGTGGGGGTAGCGGGGGAGCTGTATATCGGAGGTCAGGGTGTGGCGCGGGGCTACCGGAACCGTCCGGAGCTGACGGCGGAGCGGTTCGTGGCCGACCGGTTCTCGGGAGCGAGGGCGGCTCTACCGTACTGGTGACCGGGTGCGGTCGGGTTGGGATGGACGGATCGAGTATCTGGGGCGGCTGGACGATCAGGTGAAGGTGCGCGGCTACCGTGTCGAGCCGGGAGAGATCGCCGGGGTGCTGGAGCGTCAGCCGGAGGTGCGGCAGGCGGTGGTGGTGGCGCGGGAGGATGCACGCGGGGAGACAGGGCTGACCGGCTACGTGGTGCTGCGGGAGGGACAGACGGCCAATGGCGGAGAGCTTGCAGCGCGGCTACGCGCCGAGCTGCCCGAATATATGGTGCCGCAGGCGGTGGTGGTGCTGCCCCGGTTGCCCCTGACCCGGAATGGAAAGCTGGATCGCAGCGCCCTGCCTCTGCCGGAAGCTGTGACCCAGCTGAGCTATCAACCTGCCCAGACACCGACCGAGCAACTGGTGGCCGAGATCTGGGCCGAAGTGCTCAAACTGCCCCGCATCAGCCGCGACGACGACTTCTTCCTCCTCGGCGGACACTCCCTCATCGCTACTCAAGTCATCGCACGCATCTGCCGCACCTTCAACATCGGCCTGCCGCTGCGCGCATTGTTCGAGAGCTCGACCTTGGCGAGCCTCGCCAAGCGCATCGATAGCGCGCGTTCCGCTGACAGCCAACCACCTGCTCCGCAGATGACGCCTGCGCCCCGCACCGAGGTCCTTCCGCTCTCGTATGCGCAACAACGGCTCTGGGTTCTCGATCAGTTGGAGCCAAACAACCCCCTCTACAACATACCGCGTACGATCCGGATCACGGGCGCGGTGAACACGCACGTGCTGGAGCGAGTTCTCAATGAGATTGTGCGACGCCATGCGTCGCTGCGTACGATCTTCCTTGTCGTCCGTCGCGAGCCGGTGCAGAAGATCCTGGATCGCGTCGTACTTCCGCTCGCGAGCGTGGATCTGACTGCTGTGGCAGCGGATCGCCGCGAAACCGAGGCGCGTGCACTCGCTTCACAGGAGGCGGCGCGGCCCTTTGACCTTACCGAGGCGCCGTTGTTGAGGGCCACGCTCCTGACCCTGGCCGCGGATGACCATGTGCTCCTGTTGACCATGCACCACATCGTCAGCGACGCATGGTCGGCGGCCATCTTCCTCGAAGAGTTCGGAATTCTCTACCAGGCATATGCTGCGGGCCAGCCCTCTCCCTTGCCGGATCTAAGCATGCAATATGCGGATTATGCGGTGTGGCAGCGTGATTGGCTTCAGGGAAAAGCTCTGCAAACCAGGCTGGACTTCTGGCGCGAGACACTCGCCGGTGCACCGGAGGTCCTCCACCTGCGCACCGATCGTCTGCGACCGGCGCGACAGACATTCGCGGGCGGCCATCTCCAGGTGATCCTGCCAATGGCATTGCTCGACGCAGTGAAAATGATGGGCCGGAAGGAGGGCACGACGCTCTTCATGACCTTGCTCGCCGCCTTCCAGGCACAGCTCGCAGCATACTCGGGCGAGAAGCAGATCGTCGTCGGCACAGATGTAGCAAACCGTCCCACTCTGGAAACGGAGCGGATGATCGGGTTTTTCATCAATCTGCTGCCGCTGCGTACGGATCTTTCTGGCGACCCCACTTTCCGTGAGCTGCTGGCCCGCGTGCGGGAGACTACGCTCGCCGCTTACGCCTATCAGGACATGCCGTTTGATCGCCTAGTGCAGGAGCTCCGTCCCGAACGCAGCCTGAGTCACACGCCCTTGGTGCAAGTGCTCTTCGTCATGCAAAACGCTCCTTCCCCGCCGAAGGAGTTCGCCGGTCTGCGATTCAGCCGTTTTGAAGTGCCGGTGACCCGCTCGAAGTTCGATCTGGCTGTCTTCGTCCATGAAGCTGCAGAGGGATTGCAGTGTCACTGGATCTACAGCACCGATCTCTTTGAGCGCAGATCGGTGGAGCGCATGGCTCGGCATTTTGAGATGCTGCTGCGCAGCGCCGTCGCAGATCCGGACATCCGGCTGAGTGCGCTCGAACTCGAAGACGCTGAAGAGAAGCAGCAGCAACTCGCCGCGAGTCGCGCCGCGTGGCAATCTCGGTTGGAGAGCCTGCTTGCTGCCGAACCAAAGCCCGTCAACCAGGGCCAGCAGAAATTAGCAGGAGATTGAGATGATGGACCCGTATGTGACGGAGAGCTTCTTCCTATCGCCGCAGCAGAAGAGGATCTGGCTCGATCAGTTGGAGAATCACGCCGTCTGCGCATGGAGTCAGGTCGTGGTGCGGATCGCGGACCCGCTCGATGAGAATCGGCTGCGAAGCGCGCTCGATAAGGCAGTGTCTCGTCATGAGATTCTGCGCACTGTCTTTATACGCCATCCCGGTATGCGCGTGCCCTTCCAGAGCATTCTGGAATGCGCAGAGATCGACTGGGAGGTGCGCGCCATCGCGCAGGCAACATCTCCTGATGAGGATATTGCGATCACGGCGCATCGGGCCGATCAAAGCCGGCGCTCCTTTGATCTCGAACACGGGCCGTTGCTGCGCGCGTTGCTTCTCTGCGCGGGGAGGGATCAAAGCGTTCTCATTCTTACCGTCCCCGCGCTTTGCCTGGATGCGTACAGCCTGAAAAATCTAGCGATAGAAGTGATGCGGTCCTGCCGCGATGAAGAGCCTTCGCCCACTGAACCCATTCGCTACGTTCAATTTTCGCAATGGCAAAATGATCTGCTTGAGAGTGCGGGAAAGGACGGCTCGGCCGCCGAGGCTTACTGGGCCGAGAGCACGCGCGATGTGACTGCCGTCAATCTGCCGATCGCTCCGGATCCCGAATCGGCCGGAGTCGATGGATATGCCGCGGTTGGGTGTGCGCTCGAGGCCGCCACTCTCGAACAGCTCGAGGCGATGGCTACCCGGCTCGGGGCTTCGTTGCAAACCTGCTTGTTTGCAGCCTGGCAAATCTTGCTGTGGCGCATGAGCGGCCAGGCTCAGTTGCTCACTCATGTGGTCTTCGATGGTCGGCAGCATGAAGAGTTGAGCAGCATCATGGGACCGATGGCCAAGCTTCTTCCCATTCCGTCGGAGGTGGATGCGGCCTTCAGCTTCCGCGCCTGGGTGAGCAAAGCGCAGCGAGCCCTCGATCAGGCCGCGGCCTGGCAGGAGTACCTCGACCCGGCGGCCTACCGCTCTGCCGAGCCTCCCTGTGTTTTTTCCTACGCCGATGAGCGGGATGAGCGGAGTGAGGGCTATGGGTATGTGGGTATGTACGAGGGCGGGGAGCGGAAGGGTCTTCGTCTGGAGTGTGTGCGGAGTGCGGGAGGTTTGCGGTTGGGGTTGGGGTATGGGGCAGGGCGGTATGGGAGGCGGGGAGTAGAGCGATTGCTGGGTTATTTTGCGGTGTTGCTGGGTGCGGCGGTGGGGGATGGGGAGCAGCGGGTGGGGGATCTGCCGCTGCTGAGCGATGCGGAGCAGGGGGAGTTATTCGAGCTGTGGCGTGGGGAAGAGGCGGAGTATCCGCGAGCGTTCGGTGGGGGACCTGATAGCCGAGCAGGCGGAGCGGATGCCGGAGCGTGTGGCGGTGCGGTGTGGGGAGTTGTCTCTGAGCTATGCGGAGCTGAACCGTGAGGGGAACCGTCTGGCGCACCGACTGCGTGGTCTGGGAGTGGGTGCGGGGACGGTGGTGGGGCTGTGTGTGGAGCGTTCGGTGGGGATGGTGGCGGCGGTTCTGGGGATATTGAAGTCGGGGGGAGCGTATGTGCCGTTGAGTGCGGAGCATCCGCGGTCGCGGCTGGAGCGGCAGTTGGCGGGAGTGCCGGTGCTGGTGAGTGAGCGTGGGTTGGCGGAGCGCGTGGGATGGTATTCCGGAGTGCTGGTGTGGCTGGAGGATCTGGGTGAGGAGCGGGAGGAGAACCCGGAGGCGGTGGCGGGAGTCGAGGACCTGGCCTATGTGATGTACACCTCGGGTTCGACGGGTGAGCCGAAGGGTGTGGAGGTGACGCAGGGGAATCTGTTGAACTACAGCTGGAGCATCCAGCGGTTGCTGGGACTGTCGGAAGAGCCGCTGGGGCTGCGTTTTGCGATGGTCTCGACCTTGAGTGCGGATCTTGGCCACACCTGTCTTTATCCGGCGTTGCTGAGCGGGGGGACGTTGGACGTGGTGCCCTATGCGGTGGCGACAGATGGGGAGCAGATGGCGGCGTATGTGGCGGGGCATGGAGTGGATGTACTGAAGATCGTGCCCTCGCATCTGGAGTCGCTGCTGGCCACGGGTGGTGGGGGGGTGCTTCCGCGGCGCTATCTGATTACAGGCGGAGAGGCCTTGCGTCCGGCGCTGGTGGAGGCGATCGAGGGCAGCGGGGCGGGCTGCCGCATGATCAACCACTATGGTCCGACGGAGACGACAGTAGGCTCGCTGGTGCGAGCGGCTGGAGGCGGGGGAGCGCTGGGCGGGGGCGACGGTGCCGATCGGGCGGCCGCTGGCGAACACCTGGGTGTATGTGCTGGACGAGCGGGGCCAGGTGTGTCCGGTGGGGGTAGCGGGGGAGCTGTATATCGGAGGTCAGGGTGTGGCGCGGGGCTACCGGAACCGTCCGGAGCTGACGGCGGAGCGGTTCGTGGCCGACCGGTTCTCGGGAACGAGGGCGGCTCTACCGTACTGGTGACCGGGTGCGGTCGGGTTGGGATGGACGGATCGAGTATCTGGGGCGGCTGGACGATCAGGTGAAGGTGCGCGGCTACCGTGTCGAGCCGGGAGAGATCGCCGGGGTGCTGGAGCGTCAGCCGGAGGTGCGTCAGGCGGTGGTGGTGGCGCGGGAGGATGCACGCGGGGAGACAGGGCTGACCGGCTACGTGGTGCTGCGGGAGGGACAGACGGCCAATGGCGGAGAGCTTGCAGCGCGGCTACGCGCCGAGCTGCCCGAATATATGGTGCCGCAGGCGGTGGTGGTGCTGCCCCGGTTGCCCCTGACCCGGAATGGAAAGCTGGATCGCAGCGCCCTGCCTCTGCCGGAAGCTGTGACCCAGCTGAGCTATCAACCTGCCCAGACACCGACCGAGCAACTGGTGGCCGAGATCTGGGCCGAAGTGCTCAAACTGCCCCGCATCAGCCGCGACGACGACTTCTTCCTCCTCGGCGGACACTCCCTCATCGCTACTCAAGTCATCGCTCGCATTCGAGAGCGATTTGGCGTTGAAATTGCACTGCGTTCCTTGTTCGAGCAACCCACTCTCAGCCGCTTTGCCACAGCAGTGGACGGGGCCCCACAAACAGAGAAACCGGCGGATGGGCCGATTCGGCGCGTTCCGCGCAACACCTATCGACCGTACGAGGCCGAAGTGCAGCAGTAATCGACCGCCCCAGGCTATGCTGCTTTGCCGAAGGCACCAGGGAACAGAAGGGGACACAGTGCTAACCGCGACCAGAGGCAGCTTAGGATCCATTCGACGCAAGGCAGTCAACCTGTCCGAATTCAACCCAGTGCGGGAGAGCCTTCTTCAGCCGGATCAACCGCTGCCGCTAATCTTCGAGCCAGCCTCCGACCAGGTCGATCTGCCTGATTGGATTCGCAGCAATCGCGCCCACATCGATGAGCAGCGCAGCCTTCATGGTGGAGTACTCTTCCGCGGATTTGACCAGTCGACTGCGCAGGACTTCGAGCGTACCGCCGCAGCTCTCTGTGACGAGCTCTATGCCGAATACGGCGATCTGCCGCGGGAGGGGGTTGCGGGCAAGGTCTATACCTCCACGCCTTATCCGGAGGACAAGTCCATCCTGTATCACAACGAGAGCTCGCACATGAGTTCCTGGCCCAGCAAGATTAACTTCTTCTGCGTCACGGTTGCGAAAGAAGGCGGGGCCACTCCGATCGTCGATTGCCGCAAGGTTTATCAACAGCTGCAACCAGCGGTGCGGGAGAAGTTTCAGGAGAAGGGTCTGCTGTATGTCCGCAACTTCTCTGCGGGATTGGATGTCAGTTGGCAGCGCTTCTTCGGGACAGAAGACCGAGCGCTGGTGGAGGCATCATGTCAGCGATCCGGTATGACTTGCGACTGGCACGGACGATTCGGATCTCCGTCTCAGTCAGCGATGCCGCGCGGTCCTCCGTCATCCCCGGACGGACGAGCTGTCCTTCTTCAATCAGGTCCAGCTGCACCATGTTCATTGCCTTGAGCCAGAGGTACGCCAATCGCTTCTCTCCCTCTTCTCGCGAGAAGATCTGCCCCGCCATGTCTACTACGGGGACGGCACACCTATCGAAGATGCGGTCATGGATCACATCGGCGAGGTATATGAAGCCAATGCCGTGCGCTTTCAGTGGCAACAGGGGGACTTGGTGAGTCTTGACAACATGCTCACGGCTCACGCGCGGGATCCTTACGTCGGCCCGCGCAAGATCGTCGTGGCGCTGGGGGACATGGTGCACGCCAAGGATTTGGAGCCCTCAGGATCCGCTGTTGCTTGAGCCAGACCGGGGGAGAGAATCGGGTGCAAACACAAGCTTCAGACAATCAGGTGAGCCAGCCCGGGCCGGAGATCAACGAACCTGTGGGCTCGTTTCCGCTGACCTTTGCCCAATTGCGCCTCTGGTTCCTCGAGCAGCTCAGTCCGGGTGAGAGCTCATATCTCGTGCCCTGGTCCATTCGGATCCAGGGGTGTCTTGACGTAGAAGCTCTGGAACAGAGCTTGAATGAGGTGGTGCGCCGTCATGAGATTCTGCGTACCACCTTCAGCGCGCGTGGCGGTGAGCCGATGCAGATGGTGGCTGCGCCTTCGTATCTGCCGCTGGTACAAATTAACCTTGATCATCTGCAGGATCGCGAAGCGGAGGCCAGACGTCGCATCGCGGCTGAGGCGAAGCAGCCGATCGATCTCGAAACCGGCCCTATGGTCCGAGCGTCACTCCTGCGTTTGAGCGAAGAGGAGCACCTGCTTCTGCTCACGATGCACCACATCAGTTTCGATGGCTGGTCGCGGGGTATCTGGATTCGCGAGATGGCCGCGCTCTATGAAGGCTATCGCGACGGCAAAGAAGTAAGACTCCCCGATCTGCCTATCCAGTATGGAGACTATGCGGTATGGCAGCGGGAACGGTGCGGAGAAGAGCAGTTAGCGGGTGAGCTGGCGTACTGGAAGGAGCAACTCGCAGATGCGCCGGCTACGCTCGATCTACCCACAGATCACCCTCGCCCAGCGGTGCAGACCAATTCCGGTGCGTCGTACCGAGCACAGTGGCCGGAGAGTTTGACTAGGGCCTTAAAGGCTGTGGGACAGCGTGAGGGTGCGACGCTGTTCATGGTGTTGCTGTCCGTCTTTCAGGCACTCCTCGCCCGCTACAGTGGGCAGAACGACGTTCTGGTTGGCACGCCTCTGGCCAATCGTAGTCGGCGCGAGCTGGAACAGCTGATTGGTTATTTTGCGAACACTATCGTATTGCGCGCGCGGCTGGACGGGAACCCGATTTTTCGAGAACTGTTGGCCCAGGTGAGGGAAACGGCGTTGGGAGCCTATGCGCACGCGGAGCTGCCTTTTGAGCGTCTGGTCGAAGAGTTGGAACCGGTCCGGAGCTTGAGTTACAACCCCATCTTCCAAGTGTTGTTTTCTCTCCGCAATGCTCCGCAGGAAGAACTGGCGCTCTCCGGATTGAAGCTCGAGTTTGTGGGACCGTCGGCAGAAAGCGCGAAATTTGACCTTTCCTTCTTCTTCTCTGAACACCAGGGAGGCCTTGCTTGCCGCGTGGAGTACAACACCGATCTTTATTCGGAGGCGGTGATTTCGGGGATGTTGGTACATTATCGGCGGCTCTTGGAGTCGGTGGTGGAGGATACGGGAGTTCGTTTGGGAGAGGTGGGGCTGATTAGTGAGGATGAGGAGCAGGAGTTATTGCGGAGCTGGCGAGGAGCGGAGGCGGAGTATCCGCGAGCGGGGAGTGTGTATGGGCTGTTTGAGGAGCAGGTGGAAGCGGTATCCAGATCGTGTGGCGGTGGTATGTGGCGAGGAGCAGCTGAGTTATACGGAGCTGAATGTCCGGGCCAACCAGCTGGCGCATTTGTTATTGAGCCAGGGAGTGGGTCGTGGCCATCGGGTGGGTCTTTATGTGGAGCGGTCGCTGGAGATGATGGTAGGTCTGCTGGGGATCCAGAAGTCTGGGGCAGCGTATGTGCCGCTGGATCCTGGCTATCCGGAGGAACGGATCCGTCAGACGCTGGAAGCGGCGGGGACGTCGGTGGTGGTAGTGGGGGGTGGATTAGCGGGCAGGCTGGGGTGGTATGGAGGGCGGGTGTTGTCTTTGGAGGAGGGAGCGGCTGAGGCAGCAGAGCGGGAGCAATCCGGGGGTGGGAGCGGGAGGAGAGGATGCAGTGTATGTGATCTTTACCTCTGGCTCGACGGGTCGGCCGAAGGGCGTGGAGGTGATGCATGGCGGGGTGGTGAACCTGCTGCGGTGGATGGGAAAAGAGTTAGCCATGGGGGAAAGAGATGTCTTTCCCGCGCTGGCCAGTTTTGCTTTCGACATGTCGGTACCGGAGCTGTATTTGGGTTTGGTGACGGGGGGCCGGGTGGTGGTGGGGGAGCGTCATCTGGCGGGGAACGGGGAGGAGCTGGCGGTATTTTTGCGGCGGCATGGTGCGACGGTGGTGCATGCAACGCCGACGACGTGGAGTCTGCTGCTGGATGCGGGGTTTAGCGGAGCGGGGCTGAAGCGAGTGATCGGGGCCGAGCCGTTGCCGCAGGGATTATTTGAGCGGCTGCTGGAAGCCGACGCATCGCTGTATAACTTCTACGGTCCGACGGAGACGACGGTGTGGTCGACTTACCATCACTTTCGTTCGAAGGCGGAGCGGGTGGTGATCGGGCGAGCGATTGCGAACACGGAGCTATACATTCTGGACCGGGATGGAAATGTTTGTCCTGCGGGGGTGCGGGGGGAGCTGTACATCGGAGGCTCCGGAGTTGCGCTGGGGTATCTGCACCAGCCGGAGCTGACGGCGGAACGATTTCTGCCCAACCGGTTTACCGGGAAGGGAAAGCTCTACCGGACGGGTGACCTGGTGCGGGCGCTGCCGGATGGGCGCATCGAGTTTGCCGGCCGTCTCGACCATCAGGTCAAGGTGCGTGGCTACCGCATCGAGCTGGGAGAGATCGAGAACGTTGTGGGGGCGCATGCGGCGGTCGGACAATGCGTGGTGCTGGCTCGCCAGGATCAGCCCGGCATCCAGCGACTGGTCGCCTATGTGACAGCCCGTCAGGGACAGACCCTCTCCATCCCCGAACTGCGCCACCTGGTCAAAGCAAAACTCCCCGACTACATGATTCCCTCCGCCTGGGTCCTCCTGCAGCAACTGCCGCGCACTCCCGCTGGAAAAATCGATCGCAAAAAACTGCCCGAACCAAGTCCTGAAACTGCAGAGCACACCAAAAAAAAGGAGGGACTCTCAACTACGGAGGAAATCATTGCCGGTATCTGGGCCGAAGTGCTCAGGCTCGCGATTGTGCGTCCAGACGATGATTTTTTTGAGCTTGGGGGTCATTCTTTGCTGGCGGCTCAGGTAGTTTCCCGAATACGGCGAGCCTTCCAGGTGGAACTGCCACTGCGAACTCTGTTTGAAGCGACAACTGTTGCGGGTCTGGCTTCGCGGATTGAGGAGATGCGGGGCCAGCATGCTCCTTTGCTGAGCAGGCCCATCCTGCCGGTCCATCGCGATGGGCCACTTCCGTTGTCCTTTTCGCAGGAGCGTCTGTGGTTCGTGGATCAGCTGGAGCCGGAGAATCTGTCCTATAACATCTCCTATTTGCTCCGGCTCGAGGGCGAGTTGGATGTTGCTGCATTGCAGTCTTCCTTGCAAGAGATCGTGCGGCGGCACGAGGTGCTGCGCACCAGCTTTCCCATGGTGGGCAGTCAACCGGTACAGGTCATCGCGCCACATCTGGTCATTCCGTTTCATCATATTGACCTGACAGCTGTTCGCCGTGAGGACGCGCTGAGCGAGGCACAACGTCTGGCGACGGAGGATACACAGGCCAGGTTTGACCTACGCGGCGGGCCGCTGCTCAGAGCGTCTCTGTTGAAGGTTGCCGCGCGAGAGTATCTGCTGCTCTTCACCGCTCATCACATCGTGACCGATCACTGGTCCTTCGGCGTGCTGATGCGTGAGTTGAGTGCAATCTATGAAGCACAGCTCACGGGTAAGAGTTCTCCGCTGCCAGAGCTGCCCATCCAATACGCCGATTACTCGCTCTGGCAACAGGAGTATTTTGCTCAGCGTGAATTCCAGGAGCAACTCGCATTCTGGAAGGATCAACTGCAGGGTGCGCCGCCGTTGCTGGAGCTGCCCACGGACCGTCCGCGTCCTGCGGTCCAGAGTTCATCGGGAGCGGCGGCGTTCTCTTTGCTGCCAAAGCAATTAAGCGAAGACCTGGTCCGGCTAAGCAGGCGAGAGGGGGCCACACTGTTCATGACCCTGCTTGCGGCATTGAAGGTGCTGCTGGCACGGTATAGCCGTCAGGAAGATATTGTCGTCGGTACGTTTATCTCCAATCGCAACCGAGCTGAATTGGAGAGCATGATCGGCTTTTTCGTAAATACGCTGGTCCTGCGAACTGATCTTAGTGGGGATCCGGACTTTCTCGAGCTGTTACGGCGCGTCAGGGAGGTGTCGCTCTCCGCCTATGCGCATCAAGACATTCCACTGCAAAGGCTGGTACAGGAGCTGCGGCCAGAGCGCACCCTTCGGCACGACCCATTAGTGCAAGTCCTCTTTGTTATGCAGAACGCCCCGGCGGCGGCGTTGCATCTGCGCGATGTGACGGTCCGTCCCATGACCTCTGAAACGAAGACGGCGAAGGGTGACCTTTTCCTGGCCGTGACGGAGACCAGCGAAGGGCTGCGTTGGCGCTTTGAGTACAAGACGGATCTCTTCGATGCCGCGACGATTGAGCGCATGATGAGCCACCTTCATTTCCTGCTGGAGTCCATCGTTCGCAATCCTTCACAGAGAATCTCAGAGCTAGCGATGCTTCGCTCCTCGGAGACGCAGCAACTGGTTGGGGATTGGAACCAGACCCATGCGGACTATCCGGGCGAGAGCTGCCTTCAGGAGCGCTTCGAGGAGCAGGCAGCGCTCCATCCCGAGGCGGTGGCGGCGGTCTTTGAGGATCAGCACCTCACCTATCGCGAGCTCAATCGGCGCGCAAGTCAGCTGGCTCGATATCTGCAGTGCCAGGGAGTTCAAGCCAACTCCCTGGTTGGCATTTGCCTCCACCGCTCCCTGGATATGCTGGTTGCGATGATCGCTGTGCTCAAAGCCGGGGCGGCATACGTGCCCATCGATCCGGCCTACCCTCCCGAACGGATCAAAATCATCCTTGAGGACTGTGGTGGTCCAGTCCTCATCACCAACCAGCATCTGGCCGGATCGTTTGCATCGCTTCCCATCAAGATCGTCTGTCTCGATCGCGACCGTCATGCGATTCAGAAGCTAGATGCTCAAGCTCTGGCTCCCGTCCTGGGGGGAGAGCATCTGGCATACGTGATTCACACCTCAGGCTCGACCGGGCGGCCTAAGGGAGTGATGATTCCACATCGAGCCGTGGTCAACTTCATGCAGGCCATGGGACGCCAGCCGGGACTCACGGAGAGCGATGCGTTGTTGGCCGTGACCACTCTATCGTTTGATATCGCGGAGCTCGAGCTATGGCTTCCACTTTGCGTTGGCGCACGGGTGATCATCGCGAGTCGAGAGGACACTACAGATGGACATCGGCTGATGAAGTTGCTGCATTCTTCCGCCGCCACGGTGATGCAAGCCACGCCTGCTACCTGGAGAATGCTGATCGATGCGGGATGGCGCGGAGATGGGCGGCTGAAACTGCTCTGCGGAGGCGAGGCGCTGACGCCGAAGCTGGCCGAGGAACTGCTGTCGCGATGCGGAGAACTCTGGAACATGTATGGCCCGACGGAGACGACGATCTGGTCGAGTGTGTGCCGGGTAGGACCTGGCACCAGGATCTCGCTTGGTCGTCCCATTGCAAACACACAGTTCTACGTCCTGGATCCGCAGGGAAACCTATCCCCGGCCGGAGTGCCGGGAGAGCTGTATATAGGTGGGGATGGCGTAGCTGCCGGCTACCTGAACCGGCCTGAGTTGACTGCAGAGCGATTCGTTCCAGATCGATTTTCACCGCGACCTGGGGCCACCCTCTATCGTACAGGCGACCTGGTTCGCTATTTGAAGGACGGCGGTGTCGAATATCGAGGGCGATTGGACAATCAAGTGAAGCTGCGTGGGCACCGCATCGAGCTTGGTGAGATCGAGTCAACGCTAAGCCGGAGCCCGTATGTCGCAGAATGTGTCGTTCTCATGCGCGAGGATGCGCCCGGGGAATCCTATCTAGCCGCCTACTTTGTACCCTCAGCCGGCCAGAAGGTGGATGCGCTTCAGCTCCGCGCAGATCTCAGAGAGCGCCTGCCAGAGTACATGATTCCAACCCGCTGGATGGATCTGCCGCAGCTACCCAGGTTGCCCAACGGCAAGATCGATCGCAAAAACCTGCCGATCCCCGATAAAAAAGAGAGACATTCGGCAACCGCGCATGCGCCCTTTACCGCAACCCAAATCCGCCTCGCGCAGATCTGGGAAGACATGTTGAACGTCTCCTCCATCCGAGTCGAAGATGACTTCTTCAACCTCGGCGGCCACTCACTCCTTGCGGTGAAAATGATAGCAAAGGTGCGTGAATGCTTTGGAGACCGCCTCCCACTGGCCACGCTCTTTCAAACCTCTACTCTCGGAGGGCTGGCAAGTGTGCTGGAGCTTGAGAGCGCCAGAGCCCCCTTACCTACTATTATCCCGATTCGGTCCAGGGGAACCAAGCCAGCGCTCTTCTGCGTGGCGCGGCCAAATGTAAACGCGCTCGGGTTCATCTTCTTGACCAGGCATCTCTCCCAAGATCAACCAGTGTTTGGTCTCCAGGCTCAGATGAAAGAAGACGGGAGTTTTTGGACCTACAATCAGCAGGACTACGAAACGAAGGCGACTGAATATATCAGCGCCATGCGTGAGGTGCAGCCGAACGGGCCGTATCTACTGGCAGGCTTTTGCGAAGGGGCGCATATCGCCTTTGAAATGGCACGCCAACTTGAAGCCTGCAATGTCCCAGTAGCCATGATCGCGATCCTGGACGCATGGCCAATTGAGAATACAGTGAGCCGGGTGCGCTTCAAACTACGCGGCTACTTCAGAGGGCTGCAGCGCTGGGCGTTGATGGATCATAAAGAGCAGGCGCGATTCGTCCAGGCAAAGCTGCGCCACACATCGTCACCTCATCCCGGCGGCCATCGGTTTGAAGGAGATCCTGGGATGCCAGGCGCAGAGTTCCGCACCATGCGCGCCGAACAGATGAAAAAGCGCTACTGGCCAGGACCGGACTTCACGCCACCCACATATGGTGGCCGACTGACTCTCTTCCGAACCAAGAAACAAGACTTCTGTCGCATTCGCGATTACCAGATGGGATGGGGCAGCCGAGCGCTTGGAGGTGTCGATGTCATTCCGATCTCCGGCTCTCATGCCCTCATCTTGCGCGAACCCTACGTTGTCGATCTGGCTAAGAAGATGGAAGCGTGCATCGAGCATGCGTTGGAGAACGAACAGGAGATGTCACTGTCGGGCTCTGACACTTACCCCGCCGTTCCAGCCACTGCGTAGAGGTTCTCATGTCCGCAGCCACCGTACCCCGGCAGATTGCTATCAGAGAATGCAGCAGAGCTCCGCTCTCTCCTCTACAAGAAGATGTCTGGGATGCGGACCAGACCCATCCCGAATCAGGCCTTCTGCTGGTGTCGGGTTATCTTCGGCTCGTCGGCAAAGTTGACACCGTCGCCCTCCAGACAGCCATGGATATGTTGCTGGAGCGCCACGAGGTGCTCCGAACGGTATATCAGTTCTACGAACTCAAACGAGGCGATGATCCAGCTCGGCCGCAAGTTATCCAGATGCTCGCGAGGGATCTGCGAGTTGAGGTTCAGGAAGCGAAGGACGAAGACACGCCCAATCTCCACAACGAGCAGGCTCTCGTTGAACTGATTCGAGATAAAGTTTCTGGCTCTTTCCAGTTAGCCGAGGGACCGCTGCTTCGCGCGACTCTGCTGAGACTCAGTGAGAACGAAAGCGTTCTTGTACTTGTCGGCCACAGGATTGTTGTTGATGAGTCCTCAATGGAAACGCTCTTCCGCGATCTGGGGGCAATCTATTCGGGCTTTGTCACAGGAACGCATGCCAATCTACCCCCAATTGCGGGTTCCTATTTAGATTTTGCGACAGGAAATCAGCCAGTTGCAGATCCACTCCGCGCTGCGCCTTCCGGGCTCTCAATGGCCCAGCAAGTCGACGCGGATCTCTGTGAGCGGTCAAATGGTGGTCCAACGGGGGAGGTTCCTTTGCCTCTCAACCTCCACGACAGCTTAAGCTCCCTTGCAAGAGGGCAAGGCGTGTCGACGTGGCATCTCTACGTCGCGACCCTGCTGATTTTGTACGCGCGCTACACCGGCGAGGAAGTTGTCCCTGCCCGTTTCCATATTGATCAGAGGATCAGTACAGGGGACCGGTTCAATGATGCCGTAGGTCCATTTACGACGCCATTGGTCCTGGAGCTTCGCGCGGGAGCGAACGATACCGTTTTGACGTTAACCAACAACCTGCGTCAAGCATTCTCGTTGCGGACTATAGATGATAAGGCAACTCGCTTGAGTGCCCTAGACTTGAGCGCCCGAGAGGCGGAATGCTCCATGGCACTGGTGCCTCCAATATGTGTTGCCATATTAAAGCGGAGGCCGTTGAAGATCAGCTTTGCTGGGCTGCAGACGAGAGAATTCCGTTCGGGTGCCAAGCCGCGGCTTACGCTGAGCTTTTGCAGCCAAACCGATCAGCCTCCGAGGTTTCTGTTTCCATCCGATCTTTATTCGGAGGCGGTGATTTCGGGGATGTTGGTACATTATCGGCGGCTCTTGGAGTCGGTGGTGGAGGATACGGGAGTTCGTTTGGGAGAGGTGGGGCTGATTAGTGAGGGTGAGGAGCAGGAGTTATTGCGGAGCTGGCGAGGAGCGGAGGCGGAGTATCCGCGAGCGGGGAGTGTGTATGGGCTGTTTGAGGAGCAGGTGGAAGGGTATCCAGATCGTGTGGCGGTGGTATGTGGCGAGGAGCAGCTGAGTTATACGGAGCTGAATGTCCGGGCCAACCAGCTGGCGCATTTGTTATTGAGCCAGGGAGTGGGTCGTGGCCATCGGGTGGGTCTTTATGTGGAGCGGTCGCTGGAGATGATGGTAGGTCTGCTGGGGATCCAGAAGTCTGGGGCAGCGTATGTGCCGCTGGATCCTGGCTATCCGGAGGAACGGATCCGTCAGACGCTGGAAGCGGCGGGGACGTCGGTGGTGGTAGTGGGGGGTGGATTAGCGGGCAGGCTGGGGTGGTATGGAGGGCGGGTGTTGTCTTTGGAGAGGGAGCGGCTGAGGCAGCAGAGCGGGAGCAATCCGGGGGTGGGAGCGGGAGGAGAAGATGCAGTGTATGTGATCTTTACCTCTGGCTCGACGGGTCGGCCGAAGGGCGTGGAGGTGATGCATGGCGGGGTGGTGAACCTGCTGCGGTGGATGGGAAAAGAGTTAGCCATGGGGGAAAGAGATGTCTTTCCCGCGCTGGCCAGTTTTGCTTTCGACATGTCGGTACCGGAGCTGTATTTGGGTTTGGTGACGGGGGGCCGGGTGGTGGTGGGGGAGCGTCATCTGGCGGGGAACGGGGAGGAGCTGGCGGTATTTTTGCGGCGGCATGGTGCGACGGTGGTGCATGCAACGCCGACGACGTGGAGTCTGCTGCTGGATGCGGGGTTTAGCGGAGCGGGGCTGAAGCGAGTGATCGGGGCCGAGCCGTTGCCGCAGGGATTATTTGAGCGGCTGCTGGAAGCCGACGCATCGCTGTATAACTTCTACGGTCCGACGGAGACGACGGTGTGGTCGACTTACCATCACTTTCGTTCGAAGGCGGAGCGGGTGGTGATCGGGCGAGCGATTGCGAACACGGAGCTATACATTCTGGACCGGGATGGAAATGTTTGTCCTGCGGGGGTGCGGGGGGAGCTGTACATCGGAGGCTCCGGAGTTGCGCTGGGGTATCTGCACCAGCCGGAGCTGACGGCGGAACGATTTCTGCCCAACCGGTTTACCGGGAAGGGAAAGCTCTACCGGACGGGTGACCTGGTGCGGGCGCTGCCGGATGGGCGCATCGAGTTTGCCGGCCGTCTCGACCATCAGGTCAAGGTGCGTGGCTACCGCATCGAGCTGGGAGAGATCGAGAACGTTGTGGGGGCGCATGCGGCGGTCGGACAATGCGTGGTGCTGGCTCGCCAGGATCAGCCCGGCATCCAGCGACTGGTCGCCTATGTGACAGCCCGTCAGGGACAGACCCTCTCCATCCCCGAGCTGCGCCACCTGGTCAAAGCAAAACTCCCCGACTACATGATTCCCTCCGCCTGGGTCCTCCTGCAGCAACTGCCGCGCACTCCCGCTGGAAAAATCGATCGCAAAAAACTGCCCGAACCCGATCACGAACGGCCCGAACTGGACGCGCCCTATGTGGCTCCGGAGACTCCGGTAGAAAAGAAACTCGCAGCAATTTGGCGGAGCGCGCTGGGAACCAAGAATATCGGTATCGATGACAACTATTTCGAACTCGGCGCCGAGTCCTTGCTTACGGCACGGGTCTTCGCCCGAATCACGCGCGAGTTTGGACGTCAGATCTCACCCACGGCGCTCTTTGCCGCTCCTACCATTCGGGAGCTATCTGTGCTGCTCAACAGGGGCGAAGAAAAGAACAAAGCCTGGACGTGTCTGGTGCCCATCCGGAGTAGTGGAACGAGATCACCACTGTTTTGTATTCATGGCGGCGCCGGATCAATCCTCTTCTACCACAACTTCGCCAGGCACCTAGATCCCGATCAGCCGGTCTATGCTCTCCAGTCTCAAGGTCTCTACGGCGATGCGCCTCCACATACCCGGATTGAGGAGATGGCCGAGCACTACATCCGTGAGATCCGCAGTGTGCAAATGCACGGACCGTATCGCCTGGTCGGTTATTGCTTCGGAATGATCGTCGCCTATGAAATGGCTCAAAGGCTCCGCGCCGCTGGGGAGGAGATAGCGCTGCTGGCATCGATCAATGGAACGGCTCCTCTCTATGGTAACGGTCCGGGAGCTGGTCGAAAAAGGCAGCCCCGTCCCGGCCCGCTGGGGAGAGTTCGTCGGGCGTTTGAATGGCGGCGCAACCGGATCACAGCTCTAATCACGGAGCAGAGGCGGAGATACCATGTGTCACGGGGAATCCCCCTTCCCGCGGGCCTCAGGGATATGTTCTTTCGCGACACGAATTTCTATGCCGAACGAGACTACGTGGCCTTGCCGTACCCGGGACGGCTGATCATTTTTCGGGCAAAGGGGCTCTATCATGATCCGGACCTGGGCTGGAAGCCATTCCTTACCGGCAAGATAGATGTGTACGATATCCCGGGCCAACACCGTAACCACCGCAACATTGTGGATGAGCCGATCGTGCGCGATCTCGCGCGCACCTTTGACGATGTGCTGCGCTCTTCCGGAGCAGCTGAGTATGATCGTCATATTGCGATCAATGCTCAACGTTGAAGCCCTCAAATGGTCGCCAAGGGCGCGCGATCGCCGGGGTGTGGCGTCGGCAGCAGTTGCTCTTGCTTTCAGCTGTGCCCGATCCACGAGGCAAACGGTTTGTGAACAGAATCGCCGTTCATACCTTCAGCACGCGATATAAGGAGGCGGACTGCAGCGCCTTTGCGCAGATCCTCTCTGAGGACGAACTCGCCAAAGCGGCTCGCTTCCATTTCGAAGCGGACAGAGTTCGCTCCCTCGTATGCCGCGCTATGTTGCGCCGATTGGCGGCCGCGCTGTGCGGAACAGAGCCTGAGCTGGTCGAGTTTTCATTGATCAAGAATGGAAAGCCAACGATTGTTCATCCAGCGGAAGCGGCGAAAATTCACGTGAACGTTTCGCACTCAGGAGAACTGGGAGCAGTGGTGTTGAGCAGGGGTTTTCCGGTGGGCATTGATATCGAGTTCATGCGGCCAGGCGTCGAGATCGCTGCGATGGCAAAACAGTATTTTCGCAAGGAGGAATGTAGCTGGCTTGCCTCGCTGCCGGAGGCGAATCAACTCCGTGGCTTTTACCGTTTATGGGTACTCAAAGAAGCGATCCTGAAGGTTTCGGGAGACGGACTTTCCATTCCCCTTGGCTCCATCCCGGTGGACATCCAGGGCGAGATCGTGAAGACCGGCCCTTGGCCTGCAATCGAGCTTCAAATGGCAGGCAACTACTGCGCCGCTGTCAGCGCAAGCGCGGCGGAGATGCCTGCCATCGACCTGTCTGTATGGCCCGGCGCGTGCTTGGTGTAAATAACGGCGATTGCTGGAAGGAGGGAGGCACCATGCGGTACCGGCTGACTGCGAAAGCGAGCGATGGATTGCGCCCCGGGCCGCCGAATATCTGCATCGAGGAAGAAGATGAGACCGTCAGCGGAAAGGTGTGGCCTACATGCTGGTCAGAGCGACCGAAATCGCTTCAACCCTCGCAGCATCAGCCTGTTCAGTCGCCTTGACTTCTGGACCGGTGTAGTTCTCGCCGATATGGTTCGTCCGATCCCTCTCCGTGCCAGCCGAGGCGTGCCATGCTTTCACTTCCTACTCTAGCGGCCATTTATGTAGTCGGCTTACTGGCGGCCTGGCTTCTATCCTGGAGGCTGCGCGAAACGCGAAAGCGCCAGCTGCTGTACCTCGCCCTGAGCTACGGCTTCTACGCAACATGGGGCCTGAAGTTTTTGGGCATGTTGATCTTCAGCTCTCTCTTGAACTACTTGCTGAGCCTCTATCTGCGTCGCAACCCGTCAGTCCCACGACTATGGGTAGCGATCGGCTGCAACGTGCTGCTCCTGAGTATCTTCAAATATTTGCCGGAGATAGCGAGAGAGTCTCCGGGATCTCCTCTGGCTTCCTTTTCCCATCTTGTTCTTCCTGTCGGGATGTCCTTCTGGACGTTTCAGGCGCTGAGCTACCTGATTGACCTATATCGCGAAGAAGATCTAGATCCGTCGCTGCTGGAGTTCTGCCTGTACATGGCCTTCTGGCCGACAGTGCTCTCCGGTCCTATCTGCCGGCTTCCTGCCATGCTTCCGCAATTTCGCCAACGATTCGCGCCAGTCTGGGAGGATTTGACGATTGGGACCCGCCGCATCGCAATTGGATTGCTGATGATGATGCTGAGCCAGATCCTGGCAGGAGGGATATATCCGGGCAAGGGGTTGGATGCGGCCTTTGCTTCGCCAGCGGGACGGCTCAGCGGCCTGGATGTCTGGCTGATGATCACTTGCTATGGCTTTCAGCTTTTCTTCAGCTTCTGCGGATACTCCCACTTGGTCATCGGCGCCGCCCGGCTCTTCTGCTTCCAACTACACGAGAACTTCAACCGACCCTTCTTGTCCACGTCGCCGTCCGAGTTTTGGACACGCTGGCACATGTCCCTCTCCTTCTGGATCCGCGATTACATGTTTTTCCCTCTGGCTACCATGCGTGGCGGCTTGTGGTGGAGGAACTTATGCCTGGTGATCGCGATGTTCATCTTCGGGCTCTGGCACCAGGGAAGTCTGCTGTTCATCATCTGGGGCACCTACCATGGCTTGCTGTTGGTAGCGCATCGTCAGTGGCAGCAGGTACGGTTCCGCACCGGCGCGCGGTTGCCCCGCCACCTGAGCGCGGCTGTTTCCTGGGCTGGCACATTTGCCGCCGTCTCCATCGGATGGATCTTCTTCCGCGCGACGGATACCGCGCAGGCCGCCGCGATGCTGCGCAGTGCGTTTGCTCCGCACCATTTTTTGCAGGTGCACCTCTCGGCCAGCCTCTATGGAATCACGCTGCTAATGGGAGCCGGCTACTTCCTTCTGACCGCGGCACGCAGCTTCCTCAATGGGTTTGAACTCAGCGCTACTACTTCACGACACCGGCGCGGATTGCAGTTTCTCTTGAGCGACCGTTGGGTGTGGATCGTGCCTTTGTCTGTCGTGATCTCACTCTACTTCTTTCTGCTTCTGCGGCCCACAATTACGACTGGCGGCCCCATGCTCTATGGGCTCTTTTAGATGACTGAAGTGGCCACTCAACCGTTCCTCGCGTCCCCAGCCTCCGAACTGAAAATCGGATTGAAGAGCTTTGGCGTCAAGCTATGCATCTCGATTACTCTGGGCGTTCTTTTCCTCTGCCTGGGAGAGGCGCTGGCGGCAGTTTATCTATGGTTGAATCCGGAACCGTCGCCCTATCGTAACTTGAATCTGCCTCCGGATTACGCTCGTGATCTGGAAGCCTCCAGGCCGCAACAGTATGTCCCATACGTTGAGTGGAGACGCCTTCCTTATCCGGGCCGCTTCATCAACATAGATCGTGCGGGGCTGCGCCGCACGCTGCATTCCTATTGCGATGACCCAAAGGCTCCGGTTATCTGGATCTTTGGCGACTCAGTGACATGGGGAACCGGCGTGACCGATGCGGACACGATCCCGTCACAACTGGCCGCGCAGTACGAGCAGGCCGGACAGAAAGCCTGCGTGGTCAACTATGGGGAGGCGGGCCGGGTGAGCACGCAGGAAGTGCTCGAATTTCTATTGGCGCTGAAGCATGCGGACCGCAAGCCGAAGGTTGTCGTGTTTTACGACGGAGTCGACCACATCGATGGGCCACTGGAGGGCGCGCCAGTCGACCGACCTTTGGCCTATCAGAGACTCCAGCATCTCATTGAGGACTCGCAGCGAGTGGATAAGTCCGGGCTGTGGTTCTTGACCAAAACAAATACGGCGCGCGCTTTACAGCAGATCTCGGAGAAGATATCGGAACGCGTGTATAAGTTGGAGGCGGAGCGCAAGTCCCGGAACGGAAGCCCAAGATATCCAGCCTCCGCCGCCAGAGATCTGTTGTCCATCTATCAGCAGAACATGCAGCTTGTGGACGCTGTTTCCCAGCAGTACGGATTCCAGCCATTCTTCTTCTGGTATCCAACGAGGATTACCTCGCCTAAACCGCTCACAAAGGAAGAGCAAATACCTAGAGGGGAAGAGCTTTCAGAGGAGACCCACGTCAGACGGGAGGTCTATGCGTCTTTCCGAACGATACATCGCGCTGACTTCTTTGATCTTGGCGACATGTTTGCTAGCGAAACCGAACGTCTCTACCTGGATGATTCACATCTGACGAGCAAGGGATGCTTTCTGTCCGCACAACATATATTCGACATATTGCAGGCATCTAGGCCACGATGATTCAGCCCGGACGCTCTCTCATCAGCGGATTTCTGCGATCTCTCGAGCGCTACCCTGATCGTGTCGCACTCGAAATCGGCGACCTGAGATTGAGCTACGCGCAGCTTTGGGAGCAGGCTTCGCGTTTTGCCGCTGCCCTCAACTCTCACTGCGACCCGGCGGCTCCTTTGGTGGCGTTGCTGGCGAACCGCAGCGTCACTGCCTATGCCGGAATCCTGGGGATTCTGGCAAGCGGGCGTGGCTACGTGCCACTGAATCCAAAGTTTCCGACGGAGCGGACACTGACGATGTTGACCGCTTCGGGCTGCACGACCGTGATTGCCGGCGCCGAATGTGCAAAGCCTCTCGCTTCGTTGCTCCCCCGGCTTGACAGGCCCCTTACCTGGCTGCTCGAGGGGAAAGACGAGGCCTTTGAACCGGCGGTGTTTCCAGCAGGGCACACCGTCATCCCGGAGCGGGAAATGACTGGCCGCGTCGACGCTCATGAGCCTGGCCCTGCCCCCCAGGCTACTGCGTACCTGCTGTTTACGTCAGGTAGCACGGGTATCCCCAAGGGAGTGGCGGTAAGCCAGCTGAATATCTGCAGCTATCTCGAATATGTGGGCAAGAGATATGGATTGATCCCGGAAGATCGGTGTTCCCAGAATTTCGATCTGACCTTCGACCTCAGTGTGCATGACCTGTTTACATGCTGGGATGCTGGCGCGGCGCTCTGCCCCTTTTCAGAACAGGTGCTTGTCCCTGCCACAGTGATTGAAGAATCCAGTCTGACAGTTTGGTTCTCGGTCCCTTCACTGGCCATGTTTGCCAATAAAATCGGGCTGCTTACCGCGGCGGCCTTTCCGAAGCTGCGTCTGAGCCTGTTCTGCGGCGAGGCTCTCTCCGCCAGGCTGGCCGAGCGCTGGCAACACGCCGCACCGGCTTCGATAATCGAGAACATCTATGGGCCCACAGAAACCACGGTTGCGATTACACACTATCGGTGGGAAGCAGCCCACTCATCTGCTGAGTGCGTACACGGAATTGTGCCGATCGGCTGGGTATTTGAGGGCCAGGAGTGTTGCATTGTTGACGACAGCCTCTCGCCTTGCCTTACTGGACAGCAGGGGGAACTCTGCCTGACTGGATCCCAGGTCACGAGTGGTTATCTCAACGATCCGGGAAAGACGCTCGCGCAGTTCGTACGCATAGAAGGATTTGGCGACAAGCTCTGGTATCGAACTGGCGACCTGGTCTATCAAGATGAGAGGAATTGTCTGTATTTTCTAGGCCGCAAGGACCAACAGGTCAAAGTAAACGGGTACCGCGTAGAACTCCAGGAAATTGATTTGGTTCTTCGGGAGATCGCCGGGACTGAATTGGCTGTGGCCGTTCCCTGGCCGCTTGCGGAAGGCACGGCTGCGGGTATTGTGGCCGTGCTCTGTGGGACGGATTCTTCGATCGACGGAACGGTCATTGAAAGCTGCGCCAAACGCTTGCCGCGCTATATGGTCCCCGCCCAGGTCTATCACTTCGATAACTTGCCGTTGAATGTAAACGGCAAAGTGGATCGCAAGCAGATCACCGAAAGACTCCTTGACTTGAACTCACGTTCAGCCAGCTGACGCGCAACGGGGATGATGCCACTGATCACCGAGCCTTACCAACCCTTTCGGCGGTGTCGAACATGAGCCGGACAGTGTCCATGTGCCTGGCCTGAACCTTTCCTGCCGGGATTTTGCGGCCTGTAATCTGCTCAAGCTTCAGGAAGATCTCCACCAGTGCAAACGAATCGATCAGACCGGAAGTGATCAGAGCCGTCTCCGGAGTAATCTCCACGCCTGGTCGACGGATGACTTCGCGCTCGATGTAGGCCGTCATTTGTAGAACAGGGCTGGGGGCGGAAGGTGCGGGGTTTGCGGCCATCAAATGAACCTGCTTTTCAGTGACTAAGCGGCATACGGATGCACTGCCCATAGTTGAGGCTCATGGGCGTGCTCACTTACGTTATTGGCTCGGTGAGCGCTATGGATCATTCGCATCCGTTCACCTGAGCCTCGGTACATGATTGGGGTAGCAATCCGATTGCCATTCCGGCAGCCCTCGACGAGAGCATCGAACGGCTATTGATCAGGGAGTGGATTCGCCTTTGGTCCGATGCTGCGGCAATATTGGCCGACGCTACCGCGGCTGATTGAGTCACTCCGAAACAAATATGACCACCCGAACCACTCCCGATACCTAACCCTGATTGGGTCCTGACCGGATCGCTGAGATCGTTCTCGGTTGATCAATCTCCGTTTAGGTTCTGAAGTCCGAATCATTTAGCAAGGGAACTTAGTTGCGATGGAAAGGGTGTACGACTTCGTACTCCAATTCGACGCGTTGGTCAACCGGCGTGGAGGGTTGATGGCTCGTGCGGTCGGCTAGCATTCGCGTCTTCTCAGACACTCTGGCATACTGTTCCGAGATCGAATTCAGGAAGAGGCCAACCATCCTGGCCCCTCCAAGTGTGCTCTTCTCGCCTAAGAGGCGACGCAGACGGTTTCGCTTCACAGGCGCACACTGTCCCGGTCATCTCGATGCCGACACACATGTCGCCGACCGTAAAGCGGTTTACACAGGTGGCGAAACTCAAATGACAACTGACTATTGAGGAGATTTAGTGAAGATTCGAAGTGTTGAAATGTTTGGTCTGGGCATGCTCCTGTCCATCGTGCCGATGCAGGCGCAAACGATATGGGGATGCCACGTCTTTCCCGCAAACAGCGTGTGGAACACGCGCATTGATAAAGCGCCGGTCAGCCGGGCGTCCGCGGAATTTATCGCTAGCGTTGTGCCTACCGCTTCGCTTCATCCTGACTGGGACAACATGAGTGCCGGCTATGGGATTCCGATCAACCAGGCGACAGGCACCACCCGGATGTATCACCCGATGTTTGCCAATCCGGGCGAGAGCGACAAAGGGCCGTATCCAATACCTACCAAGCCCCTCGTCGAAGGTGAGTTGAAGAACGTGGGTTGCAACCGGCCAACGGATGGTCAGGATCATCACCTGCTTGTGGTCGATTCGGCAAACTGCAAGCTGTATGAGATCTACCAGGCATCGTGCACTGTAGTGAATGGTCAACAGAAGTGGACCGGTGGCAGCGGCGCCATTTGGTCGCTCAACAGCAATACGCTCCGTCCTACGGGCTGGACATCGGCCGACGCTGCGGGACTACCCATCGCGGCAGGTCTGATTCGCTATGACGAAGTGGCTTCAGGGCACATTAATCACGCCCTCCGCATTACCTTCAATCACACTTACAATTCGTATGTGTGGCCGGCGCGCCACCGTGCCGGGCTTTCCAACAACTCTTTGCCGCCCATGGGGATGCGTGTGAGGCTGAAGGCGGGAGTGAATATTTCGAAGTATCCTGCGGACCTGCGAGTTGTCTTGACTGCGCTGAAGGAGTACGGTGCCTTCGTAGCGGACAACGGATCGAGCGGTTTCCTGACTGGTGCACCTGACACGCGGTGGAACATGAACGACATGTTGCAAATCAGGAGTTTGCATGTGAGCGATCTGGAGTTCGTGGACGAATCCATGAATCAGGTCAGCAACAATTCGGGACAGGATAGCGGGCGGAACTAGGCGAAGTCGTCCCTTCTGCCAACAAGAGCTGCCATGCCACTGTGGCCCGCTGGGTCGCAGCCAGGTGACTGGCGGCTCTCTTTTTTTTTGCAGGTCTCTGTTGCCCGTGCGCTGCCGTACTGGCACCCTATGGAGTCGGCCGACTTGCGAGAGCCAATCGTCCGCGAACTGGCGCGGCGCAGGCTTAGCCAATCCAAACTGTGCGCCATCGAAAGGATCAGGTAAGAATGTCTGTCTATTTGATTACTGGAATAGCCGGCTTTATAGGTTCGTCGCTCGCTGAGGTTCTAGTTGCCAAGGGGGAGACCGTTCGGGGCATCGATAATCTTTCGACCGGCAAAATATCGAACCTTGAGCGGATTAAGGACAAGATCGACTTCCGTGAAGTGGACCTGGCGGATACGCCGCGCTTGGCGGAGTCCTGCGAGGGGGTCGACTACGTACTGCATCAGGCTGCCATCGCGTCTGTTCCGCGCTCGATCGACGACCCGGAATACAGCCATGCCGCGAATATCAATGGCACGCTGAACATTCTGCAGGCCGCGCGCAAACACAAGGTCAAGCGCCTGGTCTATGCTGCTTCCTCATCCGCCTATGGCAATCAGCCCGGGCAACCGCGGGTCGAGACCATGCGGCCGATGCCGGTCTCGCCGTACGCCGTACAGAAGCTCACGGGCGAGTACTATTTGCAAGCCTGGCACGAGGTCTATGGGCTCGAGACGGTCTCGCTCCGCTACTTTAATATTTTCGGTCCCAAGCAAGACCCGTCTTCACCCTACAGTGGCGTCCTTGCGCGCTTCATCATGCAAATGCTGGAGGGCGAAACTCCCTCCATCTTCGGGGATGGCGAACAATCGCGCGACTTCACGTTCGTCGAGAATGTTGTTTCGGCCAACCTGGCCGCCTGCATCGCCCCGTCAGGGAAGGTGTCGGGCCGCGTCTTCAACATAGGCTGCGGGCAGCAGTTTTCGCTCAACGAGACGTACGGCCTGCTACAGGAGTTGTTGGCATTCCGCCAGCCCGTTAATTACGGGCCGCCCCGGCCCGGTGATGTGCTCGAATCCTTGGCCGACATCAGCGCCGCACGACACGCCTTCGGCTACCGTGCCGACGTGAAGTATGAAGAGGGCTTGGCAAAGACGGTCGCATGGTATCGCGATCAACGAAAAGGTTAAGAAATACATCACCCCCGGACTCGTCTCATTCGTATTCCATTCTCGCTAGGCAAAGCATTCCAACCTGGAGCATGAGGAGGCGGCAGTCAGATGATGCAATGGAGGATTAGCCTTCGCGGCGCGAGCCGTCCTGCTTTTTTGCGGCTGTGGATCCCTTTCATAAGGCCGCAAAATGTCGCGGATGATCCTACATTTTTGCCAGTATCAAGATGATCCAGAACGTCCACGCACCTCGCCTTACAGGACGCGGCACCCCGCAGTACACGTACATCATCGAGGATATCGATTCGATATCGCAGCATTGTTGTAGAGGGGACGCTCGCGTCGGAAGATGACTTTTGTGACTTCTTGCACCACCGCGGCATCCGCAAGCCCTTCGCCGCTGAGGATAGCCGTCTCGCGTGCATGCGAAGTTTCCGAAAGACAACGGATACACTACTGCAGCAGTTCCTGGAGAACGTCGACACTGTTAATTCCAATCCTGACTACGCTTACCGGATCGAAAGCGCCGTTCTTTTCGGCAGCATGCTCATTGAAGGAGAGCGGCTGATCTGGACATCGCCATCGAACTGCTGCCGAAGGTCGCCGAGGAGGCGGAATTTCGGAAGTGGTGTGACAGGCGCCGATATACTGCGCGAGAACAGGAAAGAGCTTCGGATCCAGTTGACTTGATCTTCTGGCCCAGCGAGGAAATTTTTGAAAGCTTTAGGCGCGGTCGCGTACTCTCAGCCTGCACGGAATTCACGACCTTGCCGAGATGGTGGATGTGCCTTAAGGCGTTTTGCGCGGCGATCCCGCGCGGGTCGCGGCACTGATTCCCGCCGGTCAATCATGCTAAGGCTTTCAAGACGGCGGCATAACGAGTAAGGAGTCCGTTCTGTCCACGACCATGTTTCCAGAAGCGGCTTGGGCCGATGAGCCTATGGTTCATTGGCCGATTCGTTAGTTTCAGAAAGTTTCGCCCAATTCTTCGCCGAATTGCGCGCCGAAACGGCTCCAAATTGTCCTCTCTGTTCCTGTCTACTCCGTTGAAAACATGTGTACTCCGAGGTTTAGCATTCGGCTGTTACCCGAATGCTGGTAGTCCGATAAAGAACAGCGACCCAGAGGGCATAGGTGACTCTGGTCGCCAGCGCTCGAAATCGTCCCAAGTGGTGCCCCGGGGAAGTGATCTGGGCGATCGAGCTCATTTCTGGGTACAAATGCGGGTATCGCGACCAAAATGCAGTATATCCCCCTTAGTTTCAATTATGTGAATCCCTGGGGGCAACCAAGCGAAGCAACACTGGAAAGACCCGTCTTACGGGAGAGTGTCTATTTGTAACCGGACATTCGGCATGAGAAATCCGCTCCTTGGCAGGGCAGGTATGCGTGCCAGATCAATCTTCAATTCCTGTGGTGGAACCTTATAGGTCATCTCTCGCACGATCACGCGGATGACCGCCTTCATCTGCTCGACCGCCATCACCTTCTCGGATGCACTCCGGCAGCATCAGCGGCTAACGGCCGGGCTGCCCGGCAACGGGAGAGAGCAGCAGGTGGACGATGAGGTAGCCGGCCGCTCCAATCAGGCCGGCGCCGGGGAAGGTGAGAATCCATCCGTACACCACCCGTCGCGCCCAGAGCCACCGGACAGCGTGCAGCCCTCGCGTAGCGCCCACGCCGGAGACCGCACCGCCAATCGCGTGGGTGGTCGAAATCGGAACCTTGGCGATGGTCGCGAGACCAATGGTGCAGGCAGCGGCCAGCTCCGCAGCGAAGCCGCCAACGGGGCGCAGGTGCGGCGTGATGCGTGAACCCATCGTGCGCACGACGCGCCATCCTCCGGAGATCGTTCCCAGAGCCATGGCGGCCTGACAACTGAAAATGATCCAGAGAGCGATATCCTGGTGGCCCAGAAAATGGACACTGCCGCGCGTCCAGCGTCCATAACCGGTGGCAACGAGCAACGCCACAATAATGCCCATTGTTTTTTGAGCATCGTTGGAACCGTGGCCCAGGCTATAGAGTGCCGCTGAAACAAGTTGCAGTTTCTGGAATAAACGTTCTGCAGGTCGCCGCTTGATGCGCCACGTAAGCCACAGGATGATGAGCAGAAAAAGATACCCGAGCACAAATCCCAGCAGCGGGGACAAGATCAGAAAGAGAAGCACCGGCTCCCAGCCTCGCAGCAGAAGCGCATGCCAGCCGGCTTTCACGATTGCTGCGCCCGCCAGGGAACTGATGACCGCGTGAGACGAACTGACCGGAAGGCCGTAATACCAGGTGATCAGATCCCACCCTATCCCCCCGATAAGACCGCCGAAGACAATGTAGACATCCATCACGTGAGGATCGATGAGCTTACCGCTGATAGTCTCGGCAACTCCAGTTCCGAAGACGAACGCTGCGATGAAATTGAAGAAGGCTGCCCAGACGACTGCGTGAGCCGGAGTCAATGCTCGCGTCGTCACTACGGTCGCTATGGAATTCGCGGCATCATGAAAGCCGTTGAGGAAATCGAAGACCAGCGCGAAGATCACGATAACGGCGATCAGATATAGCATCGGCGGCTCAGGCGTTCTTCAGGAGCACGCGTTCCACGGTTCGACCGACACTGTCGCAGGAACGAATCGCTTCCATCATAAGATCGTGCAGCTCCTTTTTCTTTATCGCTTCGATCGGATCGGGAGCACCCCGATAGAGATCTGCAAGGAACTGCCGGCGCTCTCCCCTGGACCGCTCTTCCAGCCTCCCAATCTCATCGAGTCGAGCGCGAAGCGTGCTCAGGCTACTCCGGCGAAGGCTGGTCACCACCTCAAGAACAACACCGCCAATGCTGTTCAGAATCGTGCACTGGCCACGAAGCTGGGGATACGCGTCGCGCATCTCGTAAAGCTGCATCCGCTCCGCCGTATTCGCAACTCTCTCCATGACCCCATATAGATCGCCATCCAGTTGGAGGATGTCCTCGCGGTCGAAGGGCGTGATAAATGCTTCATCCAGACGCCGCAGAATCTCTCGCGTCAGCACGTGCGCGTTATGGCGCTCTTTTTCGATCAGAGAAACGGACTGATCGAAGCCGGAAGAGTTATCAAATGATTTTGCCAGCAGGTCTATGCATTTCGCAGCCATAGCAGCTAGCCGATCGAGGTCATCGTAGAAGCTCGGATCTCTCGGCATCAGATTGAACATGGGAGGACCCGCCCCGCTGCGGCGATGTATCAACCTGAGTCTCTTGGATGCGATGATCTCGCCCAAGGCCACCTTTTTCAGCGGTTTCGCGTCCGAAGAAAACATTGGAGTTGAAGGTTCCCTGGATGCTCTTCGTGCATGCGATACGGCGCACCCGCAGATTTTCCGCTCTTTCTGCTTCAATTACGGCCGTTCTGGCCGTCGCGATGGCAGGTTGCTGGAAGCATACGCAACAGGTGCAACAGCCCGCGAACACAGGCGGTGGTGTTCATCCGTACGGCGGATCTGTCGAGCCCGATGATGGGCAGTGGATCAGAGCCACGAAGGATTACGCGAACACCCGCTACAGCAGCCTCGATCAGATCAACACAACCAACGTTGGCAGCCTGAAGGTTGCATGGACCTTCAACACTGGCGTCGCGCGCGGTCAGGAGGCGGCTCCAATCGTAGCGAATAACACCATGTTCGTGGTCGCGCCCTGGCCGAACAAGCTCTTCGCTCTGGACCTGACCAAGCCCGGCGCCCCGCAGAAGTGGAGCTATAACCCGAATCCTTCACCTGCGGCGAAAGGCGAAGCATGCTGCGACTGGGTCAATCGCGGCGCAGTCTTCGCGGACGGTAAGGTCTTCTACAACACGCTCGACGGATACACAGTCGCTCTCGACGCCAACGATGGAAAGTTGTTATGGCGCACGCGTCTGACCGATCTACAGAAGGGCGAGACCCTCACCATGGCGCCGATGGTGGTGCATAACAAGGTCTTCGTCGGAGACAGCGGCGGCGAGTTTGGCGTGCGCGGATGGCTGGCGGCGCTCAATACGAAGGACGGCAAGGTGCTGTGGCAGGCCTACAATGCCGGCCCGGATAAAGATGCGCTCATTGGCCCGCGTTTCAAACCGTTCTATCAAAGCGACAAGGGCACCGACCTCGGCGTGAAGACGTGGCCGCCGAATGCATGGGAGGTAGGTGGCGGCACGGTTTGGGGTTTTCTCGCCTACGATCCTGCAAGCAACCTGATCTACTACGGCACAGCAAATCCGGGCCCATGGAACCCGGAGGTGCGGCCCGGCGACAACAAGTGGACCTCCGGACTCTTCGCGCGCGATGCCGATTCCGGGCAGGCAGTCTGGTTCTACCAGATGTCTCCGCACGACCTCTACGACTGGGATGGCATCAACGAAGACATCCTTCTCGACCTTCCATGGCAGGGCAACACACGAAAGGTGCTGATCCGGCCCGACCGCAACGGTTACATCTACATGATCGATCGCACCAGCGGGCAGGTGTTATCGGCAACACCCTATGTGTACATCACGACAACCACGGGCGTGGATCTGCAAACAGGCGAACTGAAGCACATCGCCGACAAAGCGCCGAAGACCGGACAAGAGGTGCGCAACATCTGCCCCATGGCTCCGGGATCTAAGGATTGGCAACCATCTTCCTTCTCGCCGCGCACCGGCCTCGTCTATGTGCCACACGAAAACATGTGCATGGACGAGGAAGGGCTTGCTCCAAACTACATTGCCGGCACTCCTTACATCGGTGCCAATGTTCGCTACTACGCGGGGCCGGGCGGGAATGAAGGTGAGCTCATGGCCTGGGATCCGATCGCCGCCAAAAAAGTTTGGACCATTACGGATAAATACCCGATATGGAGCGGCACCGTCGCTACTGCGGGCGACCTGGTTTTCTTCGGCACGCTCGATGGCTGGTTCAAGGCCGCGGACGCACGCAACGGAAAAATCCTCTGGCAATTCAAAACCGGCTCCGGGATTATCGGCCAGCCCATCAGCTACCGCGGTCCGGACGGCAAGCAGTACATCGCCATTCTGTCAGGCATTGGAGGATGGCCCGGCTCGATCGTCTCCAACAACCTGGACACGCGCGACGACACGGCTGCCAACGGCTGGGGCAGCGCGTTGCGCGATCTGAAAAATGTCACGCAGGCGGGAGGAACGCTGTATGTTTTCGCGCTTCCTTAGATTGTGCGTCTTGCTGGCACTCGCAAGCGGCAGCGTCGCGTGCGCTTCTGCGCCACTGCGTATCTGCGCCGACCCGGACAATCTACCCTTCTCGAATCGCGCTGGTCAGGGCTTTGACAACCAGATTGCCGTCATGCTCGCGCAGAGTCTTGGCCGGAAGCCGGTCTTCGTATGGGCGCGCAGCCGGCGTGGATTCCTGCGCGAGCAATTCAACCGGAATGCATGTGACCTGCTGATGGGAGTACCGGCCGGCATGCGTAGCGTAGCCACGACACACCCCTATTACCGATCCACCTATGTGTTTGTCACGCCGGCTCGCGAGCATCTGCAGATCGCATCTTTTGACGACCAGCGTCTGGACGGACGGCGCATAGGTCTGCAGATATTGGAGGAGGACATGTCTCCGCCATCGCTCCCGCTTGATCCGGAGCGGACACGCTGCGCAGCTGGTGGGATTCGAATCCTTCGGGGCAGCAGAGAGCGATATCGTTCGCGCGGTCACGGATGGTCGGGTGGGCGCTGCCGTCGTCTGGGGACCGGTAGCGGGATACTACGCCGCGCGATTGCGATTGCCCGTGGCGCTCACCGCTGTTTCACCTGCCATGGATCGAAGCGGCATTCCATTCGCGTTCTCGATTGCGATCGCCGTTCATAAGAACGACGCATCCCTGCGAGATGCTCTGAACGTCTCGCTGGCGCGATTGCAGCCCCGGATGGATCGGCTTCTGACTGGTTATCACGTGCCGCTCGTGCATCAGGAGGGCGCCTCATGAGAACGATCCTGATCGCTGCCGCCTCGTTGCTCCTGCTCGCCGGCTGCAAACGCGAGCAGCGCGTCTTCGATCCCGGAGCTGTCCACTCACAGATCGCAGACGGGGTTGCGCTCACTGACATCCACGCCGGTGGACCGGTCTCTCCACCGACATTCGCGAAATATCAACAAAGCGCCTATGCGGTCTCCGAGGGCAAGCGACTCTTCGTCGCATATAACTGCTCCGGTTGTCACCTGCACGGCGGAGGAGGCATAGGTCCTGCGCTAATGGACGCAGAGTGGATCTATGGCAGCCGTCCGGAGCAGATATACTCCGACATCGTTCAGGGCCGGCCAAACGGGATGCCGAGCTTCGGCGGCAGAATTCCCGATTACCAGGTCTGGGAGCTGGTCGGATATGTTCGCTCGCTCAGTGGACAGCTACCCGCGGATGTGGCGCCTTCCCGGTCCGACGAGTTGCCGGTAGCCAAGGCGGAGCAGGCGAGGCAGAAGGAACATGCCCCCGACGAGTACCCGCAGAAAATTCAGAAGGCCCAGCCATGATTGTCTTCGCGGCAGTGCCGGGTTTTCCGGGTAATCAGAGCTCGCTGAATCCCGCGGGGCCTGCCGCTGCGCACATCGAGCACACCTTCGCGGTGATTTTTTGGATTACGGCGATCGTCTATTTCCTGGTCATGGCAGCGCTGGTCGTCTCCGTCTGGCGCAGGCATCATTCGCTCGATACATTTCCCGAGCCCCAGCAGACGACGGAAGCCAGCGATCGCCTCGCGACGCGCGCCGTGGCCGCAGCCATGGCAGTCACACTGGTTCTCGTCTTCATCATGCTGATCAGCAGCTTCAGGACGAGTCGCGCGCTCGGCAAGATGAACAACGAGACGGCGCTGACCATCGATGTGTATGGCCACCAGTGGTGGTGGGAGGTTCAGTATCCGAACGAAGAGTCAGACAAGATCGTGGAGACCGCCAACGAGATTCATCTTCCTATAGGTGTTCCAATTCGTATTCATGGGACATCGCGCGATGTGATTCACAGCTTCTGGGCGCCAAACGTGCAGGGCAAGCGCGACCTGATGCCCGGCTACGAAACCGATGTGATGATGCAGGTGGATCAGCCCGGCCGGTGGCGTGGCCAGTGTGCGGAGTACTGCGGCGAGCAGCATGCGCACATGGCGTTCTATATGGTCGCCGAGCCTAAGGACGCGTTCGAGTGGTGGCTCAACAAGGAAGCGCAGAGCGCCTCTCCACCCAATACTCCGCAGACGATGCATGGGCAGCATGTGTTTCTCACCCATGCGTGTGTGCTGTGCCACACGGTTCGAGGCACCTCGGCAAGTGCGCGCGTCGGCCCTGACCTGACGCACCTTGCGAGCCGCTCCACGATCGCTGCTGGCATGTTGTCGAACAATACCGGCAATCTGGGCGGGTGGATATCCAATCCGCAGAGCATGAAGCCGGGGTGCCGCATGCCTCCGAACCAGATGTCCGGAACGGAATTGCAGGATCTGCTCGCCTATCTGGAGACGCTGCGATGAGCTCGACAATGTTAGGTCCCCACGCGCAGTTGACCGAAGCCGAGCGCGCCCAGGCGACGCAGCTCGAGAAGATATGGCGCGAGCCCTCAGGCTTTTTCGGCTGGTTCAAAGCGGTGCACCACACCACCATCGGTAAGCGCTATGCGATTACCGCGTTCGGCTTCTTTCTCATCGCCGGGCTGCTCGCCGGCGTGATGCGCCTGCAGCTCGCATTTCCCGAAGCACACGTTCTCTCGAACGACAAATACAACCAGTTCTTCACCATGCATGGCAGCACGATGATGTTCTTGTTCGCTGTCCCCATGATGTTCGAAGCGCTCAGCGTGTATCTGGTTCCGCTAATGGTGGGGACGCGCAACATCGCGTTTCCGCGATTGAATGCCTACAGCTACTACCTGTATGTCTTCGGCGGCATCATGTTCTACGTCGCCTTCCTTTGCAATACGGGAGCTGACAGGGGATGGTTCTCCTACGTGACGCTCTCCGGTCCGGATTTCGCTCCCGGCAAGCGTGCCGATTTCTGGGCCCAGCTCATTACCTTCACGGAGATCTCCGCATTGGCCGTTGCGGTGGAGATCATCGTGACAGTATTCCGTTTTCGCGCTCCCGGCATGTCCCTCAATCGCATTCCGATCTTTGTGTGGGGACAAGTCGTCGTGGCTTTCATGGTCATCTTCTCGTTGCCCGGAGTCGTTCTCAGCAGCACGATGCTGCTGCTGGATCGCACCTGCGGAACGCAGTTTTTCAATCCGGCCGCGGGCGGCGATGTTCTTCTCTACCAGCACCTCTTCTGGTGGTTCGGTCATCCGGAGGTCTATCTCATCTTCCTTCCGGGGACCGCTATTGTCTCTACCATTGTTGCGACCTTCAGTCGAAGGCATATCTTCGGCTATCTCGTACTGGTGCTCGCGCTGGTGGCCACCGGCTTCATGGCCTTCGGCCTCTGGGTGCATCACATGTTCGCAACCGGCATCCCGCAAATTGCCGAAAGCTATTTCACCGCGGCCAGCATGATGATCGCCATCCCCGCCGGAGCGCAGATCTTTTGCTGGATCGCGACGCTGGCCACTGGCAGGCCCGTACTGCGAACCCCGCTCTGGTGGGTGCTGGGATTCTTCTTCACCTTTGTCATGGGTGGGATGACCGGTATATTCGTGGCTTCGGTGCCGGTCGATCTGCAGGTGCATGATACGTATTTCGTCGTCGCGCACTTTCATTACGTACTCATTGGCGGCGCTGTCTTTCCGCTCTTTGGCGCACTGACCTACTGGTTTCCCAAGGTTACCGGAAGAATGTTGCACGAGACCCTCGGGCAGGTCAGCTTCTGGCTCTTCTTCATCGGTTTCAACATCACATTCTTCCCCATGCATCTCGTAGGCATTCGCGGCATGCCGCGCCGCGTTTACACCTATGGTCCGAACATGGGCTGGACGGTTCTCAACCAGATCGAATCGTTCGGATACATTCTGCTCTTCGTCTCCGTGAGCTTGTTCTTATGGAACGTATTCCGTTCATCGAAACGCGGCGTGGTCGCCGGACCGAATCCGTGGGGTGCCGGCACGCTGGAATGGGCTACCAGTTCGCCGCCGCCCAGCTACAACTTTCTCCATCTTCCAACTGTCAACGGCCGCGAGGCATTGTGGGATGCCGCACCGAATCAACCCATCGTGGTGGGGCTGGATGATGATGCTCGTTCCGTGCTGAAGACCCGCACACTGGATGCGGAGCCGGACAGTAAGGACGAGTTTCCCGCACCTTCTATCTGGCCCTTCCTGGCCGCGCTGGCCACTACTGCCGCGTTCATCGGCAGCATCTTTACACCGTGGGGAATCACCATCGGCGCGGTGCCCATCGCCATCACACTGATCGGCTGGTTCTGGCCCGATAAACAATCAGCAGATCGTCGCCGCGCGAGGGAGATATGGCAGAACGTGTAGACGCCGCGGTGCTCGATGTGTCGCGCCTGCCGACCGTGACTTTCGGCATTCGCAGCACGACATGGTGGGGCATCATGGGCATGATGGCAATCGAGGGCATGGTCTTCGTGCTCATGATTGCGTCCTACTTCTATCTTCATTCGCGCTCGGTAGAGTGGCCGCCGCACTCCAATCCCCCCGCTCTGTTCTGGGGCACCTTGAATCTCGGCATTTTCCTTGTGAGTGCGATTCCCAACGAGTGGTATCGCAGGCGCGCACGGAAAGGCGACACCCGCGCCGTGCGGATTGGGCTCGTGGTCATGAGCCTGATAGCCGTGCTCAATGTAGTGGTTCGCTACTTCGAGCTCCGCCACCTGAACACGGATTGGAGCATTGATGCCTACGGCTCCGCCGTTTGGACACTGATGGGACTCCACGTGTTGCACCTTCTGACCGACCTCATCGATACAGTCGTCCTCACCGTTCTCTTCTTTACGCCGTTGGTGGAAGGCAAGCGCTTCATGGATGCTTCCGAGAATGCCGACTATTGGTATTTCGTTATCGTGACCTGGGTTCCCATCTATCTGGTCATCTACTGGGTGCCAAGGTGGCTCCATGCCTGATGCCGGCGTGACGCAGCCGACCGTCCCCGAACAACGGGCAGACGCTCTCCTGTGGATTGCAATGCTGCTGGGACCGCTCGCGATGGGCATCAATACGATCGTGGGCTACACAGTGGCTCATTGGGTCTGCGACGTCAGCCACAAGCGAAGCGATATCCTCGTCTCCGCTGTCGATCTGTTACTGTGTCTGATCGCCTGCTGGCTCGCCATCCACTTCCGCCGCCACTTCGCTGGAGCCGATGAGAACGTGCCCGGGAACGGCCGCCGCTACTTCATGGCAAATTTGGCGCTCATGCTTAGCGTGATCTCTGCGCTCCTCGTCATCGCCGGAACCATCGCTCTATTCACGCTTCATCCCTGCGATTAGCCATGATCCCCGCAGACACTCATTCTCTTTCAGCCGTGCTTCTGCTATCCGGCTCATCGTCGTTCTGGAGCGTGCCCTGGAGTTGGGAGCCGGCGATCGTGTTGCCGCTCGCGATTTTTCTAATCATGTACGGCGTGGGCGCTATCCGCCGCGGCAGCTTCTCCGTGCTGCGATGGAGACATGCGAGTTTTGCCGCCGGCTGGATGAGCCTCTTCTTCGCACTAACCTCACCGATTCACGAACTCGGCGAGCAGCTCTTCAGCGCTCACATGCTGCAGCACGAAATCCTGATCCTGGTTTCAGCCCCGCTGATTGCTGCTTCCCATCCCGGCGCCACCTGCCTCTGGGCCTTCGCGCCGCGAAGCCGGCTGGAGATTGGCAGGTGGGTTCACGATATAGAACACGCACGAACCATTCGATTTCTCACCACGCCGCTCTCCGCATGGCTCATGGAGGCGATAGCCCTCTGGATCTGGCATATCCCGGCTCTCTACCAGGCGACGTTGACTTCAGATTGGATTCACGCTGCACAGCACCTTAGCTTTTTCGTGACGGCGGTCATCTTCTGGTCGGCGCTCTATGGCGTCGGACGTTCCGCCATGAGCTATGGGCCGGCGATCTTCTACGTCTTCGGAACCGCCGTGCACTGCAGTGCACTTGGCGCCCTCCTGACGTTTTCCACCGTGCTTTGGTATCCCGTGTATGTCACGACGACAAGCCGCTGGGGCTTGTCACCTCTCGAGGATCAGCAGCTCGGAGGGGTGATTATGTGGGTCCCGTCCGCCATCGTCTTTATCGTCATCGCGCTTGCGCTCTTCGCGAAGTGGCTCGTCGAATCGGATCGAAGACTAAAGCTGGGTACGTTGCAAGCTGCGCTCCAGCGAGAGGAACAGCTATGAAGCGGCGCCGCTGTTGAGGAGAGTCAATGTTCGCCCGTATAGCGTTGGAAATCGGCGGGGCGTTACTGGTTCTCATCGGCCTCCGCGAGGTCTTCCGCGATATCTTTCATCCGACGCAGTCTGGCACTCTGAGTGACTTTGTCGGCCGATTTGTATCTCTGCTCATGCGCCGTACCCGGCTTCGTTCTGCCGTGGGCCCAGTCTCCCTCGTCAGCGTTATCCTTTGCTGGATCTTCTTTCTAACAATCGGCTTCGCCCTCATCTACTGCGGTCTTCTTCCGCAGGAAGTGTCCGGCCCGCCTGGCGCGACCAGCGGCACCTTCGCTCAACACTTTCTCAAGAGCCTCTATTTCTCGCTCGGTGCATTCGATACATTCCAGACCTTCGATTTGTCTCCCCAAACAAACTGGCTGAGATTTGTGATTTCTGTGGAGGGCCTGATTGGTATATCCATGATCACCGCGAGCGTCTCGTGGCTGGTCCTGCTGTATCCGGCGCTCGCCCGCTGCCGCCGCTTCGCAAAATATGTTTCCCTGCTGGTGGAAACCGAGCAGCGTGCTGGCGTCGCTCTCGCTCGACATTCCGGTGCGACTCTCCCGCTGGAGCTTGCCCGAGGCGTTCTCCAGTTCCGGCTCGACATAGTTCTCTTTCCCATCCTGGTAAATTTTTATGCGGAGGAACAATCGGCCATGATCGCGGAGGTACTTCCTCAAATCTGTAAATTTGCCGCTGATGCGATCGCAGTGAATGCGCCGGAGAGCACGCATCTGGCCGGGATACAGCTCCAGGTCACGTTAGAGGATCTGGCCCGGGTGCTGGCGGAACGTGTGGTGAAAACAGAATCGAGAGATCCGCGGCACGTCTTTCTCGCCTTTCAGCGGAAGGAGCAATGACTTCATCCTTATCGCTCTGAAAGGATGCAGAACCAATGAGCACTCGTTCAGCCCGCCTCCGGTCCTCGCCAACGTCTCTGCCTTCCGAACTGGATGCTCTGGTGGAAGCCATTTGCTGCCGGCCGCCTCATCCTCTTCGTAGGCGGTGGTGTTTCGCAAAACGTGGGGCTGCCGGATTTCGGGACGCAGCGGCCTGATCCGTCTCACACCCGAACCGTTCTTGGCCTGTCACCATTCCTCGGTGGCATCTGAACTGTAAACGTAACTCTTCATCGCACAATCTGCGCTCTGCGTAGAGTTGCGCGCCCCATGCCGCCTTGCCTTACAGCCTCTGCGGAGCCTTGACTCTCACTGGCTTCAGCGTCCTGTTTCGCAGTTCTCCCGCAGGTCTGCCGGTTGTCTGGCGCACAATGAGCCTTGTCTCCACCGGAGCGGCAGCGTGGCCTGTAGAAGCAGGCTCGATGCGGTGACGAAGCGTCGCGAAGGCAACCCGCGCGATGTCGGCGCAGGACATTCGCACCGTGGTGAGCGGCGGCAGCATGAACTGCGCGATCTGCACATCGTCAAAGCCGATGACGGAAAGATCTGCCGGCGCCTGCTTGCCGGCTTCGAAAAGGCAGTGCATCACGCCGATTGCGGTCAGATCATTGGAGCAGACGACGGCAGTTGGTGGATTTGTCCGCGCCAGCAGTTGTGACATCGCAGCCATGCCGCCCTCGAGCGTATGGTCCCCTTCAATCTCCAGATCATGCCGCAGTTTCAGATGGTGTGAACGCAGAGCTTTCTCGAAGGCATCGCGTCGCAGCCGTGCCGACGCCTGCTCCAGCGGACCACTGACGAAGGCGATAGCCTGATGCCCCAACTCCACCAGGTGTGCCACGGCCTGGCGTATTCCATCGTCATAGTTCACTCGCACGGCATCGATTTTGGGAAAGGCCGGAGCCCCATCCATCACGACCAGTGGAACAGCATGGCTTGCCAACTCTTCAAGTATGGGCGCCTCGCGGCCAAACATCATGATCGCCACGCCATCCACCTTGCGCTGCAACAAGCGGCGCACCGACTTGGCAATGCTGGCTGGGTCATTGGGGGTGGAAGCCAGCAGGACCTCGTAGCCGCTTTCCACCGCGACCTGCTCGAACCGCTGGATCAGTTCCGGGAAGAAGGGGTTCGTAATCTCCGTGACCATGAGGCCGATGATGTGGCTGCGCCCGGAGACGAGAGCGCGTGCCTGCGGATCCGGCTGGTAATTGAGTTCGCGGACAGCGCGCCAGACGCGTTCTGCCATCTCACGGTTCACCGTGCCTTTGCCGTTGGTCACGCGGGAGACGGTGGAGATGGAGACGCCGGCCCGGCGCGCCACGTCCCGGATGTCCATCCGGGCGCGTGGTTTTTCCGTTCTTGCACGCTTCTGCATGGGGAAGAGTATAGAGGGTGCCGGAGAGTGCGCCTTGCAGAGGCAACTAGCACAGTGCCTTGAGAAAACGATTCCTTAAGCCGCTCGCTGTGCGATACTGCTCCCCAACTGCCCTTTGTTCCGCGAGGGCTTCAATCTGCCGCAAGGACTGCCGTATGCGTCTGGAAACCCTCCGTTCCGCTGTGCTGGAGGCCAATCTCGAACTGGTTCGCCGCGGATTGGTCCTCTACACATTCGGCAACGCCAGCGGCATCGACCGGGAGAGTGGACTGGTTGCTATCAAGCCCAGCGGTGTGCCCTATGATGCGCTCAAACCTGGCGATCTGGTGCTGACGGACTTGGACGGACACGTGGTGGAAGGTACGCTGCGTCCGTCGTCCGATTTAGCGACACATCTGCTGCTCTATCGAGCATTTCCGGCCATCGGTGGCGTCGTCCACACGCATTCGGAGTACGCCACTGCCTGGGCGCAGGCCGGCCGCGAAATTCCCGCCTACGGCACCACCCATGCCGACTACTTTTACGGTCCCGTTCCCGTGACCGACGAGTTGACCGCTGAGGAGGTGAGTGGCGACTACGTGCTGAACACGGGCCACGCGATTGCGCGACGCTTCGCCAACCTTGATCCTGTCGCCCTTCCGGCAGTGCTCGTCGCGGGTCACGCTCCGTTCTGCTGGGGTCTCACGCCCGCCGATGCCGCGCACAATGCCGTCGTCCTCGAGGCCGTCGCGCGCATGGCTTATTACACAGCCACGCTCAACGCAGCATGTCCCGGCGTTGGTCAGCATCTGCTGGATCGCCACTACTTCCGCAAGCACGGCGCCGCCAAAACCTATGGACAGGAGAAAAGCTGACCGCCGTTTCCCAACGCCATGCTGCCAACAACGCTGTCACATCTCGCTCTGATCTTTGCTGCGCAGGGAAGTGGACAATCCCTGGCCCGGCTCGATGCCGTCGACATCCTGGTCATCGCGATCTACTTCGGAATCGTCCTCTTCATCGGCTTCTATCTGAAAGGCTCCTCGAACACCAGCGAGGAGTTCTTCATGGCCGGCCGCGAGATGACGGCGTGGATCGCGGGGTTGAGCTTCGTCTCCGCGAATCTCGGCTCGCTCGAACTGATGGGATGGGCCGCCGCCGCGTACCAGTACGGCATCCTTGCAACGCACTGGTACTGGATCGGCGCCATTCCCGCAATGCTCTTTCTCGGCATTGTGATGATGCCGTTCTATTACATCTCGAAAACCCACTCTGTTCCCGGCTATCTGCAGTTGCGCTATGGCGAGGCCACGCGCGCGCTCTCCGGCATCACCTTCGCAATGATGACCGTGCTGATGAGCGGCATCAACATGTACTCGATGGCCCTGGTTATGAAGGTCGTGCTGGGCTGGGACCTGAACTTCTCCATCTGGGTCAGCTCCATCACAGTCGCGCTCTATGTCATGCTCGGCGGCCTGCGCTCGGCCATCTTCAATGAAGTTCTGCAGTTCATCCTCATCTGGGTGGGTGCGGCCATCGTCCCTATCCTCGGCCTGATCGAAGTCGGCGGCTGGACCAATCTGCGCCATCAGATCGCAACCAACCTCGGCCGCACCGACTACGTGCACCTGTGGAGCGGTCTCGGCCACTTCAACACCAACCCCATGGGCGTTCACTGGAGCGGCATCGTCTTCGGCCTGGGATTTGTCGTCGCCTTCGGCTACTGGACCACGGATTTCCTCGTCGTCCAGCGCGTGCTCGCCGCGGACAACCTGCGCTCCGCTCGCATGGCGCCCATCATTGGCGCCGCTTTCAAAATGGCAGTCCCATTCATCGTGATCCTGCCCGGCCTGCTCGCGCTTTCCGTGCTGCCATTCCATCTGGTGGGTGAGTCACAGGCGGTCGCGAGCCACATGCACAGCTATAACGAGGTCCTGCCGCTGATGCTGGTGCGCTACTGCGGACCCGGCCTGCTCGGACTCGGGGTGACCGCGCTCATTGCCGGCTTCATGTCGGGCATGGCGGGAAATGTCAGTGCCTTCTCCACCGTGTGGACCTACGACCTCTATGGCGCTTTTCTGAACAAGAAGGCGACTGACAGCCATTACGTAAAGATGGGCCGCGCCTCCACGCTGGTCGGCGTGCTGGTCTCCATCGGCACTGCATATCTCGTGCAAAACGCGCCCAGCATTATGGATTACGTGCAGGCGCTCTTCTCCTTCTTCATCGCGCCGCTCTTCGGCACTGTCATCCTGGGCATGCTGTGGACCCGCGCCACGAAGCAAGGCGGCTTCTGGGGATTGCTCGCCGGCACCGTGACCTCAATCAGTCTGTGGGCCTGGGTGCGCGCGGACCATGCCGCACTGCGCTATGTGGCGCTCTCACCCGATGCAAAGGACATGGCCGAAAATATCTATCGAGCGTTGTGGTCGTGGATCGTCTGCGTCGGGGTTACCGTTGTGGTCAGTTTGATGACCAGGCCGCGTCCAATTGCTGAGTTGGCAGGACTGGTCTACGGCGCATCGCCCATTCCCAAGGAGCATGACGACCACTGGTATCAAAAACCAGTGATATGGGCGTCTGTCGTCTTCGTCATCTTTCTCGTGCTGAACATCGTCTTCTGGTAAAGGAGGAGCAGGCAATGCGTGCAACAATGTCGATCTGGTTCTTCGCCGGACTCATGCTGCTGGCGTACGGCATCGTGATACTCGCAGCCGGGCTCTGGGAGCTGGGACACCCGCTGCCGCATCCTCCGGCTCTGGCCCAGTTGCATGCTCCTATATGGTGGGGAGCATTGCTTACCATCTCCGGCGCCGTCTATACCGTAAAGTTCTGGCCGCGCCGTTAGCAATGGCGTCTGCAAAGCCGTCTCATAGTAAGTGGTACTAAGAAGAAAGATCTGGTCCGACCTATGCCAAAACTGTTAACGCTTGCATTGATTGTTGGAAATCGCGGCTTCTTCCCCGATCACCTCGCCAGAGAAGGGAGGGAAGCGATGATCGGGGTGCTCGAAAAAGCCGGCATTCGCGTCATCGCGCTCACGCCGGAGCAGTCGAAGTTCGGTGCGGTAGAAACTCCGGATGAGGCGCGCCGCTGCGCGGAGCTCTTCCGCAGGCATCGTGACGAGATCGACGGCATTCTCGTCACCCTTCCGAACTTCGGAGAAGAGCGCGGCATCGTCGATGCCATCCGCCACTCCACCTTGCAGGTGCCGGTCCTGGTGCAGGCCACGCCCGATCGCACGGACGACATGAAGATCTCCGACCGCCGCGACAGCTTCTGCGGAAAGATGTCGGCGTGCAACAACATGGCGCAATACGGCATTCCGTACTCCATCACATCGCTGCATACTTCCGCGCCCAACTCCGAAAGCTTCCAAAAGGACCTCGCGTGGTTCTCCGCGGTATGCCGCATCGTTCGCGGCTTTCGCAATCTGCGCATCGGCTCCATCGGTGCGCGTCCGGCGGCGTTCAACACAGTCCGCTACTCCGAAAAGCTTCTTGAGCGCTCTGGCATCTCGGTGGAACCGATCGACCTCTCGGAGATCTTCGGCCGCATCAATCGCCTGAAGGACACTGACGACGTGGTGCAAGCCAAGCTCACTGCGATCAAAAAATACGTCTCCACCAACAACATCCCCGAACCCGCGCTGCTGAAGATGTCAAAACTCGGCGCCGTGATCGAGGGCTGGATGAAGGAGACCTACTGCACCATCTCCGCCATCCAGTGCTGGACTTCCATGGAGGAGTACTTCGGCGTGGTGCCGTGCACCGTGATGAGCATGATGAGCGAGAACCTCTTTGCCTCCGCATGCGAGGTCGACGTCTGCGGAGTGATGGGCATGCATGCGCTCGCGCTCGCCAGCGAAACTCCCAGCGCGCTGCTCGACTGGAACAACAACTACGGCAGCGATCCCGACAAGTGCGTCTGCTTCCACTGCTCCAATCTGCCCAAGCACTTCTTCGAAGACGTCATCATGGACTTTCAGGCCATCATCGCCGGCACCGTCGGCAAAGAGAACACCTTCGGCACCTGCGTGGGCCGTGTCAAGGCCGGCGCCATGAGCTTCGCGCGCTTCTCTACAGATGATTTCCATGGTCGCATCCGTGGCTACGTCGGAGAAGGCGAGTTCACGCGCGATCCGCTTGAGACCTTTGGCGGCGCAGGCGTGGCCTACATTCCCAGGCTGCAGAAGCTGTTACGTTATATCTGCGAACAGGGCTTCGAGCATCACGTCGCGGCGAACTTCTCGCAGACCGCGAGTCCGGTTTATGAAGCAGCCGTCCGCTATCTCGGATGGGACATGTACTACCACAATCAGCCGGAGAGTTAGATCGACGTGCCCATCGTTGCAGGCGTAGATTTCGGCACCCTGAGCGTCCGCGTGACGCTGCTCGACAGCGATACGGATGCCTCCGGCAAAATACGCGGACGTCTGGGCACCGCAACCGCGGAGTATCCGCTGCATCGCCGCCGCGATGACCCAGACTACGCCACACAGTCGCACGACGATCAGATGGACGCGCTGGTCAGCGCCATGCGCGCGGCGCTTGAGCAGACAGCAGTGCGAGGCAGCGATGTCGTTGCGCTCGCTCTCGATACCACCGGCTCCAGCGTAGTGCCCGTGGATGCCGCCATGCAACCGCTCTCCGAGTACTATCTCTGGTGCGATCATCGCGCCAAAAAAGAGGCGCAGCAGATCACCGCGCTCGCTCACGCCGAGAAACTCGAAGCCATCGAGTGGTGCGGTGGCGTCTACTCGCACGAGTGGGGCTTCGCCAAGCTGCTGCACTTTTTGCGGCACAATCCCGGGAAGCGCACCGCTTTCGCCAGCGCATTCGAGCACTGCGACATGGTCGCCGCAACCCTCTGTGGCATCACCGATCCGAAGAAGGTAAAGCGCAGCGTCTGCGCCATGGGCCACAAGTGGATGTGGAATCCGAAGTGGGATGGTCTCCCTTCGCAGGCCTTTCTCTCCAAAGTCGATCCACTCTTCGATGGCGTGCGCGAAAAGCTCGCCGGCGAATACCTCACCTCCGATCACATCGCCGGCCATCTCAGCGCAGAGTGGGCTGACGCACTCGGGCTGCGCGCCGGAATTCCGATTCCGGTCGGCGCCTTCGACGCCCATTGGGATGCCATCGGCGCCGGCTGCCGTGAAGGCGATGTCGTCAATGTGGTTGGAACCTCGACCTGCATCATCGCTATGGAGCAGCGCACCGCCCTGGTGCCTGGTGTCTGCGGCGTAGTGCCGGGCAGCGTGCACCCCGAGTACACCGGCGTCGAAGCGGGCCTCTCCGCAACCGGTGACATCTTCGAAGCCATCGCGCGGCGCGCCGGCACCAAGGTGAAGGATCTCTCTGCAGGCCTGGAACGCTATCGAGCAGGACAGACCGGCCTGCTGCGGCTGAGCTGGGACAACGGCGATCGCACCGTGCTGGTGAACGCCGAACTGGGCGGCATCACCTTGGGCTGGAATCTGGTGCACACCGCTCAGGACGAGTTGTTTGCCGCCATTGAGGGCACGGCATTCCACACGCGCATCATCCTCGAGCGCATGGCGGAGAATGGCGTTCCCGTGGAGCGCATCATCAATGGCGGAGGCATCCCGCAGCAGAATGCCGTGCTCAATCAGGTCTACGCAAACGTGCTGAACAAGCCGGTCCTCGTGCCCAACGGCACACCCACCAGCCTCGGCTCCTGCATCTTCGCGCTGCTCGCGGCCGGCGCTATCCCGTCCGTTGAACAGGGCCAGTCGATGCTCTGCCTGCCGCACCGCACATTCCTTCCGCAGCCGGGAGCGGCGGCGGTGTATGAACGGCTCTACGCGCACTACCGCGCCGTCTATTTTGCGCTCGGGACCACGAATGCCGCGCCAGCCGCGCTAGGGTCTGTTCTTCCGGATCTGAAGCGCATCGCAGCCGAGGTCGCATCTTCCGCCTGACAGAATGCCCCACAGTCGAACATGTCTAGCGCAGGAAAACGAGCGGCTCGGTGTAGTTGTTCACCACCGCCTGAACGCCCAGCCCGATGCTCACCACGTTCATGGTTCGCGCCATGCGCCGATGCCCGTGCCGGATAAGCCAGACGGAGCCGCCAACCTCACTTGCGGTCGCAAGTCCCTCAAATGCCATGAAAGTGCCGCGATTCGACACCACCCATTGCGGCAGGATGATCTCGCGCGCACCGCCCGCCAGGGCGCGGCGTGTACTGAGGTAGTCCAGTGTGCGGTAACTGGCAAGCGACGCGTACAAGCCAAGATCAAGCAGTTGCGGCCTTGCCTGTCGGGCCATGGGAATATGCGTCGGGGCTGCCGCGATGATGGGATGCAGCGAGGAGGAGTAGCTCGGAACAGGTACCGAAGGCGCCGGTTCTCCAGACGCGGCGGTGCAAGCCAGTAAGCAGCACAACAGAAGAAGGCCAATCGCTACGAATGTCCAACGTCCCCAGTTCATCGATGCTCCTGATCTCAGGCGGTAGCTGCCTGTACAGGAGAGTTATCGGCGACAGATCGCAGGGGGAACGTGGAGCGAACAAATAATTGCCTCGTCGTTCCCGCAACGGAACGAGTACCGAAACGAACTCCTCGTGAGCCTGTCGCGCCTCGTCGGAGCCCATGCGCAGGTCCCAGGAGTGGCAATCATGCCGCCGACTCCCGCAGCTACCGGTTTCGTGATCTCCGCGCAATCTTTCCATTGCCGCGGCAGAAGAATCGTGCGATAACTACGTTATGCGTAGTACGCGCCGCGTAGTAAATTCCGATCCAGCGCAATCCGATCCCGGGCACTATTCTGATCCGCCGATGCTGGTCCTGGCCAGCCTGGCCAATGGACCGAAGCATGGGCACGCGATGATTGAAGACATTGTGCAGTTGTGCGGAACTCGTCTGGGACCGGGAACGCTTTATGGGGCGATCGCGCGGCTGGAGCAGCAGGGCTGGATCGCTCCGCTGCCACCGGAGGAGCGCCGCCAGCCCTATCGCATAACCGCCGCAGGCGCACACGTGTTGCGCGCACGGCTGACCACTCTACAGCAGTTCAGCAAAGCCGGGCTGCGCCGGCTGGAGACATTGTGAACGCCCGGCTCGCATGCGTGCTGACGCGGCTCTATCCGTGCGCGTGGAGAAAACGCTATGGAGAAGAGTTTCAGGCGTTTCTCGAAGCAGAGCGCGTCGGTGTGCTGGCGGCAACTGACATCGTCTGGTCGGCGCTTCGTGAGCACATCATTGCGACACAAGGAGGCGACATGGATCAGACTCGCGGGTCGCTTCGATTCCACTCCTGGTGCGTTCGAGTTCCATGGGCTGTATTCGCTCTCGCCCCGCCGATGCTTTTGGCGGGCGCCTACTTCGTTGCCTGTTTGTATTTGTGGTCTGGCTGGCAGATGTTTTTGCCGGGAGCCGATACGCCTTTTGGCGTTCGTTGGACGGGCCCGCCATATGCATTGCAGAATCTCTATTTTCAGTTCGGCAAGTTCTACTATTTCGGCGCGCCGATTCTCGTCGGTTGGTTAATCGGAGTCATAGCCGCCCGTCAAAGAATGAAAGCGGTTTGGCCGACTGTGGGGCTGGTCTTCATCGCACTGATGGGTGGCACCGCTGAGATTCAGGCAAGTCGCAGTAGAGTCCCCGCCGGGTGGGGACATATCCGCATGGATTTTTTTCTGGATTTCTTCGCACTACGTTCTTCTTCTCAGACCTTTTACGAGGGCATAGTTCACGCCTTGGTGATTCTCGTGCTCACGATGCTGCCCTGGCTTATCTGGCGGAGATTACAAAAATCTCATCCATCTTCGGCGTAGCCGTCCATGGTGTGCAATCCGCCCCTGGTGTGAGATCCCTGGTGTGAGATCCAAGGAGCAGCAAGCTGTCGCCGCCCAGCCGTTTCTTCATGGAAAGTGCTTCGGCGCTCAACGCCATGAGGACTCGCTGACTTCGCCCAATCCCGCTACGGGAACCGCCGCCAGAAACCTGCCGGTTAATTCCATTCAACCCGCTACACTAAAAATAGAGCCCAACTCCAGCCACACCGCACAAGTTTCCCAAACGTCACCGTCACCATTCCCAATCGTTCGATAGCCCGGTGCTCTCGATGCAGCAGCCTGAGGAAATGGAGCGGCAACGGTGCATTGTCGCTTTCTGCCGGATGCTTTTTTGAGCAATCCATTCGTGGGTTGACTGCGCAAAAGCGTTGCTAACTGCTTTCGCTGGACATATTTACGCGTAACCCTAATGCTTGGACATATTTAGCGTCCGGAAGACCACCTATCCCGATGATTCTTCTGAGGTTAACCCGGGCCTCCCGCACCGGAGGGGGAGGGGGTGGTAGTCACGTTACCCAGCTCTGATCACACACTCATGATTCGATCGCCGGGATCACTTCTGGAAGAGCAGTGGTGTGAAGTGGATCAGGTTATCGCGCCAGACCATCCAGGTATGCCGGCCTGGAGTCTCGATCACGGTCACCGGAATCTGCTGCTGTTTGAGCCAGGCGGTGAAGGCGCGGTTTGACGTGATGAGGTGGTCGTCTGTGCCGCAGGCGACCCATAGCAGTTTGAGGCGGTCCTTCTTCTGCACCTCCGAGGCGAGGTTGGGAAAGACCTGGTCGAACTCCGCCTTCTCAGGGACGGCAGAGGAGAAGGCGCCGATGTACGCGAAGTCGTCGAGATGATTGAGGCCGGTGCGCAGGCTCTCGCCGCCGCCCATCGAGAGTCCCGCGATTGCGTGGTCTTTGCGGTCCTTCGAAATGGAGTAGATCTTCTCCGCCTGCGGCTTCACTTCGTTGAGCAGGATCTGCGTGTATTGCGTGAAGTTGCGGTTGACGAGTTCCTTATCGCTCCAGGCGTTCCACGCGTGGGTGATCATGTCCATCGTGCCGTAGCCGAGCGGCATCACGACCACCATCGGCTTGATCTTGTTCTGAGCGATGAGGTTGTCAAGGATGACGTTGGCGCGCCCGACGGCGGTCCATCCACTGGCATCGTCGCTGTAGCCATGCAATAGATACAGCACCGGATACTTTTTCTTGGGGTTGTAGTCAGGCGGCGTGTAGACGTAGAAGTCGCTCTGCCGGCCGAGCGTCTGAGATTGGTAGAAGTGATGATGGAGCTCGCCGTGAGGCACGTTCTGCATATCCCAGTCCATCGGCTGCGGGCCGGGGACTTCGATTTCGTTCTGTACATTGAGCAGGTTTGGCTTGATGAGCACGCTGCCCGGATCGAGATAGGGGATATCATCGGCGCGGAAGCCATAGCCATAAGACTCAGGCTGAAGCGGCGCGGTGGTCAGCGTCCACACGCCGTCCTCTCCCTGGGTCATCGGCTGAGGGTCTGCGCCTTCAAGCTCGAGCAACACCGTCTTCGCGCCGGCCGCGGGGAAGTGGAAGGTGATGGATCCATCGGGGTGGACAGTAGGCCCCGCTGGATGGCGCGGCGGCAACTGTGCGGACGCCGGCTTCGGCGCGGTGTGTTCGTTATGGACAGTGGGTTGAGCGTGGATCATGGCCGGCAGAAGCAGCAGCGCGGCAGAAAAAGAGGAAGCAGCGCGAAAGGGAACTTTCATGTCGCCCAACAGTCTAGTGCATTTAGCGAGGGATGTGGTCAGGCCACGGACAGGAAAGCGGATGTCCTCATCCTGAGATCGGAACGCGGAGACAGGAAAGCGGCAGACGCTTGTCTGCCGCTTCACCGCAACTCCGCAATGCTATTTTTTAGGCGCGGGCGCCTGCTGATGGATGGGCGCGGTCGGGGTGCCTTCGAGGACAGAGCCGCCGCCGGCGTGCTTGCCGATGAGGACAAAGAGAGCGATGGAGGTGATCATGAAGATGATCGCCGACCAGGTGGTGAAGCGGGTGAGCATGTTGGCTGCGCCGCGGGGGCCGAACGCGGTCTGCGATCCCTGACCGCCGAAGGCGCCGGCGAGATCGGCGCTCTTGCCCTGCTGCAGCAGGATGACGGCAATCATGAATACGGAGACGATAACGTGAATGATGGTCAGGAAGATGATCATTGAACTGCTTTCTGAAGGAGCCGCGTTCCTGAAATACCACCAGGGCGCATGATCCGAAATTCGCTCCGGAAACTCAACCGGAAATTGAGGATTCACTCTGGTGCGGAAGGGGGGACTTGAACCCCCATGCCTTTCGGCGCCACCCCCTCAAGATGGTGTGTCTGCCATTTCACCACTTCCGCACGCGGGGGAATCCTTGCTGAGTATAACAAAAGTGCGCTCGCGATTCGGGCAGCGCGTGCCCTCGAAAGGGCTGAACTAGAAGTGCTCCGCGAGCTCCGTGAAGCGGTCGAGCTGGATGAGGCGCTGCGGTGGCGCGGGCTCCGCAAGCTCGTCATGCTCGAGCACCCAGGTGTTGGGATGATGCACGTACACGGCGTGAAGCCCCGCGGCGAGTGCGGGATTTATGTCGGACCGCGGACTGTTGCCGATCATCCACGTGGTCTCGGTTGAGAGCGCATGGCGCACGACGATCTCGCGATAGGCGCCGGGATGCTTTTCGGGCGGGATCTCGACCGCGGTGAAGTGCATGTGGATGCCGGAGCGGTCGAGCTTTCTCTGTTGCTCCTGCGCGTTTCCCTTGGTGACCAGGATCAGGCGGTGCCGCTCAGCAAGGCGAGGGAGTGTTTCGGCGACTCCGGGGAGCAGCTCGATCGCCTGATCAGCGATGGATTGCGCGAAGCTGGCGATGCGCTGCCGCTGCTCGCTCGAGGGCGGCGCTTCAGAGACTTCGGTATAGCAATCGACGAGCGATCTCTCGAAGCTGGCCATGCCGTAGCCATGCGCCGCGATGGTCGCGTGTTCACAGCGGTTCAATACCTGCCGCACCTCGGCGGGTGTGTGCCGTGCATGATCCAGGCAGGTGATGAAGCCGGCGATCGCACGCTCGAAGTAGATGTTGTTCTCCCAAAGCGTATCGTCGGCATCGATCAAAAGTGTCTGCGGAGAGAGGGAAGTAGTGCGAGGCATCTTCCGCATCATCGCATGAATAATCAGACAAGACCCGGGGGTGGGAAAGGTAACTGACCCTTCCGTGCGATGGGCTGTGATGTGCGTTTTGCCTACACTTCGTGCATGGCTACCTATCGATTGAAAGTCCTTGGCATTCCCACCGCGGTCATTCTGGTTTGCGCGGTATTTGTGGAGGCTGCCTTCCATCTGAATCAATCTGTACTGCTCGAGCTCACGGGCCTCGTGGCACGACTCACGATATTGATTGCGTTTCTGTATTTCATGCGCGCGTGGCGGAAGACGGTGCTGGCGTACTGGTAATCGGCCAATCCTCCTCGAAGACGCGCCAAAGAGCCATTCCAAAATGGCTGCTCTTGCACCTTTCAGCATCCGAGCGCGATCCATAAATCCGGCGTGACGTGTGGTTCCGGCGAAAATGCTAGGCTTGGATCGTCATGCGCCTCCCTATCGCCTTTGCCGCAATGCTGTTGCTTTCCGTAGGCACACGAGCGCAGGACCGCACGGTTCCGCCCGATCCTTCTGTTGCGCCTCTGCCGCCGGTCACCGGCAGGGGCGTGCAGATCTATCACTGCCAGCAGCAGCAGGGCGCGCCCGCATGGGTCTTTGTTGCACCCGAAGCCACTCTCTACGCGGGGACAGAAGCCGTTGGCAGCCACAGCGCCGGACCCACCTGGCGGTGGAACGATGGCAGCGCTGTCATCGGCAAGCTTCTCATCAGCCAGCCGGCGCCTGACCGGACATCCATTCCTTGGCTGCTTCTGGCGGCTTCTCCCGCCCTCGACAGTACACCCACAGGAATGCTGGCCCATGTCAGTTATGTGCGCCGCTCCGATACTCACGGAGGCATGCCGCCGTCTGCCTGCGACGCACGGCATCTCGGCGCCATCGCGCGGGTGCCCTACACCGCGGTCTATACCTTCTACAAGGCGGCGGAACGCCCCAAGGCACGCGGACACTCGTGATGAGTGACGTTGTCTTCAGACAGTAGAGACAGGTGTGAACTGGGAGAGAAGCTCATCCAGGTCGAGCGGCTGCGTGACCATGGCTAGTTCGCCCTCGGGAGTACGGGGCCACTGGGATGGCGGACGGTCCCAGTAAAGTTCGACGCCGTTGCCGTCGGGGTCGCGGAGATAGAGCGCCTGGCTAACGCCGTGGTCGGCGGCGCCTTCGAGCGGAACGTGGGCGCGGATGAGGCGGCGGAGCGCGTCGGCGAGTTCGGCGCGCGTGGGGTAGACGATGGCGAGGTGGTAGAGGCCGGTGGTGCCGGGTGCGGGCGCGGAGCCGCGATGGCTCTCCCAGGTGTTGAGGCCGATATGGTGATGGTAGCCGCCAGCGGAGAGGAAGGCGGCGGTGTCGCCGATGCGCTGCGTGACGTCGAAGCCGAGGACATCGCGATAGAAGGCGAGGGCGCGGTCGAGGTCGGAGACCTTGAGATGGACGTGGCCGATGCGAGTCTCGGGGTGGATGGCGGGCACGGTCGTTTGGATTCTGCAAGCCGCGAAAACGTTGCGGTCGCTTACTTCGCCGGATTATTTTCCCGGGCAATCGTCGCGGCTGGTGTCGGCGACGCTGGCGATCCGCCACTCGCCATTCTGGCGGACGAGGTTGAAGAGGTCGGTGCCACAGTGGCTGACCTTGCCGTCGACTAGGAAGTCGAAGGGCGCCCAGACGACGGCGAGATCGTTATCGATGCGGACGAGCGGGTCGTGGATCTTCTCCTCGATCTGTTGCTTGCCGGGCTTGCCGACGCGGGTAGCGAAGTCTTCAAAGGTCATCTGGGTGGGCTTGCCGTCGCGCATCAGGACCATGACTCCGTTGGGAAGCGTTGGCTTTTTGATCGCGGCAGCGTCGCGCGCGGACATGCCGGCGAACATGGCCTGGATGGGGGCGAGGACAGCCTGCTCGTCATCTGCAGGGGCGGCGTGGAGGACGAGAGGGAAGAGGGCGGCGAGGAGCGGCAGTGTGGCGAGTAGGCGGCGCATGGCTGCTCATCATAATCCCATGTTGCCATCCCATGTTGCCCACGCTTGCGCCGGTCATCGCGCTTGGCAGGTACGGCAGATCTCTCCGCTGCGCCGGGATGACGAGAGGACTGGTAGGCGCGAGGGGCACCACGTCGAGTAGTTCGCCGGCCGATCAGTCTTCCTGTTCCTCGTTCTCGTCCTCGTCTTCGTCTTCGTCTTCGAGGTCTGCGAAGTCTTCGACATCCCAGCCGTATTCCTGCGGGGCGAGAGCGATGCCGTCGCTGGTGTAGCTGACGGAGCGAATGGAAGTGGAGTGCAGGGAGAGGTGCTTCGCGTTCGACGAGGCGACCTGCAGGCCGTAGAGGAGAAGGCCGGCGCGTTTGGGGTCGATCTGGTTGGCGGCGAGGGCCTCGAGGACTTCGATGAGTGCGAGCTGGATGGAAGCGGTGTCCTCAACCGGCGGGAGGCTGAACGGTGTGTCGTGCGTAGAGTGCGAGGGTACTTGGTCGCCGACGGGGATGGAGCCGTAGTCGAGGGTTGCGACGAGCGACGTTTCCGAAGGAGAGCCGGGTGCGGACGAGTCTGCTGCCATTGCCGGATCTGCTGACGCAGGGTGGGGACGGGATGGCTGGCCCGGCCGTGCGCCCACGGAGAGAGCGAGCGCGGGCGTGAAGCGGCCCGCTGCGTTGCGCTGGCTGTGGAGTTGGTGACGCGCCTGTTGCGCGTGGTAGCGCTCGTGGAGGCGTTTGTGGAAGTAGCACCAGTGACTGCCCTTGATGGCAGCGGCGCGGCAACCTTCTCCACTTGGGCGAATATGTCGACATTGCGGATACATGTGAGCTCCCTTCTGAGCTGTGCGCGTGCAACGGGATTTGCCATCCAGGCAGATGCGCCTGTGGCGCGTGCTGTGGGGTTCGCTTTCTTTGGTCGCTCACGTCCTGTGTTGTGGGCGACTTGGGTGTTGTGGTCCGGCTGGGTAACGTGACCATCCACCCCCTCCCCCCGCCGGTGCGGGAGGGCCCGGTATAACGTGAGCTGAATCATGAGGTTAAGTGGTCTTCCGAGGCTCAAATATGTCCATCCATTGGGGTTACGCGTAAATATGTCCAGCGGAAGGAGTTAGCGCCGTCCGCTGTAGAGTTAGCCACGCCATAAAATGCAAAACGCCACCGTCGCGGTGGCGTTTTGTGGATCTCGTGTGGTGTGGCTGAAGTTGGTCTCTATTTTTAGTGTAGCGAATTGGGTGGGATAAACCGGCAGGTTTTTGGTGTGAGTTCCCGGATTGGGATTGGGTGTGGAACGGGCCTTCTGTTTGGCGCGTTTATGATGGCGGCAAACGGAGGCATGGATGTCGACAACACAAGACCAGAGCCTGCTGGACGCCTGTGCTTCTGGATTCGTGGGACCGGAACAACACCGTTCTGGTGAATCTGCTGCGCGCGGTGCCGGAGGGCGGGCTGGATGCGCGGGCGGTGGAAGGCAGCAAGACGGTGGCGGAGATGTTCCTCCACATCCACGGGACGCGGCTGTTCGTGCTTAGCGAGGATGCGCCGGAGTTTGCCGGAGAGCCGCTCGAGAAGGGGTGGCGCGAGACGCGCGATCCTGATCGTATTGCGCACATGTTGAACGACAGCGCACGCCGGGTGCGCGCCGCGCTGAAGGACCGGCTGGAAACGGGGAAGGAGATGCTGGTTCGCTACGATCACCCGATTTTGTTTCTGCAACACATGGTGTGGCATGAGGGCTATCACCACGGGCAGATCAAGCTGGCGCTAAAGGCGATGGGGCGGCCGCTGGATGATGAGGAGATCGGGCGGGTTACTTGGCATGTTTGGTTTGATAAGGCGGGGGCGGGGAGTTAGCGGGTTCTTTGGGGTGGGCGGATTGTTGGCGAACAGACCCACCCTAGCGTAGCTCGGGTGGGGCACCCGGCACCCAAACGGTTCTTCTTATTCCTTCGGAAATCGGTAGGGCCAGCGGCGGGCGCCGTGAAGGACCGCGATAATGAAGACCGCCGACTCGCGTATTTCGTAGACCACGATATGCGATGTTCCGGGGACAACCAGTTCGCGGGTATCCTCCGCTCGCCCGGTGCGGCCCTTCCTGGGAAAGGCTAGCAGTCCTTCGGCTGAGCGGAAGAAGAGGGCTATCTGTCGGTCGGCTGCTGACGGATTGTCGTCAGCGATGTAGGCGTGGATCTCCGAGAGGTCACGTAAAGCACGTCTTGACCATCGCACTTCGTTGACTCGATCGAAGGTCACGCAGAGACTTTTTTCCGGGGACGGATCTTCGTGGCCTTTCTCGACCAGGATGCGGCAATCGCCTGCGCCTCAGCATGGCTGACATGCTCGCCTTTCCTGATGTCGCGCATGCCCTCGGCGATCTGCTCGCGATAGGACTCGTTCATCGCGAGATACTGGTCCACGGCTTCATTAAGGACGAAGCTGCGGTCGCGCTGCTGGAGCGCGGCGAGGGAGTCAAGGGCTTTGATCTTGTCGCCGGGGGCGCGGAAAGTCACTGTCTTCTGCTGCATTCTTCTAGAATACGCTGTAATACAACAGAAGACAATGGAATCCGCCCTCACGCGGGCCAGCTAGTTCTTCACGGTCATGGTGTCTGAGTCTACGGCCTTTTTGCCGGTTAGACCTTCGAGGCCAGCGAGGACGCCGCGGTAGTCGTTCTTGTCGCATTGCATGGCGAAGCCGCCCTTCTTGTCGCCGTCCTGCCAGGTGAGGCCGACGAAATGCTTCTTCGACTTGGTGAGGGCCATGAGCCCACCCACTCCGAAGCTCACGACTGCCAGACCGATGGCGGCACCAATGCGGCGATGTACATCCTGTCCGTAGGTGATTTCGGTGATCGCGGATGCGGGGATGACTTTGATTTCCTGGCCGCCCTCGCGGAAGTGGATGTCGTTTTCGCCGAGCGTTAGTTCCAGTTTGGCGCCGGTCTTGATGTTCGGGAGCGAGCCGCCGTCGTACATGACTTTGTAGCCGTTTGTGCTGCTGGCGAAGACGATGGTGGGAACGAGCAGGCAGAGGAATAGTGCGAGAGTTTGCTTCATTGGCACCTTTGAATGGGTAAGTTGGAGAGTCGGATAAATGTAACTAGGCGTTGTTACCAATCGCAAGGATTGTTTTGCAGATGTGTGCCTGTCAGCTACACCTTTTGCGGTAGCCGGGTGTTGGCCCTAAGGGACAAACCGTCATAGGGTGTCCTGTCTGGAGGACTAGTTTGGTGGTATCCCACCCTTCGCTTTGCTCAGGATGGGGCACCCGGGTTTCGCTGGACTACGACTTGAACGGGCATGGCGTGGTATCCCACCCTTCGCTTTGCTCAGGATGGGGCACCCGGGATTCGCTGGACTACGACATGAACGGCATGGCGTGGGATACCACCACACTGCTATTTGTCTGCCGGCACCGGAAAGTTAGCCTTCTTCCATGCCGAATGGGCTCGCGCGTATTCAAGATTCGGGGCATCTGCACTTTTTGACATTTAGCTGCTATCGACGCGCGGCGAAGCTAGCTTTTGAGTCTGATCGGGATATGTTCTGCAAGATACTCGACGAGACGCGCGTGCGTCGGGAGTTCCGGGTTACTGGATATGTCGTTATGCCGGAGCATGTGCATTTGCTGGTCAGTGAACCGGCGCAAGGGACGCTTGCGGTGGCGATCCAGATGTTGAAGCAGACGATTTCGCGGCGGCTAGGAGTTAAAGGTGAGCCCTTCTGGATGAGTCGGTACTACGATTTCAATGTTTACTCTGCCGAGAAGGTCGGCGAAAAGATCGATTACATGCACTTCAATCCTGTGAAGCGTGGACTGGTGTATGAGGGGATAGACTGGCGGTGGAGTAGTGCGCGGGCCTACGCAGGCTTAGGCATGGGACCGGTTGTGATTGAGCCTTCGGTAATGTTGGCCGTTCAGGGTTCCGGCATGTCTTAAGGGCGGGTGTCGTGGTATCCCACCCTTCGCTTTGCTCAGGATGGGGCACCCGGGTTTCGTGGCATAAGAAGAATCGGATTGGTTGGGCTGGCTGCTGTTGACAATCCGTAGTTACGAGGGGCAGTCTGTTGTTGCTGCGTAGGGCGCATCGGTTAGGCCGAAAGGGCAACGCCCACCTACGGCAACCGAATCCTGCGCCCATGCCGAATCTCGAAAACCTGAAGAAGCAGGCCAAACAATATCTGCGTTGGCATCGCGAGCGGTATTATCCGGTCGCAGCCGAGATCCGGGCTGCGTTGCCGCGATTTCGTCAGCTTAGCGATGCGCAGATATTGGAGGCAGAGTTCAAGCTCGCTGACGCACAGGAGCTTGTCGCGCGACAAAAGGGTTTTGCGGGATGGCAGGCGCTCAAATCAGGAGCAGATGCCATGAGCGATGAACCGCAGACAGGCGACGCCACGTCCCATTCTTACTTCCATTGAGGCGCAACTCTTCGTTGCGAACGTCCAGAGTTCCTGCGATTTCTATACCAACAAGCTCGGCTTCGCGGTGGAATTCATCTATGGCGATCCGCCGTTTTACGGGCAGGTTCGTCGCGACAATGCACGACTCAACCTGAGGCTGGTCGGCGAACCGGTGTTTGTGGAAGGGATCCGCGAGCGCGAGCATCTGCTTTCTGCTTCGATCACTGTCGCGAGCGGAGATGAGGTGAGGCAGCTTTTTTTGAGCTACCAGGCCGCAGAGGTCCGCTTCTCTCAGACACTCAAGAAGGAGCCGTGGGGTGCGCGGACGTTCGTTGTGATGGATCCGGACGGGAACCTTATACTCTTTGCCGGCCCGGCGGAATGATGTGTTGAAAACGGAAAGGTAAACCCCTTCGGCTCGATAAGACTATTGAGGGCCGAGTATTGTGGTGTCCCACGCTTCGCCTGGCTCCGGGCGGGGCACCCGGCGCTCAAACCATCAAGCAATGTTAATGTTGTGCTCCTCCGCCTGGGCGAAGACCGAAAGGAGGTTCGTCATCTTTAGCACATTGCGAACCTGCTTACCGAGGTGAAGCAACTTGAACTCGCATCCCTCGTGTCGGGCAGATACATACAGCCGCACCAACGCGCCAAGCCCCATGCTATCCACGTAGGTAAGCTCTGCCAAGTCTACGACTGCTAGTTTAGTCTGCGGGAGCAGCTGCTTTACCGCCTGGTAGAATTCCTCGCTTGTGCCTGCGACTAACCGGCCGTGACACTTGACCAGGGTGGCGTCCCCGTCGCGCTCGATTTCAAAGGTTAGAACTTTTTGGGATTCTTCAGGCATGTGGGTTGCTCCCCCGGAAGATAGCGAACGTTGGGCCGTCATCTTAACCGGAGGATTGTCGCATATGGAACCTCAACTATGGAACCTCAGGCAAACTGCGCTCTCAGAGGCGACGAGTTGCTCTTTGAGAGGGGCCGGGATCGTGCAGAGAGGGAACAAACAAACAAAAGCCCCTCGCTTGCGCGAGGGGCTTTCTTTGTAACTGAGTTCGATCTGAGTCCCACCCTTCGCTTTGCTCAGGATGGGGCACCCAGTCTTGATGATTAATACATGTCGCCCATGCCGCCGCCGTGACCACCGGCTGGGGCTGGCTGCCTGGGCTCGGGGATTTCCGAGACCATGGCTTCGGTCGTCAGCATGAGGCCGGCGATCGAGGCTGCGTTGAGCAGGGCAGTGCGGGTGACCTTGGTCGGGTCGATGACGCCGGCCTTGACCAGGTCCTCGTACTCGTTGGTGCTGGCGTTGTAGCCGAAGTTGGGATCGTTGTTCTCGAGGATCTTGCCCACGACGACCGCACCTTCTTCACCAGCGTTGCCAACGATCTGGCGCAGCGGCTCTTCGATAGCGCGACGGACGATCTGTGCACCGATCTTTTCGTCACCCTGAAGGGTCTTCACGAGCGCGTCCACGTCCTTTGCTGAGCGGATGAGAGCAACGCCGCCGCCGGCGACGATGCCTTCCTCAACTGCAGCGCGGGTGGCGTGCATGGCGTCTTCAACGCGAGCCTTCTTCTCCTTCATCTCGGTCTCGGTTGCCGCGCCCACCTTGATGACAGCGACGCCGCCGACCAGCTTGGCGAGGCGCTCCTGGAGCTTCTCGCGGTCGTAGTCGGAGGTGGTCTTGTCGATCTGGTTGCGGATCTCCTTGACGCGGCCTTCGATGACCTTGGAGTCACCCTTGCCCTCGACGATGGTGGTGTTGTCCTTGTCGATGGTGACGCGCTTGGCGCGGCCGAGGTCCTCAAGCTTGACGTTCTCGAGCTTGATGCCGAGGTCTTCGGTGATGGCCTTGCCGCCGGTGAGCTTCGCGATGTCCTCGAGCATGGCCTTGCGGCGATCGCCGAAGCCGGGGGCCTTGACGGCCGCGACCTTGAGCGAGCCACGCAGCTTGTTGACGACGAGGGTGGCGAGTGCGTCGCCGTCTACGTCCTCAGCAATGATGACGAGGGGCTTGCCGGTCTGCACGGTCTGCTCGAGCAGGGGCAGCAGGTCCTTCATGGTGGAGATCTTCTTCTCATGGATGAGGATGTATGCGTCCTCGAGCGTTGCTTCCATGCGATCGGGATCGGTGACGAAGTAGGGCGAGAGATAGCCGCGATCGAACTGCATGCCCTCGACTACTTCGAGCTGGGTCTCGAGTGTCTTCGACTCTTCGACGGTGATGACGCCATCCTTGCCAACCTTCTTCATGGCCTCGGCGATGATGGTGCCGATGGTGGAGTCGGAGTTGGCGGAGATGGTGCCGACCTGAGCGATCATGTCGCCGGAGACGGGCTTGGAGAACTTCGAGAGCGCGCCGCCCTGGACGTTGCCGTCCGCATCGCGCTTGCCGACGATGGCTTCAACAGCCTTGTCGATGCCGCGCTTGAGGGCCATGGGGTTGGCACCGGCCGCGACGGTCTTGACGCCTTCGCGATAGATGGCCTGGGCCAGAACAGTAGCGGTGGTGGTGCCGTCACCGGCGACGTCGGAGGTCTTCGAAGCAACCTCGCGAACCATCTGGGCGCCCATGTTCTCGAGCGCGTCCTTCAGCTCGATCTCCTTGGCGACGGTGACGCCGTCCTTGGTGATGGTGGGCGAGCCAAACTTCTTCTCGATGACGACGTTGCGGCCCTTGGGGCCGAGGGTGACCTTCACTGCGTCGGCCAGAGTGTTGACGCCGCGCAGGATGGCCTGACGCGAGTCTTCGCCGTGCAGAATTTGCTTTGCCATTGCTTTCTCCTTGATTGCTCTCCGCGAGTTATGGCGGAGTTACTGCGAAATTGTCTAACTGAAGTTGTGCTCCAGTCCTTCGCTTCGCTCAGGATGGACCCCCACATGTGTGCGGGTATGAGTTACTTGGACTTGAGGATGCCGAGGACTTCGTCTTCCTTCATGATGAGGAAGTCTTCGCCGTCGATTTTGATCTCGGTACCGCCCCATTTGCCGAAGAGGATGCGATCGCCGGCTTTGACATCGAGGGGGAATACCTTGCCTTCGTCGTTGGACTTGCCTTTACCGACGGAGATGACTTCGCCTTCCTGGGGTTTTTCCTTGGCGGTATCGGGGATGATGATGCCGCCGCGCACGGACTCGGTCTCTTCGACACGACGAACGAGGATGCGGTCATGCAGCGGGGTGAAGGTGGAGGTCGCTGCGGGTGCTGTTGCTGTAGGCATTGCTTCTCCTTGTTTGGGTGCGCGGGATGGACCCGCGCGGGTGAAGTTCTAATGAGTTGAGGGCCAACCGGCTAGCCGAGGCGGCTTTAGCACTGTCGCCCTTCAACTGCCAACGGTAGGGGAGGAGGGGCTGTGCTGTCAAGTGGGCAGGGGCGGAATATGAGTATGTTTCACTCAGATTAATCGGGCGGGATGCCACTCGCGACGATAGAGGTTGGGTTTAACGATAAACGGGAGCCGGTAGACGCCATTTACCTGTTAGATTGTCAGGCAGATTGGGGGAGGTTGCAGTTCATGCCATGGTTTCAGATAGAGGGCGAGGCGCTGACGGAGGCAGATATCCGGGGGGCGGTCACTCGGCTGCTGGAAGAGGCCCGGACGCGGGTCAAGAGAGATTTGAAACGCGTTCTCCTGCTGCCGCCGGACCTGACGCGGGCACACAGCGGGGCCGGGAGAATCACCGAGATGCTGTATGAGGAACTGACAGATTCGGAGGTGGCGGTGATTCCGACGCTGGGTCAGCACCGGCCACATACCGAGGAGGAGAACCGCTGGATGTTCGGATCGATTCCGAACCGGATCATTTATCCGCATGACTGGCGGGAGGGCTGTACGCGGGTGGGGACGATTCCGGCGGCGCTGGTGGCAGAGACGACGGGGGGTGCGGCGGACTGGGAGATCCCACTGGACCTGAACACCATGCTCCTGAACGGCGGGGTAAACGAGCCGTGGGACCTGGTGATCAATGTGGGGCACGTGGTGCCGCACGAGGTGCTGGGCTTTGCCAACCATAACAAGAACTACTTCATTGGGCTGGGCGGCAAGGAGACGATCTGCGCGTCGCACATTGCGGCGGCGGTGTATGGGATCGAGAACAACCTGGGGACGCTGGTGACGCCGCTGCGGGCTTGCTACAACTGGGCCGAGCAGAAGTACCTGGGCCATCTGCCGGATGTGTATCTGCAGATCGTGATGCGGCGTGATGCTGAGGAGAAGCTGGTCACGAGCGGCATCTATGTCGGGGATGATCTCGAGACATATTTAGCGGCGGCGCGCGCGAGCCGGGCGCAGAACGTGATGACGTTCGAGAAGCCTGTGCGAAAGATTGTGGCGGTGATGCAGGCGGATGAGTTTCGCAGCACGTGGGTAGCGAACAAGGCGGTGTACCGCACGCGCATGGCGCTGGCCGATGGCGGCGAGCTGCTGGTGATTGCGCCGGGGCTTGAGCGCTTTGGTGAGCAGCCGGAGGTAGACGCGCTGATCCGCAAGTATGGATACACCGGGACGGAGCGCATTCTGCGGCTCTATCGCACGGAGAAAGATCTGCAGGAGATCGCGCATGGGACGGCGCATTTGATTCATGGGTCGAGCGAGGGACGGTTCACGATTCGCTATGCGCCGGGGCATTTGAGCCGGAAAGAGATCGAGGGCGTGGGCTATGAGTATGCCGACGTTGGCGAGGCGCTGACGCGCTACTCGCCTGAACGCATGGCCGAGGGCTGGAACACGATGCCGGATGGGGAAGAGGTGTTCTACATCAGCACGCCGTCCGCGGGGCTGTGGTCGACGAAAGCGAAGCTGGAGAATCCGGCGCGGCGGGAGATGGTGGGGCCAATACCCGAACGCGGCTCCTTTTCTAGCTCACGTTAATCGCACGACGTCATCTTCGCGATGCTGTCGACATCTTCTCTATACGAATAAATCTTCAACTCATCATTATGATGGTCCTGAGGATCAGAACGTACCTTGAAAATCCACACCGCTCCATTGTCCAGAGCTGCAATGCGATCTCCTATCTCCTGAACAGTCGCTCCGTACAATGTGGGGAGTGAGAACCGAGGGGAATCAGTCGACGATAGAGTCGACCCAGCATATCCTTTGGAGCCCTCCGCTTCCATCAACATCCACCCGTTGAGTTGTGCCATGAGGTCGTTCATGGTGGCCGATGCCTGAGGCGGATACTGGTTGAAACTATGAGCCAAGACACCCCTCTGCCACGGAGTGAGATCGGGTGCCATGATTTGCCACACGCCTTGCTGCTCATCAACGGAAAATCTATCCGGCGCCAGAGCTATGCGCAGTGCGTCTCCTGGCGGTAGTTCATGGATGTCTACGGGACGTCGCTGTTCACAAAGGAGATGAGGATTTCTTCCGATGAAGAGGCCCATAGGTATGTGCGTCTGCATTGCAACAGCTACTACGACCTCCATTGGCGTGGCCGTCTCGCTCTTGAAACTCACTGTTTCTTGCTCAGACATCTTTGCTTGTTGAGGTAACGGTTGTACCGCAGTTGTCCCACACATTATCGACAGCAGGGCCAGTGTGCTCGCGATTTTCATCTCAGTGACCATTCACGGTGATTTTGCTGCAATAGTAGGCCAGACTATCGGGATTGAGGTAGTACACCTGCTGATTCGAAGGCAACGTATCATTCACTGTTTGAGTGGCTAGAGTCGGTGCGGAGGTTATCGGACATGCCGTAGAGCAGACAAAATACTGATCCTGGAAGCTGCCGTCGGCCAAGGTATGCCCCGTTTCGGTGGTAATTTTGTTTGGATCAATAAGAAGTGCGTTATGCGCGGAATCGATTGTCAGAGGGCTGGAACACGATGCCGGATGGGGAAGAGGTGTTCTACATCAGCACGCCGTCCGCGGGGCTGTGGTCGACGAAAGCGAAGCTGGAGAATCCGGCGCGGCGCGAACTCGCCGTTCGGGGCGGAGGCGCCTTCGGCGCGTAATGCGGCGTTCGCTTCCTTTGGTCGCTCACAGTGAGTTTGCAGGTGACTCGATGGAGTGACTGGCTTAGCGGTACTTTACGCCGGCAGAGAATGATACACATAGCAGATCCCTCACTCCACCTTAGGCCGGCTTCACTGGCGATGGACTTGGCGACGACATCGGCGCCCGGATGACGAGCGGCAACGCGGACAATTCTTCGCCATCCGAGATGCCATCGGCAAAGCCGAATTGAAGGTCAAGAACGTTGTGTCAGAGCCGCGCTCATTCAATGACCGAGTGAGGGCAGGCGGCCACCTCAGTTTGCAGTGTCGAGCTGCTTCGTCGCCGCAATGGGTCGGCCGTTGCAGATCCGAAACTGGCTGGGTATTCTCCTCCAAGCGAAGTATCGTTCTATTCGAAATCCCGGAATCGTTCAGCCTGCCAGGAGAGAACATGGCCCTTCGTCTGCTTCATCGCGCAACTATTGAAGGCAGCAAGAACCCTGTACTTCGCGAAATCTGCTACTTCGTCGATCGTTACAACGCGGAGCATCCCGCATCTCGTCCGGTCGGCGTAAAGAGCTCGACTACTCTCGATGCCCAGGCATCCGTTCTCGCGGGACTTTTCTATAGAGTGGCTTCCTACCTGACCAGCAAGCATCCGCGGGGAGGCCGGCTGAAGAGGAAGCTCCGCTGGGAGGCGCTAAATGATCTTGCGAATCAGATCACGGCGGAGGCGGCGCGAGTTGGCGTGAAGCTGGTCCGCTCTTCCGGCGATTTCCGGGAGACGGCGGCGGGCAAGGATAAGGCGAACATGTGGCTCGAGGTCATCGACCCGTTGCACCGGCATGCATTTGTCCTATCCGCTCTGTACAAGCAGTGGCTGGATGGCCCGGGCAAGATATCGTTCTGGGACGAGATCGGCGGTAAACCCAAGCCCGAGGTGGCGTACCACCAAGGCGAGCAGGATATGGTCTCTTTTGCTGCGCGTCGCGTGGTCGGCGAGGATGGCGAGCCGTGGACGACGAGGAATGGCAGAACTTTCGAGTCAGGCGCGGGTTGGCAGATCTTTGTGTTTGCTCCCGACGGGTCTCTTTATATCCATGACCACGCGGCGAGCAAATTTCACCACACAACCTTTCTGGGAGGCGGCGCCGTTCTGGCTGCGGGAGAGATTGTCGTGGAAGACGGCTGGATACGGGGTATTACGGCCCACACCGGGCACTACTGGACGACCCCGGAGCTGATGCTGAACATGGTGCGGCGACTGCCGGAGATCCCGGACGATGCGATTGTCCGGCCCGACGTTCTTGATGTGAAGAGAGGCGACCTAGAGGAAAAAGACAGGATGAACTACTACATGGCCGCTGACTTCCGCCAGAATGGACTCCGCGCGAGACGGCTGAGCATCGACGAAATCACAGACCGTTTGCCCAAATGGGCTGTCTCAGCGGATTTCTTGTCCGAGCTTTCTGACTTTCTCCCATCCTCGAAAAAGGGTTACCACAACGCAGTTACGTAGCCTGCGCAGTCTTGAGACTCGTCGCGTACAACCTGCCGGGCTGGAACGAACTGAATCCGCGGGCAGGTATTCTCAGGGTGCGCTCCCGAAATTCGGTCCTCTGCAAAGTGGGTACGACCATTTCTACGGCTGTTAGCCGCGAGGATCGCTTTGACCGGACTAGTCACGCCGTGCCGACCGCAACTATCGGTAAATAGAGGACAGGTTTTTGGAGACCAGAGAAGATAGAGATAGCCGGCAGTGAAACGTAACAGACAACGACGCAGATGATGACGACAGCAAGCAGTGCAGGCACAGCATGCATTGGCTTTCGAGAGACCGAGGAGGCGGAGTACCGCTTCAACGTCGGAATAGTCCATTGCGGCACCTCGCTTAGCGTTCCGCTCTTGGTTAGAGCAAGGCCATGAGCGGGATCATTCAGGCGACGCGGCCGGAAGGTCCCGATGAGGTCTTACATTGCCAGGGTGACCAGGGCGCTGACTACAAGCGCTACAGCCCAGACGAGGTTGAAGTTTAGCCACGCCTTGCGAAGAATCGCAATCCCAAACTTGCTATAGACGATCCATGCAATGAGCCCTGTGACCGCCAGATAAGCCGTGGTGTGGACGGCAGTGGCGAGCAAGGCGGTAAGCGGGCCGACTCCGGCCAGGTGATGGCATGACATTGGTTCTGCCGCTTCGACTGTTCTGCTGCCGAGCAGCACAGGCACCACCATCAGACCCGCGCCATGCGCCGACGCCATCAAGAATGACCAGAAGGTCAGGTCCCGGAAACCTACGCGCATGCGGACCCAGCGTGGGTGGTGATGCCCGACCAGGGAAAAGATTCCAAGACCTAGCAAAATCGCAGCGACGGAATAACGGATAGCCTGCTGCGGCAGCGCCATGCCGAGAAACACCGCGGCGAGTACTACGCTGCCAATGGCCAGTGCGTGGCCCAGCGCGATAGGGACGAGCGATCTCGCCACCGCGCTCCCTTTCTGCTCCTGCATGCCCAGCGCCACCGCAAAGAGCCATCCCATGCCAGGGTTGATTCCGTGGTAGGCGCCAAGCAGCAGCATCAGCCAGAGAGCCGATGAACCGATTCCGGCGTGCATCATCGCGCCTCTGAATAGCAGTAAGAGTCGGATGAGGCGTCGCCGCCGTCCAGCCGAAGCTGATGCGCGCGAAGCCCGTCGAACTCAACGAAAAACTTCTCATCAAGCTTCATCCCACCATTGGGGTCCACGTCGACCTTGGCCATCCAGCTCTTTACACCCTCGGGATAGAACTGATCGTCCCACGGGGAGTAGAGCGAGTTAGTGAAATAGACGCGTTTACCGTCGCGGCTGATCTCAACCATCTGTGGAGCGCCGTTCAGAGGCTGATCGGGTTTAGCCGGATGAGCCGCGCGGCGAATGATGCCGCCGAGGTGGATGGAGCCGGTCTTTTTCGGATTGACGGGATCGGAAACGTCGTACTGGATGAACTCTCCTGTACCCCAGCACGAAACGTAGAGGAAGCGGTCGTCGAGCGACAGATTGATGTCGGTTACGAATGGTGGCACTGCTTTGAAGGTCGGTAGAAATGCCGGTAGTTTCTCCGGGTCGGCAGGTTCGGCTGGGATTTCGATGACCTTGCGAATGGCCCACTTAGCGCTTTTGCCATTTCCTTCGCGATACCACATCCAGATTGAGGCCGAGAGATCCTTGAGCGAAACGACCACGCCGACGAAGCCATAGGTCTTGTTCGGATCGTGGGAGGGCCGCAGCTCGAGCACCATCTGTTGCTCCGCACCCAGATCCAGTTCCTGAAGATGACGCCGTTTGTCCAAGTCCCAGATGTGAATCTTGTGGCCATACTTGCCGGCGAGCAGCAACTCCGGGTTGGCGCCGTCCTTGACCATGTTCGGCGTGCCCCATTCCGAGGTGATCATGGTGTCGTGTCCCAGGTGCCACCAGAAGTCATAGGCGAGTTGCTGCGGTCCGCGATTCTGCTCCCAGGGACCTTTCAGCTCGAAGGTGTTCGCATCCATCAGAAAGATGCCACCGGGGCCATCACCGCTGGCCGATCCGAGCGCGCTGCCATAGACGCCGTCTGGTCCACAGTGAATGGTATGAGGCGCGGAGTAGCCGGTCTTACTTGTGAACTCATGGGGCTCGATCACCTTCACGATTTTGGGCTGCCTGGGATCCGGCTTGGTGTCCAGGATATAAATTCGCGACGATCCGATGCCCGGTACGATCAGATACCGTCGCTCCATGTGAGAATGCGGAGCCTGAGGGCAGAGGCAAGCACTGCACGCGTTCCACCCGAAGTGGTGCAGCTCATTGTCGCCGCGGAGAAAATCCGTCTGCCCGACGAGCCGGCCATACTCCGAGGAACTCGGGTCCAGGTCGATGACACCTATGGCGTCGTTCTTTCCATCACTGCCGGCGTTTAGCAGCGCGACATAAGCGAGACGTTCTGGCGGGGCCTGCATTGCCATGAGCGGTGAAGGGTAAAAGCTTGGATCCGGACGTATCAAAGACATATCTCTATCTCCTTTTGTGTAACGATTGGCGAGACATACGCAGCCTCAAGCTCGTACCGCGATAACTTCCAGATACTCCGATGAGACCACTGTAAGCTCGTCTCCACCGCGATTGTGCGTGGACCACAATGCTTCCAGTTCGTAGCGCAGTGTTCTACTGGCGCATTCGTCCAATGCAGCAAATGCGCGATTGGTGGGCCCGTAATACTGACGGAAGAACTCGACCACCTCAGCCGGCGGGAAAGGATAGGTGAAACTGTATTGGCGGCGCGTCATCGTAAGGTCGGAGACCCCGGAGCCGAGCCTCTGGCGCACCACGGCCTCATCTCCCCACAAGACAGGAGCCGGCATGCCGGAGGGGGCAATGAACCTGGCGAAGGTTTTGAACATTTGTCCCACGAACCCTTCACTCGTCCAATTTCCCATGGCGATAGTGCCTCCGGGACTGCAGACACGCAGCAGCTCGCTGGCCACGAGTTCCGGCCGCGGGGCGAACATCGCTCCAACAAGACTGATTACGACGTCGAAGGTGGCATCTTCAAACGGCAGGGCTTCGGCGTCGCCTTGCAGGAACTGAGCGTTGAGGCCTTCCGCACGGGCGCGCGCCTGCGCACGACGCACCACATTCGGGCGCGATGTCGATGCCGGTGACGTTCACTCCGTCCCGCGCCGCCCATAGTGCGACCTGACCCGAGCCGCAGGCCACATCGAGCAGCTGGCATCCGGCGGGAACGTCGAGTTGTTCGTAGAAAGTGCGGGCGCCCTGCTCCATATAGCGCGAGAACCGGTCATAGTCTCCGGCCATCCAGGTTTCCTGTAGCCGTGCTTTCAGGCCGTCGATTTCCGGTGCAACTGTAGTGGTGTTCATGCTTCCTCCGGTGTTTCTATTCGTCCGCAGCACGAGCGCGATCAGGTCGATCTTGACCCGCGGCCCTTTTGCGGGTTTCTTCAGAAGAACAACCTTCGATGTGCACGCAGAGTAGTTTGCGCAGATCCAGTGGAACAAGATGACGGATCTGCCGTTTCAGGGAGACGATTCAGCCACAAGGCGTATCGCCATCGAGGTCTTTGTCGGCGAAAGCCTTCAGATGATGATTGAGCACGTCGGTTGTGGCCGGCATATGTCATTTCCTTTTGCCTGAATTTGCTGGAAGCATGTTTTCTGATTTCCGAACGCTTCCATGAGGCCTACTATGCGTGATTAGCGCGGCTCATACTTGCCCCAGCGTCCGGCATTCTTGCTCGCGCCTCGGTTGCCGCAAAACGGATTGCCCCTGAGTCCGGAAAAGTTAGCCGGGAATCCGCGGGAGGATCTATGGATGTGCTATCCGAGGTACTGAAGGTAGTGAAGCTTCAGGGAGCGCTGTACTACAACGGAGAATTTTCCTCGCCGTGGAGTTTTTGCGCGCCGCATTCCCGCATGGTGGCGCCCCACCTGGCGCCGGGCGCCGGCCACGTCATCATTTATCACTTGCTCACGGAAGGGAAGGCCTCTGCGCGGCTGCTGGACGGGGAGCGCGTACCACTCGATGCCGGAGACATCGTGATCTTTCCCCATGGCCACGCCCACATCCTCGAGAACGGGCCGCCCACCGAATCTGTGGACATGAGGAAGGAATTGGCTCGAATTGTTTCCCAGGGATTGAAGCTGTCCCGCCTGGGCGGCGGAGGGGAAGTCACGAAATTCGTTTGTGGATTTATGTCATGCGAGCCACGGCTGAGCCAGGTTTTTCTCAGTGGGCTTCCGCCGGTGTTCAAAGTCAGTATTCGCAACGATGCTTCCGGCAGATGGCTGGAGAACTCGATCCGCTTTTCAGTGAATGAAGCCGACGCTTCCCGTGCCGGCGGAGAAGCTGTGCTGGCGAAGCTGTCGGAAGTGTTGTTTGTCGAAACACTGCGGGTGTACATCGCGCAGATTCCGCCGGAGCAAACTGGCTGGCTCGGCGGCGCTCGCGACTCGGAGGTGGGCAAGACGCTGGCGCTGATGCACCGGAATCCCGCGCATCCCTGGACCATCGCCACCCTGGCGAAAGAAGCTGGCGTGTCACGCTCCGTGCTGGCAGAGCGCTTTCGCCACTACCTCAACGAACCTCCAATGGCCTACCTGACGCACTGGCGACTGCAGTTGGGAGCGCAAAAGATGACTTCGACCAATCATTCGGTGGCGCAGATTGCCGCCGAAGTAGGGTACGAATCGGAAGCTGCGTTCAACCGTGCTTTCAAACGCCAGTTTGAGGCCCCTCCCGCGCGTTTCCGCAGTCAATCGAAGACTGCTCAGGAGAAACCGACTGGCCGGAGAAACCCAGGCTAAGTCGAGAAGCGCCACGGCGAGCGGCGACCGAATCGCGAGGATTGCCGTGGTTATTCTGCGCAGTTCGGCGCCTGGTTAGAGCACTCCGAGATGGTCGGGATATCTGGCCTGGAGAGAACTCACCAGGAGTTCGAACTCGGGAAGTACGCGAAGGCTTTCGAGACAAGGGTCATTCAGGAAAAGTGGCCAGCATGCGAATCCGGTGCTGACACTGCGCTCAAGCCACTCGAAAGCGATTTCACGTCGTCCTGCGAGAGCGAGAATGCAAGCGATCTGATAGTAAGTGTGATGGGCATGCCCAAATGATTTTGGACTCGCACACGCCCTGGTCACGCAGTCGAGTGCTTGTTCGGCTCTGCCGGTCAATGCGTAAAAGACACCTTGCAAGCTGATGATGAGCGGTTCATCCGGCAACAGCAGCAGCCCTTCATCCAGGAGATTCTTCGCCTCGTCCCAGTTCTCCGTCATCATGGCGGGCTGCGGAGCGAAACAGATTGCGTACTTGTTGCCTGGGCTTTCTGCCCGCCATGCCTGAATCTCTTTGCGCGCCAGTTCGTATTCTCGACTCCACAAATAGACCTGGACAATGCTTGAACTCACTGCCTTTTTGGGATGGAAGGGCCGCGCCCTTTCGTACATGTCCCGAGCACGATCGAGCAGCCCGATGTGGGCCAGGATGGTGCCGAGACGGTTGTAAGCGTGAGGCAGATTGCTCTGCAGGGCGAGCGCTCGCTTGAGTTCGGTGATCGCTTCCAGGTGCTGGAAATTTTTTGACGGCCCCCACAGCAAGAAAGCAGAGGCGACGTGTCCTTCCGGGAGATATGAATCAATTTCAAGCGCGCGCCGGCAGTGGAATTCAGCTTTCTCCAGCCACACGCTGGCCGGGTCAAATTCGAAGTGGCGCGTCGCACACACAAACGAGAGAGTGGCGTGACCGAGAGCAAAAGCCGGGTCGCGAGTTACAGCGTTGGTCAGGTGATGGGTGGCTTTCTCCATCATGACCGGATCGCCGGAGGCGCCAAGCCGATAGCCGCGCATGAATTCCGCATACGCCATGGGGTCCCGGCTATAGCGGGGTCGCTGCTCACCCCTTGCCGCGCTGAGCGGCCGGTTCAATGCGCCCGCGATCTGCTTTGCAATCTCACTCTCCAGGTCGGAGAGGTGATCCATATCGAGAGCGTATTTTCTGGTGAAGCAAGCGCTCTCTGAATTCGCGTCAAAGACTTCGAGACAGAGACGCCATTGCCCTTTCGAGATCTGAATAGCGCCATGGACTACGAAACGGACGCCCAGCCGGGAAGCGATCTCCGAAGGCCGTGTTTCGGGTGGCATGTTCAGCATCGCGGAAGTCGGCAGTACATCCACGCCCTGCAGATTTCCCAGACGCGAGACCAGTGCATCCGCGAACCCGAGGCACAGTCCATAGTCGTCGGTGGCCTTGCCGAGAAGCAGCAGCGGCACCGCGGCGAGTGACGAGCGCTCGTCCCACTCGGTTGCGTTCTCCTGTCTAGCGGTGCGCGCAGAAGGTTGTCCGGGTTCGAAGCCCGGATATTGAGCGTCGATCACTCGCACGGGACCAATGAATCGATAGCCTTTGCCAACTACAGTTTCAATAAAGCGTGGTTTCGCCGAATCATCAGCCAGAGCCGTCCGGATTTTTCGCACTATGTTATTGAGATTTCTATCGGTATCGATAAACAGATCCGAACGCCAGAGTTTTTTGACGATGTCCTCGCGTGACACCATCTGCTCCCGCCGGCCGACCAGGAAGATCAGCAGCTCCATGGACTTCTTCTCAAGCTTCACGCGTCGTCCGGAGCGGCGAAGTTCGTAGCGGCCGAGGTCCAGTTCCACTTCGCCGACGGCTCGTTTTGGAATGCGCATAAAAGCTCTCGCTTGGGGCATCATGCCCTAAGATTCAGCGACTTGGGAAGATATATGAAAGATATACAAGCTTTACCTGCTGCTGATTGGAATAGCCCCTGGGCTAAGAGATGATCTTCGCGGATCAATTCCGAGGAATGGAGAAGCAAAAGATGAAACGAAGCATGTACGTTGTACTCGCGCTGGTTGGATTATTCTGCTGCGCGGGTCAGTACCTCAAGATTGCGGCGCAGGCCACTTCTCATCAACAAAAACACGTATTCACCCCGGATACCATCCCGTGGGGTCCGGCGCCGCCGGTTGTGCGTCCGGGCGCGCAGTTCGTCGTGCTCGAAGGCGATCCCATGGCTTCGAGCGGTGACTACACCGTGCGTTTGAAGATGCCGGATGGCTACCGGATCTCGCCCCACTGGCACCCCAAGCGGGAAAATGTCACCGTCATCTCCGGAACCTTCAAAGTTGGGATGGGCGATGTTTTCAATACGAAGACGATGGTCGCCCTGACTGGCGGCAGTTTTGGTTTTATGGACCCCAGCATGCACCACTACGCCATGGCCTGCGGAGAGACCATAGTGCAGGTCCACGGCCAAGCTCCCTTTCAGTTCAACTACGTCAATCCTGAGGACGACCCTGGCCGGAATAAGTAGTGACGGGCGAGTGCGGGCCGGCGGAAGCGTTGCGCCTCAGCGGTTTCCTTTCATGAGCGCCGGAGCCACAGTTCCGGCGTTTCGCCTGCAGCAGAGGAGGAAGGCAGGAGGCGGGCGAGGAGCGTCGACGATCGCTTCCTGGAGTAATCGAAAAAAAATGAAGGGGTGCAATTCACCTGATCGGTCCAGCAACATGACAGGGCCGCGGAGACTCCAACCAATGATTGGAGTCGACACGATGGAAAAGCGGAAATTGGGTAGCAGCAATCTGGAAGTATCGGCTCTGGGACTGGGCTGCATGGGCATGAGCTTCTCGTATGGTGTGGTTCACGACGAGCAGGAGATGATCTCATTGATGCGTACGGCCGTGGACCGTGGGATCACGTTCTTCGACACGGCTGAGGTCTACGGCCCGTTCACCAATGAGGTGCTCGTCGGCAAAGCACTGTCTCCGATTCGCGACCAGGTGGTGATTGCCACCAAGTTCGGCTTCAACATCACTCCTGACGGAAAGCCAGGCTCGCATAGCTTGAATAGCCGCCCCGATCACATCAAGGAAGTGGCCGATGCTTCGCTCAAGCGGCTGAAAAGCGACGCGATCGATCTCTTTTATCAGCACCGCGTCGACCCGGATGTGCCGATCGAAGATGTTGCGGGAGCGGTAAAGGAGCTGATCCAGCAGGGCAAGGTAAAGCACTTCGGCCTTTCGGAAGCGGGTGTGCAGACGATTCGTCGCGCGCATGCCGTGCAGCCGGTGACCGCACTGCAAAGCGAGTACTCGCTGTGGTGGCGGAAGCCGGAAGCAGAGGTCATCCCGACGCTCGAAGAACTTGGGATCGGCCTGGTTCCTTATAGCCCGCTGGGGAGGGGCTTCCTGACGGGCAAGATGGACGAGAACACCGAGTTGGGCAAAGGCGACTTCCGCAGCACTCTGCCTCGCTTTACGCCCGAAGCCCGGAAGGCCAATCAAGCATTCGTCGATCTGCTTGGCGCCGTGGCAAAGCGGAAGAACGCAACGCCTGCGCAGATTGCTCTCGCCTGGCTGCTCGCACAGAAGCCATGGATTGTTCCGATCCCGGGTACGACGAAGCTGTCTCGGCTGGAGGAAAACATCGGAGCGGTTGCGATTGAACTCACGGCGGAGGACCTGCGCGAGATCGAGAGCGCTGCTGACAAAATTCCGGTGCAGGGGGATCGGTATCCGGAACATCTTGAGAAGATGACGGGACGCTGAAGGAAAAGCCTGACGAAAGTTGTGGCGACGGACTAGAGTAGCCATGCTTCTGCTTCATGCGCATGCAACCGATGCCGGCGCGGGGAGAGCCATGACCACCCGTCCACAGAAGGCTCAGACGCAACTGGAAGCTCAGAAGCAACTGGGCCAAGGCGCGGTCGAGAGTTTTGCCGCGAATGAGCGCATGAACCAGATGCTGATCGAACACCTGGATCCTGCCGTGTGGAGGGCGAGGCCGCCGGGCAAGGTTCGGACCATCGCGGCGATCTTCACGCACGTGCATAATGTGCGCACCAAGTGGGTGAGGCTGACGGCTCCGCATCTGAAGGTTCCGCGGCAGCTTGACCGCGCGGACTGCACGCCCGAGCAGGCGCGTGCGGGATTGACGGAGAGTGCCGCCCGCTGTGAGGAGATGTTGGCGGAAGCGCTTGGCGGTGGTGAGAGCCGCATCGAGACGTTTCGCAGAGACGGCTGGGCTCGGCCATGGCCGGTGGGCGTGGAGATGCTGTGCTACATGATTGCTCACGAGGCGCACCATCGCGGGCAGGTGTGCATGCTTGCGCATCAGCTCGGATTTCCGTTGCCGATGGAGGTGACGTCCGGGATGTGGAATTGGGAGAAGTTTTGGAAGGAATCTTAACGAATCGCTAAAGGTACGGCCGCGCGGCTTCAGGGCTTTCTCTACTGCCGGCCGCTACTGCCCCGCGCAGTGCATCAGGCCCGTCGAAAGTGGCGGTATACTCGCTAACCGGGAGCGCCAGCTTCTTGTTTCCGGCTGAATACATTTTTCTCGGGGCCACGAAATCAGGGCCGACGCCTGAAAGACCACGCTAACAACGACAACTTTTTTCAACACCCATGATCGAGAGCTCACAGGAGGCATTCATGGCTACGACAGCGGTCGCAGTTGGAACGATGAAGGTGGCACAGGTTCCCAAGCCGGGTGGAGATTTTCAGGTGGTTGAGCGCGAGATTCCCAAGCCGGGATTCGGGACACGTGCTCATCAAGGTACAGGCTTGCGGTGTGTGCCACAGCGACGTGTTCACGAAAGAAGGCGGGTTTCCGGGAATTGAGTATCCGCGTATTCCGGGACACGAAGTCGCGGGCGTGATCGCGGAAGTGGGCGAAGGTGTATCCGCGTGGAAGAAAGGCCAGCGCGTTGGTGTGGGCTGGCACGGCGGCCAAGACAATACGTGTCTGTCGTGCAGGCGTGGCGATTTTCGCAATTGCCGGAATGTGAAGATTCCAGGCATCAGCTATGACGGGGGATATCAGCAATACATGGTGGCACCGGTGGAGGCACTGGCGGCGATCCCTGAGAGCCTGAGTGATGTGGATGCGGCGCCGCTGCTCTGCGCCGGAATTACCACCTTCAACGCGCTGCGGCACAGCGGTGCGCTCCCCAGTGATCTGGTCGCGATCCAGGGTATCGGTGGTCTGGGCCATCTGGGAATTCAATTTGCGAACAAGTTCGGCTACAAGGTCGCGGCGATCGGGCGCGGGGGAGAAAACGCGGCGCTGGCAAAGAAGCTCGGCGCACACGTGTACATCGACAGCAAAGCGACGAACGCAGCACAAGAATTGCAGAAGATGGGCGGAGCACGGGTGATCCTTGCCACAGCGCCGAACTCGAAGGCGATGTCTGAACTGATCGATGGCCTGGGGCCGAATGGCACGTTGATGGTGATCGGCGCGACGTTCGATCCGATCGAAGTCACACCGGCACAGCTGATTATGGGCTGTAAAAACATTCAAGGCTGGGCGGCGGGAACACCGGCAGATTCCGAAGACACACTGCGCTTCGCCGAACTGAGCGGCGTGCGCCCCATGATTGAAACTTATCCGCTCGAACAAGCGGGCGAGGCTTACGCGCGGATGATGAGCGGTAAGGCGCAGTTCCGCGTGGTTCTCACTATGTGACCGGGGCACTGAACCGCTCGATATCCGGCATGACACGGTCACGCGGACGGCAGGTAGAACAACAGGTCAATGTGCGCTCCGGGTAAACCGGAGCTGACGTGAACGATTGCGACCAGACCGAGTCTAAACAGTATGAGAGTGCCCGGCTGGATCACGAATCTGAAGAGGCCCGGTTCGCTGTGGGGAACGGTCGTGGGGTGGGTGTGTGTCTGTGTCGGCGTTCTTGGAGTGGTGCTGCCGGTTATTCCGGGTCTTCCGTTCCTTTTCGCCGGGCTATTCATCCTCTCCGCTCGATACCGGTGGGCGTCGGATTGCCTGAAGTGGCTCAAGCGACAGGGGAGGAAGGTTGCTGCTCAAAGATCGCGCCGGAAAGAAGCGGCGCCAGAGTTAGTCACCAGGGACCGCGGGTAACCGATGGAAAGAGGCCATGGGAGCCACTAGAATAGGGAGCATGTCGTCGCATCGCTTCTTCCGCATTGCCACTCTCTGTCTGATTGTCCTCTCGACCGTTTTTGCGTTTGCGCAGCAGGACAAGCGCGGCCGCAAGTACAAGGCGCCGCCGCCTACGATGAAGATCGACATCAGCGTAGTGCGCGCGACCACGGGTAAGCCGATTCCCAATGCCGCGGTCATCTTTCACCCAGTGAATGAGAAGGGCAAGGAAGAAGGCGCGATGGAACTGAAAACGGACCTGGAGGGCAAGACGGCGCTGGATGTGATCCCGATCGGCTCGACGGTGCGGCTGCAGATCATTGCGAATGGGTTCCAGACCTTCGGCAATGATTATGTGGCGAATGCCGACGCGAAGGAGATCACGATCAAGATGCAGCGGCCCACCTCGCAGTATTCGATTTATAAGGGGAATGCGACGGGCGACCAGAGCGGGCAGGCGGAGGAGAAGACGACCAAGCCGGAGTCACAGAAGCCGAATTAGTTTTCCATCAACACGGGTGTGGAGATCACATTGATCCCACCCTTCGCTCGGCTCAGAATGGGGCACCCACTTCTGGTTCGCCTTTAGAAGTGTTGTGGTATCCCACCCTTCTCCTTCGCGTTGCTCAGGATCAGAATGGGGCACCCACTTCTGGTTCGCTTTGAAGTGTTGTGGCATCCGACCCTTCTCCTTCGCGTTGCTCAGGATCAGAATGGGGCACCCACTGCTGGTTCGCCTTATGTGCGGCGAGGTCCCATTGATCCCACCCTTCGCTCCGCTCAGAATGGGGCACCCATTTCTGGTTCGCTTTTATGTGCGGCGGTCGAGTTGGAGCATCACGCCGGCTTTGGGGCGGAGGGTGATGCGGGGCTGAATCTCGAGGATGGCGCTGTGGCTTATGGGAAGTGAGATGCGCCAGTCGCGCAGGATGGTGGCGAGCGCTAGCACTCCTTCCATCCACGCGAAACCTTCTCCAATGCATTGGCGTGTGCCGGCTCCGAAGGGAAACCAGGCGAAGCGTGGTCTGGCGTTGTCGTCGCGCGCGGGGCTTTCCTGCGTGCGCCGCGATGGCGCCTGGCCGGCGAAGCGGTCGGGGTCGTAGCGCTCGGGATCGGGCCACCAGCGCCGGTCGTGATGGATGACGATCTGCGGCGCGATGAGCAGCGATCCTTTCGGAATGGAGAAGCCGCGGAAGTCGTAGGGCTCCGCTGCGGTGCGCGCCGTGACCCAGACGGGCGGATAGAGGCGCATGGTTTCGGCGAAGTGCTGCCAGGTGAGTGGAAGCCGCATGTAGTCCGCGGCAGTGGCGGCTTCGCCGGTGAGCACCTGCTGCGCTTCCTCGTGGAGACGCTGTTGCCATTCGGGATCGAGCGCGGCAAGCCAGAGTGCGAAGCTGAGGCCGTTGGCCGTGGTCTCGTGGCCGGCGAGCAGGAGGGTGAGGCACTCGTCGCGCACCTGGCGGTCTGTCATGCTGCCGGTCTGGCCTTCGGTATCGACGGTGGAGAGGAGCATGGAGAGCAGGTCGCCATGGTCCGCATCACTGGCGCGCCGCTGACGGATGAGGCCGTAGATGAGCGCGTCGAGCTCGGCTTCGCCTTGGTGGATGCGGCGCATGACGAGGCAGGGGAAGACGCGTGATCTGCGCAGAGAAGGGAAGGAAGGCGAGCGGCAGAAAGCCCATGAAGGCATCGACAGCGGCGGAGATATTGCGCGCTTCGGATTCGACATCGGCATCGAAGAGACATTTGCTGACGATGCGGAGGGCGAGTAGCAGCATGTCGTGGTGCACGTCGCGGGTCTCGCCCGATTGCCAGGCGCGGGTCATCTGGAGTGCGTAGTCGCCGATGACGGAGCCGTAGGCCGCGATGCGGTCGCGATGGAAAGCAGGCTGTGTGAGGCGGCGCTGACGCAGGTGGAGCGGCTCTTCGCTGGTGAGCAGGCCATCGCCGAGGACGAAGCGCGCGCGCTGCATGACGATGCCGCGGTGATGATGCGGCGCATCGCGGACGAGCATCTCCTGCACCAGCGTGGGGTGGTTGAGCTGAAAGACGTGACGGCCGGCGGCGCGGAAGTGAACGAGGTCGCCATAGAGAGTGGCGTTGGCGCGGAGGAATTCGATGGTGCTGGAGCGGAAGATCTGGCCGGTGAGGGCTCGCCGGACGAAGGACGGGCCAGGTGGCCAGGGTGATCCGGTGGCGATATTGGGGTCGAGGGATGGGTTCATAGGTGGTTAGTGGCGTGATATCCCACCTTTCCCTTCGAAAAGCTCGGGTCTGTATGGGCACGGCTTTCTATGCGTTGCCGGCGCTGACCTAGCCGTGCGCCGGCCTGGAGCGATCTGCCTTGAAGCATCTTAGCTTCCGGTGCATCTTATGGTTATGACAGGAGTTTCAAAAGGCATGGCGCATTTGGGTGGGAGCACACTTACGTGGCTTGGTCACGCAACGATTCATATTCAGACGGCAGGTGGAACTTCCATCCTGGTGGACCCGTGGTTTGAGGGGAACCCCTCCTCTCCGAAGAACTATAAGCTACCGGAGAAGATCGATCTGCTGCTGCTGACGCATGGACACGATGACCATTTTCACGACGCGGTAAAGCTGGCGAAGCAGTCGAAGGCGAAGGTGGTTGGGATCTATGAGCTGACGAGCTGGATGCAGGGGCAGGGCATCGACAACATCAGCCCGATGAACTACGGCGGCAACCTGCAGGTGGGGGATGTGCGGATATCGATGGTGGAGGCGCGGCATTCTTCGAGCATTGTGGATGGCGGCAAGACTTTTTATGCAGGCAATCCATGCGGGTATGTGCTGACGATGGAAGGAGCGCCGACGATCTATCTTGCCGGGGACACGTCTTTGTTCGGAGATATGAAGCTATTCAAGGAGCTGTACGAGCCGGCTGTGGCGGTGCTGCCGATCGGGGATAACTTCACCATGGGGCCGAAGCATGCAGCGCTAGCGGCTCAGTATCTAGGGGTGAAGACGGTGGTACCGGTGCACTATGGAACCTTTGCGGCGCTGACTGGAACCCCGGATGAGCTGAAGGCGCACCTGGAAGGTACAGGGATTTCGGTACTTGCGCCGAAGCCGGGCGAGAGCCTGCAGTAGCGATTGTGCTTATGGATGGATGGGCTTTACGCGGAAGAGGGCAGCCGGGAAGGCTGCCCTCTTCTTCTGACCTGAATCTGATTTCTGTGGGTCCCTGATGGAGCCGGGTAGTCGGACCCGGCTAGCGGGCCAATCCTCTTAAGGAAAAATTAAGAAGCGCTTTACTTTCCGGCTGTTGCTTTCTTGCGTTCCGCCCAACGCTTCCGCATTGCTTCTGCAATGCGCTTACGACCTTCGGCAGACAACTTCCGCTTTTTACGGGCGACGGTGGGCTTTGCTGCTTTGACGGTTTTTGCGGCCTTTTTCGATGTCGACCCACGGGGCCGGCCGCGCCGAGGCTGGTCACCGGCGAGCAAGTTGCGCGCATGCTGCAGTCGAGCTATTTCCTGATCGATGCCGGCCAGTATTTCTTCTACTTTCACGTACCCTCCCTTGGACAACGCATAAAGAATGCGAAGCGACATCCATTATGAAGGAACTTGCCTGATTGCGCAAAAAATGCGGCGAAAAATCAGCATGAATAATCTTGATTGGCGGGCAGGAAGTAACAAATCAGGAAGAAATATCGGTCTTATCCGCATTGGGTTTCGGCGCGAGCACGTTGTAGTCATTCGCGCCTTCTCGAGCGGCGTAGGGCTTGCCAAAAGCGCGTGTGGGCGCGGTATCCCTGGTGGTATTGCGCTTCAGTCCTTTAAGGGTTTCCTGCTTATCGCGTGCGTACTCGGAGGCTAGACGGGTTAAGGCGTAAGTCACGATATCGCTATGATGCAATCCGGCCAGGTCGGGATCGCGACGGAAGTTCAACCATAGGCGATGGACGAGCTGGACGTCGTCCGGCTGCAGGTGCGGGGCGTGCGGGCCAATGTGGTATGCCTGTGCGCTGCCATCTTCCATAACCACGTTAAATGTGAACTGACGCTTGGGCTCAGGAAGAGCCTCCCACGCCTGGCCGACATAGTAAGCCTGTTCCTGCGGCGTCATTTTGGAAGAAATACCGGAGACTACGGAAGCAGCTTCGAGCGAATTTGCCGTCTGTACGAGCGCGGCAAAGACATCGCCGGCGGGGACGACAAGCAGGTTGATGTGTTTACCGAAGCTCTCCGCCACGGAAACTGCCTTGGTAAAGAGCATCTGCTCGTGCTCGGAGAAGGACTGCTCGGAAGCATCGAGTAGTTCGGGGCCGCCGGCGCCGACCATGCGGGCGGTAAGCACAACCACATCCTGCTCATCGGTATCGGTGCGGGCTAGCACCCATTTCAACGCGAGTGGATTGGCGGCATCGCGCATGGTGACCATGATGCAGCCGGGGCGGATCTGGAGCGCCTCGCGGCCGACGGTGTCTTCGTGCTCAAGCTGGAAGTGCTCGCGCATCTGGCGGTCGGTGAGCGCGTGGCGGTGCCGGTTCTGACGCTCGGAGATAGTGAAGATGATGAAAAAGACGGCAGTAAAGGCGATGCCGCTGATAGTGGCAACGGACTTAGTAAATAGATTTACGACCGCGGTACTGAAGAGGACAGCGAAGACGCAGAGCAGGCCGATGGGTATTTCGGTCTTGCCGATGCGTATATTCGGGCGCACCTTCCAGCCGCGCTCGCCCTTGTACTTCCAACGGAGTACGAGCATGGAGAGGGCGTTGAAGGTGAAGCTCCAGATAACACCGAAGGCGTAGGCCTCGCCGAGCATGATGACATTGCCGCGGGTGACGATGATAGTGAAGAGCTGCATGACCGCAACCAGATTGACGATGCGATAACTGGTGCCGAAGCGGCGGTTGGGTTTGCGGAACCAGTCGGTAAGGACGCCATCTTCGGCCACGCGCATAAGCACGCCGGTGGATCCGATGATGGAGGTATTGACCGCGCCGGAGAGGATGAGGAAGCCGACGACGACGACGAAGACGCGGAAGATGATGCGCAGTATCTGCGGGCCTGCCATGTACATGGCCAGACCGGCGATGAGGTTGTCCTTGTAAACCGGGATGCGGACCGCATCCGGGATAAGCATGCCGGCGAGCAGGGTGGAGAGGCCGGTAAAGAAGAGGCTGTAGATGGCAATGACGATGGCGGCGCGTTTGAGATTGCGCAGCTTGGGGTGCTCGATTTCACGATTGACCTGGGCGAGCGTTTCTTCGCCGCTCATAGCCAGCACGGAGTGGCCGAAGGCCATGACGATGCCGAAGAGGCCGAGCATCTCGGTGTAGTGGGTGTGCTTGAGGAAGCCGAGCGCGTCCGGGCTGAAACTCAAAGTAGAGGGGCTCGGGAAAGGCGGCAGGTGAGCGCCTACATGGAAGACGGTGTAACCACCCCAGAGAAGCAGGATGACAACCATGACGGTCGCGATCTTCATGACCTGCAGTGCTTTATCGCTGGATTCTTCCAGGCCTTTGACGTTCTGCCACCAGTAGTAGAGGGTGACGACCACCGCGACAAAGGCGGCGGTGAGATTCATCGGTAGATGGGGGACGTGATGGTTCGCGCCTAACAGGAAAGCGGGCACCCATTTGTGTGCCGCACCCACTTCCAGAAACTGATTCAAAAGCCCAGTGATGTATTGGCCGGCAGACACACCGGATATGGGGCCGGTGAGGATGTAGTCGAACATCAGGGCGGAGACGCTGATCTTGGCAAAGGTGCCGCCAAGGGCCTCCTTGACGACGCGATAGACGCCGCCGCGGGTGAACATGGAGCAGCTCTCGACGTAGACGGCGCGGACGGCACGGGAGAAGAGGACGACGCCGATGATGAACCAGGGCGCGGACTTACCGATTAATTGTTCGGAGATGCCACCGGCATAGAAGGCGGAGGAGCCAAGGTCATTGAGGACGATGGCGGCTGCGCGCCAGAAGGAGATGAACGACAGCATGACCGAGGAGGCAACGACGAGTCGTACGCGACCAGAGGGTGCTGCGACTGTTTTTTCGAAAGCCATTCGATCCTGACGTCCGGCGGAGCGCTCAGCCCCTACACGCAGAGGGAAATGCGCTGCTGCTTGTCCGGCGCGTACTCGGCTGAGTGTAGAGCGGATGGATGGGAGCGTCAACGCTGCCCAAGGGATGGGTTGTCATGCTATTGGAATAGTTGGAGCTTGTACACCATCTACTGAGTCAGCCAGGAAGGTGCTTCATTCCCTGTTCCGCGTCTGAACTTACTTCTGCAACGGTCCGGTTTCTGCAACGACTTCATGCTGCGGGCGTCTTTTCGGCAGCATGGACATGCTTGGTCTTGGTGAGGAGCTCCCGGATGTCTTCCGCCGTGGCGATGACAACGACGACGGCGGAGCCTGCGATGCCGACGAAGAACAAAACTTCCAGCAGGCGCATGCCGAAGAGAATGACAGACATGAGAGAAGTGTACAGCGTCAGGAATCAGGATGCTTCCAAGGGATAGATGCCAAAGGCGAAGAGGTGTGGATGGTAGACTCCGACTCGCATGACCCACCGATGCGCATAGTAATAAGCAATCAGACTCGACTGGGACTGGCATTGCTCTCCGCCGTGCTGCTGAACCTGTGCTTTCCCTTAGCGGGGCCGCTGCCGGCGTGGCGCGCGGTGTTTGCGTGGGTTGGCGCGGCGCCGTTGCTGCTGGCTCTGGTGGCGAGCGATGCGGGCCGGCGGCCGCTGTGGCGCGGCTTCCTTACCGGCTGGGTCTTTGGCGTGCCGTGGTACGCGATCAACTGCTACTGGATCTACCAGACGATGTATCTCTATGGCGGACTGCCGGCGGCGGCGGCGCTGGGCATCCTGCTGCTGTACAGCCTGATCATGGGGCTGTACTACGGACTGTTCGGCTGGCTGATGGCGTTTGTGCGGCATGCCACCGGCGGGGTGCGCGCGCCACTGCTGCTGGCCCCATTTTTGTGGACGGCGATCGACCTGCTGGGCGCACATCTGATCAAGGTGCCGTGGGACCAGCTGGGCTACTCGCAGGTAGACAATACAGCGCTGACCAACCTTGCGCCCTGGACGGGGACTTATGGAGTCACGTTTGTCCTGCTGGCGGTGAATGCGTTGTTTGCCGCGGGCCTGGCGCTCAAGGAGAAGCAATGGTTGGCGATTGCCGCTGCCGCGACGGTGGTGCTGGAGCTAGGAGTGCTGTGGCATCCCGCGCCTTCACCTACGAGCGCGACTGCCGTGCTGCTGCAGGAGAACCTGAGCGTGCAGCAGGACAACTCATGGACAGGGACGGAGTGGGACCCGAAGACGGGAAAATATGTCGACCTGTGGGACGTGAATACGAACCGCTTTATCGAATGGAGCGAGCGCACCTGCACACCGTATATCGCCGGCATGCCGGAGACGCACGCTCCCGTGGTGACACCGGCGTGTGACGGTGCGCGGGCGAGTCTTATCGTGTGGCCGGAGGCTCCCACTGCGATGACGGAGGGTGATCCGCGATTTCGCGCGATGGTCGGGCGGATGACGGCTGCGACCGGCGCAGCGGCGATTGTGGGCAATGCCGCGGCGGATGTTCGCGCGACGCATGTTGACCTGTACAACGCAGCCAGCGTTTTTACGCCGGACGGCGCGCTGCTGGGCCGCTACGCGAAGATCCACCTGGTTCCCTGGGGAGAGTATGTGCCATTCGCGAAGCTATTCAGCTTTGCGCATGGGCTGACGCACAATGCAGGACGATTTACGCATGGGTGGAAGCGATCGGTCTTTCGCCTGAATGGACATCACTACGGCATCTTCATCTGCTACGAGTCGATTTTCGCCGATGAGATACGGCAGTTTGCGGTGAATGGCGCCGAGGTGCTGGTGAATATCTCGGACGATGGATGGTATGGAGATACCAGCGCGCCGTGGCAGCACCTGAACATGGCGCGTATGCGTGCGGTAGAGAACCGGCGCTGGCTGCTGCGCGATACGAACACGGGCGTGACGGCGGCGATCGATCCGTATGGACGGATAACGCAGAGCGTGCCGCGGCATGAGTTCACATCGCTGGCGGTGGGCTACGGGGTCAATGACGACCTGACCTTCTATACGCGCTTCGGCGATGTGTTTGCGCTGGTGTGTGGGATACTGTCGATGGCGATGCTGGCGCGCGCGGTGCGGTTGACGATCGAACGCAGACGCCGGATGGTTGAGTGATGAACCTGCCGTCGTGGATATCCCACCCTTCGCGCCGCTCAGGATGGGGCACCCGGCTTATTGGTAGTGCGAATACACTGCACATCCTTCACTTTGCTCCGGATGACAAGGTCATTCGGAGTGGCATAACTTATTTCAAGTCAGGTCAGGCCCAAATCTTATGTTGAACGATCTGGAATTTGCCTACGCTCCCGTGCGCGATCGCGTGCGCGACCTGCGGGAGTATCTTTGACGCCGCACGGCTGCGCGCGGACCTAAAGACAGTTGAGGAGAAGCTGGGCGACCCCGCGGTGTGGGGTAAGCCGGCGGAGTCGCAGGTGCTGATGCGGGAGCGCAAGCGGCTGGAGCAGCAGCTTGCCTTCGACGTGGAGCTGGAGCGCCGCGCGGGCGACGTGGAGGCGTACTTCGAGCTGGCGCGCGAGGGCGAGGCGGTGGAGCCGGAGCTGGAGCGGGAGATCACATCGCTGGGCAAGTATGCGGAGGAGCTGGAGACGCGCACGATGCTCTCCGGCGAGACGGACGCGCTGAATGCGATTGTGACGGTACATCCGGGCGCGGGTGGCACCGAGAGCCAGGACTGGGCCGAGATGCTGATGCGCATGTACCTGCGATGGGCGGAGCGCGAAGGCTACAAGACCGAGATGAACGACTACCAGGATGGGGAAGAGGCGGGCATCAAGTCGGCGACCTTCACCATCATCGGTGAGTCCGCATATGGATTGCTGAGTGGGGAAACGGGCGTGCACCGGCTGGTGCGCATTTCTCCATTCGACCAGGCGAAGCGGCGGCATACGTCGTTTGCCAGCGTGTACGTGTCGCCGGAGATCGACGACTCGATCGAGATCGATATCAAGCCGGATGAGATTCGCACCGATACATATCGCAGCGGCGGCAAGGGCGGGCAGCACGTGAACACGACGGATTCGGCGGTGCGCATCACGCATCTTCCGACAAACATCGTGGTGCAGTGCCAGAACGAGCGCTCGCAGCACAAGAACCGCGAGAAGGCGATGAAGATGCTGCGCTCGCGGCTGTATGAGTACGAGCTGGAGAAGAAGAAGGAAACCAGCCGCAAGATCGAAGACTCGAAGCTGGAGATCAACTTCGGCTCGCAGATTCGGAGCTATGTGCTGCAGCCGTATCGCATTGCGAAGGACCACCGGACCAAGGTGGAGGTAGGCGATGTGGATAGTGTGCTGGATGGGGCGCTGGCGCCGTTTATCCGCGGCTATCTGCTGATGCGGCGGCAGGGTGGGGTGCCGGTGGCGCCGGCTGGGGATGATCTCGACGTATAGAAACGCGAGCGTAGCATCAAGCCCGGGAGTATAAGTGGCGGCAGACCCTTCTATGCACGTGCAGGAGGTATTTGGGTGTCGCGTCGGTCCTTTCTCTCACAACTAGCTGCATTTCCGCTGTTCGCGTTGGCCGGTTTTGATTCCGCGTCCGGCTCGCCCACGCCAGCATCGCCGGGCAATAGAAAGATTCTCAACATCATGATGAAGAGCGCCTGGGGATCGGACGATCCGACCAAGGCTGCGTTTCCGTTCCTACATGGACTAGCGCTGGCCGAGGCCGGCCATTCCGTCCAAATCTTCCTGCTCGGCGAGGCGGTCGGCTTGATGCGCAAGAGCGTGGCGGAGGCAGTGGTGCCGGTGGGCTGGCCCGCTCTGGCGCAGACGCTGGAAAAGGTGTCAGCAAGAAAGATCCAGATCTTTGCATGCGGGGCGTGCTCGCGAGCGCGAGGGGTCGGGGAAGCAGATCTTGCAAATTACGGCGCCAAATACGGCAACCCGACGATCTTTGTGGGGCTGGTCGAATGGGCGGACCGCGTAATCACAGAGTAGAGCTGCACCGCTTGCTACTCTCGTCTGCGAAATGTAAGCGAATGTCCGCTGCCCCCGGAGCGTTTCGTTGCTGACTGTCATCGAAGCAAAGAGCGAGGAGATTGCTCGATGAATGAGCCGGAGACGATACGCGCGATCCTGAAGAACGCGAAGACGATTGCCGTGGTGGGGCTGTCGGACAAGCCGGGGCGGCCGAGCCTGAGCGTGGCGCACTACATGCAGCAGCATGGATACCGCATCGTGCCGGTGAATCCGAAGGCGAAGAGCAGGACGATTCTGGGCGAGCCGGTCTTCAAGTCCCTGGACGAGGCGCACGCGGCGGTGGGGAAGATCGACGTGGTGGATGTGTTTCGCGACCCGGTCTATGTGCCGGAGATCGTGAAGGATGTGATGCGCCTGAAGATCCCTTACCTGTGGTTGCAGGAGGGGGTCTGCCACGACGAGGCGGCGGGCTGGGCGGAGGCGGACGGGGTTGGGGTGGTGATGGACCGCTGCATCCTGAAGGCGCATGCGGCGTGGTCGCGGAACGGGGATTCGCCGTCCAGGCAGATGCGCCGGTAGCGGGACCTGCCGTCCAGGCAAATGCGGGACCTGCCGTCCAGGCAAAGGCGGGACCTGCCGTCCAGGCAAAGGCGCCTGCGGCGCGTTTCGTGGGGTTCGCTTCCTGTGGTCGCTCACGTCTGGGCTGGTGGGCTAACCGAGATGAAGCCATCATTCGCTCCGGTCAGGTCGGGGCACCCTGTTCGGTGACGCCGGCGGTACGCCGTAACCGAAGGGCAGGCTGGGCGTCCTACAATAGAGGAAACCTGTTTACCTATATGACTGGACGCCTGAACGCACCTTCGCAGTACCGTTTGCGTCTGCTGTTGATGCTTGCGTTCATTTTTGCGACGGCGGGAATCTGCGTTCGCGGGGATGCGCAGACGAGCGTTGAGGCGCGGCATCTGAAAGTGACGCTGGTATCGGATCAGGCTTCGATTGATGCCAATTCCTCGCATACCGCGGTGCCGCCGCATGTCGGGCTGCTGTTCGATCTCGAGCCGGGCTGGCATGTGTACTGGAGCAATGCCGGAGATTCCGGCGAGCCGCCGTCGGCCAAGTGGACGTTGCCGGCCGGGGTAACGGTGGGGCCGCTGCAGTTTCCCGCGCCGAAACGGCTGCCGTTGGGTCCGCTGATGGACTTCGGCTATGAGACCGAGGTGCTGTTTCCCGCAGAGCTGCATATTCATACGGACAATGCGAACACGGTGCCGATTGCGACGGATGTGAGCTGGCTGGTGTGCCGGCAGGCATGCATTCCGGGCAAGGCGCACCTGGGGATAGCGCTGCCAATGGGTGATGGCAGCGCGAGCGCTGCGGCGCCGCTGTTCACCAAAACTTTCGCGGCGATGCCGAAGGTGCTGCCGGCGCGGGCGAAGGCGATCTTCACGCATGTGCCGGGCGGGTTTCAACTGGCGGTGCTGACGGGCACGCGTGTGGAGGGTGCGCAGTTCTTTCCCGCCGACCAGAGCGTGATTGCGAATGCCGCGCCACAGCCGGTGACGCCGCGTGGCGACGGCGCGGTGATCGGGTTGAAGCAGGATGAGAATCTGACCTCCACTCCGCGGACGCTGAGCGGGATCGTGGTGCTGGCGGATGGGACGTCGTACATGGTGCGCGCGGGGCAGGGGACGATTCCGCCGCCGCCGCTTTCGGTTTCGGAGAGCGCCGGGGCATTGCGCTATGTGGGTTTTGCGCTGATCGGCGGCGTGCTGCTGAACCTGATGCCGTGCGTTTTCCCGGTGCTGTTCATCAAGGCGCTGGCGCTGGTGCAGTCATCCACGTCGGCGCGGCGTGCGATGCGAGTGCAGGGGCTGGCATACACGCTGGGCATCCTGGTGTCGTTCTGGATTGTGGTGGGGGTACTGCTGGCGCTGCGCGCGGGCGGTAAGCAACTGGGGTGGGGCTTCCAGTTCCAGTCGCCGGTGTTTGTCGCCATGATCGCGCTGCTGCTGTTCTTCCTCGCGCTGTCGCTGGCGGGTATGTTCGAGATCGGGCTGAGCGTGACCAGCGCGGGCTCGTCGCTCGCGAACAAGCATGGTCTCGCGGGGAGCTTCTTTACCGGCGTGCTGGCGATGGTGGTGGCAACGCCATGCGCTGCGCCGTTTCTGGGTGCGGCGATCGGCTTTGCGCTGGTGCAGTCGGCGGCCGTGGCGTTTGCGGTGTTTACTGCGCTGGGTGTCGGGCTGGCTCTGCCATATCTGCTGCTGGCGTTTCAGCCGGCGTGGACGCGGTTGCTGCCGAAGCCGGGCGTGTGGATGGAACTGCTGAAGCAGGCGACGGCGGTGCCGATCTTCGCGACGGTGATCTGGCTGGTGTGGGTGTTTGCGCAGCTTGCGGGGGCGACGGCGCTGATCGGATTGCTGACGGCATTCCTGCTGCTGGGGATTGCTGGCTGGGTGCTGGGACGCTGGCCGGCGCGGCTGCCGGCTACGGTGACGGCGGTAGCGATCCTGGTGCTCGCGATCGCTGCTCCGAGTGTATGCGGTGAGGACCTTCCCGGCGCCCGAGAGCGTGGCTGCTGGCGCGAGCGGCGCTCATGTGGATCCGACGCGCGGCTGGCAGCCGTTTACCGCAGATGTAGTCGCGCAATACCAGGCGCAGGGGCGGCCGGTGTTTGTGGACTTTACCGCGGACTGGTGTTTGAGCTGCCAGGTGAATGAGCGCGTGGTGCTGGAACGGCCCGAGGTGCTGAACAAGCTTGCCGATGGAAAGATCGCGCTGGTTCGCGCGGACTGGACACGGCATGACGAGGAGATCGCGCGTGCGCTGGCGACGCTGGGGCGTTCAAGTGTGCCGACGTATGCGCTGTATCCAGGGACACCGGGCGCGCCCGCGCGGGTGCTGCCCGAAGTATTGACAACCAGCACGGTGCTGGACGCGTTGAAGACGCTGCCCAACTCGAATATCGACGCGGGGAGTGCTCGAACAGCGTCGCTTGCACCATCGCGATAACGCTGAAGCCGGAGGTGAGGGATGGCGAGTGAACAGCAGTATGTTCGTCGGGCCTTTCGTCGGTTCTGGGCCTGGCGGTCGTTGGTTTATATTGCCTTTGCGACGGCGGGATTGGTGTGGGTGCCGGTGGCGCATGGGGCCACCGTAGGGCAGCAGGCTCCTACGTTCAGCGCAAAAGATTCGCAGGGAAAGACGGAGTCGCTGGCAGAGTATCGCGGCAAGTACGTAGTGCTGGAGTGGACGAACCGCGATTGTCCTTTCACGAAGAAACAGTACAACAGCGGCAACATGCAGGCGCTGCAGCGAGAGTGGACGGCGAAGGGCGTGGTGTGGCTCACGGTGCTGTCTTCGTCGCCATCGCATGGCGATGATGGCTACCTGACTGCGGCCGAGGAAAACGAGCAGATCGAAAAGGTGCATGCGCATCCGACGGCGGCGATCCTGGATCCGAGCGGCGAGATCGGGCGGCTCTACGGCGCGAAGACGACGCCGCATATGTTTGTGATCGATCCGGCGGGCAAGCTGATCTATGCCGGCGCGATCGACGACAAGGCGAGCACAGACACCGCGGATGTGAAGACGGCGAAGAATTATGTCTCGGCCGCGCTGACTGCGGCGATGGCGGGGCAGCCGGTCGAGGTGGCTTCGACTCGGCCTTATGGGTGTTCGGTTAAGTATGGCCAGTAGGTGCTGGCCGCACGGGCGATTGCGCCTTTGGCGCGTTTTGCGGGGTTCGCTCCCTTTGGTCGCTCACTCCGGGAGTTCCGGTGACGCGCGCAAATTGCAGGTCCTTCGCTTCGCTCAGGATGACACACCGCTCCGGGTTCGCCGTGTGCGCGCTCTGCTGGTGTGGCTCCTGCTGCCTGCTCTCGCGGCCAGCGCGCAGCTCAGCAAGAAGCAGGAGAAGATCAACGCGCAGCATGCGGATGCGATTGCCGCGGCGCGCACGGCCGCGGAGGCGTGGCTGAAGATTGAGGATGCCGAGAGCTACGAGAAGAGCTGGGATGCGGCGTCGGATTATTTTCGCTCGCAGGTTCCGGAGCAGGGCTGGGTGCGGCGGATGGCGGTGACGCGCAAGCCGATCGATCCGATGGTGACGCGCGACCTGGAGGCGAGCGAGTGGAAGACCGAAGTGCCGAACCTGCCGAAGGGCGAGTATGTCGCGTTTGTGTACCAGACTGTCTTCGCGAATGGGCACCCGCAGGTTGAGTCGGTGGTGATGCTGCATGAAGGCAATGCCTGGAAGATGGTTGGCTATGCGGTGCAATGATCTCAGCGCGTAACGAGTGCGGAATGCCGCATTGCCGGCCTTAGTGGTATCCCACCCTTCGCAATGCTCAGGATGGGGCACCCGGTTTCGTGGTGATGCACGCCAAGAACAAATGCATCCACCTTGCAGGATGACAGCTTCTTGATTGGCTGACTTCACTGCGCACGCCCGGCGACCTGCTCACTTGCTACTCACGCTTCCTGTTCTCTTCACGGATGCGCTCTATCTCTTCCATTCTTTGCCTGAGCTGTTTTTCGCGACCTTCGCTGGTGGGTTGGTAGTAGCGGCGGTCGCGGAGGCTTTCTGGCAGGCAGTCCATGCCGGCTACCTTGCCTTCGATGTCGTGCGCGTACTGGTAGTCCTTGCCATAGTTCAAGTCGCGCATGAGCTTTGTCGGCGCGTTGCGCAAATGGAGGGGGACGGGTTCGGCGCGGGTGTTCTCGATGTCGGCGGTGACGGCACCCCAGGCGGTGTAGACCGCATTCGATTTGGGTGCGAGCGCTAGATAGGCGGCGGCCTGCGCGAGTGCCAGCTCGCCTTCGGGTGAGCCGAGGAAGTCCATGGCGTCGCGGGCGGAGAGCGTGAGGTTGAGCGCTTCGGGCGCGGCGAGGCCGATGTCCTCAGAGGCCATGCGGACGAGACGGCGCGCGATATAGAGCGGGTCTTCACCGGCGGCGAGCATGCGGCCGAGCCAGTAGAGAGATGCATCGACGTCGCTGTTGCGAATGGATTTGTGCAGGGCGGAGATGAGGTCGTAGTGCTGCTCGCCACTCTTGTCGTAGAGCAGGACGCGCTTCTGCAGGGCCTCGGTGGCGATTTCGCGGGTGATGCGGCGGTCGGGTGTGGTGGCGGCGAGGCGGCCCGCAATTTCAAGTGCGTTGTAAGCACCGCGCGCGTCGCCTGAGGCATAGGAGGCAATAAGCGCGAGTGCGTCTTCATCGGCGGTCAGGTTGTCCTTCGCGAGGCCGCGCTCGTCGGTGAGGGCGCGGTGGAGCAGCGTGATGAGATCGTCTTCAGTGAGCGGCTGCAATGTGTAGACGCGGCAGCGGGAGAGCAGCGCGCCGATGATCTCGAAGGAGGGGTTCTCGGTGGTCGCGCCGATGAGCCGGATGGTGCCGCGCTCGACATAGGGAAGGAATGCGTCCTGCTGCGCCTTGTTGAAGCGATGAATCTCATCGACGAAGAGGATGGTGCGGGAGCCGTAGTGCGAGGCTTTTTCGGCGTCGACCATCACCTGCTTGATCTCCTTGATGCCGGAGAGGACGGCGGAGAACTCGATGAAGGTGGCGTTGGTGGTTTCGGCGATGATCTTGGCGAGGGTGGTTTTGCCGACGCCGGGCGGACCCCAGAAGATCATGGAGGCGGGGTCGTCCGATTCGATCTGCATGCGCAGCGGCTTGCCGGGGCCGACCAGGTGCTGCTGGCCGATAAATTCATCGAGGGTGCGGGGACGCATGCGCTCGGCGAGCGGCGCAGCGCGGCGGGTGGACGCGGGGGCTAGATCGGGTGTGCCGCCGAAGAGGCTCATGGTGAGGTTGGAGGCTGGCGACTCGTTTTCTGACTACCTGGGGACGACGCGTTCCGCGACCGTCGCGACGAACCATCCTGCCCCCTTTGGCGCGAGGCCTCATACAGCAGGAGGCTGCCGGCGATGGCGGCGTTGAGGCTTTCGACGTTGCCCGGCATGGGAATAGTGACGCGATGCGCCGCCGCTGAGAGAAGGATGTGGCTGAGGCCGGAGCCCTCGTTGCCGATGAGCAATGCGCATGGCCCGGTGAGGCGCGCTTCGCGGATGGGGGTACCGGCGCGCGCGACTGCGGCTATAGCGGGGATGCGATAGCGGTCGAAGAGATTGAGTGCTTCCGGTTCCGTTACATGGATAGAGGGGATGCGGAAGGCGGAGCCGGCGGAAGCGCGCAGCGCCTTGGGGCTCCACGGGTTGGCCGCTCCGGGAAGAAGAAGGACGCCATTCGCGGCGAAGGCTTCGGCCGAGCGGAGGAGCGTGCCGACGTTGCCGGGGTCCTGCAGGCCGGCGAGGACGAGAACCATCGGAGCGGGCGCGCTGCAGATGGCGTCTGCGGAGAACTCCGGCGGGTGGATGAGAGCGGCGATGCCCTGGGGCTGGTCGGTGGCGACGGCGCTCGAGAAGACATCGGATGGCAGCAGGAGATGTTCGGCGCCTTCGGGAATGGGGAAGGGCGGGTGGTAGCCGTCGCGCAGGAAGACGGTTTCGAAGCGGAGATGGCTGCGCAGGGCCTCGGCGACGAGGTGCTGGCCTTCGATGGCGATGAGTCCGGCGGGGGTTCTGCCGGTGCGGGCGAGGGCGGCGCGGAGTTCCTTGACGTGAGGGTTCTGGCGACTTTCAACGAGACGGAGGCGGGTGCGAAGAGGACCGGCGGGCATCGGGGCGATTTTACGCGCCTTTGCATGGTGGTGGTGGCGAGCGGCTTTTCGGCGGCGATGTCGGCGAGTGGCCCTCGAGTGCCGCAGGCTCGCTTTGGTAGTATCCCACCCTTCGCTTCGCTCAGAATGGGGCACCCGGTTTGGCGGTGGCGCCGGCTGATGGTAACCACGCTCCCCTTCGATAAGCTCAGGGTCAGGATGGGCACCACGTACGTGTCCCACATTTCAAAAAGCGGGGGCGTTCGAGCGTCTCCGCCGCATCCGCCAGGCTAACGATTCTGTTGGATGGATTGGTCAAGTGGTATACACCTACTGGAAGTGCTTCGCGCTGTATGGTGCGAGTGGTCCCAGGAGAGCCTTTGTCAGCAGAGATGCTTCGTGTCCATCCGGATGAGCCGGAAGTGGACCGTGTGAAATATATCGTCTCGTGTCTGCGAGCCGGGAGTGTTGTCGGCATGCCCACGGACACGTTCTACGGCCTGGCCGTGGACCCGGTGAATCTGCGCGCGGTCGAGAGTATTTATGAGATCAAGAGCCGGCTGAAGCACAAGCCGCTTTCGCTGCTGATGGCGGAGGTGGAGCAGGCATATGACCTGGCGCGGGACCTGGGCAGGAGCTTCGATGTGCTGGCGGAGCGCTTCTGGCCGGGGCCGCTGACGCTGATTGTGCGCGCCGGGGCGAAGCTGCCGCTGCGTTCGACGGCGAATACCGGCAACGTGGCATTGCGCGTGCCCGATGCGGCGATCCCGCGGGCGGTGGTGGCGGCCTTTGGGCTGCCGATTACGGCGACGAGCGCGAACCTGCATGGCGCACCGGAGTGCACGCATGCGGCTGGGGTGCGCGACCAGATCGGCGAGCGGATCCCGCTGATCGTGGACGGCGGCCCGACGGCGCGGCAGTCGCACACGACGATCGTGGACCTCTCTGGCGGAGGCGATTCGTGGCAGATCCTGCGGGAAGGCTCGATTGCAACGCACGAGATTGCGCTGGCATTGCAGAACTGAGAGAGCAGAATTCAAGGCTGCGGAGATGGGATGCTCTCAACGGTTTGAGTCCGCATTGAGCGGTGACGGGACAGCAGATCTCTCCACTGCGCCGAGTCGCTCGCGTTGCGAGCGATCAGCTCCGGGCGAGATGACGGGTGACGGGTTTTTCCGATCGAGATGACGCCTGGTTGGTTTGACTCGGTCGAGATGACGAGTGAGGGGTTTATCTCCGATGGAGATGACAGCAGGCTGGTTCAGAGATTCCCTAAGCGTGAAAACCAGGGAAGCAAGCATTCAGGGGCAGTCGATGGGAGCGGCGAGAGCGGACACGACTGAAGAACGCCCGGCAGAAGGGGACACGAGGCAGATTCGCCGGCGATGGCTGCGGCGCGTCGTGGGCGGCCTGTTGCTGCTGGTAGCGGCGGGCGCAGGCTGTTGGGTGCTCTGGGTCTATGGGGAGATCGAGCACTACGCCAATGTGGATGAGGCGCGCCCGGCGGATGCGATCGCGGTGTTCGGCGCAGCGGAGTATGACGGGCGGCCTTCGCCGGTGCTGCGGGCGAGGCTGGAGCAGGGAATGCTGCTCTATCAGCGAGGACTGGCGCCGCTGATCATCACGCTGGGGGGCAGCGGCGATCCGCAGCACTCGGAGGGTGGCGTGGGGCATGATTTTCTGGTTGCGCAAGGGGTACCGGAAAGTCGCATCATTGCAGAGACACAGAGCCGGACGACCGACGAATCGGCGCGGCGGCTGGCGGCGATTGCGGAAGAGAACCACATCCACAGCATCCTGGCGGTTTCGGATGGGACGCACCTGTTTCGCATTCACCAACTGTGCGAGAGCTATGGTCTGACGGTGTATACATCGCCGCGGGCGTTGGGTCGACGAATTGGACGGTGGCGCCGGGCACAGCGGCTGGCGCATGAGATAGCCAGCTACACCGGCTGGAAGCTGGGGCTATAGCATTTTCCTGCTGCCGTCGTTCGCGGAGTGAAACTCGGCGTGGCTTTCCTTAACGAAAGCCATAGGAGCAATCGTTGATTGGCCTATACCTACAGGAAAAATGCTATCTCAGAGAAAATGCTTTGCGGTGAGGGGGAGATGACAGAGCTGCGAGTATGGCGGGCAGGCGAGCGGGACCGGGAGACGGCGTTCCAACTGGTCGAGGAGTACAACGACGCGGTGGATGTGCTGGTGCGGGATTCGCCGGATAGTTTCCAGGAAGATTACTTTCGCCCCGGCGCGGGACTGTGGCTGGCGGAGGCGGGCAAGCAGGTGGCGGGATGCATCGCGCTGCGGCCGCTGCGCACGCTGGAGCAGGCGGCCGAGATCAAGCGTCTGTATGTGCGGCCGGAGTTTCGCGGGTCGGGCGCGGCGCTGGCGCTGCTGGTTGCGCTTGAGCAGTATGCGGAAGCGAACGGCTATGAGTGGCTGTACCTGGATTCCAAAGACGACCTGAAGGCCGCGCTGCGCTTCTACGATCGTCATGGCTATGAAGCCTGCGAGCGGTACAACCACAATCAGCAGGCGACGGTGTTTCTGCGCAAGGCGCTGCATCCGCGGCCGGAACGCATGCACCGCTAATCGGCCTTTGGGTTATGAGCGCAAAGCCTACCGGTGTCACTCGCCATCTGGTCAGATCGTGGTGCGGTAGCGCAGGTAGACCACCCCGCTGCCGAAACGGCGTTCGTGGAGTAGTTCGAGCTTCAGGCGCACGTTGTCTGGAAGGGACCGTTGACCGCCGCCCACTACGATCGGCGCGACCAACAGGTGGATCTCGTCAACCAACCCAGCCTTGATCGCCTGTGCGGCGAGGTTGGGACCACTGATGCTGATATCGCGTCCCGCTGTCGATTTCATGTGGCGGACCGCTTCAGGGTCGAAGTTCTGCTCGATTCGCGTCCTGGCACTCGCTACCGCGTTGAGCGTCTTCGAGTACACGATCTTATCGGCCGCCTGCCAGGTTTTCGCGAAGTCCTTCTCAAAGGCTTGCTGGAGGGGGATGGTGTGCGCGGTCTCCCAGTAGACCATGGTCTCGTACATCCGGCGCCCGTAGAGGTGGGTGCCAATCGGCCGCGCGAGATCGTTTGCAAAGGAGTGCACCTCCTGGTCCGGCGCAGCCCAGTCGAATTTGCCTTGCTTGTCCGTTGTGTAGCCGTCGAGCGACGTGATTGCCGAGTAGATCAGGCTGGCCACCGTGACCTCCCTACGTTCTTGCGTTTCATTGAAATAGGTTCGCCGAACCTAAGAGCAGACATCTTCACGCATGATACTTTCCTCGATCCGTTGTAATGGCAGTCCGTCGTGACTGCAGTCCATGGTGAGCGACCAATAACGTTCTGACGATCGGTCCTTTGCGGTCGGTTGGCGGCCGTGGGGCGAGCCACCATCTACACACGGTGCTTTTGTTCTGCCGAGGGCCTGCTGATTTACAATCCCACAAGAAGAATCTCGAAGACGAAGAATCTGTTGCACATGAGGTAGAAGCGAGTGCTGAGTTGCGCAAGGGCTGCGGCCCCGTGGCTTGCAGCCGTGGGCCTGCTGGGCCTGCTAAGCGGTTGTGGTGCCCAATATCGTCCTGTGGTTACGCCGATCAATCCGACCGGCCCCGCGTCACAAGACCCTAACGCCAACTTCGTCGTGCTTTCGACGAACAGCCCGTCCACCAGCGGCCTGGCCACGCTGATCAATGGGCCGGGCGACACGATTATCGCGCAGGCAACGCTGGGCAACGGCGTGTTCTCGTTCGCTTTGGACCAAAGCGGAAGCACTGGCTACAGCCTGAACAGCAACGGCAACACGAGTGTGACGCTCGACGCATATCCGACTACCGCGCCTTCGGGAGGGACCACCAGCTTCGGGCTGCAGACGAGTCACGTGACAAATTCGACGCTGACCGCGGGAGCGAACCCGACGCAAATCTTCGTCGGCACAAATGATATTTATCTGCTGGAGCCCTACACGCCGCTTTCGCCAACGGCTCCGGCGGCGGCTGAATGCGGCACTCGCGGTGCTGACGCTGCAGGTACCGCCGGCGACCGCCGGTGCGGTAGTGACGGCGCCGGCGCTGCAGCAGGAGATTCCGATTGCGCCGAACCCGGTGCAGTTTGCCGGCACACCAATATCGAGCCGCATCTACGCGATCAGCCAGGGGCAATCGAGCACGACCAGCGGGACCGGCGCGCCGGTGGCACTGCCGATCGGTGCGTGCAACACGCCCGGTACGGTGGCCACGCCGGGGGAAGTGGCGTCCCTGGAGACGACGGTGAACACGGTCGATGCGCGGCTTCCGGTGGGGATCTGCCCGGTCTTCGGGATCATGTCCGGCGACAACAATCGCGCCTTCATCCTGAACCGCGGCAGCAGCAATGTCACGGTGATCAATGTGCAGCAGAATGCGATCGACACGCTGCACCCGACACTCACGCTGGGCACCGGCACGGTGCCGGGACTGGGACCGGTGCATGCGGCGATCTACCAGCCGGCAGGGTTGCTGGTGACCGCGAACTACGACTCGAATACGGTGACGGTGATCAACGTAGGGCTGGACATCTACGGGAACGATGGTCCGACCTTCGGGCAGACGCACACCATTCCGGTGGGCCGAGGCCCGGTTGCGGTGACGATTCTGCAGGATGGCTCACGCGCATATGTGGCGAACCAGACGGACGGCACGGTATCGGTAGTGGATCTGACGAGCTTCGTGGTCACTTCGACGATTCCGGTGTACGGCGGCGCGCACCCCGACTCGATTGCATCGGTCTCCGGGATCGGCACGGGCACGGTCTACGCGCTGTCGAAGGACAGCCAGTACATTACGGCGATTCGTACCGATACCGACCAGGTGTCAGCGAATATCTTCCTGCAGAGCTACGGGATAGCGTTGCGATCGGCGACGGAGACGGCGGGCGGCCCGAGCAACTCGCCGCCGGGCGGCAGAAACGGCCAGTACAACAGCATTGTGGCGAGCCGTGCCGCGGGACAGGGCATACCGTGCAACCCGGTGCGTGATCCCTCGCCGTATTGTCCGACGGCTACGCAATAGTCGGAGATAGCTAAGAAGTCAGCTCCGCAGCGAGAGTGTCCATGCCTATGACACGACCGAAGACGCAGGGGATTTCACCATTCTTCATCGTCAGCAACGTCGATCAAACCATCGCCTTCTACCGCGATAGGCTTGGTTTTGAGACCAGATTCCAGCAGCCGGACTGTAACCCCTTTTTCGCCATCATCGGCCGCGACGGAGCGCAACTCTTCGTCAAATCCGACAAAGATGTGTCGCCGTTGCCGAACTCCAAGCGTCATCCCTACATGCGGTGGGACGCCTATATCGATGCGCCAGACCCGGATGCGCTTGCCGCCGAATTCGCCGAACACGGCGCAGCATTCAGCGCGCCGCTTGAGGATACACATGACGGTCTGCGCGGCTTCGAGATTTGCGATCCTGATGGCTACGTGTTGTTCTTCGGACGACCAAGGTAGTTGAGACCTTCGACTTCGAGTGTTATCTCGGTGTTGGCATGCGTCCACGATTCGTTCTAACACTGCGGCAGAAGGCGCGCTCCGTCGGGAGGAATGCTTGATCTCGTCTCACACCACCGATAGTGTGCGCAGGATGAAAGCGTAGTCGAAAGCGATCTCGCGCAGGTAGTCGTAGCGTCCAGAGGCTCCGCCGTGGCCCGCGGCCATGTTGGTGTAGAGCAGCAGCGGATTCTGGTCGTGCTTGAGGGTGCGCAGCTTGGCAACATACTTCGCGGGCTCCCAGTACATGACCTGGCTGTCGTTGAGCGAGGTCTTGACCAGGATGGCGGGGTAGGCGCCCGGCTTCAGGTTGTCGTAGGGCGAATAACTGAGCATGTAGGCGAAGGCTTCGGGCTCGTTCGGATTGCCCCACTCCTCGTACTCGGGGACGGTGAGGGGCAGCGAGGCGTCGAGCATGGTGTTCATCACGTCCACGAAGGGCACGTGAGAGATGACGGCGCGGAAGAGGTCTGGGCGCAGATTGGTGACAGCACCCATGAGCAGGCCTCCGGCGCTTCCGCCTTCGATCGAGACACGCGCCGGGTCGCCGTAGCCGTTGCTGGTGAGGTGCTCGACGACGGCGATGAAGTCGGTAAAGGTGTTGCGCTTCTGCAGGAGGCGGCCGGCGTCATGCCAGGGCTTGCCCATATCGCCGCCGCCGCGGATGTGCGCGTAGGCCATCACTACGCCACGATCGAGCAGGCTGAGGCGATTGCCGTTGAAACCGACAGGGAGCGAGTAGCCGTAGGAGCCGTAGGCGTAGACATGCAGGGGATTGGCGGTGGTCTTCTTGTCGCGGCGGTAGACGATGGAGACGGGAACCCTGGTGCCGTCCTCCGCCGTGGCGAAGACGCGCTCCGAGGCATAGAGCGTGCGGTCGAAGCCGCCGGGGACCTCCTGCTGCTTGCGCAGGATGGATTCGTGGGTGGCGATGTCCAGCTCATAGACCGATGCCGGCGTGACCAGCGATTGGTAACCGTAGCGGTAGCTTGTGGTGGCGAAGTCCGGGTTGGTGCCGCCATGGACGGAGTAGACCGGCTCGGGGAGCTCGATTTCGCGCCCGGAGCCGAGCGCGCCGTCCTGGGCGAAGGGCGCGATTTCGATGTGGGGCAGACCGCTGGAGCGGGTGCCGATGGCAGCGAAGGTGGCAAAGAGGTCCACATCTTCAAGCATGACGTGGTCGCGGTGGGCAATCAGCTCCTGCCAGTTCTTGCTTGAGGGCCGATCGACGGGCGTGGTGACCAGACGGAAGTTGCGACCGGTGTCGTTGACGCGGATGTAAAAGAGGCCGTCGCGATGGTCGGGGTAGTACTCGATGTTGTCGCGGCGGGGCTCGATCAATGTCCAGGCGGCGGTGGGATCGGATGCGGGGAGAAAGCGGGACTCGCTGGTGGTGTGGCTGCCGATTTCGAGCAGAATGTATTTGTTGTCCCGGGTCTTGCCGGCGCCGAGGTTGAAGCGCTCGTCGGGCTCCTCGAAGACCAGCGTGTCTGCCGACTGCGGCTGGCCCAGCGTGTGGCGATAGAGCTGGTGCTGACGCTTGGTCTCCTCCTCTTCGACGGAGTAGAAGAGCGTGGTGTTGTCGTTGGCCCAGACGATGGATCCGACGCGCTCCGCCGTGTCGGGAAGCGTCTCGCCGGTACGCAGGTCCTTGAGGTGCAGCGTGTACTGGCGAAAGCCGGTGTGATCGACGGAGTAGGCGAGGAGGTTCTGGTCTTCGGAGATGGCGAAGGCGCCGAGCGCCATGAATGGGTGGCCCTGGGCGAGCTGGTTGCCATCGAGGATGACTTCTTCGGCCGCATCCATCGATCCCTTGCGGCGGCAGTAGATGGTGTACTGCGCGCCTTCGACGGTACGCGAGTAGTAGCAGTAGCCGGCATAGCGGTAGGGATACGACTCGTCGGTCTCTTTGATATGGCTCAGCATCTCTCGGTAGAGCGTTTCCTGCAGGGGCTTTGTGGGCGCCATCCAGGCTTCGGCATAGGCGTTCTCGGCTTCGAGATAGGCAATGACCTCCTGCGAGTCTTTGTTGCGCAGCCAGGCGTAGTCGTCGTGGAGGGCTTCTCCGTGGAAAGTCTGGGTGAGCGGCTCGCGACGCGCGACGGGAGGGAGCGGCAGTGCGGATACGGCATTCTGGGGCATGACTCAAGGATATCTGCGACCGAGGTATGGCGCGCGGTTGGGGAGGATTGGTTGCCTGCCGGCAAGCAGGAAGTTTCCATAACCCGGTCAGATCCCGGAGAGCCTCCCGGCGGTGGGCAACGGCAGAAGGGAATGGCGGCTACTTAGTTATGGAGAGGCGCAGTAGGCGGACGCAGCAGCGCTCGCGTGCTCCATTGCCTCGAGAACGTTTTAAGGCAGAGGAGATTGAGGAATGCAGGCAAATCGAATGTGGTATCTCGCAGCGGCGGCGGCGTTGTGTTGCAGCCCGGTGTTTGCCCAGGCGGGCAGTGGATCCATGCAACAGCCGACCCAGCAACCGACGCAACCCGGGTCCAACAATTCTCCGGGTATGCAGCAATCGGAACAGCAGCAGCAGATGGGCGGGATGAACAGCGCGACGGGTCCAGCAGCGGATAAGGCGTTCGTGAAGAAGGCGATGGAAGGCAATCTGGCCGAGATACAGATGGGCCAGCTTGCGCTGCAGAAGAGCAGCGATGACCAGGTGAAGCAGTTTGCCCAACGCATGGTGGACGATCACGGGAAAATGCAGGACCAGATGAAGCCGGCCGCCGAGCAGATGGGCGTGAAGGTGCCCGATGGTCCATCCAAGGGCCAGATGAAGAGCATGGAGAAGATGAAGGCGCTCTCCGGCGATGCATTCGATCAGGCTTATATCAAAGACATGGTGAAGGACCACAAGAAGGACGACAGCGAGTTCAAGCAGGAAGCGCAGTCGACGCAGAACCCGCAACTGAAGCAGATGGTGATGCACTCTGACCAGATCATCGAGAGCCACCTGCAGCAGGCCGAACAGATCGCGCAGTCCAAAGGAACCCAGAAAGCGAAGATGTAAACAACAAGTTCCCGGTAGGAACCGATTGGGGCGCCGCGAGGCGCCCCTCTTTTTCGATGTGCCATTGAGGCGGAGGCGCCTTTGGCGCGTTTTGTGGGGTTCGCTTCCTTTGGTCGCTCACGCTTACGCTGTGGGCCACTCGAGATCGCCTTGCGGCGGCACATGGAGACGGATACTCCTGGTTGCAGTGCTGCGTACTGCGGCATTCCGCGGTGCTTCAAGATGGAGCCCCGGGTTGGTGGTTGATGCAGTACCGGTAGAATGACGAAGATGCTTGTTCGCCGCTGCCGTCTGCTGACGTTGCTCCTGGTGCTGTTCGTCTGCTGCGGCCTGCGGGCGGAGCAGGTGGCGAAACTGCCGCCGCCGTCGAACTACGTCAGCGATTTCGCGCACGTTCTCTCGCCGGACGTTATCAATCAGACCAATACGCTTTGCCTGCAATTAGAGCAGCGGGCGAAGGCGCAGCTCTTCGTGGTCACAATCAAGACACTCGAGGGCGAGCCGATCGAGGAGTTTGCCAACGACCTGTTTCACAAGTGGGGGATCGGCGACAAGACGACGAACCGCGGCATTCTGCTGCTGCTGGTGACGCAAGACCATCGCGGGCGGATCGAGGTGGGGCTGGGGCTCGAAGGGGTGGTCACGGACAGCATCTCGGGCCGCATCGGGCGGGGGCTGCATCCTGCGATTGTGTCGAATGACTTCAATACCGCAGTGACCGATGGGAGCCGGGAGCTTGCCGGGCTTATTGCGGCGGATGCGAAGGTCACGCTGGAGAATACGAAAGAGCTACCGCCGGAGCCGGTGGAGCGCAGGCAGTCGCCGGGTGGCCACATCATCGGATGGCTGGTGGTGTTTGCGATCTTCCTGCTGATTTCGCGGGTCTTTGGCGGGCGCGGCGGGCGCCGCGGCGGATACTACGGCGGCTACTGGGGCGGCGGCGGCGGATGGGGTGGCGGAGGAGGTTTTGGCGGTGGGGGCGGCGGAGGGTTTGGCGGTGGCGGTGGAGGCGACTCGGGCGGTGGCGGAGCGTCTTTTTAGGACCGAGCAGATGCAGGGTTGAGGGTCCGATTTTGGCAATGAGCCGTAGTTTTGATAGAGCGAGGGAGCGAGAGCGATGAAGGGTTTACTTGTCGGCGTGGTGGTACTGGTGGTGGTGCTGCTGTTGGTGGGCGGCAGCTATGTGAGTTCGAAGAACCAGATGGTGGCCAAGGACGCGGATGTGAAGGCGTCGTGGTCGGACATCGATACCACGCTGCAACGGCGCGCGGACCTGATCCCGAACCTGGTGGAGACGGTGAAGGGGTACGCGAAGCATGAAGAGAGCGTCTTTGCGGACATCGCGAATGCGCGTGCGGGCCTGCTGAATGCGAAGACGCCGGAAGGGAAGATGCAGGCCAATGGGCAACTGGATGGGGCGCTGGGCCGGCTGCTGGCGCTGTCAGAAGCGTATCCGGACCTGAAGGCGAACCAGAATTTCCTCTCCTTGCAAGACCAGCTCGAGGGGACGGAGAACCGCATCCAGGTGGCCCGGCGGCGGTACAACGAGAAGCTCCGCGACTTCAACACGTTTATCGGGCAGTTCCCGAACAGCCTGTGGGCGAGCTTTGCCGGCTTCCATACCAACAATGCGTACTTCCAGGCGAGTGAGGGCTCGCGCACGGCGCCCGCGGTCAAGTTTTAGCATTTGCCATGCAGGCAGGAGCGCCTGCGGCGCGTTTTGTGGGGTTCGCTTCCTTTGGTCGCTCACAATCGCGGTTGTGGGCGACGCGGCGAACTACATATCCATATCCGTCGCTCTGCTCAGGATGACATTCAATTCACCGGCGCCCAGTGAACTAGGTTGAAGCAATCCAAAATCACGAATCCGAACCCTAGACCCGTGAGGTAAAGCCGGTATCCAAGGTAGCTGACGCGCAACAGCGTTTGTGCTTCTATGGAATCGTCCGGCAGGGTTTTCAGCCGATCCCGTGTTTGCCGGTATAGCGCCGCTGCGTAATAACCAAACATGATCAGCAGGAATACCATCAGTGTCAGGAAAAGGCCGAGATAAGGCATTCCGCGATGTTCCTTGAATACCTTACCTAACTGCAGCAGGTTGAGAACGTTGAAGATAATCGCCATAAGAAGATGGCGAGAGTAGGCCGGCCCTTTGAGCAGGGTCGCCCTCCAAGCTACCTGAATATCTGAAGTAAACAAGTCCAGGTACATAAGGCGTCTCCCTTTAGCACCAGCCAGCGTAGTCCATAACCCCGTAGATCACTCAAAGGCATCGCTGAAGAGCACGGACTGATCCTCGCGCTCTTCTGACTAGATAACCAGCAGAGGCTGCCCTGAAGGGCAGCCTCTCTTTCTGGTGCGGGGTGGGTTACTTTTTGAAGGAGGCGATGGCGCTGGCCTCGTCGTCCTTCACGTCGAAGACGGTGTAGAGCTTGGTGATCTGAAGCAGGTCGTGGACCTTGCGGGTAAGGTTCAGGAGCTTGAGCTCACCGCCCTGGTTTTTAGCTGTGGTGAATGCGCTGACCAGCTCACCGATGCCGGAGCTATCGATGTAGGTGACATCGCCGAGGTTGAGCAGGACGTGCTTCTGGCCTTTGGCCAGCAGGTCGCGGACGGCATCGCGGAGTTGAACGCTGCCTTCGCCGAGGGTGATGCGCCCGCTCATATCCAGAATAGTGACGCCGTCGACCTGACGGGTCGAAATTTTAACGCTGCTCACAGAGAGTTCCTCCGAGAATGCTTGGGTTAGGCACTTACAAGGTGCTTGATAAGGGTGAGCTCAGTACCGGGGTTGAGCATACGAAACTCTACCTCATCCATGAAGGAACGGATGAGAAAGATACCGCGGCCGGAGCCGCGCAGCAGGTTGTCCGGAGCGAGTGGGTCGGGAAGGGTGGCTGGATCGAGCCCTGGGCCCTGGTCGGCGATGCGGATGACGAGCGATTTGGGTGTCGTCTCAAAGGATGCGGTGATGCGCTTGTCGGGACTATATGCGTTGCCGTGAAGTACAGCATTGACTGCGGCTTCGCGGGCTGCCATGGAGACGCGGAAGACCTCGTCATCATCAAATCCGGCCTTCTGTGCCACCTGTTCGGCGGTCTGCTCAACGCGGTTCACACTGTCGAGGGAGGAATCAAGCGTGTAGGTAATTCGACTTGCCTGGGATCCGGTCACTCTCACTCCTCTTGGGTCCTCGGATGCCGTCGCAAGCCCGGCGGCTTGCAGCAGCGCGTGTTTCGGCAGTTTGCTTTGCAAACTGTGGCTATGTCAAGGATAGGCCGACGTGAAGCCTCCTGCGCACGTGACGGATGCCCAGCTTTCCCAGCGCATTCCGATTACGACGGTCACTCTGGCAAAAGGTTGCGCAGGAGGGATCGCGCGCAGGTGGCGCGGGGTGAAGCTTCCTGCGGCAGCCACGAGGCGCGGCCATTCCGTCAAGCGGGATGGGCGGTGACAATACGAGCGAGGCAGCGGAGAATATTGGTATGTGGACTGTGCTGTTATCGCTGCTGTTCCTATCTCCCCAGCTCACGCCCGCGGCGCCGGCGCGGGTGGCGCAATCGCCTGTGCGCATCGAGAAGCTGACTCCGGACGAGCAGAAGCAGTGGAAGGACGCAAAGGCCGAAGTGGCCGATGCGCAGGCGAAGGCGGATGCGGCCGCCAAGGCGCAGGAAGCGGATAAAAACGAAGCCACCACCAAGGCAGCGAGCGACGCGCAGATGGCGCTGGAACAGGCCAATCGCGAGTTGAAGGGCACGGAAGACGGCATCAGCCTGGCCCACCATGCCAACACGGAATGCGGCTGCTACGTGCAGTCGCAAGGGCGCGATTATGACCGGGTGGAGTTCAAGGACGACTCGATCGTGATCCGGCATGTGCATGAGGCGCCACCCTCTCTGCACTGAGTGCTTGCGCACAGGCGTGAGGCGCCTGCGTTGTGTTTTGTGGGGCTCGCTTCCTTTGGTCGCTCACGCCCAATCTGCTGGGGCGAGCCGACAAGCTGCAGGCCACCTTCGACGAACCGAGGGCAGACTCCTACCTTGGCTCTCAGTCCAGATGACCTCAGGATTTCTATAGACCTTCCTCCTCGCAGCGCATCCGAGTTAGCTCGGGGTCGCTGGTAGACTCTCCTTCGGAGACCATGCCGATGCATGCGAATCAGCACGGCAGCAATGGCCACGAGAGCAGTTTGACGCTGCTGGAGGGCACGCCGGTGGTGGATGCCGCCGGGCAGATGCGCGGGCGCATTGCGGATGTGGTGGTGGGTACGGGACAGGATGCGGGGCGCGTGCTGTCGCTGGTGGTAAAGAGCGCACGAGGACGCGAGTATATCGATGTGCAGGCGCTGAGCCTGACCGAATCGGGCGGACTGGTAATGGCCGCAGGCACCGAGCCCCTGCCGGCAAATCACAATGAGAATGCGCTGCTGCTGCGGCAGGACCTGCTGGACCGGCAGATTATCGACGTTTACGGGCGCAAGGTGGTCCGGGTGAACGATGTGGACCTGCGCTGGCAATCGGCGGAGCGCGGCACGCCGCTGCAGGTGACACAGGTGGAAGTGGGGCTGCGCGGCGCGACGCGGCGGATGCTGAAAGGCCTGCTGCCGGCTGCGCGCGTCGCCGCGATTGCGAGCCGCATTCCGGCGAAGGTGATTCCGTGGGAGTTCGTCGACGTGATCGAAGTGGATCCGGCGCGACGGGTGCGGCTGAAGATCGAGCACGAGCGGCTGGCGCGGATGCATCCGGCCGACATTGCGGACATCCTGGAAGAGCTGGCGCCGGCAGAGCGCCAGGCGGTCTTCCAGACACTGGACGAAGAGGTGGCGGCCGAGGCGCTGGAAGAGGTGGAGCCGAAGCTGCAGCGCGCGCTGCTGGCATCGCTCGACTCAGAGGGCGCGGCGGACATCGTGGAAGAGATGGATCCCGACGCGGCGGCCGACCTGCTGGCCGATCTGCCGGAGGCACATTCGGACGCGATTCTGGAAAGCATGGAGCCGGAGGAGCGGCAGGAGGTGGAGGAGCTGCTGGAGTTCCGTGAAGACTCCGCCGCAGGCTACATGACGACGGATTTCGTTGCCTTATCGCATGAGGGCTCGGTCTCCGAGGCGATGGAGGCATTGCGCAAATTCGAGGGCGATCCGGAGACGGTGAGTGACGTTTACCTGATCGACGAGCATCGCACGCTGAAGGGCAGTGTGCCGCTGCTGCGCCTGATGCTGGCGCAGCCGGGGAGTCAGTTGAAGGATCTGTCGGAGGGCCAGGCTATCCATTGCCGTGTGGACACGGATGAGGACAAGGTGGCGGAGCTCTTCGACAAGTACAACCTCCGGACATTGCCTGTGGTCAATAGCAGCGACAAGCTGGTGGGCATTGTGGAAGCGGATGACGTGATTTCGTTTCTGCGCGGGCGCACCTAGGATTTGCCATCCAGGCAGATGCGCCTGCGGCGCGAGTTATAGGATTCGCTTCCTTTGGTCGCTCACGTTCAGGGCGGCTGATCTCCGCAAGCGTGATGATGTGATTTCGTTTCTGCGCGACGCACCTGGGATTTGCCATCCAGGCAGATGCGCCTGCGGCGCGAGTTATAGGATTCGCTTCCTTTGGTCGCTCACGTTCAGGGCGGCTGATCTCCGCAAGCGTGGATGATGTGATTTTGTTTCTGCGCGCCGCACCTAGGATTTGCCATCCAGGCAGATGCGCCTGCGGCGCGAGTTATAGGGTTCGCTTCCTTTGGTCGCTCACGTTCAGGGCGGCTGATCTCCGCAAGCGTGATGATGTGATTTTGTTTCTGCGCGACCGCATGTAGGATTTGCCGCTGCGTCCGGAGAAGAGCAGATCGCTTCTACTTCGCTCCGCTCCGGCGCGCCTAAGCCTCGACCCAAAGTTCCGAGACTATTTACTGGACAGAATATAAGACACTCGATTGATGAATGATGTTGTAACTACCGTCGAGATCTACGACGGTCACAGTATGAGAGCCGGGCGCAAGTGTGAAGTATTGGTTCACGTCTGCACCCGAATACCAACCAAGCTTGACTCCATTATCCCAAACCTGCATCTGGTTTATGGCCACGGATTCGCTCGCGTGAGCAACAACGTGAACCGTTGACATGTTGATGGTTTCATTCGGAGCAGGTGAAATAATCTGTAACCCGTTCACAAGCGGTTGCACATTATAAGTTACAGCCGCCTGACGAATAATTTTGTAGGCAGAATCCAGGTCAAGCACCGTAGTTGTGTGACTCCCAGGTGCCAAGTTATAGGTGGCGTCGATCTGAGTGCCATACATGCCAAGCTTCACATGGTTATCCCAAACCTGTGTCTGGCTCACAGCCTGGTCTTCCGATGCAGAAGCGATCAGATGCACTGCTCCAGTTACGGTAGCTCCGTTTCCAGGAGTTGAGATGATGACACTGTTTGAGGGACTTCCGGAGGTGCCCGTGGCAAAAAACTCAGCCATGGGCGCAGCATTCTGCGCAGCACCGGGACACGTGGATAGGCCCATAGCTACACACACTGTCTTCAGAACGTTTTCGTTATGGTAGGTGGTGGTTGACTTATAACCCGATTTCACCCGTGGACCAATCACGAGATTAGCAGTACGGCCGCCGCATCCATTCGCAATCTGAGCAGAGCAGCGGTTATCTGTATTGAGAGTGCCTTCGTCCCAAACAATGAATAGAATCCCGTCCCCTCCGGGTCTGAATTCGGGCTGTGCAAGAATAGCCGGAACATTCGCCTGAAGCCACTGGTCCGCGGCCGCAGGAGTTCCGTCGTGAGCATCTTCGGCGAGATCCGGAGTGATGTAGGCATAGTTGACCACGTTGCCTTGACCGAAATCCGTTGCCATTTGTGAATAGGGGACGCTGTTTTTGTCCTGGCCTGTACCCGGGCAAACATCCGAAAAGTCAATGAGCGGGTTGTGCCGACGAGCGTAGCTATTGCCTGTTCCGCCAAAAAGCTGCTGATAGCCGGCGGAGGGCATGTTCTGCTGGTAGGATCTCCACGTGTAGCCGTGCTTTAACAATTCACGAACGATATTGTCATTGTTATGGTTGCATGACACCGTGTTGTTATCAGTTTCAACCGGTGCGCCGGCAACGAACCACATTAATGCAGGCAAAGAGCTATGCTGATCCGAATAAAACTGCGTGGCCAATCCATATTTCCCGATTAATTGATTGTAGTAGGGCATTTGAGAACTTCCGACTACGTCCTCATAGCTGTGATTTTCTTCGGTGATCACCCAGACGTGAGAAGACCGCGGAACATTTTGCGCGTTGGTAACTCCAGTAAGAAATAAGCATAAAAATAGCAAGAATATAGCGGGCATAGGTCGGGCCCTTTCCTATTTCGGGGTAGATAGGATAGTTCTTGCCAATATATACAGCCGAATATTCCGGCTCATGATGAAGTGTTTGTAAATCGATCATGCAACTTTGTGGGGGAATCACTTCTACACTGAGCGGTGATTGATGTCTGGCTAGCAGATCCTTCAGGCCCATACCGCAGGCACGATGATTTCACCATGAGTGTCTGGAGCTCACGACGCGCTGGCTGAACACGTCACCGAGGAGGTGTTTATTAACCAAGTGTTTATCGAAGATGGATGACTTCGCAGGGACGGCGAGTGTCTTCGACCTGCCTTCGTTCACGCGATTCGGGTTCTGGAGAGCTGCGGACAGCGGAATGAGAGAAGGCCTCTCACCGCGTCATGTCGTTCACGGGTCTCGGAGACCTCATGCGGTAGGGCAGCGAAATCCATCGATGGGGGCGTTGCGGGAATTCGAGGGCGGCGGAGTCGGCGAGCGACCTTTCGTCGACCTACTTCGGTGCGGGTACTGGCAGCTCTTTCAGGTATGCCGCAGAGAGCGTGTTCTTGCTCTTCGCGATGGGCAGCAGGGTTGGATAGAACTGGACAAAGGTCGTGTCCACGGCGGCATGTTCGGCGTGGCAGCTATAGCAAGTCGCCGAGGTTGGAGTCATTTTGGCGGTGTTGCCGTCATCGAAGCCGAAGAAGGCCCATTTGCCGGGGAAGCGCGATTCGTCTTTGACGTGCACTTCGACTCCCATGACGCCGCCCTGGTAGTTGCCCTTTTGATTGATGGAGCCTTTTCCTTCCGCATTGCGCACTTCGAGAACCAGCATGGTCTTATCGGGCCACGTGCCCGTCTTCAGGAATGCCTTGTAGGATTCGGGATTCACAAAGACGTTGTCGAACATGTGATGATCGGCCATAGCTGCTGCGGGGCTATAGCTCATGTCGAATCCCGAAGACAGATAGATCCATTGACGATAGTTTTCCGGCAGCTTGAGCTGGGCGTCGCTGGTGTATTCGGGGGTCGCGCCCGGGGTGGCCTTTTCCTGAATGAACGCGGTCAAGGGCAACAGCACAGATGCAAGCAGGGCGGTCTTCGCGATAGTGAGCATGCAGGCAGTATGCTGCCCAGATCGGTTTGCGCGCCATGCCGTCCGCTGCACCGTTCCGGCGATTGGCTGCATTCGTGCCTCTGCGGAAGAGCCGTAGCATACGATCGTGCCATGGAAACGAAGCGTATTCCTTCCAGTTCGCCGCGGTGGATTTGGATTGCAACGACCTGGGTTGGGTTCGGCCTGGTGGATGCGATGCGGACGGTATTTGTGATGCGTTCGGAAGGGATGCATCACGCGTGGGCGAAGCTGTTCCTGACCTCGGTGGTCGCGTGGCTGCCATGGGCACTGGCTACTCCGCTCATCATGCGCCTTGGACAGCGCTTTCCTGTGGTGACATCGGGTTCTGTTGTGATGTGGCTCGCGCATATTGCGGGCTGCGCTGCGATCGCACTGGCCTCTTCTGCCTGGAGTGCATGGTTGGATTTTCTTGTTAACCCTTTCGCGTATGCGTCGGGTCCGGGGCGGTTTGGGCATCTCCTGTTCGACAGGTTTTACAACAACGTTCTCGCGTCTCTGGTTCTTTATGCCGCGATCCTGGCGGTCCAATATGTATTGGACTCCCGGGCACGGCTCGCCTATCAGCAAACGGAGACTGCGCGGCTGAACGAGGAGCTCGCCAAGGCGCAACTGGATGCGCTGCGGCGGCAGATCGAGCCTCACTTTCTCTTCAATACGCTCAATGCCGTGACCGGGCTTGTTCGCGAGGGAAGAAACGAAACGGCAGTGAGCATGATTGCCGAGTTAAGCGATTTTATGCGGCGCGTCCTCGCGGACTCTACGCGGCAGGAGGTGCCTCTGGGCGAGGAGATGGAATTTACGCGAAAGTATCTGGAGATACAGAAAGTGCGGTTTGTCGAGCGGCTCCAGTTGACCGTAGACGTTCCGCATGAGCTGCTTCGGGCCCAGGTCCCTACGTTGATCCTGCAGCCGATGGTTGAGAACGCGATCAAGCACGGAATTGCAAAACGAGCTCAGGGAGGCACGGTCCGGATTGCAGCATCCCGCTCCGATGGCACGCTGAGGCTCGCGGTTTACAACGATGGTCCTGGGCTGCCTGCGGGGTGGGAGACGAGTCAGCCAGGGATCGGGATTTCGAATATGCGAACGCGTCTGCGCAGCTTGTATGGAGATGGATTCAAGCTGAAGCTTGAGAACCAGAGATCGGGCGGCGTGGAAGCGTCGGTTTCCGTGCCGTTCAGGGAGTGACAGTGCCCGGAGTGATCGTATCTGGTCTCAAGGCGGAGGCAGGGCCGGCGAAGATCCGCACGATGGTGGTGGATGACGAGCCGCTTGCGCGCAGCAATCTAACCGTCTTGCTGCGACGCGATCCGGAGATAGCCATGGTTGCCGAATGCGGCTCTGGTGTGGATGCAGCGGAGGAGATTCGCCGCGCGAAGCCGGACCTGCTGTTTCTCGATGTCCAGATGCCGGAATGCGATGGCTTCGATGTACTGACCGCGCTGGGCAAGGAGGTACCTTCCGCAATCGTGTTTGTGACAGCTTATGACCAGTACGCGCTGCGTGCGTTCGAGGCCGGCGCGCTCGATTATCTTCTGAAGCCGTTCGATACGGCGCGGTTCGAACGGGCGCTGGATCGCGCCAAGCAAAAGATCCTTGGAGTCGCCGCGGGAGTCGCCGGGTTCGACAAAGGCCAGCCGAGAAGGCTGGAACGGCTGGTGATCAAGAGCGCGGGCGAGGTTGCCTTTGTGAGCGTTGCAGAGATCGACTGGATTGAGGCTGCCGACTATTATGCGGCCCTCCATGTGGGAGCGAAGACACATCTGTTGCGCCGGAGCATCTCTGATCTCGAGCAGGACCTGGATGGCGATGTATTCTGCCGCATTCACCGTTCGACGATCGTGAATCTGGAACGCGTTCAGAGTCTGAAGCTGGGTGAAGATGGCGAGTATCGGGTAGTGATCCAAAGCGGAGCTGAACTTCGCTTGAGCCGCAGCTACCGAAAGCAGATCCAATCCCGCCTGGGCATTCGTATTTCCGAGTGACCTGATACGACCCGGTTAAACCGCAAGCGTGCTTCATCAGAATCACCCGGTTCTGGTATGTTCGCCTGTGGGCCGTGCGCTCTCCAGCGCTCTCCTGCTGACCCTGAAAACCCACCCCTTGGATGAGCGCATGCTGAAGCGATGGCAAGGCCGGATACTGTTGTTCCTTGCGGTGCTGGGGCCGGGCTTCATTACAGCCAACATCGACAATGACGCCGGGGGCATCCTCACCTACTCGCAGGCCGGGGCGCAATTTGGCTACTCGCTGTTGTGGACCATTGTGCCGATCACGATCGCGCTGATCGTGGTGCAGGAGATGTGCGCGCGCATGGGAGTGGTGACGGGCAAGGGGCTGAGCGACCTGATCCGCGAGGAGTTCGGCCTGCGCGCGACGGTCATCAGCATGGTGCTGCTGGTGGTGGTCAATTTCGGGCTGGTGGTGACGGAGTTCATCGGGATCGCAGGCTCGCTGGAGCTGTTCCACATCAGCAGGTATATCTCGGTGCCGGTGTGCGCGGCACTGGTGTGGCTGCTGCTGGTGCGCGGCGATTACAAGAGCGTGGAGAAGGTCTTTCTCACCGCCAGTGTCTTTTACATCGCATACATCATCACGGGTGTGCTCTCCGGCCCGAGCTGGCGCGAGGCGATGCTGGCCACGGTCAAGCTGCCTCCTGCCGGCGCGTGGCACTCGCACGGATATCTCTCCATGACGGTCGCGGTGATCGGCACGACCATCTCGCCATGGATGCAGTTCTATCTGCAATCGTCTGTGGTGGAGAAGGGCGTGACGGTAAAGGATTATGCGGCCTCGCGGCTGGATGTGATCGTGGGTTCGATCTTCACCGACGTGGTGGCGTGGTTCATCGTGGTGGCGTGCGCGGCCACGCTTTATGTACACGGCGTCGGTCCCATCACGGTGGCATCCGATGCAGCGGAGGCGATGAAGCCCCTGGCCAAGGAGTACGCGTACCTGCTGTTTGCCTTCGGGCTGTTCAATGCTTCCTTTTTTGCAGCTTCGATCCTGCCGCTTTCAACTTCCTACACGGTGTGCGAGGGTCTGGGGCTGGAGTCCGGAGTGGACAAGAGCTTTCGCGAGGCGCCGGCGTTCTACTGGCTGTACACGCTGCTGATCGCGGGCGGCGCGGCCGTCGTGCTGTTGCCCAATATTCACCCGATGAAGGTGGTGGTGGACACGCAGGTGCTGAGCGGTGTGCTGCTGCCGGTGATCCTGGTGATGATGCTGCTGCTGATCAACCGCAAGGACCTGATGGGCACGTTCGTCAATCCGCGATGGATGAATGTGATTGCGTGGACGACGGCTGCGGTCGTGGTCGTGCTGTCGGTGGCGCTGATGTTTGTTAGTTAGGTACTGGCCGTACGGGCAGATGCGCCTATGGCGCGTGATGTCCTGTTCGCTTCCTTTGGGCGCTTAAGCTGGCTGTTGTGGGTCACTTGAGTGGATCCCGTGTGCTCACCCGGGGTTTGGAAGTCGTATGAGGCGAAGCCGCACTGCCGGCTTCGGTGATATCCCACCCTTCGCTTCGCTCAGAATGGGGCACCCATTGTGGTGGTAGTGCCAGCGATGAACAGCAGGTCTCTCCACTTTGCGGGCACGCTTCGCGTGACGGCTCCGGTCGAGATGACGATGATTTGAGGTAGCCGACTAGAGCAGCTTGCCGGCGGCGAGGTCGCGGACGAGATTGCGATCCGCGGTGACGAAATCGTACTCCGGCAGGTTGCGCAGGGGGCACCAGCGGACGTCCTGGAAGATGAGGTTGGTGAGCTCGCCGCTGTATTCCTTCACGAGAAAAAACTGTAAGTCGACGGCGCCTCCGCTGCGGTAGTTATGACGAACATGCGCGACGAGCGTGCTGATGGTGGCGTCGATGCCGAGCTCTTCGTTGAGCTCGCGGCGGAGGGCTTCCTCGGCGGTTTCGCCGGGCTCCATCTTGCCGCCGGGAAACTCCCACTTGGAGCCAAGCGGCTGGTCGGGCCGGCGTTGACAGATCAGCACCTCATCGCCACGCAGAATCAGGGCCGCGGCGACGGCTCGCACTGTCTTGCTCTCGCCGTGCAGCTCAGTGGGCTTGTTGATGCCTGGTGCCGTGGCTGCATCTGTATTGTGCTGGTCCGTCACTTGTTCCTTAGGGCACCTGACCTACTAGATGGCAATTGGAGCGCTTGCGACTGTATGGAAACTGCGCGGTATCTGTTTTGCGTTTAATTGGGACGGATGGAGCGCGGCGGCCAGGGCGCGCAGCCCGAGCAGGAGCGTAGGCGCCGGCGTGTTGAGCCATTCATCCGGGATGCAGTAGACGCGGCCGCCCTGCACGGCGCGCAGATGCTGCCATGCGCGCTGCGCGATGACGCGTTCGAGGGGGACGCGGTCGCCCGCGCCGCACCAGGCGAAGATCATGACGTCGGGATCGGCGGCAGCGATGGCTTCGGCGGTGGTCTGCTTTGCGGCCTCGCCAAGGAATTGTCCGCCAGCGGCCTCGACCAGCTCGGCGACCCAGGGTTGCGAATGGATGAGCGGCTTGCCCCATTCCTCGCAGTAGACGACGGGGCGCGGGCGGAGATCGGCGACGCGGGCGCCGGTTGCAGATATCTCCTGCTGCATTTCCGCGACGAGCGATTCTGCTGCTTCGGCGCGATCGACGATGGAGCCGAGGAGGCGGATGTCAGCGTAGATGTCGGCGAGGGTGTGGGGCGCGAGCGTGAGGACGGGGCAGCCGGACTTGAGCAGCGCTGCGAGGGATTCCATGCGGTACGGCACAGACGCGAGCACGAGGCTGGGATGTGCGGCGAGGATTTCGTCGGTGGTGCAGGACCATGAATCCTTGATCACCGTGACCGGGCCCTGGCCGAGCGCGGGGACTGCCTCTACGCAGTAGCGTGTGCAGGCGACGAGCGTGTTACGTGCGCCGAGGCGATCGAGGATGATGCTGATGCTGGGCTGCAGGGCGGCGATGCGCAGGTTTGTCGCGGGCGTAGACATCGAGTGACTAGAGTGGCTCCGAAATTCGCAGCATGGCTGAGCGGCGCTTCGCGCCGATATCGAACGAAAGATACAGCAGGTCCCTCACTCCACCTTCGGTTACGTTCAGGATGACAACGCTTTGCAAGGCACTCACGATTGCCACACTAGCGGGCGCTGCCGGCGATGGCTGCGGGAATGAAGACCGGCCAGTTGCGCTCGGCAGCGATTTCGAGCAGGCCTGGTGTGGGATTGACGGCGAAGGGCGCGCGCGCCAGTGCGAGCATGGCGGCGTCGTGGATGGAATTGCCGAAGACGGCGTCGGGATGCGCCCGGTCCACGCGCTGAAGCGAGAGCGCCTTGCCTTCATCCGTGGGGACGTCGATGAGTGTGCTGGTGATGAAGCCGTCGACGACGGCGACGCGGGCGGCGAGGATGCGTTCCGGCGGGATGCCGAAGTCACGCACGCCCTCTTCGATGACCCAGTTGTTGGTGGAGCTGACGGCCCAGATTTCGCAGCCCGCGGCCTGGAGATCGGCTACGAGCCGCTGCATCTCGGGGAAGATGTGGGGCTGGATCTGGGTGCGGAAGAAGGTAGCGGCAGCGCGGCGGAGCTCGGCCTCCTCGAGGCCAGTGTAGAGTTGCACCATCTCGCCGCAGATGGCGAGCTCGGAGATGTCGCCTGAGCGGTAGAGGCGGTAACGGGAATCCATCCAGTCGGCGGCATTGCGGGAGACGAGTCCCGTGTTGATGGACCACAGCATGAAGTCATAGCCGGCGTCGCCGCTCCAGAGGGTGCCGTCGCAATCGAAGACAGCGGTGCGAGGCGCCAGTGCGAGGACGGCGCGGTGGAAGTCGCTGGCGGACAGATGGGCAGGTAGGGTCAGGGTCAAATGTGCTCCTGCTTCCATGATAAAGGTTGACCGAGAGCGCGCTGTAAATGGCTGCAGAACCAAACAGCTGCAGAGCTAAATAGCTGAAGAGCTAAATAGCTGAAGAACGGGGAGGTCAGATGCGGGCCAGCATATGGCTGATAGCGGCGGTGATGATGGTGAATGGCGCGGCGTGGGGACAGGCCTACAACGGAATGGACCGCAATGATTATCCGGGCGACTCGCTGCTGGGCGCGCTGCACACGTCCTTCAGCTACACGAGCTACTGGCTGAATGCGCCTCCGGGCGAGAAGGTGAGCACGTGGACGGGCAAGCGCGCTGTGCTGCGGGAGCGCGGCTTCGGCTTCATGGTGCTGTGGAATGGACGATTGGATAAGGAATTGAAAGGCAAGGATGCGGCGTCGCTGGGGCGCAGCGATGCGGCGGCCGCTGTCGCGGCTGCGGAGCGTGAGGGATTTTCCAAGGGGACGCTGATCTTTCTGGATCAGGAGGAAGGCGGGCGCCTGTTGCCGGAGCAGCTTTCCTATGTGCTGGGCTGGGTGGACGCCGTGCGCCGGGCCGGATGGCGTGGTGGCGTGTATTGCTCCGGGCTGCCGGTCGATGACGGCAACGGCGGCACGATCACGACGGCGCAGAATATCGAGCGGCAGGCGGGCTCGTGGAAGATTCCGTTGTGGGTGGCGCGGGATGAGTGCCCGCCTTCGCCGGGATGTGTGATCGAGAGCAAGCCGCGGATGCCGTCGTCGCTGGGACTGCCGGATGCGGTGGTGTGGCAGTATGCGTTGTCGCCGCGGCGTCCGGAGTTTACCGGCGGGTGCCCGAAGAACTACGCGGCGGACAATAACTGCTATGCGCCGGGTGTGTACCACGGGCCTTATGGATTTGTGGACCTGGACACGGCTGAAATCGCCGGATCCTTCGGGTGGGCGCTGAGAGTACGACTGCGCGAATGAAGAATTCGTCCACATTGCTGCGTTCGTCGGTTGAGCGGCGGCGCTTGCGCCGATATGGAACGATAGACACAGCAGGTCGCTCCACTTCGCTTCGCTACGGTCGGGATGACGACGGTGGAGAGGGAGCGCAATTTGCAACCGGAGACGGCACAAACCGAACTGGCGCAGCCGACCTTCTGGCAGGCGGTGCGGGAGGCGCTGCGCGGGTCGCATCGCGACTTCACGACGGGAAATCTGAACCGCGCGATCATCCTGCTGGCGATTCCCATGGTGCTGGAGATGGTGCTGGAGTCGCTGTTTGCCGTGGTGGACATCTTCTGGGTGGGACGGCTGGGGCCGGATGCGATCGCGACGGTGGGGCTGACTGAGTCGATGCTGACGCTGATCATCGCGGTCGGGCTAGGGCTGGGGATGGCGACGACCGCCATGGTGGCGCGGCGCATCGGCGAAAAGGATCCCGAAGGCGCGGCGGTGGGCGCGATGCAGGGCATCCTGCTGTCGCTGGCAATCTCGGTGGTGATCGCGATTCCGTGCACGATGTATGCGCCGCAACTGCTGCGCATTGCCGGAGGCACACCGTCGATTGTGGCCACCGGATCCGGTTATACACGCATCGCGCTGGGTGGCGGCGGCGTGCTGCTGCTGCTGTTTCTGAACAATGCGATCTTTCGCGGCGCGGGCGATGCGGCGGTGGCGATGCGGCTGCTGTGGGTGTCGAACATCATCAACCTGGCGCTGGACCCGTGTTTGATCTTCGGCCTGGGGCCATTTCCGCGCATGGGGGTGACGGGCGCGGCGGCGGCGACGCTTACCGGTCGCAGTATCGGCGTGCTGTACCAGTTTTACCGGCTGGCGCGCGGGACGGAGCGGATGCGCATCGGCGTGCGGCAGATGCGGCTCAACCTGGGCGTGATGGCGCGGCTGATACGCGTCGCCTCGACGGGGATTCTGCAGTTCGTGATCGCACAGGCGAGCTGGATTGGGCTGGTGCGCATCGTCAGCGTCTTCGGCGCGGCTGCGCTGGCGGGCTACACGATCGGGATACGGATCATTATCTTCATCCTGCTGCCTTCATGGGGGCTGAGCAACGCCGCGGCGACGCTGGTGGGACAGAACCTGGGCGCGGGGAGACCCGATCGCGCGGAGAGCTCGGTGTGGCGCACGGGATTCTGGAATATGGCATTCCTGGGCTCGATGGGGGTGGTGTTCTTTCTGTTTGCGCCACCCATTGTGAGCGTGTTTACCAGCGATCCCGCGGTGGCGCGCATCGCGGCCAATTCGCTGCGCATCTTCAGTTGCGGCAACGTGGCGTATGCTTTCGGCATGGTGATGATGCAGGCGTTCAACGGGGCGGGCGACACCCTTACGCCGACGATTGTGAACCTGGTGGGCTTCTGGATTCTGGAGCTGCCGCTGGCCTGGTGGCTGGCGCATCGCACGCGGCTGGCGGAGAACGGCGTGTTTCTGTCGGTGGTGGTGGCGGAGATGTTTATGGTGGCGGCTAGCATAGTGCTCTTCCGGCAGGGGCGTTGGAAGCGGCAGAAGATTTGAGGACTGGCCGTCCGGGCGGAAGCGCCGGTGGCGCGGTTTGTTGGGTTCGCTCCGTTGTCGCTCTCGTTTGGAATTTTGGGCGGGCGGGCAAACTGCAGGTCCTTCGCTGCGCTCAGGATGACAGGCGTTTGCTGCCGAACTAGATTCCCGCAAGGCGTGATTCCGGCACGTGTATACACACCCAGAACCGATAATGAAGTGGTGGCGGCTGCTTCGAACATGGCGCTCCTGCGCGAGTACCTGCTTTATCTGCGGGTGGAGAAGGGGCTGCGTCCGCTGAGCTGTGATGCGTATGGCCATGACCTCGAGATGTTCGCTGAGTATCTGGAGGGCACGCATGCGGTGCTCGAGACGGCGCAGCAGCGGGAGGTCGCGGGATTTCTTGAACATCTGCATCGACACCAGATCGAGGCGCGCTCGGTGGCGCGGAAGCTTTCGTGTCTGCGCGGCTTTTACAAATGGCTGCTGCTGGACAAGCGCATCCGGCATGATCCCACGGTGAATATCGAATCGCCCAAAGCGTGGAAGGTGCTGCCGAAGGCGCTGGCGGAGAGCGAGACAGCCGAGATACTGGATACGGCCACGGTGGCCGCGACAGGTGCCGCGGGAGATGCGGTGGCGCTGCGCGACCGCGCGATTCTGGAGCTGCTGTATGCGGGTGGGCTGCGGGTCTCGGAGCTGACGGGGCTGCGCGTCGAAGACCTGCAGCTCGACACCGGCCGGGTGATGGTGCGCGGCAAGGGCGACAAGGAGCGAGCCGGTGCCGCTGGGACGCGCGGCGGTCGAGGCGCTGGCGGAATATCTGGAGCGCGGGCGGCCCATGCTGGCAAAACGCAACCGCGGCGGTGGCCTGTTTCTTTCGCAGCAGGGACGGACGCTGACACGCGGGCTGGATCTGGTGTTTGGTGAAGCGGAGATCCGGCGGGCAGAGCAAGCCCGCACATGCTGCGGCATAGCTGCGCGACCCACATGGTGGGGCACGGCGCCGATCTGCGTACGGTGCAGACAATGCTGGGGCACGCGGACATCGCGACCACGCAGGTGTACACGCACCTCGCGATCGACCGGCTGAAGGCGGTGCACCGCGCGCATCATCCTCGCGCCCGCGCGAAAGCAAACGCGCGGGGCACGAATGAGCCAGTCGCTGGCGACATTGCGCGAAGGCTATCTGGCGATGCTGCGGGGGGAGCGCGGCTCGTCTGCCCATACGCTGCGCGCGTACGAGCGTGAGCTGGCGCAGTTCACTGCGTACCTGACGAAACAATTCGGAGAGCGCTGCGACATCCGGCGGATCGAGCATCTGCACATCCGCGGCTATCTCGCGGAGCTGTATGGGCGCGGGCTGTCGAAGGCTTCGGCGGCGCGGGCGCTGGCAGCGGTGCGCTCGTGGTTCAAGTGGCTGGCGCGCATGGGGCATGTGCCGCAGAACCCGGCGGCGCTGGTGTCGACGCCGAAGCTGCCGAAGCACCTGCCGCGGGTGCCGACGATCGAGCAGATGAACCGCGCGCTGGACAGCAACGCGGCGGAGGACGAGGCGTCGGCGTGGCCGGCGCGCGATGCGGTGATCTTCGAGCTGCTGTATGGCTGCGGTATCCGCAATGCGGAGCTGGTGGGGCTGGACCTGAAGCATGTCCGCTGGGCGGCGGAGACCTTGCTGGTACGCGGCAAGGGCGCGAAGGAGCGGCTGGTGCCCTTTGGCGATGCTGCTGCCGCGGCGATCCGCGCGTATCTGCCGGAGCGGAGTGAGCGCCTGCACGACGGCGGGGAAGCAGTCGGCTGCGCTGCTGGTGAACGCGCGTATGAAGGGGAACGGACGGCTGACCACGCGGTCTGTGGGCAGGATTGTGAAGCGGATGGCGCTGGCGCATGGGATGGCGCCGGAGACGCATCCGCACACGCTGCGGCACGCCTTTGGCACGCACATGCTGGAAGAGGGCGCGGATCTGCGCGCGATCCAGGAGTTGCTGGGGCATGAGCGGCTTTCGACGACGCAGCGCTATACGCAGCTCACGGTGCGACAGGTGACCGAGGTATATGACCGCACGCATCCACGGGCGAAATGAGAGCGAAATGCGGGCAACGATGCGCGCACGCGTAAGAGAGTTGCCCAACCTGTTAACGCTGTGATCAACAAAATTACCCGTGAATAACTTGACAGTACATAGGGGAGACACTTAAAAGGGAGAGCTGTGGTAGCGTTCCCAGATTTTCGCATGTGAACAGGGAACGCACCTCGTCACAACAACTTGCAGCCCGGAGGCTCCCCTATGCCTAACATCCGTGCCGCGAGCAGGGCTCTTCTGTTCGCAGTGCTCATCCCCACAGTCCCTCTCGTCATTGCCGGCACGCAAGCGCTGGCACAATCCGACACATCCTCCATCTCCGGCACCGTCACCGATCCAACTGGTGCCGTCGTTCCCAATGCCAAAGTGACGGCAAGGAACGATGCCACCGGCCAGACGCGCAGTGTCAACACCAACAGCGTTGGCGCCTATACGCTGACCAACCTGCCGTCGGGTAGCTATACCGTTACGGTCGAATCGCAGGGTTTTCAGACAGCCGTGCAGCAGGGAACCCATCTTGACCCGAGCATTGGCGCGCAAGTAAATGTGTCGCTGAAGTCGGGAAACACCAGCACCACCGTGACGGTGCAGGCGAATGCAAACCGGCTGCAGACTGAATCGGCTTCCGTAGGCCAACTGGTCACGGAGAAGCAGGTGCAGTCGATCCAGCTTAACGGGCGCAATCCGCTTTACCTTTCGCAGCTGGAGCCTGGCGTCACGCGCAATGCGCCGATGTCCTCGTTTAATTTCTCGCTGGACAACACGCTTTACGTAAATGGCTCCCGCTCTCAGGAGAACCTGCTTACGTTCGATGGTGCACCTATGGTGCGCACACGCTCGAACAACAACAGCGTGGGCGTGGCCGACGTTGACACCACCTCGCAGGTCCAGATACTTACCACCGGCTATCAGGCGGAGTACGGACGCACGTCGGGCGGCCAGGTGCGGCTGATTCCGAAGAGCGGCACGAGCAACTTCCACGGCGCGGCTTTCGAGTATCTGCGCAATTCGTTCTTCAATGCGAATACGTGGCAGCGTAACAACTCACCGGATCCGTTGATTGCCGGGCATCCCGAGGCTTTCCGATATAACCAGTTCGGCTGGAATTTGAACGGGCCGGTGTACATACCGGGGCATTTCAATACGTCACGGCAGAAGCTATTTTTCCTGGTGGGACAGGAGTACGTGCGCTACCGCCGCTCGCCCACGCAGACGGGCAAGGTGCCGACGTTAGCGATGCGCAATGGGGACTTCAGCGAGCTGCTGGGGTCAAACATCTTCTACTCGAAGCCGGTGCAGATCATGAACCCGAGGACTGGCGCGCCGTATCCGAACAACGTGATACCGGCGACGGATCTCAGCCCGAATGGTCTCGGGCTCTTGCGCGCCTTTCCCGCTCCGAACGTCGGTAATAATCCGGCATACAACTGGCAGGAGGCTCTGCCCAATCCGCAAGACCAGCGCAAAGACACGCTGGTGATTGACTATGTGCCGGCAGAGGCGCATCGGTTGCGCTTCTCGGTGCTGAGCTATCACCTGGACTACATCACGCCTTTTGCCGGCAACTTCGACCGCACGCCGGAGAAGTGGCACTGGCCGAACCAGGCCGCCGCGCTGCACTACACGTGGGAGGTGAGCCCGACGATGGTGAACGAAGCCAGCGTAACCGGGACGGCCGACCATATCACCATCAGCTACGACACAGCGAACGGACTCTATAACCGCAACCTCTACGGCATCAACTTCCCGTTTTTGTACCCGGCTTCGGAGAAGATCATTCCGAATAAGATCCCGACCATCAATCTGGCGAACTTCACTACGCTGGATGGCGGCCCGTATCCCTCGCATTCGGGCGGACCGGTGATTGAGGTAGCCGACAATCTCACCAAGGTCATTGGCAATCACACGCTCAAGGTCGGTGGACTATGGGAATACGCCGGGGAGAACAACTTCGATCAAATCAGCGTCAGCAGCACCACTCCCGGCTCAACCAATAACCAGGATGGACAATTCCGGTTCACCGACACGCGCAGCGGGTTCGCAACATCCGGTGCCGCTGTAGCGAATGCCGCGTTGGGATTGTTCGACACGTATGGGGAGATCGGGACGAAGAGCTACACACTGTTCCGCGGCAACATGTATGAAGGTTTCGCGCAGGATACGTGGCGGGCCAAGCCGAACCTGGTCATCGAAGCGGGTGCACGCTACAGCGTGATGCGGCCGTACTACGCGCTGTGGGGCAATCAGTCGTTCTTCGACCCGGCGGCATGGAATCCGGCGAATGCTCCTACGGTCGACCCTGTGACCGGCGTCGCGATCGGCGGGAATCTCTATAACGGCGTGGTGATTCCTGGCACACATTTCCCGAGCTCCGCGCAAGGGCCATGTTCCGGCAGAGATCCTGGCCAATCCTCAGGCATCGTTTACAGGGAAGAATCCCGGCTACTCCAAAACGATCTGGACGGACATTCAACCGCGCGTTGGCTTTACCTATCAGTTGCGCCAGAACGCGGTAATCCGCGCCGGTGTCGGGCGGTACACGCAGCGGCTTGGCATCAGCGATCAGGTGCAACTCGGTGGCAATGCGCCGTTCCAGCCCACGACCTTCATCTCCGGAGGCGTGGTGGACGACCCGGCTGGCGTTACCGGGGGCGCGCTGCCCCGGCTTCCGTTATCCATGACTACGCAGCCCTACGACTTTCCCAATCCGAATGCGTGGTCGTGGAATGCGGCGCTTGAACAGGACATTCCCAGCTTCGCCACGTTCACGATTGCGTATGTCGGCAGGAGGGGACTGCACCTGCAGCAACTGGAGCAGCTGAACCAACTGCATCCGGGAACGGTGCAGGCGAATCCGGGCGTGAAGACGGATGCGCTGCGGCCGTACCGGGGCTTCTCGAGCATTCTGCAGATCGATAACGCGGGCAGCTCGATCTATCACTCGTTGCAGTTGAACCTGAATCGGCGGCTGAGCCACGGACTGCTGTTCGGGGTGGCGTATACGTGGTCGAAGAGCCTGGATTATGGCTCCGACCAGAGCTATCAGCTTCCGGACTACTACAATCCACGCACGAACTACGGCCCCAGTGATTTCGATATCCCGAACACGCTGGTCGTCAATTACGTGTGGGACATTCCCGTATGGCAACAACATCGACAATCGGTTTGTGAAAGGAACGCTGGGGAACTGGCAGGTCTCCGGCACCACACAGGCGCAGTCAGGGGAACCAACCACTGTCAGCACCAATGACGATTTCGCCGGGGTGGGTGTCGGCGCCGGAGCGCAGCGCTGGGACATGACTGCCACTCCCGCCAAGCCGCACCAGTTCGGGAGCGCGGGCCACTGGTTCGATCCAACCGTCTTCAGCCAGCCGGCGCCGGGTACGCTGGCGCCCCGTGGCACGCGAAACGAGATTCACAACCCCGGATTTCAAAGCTGGAACATCGCGCTCCAGAAGAACTTCCACGTCATTCCGGGCCACGAGAACCACCTGCTCACCTTCCGCGGGGAAGCCTTCAACTTCACCAATCATCCCAACTGGGATAACGCCGATTCCAACCCGACCAGCGGCACCTTTGGAGAAGTGACGACCAAGGGCGGCACCTACGCCTCTGACCGGCAACTGCAGTTCAGCCTGCGTTACGCCTTCTGACGGAAGGCAGGGCTTGTTCCGGGCCGCCTGGAGCTCCTGGCCAGGCGGCCTTTTTTGCGCCTGCAGCCAGGGCGCTCGGGAGTGCGCGCCATCGCGTAAAATAAGGAGTCGGCCCGGATTGTTAAAAGGGCGAAGAGGAATTCCTTGATCAGCAGTGCATTGACCAAAATTTTCGGTACGAGCAATGAGCGTGCCGTCAAGCGCATGATGCCCACGGTGGCGGCCATCGCCGAATGGGAGCCGAAGATGCAGGCGCTCTCCGATGCCGAATTGCGCGAGAAGACTGTCGAGTTCCGGGCCCGCTTCTCCGCGCGCCTGGAAGGCGTGGCGGATACCGTAGAAAACAAAGAGGAGCGCAAGGCTGCCGAGGCCGAGGCGCTGGAGGAGCTGCTGCCGGAGGCCTTTGCGGCGGTGCGCGAAGCAGGTAAACGCGCGGTGGGCATGCGGCACTTCGATGTGCAGATGATCGGCGGCATGGTGCTGCACTCGGGCAAGATCGCTGAGATGAAGACCGGCGAGGGCAAGACGCTGGTGGCCACGCTGCCGGTGTACCTGAACGCGCTGGCGGGCAAGGGCGTGCACGTCGTGACGGTGAACGACTACCTGGCCAAGCGCGATGCTGAGTGGATGGGCAAGATTTACGAGTTCCTGGGGCTGAAGGTGGGCGTGATCGTCCACGACCTGGACGACGCCCAGCGCCGCGAGGCCTATGCCGCGGACATCACCTACGGGACGAACAATGAGTTCGGCTTTGACTACCTGCGCGACAACATGAAGTTCGAGCTCGCGGATTGTGTGCAGCGCGGCCATTACTTCGCGATCGTGGACGAGGTGGACTCGATCCTGATCGACGAAGCGCGCACACCGCTGATCATCAGCGGTCCGACGGATCAGACTACGGACAAGTATGCGCGGGTAAACCGCATCATTCCCCAACTGGAGTTGGGTGAAGAGATCGAGGAAGGCGAAACAAAGAGACTGACCGGCGACTACGTGGTGGATGAGAAGCACAAGACCATCAGCGTAAGCGACGAGGGCTGGGAGAAGATCGAGGGGCTGCTCGGCATCGGCAACATTGCCGACCCGGAGAACTGGGACTTCAAGCACCACGTCGAGACCGCGATCAAGGCGCACAATCTTTATCGCAACGACGTGGAGTACGTGGTGAAGGACGGCGAGGTGATCATCATCGACACCTTCACCGGCCGGCCGATGCCGGGACGCCGCTGGTCCGATGGTTTGCACCAGGCGGTGGAGGCGAAGGAAGGCGTGAACATCCGGCGCGAGGACCAGACGCTCGCGACCATCACCTTCCAGAACTACTTCCGCATGTACAAGAAGCTGGCCGGCATGACCGGTACGGCCGAGACCGAAGCGGCGGAGTTCGACAAGACTTACAAACTCGAGATCGTCGTCATCCCCACCAACATGCCGATGCGGCGTAAGGAATATCAGGACGTGGTCTACCGCACGGCCAAGGAGAAGTACTTCGCTGTATCGGACGAGATTATCCGGCTGAACGAAGAGAAGCAGCCGGTATTGGTGGGCACCACATCGATCGAGAAGAGCGAGTTGCTTTCGCAGATACTGCAGCGCAAGGGCGTCAAGCACGTGGTGCTGAATGCGAAGTACCACGAGCGCGAGGCGGAGATCGTAGCCCAGGCTGGACGACTCGGCATGGTGACGATTGCGACCAACATGGCGGGCCGCGGTACGGACATTCTGCTGGGCGGCAACGCGGAGTTCGTGACCAAGCAGGATCTGGTGAAGCGCGGGCAGGCGCGCTCGGTGAGTGCGGCGGAGGGCGCGATTACGCCCACGGCCGGACCGGGCATGATGCGCTTCTACTACCAGGGGCAGGAGTTTGAGACCTCGCAGGAGAACTGGGATCGCGCCTGGCAGGTGCATCAGGCCAATACCCAGCGCGAGCACGAAGAGGTGCTGGCGACGGGCGGGCTGTGCATTCTGGGAACGGAACGGCACGAGTCGCGGCGCATCGACAACCAGCTTCGCGGACGCGCGGGACGCCAGGGCGATCCGGGCGCGTCACGGTTTTACCTGTCGCTCGAAGACGACCTGATGCGCATCTTTGCGCGCGAGTGGGTGGGGCCGCTGCTGCAGAGGATGGGCATGGACGAGGGCGTGCCGATCGAGAGCGGGATGATCACGCGTCGCATCGAAGGCGCGCAGAAGGCTGTCGAGTCGCAGAACTTCGAGGCCCGCAAGCACCTGCTGGAATACGACGACGTGATGAACAAGCAGCGCGAGGCGGTCTACGGCACGCGTAAACAACTGCTTGAAGGAGTGGAGCAGAAAGAACTCATTCTAGAGGATTACGTTGCTGCCATCATTAGCAATATTCTGGACGAGTTCGCTCCCGAGTCGAAGCACCCCGATCAGTGGGACCAGGCCGGCATCAAGCAGAAGCTGATGGAGCATTTCGGCTTCAATGCGGAGACCGAGGGCATTGATTTCGCGACATTGAACCGGCACGAGCTGGGCGACACGCTCTTCGACAAGTTGAAGGAGAAGTACGAGCTGAAGGAGCAGATCATCGGCTCGCAGGGCATGCGGTATCACGAGCGCATGATCATGTTGAGCGTGCTGGACGGCCTGTGGAAGGACCACCTGCTGAACATGGACCACCTGAAAGAGGGCATCGGGCTGCGCGGCTATGGGCAGCAGGACCCGCTGGTGGCCTACAAGAAAGAGTCCTTCGACATGTTCGAAGGCATGATGACGCGCTTCCAGGAAGACACCGTGCGTTATCTGTTCATGATGCAGATTGTCGGGGCAGATGGGCAGCCGATTACGCGTCCGGTGCAGCAGGCTCCGCAGCAAACGCCGATCCAGCAGGCTCCGCCGCGACAGCCGCTACCGCAGCCGATGCAGCAACCCTTGCCGGAGGTGAATGGGCATGGTGGGCAGCCTGTGCCGCGGCCGCAGCATGTGCAGAGCCCCGCGCCGAAGCAGACGTGGCGGCCGATGCCGGTGGGCGATACGCGGACGACGGAAAGCCGCACGAGCCCGCAAGGCCGCGCTCCGGGAACTCAGACACCGGAGACTCACACGCCCGAAACCCACACAACGATCGATGAGATAGAGCGCGAGTTTGCCCGCAGGAAGAAGAAGGAACTGGAGCAGGCGCGCACCGCCGGCTCCAATGGCAACGGGGCATCCGGCCAGGTGGGGCAGCGGCGGACGGGCGAGAAGGTGGGGCGCAACGATCCTTGCCCTTGCGGGTCGGGGCTGAAGTTCAAGAAGTGCCATGGGAAAGACGGCGCCGACGGCGACTAGGTTTTGTCTTGCGGAAATCAAAGGACGGGCTTCGGCCTGTCCTTTTGCTTTGCAGTGGATTGCTTCAGGAACTTCGAGCGAGGGTGCTAGCGTATCTCCCAGCTATGAAGAAGCGCGATCCGATAAGGAAACTGGCGCCGTGCGCCGTGGTGATGGTCCTGCTCCTGATTGCGTGCAGCGCGATCGCGCAAGACAGGATCAGGAAAAATAACGGTGAGACAGACTGGCCGGCCTACGGCAATGATCCGGGCGGAATGCGGTATTCACCGCTGCGGCAGATCGATGCGTCCAACGTGGCGAAGCTGCGCGTGGCATGGACGTTTCATACGCGGGACGTCTCGGACGGCAGCAAGGGATGGAAGCGCAGCGGCCTGGAGACGACCCCGATCCTGGTCGACGGCACGCTGTATCTTACGACCGCATTCAATCGGGTGATCGCGCTTGATCCGTCGACTGGCGACGAGCGCTGGGCATTCGATCCGCAGCTCGACCTGAGTCTCGACTATGGCGACGGCCTGATCAATCGCGGCGTTGCGAGCTGGCTGGATGCGTCGCGCGATGCAAAGCAGCCATGCCGTCGACGGATCTATGAAGCCACTCTGGATGCGCGCTTAGTCGCGCTGGACGGGGCGACTGGCAAGCCCTGCGGCGACTTCGGTCATGAGGGGCAGGTGCTGCTGCGCGATGTTCCGGGATATGAGAGCCGCAATCTTGGCGAGCATCCGCAGGGGTGGTATCACATGACCTCGCCACCGGTGGTGATCGACGATCTGGTGATCGTCGGCTCGGCGATCGATGACAACAATCGGGCGGATATGCCGTCGGGCGTGGTGCGCGCGTTCGATGCGCGTACCGGCGCGCTTGCGCTGGAGCTGGGATCCTGTACCGCCAAATGCGCAGGCGAAGTTGAAGGTCGCTGCAGGCGCGAGCAAAACGTGGAACACGGGCGCGGCGAATGCGTGGTCGGTGATGGTGGTCGATCCGAGCCGCGATCTTCTGTTTATTCCAACCGGCAGCGCGAGTCCGGATTATTACGGCGGGCTGCGTCCGGGTGACGACAAGTGGGCTAACTCGGTGGTCGCACTGCATGCGAAGACAGGCAAGCTGGCCTGGGGCTTTCAGCTTGTGCATCATGACTTGTGGGACTACGACAGCGCTGCGCCTCCGCTGCTGACGACGATCCGCCGCAATGGCAAAGAGATTCCCGTGGTGGTGCAGGGAAACAAGACCGGCTTTCTCTATGTGCTGAATCGCGACACGGGCGTGCCGGTGTTTCCCGTGGAGGAGCGCCGTGTGCCGGAGAGCGATGTGCCGGGAGAGGTGGCGTCGGCAACGCAGCCGTTCCCCAGCGCGCCGCCGCCGCTTGTGGTGCAGCATCTGTCTGCGGACGAGGCATGGGGACCGACGGAGAAAGATCGAGACTTCTGCAGAACGGCGCTGGCCAAGCTTCGCGGCCAAGGCACCAAATCAGGGATCTTCACGCCACCCAGCATTCAGGGAACGCTGGCGATGCCGGGCCATCTTGGCGGCATGACGTGGAGCGGCTACGCCTTCGATCCCGCGCATCACCTGCTGGTGGTGAACGTAAATAATCTGCCCGCGCGCGTGCGGCTAGTTCCTCGGGACAAAGTGAAGGACGACACCGAGGAAGGGAATTTTGCGCGGCAGGCAGGAACGCCCTACGCGATGGTGCGGCGGTTTCTGCAATCGCCGTCCGACCTGCCGTGCAATCCGCCGCCGTGGGGAACGCTGGTTGCTGTCGATCTGGAGCAGGGCACGATTCGCTGGCGGGTTCCGCTGGGTTCCATGAAGAACTTTGGCGGCGCACATGGCGCGATTCCGGACGGGTCGATAAGCCTGGGCGGTCCGATCGTCACCGCATCGGGACTGGTGTTCATCGCGGGCACGACCGATCCAAATCTTCGCGCATTCGATATTGCGAGCGGCAAAGAATTATGGAAGGCGGAGCTGCCCGCCAGTGGCAATGCCACGCCCATGACGTACGAGATCCACGGAAAGCAGTATGTGGTGATTGCCGCGGGAGGACATCAGGCCATCCCTGAAGAGGCGCAGAGCGATGCGATTGTGGCGTTCGCGTTGCCTTGAAGGCCGGAGCGGCCTAGCGAGCGTGCGCGGGTTCGATCTCTGCGAAGCTCATGTTCTGCGCCTGGCTGCCGGTCTGCTGCTGCCATTGCTCGAAGAGGCGGCCATAGCTGAGGGTGGTGACGTCGGCCTGATCCACGCGGAGCGCGGCCAGGGTTCGGTCGATCCACTCAGGTGGGCCTTCGAGCTCGGCGTATTGGCCTATGGGCGTCTCGTCTATGACGCAGTGGCCTTCGCTGTCTGCCCATTCGCTGCGCCACTTCTCATAAACGAACGATGAGGTGTAGCCGAGCGCGGTGAAGATCGCGGCGACGGCCTCGCCGTCCTCAACTTTGGTCTCGGTTTCGATGCGCTCTTTGTGGCGCGCCTCGGGTGAATCGTTGGGAGTGGTCTTTTTGTGGGTGAGAACCCAGCGATCGCCGTAGCGGCGCACGCGCAGGATCTGCCGTGAATTGCGCAGTTCGTGCGCCGGTGTGTCGAAGAGGATGTTGCGCTCAAAGGTGCGCGGCGTTTCGCAGTGGAAACCGAGTTGCGCGAGGGTTGCTTCAAGGGCCTTCGGGTCGCGGACGCGGAACTTGACCTCGATCTCAATCGACTGCATGGGATGAGTTTATACCGGTTTCAGATTTTGTTTGCCCACTCGGGAGTTAAGCAAGGCGAAGCGCGTTGGTGGTTCGTAATTCGGCGAACTGCCGCGGTGGCGACGCGATCGAGCTCGGTTGCCGTGGCTAAGATGGTGGCCGATAGAATGCCTGCATGTACACACCTCAGGCTGGAATCTTCGCTCTTGGAACGTCTTCTCATGCGTACCTGGAGTTTGACATTCTGGACACGAAGAAATCCAAGGAGTTCGCCTCTACAATCTCCGCTATCCGTGAACCACGGACCACGACAGGAGGAGTGAACTTCGTCATCGGCTTTCGGCCTGAACTCTGGCGCGACATTGTCCCAGATGACGCCCCTCCGGGCGTGGAGGGCTTTGATAACGAGATCCAGGGAACAGAAGGATTTGTTATGCCAAGCACGCAACATGACTGCGCTGGTATGGCTGTCCGGCAGTGCGTATGACGTTATCTTCGATATGGCCCGCTCGGTCATTCGTGACCTCGCAGGCCAGGCCTCGCTGGGGGAAGAAACCTCGAGTTGGCCTTACCGGCACGATCGCGATCTTACCGGCTTCGTCGATGGCTCGAAGAATCCGACGCTGCTCGACGCTCCCATGGATGCACTCCTGCCCGAAGGAGTTCCCGGTGCCGCCGGCTCAGTGCTGTTGCTTCAGAAGTGGAAGCACAAGGCAGCCGAGTGGGAAGCTCTGCCGATCGATCAGCAGGAGCGCATCATGGGACGTACCAAGCTCGACAGCATCGAACTCGAGAACAAGCCATCGGATTCGCATGTCGCTCGTACGGATCAGGACGAGTTTGGGAACATCTTTCGTCGCAACATGCCTTACGGAACGGTCGACGACCATGGCACCATGTTTGTCGGATTCAGCGCAGACCAGAAGCGGCTTTCCAGAATGCTCGATAGCATGGCAGGCCTGATCACCGGCACTCGGGATGCGCTCACACGCTTTACTCAGCCGTTGACCGGCTCCTATTATTTCGTGCCTTCCGTCGAGAGTCTGAGGCGTTTGCGGTAAGACGATCGCGATAGGTGTTAAAAATATTTGACATGCATAAGGAAATAACGCTATGTTCTCCATGTCAAACATCTTTGACATGGAGTGATTCGCGATGGCGATAAGCCTTTCGTACCGGGAGAAGTCACTTTACGCTTCGCTTGCAGCGGAGCTCTTGGTGTATGGACCCTATTTCTTTCTGCACCAGCAGAACTCCGTTAACAAGGTCGCGGGCATGATTATCGCGATCATCGTGCTGCAGATGATCCTGCAGTCGATCATTGCCGTCCTGACGCGCAACCGGGTCACAGACGAGCGGGACCGTTTGATCGAGCTGCGAGGCTATCGTGCGGGCTATCTAACGATCGCGTCGTTAATGGTTCTCGGGCTGGGCATGTTGTGGTTTCACGCGGCGGTCGGACATCTTCGATTGGACAACCGGATGGCAGGGCTTCATTTCCTGAGCGTCTTCTTCGGTATGTTGGTCATCGCGGATATCACCAAGACCGCCACACAGATTGTGGCGTACCGGAGAGCGGTCTGATGCCCGCTATACGCAATCAGATTCGAGAGCTCCGGGCCATGCGGGAGATGACGCAGCAGGAACTGGCCGACCGAATCGGCGTCACACGCCAGACGGTCATCGCGATCGAGCAAGACAAGTATTCGCCTTCGCTCGAGACGGCGTTCAAAGTCGCGATGGTGCTGGGTGTGCCGCTCGAGCAGTGCTTCCAGTACGATCCTCGCGGTAAACGTTGATCTATGCCGAACGAGCCGCGATTTAGCACGACGGATGTCTATTCCTCGAAAGCTAAATATCCCCAAGATTCCGCGCGAGTCATGGGGCTACTCGGAATCGATCCACTACATCCGGGTGAGAATGCGGACTTGAGTACGAGCGACGCCGCATAATGGAGAGATGGCAGAGACCGAACGCCTTCCCCTGAGCGAATTCGATCTACAGAGCAAGACAGCGACGGCCACCATTGAACGCGTTGCAGCGATCTGGCGCGGCGGAGGGACGGTGGCGTTTCCTACCGAGACGGTCTACGGGCTGGGAGCGAATGCCTTCGATGCGAAGGCGGTGGAACGCATCTTCGCCGCCAAGCTGCGGCCGGCGTGGGACCCGGTGATCGTGCACGTGAGCGACGGGCTACCGCTGGGCCGGTTGGTGGCCGAGGTGAGCGATCGCGCGCGTGCGCTGATGGAGGCGTTCTGGCCGGGGCCGCTGACGCTGCTGCTGCCGCGCGGTCCGGATGTGCCGGATGTGGTGACGGCGGGGCGGCCGCTGGTGGCAGTGCGGGTGCCGGCGCACCCGGTGGCGCGGGTGCTTATCGCGGCAGCAGGCACGCCGATTGCCGCGCCGAGCGCGAATTCGTTTGGGAGGCCGAGCCCGACCACGGCGGCGCATGTGCTGGACGACCTGGATGGCCGCATCGACGCCATCGTGGATGGGGGGCCGACACGCCACGGGGTGGAGTCGACGGTGGTGGATGCGAGCCAGTCGCCGGTGATCGTCTACCGGCCGGGAGCGGTCACGCTGGAGGCGCTGCGCAGCGTGGCGGGTGAGGTGAAGCTTTACGAGAGGAATGGCCGGGAGGCTGGCGAGGCGCCGTCGGGGTTGCCATCGCCCGGAGTGGGCATTCGGCACTACGCGCCGCGCGCCACGCTGGTACTGGTGGAGATGGGGGGCGCCGCTGAGGAAGAATCCACGCTGGGCTTCCGGCTCTTTCAGGCGGTGATGAAGCTCAAGCGCGAGCGCAACGGCATGCGGGTGGGCGTGATGGCGCCCGATGAGTTCAGGAGCGATGTGCGGGCCGCAGATGCCATCTTTGACTGGGGGCACTGGGCCGATCTGGATTCGCTGGCACAGCGATTCTTCGCGGGATTGCGCTGGCTGGATGCGCAGGAGACGACACACATCGTCTGTCCGCTGCCGTCGGAGCGGGGCATTGGGCGTGCGCTGCGGGATCGTTTGGAAAAGGCGGCTCGCCTGCCTGAGGCGTGAGATTTGTTCGGCGAGGCGCTCAGGGATGTTGCTCGGCGGCTTTGTGGAGATATTTGATCGCAGATTTGTAAATCAAGGTGCGGACGTTGCCATTTCGTACTTTGATGGTATCGGTGTCGTACCACTCGATGGCGCCTTCGACGCGGTCTCCGCCTTCCAGCATGAAGACCATGAGGGTCTGGGAGTGCATCTGCTTCTGCAGGTAGAAGGCTTCCGCGTGCGAGCTTTCCGCGTGGGCATTGACTGCCGTCGGCTGCTGCTGATGAGTCAGCAAGGGAGTATCGCGCCGGGAATAGGAACGGCGGTTCCCCATGCCAGCAGGGAGAGTCGGTCTTACCAGCTTGCGCGGTCCTGGAGTCGGAAGCGAGGGTATTGCCGCTCCCTCAAGTCGTTCTTCGCCCTCATCGGACGGGACTGCTGATTGGTTCGCCATAAGCGTGCCTGTTGGTGTTATCTGATGTAGATGCGCGATCTCGACGAAATGCGGAAGAAAGATTTCCGCCGTCGTAGCCTTCGGCCTCGAAACGACTGGGCAATGTGATTCGAGATCGGGCTCCATGGAAAACCAGGGCCGGTGAAGTGAGGCAACGCTAAGGAAATCTGCGCATCGTAACTGGAACTTCGAAGTTCAACGAACGGGAAGGCTGGTGGCGAAGGCGTCGAGCGAAAGCGAGCGCAGAAGATTGCGCCGCATGCCTGCCTCCACTTGGTCGACACCGCGCGAGGCGGCTTCGATCCACTGCGGCGTGACGCTTTGCGCCATGCCGGCGAGCTCCCTTGCCATGTCGGTGTTGCGAATCAGCGCCGGAACTCCGGAGTGGATCAGCAACAGATCTTCCAGTAGAAGACTCAACGCGTGGAGCATGCCTGAGGTTTTGCCGGCGCCCTCGGCTCCGGCGCGGTAGGTTTCCGTCATGCGAAAGAGTGCGCTGTAATCGGGCTCCGCCAGCGAGGTGTGCAGCACAGTGAGCGCGTCCTGGCGGGATGCGAGATACGCGGGCAGATCGAAGCCAAGAGCGCGACCGACGGCGCCTTCCGCGAGGCGGCCGACGAGAGTACGTTGCGGGCCTTTGAGCTCCGGCCGGCGAGCGGCGAGAAGCGCATCGATCTCTGCGGCGGGCAACGCACCGAGCCGCAGCACGCCGGCGCGGGAGCGGATGGTGGGCAGCAGCTCGCTCGGGTTCTCCGCCAGCAGGAGGAGGGTTGCGTGCTCGGGGGGCTCTTCGAGGATTTTGAGGAGCGAATTCGCGGCTTCCTTCATGAAGGAGCTCGCGGTGAAGATGTAGAACGCGCGCGCGGCCTGCGCGGGGCGGCGGTAGATGCGGGCGATGATGGCGCGCACCTGACCAAGCTTGATGAGGAGCTGGGGTGGGTCCGGCGGGATGATGAGCAGGTCCGGATGCGTCTGGATCAGGATGCGGGTGTCCTTCTTGTCCGCATCGCGCATGTCCTCGCGCGCCGCGACGGCTTCGGCGAAGCGCTCGTCGAGTGCGAAGGACTGGCCGATGCGCTCGCAATTGGTGCAGACGCCGCACGCATCGGGCAGACCGTCGGTTGTAATGGGTGTGAGGCAATTGGCGGCCTGGGCCAGCAGCACGGCAAGCGTGTACTTGCCTGCGCCGCGTGAGCCGCTGAGGATCATGGCGGAAGGCAGCCGGCCGGCGGCCAGGGTCTCGCGCAGGCGGCGCACTGTGGCTTGATTGCCGAGGAAGTCGGTGAAGTTCACGGATTCAGACTATGAGAAAAGCGGAGAGCGCTCAACCGGCATCCTGCACAACCGTTCCCTGGTGGTAGAGGATTCTCCAACCATCGGGATCGTGCCGCCAAATCGTTGCTCGCCGCGTCAGGCGAGTGTCGTCCTGAAGGAGCGTATAAGTGAGCAGGTAGGTATCGGGGCTAAGTCTCTTACAGTAGAAGTCTTTCGTCGACCACATATCTTTATGAGGTGCTGCGTGCCGCGCCTCAAGGGTATCGAGCACGTACGACCTGGCGTAGCGACGCCCAGACGCACCGATCTCCCAGAAATCATGGGCAGTCATTCGTTCGAAATCGGCGCGACAAGTGCCTAACTCTGGACGGTGAAAGATCGGCTCGCGGCAAGACAGTTCCTTCAGGATTTCTGCGAGTTCGGGGTCGGTCTTCAGCTCGGGTTCCATCGCAGAATGTTACCGGACGCGCTGACGATATTCGTCACACTAACGTTCCTCCACCTTCATGTGGATCGGATACTTTGGCCGCAACGTGATCTTTGGCTGCACATCGATCTGCTGGTCGGGTAGCAGGCGGAGCCGCCATTGCTGCGCGATGGTGGCGAGGATGAGCACGCCTTCCATCCACGCGAATGATTCGCCGATGCACTGGCGTGCGCCGCCGCCGAAGGGGAAGTAGGCGAAGCGCGGTCGGGCGGCCTTTGCCTCCGGGGTGAAGCGCTCAGGATCGAAGCGCAGCGGGTCGGGGAAGTATTCGGGGTCGCGCTGCATCACGTACTGGCTGAAGAAGAAGTATGTCTTGGCAGGGAAGCGGTAGGGCCCGAGCGCAATGGACGCGGTGCTCTGCCGCCCCATGGCCCACGCCGGCGGATAAAGCCGCATCGATTCGGCGAAGACCATCTCGGTATAACGGAGCTGCGGCAGATCTTCGAGGGAGGGCGGTCGTCCGTTGAGCACGCTGGCTACTTCATCGTAGAAGCGCTTTGCGGGTCCGGGGTTCTGCGCCAGCAGCAGCCAGGTCCAGGTGAGAGCATTGGCAACTGTCTCGTAGCCGGCGAGGAAGATGGTGATGATCTCGTCACGCAGTTGCTCGTCGGTCATGCCGGATTTATCGGCCGCGCCGCCCTCTTCATCGCGCGAGGCCATCAACATGGAGAGCAGATCGCCATTGTCGGCCTCGCCGGCACCGGCCCGGCTGCGATGGTCAGCGATGATGCGGTGTACCACGGCATCGAGGCGCGAGCGAGCGCGGCGAAAGCGGGTGAGGCCGGGGAGCGGCGCATAAAGATAGGCCTCGGCAAGGGGGAGCGAGATGAGGTAGTTGTAGAGGTCCATGATGATGTTGACCTCGTGGTTGATCTCAAGGACGTCGCTGGTGACGTCGGTGTTGAAGAGCGTGCGGGCGACGATCTCGAGGGCGAGCTGCATCATCTCCGCGCCGATGTCGATGGTCTGGCCGGTATGCCAGCTTGCGCGCCGGAGTGCAGCACGTTCGGTCATCACATCGGCGTAAGCGGCGATACGCTGACGATGGAAGGCGGGCGCAGCGATACGGCGCTGGCGCATGTGGAAGGCGCCTTCGCTGGTGATGAGACCCTCACCGAGCAGAATCCTCATGCGGCGCTGCGTTCGCTCCTTGATCATCTCCTGTGGATGGTTGACCAGGATTTCGCGGATGAAGTCGGGATGGTTGATGAAGACGATGTGCTGCCATCCGAGCTTGTAGTGAGCGATGCGGCCGTAGGTGGCGGCGAGATGCTCGAAGAGCAGGATCGGGTTCGATGGCTTGAAGAAGCGGCGGCGGAGATAGAAGAGGAGATTGAGCGAGAGGCCCGGCGGATAGCGATAGCCACCGCGCTCGAGCACGGTCCATTGCTCCGGTTGCGGATTCGGCTTCGGGGGTGTGCTGGCGGCTGCCATGTGGACATTAGGATGCGCGATGCTGAAGCAGGCGCTCTTCCACTATGGACAGGATACGTCGATGCACCGCTTCGATGCCGGCATCGCCTTCGAGAGTAACGACGCGCAATGGCTCGCGTTGAGCGATGATGCGGTACTGGTCATAGACGCGGCGGAAAAATTGGGTGTCAAGGGATTCGAAGCGGTTTTCGTCTTTGCCGGTGATGGCGACCGCGGTTTGGTTGCGATGGCGCGCGCGGGCGAGCGAGGCGTGGAAGTCCGGAAGCAGGAGTAGGGTGAGGTCGGGATCGAGTCCGCAGAGCTCGCGATGCAGAGCTAAAACGCGGGCGGATCCCAGCTCGCGTCCGGCGCCCTGGTAGGCTTCGGTGGAATCGGTATAGCGATCGCAAAGCACGATGGCGCCGCGATCGAGCGCGGGGCGGATGACTTCGGCGATGGCCTGCGCGCGATCGGAGAACATCAGGCCCAACTCCGCGCGGGGATCGAGTGGGTTGCGACGGGAATCGAGGAGCAGGCTGCGAATGCGATCGCCTAGCTTGGTGCCGCCGGGCTGACGCGTGGCGATGACGTCCTCGCCACGGCGAAGGAGCGATTCATGAAGTTTACGGAGCTGGGTGGACTTGCCCGAGCCATCGAGCCCTTCGAATGTGAGGAAGAAGCCTCGCGGCATGGCAGGAGTGTATAGCATCTTCGGTACTACGCTGGATTGCGGAGTTTTCACTCGGCGTGGCTTTACTTTTAAGAGAAGCCGCAAGAACAATCGCGAAGTGCCCGCGCCTATACCGAAAATGCTATGGCATCGCACGCGAAAACGCGCCGGAGCCGGTTACACTATACCGTTTTCACAAATACTGCGTTCGATCCAGATTTGAGAGGAGCAGCTTTTCTTAACGGAAGAGCTGCGTCAATAGTTGCTACAAGCCCTGCACCGTTTGTGAAGACGGTCCGTGGGCATTGTCTGTTCAGGAGATCTATGTCTCGCCGTCGCTCGCGTTTTCTTCTTCCTGCCTCTTTCCTTCTTTGCATCGCCAGTGTTCATGCGCAGTCTACGCCGCAGCCGATTCAGCTCAGCGTCGACGTCACCGATGCGCCGCGCAAGATCATTCATGCCGTGGAGACGATGCCGATCACGCCGGGCGAGCACACGCTGGTCTATCCGAAGTGGATTCCTGGCGAGCATGGGCCGACGGGGCCGATTGATGACCTGACCGGTCTGGTGTTTACGGCAAATGGCCAGCAGATTCCGTGGCGCCGCGATGACGTGGATATGTATGCCTTCCATATCAACGTGCCTGCCGGGGCGACGGAGCTGAAGATCAAGCTGGATTTTCTGGCGACGGCTTCGCCGAGCGGATTTTCGTCAGGCGCCTCGACCAGCGCGAGCCTGGCGATGTTGAGCTGGAACACGGTGCTGCTCTATCCCGAGGGCGCGAAGGCCAGCGATGTGATGGTGACGCCATCGGCAAAGATCCCGCAGGGCTGGCGGTACGGGACGGCGCTGACGAAGACGGGCGGCGACTCGTACGATCCGGCGTTCGAGACGGTTTCGCTGGAGCAGTTGGTGGATTCGCCGCTGCTGGCCGGGCGCTACTTTCGCGAATGGCCGCTGGCGCCGGAGGTGACGCCGAAGCATTATCTGGATGTGGTGGCGGATGGGCCGGAAGATTTGGAGATCAAGCCGGAGCTGCTGGCCGGCTTCAACAACCTGGTGCGCGAGACTGGAGCGCTGTACAAGTCACGTCACTATGGCAGCTACCATTTCCTGATGACCTTGAGCGACCAGGTGGCGCACTTTGGCCTGGAGCATCACCAGTCCAGCGACGATCGCGTTCCGGAGAAGAGCTTTCTCGATCCGAACCTCTCGCTGCTGATTGGTGGCCTCTTGCCGCATGAGTTCACGCACTCCTGGAACGGCAAGTATCGCCGGCCTGCGGGGCTCGCGACGCCGAACTATCAGGTGCCGATGAAGGGCGACCTGCTGTGGGTGTACGAGGGGCTGACGGAGTATCTGGGCGACGTGCTGACGGCGCGCTCGGGCATCTGGACGCCGGAGCAGTATCGGGATGCGCTGGCAGTGAGTGCGGCGACGCTGGATACGCGGCCCGGGCGCACCTGGCGCGATCTGTCGGACACGGCGGTATCGGCACAGATTCTGATTGACGCGAGCGATGGGTGGGATAACTGGCGGCGCAACGTGGACTACTACCCGGAGGGCGAGCTGATCTGGCTGGAGGCGGATACGATCATCCGCAAGCAGAGCGGCGGGAAGAAGAGCATGAACGACTTCTGCGCGCGCTTTCATGGCCTTGGCGGCGATACAGCGCCGAAGGTTGTGCCGTACACGTTTGATGATGTGGTCGAGAATTTGAACGCGGTGGCGCCGTATGACTGGGCCACGTTTCTGCATGAGCGGATCACGACGAAGCAGGAGCACGCGCCACTGGGCGGCATCACGAATGGCGGTTGGCGGCTGGCTTACAGCGACAAGGAAACGCCCTACGCGACGGCTGAGGAGCGCGGTGGGGTGAATGCCTGGTGGTCGCTGGGATTGAGGATTGGCGATGGCGGCAAGGTGAGCGACGTGCTGATCGGCTCGCTGGCGGACAAGGCGGGGTTTGGGCCGGGGATGGAGATTGTCGCGGTGAACGGGCGCGCGTATCAGGACGAGCTGTTGAAGCACGCTATCGATGATGCGAAGGAGGGCTCGACACAACAAAATAAGGGCCCGATCGAGTTCATCGTTTCGAATACTTCGTACTTCAAGGTGCTGAAGATCGACTACCACGGTGGGCAGCGGTATCCGTCTCTGGAGCGGGTGAAGGGTGAGAAGGATGTGTTGGAGGAGATTTTGAAGCCGATGGCGCCGGTGAAGAAGTAGGCGAGTCTCGGAGTATCCGTGCCAGAAGACGATCTGGACTCCACTCGGTCTGCGTGCTGCTGCGACACTGCCTGGTGACATGGGAGCAGTTCTAAGTCTTTGCGCTGGCTGGACAACTCTGCACGTGCTTCTGAGCCACGGAGAGTCAGCGTTCATTGCCGCTTCTCCACAGCTTTTGCAGCTTCGGCTCAATCTGCGCCTAGGCATTGGTCTTTCTCGCCTGGCCGACCGCTTTATATGCGGGTAAAAGATGGGCGTGCGCAGGGAACGAGGTGTTAGGCGCGATGCTACTGGCACTTTCGACTGGAATGTTCGCCACGGAGCGGTGATCCGCTCCGGATGCCGACGTCTGGCCTGCTCACCGCGTATCCGAGGTCTTCATCTAGGGCGATGTCGTATAATGTATTCGGTGAACCTGCCTTCGAATCACGAAAGACATTCTTCGGAATCCATCAGCTAGCTTACGCTTGTGCTGCCGGACGCACTTTCTATTGCACGTGGCAAGACGCAGATCCACAATCTCCAACTCCAATCCGCCAAAGTCCGGGTGCTCGTTCATGCGCAGGCGATAGGCAAGATCGATGCGGCTGCCGGCGTCTAGCGCAAGCGCACGCACACGTTCTGCCCAGCGCCAGCCGAGCGCTTTCATGACGGTCTGGTCATCGCGGAGGCGCATGCGGATGTGCTCGTCCTTCATGATCTGCGGTGGAGCGTCGAGCACGACGTTGCGCGCGATGAAGACCGGCTCCTCGTTGCCCATGCCATAGGGTTCGAGCAGGCGGAGTGCCTGATAGAACGACGTGTCGATCTGGTGGAGTGGCAGCTCGGCGCTGCAGTCGAGTTTGCGCTCGAGGATCTGCGGGGTGAGCCGTGACGGCCGAGTGCTGCTGCAGGCGCTCGCGCAGCTCCGGCACGCGCGCAGAAGTCAGCGAAAAGCCGACAGCGTGCGCGTGGCCGCCGAAGCGCACGAATACATCGTGGCAGCTTTCGAGGGCTTCGAGCAGATGGAAGCCGGGGATGGAGCGGCCGGAGCCGTGGGCCTCGCCGTCTTCGTGGCTGAGCACGAGAGCGGGGCGGCCGGTGCGCTCGACCACGCGTGAGGCGAGGATGCCGAGCACGCCGCGGTGCCAGCCGTCGCCGTCGATGACGAGGCAGCCGAGCTGATCGATGGAGCCGGCAGCCAGCATTGCGTCGATCTGGCTGAGGACTGCGGCTTCGGCGGCGCGGCGGTCGGTGTTGAGCTGATCGAGCTTCAGTGCGAGTTCGCGGGCGCGGGCGGGATCGCGCGTGGTGAAGAGCTCGACGACTTCCGAGGCGATGTCCATGCGGCCGGCGGCGTTGATGCGTGGTCCGATGCGGAAGCCGATGTCTGTTGCTGTCAAACCCCGCTTCGCAGGGTCCAGCTGCGCGACTTCGAGCAATGCACGCAGGCCAACATTCACCGGACGACGCAGGCCGTGCGATGCCGAGCGAGGCGATGACGCGGTTTTCACCGAGCAGCGGCACTGCGTCTGCGACGGTTGCGATCACCAGCATCTTCAGGAAAGAGGGCAGCAGCTTTTCGCGGGCACGCTGCGGATCTACCCGAGGAGAAGCATCTGGGGCTTCGAGCAGCGCCTGGGCCAGCTTGAATGCGACGCCCGCGCCGCAGAGGTGCTTGCACGGGTAGGCGCAGTCCGGCTGGTTGGGGTTGAGGATGGCGAGCGCCTTGGGCAGTCCCATCGCCGCTTCGGGCAGGTGGTGGTCGGTGACGATGAGGTCGAGGTTGAGGCGCGCGGCTTCATCCGCGGCGGCGAAGGCGCGGATGCCGGTGTCCACACTGATGACGAGGCGCACGTCCTCGGCCGCGGCGCGGGTGAGCACCTCGGCCTGCATGCCATAGCCGTCGCGCAGGCGATGCGGGATGTGATAGCGGACGGTGCCACCGAGGATTTCGATGGCCGTCTTGAGCAGGACGATCGCAGTGGTGCCGTCGACGTCGTAGTCGCCGTAGATGAGGATCGGCTCGCACGCGGCGATGGCCTGCTGGATGCGCGTGACCGCTGCTGCCATGCCGTGCAGGGCGTAGGGATCGAGCAGGTGATCGAGCGTGGGATGAAGGAACTGCGCGGCCGAAGCGGCATCGGCGACGCCGCGCTGGAGCAGCAGGGAAGCGACCGCTACGGGAACGCCCGCTGCATTCGCGAGAGCTTCCACGGCGGACGAGTCTGGCGATGGAAGCCGCCAGTGCGCGAAGGCAGGGGACTGGACAGGAGACCGGGCCGGCGCCGTGGCAGCGGTGCTCACGCGGGCTGCCTCACTCGTCGTCCGCGTCCTCGTCGATGACGATGTCGCCCACGCTTTCGAGGGATTCGAGCAACTGCTGGTAGCGGTCGTACCACTCGGTCGAGCTCTCGTGCAGGAACATGATGCCCTGATGAGCGAAGCCGAGCTGCACGAAGCCGGTCTTCCCGACGTAGTTCACCAGGTATTCGGCTTCTTCGGAGTCGGGCACATCGTCGGGAAAGTTGAAGTCGCGGAGGTCTTCGAGCAGCGACTGCAGGTCTTCCTTCTCGAGGGTGATGTCGCTCATGGTGATGAAGGGGGCCTGGGCGGCCTTCGCCATCTCGACGAAGTCCTTCCAACTGTCGGGGTTCTGTTCGTCCTCCCACAGGACGGAGGCGACATCCTCCATGACGAAGCCGGGAAGGCGCTTCATGCCGTGGCCTTCGATGAACGCGATCATGTCGTCTTTGAGGGAGTGCAGGTTGTCTGGTTGCATCATTCCGTCGCCTATTCTCGCAGATGGCGGCGGCGGCCTGCAGGCTGCGGCGGAGGAAAACCGGACGCTGGCTTTCCCGTAATCTGGAAAGCAGGAGCGGGACATTGGCGAGTTTTGAGAGGCATCTGTTCATCTGCACCAATCAGCGTGAGCCGGGGAGCGCGCGCGGCTGCTGCTCGCCGGACGGCAAGGGCGAGTTGCAGAAGCTCTTCAAGGACACGATCGGCGCGGCCGGGCTGAAGGCGACGGTGCGCGCCAACAAGGCCGGCTGCCTGGATCAGTGCGAGCATGGGCCCACCGTCGTCGTATATCCGGAGGCGGTCTGGTATGGGTTTGTGCAGCCGGAGGATGTTGCGGAGATCGTGCGGGAGCACGTCGTGCATGGGCGGCCGGTGGAACGGCTGCGCCTCGCCGAGAGCTGCGTGAACACCGCGTCCTGCCCGCATAAGCCGCATCCGCAGTAGGGTTTCCACCGTCCGGCATCGAGCGCAGGTTATGTTATATTCCGAGTAACAATCGATGATTTTTTCCAATGATTATGTGGGCTATCTGGCTCGCAAAACGGTACGCGGACTGCTCGACGCGAAGGTGATCAAGACGGCGAAGCCACAGCTCCTCTCCGAGCGCGTGGCGGCCGGCCTGCTGGACGAGCTGAAGCTGGAAGACCGCATCAATGAAGAGGTCCGGCTGATCCTGGAGACCTACCAGGAGGACATGCGGCGTACCGGGGCGAGCTATCCGGAGATGTTCAAGAAGGTCAAGATGGAGCTGGCACGCAAGTACAAGGCGGTGCTGTGAGGATTTCGCGCGACAAATTGAACAAGCTGGCGCACGTGGTGGCGGACACGCTGGCGGACATTGAGGAGTGCGAGTTCCAGGAGGACCGCAATACGGTCCGGCAGGAGGCGCGCAAGGTGCTCGAGGCGCTACTGCTCGCAGAAACGAAGCTGGATGAGGCGGCACGGCTGAAGATTTCGTCGCAGCGGCGGATCATTCCGGAAGGCTCGATGGAGTGGGACATTCTCTACCGGAAGTACTACAACGAGGAAGTCAAGAAGCTCGGCCTTTGATCGGGTAAGTAGTGCGGGCAAGCGCTCCCGGCCGGCTTTGTCGCAGCGAAGAACTTTGTTAAAGTAAACGAGTGGATGCCCCGTCCACTACGTGTGTGGCGCTATCGTTCAGGGGTTAGGACGCGGCCCTCTCAAGGCTGAGACACGGGTTCAATTCCCGTTAGCGCTACCAATCCGTTTTTCCCTTCCAGACAATTCATTGCATGCTTGCGATTCCAGCCCAAATAGCCGATTGTAGCTAGCACCCCTACATCTGTGCAGGACGAAGGACGGAATCATGAGGCTCAAGAGTGTGATAGTGGCAGCTTGCCTTCTGGGAGCGATGAATGCCAAGGCGGCGGACGATTTCAAATGGCAGAGTGGAACTCTGACAGCCGTGGAGCGCCAGAAGGTCAAGGAGGGAAGTACGAGCACCCGCAACACGGACGCTTCGGCGAAGGATCGCGGGAACAAGACGGATTATTCGGAGAATTCGACCACGACCAAGTCGGATAATTACGAGAACTATCAGGTTTACACGATCGAGAGCGGTAATACCGTTTATGTCGGCAGCGAGCATCTGCTGTTCCCGTGGTCAAAGGCGGCGGACGTTGAATTGGGGCATCCCGTTCAGTTCGCGGTGAAGCGGGACAAGATTTATATTCTCGATTCCAGCGGCAAACAGCATAAAGGCACGTTGGTCAAAACAGCCCTGAAAGGCAGCGGCAGTAATTGACTGCATGTGTCGTCCTTCTCTAAAAGGGGCCTAGCGGTGCCGCAAGGGCTCCTCGAAGAGGGGTCGAATCCACAATGGGCCAGAGTCCTCCGTTACCAACGTCACCTCGAAATGTCGGCCGACGGGCAGACCAGCGCGGAATCGCTTCAAACGTCCCTGGACGAGGCCGCGGTGCCCATAACTCTCTACGTTAACGTTTAACAGTTCGCGGCAAACCTTTCTCGAGGCGAAAAGGATCGTTGGAACATGCATTTTGTCAGCGACAAATTTCTGGGTCTGGCCTGTGTCCTGCTGTACAGTAAGGCAACTCGTCACGGTACTGCGTAGGATCGGAAGCGCCGGAACGCGCCCTGCGGGGCTGTTTACATCGTTGCGGCTATATCTGACTTCCGTAATTCCGCCTGAGTATGATTTCTGCTGTCGGCAGTGATGGGTACTCTCAATGCGTCGATACTTTTTAGACGCGCACTTCCCCATGATTCGCATCTCCAAACCGGCCGTCATCCTGGCAATCGCCATGATGTCTCTGCACGTGCTCACGGCCGTGACGGGGCCGTCCCTATTCCTGACCAATGCGCTTATCGCGGTCGCCCCGCTGCTGGCGGGACTGGCATGCCTCTGGCGAGGGCGGCGCAAGCCCTCGGTGCTGTCGGATAAGTGGCGGCTGATGGGGTTGGGGCTTCTCATCTGGGCGATCGGTCAGGGGTGGTACACCTATGCGACCCTCGTCCACGACAACCTGCAGCCGGCCGCGGTGCCGTCGGACTTCTGGTTTCTGGTCTACGGCATCTTTGTGCTGCTTGCCGTCTGCTCGGTCGGCGACGACCAGGATTCGACTGCCATCCTGATTGCCGACGGCGCCCAGGCGACGCTTGCGATTGTGCTGATCTACGTCACGCTGTTCATGAACAATCACATCAGCCAGCACATGCTGCCCGCGTCGGAGGTGACGTCTCTGTATCTGGGCGAGAATCTCGCGCTCGCACTGACGGCGACGGTGCGGTTGCTGGCGATGCCGGATGGGGAGGACCGCTACTTCCATCGCGCGGCGTGCACCTTTGCGTGGCTCATGATCCTGGTGTCCACGCCTTTGAATTATCTCGACGCCTATGTAGCGCCTACCAACGGCAAGGCGGTTGAAGTGGGATGGATGATCCCGTTCCTAACCGTGATGGTGATTGCCTTCTCGAAGGAGGAGGAGACCCAGGCGGAGCCGCAGGAGAGGCACCGGTCATGGGGCGCAATGATGGTGTACAACGCCAGCCCGGTCTTCTTTACGCTATGCGTGCTGCTGCTAGGGGCGCATATTGCGCAGCACCGCCCGATGGTGGGATTCGCGGCGGTGGTCGGCGCGCTGCTTATCTACACCTTCCGCGCGACGATTCTGCAGACCCGACTGCGCCAGGTGCAGGAGAGCCTGAATGACTCCGAGCGCAATCTGCGGCTGCTGAACAGCAAGCTGCACGAACAGAGCCTGATCGATCCGCTGACGCAGATCGCGAACCGGCGCCGCTTCGAGCAGGTGCTCGAAGTGGAGTGGAACCGTGCACTGCGTTCCGGCTGGCCTATATCTGTCGTGATGCTGGATATCGATCACTTCAAGTCGCTGAACGATCGCTATGGGCATCTGCGTGGGGACGAGTGCCTGACGGCTGTGGCCCAGATGCTGCGCCGTGACCTGCGCCGCGGCGGCGAGCTGCTGGCCCGCTACGGCGGCGAAGAATTTGTGGCGGTGCTGCCCAACGTGGACACCGATGGCGCCATGCTGACGGCCGAGGCGATGCGCGCTCGCGTGCACCAGCTCGGTATCGAAAACCATGGCTCACCCATCGGCCGGCTGACCATCAGCGTGGGCGTCTGCTCGGTGGTGCCGGTTGCCGGGCTCAGCCGCGAAGGGCTGGTGGATGCGGCGGACACCGCGCTGTATCGCGCGAAGTCGGGCGGCCGCAACCGCGCCGAACTCTCCGACCCCATGCTGCCGCCGAAGCCGGAAACCGCCCGCGTGACCGCCAACCTGGGCGCTCACCTGGTCGAGGAATAACCGGAGCAGTTTCACCAATACTCTGGTCTGCGGAGTTGCAGTCGGCGTGGCTTTTCCAAACAGAAAAGCCACAAAAGCGATTGCTGCACGCCGTATCGCCTATACCGAAACTGTTCTGATCGCCGGCTCGATCCTGCGCGCCACATCGAGGGCTTGCGAGAGATCGGCGATGATGTCTCGCGGGTCTTCGAGGCCGACCGATAAACGGACGAGACCTTCCGTGATGCCGATGCGCTCGCGCATCTCACGCGGCACATCGCCATGGGTCATGCTCACGGGATGCGTGATCAGCGTCTCGGCCGCGCCCAGATTTTCCGCCAGCACGCATAGGCGGACCGCGTTCATCAGCGCAATGCCGGCGTCCGCGCCCTGCTTCAGCTCGAAGGACAACATGCCGCCATGGAGACCATGCTGACGCTCGGCCAGCTCATGCTGGGGAAAGCTGGCGAGCCCGGGATAGTGGACCTGCGAGATATCGGGATGCTGCTCCAGCCACTCGGCGACGACCTGTGCGGCGCGTGAGTGCTGCTGCAGGCGCAGGGGAAGCGTCTTTATGCCGCGCGCGGTCAGCCATGCCTCATGCGGAGACTGAATCGAGCCGAGTGTTTTGCGGATGAGACGCAGGCGATCGAGGATCGATTCGTCGCGTGAGGCGACTGAACCGCCGACAGTTGCGTTGTGGCCTTCGATGTACTTGGTGGTCGAAAGCAGCGTGATGTCCGCGCCGAGATCGAGCGGACGCAGCAGCAGCGGCGTGAGGAAGGTGTTGTCGACAACCAGCAGGAGGCCTGCGGGTCGGGTGATTGCGGCCATGGCGGCGATATCGGTCAGCTTGAGCGTCGGATTGGCCGGGGTCTCGATGAAAACCATCCGGGTGGAGGGCCGGATCGCTGCCTTCACAGCCGCAGGATTGGCGGTATCGACGAAGCTGGATTCGATGCCCAGGTGGCCGAGCACCTGATCGAAGAGCCGCACCGTGCCGCCGTAGACGACGTCCGAGAGGACGACATGGTCGCCGGACTTGAGCAGCGCGAGGAAGATGCCCGAGATGGCCGCCATGCCAGTGGCGTAACAGACTGCGGGCGGCGTGTCTTCGAGCGCCCCCAGGGCCTCTTCGAGTGCGGAGACGGTAGGGTTCGATGCGCGGGAATAGGTGTGGCCCTTGTGAACGCCTACGGCTTCCTGCTGGTAGGTGGTGGACTGATAGATAGGCGTCAGGAGCGCGCCGGTGGCGGGATCGGCGCGGAGGCCGCCGCGCACCGCGCCGGTCAGATGCGAGTCGAGATCGAACCGTTTCGAGCTGAAGCTATGGGAATCAGAATTCTTGGAATGCAGAGACATGGAATCCTCCTGGCACGGGAATGTCGGAATCGGACAAACGGAAGCACCGCGGCAACCCTAGGCGGTGTGTGCACGAGAGGAGAGCGCTTCAGGCTCCTGGCGTGGACAGCGGACCGCCTAGGGTTCGCATGGCCATAGGCATGGCTTTGGGCATTCGCCGGGCTGAAGAGATGCGCTGCATTGATTCAAATGATCGGAAATGGAGGGGCGAAAGTCAAGTCTGCGTGCGGTTCGATACAGGGAGGCTCAGAAGGTGAACGAAAGGCCCATGGTGACGCGGTCCTGACGCAAGGGTCCATCGAGTACTGGACCGATGGTCGAATAGGTCGTTCCCGGGTCCACCTGGATGCCTCCGTCGATGGAGCTCACCGATTTCGACCAGAAATCCGGTTGCGAGGTCAGCGTCTCGCGATAGTCGGCACGGATCATCCATCTCGGCGTCATTCGATAGCGGACGCCCCCGCCGTAGTTCAGCCCCACCTGAAATATTCCTCCGCCGTCGAGGGGCGGGTCACTGCCGAAGTTATAGGCCGCGCTGATCAATCCGATGTTGCTGAGGCCGAGCCGAAACCATCCGGGCGCTTTTTTGATGGGCGCGTCTGACAAGTGCATGAGGGAAAGGGAAGGACCGACGGCAAGATAGGGGCGCAGACGGGAGGTCTTGGGCGTGAAATTGACCAGGAAATTGTAAGCAAACTGTGAGGTCCGCATACCGGTGGGCGAGAAGACGATCTGGTTGATCTCCTGCTGGCTGGTTTCATCATGGGCGACTACAGCCAGGCCGAGATTGAACTCGGTGAAGCTGAGGTCATAGCTGAACTCGTGTGAAAGGTACTTCTGAGGATTGATGGTGACGGTGCCGCCAAGTCCCCATCCGTTATGTAGAGAGTTACCCAGGACCAGCAAAAGCACAGTGCCAGGATTTGTGTCGTCCGTGAAGAGATAGGCTATGGCGCCGCCGTTGCCGCCATAGTAGCCGTGAAATCCGCCACGCAGGCCAATCTCGACGGAGGGCGGCGCCCAAGATGTTGCCTTTGCCGCAGTGGAAGCCTTCGACTGTGGCCGGGGGGACAGGGTTGTGTAACTGTCGCGCTGACGGTATCCGGTGTCCAGCGTGTACTCCTCGCCGTCTACGTTCAACGCTCGCTGGGGCGCCGTCTCCTTTCGTTTCTTCGAGTCGAGTGAGTAGCGGATTCCCGAATAGCCCATGGCCACGACGTTGTCTCGGAAAAGATTGTTCTTGAGCGTGAGCACGGTCTGCCGCGTGGTGCGGTCGAGGTGATTGCCCCGTGTGCGTATCGTAAGAGCCTCCGAAGCGGTGGCATCTGTGAGGGCGTGCCGGCAGTCATTCAACTCGAGCACGGCGATCCTGCCGTCTGTGATGAGATCTTCGCCGGTGCCGTTCTTTGCGTCCGCGGGGAGCCAGGGGCGTGTCACCAATTGCACACCGCTGACGCAGCCGGTGTATATCAGATCGTTGACCACCTTGGCCCGCTCGTTATCGATGTTGCTGTCGATCAGGTGGATGAAGGTCTTGTTCTTCTTCGAAAACCCTATGCCGATGTCGTGGGTAGATGAGGATGTCCAGACCGGCTGACCCTCCCATGTCTCCTTGCTGGTCCAGATGCGCAGATGGTGACGCTTGGAAAAGGTGTTGAGTGTCTTCGCGTATGCGTAATCGGGAGCTTTTCCATTCAGCAAAAGGATGGACATCGGCGCACGGCGATAACCCTGGTTCTCGGCGACAGAGCGAATGGTTCCGTAGGTACTTTCAGCGGTCAGAGTGTCGACGACGACCCATCCGCTTGCCGCGAAGGCTCGTTGGAGGGCGTCAGCGCTGCCGATGAAGGCAAGGTTGGTCAGATCGGAAGGCAACTCTTTCTTCCCTTCGGTGAAGGTGCGGAAGGGCAGCTTATGAATCATGTCGCCCAGTTGCAGGCGCTCCTCAGCCGTCGTCACCAGGGGTGGCACTGTCTGGGTCAGCACGCTTGGAAGATCCACCGGAGCGGCTAGCTGGGCCAGTAACTCAGTGTCGGCGGGAAGCGTGATCTCCGGTTCGGAAAAGCGCAATACTGCAGCGGAGCCAGCGGTGGTAAAGATTGCCGCGATCGGATCTCCAAAGGCGAGAAAACCGACGAAGCCGGACGCCCGCTGGCTGAGCGTGGAGGTCGCGCGAATTCCCTGAATGCCTCCGCGCTTATTGATGCTTTCGCGGGCATTTTCAACGCTGGTAATGCGCACTTTTATAGGAATGGGCTCGCGACCAGACAGGACGAGTTGATCGAAGCGCAACTCGATCTCTGCCGTCTCATGAGCAAGTCCCAGCCCTACCTTGCGAACTCTTACAACCGATCCCTGAACGGTTGTGCCCAGTGGAATAAGAATTCTGCCGCCCTCGTTGACGGGAGAGATGAGAACACCGGTGATCTTGGTGCCGGCAGGCGTGGAATAGGAACTGATCGGCTGCTGCGTGCGAATCTCAAGCTGCGTTCCCGCGGGGATGGTTTCCGCGGCGAGATTTGCGACAGAACCAACGGCCATGAAACAGCAAGCGGCGATCAAGCCACAGAGCCCGTTCGACAATTGCGCCTCCACTCGTACAACTGCCATGTCGGCCGCGGGGCACGGCCTTATCCGGTGACGCTGACGCTATCACGAGTGCCCACGTCATTGGGCAGAGAAGTGAGTCTCGGTGACCGGGCAATTTCAAAACAGCACGAGCAGACTAAGCAGCAGCGCGATGGGCATCGCGATCATCCCCACCTTCAGAAACTCCCATGCGGTGACCTCTACGCCTTCGCGGCGCAGGACGATGAGCCAGAGGATAGTGGCAAGCGAGCCGGTAACAGAGAGGTTCGGGCCCAGGTCGACGCCGACCAAGACCGCGTGCTGAATGGCGCCGCCGAGATGCGCGTGGCGCAGTGCGCTGCCGCTCGCGAGGCCGACGGGCAGGTTGTTCATGCCATTCGACAGCAGCGCGACGGCGAACCCGGCGGCCAGCTTGCCGGCGAATGCAGGAAGCCCAGCGGCCCAGCGCAGCCCGCGCTCCGCCATCTGGAGCATGCCACCGCGGTTGAGCGCTTCGACGATCATGAAGAGTCCGGCGACCAGCGGCACGATGGACCAGGAGACGCCGCGGACTACGGTGAGCGCGGCACCGCGGTCGCGCAGGCTGACGATGAGAACGGCGAGGACCCCGACAACACAAGTGGGTGCGCCGAGCTGCCATCCCAAACCCGAGGCGACCAGAAGAACGACGGCGGAGATGACAATCCCGGCGAGCGCTGCCTTGCCGCTAGCGGTCAATGTCGAAGTGAGGGCTCGAATCTTCTGTTTTCTCATCGAGTTCCGAGCGGGATAAGAAGTACAAGATGAAGTATGTGGCGAGGATCGAAATGATCGACGGCAGCAGGAATGTGCGCAGCCAGCTTGGCAGGGCGGGCATCTGCGCGTCGAAGATGACGAGATTCGCCGGGTTGGAGATGGGCAGAACAAAGCTGGCGGCGTTGGCGATGAGCGCGCAGATGAGCAGATAGGAGCGCGGCCGCACTCTGGCCCGGCGAACCGCCGCGAGGACTGCCGGAGTAAGGACGACGGCGGTCGCATCATTCGAGAGAAAAATAGTCACGATTGTGCCGGCGACATATATCAGCAGGAAGAGCCGGGATGCGGAGCCGCGCGCGTGGCTTACTGCGACGCCCGCCACCCAGTCAAAGACACCTTCGTGACGGGCAGTCTCGGCCAGCAGCATCATGCCGATGAGGAAGAGATAGACGTCGAGCCCCTCACGGATGGCGTGCACCGCGCCTGCAAGGGGCAGAAGTCGCGTGAGGACAAGGAGAAGCGCGCCTCCACCGATCCACCACGCCTCCGCGATGCCGCGGGGGCGGAGCAGCATGAGCAGGATGCTGCTGAGCGAGAGTATCCAGATGAAGGCGACGGCGAGATGGGGCAATGAGTCGTGCTCCTCGCTTACGTTAGCAGCCGGCCTACGGTACCAGCGGAGGGGGTTCAGGGCTTCCGATCAAGCGATGGTCTCCCGACAGCCGTACCGAGAGGCGCAGTTGCGGCGGGCTCTCCCGGACGCAGTTTCCGCTCCCCGGACTCGTCTGTCTAGAGAACGCTCAGGTAAACGACTCACCCGGTGCAGGAGGCTTTGCGCTGGCGGAGAAATGTGGGAGAGTATCAGCAACCCTACATTTTTCTGTGCACCGCGATCCCTGTCGCATCCGGTGAGTTGTTCCCTGAGTTCCTCGTGTTGTCCTGGTCGATGAGCATTATCTGCCGTACTCCCTGAGCAGTCCGGCGACCCAGACTCAACTTCTGCTCGAAGGGAGCCGGATGCGTTCTTTGGTGAAGTGTTTTGGTATGGCAGCAGGGCTGGCGTTGCTGCCAATGTGTGCCCATGCGCAGGCGGCGGGTGCGCCAAGCGCGGCGGACATCGCCGCTTTGAAGCAGGCGGTGGCGGACGCCAAAAATTCCGCAGATAACTCCTGGATGCTGATCAGCTCGGCGCTGGTCCTGATGATGACCGGTCCGGGGCTTGCGCTCTTTTACAGCGGCCTGGTGCGCAAGAAAAACGTGCTGGGCACCATGATGCAGAGCTTCGCGATGATGGCGATCATCTCGGTGACCTGGGCACTGTTCAGTTACAGCCTTGCGTTCGACGCCGGAACGAGCTTCATCGGCGGGCTGCATCACCTCTTCCTGCATGGCGTCGGTACCGCGCCCGACCTGGCCTATGCGGCGTTTCCCGCGCAGACTTACATGATCTACCAGATGATGTTCGCCATCATCACGCCGGCGCTGATCACAGGCGCGTTCGCGGAGCGGATGAAGTTCAGCGCGATGGTAGTGTTCACGGTGCTGTGGTCGATCGTGGTGTATGACCCGATGGCCCATATGGTGTGGGGACAGGGCGGGCTGCTGAACGTTTCAGGCGGCAAGTTTCCCTGCCTCGATTTTGCCGGCGGCACGGTGGTGCACATCACGTCTGGAGTCTCGGCGCTGGTCTGCGCGCTCTATCTGGGCAAACGCGTCGGCTACCCAACTGTGAAAATGGCGCCGCATTCGGTGGTGCTGAGTTTTATCGGCGCCTGTCTTCTGTGGGTGGGCTGGTTCGGATTCAACGCCGGCTCGGCGCTTTCTTCCGGTCCGCTGGCTACCAGCGCCTTCGTGAACACGCATCTGGGCGCGGCGGCGGCGGCGATCGGGTGGATGGTAGCGGAGTGGGTCCGCCAGGGGAAACCGAGCGCGCTGGGCGGCATTTCGGGTGCAGTCGCCGGACTGGTTGCGATCACGCCGGCGGCGGGCTTCGTGCAGCCGATGTCGTCACTCCTGATCGGCCTGCTGGCGGGCCTGGTGTGCTACACGATGGTGGCCGTGGTGAAGCAGCGTCTGGGCTACGACGATTCGCTCGATGCCTTCGGCGTTCATGGAGTGGGGGGCACACTTGGGGCGCTACTGACCGGCATCTTCGCTTCGAGCATCATCAATCCGGTGTTCAAGGATGCGGCAGGGAAGACTCTGCCGGTCGGCGTGATCGAAGGCCATTGGGGCCAGTTAGGAAATCAGGTCGTAGGCATCCTGATCGCGATTGTGCTATCAGTGGTCGGCACGCTGGTGCTGCTGAAGCTGGTCGATCTCGTCATCGGGCTGCGCATGTCGCCAGAGCACGAGATGGAAGGCATGGACGTAACGCAGCATGGCGAAGAGGGATACGACTGGGCCTGAAGCGGCCGCCAGGTGAGGAGCAATGCATGCAGAAGATCGAAGCGATCATCCAGCCATCGCGGCTGGACGCGGTGAAAGAGGCCCTGATCGAAATCGGCGTGGAGGGCATGACGATTCTGGAGGCGCGCGGTCACGGCCGCCAGAAGGGCCACACCGAGTTCTACCGGGGACGCGAGTACACCGTCGACCTGCTTCCGAAGGTAAAGCTGGAGCTGGTGGTGCACGATGACGCGGCAGAGAAGGTGATCAACGCGATCGTCACCACGGCGCGTACGGGCCACATTGGCGACGGCAAGATATTTGTGTCGCGCATCGACGAGGCGATCCGCATTCGCAACGACGAGCGCGGCGAGACGGCACTGTAACAGGCACGACGTACGCGCGAGCAGGAGGGTCATGCGATGACGCAGCCACTGGCTTCTGTTGGCGCCACAGCAGGCTACTATCGCGCGGAGTTTGCCGCATTAGAGGCCTCGTTCGCCCGCAATGGCGACGGTGCTGCATGCCTGCGCCGACGAACATCGCTGGTAGATACCCTGGTGACGGGGCTATGGTCGCTGCTGGGTGGCGCCTCGCGACCCATCGCCCTGGTGGCGACCGGGGGCTATGGACGCCGCGAACTCTTTCCGTATTCCGACATCGACCTGATGTTTCTCTGCACGGACGCGCGTGTGGAGGCCAGCTCGCGCGAGCTGATCCGCAGCATCAGCCAGGTACTGTGGGACACGGGACTGCGCGCGAGCACGGTCACGCGCAGCGTACGCGAGTGCGATCGCTTCTCGGTGGAGAACTTCGAGTTCACGCTATCGCTGCTGGACCGGCGACTGGTGGGAGGCGATCCGGCGCCGTATACCGGTCTGACGGAGAAGGTCCTTCCTGGACTGGTTGCGCGCGAGGCGGATACGATCCAGCGGCTTCTGCAAAAGGCGCTGTATGACCGGTACGCCCGCTTCGGCGGCACTATCTTCCATCTCGAGCCGAACGTGAAGGAAGCGCCCGGCGGATTGCGCGATCATCATGCGGCGCAGTGGTGTACAGCCTTGAGCAAAATCCGCGACACAAAGAGCTGGCCGAGCAGCGGAGATCTGACGCCGGATCCCGAGGTGCAGGCCGCAGTCGAGTTCATGAGCGCCACCCGCTGTTTCCTGCACCTGCGCGCACACCGCGATGACAACATTCTCAGTTGGCACGCGCAGGACGAAGCCGGCGCGAAGAGTATCGGCCTGGAAACAGGTGGCACGGCCGATCCCGCGTACTGGATGCGCACCTACTACCGGCATGCGCGCACGATCTCCCGACTAGTAGCTCCCCTGCTGGAACAACCGCCGGCGGCACGGCCGTTCTTCGCCCGACGGCGACGAAAGGTTGCTATCGAGGGAACGCCCTTTGTGCTGGCAGATGGGCGCATCGATCTGGATAACGAGGAGACGAATTTCGATCCCGAGTCCATGCTGCGCGTCTTCGCGGAGATTGCGGAGCAAGGCTCGCGGCTGACGGCGCGTGCCGAATCGGCCATCAGCGATGCGCTGCCGCTGTTGAACCTGCACCTGCCGGAGGGGCCATTTCTTCGAACAGGATTGCAGCGCATTCTGATGGGACGGCACGCCGCACAGGCGCTGCGGACCATGCATACACTGGGCGTGCTGGAGATGGTAGTGCCGGAGTTTCACGGTATCGACGCGCTGGTGATTCGCGATTCCTACCATCGCTATACAGTGGACGAGCACACCTTCCTGACGATTGAGAATGTGCATGCGCTGCGGGATGCTGCGCAGGATTGGGAACAGCGATTTGCGGGGCTGCTGCACGAGATCGACCGGCTGGAGCTGTTGCTTCTGGCGCTGCTGTTGCATGACACGGGGAAGGCGAGCCGCAGCGGAGACCATACGACGCAGAGTGGCGAGCTGGCGGAGGCGGTGCTTGACCGGCTGGAGTACGAGAACGAGGAGCGCGAGATCGTGCTGGCGCTGGTGCGCGATCACCTTGCGATGTCGGCGGCGATGCGCCGCGACATCTTCGATCCCGAGACGCTGCGAGCGCTCGGAGAAAAAGTCGCAACACCCATGCGACTGCGCATGCTGTGCCTGATGACCTATGCCGATGTGCGCGCGGTCAACCCTGAGGCACTGACGCCGTGGAAGGCAGAGAACCTGTGGCAGCTCTTCATCGCGACCTCGAACTGGATGGACCGCAACGTGGACGAGGAACGCTACCACGCGTCGGTTGATCCCGCGCTGCTGCGGCGCATTACGGCGATGCTGCCCGACCGCAAGGAACAGATGCAGCGCTTTCTCGAAGGACTGCCGCAGCGCTATGTGCAGACACGGCTGCCGGAGCAGATTCGCGCGCATCTCGATATGTCCAGCAGTCTCGATGTGCAACCGGCGCAGCTTTCCTTGCGCAAGACCAGACACCTGTTCGAGCTGGTGCTGATTGCGAAGGACCGCCCGATGTTGTTCGCGGATGTGGCCGGCACGCTCTCCGCGCTGGGCATGAACATCGTGAAGGCGGAGGCGTTTGCGAATGACGCCGGCATTGTGGTGGACAGCTTCCTCTTTGCGGATTCCTTCGGCACGCTTGAGCTGAACCCCTCGGAGTTTGGCCGCTTTACACAGAAGCTGATGGATGCTGTGACCAAGCGGGCCTCAGTGGATGGGCTGATGCGGGCGCGGAGGCATATGCACCTGCTGCCGGTGAAGATGCGGGTGGAGACGCGCATTTCTTTCGACGACACCGCTTCGAGCGCAAGCACGGTGATGCAGGTGGTGGCGCAGGATGGGCCTGGCCTGCTGCGCACGATTGCCTCTGTGATCGCGACGCTGGGATGCGATATCCGCGTCGCGCTCATCGACACCGAGGGCGAGCTGGCGGTGGATGTGTTTCTATCTCACCGAGTCGAAGGGACCCCTCGACGACGCGCTCAAGTCGCGGCTCGCGGATGAGCTGGCCACGGCGATCGAGACTCTTCGGCCCGCCGCGGCGATGGCGCACTAGAACCAGCCGCGATCAGGCTTGTGGACGAGGTGCGAGCTTCACCAGCATGCGTTGCGTGGCTTCCCAATCGGCAAGCAGGACTTCGGTTCGCTGGCTGTGGGCAGTTGCTGCATGAAGAGTCATCGAGCTCATAGACCTGCGCTGCGGATTCCGGATCGTCGGCGAGCGATGATGCGGCGAGGAAATCGGGATGGTAGCGCTGTTCGCTGACAAAGCTGCCGTCCTCGTCGAGCACCCATGCGATGCCGCCGGTCATACCCGCACCGAAGTTCTGTCCGGCGCGACCGAGCACCAGCACAGCACCGCCGGTCATGTATTCGCAACCGTGATCGCCCACGCCTTCGACGACGGCGGTCGCACCGGAGTTGCGTACGGCGAAGCGTTCGCCGGCGCGACCGGCTGCGAGGAGACGCCCCGCAGTTGCGCCATAGAGTGCGACATTGCCCAGCAGGACGTGATGCGCGCTTTCACGCGCGGCGTCGCCCTCGGCGCGCAGCACGATCTCACCGCCGCTGAGGCCCTTGCCGACGAAGTCGTTGGCCAGCCCTTCGAAGACGAGCCGCATGCCGGGGACAGCGAATGCGCCAAACGACTGACCGGCTACGCCCTGCAGCTCAATTTCAATGGGCGCCACCGGCTGGCGATGGTGCAGCCGTTCCAGCGCGAGCTGGCCGGCAATCCGCGCGCCGACGGTACGGTCGCTGTTCGCGATTTCACCGCTGACGAAGAAGGGCTTGCCTTCGCGCGCAGCCGCGAGTGCCGGCTCCAGCCACTCGTCGTCCATGGGCGTATCTGTCTGCGGGCGCACATTGCGCTGCCCGGCCCACGCGCGTACCCCATCCACGGGCGCAGCGAGCATGCGGGTAAGGTCCAGCGCGCCGATGCGCCGTGTTTGTTCGAGCAGATCGGCGCGGCCCACGGCGTCGCCCAGGCTTGCCAGTCCGAGCCCGGCGAGCATGTGGCGCAGATCTCCCGCGAGGCCTTCGAAGAAGCGGATGATGTGTTCCGGCTTGCCGCGGAACTTCGCGCGGAGCTCCGGCTTCTGGGTGGCGATGCCGGTGGGGCAGGTGTTGAGGTGGCACTGGCGCGCCATGTCGCAGCCAATCGCGACCAGCACCGCGGTGCCAAAGGCAAATTCGTCCGCGCCCAGCATGGCCGCAATCAGGACATCGCGTGCGTTCTGGAGACCGCCATCGCAACGCAGGCGCACGCGTCCGCGCAAGCCTTCGGCTAGAAGCGATTGCTGCGCCTCCGCGAGGCCCAGCTCCCAGGGATTGCCTGCATGCTTGATGCTCGAGAGCGGCGATGCGCCGGTGCCTCCGCTGTGGCCGGCGATCACGATGTAGTCCGCAAAGGCCTTCGCAACGCCGGCGGCGATGGTGCCCACGCCGAAGGATGAGACCAGCTTGACGCCAATGGCAGCGCGCGGATTGACGCGCTTCAGGTCATAGATGAGCTGCGCGAGATCTTCGATCGAGTAGATGTCATGATGCGGCGGCGGACTGATGAGCATGACGCCCGGCTGCGCGTGACGCAAACGCGCGATCAGCTCGGTGACTTTGTGCGCGGGAAGCTGGCCGCCTTCGCCGGGCTTGGAGCCCTGCGCGATTTTGATCTCGATCTCCTCCGCGTTGGCGAGATACTCCGCGGTGACCCCGAAGCGTCCGGAGGCGAGCTGCTTGATCTTATTGTTGTGCAGGCCGCGACCGCCGGTGAGTGGATCGGGCGCCCATACGACGGGATCCTCGCCACCTTCGCCGGTGTTGGAGCGTGCGCCGAGGATGTTCATCGCCTCGGTTATGGTTCCGTGCGCCTCGGGGCTGAGCGAGCCAAGCGACATCGCAGAGGCGATGAAGCGGCGCGTGATCTCAGGCGTCGGCTCGACCGCATCTTCGGCCAGCGACGGACCAGCGGCGCGGATGTTGAGCATGTCGCGCAGCATCTGCGGTGCGGTCTCGGAGGCTGCGGTCAGGACACTGAGTGTCTGTGGCTCGGCCACCGCCACAGCGCCGCGCACCGAACCAACGCTGCTCTGCAGCACTTTGACGCGCTGCGGTTGCCAGGCATGCGGCTCCGCGGTCTCGGCCTTGCGGAAGCGCACCCAGCCGTAGTCCGGCAGGTCGATACCGGAGACTGTGCCCGCGGGCGCGCCCGCGGCGGGTGGCTCGGGGTGGAAAGTATCCTGCCAGGCGCGGCGAACCTGCGCTTCGATTTCGGCAAAGCCGATGCCGCCGAGCGGCGCGGGCGTACCGCGCAGGCAGCGAAAGATCACGTCGTCATTCAGGCCGATGGAATCGAAGAGGTGCGCGCCGCGATAGCTGTCCACGACGGAGATACCCATCTTCGACATGATCTTCGCGAGGCCCTGATCGAAGGTCTTGAGCATGTTCTGCTCGCCCTTCTCTGGAGCGGCAGCGGCGGCGGTCTGCAACGCGAGCCATGGGCACACGGCGCCGGCACCCACGCCAAGGAGAACAGCGCCGTGATGCAGATCGCGGCAGTCTGCTGCTTCGACGGCAAGGCCGACGCGGGTGCGGATGCCGGCGTCGACGAGCGCGTGATGCACGGCACCAGTTGCCAGCGCCATAGGTACGGGCAGTTTCTCCGGGCCGGCGGCCCTGTCTGTGAGGAGCAGCAGTTGTGCGCCCCCGGTCACCAGGGCGATTGCCTCCGCAGAAAGGCGATCGATCGCGACCGACAGTGTTTCCGTCGCCGAGAAAACGCACTCGAGCAACGCGGTGGGAAGATCGGCAGCCAGCGGATGACTGCGCTCGCGCAATGCCTCCACCTGTCCGAGCGAGAGGAAGGGCGAGGAGAGGGAGAGGCCAGGGATGCGCGCGTGCGCATCCAGCAGGTGCGGCCATGGACCGAGGCGGGTGTGCAACTGGACGACGCAGGCCTCGCGCAGTGCATCGATGGGCGGATTGGTGACCTGGGCGAAGCGCTGGCGCAGGTAGTTGTACACCGGGCGCGGGGAACGGGCGAGCGCGGCGATGGGCGTGTCGTCGCCCATGGACCAGACAGCGTCCTTGCCGTCGACAGCCATGGGCTGCAGCACCATGCGCACGTCTTCGCGGGTGTAGCCGAAGAGCCGCTGCAACTCCAGCAGGCGTTCCGTGGGCAGACCGCTTTTCCAACCTTCGGCGTCGGTGAGCGCGAGGTCGGAGACGAGCGTCTCGTACTCCACTTCGCGATCGAAGCGGGCCAGTATCTCGCGGGTGTTCAGCACCTCGTAGCTCTTCAGGTCGACGACCAGCATCTCGCCCGGACCGAGACGTCCGCTCTCGAGAACGGCTTCCGGATCGAGATCGACCAGACCCGCTTCGGAGCCGGCGACCACCAGGCCATCGCGGGTGATGAAGTAGCGGCAGGGCCGCAGCCCGTTGCGGTCGAGCGCCGCGCCGACCAGATGACCATCGGCGAAGGTGAGTGCGGCGGGGCCGTCCCACGGCTCGACGCAGTCGGCGTGGTAGTGCATGAACTCGGAAACCTTCTCGAGCTTGGCCGGGGGCACCAGCATGCGGACCGCCTGGCTTACGCTGCGGCCATTGCGGGCCAGCAGCTCCACGGCCTCATCGAGGCTGGTGGAGTCGGAACCGTCCGGCGAGTAGAGCGGATAGTATTCCGCCGGGATGGTGGCGGCGCGTGCGTCCATGCGTGCGCGATTGCCCCATACCGTGTTGATCTCGCCGTTGTGGGCGAGCATGCGTAGCGGCTGGGCGCGGCTCCACGCGGGCTCAGAGTTGGTGGCGTAGCGCTGATGAAAGATGGCAAATGCGGTTTGGTAGCCGGGATCGGCGAGATCGGGATAATAATCCGCAAGCACGCGCCCGGCACACAGCGCCTTGTAGACAATCGTCGAGTCAGAGAGAGAGCAGATGTGGACGGCGGTTTTGCGGCGCTCAAACTGTTTGCGCGCGAGGAAGAGACGGCGGTCCAGGTCGGCCGGATGAGCGGAGATGAGCGCCTGCAGGATGCGCGGCGCGGACGCCAGCGCCTGCTGACCGAGATGCTCGGGACGCGTGGGGACTTCACGCCAGGCCATCAATCGACAGCGATGCGCCTTCAGTGCCTCCTCGAAGCTCTTTTGCGCGGGAGCGGGATCGATGGCGGCAGGGAAGAAGCAGACGGCGACGGCGAGGGTGCGGTCGTTCTTGAGAGTAAGACCGGCGGCACGCAGCAGAAAGCTGCGCGGCAGCTGGGTCATGATGCCCACGCCATCGCTGCTCTTGCCATCGGCGGCTACCGCTCCGCGATGTCCAAGGCGGCTCAATGCGGTCAGGGCATGGGCCAGCACCTCATGCGACGGCTCATTCGAGATACGCGCAACGAAGCCGACGCCGCAGGAGTCGTGGTGAAAGCGCGGGTCTAAAAGGGAACTCTGTGGCGTTGGGACATCAGGGCGCGAGGCCGCGCCTGGGGTCGATACGTCGGTACGCGAGGACGCAGGAGTGGCAGTCGCAGGGTGCCAGTGGTTCGCCATAGTTCACTATAAGCCGGATCGTTGTCATTAGCACCTGTGAGTCTCATGGAAAGTTTTGTAACCGGCAGAGCTCCGGAGCGGGAAGGCGGCAGGGACCGGAAAAGGCTCCGGCGCATGCCGCATACTGGAAACACGATGAGCCCCCTGCTATGGAAGCCAGAGAGCTGGCCGTCGCGCCTGGAGGAACTGGAGGCGCGCACCGGCGATCTGAAGGAAGCGCCGCTGCGCCGCGATGTACGGTCCCTCGGCATGTTGCTGGGTGACGTGTTGCGGGAGCAGGCCGGCGAGCGGCTGTTCCACCTGGAAGAGGATCTGCGGCAGCTCTCGATCGAGCGCCGCGAGGCCGCGTCCCTGGGCGACGCGAAACGTGCAGCACAGCTTTTGAAGCAGCAGATGGAACGCGTTGCGGAGCTCGATCTGCCCGATGCGTACCAGTTGACACGCGCCTTCGCCTACTACTTCGAGCTGATCAACCTGGCGGAGACGAACCACCGCAAGCGGCGGCGCACCTCGATGCAGATGGCCGACGACGCCGTCCAGCGCGGCTCGTTCCGGGGCACACTGCGCGCCATGCGCCAGGCAGGCATTGATGCCGACACGGCTTTCGCTTTCATGGAGCGCGTGCACATCGCTCCGGTCTTCACCGCGCACCCGACAGAGGTGGCGCGGCGCTCCGTGCTGTACAAGCGGCGGCGGCTGGGCGCGCTGCTGGAGGAGCTGGACCGCATCCCGTTGCCGGACGGGGAGCTGGATCGGCTGCAAACAGCGGTGACCGCGGAGATCACCGCGCTGTGGCAGACCGACGAAATACGTGCGCGGCGCCCGCTGGTCAGCGATGAGGTGAAGATGGGGCTGGACTACTACCACGCATCGATCTTCGCCACTGTGCCCGCGCTGTACGCGGAGCTTGCTTCGGCGTTTGCCGCGGAGTATGGGCGCACGCTCTCGCCGGCAGAGATGCCGCTGATGCTCAGCTTCGGATCATGGATCGGCGGCGATCGCGACGGCAATCCTTTCGTCACACAGGAAGTGACGATATCGGCGATCACCGATGCGCGGGAGCACATTCTGTCGTTCTACCGCGAGCAGGTACAGTCGCTCTTCGATCTGCTGACCAGCTCTGTGCACCAGGTGGATATCAGCACGGCTCTGCGTAAGCGGCTCGAAGGCTATCTCGCGCAGATACCCCACGGTGAAACGGAGACGACCGACCGGTATGCGCTGGAGCAGTACCGCCGTTTCCTGCGGTGTGTGCAGCAGCGGCTTGACGGAGACGTGGAAACGCCCGGGACGCTGGAGCCATACAGCGATGCGAGCGAGTTCCGCGACGACCTGCTGTTGCTGCGTACGAGCCTGGAGGAAAACCGCGGCGAGCGCATCGCGGCGGAGCTGGTCGACCCGCTGCTGCTGCAATTGCGCACCTTCGGCCTGCATCTGCACACGCTCGATGTGAGGCAACATGCACGCCGTCATGAAGCGGCGGTGCGCGAAGTGGCTGCAGCCGCCGGCTGCGCTGCCGCCGAAGGCAGGGCCGCGGAAGCGCTGCAGCCGGAAAGTGAAGATGTGCTGGATACCCTGAGGACCATTGCACGGCTGCAGCAGGGGCCCCAGCGCGAGGCCATCCGGCAGTACGTGATCAGCGGCGCGGCTTCGGTGGAGGATGTCCTGCGCGTGGTCGGGCTGGCGCGGATTGCGGGCGTGCAGGTAGAAGGCGGCAATGGACTGCATGGGCTTATGCCGGTGCCGCTCTTCGAATCGATTGAAGACCTGCAGAACGCGCCGGAGATTTGCCGCGCGCTGTGGAACTCGCCCGAATATCGCAAGCTGCTCGCGTCATGGAACAACACGCAGGAGCTGATGCTGGGCTACTCCGACTCGAACAAAGATGGCGGCATGCTGACCAGCACCTGGGAGATTTATCGTGCGCACCGTGCGCTGCACCAGGTCGCGAAGAAGTGTAATGTGCATCTGCGTCTGTTTCATGGCCGCGGTGGCACAGTCGGGCGCGGCGGCGGTCCCACACACCGCGCCATCTATGCGCAGCCGGTTGACAGCTTTGAAGGACAGATGCGCATCACCGAGCAGGGCGAAGTGCTGAGCTTCAAGTACGGGGATGTCGTGCTGGCAGAACGCAATCTGGAGCTGATGCTGGCGGCTTCGCTCGATGCATTGGCGCGGCCCAACGAGCGTCTGGGCGACGGGCGGCTCAGCGGGCGCATGGAGCCGGCGTGGGAAACGGCTATGAACACGCTCTCCGAGGAGAGCTTCGCGTTCTATCGCGAACACGTGGTCGAAGATGCGGAGGTGCTGGAATACTTCGAGCAGGCTACGCCGGTAGCGGAGCTCGAACACGTGCGCATCGGTTCGCGCCCTTCGCGCCGCTCCGGCAAGCGAAGCCTGGCGGACCTGCGCGCCATCCCCTGGGTCTTCGGCTGGACCCAGAGCCGGCATCAACTGCCGGCATGGTTTGGCGTCGGGTACGCGCTAAGCCGCTTTGCGGAGCGCAATCTGTCCCTGCTGCAAACGATGATGGCGCGGTTCCCGTTGTTCATCGATCTGGTGCGCAATGTCGAGATGGCGCTGGCAAAATCGGACTTCGGCATCGCGAAGCTTTATAGCGAGCTGGTAAGCGACAAAGGGCTGCGCGAGCGCGTTTACAGCAAGCTGAAGGAAGAGTTCGAGCGGACCGAGCAGGCTGTGCTGCTGGTTACCGGGCAGAAGGCGCTGCTTGAATCGAATCCTGTACTGGCGCGGTCCATCCGGCTGCGAAATCCGTATGTCGACCCGATGAGCCTGATCCAGGTGGAGCTGCTGCGACGCAAGCATGGCGGAGACAACTCAGACGCGCTCAATCGTGCGCTGGGCGCCACTATCAATGGGATCTCTGCGGGCCTGCGCAATACGGGATGAGACGGCTGCCAGGTTTTTCTTCCAGGGGAAGAGACGCTCGCCGCTAACTCGTCGCATCAGGAAAACTGCCTTCATGGCGCGAGATGACGATCGCCGACGGAATAGGTCTGCTCGCATTTTCATGGCGTTCGCGTCTGGCGTTGGCAAGGGAGAGATGCGCTGCAGCGAGCAGCGCGTCCACACTGTCGCCATCCGCCGGAAAGCAGCTAGTGCCGATGCACGCAGTTACCTGTGGGCCTTCCTCGGACAATGTGAGCAGTGCAGCCTCGCGCACGGCGGCGCGCAGATCGCGCACGCGTGTTTCAGCAATTTCCGGCGGCAGACCCGGGAAGAAGATACCGAACTCGTCCCCTCCGAGCCGGGAGACTACGTCGCCTTCACGCACGGTGAGGCGGAAGCAATCCGCGACCTGTCGCAGCATGCGATTTGCGTCCGCCAGGCCGACGGTGCGATTGATCTCGCCAAATGCATCGAGATCGCAGACAACGAGGATCGCGGTATGATGCGCAGCTCTGCAGCGATCGAGCGCCGCTTTGACCCGGGTGAAGAACGCATTGGAGCCAAGCAGTCCGGTCAGGAGGTCCGTCTCGGCCGCTTCGCCGGTGATCAGCGCGTCGGCGCGAGTTCCGATGGTGCCTGGCTCAGGTAGGGGCGGAGGGATGTGAGGCAGCGACTCGGGCACTTGCCCCGGGTGTTCTGTCGCGGCGGTGATTTCCGGCATGATCACTGAGGCCAACGGCGCCAGTACTGTCTGCGTCGCTGCTTCGGCAGGTCTCCGCCGGTTGAGCGGAGCGGACCAGTAGATGACCGCGGCTGCAGACGCGACAACCGCCATGGTGACGAGGCTTAAGGGAATTGGCCAGCCCTGGTACGCGGCTAGCGCGGCCAGAAGGGCGCCGAGGATGGGGAGAAGAGCGAAGAGAGTGCGCTGTAATGGCGACCGAGGCATTTGGTTTGCTGTCGTGACCGTCGCTGGAGAAGAGGCGGCTCACGTTGAGCATAGCGCCGCTTTGACCGACCCGGCCCAAGCCTTCCGTACCTGCCATTACAACTTTCGATCCAGATAGAATTCGGCGGGAGTGCCGACGTGGGTAGCCGAAGCGCGCAGCCGATCTGGTGTCTCTCCTCTTGTATCCTCAGCATGTGAAGAATCGCAGCATCCGGCGGGGCATCGTTCCCGTCCTCGCCGCCCTGGTTATGGTCAGCGCGGGATTGATCTCGCGATCGGGAGATCCGGCAGCCGTCGCAGCAGCCGCGACCGAGCAGCCAGCCGCCGACTCGGGAGCGAGCTATGCGCGCGTGGCTCCGATCCTGCAGGCGCGCTGCGCAAGCTGCCACAACCCGCAGGGCGGCGCGCCGTTCAACCTGCTGACATACGAGGACGCGAAGCAATGGAGCGGCCAGATTCTGGAGGTGACCCAGAGCCGCTACATGCCGCCCTGGCTGCCAGCTCCGGGCAAGGGAGATTTTGCCGGCGAGCGACGGCTCTCCGATGCAGAGCTGACCGCGCTGCGTGAGTGGGTGGGAGCAGGGGCTGCGGGGCCGGCCGAGACCAGTCCGGGGGAAGCGGGGGCGGCTGCCCCGGAGCCCTCGGAGTGGCCGCTCGGTAAGCCGGACGCGGTCCTCACGTTGCCTGAGCCTGTGACCGTGCCGGGCAAGGGAGCCGATGTCTTTACCAACCTTGTGGTCCCTTATACGGGCGATCAGACGCGAAGTCTCCGCGCCATCCAGATCCGGCCAAGCGATCCTCAGGCGGTGCGCGGCGTGCTGCTTTCGATCGATGAGAGCGGCAGGCTGCGGCAGAGCGATGGCTGGAGGCAGGGCATCGTGGGTATGGAGCCGCCGGAAGATATAACGGCCGGCCGCGTCAGGACTGATCTTCTGGTCTCCGGCCTCGCAGGTGCTGAAGCCGCGGACAGGGCAAAGCTGGACGTTGAAGCCGGGAAGCAATCTGCTGTTGACAGCGCACCTGAAAACTACGGGCAAGAAGCTGACACTGCAGTTCCAGATTGGCCTCTACTACGAGCGAAAGGCAACACCGGGTTCGGGCAGGGCGACCGTTTTGCGGCTTACGCATCGTGGCCCGATCGAGATACCGGCGGGCGCCTCGTCAATAACGCTTGAGGACAGTTACACATTGCCTCAGGCATCATCCGTGACCGCGATCTATCCTCGGGCGCATTTTCTGGCACGCAGCTTCGATGCGTATGCGACGACTCCATCCGGCAGGCAGGTGTGGCTGCTCTCGATTCCCAAGTGGGATGTGGACTGGGTGGAGGTGTATCCGTATCGCCGTCCCGTGACGCTGCCGCGCGGCTCGGTCGTTCATTGGAAGGTCAGCTACGACAATTCCGCGGAGAACCCGCACAACCCAAGCGATCCTCCGATTGCGGTACATGGCGGCATCGGAGCAGCGGATGAGGCAGATGCACTGCTGCTGGAGATGGAACCTGCCGCGGGCGCGAATGCGGCAGCATGGCGCAAAGCGATGGAGCGTGCAGGGAAGTAAGCGTCAGCTAACCTTGGCTTCGAGCTCCGCCCATCGCGCGTAGAGCGTATCCGCGGCGGCCTGCGAGCTCGCCAGATGATCCAGAGCAAGCTGCAGTTGCGCGGCATCGCTGGCGATGGTGGGATCCTCGACTGCTGTTCGGGCGCACTGCAGTGCAGCTTCCGCTTCCGCGACACGGGTTTCGATGCTTTCGTACTCGCGTGCTTCGAGGTAGGAGAGCTTCTTGCGTGCCGGTTGAGGAGGGCTGGGCGCGCTCGTTCTTCGCGATGGCCCGCTCTGCGGCTCCGCGTTCCTGCTCGAGTTCCTCGCGCCATACCTCCCACTGCAGGTAGTCCGCGAACTGCCCCGCGTTGCCATTACCGTCCAGGCCGAGCACAACGGTGGAGACGCGGTCGAGCAGATAACGGTCATGGGTGACCAGCACCAGCGCGCCGCGAAATTCGAGCAGACTCTCCTCGAGTATTTCGAGCGTGGCGATATCGAGATCGTTCGTCGGCTCGTCCAGCAGCAGGAGGTCGGCGGGCTCGAGCATCAGCTTCGCTATCAGGACGCGAGCCCGTTCGCCACCGGAGAGATTCGCGACCGGCTGGTTGAGCTGCTCGCTGGTGAATAAGAAACGCGAGGCCCACGATGCGACGTGAATGACGCGGTCCTGGTAGATGACCGAGTCGCTATCCGGCGCGAGCGCACGCCGCAGTGTGAGCGAGGCATCGAGCTGCCGATTCTGATCGAAGTAGACGACGCGCAGGGCGTTCGCGCGCTCGATGGTGCCGGAGGTCGGCTCCAGTTCGCCACGCAGCAGGCGCAGGATGGTGGTCTTGCCGCTGCCGTTGGGTCCGACGAGGCCGACGCGCGTGCCGGCTGTGAGCGGAAATGTCAGATTGCGGAAGAGCGCGCGTCCGGCGATCTCGTAGCCCAGACGGTCGAGTGTGACGAGGCGTTTGCTCTCACGGCCGCTCTCGGTGAACTCGATGTCGGTGGCTGCGGTGCGATTGCGGGCGGTGACTTCGGCAAGCTGGCCGATAAGGGAATGTGCGTTGTCGATGCGCGCTTTCGCCTTGGTGGCGCGGGCTTTGGGGCCGCGGCGCAGCCACGCGATCTCTGTGCGCACACGGTTCTCCAGCGACTCCTGCCGGCGCTGCTGCGCTTCGAGGAACGCCTCTTTGTCTTCAAGGAAGCGGCTGTAGTTGCCGCGCGTGCGCAGGATACCGTCGGGGTAAACAGGATTGATCTCTGCGACCTCGAGTGCGACGGATTCGAGGAAGTAGCGGTCGTGGCTGATGGTCACCGAGGCGAAGGACGCGCTGCTCAGCATGCCTTCCAGCCACTCGATGCCTTCAAGGTCGAGATGGTTTGTTGGCTCGTCCAGGAGCAGGACGTCGGGCGCTACGGCGAGGGCCTGCGCGATGGCCAGGCGTTTACGCCAGCCGCCGGAGAGGGAGACGGCATGTGCCGAGAAATCGATGAACCCGGCGCGGCCGAGCGTTTCGCGGATTTGCCTGTCCGAGTCTGTCGTGGGCACCTGCGCCTGGCGGACCGCATCCTCCATCACCGACCAGACGGTCTGTTCGGGAGTAAAGTCGGAGATCTGGGATACGTAGCTGACACGGGTACGTTTTCGGATGGCGAGCTCGCCGGAGTCGGGCGTTTCTTCGCCGGCCAGGATTTTGAGCAGCGTCGACTTGCCGGCGCCATTTGGCCCGATCAGCCCGATGCGTGCGCCCTCATCGATGGTGAAGGAGAGGCTGCGAAAGAGCGGCCGCGGGCCGAAGGCTTTGGTGATGTTCTGCGCGTTGAGAAGTGGCGGCATAGGAAAAGTTCATGGAATTGTTGTGATTGCCGAAGGATGCTCTCGTCACTTCTCAGGAATGCTGCGACGTCATGAGTTCACCAACTTAGTGGAATCATGGGACGCAGAAAGGTATTCCTCGTACGGTCCCTTGAAGTCCTCGATGGCCGGGCCGTCGAAGTGCCAGATGCGCGTCGCCACTTCGTCGATGAGATCGTGGTCATGGGTGACGAGCAGCACCGTTCCCTCGTAACGCTGGAGCGCGATGTTGAGCGCATTGATCGACTCCAGGTCAAGGTGGTTCGTGGGTTCGTCGAGCGCGAGGATATTGGGCTTCTGCATCATGAGACGGCAGAAGAGGAGCCTTGCGGCCTCGCCACCGGAGAGCGCTTCGGTTGGTTTTAGGCCTTCTTCACCGCGGAAGAGCATCTGGCCGAGGATGCCGCGGATATCTTCGTTGCTTGCCTGCGGGTCGAAGCTGTGCAGCCATTCCGCAACCGTAGTGCCCTTGTCGATCAGGCCGGAGACGTCCTGCGGGAAATAGCCGACCTGAGCCTCGTGGCCCCACTTCACCGTGCCGCCATCGAGCTGGAAGTCTTTCTCGACCAAATCAGGCAGTCTGGAGAGCAGCGATTTGAGCAGCGTGGTCTTGCCCAATCCGTTGCGGCCCATCAGGCAGACCTTCTCGCCGCGCATTACCGAGCCGCTGAAGTCCTTCACTACCTGCTGCTCGCCGTAGCCCTTGCTCACGTTGTCGAATTCGAGGATGTGCTTGCCGGAGGGACGCAGCATGTCGAAGCGGATGAAGGGACGCGCGATGTTCGAGCGCGCCAGCTCGGTGGTCTGCAGACGCTCGACTTCCTTCTTGCGTGAGGTCACCTGGCTGGAGCGGGTGCCGGCAGAGAAGCGCGCGATGAACTCGTTCAACTGGGCGATCTTCTTCTCGCGCTGCTCATTCTGCGACTCGAGACGCGAACGGATCTGCGTCTTCGCCACCACCATGTCGTCATAGCCGCCGGTGTAGGTGATGATCGTCTCGTAATCGATGTCCGCGATGTGGGTGCAGACGCTGTTCAGGAAGTGCCGGTCATGCGAGATGGTGATCAGCGTGCCTTCGAAGTGCTCTAGGAAATCCTGCAGCCAGTGGATGGAGTCGAGATCGAGATAGTTCGTCGGCTCATCCAGCAGCAGTGCCTGCGGCTTGCCGAAGAGCGCCTGGGCCAGCAGCACGCGCACCTTTTGGCCGCCTTGCAGCTCGCTCATCTTGCGCTCGTGGAACTCGTCCGGGATGTCGAGGCCCTGGAGCAGGATCGCGGCATCGCTCTCCGCGGTATAGCCGTCCTCTTCGCCGACGATGCCTTCGAGCTCGCCCAGCCGCATGCCATCCGCGTCGGACATGTCGTGCTTGGCGTAGATGTGTTCGCGCTCTTCGAGAGCCGCCCACAGTCCCTTGTTGCCCATGATGACCGTGTCGATTGCCCGGTAGGCGTCAAAGGCGTACTGGTCCTGGCGCAGGACGGAGACTTTCTTGGGGCGGACAACGGTGCCCTTCTGGGCGTCAAGGTCACCGGCCAGCACTTTCATGAAGGTCGATTTGCCGGAGCCGTTGGGGCCGGTCAGGCCGTAGCGCCGGCCGGGAATGAAGTTGATCGTTACGTCCTCAAAGAGGACCTTGGCGCCGTAGCGCATGCTTAGGTTGTTGACTGAAATCATTGCTTGGTCTCAGTCTTTATTGTCGCAGAAGATCCCCTCTGAACTAAATCGCGGCCGCCGGTAACGCTCGACGCGCGGCGAAGGCATAGCTGAGGCGGGTAATCCCACTGAACAGGATGCTGATGCCGATCAGCGTACCAATCGCCCACACCGAGCTGAACGGCCACGACATTAAGATCATGATGCCCAGCACAATGGTGACGATTGCGTCGAAGAGGAACCATCCCGCCCCGGGAAGGCGACGAAGGTGGGCGTAGATCACGGCTTCGAATATGCCCTCGAAGAAGAGATAGAACGCGAGCACCAGGGTCAAGGTGAGCAGGCCACGCCCAGGATGGGCGAGCAGGTAAAAGGCGGCAAAGATGTAGGCCAGCCCGACCAGGATCTTCCAGATCACAGCTCCAGCGGATCGCGTATGCCATCCGAAGAAGAGATGGACGAGACCGGCGAAGAGTAGCAGCCATCCCACCGCGATACTTGCTGCAATGCCGGCCATGAATGGCAGGGAAATGGCTACGAGACCGGCCAGAATCAAGAGGACACCGATGACGATGGACAGTCCGCCGGATCTGTGGGAGGAGAGGGGAAGAGACGTTGCCATGGGAACCTCCTAGGGGAGCCCGAACGACGGATAGCCTGCTTCCTAGAGTAGATGCGACAAAATCTGGTTGGTCAGCAACGCCGCGATATAGGCCAGACCGCTCATGTAGCAGAACTGAATCACGGGCCAGCGCAGGCTGTTGGTCTCGCGACGCACGACGGCGAGCGTGGAGGTGCATTGCATCGCGAACGCGAAAAATACCACGAGCGCGATGGCTCCCCCGATGGTCATGTCATGACGTAATGCCGCCTGCAGGCTGAGCGCCTGCGTATGGGGATCCACGCCATAGAGCGTGCCCAACGTGCCGACGATGACTTCGCGCGCAATGATTGAGCTCAGCAGGCCGATGCCGATCTTCCAGTTGAAGCCGAGCGGGCGCAGCACCGGCTCGACAAAGTGACCAACCTTGCCAATCACGCTGCCGGCCAGGTCAGAGAAATTGCCGTTGTGCACCGGCAGGATGCTCAGGACCCAGAGCACGAAGCTGACGGCGAGGATGATGGTGCCGGCCTTCTTGAGGAAGAGTGCGCTGCGGTCGTAGAGTCGCAGACTGAGCGAGCGCACGGTAGGCCAGCGATACTGCGGCAGCTCCAGCACAAAGGGGGATGAGGAAGCCTTCAGCACCGATGACTTGAGCAGCTTCGCGGTGAGCAGCGCAGCGAGGAAGCCCAGCACGTAGAGGCTGAGCATGACGCACGCCCGCATGCCAATGAGGCTGCCGAGCACCGGGCGGTTGGGAATGAAGGCCGCGATGATCAGCGTGTAGATGGGCAAACGCGCCGAACAGGTCATGAACGGTGCGACAAGAATGGTGGCCAGGCGGTCGCGCTTGTTCTCAATAGTGCGCGTGGCCATGATGGCCGGTACGGCGCATGCATAGGCAGAGAGCAGCGGGATAAAGGCTTTGCCGTTGAGCCCGATGGAGCGCATCAGCCGGTCGGCGATCAATGCGGCGCGCGCGAGATAGCCCGAATCTTCAAGAATGCCGATGAAGAGGAAGAGCAGGAGTATCTGCGGCAGAAAGACCAACACCGCCTGCACGCCATTCCACAAACCGTTGTGCACCAGCTCCTGCAGCCAGGGAATGGGGATAGTATGCGCGAGCTTCGTGCCCAGCAGCGTGAGGCCATCTCCCATCCAGTCACTGAGCGGCTGGCCGATAGTGAAGACCACCTGGAAGACGGTGACGACAACGGCGAGGAAGATGAGCGGTCCCCAGACGCGATGCAGCAGCACCGAATCAAGCCGGCGCGTCCACAACGGAGACGCGGGCGCTTTGTATTTGGTCCGGCTGCTGACCTGGGAAGCCCAGCGGCGGCACTCGCCGGGGTTCTGCAAGACCGGCAGCTCGATGGGAAGGACGGGCAGAGTCTTCGCGAATTCGGGATGGTTGCTGCCGTGCTGCTGCAGAAAGCGCTCTATGGCATCGATGCCGGTGCCGCGTGTCGCACTGATCAGAGCAACCGGGCGGCCCAGTTCCTGCGCCAGCGCCAGCGGATCCACCAGACCTCCGCGCGATGCCAGCAGGTCCGCCATATTCAGCAGAACCATGGTGGGCAATCCGAGCGCAAGGATCGGTCCGGCGAGCATGAGTTGCCGGCTCAGGTTGAGCGCGTCAAGCACGATGAGAACAGCGTCCGGACGCGGCGTACCGGGCATCTCGCCCTTCAGCACATCGACGGCGACCCGCGCGTCTTCGGAGTAGCCGCCAAGGCTGTAGATGCCAGGTAAATCGATCAACGTGAGGTCGTGACGGCGGATGCCGCTCATGCGGCCGGAGCGCTGCTCCACGGTCACGCCGGGATAGTTGGCGACCTTCTGCCGCAATCCGGTAAGGCGATTGAAGAGCGTGGACTTGCCGCTGTTCGGTGGGCCGATCAGCGCGATGGTGCGGAATCGTGAACGCGGCTGACCTGGCTTGAGGGGCGGCTCCTCAAGCACAGCGACGGGCGGGCTCGGCGCGTGGCAGCTCATAGCGGGTCTGGCCCTTGCGAGGGGTGACTCTGGCGGCGAACGTGAATGTGGCGAGCTGTCTCGCGGCGCAATGCGATTTCGGCGCCTTCCACACGATAGACAGTGGGATCGCCGGCAGGAGCGCGGCGCAGCACGTCAATCGTGGCCTCGGGCAGAAAACCGAGATGCATCAGGTGATCGAGCACGTCATGGGGCAGCTCCAGCGAAGCCACAATTGCCGATGCACCCACCTCGACCTCACTCAGCGCCATCACATGCACCCCAAGTCCTTCACGGGACAAACTTGCTCCAAAGGCGACCGATACAGTCGCATATATCTGACTATAACTGGATGCGCAAGAAACGCCAAATCGGAAGGGCTAGGCCAGTTTAGGTCGCGAGGCGAACCAACTGCTCTACGGGTTCGCGCGGGCCGAGAATGGAGACATCGGGCAGGACGCCGTGCGCCATCGCTACCTCATCGCAGCGGTGCAGCCGGGGACAGACCTGGCAGTCCTTGTAGATCTTGTCCGGCAGGGCAGCGCGGTCCTCGACGATAAAAAATCCGGCGCTCTGAAAGAACTCGGGAATGCGGGTGAAGAGGCACACACAACCCACGCCGTGTTGTTCCGCCTCTTCGAGCAGCGCCTGCAACAGGTCCTGGCCGCGGCCGCAGCCCTTCCACTCCGGATGGACAACGATGGAGCGCACCTCAGCGAGATGCGGCCCGTAGAGATGCAGCGCGCCGCAGCCCTGGAACTCGCCACTGCTGGACTCGGCGACCGTGAAGTCGCGAATGTTTTCGCATATCTCCGCGAAGGGACGGCTCAACAGCGTGCCGTCGCCGGAGAGGCTGTTGACCAGCGCGTGAACCTTCTCCGCATCCTGGAGGCGGGCTTTACGAACGGGCACCGGCGGCCTCCAGTTCCGGAATAACGCCAGCACCGAGCCGTGCCTTTGCGCTCGCCACGGCCTCATGTACGCGGGTGCGTGCGGTCCCGCCGATCACATCATGGCAATCGACCGTTGCTGGCAGGGTAATGCTCTCGTAGAAGTCTTCGGCAAACGCGGGAGAGAGCTGGCGCAGTTCCTCAAGGGAGAGGCCGTTCAACTCGCAGCGTTTGTCGAGCGCGATCCGGACGGCCTCGCCGATAATGTGGTGCGCGCGGCGGAAGGGAACTCCGCGATGAGCGAGATATGTGGCTGCAGCCATCGCATTCAAGAAGCCGTTTTCTGCCGCTTTTTCCATAGCATGCAGACGAAAGCTCAACTTTAGCGTGAATGGTACCAGCAGCTCCAGCATGGGGAGCATGCCGCTAACAGCATCGAAAAGGGCAGGCTGCATCTCCTGCAGATCTTTGTTGTACGCGAGCGGCAGGCCCTTCAACTGCATCGTCGCTGCGTGCGCGGCAGCTACGATCCGGCCGGTGCGACCGCGCGAGGGCGTGTTCGATGCTGCCGTGCTTGAAGGAGTCTTCGAAGGTGATCAGGCCGCCGGCGATCGAGAGCGAGGAGGCCGAGGACCCCCACCAGGGCTTCGACCCGATCCAGGCGCTCGAGTCGTACACACCCTGATTCGAGGAGACGTTCTGGATCGCTCCCGCCCCAGGCGGCCTGCCAGCCGGACTGCGCGTGGCCGAGCCTCCAGAATTCCCAGAGACAGTGGCTGCTCGGCTGCCAGACCACGAGCGCCGCGTCGGTGCCGGCCGCCGGCAGCGCCGTCGCCGGAAAGCGGTGCCGCGTTCCAGGCCGCCTGCAGCGCCGGTGCCGGGGCGCTGCTGACGAGATGGACCGCAACCGTGGGCTGTCCGGCGGGAACCGTGTAGACCGGGACGCTGTAGCTGGTCGTGTCGATCCACGGTGCGGTGCCGGTGGCGTAGCCACGCACGACTTCAGCGTTGAAAGCGGTGACCAGGGCCGCCGAGCTCGGGTCGAGCCCGGCGTTGGCGGCCAGAGGCTGATTCCAGATGCTGGTCGAAGAGAAGAAGCGAAAGGGGGGGCCGCGAGTTTTCCACCGGTGCTTCCGCTGCGGCTTCTTCCGGCGCGGCGCGGATCTTCTTCGACCTGGGGCGTCCCCGCCGTGCTTGCGGGCGGCCGGACCACGACCGGGTTGGGCGCATGGAGCGGTACTGGCGCGGCCGGCGTCACCACCGGGGGCGGCGCCACCTGGGTCGGGCACGCACGGTGCCGCGCCCGGCGCTCCGGGCGGCCGTGGTGTGGCGCGAGGCGGAAGCCCTGGAGCATTTGGCGCGACGCTTGGCTCCGTGATGCGCCTTGCCGGCGGCCGCGGCCGGCAGGGCGCCGGCCGCCATGGCGGATAGGGCAATCGAGAGGACGACGATGAATTGGGTGCGACTGGCCTGCACCGGAGTTCCTTTGCCGATTGGACGTGCGACCCCGTGCTTGCCGCCAAGCGGCTTTTCGAGGGTTCAGGCCGTATCGGCTGTGACGCCGGGAGGACGGGCAGTCGCTCCTTCTCTGGACATTTATCTGAGTCGCCGGGTCGGTTCGTGCGCCGCTATGGGCGCAGAAGCTCGCGAATCACGTTCAGCGATCCGACCCGGCGGTTGCGGGTGCGGACCCGGATCGGCTCCTTGGCGATGTCGGCAAGTGCCCGCGGCGCGTCCCGGCAGGGCAGAGTCGAAACTGGGCGGCAGCGCCTCAAGCTCGGCCTCCATCGCCGCCAGGTCGTAGCCCATCGCGGCGATCCGCTCAGCCCCGAGGAAGCGCAGGTAGCGCCGGCTCCACTCCCGCCGCAGCGGGTTGGCCAGTGTCCGCTTCCACTTCTGGCCGGGCTCGGAGCTGAGCGCCGAGTAGCGCTTGCGGCCGGTCGGGTCGCCCATCCGCCCGTTCAGCTCGACCTCCGCGAACGCGGTCAGCGAGGCTGGGTCGAACTCGATCCCGAGGTAGCCCATCAGCGCCCGCCAGTGGCCCTCCTCGCCGCCGACCAGGTCCTCGAAGCGGGCGGCGTGGACCTCGCTGCGGTGCCCCTCGAAGGCGGCGATCAGCCGCGGCAGCCCGATGAAGAGATCACTGCTCATGAAGGTCGGGTGCCACGGCCCCCAGGTCTCGATCATCGAGGCGAGCACGCTGAGCGGGTTGCGCCACAGGAAGACGAACTTCCCTTCCGGGAACAGGCGCATGATCTCCTCGGCGACCAGGCAGTAGGGCGGGGTCTTGTCGAGGAAGTGGGTGGCGCCGTCGCCCGCCGCCTTGGCGTAGAGGCGCAGCGGGAACTCGCGCATCTCCTCCAGGTAGTCCTCCTCGCCGCGCGGCAATTCGGCGCTGAAGTCCTCGATCGCCGTGACCAGCAGCGGGTGAACGTACTCGGCGTCGACGCCGCTGGGGCGCAGCGTGTAGGCGTGGGGGAGCAGCAGCCAGGGCTCCGAGACGGTGGCGACCCCCTCGTGGGCCTCGACGATCCGCTGGATCAGCGTGGATCCGGTGCGCGAGATCGAAAAGAGGAATATCGGTTGGATGCCCATGCCGGGGGAGCTACGACTTCCAACGGCTCGCCCGAAGCCGAACTTGCATGTCTGCGGCGCTAGCTTGGGCGGGGTGAGTGACCGCGTCAAACGTCCCCTCGCGGGCTGTCTGGCCTGCGCCATCGGCCTGACTGCGACCGCGGCGCTCGCTTATGGCTCGGGCAAGGTCGGGCATGCCGATGCGGTGGCGCTGAGCCGGCTCTCGAGCCTGGAGGGGACTTGGCTCGAAGGCGTCGCCCGCTTCTTGGTGGCCCTGGGCGACCCCCGGAGCAGCTGGTGCTGTTGGCTCTGGTATGCCTGGTCGGGATGCGGCGTCGAATTCCACGCCGCACCGTCGCGGCGGTCGTGCTGGTCGCCGGCGCAAACCTGACCACCCAGATTCTCAAGGCCGTCCTCGCCCACCCCCGCTACCAGTCCCTGCTCGGCTACCGCCAGGTTGACGAAACTGCCTTCCCCAGCGGCCATCGACCGCGGTGGTGGCGATGGCCTTGGCCTGGGCACTGGTCCTGCCGCGCTCCTGGCGGGCGCTGATCCTGGCATTGGGGGTCGCCGTGGCGGTCGCGGTCGGCCTTTCCCTGGTTGTCCTCCACCACCACTTCCCCAGCGACGTGGTCGGCGGCTGGCTGGTGGCCGCCGGCTGGGGTTGCGCCGTGGTCGCGGCGCTGCGGCTGGATGCCGGCCGCTTGGACGGGTGTCCGAGCGAGCCCGCCTGAGTTTGTACGCAGGTCGAAGGCGGGGGAGGGCCGGGAGCGCGAAGCTTGGGAAGTTGACCCACGTGCGATCTGACCCGGCTTCGATCGCTCCCGCAAGGAGCGAGGACAGCGACCTGGTCCGGGCGCCGTGCGGGGTCCCGGCAGGGCAGCCATGAAGCCGTGCACTTCCTCTACACCCGCTACGGGCCAGAGATCGGCTCCGGCGTCCGTGAGCTCGTTGCCGACGATCGCGCGGCCCAGGCGGTTACCGAGAGCGTCTTCCGGGAGCTGGTCAATCTGGTCGATGACTACGAGCCCGAGCGAGAACCCTTCGTCTCGTGGCTTCTAGGAGTCTCTGAGGAGGTCGCCCGGGGGCGTTCGGTTAGATGGCCAGGTCTTACCAGGGTCGTCGGCGAGGTGCGTCTTAGTCGCCAAGGTCGTTCCTCTTAACCTGGAAACAGGCGGGTATATCGATGGTTGACCCGGTAACATGGCGACCATGCCACTTGAAGGTGCTGAAATCGGTGAAGGGGCGGCTGCCAAAGCGCTGGTCTCCAGCGCCGCTATTTGAGACGGAAGCAGGCAAAGTCGTTCGTCTATGGCTGCGGCAGAGCTCTGGGCCCGCAACTCTCCTGGCGGATCTGACCGGCACCCCCGCGGACGGATCGGTGACGACCATCAAGGTGGCAGCCGCAAACATCGATGGGGCAGCGGGAACGCCATCGATGCGCTCTCTGAGTACTGACGCCACGCTCGGGGGCGGGGCGGCGTCCGACACGGTGGTCTCAAGCCAAAAAGCGGTCAAGGCCTTCGTCAGAAGCCCTCGCTGGAGCAATCGATGCATTCATCTTACAAGGGCGTGAAAAGCTGCTCTGCAAATCCGGCAGTCTCCGGCGGCCAACGCTGGTGAGACGTATGTGCGTCTCGGTGGCCGGCAAGGATCTGGTGGTAGTTCGGGTCCCGATAGGGAAGTGGGAGACCTTCTTCTCTGTAATACCGATGGTGCGGCCGAAGGAACGCAGGCGAAGTCGGGTCAAAATGGAACATCATCCAGGCCAATCTCGACGGTGCGGTCACCGAACGACGTCTGCGGTCGACGGCAATATCCCGCTTTACAACGGAACGACGGGAAAGATCATCAAGGATGGTCTTCTTCCAGATACCGACGCAAGCTTAGGCGCGGCCAGCAACACGCGAGTCCCCACTCAGAAAGCTGTCCATGATTTCGTCGAAACCCAGGCTGGGCTACTCGTTGCGAAGGCATTGGGGACGGCAAAGGGAGACACGATCGCCTATGAAGCCAGTGGCAAACCGGTGCGCCATGCTGCAGGAGCCAATGGCAACCTGCTCGGCTTCGACTCGGCCCAGTCCGATGGGCTGGCCAGTCTCAAAAAAGCGCAAATCACCGGGTTGGCGCCGTATCGGACCAGCAGCGGCCAGTTTCTACATGTAGTGCGTGGCGTGCGAAGCAGCGTCCAGCAAAACACCGGTCAGAAAAGCGCGATGTTCCTCCTTCCCGTCGACGTGGCTGTCGAAACCGAATTCGATCGGATCGCCTGCTTTGTCGGTACCAAAGGAGAAGGCGGCCGGGATGGTAGCTCGGATGGACTACTACGAAGATGACGGGACGGGGGGGGAGCCCAGTCGGCGCACCGCTACTGGACGCTGGAACCGTGTCTTTGGAAGCTGCGGGCGAGCGGTCTATTGAAGACAGAAAAAACTTCCGGTTGGACGATATTGGTTGGCGTATGTCATGCAGGGCGCCTCTGTCACGGTGGGACCCTTCATCACCCTCTGTAATCCAATAGGAGCGGTAGCGTCAGACCAGATCTTGAAACCGGCCTCTTTGGTTCGTGGAAGCAGCTTGAAGTAGCTGGCGTTCTTCCGACTATCGGAACGCTCTCTGCGGCTACCACCAACCCTCTGATCGGTCTGCGGACGAAATAGAGTCCTGTGCTTTTCTCCCCCACGAGCTTCTGGAATCAGCGGCTCTCGCCGATGGCGCCTATTGACCCGCTGAGCGCTTCCATCGTGGCGAACGCGCTGAAACAGGTGGAAGAATTTGGTGTGGGTTTCAGTTTCGCTGATTTCTCCGTGTCGATCTTCTACGCGGCTCCTGATACTCCGATGCAAAAGTTACGTCGACCATCGGGAACCATCGGGCGCCGTTCCAAAGGACTGGCAAAAATGTTCGCGGAAGTGCCGGTTAAGGAAGCAGGCACGTCCGGTTGGTCCGTGGTTCGGCGACAACCACATGGTGATCTACAGTCCCACCTTGGATACCCTCTGGGAGGGTTGGCGCTGGTCGCAGTTCGAAGTTGATGGACCGCACACCGACAGCGAAGCAGGGAGCTTACCTGAAGAAGTTACGCATGCTCCTGGCTGGCACGTCGAGGAAGGTGCTTGCATTTGGGGGTGTCAAAAATCCTGGCTACTTCACCGAAACGTCTTTCCCTGGTGTCTCGGCCAGTCATGCGTATAGCGCCAGGGCAGTATGGACTCTTGCTCCCAGGTGGTGTTGTTACGCCGGCAGAGGCGCAGCGGGGATATATAGATCACACATTGGCCCTCTCGTTTATCGGCAAGGAACTCATCTTCAAATCAACCTCGATGGCCGGCCATGAGAACGGACGGCGAATCGACCGATCCGACGATGCCATGGGAGGGCATATGTTTTCGTCTTTGCCTCCGAGTTATGACACCGACAAAATAGAAGACCGCTTTGCCCGTATGCTTTCGGTGGCCCTGCGTATTTTTGGAGGATACGTTTGCGACGGATCGAACTGTGAGCTTCAAGCTCGCGAGTGAAGCGACGAAACGTAATGAACACGGGTACGCCACGGATGCCTGGAAGGGGCCCGAAGGAAAATTCGAAGCACAGGGCGATTCTGCAAATGGAAACCATCCTGGTTCCAAACAGGTGCCCTGGGCCGGTCACAGGTGGTGGATTCCGCGTATCGGCCATCTTCACTGGCACCTGGGCGTGCGCGCGGCCTTTAGCGATCAGCTCGTCGCGGGCTTCGCTGTACGCGGCTAGCGCACTAGCCGCGGCGCCACTCGGCGGAAGCGCCGCGATGCCGGCGTGGGGTCGGCGTTGCCGGCCACGTCGACGGCGTAGACCGCGAAGCGGTGGCTGCCGACTAGAGCTAACCGCACCAGTGGCGAGGCGCACGGGCAAAGGGGGCGCCGTCGACCTGGCAGAGGAAGTGGGCGCTGTCGTCGTCGGAGCTGAAGCCGAAGCTGGCGCGGACGGTCTTCGAGCGGCGGCTGCCGCGGCGCCCCAGCGAGTGCTTGGCCAGGGCGGCCGGCGCCCGGGTGATCGAGGTCTGTGGTGCCGTCGAGTCCTCCGTGTAGCGCAGCGGCGGGGAGCAGGCCGAGAGGTTCCCGACCGGATCTGCCGCGTCGGCGCTGAAGGTGCCTTCGCTGTCGTCGGCGACCGGCAGCATCAGCCCGGCGGCGAATTCGGCGGCGCTGCCGGTCGCCGCCACCGGCCCGCGGCAGGCGGCCGACTCGTAGACCATGACGGTGGACCCGTCGTCGGCCTTGCCGCGCGGCCCGCGGGTTGTTGAAGTTGGCCGGGGAGGCCGGAGTGGAGGAATCGAAGGTCGGTGCGGCGGGCGCGGTCGAGTCCCTGCCGTATTTCTCCAGAGCGGCGCGGAGCAGCCGGAGACGTTGCCGGCCGCGTCGGTGGCGGTTGCGCCGATCGCCGTGGTGGTGTTGTCGGCGACCGTGACGGTGAGCCCGGCGGCGAGCTCCGCCGCCGGCCCGGCGGCGGCGACCGGGCCCGAGCAGTCGCTCAACTGGTCGAGACGGGACGGGGGCGCCGTCCTCGGCGCTGCCGTTCACCATCGGGCCGTTGTCGTTGGCCGGTGAGGCCGGGGGGGATGCGCGCCCAGGGCCGGCGCGGCGGGCGCGGTGCAGGTCCTCCGCGTAAGCGGACGGTTCGAGCAGGGGGAGACGTTCGCGGCCGCGTCTGTGGCCGTCGCGCTTAGCTGGGTGGTGGCATCGGCGGCGACCGGGGCCGTCAGCCGCAGCCCGGCGGCGAACTCGGTGTTGCTGCCGGCGGCCGCGACCGGGCCCGAGCAGTCGGCGCTGGCGTAGATCCGCACCGTGCTGCCCCGCCGGGGGCGCTGCCGCTGACCGCCGGGTTGAGGTCGTTGGCCGGCGAGGCCGGGGTCGTGGCCTCGATCGCCGGCGCCTCCAGCAGGTGGGGGCGCCGGCGTAGGAGAAGGAGGCGGAGCAGGCGGACTCGTTGCCCGCTGCGTCGACCGCGCGCGCGGTCAGCGAGCTGGTCTGGTTGCTCGGCACGGTGACGGCGATGCCGGCACCGGTGAAGGTCACCATAGTCCCGCTCACCGGCGCCCCCGTGCAGCCGGCGCCGATCGAAGACCTCGACCATAACGGGCGATCCGGCGCCGACCGTGCCGCTGACCCAGGGCTGGTCGCTGTTGGCGGGCGAAGCGGGCGAGGTGGCCGCAATCGACGGCGCGGCGGGTGGGGTCGAGTCCTAGGTAGGGAGGGGTGCGGGACAGGCCGGAGACGTTGCCGGCGGCGTCGGTTGCGGTCGCGCTCAGCGGGGTGGTGCTGTCGCCGGCCACGGTCACCGTCAGCCCGGCGGCGAAGGCGCTGCTGCCGCCGCTTGCCGCGACCTGCCCGCTGCAGTCGCTCGACCCGTAGATGCGAACCGTGCTTTCGGCGGCCGCGCTGCCGCTGACCTCGGGGCTGTTGTCGTTGGCCGGCGAGGGCGGCGCGGTGGCGGCGATGGTGGGGGCCGCCGGGCGGGGGTCGAGTCCTCGGTGTAGGAGAACGCACCGAGCAGGCCGAGACGTTGCCGGCGCCGTCGGTGACGTTTGCGGTCAGCTGGGTCGTGGTGTCGTCGGCGACCGCGACCGTGAGGCCGCCGGCAAATTCGGCGCTGCTGCCGGTTGCCGCCGGCGGTGCCGGAGCAGTTGGCGGACTTGAAGAGGCGGACGGTGGGGGCCGGGCTTGGGCGCTGCCCGGCGAATTTGGGACTGGCCGAGTTGCCTGGAGAGGTGGGAGTGGAGGAGGCGATCGTCGGCGCCGGTGGCACTTTCGAGTCCTCGACGTAGGAGAAGGAGGCCGAGCAGGCCGATTCGTTGCCGGCGGCGTCGATCGCCCGGGCCGAGAGTGAGCTCGTCTGATCGCCAGGCACGGTCACGGTGACGCCCGCCCCCGTGAAGGTCGCGACGGTCGTGCTCACCGCGGTGCCGCTGCAGTTGGCGTTGACGAAGACCTTGACCGAGACCGGCGACCCCGGCGCCGACGCTGCCGATCACCTCGGGATTGTTGTCGTTGGCCGGCGAGGCGGGTGAGGTGGCCACGATCGCCGGCGCCGCCGGCGGAGTGGGGTCCTCCGTGTAGGAGAAGGCCGCCGAGCAGGGCGAGACGTTGCCGGCCGGGTCGGTGGCCGTGGCGGTGATCTGGTTGGCGCTGTCGTCGGCGACCGCCACCGCCAGCCCGGCGGCGAATTCGGCGCTGCTGCCGCTCGCCGCCGCGGTCCCTCCGCAGCTGGCGGACTTGTAGAGGCGGACGGTGGCGCCGCTCTCGGCGCTGCCGGTGAACCTGGGGCTGTTGGCGTTGGCGGGAGAGGCCGGGCTCGAGGAGGAGATCGTCGGCGCCGCCGGTGCGGTGGGGTAGCCTGGTCGGGGAAAGAACCCGAGCAGGCCGATTCGTTGCCGGCAGCGTCGATCACCCCGGCCGAGAGCGCGCTCGTCTGGTCGCCCAGCCGGTCACGGTGATCCCGGCGCCGGTGAAGGTCGCCGCCGGCGCGGTCGCCGGCGTGCCGCTGCAGTTGGCGGTGGTGAAGACGGCGACAGAGGACGGCGAGCCCGAGGACGTTGCCCTTGACCTCGGGGTTGTTGTCGTTGGCCGGCGAGGCCGGCGCGGTGGCGGTGATCGCCGGGCTCGGTGGCGCGGTCGAGTCCTCGGTGTAGGAGAGCGCCGAAGAGCAGGCGGAGACGTTGCCCCGCCGCGTCGGTGGCCTGCGCGCGGTCAGCGAGGTCGTCGCGTCGCCCGCGACCGCGACCGTCAGCCCGGCGGCGAATTCGCTGCTGCTTCCGGTGCCGCCGCCGCCGTCCGGAGCAGTTAGAGCCTTGTAGACGCGGACCGTTGCGCCGGCCTCGGCGCTGCCCTTGACCTCGGGGCTGTTGTCGCTGGCGGGCGATGGGGGAGAGGTGCCGCTGATCGTCGGCGCCGCCGGGGCGGCCGAGTCCTCCGTGTAGGAGACGCTGTTGGAGCAGGTCGCGTTGCCCGCCGCGTTGGCCGTCGCGGCGCTGAGGGCCGTGTAAGTGGTGTCGGCGACCGGGACCGTAACCAGCTGCCGGTGGAGCTGGGGCGAGGATGGTGATGACGTTGCGGGCGGGCCCGAGCAGGTCGAGTTGGCGAAGAGCTTGACCGCCTTCGGGTAGTCGGCGCCGACCGTGCCCTTGACGACCGGGCTGTTGTTGTTGGCGGGCGAGGGAGGGTTGAGCGAGGAGATCGCCGGCGCGCCCGGCGGCCCCATCACCGCGGTCAGGCTGAGGTTCTGGTCGGCGGTGACGT
>CAVWSD010000012.1:0-406643 GCA_963757575.1 uncultured Acidobacteriaceae bacterium
GGCCCCCGAGTCTCCAGTTTGTCCATAGTGACAAGCGTTGCGGTGCGATCACTTTTCGCAATGAGTGTGCGTTTGAAGTCGGCATCCGATATCGGAAGCCCGCCACCGTAAACCCGTTTGCACTTGCCCTCGGCGGCTAACGCCCGCAGATCTCGACGGATGGCGTCATCTGACACCAGGAACTCCTTTGCGAGGGCAGTGGCATTGACGGGAAGGCCGCGCAGCAGTCGACTTTCAATCTCGTTCTTTCTTATTGCCCCTAAAGAACCATGCATAAACAAGAAATTACCTGCACGATCAAGAAGCACAATAGACCCCCCTCGTAGTGGCGTAGCGCATAATAGGAGCCGGGGAAATGGACCGGGACACCATCCACCAGAGCGTATTGAGGACGGATCTTGCCGTTGCGGCAAAGGCCACGGGCATCCGCCGCCAACCCTTTTCTGTTTTCCCGACCAGCAGCAATGTGACGGCCTGATTGGTCATCGACGCCCCTCTCCCGTCAAAGATCGTATAATTTTCGTACAAAGTGGTAGTCGATGTTCCAATCGTTCAGTGTTTTATAGAGGTTGTAGAGGCAAAGGTAGAACAGTCCCTCTCTGCCCACCAGAATCTTTCAGAGTGGCCCCAGTATGGGGCGGCGTACCGGTTGTGATCACTGGGGGACGATGACAACGCTGCGTCGCGTCGAATACGGCCATCATCGCAAAATCCGCGAGCGCAACACCGCAATTTACCGGGCGGCGCATTGGCCTATCTGGATATTTGTGTTTTTCCTCGCACCGGGCCCGCTCACCTTTGACATCTTTGCCGGTCGTGGCGATCGATGGAACGTGCTCTGGCTGCTAGCGGTTCTGATCGGTACCGGTATCGCGGCCCTGCGCGGACGTCTCCCCGGCGCAGAGCCTGGTCCTTACATCCTTCGTTTTACCGAGGACCGGCCGAATCCGCTGTATCGACGCCTGTGCTATACTTCGGCTGGAACGCGGCGATCAATTTCGCGCTCGTGAATCTTCTTGGGCTGGTAGTCGCCGTCGCAACCGGGCACTGGTATATGCAGCAGATGTACGCGCGCGTCTATGCTCCGGTTCTGTTCATAATTTTGCTACTCGGCATCGCAGGTATATTGCCGCGAGTACGTCGGTCGACCGTAGGCGAAGGCTGGGAGCGGCGATATTTCTACGGGACCGTGTGGGCAGTCACGCTTGCACAGACCGTGCTCCTCGTCCTTTGGAAGACGCTGCCCCGCTCGCACGATGCAGATGTGGTGAAGCTCGCGGTGTATTGCGCTGTGTTGCTGATGGTGGCTCTCGCAGCGGCTGCGGGGCTGCTGCCGCGCACTCGACCGATATTGCCGGGAGAGCTCGTCATTGCGGATTAAACGCATCGCGGCCGTGCTGGCTCTTACCCGATTGCGATCGCGGCTGCCGGATGGCTGTTCCAACGCGCGGGCGTCAAGCGGGATGCGCGGCGCTATCCGCCGCGGATTGCTGCTTTCGCGTCGTGGGCGCTATCTTCACGTTCTGCAACAGGGAAGCGGGCGACCTGCCACTGTCTTTGAAGCGGGTCTGGCGGCGAGTTCGATGAGCTGGGCACGCGTGCAGCCGCTGGTCGCATCGTTCAGCAAGACATCCGGCTATGACCGCGCGGGGTTGGGATGGAGCACGCCCATCGAGTCGGGGCTCTCGCTTGCGCAGATGCTCGGAGACCTTCACGCTATTGTGACGTGGGCCGGAGGCGGCGAGCCGGTTGTGCTGGTGGGTCACTCGTTTGGATCGTTGCTGCTGCTTGCATACATTCAGCAATTTCCGGACGACGTTGCCGGGTTGGTGCTGGTGGAACCTGTCTCGATTTCGACCTGGTCGGATTGCTCGCCTGCCGATCAGCGCCGATTGCAGGTGGGCGCGTCTTTATCGCGCCGCGGGATGTGGCTGGCGGAGTTTGGTATTGTGCGCGTCGCTCTGGCGCTGCTTTTGCATGGGGGACAACGCTGGTCGCAGCGTATCGGGAAGCATGCCGCGGGACACGGCGCCGCTACGCTGGAGCGACTGACCGGTGAAGTGAGCAAGCTGCCTGTGGAGTTGTGGCCGCAGATCGCGGCGCAATGGAGCCGACCGCAGAGCTTCCGCGCGATGGCCGAAACACTGGAAGCACTACCCGCTTGCGCTGCCGAGTTGAGCCTTCCGGCCTTGCCGCCCGAGTTGCCGGTCGCGATTCTCTCTGCCGCTTCGGCAACGCAGGAAGAACTGCGTGAGCGCGATGGCTGGCTTATGGGACTGCTCGAAGCGCAGCATACGGTGCTGCCCGAGACTGGCCATTGGCCGCATTTGGAGCGGCCTGAAGAAGTGGCGGAAGCAATAGAGTGGTGTGTGGAGCGCGCAGGTATGCGGGGTTAGCTACGCTCCGAGCGCGCGCAGCACGAGCCCGCCGAGGGCTGCTCCGATAAGCGGCCCAAGGATGGGAATAGGCGCGTAGCCCCAGTCAGAGCCGCCTTTGCCTGAAATTGGCAATACAGCGTGCGCAAGGCGCGGACCCAGATCACGCGCCGGGTTGATGGCGTATCCAGTGGTTGCGCCGAGCGAGAGGCCGATGCTCCAGACAAGGCAGCTCACCAGATATGGGGTGACGCCGGCTGCGGCCCCGGTCGAAAGCACAAGCTTCGATGTGATGCCGCCGGCAACGATGATCAGAACGAAGGTGCCGATGATCTCGCTCAGGAGATTCCAGAAGAGATGGCGGATGGCGGGGATGGTGCAGAAGACGGCTCGCTTGATCTCTTTGTCTTCTGTAATCGACCAGTGCGGGCCATAGTGGATCCACACCAGCGCTGCGCCCACGAAGGCGCCCGCGAGCTGTGCCAGAGCAAACGGAAGCAGCCTGGCAAAGCTGCCTTCCTTGATGCCAAACGCAAGCGTAATGGCGGGATTCAGATGCGCATCCGAACTGCCAAAGAGATTCGCCGTAAAGATCCCGCACATCACGGCGAAGCACCATCCGGTGGTAATGACAAGCCACCCGGCATTTTCCGCTTTCGTGCGTTTGAGCAGGACTGCGGCAACCACGCCGTCGCCGAGCAGGATCATGATGAGGGTGCCCATAAATTCGCCCAGCAAGGGGGTACGCAACATGCCCAGTTATCTCCTCGGATCTATTTTTCACTGCGGTTTACGGGCACAACATACTTTGCTGCAAGTGCAGATGCCGACGCGATCTGCTCGCGCTTCCATGCATCGTCGCGACCTAGTTCGCGCGCCAGCAGCGTGGCGACGGGCTCGATCATCCGCTGTGCTGCTCTCGCATTTAAGAAAAGCGCTCGCGTGCGGCGCGACAGCACATCGTCGACCGTGCGCGCCATCTCCTCGCGTGCAGCCCACGCTACTTCGGCGCCGATGTATGGGAGCGATGGGTCGAGTTGCGCCGCGAGCGCGGTATCGCCTGCAGCGAGAGCCTGAACGGCTTCGGCATCGCTGCCGTACACGCCCAGCGGGCCTAGATCGTCGATGTCTTCACGATAGCCGTGGATGTGCAGGGTGCGGGTTACGCAGGGCTTTTCATCCAGACGCCCGAGCGTGATCGCGTGATCGACGCAATCCTCCGCCATGTGACGATAGGTAGTCCACTTGCCGCCCGCGATGGTGAGCAGGCCGGAGTCGTCCACGTGGATGGTGTGATCGCGCGAGAGAGCGGCGGTCTTGCCGCTGTCCGATCCAGCGGCTTTGACCAGAGGGCGAATGCCGACGTAGACGCTGAGGATGTCCTCGCGGCGCGGCGGACGGCTGAGATAGCGCTCGGCTGTCTCGAGGATGAATTCGATCTCCTGGTCCATGGGCAACGGATCGTAGGAAGGCCTCTCGATGGGGGTGTCGGTTGTCCCGACGACCGTGTGGCCATGCCAGGGGATAGCGAACAGCACACGTCCATCGCTGGTGTGCGGCACCATGATGGCGGCATCGCCTTGCAGAAAGGAACGCTCGAAGACCAGGTGGATACCCTGGCTGGGCTCGATCATCCCGCTGGCTTGCGGGTCAGAGAGCCGGCGCACCTCGTCGCTGAAGATGCCCGTGGCATTGATGACGACCCTGGCTTGAGCGCTTAGCCTGCGGCCACTCTCGCTATCGAGCGCAATCACTCCGTCTACGAAACCATCGCCATCTTTGGTGATTTCGACGACTCCTGCATAGTTGAGCAGCGTCGCATTGTGATCGGCAGCCGTCTGCGCAAGATGGATGAGCAGGCGCGAGTCGTCGAATTGGCCGTCGTAGTAGACGACCCCGTGCTTCAGTCCTTCTGTCTGGATATTGGGCAGACGTTCGAGAGTTTCTTCGAGGGAAAGAATGCGCGATCGGCCGAAGCCGTATTTGCCGGCGAGCAGGTCGTAGACCTTGAGACCGATGCCATAAAACGGCGTCTCCCACCACGAATAACTGGGTACGACGAATGCGAGGTCGTGGACCAGGTGCGGCGCATTCTGGCGCAGCAGGCCGCGTTCTTTGAGCGCTTCCATCACCAGGCTGACGTTGCCTTGTTCCAGATAACGCACTCCGCCGTGGACCAGCTTGGTGGAGCGGCTGGAGGTCGCCTTGCCGAAATCTTCCCGTTCCAGCAGCAGCACATCGTATCCGCGTGTGGCTGCATCCACAGCGATGCCCACACCGGTTGCACCGCCGCCGATGATGACGATGTCCCACGGCGTCGCGCGTGCTTCGATGCGCGCCAGCATCTGCTCGCGCTTCACGCGAGCTCTCCTTCGGGAGCAGGCGTCGGAGTGTGGTCGGCGTGATTCCAGCCACGCGCGCGCGATACGGCCTCACGCCACCGCTCGCGCTCGCGCTGTGCTCTCGTGCGATCCGGGTTCGGGGTGAAGCGCTGACCCTCGCTACGCAGCTTCTGTATCTGTTGCGGGCTCTCCCAGAATCCTGTCGCCAAACCTGCGAGGTAGGCTGCTCCGAGTGCGGTCGTCTCCACCTGCTCCGGTCGCGTCACAGGGATGCCGGAAATGTCTGCCTGGCATTGCATCAGCAGATCGTTGGCCGCCGCGCCGCCATCCACACGAAGTTCACGAAAGGGATTCTGCGTCTCCTTGTCCATAGCCTCCATCACGTCGGCTACCTGGAAGGCGATGCTCTCCAGCGCAGCGCGCGCAATGTGGCCGGGCTGTGTCCCGCGTTCCAGGCCGATCAGCAGGCCGCGCGCGTACGAATCCCAATGCGGTGCACCCAGTCCGACGAAGGCGGGCACGAAAACGATGCCGCCATTGTCCGGAACCGACGCGGCCAGCGCTTCCACGTCTGACGATTTGCGGATAATCCCAAGGTTGTCCCGCAGCCATTGCACAACGGCGCCACCGATGAATATGGAGCCTTCGAGCGCGTATTCGAGCTTGTGGTCAAGACTGCAAGCCAGCGTCGTGATCAGCCGGTTCTGAGAGAGGACGAACTGGTCACCAATGTGTTGCAAGAGGAAGCAGCCGGTGCCGTATGTATTCTTCGCGTCTCCAGGTGAAAAGCACAACTGTCCGAAGAGCGCCGACTGCTGGTCGCCCGCGATCCCCGCGATGGCGATCGAGCCGAGTCCGAGTGTGGTGGTCACTTCACCGATGCGATCACTCGACCAGACCACCTCCGGCATCATGCTCTGGGGGATTCGTAACAGCCGCAGCAACTCCGTATCCCACTTGCCCTCGACGATGTTGTAGAGCAGAGTGCGCGAGGCGTTGGTCTGGTCGGTGACGTGACGCTTGCCGCTGGTCAGGTTCCAGATCAGCCAGCTGTCCACCGTGCCGAATGCGAGCTTGCCGGCTTCGGCGCGCTGTCGCGCACCTTGCACGTTGTCGAGAATCCAGGTCACCTTGGTGCCGGAGAAATAGGAGTCGAGCAGCAATCCGGTTTTTTCGCGGATCATGTTCTCGGCGCCGTCGCTGCGCAGCCGGCCGCAGAGCGCCGCGGTACGGCGGTCCTGCCAGACGATGGCGTTGTACACCGGTTTGCCGGTTTCGCGATCCCACACGATCGTGGTCTCGCGCTGATTCGTAATGCCAAGGGCCACGACGTCCCGCGGCCGGATGCCCGCGCGCGTCAGCACTTCCACCGCAACCGTGAGCTGCGAGGTAAGGATGTCATATGGATCGTGCTCAACCCAGCCCGCCTGGGGAAACCGCTGTTCGAATTCGTGCTGCGCCTGGGCTACGTTTTTGCCTTGTTGGTCAAACAGAATCGCGCGTGAGCTCGTGGTGCCCTGATCGAGAGACAAGATATACGGCATACGGCGGCAATTATATGCAAGACCGCATGAGGCGATGCTCGCTAGCCGACGATAGCGCGCTGCGATGCGCGGGCGCGGAGTGCCAGGCCGCTTGCCACGGAAGTAAATTCGTTGCCGGTCCGGACCCGGTCCGGGCCAAACCTGCGCTCGAAGATGCGGCGAACCGCCGGCACCAGCGAGGAGCCACCGGTGAGGAAGATGCGGTCCACAGAAGCATCGTCCACGCCGGAACTGGTCATCACCTCTGCAATCGCCTGCTCGATCGCCGTGAGATCCGGTTGAATCCAGGATTCAAACTCGGCCCGCGTGACCGCCGCCTGCAAGTGGAATCCATGATCCTTGAAACTGAACTCCGCGTCGCTCCTGTTGCGAGAGCGCAACTTTGGTGCGCTGGACCGCCTGATGCAATTGGTAGCCGAGATCGGCGTCAATCAACTCGGACAACGCCGCGATTTTCTCGGGCTCGAATGCCCGGATACGCGCGGCACGCAGCATCTCGCTGACTGCGCGGGTGCGCAGGAAAGAGAGGTGATGCCAATGCTCAAGCCGGACGTAAACCCAATTCGGTACCGCGACGAGAGTCTTATCGCCCGACTTTTCGAGCGTGCCTGCACCGAGGTGAGGCGATACCAGGTGACGGACCAGGCGTGCGTCGAAGGCGTCTCCCGCAAGCCCCACACCGCTGGTGGCGAGCAGCTTCGTCCGGTCTTCGTGCAGGAGAGCATGTGGATGCAGTCGCAGAAGGGAGAAATCGCTGGTCCCGCCACCGAAGTCGCCAATGAGCACCAGTTCTTCTCGGGTCAGCGTCGATGCATAGTGGTAAGCCGCCGCCACCGGCTCGAGCTCGAACTCCACGTGTGTGAAGCCGGCCCTGGAGAACGCGTCGCGGAGACGTTCGAGGGCGAAGGCATCATCGGCCTCCGAATCAGCACCGACAAAGTGTACCGGGCGTCCCACGGTGGCCGAGTGGACCGGGCAGTCGAAGTAGCTCTCCGCGTGCTTGCGCAGGTCGCCGAGAATGCGCGCGACCAGATCTTCCAGGAACTGCCGCCGGCCGAATACCTCCGTGCCAGTGAGCGTGCGGCTGGAAAGATACGACTTGAGCGACTGAATGAGCCTGCCCTTCGGTTCGGCTGCGAGGTACCGCTCGATACCCTCCGGTCCGCTCCATGAGTGAAGTTGCGATCGAGTCCTGGTCTTCGTCTGTTCAAGGTAGAGAAGAGAGCGATAGGCAGCGACAAGGCCACCTGCGGCAGGGAACTGGACCAGTTGCACACGTCCCTGTTCGTCTGTCCGTGCGACAGAGCTATTGGTGGTTCCGAAATCAATCCCGAGCATAATTGGCGCACCGCACCTAGTCTTTCATGCGTGGCGCCTTGGGTGCCGTGGCTACTCCGGTGCGGTGGCTACTCCATGGGTGCGGCGATATAGGCTCCTCGCCTTGATTGGGCGTCGACCGGGCTGGCATAGAAGGCCGGCCGGCCGGCGATGGAGAAAACCGCCGGGGTGTCTTCGAACAGATCAAAGGTGAGAACTTCGCCGGGACTGAGTCCGCGGACGATGCTCAACGGGATCCGCACGGTCGGCAATTGCAGCGTGGCGAAATGCATCGTGCGCTGCAAGCGCGTCAGCAGGCCGTTGCGCATCTCGGGCGAGGTCTGGCGAGCGGTCTTGGGTGGTCCATCGAGTGAGCGGATCAGAACCTTGGCCGCCTCTGAGGACAGCGTGAATGCAATTTTCCCTCTCTGGGTTCCACATACCAGATCGAAGGAGAGGGACAGCGTACTGTCGATGGTCGGCATGAGCCGGTCAACAGAGCGGGGAGGCAGAGATGGATCGTTGCGGATCTCCAGCTCAGGCGAGGACAGAGCCGTGCTGAAATCGCGGCAGATCAGATCGACAACGCTGCGGACGATGGAACCCTCGATTTCAGTAGGCTCGCGCTCGAGCGATGTACCGCCAGGTCCCCCGAGCAGCAGCTCGACGAAGAGATAAACCAGCGGAAGGTCCATCTGCAAGAGGGCCGGCTGTGACGCGGGGCCCACTTCCAACGCTGTCACATAGCGTGTTTCCGTCTCCGGCGAGTGGATGATTTCATAGAACGGCGCGCGCTCGACCCCAGCAAGGCTGGCGGTGAAGGGGACACCCAGCCAGCGGGCCATGTTGGCGTTCACAGCGCGCGTGAAGAGCAGGCATAGACTATGCAGCGTAAGCCGCTGCGCCTCGCTCAATGCGGTTGGGGCAATGAGCCGCGCGCGCAACGGGAGCGGGGTCTCCTCGGAGAGATTTACGGGATCCGGATTGGTTTGCATAGATCGCCTGACCAGGCTGCAGAGGAGCAATTGCGGTGCCATTAGCGACAGGACGGTCTTAGAGTCTTCTAATGAAGTTGCGCCGATCTATGAGGATGGTGAACTGGTAGGACCGCGACCCGTGAACGACGTACGCGTCATAGAAATTCTTAGTCGATTCTGAGAGCGGTCAAGAAGGTATCACCCAACCTTTGCCCTTGCCATAAGCTGATAGAAACGATCCGGATGGCTGGCCAGCGAGCCTGAATAGGTCGTCGCCCGGCTCCACTGGAAAAGCAACTGATCTTTCGGTTCGAAGCCAAACAAAGGCTCCGACTTTGCCGGCGAATCCGCGGGACGACCTTTGTCCCACTCTCGAGACAGTGCTTCTGCGAGGGCCTGGTCTCGCTCGGCGATGTTTTGGATCAACAGGTCCGCAGTTTTCCGCGCGATCGGCTGTTTGGCAATGTGCTCAACAACGATTGCCTCACGCCAGAACACATGTTCCAGATAGTCCACGCAAAGTTGAAAGGATTGAAAGTCGCTGAGGTTTTTTAGCACCGACGGTTCCAGCAGAACAAGCAGGCTGCGTACCTTTGTAAATGGGTTTTGGCGAGGAGATCTACCTTTTAGCACCGACGTGAGCTGTTCATCATTGCTCCAGGGAATCGGCAAGCGCAGACCCATGCGCGACGATGATTCGCGATCTTGAGCATATGGCGCATCGTCATAGATCAACTGAAATGCTTCGTCCCAGGTCTCGCTCCACTTCGCCTGATAGTGTCTTTCCACAAAACGGCGCAACCCGGAAGTCTGTGCAGTCGCCGTTCCATGATTGAAGGCGACAGCGGCGTATGCGAATCCATCCCAAATCGAGTTCTGAATGTAGCGGCTCGGTACCCAGTTGGTTAGAATGACACCCAATGCGGCTGGGTCCTTGGTTCCGAGATAGGCATCAGCATAGGCATCGATATTCCGTAACTGTCCGCGGCCAGCGCGTGGACCCCAGTTATAACGAATCAATGCCGGCGCCCCGATGCCTCGAGAACCGTTGGCGCGGACCTTTAGAAAAACGTCCCGAATCCTGGAAGAGCTGGTTTCCTGATAATTCCAATCCATGACGATAATGTTCTTGTTCAACCGGCCAAGAATCTCGGGTTCTTTGCGGAGAACAAAGTCACCCCACACAATCAATTGTTTCCCCAGACCTTCGGAAAGGTGATTGAGTGAGTTTAGGTACTCGGCCCATATTTGAGGTCGAGTCTTCGTCTCAAGTGCTTTGCGAGATAGCGGTGAGCCTCCCCAGTTGACTTCATCGCAACCGGCGTGAAGATAGCTCGACGGGAAAATTGCGGCGACTTCACGGTACAGTGTTCCAAATAATTGCAGTGTCTCAGGGCTCACTGGAATGACGCCGGTAAATTCAGACGAGCCCTCTGAACTGTCGTCCAACAGGTGGGCGTATGCGGGAGAGCGCGTAATGTATCCAGTGTGCCCAAATGATTCCAGTTCCGGGATCAGATCGACACCATGGCTCTTCGCGTAGTCCGCAAGACGCCTTCAATTGTTCAGGCGTGAACGCGTTCTTATGGGTTAGAAGATCAGGAACAGAGGCGAATCGTAAGGCGCTTCCTTGATCGTCGGCCAGCCGGAAGTGAAGCGTGTTCAGTTCCCAATCCGCGCAAAACTCGATAACCCGCCGATAGTAATCCATCGACTCGGGAACGCGGGCGGCATCCACCATGAGGCCGCGCATTGTTTCTCGAATAGCAATGTGGCCCGAGGCCGGTTCGTCCGCGCCCGATGGCAACTCTTCCTTTGTCGATTTTGGCGTCGCGTGCATCGTGTGGCCTTCGCCAGAAACGCGGATACGCGGCCACGCTGCCCAAAGTGATGCCGGCTCCTAAAAGAAACTCTCTTCTATTCTTCATAATTCGTCATTCGCTCCGCTTCAGTCGGCGTTCCATCCTTTTGCCTCCAGTACTGGCTTGGCTGAACCTGCGTCCGTCTCGTAGGTCGGATCGATAGCACGGGGTTCTGCCGGCAGGAGGTAGAAGTAGTTGTCCTGCCAGAGCAGGGGAAGTATCTCTCTTTCGCAACTCACCTTATCGAGCTTAAGCCTGATAGAGAAAGCCAGATTCCTACCCGAGTTTCCGGATCTTCGTGGGACACGTGTCTGACACGTGTCTGCGGATACTGGAGGGGTAAGCAGCCGAATCGCCGACGGGCTCTTTCCGGGTCGCGAGAAGCTACTAGTGCTGCTTGGAGACCGGTTTGCCGGGACGGACATGAGTGGCGGTTGCCGGCGTTCTTTCTCCAACGACGAGGAATGCCGCGCTGCACAACGCGCGGACCTGGCGTGAGGATGTGCGGAAGGGAATCCACAGCGGGAAGACGGGCCCGGCGAGAACCTGAGCGCCCGTTCCTTGCTATAATTCGGCCTGTGACCAGTTCACGATTCCGTACTGGCAGTATGGGCGAAAATTGCCACCACCCATGCATCCGTGCAAAACGTGAACTGCATGCGAACCCTGAAATCGTCAAGAGCGACGCAGGGGTTTGCGTAAACCGTCCGGTTGCATCGCGGGGACGTAGTTCAGTTGGTTAGAATGCTGCCCTGTCACGGCAGAGGTCGCGGGTTCGAGCCCCGTCGTCCCCGCCACATTCTAAAGGACTTATAGGGAATGTGGCCTCGAAAACGAGAGAACAAACAAGGTACATCCGCGAGAATAGCGCGATAAAAGTTCAGCAGCAACAAGAAAGGCTCCCAAGGATGGGAGCCTTTTGAGTTTCCAGGATCAACCAGGTGCTCACCCGGCTTTGGCTTTTGGCACCACGAAGAGTCCTGACATCGGTGAGAGTGCTGCGCGCTTCTGGTCGGTATCACCCTGCTGGTACACCTCGACTGTGATGCGGCTGGTCGCTTGTCGTAGAAGTTCCTGGACCGTCTTGACGTCTTCTCCGTTCTGGCCGAGCAACGTGGCAAGCGAGTGCCGGAAGGTGTGCCACCCAATTTGCTTGGTGATACCCGCTGCTTTCGCGGCGCGTTGGATGTGATCCTGCAATGCCGAATCTGTACCCAAACGGCTCGTCCCCTGGCGCGCTTGACGCGCTCAATGGACCCTTCTTGATAGCGAGTGATCGGCATCTTTCTCCCGTCACTCGGCTGGCTGGCATCATATGTTCGCCTGATTTCGGCGAGGAGCAAAGCGGGCAGGGGCCCCGTCATGGGTGCGCGTCGCGCACCGGACCATATTCACCACATGCAGATGAGCGGGATGCCTGGTTTCGTGTTGTCGGACATCTCTCGCGTAGACATGAGCAAACGTGAGGGAATGCCTGACGTGTTCAAGGCGCGGGAGAAGCCGACCCTTTGCGCTCATCGTTGAGGTATTTGATGAGCAGCACGTCATTCCCTTTTTCTCCGTAAAACACCTCATCGACCAGATTCTTCGCCAGCAAAATCCCATATCCGCCCGGACGAATCCCCTGCGCCTCGCGGTGCTTGACATGGTGCAGAGGATCATCCGGCGGATTGTTCGCAGCTGTATCGAGATTTTCCTTGAAAGAAAAGCCATCGCCCGGATCTTTAATGCGGATGAGCACTACCTGACGCGCGCGGAGATAGGCAATCTCGATGCGCCGTTCGGGATCAAACTTCCCGCCATGCTCCATCGCGTTGAGCAGCATTTCTCTGCTCGCTATCGCCACCTTATCCTCGTCAAGTTCGGGCAAAGCCAGAAACTCGCGAACGAATTGCTGCAGGCGATTGGCCGTGGATACATCACAGCGCACCGAAAGACGTATCCACGCATCCGTCCCGGACAGCATTTCAATTGCCTCATCCGGGGCAGGACTCTCCATCACCAGTTGCAGAATCTCCTCCAGAGCCTGTGTCGAAAGCGGCTTCGTAAAATAACTGAAAGCTCGCCCACGAATCGCGGCAATCACATCCGCAGGTGTACTCCTGTCCGTAACTATGATCAAACGGGTATGTGGCCTTACCAGCCGTACCTTGCGAAGCAATTCAATATCGTCCCGCCCTGAACTGGCCTGGTCGGTGATAACAAGGTCGAAAGCGGACTTCTCCACCATCGCGAGGGCTTCCTCGTTATCTCCCGCGCACTCCAACTTCCACGAGGACAGAACTGTCGAAACCACATCCATCACCGGCGGGTCTGAACAGCCAACCACAAGCACCGTTTTCTGCAACTGCGGACTGTCGTGGGTCATGAGCATCGCATCAAGGACAGGTCGCCTCGGCCTCCCGCGGGTGATCGCGATCTGGCTTATGTGCATTGGAGCACAAATTTCCTAGAATGGCATTTCTCTCTTATCTGCGAACTGTTCGAGGCAAAGCCCGCGAATGTCGTTCCTACCAGTGCCCGACGATGTAGAGATGTAACAGATGTGCGGCTAGAACTGCGGCGAGCCAAAATCCGATTACTGACATCCGAAGAAGAAAATGACCTTGCGGACTCGTTGGTTCTCGCAAGTTGTCTATGCGGCAATCGGGATGATCTTCTCTGCGTCACTTGCAATCTCTCAAGTTCCGCTCACTTCGGTTGAGCAGTCGTCAGGTGTCACGCCAAACGACTACTTTCACATCGGCGCAGGGGCTCGTTACTTACGCAGAGCACAAGGAGACATCGTCACGCAAACACTGCGTGGAAATATCAGCGTATTGATGGGTTCGGGCGCCAACATCATCGTCTTGTCAGCCGACCGTGGAAAGTTTTTAGTCGACGCTGGCATCAGAGTATCGGAAGACAAAGTACAATCCGCACTCAACGCGATTAGCCCCACTCCAATCATATATGTGGTCAATACTCATTGGCATTGGGACCACACTGACGGTGATGGATGGATGCATCAGTCTGGGGCAACGATCATTGCGCACCGGAACACACTGAAGCACTTGTCCCAGGCAACTCACGTCGACGATTGGAACTGGACCATGCCTCCCGTAGCGCTTGGTGCCCGCCCCACAATACTCGTAGATGACAGCACAACGTTCATCTTTGGCGGGGATATCATGACGTAAAGCACCATGGTCCTGGTCATACAGACGGGGACGTCTGGGTCTATTTTGAAAAAGCCGACGTGTTGGCTCTCGGTGATACGTTCTGGAATGGCAACTACCCATTTATTGACAATCAAGATGGTGGCAACATCAATGACGCCATCAAATGGGCGGACAAGGCAATCGAACGCACCACTGACAAAACTATTGTGATTCCCGGCCATGGCCCCGTGGGAACGCGCGGACAGCTGATTGAGTTTCGCGACATGCTGGTAAAGGTACGAGACAACGTGGCCGACATTGAAACAACAAGGTAAATCGCTGGACGAAGTCATTGCCGCGAAACCTTCAGCCGCCTTCGATGAGAAATGGGGAGGCTTTGTGATCGCCCCCGCTCACTTTATCAGGCTAGTTTACGCCGGACTATGAATAGTCGTGCCAGTTGCCGAACAGAGGGTCGCCCTGTACTTACTTCAAGCGGCCGTATCGAAACTGCCCCGACAAAAGCTCTTGCGACCGACCACCCTCGTCGCGCTGGGCAGTCTAGGGGATTTCCTGAAAGAGTTGATGGGACTCAGGGAAGTGGCTTTCGGTCCGACGGCTGAACGGTCGGCACCGATCTTAGCTGGGCGAAGCTTAACCATGGTGAGTGCCCGCAAGCTCGCGGACGATATCGCCCACGAAAGCTTTCGCGTCGCCGAAGAGCATCAGAGTCTTATCCGCGTAGTAGAGAGGATTATCGATTCCAGCGAAGCCTGGGCTCATGCTGCGCTTGATCACCATGGCGGTTCGAGCCTTGTCCACCTCTATGATGGGCATACCGTAGATGGGACTGGACTGGTCGCTCCGGGCGGCGGGATTCGTGACGTCGTTAGCGCCGATGATAAGGGCGGCGTCAGTTTGCGGGAGATCGGAGTTCATGTCATCCATATCCAACAGGCGATCGTAAGGAATGTCGGCTTCGGCAAGAAGGACGTTCATGTGGCCAGGCATGCGACCCGCGACGGGATGGATACCGAATTTCACGTCGATGCCCTTCTTGGTGAGGATCTCGTAGAGTTCGCGGACTTTGTGTTGGGCCTGAGCGACGGCCATACCGTAGCCGGGAACGATGGCGACCTTGCTGCTGGCGGAGAGAATCGCGGCAGCTTCTTCGGCGTTGGCGCTGCGAACGGTTCGTTCCTCGGCGACCGCTTTGGCGCCGGTTTGGACCTGGCCGAACGCGCCGAACATGACGTTGGTGAACGAGCGATTCATGGCTTTGCACATGATCACGGAAAGGATGAAGCCGGAGGAGCCATCGAGGGCGCCGGCGACCACGAGAACTTTGCTATTGAGCACGAACCCGAGCAGAGCAGCCGAGAGTCCGGCGTACGAGTTCAGGAGTGAGATGACAGTCGGCATGTCCGCGCCGCCGATAGGCGTGACTAGCAAAATTCCGAATAACAACGCGACCCCGACCATGGCTGGGAAGAGGTGCATATACTCCGGATGAATCGTGAGAACGATCGCGATCACGATTGCGGAGCCGAGGACCGAGAGGCTGACGATGTTCTGTCCGCGATAGGTAATCGGGCGCTGCGGGAGAATTTCCTGGAGTTTTCCGGCGGCAATCAGGCTGCCTGTGAAGGTCAGGGAGCCGATGATCACTTCCATTGCAATCTCGACCATGCTGAATTTCGTGACGTGCGGCGCATGCACGTAATACTCGGCGATACCGATCATGGTTGCGGACAAAGCGCCGAACGCGTGGCTAAGGGCGGTTCGCTGGGGCACGGCCGTCATGCGGACCATACCGAGCGGGATGCCGATGGCGGCGCCGATGATCAGCGCGACGGCAATCCACTTGTATTGCACAAGGGCGGGATTGAAGAGTGTCGCGGTGACAGCAAGTGCCGCGCCAATTTCGCCGGCAATCACTCCATGACGTGCGGTGGCCGGCGAACTGAGCCACTTCAGCGAGAGAATGAAGAGGACGGCTGCGACGATGTATGTGAAATCGATGAGCTGCCCGATGGCGACCTGAGTCATGATTTTTTGGCTTTCCCGGTCTTAAACATGCGCAACATGCGGTCAGTGATCAGGAAGCCGCCGACCATGTTGCTGAACGAAGCAGCCACGGCGATGGTGCCGAGTATGGTGGTAAGCGTCGTCTCGTGCAGACCCGCAATGATAATGGCGGCGACAACGACAATGGCGTCAAGGGCATTCGTCAACGACATCAGCGGGGTGTGCAATAGCGGCGACACGCGCTTGATCAATTCGAACCCGACGAAAGCCGCCAGAATAAACACGAAAAGATTCGAAATAAAATCTGCAGGCACTCCGTTCCTCCTTTTAGGGCGCTTGCTTCTGATTGGCCAAAGCCGGCATAGCAAAAAATTCGCGGACGCGCGCGTTCACCACCTCGCCGCCGCGCGTGAGCAGCGTGCTGCGGATGATTTCGTCATCCGCGTCGAGGCGTGGCTTGCCTTCTTTTACAAGGTGCGCAAGAAAGGCCACCATGTTCCGCGCATACAACTGGCTGGCGTCGTGCGGAACGCTGCTGCCCACGTTTACCCAGCCGATAATTGTGACACCACTGGTGACGAATTGTTCGCCGATCCGCGTGAGTTCGCAATTGCCGCCGCGCTCGGCGGCGAGGTCCACGATCACCGACCCCGGCGCCATGCCCGCCACCATCTCACCCGTGATAAGGATTGGCGATGTCTTTCCGGGAATGACCGCCGCCGTGATTACCACGTCGCTCTCAGCGACCACGCGGGCCAGCAGCTCGCGCTGGCGATTGTAGAAGGACTCGTCCTGCGCCTGCGCGTAGCCGCCCGCGTCCTGCGCATTCTGCACTTCGATAGGCAGCTCGACGAATCGCGCGCCGAGGCTCTGCACCTGCTCCTTCACAGCGGGACGCAAATCATACGCCGAGGTGACCGCACCGAGCCGCCGAGCTGTCGCAATAGCCTGCAAGCCTGCAACACCGGCACCGATTACAAGCACGCGCGCCGGCGTAATCGTTCCCGCGGCGGTGGTCATCATAGGAAAAAGGCGTGGCAGTGTGTTGGCCGCGATCAACACGGCCCTGTAGCCGCAGACGGTGCCCATTGAGGAGAGCACGTCCATGCTCTGTGCCCGGGTGACACGGGGCATCAGCTCCACGGCAAAGGAAGCAACTCCCGCGCGGGCGATAGCTTCGACGGTGTCGAGCTGGCCCAGCGGCCGCAGGAATCCAATCAACAATTGGTCAGGGCGATAGAGGGGAACGTCGGCTTTGCCAGTCTTGTCATTCGAGCCATAGCAGAGGACCTGAACGATGATATCCGCGGTGCGAAAGACCTCGGCGCGGTCAGGGGCCACCTTCGCGCCTTTAGCGGTGTACTCGGCGTCGGGATACCCGGCTTCAAGCCCAGCATTCTGTTCCACCACTACGTCCAGGCCGACCTTCTTGAGATTTGCAAGGACGGACGGTACAAGTGCGACGCGACGCTCGCCGGGATAACTTTCGCGTGGGACGCCAACAATCATTCGTTCATGCCTCGGGCGGCCAGTTGCGCGCTCCTTCTCACGGCCGGATTTGAAGAGCTCTCGATCACTCGACTTAGTAGATCCATTAGCGAAGACACACCCATGCCTTCCGACGGCCTTAAGTCCCTTCCCCGGATCCGCATGGCCTCCGTTTCAAGTGGTCGCAAAGTCGCCGTATTCGTCATGGAGTGAAGGAAGCGACAGCAGGCGTGCGCCCTTTGGGCGAGTCATAACAGGGTGCGCAACAGCGTTGAGAAGTGGCGGCGCCATTCTGGGCGAAGCCGGCGCATGAACGAGCTACCAGGAAAAATAAGCGGAGTTTCAGGTGTGCCTCGCGTATGGGTGCAGTTAAAGTCGTGCAATTATAGCCCTGGGCAGCAACCTTGCTGCCGATTCGATCGATTCTGGGCCGCTGGCCGGTGACCGGAACCGCCCTGCCAGCCGTTTTCGATGTTGACCTATACGTAGCCGGCATTTCTCTTCCAGTGGAGACGAGCGCATCGGCAGCTGCACGAACATCGGCGATAGCACATCTCGCTTCATGGTGCGTTCGTATCTACTGCCATGCGATTTGTATCTGCGCTCGCTGAATCGCGGCGAGAGCTTGGAAGTGATCGAGAAGACCTCCGCCGTAATTCTCGCCGCAATCGGTCGCGTTGCACCACCACGATCTCCCCGTCGGCTGTCTTCGACTCGTAAGAGACCTGGGGAATCGGGTTGAACAGAACATCTTTCCGCGGTGTACTCCTAGGGCGTAACCCAGGGAGAAGGCGGTGGTGGTGGAACGACCGGTGGACGGTCGGCGCAAGTAATAGTATTGGGCAGTTCCCACGAGGCCAGCCAGGGTCCGGTAGTGCCGCCGCCATCGTTGCTGCCGAGATCGATCAGCGTGAACTCCGACCCGGCCGGAGTGAAGTTGAACGAACCGCAGTTATTGACGCCAACGGCGCCTACGTTGCGGGCGTCCACGTTCTGGAAGGATGCCGAACCCGCCACCCGTGCGCTGACCACCGAGGTGCCCGTGCCGTCAACCCGGTCATCCTTGAAGTGCACCTTTGTGATCGTGTACAGGTCTTTTACGGGGAAATCGCTGACCAGCATGATCGCGTTGTAGGTGTTGTCAAGAAAGCTGTTGCCGACCACCTCAATGTCCGCGTTGATACTTTCTTCTAACGCGTAGATCCAGATGGCGCCCAGGCCGATGTTCCAGTTCAGCTCAAACGGGCCAGACCGAACCGTAGTGTTGTTCGTGATCCACAAGCTCCCGGTGAACGGCTGAGCTCCGAAGCGGGAACCAACCTGTAATGCGCTGCCTTCGCGGATTGGATCGGCCACGAGGTTGTTCGAAATGGTGTTGTCCGTGCCACCGTAGAGGGCGATGCCGTTGGCCAACACCGGTGTCTGCACCGTGTTGTGATCGAAGGTGTTGCTGGCATCCTCAGTCTTATCCGACCACATAGCCAGGGCGTCGTCTCCGGTGTTGCGAACAAAAGTATTCGCCACGACCGAGTCGGTGACGCCGGTGTGGAAGTTGATGCCATCGGCGATCTCGTCCACGATGATATTGTTGCGGACTCTTAAGTTCGACATCGGGCCATCGAACCACATGCCCACCTTAGTGTGATGGATGTATAGCCCTTCGATCGTCGAATTGCTCAACGCGCCGCCGATGCCGTTTACCTGGTCGCTATCAATGCGCTCCCGGACATCGCCCTCGATGGCGAAGCCCGAGAGATGGACGTTCGAGCTGCCACCGTTGGCAATGTACTTGCCGTAGAAACCCACGCCGGTGTGCACCGAGCCATCGGGCAAAGGAGTACTCAGGGTCACCTGGTGTCCCTTGACGATCGTGTACCAGCTACCGGCACCTTTGATCGTGACGTTGTCAACCAGAATATGGCGGTTTACCTGATATGTTCCCGGCGGCAAGTAGACCTCGCGATTCCAGTGCTTCGCGAATGCGATCGCTCTGTCAAACGCGTCCGCCGAATCGCGGTGCCCGGTCGGATCGGCACCGAACAGCAGCACGTTCACAGCAAACTTGTCGCGGTACGGGGGGCCAACCAGCTCGGAGTCAAGCAAGTCAATGACTGTCCAGGCGGCATTGCTCGAGGCTGGCGCGGTAAGGCGGATCTTGTCGCCCGCATGGTATGTGTGACCAAGCGGCAAACGCTGTTCGTCGTAGAAGTGGTTCGGTCGGAACGGTTTGATGATGGTCGGCGGCGGGGTCGTGGCCGACGGTACGCAGGCACACTCGGTAATATATTGATCGGGAAACAACAGATCGGCGTTCGGATCGTTGGAGAACGGGTACTGGTTGTAGAGCCATGAGTACTGCGAGGTGAGCGTCATGGTGACAATGGATCTGCCTTTAACTGAGACCTTGAGCGGTGCCGTAATACCGCCGCCGGTTGGCGAATCCGGGATGCTGTAACGCACCGTAATGGCATTGGCCGCTTGGGGCAGGGTGAACTCGACATATTGTCCGGGGAGGAGCTTGACCGCCGCGCGCCCCGACGCTTCGGCGGGAAGCGTGTATGCGGTCCGGGAGGGGCCAATGATCGTGCCGTTGGTCACGGCATTCTCAGCCTCCTGCTCAACAAAGTGGACGTTCGCCCCACGGTCATAGACCAGCGACGGGTCGAGGGCCGCGCGGGTTACCGAAGCGGTGGGGTTTTGGGAGCTGCGTAGAGGGGTAGAGCATACGATGCGGTCAGGCACAGGACAAAGCAAGACGTGCGACTTAGGGATCCCTGAAATTTCATGATGTCTCCTGATTAGCGCGTTCTCTTTGGCACACAAGGAGGACGGTTGGCGATCCACCGAGCATGCTGCCTCGAGCCACGCGCTTAGATATGCGGTCGAGCGCCGGCGAGTCGTGTATATACAAACTTCGGGGTAAGACGCAAGGCTATGTTGCTTTTACTTTATGAAGTCTCCGTCCCATTTTTGGGACGGAGGCATGGAAGCTAAGAAATGGCAGGCCACGGAGTGACCTGCCAGGCTCAGCACCCCCAAGGCCAACATCGTGCTCCTGCTGGTCCGTGCTCCAGTACACCGGGCTTCAGGTCCCAGGGTCCTAACAAAGGTTTGGCTGCTCGTTCCGGTATCGCTTGACGCGGGCTGCTGCTCTGGCTGGGGAGCGGTACTTGCGTCGGGTTTCCTCCGTTGTCGGGACCCTTCTGGAGTAGCAGTAGAGTGTCGACCATTTTCTGGCGGTCCAGAAGGAGTAGATCGCAGTTCCTTCCGGCGGTGAGATGTATCGGGTCAGCCGCAATGGCAACACTAGAGTGATGTTCAGTGTCGATTGAGCACTCTCTGCGCCAGTTCCTGACAGTCCGTAAATCATTTGGAGCGGAAAAACGGGCCCTGGAGCGAAGGACTGAAGCAGCTCCTCATTGCCATTCGTCTTTGAAGCGAATGGGTGTCCACTCGATCGGGCCTTGATAGCCATCGGCGTAGTTCCGCGCTTCAGCTGCGGCTTTGCACTTTGCATTGTCGAGTGAGACGAAGAGACCGCCTTCAGTCTGAATCAAACATTTTGAACGCAGGTCGGTGATTCGATAGTGGAATCCTCTACCCTCTGGGGTGATATCGAGGGAAAGATCGCATACGGGGATGTGGACTTCCGCATGCGCTGCAGTGATCATTGATCTATGCGGCATGAATGTAGGCAAGCACTTTGTCATCTGTGATTTCAACTGCAAAATGCGAGTTGCGACGCTGAAGTGACTCGGCTCGGACGGTTTGTAGGACCTTATATGGCCGCTGAATCCCGGTTTTTGCTCGCGATTGTTGGATTCTCGCCACAAGAGACCAGAGGTTCCAACCGTAGACCAGGTCTGACAGTGCTCATTCGAGCATTCGGAAGAATGCCGATATTTCCAATTGTTGGAACAGAGATTCTGTCAGCTAAAGCTGCCGTGGAGGAGGGTTTTCGCCTTCCATCCGGTAATTCCGCACGCGCGAAACCGCCCCCCAAATCGCTCTTGAAGAAAGGCCGCTTCGCTTGCTTGCGTCTCCGATTGTCCTAAAAGGTGGGTCAATCGACGGACCGCGCTCGGTCCGGTTCGCGTACCACATACCAGAATCATGTAATAGCGACTCCTCGAGCTCACTCATACGATAAAGGTCGTATTGGCCTCGATTGAGTCGCTATGTTTTCTAAGATAGTTGTTGCCTTAAACGATCTGCCTGAGTCCCAACGTGCGCTGCGCACTGCGATCGATCTTGCGCGCTCTTTCAAAGCATCTCTCGTAACGGTCTCTATCTTGGGAGATCTTCCGGCTTACACATCTTTCGCGATCGTCGCCGATCCTGCCGCTCCAGCGGCTATGAGGGAGGACCGGCGCCGTATCCAATGCGAATTGCACGACAGGGCAACACGATTGGCACAAGAGCACGGCGTTCAAGCGACAAGTGCGATCCTCGAAGGCCGAGAAGCACAGGCAATACTCCGTTTCCTGAAGGAACAGAAAGCGGATCTCCTCATCATCGGCCTGCACCAGCACGATTTCTATCTAGCCCGCCTTTGGAACTCAGTCTATGATGTCGCGCAGGATGCCACTTGCAGCGTGCTCGGGGTGCATTAAAGCATGCCTGAGAAAGACGGTCAGAAATTAAGCAATCGACCATGGCGCGGAGCCTTCGACGTGAGTAAAAGATCGTGGATCATACCGCTCGTTGTCTTGCTCGTGGCTGCAGGGCTTCTGCTCGCAATTGCTGGTCACTGGACAGAATGGGAAGGCCACCGCGCTGAGCAGCGGACTGACGACGCGTATCTGCGAGCGGACATGACACCACTCAGCACGCGCATTTCTGGGACCGTCCGCAAGGTGAACGTCGGCGACTATGAAAGGGTCAAAGCTGGCCAGATTCTTATCGAACTCGACGACGCCGATTATCGAGCAAACCTGGATCAGGCCAGGGCGGCTTTAGCGGCATCTCAGGCTGCGCTCGAAGATAATCAGGCCGCAAAAAGAATCCAGGATGCGCAGATAGACGCCGCGAAAGCCGGCACCGTCCAAGCCAATGCCGTCATCGAGGCGGCGAAAGCGGGAATTGCTTCTGTCTCTCCGGAGGCAGATCGAGCCCTGACGGAACTCCACAGACAGGAAGCTCTGTTCGGCTCGAAGGCCGCGACGCACCAACAACTGGAAACCGCGACAGCGCAGCAAGGCCAGATTCTGGGTTCGCTTCAGGCGCGCCGGGCGGATCTTGCGCGTGCCGAAGGTGCGCTTGCAACTAGCGAAAGTCAATTGGAGGCGGCGAAGCGTCAGCGGGAGGCCCTGAACACCAAGGACGACGTGTACAAGGCCGATATCGAAGCGAAGAAAGCGGCGATCGTCGTGGCCCAGGTGAACCTCGCTTATACGCGAATCGCGGCCCCAACGGATGGGACCGTGGGAGAGCGACATGCCCTGGCCGGCCAATTGGTTGCTCCGGGAACACAGGTGATTGATCTCGTTCAGAGCGACGTTTGGGTGCAAGCTAACTATAAGGAAACTCAACTAACCAACATGCGCGTGGGTGATCCAGTTGACGTTCGGGTTGACACCTTTCCGAACCGGGTCTTCCACGGTAAAGTCGCTCAACTCTCGCCGGCGAGCGGCTCGCAGTTTGCTCTTCTTGCGCCAGACAATGCGACCGGAAACTTCACCAAGGTGGTTCAACGTATACCGGTGAAGATCGTCCTCCCGCCGGGGCAGCCCTATCTTGATCGCGTGCGAGCAGGCTTCTCGGCCGTAGTTATCGTGCACACTGACGCCGGCGCAAGCCGATCGGATGGTGGTCAATGATGTCTCAGGGCAATCCGCCTGAAAGCGCCCGAAAGCTCACGACTCATCCCTACATCGGGATCGTGGGCGTGCTTCTGGGAGCTATGATCGCGACCTGCACAGGGCGATTGATGAGCGTGGGCCTGGCGGACATCCGCGGCGCGCTGCATCTGGGAGTCGACGAGGCATCTTGGATTAATACATCCTTCAACGCTTCGATGATGTTTATCGGTCCGTTTTCCGTTTATCTCGGAGGGCTTCTCGGTCCTCGTCGTGTGCTGCTCGCCTGCGCCTGGATCTTCACTGCCGTAACCTTTCTCATACCCTTCTGCCATTCTTTGGCACCGGTGATTGCGCTGCTCATTATTGGCGGGCTCACGGCCGGGACGTTTTATCCTCTGACACTAACCTTCGTCCTGAGAAATCTGCCTATTCAATTTGTGCTGCTGGGCATCGCAATGTACGCCACCGACATTGTCTTTACGACGGATATGGCTCAGGCATGGGAGTCGTTCTTCATGGAGCATCTCTCGTGGCGTTGGATTTTTTGGAATGGGACCGTACTCACGCCAGTGATGATTCTGTTGATTCACGTCGGCATACCCTGGCAACCGCTTCCCAAGGCACAGCCGGGCCATCCGGCCCCGAACTGGAGAGGATTTCTGTATGCAAGCCTTGGAGCTGCCCTTTTGTATACAGCGCTTGACCAGGGACAGCGACTCGATTGGTTCCACTCTTCCCTCATTGTTGGATTGGCTGTTGCCGGAGTATTTCTCGTAGGAGCCGCAGTTGTCCGCCACTTCCTGCTGCCAAATCCTCTCATCAACTTTCGATTTCTTATGAGGAGGAACACACTGCTGCTGGCACTCGTCGTAATCAGTTTTCGGTTTGTGATGCTTGCCACAGTTGTCAGCATTCCCAGCTTTCTCGGCTCTGTCAGAGGGTTTCTTCCGCTGCAAGAGGCTCCAGTCCTGTTCTGGGTAGCTCTCCCTCAATTTGTGCTTGGTATTGCGGCGATGGCGCTGATGAGCAAGGTTGATCCGCGGCTTATCCTCACGGTTGGCTTTTCCCTGGTCGCGATCGCCTGTCTGCTCAATTCGCGTGTTACTTCGGTATGGGCGGGGCCAGATTTCGGAATGTCTCAGGCTATAATGGCTGTCGGATTGGCGCTCGCCTTCAACTCGATGGTCGGATCCATCATCCTTGAGGTGATCGACACCGGCGCCTTATCACGGCCCGTTGATGTGCTGACATTCGCGGGTTTTTTTCAAGTCATTCGCTTGTTCGGCGGCGAATTGGGGGCCGCTTTCATGGGGCACTTCATTGCCGTCCGCGAGCAGTTCCACTCGAATATTCTCGGCCTGAATGTCCAACTGGGGAATGTCCTGACAGACCACCGGCTTCTCGGGCTTCGCGGTGCCTTTTCGACATATTCAACCGGTCTCACGGCTACAGGGCGCGCAGCAGAAGCATTGGCCTTGCAGATCAGGCAGCAGGCATTCACGCTTGCGATCTCCGACAGCTTCATCGTACTGGCGACCTGCTGTGCAATTTGCCTCGTGATCGTCGCATTTATGTCCAGGGTACCGACGCAATATCACCAAGTCATCGCATCGAATGCGGGGACGAAATGAGCATCGGATTCAACCAGCGGAGGCAGAGCGCGATAGCAACCCTTATCAGGCTCTCGAAGCCCCGTTCGGTTGTGCGGCTTCTGTTGGCTGCGACTCTGGCAGGTCTTCCTTTGAACCAAGACGCGATCGGGACAACAGAATGCTCCGATGCATCTGACACTCGATCAGGCAATCGACCTCGCCCTGAAGGAAAATCATTCTATTCACCTACGTTCGCTTTCTGTCGATCAGATGCGGAGCAAGAAGGATGAAGCAAGATCCAACTACTTTCCCCAAATAAAGGCGAGTGGTAGTGTGCTTCACATAACAGAGCTCGCTGGTGTTGAGATACCCGCAGGGTCATTTGGAAATTTTGCGAGCACCGGGCCTGTCCCGTCCAAGTCGCTCTTCATCGATCAGGGTAGCGACACGGGCTATACCGGGGGCGTCGGCTTGCAACAGCCGCTAACCCAGTTGCTTCGTATCCATCAAGCGAACGTTGCTGCCAAGCAAGATGTTCTGGTCGCGCAAACTCAACTCGATCAGACACAAGATGCCGTCGCGTTGCAGGTGCGGCAACTCTATTACAACATCCTGATCAACCATCAAACGTTACAAGCCTCTCAAGAACAATTGCTAGCAAGGAGAGTCAAAGATGCCGAAAGCCGCAGCGATGTCGAACGTGGAAACGTTTTGGACATAGCAGCGATTCAAAGCGAGGCAAACATCCTTCAGGCGCAACAACAGTCCCTGACCCTGAAGCTTCAGGGAGACGATCTGCGACGTCAGCTCGCGGATCTCCTTGGTTTGCCTGTCAGCACGCGGTTTGATCTGGACGCTGGAACTACCGCTCAAAACATCGCCATACCTTCGAGAGCAGAAGCAGTGCGATTGGCGCTGGAACAAAATCAAGACTTGAGAGTAGCGCGTCAAAACTTGGAAAAGGCAAAGGCTGGGCGATCCGCCGCTAAGGACACTTACATTCCTGACTTAACAGCCGTTTCCCGATATAGCTATCAGAGTGGAATTCCGTTTCTTGTTCACAACTTCGGAACCTTCGGATTCTCAGTGAGCTACGACCTTTTCGATGGAGGACGCCGCGAAGCACAGCTGCGCGAGGCCAGATCGGAAGTGAGGTCTGCAGAAGTCGCGATCGACAAGCTGCAGTCGGAGATCGAGGTTGCGGTAGAAGCCGCTTACGACCGAATCGAGGAGTTCAAGGAGACAGTAAATGTCGCCGAACAGGCAGTAAAGGTCAGAACTGAAGCAGCTCGGTTAGCTGACCGCCAGTTCGAGCAGAACGCTGCTCTCAATTCCGCCCGCAGCCAGGCTCATGCCGATCTGTCGTCTGCGAAGGCGTCATTCATCGAAGCAGATTTAGGGCTCTCGTTGGCACAAGCGGACTTGAAGAGGACGATTGGTCAAATGCCGCGATAACTGCAGCGCTTGTTGTGTATCAGCAATTCGATCGGATTGCGAAGGTGAGTGTTCATGGATAGTGCTATGGTCGGCATTCTGGCAGCCTTGGGAGGTTCCATCATAGGCGCCTCAACTCCTGTCCTCAGCAATTTCGTTCTTCAGAGGAGCGTGACTCAACGGGAGTTGACGAATCGAGAGATCGCGCAACGGGAGGAGCTCTACTCGGAGTTCATACGACAGGGTACATCCTGCTATGCCAAAGCCTTTACCCACAACCTGGAAAGTATTGATGAAATCGTTGCGATGTATGCTCTTGTCAACAGGATAAGGTTGTTCGCGTCGGAGAGCATCCTCCAGGCTGCTGAGGCTTTCGTGAAGAAAGTAGTCGAAAAATACGGCGAGAAGAACATGAGTATCGACCAGATGACGTCTGCTGTTCTGGAACAACACGTGGATCCGCTCAACGATTTCGCTCTCAAATGTCGATCAGAATTACGAACTGTCTACGCTCGCGCTAATTGGGGAAGAGCGCGCGTGTAGTGATCGCTCGGGACCTTTCGATTGGCTAGCAAACCGACTTGATAAGGTCTACGAGTGCATCGCCATCCACTGGCTTGCGGAAGAAGCCAATGGCACCCCGTTCCAAGTAGAAGGCCTCGGAGTTCTCCGGGGGTTTTCCCGTGATGATCACGACTGGAACTGGACTATTGACGCTTCTTACGTAATGAAGCAGCCCGAGTCCGCTCATGATCGGCATCTCGACATCTGTCACGATACAGGAACTCTTGGACAAGCCGTCTACACTGAGAAACTGCTCGGCTGAAGAGTAACCCTCAGCCTCGTATCCACAGGAAGCCAAGAGGTTGACTAGCGATTCGAGGACACCGAGATCATCATCGATGACTGCGATCGTGCGGGCCGATTCGCCCATTGCAACCTCCGCCCCTCAATCACAATCTGCAGGAAATGATTTCCAGCAGGCTTATTCTCGATCACTCTTAGCATGCGTGTGTGTTCCAAGATTTAGCCTGGTGGCAAGTTTGACCAATGTCGCAAACGAGTCGGCGCCCATCTTCCGCATGATGTGTCCCCGATGTATTTGGACCGTATACTCGGTAATCCCCAATTCTCCGGCAGCTTGCTTGTTCAATAGGCCTCTCGCCAATAGAGGCAATACCTGCTGTTCCCTCGGAGTCAACGATTGATATCGAGCCAGCAAGCTTGCCTGCTCGAGCGCCCTCATGCGGTACTTCCTGTCCAGCTCCAATGCCCGGTCGATGCTGGACAGCAGCGTGATCTCATCGACAGGTTTCGTGAGGAAATCGATCGCTCCCTCTTTCATCGCGGTCACCGTCGAAGGAATGTCCCCGCGCCCCGTGAGAAAAATTACCGGAATCGCTGTCTGAGTGGTGATCAGTTTCTGGACTTCCAATCCATTCAGCCCCGGCATCTTCAAATCGAGAATTAGGCACGCACAAGAGTCGCGGCGCGTGAAGGCGAGGAATTGCTGCCCTGAAGTAAATATCTGCGCATGCTTGCCGTTTGCGCGCAAGAGAGTGGACAGGGCCTCTCCGATGTTTGCATCGTCGTCGACGATATATACCATCTCGTTCGTAGGCAGCATATTAACCTCCTAACGAATTCAGCAATCTAGCCGATTCGATGGGCGCCTTTGTCGCTCTCGACAGACACAACAATCCCAGTGCACCTCCACGTAGTGAGCGCACCGGTATCGATCATTATATTGGAGCAGAGTCGCGGGAGAGCCTTTAGGCGGACCATCCGGGCATTACATGAATATGTATGCCCCCGCGTGTCTTCGTCCTCGCACTCACTCAGCTTCTGCGCGTACGAGTGCGCCCCGAATCCAGGAGCGAGAGACGAATGTGCGATGACCAGCGCCTGAATACCTCAGCGGACATATGTTGATCTCCTCCATAACATAAAGATGTAATGTTCGTCTGCTGTGGCGTCACGTATGTTGCAAATGTTGACATATCATCTTGGCGCGAACCCAACATCGGATGCGGAATGCGTAGTGTCTGCGGATGAGCGCGCCGCCGCCGGGACGCTTGGCCAGGCGAGACTTGTTTCGCTCGGTGGAGATCGGCAACGAGGAGTTGCAACGATGCGCGACAATCCCACGCTGAGTCCAGAGCAAATCGAGCGAATACGATCATCCGCTCAGTGGCGCTCAGTCATAAAAGGCGAGGTGCTCTACGAGTCTTCGCAGCGTGATGTTCCCCTGTTCATCGTCCTTGAGGGCAGCGTGTCAATCAGCAGGACTGGAGAGGATGACAAGATCCTAGCAGTTCGCGAAGCTGGTCAGTTCACCGGCGAAATGTCCGTTATTTCGGGCAAACGCTCCCTACTTAAGGCACGCGTATCAAAAGACGGCAGCGTCCTTGAAGTTGGTCGTGAAAAGATTCTTTCCCTAGTCGCTAGAGACACAGAGCTAGGGGACTTATTTATGGAGGCATTCGTCGCTCGTCGCTTGCAAATGATTCAGTTGGGATCTGGCAATGTCGTACTTTGTGGTAGTAAGAGCTCAGCACGAACCCTTGCGTTGAGGGAATTTCTCACGAGGAATGCACATCCGTTCATGTATGTGGATATCGATAGGGATTCTGTTGCGTGCGAGCTGATGGAAAAACTCGCCGTTCGACAGAGTGACCTACCTGTCGTTTACTGCAACAACCGCTATGTGTTAAGGAACCCCTCGATCGCCGAACTGGCAGCATGTCTCGATCTCAACATCAACACGGACAAGGGAGTGCGCGACGTTTTGGTGATAGGGGCAGGTCCAGCTGGATTGGCAGCTGCGGTCTACGCAGCATCGGAGGGTCTAAAGACGCTCGTTATCGAGAAATCTGCACCGGGCGGGCAGGCGGGCTCAAGCTCAAAGATCGAAAACTACCTTGGCTTTCCCATTGGGCTGTCAGGGCAGGAGCTTGCCAACCGTTTCATCGCGCAGGCGCAAAAGTTCGGTGCTCAATTGATGGTTGCTCAATCGGTGGTGCATATCGACTCCAGGCGTCAACCGTACATAGTAGTTCTCGAATCGGGATTGAAATTCGAGACGCGCACTATTGTTCTCGCGACGGGTGCGCAATATGCTCGCTTGCCGGTGGGGGATGCTGATGCGTTTAGAGGAAGGGGCATCTACTACAACGCCACTCATATGGAAGCACAACTCTGCGAGTCTGAGGAGGTTGTCATAGTGGGAGGTGGCAATTCGGCTGGCCAGGCGGCAGTTTGTCTTGCACAGTCATCGGCTAAAGTACATCTTCTTGTTCGATCCCGAAAGCTCTCCGACTCCATGTCTCAATATCTGATTGGAAGGATTGAGGCGCACCCAAGGATCGAAATTCACTTTCTCACCCAAATTACTGGTCTGAGGGGTGCTGCGCACCTTGAGAGCGTCGAGTGGCAAGATGAATCGCTCGGTGTGAATGTCACCCGCCCAATCCGCCACGTATTTGTAATGGCCGGAGCGGCGCCACGCACGGAGTGGTTAGAAGATTCGTTCGTGTTGGACAAAAAGGGCTTCATTGTCACCGGGCCAGACCTTGCTGGCTATGCCGGTTTCTCATGGCCGATCGACAGGTCCCCGTTGTTGCTTGAAACAAGCGTGCCAGGAATTTTTGCGGTGGGAGACGCGCGTGCCGGCAGCGTGAAGCGGGTGGCGTCCGCCGTCGGCGAAGGTTCTATGGCTGTTCATCTTGTTCATCGCTTCCTTTCCGAGGGTACGGAGCACGCTGCTCCAATGGCACCGGAACAGGGCGCGGTGTCTGCGTCTGCTCTCTGAGGTGCATTGCCATGCTCGCGCAATCAGGTGCGACATGGATATGGCGGGTAGAACGACCCATTATGCTTCATAAAAAAATGGAGGGCGCTGAGCGTGTAAGTCCGTGAGTGTGGTGCGATACCCAAAGATCTGCTGAAATTCGATCGTGGCGGCCACCAGCCCTGATCCACCCAATAGTTCTGATGAGTTCACGGCTTAGGGTTATCGTCTGCTGGAAGAATGATCATTGCGCTGGCTTGCTGTGACGGGGACAAAGTCGGTCACTTCGAAAACCCAAGGTATGACATTCGTTGAATGTGCACACCGGGGTTTAGTCCGGTAAGATTTCGATCGAAGCACTCTGCAGGGTGCCTCCCGTTCCCGCATCCGGCAGTCTATTGTGGGGGCAAATGCAATTGCGACGAGTGGTCCTAATTTTATTGAAGCGATCGCTGCTGAGGTTGTTCTGCATCGCGCTGAACAGTTGCCAGTCGCATAAAGCCGATCTAGAAACTGTGATCAAGGTGTTTCATATCCCGGCGGGGCTACAAAGTGGACGAGAAAGATTCGACGCGATCTCTGGACGGGTAAGAGACGCTCAACCAAACGAGCAGATTGTTATTTGTGCACGCAGCGGTCAATGGTGGGTGCAGACCTGGCCGCCTTGCCTTGGGTCGTGACGGAGATCGATGGTATCGCGCCTACACATCCTCGCACGTATCGCAACATTGTCAGTGCTGTCGGTGTGCTTTGTGCTGACCGGATGCCACTCTGCATCGAAAATGTCAGCTCCGACAGTTGCTTTCAGCAAGGTCGCCGCCGCATACCAGGAAAGTCCCTACGAGACAGACATAACCGAACGTGACTACAAGACAGACATAATCGATGGTCGTGTCATAGGGGCTCGACCGCGGCAGCGGATCGTGTTGTACGCAAAGACAGATGGGCGATGGGGCTTGTGTCGGCAATCAGGGCAGCTGTCTACCAATATCGAGGCTGACGGCCGGTGGAAAGCTTCAGTCCACCTGGGAATACAATATGCCGCTCTGTTGGTTGATCAAACCTACAATCCGCCTGAACAAACTGAATTGTTGCCGATCGTCGGCAACGGCGTGGTGGCGCTGGCAGTCGTTAACGGGGAAGGCCCAGCGCCGATACTCCCGTCGCCGAAGATACTGAACTTTAGCGGTTACGAGTGGACGACGAGCACCGGGCCAATGTTTCACGCGGGGTCAAGAAACTTCTTCGATCCTGCGAACGTTTGGACGGACGAAAGAGGTGCATTGCATCTTCGCATATCGGGAAGTCCGGGAAAGTGGACTGCGGCGGAGCTGAAGCTCACGCGCAGCCTGGGATACGGAACGTACAGGTTTCAGGTGCGCGATGTCTCTCATCTCGAACCTTCTGCTCTTCTAACGCTCATCACCTGGGACGGCGTTGGCACAGAGAGCAACCGACGCGAGTTGGACGTCGAACTTGGTCGTTGGGGATACCTTGACAATACCAACGTACATTATGTTGTCCAGCCTTACTACGTTCCAGCTAACTTTGTTACCTTTCGGGTGCCCGCGGGTGTCTACACACATTCTTTCCGCTGGGAACCAGGGCAAGTAACATTTTCGACGGTAGCAGGATCGGGCAATACCACCGGCGGCCGTGTCATTAACCAGCACGTGTTTACCTCCGGTGTGCCTTCACCTGGAGGGAGAATCGGTACGCATCGCTTTGTATGTATTTCATCAAGGCAAAATACCTCTGAAGAACGAAAATGAGGTCATAATCGACAAATTCGAGTACCTGCCGTGATTTGCTGGTTGAAGCAAACTCGATGGATTCTTATTGGAATCGTGCTAGCGGGCCTTGTCACCGATGCACGTGCACTCGATCCCAATCGTCTGCCTTCGCAGTACGTTCGCGAACAGTGGACGACTGAAACCGGATTTCCCGGCGGCGCGGTCAACGGCATCGCGCAAACCGCAGATGGATACCTCTGGATCGGAACCGACAGAGGCCTGATACGTTTCGACGGCTTTAATTTCAGGCCTGTCTCTTTTGCTTCCATCGCCCCCGCTTCGAACGTTCCGATATTGCAACTGCTTACGGATGCTGGCGGAAAACTGTGGATCCGTCCACAGGGCGGCCGATCTCGTACGCCAAAAAGATGGCAAGTTTGAGAGCGTCAGATACGGTCCAAACGCAATCACTGCGCTGTCAAAAGGTAACCACGACGGAGTACTGGTTTCGGACATCGAGCAGGGCACATTCCGTTTCATGGCAGACGACGTTCAGAAATTGGGACCTTCTTCACCCCCAGTAATCTCCATGGCGGAAACAGCCGATGGCAAGGTTTGGCTGGGCACACTCGGCGATGGCCTCTTTGTTCTTACGGGCGGGCGAGCTACCCACGTCAACGCAGGATTGCCCGACCGAAAGATCAATTGTCTGCTGGCGATCGGTAGTGACGAGTTGTGGGTCGGCACCGGCACGGGCTTGTATCGCGGAAATGGCAAAGAGTTTCGTCGGATCGAATTGCCGTCGTTCCTCGGTATTGTCCAGGTTTTGAGCCTCCTGCGCGATCGTGACTCGAATATCTGGGTGGGTACGACGCGCGGGCTACTGCGCATCAACGCGAAAGGCATTTCGTTCTCCGAAGAGAATGAGCTTCGCGGAGACGGCGGGATTAACGTTCTGTTCGAGGACCGCGAAGGGAATCTCTGGATCGGAGGTGGGCGAGGGCTAGGCCGCATTCGGGACAGTGCGTTCGTAACTTATTCATCTGTCAGCGATCGTCGTTTCGAACACAATGGCCCTGTATATGTCGACCCGGAGGGCCGCACCTGGTTGGCTCCCGCTCAAGGTGGGCTGTATGTTCTCCAGAATGGACGCGTTCAACCCGTTACATCGATACCACCAAATGAGGTCGTCTATTCCATCAGTGGACGGGCAGATGTGGTGTGGGTCGGACGTCAACGCGGGGGACTGACCCGTCTACGATTTCGCAACGGTGCGATAGCGAGCCAGAGTTATACAGAGGCAAATGGACTGGCCCAAAACAGTGCCTATGCTGTTTATGAGAGCCGCGATGGCTCTGTGTGGGCCGGCACGCTAAACGGCGGCGTCAGCAAATTCAAAGATGGGCACTTCACCACTTACACGACGACCAACGGCCTCGCTTCGAATACCGTCTCGTCCATCCTTGAAACCCGCGATGGTGCAATGTGGTTTGCCACACCTGCCGGGCTGAGTTCTTTTTCAAACGGCCAATGGAGAACCTATACAACGGTAGAGGGTTTGCCTTCGCCAGAGGTGAACTGCCTTTTCGAGGATTCATCCGGAACTCTCTGGAGTGGGACGTCTGCTGGTCTTGCCTTTTTTGCCTCTAACCGTTTTCAAGTTCCTCATGAATCGCCCGACGTTTTGCGCGAACAAATAGTCGGAATGGCGGAGGACAAGAGCGGAAGGTTTTGGATCGCGACCTCAGATCATGTTTTGCGCGTTCCGCGCGACAAACTGCTAAGCGGTGTTGTGAAGGCAGTCGATGTTCGCGAGTATGGCCAGGCCGATGGTCTCGAGAGCACTGAAGGAGTGAAGCGGAGCCGATCGGTGGTCTCGGATTCAGCGGGCAGGATCTGGTTTTCACTCAGCAGCGGCTTGTCGGTTGTTAATCCATCCCAGATCAATGACAATTCAGTTCCCGCGCTGCCTCACATCGAGGCGATCACCGCCGATAACAACACCGCAAACCTCGCCGCCTCCGTTCGAATTCCTCCATCTCCCAGGCGAATCACATTTGAGTACACGGGGCTGAGCCTCGCGGTGCCCGGGCGGATTCGCTTTCGATATTTTCTCGAAGGTTTCGACAGTAGCTGGAGCCAGCCGGTTGCAGCGCGAGAAGCCGTTTACACGAACCTTGGGCCCGGCTCCTATCGATTCCGGCTAGTCGCCAGCAACAGCGAGGGGCTGTGGAACGGGCCAGAAACTGCGATCGCTTTGAACGTCGCCCCGGCCTACTATCAAACTTACTGGTTCCGATTGTCGTGCGTGGCTGCGTTTCTGGCATTCCTTTGGGCGGCTGTATCAACTCCGAGTGCAACAATTGCGGCGAGAGGAAAGAAAACTTCGCGAAGCCATCGAGACCATTCCGGCGATGGCGTGGATCGTTGGACCCGACGGGGCCATTCAATTTCGAAATCGACGCTGGGTTGAATATACCGGCCTGTCGCAGTTGGGAAATGCAGGAGGAGGTTCGGGACAGCTGCTATTCATCCCGAAGATCTGGACCGAATTGTACGACGAAGTGGCCGCAAGCTGTTGCCAGTGGTGAGCCGTTCGAGGAGGAGATGCGCTTCCGCGCGCACCGACGGGGAGTATCGGTGGTTTTTGAGCCGCGTCGTGCCGCTGCGGGACAAGCGAGGAAAGATCGTGAAATGGTACGGGACGGCGACCGACATTCAGGATCGCAAGCGTGCGGAACGAGCGAAATGACATGAGCCGATCTTGCACATACCAATCGCGTCAGCACGATGGGAGAACTGGTCGCCTCCATCTCGCACGAACTCGCACAGCCCATCACGGTCACAACCGCTAATGCCAAGGCATCTTTGCGATGGCTTCAGCGCGACCCGCCCGATCTGACGCAAGTGCGCAAAGGGACGGAAAGAATCATCGAAGCGGGCACCTTTGCGTCGGAAATCATCAACCGTCTGCGATCGTTGTACAAGAAGGCCCCTCCAAACGAGAGTTGGTCGCGATAAATGAGGTCATCGGCGAAATGCTCACTGCTGCTGCGAAGGTGAAGCCAACGGGTATGCCGTTGTCAATTCGCACGGACCTTGCCGCTGAACTTCCCAAAACCATGGTGGACCGGGTGCAACTGCAGCAGGTATTCATGAACCTCATGCTTAATGGGATCGAGGCCATGAAGGAGTCCGGCGGAGAGCTTACGGTCGAGATCGCGGACTCCAGGACGCTCAAGTGCTGATCTCGGTCAGTGACACAGGCGTGGGACTGCCAGCGGACAAGGGCGATCAGATCTTTTCTGCTTTCTTCACCACCAAGACCCAAGGTAGCGGCATGGGTTTAGCCATCAGCCGTTCCATTGTAGAGTCGCATGGCGGCCGGTTGTGGGCGACTGCTAACGATGGACGAGGTGCAACCTTTCATTTCACCTTGCCGACCCAGACGACGGAGACATCACCTTCAGGTGCCTAAACGCACTTTCCTTCCTGCGCTCCGGTTCACTCAACTCTCAGACTGCAACAGGAGTTTTACTCACCGAAGAAAGCGGTAAAGCCATACTGAACGTCGCACCGCCGCCTGGGTTATTCTCAGCCCATAGCCGCCCATCATGCGCTTCGACGATTGATCGCGACACGGCCAAACCGATCCCCATACCATTTTCTTTCGTCGTCACAAAGGCATCGAAGATCTTTTCCGTGTTATCGACTCCCGGACCATTGTCGATCACTTGAATGAGCATTTCGTTCTGACCTGTTATGGCCGCCCGAACCTTAACAACTGGAGGAATTCCGCTATCCTGCATTGCCTCGATCGCATTCGAGATCAAATTGCACAGGACCTGTTGGATCTGAATCAGATCGACAGAGACTGTGGGAAGGTGGCTATCGAAGTCCCAGTCGATGAGGACCCCACGTTTTTTTGGATCCTCATGTAATAAACGGACAGCCTCTCTCATCGCATCTGGGATGTTTGCTTCCTTCTTTTCGAAGGACTCCCGTTTGAAAAGTGCTCGAATGTGCTGCATGGTCTCATCAGCCGAACGAATATTCTTCAATATTCGCTCAATGGAGGTGTCTGTTTCGGTCAAATTGGGCGGATTGGCTGCCAACCAACGCTTGGCGGCCTGAGCATTTCCAAGCACAGCCATGAGCGGCTGATTGAGTTCATGAGCGATCGATGCTGAGAGTTCAGCTACAGTAGCAACGTTCGATGCTCTAGTGAGTTTGATGTGAGTGTCCCGAAGGTGGTCTTCTGCTCGTTTCCGCTCATCGATGTCGATCGTGAGGCCGTACCACTGAATGATCTTGCCGCTGGGATCACGCAAAGGTTCAGCCATCGCGTGATGCCATCGGTACTCTCCATCTGCTCGTCGCAAGCGGTGTATTGCACTGTATGACTCACCGGAGCTGATTGCCCGGTCGAGTGCCTTCGCAGTCTCCTCTCGGTCATCTGGATGAATGAAGTTCTCCCACCCGCGATTAACGAGTTCTTCTAAGGAAGCCCCACAATATTCAAGGCATCTCTGAGAGAGATGAGTTGTTTCTCCGGTCGGTGACGTTGACCAGAGCATTGAAGGAATCGTTTCGATAATGCCAAGCAGCTGATGCTCTCGCATTTGAAGAGCGCTTTCAGTCTTCTTCAATGCATCGATGATCGTAAGAGAATCCCGTACCATTTAACGATCGTTTCCTTCATCATCGCGGAGAGGGAGATTGCGATCCAGGAACCAGAGATAGGTTCCATCCGCCCGCCGGCAGCGAAATTCCATCTCGACGGGTTCTCCTGCGGCCAATCCCGCCCGCCAGTTGGCCAATACTCGATCGACGTCGTCGGGATGGATCGCACCCGCCCAGCCCCAGCCCATCCCCTGTTCCGTGGTCAGAACCCGGGGTAGTCCAGCCAGCTCTGGCTCAAAAAATACAGCTGATCCGTCGGGCAAGCAGGTCCCCACATAGGCGGGCATTACATCAATGAGCGTCCGAAGCTCTCTCTCACTGTTCCGGAGTGTTTCCTCTGCCCGTTTTGCCTCGGTTATATCGATCACCGCCCCGGCAAACTCGAAGCCATCGCAAGCACTTTGCAATGGTCTCGCCAGAACATCGCAACATGCTTAATACGACCGTCGGCAAAGAGCAAACGATACTCGCAATCGATGGCGCCGCCGCTGGTAGAAGCTCGCTCTACGAGCTCAAGCACCAAACTACGATCCTCGGGGTGAACGCGTTCCATGATCATGTCAAGCGTGACCTTCTCCGCCGGATCGTATTCGAAAATGCGGTAGGTTTCATCCGACCAGACATTCTCTCCGCTGCCTGGTGTCCACCCGAAACTGCCTGTGTGACTCAACCTTTGGGCTTCCGCCAAATAGGCTTCGCGACGACGGAGCTCCTGAGTAAGAATCTCGTGCTCCGTCACATCTATGGCGTTGCCAACGATTCTTTTCAGAGATCCCGTTTTCTACAACAGGGGCACCGACGCAACGAATATGCCTGAGTTCGCCGTCAGGTCGCACAATACGCTTGGTGACATCGCATCCCAAACCTCCGCAATCATTCGCTTGATCAGCGATGCCATGAATTCACGATCGTGCGGATGGACGCGCGCCAGGTATTCCTCAAGGGTAGGGGCGTCTTTTGCCGGATCAAGACCGTATATCTGAAAAAGTTCGCGCGACCAGTAGTCGAACCCGCCTGCCGGGTCAAAAACCCAGCTGCCTATATGAGCAAGGCGTTGTGCTTCGGTTAGATAGAACTCGTTTGTTTGTAGTTTCCGGGCGCTCTTCCTGAGCTCTTCTTCGGCGCGCTGTCCGGCCCTCGATATCGATACTCGATCCATACCACTTGATGATCTTCCATTCTCGCCGCGCATCGCAAGTTTGTGGTGCAGCATCCAGCGATATTCCCCATCAGACCGCAGCACTCGCGCCGTGCCCTCAAAGCTCTCTCCCGTGGCGATCGACCCCCGCCACTTCTGTACAAAAGCTTCGACATCATCGGGATGAATGAATGAAGTCCATTCCCATCCCAACAGCTTCTCAAGCGGCTGCCCTACGAAGTTAAGCCACCCCTGATTGAAGAAATCAAGGTAGCCATCCGGCCGGGCGGTGTGGATCAGCGCAGGGGCCGAGTCGATAATCTGTCGAAGACGCAGGCTCTGTTCATCGACGAAACTGTGGCCGCCGGCTCCCAGGTGCACATGGTACAACGCCAAGGAATCACTCGGCACTGTTTTCTATGCGGTCCCCCAAAGCGTGGACGCCCGGTTCGCGGCCACAGATCTGCGGCCGGTCGCCGAAAACCTTTTGCGATCACGATGGAGCAGGAAGTGTCCGCGTAGGTCACCCCAGAGGCCTGGACACCAGCAAATGGGTGTGGTGGTGACATCGAATGCGGACAGATCGCCTTTTCCCATCGCAACTGGAATCGCGCAGGCTGTCCAAGCGTCACGGGACTGGCCATTTTTGTTCATCCATCGGATTGTGCGACTCGCCCTGCAACCTACAAGGAATATGTAATTTATTCAGCTCTTCGCAATTGCTACTATCACGCTGTTAGAGGTTGTCGAGGCTTTCGATTACGTGACCTCTAGAGGACATTGGGGCGGTCGGCAGCATGGGAATGAGTGATGTTGTACTGCGATGCTGCGAAGCTGATCATCCTGGAACGGTAGCGATCCCCACGCGAGCCTGTTTCTGCAACGCGGTCGATCATCAGTCCGGAAGGTCGCTTCTGTCGCAAGAATGACAGGTCAGTCTTAGGAGGTACGTAATGCGAACTGACCTAACATTTATGGCACTGGCTGGTGAATCGAACCGCTATCAACTCACCAAATCCGTAGCGAAGGTAACTCGCATGCTGCATCGTCCAAACACACGTGTGCAGGATACGATGAACGAGGCCTTCAAACGGCTCGGCCGCTTCAAACCAGGAGCGGCCAGAGCCAGCACTACAGGGAAGGACCCTTCAGTTCGCCCGCCAGGGTCACGTCACGATGCTGCTTTCGATCGAATTCAGCCTCCTCCAGGGCGAAACTAGGAGTGTCAACATGGCAAACTCATTCGGAGCTGTATCTCTTAGGCCAACACCGAGCACAACATTGTGGGGCATCGTGCTGCTCGAGCATCTGGATGAATTTGCCACTCTGGCGTGGTATCTAGTCGCCGATGGCAAACTTGTCGAAGATACATTCTCGCGCACACTGGCGAAGCTCGACACGATTCCATTTGAAGATTCCATTCCGGCACTCACCTACAGTCAAGGCTCGCGATGTACTCATCGCTCAAGCGATTGCAGTAGTCTCAGACATGCGTATAGAGGAATCCAAAAACGGGTCTGTCGAACCGAATTCTATTGGCAGAGTGCCCGATCTTGCCCGACTAGCCTTGATGCTGAAATTGATCATCCGCTCGCCTGAGCCTGAGATTGCGAAGTACCTCGGTGTGTCTCCACATGAGGTGCAAGCGCTAGTCGAGTATGCGATCGATCGCCTTAGCGTGGCTTCGCCTGTCGCTGCAATGCGAACTCCTCATCAAGTATGGGTCTCGTATGGCTTCGAGAGCCGACTTGAATCGAGCATGGTTTCCACTGCGAATTTAATCTCTTAAGGGCCGCAGCGGCTCCCGGACCTACCTGACAACCCTTCGAAGGAAACGGCATTATGGCACGAATAGTTGAGTTTCATATACCCGCCGCCTTCGAGCGAAGAAGAAAGTGGATGCCTCAGGAGGAGCGAGGAAGGCTGGTCGCTTTCCCAATTAATCTGACAAGCCCGTGCGAGATAGTTCAGTTATCTATCGAGAAAAGACCTAGCGATTGAGGAAGCAATCGATGGTTCGTGCTGTCATCACACGCGCCTCCTCAGCAATGGGCACCGCCTGCTGGATCTGACGAGCGGGTTGAATCTTCGTCAGCGGTGTCACTAAATGGAATGGTCTTCTTCTTGGGCCGAAGGCGCGTCGGAGCTTATTTGACTCCGATCCTGAAAGGCCAAGGGTAAAACGCGAGGCTTAGCAAATTGGTCGATGCGCGTAAATGCGCGCGTGCGGGCCTCTTGAAGACAATCGTAACCATCTTTGTGGTTTCTTGTGATCCGAAGACGCTATCGGATCGCCTACTCAGATACCGGGTGATCCGTAGCTCCGACAGCTAGACTATCGCCACTTACTGACGCCTGCAATGTTCAACGCGAGAGCAAGAGTCGTATTTATTGTGGCCGCTTATTGCAGGGTGCCCGTAGGCAAAATGCGCGACAATATTCACCCAAATTACTAGGAACATGTCATATCTTGTCCGAGTTAGACGTGGCTAGTATGAGGACGTGGTGATGTTGAAAACACTTGGCGGCCGTCGCGGTACACCAAATGCTCAAAGTGTGGAGGATGTGTTGCCGCAGTTAATCTCCATTGCAACTCGTCACGGCCTCAACGACGGGGGCACCGAGTTCTTCGCAACTCTGCATTGCGGTGCACCTGATGGTATGCAAAGAGGCGGTTGTATCTGTAACACCGTTTCGCTTTGGCAAGCTAGCAGGCATGAGCTTTGTTGCGTTAGGCGAGCTCGTGATCTCCCTGCGTTCTGCATGATGCCTGGGCCTGCGACAGACTTTACCGTTCCGTGCGGGGCATCTTTGGACGTCACCGCCGAGATTTGTCTTGAGAGAAGGAGAAACACCAATGCCTGCTGACAAACCCATCCGTCGTATCGCAATCGTTGGAACCGGAGTTATCGGTGCCAGCTGGGCCGCACTGTTCCTGGCACATGGTCTCGAAGTGATCGCTACGGACCCAGCTCCAAACGCTGAAGGAAACCTGCGGGAATATATCGATAATGCCTGGGCTGCCCTTGAGGAGTTGGGGCTGTCTTCCGGCGCCTCAAAGGAGCGCCTCTCGTTCACCACCAAATTGAGCGATGCGCTTAAGGATGTCGATCTGGTGCAGGAGAACGGGCCGGAGAGGCCTGACTTCAAGATCAAGTTGTTCGCCGAAATGGACGCGCTCACTCCAGAGACCACGATCCTCGCTTCGAGCTCCTCGGGCATTCCCATTGGCGTCAGCCAGACCTCCTGCAAACATCCTGAGCGCTGTGTGATTGGCCACCCGTTCAATCCGCCTCATTTGATTCCTCTGGTCGAGGTGGTCGGTAGTAAAAAGACATCGCCCGCCACGATCGAGCGCGCTATCGCGTTCTACGCCTCAATGGGAAAGCGACCCATTCACGTGCGAAAAGAGGTGGTCGGCCACGTCGCGAACCGTCTTCAGGCCGCTCTTTATCGCGAGGTTGTTTACCTGATCCAGCAAGACGTCCTCAGCGTTGCGGACGCGGATGCCGCGGTGAGTTGGGGACCGGGACTGCGTTGGGGTGTCATGGGACCGAACTTGCTCTTTCATCTTGCTGGCGGTCAGAACGGTATCCATCACTTCATGGAGCAATTTACGGGCCCTATGACCACATGGTGGAAAGATCTTGGGAATGCCGAGTTCACACCCGAGGTGAAAGAGAAGATCGTCCAAGGAGTTCTGGCAGAGGCCGGCAGTCAATCGATCGACGCGCTTGCCAGCGAGCGCGACAGGCTGCTGCTCGGGCTGCTCGCCTTGAGAGGCACAGCAAAGTAGCGACCGAATGCGCTGGAAGTCTTACCTACACGATCAGATGCACGCAAACTGAAGGGAATACATATGTCGTCGACACCAAAAGATAGTAAGGGGCCGGGCAATAAACGTGGCCGCGTGTACTTCATCGATGCGAGTGGCGGCCGCCTGCTCTCCATTAATCCGGACGGAAGCGATCTGAAGGTGGTTGTCACGGGCCGTCATCGTATCCCGGACGGGATTGTTGTTGATAAAGAAGCGGGCCACATCTATTGGACGGAGATGGGTGTGCCGAGCGCGAACGATGGTTCGATCGAACGGGCCGACATCGACGGTGGCAATCACATCACCATCGTGCCGAATGGCAAGACATTCACGCCGAAACAATTGCAGCTCGATAAGCGCAACGGCAAGCTCTATTGGTGCGATCGCGAGGGGATGCGTGTGATGCGCTCGAACGTCGACGGTTCCAGCATCGAGACCCTGGTCCAAACCGGCCAGGGTGAGGCGGACAGAGCGGACATTCCTCGGTGGTGTGTTGGGATTGCCATCGATGTCGAAGGCGGCAAGCTCTATTGGACCCAGAAGGGGCCTGACAATGCCGGCCTGGGAAGGATCTTCAGGGCCGGGCTCGAGATTCCCAAGGGAGAGAGCTGCTCCTCGCGAAGCGATATCGAACTGTTATTTGATCAGTTGCCGGAGCCGATCGACCTCGATCTGGATCTTGAGCATCGCGTCCTCTACTGGACCGATCGTGGCGACCCGCCGCGGGGTAATACCGTCAATCGAGCTCCAATGGATGCTGCTCCTCGTTCAGTTGAGCCCGAGATTGTGTTCACCCACTTGATGGAAGGAATTGGACTCGCGCTCGATGTTCCGGGCAATCGGATGTTCATGACTGATCTGGGAGGCTCGTTGTATACCGCGAGTCTGGACGGCACGACGCACAAAACGCTGCTCGGTGCCGAGGGGAACCTGACCGGCGTAGCGTACACGGACTAAACCACTGGGGTTACAGCGTTTCGCACAACCATTGTGGTTGCACACAACCAAAGAGAAAGCACTGGAGGATCCGATGTCAGATACACATGCTCCGGAGGCAAAGAAGCCGAAGGTACTACCTAAGCCGAACAGCGATTTTTACCAGACCTTTCAGATGCTGCCTGAAGCTGAGCAGGAGAAGGTTAGCAAGGTTCGCGAGTTCATGCAGAACTCCGTCGCGCCGATCATCAATGATTTCTGGGCGAAGGACGAGTTCCCGTTCGACCTCGTCCCGGGTATCCGTGACCTTCAGATTTCAGGGCTCGGTTATGAGGGTTATGAGTGCGCCGGCGGCAGCAATCTTCTGGCCTGCTACGTTGCAATGGAGATCGCGAAGGTCGACTGTTCCATTGCCACCTTCTACGGCGTCCACAGCGGTCTCGCGATGGGATCCATCTACCTGTGCGGGTCGGAAGAGCAGAAGAAAAAGTGGCTGCCGCCGATGGCCCGGATGGAAAAGATCGGGTCCTTCGGTCTGACTGAACCTTTGGTAGGTTCTGGTGCCTCTGGTGGTCTCGGGACAAGTGCACGGCGCGAGGGAGACACGTGGATTCTGAACGGTCAGAAGAAGTGGATCGGTAACTCTACGTTTGGAGACCTCACCATCATCTGGGCGAGAGATGTGGCCGATGGCCAGGTGAAGGGCTTCATCGTCGAGAACAAGACCCCTGGCTTCAAGGTTGAGAAGATCCAGCACAAGATGGCGCTGCGGGTTGTGCAGAACGGACTGATCACCCTCGCAGACTGCAAGGTGCCCGAAGAGAACCGTCTGCAGAACGACACCTCCTTCCGCGACACTGCCCGAGTACTTCGTATGACCCGTGGCTTCGTTGCATGGGAAGCTGTCGGATGCCAGATGGGCGCCTATGAGAATGCATTGCTGTACGCACAGCAGCGCCAACAGTTCGGTAAACCGATCGCCTCGTTCCAACTCGTTCAGGATCTGCTTGTAAAGATGGTCGGCAACATCACCGCCTGCCAGTGCATGGTCATGCGGCTTTCCCAGTTGCAGGATCAGGGCAAGCTGGCGGACGAGCACGCTTCGCTTGCCAAGGCGTTCTGCACCGTGAAGATGCGCGAGACTGTCGGCTATGCACGAGAGCTCCTTGGAGCGAATGGAATCCTTCTTGACTATAACGTCGGCCGCTTTGTTGCCGACTCCGAAGCGATCTATTCCTACGAGGGAACGCGTGAGATGAATACCCTCATCGTTGGCCGCGCTGTCTCGGGCTTCAGCGCATTCATTTAGTCAGCCACGCCTGTCTGTTAGTCAGCCACTCTGTCCGTTACCGAGTAAGAGGCTTCGATGATTTATACCCATTCCATTGGTCGCGCCCTGCAATACTTCCCGCAGCACACAGCTCTGCTGCGGGATGACCGGGCCGTACCCTTTCTGGAACTGGATATCCGAGTGAGAAAGACCGCCGCAGCGCTTCGGCGTCACGGCTTCCTGGGTGGAGATCGTCTGGCTCTCCTGATGCCAAATGGGCCGGACTACATCGAACTCGTCTATGCCTGCAGTCTGCTGGGTGTCATCGCAGTTCCCATCAACACGCGCTATGCAGGTGCCGAGATTGATCGGCTCCTCGTAGATGCACGACCGCGTGGTCTGATCCGACATTCGAAGTTTCCGGCACCTACGGTGAGTCTGGACTGGGAACACGTGATCGATCTCGCGCCTCTCGCGGAGATTGAGGAAGAACCGCACACAGGAGAGTTTTACGATCCTGATGCGATTCTCGTGCTCCTGTACACGAGTGGAACGACAGGACAGCCCAAGGGTGCCGCGCTTACGCACGCGAACGTCTTTTCGAACATTCACGATCTCAACTATTGGCTTGCCTACAGGGAACAGGCGGTGTTTCTTCATGCTTCGCCGATGTTCCATATCGCCGATTTTCCGGCGATGTTCGCGGCCCCGGCCTTTGGCGCAGCACAGATGACACTGGAGCACTTTGACGCGCTATCGTTCTGCGCCTCCGTTCAGGCAAACGGAGTGACACACACGGTGCTCGTTCCCTCGATGATTAACACCCTCTGCCAGTTCCAGGAGCTTGCTGCGTTCAATTTGGATTCTCTCGACGTGCTGGCGTACGGCGGCTCGCCAATCGCTCCCGTGCTTGTACGGGAAGTACGCAGAGCCTTGCCAAAGGCAAAGTTGCTGCAGGTTTACGGTTTGAGCGAAGCCGGTTTCCTGACTGGCTTAACAGATGCCGAGCATACCGAAGACAGGCTACAGTCTTGCGGCAGAACCTGCCCCGGCACTGATTTAAGAGTCGTGAAGGCAAATGGAGAACGAGCCGCTTCGGGCGAACTCGGGGAACTAATGGCGCGGGGCCCTGGCATCATGATGGGCTACTGGCACGACATCGATGACGACCTGCCAAGGGATGCGTCTTTTAGTGACGAAACTATCGAAGCATTACGTGGCGGGTTCTTTCACACCGGAGATATTGGACGCCAGGACAAGGACGGCTTCTTCTACATCGTCGATCGGGCTAAAGAGATGATCGTCAGCGGTGGAGAGAATGTCTACTCCGGTGAAGTCGAGGCCGCCATTTATGAGATCCCCGAAGTGAAAGAGGCCGCAGTATTCGGCATTCCGGATGAGAAATGGGGAGAGCTGGTGGCCGCAGCCGTTGTCCTGCGGCCGGGAACCAACTTGTCTGCAGAAGAACTCAAGCAGTATTGCAAAACAAGGATCGCCTCATACAAAGTGCCTCGCCATATCGAGTTTATGGCCGAGGAACTCCCAAAGTCGGGGTCGGGCAAGATTCTGAAAAAAGTTTTGCGGGAGAAGTACTGGTCTGGGCAATCCAGACGTGTGTGACGCGCTGGTCGCGGGATGAGGAATTTGAAGCACGAAGCGGATGCAGAACATTGTGACGAGCAAATGGAGATGTTGGAGATCCTATGAGCGAAAACAAAATCTTTTCGGGAATTAAGGTAGTTGACCTTGCGAGCTTTATCGCGGGTCCCGCAGCAGCGACAATCCTGTCCGACTTCGGCGCGGATGTGATCAAAGTCGAGCCGCCCGACGGAGAGATGTGGAGAAATGGGCATAAGATCCCTCCGCAGCCGCATTCGGAAGAGCCTTATCCCTTTGAATTGGCTAATCGGAACAAACGTGGCGTTGCGCTCAATCTGAAAGCTGCGAGCGCGCAGCAGGTTCTCGAGCGGTTAGCGAAGTGGGCCGACGTGTTCATCGTCAACACACCGCATGCCGCGCGCAAGAAATTGAGGCTCGAATATGAAGATGTCGCGCAGTTGAATCCGCGTCTGATCTATGCGGATCTCACCGGCTTCGGGGAGAAAGGTCCGGACGCCGCTCTTCCGGGGTTCGATCTCACGGCCTTCTGGGCGCGAAGCGGTTTGTTATCCATGACCCGCGATGCTGGAGAGCCGCCGACATGGCCCGTGGCCGGTAGCGGCGATAATGCGACTGCGGTGGCCATTTATGGCGCAATCGTGACCGCCCTTTATCGTCGCGAACGCACCGGCAAGGGATCCTACGTCACGACTTCGCTCCTTGCGGCAGGTGTCTGGTCGGCCAGCGTATTTGTCCAGGCCGCTCTTTGCGGCGCGAGTTTCTATGGGCTCCACGATCGAGCACATCCCGCAAATGCAGGTTTGAACACGTATCGCGCTTCCGATGGCGCCTGGTTCGTTTTGGTAGCTACTCCGGATAAGGTACCCGCAGTTCTAAAAGCACTGGGTCGTGAGGATATCCTGACGGATCCGCGATTCTCAAATCGGGCCCAGCTAGAGCAGAACCGGCCGCAACTGACGGCAATGCTCGATGAGATATTTGGTTCCCAGCCAATGTCTCATTGGTATGAGGTCTTCAACGGGGTTCACGTCCCCTTCGGCTCCGTGCGTGAGCCGCAAGAAGTCATTAATGATCCACAACTGCGAGCGAATGATATTGTCGTTCCGCTCGAAGGAGCCGGCGAGAAGTTGACCTCAACTATCAGCAGTCCGATTCAAGTACACGGTGTTACTAAGGTGCCTGCCAGGCGCGCGCCGGGAATCGGCGAGCATAACGACGAAGTGCTGAAGGAGCTTGGATTCACAAGTGACGAGATCACAGGGCTGCGTGCTAGCGGAGCGACACCGCAGGCGGCTTACGCTGAGGTACCAACGCATGCTCCAGGGAAGCCCATTTAACAGAGAGGAGAGTGTTTCATGAGTGCTATAGAAGTATCCACGAGCTTGGAAAACATCACGTATGAGGTCAGAGGTTCGATTGGCTACATCACTCTGAATCGCCCGAAGGTGATGAACGCGCTCAACCGGCGGACGGTTGAAGAACTCAACGCTGCGTTCCATGTGGCAAAGGAGGATGCCGCCGTCAAAGGCATCATTTTGACCGGAGCTGGAGAGAGGGCATTCATTGCCGGTGCCGATATTGCAGAGCTTTCGGCAATCGACGGTGCCAAGGCAGGTGAGTTCTCCGAGAAGGGCCAGGAGGTGCTCTTGTTCATTGAGACCCTTGGTAAGCCTGTGATCGCAGCCGTGAATGGCTTCGCCCTGGGAGGCGGTTGTGAAACCGCGATGGCGTGCACCATTCGAATCGCGGCCGAAAACGCGAAGTTCGGTCAGCCCGAAGTCAAGCTCGGGGTCATTCCCGGCTATGGCGGCACGCAGAGGCTGCCTCGCCTCGTTGGCAAAGGCCGAGCTCTTCAACTGATCCTGACTGGCGACCTGATCGATGCTCACGAGGCTCATCGCATCGGCTTAGTGAATGAGGTTGTTCCTGCAGCGGACCTGATATCTCGCTGTGAGGCCATTCTCAAGCAGATCGATGCAAATGCGCCGATCGCTATCCGCTACTCCATCGATGCGGTGAACAAGGGTGTTGACACAGATCTTATTTCAGGACTGAAGCTCGAGGCGAAGTACTTTGCCCTTGCTGCCGGCACCGAGGACAAGAAGGAAGGTACTTCCGCCTTCGTCCAGAAGCGCGCACCGCAATTCCAGGGTAAGTGATTGCGGCTAAGCACACACTTCCGAACGAAGGAAGTCGATAACCAATGCAACGCATTTCCAGGCGCGCTCTTATGCCGGACGTGCGCTGCGGATTCAGGACAAAGTATATGGAATACATTCTCAATAATCTGGACGCGGGCATTCTCAAGATCGAGCTGAATCGTCCGCAAAAGCGGAATGCGCTTACGTTAGCCATGTATACGGAGTTCGCTGACCTGTTGAAGACGGCGCAAACCAAGCCGGAGATTCGGGTAGTGCTGGTGTCGGCAGCCGGAGACAACTACTCCGCGGGAAATGATCTTCAGGATTTTCTGGACCATCCGCCTGGAAGCGGCGACAGCCCGCAGAAGCAAATGATTGATGCTCTCCGCGTGTTGGACAAGCCGCTCGTCGGCGCGGTTCGAGGCGCAGCGGTCGGCTCGGGAGCCACCATGCTCACCTACTTCGATTTCGTCTACGCCAGTCAGAATGCGAGGTTCCAGTATCCCTTCATCAATCTAGCTCTGGTGCCGGAGTTTGGAACCAGCTTCTCGTTGCCCGATCAGGTTGGCTATCTCCGCGCGGCTGAGATCGTCCTCCTCGGACATCCTTTCGACGCATCCAGCGCCCTCAGCATGGGGCTGGTCACCGCGGTCCTCCCCGATGCCGAAGTCCTTACCACGGCGGAAAAAATCGCACAGGAGTTGGCACAGAAACCGTTAGCTGCACTCAAAGCTTCTAAACAACTTCTGCGCCGTCAAGGCCGACCCCGGGTTGCACAGGCGACCCAGGACGAAATGGTGGAGTTTAGCGAAAGAGTGCGGTCGGCGGACACTCGTGAGGCGCTTACTGCCTTCTTCGAGAAACGGCCTCCACACTTCAACCGCAGCGAAACTGCATAGCTAGGGGTCTTCGTCATTGGAGGGAACTCGAGCGTCTGCAATGGAGCTCACAAGTCTCGTCAAACCGCAGGCGCAGGATGCCAAAACACTCTACCCGGCGATGGCGCGAATCGCAGTCGCAGGTTAGCGCTGAGGCAAAACATGCTGAGTTGATGTGTTTTATTCAACCTTTGTTACAGGAACATGTGATTGTTTCGCTGGTACGCGACTGCTACTCTCGCGATGTAAAAGGGAACGTAGAGGGAACAGTGAAAGCACATCGTAGGAAACCGGAGATCGGCGGTAATATCCTCATGTTGGATAAGCGCGTTGCTCTGGATCTGCGAAACGAGCTGCAGCGACGTGACCAAAGCCAACTGATAGAAGCAGAGCGGATGTCGGCAATCGGCAGGATGGTGTGCTCGATATCCCACGATATGCGCCACTCGCTCACGGCGATCTATGCAAACGCCGAGTTCCTCGAGTGTCACGATAGATGTGCGAGTGCGCGAGCTGAACTGCTGCTCGAAATTCAAGAAGCAGTGCTCGCGATGACGGAGCGCATTGATTCATTGATGCAATTCGGTAGTAGCGGACGGAAAGGCTCGCTTGTCCATGCGCGCGTTTCCTTCGCTGTTGAGAAAGCTGTTGCGGCAGTGAAGTTACATCCAGACGGGCGGAACGTATCCATCACCGCCGACAAGTTCCCGCCCGCAGAAGCAGACATCGATGCGAGGAATCTCGAAAGTGCCATCTATAACTTGCTGCTCAATGCCTGCCAAGCTGCGACACGCTCAACTCACGTCCCTGAAGTGAAGGTCCACCTTATGGAAGTCGATGAACGGATCTACGTCACAATCTTGGACAATGGTCCCGGTATACCTGCCTCTGTGCAAAGGACGTTGTTCGATCCGTTCGTGACTGCAGGAAAACCAAACGGAACAGGCCTGGGGCTCACTTTGGCCCGTCGAATAGCTGAGGAACACGGTGGCAGCGTCTGCCTCGAAGAATCGAATTCAGAGGGAGCGGTATTCACACTGAGTCTTAAGAAGAACAGATCTGTACTTCTAGAAGATCTCAAGAGTGGCGGAGCCGGCTTCGAAGCCTGCAGCAATGGATCGAAGCCGAGCGAGCGCAGCCGTATATATGGCTTAGCAACTCGCCCGGAGTACTCGACATGGAAGAGCCGGAAGCAAGTGCATGGCACGCAGACAGTAGAACGGACAGAATCTTTTGTCGTGAAAAGAGCCGACGAGTCTTTAGGAAGACTTGCCGCCGATGCGCAGTCCCGAGTCTGACTGGAGCGAAGAAATGACGGGAAAGAGTCCCCTGGTTGTTATCATCGGCGCTGGTTTCGGCGGATTGGCCGCTGCCAAGGCGCTACGACGAGCTCCTGTCAACGTTCTGGTGATTGATCGGTCGAATCATCACGTCTTTCAACCCCTGCTATACCAGGTAGCGACATCGGTTTTGGCTCCGGGACAGATCGCCTCGCCAATTCGCGGCCTCTTGGCTGACCAAAAGAATACTTCTGTGATGCTAGGCAACGTGACCGGCATCGATCCGGTCGCGCGGCATGTGATCGTGGACCTAGATGATAAAGAGGGAATACAGGTAGTCTATGACTATCTCGTGCTCGCGACCGGGGCCACCCACAGCTACTTTGGACATGATGAGTTCGCGCACTTCGCTCCGGGACTGAAAAGCCTCGCGGATGCTGAATCCTTACGCAACCACATATTAACGGCCTTTGAAAACGCTGAGATTGAAGACGATCCCGAGCGCCGGAAGGCACTCATGACATTCATCATGGTCGGCGCTGGACCGACTGGCGTAGAAATGGCTAGCGCGATTGCTGTAATGGTCCGGACGACGTTGCGCAAGAACTTCCGTCGAATCGATCCAAAGTCCGCACACATCGTCTTGGTCGACATGGGAAAGCGCCCTCTCGGAACGTTCGCTGAGGAGCTTTCGGAAACGGCAAGGCAGCGCTTATTGCAACTCGGCGTGGATGTGCGACTAGGAAAGGCAGTCCAGTCAATCGACGCAGATGGTGCGGTAGTCGGTGATGAGCGGATTCCGAGCAAGACTGTGATATGGACTGCAGGCGTCGCTCCGTCGCCAGCCGGCAAATGGCTTGGTTGCGAGGTGGATCGAGCGGGTCGTGTCCGCATCAGGCAGGATCTTACGGTTCAGGATCATCCTGAGATCTTTGTGATTGGCGACACTGCATCCCTTGATCAAGATGGGCGGCCACTCCCTGGAGTCGCGCAGGTCGCAATGCAGCAAGGACGTTACGCAGCAAAATCGATCTTTCGGCATGTGACCCTAAAACCGCAGCGTCCCCCTTTTCGTTACTTCGACAAGGGCAACCTTGCCGTTGTCGGCAAGAATTTTGCCGTGCTGCAGAGTGGACGCATCACGATGAGCGGTTTCCTCGCTTGGCTCGTCTGGGCCTTGATCCACATACAGTTCCTGGGAGAGAGCAGCTTGCGGTTCAGCGTCTTTTTCCAGTGGGCCTGGACATACATCAGTGCAAAACGCGGTGATCGGTTGATCATTGAACCGCGGAAGAGCATCTGATGATTTTTGGTGCACTTCCGCCAGAGCACTGAAATTTGACGCCAGTTGCCGTCGCGGAATTGGATGAGCGACGAGCTGAAGATTGGTTGCAAGCAGTCAAACGCGCGCATGGCAAGTGTCCACATTTGCCAAGGTGTGCCGGAGCGCCAACCACGCAGATAGACGACCCCCACTGCCACAACGGCACACGTAATCCCCACGGAAACGTCCCAATCGGTAACGAGGATTAGCGATGAGGTCTCCATTCGACCTCCTTCACGGATTAGGCGGGGTGACGGCCATCGCTGCGTTACGGGATGCGTCCGCGGCGGGTGGCTGATTCACAGGGTGCATCGTTTCCAGGAATTGCACGAGCGCCGTTGTCTCCGAGGGGCTGAGGTTCTTGCCATATGCCGGCATATTGCCGCCTCCCTGCAGAACCTGCCGGATCAATTGATCCTCCGTCATTCGCGTGGCTACGAGATCGAGTGCTGGTCCCCGCTGGCCTCCCACTCCAGCGATGGAGTGGCAGTTTCGGCATTGATTGGACTGGAAGACGATTGCACCTTGCCGTTGCAGCGGACTTGCAGCGTGGGTGTAGCGGACCGGAACAGGCGGGCCACCGCTCCACGCATTCATCTTTGGACTCCATGGGGTGAACGTGCCGAGATGGGTGAATACGCCCCACGCTATGGCAATCGTCGTGAGCATGATGATCGCGATCGGACGCTTGCGCCAGCTCTTCTCTCCCTCACCCGCATAGAACGGCAGCGCTACCAAGCCAGCGATTCCCACTACAGGCGCAATCAGCAAGAAAGGCGTCTCAAGACTTGGAGGAAGATAGGACAATACCGCGTAGAGCCACAGAAAAAAGAAGTCGGGCTTCGGCGCCGTTTGAATGATCGTTGGGTCCGGCTGGCCACCCGGTCCGTAAGGCCCGAAACCTGCTGCGCAAACGGCGACCGCAGCCAGAATTGCCGCGGAGAAGAATGCGTCCTTCCATACAGCACCAGGCACGAAAGGTCTGCCATCTTTCCTGGTGAGTTCGTGATATTCGGTGAGATAGGTGGCGCGACGGACGACGCGTCCGGGCATCGGCCACTCGTTGATTCCAAGTTTGAGGACCATCCAAACGTGAAGAGAGGCGAACGCCAACAACATGCCCGGAATCACGAAAACATGGAATACGAAGAACCGGGAGAGGGTGGCTCCGGCAATGATCGGTCCCCCCAACATCATGTGTACCAGGGTATTGCCCACGAACGGTACCCGGCTGGCGATCGACGCTCCAATACCCAGCCCCCAATAAGCGTCCTGATCGAAGCGCAAAACCTGGCCGGTGAACGCCATTCCCAGCGTCATCAGCAAAAGAAACACGCCAAGAACCCAGGTCAGTTCACGCGGATATTTGTACGCGCCAAACAGAAACACTTGTGTCATATGGATCAACACGACCGCGACCATGAAATTTGATCCCCAGCCGTGCATCGCGCGTAGAAACCAGCCAAGTGTGAGCTGGTGATTGAGGATATTGAGACTATCCCATGCGTGACCAGCAGATGGCACATACACCAATGCCAGCAGAATTCCCGTCACAATCTGCAGCATCAGCAAGACGAACGCAGCGCTTCCAAACACATACCACCAACTGGCGGTCTTATTGGGGACTGGATGCAGCGCCATCTCTTTGATGGGCTCACCAAGCTGCAAGCGGCTGTCAGCCCAGCCGTAAAGGTCTTTCAACCAGCGCATGGCGATCCTCCGCGTGCATTTTGAATCTGAACTAGCTTTGCTGTGTTAGCTAAGGTCGGCATCTGGCCAGCGTTGATCTGAAGATCGCGCTCAACGATCTTGGTGTCATACGTAAATAGGCCCCGCTCCGGAGGACCTGACGCCCGGCTTCCATCTGCGTAATAAGCCCCGCCATGGCACGGACACATGAACAGCTGCGATTTCGGAAACCAGCGCACTGGGCATCCCAGGTGAGCGCAGTTGACGGCAAATACCTGAAACTCCGTTGCAGCAATTCGACGAACCCAGCAGGCAACTCGATCGGTTTCACCGTCCCATGCCCGACTCACTGGGTTGGTAAACTTCGCCAAACGTGTCTCGCCAATCGGGAATGAATCCGCAGCTCCTAGAGAGATCCAGGACTTGTAAGCGTCATCTGATTTCACGGGCGAGAGGAGATACTTGACCACAGGCACAGCCACCGCGATTCCAACCATGGCGTTAAAGAACGCGCCAATCTTTAGCAATAGCCATCTCCGCGACACGGTCAGCGTATCGACCGGTGTTTCCTCTTCTTCGCCCCGAGCCATAGTCAATGCTTCATTACTCACGAGTCACCTCTTCAAGCTTGTTTCGGGATACGGCTGACCCGGTGTATCGCTTCGAAGGGAATGTAGATAGCCGACGATGTCACTCACGTCCTGATCTGCGAGGGGTTGGTTAGGCCGAACCTGTTTCCAATCCGGATGGCCAAGATCAGGCCGGCCAGCGATCACTGAGGTTCGTAGACTCTGATCACTGACGAGAGCGAGATAGCTGGCATCACTCACCTTCTGGATCCTGTGTTGATGGCAGGACATGCAGCTCGTTTGAAAGATCGCATTCCCGCGATCTGGGTGACCAGCCAGATTCGAGAAATAAGGAGGCATGTCGCCCCGGCTCAGACTCTTCGAAGCCCATCGCGATCTCATCCCGGAGATCAATACGTCAACCTGCGGAGGTGTAAGAAAACCTCCTGCCGACTCTCCAAAGGCCGGCATCTGCGTCCCGGGCATACCAGAAGTGATCCAGCGTCTCAACGTGGAGTCATCAACCAGCACCTGGTAGGTCGGATTGGACAGATCGAGAGCAGGTCCTCCTGATCCGTTGTCCCCGCGACAATTCCAAAGAGGATCTCCGAAAGCGCAAACCATCCCCAAGCAATCCGCGCGTTGAATATAGGATTTACAAATCCGAGGATCGAATGGAGAAGACCAGTCCACAGGAGAGGCGCCACGATTCCACCGAGCAGAATGGGACGCTTTGGCCACATCGGCAGCATCGCACCATAGAGCAAACCGATAAGTGTGCAGATCGCGCCATGGATCACTGTCGCGACGATCAAGCCGTTCCATTGGAATGCGGCGATGTCAGCAGTGGTCGGATTTCTCCAGTGTGCAACCCCAGCGCCCCCAAGAAGGTTCACCGCATACCAAATGCTGTGCTGGGTCAAATAACCATAGAGCAGCGCGGGAAAGATCATGGCGATTCCACCCGCAATGCCGCCGCGCAGACCCGACATGACCGGATAGCTCTCGACGGGAAGGAACGCACGATGACTTTCGTTTAACTGGATGTGAGCGACTCGAGTGCGGAGGCTCACTGGAACAAACTTCCTCGCTCTCACGTCGATAATTTCATGATGTTCATCAGGGAGAACCTCCTTGGCCCACCCGGTGACTCCGCAGCACACGAGAGCTAGGCCAGCAAGACCGACTCCGACATTCGTCACCAAGCTCGCAAAGCAAAGTGCGATACCAAACGCAAGGATGATTGGCCAAGCGGTACTCGCCGGGATCTCGATGGGCTCTTTCCCACTCTGTTCTGTACGGAGATCATTCATCTGGTTTCACCGCCCGATCAGATACACCACGGAAAACACCACTAACCAAACGGCATCGACGAAATGCCAATACAAAGCCACTACACCGAAACGCTCACTCTGACGAGAGTCAACCCGCCCAAACAGCGAAAACACAAAGACGGACGTGAGAAGAAAAAGACCAACCACAACATGGGTCGCGTGTAGTCCGACAAGGGAGTAGAAGGTACTCCCGAAAAGGTTGGTGCTGATCGTGAGACCGTCCTGGTAGATCAACTTTCGCCATTCGACCGCAGTGCTCATCAGGAAAATTGCCGCGAGTACGATCGTTGCGCCAAGCCAGGCGGTGAAGCTTACCATCCGGTCGTTTTCGACAGCTTGTTCTGCCCGCCAAATCGTGAAGCTGCGCGAAAGGAGGCAAATCGTCCCTAGGATTGGGACTTCCAGCACCTGCGCCGGAGTCGGCCCTGGATAGCCGAAGATGGCCTTTCGGCAGAACACCGGGATGATCTCATTTGCAATGGCGAAGGCCGGCAAAACCAGCACATACACCTCAGGATGTCCAAAGATCTAGAAGAAGTGGATCCACACCAACGATGATCCGCCCGCCTGGGTATCGAAAAAGTGGCCACCCAGGTAACGATCGATCAGGAGCATGAACTGCGCCGCGGTCAGTGGCGTTATCGTTACCAAGGTCAACATGCTCACGATCAGCAACAGCCAAGTGAATAGAGGCATGCGCATGAGGGTCATGCCCTTACAACGCAGGGAAATGACGGTTGCGATGATGTTTATGGCAGTGCCTAACGTGCCGAACCCGCTGACGATCAACGCGAGTGCCCAGTAATCTGTCGCGTGTCCTGGCGAAAAAGAGCGCGTAGTAAGCGGCGCGTAGGCGAACCAGCCAACATCGGGTGCGTTGCCAACGCCGTACAAACCTGCACCACCGAGGAAACTGTAATACAAGAGCAGACCGCCGAATGCTGTAAGCCAGAAGCTGAACGCATTCAATCTCGGAAATGCCATGTCTCTGGCGCCGATCTGCAAAGGTACGATGTAGTTCGCGAAACCGAATAGGAACGGCATCCCAACCAAGAAAACCATTGTGGTGCCGTACATAGTGAAGAACCGGTTGTAGACCTGGGCGCTTAGAACGTGATTATGAGGGAACGCGAGTTGAATGCGTATCAGGAGAGCCTCAGCGCCGGCGACCAGTAAAAAGAAGGTGGAGTAGAGAATGTAGAGAATGCCCAGACGCTTGTGGTCGACAGTCACCACGCACTCGTGAAGAATCTCAAGTAGGGTCCTTTGTGGAGATGCGGATTCAACAGGGGCAATCGCCGGGTAGACCGGCAATGAGTATCCGCTCATATCAGAATCCTGTCGGTCACTTCAGGGTCTCGAGATAGGTAGTTAGCTGGTCCAGTTGCTCATTGTTCAGTTGCATGGCAGGCATGAGTGCACCCTGCTTGAAGGTGTCCGGGGACTTGATCCATTGGCGGAGGTTGTCAGGTGTGTTTTCGATTGCCCCGGAAGCTAGCGTTGCCCGGCTCATCAGATGAGTGAGGTCCGGTCCGAACCGGCCGGTCGCAGCAGTTCCCATCACTGTGTGGCAGTTCATACAGGCTTGGGTCTGGAAAACTCTTCTCCCGGCGGCAACCGCTGCCTCCTGCCTTCCGACTTGTTGCTGGTTCTTAATCCAAGCGGAGAACTGCTCAGGAGTGTCGACATAAACGCGGAGAAGCATCAGAGCGTGTTGCGAACCACAGAACTGTGCGCATTGGCCGAGATACAGCCCAGTCACCTTGGGGTCGATCCACATCGCATTAACGTGATTGGCGATCAGGTCGGTCTTCCCGGCAAGCTGCGGGACCCAGAAGCTATGGTTTACGTCAGCTGAGGTCAACTTGAGGAAAGTTGGCTCCGGCAGCGTGTTATTGCTCAGCGGTATATGGAGCTCGTTTGCAGTCACGACACCATACTTGGGATATCGGAATTCCCACCAGAACTGATGACCGATGGCTGTAACGTCCAATGCCGTATCAGGCCTTGGTGCGTCTTGAATTGCGAAAATGATTCGGGCTGTCGTCAGGAATAGTACGACTACGATTAATATGGGAACCACAGTCCACGCCAGTTCGATCTGAGCACTGCCATAGATCTGAGCTGGCTCTGTTGGCGGGTCCGACTTGCGCGCGCGGAATTTAATAAGGGCGAGCGTAAGCAGACCTCCGACTAACACAAAGATCCCGCTGGTAATGGAAATGACGAAGATAGACAGATCGAATATCTGGTGCGCCGACGTGGATGCGGGGGCGAGTGTGCTGGGAATTTGTCCCTGAGCCAGAAGCGAAGTCGCGAGGAAGCAACATACAGCGATGCCACCAACGCGAATCAGACGTCCGTCACCCTTCCTCTGCATCTCCGGGGTTCCTTCCTCAAGTGCACAGGTCGTGCCATGTCTCCATCCGATGTTCAGGGTGCACCGTCGTTCCGCTCATATGTGAGTGACCACTTGACAGCGTGATAGTAGCAATCGCTAAAGACCTGCGAAATTACATCTTTCTGGTAGCGGCGGAGTGTGTTGTGCCTAACATCGCTGCTATCTGTGATACTTACTCAGACTTTCGCGGCGTGACAGCGAAACCCACGATCGACAGCGCGGAGGAACGTTGTGCCGAAGCGGGATTGCATCCATGTTGGCGATCTCTGCTTGCTTTGCTCGCGGCGGATCACTCTTGTGTTCACTCTCCGATCTGGAGGAGCAAAGTCGTGAAAGATAGCCTCCCAAGTCAGAATTACCGTTCCCAGTGTTCGAGTGCTATGAAGCACGCGGGTTCTGTGGGGCAGCCCAACGAGGCACCTCTGTCTATTACATGTTTATGTAGTGCTATGTTTGGCCGGCGAATGCTCTCTCGGGTAACCGGCCCAGGATAATCACGGTCACTGCGATGAAAGCGGTGCCGTCACTTGTCTTACGAAACCGATTGACGAAATGCACTGATTGCTTGGCGTCGAGCGCGCACTGTATCTAAACAGGACTCATCGCAAGGAGCACCCACCGCCCAGAGAACAACAGGTGTTACCTCCTTGGCGAGTGGCCCGGGGCCGTGTTCAATATCGCCGGCAAGCCAAATCTCTAAGCCAGAGTCGTGCATCCTAACAGAAAAGCAGTATGGCCTGTCAGCTACAAACCTTATAGCGTGTGACTGAACGGGCGGAGGTCGAGATGGGCGTGAAGGCCCGCACTGTCGCAGTCATTGATGATGATCTCCCTGTCCTCGAGTCGCTGGTCAACCTATTAGCGTCCAGTGGGTACCAGGCTGAACCGTATTCCTCTGCTGAACAATTTCTCGGCGCGGATGGTCTTTCGAGAACATCCTGCATCATTACCGATGTAGAGATGCAGCAGATGAGTGGCCTTGATCTGCTGCACCAAGTGATGAAAGGCAACAGTCCGGTGCCGGTGGTAATTATCACTGGAAAGCCCTCTGAAAATTCGGAGACCTTTTATCTTGAAAGAGGGGCAGCGGGCTTCTTCCGGAAGCCGGTGGACGGCGACGCACTCGTCGATCTGCTCACGTCTGTGTTGCTAAGGACAGCCTAGGCGACAAACAGACGTAGATCTTTCGCGAACTTGGCCGCGCGTCGACCTGTCGCAACTCTCGCCGACATGAAGGCTTCGGCAGCGTGGAGGATATTCAGACTGCGATGACCTGGAGCGGAGTCTGGGCATTTCATCCCGCAACCACAAAACACTAGACGTATATCCTCGACGAAGCTCATGGCCAGACACTTGCTTGGGGGAATGGAAGTCAAGACGTCATGGCGATCTGGGCGAAGTGCAGTGGAAGTATGTCGAGCGCTTTTGTTTGGCACAAGAGGTGTGAACCTCTTGAATCTGCCCCAATCAGCCTACTGAAATCGGTGTCTCCGTTCTCCGCAAGGCTAACAGAAATATGTAATAGCGACCCCTTCCGTTAATACGTACGATAGCCGTACCAGTGAATCAGGCTCTTTGTCCTCCAACGTAGTTGTCGCCCTGAACTATTTGCCAAAGTGTTAACGAGGGATACACCGGGGACTGCTCGTGCCTGCAAAGTGGACGCATCGACTTTGTACCGAAGCTGCGGCCTGGTGAACGATCACAAATCGGCGCACTAAGTGCATGTGAAGGCGTTCGTCACTTGACGGTCGAAACCCGATCCACGGGTGAACCGTCGAGTGTTGTTACCAGTTGTGGATGACTCGACCCGGTATTGCAGAAAGGTGTGTTGGTTGATAAGACTCATCAATTTCATCGGGATGGTCACTCAGTTTGGATTTCGTGTGGTTGTGGATCTACTTCGTCCTCCGCTTGAGGTGGCTCAGATAGTACGCCAGCTCGCTGAGGCGGGTTACAAGTCACTCCCTCTCGTCATCGCCTCGGGATTCGCGTTGGGGACCGTGATGACCCTTCACACTCGTAGCACACTTGTCATGTTCGGTGCTGGAGCCATGATTCCGACGGTCCAGTCCCTCGCGTTTTTTGTTGAGATAGGCCCGCTCGTCGCCGGCCTGCTCCTCGCAGGACGTGTCGGCTCGGGAATAGGTGCTGTGCTCGCCAATATGCGAGCAACAGAACAGATCGATAGCATTGAATCACTTTCGATCGATTCCTTTAAGTTTCTTGTCGTCCCGCGAATCGTCGCATGTGTCATCGCGTTGCCTCTCCTCACGCTGTTCATGGATTTCTCCGGGCTGCTTGGTGGCTTTCTCTCGGAGTTCGCGTCATCACGAATCTCGTTCCACCTATATATTGCGCGCGCATTTGAGGACCTTGGGTGGTCCAATTTCATTCCTCCCACCCTCAAGACTGCTGTCTTCGGATTCATTATCGGAACGGTATCCTCCTTCTTTGGGTATACGACCAATGAGGGCGCACACGGCGTAGGTAAGGCTGCTACGAACAGCGTAGTCGTATCGTCATTGCTCATCATCCTGGCCGACGTGATTTTGATTAAGTGCATCTTCTTCGCGTTCCCTGAGAATGCTTTATGAATGTCGAGACGAAGACGGCAGCCGTGTTCGAACACGTGTCGAAGGCATTCGGTCCTAAACAAGTGCTGCGTGACGTCTCCTTCGAGGTTCCGTCGGGACAGGTTCTTTGCATCCTGGGTCGCAGCGGGACTGGCAAGAGCGTGACTCTCAAGCTGCTCATTTCACTCCTGAAGCCTGATCAGGGAAGGATCTGGATCGAGCAGGATGAGATTACGCGCCTCAACGAAGCCGAGCTCTCCAAAGTCCGCCGGAAGATGGGCTTTCTCTTCCAGGATGCCGCACTGTTCGATTCCTTTAGTCTCTACGACAATCTGGCCCTGCCACTTGAACGGCTCACGGACAAAACGAGAGAGGAAATCGATTCGATTGTGACCAAGGTTCTAGGTCAGGTAGGCTTGGCAGGCGATAAGGCCAAAATGCCCGCAGCCCTTTCAGGTGGAATGCGTAAGCGGGCCGGACTTGCTCGCGCACTTGTGCTCGAGCCGAAGATACTTCTTGCTGACGAACCGAGCAGTGGTCTGGATCGTATTACTGCTTCGGAAATCGACGAACTTCTCCTCCGGCAGAAAACGGAGCATCAGACCACGGTCATAGTCGTCACGCACGACGTGCACGGCGCTCGGCGCGTCGGCGACCGTTTTGCTGTCTTTGATAAAGGGGATCTTATCGCCTATGGGACTTCGTCCCAGGTTGAGCGAAGTGAGCATGAAACGGCCCGCAAACTAATTTCGGAGCAACAATCATGGTGAATCGCTCTTTCACTGTCGGACTCTTCGCTCTCGCCGGGCTCACGCTCTTCACCGTCGGTCTTTTTTTGGTCGGCAATCGAGTTGAAGCCTTTGCCCGGCATATGGATTTCTACGCGGAATTCACGAACCTTGCTGGGCTATCGAAGGGCGCCAAAGTCCAGGTTGCAGGGATGAATGCAGGCCAGATACTCGATATTGCCATCCCGGACTCGCCTTCATCCCGCTTTCGCGTAAAGCTACGGATCAACGAAAAACTGCATGGCCTCGTGCGCACCGATTCTGTTGCGACGATCGGAACCGAGGGCGTGGTTGGAGATACGTTTGTACTGATCCTACCCGGATCCTCAAAGGCGCCGGCTGCCGCGGCTCAGTCAACACTGTCAAGCAAAGAGCCCACGGAAATTGCTGAGCTTCTTGATCAAGGAAAGGGTGTGCTTGCCGATGTTGATGGCACAGTCAAGCATGCCGACGGCCTCCTGACGACGGTCGGCGGCAGGCTCAATTCGACATTGGACGGTGTGAAGACCACAGTATCGAACGTAAATGATGTTGTCCTCGGCCTGAAAGAAGGGCGCGGACCGGCAGGAATGCTGCTTCGGGATCAGGCCTTGGCAACTCAGATTCGACAGACGGTGACGAATACCCAAGAGGCTACTGCCGATCTGGGCCACGCATCGAGGCAGGCCAACGGACTTATATCAGACATCGAGTCCCGTCACTTCCCGCAGAAGGTGGATGACACGATGACCAGCGTGAAGAGCGCAGCGTCGAATCTCGATGCGACTGCTCAACAGCTTCACCAGACGATTGCCGAGGTCGCTGGACCGGATGAACAGGGAACCACAGGTGGAGTCAACATAAGTGAGTCTCTGTCGAATGCGAATGCTGCCACTGCAAACATGGCAGATGAAACGGAAGCGCTCAAACATAACTTCTTTTTCCGGGGGTTCTTCCGGCACCGTGGCTATTACACTCTCTCCAATATTGATCCCAGCAAGTACCGAAAAGATGCCGTATTCACGAGGTCATCGAACTACCGCGCGTGGCTGCCTGCCAACAAACTCTATCAAACGGACCCGAATGGAGTGGAACAGCTAACCACTCAGGGGAAAGACTTATTGAATAAAACAGTAGTGCAGTATGGCGATGCGATTGTCGAAAGCCCGATCGTCATTGAGGGATACTCGGTCGCTGGAAATGCCGCTGATCAACTTGCATCCTCTCGCAATCGCGCGATTCTTGTCCGGCGATATCTCCAGGTGCATTTCCAGCTGGATCCCGGAAATCTGGGAGCGGTGCCGATGATGAATGTCCCCCCGAATGGCTTGGATCATTCGACCTGGGACGGAATTTGCATCGTCGTCCTGAAAAAATAGGTCCTAGGGCCGGTGCAGGACGCGGAAGGGCCGGACGGATTGAGCCTTCGGATACTCTATTGATTCGGCGACTATACAGGAGAGGAATTATGAATCGACAACTCATTCCGTCCGGGCAGCCCCGGGTGACTTCGCATGCAATTGGGTGTGGATTAGCTTGCGTCGCCCTCCTGCTCTGTTTTAGCAAGGCGACGATAGCCCAAAGCTCAAGCGGGGCACAAGACTCAGCCGCAGGTCCGGTCATTCATGTTACGCATCTTCTGGGGTTTGAAGATGTGCGGCCTAACGCCAAGGGACAGTTACGTATTCAGGGCGACGTGGTGCAATTTGAGCGGAATGGGAGCCCGTCAGCGCAAGTGAGCATCGGTTCCATTCAGGACATTTCTCTCGGAACTGAAGATAAGCAGATAGGCGGCGTGCCGATGACGCTGGGCAAGGCTGCGGTTCCATTTGAGGGAGGGCGGGCGATCAGTCTCTTCTCTCATAAGCATTACGACACCTTCACGGTCGAATACCTTGATAGCAGTGGTGGCTTCCACGGTGCCATATTCCAGATGAACAAAGGGCAGGGCCAAGCGTTCGAAAAGGATCTCGTAGCCAAGGGGGCGCACATCGCGCCGCCAGAAATCCAAACCAGAGCGCACAGCACGCCCGAGGTCAAAACTCCGGAGGTGCAGCATGAAAACAAATAAGGCGTTTTCAGTTAGACCTTCTCTGGCTGCAGTCAAGACTACCTGCAGCCTATCCGCTTTTCTCCGATCAAGCTGCGGTCGAGAGCCGTTGCGGTTCTTATCCTGTTGCTCTCTGGTTGGCTATCCGTCCCAATTGCGATTGCGCAAAACTCGACTGGCGGCAAAAACGGAACCGCCGGGAGAGAGGGGAACGCTCAGCAATGGAGCGTACAGGTCGATAAAGTTGCCCCTGGCGACGTGGTCATTGAGCGATCCTTCAGAGACGCAATTTACGAGAATCTCTTAGAAGAGCTAGCCAAGGGGAAGCAGTTCAAACATCTGTACCGTAGCGGTGATCGCAATGCAAAGGACGTTCCCCACCTGCTCATTCTCAAGACAACGGTGCAAGCCTACACGCCGGGAAGCGAGACCCGACGCGCCGTGACTACCGTGAGTGGAGCGACCAAATTGAACGTTCGCATTCAGTTGCTCACACCAGAGGGTCACCAGGTGCTGGAACATGTCGTCGCGGGCAATGTCCGGTTCATCGGCAGCAACCTGCGAGCTACGCACAACCTGGCACGTAGCGTGGCCGCTACTCTGAAACGGTCAACGCTGCCAGAGACGGCCGGTGTAGTGCCTGAATAAGAGACGGAAAAGGCGCCCGCATTCCAAATGGCTGCGAATCGCTGAGCGTGGGGGACGGTTGCGAACCGCAAGGAATGGCGCAATCCTACGACGGCCGCCAATGCCTTATGTTTCAAAGCGAGACGTGTGCACCCGCACACCAAGAGCCTAGCTCCGCTAGAATTCGGGACTTGGCCCTCCGGGATGAACTCATCCTGTGGCTTTGCGCTTGACCCGTGTACCATACCGCTGCATGGGATAGCCCATCGAAAGCACCGCGCCCTCCTATTGCGCAAACCTCCGCGCTCTTATTTACGAAAACTGACCCTCGAATGCCTCTGCCAGGGAAGAAGGGAAGCGGCACAGACACAACTGCCGTCGGCTCAGATGCGGAAGTACAGTCTGCGTTCTCTCAGGCCAGAACGGCGGCTTCGTGGCTGAGGCGCTCCAGCGACTCGGCGTACGGCGCGCGAAGTACACCGCGTTCGGTAATGATCGCGGTGACGTATCTGGCCGGCGTGACGTCAAAGGCCGGGTTCCACACGCCTACGTGATTCGGCGTGAGCTGCTTGCCCGCGTGGTGCGTGACCTCGCTGGGCGAGCGCTGCTCGATGGGGATGTCCGCGCCGGTTTTTGTTGCGAGGTCGATGGTGGACCAGGGTGCGGCGACGTAGAAGGGGATGCCGTGCTCCTTGGCCAGCACTGCGACGCCATAGGTGCCTATCTTGTTGGCGACGTCGCCGTTGGCGGCGATGCGGTCCGCGCCGACGACGATGGCCTGCAGCTTGCCCGCTTGCATGAGGCTGGCGGCCATGTTGTCGCAGATAACGGTGGTGGGGATGCCGTCCTTCATCATCTCCCACGCGGTGAGGCGGGCACCTTGCAGAAAGGGGCGGGTCTCGTCTGCGTAGACTTCGATTTTGCGCCCGCTCTCGACGGCGGCACGGATCACCCCGAGGGCAGTGCCATAGCCGCAGGTGGCGAGCGCGCCCGCGTTGCAGTGGGTGAGCACACCGGCCTTTTGCGGGAGCAGGTCCGCGCCGAAGGCGCCGAGCGCGCGGCAGGCGGCGATATCCTCCTTGTACATGCGCTCAGCTTCCGCGATGAGGCCTTGCTTCACCGTGGCGACGGTGGCCCCGGGTGCGGCGGCGAGCTCCGCGGCGTTGCGACGCATGCGTTCGATGGCCCAGAAGAGATTGACGGCGGTCGGCCGCGTCGCAGCGAGCACCTTGCCGATGACGCGGATCTCCGCAAGCAGCGCGGGCAGCGTGGTCGCGGTCGAGTGGCGCGCGCCGAGGGCGACGCCCATAGCGGCCGAGACGCCGATGGCCGGCGCGCCGCGCACGACCATGGTGGTGATGATGTCGGCGACATCCTGGTAGGTCTTCGCCAACACGTAAGTCTCTTCGAGAGGAAGACGCGTTTGGTCGAGGAACCGGACGCCTTCGGAGGTCCATTCGAGGGTGGGGATCATGGCTTCTTTAGTGTATCGATTTAGAACGCGCGACCAAGCGGTTTGCGGCTACCTCTGCCCCAACCCCTGCCCACTTGGCATATATCTCCCATCAAATCAGCTGGTTTGGATGTTCCTCACTGATCAATTGCGGTGATCTAGAGCGCTTCACCCATTCTCATGTCAATCCGGGCCACTATCACCGCGGACGAGGCCCTCATTCCCGTTCCACCTTGAGCCAACAATTCACGACCTATTCGTTCAGAAGCGCCGATGACCTACCTGACTAGTTGGCAACTGCGGCTAGCAGCTGGCTCATAGACCAGAACGCGGAGGGGTGCGGCAGAAATCGCGCGTGAGGTGGGCTACGCGTCTGAGGCTGCTTTCAATCGAGCATTCAAGCTGCCACACTCATGCGGGAGCAGGGAATCGGGTGAATTGCAGGTAGCGAGAATCAGGTTATCTGTGGCTCCTCAAATGGTGAAAGCGCTCTATCCGACCTGCAGATGGCGTAGATAGGGAACGCTGGCCTTCATCAACGGCAAATCCATCTCGACGAAGTAATTCTTGATGCCCCCCGTCTTCGCCGCCGTGAATATTCTGTTCCAATCCAGAGTGCCCTGGCCTACCGGCACTATCGTGCGAGTCTTTGCCGACCAACCCTGAACATGCATGGAGATAAAGCGGCCGGGGTATTTGGTGAAGTACTCGGCGGCATCGTAGCCGTCGCTGATGGTGGACACCTGGAACTGGAACTTCACGAACTTCGGATCGAGAAGTTGAAATAGCAAATCATAGGTCCGCTTGCCATCGACCTTGGTTAGCTCGAAGTCCTCGTTGTGGAGGCCCTGCACGATCCCGGCCGACGCTGCTCGCTCGCCCATTCGGTTGTACTCGTCGGCCGCCCGCTTCACGTCATCCAGAGTGGGCTTCTTCGGACCATCCAAACTTGGAACCAGCATTTGCGTCAGCCCGACATCTTTCGCCCAGGCAATGCGGCCGTCCTGATCTTTCCTCAGCTCGTCCATAGAGAAGTGGCTGCTGATGCAGGTGAGGCCTTGGTCTTGCAGGATGCTTCGGAGCTCCGAGCCTTTGTATTTGCTCAGTCCGGCGAAACCGGAGTCAGCATAGCCGACAGGCGAACACAGCTCGACTGTCTGGAATCCAGCGGCGGCAAGCTGCTTCAGTGTGCCGGGGAAGTCTTTAGCGATCATGTCGCGTACCGGCCATGTCTGACAGCCGATAGGCAAGCCGAGGGGATTGGCATGGAGTATGCGACTGCCTGTCGACAAGACGGCGCCCAACGCGACGGTCGATGACGCTGTCTTGATGAATTCTCTTCTTGATATTGGTGGCATTCTGCTCCTCTCGCGAGTTCGGGACTCAATCTTAGACCACGAGGTTAAATTTGCACCGGCCGCACCTTGGGCGATGGCGTTGCAGGGCAACGATCAGTAAGGTGTTTGCTTGTTTCCGCCGGGGACTCCGTCGCGACGCTGTTTCCGGTCGACGCATTTGCATCGTTTGCAGTGAGGGGACATCTGATGAACTGAGGTTGAATATATGCCAAGGTTGAAAGTGGTTCTGCTGCTTTCCCTGGCGACTCTGTTAGCGCCGGCGTTGATGTTTGGCCAGAGCGCAAACCCAGCCGTACCGGGGACTCTCAATTATGTAGAAGGCCAGGTTTCGATCGATGGCCATGCTGTGAACCAGTCGTCTGTCGGCCTTAGCGAGTTGCAGGTGGGACAGGCAGTCGAGACAGGAAATGGAAGGGCAGAGATATTGCTGACGCCAGGTGTGTTTCTCCGGCTCGGTGATAACAGCGCAGTACGAATGATCTCGCCTAACCTTGCGAAGACAGAAGTGGAGGTCGTAAAAGGCCGCGCCAATGTCGAGGTCGACCAGTTATACAAACAAAATGATTTGCGCGTGAAGATCGGAGATGGTGAAACACGTCTGCTTAAGACGGGGCTTTACGCCTTCAATTTTGGAGATAGAACAGTACAGGTCTTCGACGGAGAAGCAGCGTTCTTACCGGCGGACGGACGACAGAGGCGGATTGTGGTGAAGAAGGGCCACGAGCTGGCAATGAACGGAGATGGCGAGAAGCCAAAGCACTTCGACAAACAGGCGTCAGAGGATGCACTGTACAACTGGAGCGGCCTGCGTTCGGAATACCTGGGCGACGCGAATGTGCAGCTGGCTTCGGCGTATGAAGGGGAACCGGGGTTCGCGCCGGGCTGGTTCTGGGATGCCGGGCTTTATGGCTACACATGGTTGCCTGGCGACGGCGCCTTCTTCGATCCGTTTGGCTATGGCTTCTACTCCCCGTACTACCTATTTGACGGTGGGTTTGTGTATGGCTATGGCCGCGGCTACGGCCGGGGCTACGGCCGGCGCGGGTATAACGACGGACACGGGTACGGACAGGCCGGCTTGCATGGACAGACCAGCTTCCACGGTGAGCGCGCTGACGTATCCCATGGCGGTGGTGCTTTCCAGGGCGGCGGCTTCCACGGTGGTGGTGCTGGCGGCTTCCACGGCGGTGGCGGTGGCGGCGGCTTCCATGGCGGCGGTGGTGGCGGCGGTGGCCATCGCTAAGAAGGAAGTGAAGTATGGCGGCGGACGATTCCTTGTCCGCCGCCTCTTTGTTTGTGGCAGGGTCCAGACACTGGCGAAGGCAGGCTTGCTCCGTTAGTTGGAAGCCATCCTGTGCCGGCACTCACAAGATAGTCATCCGTCCCCTGATTTCGTGACACTCCCCTTCCGAACCTGACGTTTGCGGAACCAGCTTGCGATCCTCAGCGTACCTGCCCTCAGCGGAAGACTTGCGCCCGACGAACGCGGCGCGTTGAGGGGGAAGCATGCTGAGTGATGTGAGGCAGGCGTTGCGGCAGTTGGTGAACGCTCCGGGATTCACAATCACGGTGGTGTTGACGCTGGCGCTGGGGATTGGGGCGACGACCGCCATTTTTACGCTGATGCAGCAGGTGATGTTGAAGTCGCTGCCGGTCACGAAGCCGGAGCAGTTATACCGGATCGGCGACAAGATTCATTGCTGCAACTGGGGCGGCTACACGCAGGATGAGGAGTTCTCGCTGTTTTCGTGGGAGCTGTACAAGCACTTCCGCGACAACACGCCGGCATTCGAGCAGCTTGCAGCGCTGCAGGGCGGGAATGCGCCGCTGGGTGTGCGGCGCGCGGGCACATCGCAGCAGGCGGAGACGCGCAATGGCGAGTACGTCTCGGGGAATTTCTTTCAGACATTCGGTGTGGGCGCGTGGATGGGGCGTGTGCTGAGCCCGTCCGATGACCCCGAAGGCGCACCTCCGGTTGCGGTGATGAGCTATCACGTCTGGAAAGAAAAGTACGGTGGCGACCCATCGGTTGTGGGAGCGACGTATCAGATCAATGGGCATCCGTTCACGGTTGTCGGGGTGGCAGCGCCGGGATTTTATGGGGCAAAGCTGGCGGGCTATGCGATGCCCGATTTCTGGCTACCGCTTACTGCCGAGGTGTTGCTGGATGGAGCGACGCAGCGGCTGAAGAGTCCGGACCAGCATTTTCTCGACATTATCGGGAGGGTGAAGCCAGGGACGGACCCCAAGGCTCTGGAGGCGCAGCTTCGCGGAGAGCTGCATAACTGGCAGGCGAGTCACCTTGCAGATATGAGTGCGCGGGAAAAAGAGGAATGGCAGAAGCAGACGCTGCACCTGACGGCGGGTGGAGCGGGCGTCAATAACATGCGCGAGGACTATGCGGATGGATTGAAGCTGCTGCTGGCAGCGGCAGGCTGCGTTCTGCTGGTGGCGTGCGCCAACATCGCGAACCTGCTGCTGGCGCGAGGCCTCAAGAACCGGCAGCAGACGGCCATCCGGATCGCGCTGGGCTCAGGCCGCAAGCGGCTGGTGCGCAAGGCGCTGGTGGAGAGTGTGACGCTGGGAATCGTGGGCGGAGTGGCGGGCATCGGCGTGGCGTTTGCAGGGACGAGGCTGATTCTGCATCTTGCCTTCGCGGCTGCCAGCAGCCAGAGTTATGTGCCGGTGCAGGCAACGCCGTCCTGGCCGGTGCTGCTGTTCACGCTTGGTGTTTCCGTGTTGACCGGTGTGGTCTTCGGGATCGCGCCGGCGTGGATGACCTCGCATGCGGAACCGATCGAGGCGTTGCGCGGGACACGCGGCGTGACCGGGGACAGAGCGCGGTGGCCGCAGAAGACGCTGGTGATTGCGCAGGCGGCGATGTCGCTGGTGCTGCTGAGCGCCGCGGCCATGCTGGGGCAGAGCCTGCGCAATCTGGAACATCAAAACTTCGGATTCGAGACCAAGGACCGCTATCTTGCATCGATCAATCCGATGCTGGGCGGCTACAAGCCGGAGCAACTGGAGCCGCTGTTCCGCCGGATTCAGGAACGTCTGGGAGCGATTCCGGGAGTGCGGCAGGTGAGCTCCGCGCTCTATGCGCCGATGAGCGGCGATAGCTGGAATACCAGCGTTCGCATACAGGGAAGACCCGAGCCGCCCGCCAAAGAAGAGACCGGTGCGGGCTGGACACGAGTGACGCCGGGATTCTTTGAGACCGTCGGAAACCGCATGATCACAGGGCGAGCGATTACCGAAGACGATACGGCGACCACGCGGTCAACGTTGCGGTGATCAACGAGGCGTTCGCGAAGAAGTTCTTCAAGGGCGAGAATCCGATCGGCCGGCACTTCGGACCGGGCGAGACGAAATATTCCGGAATGTTCGAGGTGGTTGGCGTAGACGCCGATATGCGCTACATCACCTATGGCCTGAAGGAGCCTAACCGCCCGATGTTCTTTTTGCCGGAGGCGCAGAGCACCCATTACAACGAGCCGAGCGAAAATGCCGGGGAGATCTGGTCTCACTATCTCTACAACATCGTGCTGTGGGCGCCGGGCAATCCGCCGAATCTGGAAGCGCAGGTGCGCAAGGCGCTGGTGGAGATCGATCCCAACCTGGTGCTGTACAGCGTCGATTCCTATCAGCATGTGCTGGGTTCGGACTTCGCACAGCAACACATGATCGCGACGCTGACTTTGCTCTTTGGCGCGCTGGGGCTGGTGCTGGCCGCGGTCGGGTTGTATGGAGTGACCGCTTACACGGTGGAGCAGCGGACGAGCGAGATCGGCGTCCGTATGGCGCTCGGTGCGAACCGGGGGAATGTCGTCTCGATGATATTGCGCGGCGCGTTCTGGCAGGTTGGGGTAGGGCTGGCGCTTGGGATCCCGCTGGCGATTGGGGCGGGATGGGCGATGACCACGCAGCTCTTCGGAATGAAGTTCTGGGACCCGGCGATGCTGTCCATTGCTGTGGTGCTGCTGGCAGTGGCGGCATCGGCAGCGGCTCTGATTCCCGCGAGCCGGGCGGCGAACCTAGATCCGATGCGCGCGCTGCGCATGGAATAGAGAGCACTGGTCTCACAGCAAACAGGAGCGACGATATCGTCGCTCCTGCTGCATTGGGCTATACCGGGTTCAGGGCAGCAATGGCGGGTTGGCCCTCTGCGCGAGATCGAGAGCCTGCTGCGGGAACCAGGCGCCCGCGATGGGATCATCGAGTCCCCAAAGCGGATCGAAGATCGCCTGGCCCGCCGCGTCGGCCGGCCATCCCGGCTGGGTGTAGCTTGTGTAATCCCACGCGCGGGCGCCGCCGGCTGCGTCGCACGTTCCATCGGACTGGCCCGGCGTCTTCACCCACAGATACGCATCGAGGAGCGGAACGCCGGTGTTCGCCGTGGGATGAACACCAAGCCCGCGGGCAGGCGGGTTGCACCAGCTTCCGTTGCTGAGGGTCTGGACCACGGAGGCGGGCTGGTTGTACGGCGCCGCCGCGTAGATGCTGGCATTGAGCGGCCCCTGGCCATTGCGGCTGGTGTCGATCAGGAAGTGTGTCGTGGGAACGGCGGTTCCCAGGTTCTGCTGATACCACTGGTCGGTGTAGCCCCAGGTGGCGATGTTGTTCGGATCGACCGGTCCGAAGGGCGAGTAGTACTGGCTGGCGCAATAGGAATAGTTCCCCAGGCGCCAGCCTCCGTCATCGGGATTGTTGGCGAAGGCGATGCATTGGGAGACCCAGGTGTCGTACTTCGTTTCGTAGCTGTTCAGGTTGTAGTTCGACACGTTGGTGAAGAAGCCCTGCGCCTGCTGCACGCCGGCCTGCACGAGGCGCGCCGCCATATTCGGTACCGCCTGCCAGTGACTGTTGCCGGCATCGAGGTAGACCAGGGTCTGCGATCCGCTCTCGAGTTTCGTCACCGCATAGTTGATCTGCGTGAATCGATCCGCTGTAGCTTGAGGGATGTTCACCTTCGTCGGATCGTAGCCGCAATCGCTGGGCAGGTTCGCGAGCGCATCCGGCTCGAGCACCATCACCGCTTTCTGATCGCCGATCGCCTCGGCAATGGCGTCAATCCAGGTCTCGTAATCCGCGGTGTTCTGTGCCCCGCCTGCCGAGTAGCTGCCGCAGTCGCGGCCAGGAATGTTGTAGAGCACGAACACGGGCACGGCTCGCTCGAAATTCGCTTGCCGCAGAGTCGTGGCCACGGTGGCGCTGACTTGCGAGGGCGTGCCGCTGGTGAGCCATACGGCCTGCGGTACCGTCTCCATGCCGGTGATCAGCAGGGCGTTCCTGAGCTGGCGCTGGCGCAGCAGAGTTTCTACCTGCTGCACGGCACCGTTGGGCGGTACGGGAACAAAAAAGCGAGTGCTGGCGGGCAGCGTTTTCGACTGCGCATGCGCCGCGGCGAAGGCAAGCAGAAAGAGCACTGCCATGGTGACGAATCTGTGCAGCGGGCGAGGAGCACTGGTGTTCGGGTGGGTACATCGTGAGACCTCCTGGGGAGAGCGGGTGCGGTAACTTCATGCGCCCCCTTCTAGACCTCTCAGTCCAGGATTGTCAATATTCGTAGTCACAACTATATCGATATTCCAGAGGGTTCCCGGGGCCTCTCAGGGGCGATGGCGTCTGCGTGCCGCGGGCGAGATTCCGCAGGACAAACAGAACTATTTATCGCGGATTTTCAGATGAGGTGAGCAGGTCCTGGAAAATGGATTGGTCAGGAATGTTCCCATGAAGCCAGAGACGATGACAGTACCGTCGGCATTGACGTGGGCCGAGTGGAACTCTCCTTCGGGAAGGTCGTTGAGCCTCTTCCAGGTTTTTCCGCGATCCCTGGTGGTGTACACGCCAGTGATCGCGGTGAGAACCTCTCGATTCGGATTTGCCGGATCCACCTCTATGCCGTAGGCGCGAATGTTGGGGCCTACCTCGTCTTTCGCTCGATGTAAAAGAAAGCTTGCGTGGGTCACTCTCTCGACCGCATCCGCGCTGACCGGCTCGTAGACGCCCCAGCAGGCCGCGAGGTGGAGACCGCCCACCGTCGTCATGGAGTGGATCGCTGAATCTGGGCCGACTCCATCGATGCGCGTCCATTTCATGGTGTGGAAGCTCAGACGATAGGCTTGATCGCCTGTGCCTACATAAAGCGATCGAGGATGGCGCTGCCTGGGGTTATCAAACTGCATGGAGAAGATGTCCAGGTCAGTTGGCAGAGGGGGCAGGGGACCATCTTCGACCCATGCGCCGTGGTTGTTCCGGTGATAGCTGAAGAGCTGAGGGTCGAGGTCGAAGTACCCGTAACCGACGATGATACGTTTTCCGTCGGCTGTCATAGCGACGGCACCTGCCCTTACCGGATCGCCCTCTTGTTTCGGAATGCTCAGCCTGGGAAGCGGATGAGGGATTCGCGGCCCCGCGATGGATTTCACCACTGCATCCGAAGCACCTGACCGAGGAAGGACCTGGAAGGCGCCTTCCTGCGTGGTGATCACAAAATCCGTTCCACCGGGAGAGACCGCCAACGCGTTGCGCAGGCCCTCTGCTATGTCGGCATCGAAATATCTGGAATCGATGCGCGCAACCTGCGTCCAGGTTTCTCCGCCATTGGTGGATTTCGAGATGTACATCGCGCGATCACCGGAAGGGACGCTGTCGCTCAGGTCCGCTGTGAGGGCCCATATGCTGTTGGGGTTTTGGGGATCGCTCGCCATCGTCTCAATAAAGTCACTTGCAAATTGATGGCTGCCGGGGAGGCTGGTCACTTCGTGGCTATGACAGATATCAAGGTCGTTTCGCGCATGACTTAGCGGAGCCGGCGACTGGAGAGTGGGACGATGCGGAGGCGGAGTGGTAGCCGACGGAACTTGTCCCCATCCCATCAGCGGCGCGGCCAGCACGAGCGACGGCAGTTTCCGTTTCAGATCCCTGCACGCCGACCATGACCAGGGGACTTTCAATCTCCTGAGACCTCACCACAAATGTACTGCAGGCGCGATGGCGCCAATGGATCACCGCAATAAGCCAGCCCTCATGTAACGCTTGAACCCCGGCCAGGGCTGAGTTAACTCCGGCAGGTATGGAATACGGCAGCGCAGATTGGTAGAGTTGGAGCGACTGCGAGGCAGCCCGTTGAAGAAGCAAAATTTTCTTGGACGATTTGTCGAATTCCAGTCCGGCCGTTCGACTACATAGTGAAGGCAGGGCAACCGCCCCGCCCAAAGTTGAGGGTTTATGTCATTTCTTCGTGATTTGAAGATTGCGGTGCGATCGCTAGGGCGCGTGCGCGCGCTGTGGATTACGGTTGCGTTGACGCTGGCGCTGGGGATCGGCGCCAATGCGGCGATTTTCAGCGTCGTGCGCGCGGTGCTGCTGCGTCCGCTGGCGAACCGGGACGAAGACCGCCTGTTGTACCTGCGGCAGAGCGCGCCTGGGCTCGGCGTCGATAACACGACATTTTCAATTCCTGAGATACAGGACCTGGGCCAGGGGCTGAAGACGATCACAGAGCTGGGGACGTTTTCGACCATGGACTTCACTGTCGTAGGGCTGGGAACGCCGCGGCAAATCCCCGCGGGCGTAGTGGATGGCCACTACTTCGAGGTGATGGGGCTGCGCCCGGTGCTGGGGCGGCTGTTGACTCCTGCTGATGATGGACCCAATGCGGCAGGGGCGATGGTGCTGACGTACCGCTTCTGGAGTGCGTCGCTGCATTCCGACCCGAGCGTGATCGGCAAGACGGTGCGGCTGGATGGCGCTATGGGTTCGCGGACGGCGACGATTGTGGGAGTTCTGGAGCCGTCGGTGCCGTATCCGGTGGCGACCGAGTTTATTGCCAACGTGGTGACGAGCCCGCATCATCTTTCGGCAACGATGGTCACGGGGCGCGAACATCGCATGACGGAGGTCTTCGCGCGGCTGGCGCCGGGAGCAACTCTGGACGGGGCGCGGTCAGAGCTGCGCACTCGATACGCGGCGATGACGGCCGCGCATCCCGAGGTTTACAAGCCGGAGAGCCACTTCGGGATCGATGCCAGGCGGATGCACGATCAGATCAATTCCCGCGCGAACACGATTCTGTGGGTGCTGTTTGCCGCGTCGGCGCTGCTGTTTGTGATTGCGTGCTCGAATGTCGCGAACCTGGTGCTGGCACGCACGGTGCGCCGCGAATCGGAGCTGGCGGTGCGGCTGGCGCTGGGAGCGAGCACCGCCGCGCTGCGCCGGTCACTGCTGGCGGAGAGCCTGGTGCTGTGCGGGAGCGGAGTGGTGGCGGCGCTGCTGCTGGCGTGGCCAATGGTAGCGGTGCTCGGGCGATATGCGGCGCGCTTTTCCGTGCGTGCCGACGGGCTGACGCTCGATTCCAACCTGGTGTGGTTTGGGACCGCGCTGGCGCTGATTGCGGCGGTGTTCCTGGCGCTGATTCCGCGGCTGCCGGCTGGCGACGCTCCGCTGGGCGCGACGCTGACGGGCGGCGGAGTGCGGGTGACGGGAGGCAGCAGCCGGCGGCTGCGCGTCTTTGCCGTGATGCAGATCACGGCCTCGTTCCTGCTGCTGACTGGAGCGGCCGTACTGATGCGAACGCTGTATACGCTGGAGCAGATGCGTCCACCGTTCGACACCGCGCGCGTTCTGGCGATCAATCTGCCGGTGATGTCGTATGGTCGAACGCCGCAGCAGGTGCAGGATTTTTACCACGAGGTGCAGCGCCGGGTGAGCGCGCTGCCGGGAGTTACGCATGTGTCGAGCGGCTTCAGCGTGCCGTGGCGCGACGATCAGGCGCTGGACATCAGCTTTGCGTTCGCCGCACAGGGAGCAACGCGCAAGAACGGACTGGACGACTGGCGCGCACGGTTCCGCTCGGTGTCGTCAGGATATTTCGAGACTCTGGGCGTGCCGATTGTGGAGGGACGCGACTTCCGGGACTCGGACAAGAACGGAGCGGAGCGCGTGGTGATTGTGAGCCAGAGTCTGGCGCAGAAGCTGTTTCCCGGGCAGCAGGCGCTGAATCGCGAGTTGCGATGGACCGATGGCGTGATGAAGTTTATCGGCATCAGCATGGAGCCGCGGCGGATCGTAGGCGTCGTGCCCGATGTGGATGACGAGAACATCATCCCGTCGCCGGCCATGACGGTATATCAACCGACCGATCAGGAGGGTTGGGAGGGACGCTTGTTTGTGCGCACGCAGCAGGACCCGTATGCGCTGGCGCCTGCCATCACGCGCACGGTGCACGAGATTTCCGCGGAGCAGCCGGTAGAGCGGGCGAGCACACTCGAGGATATTCGCGCGGAGGTGCTGACGCCGGACAAACTGAACGCCGTGGTCTTCGGTGGATTCGCCGCCGTGGCGCTGCTGATCTCCGTGGTGGGCGTGGCGGGTGTGCTTGCATTCTCCGTGAGCGGGCGTACACGCGAGTTCGGCATTCGTATGGCGCTGGGCGCGCAACCGCGGGACATTCTGACCGACGTGCTGTCTCAAGGACTGACGATCGCCGGGATAGGGGTCGGCGTGGGCGTCGTATTCGGAATTGTCTTTGCACGCGCGATCAGCCGGTATGTGACGGAGGTGCATCTGCCGGGAATGCTCGCCTTTGGCGCGTCGGCGCTCGTGATTCTGGCGGCGGCGGTGATTGCGTCGGCAGTGCCGGCGGCGCGCGCGGCGCGGGTGAATGCGGTGGAGGCTTTGCGCTCGGAATAATCGTGCCGACTATTCGGCACGGGGGCTTCTAGCGGATTGACCGAGGCTGCGCGACGCTGGTGAGCGTGACCGCGTCCCAGCCCTCGACACCGAACAATAGATTTCTTATCAGCAGCGATGCTCCCACCGAGCACAGCAGCCCGATCGCGAGTCCGCCTGCGATCAGCCATCCGGCAGAAGGTTCGCACCATTCGGGTGGGTTGTTGACATGAGAGATGCGAAATCCTTAATGCTCGATGGGGAGCAGCCCGCTTTCGACCAGCACGGGCGGTCGCCTGAGGTGGGTCGCCTGCTCGAAGGAGTAAGCCCAGCCGAGCAGGTCTCCGTCATGCCATCGACGCGCAGAGATCTCCAGACCGAACGGTAGACCGTTTGGGTAGAAGCCCGCCGGCACGACGATGGCCGGCACTCCGATCATGTTTACCCAGCCGGTGTCGCTGTGCGGGCCGGTGCTCAGGCCACCATCCTGCGGCATGGTCTCGTCGGGCGGCGGCATCTGCGTTGCGGGGTAGACGTAGCCGTCGAGCTGGAGGCGGTCGAGTGTCTCGTCGTAGAGAGCCAGTGCTCGCTTGCGCGGTTCGAGCACGTCGGCATTCGCCTGCGGATTGTCTTCGAAGCGGACCTGGTTCACCAGACGCCGGCTGTCGCTGGGGTCCGCTTTCGCGCCGCCAATAATGGTTGCGGGGAGAGGCGAACCGACGGCCTTCTCGTACTGCTCGGGGGAGTGATATTGCGGCGGACCGTACGCTGCAAGGAAGTTTTCGGTGCCCTCGCGGATGTAGGGAATCGTGCCTACGCGAGATACGATTTCGGCGAAGTTATCCGGCAGGATGGCGTCATCGAAGACTACGGTCGCGCCGGCGGCTTTGAGCGCCTCGATGGCGCGCAGGAATGCGGCACGCGTTTCGGGACGCAAAGGCAGGCGCGATGCGTTGCGGTCGGCTGCGGCTTGTGCCGGGGTCTCCGCGGAAGGGATGCCCTGGAAGGGAATGCCCGCACCCGCGAGAATGAAAGCGGGAACTCCGAAGCGCTTGCCCCGGAGCGCATCGCGATGGAGATACTTCGTGTAAGGTCCGGGCTGCGCCTTCTGCGCCGATCCAATGGTTGCTGCATCCGCAGGATCCTCGCCCGCCATCGCGGTGAGTGCGATGGCCGCGTCGGTGACATCTCTGGCGATGGGACCTGTGTTGTCGAGCAGCCAGTCGAGTGGCGCAATGCCGGCGATGCTGACGAGACCACGGGTGGGAAAGACGCCCACGACAGCGCTGGTCGCGGAGGGCATTCGGATCGAGTTGCCGGTATCGGTGCCGTTGCCGAGGAGCGCGAGGTTGGCGGTTACCGCGGTGACGGTGCCGCCCGAAGAACCGCCGGGGCTGAAGCGCACATCGTAGGCATTGCCGGTGCGCCCGTATGCAGTGCTGCGGTTGGTGTCGCTCGCTGCGAAGTCCGGCATGTTGGTCTTGCCGAGAATGACGGCTCCTGCGGCGCGCATCCGCGCAACGATGGTGGCATCGCGCGGCGCGATGAACTCGTGGCCGGGAAGGACATAGCCTTTCCATCCATCGCTGGTGACGAGCCCGCGCACGCTGGTGTTCTCCTTGATGACAATGGGAACCCCCCACAGGGAGCCGCGGGCAAAGCCGGCGCCACCGGCTCGCGCTTCTGCATCTTCCTGCGCCGCCGTTGCGAGGGCTCCCGCTTCGTCCACCTTTTCGAGTGCGCCGTAGACGCCGTTGTATCGCCGGATGCGGTCGAGATACCAGTGCACCACCTGCGTGACGGTGTACTTGTGATCGCGGTACATGGCCTCGAGCTGTGGAATGCTGATTTCGAGCAGATCGCGATCTATTGCTGCCTGCGAGCTGCTTACTTTCGCAACTGCGCCCTCCTGCGCGTGCATGGCCTGGCCGAACGCAAGCGACAGGGTGGCAATGCAGATGGGCGTCTTCCCGATGGTCATTGCAGAATCCTCTCACGGCGAGTCCCGCTGACTCGGATCGGTGAGCCTCAGGATTTTTAGGAACGAATGTACCACCCGGTGTTGCTGCTGCTGTCGTGTTTACGGATAGGGACTGTTTGGATAACAGTACGGCATTTCTTGACTGTGCCGTAGGGTAGGCGTAGTGATGGACGCCAGCTGTACGGGCCAGCCTGTCGCGAATGCGAGCAGGATGGAGGTTGTATGAGTAGCTGGAACGCTCGTCGGATGTTTTGCGCAGGGTTAGAGTCTGCGTTGCTCTGTTCTTCACCTTTCCTGCTCTTTTCACAAAGCACAGATCCTGCGCCCAGAGCTGCTGCTGCGGCGCTGCCGGCATATGGTGGCTGTCCGGCACCTTCGCGGGAAGGAGTCAAGATATGCGCGCCATACGCGGGCTCCGCGATCGATGCTCCATTTCAGGTGATTGCGTCCGGCACCAGCGGGAGGGCGCAGGTGCGGCTCATGGAGTTGTGGGCCGACGGGAAGAAGATCACTGAAACGGCTGGAAGCCCATTCGATCAGCCTGTCACTCTGGGAGTGGGCAGTCACAGGCTGACTCTGATCGAGCTGGATTCGACGGGAGCCTTCGCCAAATCGACACCGCTCGAAGTGACGGTGGAAGGCAATAACGGCGAGACCTGCCCGTTGCCGGCCGGACCGGGTGTGAATGTGTGCGCACCGATGCGTGGCAGTTGTCACACCACTTCGTGGGTCACCGTACTTGCTGCCGCGAAGGGAAAGAGTGGAACGGTCAGCAGAATGGAGTTGTGGGTGAACGGAGGAAAGATCGCGAATTTCCCCGGAGACCGGATCAATACGAATCTGTTCATTCAGGATTTCAGCACGGTTACCATTTACGAGGTAGACAGCAAGGGCGGCTCTATCAAGTCTGCGCCGATCATTCTTCAATCCTGCTGAGCGCCGCAAAGCCAATGGTGAGCTGAGCACTTGAATATCAGAGCCGGTATTGCCGATCCTGGCGAAAGGACAGAGGCGGCAGAATGACTGGTTCCGCAATGGCGTTCGCTACTTGGCCATCTCCTCGCGAATGGGCGGCTGCGGCGCGGCGAAGAAGGCGCGGGAGACAAGGCCGCCAACGATGGCTCCGGCGATGGGTGCGACCCAGAAGAGCCACAGCTGCGAGAGCGCCCATCCCCCGGCAACCAGGGCCGGCCCTGTGGAGCGGGCGGGATTGACCGAGGTATTCGTAACTGGGATCGAGACGAGATGGATGAGCGTCAGACAGAGGCCGATGGCGATCGGAGCGAAGCCCTTGGGCGCGCGCTCATCGGTGGAACCGAGGATCACGAGAAGGAAGAAGAGGGTGAGCAGGAACTCCGCGACGAAGCAGGCGAGCAGGGAATAGCCACCGGGCGAATGCATGCCGTAGCCGTTCGAAGCAAAACCGGCGGCGCGCGTGAAGCCCTCCTTGCCGCTGGCGATGATGTAAAGGCAGCCGGAAGCGGCGATGCCGCCGAGGACCTGGGCAACGATGTATGGGAGAAGATCGCGCCCGTCGAAGCGTCCGCCGGCGTAGAGGCCGAAGGAGACGGCGGGATTGAGATGCGCGCCGGAGATGTGGCCGATGGCAAAGGCCATGGTGAGCACGGTGAGGCCGAAGGCGAGAGCGACGCCCGCGAATCCAATTCCGAGCTGAGGATAAGCCGCGGCGAAGAGTGCAGACCCGCAGCCGCCAAAGACCAGCCAGAAGGTTCCAAAGAATTCCGCAAGTGCCCGGGTGGAGATGGACATCGGTTCGCTCACTTTTTTGGCGGAAATGTGCGGCGCAGGGATTGTCGCGCAAAAAGGCGCTGGTGGGAAGCGAAATTGTACCTAGCCGCTGAACATTTACAGATGTCCGGCCGAGTCAAAATCGCCCGCGGCGGGTTTGGCTTCCTTTGTTCGCTTACCACTGGTGTGCTGGCTTACCCTCCGCTGCAAGCGCGCCTTCGATTCGAGATGCTGTATCAGACGTGCAGGTATATACCCTTTCGATAGAGCGGGTAGAGGAGCGCGGCATTGAGCGCGACGATGGCGAGCGCATATGCGAGCGATCCGACGCGCGGCGGGAGCCAGGGCGCAAAGAGATATTGATGGGCGGCGTGGTGGAGTGAGATTGCGGCACCGGCGATGTTGAAATGCACCGCGTCGAGCATGGCGGTGATGAAACTGGAGAGTACGAATGCGGCGATCGCATTGGTGCCGAAGATGCGAAGGAATTCGATCGCGGGGCGGGTCCACCGCGGCGCGCTGCGGATATCTAGTAGCCAATAGAGGAGAGCAAAGGCCAGCAGGGTGACGCCGCCGCTGAGCAGGGCGAAGGTGCTGGTCCAGATGCGTTTGTTGATGGGCATGAGCGAGGAGAGCGGCCACGCGACCAGGAAGAGCAGCGCGCCGAAGTAGAGGAGGTCCGCGGCTTTGCTGCGCGCCGGCCGCGGCATGCGAAGCCAGACACCGGTGAGGACACCGAGCAGAGTGTTGGCAATAGCGGGCAGGGTGGAGAGCAGACCTTCGGGGTCGTAGGTGACGCCATAGCCGGGAGTGAGGCCCCACGCCCAGAGATGGCGCGTGGCGAAGATGGCGCGATCCATGTACGCGCCGAGATAGCCAAGTGAGTCGTAGCGAGCGGGACCAAAACCGGGAACAGGGAAATAACGTAACAGGCACCAGTAGCCAATGAGGAAGGTGGCGATCGCGATGATGAGAACGGCGGCAGTCCGGGTGGTTGCGTTTTCCGCGCTGCTTCCAGTCGACCTTTCAGCTTTGCCGATTCGGGCGATGCCGAGATAGAACAGTGCGGCGGCGGCATAGCAGAGCGCGATGCGCTGCAGGATGCCGGGGATGCGGAGGTGATGGAGGTCGTAGAACGGAAAGCCGTTGACCAGCAGCCCAAGCACGATGAGGACGATGGCGCGGATGACGATATGGATGATGAGCGCGGTGCGGGTAGCGCCCCTGCGCATGCGGGCATCGATCGAGAAGACGGTGGAGACGCCGACCATGAAGAGAAAGGCGGGGAAGATCATGTCGGTGGGCGTGGCGCCCTGCCAGGCGGCATGGGTAAGCGGCGGGAAAACGGCGGAATATGTGCCTGGATCGGTGACGAGAATCATGCCTGCGATGGTGAGGCCGCGCATGACATCGAGTGAGGCGAGCCGCGGGGCGCTCGCAGGAACTGCGGCGGTGGGGGAGAGGACTTCCTGATGCGGGGCGGTCAGCATGGAGACTCCTCGAGGTTGAGGACTCGATTATGCCTTGCGCAAAGGTTTGCGCAAAGAGAATTGTGATACTGGCCAGAAAGGGACGGAATGGGAAACGTCTAAGGTGGCTTTCATTAAGGCTCATTGCTAAGAAAAATTTCAGCCGAAGATCAAGATGGCGGCTCGGGTGGAGGTGCGTCCTGTTCGCCGGTGAAATCCTGGCTGCGGTTAAGCTGGCGTTAATGACAAGCCGCTATGCTCTCGTTGATCGAAGTCACGTGGATCAAAACCGGAACCAGGAGTCCGAAGCATGCCGCTCAATCGTCTGCTCGTTGTATCGAGTTGTCTTATTGCACTGATCTTTCCCATGGCGCGCGCCCAGTCGCAGTCGCCGCTTCGACTTGACGCAAAGCTGACCATGCCGGCATCGGTGCAGGGAAAGTTCGATCACCTGGGCATCGATCAGAAACATGGCCGCCTCTTCGTTGCTGCGGAGAGCGCGCACCAGGTGCTGGTCTTCGATCTGAAGAGCGGGAAGTATCTGCGGTCGATCGAGGGCATTGACATTCCGCATGCCATTTTCGTACGCGAGGATCGGCACCGGATTTATGTTACGGATGGCGGGGCCGGCGCGCTGAAGGTGTATGACGACGATACTTACGCGCTTCTAAAGACGATTCCGCTGAAGGTGGATGCGGATTCCATCGGCTACGACCCGGCGACCCACTTGCTCTATATCGTCAATGGCGGCGGCGATGCGCATGAGACCTTCTCCATGCTGAGTGTTGTTGATACGACGCGCGACGAGAAGGTTGCTGATCTCAAGATCGATGGCGACACGCTGGAAGCGATGGCGCTGGAGCGGTCGACCGAGAAGATGTATGTGAACAATCCGGCGAAGAACCAGGTGGAGGAACTGGACCGCAAGAGTCGTTCGGTCGTAGCGAGCTGGCCGGTCACGCGGGGCAAGCGCAATGTAGCGATGGCGCTGGATGAGGCTGGCCACCGGCTATTCGTGGCCTCGCGCAGCGGCGATATTTCCGTTTTCGATACGACGACCGGCAAAGAGGTTAAGTCGATGCCGATCGGCAAGGGTGTGGACGATCTGGCATTCGATCCGGCGACGAAGCGTATCTATGCTCCTTGCGGCGGAGATGGATTGATCTATGTCTACCAGCAAGGCGAGAAGGAGCAGTACACGCTGGCGGGCAAGGTTCCGTCGGGACCGGGAGGAAAGAATGCCCTGCTGGACAAATCGCTCGGCCGCTACTTTGTGATCGTGCCCCCGAAGGGAACGGCGGCCGGCGCGGTGTATGCGTACGCGCTTCAATAGAATCAGGCGGCCTCACCGGCGGCCGGTGTGGTCTCTGTGAGCGGAAACAAAACGGCCCACGATGACGATCATTGATCACCATCGTGGGCCGTTCGGCGGTCCCTAGTGGTTTCGCCTCAGTCGTGCGCGTATGCAGAGACCTGGTCACGGTTGAGCTACAGACGTGAGCGGGCGGTACCGATATGCGGACGCGACATGGCCGGAACTATAGTCCCCGGTTCAAGAGAATGTCCATGGTCTCTCGTGAATTTCATTTGCTGGTGAAGAGGGCCTCCGGCGCCGAGAGACGACTGCCCCAGAGAAGGTCAGCGCAGCCTATAATCGGCGGCATGGCCGGGCAGGGCAATGGGACGTCGGGTGCTGCAAAGGCGGGCGGCCGTCGCCGCTATTGGAACTGGCTGTTGGCGGCGCCGCTGGTGCTGCTGGTGTATCCGGGACTGTATGCGCGGTCGACGCCGGGGTTGTTCGGCTTTCCATTCTTCTACTGGTACCAGTTCGCCGTGGTGATTGCGACCGCTCTGCTGACCGGCGTGGTGTATTGGCTGACGCGCAATCGCGCGGAGGAGAGCCCTGCGGACTGGCGCGGCTGATCGATACATCCTGATCGGTACATCCTGTTGCTGGTTCAGGGCCATCCATACTGTCTTCGCAACTGCTGTCATCCGGACGCGGACCCGAGGGGCTCTCGGCGAGAAAGCCTCAGGTCCAGTCTTCTGTCGGGAGGCATGCATGGTGAAAGACGGTACAATGAAAGCCTTTACATGGATGTAGGTCCCAGCATTTTTCCTAAACAGGCAGGCCGCGCGTGCAACTGACATTCATCGACTGGCTGATCATGCTGGTCTACTTCGTCTTCGTGCTGGGCATCGGCTTTGCCCTGAAGCGGTACATGCGCACCAGCAACGATTTCTTTCTTGCCGGCCGATCGATTCCGGCGTGGATCTGCGGGCTGGCCTTCATCTCGGCGAACCTGGGCGCGCAGGAAGTCATCGGGATGGGCGCCTCGGGCGCGAAGTACGGCATCGCGACCAGCCACTTCTACTGGATCGGCGCGATCCCCGCCATGGTCTTCGTCGGCATCTTCATGATGCCGTTCTATTACGGATCGAAGGCGCGATCCGTGCCGGAGTTTCTGCGGCTGCGCTTCGATGAAAAAACGCGCGGGCTGAATGCCATCCTCTTCGCGATCATGACGGTGTTCTCAAGTGGCATCTCGATGTATGCGATGGCTCTGTTGATCCAGAACCTGCATATGCTCGACTCGCTGTTTCTGGCGGCTGGGATTCCGCTGAGCTGGATCTTCCACGTGTCGATCATGATTAGCGCGGTGATCGTGCTGGCGTACATTTTCCTCGGCGGCCTGACCAGCGCGATCTACAACGAGGTGCTGCAGTTCTTTCTAATCGTGGCGGGCTTTCTGCCGCTGGTGTGGATCGGGCTGAAGAACGTTGGCGGATGGAACGGCATCAAGACAGCGCTTGGCCCGACGTACACGCACTCCTGGCGCGGCATGGAGCACGCATCCACAAACCCGCTGGGCGTGGAGTGGTTCTCGCTGGTAATGGGGCTGGGCTTTGTGCTGAGCTTTGGCTACTGGTGCACGGACTTTCTGGTGATCCAGCGGGCGATGGCAGCGGACTCGGAGGAGAGCGCGCGCAAGGTGCCGTTGATTGCCGCAATCCCGAAGATGTTCTTTCCGTTTCTGGTGATCCTGCCGGGCCTGATTGCGATCTCCGTGCCGACGGTGCAGGAGCACTTGGCCGGGTCATCGTCCGGAGTGGCGCGAGCTGCGCCCTCCAGTTCCGACACGCACGCGGCGATTGCCCAGACGAGCGAGAACAAAGGCGATGTGCGGGCGGTCGCTACCCAGGGCCGCGGTCTGATCCCGGTGAAGGTGAATGCGATCACAGGCAAGCCGGTGGTCGACCAGGATGGCAAGCCGGTGCTGAACTACGACCTCGCGATCCCGAATATGCTGCTGCGCTATTTTCCGACTGGGATTCTGGGACTGGGATTGACCGCGCTGCTCGCGAGCTTCATGTCCGGCATGGCGGGCAACGTGACGGCGTTCAATACAGTGTGGACCTACGATATCTATCAGTCGTATATCCGCAAGAACGAAACCGATGCGCACTATCTATGGATGGGACGCGCGGCTACGGTGGGCGGGATATTGCTGTCGATCGGCGCGGCGTACACGGTGACGAACTTCAACAACATCATGGATGCGCTGCAGATGGTCTTCGCGTTCGTGAATGCGCCACTGTTCGCGACGTTTCTCGCGGGGATGTTCTGGAAGCGCGCGACCGGCCACGCAGCGTTTTCGGGATTGCTGGCGGGCGTGCTGGCGGGACTGGGACATATCGGGCTGACCTTGCCGGTGGGCGAAGGCGTGAGCGTGAAAGGTGGCTGGCTGGGCATGGTGCATCGCTATCCGAGCGAGATGGCGCAGAACTTTTGGACTGCGATCTGGGCGTTTCTGGTCTGCATGATTGTGACGCTGGTGGTGAGTGTGCTGACGAAGCCACGCGAGGAGCGCGAGCTGGTCGGGCTGGTCTATTCGCTGACACCGAAGCCGGAGGAGCAGCATCTTCCGTGGTGGAAACGGCCGGTAACGCTGGCCGTGGTGGTGCTGACGATGGTGGTCGCTTTGAATTTGATTTTTGCTTGAATAAAAGGCAGGGAAATTGGGAATAGGCAACGGGGATACGCGACATGGCGAGATGTTTGCGGTAGCGCACAAGGCGTCAGACGAAGAACTGCGCAGAACCATGCGCAGAAGGACCAAGAAGAAATTGCCGCAGGAAGGAGATCGCGATGGGACTGGATATCCGTATACCGCTGGGCCTGATGTTTCTAATCACGGGAGGGCTGATGGCGGTGTATGGGCTCTTCACGCGGGGCAGCGCGATCTATGAGAAGTCGCTGGACTTGAACATCAACCTGATCTGGGGCGCGCTGATGCTGGTCTTCGGGCTGGTGATGTACATCATGGGACGGCGTCCGCGTCGGCTGGTGGCAAGCCGTGTGGAAGGGACAGACCGTCCGCTCGGCAGCCGCGGCGTGCATTGATTGAACGGCTCGCGTTCGCATATCCGCGTGGCGTTGCGGACACAGGCTGATTGCATCTCACGAGTGGAGAGGTGAGCGCGATGGGCGAGATGGTGCAGCTTCGGGCGAAGGATGGTCACGTACTGGACGCCTACGTAGTGCAGCCGGGAGTGCCAGCGAAGGGCGGACTGGTCATCGTGCAGGAGATTTATGGAGTGAACGCGCACATCCGCGCGGTGGCGGACCGCTTTGCGGACGAGGATGGTTTTGTGGTGGTTGCGCCGGCCTTATTTGACCGGATCGAGCGAGGCGTCGATCTAGGTTATGAGGGCGAGGATACGCAGCGGGCGATGAACCTTCTCAAAAGCTTCGACCTCGAGACTGGCGTGGATGACGTTGCGGCAGCCGTGCAGTGCGAGCGGTGCTTTCGCAACGTCAAGAAGATTGGCGTGGTGGGCTATTGCCTGGGCGGGACGCTGGCGTGGCTCAGCGCAGCGCGTCTGCCGATCAATGCAGCGGTTTGTTATTACGGCGGCAGGATTGCGCAGTACGTCAATGAGCGGCCGAAGGCGCCGGTGATGCTGCACTTTGGTGAATTGGACCAGCACATTCCAGCCGAGGAGATCGACATCATCGCCCAGGCGCATCCGACGGTGGCGATTTTTACATATCCGTCCGGGCACGCATTCAATCGCGACGGAGGGCCAAGCTATTCCCCCTCCTGCGCCATGCGGGCGCGCGAGCGGACCCGCGCCTTCCTGCATCAACATTTGAGCTGATAAGCATTCGAGCTGCGCACCGAATCCGGAAGCACCCCGATCGGGGCCCGTTGCGAGACCGCAGATTTCCTCACACGCCGCCGCTACACTGAAATGAGATGAAGCGGCGCGAGATCGAGCACTACGAAATACTGAAAAAGCTGGGTTCCGGCGGCAGTGGCGTGGTGTACCTCGCCAACGACACGCTGCTGATGCGCCCGGTTGTGCTGAAAATTCTGAAGCGCGGGGCGCTGTCTCTGGAACAGATGCGCACGACGGTGCTGCGCGAGGCGCGGCTGGCATCGGCCATCGAGCATCCCAATGTCTGCGCCATCTATGAAGTCGGCGAGTCGAGCGACGAAGCTTACATCGTGATGCAGTATGTGCCGGGACGCTCGCTCGATCGCGTGATCGCGCAGGGGCCAGCGAATGTGCCGCTGGTGCTTTCGGTGGGCATTCAAATTGCAGATGGGCTGAGCGCGGCGCACCAGATTGGTATTTCGCACCGCGACCTGAAGCCGGCCAATGTAATGCTGACCGATGGCGGGCTGGTGAAGATTCTCGACTTTGGCCTCGCACGGCGCAAGAGTCCCGATGAGGCGGAGTTCGATCCGGCGCAGCCGACGCGACGCAAAGGCGTGGTGCCGAGATCCTACTCGGTGCGGGGCGGGACACTCGCGTATATGGCGCCGGAGCAATTTGTAACCGGGCAGAGTAGCGTGCAGAGTGACCTGTTTGCCTTCGGCGTGATTCTGTATGAGCTGGTCAGCGGGCGGCATCCGTTTGTGCGGCCGGATGCGGAGGAGCTGCAGGGTGTGCGCGCCATCCAGTTTGCGGATCCGCCATCCCTCCAGACCTGCTGCCCGGAGACGCCGGACGAGCTGGCGAGCGTGATCGATCGCTGCCTGAAGAAAAATCCGGCGGACCGCTACGCATCGGCGGCGGAGGTGCGCGAGGCTCTGAAGATGATCATGCGCACCAAGCAGTTTGAGTCGACATGGCTGCCGTTCGATGTTCCTGCGAATGTGCCGGCCGCGGAGCGGGAGAAGCGCTCGACGGGCATGCTGTCGATGCTGGCGGAGCGCTTTCGCGAGTCGGCGGATGAGCAGGCGAAGGAGAACAGCATCCTGGTGCTGCCCTTCCGCAATTTCGGACCAGCCAAAGTAGATGCGCGTGCAGGGGCCGCGGGTTCTCACGCAGAAGACTCGCCGATGTACGGCTTCGCGCTGGCGGATGCGATTGCGGCGCGGCTGGCACGAATGCCGTCGCTGGTGGTACGGCCATCGAGCGCGCTGATGCAGCTTCCTCCTTCGGTCCAGCAGATGGATCCGCTGGCGCTGGGGCAGCGCCTGCTGGCGCGTTATGTGCTGGCGGGAAATTTTCTGCGCTCCGATGACGGCTTCGATCTGAACTGGCAATTGCTGGATGTGCCAGGGCAGAGCGTGCGGACGGGCGGCGCGATCCGCGTGGCATCGTTCGATCTGATCGCGGTGCAGACCGAGATATCGAACGAGGTCTTCGCCACGCTGCAGGGCATGGGGCAGAAGCTGAACGGCGCACAGGGCGAGCGGTCGGTGCGTGTCTCGCGCCTGGGGGAGCAGATATCGGAAGCGTATCTGCAGGCGCGGGCGCTGCTCTCGTCGTTTGTGGCGCGGGCCGGCTCACGCAGCGATCTCGATCGCGCACTCGAGGGCTTTGAACGTGTGGTGGAGCGGGATGCGCAGTTTGCCGCCGCATGGAGCGGGCTGGGCATTACGCACCTGCAGTATGTGCGCAATGGCTTCGGCGGCCAGATGCACCTGCTAAGTGCGCGTCGTGCCTTCGACAAGGCGCTGGAGATTGACCCGGGATCGATCGAAGCAAATCTGTATCGCGTGTACATGATGTTGTCGCGGGGCGAGAAGGAGAGTGCGCGTCACGGCATCGAGCAACTGCTGCGCACCAGCGGCAACGATTGGAACGTGCACTCGATTGCCGGCATCACGCTGCGGCTGGACGGCATGTATGAGGACGCGCTGGCGCAGTTCAACCGTTCCCTGCAACTGAATCCGTCGAATGCCCCGGCGATTTACAACCACCGCGCGCGCGTGTACCAGTACCAAAACCAACTGGAGCTGGCGGAAGAGGAGCTGCAGAAAGGATTGACGCTGGAGCCGAAGCACTCGCTGCTGCGCACCTCGCTGGCTTACCAGCACATGCGCAAGGGCGAGTTGGAGAAGGCAATCGCGCTGCTGGAGGAGGTGATCCGCGAGGACGACTCGATGCGCATCGCGTTCCCCACGCTGGCGCTGTGCTATGTGCAGGTGGGGCAGCGGGAGAAGGCGGAGTCGCTGATTGAGGAGGACTCGCTCTCCGCGGCGGAGGCGGACAGCGAGATGGCCTACCGGCTGGCAACGTACTTCGCGGTGGAGGGCGACGAGAGCGAAGCGCTGCACTGGCTGCGCCGCGCGATTTACCTGGGGAACGAAAACTATCCGTGGTTCTCCAAGAACCCGGCATGGCAGCGGCTGCACGGACATGCGGACTTCGACCGCATACTCGAAGACCTGAAGAAGAGCTATCGCAAGAACCAGAAAACGTGGCGGCGTCTGCTGGAGCATGTGCCGCATGGATAGGTGAATGAACGAGAACGGGACTGAGGTCCAAGGGCCGAATAGAGCGTCCGGGCGATGGAGGTTCTGGGCATCGCTGCCGCTTGTTCTGTTGACCATTGCGCTTGCAGCGAGCAACAGCTGCTTCAACATACTGGACGATGAGGTACTCATCCTCGATACGGCGCGAGCTCCTGCGCTCGAGACCTTGAGGCTGTTTGCCAGTGGAGTGGGGCAGCACGAACATCCTCCACTCTCCGACCTGTTAGTGCACCTGTGGCTCAAGTTCGTTCCGGGCAGCGTCTTTTGGGTGCGGCTGCCATTCATCTTCTGCTACGTGGGCGCCTTCGCGATTCTGGTGCTGCTTGCGCGAAGGATCGCGGGCGACAGGACTGCCGTGGCACTGGCGTGGATGGCATTGCTTTCGCCTTACGGCTTTCACTTCGGACGCCTGCTGGGATGGTTCAACCTGATGCTGCTGCTGGTTGCGGCGTTGAGCTATTGCTATGTGCGCTGGCTGGAGGCGGAGTCGCGCAGATGGCTCGCCGGAACGATAGCGGTGGCGGCTGCGCTGCTCTACACAAATTACTTCGGCTGGGTGATCGTCGGTCTGCTGGCTCTGGATGCGGCCCTGTTCCGCAAGCCGCGTCGATGGAGGACGTGGGCCGAGTCTGCGGCTGCGCTTCTGCTTCTGGCAGTGCTGTTTGCGCCTCTGTGGCCATCCTTTGTGCGCCTGTCGCAGCACCCGAATGTGCAGGTGCAGGGGAGCAAGCTGGCAGCCTACATCTTCGACATGTATGCGCTGCTGGTCAGCGAATCGTTCGCGCCATGGTTCTTTGCCGTAGGCATACCCGTGGCGTTGTTGTGCGCTGTTTGTGTCGCGCTCACACTGCTGGGCACCCATGGCCTGGTACGGCGTTTCTTCGTCTATTTCCTCGTCCTTTCCGCGATGCTTGCCGCACTCGGGTCGATGAATACGAAGCGCCTGCCCTTCCTGATGGGATGGCTCTTTCTCGGGATGGCTGCAGCCATTACACGAAGCGATGCGCCACGTATGCGGCAGGCGCTCGCGTGGTCGCTGGGGATCGTCTTCGCAGTGGGTTGGTTCGGCACTTTCGAAAGACGTTACTACGCGAGCACGCATTTCATCGACGGTTGGCAGGATGCAATTGCCGCGGCCGTGGCCGACCACACCGCCGGCGGCCAGCTGGTCTACGGAAATCCGGTGGGCGGCTACTATCTTGGACGCGCGCTGGATGGGCCTGGCTCTTCCTACAAAGGATTAAATGGCTGCCATGACTGCGGCGCTGAGGAGACGGATGCATGGTTCGCGGATGGTCATCCCGGGACTCGCGTTGTCGCGCTGCGCGGGGTGCAATATGGGCTGACGCAGGATCCGGGCGACGCCTATCTCGACCAGCACTGCCGTGTGCAGACCGAGCGGCACTACACCCATGACAATGCCGCGGCCATCAAGCGCCGGCTGTTTCCACGGCAGATCGAACCGGAGTGGCGGGTAAGAGAGATTGTCTACGACTGCTCCGCGAGATGAGAGATAACATCGCTGCCTGAGCCGAGCGCGCCGGATGGGTTGTCTGAGCGGTCCACGATGTGGATGAGCACGACCAGGATCACGATGAGCACCAGGTAGAGGATGCGCGCAGGCTGCGGGGTGAGCATCTTCTGTACCGGAATCCATCGATCGACGTAGAAGAGATACCCCATGATGGCGAGGGCCACGGCGGAATTCCGTCCACGCCGCGTCAGAAAAAAAGCGAGTGGCAGAATAAGAAAAAGCAGATCGTATTCGACGTGCTTCACACAAACGAGGGTGGCCGCGGCCAGGCCGGCCATCGCAGCCTGCGGTGAGAGTCCGCGATGGTGCACGAAGGCTCCATACCAGAGGGCGAGCACGAGTCCGAGCACATAAGCGAGCAGCGTGGCTGCGCGTCCGGCGGAATACTGTTCGATCAGTGTCATGATGTCTGCCTTGCCTGGACCGACCCCCGTTCTGCTGACCAGGAAGGGTTCAATCAGCAGGTGCAAAGGGTGATGGCCGCCGACGCATACGAGCAGAATGGCGTAGCCGGCGGCAGGGAGCAGCAGGGAGAGCAGGAGAATGCGGAACTCGCGGCGGGCCAGCAGATACCCAACGACTGCGGGGGCAAAGCTGTACTTTGCATAGAGACCGCCGAGCCCAAGCGAGCGCCGCAAGGGCGATAGAGCGCGAAGCGAGACGATAAAACAAAAAAGGGCGAAGAAACTCTGCTGGCCAAGGCCGAGCGTATTGCGAAAGCCGGTGGAGCAAAGTACCAGTGCGATGTAGAGCAGCGTCTGATTGCGTGTGAGCCCATAGATGCGGACCAGCATGGCAAGCGAAGCAGCCAGCAGCAGCAGGTTGACCAGCGAGCCAGATGCGCTCTGCCGCGGCGAAGCTTACCCACGCCAGCGGCAGCTCCACCACGTACATTTCATGGAGATAGTTCGGGATCTGCCACGGCATCAGCTGGTGTTTGGGATCGCCGGAAAGGTAGACCTCGTAGGGGTTTTGATGATGCGTCAGGAGAACGACGTCGGTCCATTGAAGATCGGCGCTGGCGCGTAGTGCGTTTCTGACGCCTTGAATGAGCGATACCGCGGCGGCAAGGCCTAAAAAAATGAAGATGATTGCTTTGACGGCGCGGTGATTCATCAGCGGTGAGTATACGGTCCCCGGCTGGCTGCGCTGAACGATCGGTACTGCCATGATGAAGCCGGAATGGAGGTACGCTGAGAGTGGCTGGCTGACGAAAAGCGAGACGCGGCAGAAGATGTAATCAGACTGAGGAGAAACGCTGATGGAAATCAAACGCAACGGTTCGCAAGCTTCCGGCAAAGGTCCGACGGATTGGTTCACCGGCACTGTACGGATCGATCCGCTGTTTCAGGCGCCTGCCCCGGCGCGGGTTCAAGGCGCGAGCGTGACATTCGAACCGGGCGCTCGCACGGCGTGGCACACGCATCCGCTTGGTCAGACATTGGTCGTCACCTCCGGCTTGGGTTGGGTGCAGCGTTGGGCCGGGCAGATCGAGGAGATCCGGCCGGGAGATGTGGTCTGGTTCGCGCCCGGCGAGAAGCACTGGCACGGAGCGACCGCCACCACGGCAATGACGCACATTGCCGTTCAGGAACAGCTCGATGGCAAGGTTGTCGACTGGATGGAACAGGTGAGTGACGAACAATACCGCGCTGAATCGCGCTGACTTGTCGCAGCTGAGCTCCCGTTACATAGCGCTCAAACGAAAAGAGGGGAGCCGGGTGGCTCCCCTTGAAGGTTGTGCAGCCGAACGTCGATTTATTTCGCAGCCCTGCTGGTGAGCGGAGTGATCTGCATGGGCCGCGTGAGTCCAAAGGTGAGGGAGGAGCCTGCGGGCAGCTCGGCCGATTGGCGATTGACCAGGAAATGCGTTGTGATGACTCCGACGCCGATGCTGGTCCCGACGATAGCGCCTACTGGACCACCCAGGATCGCTCCTGTAGCGGCACCAGCTCCACCAGCGGCTCCGTACTGGATGGCAAGATTCTTTGGATTATCGCGGGTCTGGATCGTGCCTTCGCCATTGACCTTGGTTCCCGTGGAGCGGTCGGTCATGCTGGGTACGGCGGTCAGGTTATAGCGCATGCCATCCGGCAGCACGACCTCGTCGGCGAGCAGGCGCAGGGAAGCATGCCCTGAGATGCGGCGGCCGTAGTCGGCGTGCGTCACGCGGCCGTGCAGCACCGAGCCGGTTGGAATAATGACCCGGCCGTTCTGTACGACATCCTGCGCAACCTGCGCGGTAAAGCGGGTACCGGCGCCGTTCTCACGCGAGGAGATCTCGCGGTCCAGGCGAGTGTGAATCGCGGTGCCTCCGGCGAGTGCGTTATCCGGCAGCGACACGCTGGAGACGATGTCGGCATCGGGATTGTAGAGGCGTGGCTGGCTCTGGTTGTGGCGGGTCTGGAGGCCTGGTGTCTGGGAGTTCGGCGTTTGGGCCAACCCGCCGGTCCCGGTGGTGACCGGTACTTCCACGATGCCGTCGTCCGGATTTTGGATCGCGGCCGGTTGCGTGGTTGCGACCGGCGCCTGTTTCACGGCTGCGGCTGCGGGCGCGGGGAGGGTTGGCGCAACCGGAGCGGTGGCGGGCGTATCGGTGGCGCGGATGACATCGGAGGTGGGCGGCTGCGAGGTGCCCTCGTAGGGACTTGGTTTGGCTGTGGACTGCGCTAGGGCAACGGCGCCCGTAAGCGCCAGCGTGGCCCCGGCGAGGATCAGTGTGGACTTCATTGCGGCAAACCTCCGAATCGCATCTTCTGCGTTGGCAGAACTGACACCAGCGTAGACGAAGATGTTGCGCAGACATTGCGGGAAGCGGGTGTGTGTACCTGCGCGGTTACTGGTTGGTTAGCGAACTGGCCGGCATCGGCGAAGATTGCAGGAAGGAAATAGAGTGTTTTTTCAATTTTCGTGTCGAGTCGGCGATTGCTCGTTCGACGTATCCATAGAGCACCGGGTGGACAAGAACCCGGCTCCTAACCTGAATCAATCAAGGAGAAGTTAATGCGATTCCTGAGTATGTATAAGTCAGTCGAGCGCGGGACCCCGCCGACACAAGAAGAAATGGTCGCCATGGGCAAGATGATCGAAGAAGGCATGAAGGCGGGCTGGCTGCTCGCGACGGAGGGCTGCCTTCCGAGCAGTCTCGGGGCGCGAGTTCGGCGATCCAGCAGCAAAATCACCGTAACCGACGGCCCTTTCACGGAAGCGACAGAGGTGGTAGGCGGATTCGCCATTTTCAAAGTGAACTCCAAAGAAGAGGCGGTCGAGCTGGCCAGGCAGTTCCTCAAGTCGGTCGGCGACGGCGAATGCGAGCTGCGTCAGCTCTACGACGCGTAGAAGGCTGCAAAGCTCGAGAAAACGTCAGAAAAGGCAGGCGTGCGGACGTGATGATTGCAGGGGTAATAAGCGCCACCTCCCGAAATTGTTCGCCGGAAAGCAGTCAAGGTGAATAGGCGACGGAGGCGTTCTTCTACTTTCTGTCCCTGAGTGAGAGTGGCTCACAACGGCATGCCGCCTGCTTTGTTAGACTTTCTAGGTTGCCCCTCGGCAGTATTTGATCGCCACTTGCTGCCGAGATCCTATAGGAAGTTCGCGAACTGCAATCAATCGATAGATGAGCAATTGGATCAGCATGATCGGCGGGGTGACCGGCGAGCCGATTCCGGTGGACCGCCGCCTGAAGTTGAACGACCGCTTGCGGCACCAAATCACAAGGAGCGATATGACGGAAATTGCGCAGATACACGCGCGGGAGATTCTTGACTCACGCGGAAACCCCACGGTAGAGGCGGATGTGGTGCTGGACGGCGGCGCGATAGGCCGGGCCGCGGTGCCGAGCGGGGCCTCGACGGGGGAGCACGAAGCGGTAGAGCTGCGCGATGGGGACAAGTCGCATTACCTGGGCAAAGGCGTCCTGCAGGCAGTGGAGAATGTGGAGAGCATCCTGGCCCCGGAGCTGACCGGCATGGATGCGGCAAACCAGCGGCTGATCGATGCCACGATGATCTCGCTGGACGGGACGGAGAACAAGAGCAAGATCGGCGCGAATGCGATCCTTGCGGTTTCGATGGCGTGCGCGCGGGCCTCGGCCCTGGCGCTGAAGCTGCCGCTCTACCGCTACCTGGGCGGCGTGAATGCGTGCATCCTGCCGACACCGATGATGAACATCATCAATGGCGGAGCGCACGCGGACAACAACGTGGACTTTCAGGAGTTCATGGTGATGCCGGTGGGCGCGGAGCGCTTCTCTGACGCGCTGCGCTGGGGCGTGGAGGTCTTCCACACTCTGAAGGGCGTGTTGAAAAAGAAGGGCTATAACACCGCGGTTGGTGACGAGGGCGGTTTTGCGCCGTCATTGAAATCAAACGTCGAAGCGATCGAGGTGATTCTGGAAGCGATCGAGCAGGCGGGCTTCAAGGCAGGTGAGGATATCGCGCTGGCGCTCGATCCGGCGGCAAGCGAGTTCTTCGACAAGTCGAGCGGCAACTATGTGTTCAAGAAGTCCGACAAGAGTGAGAAGACGAGCGAGGAGATGGTGGACTTCTGGGCCGATTGGGCGCGGCAGTATCCCATCATCTCGCTTGAAGATGGCCTGGCCGAAGACGACTGGAAGGGCTGGCAGTTGTTGACGGAGAAACTGGGCGGCCGCGTGCAACTTGTAGGCGACGATCTGTTCGTCACCAACACCGAGCGGCTGCAGCGCGGCATCGACGAAGGTGTCGGCAATTCGATCCTGATCAAGCTGAACCAGATCGGCACGGTGAGCGAGACGCTGGAAACGATTGAGCTGGGGCGCCGCTACGGGTACACGTCGATCATCTCGCATCGCAGCGGCGAGACGGAGGACGCGTTCATCGCCGACCTTGCGGTAGCCACCGGCGCGGGCCAGATCAAGACCGGCTCGGCTTCGCGCACGGACAGGATTGCCAAGTACAACCAGCTACTGCGGATCGAGGAGGAACTGGGACAGGCAGCAGAGTTCCTCGGCATCGAATCTGTCAATTGTGACTAGGGCGTTTCACTTACAGGTGTATGCCGGACCGCCGTTGCTGGCGCAAGACGGCCACATACGTAACAGTGAAAACCCTCTAATAGCCAAAGCGCGTGGTCGAGAGCGCCACGCAGGAAAGAGTGTTCTGATGAAGTTTTTCCCAACCGTAATATGCGGAGTTTTGCTGGTGTTGCCGTTGACGGCAAACAGCGCCTTCGCTCAGAGCAGCACCCAGAGCGGCGCGCAGAGCAGCAGCCCGAGCAAGAGCACCAAGGCGCAAACGGCGCCAAGTGGGCAGTCGGCGACCTCACCATCGAACCGCAACATCGGTTCGCTGACACCGGGCACACCGCCGCCGCCGGCAAACCCCATCACTTTGGCCCAGACGCGCGAGCTGCTGGACCTGATGGGCTACAAGAAGATCGAAGAAAACAACTGGTCGCAGATGATTGCGATGAACAAGCAGGCCGCGCCCTTCATCCCGGAGGACGTGTGGACGGATGTGCAGACCAGCATCAGCGGCATTGACTATCCGACGCTGATGCAGCCGATCTACGCGAAGTATCTGTCGACGGAGGACGCGGCAAAGGCGCTGGAGTTCTATCGGACTCCCGCCGGAAAGCGCGTGCTGCAGGCAATGCCGCAGATGCTCGGTGAGAGCGTCTCGGCCGCGCAGCAGAAGGGCCGCCAGGCAGGTCGCGACGCGATCGAGAAACATCGTCCCGAGATCGAAGCGGCGCAGAAGAAGTATCAGGCTGAGCACGCGCCGCCAGCGGGCTCAACCGGACCAGGCGCAGGAGGACCGGGCGCAGGACCGGGCGCAGCAGCGCCTTCACCGTCGACTCAGTCTGCTCCGTCAACGCCACAGTCGACAACGCCACCGCCTGCACCCACCACCAAGCCGCAGCGCTAAAGACTGCTACGCGCTTACGCTACTTCGGACCGCCGCGAGTGACCACTCACGGCGGTCTTGAGTTTTTGCGGCCATGCGGGATCCATGCACGGCCTCTCTATGAAGACGAAATAGAGAACTGAGAAGCCGAGGATGCAGGGTAGGATGATGGCGCTCTGTATAAGGAAGTTGGTCAGCAGATCGTGCGTGATCAGGGCGCGGCGGCTGACCTTGAAAACCAGCGCGATGATGAAGAAGTGCCAGAGGTAGATTGAATAGCACATACCCCCGACGATGGCGAGCCACTCGATGGTGAACAGCCGGTGGAGCAGCACGCCACGGAACGCTCCGATGAAGGCAAGCGCAATAAGCAGCGGCTCCAGAGGGTAGAGCCGGCTGATACCCGACAGCAATACGCACCAGGCAGCGCCACTGACCACATCCCATGACCAGGATGCGCGCCACGAGGGTATCTCGGTGACGTAAATATCGCTGAGCAGCATCCCGGCGAGGAAGTACTGCAACCACCAGCCTATAGTGGCCCAGAAGTGCGAAGTGCCGCTGATCTTGCCGAAGACGAGTAATTCAAGCCCGGCCGGCAACGCGATGCAGATTGCGCCGAGCAGGGAACGGCGAAGCCACCGGTTACGCAGAAGGTAGACCAGCGTGAGCACTGGCACCAGAAGGTAGAACTGCACCTCCATCTCGAGCGTCCAAGCCACGGGATTGATGAAGTCCGTACCCCGGAAAAAAAAGCCATGGAGATAGAACGCGCTTGCGGCAAAAGGGGGAAATACGGCGCGAAGCGGGGTGTGCCCATAGAGCATGATTGAGATGGCGCAAACCGCGATGTTGATGAGGTAAGGCGGCTCCAGCCGGGTGAGGCGCCGAAGGTAATACGTGCTCAGCGAGGGCCTGGGATGGCCGAGCAGATAGTGGCGCGCGAATGGCCGGCCGAGAATGAAGCCGCTAATGACAAAGAAAATGCGCACTCCAATGTCGCCGCGGCCGAGCAATGCGAACAGCCCGGCATACCAAGGCTGCATGGTGAGAGCTACGTGGCCCTTTGCAATGATCTGGGCACTCAGATGGTAGAGCACGACAAGCAGAATGGCGATAAAGCGGAGGCCATCGATCTCCGGGATCCACGATGAACCGGAGGTGACGCGTCGCAGATTGAGCCAACCGCGCCTGCGCATCGGCGAAGCTTTTTCACGAGAAATCAACGTTGCTGCCTGCATTTATGGCTGATCGGACTGTCGCTTTGAAGGTAGCGTGTCATGCGGAAAGCAGCAGCGGAACGCTCTGCTAGCATGACAAGCAGATCACGGCGAAATAAGGACGGCGCTGATAGCGGAGACGAGCTGCTCATGAGGAAATTCGTCCGGCGCGATTTGTACATGGCTTTATTCGCGATAGGCGCGCTGATTTGTTTGATCCTCGCTTATGTACCGATCATACGTGGCATCAGGAATAGGAGGACGAGATCTACTGGGTCTGGAGGTGAAGTTCCGGATCGCGCCAGCACGCCAGGCCAGCCGGGGCTTCCAGCGGCGATGCGCGGCGCGTGCCATGCGCCCGCCTTTCTTGTGTGGGCTGCTGCAGGCGAGTAAGCCAATGCCGGCGATGCCGCATGCGGCGCCGGAACGTATCGCAGGCTATGTCAATCCGCCCGAGCAGCACGCTGCGGTGGAGTGAATAGTGGAAAAGACTCCGGGCGGCAGAGGGGAACCGGATCATAAAGAATTCGCGGTACACGATCTCCTGCTGAATGCGCAATACTGCCGCGACATCGCGAGCGCGCCTGTACTGTGCCCCTGTCTGCTGCTGTACATTTTGATGAGATAGATTTCTGCGGACAAAGAAGAGAGGAAGATGCAACGACCGCTGGTGCTGGCCATTCTGGATGGGTGGGGATATCGCGCGGAACGCGAAGCGAACGCAATCGCCCAGGCGCGCAAACCGAATTACGACCGCCTGCTGCGCGAATTTCCCAACACACTGCTGCATGCCTCGGACCACTTCGTCGGGCTGCCCGATGGACAGATGGGCAACAGCGAGGTCGGTCATCTCAATATCGGCGCAGGACGTGTCGTGTCGATGGACATCACGCGCATCGACGCGATGATCGCGAACGGCAGCTTCTACGAGCATCCTGAGATTGTGCGGGCCATCGACCGCGCGTGCGAGGCCGGGCGGCAACTGCATCTGCTGGGATTGCTTTCCAACGGCGGCGTGCACTCGCAGCAGGCGCATCTGCATGCGCTGCTGCGCGCGGCAAAGATGCGAGGCGCGGAGCGCGTCTACGTGCACGCGTTTCTCGACGGCCGGGACACGCTGCCGACCAGCGGCGTGGGCTACTTGGAGACGCTGAAGCGCGCGATGGAGGAAATCGGCGTGGGACGGCTGGCGACGGTGAGCGGCCGCTACTACGCGATGGACCGCGATCGCCGCTGGGAACGCGAGCGGCTCACCTTCGACGCTATGGTGAAGGGCACGGCCGAAGCCGGCGCGCACAGCGATGCTATCGCACGCGTGAAGGAGAGCTACAGCCAGGGTGTGACTGACGAGTTCGTCGTCCCTTTCGTTGTTGCGGATGAAACCGGCGCGCCGGTAGCGCGAGTGCGGGATGAGGATGTCTGCATCTGCTTCAACTATCGCGCGGACCGCGTGCGGCAGATCACCCGTGTGCTGGCGCGAGAGAGCGGGCTGACCGCCACCGGCGGGCGCGAACTGCCGGGCGCCGACGATCTGGACAAGACGATCCCACGATTTGAAGTTCCGAAAAATCTGCACTACCTGTCGATGACGCAGTATGACAAACAGTTCAAGCTGCCGATGATCCTGCTGCCGGAATCGATGGAGAACCTGCTGGCGAACCGGCTGGCCACGGCGCAGATGCGCAATCTGCGGGTGGCGGAGACAGAGAAGTACGCGCACGTCACCTACTTCTTCAATGGCGGTATTGAAAAGGAATTTCCCGGCGAAGATCGCCAGATGGTTGCGTCCCAGAAGGTAGCGACCTACGATCTCGCGCCGGAGATGAGCGCGCTCGGCATCGCCGATGTTGTCACCAGGGCGGTGGCAGATACGGCCTTTCAGTTGATCGTGGTGAACTTCGCGAATGCGGACATGGTGGGGCATTCGGGCAAGCTGGAGCCGACAATCCGCGGCGTCGAGACCGTCGACGCGTGCCTGGGTCAGCTCTACACGGCGCTGCGGCAGGCGGGTGGATCGATGCTGATCACCGCGGACCACGGCAATGCGGAATTGCTGGTGGACCCGGTGTCCGGCGGCCCGCACACCGCGCATACCACCAACCCGGTGCCGTTGGTGCTGGTGAGCGAGGACGCGGCGAAGTACCGGCTGCGGGAAGGCGGTTCGCTGCGCGATATTTCACCAACTCTGCTGGCGATGCTCGGACTGGAGCAGCCGGCGGAGATGAGCGGGGCGGATCTGCGTTTGAAGCTGTAGATCGCCCGAGTTATCGTTTGCGACTTGCCGCGTTGAGCTCGCGCTTGAAAGCGGCGAGGGTGCGCTCTTTCAATTTGCCGGTTGATAGGCCGCGGCGCTCAAGCGCCTGCTCCAGCCGGCGCACCGGATCTGCCGGGCCATCCAGTTTCGTGGTGAGCGGCCAGGGTTTGCAATCGATCAGCGTTGGACCGACGCCGCGCCGGGCGCGATGAATAGCCTCTTGCGCCACGCGATAGATGGCGACGACATCGTTGCCGTCGACGGGAATGCCATAGAGGCCCAGCCGATCGGTATGCCGCGCGCTGCTGAGTTCGGTGTCCGCGGCGGTTTCGATGACGAAGAGGATGCCCAGCTTGTGCTGCGCGGCGTAGGCGAGCGTGGGGCCGAGCGTATCGAGCGAGGTGACGCCCGGACCGCTGAAGGCGAGGACGATATGCTTGGTGCCCTGATGCGCCATCGCGTAGCCGGTGGCGATGGCGAAGCGGGCCTCGGCCGTAGGAGCAGAGGTAAGGATGCCGGGCAGCGGCGCTGCGGCGGTCACGCGGCGCAGGGCATGCCCGCGTGCGAGGGCGGCAAGGCGGTCGCCGGCCGTGGGCATCGTGGCATCGCCGGTCTCAAGATGTGTCACCGTGCCGGTAACAATTGATTCGCGTGCCACCAGCGGAGCCGCATTGCCGGCCAGCCGGTTGCGCTGGCGCAGCAGGCGTGTGCGGAGCAGCGTGACGTAGAGGTGCTGCAGCCTGTCATTCGAAATGAGGGGATGAGATATGGCGGCGGCAGCCGCACTGGGCCTTTGTGGCATGTTCAGCAGTGGTCCTTGTAATGGCTTCGAATGGCGAGGCGAATGACGCGGTCGAAATGATTGTAGAGCACCGCAGCCGAAGCCGAGACGCGCAGCTGCGATTGCGCGGCCTCATGGGCTGCGCAACGCTTGTCAATAGCGGGGCGAAAGCTCGGGTCCGGAAATTGGTGAAGCGGGAGGCGTGCGCCAGAGTGCCATACCCGGGCGCGATACGCAACGCGTGCTTTTCAACAGAAATGTGCATAAGTCTGTGCACAAGGGCGCAGCCTGCGCGATTCAAGCAGTGTTTATCGCCGGTTGCACGCCATGCACTACTTTCGTTGCATGGCGCGAATGCGTGCGAGTGCGTCGCAGATCGACGATGGCCGGCGTCCTATGTCGAGTAGTCGGCGTTGATGGAGACGTACTCGCGGGTGAGGTCGCAAGTCCAGAAGCGGCAGGCGCCGTTGCCGAGGCCGAGATCGATGTGGACGGCGAATTCCGGCTGGCTGAGATAGCGGTGCGCGCCGGCTTCGTCGAAGGCAGCGGCGCGTCCGCCGCGCTCGCAGATGAGGAGATCGCCGAGACGGATGGCGATGCGCGCCGGATCGACCTCGGCGCCGGAGTAGCCGATCGCCGCGATCAAGCGGCCCCAGTTAGGATCGCTACCCGCCCAGGCGGTCTTCACCAGTGGGGAGTGGGCAATGGCTCTGGCGATGCGGAGCGCGTCGGCATCGGAGGCAGCGCTGCGGATATTAAGCTCGACCAGGTGGGTGGCGCCTTCGGCGTCGGCGACGATCTGTTTTGCCAGCGAGGTGCAGACTTCACTGAGCGCGGCTGCGAATGGGCCGGAGTTGTGGCTGCCGAGTGTTGCGCCCGATGCTCCGCTGGCGAGCAGCAGCACGGTGTCGTTGGTGGAGGTGTCGCCATCGATGGAGATGCGGTTGAAGCTGGTCTCTGCCGCACCGGCGAGCAGGTAGTCGAGCAGCGCAGGCTCGGCTCCGGCATCCGTACAGAGATAGACGAGCATGGTGGCGTGGGGTGCTGCCAGTTGGGGATGAATCATGCCCGCGCCCTTGGCGATGCCTGCGATGCGCACCTCCTGGCCATCGATCTCGACGGTGGCCTGGGCAGTCTTCGGCCGGGTATCGGTGGTCATGATGGCGGCGGCGACGCTCGCGAGATGCTCCGCCGTGTTGCCGACGGCGGCGCTGAGCGCTGGAAGGGCGGCGCGGATTTTTTCGACGGGAAGGGGCACGCCGATGATGCCGGTGGAAGAGGGGAAAACGGCCTGGGGTGCGCAGCCAAATGCTTCGGCCGCTGCGTCGCAGCATTGCTCGGCAGCCGTGATGCCGAAGTCGCCGGTGGCGCAGTTGGCATTCCCGGCATTGATGAGCACGGTGTGAACGCGGCCGGCGTTGGCGGCCAGATGGCGGCGATCGATCAGGAGCGGCGCGGCCTGGATTTTGTTCGTGGTGAAGAGAGCGGCGGCGGCGGCGGTCTCCGGCGCGACGATGGCGGAGAGATCGGCGCGGCCACTCGGTTTGATGCCGGCGCGCACGGCTCCCCAGAGAAATCCGCGGGGCAGGGAGGAGGTTGTGTCCATGAAGCTTTTACTCTAACAAGTGTGACGCAAACAACGAATGAAACAGAGTGGTTCGCCGAGCTGCGCGACGTGCATGTGGCGCGCGGCGATGCGGTGGTGCTGCATGCGATCGACCTGGCACTAAAGCGTGGCGAGCACGCGGTGATCCTGGGGCCGAATGGCTGCGGCAAATCGAGTCTTATCAAAGTGCTGACCTGCGAATGCTATCCGCTGGCGCGCGAAGGCTCATGGGTGCGCATCTTCGGACGCGAGCGCTGGGCTGTGGAGGAGCTTCGCAGGCGGCTGGGCGTGGTTTCTGCCGATCTGCCCGGACCGACTACGGCGCATACGCCGGGGCGTGACGCGGTGGTCTCCGGATTTTTTGCGAGCGCGACGTTGTGGCCGCACCTTGTCGTCACCGCGGAGATGCGGGAGCGCGCAGCGGAAGCGCTGGAGCTGATGGACGCGACGCACCTCGGGGCGAAGGCCGTGGGCGAGATGTCGGCGGGAGAGACGCGGCGCATCATGATTGCGCGGGCGCTGGTGCATCGGCCGGAGATGCTGCTGCTGGACGAGCCTTCAAATGCGCTCGATCTGCGCGCGCAGCGCGAGCTGCGCGAGACGCTGCGACGGCTGACACAGCAGGGAACCGGCCTCCTGCTGGTGACACATCATCTTCCGGATGTGCTGCCGGAGATCGATCGTGTGATCCTGATGCGCGAAGGACGCATCGTGGGCGACGGTGCAAAACGCGAGCTGCTGACCGCGGAGCGGCTGAGCGAGTTGTTTGGGCGCCCGCTGGATGTGGTGGAGCGCGACGAGTATTTTCACGCGCTGGCGTGAGAGTGTTTATCCGTCTTGCAGGATGGCAGCGAGCTCGATGTGCCGGGTGCGCCATACGGGAAGACAACTCGATGGCGCGGATCGCGAGCAGAGATAGTTGGGTGCAAATCCAAGAATTCAGCGGCCTTGAGTAGATGGCTCCGGCGCGGCAGGTTGACCGGCGATGTTCGACTTCCATGCAATAAAGCCGCGCCCGCTTGACCTGTCCCGGGGTCGGGCGATAATTTAGAAATACACGGGAAAGGAGGATGATCCAGCGAATGAAAACTTCTGACGGTAGTTGTTCGATCACAGTACGTGAGGTGACTGAGGCTTAGGGCGTTCATGCTCTAGACCTGGCGAATCAGAACTTTTTCGCTGAGGCCCACTTCATAGCTCGTCCTGTCAGATTGGGAGGCAGGCGGGTGAAATCGAGAAGCGTGCACGCCTCAGGTCAACTCCAACAGATCACCGGGAAAGGCCCGCAGCCACTATGGTGCGGGCCTTTCTCTTTGCAATTTAGTCGTAACGTCAATTCTTGAAAGTACTCCCGCGGGAGAGCTCATGAGCCAGACGCTGCCAGCCGCACGGTGATACATCCTTCAGAGTCAGCCGGACCGGTGGCAACGGTCGCTTGAATCTGGCCGCTCTTGAAGTCCGCGCGGATGCTGCGAGTACGTTCCGCAGCTTGGAATCCCCATATGAAATGTGGCGATAGGGCGTACCGTAGTCATTTTTCTCAAATGGCCAGCCGCCGAGCGTTGCCATTGCTGTCCGTGAACCATGGCGGTGAGCGATGGGGACTGCAGGTAGTGAACGCGTTCGCAGTAGACTAGAAGTCATGGAACCACTGGTAATTGCGGGCCGTGCCTTTCAGTCGCGGCTGATCGTCGGCACGGGCAAGTACAAGGATGGCGCTGAGACCCAGCAGGCCATCGAGGCCTCCGGTGCGGAGATGGTGACGGTGGCGGTGCGGCGGGTGAACCTGGACCGCACCAGGGAATCGCTGCTGGACTTCATCGACCCGCGGCGCTACTTTCTGCTGCCGAACACGGCCGGCTGCTACACGGCGGACGAAGCGATCCGCGCGGCGCGCCTGGGCCGCGAGGTGGGATTGTCGGACTGGGTGAAGATCGAGGTCATTGGCGACCAGGCGACGCTCTATCCGGATGTGCAGGCGACGCTCGAAGCGACGCGTGTGCTGGTGAAGGAGGGCTTCACCGTGCTGCCCTATACCTCGGACGACATCGTCTTTGCGAAGCGGCTGGTGGATGCGGGCGCAGCGGCGGTGATGCCGCTGGCGGCGCCGATCGGCAGCGGTATGGGCTTGCAGAACACCGCCACGCTGCGCATCCTGCGCGAGATGATCACCGAGGTCCCGCTGATCGTCGATGCGGGCATCGGCTCAGCAGCCGAAGCCGCGATGGCAATGGAGATGGGCGCGGACGCGGTGCTGATCAACTCGGCAATTGCGACCGCGAAGAATCCGGTGCTGATGGCTGAAGCGATGCAGCATGCGGTTTTGGCGGGGCGGGAGAGCTTCGTCGCGGGACGGATGCCGCGCAAGCTCTACGCGACAGCCAGCTCGCCGGTCGAGGGCGTATCGCGGGTCAGTTAAGTCTCGTGAGTACCGTCATACGCACCGCCGCTTGCCTGCTGGAACGGGTTAGAGCATTTCCTCCTAAGGTCTATGTCGAGAACAGATGCGTACGCAGCTTTTCCGTTAAGAAAAGCTGCACCTCTCGTACGGAGAGCGATCACCGCATAGGAGAAATGCTCTAGACTTCCACTCATGCGAGTCTTCGGAATTGACTGCGGCACGGAGTGCACCGGCTACGGCGTGGTCGAGGTGGACGAATCCGCGCGCACGCCGCGGCTGCGGGCGATTGCTGCCGGCGGGATTGTGCTCTCGAAGAAAGAGACAATGCCCACGCGGCTGGTGCGCGTCTATGCCGAGCTGACGGCGCTGATCACTCTGCATGTCCCGGCGGTGGTGGCGATTGAAGATGTCTTCTTTTCCGCGAATGCGAAATCCGCGCTGAAGCTGGGGCAGGTACGCGGCGTCGCGCTGCTTGGCGGCGGCGAATATGGGATTGCCAATTGCAGAGTACGCGCCGCTCAGCGTGAAGTCCTCCGTGGTCGGCTATGGCCTGGCGAAGAAGGAGCAGGTGCAGTTCATGGTGGCGCGGCTGCTGGAGCTGGAGCACGAGCCTGAACCCGCGGATGCGGCCGACGCGCTCGCGATTGCGATCTGCCACATCCACACCGCGCAGACCTTGGCCCAGCAGGGCGTTACCAGCCTTGCGATTGCGGCTGCGGCTCCAGTTCGGGCGATTGCGACGCCGTCTCCCATTCCACCAGTGAGGGCCCGCCAGCAATGAAGGCAAGACAGATGCGGGCTGCCCGATTCGTTTTTCCCGCCGGGCTTGCCCTGACTCTATGTGTGGCGGCGCAGGGGCAGCCTCCGGCTACGGTGACCTTCCACTTTGAAGATCCGCGGATGCAGCCCGCGAAATACACCATCACCGTGCACGAGGATGGAACGGGGCGCTTTCATGCCGAGGCTGGCGCCACCGCCCCGGACGATACGGCAGCGCTACCCAGCGAAGGGCAGGACCGGCCCATACAGATAACGGCGCCAACGACGGAGCGCATCTTTGCGACCGCGCGGGCGAAGAAGTTCTTCGACATAGCGTGTGAGGGCGGCGACGCGCACATGGCCTTCACCGGCAAGAAAGAGCTGGGATACCAGGGCACAGATGGCCACGGAGGCTGCTCTTACAATTACAGTAAAGACCCTAAGATTGAGTGGGTTACGACAGAAATGCAAGGTATTGCTGCAACGCTCGAATCGGGCCGGCGCTTGGAGATCGAGCACGAGCACGGACGCCTGAGCCTGGATGCCGAGCTCGAGACGCTGGAGAGCATGGCGCAGAACGGGCAGGCGCTCGAGCTGGGCAACATCGCGCCGCAATTGCTCGCCATCGTGAAGGATGACGCGGTGATGCAGCGGGCGCAGAAGCGCGCGCGCCACCTGCTGGCAATCGTCGATGCTGGCGGCATTGTGACGAAATAGCGAGCCCGACGCAAACGAATGGGCAAGCCAGCACGTCATCACCAAGCGCTTTCCAAAACCCCTGCTCGGCGCGGCTACGGGTTTATGAGTGCTCACGGGTTTATGAGTATGGTGCCTGCGACCTTCTGTAGGATTGCGTGTTCTAACCAGTAGAGCCAGCGAGCCTGTTCATCGGATGACGTCGACGGCCGTTGAGCATGAGGAGGTGGGCCCATGAGTGCACACCGTTGGGTGGTTTCTTTTCTTGCTTTGATAGTGGGTGCCGGGATGCTTCGGGCACAGGCGCCGGACACCACCGCGCTGGTGCGGCTGAGCTATGTGCAGGGCGAGGTGAAGGTCCTTGAGGGCGAGCAGACGCAGTTCGAGCAGGCACAGTCCAACATGCCGCTGCTTGCCGGCTACACGCTTGCCACTGGCCAGGACGGGCAGGCCGAAGTGGAGTTTACTGACGGCAGCGTCGCGCGGGTGACGCCGAACAGCCAGCTCCGGCTCGACAAGCTGCCGGGCGCGGATGCGCGAAACGAGCCGACGGAGATGACGATGCTCGCCGGGCTCGGCTACTTCGAGTTGAACACGGCGAATAGCCAGCACTTTGCGGTGCATTTCAACGCTGCACAGGCGCAGCCGGTGACCAACTCGATCTTCCGCATCACTCTGGACAATGCGCCGGACATTTCGGTCTTCAGCGGAACGGTGCGTGCTTCGCTAAGCGGCGCCTTCGACCAGACGATCGAGGAGGGCGGCAGCCTGCACTTCGATGCGAACGATGCTTCGAACGTGACCACCGCGTCCATTGCGAACGACACCTGGGACCAGTGGAACCAGGACCGCGACAATCAGATTGCGCAGCAGGCGCAACAGCAGACCAGCGCGCGCGAGACCAGCGGCGCGACCAATCAGCCAGGCTGGGACGATCTGGATGCCAGCGGCGACTGGTACCCCGTAGAGGGCTACGGCAACGTTTGGGTGCCGAACGAAGAGCCGGCGGGCTGGGACCCCTATGGGAACGGCTATTGGGCAAATTATCCGGGATGGGGTTACACCTGGATCTCGGGCTATTCGTGGGGCTGGCTGCCGTACCACTGCGGTGCATGGAATTACTGGGACAGCATGGGCTGGGGCTGGGTGCCGGGACAGTGCGGGCTCGGCTGGCAGCCGATCGTGACCATCTGGAATGCGCCGCGCGGCTACCGTCCGCCACCGCGTCCCATTCCCGGCGGCCACATCGGATCGCCCAGCAGAACGCTGCAAGCGGTGAACCGCGGGCCGGCATTGCCGGGCGGCGGCATGGGCAACCACCATACGCAGCCGGTACGCATCGAGGGTCATCGCGTCGATCCGCTCCCGGTGCTCGAGACCCCCATGCCCGGCGGCCGGCTTTCCGACCGGGCAACCGGCACCCACACCATGCCGGTGGGCCGCACCTCCGCCTTTACCGGGAATGATGGCAGCACCGTGCGGCCGGTACCTCCGGCTGCGACTTCCGGCACGCGGCCACCTGTGAACGCAATGCCGCGACCCGTCTTCCGGACGATGCCGCCGGCTCAGACAGCACGCCCGGTGATGTCTGAACCGCAACGCATCACGCCGCCGGCTCCGCGTCCGATGCCGCCGGCACCGCGGATGTACACGCCACCGCCGCGCAGCTATTCACCTCCACCGGCGCCGCGCTCGTACTCACCACCGCCGGCACCGCACATGTCGGCGCCACCGGCCAGCGCAGCCCACGTGGGCTCGAGCGGGCACCACTAGAACGCAAGCGAACCTGCATTACAAGCGGCGAGGATGTGCTCCTCGCCGCTTTGTTTTTTGGGAGCGCACTTTTTCAGGATTGACTGAGCGCGCGGAAGACCGCGGCCATGCGGGGCAGATCCACCGCTTCCGCCCGTACGTTTGCATCCAGACCGGCTGCCGCGAGGGCAGATGCGATTCCGATAGTGTTGTACCCTGCGCTGCGCAGGTTGTTGGACCAGGTTTTACGCTTCTGCGCAAAGCTCGCGCGCAGGAAGGGAACAAAGCGTTCTGCCGTGATGCCGAGTTCCTCAAAGCGCGGCCGTACGTAAAAGCGGAAGACGCTGGAGTGGACTTCGGGTGGCGGCGCGAAGGCGCTGGGCGGCAGGGTGAAGAGCAGCTCAACCGTGCCGTAGAGCTGCATGGTGGCGCTGAGCACGCCGTAGTCGCGCGTGCCGGGCGAGGCGGTGATGCGCTCTGCGACCTCGCGCTGCACCATCAAAACAGCACGATCAATGGCGGCATGGTGGGCCAGGAGATGCAGCAGGATATCCGAGGTGATGTAGTAGGGCAGATTGCCGGCGAGGGTGAGCTTGCGGCCCCGTTCCTGCGCGAGCGCCGTCAGGTCGAAGCTCAGGATGTCAGCGTGGCGGACTTCGATCCTGGGCATAGCGGCGAATTCACTGGCGAGGTCCGCGGCCAGCGCCGGATCGAACTCGATCAGCGTGAGTTTTCCAGCGGCGCGAGCGAGCAGCCGGGTGATAGCGCCCCGTCCCGGACCGATCTCTAGGACAGCTTCCTCGGCAATGTCGCCAAGCGCCCCGACGACGCGGCGGCAGGCATCTGCATCTACCAGAAAGTTCTGACCGAGCCGGGGTTTCTTCTGCATTTGTCGGCCAGCACTCCCACACAGATAGAATCGGGTTCAAGCATCACGATGCCGGCTGCTTGGTATAGATGAATGGCAGCGGCATTTGCAGTGTAGAGGGGCGGAGCAGGAATGCATATTGTGTACGCGGCCTCCGAGTGCGTGCCGTTCGCAAAGACGGGCGGACTGGCCGATGTTGTCGGAGCGCTGCCGCGCGAGATGGCGCGCCAGGGCCACCAGGTGACGGTGTACCTGCCGTACTACCGCCAGGTGCAGAAGCACATGACGGAGCGGCGCGTCGCCATCCCCAGCATCACGATTCCGTTCCACGGCTACAACCGCTTCGTGACCGTGCTCGATGGCGGCGTGCGCAATGGCGTCCAGTTTTACTTTTTCGATTGCCCTGAACTCTACGACCGCGAGGGGCTTTACGGCGTACAGGGCGGGGAATACAGCGACAACGCCGAGCGCTTCGGGCTCTACTGCCGCACCGTGATCGAAGCAGCGAAGCAGCTTGGCATCCCGGACCTTTTCCACGTGCACGACTGGCATGCTTCGCTGGTGCCCGTGATGCTGCGCTCGCTCTACTACTTCGATCCTGTGCTGCGAAAGGTGCCGTGCCTGCTGACTATCCACAACGCAGGACATCAGGGGCTCTTTCCCGCGCAGATGATCGAGCGGCTGGATCTGCCATGGGATGTCTTCACGGTGGATGGCCTCGAGTTCTACGGCCAGGCGAACTTCCTGAAGGGCGGCATCATCTACGCGGACACATTGAGCACGGTGAGCCCGCGCTACGCGCAGGAGATCCAGACACGCGAGCTCGGCGCCGGACTTGAGGGTGTGATTCAGAAGCGCTCGGCGGACCTGAAGGGCATCCTGAACGGTGTGGATTACGACGAGTGGAACCCGGCAACGGATCGCAAGATTGCCGCGCATTACACGCCGGAGCATATGAAAGGCAAGCGGGATTGCCGTCGCGATCTGATGCATGCCTTCGGCCTGAAGAGCGGGGACAATACGCCGGTGCTGGGCATCATCTCCTGGCTCTCCACGCAAAAAGGATTCGACCTGTTGGCGGAGATCATGCCGGAGCTGATGACGCGCGAGCTGGTGCTGGTGGTGCTGGGGACCGGCGAGGCGTACTACGAGGGACTATTCCGCTCCTTCGCAGAGCGCTATCCGGGACGCGTCGCAGTGAAGGTGGCGTATGACGACACCATGGCACACAAGATCGAAGCAGGCGCGGATATGTTTCTCATGCCGTCTCGATATGAGCCGTGCGGACTAAGCCAGATATACAGTCTGAAATATGGAACCGTCCCGGTGGTGCATGCGACGGGCGGGCTTGACGATACCATCGAGGAGTGGAACCCCGCTGCGCAGACCGGGACTGGCTTCAAGTTCTACCCCTACCAGACAGAGGCGTTAATGGCCGCGCTGGATCGGGCCTTCGCTACCTTCGCGGACAAGGCCGCATGGCAGACGCTGCAGCGGAACGGGATGGCCAAGGATTACTCCTGGCGGGAGCCGGCGGGCGAGTACCTGCGGCTGTATGAGGAGTGCGTGCGGCGCCGGTCATAACGGGACCGGCACTGCGCTTGCCTCCCAAAAGGGGAAGCGGAAGGCAGGGTTACCTCTGGCGGCTGGTCTGCGGCATGGCTCCGGTGACCAGGGCCAGATGCCGCGGCTGCTGACGTCGGCGCGAGCCCATACGGAAGCCACCTTGTGTGTAACAACGGCAGGCATCCAGGCAATTCGGGCAGAAATCGTGCCTGCATTCGTTACAGCGCAGCAGGCTCTTGCGGCTGAGGCATTTTTTGCAGTGGTGGCAGAGCGAGATGCTGCGGCCCTTCACCAGGTGCAGCTTACCCAGGTCAACCAGTGGTGCTTCGCGGGTGAGATCCAGAGAAATCATGGCAAATCCATTCAAACGTGGAAGTTGCTACCTGTCGCTTCCACCTAGGTTGCGCTCCCTCATCCCACAAACGCAGCATTACGGAGGTCGCAATTTCGCGCCATGGTGCTCTTGCCAGCCGCCTCCGGAGACTATAGGGCATCCAACCCCCAGCAGAAGGAGGTCCCAGATGCAGGTAAAATGTGCTCATCCGCAGTGCATGTGTGCAGTCCCGGAAGGGAAGGAATATTGCGGCGAATGGTGCGAGAAGCATGGGCGCGAGGAGCTGCCGCCCTGCCGGTGCGGGCATCCGGTCTGCGAGCAGATTCACAAGCGCGACGTGCCCCGCTCTACGACTTCAACTTCCGCTTGAAGAAATAAAATAGCGGTACGCCGGCCAGGATGATCGCGGTGCCGAGCAATGAGTTCCGCAGATTGCTCTGATAGCTGTAGACCAGCAGCACCGCCGCCGCGACGATAAAGAGCGCCGGCAGTACCGGATAGCCCCACATGCGGAAGGTTGCCGCGCTCTCCGCGGCGGCCCGGCGGCGATGCACGAAGATGGTGCTGGACGCGATCATATAGAAGAGCCACTCGGCGAAGATGGCCAATTCGAAGAGCTGCTGAAAGCGGCCCACGGCCAGCAGCAGCAGCGTGCTGAGGATAGCCTGTAGCACCAACGAGGGCGCAGGGCTTCCGAAGCGCGGACTCAGCTCCGCGATCTTCTTGAAGAACAGACCATCGCGCGCAGCAGCGAATGGAACGCGCGCGCCGGACATGATGGTGCCGTTGAGCGTGACAAAGATGCTGAGCGCCATGCCGGCGGTGACCAGGGTCGCGCCAGTAGCGCCAAGCACCACGCTGACCGCGGCGACTGCAGGGCGCGGTGACGCGGCAACCGCGACCGCGGGCAGCATGTACTGGATTGCCGCGTTGACCGAGATATAGAGGAATCCGACGATGCCGACGCCGAAGAGCAGCGCAAGTGGTAGATTGCGCTCCGGGTTGCGGACTTCGCCCGCGACCATGTTGAGATCGTTCCAGCCGTCGTAGGCCCACAACGCCGCGATGAGCGCGACCATGAAGCCGGCAAAGCCGCCTTCCGCGCCCGTGAAGACGGTGCCGAAGTTTGCCGCGAGGCCGTGCGCGCTGGCAAAGCAGGTGATCGCGATCACCAGCACCAGCAGCACCTTCAGCCAGGTGAAGACGAGCTGGAAGTTTGCCGCGCGGCGGATGCCGATGTAGTTCAGGCCGGTCATCAGCCAGGTCATCGCGATGGCGAAGAGCTGCGACCACGCGAGAGGAATGGGCGCTGCGACGGCCGTGTGATCGAGCCACTTCAGCGACGGAAAGAGCGCGAGCGTGCGGGCCAGCCCGATGGTGACCGTGGCGATCGAAGCGGGCTTCGCTACGGCGAACCAGGTCCACATATAGAGGAAGGCGGGCAGGTCGCCATAGGCGCGGCGGATGTAGACATATTCGCCTCCCGCTTCGGGCATGCGCGCAGCGAGCTCGGCGTACGTCATCGCGCCGAAGAGCGAAAGCAGTCCGCCGGCGATCCACGCCAGATAGACCAGCGAGGAGTGGCCGACTGCGCGCATCATCTCCTGCGGGACAAGGAAGATGCCGCTGCCAATGATGGTGCCGACCACGATGGCGGTGGATTGCGAGAGCCCAAGCACGCGCTCGAGCGGCTGGTGTTCGCGGTCGTATTGCGTGCGGCTGGCGTCGTTCGTCGCAGGTGTGGCGATGGCGATAGCTCCGGCGGAGAGAGTTAGTGCCTAGAGTAGCGCGAGTTCCTCTGCGGCGTGCCGCGAAATCCTGGTAGGAGCTACGCAGCTAAATGTACTTCTTGAACTCCGCCCAGTCCTTCACAATCGAGCCTTTCCGTCCGCGGCAGAGATAGATGTTGCGATGCTCATACGGCATCGCGTAGGGGTGGTTCATCGTACCGGCGATCTCGACCGAGTCGTAGTACTTCCGCATCTCGTCCAGGGACGCGCCGTTGATTACGATCATCACTTCGCCGGTTTTCGCCGTGCGGACCCCAGATCCAGTAGTTGTTATGGCCGCTGATGGCGAAAGGCAGGCCGCGGCCGGCACCGAGGAAGTTGATTGCGCTGGCCTCGCCGTAGTTGGAGCAGAGGATGCCCACGCGTGCGCGGTCCGCAGGAGAGAGTCCATTGACGATGCGGGTTACATCGTCCACCATCTCCTCCCAGCCGAAGCGGTCGGCAAAGAACTGCGGAAAGGCGCTGGTCGCTTCGTTCTCCATATTCGCGGCAGTGTGGCGCAGGTGCATGCGCGCCGTGTAGTCGAGCCACTGCTGCGGCGTAAGAACCGGCAGGGACATGGGCATGATGAAAATGCCGGTGATGATGAGGAGCGCGGCATACGCAGGAACGAGCCAGGCCGTGCTGCGGCGCTTCAGCAGCGCCTGCCAGCAGACGCCGCCGGCGGCAAAGATGGCGGGATAGATGGCCGCGAGATAGTAGTCCTTCGCATCGCGCGTGGCGAGCATGAGCACGAGGAAGATGAGATAGGTCCAGCCCAGAAAGCGCCAGGGCCGGCTGCGGCGGCTGACCAGCAGCCACACAACGCCGGCGAACCACAGGAACACACTGATGGGGCTCAGCATCATCACCTGCGCGCCCAAAAACTGCAGTGGCGAGAGCACGACATTCTTGTGATCGACCTTGCCATTGTGAATGAACTCGAGCGTAGGGAAGTGGTTGTGGATCTGCCATACAAGATTCGGCAGCGCCAGCAGCACAATGACCGCAACGCTTACCACAGCGGCGCGACTGAAGACGATGCGGCGTTGGGGCGTAAGCAGCAATCCGATAAGCAGCGCGACCAGGAAGACCACCATCGAAGGCTTGTTCTCGATGCCGATCCCGCCGGCGATCCCGAAGACGATCCACCAGCGGGCGGACGCGCCGCGCAGCAGCATAAGGATGGCGAGGACAGCGGCCATCCAGAAGACCGCCTCGAAAGAGTTCATGGAGAGAAAGCTGTCGAGCCCGAGAAACTCCGGCGCCAGCAGGATGCCAAGCATGGCGAGCGACTGTGCGACGCGATTCCCGCCGATCGCCCACGCAATGACGCCGGTGAGAAAGACCGTCGCTGCGCCGGCGAGCGCGCTGAACATGCGCATGCCGGCGAGTGATGTGCCGAAGAGCGCGATACCGAGGCGCGCCTGCAGGGCCACGATGGGCCCGTGGTCCACGTAGCCCCAGTCGAGATGCTGGCCGCAGAGGATGTAGTACATCTCGTCGCGGAAGTAGCCCCAGCCGATGTGTGCTTCCCAGAGATTCGCGCCCAGGTGCAGCGCGAACTTGAGCAGCGCGAAGAGACCGGCGAGCATGAGTGCCTGACGGAGAGTGGAGCCTTCCGCGGGTGCGACGAAAGATGAGGGCTCTGCAATGGAGCGGGCGGTAGCGTTCATAGTTTTGGGGGTACAGCGGTTCGGCGCGACATCTGGAGTACGGATGGAATGGTATCGCGGTTCCTCAGACGTGAGATTGCGACTCCGCCGGCTGCAGCGTAAACAGCGTGATCTCCGGTGGACAGCGAAAGCGCATTGGCAGTGTGACGGTCCCGATGCCGCGGTTGACGTAAAGCTGCAGTGGGCCGACATTGAAATAGCCGCGTACGAAGTAGCGTCCGCCCCTCGGTAACATCTGTCCCGGCGTCCCGAAAAAAGGCAGACGGATCTGGCCACCATGCGTATGGCCGGAAAGCATGAGATCCACGCCATACTTCGCAACGTGAACGCAATAGTCCGGCTCATGGGCCAGCAGAATCACGGGCTCATTCGGCGCGGTCTGCGCTGGCATAGCTTCGTGCAGCTCGGGGAAATCCTCTGTCGAGCTGCGAAGTCCGGCGAGCCAGAGCCGCCCGCCATCACGCTCGAAAGGAAATGAGCTGTTAAGCAGCGTGGGGATGCCATGAACCTTCAGAGCATCGACGACGACCGCCCAGCCAACCAGCGTGTCGTGATTGCCGAGTGAGGCGAAGCGATGCGGGCATTGGATGCCGCTCAGGATCTCAGCGCAGGGATAGCTCAGGCGCGCACTGACATGCCGAGGCAGCAAGCCGTCGGTGACAAAGTCACCGGTGAGCACGACGATGTCGGGATGAAGTGCGTTGACGTGGCGGACCATTTCCCGCACGAAAAATGGCTCTGCGTATTCGTCGTAGTGGATATCGCTGATCTGCGCAATGCGCAGACCATGGAACGCCTCGGGCAGGCGGCGCAGCCGGATGGTCTGCTCGACAACTTCGAGATGATGCCGGTCCCAGAAGCCGGAGTAGGCGACCAGACCGCCGCCGGCAGCAAGTGCGGAGAGCCCCAGAAAGCGGCGGCGGGAGATGTTGAGCTGTGAGGAAGCGTCGATCACTCTCATTCAGAATAGTGCAAGCTGCCCTGGAATACGAAGCTCGCTGCGGTGGCTCTGTTCTCGCGCATGAGCACCTCGAAGAGCAGCCGTGGAACGCTATACTGTGTTCGGTATGCGTCGTCTCGCCAGCCTCGTCGCGATCTTTCTGCTGTTCTCCACCGTTTCGCCGGCGTTAGCCTGCGTAGCGAATCGCGCGATGAGCCACGAAGAGAGCGCCTGCTGCGACACGCGGCCCAGCACTTGCGGACAGATGGTGAAGCAGGGCTGCTGCCGCATGGAACTGCGTACCAGTGAACGTCCGCAGCTTCTTGCCACCGCGCCCGAAACAAATGTGCACTGGGCGGTGGTCGCGCGGCTTGGATCCATCAGCCCCGCCCATCGGATGAACTCGCCCTTGCTGTTACAGACCGCGATGGATCACGCTCCGCCCGGATTTCTCGCCGTAACCATCGCCGTCCTCCGTATCTGATTCGCTCCTCCAGAAGCCAATGACCTGCACACCCGGTGTGTGCGTGCGCTTCATTTGCTTTCCATAAGGAGCATGTATGCGATCTATTTGGAATCCGATCTGGGTTCTGGCCTGCGCTTTTGCGCTGCCGGCCATTGCTGTCGCCGCTGACCACGGACCGGTTTTTAGCTATGCCACCCCGGTAAATGCAACCAGGGAATTCAGCTTCGATAGCGGCATCTTTGGCAGGAGCGGTTCGCTTGGGACACAGCTCTCGAGCGGCTCGGGCTTCGGTTACGGTCTCACCCCGCAGATCACGCTGAACGCATTCCTGCCTGCCACCTTCGGGAGTGGCGGCGCGTTGCCGGAGAGTCGCATCTTTCCCGGCGGGGAATGGTCTGCGGGCGCCTCCTGGCGTTTTCAGCACTCCGTCACCAGCGTGGGCAAGCGGATCGAATCGACGGCATCGCTCGGGGTGGTCGTGCCGGGTCCACAACAGGACACGGGTGTACTCGCGGGGCTGCATCGTGCGCCAGGCGCAGCCGGGACACTTACTACGGGCCTCGCATCGAGGAGTCAGTACGCATGGGTAGGTGGCGGCTACACACGCTTCGCCGAGGGCTCGCATGATCGCCGGCCGGACACCATCTCCTGGAGCGCTGTCTATGGCTATCGTCCTGTGCGGCTGCGCCGCGGCTACGACCAGTGGGACTATCGCGGTTTCGTCGAGCTGACTGGAGAGCATACCGGCAACGTTCGCACGGGCGGCGCCGATCTGCCCGGCAGCAGCACGACCACGCTGTGGCTGGGCCCGTCGATACTCGCGATCTTCAAGAACATCGCCATCTCCGGCGGAGTGCAGGGGCCGCTCTTTCGCGACGCGTCAGAGACCCTCTATGGCCGGGAACATATTCGCTTCGCCGTCAATTTCAGCTACCTCAAATATTCCTCAAACACCAGCGCCCACTGAAAGGAAGCAAAGTATGAAGAGCATCGTTGCTGCCGCTATCCTGACCATCTCCTCGCTGTCCGCGCGCGCGGAGTACCAGCAGGTCAACCTCACTGTCTTCGGCATGGATTGCGCACCGTGCGCGCATGCCATCCACGTCTCGATGAAGGGCATTCAGGGAGTGAACACGGTCGATGTAGATCTGAATACCGGCCTGGTGTCGATCAAGCTCAGTCCCGGCAACAGCGCCTCGATGCGCCAGTTCAACCAGGCGGTGGAGAGGAACGGCTTCACTCACAAGGACGCAGAGATCGTGGCGCGTGGCGTGCTGAGCGGCACGGCGGCCGCGCCCGTATTGGACGTTGCAGGCACAACGGACAGATATGTCCTGACTCCGTCGGCCGCTGCTGCCGATGTTGGCAGCCTCATCGGGAAGACGGTGATGGTAGCGGGCGTCCTGCCGCAAGCGCCCAAGGGAAAACTATCGGACACCTTGCGCTACAGGACCATCACGGAGGCACAATGACCGCGCCCGCCGCGTTTTTTATCCCGAACAGAAGGGCCACGCGAGCGGCCCTGCTGAACTATTTCTCGCTATTCGGCTCTTTCAGCACGCTGATCTGCTGCGCGCTGCCCTCTGTGCTGGTGTTGCTCGGCATGGGAACGGCGGTGGCCTCGCTGCTCTCCGTTGCGCCGTGGCTGGTGAGCCTCTCCCGCCACAAGGCGTGGACCTTCAGCATTGCGGGAACATTGATTGCCGCCAGCTTCGTGGTGACCTATCTCATTGCGCCGCGACTGCGCGAGGGCGAAGCGTGTGCAGCCGACGATCCAACCGCCTGTGCAGAGGCGAGCCGGCTGAGCCGTATTCTGCTATGGGTATCGGCTCTGATATGGAGCTGCGGTTTCTTCGTAGCCTATCTGCTGGGGCCGATTCTCGAACACTTCGATCGGTGATGCTCATCGCGCATTTCATTTCTTTTGGGGGCGGCGCTTTGCCGGCCGCATGCTCAACTCCAGCAGATGCATCAGCGCGCGCTCCTCCCGCTGGAGCGATTTTGACGACTTCGAAAGCGCGCGCTGCATCTTCCGCTTGAACGCTGTTTCCATACCGCCGTTGAGATATACATCGAGCACGGCGGGATGCACATAGCACTTGCGGCAGACGGATGGAGTGTTGCCGAGCTGCGAGGCCACGTCCTTGATCACGCCTACCAGATTCTTTTTGGCCTGCGTTGCAGACGAGAAGGGCTCCAGCTCACGTAACAGCGCACAGGCCGCAACGCTGCCGGCCCAGGTGCGAAAATCCTTTGCCGTAAAATCCTGACCGCTGATCTCCCGCAGATACGCGTTCACATCCGACGAATCGATGGTGTGGCGCTCGCCCGCATCGTCGACATACTGGAAAAGCTCGTATCCGGGAATGTCCTGGCATCGCTGAATGATCTTGGCCAGCCGGCGATCGTGCACGTCCACGGTATGCTCCACACCGCTCTTGCCTTCGAATCGGAAGGTGACGGTTGCCCCTTCGACATGCACATGACGATTGCGCATCGTCGTCAAGCCATAGGAGTGGTTCGTGCGCGCGTACTCCGTGTTGCCTACCCGGATGCACGTCGTCTCCATCAGGCGCACGATAGTCGCGAGCAGCTTGGTTTGCGTAAGCCCGGGTTGCGAGATGTCGTGCTCCACTCGTTCGCGGACGCCTGGCAGCACGGCGCCGAAAGCGAGCATCCGCTCATATTTCGTCTCGTCGCGCACCTCACGCCACCGCGGATGGTAGCGGCTCTGCTTGCGGCCGCGGGCATCGCGCCCTGTCGCCTGCAGGTGCCCATTCGACGATGGACAGATCCAAACCTCGTTCCATGCGGGCGGGATCACCAGGCTGCGGATGCGCGCCAGCGTGGCGGCATCCTTCAGCGGCTTGCCGTCCACATCGAAGTAGCGGAAGGATTTGCCGTGGCGCTTGCGGGTGAAGCCCGGCTTGGCATCCGTAACGTAGCGCAGCCCGGCATCCTTCGCCGACTGCACCGGGTCCGTAGTGATGGCGGGCACAGACCCGCCGCCGTTGTTCGCGGTGCTCTGCATGGTCGAAATTGTTAGATGCAGCCGGCGCGGGCTGGATATATGTATCCGTGAAGGTGTCTTTGCTGCCGTCCAAAACACGGCGGCGGAGCGACTGGCCATCGCTCCGCCGCTCGCAGCGGGAGGGCTACTCGGCGCGCAAGGCGTGCACAGGGTCGACCGTGGCAGCGCGCCGCGATGGCAGATAGCAGGCAAGGCACGCCGTCGCGATGACCCCGACAGTGATTACTGCGTAAGTGACGGGGTCCACCGGACTGACGTTGAACAGGATGGAAGACATCAGCCGCATGGAAATAAAAGCGACCACCAGTCCGCATATGATTCCGATGCCGGTAAGCTGCAGGCCCTGGCGAACGAACATGGCGGTGAGCGTGGGGCGTTGCGCTCCCAGCGCCATGCGGATGCCGATCTCACGCGTGCGCTGCGCGACCGAGTACGAGATGACGCCGTAGATCCCGACAATGCCCAGCAGCAGAGCCATCGCGCCGGCAATACAGAGCATCACCAGCGTGAACGAGGTCCGCGCCATGGACTTGGTGTAATACTCGCCCAGCGTCGAGACATTGGCGAGAGGCACGTCGGGGTTGATCGACCACACCGCCCGCTGCACCTCCGACACGAAGACCTGCGAGCCAGCGCGCGGGCTGCGCACATAGTAACGCGACGCCGCGCCGCACGCATCTCTTTCTGCCCTTCAAAGCGGTCCTGCATCAGCGGCCAGTAGACAGTCGTCGGTGCCGGCAGGCTGACGCCATCATCGTGCACATCCCCGGCCACACCGACGATCTCGCGCCAGTCATCCGTGTTGGCGACGCGGATGCGCTTGCCCGATGGCGTTCTGCGCGCTGTGCCAATACTCCTTCGCGAAAGTTCTCCGAGATGATGGCGACCGGCAGCTTCTGGTACGTGTCGGTCCAGGTGAGATCGCGTCCCGCGATCAGCGGCGTGCCGAGCGTGGCGAAGCTTCCTGGCGCGACGCGTTTGAAGCGGCGGATGGGCGGCAGTTCGCCCTCGCCGTAGACGTGGTCCTGCGCAAACAACTGCGATCGTTGCTAGTCGCTTCCACCCATCGGGACTGCAGTGGAAAAGCTGACGGAGGAGACGCCCGGGATGGCCGCGAGCTTGTCCTGAATCGCCTGTTCCATGCGGACGATCGCGATCGCGCTGCGCATCAGGGATCTGCGTCTCCGGAATGTAGATACGGAATGTCTGGAGCGCATCCGCGCCGGTGAAGCCGGGCGAGACCTGCATCATGGCGCGGAAGGTGCGGATCATCAGCCCGGAACAGATCAGCAGGACCAGCGCCAGCGCCACCTGCACCACGACGAGAATCTTGCGCGCACGATGGCGTTCGCGGCTCTGGCTCAGCGCGCGGCCGCCTTCGCGCAGACCGCTGGCGGAGTTGCCGCCGGCATATTTCATGACCGGGATGAGGCCGATGAGCACGCTGGTAATCACCGCGAGGCCGAGCGTGAAGAGCAGCACCGGAAGATTGATGCCGATCTCGTGAATGCGCGGCAGGCCGGTGGGGGCCATGTATACCAGCAGGCGCAGTGCGCCGTAGGCGAGCGCGAGACCGATCGCCGCGCCCAGCGCCCCAAGCAGGGCACTTTCCATGAGCAGGTCCGCGGTAATGCGCTTCCAGCCCGCACCCAGCGCGGAGCGGATCGCAAGCTCCTGACGGCGGCCTTCGACCCGCACCAGCAGCAGGTTTGCCACATTCGCGCAGGCCACCAGCAGCACCATGACGATCGAGCCCATCAGCACCCACAAAACGTTGCCCACGTCGCCGACGACATCCTGCTTCAGCGGCCGAAGATTCGGCTGGAAGTTCGCCTTCTCAAATAAGCGCAGGACTGAAGCCGTCAGGCGCGGGGAAGCTGCGAATGGAATGGGAAGCAGGCGCGCCATGTCCGTGCTGGCCTGCTGCATCGTAACTCCCGGCTTCAGACGGGCGAGGCCGCGATAGCTGAAGTTGCCGAGCTTCATCTTGTTGCGGTCCCACTGCATGGGCAGGAACAGCGCGTCGTCCTTGCGATCGAGGAAGTGAAATCCGCGTGGCAGCACGCCGATGACTTCGCGCGGCTTGCCATCGACGGTCAGCGTGCGTCCGATTGCGGAAGCGCTGCCGCCGAATTTGTGCTGCCAGTAGGCATAGGAGAGCAGTCACGGTTGCGGGCGCTCCGGCCGTGTCATCGCGGCGGGTGAACAGGCGTCCCAGCGCTAGGCTTGACGCCAAGCAGCGGCAGCGCGCCGTCGGTCACGTCGAGGCCATCCACATGCTCCGGTTGCCCCACGCCGGTCACGCTCAGCGAGTCGCCGGTGATATGCGCCGATGTCCTCAAGCGTCGTGCTCTGCTCGCGGTCGATGAAGTAGATCGACGGCGACATGTTCAGTTCCTTGATATTGATGCCCGGGGCGGTGTGCCACACGCCGATCAACTGCTCCGGATGGGGATAGGGCAGCGGCTTCAGCAGGACGCCGTCCACCACGCTGAAGATGACCGCATTCGCGCCGATGGCGACGGCAAGCGTAAACAGCGTAATTCCGGTAAACAGCGGCGCGCGGCCAAGCCTGCGAACCACCTGCTTGAGTTGATCGCCGAACAATGCCATGACTGCCCTCGATAGCCTGCGAATGTCTATTTGGACCTGAACGCCTGCTAGGATCCGACGTAATGGAGCTTGTCAGGACTGTACGCACTCAAGTGGCGAATAGTTCTGTCAAAGTTGTGAACGCAATGCTGGCGTGGGCAGAATTAGCTAAAACTGCAACCAGCGCAACGAATGCCGGTGTCTCGGAGTCCACAAATGAAAAGGCCGAAGCGCTAGGCTCCGGCCCTTTCATTTACAGTCGACAACCGACTCCCTGTCAGTGCGACTGAAGTTGAGATACTGTGCTTCCGCCCTGCTGCATATTCGAGAGCACCTGGATATCCACGCGGCGATTCTTGGCGCGGCCCTCAGCGGTGTTGTTCGGCGCCACTTCCTTATCCTTGCCGATGCCGATAAGGTAAAACTTGTGCGCCGGCACGTTGTACTTCGAGGCCAGGTACTGCACCACGGCTTCGGCGCGGCGCTGGCTCAGCTCGTAATTGTATTGCGCGCTGCCCACCGAGTCGGTTCCCCCGGTCACTTCCAGAATATATCCCTTGGTCTGGCTCAGTTGCGGGCCAAGCTGATCCAGCTGTGCCTTGTCTTTCTTGGTGAGCACGCTCTTGTCAAAGCCGAAGGTCACGGAGGCGGCGCCCACCTGCTTGTAGCTGTCCAGGTTGCTAATGACGCTGGCCAGCGAGTCGGCGCGGTTTACCGCTTCCTGCGCGCTCTGCTGCGCGCTGCCTGCGGCGGTGCTGGCCTGCTGCGCGCTCTGCTGGGCACTGTCGGCTGAGGACTGCGCCTTGGTGATGCCGGCGGTGGTCTTCTCATCCAGATTCTTCAGATTGCGATTGTTCGTCGCGGTCTGGTCGTCCAGCTCATTGGTGTGCTGGATCAGCGGCGCGGTCTGGCTCCGCACATACTTCTTGCTGGAGCAGCCACCGATAATAAGCAGCGCTAAAACTCCCGCTGCGCAGCCTGAAATTCGGGTAAAACGCCTCATCTGTGTCGTCAAGTGAACCTCTCCTCCTCGCGGTGCGTGCCGCGAAGTACCGCTCAATCAGTCCGCTCGCGGCATAGCGGGGGCAGCCGAACGCAGGACTCCATCTTGTTCAGATGCACGATTGTTGCCAAAGCGATCAGCTGTCTGTATCAAGCCTACCATGAATGACTTACAGTCGTTTCTTCGTATCAGAAAAGCGATTCGGTGTAGTTATTACGCAGCAGCGCCCCGCCGCTCCGGTGGATGTGCCCGTCCATCGGCAGCGATAGACTGAGAATGGCGGTCACGCTCAATTGGCAGCGACCGGACGAGCAACGCGCTCCTCCACCCAGCCTGGACTTGTCACAGCAAAAATGGACCTGCAGCAGAAAATCCGCAGCTTGCCCACGCAACCCGGCGTGTACCTCTATAAGAACGCCGAGGGCGAGGTCATCTACGTCGGTAAGGCGAAGAACCTGCGCGCGCGGGTGCGCTCCTATCTGCTGGAGTCGTCGCAGGCCAACGCGAAGACCGGCTCCCTGATGCGTGAGGCGGTCGATGTCGATTACATCCTGGTCGACAACGAAGGCGAAGCCCTGGCACTGGAAAACAACTTCATCAAGCAGCGCAAGCCGCGCTTCAACATCCTGCTGCGTGACGACAAGACGTATCCATATGTAAAGCTCACGCTGGCAGACCGCTATCCGAAGGTCTTTGTCACGCGCCGTCTGCGCAAGGATGGCAGCGCCTACTACGGTCCATACTTCCCCGGCAACCTGGCGCACCGCATCGCGGACCTGCTGCATCGCTCGTTTCTGTTGCCGAGCTGCAAGGTGGATCTCTCGCGCTATCACCCCCGGCCGTGTCTGCAGTACTACATCAAACGCTGTCTTGGGCCCTGTGTTGAAGGACTGACCACGCCGGAGGAGTATCGCGAGGCGGTGCGCGACGCGCAGCTTTTCCTCGAAGGCCGCCAGCAGGAGTTGGGCCGCTCGCTGGAGACGCGCATGGAGGCAGCCGCTGCATCGGAGCAGTTCGAGCTCGCGGCGAAATATCGTGACCTGCTCATCACCGTGAACCAGGTGCAGGAGAAGCAGCGCATAGCCTCTCCAGACAGCGACGATGCGGACGTCTTCGGCTATCACTACGAGAATGACATGCTGGCCGTGAATCTCTTCCACATGCGCGCCGGCAAGATCGTCGATCGCCGGGACTTCTTCTGGGAGGAGCTGTCGAAACTGGTGCAGACCGAGGAAGATCACGCAGAGAACGCGGCGGAGAATGCTCATCACGCAGGCGCCTTCCATCCGCCGGCATTCTTCTCTGCCCTGCTGAAGCAGCTCTACATCGATCAGCAGTACGTGCCGCGCTCCATCCTGGTGCCGGTGGACTTCGCCGATCGCGATGCGCTCTGCCACCTGCTCGCCGAGCGCACCGGGCATCGCGTGGAGATCGCCGCGCCGCAGCGTGGCGAGAAGCGGTCCCTGGTCGACCTCGTCGGCCAGAATGCGAAGCAGAGCTACGACCAGCGTTTTCGCGTGCTGCAGCCCTCGCAGAAGGCGATTCAGGAATCGCTGCAGGACCTGCTGATGCTGCCCGAGCTGCCACGCCGCATCGAGTGCTTCGACATCTCGCACATCCAGGGCGCGGAGACCGTTGCCTCGATGGTGGTGTGGGAGAACGGCGCGATGAAGAAGTCCGACTACCGCAAGTTCCAGGTGAAGACGGTCGCCGGTGTGGACGACTTCGCCTCCATGCGGGAGATCGTCGGGCGCCGCTACAAACGAGTGCTGCAGGAGACCGGCCCTGCGGAGCTGACCGAGACATCCGACAGCGAGGCACGTGCGCGCAACGGCTCCGAACGACGGCCTATGCCTTCACTCGTCCTCATCGACGGCGGCCTCGGCCAGCTTCACGCGGCGGCAGCGGCGCTGGAAGAGCTGGGGCTGACCACGCAACCGCTCGCGTCGATTGCAAAGCGCGAAGAGGTGATCTACCTCTATGGACAGGAGGACGATCCCATCGTCCTCGATCGCCGCTCGCCCGTGCTGCACCTCATCCAGCGCATTCGCGATGAGTCGCACCGCTTCGCCATCACCTATCACCGCAAGCGTCGCGAAATGCGCGACCGGCAGTCCGAGCTTCTGGACATTCCCGGCGTCGGCGCCCGTACGCGGACACGTCTGGTACAGCACTTCGGCTCGCAGCGCGCGGTGGCACAGGCTTCGTTCGAAGCGCTCACGTCGGTTGTGGCGAAGAAGGTGGCGGAGGCGATCTACGCGCACTTCCATCCAGATGCCACAGTTGCTCCGGAACCAGCAGGATTACGCGTCCTCCAGTAATTCGCTGCAAGCGAGCCTTTGGTCAACGCATACGGCCGTGATGCTCACTCGCAATCTTGTTTACAAGCTCCGGTATCAAAACTGGACCCGCATTGCGAACTGCAGTTGCCGCGACGAACCTGCGTCTCCGATTGCCGTGCGAGTCGCGGTGATCTGGCCGAATGTACTTGTGGCTGCATCGCTTGCCGTCAGGTTGGGATTCGCGAAATTGGTATGGTTCAGAAGATCAAAAGCATCTACGCGTACCACCAGCGCGGCGCTTTCAGCAATTTTCGTTGTCTTTTCCAGGGACACGTCCGTGTCCGCAAAACCTGGCCCGGTGAGCGCATTGCGGCGGAGCGTGCCGAAGCCCGTGGACTGAGTCAGGAAGGTGCAGCCTGGCGTCAGAGTCGAGCATGCCGCGCCGTCAATGAATTGGACGTTTCCATTGGGCAGCGTCGCGCCGCGCCCGGTGGCGTAAGGACCGACCAGCGTTGGCCGAATGGTGCGGGAGACGCCATTGTAGGTGGACGTGGTGACCACGTTCATCGGATTGCCGCTCTGCAGTTGCGTGATGTTCGCAAGCAGCCATCCGTCAACCAGGCGGTTTCCATGGAATGGCAGGTTCCACGTTCCGGAGAAGACAAAATGATGGCGGGCATCGAAGTCCGACAGTCCGTAGTCTCCCTTTGGATTGAAGTTATTTTGTAACGTATAGGTGCCCTGCGAACCAAGCGAGTTCAAATCCTGCGACTTCGACCACGTATAGCTTGAATTCACCTGGAGTCCATGGGCCAGGGACTTACGCACCGTGAACCACAGAGCGTTGTAATTCGACAGTGAATCAGAATCTATATAGGCGATGTTTCCCAGGCCCGCGCCAGGACGAATGGAACTGGCCGTGGAAAGCTGCGCGAAAGGCCGTGTCGCAGTGCCGCCGGGATAGATGAACTGGTTGAGGTTTCTCTGGATGCGCAGGTGCTTGCCCTCGGAACCGATATATCCCAGCTCCATCACGACACCTTGCCCGAACTGCTGTTGCAGGTTCAGGTTGTAACTCTCCGTATAGGCATTGCTGAGTCTGGGATTCGTTGCACTGGGTGCAAGCGACGCCAGTGACGCACTCGAGTACAGTGTCCCGACCGGCAGCGCACCGGTCTGACTGACCGGATTGGCATTGGGCGGGTTGCTGGCAAGGCCGGTTACGACTCCGCTTACCGGCTCATCCGCAAGAAGACCATAGCCGCCGCGCAGGATCGTATTGTTGTTCCCGAATACGTCAAAGATGAAACCAACCCGCGGCTCATAATTGTAATTCTGGTTGAACGGCTGGCTCACATGCACCAGGGTGTCGCTGTTTGCGTCGAAGTTGACGAAGCGGCCGCCCCCTTCCGTGGGGGTTCCATTCCATTCGAAGCGAAGCCCTAGCTCTGCCTGGAAGCGCGGGGTGAACTTGTAGTTGTCGGATAGAAATCCGGAGGCTGCATTTTCGAAGATGCGGCTGGTGACCTGCGTCGGAGTTACGCTGAAGGCGTTCCCGATTCCATTGATGAAGTCGGTGGTCGAACTGAAGGTCAGGATTCCTGCAGTCTGGGTGAACGAGGAGCCGATAAAACGTCGGAACTCCCCACCCGCTTTGATCGTGTGCTTGCCACGGTTCCACGAAAGGGTGTCGGAAAAGACGCCGGTGGTATCGAAGCGGCCCTGCGGAAATCCAGAGGGTCCGCCGAAGTTCAGGCCGATATCCTGCACCGTAATCTGCGGCAGCGCGTTGTTGTACGTGACGCCATTCTGAATGCCGAAAGCGAGCGGGTTCTCCGGCGTATTGGGCACAAAGGAGATGGCGATCCGATTGAATCCGATTCGCGCCTCGTTCACCACATTGGGTGAGAAGATATGGACCTCGTTGATGGTGCCCACCTGCCGATGCGCAGTACGGTGATCTCCAAACCCGGGAATGGTGTTGCCCTGCAGGTTTGGTTCGGTGCGCGCGTCCTGCTGCCACGCGTAGTAGGCGTGCACATTGTCCTTGGCTGAAAGCGTGTGGAAGAGGTCACCCGAGAACTGATCGGTCTTCACCGGCCCAGGCGACGATCCCTGAAACACCGTTCCTGTGACATCATTGCCGGTCGGAATCAGATGGACGAGTTGCGCATAGGCAGGGCCTGCCGGGCTGGCTGCGAAAGACGCTCGCTGCGCAGGACTCAACACCGTTCCATTGAAGAGAAGACTCTGCTGCTGGCGCAGTCCTTCGTAGCTGAGGAAAAAGAAGGTCCGATCCTTGAAGATAGGGCCGGAGAAGGCGCCGCCAAAATTGTTACGGATGAAGGAATTTTGTCGCGCGGGCTTGCGGTTAAAAAAATTACGCGCATCGAAGTAGTTGTTTCGCAGATAGTCGAAGGCTTCTCCGTGGAACGCATTCGAGCCGGATCGGGTGGCCACATTTACAATCGCGCCCGATGACCGGCCATACTCTGCCGAATATGTCGAATTCGATATCTTGAACTCCGCAGTGGTATTGATCGATGGCTGAAACGTGATCTGGTTCTGCGACATGTCGTTCAGGTTGATGCCATTGATCATGAAGTTGACGGAATCTTCGCGCTGGCCTGCGGTGTTAAAAGAATTCGCACCCAGGCCACGGCTTGCACTCGTCAAGTTACCTGTCACCGGCGGCACGACGGTGCCCGGCGTGAGGTTCGTCAGATCCAGGAAGTGCCGACCATTCAGAGGAATCTTTTGTACGGTCGTCTGATCGATGACCTGGCCCATGGTCATGGTTTGAGCGTCAATAAGCGGCGCCGCGCCTTGCACCTGCACCACCTGCCCGGCTGAGGCCACCCCCAGCTTCACATTCGCAGTGACGTTCTGGTCGACCTGCAGCGTTACATTCGCGAGTTTGTAATCGGCGAAGCCCGATGCGTGCACACTGACGCTGTAATTGCCCGGTTGCAGTGAAGGGACCGCATAGCTGCCTCCAGAGTCGGACACTACAGTTCGATCGACACCCGTGGACAAGCCGTGCACTGTCACCTGGGCCTGCGGAACGACCGCCCCAGACGGGTCCATGACGGTGCCGGAGAGCGTTGCGGTGGATTGAGCGAAAGCGGTGGCGAATCCAATTACGAGTTCGAGAACGACGATCGAGCAAATGCGGCGGGGGCGCATGTGCAGGAACCTCCAGGTTCGTAGTCACGATCAGCAGCCGGGAAAAATGAGGCTGCCTGCGAGCGTTCGCAGAAGGGGGAATTCTGACTGAAGCGGCTCTGCCTGTAGGCCGTATGTGGATGCCTCTTCGCATCCTGTAGGCAGGATAGTACCAATTGCCATCTCTCGCGCAAGGGACCGCGAGATGAATTTGATGGCATGCTCACAGGCCCGCCGCGTAGGACGAGGCATCAGGATTTAGGTTCAGATTCCCTGAGCAGTTCAACCAGATAGTCCCTCCAGACGGCAGCCAGCGTGTGTGTGCCGTGGCCGCGGGTTCGGTCGGAGATGGGAATCAGGACGAACTTCGCGTGGGGCATTTGCTTTGCGAGCTTCTCTGCAATGCCGAGCTCCGGCGGATTGATGAAGTCGTCGGCGGAGTTGATATACATAACTGGAACAGTAATGCGCTCAAGTTGCGCGCTGGGGTCATAGTTGCGCGAGGCGTCCACGTAGTAGACGAGATTATTCGCATCGGTACTGGCGGTCGCCCGCGCCAGGTATTTGTCCACATACTGCTCCGCGGTTTCGCGAGTGGGTGCCATCTTCTGCATGACCAGCGGCGCGGAGCCCATAATGAGCAACATCTCATTCGCAGTGCGAAGCCCGACGACAGGTTCGGTAGCGTAGTTCCCGTTCTGCCAGGCAGGATCATTCTTGATGTTCTCGATCGCCATATAGCGCATCATGCGATTGCGCCCGGCAATTGCAGTGGGCAGGCAGGCCAGAGGCATAAGCGCATCGGCAAAGCCGGGATACGTCTCGCCCCACACAAAGCTCTGCATGCAGCCCATGGATGTACCAAGGATCAGCCGGAGATGATCGACGCTGAGTCCTTCGAGCAGCATCTGGTGCTGCGAGCGGACCATATCGTCATAGTCGTAGTGCGGGAACTTCATGCGCAGACCATCGGAGGGCTTTGATGAATCGCCTTGGCCGATGTCGTCAGGGAGGATGAGGAAGTAGCGCGTGATGTCCAGCGGCTGGCCGGGGCCAAAGAGCACGTCGGAGAAGAAAGGGTTAAGCAGCGTGCGGCGGTTGCCGCCAGTGCCGTGCAGGAGCAGGACAGCGTTATCGACGTGCCCAGCGGCATTGCGATGCGGAGTGCCGAGGGTCAGATAGCGTAACTTCAGCTCCGGAAGAGTTTCGCCGCTACCAAAACGGAAATTGTGCGCGACGTAAAGGCTGTCCTTGACCGGCCACGTCGTCTCCGCCGGTGCGGGCGCGGCAGGCGTGGAGGACACGGCCTGCGCCGCAGCACTTGCAGCGATGAAAACCATTGTAAGCAGAGCAGGGAAGCGCATGGGTGGTCCTCTATAGGCGATCTCAGCATAAGTGCGACACTGGCCATCGCCAAGTGCGCGCGGTTAGCACGACAGGCGCTTCGCCCTTGATGCGGCGCGCGGTGCCATTGTCATCCTAATCAAAGCGCGACCAATGGCGAACCCATTTTGGGATCTCCAGCGTCTCCATCTCGACTGCACCCATCTCTACTGGCACACCAATAGGTTACTTACTGCATCTCGACTGCGGGTCGCCGCTGACGATACTCTAGGTTGTCTTCGTGGCGCCGTTCCGAACGCGAAGCAGATCAACTTTCCAGCGAATTGCGCCCAATGAAGATGCTGATCGCCACCGTTTTGTTATTCACAGCGCCCATAGTTGGAGCGCAGACCATCACGTACACCGGTGCGTCGTGCACCCGCCATTCCTCCGCAATAACCGCTTCCTGTACCTTGGCGGCCCCTGCCGCGGTTGGCGACCTGGAGGTCATCACCTCCAAATCGGCTTCGGTTACGCCTTCGGCCACCGCTGTGCTGACCTTTTCTGGAACTGCTTCCTGTCCCAAAGGGACGCAGGTCATCGCGCCAGGCACTGCGACCTGGCAGCGCAACGGGGCTGGACACTTTGTCACCACCATGTTCGCCTGCATCGTGACGACCGCCGGTGCGGCGTCGCCCGTTGTGACCTGGTTTGGCACGGACGGAACGTTTACAGATATAAAAGTCGCGACCTACCATCCGGTAACTTCGTGGGCGTCCGAATTCGTGGACAAGGCGGCCACTGATGTGGCAGCCACATCGAGCACGAGCTGCCCAACGGGTACGACAGCCGTGACGGCGAATGCTAACGACCTGATCGTTGCCGTCTGCGACAACTTCAACGTCGCTGAAACATGGGGTGCGTTGACCGGCTTCACGAACCGCTCCGCCTCTTCGACCAACACCACTGGCTGGTATGACACCACTGTCTCTTCGACCGGAGCGCACACGGCGACTATCCCGCTCTCCTCCGACGATCACGGAGTGGGAATGATCGCTGCCTTCGCGGCAAAGTAGCAGCAGCGCCTCTTCTACCGATCAAAGCCGGTCATCTTCTGAGAAAACTTCGTGCGTCGCGCCGATGCTGGCTTTGTGATCTATACGATGGGCCAAGCCTGGCCGTCCGGAGAAACAGCAGATCACTCAGTCGCTTGATGAGCGGGGATTCGATCGCTTCGGAAATCTGCTCGTCGGCAAAGATCTCGATACCAATGAGCTGTCATCCGGTCCCTATCGTCTGGTGATCCAGGTGACGGATCCCGCCGACGGCACGCATGCGTCGCAGGCACTGAATCTGACCATCGCAAATCCCCGGCCGCTTGTGGACGGTGATCAGTCCCTCGTTTCATCGCGTCAACGATCCATTGATGCTTCCGGCGCGGACAGTGCGCACTCAGTCAGCATGACCGCGCGCTTGCGGTGTTCTACCTGCGCCAATTCATTGCCGTTGGCGACACCCAAAAGAGGCCTACACCGTCCAGGCCACTGCGTACCGCAAGACCGGCAACGCCTTTGCCGCCGACGCAGAAAAACACGCTGGCAACGCTTCTTCCACAATTCGTAACGATTAATTGTAGTGTCGTCAATTTGTCATTGTGGGCCCTCGCTCGGGGGGACTATATAAGCGGGAAAATGGGAGACGTAGGCACAGCAATCCGGGACGAATTGCATTGGTGCCGAGTCTCACCGAAGTTCACATGCGAAATGACCACGTTAGTCACTTCGTGACAATTCAGCTTATTTTGGGAGGTAGTGTATGCATCAGCTCTGGGGAAAATGTCTCCTGCTGTCAGCGCCTGCGCTCGCAGCTAGCTTGGATTCGTATCGTTCCAAACGAAATGGCATTAGAAACAGTGGCGCGGCCGGCCTTCTGGCTTTCGCAACACTGTTTCTTTTCGCCGCCGTCGTACCCGTTCCCACAACTCATGCCCAGACCTTAGTCTCGGGTGATGTCACGGGAACTGTGACCGACGCCAGTGGAGCGGCTATCCCAAATGTCAGGATATTGCTCAAAAGTCTAGCCACGGGAGAAGAAAAGGTCGCAACCACAAATGGCTCGGGTAGCTACCGAGTACCGCTTTTGGCACCCGGGCAGTACTCCGTGACGGCCACCGTGTCTGGATTCCAGACGACAACAACCCAAATCAACGTCGCTGCCGGACAGGTAGCAGACGGCAGCCTGCGGATGGGTGTTGGCGCGAATGCACAGACGGTGGAAGTTAACGAAGCCTCCCCTCTTCTCCATACTGAGGATGCAGCGATCAGCACGACATTCGATCTGGCGCAGATACAGACCCTCCCCAACCCCGGCAACGACCTGACCTTTATCGCGCAGACTGCACCCGGCTCGGTGATGAACACGCAGGGCGGCTACGGTAACTTCTCCTCCTTCGGCCTGCCTGCCACATCAAACGTCTTCACCTTGAACGGTTCCTATCTGAACGATCCGTATCTCAACCTCAACAACTCCGGTGCGACCAACCTGCTGCTCGGCAACAACGACATCGCCACGGTCACCGTGACCAGTCCGGCATATGACGCATCGTTCGGAGGCCTGGGCGGCGCGCAGACGAGCGAGATTAGCCGCGCCGGCGGCAACCAGTTCCACGGCAACGCCACCTATTGGTGGAACGGGCGCATCATGAACGCCAACGACTGGTTCAACAAGCACGCTCCGGCCGACCAGCAGACGCCGCGCGCCTTCGACAACGCCAACCAGTGGGCCGGCGCCATCGGCGGACCGATCAAGACGGACAAGACCTTCTTCTTCTTCAACACCGAAGGTCTGCGGGTCATCATTCCGACTCGCGGCACCGTATATGCTCCAAGCCCTCAGTTCCAGTGCCAGAGCCTCGGCACCTGCCCGGTGGTAACAGATCCGGCTAGTCCAAACTACTTGCCTGATCTCCAGGGCGGCAATCTTATCTCGAACGGCAACGCATCCGCGATTCCGCTCTATCAGCGCATGTACAACCTCTGGAATACCGCGCCGGGATCCGCCAACGCGACCCAAGTGTCTGGAGACCCCGAGACCTTCCAATACAACAGCAATGCCAGCAACTTCGCGCACGAATGGCTGATCACCGGCCGCATCGATCAGGTGCTAAGCGACAAAGACCGGCTCTACGGCCACGTCGTTATCGACAAGGGCGTCCAGCCGACCTTCACCAGCTTCCTCAGCCCGCTGTTCGATGTTGCCAGTCCCCAGCCTCAATATTCCGGTCAGCTGAACGAGACGCATAGCTTCTCGCCCAACATGACCAACCAGTTCATCTTTGCGGCAGCCTACTACCGCGCTATCTTCACCAATACCAACCAGGCTGCGGCAAACGCGATCGTGCCATTCGGCTACATATTTCTGGACGGCGGTCTCGCTAGCAACACCAACAGCGCACTCCCGTATTCCGGTGTCCCGGGCGGCTTGAACTGGGACTTCCCCCAGGGCCGCAACGTCACCGGGTATCAGTTCATCGACGATCTGAGCTGGACCCGCGGCAACCACACTCTTCGATTCGGTTATTCCTTCCGCCGCGATGACATCACCGATTACGGCCCGTCCGTACGCGCAATCACCCCTGAGGTCTACACCACTGAGGCCAACTTCGCGGCAGGCTTCGTAAGCCGGTACCGTCAGTACTTCCCCGTCCGTACAACCCAGCCGGTGGCCGTGTATGGTGAAGGCTTCTACGCGCAGGACACGTGGAAGATGCTCCCGAACTTGACCCTGACCTACGGCATGCGCTTTGAGCACAACTCCACCCCGGTGTGCCAGACGAACTGCTTCGCCAACCTGAGCAACAACTTCTTTGCCCTGGCAGCGGCGACCTCCACCGACACGCCATACAACCAGCTCATAGCCTCCGGTCAGCACAAGGCCTTTCCCTCCTTCCAGACTCTTGGCTATCAACCGCGTCTCGGCTTCGCTTATCTTCCCTTCGGCCCGGGTTCCCACACCACCATCCGTGGCGGCTTTGGCATGTTTGCCGACAGCTACCCTGGACAGATCGCCGGCGACCTGTTGAGGAACCCTCCATCGGTAGGCCAGTTCTATCTGCGCGGTCAATATGCCGCCGACCCCGCGGCTGCGAACAGTGGCACCCGGGCGGCAGCGACGTCCAATGCGGCCTTCGTTGCGAACTATAAAGCGGGAGCCAGTTACAACACGCTACAGGCATTAGGCATCGGCTTTGTCGCCCCGACATTTACTTCCACCCCTCGCAACGTCTTCTATCCTATGTATGAGAGCTGGAGCCTCGCAGTCGAACAGCAGTTCGATTCCAAGACCGTGGTCTCCTTCACCTATGTTGGCAACCACGGCTACCACGAGCCGATCCAGAACTCTGGCGTCAACGCCTATGGCTTTGGCAGCCTGCCGGCTGCGGCCCCCCAGGCCTCCTTTGCCGCTGTCACTCAAGTGGACAACACCGGCGGCTCCAACTACAACGGCGCCGTCGTCTCCGTCGTCCGGCGGCAAAAGCTCATCAACCTGTCATTCAACTACATGTATAGCCACGCTTTCGACATCATCTCGAACGGCGGCTTCAACGGCTTCAGCGGCAACCTCATCAATCCTGAAAACCCCTACAACGTCTCACAGAACTACGGACCCGCCGATTACGACATCCGTAATTACATCAGCGCAAACTACGTCATCAACGTTCCGCAGTATCACAAGTGGGGCGCACTTACCGGCAACTGGACTATAGGCGGTACGGTCTTCCACAGCAGCGGCCTGCCCTTCACCGTCACCGATTCCAATATCCCTGGAAACTATGTCGGATCGCTCTTCGCGCAGCAGGTAGGCAAGGGCTTCAGCAACAAGTGCCAAGGCGCCCAATCGGTCGATACCCCTTGCCCTCTCGGCGCCGTGTTGGACCCGACAATCCCCAGTTATGTTCACTTCAACCCCGCCAGCGACTTCGGTCAGCAACGCCGCAACCAGTTCATCGGCTCCGGCTACACCGATACGGATCTCGATCTCACCAAGGGCTTCAAGGTTCCGCATTGGGAGTCGGCAAACCTCAAGGTCGGCGCGCAGTTCTTCAACTTGTTCAATCACCCAAACTTCGCACAACCGCTGGCCGATGTGGAAGGCCAAAACCTGGGTCAGATCAACTCCCTGGTCAGCACGCCAACCTCAATCCTCGGCTCCTTCCTGGGTGGTGATGCAGCACCGCGGCTCATCCAATTAAAGGCCAATTTCACCTTCTGATATAACCGGGCGTTGCAAAGGCCCTGCTTTCGAGCAGGGCCTTCGCTTGTTCCTCGCCTGAGGAACGTATCTGAACGTATCTGTCTCCTTAGTTCAGTTCTGAATTGGCCCAGCATCTCGAGCGCCGGAATGGAAGTCGGCTGCCGCTGCTCCCCACCGAGTAGCCCGCGACCGTCCTTAGAAAACCAGCTTCAGCGCAAGCTGAAGCTGGCGTTCCGTGGAGACGGTGCCGGTGATCTGACCAAAGTTGGTTTGAGAGACGTCGTTGACCGGAGGCGCCAGGCTCGTAGTGTTAAGAACGTTGAAGGCGTCGGCGCGGAATTCCAGATTGCTTCCTTCCGTAATGGCAAATGCCTTGCTGGCCGCCATGTCGAAATCGGCATAGTGCGGAGCGCGCTCGCTGCCTACCCGCGCCGTACCGAAGCCTGTGGTGGACTCTTGTCCATAAGCACAGGCGCCGTTATCCACGTCGGACCCGCAAGGGTTAGCCGATGAATCAGTACCGAACCAATGTGCAGTGGATCGGCCACGGACCCGCAGTATGCGATAGTGATTGGCGCGGTCCGCGCGCTGATTCACAGAATAATGTTCCGGAGAGGAGATCGTCATCGGGAATCCGCTGTGCAGGCTGGCGATTGCGCCGACCTTCCAGCCGCCAATGACCTCGTCGACCAGCCGATTGACGCCGCTGCCAAAGAGTCGGCCACGGCCAAAGGGCAGATCGTAGTAGCCGGAGAAGGAGAAGATGTGAGTCGCGTCAAAGAACGCTGGTCCATAGTCTCCGCCACCGTCATACGCATTCTGCCAGTAGGCGCTTTGCGATGCGGCTGCACCGCCGCCTGCGCCGTAGTAGCCCAGATTGTTGGTGAGCGATTTGCTCCAGGTGTAATTGGTGAGGAATTCAAGCCCTTTGGCCAGACGGCGGCGGCCGGTGACCTGCAGGGCGTTGTAGTTCATGTTGGATTTGGACTCGGTTAAGCTGACCTGCTGCACGGCTGCCAGCCCCGGCAACGAAGAGACGGGAAGCGGGCAAGTGGGGCATAGTTTCTGGTTGCCTTCGCGCGGATCGACCAGATGAGTGCCGGTCTGACCCAGATAGGCGACCACCAGCGAAGTCGTGTTGTTGAGCTGCGTCTCTGTGGTCAGGTTGAACTGTTGAACCAGCGCGGGTTTCAGATGCGGATCCCAGACGCGGATATTGCCGCCGAGCGTAGCAGCATTCGCGGGCCGGGGAAATCCATTCTGCGTCGCGAAATACGTGACACCGTCCGATTGTGATGACGAATCGATGAAGAAGGGTGGATTGAGGGTAAGCCGCAGATTGGCGCCGGTGCCCTCCAGGAAGTTTGTCATGCCGAAGCCGCCACGCACCACGAACTTGCCGTTGAAACGCTCGGGTGAGAACGCGAAGCCAACACGTGGCATGAAACCACCCCAGAAGCCGTTGTAAAGCGCACGGCTGTTACCGTTAACGCCCGCATCCAGCACTGCGCCGGTGGTCAGGTTCACATTGACTTCTTTGTTGTTGACCTCATACAACGGCTGATCCCATTCCCAGCGGAGGCCGAGATTGACGGTCAGGTTTTCCCTCAGCTTGTAGTCATCCTGGAAGAAGAGCGCGTCACGCCACTGCCGCTGCCCCCAACGTCCGGTGACCGCGCCTTGCCCGAAACTAAACGCCCTGTTCTCCAGGAAATCCGCCCATGTATCGCCCGTGGCGCTGCCCGTGTACTTGAACCAGCCGAGTGCGCCATCGTTACCCGAGTAGTAGCGGTTCTCCTGATAACGCAGCGCCTGGCCGCCAAACTTGATGCTGTGACGTCCGAGCTGCCAGCTCACGTTGTCGCCGTAGGTAAATGCGTTCACGATGCTGTCTGAATCGATGCCCGCGTATGCGCCGTTTCCGGGGTTTTGGAAGGTCGTTCCGATGGGATCGATACTCGCCGTAGTCACGTCGAAGGTGGAGATACCGGGCACGAGCTGTGTTCCGGGAATGCCCAGCTTCTGATTGCCTGTGATGCCGAACTGTCCGCCAAGATCGGTCGGTATGGTGATGTAGCGTGTGCGGCCCACGCCCGCCCGCGCCTCACTGACAATGCGCGGCGAAAAGACGTGAGTCCAGTTGACGATAAATCCGGTGTAAGGGTTGGAGTTGTTCGAGGGAATGTCGGTCGGCAGAGTGACCTTTGTGTTTCCATCGGTCTCACGACCAATGGAGAAACGTCCAGAGACCGAGTCTTTGTCGTTGACCTTCGCGTCGATCTTGATATCGCCTTGGTTGTTATGAGTCGCAGTGCCGTAGCTGCCGACATAGTCCTTCACCGGGCTGTCGGGGCTACCCGAATTCGGCACCGGATAGAGATCCGGATGAGACAGTAGGTACTGCGCCACCGGATTGCTGATTGGCACGTTGTGACCTAGGCTTGGCGCAAAGCCGGAGCGCATGGCCAGCGTGGGAACGGACCGGGCTTCACTGGTGGTCAGGTGCTGGCGTGCGCCCTGATAATCGACGAAGAAGAACAGTCGGTCCTTGAAAACGGGGCCTCCCAGCGTTCCGCCGAAGATGCTGCGATTGAGCACCGGGACCGTCTTTACGCCGGCGAATTTATTCGACCAGCTATTGGCGTTGAGATTGGTGTTCTCGAGAAACCAGAAGGCGTCGCCGTGGAACTGGTTGGTGCCGCTCTTGGTGACCATGACCACCTGGCCGCCGTTGGCGTTCCCGTACTCGGCGGTGGCATCACCGGTGATGATGCGCAGTTCGCCGATCGCGTCCACGTTGGGGCTGTAGCCGATGTAGTTGTCAATGGCCTCATTGATATCTGCGCCATCCAGCGTGTAGTTGTTGGTCTGCTCGCGGTTGCCGTTCTGAAAGTACCCGCCGTTATAGCCGGCCCGGGCAACGCTGTTCTGCGCGGAAGGATTCGGCGTAATCGCGCCCGCGACCAACGTAGTGAGCGCGGAGAAGTTGCGTGCCTGCAGCGGCATCTCCGTCGTCATCGCGGCCGTGATGGAGTCTCCCGTAGTGGGGTTCTCCGTGTTCAGAATCGGAGCTGCAGAGGTGACATTCACTGTCTGGGCGGCGGACCCGATGCTCATTTTGACGTCAATCCGGGCCTCCTGCGAGACTTCCAGCGCGAATGGGTTCGTGGTCTGCGTGCTGAACCCCGAAGCGCTCACCGATATCCTGTATTGGCCGATCTGCAGAAACCGAAGATTATAGATACCGTTCTGGTTGCTTTGCGTCGGTGTGGCTACCCCGGTGCTGACATTGGTAGCGGTGACGGTTGCTCCGGGAATGGCCGCGCCGCTGCTGTCAGTGACAGTGCCGGTAATGGCCCCGGTGATGGTTTGGCACCAGCCCGCCGGCATAGTGAGCGCAATAGCCGCCACCACCGCCCAGCAAGCCTGGGGGAAAAGCTGTCTGTTCCACATACACTGCCTCCTAAGTAACTCAAGTGATCGAAGTCTTTCGTGAACCATCCCCGCCTCCGGAACTGCAGATGCGGAAGGTCGTCTTCCAAAGGTCCCGACTGCGCCGAAAGGAAATCTCCTGTTCAGCAGCCCGGCCACGTCCAGGTGGAAGGGAAAGGGTCCCGAAACGGGAATTGCGTTGCCAGGGTTTTCCAGCTCTTGCTCGTACCTTCGGCAAAAGGTGGCCTCAAGCGTAGGACAAATTGCCAGGCAGATGCAACGAATAAATCAAAATAGTCTTCAACCGGCATGGTTATGATCACTTTTCGGCAAACGTTCTCGCCATATGATCAGTTCTCGTGATCACTTCTTCTTTTTCCCAAACCCGCCCGCGCCGTCTATATCGGCTTTGCGTAGGACCGCTGCAGCGCACATCAATCTGCTGCTCAGTAGCGGCTTAGCTGTTCGCATGCCGATCTCGCGACTGGAAAAAGCCGGCGGCGCGCCTCTTCACCTCCGGGTCTCGCATGACCATCGCGACAACCCCGATCAAATCGCATACCACCGGCCCGGAAATCGCATCTGACTCCTTCAGTAATTTCCTGGAGGCATTGTGATCATCATTATTCTGATTATTCTCATCCTGCTGTTCGGTTTTGGCGGCTACCGCATGGGGCCCGGGATCGGCTACTACGGCGGCGGCACCCTCAGCCTTATCCTGCTCATCATCCTCGTCCTTCTGCTGTTGAAGGTGATCTGAGGGCGGGTCGCTGGCCGAGGCAGGCGGCGGCGCCTGGGCGTCGCCGTAACTGTTCTGGGGCACAGGAATGTTCTTGCGGAAGGCATTTCGCCCGCCTGCGGCACGCCTCTACTCGTATACGGAGAAGCTCTGCGGCTGGGGCACAAACCCACTCTGCTGCGGCGTGCCTTCGCGGCCGGAAGGCAGGACCAGGGTAGCCGCGAGAAGAACAGAAGATCGACCGGCTCCCTCGAGCATCCGGTTGATAGCCTCGCGTAGCAGCGTCTCCGGCGAGCCTCCGGACATCAGGGCGGCACTCGCAAGCCGGGACGCGAGATCGGGCGGAACCTGCATGCTATGAGCGTGCCATCAAGCGCCCCGCGGAGCCATACCACGTTGTGGTCTGACGATCCGGCCCGTCATTTCCTTATCCCGTAACGGAACATTGCGCTTTCCCGACGCACAAAGGGCCGCCAAACGACCGCGTCCTCGCTCCGGGTCGATTCCGATTTGGGGCAGCCGCGCCCATATCGGTTACTTGAGGAACTTGGGTACCCTTCAAAACGGTGACGTAGTGGGTATGATCAACCGAGCGAGGCAGCTTATGACTTTCATCGTCTTTCTCGGAGTCCTGGTCGGTCTGCTGATTCTTCGGTTGATCCCTGGGTTGGTGGTGCGGCTGGCGTTGGCCATACCCCGCAAGCGCCTGATCGCCCTGACGACAGCAACGTTGCGCCGGCTTCAGGCTCAGCGTGTCGCCATCGTTCTATCGCGAAAGAGCACGGAACCTTCATCTGAAATGCAGCTCGTTTTCAGTCCCGCTCCTTCCCGAGACCCCAGCCCGCGGCAGGCTGGTGCTGGTCTCCTCATCGCTGCTCGTGCTGGCAGCCCTGGTCACCACCGCATTCTGGACCTGGCACTCCACCGGCCTGATGATGCTCCTGCGCTAAACCTCTCTTCGCAGTCCAAAGGCGCTCCTGCCTGTATCGCGGAGCGCCTTTTTGTGCGTCCAATGCCATTTGTCTTGACTCACTTCTGGTGCAGTGCAACCATCGACCCACGCCGGGGCTCCCGCTGTTGCAATTCTTGAGGCGCATTCTCGACGCGCATTCAGGAGGCATCATGTACCGATCGATCGCCGCCGCCCTCGCACTGCTCCCGGCAATGGCCGCCCACCATCCGTCAGCCAAAACCGCTCCGCCCAAAACCCCGGCTTCAGTAAAGCTGTGGGTGGACTCGAGCGCTGCCAATCCTTGCGAGCAAGCCACGCCGGCCAGCGGCGACTGGATGATTCGTAACAATGAAAGTCGCGATGTGCTGGTCACCATGCATCGCACCACGACCAAAGATGGCGTCAGCAAAGAAGACGAGACGCGGGACACGCTCGGACCGCGGGAATCGCGGGAGCTCGGCTGCGAAATCTCAGAGGATGCCCACCAGACCCTTACCGTCGTGCGGGCAATCTTCTAGCAACTCAGGCCCTCGCGCACACCACCAGCACCGCAATCCCCAGCAGCAGCACCACAAAGGGCACCCAGAAGTGAAGATCCGTCAGGATCGCGAGCGCCAGCGGCTTTGCCGGAGCTGCATCGTTTTCCGCGGGCATCACCAGGCAAGCTTTCCCGGGAAGAACTCCGCGAAGAGCTCGTCGTAGAAGGGTTTCAGCTCCTTCAAATCCGGCTTGGTGTGGCCCTTCGAATAGAGATCGTAAGGGTTGAACTTCTGCACCCACGGCAGCATGGCGTGGTCCTTCTCGTTCATCAGGTGCTGATAGGCGCCGTGCTTGTGCCACGCATAAAACGAGTGGAAGCGCAGCATGTAGAGCGCCTCGTCTGGCAGATTGTTCTTCAGCACCTCGGCGATATAACCGTCATGTCCAAAGGACATATGCACATTCTGGAGCCCGCAATTCGGCTCATAGATGCCGTACTGTGTCTGATATTCGGGAACATTGCGGTCCGGGTTCGCGGCGAAGTACTCCGGGAACACGATCTGCTCCGACCACGCGCAGCCCACCGGAAACGTATCGCCCACCACTCCCCACTGCGGCTCGCCATACAGGCACAGGCACTTGCCCAGATCGTGCACGAATCCGGTCGCGATCATCCATCGCGGATGCCCATCCCGCCGGATCGCCTCGGAGGTCTGCAGCAGGTGCTCCATTTGCGTCAAATCGGTGTCGGGATCGCTGTCATCCACCAGCGTGTTCAGGAACTCACCCGCCTCCCAGATGGTCTTTCTGCCGCGCGTCAGCCCGAAGTAATCCTTCTCCTTGCGCCAGCACGTAGTCCACCGTCTGCTGCTCGTGGTTGATCCGGTAGAACTCCGCGACCCCGGGATTCGCCTGCTTATCGTACTGGCGAAACTCCTCTTCCGACTTGCCTTCCTGGTAGCGCCCTTCCAGGAACTCATCCCAGTTTTCAAGACTGTCCATGGGGGCTGCGGGCTGGTGTGTCGTCGCCATACGGGTCACCTCAGAGAAGCATTTTGGGGAAGAGTTTTAGTCGCTTCAGTAAACGCTTCCGCTCGACATCTCAACGATAGATAGAACGGACGGCAGTTGGCAAGTGTTGGAGTTTACGAAGGCGTGGCTGTGGTAACCGAAGACGTATACCTTGACGGTCAGCGGGACCGCCGAGGGAGCATCCTGTTGGCGGCGCCCACCGATCTCATGATCTGAATGGAATAGGTGCTGCTCGGTGCGTTAGTCGAAGTGTTCCTGGATGGCGAGATCGCCATAGCGACCGTTACGTGAATGATGTTTCAGCCAGGTCATAGGTCACTCCGTGCGCAAAGCGTGCATTGGCTCGATCAATGCTGCTCGCCGCGCCGGGAGATAGCATGCCAGGGCAGACACCGCCGCCAATGTCGCCGATACGGTGGTAATCGTCAGCGGGTCAGTCGGACCTACCCCGTATAGGAGGTTCGAAAAGATCGATACCATCCGGGCCAGAAGCAGCGCAGCCACTACGCCCATAGCAATTCCGGTAATTGCCAGTCGAAGGCCCTGACCGATTACCATTCGCAGAATCTTGCTCTTCTCTGCGCCGAGTGCCAGTCGAATTCCGATTTCCCGTGTGCGTTGCGACACGGCGTAGGAAATCACACCGTAGATGCCGATGATTCCGAGCACCAGAGCCATCGTTCCGGCAATTGCCAGCATCACGAGCGTGAACGACGTTCGCGCCAGCGACTGGCCATAAATCTCCTGCATAGTCCGCACCGACGCCAGGGGCAAGTTCGAATTCACCGACCAGACGGCTTGCTGCATCTCGCTAATAAACGTTTCCGTCCCGGCTCGATCGCTGCGCACCACGAAGGTCACGGCGCGTATGGCATCAAATGTTCCAGGCCCGTACAGATCCTGCATCATGGAAGGCCAGTACACGATGGCTGGTGCAGTTTCGTGGACACCATTCTCACGGACGTCCTGTACGACGCCGACCACTTCGTACCACGGCATGCTGGAGAACTCGCGGAACCGTTTGCCCAAGGCAGCCGTGGGTGTTCCCCACAATTCGCGTGCGAGATTCTCAGAGACAATCGTCACCGGCCTTTGGGCATAGATCTCCGGCCAGGTGAACTCACGTCCGGCGACGATTCTTGTCCCGGCCGCGTGGAAAAAGCCGGGCGAGGGATTCTTGAATAGGCGAAGCGGTGGACTCTCCCCAGCGTAGTTTTTTCCCTCGATAGAAATCTGATCCCAGTTCGATTCAAGTCCTTCCATGGGCATTGAGTTCGCGAACCCTACGGAAGTCACACCCGGGATCGCTGCCAGCTTGTCAGCAATGTTGTTCTGCAGGCGCGTTACCAGTTGCGGAGTCATGACGAGAGAATCAGGAATCGAGATTCGCATCGTTTGAAGATGGTCCGGATCTGTGAATCCGGGCTCGATGGTTCGCAATTTCTGGAAGGTACGAATCATCAATCCCGCACTCACCAGCAGCACCAAGGCCATAGCTACCTGGGCTACAACCAGAACGTTGCGGGAACGATGGCGGTCCCGGGTAACGCTCGCCGTTCGCGCAGCACCCTGCAGAGCGACGAAGGTTCGACCTCCCGCATATTTCAGAACGGGGATGAGCCCGAAGAGCAGACCCGATAGCAACGAGAGGGCAAGGGTAAAGAGCAGCGCTCGGGTGTCGAGGGAGATTTCGCTCAAGCGCGGTAGATTTGACGGCCCAACGGCTACCAGCAACCGAAGACCTCCATAGGCGATCGCTGCTCCAAACGCGCCACCCAAGAAACCGAGTAGCACACTTTCGATCAGCAGATCGCGTGTGATGCGCGCTCGTCCCGCGCCCAGCGCCACGCGAATAGCCAATTCCTGCTGGCGGCCTCCGGTTCTCACCAGCATCAGGTTTGCCACGTTCGCACACGCGATCAGCATGACGACGCCCAGCGTGGCCATCACAACCCAGAGCACGTCGCCGACGTTGCCTATCACTTCTCGCTTCAGAGGACGAATCGCAGGTGTGATTCGCCAGGTTTCGTAAAAGTGTGGGTTCGTTCCGAGGCCGTTCGACCAGGAATCCATCCACATAGGCAGCATTCGTGTGATATCTGCATCGGCTTGCGCAATCGTGACTCCGGGCTTTAGCCGGGCAAGTCCGTGATAACCAAAGCCAGCCAGGATCTGCTTGTTACGATCGAAGGCAAGCGGCGCAATCACATCGAAGTCCGCATTCACGATGCGGAACCCCCGGGGCATCACGCCGACGATCTCCCGAGGCTGCGCATCGATCGTGAAGTTTCGTCCTATCGCGGAGGGGTCTGCACCAAAACGCCGCTGCCAATAGCCATAGCTCAGCATCACGGCTTTCGCACCATGCGGATTCTGGTCGGCTTGCGAGAGCCATCGGCCAGCGATAGGCGGAACATTCAGCGTCTGAAGCACACCGTCGCTAATCAAGGCGGTCTGGGCTTGTTCTGGCTGGGCGACGCCCGTGATATTTGCCGTGCCGCTTATCCACACACCCAGCGATTGAAATGTCCGGTTCTGCTCTGCGTAGGTGAAGTACATCGAGGGCGAGAGCGGGAGGCCCTCCGAGAAATTAGCCAATCCGGCGGCGCCCGGAGCCGTCAGCCAGATTCCGACGAGCTCCTCTGCTTTTGGATAGGGCAGCGGCTTGATCAGCACGCTGTTGAGCACGCTGAAGACCGCCGTGTTGGCGCCGATGCCTATTGCCAGCGTGAGGATGACAGTTGCCGCGAATCCTGGTGATTTTCGCAGCCGCATGCATGCATGCTTCACATCCGCCCAGATGCTTTCGAGCGTGGGCCATTGCCAGGCTTCGCGGCTGCGCTCCGCAATCTGGGTCACGTTGCCGAATTCGCGCCGCGCCTTCCGTGCGGCCTCTTCGCGCGTCATGCCATCGTCCATCAGCTCGTCGGTGCGTTCATCGAGATGCTCCTGGATCGACAGCGCAAGATCGTCATAGCGACGGTGACGTGAAAAGAAGCGGCGGAGCCATTGCATCGAAAACTCCTAGGTCTTCTGCACTGCCAGCACCCGGGTGATGCCCGCGAACATCGTTTCGAAGCTGGAGACTTCCTGTTCGAGATGGTGACGGCCCGCTGCGGTCAGACGGTAGATGCGAGTGGGCCGGCCCTTGGCGGAGACGCCTTCCTCAGATTGCAGCCAGCCTTCCCGCAGCATGCGCTGCAGAGCGGGATAAAGAGAACCCTCCTCGACCTGGAGCAGGTCCTCAGAGATCTGCTGGATGTGCTTGACGAGGGCATAGCCGTGCATCGGCTTCAGCCGTAAAGAATGAAGAATCATCATTTCAAGCGCCCCGGGGAAGAGGTCGCGGCGCTTCGGATTTCTGACCATTCCAGGACTATATACGCGGAATAGCTAGTTTGAAAATAGGTATGCTCGCAAAAGCAACAGCCGGCCTGCGACCCGACGGAATCCGGGATAAGTCAGGAGAAGCCGGTCTGCCGCCGAAGCCGCAGCCCGCAGTAGAGCAGGCTGACGGCGAGGATGACGACCAGGACCAGGAGCCATCCGCGGTTCATCGCGATCTCCGGCACCCGGGCATGGATGCCCAGCCAGAGGAAGATTGCCACCGCGGCTGCGACAATTGCGTAGTCCCACCAGCGTCGTCGCTCGCTCGGATCGAACTCCTTGCCGGACTGTGCGGCGATCACCGCGCCGTAATCAAGGTTGTAGCGGTCGCACTCACGCTCGATGGCAACATTGCGTGAGTGTCGCTCGCGCTCTCCGGCGACGGCGGTCGAAATGGCAAGCGCGCCGAAAATCATGATCACCGAGCCGCCGAGCACCATCAGCTTGTGGGCGAGGTCCGTCCCGGCAAGCTCGCCGAAGACCAGCGCGCCCCAGGCCAGGCCCCACAGCTGGTTCGTGTTCGAGAGCGGAATGCCGCGGCCGATCCCGAGATACTTCGCCGTGAACTGCTGAAACAGATCGCCGATCACCCAGACGAAGCCGCCAAGAAAGAGCCAGAAGAGGACGCCGCGAAATGCGGCAAAGTGAAACGCCGTCGAGTGCGTGCCGCCGTCGAGCCACCACACCAGCGCGAGCACCGAGCCAAGCTCGCCGAAGGTGAATGCTGTGACGAACGATAGCGGGTTCATGCCGCTGATGTAGGCCTTGCGGTAAGGCACATACATGGTGCCCCACAGCGCACTGGCCCCGATGGCGGCCGCGATGCCGCGCCCGGCATGCGACGCTGTGTGGCTGCCGCCGTGAACCGTGCTGAAGCCGAGCAGGATAGCGGCTGCAACAATTGCGATAGCTCCCAGCACCACGCGCATGATGCCGGCGCGGCTGGCGCCCTGGAGCTCGCGAAAAAGCACGCGCCCCCACAGAAGACCGAAGAGGGAGTTGGCGTTCCACAGCGGAAACGCGATGGCCAGGCCGACATCGCGGATGGCGAATACAGTAAGCGTGTTGGCGACAGCCCACAGCGCCCCGGCGAGCAGCGCCCACACGATGAGGTGCTTCTTCTCCGCCAGATCGCGTACGACATAGCTGGTGCCCTTGAGCAGTGTGGGGAAGGTCCAGCGTGCGGTGAAGACCCCGGCCACCATCCACAGCGACACGGCAAAGGGCGACAGCCCGGCATTCACCAGCTTGGTAGGCGCTTCGGCCGCGCCCAGCCACACGCCGGCGGTCAGCCCGCATGCGACGCCCAGTCGATGGAGCGCGTGCGGGTCTTCGATTGGGGCGGCTTTGGTCGAGTTGGAGGTGCCAGTCTGCAAGTCAGAGCCGACTGTAGTGGGCGGCAGAATCCACGTCAAGGAAGCCTGCGCCTCTTCCGTTGCGCTCGGGTAGCGGTCGGAGAAACGGCCGCGGAAGAGAACAGCCGGGGGAGGAGAGTGGAACCGAGGGAGGAGAGAGCGGCTACTTGAAGGTGGCGTTGGTGCGGATCAGCTCGTCGCGGTGCCCTGCCGAGTCGGTCATGGAATCGAACGCTGGACCGCCCAGCGGATTGGCCTTCATGGTTTCCTGTAAGGCTGCATTCACCTTGTCCAGGCCATCGGCATTGGGTGTCACGTAGACGATCACAAACGAGCCCGGCGCATCCGTATGGATCGCTTCGGTATCGATTTCGTATTCGGCGATGGTGCCGGCGGCAAGCTGCTTTTCAAGCAGCGGCACCACCAGGTTTTTGGCAACGGTCTCGACGGCGTCGTCGGGGGCGTCCGCCTTCAACTTATAGAGACCTACGTGAGTGTATCCGTCCTTGATCGACCCGGGATGCCAGTTGTAGTAGCGGCTGACAACGAGCTCGTCCCAGTGTTTGGTGGCGCTGGCCAGCACCGGTGTCGTGGAGTTGCCGCTCGAATAGAACTGCTCAAGCACATTCATCAGACCGGCCATGGAGGTGGCCGACCACCACTGGTCGTGCGTTGCGCCGTCGGGAGTGTGAATTACAGTCAGATCGTTGCCGTAGGCCACGATGGTGCCGCCGGCAAGCGCTTTTTCAAGGATTGGCCGATCGGCTGCGTCCGACTTAGTCATATCCGACCATTGGGCGCGGGGTATCGCCCAGTTGCCGATGTAAGAATAAAGCGGCGGCTTTTCCTTCACCTCGGACGTCTGCGCACCCGCCGGCGCGACCGCGGCGGCTGCCATACCGAGGGCGCATAGAGCCCCAACAAAGATCCCCCTTTGATTAATCATGGTGTCTTTCCTTTCAACGAACCCAGGATTCGATCCTGCTTCCTGAGTGCGGCTCAGTGTATGCCCGTTCGAGCGCATGCGGCAGAAATCAACGGTAACGTCGCGGAGCGGCTTGCGGCGGGCGTGTCGCGAACGAGACGGTTCGGGGGAACGCAATCCTGGCGAAAGCGCAACTCTGGTGCGCAGCAAAAACGCATGCGCGCGCCGGTCCAGCTTCCAGGTTGGAAGCACCTATGGCGGAGCCGGCAACGTTATACTGAGCAGTGGCGCAGGCGGTCCGGCGCAGCCACGCAAGACCAATTCCAACAGGTGAGTGATCCCGATCCATGAGCACAAAAGAGGCAGTGCCAGCCCAGACAAGCTTTTCCGAGGAGATGGCCGAGTGGATCGAGGCCTTTGACGAGGTCGTGGTCGCCGAGGGCGCCGAGCATGGCGCCGCGCTCCTGACGGCGCTGCGCAGCCGCGCCCGTGAGGCAGGCATCAACACCACCGGCGAGCTGATCACTCCGTATCTGAATACCATCCCGAAGCACGAGGAAGTGCCGTATCCCGGCAACCGGGATCTGGAGCGCCGCGTCGAGAGCCTGATCCGCTGGAACGCGATGGCGATGGTGCACCGGCAGAACAAGAAGGACGCCGGGATTGGCGGACACATCTCCACCTACTCGTCATTGGCCACTTTGCTTGAAGTCGGCTTCAACCACTTCTTTCACGCCACGTATGGCGATCAGCCGGGCGACTTTGTGTACTTCCAGGGCCACGCATCGCCGGGCGTCTACGCGCGCGCGTACCTCGAAGGCCGCTTCGAAGACGAGCAGGTGCTGAACTTCCGCCACGAGCTGCGCGACAAGCCGGGCCTCTCCTCGTATCCGCACCCGTGGCTGATGCCGAACTTCTGGCGTTTTCCAACCGTCTCGATGGGCATCGGTCCGCTGAATGCGCTTTACCAGGCGCGGTTCATGCGCTATCTCGAACACCGCGGCCTGATCGAGAAGACGGACCGAAAGGTCTGGGCCTTCGTCGGCGACGGCGAGACGGACGAAGTCGACACGCTGGGCGCGATCTCAATGGCCACGCGCGAAAAGCTGGACAACCTGATCTTCGTGGTCAATTGCAATCTGCAGCGCTTGGATGGCCCGGTACGCGGCAACAAGCGCATCATCGATGAGCTCGAAGGCATGTTCCGCGGCGCAGGCTGGAACGTGATCAAGGTCGTGTGGGGCTCGGACTGGGACAAGCTCTTCGAACGCGACCATACCGGCCTGCTGCTGAAGCGCATGGAAGAGTGCGTGGACGGCGACTATCAGTCGTACAAGGCCAAGGGCGGCGCGTACCTGCGGCAGGAGTTCTTCGGCAAGTATCCGGAGCTGCTGGAGCTCGTCCGCGATATGTCTGACGATCAGCTTGCTTCGCTGCATCGCGGCGGCCACGATCCAGTAAAGATTTACAACGCCTACAAGCGGGCGACCGAGCATAAGGGCGGCCCGACCGTGATCCTGGCCAAGACGGTCAAGGGTTACGGACTCGGCAGCACGCAGGCGCGCAACGCCAGCCACCAGGAGAAGAAGCTCACCGATGACGCGCTGACCGCATTCGTGAAGCGCTTCGATATTCCTGTGTCGGAGGAAACAGCCAAGAACGGGCTGCCGTACCGACCTGAGAAGAACGCTCCGGAGATCGCCTATATGCTGGAGCGGCGGAACGAGTTGGGCGGCTTCATGCCGCGGCGCGAGGTGCCGAAGCTCGACTTCAAAGCGCCGGAGCTGGACACCTTTGCGGAATGGACTGCCGGGTCGAAGGGCCGCGCGGTCTCAACCACAATGGGCTTCGTCAGCATCCTTCGCCACCTGATGAAGGATGAAAAATTCGGCAAACTGATTGTCCCGATCGTGCCCGATGAGGGCCGTACCTTCGGTCTGGAATCGGCGATCCGGCAGGTGGGCATCTATGCGAGCGAGGGTCAGAAGTACAAGCCGCATGATGTGGACATGCTCCTCTACTACCGCGAAGAGCAGGACGGGCAGATTCTCGAAGAGGGAATTACGGAAGCCGGCTCGATGGCGTCGTTCACCGCAGCCGGCACCGCGTATTCGAACTATCGCCTGCCCGCGATTCCGTTCTACATGTACTACTCGATGTTCGGCTTTCAGCGCATCGGGGATATGGCCTGGGCTTTCGCCGACTCGCGCGGCAAGGGCTTCCTGATGGGCGGCACTGCCGGGCGCACCACCATGCTCGGAGAAGGTCTGCAGCATCAGGACGGCCACTCGATCGTGCTGGCTTCGACCGTGCCGACCTGCGCGACCTACGATCCCGCGTTTGTCTACGAGCTTGCCACCATCGTGCAGGATGGGCTGCGCCGCATGTACGAGCAGGGCGAAGCCCTCTTCTACTACATCACCATGTACAACGAGGACTACGCGATGCCGGAGATGCCGGAGGGCGCGCGGGAAGGCATCCTGCGCGGCATCTATCGTCTCCGCCCAGCCCAAAAAGGCAATGCGGTCGCACAGCTTTTCGGCAGCGGCCCCATCCTGAACGAGACGCTGCGCGCACAGCAGATCCTGGCAGAAAAATACGATGTCCCCACCGACGTATGGAGCGTGACCAGCTATAACGAGCTGCGCCGCGATGCGCTGGCGGTGGAACGCTGGAATCGTCTGCACCCATCGCAGAATGCAAAGCAGCCGTACATCCTGAGTGCCTTGGGCAACACGGCAGGGCCGATCATCGCTGCCACCGACTATATGAAGGTGGTGCCGGACCAACTGGCTCCGTGGCTGCTGGACCGGCTGGTCTCTCTTGGCACGGACGGCTTCGGACGCAGCGACAACCGCGAGCATCTGCGGCGTCACTTCGAGGTCAACGCAGAGTCCATCGTCGCGGCGACGCTATCCCGGCTGGCGCGCGATGGCAAGTTCGACGCGAAGAGGGCCGAAAATGCCTTTGCGGAACTGGGGATCGATACGGAACGGGGCGACCCGGCGCGCGCATAACGCTCTCTGCCGCGGACATGCGGAAGGCCGGAGCATTTGTGCTCCGGCCTTCGTGTCTCCTGACCGATCTAGTCTGAGGCGTCGAGCAGCGCGGCGAGTTTTGGATCGATGGCGTTGAGGTGTGCAGCGGCGAATGGCCGGCCATTGAGCCGGTGGTACTCGGTCGCCGAGAGCATCAGCGACATCCCGATGGTTGTCGCGGATCATCACGGGTTCGCGTTGCGCCGTGTTGAGCAGCACCGCCAGCTTCAGCTTGGCGTCTGTGGCAGAGATTGCTTGCATTGTTCGCTCCAATGCCGGTCATTGTCTCGAAAGTGGCGCATTTGGGAAATGAATCCTTAGTCGTATGCATCCGACCCGGCAACATGTCCGGAAATGAACACTAGAGCCACGTGACCGGACAGCCAGCCTTGAACTCTCGGGTCGCTTACATCGCATGCGTAACCCTGTTTTCAATGATTTAGAGTGGCGCTGGAGGATGGAAACGCAAGTGCACTAGAGTCCACTGATGGACATAGCCCGCCCCGATATCAAAGCCAAGAAGAACCGCCGCCGCATCGTCATGATCGCGGCAGCAATCGTAGTCCTTGCCGGTGTGACGTTCGCAGTCATGCGGCTGAAACCCGCCGCCCCCACGGTAGAGCGGAGCGTGGTGTGGACCGATACCGTCAAGCGCGGGAACCTGATCCGGCAGGTACGCGGCAACGGTACCCTGGTCCCCCGCGAGGATGCGATCCGCCAGATCCCGGCGCAGACAGACGCTACGGTCACCCGCATCCTGATCCTTCCGGGAACCAACGTGAAGGCCGATACCATCCTGGTGGAGCTGAACGATCCGCTGCTGACACAACAGGCCATGGACGCCAGCCTTGCCCTCAAAGAGGCTGAGGCCGGCCTGAAGAACACCGCCGTGCAACTGCAGAGCACGCTTTCGACGCAGCGAGCGACCGCTGCCACGACCAACGCCGACTACGAGACCGCCAAGCGGCAGGCATCGACCGATGAATCCCTCTATAAGCTCGGCGTAGTCTCCGGAATTACCGCTCAGGCCTCGAAAAGCAAAGCGGACGGCTTAACTACCCAGAACCAAATGCAGCAAAATGTCGTATCCATCAACGAGAAGGCCCTGGAGACACAGCTTTCCGTCGAGCAGGCCAAGGTAGATCAGGCACGCGCGATGTACCAGCTCAAGCAGCAGCAGCTCGATGCGCTGCGCGTGCGTGCGGGCATCAGCGGCGTGCTGACGGATCTGCCGCTGGCTGTAGGACAGCACGTGACGCCGGGGACCATGCTCGCAAAAGTGGTGGTGAAGAATCAGTTGAAGGCAGCGCTCAACATTCCGGAGACGCAGGCGCGCGACATCCAGACCGGTCAGCCGGCTGCGGTCGATACGCATAACGGCATCATCGACGGCACGGTGCAGCGTATCGATCCGGGCGTGCACAATGGCACGGTCACCGTAGACGTAGCCTTGAACGGCTTTGTCGAGGGTGAGCGGCCGGACCTGAGCGTGGACGGGCAGATCGATCTGCAGCGGTTGTCGAATGTGCTCTTTGTCGGCCGGCCCGCCTTTGGCAATGAAGACTCGACCATCAGCTTGTTCAAGCTGAGCCCCGACGGTAAGACCGCGACGCGCGTTCCGGTAAAAGTGGGCCGCGCCTCGGTCAATGCCATCCAGGTGCTCAGTGGGCTCAATGAAGGAGATACCGTCATCCTGTCCGACATGTCCCGCTGGGACCAGGTGGACCGCATCCGGCTCGAATAACAACTTAGGAAGGGAAGGAACACGAGGCCAACTATGGACGAAACAGCACAGGCACTGATACAGATCGAGGCGCTGACCAAGGTCTTCTATACGGACGAGATTGAGACACACGCGCTCTCCGGCGTGCATCTGGCAATCCTGCGCGGCGACTATGTCGCCATGTCCGGTCCGTCCGGTTGCGGCAAGTCGACGCTGCTCTCGATCATCGGGCTGCTCGATACGCCGACCAACGGGCGCTACCAGTTGAACGGTAAACCGGTAGAGAACCTGAGCTTCGCCGAGCGCTCGCGCATCCGCAACCAGGAGATCGGCTTCATCTTCCAGAGCTTCAACCTGATCGGCGACCTTACCGTGGCCGAGAACGTGGAGCTGCCGCTGACCTACCGCTCCGGCATGCCGGCGGCAGACCGCAAGCGCCGCGTGCAGGAATCGCTCGAGCGCGTGGGCATGGCGCACCGCATGCGCCACTATCCCTCGCAGCTCTCCGGCGGTCAACAGCAGCGTGTCGCTGTGGCCCGCGCCCTGGCCGGTTCGCCGTCCATCCTGCTGGCCGACGAGCCCACCGGAAACCTGGACTCCAAAAACGGCGAAGCCGTGATGGAGCTGCTCTCCGAACTGCATAAGGAAGGCGCGACCATCTGCATGGTGACCCACGATCCGCGCTTTGCCCGCCATGCAGACCGCCAGGTACACCTCTTCGACGGCAAGGTTATCGCCGAAGGAGAGTTGTCGCCGGAACAGTTGCTACAGGTTCAGTAGCAGGGCCAGAAAGGCCGGTTGCGCCAGGATGAGGCCGAAGTGTGTCCAGGCTCCGGTCCTGTGTGCGCCGCCATCGCTGAGGGAGAGCTCGAATGGGTAAGTTGCTCAAGGATGTGCAATACGCGCTGCGGCAGTTCCGGCGCAATCCCGGCTTCGCCATCACGGCGGCGCTGACGCTCTCCCTCGGCATCGGCGCCACCACCGCGATCTTCACCCTGATCTACAACACCATGCTGAAGGCGCTGCCGGTTCAGCACCCCTCAAAGCTGTACATGGTGGGCAGGGAGCCCACCTGCTGCAATTACGGCGGGCTCGAAGGCGATGACTGGCGGATCTTCTCGAACGATCTTTACCTCTACTTCCGGAACCACGCCAAGGGCTTTGAGAGCCTGACCGCGTTCCAGTCGTTCTCAACATCTCTGCTGACGCGGAAGGTCGGCGATTCACAGCCGCCGATTACCGTGGCGGGACGGTTCGTCGCCGGCAACGAATTCTCCACGCTGGGTGTGCCGCTGGCGCTGGGCCGGCCGATTCAGCCTTCCGATGACACGGAAGGAGCCGCGCCCGTCGCTGTCATCAGTTACCGGATGTGGCAGCGGCGTCTTGGACTGGATCCGCACGTAATCGGCTCAAACTTCACCATGAACGGCGTTGTCGTGACCATCGTCGGCGTGACAGCGCCGGAGTATCACGGTGAGATTGTGCAATCTGATCCGCCGGATTTGTGGCTCGCGCTGAACCAGGAAGCGAAGTTCACCGGAGCCGATGCAGCGCACACGCATCATCCCGATACGCACTGGCTGGATGTGGTTGGCCGCGTTGCGCCAGACGCGAATCTTGATCAGATCACCGCTCAGCTCAATCTGGAGTTGCGCCAGTGGCTGCGCGGCCGCGACACGCTCAGTGCCGTGGAACGCGCGCAGATCGATCGCCAGAAAACGCAGCTCTCGTCGGCAAGGACGGGCGCCAACACGGTGTCGCGCAATTATGGCCGCGGGTTGAAGCTCCTGATGTGGGCCGCCGCGTTCGTCCTGCTGATTGTCTGCGCGAACGTAGCGAATCTGCTGCTGGTGCGTGCGACTGCGGAGAAGCAACAGCAGGCCGTGCGGATTGCACTGGGCGCGACGCGCGGGCAACTGGTACGGCAAGCAATGATTTCAAGCGTGTTGCTGGCGCTGGTCGGCGGCGCGGGCGCCGTCGCCATTGCGTACGCTGTGGCCAACTCTGTGCTCCGGCTGGCTTTTCGCGGCGCGGAGTATGTGCCGGTGAACGTTACGCCCTCGCTGCCGGTGCTGGGATTCGCTGTACTTGCGGCGCTTGCGACCGCGGCGCTCTGCGCCATTGTGCCGGCGTGGATGTCGACCAAGACCGATCCGGCCTCGGCGATTCGCGGGACGTCGCGGACGATGAAAGATTCGAGCTCCGCGGTGCAGCGTGCACTGGTGATTACGCAGGCTGCGCTATCGGTCGTCCTGCTCTGCGCCGCCGGCCTGCTGCTGCGCAGTCTGAACAATCTGGAGAAACAGGACTTCGGGTTCCAGACGAAAGACCGCTACATTATCGGCATCGATCCGTTCCTCGCAGGTTATAAGCCGGAGCAGCTCGATGATTTGTATCGCAAGCTGCACGCACGGCTGATGCAGATTCCCGGCGCGCAGAAAGTTGCCTTTGCCCTCTATACGCCCACTGAGCCAGGACAACTGGAACGGCGGGGTTTACATTCCCGGGCAGCCGGATCCGCAGCCCGACAACGACTGGTATTCCGCATCATGGATTCGAATCAGTCCGGAGTACTTCGATGCGGTCGGCGCAAAGCTGCACGCGGGCCGATTCTTCACCGATGATGACAATAACCACACGCGCAAGGTCGCGATCGTGAATCAAAATTTCGCGGACCGCTACTACCACGGTGACGCTATCGGCAAGCATTTCGGCCTTGAAAGGGAGCTGCGATCGCAGTTCGAGATCGTCGGTATTGTAGAGAACACGAAGCATCAAGACCCGAACGTACCGCCTCCGCCGATGTACTATATCCCGTTTACGCAGACGACGGATGTCTTCAAGCCGGAGAACAAGCCCTTCGAACCGCTGGGGCACTATGCCGGCCAGGTCGCGCTGTACGTGACGAATTCGACCTCAGCGACAGTCGAGGCGGAGACGAGGCGCGCCTTCACGGATGTGAATCCGATGCTGACGCCGAGATCCTTCCATACGTTTGCATATCAGGTTTCGCTTAACTTCAACCAGGATGAACTATTGGCGCGGCTGACGTCGCTCTTCGGACTGGTGGCGCTGATCCTGGCATCCATCGGCCTCTACGGCGTGACGGCATATTCCGTCCAGCGACGTACCGGCGAGATTGGCGTGCGCATGGCGCTTGGCGCAGATCGTGCCAGCATCCTGCGCGATGTGCTCAAGCGTGCACTGACGCATTGCGTGGTCGGACTCGCCATTGGTGTGCCGCTGGCCTATGCCGCCGGCAAGTTCATGGCGCAGCACCTCTACGGCGTGGGCGCCTTCGACATGCCGGTCGCCGTCATCACGCTTGCGATGCTCACGCTGGCGGCGGCGGTGGCTGCGCTGATTCCCGCAAGACGCGCGGCGTCGATTGAGCCGATGGTTGCGCTGCGGATGGAATAGGCGCCAAAAGGGAACAACCCAGAGAGGAGAGATCGTGCACCTCACCCAGCAGCTTCTGCAGGACTTTCGTTATGCGTTACGGCAGCTTCGCCGCACGCCGGGCTTCGCCGTCACCGCCGTACTGACGCTGGCGTTGGGGGTTGGCGCGACTACGGCCATCTTTACGCTGATCTACCAGGTGATGCTGCGGCCCCTCCCGGTCACGGCGCCCGAGCAGCTCTACAAGCTCGGCGCAAGGTACGACTGCTGCTACAACGGCGGAAGTTTGTTCGGCGACTGGAGCCTCTTCTCCTACGACCAGTATGTGGATTTCCGCGATCACCTGTCCGGCTTCTCCGGCATGGCTGCCGTCGAGGCCGGCTATCGCTCCATAGGCATGCGGCCACAGCAGAGTGCGCAGGCTGCCGAGCCGGCGCGGCTGCAGTTTGTCTCGGGGAACTACTTCCCGATGCTCGGCGCGACAGCCCTCCAAGGCCGCGCGCTGCAGCCATCCGACGACCAGCGCGGAACGCAGCCACGTGTGGTTCTCAGCTACAGCCTGTGGCAGCGGCGTTTTGGGGGCGCGGCGAACACCGTCGGCTCCACGCTGATGATCAACAATCGCGCGATGAACGTCGTCGGCATCATGCCGCCCGGTTTCTTCGGCACGAAGCTCGATGCGGAGACGCCGGAGATCTGGACGCCGCTGGCCTTCGAGCCAATGCTCACCAACATCGATGCGATGGACCATCCGAGCGAGTATTGGCTCTACGTCATCGGCCGGGCGGAACCCGGCATGAAGCCCGCCAGCACCGATGCGCAAGTCCGTGGTCTGCTGCAGAACTGGCTGCGCGCGCATCCGGAGTCGCTCCACGCCGGGCAGAGCGCCGTCATCGGCGAGCAACGCACGGAATGGATACCGGCCGCGACCGGCATCAGCGAGCTGCGCGATACCTACGCCTCTGGATTGAAATTGTTGCTGATGATCGCCGGCTTCGTGCTGCTGATTGTCTGCGCCAACCTGGCGAACCTGATGCTGGTGCGCGGCATGGCCCGGCGGCAGCAGACCGCGGTGTGTCTGGCGCTGGGCGCGCAGCGCAGCCGGCTGGTCCGGCAGACGCTGGTGGAAAGTTTGGTAGTCGCAGTCGCCGGCAGCGCTGTGGCTCTGTTGCTCTCGGTCTCTGGTTCCCGCGCCATGCTGGCGATGGTGCTGACGGGCTCACACACGTCGCCCTTCTCGACCTCGGTTTCGCTGCCTGTCCTTTTGTTCGCATTGGCAGTGGCCATTCTGGCAGGCTTGATCTTCGGCTGCGTGCCGGCGTGGATCACCTCGCACTTCGATCCCATTGAGGCGTTGCGTGGTGCCAGCCGGACGGCCGGTGACAAAACTGCATGGCCGCAGAAGGCGCTGGTCGTCCTGCAGGCGGCGCTCTCGCTAGCGCTGCTCTCGACGGCGGGCCTGCTCACCCTGAGCCTCCGCGCGCTGGAGCATCAGAACCTGCACCTCGCGACCTCCGGCAGACTCGTCATCGGCATCAATCCCGTCGCCGCCAGTTACGACATTCAGAAGCTTCCAGAGCTGGAGCGCAAATTCGATACGCAACTGAGACAGACTCCGGGCGTCATTGATCTTGGCTATGCAACCTTCAGCCCGCTTTCCGGCGACGGCTGGCACGACCTGACCTACTTGCCGGGTGAGCCGCCGCCGCCGCCGGAGTTCACCAACAATTACTACCGCACCACCTATGATTACGTGAGCCCGGACTACTTCGCTGCTGTCGGCACTCATTTGCTTATGGGCCGGGGCTTCTCCGAAGCCGATACCCCCGCCACGCGGCGGGTGGCAGTAGTGAATCAGGCATTCGTGACACATTTCCTCAAAGGCAAGCCGCCGATCGGAGCGCACTTCGGAGTGGACGCGCACGACCCGAGCGAGTTCGAAATCGTCGGAGTAGCCGAAGACACCAAGTACGAAGATCCCGATCAGCCGCAGTTGCCGATGGCGTTCATGCCTCTGCCACAGCCGGAAGAGGTGTTTGAGGAGCGCCAGCGCGTGGGCACAGAACGTGTTCGCTTTCCGGAGGACATTGTGGTGCATTACCACGGCGGCCAAGCGGAGATGGCGGCCGCGCTGCGCAAAGCCATCGGAGAGATCGATCCCAACCTGCCTATCACCCGCATCGATTCCTTCCAGACGCAGGTGAACTCCAACTTCAGCGAGCCGGAGATGCTGGCGCGGCTCACCACCGCGTTTGGTCTGGTGGCTCTGCTGCTGGCCGCACTGGGCATCTATGGCGTGACCGCCTACACCGTGGAGCGCCGCACTCCGGAAGTGGGCCTGCGCATGGCTCTGGGAGCTAATCGCGGAGATGTGCTGCGCGGGGTGCTCAATCGTGCGCTGGCGCAGGTCCTGGTGGGGCTCGTTCTCGGCATACCGCTGGCGCTTGGCCTCGGCCGGCTGATGGCGGCGCATCTGTACAACGTCAGCAGCTACAACCCGTTGATCCTGGGATACGCATTTGTAACCCTGCTGGTGGCAGCAGTGCTGGCCGCGCTGTTGCCGGCAAAACGCGCAGCTTCGATCGAACCGGTCGAGGCACTGCGCAACGAATAGGTAGCAGAGTTTAGGAGAGAGGAGGCAGCTATGCAGTTAGGACAAGATGCACGCTACGCGCTTCGCAAGCTGCGGCGCAGTCCGGGTTTTGCGCTGACCGCGATCCTGACGCTGGCGCTCGGCATTGGTGCGACCACGGCTGTCTTCAGCGTGATCGACGCAGTGCTGCTTCGTCCGCTGCCCTATCCCCATCCACAGCAGATCGTGATACCGGAGAGCCGCTCGCGCAGCGGCTACACCCAGCCCGCATCGCTGCCGGCCTATCGCGATGAACGCGCGCAGCAGCACGCCTTTTCTGCCTTCGCCGGCTACAACGATTTCAGCGGCGTGAACCTCGAATCCCCGCACGGCCCCGTGGCTCTGCACGCCACCAAGGGGACGGACAACTTCTTTGACGTCTTCGGTGTTCGGCCCATTCTCGGCCGCACCTTTCTTCCCGGCGAAGACCAGCCGGGGCGTGACGACGTTGTCGTCCTGAGTCATGAGGTATGGCAGCGCGACTTCCAGGCGGACCCGAAGGTCATCGGGCAGATGGCGCGGCTGGACGGCCATCCCTACACCATCATCGGCGTGATGCCCGCGGACTTTCGCTATCCGCTGGGCCAGCGCAACGCGGTGTACACGCCCTTGCATGCAGGCCCCCGCACCATTACAAGCCGGGGAACGCATTGGCTGCGAACCATCGGCCGCATGAAGCCGGACGTGAGCCGTGAGCAGGCACAGGCAGACCTCCAGCGCGTCTTCGCCGACATGGGGCGCGCCTATCCCGACACTGATGCCGGACGAACAGTCGCGCTGCACACACTGGACGCCACTCTGAGCGAGGACGTGGCTTCGCCGCTCACGGTGATGGGCGCGGCTGTGTTGGCGGTGCTGGCGCTCTGCTGCGTCAACATCGCCGGACTGCTGCTGGCGCGCGGCGTGGGGCGCGAGCGCGAGATGGCAGTGCGCGCCGCGGTCGGCGCGGGACGGGCCACGATCCTGCGCCAGGTGCTGACCGAGAGCCTGGTGCTGGCCGCGTTTGGTTGCGGCGCAGGTGTGCTGCTCGCCGTGCTCGTGCTCGACGGCATGCGCACATTCATGATCGACGCGCTGCAGCGGGGAAGCGAGGTCCACCTGAACCTCCGTGCGCTCGCGGTCGCAATTGTGCTCGCCACGGTAGCGAGTGTGCTGGCCGGTATCCTGCCCGCATTACGCCTCGCCCGCACGGATCCAAGCCAGGCTCTGCGCGCCGGCGGTTCGGCCGGAACCACACGTGCGCACCATCGGCTGCGCTCTGCGTTTATCGTCACGCAGGTCGCCCTCGCACTGGTGCTGCTTTTCACATCCGGCCTGCTGCTGCGCTCCATCCTGGAGCAGCGCCATACTGATCTCGGATTCAATCCCCGTCCCATCGTCTCTGCCGAGATCGATCTCTCTCCCGGGCGCTACGCTGGCCGCGATCCCGTAGGGAACTTCTACCAGCCGCTGCTCGACCGTCTCGAGCATGCGCCAGGCATCGCTGCTGCCGGACTCATCAACATCACGCCCATCCAGAACTGGGGCTCGAACTCTGACGTTCACATCAAGGGACAGCCGCCGTACCCGCCAAACCAGGAAATGTTGGCGGAAGAGCGCATGGTCACGCCGGGCTATTACAACGTCTTTGGCATCCGGCTGGTGCGCGGCCGCCTGCTCAGCCCCGCGATGGACACGATACCGAGTGCTCCAAGGATCGTCGTCAACGAGGCATTCGTGAAGAAGTTCATCCCGCCCGGAATGGATCCCGTGGGCGCGCACATCGACGATGGCAACGCAGAGATTGTCGGCGTCGTCAGCAATATCCGGCAGGCGCTGGACCGTCCAGCAATGGCCGAGGCGGACTACATCGTGAATGAACTGCCCCAGGCCCAGAGGCTGGACTATCTCGGCGGCATGCAGTTGGTGGTGCGGGCGAAAGGCGATCCGAAGGTCATCTACGACGAGCTGCGCGAAGCCATTCACTCTGTAGACGCGACCGTGCCCTTCCGCACGCCGGAGACGATGGATGAGATCGTGCTCGACCAGCTCGACTTCCAGCGCATGGAATCCTGGCTCTTCGGCGGCTTCGCGGCGCTCGCGCTGCTGCTTGCCATCGTCGGTATTCACGGCCTGCTGAGTCATGAAGTCGAGCAGAGCACGCGGGATATCGGCGTGCGCATGGCGCTCGGCGCCACACGCGCCAACGTGGTACGCACCATTGCGAGGCACGCGGCCGCAGTGGTGGCTGGAGGTCTTGCCGCGGGCGCGGTGCTCACCGTCATCGCGAGCGGAGCCATCGCAGCGGTGCTGCCGGAGGCGCAGGGATCGCACGGCGCGGTGGTAAAACATCTGTCCGCGCAGCATGCGGCCGTTTTCCTGGTGGTGGCTGCGGCGCTCTTCCTAATCGGGCTGCTGGCAGCGATGCTTCCCGCGCGGCGCGCGGCCACCATTGATCCCATGACCGCACTGAGGATGGAGTAAGCCGATGATCTTTGCTCAGGATCTCCGCCAAGCCTTCCGGCAGCTTCGCCGCAATCCCGGCTTCGCGGTGACTGCGATTCTCACGCTCGCGCTCGGCATCGGCGCGACTACGGCCGTGTTCAGCGTGGTGGAGCAGATGCTTTTGACCCAGCTTCCATATCGCGACGCAGACCACATCGTTGCGCTACGTACCTTCTTTGCGGACAAGCAGCATCTGAATTCGCAGGTCACCGGCGGCGACTATCAGGACATGCGCAATGATCCGGCCTTCGCAGCAGTTGCTTACTACGACGGCGGTCAGATGGGTGTGCAGCTTCCGGACCACGCCACGTTTACGCAAATTGAGGCCGTCAGTCCCCAGTTTGCGGATGTCTTCGGCGTACGCCCGATTCACGGAGCGCTCTTTCGCAAGGGCGATGCTTCCCATCAGGCGCTGGTAAGCGAGGCCTTCGCCGATGCAGAGCTGGGCGGCGCGCAGGCTGCGGTCGGCAAGCTGCTGAGCGTCGAGAGCGAGTCGTACCAGATCGTGGGTGTCCTGCCGCGCAGCTTCGAATTTCCACAAAAGGCAAAACTCTGGCTGGGTACTTCGGCGACTCCGGAGAACGTGAACCGCGACTCCTACAACTACGGCGCCGTCGCCCGCATTCGTGATGCGTTGGATGTCGGACAGGCCCAATTGCACCTGGATGTCCTATCAAGACACCTCGCTGCGCAGTTTCCCGTGAGCCATGCGCATGTGGAGCTGCGGGCGGTGCCGCTGCGCGATTCGCTTACCGGCGGCGTGCGTACATCGCTCTGGCTGTGGCTCGCAGCGGTCGGGGTTCTGCTATTGATTGCCTGCGCGAACGTTGCCCATCTGCAGTTGGTGCGGATTTCGACACAGGCGCAGGCCCTGGCCGTGCGCAGCGCCCTGGGAGCAACCCGCGGCCGCATCGTGGGCTCGGTGCTGCTCGAGGCCGCAGTGGTAGCCGTGCTGGGCGGCCTTGCTGGCTTGCTGTTGTCGCTCCCCGCGACCGGGCTGCTGATGCACCTGCTCGCATCGCAACTGCCGCGCAGCATGAGCGCTTCGCCGGACCTGCGGCTGCTTGGCTTTTGTCTGCTGCTCGCGGTGCTCGTCACTGTCCTCAGTGCGGCGCTGCCGTGTTGGTGGGCGGCGCGCCGCGATCCCGCCGCAGCGTTGAGCCGCGGCACACGTTCCGGAAGCGCAGATCGCGGGACGGCCGTGTGGCGGCGCGGGCTGCTGGCGATTGAGATTGCGCTAAGCTTCCTGCTGGTCACTACGTCCGGCCTCTTGCTGCGCACACTCCAGCACATCCGCGATACCCCACTCGGCTTCGCCGCGGAGAACCGGCTGGTGCTCTACGCGCATGCCCCGGCGCGGGGACTCGACGCAAATGCAGAAGCGCGTTGTTCAACTGGCGCAGTTGACGGACCAGTTGCGTGCGTTACCCGGCGTGCTCTCTGCGGCGCAGACCATGGGGCTGCCTGCGGGCCAGTACGGATCGAATGGCAATTATTCCGTCACCAGCAAAGGCCAGACCATGGATCAGCCGGGTCTACCCTGGTCCATCTTCAGCCTTGCCGGCCCCGGCTACTTCAGCACCATGCATATCCCGCTGTTGCAGGGAAGAGATGTCACCGCGGCGGATACCTATGGAGCGCAGCCCGTTGCCGTTATCAGCGCGTCGCTGGCGCGTCAGTCCTTCGGCAACAGCAGCCCGCTGGGCCAGAAGATCGTCTGCGGGTTGGACCAGGACAGCATGCGCGGAGCGACGGTCGTCGGAGTGGTCGGCGATGTGCGCCAGGACTCGCCCGCCGACGATCCGACGCCCGCCCTCTATATGCCGCTGGCACAGCATCCCTACCTCGCCAATGAGGTGCAGATCGTTCTACGCACCGCCGTTGCGCCTGCGACGCTGATCCCGGCGGTGCGGCAGCGCGTGCTGGCGACAGACGCAGCGATCGCCACCCGGTTCACCACCATGGACGATGCGCTCGCCGACAGCTACCGAGCCGCAGCAGTTGCGCGGCGAGCTCCTGACTGCGTTTGCCGCGCTGGCATTGCTGCTCGCAGCCGTCGGCATGTACAGCGTCACCAGTTATACGGTGGCGCAGCAGGTACGGGAGATCGGCATCCGCATGGCGCTCGGCGCCGACCGCGCCGCGGTGGCGCGCGAGGTAATGATGACGGCCGCGAAGAGCGGGCTGCTGGGCATCGGCCTGGGTGTGCTCGTCAGCCTGGAGGCTTCGCGCGTCTTGAGCCGCTTTCTCGTGGGCGTCACGGCGCTCGATCCGGTCAGCTACGGGGTCGCCGCCTGTGTGCTGGTGGCCGCGGCCATGCTGGCTGCCCTGGTTCCGGCCCGGCGCGCCGCCTCCACTGAACCCATGGTAGCGTTGCGGACGGAGTGAATGATGCACCTGGCCACGGATATCCGCTACGCATTTCGCCAACTACGCCGCAGCCCGGGCTTCGCCATCACCGGCGTGCTCACGCTTGCCCTTGGCATCGGCGCCACGACAGCCATCTTCAGCCTGATCTACATCACCATGCTGAAGCCGCTGCCGGTAAAGCACCCGGACGAGCTTTATAAGGTGGGGCGCGACACTACTTGCTGTGCTGCCAGCGAAATGCTGGGCGACTGGAGCATGTTCTCGAACGACCTCTACGAGACACTCCGCGATCACACCCAGGGATTCCAGGGCACGCTTGCTGCGTTTCAGGCCGGCCAAACGCCGCTGCTGATCCATCGCGTGGGCGACCCGCAGGCCTCGATGGCGCTGCTGGGCAGGCTGGTCTCCGGTAACTACTTCAGCGTGCTTCAGGTGCCCATGGCGAGGGGTCGCGGTCTGACACCTGCGGACGATCGGGCAGGCGCGCCGCCGGTCACCGTCCTGAGCGACCGCATGTGGCAGCGCCGCTTCGGGCGCGATTCGCATATCGTCGGCGAGACGCTGATGATGAACGGCACCGCCGCCACCATAGTAGGTGTGACGGCTCCCGGCTTCGTCGGCGAAACGTTGAATGCGGACATGCCGGAGCTCTGGGCACCCCTGCATCAGGAGTCCAACCTCGTCCACGAGGGAGTCATGGGGGACCATCCCGGACGCTACTGGCTGGACGTGATTGGGCGCGTTGCCCCGGGAGCTGTGCCTGCGCAGATCGACGCACAACTGAATACGGAGTTGCGCCAGTGGTTGCATAGCCGCAGCGCAGAGATGCGGCCGGATGAGCGCGCGGAGATCGATCGCCAGCACACGGAACTTGCCTCTGCCGAGGCTGGTATCAACGTTGTCGGCTTGTTCTACGACCGGCCGCTCAAGCTGCTGATGGCGGCGGCGGGCTTCGTCATGCTGATCGTCTGCGCCAATGTGGCCAACCTGCTGCTGGTGCGCGCGCTCGCGCAAAGCCAGCAGACCTGTGTACGGATGGCGCTGGGGGCCAGTCGCGAGCAGTTGCTGCAGCAGGCCATGGTATCCAGTATCGTGCTGGCATTGCTGGGCTGTATCGGTGCTATCGGAGTGGCGTACGTACTCTCCGACGCCGTGCTCTCGCTGGCATTCCGTGGGGTGGACTACGTGCCGATCACGGCGCAGCCCTCACCGGCCATGCTCGCCTTCGCATTTGCCACCGCCATTGCTACATCCATCCTGTTCGGGGTCGGCCCCGCATGGATGTCGACGCGAAACAACCTGGCCACTGTGTTGCGCGGCTCGTCGCGCACGACGCGCTCCAGCGGCACTGGTTCGCAGCGCGTGCTGGTTATCCTGCAGGCAGCGCTCTCCGTCGTGCTGCTCTGCGCCGCGGGCCTGCTGACCCGCAGCCTCACCCGGCTGCAGAACCAGGACTTTGGCTTTCAGACCAGAGACCGCTACGTCATCACTATCGATCCAGCGCTCGCTGGATATCGCAGCACGCAGACCACTGAGCTGTATCAGCGGCTCATCGAGCGGCTGAAGGCGATTCCCGGAGCAGACCACGTCGGCATTGCGACTTACGCTCCGATGTCCGGCGAGAGCCGCGCCACCTTGACTTACTTTCCCGGCCAGCCGAATCCTTCCGTCGACAGCGAATGGGGAGAGGCGGCGTGGAATCGGGTGAACCCGGAGTACTTCGATTCGATCGGCGCGAAGCTGATCGAGGGTCGCGCCTTCACTGACGCGGACAACGAACAGTCGCGCAAGGTAGCGGTGGTAAGCGAGGGGTTTGTGCATCGCTATTTGAAGGGCGACGCTCTCGGCCAGCACTTTGGCATAGACCCGGAACTGCGGTCGCAGTTCGAGATTGTCGGTGTCGTGCATGACATCAAATTTATCTTTCCAGAGCGGCCGACTCCGCCGCTTTATTTCCTGCCGTACCGGCAGACGACGCAGGTCTTCAACTCGGCGCGCAAAGGCTGGGAGGCACAGTCGCACTTCGCCGGCAACATCATCCTTCAACTGCATGGCAGCGATCGCCCCTCGGCGGAAGCGGCAATCCGCAAGGCCATGCGCGATGTAGACGCAAACCTGCCCATCACCGCCTACTACACGTTCGCCGAGCTCGAAAGCTATGGCTTCATCCAGGGCGAGCTGATGTCGCGTCTATGCGCGCTCTTCGCGTTCATCGCGCTGGTGCTGGCGGCCATCGGCATCTACGGGGTGACGGCGTATTCCGTCGAGCGGCGCACCGGCGAGATCGGGATCCGCATGGCGCTGGGCGCAAGCCGCGCGCGCATTCTGCGGGAAGTCCTGACGCAGTCGCTGTTGTCCTGCGGTATAGGCCTGCTGATCGGGGTACCGCTGGCCTACCTTGCCGGACGCCTGCTGGCGGACAGGCTCTTCGGCGTGGGCTCATTTGACCTGCCTGTAGTCGCCGTTGCGGTGCTGCTGCTCTCATTCAGCGCGGCGGCGGCCGCACTGCTGCCGGCGCGGCGCGCCGCGTCCATAGAACCCATGCAAGCCCTGCGATCGGAGTAAAGAGAAAGCGAATGGAACTCGGCAATGATCTTCGCTACGCGTGGCGGCAATTGCGCCGCAGCCCCGGTTTCGCCGTAACCGCTGTCCTGACGCTCGCGCTGGGCATCGGCGCTACCACCACGATGTTCTCGGTGGTCGACCAGGTCTTGCTGCGTCCGCTGCCGGTTGCCCATCCGTCGCAGCTTGTGTCTATTGCAGAGGCGTCCTATGACAAGGATGCAGCCTCCAGCAGCGGCGGCATCTCCCTGCCAGACGCCCAGGACTGGCAGACCCGCAGCCATACGCTGCAGTCGGTTGGCTACTACACCTTCAACATGCCGATCGTCGGCGATATCGCTCGGCCGCACTCCGAGGCGCAACTGCTGACCAGCACGAATTTTCTGAACATGCTGGGTGTGCAGCCCGCTCTGGGACGGGATTTCGCCGCCAACGAAGACAATGGAGCCGCGAGCCACGTCGTCATCCTCGGAGCCGAAGCGTGGCACACCTTGTTCAGCAGCGATCCGAAGATCATCGGCCGCATTATCACCCTGAATGGCGCGCCCAACATGGTGATCGGAGTGATGCCGGAGGGCTTTCGATTTCAGGGCGGAAGCGACTTTCTGTTCTCGCCGCTTGATATCACACATAAGGACCTGCAAGACCGCTCCTCCGGCGTATTGAACGTGCTCGGGCGTCTCCGCGACGGGAACACGGTAGAGGACGCCACGCGCGAGTTGGCCGGCATCAAGCAGCAGAATTTGCGGGTGTATCCGGGCAAGGAGCGCGACACGCGCGTCATCGTAGAAAACTACGCACACTTTTTGACGCGCAGCGTACGCCCCGGCCTGCTGGCGCTGAATGGCCTGGTGCTGGCGGTCTGGCTTCTGGCTACGATCAACGTAGCCGGCCTTCTGCTCACGCGCACCCAGGGGCGCCGGCGGGAGATTGCTGTGCGTGCCGCGCTTGGCGCCGGCAGCTCACGCTTGTTGCGGCAGTTTCTGGTGGAGAGCTTCCTGTTGAGCCTTGCAGGTGGTGTGCTGGGACTCGCTATTACCTCGGCAGCCCTGCGCGTTTCGAAGACTTATCTGGCGAATACCTTCCAGAATGGTGACACCATCCACATTGACGCGAGTGTCTGCGTCTATGTGTTGCTTGCCTCCTGCCTTTCGGCGCTGCTCTTTGGCATCATACCGGCGCTGCAGGCCGCGCATCTTCCCATTCCGACAGGACTGCGCGAGGGCGCTGCAGGCAGCGGCACCAGCCGCAGACAGTCACTGACGCGCGACACGATCGTCACCGTGGAGGTGGCGCTTTCGTTGCTCCTTCTCGTCGCCGCGGGTGTGATGGCGCGCACTCTGTACCAGATGCAGCGCACCCCGCTCGGCTTCAATCCGGAGAAAGTCGTGACCGCCGAGCTGATGCTGCCGCAGAAGAACTATTGGTTCGTGAGCGCAGGCCCGTCAAAGGACCCGAGTATTGTCACCACGCTGATAGACCCGATGCTTACTCGCATCCGCCAGCTTCCCGGCGTGACCGCCGCTGGGGTCACCACAGTGCGCCCTCTGCGAACCAACTGGACCTTTCTTGCTGACGTCGAATTTGCCGGGCGTCCCAAGCCCGATCCGCGCCATGCTCAGGGCGCGAACGCCCGCGCCGCTACGCCGGACTACTTCCGCGCGATGGGTGTGACGTTGAAGCAAGGGCGCCTCTTCAACAAGGAAGACAGTGTGGGCGCGCCGCTGGCCGCGGTGGTGAACGAGGCGTTCACTCGCCAGATCGATGGCGCGCGGTCGCCCGTTGGCATGCAGGTGAAGGCAGCAGATGCCGGGCCGCACAAATACGCCACGATCGTTGGAGTGGTCGCGGATGCGCGCCAGGAGATGAATGAAGCCGTAAAGCCGGAGCTGTTGCTCAACCTGGACCAGATGTCGCCGGCGGACGATCTGTATCCGATTCTGGTGTCTTTTCATCTCGATCTCGTCGTCCGCTCGCAGACACCGCCGGAAGCGCTGATCCCCGCCATCACCCGTATCGTGCACGATCTCAATCCGGGAGTCGGCGTGAATCACGCCGAACTGATGCAGACCTCTGTAGACGACACCATGGGGAGCCAGACCGTGGCCGCGCGGCTACTCACACTCTTTGCACTCGCGGCGCTGGTTATCGCAGCGGCAGGGCTCTATGGTCTGCTCGCGTATCAGGTCACGCAGCAGATGCGCGACTTCGGCGTGCGGCTGGCGCTCGGGGCCCAGCGCAAGGATGTGCTGTGGCTGGTGCTGCGGCGCGCCATCCTGCTGCTCTCCACCGGCGCCGCACTCGGCATTGCCGCATCGCTTGCCTTCAGCCGCATCGCCCGAAGCATGCTCAGCGGCGTAGACGTCCACAACATCCTGCTCGTGATCGAGGCGGTCACCGCGATTCTCGCCGTCACTTGCATCACCGCCAGCTATCTGCCTGCGCGTCGCGCGGCTCAGACCGATCCTATGCAGGCGCTGCGCCACGAATAAGGAAGGAACAAACATGATCGAAATACGCAACCTCGAACGCAGCTACAAGACCGGCGCCGGTCAGACGTGGGTGCTGCGCCGCATCGACCTCAACATCGAACGCGGCGAGTTCGTCACCCTGATGGGGCCATCCGGGGCAGGGAAGTCCTCACTGCTGAACGCCATCGCCCTGCTCGACGATCAATGGCTCGGCGAATACTACTTCGATGGCGATCCGGTGCACTCAATGGGGCGCAAGCAGCGCGCGGAGTTGGCGAAGCGCAGCATGGGGATGGTTTTCCAGAGCTATCACCTGCTCGACGAGCTCACCGTTGCCGAAAACATCGACCTGCCGCTGAGCTACAAGAACATGCCCCGCGCCGAACGTCAGGCGCTGGTCGCCGACACGCTGGACCGCTTCAACATGGTGGGCAAAAAAGATCTCTTCCCGTCGCAGCTCTCCGGCGGCCAACAGCAACTGGTCGGCATTGCGCGCGCCGTCATCCACAACCCCGCGTTACTGCTGGCGGATGAGCCGACCGGCAACCTGCACTCCGAGCAGGCCAAGGAAATCATGGAGCTCTTCCGTGAGCTCAACCGGCAGGGCACCACCATCCTGCAGGTCACGCACTCGGAGACCAACGCTGCCTATGGCAATCGACTGCTCGAAGTTCGCGACGGCTGGCTGGTACGCGACAGCGCCAACCCTCGCCTTAACGCCGCACAGGAGTCCACTACTCGATGAAGCTCCTCCAAATAGCTACCGCCACTGTTGCACTTAGCTCGTTTGTTCTTTCGCAGACAGCGCCCCTTTTTGCGCAGACTGCGCAGCAGCAGGGCTTCCATGTGGATTTCCCGCATCTCCACAACCCGTTCAAGACCTATACGCCGGTCAACGTGCCTAAGCCCAGCCTGGTCAACTCGCCACGTTTGGACGAGTGTATCCATAACGGTAAGTTGTATCTGTCCATCGACGACGCGATTGACCTGGCTCTGGAGAACAATCTGGATATCGCCGTCGCGCGTTACGATTTGCCGATCGCAAACATGGACGTGTTGCGCACCGCAGCGGGTGGATATGCCCTGGGAGTGCCCGGCACAGTCCAAAACACGCTGGGCGGCTCAAGCGCATCAAGCGCCGTATCCTCCGTCAGTGCAGGCAGCGCCGCTGGAGGCCAGGGCGGTCTGGTGCAGAGCACCAGCGGCCTCGGCATCCTGGTGCCCAGTTTCGATCCGTGGCTGTACGGCACGGTGAGCACGGAACACAATACGTCTCCCCAGGCGAATACTGTCACATCGGGCGTGCAATCTCTAAAGACCAATACAATCATCGGCAACTTGGCATATCAGCAGTCTTTTCCTACTGGCACCTACGTCGAATTCGATCTGGACCAGACGCGGCAAACGGTGAACAGTACTTTCCAGCAGTTGAATCCTACGCTGGCAGCGAATTACCGCTTTCTGATTCAACAGGAGCTTTTGCAGGGCTTTGGCTTTTCTGCAAACCTGCGCTGGCTGCGACTCGCAAAAAATAACCGCAAATGGACAGAGATCAATTTCCGTCAACAGATCGATCTCACCATAACCCAGATCGAGAATCTCTACTGGGACTTGGTCAACGCCTACCAGGATGAGCAGGTGAAGGAACGCTCCCTGGCATTCGCAGAGAAGTCACTGGATGACGAGCAGAAGCAGTTGCAACTGAACGCCGTACCCGCCATGGACGTCATGAAGGCAGAGACCGAAGTGGCCAACCGCCAGCAGGAGCTGACGGTATCCAAGACAACTCTGCAACTGCAGGGTTCTTTGATGAAGGCTGCACTTACCAAGCAGCTTGATCAGACGTTGGAAGAAATGCCCGTGATTCCCACCGTTACGCTCGAAGCATACCAGGCGGAGAAGATTCCGCCGGTGGAGGATCTCATCGACCAAGCTCTCAAAGATCGGCCAGACCTGAGCATCCTGCAGATCAATCAAGACAATGCGGAAATTTCCCGGAAATCAGTACGCAATGCGATGTTGCCCACGGTGAACTTGATTGGCTACTACGCTGGATCCGGTCTGGGCGGCGCACCGAACCCGAACTACATTCCTCCACCGAATCCGATTACAAGTTCGACCAGTTATGCCGGCACCTTGCAGAACGCCTTCAATAACACCTCACCTGATTACTTGGCGGAGGTGCAGGTACGTATTCCACTGCGCAATCGGCAGGGCAGAGCGGACCAGTTTCGTTCCGAGCTGGAATTGCGTCAGGCGGAGTTGACTGTGGTGCAGCAGAAAAAGAATCTTCGTATTGAGGTGCGAAACGCCGCATATGCCCTGGAACAAACACAGGCGCGCGTCGAAGCAGCGCGTAAGGCTCGTGATCTTGCACAACGCACCTTCGACATCAAAAGGCAGGAACAGCAGCTTGGGGCCGGTTCGAATTTTGAAACGCTTACCGCAGAACATGATCTGGCGATCGCCAGCTCCACCCTTGCCTCTGCAGAAACTGCGTACGAGAAAAGCCGCGTGTTGCTGTACAGCCAGACAGGTCAGACCCTCAAGCGTCTTGGTATCTCGCTCGACGATGCGCGCTCCGGAATCGTCAACAAGCCTGCTTCACCTCTTCCCCCATCGGCATTGACTCCACCCCCCGTGCAGACGCCGCAACCGCCAGCATCACAGCCTGCGCCACCACCTCCCGCACCGCAACCATAGAGTAGAGTGACAACCAGCATGAGCAGCGCACGGCAACGCTCCACCGCGAACGGTACGCACACCCAGGAGGGACAACGGCAGCGTCTGCTGATCGCGGACGATCAGCCCGCGATTCTGGATGCGCTCGATATGTTGCTGCGTCCGGAGGGGTACCGGCTGGACCGTGCCGCATCGCCCCGCCAGCTCATCGAGTGTCTCTCCAGTGAGAGCTACGACGCGGTGCTGATGGACATGAACTACACGCGCGACACCACGTCGGGCGCGGAGGGCATCGACCTGCTGGCGGAGATCCAGAGCTACGGCCTGCGCGTGCCCATCATCGTGATGACCGCATGGAGCAGTGTCGAGCTCGCGGTCGAAGCCATGCGACGCGGCGCGGCGGACTTCATTCAGAAGCCGTGGGACAACGCACGCCTGCTTACCGTGCTGCGCACCCAGCTCGATCTCTATCGCGTGCAGCGCCAGGCGGACATGCTCGAAGCAGAGAACCGCTTTCTGCGAGCCGAGGGGCTGCCCACCCTCATTGCCGAATCGCGCGCCATGCAGCCGGTGCTGGAGATGATCGCGCGCATCGGTCCATCCGACGCCAACGTGCTCATCACTGGTGAGCACGGCACCGGCAAGGAAGTGGTAGCGCAGACAATCCATATGCTTTCCTCGCGCGCGCAGCGTTCCCTCGTTGCCGTGAACACCGGCGCTTTACCCGAGGGCACCTTTGAAAGCGAGATCTTCGGCCACGTAAAAGGCGCATTCACCGACGCGCGTACCGACCGCATCGGCCGCTTCGAGCTTGCCGATCACGGCACGCTCTTCCTCGACGAAATCGCAAACGTTCCATTGCGGCAGCAGGCAAAGCTGCTGCGCGTGCTCGAGACCGGTGAACTGGAGCGGGTCGGCTCATCCAAGACGCGCAAAGTCGACGTCCGCCTGCTTTCCGCCACCAATGCCGACCTGCACAAGGAAAGCGAAGAAGGCCGCTTCCGCCCGGACCTGCTCTTCCGTCTCAACACCGTGGAGATCCATCTGCCGCCTCTGCGCGAGCGCCGCGAGGACGTACCGCTGCTGGCCGGCCATTTTCTTGCGCGTTGGAGCAAGCGATACCGCCGCTTGCTCTCCGGCTTCGCTCCGCGCGCGCTGGAGATGATGATGCAATACGCGTGGCCCGGCAACGTGCGCGAACTGGACCACTGCGTCGAACGCGCAGTGCTGATGGCGCGCAGCGAAAAGGTGGACATCGGCGATCTCAATCTGACACCGCCGCGTTCCACCTCCACCTCGGCCAGTCTCGATGATATGAGCCTGGAAGCAGTCGAGAGTATCCTCATCCGCAAGGCGCTGGCGCGTGCCCAAGGCAACGTGAGCCAGGCGGCGGAGGCCCTGGGCCTCAGCCGCGGCGCCCTCTATCGGCGGATGGAAAAATATGCCATCTAGGGAGCCAGCTTCAGAACGGCCGCCCGGAAACCGACGCATACGCATTCACGGATCGCGCCGGCGCAGCGGCAAGGCGCGACCCAGACACGGTCTCAGCTTTGAAGCGCGGCTGCGCGTGCTCGCGATGTGCATCGCGCTGCCCGGTGTGCTGGTATGCTGCGGCCTGCTCCTCTCGCAACACGCCTCCACCAGCCTCTGGCTCACTCTGCTCGGTGTCATTGTTTTCGTAACGCTCATTGTCTTCGGCCTGCTGGTGGAGCATGTGGTTCGCCCGCTGCAGACGCTTACCAATGTCGTGAGTGCGCTGCGCGAAGATGATTATGCTTTTCGCGCGCGCGGCTCGGCCACCGGCGATGTGCTGGGCGAACTCGCGATTGAGATCAACGCACTGGCCGACATGCTGCAGGACCAGCGCGCGGGTGCATTGGAAGCCTCGGCGCTGCTGCGCCGCGTCGTTGGCTCGATCGACGCGCCGGTACTCGCGTTCGATCCCGGAGGCGTCCTGCGTCTGCTGAATCCGGCGGCGGAGAATGTCTTCGCATTGTCGACGGAAGGGAGCATCGGTCAGCCGGCAGCAGAGCTTGAGCTGAGTGGCTTGCTCGAGGAGCCGGACGAAGGAATTGTGGAACTGGAGCATGACGGTCGCGGTACGCGCTGGATGGTGCATCGCAGCACGTTCCGGCAGCGCGGTATTCCCCATGCACTCCTCCTGCTGACGGACGTGAGCGCCGCGCTCCGCGAGGAAGAGCGGCAGGCCTGGCGCCGGCTCATCCGCGTGCTTGGCCACGAGATCAACAATTCGTTGGCCCCGATCAAATCCATCGCCGGCAGTCTGCGGACACAGCTTATCTCGGGCGTTGCCACAGACGAAGACCTGGACCGCGGCCTGCACATCGTCGAAAGCCGTGCCGAATCCCTGCACCGCTTTGTGCAGGCATATCGCCAGCTCGCACAATTGCCACCGCCAAGGTTACAAAAGACGTCCCTGGCCCCGCTTCTTGAACGCACATTGGCGTTGGAGCAGCGTTTGCGTGCCGAGATCGTCGGCGGACCGGAGGTGACGCTCACCATCGATCCCGACCAGATGGAGCAGATGCTGATCAACCTCGTGCGCAATGCGGTCGAAGCCGCGCTGGCGACGCGAACAGGGAAGCCGCGCGTGCAGGTGGGATGGCAGATCGATGCGGGAAAGGTCATCATCGGCATCGAGGACAATGGCCCCGGCATCGCCAACGACTCCAACCTGTTCGTGCCCTTCTACACGACCAAGAGCGGCGGCAGCGGCGTCGGTCTTGCATTGGCGCGGCAGATTGTCGAAGCACACGCCGGCTCGGTCAGACTGACGAATCGCAAGGCAGGCGGAGCGCGCGCCGTGGTGACGTTGCCTGTCGTGATGCCGGTCATGCCGGCGCATCCGCAAACCGCAGATCAACGCTGAGTCTTCAGCTCGGCCCGACCTCAATACTCTTCTGTGATTGCGGTTGCTTGTCTTGGAGGAAATCGACAAGCCGCGGCCCGATGCGTGCGGCGCACTGGCCCGGCGCCAGGTGGCCGCAGCCATCGTAAATTTCGAGGACGGACTGCGGGATTTGCTGATGCATGGAGACGCCCGTCGACAGCGGGATGAGATGGTCCTGCTTGCCCCAGATGATCAGCGTCGGCATCTGGAGGCGGTCAAGCTTGCCGTCGAGCAAATCGATTCCACGGAACATCGAGCGGGAGCTGCGGTCCACCACCCATTTCACCTGCTTGAACTTGCGGACCATGTCACGCGCCACAAAATCCGGCACGTCCGTTGGCTGGGGCATCAGCATGCGATACAGACGTCGCACCGCCGGAATGGTATCCGGCTCGAGGTCCGAGAGAGTGAACCCAGGCTCGAAGCGAATGCCGGCAGAGTCGCACAACACCAGCCTGCCAATGCGTTCCGGCCGGTCGAGCGCGACACGCATCGTCACCCAGCCGCCCGTCGACCAGCCCACGAGGTTGACCTTTTCCAGCCCGCGCTGCGCGAGGAAGTCTTCCACATATTGAGCTTCTTCCGAAATGGAATAGGTCGCATTTGCTGGGCGTGGGGAGCGACCAAAACCCAGGAGGTCGATCGCGTAGACGTGAAAGCCTGCCTGCTTGAGCTGCGGCATCAGGTTGGACCAGTCCTCGGCCCGGCCGCCCAGTCCATGCACCAGCACTACGGGCGCGCCGCTCCCGCCCTCGTAGTAGTGGATGCGGTTGCCGCGGATGGTTGCATATTCATTGTGAAAGCCGCCGTACGCCAGGCGAGCGCGCGTCATCGCCTCTACTACTGCAAGCGGGCGCTGCCATACCACCACAGCCCCAAGCAGGAAGAGCACCACCATGGCCAGAACGGCGTAGCCGTAGGTCCTCCAGCTCAATGCTGCCGGGGTCCGTTGTTCCTGCTGGTGTTCATGCTGTGGTGCGGTGCGCATTTTTCGCGCGCGATCGCTGCGGCTCGCCGGTCGCGCGCCGCGTCGCCTTCGACTCAAGGAAAGGGCTCCTCCCCAACGGCGGCTTGCTTCTCCGCTGCCGCTGGATTGCGCGTGACGATCTCGCACCGTCCATCCGACGAATGCTTTACCTGATCGAGCGCCTTGCGGATCACACTCAGCGTGAAGGGACGAATCGCGAGCGCTCCGTGTCCCGTCAGCTCATTCCAGCCTGCCCAGCGTGCTTCGGTCGCATCGGTCGCACTAGCCAGCCTCCCGCCAAGCAGACGGCAGCGATAATCCACCAGAACATAATGAAACCGCACCTGCGCCGAGTCGTCGTGAGAGATGTGATCAAAGACGGCGACGATCTCAACCGGCTCCACTTCCAGTCCGGTCTCCTCGCTCACCTCGCGGCGCACACCATCTTCCAGCCGTTCGCCCAGCTCCAGCGCGCCGCCGGGCAGCGACCACTCACCCAGCAGCGGCTCCTGGCCGCGGCGCACCAGCAGCACGCGTTCATCCTCATCCAGCACCACGGCGCCGACACCAGCGATAGGGGCGGTTGGAAACTCCCTCTGCATCTCGATAGCTACTCGTCGACCTTATCGCCGGGTTTGTCACCGCTCAGCGGCCGGCCGTACTCTTCGCCGAATACCGTGTGCGAGGAAGAAAACCGGCCGCCGGAGAACTTGTCCGCGCCGCGTCCCCAACCTATCGCCAGCAGCGCGACCGTCGCGTAGCTCAACGGCAGCTTCAGCACTTCGCTCACCTTTTCGGGCTCATAGCCTTCCATTGGCGCTGTGTCGTAGCCCAATACTTCGGCCATCAGCATCATGTGGGTAAAGGCGATCATCACCTGGCGGTTCAGCCACATCGGAATGTTGGGGTGATTGGACAGGTAGGCCGGGATGCCGACCTTCGCCTGCTCCGCGTAGTTCTCCGGCATGCCGTTTTCCCGTCCCATGCGCAGCATCTCCTCCAGATCCCCGTTGCGCCAGCCATCGGCATCTCCGCAGGCGACGATAATTGCGGAAGCCTCGTCCACCTTCGGCTGGTTGTAGCAGGCGCTGCGCAGGCGGTGTTTTTGCTCCGGAGAACGGACGACAATAAAACGCCACGGCTGCAGGTTATAGGCGCTGGGGGCGGTCAAACCTGCATCGAGAATCCGGCGCAGATCTTGGAAGGGAATCGGGCGTCCATCAAAGCTTGGCGTTGCGCGGCGATCGTGAATTGCCCGCGAGAGAGGTTTTTCCGTACTCATCGGCTTCTATTCAGTGTAGTGCCTGCAAGGGGTTAGGCACTGACGCTTCCAGCGCGACCTGCCTTCTCTGCCCAGAGCTAGCCCGCCCTCCCTTGCGCTGGACACCAGGAAATCCATGTTGTATCGTCCGGTGATCGAGGAATCGTATCCTCCTTGGTAGCCTCCGAATTGTTACTCGTGACCCGGCTGCCAGGATCTACGGAACTCGCTCCCCTCGGAGAAGGCCTCGGCACGTCCTATCTTCGTGAATGAAAATTCTTCCGCGCTCCAGCAATGAATCGGGGGCGGGAAGGCGCCGGATTATGTCGTCCAAACTTCATCCGAACGAGGGGTATATGTCGAGCACTGCCACTGGTCCGACACCGGACCACATTATGCAGGTAGGTCTGGGTTTCTTAGCATCGAAGACACTTTTAAGTGCAGTCGAGATGGGTGTCTTTACCGAGCTCTCTCATGGTCCGGCGGAGTTCCACGAACTCAGCGGCAGATTGGGACTACATCCCCGCTCCGCGCGCGACTTCCTGGATGCCCTCGTGGCGTTGCGGCTTCTGCATCGGACACAGGACCACTATTGCAATGCGCCCGACGCGGAGCTCTTCCTCGATCGCAATAAGCCGAGCTATCTCGGCGGCATGCTGGAGATGGCAAACTCCCGGCTCTACGGGTTCTGGAGCCATCTGACGGAGGCCCTTCGTACCGGGCAGCCGCAGAACGAGGCGAAGCACGACAGCGCTGCATCACCGTTCACTGCGCTGTACGCAGATCCGGCGCGCTTGAAGACTTTTCTGGCGGCGATGTCCGGCATCAGCCACGGCGCGAATCTTGCGATCGCGCGCAAGGTACCGTGGTCAAAGTACAAAACCTATGCCGACGTGGGCACCGCGCAGGGAGATCTGGCCGTCCAGATCGCGCTTGCTAATCCCCATCTCCGCGGCTTTGGATTCGATCTCGCTGAGGTGGGACCCGTCTTCGAGGAATATGCCGAAGCCAATGGCGTCGGGGATCGCGTACGGTTTCAGCCAGGAGACTTCTTCGCGGATGCTTTGCCCAAGGTCGATGTGCTGACCATGGGACACATCCTGCACGACTGGAACCTCGCAGACAAAAAGATGCTCATCGGCAAAGCATTTGAAGCTCTCAGCCCAGGCGGCGCGTTGGTCGTGTATGACGCGATGATCGATGACGATCGTTCGCAGAATGCTTTCGGCTTGCTGATGAGCCTCAACATGCTGATCGAAACTCCGGGCGGCTTCGACTACACGGGCGCGGATTGTATCGGGTGGATGAAAGAGGCCGGCTTCCGTGAGGCGTACGCCGAGCATCTTGTCGGTCCGGATTCGATGGTGATCGCGATCAAATAGCAAACGGAGGCAGGGAGTCAAAGTTAAACCGCTACGTTAACTTTTCGGCAGATCGCTCATCGGCTGTTCCAGCGCAAACGCCTGACCGCCCGCCCCTGCGTCAGCAAAGACCCACAGCCCATGAAATGCCTCCCGGAGTTCCGGATGGAGCGCCAGCAGGCCCCGCATCACAGCAACGGTGTGAGCGCGGCCGGCCACCGGGTCGCTGCTGGTCGAGTTGTAATGGGCGACCAGATCAAGGCCGCCGAGTGCATCGTCGGTCCGCAGGCTTGTGATTTTGTACGCCGCGCCCTCGGCAGTGACTGTGAGCGGTGTATTGCCGGGCAGGTCTGCGGGACGGATCGTCTGCTGCTCGTCCACCAGTCTCTCCAGATTGGTGCTTGAGAAGAAGCCTGCCGGCTGCAGCAGAGAGATCGCCGTGGAGTAGTACATCCACGCATTCCACATCTGCTTCTTCTGCGCATAGACGCGCGCCTGCCGCCAGTACCACAGACCGTCGTGTCCGGCGATGCTGAGCGGCTTGGGGAAAAAGCCCGCGAGCTGCCATGGACCGCCTGCTTTCAGCGATTGCAGCAACAGCGCAATCTGCTGCGGTTTGGCTACGCCGGTCGCATGCACCAGCGCGAACGCGAATTGTCCAGGTGGCAGGTGCTGAATGCTGAAGGTGATGTGGGAGTTGTTGTCGGCAGCGGCGCAAAAGAATTGCTCCTGCTCATCGCCGGGCTTCGCATCGGATGCGTCCAGGGCATAGACCGCATCGACGGTCAGGGTAGCCCCGGCCATGAGTGGCGCGAGTGCGGCCGCTGACTGCTCAATACTGTTGAAGTTCGCGGCCACCGCTGGCACCGTCGCCGCTTTCAGATCCGCCGATCGCCCGCTCTGCACGTCTACGGCAATCTGCCGCGCCGCCTGCACCAGGGGCGCGCGCTCGGCTTCGCTCATCGCAGCCTGCGTCTTGCAGGAAACGCCCAGCGCCGGGAGCGCAACAGCGAGCAGCAGGACGCCCACGCCAGGCACCCGCGCCCGAAACGGAGAGGCTCATCGCAATATCACCGATCCCAATATCAGCGAACCCAGCACGCCCCTACTTCAACACAACAGCCGCGCCTCGCGCAAAGTAGTGCCAGTCAGCATCCCTGCCCGCCGCGCAATCTGCTATCGCGCACCCGCTCGCCGCAGCAGGTAAGCATTGATCTCCTTCTCCCATACCTTTCCCTGTTCCCCGTCGTGCTTCCCCAAGGCAGCCGCGTGCTCATTCGCCTCCGGCCGCAACGCCGTGCGGACATAGGTGACGTCCACCTTGGTATGCGCCGGGTCAACAGCGTGCAGCCGCACGTCGATGGTGGTCACCAACAAGTCTTCCAGCACATACACGTACTGCATGCGGCCGGCGTTCACGTCGAAGACCGTGTTTACCCAGACGGCCGTGTGTTCGCCGTGGCGCTGCGTGAAGACCGCGCCTTCGACATCCTGTGCGGGAACAGGGAAGACGAACTGAGGGTTCCAGTCGTTTCCCGCCCAGGCGCGTTCGCCCTCCGGTCCGAAGAGCGGCGCGGCGTCCCGCAGCGAAGTATTCACAGTAAAGGCAAAGCTGTTTGTCACATGCGCAGTGGACTGTAAGGATGTGGTCACGGTGACCTCCGGTTTCTGCGCCAGGAGCGGTGAAGCATATATGGCGAGGGCAAGCAGCAGGATCTTCATCGGCGCTCCCGCAATTGGTGGCTGTCCTGGGCTCGCAGCGTGAGCCCGTAGAGTCCGCGAAACTGCTCGATATCTTTGAGCGTCTGTGCCGAGAACGGCGCCTTCCCCTCGAAAGCGTGCAGCACGATGCCTTCCAGCAGGTCTCCCAGGCTCATCTCCTTCTGCTCCGCAATCGCTTTCAACACCTTCAGCATCCGTTTTTCCAGCCGAACGCCGGTCTGCACGCGTTCCACCTCGATCGGGCCACTGTGCGTCTCTCGCTCTAACATTGGTACAATGGTACCATGGTACAGAGGTTTCATTTTGTGACGTCACTTGTAAACGCGCTGCTCGAAATGTGAGCGAAGCGGCCGCTGGCGTAGTCTATGGAGTGACGGGGGAAAGTGGGATGGGGCCCATACTTGCAACCAAACCAGCAGGGAAGCGGCCGATTTGCGGACGGCAATGCCGCGTGCTGCGGATTTTGCCCTCGTGGCTGCTTGTAATCGGAATGACTCTGGCCGGAGGGGCGGCACTAATCGCACCGAGCGCCGCGTGTCAGACCACGCCTCCAGCGAGCGACGCGAAGCCCTCAACGAACGCCGCGCAGCCTCCATCAAGCGCCACGCAGCCCTCACGGAGCGCGACCACGTCATCCGCCCGTCCGAAGCGTCACAAGAAGCCCGAGGTCGCCCCCGTGCCGCCGCAGCCCACGGCGCCGCCAAATCTGCTGGAGCAGCCGGCCACACCCGCTACGGTGTCTGCCCACAACAACGAGCTCACGGTGAAGGCCAACAACTCAAGCCTCTCGCAGATTCTGCATCAGGTCTCGTCGGCTACAGGAATGAAGCTGGATGGTCTCGGCGGAGATGAGCGGGTCTTCGGCAGCTTCGGGCCAGGCGCGCCGCGCGAAGTGCTCACATCGCTGCTGAACGGCACCTCGTACAACATCCTGATGGTGGGCGACCTGCCTAACGGGGCGCCCCGCGAACTGCTCCTGAGCAGCAGGGCAGCGGGCGGAGCGCCACCGTCGCCGGCGAATGCCAGCCCGAATCAGAACCAGACGCACACCGGAGACGAGGACAACCCGGACGACACCGCGAGCCCGGATGATTCAGACGACTCGCCGCCCATGCAGTACACGCCTCCGTCTATCGCCCCGGCCGAACCACCCCCAACCAACGGGCCGTCTGAGGCGCCCAACGGGCCATCGGAGGCGCCGCCACGCCCCATGCCGCAGATGCAGAGTGCGCCGCAATAGGCAGCCACTTGCGCCTGAAGCAACCGAATGTGGAGTATCTAAGGCTCGGCAGTCTTCGATCTGCGCAGCCCGCACAGTATCTCTGGCGCGGCGTTTAGTGATGGCAGCGCGACAGCAGATTGCGGCGGCGACTCGCTCCGCAAAGCCGCTCTAGCAAGTTCGGTCGATGAAGCCTGATCTGGAGATTCTGATCAGGAAACTTGGATCTGCGCCTCAACCGTGTTGCTGCTCTGGGAGACACTCTTGGAGACAGGATCGAGCGCGTCGGAATGCATGCGCAGCACTGCGAACAGTGCCTGGCAGCAGGTGTAAGCCAGGAGAACGCCAAAGGCGAGAGCGGCAAGTACAGCACAGGTAATTCCTAAAAGATTCATCGTGTCCATGGGGGTAGCTTCCTATTCGTCTTCTTCCAGCTAAAGTTGTTGCGTCAAACTGTGCCGCGGATGAATGCGCGCTCCATTGCCGCGCTTCACCTCTGTTCACTCACCTCGGACGCTGCCATTCTCGCAGAGCGATGTGAGCGTTGACCCTCATTTCTATTGCCGATTAAGATACGTAGATGGCCGCATGATGTCCCGCTGTTTTCTGCTGTGTCCCATTACTTTCGCGTCATTTTCCCAGGCAACCTTCGCAGCTGAATCCAGGCCCAACTCTCCAAACTTCTCGTATGCCCATCACCAACATCACGGTCCGCGGCGCCCGCCAGCACAATCTGCAGGACATCAATGTGCAGATCCCGCGCAACACCCTTACCGTGATCACCGGCCTCTCCGGCTCCGGGAAATCCTCGCTCGCCTTCGACACCATCTACGCCGAAGGACAGCGCCGCTACGTCGAAACTCTCTCCGCCTATGCTCGTCAGTTCCTCGACCAGATCGAGCGCCCCGACGTTGACTCCATCGAAGGCCTCAGCCCTGCCATCTCGATCGAGCAGAAGACCACCAGCCGCAGCCCCCGCTCCACCGTTGGTACCATCACGGAGATTTACGACTACCTCCGCCTGCTCTACGCCTCCGTCGGCACGCCGCACTGCCCCAACTGCGGACGGCCTATCTCCCGCCAGTCCGCCGAGCAGATCGTGGAGCGCGTTCTCGCTCTGCCTGCCGGTGAACGGCTTACCGTCTTCGCGCCTGTCGTCCGCGGCCGCAAGGGCGAGTTTAAGGATCTACTCGATACCCTTGACCAGCAGGGATTTAAGGCCCGCGTGGATGGTGAGGTACGCGACCTTGCCGATCCCATCTCGCTCGAGAAACGCAAGAACCACACCATTGAGGCCATCGTCGATCGCGTCGTGCTCAAGCCCGGCGTCGAAAAGCGTCTGGAGTCGGCTGTTGCCAAGGCGCTCCAGTTGGCGAATGGTCTGGTCCTCATCGGAAATGCCAACGGCGAGCAGCTTTACTCCTCGTCGATGGCCTGTCCCGACTGCGGACTCGATGTCCCTAAGTTGGAGCCTCGCAGTTTTTCCTTCAATAGCACCTACGGTGCATGTCCTGAATGTCACGGCCTGGGCAGCATCTACGACTTCGACGCTACCAAGGTGGTCATCGACTGGTCGAAGCCTTTGCTCGAGGGCGCGCTCGGGCCCGGGTCCGGCTCGCAGTATCTCGCCCGCCTGGTAAAGCTCGCTGCGCAGAAGTACAAAATCCCCATCCAGAAGCCCTTCGAGGAGTTAACGGAAAGGCAACAGGAGCTGTTACTCTACGGCCCCGGCGCCGAAGCGCCCCGCACCGGCTTCCATGGCGTCTTCGCCTGGCTGCGCGACTCGCTCGAGGAGTCAAGGTCCGACAGCTACCGCGAATGGCTGCTGGGCTACATGTCCGCCACCATCTGCCCCGCCTGCCACGGCAACCGCCTGCGTCCCGCCTCCCTCGCCGTCAAGGTCAACGAGCTCTCCATCGCCGACTTCACCAGCCTGCCGCTGGGCCGCGCGCTCATCGCGGCACGCTCGCTCAGCTTCTCCGCGCGCGAAGCGCTCATCGCCGATCGTCTGCGCCGCGAGATCATCGAGCGCCTCGAGTTCCTGAATGCCGTCGGGCTCTCCTATCTCTCGCTCAATCGCAATGCCGCCTCGCTCTCTGGCGGTGAGGGCCAGCGCATCCGGCTTGCCACGCAGATCGGCTCACGCCTCCGTGGCGTCCTCTACGTGCTCGACGAGCCGTCGATCGGTCTGCACCAGCGCGACAATCAGCGGCTCATCGCCGCGCTCGAATCCCTGCGCGATCTCGGCAACACTGTTTTGGTCGTCGAGCACGACGAAGACACCATCCGCAGCGCGGACTACGTACTCGACCTTGGCCCCGGCGCCGGCAAGCTGGGCGGTCACGTCGTCGCCCAAGGCACCCCGGCAAACATCATGGAGGCAGCCGACTCGCTCACGGGCCGCTATCTTTCCGGCGCAGCAGGCATCCTGCATCGCACAGAACCGCGTCCCGTGAATGGCTCGGGGAACGGGACTTCGGCGAACAGTTCCTGGATCACCGTCGAAGGCGCGCGCACCCACAATCTGCGCAACATCACCGTGCGCTTCCCGCTGAACGTCATGACCGTTGTGACCGGCGTCTCCGGCTCCGGAAAGAGCACGCTCGTCAACGACATCCTCTACCGCTCGCTCGCCCGCATGCTCTACGACTCGCACGACACCCCTGGCGAGCACAAGGCGATCAAGGGCGTCGAGCAGATCGACAAGGTCATCCGCATCGATCAGTCGCCCATCGGCCGCACCCCGCGCTCCAACCCTGCGACCTACACCGGTGTGCTCTCCGCCATCCGCGATATCTTCGCCATGCTGCCCGAGGCGCGGGAGCGCGGCTACAAACCCGGCCGCTTCTCCTTCAACGTCGCCGGCGGCCGCTGCGAGGCCTGCCAGGGCGATGGCCAGAAGCGCATCGAGATGAACTTTCTGCCCGACGTCTACGTGCTGTGCGACGTCTGCAACGGCCGCCGCTTCAATCAGGAGACGCTCGCCGTCAAGTTCAACGGCTACTCCATCGCGGACATCCTCGATCTTGCCATCGAAGACGCGCTGCCCGTGCTCAAAGACATTCCGCAAGTCCGCCAGAAGCTGCAGACGCTGGTGGATGTCGGCCTCGGCTATGTGCACCTCGGCCAGGCAGCGACCACGCTCTCCGGCGGCGAAGCGCAGCGCATGAAGCTGGCCCGCGAACTCTCGAAGCGCCAGACCGGGAAGACGCTCTACGTACTCGACGAGCCCACTACGGGCCTGCACTTTGACGATGTACGCAAACTGCTGGAGGTGCTGCACCGCCTCACCGATCTGGGCAATACCGTCATCATCATCGAGCACAATCTCGACGTGATCCGCAATGCCGACTGGATCATCGACCTCGGTCCGGAAGGAGGCGAGGACGGCGGCGCTATCGTGGCCGAAGGCACGCCCGCGCAGGTCGCACAAGTCGCGGGCTCGCACACGGCGACCTTCCTGCGGCGTTATTTCCCCGTGGAGGAGTCCAGCGCCGCCGGCACTCCGTCCATTGCGTCAGCGAATGGGCAGCCAAAGAAAAGCAGTCGCCGCCGTTCTGCTACAGTCCTCCAGTAACAGAAGAATGCCGATCGATCCCAGCTCTCTGCCACCCGCTGCTTCGCCGGATGAGTTCGATCTCCCGGGCGAACGGCTGCCCGTCGCTCCCGCGGGCGAGACGACGCTCCTCCCTGCCACCCCGCACATCGGGCACACTCTGCTCTTCGGCTTGCTGGTGGCGCTTGCCGGCTTCGTCATCGGCCTCGGCTTCGAGCTCGCGCTCGTGCATATTGCTCCCCATCTGCGCGAAACGGCAGAGCAGATGCAGACGGATCCGCTCCTGGTGATCCCGGTCGAAGCTCTTATCTACGCCATCGCCGGCGCGGCAAGCTTCCTGATCTTCCCGCTCTTGTGGCACCGCCCCTTCGCGCAGGGCATCCATTGGCGAGCCTTCATCGTCCGTCGCAGGGTGTGGCTGCTGGTCGGCATCGGCGTCGCCACCAGCGTCGTGGTGCAGTTGCTCTCGAACTTCCTGCCTATCCCCAAAGAGCTGCCGATCGATAAATTTTTCACCCATCCTCTCGGCGTCTGGCTCATCGCCATCTTCGGAGTCACCGTCGCCCCCGCCTTCGAAGAGCTGGCCTTTCGCGGTTTCCTGCTCCCCTCACTCGCCAGCGCATGGGACTGGGTGATGCAGCGCGCACGCACCCCGCGCGAGTTGCTGGGCGGTCACGCGGCGCATCCCCTGGCAGAAGCCGAATGGCGGCAGCAGCCGACCATCAACTCCTCTCTGTCTGAAGGCGCCAACGTCTACCATGGTGCGGCAATCGAACCTGACTTCGCCGAGGCGGAGCGGGGTTCCGGCAACGCGGAGCGGGGTTCCGGAACGCGAAGTGGGGTTCGGCATGCGGAGCGGGGTTCCGGCAATCAAGACCCGCGCTGGAGCCTCCCCGCCCTCGTCTTCTCCACCATCATCACCAGCATCGGCTTCGCCATGCTGCACGGCGCGCAGCTCGCCCATTCCTTCGCGCCGCTGGCTGTGCTCTTCACCGTCAGCGTGGTGCTCTGCATCACGCGCCTGCGCTTTCACTCGCTCGCCGCCAGCACCCTGGTGCACTCCATGTACAACGCCACCATCTTTGTCATGCTCTTCATCGGCACCGACGGCTTCCGGCATTTGGATAAAGTGGGGAAGTGACGCGTTCGCGTAGCGGCGCGCCCAATCCAGATTCGCAGTTCCTATGCAGAGGCATCCGATGACGCAATCCTCCGACCCACGCCAGCAGCTCCTCACCCTGCTCGCCCGCCAGTCCTTCAAGCTCGGCGACTTCCAACTCTCCTCAGGCGGACGCAGCGACTACTACATCGACTGCCGCACTACCACCCTGCACGCCGAAGGCGCGCGCCTGACCGGCCTCGCCATCCTCGATCTGCTGCACAAGCACCACCTCGATCCGCACGCCGTCGGGGGCCTCACCCTCGGTGCCGATCCCGTCGTTTCCGCAGTCTCAATCGCCAGTGCGCAGCGCCACGCGGACGCCGGCAAAGGTCGGCTCATCCACGGCTTTCTCGTCCGCAAGGCAGAGAAGGCGCACGGTACGGGAAGGAAGATCGAAGGCTTCGCCGAAGAGAACGCGCCGGTGCTGATCGTCGATGATGTGTGCACCACCGGCGGATCGACCATTACCGCCATCGAAGCGGCCCATGCTGCCAGGATGCGGGTGATCGGCGTTGTATGCCTCGTGGAGCGAGTCGAAGCCAAGGGTCGCCCGGCCGTCGAAGCAGCGGCCAACGGGGCACCGTTCCTGAGCCTCTTCACCTCAGACGATGTCCGCGCCGAGCACGTCAAGCACATGCCGATGTAATCATTTCGCGATCGCATCCCTATTACCTTCACTCTCGTCATCCCGACCGGAGCGTAGCGAAGTGGAGGGATCTGTTTTTCGCCGCTGCTTACTCAGCGCCCGGCTTCCACACAAACGCGCCAGACTGCGGCAGCCCAAAGTGCGCGAGCACGCGATCCACAAAATTGCGGACCATATCGTCAGTCGAAGCAGGCTCGTTATAGAAGGCCGGGATCACAGGAAAGATGGTTGCACCGGCATCCGCGGCAAGCACCATGTTGCGCAAATGAATCTTGTTAAACGGCGTCTCGCGTACGCAGAGCAGCAAGGGCCGCCTCTCCTTCAGACACACATCCGCCGCGCGCTCAATCAAATTTCCCGCCATGCCGTTCGCGATGCCTGCCAGTGTCCCCATGGAGCAGGGAAGCACGATCATGCCTGCCGAGGGATAGCTGCCGCTCGCAATCGACGCGCCGATATCCTGTTCCGCATGCTGGCGCGTCTTTTTCGCCGGTGCGCCAAGAAGCTTCTCCAGCAGCACATTCCGGCCGGAGAGCCGCAGCTCCTCCGCGATGACGCGCAGTGCACTCTCCGAGACAACGAAATCCACTCCGGAGACGCGAGCATCCGCCTCCAGCGCGCGCAGAAGCTGCTGCGCCAATACCGCGCCGCTCGCTCCTGTCACCGCGACGGTGACGTTCATGCAGGCACAGTCTCGTACTTCAATACACGATCGAAGATCGCGTCCACATTCCGCAGTTGCCGTTCAAGTTCGAATGTCCGCGCCAGCTTCTCCGGCGAGAGTCGCGCCGTGATCTCCGCATCCTGAGCCACCAGATCGCGAAAGACCAGCTCTTCGCGCCACGCGCGCATGGCATGCGACTGCACCAGCCGGTACGCGTCCTCCCGCGACATCCCGGACTCCGCAAGATCGAGCAGCAACTGGCCCGAAAAGATCAGCCCGCCCGTGCTCTCCAGGTTGCGCAGCATGCGCTTCGGATAGACCAGCAGCTTGTCGATCAAGCGAGGTCGTCTTCGCCAGCAGATAGTCCGCCAGGATGGTCGAGTCGGGGAAGATAATCCGCTCGACCGAAGAGTGTGAAATATCCCGCTCATGCCACAGCGCAACGTTCTCAAACGCCGCCTGCGCATTGGCGCGCACCACGCGCGCCAGCCCGCTGATCTGCTCGGAGGTGATCGGGTTCCGCTTGTGCGGCATCGCGCTCGAGCCCTTCTGCTTTTCTGAGAAGAACTCCTCCGCCTCACGCACCTCAGTGCGCTGCAGGTGCCGGATCTCGGTCGCGATCTTGTCCAGAGTCGCGGTCAGCACAGCAAGCGTCGAAATGTAATGCGCATGCCGATCGCGCTGAATCACCTGCGTGGCCACCGGCGCCGGCTTCAGCCCCAGCCGCTCGCAAATGCGGAGTTCATGCTCCGGCTTCAGATGCCCAAAGGTGCCCACCGCGCCCGACAGCTTGCCGACACGCATATCCTCGGCCGCTGCATCAAAGCGCACCAGGTCGCGCTCAATCTCCGCATACCAGTTCAGCAGCTTCAGTCCGAAGGTTGTTGGCTCGGCGTGGATGCCGTGTGTGCGGCCGATCGTAGGTGTGTGCTGGAACTCCAGCGCGCGCCGCTTCAACACCTCCTTCAGCCCCAGGATGCCTTGTCTCAGCAGCCCAGAGGCCGCCTTCACCTGCAGGGCCTGCGCCGTGTCCACCACGTCGTTCGAGGTGAGGCCGTAGTGCAGCCAGCGCGCCTGCGGGCCAATCTTTTCCGCGACCGCGGTGGTGAACGCGATCACGTCATGCTTCACCTCGGCCTCAATATCCCGGATGCGCTTCAGGTCGAAATCGCCCTTGTCGCGGATGGCCGCTGCCGCCTCTTTGGGCACGATGCCATCTTCCGCCAGCGTCTCTGAGGCAGCGGTCTCCACCTTCAGCCACATCCGGTACTTGTTCTCATCCGTCCAAATGGCGCCCATCCCGGGCCGTGTGTAGCGTGCGATCAAGCCAGCGTCTCCCCGGCCATGTATCATCAGGCCGCAACGTCCTATTCTATTGTGGATTACCCATCACGCTGTCGCATTCGGCTTCTATCAGTGCGGCTTTCTCGACGGAAACCCGTGTCGACTGGATTTCTTCGCGCGCGCCATCTGGGCAATCCACAACAGCGGGCGTGCATCCTACTCAGCGCACAGGAGGAGCAACGATGTCAGAGCAGCCACAGGAACACGCAGGCGAAGAGATGGTCACCATCGAGCGATTCAGGGACATGCTGCAGGCAGAACTGGCTAAGGGAAGGCTGGATTCAGCAGGCATCCGCTGTTTTCTCGCCGGGGAAAATGCCGGTCTGCTCTACGGCAACGGCCTGGATGGTGTGCTGCTCCAGGTCAGCGCCGCCGAGGAAGACGACGCCCGCGCCATCCTGAACGACCCAGGACCGGCGGATGGAGACGTCACGACCGTCGCATAGGAACGACTTCGCGCTAAGCTAGGCAGCCACGCCCAGCAATTCGCGCATTTCCTCATACAGAAAGCCGAAGCCGGGCCGGTAGGGCTGCACCCATGTGCCGTCAATGACGAACTGTGGAATGGCCCGCTTGCCCACGTGGCGCAGTACCTCATCGGCTGCGCCGGGCACCCGCTCAATATCAATCTCGGTATAGGGGATCTGGTGCTCTTCCAGGAAGCGCTTTGCTTCGCGGCAGTCCCGGCACCAGACAGCGGAATAGACGATGACCTTCATGCGCCGCATGATACTCGGATGATCCAGCCGTTGTGAATGATGCTCGCTTAGGTTTTAAGTGACGATCGGCGACGCTGAAAGAACTCTCGTAACAGGGCCGTACTCTCCTCCGCCAGCAGGCCGCGATCAACGGTCACCTGGTGATTCAGCGCCGCATGGTTCAGCACCAAAAGCACCGATCCTGCCGCCCCGGCCTTGGGATCGTCTGCCGCAAAGAGCAGGCGGTCGATGCGGGCATGGATCATCGCGCCCGCGCACATCGCACACGGTTCCAGCGTCGATACCAGCGTGCATCCTGCCAGCCTGTAGTTGCCGATAGCCTGCGCCCCAGCTCGCACCGCGACCACCTCCGCATGCGCTGTGGGGTCGCTGTCGCGCAACACGCGGTTCTGCCCGCGCGCAATGATTTTGCCATCGAACAGAATCACCGTGCCGATGGGCACCTCACCGGCTGCCTCCGCGGCGCGCGCCTGCTCGAGCGCCGCCTGCATCGCTTCGATGTCCGTCATCGCGTTATACCGCCGGCTGCTGCTGCGTCATACAGTGCAGCGCGCCCAGCCCCCAGATGAAATCCACGCAATGGATGCCGACAACCCGGTGCCGGGGAAACAGCTCCGCCAGCGTGTTCAGCGCATGGCGGTCGTTCGCGTCGTTGAAGGTAGGGACCAGCACCAGCCCATTCGCGATGTAAAAGTTCGCGTAGCTCGCCGGCAGACGCTGTCCTTCAAAGATCACCGGGGAGGGAAGCGGCAGCTCCACAACGCGAAAAGGCTGGCCGTCGCGATTGCGCGCACTGCGCAGCCGATCGAGATTCTCGGCCAGCGGGTCGTAGTTTTCATCCTCACGATGCGTCTCCACCGCGGTGACGATTGTGTTCCGCTCAACAAATCGCGTGATGTCATCGACGTGGCCGTGCGTATCATCGCCCGCAATGCCACGGTTCATCCAAAGCACCTGGTCGATACCGAGATATTCGTGGAATGCCTGCTCCAACTGCTCGCGACTCACTCCGGGATTGCGCTGCTGGACCGGGCTCAACAGGCATTCCTCGGTCGTCAGCAGCACGCCATCGCCATTGGTGTCGATGCTGCCGCCCTCGAGCACCAGTTCATGCCGCGTGCCATCCGCCAGCGTAACCGCAGGCGTGAACGACGGCAGTTCCAGCAGCTTCGCCACTCGCTCCGGTAGCGCATTGTCCAGCTCCCAGTCTGGATACTTCGCCCACGCATTGAACTTCCAGTTCGTGATCGCGAGCGCACCGCCGCTCTTCACGTCGCGGCCCACGCCGCGCCGTATAAAGATCGGCCCCGAGTCCCGCGTCCATACCCGGTTCGTAGGCCAGTGATGGAAGAACACGCTGCCCGTGTTCACCTGCGCCCGCTTCAGCACGCCTCGCGCGCGCTTCTCCGCTTCGGCATGCTGCACCAGGATATGGACCTGCTCTACAGCGGCGAGCTGCCGCACGATCTCCGCATACACCCACGGAATGGGCTGAAAGCGCCCCGGCCAATCGCTCGCATTATGCGGCCACGCAATCCACGTCGCGGTGTGCTGCTCCCATTCGGCAGGCATGCGATAGCCCAGCGAGCGTGGTGTCGCATGCTGCGCTTCCACTGCCGCGCTCACTTCACGTCTACCTGGGGTTCGTAGAAGCTCAATGGCGGATCCAGGAACCGCTGCACGATCGGCGCATACGCATCGATGCGTCGATCGCGCAGGAATGGCCAGTGGCGCCGCTGCTCCTCGAGCGCCGTCGGATCGACCTCGGCAATCAGAATGTCTTCGCGATCGTGCGGCGCCTTCGCGATGATCCGCCCGAAGGGATCGGCAATGAACGAGCCGCCCCAGAACTCCAGACCCGGCCCCTCCACGCGATTGCCGCGCACATCGCCATTCTCCCAGCCCACACGATTCACCGCGCCCACGTAGACGCCGTTTGCAATCGCATGTGCGCGCTGGATAATCTGCCACGCCTCATACTGCGACGTGCCGTGCTCTTCCTTCTCCGCCGGATGCCAGCCGATTGCTGTCGGGTAGAAGAGCACATTCGCACCCTGCAGCGCGGTGATGCGCGCACCCTCCGGATACCACTGATCCCAGCAGACCAGCGTACCCACGCGCCCAAAGGATGTCTCCTGCGCACGAAATCCGAGATCGCCCGGCGTGAAGTAGAACTTCTCGTAGTAGAGCGGATCGTCGGGGATGTGCATCTTGCGATAGATCCCGGCGAGTGTGCCGTCGGCTTCGATCGTCACTGCAGTGTTGTGATAGAGCCCAGCCGCGCGCCGCTCGAACAGCGATGCGATCACCACCACATGCTCCTCGCGCGCGACCGCGGCCAGCCGCTCCGTGCTGGGGCCGGGGATCGACTCCGCCAGATCGAAAAGCGCGGTGTCCTCGCGTTGGCAGAAATACTGCGCGCGAAAGAGCTCCGGCAGGCAGATGACGCGCGCGCCGGCACGCGCCGCCTCACGTACACGGTCCGCGGCCTTGTCCAGATTGGCGTCCGGATCAGGCCCGCAGGACATCTGCACCAGGCCGATACGATATTTCAAAGCAGTGGGCATGTCGTTCCTGAACCTCGATACTTCTTGATGCTGCACGCAAGCGAAAGGCGCGAGCCCGAAGCCCGCGCCTTCTTATTGGAGCCGCGGGCTACTCGAAGATCAGAATCGCTGCCGCGATCACCGTCGTCCAGCGTCCGCGTTTATCGCCGATCGCCGATTGCGTTACGTTGGCAGTGCGCACGATCTTGTTCGAGATGCGGTAAATTTCCTTCTTCTCGTCCCAGCTCTTGTCCGGATCGAAGTCCACATCCAGCGTGGTGGCCAGCATCTCCGCCGCAAGTTCTTCGGCGTACTCGCCGGCCTGCTCCTCGGTCTCGCCGAAGCTGTGGTGCTCGCTCAGGTAGCCGTAGGTATTGCGATCGCTGGGAATGGCCACGCCGATGCTCGAAGCGACCAGGCGGTGCGGCTCGCGTGTCGAGTTCTCCGCCACCACCGCGAAGACCACCTCGCCCGGCGACAGGTATTCCACACCTTCTTTGCGCGGCACCAGCTTGGCGTTCGGCGGAAAGATCGATGAGACGCGAACCAGGTTTTGCGCGGCAATACCGGCATCGCGCAGCGCCAGCTCAAACGAAGTCAGGCGCTCCTTGTGCCTCCCTGTGCCTTTGGTGAAGAAGAGGCGCTTCGGCACCATATTCTTGGGCAATGTGTTGTTCCTCCGGATGGGGCGGCGGCGCCGGGTTCCCCAGTGAAAAGTATCACAGCAACGGAGACCGCCCTGGCGGCATGTCTCGCGAATTTATGCTGTTTTCACAGAATACGATAAAAGCGTTTTTCATGATGCCGCAGGTGCGAAGATTCAGCCTGCGCTGAATAAACGCCGCAGGAATGCAGAAACCGCGCCGGGTCGGGAGGAGATCAGCACGATGACGGAACCGTTCCCAGAAGAGTCGCTCGAACGCCTGCGCGTGCTTTACGTCTCTAACCTGGTGCCGGACTACTACGGTGAATACCGGCTGGGGACGCTGCGCCGCCTTGGACTAGGGCATGTAGCGGCCTTGGATTCGGTCGCATTCAGCAGACTCCGCGGTGTGGCCGGCAAGCTGCAGTTCCGTTTGCAGGCCGGCCCGGACATAGCGCGTCTGAACCATGCCGTCGTCCAGACCGCCGAGCGCGAGCGGTCCAATCTCCTTCTCTGCGATAAAGTGCTCAGCCTGCGGCCTGCTACGCTGCGCGCGCTGCGCCGGAGCGGCATCGTCACAGTCAATTATGTGAATGACAATCCCTTCGGTCCGCGCAATGATCCCGGCTGGCGTCTCTATCGCAAAGCGATTCCCGAATACGATCTCCACGCCGTCCCGCGCAGTTCGAGCGTCGCCGACTTCCGCCAGCACGGAGCGCGCGAGGTGATGGAAATCCGCTTCACATATGAACCGACGGTCCACTACGCGCCTCCCGCTGGCTGGAACGACAGCAAGCGCGATCGCAACGTCTCCTTCATCGGCACGCCCTACGACGACCGGGCAGACTTCCTCACACGTCTCTGGCGTGCCGGTGTCCCCGTTGATGTCTCCGGGTCGCGCCCGCACTGGCAGGCCGCGCTGCCGCCGGATGCCTTTGCCGCCGTCTTCCGTCTCGGCGAGCTCAAGGGGGCGGCCTATCGCGAAGCCATTTGGCGCTCCCGCATCAATCTCGCCTTCGTGACCCACAGCAATCGCGACGAGGTGGCGCACAAGTCGTTCGAGATCACCGCCTGCGGAGGCTTCCTGCTGGCCGAGCGCACGCCCGAGCACCAGGCCTGCTTCCGCGAGGACGAGGAAGCCGTCTTCTTCTCCGATTTTGACGAATGCCGCGCGAAAATCGACCGCTACCTGAACGACGAGCCGGCACGCGCCGCCATCGCAGCAGCAGGGCAGCGCCGCGCCTGTACCTCCGGTTACGACAACGACAGTGTGCTGCGCCGCCTGCTCACCCGGGCAGCGGAGCGGCTCGCCGCGCGCCGAGCAGCGTCCTAGACCACGGTCTTCATCTTCGGCTTTCGGGTCAGCAGGTAGAGCATCGCCGCCAGCCCAAAGAGCGACGCCATGCCCGCCAGTCCCATCACGCGCAGCACGGAGACCGTGTAGCGCCCCTCGCCCGGCGAGTAGTTGCAACAGTAGAGCAGGATCAGGTCTGTCGGCGAGCCGATGCGATGATCGCTCGCCTCCAGCAACGCCAGTCGCAGATCGCGCGGCTGGTACTCCACGCCGGTCAGGTACTTCGAGAGCTTGCCCTCGGGCGTTGCGACCATGATCACGCTCGAATGCGCGAACTGCGTCATCTTGCCATCCGGCCCCGGCACCCGTACGTAGTGGAACCCTACCGAACTCGCCAGCGCCGTGATTTCCGGTTGCGCTCCCGTCAGGAAGTGCACGCTGCCGGCAGGCACATTGCCGCCAAGCTGCGCGACGAACTTCTGCCGTGCCGCTTCTGCGTCCGCGGGCGTGTCCGTCGGATCGATGCTCGCCACAACCACGTCGTAGTCGCGCGCCGCCACGTATCCCGTCTGCGCCAGCGAGGCGGCCAGCCCATGCAGCACCTGGGGGCACAGCATGGCGCACTTGAAGTACACCAGCGCCAGCGCCACCGGCTTTTGCGCGAAGTACCGGCCCAGCGGCGCGTCGGCACCCGTGCTGTCGCGGAAGTGCAGATTGAGCGGCATCTGCGTGCCCAGCCGCTGCTCCAGCCCCGCGTCCTTCAGATACGCAGGCACGGATTGCGCAGATGTACCCAGCGGCTTATCGGCGGAATATTGCGCGAGCGCGGGCAGAGAAAGTGAGGCAGCAACCAGCAGCAAACAGAGACGACGCAAGAGAGACCTCTGCCCTCTAGATTACGCCTGTTCAGTCGCTCGGCGCTCTCCTGCTTACTCGGTGCGCAGCGCCTTCACCGGATTGATCGAGGCCGCACGCTGCGCCGGGATAATGCTCGCGAAAAAAGCACAGATACTGAGTGCGAGGATGGATCCGCCAAGCACCAGCGGGTCCCATCCCTTCACCTGGTACAACTGCGCAGAGATCAGCCGCGAGCATCCGATCGAAATCGGGATGCCGATCAGCAAGCCAATCAGGATCTGCAGGAAGGCCCCGCGCAGCACCAGTCGAATCACATTCGTGCGGTTGGCTCCCAGCGCCATCCGCACCCCGATCTCGCTCGTGCGTCGCTCCACTGTGTAGGAGGTCACGCCATAGAGCCCGACCGCTGCCAGCAGCAGCGCGAGAATGCCGAAGAGTCCCGTCATGCGAGCGACGGCGCGCCGCTGATCGAAGTTCGAATCGACCTGCTCCTGCATACTTTGAATACTCAGCAGCGTAAGGTTGGGGTCGACATCGCTCAGCACATGGCGAACCTGCGACTCCAAGCCCTCCATGCTGCCGTGGATCTGAAGCACCGCACCCTCGATGAAGTGCGTGCTGTCGTCAATGGATTGCATGATCGCTGCGTCATAGTGCACCCGCTGCGCGAGCGGCACAAAGAACAGCGGGCGGGGAGGCTCTGTGTTACCCAGATCGTTGTACTTCGCGTTGCGCACGATACCCACGATTTCGAACGTATCGCTGTACCGTGGAAGATCCAGGCCGAAGTGCGAACCCAATGGCTCTTCGCCCGGCTTGAAAAATCGCTTCACGAAGGCCTCATTGACGACAGCGATGTTCTGCGTGCTCGCGGTGTCCTGCTCTGTGATCGAGCGTCCACGGAGAATAGGCTCGCCCAGCGTCTCCAGATAGCCGGGGTTCACGTGGTCCCACGAAGAGCCGATCTGCTCATTCATATTCGGCATGCCGTGGCCCTGCCGAATCACGATCTCGCCCCAGTTGTCCTGCAGCGGCGTGTACTGCGCGAGAGCAGCCCGCTCGACCCCGGGAATGTGTGAGAGCCGATCCTGCAGCTCGCGGTACATTGCATCGAGTTTTGCCTGCGGATAAAAATAGGGCGCGGTCAGGGCAATGGTGACGCGATGGTCGGTTTCGTAGCCGAAGTCCTGGTGCTGCAGGTTGGAGAGGCTATGCGTCAGCAGTCCGGCGCCCGCCAGCAGCACAACCGAGAGCGTCGCCTGCACGATGACCAGTACCTTTTGGGAAATTGAGGCACGGTCTCGCGTAGTCCGATTCGCGCCACGCAGCGCCTCCGCAGGATCCGCATGCGAGGCGAGCCATGCCGGTGCTGTCCCGAAGAGCGCACCTGTGACCAGCGACAGCGCGAACGCGAAGCCCAGCACCGGCAGCGACGGCCTCGCGTCGATCGGCACATACTTCGCTCCATGAAAGGCGAGCGCCACAATAGCCTTCACCCCCAGATACGCCACCGCCAGCCCCGCCGCTCCACCCAATACCGAGAGGACGATGCTCTCCGTCAGCGATTGCCGGATGAGCCTTCTGCGATTCGCTCCGAGCGCGAGCCGGACGGCTGTCTGCGCGCGGCGTGCCGTGCCCCGAGCCAGCAGCAGGTTGGCGATATTCGCGCACGCAATCAGCAGCACCAGACAGCAGACCGCCAGCAGGATGTGCAGGCTGGCTGCGTAGTCCGCCTTCATCACGCCGACACCGGCCCCGCCTGGCACCACCTTGATATTTTGCTTCGCAAGCTGTGCCTTGATCCCGGTCATCCACTCCGCGGGCATGCCGCTCTCATCTACCAGCCACACCCGTAGCAGATTCGTAAGCCGGGAGGGAAGCGCATTCGGCGTCGCCCCCGGCTTCAGCCGGCCAATGACGCGCAGCCATGCAGGGAAACGATGCAGCAGCGAGTTCGTTCCGCGGAAGATCGGCTCCTGCTGGACAGGAATCCAGACCTCCGGCGGATCGCTGCGCAGCGTCTCGCCAAAGAACCCAGGAGGCGTGATACCTACGATGGTGAGCGCGTGGCCGTCGAGGATCATGGTCGAGCCGACGATCTTCGGATCGGAGCCGTACTGCTGCTGCCAGGCGCGGTAGCTGAGCATCGCGACAGGCGCCGCTGTGAGTGCGTCATCGGACGGAACAATGGTCCGCCCGGAAAATGCGTTGATCCCGAATGTAGAGAAGTAATTGCCGGTGATGAATTCGCCCCGGATCGGCTTCGCGATGCGGTCATTCTCACCGCGCCGCGCGCTGAACTCCGTACCGCCGGCCTGAAATGCGGCGAGCTCCGCAAACTCCGGTGCCGACTGCTTCATTCGCAGATAGAACGGATAGGAGAACATCCCCCAGTTTTCCTGCGGGCTGCCTTCCACGCAGCAGTCCTGTCCCTCGCCAATGCGGTAAAGACTGGCAGGGTCCACCACCGGCAGCGACTTCAGCATCACCGTGTTGATGAGCGAGAAAATTGCCGTCGTCGCGCCAATGCCGAGCGCCAGCGTCAGCATAGCCGTCAGCGTAAAAACAGGGGACTGGCGCATCTGCCGCAGCGCGTAGGCAATGTCCTGCCGCAAGGTTTCCATAGAGCCTCTGCGGCAGGATTACGCGGAGCCAGAGCCAGCGGTTCCCCAAAATTACAAAGCTGCGTCCTCTATTTCGGCAGCGGTGTCAGCTTGATGGTTCGTCCCGTCTTCGCGGAGGTCCGCGCCGCATCCAGGATCTGCATCACGATCACGTTCGTGTCCAGCGCTGTCAGGTCGCCCTGCGGCTTCAACTTGCCATCCAGCACGGCCACCAAATAGTGCAGCGAACCATCCTCGGGCGGCGCCAGCGGCGTTGCCTCGCGCTCCTGCCCCTCAGCTTCGCCCTTGGTACGCTCGATCACCTTGTCCAGTTTGACGGTCTTCAACCACCCAGTCGCGCCGTAGACCTCCATATCCTTGCGGGCGAACGGCCAGTTCCACGATCCTTGGATGATCGCCTGCGCATGCGGATAAGTCAGGATGATGGTGCCCTCGTCATCCACATGCGGATACTTGTCCGGCTTCAGTGTCTGCGTCACCGCCGTCACACTCTGCGGCGTCTCGCCATGCATCAGCCAGGTCGCGAGGTCCACGCCGTAGCAACCGAAGTCGAACAGCGCGCCCGCGCCATTCTGCTCCGGATCGGTCAGCCACTTCAGGAACTCCGGCTGCACTCCAATCTCTGCCGGTCCCTCGTGGCCGTCATGCACCACCAGCTTGCGCAGCGGCCCCAGCTTGCCGCCTTCGAGCTCGTCGTATGCAGCTTTGTTAGAGGCATACCAGGTCGTCTCGTAGTTCACCAGCACCGGCACATGGTCCTCGTGCGAGATTCGGCGGATTGCCAGCGCATCGGCCAGCGTCGTAGCCAGCGGTTTCTCCACCATCACCGCAACATGATGCCGCGCCGCATCTTCAATCGCGCGCCGATGCCCGGCGATCGACGTGTACACCAGCACCGCCTGCGGATGCGTCGCCTCGATCATCGCCTCTTCTGTGGGGAAGAAGATCTTCGGATCCAGATGATATTTCTCGGAGTACTTTTGCCGCAGCGCAGCATCCGGATCTGCGACGCCAACCAACTGCACCTCAGTGTGCGTGGGCAACTGGTCCAGAAATCCCGAGACGTGGCCATGCACCAGCCCCACGATCGCGACACGCGTTTGCGCCGATGCAGCCGCGGCGGTGGTAAGGGTTGCAATCAACAGGCAAAGCACACGTCGGCGGGCAGATAGCATCGGCACCTCTTCCGGTTCATTTTCGTCAGTTCATACTTCCTGACGAGATGATGATACCGTTCCCTTTGCCGCGTGGTGCGCGTTGCGGCTTGCCGGTCAGGATGTTAGCGTGAAAGGTTGTAGGTAGCGACACGCAATCCACTCCACGGAGCACCCGGTTCTCATGCAGAAAAGCTACAACGGCGTGGCCCTGCCCCAGGGCGGCGAGCCGATCCAGTATGTCAACGGCAAGTACCAGGTGCCGGACCACCCGATCATCCCCTACATCGAAGGCGACGGCACCGGCCGCGACATCTGGCGCGCATCGCAGCGCGTCTTCGACGCCGCGGTCCAGAAGGCTTACGGCGGCAAACGCTCCATCGCCTGGTTCGAAATCTTCGCCGGAGAGAAGGCATATCGGCAATTCCAGAACTGGCTGCCCGACGATTCCGTAAACGCCGCGCGCGACCTCCGCGTCTCGATCAAGGGACCGCTCACCACGCCCGTCGGCGGCGGCATCCGCTCACTCAATGTCACGCTGCGGCAGGTGCTCGACCTCTATTCCTGCATCCGCCCCGTGAAGTACTACACCGGCGTGCCCAGCCCGGTGAAGCACCCGGAGAAACTCGATGTGGTGATCTTCCGCGAGAACACCGAGGACGTCTACGCCGGCATCGAGTTCCGCCAGGGCACACCGGAGGCGAAGAAGCTGATCGACTTCCTCAACAACGATATGGGCAGCAAGAAGAAGGTCCGCGCCGACTCCGGCGTCGGCATCAAGCCCATCTCCATCACCGGCACCAAGCGCCTGGTGCGCGTCGCGATCCAGTACGCCATCGACAACGGCCGCAAGTCCGTCACGCTGGTGCACAAGGGCAATATCCAGAAGTTCACTGAGGGCGCCTTCCGCGAGTGGGGCTACGAAGTGGCTGCCGACGACTTCCGCGACCAGACCGTGACCGAGCGCGAGAGCTGGATTCTCGGCAACCTCGAAGCGAATCCCAACCTTACCGTCGAGCAGAACGCCGCGTTGATCGAGCCCGGCCTCGAGTTCGGCAACGACGCATTCAGGAAAGATCTCTACGCCGAGATCCAATCCGTCATCGACAAAATTGGAAAGTCCCACGGCAGCGGCAAGTGGAAGCAGAAGGTGATGATCAACGACCGCATCGCCGATTCCATCTTCCAGCAGATCATCATCCGGCCCGAGGACTACAGCGTCCTCGCCACACCGAATCTGAATGGCGACTACATCTCCGACGCAGCAGCGGCGCAGGTCGGCGGGCTCGGCATCGCGCCGGGAGCCAACGTCGGCGATGGCTATGCTGTCTTCGAAGCGACCCACGGCACTGCGCCGAAGTACGCGGACAAGGACGTCATCAATCCCGGGTCTGTGATGCTTTCGGGTGTCATGCTGCTCGAATTCCTCGGCTGGAACGAAGCCGCGAAGCTGGTCGAATCATCTCTGGAGAAGACCATCCAGCAGAAGTTCGTCACCTATGACTTCGAGCGACAGATGCAGGGCGCCACCAAGGTGAAGACCAGCGAATTCGCATCGCGAATGATTGAAAACATGTAGCGCGTCAATAGATAGACAAGGTTCAATCCGCATCGTCATCCCGACCGAAGCGGAGCGAAGTGGAGGGATCTGCTTTTCGAGCGGGATCCGGATCGACTGCAAAGGAGAGACATGCGTAAGAAAGTAACTATTGTTGGAGCAGGAAATGTGGGCGCGACCGCGGCGCACTGGATTGCCGCCAAGGAGCTGGCGGATGTTGTGCTGATCGATGTAGCGGAGGGCATTCCGCAAGGCAAGGCGCTCGACCTGCTCGAAGCCATGCCCATAGAAAAGCGCGACGTGCATGTCATCGGCGCAAACGACTACGCCGAAGCCGCACACTCCGACATCGTAGTCATCACCGCCGGGATCCCGCGCAAGCCCGGCATGAGCCGCGACGATCTGCTGCAGACCAACTACAAGATCATGTCGGACGTGGTGAACAAGGTCACGGCTGTGGCGCCGAACTCCATCCTCATCATCGTCTCCAACCCGCTCGACGCCATGGCGCAGGCCGCATTCAAGCAGTCGAAGTTCAATCGCGAGCGCGTCATCGGCATGGCCGGCGTGCTCGATTCGGCGCGCTACCGCACCTTTATCGCCGAGGAACTGAAGGTCTCCGTTGAAAACGTAACCGCGTTTGTGCTCGGCGGCCATGGCGACACCATGGTTCCCCTGCCGCGGTACTCCAGCGTCGCCGGCATCCCTATCTCCGAGCTGATGGACGCAGCCACCATCGAGCGCATCGTCCAGCGCACCCGCGACGGCGGGGCCGAGATCGTGAAGCACCTCAAGACCGGATCTGCCTTCTATGCCCCCTCGGCCGCCGCCGTCGAGATGGTCGAAGCCATCCTCAAGGACAAGAAGAAAATCCTGCCCTGCGCCGCATATCTGCAGGGCGAGTACGGCATCAACGGCTTCTACATCGGTGTCCCATGCAAGCTAGGCGAGCGAGGCCTGGAGCAGATCATCGAGATCAAGCTCACGCCCGAAGAAGAGAAGGCGCTGAAAAAGAGCGCGGACTCCGTCAAGGAGCTCTGCGCCGTCATCGGCGTCTAAATCCGTTGCATGCGCAAGAAGGGCGAGGCCGCAGCCTCGCCCTTCTGCTATTGGCGATCTGGCTTAGGGCAAGTGAGATCCCTGCGCACCTGATCCGGTTCTGACCATGAATAGAAATCGATCGTGTCGCGGGCTGAATCATTTGCAGATGGGAGTAGTGCTTCCTTCGGTCGGCTGGTAGAGAGAGGTGGGATTGTGTTCCCCTGCAAGATCCACATGCCCCCTGGTGGAGTTGTGACGATCCGGTCTGCGATCTGTTCTGTCGTGACGTCCTCCAACGAAGGGAGGTTGATGGTATATGCGGTCGTCGAGTCTCCGATCGATCCGCCATAACCCTGTACTCCATCGACCTCGACCCATAGCCATCCAGTCAACTGAGCTGAGATTCCGTGCATAGTCTGTTTCGCGTCCGGTCCGGAATTCCTTGAAGCGATGAGTCAGCAATGTTCGTTGATGGCTATTGATATCCGGGGCCATCAGCAAAATGATTCCGTTTTGCTCCTCGACAGAATAGTTTGTCGATCGGACTGCTTCCTCTAATGCATCTCGCGGCGTCACCTCATGAAGAGCAAAGGACACGCGCCCCGCGCAGAGTGCTGACTGATTTGGACCGATGACGATGCCGATTGGCGCATGAGATTGCAGTCCAATCTCGCGAATGGCGACAAGTGGCGTCACATTCTTCGCATCGAATGCACTTTTCTGATTGAACAAGTCCTGCGGCCACGCGGAAGAGAGCCCTACAATGTAGGTAACGCACGTGAGCACAGCGATTCTTCGAGAGCTCAGACCCATAACGAACCTTAGTGTGTGGACGATCCTACGCCGAAGGAATGCCGTTGTATGCAAAAGGGCGAGGCTAACGCCTCGCCCTTCATTCTTCCCGTAATCGCGCTAAGCCACGCGTTCAATCGTCACGCTCTCCAGCACCACCGGCGTCTTCGGCTTGTCCTGAGCACCGCGCGGCAGCCGGCTGATCTTCTCCGCAATCTCCTGCCCCTCCACGACCTCGCCGAAGATAGTGTGCTTGCCGGTCAGCCACTCCGTGTTCGCCGTCGTGATGAAAAACTGCGAGCCATTCGTGTTCGGCCCGGCGTTCGCCATCGCCAGTTTGCCTGGCTTGTCGAAGCGATGTGCGGAACCCTTGGTCTCATCCTCGAACTTATATCCGGGACCACCCATGCCAGTTCCCGCCGGATCGCCGGCCTGGATCATGAAATCCGGAATTACGCGATGGAAGATCGTTCCGTCGTAGAGCTTGTCGTTCGACTTCGCGCGCGTCGTCGGATGCGTCCACTCCCGCTTGCCCTCGGCCAGCTCGATAAAGTTCGCCACCGTCTTCGGCGCTTCCTTCTCGAACAGCCGGCACACGATGGTGCCTTCGCTCGTCTTCAATGTGGCATAGGTGCCTGGCGTACGGGACATGAAATCTCCTTTGTGAGTGTTGGCAGGGCAGCTCGGCTTGCGCGCCGGCCGCGAATATAGCTCGAAATCAGTTAGGCCTCGGCGCCAGGACCGGCGGAGCAGATGTGGTAGCTGGCGGCGCACTCGTTGCCGGTGCAGCAGTCGGCTCTGACGTAGCAGCAGGCGGCGGTGGCAGCGGTGCTCCCACCGGCACAATCGTGACCTTCTTCAGCACCACCGGCGTCAGTGGTTTGTCGCGGCCATCGCGCTCCACCCGTGTGATTGTCTTCACCACCAGCACCGACGATGGATCGCACTGACCGAAGATGGTGTAGTGGCCATTCAGCGAAGGCTGTATCTCCTCTGTGACAAAGAACTGTGAGCCATCCGTATTCGGCCCGGAGTTCGCCATCGCCAGCCGCCCCGGCACATCGAACATCAGCGACGGATCGATTTCATCTGCAATGAAATAGCCGGGATCGCCCATCCCGTTGCCCATCGGGTCGCCGCCCTGCGCCATGAAGCCTGGAATCACACGGTGGAAGGTCGTGCCGTCATAGAGCGGCTTGCCATGCTCCCTCTCGCGCGTCGTGGGATCGGTCCAGTCCTTGGTGCCCTCGGCCAGCCCGATGAAGTTCGCCACCGTCTGCGGAGCCTGTTTGTCGAAGAGCCGGCAGGTGATGCGCCCCATGCTGGTGTCCAGCACCGCGGTCGGTCCCGTCGGCTCTACCGTGGGCGCCGTCTGCGCGCCCGGCGAATCAGGCAGGTCTTGCGCTGTGCTCGATGGTGCCGTGCCTGGCGCACTCGGTGCCGGTGGCGGCGGTGTCTGCACCGGAGGTGTCTGCTGTGCGGAGGCGATTCCCGTAGCGAAGAGAAGGATGAGGGCGAAGCGGCGGGCAAATGGCATGCGTTGATCCAACCCATCAGAATATCGCAAGCCTTTCAAGCTCCGCCACTCGTCCCTCAGGCACCTGCCAGGCGGTTGCGCTGGAAAACGCGCTCACCTCTCGATTCGCCGCATCTCACTTCTGCAGGAGGCTTCCATGGGATACATCAAGCGCACCGTCACGTTCTATGTCACACGCTGGCTCATGCAGCGCCGCTGGGGCCGTCGCCTGCTCTTCGTGTGGGCTCTGCGTGCTATGCGCTCGCGCGTACGCCAGTTCCTGCGGGAGATCGCGAAGCTCTATCCGGTGCTGAAGCCGGCCGCAGCCTGGGTATAAGCGTTCGTTCGAATCTAAATTCAGATTCTGCCCGCCGCCCGTAGCGCTCCGATTTCATCATCGGTAAACACCCGCGAGCGAACGAGGAAGCGAACGCCCTCCGGCCCCTCGAGCGAGAACATCCCGCCACGACCTGGCACTACGTCCAGAATGATCTGCGTGTGCTTCCAGTACTCAAACTGGCTGCGGCTCATGTAGAACGGCGTCTCACCGAGCGTGGCCAGCAGCACATCGCTGTCGCCCACCAGAAATTCGCCGCGCGGGTAGCACATAGGCGAGCTGCCATCGCAGCAGCCGCCGGACTGGTGGAACATCAGCGGGCCATGCTTCGCGGCGAGCTTCTCCATCAGTGCAGTGGCTGCTGCAGTGCACACGACCTGGGCTGGCGCCTCAGTTATCGAAGCGCCAGCCGGCCTTGCCTCCATGTTGGTGAGTTCATTCATCGGCAATTCCTGAACAAAAACTCTCGTCATCTCGACCGGAGCGAAGCGAAGTGGAGAGATCTGCTCTTTCGCTGCAGATTCTCCACTCCCGTCAGGGTCTTCTTAAAAGAAACCCATCGCATTCGGGCTATAGCTGATGAGCTGGTTCTTCGTCTGCTGATAGTGATCCAGCATCGCCTTGTGGTTCTCGCGGCCAATGCCAGACTGCTTGTAGCCGCCAAAGGCCGCGTGCGCCGGGTACAGGTGATAGCAGTTGGTCCACACGCGCCCCGCCTGGATGCCGCGGCCCATGCGGTACGCGCGATTGATGTCGCGTGTCCACAGCCCCGCACCCAGTCCGTACAGCGTATCGTTTGCCAGCGCCAGCGCCTCGTCCTCATCCTTGAAGGTCGTCACCGACACCACCGGCCCGAAGATCTCCTCCTGGAAGATGCGCATTTTGTTGTGACCCTTGAAGATGGTCGGCTCGATGTAGAAGCCGTCCGCCAGATCGCCGTCAAGCGACGCGCGCTTGCCGCCGGTCAAGGTCTCCGCGCCTTCCTGCCTGCCGATATCGAGATACGACAGGATCTTCTCCATCTGCTCACTCGAAGCCTGCGCGCCCAGCATGGTCGTCTTATCCAGCGGGTTCGCCTGCTTGATCGCCTTCACGCGCTTCACCGCGCGCTCCATGAATCGATCGTAGATGCTCTCCTGGATCAGCGCGCGCGAGGGACAGGTGCAGACCTCGCCCTGGTTCAGCGCGAACATCGCGAAGCCCTCGAGCGACTTGTCGAAGAACGCATCGTCCGCATGCAGCACATCCTCGAAGAAGATGTTCGGCGACTTGCCGCCCAGCTCCAGCGTTACCGGGATGATGTTCTGCGATGCGTACTGCATGATCAGCCGTCCCGTCGTCGTCTCGCCGGTGAACGCCACCTTGTTCACGCGCGAGCTCGAGGCCAGCGGCTTGCCCGCTTCCAGGCCAAAGCCGTTCACCACGTTCAGCACGCCCGGCGGCAGCAGATCGTGAATCAGCTCCATCATCACAAGGATGCCCAGCGGCGTCTGCTCCGCCGGCTTCAGCACCACGGCGTTCCCCGCGGCTAGCGCCGGCGCCAGCTTCCACGCCGCCATCAGCAGAGGAAAGTTCCACGGAATGATCAGCCCCACCACGCCCAGCGGCTCGTGATAGTGATACGCCACCGTCGTCTCATCGAGCTCGGATATCCCGCCCTCCTGCGCGCGAATGCAGCCGGCAAAGTAGCGGTAGTGATCGATCGCCAGCGGCAGGTCGGCAGCCATCGTCTCGCGAATCGGCTTGCCGTTGTCCCACGTCTCCACCGTCGCCAGCATTTCGAGGTTGTCTTCCATGCGCTGCGCAATCTGTTCCAGGATGCGTGCGCGCGTCGCGGGCGAGGTCTTGCCCCACTCGGCCTTCGCCGCGTGTGCCGCGTCCAGCGCTTTGTCGATATCGGCCGCATTCGAGCGCGGAATCTCGCACAGCACCTGCCCCGTCACCGGCGTGACGTTCTCGAAGTAGCTTCCCGAGGCGGGCTTGGTCCACTCTCCGCCAATGTAGTTCTGATATTGCTTGCGAATGCTCACCGGAAACCCATACGTCCCGGGCCGCAGCGCTGTAACTGTTGCCATAGTGCTCGCTCCTTTCCGGTAGAACGGTTCTCGACCCGTTCTCCGGCACGGCGGGATTCTAGTCCTGCATCAGGAGTTTTGTCGCGCTCCTGAGCACCGAGCTCATGCCCCTGATGCGGCCCGCCTTGTGCCGCGGGGCACTTCTGAGCAACCCTGAGGAATAATCCAATCACCGAGGCAGGGCAGACCAATCATGCGAACCATCACTCTTGAAGAACATTACGCGACCGCGGGATTTCTGGATGGACCGGGAAAAGATCTCAAGGAGCGAGCAGCCAGATTTGGTGATCGGGCTGCAAAGCTCCTTGAGCAGCTCTGCGATCTTGGCGAGCAGAGAATCGCGCAGATGGATGCCGCAGGGATTGATATGCAGGTGCTCTCGCTTACGTCTCCGGGAACCGAGCAGCTTGAAGCGGCTGCGGCGACTGCAATTGCCCGCGACGCCAACGATCGCGTCGCGGAGGCAGTCAGGGCCCATCCCACCCGCTTTGCCGGATTTGCTGCGTTGCCGACTGCCGATCCTCAAGCCGCCGTCGCCGAGCTGGAGCGCACGATCCTTCAGTACGGCTTCAAGGGCGCCATGATCAACGGCCATGTCAGTGGTCGCTACCTGGACGATAAGTTCTTCTGGCCAATCCTGGAACGCGCCGAAGCGCTCAACGTTCCCATCTATCTTCATCCCACACCGCCGCCGAAGGCTGTGATCGAGGCGTCATACGCAGGTTTCTCGCCCGTGGTTAGTGACATGCTCGCCGGCCCAGGCTGGGGATGGCACATCGAGACCGCGATCCATATCATTCGCCTCATTCTTGGTGGGGTCTTCGATCGATATCCCAAACTGCAGATCGTGGTTGGGCACATGGGCGAAGGCCTGCCCTTCATGCTGCAGCGGCTCGATGTTATGCCCATGGCCATGACGAACCTGGAACATCCGATCAGCTTCTATCTCCGCCAGAATGTCCACTACACCTTCAGCGGCTTCAACTTCACCGCGACCTTTCTGAATCTCCTGCTCGAAGTAGGCGTCGATCGGATCATGTTCTCAGCCGACCACCCCTATGCGTCCATGGCGCAGGCGCGTGCATTCTTAGATGGCCTACCAGTCAGCGCCGACGATAAGGAGCGCATCGCCCACGGCAATGCGGAGCGCCTTCTCAATCTGATTTGAGGTGGCTGGTCGTGAACCACGAGCTACTTGTCCTTCTTCAACTCCACCACCATCACCTCGATCGGCTGGTCACCGGCGTTCACATCGGCATGCATCGTTCCCGGAGCATTCGCGGGTAGCCAGTAGGCTTTTCCTGTCTCCCACACGTGGGCTTCGCTCGCGCCGCTATTCTCGACGATCTTCATCGTGCCGCCCTTCAGCGCGATGATCACGCGGCCATGCTCGTGGCGATGCATGGTCAATGGCGCATGCGGAACAACGACCGACTTCCACACCTTCACATCGTCATTCTCGAACTGCATGACGCGCTGCGTCCCGGCCGCACCCGGCTGCGAGCGCAAAACACCTACTCCGCCCACAAGAACGCCCAGCACAAACGAAGTGCCAATCCATAGATGTTTCAACTTGTCCCCCACCTACAAAGATTTGAACTGTCCCGATCCGTGACTGCGTTCTCAATGAGGGAGGATTGACTACACGCCAGCTACTTGTGAAATGGCTGCGACTCGCCGATCTTCGGCCGCTCCTTCTCCTGCGCCTGCAACTGCCTGCTCACCTTCTCCACCTGACCAAAGACCCGCAGCAGGTTGCCGCTCATGATCTTCCGGCAATCCGCCTCGCTGTACCCGCGCTCCTTTAGCGCCGCCGTAATCTTCGGCAGGTCCGCAGCGGAGTCGATGCCCTCCGGTGCCGATGGAATCCCATCGAAATCCGAACCGATGCCCACATGATCGATGCCCGCCACCTTCACCATGTGGTCGATGTGGTCAATCAGCGCGCTGAGTGGCGGCCGCGGAATCTTCGCCGCGAACTCCTTATCCATCGCCTCTTCCTCGCCGTAGACCCACGGCTTGCCTTCGGCCTTCGCTTTCTCCTCCGCCGCCTTCTCCGCTGCCTCACGCTCCGGCTTCTGCGCCTCCCAGGCCTTGCGCCAGTCCTCCGAGATGAATGCAGAGAAGAAGTTCGCCTGCACCACGCCGCCGTTCACCGCCAGCGCACGCAGCATCTCGTCCGTCATATCGCGCGGCGCGTTGGTCAGCGCACGTGCGGAGGAGTGCGATGCGATCACCGGAGCACGCGTCAGAATCAGCGTGCGATAGAAAGTCTGGTCCGCCACGTGCGAAATGTCCACCATCATGCCCAGGCGGTTCATCTCGTACACCACGTCCTTGCCGAACTCGGTCAGCCCTTCCTTGGTGTGGTGCACCTTGGGGTCGGTAATGTCCCCGGAGGAGTCCGCCCAGTCATTTGAGTTGGACCAGGTCAGCGTCATATAGCGCACGCCCAGCCGGTAGTAGTCACGCAGCAGCGGAATCGAGTTCTCAATCGAATGTCCGCCCTCGATCCCCATCAGCGCGGCCAGTTTGTGCTCGCGGTGCGCCCGCTCGATGTCCGCCACCGAGTAGGCCATCATCATCTTGTCCGGATGCTTCAACGCTGCCTGGTGCACCGCGTCGATCAGCTCCAGCGTGCGCCGCGCATAGTGCCCCTGGTAAAACTGGGGCTCCACCCAGATGGAGAAGAACTCCGCGCCCAGCCTGCCCTTCTTCGCGGCCTCGAAGTTCACATGGCCGCCGTTCAGCGGATCAGCCAGGTCATAGTGTTCATCCAGCATGCGCTGCGTGGTGTCGGCATGCGTGTCGACAAAAAAATCGGTCGCGTAGGAAGGATGTGTCATGGTCTTGGGGGCATGCGGCTGGGGCTTCGTGCGAGAGGTGTTCTGAGCAATGAGCGAAGTGGCGATCAGAAGGAGAGCGGTAGCCGGCAGCTTCATGGAATCCGAGTGTAGCAAAGCGTACAATCAGTGCCGTGTATGAACCCATCTCTCCTTACAAGAGGTGGACCATGCAGCACAGAGGTGAACCATGCAGCCCACCGCGAAGGACACCAAGAAGGACGCACAACAGCCTGCGCCCCCCGACACACAAAGCAAACCAACAGAAGAGCGCGGGGAACACGACCGCTTGAAGAGGACCGCGGATGAGATGTCTCGCCGCGGGATGAAACGTCAGCATAAGGGTGAAGTAGGAAAGACCTTCCCCAAATAGGTGCCGCGATATTCGCACCAAAAGAAAAGCCTCCCGCTCGCTGACAAGCATTTCCTCGTGTATGTGTCGTCCAGCCGCCTCGTCATCTGACACGAGCGCGGCCGCAGGCAGCCTCATGGAATCGAGTGCAGCGAAGGACAACCTGCGCCCTCCTTCGCCCATCCATCTAGGAAAGAGGTGAACAATGCAGCCAATCGTCAAGGACACGAAAAAGGACGTAGCGCGCCCAGCGCATCCGGATACCACTTCCAGTTCCACCGGCGAGCAAGGCTCCCACAGCCGCCTGAACAAGATGGCCAACGAGGTTGCCGGCCGGGGTATGGAGCGCCAGCGAAAGGACGAAGAGGGCAAAGACACCATCGTCCAGAGTGATCCGCACGGCAGCAAGTGATGCCGTGCTGCCGTGTGAAGAAAAGCCCCGGACCGTTAAAGGCCGGGGCTCTTTCTTATTTGCGGTGATCCTGAGCGAAGCGAACAGCCTGCACTGAGCGCGTCGAAGCGATGACTTTTCATGGACTCGTCATCTCGACCGTAGCCCATCGTAGCGGAAAGGTTTGCCTGTTCTAACTAGCTCGTAGCATGCGGATCGATCTTCAGCTTCGATCCCGTGCTCCACTCCGTCATCGGCTTCACCGTCCGCACCTCTGCATCGCGCCGCTTCCAGCTCCCGCGAATGTAGTCGCGGTTCATCGTCGCGATCACCTCCAGCGGAATCTCCTTGGGGCACGCCCCGGTGCACTCGCCGATATTCGTGCAGCCGCCAAAAGTTTCTGCGTTCATCTGCGCCACCATCTGCAGCGCGCGATGATCGCGCTCCGGCTCACCCTGGGGAAGAATGCTCAAGTGCGCGATCTTCGCGCCCGTGAACAGCGCCGACGACGCATTCGGGCAAGCTGCCACGCACGCGCCACAGCCGATGCACGCCGCCGCATCCATCGCGCGGTCCGACGTCTCCTTGCTGACGAGAATCGCGTTGCCGTCCGGCGCATTCCCGGTCGAAATGGAAACATATCCACCCGCCGCAATGATCCGGTCGAACGCCCGCCGGTCCACGACCAGGTCCTTGATGGCAGGGAAGGCGGCGGCACGCCATGGCTCGATCAGCAGCTCCTCGCCGTCCTTGAAGTGCCGCATTGTCAACTGGCACACTGTCGTCGCCGGCATAGGGCCATGCGGGATGCCGTTGATCATGAACCCGCAAGAGCCGCAGATACCCTCACGGCAATCGTGCTCAAATGCCACCGGCTCCTCGCCGCGCCCGATCAGCGTCTCATTCAACACGTCCAGGCATTCCAGCATGGACATCTCCGGGTTCACATCGTCCAGCGTGTAGCTGACGAATCTGCCCTTGTCCTTGCGGCCCGTCTGCCGCCAGATCTTTAGCGTCAGTTTCATTTACTTGTAGCTCCTCTGGCTCGGGTGCACGTAGTGGAACTCCAGCGGCTCTTTGATCAAATCGGGATGGTTGCCCGGTCCGCGATAGCCCCACGCGGCCACGTAGGAGAAGTGCTCATCGTCGCGCTTCGCCTCGCCGTCAGGGGTCTGGTACTCCTCGCGAAAGTGCCCGCCGCAGCTCTCGTTGCGCTCCAGCGCGTCAATGCACATCAGCTCGCCCAGCTCCAGGAAGTCCGCCACACGTCCCGCTTTTTCCAGGCTCTGGTTCAGGTCGGCCCCTGTGCCCGGCACAGTTACGTTCTGCCAATACTCATCGCGCAGTTCGCGGATCTGCCCGATCGCATGCTCCAGCCCCTGTGCGTTGCGCGACATCCCGCAGTACTCCCACATGATCTTGCCCAGCTCGCGATGGAACGAGTCCACCGTCCGCTTGCCCTTGATCGAAAGCAGCTTCTGGATGGTCTCGTTCACGCACGCGACAGCATTGCGCACCTCGGCGTTCGACTCCTCCACCTTGCCCAGCTTGTTCGTCGCCAGGTAGTTGCCGATGGTGTAGGGAATGACGAAGTAGCCGTCGGAGAGCCCCTGCATCAGCGCGCTCGCGCCCAGCCGGTTCGCACCGTGGTCGGAGAAGTTCGCCTCGCCCAGCACGAACAAGCCCGGGATGGTCGACTGCAGATGGTAGTCCACCCACAGTCCGCCCATCGTGTAGTGGATCGCCGGATAAATGCGCATCGGCACCTTGTACGGGTTCTCGTCCGTGATGCGCTGGTACATGTCGAACAGGTTGCCGTAACGCTCGCGAATCGTATCTTCGCCCACGCGTCGAATCGCATCCGCAAAATCCAGATAGACGCCCAGCCCGTTCGGACCGACGCCGCGTCCTTCATCGCATACCGCCTTCGCATTGCGCGAGGCCACGTCGCGTGGCACCAGGTTGCCGAAGCTCGGATACTTCCGCTCGAGAAAGTAATCGCGCTCTGCCTCCGGAATCTGGTCCGGCGGCCGCTTGTCGCCCTTCTTCAGCGGTACCCAGATGCGCCCATCGTTGCGCAGCGACTCCGACATCAGTGTGAGCTTCGACTGGTACTCGCCCGAGACAGGAATGCATGTCGGATGGATCTGCGTGTAGCACGGGTTCGCGAACAGCGCGCCACGTTTGTGCGCACGCCAGCTCGCCGTCACATTCGATCCCTTGGCATTCGTCGACAGGTAATAAACATTCCCGTAGCCGCCGCTCGCCAGCACCACCGCGTCAGCGATGTGCGTCGTAATCTCGCCTGTCACCAGGTTGCGTGCCACGATGCCGCGTGCCTTGCCGTCGATCACGATCAGGTCCAGCATCTCGGTGCGCGCCAGCATCTCTACCGTGCCCGCATGCACCTGCCGCTCCAGCGCCTGGTACGCGCCCAGCAGCAACTGCTGCCCTGTTTGCCCGCGCGCGTAGAAGGTGCGCGACACCTGCGCTCCGCCAAACGACCGGTTGGTCAGTGTGCCGCCATACTCGCGCGCAAACGGAACCCCCTGCGCCACGCACTGGTCGATGATCTTCACGCTAATCTCGGCCAGCCGGTAGACATTCGCCTCGCGCGAGCGAAAATCGCCGCCCTTCACCGTGTCGTAGAAGAGCCGGTACACGCTGTCGCCGTCGTTCTGGTAATTCTTGGCCGCATTGATGCCGCCCTGCGCCGCAATCGAGTGCGCGCGCCGCGGCGAATCCTGGAAGCAGAAGCACTTCACGTTGTAGCCCAGCTCGCCCAGCGTGGCTGAAGCAGCGCCACCCGCCAGCCCCGAGCCCACCACAATCACCGTGTGCTTGCGCTTGTTCGCCGGATTCACCAGCTTCAGATCGAACTTTGTCTTTTCCCACGCCTGTTCAATCGGTTCGGCCGGAAGCCGGGAGTCTAGCAATCTGGAGTCCGCTGCCATCTATTTCACCACCCCCAGCATCACGCTGATCGGAATCGAGATATACCCCAGCACAATCACCAGCGCGATCACCCACGCCGCGCTCTTCAAAATCGGCGTGTGCCGCGGATGATTCATGCCGAGCGACTGAAACATGCTCCAGATGCCGTGCCGCAGATGCAGACCCAGCAGAATGATGGAGAAGATGTACCAGACCGAAACCCACCACACCTGAAAGCCCGCGACCACGTTGTGGTACACATCGCCTTCGATGAACGCGGCCCCGGGATGTATGTAGCCCGCCGTCAAGTGCAGCAGGTGAAAGATCACGAACGCCAGCACGATCGGTCCGCTCCAATACATGGTGCGCGAGGCGTAAGACGACGAGATCGCCTTCTTCGCCGAATAGCCCACCGGCCGCGCCCTCTTTTTCAGAAGCGCAAGCTGCACCGTAGCGATGATGTGCAAGGTCACGCAGATGAGCAGCACAATACGCACCGGCCACAGCAGCTCGCCGAGCGTGTGCAGCAGCTTGCCGTACGCGTTCAGCTTTGCCGGCCCTTCAAAGACCTGCAGATTGCCCGCCAGGTGCCCGATCACGAAGATGAACAGGATGGCGCCCGTCACCGCCATCACTGCCTTCTTGCCGTTGGTCGATGCCCAGAAGCCCGGCGCGCGTTCCTTGCGCACTCCCACCGCACTCGTGCTCATGCCGCTAACCCCGTTCTACCCGTCACGTCCGCCCATCCCATCTCCGCCGATCCCATTCAAGACCACCTCGTCCGCTGCTACGAATTCCCGCCAACGCATCCAGACACAGCCCATTCCCCAGGCGCGAGAGCGCGCCTCAGCGATCGCCAGTGATGCTCGAAAGAAAGGCTCAGGGACTCGGCAGATCGGTGTGGGGATGCCACTCATCATTATTGGTGTGGAAGAGAACGACCGTCAAGGAGCCGCAGCACTGTGCTCGCTAGTGCACCACCACTTCAATACCGACCGTGTGACGAATGACATAGGTGCCGAAGCGGCGATCGTGTTCCTCCGGCTGCATGTTTCCGCCGGCGTCCATCGCGCGAGACTTCAAGATATAGGTGCCTTTCTGCTGCGGCACCTGCCATTGGTACTCCCACCGCCGCCAGCAAAACGGCTGCGGCGGATCGAGAAAAGTTGCCGCCTGCCAGGTGGCGCCATTATCCGTAGATACCTCGACCTGCTCCACCGCCACTTCGCCACTCCACGCCGCACCAAAGACTGGATAGCTCCTCCCCGCAGCAACCAACTCCCGCACGCCCGGCCGCGCAATCGCCGACTTCAACGCCATCTCGCCCAGCGGACGACGCACCGGGTTGCCATCGACCTCATCCCAGTACGCATAGTCCGATGTCTGCCAATACCCTTGGAACGGCTCCCTCACCGCCCGGATCGCCGTCAGCCACTTCACCGATGCCATTCCGTAGTGACCCGGCACCACCGCCCGCAACGGAAAGCCGTGGTCGGTCGACAGCTCTTCGCCATTCATTTCGTATGCGAGAACCACATCCTGCGCTTTCCGGAGATCGATGCTGCGCGAGTAGCGAAACTCTTCCGAGGGCTTCGGCGGTTCCTTCGGCGTACCCTGATCGGAGCCCTCGAAGACAATCTCGCATGCATCGGCAGCTAACGTCGCACGCTCCAGCAGCAAGCTCAGGGGCACTCCCGTCCACTCCGCCGTGCTCACTGCGCCAAGCTGCCACTGCGCTCCACTCACCTGCGGCGAAAGAAAGACGCGTCCATTGCCCGCGCATTCAAGCGTTGCCGTCCGCGTCACGGCCGGCATCTTCCGGAGCTCCGCCACACCGATGGCAAAGGGATGCTGGACGGAGCCCTCGACCTTCAGCTCATAGCTCCCGGCATCGAGCAGGGGTGCCTTGAAATGACTGCGGATGTAAAAGAGATCGTTCGAGGTCAGAAACTCATCCAGCCGGTCGAACGGCGATTCCAGATTCACGGGCTCGCGCTCGCGAATGATCATTCCACCCTGCGCTTCACCTGCTGCGCGAGCTGCTCGCATTGCTCGTTGCCTCCGTTAGCCATCGATCCCGTCACCTCAACCGAAGCCGTGACGCGGAGCGACACCGGCCGAGTGGAAAGAGCTGCTGTTCCTCCGCGGCCGGTCCAGCCCAAGCGCGCAGGACCGGCCCAGGGAACCAATCACTATTGCATGAGACGCCCCTCCACCTCAAAGCTTGCGAATCGCTCATTTCATCTTTAGTAGCAGCGCCTGGAGCGCGCGCCCGCGGTGGCTCAGCCTCTGCTTCGTCTCCAGATCGATCTCCGCCATTGTCTTGCCCAGCTCTGCCAGCCAGAACAACGGATCGTAACCGAATCCACCCGTCCCATGCGGCTCGGCAAGGATCTCTCCTTCGACGGCTCCGGCCGCCGTCAGCAGCGTCACGCCGTCGCGCGCGAGCGCGAGCACGCACCGGTATCGCGCCGTCCACGGTCGCGGGTGTCCGCGAAGCTGCTCAAGAAGGTAGAGATTGTTACGCACATCGGCATCTTCGCTGTCGATCACGTCAAAGCCCGCATCGTCCGCATAGCGCGCCGACCGTACTCCTGGCGCGCCGTCCAGCGCATCCACTTCCAGCCCCGAATCATCGGCCAGTACCAGCAGCCCCGGGCGGGCGCCGCTGTAAGCCTCCGCCTTCAGTCCTGCATTCGCCTCAAAGGTCGCGCCATCCTCGGCGGGCGCAGCCATCTCCCGCACTCCCGGCAGCACCGCGATCTCCACACTGAACACCGCCGCAGCCGCGGCGAAGTCACGCAACTTGCCGGCATTCGAGCTCGCGGCATAGAGCGTCTCGCGCATTGCCGGCGCGCTCAATGCATCGCTCCCGCTCCATGCCCCTGCTGTCCATGCCCCTGCTGTCCATGCCCCTGGTGTCCATGCCCTTGGTGCATCTCATGTCCTTCGTCCATCGGCTCATTCATATGCCGCAGCATACCCGCCCCGCCAGAGCGGAAGAAGCGCCACAGCAGCACGAACGCCAGCGCAAGGAAGACGATATTCAACATCGCCGTGTGGTCCCAGCGAAAGCCCATCTCCATTGCCATACGCGCCGCGTGCGCAGGTGGCGTGAGGTGCAGCGCCAGGAAGAGCCACTCCACAGTCAGCGCCGCGCCGGCCATCGCTGCGTAGAACAGCACCAGCAGCAGCAGCGCCACCCGCCAGCCGTAATACTTGCGGTGAATGTTCACGATAGGCAGGATGATCAGGTCGCCGAACAGAAACGCGACCACGCCGCCAAAGCTCAACCCATGCTGCCACAGCACCGCCGCCAGCGGCACATTGCCCACCGAGCAGACAAACGACACCAGTGCGACCAGGGGTCCGGCCAGCGGTCCCCACCAGCGCGCCAGCGCCGGATGCCCCACCAGGAAGAATCGCTGCCAGAACGCAGCGGGCACCCACGCCGCGATGCAGCCGGAAAGCACCAGCCCGAGCACGATGTCGCCCAGCACCGCCGCCCACTCCATCACAAAGATATTGCTGATCGCGGTGAGCGCCCCCGGCGAACGGAGCCGCGCCATCCATGTGTCACCCCGGGCAGCCATGTCCATTGCCGCATGGCCTTCCATGCGTCCCAGCAATCCGCGCTCCGCCTGCTGGCGTGCCGCATCCACCAGCCGCCGGTGAACGAAGATGTTCATCAGCACCACCAGCAGCACGATCATCACCGGGCCGCCCACGAACTCCGCCGCCGCAAAGCGCCAGCCCATCAGCACAATCAGCGACAACCCCAGCTCGAAAACCAGGTTGGTGGACGCGAACTCAAACGCCATCGCCGCGCGGAAGTCAGCGCCCTTGCGAAACAGCGTCCGCGCAATCGCCACCGCCGCGTACGAGCACGATGATGAAGCCGCCCCCAGCGCGGCCGCGATCGCAATCGACCGCGGACCGCCGTCCGGCATCAGCTTCGCGACTCGCTCGCGTGACACCGTCGCCTGCACCACTGCCGAAAGCGCAAAGCCCAGGATGAGCGCCCACAGCATCTGCCAGCCCATCATGGCCGCCATGCGCAGTGCGTGGCCGAACTGGATCAGCCAGTGCATGCAATAGGTAGATGCAGCTTCCTTAGCGCTCCGGCAGCAAAGCAGGGAAGCAGGCCAGCGGGCACCCCGCACATCGCGGCTTGGGACCGCAGTGCTCCTTGCCCACCATCACAATCAGCGCATGAAACTCATTCGCATGCCGCACTCGCGCCTTCCCGCGTTCGCCGGCAAATGCGCTCCACGCCAGACTCTGGATCGCCTCATAGCTCGACCGCTCCGCAGTCAGGCCGTGCCGCACCGTCACCCGCCGCAGATACTCGTCCACCACCATCGCCTCATGACCCAGCGCATACAGCAGGATCGCGTCCGCCGTCTCCGGCCCCACGCCCGGCAGCGCCAGCAGCTTTGGCCGCAGCACTTCGGTGCGCATAGCCGCTAGACGCTCGAACGATCCACCCGCCTCCGCAAACAGGAAGCCAAGAAACGCGCGGATGGCCGCCGTCTTGCGCACCATATATCCCGAAGGCCGCAGCAACACGCGCAACTCCTCCTCCGGCATCGCCAGCAGCGCCGCCGCGTCGAGCACCCCGCGCTCGCTGGCATTCCCGATCAGGCCGCGCTCGCGCAGATTTCCCAGCGACCGCTCCACCGCGCGCCAGGAGGTGTTCTGCGTCAGATACGCTCCCAGCGTGATTTCGAGCGGCGTCTCACCCGGCCACCAGTGCTGTGGCCCGTAGCTTTCCAGCAAACGTTCGTACATCGCGCGCAGCATCGCCGCCTCCCGCGTGGGTAACGCACTTACCGGAGCGACCTGCTTTCCGCGCGGCATCAGACAATGGAGTCCTTCTTTCCGGAGTAGAGCACATGGCAAAGCAGCCCGCGACCCTCACCAGCGCTTGTGGCTGGCGTACCCACACCCGCTATCTCGAAATGCACACCCGCAAACGCCGCGAGATGGTCCACATCACCGATGAGGTCGAGCGCATCGTCCGCGAGAGCGGCGTCGAGGATGGCCTCTGCTTCGTCTCGCCTATGCACATCACAGCCGCCATCTATGTCAATGACAACGAGAGCGGCCTCATCCACGACATCGGCGAGTGGCTGGAGAAGCTCGCGCCCGCAAAGCCCGATTATCGTCATCATCAGACCGGCGAAGACAACGCCGACGCCCATCTCAAATCGCTGCTCCTGCATCACGAAACCACACTGCCCGTCACCGGCGGTCATCTCGATCTCGGCACCTGGCAGCGCATCTTCTACGCCGAGTTTGATGGCCAGCGCACCAAGCGTGTCATCGTAAAAGTGCTCGGCGTAGGTGCGCCAGCCGCTTAGTGTGACTTCCAAGCCGGATACATCGAAATCTCTCAAGCGGAGCCCCACCACACCCGGTCATCTCGACGGAATCGTTTTGCCCAAGCGTGGGGAGATCCGCTGTCCTCTTAGTAACCCTTAATTAGCCTTTGCTCTCGAATGGGCATAAAGTTGCCTGCCCTCCTGCCGATAAATGCTCCAGTTAGGAAACGGTTCCCTTCACAGGCTGCCCCCGGGCACGACGTGATCCAGGAGCCCCCACTCAGGACCAAACAGGAGCCGACGCTATGTCAATGGGTGTATTGAACAACATCGCCGCAACCTATGCTGCGAACAATCTGAGCAACACGCAGTCCAGCCTGCAGAACGTGCTCACGCAGCTCTCTTCCGGTTCGCGCATCAACTCCGGCGCGGACGATGCCGCTGGTCTCTCGCTGGCCAACGGCCTCCAGGCCAACCAGTCTGCTCTGACCCAGTCCGCCAGCAACGTGAATCTGGGCGTCGGCCTGTTGCAGACCGCCGATGGCGCGCTCTCGCAGGTCAACAACCTGCTCAATCGTGCGGTGACGCTCGCGACTGAAGCCGGCAACGGCACACTGAACACCTCGCAGTCCGGGGCGGCCAACCAGGAGTATCAATCCATCCTCGCCGAGATAAATAACATCGGCGCCGCAACCACCTATAACGGCCAGGCTGTTTTCGGTTCGGCCACCACGCCGGCAAGCTTCTCCATCTACACCAGCGACGGCACGGCTACCGGCACTTCGACGGACACGCTGAGCATTGCTGCACTGACCAGCGCGAAGGTGGGTGACTCCGGCGGCACCATTGCAACCGGCGCCGGAAACGCCATCACCTACACGGTTGGCACCAGCACCGATCTGAGCACGACCAGCCTCACTGGCGCCACCCCTGCAGCTGCCACCGCAGCGGCACAAGCGGCGCTGACCGCCATCACCAACGCCATCAGCGGCGTGGCTGCGCAGCGCGGCTACCTCGGCTCGCAGATCAACACGCTGAACTCCATGGCGAGCGTCGAGACCACGCAGAGCGAAAACCTGGCCTCGGCGTCGAACTCCATCATGGCCACCGACTACACCCAGGCCACGTCGCAGCTGTCGAAGTACCAGATCCTGACCCAGACCGGCATCAGCGCTCTGGCGCAGGCGAACAGCACGCAGCAGGCCGTCACCAAGCTGTTGCAGTAGTCTTCCGTCTCTTCGGCGGACGCGTGTCTGCGCGGTCGCCGAAGAGATTCACCTCCACCTCCATCCAATTCTGCGGGTGGTTGGAGCGGCTTGCTGCAACGCTGGCGCGGTCTCCGTCAAGAAGGCCGCAACGAGAAGAGTCTCCGCTGTCTCGCAGCAGCAGCAAAACGCTCCAAGGCAAGCCACCCGCATTTTTTTTCGTACCAGCAGCTCTGTTTCGCACTACCTCTGGGAGCACAGCATGGGAACCATCGGTCTCAGTTTCGGCTCGCCCACCAGTGGGCAGGGCATCGATGTCGCGAGCACGGTCACCCAGATGGTCACGCAGTTGAAGGCCACCGAGACGCCATACAAAAATCAACTGACCTCGCTGCAATCGCAGGACACCGTGATCTCCAACCTCGGCAGCCTGCTCTCCACGCTTTCCAGCGACATCACTGCACTCACCGATCCGGCCAGCGTCCTCTCCGGCAAACAAGGCTCCAGCTCGGATACGAATAGCCTCGCGCTTCTCTCCGCTACCACGACGGCTACCGCCGGCAGTCACACCATCAGCGTGCAGCAGCTGGCGCAGACCTCGACCGAAGCCTCCAGCGCCGTTGCCGCCACCGACACACTCAGCGGCTCGTTCACCTTCCACATCGGCGGCGGGACTTCCCAGACAATATCGATCGATCCCGCGAACGACACCATCGCGGGCCTTGCTGCGACCATCAATCAGGCAGGCCTCGGCGTCACCGCCAGTGTTGTGACCGACAGCAGCGGCTCACGACTCTCCCTCATCAGCCAGACCGGGGGCGCCGCCGGCCAGATCAATATCGACTCGAGCTCCCTCAGCAACACCATCGCCGGAAGCCCCGTCTCGCTCATCGCCGGGCAGCCAGGCCAGGACGCCGTGCTCACCGTGGACGGCATCCAGACCACCAGCGCCACCAATACCATCACCGGCGCTATCCCCGGCGTCACCATGCAGTTGCTCGGAAAATCCGCCACGCCGGTCCAGGTCGAAATCGATAACGACACCTCGTCTGTGACGACCGCTCTCTCCACCATGGTCAAGGACTACAACGCCGTGGTCTCGGCGCTCTCCGCCCAGGAGGGCAAAGACGCAAGCGGCAATCCGCAGCCGCTCTACGGCTCGCCTCTCATCTCCCAGTTGCAGCAGATGCTCTCGGGCGCGCTCAACACGCCCTCCGGCACCTCGCTCACCTCAATGACCCAGGTAGGTCTCTCGCTCAACGGCGACGGGACGCTCAGCCTCAACACTGATCAGCTTACCGCCGCCCTCACTTCCAATTTCGGCGGCGTGCAGGCGCTCTTTCAGAACACCAACAGCTTTGGTCTGAACCTCGAGCAGGCCGTCAATAATGCGGGCACCGGCTCAACCAAGAGCATCCTCACCCAGGCGCGGACCGCCAACAGTAGCGCGGAAACCAGCCTCAACAGCACCATCAGCACGATGGATGCCCGCATCGCCACGCAGCAAACCAGCCTCACCACCGCGTTGAACGCGGCCAACCAGACGCTGCAGGAGATTCCCATGCAGCTCAATATGGTCAACGAAATCTATTCCGCGATGACCGGATACAACCAGGCCCAGCACTAGAGCGGATGCCCGTAAATCCGGTTGCCAAGCAATTGTCACGACGTTTCACTGAGGAACCAGCGATGAGACACTATCACCAGGCAGCAATTGAAAGCGCAAACGGCGTGCAACTTATCGTCGCCCTCTACGACGGTTTGCAGCGATTTCTAACCCAGGCCGCGGACGCCTGCGAAATGCATGATGTGGCCGCACGGCGTGAGGCCGCCCGCCGCGCGCTCAATATTGTCATCCATCTGCAGGCCAACCTGCGCATGGATCTCAGCGGCGGCTCTGCCGAACGGCTCAGCGACTTCTATACCGCCGTCTTCGCCGACGTGCTGCGCGCCTCGGCGGGGGAATCCCGCCAGATCTTTCTCGATACCGCGCATGAAGTCCGCAATGTTCGCGAAGCCTGGAAGATCGCAGCACAGGATCCCGCAACGCTCTCCATGATCCCGATCGATCTCCAGACCACCCAGGAGCAGCTCACCAAAACCATCGCCATCCGCCCATCAGAGAGGGACGACTCGGCCGCCCCAGCATGGATCGCCTAGCCTAAATGGGCCTGAACGTGGATCGCCTGAATTGTCCTCTGGGCAAAACGAAAAGTCTCCAGTGAAAGCGGCGCCCCGTATCTCGAGAAGATGTGGAATAAAGCCGAGTCCCCGACGAAAGCAAACGTGAGTAAGCGACGGAAGTGCGCTCGGCAAAACGCGCAGTCGTCGCAGTTGCCTGGGACGGCGAGTCCCGTCGAAGGCGCGTGTGCGTGGACGGTCAGTCTCCGGCGATCGCCAGCTCTTCTTCGAGCAGTTGCTTCTCATAGAGACTTGCGTAGAAGTGCCCCAGTGACAGCAACTCCTCATGCGTGCCCAGCTCCGCGATCCGCCCGTCCACCAGGACTGCGATGCGGTCCGCATGCCGCACCGTCGAGATGCGATGCGAGATAAAGATTGTCGTGCGGTCGCGCATCACCTCACGCAACTGCCGCAGAATCGTCTCTTCCGTGTAGGTGTCCACGCTCGCCAGCGCATCGTCCAGCACCAGGATCGCGGGATCGCGCACCACCGCGCGCGCAATCGCCGTGCGCTGCTTCTGGCCGCCGGAGAGCGTGATGCCGCGCTCGCCTACAGCGGTATCCATCCCATGCGGAAACTCCTCGAACTCGCGGCGAATGTGCGCCGCCTCCGCCGCTGCCAACACATCGTCGTTCGAAGCCTGGGGCGCGCCGAAGGCAATATTCTCGCGAATCGACTCACTGAACAGAAACGTCTCCTGCGGCACAAACCCGATATTCGCGCGCAATGTCGCCAGCGGATACTCACGTACCGGCCGGCCATCGATCAGCACTGATCCCGGCGCTGCTTCCCCTGGCGCAGCCGGATCGACATCATAGATCCGCGCAATCAGTCCCACCAGCGTCGACTTGCCCGACCCCGTCGGACCTACCAGCGCCAGGCTCGTCCCCGCCGGTATCTCCAGGTTGATATCGTGCAGCACCTCTACCGCATTGCCTTCGGTGTCGGTATAGGCAAAGTTCAGATGGCGAAACTCAATCCTGCCCTTCAGCCGTGTCTCCGGCCCCAGCGCCGGGTCCGCCGCCGCATCATCGATCGTCGGCTTGTCTGTCATCAATTCGTGAATGCGGATCACCGAAGCTGTCCCACGCTGCACCAGGTTCACCACCCACCCCAGCGCAATCACCGGCCAGGTCAGCATCATCATGTAGGTGTTGAACGCGACGAACTGGCCCACCGAGATGCGGCTGGTCAGCACCTCATGTCCGCCCACCAGTAAGGTGATCGCGAGCGACAACCCCAGGATGAACTCGAGCGTCGGCCACAGCATGCCCATCAACTGCACCAGCCGCAGCCCGCGCCGGACGTTCTCCCGGTTTGCCGCTTCGAATGAGGCGATCTGCGGCTCCTCCTGCGCAAATGCCCGCACCAGTCGCGCCCCGGAAAAATTCTCCTGCGCCTGCGCGGAAATCTCCGAAAACATCGCCTGGATGCGCTCGAAGCGCTCGTGAATCTTCCGCCCCATCGTCTGCACCAGCACGCTCGCCAGGGGCAGAGGCACCAATGCCACCAGCGTCAGGAAAGGGCTGATGCGCAGCAGAAAAATGACCGCGCCAATCGAAAACAGCACTGTGTTGGCGCTGTACATGATCGCCGGCCCCAGCAGCATGCGCACGGCGTTCAAGTCGTTGGTCATGCGCGCCATAATGTCGCCGGTGCGATGCTCGGCGTAGTAGCCGGCGGATTGCTTCTCCAGTTGGCGGAAGAGATCGTTGCGCAGATCGAACTCAATGTCGCGCGAAATCCCGATGATGATCCAGCGCGTTAGAAAAAGGAAAACCCCCTTGGACAGCGACACCGCCACGATCAGCGCCGCATAGTGCAGGATTTTCTGCTGGGTGACCCCATGCTTCAGGGCGTCGATCGCTCTCCCAATCACCAGCGGAAGCAGGATCCAGATCCCATTCGACAGCACCACCGACACGCCGCCCCAGAAGAAGCCGCGACGGTAGCGCTTGAGGTAGGGAACCAGCGGCTTCAGATCGCCCAGCATCAGCCTTTCCTCACTTCGCTCATGCTCGCTGCTCTCATCGGCTGCCCCTGCTTCTGGGATGCTTCCTTCTGCTCCCGTTCCTTCTGCTCACGCTCCACGTATTGCGCCACGCCGTTGCCAAACGACCAGTCCGCGGTCTCGTTCTCGTGCAGCACCATCAGCAGGTCCTCGGCACGCACCAGACCGGTCGCGCCCATCCGGTCCGCAATTTCGCGGTAGAGCGCCTGCTTCTTCTCCGTCGCCCGCCCACGCCGCAACGTAATCTCAACGAAGACCGGATGCCCGCTCCGCGCTATTCCCAGGTAGTCGGGATCAGCAATCAGGTCCCCGGCCGCATGCTCGCGAATGGCCACAAAACGATCGTTCTCCGGGATCTGAATCGCCGCGCGCAGCGCCTCATACACCGCATCGGCAAGTTGGTGCTTCTGCTCCCGCGTACGTCCGGCTTCAAGTGACAGGGTGACGAGTGGCAAACTTCCTCCATTCAGGGTCGGGTGACAGGGGCTTCGGGCAGACAAGCTCCCGCCGCGGCGCCCGCATTTTCAGCATAACTCTCTGAGTCAAACGGGGTTCTTACACAGGAGGCAGGCTCTCCGCGGGAAACAGGGTAGAATGACATTTCGATTACAAAACGCCGGGAGTATGGCCTCACCTTGGTGCCAGCGGCTGCAGTTGTGCCGCCTGCGCTCTTACGCCGCCTATGTCTGATTCGATCCAGGACCGTGTTCTCAAGATTATTGCCAACACCCGCCGCATCCCGCTGGAGACTGTCCGTCCCGACAGCAGCTTCGAAGAGCTGGGCATCGACTCGCTCGACCGCCTGAACATCCTCTTCGACCTGGAGAGCGAGTTCGACATCGAAATTGATGATGAAGAGGCCAAGAAGGTTCAGAACATTCCGGAGATGATCGCCGGCATCACGCACCTGGTCGAGGCCAAGGCCAAGGCCACTCCGGAAAGCTGACGTGCCCCGCGTCGTCATCACCGGGATCGGCGTCATCAGCCCGATCGGCCTCACCCGCGACACCTTCTGGCGCTCGCTCGTCGCCGGCACCTGTGGCATCCACAACGTGAATTCCACCGATTTCGAGCAACTCCGCTTCAAACATGCCGCGGACGTGGAAGGCTTCGTCCCGGAAGATCACCTCGCCGCCAAGGACATCAGCCTCATGGACCGCTTCGCCCAGTTCGCCGTCGTCGCGGCGAAAGAGGCAATGGCCCAGTCCGGCCTGGAACTGACGCCTGCCATGCGTGAGGACGGCGCCGTCGTCACCGGCTCCTGTATCGGCGGCCGCTCCGCGGAAGAGGTCGGCTACCGCGAGCTTTACATCCACAACCGCAACCGAGTCCATCCGCTCACCATCCCGCTCGGCATGGCCAACGCCGGAGCCAGCCACATCTCCATGCACTTCGGCATTCAGGGCCCGTCCTACACTATCTCCACCGCCTGCGCCTCCTCGGCCCATTCCATTGGCCAGGCCTTCCACATGGTGCGCTCCGGCTCGGTGCCCATCGCCATTGCCGGCGGCAGCGAGGCGCCTCTCTACTTCGGCAATCTCAAGGCTTGGGAAGCGATGCGCGTCATCAGCAAGGACACCTGCCGCCCCTTCTCCGCCGACCGCAGCGGCCTCGTCCTGGGCGAAGGCGCTGCCATGCTCGTGCTTGAGCCGCTCGATGCCGCGCTCGCCCGCGGCGCAAAGCCCATCGCGGAGATCGTCGGTTTCGGCATGTCCGCCGACGCCTGCCACATCACCCAGCCCTCCGCCGAAGGTCCCGCGCGCGCCATGCGCATGGCCCTGCGCGACGCCGGCCTCGCCCCGGAACAGATCGGCTACATCAACGCCCACGGCACCGCGACCGAAGTCAACGACCGCACCGAGACCGCCGCCATCCGCCTCGTCTTCGGTGCGCACGCGAACAAGCTCGCCGTCAGCTCCACGAAGTCCATGCACGCCCACACGCTTGGGCGCAGCCGGAGCTATCGAGGCAGCAGCCTCCGCGCTCACCCTGGCCAACGGCATTCTTCCGCCGACCGTGAACTACACCACGCCCGATCCCGCCTGCGATCTCGACGTCGTCCCCAACACCGCCCGCAATCAGCAGGTGGCGGCCTGCCTCTCCAACTCCTTCGCCTTCGGCGGCCTCAACGCCGTCCTCGCCCTGCGCAAATTCGCCTGAGGCAGCAATAGCTCGTCGAATCGACTTCTGTCAGATCTGCTTTGCGTATACAGTCTCCCTGTGCCGGGAGGAGTTACGTTGCGGGACGGTCGAGTCGTGCATCGCCTCAGATCGCTCTTTCTCGATGAAAATGAGCACCGGCTGCGGCCTGGATGGCGCTTCGTTCTCTTTCTCACGCTCTACGTCGTTGCCGGAGACGTGCTCAATCGCCTGCTCCTCAGGATTCATTTTCCCGATCGCACCTTTACCTGGTCGGGTCTGCTGCTGAACTATCTCGTCGACTTCGCGTTCGTCGCCGCGCTTTCTTGGATCATGTCTCGAATCGAGCATGAGCGCTTTTCGTCCTACGGACTTCCTCTGGTTCCAGGTGCCGGCAGGCTTTTCCTGAAAGGCGTGCTCTGGGGCTTCGTGCCTTCGGCCGTTATCCTCATTCCAATCTATCTGGCGGGAGGCTGTTCCTTTCACGGTCTGGCTCTTCACGGTTCCGACCTTGTCTTCTACGGAATAGCCTGGGCGCTCGCGATGCTCGCGCTTGGTTTCGGGGAGGAGTTCCTCTTCCGTGGATATGCGCTCAAGACGCTCGCCCAATCGATCGGGTTCTGGCCTGCAGCGATCATTCTCTCTTCGCTTTTCGGCTTGGTTCACCTGATCTTCAAGCCCCACGAGGATTGGATCGATCCGATCAGCGTCGCGCTGTACGGGGTTTTCTGGGCCCTGACGCTCCGCCGAACCGGAAGCCTCTGGTTCGCCGTCGGATTCCATGCTGCCTCCGATTATGCCGACATGATCCTCTTCGCTGAGCCCAACTCCGGCAACGACGGCAAGCCACTGACCGGCCACCTGCTGGACATTCGCTTCCATGGCCCGGACTGGCTGACCGGCGGACCGCGCGGTACGGAGGCCAGCCTGCTGGTCTTCGTGATCCTCGCGGGCTTGTTCTATCTCTTCAACCGTGCGTACCCGGCACGGCAGTATCAGCCAGAAGTCACCACCGATCTCAGCCCGGCTGCCGGTTAGATCTTCGATTTGCCGCGCACCTCCTATTGCTATCCAATAGAAACTCACATACCTTCTTATTGGTAACCAATAGAAGGGTGCGGCAGTCATTTCCTGCGCTCCTCCGAAAGGCCCTTATGAGACATCTGCGTGCCTGGCTAATGCGTTGCGTAGGCCTCTTCCGGTCAGAGCAGGGAAGCCGCGACTTCGCCGAAGAGATCGAATCGCATCTCCAGATGCATATCGACGACAACCTTCGCGCCGGCATGAACTCACAGGAGGCGCGCCGGCAGGCGCTCATAAAACTTGGCGGCGTGCAGCAGACTAGAGAAAACTACCGCCAGCGCACCAGCCTTCCCCTCCTCGAAATGCTCTGGAGCGACATTCGCTTCGGCGCCCGCGTCTTGTGGAAGAGCCCGGCCTTCACCATCGTGGCCATTGCCACTCTCGCGCTCGGCATCGCCGGCAACACAGCCATCTTCTCCATCGTGAATGGCGTCCTGCTGAATCCCCTTCCATTTCCGCAGCCGGAGCAGCTCGTCGCTGTCGATGAGAGCAAGCCGAACTTCGATCGCGGCTCCATCTCCTATCCCAACTTTCTCGACTGGCAGAAGGACAACCGCACTTTTTCCGCGATGGCCGTTGCTCGCGGCTCTGCCTTCAGCCTCACCGGCAGAGGTGAGGCTGAGCAGGTCAATGCCGAATTCGTCTCCGGCAGCTTCTTCCCCTTACTTGGCGTCAGCCCCATCCTCGGCCGCACCTTCACACCAGCGGAAGAGCAGGGCGGTGCTGCCCCCGTTGCGCTCATCAGCCAAGGTCTGTGGCAGCGCAAATTCAGCGCCTCGCCCACCGTCTTAGGCCAGAACCTCACTCTTGACGGACGGGACTTCACGATCATCGGCGTTATTCCCGCGAGCTTTCATCTGCGCCTGCCCAGCTTCCGCGAGCGCGACATCTACGCTCCCATCCGCCAGTGGAACAACTCGATTCTCATGAATCGCAACGCAGGTTTGGGCTTCCACGGAATCGCCCGCCTCAAACCCGGAGTCACGCTCGCGCAGGCCAGGGCCGACATGGAGCAGGTCACACGCAATCTGGCCTCCGCTTTTCCTGACGCGGACAAAGGGATCGGCGCAAGCCTGCGTCCGCTGAAAGAGCAGATGGTTGGCGATGTGCGGCCATTCCTTCTTGTGCTGCTTGCTGCTGTCGGCTTTCTGCTGCTGCTTGCATGCGTGAATGTCGCCAGCCTGCTGTTGGCGCGCTCCGCCGGGCGCACGCGCGAATTTGCTGTGCGCACGGCGCTCGGCGCCAGTCGAGCGCGCGTCACCTGCCAACTGCTCACCGAAAGCCTTCTGCTCGGCATCGTCTCCGGCGGCATTGGATTGCTCCTCGCCGCCTGGGGAACGCATGCGGCACTCAAGTTCGTGCCTATGGCGCTCCCGCGCGTCAACGAGATCGGTCTCGACTTCCGAGTCCTCGCCTTCACCACGGGCATCTCGCTGCTCTCAGGCACGCTCTTCGGCCTCGTCCCGGCATGGAAGACCTCGCAGGCTGATCCTCAAACAGCACTCAAGGAAGGCGGCCGCGGCGCTTAGCAGAACGCGCAATCGTACGCAGAGCGCCTTCGTCGTTGCGGAAATGGCCGTCGCGCTGGTGCTGCTGATTGGCGCGGGACTGATGGTCCGCAGCCTCTCCCAGCTCGCGAAAGTCGATCCCGGATTCGACCCTCACCACGTCGTCACCTTCGGGCTCTCCCTTCCGCCGTCCATAAATCATGCATCCCCGGAGCAGACGCGCACGACCTTTCGCGCACTCGATGACAAGCTGATTGCCACGCCGGGAGTCAAAGCAGTCTCGCAGGTATGGGGCGCGCTGCCCATGGCGAGCGACGACGAACAATTGTTCTGGCTCGATGGCCATCCAAAGCCGGCCAATGAAGACGGCATGAGCTGGGCCGTCGACTACATCGTCGAGCCCGGCTATCGCAAGGTGATGGACATCCCGCTCCAGCAAGGCCGCTTCTTCACCTCACAGGACGATGAACACGCGCCGCTCGTCGCCGTCGTCGACGAGGTCTTCGCGCGCAAGTTCTTCCCGCACCAGGACCCCATCGGCAAACGCATCGTCATGAACAACGGTGGAAGGAAGCTCGAGATCGTAGGCGTCGTCGGCCACGTGAAACAGTGGGGGCTCGATCTCGATGACACTCAATCGCTGCGCGCCCAGCTCTACATCCCCTGCATGCAGATGCCGGACGACTTCATAACCTTGGTGTCGTCAGGCACGAGCCTTGTAGTCCGTTACGAGGGAAACCTCTCCCCGGTCTTTGACGCCATCCGCCGCACCAGCCGCCAGATGAGCAATCAGCAGGTGATCTATGGCGATCAGACGATGGAAAGCATCATCGCCGATTCCATCGCGGCGCGGCGCTTTGCCATGATTCTTCTCGGAGCCTTCGCGGCCCTCGCCCTCGGACTCGCCACCATCGGCATCTATGGCGTGATCGCCTACGTAGTCGGACAGCGCACGCAGGAAATCGGCATTCGCATGGCGCTGGGCGCGCAACGCCGTGATGTGCTGGCTCTGATTCTGTGGCAGGGAACACGACTGGCGCTGGTCGGGGTCGCCATCGGCATTGCCGCCGCTTTCGCTCTCACCCGCCTCATGTCGGAGCTGCTCTACGGCATCGCTCCGACCGACCCGATAACCTTCGCGCTGCTCGCCGCAATCCTGACCGTCGTCGCGATGGCCGCGTGCTATCTGCCTGCGCGGCGGGCCACACGCGTCAACCCCGTAGCCGCGCTACGCTGGGAGTAGTTGCTACTCCGAACGCAGCGCGGTCAATGGATCGACATGTGCCGCGCGCCGCGCCGGAATCATGCTTGCCCCGGCAGCCACGAACGCGATGCCCACCACCGCGAAGACAAACGTCATCGCATCATCCGGCTTCACTCCGTACAGTGAAGACGCCAGCGCCCGCCCCGTCAGCACCGCAAACGGAATGCCGATCGCCACACCCACCGCGGTCAGCATAAGGCTGTCGCGCAGCACCATCCACACCACCTGCCCGCGCCGCGCCCCCACCGCCATCCGCACCCCAATCTCCACCGTGCGATTGTTCACGCGATAGGCCAGCGTGCCGTATAGACCCGTTGCAACCAGCACCACCGCCAGGATCGCGAAGAATCCGGCCAGCCGCGCAAACAACAGTTGCTGCGAGATCGTCTCTTCGTATTGCGCGCGCTGCTCCATCGGCTTTAGCAGCGGCAGGTTCGGATCCATCTCCGCGACCGCTCTCTGCACCGCGGGCAGGATCGCAAGCGGCTTGCCATGCACCCGCAGCTCGACGTGCATCCTTCCGATCATCGGGATCTGGTCGTACATATACCAGGCCATCGGGATGGGCGTTTCATCGATGCTCCGGTATTTGTGATCCTTCACCACGCCCACCACGGTCATCTGGAACCTCCCATCTTCGGTTCCGATCTGATGCCCCAGCGGGTTTTCGTTCGGCAGAAAACGCCTCGCAAACTCCTGGTTGATGATCCCCACGCGCGGTGCCGTAGCGGTGTCGGAATCCGCAAAGTCGCGCCCCGCCAATACTGGCACGCCAAGCGTAGTGAAGAAGTCAGGTCCCGCCACATTGCTGCGCACTGTCCTCGTCCCGCCACTCGCGAGCTCCGGCAGCTTGCCGTCCACCGTCATGTCGCTGTTGTCCGATGACCACGATCCAAGCCGCTCCTCCATGATGGTCACGGACTCGACGCCCGGCAGCGCGCGCAGCTTGCGTATCAGCTCCTGATAAAACGCATCGCCCTGCGGAATCGACTCGATGTGCGGGTTCACGCCGAAGACCACCAGCCCGTCGGTCGGAAAGCCGAGCGGAATATTCTGCAGATTGCGCAACGTACGGACCAGCAGTCCGCCGCCCACCAGCAGCACCACGCAGAGCGCCATCTGCAGCGTCACAATAATCTTGCCCGTCCGCGTCTTGCCCGCGTCCGTATTCGCTGTGGCTCCGGAGGTCTTCAGCGCCAGCCCCGGCCCGGCGGAAAGCGCAATGCGCAGCGGCGCCAGTCCAAACAGCAGCGCCGCGAGCACCAGGATGCTCAACGTGAAAAAGAGCACGGTTGTGTCCGGCGCCAGGCTCGACTCGATCTGCGCCCATGCCCCCAGCGCCTTAGTTGCCAGCGTGGCAAAGAGCCACGCCAACTCGCCGCCGATCGCCACCAGCAGCAGGCTCTCCATCAGCAACTGCCGAAACAGCTCTCGCCGTCCCGCTCCCAGCGCCAGCCGCAGCGAGAACTCCCGCTGCCGGGTCGCGTTGCGTGCCATCAGCAGCATCACCACATTACTCAGCGCAATCAGCAGTACCAGTCCCACCATCGTCATCAGCATGCGCAGCGGCTGTCCGTACTGCGCCTCGTATCCAGGGAAGCTCTTCGCCGCCTCCACGCTTAGCGTCGGCGGCTTCTCACCCGCCCGCGGAGAGCCTAGCCCGACGTAAGCCGCTGTCTGAAATGCAGACTGCAGCCGCGCCACCGCCTGCGCCTTGCGTCACCCCGGGAGCGAGGCGTCCAATCACCCGCAGGCACCACCAGGTCGGATTGTGGATGTATGTCTTCCCATCCTGCAGTGGATTGCCCCATGCATTCAGCTCCGCACGGCTCTGCAGCGGAATCCAGAAATCCGTCGAGACACCGGACTCAGTCCCTTCAAAGCTCGGCGCAGCAATGCCCACAATCGTGATCGGCACGCCGTTCACATAGAAGGTCTGCCCCAGAATCTCCGGATTGCGCGAGAACCGCGCCGTCCAATAGCTGTAGCTGATCACCGCGATCGGCGCATGGCTCGCCTCATCCTGCGCTGTAAATCCGCGCCCGCGAGCCAGCTTCACTCCCAGTCCGGAAAAGAAATTCCCGCTCACCATCTCGCCTTCGGCCACGCCCGGCTGCGTTCCGTAGCGCACCGCCACCTTCTGCGTGGACAAGGGCACGTACGCCATCACCTCCATCGCCCCTGTCTGCCGGCGCAGCGCATCGTACACCGCATACGAGAACGTCTCGTTGCTTTCGATCGTCCCCGTACCGTGAGGCGGGTTGGTTGTCCGTAGATAGACGACGCGCCCGGCATCAGCCACCGGCAGCGAACGCAGCAGCACCGCATTCATCACGCTGAAGACCGCCGTGTTCGCCCCAATGCCCAGCGCCAGCGTCAGCACGCAGACCAGCGTGAAGCCCGGCCTCTTTCGCAGTTGGCGGATCGCATAGCGCAGGTCTTGGAACAATGCGGGGAACAGTGCGGGGAAGAGCGCAGTCATTCGTGCCTCCACGATGGAGTAGATTCCATCTGCAGGAGCAAGCACCGCGCCAATGCCGCAAGACCGTACTGTGCCCTAAGTGCTTAAGGAATCGAGCGCTTCCCACTACGCGAAGCCAGCGCGCTGTCCAGATTCAAAACCTCGCGTTCAAATCCGGACAATCGCCGTACCTCCCGATGCCCGATACTGGGCGGCACTTCCCTGACGCTTCGCTGAAGCGACGCATCACGCTTCGCCGGACGCACGCGACCGCACCCACTCCGCGGAACGCGCCAAACCCTCGGCAAACGAGACCCGCGGCTCGAATCCGAAATCCGCTCGCGCCCGCGCCGCAGGGAACTCCTGCTCTCGTCCCAGCAGATACGCCGCATGCCGTGTCAGCAGCGGACGCTTCGAAGCCTTCAGCAAACGATATGGAAACTCCATCGCGGCCCCCAGAGCCATCGCCGCGGGGAAGGGAAGAGCAAGCCACGCCCGCTTGTATCCCAGTGCGTCCGCCAATGCATCCGTGTACTCGCGCCACGTCACACCGGTCTCATCGCACAAGTTATAGGCGTGTCCCACCGCGTTGGGGCTCGCAGCCGCAGCCATCATCGCCGTCACGACGTTGTCTACATAGGAGAATCCGCCGCGCGCCCGGCCGCCACCGATAAGCATCATCATGCCTTGCCGCAAGAGGCTGGCAATCTCCACCACGAAATCCTTCCCGCGCGGCCCATAGATCGTCGCCGGCCGCACCACCGTCACCGGCAACCCCTGCTCGCGGTGCGTGCGCCACACCGCCTCTTCGCCCTGGATCTTCGTTCGGTTGTAGGGCAGCCCCACATCGCGCATCGGCGCGCTCTCATCGCAAGGCACCGGCGGATATCCATACACATCCGTAGTGCTCACATGCAGAAACCGCTCCACCGACCCCGCGCGCAGCGCAGCATCGAGAACATTCTGCGTCCCCGCAACATTGGCCGCCATGTAAGTCGAAGGAGCCGCCCAGTCGGTCGAGCAAGCCGCGCAGTGGTAGACCACGCGCACGCGGCGCATCGCCTCGGCCAGCGCCGCCGCATCGCCCAGGTCGCCACGCACAATCTGTATCTGCAGATGCGACAAATGCCGCAGGTCCGATGACGCACGCGCCAGCACCCGCACCGGCTCTCCCCGCTCGGCCAGCATCTCCGTCAGCCGGCCGCCCAGAAAGCCGCTCGCGCCCGTAACCAACACCGCCACGATTTATTACCTTGACACGAGAGTTCGATATATCAGGAGCGTCATCCCGACCGGAGCGGAGCGAAGTGGAGGGACCTGCTGTTTCACGAGTGTGTGCGGTGCAAACTGACCCAGTTGCGGTCGGGCCTTCAACTCGCCAGCTTGCCGAAGACGTCCAGCGCAAACTCCAGTTGTTCGCGTGTATGCCCCGCGGTCACGCACAGCCGCAGCCGTGGCGCACCTTGCGCCACCGCCGGGAACAGCACCGGCGTCGCTAGGATGCCGAAGTCGCGCAGCCGCCGCGCCGTCAGCGCTGCCGAAGGCTCATCCTTATAGATCACCGGGATCACCGCCGTCTCCGACAGACCGGTGTCATAGCCCAGCTTCTGCAAGCCCGAGCGCAGGAACTGCGCATTCGACTGCACCCGCGAGACGCGCTCCGGCTCATCCTTCAGCACCGCCAGCGCCTCTTTCACGGCCGCAATCGCTGGCGCCGCCATGGCTCCGGAAAAAATAAACGGTGCCGACGCATGCTGCAGGAAAATGCTCAACTGCAGCGACCCGGCGACAAAACCGCCATTCGAAGGAATCGCCTTCGCCAGCGACCCGGTCCAGATGTCCACCTCATTCGTGTCCACTCCGAAGTGCTCATCCGTCCCGCGCCCCAGCCGGCCCAGCGTCCCCGAGGCATGCGACTCATCCACCAGCAGGAAGCAGCCAAACTCCTTCTTGATCGCAATCAGCTCCGGCAGAATGCAGATGTCGCCATCCATCGAAAACACGCCGTCGCTGATGATCAGCGTGCGGTTCGCCGTCGGCCCGTTCTGGATCTCCTGCCGCAGGCTCTCCGGATCGTTGTGCCGGAAGCGCTGCATCTGCACCCCCGCCATCCTGCATGCATCGAGCAAACTACGATGCGAGAGCGTGTCCATGATCACGCGGTCCGCTGGCCCGAACAGCGATGCGATCACCGCTACATTCGCCAGGTACCCGGAGCTGTATGTGACCGCCGCCTCTGTGCCCTTGTACTCGGCCACCGCGCGCTCCATCTCGCGATGCAGGTCCAGAGTCCCCGTCAGCAGGCGCACTCCGCCCGTGCCCGTGCCGTACTGGTCCAGCGCCTCCATCGCAGCGCTCTGCACCCGCGGATGGCCGATCAGTCCCAGGTAGTCATAGGACGACAGCATCAGCATCTGATGGCCGTCTGCCGTCACCATCGGCCCAGGCCGGCCTTCCAGCGGAATCTGAAATGGATACGCATCTACCGAGCAGGCCAGCGCCGTCGACTCGAACAGCCGGCGTGCCCGCGGATCCAGCAGCTCATTCTTCTTGAAGCCGCACTTCGAACCCTGCTTGAAGTACTCATCGAACATCTCCCCCGACGAGGAGGGAAACGCTTTGGCCGGTGTTTCGTTGACGGAGACCGCGGGATTGTCCATGTGTGGTGTCAAATTCTAGTGTATGACTCCACGATTGCCTAGTATCAAAGGCACCCTTCGGCATGTTGCCTTCGCGTATTCATGGAGATGCGCCAGCAACTTTCCCCTACCGCTGCCCCCATCGCGGTCCGCGAACCAAATCCATCGCGTCCGAAAATGGCCAGACACACCGCACGCCGCAGGCGCACACTGAGCAGGTGATGCACAACCTCGCCGATCATTCATCGCTGCTCGATCCGGTCTCACTCGATCCCGTTCTCCTGGATGCGGACGTCTGCTATCGCGCGCTCCAGTCGCGCGATGCCCGCTTCGATGGCCGCTTCTTTGTCGGCGTCACCTCCACTCGCATCTACTGCCGTCCCATCTGCCCCGCGCGCACCGCCTTGCGCAACCACTGCCGCTTTTTCCCCAGCGCCGCTGCCGCACAGCAGGCCGGCTTTCGTGCCTGCCTCCGCTGCCGCCCGGAGATCGCCCCGCACTCGCCCGCATGGCGCGGTACCGCCAGCACCGTCAGCCGCGCCATGGCCCGCATCGCCGAGGGCGCGCTCGACGGCCCGCGCGCGTCCGTCGAGCGGCTCGCCGAAAGCCTCGGCGTGGGCGAACGTCAGCTCCGCCGCCTCTTTGATCAGCACGTCGGCGCATCCCCTTTAGCTGTCGCGCAGACGCGTCGCGTGCTCTTCGCGAAACAACTCCTGCACGACACGCGCCTGCCCATGGCCTCCGTCGCAATGGCCGCCGGCTTCGGCAGCATCCGCCGCTTCAACGACACCTTCCTTGCGCTCTACAAGCGTCCACCCAGCCAGTTGCGCCGCCGCTCTGCCACCACCTCCAGCGCTGCACCGTTAGCTCTGCGCCTCTCCTATCGCCCGCCATTCGATTGGAATGCGCTCCTCGCCTTCTTCACTCCCCGCGCCGTCCCTGGCGTGGAGGAGGTGCGCGACGGCACCTATCGCCGTATCGTTCGTGTGGACGATCACGTCGCCCTCATTGCCGTCAGCCATCTGCCCTCGCGCAATGCGCTCCAGGTCGAGATCGTCTGCGGCCACCTACCCGCGCTGCCCCTCATCGCTTCGCGCCTGCGCCGCGTCTTCGATCTCGACGCCGACACTGAGGCCATCGCTGCGCATCTCTCGCGCGACCGCTCTCTCGCTTCCGTCGTGCGCCGCCAGCCTGGCCTGCGCACGCCCGGCGGCTGGGATGCCTTCGAGGTCGCTATCCGCGCCATTCTCGGCCAGCAGATCAGCGTCGCCGCCGCGCGCGGCCTGGCAGCGAAACTCGTTGCACTCACGACCAGGCCGCTCCCGCTCGGCGACGGCGCGCTCACCCATGCCTTTCCCACCGCGCAGCAACTCGCCGCGGCCGATCTCACTCAGCTCGGCATGCCCGCCGCGCGCCGCTCCACGATCACTGCCCTCGCGCGCGCAGCCATCGACCGTTCCGATCTCTTCCAGGCCGCCAATACGCTTGAAGAAAACATCGCTCGCCTTCGCTCCATCCCTGGCATCGGCGAGTGGACCGCCCAGTACATCGCGCTCCGCGGCCTGCATCACCCGGACGCCTTCCCCGCATCCGACATCGGGATCCTCTGCAACGCCAGGCAGCTTTTCGCCAAGCCCCTCTCGCCTGCGCAACTGCTCGCGCGCAGCGAACAGTGGCGTCCCTGGCGCGGTTACGCAGCGCAGCATCTCTGGTCCGCCACCAACCTCAGCCTTGCGCCGCCGCGAAAACACCGCCGCATCGTCCCGCCGCCCGCGCTGCGCATCCCGCCGCTCACCCAGACTTCCGCCGTCGCCATCACAGGAGAGCAACTATGACCGCGCCGCTCCAGTTCTTTTCTGATTCGCTTGCCACTCCCATCGGCCAACTCATCTTTATCTGCGACAAAGACGGCGCGCTCCGCATGCTCGACTGGTCCGATCACGAAGCGCGCGCCCTCCGCCTGCTGGATATCCATTACGGCAAAGGCGGCTACACGCTCATCGATAAGCGCGATCCCTTCGGCCTCACCACGCGCCTCGTCGACTACTTCGCCGGCAACATCCACGCCATCGACGACATCCCCACCGCCACCGCAGGCACTGGCTTTCAGCGCGAAGTCTGGCGCGCGCTCCGCGACATCCCCGCCGCCCAGACCATCAGCTACGGCAAACTCGCGGAGCAGATTGGGCGGCCCCGCGCCGTCCGCGCCGTTGGCCTCGCCAACGGCTCCAACCCCATCGGCGTGGTCGTCCCATGCCATCGCGTCATCGGCGCCAACGGCTCACTCACCGGCTATGGCGGCGGCCTCCATCGCAAGCAGTGGCTCCTGGCCCATGAACGCGCGCATATGTCGCCGTCTGATTACTCGCCTGCACCACAGAGCGAGCTTGCCTTCGCTACAAAGTAAGCGCTGTCATCCTGGGCGAATCGAAGGATTGTAGTACGTGCTGTCATCCTGAGCGAAGCGAAGGACCTGCAGTTTGCCCGCCTTACCACGCATCGGGTGCTCGATGTCCTTTGTTGAGACATGGGGCCAAAGCAAACCGCGCGCGAACGCAAACGTGAGCGACCAAAGGGAGCGAACCCAGCCACGCGCGCCGCAGGCGCATCTGCCTGGACGGCAGGTCCCGCCGCAGGCGCATCTGCCTCGGACGGCCAGTCCGCTCACCGGCTGATTCGCAAAGCAAACTGCGCCACTCGCGGATCGGTCGTTGTACTCGTAATACTTCCAAACGCCGGCGAGCCAAAGCTTCCGTTCGGCTGTGAGAACGCCGGCGTATTCGTTACGTCGAACAGCTCTGCGCGAAACTCCACCTGCGCCTTCTCCGGCAGCGAGAAGTGCTTCACTAGCGCCAGGTCCAGATCGCGATACGCCGGCCCGCGTACCGGATTGCGCGACGCATTCCCCAGCACAAAGCGCGGCGCGGTTGTGAACGCCTCCGTGTTGAAGAACTTCTTCGGCGTGCGCTCCCCCGCGGGCAACGCAGTTTTGCCCTGCACAAACGGCCGCTGCAGTGCAAAGCCCGCGAAAGAATTGTTGTTCGTCGCCTGCGTCACCGTTACCGGCATGCCCGATTGCAGCGACATTATGGTGTCCACGTCCCAATTACCCAGAAGCACGTTCGCCAGGCCATGCGAGGCAAAGCTATGACCCCGCCCGGCGGGCAAACTGTAGACCACGCTCAGCGCCACCACATTCGGCATATCGCCGTTCGAAGCATCCCGCTCCAGTCCTGGGTGAAATGTATCCGCCGCCACCAGACTGCTCGAATTCGGCGATGACAGCACCGTCGACGAGAACACCGAGGACGCATCGTCAATCAGCTTCGAGTACGTATAGCTGAACAGCAGCGTCAGCCCATGACTTGTCCGCTGCTCCACCTTCGCTTCGAGCGCGTTGTAATTCGTGGTGCCGCTGTTATGCCGGTAGATCGCCACATTCTGAAATCGCGGATACGGCTTCAGCAGTTGTGCCTCCGCTACCGTCTTGCCGCCGATCGGGCTCGATGCCGGCAACTGCCCGTAGTAGGGATTCGGTACCTTCTTCAATAGCGCATCGCCTTCGGCCAGTTGGTCCACCGTCAATTGATTCAGGTTTGAGTCCGGAATCCCCACGTGCACGATATGCGAACCCACATACGCCACATCGACCGACATGTTCTGCGTTACAGCGCGCTGCACAGCCAGATTCCACTGCTCCACATATCCCGATCCCGCTGCGCGGTCCGCGGTGTACACGCTCTGCCCCAGCCCCGCGTTCGGCGTCAGCGGAATCGGCGCCACCGTCGGCCCGTGCGCCAGTTGAAACGCCGCATTCACGCTGTCCTGCGTCTTCTGCTGCACATTCTGGATGAAAGGGAACTGCGGTGTCGTAAATGGCGTCGTGATCCCCGACTGATCGATGAACACGATGCCGAATCCTGTACGCACCACGGTCTTCGGCGTCACCAGGTACGTCAACCCCACGCGCGGCGCCACATTGTCCCAGTGCAGCTCGCGCGCCGACTTCGAATTGCCGTTCACTCCCAGATAGTCCAGTTGCTGCGTCGCCAGGTTGAACACCGCGCCCTGGTTGGTCTTCTCCGTAGACGGATGATGCAGCGTCCACCGCGCACCGATATTCAGCGTCAGCTTCGGCATCGCCTTCCAGTCATCTTGAACAAACCACTCCTCGATATGATCGCGAGGTCGTAACTTCTGCTGTTGCAGATCGATCTGGAACGTATCCACCTGCCCCAGCAGAAAGCTCGCAAACGAATTCCCGCTGTCGGTCACGCTCGGCAGGTTGGTGCCCGTCGTCGTAAACGCGAATGAGCCCGTAGGATTCGGCGGCGATACCGTATTGAGCTGATACCACCGCGCATCCACTCCTGCCTTCACCGAATGCGCCCCGTGTATCCAGTTCACCGTATCCACCAGTTGCCATACGCCGGTCTGATATTGCGAAAAGGTGCTTGGCGAGACACCGATCTGCTGATAGCCGGTAAACGTAAACAGCGGCAGCGCATTGTTGAATGCCGCATTCGACGGAATCCCCGGAATCCCCAGTGCTTGCGAAGCAGGTTCCCCCAACGACACACCATCCGTCGTATTGCCGCGCCGCGTGTAGCCCAGCCGCAGATCATTCAATAGGTGCGGCGTGAACGTATGCGTCTCGTTGAAGACCGCCTGCTGTCCCAGCACATGGGTCAGCCCCGCATAGTTGAACGACCCCAGCACCGACCCCGAGATAAGCCCGCTTCCATCCGGCAGCGGCGACACCGGCTGCGCTATCTGGCTGTAATACGAGTAGCGCCCGAACGCGCGATCGCTAGTCCCCAATGCGCCATCCACTCGCACATCGAACTGGTTTTCATGGTCCACGTCGTTCGCAATACGCGTGTAATTATTCGCTGTCCCACTCGAGGTCGGCGCCGGGAGCCGCGACAGCAGCGCCACCGCTGCCGGATCCAGCGGCGTATTGATCACATCGTTCGGAAATTCCGCACGCGTATACGTCGTCCCGTTGAACACCGTCGTCGCCGGGTCGTAGACCTTCGCCACACCGGTGAACACGCCCTGCCGCTCCGCAAGCGTCGGAATCGTCGATGTGCGCACCACTCCGATCGCCTGCCGTATCCCCTGGTAGTCGCCGAAGAAAAACAGCCGGTCATGGAGCACCGGTCCGCCTACAGTCCCACCGTACAGGTTGCGCCGGTACTCCGGTTTCCGCGCCGGGGGCCGCGCAAAATAGTTCCGCGCGTTCAGGTCTTCGTTGCGCAGGTATTCAAACAGGCTCCCATGAAAAGTATTCGTGCCTGACCGCGTCGTCACATTCACCACGCCGCCGTTGAACCGCCCAAACTCCGCCGGCACATTGTCTGCCTCGATCGTGAACTCCTGGATATCGTCGAGTATGGGGAAGAACACCACCTGCCCCGGCTCCGGCTGCAGCGCGGAGATGCCGTCAAACAGATACTCATTCGTCCGTGGCCGCCCGCCATTGATGCGCGGCAACAGTGTCCCGGGCGGCAGCTCCACGCCCGGCGCCAGCGTCGATAGCTGGATAAAGTTGCGCGTGTTCAGCGGGATCGCCTGCACCGTGCGCCCAGGAATATTCGTCTGGATGTTGCTCTGCTCCGACTGCAGTAGCGGCGCGTCTTCTGTAACCGTCACTGTCTCACGGCCGCCGCCCGGCTTCAGCGCCACATCCACCCGCGGAGTGCCACCGGTCCCCACCGTGATGCCTTGCCGCAGTACCGTCGCGAATCCCGGTGCCGCAATCTCCACCGAGTAGCTCCCCGGTCGCAACTGCGCAAACACGTAGTAGCCATCCGCCGTCGTCTGCGTTGTCTGCGTCACGCCCGTGCTCGTTCGCGTCAGCCTCACCTGCGCCCGCGCAATCGAAGCACCCGACGCATCCGTCACCCGCCCATCAAGACCACCCGAAATCTGCCCCCACGAAGGGGCCGCGAAGAGGACGAACAGCAGGAGACCAAAAACGCGGCGCAAACCCATCGTGCTCTCCGGCGTGAGAGATAGGTCCGGAGCAATGGCCGGGAGCCCGGCAGCCGCCATGACTGTAGGGACCAGTCAGACGCATCTGCCGGACAATACGAATCTATATAGATAAAATCGTTTCGTCAAAACGACTTTGTCAAGCATTGCAGATCAGAGCGCTCGAAAAGATTGTCCCTGTTTACGGCTGAAATACCAGCCGCGCGCCGCGCTCTGGTGCATTCCAAAGCGACTCCACATCGCGTAGCGCCACCGCCTGCACCTTCGTCGCAAACGGAGTCTTCGCAGCCTGCCTAAAAAACTCCGCAAGCGCCGCGAAAATCTCCTGCATCGAGGCGCTGCCGAATCCGCTGCCCAGCAGCTCTACGCCGGAGCTGCGCAGAGTCGCGCCACCCAGCGTGATCGTCGGGCCCGCGCTCTGCCCAATCTGCACAAAGCGAATCCTCGGCGCCGCATGACTCAACCCCTTCTGCGCAATCGCTGCTAGTAGGGCTTCGGCCGGCGCACCCCACAGATAATCCAGCACCACATCTACTCCGTGCTCCATGATCTCCTGCCGGAACGTCGCCACCAGCTTCTCGCCCGGCTGCTCGAGTGAGATCGCCGTATCCGCGCCCAGCTCCTTTGCTGCTGCCAGCGCCTCTGCATTCCGTCCTACTGCAATCACCCGCCGCGCCCCGAGCCGCTTCGCAATCTGCACCGCAAGCTGACCCGCCGCGCCGGTCGCACCCAATATCAACACACTCTCGCCCGCACGAAACTGCGCGCGCACCTGCAATGCCACCCACGACGACATCCCCGGATTCGCAATGCCCGCCGCCTTCTCAGCATCCAGCCCGGTGGGCAATGCGATGCAGATCTCCCGTCCGTGTTACCGCACGCTCCGCGAATGTGCCGAACGGCGCACGCGAAGCGCCAAAGTACACCAGCGTCCCATCCTCCAGCCGCCCGGCGCCATCCACGCCCGGCACAAACGGCAATGCGCCTGTGCTGCCATAATGCGTCCCATTCGCCAGTGACTTAACAATCGGATGCAGCCCCGCCGCTTCCACTGCTACCAGCACCTCACCCGCCTCGGCCACCGGATCGGCAAACGACCCATACCGCGGCGCCTTCGCAAACGACTCCACAACCGCAGCGTTCATTGCGTCCTCACGCAATCACTCTACGATGCGAGATCAACGCTGCGCCACGGCATCGCTTGAATCAGCAGTTAATAGATGCGAAAGTTCACTTCGATGGTGATCGCAACCGCCACGGGTTTGCCGTGCAGCGTCGATGGCTTGAACTTGTACTGTCGAACAGCTTCGATGGCTTTCTCGTCTAGCCCCATGCCCAGCTTGCGTATCGTATGAACGTGTCGCGGCATGCCGTGAGAATCGACCACGAGCGAGACCACCGACACACCCTCGTACTTGGCATCCTTCGCCTTCTTTGTAAATTCAGCATCCACCGAATGGACCAGCACCGGCGCAGTCACATCCCCGCCGATCTTATAGACCTTCTCCTGCGACGGGGCAGTCGCGCCGTCCTGCGGCGTCACGTCAAACGACAGCGCCGCCGCGGTCGCCGCACCACCCAGCAGCGCGCATGCGGCCACCACCGCCATCGCGATCCTCTGTGTCTTACTCACCTTCGGCACATCCATCGTCAAGCGCATAATCCGCTCCTCCAGTATGTTCGCGTCAAACACTCCAATGGCTTGCGTTCCGCCGCCATAGCTTGGCGTGGCAGGTGCCGCCATCGCCGTCGCCAGCCGCAGCAGGGAAGCCGCATACTCCGGCCGGTCGCCCACCGCGCCAGCCGCTATCTCGTCGCACACCAGCTCGCGTGTCTCGGCAATGCGCCGCCGCATCATCCAGCTCACGGGATGATACGCAACCATCGCCGCGACACATTCATAGAGCAGATTTTTCGCGAAATCCGATCGAGCGATATGCGCGCATTCATGTGCCAGAGCGGCGCCGGCATCTTCCTGGTACTCCGGCCCGGGTCCCTTCGCCGCGAAGAACCCCTCCGGCACTAGCAGCATCGAGCGCCGCAGACCAAGCACCACCGGCCCACGCGTCTGCGCAGACCAGAGAACTTCAGGTGGCGTTACGCCAAGCCGCCGAGCCGCGCTCTCCACCAGCCCGTGTCCCCGCGCCTCCAGCGGCAGCACCGCACTCCGCTGCACCATCCCACGGGTGCGCCACCACCGCCACAGCAGCCGCGCGATCGAGAACAGCACAGTCAGCAGGTACGCTCCTGCCAGCATCTGCGACAGCCGTGGTGTGAGCGCCCAACGCGCGGTTGCGTCTGCAACCATGTGATACGTAACAGCAACGGTTCCACCAGCGGTGCTTGCATCTGCGTGGCCCAGGTAGGCGGTGAACGCTCCAGCTGGCAGCAACGGCAGTGCCGCGCCCGCCAGCAATACAGCCACCCACAAGCGGTGCTGCGCCTGTGGACCAACCCGGCGCAGCAGCCGGTCGCCCAACCACGCCATCGCGCCAAGCACGGCGAGCGCCACCACGGAATGCGCCAGGTAGTTCATCAGCCATCCGCTCACCATCCAAATCAGTTCATGCATCCACCTTTCATGCATCCACGTCTCATGCATCTCGGTCCCTCCCGCGCTCTTTTTTCTTCGCCGCCTTTGCTGCATCTACTCTCTCCGCCAGCTTCGCCAGCCGCGCTGCATCGAGCTGCCGCGACTTCACCAGGCTCATCACCAGTTCCTCCGGCGACCCGCCAAACATCCGCTCCACCAGGTCCGCCACCGCCGTCCCCAGGGTCTTCTCCTCGGAAACTGCAGCGCGATACTCGTATGCCCGCCCCCGCAGCCGCCGCGTCACGCGCCCCTTGCGCTCAAGTACGTTCAACATCGTCTGCACCGTCGTATACGCGAGCTCTCCTGCCAGCTCCTGCTGCACCGCCTGCACCTGCGAAGGCCCCAACCGCCACAGCACCTGCATGATCTTTAACTCCAGCGGCGTCATCCCGGCAGGTCCATGTGCGGACCCACTTCTGCGTCCTGCCATCTCTCTAGCTCCTATTAAAATAGGACATTAATCCGTTGGCGCCGCTGATGTCAACTAAAAAAATAGGACACGCGAGCAACAGGCAAGAAGTGAATCGTGCAAGGCGTTCATCTCTCGCAGCGTCGGAGTAAAGCAATGACGAAAGCGTCCGTTAATAAATGCCGGGGAAGAGGCGCTTCGTCGTCCTGCTATACGCGGTGTACTCTTCGCCGAACGCCTCCCGCAATGCCGTCTCTTCGACGTGGATGCGATAGAGCAGCGCCACCGTCGGCGGCACCACCGCGATCGCCAGACTGATCCAGTTGCGCGAATAGATTCCGATTGCCAGGAAGATCAGCACCAGGCCGAGGTAGGAGGGATGCCGCACGTAGCGGTAGAGACCCGTGGTTCGCACTCGCTGCGCCTTGCGAATCGCGACATTCGCGCTGAACGCACTGCCCAGATTCAGGACTGCGGCCCAACGAATCGCAAGCCCCGCCGCCAACAGCAACAGCCCAGCCGATCTCAGCCAATGTGCCCGTCCAAAGATCGGCGCCGCGACAGCGTGGGAAATCCAGTTCGCCCCGGTGATAGACCCGATGATCACGATCCAGAGCAAAACCTGAGTCCCGCGGTCCCGTACTTCTCCCCCGCCGTGTCCGGTGCGGGTTGCGATTGAAATGAGGACCTCAGAGGCAAACCATGCCCAGTAGAGCCACGTCCACAGCCCCGAAACGTGCATCGCTGCCATGTGCATAGATCCCGCCTCCACATCGCTGCGTGTGCCAAACGCCGCGGCTTTCACCTCCATGAATTGCGCCTTGGAGAGAGCAAGGCAGTCCAAGTCAGGAGCCCGGAATCAGCACTCACGATCAGGAAGGATTCTACGGTGTGGACTTCCGCGGTCCATGGGCGCACTTTCCAGTACCTCCGTGCATTCTCACAGCAGAAACCTGCCAATTCATTTCCGCCAACTTGAAACAATAAAAATAGCGATCAAGAAATCAGCAACCAAAGGGCGAAGCCACAGCAGATTTCCCATAGATGCTCACTAAAGCCATGGAGCCCGGCGCAGCTTTTCCTTAAGAAAGCCGCTCGGCTCGATACTCGGCGGGGCACGGCAATGGGAAATCTGCTCGGCTTTGCCCTTTTTCATTTCCGCACCCAAAGGAGCAGCCCATATGCCCGCCACTCTGCAAGACAACTTTCTCCGCCAGGCCAGCGCCGCCGCACGCGCAGCCGGCCATATCTTTCCCGACTACGCCGCCTGCGAAGCCGCGCTCGAATCCACCTGGGGCCAGTCCCGCCTCGCCCGCGAAGCCAACAACCTCTTCGGGCAAAAGCAGTCAGCGGAACCGCATCCTGATATCGCAAGCATCGCCATGCCCACCCAGGAGTTCCTCCACGGACAGTGGGTAACCGTCACTGCGCACTGGGCCCGCTTCGCTGACCAGGCCGCCTGCTTCCGCGCCCGCATGGCGCTGCTCCGCCGCCTCGAGCACAGCTATCCCGCCTACGCCCGCGCCCTCGCCGCCGCCACCGGCGAAGCCTTCATCGAAGAGGTCTCCCTCGCCTGGTCGACCGATCCCCAGCGCGCCGCGAAAGTCCTCGCCATCCACCGCCAGCACAGCGCCAGCTTCCTGCCGCTGCCGCCCGTAGTCATCGGCAGCCGTCCCACAGCGGTTCTCGCTCACGCCTAAGTCCAATGGCTAGACGAATTTAGCGATAAGTACTTTGAATGGACGAATTTAGCGCGCGGGAAGGTGCTAAACAAAAGAAACAAAGCAGGTTACAAAGGATGCTCCCGCACCGGAGAGGGGGAGGGGTGGGCAATAACATTACGCCACGTCGAACAAGCGCGAGGGGCTGTCAGAGACCAGGAAAAGGAATGCAGTGCGGCGTAAGTTCAGATTCGCTTTCCTTCACCTACGCCGCCGACCGCTTCTTACCCGACTCCTTATACTCCGCCAGCAGCAGCGATTCGCGGATCGGCTTCTCATGCAGCAGCAGCTCCGTCGCCTTCAGGTTCGGATTCGCATGGAACCACTCCTGCGCAATATTGTTGTGCAGCAGGTTCAACACCGCCAGCAGCGACATGCCCTGGTGGTGCGCCATCCACTCCTTCACCAGCGCCGGCTTCTTCAGAGACTTCTGATAATCGCCCGCCTCGTAGAAGCCATACGCGCCCACCCACCCCATGCTCTGCATGCGCTTCAGGTTCTTAAGCGCCTCCGCCTCGTCGATCATCAGCGCCAGGAAGGTCGAGTACGGCGAAATCACCGGCCCCGCAATCGCGTCCCACTTCAGCGCGATCGAGGGTATGCCGAAAGCGAGATAGTGGTAGTGTCCCTGGTCATCCTTCTCGGCATAGCCGCACTCGGAGATGCCCCACGGAATATTCCCGTGCTCCTTCGCGTAGGCGCGCTGGATGCCGACCACGTTGTCGAGCGTGCGCGTCACCAGCGTGTCGGGATAGGAGCGCATCCACAAGGCCGGCATCAGGTACTCGAACATCGTGCCCGTCCATGAGATCAGCGCCGGCCGCCCATACGCCACAGTATGGATGCGACCCAGCTTGAACCAGCTCTGCTGCGACGCATCGCCCCGTGCCACCGCGACGAATGCGCCGATGCGCGCTTCCGAGCACAGCAGGTCATAGCAGGCCTTGTGCAGCTCCTCCTGCTCCACCATGTAGCCGATCGAAAGAATCTGCCGCGACGGCTCGATCAAAAACGCGAAGTCCATCGCCGCCACGCACTGCTCCGCCCGACGCGCCAGCAGCGTCAGCTTTTCCGCCAGCGCCACCTGCCGTTCGCGCGCCGCCGCCAGCCGGACGCGCAGCTTTTCCAGCAGGTAAATCTCCGCCTGGTCCACCGTTTTGCCGCTCCACGCACGCTGCAGCCGTCCATCCAGATCGTCGATGTACGCGACGCCCCGCGCAATCGCAACCGTGCCGTCATCCTTCAGCACCGACTCCAGCGGCGAGTACTCGCGATCCAGCCACGGCCTGTAGTCACGCACCAGCGCGCACACCGCGTCTATACGGCGCAGCAGCTCGGCCAGCCACCACTCCGCCTCCGTGCAACTCTTCTCCGTCAACGCGAACGGCCGTCCATCCGCGCCGCGTATTGCGGCAAACGCCGGAGACAACTGCGCCGCGAAGCACCAGTCGATCCAAGGCCGCAGCTCGTTGTCTTCCGGAACGGGCAGCAATTCTGTGGGCAGGGCGTTGATGCTCGCCAGCAGCGCAAGCTGGTCGCGGATGCCGCTCCACAGCCGCGAGTCGATCAGCGGCTCCAGCAGCATCGCCTCCGCGCCCGAGCGCAGCGTGTAGAACGAGGCCGCCAGGTTCCCGCTGTCCACCGACGACACCACGCGCGGCGCAATCGGCTTCAGTGTGCGCGTGTCATACCAGTTGTAGATGTGGCCGTTGCGCTTCTCCATGCGGTCGAAGGTGTCCAGGCTGGCGTGGCTCAGCGCCGCCATCTCCGGCGTGGTCAGATAGCCGAAGGTATGCGCCGCCTGCCGCGCATTCAGCAGCAGGCCGAAGTTGGTGGGCGAAACGCGCGCCGCCTCAAACAGCTCGTGCTCCTCCACGTTATCCGGTACCAGGTAGTTGTGCGGCGCCCCGCCGTACTCGTAGAAGAAGCGCCACGTGCGCAGCGCCATCTCGCGCAGGAACTCCTGCTGGTTCTCCGTCAGGCGCTGCCGGTCCTCGCGCGGAGGAGCGTTCAGCCACGCCGTGATGCCACTCTCGAACAGCCACAGCACCAGCAGCGGCGCCGCTACCAGCAGCGACTGCCGGTTAACCGCCGCGATCACCAGCGCCAGCCCGATAGTGAATACCGGCGTCGCCTGCAGGTAGCGATCCACCGGCGTCGTCTTGCCTCCGGTCGACTCCGCCTGCGCTGCGGTCTCCCACTCCAGCAGCCGCTGCCCGGTGATGAAGCGGCGCACCAGTGAGCGGATGATCGCGTCCAGCGCCATCAGCATCTGGTGCGGCAGAAATGCAAGGTTGATCAGCGTGATGATGAGGTTCTGCCCGAAGCCGGCAAACGCCTCCTGCACTTCGCCCTTCTGCGGGCTGGCCCACGCGCGAGCCACGCTGAACACCAGCGACACCAGGCTCGGCGCGAATAACAGGATCACCGTCACCGTGGTCCAGTAGAGCGGTCCCCCCGGCAGCCCCAGCCATCCCGCCACCAGCAGGATCAGCGTCATCGTCTCCACCAGCGAACGCCGCAGGTTGTCGAAGATCTTCCAGCGCGAGATGTTCGAGATCGGGTTCTTCACCATCCGCCCGCTCTCGTCCGGCACCTTGCTGAAAAGCCACTGCGCAATTTGCCAATCGCCGCGTACCCAGCGATGCTGCCGCCGCCGGTAGGCGCTGTAGTGCGACGGATAGTCGTCGATCACCTCGATGTCTGTCGCCAGTCCGGCGCGCGCGTACGCGCCTTCGATCAGGTCATGGCTCAGCAGGGAGTTGCGCGGGAAACGCCGGTCCAGCACTGCGTGCAGCGTCTCGACCTCGTAAATGCCCTTGCCGGTGAAGATGCCCTCGCCAAACAGGTCCTGGTACGCATCGGAAACCGCGCGCGTGTAAATATCAAAGCCCGTCTGCCCGGAGTAGATCGCCGCCAGCCGCGAGCGCGATGCCGAACGCACACTCACGCCCACGCGCGGCTGCAGGATGCCGTAGCCTTCGGTCACAATCCGCGATTGCGGATCGATCACTGCGCGGTTCAGCGGATGCGTCATCGCCCCCACCAGCGCATGCGCTGTGCCTCGCGGCAGTTGCGTGTCCGAGTCCAGCGTGATGACGTACCGCACCGTGCGCAGCACCTCCATGTTGCCGACCTTCACCGGGAAGCTGTCGAAATCCCCCAGGATGAACTTGTTCAGGTCCAGCAGCTTGCCGCGCTTGCGCTCCCACCCCATCCACACACCCTGCCGCGCATTGAAGATGCGATGCCGGTGCAACAGGTAGAAGCCTCCGCCATTCCTGCCCTCGCGGTTCTTGCTCCCGGCGCTCGTATGACCGTAGCGCGCATTCAGGTTGTTGATGAGTCCCACTGCCAGGTCCACCAGCGGATCGGTATCGTTCGGCCGCGGCCGCGACACCGAGTCGGGCAGATCGCTCAGCAGCGCGAAGTGAATATTTGCATCCTGGTTGGCGAGATACCGCACCTCGAGGTCCTCGATCAGCTCCCGCACCTGCTTCTCATTCAGCAGCAGCGTGGGAATCGCCACCAGGGTCGCAAACTCCCACGGCACTCCTTTCGGAAACTCGAGCTTCGGGAGGCCGGTCGCCTTGAAGAGCGCCGTCACCGCGTTGTTCACCAGGTCCACGGCACCCTGCGCCGTCGGGATCAGCAGGAAGAAAAACGCCGCCGTCAGACCGCCCAGAATCGAGTAGTTCGGCACCAGCGGAACCATGATCGCGCCGATCAACACCACCGTAAGCAGCAGGATCCCTAGGATGTAGACGTCTTCCGCATTGCGCTTCGCGAAGATGCGCGCGCGCTCCATCAAGGGCGGTCGATAGCCAACTTCCGCCGCCAGCAAGGGAAAGCCCTTGTCGACCAGGTAGTAGCCGACGTGCGCGCGCCGTGCCGCCAGTCGCGGCACCGTATTGGCCGGCGCCGGCTGCTGCGCTAGCCGCAACGCCGCCTGGGCTACTTCGAGCTCCGTCTGGTCGGAGCATCGCGCAATCTCCGCGACCCGGTCCCGATATCGCTCGCGGCTGTCGAAGTCCATCTGCCGATAGGCATCCGCCGGGTCCTGTCGCAGCACGGCATTGAAGACCACCAGGCCCTCGATCATTTGCGCCCAGTTGGCATAGATCGCGTTGCGGATGCCGTCGAAGCGCGCGGCGAGCAGCCCCTGCGCGGACAGATCGAACGATGCGGGATCCTCAATCTGCGCTCGCGCCTGCGTCAGCACCTCCTCCACCAGCAGGAACTTCACCGTGGTAGGGAAGGCCCACAACTCGCGCAGCGTCAGCGGATCGGCCTTCTGCACCTCATCCAGGAACCAGACCACCCAGTCACCCTCCCAGCGCGACTCGGCGGCTTTCAGATATGTATCCGCTACGGTGACAATACGCGGCTCGTCGCCCTCGCGCGGGCGCACCACCACGGGCAGATGCGCCAGGCGCCGCCGGATGGAGTGCATCTCGTCCAGCGCCGACTGCAGCAGGCGCGGGTTCTCGCGCAGTTCCAGCAGCGGGTCCAGCGGCTCGCCCGGCTTGTAGGTCGGCATCGGGCGCCGGTCCAGCTCGTTGAAGACCTGCCGGTAAGTGGTCTCGGCGGCACTGATGCGGCGGCTGAAGATGTCCCCCTGCGGCGCCCGCGCTACGTGCCACTCCTGCGAGGCCATCTGCGCCGCGTGGCGCATCTGCTCTTCGGTGCGCTCGATCTTCGGCGCCGCTACCTTGGCCACCACCGGCAGCTCCGCTTCGACTAGCGAATCCGGGGGGAGCTTCGCCTCCACCCTCTCCTCGGCCAGCGGCGGCGGCGCGGTCGGTGCAATCTGCTCGGGAGGAACCGGGGCGGCATTCTCTGCCGCCGGCAGCGCCGGCTCTCGTCCTTGATTGATGTTGGTCACTTGTTCTGTCATCGATAACTCGCTGCCTGCATTTCGAACATCCCTGCGTACCGTCCGCCCAGCGCCATCAGCGCCGAGTGCGTGCCTTCCTCCACCAGCCGTCCGCCCTCCAGAACTACGATGCGGTCCGCCATCCGTACCGTGGAGAAACGGTGCGAGATCAAGAGCGCCATCTTGCCCTCGGTCAACTCCGCGAAGCGCTCGAAGACCTCGAGCTCGCTCCTTGCGTCGAGTGCCGCCGTCGGCTCGTCCAGGATCAGCAGTTGCGCATCCCGCAGATAGGCCCGCGCCAGCGCGACCCGCTGCCACTCGCCGCCCGAAAGCTCCACTCCGCCCTCAAAGCGGCGGCCCAGCATCTGGTCGTAATGCCCCGGCAGCTTCGCGATCACGCTCGCCGCCAGGCTCTGCTCGGCCGCCAGCTCAATCTCGTTCTCGCTGTGCTCGCGCTCCACACGCCCCACCCCGATGTTGTCCCGCGCCGTCATCTCGTAGCGCATGAAGTCCTGAAAGATGACACCCATCTCGTGATGCAGATCGTCGAGGTCGTATTCGCGCAGGTCCACGCCGTCCAGCAGAATTTCCCCCTCAGTGGGGTCATAGAGCCGCGTAATCAGCTTCACCACCGTCGTTTTGCCCTGGCCGTTCTCGCCGATCAGCGCAACGCGCTCGCCCGGCCGCAGCCGGAAATTGAAGTTGCGCAGCACCCGCCGCTCCGTTCCCGGGTAGGCGAACGACACGTTGCGAAACTCGAAGCCTTGCCGGATCGGCCGCGGCACCCGCAACCCTCCCTCTTTCGACTCGACGGTCGGCTTCATCTCGAAGAACGCCAGCAGATCGGTAAGGAAGAGCGCCTGGTCCGCTACGCCTGAGGCCAGCGAGAAGACCTGCTGCAGATTCGAGCTCGCCTGGATAATGGCGTTGGTCAACAAGGCGTATACGCCGATGCTCTGGTAGTGGCCGCCGATGGCGCGCCAGATCACAAAGACATACGCGCCGTAATAGCCGAGCGTCGCAATGATGCCCAGCAGTCCACCGGCGATCAGCTTCTTGCGCGAGAGCGCGACATTGTCCTGATAAATCTGCTGCGAGAGAGCATCGAATCGATCCGTAAAGAAGCCGCTCAGGTTGAAGAGTTTCAGCTCCTTCGCCCCCTCGCGGCTGCCCGCTGTCTGTCGCAGGTAGTCCATCTGTCGCTTCGCCGGTGTCTGCCGGAAGTTCAATGCGTAGCGCAGGAAAGCGAAGTGCGTCTCACCCAGGAAGGTCGGCAGCACGCCCAGCGCCAGCAGCAGCAGCAGCCACGGCGAGTAGTAGAAGAGAATGCTGGTCCAGATCACCGTGGTCAGGGTCTGCTGCAGCAGCCGGCCCATCTGCTGGATCATCGCCAGTCGATCGGTGGCCTGCACGCGGGCCCGTTCCAGCCGGTCATAGAAGACCGGGTCTTCATAGGTGGTCAGATCAAGCTGCGCCGCCTGCTTCATCACCTGCACGCTCACAAAATGCGTGTATCGGTCGGCCAGCAGGGTGTCGGAGTAATCGATGCAGCGGCTCAGCAGTCCGACAACGACGTTCAGCACCACCTCGCCGCCAACCGCCCACCAGAAATGTGGCGGCAGGCCCTTGTGCAGGATGGCGTTCTCGACTCCATTGAGTATCCAGGCCGCAATGATGCCAATGCCGGCGGGCAGGGCAGCGACCACAATGCGGAGGATGATGCCCCAGGTGACGACCGCGCGCCCCGACTTCCACAGGATCCCGAGCACGGGCGGTACATTGCGCAGGGCGACAAGTCGCTCGCGCCACGCGCTCGAGGTGGAGTGTGGACGGCCTTCCGTCATAGAGGCAGATACGGCAATAACTTGCTGCAAATTGTCTGTAAGTGCTTTGCCATGTGATGCCAACATTGGTTATCACGTTGGCTCGCTCTCCTCGCGCTCACGCAGGCCGCGATCTTCCCCTTACTATTCCCAAAGCAGCTTTGGGCCAAGCCGCTGCAACAACACAGACGCTCGAGCATCGAAACCATATGGAAGCCACCCTCTCCGGGCCGTCGTCTGATCAAAACACGAACCCGCAGCAGCCCACCGCGCCTGTCGCCGCCCCTAGCCAGCGCCTGATCCCCCTGCTCGGGCTCGCCACCGGCATCACCGTCTCTGCCCTCTACTTCAACCAGCCGCTGCTCATCGAGATGGCCCGCAGCCTCCACGTCAGCGAGGCGCAGATGAGCCACGTCGCCGTCGCCGCCCAGGCCGGTTACGCCATCGGACTCCTCTTCTTCGTCCCTCTCGGCGATGTCCTCGAGCGCCGCGGCCTCATCCTCAAGATGATCGCGGGCCTCGTGCTCTCCTTGCTCATCACTGCCGTCGTGCCGTCGCTTCTCGCCATGGTGGTGATCACCCTCCTCACCGGCATCATGGCCGCGGTCACCCATGTCATGCTGCCCATCGCTCCCGAGATCGCCACCCCCGCCAATGCCGGCCGCGCTGTCGGTTCTGTCATGACTGGCCTCTTGCTCGGCATCCTGCTCAGCCGCACCTTCTCCGGCTGGATCGGCGAATGGCTCAACTGGCGCTGGGTCTTCGTTATCGCCGCGGTTCTCTCCGTAGCGCTGGCAATCTTTTTACGCCGCGCCCTGCCGCTCCTGCCCCCGCGCGCGCCAATGCCCTACGGCGGCGCCCTCCGCTCCCTCTGGACTCTCGTCCGCACCCAGCCGCTCCTCGTCGAGTCGGCCACCGTGGGCGGCCTCGTCTTCGCCGCCTTCAGCGCCTTCTGGACCACCCTCGTTTTCCTCCTCGGCTCGCCGCACTACCACCTCGGCCCCGGTGTCGCGGGCAGCTTCGGCGTCCTCGGCGCGATCGGCGCATCGGTAGCCCCCATCGCCGGACGCCTTGCAGACCGCCACGGCTCGCGCTGGGTCATCTCCGTCGCGCTCGCCCTGCTCATCTTTTCCTGGGGCGTGACCTGGATCTTCGGCTATCACCTCGCCGGTCTGATCATCGGAGTCCTGCTCATGGACGCCGGCGCGCAAGCCAGCCAGGTAGGCAACCAGACCCGAATCTTCTCGCTCGCGCATTGCCCCGGCACAGCATACGGCGCACGCAGCCGCATCAACACCGTCTACATGACGACGTACTTCATCTACGGCGCGCTCGGCTCCTGGCTGGGCGCCCACGCCTGGGAGCGCTGGCACTGGTCCGGCGTATGCAGCCTCGCATTGCTCCTGCTCGCGCTGGCCGCCGCACGCCACGCCTATGGCTCATGGCGCAACAGAAATAAGGAAGAACTCTGCCACGACGATGTCGACGTAGCCATGTTCGGAGAAACCATCGGCGGCTGAAGCGCGTGAAGTAATGAAGCCTTCGTCAACTGGTCAGTTTGCAGCGTGCCCGTATGGGATCTTGTGATTGCATTTAACGCTGCTGTCCTTCTGATCTTTAGGCACGTAGATCCCGGACTTGTGTGTGTGAAGGCAGAAGCAGCACACCTCCGGTACACGGAAACGCGTCGGAGTTTCGTGACCAACTGAGCTCTTACCAGGATGTGCTTTGTTCCAGCAGTCGCGACACATGCTGTGTTCAAAGAGAGTTTTCATCACAGTATTCCCAGTTGAGTTTGTCGGAGCAGCCGGGTGCCCCATCCTACGCGAACCGTAGGGTGGGAGTGAACTGGCGCGCAGCGCATCCGCTTAGAAACTCGCAGAAGTCAATCGCGCACAAGCATCCTCAAGCGCCTCGTCCTGCTTCGCAAAACAAAACCGCAGCAGGTTCTCCCCGCGCCCCTTGCTATAAAACGCAGATCCAGCCACCGCCGCCACGCCCGTCTTCGCCAGCAGCGCCCGCGCCTTCTCCCGCGCCGTCGTACCCGGCAAAATCGTCGCATCCGCCAGCACGTAATACGCGCCGTCCGGAACAGAAGGCGTCAGCCCCGCCTCGTTCAGCGCCGAGCACAGCAGGTCACGCTTCTTCTGATAATCGCTCGACATATGTTGATAGAAATCCGCATGGAGCTGCGCCAGTCCGGCCGCCGCGCCATACTGCGCCGGCGATGGCGCGCACACATACGTGAGGTCGTGGAAGTAGCCGATCGATGGAATCCATCGCGCATCCGCCGCCAGATAGCCGATACGCCAACCCGTGATCGCGAACGTCTTCGAGAAACCTGAGATCGTAATCGTCCGCTCCGCCAACCCCGGCAGGGAAGCCGCGCTCACATGCTTCGCTCCGCCAAACAGGAAGTATTCGTAGATTTCGTCAGTCAGCAGGAACAGATCATGCTCCAGCGCGATTTTGGCGATCGCCTCCAGCTCCGCGCGCGTAAACACCTTTCCGCAAGGATTCGACGGCGTGTTAATCAAAATCGCCCGCGTCTTCGGCGTGATCGCTGCACGCAGCGCATCCACATCCAGCTCCCATGTTCCTGTAGCCAGCGGCTGCGGCACCGGCTTGATGCGCAAGGTCAGCATCGTGTTCAGGTGATAGCCATAGAACGGTTCAAACAGAATGATCTCGTCGCCGGGATTGAACAGCGCCAGGCACGCTGCATACATCGCACCCGTTGCGCCCGAGGTCACCAGCACCTGCGTCTCTGGATTTGTCTCGACCTGGTTATAGCTCGCCAGCTTTCTGCTGATCGCCGTGCGCAGCGGCGCAATCCCATCCAGCCGCGTATAAATGTTGTGCCCCTGCTCGATTGCGGCGATTGCCGCCTCGCGTACCGGCGCCGGCAGCTCTGTATCGCACACTCCCTGCGCCAGGTTCACGCCGCCTACGCGATCGCACTCCACGGTCATCGAACGGATCTCGGATTGGACAAGGTGAGGAGCGATCTCGCTCAGGTGCAGTCGCGTTGCGGTAGTTTGCGGCATGACAGTATTAGAGCCTCTTCACCGGGGCCGTGTCATCTCCCATCCTGCATACGGATCAGGCGAGCGCAGCTTCAACTCAGTGAAAGAACCTGCTCGACCGCGCGATGCGCCTCCGTGATCGAAGCGCGATGGTCCATAATTCCCGACAGATCGGAGTTCGCGAAGGCGATGCGTCCGAACGGGTGGCGACGCATCAGTTCTGCAGGCGCGCTCTTGCCATCTTTGCCGAAGAAAAAGCCGGGCTGCGGAGTGAGATACGCATGGCCCCAGCGGTTAAGAATGATGCCCGCAATATCACGCCGTCCATCGAATCCCTGCTTGCCGAACATGCTGGCGAACTGCTCGCGAATCTGCTTCTCGTACACGCTGAAGGGCGTCGTCATCATCTGGTAGCGCCCCGTGTTTACCTGCTCGGGCAGGGATTTGCCTGGGTTCGCAAATAGGATCTTTAGGGTTAGTACCGTAGGGCTATCGGGCGAAAGCGCAGGCGCGCCTCCGCCGAACGTGGCTACGCGGCGCACCGCCAGGTAGTTGCCGATCCCGTCGAACCACTGGCACTGGCTGATACCCATCTTCGCGAGGAAGCGCCAGTTGCGCACCGCCACATTCGCCATGATGCAAGGCGCGCGAAAGAACTGCGCATATGCATGCCGATACTCCACCGGCAGATCGCGAACAATGGAGTTGATCGTCCAGTTGCCGTTCGCAAGCACCACCGAGCGCGCGCGCACTCGATGCAACCGCCCCTCACGAAAGTAGACGATATTCACGTGCGCCGATCGCGCCGCATCGCCTTCGTGCTCGATAGAGATCACCGTAGAGCGCAGACGAATCCGCGTTCGCTGCTGCGGCTTGTCGAGTGCGGCAAAGTTCACGCGCGCCTGGCAGATACCCGCCATGGTCGCCGGTCCGGGAATCGCAGCAGGCACCAGCGCCTTCACCATGTGCCGCGCCACGCCCGTATTGCCGCCGGGAAACATCTGCGGACCATGTTGCTTCTCCCATGGAAACAGCAGATCGGGAGCGTAATCGCTGTATGCCGAGAGCACGTCCGCGCCAATGCCCGAACCCCCTCCGCTCACCGGAGAGAGATAGCGCCGGATGGTCTCGCGGCTCAGTCCGTGACGCATCATCAGGTCCTCTTCGAGCGTGATCCCGTCAAGCTGGCGTGCAACGGCATCTCCATGACGACGCGGCACCGGACGATGATCCGGCGTCTCCCGCATAGCCAGCAGCTCGCGCTTCGCTTGAGCCGGAATCGGCGCGCCTTCCAACTTCTTCGCCCATGGATCGACCAGCCACGTGCCATTCGGGTGTTGTGCATCCGCGCCGAAGAAGAAGCCAAAATTACTCCCATCGCCTGCATATGGAGTTACGCCCGTGGCAATGCCGCCTGCGTTCTGCTGATACTGAAACTGGCGAGGATCGATGCCCACCGAATCATAAAAGTGCTGGAGGAAGCTTCCCGGCAGCGGCTGAAACCACATTGCCGATCCCTGACTCGCGATCAGCCGCTGTCCATCCACGTTGAACTCGTTGCGCTTCGCCTCACCGCCAAAAATTGCATGGTTTTCGAGCACCAGGCACGATCTCTTGGCGCTTGTCGCGCGCTCGTAGAAAAGCGCCGCCGCAAGACCGCTGATGCCGCCGCCCACTACCACGCAATCGAAGATGTCGCCCGTGTCCTCGATGGTCGGTGAACCCATCTTCGTCGCCCCAGGACCGAAAGCATGATCGCGAATCGTATGGCCGTCGGCCATCACCTGGTGCGTATTGCCGTTCGCGTCGGCGTAGTCCCCGATCCCCGAAGCGCCGTTCCAGTCCTCCGCGGCCATCAATTGAAAGGGACAGGCGGCGGAAACCAGCGCGGCTCCGGAAGCCAGCAGCGTACCGTTCAAAAAATCGCGGCGCGTCATCCTCTCAGGTTCAGCCATCTCGGCACTCAGCATAACCGAATGACTTATCCGTCCTTCGAGGAGACTGCGAAGTTGTGCGACGCGCGCCTTCGAACAACATCGAAGTCGGTATGGTTCTTCAGGTACTCGCAACCGTCGTTCTGGGCTTGATGTGCGGCAGTGAGCTGAACATTGCCGCATTCGCTCATCCCGCCCTGAACCGCCAGCCTCTTGACGTGCACATCCCCGTCCGTGCCTCCTTCGCCACGCTCTTCGGCCGCGTCATGCCATTCTGGATGGCGACCTCCACGCTGCTGAACCTCCTCCTGCTGCTGCCCTTCGAACATCTCGGCGTTCTCGCGGGCCACCTCGCCCAGATAGCCTTTGCCATCCAGGTCTTCGCCATCCTCTTCTCGCTGGTCGGTCCCGTCCCTATCAACAACCGCATCAAGCTCTGGACGCCCAGCAATCTGCCCAGCGACTGGAAGGCGCAGGAGCACCGTTGGGACCTCTACCACTGGATTCGCACCTGCGGCCTTGTCGTCGCTTTCACTCTGCTCGTCGTCAGCGCTTTGCGATAAGTGCAACTCTCGCGCATGCGCCCCATGCGGTCCCAACCGCCACGTGCGCAAATTGCACTATCATTCACTGGTCGAGTGACCTCACCTCCAACCGCATCTCCAACGCAAGGAGCCTTTCCATCATGCCGACGCCGTCCGCATCCCTTCTTGAACTCCCCGCGTGGAGGGCGCTGAAGCAGCACTCCAAAGAAATTTCGAAGACCACGCTGCGCCAGCTCTTCGAGAACGATCCCGAGCGGGGAACTCGCTATAACGCGGAAGCTGTCGGCGTCTTCCTCGACTACTCAAAGAACCGAATCACCGATGAGACCCTCAAGCTGCTCCTCCAGCTCGCGGAAGAACGCGGCCTCAAGCAGCGCATCGAAGCCATGTTCCGCGGCGACAAGATCAACGTCACGGAGAACCGCGCCGTCCTCCACGTCGCGCTCCGCGCCCCCAAAGGCGAATCGATCAAGGTGGACGGTGAAGACGTGGTCCCCGGCGTGCACGCCGTGCTCGACAAGATGTCTGCCTTCTCCGACAAAGTGCGCAGCGGCGCATGGAAGGGCCACACCGGCAAGCGCATCCGCAACATCATCAACATCGGCATCGGCGGCTCGGATCTCGGTCCGGTCATGGCCTATGAAGCTTTGAAGTACTACAGCCAGCGCGACCTCACCTTCCGCTTCGTCTCCAACGTCGACGGCACCGATTTCGTCGAAGCCGTGCGCGACCTCAGCGCGGATGAGACGCTCTTCCTCGTCGCATCCAAAACCTTCACCACGCTTGAGACCATGACCAACGCCCACGCCGCGCGCGACTGGTCGCTGAAGGGCCTCGGCGGCGACGAGTCCGCTGTCGCCAAACACTTCGTCGCCATCTCCACCAACGCGAAAGAAGTGGCGAAGTTCGGCATCGACACCGAAAATATGTTCGGCTTCTGGGACTGGGTCGGCGGCCGCTACTCCATGGACTCCGCTATCGGCCTTTCCACCATGCTCGCCATCGGTCCCGACAACTTCCGCGCGCTGCTCAGCGGCTTTCATCAGATGGACGAGCACTTCCGCTCCACGCCGTTCGAGCGAAATCTCCCCGTGCTTCTCGGCCTGTTCACCGTCTGGTATACCGACTTCTTCGACGCCCAGACCCAGGCGGTCCTGCCCTACGAACAGTACCTCAAGCGCTTTCCCGCATACCTCCAGCAGCTCACCATGGAGAGCAACGGCAAGCACGTCACCCTGGACGGCAAGCGTGTCGAAACCGAAACCGGTCCCGTCTACTGGGGAGAGCCCGGGACCAATGGCCAGCACTCCTTCTATCAGCTCATCCATCAGGGAACGCGCCTCATCCCCTGCGACTTCATCGGCTTTCTCAAGACGCTGAACCCGCTCGGCCAGCAACACGCCATGCTGATGGCCAACGTCTTCGCGCAGGCCGAGGCACTCGCCTTCGGCAAGACCGCCGAGGAGGTCAAGGCCGAGGGCACTCCGGACTGGCTCGTCCCGCACCGCGTCTTCGAAGGCAATCGCCCCTCGAACACCATCCTCGCCGAGCGCCTCACGCCGGAGATTCTCGGCAAGCTGGTCGCGCTCTACGAGCACTCCGTCTTCACCCAGGGCACCATCTGGAACATCGACTCCTTCGACCAGTGGGGCGTCGAGCTCGGCAAAGTCCTGGCGCAGAAGATCATCGGAGAGCTCGTGAGCCCAACTGAGCCCAAAATGGCCCACGACAGCTCGACCACGAACCTGATCCGGAAATTCCGAGGCGCGAACCCTCTCGCATAGCCGCTCATGATCGTCATCTCGACCAGAGCCTGGCTCGCGCCAGCGAGACAGGCGAAGTGGAGAGATCTGCTTTTTACATCGATCCCTGATCCATCACCCACTCGCGCCATTGCCGGGATGGCCGCCCCGGCGCAACCTCGTTCAGGGCGCATCTCACCGGCGCAACTATCTGTCCGCCCTGGGGTTTGTGCGACTAGATGGACGCTTTATGCGTCCAGAAGAAGTACTGAAAAGGGGAGTACAACCCTATGAATTCCTCCCAGCGAGCCCTCCGCCTCTCCAGCACGGCGGCCGCCCGGCTTTCTTTCGCGCTAAGCCTTGGTCTCACCGGCGCTGCGACGCTCACCGCAGCGCCAGCTCTCTACGCACAGCAGACCCCTGCCCGCACCGACCTCGCCATCCAGTCCGACGTGCAGAAGGCGCTCTCCAGCTATCCCGACATTAGCGGCGAGCACATCACCGCCACCGCTAAAAACGGAGTTGTGACGCTGGCCGGCACTGCTTCATCTGACACTGCAAAGAACCAGGTGCAAGTGGTTGCGGCTACCGTCGATGGCGTTCGTTCGGTCATTAACAACGTCACCGTCGTCACCGTTAACGAAGCTGCCGCTGGTCAGGCCGGAACCGCAGGTAGCACCGAGGATCCAGCGGATCGCAATCAGGCTCAAGCGGACCAGCAGCCCATCCAGCAGGCGCAGTCCACGGACCCCAACCAGCAACAGGCTCCCTACACCCCCCAAGCCCAGCCGCAGCCCGGCGCCAGCGGCAACTGGGGCCAGGCCGGACCGCCGCCCGACGTGCAGAATGGCCAGATCCCCCAGCAGCCCCAGGCCAACCAGCTCCCACAGGATCAGGCCGGCAATGACCCGTCCAACCAGTACCCGATGCAGGATCCCGGCGAGGAGCCCGGCCAGAACCCAGCCGCGCCCTCGCAGAATCAGAACCCTCCGCCGCCTCCGCAGCAGCGTCCCGCCTATGGCGGCCAATATCCCCAGCAGGGCTATGGACAACCGGGCTATGGACAACAACCCTACGGCGGACGAAACCAACCCTACGCCGCGCCGCACCTCTCCTCCGCGCCGCTCACCATCCAGTCCGGCACTCTCTTCAGTATCCGCACCTCCGAGCCGCTCGATAGCCGCAAGCTGCGGGGAGGCGAGACCTTCCAGGGCACCCTTGCGCAGGATATGTATCAGGGTCAGTATCTGGCGATCCCGCGCGGTGCAGTCGTCCAGGGTTACGTTGTCGGCGTCAAAAAGCCCGGCGCCCTGCGCGGCGATGCTGGCTACGCACTCCAGGTCAGCTCGCTCACCATGGGCGGTCAGACCTATCACGTCTCGACCGACACCTTCGCTACCGACACTCACGGCAAGGGCGGCTACACCACTGCGAATACGGTAAGTGGTGCGGCTATCGGCGCTCTCATCGGTGCTGTTGCCGGGCGCGGACCTGGCGCAGCCATTGGCGCTGTGGCTGGCGGCGCTGCCGGCCTTGGAGTGTCCGCGGCCAGCTCTGGCCCGCGGGAGATCATGCCGCCGGAGACGCTGCTCATCTTCCATCTGAAGGCGCCGCTGACCGTCAGCCCCATCAGCCTTGCTGAGGTGCAGCAGTTGCAGGCCTCCGTCACGCCTCCGCCGCGCCCGGTCCGCCCGCCGCGTCCGCCCTATCCTTACTATTACGGCTACCCGCCCCCACCGCCGCCGCCCGGCTACTACTACTATCCCTATCGCTACTGGCGTTAATGCCGGAGAAGCAGAAGAGGGCCAGTCAACCAGACTGGCCCTCTTCGCATTTACATCTCACTACTATTGACCCTGCTCGCAGCTCACTCGATTGTTCCAATCGACGAACGCTCCACTTGGATTATTCCGCCATGCCCAGACGTGCAGTTCGAAGAACGTCGGCAGGTTGAACCGGTTCGGGGCAGCCACCAACTGCAACACCTGGCCCTCGAGCACTGGGGGAGTATTGTTGTGAGCCTTCAGCCAGGTTGCGGCATCCACGATGAACTCCACCCCCACCAGCCGGAGCCGGTTCCCCACAGGCTCGTAGATCAGCGCCTGCGGCTGGTCGGGATATAGCTGACCATTCAGCAATTTACCGTTTACGTAGTGAATGCCCATCGCCCCATGATCCGGCCCGGTGACGCAGCCTAAAAACGGTCCGTAGCCGGCCTTCCTGGCGTCGTTAACGTTGAAGTATCTGCGCGTTGCACCCTGGACTATCTGGACCAGCTCGGCTGGAGCATGATCGTCGCCCATGGAATGCTCCTGCGCCAGCAGGGGCGGAGCTACAGTGACGCCACCCAGCAGCACGACCAGCACGCTGACCAACTGCGACCACTGGATGAAATTGCGGATGTTTGCTGTGAAAACATTCAATACTGACATTGCTTGCTTCCTTTCACGAACAGGTACTGCGATTGATTTCGGCGCCGGTTGTCATTTCACTGAGCAGGCGCAAGGGTGCGAACGCTCGATTGCTCTCCATCGAGGCGGGAACGGGGAAGATACTTGTCGGGCTAGCGGAACGGGGCCGGAAGGGTGAGCCCTCTTGCGGGGTCTCTTTGAAGGAAGTTCTTGAAAGAACTTCGATGTGAACGCAGAGTAGTCCCGCCATCAGGCTCCGAACAAGATGGCGGATATGCCATTTCCGGGAGGCGATTCGGCCATAAGCGCGGAGACGCTACGAACGCACTGCAGCCTTGTTCTACTTGCGCCGGAGGCCCTGGAGGCACACCTCTTTTGTGCCCGGCGGCAACTCCCCTATAATTGAACTAAATCCTTACCAGGCGCGCCGCTCTCAGTTCACGGACATTCGCATCAGACGTGATCTACCGGCCTAGCCTCCCGCAAAGGTCGTTATCGCTCCATGATTCGCTTCCTGCAAAAAGACTCCAAAGCCATCAAGATCGTCTTCTGGATCATCATCGTCGCTGCCTGCGTCAGCATGGTCGTCTTTCTGGTTCCCGGCATCTTCTCCGGCGATGAGGTCAATGGGTCGACGACCTATGCCTCCATCCGGCCCGCCGGCCTCCTCGGCCGCTATCTCGCTTTCGGCAGCTCGCGCGACATCACCAACCAGGAAGTCACGCAGGTCGCCGGTCGCATCGCGGAGCAGCGCCACTATCCCCAGCAGGCCATCCCGTTCCTCATGCCGCAGGCCGGCCAGGCGCTCATCCAGCGCGAGATCCTTCTGCAGCAGGCAGGCAAACTCGGGCTGAACGTCACCTCCGACGACATCCGCCACGAGCTGCGCGAAGGTCCGTGGTCTATCTACTTCTTTCCCAAAGGCCAGTTCATTGGTCAGGATAGGTACGCTGATTGGGTTGACCAGCAGTTGCACATGTCCACTGCCGCCTTCGAAAAGCAGATTGGCACCGAGCTCGAGATCAACCGTCTCGAGGCGCTCATTACCGGCGGCGTCTTCGTCTCCGACAAGGACGCGGAAGCCAGCTATCGCCGCGACAACACCAAGGTCAAGTTCGACTACGCCGTGCTGAATGGAGAAGACCTGCGCAAGCAGATCAATCCCTCCGACGCCGACCTCCAGAAGTTTTTCAAACAGAACGCTGCTCGGTACAAGGACGCCGTTCCCGAAGAGCGCAGGATCAGCTACATCGCCTTCACCCCCGACCAGGTGCCCGGCGGCACGCCGCAGATCACCGATCAGCAGGCCCGCCAGTACTATCAGCAGCACCTCAAGGACTACCAGACCCCCGATCAGGTAAAGGTCCGTCACATCCTCATCTCGGTGCCGAAGGGCGCCGATGCAAAGACCGACGCAGCAGCCAAGGCGAAGGCGGAAGATGTGCTCAAGCAGCTTCGCGCGGGTGGCGACTGGACTGCGCTGGCCAAAAAATACTCAGACGATCCCGGCTCGAAGAACACCGGCGGCGAGCTCGGCTTCCTGCAGCACGGCGTCACTGTTCCTGAATTCGACAAGGCTGCCTTCTCCTTGAACCCCGGCCAGATCTCCGAGCCGGTCAAAACCCAGTTCGGCTATCACATCCTTCAGACCGAAGAGAAGCAGACCGCGCACACCAAGTCCTTTGACGAGGTGCGCGGCACCATCCTGGCCGCCATGGTGCGCGACAAGGAAGCCCAGGGCGCGCAAACCTATGCTGCGTCGCTCGCGGGCGAAGCCCAGAAGACCGGCCTCGCAAAAACCGCCGCCGCGCATCACCTGCAGATTGTCACCACCGACTACCTCGCGCAGGGGGCCATCGCCCCCGGACTCGCCGACAGCTCGAAGCTGATGACCGAGGCTTTCAGCGCGAAAAAGGACGGGCCGCCCGCCGTCGCCTCCACCGGCGAGGGCTACGCCGTCTTCCAGGTCGCGGACGTCCGCCCCGCCCACGCGCCCACCTTTGACGCATACAAATCGCATCTCGTCGAAGATTTTCGTGAACAGCAGTTGCCCCAATTGCTCGCTGCGAAGACCAACGCGCTCGCCGCCGAGATCAAGCAAACCGGCAATCTCAACGCCGCAGCCAAGTCCGTCGGCGCCACGGTCAAGACCAGCGACTTCGTCGGCCGTGACGGCCAGGTTCCCGACCTCGGACAGCTCGGGCAAATCGCGCCGCAGGTCTTCAACCTGGCCGACGGTCAGGTCTCCAGCCCCATCAACACCGGCCGCAACGGCATCGTCATCAAGCTCACCGGCAAACAGGAGCCCCAGCCCGCGGACATCGCCAAGAACCTGCCCTCGGCTCGCGAGCAGATGGCCGACCAGCGTCGCGAGGAGCTCTTCGCCGTCTACGTCACCAACATCACGCAACAGTACGAAAAGTCCGGCCGCGTCCTCATGAACAAAAAGACGCAGCAGCAGCAGCCACTGATCCCGGGATAAGCAAGCTCTCTCGGGAATCGTGATTTCGTCCGGAGCCGAATGCCAGATCCCTCGTCATCCCGTAGGAGCCGAATGCCACATCCTCGTCATCCCGACCGGAGCGAAGCGAAGTGGAGGGATCTGCTGTTTGTCTAAAGCATCAGACATCCGCCGCGAAGAACGCATCATAACTTCACGTAGCGCCATGTCGTTTCAAAAATAAAACCAAACGGTGGCGACCAAAGGGAGCCGCCCCAACGAAACGCGCCGCAGGCGCGACTGCCTGGACGGCCAGTCCCTGAATGCCTCTCGATCGCTCCTCCGGCCTTCTCCTCCACATCTCGTCGCTCGACTCCGCGGGCGGCATCGGCGACTTCGGTCCCGCCGCCTACGCCTTCGCCGACTTCCTCGCCGCCGCCAAACAGCGTCTCTGGCAGGTGCTCCCGCTCAACCCCGTGGGCTACGGTTCCTCGCCTTACTCCTCCATCTCCGCCTTCGCCGGCAATCCGCTGCTCATCTCCCTCGAAGTCCTCGTCGAGTGGGGCTGGCTCACCCCAGCCGAGCTCGCGCAATACGTCACCGCGACCGGCACACATCCCGCCCGCGTCGACTTCGAGCAGGTCCGCGCCGCCAAGATGCCGCTGCTCGAGCAGGCCGCCACCCGCTTCCTCGCCCAGCACACGCCAGCACAGTGGCAGGAGTTCGAGAACTACCGCAGCGAAAATAGCTTTTGGCTCGAAGACTTCGTCCTCTTCAACGTCCTCCGCCGCCAGTACGCCTCCGCCGCCTGGACCACCTGGCCCGAAGAGATCGCCCACCGTCGTCCCGAAGCCCTCGCCCGGCTACGCACGGGCCTCGCCGCCCAGCTCGAGATCGAGCGCGTCATCCAGTTCGCCTTCGACCAGCAATGGCAGGCGCTGCGCCGTTACTCACTCGATCGCGGCATCCGCTTCATCGGCGACGTCGCCATCTTCGTCTCCTTCGACAGCGCCGATGTCTGGACCCACCCCGACATCTTCGAGCTCCGCGAAGACCTCTCGCCCATCCGCGTCTCCGGCGTGCCCCCCGACTACTTCAGCCAGACCGGCCAGCGCTGGGGCAATCCGCTCTATCGCTGGGACGTGCTGCTCCGGCGCAACTGCGACTGGTGGATCGACCGCATCCGCCGCGCGCACTCGATGTACGACATCATCCGCCTCGACCACTTCCGCGGCTTCGAAGCCTACTGGGCCATCCCCGCCGAAGAACAGACCGCCATCCGTGGCGAGTGGGTCAAGTGCCCCGGTGCCCAGCTCTTTGCCCGACTCGTCGAAGCGCTCGGCCCCATCCCCTTCATCGCGGAAGACCTCGGCATGATCACCCCCGAGGTCGATCAGCTCCGCCAGCAGTTCGACATGCCCGGCATGCGCATCCTGCAGTTCGGCTTCAACGATCGCGGCGCCCACAACTACCTCCCGCATCGCTACGAGCCCAACACCGTCGTCTACACCGGCACCCACGACAACGACACCACCGCCGGCTGGTGGGCCACCGGCGCGAACCCGCGCGAGCGCGCCGCCGTCCGCATCTACACCGGCACCACCGGCGACCAGCCGATCGTCTGGCCGCTCATCCGAGCCGCCGCCGAATCCGTGGCGGACACCTGCATCTTCCCGCTGCAGGACATCCTCTCCCTCGGCTCCGAAGCCCGCATGAACACCCCCGCTGCCATCGGCGACAACTGGAGCTGGCGCTTCACCCGCGGCGCCATCCGCACCGAGCACGCCGAGCAGCTAGCCGCCATCACCGAGCTCACCGACCGCGACCTCGTAAGTCCCGAAACGACAGCGGACTAGCGCATCAAACGCAATTTCTCCCCGACGTCATGCACCCGCTCGACAAGCAGGACTATAGTGACGGGAACCACCCATGCACGAGCAATTGTCCGCAAACCCGATCGCCGCCGCCGCTGACTCGCCCCTGCCGCCCCTCGGCAGCAACATCCGCGTCCTCATGATCTGGCCACGCTTCCCGTCCTCCTTCTGGGGCTTTGAAGGCGTGCTCGATATGCTCCCCGAAGCCGCCATGACCCCGCCGCTCGGCCTCATCACCGTCGCCGCGCTCTGCCCTCCGTCGTGGAAGATCCGCCTCATGGACCAATGCTTCCAGGAGATCCGTGACGAAGATCTCCTCGCGGCCGACCTGGTCATGATCAGCGCCATGCACGCGCAGCGTTTCCACGCCCGCGACATTCTTCTGCGCGCCAAGGCGCTCGGCCGTCGCACCTTCGTTGGTGGCCCTTGGGCCAGCAGCGATCCCGAAGGAGCCCTCCAGTTCGCCGATCACGTCATGGTGGGCGAAGCGGAAGAAGCCTTCGCCACCATCGCCAGCGCACTCGAGCAGGGAACTGCGCAGCGCCTCTATCGCATCGTCGACAAGCCGGATATGACCACCAGCCCGGTGCCGCGTTACGACCTGCTCCACCTCGACAAGTACACCTCCATGCCGGTGCAGTTTTCGCGCGGCTGCCCCTTCCAATGCGAGTTCTGCGACATCATCACCATCTACGGCCGCAAGCCCCGCGCCAAGACGCCGGCGCAGATCATCGGCGAGCTCGATACCTTGCGCGGACTCGGCTGGCGCAACGAGGTCTTCATCGTCGATGACAACTTCATCGGCAATCTGCACAAGGCGCTCGCGCTCTCCCGCGAACTGGCCGACTGGCAGGTGCAGCATCATCATCCCTTCTCCTTCTATACCGAAGCCTCGCTCAATCTCGCCGACCAGCCTGAACTCATGAAGGCAATGGTCGCGGCCAACTTCATGTACGTCTTCATCGGCATCGAGACGCCCTCGTCTGAAGCATTGAAGGAATCGCGCAAGTTCCAGAACCTGCGCAGCGGCGACAACGTCAAGCAGGTGCGCATCATTCAGGAAGCCGGCCTCTGGGTGCTCGCCGGATTCATCGTCGGCTTCGATTCCGATGACGCCACCATCTTCGAGCGCCAACGCGAGTTCATCGAGCTCACCAACATCACCTGGGCCATGGCCGGCGTCCTGCAGGCGCCCCCCACCACCGCGCTCTACGACCGCATGAAGCGCGAAGGTCGTCTGCACGAAGACAGCGAAGCCCTCACCAACTTCAGCCCGCCCAACTTCGACACCGTGCTTCCCGTACCGGTATTGCTGCGCGGCCTCAGCACTCTGCTCGCAGGACTCTACGAAGCCACGCCCTTCTTCGAACGCGCACTGCGCTCGCTCGAGGTCTGGCAGCCCCGCGCGTCGCAGGTCCCGCCCGCACTGCCCATGGCCTACAACCTGCGCGTGCTGGCCGCCTCCATGTGGCGGCAGGGAATTCGTTCCCCCTACAAGCGCGAATACTGGAAATTCCTCTCGCAGCTCATCCGCAGATACGCGCGCCACCCGGCAAAGCTCTGGCTCGGCTTCATGGTCCTCTTATCGGCGCATCACTTCCTCATCTACTCCCGCGAAGTCGCCCAGGAGCTCGAGCAGGAGTGCATCTCGTTCGAGAAGAAAAACAGCGGCTCAGCCGTCAATCCCAACGTCGCCGCCGCATTGAAACTGGCCGCCCGCGCCTGACTATTCAACTTTTGCTTTACAAGGAGAACAATTCCGTCAGGTTAGCGAACGTTAGAAGTTCACGCATGCGAGGCGAGAGGTTGACGAATTCCAGCTTGCAAAAACCTTTATTGATTGCAGACACCTTCAAGCCGACTAACGTCCCGATACCGAGGCTGTCCAGATACTTCAAATCTGCAAAGTTGATCACGATGCGGCCGCCCTCAGAGATGAGAGGCTTGACCAGTTGCTTGATCTGATCTGAGGTATCACTTACCAGCCTGCCATGGCATGTGATCGTGGTGACCTTCCACTTCTTTTCGTCTTCTGACGATTCCACTTCATAGTGGAAGGTGGTCTCCGGTGTCGTAGCCATGCAATCTCCATGCGCTCGGTTGGCCGAACTATGCTAGCACCTCGACAACGGCGGACAGCATTAAATCCTGACTACAACTCGCCGGTGAATCACAGCTGCCTTTTATCTCACCTGCAAATGTTTCTGTGCCCCTGCCTTCGCAGCTGTGCTCTTCGAGCTATTGTCCTATCGCGACGGCACCGCGAAACCGCCGAACTGCGACGCTGTCGAGGGTCCGGTGCGGAGTACACTTCAACGGCTCATAAGCAGTCGTTCCATTCCGCAACAGAACCGTCCGCAATTGCCAATCCTACATACGCCGCTGTGAGGGCACCAGATATATAGCTGCGAACCGCCTCTTTCCGGGCTTCCAGGCCCAAACCGCTCTGTGCCTGCTTCTGTGTCGAGATTCGGTAGATCTCACTTGCACAAGCTCTTGGAATGTGTTCGCGTTCCTCCTTAACATCTCCTAACGCTTTAGTTGACAAAATCTGTTCCTTAGGCCTACTCTCCTAGTTGCTTAGGAGAAACCTCCATGGGAGACCGCCAACCCACCCCACTCACCAAGCTCGAACTCCAGATCATGCAGGTCATCTGGAAGCTGGGCATGAGCAGCGTGAAGGACGTGCAGGAAGCGCTGCCGCAGCAGCTCGCCTACACCACCGTCCAAACCATGCTCAACATCCTTGAGCGCAAGGGCAAGCTCCGGCGCAAGCTGCGCGGCCGCGCCTACGTCTACAGCGCCACCGTTACCGAAGCCAAAGCATCGCGCCACGCCGTGCGCGACCTTGTCGATCGCATGTTTGGCGGGTCGGCCGATGAGCTCGTCATGAGCCTCATCCAGTCCCGCCAGATCGACCCCAAGCGCATTGCCGAGCTCACCCGGCGTCTCGAAAAGGAGAGCGAAAAGGACGGTGACGCATGAGCGCGCTTCAGTCTTCTCCCGTACTCGCCTGGCTGTTGTCCTATTTGTTCAACGCACTGTGGCAAATTCCCATGGTCTTCGCCGCCGCTTGGATCGCCACCCGCATGCTCCGCCGCGCCGGCCCGCGCATTGAGCATCGCGTCTGGGTCGCAGCTCTGCTGCTCCAGGTCGCGCTGCCCGCCTGCAGCCTGCGCATTCCATACCTCTGGCAGACGCTGCTCAGCGTCTTCGCAGCCACCGGCGCTGGCAACGTGGGCGGAATCCGTGTCGTCTTTGGCCCCGCCACAGCCGCCGGCGGCGCGCTGCGCCTTCCATTCGCCTTCGAAACCGCAGTCGTCCTCGCCTGGCTCTGCTGCATCTTCTACTTCGCCGGCCGCCTCGCCTGGGGATTCCATCAGACCCGCGGCATCGCCCTTGCCGCCACCCGCATCACCCTCAGCGGCGATACAGCACTTCGCTTCTCGCGATATCTCCGCTCCCTTGGCATCACTGCCCGGTCACCGGAGATTGCCGTCTCGCCGCACGGAATGGGACCGGTCACCCTCGGTCTCCGCCGCGGCCTGGTGCTCTTGCCCTCGGCCTTTCTCGAAAACATCCAGGCAGACGACCTCGATGCGCTCCTCGCCCACGAACTCGCCCATATTGCGCGCCGCGACTTCGCAAAGAACCTGCTCTACGGCCTCGTCTCGCTCCCCGCTGCCTGGCACCCGGTGATATGGCGCACGCGCGCTCGGCTGGCGGAAAGCCGCGAGCTCGTCTGTGATGCGACTGCTGCGGATGCCATCGCCTCCGAAGCTACCGCTGGACGGATGCGCTATGCGCAAGCATTGTTACGTATCGCCGCCCTGCTCGCCGGGCGACCACCCGTCGCTAACCTCCACGCCCTCGGAATCTTCAACGTCAATGCAGACGCGAGCACACTTGAGAGGAGAATCATGACCCTGACCCGCAGACCCGCACCGATCAGCACCGCACGCCGTATCCTTCTCGCCGCCGTCTCGAGCGCCATTGCCTTCGCCACCTGCGCCTCCGCGCTCGCTCTGCACACCGGCTTCACCGCACTGACTCCGGTCGATGCACAGAATTCACAGCCCGCAAAGATTCACGTCAAAAGCGACGTCATGTCCGGACAGAGAATCTCCGGGGATAATCCGAAGTATCCCGAGGAGGCCAGGGCAAAAAAGATACAGGGCACCGTTGTACTTGGCGTGATCATTGGCAGGGATGGGACGGTCGAAAATATCAGCGTCCAGAAGACACCCGCCGAATCGCTTTCAAAAAGCGCGATCGAGGCCGTTCGCACCTGGCGCTATCGTCCCTATCTCCTCAACGGAGATCCCATCGAGGTCGAGACCACGGTCAACGTCACGTATACCCTTGGAGGTTGACGGGTCCCTGAGCCTTGTCGAAGGGGATCTGCTTCCCCCGCCGTGCACAAGAGTGAAGGCGCCAGTTCAAAACGGAACTGTATCCATCGCAGTAACAAATTCACGCCATGTTATTTGCCGCGATTTGCTAGTCTGGAAATAGGGACAGCTCACCCGGCCGCAAGCCTCAAATCGCGGGGAGCTAAGTCCCTTTGTTTAGACATTTTTGCGCGTAAGTCCTTTCTTTGGACATATTTAGCCCACGGAAACGGCCTTAACCGTCTGCATTCAAAGGACTTGCAACACACCCTCCCGTACCGGAGGGGGAGGGGTGGATGGTACCGTTACCTACCCGCGTCCGTGTGCTGCGAGTAGATCCCCTCGGGCGCCTTATGAAGCTGAGACCAATACAGCCGCCGGAAAGCTCGCGAAGACCTCGGCTAGGGCTAGCGGTCCTTCTGCCATCAGGGTCTCGCCGGTGAAGATGTTGCGATAGCGCCCGTGCAATTCGGACGGCAGCGACAAGGACCAGTCCTTCCACGCTGCTCCCAGCGGCAGGGCAACCTCGCCGCGCATGAGCGAGCAGGCAAAGCGCGGCACCGCGACGATGATCGTCTTATCCTTGCTCTCCCCAGTGCGGTGCTGCCGCACATGGGCGATCACGTGTTGCTCCGCCGCGCCTGCTCCATACACCGGCAGATAACTGCCGTGACGGAAGAGCGCGTGCTCCTCGCGGCGCAGCCGCAGCACCCGCGACGTAGCCCACAGCTTGATGGCGCCGTCGCTGATATCCCGCGTCACCTCGGCGGCCACTGCTCGCGGCCCCTGCTGCGGCCTCGAGCTCGTCCAGGTGCGCCAGCATCCGCTCGCGTAGCGCGTAATCCACCGGCCGGCGGTTGTCCGGATCGACCAGGCTCAGGTCCCACAACTCGGTGCCCTGGTAGAAGTCCGGCACCCCCGGGCAGGTAGCCTTCAACACCAGTTGCGCCACCGAATTCACACCGCCAAAAAGTTTGATCTGCGGCAGCAGCTTCTGGAGCGTCTGCATGAACGGCGTCTCGCGTCCGCGCTTGTTCGGCATCAGGATGTCCGCAAGGAATCCCTGCACCGCCGCAACGTATTCGGGATCAGGACTGATCCAGCTCAGGTTGACCTTGGCCTCGCTCAGCGCCTTCGCCGCATACTCCTGCAGCCGCTTCAGCACGGACTCGCGGCAACCCGGCTCGTCTTCGCGCCACGGCCAAACGCCCGCAATCGTCTGGTAGAGCAGATACTCCTCATTTGCATCCGGCGCCACGCGGCCATCGCTTAGCGTGCGCTTCACCGTGGCATTCGTCCGCTGCCAGCGCCGCACCGTGCCCGCCCACGTACTCGGAATCTCCGACAGCACATTCAGCCGGTTGCGCACATCCTCGCTGCGCTTGGTGTCGTGCGTCGAGGTCGTCAGCATCGAGTCCGGCGCCACCTCCAGCCGCTCCTGATTGCTCGCGTGCCACAGGTCCAGTGCGATGCCGAACGATTTGGTATCGCCACCCACCTCGTTCGACGACACGAACCGGTTGTAGACATAGAAGGTCGTGTCCTCGACCCCCTTCGCCATCACCGGTCCGGTCAGTTGCTGGAACTTCAGCGCGAACCGCAGCTGTTGCGGGTCTATCTCGCGGCTGGGCGTCTCGTGGCGGCGGCGCAGCAGCAGCATGTCGGAGAGGAAGTCGAAGGCCGATCCGTCTATATCCGGATTCCGCCGCTTCGCCTGCCGGATCGCACTCTGGATGAACGCGATATCCCGTTCGGGATACATCCCGCGCTCATCGGTGTACGTGCGGTAGACAGGGAAGCACGCAATGGTCTCGCGCACGACGGACTCCAGGATGTTGTCGGTGAAGTCGCGCGCATGCCGGTCCGCCGCCGCAATCTTGCTGAGCATGTTCGTCAGCACATGCACCTCGCTGGCGAGCGAGCTCTGCATCACCTGCAGCTTCGACCGGTAGATGATCTCGTCGGGATTCGCGGAATGGCCGAGGACGCGTTCGTAGAGCGTATTGAGCGCCTTGAGGTTGTCGCGCTGGATAAAGATGTTGTTGGCGAAGTAGACGAAGTCGTACCCCGATGTGCCGTGCACCGGCCACTCGCGCGGCATATGCTCGCGCGGCTCCAGGATTTTCTCCACCACGACATAGAGCGGCCCGTGCGAGGCGCTCCAGTCGTATCCACGGACCGGGTCGAGCACCGCACGCTCGATGCCGTTCGCCGCCGTCTCGCTCTCAGGCTTCGGGCCGGCGCACTGGCTCGCCAGGTAAAGCAGTTGCAGCCGGATGAGATATTGACGCGGATTGAACATGCCGTCGCAGTGATCGATACGCAGTCCAGTCACCTGCTTGTTCGCCAGCAGCTCGCGGATCAGGCAGTGCGTCTCGGCGAAGACCTCCGGAGTTTCCATGCGCAGTCCAACCAGGTCATTGACGTCGAAGAAGCGGCGGTAGTTGATCTCCTCTGCCGAGGTGCGCCAGTACGCCAGACGATATGGCTGCACATCGAGGAAAGCGTGCAGGGCATCGAAGCTATGCGGGTCGCCTTCCACGCCGTTGATGGCTGCAAGGGCGCGGTCGACCACTGGCTGCACCTCGTCGGTCAGCAGGATCGCGCGTAGCCGCGGCATCAGGCTCTGCAGCCGCTGCTGGCGTTCCGCCTGCAGTTGAGGGTCGGTCGTCTCGTGCGGGGGTAGTTGCGTCAGCTCGCGCAGCACCTCGGCCAGTTCGTGAGGCATGCCTTCGGTTTCCTGCTCGCTCGGCAAGGTGCCGATGGCTCTCCGGAAGAAGATCAGCGGGATAGAGCGCGGCGACGCGGGCATGCGGTGATCTTCGTAATACTTCACGTAGAACCGGCCGTCCTCCAGCACCACCTGGATGTGCTTTGCCTCCAGCTCTACACCGTACTGATTGCCGAGGATCGGCAAGAGCAGCTTGTCGCGCATCTCCTCCTTCAAGGGACGCCAATCGATATCGAAGTAGTTGGCGTAGCGGGAGGCATGACCGTTCTCGAGTACATCCTGCCACCAGACGGAGTCCCTGCCGATGCCCATGTGGTTGGGCACGATGTCCAGCAGCAGACCCATGCCATGCCCGCGCAGCGTCTCCGCAAAGGGTCCAAAGCGCTCCGAGCCGCCCAGCTCCGGGTTCAGACGATCATGCCGGGTGACGTCGTAACCGTGCATGCTGCCGGGACGGGCCTCGAAGATAGGCGAGGCATAGAAGTCCCCCATGCCCAGCTTGTGCAGATAGGACACGACCCCGTCTGCCTGATCGAAGGTGAACCCCCGGTGCATCTGGGCGCGGTATGTGGCGACAGGGACGCGAACGTCGGTCTGGAGTAGAGAATGGATGCAATCTTGGTCCATGGCTTTGGCAAATCTGGTTCGAGCAAGCTCGAGTTGAGCAGTCTGGGTGGAACGATTTGGAGTCCTAACTTATCGAGAGCTTTTTGCTGCTTGGGCGATTCTGGCGGGACGCGTGGCCTGGCCTCGATAGCAGTACGTTACTCTGAAGGTATAAGGGCTGTGAGGTTTGGTTGTGTCGAACGGTTGCTTTCCGCGAATGCGGGTTCGGCGACTTTACGAATCCAACCCCGGCGCTGGAGAATATGTGGAGCGATTGAAAGAAGAAGTGGAGAAACGAAAGATGCCCTTGTCCGGCGAAGCCATTCGCATGATGAACTACGTTGATGACGTTGCGACCACCATGCGACGCCTGCTAGCCGTAGCCCCTACCCTCACCAACGAGGAGAGGAAGCGCGTCAGCGAATACCTTCGGGCCAGCTCACCCAATGCGACAGAAGTCCTGGCGGCACTCGACAAAAAGTAGACACTGGGGTGAGCAGCCAAGGGGCCATGGAACTGCTGTCCAATGGGCTGCGTATCCGTCCATGAGGTAGCATGCGGGCGCTCAGGGACATTCTCGGTCAGGTTCTGGATGCAATCTGGGCGCATAAGCTGCGGTCGTTTCTTACCATGTTCGGGATTGCATGGGGGGTGGGGTCGCTGCTGCTGCTGATCGGCCTGGGGGAGGGCTTCCGCTCCGGGCAGCGGCGCCAGATGGCCAGCCTGGGCAACGATGTGATCTTCCTCTCTGGCGGCAATGTTCCTGCCGTACCGAGTCAGCACACCGGCATGCGCCCGTACCACGTGACACTCTCCGATGCGGAAGCCATGCGTCTGCTGCCTTCGGTACGCGCCGTCACGGCGGTGGTAGAGAACGAGACCATCCAGCAGGTCAGCCAGTATGCGACGACCGGCGGGACAGTGAAGGGGATCGACACCTACTATCCGAGCATCCGCTCGGTGCCAATCGCCGAGGGCCGGCTGATCGACGCCAATGACCTCCGTGACCGGCGGCACGTGGTGGTGCTGGGGCAGAAGACGGCGCAACTGCTCTTCTCCGGCCGCCCGGCGCTGGGCGAGTGGATCCTGCTCAACGGGTCCCGGTTTCAGGTGGTGGGGGTCGCGGAGAAGACTGGACGGGGCAACAACAACGGCGTTAACCAGACCGCCTACATTCCTCTTACGGTGATGATGGAGATGTTCGCCATCAAGGGAGAGAACCTGCCGCAGGATGCGCTGAGCGGAATCCAGTACCAGCCGCGCGTCCACGGTGACAACGAGCTGGCGGTGGCAGATGTGCATCGCCTGATCGCGCAGCGGCATGGCTTCGACTGGCACAACAAGGACGCCTTCGACGAGTGGGACTCGATCAAGAGCCAGCAGATGGTGGACAGGATATTCGACGCCATGGATGTCTTCCTGGGAAGCGTGGGTGTAGTGACCCTGGCGCTGGGCGCAGTGGGCATCGTCAACATCATGCTGGTGGCGGTCACGGAGCGAACGCGAGAGATCGGGCTGCGCAAGGCGCTGGGAGCCACCAACCGCAGCGTTGAACTGCAGTTCCTGCTGGAAGGGCTCTTCCTGACAGGGATCAGCGGGCTGATCGGCATCGGCGGCGCTGCGCTGCTGATGTATGCGCTGCAGTCAGCAGTCGGTCACAATATGCAGGGCTTCGACCCGCCGCGCCTGGTGCCGTGGTCGGCAGCGCTGGCTATTGGCGCGCTGACAGCGAGTGGCGTGATTGCAGGTCTGGTGCCGGCGAGCAAGGCGGCGCGGCTGGAGCCCGTCGAAGCGCTGAGGCGGGAATAAGTGGCGGGAGTCGCACGATGCTGATCGATCTGCTGAAACAGGCTTACGAAGCGATGCAGTACAACCGGCGGCGGACGATCATCACCGTGGCGGGCATGGCCTGGGGAATCGCAACGGTGGTGCTGCTGCTGGCCTATGGCGCGGGGTTCAGCCGCGCGATCATAGCCATCTTCTCGCAGTGGGGCATCAACTCCATCGGCGTCTTTCCCGGAACGACGAGCGAGCAGGCGGGCGGCAAGAAGGCCGGCGTGCCGGTGCGCTTCACGCAGGACGACCTGGACCGGTTGTCGGCGAGCGTACCCGGCCTGGAGCAACTGACCGCCACCCTGGACAAAGACAGCGTCGCGATCCAGAACGATCTGCACACCTATAGCTGGCACCTTGAGGGCAGCCATCCCGCAATTGCCGACGTCCTGAACTACGAGGTAGTCAAAGGACGCTTCTACACCGAGCAGGACAACCAGGAGCGCAACCATGTGGCGGTGCTCGGCTGGGAGGCCGCGAGCAAGCTGTTCTCCGGGATCTATCCCATCGGGCAGCGCATCCGCGTGGGCGGCATCAGCTTCACGGTGATCGGGGTGCTGAAGCCGAAGATGACCGAGGACGAGGACAACATCAACCGCGTGGTGCACATTCCCTTCAAGACCATGGGCGACATCAAGGACATGAAGTACCTGGACGGCATCTGGATGACGTACCACGGCGACCATATGAAGGTGGAGCAGGAGGTGCGCCAGACGCTGGGCGCGGCGCATGGATTCCGTCCGACGGACCACAACGCGATCTATGTCGCGAACCTGATGGAGCAGCTCGCGCAGTTCCGCATCATCACGGCGGCGCTCGAAGTGCTGATGGCGTTTATCGGCTCGCTGACCCTGGGCATCGCGGGCATCGGGCTGATGAACATCATGCTGGTGAGCGTGCAGCAGCGGACGCGCGAGATTGGCGTAGAAAAAGCGCTGGGCGCACGCAAGCGGCACATCCTGATTCAGTTTCTGGCGGAGGCGCTGGTGATCTCCGCTACCGGTGGCGTGCTGGGCATGCTGCTGGCGTATGCGGTGTCGCTGGCGGTGGGGAACATCACCTTTTACAGTGCGATCGCCAAGAACGCGACGGATGCGGATATCCGGCTGCTGATCTCGCCACTGATTGTCGGCGTCTCGACCGGGATTTTGATCGTGGTGGGACTGGTGAGCGGGATGGTTCCGGCACTGCGCGCGGCCAACCTGGACCCGATCGAAGCACTGCGTTACGAGTAGCCCCTCCCCTCCCCCTGTGGCTGGCCACTGCCCGCCCTAAATCCTTTGGCCTCAGAGACATAGAGGACTTGTGGAGGCGTATCTGTGGTGATCTAAAGGACTTACGGTAAAGATGTCCAAACACGGGAGTTATCACTCGCTTCCGTGACTAAGGTCCGCCGGACTGATGGAATCGGCTTGTATCGATCAGAGGGGCACGGTTGCGAGTATGGCCGTGCTGTTCGCAGTGCGGCGCGCCGTTTAGTCTCTCCTATTTCAAGTATGGCAAATCGCGGGATATTTCCTGCCAGCTTTCGGCTGCGCATGCCGGATTGTGTTCCGGAATGGGCATTGCCGCGATGTCGATCGCTAGGCGATGCGCATTTTGAAGAGTGCGCGGGCGAGATCGACGGCGAACCATAGTTGCATCGAGACAAATGTCAGGAGAGACATGGCGACCGCTGCCGCTATCAGCATACCGCCCGCGCCTAGTTGTGTAGCCGGCGTAGCCTTCCCGGCATACCAGGAGAAGATCCCCCAGCCTGCGACGCATACGACCACGCTGACCAGGCTTAGCCAGAAATGCCATTGCGCCATGGTTGCGCTGAAGGGGATGTAGCCGATGGAGTACAGGAAGGCGAAGCCGGCGAAGAGCGCCGCTATGCAATAGAGGGGCATCTGGTTGCTGAATCCATAACCCCGCCCACCAGCCTGGATTCCGAATCCGGTCTGCGACCAGAGTCTTGACCCGAGCAAGCCGAAGGCGAGCAGTCCTATGGCGGCGCATGCGAAGAGATTCGGTGTGCGGAGCATGTTTATTTTCCTGCTCGGAACTATACGCCTGGGTGGTGGGTCGTCTGGTGAGGAGAGGGAACAGCAGGTCTCTCCACTGTGCGCCTGTTGGGGATCAGGGAAATAGGGAATAGGGAGATAGGGAATAGCGCGGAGTGAACAGGGAAGCACTGGCTTTCGTTGTATCCCACCCTTCCCCTTCGACAAGCTCAGGGTCAGGATGGGCACCCGATCTTGATGGGCATGAGTCATTGACTTTCTATGCATAGATAGACTATGGATAGAGGCGGACCGATAGATATGGCGAAGAAGAATGATCTGCTGCCGGGGACGCTGGACCTGCTGATCCTGAGGACGCTGAAGCGCGCGCCGCTGCATGGATACGGAATTGCGCTGGCGATCAAGCGGCTTTCCGACGATGTGCTGACGGTGGAAGAGGGATCGCTGTATCCGGCGCTGCAGCGGCTGCTCGTGGAGGGCTGGGTAAAGGCGGAGTGGAAGATGACGGAGACCAACCGGCGCGCGCGCTTCTACACGCTGACGGCGGCGGGACGGAAGCAGCTCGGGGTCGAGCTTTCGGAGTTCCAACAGATGATCGCGGCGATTGGCCGCGTGCTCGAGAATGCGTGAGGTGGGCGATGGGGTTGGCTCGTTTTCTGCGCAGGGTGCGGCTGCTGGTGGGGCGGCGGAGATTTCGCGATGAGCTGAACGAGGAGATGGAGTTTCATCGCGCCGCGGCGGAGAGCGCATTCGTCGAGGAGGGCATGACGGCAGAGGCGGCCCACTATGCGGCGCGGCGGCAGTTTGGCAATGCGACGCGGCTGGGGGAGCAGAGCCATGAGGTGGTTGGTTTCCGAGTGGAGACGGTGGTGCAGGATCTGGCGTTTGCCGCGCGTCAGCTGCGTAGAAATCCAGGCTTCGCCTGCACGGCAATCCTCACGCTTGCTCTTGGAGTTTGCGCCAGCGTGTCCATTTTTGCATTCGTGGATGCGGCGTTAATCAAGCCGCTGCCGTATCGAAATCCTTCCCGGCTGGTTGCGCTGTTTGAGAGCACGCCAAGCGGCCCTCGTCGTCATCTATCGACTCTCGACTACCTCGACTGGAAGCGGCTCAACACGGTCTTCAGCGGACTGGATGCATTCGATAGCAGCGAATGGCTATTGAATAGCCCGGTGGGAATGCAGCGGGTAGAGGGCGCGGTCGTGAGTGCCGGTTTCTTTCGCACTCTCGACGTTGTTCCGATCCTGGGACGGGATTTTCGTGCAGGGGAGGACGCATCCGGAGCCGGCGCTAACGTGCTGCTCAGTTATGGCACCTGGCAGAGGCGCTTCGGAGGACGACGTGACGTGATCGGGCAGACAGTCACTCTGAATGGCACGCCGAACACCATCATCGGCGTGCTGCCGGCGGCCTTTCACTTTGCACCGACCGGGTCTGCCGAGTTTTGGGCGGCGCTTCATCTTTCCCGGAAGGAGGACCGGGGCTCTCATGGGCTGTCGGCAATCGCGCGGCTCAAAGACGGAGCCAGCCTTCAGGCTGCGGCGGCCAATATGCAATCGATCGCGGCGCAACTCGCGAAGCAATATCCGGATGCGGACAAAAGCCGGGGGGCCACGGTTGTCCCGTTGTCTGACGTCATTGTCGGCAATGTCCGACCCATCATGCTGGTTCTTCTCGGTGGAACCGCACTGCTGCTTCTCATAGCCTGCGTTAACGTCACCAGCATATTGCTGGTGCGCACCGAAGTGCGCAAGCGGGAATTTGCCCTGCGCGGTGCGCTGGGTGCCTCGCGCCTCCGCCTTACAGCTCAATTCGTCGTCGAAGGTCTGGTGCTGGTCGGGCTTGGTAGCTCTCTTGGGCTGGGGAGCGCGTGGATCCTGATGCAACTACTCACCCATCTCATACCGCCGCCCCTGATGATCGGCATGCCTTACCTGAAAGGACTGGGACTGAATCTTCACATCCTGGCCTTTGCGTGTGCTATCTCGCTCGTTGCAGCGTTGCTCTTCTCTGCTGTCCCTATGTTGCGTCTATCCGCGCGGACTCCGCAACAGGATCTCTCTGAAGGCGGTCGCAACACATCGGGCACGCTTTGGCGAAGGCTTGGAGGCAATCTGGTGGTCATCGAACTTGCCACCGCCATGGTGCTGCTTGCCGGTGCGGGTTTGCTGACCAAGAGTTTCTATCTGCTGGTCCATACGAACGTTGGAATCCAGCCAGAGCACGTAGCCACACTGCGCGTTCTTCTGCCGCATTCAAGCTATGCAAAGGAGCAGATTACTGCGGTGGCGAACCGATTCCTGGAAGCGGGAGCTGCTCTGCCCGGAGTGACATCGATCAGTATCGGCCACAGCCTGCCCATAGGGAATGCCGGCGGCATCTCGACGTTTGAGGTCGTTGGCCGGCCCACACCTGGCGCACTTCAAGAGGTAAATCAGCGGGAAGTGGGTGCCGGCTATTTCACGACGCTGCAGGTACGTCTGCTGCGCGGCCGTTTCTTCCGCGCCACAGAAGATTCTTCAAAACCCCCGGTGACGATTATTAACAACACAATGGCCGAGCGGTATTTTCATGCTGAAGATCCGATTGGCAAGCGCATCCGCTACGACGCTTCAGAGCCGCCGATGGAGATTGTGGGAGTCGTTGACGATATCAAGGAGGGTCCTCTCGATCAGCCCATGCGCCCGGCCATGTACACGCCTTTCGCTCAGGACCCAGACACCTCCTTCTTCCTGCTGGTCCGCGGCTCACAGACAGAAGACTCGATGCTCTCAGCAATGGCCGTTTCGATCCACCGGATCGATCCTCGAATCGCCATCTCGGAAGAAGAGTCGATGACGGAGCGGGTGAATGAATCGCCCGCAATGTATCTCCATCGATCGTCTGCATGGCTGGTGGCCGGTTTTGCTGCCCTGGCGCTATTGCTCGGTTCGGTTGGACTGTACGGAGTTCTGGCCTACTCGGTCAGCCAGAGGACACGCGAAATCGGGGTCCGTGTGGCTCTGGGCGCACAGCGGAGTTCTATCTATGAACTTGTGCTGAAAGAGGCGGGATGGTTGACGGCGGTCGGCATTCTCGCAGGTCTAGCTTGCTCGGTGCCTGCGGCGATGCTGATGCGGTCACTCCTGTTCGGTGTGCAGTCCTGGGATGTGCAGGTTCTGGTGCTGGTCGCCGCTGTGCTGGGTGCCGCTGCGATGCTGGCAAGCTATCTGCCGGCGCGGCGGGCGGCGTCGGTGAATCCGGTCGAGGCTCTGCGCGCGGAATAGGCCGCGTACTTGAGAATGCGTGAGGTGGGAGATGGGGTTGGCTCGTTTTCTGCGCAGGGTGCGGCTGCTGATGGGGCGGCGGAGGTTTCGCGATGAGCTGAACGAGGAGATGGAGTTTCATCGCGCGGCGGCGCAGAGCGCATTCGTCGATGAGGGCATGACGGCAGAGGCAGCGCGCTACGCGGCGCGGCGGCAGTTTGGCAATGCGACGCGGCTGGGCGAGCAGAGCCATGAGGTGGTTGGTTTCCGAGTGGAGACGGTGGCGCAGGATCTACGATTTGCGCTGCGGCAATTGCGGCGGAGTCCAGGATTCACGCTGACGGCGATTCTGATTCTGGCGCTGGGGATGGGCGCGAACCTGGCGATCTTTGCGTTTGTGGATGCGGCGCTCTTGAAGCCGCTGCCGTATCAAAATCCGTCGCGGCTGGTGGGACTCTTCGGGGCCATCGCGGCGGGCCCGAAGTACTGCATCTCGTATCTCGACTATCTGGATTGGAAGCGGTTGAACAAGAGCTTCGCGTCCGTGGAGATGTACACGGGGTGGAACTTCATGCTGCGGGCGCCGCAGGGAACAGAGCTGGCCGGAGGCGCGCATGTGAGCTCGGGATTCTTTCGCACGCTGGGCGTGGCGCCGATACTGGGACGCGACTTCCGTGCGGAGGAAGATGGCCGCGACGCAGGCCGCACGGTGATTCTGAGCTACGCGGCGTGGCAGAAGCGCTTTGGCGGGCGCGAGGACATCCTGGGCAGGACAGTGACGTTGGACGGCGCGGCGAAAACGATTGTGGGTGTGATGCCGCGCGATTTCAAGTTTGCGCCGGTGGAGCCGGTGGAGTTCTGGGACACGATCGATCCGGATGCTTCCTGCTCGAAACGGCGCATTTGCCACAACCTGTTTGGCGTGGCGCGGCTGAAGGACGGCGTGACGGTTGCGGCTGCGCTGGACGATGTGACGCGTCTGGCGCGGCAACTGGAGCGGCAGTATCCGGATACGAACCAGGGACAGGGCGCGGCGGTGTTTCCGCTGACGGAGGTCATCGTCGGGGATGTGGGGCCGATCCTCCAGACGCTGCTGGTGGGCACCGCTCTGCTGCTGCTGATTGCGGGGTTCAACGTAGCGAACCTGCTGCTGGTGCGGTCGGAGGGCCGCAGGCGGGAGATCGCGCTGCGCGGCGCGCTGGGTGCTTCGGCGGTACGGATCGTGCGGCAGTTCCTGACTGAGGGGGCTGTGCTGGTGGGAGCGGGCAGCCTCCTCGCGGTGGCGATCGCCTGGGTGGCTGTGCACACGCTGCCGCGGCTGATGCCCGCGGACATGCTGGCCGGGATGCCGTTTCTGTCGGGAGCGGGCGCGAGTGCGGATGTTGTGCTTTATGCAGCTGGGTGTCGCGCTGATTGCATGGCTGCTGTTCGCGGTCGTGCCGCTGCTGCGCTTGCCGCTGCGCGATGTGCGCGGCGGGTTGGCGGATGGCGGACGCACGGCGGCGGGAGTGACGTGGCGGCGGTTGGGGTCGAGCCTGGTGGTGCTGGAACTAGCGATGGCGATGCTGCTGCTGGCGGGGGCGGGGCTGCTGACCCGGAGTTTGTATCGACTGCTGCACGTGGAGATCGGAGTGCGCCCGGATCATTTGGCGATGATCAGCGTGGCGGGGCCGCCGTCGGCATATGACACGGACGAGAAGGTGATCGCCCTGGAGAAGGAAGTGCTCCGCAGGATGGAAAGCCTGCCGGGCGTGCGATCGTCGGCAATTACTACATATCCTCCGCTGAGCGGCAATGGACCGTTCAGCGACTTCATCGTGGAGGGGCAGCCGCTACGGCCGGGTGAGCACGACGAGGCGACGCGGCGCGAGATTACGCCGACGTACTTCGCGACCATCGGCACGCCGATGATGCGCGGACGCACCTTCACCGGGGATGACGGACTGAAGATGCATGTGGCGATCGTGAACCAGGCGATGGCGCAGAAGTTTTTCTCGGGCCAGGACCCGATAGGAAAGCGGATCAGATACACCGGCGGGACGGGGCCGACGCTCGAGGTTGTCGGCATCGTGAGGGACATCAAGGAAGGGCCGCTCAACGACGCCACGCGACCGGCGTTCTACATACCGTTTGCGCAGGATCCAGCGCCGTTCTTTTCCGTTGTGCTGCGGAGCTCGCAGGACGACGCATCGCTGCTGCCAATGATGGTTCGCGTGATGCATGAGATGGACCCGCACATTGCCGTGTTTGGCCAGAGCACGATGGAGACGAGCATTCAGCAATCGCAGACGGCGTACCTGCATCGCTCCGCGGCGTGGCTGGCCGGCGGATTTGCGGGAGTTGCGCTGCTGCTTGGGGTGGTGGGGCTGTATGGGGTGATTGCGTATTCGGTGAGCCAGCGGACGCGGGAGATTGGTGTGCGGATGGCCCTGGGTGCGCAGCGGAGCGCCGTGTATGGGATGGTGCTGCGCGAGGCGTTGCGGCTGACTGCGATTGGCATCGGCACGGGCGTGCTTGGATCGCTCGCGACGGCGGGGCTGCTGCGTCCGTTGTTGTTTGGGGTGGGGCCGTGGGATTGGACGACGCTGGCCGGCGTGGCTGGGCTGCTCGGTGTGTCGGCGATGGTGGCGAGTTATCTGCCGGCGCATCGGGCGGCGTCGGTGAACCCGGTGGATGCGCTACGCGCCGAATAAGGTGCTTGCCGCACGGGCGGACGCGCCTTCGGCGCATTCTGTTGGGTTCGCTTCCTTTGGTCACTCACGTTGGATGATTTGGGCGTGCAGGCCGTGAGCAACATCTTTTCGAGACGTGGGCAACCCAGGTGATGGTCCGGGAGCCGGACGGATTCGCGATTGCCGCGATGGGCGACGCGCGAATCCGCCAGCCTGAGCAATAGGGACGCTGGACGGCCGATCGTTTCATTCGTCGCCGAACCGCACTACATTCAGGGATTGGGCGCAGCAATTGCGGGCCGGATGCGAGTTGAGGGAGCCTCGGCGTGCCTGCGCTGCTAACCTTATCCGTAGATGACCGGCGCCCAAGCCAATCCGCTGATCTTTCTCTCTGCCGGGGAGGCGTCGGGCGAGCGCTATGGCGCGGCGCTGATGGAGGCGATCCGGCGGCTGCTGCCCGAAGCGCGGTTCTTTGGATTGGGCGGCGCGGCGATGGCGGCACTGGGCTTCCGGCAGGTGGTGCGTGCGGAGGACGTGGCGCACATGGGCATCACAGAAGTGGTGCGGCACGCTCCCTACATATACGCGCAGTTCCAGCGGCTGAAGCGGGCGATTGCAGCGGAGCGGCCGGCGCTGGCGGTGCTGATCGATTTTCCCGATGTGAACCTGCGGCTGGCGGAGCAACTGCATCGGTACGGAATACCGGTGGTGTATTTCGTGTCGCCGCAATTGTGGGCGTGGAAGAAGAGACGCATTCGGCGGGTACAGCGGTTTGTGGACCGCATGCTGGTGATCTTTCCCTTTGAAGAGCCGTTTTATCGCGAGCGCGGTGTGGCGGCGGAGTTTGTGGGGCATCCGCTGTCGGACCTGGGGCCGCCGGAGATGACACGGGAGGCATTCGCTCGCCAACATGGGCTTGACGCGTCCAAACCGTGGGTGGCCCTGCTGCCGGGCAGCCGGCAACGTGAGGTCGACCTGAACTTGCCCACCATGCTCGAAGCCGCGACCACGCTTGGCAACACGTACGAGTATCTGCTGCCGGTGGCGCCCACGCTCGAGCGGCAGCCGCTGGCGGTGGCGATTGCGGCGCGGAGCGGCGGCGCCAAGCCGGTGCTGGCAGATGACGCGCGGGCTGCGCTGTTTCATGCGCGGGGCTCCGTCGTGGCGAGCGGCACGGCCACCGTGGAGGCGGCGCTGCTGGGGAATCCGTTTGTGGTGGTGTATCGGCTGTCGACTTTGAGCTATGCGATTGCACGGCGGTTTGTGAGCGTGCCGCACGTGGCAATGGCGAATCTGATTGCCGGGCGGCGCGTGGTGCCGGAGCTGATCCAGAGCGAGTTCACCGCGGCGAATGTGGTTCGCGCGCTCAAACCGCTGCTGGCCGATGGGCCTGCACGCGAAGAGGCGATCGCAGGATTGCGCGAGGTTCGCGAGCGGCTGGAGGCCCGGGACGCGGCGGGCAAGGCCGCAGGCGGAACTGCGATTGCCCGCGCGGCGCACATTTGCGTGGAACTGCTGGCGGGCGGAAATGCAGCGGCACCATCGAAGACTGAAGTAGTGAACAGGGCTGCACCGAATACGGGACTAGCGAACACCAGAGGGGAGCCGGAAGGATCTGTTCTGCCGGCCGGCACGTATCAGGCATGAAGTTACGCACGCAAACCATGACACGTCTTTCTTATCGCGCCGCAATTCTTTTTGTTGTGCTGACATTTGCTATGACCGCTCCGGCGGCCTTCGCGCAGCAGATCTCGAACAAACCGCTGATGGACATCACCGGCTATGTGATCGACGCGTCGATAGTCCCGGCGACGCATCAACTGCATGCGACGGCCAAGGTGAGCTTTACGGCGCTGGACACTCTACCGGCGGCGACCTTCGAGCTGCACTCAGCGCTGAAGGTGGTGAAGGTGACGGACGCGAGCGGGCATGCGCTCAATGCGGAGCGCGGGCCTTCCTCCACGCTGCGTGTGACACCGGCGGACCCATTGGCCAAGGGCGATACCGCGGTGTGGACGTTCGAGTATGACGGCACGCTCGAGACGGGCGACAACTCGCCGGTGGAAGGGCTGAAGCTGGCGTCGATCGGCGATCCTGTCAGCTATCTGCTCTACCAGGCGCGATGGTTTCCGATGACGGGCTACCTGACGGACCGCTTTACGGCGGATATCACGGTGCACGCGCCTGCGGGCTATACCGTGCTGGGTTCGGGTGCGACGGGCGCGCCGCATACGGAACGCGGCGGCGAGACGTGGCAGTTCAACTGGGACCGGTCAGGTTTTCCGGGGACGATTGTGGCCGCGAAGTACAAGGCTCCGACGGCCGTGATGGGCTCGGCGAACATCCGGGTGTACACGACGCCGGCGCACGCGGATGTGGCGCAGCAATATGCGCAGACGGCGAATCGCGAATATGACTTCTTCAGCGGTACGTTCGGTCCGGCGGAGTCGGCGCGGCTGAACGTGATCGAGCTACCGGACGATACGGTGCCGGTGTACTGGGCACCGGAGATGGCGCTGGTGGCGGGCTCGCATATGGCGGAGCGTAACAACTACCGGCTGCTGGCGAACACGATTGTGCGGCAGTGGTGGAGCTCGATGGTATCGCCCGCGACGTTGAACGATGCATGGATCACGAATGGGATGTCGCGATACGGCGAGTTGATGTACGTGGAGGACGTGGCGGGGAAGCAGAGCCTGGAGCAGGCGATTACAGATGTTTCCGCGGGCGCACTGGCGTACGACACGATTCCGCTGACCTCGGCGGGACGGCTGCAGGCGTCGTCACCGCAGTTCCAGGCGATGACGCTGGACAAGGGCGGCCTGGTCTTCCACATGCTGCGCTATGAGATTGGCGACGACGCGTTCAAGAAGACGCTGCAGAACGTGCTGACGACGCACAAGGATGCATCGATCTCGACACGGGAGTTCGAGAAGATTGCCGAGGGCGCGAGCCAGCAGAACCTGGTGCCGTTCTTCGCGCAGTGGCTGGATGGGACGGGCGCGCCGCAGTTCACGAACAAGTACACGGTCTACCGGCTAGGGAATGGCACAGGCTTCCGCACGATTGGGGAGATCGATCAGGACCTGGACCTGTTCCGCATGCCGGTGACGCTGCAGGTGCAGACCGAGGGCAAGACGGAGACCAAGCAGGTGGAGGTTGCGGGGAGCGACTCGCAGTATGTGATCGATACCTTCGGCCTGCCGCGGAAGATCATGGTCGATCCGGACAACGAGGTGCTGAAGAACACGCCCGACCTGCAGGTGCGGATCGCTATCCTGCGCGGGCAGCAACTGCTGGGGCAGGGCGATACGACAGGAGCGATCGAGGAGTTCCAGAACGCGCTGAAGGCGAATCCGACGAGCTCGCTGGCCAACTACCGCATCGGCGATGTGTTGTTCCTGCAGCGGAACTACCAGGCGTCTGCGAATGCGTATCGCGATGCACTGCGCGGCGATGACGATCCGAGATGGACCGAGGTATGGAGCCACATCCAACTGGGGAAGATCTTCGACGTGACCGGCCAGCGCGATCGCGCAGTCCACGAATATCAGCAGGCGATTCAGACGAATGACAATACGCAGGGCGCGGTGAATACGGCGCGGCAGTATCTGATGAAGGCGTATGTGCGAACTGAGGAGCAGTAGCTAGCGTCGGGGGTTCAGGGGTCAGGTATTGAGCTTGCGAGCGCTCCGTTTCCATGCGCGAGGAGGTCGCATGTTGAGACAGGCGGTCAAGTCGTCTGAACTGCGGTGGGTCGGCTACGAGGAATCGGCTTTGTTGCTGGAGGTCGAGTTTCATAGCGGCGAAATTTACCGCTATTTTGACGTTCCTGCGCGGCTTGTCCTGGAGCTGTTGCAGGCCGAATCGATCGGGCGTTTTTTCAATGCTCGCATCCGACCACGCTTTACGTTTGAGAAAGTGCGATAAGATCGTCCCCGCGATTCTTTGACCTGGAGATCTATCGATGAAAACGACATTGCTGCGGATGAGTTGCGCGACATGCATCGGTCTGGCGACCCTAGCTGGCGCTCAAACCCAAACCAAGAAGCCGCTTTTGAGCCCGCCCGCGGATACTTCCCAGACGGTAGATGGAAAGACGGTTTCGATTCAGTACAGCGCACCTTCGATGCGTGGGCGCAAAATCTTCGGCGCTCTGGTGCCGTATGACAAGGTGTGGCGGACGGGCGCGAATCCGGCGACGGCGCTGAAGACCGATGTGAATCTGAAGATCGGCACGGCGACCGTGCCCGCGGGCAGCTATACGCTGTACACGCTGCCTTCGACGGGCACATGGAAGCTGATTATTAACAAGCAGACCGGACAGTGGGGCACCAAGTACGACCAGAGTCAGGACCTGGCGCGGGTGGATATGAAGAAGGAGACGCTGTCGTCGCCGCAAGAGGTGATGTCGATTACGCTCGAGCCGTTTCAAGGGAAGACGAGTTCGTTGCATGTGCGGTGGGAGACGACGGATGTGTCGGTGCCGGTGGTGGCGGAATAGGGCATACGAACAGGGCTCAGCGTGCCCGTCGCTGCTAGCAAGTAACAGCAGATCTCTCCATTTAGCTTCTCGCATTCGCGATGACGATCGCGATGGTGAATCGCTTGACGATCGTACGATTGTGACCTTGTTGGAGGCTTGGGATGGGTTGGGTGGCTCCGATAACTCGGCGGCGGTTTGCGCGGTGGACGGCTGCCGGGCTGGCGGGGGCTGCTGTCGGCTCGCGCATTGGCTGGCCGCTCCCCGGGAAGGCGGCGCGGCCGTTCAAGCTTTCCGTGATGTTGTGGACTCTGCGGCCGAAGTACACGGCGGAGCAGGCGATCGAGCTGGTGGCCGATGCGGGCTACAACGGCTTCGAACTAGTCGATGAAGACAAGAAGTGGTCGGCCGCGGATGTGACGCGTATTCGCGCGCGAATGAAACAACTGGGAATCGTGTGCGATGCGATGTCCGGGATTAATACGGGCTTTGCCGAGGCGGGCGCGGCGGGTCGGCTGAGCGATGAGCTGACGGCCCGCATGTCACAGGCGGAGCGGTTGGGCTGCCGGCGCATCATTCTGCTGTCTGGAAAAACGGACAACGCGATGCCGCGCGAGAAGCAGCATGCGGTGTGTGTGGAGAACCTGCAGCGCGCGGGTGCGGTGGCGGAGAAGCGCGGGTTTGAACTGCTGCTGGAGCCGATCGATGCGCTGGAGAATCCGCCGATTTATTTGACGCGCGTGGCGGAAGCGTTCGCGATCGCGCGTGCGGTGAAGTTGCCGAGCGTGCTGGTGCTGTACGACTTCTACCATGAACAACGCGGGCTGCCGCCGGGTGGCGGGGTGGCGCCGCTGCTGACTCCACTGCGGGGGAATGTCAATCTGCTGGGGCTGGTGCATGTGGCCGATGTGCCGGGGCGGCATGCGCCGGGCACGGGCGTGATCGACTATGCCGCAATCTATCGGGAGTTGTCTCAAGAGGGATATCGCGGATGGATGGCTATGGAGTTCCTGCCGGTCGGCGACGCTAAAACGGAACTTCAGCAAGCGGCAGCCAAAGTCCTCTAAATCGGATCATCAGCGGCATACCAATGTGGAGCTCGTGAAATGGCAATGCCGAGAGAACTGGTGAGAAAGAGCTAAAAGCGGCAGAGGAGGACAACTTGGCCCATATAGATCCCTGGTTAGCGCTGGGCGTTTCGATTTCCACCGCGGTGACAGATGCGGTGTATGTCTTGTTCAATGCAGCCGTATCCGCGCGTAAACGGGTGCCGGCAGCAAGCTGGAGCAGCGTCTGGTATCTGCTGTCCGCATTTGCGGTAATCAGCTATACACGGAATTGGGCCTACGTTGGCTTTGCAGCTGCCGGATCATGGATTGGCGCGTATCTCTCGCTCACTTTCCTGCACGGGATCGAGAAGAGCAGAGCCATCCGGCACGTTTAGATCTGACGGCGTTCCAGCTGCTGCGCAAGACGCGCTTATTCGCCGCACACTACAGCACAACGGGCTCGCGACTGTAACCTTTGAGGTGAACCGCCGTTCAGGAGCACAGTATGAGCCGGATACTCATCATTGGGGATCAGCTGCTCACTATGGGAGATGAGCCATTGAGCCGCGAGATTGGCGCTAAACTCACGGCTCAAGATTTGCCGGTGGAATACGCAGCAGGGCATGCCGACGCTCTCCTGCGAATGCAGGTGCGGTCCTTCGGCGTGGTGATCACCAGCTGCGATAGCGAATTGGCCGAAGACCTGGCATTGCTGACGGAGCTGCGTGCCATTCGGCCTGGATTGAAGTGCATTGTGCTGGCCCGTCACAGTACACCGGATGACGTCATCGCAGCGTTGCGAGCCCGGGTGTTTGCATGTTGCACGCCTCCGTTTGATCGGAACGAGATCGCATACCTGGCTGCCAGCGCGGCATCGGACAGCCAGTGGCGGGACGATATCCAGGTGCTATCCGCCAAGCCGGGCTGGGTGTCGGTTCGCGTCAATTGCCGCCTGATCAACGCCGAGCGCCTCATGACGTTTGCGAAAGAGCTCAGCGTTCAACTGCCTGAACACGCTCGCCAGGACATGATGCAGGCGCTGCGAGAGATTCTGCTGAACGCAATGGAGCACGGGGCGGCATTCAATCCTGACCAAATGGTTCAGGTCACCGCGGTCCATACGGCAAGGTCCTGTGTGTTTCACATACAAGATCCCGGGGCGGGTTTCCGCCGCGAAGCGGTTGTCCATGCCGCTTTGGGCAACGCAGGCGACGATGCTCTCGCACAGATCGAAGAACGCGAGAAAAAAGGAATGCGCGCGGGGGGCTATGGTCTTCTTGTGGCTTCAGGGACGGTGGATGAGCTGATTTACAGTGAGATCGGTAACGAGGTGCTGCTCATCAAGTATTTAGATTCGAACTCGAGCGGCGACACAGCTTGATTGCGGCGCTCCTCAATGCGCCTTTGAACGAGCGGTTTATTTCTCCTTCACGAGTGGTAACTCGATATAGCTGGCATTATCCGGCGAGTGGTAGATGCGCTGCTCCGCTTTCTGGTAGTCGCCGGGTTTCGCGAACATGATGTTTGGAACGAAGGTCTGCGGGTTGCGGTCGTAGAGCGGGAACCAGGCGGACTGAATCTGCACCATGATGCGATGGCCGGGCAGGAAGACGTGGTTCGCGGTAGGCAGGTCGAATTGATACAGAAGCGGTGTGTTGGGTTGGATGGGCTTGGCCTCGGTGAAGCCTTCGCGGTAGCGGCCGCGGAGGATGTCTGCCGCGACCATGAGCTGGAAGCCGCCGAGGTGCGGGTACTCGGCGACTTCGTCCGGGTAGACGTCGATGAGTTTAACCACCCAGTCGGAGTCGGTGCCGGAGGTGGAGGCAACGAGATGCGCGATGGGCTGGCCGCTGATCTTCACTGGATGGGTAAGCGTATCGGTTACGAATGAGAGAACGTCGGGGCGGCCGGAGGCTTCACGCTGGTCGTCGACCAGCCAGAAGGACCAGGTGAGTTCGCCGGTGTAGCCCATGGGCTGGATGGGACGCTTGCGAAAGGGTACGGGCTTGGCGGGATCGGAGATATAGCTGTCGTAACTGCTGCTCGACGTGCTTCCGGCCGCCGGTTTGTCGAAGGAGAGCCCGAGCCTGGGCTCGAGATAGAGCGGAGTGGGCTGGATGGTGCAGCCTTCGGCGCAACCTGCGGGCCATGACGGAAGCTGCTCCCACTTGTTGGCGCCGGTCTCAAATGCGGTGACCGTGGGGATCTGCGGCGCGTCGTCCTTGAGGTAGTGGGCGAGGAACGGCGCGAGGACGTGCTGGCGGAAGTAGAGGCCGGTGTCCTGACCGAAGTGGAGCTCGCCGAGGGTGCTGGCGTCTTCGATCTCCTGACCGTGGTGCCAGGGTCCCATCACCAGGAAGAGCTTGTCGTTGGCGGTGTCTTTGGGTTTCACCGCTTTCCAGACGGAGATGGCGCCGTAGATGTCCTCCTGGTCCCAGAGCGAATGGACGAGCAGAGTGGGGACGGTGAGCGGCTCTTTGGCGAGGATCTTGTCGAGGGCCTGGTCGCTCCAGAAGGCGTCATACGCGGGATGCGCGGCGACCTTGTTCCAGAAGCCGAGCTGCTCCATGCCGCGCTCTTTGGCGAGCGCTCCCGCGGAGCCGGCGCGCATCCACATATCGTAATCATCATAGTTGCTTGTCCACCACGTGATGGTGTTCGAGCGGGTGGCGGACTGGTCATAGATGTAGGCGATGTTCTGTTGCCGGAAGGCGCCGTTGTGGAACCAGTCGTCGCCCATCCAGCCGTCGACCATGGGGTTCATCGGCACTGCAACTTTGAGCGCGGGATGGGGATGGACGAGCGCCATGAGCGGCAGGAAGCCGTCGTAGGAGATGCCGAGGATGCCCACCTTGCCATTGGACTCGGGGATGTTTTTGACGAGCCAGTCGATGGTGTCGTAGGTGTCGGTGGATTCGTCGATGGCGGTAGGGTTCTGCGGGCCGTGGAGGGGACGATTCATGATGTAGTCCCCCTCGGAGCCGTACTTACCGCGAATATCCTGGACGACGCGGATGTAGCCGCCATCGACGATGACGTCGACTGCGTTGTCATAGCCCTGAAGGATGGGACCGAGGTGCGAGCTTTGCGAGTGCGAGGTGAGCGCCGTGGCGTCGTAGGGGGTGCGGGTGAGGAGGATGGGCGCATTCTTTGCGCCGTTGGGGACGAGGATGACGGTGTGCAGCTTGACGCCGTCGCGCATGGGGATCATGACGTCGCGGCGCTGATAGTCGAAGCTGGCGGTGGTCGGCTGGAAGTTTGCCGGTGTCTCGCTGGGATACGCGGTGTTCTGTGCGATGGCGGGAGCAGAGATGACGAGCAGAGCAGCCGCCAGAATGAGGCAGCGGGATGAAGCGTGCATGCGGGTCCTCAGAAAGGAAACAAGATGTTCACGATGAGTGTGCTGTGAGGGAACGCTAGCACAGGCGAGATTGTGAGGCAACGACTCGCTGCAGAGCGTAGGAACTACCCCACTCTAACTTCGTTAGGATGGGGCACCCGCTTTGCGGCACTGCTGGCTTCGCTCCGTATCTCAAGCCGGAGATGTGGGGCAACCGATTTATTGTGTCTGCTAAGTTCCGATGGCGACTACGAAGTATTGCGCGGGGGTGGTGCCAGGGTTGCGGACGCCATGGAGTTCGCCCGAGTGCACGAAGGCGGCGGAGCCGGGGCCGATCTCGGTGGTCTTGCCGGCGATGGTAACGGCGAGCGTGCCGTTCATCATAAGGAAGAGCTCTTCGTGTGGATGCTGATGGGGCGGGTGGGGCGAGCTGCCGGGCGCGAGCGTGGTCTCGTGCACTTCCATGTGATCGTTCGAGTGCGTGGTGCCATCGAGTATCGGGCGCGAGAGGTTGGCGCCGTTGTGATGGACGGGCAGAGTTTCAAAGGGCTTGGCGAATGAGGCGATGGGGGCGCCGGGGTTGTCGGCAGCGAGGGCGGTGACGGCGAACGCGGGCAGCGAGAGGCAGAGGGTGCGGCGGGTGGTGTCCATAGATGGAAATGGTACGCCCGATGGCAGTCTTGCGGTGCCTGCTCAGCGTGCCGACGGAAGACCGGCGCGCATGCGGAGATCCATCCTTGGTTGGAGAAGGAAACCATTCCTGTTACTGAAGACGCGGCGCGGCATGCGCCGTAGTCTTAGTGGCGAAGGTCTCCTGATGCGTTTGGCGCTCCCACACTGCGGAGCGCCTTTTCCTTTTGGTCCGGGTTTTGCTGGATCATGCGGCGATGCTGGTTTAGTGCGTCTATTCGCCGGAGAGGAGGATGGGCAGGGTTGGGGTAGCGGAGCCGGCGGCGTTTTCTATGGTGATGCCAAAGGCCTTTGCGGGGACGCCGCTGGGCAGGCGGGGCAGTACGAGTGAAGCGTAGCCCTCTGCGTTTGGCCGGAAGGTGCCGGCCGGCAGAGGTGCTCCTCCGCTGGCGGGGATGACCCAAAGCTCATAGGCTTTGTCGGCGGGCACCGGCTTGAGATGGCTCGCTTCCATGACCAGCGCGCCGCGCTCGGCGAGATAGACGGTGTGGGCGGTAGGCGCGGGCGGCGTCTTGGTGGCGGTGAGGGTGATGCGCTGCGCGTCGGGTGCGTTGAGGACTTCGAGCACCTGCTGGGCATGCGAAGCCTTCGCGGCCAGGTTGGATACCAGGGCGGATTCGCCATCGAGCGCATCGTTCATCGAACTGACGCGGTAGCCCAGGATGCTGCACGCGATGGCGAGGGCGGCGGCGATGGCCCAGGGAGTGAAGGTCGCCCATTTGCTGCGGCGACGGGATGAGATGGGAGCGATTTCGTATGGCGTCTGGACCGGCATTGGGGTTCCGATCTGTGCAGTGTCGTGTGTGCTGTTCAGCGTCGCTTCGCGCATGCGCGCTCTGAGGCGGTCGAACGAACCGGCGGGTGCAGGCTGCTGGTCTGTGGAGAGTGCGAGCAAAGCGAAATCACTCTGGATGCGTGCGAGCTCCTGCTGCGCCGGCTGGATTGTCACGCAGTGCGGCGGCAATCGCGGCCATCTCGTCGGCAGGCAGGGACCCAATCGCGAAGAGCGCGAGGTCCTCAGGCGAGATGGGTACCGGGTTGGAGCCGGGCTCGTTCATGCTTCCAATGCCTTTCGCAAAGTGATCAGCGCCTGCCGAATCCTGGTCTTTACTGTGCCCAACGGATCGCCTGTGCGACTGGCGATCTCGGTATGACTCAATCCTTCAAAGTACGCGAGATCGAGGGTCCTGCGCTGCTCCTCCGGCAGATTGGCAATGACGCCGCGTACTCTCTGCATAACGATGTTTCGCTCCGCCTCGTCCGCTACATTGATGGGCGAGGTGAGGACTACGTCGTCGACGGAGTCCGATGGCTTGCGACGGCGGAGTACATCGATGGCGCGATTGCGCGCGATGACTACCAGCCAGGCGCCGAGGGATCCCCGGTTCTGAACAAAGGCGGCGGGTTTGCGCCAGAGCTGGAGGAAGACCTCCTGCAGGATGTCCTCGGCCTGACCGGTGTCCCGCAATACGCGAAGCGCTACCGAGTACACAGGTCCGCTATAACGCCGGAAGACCGCTTCCATTGCGTTCTCGTCGCGTTGCCCAATGCGCGTCAACATGGTCGTCTCGTCGACGGCTCCGATTTCCGTTTCGCTGTTCGATGTACGGTTATCAGAGGGCTTCGGATTGGAAGGGGATTCAAACATTCGTGGGATGCCCGGTCATCATACGCAACACGCCAGCGGCCTGTCACTCAGGGAAAGGCGGTCTCTTTCATTCACAGGATGGGTGCAGGGATGAAGTCGCGGCTTGACAAGTTTCTGGTAGAGCGCGGGCTTGTTCCATCGCGCGAGCGGGCGCAGGCGCTGATCCTCGCGGGGCGCGTGCTGGTGAACGAGCAGAAGGTGGAGAAGCCCGGCGCTGCTGTGGCCGAAGATGCGACGGTGCGGCTGCTGGGCGACGACCTGCGCTATGTGAGTCGCGGCGGTTTAAAGCTGGAGGCGGCGCTGGAGCACTGGAAAATCGATCTGACGGGGAGGGTGTGCGCGGATGTGGGAGCTTCGACCGGCGGCTTTACCGATTGCATGCTGCAGCACGGTGCGGCGGCGGTGCTGGCGATCGATACGGGCTACGGGCAGATCGCGCACAAGCTGCGGGTAGACCCGCGGGTGAGCTTGCTGGAGCGGACGAATGCGCGCAACCTGAAACGCGAACAGATCACACAGGCGGTTACGTTTTCAGCGATGCCCACGGTTTTTGCAATGCCTACGTTCTTTGCAATGGACGTGTCGTTCATCTCGGCGACGCTGGTGCTGCCGGCGGTCGTGGATGCGCTGCGGGCGACGCTGACGGAAGCAGTGGTGCTGGTGAAGCCGCAGTTTGAGGCGGGACGGGAGCATGTGGGGAAGGGCGGGATCGTGCGCGATGCGGCGGCGCATCGGCTGGCGGTGGAGCGGGTGCGCGCGGCGGTGGCGGAACTGGACGGCGCGGAGATTGAGGTGATGGATTCGCCGCTTCTGGGGGCGGAGGGGAATCGGGAGTTTTTGCTGCACGCGCGGTGGAAGGAATAAGGAATAAGGGAACAGGGATAAAGTTCTGACTATCTTGTCCCAGCCTCCACTTCGCCGGTCTCGCTCGCGACAAGGCTCCGGTCGGATGACGATGATTGTGCATCGTCCTCGCTGTGGTCGGGAGGGCGATCGTTCACTGGCAGGCTTGCTGACTCGCCGACTTGCTTCCTGCTGGCCGCTTTTTTCACCGACGGCGATTTACACTGAGAGACCGATGCGCACGATTGCTGTCATTTCGAAGCCGCAGAAGCCGGACCTCGCTCCAATCCTCAACGAGCTGGTGACGTGGATACGCGGGCGCGGGATGGAGCCGATCCTGGACCCAGTGAGCGGGAGCTATATCGACAGTGCGCGCGTTGTGCCGCGGCACGAGATGACGATGGAGAATCCGGAGCTGGCGATTGTGCTGGGAGGCGACGGCACGCTGCTGGCCGCGGCGCGGGTGTTTGCCAAGAGCAAGGTGCCGATCCTGAGCGTGAACCTGGGGTCGCTGGGCTTTCTCACCGAAGTGCGGTTGAGCGAGTTGTTCTCGAACCTGGAGGGATGGACCTGCGGCGAATGTCACCTGGATTCGCGCGCGATGCTGCACGTGGATGTGATTCGCGATGAGCAGTTGTTCCGGACGTATGAGGCGCTGAACGACATTGTGGTGTCGAAGGGCGCGATTGCGCGCATGGGCGACTTCCGCGTGCTGCTGGATGAGCAGCTTGCGATGGCATTTCGTGCGGACGGGGTCATCGTATCGACACCCACGGGATCGACGGCTTACAACCTGGCGGCGAATGGCCCGATCATGTCGCCGGATGTGGACGCGATGATCGTGACGCCGATCTGCCCGCATCTGCTGACCATCCGGCCGATGGTGGTGCACGGCGATGCGCAGATCAAATTGAGCGTGGTGGGGGTGCCGGACCAGACGTACCTGACGGTCGATGGACAGGAGGCGATCGAGGTGCAGGTGGGCGACAGCCTGCAGTGCCGGCGCTCCGAGCACACCGTGCAACTGGTGCGGCTGCGCAGGCATGGATTTTTCGATGTGCTGCGGCAGAAATTGAAGTGGGGGGAGAGGTAGAGGACAGCTCCTAGCTTCTAGCTCCTAGCTTGGGGCCTGAGCTCCATCCGGTGCCAAGCGGCAACGTTCGCTGTCACTTCGCGCGGCCACCACAACAGGTTTCTATTCGCTACTTCCCTCATGGCACTATCGAGCTAGAGGCTAGGAGCTGGAAGCTTGCTCTTAACTGGCGCCGGTTAGCTCGTCGAGGAGGGTCTTGGCTTTCGTGGCGAGGGTATGGGCGCCGTCGACGTCGTTGTTGTGCAGAGCGCGGTGCGCCTGATCGAGGAAACTGCGTATTTGGGCGACGGTCTTAGTTTGATCGCCGTTGAGCTTACGCAGGGAGTTGACACCGCGCTGCGTGGAGTCGATGAGGTCGGAGGCCTGCTGGCGTGACCCGCTGGTGTCCGGCGTAGGTCCGGCGCTGATGATGCCGATGGAAGTGGGCTGGCTAGTATCTCCGCTGGGCGTGGGGGCGGTCACTTTGACGTTCTGGCCTTCTGGCGGCGCGGCAGCGATTTCGGTGGGTGCGGGTTCTTTCTCGCGAGCTTCGCGCTCGTGGGTCTCACGCTCTGCCACTTCGATTTCGCCCTTGCGGCCGCGGCGATGCGTGGCACGCACGGGCTTCTTTGCCGTGTCCACGATAACGGAGGATGGCGGTGGCGCCGGTTGCGCGCCGGGCGGTGGCGGCGCAGGCAGGTCCGGCAGCGCAGGATCGCCCTGGCTCAGGAACGAGTAAAGCGGACTGGCCGGCGGCGCGAGCGATGTCGCTTGGGCGGTGATGGGAACTGGCGCGGGAGAGCCTTTATGAAGGTAGGCGCAGCCTGACAACGCCGGGAGCAGCAGCGTTGCGGCCATGGATGCCAGGCGGAGAAGATGCCAGGTCATAGGCCGGATCCTTCGGAGGTGAAGGCCGGAGCCGAGCTTGTTGTATCCAACTGAGAACCGCGCAGTTTTCCCTCGGCTGAAGCCAGCAAAGGGAGTTTCAAAGTAAACGTGCTGCCTATGTTTTGTTCCGATTGTACGTCAATACTGCCATTATGTAGCTGAATGATACGGTAAGTCATGGCCAGTCCAATACCACTTCCGTCCTTGCGAGTGGTGAAGTAGAGGTCAAAGATCTTGGCCCGTATGTCGTCCGGGATGCCGCTCCCGCTGTCAGAGACTTCGATGGCCGCCATGCGACCGTCCTCGCGCAGAGTGACATGCAGATCTCCGCCCTGGGACATGGCCTGAGCGCCATTCAGGACGACGTTCAGAATAGCCTGCTTGATGAGGTCGGCGTCCACCTTGGTGATCATAGGCCGTTCCGGCATGTGGCTGGAGACCCGGACATTGTGCGTTTCGAGCTCGGCCGAGGCCAGCATGAGGACGCCAGAGACGATGCGGCGGAGGTCCTGTTCCTTGAGCTGCAGCTCGACCGGCCGCGAGAAGTCGACCAGGGTCTGGACGACGCGATCGAGCCGCTGGATCTCGCTCTCGATGATCTCCAGGTGACGCATGGCGCGCGCGTCCGGCCCGGAGAGCTTGTTCCGCAGCAGCTCGAGATGCACGACGATGGCATTGATGGGGTTCTTGACCTCGTGGCCGACGCCTGAAGTGAGGCGGCCGATGGCGGCGAGGCGGCGGGAGAGCTCGAGTTCGCTTTCCAGCTCGCGGACGGATTCAAGGTCATGCAGAGTCAAAAGCGCGCCGAGCGATGCGCCGGGGGCTGAATCCTGGTCTACGACAAAGTCGAGGGAGACCTGGACGCGGCGGCCGGTTTCGGTTTCGACCTCCTCCTGGTCCAGGGTGTTTCCGTTCTCGAACGCGTCGCGCACCAGGCGACCAATCTTGGTTTCCAGAGTGAAGATGCTGTTGATGCTGCCACCAAAGAGCCGGGTGCGGGGAATGCCGAGGAAGCGCTCGACTGAATCGGAGACCAGGGCAGCGCGGCCTTCCGCGGTGAACAGCAGGATGCCATCCTGCAGGTTCGCCATGATGGAGTCGAGATTTTCCTTGAGGGCGGAGAAGACCTCCTCGACATTGCGCATGCGGCGGCCGATGCGCTCGATCTTGTCGGAGACCTGGACGACGGTGTCTTCGGTAGACGGGCGGATAAGCGTGGCGGGGCGCATCCACGCCGGGCTCTCCCTGGACGGCGGCAGCTCGGCCGGCTTGGGTGCCTCGGGCTCACCGTCGCGATCGAAGCCGGCCTCCTCAAGGGTATCCAGGCGAAGGCTGATCTGCTCGATGGGCTGGAGTGCGAGGTTGGCCAGCAGGGCCGCAACCAGCAGGGAAGAGATGATGGCGATGCCGGTAAAGGTGAGCGAGGCCCAGATCCAGGGCGCGAATACCGTGCGCAGGAAGGTGGTGCGGATGCCGACCCGAATGGTGAGGAACGGCTCTTTTTTTCCGGGTTCAACTGTCCGTTCGAGCGGAAGGACGATGTTGTAGTTGCGCGGCGGCCCAAAGACAGCGCGCATGGTGGCGATGACGCCGGCGTGCTGGAGCAAAGCGTAGTCTTCCCGCTTGGGGAGCGTCACGTTGTCCTGGGTGGGATCGGTGCTTAGCAAGGCTTTGCCGTCGCGGTCCGCAACGGCGACATCGAAGACCGTCGGAGCGTAGCGATTGACTGAACTGATCAACCCGTTCAGGCCTTCGTCGTGCTGCAGGACATCCAGAACGGCAGCGCGGAGGGCCGTGGGGTCGTTGGCATCGATCTGCCTGCCGCGCAGGCCGTTGGTGAGTGCGAGCCCCGTGCTGTAGAGAATCTGGCGGGCCACCATGTCGTTCGCGGCATAGGACTGGCTGATGCGCTGGGCGAGAAGCTGCTCGAGGAAGAGCCAGGACAAAACTGTCACCACCAGAAAGACGAGTCCGGTAATGGCGAGAACAAGTTTTGTTTTGAGACGCATGGGGGCTCAGACTATGGTACCCGTTGCGGCTGCGTCCTCTGTAACAGGAAACTCAGCCCCGGTTGGCGAGTTTGAGTAGTTTCCTGGGGGAAGCGCTTCCAACAGAGCACCTTAGCGGTTTTTAATACCCCGGAAGCCGCAAGGCAATACAACCGGCGTGCTAAAGCAAAAGCACAGAAACCAGGATGTGGGGAGATCAGCTCGGTGCAGCCGTTCCTTGAGAGAACGGCTGCGTTGAGAATCGTGCCTCACGTTACACAGTCTGTGCTTTTGCTCCAATGCCCGAGAGAAACCGGGGTTTTAGACGCGCTCCTCGATGCTTTCCGCGGAAGCGAAGGAGGCGCTGCCGTACTCCTTGAGCTTGTTGTGCAGCGTCTTCAGGCTAATGCCCAGGATCTCCGCGGCGCGGGTCTTGTTGTTGCGCGTGGACTCGAGAGTCTTGAGGATGAGGAGGCGCTCGGCTTCGTCGACGGTAGCGCCGACCTCGACCTGAACGGAGTTGGCGTTGGCCATGTCGTCCGCACTGGGACGGAGAACACGCTCGCCGAAGCCCGGTGGCAGGTGGCGCGATTCAAGCTGACCCTCACCGCAGAGGATGACGGCACGCTCGATGGTGTTGCGTAACTCGCGGACGTTGCCCGGCCAGTCGTGGCTCATCAGGCGGGCGAGCATTTCCTTATCCACGCCGGTGACGGCGCGCTCGTGCTTCTCGTTCATGTCCGCGAGGATGGATTCGAGGATGGCGGGGATGTCTTCCTTATGCTCCCGCAGTGGTGGCATATGAATGTTGAAGACGTTGAGGCGATAGAAGAGATCGGCGCGAAGGTGGCCGTCGTCGACCGCCTCGCGAGGATCCTTGTTGGTGGCTGCCAGCACGCGCACATTGGTGGTCTTCTCGATCTTCGCGCCCAAGCGGCGGAGGCGCTTCTCCTCGATCACGCGCAGCAGCTTGGCCTGGGTGCCGACGGGCATCTCACCGATCTCGTCGAGCAGCAGGGTGCCTTCCTCGGCCAGTTCGAAGCAACCGGGGCTGCGCTCGATGGCGCCGGTGAAGGCGCCTTTTTCATAGCCGAAGATCTCGGCTTCGATGAGGGTCTCCGGGATAGCGGCGCAGTTGACGGGGACAAAGGGCTTTACCTTGCGTGGACTCAGCTCGTGGAGGGTGCGGGCGACGACCTCTTTCCCGGTTCCACTCTCGCCGGTGATGAGCACGGAGACGTTGCTGGGGGCGACGCGCTCGATGAGGGCAAAGATGTCCTGCATCTTCCGGGAGGAGCCGACGAGCGAGCCAAGAACACCCTTTTCGCGCAGCTTGCGGCGGGTGAAGTCGAGCTCCTGCTCGGTCTCGCGCTGGCGCGAAGCGTTGGCGAGGATCATCTTGAGGCGCGTGGGGTCGACCGGTTTCTGGATGAAGTCATAGGCGCCGAGCTTCATGGCTTCGACGGCGCGATCGATGGAACCCTGTGCGGTAAGCAGGATGACGCACTGTTTATCGGGGAGTTCGCTGAGGCGGTTCAGCAGCTCGATGCCATCCATGCGCGGCATCTTCATGTCGGTGACGATGATGCCCGGCTGCCAGGCCAATACCTTGTCCAGCGCTTCTGCGCCGTCGCGCGCTGTCTCTGTACGATATCCCCATCCGGAAACAAGTTCAGCGAGCCCCATGAGTGCGTGGAGCTCGTCTTCTACGATCAGTACCTTCTCACCTGCCATTGCTTACTACTCTCTTTGAACGAAAATTTGTCTTGTTTGTATCATGTAGACCACGCCCCAGTTACTTATTGAATAAGCATTTGGCGCGGTCATTCCCGAAAGTGTCAAACCTCGGGGGTCGGTATGTACATCTCTCTTTCTATCTATGTTAGACCTTGAAGTCGCTCCGCAGGAGCTTAAGGCGATGCTGGCAGCGGAAGATCAGCTATTTCTGCTGGATGTGCGCGAGCCATGGGAGATGAAGACGGTGGGATTTCCCGGCGCTCACGCGATGCCCATGGGCGAGGTGCCGGGGCGCGCCTACAACGAGCTCGATCCGGAGGAGCGGATCGTAGTGATCTGCCATCATGGAGTACGTTCGCTGAATGTGGCGAACTGGCTGCGGAATCAGGGCTTTGAGCAGGCGCAATCGCTCCGCGGCGGGATCGATGCGTGGTCGCGGGAAGTGGACCCGGCAGTGGCGCGGTACTGAGGGGAGAAAAATCATTTGCCCGGAAACGCCGACCCACACGAGACGCCCGGCTAAAAGAAAACGTGGCAAACGTGGGCGGCAGCTTTGTGCGCAGCGCAAATCTCAGCGGTAATTCAACTTCGCGACAAGCTAATCTGCGTAGCCAGCCGTTCTGAACCGCCCCTGAACCTGCTTTGCCGAATTTGTGCCTGATCCTCGCCCGGATCCTGTCCCCTCACCTGGGCTAAGATCCCAACGAAACGAGAAACGCCGGAGTCAGCGATCCTTATGTCCAGTGCTGCTATTGATTTTGCCCGCCAGAACCAGCCGCGATTTCTTGAGGAGCTGAAGGAGCTGCTGCGGATTCCCAGCATCTCCACCCTGCCGGAGCATAACGGGGACACGCGCCGTGCGGCGGAGAGGCTGGCCGCAGAGATGACGCGCATCGGGCTCGAGAAGGTGCGGCTGATCGAGACAGCGCATGGTGGACGGGCGGGGCATCCGCTGGTGTACGGCGAGTGGCTGCATGCAACAGGGAAGCCGACGGTGCTGTGCTATGGGCACTACGATGTGCAGCCGCCCGATCCGCTGGACGAGTGGCTGACGCCGCCCTTTGAGCCGACGGAGCGCAACGGCAATCTGTATGCGCGCGGCGCGGTCGACGATAAGGGGCAGATGTACATGCATCTGAAGGCACTGGAGGCGCTATTCCAAACCAGAAAGAGGGGGCTGGCAAGGGCAGGCTGCCGGTGAACGTGCGGATGATTCTGGAGGGTGAGGAAGAAGTGGGCGGCGAGGGCATTGCTGCCTTCGTGCGCGAGCATCCCGAAGAGCTGAAGGCTGATTTCGCGCTGGTGTCGGATACGGAGATGTTTGCCCCGGAGCTGCCCACGTTGTGCGTGGGGCTGCGGGGGATGATCTACACCGAGATCGAGGTGCGGGGTGCGAAGACCGACCTGCACTCGGGGATGTACGGCGGGGCGGCGCCAAATCCGTTCATAGCGCTGGCGCAGATCATTGCCGGGCTGAAGGATCGTGAGGGGAAGATCCTGATCCCGGGGTTCTACGACGACGTGGAGGCGCCGTCAGCGGAAGAGAAGGCGGCGTGGGCGCGGCTGCCGTTCAACGAAGAGCACTATCGCGAGGCGGAAGTGGGCTCCCCGGTGCTGACCGGCGAAGCGGGGTACTCGGTGTTAGAGCGGACCTGGGCGAGGCCCACGCTCGATGTACACGGCATGCCGGGCGGCTTTACCGGCGCGGGGGCGAAGACGGTAATCCCGGCGCGAGCAGTGGCCAAGGTGTCCATGCGGCTGGTGCCGGCGATGACGCCGAAAAAGGCCTTCGCGCAGTACAAAGCGTTCGTAGACACGCTCGCGCCGAAGGGCGTGACGGTGGAGGTGCGGCTGATCCACTCGGGCGACCCGATTGTGGTGGGGACGGACAATCCCTACGTGACGGCGGCGAAGGACGCGATGCGCGAGGTCTTTGGCAAGGAGACGGTCTTTGTGCGGGGCGGGGGCTCGATTCCGATTGTGGGGGATATCGAGCGGCACCTGAAGATTCCCGCTTTGATGATGGGCTTCGGGCTGCCCGACGATAACCTGCACGCGCCGAACGAGAAGTTCCACATCGCGAATTTCTATCGCGGCATCGAATCGATCATCCGCATGTTCGAGCGGCTGGGCGGTTGACGACGATGGATGCGGAAGGTTGGGTGCTGGCCGGAGGCCGGAGCCTGCGCATGGGACGTTCCAAGGCTGGCGTGGAACTTTGCGGCCGGCCGCTGCTCAGCCACATGCTGGAAAAGCTGCGGGCGCTGGGAGTGCGGGCGCGGGTGGCCGGGCTGCGCGAGCCGCTGGATGGTATAGCCGGGGATGTGGTTGCGGATGCACATCCCGATTGCGGACCATTGAGCGGAATCGAGACGGCGCTGAGCAAAAGCGAGGCTGCGCTGGTGCTGGTGCTGGGGGTGGACCTGCCGTTGCTGGAAACGGAATTTCTGCGATGGATTCTGGGGCGCGCGGAGACGACTGGAGCGATGGCGACGATCCCGCGGTTGCTCGGCGAGCCGCAGCCGCTGTGCGCCGTCTACCGGGGGGAGCTGCGTCGCGGGGTCACGGACGCGCTGGACGCCGGCCATTACAAGGTCATGGTCGCGGTGGAGCGCGCATCGAGCAGCGGTGACATCGACTGCTTCGATGTGGAGAGAGTCGCGGCGAGTGGCGCGTGGCGCTCGCGGCGCGCACCTCATTTGCAATTCATGAACTGCAATACGCCGGAGGAACTGGCGGTGGCAGAGGCGATGGGCGTTCCAGCCCCTATGCTATGAGGATGGACGACGAGAGAAGGCCGGAGGCGAACGGCGACGCAGGGGATAGGGATCCGGAAAGAGAGAACCGCGACGGGCAGGAGAGTGCCGCCGAGGAGGCCTTGCTGCGCGAAGCGGGGACGGAGCACGGAGAGGAAGTCCCGCTGCAGCCGATCGACGAGACGCCGCTCGAAATACCGCCGGAGCTCTTCCGCGAAGAGGTTCGCGAGGCGAAGGAGAATGGCGGCGGTGCGCAGCCGGCGAAGTCATCCGAGCCATACATCGTCTTCGATCACGTCTCGAAATCATTCGGCGATCTGCATGTGCTGGACGATGTGAGCTTTGAGGTGCTGACCGGCGAGACGCTGTGCATCCTGGGGCGCTCCGGTGTGGGCAAGTCGGTATCGCTGCAGCAGATCATGGGCTTTCTGAAACCGGACAAGGGACGGATCCTGGTGGCCGGCGAGGACATTACCGGCTTCAACGATCAGCAGATGGAAGAGGTGCGCAAGAAAGTCACCATGGTCTTCCAGAGCGGGGCGCTGTTCGATTCGTTGAGCGTGGGGGAGAATGTCGCATTCCCGCTGCGCGAACGGAAGGAGCTTGAAGAAGATCAGATCCAGAAGATCGTCAATGGGCTGCTGGAGATGGTTGGAGTCACCGGCATGGCCGACCTGCTGCCGTCGGACCTGTCGACGGGGATGAAGCGCTCGGTGGCGATTGCACGAGCAATGGCGGCGCAGCCGCAGGCGATTCTGTATGACGAACCGACGACGATGGTGGACCCGCTGATCGGGCGGCTGCTGGGAGACCTGATCCAGAAGCTGAAGACGCAACTGCTGCTGACCAGCATCGTCGTGACGCACGACATGCGATTTGCCGAGCGGCTTGCCGATCACGTGGTCTTCCTGCATCAAGGCAAGGTGCTCTTCTTCGGAACGATGGACGAGATGAAGCAGAGTGACGACGAAATCCTGCAACAGTTTCTGGAGCTGGATTCGCTTGTCCTACCGAACGTGTAACTTCGCTCCGGCGCAATGACTCAGAAGTGTCACAGGCGAAAGTGGAAATCCGCAAGGAAGAAGTTGCACACTGCACAAAGCGATGTGAAGGTAAAGACACGTCTTCCGTGATGGCAAGTTACAGCGTGACAATGTGGTGATTTTTATATTGCATTTCAGGCGCAAAGTGCGCGACGGGATCGCCGTAGAATCGACGCGTTGTACAGATTTCCGGCACTCACGAAGCTAGGCTGGGCTTGATTGTGGGCTGTGCTCCGGGCTTCTCTGGCGCAGGTTCCCTTACGGACCGGCGACATGTTGCGCGGGTACTACAAAGTGCGGATGAGGAGAGATTGAAGTGGGGATGCAGAGCGCAGAGTGCGGCAAGACTTTCGCGGGCGTCCTCGTTACGTTTCCAACGATAGATCTGCAGCCGGTACAGCGTAGAACGACACTCCGGTCAGGGTGCATCGTAGCCGAAAGTTTCTTTTTCCAGCCATTTCACAGGAGTTGCGAGCACCCTCGATGAGCACCCCTGAATTTGTCCACCGCATCCACGGTGCAGAGCGATTCCATTCCGCTGGAACCAGGACGGTGGAACGCGTACGTACCAACGTCTGGTCGCATTCTGCGCGGCTGGCGTTGTTCTGGGCGGTGTGCGATATATTTTGCGTGCTGGTCGCGGCGACGGCAGCAATCCGCATCTATCTGGGCAATTTCATTGAAAACGAATCAATCATTCAGACCCAGGCGATGCTCAGCGCCAGTCCGTGGCTCTCTCTGTTTTATCTGTGCTGGTTCATCCTGGCGCTGATCCTGGTCAGCCGCCGGCTGCGTCTCTATGCGCCGATTCAGTTGCGCAATACTCTGCACGACCAGCGACTGACCATCCAGGCATGCTTCACGGCGGGCCTGCTGCTCTCCGGGGCCTTGTACGTGGGGCGGGGAGAGGCGATCTCGCGCGGCGTCGTGATCCTGACCATCTTTTTTACGGCCGTGCTGCTGTGCACGCGGCGGTTGGTCTGGCGGGGGAGGGTGTATCGACGCTACGACCGCGGGATGGAGACGCGCAATATTTTGGTGGTGGGCACGGGACGCGTCGGCCAGGCGCTGCGCCACCACATCGATAGCATTCGGCATCTCGGTTTTACCTTCAAGGGCTTTGTGCAGCTCCCGGGTCATGACTCCCAGAGTGCGGCGGCCAGTGCGGATGTGCTGGGCACAATCGACGAAGTCCTGGAATTGGCGCGCAAGCATTTTGTGGACGAGATTTTTCTGACGCCGCCGTGCGAGCGGGTGCTGGTGAAGCAGCTGGTCCAGCAGGCGCGCGAGGCGGGCGTGGACATCCGTGTAGTGCCGGACCTTTACGACGGGCTGGCGTGGAACAGCCCCATTGAATACATCGGACAGTTTCCCACCATTCCGCTGCACCGCGGTGAGGTGCCGATACTGAGCATGGCGCTGAAGCGCATGCTGGACATCGTTGGGTCGAGCGTGGCGCTTGTGTTGCTAATGCCGGTGCTGGCCGCGATCGCGATTGCGGTGCATGCGGATACGGCGGGACCGATTTTTTATGCGTCGGAGCGGATCGGCAAGAAGGGCCGGGTCTTCCGCTGCCTCAAGTTCCGCACCATGGTGCCGGATGCGGAAAGGCGCAGGACAGAGGTCCTGCACATGAACGAGCGGGATTCGGTGCTGTTCAAGATCACGAACGATCCGCGCATCACGCGCAGCGGGAGCATCCTGCGCAAGTACTCGCTCGACGAGCTGCCGCAATTATTCAATGTGCTGCGCGGGGACATGAGCCTGGTGGGTCCGCGGCCGCCGATTGCGAGCGAAGTGAAGCGCTATGAGCTGAACCATCTGCGCCGGCTGGATGTGGTGCCGGGGATTACCGGTTTATGGCAGGTGCAGGCGAGACAGGATCCGTCGTTCGACAGCTATATCTCGCTGGACCGGGCGTACATCGAGAGCTGGAGTCTGTGGCTGGACATCAAGATTCTGGTGCGCACGATAGGGGTCGTAATCTCGGGAACGGGAACATAAGAGCCGTGTTTCTCTGGCACAAGAGCAGAGACAAGCAGATTTCGTCCGTGCCAAGTGCGAGATATCTTGTTCGCTCGTGTTACGGAAGAAGCTCCTCTCTTTAAAAGGCCCGCGGTACCCCGGATTCCTCCCGCTCGATCACAGCAACACCGTTGCCGGCTCCCTCTGCCGCTAGGACATCGAATTCGCGTGGCCCTCTCATCCGCTCGCGCATGCGTCGTGATAATTTCCGGCCGTAGGCGACACAGGGACGTTCGATCAGATAGAAAAGGACCATCGCGACGACAAAGCTGGCGGTATACGCCGCGGGCACAACGATGTACCAAATGTCCAGTTGCGCCTTTCGCGCCACAGCCTCTATCCCGTCCAGCAACACGATATGAACCAAGTACATCGCGTAACTTCGTTTGCCAAATAGCACCAGGATGGGATGCTCTAACATTCTGCGCAGTATTCCCGTGCGGGTGACCAGCGCAACAGTAAAGAACGACATAGCCAGAGAAAAAAGAAGAATAAGCCCGGGCATGCGTCCGGCCAGCAGATAAGTCGCTACAGCAGCGACGAATGCCAAACTTGTAGGCGTTTTGGAGAGCGCGTTCTGCATCGGGCTTCGACTGCTCTTATCGAGCAAAACGCCAAAGAGTGCCCCGAGGAACAAGCCTCCGTAGGAACGGGCAGCGGTGGGCGGCAATAGAAGGATCGGCAAGCTGGCTGCAACCAGCAACATAACTCTGCGAGTTCGGAATGGAAATCCGGCTATCACAAGCAGAGGCCAAATGAGGTAAAACTTCTCTTCGTATCCGAGGCTCCAGGTCTGGTTGTAGATGTTTCCAGCCGAAGCCGGGCGAAACTCCTGGGTGAACGTTAATAAGTACGGCAACGCGATCTTTATCTGATCCCACCGCTTCCAATCGCGAAGCATTGGAATGAGCGCCAGGTACCCGGCAAGAACAACAAAATACACTGGAAGAATACGAAAGAAGCGGCGCGCGTAGAAGCCCTTGAGTGACAGATTGCCGTAGCTTTCGCGCTCACGGAGAAGCAGCGTGGTTATCAAGAAACCGCTCAGAACAAAGAAGATGTCCACGCCGAGCCAGCCGTAGATAAAACGCGGGTAAGGTGCGTGGGTGTGATTGAAGATAACCAGCAGAATACAGAGGGCGCGCAGCCCATCCAGCGCAGGAAAGTATGAAGACTCCCAGAAGTCAGTGAGCGCGAAGGCTCCTTTATTTTGTGTTGGAGTCACCGCAGCGATGGGGGAGAGATCTCCATTTCTATATCCGCTTCACTCATAGCGGCCATAATAACCTGCTCTCTGATTTTTCATGACCGTGAATTCGGCTTCGCTTTGCGAGGGGATCGAGCAGATTGCGCGGAAGACTTTGCTGTTGCCGAGAACGCGAAACCGATGGTCTGCCAATCGGCCACACGGACGGCAATCGCGTGCCGTGCCAAGGAGCGCTCCCATGGGTTCTCCGATACACTGAAATGGTGAAGATTGCGCTGGCGCAGATAGATCCGACGGTTGCGGATTTTCGAGGAAATACAGCACGAATTTTGCACAACGTACGCGAGGCAGAGAAGCGCGGCGCCGACCTGGTGATCTTCCCAGAGCTATGCGTCTGCGGTTATCCGACCGGCGATTTCGTGGATAAGCCCTCGTTCGTGAAGCTGGCGGGCGACGCGGCGGCAGAGATTGCGCGCGAAGCGACGGCGGGTAAATCGATCGCAGTCATTTGCGGAACGCTGGTGCCGTCGCCCGCCGGTTCAGGCAAACGTGTGAGCAATGCGGCCGTACTGATGCAGAACGGGGAGATCACTTTTACCCAGCGCAAGATGCTGCTGCCGTTCTATGACGTCTTCGACGAGCAGCGGTACTTTGCGCCGGCCGATCACCAGGATGTGGTGAAGATCGGCAACGAAGTGGTGGCGCTGACCATTTGCGAGGACGCCTGGAATGACAAGGGCTACTGGAAGCAGCGGCTGTATACAGTCGACCCGGTAGAGGAGCAGGTGCGTCAGGGCGCCACGCTGATCCTGAATATTTCGTCATCGCCGTTCTGGCAGGGGAAGCGGGAGCAGCGTGCGGAGATGCTGGCGGCGGCGGCGCGTCATCACAAGCTGCCACTCCTGATGGTGAACCAGACAGGCGGGAACGACAGCCTGATCTTCGACGGCACCAGCCTGGCGCTGAATGCGCGGGGTGAAGTGATCGCGCAGGGACGCTCGTTCGCTGAAGACCTGGTGATAGTGGATACGTCCGCGGGCACGGGCGATCTCCATCGCACCGCGGAGGGCGACGATGCGGCGACGTATGCAGCGCTGGTGATGGGGACGCGCGACTACATTCGCAAGTGCGGATTCAAGCAGGTGCTGATCGGGTTGAGCGGCGGGATCGATTCGGCGCTGGTGGCGGCGATTGCCGTGGACGCGCTGGGCAGAGAGAACGTGATCGGGGTGGGGATGCCGAGCCCGTACTCCTCCGAGGGCTCGATCAATGACAGCCGGGAGCTGGCGAGTCATCTGGGTATCGCGTATGAGACGATCCGCATCGACGGCATCTTCAGCCAGTTCACCGAAGCGCTTGGCCCGCTGTTTGCGGGACGCGCGCCGGACGTGACCGAAGAGAACATACAATCGCGCATCCGCGGGACACTGCTGATGGCGCTCTCGAACAAGCTGGGCGCGCTGGTATTGACGACGGGGAACAAGTCGGAGATGGCGGTGGGCTACTGCACGCTCTACGGTGACATGGTGGGAGCGCTGGCGGTGATTGGCGACCTGGTGAAGACGCGGGTATATGAGCTGTCGCAATATGTAAATCGCGAGCGCGAGGTGATACCGTGGGCGATTCTCGAGAAGCCGCCCTCGGCGGAGCTGCGGCCGGGTCAGCTCGATACGGATTCGCTGCCGCCGTACAGCGTGCTGGACCCGCTGGTGGAGGCATATGTCGAGCGGTACATGCCGATGCAGGCGATTGCCGACCAGCAGGGGCTCGACCTGGCGCTGGTGCAGAAGATCGTGAAGCTGATCGAACAGAGCGAGTACAAGCGGCAGCAGGCGGCACCGGTGCTGAAGGTGACGGCGAAGTCATTCGGGAGTGGACGGCGGTTCCCGATAGCAGTGAAAGTACAGGTTTAAGTTGTTGCGGTATTGGAGAGTGGATGAATAGTTTGGTGAGCAGCGCTCTGATGGCGACGCTGATGAGTGTAACTTCGATGGTGACGATTGCCGCCTTTGGTCAAGCCAACCCGCCGGAAGCGCCGACGGCGCAGAGCGGTGCTCCCGCGCAAACACCCGCGCAGCCCGGGCAAGCCGCTGCGCCCGCACCACTGCCGCCACTGCCGCCACCCGATCCGGCGAATTTTACCGCGACGACGCCGACGAAGGCCACGGTCGAGGCGTTTCTGCGTGCGAGCTGGGGGTACGACCAGAACCGCATCTTCCAGGTGCAGGCGATCCAGAAGACACAGATCGAAGGCATCAGCCGCGTGGTGGTGCTGGTGGAGGAAAAGGGGACGCAGCAATCGCAGCCTTCCGAGCTGGCCTTCCTGACGCTTCCCGACGGCAGGCACCTGATCGCGAACGACGAGATTCTGCCCTTCGGCGAGCACCCGTTTGAGAACTACAAAAATATCCTGGACCGCGATGCGAAGGGGCCTTCCCGTGGACCGGCGAATGCGACGTTGCAGTTTGTGGAGTTCTCGGACTACCAGTGTCCGCACTGCAAGGAGGCGCAGCCCACGGTGGATCGTCTGCTGAAAGATTATCCGCAGTCGCATTTCGTTTCGCAGCTGTTTCCGCTGCGCAATATTCACAGCGAGGCGGAGAAGGCGGCGGAGACTGGCGTGTGCGTGGCGAAGATCGGCGGCAATGATGCGTTCTTCAAATTCACCGATGCGGTGTATGCGAACCAGGCGCAACTGACGCCGGAGGGTTCGAGCCAGGCGCTGGCGTCCGCGGTGAAGACGGCCGGCGTGGATGACGCGAAGGTGAAGGCGTGTGTGGCCGATCCCTCGACCAAGGCGACGGTGGATGCATCGATTCAGGTGGGCGACCAGGTAGGGGTGAATCAGACGCCGCTGCTGTTTGTGAACGGCCGCGTGCTGCCCTTTGCAGGGATTCCGTACGACCAGTTGAAGCTGATCATTGATTACGACTTGAAGCAGAAATAGTTGGTAAATGACACCAGCTGGACAACACCCTCGAGACAACTACGTTCGCCAATGCCGTCAATCCTCGATAGGCTCTAACGAGCCGCGGTCGTGAGGGAAGAACAGGGCAATCGTTGACCCGTGAACAGTCTCTCCGCGACAGCTCCGCACGCGGATCACCCCCCCACTTTTGTCTACCAGATCCTTGGTTATCCACAATCCGAGCCCCGTTCCACCAATGCCCTTTGTAGAGAAGAATGGTTCGAAGATGTGGGCGAGAGTTTCTTTGTCCATTCCGGTTCCATTGTCCGCGATTGTGATGCGAACGCCCTTTTGGCCGGAGCTCCACGAGGTGGCTTCACGGCTGGAGAGAGTGAGAGTCCCACCCTTTTTCATCGCGTCCACTGCATTGCTCACGATATTGAGGACGACCTGGCGCAACTCGCCCTCATGACAAAGGAGCGGGATCGAATCGACACGTGGTATGCGAGCCGAAATACCGAAATTGCGGAGCCTTGCCCGGTTCAGAGCGAGCACGGAATCGAAGAGTTCCCTTAGATTGAGATGAGTACGGCTACTGCTTTGGCGATAGAAGCGGAGGGTATGGGTGGCTATTTGCGAAACCCGGGCAAGTTCGTCCTGAGCAGTGCCGACCAAAGTTTTCAATTCGAGTGTCGGCACCCGCAGCTCCAGAAGATAAAGAAGGTTGGTCACGGCCTCGAGCGGGTTATTGATTTCGTGGGCGATGGAACTGGCAAGCCGACCGACGGATGCAAGTTTCTCGCTTTGCAGGAGGGCCCTTTCGGCAAGTTTTCGCGACGACACGTTGCGCATGATGGCGGAGAAAGCGACCAGAGTTCCGGGCGCCTCCAGATGCGGGGCCAGATTGATGGATAGATCCAGAAACTGCCCATCTTTGTGGAGGCCGACGCTTTCGCTTGTAACTTCCTCACCCTTGTTCAGCGCGATAAGCGCCCGATCGAAATCGCGGCGCCTGTCGAGGGGAAATACCAGATCAGCGAAGGAACGGCCCATCACCTCGCTAGCGCTGTAGCCGAACATCTCCTCCGCGCCCCGATTCCATATCTTCACGGTGCCATCCGGGTTCATGGTGATAATGGCATCCGAACTTTGCCGGACCACCTCAGCCATCTGCTCTGCCTCTTTTCGGGAGCGAAGCAGATCGTGTTCGTACTGCAAGCGTTGGGTGGCTTCGAGCAGGATCATGCGAATGTGAGAGGGCGTGCCTTCCGGGCTGTATCTCAGGTCCGCAGATGCAAGTACCGGGATGCGTTCTTGGGGACGGCGAACGAGCTCGAGAGCGATCTCATTGCGAAACCCATTCAGAAGCAACAACGGGAGAACCTGGGTGTCATAGAAGATGACGCCCGCGGAAGTCAGCAGTTGACGAAAATTCTTCTCCAGCGCTTCCCGTTCTGACAGTCCCACCAGGCGCCGGAAGCGATCATTTGACTGGACGATTCGGCCATCCCGATCCAGCAGAATGTAACTGCATGGGGCGTGTTCGTATAAATCGAACAGGTTGGCGGGATCAAGCGCGGAGCGTTCTACAGGAACGCCTGTATGGCTTTGGAGACTGCCCCCGGCGCGCTCAGATGTGGACAATGTCCTGTCGCCTCCATGATGACGAGTTCGCTGTTCGGGAGGCATCGATGAACGTATTCTCCCACGCTCGCTGGAGCAATGGAATCTTGGTTGCACTGCAAAATCAAGGTTTTGGTGGGCACGTTTTTCAGGTCTGCCCGATTGTCAGAGAGGAAGGTCACGCGGGCAAAGTGTTGCGCGAAAATGGGATCTGTTCTGCAGAAGCTGGCCTCCAGTTCGGCTGCCAGATCCGGGCGATCCGCATTGCCTATGATAATCGGAGCCATCATCGCACTCCAACCGGTATGGTTTTTATCAAGCATGTCGAGAAGGCCTTCGATATCCGACCGTGCAAAACCACCCACATAATCTCCATCATTGATGTAGCAGGGAGAGGGGCCGACCATAATCAGATTCTCGAACAGCTCAGGTCTTCTGATCGCCGCCAGGGCACCGATCATGGAACTAACGGAATGGCCGACAAAATTCACGTTTGTGAGGCCAAGTTCGTCGAGAATCTCCAGAATGTCGGAGGCATAACCATTCAGGGTGCTGTACCGAGTGCGGTGGAAGGCTGAAGAATCAGACTGGCCAGCACCTACATAGTCGAAAAGGACAATTTTGTAGTCAGCTTCGAAGAACGGAACGACCGCCCTCCACATATTCTGATCGCAACCATATCCGTGGGCGAACATCAGTGTGCGGGGGCCATTTCCGAGGACCTTTACGTTGTTTCGTCGCGCTATCTTCATGAGACCTTTTCGATACGGATCAGTTTAGAGTCGTGGCGGCGCCGTGCGCAGATCCATCGTCATCATAATCGGAGTGCCTCGTGTTCACTGGCGACGACACGGGGGTGAGGCGTCTCTCTACTGGTGGGTGGGCAAAAGCATCACCTGACTGGCGCCAGAGGGGTGCGGCAGGCGCACTACGTGCGGCGTGATGAGGATGACGAGCTCGTCGTTGCTGCGCTGACCATTTTTGTTCGTGGTGGATTGCAGGCCGGGGATCTCGCTGAGGCCGGGTAGTCCGCTAATGGCGTTCGCCTCCTGCGAGCTGAGAAGGCTGGTGACAAGCGCGCTGGCGCCGTCCTTCAGATCGAGCGCGGCGGTGAACTGGCGGTTGGTGAGGATGGGGATGTCGTTGATAGATGTGCCGCCGAGCGCCTGCACCTTCAGATCGAGCTTGAGCGAGATGGATTGATCGCGATGGATGAAAGGCGTGGCCTTCATCTGTAGTCCGAGGTCCTGATACTGGACCTGCGGAATCGTCTGCTGGTTGAGGCTTGAAGTGCTGAGGCCGAGGGCCGCGAGCTGACTGGAGAGGCCGGCGCTGTTGAGTCCGGGAATATTGACCCCGCTGCCGGTGAGATTGGAATAGCTGGACTGGATGATGGGGTAGTGCATGCCGGCGAGGATGTCTCCTGCTTCCTGGTCCTGCAGACGAAGCTGGAGCCGATCGATGGCGCGGCTGTCACTGGTGTTGAGCGCCAGGTTGCCCTGGACGGTGCCGAGGGTGAGGCCGGTGGCAGTGAGGCCTCCTCCGAAGACGGCGAAGGGCTGGTTGAGGATGGAGCCCGACACCTGGCCGGAGGCGAGCAGGATGGCGGCGATGGCCTCGATATCGTTGGCATTGGCGAGACCGCTGGAGACGATCTGCTGGATCAGGCTCTGATTGTTGTTGAGGACCGACTGGAGCTCCGAATTGAGGTTGAAGGCAGTGAACTGCTGCGGCAGTTGCACGCCGATGTTGGTGGTGCGCGTGCGCTGAATCTCATAGATGCGCACGTCGAGCAGCACCTGGCTGCGGCCATCCATCAGGCCGTGAAGGGTGCGATTGAAGAGGGCGAGCTGGGTTTCCGGGCCGCGCACGGTCAACGTGTTCTGACTGGGCGCCACGGCGACCTGCGAGAGCTCGAGCACATTGCGCGCGAGGTTGCTGACGTCCGTGAGCTCCTGCGCGTTGAGGCCCGGGAGATAGACGGTTTCCATCAGGAGCCGTTCGTATTCCTGCCGGTTGCTTCGCGTGTCCTTGGCGACGAGGACGCGGTGAGGATCGAGCGGCACGAAGAAGGAGTTGGTCTCGAGGCGCAGCAACTGCGCCGCCTGCCCGAAGTCGACATTATCGACATCGAAACGGATGGGCTGGGAGGGGACGCTGGAATCGAAGCTGGGCGCGATGCCGTACGCGGAGAGCACCTGGCGCAGCAGCGAGAGGCCATCGGCGCGGATGTGGAAGCTGTGCTTGCCGGGAGTGGGCTCGAGGCGGATGGCATCCGCGATGCTGGAGGTGATGTCGTCGCTTTTGAGCGGCTCGCTATCGAGGCCGACGAGATCGCCGATGTGCTGCGCGACGAGCGGGTTGGTCGGGTCAAGCTCGAGTGCCTCGGCGAGACGCGCATGGACCACATCATTTTTGTCGAGGATGCGGGCCTTCTCCGCCTCCTGGATAAGATCGGTGACGAAGTGAGCCTTCGCGATGACGACGGCGTTTTTGTAGTCCGTGTTAGTGGGATCGAGCTGCGCGGCGCGAGCAAAGGCATCGTAGGCGGCGCGGGTGTTGCGGTCCTCGATGGCATGCGCTCCGGCGAGATAGGCCTTCGCAGCGGCGCGCTTGTCGTGCTGAGTGGGCGCGGAGTGTGCGGGAGTCTGCGCGTGCGTGGCCAGCGTGAGGGCGAGCGCGCATGCGGCGAGACGGAGCAGGCGGCTCATGGCTGCTCCTCACTCATCTGTGCGAGTAGCAGCGCGTCGAGGTTTTCGGCGCAGATATCCGGCGCGTCTTCGAGCAGGCGATCGAAGGATGAGTGCCCGGTTGCGACGGCGATGACGGGAAGGTGATTGGCACGCGCGGCTGCGATGTCCGATGGCGTGTCTCCGACGACGGCGATGGAGGCATGTTCGCCGGCAGCTTTGCGGGCTGCGGCCGCTGCGGCGGCAATCATCTCGGCGCGCTGCTCATGCGCATCGCTGAAACCGCCAAAGGTGAAGTGTTCGCGCAGGCCCGTGCGCTCGAGCTTGAGCCAGCCGATCGATTCGAGATTGCCAGTGGCGACGCCGAGCCACTTGCCGCGAGCCGCGAGATGGCGGAGCGCCGCGACCACGCCCGGCATGATGGTGAGCTGCATGCTTGCGGCATCGCGTGCGACCGTGGAGCAGATGGCGTCGAGCAGGCGAGACTGATGCGGACGCCAGCTTTCCTCGGCGATACCGGCGGCGGCGAAGGCGTCACTGAGGATGCGCGGGTCCGTGGAACCGGCTACCGTGACGGGCTCAAGCGAGAGCGGATGGCCGAGGACTTCGAGGCAGGCTTTGGAGAAGGCGTTGTAGTGGACGCGCCCCGGGTCGCGCAGCAGAGTGCCATCGATGTCGAAGAGATAGGCGTCGTACTGGTCCCAGCGAAGGCCGGCGCGCAAGGCGACGCGGCCCTTTGGGGTGACGGACGAATGATAGGCCGCGGGGACGGTGGGTCTGATGGCAGTGTTCGGCAAAGCGGCCGGCGGCTCCTGAGATCGGATAGGCAAACGCCCTCAGGATAGCTGAGGTGGCTTCAGCCCTGCTGGCGCATCACCTGTTTTGGCTGTTCCAGTAATGGACGCACGGGACGTGGCGGACGCTTGAGGCCATTGCGGATCTGGGCGGGATCCATGTGGAGCTCCGCGATGGTGCGGCTGAGGGTATTGCGGTGCATGCCTAGCTCTTTGGCAGCCTTGCACTGGTTGCCGCGGTGGGCAGCGAGTACTTCCAGAATGAAGCGCTTTTTGAACTCACGGATGGCTTCGTCGTAGGTGATACCACCGGAGTGCATCTGGCTGACCAGGCTGTCCAACTCGCGTTTCACAGAGTCCTCTTTCTTGGCTACGGACCGAATCTCAGGGCCGGTCTCTTGTTCAGTAGTACGGGTTCAATAATGCTGTCCCAGTCCAGATGCTTCGCGTCGGGCGACGTCCTCGAGCGAGTGTAATCCGGACTGAATTCTAACGCCCAGGTCCTGAGGCAGCACAGTAGCACTTCCGTGGGCCCCGGGGAAGAAGTATGGCACGAGTTGGGACTGATCGAACCATGGCTGGCGGGGAAAAAACGCGGCCATGGCAGCGATGCCCAGTGCCACCAGAATGTATCCCTTGAGCAGACCGAAGGCTCCCCCAGCAACGCGGTCGGCCCAACCCAACCCCATGCTGCGGAATATCCAGCGTAGCACCCGGCCGAGGATTGCGGCGGCCAGCATAACGCCGAATGCGATGAAAAGAAAGGCAATGGCAGCGGCGGCGGCGTCCTCGTGCACGAAATGCCGGATCCAGGGGGCGACCTCGAGATAGTACTGACCGGCAAGGACGATGCCGGCGACCAGGCCAGCCAAGGCGCAGACCTCCACCAGGAAGCCATGGATAAACGCCATCACCGTGGAGATGAGCAGGACGGTGAGGATCGTCCAGTCCAGAGGAGTGAGCGTCTGCATGGCGCGATGGTATCTCAATCAGCCGAGATCAAGGTCGCGGCCGGTGAGGAGGCGGTAAGCATCCAGGTACTTGCGTTGCGTTTTTGCCACGATGTCGTCCGGCAGGGCGGGCGCGGGAGCCTGCTTGTTCCAGTGGATCTGCTCGAGATAGTCGCGGACGAACTGCTTGTCGAAAGAGGGCTGCGGTCCTCCGGGGGCATACTGATCGGCGGGCCAGTAGCGGGAGGAGTCCGGAGTGAGCACCTCGTCGGCGAGGACGATGCCGTCCGGCGTGACGCCGAACTCGAACTTGGTATCGGCAAGAATGACGCCGCGCTCGGCCGCGTAGGTGGCGGCGCGATTGTAGATGTCGAGGCTAAGGCCCTGGAGTTTGATGGACGCGGGCTCGCCGATGCGCGTGATCATCTCGTCGAAGGAGATGTTCTCGTCGTGCTCGCCGCCCAGGCTCTTGGAAGCGGGCGTGAAGAGCGGCTGCGGCAGCTTGTCGGACTCGCGCAGACCTTTGGGCAATGCGATGCCGCATACCGCGCCGGTGGCCTTGTAGTCTTTCCAGCCGGAGCCGGAGAGATAGCCGCGCACCACGCATTCGACGGGAAACATCTGCGCGTGTTTGACGAGCATGGAGCGGCCGGTGAGCTGGGTTTTGTAGGGACGCAGGACCTCGGGATATTGTGCAACGTCGGCGGTGATGAGGTGGTTGGGCACAACATCGCGCAGCAGCTGGAACCAGAAGAGCGAGAGCTGGGTGAGAATTTTGCCTTTGCCGGGAATCCCGGTGGCGAGCACGTGATCGAAGGCGGAGATGCGGTCGGTCGCGATGAGCAGGAGAGATTCGCCGACAGAGTAGAGGTCGCGGACTTTGCCGCGTGCGAGCAGAGGAAGGCCGGGAAGATCGGTTTGGGTGAGCGTTTGCAAAAGGGGGTTTGCTGCTTTCGAGTGACTGCGGTCGGACTCTTTGATTTTCGGAGGGGGTCTGGGCTTTGTCAACGTGGACCACGTGCCGCACTCGCCGGCGGATGAGGTTGTTCAGGACTTGGGATAACCGAGCGAGTGCCGCACGTCCTGTTCATTCCTCTTGACAATCGAGAGGAGCGCCGCGTACCTCTAGCTAATCAAGAGGAGATGTATGGAGATGCCCGTGCTGCGGAGTCTAGTCGGCGGAATCAAGGCGCTGTTCCGGAGGGAGGAGCGAAACCGCGAGATCGACGAGGAGCTCGAGAGCTATCTCGAGGCCGCCGTCGCGGAGAAGCTGCGTCGTGGTATGCGCCGCGAGGATGCGGAGCGTGCTGCGCGCGTGGAAGTGGGCAGCGCCGCTGTAGTGAGGCACCGGGTGTGGTCGACGAGCTGGGAGGCGACTGCGGAGTCGTTGGCGCAGGATATTCGTTTCGGCGTGCGGCAGCTCTTGAAGTCGCCGGGATTCTCGCTGGTGGCGATCCTGTCGCTGGGGCTGGGAGTCGGCGCGAACACGGCGATCTTTACCTTGATCAACGATCTGCTGCTCAAATCATTGCCGGTGCATGAGCCGCAGCAACTGGTCTCATTCGGCAAGTCTGCGAACGGAGGCATTCTGGGATCGGCATCGGCTGGGCCGCTCGATATTTTTCCGTACGACTTCTACAAGAAGATCGAGCGTGAGCACGCGCCATTTGAGAGCGTAGGCGGTTTGGGCAGCTTTCCGGCACAGGTGAGCGTGCGGCGCGGTGCAGGGGAGAGCGGCGCGGCCACGCAGGCGAACAGCAGCCTTGTCTCCGGCACGTTCTTTGGCGTGCTCGGCACGGAGCCGATCCTGGGCAGGACGATCCATACCAGCGATGCCGATGCTGCAGGACGCAATGCTGTGGCGGTGGTCAGCTATGGGTATTGGCAACATGCACTGTCGGCTGATCCGGCGGTGATCGGGCGGACGCTGACGATCAACGGCACGCTGTTCACGATCGTGGGCGTGATGCCTTCGAGCTTTTATGGTGTGGAGCTGAATGAAGAGATGCCGGACATGTGGCTGCCCATCACCATGCAGCAGGAGGTGATGCAGCAACAGCAGGGATCGCTGCTCGAGCCGGGCGGCATGTTCTGGCTGCATATGATTGCGCGACGCAAGACGGGCGTGAGTCTGGCACAGGCACAGGCGTGGACGACGGCGCAGCTTCAGCAGTTCCTGATCAGCCGGGAGGGAGCGCAGCTGTCCGCGTCGCGAAGGCGGGAGATCTCCACGACCTATGTGCCGCTGGCGCCGATTGGCGCGGGGCTATCGCATCTTCGCGACAACTATGAGGCTCCGCTGGCGGTGCTGATGGGAGTGGTGGTGCTGGTGCTGCTGATTGCGTGCGCCAACCTGGCGAACTTTCTGCTGGCAAAGGCCGTTTCGCGGGAGCGCGAGTTTACGACCCGGCTTGCGCTGGGTTCGAGCCGTATGCGTATCGTGCGCCAGATCCTGACGGAGACGCTGCTGCTTGCCTTGATTGGCGGCACCCTAGGCCTCGCATTCGCATTCCTGGGAACCCGTGCACTGATCGCTTTCGTCGCCGGTAAGGATGCGCACACCGCGCTAAGTGCTACTCCAGACCTGCATGTGCTGGCGTTCACTTCGACGATCTGCCTGGCAACGGGCGTGCTTTTCGGGATTGCGCCGGCGCTCCGCGTTTCGCGCATGAGTGCGTCGGGCGCACTGAATGCGACGGCGCGCACGGTGGGGAGTGGCGGAGGCCGTTCCGGAAGACTGCTGCCCAGGGCGCTGGTAGTGGGGCAGGTGACGCTGTCGCTGGTGCTGCTGGCGGTAGCGGGCCTGTTTGTGCGAACGCTGCACAATCTCCGCAACCAGGATCTCGGGTTCAATCGGACGAACCTGCTGCTGGTGAATACGAACCCGAAGTTTGCGGGATATAAGCCGGAGCAACTGAACGCTCTCTACCAGAGGATTTTGACCCGCATGCAACAGCTTCCCGGCGTGCGCTCCGCTGCGCTCTCCGGCTGGCTGCCGATTGCGCGCGGCAACTGGGGGTCGCCGATCACGATCATCGGGCGGCCGGTCACTCCGAACGAAGAGCTGGATACATATCTCCAGCGCGTGACCGCGGGTTATTTCGAGACGCTGGGCATTCCGCTGCTGCGGGGTCGCACGATCGATGCGGGCGATACGGCGACATCGCTGAAGGCAGTCGTAGTAAACCAGACGCTGGCCAATTTGTATTTTCCGCATGGCGATGCGATTGGCCACAGCTTTACGGTTGCCGATCCGGGCGTGAAGGGAAGATGGCAGATTGTCGGCATCGTTCGCGATGCGAAGTTCAAGGCCTCTGCAAACAAACCTGAGCCGATGGCGTATCTCGCCGTGACGCAACTGACGGAGGACGACCATTACGCGTACACGCTGCAGGTGCAGAGCGTGGGCGATCCGGCAAATCTGATCGGGGAGGTGCGGGCGGCGTTTGCGGAGATCGATGGGAATCTGCCGATCCTGAAGGTGCAGACCATCAGTGAAGAGACGGAGGGCCTGATCGACACGCAGAAGCTCGTCTCGCAGCTTTCGGGCTTCTTTGCCTTGCTGGCGCTGGCGCTCTCCTGCCTTGGATTGTACGGAGTGATGATGTACAGCGTGGTGCGGCGGACGAATGAGATTGGGGTGCGCATTGCGCTGGGCGCACCAACGCTGGATGTGCTGTGGATGGTGATGCGGGAGTCGCTGGTGCTGCTTGGCATCGGGATGGCGATGGGCGTTCCGGTAATGCTGGCCGCGTGCCAGGCGGTGCGGGCGGGATTGTTCGGGATCGGGCCGTGGGACGCGACTACGCTGGTCGGCGCGATGCTCATCATCACCGTGGTCACCGTGGTAGCGGCGTACCTTCCAGCGCGGCGCGCGACGAAGATCGATCCGCTGGTGGCTCTGCGCTACGAATAGCGCGGCTCTCCGCTAACAACAACGAAAGTGATTACGCGCTGACTCGGTGATCCGTGCGGCTGTGCGCGTGATGGCTCATGTGCACGGAGACGAGCTTCGAGACGCCGGGCTCCTGCATGGTGACGCCGTAGATGAGGTCCATAGCGGTCATCATCCGCTTGGAGTGGGTGACGAGGACGAACTGCGTCTCCTTTGCCATGCCTTTGAGCATATCGGCGAGGCGGCCGACGTTGGTCTCGTCGAGCGGGGCGTCGACTTCGTCCAGCACGCAGAAGGGGCTTGGTTGATAGAGGAAGATGCCGACCAGCAGCGAGAGGGCGGTGAGCGCCTTTTCGCCGCCGGAGAGCAGCAGTACGTTCTGCAGCTTCTTGCCTGGCGGTGACGCGACGATGTCGATGCCGCTCTCGGCGGTGTTCTCTTCATCGGTGAGGCGCATGAAGGCCTGGCCGCCGTTGAAGAGGCGAGTAAAGGTGACGGAGAAGTTTTCGTTGATGCGCGCGAAGGCCTCGTCAAATTTCGTGCGCGAGATGGTGTCGATTTCCTTGATGGTGGCCTGCGTGTTTTCGATGGAGTCGAGCAGGTCGGTGCGCTGAGTTTCGAGGAAACTGTGACGCTCAGCGGCCTCTTTGTATTCATCGAGCGCCATCATGTTGACTGGTCCCATCGCTTCAAGGCGGCTCTTGAGGCCGCGGCAGGCTTCGTCTTCCGTGGCGAGGGTCTCGTCTTCGAGACGCGCGATCTCCTGCTGCGCGCGGAGTTCGCCGGCTTCTACGCCGAGATCGCTGACGCACGTGGCTTCGAGGTGTTCGAGGTCTGCGGTGAGCTTGGCAGCCTGCGCGGCGTGGCTGCTGCGGTTCTCGCGCAGCACGTCGGTTTCGGCGCGAAGGGTCTTGAGCTGCTGCTCGCTTTCGAGAAGCGTGATGCGCAGGAGGCGGGCCTCTTCCGTCCAGCGCGCAGTTTCGGCAATGGCCTGCTCGCGCGACTCACTGAGCTGCTGCTGCTGCCCGGCGAGGGATGCGTTCTCTTCCGTGCGCTGCTGTTGCTCGGCGGCGGCGGCGGCGAGCTGCTGTTCGAGCTGCACGACGCGGCGGCCGAGGTCGGCGTACATGCGATCGATGCGCGCGAAAGAGGCCTCTGCGCCGCGCTTGCGTTCTTCGAGGCCGGCAAGCTCGGCGATGGCCTGCGAGGATGCCTGCTGCGCGGTCTCACGGGTTTCGCGATGGCCGGCGAGTGCGGTTTCGAATTCGCGCTGCTGCGCTTCGGCGGTGGCGTGCTCGGCTTCGAGACGCGCTACGTCTTCGCGCTTGCGCTCCATGAGGCCGGTGCGCTGGTTGCGCTGGTCGCGGTTGCGCTCGCTGTCGAGCGACCAGTCCTGCAGGCGGCGCTCCAGGCGCTTCGCCTCGGACTCCATCTGGCGCAGTGCAGCGCCCTGGTTGGCGCTGTCGCGCTCAGCGGCTCGCCGATCTTCGCCCTTCGCTTCCAGCAGGCGAGTTTTCTCGGCGAGGGTGCGGCCAAGGGCGGCGGCGTGGGTCTCTGCCTGGGCGAGCTCGACTGCCAGGGCATCGAGCTTCTGTTGCGTGTCGCGCAATTCGCGCTTGATAGCGAGCGGACCTTCCGCGCGCGGCTTGCCGCCGGTCACGGTGACGTTGTGGAAGCACTCGCCGGAGGGCGCGAGGAAGAACGCTCGCGGATTTTCGAGCGCGAGCGAGCGCGCGGTGCCGGCGTCGGGCGCGACGTAGCCCTCGCGCAGCTTGGGCAGGATGGCTTCGAGCGAGGTGCCAAAGCCGTCGAGGACGCGGATGCAGTCTTTGAGGCGAACGATACCTTCGCGGCTGGTTTGCGTGCCGGTGGGCTCGGTGGGATCGAAGGAGAATTTGGCCTGAGAGTCGTGCGGATGGACAAGGAATGTGGCGCGGCCATCGACATCGCTCTTGAGCAACCGCATGCCTTCGTCGGCGGCGTCCCAGCTTTTGACGACGATGTAGTTGAGCTCATCGCGGAGGTATTCGTCGACGACGGTCTCGTACTGGCCGTCGACTTCGAGAAAATCGGCGAGCGTGCCGACGGCGGAGAGGCCGGCGCCACCAGTACTGGAGGTGTGGCCGTTGGTGCGGAAGAGTTTGCGGACGGTGTCGGTGGAGTAGCTGTGCTCGCGAATGAGGCCTTCGAGTGAGTTGCGGCGGCCGGTGAGCGCAGCTTGCTCAGCGCGCAGGGTGTCGCCACGGCGGCGTGTTTCAGTTTCGTCGGCGCGCGTCTGCTCGATCTCAGAGCGGAGAGTGAGGATCTCCTGCTCCAGGCGGGCAAGTGTTTCGGTGACGGACTCGAAGTGCAGCGATGCCTGACCACGCTCGGCGCCGAGGCTTTCGAGATCGCGCCGGGCGGCGTCCATCTCACCGGCGAGACGCTCGGCTTCGCGCTCCAGTGCGCCGAGCGCCTCCTCGGCCTGCGATGCCTGGTTGCGCGCGTTGGCGGCTTCGGAGAGGAGCTGGAGCCCGCGGCGTCGTTCGGCTTCGAGACGCTGCTCGGCATGCGCGACGGTCTGGGCGGCTTCGCGCGCCTGTTGCTGGAGGGTTTCGGCCTGCTGGCGGAAGCGCGCGGCTTCGGCAGCGGCTGTCTCGAGGAAGCTGCGGTGTTGCTCGCGCTCCGTTGTGAGGCCATCCATCTGCAGCCGCGCCTGCTCGAGCTCGGCCGTGCCGGCGGCGGAGCGGGAGCTGAGGTCGGCGATGCGCTCTTCGTTTGCGTGCTGGCGCGCGCTGGCGCGTTCCAGATCGATGGCGGCCTGGCTGGCGCGGGCGCTGGCCTCCTTCGCGCTGGCATCGAGCTGGTAGCCGCGCGCGACTGCTGCGGCGTGCTCGGCGTCGAGCGATTCGACATGTGCGGCAGAGGCGTCGATCTGAGTGGTAAGTGACGCAATCTGGTCGTGGAGCGTGATGCTGGTTGCGTCCATCTGATGAAGGCGGCTGGCGAGGACGACGCGAAGGCGGCTGCGCAATTCATCGCGAACGGCGGCGTAGCGCTCGGCCTTTGCGGCCTGGCGCTTGAGCGAGTTCATCTGCCGCGTGACTTCTTCGAAGATGTCGTTCACGCGTGCGAGGTTCTGCTTGGCCGATTCGAGGCGCAGCTCGGCGAGGCGCTTCTTGGTTTTGAAGCGGGTGATGCCGGCGGCCTCTTCGATGATGGCGCGGCGATCGTGCGGCTTGGAGCTGAGAAGCTGGCCGATGCGCTCCTGCTCGATGATGGCGTAGCTCTCCGGTCCGAGACCGGTGCCCATGAAGATGTCCTGAATGTCGCGCAGGCGACATAGTTTGCCGTTGAGCAGATATTCGCTGTCGCCGGAGCGGAAGAGGCGCCGGGTGACGCTGATCTCGCCGGCACGTGCGGGTGTGCGCTGGAATTTGCGGCGGCGGATCTTCAAGACAACGGCGTTGGACGCTGCAACGGCGACGGCGCCATCATGTACCGGTGGCTCAGCTTCTGCTGGTGTGGTCGCATCCTCTTCGCCTTCAAGGATGGTGCCGGGCTGGGCGTCCGCGATGATCTCCTCTGTTTCGGCCGAGCGCACCTGACGCTGCGCTTCTTCATCCCAGTCGCCGTTGGCGGCGACGATCCCGTCGCCATTGGCGGCGAGACTGGTTCCGTCCATTCGCTCTTCAGCAGGCAGCGATTCGTCTGCGAGCGGGCCTTCACCGTAGGCGTCAGGATCGATGAGGGTGAGAGAGACCTCCGCCATGCCGAGCGCCTTGCGGTCGCGTGTGCCGGCGAAGATCACATCCTCCATTTTTGTTCCGCGCAGCGTCCGGGCCGACTGCTCGCCCAGCACCCAGCTGACGGCGTCGAGGATGTTCGACTTGCCGCAACCGTTGGGACCGACGACGGCAGCCATGCCCTGGCCGGGCAGGGTGAGCTCGGTGCGGTCGCAGAAGGACTTAAAACCGAGGATCTGGATCTTCTTGAGCTTGAGCATCGGTAACACCCTTGGGAGCGGAGACGGAGCCGAAAGCATCTTTCCTGATGGTAGCGGGTAGCGGAGACCCTTTTCGCCTATGTTGGTCGCTCTACACGTACCGGAAAAATGCTCGAGCCAGCCCTATTCCACTCGAACACAGTCTTGGCAAGAATGGTAGCCGGGGCGAGGGGGCGATTCAACACAGATACCCCTACATATTGTGGATAAGGAGGCCACAATTGCGACGCCTTGGGCTCGCTGCGCATTTGGCTGGGTAATGGCGCTCTAGCCGAAGCCGAAATGGTGCAAATGCGGCGGCTTTTCAGGGCTTTCGGGTAGGTCGCATGCGGACTTCGCTGATGAAGGCGTGGGGCGGCTGGGTGACCAGCATGGCGACCGCAGCGGCGACATCCTCGGGCTGCAGCATCTTCGCCCGGTCCTTGCCGCCTCGACCGAAGTCCGTGTTCACCGAGCCGGGGGCGACAACGGAGACGCGGATGCCGTGGCTTCGCAACTCCTCAGCGGCGGAGTAGCTGAGACCGTTGAGGGCCCATTTGGAGGAGGCATAGGCTGCGCCATTGGCGAGTGGACCTTGCCCGGCGAGAGAGGAGATGTTCACGATATCGCCACCGCCGCGCGCGATCATGTGCGGGATGACTGCGCGCATGAGCAGGAAGGGCGCGCGCACGTTGGTGGCGAAGACCGCGTCGAAGTCTTCGACGGGCATCTCGTGCATTGGCGCACCGATTCTGCCGATACCCGCGGCATTGATGAGGATGTCGCATCCGCCAGCGGCGTGTATGCGCGATGCCAGTGCCTCGATCTCTGAGGCGGATGTGAGATCGCAGGGCAGAGCCTGTGTCGCAGTGGCGAGATGGGTACTGTCCCGCGCAAGCTCCTGCTGCACGCGCGCGAGCGCATTCTGGTCGCGCGCAACCAGCAACAGGCGCGCGCCAAGTTGTGCGAGGCGCAAGGCGATGGAGCGGCCAATGCCGCGCGATGCGCCGGTGACGAGGGCAGTCCTGCCAGCGAGAGGCGATGCCGGGGTGGAGGCGGGAATATCCTTGGGTAGCATGGAGCCTGCTTTCTGTGATCGTTATACCGCCAGTGTTCGAGGGCACACGGCAGATCGCGCCGGCGATGTCCGCTTACATTGCCGTGACATTCTCTCTAAGGACGAGTCCAACGCGGCAGCGGTCAACCGCATCTTTACCGGAGGTCCCAGCGGTACCAGGCAGGGGCGAAATGTGTTCCGCTTGCATGGGAAGAGGCTGATTCTTATAATCCAGCCACATTGCCGCGCCGTTTCTTTTCCCGGGACAAACTCGATTGACGCGTCGCTCCTGACCGGGCGCGCTTTCGGAAGTGCCGTGGATGTGAAGACTGCAGGTACGGAATTCCAGGATGTAAATCGCTGCACTTCTCTTAGGAGCGTTGAATGAAGAAGGTCGCCTTAGCTTCTCTGCTGGCAATTGCAACCAGTACGCTGTGTGCTACACCGATCGCCCTGGCGCAGGCCGCCGCGGCGGCCCCGGGTGGAGCTTCGCAGCAAATCACAATCAAAGATCCCGCCGAGTACAACGATTACTCGAACGCGATCAGCCAGTCCTCGCCGGCGGCGAAGGCTTCTGCCATCGAAGCGTTTCTCACCAAGTATCCGAATTCGGTGGTGAAGGCAGAGATGCTGGAGCAGTTGATGGCTGCTTACCAGGCGACGAACAACATGGACAAGACTGTAGATGCGGCCAGCCGCCTGCTGCAGACCGATCCGAACAACCTGCGCGCACTGGCCATCACGGTCTACATCAAGAAGGCGCAGGCAGCTCAGAAATCCACGCCCGCCGAGCAGCAGCCATTGCTGGACGAGGCGGCCGCCAGCGCGCAGAAGGGACTGGCAGCTCCCAAGCCGGCGAACATGCCGGACGCCGACTTCCAGAAGCTGAAGGATGCGACCACGCCAATCTTCTATGGCGCGATCGCCATGGACGACCAGTTGAAGAAGGACTACCCGGGAGCGGTAGAAGCTTTCAAAAAGGAGCTGCAGGCAGTGCCCCCGGCCCAGACCCAGACTGGCGCGACGCTGAACGACACCTATCTGCTGGGCCAGGCGTACGCGCAGCAGACCCCGCCCGATCTGAAGAATGCCGTATGGTTCCTGACGCGCGCGGCCCAGTATGCGCCGCCCGCAGCCAAGGACCAGATCGAAAAGGCAGCGGAGTACTACTACAACAAGTACCACGGGAGCATGGAAGGCTTTGACCAGGTGAAGTCGCAGGTGACGCAGTCGGTGCTTCCGCCGGACAGCTACAACCCGACGCCTGCGCCGCCGCCGCCATCGCCAGCAGACCAGGCCGCGAAGGTGGTGGCCAGCACTCCGGACCTGAAAACCTTGAACCTGAATGACAAGGAGTTCATCCTCTTCAACGGCAAGCCGGAAGATGCCGAGAAGATGTGGGCCACGATGAAGGGGCAGACCTACGAGATTCCGGGCAAGGTGGTTTCGGCAACTCCGGACTCCGTGCAGCTTGCGGTGACCGACGATGCCAAGGCCTCGAACACAGCGGACTTCACCATCAAGATGAAAAAGCCGCTGACCACGCCACCAGCGATCGGCGCCATGGTGAACTATGTCGCTACTTTCGATTCCTACACGCAGAATCCGAAGATGATCACACTCATCGACGGAGCACCACCCGCTCCTGTAAAGAAAGCTCCGGCCCATCGAGCCGCACCTCACAAGCGCGCGCAGCAGTAGGCCCAGCTCTACGCAAAGCAGTAGCTTAATGAAACAAAGGGGGGCGGCCAGGCGGCCGCCCTTCCTCTTTTCTGCCATACAGGCGTGCAGGGAACGCGTGGTAGATTGGCCTTGCTATGCTCGCTCCCCGCATGCACGGAAGGCATGAAAGTCTGATCGCCGCTACGTTGTGTTTCGCATGCGCTGTACCGGCTGCGGCGCAGCTCCATCGGCATCGCAACGGGCCGCAACCTCCAGGCGAAGCGCAGAAGGTGGCCGCGCTCGAGGCGCAGACATCGAGCTTGCCGGTCCTGGATGCGGGACAGATGAGCGCGGCGGACCGCGCACTGCTCGAGCGGAGAGAAGTGGATGTGAGCAGCGCGGCTGCATTCTATGGTTTCGACATCAGCGATAGCCGCTGGAGTTATCAGCAGATCGTCTGCCGCTCACTCCCGGACCACATGATGTTGAATTTCGAAAACGACAGCGTGGAGCATGGGCCGTCACACTTCGTCGCGGTGGTGCCCGCGAATGGCGACAAGGTGCAGGTGGTGACGGATTATGCGCACGGCCTGCTGCCATTCCATGCGGCCTGGGAAAAGAGCGCGGCTTACCAGGCATTCAACCAGATGATCACGGCAGACCGCGGCGAGCGCGAGCTGGGGCCGTCCTCGCACTGGCTGAATCTGGGCATGTGCTTTGCGGCGCTCAGCGGCCACTTGACGAAAGTTGCCCTGCCTAAGGAAAGCGTGGAGGCCTCCGAGGCGCTGACCAAGCGCAACGGGAGCACGCCAATCATCATGATCGAGCCCGGCAAGGATGCCGAGGTCGACTTCAGCGATGTCTCCGCGGCGCAGACCGGCAACTGGCGGCTGCGCTTCGACAATCGCGGACGGCTGACGAAGGCGGAGCTGGACTCAGTAGGGCCGCTGAAGACGCGAGTGGTGCCGATGTCGCCGGTGATTCCGGCTATCCAACCCGAATAAGCCCGTGAGGAGTGGGCGGGACTGACTCCGCGTGACGCCGTGGCCGCCTTTTCAGCGATGCTGCGCGTGTTGTACGCCGGTATACTGGAAGGTTCATCCGCACATCATGTCCCTGCTTTGGTTGCGAGTCGCGGCTCTCCTTTACGCTGTTGCCGGCGCCACGGCCTTCCCGGCTGTGCTGTACGGGCGACCCCGGTGGCAGCGCGTGTCTTTGCCGGCGGCAGTTGCGGGGTTCTTCTTTCATCTGGTCGCGGTTGTGGAGCTGATGGTGGCCGCGCATCACCTGGTGCCTCTGGGCTGGGTCGAGGTGCAGGCCACGCTCGCGCTGCTGATTGTGGTGGCATATCTGCTGGTGTATGCCACGTATCGCGCGGCTGCGTTCGGCATCTTTGCGCTGCCGCTGGCGCTGATGGTGATGATTGCACCGGCGATGGGCGCGAATAGCGGCGGTTTCGTGACGCCGGAGATGCGTTCGGGATGGCTGGTGGTGCACATCAGCGCCCTGCTGGCCGCGTATACGGCGCTGCTGTTCAGCCTGATCGCCAGCGTGCTCTATCTGGTGCAGGAGCGCCGCCTCAAGAGCAAGGAGGGCGTTGGTTTTCTGGCATGGCTGCCGCCGCTGGAGACGATGGATCGCATCGCGTATCAGAGCCTGCTGATCGGCTTTCCCTGCATGACTGTGGGTCTGCTGGCGGGCTCGCTTATTGCGCAGCAGAGTGTCGGGCCGGCGTACTTTCTTGATCCGAAGGTGCTGCTGTCCTTCGGGATGTGGGGACTCTACGTGCTGATGCTGCTGGTTCGCCGCAGCACCGGATTGCGCGGGCGACGGGCGATTTATCTTTCGAGCGTGGTTTTCCTCGTCGTGCTCAGCGTGTGGGCGGCAAATACCTTCAGCTCCGTGCACAGGTTCCCCGTCCCATGACCATCCGCCTGGTGGGAGTGAATCATCGCACGGCTCCGGTGGAGTTGCGAGAGCGCCTGGCGATTGCTCCGGAGTCGCTGGGCGAAGCGGCGCTGGCGCTGCTGGGTACGCCCGGCGTGAGCGAGGGCATGATCGTCTCAACCTGCAACCGTGTGGAAGTGCTGATGAGCCACGAGCACACTGCGCCGGACGTGATGGACTTTCTGCGCCGCTACTTCTCGGTGGACGCTGACGTGTTGCGTCCGCACCTCTACCAATACGAAGGCACAGATGCGGTGCGGCATCTTTTCCGCGTGGCCTCGAGCCTGGACTCGATGGTGCTGGGCGAACCACAAGTCCTGGGTCAGGTGAAGGAGGCCTATACGTCGGCGCGCGCGGTCGGCGCAATACAGGGCTCGCTCGAGCGGCTGCTGCAGACAACCTTCACGGTGGCAAAGCGCGTGCGGACGGAAACGCAGATCGGCAGCGCGTCGGTGTCGATTGCGTCGGTAGCGGTCGACCTGGCGAAGAAGATCTTTGGCTCGCTCGAGGGCAAGACGGTGCTGCTGGTGGGCGCGGGCAAGATGAGCGAGCTGGCGGCGCGGCACCTGATCCAGCAGGGCGCGCGCTCGACACTGATTGCGAACCGCACTTTCGATCGTGCTGTCCGGATGGCGCAGACCTTTGATGGACGAGCCGTACGTTTTGAGGATTTGCATGCGGTAGCGGACCAGGCCGACATCCTGATTACGTCGACAGGCGCGGCGCAGCCCATTTTCCGCCGTGAGCATGCGCAACAATTCCTGCAGCGGCGGCGCAATCGCCCGATGTTCTATATCGACATTGCGGTGCCGCGCGATGTGGCGCCCGAGGTGAATCGCCTCGAAGGTGCGTTCGTATACGACATTGACGATCTGCAGTCGGTGGCCGCGTCCCACATGAGCGAGCGTAGCCGGGAGGCGATGCAGGCGGAAGCGATCGTGCAGGCCGAGGTGGAGCGCTTCGCCACGGGCCAGCAGACGCTGAGCGCGGTCCCGGCGATTGTGTCGCTGCAGCAATCCATGGAGGAACTGCGGCAGGCCGAGCTTGCGCGCATGCAGGGCAAGCTGCAGTCGCTTTCAAGGGAGCAGCGCAGCGCGGTCGAGGCGCTGACGCGCGGGCTGATCAACAAGGTGCTGCACCAGCCGCTGCAGGCGATGAAAGCCGCGGCGCGCAATGGCGATCTGACCGTAGCGGAGGCGGTGCAGCAGATATTCGGACTGAACTCCGGGTTGACCTCGCAGGGTGGCGATCGCTTGCCACAGAATGCCGCAGATTCTTCTCAGGTCGAGCCTGAGCCGCCGAAGCAAGCTGCCGCCGAGATCCCGGAGTGCGATCCGCCTCGGCCAATCCGGCCGCTTGAGGCAAGCCGGCGTTGATTCGGATTGGCTCGCGCGGCTCGCAGCTTGCGCTCTGGCAGGCGAACCATATTGCGGCTCTGCTGCGCGGGCAGGGGCATGAGGTTGCCATTGCGACCATCACCACCACGGGCGATCGGCTGCAGAGCGTGCCGTTTGCGCGTGTTGGATCGAAAGGCATGTTCACCAAGGAGATCGAAGAGGCACTGGCGGAGGGCGCAATCGACCTCGCGGTGCACAGCCTGAAAGATCTGCCGACGGAGCTGGATGCGCGATTCGTAATCGCAGCGGTGACAGAGCGTGTCGATCCGCGAGATGTTTTTGTGTCGATCAAATACACGAGCATGGACGAGCTGCCTGCGGGTGCTCGGGTAGGAACGAGTAGTTTGCGGCGGCAATCGCAATTGCGAGCACGGTGGCCGGGGGTGGAGTATGTGGAGTTTCGCGGCAACGTGGACACGCGGCTGCGCAAGCTGAGCGAGGGGCAGGTGGATGCGGCGGTGCTGGCGGCGGCCGGGCTGGACCGGCTGGGGCGCACGGAGTGGGTGAGGGAGCGGTTCTCTGCGGACGTGCTGTGTCCGGCGCCGGGGCAGGGGGCGCTGGCGATTGAGTGCCGGGCCGCGGATGAGCGTACGCGCGCGGTGCTGGCGACCCTCGAGCATGCGGAGTCGCGGTTTGCAGTGACCGCGGAGCGGGTGGCGCTGGCGGCGCTGGGCGGCGGATGCCAGGTGCCGATCGGCGCTTACTGCCAGCGCGATGGCGATGCTTATCGTGGCGATATGTATCGAATTACGGGCTGTGTCTCGTCACCGGACGGCACTACCGTGCTGCGTGCCGAGCAGCGCGGCGCGGATGCGCAGGTGCTGGGTGAGGCGCTGGCCGACTCGCTGCTGCGACAGGGAGCGCTGCAGTTGCTGGCGCAGCAGGGTCCGGCCACGTGAGCGCAGGACCGCTGACCGGGCGGCGCATTGTGGTGACGCGGGCCGCGCGGCAGAGCGGCGGATTGCGCGAGCGGCTGGAGCAGCAGGGCGCTGAGGTGATGCTGCTGCCGACCATCGAGATTGTGCCGCCGGAATCGTATGCGCCGCTGGATGATGCGCTGCGCGAGGCGAAGCGGTTTGCATGGCTTGTCGTCACGAGCGCCAATGCCGTGCGCGTGATTGGCGAACGGCTGGCGGATCTTGGCGTTCGGGCGCAGTCGCTCGCGCATCTGCATTGCGCTGCTGTCGGGCCTTCGACTGCGGAAGCAATGCGAGCGATAGGGCTCACGGCTGAAGTTGTGCCAGAGCGATATGTTGGCGAGGCGCTGGCTGCTGCACTGACGGATCAGCGTGCGCGGCCAGCGCGTGCTGCTGGTGCGTGCCGCTGTGGCTCGCGATGTGGTGCCGGATGCGTTGCGTGCTGGCTGGTGCTGCGGTGACGGTGGTCGATGCGTATCGCACTGTTGTTCCGGCAGATGCTGTCGAGGGGGCGAAGGCGATCTTCGGCGCGGCAGTCATTGCCCGATGCGGTGGTCTTCACCAGCGGGTCGACGGTGACGCATTTGCTGGATGTGCTGCGTGATGCGGGGCTCGTGCTTCCAGCGCAGGTTGCGTGCGTATCGATTGGGCCGGTGACCTCGGAGGCGTTGCGCGAGGCTGGGATGGTTGTTGCGGCGGAGGCGGAGACGGCTTCGCTGGATGGTTTGGTGGATGCTTGTGTGCGACTGCTTGCGCGCTAGTGGCTGGACCAGGTTTTGTCGCTGGAGTCGCACTCTCGTTCGATCGTGCAGTCGATGCAGCGGGGCTTGCGGGCGATGCAGATGGCGCGGCCGTGCAGGATGAGCTCGTGGCTGAAGTCGATCCAGTGGTCTTTGGGGATGATCTTGATCAAATCCTGCTCGACTTTTTTTGGCTCGGTGTTGAGGGTGAGCTCGAGGCGGCGTGTGAGGCGGAGCACGTGGGTGTCCACCACGATGCCGTCCGCGATGCCATAGGCGGTGCCGAGCACGACGTTGCCGGTCTTGCGGGCGACGCCGGGGAGCGTCAGCAGCTCGTCCATGGTTTGCGGGACTTTGCCGCCGAAGCGCTCGACGATCCCCTTCGCTGCTCCGGAGATCGACTTTGCCTTGTTGCGGAAGAAGCCGGTGGTGCGGATGAGCTCTTCGAGTTCGGGCTGAGATGCCCTGGACATGGCGGCCGGGGTAGGGAAGCGGCGGAAGAGTGTCGGCGTCACCATGTTGACGCGCGCATCGGTGCATTGCGCGGAGAGGATGGTCGCGACCAGGAGCTCCCACGGGTTGCGATGCAGCAGCGCGCAGGTGGCGCCGGGATAGGCCTTCTGAAGACCGGCGATGATCTTCGCTATGCGCTCGGGTGAGGTCTTGAGCTGCGGTTTGCGGGCCTTCTTTGCCGCGGCCTTCTTCGTGGCGTTGACCGGACGCTTCTTCGCTATCGCCTTGCCTGCCGTTGCCATCTCCGTCAGCCGAGGCGGTCGAGCATGGCTTCGGGCGTCATGCGGATGCAGGTGTAAATCGGCGTGTCCTTGAGGGTATAGGCGCTGATCTCGGTTTCGCGGAGCTGCTGCACCAGGTCGAGGAAGTCTTCGGGGAAGTTGCTCTCGAAGGCGACGACGAACTCCTGGTCGTCGATGCCGAAGGAGTAGGTGGTGTTGAGCTTGACGCGCGGGTAGAGGTGGCCGATACGGATGTGCTCGGTCATCAGGCGCTGGCGTTCCGATTGCGGCAGCAGATACCAGGCGCGCGTCTTCCAGAACGGATAGATGAAGATGTACTTCTGGCCGCCGGGGCGGATGGCGCCGCGCGAGTCGTGCTGGCCTTCGTGCTCGTGGCCGATGAGGTACTGCGAGCGCTTGGTCATGGAGATGTAGTTGTTCGCGACTTCGAGATAGCCGCCAAGCGGTGTGGCCATGAGCTCGGCCATCATCTCGCTGAGGTCGTCGACGGAGTAGCAGATGCGCCAGAGCGCCATGTCGCAGTCGGGGCGAAGGCCGACGGTGGAGTAGGTGAGCGAGAGCAGGCGGCCAGGCTGATTCCAGCGGGCGAGGACTTCGGCGAAGAGGCGCTTGTGCTCGGCGCGCTCGGCGGCGGGAAGGCGGCGCCATTCCGGCATGACCTTGAAGAAGGTGAAGCCGATCATCTGGCGCTTGATGGGCTTGTCTTGTTCGGGCTTGTTTCGAGCTTGGTTTCGGGCTTGGCGGCTTCGGCGGGGGCGGCGAGTGTTTCGGCCATAGTTTTCCTGATTCCTTTGCTTCGATGGTAGCAAGGATGGAGACGTAACGTTACGCCTACCCCCTCCCCCTCCCGTCACCGGACGCTGGCTTGGAACTCTTTTTCTTTGTGAGCTTTACGGTGTCTTCCGCGAGCCAAATTCGTCCAAATAAAGGGCTTAGCGGTAAATCCGTCCAGCCATTGGACTTAGCTGGTGGTCAGAGTGCTTGCTGCTGCGTTTCACGCTCTAGGGGGCTCTATTTCAAGGATAGCGAATGGAAGAGGGTAATTTGGCAGAAAAGTGGCTCGCATTCTCCGGCGTGTTTCGTTCCGGGACCCGCGTGAAGGAACGAGCGTGGAGTGCGGCGTTATCCCACCCTTCGCTTTGCTCAGGATGGGGCACCCTGTGTTTCGTGGCGCTGGAGCTGGAAAGCAATTCTCTCCATTTCGCTTCGCTCCAGCCGGGATGACAAGTGTGAGTGGCATCCTTTTGACAATGATGCAGAATGGCCTCCCGCGTTGACGGTGCGGCTACACTCGTTCTGGATTTGAGGGAGACGCTTTATGCCTACAGCGAAGGACGGGAAGATCTGCTACATCGAGATGCCGACGAAGGATGCGCAGGCTTCCGCGGATTTCTATCAGCGGGCGTTTGGGTGGACGATTCGCACGCGCGGCGATGGCGCGATTGCCTTCGACGACACGACGGGCGAGGTGAGCGGCGCGTTTGTGAAGGGGCGTCCACCGGCGGCGGCACCGGGGTTGATGGTGTACATCATGGTGGACAGCGTGGCGGATGCGATCGAGAAGGTGAAGGCGAATGGCGGCGAGATTGTGCAGCCGATCGGCGGCGATCCGGGTGAGATGACGGCGCGGTTTCGCGATCCGGGTGGGAACGTGATTGGGCTTTATCAGGAGCCGGGATGAAATATCGCAGTGGCGCCTTTCTTGCGAAAGAGATACAACACGAACCGATGAATGAAACTCGATTAGTGCTCGCCATTCGATCTCCGCTTAGATCCCGCGCAATACAACCAACATCCGCTACGAGATGACCAGCGTTTAACACCTCATTTGCAAAGCCCGATCGTGCAGACCCGGCGGTCTGGCTATCGCCGCCAGGGGCTGAACAACTTTGGCAGGGTCTTTTGCAAGATTTTTCCAATCCCTTGAATCTTGCGAAGGATCTAGACCTTCTTGAAACGACATACTCACAACGTATCGATCTCTACCGCCGATTTGTGGCCCATCTGCATCACGGCCCATCGAACGATCGCCGATGTGCTGGCGAAGCGATATGGACCGGACTACTTCGAATGTTTCGTCGAGGAAAGCGAACTGAAATCGAAGGGATGGAGACATGTGGGCTTCGATGTAGTTGACCTCGACGGACTGATCAGTGGATTGAAAGGATGCGGATATACAGAGCCGCTTTGGTCTCAACTGCGCAACGAGTTTCAAGCTTCTTTGAATGAGGTTGGGTTGTTTACCGACATGTTTATCGCTTTCCGGTTCGCGGAAGTTCGTGGGCTGGAAATTCCGGAACACGCGCCCTTTACAACTGTCGGAGTTCTCACACGAGGAGGGTGGTGTTAAGCCATGCCCAAAAAGCAGCGCTGTAAATGGGCGGAGAGCGATCCGCTGCTGCGTGAGTATCACGATAAGGAGTGGGGCGTGCCGTTGCGCGATGGGCGCGCGATGTGGGAGATGCTGATGCTGGAGGGCTTTCAGGCGGGGCTCTCGTGGCTGACGATCCTGCGCAAGCGCGAGGCCTTCCGGAAAGCATTTCGAAATTTCGATCCGGAGAAGGTGGCGCGCTTCAAAGAACAAGATATCGAGCGGCTACTGAAGAACGAGGGGATCATCCGGTCGCGAGCGAAGATCGAGGCGACGATTGCGGGGGCGCGCATCTTTCTTGCGATGGAGAAAGATGGCGGCTTTGCCAAGGCGATGTGGGCGCACGTAGACGGCAAGCCGGTGGTGAGCACGAGCGGGCATGTACTGGCGAAGACGCCGCTGTCGGAGACGATCTCGGCGGATTGAAGAGCGCGGCTTCAAGTTTGTGGGGCCGGTGATTGTGTATGCGTGGATGCAGGCGGTGGGGATGGTCGACGACCACGCGCTGGACTGCTTCCGCCGGACTGGCCGTCCGAGGCAATAGCGCCTGCGGCGCGTGCGGCTGGGTTCGCTTCCTTTGGTCGCTCACGGTGAGCGTCGTGGCGACCTGACTCGACTCCACATTCTGCGAGATGCGCGGCACACGGTTTTGGTACTGAGGCTTCTAGACGGGCTGCGTTACTTTTTGCCGCCGAGGTCGAGGCCGAATTTGGGTGCGGTGTTTGTGCCGGTGATCTTGACCGGGATTTCTGCGCCCGCGCCGTTCTTGTGGAAGAAGGGATCGACGGGTTTCAGCAGGAGTGACTTCCACCAGGTGGAGGTCATCTGGGAGAGTTTGGCGTCGGTGCGGACTTTGCCGGTGAAGTCAAATTTTTTGCCGTCGAGGGTGTATTGGCCGGCGAGATTGATGGTGGCTCCCGGGAGTTGGTAGTTGAGCCGGCTGAAGTCGATGCGGCCGGAGTGGAGATTGAAGGCGCCGCGGATCTGCGAGTGCACGTCCGTGGCGCCGGGGTGCGCTTCACCGGGCTTGCCCTGGGCGCGCAGGCTGAGCATGTCTACCTTGTCTTCCACCTGCGGGTTGGTGAAGTGAATGCGGGTGAGGACGAACTGGCCGCCCACGCCGATCTTCTGCGTGACGCTCTCCTTGCCCGGCGGGATGTTGAGCTTGGCTTTCATCTGGAGCGTGCCGCTCATGACCGGGGGCTGGGTCTTGACGGCGAGGTCGAGGAAGTCGCGGATCTCGCCAGAGGGGATGTCGACGTCCAGATTGATGATGTGGCCTTTGCCTTTAACGTTGATGACGGAGCCGGAGCAGGTGAACTGTGAACTGCCAAGTTGTGCGGCGACGGGTTGAAGATAGGTGTCGCCGCTGGTGCCGTCGACGACGGCGTGGAAGCGCGTCTTAAGCGGCACGGGGTGGTTGGCGGTGTCGAGGGTGAAGGCGGGCACGTCGGCGGTGCCGTCGACGAGGATGCGGTCAAGCTGGCCGGTGAATTTGCCGGTGGAGTCGAGCATGCCGCCGATGCCGTGGATGGTGCCGAGGTCCGCATGGCTGAAGGTGTAATCGCCGGTGACAGTGGAGTCGCCGGGACTCTCGACGTTCCATGGACCGAAGGTGCCGGTGGCATGAATACTGCCGCTGGGGATGGCATTGGTCAGCGTGGCGTCATAGGGCCATGCTGCGTTGCCGCCGACGTCGTTCATGACGATGTGTTTGAGGACGAAGTTTTTCGGGTCCTTGCCGGGCTTTGCCGTGCCGATGGTGAGCTGTGAGTCGTCGCAGAGAATTTCGCCGACGATGATCTTGATTTTGCCGTGGCGTTTCTTTGGCCGCGTGGCGGCCTGGTTGCGATATTCCTTGGGCGGGATGTAGATGGCGAGGCCGCTGACCTGCACGCTCGAGACGTGCATGGGCTTGATGAAGAGGCCCATGACGGCGGCGCGGAACTCGAAGTGGCGGACGGCGATCAGCGGATGGCTGGCGCCGGCGGCAATGACATCGTCGGGCGGGTAGATGCGCAGTCCGTCGCCAGAGACCTGGAGGCCGTGGAGCACGGAGACATTGAGTTGATCGAGCTCGACCTTGCTTTCAAAACGGGTGCTGAGGGTTTCGATGACGCGGCCTTTAAGAATGGGGCCGGCGCGGCTGAGCACAATTTCAGCGACAACGAATAGCGTGACGGCGCTGAGCAGAAGCACAACGCCCAGCCATTGCCAGAACTTCCGTTTTCTCAAGAACAAGATTGCATATCCGGTGGGCCTATTTTTCTCCCGGTCAAAAACTACGTTCATCATGCTATCTGATGCGCGGATGTGGACGCGGGCTCCTCCATGGATGTGCCGGGTTGCCGGATTCCGGTGGTTGACGGCTGGTGCTTGCAGGAGAGTTGGGAAGCGGACGGTATACTCACCCGAACATGAGCGAGAAAATCCTTGCTGCAATCTTCATCTTTATCACTGCGGTGATTCAGGCTACGGGCTACTGGGGCGTGGTGTTGTTGATGGCCATCGAGTCGGCGTGCATTCCCTTGCCGTCGGAAGTGATCATGACCTTTGCGGGCAACCTGGTGCACAAGGGACAACTGAATCTGTTCTGGGTGGCGACGGCGGGCGCGGTGGGCTGCAACGTGGGTTCGTTGGTGGCGTACTGGATTGGCGCGTGGGGCGGACGGCCCCTGGTGGAGAAGTTTGGGCGCTACGTGCTGCTGAGCCGGCATGACCTGGATCGCGTGACGCACTATTTTGAGCGCTTCGGCGGGATCACGGTGTTTGTGGGGCGCCTGCTGCCGGTGGTGCGGACGTTTGTCGCGCTCCCCGCAGGCATCGCGAAGATGCCGCAACTGCGCTTCCATATCTACACGTTTCTCGGCTCGTGGCCATGGTGCTACGTGCTGGCGTATGTGGGGATGCGGCTAGGGGAGAAATGGGACTCCGATCCGCGGTTCAAGGATATATTCCATCGCTTCCATCTGGTGGTGGTGGTGGCGCTGGTGGTGGGGTTCGCGTGGTTTGTGTGGAGTCACTGGCGGGGGCGGATGCGGGAGCAGCAGGCGGCCTGACGGGAGCGACGCGGAGGCGGCGTGTGGTCAGACGGAGGCCGGTGCGCGTTCGCCCGACTGCTTTGTTGGAGTCAGAGCGATCAGGATTACGCAGATGACTCCGACCACGCCGAGTGGCGGAAGTTCTGTGCGTTCATTTCCGAGTTGCAGTGACTGCACCGCCATAACGGCCGCATGGGCCAGACTCGACCATCCTGTGAAGGCGATCAAGCTGCGATTCGCCGCCGGGTTGCGGATAGCTAGCAGCAGGAAAACACCAAGCGTGACATAGATGGCCAAGATCATCTGATCTGGGTAATCGGACTGCTTCGGATGCATCATTGATGTGATCAGTGGATAGATGCCGGCCACAAAGAACAACCCCACCAGGGCCAACAGAATCTTCAACGCGCGTTCTCGATTCACGCCAACACCCTCCTCATGCTGTGTTCCTTTCGCAAGAGCGCAGTCTGCAATCAGAGCGGGCCACGTTGCCGGCGCAACTGCACTGCCGCCGCGAGGCATAGCGCGGTAAATGCCAGCCCGATCCACAGACCCGGCGTGGTCAGGTAGTCGTCCCAGGGTGAGGTGTATTCCCGGGTGGATCGGCATGCTGCCGGCGACCGTGACGGCCTCGGCGCCTCCCGACAATCGATCCATCAGCATGGTGCCGAAGTGCGAGGTGTTGAAGGCGATCTTCTCGATGACAGCGATGGCGACCACCGGGAGGGCGGCCCACAGGAATGTCGCACGCCTGGCCCACGCCGAGACCAGCAAGAGCCAGGCATAGAAGGGCGCATGCCAGAGCACGTGCACGGTGATCAGGTGGTAGAGCAGCATCAGCGACATGGGAATCATCGGTAGCTGTGCCCATAGCGTGCTGACACTGATACCGTTCGCCAGCAAGACCGCGGTGCTCAGGAGCAGCATGATCCATTGCGCGACAGCGATGAGTGCGAAGGTGAGCAGCGGGAGAATCACAAAAGGGATGCTGGCTTTCGCGAGCACGGTGGTGGTATCGGACACCGGCAGCGACTTCCAGAACAGGATGCTGCGATCGCGACGCTCGCCGTGCAACGCGTCGAGACAGTAGAACAGGCCGACGACCATCGCGGTCAGCATCATCAGACCTGCGAGGTAGTCGTACGGCGTAGTGATTGTCATGTGCTGGTGGGCGGGATCGAGTGTTGAGAGAGCTCGCATCTGCCGCGGCAGATGTATCGTGCCGATCAGAAAGCCGATGAGAAATATGGCGGCCGCCGCCAGGGGAGCGATGTAGATGAAACGGTTCTCCCATAGTTCGCGCCGCACCGACCAGTAGAAGGGCCGGGTCGCCGAGAAAGCGGAGGACGGAACGGTCTGCGCTTCGAAGGTCCCGGGGACGGTATTCGCTGGAGTATTCATTGGGTGAGTCCTTGTGCCTGGCCGAGCTGTGCCTGACCGACCTGACTGCCGACCACAGCAACGAACAAGTCGGCAATGCTGGGCGTGCGCACGTCGCCGAGGGCGCCGAGCTGGTGGCGATCGGCATGGTCGAAGAGCAGGATGCCTCGGCCGAAGACCTGGCGCTCGTGGATGGGATGAAGCGCGCGGGCTGCGGCGACCTGTTCCGGATGCACAATCAGCTCCAGATAGCGCGCTTCGTACTCCTCCATGCTGGAGTTGAGCACGATCCGGCCACGGTTGAGGAAGATCACGTCGGTGAGAACGTTCTGGATCTCTTCCACCTGATGCGTAGTGATGATGATGGTGCGGCTGCGGTCGAAGTAGTCATTGAGCAGCGAATCGTAGAACTGCTTGCGATAGAGGCTGTCCAGGCCAAGCGTGGGCTCATCCAGCACCAGCAATTTCGCATCGATGGCCATGACCAGAGCGAGATGGAGCTGGGTCACCATGCCCTTGGACAAGTGCCTGACCCGGCTGGCGGCGCTAATGGTGGTCTTCGCGAGAAAGCCTTCCGCTTTTGCGCGATCGAATCGCGGATGGACGCCGGCTACATACTCGAGCAGCTGCGAGACACGCATCGAGCGCGGCAGCACAGCGACATCCGCGATGAAAGAGACATCGCGCATGAGCTGATCGCGCTCGGTCCACGGGTCGCGTCCGAGCACTCGCAACACTCCCTCATACGGAGTCAGGCCAACGATGGCATTCAATGCCGTGGTCTTGCCCGCGCCGTTGGGACCGATGAGCCCGAGGATGCGGCCCTCGTCGACACGCAAATCGATGCCGTCGAGCGCAATGGTTGCGCCGAAGGCCTTGCGCAGGCCGTGTGCTTCTATGCAAGCCATGGCTTCAGCGTCCCTCCTTTGCAACTTTCGACTGGGAGCGGCGGTTTGCGGCCTCCAGCAGCTCTTTCGGTGACAGGCCAAGCCGCTGCATGGTTGCGTAGATTCTGGGCCACTCTTCGTTAAGAAACTTCTCGCGTTCGCCGCGCAGCAGCAGTTTGCGCGCGTCGAGCCTGACGAACATGCCGAGGCCTCGTCTCTTCTCGACAAGCTGCTCGTCTACGAGTTGCTGATAGCCCTTCAGAACGGTCAGTGGATTGACGCGAAACTCGGCCGCGACATTGCGCACTGAGGGCAGGGGGTCGCCCTCTTTGAGCACGCCGTCGAGGATCATCGCAACCACGCGGTCGCGAAGCTGGCGGTAGATCGGCTGGTTGTCATTCCACTCACGGTCCATTAGGGTTTACCGACAAGCTTACTTGCCGGGCAGACCGCTCCCGTTCTTTGTCCGCTCAAGATCCATGTGGGCTTGCATGGGCTTGTCGCCTGGCATCATGTATGTCCAGTCTTCGATGTGGTGGTTGGCGTCGATGATAGTGAACACGGCGTGGTACATGTGCCCGTTCTGATTGCCGCCGGAGAGGTCGAGAAAATCGAATTCTATTTTCTTGCCATCGGGCGAGCTTCTGGCAACCATGCGCGGCCTGTTTCCGGCATCGCAATAGTGCGTAAGGAGCAAGCGATCGCCGTCCAGGTAGAGCATGGTGACGGGATGGTCGTAACGTGTTGGGTCGTCCGCTGTTCCCGCTGCCTTCATCTCGTGCACGAGAGCATTTCCTCTCGATGTCACGCGCAACGAGACCTCAACATTCGAGTTATCGCCCATCGCGGCCATTTTCGGGACGGTATTGACGCGGCCTTCCCAGGTGCCTGCCAAGGCCTTCATTGAATCGAATGACTTTTGCGCGCCTGGCTGGGCGAAAGCCGCAGTCGAGGACGAGATCAGAACGATGGACAACATAAGACGAAGGAATTTCATACGCATCTCTCCTGAAGCTCCTTTGCATTCGGTCCCGGTTATTGCCTGCTCGGGTGCTTGGTGTTGTACTTGACTACAACACCATATCTGCTGTCAAGGCTTTTCACGAAATAGGTGGGGAAGAGCAGGCCTCCACTGCGCCCGTTCACCCGCGTTTGCGAGCGGCTTGGTGGGATCACGATCGCTGGGCGGTCGAAAAAAATAATCCGCGTTGTCCGAATCGCGGATACTCAGGCGTCATGGGAGTAGCGGGCAGGATGCTCGCAATAAACAGGTGATGGAGGATTTCAATGCAATATCTATTGTTGCTTCATGCGGATGAGAACGGCTGGTCGAAGATGACGGAGGCGGAACAGAAGCAGGGCTATGCCGCTTACATGGCATATACCGAGGCATTGAAGAAGGCCGGTGCGTATGTGGGCTCGAACCGGCTGCAGCCTGTCTCCTCGGCGACCACGGTAAAGATCGCCAGTGGCAAGCAGCAGGTGCTGGATGGCCCGTATGCCGACTCGAAGGAGCAACTGGGCGGCTATTACCTGGTCGAGGCGCCGGATCTGGATGGGGCGATTGCCTGGGCGGCGCGCTGCCCTGGCGCGAGCCATGGAACGATCGAGGTGCGTCCGGTGTGGGAGATGTCGGCTCCACAGGTGTATGCGACGTCGGCTCAGCAGGCGTGATGCCATGAGTGTCCGTGCCGACGAAGTGGAGAAAGGCGACGAGCAGGCGCACGAGACCGCTGACGAGGTAGCGCGGCGGAGCTACGGCAAGCTGGTCGCCTTTCTTGCGGCGCGAACGCACGACGTAGCGGCGGCGGAAGATGCGCTCTCGGAGGCGTTTCTTGCCGCGCTCGCGGATTGGCCGCGCAACGGCTGCCCGGTGAATCCAGAGGGCTGGCTGCTGACGGTGGCGCGGCGCAAGGTGATCGATGCGGCGCGGCGGCATTCGACCACGGAAGCCGCGACGGGAGAGCTTGAGATTCTGGCCGAGGGACTGGAAGCGGCCGCAGCGGAAACAGCGGAGATTCCGGATCGCCGGCTTGCGCTGATGTTCGCGTGCGCGCACCCATCGATTGACGCGGGAGTGCGCGCGCCGTTGATCCTGCAGGTGGTGCTGGGTCTGGATGCGAAGACGATCGCCTCGGCGTTCCTGTCGTCGCCGGCGGCGATGGGCAAGCGGCTGGTGCGGGCAAAGGACAAGATCCGGCAGGCGGGGATTCCATTTCGCGTGCCGGAGCGCGAGGAGTTGGCCGCGCGGCTGGACACGGTGCTGCAGGCGATCTATGCGGCGTTTGCTGAGGGCTGGACCGGTGCTGGCAGCGGAACGGATGGTGGCATGGATGTAGTGCGACGGGATCTGACGGCGGAGGCGATGTTCCTGGCGCGTCTTGTGATGGAGCTGTTGCCGGAGGAGCCGGAGCCGCCGGGTCTCCTGGCGCTGATACTGCATGCCGAGGCGCGGCGTGCGGCGCGGCGATCGGCGGAGGGGGAATTTGTGCCGCTGGCGGAACAGAATCCCGCGCTGTGGGATGCGCGGATGATCGATGAAGCGGAGGCCCTGCTGCATCGGGCGGCCGCGCGCGGGATGGCGGGCCGCTATCAGTTGGAGGCGGCACTGCAGTCGGCGCATGTGCATCGCTGCCGCAGCGGCGAAGCGAACTGGGAGCAAGTCGTCGCGTTGTATGAGGCGCTGTTCGTGATCTCGGGATCGCCGGTGGTGGCGATCAATCGCGCGGTGGCGATTGCGGAGATGCGTGGGGCGGCAGCGGGTCTCCACGCGCTGCCCGAGCCAGCGGCGGATGCGCGGCTGGCGGAGTATCAGCCGTACTGGGCGGCGCGTGCGGAGTTGCTGGCGCGGACTGGCGCGCATGAGGAGGCGTGGAATGCGTATGAAATGGCGATCGGCCTGGAGCGGGATGCGGCGGTGCGGCGCTTTCTGCAGCAGCGGCAGGCAGTGCTGAAGCCGGGGAGAGATGTGATTGCCGAAGGAGGAGCGACGTGGAAGCTGGGCGGCTGAACTATCGTCGCGATTGCCGTGGGGACCGTGGTGCCGTTCGGGTGCTTGCTGCGACCGTTCAGTCTGCGTTCATTTGCCAAAGGGGGATGCGGGCCTCAGACTAGGACGTTGATCCACAGAAGGATTTGACGCGAGAGGACTAAGCACAAGATGACGAGTTCCAAAGACAGCGGCCAGGCCGCCGCTGCCGCACAGACGATTGCGCCCGCCGCGGGCAAACTGGGAGTGATGGTTGTGGGCATGGGGGCGGTGGCCACCACGCTCATTGCAGGAGTGGAGGCAGTACGCCGCGGGTTTGCCAAGCCGATCGGATCGGTGACGCAGATGGGCACCATCCGGCTGGGGAAGCGCACCGAGAACCAGACGCCGCTGATCAAGGACTTTGTACCGCTGACGAAGCTGGACGACATTGTCTTTACCGGCTGGGATATCTACGACGAAAACATGTACCAGGCGGCGAAGACGGCGGCGGTGCTGGAGCGCGATCATCTGGAGCAGATCAAGCCGTTCCTCGAGAGCATTCAGCCGATGCCGGCGGTCTTCAGCCAGCACTACGTGAAGCGGTTGAGCGGCAACCACGTGAAGACGGGCCGCTCGAAGTGCGACCTTGCACAGCAGGTGCGCAACGACATTCAGGCGTTCAAGGGCAAGACCGACCGCCAGGTGATGATCTGGTGCGGGTCCACAGAGATCTTCCTGGAGCACGCAGCATGTCATGCAACGATCGAGGCGTTCGAGAAGGGGCTACTCGAAGACGACCCGGCGATTGCGCCCTCGCAAATCTACGCTTATGCCGCGTTGAGCGAGGGGATTCCGTTTGCGAATGGCGCGCCGAATCTGACCGTCGACATCCCGGCTCTGCAGGAGCTTTCGAAGAAGACCGGCGCGCCGATCTGCGGCAAGGACTTCAAGACCGGGCAGACGCTGATCAAGACGGTGCTGGCGCCGGCCTTCAAGGCGCGGATGCTGGGCGTGGCCGGATGGTACTCGACCAACATTCTGGGCAACCGCGATGGCGAGGTGCTGGACGATCCGGAGTCGTTCAAGACCAAGGAAGAGTCGAAGCTCGGGGTGCTGGATTTTATTCTGCAGCCGGAGCTTTATCCGGAATTGTACGGGGATATTTATCACAAGGTCCGCATCAACTATTACCCGCCACGCGGTGATAACAAAGAGGGTTGGGACAACATCGATATCTTCGGCTGGCTCGGGTATCCGATGCAGATCAAGGTCGATTTTCTCTGCCGCGACTCGATCCTGGCCGCGCCCCTGGCGCTGGATTTGGTGCTGTTCCTCGATCTAGCCTCGCGCACGCCGGAGCTGAAGCATCGCGGGATTCAGGAGTGGCTCAGCTTCTTCTTCAAGTCGCCGATGACGGCCGAGGGGCTGTATCCGGAGCATGATCTGTTCATTCAGTCGATGAAGCTGAAGAACACGCTGCGTCATGTCATGGGCGCGGATCTGATCACGCATCTGGGATTGGAGTACTACGACTGACGATTTGCCATCGAGGCAGACGCGCCTTTGGCGCATTTGTTGGGTTCGCTCCCTTTGGTCGCTCACGATTGCTGTTGTGGGCGCGCTCCAGAAAAGCAGGTCTCTCCACTGCGCCGGTCGCTTTCGCGATCGGCTTCGGTCGAGATGACGGTTCAGGTGAGATGTGGGACTCCGTGGTATCTCACGCTTTGATGTGACCCAGGCCGGGTTATAGGGCCCGGATGTACGCTCACGAATGGCGGCGTATCATGGTCTAATCAGCGGCTCGGTCCGAGCTGCCCGCCCGTTGGGCTGTCTGGCTGGCCACTCCTAGAGGTGGTGTTTTTTATGCGGGTTTCCGGTCCTTCCTCAACCAAGATCTTTCTGCCCGCCCTGCTGGCCATGGCGACTTTGACCCTGCAGGGGCAACAGACCACGCCGCAGACGACGCCGAGCGGTACTCCGACGGGCACAACCGCGCCGTCGACGCCGCCGGCACTGCCGCCCACGCAGACCACGCCCGCAGACACGCAGGGGAGTCCACAGTCGACGCCCGCGACAACGCCTCCGGCCGCGCAAACCAATCCTCCTTCTCCGGGCTACGACAACGCGAAAGACAGCGGCAAGAAAGACAAGAAGGACAAGAAGGATAAGAAGAAGGACGACAAGGACAATCAGCCGACCGCCGAGGAGTTGGCGGCGGCGCAGGACACGGCGATCCGCGCGCGCAAGAACACGGCGCCGGAGCCGGGACCGAACGGCGTGATGCCGGGGGTGAAGCAGGGCAGTATTGACGATGTGAGCGCGACGGGCACGCGCGACATCGGCGGGCGCGGGCTGGGCAACTGGTACTCGACCGAATCGGAGATGAAAGAAGGCAAATCGATCTCGATGGAGATCGAGAAGAGCGTCAAGTTCATCAACGACCCGGTGGTGACGGAGTATGTAAACCGCGTCGGGCAGAACATCGTGAAGAACTCGGATGCGAAGGTGCCGTTCACGATCAAGGTGATCGACTCGGATGAGATCAACGCGATGGCGCTGCCGGGTGGATTTTTCTATGTGAACAGCGGACTGATTCTCGCGGCCGACGACGAGGCCGAGCTGGCGGGCGTGATGGCGCACGAGATTTCGCACGTTGCGGCGCACCATGCGATGCGCGAGCAGACGCGGCTGAACTATGCGCAGTTCGGAACCATTCCGCTGATCTTCATCGGCGGCGGGCTGGGGTATGGACTGTATGAGGCATCGAGTCTTGCGGTGCCGATTACCTTCCTGCAGTTCTCGCGCGACTTTGAGCGGCAGGCGGACTTCCTGGGCATTCAGTACATGTACCGCGCCGGGTACGATCCGCAGGCGCTGCCGAGCATGTTCGAAAAGATCGAGCACCTGCAGAAGACCAAGCCAAACATCATTGCCAAGGCGTTCTCCGATCATCCGCAGACGCCGGACCGCATCCTGGCCACCCAGCAGGAGATTGCGCACCTGCTGCCGCCGAAGGATGAGTATGTGATTACGACATCGGAGTTCGACGATGTGAAGGCGCGGCTGGCGCGCATCGAGAACAAGCGCAAGCTGCGCGACGGGCAGAACGAAAAGAAGCCGTCACTGCGGCGGGCGAGCACATCGCCCAATGGGAATGGGCAGACCGATCCGAACAATCCCAACGCGCAGAACAGTTCGGATGATGACCGGCCGACACTGCATCGCCGCGACAATTAACGACGTTCTGTAACAGACACTGTCGCAACAAAGAAGTGAAGCGCACCTTCATCGTCCTCGCGGACGAGAAGGTGCGCTTTTTTGCTTTATGGCAGGGGGCTTACGGAATGGTCAGGGTGACGGTGTTTGAGGGCTGGCTCATATTGCCCGACTGGTCCACGGCACGGACTTCGTAGACGTAGGTCTGGCCGGCGGTGACCGAGCTATCGGTAAAGGCGGTCGACGCCGCCGCGGTGGTGCCAATGGTGGCGTACGCGGTTGAGCCGGAAGCGGCGCGATCCACCTGATAGGAGTCGACGGGATCGCTGCTGCTGGAAGGCGCGTTCCAGGTGAGGCTTGCCGAATGGGAGGCTGGGGGTGGAGTGCTAGCCGTCTCGCTGAGCGAAACGGCGGGGTCGTTGGCGGTGGAGTCGATGGTGAGTGTGCCGGTTTGCGCCGTGCTTTGTGGTTTGGCAACCACATTGATGATGAGCCGTTGCCCCGGCGAGAGCGTGGCTGGCAGGGGGGCCGACGAGCTGTAGAAAGTTGCCGTTGGAGAACGACAGCTTCTGAATCGTGACGGATTGCTGACCGGTGGAGGTGATGGTGAGCGGCTGTGAGGAGACGTTGCCGCTGGAGCCGTTGAAGCTGAGGGCGGTGGTGGAGGCGCTGATGCGGGCGTGCTGACGTGCCCAGGCGGGGCTCGCGATAAGGATCGCGGCCAGGGGGAGGAGAACGGTTTTCTTCAAAACAACTCCGGCGGGAAGGGGATGAGAATCCAAGGGCCCCAGGACTAAGGCGCGGATGCAGGTGCGCCATGCCTGACGTCTCAGATTACGGGAAATTGGCAATATGTTGCCCGGCGGAGGGAAAGGCGGAGGGAAATAGGAAGGCCGCCCTCCCCGGATTGGCCGGTTTGCCGGCGCGGATTGGGGCAGAAGAAGGGAGAAGCCCAGTGGAATCCCGGAGAGTAATAGCAATACCCTATTGGGAGGGGAAGATACCGGAAACTTTCCTTGAAGAGGCCCCAGGAAACAGGTATATACAAGACCCGGGGCAAAGCTGCCCGGGAGGCACCTCCCCCTGGAAGGAATTCGACTCCTATGAAGGCGCAGACGGCAGCGATAGAGCAGCGCGAGGTGATGGACATCCGCCAGGCCGCGGACTACCTGGGGATCAGCGCGGACACACTGTACAAGTACGCTTCCGAGGGATTCGTGCCGGCGTTCAAGCTGGGGAACCGGTGGCGCTTCAAGCGGTCGAGGCTGAACGACTGGATGGACCTGCAAAGCTCTGGCGGAAACATGCCGGTGCGGGTGACTGGGAAAGCCGCCGAGGAGAAGCCTTCGCGGGCGAACGCGAAGCCGGTGCAGAGCGTGCGGCCGGCGCGGCGGAAGAGCGCTGCCCAGTAAACTGATCCTGATGTGCTTGTCCTTACCAAACTTCTCCGCACACGCGTGTGACCGACCGTGATGCGCCTTTCCGGATCAGCCCGCTCAACATTGCCCATCCGATTTCGATCGCGCATGCGGCAACTCCGCGCCTCGATGGCAAAGCGGAAGATCGCTGCGCTGCTGGTGACGCATCTGCCGGACGTGCGCTACATGTGCGGTTTTACGGGATCGAATGCGGCGCTGGCGCTCACCGCGAAGCATGCGTTGATGGTGACGGACGGGCGTTACACCGCGCAGGCTGCTCAGGAGGTGGTGGGGGCGGAGGTGCGCATCGCGAAGGGTTCCGCGCTGGCCGAGGCCTGCCGCTGGCTTGCGGCTGCTCGGGTAAAGCATGCGTACTACGACGGGGAGCAGACGACAGTGGCTGCGCTTGGCGCGATGCAGGAGTCGTTGAAGGGCTCTCCATGAAAGATAGTCCGGAGGTGCGAAGCGGTTTTTCCAGCCGCTTGCCGTCGCCGTTGGTGGCAGAGCAGCGCATGGTGAAGGATGCCGCGGAGGTCGAGCAGATGGCTGCTGCGGCGGCACTGGGCGTGCAGCTTTTCGAGCACATCGTGCAATTCATGCGGCCGGGGCTCACGGAGAATGCAGTCGCGGCGGAGCTCGAATATCGCGCGCGGCTGTGGGGCGCGGAGGGGATGTCGTTCCCGACGATCGTGGCGAGCGGCGAGCGATCTGCCTTTCCGCATGGCACGGCGTCGGAGGCGAAGCTGCCGCGGCGCGGATTCGTGACGCTCGACTTCGGTGTTATTCTCAACGGTTATTGCTCCGACATGACGCGCACCGTGCACCTGGGGCGCGCGACGGCGCGGGAGCGCGAGGTCTATGACGCGGTGCTGGCGGCACAGGAGAACGCAGTCGCAGCGGTGGCCGCGGGTGTGAAGGCGGGCGATGTGGATGAGGCAGCACGCAGTGTGCTGCGCGAGGCGAAGCTGGCAGAGTACTTCACGCATTCGACCGGACATGGGGTAGGGCTGGAGATTCACGAGTCGCCGCGTATCGCCATGGCACAGCAGACGTTGCTTACAAAGGGGATGGTCATTACCATCGAGCCTGGCGTGTATATACCGGGCGCCTTCGGGCTGCGCATTGAGGATACGGTGGTGGTGGAGCGGCGCGGATGCCGCGTGCTGACGCCGGCGACGAAGGCATGGATTGAGCTGTAGAGGCGGATGGCGAAGAGACGCGGAGCGGCAGACATCGCGAACGACAAGAAAAGATTGGGAAGCATGAATCCGGAAGAGATAGCAGAGCTGAAAGAGCTCATCGAGTTCCTGAAGGCAAACGGCATCGGCGAGTTCGACCTGGAACGGGGCGACCTGAAGGTGCGGCTGAAGTTTGCCGGCGAGATTGCGCCGGTGAACCTCTCACATCTGGCGCAGTTTGCCGCGGCGCAACAGGCAGCGGGGTTTCCGCCTGCGACGGGGACGCAAGCGCATCCGGCTGCGCAGGCGCCGCCTGCCGCTGCTGCTCCAACGGCGCAAGCGCCGGCTGCGGCACCCGTGGATGACGAGGCCGGACTGCACATCGTGAAGTCGCCGATTGTGGGGACGTTTTATGAATCGCCGTCACCGGGCTCGCCGGCGTTTGTGAAACCGGGCGACACGGTCGAGGTCGGGCAGGTGCTGTGCATCGTGGAAGCGATGAAGCTGATGAACGAGATCGAGTCCGATGCCGCGGGCGAAGTTGTAAAGCGTTTTGTTGCGACTGGTCAGCCGGTGGAGTACGGACAGAAGCTGTTTGCCGTGCGGCCTCGCTAGGGATTTGCCATCCGGGCAGACGCGCGGGCTGGCCGTCCGAGGCAACGGCGCCGGTGGCGCGATATGTCGGGTTCGCTTCCTTTGGTCGCTCACGTTGGGGCATGTGGGTGACCGGAAAAACAGCAGGTTTCTCAACTGCGTCGATCGCTTTCGCGATCGGCTTCGGTCGAGATGACGATTTGTGTGATGAGAGATTGTGACGGCGCCTCGAGTAGGCGCGAAGGGAATGCATGTTTCGGAAAGTCCTGATCGCCAATCGCGGCGAGATTGCGCTGCGTGTGATCTGCGCGTGCAAGGAGCTTGGCATCCGCACGGTGGCCGTTTACAGCGAAGCCGACCGCAATTCATTGCATGTTCGCTTTGCCGATGAGGCGATCTGCATCGGTCCGCCTCGCTCGGCGGAGAGCTACCTGAATGTGCCGGCGGTGATCTCGGCGGCGGAGATCGCGGATGTGGATGCGATCCACCCCGGCTACGGGCTGCTGAGCGAGAACGCAAACTTCGCTGAAGTATGCCGCGCCTCGAATATCAAGTTCATCGGTCCGCCGCCGGAGGTGACGCGGCTGATGGGCGAAAAGGAGAAGGCGCGCATGGCCATGAAGAAGGCCAAGGTGCCGATCCTGCCGGGCTCCGAGGGCGTGGTCCAGAGCGAGGGCGAGGCGCTGGAGTGGGCGAAGACGGTGGGCTACCCAGTAATCCTGAAGGCTTCGGCGGGCGGCGGCGGACGCGGCATGCGCGTGATCCGGTCCAAGGATGAGCTGCCGGCGCTGTTTCAGGCGGCGCAGACCGAGGCGACGAATGCTTTCGGCAACGGCGACCTGTACATGGAGAAGTTTATTGAGCAGCCGCGGCACATCGAGTTCCAGGTGCTGGCGGACCAGCATGGCAACGTGATGTCGCTGGGAGAGCGCGAGTGCTCGATCCAGCGGCGGCATCAGAAGCTGATCGAAGAGGCGCCATCGCTCATGGTAGACGCCAAGATGCGCGAGGAGATCGGCAAGACCATCCGCCGGTGCCTGGAACAGATCGGCTACCAGAACGCGGGAACGATCGAGTTCCTGATGGACGAGGATGGCAAGCTGTACTTCATTGAGATGAACACGCGCATCCAGGTGGAGCACCCGGTGACCGAAATGGTGACGGGGCTGGACCTGGTGAAGGCGCAGTTGCGGATTGCGTCCGATGAGAAGCTCTCAGATATTGTGACGGAACCGGTGACGATTCGCGGGCACGCCATCGAGTGCCGGGTGAACGCGGAGCATCCGGAGAAGTTCACGCCGTCGGCAGGGAAGATCGATGTCTTCAACGTGCCGGGGGGCAACGGGGTGCGGGTGGACACGGCGCAGTACGCGGAGGGCTTTGTGCCGCCGTACTATGACTCGCTGATCGCGAAGCTGATCGTTCACGGCAAGGACCGCGCGGAGGCGATGGCGCGGATGCAGCGTTCGCTCGAGATGTTCGTGGTGGAGGGGATCCATACGACGATCCCGCTACACCAAAAGATCTTTGCGGATGCGGAGTTCCGCGAGGGCAAGTTCGATACGAAGTTTATGGAGCGGTTCTTTGAGCGGGAGAAGGCTCGGTTGACGGGGTTGCCGGATTAGCTACCACCTTCTACCGAGGCCGTGGCCGGGGATCAGGTGCAGCGTCAGAGCGAGCGCTCCCATTACGGCTATGTAGTAGAGGAGCGTGTCCCAGCCTTCTGCTTCGGGGCGGTCTTGTGACGATTTGCGCAGGAGGGTGAAGAGCCGCCACAGAACTCCCGCGGCGACGAGCAGGAAGAGTCCTTCACCGCCCAACCACCAGAGTGCAACCGCTGAGCAGAGCAATACGATGCGCGCGGTGCGGCCTAGTGCGTTGGCGGCTTGTGCGCCGTCGAGCACCCAGATGGGAATCAGGTTGAGGACGTTGAGTGCGGCGCCGGCGCGGGCGAGCGCGGCCCACAACAGATAGTGCGTCTGGAGATAGAGTCCGGTGCAGATGGCGGCGGCGAGCCATCCTGCGAGTGGGCCGGCTAGTGCGATCTGCGCCCGCTTTGCCTGCGAGACCCCGAGCGCATCCCAGCGCACGTAGGCGCCGAGGCCGGGGAGGAAGACGGGCATCTCGGCGGGGAGGCCGCGGCGTTTGATGTCGATGTAGTGGCCCATCTCGTGGATGAGGATGGAGACGGCGAAGCCGATGCCGAACTTCCATCCGTAGAGCGCCCAGTAGACGCCGACGAAGGCGAAGAGGCTGAAGAGGAACTTCAGCTTGAAGAGCGCGAAGACGAGCCCTTTGCCTTTGAAGATGAGGAGCACGAAGGGGCCGAGCGGGCCGAGACGCTTGAGCCACTTGGATGTTTCGTTCGCGGGACGGGGCAGGGCGGCGAGATGGCCGCGTATCCACTGTGCCTGGGGCGCATCGGAGGGCAGGAGGGCGAGGACTTCGGACCAGAGCGCGCGTGCGCCGGCGATATCGCCTGAGGATTCGCGTTTCTGCGCCTGGGCGGAGAGCGTGTCGATCTGCTGTGTGTGGACCAGGGCGTGGCAGCGCGGACAGGCGCGTGCGCCGCGTGGGAGGGGAGCGCCGCAGGAGGCGCAGTTTTGTAGGGTCGACGGCATGATGGATGGACGCGTCCGCGGGGTTGCTGGTGTGTGAGGGTAGCATGGGCGTGCCGTTCGAGATTTTGACAGCGACCTAAGCTTGGTTGCCCGAACGGTGATGGCTAGCGCAGGATACGGAGAACGATCGGAAGCGGGAGGATCAATGCCGACATTGGTGGAGTGGTTGTTGCCGGAGTTTGATGCGGAGATGGCGAGCACGCGCAAGGTACTGGCGGCGGTGCCGGAGGAGAAGTTTAGCTGGCGTCCGCATGCGAAGTCGTTCACCATGCAGCAACTGGCCGGGCATGTGGCGGAGTTGCTGAGCTGGACGAGTGATGTGTTGCGGCGGGAACGCTTCGATGTGGATGCGGCGAACCCACCGGAGAACGCCAGCTTCAAGCCTGCGAGCAAGCAGCAGATGCTGGAGCGATTTGAGGAGTGGGCCGCGAGGGCGCGCGCCGATCTGGCAGCGGCGACCGAGGACGCGATGCAGCAGGAGTGGGTGATGACCTGGGGTGGCTACGAGATCGTCCGGATGCCGCGATATCAGGCCATTCGCAAATGGTCGCTGAACCACATGGTGCATCATCGCGGGCAGCTTGGTGTGTATCTGCGGCTGAACGATGCGAAGGTGCCGGGGGTGTATGGGCCCTCCGCGGATGACCAGTCGTCTTGACGGAATTGCCGCGGCTGTATCCGATTCTCGATGCGGAGGCGCTGGCGCGGGCGGGCGTGCGGCTGGGCGCGGCGGCGCAGGTGCTGCGCGATGCGGGGGTGCGCTGGCTGCAGTACCGGGACAAGCAGGCGACGGATGCAGAGCTGGTGGATCGGATGTGCAGGCTGCGCGCTGTTTTTCCCTCGGGAGACGCGGTGCTGTTGTTGAACGATCGCGTTCACCTGTGCGATGCATGCGCGGCAGATGGTGTGCACATCGGGCAGGAAGATATGGCGCCGGCGGAGGCGCGCACGGCGCTGGGCCGGGGACGGCTGCTGGGTGTGTCGACGCACAACGTGGTGCAGTTGCGCGCAGCGGTTGCGACGGGCGCCGCGGATTATCTGGCGATCGGACCGGTCTTCGCGACGGCTTCGAAGGAGCATCCGGACCCAGTGGTGGGGATCGCGGGAGTGAGGGCGGCGCGCGCGTTGACGCAGCTGCCACTGGTAGCGATCGGCGGCATCACGCGTGAGAACGGCCGCGAGGTTATCGAGGCCGGGGCGGATGCGCTCGCGGTGATTTCGGGCCTGCTGCCCCAGGGTGGTCAGGAGATGGCAGAAAGGGTGCGGGACTTTCTTCAATTTTTACGGTAGAACTGACTGTCTGAGTTTGCCGCAGAGAGTAAGCCGCGCGGCGGGCTCGATCGCGGCCATGCTGCCCGATCTTCCGATCTTCTGATACCGAAGACAGGCACGCGTATGACGAGCATAGATTCCGGAGGCAGATTTTTTGGCTAGACTCTTTGCAACCAAGCCCCTCTCGCTCCTGATGGACGAGGCACACGAGGAGGGCGAGCACACGTTGAAACGCTCGCTTGGCCCGGTCAACCTGATCACGCTGGGAATCGGGGCGGTGATCGGGGCGGGCATCTTTGTGCTGACCGGCCAGGCCGCGGCGCGACACGCCGGGCCGGCCATCGCGCTCAGCTTCATCCTGGCGGGCATCACCTGTGCGTTCGCGGGCTTGTGCTACGCGGAATTTGCTTCGATCATTCCGATTGCCGGCTCCGCCTATACCTATGGATACGCGACGCTGGGCGAGTTCGTGGCCTGGATCATCGGCTGGGACCTGGTACTGGAGTATGCCTTTGGCGCCGCCACTGTAGCGTCAGGCTGGTCGGGATACTTCACCTCATTGCTGGAGCAGCTTCATATCTATCTGTCGCCCGGGATGGCGCGGTTTACCACCACGACGGGCACGGTGCTCTACAACCTGAACGGCAAGTGGATGACGAAAGCGGCGATATCGATGGTGGTGCCGATGGGCACCAACCTGTCGACGTTGCCGCATGTGACGGGCGTCTTCAACCTGGTTGCGTTCCTGGTGATCCTGATCGTGACGGCGATCCTGGTGATCGGCATCCAGGAGTCCGCCAACTTCAACACGCTGATCGTGATCGTGAAGCTCACCTGCGTGTTCATCTTCCTGGTGTTGGGGATCAATTTTCTGATTCATCACCCAAACCTGGCGAAGATGAACTGGCACCCGTTCATACCACCCAAGGACGCGGCGGGGAACTTCGGCATCAACGGCATTGCCGCTGGCGCCGCATCGGTGTTCTTCGCGTATATCGGGTTCGACGCGGTATCTACAGCGGCGCAGGAGGCGAAGAACCCTCAGCGGGATATGCCGATCGGCATCCTTGGCTCGCTGGTGATCTGCACCATCCTCTATATTCTGGTGTCGCTGACCCTGACCGGTCTGGTGAGCTATAAGGCGCTCGATGTGGGCGACCCGGTGGCGGTGGGCATCGATGCGACGGGCGTAGCTTGGGGCAGCCTGCTGGTGAAGATTGGCGCTGTATTTGGACTCGCCACGGTGATGCTGGTGATGCTGCTGGGCCAGTCCCGGGTGTTCTTCTCGATGTCCCGCGACGGCCTGCTGCCAAAGTGGGCGAGCGCGATTCATCCCAAATTCCGGACGCCGTGGATCTCCAACATCGTGGTGGGATCGATTGTGGCGTTTCTGCCGGCGGTGCTGCCTATCGACCGGCTGTCCGAGTTGGTGAACATGGGTACGCTGCTGGCGTTCAGCATCGTGAGCGCGGGGGTGTGGATTCTGCGAAAGCGGCATCCGGACCTGCACCGGCCTTTCAAGACGCCGCTGGTGCCGCTGGTGCCGATCCTGGGGATCATCAGCGCGTTCTACCTGATGCTCTCGCTGCCGCTGCTGACGTGGATTGTGGTTGGCATCTGGCTGGTGGTGGGGCTGGCGATTTATTTCACCTATTCGACCAAGCACAGCAAGGTGCAGGCGCTGCCCGCCCAGGAGACGACAGGACGATAGCTGGTCGAGTTTGATCGGGAGACGGCCTGCCGGTATGGCGGGCCGTTTTCTTTCTGCGGAGACGCTACATCCATGCCCGCACGCGGGCGCGCAGTTGCTCCGTTGCGAAGCCGAAGATGAGGTGGGTGGCGAGCTCACTGAGCTGCTCCTGCCTTGGCTGACGTTCGGGAGTTTCGGTCAACCCGAGAGCGGGGAGGGCGGACTCGTGGGTGGCGCCGAGCAGGACGAGCGCGAAGGCGCAGCCCTGGCCGGCGGTGGCTTCGGGCCAGTATTCGGCGAGCGCGCCATAGAGGGCGCCGACTGCCGCGCTGAAGACGAAGTGCACCGAGTTTTCCGCGAGCTTCTGCTGCTCGCGGCGAAAGAGGCGGACCGCCGCTGCGCTCGACCATGCGCGAGACGAGGAGCACGGGAGGGGATATCTGGCCCTCGACGCGAGGGGGATAGATGACCTCGGCGGCGGCCTTGATGAGGCCGCCGGCAAGGCCGCCGATGGCGCCGGCGAGGAGGCCTTTGGAGAGAGAGGGGCGGCGGCGGAAATTGAAGAGGGACGTAAGCATAAAGAAGGAGATGCAGGAAGAACGAGGACTGACGAATTGGTAAAGGATTAACTTGAGTGTCCCAGCGATTTGCAGACCATTGGAGACACTCGACCGTGGTTCCGGCTACACTCTCAACGTCTGTCCGTCCCCCATCCGCAATTCCGCTGTTGCGCGGATGAGCAGCGGCGCGCAGACGGGAATTGTGGCGAGCCGGCAGGGCTGTTTTGGTATTGGAGAGCAGCAAAATAGTTAGTTCCGGTCTGTACGCCGGCGGCACAAAGAGCATCGCACGATTGCAACACGGACGTGGCTGCATGCGTCGTTGAGAACGCAACAAGTTTTCGGCTGTAATCGATTTATTGATCGAGATTTGCGAGGGAGACCCCCTCGCGGTCTGCATTGAATCCGTCGAGCAGCCGCCATCCCGCGCGGCCGCAACAGAACGGAACCAACGGTCGTACGAACCATTTTTCAGGATGGCTATGTTCTCAAATCATCTCGTTTCGCGGATCTGTGTCTTCGCGTCGGTACTGGCGCTCGGTGTCACCGCAACCGCTTCTTTCGGACAGATGCGGGTGTTGAGCACTCCGCGCGTCCTGGGGCCGGTGAACGAATCGCAACTGGCACCGCTCGATAACAGTACGCTGCCGCTGGCTCGCACGAGTTTGGATCGTGGCCGGCTGCCGGACAGCACGCCGACCGGGCACATGCTGATGGTGCTGAAGCGTAGCGCGATGCAGCAGAAGGCGCTGGATGCGCTGGTGGCCGCGCAGAAGGACCCGAAGAGCGCGAGCTATCACAAATGGCTGACGCCGGAGCAGTTTGGCGCGCAGTTTGGCGTGGCCGATGCCGATGTGCAGGCGGTGACCTCCTATCTTGCGGCGCAGGGCTTTCAAGTGGGACGCGTCTTCAAAGACAAGATGGCGATTGAATTCTCCGGCACTACGGGCCAGGTGCGTTCGGCCTTCCGGACGGAGATTCATAGCTTCGCGGTGAATGGCCAGGGCTTCCATGCCAATGTGAGCGCACCGCAAATTCCGGCCGCGCTGGCACCGGTGGTGAAGGGCGTCACGCTGAACAACTACAAGCCGGCCGCGGCACGGGTGTCGCAGCGGATGGTGATGGACCGCAAGACCGGGAAGGCGCACCCGCTCTTTGCAGATCAGATCAACACAGGGTTTCAATCGATCGCGCCGGGCGACCTGGCTGTGATCTATGACATTCCGGCGGCGGCGACAGGGCGCGGGGTGACAGTGGGTGTCATCAGCGACTCGAATATCAACCTCGCGATTCCGGCCAATTACCGCACGCTGTTCGGTCTGCCGGCGAGTGCGCCGACGGTGGTGGTGGACGGGACCGATCCGGGCGTGAACGCGGACGCCGATGTGACGTATGGCGAGATCGAATTGCTTTCGGCGACAGCCCCGAAGGCGAAGGTGAACCTATATGCCTCGGCGACTACCGATCTGGATACAGGTCTCGATTTTGCCACCATCCGCGCTCTTGAGGACAACAGCGTGCAGGTGCTGGTCTTCGGGTTCGAGGGCTGTGAGGCCAATCTGGGCGCAGGCATCAATCTGCTGTACGACAACGCCTGGCAGCAGGCCGCGGCGCAGGGCATTTCGGTAATCGTGGGCGCGGGCAGCGGGGGCGCGGCAGAGTGCGATGCGGGCGCGAATGGCGCCCAGCCATCGAATTCGGCGACTCACGGTCTGGCAGTGAATGGCTATGCTTCGACGCCGTTCAACACCGCGGTGGGCGCAAGCGATTTCTTTTACGGCCCGCAGGGAACGGTGAATGTCAACGACCCCAACAACGTCTTCTACACCTACTGGAGCCAGACGAATGGCGGGACCGCTGGCTTTACCTCGGCGAAGATGTACATTCCGGAGCAGCCCTACAACTCCAGCAATCAGACGACGAACCAGCAGCCCTTCACTCCGACGTACGTTCAGGCGAGTGGCGGCGGCGTCAGCACGCTAGGCCAGACCGCCGACGATGGTGTGACGCAGGGGCCGTATCTGCAGCCCTCTTATCAGGCGGCAGTAGCGGGCGGTATCTCCGCCACGGCGCGCGTTGTGCCGGATGTGTCATTCTTCGGCGGAAACTTCAACAACTACAGCACCTATGTTCTTTGCGTCGATCCCGCGGACTGCGTAGACGGCACACCGGATTCGCTGCAATATACGTCCGGGGGTAACTCCGCTCTTGCCGCCTCCGCCTTTGCCGGCGTTGCGGCGCTGGTGGTGCAGGCGCATGGCGCGCAGGGTAATTTGAACGACGGACTGTATGCGACCGCGGCAGCCGTGCCGGGCGCCTTCCATGACATCGCGAACGGCACCAACGAGGTCGCGTGCACGTCCGGCAGTCCGGACTGCACCGGCCCCTTTACCTCGGGGTACAGCGCCGGGCCTGGATATGATGCGGCCTCCGGCCTGGGCAGCGTGGACGTGGCGAACCTGATCAGCGGCTGGAAGAGCACCATCGGGGCGAGCGCAGCGACGGTCACGATGTCGCTGACCAAAGCAGGAAATCCTATCGCCTCGTTTCGCCATAACGATCCCGTGGATCTGAATCTCACGGTAGCGGGTGGCGCGGGGACGCCGACGGGTGACGTCCTGATCACCGCGACCACAGTCGGCAATCCAAAGTTGAGCGTGGTACGCGTGACGCTGGACAGCACGGGCTCGGCAAGCTATTCGGGTATCGGAGGGCTGCTGCCGGGAGGAAGCTATTCGGTGGTGGCGCGGTATGCCGGCGACGCCAACTATGCGCCGGCTATTGCATCGAAACGGGTGAGGGTCACCTCGGTTCCAGCGAAGCTGGTGGTTCTGACCACCGATCAACTCAATAATCCGCTCCCGGTTTACAACGGCCAGACGGTGCCCTACGGCACGAATGTGCACTTTACCTTCTTCGTTTCGGACCTGATGGATCCGAACGATCCGGCATCGGCGAGCGGCTCGCTTAAGCTGAGCGACGGCGGGAAGCAGGTGGCGATACTGCCGCTGAACTCGGAGGGTTTTGCGAGCTTCAGCAGCACGACGCTGGCGGCGGGCGCGCACGTCTTCAACGCGACCTACAGCGGAGACACGACCTTCCACGCGACCAGCCTGACCGGCCCTGGGCCATCGCTGACGATTGGTGGCGTGCCGACGACAACGACGTTGATCTCAACCGATGCCAACCCATCGGTGGCGAACAGCACGCTGTCGCTGGTGGCAACGGTGACGCCAAACCAGGCTTGCAGCCCTCTGGCGCCCTGTCCTACAGGAGCAGCGCCGGCGGGGAAGGTGCGATTCCGGAGCGTGAAGAGCGGCGCGACGGGCAGTACTGTGCTGGGTACGGTGACGCTGGGCCAGGGTGTGAACACGGGAGCGAGCCCGTCGAACAGCGCTGTGCTTAGCCTTCCGCGCAACACTTTCGCGTTGAACGGATCGTATTCGATCACAGCGACGTACCTGCCCAATGCCTCCGGCAACTACCTGACATCTGTCTCTGCGCCGGCGACGGTCACAGTCGGAGCGACGGGTGGGGCAGTGGGCACTAATATTTCCATCGCGACAACACCGTCGGGTGCTACCAACTTTGTGGACACGTCGAGCCTGGTCTTCGTAGCGACGGTCAGCAATGCGGTGGGCCGCCGTGCATTACCGACCGGGAGCGTGACCTTCTTCTCGAACGGCACGGCGTTTCCTCCAGTGGCATTGGATCCGGCGGGCATCGCGGCGTTCGCGGTGCCGCAAAACAACGAGGGGCTGCTGAGTTTGCCGCTGGGGCGGAGCAGCATCGTGGCACAGTACAGCGGCGACGCCACGCACGCACCTTCGAGCTCGGTTTACACCGTGAATGTGTACGACGAGTTATCCACGCCGGACTTCGCGATGCAGAGCAACTCGACTTACCTGACTGTCTCCCCGTCGAACCGGGCGGCGAAGTTCACGCTGCAATTCACGTCCATGAACAACCTGGCCGGTCTGGGGGTTCCGATCGCGCTCAGCTACGTGGCGCCTAAAGGCATTACCTGCAGCGGCTCGCCGGCGGCGCCGAACTTCCGCAAGACGATTTACGCCACGGTGGCCTATACCTGCCGTGCGGGAGCGGGAGTGACCGTCGCGCAACTGGCAGCGCCGGCTCATCCGAGCGGGAACTCACGCGGATTCTGGATGGCGGAGGGTGGCGCGGCACTGGCCTGCATCCTGCTCTTCGGGATACCGGGGCAGCGGCGCAAGTGGCAGTCGCTGATGGGCATGCTGGCGCTGTTCGTGGTGGCCTTTGGCTTCACGGGTTGCGGAGCGACGGTGGCGAACGGTCCCAATCAGCAGTACTACGACACCATCAAGAACAGCATCGGGACAGCGAATGTGGTGCTGGCCCGGGGCACCTATACGGTGATCGTGACGGGCACGGCGGCGGTTTACAGCAACTCACAGCCGAGCACCACGATCAACGTGGTGCACAACGTACCGCTCAAGGTTGTGGTGCAGTAACTCGAGAGAGAAACGGCACGCGCAAAGGGGCGGGCTGCGGCTTTGTCCCTTTACGTCTTCTTTTGCCGATTTATTTCCGAGGCGGTCTGCGCATCTAACGCGCAGGGTTATGGCAGCGCAGGAAGGTGGCCCCAACGATGGCGCTTCATTGGAAACACATTACGGCGATTGTGCTGGTGGGCGATGGATTGCTGGCACTGGTGAACCCTGAGCGCGAAGCGCTGGCGTGGCGCATGGGGCCGGAGCCCTTCCGGTCGCTGATGAGTTATATGGCCAAGCGTCCGGCGCTGACGCGCTGGGTGGGCGCGACACAGATTGCGGTGGGTATCTGGTGGGTGTTGCGCGAGGAACCAGACGCAGCGCCACGCAAAGCGTAGGCCGGATTGCGCCGATTCAAATCGAAACCGCTGTCCCGCTTTGACAGCAGATGACAATGCGACTGCATCGGCAGGTGGAAGTTCGCGTGCCGTATCGCTATCATGAGCGGAATATGCTGAACCGGCGAAAGTTCCTGGCTCTCTCAGCGACGGCGTGGCCAGCGATGGCCTTCGGCGCAGGGAAGCATATCCCTCTTGGTGTGCAGCTTTACACGATTCGCAACCTGATAAAGGGCGACAACCTGCTTTCCCTGCTGAAGGAGATTCGCGCCATCGGCTATGAAGAGGTCGAGCTCTACTGGAACCTCTACAAGCATACGGAGCACGAGCTCACAAGCATCCTGCACCGGGCAGGGCTCACTGCAGCGAGCGGCCACTTCAACTACGATGAGTTTGCTTCGAAGATCCCCTACGCACGGCGGCTGGGCTTGAAGTGGATGGTATGCCCGATGCTGCCCAAGGCCCAGTGGGGATCGCCGGAAGGCTTTCGCCGCGCGGCTGCCACCTTCAATCAGTGGGGCAAGCAGTGCCAGGACCAAGGGATGCGGTTCGCGTTTCACAACCACAACTACGAGTTCCAGGACCTGAAGGGAACGACCGGATACGACATCCTGCTGAAGGAGACGGACCCGGAGCTGGTATGGCTGGAGATGGACGTCTACTGGATCACGCAGGCGGGCCGGAATCCGGTGCTGCTGCTGAACCAGTTGGGCAAACGGGTGCGGATGCTGCACCTGAAAGATCGCAAGGCGGATGTGCCGACATCACAGGTGCTGGACGCTTCCGCCGAGCACTTCACCGAGGCCGGCAGCGGAACGATTGCGTGGAGGCCGCTGCTTACGCTGGCACAGAAGCTGGGCATCGAGCACTATTACGTCGAACAGGACGAAAGCGACAAATCGCCGATGGACAGCCTGAAGATCAGCTATGCGTTTTTGCGCAAGACGATGAGCTGAGGTTTCGGCCGATTGTTGAGTCCGAGCAGCAGATCTCTGCGCTTTGCTTCGCTCCGGTTGAGATGACGACGCGAGTTTAGCGCAGCCGTGCTGTGACTGACGGCGCTCTCCCAGTCAGAGCCGCGGCGCAGTGTTCCAGTCGCAGACGATCGCGGCGCGTTGTTCGCTGCTCTCGCGTGCCCACTCGAGCAGGCGCAGGACGCGCCATGCATCGACCAGCGTGACTGCCTGCTCCGCTTTGCCGAGCAGTGTGTCGCGCACGTTCGCGTAGAAGCCGCGGTAGTCGCCGGGCAGCGTGGGGACGGTGGTGTGCTGGGTTGCGCCGCCGTCATCGAGCGTGGTGATGGCGCCCCACGCGCTTTCCGGGTCTACGCCCCAGGGCTTGCTCTTGAAAAGATCGCCGGCACGCAGCGCATCTTCCTGCGGGTCGAGATTGTCCTTGCGATAGCTCCCCTGGGTGCCCTCGGCGAGAAAACGCACCGCGGGAAGCGGCGATAGCGATGTGGAGCGCAGCCAGACGGTGATTTCGGGATAGTAGAGGCGCAGGTCGAAAGCGTCATCGACATTCGAACTGGCGCGCTCGGAGCGCACATCGCCCCAGATCGCCGTGGGCAGACCGAAGAGGACGAGCGCCTGGTCGCCGAGATGGGAGCCGAGATCGAGCAGGATGCCATTGCCGTGGCCGGCGGCTTCGCGCCACGCGCCCTGCTTGGGCGTGGGACGGAAACGGTCGAAGTGCGACTCGAAGGTGCGCAGCGTTCCCAGCCTGCCGGATTGGAGGAGCTGCCGGACGGTGAGAAAGTCACCGTCCCAGCGACGATTGTGATAGACGAAGACGCGGCGGCCGGCTTCCCGCGAGACGGGGATGAGAGAAGCAGCCTCGGCGGAAGAGACGGCGACCGGCTTGTCGATGACAACGTGCTTTCCGGCGCGCAGGCACTGCTCGGCCATAGGGACGTGAGTATCGTTGGGCGTCGCGACGACGACGACGTCCAGGGCGGCCTTTGCCAGCATGGCCTCGAGCGACGGATAGACGGGCACATCCTGGTAGGCCTTCTGTGCAGCGTCTCCCTTCCGTTGAACGATGCCGCTGAGCTCGAGACCGTCGGTAGCGTCGATCACGGCGGAGTGAAAGATGCGTCCGGCAAGGCCAAAGCCGATCACGCCGCAGCGGATGGGTTGAGCGGTCAATCCTTCTCCTCCGGTCCTGCTTCGTCAAGGTTAGTGTCGGCCGCGCATTCGGTAAGGAGCATCATGGAGCGCCCGGCGACGATGACGGTCTCGTCCACTCGTCTGCGCTGGAACTCCTCGTGCAGATCGTCTGTGTTCATCATGCACTCCCAGTATCCATCACAGGGGCAGGGCGGCAGTTTGAACTCGACGCCTTCATGGTAGGCGTTGATCAGGATGAGGAAGGAATCGTCCATCACCGGATTGCCGTGCGGGTCTTTTACGTTGAGGGTGCGGCCATTCAGCATGAAGCCCAGGCTGTGACCCCAGGGCGCGCTCCATGCGCCGATGTCCAGCTCTACTCCGCTGGCCTCGTACCAGGCGATGTCGCGGACCTCGGAATTGTGAATGGCGGCGCCCTGAAAGAATTTTCGGCGCCGGAAGTTGTTGTGCTTCCTGCGGAGATGGATCAGATGGCTGGTGAATTCGAAGAGCAGTTGCTTGCGCTCGCTGGGCCGCCAGTCGTACCAACTGATCTCGTTGTCCTGGCAGAAGGCGTTGTTGTTGCCGTACTGCGTGCGGCCGCGCTCATCGCCACCACAGATCATGGGCACGCCCTGGGAGAGGATGAGGGTGGCAAGGAAGTTGCGCATCTGGCGGTCACGGGCGTGGTTGATGGCTTCGTCGTCGGTGTCGCCTTCGACGCCCATGTTCCAGGACGCGTTGTCGTTGGTGCCGTCCTTGTTGTCTTCCTTGTTTGCCTCGTTGTGTTTTTCGTTGTAGCTGACGAGGTCGCGCAGCGTGAAGCCATCGTGTGCGGTCACGAAGTTGATGCTGGCATAGGGGCGTCGGCCGTCGTGCTGGTAGAGGTCGCTTGATCCGGTAAGACGGTAGCCGAGATCGCTGAGCTGGCCCTCGTCGCCCTTCCAGAATTTGCGCACCGTGTCGCGGTATTTGCCGTTCCACTCCGCCCAGATGACGGGGAAGTTGCCGACCTGATATCCGCCGTCGCCGACATCCCATGGCTCGGCGATGAGCTTGACGTCGGCCAGCGTGGGGTCCTGATTGATGATGTCGAAGAAGCCGGAGAGGCGGTCGACATCGTGCAGCTCGCGGGCGAGCGTGGCGGCGAGATCGAAGCGGAAGCCGTCGACGTGCATCTCGGTCACCCAGTAGCGCAACGAGTCCATGATGAGCTTGAGCACCTGGGGGTGGCGCACGTTGAGCGTGTTGCCGGTGCCGGTGTAGTCCATGTAGAAGCGCGGGTCATCGGGCATGGTGCGGTAGTAGACCGCGTTATCGATGCCCTTGAAACTGAGCATCGGGCCCATCTGGTTGCCCTCGCAGGTGTGGTTGTAGACGACATCGAGGATGACCTCGATGCCGGCCTTGTGCAGCTCCTTCACCATGGCTTTGAACTCGCGGACGGAGGCACCCGGCGCCGGGTCGGAGCTGTAGCGTTCGGCCGGTGCGAAGTAGGCGAGGGTGTTGTAGCCCCAGTAGTTGGTGAGTCCTTCCTCGACGAGGTGATTGTCGTTGATGAAATGGTGGACGGGCAGCAGCTCGACCGCGGTGATGCCGAGCTTCTTCAGATAGGCGATGCTCTCCGGATGGGCGAGGCCGGCATAGGTGCCGCGCAGCTCTTCCGGAATGGCGGGATTTGTCATCGAGAAGCCGCGCACGTGGACTTCGTAGATGATGGAGTCGGCGAGCGCGATGCGCAGCCGACGGTCGCCGCTCCAGTCGAACGTGGGATCGGTAACGATGGACTTGGGCATGCCGGGGCCGCTGTCTTCCTCGTTTTTGTTGAGGTCCGGATTGTCGCCGCCGAAGGTGTAGGGAAAGATGGACTGGTCCCATCGAACGTAGCCGAGCATGGCTTGTGCGTAGGGATCGGCAAGCAGCTTGTGCTCGTTGAAGCGGTGGCCCTTCGAGGGGTCCCAGGGACCATGGACGCGATATCCGTAACGCTGACCCGGACGAATGCCGGGCACGAACCCGTGATAGACGAAGGCAGTGCATTCTTCGAGCGGCAACGACTCGGTCTGGTTGTTCTGGTCATCGAAGAGGCAGAGCTCAACGGCGGTAGCGTTTTCGGAGTAGACGGCGAAATTGGTTCCCCGGCCGTTCCACTTTGCGCCAAGCGGATAGGGTTTTCCGGGCAGTACTGTGCGTGCCATGTAATTGCTCTTCCTGAGTGCTTTGAGATTTCTGGGGGTTCCTTCGAGTCAGAAGCGTGTGGGGCGTGCGGTGTTGCTTTGCGCGGGCGGAAGCGGAAGAAAGCGGCTATGAAGCGGCCCGAGGCGCCACCAGATTGGTGGATTCAAGCGGGAGAAAGATGCGGAATACGGTGCCGCCTGAGTCATTCAGGTGCTGGCGGACGCGGCTGCGGCTGGCGATGCGGCCGCCGTGCTTGTCGATGATGGTCTGGCTGACCCAGAGGCCCAGGCCGGTGCCGGTATCGCCCTTGGTGGAGAAGAAAGGCTCGAAGATGCGCTGGCGGGTGGCTGCGTCCATGCCGCTTCCTGTATCTGCCACGGTGACGTATATGCCTTCGCCCCCATTGCGCGGATCGCGGCCGGGCGAGGTGCGCAGGGTGAGACGGCCGCCATCGCGCTGCATGGCGTCGACTGCGTTGGCGATGAAGTTGGCCAGCACCTGGCGGATTTCGCCATCATAGGCGTGCACCGGCGGCAGATCGCGGTAGCGCCGTTTGATGGCAACGGCATAGCTGCGCAGGCGGGGCTCGTAGAGCGCGATCACGCTTTCCAGCAGATCGTTCACGTCGGAGTGCACCGGCCGGGTGCTCTGGCGGTAGAAGCGGAGCGTCTGGGTAGTGATGTGGGAGACGCGATCGAGCTCCTGCTGGGCGATGCGCAGGTAGTCCTGCGACCGCGCCTCAAGACGGCCGGAGCCGATGAGAAAGAGGCAGTTGGTCACGGCTTCGAGTGGGTTGTTGATCTCATGCGCGATGGAGGCGGCGAGCCGGCCGGTGGCGGCGAGTTTCTCGGTGCGGCGCATGACCTCTTCACTGCGCTTCTGTTCGGTGAGATCGACAAAGAAGATGGCTATCTGTTCCGGTGCGGAGGTGGTGTCGGAGGAATCGGAGGCCAGCGGGGCGAGGGCAATCAGGACCGGGATGTATTCGTTGGAGCGGGTGCGGCACAGCGCTTCAAAGGTAGGGCGGGGCTCTGCGGTAGTGATGGCCTGCAGGCGGGTGAGCACGGCGGGACCCTCGGCTCCGAAGATGCTGCCGAAGGCGACGGCGCCGCTGCGCAGCTCCTGCTCGCCATACCCAAGCAGGCGTTCGACGCTGGAGTTCGCGTACTGGACGGTGCCGCTGGGCTCGGCAATGATGAGGCCGACGGGCATGGCTTGCACCAGGCGGAGAAAGCGCTCCTGACTGGTGCGCAGGGCCTGCTCGGCATCGAGCTTCATGCGGCGGGCGCGGGCTTCACGCATCTCGCGCTCAATGGCGGGGACCAGCCGCGCGAGGTTCTGTTTGGAGACGTAGTCATGAGCGCCGGCGCGCATCGCTTCAACGGCGTTCTCTTCGCTGACGGCTCCGGACATGATGATGAAGGGGACATCCTGTCCCATGCGTTTGAGCAGACGGAGCGCGGCGGGCGCGCTGAATGTGGGCAGATTGAAGTCGGCCAGCACCACGTCCCACTCGGCATCGGGCTGATTGAGGGCGCTGCGCATCTCCTCTTCAGTCTCGACACGGTGGACGAAGATGCGATAGCCGGCGCGCTCGAAGTAGCGATTTAGAAGATGGGCGTCGCCTTCGTCGTCTTCGACCAGCAGCACGCGCAACGGGGTGGTCTTTGGCTGGCTTTCGATCTGGTCTGGCTGATCTGGGGCGCGCATCGGGTATCTGATGAGATCGTCAATCCTCGGCGGCGGCGACCGTCGGGCGGGGCAATGAAAGCAGATGCTTCACCGAGTTTCGCACAGAGCGGCTCCCCGAATGAAACGGGGGTCGGTCGACCGGTAATCTGCCTTAGCGAAGCGGCACGGGAGGCGCCTCATTCAGCACCAGCCAGTACATGCCTAGCTGACGCGTGGCCTCCGCAAAATCGGTGAAGTTGACCGGTTTGCGGATATAGCTGTTGACGCCGAGCTTATAGCTGCGCATGAGGTCGCTTTCCTCGTCGGACGAGGTAAGGATGACAACGGGCAGCATGCGGTGCTGCTCCGATTCGCGGATGCGGCGAAGGACTTCGAGCCCATCGATCTTGGGCAGCTTCAGGTCCAGCAGAATGACCTGGGGCACGTACGGCAGCGAATTTTCGCCTTGGCCGAAGAGCATCTGGAGAGCCTCCTCGCCATCATGCGCCACGCGAATGTTGTTGGCGATATTGGCTTTTTTGAGCGCGCGGATGGTAAGCGCCTCATGGTCGGGATCATCCTCGACGAGAAGTATCATGCGTTCGTTAACCGTCATCAGGGCCGTATGATACTCCATCCGACTCGGTGATGAACCGATAGAGGACCGAGGGGGTTCCGCTCTTCAGCCCTGCGCCGTCGAGGTGATTGAAATTTGCGGCGCAGAATTTTGTCTTAGGAACTCTGATTTTAATATCGCGTTATCGGCGTCTGCATCTCACTGTGCGGCCTCCCCCATTCAGCAGATGGCGCCCGTCCTCCTCGAAGGAGGGAGGTCTGTCTGCCGCGGATCTGGGCTGCGAGGCCGGATAGGGGACAATTCGATGAGGTCCAGTTGGAAAGTTATTGTTCTAGGCGCGACGCTCAGCACGGCAGCGGCGTTCGCTCACCTCGCTTCGGCACAGCAAGACGGCGAAGCAGCTTCCTCTGCCGCTTCCACCAGCACGTCTCCTGTAGCACTGGTCTACGTTGCGAGCACTCCCAGGAACAGCAGCACGAATGAGATTCTCGGCTTCGCGGCGGCGAGCAACGGCAAGCTCACGCCCATTCCTGGTTCGCCGTTTGCAGCAAACGTCAGAAATATGGCGGTGAATGGGAAGTACCTGTTCGCGCCGAACAACTCAACGCCGTTCATTGAGTCGTACCGGATCGAGTCCAACGGCACGCTGAAGTTTGCCGCGCAGACCGACTATCTGAAAGCCGATACTTCGAACAATTGCGGCGGGGGCGGACCTGTATTTTTCGATCACACCGGCGCATCGTTGTACCTACTGGATTTTAACGGAACAGCCTGCGCCAACAATGTTTACGAATCGTTCGCGGTAAACAAGTCCACCGGAAGCCTGAAGTATCTGAGTTATGCCTTCGGCGATGCATTCCCGCAGCTCCAATTGCCGGCGAGTTTCATCGGGAATAATAAGTATGCGTATATCGCCCAGTACGAAGATCTGTATTCCGGAACCTTCGTGTATGTGCGCAACAGCAATGGCTCTCTGGCGAAACTCACGCGCAGTACTCCGATTCCGTCGTCGCCGCTGTCCGGAACCACAGGGTTTTGCCCCTACCAAGCGGCTGCCGACCCTACAAACCACGTTGCCTTCGTAGAGCAGCCCTGCAGTCCTCCAGCTGGTTCGAGTCTTCATCCCAGGCTTGCCGTCTACACTGCTGGGAGTAATGGAAGCCTGACCACGACGAGCAGCGGTAAGAATATGCCGACGATTTCGATTCCGTATGTGAACGCACTCAGCATGGCGCCGTCCGGGAAATTGTTGGCAGTGGGCGGAACGGGTGGGCTGCAGATCTTTCACTTCAACGATGCGAGCCCGATCACGAAGTACACCGGGCTGTTGACCACCGCCAGCATCGATAATTTGTACTGGGACAAGAGCAATCATCTGTACGCCACCAGCAATTCAGCGGGCAGGCTGTACGTGTTTACGATTACGCCGACCAGCCACAGCGAGGCGAGCGGTTCGCCATACACGGTGAGCAAGCCGGTGGGGCTGATCGTGCAACCCAGGCCGTGGTATTGATCCGCTTCGTCAGTCGCCCGATGAAGGCCGCTTGTGGAAAGCGGCCTTTGCTTTAGCCTTCCAAGCGGTACTTGGTTTCGGCGAGTTGGAAGAGCGGCCGCCAGACCAGGCGGTTGATGGTGACCACCATCAGCGCCATGATGATCGTGGCCATCAGCAGCATATCGAACTGGCCGTGGTCGGTAGCGCGGCTGATCTCTGCGCCGAGGCCAAGGGTGGAGAGCGTCTGGCCGTGGAGATGGAAATATTCCGCGACAATGCTGGCGTTCCATGCGCCGCCCGATGCGGTGACCATGCCGGTAATGAGATAGGGAAAGATGCCGGGCAGGATCAGAGTGGTCCAGCGCTGCAGGTTGGAGAAGTGGAAGAGGCCGGAGACTTCCTTCAAGTCGGAGGGAATAGCGATGGCTCCGGCAATGACATTGAAGAGGATGTACCACTGGGTGCCGAGCAGCATGAGCACGATGGAGCCGATGCCGAGTCCTCCGCCGGCGTGGACCAGCGCGATGAGCAGTACGGGAAAGAGCGCCGTTGCGGGTACAGACGCCGCGATCTGCGCCAAGGGCTGCGCGATGCGCGCGAGGCGTGGGTTGAAGCCGATGGCCACGCCCACAGGAATGGTCCAGAGCGCAGCGATCAACAGCGAGGCATTGACGCGGAGGAAGGTGGCGCCGGCGCCTTTGAGCAGCTCGACGATCTCTGCGCCGTGCAAGTGACGCAGAAGCAGGATGGCATGGAAGGCGGCAAAGATGGCGGCGACGAGTAGCGCGAGGAAGATGGTGCTGTTGGTGATGAGCGAACGCTGGCGCGCGGCGGCACTGCGCTCCGGCCTTTCGAGGGCGCGAAGACGGCGCACGGCAAGACCGTGATAGATGCGCTCGCCCAGGGGCAGGATGGTTCGATCGTGCAGCCAGCCGATAGCGTTGGAATTGCGTAGAGCATAGAGGATGGGAGAGGTGGGACGCTTGGTGCTTTCCACCTGCTCGAACTTGAACTTATCGGCCCAGGCGATGATTGGCCGCCAGATGAGCTGGTCGGTGGCGACGATGATGGCAATCATCACAGCGAGGCCCCAGATCATGGCGCGGGTGTTGCCATTGCCAGCGGCGGTCTGGAGATACGAGCCAAGGCCGGGGAGGCGGAAGTCGCGATCGCCGAGGACGAACATCTCGCAAGCCATGAGGAAGAACCATCCGCCGGCGACCGAGACCATGGAATTCCAGACCAGGCCGATGGCGGAGAAGGGCAGCTCCAGTTGCCAGAAGCGCTGCCACGCAGTGAAGCCGTAGATCTGTGACGCCTCGCGCAGCTCGCGCGGGATGCTGCGTATAGAGGAGTAGAAGCTGAAGGCCATGTTCCAGACCTGGCCGGTGAAGATGAGCAGGATGGCGCCCATCTCCACGCCAAGCTGGCGGGTGGGCAGGAGCGAGACCATGACCAGCATGACGCCAGGCAGGAAGCTGAGCACGGGGATGGACTGCAGGATGTCGAGAACCGCGATCATGAAGGCTTCGACGCGCGGGTGATACGCGGCGTAGTAGCCATAGCCAACTGCGAAGACGAGGCTGAGCAAATAAGCGACGCCGATGCGTACGACAGAATAGAAGGCGTAGAGCGGGAGTGCGCTGACGGACTGCGAGATCTGGGCCGAGGGCACGGGGTGCGAGAACCAGTAGCGGCCGAGCAGGACGACGCAATAGAAGGTGGCGAGGCAGAAGGCGGCGACGGTCAGGTCGAGCACAACGGGCCACGAACGCTCCAGCACAAGGGTGCGCGAGAGCGTGGGGATGCGAGAGACCTTCACGCGAAGATCTCCAACGGGATGGAGAACCGGATGGACTTCTGGTCGGCGACGAGGATCACTCGACGGTCTCCTCGACAGGGATTTCGGCGGTGTCCTCTTCGACTTCCGGCTTCATGAAGCGGCGGCGGCCGGCATCGAAGTCGAAGAGCTCGGCATAGCGGCCCCAGTTGATGGCGGTCTCGAGCTGGCGCTGCGTTTCCTCCTGCGAGAACTGCTCGTCGAGCATGTCGAGGAAGAAGTCCTCCGGGACGGTGTGGTCGCTTTTGGAATCGAGCGCGCGGGTGATCTGGCGCAGCAGCAGGATGTGCTCGAGCGCGGCATCGCGGAAGAGCTCTTTCTGCTTCAGGATCTCGGAGTCGGCGAAGAGCCGGCCACTGTCGGTGATGGCGACGTCGCCCTCCTCTACCTTGAGAAAGCCCAGCAACTGCGCAGCTTCGACGATGGGGAAGAGGTCGTCGAGCTCGAAGCCCAGCTCGTCGGCCAGCTTGTAAGCGTCGTCCCTGCCGCCGCGATCGATGAGGATTTCAAGCAGCCCTGCGATGCCGCCGGGACGGGCGTGCGGCAGCATCTGGTAGTGCATCTGGCGCTGATCGCGGATGGCGACGCGCTCGGGCACATTGCTGGGCTGCACGTCTGGCCGGGTGAGCACGGTGTAGATGTAGTCGACGAGTTGGGTGAAGAGGAAGGACTTGCGGTCACGCGGCTGGGAGAGCGTGACACGGAAGTCCACGCGCACGTGGCCGGGATTGCGGCCGAGCACGATGATCCGGTCGGCGAGCAGGACGGCCTCTTCGATGTTGTGAGTCACGAGGAAGATGGCGCGGGTGGGGATGGTCTTCTTCTGCCAGAGCTCCAGCAATTCGCTGCGCAGGTTCTCGGCAGTGAGAACGTCGAGCGCGGAGAAGGGTTCATCCATGAAGAGGACTTCGGGCTCGACTACGAGCGCGCGGGCAAAGCCCACACGCTGCCGCATGCCGCCGGAGAGCTCTTTGGGGAAAGCGGCCTCGAAGCCGTCCAGACCGACGGTATCGATGATGCGCAGGCTGCGTTCGCGGCGCTCTTCGGCGCTCATCCCGCGCGCCTTCAGCGGCGCCTCCACGTTTTCAAGCACGGTGAGCCACGGAAAGAGTGCGAAGCTCTGGAAGACGATTGAGACATTGGGATTGGCGCGCGTGATCGGGGTCTGATGCCAGTAGACCTCCCCGGCAGATGGCTTGGTGAGCCCGGTGAGCATGCGCAGCAGCGTGGACTTGCCGGAGCCCGATGGCCCGAGCAGGGCAACGATTTCGCCGGGAACGATGGACAGGTCAGTGGCCGCGATGACCTGGATGCGGTTCTCGCTGGGCTGCGCGTAGTACTTTTCGACCTTCTCAGCACGAATGATCGTTTCGGTCATAGAGAATCCAAGCCCGGAGCATCCAAAAGTCTGCGACTAAGGTTTCGAGCGCGACGCCGCGGCGTAGTTATGCGCAGACCTGTCCCATGTCTCCGCGACGGGCACCTGCCGGAGTCTGCGCTACTCCGTTCGATACCTGACTATCTATCTATCTAATGTATGCGCGGTCTGTTTGCGGGGAGATGAAGCATCTCCTTACGGGAGCGTATCATCTAGCCATAGAGCATTTTCCTGCAGGTGCGGCGGTCAGTGACCGTTCTTGTGACCCTCTCCAGAAGAGGGCCGCCGGGGCTCACTGTGTGACTGGAGCAGCAGGGAGGTGTCGCCAAGCGGTTTTTTTCAGGGCTGGTTTCTGACGCCTCGAGTAGGGCGTGTCGAGGCAAACGAGTGTTGTGTGCAACCAGCGCCGGAAGCAAAAGGGAGCGAATGTCCGAACCACAAGTGAAGCCGAAAGTCCTGGTCGCCGATGACGAACGCGTGATCGCCGATACCCTGTCCATCATCCTGAACCAAGCGGGCTTTGAGGCAACCGCCGTATACAGCGGCGAAAAGGCAGTCGAGATGGCGAAGACGTTGAGGCCGGACATGCTGATCTCCGATGTCATCATGACCGACATGAACGGGATTGACGCAGCGATCAAGATCCGGGGAATGCTGCCCAGCTGCAAGATACTGCTGTTCTCCGGGCAGGCAGCGACGGCGGACCTGCTGGACCGCGCTCGTGTGCAGGGGCACGAGTTTGAGATTCTGGCAAAGCCGGTACATCCGCAGGATTTGCTGGCGCGGCTGCGGAGTTAAAGTTTTAGTTGAGGTACGCGAAGACGCCCGGCACATCTGCCGGGCGCTTTGTTTTACGCGTCCACCCAGTTTTCGATGTTTAGCTGGGGACGCACACGTTCATAGTGGCGCACGTTATTCGTAACCAGCACGGCGTCCACGGCGAGCGCATGTGCGGCAATCATCATGTCTAACTCATCGATCTTCCGACCAGCGACGGTGAGCCGGTAGCGAATGCTGGCATACAAATCTGCCGCGCGCGCGTCCCAGTCAAGACAGCGGATGGTGGAGAGAAACATACGAACTCCAGCATGCAGTCTGTGCTGTGCTTCGATGCCTGCCAGACCGTACATCAGTTCCGCGCGAGTGATCACGGAAATGGCGACGGAATCGGCTGGCAGATGCTTGAGTCTGCGATCCACGCCGGGAAATCTACGACCGATCACGTAGCTCGCGATATCGGTATCCAGCAGATACAGGCGAGCCATCGACTACTTCTTCTTGCCGAACAGGTTGCGCTCTCGCGGAGGCTTGTTCAGAGGACGGTCCTTCATGAAATCCTCTGGCACATCAACTGAGCTCATAAATTCGAAAAAGGCATCCCAATTTCCAAGGGCGGTGCGCGGCGAAAGAATCACATCGCCTGTCTTCTCGTCACGGCGGATAGAGACCTCCTCGCCTGGAAAGCGAAACTCCGCGGGAAGCCGGACCGCCTGACTGGCGCCATTTTTGAAGAGCTTTGCGGTTCTGGTGCCTGTCATAGTTCCTCCGATCGCCAGTATAGACTGAAGGTATATACTGCCTCGCTAGATTTCGCGCCGACCTTCCAATGCGCGCGTCATTGTGACTTCATCCGCGTATTCGATGTCGCTGCCGGCGGGGACGCCGGTGGCGATGCGCGTGATGCGAACGGGGAAGGGCTTGAGCAGGTCGGCGAGTAGTGATGCGGTGGCTTCGCCTTCGAGGGTGGGGCTGGTGGCGAGGATCGCTTCGTCGATGTCGCCGCGCGCCGCGCGTGAGGTCAGTGAGCTGGTGCGCAGGTGTTCCGGACCGACGCCGTGCAGCGGTGAGAGTGTGCCATGCAGCACGTGATAGACGCCGTTGTAGTGTGTGCGCTCAATGACGGTGATGCTGGTGGGCTCTTCGACGACGCAGACCTGGCGCTGGTTGCGCGTGGGGCTCGAACAATAGACGCAAGGATCGACATCGGTGATGTTGTTGCAGATGGAGCAGAGGCGCAGCTTGGCCTTAAGCTCGCGGACGGCGTCGGAGAGCGCATCGGCATCCGCGGTGCTTGAGCGCAGGATGTGAAAGGCGAGGCGCTGCGCGCTCTTGGCGCCGATGCCGGGCAGCTTGCGCAACTCCTCGATGAGGCGCGCCATGGGCTCTGCGAAACGTGACATGCGGGCGACGCTCTAGAAGCCGGGCAGGTTGAGTCCGCCCAGCATGCCGGAGAGGCCGGATTGCAGGCTCTCGTCGGCGCGGCGTCCGGCTTCGTTGAGCGCGGCGGTGATGAGGTCTTCGAGCATTTCGATGTCGGCCGCATTCGCTCCTGATGCGCCGGAGACCAGGCCGGCCACCGCGGAGGGATCGATCTTCAGCGAGAGCACCTGCTTCTTGCCGTTCATCTTCACGGTGACGGCGCCTCCGCCGGAGGTGGCTTCGACGACAGTGCTGGCAAGGCGCTGCTCCATCTGCTGCTGCATCTCCTGGGCCTGTCCGAGCATTTTCTGGATGTCCTGGGGATTCAATCGATGTCCTTTCCTATGGCTTGTCCCTGAGGTCTTTACTGCTTGCCCCGAAGGTCTTTATGGCTTGCCCCTGAGGTCAAGGACGCTGCGCACCTCTGCGCGGAAGAGTTCCTGCGCCTGCTTGACCAGGGGATTGTCGAGCGCGTTCGACTGCATGCTGCCTTTGGCGGCGGGCGCTGCTGGCCGTGCAGGAGAGGCTGAGCCGTCGCCCGGCAGCACGATCAGCTTTGCGCTGCTGCCGGCCTGCTGCAGCGCAGCCCGGGCAATGCGCTCGGCCTCCGGGTTCATGGTGAGCGAGAGCATGGTCTTCTTTACCGCGACGAGGACGGTGATGGTGTTGGGATCGGAGAGCGACCACTGGCCGGCGCGGAGCAGAGCACTTGCGGTCTCGTGCCCCTTTTCGTGCAGGGCCTGAGTGACGGCTTCGCGCAGCTTGTCTGTGATGCTCACATATTCATCGGACGCGGGCGGCTCGGGGAGATCGTCCGAGGCGATCTCCTCTTCGAGGTCGGCGGCGATGCGTTCTGCTTCCGGAGAAACGTGGCCGCGAATTTGCGGGTCGGGTGGCTCGTGCTGGAGGTTCTCTAATTCTTCCACGGCGGAAGGTGCGGGTGGCTCGTCGAGGGCGACAGCGGTCTCCACGGCAACAGCGCCGGCTTCGAGCGGCCTCACTGACGCGGGCGCTTCGCTCATCGCGGAGCCGGACGGGCCGGACTTGCGGCGCGTATCCGATTCGAAGGGCGAGAAGGTGGGCTGCGGCGGGGTGGATGACGCGACCGAGCCACCGCGTGCGGCTTCGCTGCTGGCAACGCTGCGTGGCGGCGCTGTTGGCGGAGTCGGGGGGCGAGATGAAGCGGTTGCCGGCTGCGATGCACCTGGGGCAGGGCGCGCCTGCGGTGCGCTGGGGCGCGAGATGTTGCCTCCGCTGCCGGCAAGCTGGCCGCCGGGAAGCTGACTCATCAGTTGTTCGAGCGGAATCAGGCGCTGGGTGTGGACGAGCTTGAGCAGGCCGAGCTCGAGGTGGAAGCGCGGCTCCTGGCGGTAGTTCAGCTCGTCGAAGCTGCGCAGCATGATCTGCAGAAAGCGGGCGAGGTCTTCTTCACTGAAGAGCAGCGCGGTGCGGGCGACGCGGGCGCGCTCGTCGCCGGAGATCTGGAGCAGCTCGGTGGATTCGCCGCCGAGCTTCGCCATCAGCGCGTTGCGCAGGTAGCGGACCATCTGGCGCGCGAGCTGCGAGGGACTGTTGCCGGAGTTCAGCAGCGTATCGATCTCGGTCATGACGGCGGCGCTGTTATTTTCGCCGACCCACTCGAGCAGCCGCTCGAAGACGGTGTTCGGCACCGTGCCCATGAGCTCGCGAATCTGCGTGGCGTCGAGATGCGGCCGGCCGTCGGTCACGGGCGCGCTGGCGATGGCCTGGTCCATGATGGAGAGCGCATCGCGCATGGAGCCATCGCCGGCCTCGGCCAGGAGCGCCAGCGCAGCCTCGTCCGCGTCGAGTTTCTCTTTGTCGGCGATGGAGCGCAACTGGGTGAGGATGTCCTCAAAGCGCACGGCGTGGAAGGCGTAGTGCTGGGAACGCGAGCGGATGGTCTGCGGAATGTCCTCGGGCTGGGTGGTCGCCATCATGAAGACGACGTGGTCAGGCGGCTCCTCGAGCGTCTTGAGCAGCGCATTGAAGGCGGCGTCGGTGATCTGGTGCGCCTCGTCGAGGATGTAGATCTTGTAGCGGTCGCGCGCGGGGCGGTAGCGGGCGGCGTCGCGCAGTTCGCGGATCTCGTCGATGCCGCGATTGGTGGCAGCGTCGATCTCGATGACATCGACGGCGGAGCCGGATCGAATTTCGGTGCAGGCATCGCAGATACCGCAGGGCTCGGCCGTGGGACGTTCGGGTGAGCCGATGGCGTGCTGGCAGTTGAGCGCCATGGCCAGGATGCGGGCGATGGTGGTCTTACCTATACCGCGGTGGCCGCTGAAGATGTAGCCATGGGCGATGCGGCCCTGCTCGAGCGCATTCAGCAGGGTGCGGGTGACGTGCTCCTGCCCGATCACGTCGCGGAAGAATTGGGGACGGTATTTGCGGGCGAGAACCTGATAGGCCATGGTGCGGGTCGATGCTCTGGGTCTACTGCGATTGTAGTCCCCGGCGCTGTGGGGAAAATGCGCCGGTGCAGAAGCTGGAAGGACCTGAAAACTCTAATGATGGTGGTGGCTAGTTTTTCTTCTTCCGCTTGGCTGCGCGTTCGCGCCGGGCGATCTCTTCCGGCGAGTACATGGTTTTCCGGCAGCTTGGCGCGCCGCAGTTGCAGGTGGCCTCGTCCTCGTCGCCGTCGTAGAGGTTGTAGTCGTAGGTGAGCTCTTCGCCGGGGGCGATGTCGCGGAGGGCGAGGATCCAGACGCGGTCGCCGATCTCATCGGTTTCGCAGTTGGGATCGCAGGAGTGGTTGAGGAACATGGCCGCGCCATGGCCATCGATGACCGTGGAGCGCGAGCCGATGCCGAAGAGATACGTGATCGGCGAGTCCTCGTAGAGGCGGTCAGCCTCGGCCTTTTGAATGCGTGGTCCGGTGTACTCGACCACCCGCGTGCGCTTGCGGATAGCGCTGGTGGTGTAGCAGCCGGCGGCGTGAATGGCGGAGGAGCGGATCATCAGGCCCATGGGGTCCCTCGAGGAGAAAGATGCCCCGAGTATAGAGCCGTGCACGGAGGCCGGCGCGTCTTATAGGCTTAGAGAGATGCGGCAGATGCGGATATTCCGGGCGGTCGTGGTGGGCTCGCGAGTGGGCTGTTGCGCGGCGCTGCTTGCCGTGGGCGGGTTAGTACTGCCTGCCGTGGCGCAACAGGCGGGGACGCCGGACTCGGGAAGTGCGAACTCCGGAAGTGCAAACTCCGGAAGTGCGGATCCGGGCGGCCAGTCTTCGTCTTCCGCGCAGAACACGCAGGGGAAGCAACCGCCGGCGCACAGGTCCACCGCCCAGAAAGATTCCGGAGCGCAGAAGAATTCCGCGGCGCAGGAGAATCCGTTTCCGGGGAATGTTTCGAAGCAGGCGGCGCAGCCGCAAGGAAATCAGCCCGGGGATGCTCCTGCCGCTCCGGATTCTGACCAACACGATGCGCAGAAGCCGGGCGATGCGGCCAAGGACAATCCGTTTCCCGAGGATGTGTCGAAGGGGGCTGCCGCTGCGGCTGCGTCGAAGGACAACGATGCAGGCGCATCGTCGAGCAGTTCCAGCAGTTCGAGTAGCAGCAGCTCCAATGCGGCTGGTGATGCCGATCCGAATGTTGATCCAAATGCCGATTTGCCGCGCGATACGGGCCGGCGCAAGCTGAAGAAGCCAAGCGAGAAGGACATCCAGAGTGGATCGCTGGCCGGCCAGGGCGAGGCTCAGGACGACATTCGGGTGGGGCGCTTTTATCTTGGGACCAAGGATTACAAAGGCGCTTATGGACGCTTCTCCGAGGCGACGCGGATGGACCCGACAAATGTGGATGCCATTTACGGTCTGGCGGCGGCGGCGGCGGGCCTGCACCACACGGACGAGGCGCTGACCAACTACAAGCTCTATCTCCAGATTGCGCCTGACGGGAATGACGCCAAGTCAGCTCGCAAAGCAATCCAGGCCCTCTCGAAGTAACCCCAACGGGGTAGTTGCCGGCCTCGCCATCTTCCACTTTTTATGGTTGCACTGCTTTGGTTGCACGTTCTATCGTGCCTGCAGTTAGCAATAATGCGGTATCCAAGCCTATATGCACGCAGTTTTTCAATCGGCTTTTCGTGACGTTACCGCAGAACTCGGCGGCTTCGATGCGACGTCGGCGGCTGTGCATCCCTGGGGACGCCCGCATTGCTGGAGCGTGCAGCAGATCGTCGAGCATCTGGTGCTGTCCATGGATGCCACACGCGCCACGCTCGAAGAGCGGCTGGCCAAAGCGCGGCCGGGGCGGAATCAGCGCCGCACGCGTACAGAATGGGTGCTTCAATTGATGATCCTGAGCGCGGGCCACATGCCGAAAGGCGTGGGTGCGCCGCGCGAGACCACTCCGGCGGAAAATATGCAATCGAGCAGCGCGCGCGAACTGAGCGAGCGGCTGGAGACAGCTATCGAATCGCTGGATGCGACGCTGGACCAGTGCCGGCAGCGATTTGGCATGGAACGCGTGGGGCGGCACTTCCTGCTGGGGCCGCTGCGCATCGACCAATGGCGCCGCTATCATGTCCTGCACCTGCGCCACCACCTGAAGCAGATGTGCGCATTGCGCGAGGCGCTGTCGGTCGAAGTCGTCCATCGGCCGAAGATGTCAAGGGTTTAAAGCCGGCGAGAGATACGCGGGGTTCTCGCTGCCTGGAGCTAAATGCTTCAGGCTTTCTATTTGCATCGACACGTCAGCGACCCACGTCGGCTAGTGAAAAAAACCGAGATACCAGCGCATGGTGGCCTGGCCGAGGAAGATGCAGTAAATCCCGGCGATGGCGAGAAAGGTACCGAAGGGGACGGCCAGCGGACCTTCGGATCTGGTTGTGCGGCCACGACGGAAGGCCAGCACGAGCAGCGCGGTGAGCGCGCCGGTGACGACGGCGAGGAAGAAGACCACACACATCTCGCGCGCGCCCAGCCATGCGGCGATGGCCGCGGCGAGCTTCACGTCTCCCAGGCCGAGGCCCTGGCGGCGCCGAATCAGCGAGTAGATCCAGCGCAGCAGCAGCAGCGCCAGCGCTGTAGCAGCCGCGGAGATGGCGGCGCGCAGTCCCAGCAGGAGCGCAGAGTGCGCGGCGTAGGCTGTGCCGCGATGCAGCTCACCCAAAAAGGCGTCGCTGGCGCGGTAGAGAATGCCCAGCCCGAGCAGGGGTAGAGTCAGCATGTCCGGCAGCTGCATGGTCTCTGCATCCGCTACGGCGAGGGCCAGCAGGAGAGTGGTGAAGAGGGTGAGCGCGACGCCGTCCAGTCCAAAGCCGGCGAAGAGCATGCTGCCGAGGGTGAGCGCGGCGACCGCGGCCTCCACAAACGGATAACGCCACCCGATCGGCCTGAGGCAATTACGGCAGCGGCCCCGCAGCAGGGCGAAGCTGAGGAGTGGGATATTGTCGCGGACGGCGATCGCCGCATTGCAGCTCGGGCAATGCGAGCGCGGGCGCACGATGGAATGATGCCGCGGCAGGCGGCTGATGCAGACGTTCAGAAAACTGCCGAGGGCGAGGCCGAAGAGCAACGCGAAAACGATCTGAATGATCAGCATTGCGGCAGGAGCGTCTCCGTGGCTCAACAGCAGGCTAGCTTCGGCAGTATAGCGAGGCCCGATACGCGGCAGGGAACGGAGCGAATGCTAACGGACCTCGGGTAAAGTGGAGGCATGGACCCGGAGAACGTCAGCCCGGCCCCGACCTTGCCGCTCGGCGCCGGCGCTCTTTTTGCTGAGAGCGTGGCGCTCATGACGCGGCTGCGCGGACCGGGCGGGTGCCCGTGGGACCGCGAGCAAAGTTTTGCCACCATCCGCAAATACACCCTGGAAGAGACCTACGAGGTACTGGACGCGATCGAGCGCGAGCATTGGGCTGACCTGGCCGAGGAGCTGGGGGACCTGCTCCTGCAGGTGCTGTTCTACGCGCAGATGGGCGATGAGGCGGGGTACTTCTCGATCGTCGATGTGCTGGGGCATCTGAACCGCAAGCTGATCCGGCGGCATCCGCATGTCTTTGGCGAGGAGGCGAGCGCGGCTGCGGGGAATCGCGCGGAGGTGGATCGCAGCGACGGCGGCCGAGGCGGCCGGCGTACTGGCCAACTGGGAAGCCATCAAGAAGGCGGAGAAGAAGCAGGCCGAGGACGGCTCATCTGCATCGCTGCTGGACGAAGTGCCGCGCAGTTTTCCCGCGCTTCTCGAGGCGTCGAAGCTGGGCAGCAAGGCGGCGAAGGTGGGCTTCGACTGGCCGGACACGGCGGGGCTGATGGAGAAGGTCCAGGAGGAGTGCGAGGAGATTGAAGCCGAGGTCCGGGCTGGAGCGGCTGCAGAGGCAGTCGAGGCCGAAGTTGGCGACCTGCTGTTTACGGTAGTGAACCTGGCGCGGCATCTGAAGGTCGATCCGGAGCTGGCGCTGCGGCGCACGAATGGGAAGTTTCGCCGGCGCTTTGCGGCCATGGAGCAGGCGAGCGATCGCGCTCTGGAAGAGCACAGCGCGGCCGAGCTTGAGGCTCTGTGGGCCCGGGCGAAACAGCAGGAGGCGGTTGCGGCGGAATGATTAGTGAAGACGCGAAGCATCTGCCGGAGACGCGGCCGGAGACGCCACCGGCGACGCCGCTCGAAGTCCGCTCCTGCAACGGATCCGACGAGCTGGAGGCCTGCGTTGCGTTGCAGGTGGCGACGTGGGGCTATGCCGATCTGGATGTGATTCCGCGGCGGATGTTCACGGTGGCGCAGCGAATCGGTGGACAGGTGCTGGGGGCGTTTGCTGCCGACGGCCGGCTGGCCGGATTTGCCATGTCGATTCCTGGTATTCGCCACGGCCAGCCGTACCTGCATTCGCACATGCTGGCGGTGGGACCGGAATTTCGCAATACTGGCGTGGGGCGACGGCTGAAGCTGGCGCAGCGGGAAGATGCCCTGAAACGGGGCATCCGGCTGATGGAGTGGACCTTCGATCCGCTCGAGATCAAGAACTCTTTTTTCAACATCGAGAAGCTGGGGGCAATCACGCGCAGCTATACCCCCAATTTCCAGGGTGTATCCTCTGCTCGGATTCAGGGTGGCCGTCCCACCGACCGGCTGCACGCGGAGTGGTGGCTGGACAGCGAGAGGGTGGCCGAGGCGGTGGCGGGACGGCGGGCGCCGCGGGGCGAGATCGAGATGCGCATTGAGCTGCCGCACCAGGTGATGGAGTGGAAGGAATCCGCCGAGGGCGCTGCGCAGGCCATGGCTCTGCAAAGAGCCAATCAGGCGCAATTTGCCGAGGGCTTCGCGCGCGGGCTGGCAGTGACGGGCTTCTCACGGGACCGAGAGGGCAACGGCTGGTTTGAATTGAGCCGGTGGAGCGACGTGGCCGATAGCCCGGAGAGCGGACCGGCAGTATCCTAACCAGACACACCATGGCGAGACAGACAATCGAACGAGCGAGTGAAGCAGGGAAAACTCTATGAGAATCGACGCAATCGTGTTGCGCGAGATCCGGATGCCGCTGATCGAACCATTTGTGACCAGCTTCGGCGAGACGACAGATCGTCGCGTGCTGCTGGCCGAGATCCATGCTGAGGGACTGGTGGGCTGGGGTGAGTGCGTGGCGGGCGAGCACCCGTACTTCTCTGCGGAGTCGATCGATACGGCGTGGATCGTGCTGCTGCAGGAGCTTGGTCCGATGCTGGCGGCAAGCCCGGTGGAGCACGGCGGCGACTGTCCGAAGATATTCAAGAAGGTCCGCGGCAACCCGATGGCGAAGGCTGCGCTTGAGAACGCCATATGGGACCTGGAAGCGCAGATCGAAAGGGCGCCGCTCTATGAGTTGCTGGGGGGGACGAAGAAGCGCATCGCGTGCGGTGTATCCATCGGCATGCAGCCCACGATGGAGCAGCAACTGCTGAAGGTAGAGCGCGAGGTGAACGCGGGCTATCAACGCATCAAGCTGAAGTGCCAGCCGGGCTGGGATGTGGAGATGCTGGAGGCGGTGCGCAATCGCTGGCCGAAGATCATGCTGAGCGTGGACGCGAACTCGGCGTACCGGATGCGTGACTTCGATCACCTGGTGGATTTCGACCGCTTCGACCTGCTGATGATCGAGCAGCCGCTGTGGGCGGATGATTTTTACTACCACTCCATGCTGCAGAAGCGGTTGGAGACGGCGATCTGTCTGGACGAATCGATTCGCAACCGGCGCGACGCGCTGGCGGCGGTGGATATGGAATCCTGCCGCATCATCAACATCAAGAATGGGCGTGTGGGCGGCTTCTCCGAAGCCATTGCGGTGCACAACGCGGCGATGGAGCGCGGCATTCCGGTATGGTGCGGCGGGATGCTCGAGACGGGCATCGGTCGCGCACACAACATTGCGCTCTCCACGCTTCCTGGATTCACACTGCCGGGCGATGTGTCGGCTTCGAAGCGCTACTGGGCCGAGGATGTCATCGAGCCCGAGGTCGTAGTCTCGAGCAAGGGCGAGATCACCGTGCCGACCACGGCCGGGCGCGGTTTCGAGGTGAAGACCGGGCTGGTGGAGAAGCTGACGGTTCGGCGGGAAGAGATACGGGCGCTGCAGCCGGTGGCCTGAGCGCGGAACGCCGCGCCTGGTTCGCCGTCAGGGGAACCTCGCTCACATGATTTGCGTTCTCACATCTAACAAGTAGCGCGCGGTTGCGCGACGCAGCAAGTAGCGCGCGATTGCGCGACCGCAGCAGCGTTGCGCGCTCATGCAGTCGAATGACGGCACGGTTCAGGAGATGGAGAGACGATGACCCCGCAAGAGCAGAAAATGCTGGACGACCTGATGGCGCGCGTGGACAGCACGCGACTGGACGATAAAGATCCCGAGGCAGCGCAGCGGATCGAAGAGTGGACGACGCGGAATCGCGACGCTGCTTACATCCTGGCGCAAACGGTTCTGGTGCAGAACTATGCCCTGGAGCAGGCGAAGGCGCAGATTCAATCCCTGCAGCAGCAGCTGGCTCAACACCCGGCTGCGACGCAGCAGGCGAAGCCCGCGAGTTTTCTTGGCAGCATCTTCGGGCACAAGGACGAGCCGCGTCCACAGCAGCCGGCTGCGGCATACGCGCAGCCGCAACAACAGGGCTATGCGCCGGTTCCGCAATTCGGGGCGCCGCAGCAGTATGGGCAGACGGGGTATGGCGCGCCCCAGACGTATGCACCCCAGAGCGGCGGATCGAGCTTCCTGCGCTCCGCTGCGACGACGGCGGCAGGAGTGGCGGCGGGTGCGCTGGCGTTTGAGGGCATCGAGTCGCTGATGCACGGCTTCGGACATACTGCCGGCTTTGGCGGATACGGCGGCGGCGGGCTGGATGGGTTTGGCGGCAGGCCGGAAGAGACGGTGATCAACAACTACTACGACTCGCCCGGCACGGGAATTGCGGACCGGAACGCGGAGATTCAGCAGGATGCGCACGAAGGCGACAGCGGATTGACCACGCAGCAGGACCTGGCCAGCGACGTGAACGTGAATGATGACGGCGGTCAGCTTCAGGCGGATACCGATCTGCCGGCTCTCGACGACGATAGCGGATCCTATGACGACGCGTCGCTCGACGACGGCGGATCGTTTGATGACGGGTCTTTCGGCGACGACAATTCGTAGAGGCTGGCTACTTGTCGATGGCGAACTAACAGAATGCCCACCTCGCAATCGCGAAGGTGGGCATTCTGCTGTCTCCTGTGCAATTACTGGTCGTTGCCTTTGATCAGTTCAGCGGAGGCAGCAGTGAGATAGCCGAAGAGTCCGCCCGCACCTGTATTGGAAAATTTGAGGGCAGTGAAATACAGCTCGGCAGCAGGCGCGCCCGCGGGATCGAGGTTGGCGGGGCTGACATTCCCCGGGCTGATTGCCCAGACGCCCTGAATAGAGAGTGGTTTGCCGCTCGCATCCTGCAGGAGTCCGTCGAGTTTTCCGGTGGACAGGTCATAGGCTGCGATGAAGCCGCTGGACTGCGTCGTGCCGCCGCCGGCAAACTGCCCGATCAACAGATCATGACTGAAGCGTCCGAAATCAAGCGGCGCCAGTGCAACGCCCCAGGGAGCGTTCAGCCAATCTCCATGTTGGAGACGCCGCAGGAGCCGTCCAGACGAGCTGTAGATATCCACGTAGCCCAGGCCGGGGCCATCGGTTTCGAATTGCGCGCCATCCTGGTGCAGGACATAGGTTACGACAATGTCGTTGCCGATGGCCTGCACGTTGAAAGGCACGAAGTGGCGCGGCAGGCGCTCATCCGTGAATGGTTTGTCATCGTCCTTTCTGTGGTTCTCATCGAACGCGAAATCATCATGATGATCGTCGCCATCTTCAACGCGTGGCAGCGTCGCCGGATGAAAGGCGTTGTCGTAGACGTCAACGCGCCCCTTGGTGAAGTTGGCTGCATAGAGATAGCGGACGCCATTGATAAAGGCGCTGGTGAGCCCCGTGTAGCTGGATCCAGTGGTGCCTCTGGCAGCAGTTACTGCATGGGTCGAAGGCGGCATTCCACCTGGCGCAATCCCGACACCCGGATTCCAGCCAGCGATGGTTCCGTCGAGCGTAGAGAACAGAAATATCGCTGGCGTCTTCGGCGCCAGAAGAAAGTCGGTGGCGCTCATGTTAGAGATCGTGCCTGTCGGTGTGCCAAGTGGCGTTTGCTTGTTGTTGGGATTGGATGGCGGGATGGTGACGACGAGCGACTGCATGGCTCCGGCGCCGTTGTAGAGCGTAGCCACGCCGGCTGCATTGTCAGAAACCCACCAGGGTGTGCCGGAGCCGCGCGACAGGCCCCAGGGATTGACCAGGTGCGGGTCTGTAACCGGTGCGACGCCGGGCGTGTTCGAAACAAGATTGGTTTGTGTGTAGTGCTGGCCAAAAGAGACAGCTCCCATTGCGAGAGCCATGCTGGTACTGACAGTGAGACGCAATAACGTCTTCATATACGAGACTCCTCGGTGCCTTCAGGCCCCCGCATTCATGCTGCCGCTTGCCTGGGATCGTGCCGGGCAACAGGCTGGACTCAAACCGCAGGGGGGCGTCTGGGTTTGCAATCCTGAGGCAGACTACGCGGCGTCACGCTGGAGTGATGTCACCGCATTGTCATTGCTTTGTGACAACTCTGGGCGCCTGCTTAGTCCATTTGATTTTGTTGGCGTTATGAAATTCGCGTGTGAATGGTTATGGACGACGCTTCCATGCTATCGGATATGTAACAGTAACAGCGCCATGGAAAGATGCGTGGAGGCCGACGTCGGTTTTTCCGGCATTGTCGAGGCTTGTCAGACCCTCTGCTAGACTGGGGCCGCTGTCAGCCCGCAGGGGCGCATACTCCATGCCGGTGGTCGATCTCGATCGCATTTCGAAGTCCTATAGCAGCAAGGCGGCGGTGCGGGAGCTGAGCTTGCGCATCGAGCCCGGCACCATGTTCGGTCTGCTGGGGCCGAACGGCGCGGGCAAGACGTCAACAATCCGGATGATTGTTGGGATGACGCTGCCCGACTCCGGAGCAGTGAGGCTCTTCGATGAGCCGTTCCGCCGGGAACATTTGCGGCGAGTCGGGTATCTGCCGGAAGAACGCGGCCTCTACAAGCGGATGAAGGTGATCGATCAGCTGGTCTTCATGGGCCAACTGCACGGGCTCGATGCGGCGACCGCGACGGCACGCGCGCGGCAGTGGTGTGAGCGCATGGATATCGCCGAATCGATGGAGAAAAAGACGCAGGAGCTCTCCAAGGGCATGCAGCAGAAGATCCAGTTTATCGCTACGCTGCTGCACGATCCGGATCTGATCATTATGGACGAGCCGTCCTCTGGGCTCGATCCAGTGAATGTATCCCTGCTGGAGCAGACGCTGCTGGAGCTGAAGCGTAAAGGACGGACGATCTTATTCTCGACACATCGCATGGAGCAGGTGGAGAAGCTGTGCGATGCGATCTGCCTGATGGACCAGGGCAGGGCGGTGCTCGAAGGCACGATGCGCGCAGTGAAGTCGCGCTATCCGCGCGATCGCGTCGTGGTGGAGTACGAGGGCGACGCATCGTTTCTTACCGATCCATCGATCACTGAATTGCGGGAGTCATCGGGACGAGCCGAGTTCAAGTTGCGCAATGGCGCGGATGGCCAGGCGCTGCTCGCAGCCGCGACGCGCCACGCGCGGATCCTGAAGTTCGAGCTGGTCGAGCCGTCGCTGGAGGAGATTTTCATCCGCACGGTGGGAGGGAGGACCGATGCATGAGGTGCTGTTGATCGCACGGCGCGAGTATCTGGAGCGAGTGCAGAGCCGCTCCTTCCTGATGATGACGATCCTGTTTCCGCTGTTTATCGGATTGCTGATGGGCGGAAGCGTTCTGGCGGCCAAGCTCAGCTCCGGCGCCAAGACCATTGCGATTGCCTCGAACGATTCTGTGCTGGCACGCGCTGTCGCCGCGGAGATGCAGCCGACGTCTACACAGGGGAAGGCGCCGGAGGTGATTGCGCCGGCTACGAATGAGCAGCGCGCGGAGTTGAACCGGCGGGTCGAGGAGAAGGGGCTGGACGGCTATCTGTGGCTTGAAAAGAAGCCGGGCAGCAACGCCCCGGAGGCGACTTTTGTTTCCCGCTCCAGCGGCGACTTGTTTTCGCTCGGCGGGATGGAGAGCGCCGTCAATCATGGACTGGAGCGCGAGCAGCTCATTCAGCATGGCGTATCCAGCGCGGAGATCGATGCGATGACGCGTCATACTGATATTCACACGGTGCAGCTTAGTCAGGGCCGTCTGGTTCCATCGAATTCGCTGAAGAGCTTCTTTGGCGCGTACGTGATGATGTTTCTCATCTACTTCACCGTGGTGTTTTACGGGATGAACGTGGCGCGGTCGGTGGTGGAGGAGAAGACATCGCGCATCTTCGAGGTGCTGCTTTCGACGGTGCAGCCGCAGTCGCTGATGGCGGGAAAGCTGCTCGGCGTCGGTGCGGCGGGGCTTACGCAGATGGCTGTCTGGCTTCTGCTGGTATCGGTGATTGTCGTCACCTCGGCCGGCGCGTCGGTGGGTACGGCAGGGCTGGCGTCATTCGGCATCCATCCGCAGCAACTGTTCTTCCTTGTCGCTTACTTCCTGCTGGGATTTTTCTTCTACAGCGCGATCGCGGCCGGCATCGGCGCGAGCGTAAGCAGCGAGCAGGAGATCCAGCAATTCAGCATGGTGATTGTGGCGCCGCTGACGGTGGGGATGGTGCTGATCAGCTACATCACCAGCAATCCGACGGCTCTCCCGGTCGTGCTGTTGTCGCTGTTTCCGCCGTGCACGCCGATCGTGATGTTCCTGCGCATGTCATCGCAGATGCCGCCGGCGTGGCAGATCGCGCTCTCGATGGTGCTGATGCTCGTCTTTATCTGGGGTGCGATCTGGGTGGCGTCGCGCATCTACCGGGTCGGCATCCTGATGTACGGAAAACGCGCGACGCTGCCGGAGATGCTGCGCTGGATGCGCTACAGCTAGGAAAGAAGGCAAGCCGGCGAGCAGCGTGAAGTACACTCGCGTGCATGAAACGCTTCTTTCTTTTGCTGATGGTCTGTGCGGTTGCGCCATTCTTGTTTGGCGCAGAGCCGCCCGCCGGGCATTCACTGCTGTTGGAGCCGGCACAGGTGTGGACGGCGGGTGAGCCGCTGCATTCCGGCTGGGTAGTGCTGATCGAAGGCAACCAGATCAAAGCGGTGGGGCCGAAGGCGAGCGTGACCGCACCTCCGGATGCAGAGCGTATCGCGCTGCCCGGTATGACGGTGCTGCCCGGGCTGATGGACCTGCACTCGCATATCTTCCTGCACCCTTACAACGAGAAGCTGTGGGACCTTCAGGTGCTGACGGAGCCGCCGCAGTACCGAACCGTCCTGGCGACGAAGCACGCCGAAGCGACATTGATGGCGGGGTTCACCACGCTGCGCGATCTGGGCACAGAAGGAGCGGGCTTTGGCGATGTCGAAGTGAAGCGCGCGATCAACGAAGGCGTGATTCCCGGGCCGCGGCTGTGGGTCGTCACACGTGCCATTGTGGCGACCGGCGCGTATGGACCGGCGGTGCGCAGCTACCGGCCGGATATTTCTCTTCCGCAGGGCGCGCAGGAGGCGACGGGCGAAGCGGAGGCCGTGGCCGCGGTGCGCGAGCAGGCGGCACGCGGCGCGGACTGGATCAAGATTTATGGCGACTACCGTACGGGTCCGCACGGCGAGACGCGGCCGACCTTCTCGCAGGCGGAGATGAATGCGATGGTTGCTGCCGCGCACGACAGTGGACGCCCGGTGGCGGTGCACGCTGAGTCGGACGAAGGCATGCGTCGCGCAGCACTGGCGGGCGTGGACACTATCGAACATGGAACGGGCGGCAGCGAAGCCACATTTCGATTGATGGCGGAGAAGCACATCGCCTACATGCCAACGCTTACCGCGGTCGAGGCTTACGGGATTTACTTCCAGCACTATGTTCCGGGCGGATCCTCCCACGGAAGAGATGCAGCAGGTGGCGCGTGCTTTTGCGCTGGCGCGGAAGGCGGGGGTAACAATTGGCTGCGGGAGTGACGTGGGCGTGTTCAAACACGGCGAGAACTGGCGCGAGCTGGCGTGGATGGTGCGCGACGGCATGACGCCGGTGGAAGCGCTGACTGCGGCGACGGCTACGGATGCTGCGGTGATCGGCATGAGCAAGGAACTCGGCGGACTGCATCCGGGGATGCTGGCGGATGTGATCGCGGTGGCGGGCGATCCGACACAGAAGATCGAGGCGGTGAAGGATGTGCGGCTGGTGGTGAAGGACGGAGTGGTGTATCGGCGGCCCTGAGGACTGGCCGTCCGGGCGGCCGCGCCTGTGGCGCCGGTCCTTGAGTTCGCTTCCTTTGGTCGTCGCCTTCACATTTCTGCAGAACGGGCAAACTGCAGGTGCTTCGCGTCGCTCAGGATGACAATGTCGGCTTGCAGATCACCGCATTACGGCTCGTCATTGTAGATTGCGATGGTGGGCTGGGTGCCCTGGATCATGCGCGCGCGGTACATGCCGGGCGTGTTGAAGCTCCACGCCTGCTCTCCATCCGGTGCGATGGCGATGATGCCACCGTCGCCGTGAAGTCCTTCGAGCTGCTTGTGAATGACTTCGTCGGCCGCGGCCTGCAGCTTCATGTGCTTGTCTTCGACCAGGGCGCAGATCTCGCGCGCGATGGTGAGGCGGATGAAGTACTCGCCGGTACCGGTGCCGGAGACAGCGCAGGAGTGGTTCGAGGCGTAGGTGCCGGCGCCGATGATGGGCGAGTCGCCGATGCGGCCGGGGAGCTTGGCCTGCAGGCCGCCGGTGGATGTGCCGGCTGCGATGTTTCCTGCTTCATCGAGCGCAACGACGCCGACGGTGCCCCACTTGTGCGCATCCGGAGGTTCTAAATACGAAACCCGCTTCGCAGGTGCAGGTGCGCCTGCGGGACGCGACGGGATCGGCTTGCCTTCCTTCTGCAGTTGCTTGATGAGGCCCTCCCAGCGATGTTCGGTGAAGAAGTAGCTGTTGGGTACCTGCTCCAGGCCCGTGCTTGCGGCAAATTTGTCGGCGTCGGGGCCGGCCAGCATGACGGCTGGCGACTTCTCCATCACGGCGCGCGCGGCGGCGATGGGATGGCGTGTGCGGGTGATCTGTGCGACAGCGCCAGCCTTCAGCGTGGCGCCATCCATGATGGCCGAGTCGAGCTCGTTGCGGCCATCGGCGGTGAAGACCGCGCCCTTGCCCGCGTTGAAGAGCGGATTGTCTTCGAGGTATTGGATTGTCGCCTGCACGGCGTCGAGCGAGGTGCCACCCTTTTCCAGCACGGCCGCGCCGGTTTCGATCGCCGTCTTCATGGCGGCGCGATATGCGGCTTCGGTGGCTGCCGGCATATCCTTGCGCTCGATAACGCCGGCGCCACCATGCACGACGATCGACCATTTATGCGGCGAAGCCGGTTGCGGAGAGACCTGGGCCATGGCAGGGAATGGTAACGGCGAGGAGCGCAGCGGGGCCCAGCAGAGCACGAATCGTCATGCGGGAAATAGTAAACCGGCCCGCGAGGAAAGTGGATCAGGATTCGGCGCAGAGGCGGCAGACATCGGCGCCATAGCGTTCGAGCTTGGCCGCGCCGACTCCATGAATGGCGGCGAGCGCGGTCAGGTTCATGGGCCGCGCGTGTGCGATGGAGCGCAGCACAGTATCGCCGAAGACGAAGAAGGCAGGCTTGCCTTCCTTCTTCGCAAGGGCGAGCCGCCACTCCTTGAGGCGTTGCTCGAGCGCGCTGCTTTCAGGCGAGAGGGCGAGGGGCGGCTTTGCTGGAATCCTCTGTGGGTCCTTCTTTGCTGTCTTCTCCAGCTTGCGCTGCTTCGGAGTGTCGCGGGTGGCGCGCTCGCGGAGTGAAAGATCGAGCGGCGAGCCCTCGACGAAATCTTCGCCTTCGCGAGTGAGGGCGGCCTTCCGATAGTTCACGGGCTTGCCGTCTTTTTCGAAGCTGGCTTCTTCGATGCGCACCAGGCCGGCAGCAGCCAATGCGCCGAGCACATCGTCGAAGTCATTGCGAGAAAGGTCCTCGCGTGGATAGAGATCCTTGTAGAGGCGGCCGGTCGAGGGTGACGGCCCGCTGCGCAGCGATTTCAGGATGCCGCGCGCGGCCTGCTCCTCCTGGGAGCTGAGGCCGCGGAAGCTCTGCGCGATGGCACGCTCGGGCGAGCAGAAGTCGCAATGCCCGCACAGGCGGCGGCTGTCTGCCATGTCGCCGAAGTGGGCGACCAGCGAGGCCATGCGGCAGGCGTGGCCCTGCGCATAGCGGGTGACGAGATCGAGCTGCAGACGACGGTGGTCTGCCTGGGAGCGATAGGTGCGGCGCCAGCCGTTCGCCTCCGGGCTGAGGCTGACGCGGTCGTCATATGTAACATGCACTGCGCCATGAATGTAGAGCTTCTCGAGCGCCTTCTCGAAGACCTCGCTATCCATGCGCAACGCTGCCTGCAACTCGTCGCGGGCCATAGGCTCGGAGCCGGGCTGGCGGCCGAGCGCCTTGTGGATGCGCTCGAGCTCATCGAGCGCAGGGTAGTCGCGCTCCAGGAAAAACTCGTGGGTGCGGCGATCGGCGTAGGAGTGCATCAGGATGGTGCGGCTGGGCAGCCCGTCGCGACCGGCGCGGCCGATCTCCTGGTAGTACGCCTCGAGGCTGCCGGGCATGGCGGTATGGATGACGGTGCGGACATCGGCCTTGTCGATGCCCATCCCAAACGCAATCGTGGCAACGACGACTTCGAGCGTGCCATTGAGGAATTTGCTCTGCGCGCGCTCGCGCTGCTCGGCGGTCAGGCCCGCATGGTAAGCAGCAGCAGGGAAGTGCGAGGCCAGCGTGGACGCGGTCTCCTCCGCATCCTTACGGGTGGGCGCGTAGACGATGGCAGGACGGCGCGCCGGATCGCGCAAGAGCTCGAGCGCGCGCTCGGTGCGCATCGGTTTCGGCACCTCGGCGACTTCGATAGCGAGATTGTCGCGGCGGAAGCCGTGAATGAACCGCAGGGCATCGTTCAACGCGAGCTGCGCGAGGATATCGCTCTGCACAACCGGGGTGGCGGTGGCGGTGAGCGCCAGCACAGGGGCGGGACGCAGCAGGTGCAGGTGCTGGCCGAGCATGCGGTAGTCGGGGCGGAAGTCGTGGCCCCATTGCGAGATGCAGTGGGCCTCGTCGATGGCGATGAGCGATGGCTTGCGCTTGCCGAGCATCTCCGCGAAACCGGGAACGCGCAGCCGCTCGGGCGCGATGAAGAGAAACTGCAGGCTGCCGTTGAGGTAGTCAATGCAAGCCTGACGAGAGGTCTGGCGATCGAGCCCGGAGTGGATGCGGGCGACGCGCAGGCCGCGTGCGGTGAGCTTGGCCGCCTGGTCCTCCATGAGCGCGATGAGCGGGCTGATGACCAGCGCCGTGCCGCCGCGGGCAACGGCAGGCAACTGGTAGCAGAGCGATTTGCCGGCGCCGGTGGGCATGACCAGCAGCAGGTCGCGTCCGGAGATGGCGGCGCGGCAGACCTCTTCCTGATTAGCGCGAAAGGCAGGGAATCCGAAGGTGCGGGCGAGCAGATCGTTGAGGCTGCCAGTTTCCGGCGAGGGCGTGCTTGCAAAGAGAGTTGGCCGGGACGGCTGGGGCATGGGGGCTGACTCATCGTCGCACAGTGCGTGCGGTGGAGAAGCCGGTGCGCACGACTGAACCCCGAACTAGACCCTACCTAGACCGTTGGCTAGACCATGTGAACGGGCGTGCGCTCTTGATGCGCCGCGTGCTGTGTGGTCTTCGAGGCGAACGTGTCTTCAGAGCGGCTCCCGGCGGTTACCGGCGCACGACGCAGGCGCAGCCACGGGCTCAGGATCGCCTGCAGGGCAAGGAGGCAGACAACCAGCGTAAAGGCAAGGCCAAGGGCTGTCGCGAGTAAGTCGCTCATGCGGCCGACCTCTCAAACAGAGAACAGCCACAGGTGCTGCCTGCTACCAAAAGAACGGTCAAAGTACACCAATCCCGGGACCTCGTGACTCAGGGTCCCTGTCCTTCTCGAAAATGGGCGATCCGGCAAAAGGTTCGCGCGCCTGATTCGCTAAAACGCAAAAAGCCCAGGAGTTCTCGCTTACTTAGCCACCAGCCTATCCGGGGCTGGAGGGAGCGTCCATACATAGAAAAGGGCAGCGCTTCCCCCATATGAAACGTGACTTTGGTAAGCCGGGGTCTAGGATCAGCGGCCGAAGAGACGGCCGAAAAAGCTGGATTTCCCCGCTGGCCGGGGGCGCGACTCCACCTGTGGCCCGCTCGGCTCCGGCTGCGGACCCAATCCCTCGCCGTAGAAGACGGCGCGCGGGTTCGCGATGCAGAGCCGCTCTGCTGTCGCGAGGTCATATCGCTCGGCGACCCAATCGAAGGCAGGCCGCAGCAGTGGCGGTCGGGATTCGGTATTGTGTGCGTCGGTGGCGAGGAAGTGGATCCAGTGATGATCCAGCAGCCAGACGGCGGCCTGCTCCGCCCTCGGGCCGAAGCGTCCGGTGAGCGAGCTGGCCGTGACCTGGATGAGCGCACCAGCCTTCACCCATTCCGCCATGCGCTCCGGTTGACGAGCGAGGATGAGGTTGCGCTCCGGATGGGTGATGATCGGCGTCATGCCGGAGAGCGAGAGTTGATAGAGGGTCTGCGCGCTGTTGGGGGAGATGGCGCTGTCCGGGAATTCGACCAGCAGATAGTTGTGCCCGTTGATGGTGTAGCGGGTGGGGTGGCGCTGCGCGTCCTCGATGTTGTCGAACATCAGGTGGAAGTCGCAGCCCAGGCCGAGCGTCATCTGCTCGCCGAATCTTTGGTGGACGGCGTCCTGCAGTTGTGCGAAGAGCGTGGCGTTTTTTTCCGGATCGAAGCAGTAGTGGTGGCTCGCATGGGGGGTGCACGCGATGTGCGTGATGCCATCGGCGATGGCCATCTCGACCATGGCCAGCGAGATATCCAGACTGCGGGCGCCATCGTCCAGGCCCGGAAGCAGGTGATGGTGGATGTCAATCATGCTATCGGGTGGCGACGGGTGCGCTCGTCGATTGGAAAGCGATCGTCGATTGAAAAGCGATCATCGACTGGAAGATGGGAAAACCGTCGGCCGAGCCCAGCAGCAATTCGCTGGAGCGGTCGGGGTGAGGCATCATGCCGAGCACGTTGCGTCCCTCATTGAGAACGCCGGCGATGTTCTCAAGCGAGCCGTTGGGGTTGGCAGCGGGTGTGATCTCGCCCGAGGGCGTTGCGTAGCGGAAGGCGATGCGATCATCGCGCTTGAGCGCGGCGAGGGTCGATTCGTCACAGAAGTAGTTACCTTCCATGTGGCCGATGGGAATCTCCAGCACCTGCCCTTTGGTGAGCGCGTTGGTGAAGGGCGAATCGGTAGTCTCGGTGCGCAGATGCACCTGCTTGCAGATGTACTTCAGTCCGGCATTGCGCATCAGCGCGCCGGGCAGCAAACCGGATTCGCAGAGGATCTGGAAGCCGTTGCAGATGCCGAGCACCAGGCCACCTGAGGCGGCGAAGCGCTTGACAGACTGCATGACCGGCGCGAAGTGCGCGATGGCCCCGGTGCGCAGGTAGTCGCCATAGGCGAAGCCGCCAGGGATGAGGATGGCGTCGCAGCCTTCGAGGTCTTCCGTTTCATGCCAGAGCATGGTGACCGGCTGGTGCGCAATCTGCTCGATGACGTTCGAGGTGTCGTGGTCGCAGTTGGAGCCAGGAAAGACGAGGACGCCGAATTTCATACTTTCAGGGTAGCAAAACAGGAGGGTTCAATCGGATTTCGCGTTACTGAGGAGCTACAGCGATTGACCATTCCACCTGCCAAGCGAGTCCAGCGGCGCACGATAGAAGGCGGAGCGGAGTTCTCCAGCTAAGTCAGGGCAATGGGCGGGGCCGGTGTTACACCTCGGAACTAACCCTGTCATCAGGCGGCTGCAGGCGGCCGTGGAGATCTTCAAAAGCCTGATGTACCAGCGCATAGCATTCACAAACAGATTGCTCGAGCCGCCTCCGATCGACAATCTCGATCATGCCGCGGCGCGTTTGAATGCCTCCGGCCCCCTCCAGCTCTCCGAGTATCGAAGTTAAAGTCGGCCGGCTGCATCCCAGCAATCCCGCCAGGAAATCATGTGTGATGGCGAAGCGTTCCTGGGCGGTACGGTCCAGTGTCGTCAGCATCCATCGCGCGCAACGCTGGGTGACGGTATGCAGAGCGTTGCAGGCTCCGATGCGCAGGCTGCTGATGAGCAGAGCATGGGAATACTCGGAGAGTAGATCGTGAAAGAGCCCATTGCGCCGTATCTCCAGCTCGACGTGCTCGGCGCAGATTTTACGCGCGCTCCCACCTACGGAGACCATGGTCTGACATGGCATGGAGGGAGAACCAAGGCTGGCCGACACCCACGAGGCGCCTTCATTCCCGACAGTGGCGGATTCTACCGATCGCCCGTCCATCATGATGGTCATCATGCAGAGAACGGCGGTTTCCGGAAAGTAAATGTCCGTGATGCGCTGCCCTGGATGATAAAGAATCTCCTGGGAATGAAGTTCCGCGGGCATCAGCCGCGATTCCAGCCTTTTAACTCCCTCGCTGTCGAGATGTCGCAACAAGTGATTGCGTTCGGGATCTCGGGAAGTGGTTATCCCATTTGCCATAGCGGCATTCTAGCCCCCGGAGCCGGTTCACTGGTTCCGGGTCGGGCCCTCCCGCCGTTTCTGCCTGCTCCGCGAGCTCAACCAGGCCGTCACGTAACTGCCCGGACTACTCCCCCGAATGTTTGATGGCGAACCAATCAACGCAACGCTTACTCTTGAAGGCAGAGTGCATTGCGGATCGAGGTTCCTGAATTGTCATTGCTGCGTCCCATTCTGAGTGCCGGCACCTGCCTCGCACTGGTATTGCTCGCCGGCCCGGCACGCGCCGCGCAGGACTCTGCTGCGCAACCAAAAAAGCACACGACCGCCCATCCCACGACCCAGACCCACACGGCTCAAAGTGCGAAGCACGGGCATAAGACCGCTGGCCAGACACGGACACGGTCCCGGACACGGCAGACGACCGCGCATGTCCGTCATGCCCGGACCCGCCGCTCCCCGCGAACCGCGAAGAGCATTGCCCGCAGCCGCAAACTGCAGCGCGCCTTCGTAGCCTCCTCGCAATTGCGGCCCATGGCCCAGCAACTGGCGCAGGACCGCACGCCGGCCGCCTACGCGGGTGTCACCCACTACGCCCAGACCCACACAGGGGATGCGGCGGCGGCAGCTTACGTTTCGCTCGGCCACGCGTACCTGCTCGACCGCCGCTTTCCCGACGCCATCACCGCTCTGACCCATGCTGACGCGGCCGGCGATGTGCTGGACGATTACGCCACCTACCTGAGAGCTCAGGCGGATATGCAATCCGGCCAGCTTCCCCAGGCCGAGACGCTGTTGAACGGTTTTGCCACGAAGTACCCGGACAGCGTCTTTGTGGCGCAGATGCCGGTGCTGCTCGCGAATCTGGCTCTTTCGCAAGGCGATCCGCAAACGGCGCTCCACGTCCTGAGTGAGCACGCCGCGGAACCGATGGCCAAAAAGCCGGACTACGTACTCGCACTGGCGCGCGCACAGCAGATCGCGGGCGATAAGGGAGCCGCCGCGAAAAGCTTCCGCCGGGTATTCCTCGGCTATCCGCTCAGTCCAGAGGCTGCGCAGGCCAAGACGCAACTGCAGACGATGGGCGCAGACGCGTCGCTGACCGTCGCTGAGCGGCAGCACCATGCCGACGCGCTCTACAATGCCGCGCGCTACAACGAAGCATATGACGACTATCGCGGGCTCGCTGCTGATTCCGGCGTCCAGGATGCGGAGCAGCGCAACCGGCTGCTGGTTGCGGCCGCGGCCTGCGATTACAAGCTGAAGCGCCTCAACCGTCAGATGGCCGCCAGTCTGCCGGATACAACTGATGAAGCCGGCGCGCGCCGCCTTTATCTGCTCACGGAACTCGCGCGCGATCGCGGCGACCTGACAGAGCAGCAGGCCAACGTCACCCAGTTGGAACAGCGCTTCCCGCAAAGCCCATGGCTCGCTGAGGCGCTTTACTCTTCCGGAAACATGTACCTGCTGCGCAAGGACTTCCCATCGGCCGCTGCCTACTACATCGAACTGGTGCAGCGCTTCCCGACCATCTGCAAGGGAGCTAGCGGGCCGTGCTCCGACTACGCCCCCAGCGCGCACTGGCGCGCCGCGTGGTTGGATTACCGGCTGGAGAAGTACTCGGACGCTGCGAAGCTCTTCGACGAGCAGATCGCGCACTACCCCGGCGGCAAGGAGATTCCTAACGCCCTCTACTGGCGGGCACGGATCTATCAGGACCAGGAGCATCAGCCGGCCAAGGCTGCCGCCTACTACGCTGTACTCAAGGACACCTATCTCCACTACTACTACGCACAGCAGGCGGGGGTGCGGCTGGCCGATCTCGGCAATGTGCCGGCGGCCGATGCGCCGGAGCTCGACGCTATCCGGCCACCCACCTTTCCGGCACTTACCGATGATGTGCCCGAGGACGATCCGCATGTTGTTCGCGCGAAATTGCTGGCCAACGCGGGTTTGAACGAGTACATCGCGCCGGAGATCCAGGCCGCAGAAGGCAGTGATGAGTGGGGCGCCTTTGCCGAGGCGGAGATCTATCACTCATATGGAGAAGACGCAAAGGCCATGCGCGTGATGAAACGCGCGCTGCCGTTCTATACCTCAGCGCCGATCGAGGCGATCCCGCTGGCGTACTGGCATATTCTTTTTCCCGAACCGTACTGGAGCACCATCGAGAGCGAGTCGGCGAAGAACGGACTGGATCCATTCATGGTCGCCTCGCTGATCCGGCAGGAATCGGAGTTCAATCCCACGGTGGTGTCCTATGCCAATGCGTGGGGGCTGATGCAGTTGCTGCCGCGCGTCGGCGCGGAGCTGGCACGCAAGGACGGCATCCGCCACTTCGACCATAACGAGCTGCTGAATCCGACGGTCAACATCCGGCTTGGCACGCAATATCTGCGGCAGACGCTGAACAAGTTTGACAACCAGCCGGAGTACGCATTCGCCGCCTACAACGCCGGCGACGATCGCGTGGTGGACTGGCGCTCTGGTGCTCCATTCCACGGCATCGATGAATTTGTGGAATCCATCCCGTTCACCGAGACCCGCGAATATGTGCAGGGCATTGTGCGCAACGAGATGATTTACCGCGACCTTGCCGCACATCGCACCGGGTCGAAGGCGCCCAGCACTGCGACCAAGGTATCCACTGCAGACGCAGCGAAGGGCATGGAGTAGCTCGGCTATCTGAGAGATCACCTTTCTCGAAATAGCTTTTTGGGTGTGCTTACAGCAGGCGCGGAATGCTCGAAGCTGTTCGTTTCGACAGCGCGTCCCCGCGTGACAGGCTCGCTTCTACGCGGCGTCGGAACCATGCCGCAGTATGCTGACTGCGCTGCATTTTCTCCAGGAGACGGATGGCTCTGTGGCACCTGGACTGACGGGAAACGACAAGGTTCGAAAAGAGGATCAAAGCGGCGATCCATGTGCTCGATATGGATGATTATGCCGTTGATCCCGCAGAGCGAGATCGCCTTGCTCGCGAGGCTTCCAGCTGCAAACTAGGGCAGCAAATTCCGAAGCGAAGTATCACCAAAAGTATCACCAGAGATGTGGTTGCACCGGACCGGTAGAAAGGGCCACGCGAATTCTGAGATTTCCGCTGCGCGAGACGAGCGCCGCGTTAGGTCGCGGTGGACTGTTGTTGACGATGTAGTTCAGAACATTAGAGTTTTGCAGGTCTCATACCCTGGAGCACGATGGCCAAAGCGTCCGTTCATTGCTGGGTTGTGCTGTCCTCCTGAAAGACATCAAGGGGGCGTCCGCAGCCCAGGGGGCGACAGAATTATCGAGCTAAGTCAGCATTATGGAGCTGAGACGGCTATCTGATTCCATCTTGACAACCGATTGACAAAAGCGGACTGTAGCAGCGTTCTATCCGTTACCCCATGCACTCTTCCAACGTGAGGAGCCCTGAACATGCCGAAAGCCGACACGAGTGCACACGTTCGATCGTTCCTTCACCGAGTTGATCCTGACTACCGTTTACTAGCAGTGGCCCGCGCGTTGCGCGATCCCGATATCGAAGGGAGCAAGGCCAAGAACGGGGAGTTGCGGTACTGGTGTCGCGAACAGATTAAGAAGATATCCGGACAGTCCGATATTCGGGTCGGGATACAGCACGCCGGCGTGCGGACCATGCTCGCCTTCGCCTATCTCGCAGTTCCGTTGGCACCGGCCGTGAAACCTCCTTCGGGCGCGTCTACCAAAACCCCCGACCTGCTGAAAGGGTTGGAGCCAGATTTCATCTCGGCGTTACTCGACGAGCTACAAGCGACATCTCGCAAGGTTCCTACCTTCAAAGAACGGCTCGACCAAGCCGAGCGACACGTTTTTAGCCTTGCTGACACGCTGTCGGCTGAGGAACAGCCGGCGAATACCAGTCGCGGGTCTAGTCGTGTCCCGGTGATGGCCGCCACGAATGACGGCTGGCGAGTGGTGAATGTAGTGGCGGTTATCCTCGCGGTTGCATACGTGGTTGGCAAGCTGACAAAGAAAGACAAATAAGGCCCGCCCACACTGGCCCGCCAGCGGGCTTTCCTGGGGTTTAGCCAACGGCTTCGCCGTCGGCGTTGACGCAATCGCAAAAGCCGGAAACTGCACGATGGACATTTTTACTAAAGCGATTCCGGTGGTCGAACCTCCTGTTACAGGTGTCCACCTTATATGGTTGGGTCCTCCGGAATTTCTCTTCGCGCCCGGCGGCTGGCGCATCGAACGCCGAGACTTTGTTGGGACCAGCAAACTGAAAGCGGAATGTGTCGCCGTAACAGCGGCGCAATTGGCGCACTCGGACGAAATCGCGCTCAGCCTGGGTACCATGATCGTCGCACCGGGATTTTGGCCGGGTCCTGGAGGCGGCGCCTGCACCATCTGCACTCTGGAACTGAAGTCTTCTGAAGGCGGCATTCATGGAACCGTCAGCGGACGAACTGCTTTCCTCTTCGGAATGCGGAATGGCAAGGCCACTTCGGTGGCCGGTCCACTCACAGGAGCCTTCGACTTCGGCTCGACGCCGATGGACCAGCTGATCATCTATCTGAAGGCAGGCCCGGCGACCGACATCATCGTCTCCGCGCCCACTCTCCGAATTTGCAGATATCAATACGGCTCGGATAGCTGGGAGGGCGCGAAACTGATCGCGACTCTGCAGCTTCCCATTCGCGAATTCATGTCGGCGCTGATCACCCCGGCCCATGAATTCGCCGAAGCCAAGCGGCGTCTCCTTCCCGGCGACTCCATCGATCCTTCGCGGTTTGCGGAATTCATGAACCTGCTGCGCGTGCTGGCCACATCATCTCCTGAGCCGATTCAAGATACGCTGCTGTTACGTACCTCCTCCTCCGACCCGTTCGACGAAATGTGCGCGCTCGATCCGCTGCGCATGACCTTTTCGAGTCCCACGTGGAGACGGGTGCTCGGATTCTCTTTCTTCGACTCCGACCCGGCCCTGGTGGCCAATCATTCCTACGACTACCGCGTCACCGGTCAGTTCCCCGGCACAGCCTCCACCTTTTACGGATTCCACACAGTTCCCAGCGGAACAGCGTTGCCGTGCGGTTTCAATCTCGACGATTGCCACTTCCGGCTGCCCGCGCCCGCGGTGGTCCAGCTCGCGCCGAGCACCGTGCAGACCGGCTTGATGGTTCGCACCAGAAAGGGGATTCTGCTGCGTCCCCAGCCCACGATTCCCTGGATCGATGGATTACTGGGCCTCTATAGCGTCGTCATCGATTTGCCATCGCCTGTGACTACGGTCGAACTTGATCTGGATCCGGGCCACAGCCTCACGATCCAAGGCGGGGATCCGTGGGGTTCCTTCACGGCCCCGATTGCTCTGGCGTCCGGTCCATCGCCATCGGTCACGTTCGCGCAGGCCGTCACGCAGTTGCGGATCATCGGCAGCGGCTTCCTATTTGGCGTGAGGCTTCCCGGTGTGTCGAGCGGCACCGCGTTCCAGGCTGTGTCCTCCATGATTTCGCCGGTCGTCCTTGCGAACACACCGAGGCCCGCACCGCCGCTGAGCGCACGCGCAGAGAGTCTTCAGGCGGGAGCACATATCCAAACGCAGACGCAAGCGCGCGCCATTCCCGCGCGACTTCCTTTGGGAATGGACGTGTTCTGGGATCCGGCGCTGGCTTCTGGCGTAACGTTCTGGCCGAGCCCTCCGCCGGCTCCGCCGCCCATCGAAGCTACTTCCTTTCAGGTCGAAAGGCAGCTCAATGCGGCGGGTCCATGGCAGCCGATGATCGGGGGAGACAACCTGGTTCTAGGCAGTCGATCAACCCTTGCACCGGACACGACCATACGCCCAGGCATCGACCTGATGCAGGTTTATCCCGAATCGCGCGGACCCGAAAGCACCAGCACCCAGTTCACCTACCGCGATACTTTTCTCACGGCCGTGGCGCCGGAAAAGCAGGGCACCGCGACGCCGCAGCCGCCCCCGCCGGGGACGATGGTCCAGTATCGTGTGCGAGCGGTGGATGCGGTGGGCCGCCCCAGTGACATCTGGACGCAGACCGATTCCGTGCGTTTGGAAAAGCACGAGCCTCCGCCGCTGCCTTCGGCGCCTGACGAGATTCCTGCGGATCAATTAACCTCGGCCGCACCTACAGGTGTCTACGCGACGGTTATCGTGAAAGGCTCGCCAGGCCTGACCGCGGATCAAATTACGCTGCTCGGCTCAAGCGATAACGTCATCGTGCTGAATTGGGGATGGCATGCCAAACAGCGCCTCATCGATCCCTACGCGAAGCAATTTCGCGTGTATCTCACATCGCCTCTGGACGAGTTGCCGGGCAACCTCATCGCCTTCACCGCGGATCCGCAGACTCCCGGCGTCTTTACAGCATCGGTGACGTTGAGCCGTTCCGTGGTCGCCGATGCGGGCAAGGGCCAGTACCTCGACGCGGGCTATCCGTTCTTCATTCAAACGCACACCGGCGGCACGTCCATTCAAGTCACGCTGCGGACCGTGATCCCTCTCGCCAACGGAACCTTTCGCACGCCCGTCGTTGGTCCTGTGACGCTGCAGGTGACGTATTCGAATCAGCTCACGCGAGCCACCGGATGGGCCGAGCGTATCCAGCCTTCCATTCCCATCACCGCGGACGAGCGCTACCAAGCCGTGATTCGCAATCGGCTCAATCTGAGTGAAGAGCATCCGCGCGACACGTTGTGGGTTGGCGTGACTGCGGCCGACGATCAGGCCTATGTCGACGACGAGTTCGCCGGCATCAACCCAGGCGGCCCCGTTCCTGGAAATGAGAGTGCGGTCGCGTCGGCGTTGGCTCAAGCGAAACGTCAGGTGCGGCCCGACTACCAGCCTCCTCCGCCTGCCGCAGCGGCCCAGCGTATTTTTGCACCCGAGCCCTTAAATGGCCCCGTATCCTTCGCGCTCGACTTGACGCCGTTCCTTGCGGGCTCCGGGTTGGTGAGCGGACAGCTGGTGATGCACGAACGGCTCCATGCGGCGGATCTGCTGGCTGCTCTGGACGTCCAAAACGGACAGATTGTCGCGCTTCCGGTGAAACCGCGACCCGGCGACGCGGCTCAACCGTTGACCATTCCGAATCCCGGCGACCTCGCTGACCTCACTTCGCTTCTCGGCGCCGGTGATTTCGAAAGCATCGAGGATCGACTGCTGGTGTTGCTCGCCCATCTGCATCCTTTTCGCGACCGGCTCTTCCAGCCTGTGATGCACGATCCGGTCAACGCTCTGTCGTTCAACGAACAATTGCCTTCAGGCGCGGCGCGCTACGTGTATCGTGTGCGCCCGGCGAATTCCGTCGGTCAGCTCGCCGTCGAGGGAGCGATTCCGGCCGCCATCGTTTGCGTTCCGTCCACGACCCCCGGTCCACGTCCGTTAAAGGACACACCTCGCATCGGCGATCCCGCGCAGAGTCTGCGATTCCTGGTTCCGAATCATCCTCGCCTTAAATACGCGTTGGTCTTCCGGAGCGTGGTGGTCGATACCGGGGCCGATCCTACAGCGCAGCTGCTTCGCGTCCCCAATCGCCCCGATCTTTATCCGGGTGGCAATTTCCGTTTGCGATTGTTCGATGGCACGCGTCTCACGCCCACCGTGGTCGAGCTCGCAACCATCGAACATGACACCGCGGGATGGCGCATCCTGGTTCAGCCCGAAACGGCGGATGGTCCCGTCCGCGTCTGGGTGGTGAGCCTGACCACGGACGGCGCGCCTTCTGACCTGTGCGGTCCGTCGCAAATTCCGTTCACTCCACCCGCACCCGCAGCACCGGTGCTGGCAGCAGGGGTTGCGAACGGCATGATCCAGTTCAGCTGGACGTGGGCAGCCGGCGCCAAATATCCCGTGACGCTCGAAAGTTCGATCGACGGCGCCACCTGGCAGCGGGTTTCGCCGCCGCTAGCGACGACCGCGTCGACCCTGCCCATTCCCTGGCCGGGAACGTCGCGTCAATACCGGCTGACGATCCGCGCTGCGAGCTCGAGCAACGTGGTGGCGGTATAACGATGGCTATCCTGCGCCCCCCTTTCGATCTCGCGACCGCCACGCTGTTTAGTGCGCCGGATCGGTTAATCACGTTTCCGGATCGCTATACCTCCGCAACTCCTATCGCGCAGGCGCGCTTTGAAAATTCGCAGTTGTGGCTGATGACGCTTACTCCGGCAGCAGGTCACACGACTATTCCGCTCCAGTGCCCGGCCGACTCCGCCGTGAAGTCGGTCGACCTCCAAGCCAACGACGCGGCCGCATTAGGATTTCCGAAACTGCTAGAGCTCTCGCTCATGCCCTTCGCGCTCACGGATGTTCTTCGCGCGATGAAGGGAGGCGTGCCGACGTTCTATTGGGGCTACAGCGGCGTCGCCTATCCCGTCGACGACGAAGCCATCCGAACCACCGACCCGGCCATCACGGTGCCATCCGCGGTTCTCGGAATTATGTTCCAGGACCGGATGACCATGGCGCCGTGGGCATGGTTCGATCGCATCGCCGCCGCGGTTCGAGCCGTGAGTCCGGCAAACGCGCCGCCTTGGGAAAGCCTCGCCGAGATCTTTTCAGGACGCCGCCAGCTTCGCCTGCTCAACGTTCAGGGCCAGCCTTTCGCCGGCCAGGGCCTCACCCTCGCCTTGACGGATCTCGCGGGGAATGCGCAATCCACCTCCACGGCAGTCTCCGATGTCGGCGGCATTGTCACGGGTCTTACGTTGCCGGGCGCCAATCAAAAAGGCGTTCTGAGCTGGCAGCCGAACCCCATGCTCACCGACATGATTCCGGTGATGGCTTTGATCGATGCTCCGCAAGACACGACACCGGGACAGAATGCCTTTCCCGTGCCATCCGGATTTGTGGGAGGACATTTGCAGCTTCTCCAACTTGCCGATTGGTTCGCGCCGAACCTCGAGACTGAACCCACGTCGCCCAACGTTGGCGCACGATATCGTCTCAACAGCCGCATGGAGCCGCTGGTGGACGGCATTCCGACGTACAAGCGCCTGCTTGAGGATCTGGCCTTTACAAAGGGTACGAATGGTAGTGCTTCTTTCGGCGGATGGAAGTTCACGGCATTTCCAATCCAGCAGGAAACTCCGCGCACTTCGCTGCTGGAGCTGAGCCAGGACATCGTCGCCGCGGGCGGCAAAGTTCACATCCTGGCCAGCCAGTTTCTGCAAGCCACCGACGCGACGCTCGACTCCCTGGGCCAAGAAGCTGGCTTGTACATGTTGATCTTCTACTCGCTCGGCACAGCGGCTACCGCGGTTACGAATCACTACAACTACACCAGCTCTCTTGGACTCGCGGCCTGGACGGCCATCGCGGTCGGAGCCGTCGAAGCGTTCGCGGAGAAGCTCGCCGGTGGGGACAATATGGGGAAGGTTCTGCGCAAGCTCGCGGAGGAAACCGATCCCGATTATTTCCCGTTGCTCCAAGCCGCGGCGACGACCGCGCTGTGGTCGCCCCATCCTGTGACATTTCAAGACAATCCGCTTTCGGCCGATCTTCCTTTACCCGACGGCCGCAAGCTCGCCGACATTCAGAATCGCTTCGGCGTCTTTCACGAAAAGATTCAGCTGGTGAAATACGCGGACGGCATAGGCCCCGCAAACCAATGCGCCGCCTATGTTGGCGGGATCGACATTAACGACAATCGTGTCGATTCGCCCGGCCATCAAGCCGCCGGCTTCATCAAGGTCGATTCGACCGATCCGCCCATGGCGGCTCCGTTTCACGATGTCCACACCCGCATCACTGGACCGGCTGCCGGCGAGGTCTTCCAGATTTTCGCGCAGAGGCATGCCATAGATCTGAAGCGCGTGTCGCCGAATGCACCGGATCCAGGACTCTTTCAGCCCGCGCCCAACGATCTGCCGGCCGCCGGCCGCCACATCATGCAGGTGGCGCAGACTTCCTTCCGGCCCGCGTCGGCCTCGGGCACTACGGGATTTCCTTGGGCTCTCGAGGGAAACCTGACCATCCAGGCGACCATTCGTAACGCCATTCGAGCGGCGCGCGAATACATCTACATCGAAGAGCAGTACATGGTGGCGAGCGAAGAGTACATCCACGACATCGTCGCCGCGGCGCAAAACTGCAAGCGCCTGATCATTGTGCTGCCGAGCTTCCTCGAAATCTTCTTTGGCGACCGGCGGCGCGGCGCCATGTTCGATCTGATGAGCCCGGCGTGGGGCGGCCGCATGTTGATCGGCACGCCCATGCGAAGACCCGTGCTCGCGCCTACCAATCGCACCACCAGTCAAGGACGGTGCGTCCTGCTCGCCCCCATCGGCGCAGGCGATGCGACCATGTTCGTCGGTCCCAGCGCGCACGTGCCCGGCGGCCGCTTCTTCTTTTGGATCGGCGGCGAACTAATGTTCGCCACGAATGCGACTCCCGTCACCGGTCCTGGCGGCAAGCCCGCCATGGAGCTTGATGTTCTTCGCGGCGGATTGGGATCCACGCAGCGATGGTGCCCGGACCCTCGTCCGCACGTCGCCGGCGAGCCCGTCACGATGTCCCAACCGACAGGAATTTTCGTACACGCGAAGATCATGATGGTCGACGACGTATTCTGCTCCATCGGCTCCACGAACATCAATCGCCGTGGGTTCTATCACGATGGCGAAATCTCGGCCTTCTCCGTGCCTCAGGATTTGAGAACCGCCGCGGACAATCCGGCTCGTGATCTGCGAACCCGCCTGTGGGCCGAACAGCTCGGCTTGTCGCCTGACATGGGAGCATCGCTTTTAGCCGACCCCATGGCCGGATTTGAGTTCTTCAGAAGATCTCGGTATGAGGGAAATCGCTTCACGCAATTGAGCGAGCTGTCTCTGCCGACGCCCACCTTGAGCGATCTGCCCGACATCGTGAAAGCCATCCCGGACTGGGTCAAGAACCTGTTGCAGTTCAGTTTGGAAACCACGCTCGAAGCCTTCAGCGACGACATCTTCAACACTCTTTCCGACCCGACAACGACGCTTGAGGACAATCCTCAACCAGGACCGGGGTTACATTGAGCGCCACGGCGATTTCGTTCTTCGACCTTCTTGGTGTTCGCGATGCCGCGTCTCCGCGCGATGCAGCTGTTGCGCTTTGGCCCATCGATTGGATCGAGACGTCCATTGGCACCTCCGGAACCGACGCGTCCTCTATCGGCGCGATGGTCGACTTTCTGGACATCGCGATCACGCTGCACTCCGTTCGCCCCGGAGCATTTCCAGGCGGCGATCAGAGCGGGAAGTACCGCGCGTGGGCTTGACTGCGGAACTGCTGATAGGAGCAGTCACGCCGCCCTATCCTCTCGTATTCCGATCGCTTCCCAAAGTAGAGTTCCACTTACTGCCGACGTCCGGCGCGCCGGCGCGCATTTATGTCACGCAATCGGCATCCGGCGTGGAGTGGATCATTGAGGCGCTGCCCGTCGAGATTCGCCTGCCTTCGGGCTTGCTGATGCCGCTCGAATCGACGCCGGGCGATGAGCCGCCCCTTGAATCCACCGTTACCGACGGCTTTATTTCGGGCATCCAGGACACCGTGCGCGTGATCCTGCGCAATGCCGACAGCACGTCCATTTTCACCCACATCAAGCTGCGGGTCTCGGAGCAGTTCGATTTTCTGATCGAGACCGCCGTTCCAATTTCCATCGGTCCGTGCCGTTTCAGCGGAATTCCGTGCCGCGCGATTTACGATCTCAATTTCATCCTCACGCCCAAGCCGTCGGACTCCCTTGATGCGCGAGCCGAAGCGCTCGAATGGGTTCGCCACGAGTTGAGCACGGATGGAAAAACCGCTCCCGCAGGATTTTTCACCGTGCGCGGTGTCGATCTCCAAGTAGATCACTCGCGTCTGGACGACGCGCAAACGCAGGCCAACGCAACTCGTGAGGACACCACACGTCGAGTTTATCCTCGAAGATCTGGTGATCCCGAGCCACGCCTGGGTGCCGATGCCCGTGCATTTCCTCGCCGGCGTGAGGCGCTCCATCGGGCCTAAGGATGATCCAAAAGGTCTCTACAATCTCACCGACCATCCCGTAGTCGTTCCCATCATCAAGGGCCAGAATGCCGATCAAAGCGGCGGCCTCTACATGATTCTGGAACAGTTCATGATCCAAAGCGTCGGCGAAATCTGATCACCGATCCCGGCAGCATTCTGGTCACGACTCCGCAGAGCATCTTCCTGAGCCTGGCGTTCAACGATAGCCCCGATGCCAAGGGAATCTCGGCGACCGTGGACATCACGGACCTATGGACGGTCGAGGCCGGACTGCATTTCGAGCCTCCCAAGAATCTCTTCACGCTATTCAACGTAAACGTCCAAGCGGTCGGCGTGCGCGCAGGCGTGTCCTTTCAGAAGCTGTTCGAAAATCCCGCAAGCGATGGCGAGTCACCGGGCCAAAGAAGGTTTCGGACGCTCTGGTGTTTCTGGCCGACTTGAAGATTCAGCTGGGAAAAACCGACTCACAGGATCCCGCGCCCAAAACGCCAGTGGTCACGGTCTCATCGCCGTCCGACAAACCAACCGTCGTAGTGATCCACGATATTGGCTGGAAGCTAGGAAAGGTCTCCGTCGGTAGCTTCTGGGATCCCAATTCCACCGAGCTGAAGGCTGCAGGTGTGATGCGGCTTTCGATTGACGAATTCGGTTTCGTGACGGAGCCCAACGGCGCCCGCTACTTCTCGTTCAGTGGATCCTGGCCCGTATCGGAACACCCAACACGACGATGCCCGGCTCGACCACTTCGAATACGCCTCCACCCGCCGCGCATCCGCAGGCAACGACAAGGCTCTCGGCATTCAGTTCTACCGGCTGCGCTGGAAAATCCATGGTCCGCGCGATGCAGCGAGCTGTTAATTGACGGTCTCGGCATTTCCATCCAGTGCGGCAGCTTCGGTCTGCTCGGCTTCGGCATGCTGAGCGACACCACCGACGATACCGGCATCCGCTACGTGGAGTTCGGGTTCGAGGTGCAGGTACAAGTCGCCATCGGGGCGACCGATCTGGTCATCGGCGCAGAGTTCCTGCACGGACACGCGACTGGTCCATCCGTTGATTTCACGTACATCCTCGCCCGCCTAATGGTTACCCCGATTCCGATTACCGGCGCAATCAACCTCGTGAACGTGCGCGGACTGTTCGCGTGGAACATGATGCCTCGCCGGGGTTCTTCTGACCTCGGAACGGCACAGCCGATGCAGTTGTTCGACTGGTACCAGGCCCACGGCAACGGCGTGGCGATCCCCGATAGCCGCAACGTTTCGATTACGGGATGGCAGCCACAAAAATGCCGGGCTTCCGCGGCTGCGCCGGCGTGAGCCTTAGCGGCAATGCCGTCCGCATCGATGCCTTCTTCCTGTACGTAAAATCACCCGAGATTACTGGCTTCCTCGCCGCTCTCCAAATCTTCATCGGCAAGGGTAAAAAGCCGATCGCTTATGGCGTCGTCGAAGTGGAAGGCGACCATTGGAGCGTCCTCATCGGCCTCAGCATCGGCACGGCGAACGTCACCGATAAAAAGATCCCGCTGCTGTCCGATTCGCCGATGCTCACCGGCACCCTCTACATCACCAACAAGCCCGCGACGTTCGCCATCGGGCACATTGCGGACACGTCCAGTTGGCTCGCCCTGCATGTCGGCGGCTCAGTCTGGAAATTCCACCTTGAGTTCGTTGCGGGAATCTGTCTGGAGCTGGTCGATCTGCCCGACGGTCCGCGGCCTTCGGCATGCGGGTTTCCTTCACCGGCGGATCAACGCTTTTCTGCATCGGCGGCATCGACTTCTACCTGACGCTCGAGTTCCTGGCGGGCGTGTGGCAGAACGAATCGAATGTCTCAGGCTACGTCGCTTGGCTCGAAGGTGGCATCAACATCAACGTCCTGTGGGTGTTCCAGTTCGGCGCGAGCTTCAAGGTTGAATGGGATTATCTCGGTCCCGACCCCGCCTACA
>CAVWSD010000013.1:0-205442 GCA_963757575.1 uncultured Acidobacteriaceae bacterium
ATCCTAAGTCTGGTGCGTCTGCCAATTCCGCCACTTTCGCGCATGAGCCATCTTAAATTTACGTTTGATTGGTCCGGATAGCGATCGTCCGGTGGCACCATAACTCTCCTGGACCGCCTTCAGGTTAACACCGGCCATCACCAGCCGGGAGGCAGTTGTATGCCGGTGCAGTGCCATTGGTAGCCGGCGAGGCTGGTGGTCGGCAGGAATTCAAGGTTCGGATCGAATCAGGCTCTATCTCCACGAACGCGGGTGCCGCGCGGTCCACGAACGCGGGTGCCGCGCGGTCCACGAAGGCCGCCGCCGGAGTTCAGGAAGACCGGGGCGACCCTGGTCGGTCTGGTACTTGGCCTTCAGCTCTTAGAGGCTTTGAGCACTGTCAAGTTCAGCGGGACGTGGCGCACATCGCAGTGACTGTTAGTTGGTGCATGCTACGCTGCCGCACCAAAACGATCTCGCTGCTGCCGGTAGATTTGCAATGCGAATACGCCCGCGGGACGGGCGCGCATCTCCTTCACAATCGCCTGAATCTCACCGGGCATTTGTTCGAATGACGGGATAGCTCCGCCATAGTTTGGAGGCAACACCACCGGTGCGGCGGCTACCGCAAACGCCAGATCGGAGAGCGTCAGCCGATCACCAACCAGATAAGAACGGCCGCCAGCGATCCTTGCTTCCACGGTGCTGAACGTGGTCCTTACAATGTCGAGACTCTTCGCCACGTGTTGCGCGTTCAACTGCAGAACAAGTCTGAGTAGTCCAGCGAACACTGGGTAGGCGACCTTCACGGCCGCTTGCTCGAAAGCAGGCGTTCCGGAAGACAACGGAGCGATCATCAATTCGCGGTGCGGCAACAGGTGGTAATAGGCAAAGACCGCGGTCGCAATCGCCAGATTCTGGTTAAAGAGAGGCCAGTCGGCTTCTACCATTTGCCGATCCGTCGGCGAGTCGGGAAACAGGCGGAGTTCGGGGGCACATCGGGCATCGTAATAATCGGCGATCGCGCGTGGGCCGGCCAGGCGGAGTCCCTTGCGGTAGAGCAGAGGAAAGATGACTGTGAAGCCGTGCCAGAGCGTAGCGAAGGAGGAAAAGATAAAGGTGTGCCTTTGCTCGCGAGGGCGCACGCCGTAATGCTGCGTGAGAAAGCGGCCCAATTCGCTATCAAGGCTGGGCGGGAAGGTGATCAGGACGAGGCCGGCGTTGTCTGCTTCCATATTCGTTTGCCTATCGGTGCGGTTGCAGCCTGGCGATGTAGTTGAGAGCGCGGAGGCTGGGTAAAAAGAAGTAAGCACCGCCTTTCACGACTACGAACCGGCTGAGGTTCTCGACCCGGCGGCGCAGCGGAGTTCCCTGTACGGTAAAGAGCTTGTCGCCCTTGGCCAGATTGCCGACTAATGGATCAACTTCATCCGTTAAGCCTGCGAAGACAGGATTGTTCAACCAGGTCTGCTGCACAAACTCAAACTGACGTTCGATGTCGCCGTTGAGACAGATGAAATGCAGGCCACGTTCTGCCCCGTCGTCGACGAGCGGATTCTCGATGCGGTGTCCATATGAACGGCCGCGCCGCAGGATGCGATGGCGGTTGGCGGAATTGAGGGCGCTTTTGGCGTCGGGCCCAAGCGAGTCTCGCGGATTCGAACGGCGGACGTGCGAGCCAATGGGGCACTTCATGCCATAAGGGTCTTTGTCGTTGTAATCGAAATTATTTTCGTTGGCGAGGGCGGGATCGTCCTTGTCTGGGGACAGCACGAGCGGAGCGCCGCTTTGCCAGCGACCGACGCATTTCGCTCCCAGACGCTCGCGCGCTACGGGGTTGCTTTCTCCATTCGGGCCGCGGGTCGCCTGGTCGAGAAAATTCCAGAAGCCGGCGACGCGCTGCGACAGTTGCCGGAAGACCAGATAACTGCCATTTCGGCCGAAGTCATGCATTCCAGGTTTTGCGTTTAGTCCCACCGCGTTGGAAGGCACGACTGTGAGCAACTGCTGAGGATCCTCTTCCGGCTTCACGGCGGGACTCGGAGCGATGACACCGTAGATGTTCGGGTAACCGAGCAGGAATTCGCCCGCCGGCAACTCCGTGGCATGGTGGGTTCGCTGCAGTTGACGCTGCTTGTTCCCAGTACCCTCCATGACGGGCTGGCCGATTCCATCATTGAAGCCGAAATGCTCGTGTGTGTCTGGTTGGCGACCGGCGGTGAGAACGCTCACGAGTTCGATTCCGCGATTTACGATGGCGGCCTGTTGCCGGTCAGACTCGGCCTGCAAAGTTCGCGCATCTTTTCCGAACAGAAGCAACAAAATGTCGACACGATTTCCGTCATTGCCCCAATCCCAACCGGCGGGAGCATTCTCCTCCGTATCGCCGAGGATCCTGGATCGGTAATCCGCGGCCATGCCCTCCTGAAAGGGAAAGGAAAAGCTGTCAAGCCCATCCTCAGGGAGGCCTAGGCCGTGCAGGCCGGTATAGGTAAGGGCCAGGTTGATCGAGACGTTCTCCTGCTTCTTTTCCGAGGCGGTGATCTGAGGAAGACATTCGGAGATCCACGACCTCGCCGCGCCGGCATCGGTGACACGCAGCAATAGATATGCCGAGCAAGGCAGGTGTTTGTAGGCGCTGAGGAGCATGCCTTGAATGTCCTTCCGTTCGAGTTCCACCATTTTCAGACTCCTCGCTTTCCTATAAGCGCCGAAGAAATGCGGATGCCGCCGTTGCATCGAGCGGCTTCAACAGGTCTTCGCGAATGCTGCTGTTGTTATCCACGCCTTGCACGGTCAGATCCCAGTACGCGCTGTACCACACGTTGGTTACAAGTTGGCTGTCGCGTGCGACTGCCTTGAAGCGGGGGCCATCGGTCGCGCCGCCGAAGATCAGAAAATACGTACGAGGAAAATTGAGCGTGTTACTCCACACGCCGGTCAGTCCGGCGCTGGCCTTGTCGATGAAGTCGTCCAGATAGTTTTCCCAGCTACCGTCGAAATTGCTAAGGAACAGCAGGCGGCGGCCGTTATCGATCATGGACCAATGCGCAAAATGGATGCTCGGAATTCCACTTAGTGTGCCGTGCGTGGCGAGGGCACGCGCCTGCAGGTTGACCGCCCAGAGAACAGCCCGGAGCGTTGTGCGACGGAGCCAGCCCGGCTTCACGATGGTGATGCTGCACATGTGGTTCTGGACGCTCGCGGTGCGATTCTCCGTATCCAGGAGTTTCTGCAAATTGTCCGAATCGGCCGCTTCCGCTTGCACTGAGTCGGTGCTTTCTTTGTAGCGCAGCACCAATGCCCAAAGAAGGATCAGAACTATCGCAGCGGGCAACAGCGCGACCAAGACCGCAGCCACCGCAATCAACTTGAACCAGGCTGAGAGCTTCTGCGCGAAGGTTTCTCGCGGCCCCACGCCGGGAACCCACGACCATCGAGGATCTGAACGGACAAAGTTCTGCAGGTCTGCGAGTACAGCCGGTTGGGAAGTAGCCTGGCTATTTCGAACTAAACTATCGCATTGCTGCTCGAGCGCAGTGCGGAGCGCTTTTTCCTGCAAGATGCGTTCGGCGCCGCGGCCTGTGTTGCCGATGTGATACGCATTGGGCCGCACAACATGGGCCCGCAGGTAATTCGTCATTCCCTGCTGATCGGACGCGCCAGTTGAATAGTCCTGGCAGCAACGGTAGATCTGATGCAGTCCGTTGGCCGCTTGGCTATATAGGTCGGGAAGATAGTCGTCGAGAATGCCATCGAAATTGTTTTCAAAAATTAGATAGGCGCCGTACGGAGGAGACTGATGAAGCACCAAGCTGGCGAAGTGTACCCGCTTCAGTGACCGGAATGGTATCAGGGCATTCGCCTCTGGATTCTTGCCGATTTGATCCAGCAACTTGCTCAGATCGTTGACATACTCCGGCTTGACCTTGGTGATGAACGTGAGAATGGTTTGGGTCATTGCCTCTGGCTCCATTTCTCAAGAATCAAATTCCAACACTAAGCGGTTGGGGAAAGGCCCGTCATACAAAATCTGCCCTTCACTTCCGGGGGCGCGGCGCAGATTAGGAAGCCGCAGCAGGGCGGCGAGGAGCTCCGGTATTTCCACGCCGTTGATCGCCTTGCCAAAACAACTGTGCATGCCGTAGCCGAAATGAAGATATTCCGTGGCACGCCGGCCGTTGAACTCTGCCGGACTGGTGAACACGTCGTGGTCGAACATCCCGGAAAGAGTGCCTACGTAGGTGGTGGCTCCCTCGGGAATAATTTTTGCTCGCTTTTGCCCCGCAGCAATTAAGGAGTCGCGCGCGCAAAAGCGCACCTGGAGCGGATGATGGGGGTTGAAGCGAACTGCTTCCCAGGCGTACCCGCGTACCGCGTCGATGTCGCCGTTTAGGGCAAAGGCGCGCGCCTCCGCCAGCTGCTTGGGACGGTCGATCAACTGGTCGATTGCCAGAGTGACGAATTTTGAAACGGTGTCGACCGATCCAATGATCGTGCCGCCCAGATTGCGGCGCACGGCATTGTCGTCGAGCCAGGGATGCGCCGAATTCTGCAAGGCGAGCAGGCGGCCGAGCACGTCGTCACTGCGATTGTTAGCCTGGCCAGACTTGCGCAGCGCAATGTGGGCGTCCATCCACCCTCGTAGCTCCGCAGCGGAATTCAGGGCATCCTGCAATACGGTGGCGCTGCCCGTGAGGTCGGCAAAGATGTAATGGAAGGTGTCACGCATCCATCGCATCATGGTGGGATCGTCGGGCCCCGGCATTCCGAAGTAGACATCCAAGAGGCGCACAGGCACGATACGCGCCAGCCCGTTCACCACGTCGATGCGACGCTGGGGGCGAATTGCATCGATCATGGCGGTGGCGGACTGGGCCACGAACTGACGGATGGCCACCAAGTCATCGCGGCGGACAGCTTCAAGCAGCGCCGTTTTTTCCCGGTCGTACTCTGGAGACGCGTCCATACCGAGGATGAAGGGGCCGTCGATTTTGTTAATCTTCGGCGCGTTGATGGGCCCGATGGTGAAGTCGGTATCTCTCTTCAACACCTCGATAACATCGTCGTAGCGGCTGATGAACGTCGCTTTGCCGAGCACCAGGATGGGCGACCAGCGCCGCAACAGCGAAAACACCGGCCGCAGAACGGCAGGAGAGACGAGGAAATTCACAAGCCTGTCTTTGAGCGTGCGGCCGGAGCCGTGCTTTCCCAATGCGATCAGATCGAAGGCAGGTTGCGGCCGGTGCTCCGCGTAGATGCGCAAAATAAATTGACCGGCGGGCGTGGCGCGCCAAGCTTCCACAGCCGTTCGCATGTCTGCAGGCAGTTCCGCGAGGGACGGCAAAGGGCCGCCGTACCGTGGCGGAAGGAGAATCGGAGCTGCAAGTGCAGCCAGAGCAAGATCGGGCGCGGTGAATGTCTCGCCCATGAGAAAGCGACGGCCGTCGGCGAGGCGTTCGGCGACTCGCTCCAGGGCAGCCTCAATGATTGTTTGCTCTCGCCCAAGGGTGTCCGGTTGCAACGCCAGCGTGCGGCGCACAAACGCCGCAATCGACGAATAGAACATGCGGACGGCGAGGCGCTCCCACCAGGGTGCGCGATCTACCCAGAGGCGCGTGGTGATGGAGCGCGCCGTTAAGAGATAGCTGTAGGCCCAGGCGCGAGCGGCGACACCGAAGGTGTCGAAGAAAAAATCGAAGAGCTCCCGAGCGTCTGCGCACGCCGCGGAATCCGCCGGAAATAACTTCTGATCGACGCGTGCGCGAAGCTCGTAGTAGTCGACGACGGCGCGAGCGTCGCGTAGAACAACTTCGCCGGTGTCGAGAACCGGCACGGCTTCGATCGGCACCGCGTGGACCGGCACGACGCCTCGCTGACCATATCGTTGGGTTGCGCGCACATGGAAGCGGGGCGCATGGCACTCTTCCACATACGGGATTCGGAGCCGATCGAGCACCCACCGCGCCAACTCACAATACGGGCTTAACGGAATGGAAATCATCCGCGGGCGGTAAATGGTGGCTGGTGTCATCCTTCGACTCACCTCAAAGCCTGGCTGACCTAAGAGTGCGCGGGCGCATCGTGTTCGACGCGGCCCACGATTTTCCAATGAAAGGCGGTTTCTCCCCTCGTTTGCAGAGACGGCGTATCCGTCGGCTCTCCCTGTAGTGATTGGGGGCAAACGAACGTTACACGCCGGTTCCGTCCGGCGAAATCAGGGGCCGAATTACGGGAACATAATACCTATTCCCCACATGTTTGTATGTTGGTTTGGCGCGCCTATTTACCTGCTTCGATGCTCCGTCGATCTCGCTTCCGGGACCTTCTGAGGAATTGGGTTCGCAACGTATTCAGTCGGCATGCGCAGCTACGGGTCTTCTCGTCTGGTCATACACTTCGCGGACGGCGTTGATCAGGGTCTCCGGCTCGTCAAACTGGATGTATTCCGAGCTATTGCGGGTGAAGATTTGTTTAGCATTGGAAGATAGTTCGAGCCAGCGCGCCTGGGCCAACGTGGTCTCCCGCTCATATTTGCGGTGCTTCGGCGTGTCCGCAGGCTTCTTCTCCAGGTGACCGACACCATGGTTTCCCGAGGTGAGGACGCGTATGGGGCGCGAGCCGAATGAGCGGCGGTGCTGTTGCAGATAGCTTTCGTCCGACGCTGTTTGTTCCATTTCTGAAGAATAGGCGTCATACATGGCAACTTTGGTTTGCGCGATCTCCAACACTTTGGCGTTCAATTCCGGAGACCACACGGCTTCGGGTAAACCCCGGAAAAAAAACTGCTGAGCACAGGTCTGTTGTGGCTTCCCAGAACCTGAATTTTGCGCCGGCAACGGCTTGTGCTCGGCAATCGCGTTACGACAATCGCGCAAGTCAGAAGGAATCCCCGCATGTCCTCGATGTTCCTCTTCTCGCATTGACTTCGGTTCGACGTCGGTGGGATCAGCGTCAACCAATACCAGCCCCGCAACCTCGCCCATGTACAGGTCCGCGAACGTGCGTACGTTGTCGCCGCCGAAGGCAGCTCCCACCAGGATGTAGGGGCCGCCGATGCCGGCATGGTGAAGCGCAGTGCGTAGCTCCTCGGCGATGTGCACGCTGGTACGCGGCATGGGACCGGGATCGCTGAATCCCGTGCCCGCACGGTCATAGCTGCAGGCGCGCGTCCATTTGGCGATCTCTGGCTGCACCTTCGACCACGCTGGCGCCCAGTCTCCCCATCCGGAGTCGAAGACCACCGCGGGCGAGCCGCTCCCCATGCAATAGAGATTCAGCCGAAATCCGTTTACAGAAACGAGTTGGCCGGGTTGCGCATAAACGATGTCTGCGGGAGTTGCAAACTGGGCGCCCAGTTGCACCGCCAAAACCAACACGACAAGCAACGCCGCGAACAAAGCAGCGCACTTTAGGAATCGGCTTAACGGCTCCTCCGCGATGAACTTGCGGCTATGCCGTGTGGGAATTTGCATCGCGCACCTCTTTATCTACTACAGAAGTAATCCTACGCGGGGAAGATCGATACCTTGGGAGTGACGTTTACTACGTTGCGGGGTTAGCGAGGCCGCGATGGGTAAGGGGGAGCATGTTTACATTGTGGGCGGCGCCAACTCGGCGAGACAAGCGGCAGCGCACTTTCCGCAATTCGCGGCTCGTGTGACTATGCTCCTTCGCGGTGACTCCCTGGCTGCGTCGCTTTGACAATATCTGTTAACAAAATCAACTCCGCAATGCCGAGAACGAAACGGAGGAGATGGTCGCTACACTATCTCTTCGTGTGCATCGGCGGTTTGCCGAATACGGAATGGGCCATGAGAGGGACTGCGGCGAATTGCGCCATATTTTCCGCTTGCGGCGTCGTGGCTTTGTACACAAATCATAGAAAAAGCCCGATACGTTGGGGTGCCTTGCCGATATAGTGCCCATCGCTGTTTTTTCAGACTGGTGCGACAGGATCGGAGAAGTGTCCAATGTCATCGTGAGGCCGACCATTTCTTGAGTGCACAGACGCCGTTTGGAGCATAACGAGCGAGGTAAAACATGAACACCAGGATCGTTTTATTTCTTCTGCTTGTAGCATCCGTCGCCTCCGCGCAAGTTCGGATCGCGCAACTGAGTGATCTACATATCGGCGCACCGGCGTCGACGGCACCGCACGCCGTGGACAACCTTCGTCAGGCGGTGCAGATCATCAACGCTCAGGGGGTGGATGCCGTAATTGTCACCGGCGACATCGGCGAAAATCCGACGGCATGGACCACCGCCCGCACCATCCTGGGTGGGCTCACGGCACCGGTTTATTACGTCCCCGGCAATCACGATATCCATTCCAACGACTTCGATCGTTACCGGAACGTATTCAAAAATGACTTCTATCGTGTGCAGGTGAAGAACGTAGTGATTTACGGCCTTGACTCGTCGGACTTCGGCAACTACGACAGTTACAACGCCGACAAGATAACGCTGGCTCCGGCAAGCGCACAGGCAAAGCAGAACGAGGCACAGATGCTGAGCTGGATGCGAAGCTCAGCGACACCGCCGCCGCCGCCCGGCACGGTCGTTATCGGAATACAACACATTCCCATAGCGATCGACAATAAGGTCCTCACCGATAAGAGTCCGTACTGGGCAGTCCCTGCGGCCGAGCAGACCGACGAAGTCAATCTGCTGACGAGTCTCGGCATTCATCATATGTTCGTTGGCCATTGGCATTATCGCGATCAGTTCTCCTTCGGGGGGATCACCTGGCATGTAGGCGCCTCCACCGGCAGACTGATTCACGACAGACTTGGCTTCGACATCCACACCATCAGTGCCACTGGCGATGTGAGCAGCGTGTTCTATCCCCTGGGGAAATGAACGAGGAAAAATGGGGAACGGACAGAACGTTCCAACTGCGCGTCGATACCGCAGATCTGCCAGGAGCGTCTTCCAATCCAAGGAAGGTTCGCGCGCAACATAAGCGTTCCGACACTCCCCATGCCTGCTGGAGTGCTGCGTCAGCTCGAACTCTGCCTTAAGGGTTGGTGAAGTGGGCCAGAGAGCTCTTCACTCCATCGCTCACACCGTTGCCCTGCGTCGAATCAACCGTGTAGTAGTAAGTCGTCTGCGGCTTAAGACCGCTTACAAGCACGCGGAAGACTGTATACGAATGGTTCGGGTTCAGCCTGATGTGAGATTTCGCCGTCTCGGTCAGGTGCTTAGGATCTGTGCCGAAATGCACGACACCGAAATGCTCCTCCGTTCCGCCGGGGTTGCTGCTTTTCCAGGTGATGATGGCCTCATTGTCTTTCGCCGATTCGAGCGTAGGCCGTTCGATGATATGGACGGGCCGGTGTGTGCTCCCAGGAGCAGGTATTGTGGCCTGGGAAGTGGGCTGGCCATAGGTCGCGTTTGGGAACTGCACTCCGGCGATCATCACGATCGCCGGAAGCAGCAGGCGTCTATGTGTATGCAGATCTCTCATGGCGCAAACCTCAAAGAGAATTGTGCAATAGATCCTTGCTTTTGGAGCACTGGAAGGGCGCATGGAAGCGAGCTCCCATGCGCCCCGTTTCAACTGCGGTGCATCCTCCCTCTAATGGTGCATCGCGAATGCCGAAATAATCGAAGAGTTTCCTTGCGTTGAAGCATTCCCGCCCGTCTTGCAAGCCCCGGTAAAGGTGTTGATGTCCGGGTAGGGTGTTGTGTAACCGTCGCTGAGTGTTTGCAGGAACTTCACGATCTGGTTCTCCTCCTGATCCGTTAGGTGGAGGTCTCCGACGGTCATGTCCTTATTTGCCTCTACTTCGGGCGATGGCCAGCAGGTCACTCTTTCGACTGTGCCGACAGGGCAATTTCCTGACTCCACGCCGAATTTATAGACGTCGCGTGTGTTGTAGAAATGTACGAGCTGCTTCAGGCTCTTGATGTAGCCGTTATGGAAAAATTCCTTCTGGAAGTAGGGGCCCGGGGCCTCCGTGGTCGGACACTGTGGCGGTGCAAGCCCCACATCGCGCGCGGTAGAGGTTTGCATCTGGCCGTCGGAGGTGGACGCAAATTTTCTCCACGACAGATTTGGGTTGGGTGCGGAACCGAAACCGCTTCTCAGGAAAGTACCCAGCCCGAGATCGGTGTAGGCGAAACCTTCGGGGTTGGGCGTAAATCCGAAGGAATCCGGCGTGGTCTCGTAATAGAACGAGTCTCTGGGATTCTTGGGCAGGCCGAGATTGGCCGAGCCGAAGCAGGTGAACAGAGGTGCTGTACTTGCTGCCGTTCCGGTGTCTTCGCTGCTCGGAGCGGTTGGTGAAGGAGCCGTTGACCGTCCGTCCAGGTGGCATGAATTGCAGTTGCCCTTGCCGCGGAACAGATTGTAACCGGCCATCTCGTCTGTGGTCAGTGTGGCAGTGCCCTTCAAGTAAGCGTCGAATTTCGAAGTGAACGGACTTACAGAGGCACTGTGCTCGAAGGCGCTGATCGACCGCGCCCACTTATCGTAAACGTCGTTGGAGCGGGTGCGGTCAGCTGGACTGAGCGCAACTTGCGTAGCGCTCCCGCCAATATTCGGCATGGCGCATATCTGCGCAGTATCAGGTGGGAAGTTGATCGCGAACGAGCCCTTTCCCCATACCTGCTCAAAGAGAGGTCGATACGCTGCCAGTGAAAGCTTGTAGGTGATGCAGGCGGTATCAGAGTTGCCCATCTCCAGAGGATCGACCGGAGGAAACTGTGACTGCTCGGCATCGGGAGCTCTGAGCAGATATCCGGTTGCGCGGGAATCCCAGAAGTTTCCGCCGAAGAAAGCGGCCTGGGTGGTGTTGTACTGGAGCGGAGGGAAGTAGCTGGAATACGTGTATCGCTGCGCCGTACGCTTGCCGGCGCGGAAGTGCACGGTTCCGGGATACGCGATCATGGTCAGATTCACCGACGGAATCGGCCCGCTAAAGGCGACGTACGGCATGTGGCAGGACGCACAGGCTACATTCTCGTTGGGCGAGATATGTTTGTCGTAGTTCATGAGCTTTCCCAGTGTTTCTACTGAGGCAACTCCGGTGTTCTGCAGTATGGGCGGATTTCCTGTCAGGGTCGGAGGTGGCGTAGCGTGCCATTGTTTGATAGCTTCAGCTTCGATGAAATCCACTTCCCGCCTAACCCTTGCTAACTCGGAATTGATATCCGATGGGAGAATCCCCTTTGGGTACGGGTTGTAAACCGGAGTAGACGCGGCTTCCATCTGCCCGCGCACAATGTGAGTGGTGACCGACATAGCGCTCGCAACCACTACACAGGCTGCGCCCAGTGCTACCAATCTTGATTGTTTCAAGGGAAAACCTCCTCTGCGTGGCGAGGGTTAGGGGCGACCGCAAGGAACGGGTCGACGAGACGTCCGCATGAGCACTCTCATGGGCTTGGTACATGTACCCGAATTGATTCGGAATGAGGGAGCGCTATTACTTCCAAAAGCCAGGGGAGCAATGCTCTTCGACGGTTACCCAAAAAGATAGGCCTCAGACGTCGAAAACACCCGGAGGTAAATGAGCGAACAAATTACAGGATGGAATAGTGATCCGCCGGAGAAGGAGCTGTCAAGCTCGTTCGCAACAACTCATCACATATTCTCAGTTTCTCAGTGATCGGTCGTTTTAAGCCTCTTCGGCAAACCCCAAGTTTTTGCACTTGCGGCGGTTACAAGAGGAATGCCTTAGGGATGCCAATGTGCGCAAGCGATTTTGTCCTGTCGCTTTCCTGTCCATGGGTAAAGGTGAACTGTTTCCTACGGCGAAGATCGGAAGGGAGGCGACAACCAAACGCACCATGCATGGTACAAGGTTCAAGCAACGGCGAACTTGTCATAGTGAATCCCGACGGGATTGAGCCGCCTGAGTGTCAGCTCCCGGGCAATCACGACGTCGGGTCGCGAGCAATTTAGAAGACTCGAGCAGTCTGCGTCGGATTGGCCCTCGAGAACCGACATAACAAAGACGAATCGCTCGAACGCACTCAAGGCGACAATTGCGCCCATGTGGCTGCATTTTCCGCGTTTTGACGTCCCATTGAGATTCTCCAACGACACTGGATCCGCATACGATGGACTTGGCATGATCGTCCGGATCGCTTGCTTGATAATTGTGCGCCGAGCCCACGAATGCGCCCATTCAATGAACGCACCTGTGCTTTCCACGCACTCCCCGAGCCCGCCGACAAAGCACTGCTCGGCCTTGTCGCTGTCTGCCGTCAGCAGGTATGCAAGTAGATACAAGCTGCTCATCTCTTCGGTGAAGATCTTGCAGAAATCAATACCTGTTGTGTAGGTTGCGGCGCCCTCCTCAATTTGCTGCCTCGACTCCATCATGTATTCGCCTCTCTTTCGCCGCTCTCGAAAAGTGAGCCCTAAGCAACTGCCACAGGTGATGCACTTATGTTTCCAAACAGTAACCGCAGTTCGAGAACGGCAATATCATTCTGTTTCCGTCTCACCGCTGGAGTTCCATCCGGAGGCGGGTGAGCCCGCGTTGTCGATATGTCGACAGAGTGCGCCTGCGGGCAGACGCGTTGAGCAATCCTTCCCCTCGCGCCGCGAAAGAGCGCAGGAGAGATCGGCCTGGGCAACACGCCGCGTTTGCTGCTTGGTGAGGCCTGCATGGGATCCGACGAGTCCGCATCCCGTTATTCCTCAGCGTTCACGGGGAGTACAGGCCGGTTACTGCGAAATGGCACGAGTCCGATCCAACCTGCTGAGACTGCCGGAAAGCCGGCAACCAAGCTTGGCAATGGGATTGCTTCAATTGCTGCACTTGGTTCTGCTCCACCAGGGGCACGCGGAGATCGCTGAAGCTAAGAGCCCAGTTGCGCCTCTGAGGGAGTCACGAAATTGGCCGTGCTCGCTAATGCGAGGGTTTCCGCAAAATTCGGCAGTCAACGCCACATCACTCCGGGCATACTGCTGAGGTTCTTGTGGCGTCGGGACGGGAGATACCCATGGTCGCACAGTTGTCATCATTGGCGAGCCGCAACCTGCTAGCACGAGCTATATGTTTGGGCGTGCTCTACAGCGGGCCCTTGTGTGCGCAGAATGTGGCAAACCAAAGCGGAGTTCCTCCATCCGCCGTGCTGCCTGAGGCCCCACAAGTTCGCTCTCCTGTGATCCTGTCGGCCATCAATGATCCACAGACCGGGAAAGCGGCCTTCCTGTTCGAAGGACGAGAAGATCCCCCTGTCATTCGGGTGAGTCCCGGCGAAGACATTCGCCTGACGTACACGAACCATATGTCTACCCATTCGCAGGAACAGTGCGTAGGCGGCCCATGCATGAACATGACGAATCTTCATTTCCACGGGCTGCACGTGTCACCAAACGCTCCTCAAGATGACGTGCTCACGATGATGGCGATGCCTGGACAATCGCTGCGTTATGTCGTCAATATCCCGCTGGACCAGCCGCCCGGCTTGTACTGGTATCACACCCATCCCCATGGAGAGAGCTATCGCCAGGATCTGGATGGCATGTCGGGAGCCATCGTCATCGACGGTATGGAACGCTACTACCCGGAAATTCGGAATATGCAGGAACAGATCCTGGTGTTGCGCGACCGCGTGATAGAAAACGATCCCGCGGCCGCTGGACTGACGCGAAGAGTGCAGATGCCCGCGACGCGCTGTGGTCAGTCGACCGAGGCGCCGGAGCGCATCTTCACGGTGAACGGCGCGTTGCGGCCACAGATTGGCATCGCCCCAGGGGAGCGCCAGTTCTGGCGTATTGTGAACGCGTCCCCCGACCTTTACGCAGATCTACAGATCGACGGCGAGCAACTCGAAATCCTTGCGCTGGATGGAATGCCGCTGAGCTTCCACAGTTCCAAGCACCGCTTCGAATTTGCTGACCACATACTCATACCTCCCGCCGGTCGTGTCGAAGCGATCGTGAGCGGACCGAAAGCGGGGGTAAAGACATCCCTTCGTACCCTCTGCTTTGATACCGGCCCGGACGGGGATCCGAACCCGCCAATGGTCCTGGCGGATCTGGTAGACCTGGCGCAACCACGTCACACCGCTTCGGGCGCTCGAATCGATGCGCCGGCGCCGATCTACAAGCACACATCCTCGAGGTTGATTCACGGGGTCGAGAAAAGCGCTCCCGATTTTCTTGTTACCTTCACTGAGGACAAGAAGGGTTTCTACATCAACCGTAAGAAATATGGTCCGATGGACCCGCCCATGACGACGGTAGACATTGGGACTTACCGTCATTGGCGAGTGGTGAACGACACAATGGAGGTCCATCCGTTTCACATCCATCAAGTCCATTTCCTTGTCTATTCTGAAAACGGAAAACCTTTAGCGCATCCGGAATGGCTGGATACAGTAAATGTGCCGGTCAAAGGACGAGTTGATCTAGTAATGGACTTTACGGACCCGATAATCCGGGGAGTCTCCCTGTTTCACTGCCATCTTTTGAACCATGAGGACAAAGGCATGATGGCCAAAATTCTCTTCAAGTGATCACATCGTGGACACAATGCGACTGGGCCTCTATCGCACGCGCAGAAGAAGACCGTACCTCGAACTCAGCACTGGGGACAAAAGTTAGCCCTTGAGGAGGTTTGCACGCGGAATTTTCGCCTATAAGTGCCACTGCAGCAACCCAGAGCTGGCGCTCCCAGGCAGCGCAGCAGTCGGATTCGCAAGAGCGCACGATCCCAAAAAAACTCAGAGCCGAAGTTTATTTAATGCGTGATGGAGTCCAACGTCCGCGCGAACCGCCAAGCGCTGGCCAGCAGAGTCAAACAGACATGCGGCATGCAAGCCGCCGGTACGATTAGAAAACTCGTCAGTATCCGGCGAGGGCCAGCGCTTAGAGCAACTGGGTATAGGCTTACAGATAACGAGGAGTAGTAAAACGAGAGTGCAACTTGCTAGGTCGCACTCTGTCGTTCTGCGCGCATCCGTTCTTACCGGTGGCCGCCGCCGCCGTGACCGCCGCCCTCGTGACCGCCGCCTACATGGCCTCGCCCGTCACGCATCTCATTTCCGTGAAAGTGGTTGAAGGCTTTATCACTATGCTCCGGCAGCGGACCGCGGTAGCCGTTATGTGGATCGAAGCGGTTGTCCACGTGGCCGTAGAAGTTTCGGGGGCCATGAAACCACGGACCGGCTCCGATAAAGACACCGCTGTTGAACCATTCAGACCCATAGTATCCATACGGGGCGCAGTTGTATGGGGCGTAGTCGAAGTAACCGTATGGACAAACTGGAGGTACACCGATATTGATTGCGACCCCTGCAGATGCAGACTGAGGGCCACTCAGCGTAGCAGCGGAGAGGATAGCAAAAACAGCGAATTTCCATTGGCGCATCAAATTTCTCCTCATTCATAGTCAGACAGAAAGCCAGACGAATGGTTGCGGAATATATTATCCGGAAACCAGGTGCTTATCTTTTGATAAGAAGCCATTTCGACGAAGCCCATCTACAGGAGAACGGCTCAGCCGCACGGCGCGAATGCTTTGTTGATCCCTCAATACATGGCCTCTGACAGATTGACGTCCTCTGGTGCGGGCTGCTGACGGAGCAGAGACGCTTGCTCTGAAAAATGCGTGCGCTGCAGAGAACCTTTGGGGCGCGACCTGCCTGGCTGGTAGTTGCGGCGCCGCGCTGATCGGGTTGGGTGGCTAATACGAGCGAATGCGTCGTTGGCAGTGTCCTGGATGCGAGTGTTGGGACGATGAAGCTTACGTGTAGCTTTTGCGGCGAGCATCGTTAATACATAACGGTTCGAGACATGAGCCGTCGCGTCAAAGACCAGATCTGAGCGCATCGAAGTGTTCCTCTGAGATAAAATGTCTAACTTGCTCTTCGTCGGGTTAACTGGCATTTGCTATGCCAAAGTGCGTGTGAAGAGCGGGCAATGTTATCTGACTGGATTTACATAAGTTCGATAAGGCGCCCGATGGCTTGCTGTGGCAGCATCCGATGAAGGTTGTCGATATAACGGCACATTCCTGCGGTTTTCGACACTTGGCGTTTCGGCCAATCACAATCTGCTATTTAGCTCAGAGGCCGATTACCTACGCATGCAGCTCGTGGCCGCCAAATGGCGGTAGCGACATCATGGGACCTACACCTTCGTAGCGGCGCGATGCTAGCTTGCTAAGAGATGCGAGCCATTCCGATGAGGAAGCAATGTGGCAGGCTCTACGGCAGCTAAGTGAAGGCTATCCCGGTTGTTCGAGATTCCAAGTTTCTGCATCCGGGAGATGAGCGTAGTCCGAGGAAGACCGAGCCGAGCGGCGGCACCGTTGCGGCCGCCGATTACCCAATTCGTCTCTTTCAGAATTACCATGATGTGGGCGCGTTCCGCATCGGATAGAGTCTGTGAGGGTGCTGATGTGGCTGCATGAATCAGCCGCTTAAGTTCGGCGATTCGCGGCGATAGAGTTGAGCCTTCCGTGACAAGCACAGAGCGCTCGATAAAATTTTGCAGTTCCCGTATGTTGCCGGGCCAGTGGTGGCTGCTCAGAACCTCGACTACTTCGTCTGGAACATATTCGACTGACTTGTTCATCTGACGTGAATACCGGCGAACAAAATAAGAGACCATTGCCGGGATATCGTCTTTTCGTTCGCGCAGAGGAGGGAGACTGATGGGAAAGACGCTCAGCCGATAATAGAGGTCGGCGCGGAAAGTCTTCTCCTCCACCATGCGCCAAAGATCCTGATTGGTCGCCGCGATAATCCGCACGTTGGTTTGTATGGTGCGGTTGCTGCCCAGGCGCTCGTACTGCTGTTCCTGCAAGACTCGCAGGAGTTTCGGTTGAAGTTCCAGAGGAAGGTCCCCAATTTCGTCGAGAAACAGGGTGCCTCCATTCGCCGCCTGAAAGCGCCCGATGGTCTGCGCGACGGCCCCGGTAAAAGCTCCGCGCTCATGGCCGAAGAGTTCGCTCTCCAGCAAGGCAGCGGGGATCGCCGCGCAATTGAGCCCAATGAAGGGCCCGTTCTGGCGCGGACCAGAGTCGTGGATCGCCCGAGCGATCACCTCTTTCCCTGTCCCTGTCTCGCCTTGAACCAAAACCGGGCATTCCGCTGAGGCTACAACCCTCACATCGTCAAGCACAGTTTGAAATCGTGCGCTTGAACCAATCAGTTCAGAATGTTTCATGATCTCACCTTTTCACAACAGCTTTGTCGTCGGGTCGAAACGTGCTGAGGGCTAACCTGACGGCTCGCAGCACTTCATCGGCATCGAAAGGCTTACGTATGAAGGATGCGGCCCCTTGCGCAAAAGCACATTGCTCGATCCTGTCCTCGTGATGAGCGGTAATGAAGATGACAGGCAATTCGGGACGCTTCAGCCGGACCAGACGTTGCAGTTCCAGGCCGTCCATCTTTGGCATCCGGACATCCGTGATCAGACAACCTATCTCTGCGAGAAGCTCTCCACTTAGAAAATCTTCCGCGAGCGGAAACACCTGCGCTTTGAAGCCGGCGGATTCGATGAGACTCTCCAGAGACTCGCGAATTCTGGGGTCATCGTCGACGACAGCGACGATGGGCTTTGAAGTAGCATTCATCGGGAGAGTTGGCCTCGCTTCATGTTTCGATAGTAGCGAGAAGGGGCAGGGCTGCCTATTATGTCTTTATATAAGCCCGCTGAAGTCTCAGGAAATTCCTAGTTTGCCGGCCATTTTGACAAGCTCTGCCAGTGAGGCCGCGACCATCTTGCGCATAATCTGTCCCCGATGAACCTGGATGGTGATTTCGCTGGTACCGAGCTCAGCGGCGGTTTGCTTGTTGAGGAGACCGGCTACCACCAAGGGTAGTACCTCTCGCTCGCGAGGAGTGAGCAGCGCGTAACGCCTTCGGAGTTCCGCGAGTTCTGCTCTCTTCACTCGTGCGCCGCGATCCTGGAGGATGGCCGCATCAATACTCCTCAAGAGTTCCTGAGTATCAAAAGGCTTCAGTAGAAACTCGATCGCTCCAGCTTTCATGGCACGAACCGACGAAGGCACATCTCCGTGTCCAGTGACAAAGACGATCGGTGGCGAATCTCCCCCGGCAAGTTCCTGTTGCAGCTCAAGGCCATTCATGCCGGGCAATTCCAGATCTAAGATCAAGCATCCGGGCAGGTCCGGTTTCACGAATTGCAGATACTCTCCGGCGGAGGCGAATGCCTCCACACGCAGCCCCAACGACGACAGGAGACTTGACAGAGCGGCGCGTACTCGGTGGTCGTCATCGAGTACGTAGATGATGGGCTGGTCCTCTGTCATGTGGATTGGCTCGAGCTGAGCGGCAGAGTGAAGAAAAATGTTGTTCCCGGGAATTCGGACGGGGTGATCCCCAGGCGACCTCCATGTGCTTCCACGATGGAACGGCAAACCGCTAGTCCCATCCCCATTCCCTTGTCCTTTGTCGTATAGAAAGCTTCAAACGCCTTTTCTGCATCTGCCACGCCGACGCCGTGATCCCGAACCTCAACGACGATCGCGTCCTGGTTCTGGAACTTTGAGCAGATGCGGAGTCTTCTGGGACGGTCATTCACGTCTTCCATCGCCTCGATTCCATTGAGGAGCAAATTGAAAATGACCTGTTGCAACTGCACACGATCGCCCTGCACGAATGGGAGTCTCTTCTGCAGGTCGGTCTCAACCGTGATTCCTTTTCTCGTAACCTCGGTTCGAATCAGGCGCAGCACCTCATCGACGACATCATTGATGTCGAGATCCACTTTGGTGAGAACCTTCTTTTTGAAGAGCGCGCGTATACGCCGCACTACCTCTCCCGCATCCTTAGCATCGCGAACGATCCTCTCCGCCGCTATGCGCGCGTTGACCACGTTGGGCGGGTCCGCCGACAACCATTGCGTACATGCTTGACCGTTAGCTACTACCGCGCTCAGGGGCTGACTGATTTCATGGGCGATTGCTGCTGCCAGTTCTGCTACTGTCGCGATCTGTGTTGCTCGCGAAAGCTGTGCCCGGGTGCGCCGAAGAGTTTCCTCGATGCGCCTCCTCGCTTCGATCAGCTGGCTGGCCGTGACCGCGGCGGCGACAAATACCCCAAATCGCAAATAGGAGGATGGATCGCTCGAAAGTGGGAAGGGGGAGGGAAGAAAGAAGACGTAAAACGCGATTGCAGAAAGTCCGACAGCGAGTAGTCCCGGCCCGCGGCCGCCGAAGAGACTGCTGACGACAATGGCGAGCAGGAAGCAAGAGGATTCAGCCTTCAAGGGTCGTGCGATGACTAGCGCTACGCCGCAGGCGATCGCAGCCACTGCATAGTGGCGCATCTTAACACCTTTGTTCACAGGCAACTTGCTCCGATACACACCATTGTTGCTAATGCTATGGATCGCCGCAAGGCAATAATCAATATCCGGGTAAAACGGGTCAGACTCGCCCGCCCTGATGTCTTGTTTGAGTTGGAGTTCCGCTTAGTCCATCTTGAATCTATAGGTGAACTCCAGGCAGGAGATCATCAACGGCCTATCGGGACTTCGTGGGTCATGACTACGCTGATGGATCGAATCCTGCGCCGATATCATCGCTCGTAAAAGCCGGAATTCGCAGTCTCACGTAGAGCGACCCGGTGCACCGTACAAATCGCCGAACCTGGTCGCTAAATCCATGCTTTGGCGCCCAAGGCCAGATCTATAGTCATGGCGTATGTGCAGTACATCAGCCAGATACCGGTGATAACTTGAAATAATCCGATGATCCGCCCGCCTGGACTCCATGACAGCAAGCGCGTGGGGATTTCGGTCGCATAGATGAAGGCTAATCCCACAAAGATGATCATCACCGGGATGTCCCCCGCGCGCCAAAATACATCAACACCAAGAAGGCTGAGAAACAGGAATGCGATGGCCATCCATCCGTCAAGCAGGACGCTGGAGTCGATATATCGTCTGTGAGCCATCGCGAACCAATGGATGCCATAAGCGGTGAACGCGAGGCCGGCCATATACAACGGAGCTGCATTCCTGAAGACGTTGAACCACGTCAAGCCGGTCAACAGGTAGATCCCCGTGAGGAATTGCATGAAGCCAGGCATCCAGAAACCCCATAAGCCGAGGGTTCGATTCACTTCGGGGCTGGTCTTTGGGAAGCCAAACAACGCCTGACCGCCCCAGATGAAAAAGCCGGTACCCAGGCCAAAGAAACCAACGGCAATCGGGACAAACGGGGAACTTGCAAATGTGACTGCCTGCGCTTCCATTTCGTGAAACCCTCCTTTGTGAATCTCGGGTGCTAGAGTTGTGCCGATAGATGCGGCGTAAGGTGACGCTTATCGATCTATCAGCCTGCATTAAGTGGATGGTTACCCGGCGATGACCGCCTGGTTCTCTGCCGGGATCTTGTTGATGGTTGCTTCATCGATATTCAGGTGCGACGTCACCATTTCCGGAGGGAGATGTCGGATCCAGTTATTCATTGAGAAATCTATGTATTGATCAGCCTTGAACATCTCTAGAAACACCAGGTCTGTATCGCCGGTATTTTCGATGTAGTGACCGGCAACTGGCGGAATGAAGCCAACGTCATTGCTATTGAAGTCCATCGTGCGCGCTCTTCCCGGTGGCATAAACACCGTCATGCGCGCCTTGCCGGCGATATAGAACTGCCATTCGGAAGCATTTGGATGCCAGTGCAGCTCACGCAGGCCTCCGGGTTTGACTGTGACCAGGGCGGCGGCGATGTTTTTTGAGGCTGGGAAAGTCTTGCTGTCAACGACGCGGACGTCGCCCCCACTGGTTTTCTTTGTCGGGGCCATCGCCTCCATCTTGAAGGTGTACTGAATCCGAGACTCTGCACTCCTGCCGCCAACCGCCGTCTTGTCCTGAGCCAAGGAGCGAGGAAGGTCTGCAGGAAAAATATAGAGCTCGCCCGTTGGCAGCTTAGCGATGGCGCTTCGATCGAGATTGGAATTCTTTGTCAATATCTCAGGTGGCGTGTGTGCGACCCACTCCGAAATAAGAAAGGTGTTATCTTCCGAAAACATTCCCTGATCAAACACCAGAAGAAATTCGCAGCCGTCGTCTGGCCCCAGGCCTTGGATGGAGTGCGGATATCCGGCCGGGAAATACCACAGGTCGCCCTTGCCCACATCGTCGATGAACATCGTTCCATCGGGATTCAGAACGGTGACACGAGCATTGCCATAGAGCATAAAAGCCCACTCATCCGCCGTGTGCCAGTGCAACTCGCGGAAGCTGCCGCGGGTGAGCCGCATGTTGACACCGGTGAGATCGGTTGAAGAGGGGAGCTCACGCTGTGTAACCTGATGCGTCCAGCCGCCTTCCTCCAGACGCTTCCGCGCAAGGTCGAAGGAATACCAGATAGGGCCAATATCTCCATGATCAGTTGGAGGAGGCGTGTTTGAATTTGGATTCTCAGCCAGGAGCGGCTTGTTTTCCTGTCCTGGATCGCTCGAAGAATGATCCGTTTCGGCCTTGCGCGTGTCTGTGCGCTGCTGTGCGTGTGCCGTCATTCCGACGAACGCCGCCGCGGCGAGTGCGGCAGAGCCGGCTCCCAGAAAAGTTCGCCGTGACGGATTCTCCGCCAGATCTATCTCTTTGTTTTGATCACTCACGATATCGCTCCAGTTCTCGAATTACAGAGGAACCGTTGATCAGAATGCAGTCGGTCGCGACGTTATGATGCTGCGTCCGCCGATTGAAACGATCCTCTACGCGCATGATGCGCATAGAGGGGTTCCTGCGATTGCGTGTCTTGCTGGAACAGCGTGAGCCAGTAGCGAAGTTCACGTGCAGCAGCAATAACGCCACCTTCTCTGCATACGCAATCGGGCAGCCAAACATTTTTCTTGCCTTGCGCGGCGATTCGTAATGTTCGCCTGCAACAAAAGTCGACATGTCGACACGCCGGTCCGTCAGCCGTCACGTTCCTAACCAGTTCTTAGTACGGATGAACGAGATGATTACAGCCTGGCCAACGCCGTATTCCAGCATGCGATCAGAGAACAATGAAAGCATTCGTGTAGTTCAGATGTGTCTGCAAACCGGTCGTGGTGGCGTAATCTCGCCGTCGCTTTCTCCACGGCGGCCCAAATTCGAAGACAGTCGAGATAGCGGCGGCAGTTGACGCACTGTCGACACCGGACGGTACAAGGTTGTCGACCAACACGGGAAGCGAGGTGGTCCGAAGCGCGAAAGACGTTGGAAGCAAAGCTACTTATCCAGGTGACGCTTGCCAGCTAGCAAACGTATGGGACTGGCATGAGAGATGCAATCTCGTAAGGGCGCAGTCATTTTGTTGCGATGCGTATTTCATCTAGGGAGAGATTCATATGACTACACTTGGAAAATTCGTTGTGAGGGTGGGACTCCTCTCAATAGTGTCTGTGCTGCCGCTCGCGGCGCAGGTTGACGAGGGTGTGGACTTTAAAACACCATTTCCGTTCTATGCAGGCGGCGCAAAGTTGCCGGCCGGTTCCTACAAAATCACTCAACCCGATCTGTATCCCGGTATATTGCGGGTCACGAGCACCGATGGTAAAGCTTCCGCGTTTGTCAGGTTCATGCCGACTGAGACCCTCGAACCTCACGGAAAATCTGCTGTCACCTTCCACCAGTATGGAAAGGCCGAGTATCTGGACCGCGCGTGGCTCGCAGGTGAAACCGAAGGAATCATGATCGATCCCACCAGGTTCAAAGTGACGGTGGCCGCGAATGCGACGGTTGCTGATCCTTCAGCCGTTTCCGGCGGGCAGTGAGAGAGGGCGTGGGCCCAATGCGGTCGGCGACTGGTGTTGGGTAGCCAAAGCCAACCAACGCATCTGGCCATAACAGGGGACGTGTGCTGATAATGAGGCTGTTGACTGCCTCATATCATCACACGTCACTGGCCGGCGATGAGAGTACCTTCGCGGAGTGCAGGCCCGTGTATGAGTCCATTGCCAGGCAGTGTTCTTAGTCGGTCCGGGCTCTTCGGTGCCGTCATCCATAGAGGGCGCAAGCGTGTGAGCGGGCCGCGGATACAGCGCTGACGGAATCGCTTCCCTTCGTCAGCTTGTCCGTAGCGAACTCACCACCAGGATATTGTCCAGTGTGCGACTCCCATGTACATAATGACTGCCTTGAGTGCGGGGACGCCCAGAGTTGTGTCCGTTATAAGCAGGAATCAGGTAATCCTGGCCAGGGCTGCAGGCAGAGCGGGATCATAGCATTCCGTTCCTTCAGTCAATTACCGACGGCCGCGGGCTCGCAACCGTGATCTTCTTTTACCTCAGGTTTTCGCAGTTGGAACCATGCCCGAAGAACTGCTGGCCAATGCCTGTATGAGATCCTCTGCTCCAAGGCGTGCTGTGCTATCGGATTTGCGCCCTCGCGCCTCAGAGCTTAAATACTGCTCGTTGCTTTTTTCCTTGCCACCATGGACGGAGCAGTAGAGGTCAGAGCTGAATGAGATTGTGTGTCGAGCGCGAGACGCATCAGCCGCCTCAGCTCCGCGCGCGCCCGTGATACCTGAGCCTTCACTGTTACATCTGCCACTCCCAAAACCTCAGCCGCCTCTCTTGTAGTCAGCCCATTCAGGTCGCGCAACTCGTATACCTTGCGCAACGAAGGCGAAAGCTTTGTTACGAAATGCTTCAAACGCCCATGCAGATCCGCCTCCACGCACTCATCTTCTGGACTTGGTCTGCTGTCCGCCAATCGATCTGATACGCAATAGCTCTCATCTTCTCCCAGTCGCTCATCCAGCGACGTGTGGGCCTGACGCGGCCGTCTTCGCAATTGCGTCAGGGCAGAATTGATGACAATGGAGGTCAGCCAGGTCGACATTTTCGATTGCCCCTTGAATTGGTCCAGATGCCGACAGGCGGATAGAAGTGCGTCCTGCACCGCATCCTCAGCATCGGCAACGTTGCCCAGGTATCGGTAAGCCCTTCTGTAAAACGACGGCAGGTGCCGCGAGAGAACGTCCTGCATTTCCCGAGTTTCTTTTTCGGGGAGCCGGACGTCGAGGAATTGTTCACTGCCGATATATGGTTCTGTCGTATATGAATCTGTCGCTTGCATTTTGTCTGCGCCTCTTGGTCGCGACTTCAAGATGCACGCTGTTTGCCAAATGACTGCCCAGCACTCTGCCCGCGTATTTTCAGCGGCATGAGTCAGGTGATGGCTGGAAAGAACCTCATTCAGCTCTGGACAGGTGTCGTGGCATCGACACAACAATCTGCATTACGACAGGCTTCGAGGTTTCAACTGAGGTGCATGAAGCCGGTGCCTGCTGAATTGCATCCAGCAACTCCTGGGTCAGGAAGGGGTTGATCAGGACTCGATCGCGCGGAGGAGCGAAAGCACCCTGAGGATCCATCACCAGCGGATCGGTCGGGATGGCGACGAAGCTTTAGCTTCCATTTGGCAATAGTGCCAACCCTTCACTGTTTGCAGATGCCTCGCTGCTCAAAGCGGCTTTTGGAGCGCATATACCTAAGTATGATTGCGCCTTGTTGGTCCTGCTACTAAGTTTGTGACATGGCTGTTCAAAGAAAGACGAAGGTGGTTGCGATTGTCGACGATGACGATTCGGTGCGCACCGCGTTGCATGGCATGCTGAAAGCGGTTGGATTGCCGGCGCTGGCGTTTTCGTCGGCGGAGGAATTTCTTAACTCCGGCCAACAGCACCACGCAGCATGCCTGATCACCGATATCCGTATGCCGGGAATCTCCGGCCTGGAATTGCAGGCCAAGCTAAACGCTGAACATTGCAGGATTCCGACCATCTTCATCACGGCACACGGCGACGCGCAAATGAGAATGCAGGCATTGCGAGCGGGAGCGGTGGAGTTCCTGGCAAAACCGTTTGACGACGAAGCTCTGCTCGAGACTATTCGAGCGGCCCTGGAGAGTTGAGTCCGATACGGTGCATGCACGTGGCGCGGGAGGTTCTCTGTGGGAGTTTTCGAAAATCTCGAGAGTAATGATCAAGTTTCTTATGAGCGCAGATTCGAACAACTCATAGGCAACAGTCCTGGTCTCGAGGCAGTGCTCGAACAGGTGGAACGCGTCGCGCCTACAAATTCTACCGTTCTCATCCAGGGCGAAACCGGCACCGGCAAGGAGCTGATCGCGCGCGCAATTCACAACATCAGCTCGCGGTGCGGACGCTCATTCGTAAAGCTAAATTGCGCTGCCATCCCGCTGGACTTGTTGGAGAGCGAGCTATTTGGCCATGAGAAAGGCGCCTTCACCGGAGCCATAGCGCAACGGATTGGTCGTTTTGAGCTGGCTGACAAAGGTACCCTCTTCCTCGACGAGGTTGGCGATATCCCGTTGGTGCTGCAGCCGAAATTGCTGCGCGTATTGCAGGAGAAGGAGTTCGAGCGTCTCGGCAGCACCCGGACTCACCACGTGGACGTTCGACTGGTGGCTGCAACGAACCGGGATTTGACGGAGATGGTGCAGCGGGGCGAATTTCGCAGCGACCTCTACTACCGTCTGAATGTATTTCCAATCCTGCTGCCGCCATTGCGGTCGCGCCGCGAAGACATTCCCGCCCTGGTGACGCATTTTGCCGAGATTTTCGGCCGCCGAGTGGGTAGGGAGATCGAACACATTCCTCCGGAAACAATGTCTGCGCTCAGCTCCTATCATTGGCCGGGGAATATCCGCGAGCTGCAGAACCTGATCGAACGCGCCGTGATCCTTTCCAACTATGGTGTGCTTCCCAATCCTTTACCGACGGCAGTAGCTCAGGGCGTCATTGGCCCTCCGGCTGTAACTACTCTGAGAGACTCCGAACGCGCTTTGATTGTGAATACGCTTGAAGCGGCTGGTTGGGTGATCGGCGGCGCGAAAGGCGCAGCTGTGAGACTAGGCCTGAAGCGCACCACTCTGATCTGCAAGATGCAGAAGCTGGGCATTTTCCGGCCCTCTTTCCAAAGCGCCGAAGATGGGAATTGGCCTCCCCCGCACGAGTTGGCCTCACTGCCGCAGGCTTGAGAGTCCAAGACAGACGAACCTAAGGATGTGAGAATGGCGGCACTCACTAACTGAGTGCCTGCGTGCGCCGAACTCAACCGTTAGCGGGCCTTGTGAAATCGAGGACGAGATGTCAGTGATCTCCGGCTTAGCATCGGCGAACTCTGCGGCAAGTGCCCGATCAAAGCTATAGCTTCACAGCCATCCGGACTAATTCCGCTAGTGATTCGGCGCGCATCTTCCGCATCACATGCCCGCGCTGCATCTTCACAGTGATTTCGCTCGTTCCGAGCTCATAAGCTATTTGCTTATTGAGCATGCCTGAAACCACAAGACCCATAACCTGGCGCTCCCGCGCGGTCAGGGACTCGTAACGCTTTCGCAATTCGAAAAGCTCATTCTGCTGCTCACGCGTTAGCCGATCGCGTTCCAAAGCCTGATGGATCGCATTCAGCAGGTCCTCGTCCTGGAAAGGCTTAGTCAGGAACTCGACCGCACCGGACTTCATGGCCTTCACTCCCATCGGAATATCTCCATGACCAGTGATGAAGATGATAGGGATGCGGATGCCGGCGGCGGTCAACTCCCGTTGTAAATCCAGACCGCTGATCCCTGGGAGTTCCACGTCCAGGATCAGGCAACTTGGGCCATCCGGGTGCTTACCGGACAGGAACTGTTGGGCGGTCGGGAAAGTTTCGGCCTGCAAGCCCACCGACTTCAACATACCCTTAATGGCAGCACGAACCAACTCGTCGTCATCAATGACGAATACTGTGGGAGCACCTGTAGTCATCATGGTGATACCTAGGCGTTAGCGGATAGCGTGAAGGAGAAGTTGGCGCCGCGCGGAGAGTTGGCGGCAGCCCACAAGCGGCCGCCATGCGATTCAATGATAGAGCGGCTGATCCGAAGTCCCATGCCGGTGCCGTAAGGTTTGGTGGTAAAAAACGCATTGAATATCTGATCTACCTGTTGCGGGGGCAGCCCGTCGCCGGTATCGCTGACAGACACTAGAAGCTGCTCGTCGTCCGCTCGCTGTGACATGATGGTAAGCTCGCGGGTCGCATTCATATCCTTCATCGCCTCGATGCCATTGATCATGAGGTTCATCAGCACCTGCTGCAATTGCACGCGATCGCCCATCACCTTGGGGATATCTGCCGCCAGTTCCGTTCGAACCGATATGTTGTATCGAATGGCCTCGCTGCTGAGAAGAAAGATCATCTCCTGAATGATCTCATTTAAGTCGACCAACTCCCGCTGCGGAACGTCCTTCTTAAATACCAGGCTGATCCGATTGATGATGTCAGATGCGCGGGTAACGTCTTTGACGAGTCTTGAGGCCGCCTCCTGCGCTTCTGCCACGTCGGGCTGATCGCGACCGAGCCATCGCAAGCAGGTTTTAGCGTCTGTAACCGCCGCGGCGATCGGCTGCTTGATTTCGTGTGCCAGCGAGGCGGTCAGCTCTCCCATCGTGCTGACCCGGTTTATATGCGCGAGATCCGCCTGTGCCTGACGCAATCTTTCGCTCCGTTCCTCCTCCCGCTTTTGCTGGCGTTTGCGGTATGTGTAAATGGCTGCCGCCACCAGAAGAAGCGCGGCAATATAAGCGACCCTGAACCACCAACTGTTCCACCAGGCGGGTATAATCTCGAGCCAGAGAGTGGTACCCGGCTCGTCCCACGGACCTCGGCTTGTAGCGCCCTCTACGCGAAACGTGTACTTACCTGCGGGCAGCGTTGTATAGGTGGCGAACCGTTGGTCGCTTCCAACCTCATTCCACCTTCGATCCAGACCTTCAAGCATGTACCGGTAGCGATTTGTTGCCGGGTTTAGATAGCTCAACGCGGAGAATCCGATCGAGAAGCTGTTCTGCCTGTGCGACAGGCTGATACGGTCGGTGTGGTTGATCGCTACTTTTAACGGTGATTTTGCTCCGGGCACGACTGCGGTCCCGAACAGTCTGAAGTCTGTCAGAACGACAGGAGGGACGTACGAACTATCCGTTACCTTGTCGGGAAAGAACGCGGTCGCTCCGCTGAATCCACCGAAAAACATTTCGCCCCTTGGACCCTTAAAGCAGGCGCCCCAACCGGTCAAGTCCGGACCCGGGAGTCCGTCCGCAGTCGAGTAACTCCGAAATGTCTTTCCTTGTGGGTCAAATCTTGCAACGCCGTTGTTAGTGCTCATCCACAAATCGCCGTGGCTACTTTCGAGGACGCAGCTCACGACGTTGCCCGGGAGGCCTTCTCGCTGCGAGTAGGTGGTGAACTTGCCGGTCACTACGTCGAATCTATTGAGCCCGTCCTGAGTACCTATCCACATCGTGCCCGAACGATCAAAGTGAATCGAGTTCACACGGGTGTCGCTTAGTGTCCCTGGACCGTCTCTGTCGTGTTGATAGGTCGTGAACTGGCCCGTTGCGGGTTCGAAACGCAGCAGGCCGGAAGATTCCGTACCAAGCCACAGGAATCCTTTCGGGCCCTCGACCAAGTCCAGATAATTAGGGTGTACGCTTTGCGACGCGTCTTGATAGGTTGTAAAGCTACTAGTTGCTGCATCGAAACGATCCAGGCCATCATCAGTGGCTGCCCATAGCGTTCCGTTGTGGTCAACAAGAAGACGAGGAACAATGTTATTGCTCAGGCTATGTGGATCTGCGGGATTGCTTTGGAACCTTTTGAAAAGCTTTGTTCGCGGGTCGAAGCGAAAGAGTCCATGGCTATAGGTGCCCACCCAGAGGTAGCCCGAGCGATCCTCGCAAATCGATATGACGTCGGTTCCTTCTCCGGGGCCGGTGAGATAGAAGACATCGTTTCGCTCTGCTTTGCGGTCGATACGATGAAGGGCTTCGTGAGTGCCGATCCAGAGGATTCCGTGATGATCCTCGTAAATTGCGCCAACAAAAGGTTCATCCCCGTTGGGCGGACTACCAAAATCGTGGCGAAATCGCTGGAATGGCAGGGGCCGCGATGTAAAACGTGTGAGTCCAAAGCCGCCCAGACTAACCCAAATGATTCCCTCCCGATCTTTGAATATTTGGCGGACGGCGTTTTGGGACAGGCTCTCAGGATCAGCGAGGTTATTGCGGTAGCGGATGAATCTTCGATGTTCCCGGTCAAACTTAAGCAGCCCCGCACCGTTCGTTGCCAGCCATAGAACCCCGTTATGGTCTTCCAGCATTCCCGTAATGCCCGTCAAAGCAGGGCCGGATGGTTTTTCTTCATGAAATGAAAATTGGGTTAGCGTGTTTGTCTTGCGGTCAAATACGGCCAAGGGATTGCCCGAAACATGATAGATCCAGAACACTCCAAATCGATCCTCGTAGAAGGAGAACGGGTACGAAACTTCATAGAGCGGTATATGTAGCGTGACTTTACCAGTACTTCGATCGAAGGAATCGAGGCCCTCGCTGGTGGCAACCCAAAATCTACCCTCTTTGTCTTCGCCACTTGACTTAACGTCATCGCTCTCGAGGCTCGCCGCATCGTGTTGATCATGGAAATACCGTCGGATGTGTCCATTTGCCGGATCCAGCGCATACAAGCCAGTTCGAGTAGATAGCCAAAGTGTGCCGGCGACGTCCTGACTGATCTGGAACACGTAGGGAACCGGATAGCGAGTGAACGTTTCTGTTTTGCTATTGAACTTGTTCAGCGATTGATTGCATCCGATCCAAAGCGCGCCGTTATGGTCTTTGAAGAGCGCAGTGATGACCGGCCCGCTAATGCTCTTGGGATTTCCCGGGTCGGGGGTGAAAACCTTGAAGTTGTAGCCGTCGAAGCGGTTCAAACCATATGGGGTGCCAAACCACACAAAGCCCTGGTCGTCCTGCATAAAGGGCCCAGCATTGGATTTCGAAGGTCCTTCGATAGTGTAGAAACGCGCGAACCGGATGTTGGCTCCATCGGTAATAGGCAGCCGAATCGGTCGAGGCGCCACGCTTGCTTGAGGAACAGCGTCGTGTCCGAGTCGGGGATCGTCCGCGCTTCCATTCGCGACCGCGCCGGGCAACAGGCTTAAATAGGAGAGCGACAACAGCAAACTGCGCACAAAGGGCGGGTGTCGGCATTTTGCAGGGCGAAGAAAGTGGAGGAAGACGGTGGCCCAAGGTGCCCCTCGTCGCACTGACGACTCTGATGCATCCGATTGCACGTTTGACGCATTCAGATTACAACGCGAACAGGCGGCCGACTCCGTCATGCAACCCCCTTCTCCGGTTCCCCGGAGGTTGGGAAATCGGCCGTCTATGAGGCGCTCACTACTGCATCGGCGCAGCAGATACCGTAGGCTGCGGAGAGAAGTACGATGGAACACTTGGCAAGCTGTTCGCCAGCCTGCTGGATTTGTATACCATTGTTCCGATCGCCTCGTCAGCTACGGCCATCTCCGCGGATCAGGAACCCGCCGGGCTTTCGGCTTCTCCCAACTACTTTCCGCGCACGCTGACTTGAGGCCCGGGCCACGTCTGACCCGCGACCCCAATCGGTTCAGATACCGGTGTCACTATTTGTGGAAGTGGCATCGGGCTTGGGATGAGATTGCGCAGAACGCAATCAGTGACGAATCTTTGTCCGGAACCAGCGCTACTTCGTAAAGATGTTGTGGCTCTCGTCGTAACGGAGTTGCCTTTCCTTACCTCGCTTCGCAAATTCATTGGCGAGGTGGTTTATCCGCTTGTTTTCGGCAGTTTCGGAGGCCTTAGGGTCCTCCTGCTGTTTCTGCGTGTCTGGACTGCTGCTTTCGATGGACATTGTGTTTTTCTCCTTCAATATCCTGAAAGCATGCGCGATGCCAAAGCTGGTTCAAGAGAGCAGCCTTCGATGTAACTGAATCGACAGGAAGGCGCACTTACAATATCTTCATGCGCTTGGAAAACATCAGAGTGTCTGTCTAGATCTCGACAGAGGTCTCGGAGTTGTCGACACGCTACTCATGCCTGCAAAGATCCAGGCTCCTCGGGAGCTTCTTTGACCTAGAAATCTCGCGCTCTTACGGTTCAATGCTGGAACGGCGCATCGCAAGGAGTCGAAGGTCTTTCGGAGCTTGATGACTGTGTCGTGAGTTGGAGCCTGGCTCAGCAAACGAATTAGTTGCGCGAATCCCGACGCTGGCAGCAGGCCCATCTTACATTCAAAGATCAGCTTTCAGCTTTAGTGTACCCGTGCTTGTTTCATTGCTGTTTGCCTAGAGCGGCTCCAAAAGCATCAAGCAACCCCACTGCGGCCGCCATGCCGCGACGCGTATCCTTCGATGATGCCTGCTTCAACAGAGCCAGCAACGATGGAGCCTCCTTGTCTGCCCCAGCAAGCACTCCATGCAAGGCATCTACATCGATCGAGCTAAGCAGGTTGCTGAAGAGCAGCCCTATGCGAAGCGACGTCACCATCTCCTTCGAACTGACGACCTCAACCAGGTGCTTGACGACTGTGTCGCCCGCACTCAACAGCCCGCTTAACAAATCAATCAAACCCTTCTCGTGCAGCCGCTGCAGCAGGTCATATGCGGCCAATACAGCTTCTGCGTGAGCGACGGGGGCCTGCTCGACTCTGCGAATGAGGTCTTCACGCGAATCGGCCGGTGTGAATTCCCTAAAGTCGACAGCTATCGCCATAAGATCACGCCCCTTTGAGCGATTGGATTTGAACAAGCTTTTCGGTGCCCGGCATGTGATAGTCCTTGCGCTTCCACTTGCGCTCGACTTCGACGCCCGTCTGAGGTGTTGGCTTCCCTGAAAAGCGAAAGTTGAGCGGTCTCAATGGATTTGTGCCTTGTTCCGGCAGAAGCTTGATGCGAACTGCAGTTTCCTTATAGGCGGGAGTATTGGTATCAGTGTCCGCATGTGAGCCGGTCAGGACATTGACCGGTCCCTCCTGCGATAACAGCGGCAGATATACCTGTTTTCCGAATACCCGGCTGGTGACGAGAACTTTGATCGCCAGCGATCCGTGGCGGCTGGTCACGCGCACCCAACGGCCAGACTCGATATTGCGTTCACTAGCTAATTCTTCTGAGATCTCGAGATAGCGCTCCGGAGTTTCCTCATGAATCCCTTCGACCCGGTGCGTCATGTTGCCCTCGTGGAAATGCTCCAAGATACGGCCATTGTTCAGAAAGAGATCAAAGTCGCTATCCAGTGACTCTGCCGGTTCACGGAAGGCAACGGGATAAAGTCGCGCCTTGCCATCCGGTAGGGCAAATTTGTCGAGGTAGAGGATCGGCTGGTCGCCGCCATCCGGTGCAACTGGCCACTGCAGCGTGTTATAGCCCTCGAGCCGGTCATAACTCACGCCAGCGTAGAGCGGCGTAAGGGATGCAAGCTCCGCCATGATCTCGGAGGGGTGACGATAATTCCAGTTAGCTCCCATCCGATTGGCGATATCTTGAGTAATCTTCCAGTCGGCCCTGCTTTCCCCTAGTTCCGGCAACGCCTGATACAGGCGCTGAATGCGCCGTTCCGTGCTGGTGAACGTGCCGTCTTTCTCCAGTGCCGGAGCTGCAGGCAGAACCACATCTGCGTAGCGGCATGTTTCGGTAAAGAAGATATCTTGTACGACCAGCAAATCCAATTTCTCGAAAGCACTGGCGACACGGTTCGCGTTGGAGTCGGCCGAGATCATATCCTCCCCGGCGAGATACATCGCGAGAAGCTTGCCTTCATGAATGGCATCCACCATCTCGTGATTGTCCAGCCCGCGTTCCGGCGGCAAGGAAACTCCCCATCCCCTCTCAAAGCGTTCGCGGATTGCCGGATCCATCACGCTCTGATAGCCGGGGTAAGCATTCGGCATCGCGCCGATATCGCTTGCGCCCTGCACATTATTGTGACCGCGGAGAGGATAGGCTCCGCAGCCGGGACGCATATAGTTGCCGGTCACCAACAGCAGGTTTGAGATAGCTGTCGATCCATCTGAACCGTCCGTGTGCTGCGTAATACCCATCGCCCAGAGAACGCACATAGTGTCCGCAGCCGCAATCTCCTTTGCGACACGCTCCAGAGTTTCTATGGGCACCCCGCATGTCTTGGCGGCATACTCCATCGTGAACGGCTCCAGGCTCTTGCGGTATTCGTCCAACGCCATTGACCCATCGGTCGAGAAAAGCCTGCTTGGCGTGGCCATTGTCGAGCATGTAGCGGCTCATGGCCGATATCCAGACCAGATCCGTGCCGGGCCGCGGGCGGAAGTAGATGTCGGCGCGCCGCGCCATCTCATGTTCGCGCGGGTCGGCCACAATCAGCCTCTGGCCGAAGAGTTTGTGTGCGCGCTTGACTCGGGTTGCCAGCACCGGATGACTCTCCGCGGTGTTGCTGCCGATGATCAGCACCAACGCCGACTTGCCGATATCCTCAATCGATCCCGAATCACCGCCGTAGCCCACGGTGCGAAAGAGACCCATGGTCGCAGGCGACTGACAATAGCGGGAGCAGTTATCAACATTATTTGTTCCAATGATGCTGCGGGCGAACTTCTGCATCAGATAGCCGTCTTCATTGGTGGCTTTTGAAGAAACGATGACGGCGATCGAATCCGGGCCATGCTGCTGCTTGATCGTGCCCAGCTTCGTGGCCACAAGGCTCAGCGCCTCTTCCCAACTCGCCTCGCGGAAACCGCTGCCTTCGCGGATCAACGGCTTTTGCAGGCGGTCCTTATGATTCACATAATCCCATCCGAACTTGCCCTTAACGCAAGTAGAAATCTGGTTGGCGTCGCCATGCAGCGGCTCAATCTTCAGGATCTTGCGATCCTTGGTCCATACGTCATAGCTGCATCCGACGCCACAGTAGGTGCAGACCGTCTTCGTCTTTTTGATGCGCTCCTCGCGCATCTTCGCCTCGGTCTGTGAGACCTGCATGATGGCGCCATAGCCCATCTCCGGCTCAATAGCCTTCACCACATCGATCATCTTGTTCAGAGATTCTTTCGGCATACCGCTGAGGAAGCCAGCTTCGCCAAGCATGGACTTCTCCATCAGGGCATTGCAGGGACAAACGGTGATGCAATGGCCGCAGGACACACAACTTGATCCGCCGATCTCGTGGCCGCCATCCCACAGTACGCGGGGGTGCTCGAGCTCCCACCCAATCGACAGAGTCTCGTTGACTTGTACTGTCTGGCATGCCTGAACACACTGGCCGCATAAAATGCACTGACTGGGATCGTAGCGATAAAACGGATTGGACATATCCACTTCGTACGGCTTGGGCGTGAAGGGATGCTCCTGATGTTGGACATTGAGCGCAAGCGCCGTATTGTGCACCCTGCAATCTTCATTATTGTTGTCGCAGACAGTGCAGTAGAGCATGTGATTGCCGAGGATCACATCGAAGGCTTCCGAGCGCGCATCCTTCGCACGCTTCGACTCGGTTACCACCTCCATGTGCGCGCCTACTTTGATTCCGCATGAGCGGACGAGCTGCCCATCTACCTCAACCATGCAGGTGTCGCAAGTCTGAATCGGCCCCATGAGGGTCGAGTGATAACAGATATGAGGAATTTCCTTATGCCGGAGGATCGCCTGGATTAGAAGTTCACCTTCGCTTGCAACGATGGCCGTTCCATCGAGAAAGACCTCGACCTCCGGCTGCTTGAAAGATTGGCCGGCCTTCACTGCGTTTGTCATTCTGCTCGCGTCCTTTTGTCCTCGCTCGGTCATTGGCGCGTGACCTTGCTCCCGCTTACGCTGTCATCCAGCAAAAAGTCCTTGAATGCGGGGATATCTTTATCCTCATCTTTTAAGAGTTGCGTCAGACACCAAATAGAGCATTCGCAATGCCAGACATGGTGCGGGCGACCAGCATGCGAGGACATTGAATATCAAGGCGTTACCGTGCGAACAGGTTGAGCGCGCGTGTGATTAGCAGAAGCTTTGGTCGAAATACCGACAGCGATCCACGAATCTTCGACACTTCTCTTGGCTACGGCGAGAACGAGTTTGGCGTGATAGCGCACTGCTCCAGCGCTGTGAATCGCCCGGACGGCTCACTTTGCAACTTTCATACTCGCAAGAAACACATCAACGATGGCATTCGCGGTGCGCTCAAGTTCGGCATTGCTTTCGCGCTTTGTGACGCCAGCGAGGAGACGGTAGAGGACATCTCCGGTCAAGGAATCGTGCAGCAAGACAGCCAGCCTTTCGAGGGGAACAGGCGTCTTACGGAATTCATTCTGATGGCTCTCCAACACATCTTTGATGAAAGAAGCTGTTCTCGCCGGGCCGTGTTTGTACCACGCTTCACCGACTTCAGGGCAGTTCGCTGCCTCCCCGATGGCGAGCCGATGAAGATCGACTGAGCGTTTCGCCGTAATGAGCTTCAGGATATGGAAGGCCAGTGTTTTCAGGCTCTGCTCGAGGTCCAGACCGGAATAATCAATTTTTGCGAGCGGCTCATTCGATTCGCGGCAGAGGGTCTCGATGCTGCTGATGAACAGGCCGCATTTCCCGCCAAACTCGCTATAGACCGTGCTCTTCGATCCGCCGGCTAACTCAACCACTCTGTCGATCGTTACACCGTCGTAGCCGCGTTTCAGGAACAGGTCTGCGGCAACAGATCGCAGCTTGCCGTTCCTCGCCTCGGCCCGAGTTCGCTTTTCAGCCATTCCTACGCTCGTCCTCTTCAAATATCGTGAGTTCATCAGAAACTGAACGCAAACTTTGCGCCTGCCGCGCGTCCTATGTTCAAAGACTTCTCCGCGGCGGCAAGCGGGTCGTACTCAGCATCGGATGGATTGCAATCCTAATCAAACAAGGTGTACTGTACAGTACAGTACATGAGTGAAACGGCTTCGTCCATGGACTTTGCCGATTAACGGCAACGACGCTTCTTTTTGCCTGGCGGCCAAATGCGCAAGCAGTACAACAATTCTCCTCTGCGATTCGAGGTTTAGCCATGCTCATTGTTGATGAAACAAAGTCGCGAACCGCGATTCACATCGTCCGTCCAGATCAATTGAATGCAGAAACGCTCCAGACGTCTGGGTCGCAGCGAATGTCGGCGATATCCGCAGCGCAAGGCATCCTATCTCATCTGTGGGCAGGCACATTTCTGGTCGAGCCTAACGCGAAGACAGGCATCCACCATCACGGTGAGCAGGACACGGTGGTTTATGTACTCGACGGAGAGGCGATCGTGCGGTGGGGAGATCGCGGGGAGCATCGTGCATCTGTACGAAAGGGCGATTTTCTTCACGTGCCGTCCTGGCTGCCACATCAGGAACTGAATCCTTCACCGACGACTCCGTTCCGCTGGGTCGTGGTGAGAAGTACGCCGGAGCCGATCGTCGTGAACCTCGCCGATGATTTCTGGGGCCGGGAGTAGGGGCCTGAACAATAGAGGCTGTGCGAATGAGAATAATCGCCATCACCGCGCAAATCCTGATCGGAGTCACTCTCCTGTGGCTGGGCTTGCACTACCTTCTGCACCTTGTAGCCAACCTGCCGCTGCGCTGCATCGCGCCACAATCGATCGCAAGCATTCTCGCATCGCCGTATATCGTGCTTCTCTTTAGCCTTCAGTTGCTGGGCAGCCTCCTGCTGCTGGTTGGCCGCTGGAAGGTAGTGGCATTTGTACTGCTCGGCCCCATCGCCCTCAACATCGTGTTCTTCCATCTGTTCATCGGACGCGGCAGCCTCATCTTTGCGTTGCTGCTGGCTGCGATTGAATCGCTGGCTATGTGGGCCTGTGGCCGCTACTTCAGATCCAAATTCACTTTGATATCAGACGGTCGTGTTTAGCGAGTCAATAGGGTCTAACCCGCAGCGAACGCGTGGAGGAAGTACTGATGAGCACCAGAAGAGAATTCTTAAGCACTGCAGCGATAAGCTCTGCAGTGGCAGCGGCAACCGCATTTTTGCCCAAGGCAGCTTCCGCCTCCGGAACCGCAGGCTGGGATGGCAGCAACAGCCTGGGGAAGATGACGGTCGGCGACAACAAGGGCCATTACAAGCCGCCTTTCAGATTTGCCATGGGAGGCGTTCCGCTGGGAAATGAATTCGCGTTCGTCACCGACAAGGATGCGTATGCCACGATCGAAGCCGCTTGGAATGCCGGCGTTCGCTACTACGACATGGCTCCCTGGTACGGACTGGGATTGGCAGAGCGGAGATACGGCAACTTTCTTCACAATAAGAATCGAAGCGACTTTGTGCTCTCTTCGAAAGTAGGGAAGCTCCTGAAAGCATCGAAGACAGCGAAGAATAAGGAGTATTTTCCTTTCTCTCCATCGCCGAACGATGTCGTCTATGACTATTCCGCGTCGGGAGTCAGGCGCTCCATCGAAGATAGCTTGCAACGGCTTGGCGTCGATAGCATCGATATCGCCTTCGTGCATGACCTTTCCCCGGATAACAAATATCTTCCAACTCCATGGCCGGAGCAGTTCAAGATTGCGCGAAAGGGTGCATTCCCTGAACTGACCCGGATGAGGGAAGAGGGGTTGATCAAAGGATGGGGAATCGGCGTCAATACACCGGAACCCATCATGCGCCTGCTCGAAGTTGCAGATCCGGATATATGTCTTCTTGCGTCGCAGTATTCCCTAATCGATCATAAGAATGCGCTGGATCAGGTATTTCCTGCGGCAAGAGCCAAGAATGTTTCATTCGTGATCGGTTCTTCACTCAACGCAGGGTTTATCTCAGGTAGCCCTCGCTACAACTATGGAAAAGAGTCGTATGAGATTCCGCCTGCCTTTCTGGAGAAGCGCAAGAGGTTGCGCGACGTGGCAAGCAACCACGGTGTCGACCTTCGAACTGCGGCACTGCAATTCTCGGCGGCGCCCGATGTTGCCGCCGCCCTGGTTGTAGGCGCCAGCAGCGAACGCCAGATTCTTGCGGACTATACCTCCATGCAAACGAAAATCCCTGCTGAGTTCTGGACGGATCTCAAGGCGCAAAAGTTGATTGAGCAAAATGCGCCCGTACCGGCTTGATGCGAGCAGGACACATTGCTCATCTAACAGGAACAGGTAGAAAGACAGGAGACGTTGATGATTCAAGAGCAGATAGTTTCAGCCGCCGCCGCTGGCGAGTTCACGATCGGTGGTGATCTAACAGTTAACCGGATGGGCTACGGCGCGATGCGCATCACCGGTCAGGGAATCTGGGGACCGCCTGCAGATAAGGCCGCCGCACTCGCAACCCTGCGGCGGACGATCGAACTCGGTGTGAACTTGATCGACACTGCGGATTCCTATGGTCCCGGCACATCCGAAGAGTTGATCGCCGAAGCACTCTATCCCTATCCTGCCGATCTGGTCATCGCGACCAAGGGCGGATGGGAACGGCCGGGTCCCGGCCAGTGGACGCACAATGCCAGTCCTCAACATCTCACCGAAGCCCTTGAGGGCAGCCTGAAGCGCCTGCATCTTGACCGCATCGATGTCTATCAACTCCACGCACCGGATAATGCTGTTTCCTTTGAAGCTTCGGTGGAAGCGCTGGCGAAGCTACGGGGGCAGGGGAAGATACGCCATGTCGCGTTATCGAATGTGACTCGGGAGCACATTGAGCGCGCTCGCAGGATTGTGCCGATCGTCTCCGTGCAGAACCGCTACAGCTTTGCCGACCGCGAATCCGATTTCATCGTCGACTATTGCGAGCAGAACAGCATTGCTTTCCTTCCGTGGGCGCCGCTTGGTCAAGCGAAGGAGGCGCATGAGGCCATCAAGAAAGTTGCGAATGACCTCCATGCAACGCCCTTGCAGGTCGCTTTGGCCTGGCTGCTGAAGCGGTCCAAAGTGATCCTGCCGATCCCCGGAACCTCCTCCATCAAGCACCTGGAAGAAAATATCGCCGCCGGGAATCTAGAATTGCCAGAGGCAGCGTACGACCAGCTAGCCGCCGTAAATCATCCACCGGCAAGCTTGCGCGGTTGAAGCTTGCGAATCACCACGGGCGCCGATCGGTGGAGGGATGTCACTGATCGGCGACGTTCGAAAGATCACAGATAGAGGTGTTCCCTTGGCAGACGATCGAAAGCCCACACCCGACAAAGAAGCGCAGGAGGGGACCGCGGAGCAGTCGCTCTTCGGGCGAGTCACGCGTCGTTCCTTTCTGTCACACCTGGGCGCAGCCGGAATCGCAGCAACCGCTTCGCCCGTCCTTGCGGCGACGGCTACACAAGAGGCGCCCGCTGTGGACGCAGCGTCGGAGGCCCTGCCAGCGGCGGGCTCCGTGCCGGTAACCCTGCGGGTGAATGGCAAGAGTCACGTCCTTCGCCTCGATCCTCGGACCACGTTGTTGGATTGCCTGCGAGAAAACCTGAACCTGCCCGGCACGAAGAAGGGCTGCGATCATGGCCAGTGCGGAGCCTGCACGGTGCATGTGAACGGCCAGCGTGTGAACTCGTGCCTGTCATTTGCCGTGATGCATGCGGCAGACGAGATCACAACCATCGAGGGCATTGGCCAGCCGGACCATCTGCATCCGATGCAGGCGGCCTTCGTGGAACACGATGGATATCAGTGCGGCTATTGCACCTCAGGTCAGGTTATGTCTGCTGTAGCTCTGCTGGGCGAACCCGTTGGTCCGTCCGACGAGGACGTCAAGCAGGCAATGTATGGAAATATCTGCCGCTGTGGTGCATATCCCAACATCATTGCCGCTGTACAAGCAGTACGCCGCAATTCCTAACCAACACAGTCGTATCTCTATCGCAATGCAACGGAGTCGCGAATGCAAACATTTCAGTACAGCCGACCGGCCACGTTAGATCAAGCCGTCCATGGCGGAGCGAAGTCGAAGACTGCACAACAGTATGCGGATGTCCGCTTTATCGCCGGCGGCACTACCCTGGTGGACCTGATGAAGCTCGATGTCGAGCAGCCGAAGCAGCTTATCGACATCAATACGCTTCCACTCGAGCGGATTGAGCCAGCGCCGGGTGGTGGTCTGGTCCTCGGCGCGCTCGCGCGAAACTCTACCGTGGCGCATCATCCGATTGTCCAGCGCGATTACCCGGTACTCTCCCAGGCATTGCTCTCCGGCGCGTCACCGCAACTGCGCAACATGGCAACGACCGCGGGCAATCTGCTGCAGCGCACCCGCTGCATGTACTTCCGCGACACGGCGCATGCCTGCAACAAGCGCGAGCCCGGCACCGGCTGTTCCGCGATTGGTGGTCACAATCGTACGCTTGCCATCCTGGGGACCAGCAAAGATTGCATTGCTTCCAATCCATCGGATCAGAATGTCGCGCTCACAGCGCTGGAAGCGACAATTCAGGTGCAGGGGATCAGGGGCAAGCGCAGCATTCCCATCCAGGAGTTCTACCTCAAGCCCGGCGCAACACCGAACCGGGAGAATGTTTTGGAGCCCGGCGACCTGATTGTCAGCGTCACGCTGCCGGCTCCCATTGCCGGTGCTCGATCGCACTATTTGAAGCTGCGCGACCGCGCTGCGTACGAGTTCGCGCTGGCCTCTGCAGCGATCGTCATCAAGGTCAATGGCAGCAGGATCGAGCATGCGCGCGTCGCCCTGGGTGGGGTTGGCACGGTTCCCTGGCGGTCTCACGAGGCAGAGCGTGTCTTGCACGGCGAACGCGCGGAGGCCGCGACGTTTCGCAGAGCGGCGGAAGCGGCATTGAAGGACGCGCAGCCTGCGAGCGAGAACGGCTTCAAGGTCGAACTCACCAAATTGTGCATAGTGCGCGCGCTCACTATGTCCACGCAGTCTGCATAGCATTCAACAGAGAGATGGCGATGGTTAGTCGCGGTGGAGGGCAATCCCGATGATGTTCGAAGAGCTTGTTGAGTTCATTGGCAGCCAGGACGGCGCTGCACCCAAGGTCGTCGATCCGAATGCGCCACCGCCGTCCGAAGTTATCGGCGCGATGGTGCCGCGTATCGATGGTCCCCTGAAGACGACCGGCACCGCGCGCTACGCCTCGGATTACAACTTCCCCGGATTGGCGTATGCAGTGCCGGTCCGTGCGACAGTGGCGAGCGGCAGGATCCTAGGCATCGACAGCACTGCTGCGGAATCCATGCCCGGCGTGCTGCTGGTGATGCATCACGGCAATATCATGCCGCTGTATCGGAACGCTCCGGGTGATGGCAGAAATAGCGAGAACCGTCCTCCATTCGAAGACGAGACGGTCTACTACTGGGGTCAGTACGTCGCGGCCGTCGTAGCCGAAACTCTCCAGCAGGCACAGGCAGCCGCAGCCGCCGTGCGGGTGAAGTACGAGCCGGCAAAGTTCAGCGTGGACCGTTCCTTGTCAGACAGCGTGCCCGCTGAGGGTCAGCCCGGCGGTCCGCGCGTCATGAGCAATCGCGGCGATACCGATGGCGCGTTTGCCTCGGCACCGGTCAAGGTCGATGAGGTCTACACCACGCCAGTAGAAACCCACAACCCGATGGAGATGCACGCGACGGTGGCAGTGTGGGACGGCAAGCGATACACGCTATACGAATCGACGCAAGGCGTGATGAACCATCAAAATGTGATGGCTCAGGTGCTGGGCGAACCGAAGGAAAACGTTGTGGTGGTCTCGAAGTTCATCGGCTCAGGCTTCGGCGGCAAGCTCTTCCCGTGGCCCCATTCAGCGATTGCGGCGGCGGCCTCGCGGAAACTCGAGCGACCGGTCAAGCTCACTCTGAGCCGCAAGATGATGTTCTCGAACTCCGGCCATCGTCCGAACACGCAGCAGCGGATGCGTCTGGGGGCGACACCCGACGGTAAATTGGTTTCATTGCAGCAGGATTACCGCAACCACACGAGTTACGGAGACGATATCCGTGAGAACTGTGGCGAAGCGACGCCTTTCCTCTACAGCACAGCGAATCTCAAAGTGACCTCCACGCTGATTCGCCGCAATGTCGGAACGCCCACGCCCATGCGGGGCCCCGGCGCTGTTCCCGGTCTCTTCGCACTTGAGTCCGCGATGGATGAGCTCGCTCTCAAGCTGAAAAAAGATCCCGTAGAACTGCGGCTCTCGCTCGACACCCTCACGGATGAGGAGAAGAACAAGCCTTTCTCGTCGCGGCACCTCAAAGAATGTCTGCAGGTCGGCGCGGAGAGGTTTGGGTGGTCGCGTCGCACGCCAGAAGTTGGATCGATGCGTAAAGGCGATCTGATCCTTGGATGGGGTGTAGCTGCCGCGTCCTGGGGCGCCAATCGCGGCGTTTGTGCGGCATCGGTCGAGCTGCGCAATGACGGTACAGCGCGCGTGAGCTGCGGCACGCAGGACATCGGTACGGGCACATACACGGTGATTGCTCAAATGGTGAGTGACAAGACGGGCATCCCGGTCGACAAGATAGATGTCGTTCTGGGCAGCAGTTCGCTGCCGCCCGGCCCTACCTCTGGCGGTTCTACTGCGACTTCTACCCTGATACCAGCGATCACCGATGCCGCGAATGCGGCGGTTGGCGTGGTCCTGAAGGTCGCATCCGGCACCAAAGGCTCGCCATTTCAGGGCAGGGAACTCGACTCGATTGTTCTAGCCGAGGGTCGCGTACATGCGAAAGGTGAGTCTCCTGCGAGTGGGATACCGTATCAGGAGATATTGCGTATGGCGAATCTCGCCAGCGCCAATGGCGATGGAAAGAGTGGAGGTCTGGGCGCAGATCCCAGATCCCACAATTACTCGACGCACTCTTTCGGCGCGCAATTTGTCGAGGTAGAGTGGGATCCCGGCATCGCCAGGCTGCGTGTGAGTCGTGTCGTCAGCGTCGTCGATGGCGGCCGCATCATAAACAAGCGCACCGCGACCAACCAGATGGCAGGCGCCATTGTGATGGGAGTTGGGATGGGGCTGTTCGAAGAAACTGTCTACGACCCGCGCAACGGCCATCCTATCAACGACAACTTTGCCGACTATATTGTTCCAACCATCGCCGACACGCCTGAGATAGACGTTCACTTCCTCGACATTCCGGATCCAGTGCTCAATGAATACGGAGCACGCGGCATCGGAGAGATTGGGTTGGCGGGTGTGGCACCAGCCATTACGGCGGCGGTCTATCACGCTACGGGAGTACGAGTGCGCCAGCTTCCTGTGCGAATCGAAGACCTGCTGGGAGCGCGGGTCACAACTTAGCGGGCTGCCTATATCGATCGAACAAATCTTCTTCATTCACGGCGTATAGCCAACGCCATACCTGGAAGTTATTGCGAGGAAACAGAAAGTGCCAATAGATCCGAAGACTACCGCGCTTCTCCTGATCGAGTACCAGAACGACTTCACCAGCGAGGGAGGCGCTTTGCATGCTGGCGTGAAGCCGGTGATGGAGAGCACGAACATGCTGGCCAACACCGTGCACGCGGCGGCCATGGCTCGCGCTGCAGGTGTGACTGTGATGTTCGTTCCAATTTCGTTTGCGAAGGGATTTCGGGAGATCACCCCCGAGCCTTATGGAATCCTCAAAGGCGTCGTCGACGCGAATGCGTTTGTTCGTGGGAGCTGGGGAGCAGAAATTGTAGATGTGCTCTCGCCTGACTCACAGGACATCATTATCGAAGGGAAGCGCGGACTCGACACCTTCGCCAGCACCAATCTCGACTTCATCCTTCGCTCACGCGGGATCAAGACTCTGGTGGTCGCCGGGTTCCTGACAAACTGCTGCGTTGAATCGACCGCGCGCACGGGTTACGAAAAGGGCTTCAGCGTTGTCGCGCTCTCTGATTGTGCAGCGACACTCTCGCAGGAGGAACAGCGGTTCACTTTTGAAAAGAACCTTCCCATGTTCGCCCGAATCCTGACGCATACACAGTTCCTGTCTGAGCTCGCTGTCTAATTGGATCAAACGTATCGAATGCATTTGGGGAGCCCCGGAAGCGAACCCACATCTCGTTTTGGAGATGTGGGTAGACCCTCCATTGGAATAGGGGCCGCCTGATCAGCCGCGCCACGGCGAGTTGCGGATCACACTGCAGAAATTGCCGCGGCGGAAGCCGGGATCCTTGTCTGCGAGTACGTCCGCTTTCACGTTTCCGAAGGTAGTCTCAGGCCTGTGTTGGATACCGTCGTAGAAGGCCTGCAGGATGTCCTCTTTGAAATTGGCCGTACGCGGGAACGCCTGGACGACCGCATTACGGTCGGAGTCTGTGAAGCTGGAGTAGTCGATTCCGAGCACATCCATTTCGACGCCTGCCGTTACCAAGGCAACGACCGGATGCATGTACTGAGGGATGCCCGGGGTCGTGTGAAGGGCAATCGCTGTCCACACGCGATCGACATCCTGTTCCGAGATATTATGGCCGCGCAGGAAGTCGCGCGCGGCATTGGCGCCATCCACTTCAAATCGATCATGGTCGCTGCTGTAAGCAGGTACGAGACCGATGTCGTGGAACATAGCGCCTGCGTAGAGAAGTTCGGCATCGAACTTGAGACCGCGGCGCTGCCCAGCGAGTGCGCCAAAATAATAGACGCGGCTGGAGTGATTGAATAGCAGAGCTGGTTCGGTATCGCGGATGAACTCCGTGATTTCGCTGGCGAGCTTACTGTCGGGAACCTGGATGCCGGAGATGAGTGCTGCCTGAGAAGCCTGAGTGGATATGGTCATGAACGTCCTCACATGATGATTTGCTGACATATCCACGCTAGGCCGTGCAGGTGTGCGAACGCCACGACAGGATTACAGCAATTCAGGACATCGCAATGTGCGAGACGGACGCAGGCACGAGGTGCTTTTGAAACGGCTGGCGTATTCGGCCGCGGTCACGCCCAGCACCCGCAGAAAGGTACGGCGCATCGCATCTGCGGATCTGAACCCGCAGGCATCGGCTATCTCCTTGAGTCCGCGAGAGGAGCTATCGATGATCTGCTGCGCCGCTTCGACGCGCATGCGGTCAACGAACTGCCCTGGGTTCATTCCAGTCTCGCGGAGACAGACCCGCGTGAAATGGCGGCTGCTCATACCCATGCGTTCAGCGAGCAATTCAACCGTGAGGTCTTTCCGAAGGTGTTCGAGCATCCAGACCTGAAGCTCACGCAATGGCTGCGAGGTGACGGCCTGACGCGAGAGCATGTGGCTGTATTGCGCTTGTCCACCCGGACGCACGAGAAACATGACCAGGAAGCGCGCGATCTTGAGAGCTGCTTCGTGTCCATGGTCCTCTTCGACCAGGGCGAGCGAGAGATCAATGCCCGCCGTAATGCCTGCCGATGTGTAAATTGAGCCGTCGCGCAGATAGATAGGCTCCGGCCGCACCGCGACTTCCGGGTATTCCCTGGCGAGACGCTCGCAGAAGTTCCAGTGCGTAACCGCCTGCTTTCCGTTGAGCAGGCCGGCCTCTGCGAGAAGGAATGCGCCGGTGCAAATGGATGCAACTCGACGTGACAACTTTGCGGCTTTCGCGATCCAGGCGATGAAGTTGGGATCGTAAGAGCCACTTTCTGCGCCGGGTCCGCCCACGATGACAAGGGTGTCGATGGGACCGCGGATTTCGGCGATAGGAGTTGCATCGGCCAGCACGATGCCACGATTGGTCTGAAGCGTTCGCTCAGGGCCAGGATTTGCAAGTTGAATCGCGTAATCAGGGCCATTGGAAAACACCTCTAACGGGCCAGTTACGTCGAGGACCTGAACCGGAGGTGGTCCGACAATGACTACTTTCCGGAGAGTGTTTTCCATCCAAACTCGCCCTTTCAAGCTTCTCTGTAGATGATGCTCGTGCTCGCCGTCGATGACCGAAAGATCATGCCTCCGTTAGGTCTGCGGAGCGACGTGGAGGCCTTCGTAAATGATCCGTCGTGGACGGCCGCTGAAGAAGGAGTGCAGTCGCCGATTTAGTCTCCACCTGGGCCGAGACTGGCGCGAATCGCTGCGGGCCAATGATCGCTAAGACGAATATAATCAATTATGTAGCGCCCGCGCACAGCCGTGCACGATCGTGCGAAATAGGGCCGAAACGGTTCCTGAATCAGGTACATCTGCCAATCTGCCACTTTAACGTGTGCTGCCTTGGATGAACTGCCCCTCGCAGTCGCATGGAATGCAGCAGCGACGAGCTTCCTCGAACTCAAAGGCTTGCCTACTTAGCCATGCAAATAAGTTGGTGATTGTTTCAATCTCGTCAGTAGCAGGTATCAATTTACGCAAATCCGGGATGGAAGGCAGTCATTCTGGGACGCGCCCTGCGGCTCGTCCCAGAAAGCCAGGAATTTCTATGCCAGAATACAATCCTGATCGTGAAAGTTTCGGTATCGAACTGGCAACGCGGCTTGTTTGGATATGGGCTCTCCATAGCATTCTGGATGCCTCTGGCTGCTCTGCTGGCGTGGCAGCAATATCGTATTGCGGAGGAAGAGCACCTCAAGGCATCACTGGCAAGCCTTCTTGTACTGGGCGGAGTGCGCTTCTTTACCATCGCGCTGCTCACGCCTCCTATCTTCTGGATCGCGGCGAAGGCGCCAATCGGTGCGGGCAACGTAGTTCGGCGGATGATTTATTACCTGGGGGGCGTTGTTCCATTTCGTGCTGCTGTTTGCGGTGATCCGCTGGAGCCTGCTTCCGCCATTCTCTCCGGAGACACAGCAGTGGGGACATCGAACGTTTGCGGCCCTGATCGGACTTACCTACACCACGTTTGGCGATGAACTGGTGTTCTATCTCGCGGTAGTGATCGCAGCACACGCTGCCGTGTTCTTTCGGCGGATTCAGCGGCAGGAACTGGAGCAGATGGCATTGAAAGAGGCGCTGGCACAAAGCGAACTGCAGACGCTGCAGATGCAGATCCAGCCTCACTTCCTGTTCAACACGCTGAATGGCATCTCTTCGCTGGTGCGCAGCGACGCTGGAAGGGCGGAGCAGATGATTCTGCGGCTTTCCAGTCTGCTGCGTCGCACGCTGAAGCAGGATGGCTCGGACCTGGTGACGCTGGCGGACGAGCTCAGTCTTGCCGAAGACTATCTGGACATCGAGGGCATGCGGCTGGGCAGCCGTCTGTCCGTGCGCTGGGACATTCAGCCGGAGACGCGCGATCTGCTGGTGCCGCAGTTCATGTTTCAACTGCTGATTGAAAACGGGGTAAAGCATGGAGTAGCGAACTGGCGAGGCCAGGGCTGGCTTGAGATCACGTCCCGGCAGCGCGAGCAGGTACTGGAGCTAGAAGTAAAGAACAGCGTGAACGGCGAGATAAGTGAGGGGACTGGTGTTGGCCACCAGAACATTCGGACGCGACTATCGCTCCTGTATGGCTCCGATGCGCGTCTATTGTTTCATCGTAGGGACAAGATAGCAGTGGCGACGCTGGTGCTGCCGCTTCTTCCGAGTATGAATTCCGAGGTAAGAACAAAAACGGTTCGCGAGTTCGAACCCGAAATGGAGTCATAAAACATGCGCATCCTTGTTGTAGATGATGAGCCGCTGGCTCGCGAGTCGCTGGCGCGCGTGCTGGCTGAGCGTTCGGATATCGAGACGGTAGATACGGCGGTGGACGCGATCGAGGCCCTGAACCGCATGCGCGATCACGCGTACGACATCCTGCTGCTGGATATCCGGATGCCGGAGATGTCCGGCATGCAGATGGTGGATACGCTGCGCAGCCAGGGCAACGGAACCCCGGCAATCGTGTTTGTGACTGCATTCAACGAGCATGCGGTTGCGGCATTCGAGCGGCACGCGACGGACTACATCCTGAAGCCCTTCTCCGCGGAGAGGGTGCATCGCGCGATCGATTATGCGAAGCAGCACTCGGCGGAGGACCGCGAGCGCAGGCTTTCCGAAATACTTCCGCATCTGCAGACGCTGGCGAAGTCCACGCCGAGGATAGCGATCAAGTCAAAGGGGCGCATCCTCTTCATCGATGTGGAGGAGATCGTGGTTGCAGAAGCGGAAGGGAATTATGTGCTGCTGCGGCAGGAGGCGGGTTCGCATCTGCTGCGCGAGCAGATCTCCGTGCTTGCAGAGCGCCTGGCACCACATGGGTTTGTGCGCATTCACCGCTCGGTGCTGGTGAACGCCGCGCATGTGGAGGCGGTGAAGCCGCTGCTGACGGGCGAATATCTGCTGCGGCTGAAGAACGGCAAGGAATACAACGTTACGCGCACCTACAAGAAAAACCTGAAACAGTTTGCGACGTTCTGGCTGGGCATGGACGCGATCGCCGGCTAGAGCATTTTTGTATAGGTGTAGACCGTTTCACGATTGCTCTTGTGGCTTTTCTCAACGGAAAAGCCACGCCGAGTGGTCTCCGCAGACCACACTGTTACCGAAATCGCGCCTAATGCGGCGCGGCCGCCGACTGGGATGGTTCTTCCACCTGCATGATGCGATCGCCTTTCACATTGGTCAGTGTCTGGATGATGCCACTTGGCCAATGAATTTCTATCTTGCTCGCGACCGCATCTTTACCTAAGCCGAAGTGCGCGCGCTTGTCGTTTGCTGACAGGTAGCTACCAGCCGTCGATACGGTGAGGAGCTGCGTTCCCGCACTGGTAGTCAGGTGAATTTCGGCGCCGATGCCGTCGCGGTTACTGCGATGGCCGACGAGCGAGAGCGTGAGCCAATGATTGCTGGTCGGGGTCTCATTGCGAAGCACGTAGGCGGGGCCGTCATTTGTAGCGACGACGGCATCGACGCGGCCGTCATTGTCGAGATCGCCTACGGCGAGGCCGCGGCCCACCCACGCCTGCTGAAAGACGGCGCCGGATTTTGAGGAGACATCGACGAAGCCCTTGCCGGTGTTGCGGGCGAGCAGCATCGGTTCCTTGTAGCGGAGCTGCGGGAAATTGAGCTGAATGGTGTCCAGGTCGTGGCCCTGGTTGATGAGCAAGTCCTTGAGGCCATCGTTGTCGTAGTCCAGGAAGTGAATTCCCCAGCCGGAGTGCAGCAAGGTCATGCCGCCGATGCCGCTCATGTAGGTGTCGTAGGTGAAGCTGCCGTCGCCGTTGTTCTTGTAGAGCGCGTATTTCTGGTTGGCGAGATCGGTGATGACGAGGTCGGGCAGCCCATCGTTGTTGTAGTCCTGGAAGTCGATGCCCATGCCCGCGTAGGTGCGGCCATCGCCATCCACCGCGACCTCTGCGTTCAGGCCGACCTCTTCGAAGGTGCCGTCGCCTTTGTTGCGATAGAGGAACTCGAGCATCGAGTCATTGGCAACGACGATGTCGATTTTGCCGTCACGATCGAAGTCGGCAAGCGCGATGCCGAGGCCTTTGCCGGGTTTGTCCAGACCGGCTTTTGCGGCCTCCTCCGTGAAGTGTCCCTTGCCGTCGTTGTGGTAGACCAGCGCGCGGATGGGTTGAAAGACATCGGGGTGACAGTAGGCGCGATGGCCGGCCTGGTGCTCGCCGCAGTAGATGTCCTCGAAGTCCCATTGCAGGTAGCGGAGCACTACCAGGTCGAGTTGACCGTCGTTGTCCAGGTCCACCCATGCGGCGGATGTGGACCAGCCACTTCCGCCGGTGCCGGACTGCGCGGTGACATCGGTGAATGTGCCGTTGCCATTGTTGTGATAGAGCCGGTTGCCTCCGTAGGCGGTGACGTAGAGGTCTTCGAAGCCGTCGTTGTCGTAATCGCCGACGGCGACACCCATGCCGTAGCCGATGCCCTGGAGACCGGCCTTCTCTGTCACATCTTCGAAGGTGCCATCCTTCTTCTGGTGATAGAGGCGATTCCAGTATTCGGCGCCGGTCTTCTGCGGAATGGTGCCCTTCGGCGTTGGATCGGCGAGCGGGGCGCCGTTTGCAAAGAAAATGTCGAGCAGGCCGTCGTTGTCGTAATCGAAGACGGCGACGCCGGAGCCCATCGTTTCCGGCAGATACTTCTTGCTGGTGTGGGAGGCGCGTCCTTGAAAGTGCACTCCGGCCTTGGCGGTGACGTCAACGAAGTTGCCGGGCACGACCTCCGGCTGCGGCGGAGCCGGCTTGGATTGCTGCGCCATGGCAGGCAAGGCCGCCAGCAGCACGCAGAGGATGGGGGCACGAAACGACAGGGACATAGGAGAAGGGCGCCGCGAGCTGCCAATTGCGGACAGCCTTACGATACGTGAGTTGCGCCGGATTCGGTATCCATCGTTTGGATGCTACGCGGTGGCTTTGGCCGGCGCGGGCGCGATGGCGAGAAAGTCTTCGGCGAAGCGCCGGGCATATTCCTCAGTGAGCGCCTGGACACGCGCGGGATCACTGGAGCGCACGATGAGCCCGGCGTGTTGCCGCTTCTGCATGCGGTGGACAATCTCGGGCGCGTCGTAGTGGTCGGTGACGGGCACGGCGTCGCGCGCGAGGCACAGCACGCTGCCGGCGTAGTTGGTGCCGAGCTTCGGCAGAATGTATTGTTCGCCGCAGGCGAGAGCCACTTCGATGCGCGCCCACTCGACCCAGGGATTGAAGCCGAATGCCTGCTCGATGACATCGGCGATGAACGCGCCGCCAACGCGGGCCGCGGCTTCGAGGAAATAGAAGCGGCCATCCTCGGCGGCGCGGATCCACTCCGTGTGCGTGACACCATTGGCAAGTCCGAGCGCGGCCATGAGTTGCTGATGAAGCTGCGGGATCTCGATTGCCGGGACGGAAGCGCGGTCCACGGTGCGGGTGGTGAAGACGCCTCCCTGATGCATAAGCTGGAAGGGCGGCTTGCCGTATTGATGGACCGGCGCGGTGAGGGTGCGGCCCTGCCATACGACCCCGTCCGCGTGAAAGATGTCGCCCGGGATGAAGCGCTCCAGCAGGTGATGCGACTGCCGGTCGCCGAGCTCGTCGAGCAGCGGCCATAGTTCTTCGGCGTTATGCAGCTTGCGAATGCCAATGGCCGACGCGTCGGTGCGCGGCTTCAGCATCCACGGGGCGGGTGTTTGCTGCATCCAGTGATGAAGGTCGTCATGATGAAAGACGCCGATGAAGTCGGGAACGAGGAGGCCCGCTTCGCGAGCCCGCACACGCATCGAGAGCTTGTCGCGGAAGAAGCGCGTCGCCGATTCGCCCAGGCCGGGCAGCCGCATGTGCTCGCGCAAGGTAGCGGCAACCTCCATGTCGAACTCGTCGAGCGCGACGATACGATCGATGCGGCGCGAACGCGCGAGATACATGACGGTGTTAACAATCTGCGCGAAGGACATCTCCTCCGGCATGGTGTGGATGTGGCTGAGTATGTCGCGCGGCCAGTCTGCATCGCGATGCTTTTCGAGTGTGAGGAGCTCGACGCGGCAGCCGAGGCGCGCGCACTCACGCATGAAGGGCTGGCCTTTCACGTAGGTGGAGAGGCAGAAGATCAGCGGCTGCGGATGATGTGTAGTGGTCATAGAACTCATATCTCTTTCGGAAAAAATCCGGCCGAAGCGCCGACCCACTCCTGGTTGCGATTGTGATCGACGCCCATCATCTTGCCGCGGCCCATGCGAATGAGGCTGATGACGGGCTGAAGCGATTCGCCGTCGGGCCAGACGTACATGATGCGCACCTCCGCCTGCGTGAGCCCGTGGGGCGTGTCGATGACCGGCTCGAATTTTACGCGCTGTTGGAGCAGGAAGTTGTGGCGCTGGTCTTGCGGAATCGATGCAAGTTCGTCCTCCGTTGGAGCGAACTGCACCCCTTTGCCGGCGAAGGAGTAGAGCGGCTTGAAGACCAACTGTTCGCGGTCTTCGGGCAGCAGGTCGCGGCCTTTGCCGTCGTACCAATCGCTCAGAAAGATGGCAGGGGGGACAGCGGGATGACGCAGCCAGGGAATCGCGAATTTGCTGATACGGAAGTACCAGTTGGGATGCCCGGCCCACTCCACGTCGAGGTCGTCGCGATAATCGAAGGGCAGCGTGACGCCCTTGCGCTCGAGCTCATCCACGATGGCGCGATTGTAGATGCGTTCGATGGGGACGTCTCGACCTCCGTCGCGATAGAAGAGGCGGCGGCCTTCGCGCTTCAATTTCGCGATATCTACAGTGCGGATGCCGAGCCGGTCTTCGTGCACATGGAAGTCGGGGAGCGTCTTCTGCGTCTGCGGTTCGATTTCCAGGAGGACGACATGCTCCGCCGCGTGATTGCCGACGATCACACGGCGCAGGAGCGCCCAGTAGCTTGCGTCGTCATGATTGTCGAGAAAATACTCGAGAGTTTCGGGCAGTTGGAAGTGTTGCGCGTAGCTTGCAGAGAGCACAGCCTGCAGACCGAAGATGGAAGGGAAGGCCTGCAACTCAACCAGGCGCGGTGCGAGCGAGCCGTCCTCTTCGCGCACCAGGCCGAAATCGGCGGTCATGAAGTGGGGATGAGCCGGGCAATGCGGCACACGGAAGCGCTCCGGGACTGCATCTGCGGAGGCATTGAGGAATGCGGGGTTGTCGAGGAGCTGATGCGTCAGTTCGGCGCCGGTGTCGATGATCTCGTTGCATGAGCGAACGCGGGAAGAAGCAGGGTGTCTCCGCGACGCGGAACTCGAGGGGCGCGCGCGCCTGCCGGGCACAGTCGTCAAGCAGGGCCTGGTAGCGGCCGGGCTGGTAGTCGCGATTGAATGCCTGCCGCAGTTCTGGCAGCACGCTGCCTCCCCGTTTTCACAAATATGGTGTTCTCATCTACATCCGTGCGGAGCAGCTTTTCTCAACGGAAAAGCTCCGTCAAGAAAGCTATTAGGAGCCCAGAACCTTTGTAAAAACGACCTCAAGCTTGAATCAGGAACCGGCCTTCACGCATGATCTGCTCTTCGCCCGCGGGGCTCTCCAGCCAGATATTGAAGTTCAGGCCGACGACATCGATGTGCGTGGACGAGGTCCATTTCGCTCCGGTGTGCTGTCCGTAGGGATCGCCGAATGCGATGTGGATGCCGGGGAATTTCTCGTCCTGGAGAATGTTGCCGATCACGCGCGTGACGCCGATGTTGGTGCCGATGGCGAACTCGCCCACGCGGTCTGAGTTTTCGTCGCGATGGGTGTACTCCCAAAAGTCATCCTGCAGGCTGCGTATTGCTGGAGGTGCAGGCGACGATGCGGTTGTTCGCGATAGTGATGGTCATCGGCGTCGCGGCAAGGGAGCCGTAGCGCTGGCACAGATAGTCGCCGACCACGCCGTCGACGACGAAGGTGCCGTTCACTTCGCCGGGCGCGGTGAAGACCTCGCCTCCGGGCAGGTTGCCCCACTTGTCCGGGCTGATGATGCCGCTGGTCTTGATCCACTTGTAGTTGGGGTTCAGCTCGGCGCGGATGTCGGTACCTGCGGCGGTGGTGGCGCGCACCGCGGTAGCCTTGCCTGCGCGCTCGAGCACGCGCTGGCTGAGGCGGTCGACGGCGGCAAAATCGGCGCGCATGCCTTCCAGCATGATCTGCGGATTGATGTTGACCATGTGGGCGTGGCGCATGCGGCGCCGGTTCACCACGTCCGTCATCTGGCGTCGGGAGAGCAGCTCGTTCTGCTGCACCTCGACAGCGAAGATGGATACCTGGCTGGTCTCCATATCGGCGAGGACCTCAGCCGGCATGCCCGCCAGAGGGCGGGGCGCTGTTTCTTCGAGGACGAAGCCGCTCCACGGGCAGCCAATGGTCTCGAGCTCGCGCGCAATCGAAGCAGCGATTTCGATCGTCGCCTGATCGGTGATGAGGGTCACCTTTTCCGCCGGCTGAATGCGGAGGCAGGTGGTGACGGCGCTGCGCGCGCCGGGAGTGAAGTCGGCCGGAAAGGCAACGTCGAGGAGCTGAGTGCGCGTGATGGTCATGGTTTGAAGGGAATGTCGCAGTGTATCGCGTCAGCGTTATTGAGATGCGTTAAAAGAGGCCGGCGCGCGTCTCCTCCACCATGTAGTCGACGACGGCGTTCAGGTCGCCATTGCTCTCCTTGAACTTGCGCACCTGGCGCTGTGCGCCCGAGCCGGTATCGAGGATCGTGCGGACGGAGGCAACAGCTTCGCGGCTGCCCAGCTCATCCACGCAGTCATCGACGAAGGCGAGATATTCGAGGATCAGCTCGCGCTCGTCCACTTCTATCTCCTTACCGAAATCGATCAGCTTGCCTTCAAGGCCGTAACGCACGGCGCGCCATTTATTTTCCATCACCAGCGCGCGGCTGTACTGGCGAAAATCCTGGTTGCTGGAGTGGAGCTTCCACAGCTTGCAGGCGGTGGCCTGAATGAGCGCGGCGATGGCGATAGTCTCTTCCGCGCGCATCGGAATGTCGCAGATGCGCACCTCGACCGTGTTGAAGAAGGGATGGGGGCGGATGTCCCACCAGATCTTCTTCGCATTATCCATGCAGTTGGTCTTGACGAGCAGGTTGCAGAACTGCTCAAACTCGCCCCAGCTCCCGAAGCTGTCCGGAATGTTGGTGCGGGGAAACTTGTCGAAGACCTTTGCGCGATAGCTCTTCAGTCCGGTGTCACGACTGCGCCAGAATGGCGAATTTGTGGACAGAGCAAGGATATGCGGCAGGAAGTAGCGCATCGAGTTCATGATGCGGATCGCGGCTTCGCGGTCTTCGATGCCCACGTGCACATGCAAGCCGAAGATCAGGTTCGCACGCGCCACTTGCTGCAGGTCTTCGACGACACGCTCATAGCGCTCGTCCGGATAGATGTCCTGCGCGCTCCAATCGGCAAATGGGTGAGTAGCGCCGGCCACCAGCACCAGGTCGTGCTCCTGCGTGATGTGGATCATCTGCCGCCGCAGATCGTATAGATCCTCGCGCGCCTCGTCGATGGTGCGGCAGATGCGGGTGCCGACCTCTACGACAGACTGATGCATCTCCGCTTTGACGCGCTCTTCCAGACGGCGTTTGCCTTTGACCAGCAGCTCCGTCTTGATGTGGGAGCGCAGGTCGCGCGTTACCGGATCGACGGTCTGGTACTCCTCTTCAATACCGAGCGTGAAGGATGGTCGCATGGGCGAAGCTCCAGATGCTGGTTGTCTTTACGCTGAGGGGCCCTGGGTCTTGCTCGATTTGCCTGCTGATTTTTTTGGAGCCGCCTTTTTGGCGGCTGGCTTCTTTTCGGTCGCCGACGCGGCCGGCTTCGTCACTGGTTTGCCGGACAGGAAGGAGGACCACACGAAGCCGCCTGTGGGCGTCCCGTGCTGCTGTGCTTTCTCGACTGCCATCTCGGCCACAGCGTCGACGATCCAGCGGAAGTTTGCTTCGCCTACGGAGTGGATATCTGCGTCGGGAGCGGGGTTCATGAAGTCGATGGCGTAGGGCACTCCGTCTTCGACGGCGAATTCGACCGTGTTCAGGTCATAGCCGAGGGCGCGGCACAGGGTCAGCGCATCGCGCTCCACGCGGGCGAGCAACTCGGGAGCGTACGCCGGCGGATCCTTCACGTAGCGCTCATGGAAGGGACGCCGCGGGTCATATGGCATGATGTGGACCTTCTTCTGGTCGATCACGTAACAGCGGAAGTATTCCTGGAATTTCACTGCGCTCTGCAAGGTCATGCACAGGTCGCCGGTCTGATCGTAGGCCTCGAAGAACTGCTCCCAGTTGTGGACGTGGTAGACGTCGCGCCAGCCGCCGCCATCGAAGGGCTTGAGGAAGGCGGGGAATCCAACGTAGTCGAAGATGCCCTTCCAGTCCAGCGGATACTCGAGATTGCGCATGGAGCGGTCGGTGGTGCCCGCGGGGTATCGTTTGTGCGGCAGCAGGACGGTGCGCGGCACGGCGACCCCGAGCTTGCGGGCGAGTGCGTAGTTAAAGAACTTGTCGTCCGCAGACCACCAGAATGGGTTGTTGATGACGCTGGTGCCGGTGAGCGCCGCGTTCTTGAGGAAGCCGCGATAAAAAGGGATGTCGTGCGAGATGCGATCGACGATGACCGCGTAGCCGCTGGGAGCGGCCTCGCGCACGCCGCCGACCTGCAGGGACTCGGCAGAGATGCCGGGGAGCTTCATTGCGTTGATGCGCTCGACCAGGGCCCCGGGGAAGGTGTTCTCCATGCCGTACAACACGCCGATCTTCTTCATGTTCATGCTTGCTCCTTCCGTCGCGGTTCCCGTTTTGCGTTCACGTCCTGCTTCTTTCGCGGCGGGCTTGGCTTACAGTGTCTGCCACGATCATGCCATCAAAGGTAAACATTCATCATGCGCTGCCAGGTGGGCCAGTCGTGGCTGTTCCAGGTGTCCCAGACAGCGAGCTGGTGGTGGACACCGTGGATTCCGAGCAGGTGGGAGAGGCGCTGATTGTGGGGCAGGCACTGGTCATCCCAGCCAGTGGCCAGCACGAAAGTATTCTGCCGGTAGCGCTCCAGGTACCAGGGGTCGTTCATGTTGGCGAGGTAGTGCGGCGGCATGTTGAAGTAGACATCCTGATCGTAGTAGCCGTGCAGGAAATTCGTGACATCGAAGGCGCCTGACATGGAGAGGAAGCCGGTGAAGACGTCCGGGTGGCGGAGGGCGATGTTCACGGCGTGGTAGCCGCCGAAGCTGCAGCCGAGAGTGATGAGATGGCTGTCGCGGTTCTTGAGCCGGACCAGGGGGAGGACCTCGTTGAGGATGTACTCCTGGTATTGGATCTGACGGGCGATACGCCAGCGCGGCGGCACGTTGCGGTTGTACCAGCTCTCGGCGTCGAGCGAGTCGATGCAATAAAGCTGGATCTCGCCGTTGTCGATCTTGTGCCCGATCGAGCCCACCATGCCGCGGTCTTCGAACTCAAAGAAACGCGCCTGCGAACTGGGAAAGACGATGACGGGTACGCCGCTGTGTCCAAAGACAAGCAGCTCCATATCCCGGCCGAGACGTTCTGAATACCATCTGTGATATTCGCGATTCATGCGTGCTGGCTCCGGACGCCTGCGCTTGATAGGCTCAGTCTGAGCCTTATCCAGAAGGAAATCCGCTGCTACTGTAGCAGAGCCGCGGGCAGTACCCGTGCTGGCGCGGCATTCGCGAAATTCAGGGAGACGCGTTGTACGAAGCAGAACAGCTTACTCTCGAGTCATCTGATTTGAAACTACGCACCCGGACCACCGCACCAACAGATGGGACCGACAAGGCTTCGGCTTCCGGCGCTGAGCTGGAGCCGGTCAGCTTTGAAGACGCCGTGCTGGTTGGGGACAAGGAGCGACTGCGGCTGCATCGACAATTCGTCTCGGCGTTTCTGCCGGCGCGGCGGGATGTCATTGTCGCGCTGCCTCCGGACTACTTCCAGTCCAAGCGGCGCTATTCCGTGCTCTATCTGCAGGATGGACAGAACCTCTTCGACCCCGCGACCAGTTTTATCAAGGGAAGCTTCTGGGATGTGCAGACGACCACAGACCGGCTGATCGGCGAGGGGGCCATCGAGCCGCTGATCGTGGTGGGCGTCTACAACACCGGGGTCGGGCGCATGGAGGAGTACACGCCCATGCGCGATCGCAATCTGGGCGGAGGCAACGCGAATCTTTACGGCCGCCTGCTGATCGAAGAGCTGAAGCCGTGGGTGGACCAGCACTATCGGACGCTCGATGGAGCTGCGCATACGGGCATTGGGGGCTCATCGCTAGGCGGGCTGCTATCGCTCTATCTCGGATTGAGCTGGCCGCAGGTCTTCGGACGACTGGCGGTGCTTTCGCCTTCGGTGTGGTGGGCGCGCGGCGCGATGCTCGAGTATGTGCGCCGCACACGGCCGGAGCCGCGGCCGCGCATCTGGCTGGATATGGGACTCTCCGAAGGACCGCCGATGATTAAGAAATGCGACGAGCTGCATCGGCTGCTTCAGCGACGCGGCTGGCGCGACGGCAATGAGATGCAATATCTCCGCGTGCCGGGAGCTCGTCATACGGAGGACGCGTGGGCGAAGCGGGTCGATCCCTTCCTGCGCTTTCTCTTTCCTGCGAAGTGACTCGGCTAGCATAGAGAGATGACGAATGTTTCCGCACAGGCCCTGCTGTTCGATCTGGACGGTGTACTGATCAACTCCATACCCGCGGTGGAACGGGTATGGTCGCGCTGGGCCGAGGAGCGCGGCTTCGATGTGCAGGAGGTGCTGCATCGGGCGCATGGACGCCCCAGCATCGAGACGCTGCGGTACCTGCTCCCCGAGGCAGATCACGAGGCAGAAAACCGTCTGGTGGAGCAGGCTGAGATCGCGGATGTTGCCGAGATTGTGCCGCTGCCCGGCGTGACCGAGCTGCTGGGCGCGCTGCCGCGCGATCGCTGGGCCATCGTCACCTCCTGCACGCGCCCGCTGGCAGAGGTGCGGATTCGTGCCGCAGGGCTGCCCACGCCGGGACTCTTCATCACTGCGAATGACATCACGCGCGGTAAACCCGACCCGGAGCCGTATCGGAAGGGCGCGATTGGGCTGGGCTTCAGGCCGGAGGAGTGCATCGTGGTAGAGGATGCCCTTGCCGGCATCGCATCCGGAAGGAATGCCGGCGCGCGGGTGATCGCGTTCACTACCACCGCGTCCATTGCGGACCTGGTTGCGGCGAAGCCTGACTGGATATTGAGGGACTGCTCCGCGATCCGGCTCGACACGATGGATCGCGAGCTGAAGCTGGTGCTCAAAGAGGTCACGGTAAACGCTTGTTAGTTCTGACAGAGGGTCGAGCGCTCCGCTTATGATTTCCTGTGCGGCCTGGTACCGATGCTGCGGGTGCATGCGAGCGTGCCAACGATGGCGACAACGGGGCTGACCCACGAGCTGCGACGCGTGAACTGGGATGCGGCAGAGTGGCGCGCAAGCCTGCTCTGCCTTCCGGCGATTGCCCTCGCGCTGGCCGGATCGCTGGCTATGGGCCACCGGTACGCGGCCGTGGTCATCGCCGGCAGCGCTCAGTCTGTGGGCTTCGGGGCCTTTCAGCGGCCTCTTTGGTTTCGCGGTGGTGCGATGGTGCTGGCGACGCTAGGCATGGCGCTCTCTGCGGCCATGGGTGAACTCGCCGCGAAGCATCCATGGGAGCTGCTGGCGTTGGTGACGCTCTGGGCATTCTGTTACGGGATGTCGAGCGCCATCAGCTCGGCTGCATCCTGGGTGGGGCAGCAGTGCTGCATCTTTCTGGTGGTGTCGAGTGCGGTGCCGGGCACGCCACACGAAGCGGCGCTGCGCGCGGCAGGCGTGTTGACCGGCGGTTTTCTGCAGTTTCTCTGCATTCTGCTGCTATGGCACTTCTTCCCGCCCGCCCGGACCACGTATTCCGATCCGACGATGCACACACCGGGATGGCAGCGACGGGCAATCGTGTCGAACCTCACCATTCACTCCTCGACGTTTCGCTATGCGCTGATGCTGGCGTTGACTGGTCTGCTGGCGCAGGGCCTTGCGTTGCTCCTGCACTTCCAGAACGCCTATTGGATTCCTATGACAGCGCTCATCATCATGAAGCCGGACCTGCTGCTGACCAATGTGCGCTCCATCGCTCGCATCGGCGGCACCTTCGTGGGCGCGGCACTGGCAACGCTGGTCGCGACGACGTTGCGCCCGGATGGAATCTGGCTCAGCGCGCTCATCCTCCTCTCGATGTATCTCGCATACGCGCTGCAGAATGTGAACTACGCGTTGTATGTCATCCCTCTGACCAGCTATATCGCCTTCATTCTCGCGGTTGGCCGGACCCCGGAGGGATCCACGGCGGAGCATCGAGTGATCGCGACGGCGATCGCTGGCGCACTTGCGATGGTCATTCATGCGCTGTATGTGCGCGATGAGGTGCGCCGTCTCGCACGCAACTTTCTGCCCGGAGAGACAACCTGATCTATCTCTTCTGCCTCAGCGAGCTGGCGGCGGTGACGGCGCTCTTTTTTGGCGTTGCGCGTGGCGGCTTTCGGTCGTTCGGCACCACGCAACGCATCCTCCGAGTGCTCGTCGCATTGCCGCTTTTGGTCAGCGGAATCGCGCATTTGACGATGACAGCGGCGATCGCGCAGATCATTCCGCCGGTCTTTCCCGGCAGACCGCTGCTCGTGATTCTGAGCGGGGTGGCGGAGCTGGCCGGCGCGGCGGGACTGTTCTTCCGCCGAACGGAACGCAGTGCATCCCTGGGCATCGCGCTGCTGATGATTGCGGTCTTTCCGGCAAACATCCATGTCGCCGGGCAGACGGTACACGGGCTATATATGCCTGCTGTGCCTGTCCGCCTGCTCATGCAGCTGATGTATATCCTGCTGGTGCTGACGGCTGGCTGGGGGCGCCCGCTGTTGCGACCTCAGTAGCGGCGGATGCTGTTGCGCGGATACCACGTCAACTGCACGGCGATGCTGGTGTCGTTCTGCGCGGAGGTGTCGCCGTTGAGCAGGTAAGGAGCTTTCCAGCGCTCGTACTGGACCCAGGCGTTCACTTCGACGTCCTTGCCCAGCCGCTTCACCGCGTTCACCGCGTAATCATTTTGGGTAGTGCCAAGAGGCACGAAGTCTTTGGCAGCTTTTACGTTGCGATATTGAAGCTCCAGCCACTCGTTACCGCTCAGGTGGTAGGTCAGCCATGCCTGCCCGCCTTTTGATTCGCGCCCGATCCAGTCGCCGAAGACGAAACCCTTGCTGGTGTACGCCTGCCGCTGTTCCGCTTCCCAGTACATGAAGCTTCCGTGGATGCTGCGTCCGGTCGGCGGATCGGTAGAGACGGCTTCCGCGCGCAGGGAAAGTTTGCGCGCGCCGGGAAATTGCGAAAGATAGAGGCCGGGCCGAATCGCTGCACGCCTGGGAGCGCTGATTGGCGTTACATCGTCATGCGCTTCGGAATCGGTGTAGAAGGTAAGCCAGTTGCGCACATATGGCAAGCGGTAGGAGAAGTTGAAGGCGGAGAAACGCGCGCCGGGATCGTCCCGTCCAGTCTTCTCGGGAACGGTCGTGTCATTGATATCGAAGAAGCCCTTGAGAAAGGTGTGCCAGGTGACGGGCTGGTGGCCCTTGCCGCCGAAGACGACGGTGCGCTCGAAGCCGAATTCGAAGTTGACTGTCGGCTTGAAACTGAAACCTTCCGAATGTGTATAGACCGTGTTGTATGCAGTGTGTCCCTGCAGGCTGCCGTACATAAAGTCGTAACGGACCGGTCCGAGAAAGCGCGAGACGAAGGGGATGTGCGCCGGCTCCACGCGGTTGATGCGGATGGAATAGATATTCTCGGCGTTGTTGCTGTAGCCCATGCCTCCGCCGCGCCCGGGACCAAACCATTCATCGCTCTTGCCGATGGAAATTTCGTGGCTGGCGAAGTTGGCCGCGAGATAGGCCTCCTGAATACGAAACGTATCCACGCTCTGCAATGTTTGCCCGTATTGCAGGGTAGGGTTGTAGTAGGTGAGCGGGTAGACTTCGTCCTGGTAGGAAAGCTGAGCGGCTACTGCTTCCGAGTAGCCCCACAGCGAGGGCGCGTGCTGGTATTCGCCGCGGACATAGCCTGAGTAGCGGCCGAGAGTGGTGCGGACGCTGGCGCCCGTGATGTTGTTGAAGCCTTCCGCATAAGGCCGGCCGTAATCGTTCACGATGGTCTGGCCGGTATGGTAGCTGTCGCGCAGGGGCTGACCGGCGATGCCAAGCATGCGCGTGTAGACGGACGCAATCTCCGTGTAGCCGCGATGCGCGTCCACCGGTATCTCAATGTCGGGAGCCAGCTCGCGGCTCAATGCGCTGTAGATCTCCTTGGCTTCGTCGCTGTCGCTGTTGTAAATTCTGCCCGCGGAGGCATCCAGCATGTGGGCGACGCTGGTGCGCGTGTACGGCCGCATGCCGAGAAAGAGCGTGTCGATGAAGCCGAGCGAGTAGAGCCGCATGATTTCCGGATACATCCAGCTATCGAGCGGAATGTAGGTGGAACCGAGGCTGCCGGAGTAGCGCACCGGCCGGGGCGGCATGGTGCGAGTGAACTGGACGGGCGGTGCGGGCGTGGGGGGCCGGGGCCGGCGGAGTCGACTGAGTGGATGGCGGGGGCGGCGTTTCTGGTTGTGCGGCCGGCACGCTTTGCGCGGCCACGGATACGGAAGACAGCAGACCGAGAGCGAGGAGTAGTCGGGAGGCGAGGGACGGAATGCATGCGTTGCAGGCATTGTCTCGTATTCCTGGCGGGATGGGACAGTTCTTGCCCGGGGCGTGCCTGTGTCGTACTGGCCGGCGAGTCTTTGTGATGGCCACCCCGGAACGCAAAAACAGGATCACCATGCCGCGGATCATCATCGAAGAGAGAGATGAGAAAACGAAGCCGTATGGGCCGCTGGGCTGAGATCAGGCGAAGGCTGCGGTACACGGGGCATCTGCTTTGGCGATCGGCCGTGACGCCGATGCGCGGCACGCATCATCGCCCGCAGCCTGTCAGCCGGGACGAGCTCGGGGTTACGTTCATCGGCCACTCGTCATTTCTGGTGCAGGCGGCGGGACAGAATCTACTCTTTGATCCGGTCTTCTCCACCTGGCTGATCCTGCTGCGACGGCAGCGGCGTCCGGGGGTGCGGGTGCGCGATCTTCCGCCGATCGACATCGTGCTGTTGTCGCATGCGCACATGGACCACCTTGACCGCTCCTCGCTGCGGCGTGTCGTGCGCGCAACGCGAAGGCGTACGGGGCGCGCGCCTGTGGTGGTGGTCCCGAGCGATGTGGCCGACGTGGTGCGCCGCCTCGGGTTCTCCCAGGTCATTGAGCTTGCCTGGTGGGAGACGTATGCGGCGGGTGGGCTCACCATCACGCACACGCCGGCGAAGCACTGGGGCACGCGCTGGATCACCGATGGGCATCGCGGATACGGCGGCTATCTGGTAGAAGGCGGCGCTTGCCGGCTGTACTATTCGGGGGATACGGCGTACTTCGCGGGGTTTCGCGAGATCGGCGCACGCCTACGGCCGGAGGTCGCGTTGCTGCCGATCGGCGCCTACACGCCGGACAGCTACCGCGCGGTCCATATGAGCCCGGAAGATGCTCTGCGCGCCCATCAGGACTTGGGAGCGGAGTGGATGGTGCCGATGCACTATGGGACCTTCTGGCTCTCCGAGGAGCCGTTGGACGAGCCACTGCCACGGCTGCTGGCTTCGGCTGAGAGGCTGGGATTACGCGAGCGGATTGCTGTCGTCCGGGAGGGCGAGACGCGCACGTTTGGTCGAGCAAGGCAGCCTTCCGAGAAGCATCGGGAGGAGAGCACGGCATCTGCTCGGTGATGGTGGTGCCGCTCGATTAGGGTGCTGCGCAATTACGTGTCAGTGACTGTGCCGCTGCTCTCGCGGGTTAACAGAGCGCGATGCGCGGCCTTCAGGATTCTGACGGCGCGTCCGACTTGCCTTTGCGCGGCGCGCGCGCCAGGTCGCCATCCTTGTCGATGAAGTAGAGATATCCCTTCTCACGCTGTAGCTTGGTTTCGGCTACGACCTCTTCGGCGCCCTCGCCGCCCTTCTTTTTGCGGGCGACGTTGCCTTGCTTGTTGATGAAGTAGAGGTATTGCTTGTAGTCACGCTCGAGACCGAGCTTTTGAACTTTGTCTGCCATGATCACTGCCCTCCGCGAGTTGGATTCCTGACCGCGTGCGCATGGCCGAGAGCAGGCGAGAAGGCTTACTGGCTGGTGTGCAGAGCAGCCGAGGCGCGCTGCTCGTCTGCCTTCTTGGCCTGATCTTCAAGAGCCTGCGCCTGGGGCAGATAGCCGATCGCCTGGCTGATCATCGGATCCCAGTCGGCACGCACGCGGAGCCCCTGCTCCTGGCCGAACTGCGTGGTGAAGATCTCCGCCTTGATATTGGCCTTGACCCATTCAGAGATGCCGTTCAGGTCCTGCTCGGTGAACGCGATCTGCTGGCTGTTCAGGAACTGCCGGAACTCGTTCATTACCGCATCGTCCACCTGGAAGCTCTTGTCCACTGTGCGATTGGCGACGTAGTGGCTGGCGAAGTTGAAGAAGGCGTAGTGCTCCAGCAGCACGTCCTGGAAGTGATTCGACTTGGGCGTGGCAATCTTGTCGTCCGGCGTGATCCCGCCGCCGCCGTAGACGGTGCGGCCGGAGTCGGTCAGCTTGACTTCCCGGTTCTTATCCTCAGTGGTGGGCGGCTGATCGTGGTTGTAGTAGTAGTCGTACAGTGAGACGCCGCTGTAGTTGCGCTGGATGAGCCGGCCGCTTGGCGTGTAGTAGTGATAGGTTGTCAGCGCGAGCCCGGTGTTGTCGGAGAGCGGATACACGGTCTGCACCAGCCCTTTGCCGAAGGTGGTCTCACCGACGACGATAGCGCGATCGTGGTCCTGGAGCGCGCCGCTGACGATCTCCGCAGCCGAAGCAGTACCGTGGTTCACGAGTACGACGATGGGGAAGTTCCGGCCGCCGTTGCCATGGGTCGCGCGCTGCGTCTGTTCGGGATAGGCGCGTCCGCGCTGGGAGACGATGACCTGCCCCTTCTGCAGGAACTTGTCGCAGACGGAGACAGCCTCGGTCAGCAGTCCGCCGGGATTACTGCGCAGGTCGAGCACCAGGCCCTTGAGACCGGGTCCGAAGTTCTCCAGCGCCTCGCCGACTTCGTGGCCGGTGGTCTCCTGGAACTGCGTGATATGGATGTAGCCCACGTTGGGCTTGATCATGAATGCCAGATCGATGGAGCCGTGCGGGATCTCATCGCGGACCAGGTCGAAGTTCAGCGGCTTGGACTGGCCATAGCGATTCACCGTCACCTGCACATGGGTGCCCTTGGGGCCCTTGAGCATGTTGGCGACTTCGGTGGAATCCATGTTGTCGGTGGACTTGCCGTCCACGGCGATGATGATGTCGGCGGGCTTGAGACCGGCGCGGAAGGAGGGGGTGCCCTCGTAGGGGAAGAGCACGACGATCTTGTTGTTCTGCGGCTGGATGGTCATGCCCACGCCGTAGTACTTGCCGTGCTGGTCCTCACGCATCTTCGCGTAGGCTTTGGGATCGTAGAAGCTGGAGTGGGGATCGAGGACGCGCAGCATGCCGGGGATCGCGCCGTCATAGATAGCCCGCTCCGCCTTGTCGCCGTTCAGCGGCTCGGCGTAATTCTGCTCCACCAGGCTATAAACAGTAGTGAAGGAACGCAGGTCGTTGCGCAGGGTCGATTCATCAGCCTGGGCCTGTGCGCCTACGGTGCGTTCGACTAGCGTGCCTCCGGCCGCGCAGGCGGCGAGGAAGACAGCAACGGCAATAGCGGAGCGGCGCGGACTGGATGCCATGGGAAGGATAGCTGCGGCAGGTTTACGCGAACAAACGGCAGTCCTGGCGCTTGCTTATTAGACGCGAGTATAGCACCGGGGGAAGCACGACCGGCGTTGCTGAACTGCCACGTAGGTGTGACGCCAAGCTGCTCCAGCCGGCGGCGCAAAATGGCAATACAGACCGCCAACGACAACCGGGCAAAGCAGGGGGGCGAATTGCGCCTTTTAGCCGACGGGAAATTGTGGCGATGGAAACTCCTGCCGGTCTGCGCTGCCGGCTGGTGCATGCACCGCCAGTGGTGAGTAGAATGTGCACAAGCACGTCTTCAGTAAGCTGAAGACGATGAGGCAGGCGCCGGTATGTGCCGGCGTCCGAAGTACGCCCTGAACGATCATTTCCGATCCGAGACCCCGGCCTGCACGCCACGCCGGTATGTAGAGAGATTCATGACCCTTCGCCGTTCCGATGTTTGCGCCTGGCTGCTGGCAGGTTGTGTGCTGGCTGCCGCCCCCGTTCTTGCCCAGAAGAAGACCAACAAGCCGCTGACGCCGGAGCAGCAGGCCGAGCGCGCGAAGTTCGATCCCAAGGCCGAGGCCTCGCCCTTCGGGGGCAGTGTGGTCGAAGAGCGGGTGGCCCAGGTCAACGACCAGATCATCAGCACCTCGGACTACAACCGCGCGGCGGCCCAATTGGAACAGGAGGCGCGCCAGCAGGGCTGGACAGGGCAGGAGCTCGAAGATCACAAGCGCGATCTGCTGCGCGACCTGATCGATCAGCAGTTGCTGCTCTCGAAGGGCAAGGATCTGGACATCAATGGTGAGACCGAGCTGGTGCGGCGTCTGGATGAGATCCGCAAGCAGAACCACCTGGACACGATGGAGGACCTGGAAAAGGCTGCCTCCAGCCAGGGTGTCTCCTATGAAGATTTCAAGCAGAACATCCGCAACAGCATCATCACCCAGCAGGTAATCCGCGACCAGGTGGGCCGCCACATCCAGATGACGCAGGCCGAGCTGCAGAAGTACTATCAGCAGCACCTGAGCGACTTCACGCAGCCGGAGTCGGTGCGGTTGAGTGAGATTCTGGTCCCGGTACAGGCGGGTGGGGATGAGGCAGCCAGTCTGGCTGCGGCCAAGACAAAGGCCGACGATCTGGACGCCAAGATCAAGGGCGGCGCCAGCTTTGCCGACCTGGCGAAGGCGAACTCCGCCGGATCCACCGCGGCGCAAGGCGGCGATCTCGGCATCTATACCCGCGGAAAACTGGCAAAGCAACTGGAGGACGCAACCTTCCCCCTGCCGGCGGGACAGGCGACGGAGCCGATTCGTACCCGGCAGGGTTACGTGATCCTGAAGGTCACCGAGCATACTCCGGGCGGCACGCAGCCGCTTGCTTCGATCCGTCCGCAGGTGGAAGAGGCGGCCTTCATGTCCGAGATGCAGCCGAGGCTGCGCGAGTACCTGGCCCAACTCCGGCAGAACGCGTACATCGATGTCCGCCCCGGCTATGTAGACACAGCCGCGGTGCGCAACGCGTCCAAGCCGCTGTATAGCGCCTACGCGCCACCGGGACCGAAGAAGAAGGTGCACTTCAAGCGCACCCGCTACACCGGCGCACATCGCGGACGTCACGCTGACGAAACGACGTCGGCGACGAATACAGCCGGAACGACAGCCGGGGCGAATACGACCGGGACGGCTGCCACGACGGAAGGCGCAACAGGAAGCGCGACCAAGGCAACTGCCGCCGGGACAACGACTGCAGTGGCCAATCCTCCGGCGGTAGAGAAGCCGGGCAAGAAGGAGAAGATCCGGTTTGGCCAGGCGCCGCGCGAGGCGCTGCCTCCTGCCGCGCACCCGACCGACAATTCCGAGCAGGCGGCGGGGCAGGCTGCCGGTGCTGAAGCAGGCGGCGGCAACGAGGCGCAGGTTGCGTCCAACTCCAGCTCCGGCGACGTTCCCAGCGGTGATGCTGCGGTTGCGGTCGATCGCAAGACGCGCTTTGCCGATCGCGCGCGTCAGCCGAAGGCGAAGAAAGTCAAAACACCGGACCAGACAGAGAACGAACGCGTGGCGCAGCCGGACACTCCAGAGGAAGCCGCGGCGCAGAAGACACAATCTGCTCCACTGGGCTTGGCCGGCGATACCGCCACAAAAAAGAAAGCGCCCAAGGTGAAGGGCGACAAGACGCGTTACTCCGACCAGGTCAACAAGTCGAAGGAGCCGGCGCCTCCGCCGCAACAGACCTCCACGCCATCGCCGCTGGCGACGCCGGGCACGGTACCGACTTCGAGCGACAATGCGCCTGCTGACAACGGTGCTGCACCGGCACAACCGAACGCCACGGCGCCGGCGCAACCGCAGCCGTGAGTCATTCTCAGTGAGCCAAGAATGAGCCAGGGCACGCTGGTTCCCACGCATACCAAGGCCGTCTTCCTCGGCGAGATCGCGAAATACGAGGGCCAGACGGTCACGGATTTTTTCGTGGTCGCGCAGAAGCAGTTCAGCCGCAAACGCGATGGCGCTCCTTATTTGTCACTTCGGCTGACGGATCGCACCGGCCAATGCGAAGCGAAGATGTGGGACAACTTCGAGGCCTGTGCCGAGATGTTTGAGGCTGGGCATGTTGTTAAAGTGCAGGTTGAGGTTTCCGGCTATAACGGACGGCCTCAGCTCACAATCAAGAAGCTTCGGAAGGCGGCGGAGGAGGAGTATTCGCTGGCCGATTTTCAGCCGCACACCAGCCTCTCGATCGACGATCTATGGGCGAAGCTGAACGCATTTGTCGACAGCTTCACCGAACCCTTTCTCCAGCAGTTGGTTCGCAGCTTTCTCGACGATCCGGAGACTGCCGCTCTGCTGCGCAGTGCGCCGGCGGCGAAGTACCTGCATCATGCCTGGATCGGTGGGCTGCTCGAGCACATCGTGTCCCTGCTGGGGCTCTGCGATCGCGTTGCGGCGCATTATCCAGAGGTGCATCGCGATCTGGTGATGACGGGCGCCATCCTGCACGATATCGGCAAGCTTGAAGAGCTGCGCTGGAGTCTGAACTTCGATTACACCCTCGAGGGCCAACTTCTGGGCCACATCACGCTGGGCATTGCGATGATCGAGAAGAAGGTCGCCGCGATTTCCGATTTTCCGCCGCGTCTCCGCCTGCTGGTCGAGCACATCGTGCTCAGTCATCACGGCAAGTATGAGTTCGGGTCGCCCAAGCTGCCCATGACTCCGGAGGCGATCCTCTTTCACTATCTGGACGATCTGGATGCGAAGATGTACTCGGTGCGTACAGAGCTGGAGCGCAGCGCGCAGAACGGCCGCGGGCCGGACGAGATGACGGAGTGGGTGCGAGCGCTCGAACGCCCGCTGCTGAACAGCCGGGCATTTCTGGACAGCCGGAGTTCTTTGGGCGAAGCTGATCGCACGGATCTGAATGAAGCTGTTGGCGAAGTAAGTGGCGAGGTGACGAACGATGCCTTACCTGTTGAAGAGTGAGCCGGAGTCTTACTCCTACAGCGATCTGGAACGCGACGGCGAGACGACCTGGGACGGCGTGAAGAACCCTCAGGCGCTGATGAACCTGGCCGGCATGAAGAAGGGCGAGAAGCTCGTCATCTATCACACTGTGACGGAGAAGGCTGTGGTGGGCACGGCGCATGTCGTTTCCGTGGATGCATCGAACCCGAAAAGCCCGGTGGTGCGGATTGCGCCGGGGAAGCGTCTGAAGCAGCCGAAGACGCTGGCGGAGATGCGCGAGGCGCCGGTGTTCCAGGGATCGTTGCTGTTTCGGCAGTTCCGGTTGTCGGTGGTGCCGCTTACGGATGCGCAGTATGAGTGGCTGGTTAACTAGCAGCTGCAACTATTTTTAGTTGCGCCACGCCCGCAATTTGCTCTAACCTGTCTCAGTGAGCAAGCGCGAGAAGGCCCTTGGCCGGCTGAAGTCGAAACCGAGAGACTTCACTTGGGAGGAGCTGGTCGCCCTCATGACTACCTGCGGCTACGAGCTGAAAACAACCGGCGGCTCAGGTCGTAAGTTTGTGCATATCGCCACGGGGACGGTCATGTACATTCACCAGCCCCATCCTTCCAATGTGTTGAAGGCCTATCAGGTGAGAGAAGCGATCGCTGAGCTCACGGAGAAAGGATTCCTATGAGCAATACGATGGAATACAACGGCTACACGGGCTCCGTGGAGTACAGTGCTGAGGATCGCCTGCTTTACGGAAGGCTCGTCGGGATACGGGATCGAGTGCTCTTCGATGGCGACGATGTAAGCACGTTGGAGAAGAATTTTCGTGGTGCGGTGGACGAGTATCTGGCATTTTGCAAGGAAGAAGGGCGGGCACCCGACAAGCCTTTCAAGGGTTCGCTGAATATTCGGATCCCGAGCGACCTCCACCGCACTTTGGCAATTCGAGCGGAGCAGGAGCACAAATCGCTCAACAGCGTGATTGCCGAGCAACTCGCGTCGACTATGGAAACACCTGCGGGAATCACAAACCCGGTCACCACTCTCATGGCACAACTCAAGCAATCTCTCGAACTCTCCTTTGAAAAGTCGAAGCCGAATAAGGCGGTACTCGATGGTCAGGGCGATAAGATTAGGACGAAGGATGCGAAGACATCACGCCGGAAAGCGGGCTGACTCAGCGTCCGCTACGACCTCGGCCAGTCCTTTACAATCAAGGTTTGACCGGGAAGGCACATGCTACGTTTTTCAACCGCGGGTGAGTCGCACGGCGAGGCCCTGATCGCGCTGGTGCAGGGGCTTCCGGCGGGACTGGAAGTCGACCAGGCATTCATCGATCGAGAGTTGTGGCGGCGGCAGCAGGGGTATGGCCGCGGCGGCCGCATGCGCATCGAGACGGATACCGCCCACATCCTTTCCGGCGTGCGGCATGGGCGGACCATCGGGGCGCCGGTGGCGATGCAGATTGCGAATCGCGACTGGAAGAACTGGGAAGAGATTCTGCCGGTGGGTGCGGGTGATCCCACGAAACATAAGGCCGTCGCGTCCCCCCGTCCAGGCCATGCGGACCTCTCTGGTTCTTTAAAGTACAACTTTAAAGATGCGCGATATGTACTGGAACGCGCCTCCGCGCGGGAATCGACCGCTCGGGTAGCAGCGGGGGCGTTGGCGAAGACGCTGCTGCGCTTTCTCGGGATCGAGGTGACGAGCCACGTGATCCGTGTGGGCGGGGCGGAGCTGGAAGAGCCGGTCACCTGGGATGCGATCGCCGCGCTAGCCAGCAGGGATGAGGTGCTGCTGAACTGCGCCTCTCCAGAGAGCGAAGAGAAGATGAAGGCCGAGGTGGATCACGCGCTGCGGACGGGCGATTCGATTGGCGGCGTCTTCGAGGTCGTCGCACACGGCGTGCCGCCGGGGCTCGGCACCTATGCCAACTGGGATGAGCGGCTGGATGGCCTCCTGGCGTGGGCAGTGATGTCGCTGCAGGCGGTGAAAGCGGTGGAGCTGGGGCGCGGTGTCACGGCGGCGCAGTCGCTTGGCTCAGCCGTTCACGATTCGATCCACTATGCCGATGCGGAGAACGGTAGTTCGGGCCGCCATACACGATTTGAGCGCGAGCAGAACAACGCCGGTGGCGTTGAGGGCGGGATCTCGAATGGCGAAGACATCGTGGTGCGTGGCTACCTGAAGCCGATCTCGACCTTGCGCCGTCCGCTCGAGTCGGTCACCTATGAGACTAGAGAAGCCACCAAGGCTGCCTATGAGCGTTCGGATGTCTGCGTGGTGCCGGCTGCGGGCGTTGCTGCCGAAGCGATGGTCGCGTTTGTCCTCGCGCAACTTGCGCTGGAGAAGTTCGGTGGCGATTCCGCGACCGAGTTGAAGCGTAACTATGATGGCTATCTGGAGCAGATCCGCAATTACTGACCGGATGCAGCTCCTTCGCGCCGCTCAGGATGACAATTTTTTGGCTGTGAACAAGCAAGCATGATCTACCCCATCGTCAAGTTTCCCGATCCCATCCTGCAGCGTCGGAGCGCGCCGGTCACCGAGTTCGATGACGAGCTGCGCAAGCTGGTCGCGGACATGTTCGAGTCGATGTATGCGGCGCAAGGCATAGGGTTGGCAGCGCCGCAGATCGGCATCGCCAAGCGGCTCACTGTCATCGATCTGAGCAATCAGAAGGAGCCAAAGGACAAGATCGTCCTGATCAACCCGGAGATCACGTTGCAGGAAGGCAAGCAGGTCGAGGAAGAGGGCTGCCTGAGCCTGCCGGAGATCCGGGAGAAGGTGCGGCGGTCGGCCCGCGTCATGGTGAAGGCGCAGGATGAGTACGGCAAATGGAGCGAGCGCGAGGGAACCGAGTTGCTGGCGCGCGCCTTCCAGCACGAGATCGATCACCTGGACGGGGTGCTGTTCATCTTTCGCATCAGCGCGCTCAAGCGCGACCTGATCCTGCGCCGTATCCGCAAAATGCAACGCGCGGGTGAGTGGTAGAGTGCGGCTGGTCTTCTGCGGCACGCCGGCGTTCGCCGTGCCCACGTTGCAGGCGCTGCGGTCTGCCGGTCACAGCGTGGAGCTTGCTCTTTGCCAGCCCGACCGTCCGAGCGGACGCGGACTCGCGCTGACTATTCCTCCGGTAAAGCAGGCGGCGCTCGCGGCAGGTATCGAGGTGCTGCAGCCGGAGAAGATCCGCAACAATCCAGAGCTGCAGGCGCGGCTGGAAGGAATCCGGCCGGACGCAATCATCGTCGTCGCATATGGGCGGCTGATTCCGCGCTGGATGCTCGACCTGCCGCGCTACGGCAATCTGAACCTGCATGGCTCGCTGCTGCCGAAGTATCGTGGCGCCGCGCCGGTTCAGTGGGCGGTGGCGAATGGCGAAAAAGTCACCGGCGTGACGACGATGCGGCTGGATGAGGGGATGGACACAGGCGACATGCTGCTGCGACGCGAGTTGCCCATCGGGCCAGCGGACACCGCGGAGGAACTTTTTCCTCGCCTGGCAGAGTTGGGCGCTCCACTGATGGTGGAGACGCTGGCCGGTCTTGAGGCGGGGAGCATCGCACCGCAAAAGCAAGACGGCGATCTCGCGACGTATGCCCCGATGCTGACTCGCGACGATGGCCGCGTAGACCCAGCGCGCACGGCGCAGTCGATTTACGACCGGTGGAGAGGCTTCCAGCCCTGGCCGGGCGCGTGGACGACGGTGCGCGGGAAGAAACTGACGTTGCACCGGCTGGTGGTTGCCGCTTCTGCGCAGGGCGGCGATGCGGGAGTCTTTCATGTGGAAGGCGATCGGCTTTTCTTCACTGCGGGTGATGGGGCCGCGCTTGAGGTGATTGAGCTGCAAATAGAAGGCAAGCGCCGTATGGCGGCAGCCGATCTACTGCGCGGGCACGGCGTTGTCGATGGCGACCGCCTGGGCTCGTGATGGCGCCCAGGGTTACAGCAGCGCGCATGGCGGCGTTTCGCGTGTTGCTGGCGATGGAGCGTTCACGAAACACACACTGTGACGATTTGCTGCGCGCGCCGGCAATCGAGTCGCTGTCGCAGGCCGATCGCAACCTGACCACTGCGCTGGTGATGGGCGTGCTGCGTTGGCAGCTTGCCCTGGACACGATTCTCGCGGGCTATCTCAAAACGAAATCTGCCTTGGACGATGCAGTTGCGATCGCGCTCCGGCTGGGCGCCTGGCAGCTTCTGGGAATGGACCGCATTCCGGCCCATGCTGCGCTTTCTGAAAGCGTGGAGCTGACCAAGGCAAGCGGGCACACCCACGCATCTGGCCTGGTAAATGCAGTGCTGCGTCGCGTGGCTGAGAGGGTTTCGTCGATCGCTCTCGATCCAGTGGGTGCGCATCCTGCATGGATGATGAAGCGGTGGACGCGGCAGTTCGGCGCCGGTGCCGCGGCTGCTATCGCTGCCTACGATCAGGAGATGCCGGCGGTCGCGGTGCGATTGGGCTCGCAGGCCGCCGAGGAATCGACCTCGCCGGGCGCTCTTTTGACTCGCGCCCGGAGACTTTCGGGCAGCAACGATGCGCCGGAGAACGCTCGCATTCAGGATGAGGGGTCGCAGCTTGTCGCAGAGCTGGCTGGTCGGGTGCGTGGTCGGGGGCGCCGAATTCTGGATTGTTGCGCGGCGCCCGGCGGGAAGACGGTGATCCTGGCCGAGAACAATCCGGAGGCGGAGATCACCGCGGTGGATATCAGTGAAGCGCGCCTGAATGCGATGCGCCGCGGCTTCGCGCGCGATCCGCTGACGGCGAAGATTCAATGCGTGCTGGCGGATGCGACAGATCTGCATTTTCGTGATGATTTCGATCTCATCCTGTGCGATGCGCCATGCAGCGGCACGGGAACGCTGGCGCGCAATCCGGAGATCAAGCTGCGGTTGGTTGCGAGCGAGCTTGCGCGGCAGCAGGAGCGACAGATCGCGATCCTGCGTTCTGCGTATCGCGTGCTTGCACCGGGTGGACGGCTGGTCTACTCCACCTGCTCGCTCGAGCCGGAGGAGAATGCGACGGTCGTTCAGGCAGTGCTGGCCTCGGAGCCGTCCGCGCGGTTGATGGATGTGGGCGAGCGGCTGGAAGCGATGGTGGCCGAAGGCAGTCTCCTGCCGCAGGGTGCGCAACGATTGCGCGAGACGGCCATGCGCGATGGCTGTCTTCAAACACTTCCGGGTGTGCTGCCCTGCGATGGATTTTTCGCGGCGATCCTGACGCGAGCTTGACTATTGCGCGAGGGTGAACTGAATGGTGGCGCCGGCCTCGACGCGTGTCCCGGCGGCGGGCTCCTGCGCAATGACGGTCCCGGGCATCACCGGCAGAGCGGGCGGAGCGGGTGCTGCGCCCGGCGCGGCGATGGGGCCGACGGGCGGAATCTCCGCCTGGCGATAGAGCGGAGGCGCCAGCTTGAGACCGGTCTTCGCGACCGCGGCCTGCGCTGCTTTTTCGGACTGATTCGTGAGATCCGGCATCACGTAGCTGGTTGCCTCAGGCGGCACGGGCGCGCTTAACAGCAAAGCGACAGTGGGGCGGTCGACCGAGGCGGCGCCCGCATCGGGAGACTGCGCGATAACGGTACCGGGCTCGGCCAGCGCGTACGGCAAGTGGGCAATGGTGCCGAGCTGCAGGCTGGCGCGGCGGATGGCCAGCGCTGCCGCTCGCTCCTGGTCATGAACCAGCGAAGGCACGGCGACCTTCTGCGAGCCGAGACTCTGGCCGACGCGCACCTGCCAGCCGCTGCGGACGATGGTGCCGGCCGCAGGCGACTGCGTCACGATGCGCGATTCTGGCACGACCGCACTGTAGAAGTGATCGTCGATGCTCATCTCGAGGCCATCCGCTGCCGCTTTGCGGCGGGCATCCGCCTCGCTCATGCCGCGAAAGTCCGGGACCTTCACCTCGGCGCCATGAATGGCGAAGTGCATGGTGGTGAGCGCCGAAACCATGGCGACCACCACCAGCAATACCAACACCAGCGCGAACTGGAAGAGGCGGAGGATCATGCGTACTCGATGGTGAAAGTGATCTTCGCGGTCTTCTCCAGCATCGCCGAAACCGAGCAGTACTTTTCTTTCGACAGCCGTACCGCATCTTCCATGCTCTTACGGTTCACCGTGCCCACGACGCGATAGACCAGCTCGATGCGGGTGAAGACGCTGGGCGACTCTTTCGCCTTCTCCGCGTTGGCCGAGACGGTCAGGCCGGTGAAGGGCTCGCGCTTCTTGGTCAGGATGCTGATGACATCGACCGCGGTGCAGCAGCACAGACTCATCAGGACGCACTCCATCGGGGTCGGGCCTTCGACGCGCGCAACGTCAAAGGTCAGCGAGTTTCCGCTATCCGATGTGGCTGCGTAGACCTGATCGTGCTGCCACTCCGCCTTCGCGATCATGCTTCTCCTCCATGCTGTGCTCGCTCACGCTGTTCTCATTCTCCGTGCGATTGCAACGCCGTCCCTCGTGCCGGTTGTCGGCCTCAGGCTCTGGATGTACCAACATGCTATCCACCTCGGGCCGTTCCAGCTTCAGGCGGTCTTCGAGCGCCGTGATGACAGCATGTACGCGATGCATCGGCAGGGTATCCGGGAGCGTGCAGTGGCAGGAGAGATGCAGATGATCTCCCATGCGCGAGACCGCGACTTCGTGGATGTCGATGATCTCCGGCAGTGTTCCCGCTACGCTGCGCAGCTCTTCCTGCAGACGGCGATCGTGCTCGATGGTGGCGGCGGCCTCGACGGTGGCGGGCTCGCTCTCGATGTGCGTCAACACGTTGCTCACCTCCGGAGCGGCGCGGTACATCTGCTCCTCCAGCTCGCATATGAAGCGATGCGCCTCCACCAGCGGCAAGGATTCGGCGACTTCTACATGCTGCTCCACCCGCAGACCGCCTTCCTCCTGCTGCACGCTCAGATCGTGCAGGGTGACGTTGTTGAGCGCGGCCACGCCGCGAATGCGATCGAAGATGCTCTCACCCAACACCTGACGGGGCACGGTGCGGATGGTGACATCGGCGCCGGGCACCACGGCTTTGACCGCTGCGGTGATCCGCTGCACCAGTAGCTCAATATGCTCCGCGGTGTCGAAGCGGGGAACGGCCGCCCGCAGATCGGCAAAGACGCGATTCCCGGAGCGACGCACGCGCACCTGCTCCAGGTCCACCACGCCCTCGATGTGCTCCACGGCGCGGACAATCCGCTGTCGTGCGCCGGCGGGCGCGGTGTCGAGCAACTCAAAGGTGGTGCGGCGGGCCAGCCCCCAGGCAAAGCGGAGGATGACTGCCGAGACCGCGAGCGCGGCTACGGGATCCGCGAAGCGCAGCCAGCCAATGCCGAATCGCACCCCGGCGTAGGAGGCGGCGAGCCCGACTGCCACCGCGGTGCTGGACCAGATGTCCGAAGCAAAGTGAAGCGCGTCGGCCTCAAGTGCCTGCGAGCCGGAGACCGTGGCGACATGCTTGAGCGCGCGGGAGCGGCTGAGGTCCACGGTGATGGAAAGCGCGAGTACAGCGAAAGGCCACACCGAGGGACGAACGGCCACCGGTGCAACGAAGATGCGCATGACCGCTTCGACCACGATCCAGACGCAGGAGGCGCCCATGAGGAAGGTCTCGGTGAAAGCGGAGAGAGTCTCAACGCGTGCATGACCGTAGGGATGCTCCTCGTCGGCGGGTTTGTCGGAGACGCGGACGGAGAGGAAAGTCAGCGCGGCGCCCAGCAGATCGAGGCCGGAGTGCGCAGCGTCGGAGAGCATGCCCAGGCTGCCGGTCATCAGGCCGGCAATCAGCTTCAGCGCGGTCATGCCGCACGCAGCGAGCATGGACACCAGTGCGGCGAATCGCTTCTGCTTCACGACGCTCTGGCCGATTTGTGTCGTCACTGGAGACTCGTCCGGCAGGGACATATCCCCAGCCTACACGGCGTCCTGCACGCCGGGCCAGCGACTGGGCTTACGGCCTGCGGGCGGTGTACAGACCGGCAATGCCGAAGGTGTAGGGAGTCCAGCGCGCATCGCGGAAGCCAACGCTCTCCAGGGTTGCGAGCATCCGGGGCGGCGCGGGAAAGCGTCCGACGGATGCCGGCAGGTAAGTGTACGCGCTGCCGCCGCCGCCGGAGAGCATGCGGCCGATGCGGGGCAGCACGCGGCGGAAATAGAAGGCATAGAGCTTCCCGATAAGGCCGCCGGGCTCGCTGAAGTCGAGAATGCCGAGCTCGCCGCCGGGAGCGAGCACGCGATGGAACTCGCGGAGGCCGGAATCGTAATTGGCAAGGTTGCGAAAGCCGAAGGCTGTGGTGAGGAGCTGGAGCGAATTATCGGCGAGGGGCAGATGCAGCGCATCGGCTTCCACGGCGATCGCACCGTGTTTCGCGAACTTTGCGGCGCCGCGCAAGAGCATCTGGTGCGAGAAATCGATGGCGAGCACCGGCGCCGCACGCGGCGGGCGGCGGCGCAGCAGGGCCATGGTCATGTCGCCGGTCCCGCAGCAGACGTCGGCGATGCGCGCCTCCGGTTGCGCCAGGATGTGACGGAACCGCCGTGCCGTGCGCCACCACCAGAGCCGGTCGATCGAGCCGGAGAGAATGTGGTTCAGCAGGTCATAGCGGGGCGCGATGGAATCGAACATCGCCTGGACCGCGGCTGCTGCATCCTGCTCACCGATGGTGCCGGTTGGTTGTGCGCCACGCGTTTGCACTCTTGCGGGTTCTGTCATCTGGTCATTGGCCCAGCTTCAGCCCGGTATGGATGGCGCGGAGCAACTCGTCGTCGATCAGGTCGTTCACCACACTGGCGCGCCCGATGCGCTCGAGGAGCACGAAATGGCGGATACCGCCGATCCGTTTCTTGTCGCCGGCAGCGGCGTTGAGCAGGCGACGCGGAGTGAGGCGCGGCAGCGGCGGGAGGCCCAGCGCGTCAATTGCGGCGAGTGCGCGGGCAGCTTCAACTTCGCTCAGTCCGCGCATGCGGCTGGCTTCGATGGCGACTCGCATGCCCCAGCCCACGGCTTCACCGTGCAGGAGCCCGCGATAGTGCGTTAGCGCTTCGATGGCATGCCCGATGGTGTGGCCGAAGTTGAGGATCATGCGCAGGCCAGCCTCGCGCTCGTCCTTTGAGACGACCTCCGCCTTGATGCGCACCGATTCCGCGATGACATGGGTCAGCGGCTCGCGCTCCTGCCGCAGGAGTGCCTCGGCATGGTGCTCCATACATGAGAACAATTCGGCGTCGTAGATGAGTGCTGCCTTCAGGCTTTCGAAGAGGCCGGCGCGCAGCTCTGTCGACGGCAACGTGCGCAGCACCGCGGTATCGGCCAGCACCAGTCGCGGATGATGGAAGCAGCCGATCAGGTTCTTGCCCGCGCTGAGGTTGACGCCGGTCTTGCCGCCGACAGAGGAGTCCACCTGCGCCAGCAGTGTTGTGGGCACCTGGATGAAGTCGATGCCGCGCATGTAGATGCTCGCGAGAAATCCAGTGACATCGCCAACGACGCCGCCTCCGAAGGCGATCAGGAGAGAGCTGCGGTCGGCCCCGGCGGTCGCCAGTTGTTCCGCGAGACGTTCGAGCGCCGCGAGCCGCTTGTGCTGCTCGCCGGCGGGCAGCAGCAGGACCTCTGGAGCTTCGTTAGCAGCGAAAGCGCCCAGGAATGTCTGCGACCATTGCGCCCAGATCTCCGGCGAGGTTACGACGAAGGAGCGACGCGGACCATCCCCGAAGATGGCGCGCAGGTGCCGCGGCAATTGGGCCAGCAGGCCCTCGCCCAGCAGCACGTTGTAGGTGGCCGAAGCAGTCTGGATAGGGAGAGTGTGCACTCGCCTCATCGTACCGCAGCTCTCTGCTATCGATGATGAATCGGGGTGTATGCGAACGGTGAACCATTTATCGGAGTGGCCTTTCCTTGGAAAGGCCACAAGGACGATCGCTTAACTCTCGACGGCCACAGGAAGAATGCTCTAGGCTCGGCTCATGGGGAGAGCTGCACTCAGCATTCCGGCGGTTACAGATTTCCTGATCATCGGCGCCGGAATAGCCGGGCTTCGCGCCGCCATCACGCTGGCGGAAGCGGGGCGCGTTCTTGTGGTCACGAAGGAGGCGCTCGGCGAATCGAACACGCAATATGCGCAGGGCGGCATCGCGGTCGCGATCAGCGGGGCAGAGGATGTGGAGCTGCATCTCGAAGACACGCTTGCCGCCGGCGACGGGCTGGTAGATCCGATTGCCGCGCGCGTGCTGGTGGAAGAGGGCCCGGCGCGCGTGGAGGAGCTGCTGCAGTGGGACACGCACTTTGACCGCTATGCCGCCGGCGAGCATACAGGCGAGCTGATGCTGACACGCGAAGGCGCGCACAGCCGCAACCGCATCCTGCATGCCAATGGCGACGCCACAGGCCGCGAGATTGGCCGCGCGCTGCTGGCGCATGCATCCGCAACCCCGGGCATCACACTGCTGCCCTGGACGCTGCTCACCGATCTGCTGGCTGCCGATGGACGCGTACGTGGAGCGCGGCTGCTCGATGAAAACGGAGAGATTCGGACGGTACGCGCTCGCGCTGTGCTGCTTGCAAGCGGCGGCGCTGGCCAGGTGTACAGCGATACGACCAATCCCGCGGTGGCGACCGGAGATGGTATCGCCGCGGCGCTTGCTGCCGGCGCCGAGCTGGCCGACATGGAGTTTTATCAGTTTCATCCCACGGCGCTGAGTCTGCCCGGAGTGCCGCGATTCCTGCTCTCCGAGGCGCTGCGCGGCGAAGGCGCATGGCTGGTGAACGCGGCGGGCGAGCGCTTTATGCATCGCTATCATCCGCTGTTGGAACTGGCGCCGCGCGATGTGGTGGCGCGCGCGATTACGCGGGAGGGAATGGCCGCAAGGCCCGGCGAAGTGCTGCCGGTCTACCTCGATATGCGGCATGTGGCTGGTATCGATCTGGACGCGCGCTTTCCCGGGATCTCCACATTTCTGCATCAGCATGGCCTGGATCTCGCGCGCGACCTGATTCCGGTGCGCCCGGCGGCCCACTACCTGATGGGTGGTGTGCGGACCGATGTGGATGGGCAAACCTCTCTGCCCGGCCTGTACGCGGCGGGCGAGGTGGCATGCACGGGCGTGCACGGTGCAAACCGGCTGGCGAGCAACTCGCTGCTCGAAGGGCTGGTCTTCGGGGCGCGCGCCGCGGAGAGCATGCGCCATGAGAGCGCTGTTCCGCTGTCAGCCGCTGAAACGGTGGCGCCGCCATCGCAGATGGAGCGCTCGCTTGCGCTCGGTTGAAATAGCCATTCAGCGACTGCAACAACAGATGTGGGAGCATGCCGGATTGCTGCGCGATGCGGAGCTGCTCAAGACCATCGACCTCAGCGCCGCGGCGGAGTACGCCGAGGCGGTGCCTTCCGCGCAGTGGACCCGGCGGGCGTACGAGGCGCAATCGCTGGCACGCGTGGCTGGGGCGATTGTCCGCTGCGCGCTGGCTCGGGAGGAGAGCCGCGGCGCGCATTTCCGCAAGGATTACCCGCAGCGGGACGACGCGCGATTCGGCACGCACTCGCACCTTGCAGACGATGCGGTTAGCTTCGGACCGCTGCTCCCCGCCCAGAATGAAAGCAATGCGCAACCGGAGTCGCCGGCGCTACGCTGAATGCAGCCGCGCGGGCATCAGCAGGGAAGCCGCGGCGAAGATCCCCACCGTGGCGAGGATGACGAGCAGCGACCAGAGTGTTGGTATTTCGAACCAGCGCGACGCGATCATCTTCCCACCGACAAAGGCCAGGATGACGGCCAGCCCGTAGTGCAGCAGGTGCAGCTTGTGTAGCAGCTCCTGCAACACGAAATAGAGCGACCGCAGGCCCAGGATGGCGAAGATGTTCGAGGTGTAGACGATAAATGTGTCGTGCGTCACGGCGAGGACGGCCGGCACCGAATCGATCGCGAAGATCACATCGGTGAGCTCGATGGTGAGCACGGCGAGCAGCAGAGGCGACACCCGCCAGCCACGCCGGTCGACCCATTGCGAGATGGATGGCGGGGCCTCGCGGCCCTTCTTCTGTCGCAGCAGCCGCCATGCGGCATAGAGCAGCAGCGCGCCGAAGATGTACTGCATCGCCTCGAAGCGATCGAGCAGAGCGACGCCGGCCACGATAAAGATTGCGCGCAGCACGATGGCGCCGAGCACGCCGTAGGTAAGCGCCCGATGCTGCTGGCCGACGGTCAAACCAAAGTTGTGAAACAGCACCAGGAAGACAAAAAGGTTGTCGATGGAGAGCGAGCCCTCGAGCACATAGCCGGAGAGGAACTCGAGCGCGTGCTCCTGTCCCTTGGTGCGCAGGAGAAACGCGGCGAAGGCAAGAGCCAGCACGCCCAGGAACACAGTCCATGCCAGTGCGCTGCGGAAGCGCGGCCCCTGGGGCCTGCGGCCGAGCACAACAAGATCGATGACCAGCAGCAGCAGAACGACTGCGTGGAAGCCGATCCAATAGGTGAGCGGCGCGCCGGCGATTATCCGGCCGTCAGTGAGCATTCAGCAGATGGATGCTTTCCAGAAAGACCTCGCCGGAGATGGTGAGACTCTTCGCGCTCAGCTTGTCCACCGTGTCCTCGGGCGTGTGATGCCATCCGTCCGGATGCGATGCGTCATGCGGTCCGTAGTCGGCATCGATGACATCGGCGGACGGCACGCCGCGTTGGACAAATGGCAAGTGGTCGTCCTCCTCCGCGGCATCGGTTTTGAAGAAGTGGCTCGCATTGCCGGTCTTTTTCGCGGCCTCGTATACCAGGTCCTCCGTGGCAGGGGTGGCGGTGGTCACGCGCTGCACGTCGAGATCGCGATCGCCGATCATGTCTGCCAGCAGAAAGCCCTTGATCTTCTGGAGCGTGCCATCCATCTGCCACTTTGCCGCCAGATGCCGGCTGCCGTAGAGCGAGTCGGAGTGGGTCCAGTTCTGCTCGACCGATTCTTCGCCGTCGAAGAAGACGAGCCACACGCTGTAGCCATCCAGTGTGTGGCCGCGCAGGTGGTTGGCGATTTCGAGCAGTAGCCCGGTCGTGGCTGCGCCGTCGTTGGCGCCGACAAACGGTGTCGTACGCAGCCAGTAGTTCGTCTCGTAGTGCGTTGCCAGCACGATGATGCCGTCCTTTTTACCCGGGAAGCGGACGATGAAGTTAGTCATCTGCTGCGGACCCTCAGGGGTAGAGGCGACAAAGGTATCGGCTTGCAGATTGTCGTGCGCGAACTGCTTCTTCAGGTAATTCTGCGCGCACAACAGTCCGGCACTGCCGTTGAAGCGGGGACCGCAGGCTACAAACTCCCGCGCATAGGCGAGTGCTTTGGTCCCGTTGAACTGAGCCGGTGATTGCGCAAGCAGCGGAAGCTCGAAGAGCAGCACCGCGAGAAGACAGAGTCGGCGAATCAGGATGCGGCCTCCTGCTTCTTGCGGTCGCGCCGTGACGGGTGGACCAAATAGGCCACGAGAATGCCCAGGAGGTAAAGGCCCAGCATTGGAGTGGCAAAGACAAGCACCTGAAACGGATCCGGCGTCGGCGTGATGGCCGCCGCAATGATCACAATGATGAGGATGGCGTACTTGATGTTCTTCCAAAGCCATTTTGGCGTCACGATGCCGAACAACGCCAGGAAGTAGACGAGTACAGGCAGCTCAAAGCTCGCGCCCATGCCCAGGATCACGGTCATGAACAGATCGCAGTACTCGTTGATCGTGACCATGGGGGTGAACTGCTTGCCATAGCCGAGAAGGAAATCAAGTGCGCCTGGGTAAACGAAGTGATAGCCAAAGAATGCGCCGCCCAGGAAAAGAGTGACGGTGGCGCCCATGAACGGCCAGACATACCGCTTCTCATTGCGATAGAGGCCGGGCGAGATAAACAGCCACACCTGATAGAGGATGAATGGCGACGCCATGATGGCCCCGGCGATAAAACTCAACTTCAAGGAAAAGTTGAACGGCTCAATCGGGTTCAGATAGACGAGGCCAGTCGGCAGGTGATGGCGCGTGAGCGCGCTGTTGAGGGGCTGTTCCAGCAGTTGCGTCAACCGGTCATGAAAGCCATAGGCGATGAAGAACCCGAGGACCAGGTACACGGCGGAGTGAATCAGGCGGCGGCGGAGTTCTTCGAGGTGCTCAATCAGGCTCATGCCCGGCAGCTCGGCGCGCTCGGTCACCGCATTGCGCGCTCGCTCGACGAGGTCTTCATCCATGGTGTGTGGGTACGGCATCTCCGGACTGGTTGTAAGAAGAGTCGGCAGCGGCAGCCTGGATAGCGTCCTGGGCATTCGCCTGCAGCTCATCGAGCATCTGCGGCTCCTCAAGCATCTGCGGCTCCTCGAGCATCTGCGGCTCGTCGAGCGATTCACCAGCCGCGGTCAACTCGGTCCCACCCTCCGCATTTTCAACGGCGCGATAGGGCGAGCGAGTGCTGACCGGCAATCCGCTGGCCGGTGGCTGGATGGTTGGCATTGTGAGTGTGTCGGCTTCCGGCGAGCCGCTTGCACTTTCGGACGCAGGCGAGAGCGCAGGCTCGGGGTCACCCGCTCCATCCAGTGCCGGCTCGGCGCTTACTGTCTCATCGGCTGTGATGGCAATGGGGGTTGCCGGCTGGGCGGCAGCGGCCTGCGCGGAAAGCTCCTTCTGGCGCTCGGTCTGTTCGGCGGCGCGCAACTCTTCTTCGATTTGGAATTTGAAATCGTTCGAAGCCTTGCGGAATTCGTAGAGCAGCTTGCCAACCTGGCGGCTGATTTCAGGCAGCTTTTTGGGCCCGAAGACGATGAGCGCCACGACCACGATCAGCAGCGTGTCTCCGACACCAAAGGTGGCCCGGCTCACTGGGGGCAGCGGCAGCGCCGCCGGGAGGCCCGTGAATGTAAGGCAAAAAGCTAACATGGCGGATGACAGCATTTCCTTCCAACTATACCTTTCTGGCGGCCCCTGCAGCCGCGGGAGAAGAACCTGCTGGAAGAACGAGTCGAGCCGGCCTATCCGTTTCATTTTGACGGAGATTCGCTGTAATACACTGGTAAGGAACAGAGGTAATGTCCGGCGCGCGCTAATTGCGTCGTATGCTACGGACACGCATCTGTTGTAACGAGGCTGCAACATCCCCGCAGGCTGGGCGAAGGATTTCTCTTCGCAGCGAGCCGGCTGCAACCCGAAAGTGCTTTCAACATCCCCGTTCGGCGCTGAAACGCGGCCGGACTGAAGGCGGAAGACGATGGAATTGCTGGTAGAAGATACCCCTGCTACGCGTGTAGCTGCGCCGCTTGTTCCCGGCGTGGAGGGCGAAGCCTGTTCGCTGGAAAACTACCTTACCCTGCCCGACCACACCATGGACGAGCGCATTGCAGCTGCGCGCAGGCAGTTGGGCAAGAGCACGGTCCTGCTCGGTCACCACTATCAGCGCGATGAGGTGATCCGCTTTGCGGATTTCACCGGCGACTCCTACCGGCTGTCGAAGATCGCAGCCAATACAGATGCGCGCTATGTGGTGTTCTGCGGTGTGCACTTCATGGCGGAGAGCGCGGACGTGCTGGGCAAGGCCGGCCAGCAGGTGATCCTGCCCGATCTGAACGCGGGCTGCTCCATGGCGGACATGGCGGAGATCAGCCAGGTCGAGGACTGCTGGGAGTCGCTCGAGCGCATGGGGGTCGGCGAGGACAGAATCACTCCGCTGACCTATATGAATTCCACCGCAGCCATCAAGGCTTTTTGCGGGGAGCGTGGCGGGCTGGTCTGTACCTCTTCCAATGCCGCCGCTGCTTTTGACTGGGCCTTCGCACGTCGCGAGAAGATCCTCTTCCTACCCGATCAGCATCTTGGCCGCAACACCGCCTACGCGATGGGCATTCCTCTGAACGAGATGGTGGTATGGGATCCGTGGCAGATCAACGGCGGCGTTGCGCCGGAACGTCTGCGCACGGCGAGAGTGATCCTGTGGAAGGGGCACTGCTCGGTACATCAGCGTTTCCTGCCCAGCCATGTGGACGCGATGCGGGCAAAGTATCCGGGCATTCAGGTCATCGTGCATCCGGAGTGCCGCTGGGAAGTGTGCCAGAAGGCGGACGCGCTGGGCTCGACGGAGCGGCTGATTGAGCTGGTCGAGAAGGCGCCGGAAGGCAGCACCTTCGCCATCGGTACGGAGATTCATCTGGTCAACAGGCTGGCAAAGCAGTTTGCCTCCAGGGGCAAGCACATCATGACGCTCGACGATACGGGATGCCTCTGCACGACCATGTATCGCATCTCGCCACAGCACCTGGCGTGGGCACTGGAGAACCTGATCGAAGGCCGCGTGGTGAACCGGATCCACGTGGACGAAGATGTGAAACACTGGGCCAGGGTAGCGCTGGACCGGATGCTCGAGATCGGTGTACCCACCCCGAAGGCGCGTCCGGCAGAGGCGCAGGCGCTTGCGACGGCGCAAAGGAGCGCATGAAAACATTCACACTCGAAGAGGCGAATGCGCTGTTGCCGGTGGTGGAGTCGCTGCTAGGCCAGGCAATCGCAGCCAAGGAAGAGGTGGAGCGGCTGGAGAGCGAAATTCAGTCCCTGCGGCAGCGCATCTTCGTTTCGGGTGGAATGACGGTGGATATCGCGGGTGTGGCGCGCAACCGCACCGAGGGAGAAGCGCAGGTACATCGAGCTAAAGAAGCACTGGGGGAAATTGATTCCATCGGTGTGCAGGTAAAAGACTTAGATACCGGTTTGCTGGACTTCCCATGCCGCGTCGACGGCGAGGTGGTGCTGCTGTGCTGGCGTCGGGGGGAAAGCCGCATCGAGTACTGGCATTCGCTCGAGGCGGGCTTTCGCGGGCGGCAGCCGCTGGATGAGCGCTTCGGCCGTGGCTGGAGAGAGCGGCCGAACTGATTTCCTCGAATTCACCGGGAATTGACACTTTTCAATAACTATTATCCAATTACACCAGCATGTCGATTGCACACACGGCGGGGCACACACGGGCCGGGGCGGATATTTCCTTCCGCCACCTCTGTGCGACTCATGGGATCACCGTGACGCACCAGCGCCAGGTGTTGTTCGAAGTCATGCAGAGCATTCCCGGGCATCCCAGTCCGGAGGAGGTTTACGCCCGGGTGCAGGAGCGTATTCCCTCCATATCGCTCGCCACGGTCTATAAAAACATCCACCTGTTCATCGCCAGCGGCCTGTTTCGCGAAGTCAGCATGCATCATGGATCGCTGCGGGTCGAGATGAACGACCGTCCCCATCACCACATGGTCTGTACGCGTTGCAAGGCGATCTACGATCTGGATGAGGACCAACTGGGCGGCCTTCCGCAGCCGCACCGGCTGCCCAACGGCTTTGTCGCGGAGCGCTATTCGGTGGATGTTCTGGGCTTCTGCGCGAAGTGCCAGGACGTGGATCAGACGGCGGACCAGAAGGCGGAATAGAGGCGTTCCACTGCTGCGGAATTGGCCTTGCAAGGATCCGGCATTCTTTCCAGCTTGAACGTTCCGGGGTGCGGCTGCGTCGGTGCGAGTGTGCCCGCACGAGATCTCGTTGAAGGAGATCCGTCTCCCAGCGCGCATATAGGATGAGTGACATGCTCGGCAGACGGCTGTGGGGTCGATGGCTCGTGGGTTCTCTGTGCGCTTCAGCGTTGCTGCTTGCTGGATGCGGTGATTTTTTTAACAAGAATACGGGCGGCGGAGGAGGCGGCGGCAGCGTCGCCAGCTACACGTATGTCGGCACGCAGACCGGCATGCTCGCCGGCTACTCTGTCTCCACCACCGGGGCACTGGCTACGCTCTCCGGCTCTCCGAGCCAGTTTGCGACGACCGGGATCAATTCTTTGGCGGTAACGCCGGGCAACACATTCCTGTATGCAGGCGTTTCCGGGATCGGTGTCTATGGCCTGAGCATCAATGGCACCACCGGTGTCCCGACGCTGATCAACAGCAGCGCCCTGGCTCAGGACGTTGCGCCTTCCGCTCTCACCGTCGATCCGTCGGGCAAGTTTCTGCTGGTTGCCGGGCTGGCCAACGGAGCAGCGGCGGTGGGAGTGTATGCCATCAACTCCGATGGCACGCTTTCGGTGGTTACGGGTTCCCCACTCTCTATTGCGTTTCCCTCTGGCACCGACACCACCAACCTGGGGATCGCGAACATCGCAGTCGCGCCGAACAGCAGCTATGTCTTCGTGACGCTGGGGCAACTGGGCGTGGCTCCGCTGCCGTTCAATACCAGCGGCGGTCTCTCGGCAAATACTGTGATCATCGGTCCCAAGTCGGTCAGCGGGATTCTGAATCAGGACCTTGGTCTCGCGGTGAATCCAACCAGCACCGCTCTCTTCGTGGGCGAGACCAACGCCGGTGTGCGTGTGTTTACGATCGGGTCCACCTTTACCGAAATCAGCGGATCGCCATTCAAAGGGGGCAGCCAGCCGCGCTCTCTTGTTTTTGACGGCACGGGGGACTATCTCTACGCTGCGAACGGCGCGGACGCCACGATCAGCGGCTATTCGGTCCTCGCTTCGGGAACGCTGACGGCGCTTACCGGTTCGCCATACTCCTCGGTGGGTGCGGGGCCTAACGCCCTGACCCTCGACCAGTCAAAGAAGTTTCTGCTTTCGGCGAATCTGGGCGGCAGCCCGGATGTGCAGCTCTTTTCCTTCGACGCCACGACGGCCGGGAAGATCGATCCGGGAGCGACCGCGACTAACATTCCCGGGGCCGTAACGATCGCGAGCACGCACTGAAGACCACGCACGTACAAAGGTTTGGCAGCACCTCAACCTGATGGGTCGTGTCATCTCATCGGCACTCGCCAGCTTGCGGCGGCACCTGTATACCTGAAAGAGATCGTGGTCGAAGAACGATGGAACAGGTGCATTCTTTCTCCCGCATCGCGCGTTGTCGTGGCGTGGACGCTCGCGCTCGCCTGCGTGGCGGGGCTCTCCGGCTGCCATCACGCCGGGCCGCGCTCTACAGAGGTTGTGTATGTCGCCGCGAAAGGGGCATGGCTGCGCGATCGTGTCGCGCCAGTCTCGAGCAGGGTCGCTCCGGTCAGCAATAGCGAGAAACTGAAGGTTCTGGATCGTGAGCGCCGCTTTCTGAAAGTAGAAGCGCCGGATGGAAAGACGGGGTGGATCGAGGAGCACTTCGTCATCGATCAGCCGACCTACGATGCCTTTGAGCGTCTAGGGCGTGAGCACGCGAAGGACCCGGTGGTGGCCACCGGCGTCTTGCGCGACGAGCTCTTCGCGCATCTCTCGCCGGGACGCGACTCGGAGCGCTATTTCCTGTTGCCGGAAGGCGACAAACTGCAACTGCTGGAGCGCGCGAGTGTCCGGAAGCTGACGGCTGAGGAAAGCTATCGCCAGCAGCAGCGCAGGGCGGCGGAGGAGCGAGAGGGCGCTGCCGCCGACCGGCTGCAGGCGCTAATCCAGAAGGGCAAAGGCCCCACACCCAAAGGGCCTATTGAGCCGGGCAAAGGGCCGGCTCCTCCCTCGCCGCCTGACAGTGCGTTTGTGCCTACGCCTGTGCCGCCGAACCCCAACGCGCCGCCCCCGCAGTACGAGGACTGGTGGCTGGTGCGCGACGGTCACGGGCGGGTTGGCTGGCTGCTGGCGCGGCGCCTGGACGTGGATGTGCCGGATGAAGTCGTGCGCTATGCAGAGGGACAGAGAATCGTCGGCGCGTATTTGCTGGCGAAGATAGCGGACGCGGAGTCGCCGTTTCCGGATCACCAGGCACCGGAGTACGTCATGGTGCTGAGCCCTTATCAGGACGGATTGCCGTATGCCTATTCGCGCGTGCGGCTGCTGGTATGGAACGCGCGCAAGCATCGCTACGAAGGCGGTCTGCGCATGAACGATGTCGTGGGATATCTGCCGGTCGCAGTAGGCCACGAAGTGCTGGACCCGAACGGGCCGCGTGTGCCGACCTTCACCTTGAAGCTGGGCGCGGCCGGAGCGACACCGGCGCTCGATCCCGATACCGGCAGGCTGCTGCCGGTGCCCACCGTTGCGATCAAGTACCGGCTGGATGGAGAGACGGTGCGGCGCATTGGGCAAGGAAACGAGCCGATGCCGAAGCTGGCCTCGAGCGCTTCCACTGAGGCACAGAAGCGGAAGGACGAACGGGCGGCGCGGCGCCATCATCGCTGATTCACGCCTGGAATGGCGCTCGGAATAGGGCTCGGCGAATGGCGCTCGACGCAAATCGCGGAATGCTTATTGCAGCAGGCGAACCTGCCCGGTCGCCAGTTCGTAGACCGCACTCACGACCTCGACCCGCTTTTCTTCCACTGCCTTCGCGATCACCGGATGCGCCTGCCGCAGGCGTTGTGCATTATGCCGCACATTGGCCTCAATCGCGTGGTTCAACTGATCAGCGGGTCCCTGCCGGATGGCCTCGACTACGCCCGGGGAAACCGCATCCAGCAGCATTTGGAGATGTCCGGGAAGCGCCTTGCGGTCTTTCTCGTACTGTAGAACTGCCTTCACCGCGCCACAGTTCGTGTGTCCCAGGACCATGATGAGCGGTGCGCGCAGCACTTCGATTCCGTATTCCAGGCTCGCGAGAATATCCACGTTCATGTAGTTGCCGGCAACGCGGCAGACGAAAAGCTCTCCAGGATCGCGATCGAAGATGAACTCAGGAGCGACGCGCGAGTCTGCACAGCCGAGGATCGCCGCGATCGGATATTGCGCCTCGGCCCGCGCCGCGCGGCCCGCGGTGAAATCTTTGATGTCGATCTGGTTTCGCATGTAGCGACCATTGCCCTCTATCAACCGCTGGAGAGCGGCCGAGGGCGGAATGGCATTTGGCAGGGCCGGCAATGCACGGGGCATGGCAGCCAGCGCTGTCGCCGCAATTGCCCCCTGGAGCAACGTCCTGCGGCTTAGTCCTACTTGTGCTCCGGTCATGGTCTGGCTCCTCATCCAAGCTTTATTGCAGTTTGGAGTCTAGACCGCGGGAGCTTCCCTCCGGTAGAAAGATCGACCCTTAACTGAAGAAGTCGCGAATCGCTGCCACTACGCGCTCCTGTTCGTCGTCGCGCAGTTGCGGGAAGATGGGAAGCGCCAGCACCTCGCGGGCGGCGCGCTCGCTCTCCGGGAAATCGCCTTCGCGGTAGCCGAGCGAGGCGAGGGCCTTCTGCTGATGTAGCGCGAGCGGGTAGTAGATCTCCGACCCGATGCCGCGCTCGGTGAGCCATGCCCTCAGCTCATCCCGGCGCGCCACGCGGATGACGTATTGATGGTAGACATGATGGGCGCGAGGGTCGGCCCACGGCAGCACCAGACTGCGATCGGGGTAGGGACCGGATTCGACGACTCCGGCGGCGGCGAACAGCTCGTTATAGCGCAGGGCCAGGGCGCGACGGCGCTGGGTCCACGCCTCGACGTGACGGAGCTTTACCAGCAGCACGGCGGCCTGCAGGGTGTCCAGACGGCTGTTCCAGCCGATTTCTTCGTGATAGTAGCGGACCTCCATGCCATGGGCCCGGAGGCTGCGCACGCGTCTGGCGATGGCAGCGCTTGTAGTGGTGACCATGCCGGCCTCGCCGGCGGCGCTGAGGTTTTTGGTGGGGTAAAAGCTGAATGCTGCGGCGGCCCCCAGCGCTCCGGCAGGAATGCCCTCCCATTTGGCACCAAAGGCCTGCGCCGCGTCTTCGATGAGGAGGCAGTTGCGGGGCCCCGCAATCTTGCTCAGAGCCGTCCAGTCGGCGCATTGACCGTAGAGGTGTACCGGCAGAATAGCGCGAGTTGCCGGATGTGCTTCGAGTGCAGCCGCAGCCGCTTCCGGATCGAGATTCGAAGTGCGCGGATCGATGTCCGCGAGCACCGGCGTGGCGCCCACCCGGAGGATGGCGCTGGCGGTCGCGAAGAAGGAGAAGGCGGTGGTCACGACGTGGTCGCCCGGCTGGACGCCGGCCGCAGCCAGGGCCAGCCACAGCGCGTCCGTGCCCGATCCGCAGCCGATCGCCTCGGCCACTCCGCAGTGCCGGGCGGCCGCCTGCTCAAATGAAGTCACCTCCGGACCCAGGACGAAGCGCTGCGAGCGAAAAACAGCTTCGACGGCGCTCATCAGCTCGGCACCGATCTGGGCGTATTCACGTGAGAAATCAAGCAGCGGAACCTGCACGGCGGCCGGGTCGCCGGGGCTCCCCGAAGATGGCTCGGACGTGGTAACGTTGTGCACCGGGGTCACTAGAGAAGCCTATCGCAACCCCGGATATATTTTCTGCATCCGACACAGGTGTCTGACCGGAGTTCCGCCTCGGGCGTCATTCTGTTGCGGGATTCTGGTCGGTACTGACTTTTTTGATGGCTATGTCACACTGCCATGCAACGGGCGCAAATAGATTCGCTTTGCAAACTCTGCACGGTACCGCTTGAACGAAAAACAGTCGCCGCGAGGCATCGGAGATCGGCACCATGGACAGTAAGCCGGCACAAAATATTCAAGATACTTTTCTGAATACGGTCCGCAAGGACAAGACCCCTATCACGATTTATCTGGTGAGCGGCGTGAAGCTGACCGGAAGGATCCGTTCGTTCGACAAGTACTCGGTTCTTCTCGAGAACAACAGCCAGGAGCAGTTGATCTTCAAACACGCTATTTCGACGGTGGTGAGCAATCGTTCCGTGATGCACGATCACCGGCTTGGTCATCCACCGGCCGCCGTGCCGCATCCTGGGGCGACGCCGTTGCGGCAGGAGGCCGAATCGTAGCCACGGTTACCCTCCCCCACCTCGCTGTATGAACAGAGCCGTGACTTCACAGCCCGCCCGCACCAATCGGTGTGTGCTGGTGTCGGTCGAATTTTCAGGGCGGCGGCGCGCCAAGTCCCGTGCCGCTGCTCAAGCCCGCGCCGCCGCTCAACCATTGAAAGCTTCACAAGCCCTGACCGACGGCCTGGCCGGCCCTTCGGGCGATGGCATGCCGGAACCTGCCCCGCGGCTTGCCGCAGCGGCTTTTGACTTCGAGGCTGCGCGCGAGGAATTTCGCGAACTGGTGGTAAGCGCCGGTGGCGATGTAGTCGCGGAAGTCGTACAGCGGCGGCTGGAACCGGATGCCGCAACGCTCATCGGCAAAGGAAAAATCGCGGAAGTGGCGGGCGTGGCCGCATCAGCCGAGGCGGATGTTGTCCTGTTCGACCAGGATCTGTCACCAACCCAGTTACGAAATCTGGAGAGTGAGCTGCCGGCACGTGTGGTCGATCGCACGCAGCTCATCCTGGACATCTTTGCGCGCCATGCGCGGACGCGCGAAGGCCATCTGCAGGTGGAGCTGGCGCAGCTCGAATACATGCTGCCGCGGCTGGCCGGGCGGGGCGCAGCCATGTCTCAGCTCGGCGGCGGCATCGGCACCCGAGGCCCCGGTGAGACCAAGCTTGAAACCGACCGGCGGCGCATCCAGCGGCGGCTGGTGCAGCTGCGCAGCGATCTGGAAGCGGTGCGCCGCGTCCGCGGGCAGCAGCGCCAGCGTCGCGAGGCAGTGCCGGTGCCGACCATCGCGCTGGTGGGCTATACCAACGCGGGAAAGAGCACGCTGTTCAATCGTCTGACCAAGGCCGACGTGCTCGAATCCGCGCGCATGTTCGCCACCCTTGACCCCAAGCTGAAGGCGCTGACGCTGCCTTCACGGCGCAAGATCCTGCTGTCCGACACGGTGGGATTCATCCGCGACCTGCCGCATACGCTGGTGACCTCATTTCGCGCCACGCTCGAAGAGGTGCAGAAGGCCGAGGTACTGATCCACGTGGAAGACGCGGCCAGCCCGATGCGCGAGGAGCGTCATCGCGAGGTGGATCGTGTGCTGGCGGAGCTGGACGTGCGGAACACAAAACAGATTCAGGTGCTGAACAAGAGCGACCTGCTGCCGGAGTTGGAGCGCGCAGGGCTGGCCGGGCGCGCCGACGTGACCTTGGTCTCTGCGAAGACGGGCGATGGTGTGCCGGAGTTGCTGGCGCATATGGACGCAGCGCTCTCCGCAGATCCGCTGGAGACGCGAGCGATGACCGTGCCGCAGAGCGAGGGCGGTGTATTGGCGGCTCTGGGTGCCGGCGCGCGCATCGCGGAGCGCACGTTCAGAGGAAGCGATGTGACTATGACGGTCGAAGGCCCGGCATCGCTGCTGGGGCGATATCGGCGATTCTGGTGCAGCAATGGCGGAACTTCACACGCCTGAGAGGTGCCAGAGAACGATTCGTTTGAGTACTGAGCTGCAGGGGAAGGGAAGCGGTGGTACGTCCCTTCGACCCTGCGTTCAGCAGACCCGGATTGGGTCGAGATACATATCAGTGTACCCCCATTCCCGAGACGGTCAAGAATTTACGATGATAATGTTCGATATTATTGATGCAGCCGGAAAGCTTCTCATTTGCGCTGTTTCCCGTAGTTTGACACCCCAAAATCGGCTCTGTTAGAACCATAGTTTCCAGACGTATTTGCCGCCATCTTCCATCCTGATGGATGGCACCCTCGGGGACTGCATTGGACCTAATCCTCCAACAATTGGCTGATCTCTTCCTGCGTTCGATCCCGACGGCTGTGCTGTTTCTGCTGTTGCTGGCCGCCTACCGGGTGCTGGTGCATGCACCGCTGCTGAAGGTGCTGGACGAGCGGCGGGAGCGGACGACCGGCGCGGTGGCGCGGGCGGAGGCGGCGATTCGCGCGGCGGATGCGCGGGCGCAGGAGTACGAAGCGAAGCTGCGGGCGGCGCGGGCAGAGATCTTCCGCGCGCGCGAGCAACGCATGCAGGCAGCGCAGCGGGAACGCGATCGCGTGCTCGAAGAAGCTCGCCATGCAGCGCACGAAGCGGTGCGGGCGGCGCGAGAGAGACTGGATGTTGAGGCTACGGAGGCGCGGAATGTGCTCGATACCCGGGCAGATGCGCTGGCGGCGGAGATTTTGCGCGTCATTCTTCCTTCTGCCACAGGGACTGCTTCCTCGACAATTCCCCAGAGTGCGTCCCGGAGTGCCTACTGATGCGAGCGCCTTTGCTGCGGCCCTTGGCCGCCACACTTCTGCTTGCTGCCGCGATTACGCCGGCCCTGGCGCAAACGCCTGCCGCAACGCCGCATCCTGCCGCGCAGCCGTCCAGTGCACCCGGCAACGGGTCGTCGCAGGGTAACGGCGACTTCATCGACAGCAAGACCGCGAGCTCGCAAAACCTGGCCAAGGCCGAGCAGGAGGACGAAGAGTACGTCTTCAAGCACTCCAGGCCGGTGAGTGCCTTCGGAAGGCTCTTCCATTTGTCGCCGGATGTCGCCTCGGGTTTCTTCTGGGCCTTCAACGCCCTCCTGCTCTTTGTCGCGGTTGGCTATTTTCTGGTGACCGGGCTGCCGAAGGCATTCCGCAGCCGGCGCCAGCAACTGGACCGGCAGATCATGGAAGCGCGCTCCGCCACCGAAAAAGCGAACGAACGGTTGCGTGCCGTCGAGGAGCGGTTGAGTCACCTGGACAGCGAGATCGCCGCAGTGCGTGAGCAGACAGAACGCGACAGCGCCAATGACGAGGTGCGCATCCGGCAGACGATGGAGGAGGAGAAAAACAAGATCCTTCGTGCGGCGGAGCAGGAGATTGCCGCCGCGGGTGCCGCAGCGGAGCGCCGGCTGCGCAGGTTTGCCGCGGAACTGGCGGTCGATCGCGCGACTGCGCGGCTGCACCTGACGGAAGGGGACGATCGCACCCTGATCCAGGAATTCGCCTCCAGCCTTGGCTCGAATGGCAACCAGGGGGGCCGGAACTGATGGCGGACTTTGCCGCTCGTTACGCACGTGCGCTCGCGGATGTGGTCCTCGCTGCCGGGACGCCGGTCGATCAGGTGAACGCGCAACTGAACGACTTTCTCGCAACGCTTGATGAAAGTGCCGACCTGCGTCAGGCGCTGTTCAATCCCGCGCTGCCCGCGGACGTGCGGGTGCGGGTGATCGATGCGCTGGTGCCGCGGCTCCATCTGGGCCGCGAGGTGCGCAATTTTCTCGCGGTGCTGCTGCGCCATGACCGGATGGACGCGATCCAGGAGATCGTTGCCGAATACCGCGCGGAAGTGGACCGGAGGCAGGGCATCTCAGAGGTTGAGGTGATTTCCGCACGCCGCTTGGACGCCGATGAGCGCTCCCAGATGGAGCAGCAGGTGGCGCGGCTGGCCGGCAACCGGGTGCGGGCCCGCTTTCGAGAGGATAATGGCTTGATTGGGGGCGCAGTGGTACGCATCGGCAGCACCATCTACGACGGTTCAGTGCGCGGGCGCCTGGACCGCATGAAACAGGAACTCGTGGCCGGGTAGCAAAGCCGGAGTTCTGCAACAGCCGCACGACAGAAACATTTTTCCGAGACAGATATCAGACTCGACAAGACAGAGAGACGATAGAAGCATGGCCCAGATCAAGGCAGACGAAATCACGCAACTGCTGCGCGAGCAGATCCAGAACTACGACTCCGAGATGCACGTCGACGAGGTGGGCACCATCATCTCGCTCGGCGATGGGATTGCGCGCATCCATGGGCTGGAAAAGGTCATGGCCGGCGAACTCATCGAATTCCCGCACGGCGTGGCCGGTCTGGCGATGAACCTGGACGAGAGCGAAGTGGGCGCCGTGCTGCTGGGCGATTACACGGAGCTGCGCGAGGGCGACCAGGTGAAGCGCTCCGGAAAGATCATGAGCGTGGGCGTCGGCCAATCGCTGATCGGACGCGTGGTGAACGCGCTCGGGCATCCGATCGACGACAAGGGGCCGCTCGAGAACACCGAGGATTATCCAGTGGAGCGGCTTGCTCCGGGCGTCGTGGACCGGCAGCCGGTGCGCGAGCCGATGGCCACTGGACTGAAAGCCATCGACAGCATGATCCCCATCGGCCGCGGACAGCGCGAGCTGATCATCGGCGATCGCCAGACGGGCAAGACGGCAGTAGCGCTCGACACCATCATCAACAATGCGAAGAACAACCTGATCTGCGTGTACTGCGCGATCGGGCAAAAACGCTCGTCTGTCGCGCAGGTGGTGAAGACGCTCGAAGAGTATGGCGCGATGGACTACACCATCGTGGTGGCCGCGACCGCTTCCGAACCTGCTCCGATGCAGTACATCGCGCCCTATGCCGCGACCGCGATCGGTGAATACTTCCGTGACAACGGCAAGCACGCGCTGATGATCTATGACGATCTGTCGAAGCACGCTACGGCCTATCGCGAGATTTCGCTGCTGCTGCGGCGTCCGCCGGGCCGCGAGGCGTACCCCGGCGACGTCTTTTACCTTCACTCCCGGCTGCTCGAGCGTTCGTCGAAGTTGAGCGATGCGCGGGGCGGCGGCTCCCTTACCGCACTGCCCATCATTGAAACCCAGGCGGGCGACGTATCGGCCTACATCCCGACGAATGTCATCTCGATCACTGACGGTCAGATCTACCTTGAAACCGATCTGTTCAACTCCGGCATACGCCCGGCGGTGAACGTCGGCCTCTCGGTGAGCCGGGTGGGTGGCGCTGCGCAGATCAAGGCCATGCGGCAGGTGGCCGGCACGCTGAAGCTCGACCTGGCGCAGTATCGCGAGCTTGCGGCTTTTTCGCAGTTCGGCTCCGATCTGGACAAGGTGACACAGAATCAGCTGAACCGCGGCGTGCGCCTGACCGAGATCTTGAAGCAGCCGCAGTTCTCGCCTCTGCCCACCGAAAAGCAGGTGGTGATCATCTTCGCCGGCACCAACGGCTATCTGGATGACCTGAAGGTGGAAGACATCCGCGGCTTCGAAGAGGGCTTGTACAAGTATCTCGACTCCGGACAGTCGCAGCTGTTGAAGGACATCATCGAGAAGAAGACCCTCGACGACGATCTCAAGAACCGCATCAAGGCGGCGTTGAAGGAGTACAAGGAGAACTACGTCGCGGAGCACCATGAGGCGAAGCTGAAGGAGTCCTCGGTGAAGCCATTGAGCGATGAGGATAAGAAGAAGGCCACGACCGATCAACAGCAGAAAGAAGTGGCGGCGAAGGCCTAACCAACGATGGCAAACGTCCTCGATCTGAAACGGCGCATCCGCAGCGTGAAGAACACGCGCCAGATCACCAAGGCCATGAAGATGGTCTCGGCCGCGAAGCTGCGCCGTGCGCAGGAGCGCGCGGTGACGGCGCGCCCGTACGCGCAGATGATGGCGAGCGTCATTCGCTCGCTCATGCGCCGCATCGATGCCTACAACCCGGAGACCGGCGAGGTGCGGCACCCGCTGCTGGCGCCGCGTGAAGAGAAAAACGTTCTGCTCATTGTGGTCTCGGGCGACAAAGGTTTTGCGGGCGCGTTCAACTCCAACATCATCAAGGCAGCGCAGCGATTCATTCTCGCGCAGAATGGCGAACAGGGCCGCAACGTCGACGTCGAGACCATCGGCCGCAAGGCGCGGGACCTCTTCCGCCGCCGCTACCCCGCCGCGCAGATCACGAGAGATCTGGAGTCAGGTCAGAAGCCTGCTGAAGAGCTGGCAGGAATACCGCTCGAGAGCGAACTGCAAGAGAGGCCGCTGGTGCGCCAGCGGGGCGATCGGTCCGCGGCAATTGAAGTCACGGGCGATCATCCCGGCATGCTGGAGAAGCTGCGGTTTGATGCAGTGGCCGAGATCGGGCAGGACATCGTGGACCGCTATATCAGCGGCGAGATCGATGCGGCCTATGTGGTCTTCAACGAGTTTCGCTCCGTCATCTCGCAGCGTGTCGTGGTGGAGCGGCTGGTGCCTTTGGCGGAGCCCGGCGAGCACGAGGTGGCCCAGGCGGAGGAGCCGTCGATCGAGGAACGGGAGCGCGCCGGCGAAGCCGCGCGGAGCGCTGGCGTGAGCCTGGAAGAGCCGGACACGCACGAGGCGGATGAAGAAGCGCAGAAGTTCGGCACGGCGGACGTTGACTATATCTACGAACAGCCGCCGGAGGAGATGCTGCGCAGCCTGTTGCCGCGCTTTGTCGCAACGCAGCTCTATCGCGGGATGCTGGAGTCGGTCGCCTCGGAACACGCAGCCCGCATGACGGCCATGGATTCGGCCTCCAACAACGCCTCCGATATGATCGACTCGCTCACGCTGACCATGAATCGCGTGCGCCAGGCTGCGATCACCAAGGAGATCATCGAGATTGTGAGCGGCGCTGCCGCTCTGTAAGGAAAGATATGCCACAGATGAATGAGACGCATCGCAGCGCCGTGCAGGGCATGGGCGAAGGGCAGGACGAAGGGGCCCAGTACCAGGGCAAAAAATCGGGCAAAGAGAACCTGGGCAAAGTAGTCCAGATCTCCGGCCCGGCCGTGGACGTGCAGTTCAACGAGAAGACCATGCCATCGATCTACCAGGCGCTGCGCGTGGTGAGCGAAGGCTTCACGGTGCCATCACCCATCAATGTAATCCTCGAGGTGCAGCAGCACATTGGCGAAGGCCGCGTGCGCTGCGTTGCGATGGAATCGACCGAGGGCATGGTGCGCGGCATGAAGGTGATCGACCTGGGCGGGCCGATCACGGTTCCGGTTGGCATCCCGACGCTGGGACGTGTGCTCAACGTCATCGGACTCCCGGTGGATGAGCTCGGTCCGGTAAATGCGACGGAGATGCGGCCGATCCATCGCCAGGCGCCTTCTTTTGAAGAGCAGTCCACGTCAGAGGAGATGTTCGAGACGGGCGTGAAGGTGATCGACCTGATCCAGCCATTCCTGAAAGGCGGCAAGATCGGCCTCTTCGGTGGCGCGGGCGTGGGCAAGACGGTCGTGATTCAGGAACTGATCAACAACGTCGCATCCAAGCATGGCGGCGTCTCGGTCTTTGCCGGTGTCGGCGAGCGTACGCGCGAGGGCACGGACCTGCTGCTTGAGTTTCAGGAGTCGGGCGTCATCGATACCAAGAACCGGGAGAAGTCGAAGGCCGCGCTGGTCTATGGCCAGATGACGGAGCCGCCCGGCGCGCGTCTGCGCGTGGCGCTGACGGGCTTGACGATCGCTGAGTATTTCCGCGACGAGCAGGGCGCGGACACGCTGCTGTTCATCGACAATATCTTCCGCTTCACGCAGGCTGGCTCGGAAGTCTCGACCTTGCTGGGCCGCATGCCTTCGGCCGTGGGATACCAGCCGAACCTGGCGACGGAGATGGGCGAGTTGCAGGAGCGCATCACCTCGACCAAGCGAGGCTCCGTGACGTCGGTGCAGGCCATCTATGTACCGGCGGACGATCTGACCGATCCCGCGCCTGCCACGACATTCGCTCACCTCGATGCAACCACCGTGCTCTCGCGTCCGCTCTCGGAGCTGGGTATCTATCCGGCGGTCGATCCTCTCGCCTCTACCTCGCGCATCCTGACGCCGCGCGTCGTGGGCCAGGAGCACTACGACGTGGCGCAAGGCGTAAAACGCATCCTGCAGCGTTACAAGGACCTGCAGGACATCATCGCGATTCTCGGTATCGACGAGCTTTCAGAAGACGATCAGCTGACGGTGAAGCGGGCGCGTAAGGTGCAGCGCTTCCTGTCGCAGCCATTTCATGTCGCCGAAGTCTTCACCGGCTCCCCGGGCAAGTACGTCAAGGTTGAAGACACGGTGCGCTCCTTCAAGGAGATCATCGAAGGCAAGCACGACAACATTCCCGAGCAGGCCTTCTACATGAAGGGCGCAATCGAAGACGTACTCGAGGCGGCGCAGAAGCTGCAGGAAGTGAACGCCTAGAGCTATGGCTGATCAGGCACAAGAGGGCAAGCTGCGGGTGCGGCTGCTGACTCCGGACCGGGAGCTGATGGATACTGCTGCCGATGCGGTGGAACTGCCCGGCCGCACCGGCTACCTCGAGGTGCTCTATGGCGCAGCGCCGCTGCTCACGGAGCTGGGCACCGGCCTGGTGACCATCCATGGCGGTGGCGAGGGTAATGATCGCTACTACGTGGCATGGGGATTTGCCGAAGTGTTGCCCAATCGCGTGACCATCCTGGCGGAGAGCGCGGAAAAGCCGGAGCAGATTGACGCGTCGGCCGCCCAGCGCGAGTACGAGCGTGGTCAAAAGATGTGGGACCAGGCCGGAGAAGATGCCGCACAGTACGAGCGCGCGAATGAGCTGATGCATGACGCACAGGCCCGCATGGATGCCAAGGGCGGCGTGCAGTAGCTTTCCGGTGCGGGATTTTCAGGAAAATCAAAATACAGTCGTTAGTACGATAATCGTCACTCCTGCTCGATAGGTATCTATCCGGGTCACGCGATTGTCTTAAAGGCCGAGCATGCTCTGATCAAGCGTGCGGCGCTCGAGTGTGTCGTGTTAACTGACTGGTTACGCAATCAGTAACCGTCACGGAATCTCTTATTTCATCCACATTTTTTGTATAGTCGCGGTTGCTTCTTCACGTCGGCAGGCTTACAAGGGTGCAACGTTCTTCCGGTCTGCTCTGGCCTGACGAACGCAATCGAGAGTTTGCCAAAAGGAGCATCACCTTCCATGAAAGTTGTCCTGAAAAGGCTGTCCGCGGTGGTTGCCGTTGCCGCCTTCATCCCCCTCGCGTCGCTGGCCCAGTCCAGTAATGCCGCTAGCACGCAGGCTCCCAAAGGCAAGTACACGGTGCTGCCGCCGCGCCTCTACTCCGAGCTGGTGATGGCGCGCACGTCGTCGCTCTCGCTGCAGACGTGGAATGGTTCTTTCACCTATGGCGGCAAGAAATATACCTACAACATGGTCGGCACCGCGCCTTCCAGCAATACCTCGGCCTCCATTCCGGTCTACATCATCCCCATCAAAATCGTGGTGGGCCGCACTGGGAGCCAGAAGACCTTCGATCCTGCGCATGTTCTGACCAACGGCAACAGCGTGACGCAGAACACGGTGGACTCGCCGTTGTTCACCTCCAGCATCGACTACAAGCTGGGCTCGATCAATGTCGGCACGACGCAATACATCGATGCCTACCAGCGCGCGAACTTCTGGGGCACTGTCAAGCAGCCACACCAACTCGCATCTGCGGCTCGGCAATCCGACTGTGCTTCCGGAGAAGACGCTGACGGTCCCCACCACCTACGGGAAGACGGGCTCACCATTCGGCTTTACCACCGGCCTGGTGGACATCAACTGGTTCGACGCGCAGTTGGCGAACATCATTGCCGCAGAGGGAATTCAGCCCAATGCGCTTCCTATCTTCCTGACCTATGACGTGTATCTGACGCAGGGCGGAAGCTGCTGCATCGGCGGCTATCACTCGGCCGAGGGCAGCTCCTCGAACCCGCAGGCCTATGCGGAGGCGACCTACGTCGATCATTCAGGCACCTTCTCGCAGGACGTCTCGGCGCTGTCGCACGAGATCGGTGAGTGGGCGGATGATCCGCTGGTGGCGAACCCGAATGGCAACCAGACGCCGTGCGGCATTCTGGAGAACGGCGATCCGCTGGAGAACACGGCCAACTATGGCGACTACGCCTATACGCAAAACGGCTTCACCTATCACCTGCAGGACCTGGCGATGATGCCTTACTTCGGAGCGCCCGCCAGTACCTCGGCGAACGGATGGTTCAGCTTCCATCATGCGTCGCTCGGGGTCTGCTCGAACGGATCGTAATTTCCTCTCATTCGCAGGTCTCTTCTGCAACGGCCCGCTGGTCATTCCGGCGGGCTTCGTTGTCTCCGGCCCGTGCTATTGTTCACACTGCGTTACTTCCTCGTCCTTCGGAGACACGGTACATGGTATTTCGATCTGTCGGCATAATGGCGCTTGCGCTTGTGGTGGCGCATGCAGCAGGGGCTCAAGAGAAGCAGGAATTACCGAACGAAGAGTATGTGAAGGCGCACTATACGAAATACGAGTACCGCATCCCCATGCGCGATGGCGTGCGGCTCTTTACCTCGGTATACGTGCCAAAGGACCAGTCGCAGGCGTGGCCGTTCATGGTGGACCGGACGCCCTACTCGGTCGCGCCGTATGGCGAGGACCAGTACAAGAAGTCGATTGGGCCCTCGGACGAATTCGAGAAGGCCGGCTACATCTTCGTCTACCAGGATGTACGCGGCCGCTACATGTCCGAAGGCAAATTCGTCGAGATGCATCCGCACATCGATGACAAGAAATCGAAGGCCGACGTGGACGACAGCTCAGACATGAGCGACTCGGTCGACTGGCTGCTGGCGCATGTGCCGAACAATAACGGCAAGGTCGGCATCTGGGGAATCTCGTACCCGGGCTTCTACACATCGGCCAGCATCATCGACTCGAATCCGGCGATCAAAGCGGCCAGCCCGCAGGCGCCGATGACCAATCTCTTTGAGGGAGACGACGGTTATCATGGCGGCGCATTCATGCTGTCGGCCAACTTCGGTTTCTATACGTTCTTCAAGCCCTTTGCAGAGCCGACGACGGGTGCCCAGACACCGCGCGAGGGCTTCAAAATGGGTACGCCAAACTCATATGAGTTTTATCTGACGGCTACGCCGACCTCACTGCTGGATACGCGCGACCTGAAGGGCTCGAACCCGCTCTTCTCCGATCAGCTCAGTCACACGACCTTCGACAGCTACTGGAAGGCGCGCGATCTGTCGCAGCACATGCACAACGTGCACTGCGCGGTGATGACGGTGGGCGGCTGGTACGACGCGGAGGACCTGAGCGGTCCGTGGCGCACATATCGCGCCATCGAGAAAGCGAATCCGGGCACGCCGAACACGATTGTGGAGGGCCCCTGGGTGCATGGCGGCTGGGCGCGCAGCGATGGCGAGTCTCTCGGCGACATCCCGTTCAATGCAAAGACCAGCGAGTTCTTTCGCAAAGATATCCAATTCCCGTTCTTCGAGTACTACCTGAAGGGAAAGGGCGAAGCGCCGCCCGAGGCTTACATGTTCGAGACGGGAACGAATGTGTGGCGCAAGTATCCCAGCTGGCCGCCGCCGGCCGCGCAGCCGAAGATGCTCTACTTCCACGCCGACGGCAAGCTCTCCTTCGATGCGTCATCGGGCGATGGAGGTAAGGGTTACGACGAGTACGTGAGCGATCCGATGCGTCCCGTGCCTTTCGTGCCCTATGTCACGGACACGGTGCCGCAGCGCTACATGGTGGAGGACCAGCGCTTCGCCTCCACGCGGCCGGATGTGCTGGTGTATGAAACCGATCCGCTGACCGAGGACGTGACCATCGCCGGGCCGATTACGCCGAAGCTGAAGATCGCCTCCAGCGGCACAGATTCGGATTTCGATGTGAAGCTGATCGACGTCTATCCCAACGATTATCCCGACCCGGAGGGCACGACCTCCGGAAACAAGCGCATCCTGGGCGCGCCGCCGCTGCACATGGGCGGCTATCAGGAGCTGTTGCGCGGCGAGCCGATGCGAGCGAAGTTCCGCAACAGTTGGGAGAAGCCGGAGGCGCTGACGCCGGGCAAGGTCACAGACCTGGAGTTCGAGATGCCGGACCTCGACCACACCTTCCGCAGGGGCCACCGCATCATGGTCCAGGTGCAGAGCTCGTGGTTCCCGCTGACCGATCGGAATCCGCAGACATTTACGGATATCCCGCACGCGAAGCCGGAGGATTTCAAGAAGGCCACAGAGCAGGTGTATCACTCCGCTGCTGCGCCGAGCGGGGTGCAAGTGATGGTGCTGCCGCAGCCCTGATTGGACGGTGGCGAAGAAAGGGCGGCGATGCTGCGGTTGCCGGCCAAGTTCTTGCAACGAAAAGGCAGGTGGGCAAACGCGGCTCGGGCCGGTAGCATGGGAGATTGCGAAGCAGCCGCCAGGCTGCTCCGATCGCTGCTTCTGAGGGGATAGGCTCGCGCGCATTATGCAGATTCGCACCGGGAAGCAGCAGGCCGCAGTCGTGACCAGGGGACCGGCATTGACCGCCGCGGGTATGACGGACCGCGGACGCAGCCGGCACGCCAATGAAGACTTCTTAGTGATGCTGCCGGAGGCAGGCGCGTTTGTCGTTTGCGACGGCATGGGCGGCGCCGCGGCTGGTGAGACGGCTAGTCATCTGGCAGCAGAAACGGCTGCCGCGGCCCTGACCAACGCGAAAAAAGGTGCAGCTGCGGTCCGCGAGGCAGTGCGGCTGGCCAATAACGCCGTATACCAACGTGCACGACAGGACCGGCGCCTGGAAGGCATGGGCACCACACTGGTTGCTCTTTTGCTCAACGACACCACTGCATGGGTCGGGCATGTTGGTGACAGCCGCTGCTATCGATGGCGGGGCGGCACGCTCGAGCGCCTGACGCAGGATCATTCGCTGGTTGAGGAACAGATCCGCATCGGCCGCCTGAGCCGTGAGCAGGCGCGCCGCTCGCCTATGCAGAACGTCATCACGCGGGCAGTCGGGACGCGCGCCGAGGTTGTCGCGGAGGTCCAGGAGTTTCAACTGCAGCGTGGCGATCTGTTTCTCATCGCTTCCGATGGACTGACACGCGAGCTTGCCGACGCCGCGATTGCCGGCGTTCTGTGCGGCGATGAGGGCGATCTGGATGCAACCTGCGCGAATTTGATTGCTGCTGCGAATGACGCGGGTGGACGCGACAACATCACCTGCGTGCTGGTGCGGGTGAGTGCTTAGGGCGAAGCTGTCTCCTACTTTGCGGGGGCGCATGCAGCGCATGATTCTGCGCGATGCAGCCGGTGTACGTCGTAAGGAACCGGGTGCGCAGACTGCGATACTGTTCGATCGTCTGGAACCGCCGGGTCAGCGGCTCCTGATTCAGCAGATAGATGCTAGTCGCGATGTGATGCGCGTTGTCGAATAGCAGATAGACGCCCAGCGTCCCGCCCGTGAGCTGGGTGCGGTCCAGGCCATGTAACTCCAGGCCGTGCATCGTGTGGGGCAAACTGGTGTTGGGCATGGTGTTGTGATCCGCAGTGAGCATGGCAGCGATTTCTTCGAGCAAACTCTGTTTTTCGGATGCCCACGTGTCATCGGGAAGTACCTCCGGCTTCACATTGGCGAAGAAATCGCCGCCCACACCGTAGGCAAGCATGATGCGCCGCCCGGCCAGCATCTGGATCGTCCGGGCACCCTCTGTGGTGTTGATCGTGCGCTGCTGCACGCCTGGCGGAAGCGAATCGATCTTCACGATCTGCAGTCCGTCATCGAAGGAGCAGGATTCGTAGTCGTGCAATGCGAGATCATTTGCCGTCGGCTGGGTCTGTGTGGTGCCGGGAGCGTTCTGCGCGGGCGCGGTTCGCATGGAAAGCAGCAGGACGATCGCAACAGGCAGGCGCATGGCAGGCAACGGCAGTATACCGGGGTGCCTGTCAGGACAGGGCGTACGAAGCTGTCATTTAGAATCGCCGTGTGGCGAACGCGAGCGCACTGACCTTTCAGGAACTCCTTTTTAACCTGCAGACCTTCTGGGCGGCCCGTGGTTGCGTACTGCAGCAGCCATATGACGTAGAGGTCGGCGCCGGTACCATGTCGCCGGAGACGTTTCTCCGCGTGCTGGGACCGCGGCCATTCCATGTCGCTTACGCGCAGCCGTCCCGTCGTCCGGCGGATGGACGCTATGGCGAGAATCCCAATCGGCTCTTCAAGCACACGCAATTCCAGGTCATCCTGAAGCCGCCGCCGGAGCGCGTGCAGGAGATCTATCTCGAGTCTCTTGCGGCGATGGGCATTGATCTGCGCGAGCACGACCTCAAGTTTGAAGAAGATAACTGGGAGTGGCCGGCCGGAGGCGCGTGGGGTGTGGGTTGGCAGGTCATGCTGGATGGTTTGGAGATCACGCAGTTCACTTATTTCCAGCAGTGCGGTGGGCTGGAGCTGGATCCCATCAGCGCCGAGCTGACGTATGGTCTGGAGCGCATCGCGGCGTTCCTGCAGGATGTCGATTCGATCTACGACATCGTGTGGGCTCGCGATCCACTGACCAAGCGCGAAATCACGTACGGCGAGGTGCGGCTGCAGGAAGAGGTGCAGTTCTCCACCTACAACTTCGAGCACGCCGATGTCGCGAAGCTGTGGGAGCATTTCCGCCTCTATGAGCAGGAGTGCCAGGCGCTGCTCGCGCTGGTGCGCGAAGACGAGGCTGCCCGTAAAGAGCGGGAGCGCGTGCCGGTGCTGGCAGCTTATGACCTCTGCCTGAAGTGCTCGCACCTGTTCAACCTGCTGGATGCGCGCGGCGCGGTGAGCGTGACGGAGCGGGTGGGCATCATCGGCCGCATTCGCAATCTGACGGTGGGAGTGGCACGCGCTTACGCTGCGATGCTGGGAACCAAAGCTGCAGGGCAGGCTGCCTGACGCCGGCGAGAGGATCGAAAGAGGAATGGCAGAGTTTCTGTTCGAGATTGGATTGGAAGAGATTCCTGCGCGCATGATCGCGAGCGCGGAGCAGGAGCTGGCTGCGCGCGTGAAGGGTTGCTTTCAACTGAGAAGCTGCTGGCGGCGGATGCTGTGGTGCGCAGCTATGCCACCCCTCGCCGGCTGGCTGTTGCGCTGAGCGGTGTGCTCGACCGGCAGCAGGACGTGACCGAGCAACTGACCGGGCCCGCGTGGAAGGTCGCCTTCAAAGACGATCAGCCCACACCCGCGGCGCATGCGTTCGCCCGGAAGGCCGGCGTCCCAGTCGAAGCGCTGGCGAAGCAGACGACTCCGAAGGGCGAATACGTCTCGGCTGTGGTGACAAGAGCCGGGCGGAGTGCCGCGGAGATTCTGGCGGAGAAGCTGCCCGCTGAGTTAGGGAAGATCTATTGGGCGAAGAACATGTACTGGCGGCCGGGGAAGCCGGAGCGGTTTGTGCGGCCGGTGCGGTGGATGGTGGCGCTGCTGGACTCGGCGGTGGTGCCGGTGGAGTTTGGCGGCAAGGTTGCCAATAACCTGACATACGGACATCGCGTGCTGCACGGCGATGCGCCAGTGACGATTGCCACGCCCGCGGAGTATGTGGCGAAGCTCGAGGCGGCGTATGTCGTTGCCGACGTGAGCACGCGGCGGCAGCGCATCCGCAAGGCGCTGGACCACGTGACGCGCACAGTTGAGGGCGCACGCTGGCGTGAGGATGAGCCGCTGGTCGAGACGGTGACGCAGCTTACCGAATGGCCGAGCGTGGTACTGGGCAGCTTCGAGCGCGAGTATCTGGAGCTGCCGGAAGAGGTGCTGGTGACGGTGATGCGCGATCACCAGAAGTACTTCGCGGTGGATGACGCGGGCGGCAGGCTGGCGCCGCATTTCCTGGCGGTGCTCAATACGCAGGTGGATGCGGCGGGCGAGGCGGTGATCCGACACGGAAACGAGCGCGTGCTGCGCGCCCGTTTCAACGACGCACGGTTCTTCTGGACCTTCGACCAGAAGACCCCGCTTGCCGATCGAGTAGAGCTGCTGAAGGCAGTGACCTTCCAGAAGGATTTGGGCAGCTATTACGTCAAGACAGAGACGAATCTGCGGCTCGCAGGCGCGCTGGCGACGATGGTGACGGCGCGCGGCATTTCGCTGGACGAGCCTGCGCTCCTGACCGCCACGCGACTGGCGAAGGCCGATCTGACGGCGGAGCTGGTAAAGGAGTTTACCGAGCTGCAGGGAGTGATCGGCGGGCTCTACGCGCGCGCCGAGGGCCTGGGCGAGAGTGTGGCGCAGGCGATTTACTGGCAGTATCGGCCGGCTGCGGCGGACGATGCGATTCCGCCTACTGTCGAGGGTCAACTGCTGGGCGTGGCCGATCGCATGGCGACGATCGTGGATATGTTCGCTTTGGGCCTGGAGCCGACGGGCTCGAAGGACCCGTTCGCGCTGCGCCGCGGGGCGAACGGCGTGATCCGCATCCTTGCCGAGTCGGGCCTGCCGCTGAAGCTGAGCGAGCTGGAGCGGCTGGCGACGGATCCGCAGCAGGATGCGCTTGCCGAAACGGCAACTTCTGCGGTCGCCCGGTTCTTCGGGGAGCGGCTCGACTTCTACCTGCGCGAGGTAATGGGTTACAGCTACGACGTGGCAAAGGCGGTGCTGGCCGCCGGCGCCGACGATGTGGTCGATGTGATCGCACGAGCGAAAGCGTTGACGGCGGTGCGCGCCTCCGATGTTGAAGGGCATCTTGCGGCCATCTCGGCGGCGTTCAAGCGCATCCAGAACATCCTGCGGCAGGCTCGTGAGAAGGACGAGGCATACGGCACAGCGACCGTGGCGAATGCGTTGGTCGAGCCGGAGGAGCGCGCGCTGTATGCGCAGTTCAGCTCAGTCGCGCCCGAGGTCGAGTCGCTTCGTGCTGCGCATCGTTACGCTGATGCCTTTGGGCGCATCGCGACGCTGCGGCCAGCGGTGGACTTGTTCTTCGACAAGGTGATGGTGATGGCGCCGGACGCGGCGTTGCGGCGGAACCGTCTGTCGCTGATTGCCGAAGTTGTCGCGCGCTTTTCGAGCATCGCGGACTTTTCTGAAATTGTTCGAGCTGAGGCTCCAATTGTATCGAGCTGAAGGCTCCAATTGTTTCGAGCTGAGGGCTCAGGCGAGCGACTGACTATCGCGCCGCTGCCGATTGGGTATGATGGTCGGCCATATGGCTTTTTCTACTCGACGGCAATTTCTGCAAACCAGCGCGGCGGTTTCGGCTTGCGCTTTGATGACCACCCACCCTGTGCTGGGCTCGCCTTTGGGGCTGCCGCTGGGGCTCGAACTCTACTCGGTGCGCGAGATGCTGCCGAAGGACTACACCGGCACCCTGAAGAAGGTGGCGGCGCTCGGCTATCGCGAGGTGGAGGCGGCCGGGTACTTCGGGCACTCGGCAGCGGACGTGAAGGCGGCGATGGCGAGCGCGGGGCTGCGCTGCGTCAGCGCGCACTACTCCTCGGACGTACTCTCGAAGACGCTCGACGACATCATCGCGTTCCACAAGGTGCTGGGGGCGGAGTTCATCCTGTGCTCCTATCCGGGGCACAAGAACCCGCCGGCCAAGGGCGGCGAGCACAGCTTCACGCTCGACGACTGGAAGTGGAATGCGGAGCAGTTCAACAAGTGGGGCGCGAAGGTGAAGGCGGCGGGCTTCCGCTTCGGGTATCACAACCACACGCCGGAGTTCGTAGTGGTGGATGGAGTGACTCCATACGACGAGCTGATGCGGCTTACCGATCCGGCCCTGGTGACCTTCGAGATGGACTGCGGCTGGGTGACGGTGGGCGGCGGCGATCCGGTCGCGTATCTGCACAAGTATGCCAATCGCATCTCCATGCTGCATGTGAAGGACTTCAAGAAGGCGGCCCAGCCCTTCTCGCCGAGCGCTCCGCCGGTTCCGACGGAGCTGGGACGGGGCACGATCGACTACCGGCCGATCTTCGCGGCGGCGAAGAAGGGCGCGATCAAACACTACTTCGTGGAGCAGGAGGGGTTCGACGTGCCGTGGGAAGAGTCGCTCAGGATCGATGCTGATTACCTGAAGGCGATCAAAGCGTAACGAGAAGAGCCGGCGATTGCTCGCCGGCTCAGTCTCATTCTCTTCCGTTAGAGATTGCTTAGAACGGGATGTCGTCGTCGGTGATGCCGGTGTCGCCGTAGTCCGGGGCCGGTTGTGCGTAGCCACCGCTCTTGTCTCCGCTGCTCTGACGGCTCTGCCGCTGTAGCTGCTGCCGCCGCCTTCGCCGTCGCCGCGGCCGCCGATCAGGACCAGGTCGTTGACGACGATCTCGGTGCGGTAGACCTTCTTGCCGGTGTCCTTGTCGTCCCAGGAGCGGGTGGTGAGGCGTCCTTCCACGTAGAGCTTGTTGCCCTTCTTCACGTAGTCGCGGACGATCTCCGCGGTGCGGGCGTAGGCGACCACATTGTGCCACTCGGTGCGGTCCTGCCATTCGCCGGCCTTGTCCTTGTAGCGATCGGTGGTGGCGATGGAGAAGTTGGCGACCGCCTGGCCGCTGGGGAGAAACTTGACTTCCGGGTCCTTGCCGAGATTGCCGAGCAGGGTCACCCTGTTGATGCTCTTTGCCATGGTTCTCTTCTTTCGTTGGAGCTAAACGTCGAGGATAGCAGAGGTCACGGTACCCACCCCCTCCCCCCTCCCGGTGCGGGAGCCTGGCTCGAAACTACCTTGTAATCAGCAGCTTACGGCCTCTTCCGAGGGCTAAAATCGTCCAAGCAAAGGAGTTAGCGGTAAAAACGTCTATCCATTGGACTTACAGTGGTTCTGCGGAGCGTTTCCAGACGGGCGAGTCATGCCCTAATTCCATGGTAGCGAATCGGGTGGGGTGATCTGGCAGGTTTTTGCTTTCGGGTCGTGTGGTGGGTTCGATTTGGGAATGATGGGATTTCTAGCTTCGACGGGCGAAGGGCTCGTATAGGGTTGACGGACGGCCATCCTCAAAATCGCTTTCCGGTTAGCGCAAGGACCCAAATTCGCTAAGCCAATGGATACCGTTCTGTAGGAGCGGATAGTTGTTGGGCAGTGCGATTCGCGTCAGCGTGAGGGGCTTAATGTCCGTGCCGGTGGCGCCGAGCGGTTGGAGGACGAGATGATCGGAGTCTGGCTGATCAACTCCGAACAGCAGCATACCTCGAACCTCGTAGAGGATGCGCAAACGGTGGTGGGCGCGATCGTAGATTGCGCGTGATCGCCAGAGGGCGCCGTTTGCGGCGCGAAAGTAAGTATCGCTGTTCGGGTCGAAGAAGATGCTGACAATGGGAGACCCGTCGGCACCGACAAGACCCTGTCCTCCACGCTGGACAAGCCAACCACCCGTGAACGCTGGAGGGTCGCTTGCGGATTGCTCCTTCATATTCCAGACGGCGTATGTTCCACTGGCAAACTGCCAGCACGCGAGGACTGTAATGAGCAATTCGGCCGTAAGAAGAATTCGTCGAGAAGTGGAGCCGGAGGTCCGGGGACTCCAGTTTTTATCTGCGACGACGGGCTTGCGCGTGAAGAAGAAACGGAAAATCGAGGGCAGCTCGGGCGCGAGCAGGACCGCTGCCATGAACAGCAGAGACAGCGAGTACAACTTGACCGGAACGTCAAAGGTGACGTCGAGCAAGGCGACGTTCGCCATCACGATGAAGGCGAGTGTCGCGCCCAGGAATGCGGTGCGCCGAAAGAGGAGCGCAATACCCGCGACGATCTCGGTCCAACCGAGAAACATCACAAAGTGCGGACGGATGCCATAGAGCGACCAAAAGAGCATGGTCGGCGACGCGTTGCCGACAGGTTCGTTGAGGACGGCAAGTGGCGGTGTGGGGAACTGAATTGGGAAGACTTTGATGAAGCCGTAGCGCAGCAGAGCCACACCGAGAGTCAGGCGGACAACGAGACGCAACCACCCGAGGAGCTCGCGGTCCTCGCAACGGTCGAGACGTTGCCAGGCAGCTCCAGCGACGATGGCAATGGCCAGCATGACCGGAATTGAGATCCAGTGCAGGGCGGAGTCGCTACCAGACTGGACATGAAGGATGGCGGCTTGCCCTGTGAGGTGGAAGAGGTGAACGCCGATCCAATGGATGAGCGCATCCATCGGGCCGCGAAGGAAGGTGTCTATGGACGAGCCGACCAGAGGCAGTAGCGTTATCAGTGATCCATTTCCGAAAAATGCGAACAGAAGGAAAAAGCAGATGGCAATTCGATGAAGGAATTTTGAGATGTTGCTTCGGTTATGTGGATCAGTTGAGGTCACAAGCGATTCCTAGGTCTCATTTCTCCTACAGCGATACCCTCTGCCAGCGGCGTATGGTGATAAACCACCAATGCACTCGTTGATAAGCGATAAGTGCCGATGAGCATCTCGTGGTGAGTGCGGGACATTGAACTGGGGAGGGCACATCGGCTGAGCCAGCATCGCCGCGCGGAAGCAGGCCATGACAGAGTATGGAAAGGCATGAAGCCCGCCTCCCACCCTTCCCCACACTCTTTGGAAATCCCTTCTGGATTACCACATCCCACGGCCTCGACGACTGGGTGTATGTCTTGTCTCTTGCTAGCCTTACTTTGATGCAGAGGCGCTTTGCGGCTGGGCGCTTCCGGGCTGTTGCATGACTGCCTGAGCGGCCTGGTCGAGGGTGACAGCGTTCTGTTCCGGGGTGAAGCGGGAGCGATCGTCGTCTTCCTGGAAGGAAATGCTTTTGAAGAGCAGCGCGTTGCCTTCCAGATGAATGTGAATCAGCGTGAGCTGCCATAGAGACGGGGCTAGCTGCTGCTGCTCGATGGCGAAAGAGCCGCCCTGCTTGAGGCGGCCGAGCAGACCTCCTCCAAATGTGACGTCGTGGACCAGAGTGCCATGGACGCTGCGGATGCGGTGCTGCCGATTATCGGCGACCAGCTCGCCGGTAGCCGCGGCGAAGACGCGCGCCTCATGCGTGGGCGGATGGAAGCTGGGATTGGGCACGAAGTGCAGCGTGGTTTCTTCAGGCGTGGTCTTGAGGACGGTCCAGAGAAAGCCATCGGGCAGGAGGCGGAGCAGGTCGTCAACCTGCTGGTAATCGTGCGCGCTCTCGGCGATCTGCTTCTTCTGCGCGTGCGGGTCGTGGAGGAATTTCTGGATTTGGCTCTGCTGGTCGGGCTCGGCCAGCTCCCGGCCATCTTTCACGAGGACGCGGTCGACGTCGCCGTGCGGAGTGGTGGCGACCCACTGGAGTCGCTGCTCCTTGGGCTTCACGGAGTGATCGAGATAGATCCACTGGGAGTGGTCGTTCTTGTTCTCGGCGCGCTCGGTGTCGATGATCTGCTGGATGATTTGCTGCGGGGTTTGCGCGCTCGCGGAGGCCAGCGGGAGAGCGAGAGCAGCAAGGGCGACGAATTTTCCATGGCGAAACACGTTTTATGGATGCTGGAGGTGAAGAAAGGGATCAGAGAAAATCGTTTCCTATCAGCTTGCTTCAGCAGCCGGCACGACGACGGGCAGGTTCGCCGCCTCCCATGCTGCGAAACCGCCGGCGATCTCGGCAACAGAATCAAATCCGCGGCCCTGCAACAAACTCGCGGCGATGGAGGATCGGTAGCCACCCGCGCAATAGACCAGCAGTGGACGGTTCTTCGGCAACGTTTTCAGACCGTCCACGAGATGATTGAGCGGGAGGCCGACGCTTCCGTCGATGTGTTTCTGTTCGCGCTCGCGCGGCGCCCTGACGTCGATGGCAAGAGGAGGCTGAGGGGAGGACAGGAGATCCGCAGCGGACTGCGCACTGAGGTGCTCAGTGAACGCGATCAGTTCCGGCCGGGATTCGAGGCTCTGCATGCCATTGTCGAGATATCCAACCACGTGATCAAATCCGATGCGCCCGAGCCGGGTGGCTGACTCGTTTTCCCGGCCAGGGACTGCGATTATGACGATCGGACGCGTCGGATCCAGCACGGTTCCGGCCCACGTTGCGTACTGGCCTCCGAGGCCGACGTTAATGCTGCCCGCCAGATGTGCTGCTGCAAATTCCTCGGGGTCACGCGTGTCTAGAATTTGAGCGCCTTCCGCCTGCATAGCCAGAACGGCATCGAGCGTCAGCGGTTTCATCTCACGCGCCAGCGCCTGGTCCAGAGTGGGCCTCTCCTGGCTGTTCAGCACGGCGTCATAGGTGAAGTAGGGCGGAGCTTCCGGCTGGTCGGCCGTGACCACTCCGATAAATGCTTCCTTGCTCATGGGCTGCAGCGCATAGTTCAATCGCCGCTGTTCCCCCATGGTCGATACCGTTTCCTTGCTGATGGCCCTTCCGCAAAGCGAACCCGCGCCGTGAGCGGGATAGACCAGGCTTTCATCCGGCAGGCTCAGCAGTTTGCCGTGGAGGGAATCGAAGAGCATGCCGCCGAGGTCTGTGGCCGACCAGCCGAGCGCCACGCGCAGGTCGGGGCGACCTACATCGCCGATGAATAATGTGTCGCCGGTGAGTACGGCATGGGGCAGGGTAGCGCTGGCATCGAGATCGTAAACGACGATGGAGATCGACTCCGGGGTGTGGCCCGGCGTCTCCAGAGCCTTCAGACGTACGCGTCCGAATTCGAGAATGTCGTCATCGTGAAGAGGCGTAAATGCGTACGCTGCTTTCGCGGCGCCGCCCAGATAAATTGTCGCGCCCGCGCGGTCACGCAGCTCCAGATGCCCGGCAACGAAATCGGCGTGGAGATGTGTCAGGAAGACGTGCTTGATCTTGAGCGCGTTTTCCGAGGCGAACGCGATGTATTGGTCGATATCCCGTTGCGGGTCCACAACGGCTGCCGTGCCTGTCGCCTCGTCTCCAATGAGGTAGGAGGCGTGCGCCAGGCACGGCAGATAGAACTGCTTAAAGATCACTTAACACCTACGGGTTCGGGCTGCTCCTTCTTTGGCTGGGCCTTCGGCTGGGGAACGATGCGCAGATATGGACGTGGCGCCTTCCAGCCGTCGGGATACTTCTGTCTGGCTTCCTCTTCCCCGACGGATGGCAGGATGATGACGTCGTCGCCCTGCTTCCAGTTCACCGGGGTGGCCACCTTATGCGCCGCGGTGAGTTGCATCGAGTCGAGCACGCGCAGCACTTCGTCGAAGTTGCGGCCGGTGCTCATCGGATAGCTGAGCATCAGCTTGATCTTCTTATCGGGCCCGACGATGAAGACGGTGCGGACGGTGGCGTTGGTGGCCGCGGTGCGGCCTTCGCAGCTTTCGCCGGCCTCAGCGGGCAGCATGTCATAGAGCTTTGCGATCTTGAGCTCCGTGTCACCGATCATCGGGTAATTGACCTTGTGACCCTGAGTCTCTTCGATATCCACGAGCCACTTGGAGTGGCTGCTCACCGGGTCAACGCTCAGTCCGATGATCTTGCAGCCGCGCTTCTCAAATTCGGGCTGCAGGCCGGCCATGTAACCGAGTTCCGTGGTGCACACCGGGGTGAAGTCCTTGGGGTGTGAGAACAAGACTGCCCAGCCATTGCCGATCCAATCGTGGAAGTTGATGGTGCCCTGCGAAGTTTCGGCAGTGAAGTTTGGAGCTTCGTCGTTGATACGCAGCATGATTTTTCTCTCTCTCGATGTCATGAGTCTAGGGACCCGGAAGCGTTGAGCACCGTTCGACCTTTTCAAGCCGGGAACAGTGTTGTGGGGAGGAGAAGGGATCTTCGTTGTGGAGTTTATACCCCTCTGCCGCACTGTGGCCAATGATATATGCCACGCAGCATCGGGCACGCACTTGTGGCGTGCAGGGAAGATGCCCACGTCCTATGTAGACGTGGGCGTGCGGTGCAGATGCGACGCGGGTTTTCTACCAGACGTAGGTGCCAACGGAGCCGGCGCCCAGCGATGTGGAAAATACTTTGTTCTTGTAGCGGACGGCGAAGTTCTGCGGGGTGTCGCCGGGGTTGGAGACGATGAGGACTGATTTGCCGTCGGGGGTTTTGAAGGCGACGTTGGGCAGGGTGTCTGCATTGCCATTGCCTACAGGCGAGTTGGAATCGATGCGGGTCGAGCCGGGCGGGACGAACTTCGAAGCGTGGGCGAGGACGTAATACGCAAGCAGGCGGGTGACGTTATCGCCGTCGATGGTGAGGGCGCCATAGCAGACGGGGCAGCCGCCTTCGTTGGTGTGGGGGCCGGCGTTGGGGTCGGCGGCGAGGTTCCACAGGAGAACGTTCCTGCTCCAGTTACGTGTTACGCCGATGATGACGTGCGCGACGGGTTTGGCGAGGTTGAGGGTGGTCGCGCCGTCGTGTTCGGTGATGGACTGCTCTGTGAAGTAGATGTTCTTTGCCGGGAAGGCGTCGTGTACCTGGGTCATGGCGTCCACTTTGCCGCCGTAGAGATGCCAGGCGGAGCCATCGATGTATTTGGCGGCGTCGGGATCTTTGAGGATGGAGGTCACATAGGCGGGATGGTCGAGGTTGTGGTCATAGAGGAGGATTTTCGTTCGGATGCCGGCCTTCTCAAAGGCGGGGCCGAGGTCGTGCTCGATGAAGTCCGCCTGCTCGGGCGCGAGCATCACCATCGAGGGCGTGTTCTTCTCGTTGAGCGGCTCGTTCTGGATGGTAAGGGCGTCAATGGTGATGCCTTCGGCCTTCATGCCCTGGATGTACTTGACCCAGTATTTCGCGTAGGCGGGGAAGTCTTCGGGCAGGAGCACGCCGCCCTGGGCTTTGCCGGTGGTCTTCATCCAGAGCGGCGCGGACCAGGGCGACGCGAGGATCTTGATTTTCGGATTGATGGCGAGGATTTCTTTCAGCACGGGGATGACGTCGGTCTGGTCGGGCGCGAGTGAGAAGTGCGTCATCTCGGGATCGGTTTCGCCTTCCGGGAGATCGTCGTAGGAGTAGACGTGGTCGTTCATGTCTGACGAGCCGACGGTGACGCGGAGATAGCTGACGCCGATGCCATCGCCCTCGGTGGTGAAGAGATTGTGGAGGAGCGCGGCGCGCTTCTCCGCGGCCATGTGATGGATGAGCATGGCGCTGCCGCCGGTGAGCGCGTAGCCGAAGCCGTCGATGGTCTGGTAGGTCTTCGCGCCGTCCACGTCGATGACCTGGCCGGTGGGGGCTTCTTTGCTGAACGCGAGTTTGGGCGACTGCTCGGCCAGGAGCGCGGAGCGATCAGGATTGGTGAGCCAGAGGGTGACGTCTTTTTGCGCGAGAGACGGCAGGGGCAGAAGCGCGATGGCGGAAAGCAGAAGGGAGCTGAGGAGTTTCGAATGCATGGGGCCTCCGGGGCTTATAGGCGGGGTCATTCTAGACAAGCGATTGTTTACTTGTCCAGCGGCATCCGTTGTCCTGGTGGAGGCATTCGCGGTTCCACCCTCCTCCCCGGCGTTGCTCAGGGGCTGGCGTCGTCTCGCGCTTGGTCTGCCTGCGCCGTATGCGTGAGTTCGAGATGACGATGTTCGTGGCAGCGTTGTTCTATGAAGCGAGACCTGCGGCCCCACCTATTTGGTTGCAGCCGACCGGTCCCACACGGCGACCTGCCTGTCCTGCTCCAGACCCCGTTCTGCTGTCGCAATCTGCAGCTTCCAGTTTTGAACCGGCGTATTGTCCGTCTTCAGTCCATGCGTGAAGCGGATCAGACGATTCGTGTCCGCTCCCTTCGCGTCGGTGGCGCGCTCGTGGAGGTAATAGGGGGGAATCGACTGGTAGTACAACGTAGCGCGGACATACGCAGCCCCCGCCGTTCTGCGATCGATTGGAATCTTGTATCGCACTACGCTGGTGCCACTTCCATCCTCATACGTCGGATCGCACACCTGCCCGGCGCGGCGCGTTACGCATGTCCCAACCGGTCCCGTTTCATCGGCAAATGGTCCGGAGGAACTCCAGCCTTTTGGCTGCAGCCGATTGTCTTTCACCTTATTGTCCAAGCTGATGAAGCTCGTAGTTAAAAGCCCTTCCGGGTTTCTCACCAGTTCTTCATAAATCTGCACCTGGTCCTCGCGCCGAATCGGATCCTTCGACCAGTAGTGCCTCTGGAATCTCTGCTGAGTGGGAGTGAAGAACTCCGTCTCCAGCGGATCGCCACTGCCGTCAAGAATCACGCCGTCGTCGTTGGTCTTCCCCGACTCCCAGAGAACATGGTTCTTCTCATCCAGAACCTGAAAGTCCACGAAGGCGCGCCGGAAACCAACACCCGACGGAAAGCTGTGTCCCGCAAGGTTCGTTACCTGCACATCTGCAATCAGCCGATTGTCGTCCCGTCTCGAAGGATTGGATGCGAACCTCGGCACTCTTCTGGGTCGCACTATCCAGACTGCTCGCGATCGCTGTGTCGATCCCCGGGCGTCGTGGCATCCGGGCTGCGCAGCATAGGATCCTGCTCGTACAATCCCAGTTCGCTTCTGAACTGCTTGAACATCTCCAGCGCAAAGATATTGATGCCCAGCAGAGTGTGCCGGTGATAGGGGTCGCGCTGGGTCAGCGTGATGTCCTTATCCGGTGAGCGAAAATCGACTGGTGGGAAGGTATTGTCCTCAATGTTGGCGATCTTGTAGGAAAGAGGATTGCCTTTGTATTCCGTCGGCATGTGGCAGCTCTGACAGCTCTGGTTGGTAAAGCTGCTGTTCAGCCATTCCAGGTACGTTGTCTGCTCGTAAAACTCCGCCGGTTTTCCGTTTCTTATCGCCCGCCGGCCGGAGCTCTCATAAACGGGCAGCACAATCGTATGGCACGAGCCGCATAGCTTGGATGACTCGATCTGATTTTCCTCGGTTGCCATCGGCGTCATGCCGATCGCGTTCTTCATCGACAGAGTCGATACGTTGTGCTGGAAGGGGCCGTAGATCTCATCCACGGGTCCAAGCTTGAACTTCGCGGTAAATGTCTCAGGCTTGCCTAAGCCATCGGCGGCAATGTGGTGGCACGCCGCGCACGATACGCCATCTCGCCCCAGAGCCCCGTAGGTGGAGTGGGCATCCAGCAGTTGCGCTCTGGTGAATAGGCCGCCGGTATCGGACTTAAACTGCCGCTCTCCCATGACGCCGTGGCAACTCAGGCACAAATCCTGAACAAACGGCTTGGCGTCTTTCGGATGCTCTTCAAGCTTCGGGTGCAGCGCATTCTCCGAGTTCAACTGCGAGAAGAAGATGGGGTCGCGCCCGGATAATCCCATCATCGAGAAGCGCCATTCGCCATTTGGCGATACGTTGACCATCGGGTTGGCCAGGGCATTGGGCCACAACATGCGCGGCAAATCGGCCGTGGTCGGTGACAGCGTGCCGGTTGCATTGTGGCAGCCGGTGCACTGATCCGAAGTCACAAAGTGTCTGCGGCGCATTCGTAGCTGCTTTGGCAACGACGTGGTCGAGCGATTCGGGAACCATGCATGGACTGGGGCCGATGATGTCCTGGGTGAACGGCGTCCGTGCGAGGCGGTGATGGATATTGTCATCTGGTGGGATGGATGAACTCGGCGGAGGAGCGCCGGCAAGGCCGGCGACATGACGCGGGCTTGCGTAGGTGGATTGCCCATTCACCGCGGAGGCGTGGCAGTTGATGCAATACTCACCGAACCCGATGCTCGGATAGGCCGCCTGCGGACACTTCACCAAGGCATCCGCTTCCTGGTCACTGACCGCTGCCTGCGCGCCTGAGGCGTTCGATTCCGATGACGACTTGGGCCGGCTCAGGTCAGCCCAATACCAGCCATCATGGGATCCTTTGGCATCCTTCACCATGATGGTCCATTCATCCAGCTTCTTCGTGGGCTCGGGGTACTGCTCCTTTACCAGCATCGAGCCATCAGGCGGCGTTCCCTGACGCCGGCTCACTGTCATCCAATGCCACATCTGCGGCGAGTAATAAATTTTCACAAATGGGTGCACGCCACCGGAGGTGCGCACATGGGGGTCATGCATCCACCCTTGGCTGCGATAGCAGAACGCCACGATGAACTTTTCGAGCCTGGTCTCGAAATCCGGCGATGTCGCAGGAGGAAGAGGCTGGCAGGCGCCCTGGGTGTCTGCTTCCGCCGCGGTGGCCAAAGCATGCGGCGGCACAGAAGGTAGCAGGAATATGGATGCAGCAACCAACAGCAGATAGCGAGTGTAGGAAGCCATGAGACCCTCCCTGAGGCGATTGACCGCGGAGGCCCGGGCGAAGCACATCGGTGCGCTTTCCGGTTTAGGGGAGGGAGTCGCGCAGCGACCCCGAGATAATACACGCCTGCTTACCGGAAAAAGCTAGCGGAATTTGCTGGAAGCGGCCGAATGCATGCGGGCGAGGCTGAGGCCGAGCGCTTTGCGCGCTCCCCGACTTCTGCTAGTCGAGCATGTCTGGCGGTCGGAGATTGTGATCAGCTCACATTGATCGAGCGATGCGACACCATCTCGGCGGCCGTCATGCGAGACTGGCGGTTCCTGCGGGCGAGGTGACGGTTGCGAAGGTATTTGGCGCCGCCGAGGGTTGCTCAGGAGCTGGCATCGACTCGCGCTTCATCTGCCTGCGCCGTATTCGTGAGTTACATGGACCTGCCGGTCGCGCGCTGCATTCCGCGGTAGCTCTGCATCAGTTCAGAGCTGCGAACTCCACCTTCGCCGCCGCGAGCGAAGGCAGAGTGGGGTCGGCATTTTTCCAGGTGGTGAAGAAGTCCTGATAGGCCTTTCGGGCGGCAGCCTTGTCGCCCTGCATGGCGAGCGCCCGGGCCAGCCCGAGTTGAGCAAGCGCATAGTCCTGCAGGGAATTAGCCGCAGCTGCACCCTTGTGAAGCGTCACCTTGCGAAAGGCTTCGGCGGCATTCGGGCCGTCGCGGAGATCGAGATAGGCAAGGCCGCGAAGGTACTCCTGCTGGCTGACCAGGTTATAGGTGCTCATGGAATCAAGCTCGTGCAGCGCCTGATCGGGGCGATGATGCACGAGGTCGTCGGCGGCCCGGGCCTGGGGCAGGAAGAGAGTATTAGTAAGTGTGTCCTGCGGATATTTCCTGGCCAGATCTCCAAGCAGCGGCATCACGAGTTTGCTCTCGCCGCAGAGGGCCGCAGGCAGTGCGGCCGCGCGAACCGTCACGTTCGTACGATCGAGGCTGAGCGCTTGTTTGACCAGAGCTGGAACATCGCTGCACATTCCAGCGAGAGCTTTGCCCTGAGCGCGGAACAATGTAATACCAGCGGCGACGTCGGGCAACTTCTGCTGCTGGGCCTGATCGAAGGCCCTTTGGTAGAGAGCATCCGCTTCGCGATAGCGGCCCTGAAATTCCGCTGTGAAGGCGATGGCTTGGGTGATGAGGTATTCCTGAGGCTTCCCTGCAGCCCAGTCCTCCTGTTGCCGGATGCCGGCCTGATCGTTGGTCAAAAAGTAGAGCGGAATCATGTACTGGCGGAATTCCGCCGAATCTGCAACCGGAGTGTGGAGATCGCGCGCGGCTGCTTCTTTTGCTTCTGCCAATTGGTCCAGGATGACCAGCATGGAGAGGTAATTCTCCTGAGCGATGCCGTCATCCGCCTGTATCGACAGCGCATGCAGCGTTGCTGTCTTCGCCTTATCGAAATCGCCAACCGCGGTATAGGCGACACCCAGATTGACCCAGGAATCAAGATTCTTGGGGTAGGTACGGGTGGAGAGCTCGAGCGTTTCGACCACTTTTGCCAGGTCGCCAGTTACGTTCTGGTAGTAGTGGCCGGTGATGTAGAGCCGTTCGCGCTCGCTGACATGTCCCGAGAGCTCGTAGGCCTTGCGGAAATACTGCTGCGCCTTGCCGACGGCTCCCGAGTTTATGGAGACAACGCCCAGCCGGGCCCAGGCCATGGCGAAGTTTGGATCGAGCTCAACCGCGCGCTTGTAGTGCTGCTCTGCTTCGGGGATGTCCTTGCCATGGTTGTGCTCGACATCGCCAAGCGCGAAAGCGCGGAAGGCCTCAAGCGACGGGGTGGTCGCCTGGCCGAGAGGGGTATCGAGCTTCTGAATGGAGCTGAGAGATTCGCCCAACCGCGCGCGCATGGCGGTGGTCGATTGATCGAGCGCCGAAAGAACGTGATCTTTGTCGGGGGCCTGGGCTTGTTCGCTACCTATGGGGTCTCCGGTGGCGGTGGAGAGCGCTTCGAGCGTGATGATGTACTGACTGCCCAGTTTGGAGATGGTGCCATTGATGATGGCTTTGATGCCCTCGCGGATGCCGATTTCGCGCGCGATTTCCGGGGTGATTTTGTCGGTGGCAGGTTTGCCGAGATATTGCAGGCTCTGCCGTAGGTGGTTTTCGCTGACGATGGTGAGCAGCGGAGATTGCTCGAGCTGGATGGCGAGGGCCTGGTTGAGCGTGGTGTCGAATACCGGGTCGCCGGTCTGATTGCTGAAGTCCGAGAGGATGATGGAGTCTTTTTCGCCGGCGAGGGAGGCGGCGGTCTTCGCTGGCGTGGCGGGCTGGCGGCTTCGCCACCAGTAGATGCCAGCTCCAGCAAGAATTGCGAGTACGAGGATGGCGGCGGAAAGGTTTCGGAGCGTGTTGCTCTTTTGCGGAGCCGCGGGGATGGCAGTGGCGGCTCGCGAAGTGGAGGGCCTGCCGGCAAGCTTTTCCAGGTCGGCGCGGACATCCGATGCGCTCTGGTAACGCTGCGCTTTGTCTTTGGCGAGGAGCTTGAGGATGATGCGTTCGAGCTCCTTCGGAATTGCGGGATTCAGTTTGCGGACGGGCTCCGGGTCCCGGGCCAGCAGGGACGCAAGGATATCGGCGGTGCTGTCACCGGGAAAAGGAAGCCTGCCGGTGGCCATCTCGTAGAGGACTGCGCCGAAGGAGAAGAGGTCGGTGCGCAGATCGAGGCTCTGGCCGCGTGCCTGTTCCGGCGACATATACGCGATGGTGCCGAAGGTCGATCCCGCCATGGTCAGCGTGGCGTCGATGGTGGCGGCGACCTCGGTAGAGTCGTTCGAGCTGCCGTTCGTGCTGAAGCCAGGAAGGATGGAGATGATCTTTGCCAGGCCGAAGTCGAGGACCTTGATCTGCTGCGAGCCCTGCTGGGCGCGAACGACAAAGATGTTGGCGGGTTTGATGTCCCGGTGCACGATGCCGGCCTGATGGGCCTCTTCCATGGCGCGGGCAAGCTGAATGCCGAAATCGACAACCTGTGTGGCGGGCAGAGGCTGGCCGGTGAAGATTTCGCGCAGCGTCTGGCCCTGGAGCAGTTCCATGACCAGGTAGGGCTTGCCGTCCTGCTCGCCCACATCATGGATGGTGCAGATATTCGGATGGTTTAGCGCGGAGGCGGCGCGGGCCTCGCGCAGGAAGCGCTCATGGGAGGAGCTGCCGGGAGTTCCCGCGCCCAGATAGCCCTCGTGCAGCAGCTTGACCGCGACTTCGCGGTGCAGGCGCATGTCTTTGGCACGATAGACCACCCCCATCCCGCCGCTGCCGAGCTGGTCGAGAAGTTCATAGGGGCCGACTAACTGGTGTTCGATCGGGCTCATCTGGTGGTTTTGAAGGTTGGAGTCACAGTATCACGCCAGCCATGCGCGGGATGGCGGCTTCTGAAGCGGAATTTATCCTGTGAAAACCCTGCAGCGATCCGAGCTGGGGCCGCAGATCTCCCTACTGCGCCTCGCGACGGCCGGGAAGATTCTGAGGTTAGCGGTTCTTGCGGGCGAGGCGGCGGTTGCGGAGGTATTTGGCGCCGCCGAGGGCGAGCAGCATGCAGCCGAAGGGCAGGCACATCATGGCGACGATGAGCGAGAGCCAACCTCCGTTGGTGTGCGGCCCGTGAATGCCGATGCCACCGAAGAGGAAGCGCGTTGCGGCGGCGGCAAGGATGCCGACGAGGAGCGTCCAAAAGGCGCCTTGGAGCAGGGGGCGAGTGCCGTCGTCGGGTAGCGAGCTGCGGGAAGGCAGCGCAGCGGGGGGCGTGCCGGTGCGCGTTGTCCTGCGCGCTGCTGCTTCGCGGTGGCTGGCCGGATTGGTAACAGGCGTGGACATGATGCTAGCCGTGCCACCCGGCGAGCATGGCGTAGACGACGACGCCGGTGACGGAGACATAGAGCCAGATGGGGTAGGTCCAGCGCGCGACCTTGCGATGGGTGTGGAAGCGGCGGGTGAGCGCGAAGAAGAACGTGATGAGCACCAGCGGCAGCGCCACCATGGAGAGCGCGATGTGGCTGATGAGGATCGCGATATAGGTGATCCAGACGGCGTTGTGGGGGCCGGGGAAGCGCATGTCGCCGTGCAGCCAGTGGTTGGTGATGTAGCTGACCAGGAAGAGCGTGGAGAAGGCGAAGGCGGTGAGCATGGAGGCGCGGTGCGCCGCGATTTGCTTGCGCTTGATAAAAGAAAAGCCGACAACGAGCGCGACGGCGCTGAGGCCGTTGAAGAGTGCGTTGAGCGCGGGCAGGAAGCGAAGGCGCAGGCCGTAGGCGTCCGGCGCATGGTGCGCGTAGACCAGCCAGAAGAGAAAGGCCGCGGCGAGCGCGGAGACGGCCAGGATGGCGCCGACGGCGATGCCGGCGGGGAAGGCGGCGGGTTTGTTCGCGGGTGTGGTGATGGTCGACATAAATCAGGCGGCGGGCTTGCGGGTGCGGCGATTGACGACGGCCCACGAGGCGGCGAAGGTGACGAGGCAGAAACCGATGGTGACGGCGAGGTTGATGGGGAGCGAGTGGTCGGTGTGGGCGGCGGGATCGAGACCGTTGCGTAAAGCGTCGACGCCGTAGGTGAGCGGGTTGGCGAGCATGATGTCGCGCAGCCAGCCGGAGGCCTTGTCCGCGGGGAAGAGCGAGCCGGAGAGCAGCCACAGCGGCAGCAGGATGAGATTCACGATGGCGTGAAAGGCCTGAGTCGAGTCCATGGGCCAGGCGATGGTGAAGCCGAGCGCGGTGATCTCAAAGCTGATGAGCAGGATGACGGCGGCAGCGAGCAGAACGCCGGCGAGGGACGGATGCACGCCCGCGAGCGGGGAGAAGAGGAGGAAGATGAGTCCCTGGATAGCGGCGAGTGTTGCGCCGCCGAGCACCTTGCCGAGCACGATGGCGGAACGCGAGACGGGCGAGGCGATGACGGTGAGCAGGAAGCCTTCGTTGCGATCCTGGATGAGCGACATCATGGAGAAGATCGCGGTGAAGAGCACGATCATGACGATGGAGCCGGGGAAGAAGTAGCCGAAGGCGTGGCCGCTGGCTCCGGCGTTGCCGGAGGAGAAGGAGTGCGAGAATCCGGCACCGAAGGCGATCCAGAAGAGCAGCGGCGAGGCGATGACGCCGATGACGCGGGCGCGCTGGCGATAGAAGCGCACGATCTCGCGCTGCCAGAGCGAGTACGACGGAATCCAGAGGCCGGGCTTTGCCGTGCGGATCGCGTGCTGGTGTCGCGCGGTGTGAGGCGTAGTGGCGATGGTGGCCATCAGTCGATTCCTTCCTTTTCCTTCACGCTCGCGTCGGTGGCTTCGGTCCAGAAGCGATGGCCGGTGCGCTGGATGAAGACATCTTCGAGGCGGGGGCGGGAGACGGAGACGGCGCGGACTTCGCCGGGGAAGGCGTCGAGCACGGCGGTGAGAAAGCGATGGCCGTTCTCGCGCTCGAGACGGACGGTATTGGCTAAGGACGTTTGGCGCCACTTCGAAGCGGCCGGCCATGCGCGCGGCTAAGGACTGCGCGGCGGTTTCGCTTTCGGTTTCGAAGAGGACGACGTCGCCACCGATGGTGGACTTGAGCTCTTCCGGTGATCCAAGAGCGACGAGCTTGCCTTCGCTCAGGATGGCGAGACGGTCGCAGTATTCGGCCTCTTCCATCATGTGCGTAGTGACGAGCACGGTGACGCCTTCTTCGTCGCGCAGCATGCGGAGGTACTGCCAGAGGTCGAGGCGCGCGCCGGGATCGAGGCCGGTAGTGGGCTCGTCGAGCAGCAGGACGGCGGGCGAGTGGATGAGGCCCTTGGCCAGCTCGACGCGGCGCTGCATGCCGCCGGAGAGAGTTTCGACATAATCCTTGCGGCGGTCGGTGAGAGCGACACGCTCGAGTACGTCGGCGATGCGGGCGCGGAGATGTTTGCCGCTGAGACCGTAGAGATGGCCGGCGTGGCGGAGGTTCTCTTCGATGGTGAGCTTGATGTCGAGCGAGCGCGCCTGGAAGACGATGCCGGTCTGCTGGCGAACCTGCGCGGGCTCCTTCGCGACGTTGAAGCCGCGGATGGTGGCAGTGCCGCCGGACGGGAACCATCAGGGTGGAGAGGATGCGGAAGAGCGTGGTCTTGCCGGAGCCGTTGGGGCCGAGCAGGCCGAAGATCTGCGCGGGCGCGACGGAGAAGGAGAGATGGTCGAGCGCGATGCGGGTGCCGTAGTCGTGGGTGAGCGACGAGAGCACGATGGGATCGTCGGAGTGCGCGGAAGACGGGACGGCGACGGCGCGGGACTCAAGAGTGGTGGAGGACATCGGAACGATTATCTCCTTCCTGCCGTGGCATCCAGCATCATGATGATGAGTAACAGCGGCAGATACAGAACGCTGGCTTTGAGCAGCGCGCGCGCGTAGGGGCGCGATGCGGCGAAGGATGGCGCCTTGAGGATCTTCGCAAAGCGGATGGTGTAGGCCAGATAGCCGAGCCCGAGGATGACCGCGGCGACGGCGTAGATGCGGCCGGAGATGCCGAAGTACCAGGGCAGCAGCGAGACCGGCAGCATGATGACCGCGTAGACGAGCGCTTCGACGACAGTGGACCAGCCGTCGGGCTGAACGACAGGCAGCATGCGGATGCCGGCGCGGCCGTAGTCTTCGCGATAGAGCCAGGCGATGGCCATGAAATGCGGGAACTGCCAGACGAAGAGGATGGCGAAGAGGGCGACGGCGGGCCACTCGATGCGTCCGCGGGCGGCGGTCCAGCCCAGCAGCGGCCCCATGGCGCCGGGAAACGCGCCGATGAAGGTGGCAAGGGTGCTGCGGTATTTCAGCGGCGTGTAGACGGCGACGTAGGTGAAGACGGTGAGCAGGCCGAGCGCGCAGGTGATGGGATTGGTGAAGCGCAGCAGCAGCAGCGAACCGGCCACGACCGCGGCGAAGGCGACCAGCAGGCCATGCGGGAGGCTGATGCGCCCGGTAGCCAATGGCCGGCCAGCGGTCCGGACCATGCGCGCGTCGGACTTGCGCTCGAGGGCTTCGTTCAACGCGGCGGCGCCGGCGGAGATGAGCGCGATGCCGGCGAGAGCTTCAAGCAGGCCGATGTGGACACTGGGGATGGCGGAGCGAACGGAGCCGAGATAAAAGCCGGCCCATGCGGTGATGACGACCAGAGCGGTGACCCGGACCTTGAAGAGCGCCATGTAGTCGGAGAGCAGACTGGGAGCGGCCTTGGCGCGGGGCGCAGCCGCCGCCGGAAATTGTGGCTCAGTCGCCAGAGCGGGACCCTCCGGGGCGGCAGCGCGAGCGGTCGCGATGCGGGATGTGGCGTGTGTGCTCAGTGGCACAGCGTACTCGCGGCTGAGATTTGGGGCAGCTGCATGAGCGAGAGAGGCGCCGGTTGCAGTGACCGGAGTTGGTCAGCGTGGCGTGCGCCTGAGTCAATGATACCAAGTTGATTGCACGGTGCATCGATTTGGCACCAAAGTGCACTGGAGCTTTGTGGTATTCCACACTTTGCTCTGCTCAGGATGGGGCGCGCCCGGCTTGGCGCGTCAGGGGAATGCAGGGTTCACCGTGATGATTTTGAACGGGTACTTCTTCCAGTAATCCGGCGCGGAAGGATCGGGATGCGCGTTTGGAGGGATGATGGCGTCGAACCAGATGACCCCGTCGCCGACCATGAAGCCGCGGTAATTGCCCCAGACATCGTCGGCGGTGGCTTTGAGGATCGCGGCACGCACTTGCGGGTTGAAGATGCTGTCGTAGCTGGCGAGGAGCTGGGCGCGCGAGCGGATGTGAATCTTCTTGTCCGGACTGGCGAGCAGCGGGTAGTTGACGAGCGCGGCTAGGGCGTCGCGGTCGTTCCGCTTGAGAGCATTCTGAAACTTTGCGAGAAAGGCGATTGCGGCGGGGCAGTCGGGTCGGGTGGATGGGTCGGGATGGGTGCAGTTGCCTTCGGGCTGTGCTTTGTCCGACTGCGCATAGCCGAAAGCCGGGGCGCAGAGTGCGAGGGCGAGCGCGAGAAAGATGTGAATCGGCTGCAGCGGAATTTGGCGAAGACGGAGCACGTGAGTTGGGTTTAGGCTTGGCTACTCCTCGTCGTGCTGGACGACGTATTCGTCGATGATGACCGCGACGAGAACGGCGGTGGGGACCGAGACCATCGCGCCCATCACGCCATCGATAGCGGAGCCGAGCAGCAGCGAGACGATGATGGCCAGGCCGGGAAGACCGACCGAGCTCTGCATGATCTTGGGCGTGAGGTAGGAGTTCTCCACCTGCGCGTAGATGGCATAGGCGATGCAGACATAGAGGACGCGCATCCAGGAATCCATGGCGGCGGCGATGATGACCAGCGCCATCGAAACCATGGCGCCGATGACGGGAATGATGTTGAAGACGCCCATGACGACGCCGAGCGCATAGGAGTAGCGCACGTGCAGCAGGGTAAAGACGATAGTGGAGTAGATACCGAGGATGAGCATGAGCGTGGCCTGGCCGAGCAGCCAGCGGCCCATGCGCGCGTCGGCCTTGAGCAGGGTCTGGTTGAGGCGGTCGCGGTTGGGCTGCGCGAAGAAGGAGAGCACCCAGTGATAGGCGTGTTCGCCTTCGAGCATGAAATAGATGGTGAGGACGATACCGGCGATGATCTTGAAAAGCCCGCTGGCCCATGTGCTGACGGAGGTGACGAGATAGGTGGCGAAGTTGGAGGCGTAGTCCTGCAGCCGGGCGTTGAGCGCGGAGACATCGAGTCGTGAGGCGAAGGGCAGGTGCTTGAGACGGCTAAGCATCTCCGGGCCGCGGGTGGGGAGTTCCTTGATGAACTCGCGCGCGTCGCGGATGACCGGGGGCAGGGCGAAGAGGACGAAGAGAGTGATAGCGCCACCGACGCCCAGCAGGATGATGGCGATGGCGGAGGCTCGGCCGGGACACCATTTGCCGATCCTGATCTTCTGGACGCCGCGGAGAACAGGCATGAGCACCACGGCAAAGAGGGCGCTGATGTAGAGCAGCGCGATCTCATGCCGGAGCTGCCAGGCGATGGCCAGCCCGATGCCGAGCGCGAAGGTAAAGACAATGTCGGTGCGTAGGGTGCGGCTGCGCGGCTTACGCATCTCGGGATGCTCGAGGTTCGTGGTCTGCAGGTCGTAGCGGCTGGTCTTGTCGGGCATGCGGTCGCTCCGGCTGTGACGCCTGGGTGCGGCTCCTATTAGAGCGGATTTCCCACGGCTGTGCGTTATCTGGTTTGGCTCACAGCAGCTTTTCCAGCGGAGAAAGTCGGAGGCGTTGCCGTCCCGGCAATCGCGTCTAGCCGGATTCCTGCCCGGACAGCCGGTCTTTGGATGACTGGTGTTGGGATGACTGGTCTTGGGATAACCAGTGCAGGATGCGTTCCACCACCTCGGCTGGAGGGACACCCGAGGTATCGACGGTGAGGTGGGCGCGCTGGTAGTGGGGCAGACGGCGGGCGAGGCGATCTTCCGGAGGCTCGGGCGCGGTCAGGAGAGGACGCGCGGCGGTCTCCTCTTCGCCTTCGTTGCAGGTGGTCTGCGCGGTCTGCGCAGTGGCATGGCAGCGGGCGAGCAGCTCCGGGAGGGGAGCGGTGAGAAAGACAGTAACGGCGCCGGGCACGGATGCGGTCGTATGGAAGAGCAACTGACGGACGGCTTCCGTTTCGATGGCGCCGCCGCCGAGCGCGACGACGGCTTGCCAGTGCTCATGAGCCGGATCGAGCACGCGGGCGATGGCTTCGCTTTCGAGGCGGCGAAAGTGCTCCTCGCCGTCCTGGGCGAAGATGCGGGCGACGGAGAGGCCGTGCTCCGCGGTGATGAGGGAGTCGATATCGAGAAAGGGCCAGCCGAGGCGCGCCGCCAGGAGGCGGCCTACCGTGGATTTGCCCGCGCCCATGAAGCCGGTGAGGACGATGCGGCGGGGCAAGGGAGCGGTGGGCCGCATGGGCAGCGATGCAGGCGACGTCGTGGACCCCGGAGGGCCTGCCCTCATTTGGTTGGTCTCGGGCCGGAGTTCTGTTTGTCCGAGGAGAGCGAGGTCTGAATGTTCTCCCACACCGCCGGGCTGGGGTCGTGGATAGGGAGCAGCAGCTTGGCCTGCTGCGCGATGTACTCCAGATCTCGTACCAGGGCAGAGCATTGCTCGCAGGTCTTCAGGTGATCCTGCTCGGCCAGGTTGGCGCCGGACTCAAAGAGATCCGGGAGCTGTTCCTGGAACTCCGCGCAAGGCTGTTCACTCGTCATCATGGCTTGGTTCTTTTTGCCTATGCTCATAGCAAGGCCTCACGCCGGGGATTCGGCTGTCCGGTGCGCAGCAGGTCGCGCAGCTTCATGCGCGCCTTATGCAGTTGCGACTTGCTGTTCCCGATGGAGCACTCCAGCATGTCGGCAATCTCGTTGTGCTCGTAGCCTTCGACGTCATGCAGGACGAAGACGAGCCGGTAACCCGGGGGAAGATCGGAGACCGCCCGTTCCAGGGTGACCCGATCGATGGATCCGGAGAGCATGAGGTCGCGGGCGCCGATGTCCTTGCGCGGACCGTCTTCCTGCGAAGGCTCGAGGGTTTCTTCGAGCGAGACCTGGGGCAGACCCTTCTTGCGGAGGTGCATGAGCACCACGTTGACCGCGAGCCGATGCAGCCAGGTGGAGAAGGCCGAGTCGCCGCGGAAGGTGCCGATCTTGCGATAGAGCTGCAGGAACGCCTCCTGGGTCAGGTCTTCCGCTTCGGCAACGTTGCCCAGCATGCGCAGGCACAGGGAGTAGACGCGGCGCTTGTGCAGGCTGTAGAGCCGCTCAAACGCAGCGCCGTCACCGGCCTGGGCCGCGGCGATCGCCTCTGCTTCGCCAGCGATGGGCGGATTGCGGCGCAGATGCTGGTTGGACTTCTGACGCTCGGGTTCGGCCGTCGCGGTGCCCTTGGCAGGTGGGGAAAAGACGCCGTTAGTTACAGATTTTGTCATTTGTATACGTTTGCCCGCGATTGCAGTCGTCATGGAGATCGTACCCGTGGTCACCCAGAAATCTGGTTGGGGGGCAATGCCTGTCGGACGCCCGGGAGGCCGCCGGGGTTGCCTTGATAGCGAGTCACCGAGTGAAGCCTGTCAGCCACAAGGCTCTCATCCGGCATTTCCGCCAGATCACGGGCGAACAGCGAGAGGGAAGTCGCCTTTCATTCCGCGATGCAGCTCCACGCGGACAGTCGCGCCGGGTAGAAGCTCCCATAGTTCATGGCCAGGATCGTAGTCCGGAGAAGCGACGAGCTTGAAAAGCCCTCCTCCCAGCTTCAGGGCGCGGGTGGGGCGGAATACGTCGGCTCCCTCATTGAGGAGGCGCACGTGAAGCTCAATAAACGATCGGCTGAAGGTCATGTCTTCTAGTTTCCCACGAAGCGGGCGTAGAGGGTGCGGGCGAGGGCGATATCCGTGGTGCCCTGGATGAGAGCGCGGCCGTCGGCGAAGAGGGTGAGGGTGTGGGGGCCGCGGCGGAACTGGAGCAGCAGGCCATTCTGCCGGACGTCGCCGTGAGGGCGGAGCCGTTCGGCGGCGGCGGCGAGATCGACAGGGCGGTGATGCTCGTGGATCTGGACGGAGTTGCGGCCGCAGAGCGTGATGTGGGGACGGCCTTCACCACGCAGATGGGCGAAGTCGCGGGCCTGGCAGACCTCGCATCCCGGGCGGGGCGCGGCGGCGGAGATTTCGGAGCGATCGTTCTGCCAGAGGTCCCAGGCGAGCAGGGTGCGGCGCATGCTGTCGCGCGCGCCAGTCAGATACTTGAGCGCTTCGGTCACCTGGATGGAGGCGGCGAGATTTACGGCGGTGTTGAGGATGCCGGCGGTGTCGCAGGTCTCAACCGGACCCGACGGCGGGCTGGGAAAGAGGCAGGCGAGGCAGGCGGTTTCGCCGGGCAGGATGTTCATCGTAGCGGCGTAGGCGCCGACGGCAGCGGCGTAGATCCATGGCAGCAAAGACCTGGGGGGACTACATACTGGCCCCGCTCAGGGCTGCTATCCCGACCCCGCTCAGGGCTGCTATCCCGACCCCGCTCAAGGCTGCTTTGTTCTACAGCGTAGTCGTTGATGAGATAGCGGGTTTCGAAGTTGTCAGTGGCATCCAGGATGAGCTGAGCATCGGCGAGCAGGGCGTGGATGTTGTCCGGAACGAGGTCGGCGACGTGCGCGCGGATCTGGATCTCGCTATTGAAGCGGGCGATCTGGCGGCGCGCCGCCTCGGCCTTGGGGGTTGCGGCGGCGGCATCGGCCTCGTCGAAGAGCACCTGGCGCTGCAGGTTGCTTTCCTCGACGAAGTCGCGGTCGATGAGGATGAGAGTGCCAATGCCGGCGCGGGCGAGCAGTGCAGCCGAAGCGGCGCCGGTGGCTCCGCAGCCGACGATGGCGACGGTCGAGCGCGCGAGGCGATCCTGTCCGGCTTCGCCGATGGGCGCGAAGAGGACCTGGCGCGAGTAGCGTTCGGCATGCGGAGCGGCGACGGTGCTGGCGCTGTGCATTGTGTCTAGTATAGAAAGACGCGTACGCGGGCCCGCTGGACGTTGGTTTTTCCGCTGCATCTCATCCAACGTGATGTTCGAATGTCGCGCGATGAAGTCAGCTCCACGGGGAACGATCCCGATGGCGCACTCGCCTGAGAGGCTCTTTGACTGTAGTGCGTAATCGTCCTCCCCATGGAGACCGGAGGACCAGCCGACCCGGCCGCGAGTGCTGCCCGGTGTGGTTGCCGGCATTGCTGCTGCCCCTGCTGCTGACTGTGGGGGCGACACCTTGCCATGCACAGGGAGCGCCCGCGGCCCAGCAGCAGGAGACAGATCCGGCTGCACAATCCACGTCGCCTGCGCAATTTCTGCCGCAGTCGTCATCCTCGTCTCAGGATTCGTCTCGGGATTCGGCCAAGGGTTCGCAGCAGGCGGGGCTCGGTCGCCGCGGACGACCCGACGATGCCTGGCATAAACGCCTTTGCCGGCAGCAAGGTCACAGGCATCCGCTTCGATGGCGTGAAGGCTTCGATGCTGGGTCCGCTTCCGGCGCAGCTGGAGCTGCAGCCGGGCGATGTGTTGACCGAGAACAAAGTGCGGGAGAGCCTGCGACGGCTTTACGAATCGGGTCTGTACGACACCATCCAGGTGCAGGGGCTGCGCTCCGATGGTGGCGTGCTGGTGGTCTTTGCCGGCAGACCGCGGCTGTTCATCGGACGGGTCCAGATATTCGGCGTCAAGCAGGAGCGGCTGCAGTCGCAACTGGCGGGCTCCACTCGCCTGCAACCGGGAACGCGCTATACGCAGCGGAAGCTGAATGCGTCGCAGGCTTCCATCGAGCAGGCGCTGACCGACAACGGATTCTACGAGGCGAAGGTGGAGCGGCGGGAGCAACTGGATGCGCCTAACTCGCAGGTGAACATCATCTACAACATCGATCCGGGGCGGCAGGCGAGGATCGGCAATGTGAAGGTGGATGGGACGCCGGGGATGTCGCTCGAGCAGTTTCGCAAGGTCAGCAAGCTGAAGGCGGGCAGCAAGGTGAACCGGCAGACGGTGAGCCGCGCGCTGACGCGGCTGCGCAAGTACTACGACAAGAAGCAGCGCTGGGCCGGCTCGGTGACGCTGGCGACCAAGGAGTATCGCGCAACGACGCACCAGGTGGACTACTCGTTCTCAGCGAGAGAGGGTCCGCTGGTGAAGGTGCAGGTGGAGGGCGCGAGGTACAGCCGCAAAGCGATCGAGCGCCTGGTACCTATCTATGAAGAAGGCACGGTTGACCTGGACCTGGTGAACGAGGGCGCGCACAACCTGCAGAGCGATCTGCAGGGCAAGGGCTACTTCGATGCGACGGTCTCGCATCAGCCGGTGCATAACGGGCCGAACGAGATCACGGTGCTGTACAAGGCGGACGAAGGGCCGCAGCACCGGGTGGACTCGGTGCGCATCGCAGGCAACAAGTATTTCGATGAAGACACGCTGGAGGAGCACATCAGCGTGCATGCGGCGAATTTCATTGAGCGGCACGGCACCTACAGCCAGACGCGCGTGGACAGCGACGTCAACAACCTGACGGCACTCTATCAGGCCAGCGGCTTCAGCCACGTGGTGGTGACGCCGTTGATCAAGGACGTGGACACGCCGGACAAGAAGGGCAAGGTCTCGGCGCATATCAGGGTGACTTACAAGATCGAAGAGGGCCAGCAGCAGAAGATCGGGAGCTACACCATCAACGGGATGAAAAAGATCTCGCAGGAGGTGCTGCGTCCTTCGCTGAACACCGAGGTGGGGCAGCCGTATTCATCGCTGAATGTGACCGGGGACCGCGACCTGATCCAGGGCTATTACCTGAGCCACGGCTACCAGAGCGCGCAGGTGAACGTGCTGCAGAAGAACGATCCGAAGAACCCGGACCTGGTGGACATCACAATGAATGTGGATGAAGGCCAGCAGGTCATCGTGAACAAGGTGCTGGTCTCCGGGCTGCACTATACGCGGCCCGCGGTGGTGACGCCGCGCGTGACCGTCCGGCCCGGGCAGCCGCTGGACCAGTCGGCGCTGCTCGATTCGCAGCGGCGGCTCTACAACCTGGCGCTGTTCAACGAGGTGGATACCGCGGTGCAGAACCCTTCGGCCGAGCAGCCGCGCAAGAACGTGCTGCTGCTGACGACGGAGGCCAAGCGCTGGGACGTGACCTACGGCTTCGGCTTCCAGGCGCAGACGGGCACGCCGTATCGCAATACGCCATCGGCGGCATACCTGATCCAGCAGGGCATCAATCCGAGCACCTTCTCCGGAAGCGCAAATGGACATTTCGGCGTAAGCCCGGACCTTATATTCGATTTGTCGCGCATCAACCTGTTCGGCACTAACCAGTCGCTGACGCTGCGCACGCAGTACGGCACGCTGGAGCAGGACGCGGTACTGCTCTACCAGTATCCGGATCTGTTGAAGAACCCGAACTTTACCGCATCCATTTCCGGCGGCTACACCAGCAGCCAGAACGTGACCACCTTTGCCGCGTCGTCGCTGTTCGCCACGGCGCGCGTGACGGAGCATGTGACGAAGCCGACCACGCTGATCTATTCGTGGTCGTACCGCGATGTGAAGGTGAACCCGAACAGCATCCAGGTGAGCCTGGCGCTGATTCCGCTGCTGTCGCAACCGGCGCGGGTAGGCGGCCCGGGACTGACCTACATCCGCGATACGCGCGACGATGCGCTGGACGCGCACCATGGCACGTTCAACACGGTATCTCTCTTTCTGTCAAATTCGAAGTTCGGCGCGCAGGCGAACTTCAGCCGCATCGATATCACGAACTCGTCCTACTACGACCTGGGCAAGCGGCACTGGGTGGTTGCGCGGGAGACGCGCTACGGACAGGAGCGGGCCTTCGGCGAAGGCAACCAGTTGCTGATCCCGCTGCCGGAGCGGCTGTACGCGGGCGGCGCGACATCACACCGGGGCTTCGCCATCAATGCGGCGGGACCGCGCGATCCGGAGACCGGTTATCCGATCGGCGGCGCGGCGGCGATGGTGAACACGTTCGAAATTCGGACGCCGTATCCGAACCTGCCGATAGTGGGTAACAGTCTCGGTTTCGTTTTTTTCCACGACATGGGGAATGTGTTCAACAGCTCGGACGATGTCTTCCCCAGCTTTATCAATTTTCACCAGCCGAATGAGAAGGAGTGCCGCACGGTGCCGACAGTGAATACGAATCCGGACGGCTCGCTGCATGTGTTTGAGCAGAATTGCAGCTTCAACTACTGGTCGCACGCGCTGGGGCTGGGCGCACGCTTCCGCACGCCGATCGGGCCAATTCGCCTGGATTCGAGCTACAACCTCGATCCGCCGTATTTTCCGGAGGTCTATAACTACCAGAGCTCGACCTCGAACGTGCCGCAGCCGACGATAGGCCAGGCAGGGCATTTCAACTTCTTCTTCTCGATAGGGCAGACGTTCTGATGACAGTGCGTACCAGGACGGCGTGGTGGCTGGGAGTCATGCTGACGGCGATGTGTGCCTCGGGGCAGGCGCCTCAGACTGGAACGGTTCCGCAGAGCACCCCGGGGACGCCGACTGCGCCGAGTCAGGGTCCCGTGACGAGCACGACTACGCAAGGCCCAAGTGGAAGCGTCCAGATGAAGTCCTCGGCACAGCCTCAGGAGAAGAAGAAGCTGGCGCCCGACACCGGCGGACTGACCTACCTGCCGGAGCTGAAGCCGACCGACGGTGTGGTGAACCTGCCGGCGCAGCCGAGCGGCGACACGCAGATTGCCAGCGAGGCGGGCGCGATCCACGAGAAGCCGACGCTGCTGGACCGCGCGGTGGCGGTGATCAACGGGCAGGTGATCCTGGCGAGCGATGTGCGGGAGAGGCAGCGCTTCGCGGTTTTCGAGCCCTTGAGCGCGCCGAGCGGCGAGTTCACGCCGTTGCAGGCGATGCAGCAGATTGTGAACCGCACGCTGCTGCTGGACCAGATGCATGACCAGGAGCTGCTGCCGCCGCCCTCGGACGCCAAGGTGGACGAGCAGATTGCCTACCTGCGGCAACATATTCCGGCATGCGCCGGCCAGAGCTGCGAGACAGAGGAGGGATGGCGGCGTTTCCTGGTTGCGCGCGGCTTCACGGAAGCGGAGCTGCACACGCGCTGGAAGGAGCGGATGCGCATCCTCGACTTCGTCGGAGTGCGCTTCCGCACCGGCATCCGCATCACGAAGCCGGAGATCGAGACGTACTACAAGCAGCAACTGATACCGGAGTTTGAGGCGAGCAAGCTGAAGCCGCCGCCGCTGGTGCAGGTTTCCGAACGCATCGAAGAGGTGCTGCTGCAACAGCACGTCAACGTGCTGCTGGAGGACTATCTGCGGAGCCTGAAGGATGCCGGCGGTGTGTTGATTCTGGATCCGCAATACAACAGCCTGGGAAGTTCGCCGCCTTCCGGAACCAGTCCCGGCGGCAGCGATGTCGCGCCTCCACCACGCACTGGAGGCGAGCAGTGAGCACACCGCCCAATCCGGCACCTGCGCCTTTGCAGCCGCGACACATCAGCCGCCACCGCGGATGGCGGCGCTTTGGGTGGATTGTGCTCTATTGCTTCCTGGGCGTGGTGGTGCTGCTCGGGATTGCGTTCTGGTATGCGAACACCGCGTCGTTTGCAAACCATGTGCGGACGAAGTTGATCGACGTGCTGACGACGGCGACGGGCGGCCGCGTGGAGCTGGCGAAGTTCCGCTGGCGTCCGCTGCATCTGGAGGCGGAGGTGGATGGGCTGACCATCCATGGGCTTGAAGCGGCGGGCGAGGTGCCGTATGCGCATGTGGACACGCTGCGGGTGCAGGCAAAGATCATCGACCTGTTCAAGGAGCAGGTCGGGCTGCGCTGGCTCGAGGTGGAGCATCCGGTCTTCCACCTGATTGTGTACCCCGATGGATCGACCAATCAGCCGGTGCCGAAGAAAAAGAGCCAGAGCAATACGTCGGTGACGGATACGATATTCGACCTGCAGGCGAACCGCACCGAGGTGAACAACGGGGTGCTGCTGCTGAACCAGCGCGCGCTGCCGTTCAATGTCGCGGCGAAGAATCTGGTAGTGACAGTGACCTATCGGCCGCAGCCGGAAGCCTACCTGGGCACGGTGCATGTGGAGGACCTGACGGCGGAGCGGGGCAAAGCGCCCCCGGTGCACTCGAAGCTCGACCTGAATGTGGAGATGGCGCGCAACGCGCTGAAGCTGGATGGGCTGCACTTTGTCTCTGGCACGTCGAGCCTGAATGCTTCGGGAACGCTGAACGATTTCACGAAGCTCAACTGGAAGATCGGCGCGAACGGGACAATCGATCTGCGCGAGGTGGCGGCGCTGGCCGCGGTGGATGCGCTGGGACCGGGCGAGACAGGATTGCAGATCAAGGGACAGGGGACCGGCATCAACGTATTCGACGTCACGGGCAACGTGCAGTTGAAGAACGCGAGCTATCACACCTCGTACCTGCTGCTGAGCGGCATCAATGCACGAAGCTCGCTGCACGCGACGCAGGATCAGGTATCGCTGCCGGATGTGAAGGTGCGGCTGCGCCAGGGTGGCGGCGTGGATGCAAGCGCGAGGATCGTCAATTACCGGACGCCTGCGCCAGCGGTGCAGCCTGCGGCCGCGATGAGGTCGACGAAGAGAAGTGCGCCGAAGACCGCACCGAAGACTGTAGCCAAAGCAGGGCCGCAGCAGGAGGCCGCGATTCACGCGCGCATCTTCGGCATCCGGCCGGAGACGGTCTTCGAGATCATCGCGATCGAGAAGTACGAGAACCTGGGCTTCGATACGCAGGCGGATGGCACGGCGGATGTCTGGTGGAAGGGATCGATCAACGACATGGGGGCGAGCGCGAAGGTGTCGCTGGCGCCGCCGCGTCCGCCGACGCCGAACGAGATACCGGTGAGCGGCGCGATCGATGCGAGCTTTGCGCTGCGCGGCGGCCGGTTGGATGCGCGCCAGGTGGAGCTGCAAACCCCGGCGTCGCACCTGAATGTGACCGGCAGGGCGGCGCTGATTCCCATCTCGGGGCCGAGTCAGTTGAACGTCGATTTCACGACCAGCAACCTCAATGAATTTGATCGCGCGCTGATCGTCTTTGGGGTGAAGGCGAACGGCAAGCGGGGCGTGGCGGCGCTTCCGGTGCAACTGCATGGCCAGGCGGGCTTCCACGGAACGGTGACCGGAGCGCTGTCCAATCCGGATGCAAAGGGGCACGTGAGCGCGAAGAACTTCGCGACCGTAATTGAAACCGCGGCAGCGACACATCCGCCACCCCTTCCGGCGACGCCGATCAGCGCAGAACCGCCGCATCCGCCGCCGCCGTCCGCGGGCACGCGGCAGACCGTGCAATGGGACGACCTGGAGATGGATGCCGAGTACAGTCCGGCGCTGATCTCGGTGTCGAATCTGTCGCTGACCAAGGCGAAGACGGCGATCCACGCCTCAGGGCAGTTGCATGCAGCGCATGCGCGCCACGGCAAGCTGGTCTTCAACAACAACTCGCTGCTGAATGCAATGGCGCACATCACCGATGCGAATGTGACCGACCTGCTGTCGATTGCGGGGGAGAGCCTGCCGGTGACCGGGACGGTCAACCTGGACGCGCATGCCGGCGGATCGCTGAAGGCGCTGAGCGGCGGCGGGCATCTGTCGGTGGCGGGCGGCGAGATTTACGGCGAGGGATATAAGAGCCTGAACACGGACCTGAAGTTCACCGGCGAGTCGGCGGGGGTGACGAACCTGGTTTTCGTGCAGGATGGCGGCAGCATCACCGGCAATGCGGATTACAACATCCAGGCGAAGAGCTTTCGCGCGGACGCCCAAGGCAGGGGCTTCGATCTGTCGCATATCCAGCGGCTGCAGAGCGCGAAGGCGCAGCTTGGAGGCGCGTTGAGCTTCGACCTGCACGCGTCGGGCACAACGGCTGCGCCGCAGGTGAACGGCAAGATGGCGCTCGCGAAGATGACGCTGAACGGGCAGGCAGCAGGCGACGTGAATGCCGATGTGCATACCAGCGGGCACACGCTCTATCTGAATGCCAATGCGCTGGTGGCGCAGGCGAAATTCCAGACCACCGGACAGGTGCAGTTGACCGGCGATTATCCGATGCAGGCGAAGCTCACTTTCTCGCAGCTGGACTTCGCGCCGGTGCTGACGCTGCTGAATGTGAGCGGCGTGCGCGGCAATTCGCAACTGAACGGGGTGGTCCAGGTCTCCGGTCCGGCGAAGACGCCGAAGCTGCTGGATGGCACGGCGCAGATCGATCAGTTCAAGGTAACGCTCGAAGGATTGCCCCTGACCAGCAAGGGGCCGATCCGCGCCTCGTTGACTGATGGCGTGGTGAAGCTGGAGCAGATGGAGATCGATGCCGAGGACACCAACCTGATCGCGGGGGGCACGGCCGATCTGCTGGGCAACGGTGGAATGAATGTGCAGGCGCACGGCGCGATGAACGCGAAGCTGGCGCAGAGTTTCAACCAGCAGATTTCGTCCTCCGGCCACATCGACTTCAACATCACGGCGCAGGGCGCGCTGAAGACGCCGGACCTGGAAGGCCAGGTGAACTTTAAAGATGTCAACCTGGCCTACCAGCAGATTCCGAACGGTCTCAGCCACCTGAACGGTGCGATGGTCTTCAACCAGGACCGGCTGGAGCTGCGCAACCTGGTTGGGACCACGGGCGGCGGCACGGTGACCTTGGGCGGCTTTCTCATTTACCAGCAGGGCATCTTTGGCGACGTGACTGTGCAATTGAAGAACACGCGCTTCCGCTATGCGGGGCTGAGCAGCACCGAGGACGCGCAGCTGCGGCTGCATGGAACGCAGAGCGCGATGACGCTGAGCGGCAATATCCAGATCACGCGTTTCCTGGTGGGACCGAATGTGGACTTTGCGGCGCTGACCGGCGGCGCGGGTGCGGTGTCCCCGCCTCCAGACCCGAATGCCTTCGGCAACCGGGTACGGCTGGATGTGCATATTACCTCCGCGCCGCAAATGGATTTCCAGAACTCCTTCGCGCAGATCGCGGGCAGCGTGAATCTGCGCATCCGGGGCACGGCCGCGCAGCCGGCGGTGCTGGGCCGTATCAACGTCACGGATGGTAGGGCGACCTACAACGGGACCACGTACCAGTTACAACACGGCGACATTTACTTTACGAATCCGGTGAAGATCGAACCAGTCATCGACATGGATGTGACGACCCGCATCGAAGAGTACGACGTCACCATCGGCCTGCACGGCACGGCCAGCAAACTGACGCCGACCTTCCGCTCCGAGCCGCCGCTGCCGGAGGCGGATGTGATTTCGCTGCTGGCGCAGGGCCGCACGCAGGAGGAGCAGTCGATTTACAACACGCAGCAGCAGCAAGCGGGGGTGAACGGCACCACGAACGCGCTATTGAGCGGCGCGCTGAACGCCACGGTGAGCAACCGGATCCAAAAGCTGTTCGGGGTGGGGAGCGTGAAGATCGACCCGACGTATACCGGGTCGCTGGGGCAGTCGAGCGCGCGCATTACCGTAACGCAGAACATTGGCCAGCAGGTGCTGCTGACCTATGCCACCAGCGTGAACTCGACCACCCAGCAGTTGATCCAGGCGCAGGTGAACCTGTCGTCGACCTTCTCGGTGACCGCGGTCCGCGACGAAGCGGATGTGTTCAGCCTGATTTTGAAGGTGCACAAACGCTATCAGTGAGCGGTTTTCGGGCTTGGTCCTTCCCCCAGCGCCGAGATCGCTGAATGCCTCCATCCGTCGAGCTGAGAGGAGGGATACAACGGATTCGTTGGCGGTGCTTGACGCGCAAGAAACCGGCGCCGGCGCTCCCTCGTTTGCAGTCTGCTCAATATGCAATAGATGCTGCCCGGAGGCGACTTGCGTCGTCTTAACAGACGTGCACGGGGAGTGATAGGCTCGGCTCTCTGATTATTCGAGAAAATTCAGACAAATCGAATCAGGCGCAGCCCCGCGCTGCAAGGAGAACGACGATGCGCATTCTGCGAACTAAACCATGGTTGCGGCCACACTGCTGGCTGCTCCGGTAATTGCTTATGTATTGCCACCCGCCGCATTTGCCGCGGTGGAGGACTCGACCAAGAACGACGCGCAAATTTTGAAAGATGCGCAGAACAAGCTGAAGAACAAGAAATTCAGCGGGGTGCAGGTCTCGGTGCAGAGCGGGATCGTGACGCTGAGCGGATCGGTTCCGCTGTACGCCGATAAGCAGGATGCGGAAAAGAATGTCGGCAAGGTGAAGAATGTCGTGTCAGTGGTGAACGACATCCAGGTGCAGGCGGGCGAGACCACCGACCAGCAACTGGCGGACAAGATCGGGAAGCAACTGGCTTATGACCGCGTTGGTTATGGGAACGCATTCAATGCCATTACTGTCTCGGTAAAAACGGGGTTGTCACCCTCGGCGGCCATGCGCTGGGACCGGTGGCGAAGGAGTCGGCGCTCAATTTGGCGAAGCGGACGCCCGGCGTGCAGAATGTGATCGACAAGATCCAGGTGGACCCGGTATCGCCGATGGATGATCAGCTGCGCGTGCGGGTGGCGCGAGCGGTGTATGGCTATCCTTCGCTTAACAAGTACGCGATCAACCCGGCGAACCCGATTCGAATCACGGTAGTCAACGGCCACGTCATTTTGTCCGGCGTAGTGGATAACCAATCGGACAAGGACGTCGCGGGGATCCAGGCTAATAGTGTGCCCGGAGTCTTCAGCGTAACGAACAACCTGCAGGTGGCGGGTCAGGGCCAGGAGAAGCGTGAATAGCTGGCCGCTGCGAAAGTAGAGACTGCAGATCCTTCGCTGCGCTCAGGATGAAAATCACGGACGCGAAGGCCGCTAGAACATCACTGAACGATAGGTGCGCCGCTTTCACCCGTTAGACTCAAGACGGGAGAAAGCGGCGCATGGCATTTTGGCGGAGCCTGGGCACTACGCTCGAGATGATCAAGTGGGAGCACTCGGTCTTTGCGCTGCCCTTTGCGCTGACCGGCGCGGTGCTGGCGGCCGGCGGCTGGCCACGAGCGTCGCAGCTTTTCTGGATTGTCGTCTGCATGGTGACGGCGCGCTCAGCCGCCATGGCCTTCAATCGCTGGGCGGATGCGGAGCTGGATGCGGCCAATCCACGAACAGCATCGCGCGCGATCCCGGCGAGGATTGCTCTCGCGCGGCTTTGTCGCTGTGTTTACGGTCGCGATGGCACTCGTGTTTGTCTTCGCCGCGTCGCGGCTGAACCGGCTCTCGCTGCTGCTGTCGCCGGTGGCGCTGGCGGTGCTGCTGGGCTACTCATATATGAAGCGGATCACCCGGTGGTCGCACCTGGTGCTGGGCCTCGCGTTGGGGATTGCACCGGCGGCGGCCTGGATCGGCATCCGCGGCGGACTGGACCCGCGCATCCTGGTGCTGACCGGTGCCGTGCTGTTCTGGGTGGCGGGCTTCGATGTGCTATACGCGTGCCAGGATATGGAGCACGATCGCGCCGTGGGATTGTGGAGCATTCCGCAGACGCTGGGGTTGCAGAAGGCATTCGGGATGGCGCGCGCGATGCACGGCGCGATGCTGCTGCTGCTGGGCTGGCTGCTGCACCTCTTTCACCTGGGGCCGATTGCCTGGTGGGGGCTGGTGGTAGTGATGGCACTGCTGTTCTATGAGCACTCGATCGTGTCGCCCAAGGACATGCGGCGGCTGAACGCGGCGTTCTTCACGCTGAACGGTATCATCTCGGTGCTGTTCTTCTGTTTCGTCGCACTGGCGGTGACGTTTCACCACTGAGGTCAAAAAAAGAGCCTGCGCCGCCGGGGCGCAGGCTTTCTCATCGGAGAATCGAGGTACATATCTGAGCTCTAGACATGCGGTCTAGGCGTGCGGTCTACGCGTGTGGTCTAGGCGTGCCTGCTCCGCTCGCGGTCCTTGAAATCGTCGATTTTGTCATTTGCCTTCTTCTTCATCTCGGCGACCTTATCGGTGACATGCTCGCGGTTCGCATTCGCCGCGTCTTCGGTGTCGGCCACGTGACGTTCGTGCGTAGTACGCGCTGCATCCTTGGCATTGCCCCAGGTCTCCTTGGCTGCGCCCTTCACCTGGTCGGCGACGCCCTGATTGGCGAGCTTCTCGTTGCCGACTGCTTCGCCGAGTTTCTCCTTCGCCTTACCGACACCCTGATCGAATTTTCCTGCTACCTGGTCCTTATCCATGTTTACCTCCGGGACTGGTTTGTGATGCGCATTGCGTGCTCCTGTGCGTTGCATGCAGTGCCAGGTACAACGGGGCCCTAGACCACCGTTCGACGTCCGCCGATGAGCTGCAGAATGAGCACTACCAACGCGATGAGAAGCAGAATGTGGATGTATGCTCCCAGGACGTGGAAGCCAATGAAGCCCACCAGCCACAGCACCAGCAATACGACAAAAATTGTCCAGAGCATTTGTATCTATCTCCTCGCAAATATGCGCGCTTCGGTATGGTATGGTGCGCTTGATGGCGCGTGAGTTGCCGTATCTGCACAAATAAATCCTGTCCTGAGGAACCACCTGAGGAACCATGAAGATAGCTATCCAGGGCGAGCTTGGCTCGTTCAGCCACCAGGCCGCGCTTCGCTCCGTGCCTGAGGCAACCGTTATCCCTTGTGTGCTGTCGGCGGATGCGTTCGACCGGCTGCGCAAAGGCAAGGTGGATGCCATCATGATTCCGATCGAGAACACGTTGGCCGGGTCGATCGTCGAACATTACGATCTGTTGCGCGAGCACACGGTTTCCATCGAGCGCGAGATCGTGGTGCGGATCGAGCACCATCTCATCGGCATCCGAGACAGCAACATCGAGGAGGTGCAGCGGGTCTACTCCCACCCGGTCGCGCTGGCGCAGTGCCGCAGTTTTTTTGAGCAGCATCCGGGCATTGAGCCGATCGCTTTCTATGACACGGCGGGGGCGGTGAAGCAGATCGTGCAGCTGCGCGACCGGCATTCGGCGGCGATTGCGGGCATACAGGCAGCAGACATCTACGGCGGCATGGTGCTGCTGGAAGCGGTGGAAGACAATGCCGCGAATTTCACCCGCTTTTTTCTGGTACGGGAGGGGACGCCGGCATCCCCTCCGGCGGGCGCGCACAAACTGAGCATCTGCTGCCGCGTCCCGCACCGGCCGGGCGCGCTGGCCGCTGTGCTGGCTGAGGTGACCACGGCAGGCGGCAACCTGACCCATCTGCAATCGCGGCCGGTGCACGGCCGGCCCTGGAGCTACCACTTCTTCATGGACGCGCTGATGCCGAACGCCGGGGCGACGGAGCAGTTGCTGGACCGGATGTCCGGGCTGGGCTCTACCTGCAGGCTGCTGGGGCAGTTCGAGCCGGCTGTGCTGGAGGGGGATAGGGAATACAGTAGGGAATAGGGAACCGGTGGCTACTTCAGGCCGCCCGGGGCAGCTTGGGGGTGGGCCCAGTCGTAACGCACCGATGTGCGTGCACAAACCACAAAAATCAAGCCTTCTGACGATTTCGCCGATAGACTTTTGGGGCGGTGCGACGGACTGGCACGGGGCTAAGCATCCTACCAGTAGGGCCCGAGATCGCTCCGCCCTGGGAGCCTCGATTCCTGCGACTTTTGGAAACCTGATGCGTCCAATGTACACATACTTGATATAAGGACACTCATGGCAAGCGACTTCCTAAGCATTATCGAACCCGCCAATCGCACGCAGCGGGATGTGAGCGGCGAACCTGCAGCGGGCGGGCGGGTCCTGCCTGTTCTGCCGGTGCGGGACACGGTTCTGTTTCCCCATGCCGTGCTGCCGTTGACGGTGGGCCGGGAAAGCTCGATCCAGCTCATCCAATCGCTCGGCGACGAAAAGACAGTGGTGGTGGTGGCACAGCGCGATGCGCGTGTCGACGCGCCCCAACCAAGCGACCTGCACTCGGTCGGCACGCTGGCGACCGTGCATAAAGTCGTCAAGATGCCCAACCAGAGCCTGTTTGTCTTCACCGAAGGCACGCAGCGCGTAAGGCTGGGCGAGTTCAACCAATTTGAGCCGTTCATGACGGCAGCAGTGGAGCCGGTGCCGGAGATCACCCCGGCCAAGGGCCCCGAGATCGAGGCGCTGCAGCGCAATGTGACCTCGCAGTTCCAGCAGATCGTCACCTCATCGCCGACACTGTCGGACGAGCTGCAGACGATCGCCCTGAACATCGAAGATCCGGGCCGGCTGGTGGACTTCATCGCGTCCTCTCTGCCGTTCCTGCCCACTACGGAAAAGCAGGAATTGCTGGAGACGCCGGACATCGCCGCCCGCATGGAGCGGATCAACAAGCACCTCGCGAAGGAGCTGGAGGTCCAGCAACTGCGCAACAAGATCCAGTCCGAGGTGCAGGACCAGGTGCAGCAGTCGCAGCGCGACTATTACCTGCGCGAGCAGATGAAGGCGATCCAGAAGGAACTCGGCGAGATGGACGAGGGCCAGAAGGATATCCAGGAGCTGCGCGACAAGATCGAAGCCGCGGGCATGCCGGAAGACGTCAAGAAAGAGGCGACCAAGGAGCTGAACCGGCTCTCGCGGATGTCGCCAATGGCGGCCGACTACTCTCTGACTCGCAATTACATCGAGTGGCTAGCGGTGCTGCCGTGGACCAAGAGCTCCGGCGGCACGGTGGACATTCCGAAGGCGAAGGAGATCCTGGACGAGGACCACTACGACCTGAAGAAGGTGAAGGACCGCATCCTGGACTACCTGAGCGTGCGCCGGCTGAAACCGGACATGAAGGGGCCGATCCTGTGCTTCGTCGGGCCTCCAGGCGTGGGCAAGACCTCGCTGGGCCGTTCGATCGCGCGGGCACTGGGACGCAAGTTCCAGCGCATTTCGCTTGGCGGCATGCACGACGAGGCGGAGATCCGCGGACACCGGCGCACCTATATCGGCGCGTTGCCGGGCCAGATCATGCAGGCGCTGCGGCGGGCCGAGACCAACGATCCGGTCTTCATGCTGGACGAGATCGACAAGCTGGGACGCGACTTCCGTGGCGATCCGGCCTCGGCGCTGCTGGAGACACTGGACCCGGAGCAGAACAATACCTTCCGGGACAACTATCTCGACGTGCCGTTTGATCTGTCGAAGGTGCTGTTCATCTGCACGGCGAACATGCTCGACCCGGTGCCGGCACCGCTGCTGGATCGCATGGAGATCATCGACCTCTCCGGCTACACCGAAGAGGAGAAGGTCCACATCGCGTTCCGCTATCTGATCCCGCGTCAGATCAAGGAGAACGGTATTCAGGCGGGCGAAGATGAAGTCGCACGGATCGAATTTCCTGAGGACAGCGTGCGCTTCATCGTGCGGCACTACACGCGCGAAGCCGGCGTCCGCAAGCTGGAGCAGTTGATCGGCACCGTCTGCCGCAAGCAGGCGCGCCGCATTGCGGAAGGCAAGACGGAGACGCTGGTGGTCGATCGCGCGATCATCCACGAGTTCCTGGGCGGCATCAAGGTGCGAGTGGATACCGAGATCGCCGAGCGCACCAAGCGCGCAGGTGTTTCGGTCGGACTGGCATGGACACCGGCGGGCGGCGATGTGCTGTTCATCGAGGCGAACCGCATGAAGGGCAAGGGCGGCTTCACCATGACCGGGCAATTGGGCGACGTGATGCGCGAGTCGATGCAGGCGGCGTTGAGCTGGGTGCGATCGAACGCTGCTTCGCTGGGCCTGAAGGAGGACTTCACCTCGGAGCAGGATCTGCACATTCACGTGCCGGCTGGCGCGATCCCGAAAGATGGGCCGTCTGCGGGCGTGGCGATGGCGACAGCAATCGTCTCGCTGATGACCGATACGCCGATTCATCCACTCACGGCGATGACCGGCGAGATCACGCTGAGCGGCAATGTGCTGCCGGTGGGCGGCATCAAGGAGAAGTTCCTTGCGGCCAAGCGCGCGGGCGTGCTCGATGTGATCCTGCCGGCGGAGAACCGGCAGAACGTGGAAGAGGATCTGACGCCGGACCAGACGGACGGCGTGACCATCCACTACGCGACGACGATCGACGATGTGCTGCGTGTGGCGCTGCCGAGATCTTCAAGCGAGCAGCAGCACGACAGCGAGCTGCGCGAGCAGGTGATTGAGCACGCTACGGCTTGATTGCGGTAAAACCAGCAGATAAAAGGCCTCACCGTCATGGTGAGGCCTTTTGACTGTGCTGAATAAGAGATAGCGTCTAGGCTATGTAGTATTCTACTGTCCGGTTGATTGGGAGTGCCGATGCTGGATGTCCACTACGCCATGGTTCCCGCGCTGATTGTACTGATCAGCATTCTGATTGCATGGTCTTCGGCTCGACGTGTGCTGTCGCTTCGAAACAAAACTCTTTCCACATGGCGAAAGATCACGGAGCGCATCGCTTTCTCATTGGTTGCGCTGGCTGCGGTGGCTGTGGCAGCGAGCAGCGGATGGAATGCGATTGCGCTGCTTCACTTGCGCTCGCGGCCGCCCGGTCAGATGTACCGGGTGAATGGCCACGCGATGCGCATCGACTGCATAGGAAGCGGTTCGCCGACGATTGTGCTGGATGCCGGGTTGGGCAATGATGGTCTGATCTGGGGCGGCGTGCAGCCGGTGCTGGCGAAGACCACGCGTGTCTGTTCCTATGACCGGGCGGGTTTCGGCTGGAGCGATGCGCTGCCGCCTCCGCGCGATGCGGACCATATCGCTGCAGAATTGCACGGGTTGCTAATTGCGGCCAAGGTCGACGGGCCGATCATCCTGATGGGGCATTCGATCGCCGGGATGTACATTCGCGATTACGCGACGCGGTATCCGGCACAGGTAGCTGGATTGATTTTTGTGGATGCTTCTACGCCATTGCAGAATCGGAACCCGGTATTCAAAGCTCACGATGGCAGGGGATCGCCCCCGTGGTACCAGACTCTGATGAACCAAGCTGCATTCTCACTGGGCATTCCACGAGTATTAGGGCAGTGTGCGCAAAGCTTTCCTGGATTCGATCCTGCCGCGGCGAAATTGCAGGCCGAGGATCTGTGCCATGAGCCGTTCGGAGCGATTGCAGAGGAGGAGCGAAGCTTCGACCGATCGGGCGAAGAGGTTGTGCACACCGGGCCGTATGGTGCGCTGCCGATCCTGATTTTTTCGCAGGACATCGCAAAGGCTGCTGCTGAGGGCGAACCGCGGGAACTGGGGAATGCCTGGAACCAGATGCAGGAAGACCTGAAGAAGCTCTCGGTACACAGCCGAAGGATCATCGCCAAAGGCAGCACACACTATATTCAGCTGGATCGCGCGGAGTTGATCGAGAGGGAGATCCCACTCTTCATCGAAGAGATTCGTGGCACAGCGCCGCAGCCGACGAACTATGGATCGACGACGGATGAGTGATGGGAACCAGCTCCTGCAGATCGGTTGCGCGGAGAACATCAATGGTCTGCTCTGGTGGCGCGGCCTGGACTCTGGCAGGCACAGGAGCATGACAGCGACAACGGGATGCGTCGAGCACGCTGCCGTAGCCGTGCTCCGAGCAGACGCAATGCAGACAAATAAAAGGCCTCACCATTGTGTGAGGCCTTCTTCCCGAGTTGACCTGTTGTTTGGGCGTCAGCTTGGAGGGCTTCCGCTCTGGCTCACGCCTGATAGCGGAACCGGTCACTCGCGTGGATCAAGTGGTGGTAGCGCTGCGATTCACGACGATAGCCCTGGATGATGCGCGAAATAATCCCACTGTCCGGCGATGACCGGGCGGGGGATTTTTGCATGTCGCGAATGTGGTTTTGGATGGCTGCCTGACGATGACGCCAGATTCGTTTCGCTTCTCGGATTGTCATTGTGGATCACCTCACCTCATCGGCAGTGTTGTGGCCCTATACAGTGCGATGCGAACCAGCATGCATGCTTTGCATGGTTTCGCGATCTTTCGGTCACGACAAATTACGCTTTCGGAGATATCCAGACAACCCGCCACCGAGCCCATGTGCAGAGTAGGTAACTGTGACTGCGTTTGAGCACAGGCTCGACCCGCAGCGCAGGATGATCGCCAAAAGCAGCATGCATTCCATACAACTCGACCGCGCGGAACTGATCGAAAGGGGGTCCCGCAGCTCATCGTCCAGCTTCGCGACGAACTCATTGGTGGCACTGCGCTCGAGCCGCATTACGGATCCGCATTACGATCAACGACGACGGAATAGCCTCCGGGATTTCTGATAGGCTGCTGGCAGCGTCAGGGGCGCATCCGTCCGCGGAAAGGGTAGAAGCCCACCCAGCAAGTTTTCAACTCGCGAACCTTCTTTCGGCCCGGCGTGCGGACATCGGGCGTTTCAAATGAAAGGAGGTCGCATGTCGACCAACTCGCCCGAAGATCCCCGCCCGCTTCCCGCACAACCGAACCTTCGCCACCTGAAAAACCAGGCCAGAGATCTGTTCAAGGCCGGTAAGGCGGAATCGCTCACGGCTGCACAGTTCCAGATCGCGCGCCGGTATGGATTCGCGAGCTGGCCGAAGCTCAAAGCCCACGTGGAATCACTGAACGAAGTGGGCGAGTTGAAGCAAGCGATTGACACCAACGACTTCGAGCGGGTGAAGGCGTTGATGAGCCGCAATCCCGAGTTGCACCGCGCTCCGCTGGGCTATGGCGAGAATGGTCCGCTGACGTGGGTGGCCGAGTGCCGCGTGCCGTGGGAGGCGCCGACCGAAACAAGACTGGCGATGGCGCGATGGATGATCGAAAACGGATCGGACATTCATCAGGGCGGCGATGGTCCGCTGATGCGCGCGGCGCTGGTGGGCTCTCGCGTGCCGATGATGGAACTGCTGGTGTCCTATGGCGCGGACGTGAATGCAGATTGGGCCGGCCGATTTCCCATCCTCTTTGCGCCCTGCGAGACGGTGCAGCCGATTGCAATGAAATGGTTGTTGGACCATGGCGCGGACCCGAACTGCTCCAGGCCGGGCCGCCCCAAGGCGGAGACGGCACTCGATTACGTGATCGGCACATACTCGCGGTCGCCGCAATTGAGCGAGTGCATTGATGTGCTGCTCGAAGCGGGCGGAACGACGCGCTGGAATCTGCCGCCGCTGCTCGATCTGCTGCGCAACCGGCTGGATAGTTTTGCTGCGCAATTGGAGCGCGATCCTGAGTTGGTGCATCGGCATTTCGAGCACCTGGATATCGGCTCGTCAGGCGGGCGAAGGCTGACCTTGCAGGGCGCGACGCTGCTACATGTGGCTGCGGAGTATGGAAACGTCGACGCTGCGGTGATGCTGCTAGATCGCGGCGCGGACGTGAATGTACGAGCGCGCGTGGATGCGCATGGCATTGGCGGGCAGACGCCGATCTATCACGCGGCAACACAATATTTCGATTTCGGCCGGCCCATGGTGGAGTTGCTGCTGAACAGGGGAGCCGACCTCAGCGTTCGCGCAAAGCTGCCGGGGCACTATGAACGGCCAGACGAATTTGTCGAGTGCTCGCCTGTGGAGTATGCGGAGCTGTTTCCGGGAAATGAGAGCAGGACAGCGGCTCTCCTGCGGGAGGCGGCGGCTCGCATTTGAGAGCACTGGGCAGATTGCAGCGATCGTAGCGACGAATCCGGAGCGAAGAAGGTGTTACGGGTGGTCGGCGAGCGTGACCTGGGTGTAGGTAAGCTGCCAGCCACTCGGTCCTTTGTGCCAGATGTCGGCGAAGCGCGCTTTCTGCTCGAAGGGTTTGCCGTTGTCGGTGCCGGAGATCCGCACCCAGCCGCCAAGAATAACCGTGCTGCCGAGGTCGCGCACGAATGGCGCCTCGACGGTGTAGGGATTGGTGTAGCTGCCGGGGTGACATACCAGGTCGATCAGTCCGGCTTTGTTGGTGACGCGGCCGTTTGCGCGCACCAGGACGTAGTCGTCGGCAACCAGCTTTTCGAGCTCGGCGCGATTGCCTTTGCCTTCCTGCGCCCAGTCGTAGCGCTGTGCGGCACGGGCGAGCGCGCGGTCGGCCAGATTGTAGCGGTGAGTCTGGGAATGGTCGGCCTCGGGGCCAGTGGCCGGGTGCGACTGAGCGGGGGCGAACGATGGAGCGGGGAGGAGCAGGAGCGCTGCTGCAACAGCGCGAAGAAGATGCGGCAAAAGGTGCCTCCGGTGGTTACGAGATCAGATGACTGCTCGCTGCTGAGGATAGCAGCGCCCGTAAGCTTGCTGCAGAGAATTGGGACGACGTGAGTGCGGGCTGCGGGATGGCACGAGGTTGTCTGCGCAGCCGTTCGTTTTCAGGCGAACGGCTGCATTCAGACCGTCTGACTCCTGGCCCTAGCGCTGCGGTCTGTCTGGACGCGAATTGTCGTGTTGCGGCGCTGCGTGTTGCGGCTCGGGCCGGGACTCAGGCCGGGCTTGCGGCGCAGGACGTGCTGGTTCGGGCGCCGGCCGCGACTCGGGCCGTGGTTGCGGCGCGGGACGTGCAGGTTCGGGTGCGGGTCGCGACTCGGGCCGTGGTTGCGGCGCGGAACGAGTGGGTTCGGGTGCGGGCCGGGACTCGGGCCGTGGCTGTGGCGCAGGACGCGCAGGTTCCGGCGCGGGTCTGTTTTCCGGTCGGGCCTGCGGTGCCGGATGTATGGGTTCGGGCATGGGCCGGTTCTCGGGCCGTGGTTGCGACGCGGGATGCGCCGGCTGCGGTGCGGTGTGCTCCGGTTGCGGGCGGCCAGGTGCTGCCGGCGCAGCGGGATGCGGTGCCTGAACGGGTTGTGTATGGGTCGGCTGCGGCCGGTTCGGGGTCACGGCTGGATTTCGACCGGGTTGATTGGGAGTAAGGCTGATTGGCCCTTGTGGGCGTCGCGGGCCGTGCGCCGGGTGTGTTGGGGTGCGCCGGCTCGTTGGGCCGTGCTGCCGGTACCGGAGTGCCAGGCCGCGCAGGTTGACCAGGGCGGGCGGGTGCCGGGTGTGCCACCGCCGGTGCGGGGCGGGTTGCACCGTGCACGCCGGGGTTCACGACCGCGGGCGCGGGAGTGATGTGATGCGGCGCAAGCGGCTTTGCAGCGACAACCATCGGCGGCTTGCCGTGGTTGACGTTTGCGAACTGCTGCCGGTTCTGCATCGCCTGGGTGCGGTGCGCAAGCTGTGTCGGCAACGGACGCACATGCGGCTCGCGCATGGCGTTGAATTGGGCCGGTGTCGGACGTGCGTTGATACCGCCGCGTCCACCGTTGTAGCTGACGCGGTTGTTCACGTTCCTGTTGATCACCGTGGTGTTGTAGACGTTGGTGATGTTGGTGGTGTTGATGTTGTTGACGGAGCGGTTGTACATGAAGCGGTCATGGTCCCAATAGCCGCCGTGATAGCCGTCGCCGGTGTATCCGTAGCCATAGGGAACGCCGCCATAGAAGCCGATGTGTGGGCCCCAGTAGCCGGAGTGGAAGCGGAAGAGGCCGCCGAAGAAGCCCCACCAGCCGGGTGTCCAGAGCGCGCCGGTGTAGGGAGCAAGCACCCAGACCCCGGGCACCCAGTAGTAGCCGCCACGGGTATAGCTCCAGTAGCCGGGGTTCCATATGTAGCCGGGGCCGGGGCAGGGCGGCTGCTCATAGACAGGAAGTGGCGGCGGCGGCTGGTTGGCTTCCAGGCCCTGCTCATAGCCTTGCTGGTAGCCATCGTTGTAGGCGTCCTGCTGGTAGGTCTGGTTGTCGTACGGGTTTTGGGTGTCGTAGACGCTCGGGTCGTAGTTGCCATTGTCGGCAGGCGGCGCCTGGTCCCCGTACTGCGGGGGCTGGGCGTCCTGTTGTGGGTAGCTCGGGGCCGGCGGCGGAGGCGCACTCGCCTGCTGTGTTGGATAGGTCTGGGCGGGCGCCTGCGGCGGGAGCCTGTTCCTGAGGGGGCGCCTCTGCGGCGGGCTGGGTCTGGCTGTCGGCGGCGCAACTGCCGTCGCTCATCAACACCTGGCCGGCAGGGCAGGAGCTCTGCGCCGCTGCGGCATTGACGTCGGCTGGATCGCCGGAGGTGCTGGAGCCATTCTGGCCGCTGGCACCGTGGCAGCCGGGCATGGCGATGCCCAGGACAAGCGCCATGGTGGCGGTGGTGAGGATCCTCGGAAAAGGGTGCCGCGCCTGCCGGGCAAGCCGATCCGGCGCTGGCAAATCGTTGGTATCGCTATGGTTTACGGTTCGTTCGTGCATGAGGGATTGGACACCAAACCGGGGAGAGGGTTGCCCTTTAATTGCGCCGATTACCAAAGGGCTGGTCCGGCGCGGGAATGCGGCGCCTGCTGAGAACCCCGGAGGCAGCACCCCGGCCGCCGGTCATGTAGAGCATTTTTGCGAATCATGTTGAACGCTAAACCACAGTTAATTGTGGCCTTTCCGTGAAGAAAGGCCAGATCGATGGTCGCTTCGCTGGTCGGAGTGTTGGCAAAAATGCTCTATGCTGAGTGCCGACCCCATGGCACGCATCCTTACCGCAGCGGTCCTGATACCACTGGTGATTCTTCTGCTGTTTCGTGCGCCGTTCTGGCTGGTAACGGTGGCGGCCGCGGCCGTCGCGATCCTGGCGTCCTGGGAGTACCTGGGGCTGGCGGACGCAAGCGGCGCCAGGACCCCCCGCTGGGTGGTGCTGGCGGCGGTGGCGGCACTGTTCGCCCTCAATTTCTTTCGCCCCGAGATGCTGATGGCGGGCTTCAGCGCGCTCGCCTTCCTGCTGTTTGTGCTGATCGCATTCCGCTCGCCACTGGAGCGGGTGCTCCTGGATACCTCGGCATCGGTCTTCGGGCTGCTGTACATCGGGCTCGCGCTGGTGACCATTCCGCTGATCTGGGCGCAGGAGCATGGGCCGTCGCTGCTGCTGCTGCTGTTCTGCGTGGTGTGGTCGGGGGATTCGGTGGCGCTCTATGTGGGGCGGGCCTTTGGGAAGCACAAGCTGGCGCCGAAGCTGAGCCCGGGCAAGACGTGGGAGGGCAGCATTGCCTCAATCATTGGCAGCTTGATGGCGACGCTGCTGCTGATGGAGCTGGCGTCACTGATGATTCGGCATAACCTGACGGGACTCTCCTATGACGGAAGCTGGCTGCACTGGCTGGTGCTGGCGGTCGTGCTGAACATCGCGGCGCAGGTGGGAGACCTGGTCGAGTCTGCACTGAAGCGCGGAGCGAAGGTGAAGGACTCCGGATCGCTGCTGCCGGGCCACGGCGGGGTACTGGACCGTATCGACGCGCTGCTGCTGGCGGCTCCGGTGCTGTGGTACGCGCAACTGGTGCAACAGTCGTTTTAGAATCAGACCGGTCCGCTGCCGGGGGGAAGTGCGCATATGAAAAGAGCTTGTCTGCTGCTTCTGGTTCTGGTGTTGCCGGTTTTGAATGTCGCGACCGCACATGCGCAAAATTTCCAGACCGAGGGACTGTGGGAGGGCTACGACGGGGAATGGACGCATGTCTCCCAGCAACTGATCGCGCTGGCAGAAGCGATCCCGGCGGAGAAATATTCCTGGCGTCCGGCGCCAGGAGTGCGCTCGGTGAGCGAAGTCTTCATGCACATTGCGCTCGCCAACTTTTCTCTATTGAGCTTCACTGGACCGAAGATGCCTGCCGACATGAAGCCTGATTTGGAAAAGACGGTCACGAAGAAGGCCGATGTCATCCAGTGGCTGAAGCGTTCGCTGGATGCGGTGAAGACGGCGCGTGCCCATTTGAAGCCGGGCGATCTGGAGCGCAAGGTCGAGATCCATGGCAAAACGGTCACGGTGGACGGCATGTATCTGCGGATTATCGTTCACGCCAATGAGCATATGGGGCAGCTGGTGGCATATGCGCGCATGAACGGGATTGTGCCGCCATGGTCGAAGTAGTAAGGAGCGCCTGCACACTTTGAAACACATCGCCATCCTGGGTTCGACCGGCTCGATCGGCACCAGCACGCTCTCCATTGTCGAGAGCTATCCGGAGCGCTTCAGCGTGGCCTCTCTGGTCGCGGGGCGCAACGTCGAGCTGGCCTTTCAGCAATGTGCGCGCTGGCGGCCGCTGGTGGCCTCGATGGCCACGGAGGAACTGGCGCAGCAGCTTGCGGTGCGCCTGCGAGTGTCGGGGATCACGGGAATCGAGATCGTCTCCGGCACCCAGGGCAGCATTCGAGCGGCGACGCTTCCGGAGGTGGATTTTGTCGTCTCGGCCATCGTGGGCGTGGCTGGCCTCGAGGCTACCTATGCCGCGGTGATGGCTGGTAAGCCGATCGGCCTCGCGAACAAGGAATGCATGGTTGCGGCGGGCGAGATCCTGACCCGGGCTGCGCGCGAGAAGCAGGTAATGCTGCTGCCGATCGACTCCGAGCACAACGCGATCCACCAGTGCATGCGCGCGGGAACTCGGCAGGAGGTGAAGCAGATCTGGCTGACTGCCTCAGGCGGGCCGTTCCGCAAACTGCCGCTGAGAGAGTTCGAGCACATCACGGTCGAGCAGGCGCTGAAGCATCCGACGTGGGTGATGGGGCAGCGCATCACCATCGATTCGGCGACCTTGCTGAACAAGGGCCTGGAGATCATCGAAGCCTGCAGATTATTCGATCTGCCTCCGGCGCAGGTGCAAGTGACGGTGCATCCACAATCGACGGTGCACTCGCTGGTGGAGTACGTGGATGGCTCGATCCTGGCGCAGATTTCCGTTACCGACATGCGCCTGCCGATCCTGTATGCCCTGAGCTACCCGGAGCGGGTGGAGAGTGAGCTGACCTTCGATATGCGGGCTTTGGCCGATCTGCACTTCGAGCCGCCGGACCTGGAGCGTTTTCCCTGCCTGAGGCTGGCATATGAGGCGGCGGAGGCGGGCGGCGCTCACCCCATCGCGTTGAATGCGTCCGATGAAGTGGCGGTCGCGGCATTCCTCGAAGGACGTATCTCCTTCATGGGCATCCCGCGTACAATCGAGGAAGTTTTGGCAGCGACCCCGGCCAGCCACCCGGCGACCATTGCCGAGGTGCTGGCAGTGGATGCCGAGTCCCGCGAGCGGGCCCATGCCGTGATTGCGGCAGGGGCAATCGCAGCAAAGAAGAACATGCCAGTCCGCGCCTGACGGAGCACGCCGGAAGGGAATCCGCTTTTCTCAATTATGCCTTTCGTTGTTATCAGTATTGTGTCCACTCTGATTGTGCTCGGCATCATGGTGCTGGTGCACGAGTTCGGCCATTTTGCGGTTGCCAAGTTGTTCCGGGTGAAGGTGGAGGTCTTCTCCATCGGCTTTGGAAAGCGGTTGTTCGGCTTCCGCCGTGGTGACACCGATTACCGGCTGAGCCTGCTGCCGCTGGGCGGCTATGTGAAGATGCAGGGCGAGCTGGGCGGCGACGGCACGGTGCCGCTCGAGACCCCGGTTCTGTCCGGCACTGCCGCTTCGGGCGATCTTCCGCGCGATCCCGGCGACCTGAATGCGAAGCCGCGCTGGCAGCGGGTGCTGATTGCGCTGGCCGGCCCGGTAGCGAACTTCATCCTGGCCCTGGTGCTGATGACCGGGCTCTACATGATGCACAACGAGGTGGACGCCTACCGGTTCAAGCCGGCGGACATCGACTTTGTGACGCAGAATACGCCGGCGGCCAACGCGGGCCTGAAGGCCGGCGACCGCATCGTGCATTTCGATTCGCGCAACAATCCCACCTGGGACGATCTGTGGCTGCGGGTCGAGGTGAACCTGGGGCAGAAGGTGCCGGTTACGCTGCTGCGCAATGGCGCGCGCGTGAACACTACGCTGACGGTGGCATCGCCGCACGATCCCGATGATTTTTCCCTCAGCTCGCTGGGCATCGTGCCGCTGATGCAGACGACGCCCGTGGTGGTGCACGGCGTCACCTCCGGTATGCCCGCCGGCAAGGCAGGGCTGAAGGCGGGGGACAAGGTGCTCTCGCTGAATGGGGTGCCGCTGCATTCGGTACCGGCGATGCTGGCGTTTCTTCAGCAGAACCACGACGCGCCGGTGACGATGAAGATCCAGAGCGGCAGCACGGTGCACGATCTCCAGGTGATACCAATGCTGACCGACAGCAGCGAGGGCGGCAAGAGCTATCAACTCGGCTTCGAGGCGGAGCCGCCGCCGTTCAAAGTGGAAAAGCTGGTGCTGCCCGCCGCGGTGGCGCAGTCGATCAAGTTCAACGCGAAGTATTCCGGCCTGATTCTGGATGTGCTGCATCGCATGGTGACGCGCCATATGGCGGTGCAGAACCTGAGCGGGCCGATCGGAATTGCGCGCCAGACCGGGCTGGCCGCCACCTCGCCGGGATGGCAGCCGATCATTGCGCTGATGACGATCATCAGCCTGAACCTGGGCATCTTTAACTTGCTGCCCGTGCCGATTCTGGACGGCGGTGTGATCCTGCTGCTGTTGATCGAGAGCATGCTGCGGCATGACCTGGATCAGAGGTTCAAGGAGCGCATCTACCAGGGAGCCTTCGTGCTGCTGCTGCTGTTCGCGGCATTCGTGATGATCAACGACATCACCAAGCTGCCGATGCTGTCGAGGGTCAAGCCGTAAGTGAGGCGGGGCCACGCGGCCGAGGCCGATACCACGGCAGAAAAACCTGAAGCGCGGATCGCGAGCGCCTTTGACCGCGCATTGCGACGTTCCCTGGCGGTGCAGTGTTCCAATCACCAGCGGTTACATATTGCTCGATCGCCGGAACCAGATCGGCTCAAAGGTTCAATCTTCGCCGATATTGGTAGTGGAGTGCCCGGAACGACGCTCCGCATCGAGAGCCGGCGCGTTGCCGTTCTATGGCACCGCAGAACGGCTGGCCGCAGAGTCCGACGCCGGCTGTATTGACTTTCCTTTTGTCTCCTTCAGCGAATATTTAATGAGGCAATACAGCGCACGGAATCCATCTTTCCAGCCGATCTTCTTTCCTTCTTCGTAGGTGCGACCCCAGTAACTGACTCCCACCTCGTAAATCCTCAATTTACGGCGCGCAACTTTCACCGTAATTTCCGGCTCGAACCCGAACCGGTCCTCCTCAATCGGAATTGACTGGATCACCTCACGGCGAAACATCTTGTAGCAGGTCTCCATGTCCGAGAGGTTTATGTTCGTCAAACAATTGGAGAAGAGCGTGAGCACCCAGTTGCCAACCCAATGCCAAAAATAGAGGACCCTGTGCGGCGCGGCTCCCAAAAAGCGCGAACCATAGACAACATCTGCTTTACCGGCGCGAAGGGGCTCAAGGAGTTGATGAAAATCGGCAGGATCGTATTCAAGGTCCGCGTCCTGGACGACAACGAAATCGCCGGTTGCCTCCGAAATGGCCCGGCGGAGCGCGGCTCCCTTGCCCATGTTGCGCGGCTGAAGAAAAACCCGCAGCTGCGGATATTGGCCTTCAAGCTCCTTCAGAATCTCCACTGAGCCGTCGCGTGAACCGTCATCGACGCAAATCAGCTCGATCTGCAGCGGCAAGGCAAAAACACGCTCGATCACTTCCCGCAGAGTTGCGCGTTCGTTGTAAACGGGCATAACAACAGACAGCTTCATCTGGGGATTCGTCATATCTGGTGCCAGCGCAGACCTATTTGTCATAGCGTGATCTTATCTACCTCTGTTCACTCAACGTTGATAACTATCTTCCGGTTGCAGTCTGTTCTGCGTGAGGTCTGCTCTCACTGCCTTTCCAATCTGAACTGCCAGGAATATGACAATCAGCAACCCTAGAATCGGAGTCCACCGTATTGCCGGCTTATTGAATTGTCTGGCGCTGAGATCCGTCCAGAGATTGAATCCGTGGAATGTTCGATACTTTTCTAGATTCAGCTCCCTGTTACCCGGAATACCTAATTCAGAAAGCCGATACAGTTCATTATGCGAAACAAGCTTGTGTTTCAGGAGTATGTAGGCCGCGACGTAGTCGGAGGGAGCGGCAGTCTGCTCTGCTGGCGTCAGCATTCCTTGCTTGATCTGATGAATTTCCTGATCTTTGACCAGGACGCCTGGTATCTGCAGTAGTATCGCGACCAACGTGAGTAACGCATAGATATAAAGGCGTCGTCTGGATTGCACCTTTTGAAGCAGGAACGCGCCCGGTAATAACCACAGTGGAAGAGTGGGAACAAGTAAACGAGGCCCCCATGACCAGCCGCCGTACCATGACCACCATGAGGCGGACCAGATCAGATTCTCGATGATTAACGCCAAGCAAAGGATGGCCTCCGCCCGGTGTTGTTCAAAGAAATCTTTCCAGCCCAGCACGCCGAGAATAAGTATCGGGCAAAAGACAAAGAGCCCCTTGTCGAGTGAGACGAGTAGTTTTGGGACGGTATGCCACATCTGCGAGGGAAAGAACTGCCCGGATTCGCTTCCGTACCCGGACTCCAATGGGCTACCGAATCGGACGACATTTAGCCAGGAGATAAAGCAGCAGGCCAGAAGGAAGGGAAATGCAAATAAAGCCAAGGTTTTTAGTCGATGCCGCAACTCCCCTGGCCGCGTAAACAAGTAGACTGCGAAAACGGGAAGAGCTACAACGTAAATGACCTTAACCAGAATCAACCAGGCGAACGCCATTCCTCCAGCAATCAAAGCCGGGTAACTCCGTCGAATCACGCCGTATACAGCCAGTGTCAAAAGGCCCATTTGCATAGCCTCGCTGAAATCAGAAACGGCATACGACCAGGTCAGGCTGCCAAGGCCAAGACCCAAAAGCAAGAGATTAGCGTGTGTTTCCGCAATGTTGAATAGTCGGAGGAGCTTGGCAAAGAAAACCAATGTAATTATGGCGAATGGAATATTCGCGAAGGAAATCAGAAACCAGGTCAATTCCGGATTATGCAGTCTCGTCACCCTGGACAAGGGTCTAGCTACGGCAACGATCGGAATATAGTACAAAGGGAGACCAATTCCGTACTTCGAGTAGCTGCGGCCGTCCCGCCATGTCAGGGTTCCTCCTTCGCCATAGGGGATATCGAGTTGCCCCCGTTCAATGACTGCCTCTGCTGTTTGTAAGGAGAAGGAGGTGTCCGAATACTGAAGGTAGCCTTTAGCTGAGAATGCGTAAATCACCAGGCACATCAAAAGCAGATACCAGAGTGTTCGATTTCGGAGGCAAGATGACGACGCTGCTCCACTTACCATAGGTCTCCAGTCAATCCAGCTGCAGCGCACCAACTGCTATCGTCAATGACCTGTTCCCGAAAAGTCAGCCACCGGAGGCTGGTGTTTTCTCGTGATCGACCGCCTCTGAAGACTCGCGCCTGAAAGTTTTTGGCCTGCGTGATCCGGTTCGTGCCCGCTGGGCGGGCATGATTGCGGTTAGTGTAACTGAAGTGTTGGTCGCGAGCCTGAAGCTGCAGACCAGGGTTCTGGAGGATCACCGGAAAGCTCTGGGGTTGCGAAGTCAGGCGAAAGAAAGCAAAGCAGAGAAGCGTCGCGTGATCATGTAGGTCCTCAGGCATGCACTGTCAATATGGAACGGAGCCTACCACAATATCTTGAGGCTCAGAATGGCTAAGGAGGTGCACATCTTTCTGCCCTTTGCGATGACGCTGGTGCCCGCTGACAGCGACATTGGCTTGTGCATCGATGGATTGAGCGGACGAAGCAGCTATTCCGGCTCGGTAGACTAGGTGCATGTCGCCTGCTCACATCGCTACGATCCGGGTCCGCTATGCGGAGACCGACCAGATGGGCGTGGTCTACTACGCCAATTACTTTGTGTGGTTCGAGGTCGGGCGTGTAGAGCTGATGCGCTCGCTGGGTTTTGAGTATCGCGAGCTGGAGGAGCAGGACCAGTGCTTTCTGCCGGTGGTGGAGGCGAACTGCCGCTACAGAGCCCCGGCGCGTTACGACGATGTGCTGACGCTGGAAACGCGGGTGCTGAACCAGAGGACTTCGATGATCCGCTTCGGGTATCGATTGCTGCGCGAGATGTCCGGGAAAGAGCCTGTGCTGCTGGCGGAAGGCGAGACGGTGCACGTGGTGGTCGACCGCGACATGAAGAAGGCCGTGCTGCCGGAGCGCTTTGCGGCGGCGCTGCGCGCGCTGGGCGGGGTGCACGCCCAGGAATAAAGCGCCCGCACGGCGTTGCCTGACCACAATACTCGCGGTTGTGCCTCCAGGTACATACACCGAATGTGTCTTGCGAATCCTCAGCGTTTGAGGATATCTATTCGCTATGAAGAGGATCGCCCTCGCGCTTTTTGCTGTGGTTCTTGTTTCGGCGGCTGCTCCGGCATTCGCTGCGCATCGACATCATCACGTTCACCATCATCACCACACTCATCACCATCGTCCCGCATAACTGCGGGCGCTAAACAGGGGCGAGGCCGCTATGGTCTCGCCCTTTTGCTTTCCGCCTGGCCTCATGGAGCTTGGCGCTCGCCGATTCTTCGGGATAGCGCATGACAAAGATGGCGCTTGCCAGGATCGAAGCGGAAGGGGAGAATCCTGCAGGCGATCCCGAAGGACAACCATGGACAGTAGACGAGTGGAACGAGGGCACGGGCGCAGCTTTGCTCCGGCGCTGTTTCTGCTCTTCATCGCGGTGGTGATCAACTACGTTGACCGCGGGAACCTCTCGATTGCCGCGCCGCTCCTGAAGGAGGAATGGCACCTCAACGCTTCCGCTCTGGGCGCCCTCTTCTCGGCGTTTTTCTGGAGCTACACCGCGATGCAATTTGTCGGCGGATGGGTATTTGATCGTTTCGATCCATGCCGTGTGCTCGCTCTGGGCTTCCTAGTATGGTCTCTGGCAACGGCCCTTACCGCCCTTTCGACCGGATTCATGATGCTGCTGTCGTTGCGTCTCCTGCTGGGCCTGGGCGAGTCAGCAATCTGTCCTACGTCTTCGCAAATACTGGCTCGCTATCTGCCGGAGGAGAGACGGGGCTTCGCGAACGGAGTGGTTTGCGGGGCGATGCGCTGCGGGGCTGTCGTGGGGAGCTTCGGTGGCGGATTGCTGATGGCAAGGTACGGCTGGCGTCCGGCATTTCTCTTGATTGGACTCCTGAGTCTGCTTTGGATTCCAGCGTGGTTGCGATGGCGACCACGTGAAGAAGTGCAGCGCGCAGCGCTCGCGGAAGAGCCGACCCCCGCATTCTCCGAGATATTGGCACAACGCTCATTCTGGGGCGCATCCGCCGGCCATTTCTGCAGCAACTATCTGCTCTATTTCATGGTCACATGGCTGCCCTTTTATTTGGTGCGGGAACAGCATATGTCCATGACCGCGATGTCACGGATTGCCGCCTTGTACTACGTGACCGATGCCTCCTCTGCCTTCGCGACCGGTGCGCTTGCCGATCTGTGGATGCGGCACGGTGGCACGACCACTCAGGTGCGCAAGACAGCGATGGGTATTGGATTTGCGCTTGCCGCTGCTTCGCTTGGCTGCCTGTCGTTCGCCACGCCGGCCACGTATCTCTTCTATTTGCTGCTTGCAGGAGTGGGCTGCGGCATGACCAGCGCCACCTTATTTGCGTTTGGCCAGACGCTTGCCGGTGCGTCGGGCGTGGGACGATGGATTGGTCTTCAGAACGGCTTCGCAAACTTTGCCGGCGTCATTGGTCCGGCATTGACAGGTTTTCTCGTCGATAGAACCGGGCATTTCGCAGCGGCGTTGGTGATTTCGGCGGGGTTATGTGTGGCTGGAGGGTTCGCCTGGGTGCTGGTTGTCGGTCGTGTCGAGCCGATTCGCTGGAGATCGAGCGCGTCACTGGCCGATGTGTCTGAAGCTGCGTAGAGGGAACTAGACGAGCAGGTCGCGCGGCTTGACGTGCTCGCGGATGAAGGTGACCGTGGCATCGAGCGAGGTGCCGGGACCGAAGATGGCGGAGACGCCCTGCTGCTTGAGAAATGCAACATCCTGCTCGGGAATCGTGCCGCCGACAACGACGAGAACATCGCTCGCGCCTTTCTCCTTCAGCAGAGCGGTCACCCGGGGCACGATGGCGTTGTGCGCGCCGGAGAGGATGCTCAGGCCCACGCAGTCGACATCTTCCTGGAGCGCGGCATTGACGATCATCTCCGGCGTCTGCCGCAGGCCGGTGTAGATGACCTCCATGCCGGCGTCGCGCAGAGCGCGCGCGATCACCTTGGCGCCGCGGTCATGGCCGTCCAGGCCGGGCTTGGCAACAAGGACGCGAATGGGTGGGGCGGATTCAGGCATCGGACAGAGGAGACTATCACAGCCGGAAAGGAATTCGCTGCACCGCGCCCATTCCGCCTGGGGCGGCAACTCTCTGCAACGTACTCTCAATCTCGTTAGCATCCCCCTATGGGGATCTTGGTGCAACGGGAGAAGCAGCCACGCGTGCAGCGATTCATTGCGCCATTCCTCCGCTTTGCGCGTCTGGAATCGGCCGGCAGCATTGTCTTGCTGCTGGCTACCGTCGGTGCGCTGCTGCTGGCGAACTCCGCTCTGGGGCCTGCCTACGAATCGCTTCTTAGATTCTCCATCGCCGGAGGTGCAGGCGCGCTGAGGTTTCACTGGAGCATTCGGGAATGCGTCAACGATGGCCTGATGGCGATTTTCTTCCTGGTCGTCGGGCTGGAGGTGAAGCGCGAGTTTGTTGCCGGTGAGCTGAGGTCTTTGCGTCGCGCACTTCTGCCGGTGCTGGCAGCGCTCGGCGGGGTTCTGACGCCGGCGCTTTTCTACTTTGCGCTGAACCGCGGCGGCCCCGGGGCGCGCGGATGGGGAGTTTCCATCGCGACAGACGTCGCGTTTTCGCTGGCCGTGCTGGCGGCCTTCGGCAAACGTGTCCCTCTGGGATTGAAGGTCTTTATCGTCGCGCTTGCCATCGTGGACGACATTGCCGGAGTCGCAGTGATTGCTGTGGTCTACAGCAGCCGGATAAGTCCGGAATATCTCGCGATAGCTGCGCTGCTGTTTGTCTTCTGCCTCTTGCTGAGCCGGCGCGGCGTACTGCGGCTGAGTGTGTACGCGCCACTTGGAATTGCACTCTGGTGGGCAATGTACCGCTCAGGAGTGCACCCTACGCTTGCGGGCATTCTGCTCGCGCTGGCGATTCCGTCCAGACCTTCGGAGATATCGGACAGCGAAGTGGAGACAGTGGAAGATCAGGAATCCGCGGTTGCATTGCAGCAGTCTGTGGCGGATCGCCTGGAGAACGTCCTGCATCCCTGGGTCAGCTTCGGGATCGTGCCCCTGTTCGCATTGGTTAATGCGGACATTTCGCTGAGCGGATTGCGCGCTGATGCTATACGGCAACCGATCTTTCTTGGACTGGTGCTGGGATTGGTTCTCGGGAAACCTGCCGGCATCACGCTTTTCTCCTGGCTTGCGGTGCGCCTCCGGTTCGCGGAGCTGTCTCGCGGAGTGACATGGAGGCAATTGCACGCGGCATCATGGCTTGGCGGCATTGGGTTTACCGTTTCCATCTTCATTGCCGGGCTGGCCTTTCGAACGGAGCAGCAATACGCCCTGGCGCGCGCTGCCGTGCTTGCGGCATCCCTCTGCGCCGCAGGGATTGGAGCATGCTGGATCGCGGTTACCTGCAAGCGGCCGCAGAACCCCACTTAGACAGCCCCTCGACGAAGATTCACAGATCCGCTGAATCCATTGCCAGAATCAGGCATCTTTTCGATACACGTCGAACTATTTGACAGATATCGAAATGAGGTAAGAGAGATGGCAAAGCTGACGGGGAAGGTGGCCGTAGTCACCGGGGCATCGAAGGGCATTGGGGCGGGCATTGCGAAAGAGCTGGCGGCACAGGGCGCGTCCGTGGTGGTGAACTACGCCTCGAGCAAAGAGGGCGCAGAGAAAGTGGTCGCCGAGATCACCAAGGCGGGCGGCAAGGCGATCGCGGTGGGCGGCAGTGTTGCCAAAGCGGGTGAGATCGACAGTCTCTTCGCGGCGACGAAGAAGGCTTATGGCAAGCTGGATATCCTGGTGAACAACGCCGGCGTCTACACGTTTGCGCCACTCGAGGCAATTACGGAAGACCAGATTGACTGGATCTTCGACACCAACGTGAAGGGCCTGCTGCTGGCCACCAAGGCGGGGGTGGCGCTCTTTCCGCCGGAGGGTGGCAGTGTCATCAACATCGGATCGGTCGCGAGCGAGCAGACGCCTCCCGCGTCGGCTGTGTATAGCGGCACCAAGGGCGCGGTCGATGCGATTACGCGCGTCTTCGCTAAGGAACTGGGGCCGAAGAAAATCCGCGTGAACGCGGTGAACCCGGGTCCAGTCGTAACGGAAGGCTTCAAGGCTGCGGGCGTTGAGGGCAGTGATTTCGAGAAGCAGATGCTGCAGGGCACGCCGCTCGGGCGCATCGGTCAGCCGGACGATGTCGCAACGGTGGTGGCGTTTCTGGCTTCGGACGATGCACGCTGGGTGACGGGATCGCTGCTCCAGGTGGCGGGCGGCTTGCGGTAAGTTTGACGGCGAGCGCTTTCTACACCGCGTGAGCTGGTGGGCGCTCCGCCTCTTTATTTCGGCATGCCGGCTCGACCATATACGAATGTAGATTCGCACCGGCTTCCGATCTGATCATTTCCTATTGGAGAGCGTAGAGGTTGCCGTCGGCGCTTCCGACATAGACGACATTGCCGGAAATAACGGGCGACGACAGGATCGTCCCCACGGTGTGCATCTTGCCGATACCAACGAGCATGTCGTCGTAAAAATTCGAAGCGAAGGCGGCCTCGTAGTTGGGCTTGCCGTCGTTCTTCGAGAGCGCGGCGAGATTCCGCCGCGAGTCTTCTGTCTGGAAGACCCAGGCGGATTTCCTGGTGATCAGATCGACGGCGACTAATTTGCCGTCCTGTCCAGCCACATAGAGCGTGTTGCCTGCGATCGAGAGGGAGCTGAAGATCGGCCAGTGGAAGTTGAGAGTATCGACGGGCGCGCCGGTCTGCGCGTCGACGATGTGCAGAAGTGCCGTGTCTGATGTGGCGAAGTAGACTTTGCCCGCCTGCACGACGGGTGAGGTAATGACCCAGGATCCTTTGTTAGGAAAGACCCATCGCTGTTTTCCCGACGCAGCGTCCAGCGCGTAGAAGTTCGAGTCGCGACATCCGAAATAGACGACGCCGTTCGCCACAGTGGCCGAGGACTGGATGCCGACCTGATTGTGAATGTCCGGGTCTTCACCGGTCTTGAAACGCCAGACCAGCTTTCCCGTGGCTGCGTCCAGCGCATAGAAATAGCTGTCCCAACTGCCGATGTAAAGTTTGCCATCGACGATGGCGGGCGACGCGTGCACGACGTCACCAGTCTGAAACTTCCATTTGAGCGAGCCGCTGGCGGCATCGAGCGCGTAGATGTTGCCGTCACCGCTGCCGAAGTACACGGCGCCACTCCAGACAGAGGGCGAAGAGAGATAGACATCGAAGGGATCGGGCATCGTTTCCCCTGTGGGAAGCGAACCATGCAGATGGGTTGCCGCATAGCGGCGCTCGCCTGCATTCCGGAATTTCCATCGCAGCTTTCCAGTGACAGCATCCACGGCGTAGAAGTTGCCGTCGTAGCTGTTGAAATAGACCAGGCCATCGGCGACGGCGGGTGACGAAGCGACCCGGGCAGCGGTGGAGAAATTCCACTTCTGAGAGCCCGTCTGCTGGTCAATCGCGTAGAGCTTGCCGTCATTGCTGCCTACGTAGACGATGCCGCTGACAATGGCGGGCGAAGAGACGACTTCACCCTGCGTGTGGAAGGCCCATTTGACGCCATTGAGTTTCGGCACTCCCGCAGCGGCGTAAATGCCGGTGTGGGCAAGGTCGTTGCGGAACATGGATGTGTCCTGCCCAAAGGCGGATGCGCAGGAAAGAAAAATGGGCAAGAGGCGACGGAGCAACTTTCGCACGTGAGACCTGTCTGGTTTCATCGCCGAGAAATGAAATCCAATGAAGTGAAGGCTGAGTGTAGCGGCAGTCGTGCGATTATACGCGGCGGATTGGGATGACCTGACGGTAGTGGGTGATGGATGCGGATTCGCGGAGCGCCCGCAGCACGATCTGTCTCAAGCGCTCCGCGCCGAAGTTTTGTCGCTATGGCTCCGAGAGGAATCGAGAATCTCGTTGAGCAAGCGCGGTCCCTGATCGGTGAAACGCCCACCATGCGCCAGGATCACGCCGCGGACACCGCTGCCATAAAGGTCGGCCTGGATCTCTCCTGGGTGACGTAGCAGAGGGAATGTGACGGACCGTTGTCCATACGTATGGCTGGAGAAGCAGGCGATGCAGATGACGAGAAGAATCGCGCTATTACTTCGCGGCTGCGGCGAATCAATCGCATCGCAAATTCCTCGCCACTAGAAGAAATAGCATTGAAAAGGGAATCGCAGCTCGTGCGGCGATCTGTTGTCTTTCATCCTGCTCCGGATAGATCGATAATTGGGGATATGGGACGGCTGCTGATCTACCTGGGAATATTGTTCATTGCCGCCGGACTGGTGATCGTCTTCCTGGGCCGCATCGGAATTCCACTTGGACATCTCCCTGGTGATATTACGTACCGCGGCAAGAAGGTCTCCGTGTTTGCACCGATCGGGAGCTCTATTCTGCTCAGCATTCTGCTCTCGCTTCTGCTGTACGTAATTGCGCGCCTGCGGCGTTAGAGCCCTGGTCGGGGTGCTACTTGTCCCGCGCCACAACGAAGTCCGGCATCCACAGAAGAGCGCGGCGCTCGTCGCTCTCCGGCAGATCGGTAACCAGAGCGCGGGCTAGATCGGCGTAGCGATATGCGGCGGCGAGTGCGTAGTCGACCGAGTGGTGGCGCGCGAGAATCGCCAGAATCTCCGCGTGGGAGACAGTGTCGAAGGTCTGCTCGGCAAGCACCTGGTCGATTGCGGCGCGCTCTGCCGCGGTGCCGTGATGATACGAGTGGATGACCGCCAGGGTGGCTTTGCCCTCGCGCAGGTCGCTTGCAACGGGCTTGCCCAGGGTTTCTTCATTCGCGGTCAGGTCGAGCACATCATCGACGATCTGGAAGGCGACCCCGAGATTGCGGCCGTATTCGCCGAGCTGCTCTTCTGTTGCTTCGCTGACCTCCGCGAGCACCGCGCCGAGCCGCATGGAAACGCGGAAGAGGCAAGCGGTCTTGCGGTAGATGAGGTCGTAGTATTCGGTCTCAGAGACCAGACGGCCGAGGGTCTCGGTCTGCAGCAGCTCGCCCTCGACCATCTGCTGGGTGAGGCCGATGAGCAGGTCGAGTACCTTGAAGTTGCGCTCATCGAGCGCGACCCGGAAGGCCTGCATGTAGAGCCAGTCGCCTGCGAGCACGCAGCGGGAGTTGCCCCAGGTAGTGTTGGCCGAGGGCCGTCCGCGCCGGGTGTCGGCGGCGTCGATGATGTCGTCATGGACCAGCGTGGCGGTGTGCACCATCTCCACCACGGCGCCCAGCCGGACGCTGCCGCGACCGCGATAGCCGAGAGCGCGCGCAGCCAGTAACAGCAGCGTGGGTCGAATGCGTTTGCCGCCGCCCTCGCGCAGATAGCCGGCGATTTCCGTGATGGCCTGAACAGTCGAGTCAGAATCGCGCGCGAGCTCCCGCTCCACGGCGCGGAGGTCGTCCCGCACCAGCTCGAACACCTCTTTCGCTGTTCCTACCGCCTGTGTGCTCACGTGGCCGGGGGCTCCCTATGAAAGTAGTGTATCTGGTCGGGTGCAAGAAGCCCCAGCGGTAAGAGGAAGCCGTTAGTTCGAGCGGTAATTTGTGAACTGCAGGTCGAGCCCGAAATCATGGCCGCGCAACAGGGCTATGGCGTCCTGCAGCGTATCCCGATCCTTGCCGCTGATGCGCACGGTTTCCCCCTGGATGGAGGCCTGGACCTTCTTCTTCGAGTCCTTAATGAGCTTGACGATCTCCTTGGCCTTCTCGCCGGGGATGCCTTGCTGCAGGGTGATCTTCTGGCGGACACTCTTGCCCATGGCGGGCTCCAGCTTCTCGTACTTGAGTGACTTGAGTGAGACGCCGCGCTTCACCAGCTTGTGCGACAGGATCTCCTTCACCGCTTCGAGCTTGTACTCGTCGGAAGAGGCGAGCTGGATGACCTTGTCCTGGTCCTCGAGCTTGATCTCGGAGTTTGAGTCCTTCAGGTCGAAGCGCGCGCGGACCTCCTTGATGGCCTGATCGATGGCGTTGCGTACCTCCTGGATCTCGACTTTGCTGACCACATCAAACGAATTGTCTGCTGCCATAAGTGTTTCCTTTCTTTCACTAGATGCGCAGTTGACCATAGCGCAACAAAATCTATGCGGCCCTTCCGTAGTTCTTGCGCAGGATTGCGGCGAGTATGAGCAGGAAAGCCAGCAGCCGCACGAGGTAGATGTAAGGGCTGCCCTCATTGGGTTTATGAAGAAAGAGCACAGCACAGCGGTTCAGCCCTTCCACGACGAACGCCAGTCCAAACGCGAGGAAGAACCAGTCATGGGTCTTCCTCCAGAATTTCAGGAAGAAGACGCCCGCGGTCACCGACGATGTCGCGATAACGCCGAGCAGGAATGGATCAAGGATGTTCACTCTCCCTCCCATATGAGTCCGTAGAGCAGAAGCAGCATGGCGAGAGCGGCGGTCCCGAGCCGCAGCGGGTAAAGATCGACTTGAGTGGGGAACACGATCATGTCGAGAAACACGAGAAAATTCGAGACCGACAGACCGAAGAAACAGAGACTGCTCCAGAGCAGCAGTTTGTGCCTGCCTCTCACGTAGCCTCGAAGTAGCAGGACAGCGCAAGCCAGGGCCACCAGGGTGCCGAGGATGTAGACCGCTCCCGCCATCATTCCTTGTCTTTCTTGATGCGGAATGCGCGCGCGAAATCGCGCACACCGGCCGGAGCCTTGGAGTGAATCAGCGACGAGATGCGGATCACTTCCTTTCTGTAGACCGCGTCGACGCTCTCCATCAGCTTGTTCTTCTCATCATCTTCCGGGCTGTAGACATAATCAGTGGGAGTCTGCGGACTCAGCGCAATCAGCCTGCGCTGCACCAGGCTATCCAGAATCTTCGATGCGGTTTCGCTGCGCACGTAGAGCGAACGGGCCATATCCTCTGCTGACCAGGCTTTCGGCTGATTATTGAAAAGCAGCAGAAGCGCCTCCAGGTGTGGCACGCTGTCGATCTGTTCGAGGATGAATCGATCGACCTGTAGCTTTCGCGTAGCTTCCATCAGTGCTCCGCTATCTTAGAGCATTTTCGGTGTGGGTGTAGACCGCCGACGATCGCTCTGGTGGCTTTCTCGAAGGAAAAGCCGCGCGCCGGGTGAATCTCGGCAGGCCACATATTACCGAAATGCTCTAGCCTGCGATCCGCATCAGCGTCTCAAAGTTTCGCGTAGTGACGGCGGCAAGCTCTTCTACACCCACACCGACCAGCTCGGCGAGCTTTGCCGCGGTCCCGGTTACATATGCGGGTTCGTTGCGCTGGCCGCGTCGTGGAATCGGGGTCAGGAATGGGGCATCGGTCTCGACCAGCATGGACGCCAGAGGCAAGGCCTGGGCCGCGTCGCGAATGGGCTGCGCCTTAGGGAACGTAATGTTGCCGGCGAAGGAGATCAGGAAGCCGAAATCGATGGCGCGCTTCGCGTGCTCGATGGTGCCGGCGAAGCAATGGAGGATGCCGCCGAGGCCAGTCTGGCGCCAGTGTCGATGGAGCAGGTCCAGTGTGTCATCCCATGCGGCGGTGTCGCCGGTACCGGCGCGCTCCGCGGCGCGGCAGTGGATGACGATGGGCAGGCAGTGGCCGGCGGCGAGCTCCATCTGTTCGATGAAAGCCTCCTGCTGCACGGCGCGCGGCGCAGTGTCCCAGTAGTAGTCGAGCCCGATCTCACCGCAGGCGATGACCTCCGGAGCGGCGAGGAGTTTGCTCAGCTTGTCGAGCGCGGTGTCGTCGAGGCTTGCGGCCTCGTCGGGATGAACACCAGCCGTCGCATAGAGGCGCGGCACATCGGTGCGGCCGGCGTACTCCCGGCACAGATCGAGCGCGCGGTGCATGGTCGGTGGGCCCTCGCCGATGCCGATCGAAAGCACCGTACCCACGCCGGCCTCAAGCGCGGCCTTGAGGATGGCTTCGCGATCGGCGTCGTAACGCGCGCTGTCGAGGTGCGCGTGCGAGTCGGTGAGGCCCGGTAGAGCAGACATGGCCTACTTTACCTTCGCCCCGAGCGGCACGTCTTCGAGGAAGCTGGCGAGCGCGGCTTTGCCGCCTTCGATGGAGCCGGCGAGCAGCATGCCGTTCGATTCCAGTCCGCGCAGCTTGCGTGGCGCGAGGTTCGCGACGACGATGACCTTGCGGCCGATCAGCGATTCGGGCTCGTAGGATTCGGCGATGCCGGCGAGGATCTGCCGCGTCTCCGTGCCGAGGTCCACTTCAAGGCGCAGCAGCTTATCCGCCTTGGGCACGCGCTCGGCAACCTTCACCTGGGCCACGCGCAGCTCGATCTTGGTGAAGTCGTCGATCGTGATCTGGCCGGGCACGGCGGTGGCAGTCGCTGCAGCCGCGGGAGCGCTGGGTGTCTCAACCGCAAGCGGCTTCGGGCCTGCCTCGGGAGCGGATGTGTCGGCCTTCTCGGCAGGTTTGTCGGCGGATACGGTTGCGGCGGTGGGCTCCACGCGAACGGTGGGGATGGAGGACAGCGCCTGTTCGAGCGCGCTCTGCGGGCGGTTCTCTTCAATCTCTTTCATACGGGTGACTGCGTCCTTTTCTGCGCGGGGGAAGAGCGGTGTCGCTTCGCCCAGCTTTGTGCCGGGCTTGAGGTCTCCCCATTGGATGTCTTTGAGGCCGGCATTTGCGATGTCGCCGAGGCCAAGTTGCTGCCACACCTTTGCGGCGGCATCGGGCAGCACGGGCGCGACCAGCGCGGTGATGATGCGGATCGACTCGGCGCAGGTGTAGAGGATGTCGCCGAGTTGCGCGCGGCTGGTCTCGTCCTCGAGAGCGCCCAGCTTCCAGGGAGTCGTGCCGGTAATGTAGCCATCCACCGTGCCGACAAATTGCCAGACGGTTTCGAGCGCTCGGGAGAAGTCGAAGGCGTCCATGTATCGGCGGAAGATGCCAGCAGTGCTCTCGGCCGCGTCGCGAACATACGAATAGCCAACGCCGTCGGGCACGACGCCGCCAAAATATCGCGTGATCATTGCAAGCGTGCGGCTGACCAGGTTGCCGTAGCCATTGGCGAGATCCGCGTTGTAGCGCTGCACCAGCGCCTCGAAGGTGAAGTTGCCATCCTGGCCGAAGACGACCTCGCGAAGCAGGAAGTAGCGCATTGCATCGTTGCCGAGCACATCGTGAATAGTCTCGGCGCGCACCACGTTGCCCTTGGACTTCGACATCTTCGCCTGATCGAAGAGCAGCCAGCCGTGCGCAAAGATCGATCTCGGCAGCGGGAGGCCGGCGGCCATCAGGAAGGCCGGCCAGTAGACGCAGTGGAAGCGCGAGATCTCCTTGCCGATGATGTGCAACGGCGCGCCTTCCGGCCGCAGAGTATCTCCGGCCCAGAAGCGCTGGTAGAGCGAGTCATCCTCCGAGCCCCAGCCAAGCGCAGTGATGTAGTTGGCGAGCGCATCCATCCACACGTAGACCACGTGCTTCTCGTCACCCGGCACCGGGATGCCCCAGGAGAAGCTGGTGCGGCTGATGGAGAGATCGCGCAGGCCGCTGCGCACGAAGGAGAGCACCTCGTTGCGGCGGGTGTCCGGACGGATGAAGTCGGGCTGCTGTTCGTAGAGTTCAAGCAGCTTGCGCTCGAATGCCGAGAGTTTGAAGAAGTAGTTCTCTTCGGTGACGGTCTCGGTGATGCGGCCGCAATCGGGGCATGGCTCGCCCGGGCCGACATCCACCCAGGCCTCGTCGGAGACGCAATACTGGCCGGTGTAGAAGCCCTTGTAGATGTAGCCGCGTTCTTTCAGCAGCGTGAATAGGCGCTGCACGCCCAGCTTGTGGCGAGGCTCGGTGGTGCGGATGAAGTCGGTATAGGTGAGGCCGAGCTTGTCCCACAGCGCGCGAAACTCGGCGGCGACCTTGTCCACAAACTCCTGCGGCGTGCAGTTCATCGCTTTGGCGGAGCGCTGGATTTTCTGCCCGTGCTCGTCAGTGCCGGTGAGGAAGAAGACGTCAAAGCCCTGTGCGCGCTTGTAGCGGGCGATAGTGTCGGTAACGATGGTCGAATACGCCGTGCCGAGGTGCGGCCGCGCGTTCACATAGTAAATCGGCGTGGTCAGGTAGTAGGGTGGGCGATCAGGCATCAGCAGGCTGGGCTTTCCGGCGCTTGCAACAGTGACTCAGGTGATACGCGCAGGTGTGACATGTTTCATCTTAGGTGGCACACCTGGATGTGACAAGTAGTGCTCCGGTATTACAGGTCGACACGGCCACTCTGCTAGAATCGGCAATAAAATCAAGGCTTTTTGCGGCCCTTTCTTGTCGCTGCTGACGAGGGCCGCGGCCGCAAGGACCTTCCACTGTACAGAGAGATGCAACAACGGCTGCGCGAACGGCTGCGCACGATCGTCGGCGAACGTTATGCCGAGGCAGGCGCCGCACTCGCGATCAAGATCAATCTGGAGCAGCCGCCGCAGGTGGCGATGGGCGATTACGCGACGCCGGTGGCCTTTGAGCTGGCGCGCCCGCTGCGGCGCTCGCCGAAGCAAATTGCTGCGGAGCTGCTGGAGTCGCTGAACAGCCAGCCGCTCGCGGGTTTTGCCGGCTTCGAGGTCGCCGGCGCCGGCTACCTGAATGCACGGCTCGATCGCGGCGCGGCGCTGACCGCCATTGCGAAGGCGCAGGAGAATGCAAGCTTCGGCGCGGGCGTGCACTCACTGGTGGAGCACACCAGCATCAATCCAAACAAGGCGGCGCACGTAGGGCATCTGCGCAACGCCATCCTGGGCGACACTTTCGTGAGGCTGCTGCGCGCCGCCGGCCAGCGAGTGGATGTGCAGAACTACATTGACAACACGGGCGTGCAGGTGGCGGATGTAGTCCTTGGCCTGATGCACCTCGAAAACCTCTCCGGGGAGCAGATCGCAATTCTCTTCCGCGAGCTGGCGGCACGTAACGAGCGGCTCGACTACTACTGCTGGGATGTCTACGCGAAGGTGTCGGCCTGGTACGAGGCCGATGATAACCCCGAAGAGAAGGCGCATCGCCGCGCCTTGCGGCTGGGAACACTGCACGCCATCGAAGCCGGCGGAAACGAAATCGCCGCAGCGGCGGATACGATTTCGACTGCGGTGCTGCGCCGGCACCTGGAGACCATGCAGCGGCTGGACATCGAGTACGACTTCCTGCCGCGGGAGAGCGAGATCCTTCACCTGCATTTCTGGGAGCTGGCCTTCACGCAACTAAAAGAACGCGGCGTGCTGTATCTCGAACGGGAAGGGAAGAACAAGGGCTGCTGGGTGATGCGGCGCGCCGGCACGGAAGGCGCAGCCAATGACGGGCTGCCTGATGAGGACGCGAAGGTGATCGTGCGCTCGAGCGGCACCGTGACCTATGTCGGCAAGGACATCGCCTATCATCTGTGGAAGTTCGGCCTGCTGGGCCGCGACTTCGGATATCGCCGCTTCTTCGAATACCCCGATCACACCTGCTGGATATCCGCGGAGCACGGTGAGCATGACCATCCGCACTTCGGAGGCGCCGAGGCCATCTACAACGTCATCGATTCGCGGCAGGCCGATCCACAGGCGAATGTGATTGAGGCCCTGCGCGGCATGGGTTACACCGGCGCGGCCGACCGCTATGTGCACTTCTCCTACGAGATGGTGGCGCTGACGCCTCGCTGTGCCGAAGAGCTGGGCTACACGCTTTCACCCGAAGATCGCGGCCGCGCGTACATCGAGGTATCGGGGCGCAAGGGCTTCGGCGTGAAGGCGGACGATTTGATCGACCGGCTGATCGCGGCGGCGAAGACGGAGGTCGACTCGCGGCATCCGGAGCTGAACGAGGGTGAGCGGCGGAAGATCGGCGCCAGCATCGCGATCGGCGCGCTGCGCTACTTCATGTTGAAATACACGCGCAACTCCGTCATCGCTTTCGATTTTCACGACGCGCTCAGCTTCGAAGGCGAGACCGGCCCCTACGTACAGTATGCCGTGGTGCGGGTGCGCAGCATCTTCCGCAAAGCCGGCACGACGGTTGCGGCGGCACTGGCAGCGGTCGATGGCGCGGCGCTCAAGCAGTATGTCGAGGGTGAAGACGGCCGCGATATCTGGGAGCTGTGGCAGACCGCGTCCAAGACCTCGCTGGTGCTGGAGCAGTGCATTGCGACGGCGGAGCCCGCCTACCTTGCGAAGCATGCCTTCCAGCTTGCGCAGCAGTTCAACAACTTCTATCACCGCTTCCACATCCTGACCGAGACAGATGCAGCGCGGAAACAACTGCTATTGGCAACCGCAGCGGTTGCAGAGCGCGAGCTGATCCGGGTGCTGGGCTGGCTCGGAATCGATGCGCCGGAAGTGATGTAGGGCAGGCAGCGGTCAGCTGAAAACCGGATAGCGGCACAGCCGCCGCTGATTGCTCTACTGCAGCGGTTTGCCTGCCGCCGTCATCTGGTTCAGCAGGTTCAGATCGTTCTGCTTTACGCCTTCGGGCAAGGGTGCGTAGTTCAGCGACGTGGCCACGGTCTGCCCATCGGTCACGATGTACTTGATGAAGTCCTTCAGCGCCTGACGCTTCTCCACGTCGGTGCCGTCCTTGGGGACGATGAGAAAGGTCAGGCCGGCGATGGGATAAGCCTCGCTCGCACCGGCCGGCGGGTTCACGATGGGCACGCGCGGATCCTGCTGCAACTGGTTCAGGAAGCCGTTGATGGCTGCCGTGGTACTTGTGGGGCTGGGCAGCACATAATGGCCGGCCTGGTTTTCAATGGCCGCGACGGGCAGGTTGTTCTGCTGGGCATACGTCAGCTCGACGTAGCCGATGGAACCGGGGGTTTGGCGAAGCTGGCCGGTCACGCCTTCGCTGCCTTTGCCGCCATTGCCGGCGGGCCAGTTCACCTGCGTCCCTTTGCCCACCTTCGCGGCCCAGTCCTTGCTGACCTCATACAGGTAGGTGGTGAAGATGGCGCTGGTGCCGCTGCTCTCCGCACGATGGACAACGGAGATGCCGCTCTTCGGCAGATCCACGCCGGGATTGGCGCCCTTGATCACCGGGTCCTGCCAGCTCTTGATGGTGCCGAGAAATATGCCGGACAGCGCCTCCGGCGAAAGGTGCAGCGGCTGCTTCAACTCGGGCAAGTTGTAGGTGACGCAGACCGGGCCAGCTGACTCCGGGAATTGCAGCATCGGCTTCATCTGCGTGAGCTGCTGATCGGTAAGCGCCGCATCGGAGGCGCCAAAGTCCACCGTGCCCGCCTTGACCTGCTGGATGCCGCCCCCGGAGCCGATTGACTGGTAATTGATCTGCACCGTCTTGTGCGTCTGCTGGTACTCCGCCGCCCAGCGGCCCATCGCCGGATTGATGAAGGTGCTTCCCGCTCCGGAGAGCTTGGTGGTTTTTGTGGAGTTGCAGGCGGTGAGAGTGAGGAGTGCGGTGGCGGCGGCAAAGATCGCCTTCGTGCTGACTGTCACGTTTCGAGGTCTCCTGAGCATTGCATCTGGTGTTGCGTCTGGGAAGTAGCGGCTTGGTGAGATGCTACGCCTGGACCGCCGGCCTTCCGTCCGGATTTCGGAATCAATTTCGGTGCGCGCTGCGGTTGCTGGCAACGGGACCGGAATCCCCAGATTCTTAGATACCAGAGGTATATGTATGAACGGTGAATTAACGGGACGTAAAATTGCGATTCTGGCTACGGATGGGTTTGAGCAGGTAGAGCTCACGGACCCTAAGAAGAACGTGGAAGCGGCAGGCGCCAAGACTGAGGTCCTGAGCGTGAAGGAGGGCTCAATCAAGGGGTGGAAGTTTACCGACTGGGGCGACAGCGTCCGGGTCGACAAGCTCGTCAGCAACGCAAATGTCGATGACTATGACGCGCTGATCCTGCCCGGCGGGCAGATCAATCCGGACAAGCTGCGGATGGAGAAGCCGGCGGTCGAATTTGTAAAGAAATTCGTGGCCTCGGGTAAACCGGTGGCGGCTATCTGCCACGGCCCGTGGATGCTGATCGAGGCCGGCGTGGTGAAAGGGAAGACCGTCACCTCGTGGCCTTCGGTGCACACCGACCTGGTGAATGCGGGTGCGAACTGGGTGGACCGCGAGGTTGTGCAGGACGGCAATCTCATCACCAGCCGCAAGCCCGACGATATTCCGGCGTTCAGTAAGAAGTTGACTGAAGTGGTGGCGAAGAGCCCGCAGCACGCCCACGCCTAGACGTTTTCTCCCCTAACTGATCGTGGCGGGAGAAGCCTGACAAGCGCTCGCCGCCACGATTTGACTCTAAACACGTGCAATAGAGGCACCGGATTTACGGTGCAACACCGGCGGAGGAAGGCCTCCTTCACGCCAGGAGCCTTCCCATGCCATGGCGATGTCTGCTGGCAAGCTGCACTGAGGCTGATTCCCCCGACCAGCAGCACACCGGCATGACGTGACGAGTATTTAGACGTGAGTTGCATTTCCAACGAGCAGAAGTGATCTTCAGTCACGTGATGAGCGCGGGTTACCGCGCGGAGCTAAAGAATTGGCCACAATGAGCTCGTTCCGCAGTAATACTCTTACGGGTTGTTGCCTGTCGGCTGTCTTTTCGGCAGAACGCGTCCGTTGATCGGCGAATGTGTATACCGATGGTAGCCAGCATGACGCTGGAGTACGAGGGCGGCGGCTCCGCGAAGGCGGGTAAGGTCGGAGCGTGCAATGATGGACAGCTGGGGTGGCTCGCCAGCCAGAAGATGTGAAGAAAGCTCCGCCTGAACGGTGGACGCAAAGCCGGGCCAGGAAAGCGTCACGTCTCCGGTCGCAATGATCAGCTCCGGAGCAAGTGACGTCACGACGATTTGCAGGCCTTTGCCGAAGTAAGTTGCTTGATGTCGCAATGCGGCGATAGCGGACTTATCGCCGGCTTCAGCCATGGAAACCAGATCCGCAATGGTGACGGCAGCTCGGGAGCGGCTGATTTGGCGGTAGTGGCGAAGAGTAGCCCGGGTTGACGAGAACATCTCCCAGCAACCGCGCCGTCCGCAGCCGCAGACGGGGCCATTTGGGTCTAAGGAAATGTGCCCGAATTCGCCGGCCATTCCCGATTTGCCCGTGACCATCTGACCGTTCACCAGAATCGCTGCGCCGATGCCTTCTGAGATGCTGACCAGCACAATATTTTGATAGTCCCCGATCCTGCCTGACCAGATTTCGTCGATCAGTGAGACGTTCGCCTCATTCTCCATCTCCACCTGTAGGCCCGTGCGCCGCTGCAGCACTTTGCGCAGGTCAAAGCCCGACCAAGCCAGGTTCGGTGCGAGGATCAATTCTTGCCGCTCAGGATCCACGCGGCCCGGCACGCTGACTCCAATGCCCTCAAATCGTTTGCCGGGATGTTTTGCGCGCATGCTCTTAATAGCCGCCAGGATGCCTTCGATCGAGCGCGCCGGATCGGAATGCACCGGCACCTGTTCCTGCGTGAGCTGACGGTTGTGCAGATCGAATGCAGCGACCAACGCATGTGTAGGGTGCAAATCCACGGAGAGCACGAGCATGTCGCTGTTGAGCGAGAGCATCGTTGGCCGTCGGCCCCGCGGACGCAGAACTGCCGAACCTTCCACGATCCAGCCTTCAGCAAGCAACTGCTCGACGATTTGAGAGATCGTGCTGGGCTGCAATCCGGACTTTCTCGCCAGCTCGACGCGCGCGATTGGCTGAGTTGTCCGAATTAACTCCAGAACAATATCACGATTGATGTTCCGCGCCGTGCTGCTCGAGGCGAGACCCGAAGTTCCGGGGTCATTCTTCATTGCGGCTCTTTACCCATCCTGTTGGCGCCCGTTGCGTCATCCGATCGTCTCGTGTGATCCGAAGACATGCGTTGACTACATTGTTGGACTTCTGTTCTTCAGAACAATTGACCGAGCATTAGGTCGGCCGCAAGCGTGCTGTCCCTGGATGCTCAATTTCCGAGAGGGGCGCCAAACTGCGCCCGCCTTATCGCGTTGGACTTCTCAGCATTTTTTTATATGTGCAAATTATGTCTCAGACGCTAAAGCTGTCAACGCGCAAGGCCGAAACTGTCATGCGGGCAGGAAATGCGACTACTTCGTACTCAGACACGCGAGATTCCTCATCCTGATCGCGGCGAACATATTTTGTTGTCACGAAAAAAATAAATTTAATGTATTGACTGTCGTTCTTTTGGGCGAGTACAAGATGCCTCGTCATTGATTTCTCTGTCTGCAGTTGCGATTGGGCGCTCGATGATTCGGTGCCCTCATGAAGAGATCGGAGGCGGCAGTGTATTTGCCCACGGTCGGCGAGGGCACGTCATCCTGGGAACCGAAACAACAGATCGATAGAGAGACGCACGAGACGCTGATGAATTTCGGGGAGGTTTGCATGCAAATTGCGGAATCGGATCCAGATCGAAATTCCAACGCTTTTCACTATTGGCTCAAAGCAATTATCACGGCCTCTTGACAATCCAAACGCCGGCAATCTATTGTTTCCGGCCAGTAAACCTTTTCTCGCCGAAGGCTGCCACCGTCGGGAGAATCCAGCGGCCCTAGCTAACCCGCGTCGTCCAAGCGTAGAAAACGATTTCCTTAGCTTGGCGGCACAGGCAAACGAGAATCTGCAAGAGCTAGAAGCAAAGCCATTTGGGAGGCAAAATGCGACGCAAGCTTCTGTTGCTGATCGTGTTCAGTTTGGCGATATTTCTTGTTCCGTCCGCGCAATCTCAGGAGAACGCAACCATCACGGGGACAGTCACTGACCCAAGTGGAGCAGCCGTTCCCAACGTCGCAATCAGCCTTACCAGTCAGGCGACCGGACAGGTAAGACAGACGGTCTCAAACAGTGACGGAATTTACTCATTCGGAAACGTAGGCGTGGGCCATTTCACGCTCAGCGCTTCCGCCACCGGATTCCAGAAATTCACCCGGACTGACATCGTTGTGAACACGGCTCAGACCCTGAAGGAGGACGTGGGACTTGCGGTGGGGAGCGAAGGCCAGACCGTCACTGTTCAGGCGAACGCTTTACAAGTGCAATCGGAAACCAGCGAGTTGAGCACTCTGATCAGCGGCGCTCAGGTGACGCAACTGGCGACAAATGGGCGCAATGTGACTGCGCTCGCTGCTTTGGGGATGGGAGTCTCCAACAACCTGCCGGCGTTCAGCGGTGTGCTTGCTCTTACCTCCGCGAATGGAATCAGCTTCAACGGAACGCGCACCACGCATAACATCTACCTCCTGGATGGCGGCGAACTGAACGATCGCGGCTGTGGAGGCTGCTTCAGTTCGCTGCCGTCGATCGATGCACTTTACGAGTTCCAGACACTCGACAGCAACTATAGTCCGGACTATGGCATCGGCTCAGGCGGAACGATTCTGATGGTAATTAAGTCGGGGACCAAAGACTTTCATGGAGGGGCCTGGTACTTCAACAGAAACGAAGACTACGACGCAAACAACTACTTTACGAATCTCGCGGGTCAGGGGCGACCAAAGTTTCGGCTGAACGAGCCCGGATTCAATATCGGCGGCCCGCTCTTCATTCCGCACGTTTATAACGCCGACCGCAAGCGAACATTCTTCTTTGTAAATGAAGAGTGGCGCAAGCTGAACCAGGGAAGTTCACCGTCGATTGCGAACACAATCATGGCCAGCAATTTCCCGGTAGCCGGCCAGCCTTTGGCATACACCACACCGACTGGCGGGACCGCCCCGATCGTGCCCGTCACTTCCGATCCGGCCAAGCTGGCGCTTTACGCGGCTGACGGTCTGGTTGCTGGACAGCCCTTCCCAAATAACACAATTCCCGCCAACTTAATGGATCCCAATGCTGTTCTTGAGGTGAACGCAGGTACATTTCCCAAGCCGAATCTGGGCACGGACCAGTACATATCTTCCATTCCCCAGCCGACAGACGCACGGGAAGATGTGGTGCGCATCGATCACAATATCAACAGCAAACTTCAGTTGATGGGGCATTACCTTCACGACGCCGTCAGCACGTCCTTCTTCCCGCCACTCTGGCAGGGCGCGACCTATCCGACAGTAGGCACAACGATGGGCAATCCATCCTACTCGTCGGTGATCAAGCTGACTCAGACAATTTCTCCCACACTGCTCAACGAAACAGCGTTCCTTTATAGCGGCAACAAGATCACGCTCACTCCCGTAAATGGCCCCGGCGGTTCGTTTGTAAAGCCCAGCGGATGGACGGCCACCAGCTTCTTTCCGCCCTCGCTGAATGATTTAAATCGCATGCCGCAAATCAATCTCAATGGCACGCCGCTCAATGTGCAGTGGAGCTCGAGTTACTTTCCATGGAAGAACGGATATGAAGGCTTTGAGCCGCGCGACGATCTCTCTTGGACGAAGGGACTCCATCAGCTCAAGTTTGGATTTAGCTTGCTGCACGATTACAAAAACCAGCAGCTGCAGGCCAACACCCAGGGAACCGCAACTTTTAACTCAAGCACATTCTCCGACGACTCCTATATCAATTTCCTGCTTGGCGACGCAGCCAGCTTCCAGCAATTGCAGTACCTGGCCGGCAAGCACTGGGTCAACAACAACTATGGCTTCTATGCCAACGACAACTGGCACATCCTTCCCCGGCTCACACTGAATCTGGGGCTCCGTTATGACGGAATGCCGCACGCCTACGAACGATATGATCAGTTTGCAAATTTCGTGCCGGCAAACTACGACACATCGTCGGCATATCCGCTCAATCCGGATGGAACGCTCAACCCTGCTTCCCTATCCAACTTCAATGGTCAACCTTTCTATCTGAATGGCATACGCGAGGCCGGAGCCAATGGTTTTCCCCGTGGAGCAGTGAAGAATTACTACTACACCTTGCAACCCAGAATCGGCTTTGCCTACGACCTGAGCGGAACCGGAACAACGGTAGTGCGGGGCGGGTTCGGGATGTTCTATGAGCGCGTTCAGGGTAACGACGTGTATAACGCTGCGCTCAATCCGCCGTTTGCGTATCAACCGCAGGCTACTAACGTTTACTTCTCCAACCCCAACACCAGCGCTTTGACCGGCCTGACCACGTCTCAGACATTTCCTTCGACGCTCACCAATATTCAATACAATTTCCGGCCCCCGGGGACCGCGATGTTCAGCCTTGGAGTTCAGCGCCAGCTCGTTCCGTCCGTCGTTGGCGTGCTGCAATATGTCGGTTCTGTTGGCTGGGATCAGAATGACGACCGATCAGTCAACACTCTGCCTCTGAACGACGTAGTGCATCGCCAGGGCGTCGCCAACGGCACACTCAATGCCAATCTGTATCGAATCTATCCGGGTTTCAGCACCGTTACCCAGGAGGAGAACCAGACCAATTTCAGTTATCACTCCTTACAGGCAGGGTTGCGCATGGAGAACAGGCATGGGCTCACTCTGCAACTTGCCTACACCTATTCCCACGAAATCGACCAGGTGAGCAACGACCTCAATGGAATCTCGAACCCGTTTAACCTCGCCTATGATCGAGGTTCAGGAGCGCTCGATCGGCGTCACATCTTCAATGCGAATTACATTTACAACCTTCCGTTCTTTACGGGCAATGGAAATACTCTGGAGCGCACGGCCCTTGGTGGCTGGTCCATATCTGGCGTAACCGTCGCTCAATCCGGAACACCACAGCCGATTACCTACACTGGAGCCGACGTACTTGGCTTGGGCGGTGGCACTACGAATCGTCCTAACCAGGTGGCACCGGTCTCGTATCCGAAACGCGGGCTCGTCTGGTTCACGAAGAATTCGTTCGCAGATCCGCAAGCTCCATGGAATGGGGGCGCCAATAATGGCTTTGGCAACGCAGGCAAGGATGCCGTTGTTTTGCCCGGGCTGTTTAACACCAATCTGGCATTGTTCAAGACCTTTCCCCTTGCACCTCGAGAGCGAGCCAATTTAGAGGTGCGCTTTGAATCCTTCAACACTTTCAACCACACCGAGTTCAACGCTATCGATGCGAACACGGCAGATGGAAACTTCGGTCAGGTAACCGGTTCCTACGACGCTCGAACTCTGCAGCTGGGAGCGAAGGTTAAGTTCTGACGCGTCATACTGTCGGATGAAGGGGTGCCCGCGGCAAGCCGACACAGGGCCCCCTTTATCTTCGCGGCGCGAGTTTGCTGTCTGATTTAGCCGTCAAGCCCGGCAGTGAGGCGGCGGAGATGCCATGGCCTTCTTTGATGGTCACCAGCTGATTCGCCGCTATCCCTTTAAAGTGCTCCACGAGCCCGTTGGTCCAGCGGACTTCAATGTCCGCGTGCGTGTTCATTCCCAAGCCGAAATGTAGTCGCCGGTCATTGACTGAGTAAAAGCTTGACTGCGCCATGACGGCCTGGGCCTGCACCTTACCGCCGTATTTCACTAATACCTGTGAGCCTATGGCGCTGACGTTTGATTTTGTGCCCACCAGCAACACCTTAAGCCACTTCCGATCGCCTTTGACATCGTTTCTCAGCAGCGATGGCGGCTCGTTGAGATTCACGATGATCATGTCCACATCGCCATCATTATCGAAATCGCCAAAGGCACATCCTCTGCTGCAGTGTGCACTAGGAATTGCTGGTCCGGCTTGTTCCGTCAGCTCTTCGAACTTGCCGTTGCCAAGGTTCCGGAATATCAAGCGCGGCGTCTTCAAAGGAAATTCGGGGAACTTCGCCTCTATCTCGGGATAGACAGACCCTGTAACTACGGCAAGGTCGGGCCAGCCATCATTATCAAAATCAGCGAAGCCTGTGCCCCAGCAGGTGTACCGCGTCTCAGCGCCGAATCCGGATGCAATTGTGACATCGCTGAAGTTTGCCGCGCCGTCATTGTGAAACAGGCCATTCGTATCGCTCGAAAAGTGGGTCTTGAAAATGTCAAGGTGACCGTCGAGGTCGTAGTCGCCAACCGCAACGCCCATACCAGCCTGCTCCATGCCGTCTTCACTTAACGCCACGCCTCGCTCCAGGCCCTCCTCTGCAAACATATGGTTGCGTTGATTCATGAACAACAGGCTCGGAGTTGAATCGGACGCTACATAGATATCTGCCCAGCCATCATTGTTGAAGTCGGCGGCTACGGCCGTCATTGCATACGTCCTCTCAGCTTTTGTTATCCCGCTTTGCTCCGTGACCTCCCGAAATGTCCCATCGCCCTGGTTCTGGTACAGGTAGTTGTGCGGCATAGCAAGTCCCCGGGGACCGCAGTTGACGGGTACGCCGTTGTAATTGCAGTAAGGATTTTCACCCGGATTTGGGATCTTGCCTTTGCTCAAGTCGACATAATTTGCGACAAATAAATCGAGATGACCGTCGCGATTATAGTCAACGAATGTGCACCCTGAGCCCCATCGGGTCGGGCCGTCATATAAGAGCCCAGACTGCTTCGTTACGTCTGTAAACGTGCCGTCTCCGTTGTTGCGATACAAGACGTTCTGGCCATAGTAGGTGATGAAGATGTCTTCAAATCCGTCGTTGTTGTAATCGCCGATGGTCACACTGGAAGCCCAGCCGGTGCGGACCAGCCCAGCTTTGCCGGTAACATCCGTAAACGTCCCGTCGCGGTTGTTGCGGTAGAGCCGATTGGTCCCCTCGGGATATTGCTCATCGACGCGCTTACCGCTGAGGACAAAAATATCGATCCAACCGTCATTGTCGAAATCAAAAAATGCGACGCCACATCCCACCGTCTCGAAGATATAGTCCTTGTGGCGGATCCCCCCGTAAATGACAGGACTCGTCAGCCCCGCGTCTGCTGCAACGTCAGTAAAGCGTGCATCGAATGGAATTCCGGAAGGTGTTCCCCGAGGTAGCGGCTTGACCTTTCGCTGGCTGACGCCCTGGCCAAAGCTCGCGCTGTACGCTGCCATCATCCAGAGAAAGCTGCGGCGCGTGACCGAAAACACTGAATCTCTCATGGTTTTGCCAGGATCACTGCGTCGGTTTTGACGCAGCGGCTCCACCGCCCCCGGAGACCTTCTGAATCAGCGATTCCTCTGTCTTGGCGTGGAGAGTTCTTGTCTTAGTAAATTCTTCGTTCGCCTTTTGTTTCTCGCCCCAACTGCAGATATAACCGGGCCAGCCGATAGTGCGCGTCCGGCTCAGATGGATCGAGACGCTCGGCGCGCAAGAACGCAGACAGAGCATCCCGGTTGCGCTTTTGATCGGCATACACGCAGCCGAGATCGAAGTACGCAAGCCGCACATCATCCTGCAAACCTATCGCTTTTGTTAGAAGCGACTCGGCAGCGGTGGAATCGTTGTTGTGAAGCGCGATGTCGCCTAGATAGGTATAGGCCAGGGCATACTTGGGATTATTCTGGATCTCGAGTTCAAGCTCTTCCTTTGCCCGGTCAAAGCTGTGCTGCGTGTAGTAGAGATAACCCAGTTCAAAATGCAACATAGGCTCATTCGGCGAACTATGCTCCGCAATCTCCAGCTCCTTGATGGCGTCTCCTTTCCGGTTCATTGCATCGAGCGCTTCAGCGAGCATCATATGGGCCTGCACCGCATCCGGGTTAACGCTCAGAATGTTCTTGAACTCCGCGAGTGCGCAGTCGTACCTCTTGCTCCATAGGCAGCTCTTGGCAAGGATGCTGCGGAGCTCCAGGTTTGTGGGATCGACCGTGCCAGCCTCTTCCAAATAGGGGATCGCATCACTATACTGATGCAGGCCGAAGTAGGACATTCCCAGCAGTACAGGAACCCGGCGATCGGCTGCGCTCGCCTTTTTGAAGGCCGGGATGGCCTTGTCAAAATGGCCCTGCTTGAACTCCGCCAGTCCTAAGTCAAAGGAGATCTCAGGCTCGTTCGGCTTTAAAGCCAGCGCCCTCCGATATTCGCTACCTGCGGCCGACAAGTCTCCTTGGCGTGCGAGCGCCAGTCCCAGGTTGGCATGCGCAGATGCATTTCCTGGCTGGTTCTGCGTGAGCTCGCGCCAGAGCAGTTCTGCTTCATGAAATCGCCCTTGTTGCATCAATGCCGCAGCCTGCTCCCCGAGCTTGTTTTGTGAATGCCCAGGCGTCGGGATGAGACAGAGACTCACAATCAGCGCCGCAGTCAATTGCCCTCGGAAAACCGGCAAGGCGCGGCGCTTTCTTGGTGGCGGAGAAGAGCTCCACTTCGGCATCCTCGCAAGCCTAACCAGCGAGGAAAAGAAACGCAAGAAAAGCTTTTCCATCGTGCTATCGTGTTCGTTGATTTCGAATGCTGTGACAAGCAGATGCGCTACGAATTGTGAAGCGGGGCAAGCCTGCGCAGGCAAATTACTTGGATTCCGGAGAACAACATGAACGACCGCCCGATGCGTTTCGTGACCGCCTTGACCGCGTCCGCAGTAATCTTCCTCTTTGTAGCGCCTAGCTCACACATTCTTGCGCAGGAAACTGCCGCCCCGGCGTATCTGAATACAACAGTGCCCGCAGATCTGCGCGCCGCGGATCTCGTACATCGCATGACGCTGGAAGAGAAGGCAACACAGCTCGTGAATCAGGCGCGTGCTATTCCTCGACTTAAGGTACCTGCCTATGACTGGTGGAGTGAAGCGCTCCATGGCGTTGCTGTGGATGGAACTACAGAGTTCCCGGAACCGATCGGGCTTGCTGCAACTTTCGATCCATCGATGATTCACACGATGGCCTCTGACATTTCAATCGAAGGCCGCGTTGTGCATGATCAGGCCGTCCGCGACGGCGGATCTGCTATATTCCACGGCCTCGACTTCTGGGCTCCCAATCTCAACATCTTCCGAGACCCGCGCTGGGGTCGCGGACAGGAAACCTATGGCGAGGATCCGTTTTTGACCGGCCGGATGGGAGTCGCCTTCATCACCGGCATGCAGGGAGACGATCCCAAATACTATCGGGTGATCGCCACGCCGAAGCACTTTGCCGTGCATAGCGGCCCGGAGCCCACAAGACATTTTGCAGATGTAGATATCAGCAAACACGACGAACTGGATACTTACGAACCGGCTTTCCGCGCTGCGATCACTGAAGGCAAAGCAGGATCTATCATGTGCGCCTATAACGCCATCAACGGTCAACCGGCGTGTGCAAATCAGTTCCTGCTGCAAGATCAGTTGCGTACGAAATGGGGCTTCCGCGGATATGTTGTCTCCGACTGCGGCGCCGTGGTGGACATCTTCACGGGCCACCACTACCGGCCGTCGCAGTCCCAATCTTCGGCGATTTCGCTTGAACGCGGAATGGATAACGAGTGTGCCGATTTCTTCGCCAAGGTGAAAGACGACCACGACTATAAGCCCTACATCGATGCGGTGCGGCAGGGTTACCTGAGTGAGAATGCGATCGATACATCGTTAGTGCGTCTGTTCACGGCGCGAATCCGGTTAGGTATGTTCGATCCGCCTGACACAGTCCCATATGCAAAGATCGACGCAAAGGAACTTGACAGTCCCGAACACCGCGCGCTGGCACGCAAAATTGCCGATGAATCAATGGTGCTGCTAAAGAACGATGGCACTCTTCCACTGAAAGCGGATGTCAGGAAGATCGCAGTCGTCGGCCCACTTGCAGATCAAACGCGGGTCCTCCTCGGAAACTACACCGGGATACCGACACATATAGTCTCCATGCTCGATGGCCTGAGGGCTGAGTTCCCGAATGCGAGAATCACATTCGTTCCCGGAACACAGTTCCTGCGGAACGATGGAAATCCGGTGCCGAACGATCTGCTGACCACTGCCGATGGCCGACCCGGACTCGAGGCGGAATACAGCGAGTGGCAGGGACTCGATCTTGGGTCCGGCGCAAAGCCGACTCCGCTCCTCAGCCGGCTGGAGCCAAATATCGATCTCAGGAAAGACACCCTGCCATCGGATGCTGCGGGGAAGTCTGTAGGCGTCCACTGGACAGGATTCCTAACCCCGCCGAACTCCGGAGACTATCTCATTGGCATGCGCGCCTCCGGTTTTACGCGGCTATCAATCGATGGAAAGCCGGTGGCGCAGGAGTTCAGAACCCACGGCGTGGAAGCGAAGCTGGGACGCGTACACCTCAATAAAGGACAGAGGGTTGCGCTCAGCGTCGAGTACGGAAAGCCTGTAGAAGGCGAGCCCGCCGCCCGGTTGATCTGGGCTCCCGTGGATAGTGCGCCGTCGCCCGAGGCCATCGCTGCGGCCAAAAATTCCGATGTGGTGATTGCCGCCGTGGGTATAACTTCCGAATTGGAAGGCGAAGAAATGCCGGTAAGCGAGCCTGGATTTATCGGAGGCGATCGCACCAGCATCGATCTACCCGAATCGGAAGAAGCGCTCGTCGAAGCGGTAGCAGGAACTGGTAAGCCTTTGGTCGTAGTGCTTATGAACGGAAGCGCACTGGCGGTCAACTGGATCAGCGCCCACGCGAACGCGATTGTCGAAGCGTGGTATCCCGGTGAGGAGGGCGGCGCCGCGATTGCGGATACGCTGAGCGGCCGCAGCAACCCTGCTGGCCGTCTGCCGGTTACCTTCTATAAAGATGTCAGCCAACTTCCCAATTTTGAAAACTATTCCATGGAGGGCCGCACCTACCGATACTTCCACGAGAAGCCTTTATTTCCCTTCGGTTTTGGTTTGAGTTACACCACTTTCCGCTACAGCGATCTAGTACTCCCAAATGCGGCGACCAATGCAGGCGACCCGATCGATGCGAGTATCACGGTGACGAACGCGGGCAGGCTGGCAGGTGATGAAGTGGTGCAGTTATATCTGAAGTTTCCTCACCTAGCGGGGGCTCCGGCGATAGCTCTACGCGGATTTCAGCGAGTTCATCTCGATCCCGGCGCAAGTCAGAAGGTTGATTTCAAACTGAGGGACCGGGATCTAAGTATGGTCACCGAGGATGGCCACCCGACCATCGCCGGCGGAGAATATACCGTCAGCATCGGTGGGGGACAGCCAGATACCGGCGCGCCGGTAGCCACAGGAAAATTCGTTATCGAAGGCCAAATCGGCTTGCCCGAATAAAGCAATACGTCAAAGCGTGAATTGCTATAAAAGCAGCGTCGGATACCGCCTCAGAGCGCGACCAAGCCGAACAGCTTCAGCAAAGTGGTTTTCGATCAGATTTGCCCTCTACCGCCGTCAACAAACAGTTCGATACCCGTGACGAAGCTGGAGTCATCCGACGCCAGAAACAACGCAGCCTTGGCAATTTCATCGGGTTCCCCCATACGGCCCATCGGAATGGTGGACACGATCCGTGCGATGGCGTCTTCAGGTTGCCCATCTATAGCTGGCGTATTGGTCGGGCCTGGGCTAATGACATTGGAGCGAATATGACGATCCTTGAGGTCTGACGTCCAGGTCCGCACGAAAGAGCGGAGGGCGGCCTTCGTCGCGCCGTAGACGCCGAACGCGGGTGTACCTTTCACGCTCGCGACCGAGCCATTCAGAATGATCGAGCCGCCATCATTCAGCAGCGGTAAGGCTTTCTGCACGGTGAACAGCGTTCCCTTGACGTTGATGTCGAAAAGTTTGTCGAAATGCTCCTCTGTGACCTTTCCCAACGGAGCGAATTCAGCCACGCCGGCATTGGCGAAGACGATGTCAAGCTTCCCGTTTGCATTGACGGCCTCGTAAAGACGATCAAGGTCGTCTAATTTCGCAATGTCGCCTTGAACGCCAGTGACATTGCTGCCAATCGCTTCCACGGCCTCGTCGAGTTCCTTTTGACGGCGGCCCGTGATGAAGACGTAGGCGCCCTCTTTCACGAAGAGCTTAGCGGCGGACAATCCTATACCGGTCGTGCCACCAGTAATGACTGCTACTTTTCCTTGCAGCTTCTTGGTTTCGGTCATCGGCAGTCGTCCTCTGTCTCCTCGCACTCAGTTAGCCCAAAATGTGGATGTCGAACCCTTATGAAGGGAAACTCTTGCCAAACATGGGAAGGCCGCTCACAGATTCTTTTTGTGTGGCCTCGTCTTGCAACACATCCCAATGCTCAGCCAGAAAACCGTCTTCGAATCGAACAATGTCCGCTGCGATCCAAGCCGCGGGCCTTCCGATTCCTGAGAAGCGGCCATGTGCTATGACATAGTCGCCTTCTGCGACGATGAGCTGGTTTTCGTAGCGCAGCGTATCCGGCGAGGAACGGACCAGCGCGAACAGTCCTTCGCGTCCCGGCGCAATGTGCGCGCTGTGCTGAATGTACTTCGGCGACCAGAATCGCTCCGCCGCCGCGTAGTCGCGTTTGTTGAAGAGAGTATCGAAGGCTTTGAGAACGATCGTTTTGTTCTGTTCGGGTGTTGTCTTTGGCATATTCAGCTCCTGGTGTTGTGTTCGGATGATTGGTATGTAGGGTAGTCGGAATAACCGTGCGGGCCCGAGGCATACACGGTCTCCCAATCGACCTCAGCAAGAGGAGCGTTCTCGGCGAATCTCTGGACGAGGTCAGGATTTGCGATATAAGGACGGCCGAACGCTACCAGATCTGCCAGATCTTCTGCGATAAGGCGATTGCCACGATCACGGTCCATCTTCACGTTCGCGATGAGTGTTCCTTTGAAGAGAGGGCGGAAATGCTGGAACATGCCATCATCGGCCAGCCTTTCCAAGGGGCTGCCGGAAAAGTCGGTGGTGTTTCCCATGAGCAATAGGTGCGAAAGGTTGTATTCGTTCAGTCTCTGGATGGCGTACTCGGTAATCGGCAGGGTCTCGTCGTTGGCTACGAACGCGCCGCCCTCGTGCATCGGGCTGATCTTGACTCCGACCCGCTTTGCATCCACCTCATTGAGGACTGCCTCAACCACTTCGAAGAGAAATCGCGACCGGTTTTCCAGGCTCCCGCCGTATTCGTCTTTGCGGAGGTTGGTCGTCGCATTGAGGAACTGAGAGATCAGATAGAGATAGTTGGCGAGGATCTGGACACCATCGAAGCCGGCTTCCATCGCGTTTCGCGCAGCTCTTGCGAAGTCGGCAACCGTGATTTGAATCTCCAGCTTCGTCAGAGACCGCGGTGTGACCGTCGGCTTTCGCCCCGTCCGCGTGAACGACAGCTGGCCTGGATCGACGTTCGATGCAGACACGGGCTGCGCGCCGCCCCGTAGTTCAGGATGTGAGATTGCGCCGGTGTGCCAGAGTTGTGCAATGATGCGGCCGCCTGCCGCATGGACGGCATCCGTGACGCGTCGCCATCCGCGGACCTGCTGCTCTGTCCACAGTCCCGGCGTATCGGCCCAGCCAAATCCTTCCGGACTAATCGCCGTGGCCTCGGCGATGATCAGTGCGGCCGAAGCACGCTGCGCGTAATACTTTGCCTGCAAGTTCGTGGGCACATGATCATGCGATTGCGCGCGCATCCGAGTGAGAGGTGCCATGACGATGCGGTTAGGAAGGTCGAGGTCTCCCATCCGATATGGCATGAAAAGCGGTTGATTCGACATCACATGAACTCCTGCTAGATCGACTGAACGTGCTTAAGAGATCACTTCGATTGCATCGACCCGCGTGGGATAAAACGCCAGGTACTCCTTAATGTCGGCGACTGCCTCATAAGGTTTGTCGTATGTCCAAACGGCATTTTCCGCGTTCACTCCGCCGATAGGAATGCTGTAGTACGCGCAGTCGCCCTTGTACGGACAATAAGTGGAATGTTCAGTCCGGACGAGCAACGACATATCTGCACTGTTGCGCGGGAAGTAGTAAACAGGGGAATGCCCCTTCTCCTCCAGCCGGAGTGCTCGCGACGATTCAGCAATGATCCTCCCGGCCACCGTCACACGCACCTTGTCTTCAACTGGAGAAATTGTGATGGGATGGTCCGGCCCGGGAATTTTGATCTCCTTCGCGTTGTTTGAATTGGGTATTCATTTGTGCTCCTCCTGTTGCCACTTACAACTTCGAGCCGCCATCGACTGGAATGCTCGCGCCTGTGATCCAGCGTGCCTTGTCCGAAGCCAGGAACGCGACTACGTCGGCAACATCCTCGGGCTTGCCGATACGCTTCAATGCCTGCATTCCCAGCGCGGCCTCACGGCCCGCTTCGGTCTTCGTGAAACTCGACATATCTGTGTCGATTACGCCTGGCGCCACAGCGTTAACGCGTATGCCGCGCGGCCCCGAGAATGGCCGCCCAGTTCTTGACCAGCGTCTCAAGTGCTCCTTTGGTGGAGCTGTAAGCAAGAAGGGAAGGGTTTTCCAGACCGGGCTTGCCCGGCACTGCACGGGCTCCAAGCGAAGAGATAGCAACGATGCTTGAGTCCTCACCAAGAATGGGCAGAAGGTGCTGTACCACGAAGAACGGACCTCGGACGTTCGTCGCAAAGAGATCGTCAAAATCTTCTACCGTGTAGTCAGCGATAGCTGCCGCCTTGCTGATTCCGGCGTTGAGCACAAGCACATGCAGTCGATCGCCGACAATGGAGCGCACCTGTTTGGCGAGAAGCGACGCGCCATCCGGAGTTCCCAGGTCCGCCGAAATTGCGTTTGCGCGGCCGCCTTTCGTTTGGATTTCGGCGACGAGAGATTCCGCCTCCTGTGCGGAGCGGCCATAGTGGACCACGACGTGTGCCCCTGTCCGGGCAAGCGCCAGTGCGATTGCTCGACCAATACCTCTCGATGCGCCCGTCACAAGCGCAGTTTTGTTTTGGAGCGTAGTCATTGTTCTCTCCTGCTCCTGCTGGTCAGGCATTCATTCCGCCATCCACAGTCAGATTTGCGCCTGTAATGTACGAGGACTCCGGACCCGCGACGAACGCCACCATTGCGGCGATCTCCTCAACGCGCCCATAGCGGTCCAGCGCTGTGGCAGCCTTCTGTGGGACCGCCCAATCACCCGAGGCGGGATTCAAATCGGTGTCGATCGGACCCGGCTGGACGTTGTTGACCGTGATACCCCGGCTCCCGACCTCTCTGGACAGTGCCTGGGTAAACATCTTGACGGCTCCCTTTGTGGCCGCGTAGGGCACAAGCCCGGGCGCAACGGCACGCTCGCCCACGGCCGAACCGATCATGATGATGCGGCCGCCATCCTTCATGTGCTTCAGCGCCGCCTGCGTGGTGGCGAATACGCCGCGGAGGTTGATGTCGATCACACGATCCATCTCTTTCAGCGTGGTCTCTTCGAAGGTTTTTGGAATGGCTGTGCCGGCATTGTTCACAAGCACGTCCAGCCGGCCGAAGGTCGCGAAGGCCCTTTCGACTGCCGTCTTCACGGCATCGGTGTCCGCAGCGTCCGCCTGGATCGCGATCGCCTTTCCACCAGCCCCTTCGATAGCGTTTACTACCGATGCCGCTGCGTCCGCGCCTTTTGAGTACGTGATGGCCACGCTTGCTCCATCTGCGGCCAGACGCTTCGCAATCGCTGCGCCAATGCCCCGGGAACCGCCGGTAACGAGCGCCACTTTCTCCGCTAACTTAGACATAGAATCTCCTTTGTTGTTCTCGGAACAATTCACGAAGCCAATTCGGTAGCGATCTTGGCTGATCGTGTCAGACCGTTCTGAACCATTCAGTTTTATACGATTGACGAGGGCATGCCGAGGATGCATAGATATTGAACTATTTAGTTCTTTATCGGATAATACGTCTATGGGGCGCCCGAAGAACTTTAGCCGAGAGGAAGTGCTGGAGAAGGCGATGCCTGTCTTCTGGAAGCACGGGTTCGCGGACACCAGTCTTCAGGAATTGGAACGAGCAACAGGCGTGAACAAGTCAGGGCTGTATAGCGAGTTCCGAGACAAGGAAGATCTTTTTGTAGCGTGCCTGCGGCACTACCTCGAGAGCCAGGAGAAGAGAGGATTTCTTACCAGAGAGCCTCTTGGCTGGAAGAACGTCGAGAAGTTTCTTAAGAATGGTCCTCTCAACAAAGGGGAACAGCAGGGCTGCTTTTCCGTCAACTCTATGCGGGAGTTCGCGATCCTTCCAGATGAGGCTTATGGGGTTATTACGGAGAATCGGGCACTATTGCGGCGCCTTCTCGCCATGAACATCGAGGCGGAAGAACCCAAGATGGCTCCTTCCGCAATTGCCGAGATGGTGCTGTCCTTCTTCTCCGGATTATGCATTGAGCGCAACCTTAAATCTGGTAAAGGCTCGTCGACTCGCAAGATCGAAAACTTTATGACAGCCCTTCGCAGTCTCTAATTTGAGCCGCCTCTACTGCGCTTCGGACAACTCCTAGCCTCTCCTGGCCTTATCAGGCCGCGCAGAACATCGCGATCTACGTCGAATGCAAACGGTGGCTCATCGTCGAAGTAAACGTCTTTCAAGCGAGGGATCGATTAACAAGTCCGGATCTGCAGCCATGTTCCTGGCCAACACAATTACTCCAATCCGCCCGACTGGATTTACAACCATATGAGTCTCGGACCGGGCACATTAGCGCCGGCGCTGCGTCTGCATTGGTTTTGCGCCTACCTATTCATGCTGAATGGCATGGTGTACCTTGTAGGGCTCGTGACGGGAGGGGGTTGCGCTCCTTGCTGCCTCACCGGGCCGACCTCGTTGAAGCGCTCAGGATGCTTCGATACTACCTCGGCGTCGCCTTCGCTAGACTCACGCACCGTGAATGGTTGGATCCCCGTTTCAATACAAAGTACAACGCGCTCCAGCGTGCAGCGTACTTTTCTGTCCTGGTCGCCGGCTTTCTTTCGGTCTCTTCAGGCTGGGCGATACATAAGCCGATGCAGTTCCATTGGCTGGCTGCGTTATTTGGTGGCTTTGACGCGGCGCGCGTATGGCATTTCCGGCTCATGTGGCTCTTCATTGTCTTTGTTGTGCCGCATGTGATTCTGGTTCTTGCCGACGGATGGGATACGCTGCGCAGCATGATCGTAGGCTGGTCAACCAAAGTAGATCGGTCGGAGGTCAACGCGAATGAATAGTGAGGAGAAGGGCAATTCATTAGAACCGGAAGATATTCCCTCGACGGGTACAGGATCGACACAGGAGATGGCAGCATTGCCGGAGGCCAGCTCCGAAGATACGATTCCTTGCGTCCCAGGTGGACCGATTTGAAAACGATTCGTCTCTATACTGGAATGAGGAAGCAGGACGCACATGGACGCAGATGACTTGCGGATTGTAGACGCCGTGGCAAGAATCGGCAGCATGAACCGGGCGGCGGCTGAACTGAACATGGTGCAATCAAATGTCACCGCCCGCATTCGCCTCTTGGAGGAAGAGCTCGGCGTTCAACTATTCGTCAGGCACAGCCGTGGCGTCGAGCCGAGTGAAGCTGGTCTGCGGCTACTTTCCTACGCGGAGCAGATACATGCACTGTTCCAGCAAGCCATCACGGCGGTCAAAGAGGATGGAACTCCAAAGGGCAAACTGCGTATCGGAATGATGGAAACTACGGCTGGATTGCGGCTACCTGCACTCATAGCCCAATACGCGCAAGAATATCCAAAGGTCGAGTTGGCCCTCGTGGCGGGCACCACGACATCCCTGATCCATCAGGTAGCGGAACACGAGTTGGAGGGTGCCTTTGTGGCGGGGCCTGTACATCATCAAGAACTGAGCGAGGAGACACTATTCCTCGAAGATCTTGTTCTCGTAAGTCCTCTATCTGTAAGGAACTTCGATGACCTCGCCAAAGTTGAAAATCTCAGGGCAATCGTGTTTCGACAGGGTTGTTCTTACCGTCAAAGACTCGCCTTCATTCTTGATGGGCTAGGTATTCGGTACGTGGTGATGGAATTTGCATCTCTCGATGCGATCGTTACCTGCATCAGTGCAGGCGTAGGGGTAACGCTGCTACCGAAGACGCTGGTGGAAAGACTCTGGATAGATCAGTCTGTAACTGTGCATGAGCTTCCAGTGGATCAGGCGAGGGTAGAGACTGTATTTGTTAGACGACATGATCATCATCCGACGAGCGCACTCGACACTTTCTTGAGAATGAGCCGTCAAATCTCGGACATCGCGATCCTCGATCGGCAAGTGGAAGCTATCAGCTAGAGCGATAGCGCGTATCAGAACAAATCGGGACTCATACCAATGTCCTCTCGAATCTATATTGCAGCTTGAACGCAGCGGGCGGCCGCATAAGCATGCGGCAATGCAACGACGAGGAACATCCTCAAGTTGCGATCTGCGGCGCGGGCAGCATTGTTTTTTGACAGGAGCAATACATGGCAAGCACTCAAAAGACGGTAATCGTGACGGGCGCCTCCCAGGGAATCGGCGCCGCAGTAGTCACAGCGTTCCTGGAACGTGGCTATAACGTAGTGGGCACCTCTCGCAATGCGACAAAGTCCGCTGAGTTGAAGGCTTCCGAGAAGCTTGCGTTGGTGGACGGAGACATCGGCCAAGCTGCCACCGCACAGAAGGTGGTCGATGCCGCTATTCAGAAGTTCGGCTCGATTGATGCCGTTGTCAACAACGCTGGCATCTTCTCGGTGAAGTCGTTCACTGATTACAGCGCCGATGATTTCCGTGCCCTCGTATCGACGAATCTCGAAGGCTACATCTACATCACCCAACTCGCGGTCAAGCAGATGCTCGCGCAGAAGTCGGGCGGAAGCGTTGTGGGCATTACGTCATCGCTGGTTGAAAATCCCAACGGTGGCTTGCCGGTGTCCTTGCCGATGATCACGAAGGGTGGTCTCGAGGCCATCACGCGTAGCCTGGCCGCGGAGTATGCGAAGGAGCACATCCGATTCAATGCGGTCGCGCCTGGCGTTGTTGACACTCCTCTTCACAAAGACAACCCGAAGGACTTCCTCAAGACATTGTCGCCGATGGGCACGATCTCCACTTCGGAGGACATTGCAACCGCGGTGGTTTATCTGACCGAATCGCGCCAGATCACCGGGGAGGTGCTGCACGTGGACGGCGGTCAGCACAACGGCAAATGGTAAGCCCGAAGGGCTCGCAGCCGGCTAGCGCGGAGCGCCGGCTGCAGGACCTCGGGATTGTGCTCCCCCATGCTCCCCACCCGCTGGGCGCATACGTCGAGGCCGTCCAATCAGGCAGGCTTCTCTTTCTCAGTGGAACGCTACCGGTCAAAGATGGCAAGCCCCAATACATTGGGCGCCTGGGCAAAGAGCTCGATGCTGATGCGGGCCGTGATGCTCTGCGAACCGCGACCTTGAATGCTCTCTCCGTTGCGAAGGAACATCTTGGGTCCTTGGATCGTGTGAGTAAGGTCATTCGTGTCGGAGTCTACCTGGCCACTTATGGAGATTTTTACAACCAGCCCATCGTCGCGGACGCTGCATCGGAGCTTCTCCGGGATGTATTTGGAGAAGGCAAGACATCAGTGCGGTCAGTCATCGGAGTAGCCAGCTTGCCTCTGGGTGTGCCGGTCATCCTTGAGGTGACGTTCGAAGTCAACAACTGAGAAAGCGGAGAGTTCGTATGTTCAGGTATATCGCCACCATGCTTGGCGGGATCTTGCTGTCAGCGCCCCTCGTGGCGGAAGTCATGCCGTTTCCGGCCAACTTTCGCACGCAGATGGTTCCGACGAACGGCACCAACCTCTACGTGCGAGTCGGCGGCGAGGGTCCAGCCGTGGTGCTGTTGCATGGCTTCGGCTTTACGGGTGATATGTGGGCTCGCCTAGCAATTGTTCTGGCCAAGGACCATACCGTGATCGTTCCCGACCTGCGCGGCATGGGTATGTCCGATCACCCGGATACCGGCTACACCAAGAAGAACCAGGCTGTCGACATTGCTGGCGTCATGGATGACTCAAGGTCCAGAAGGCAAACCTGGTCACACATGACATCGGCAATATGGTCGGCTATGCGTTGGCTGCTCAATATCCGGACCGGGTTACGCGCTGGGTGGTGATCGATGCACCGCTGCCCGGAATAGGCGATTGGGACAACATCGTTCGCAGCCCGATGCTGTGGCACTTCGATTTCCGGGGTCCTGACGAGGAGCGTCTGGTGGAGGGCCGGGAGCGCATCTACCTCGACCGCTTCTGGGACGAGTTGTCCGGAGATCCCAAGAGGATCGATGAAAGTACACGGCAGCACTATGCTGCCCTGTACGCACGGCCGCATGCGATGCACGATGCCTTCGAGCAGTTTGGGACACTCCGTCAGGACGCCGCCGACAACAAGGAGTTGCTCGCGAAGGGCGGCAAGATCAACATGCCGGTGTTGGCCATCGGTGCCGAGAAGTTTTTCGGCAAGAACATGGCCGATGATATGCAGTTCGTCGCCAGCAACGTCAGAGGCGCCGTCGTGCCCGACTCCGGGCACTGGATCATGGAGGAGAATCCGCAGGCCACCATCAAGTTGGTTACAGATTTCCTCGCTACAGCGAAAGCCGGGAGCTGATGATCCAGGTTCATGAAAACTCAGAAATGAGTACTACCACAGGCGAAGACCTGGCCGGTTCGAGGTCATCAAGGGGGCAAGATTGTTTGGCTAAAAGACTCGCACTCCTGGCAACTCGCTTGCTTGTGTCTGTGAACCTTCTATATGCCGCCATCTTTCTCAAGTTTGCAGGCGTGCCGGATTCGGTGACCCTGTTCACGCAGATGTCGCAAGCGCTTCACGGGTTGGTATCTCAGCCGGTATTCCGGTTAGGATCAGGGGCGCTGGAGACAGTGATGGCGGTTCTGCTCCTGATCCCGAAGTCAGCCAGATTGGGAGCGGGATTGACTGTTATGTGGATGACCGCCGTGATTTTCAGTCACATCTTCGTGTTGGGATATGGCTGGTTCTTTGTCGATGCTCTCACGGTGATGGTGCTGGTTGTCATTTATCTCTTGCTGACAGACAGGCACTCCCATCGGGGCGAATCCGAAAATGTGCGGACGATGGCTGGCTTACAAACGCACAAGAAATAGCAGGACGATGGTTGGAATCGGAGGGAGTGATGCTCCGTCCTTTCCGCTGCGCACATGGGGATCACGATGACGAATCAGTTGGGCTCAAGAGTGTGGACTGAAAATAGACTGACCTCGCGTTTGGGACTGCAATACCCGATCATTCAAGGCCCGCTCGGAGGCATGTCGTCGCAGCGGCTCACAGCGGCCGTTTCAAACTATGGCGGGCTCGGATCCTTCGGTGCTCATGGCCTTCAGCCGGAGGCGATCCGCAATGTCATTCGCGAGATCAAGGACCTCACGCCAAAGCCATTTGCGATGAACCTGTGGGTCTCCATGGAAGACGAAGGAGCCTTCACGTCGACGGAAGAGGCATTTCAGCACAGCCTTGCTCCACTTGCAAAACATATCGAAGATTTAGGAGGGGCGAAGCCCACCTTCCTCCCCTATGAAGCGCTTCGTTTTGAAGATCAGGTTCAGGTTCTGCTGGACGAGGGGATCTCCGTACTCAGCTTATCCGCTGCGCATTCCGTGATTTAGGTATACGTAAGGTGAGCGAAGGACAGCTGAGCGTAGCCCCCGAGACTCGTAACACTGCCATAAGTATATGAAAATAAATGAGATGCGCACTGTACCGTATTTGTACCGGACGGGAGTATTGGGATGCCAGACAGCGCCTCAGATGTCGCCGTAAAACATTGAAAGTAATTAGCTTAGCGTGGTGCCGGGAGGGGGGTCGAACCCCCACGACCTTGCGATCGGCGGATTTTGAGTCCAAATTTCGCGATTTTGCAGCACGTCGCAAGCGATGGCAGCACGGCGTATAACAGGCTTTGTTTCAGTAGCATACGAGCAGATTGCGGGTTGCAGGCCGTCGCACAAAAATGCAGAAAAGTTGGAAACGAACAGCCATCAAAACAGCCACTGGAAATTTCCGCGAATGTGGATGCAACGTGCACCAAAGCCAGGCGATGGCTCGTTCGTCGCGAACAGCCGCCGGTTAGTGGCTGTTTGGTGGCTGTTTTGGCCCTCAAGCATCTGAATGGTCGACAGTTGGAGATTGCACTGTTTCCGGCTGTATCAGATCTGCTTACGCTAGCTCGTTGCCTCCGATGTCTTGAGGCACTAGAATCAGCATCAAATCGATGCTAATATCTGCACATAGAGGTGTCCATGCGCACAACCATCGCACTTGACGATGAACTGGTCAAGCAAGCCGAGAATTACACCGGCATCAAGGAGAAGGCCGCTCTGGTAAGAGAAGCTCTGACCCGACTTGTAAGAAATGAGGCTGCGAAGCGGCTAGCTGCCATGGGCGGAAGCGATCCAAAGGCGGAAGCTGCACCGCGGCGAAGAGGGGAAGAGTGATCCTTGTCGACACTTCGGTCTGGATTGATCATCTGCGAAAGCCCGAAGTGAAACTGCAGGAGCTGCTCCAGAACGATGAGGTCGTAACACACCCATTCGTTCGGTTGGAACTGGCCTTGGGTTCGATCGCAAATCGTGAAAAGGTACTGTCTGACCTTGTCCTGTTGCCTCAAGTGCCGGTCGCGGAGGTCGACGAGCTATTCAGCCTACTTGAGCTTCGCAAACTCTACCGTAGGGGAATCGGCGTCACTGACCTTCACCTGATAGCCTCCGCTCTCTTTGACAAGACGATCTCGATCTGGACCAGAGACCGGCGGCTCGGTGAGATTGCGGAGGAATTTGGACTAGGTGCCGCTTTTCCCTAACCGACCCCCGCCAAAGCAGCTCTTTTCTGCGCTGACCGATAACTGAGAACTTGGTATCTCGCCGGAGGATCGTTCGCCGTTTGAGTCTTGTTTAGCCGAGATCGCTAGCCGGGCTGTGAGTTGAGGTGATTCGCGTAGGCGTTTACACCACAATGCGTTCGGGATGATCGCCGCGCGCGTACTTACGCAAGTCAGCCACGGGAATCAGGACCCTTCCACCAATTCTTCTGGTCGGCAATCGCCGGTTCGCTATCAGGTAGTCCAAACCGCGCTGGCTGATGGAAAGAAGCTGGGCCGCCTCGTCGCGGCTTACCAGCAGCTTCGCATCCGGCGAGATGACGACACGCTCAGGTGACTTCTTCTGCGCAATGTTGATTGGTTGCATCGCGTGCTCCTTAAATTGAGATTCCGGTCTTCACCTTCTGATTAACGGGATTAACTGAACGCGATCGCCAGTGGATGTGGCCGGTTGTGAGTTGTCTAGCCAAACGCCTGGTCGGCCCGGAAGCGCACGATGGTCAACCCCAGGGGATTTACCGCCAGTTCATTGTTCTTCACGTTTTCGCGGAATACGTACGTCACGCTGGCTGTCCATCGCTCGCGTTTAAGTTCCGTGTGGTCTGAGGGATTCGTGAACACCTTTTCGAACTCAATGCGCGCCGAATAGGGCGACTGCCGCAGATCGTCCAGCACGACCTGCTTCACTTCGACATCGACGTAAGGAAGGGCGCTGTCCTTGATGTACGCCTGAATGATGTTGTCCTTTCGCTCCTGGTCGATGACGGCTCGCTGAACATCGCCGTTGAGGAAGTAAAGGGAGCTGGTCTGGTCACGCTCTATCGTGAATCGATTGCGGCTGAAATAAAGCTCGGCCCAACGGGTTAGGTAGTACTTGTTCTCTGCTTCCTGGGGGCGGTATTGGAAATTGCGATAGTCGATCGCCTCGGCTCTGCCGACTTCATTGATCCGCACGATCAAGGGGTGCATATTGGCGAGCGCCTTCTGACTCCGAAAGACGAGAGCCGCCAGCGCGAGGCAGACAGTCGCGAGCACAAGGATCGTGATCTTCAGATAGGTGTTCATCACGAGCGGATCGCCATACTGTTCGAGATACCTCTCGGCTGCGCGTGTGATCTCCGGCGATGTCGTGGTCATGATGATTCTCCAGTCTGGTTAGAGTCCCTTGAGAACTGCGGCGGAGATGATTCCGCCCATGCCGATGCCATGGCCGCCCGTGTGGCCGGAGAAGAGGCTGGCGGTCATCGTTGGAATTTTGAGCAGGATGAAGCCGGCGACGAAACACAGCATAAGGAGGCGCGGGCATGATGTAGACAATGTTTGTAGGGCTGCTCACATTCATCGCTCCACTAGTCAGATAGTGATGAGTAAATGGCTCATCACGCTCATCGTGGCGGCGGCAACGACCTTGTAGAACTCAAAACCAAGAAATGCCTTGAGCCATCCCCAGAAGAGGAAGTCAGTCTTGTCGAAAACCATCCAAGGGATGAATACCGGACCCAGAATTCCCACGACGGTTGCTCCGATGGCTCCGTACGCAATGATCACGGCGATCAATGCAGTCAGGATGCTCAAGACAAGTTGCACGGTATACGTGCAGAGAAGCGTGTAAGGCTCCGTGAATGTTGGTGACAGAGCTTCCAATTTTGCCAAGAGCAGTGTGAATGGTGTTCTGAACTTCTTGCGTCGAATCGTTGCCGATGTAATCCACCAGGCTGCTGGTCCCACCGCTGATGAACCCCTTGAGCGAATAGCCGATGCCAGGAATGGAGCCGTCGTAGAACCTTACAAAGCAGTAGGCGAAAGTGATCAACAAGAAGAAGTTCAGAAACTTAGCGACGCTGAATCCCGGGCCGCCATGAGCAGATGCCAACGCTTCCTGGACGCCAAACCAGACGAGCATGATGGTGGCGAGTGAATCACCATATGCAATCCCAGCGCGTCAACAGATGGCGACGACCGTTGCGGTCAGATTGTCACAGCCGTTCTTGATCAGAATCAGGAAGTCCATCGGCAGCCTCCACGCTGCTTAGTAATGAAATGCCCATTGCGTTCCAGCGCTCGTCTGCTGGGGTGTTACGTCATTGAAGTTCTGTTGATAGCCGTTGCCGGTCTGGAACAGAGACTTGAGATTGTCCTGCTGCACTTTCTGTCCGACGATCTGTTGCAGCGCCTGTGCCTGAAGCATCTGATTCGTCTCCTGCTGGGTGCGCAGTTCGATCAGCAGGGCCTGGTTGATGCGTTGAAGGGTTGCCATCTCGGTGTGCTGAGCGGGATCTGTGGAATGGCTCGCCGCTTCGAGTTGGCTAATGTCCGCTTCACGTTGAGCAGCGTTCGCGCGGATCGTTCCGACAGTCTGCAAATTGCTCGCGTTCACTGAGTCCGACAGATCGACTGTCGCCCCCTGTGCCGCAATTGCCTGCTGGCCCTGGGTGCTGAGACCGGAGTATCCGGTCATCTGTCCAATGCTGGAAGGCTGGCGGTTTGGTTCGCGGACGCCGCTCCATAGCCACTCGTTGCCGCATTCATCCAAGGCAGCGAGTTGCCGTAGGTGTTCGCAGGCCGGGTCAGTGCCATCCATTCCTGACGGCCAAGGTTGCTGTAGGAGCTGTACAGCATCTGCGGTAGAGAGGCCATTCTCTGAGCGAGGTTGTAAGCAGCGATGACATTCCTGGTCGTCTCGACGGTAGTGGTATACAGCTGTCTCGCCTGAGCGATTTGTTGAACTGCATGGCCCGACTGTGTGGGATCGAACACAATGCCAGAGCCGAATTGAGCGCGAGCTACCTGCGCGCTCGCGGCGACGGCAATCGCCGCGACAAGGATTCTGATATTCATGATCTACTCCTTGAGTTGCTACTGTCTTAGCGCGTTCTGCTTGAAGTCGGTCCCAAGCCTGCTTCATCTTTTTGTTTTCGTCGGTACATTTCGGACTCAGCGTTGGTTGCACCTTCAGGTATTCAGCTGAACAGTCCTTTCTGAATTGCTGCCTTCGAGCTGTCGTATTCCTTTTGAAGCGCATCGACCTTGGCCTGGTGGCTCTCACATCCGACCAGAGGCAAGCAACGAAGCTGCAGCAAGAATGGCGAGCAGTACGACACGACACATAAGTCAAATCTCCTCAAAAAGTTTGCGGGATAGTGTGGTTGTCGTAGGCAGGCAAGAGCATGTCTTGCGTGAAGTAAACCTTCACGCGATGTCCCTCCCGGATTGTGATCGTGGGAGGAATCTGAATGAAGCGGTCGAGCACAGTTGTCGCTGATTGCGAAACGCTTGACGCTGCGCCCGTGGTGAATGCTTGGGAGCCGCTCGTCGTGATGGTGCCGCCGCCGGCTTCGATCTGTCCAGCGCCGGAGATGACGCCCAAAGCGATCGAGGTTCCGAAGATTTCAAGGTAATGGTTGTTCACCTTGTCTTTCAGGCCCTCCTCGCCGATTTGATCGAGTCCATGAAACTGATCGAGATCCACGGAATAGCCGTCCGGCATGATCATCCGGTGGAAGACGACCGCCAAGCGGCGTTGCTGGCCGAATCCGCCAGCGCCGATCTTGCGCGCTTCGCCCAGCACGATGGTTCCGTCCGGGATGAGCACATGCTGCCGATCGTGCGAGTACACCGGGCTTGAAACCAGGACCTTGACGGGACCAGGCGCGTCGCCGTCGAGTCGATTCATAAGAATCGTATCCATGGTCAGCCCCTCGTAGACGACATAGGGCTGACCCTCAGCCGAGTCGATATTGACCTCGTTGTTTGGTTTGGAAGAGGAGCGGTCAGTCGAATTGTTCTTCTGCTCAGAGGCCTGCGCAGTCGAGACCAGGTTGCTCGCCGGCTGACTGGAGGCCGTCTGATACGGGGTGGAAGGCGCGTCTGCGTCGCCATGCGTGATCGGGCGCGAAGAGGACTCAGCCTGCGCATCCGCCGAGCGCGCGTAGACGAGGTTGGACGCGAAGCGTGCGTTATAAGCAAGCTCGCGCTCCTTCGCTGCGAGTTCCTCCGCTTGTTGCTGTGCGGGAGAAAGCTGCTGCATCGAAGCGCTCTGCTGTTGCGAGCAGGGCTGGCCAGGCGCGCACATGGCCGATTGTCCCGTCGGGCCATAAGCCGCGGCAGCCGTTTGCTGGGCCAGGGTCGCCATTCGGCAGTGAAGTGCCCGGCGCTGGCGCGCCGCAGCCGCCTGTGCTTCTTTTTGTCGTTCGAGCCGCGAGTTGGTTCTTAAGGTCCTGGACATTGTTGTCCGTGCTGTCCTGAATGGCGGGCTGGGGCGGTTCATGTTGTGCTGTCGACAATTGCGAAGGGGTCTTTCTGCCGGAGGCGCTGACCAGCGCAGCAATCACCACCACTGCAGACGCACCGAGGAAGAGAAGAATCTTGAGGTTCTTCCGGATGACGCCCTTGGGTTCCGCCTCGTGCCGGCGAATTCCGGCTCGGGTGGGACTGCATATTCGGAATCGACTGTCTGGCCCGCCATCTCCTACCCTTTCCGCGTGAATTCCATGCGCTTGTTGCCCAGTTGGAAGTACCCGGAGTCCATCACCTTCGGGATGATGTAGGTCCCTTCCCGAAGGTCATAGTTCACGAGGTTCGGTTTGCCGTCCTTCATCTCGTACACGCTGAACTTCTCAGGAGCGTTGGTCTTGATGTAGGTGAACTTGTCGTCGTGATAGATGGACTGAATATCGAAGGGCGCCTCGTTCGATGAAACGGTAATCGAACTTCAGAGCGCAAGGGATAAACGCTCTTGTACTCGTCCACGGCCTGGCTGACGTGCGTTTGCACTGCGGCAAGCTGTTCACGCGATTGCTCAAGCTGCGCGGCGGGAACAAACTGTGCAGGACCGGATGAAGCGACGATCGAAGAGCGGTCAACAGGTTGAACCAGGACCTTGAGATCTGGCCAGCCGAGCTGTCCGAAACATCCTGCAGAGTGAAGCTGTAGATGTTGCCTTTATCGGTGATCAGGTTCAGATTGGAGCTGATGCCGGCTTTCGCAGGATGCACGAAGCAGAAGTTGCCGACAACATCCACAACCCAGAACTCCTTGTCGCCTGTTGCCGCCTCCATGATCTTCTCGGAGGGGGGTACTTCGATCAGCGTCGTGTATTTGAGCTTGGCGTGGATCGGCACGATGTCTTGCGAGTGATATTGCACGGTGCGCGCCGAAGCCTCCTGGGCTACGGCAACAGAAGAACCGAAGATCAGAGCGATCCGGTCAAGAGAAACATTTGCGGTTCATGTGGTGCTCCTTAGCGGTTGGTGGTGGAGAGCCGGCCATTGTGCGTGGCCGAAATGGGTGATCTTGTGCGAGCCTTCGTAAACCTTCTGCGATGCCATATCGCTCGAAGTATTCGCGTTTTCTCAGGTTGTCGCGGGCGTTGTTGGTCGCCGTCCAATGGGAGACGGAATCGACATTCAACTGCACCTTCTTCGAACTCTGCGCCTTGCGGATCAGCATCTGTCCGGGAGGCACGAGCCCAGCAATCAGTTCCAGCTCGGTATCGTTCAGGTGGAACGCTTCGCGATACAGGTCGCGATCCATCTCGGGGTTGGCGAGGAAGATTTTGGTCGGGCAGCTTTCAGAGACAATCTGCAACATGCCGGACTCCTCAAGTTCCTTGATGGATTGAGTTGCCAGAATCATCGCCGCATTGTGTTTGCGCCAGGTCTTCTGCGCCTGAACGATATAGGTGCGTATCGTCTCGTTGCGGATGAACAGCCATGCCTCGTCGAGCAGAAACGCCTTGAAGGTGCCGAGCCTCGCGGGGTCGGTGATCTCGTTGTTCGCCCGGTGCAGGACATAGAACAGAAGCGGCTCCAGGACTTGCGGCGCATCTCCCCAGCCCGCGAAGTTGAAGGTCTGGAAACGGCTGAACGAAAGGGTGTCTTCGGGGTTGTAGAAGAGGAATCCATATTCCTCCTGCGCGTCCAGCGATGCAGACGGTCC
>CAVWSD010000014.1:0-104266 GCA_963757575.1 uncultured Acidobacteriaceae bacterium
GGATTAATTCAGTCAGGTCCGGGTTCATCTTCTGCGGCATCGCGCTCGATCCGGTCGAGAAGCTCTCCGGCAGCGTGATGAAGCCGAATTCGGCAGTGGCGAAGAGGGTAATCTCCTCCGCGAAACGGCTGGTATGGAGCGCGATGATCGACAGCGTCTGCAGAAATTCGACCAGAAAATCGCGATCGCTGGTCGCGTCCATGCTGTTGGCTGTCGGTGCGGTAAAGCCAAGCTCGCGCGAGGCAATCGTACGATCGAGTGCCAGCGTCGCTCCGGCAATGGCTCCCGAGCCGAGAGGGCAGTAATTAAGACGCGTGGTCAGATCGGCAAGGCGGCTGATGTCGCGCTCGATCATTGCGACATAGGCAAGTAGCCAGTGCGCGACCAGCACCGGCTCCGCGCGTTGCAGGTGCGTGTAGGCGGGCATGATGGCGTCGCCTGCTTTCTCCGCCTGCTCAATCAAAGCCAGAGCCCAGTCGCGCAATGCATGTTGCGCGTGAGCTGCCTGTTCGCGCACGTAGAGGCGGAGATCGGTTGCGATCTGTTCGTTGCGGCTGCGGCCGGTGTGGAGTTTCAACGCGAGCTCGCCAATGCGTTCGGTCAGCTCCAGCTCGACAAAATGATGCACGTCCTCCGCACGCGACTCCGATGCAAGCGTGCTGCGCCGCGGGCCTTCCCAGCAGTCTGCGAGGACCGCATCGAGTCCGTCGCGCACGTGCGCGCACTCGGCAGCGGTAAGTATTCCCGCAGCAGCAAGCACGCTGGCATGCGCTTTGCTGGCAGCAATCTCCTGCGGGAGAAGCTGCCAGTCAAAGCCGAAGGACCGCTGCCACTCCTCGAATCGCGCATCGAGCGGCTCCCGGAAGCGGCCAGACCACATCTTCACTTCACAACCTCTTTCTGCTTCTGCACCAGGCGGGCCCGGGTGCGTGCCGGAAGCCCAAGTATCTGGATAAAGCCTTTGGCGTCCTTCTGATCGTAGCTCTCCCCCATGGTGAAAGACGAGAGATCCGTCGAATAGAGCGACAAAGCGGAGGCGCGGCTGACAATGTCCAGGTTGCCTTTGTAGAGCGACAGTGTGACCGTGCCAGTGACGTTCTCCTGCGTCTTCGCGACAAAGGCGTCAAAGGCCTCACGCAGCGGCGTGAACCACAGGCCGTTGTAAACCAGATCGGCGTAGCGCAGCGCGACGTGCTGCTTGTAATGCGAGAGGTCGCGATCGAGCGTGAGCGCTTCGAGCTCGCGATGTGCGGCGACGATCAGCGTGCCGCCTGGCGTCTCGTAGCAGCCGCGGCTCTTGATGCCGACGAAGCGGTTCTCCACCAGGTCGATGCGGCCGATGGCATTGCGCGCGCCGATCTCGTTCAGCAGTTCGACGAGCTGCACCGGCGGCAGCTTCATGCCGCCGACGGAGACGGGAATACCCTGCTCAAAGCCGATCGTTACCTGCTCCTCGCGATCGGGCGCTTCCTGCGGTGAGCGGGTCATGGTCCAGGTGGTGGCAAGCGGCGCGTTGCCCGCGTCTTCGAGCTCGCCGCCCTCGTGGCTCACGTGCCACAGGTTGCGATCGCGCGAGTGGATCTTCTCGCGGCTTGCGGCGACCGAAATACCGTGCGCCTCGGCATAGTCCAGGCATTCCTCGCGGCTGCTCAGCGTCCACTCACGCCACGGCGCGATGACCTTCAACTCCGGCGCGAGCGCCTGGTAGGCGTGCTCGAAGCGCACCTGATCGTTGCCCTTGCCGGTACAGCCGTGCGCGACGGCAGTTGCTCCCTCGGCCAGCGCGACCTCCACCTGATGCTTCGCGATCACGGGACGCGCGATCGAAGTGCCAAGCAGATACTTGTTTTCGTACACGGCGCCGGCCTGCACGGTCGGGAAGACGTATTCGCGGAGAAATTCGTCGCGGAGATCGCGCACGACTACCTTCTTCGCGCCAGTCTTCTTCGCCTTCTCGACAACGGCATCGATATCTTCACCCTGGCCCACGTCGGCTACCATCGCGATCACATCGACCCCATAGTTCTCGTTCAGCCACGGAATGATGATCGAGGTGTCGAGCCCGCCGGAATATGCAAGAACAACTTTGTCAGCCATAAATTGAAATCTCCTGTACGTGCGCCGCTGAATGCGGACGGTGTGGTTCGGTCCGCCATGGGGCGGACGTGAGTCGATAGCTATTGAAGAGCGATAGCGCGACGGCGTGCCGGCTTCGGCGGCAGCTTGCGACGCTCCGGTGTGACGGCCGCGCCGAGCAGCATCAGCAGGATCGCCTTCTGCGCATGCATGCGGTTTTCCGCCTGATCGAAGACGATGGACTGCGGTCCGTCGAGCACCTGGTCGGTGACTTCGGCGTTGCGATGCGCAGGCAGGCAGTGCATGAAGACGGCATGCTGTGCGGCGCGGGCCATCAGCGCCTCGTTCACCTGGTAGGGCTTGAAGAGCGGCGCGCGCTTGGTGGCCTCATGCTCAAACCCCATGCTGGTGCAGATATCGGTATAGATGGCGTCCGCGCCGGTGACCGCCGCCTGCACGTCCTCGATGAGCGTCAGCGAGCCGCCGACGACACTGAGAATGGCGTTGGCCTTGGCGATGATTTCCGCCTTTGGCCCATAGCCCTTGGGCGTGGCCACAACGCAGTTTGCGCCAAGCAGGGCAGCGGTGAGCATCAGCGAGTGGCAGACATTATTACCATCGCCGACATACACGAACTTGAGGCCGCGCACCGTGCCGAAGCGCTCTTCGAGCGTCATGAAATCGGCCAGCGCCTGGCAGGGATGCTCCAGATCGCTGAGCGCATTGATGACCGGGACCGCCGCATACTGCGCCATCTCCGTGATGGTGTCGTGCGCGTAAGTACGCAGCACAATCGCATCCGACCAGCGCTCCACGTTGCGCGAGATATCGCCCAGCGATTCACGCTCGCCCAGCGGCGACTGTGTCTGGTCGACGAAGATCGCGTTGCCGCCCAGCGTGTTGACGGCGGTCTCGAAAGTGAGCCGGGTGCGCAGCGACGCCTTCTCGAAAAACATGATGAGCTGCTTGGCGTCGAGCGCATAGCGATAGTCGCGCGGGCGCGCCTTGACGGCATGCGCCAGCTTCAGCAGCGCCGCGATCTCGCCCGCGGAGAGATCGGCGATTGAGCAGAGGTCGTTGCCGGCCAGCGACTTTGCAGCGAGCGCGAAGGGCCCACTGGCCGTGTTGCTGTAAAGTTCAGGCTTCAGCAGAGAAGCGTTAGCGGCCAATTGAGGTGCCTCCTGTGTGTGTAGCTCTGGATTCGGCGCCGGTCTCGGCAGGCGCATGTTGATGCAGAATGTCGTCGAGTGCGGCAATGGCAAGGTCAACGTGCGACTTGCCGAGAATGTAGGGCGGTAGAAAGCGCAGTACGGTTTCGCTGGTGCGGTTGATGAGGATGTGGCGCTCGGTCATGGCAGAGGCCACGGATTTGGCAGTGTCGGCCGAGCGGAGCTCGAGTGCGAGCATCAAGCCGATACCGCGTGCGCCGCTGACGATGGCGGAGTGCTGCGCGGCCAGACGCGCGAGCTGCCCGCGGAAGTAGCCGCCCACGTCCTGAATGTGCGCAAGCATCTCATCACGCTTCAGCGTGTCGATCACAGCGATCGCAACAGCGCACGCCAACGGACCGCCGCCGAATGTGGTGCCATGCAGGCCGGGCTGCATCGCACTCGCGACCTCTTCAGTGCAGAGCATTGCTGCCCAATGGCAGTCCGCCTGCAAGCGGCTTGGCCAACGTGGTGATGTCCGGCTGGACGTTGTAGTTCTGGTACGCGCACCACCTGCCGGTGCGGCCGAGGCCAGATTGAATTTCATCGATAATCAGCAGCGCACCGGTGGAGCGTGTCAGCTCCCGCGCCGTGTCGAGGAACTCCTGCGAGACGGGACGAATGCCGCCTTCCCCCTGGATGACCTCGAGGCAGATGGCGCAGTACTCATCCGAGAACGCTGCGCGCAATGCCGCGACATCGTTGAAGGGAATGAATTCGACTCCCGGCATAACCGGCATGAATGGCGCGCGATATTTTTCCTTTTCCGTCGTCGCGACCGAGCCCATGGTGCGCCCGTGAAAGCTGTGATCGAGCGCGAGGAACTTCGTGCCGATCTTCGCGCCTTTGCCGCGGCGGCTTCCGGCGTAGAGCCGCGCCAGCTTCAGCGCAGCCTCCCAGGCCTCCGTTCCACTGTTCGAGAAGAAGGCGCGGTCCATGCCGGTCATCTCGGTCAGCCGCGCAGCAAGCTCTGCCTGGCCGGCGTGGAAGAAGAGATTCGAGATGTGCACCAGCTTCTTACTCTGCTCGGCAATCGCATTCTCGATCGCGGGATGTCCGTAACCCAGTGCGTTGACGCCGATGCCGCTCAGCAGGTCGAGATAGCGATTGCCCTGATCGTCGATGAGGTGCACACCTTCGCCGCCGACGAACAGGATGGGGTTGCGCTCGTAGGTCTGGAGCAGCAGCTTGGCCTCTGCAGCCTGCACGGCCGGCAACTGAGCTGCGGAAAGCTCGAGGGACTTGCTCATGCGACCAGCACCTCCGTTCCATAAGCGATTCTTGATTGCAGCAGGTCCGGCATGGAGGAAGCTTCCTCTGCAGGCAGGATGCGGACGCGCTTCACTCCATGAAGCAACGCCTCGCGGCACGCGCCGAGCTTCGGCAGCATCCCGCCGCTGATCACTGCATCGCGGGTCATGGGAGCGATCTGATCGACGGAGAGCCAGCGCATCACCTGACCATCCGCACCGCGTACGCCAGGAACATCGGTGAGGAAGACCAGCGCGTCTGCATGCGCGGCGACAGCGCAGGCGGAAGCCATCTCGTCTGCATTGATGTTGTAATACTGGCCGTCGAAGCCAAGCGCGAGACTCGACAGTACAGGCACCGCATCCATCTTCCAGATCGCTTCCAGCCAGCGCGGGTCGGAGCTGACGATTTCGCCGACGAAGCCAAGGTCCGGCGCGGTGCGCTTCTTGCGCGCACGGAATACCAAGCCATCGCCGCCGGAGAGTCCGACGGCCGGCTGCCCATGCGCACCCAGTGCTGCGACGAGATCCTTGTTGACGCGGCCGGCCAGCACCATCAGCGCAGCATCGCGCGTCTCCGCGTCCGTAATGCGCAGTCCGGCAACGAACACGCTCTGCTTGCCCAGCGCCTTCAGCGTGCGGGTCAGCGCTACACCGCCGCCATGGACGACGGCGACCTGGTGGCCATCGCGCACCATCTCGACGATCGCCTGGGCGCAGCCGTGCAGCGTCGCGGCATTCTCGAGCGCCGTGCCTCCCAGCTTCACCACATATCTCATAGCAATCCTTCCGTCTCTGGCCATCCACTCATCACGTTCAGGTTTTGGACCGCCTGTCCGGCGGCGCCCTTCAGCAGGTTGTCGAGACAACTGATGACGATTGCTCGTCGGCCATCCGGAGCGAGCTGGAAGCCGAGATCGCAGAAATTTGTGCGCACCACATGCTGGATCTGCGGCAACTGCCCGGCAGGACGTATGCGGACCATGGGGCTTTCTGCATAGAAGCCGCGAAGGCACGTTTCTATTTCCTCAGACGTAAGCGTCTCGTGAAAGGTGACATATATGGTTGCAAGGATGCCGCGCGGAATCGGCAGCAGGTGCGGCGCAAAGGTGATGGCATCCGGTGCGACGTTGAGCTGTTCCAGCAGCTCGCCGGTGTGGCGATGGCCGAAGAGGCCATAGGCCGAGAGATTGTCTGCCGCATACATGAAGTGCGTTTTGGCAGTAGGTTCTTTTCCTGCACCGGAGACGCCGGACTTGGCGTCGCAGACGATGCCGTGGTTGAGATCGACCCAGCCGGCGGCAATCAATGGCTTAAGCGCGAGGATGATGGTCGTCGCGTAGCAGCCGGGATTCGCCACGAGGTTTGCCTTGGCGATGGCTTCGCGGTGCAGCTCCGGCATGCCGTAGACGCTTTCGGATTGCGTCTGCGCAGCGGCCGGCGAGCTTTCGTCGGAGAACTTGTAGACGGCACGGTTCGCGGGATCGCTGAGCCGCCACGCGCCGCTCAGGTCGATAATGCGTAAACCGCGAGCCAATGCCTCCGGAGCCAGTTTGCGCGACTGCTCATGCGGCGTGGCGAGGAAGAGCACCTTGACTCCATGTGAAGCCAGCAGGTCCCAGGAGAACGGCTGGATGCAGAGCTGATCTGTAGTCAGGCCGGCGAGCTGCGGATGGATGGCGGTCAGCGACTCGCGGGCGGAGTCCGCGCGTCCCTGGCTTTCACGACCGAGGAAGAGTGGGGAAGTGCCGGCAAGCCGGGGATGGCGCAGCAACAGCCGCGCGAGCTCTGCACCCGCATAGCCCGTCACACCCAGCACAGCGATCTGTGATTGTGTGTGACATCAGCCGATCAGTCCTTCGAGCCGTGCCTTCAGCGTGGTTGCGCTCTTCGCATCCGGGCAGATGACCAGCACGGTGTTGTCGCCTGCGATGGTGCCCACCACCTCCGGCCAGCCTTCGTCATCGATGCCGGCGGCGACCGGCTGCGCGCTGCCCTGTGTCGTCATGACAACCAGTTGGTTCATCGCCTGGCGCACGCGCAGTCCGAAGTTCCGCAGCATGTCTGCAATGTCCGGCAGGTCTTCATCGTGGTTCGCGGCAGGATTGCTGGGGATCTGATAACCGCCCGGCCCTTTGAAGAGGCGCAGCGCATGCAGATCGCGCGACAGCGTAGCCTGCGTGACCTCGTGGCCACGCTTCACCAGCAGTCGGCGCAGCTCGTCCTGGTTGCTCACGACGCGCGTGGTCACCAGCTGCCGGATCGCGTTGTGCCGCTCCACTTTCATCGTCCAAAGCTCCAAAGCAAAAAGCCGCACCGGAAGAGAGGGCGCCGGGCGGCCACTGCATAAATATACATCTATATGTATAAATATGCATGGACCCTATTGTCAAGTCTCGATCCCGACTGCCCTGTAGATAAGACGCCCGCGTTTGATCCACCGCTCCACCGCACGTATCATTCGATTCGATCGACTGAGTCGTTTTGAGAGGAGCACGGAAAGCAGATGCGAGTTGGAATACTGACAGGCGGCGGCGACTGCCCTGGGCTGAATGCGGTGATCCGCGCCGCGGTCCGCAAGGGAATTTTTCACTATAGGGATGAGTTCGTCGGCTTCCTCGAGGGCTGGCGCGGCGTGGTGGAGAACCAGACACGGCCGCTGGACGCCGCGGGCGTCTCGGGCATCCTGCACCTGGGCGGCACGATTCTGCGTACGTCGCGCACGAATCCGCGCAAGATGGAAGGCGGCATCGACAAGTGCCTCGCCAGCATCAAGGCCAACAATCTCGATGCGCTGATCACCATCGGCGGCGACGACACGCAGGGCGTGGCAAATGCGCTGGTCGAAAAAGGTGTGGCAATAGTCGGCGTGCCCAAGACGATCGACAACGACCTGAGCGGCACCGATGCCTGTTTCGGCTTTGACACGGCAGTCTCGATTGCCACCGAAGCGATCGACCGCCTGCACTCGACCGCGGAAGCGCACAACCGGGTCATCGTCTGCGAGGTGATGGGGCGCGATGCCGGATGGATCGCGATCACCAGCGGGATTGCCGGGGGAGCGGATGCGATCGGCGTTCCGGAAAAGCCGATGGACATCGACAAGATCTGCAAAACAATCAAGTACCGCCACGAGCACGGAAAGAAGTTTTCCATCGTTGTCGTCGCCGAAGGGGCGAAGCTGCCGACCGGCGAAAAAGCGACGCAGGGAACCAAGCTGGACGCTTTCGGGCACGAGCGCCTCAGCGGCATCGGCCAGGCAGTGGCGGAAATGATCGAGCAGAAGACCGGCTATGAGACCCGCAGCGTCAATCTCGGCCACACGCAGCGCGGCGGCACCCCTACTGCTTACGACCGCATGCTGGCCACGCGTTACGGCTCGACGGCCATCGACCTGGTGCATGAGGGCGGCTTCGGACGCCTGGTCGTGCTGCGCGGCACGGAGATCACGAGCATCCCGCTCAAGGATGCGATCGCGAAGACGCGCACCATCGGCGACGACCTGATCGCGCTGGCCGACGGTTTGCAGCCCGAAGTCTAGCGACGGGGAAGACGGGACGCCGGAACTGATCGGTTCCGGCGTTTTCTGTTTGGGCGCACCGCGCGTTCACTTCGGCGCAGCGGCTGGGGTTTGGATGACCCGCAGCGTTCCCGCGTATCAGGAGGGTGAAGGAGCTGACTGGGGCAAAGCTGTCGCAGGCGGAGCAGGTCGCCTGTTTTCTTCACCCTTATGCTCGCGCTGCTGCATCGCCTTCTCTAACTGCTTCTGGTGATCACTGAGCAGGGCATGGATATCATGATGCGTCCCGTCGCTGATGGCGTGAATCTGCGGGCCGAGATCCTGACGCGAAGCGGTCGGATTTTTATCGAGCAGCGCCTGGATCTTGTCGTGGTGCTCCTGAAGCAGAGGGCGAACCTGTTGCTGCTGTTGCGGCGTTAACTCGAGGTCTTTGGTAAGGCGCGCAAGCTCCTGGTCGATGGATTGCGGCGTATGGATATGCTGAAGCTGCTGGCGCGCGGAGGGCTGCTGTGTCCCATTATCCTGAGCTACAGCGGGAGCAATTAATCCGAGCAGGAGCATAACCCCGCAGGGCAGGATGAAAGCTCGATTTCGCATGAATGGCAAGCTCCTAGAGGATTCCTCGGCGGAATCTCCGCTCGAGCCTCTGGTCTGAGTAGACGGGCGACTCCCAAACAAGTTGCGCTCCGCGACGATGCGAACTGACGTGACGCGTCTTGAGTGACGGGTCTGGACTGACGCGTCTGGAGTGACGGTCTGGGCTTGCTAACAGCCGCGCTTGCACTTGGCCAGGATGGCGGCCTGCAGGCGTTCTCTCAGGGCAGTCGGCAACTCGTAGAGTTCATTCTGGCGATAGATTTCGATCGTTTTGCGCGTGGTGTTCAGAGTGATAACGCAGTGCTCGCACTCGCGCAGATGCAGCTCCAGATCCGCGCGCAGCGTGGGCGTCACGGAGTTGTCGATCAAATCGTCGAGTTCGGCCAGAAATTCCGAGCAGGTCACTGAACACCATCCTCATTCTTCTTGCGGAAGTAACGGCTCAGCCGCTCCCGCAACTGCAACCGCGCCCGCAACAGCCGCGACTTCACCGCCGGCACACTCAGCCCCAGCGCATTGGCCGTCTCTTCGGTAGAGAGACCTTCCACGTCCCGCAGCACGAAGACCACGCGGAAGCCTGGCGGCAGACCGTTGATGGTCTTGCGCAGTATGTCTGCCAGCTCCGATTGCCCATACTCCTGCTCCGGGTTTGGCCGCCACTCGGCAAGATCGCGCGGCACCGAGCCTTCTTCGGTCTGCACGTCTTCGTCGATTGAGACCATCTTGCCGGTGCGCCGCTTGCGCAGGCGCATCAGCGCTTCATTCACCGCAATGCGGACCAGCCACGTGTAGAACTTGGAGTTGCCCTGGAACTGCTCGAGCTTTTCGTACGCCTTTAAGAAGGCGTCCTGCACGACGTCCTGAGCATCCTCGCGGTTCTGCGTGATGTGCTGCGCAATGCGAAAGACCTGCCGGTCGTACTGCTTCACCAGCGTCTCGAAGGCGTGTACATCTCCGCCCCGGGCCCGCTCGACGAGCGCTACGTCCGGATGCACCTCTTCGGGTGCGCCCACTGGTTCGATGGTCGGGCTCTCGGAAGGTTTCAGAGGAATCGCGCCTTTCGGTTACGGAACGCCGGCGGGATGCAGCGGCTCCTGCTCAATTTTAGCAAGGTGGGAGTCGATAGTGTCCGCCGACTCGGCGCCTGGGGGGAAGGTGCCTCACAAGTTCAATCAACTGTGAGCTGGACGGTAACAGGCGGGGGCGCCGCCACGGTAGTATCGCTCCCAGCCGAAACGGTGATCGAGTAGCGTCCTGTCTGTGTGCCAGGAGCCCCGGGTGGAGGAGCAGGCGCGCCGGGTGGAATCGGTGCGCCGGGGGGATTGACCGGAGGAAGCTGAACCTCGGCGGTGCCACCGCAGCTCACAAGGGACAGCATTGACCCGGATAGAACCAGGAAGATCGTTGCCGTGGTCAGCCACCGAAAACGGAGACGCCCGGGCAGCAGGAGCAATAGAACACCACCACAAAGCACGATGCCGGCCTTGCCCAGAGCTGTATCACCAACGGCTTTCCTATCCGCAGCCGTTATTGCCGTCGTCGAAAGAATGAGCTGCGTGCTCACATCTGAGCCCTTCACTGACAACGGGGTACTGCCGAATGCACAAGATGGTGGATGCGCGTCCGTTCCCGAGCCGAGGTAAGCCACCGTGCAGGAGAGATTCACCGTCCCCGCAAATCCGTAAAGGGCCTTGACTGTAATCCCGACCGAGTTATTCGTCGTCGTCCCGGCCTTCAACTCCAGCGTGGTGGGCGAGGCGACAAGCTGGTAGCTGGGAGGTGGATTGACGACCTGTGTCAGTGACGCAGATGCGGCATTGAGAAAGCTGTCGCCGGGAAAGGCAGCGGTGATGACGATTGATCCGACAGGAAGACCTGCAGCCTCGTAGGTTGCGGTCGCGCGGAAGGGCCCATGATTGCCGCTCGCGATGAAGGTAATCGGAACGGACACGTTCCCATCAGGCAGCCCCTCGAAGGTAATTGTTCCGGGTCTGGGAAGCACGGTGAGGTCCGCAGGTGCGCTGATCGTGGCGGTGAAGGTGACTGTCTGGCCGATGACGCTTGGATTCGCGCTGCTGGTGAGAGTCAGTGAGGGAGTTCCGACATTCGTAAGCAGAACAAGCGAGTCCGCCAAGTTGCCGTTGGTAAAGAGCAGATCCGGCTGACCGTCTCAGTTGAAATCCGCTGCAGCCATGGATGCGAAACCCGCACCGGCAATCGAGGTTCGTTTCTCCGGGCTGAACTTGCGGCCCGGCAGGCCATGAACGATGGAAATGGCAGTTCCGCGATAGTCGCTATCATCGCCATCGCCGTCTCGTTTGTGCTGAGAACCAAATCGGAAAGACCATCGCCATTCAGATCGGAGGCGAATGAGTTTGCATAAAGCCGATCCAGCACAGCTGCTTCCAGCGGCGGTGAGAAGCTGCCGTCACCCTTTCCGTAATACACAAAGATCGCCGTCGGACCTGAGGGGCGATCCTGCGAAAGCATGCACGCAATGAACAGCTATATCATTCTTGCCATCATGGTCAAAGTCGCCGACGACAATTGCCTGCTCATAAATGGCAGGGCTGGCCCTCAAAGAGGGGCACCGATAACAGCTGCGCTTCGGCCTCGAAAGTTCCATCGCCATGGCCGAAAAGAATTTGGATGTTCTGCTCCGGCGGGTTCGGCGAGGTCCACTTTCCCGTCGCCATTAAAGTCCGCGGCTGCCGGGAGGCAATACGGATATCCATTTCCCGGCAGCATCGTCGTGATTGGATCGAGAGTGCCATCGCCTTTTGACAAAAGAACATTCAGGGTGCCCGTTCCGTCATTTGCAGATCCAGGGTCACGTAAATAAGATCATCGCGACCGTCACCGATTTATCGTCTGCGACGATGTGGGAGTTGCCTGGAAGTTACCGTTCGTGACCGCGAGAGGATCCTGAAACGTTCCGTCTCCGCGCCCTAAAAAAAGTTGAGCAAGAAACGTTCCGTCGGCCGCGGACTGTTCTAATGCGACCACGTCGTTGTGCTTGTCTCCGTTGAAATCTCCCACAAACAGCCCCGCAGAGCGAGCCGAGGAAAAATAGTTAGGCGGCAGCAACGCGCAGCCTGAATCGGTCACAGGCGCTGAAAATTAGCCGTTGCCCTTGCCGAGGCTCAGTAGCAGTCCGGAGGTGCCTAGAAGTGAAGATGTCCGGCGTTCCGTCTTCGTTAAAATCGGCGACAACGCTATAGCCGGTCGGTCAATCCGGAGCGAATCATTGGCGGAGCATCGAATGTGCCGTCGCCCGCCCATAGGTGATGTAGATGCCGTTGACGCCGGGCATCGCGAGATCCAGGTTGCCGTCAAGGTTGTAATCCGCGATAAGGCTGGGATCTCCCTGGTCTTCGTCGAAGCCCGATGCGTTATAGAAGGCGTAATGAACAGGACCGCGAAAATTCATGCCTGGCTTCCCGAAGAAGATCACCAGTCCATCGGCTGAGAGCGCCAGGATGTCGGGATAGCCGTCGCCGTTGAGATCGCGCGTGGCAAATGGCGAGATGAAGTCCGCACTCCAATAGCTCTTGGAGTAAACAGGGGTTATGGTAAAAGTTCCATCGGGATTGCCATGATGGATCTCCAGGGGATATTCGAGGAGTGAACCTTGGCTAGAAGACGCCAATCTCGCGCAGAAGAGATCGAGATGACCGTCTTTGTCGAAATCTCCAGATGGCAATCTGTTCCAACAATAAGATTATTGTTTGCTGCGATAAAAGTGCCATCACCAACACCATACATGACCACTGGATCATCCATGAAGACGAGGTCCGGATGCCCGTCTCCATTAACGTCCGCGACTGTTGCGCCTTTCATGAAGCTTCGTCGTGAGGGCGGGTTGGGAAGGGACAACGTTGCCGAACTGACCTTTTCCATCGCCAAACAACGTGAAGAGAGTTTCGTTCGCCGTATCTTAGAAAACGATGTCCAGATGCCCATCGCTATTGATATCGGCAAAGGCGAGACAAAGCACGGAAGCCCTTTGGGATAAGGCTGACGGGAATGGATACTGTGCTGCCGGGACGCAAGGTTCCATCGCCATTGCCAATGAAGATGGCGGCTGATGGCTCCGTGGAGGAGTATCAGTGACTGTAAAGCAGACAGCATCCGCAAAGCCATCTCCGTTGAAGTCGGCTGCGTGGCAACTGCTGAGGGAAAGCCCAAGAGCTCCCGTCTGCGGCGTGGCAGCCCCGATTGCTGTTGTCTTCGGCGCGGCGTAGCTGCCGTCGGAGTTCGCCAGGATTACATTCAATCCGCTCGGGTCGGCGTAGTAGAAATCCGGGCGGCCGTCGCCGTTGAAGTCAGCAGTGCCCACCTGCAGCGGGTTCGACGGAATAGCGATGTGACGCGGGTTACGAAATGTCTCGGCGGGGGAGGGAAGCATGAGCCCGAGGGCTAATAGCCAAAAGCCCCAGAAGTTGCGCAATATCTTGTCCCTAGGCCGCTGGCTTTATCGCCGTCGGACCGCATGCAGCATATAGGAAGCGTCAACTCAGATCTGCAGAAAAAGAAGCATGCCCAGCGGGCGGCAGTGGCTCAGAAGGAAAACACTGCTTGTAAAACCCGTTGCAGACGACATTTAGAGCGAAGGCCAAAATGGAACCCGATTTCATTCGCACTGCGGGCTCTGACAAATGTGCCACCTCCTACGCCGTATAAAACCAGCGGATCTTCCGCGAAGATGAGACCCGGGTGGCCGTCTCCATCGATATCCGCCGCTGATATCCGCCGCCGTTGCGGTCCTCCAGGTTTCGTTGACCCGGCATTGAGAAGAGGCCGGGCCGTGGAGCTGACCAGCGAAATGCGTGACTGTATTGGGGTGAATGCTGAAGCTCACAACCAGCGCAGTGAGGTTGACGCGAAGATTACGTGTAAAAGGGCGGAGGTCCATCTTTTCTCGTGTCCGGCACACTCTAATATCCCAGCATGGACGAGCCTGAGCCCGAAGCCGCTGCAACGCCGCCTGTGCCCTACGAACCCGCCCAGCCGCCGGTGATCGAGCGTCCGGAGCGGCCGGTGGGGTATGCAAAGGTCCAGTCGCCACTCGTGGAGCGTTCCATTCCGACGATCGCTGCACGGCCGTCGGCCGGACAGCATCTGCGCACTGCGGGAACGGCGCTGGTGAACTGGTGGCGCGCGGTTTCCATCGAGGCTTTGTGCGTCGCGGTACTGTGGCTGATCGGGCTGGAGATCCTGCGCGTGCCGCTCGCACCGGCCTGGGCGCTGGTGGCGGGCCTGATGGCCTTCGTTCCGAATGTCGGCGGGGTGATCGCGCTGATCGGCCCGGTGCTGTGCATTCTCTTCCAGGGCAAGGACCTGGAGCGGCTGGCGTTTCTGCTCGGCATCTACGCGATCATCGTGGTGATCGATCAGTTGCTGCTGCAGCCGTGGCTGATGAAGAGAACGACGCGGGTGCCGATCTGGGCGTCGATCCTGGTGCCGATTGTGCTGGGGATCGTGATTCCGTTCTGGGGTGTGCTGCTGGCGCCGCCGTTGCTGGCGATCGTGTATGCATTCCGCAAACCAAAGCGACTTTAAGAGAGATGAGGGAAGCCCTCGGGAGAGCGCGGCTTCGCCTGTCAGCCCCGAGTGGACCTCGAAGGGCGAGCAGCCGATCGGATGCAAACTGGGAATATTCCACAGAACTGCGTGACATTTGTGTGACATTTCACTTGCAATAGCCGATGGATCAAGTATCTTACGCAGTTGCAGATGAGCCTCTTTCTCCCTCGTGAGGCTTCCCAGCACTAATTAATTGTCACCCTCAGGGCCTGAGAAGTTTTACTTCCCCCACAAGCTGTCCATTTCTGCGAGTCGCGCAGCACCGCTGTCGTGCGCGCGTTTGTGACGGAAGTATTTGCAACAGTGAGGTCCCATGAAGCTTTCTTTTGTTCCAACTTTTCTGCTCCTTGTGTCTCTCAGCAGCCTTCCCGCCCTTGCGCAGGGCGATGCGATGAAGGAAATGCCGGTGCTGGCGAGCGACAGCCGGACAGGTGTGCTCGACATACTGATGATCGCGAAGCCGAAGCCTGTCCAGTTGACGGGCAAACCGCTTACGGCGTGGGTGTACGAGATCTGCCGCCGTTCGACCGCGGTCCATGATCAATGTCCAGCGGATTCGAGCACGGTTTCGCCCTATGGTGGGGTGCGCCTACAGCTCCAGCCTGGCGACCACTTGCGGATTCGCTTGATCAATCAATTGCCACCCGCTCCTCCGGATGCCGAACACGCGTATGACTCCGATCCCATGGGAGAGGAGATGCTGCAAGGCAATCCCACCAACCTGCACACGCATGGACTGATCGTTGAGCCGCGCAGGGCAGATAAGTCGGATTCGACATACGGAGACTACATCTATGTGCTGGGCTATCCATCCGGGAAGAAGCCGAAGATGGCGCATCCGGGACTGGACTATACGGACAAACCGATCGATTACGACATCTACATCCCAAAGAATCATCCGTCGGGCTTGTTCTGGTTCCATCCGCACGTGCATGGGCTGTCGCTCAACCAGATCTCGGAGGGAATGGCGGGCCTGATCACGATCGGCAATCCGAGCGATTATCTCGGCGACCTCGGTGGGCGCTATGGACTGCACGATGGTGTGACTGTCCGTCATCTCCTGCTGAAAGATATCGAGGTCCAGAAGGATGGAAGTGTGCTGTCGCAGGAGGATCCGGACTTCTGTGAGGCCGACCCCGGCCCTATGGCGCCGGTTCGACCCGGGTGGTGCCCGGGCGTGGTCGTCAGCTCGGATCAAGGAAGCACCGACTACAGCGGCGGCCGTTGGATCTTCTCGGTGAGCGGTCAGGTTTTCCCATCGGAGACGATCAAGGGCAAGGGCGAAGTGTGGCGTATAGCAAGCGGATCGGGCAGCCGCGGCTATTCGCTCGCTGTCCGTGATGACGATACGGGTGAACTGCTTCCGTTCCAGCTGCTGTCCATCGACGGTGTCTCGATTGAGTCGACGGGCAACGATACGTCGAATTTCGCAGCCAAGGTCGGCGACCGTATCCGTCAAGTCCCTTGCGGCGCGACGCACGTAGTCAAGCCGCTCTCGCATCCCATCTGCGCGACCAGTGTCAAGATGATGCCGAGCGCACGCACGGAGATCTGGCTGCCGTCGCGCATCGGCGCTTCGAAGCATGCAACGTTCCTGACCCAGGCATTGCAGACCGGCCCGGAGGGGGATGACTGGCCGGCCGTCGGACTTGTTCACCTGACGTTTGCCGGTTCGGCATCCCGTACAGAGCCCACGCTGCTCGAGGTGCGGCCGTTTGCATCGGAGATCGCAAAGAGCGGCGGGATTCTAGGCAGCCCGGCGAAAATCTCTGTGCATGGAATGAAGGATGCGATGCCTGCCGAGGATGCCGGACGCCTTCCGCAGTTTGCGGAGCATGTCGCCTCATTGTCGGATCCAAGCTGCAAGGCTCTCGCTCCAGGGCACACGCGCCGAATTTTCTTCGGCGTCCCCACGGGAGTTGCCGACGGGTTTGGACTCGGATATGAGGAGCTCGATGAAAGGGGCAAACCGGTACCCGGTACATTCAAGGACGTCGAGGCCTTCGATCATCTCTCGATCACGGTATGTCTACCGCTGGCCAGCGGCAATCGGCCGGTGACCGAGCGCTGGGAGCTTGTGAATGTGGCGGGTGAGGACCACAACTTCCACATTCATCAAACGCGCTTCCGCGTACTGCCGGCGAACGCTCCGGCAGGAGACGCATACGGCATGATGGACAATGTTCCCGTGCTCCATGGCAGTCCGGGCTGCGATGGGAGTGTCGACAGCTTCCGCCGCGGAGCGTGCGTGCCGGCTCCGGTGCGCGTGGAGATACCCTTCGCCGAGATTGGCGACTTTGTCTACCACTGCCACATTCTGGAGCATGAAGACGGCGGCATGATGGCGCACATCCGGGTGGTGGCGCACCACTAACAGTTCACGGGCGAGACATTTCTCCGGCAGGTTGAACGGCGCTGTTGCACCCGCGGCAGCGCCTTCGTCCCGGTGCTACAATCGAGTGTCCCGGCAAGGGTTATCTCCGCTGCTGCGTGCGCGGGCGACGGGCCGGTCGACACACTTTCCGAGAGTTGCAGAGGTCCTATGTCAGGCCACTCCAAATGGGCCACAATCAAGCACAAAAAGGGCGCGCTGGACGCGAAGCGCGGCAAGATTTTTACCCGTCTGATCAAGGAAATCAGCATGGCGGCGCGTGGCGGCGGCGACCCGGATGGCAATCCGCGGCTGCGCACGGCGATCCTGGCGGCAAAGGCCGAGAACATGCCGCAGGACAACATCAAGCGTGCCATTCAGCGCGGCACCGGCGAGCTGCCAGGCGCGCTCTACGAAGAGATCACGTTTGAGGGCTACGGGCCGGGTGGCGTCGCGTTGCTGGTCGAGACCTCGACTGACAACCGCAATCGCACGGTTAGCGAAGTCCGTCACGCCTTCTCGAAGAACGGCGGCAATCTCGGTTCGGAAGGTTCGGTCCGCTTCATGTTTTCGAAGAAGGGACTGATCGCCGTTCCCAAGGAAAACGCCGACGAAGAGAAGCTGATGACCCTGGTGCTCGAAAATGGGGGCGACGACCTGAACGACGAAGGCGACACCTGGGAGATCCTGACCGATCCTGGTGCGTACCATGCGGTGCTCGATGCGATTCGCGCGGCGAAGATCGAGACCTCCCATGCTGAGATCACCATGATCGCTTCCACCTATACCAAGCTCGAAGGCGCGGCTGCCAACCAGATGATTCGTCTGATTGAATCGCTGGAGGACCATGACGACGTGCAGAACGTCTACTCCAATTTCGATATGGACGCGAAGCAATTGGAAGAAGTGGCCGGCTGACCATCCTTTGAACCACACACAGGCCGCCGGCTTCCCGCACTGGCGGCCTTTTCTCTGACCTCTACGCTGTTTGCACAATTCGCACGGGTCTGGACACCTGACTCGCGCACTGATGAGACGCATGCCCTCTTTTTGCACCCGCCTGTTGCCCGCTGCTGTCCTTCTGATGGGTCTGTCGCTTCCCCTGGCTGCGCAGTCCAGCAGCAGCCAGATTGCGATCCCTTCTTCCGCGAATGCGGTTACGCCGGTGAATGATGCGCTGAGCAATCGGCGATGGAATTGGGGAGCCTTCTTCGACGGAGGCTTCAGTGCGCGAGTCACGCCCAGTTCAACCTATCTGAGCCTCGGCGCGCGAGCGGGGAAGATTATGACGGGGCCGTTCGGGCCGGGGCTTTTGCGCGGGCAGTTTGAATACAGCGCCGAAGTGATGCCATGGTGGCAGGGACGCACAGCCACCTTCGAGCGCTACAATCTGACCGCCACGAATGATCCGAACATCGCTGTTTCCAGCGGTCCTTACAAGACCGGAGGTGCGTACAACGGCATCAGCATCACGCCCGTGCTGCTGCGCTGGGACCTCGGCGGAAGCCGGCGGATTCTGCCCTTTGTGCAGGGAGGCGGCGGGCTGATATGGACCAATCACAAATTTCCGCCCGTAGGACCCCTGCCGGCGCCGGGACATCAGGGCACCAGCGTGTGGAACTTTACGCCGCAGTTTGGCGTGGGCTTCCAGTACTTCCTCAAACCCAGGCGCTCGATTACGTTCAATGCGAATGCGGTGCACATCTCGAACGCCTCGCTCGGCGATGCCAATCCCGGCGTGAACGCGACCGTGCAATTTCAGATCGGCTACAGCTGGTGGAAGTAGGCCGTTTTCGCAACGGATGTATCCGATGGAAATACTCTGGACGCAGCTTGCGCTTAAAGAAAGCTGCACATAACTGCTGCAACTCAGGACATATGTAATTGTGAAAACGGTAGAGCAGTGACAGGGATGAGCAAGGCAATCATCGAGTGTGTCCCGAACTTCTCGGAGGGCGTCGACACGGAGCGGGTGCTTGCAATCGTGCGCACCATGCAGGTGCCAGGCGTGTCGCTGCTGGACTGGTCGCAGGACGCGGATCACAATCGCTCCGTGGTGACGATTGCCGGCCCTCCGGCGGCTGTGATGGAGGCGGCGGTGCTGGCCGCGGGCAAGGCTGCGGAGCTGATCGACCTGACCCGGCAGACCGGGGTGCACCCACGCATCGGGGCCGCGGACGTGATTCCGTTTGTGCCGGTGCGCGATATCTCGCTCGAGCATTGCGCGCTGCTGGCGCGGCAGGCGGGCGAGGAGATCTGGCGGCGCTATGGCGTTCCCGTGTACTTCTACGAGGCGGCGGCGGCCCGGCCCGACCGGGCACGGCTGGAGGATGTGCGGCAGGGGCAGTTCGAGGGTCTGCGGGACGCGGCCCGGCGGGACCCGGCGCGCCGGCCGGATGTGGGCGGCCCGGACCTGCATCCCACCGCCGGGGCGAGCGCGGTAGGGGCGCGGCGGTTCCTGATCGCCTGGAATGTTTTTCTGGACAAGCCGGACGTGGCGCTGGCGCGTGCGCTGGCCCGCGAGGTGCGGGACTCGGGCGGGGGCCTCCAGGGAGTCAAGGCGCTGGGTGCGCTGGTACGCGGCCGTGCCCAGATCTCCATGAATCTTACGGACTTCCGGGTCACCTCGCCGGCCGTGGTCTTTGCCGACCTGAAGCGGCGGGTGGAAGGGCGGGGCGCCCGCATCGTGGAGGGCGAGCTGATTGGCCTGATCCCGGAGGCGGCGGTCGAGCAAAACAGCGAGTGGGTGCGTCAGTTGGAAGACTTCTCTTCGGAGACGAAGGTCCTCGAACGGCGGATGGAGCGGCCGCTCGAGTGGCCATAACGAGGGCCGGGAGCCCGCGATAGTGACTAATTTCGTAACAATCAACGAATCATCGTGTTCTCACCCAGAAGTGAAATAGAGCGGCTGTTGCCCGCAGATTAAGATGGAAAAGCGGCCGGTGTTGCGAGTCCTGCGCCGTGTCCGAAGCAGTGCAGAGCGTGTGTCCGGAAAACGTTCCAGAAGGAAGTGAAGTAAAGATGAAGAACCTTGCGAAGATTGTGAGCGGCGGTATCGCTGCTCTCTGCCTTGCCACGGCATTGCCGGCATCCGCTGCTCAGTTGAGCGGCGATGCGCGGGCGGCCATCCCCCACGATGTGCAGCAGTTGATCGTGATCGATTACCGGGCGATGCAGAACTCTCCGGCAGCCATGCAGCTGCGGAACAAAGTGATGCCTCCGGAGCTGAAGAGCCTGGAGAAGGCGCTGCAGGTCTCCGGCATGAACGACAACCACGATGTGGATGAGCTGGCGTTCGCTTCCTATCGACCCCAAGGATCGACCGGCGAATCGACCCGGATCATCGGGCTGGCGCAGGGCCAATTTTCGGTGGACGACATCATGGCCAACTTCAAGAAGAAGAAGATCAAGCCGGTGTTGCTTCGTGCCAACAAGATCTACCCCATGGGCTCGTCGGGGATGCAGGTGGTGTTTCTCAATCCCACCACGATGGTCTTCGGCCAGACCGATTCGCTGAAGCAGGCGTTGGATGCGCGCGATGGGATGCAGGCAAACTTCCTCACCAACAACGCGATGACGGACATGATGGCCTCGGTGCAGGATCAGCCGCTGTGGAGCATCCTGGACCAGAAGGGCACGCAGACCATGATGCGCTCGCTGATGGGCGAGGCCGCACAGGTAGGGGATTACGACACCATGAAGAAGCGGATCCTCAGCTCGTACTACACGATGGACTTCCAGAATGGCGTGCAGTTCAACCTGGATGTGCTGACGCCGGACACCTTCACTGCTGCGACCATGGCATCCCTGCTGAATGCTGCCGCGCTCTACAAGAAAATGAGCGGAACGGACATCGAGAAGCAGGCGATCGACGGCACGAAGATTGATTCCAACTCAGGCAAGCTGATCGTGACTTACTCGTCTTCGGACAGTCAGTTTGCGACGCTGCTGCAGTCGAGTTTGTTCCAGTCGGTTGTGCACTAAGCACGATTACGATTACAGGAAACAGAAGAGCCGCTCTCCGGAGCGGCTCTTCTCATTTACGATCCATCGGCGGCGGCCGGGCCTCACCAGCGATAGACGGCCAATCCATTCAGATACGCGTCCATGACGCCCGATTTGCGGGCGCCATCGATCTGGAAGTTCAGCAGCAGCTCGCCGGGTGTCCAGCGCAGCGATTCGGCTGAGAAGGCGGTCGCGCCCTGGAAATCCGCGTAGACACCGTCGAAGTTAATCCAGTCGTAGGTGACATTGCCACTGTCGTCGCGGTGCGAGGCAATCTGGATCCGATGCCACTTCTTCGTTCCCCAGTCGTGGGGGTTGCAATGAATATTCGACGGATGCCAGTGGGTCCCGCTTTTATTCACGTAGGTGTACTCCCAGCTCTTCGAGTGGGCCGCGCACTGTGCTCCGAAGATGACGGTGCGGCCATTGGACATGACCTGGTTCATATCCATCTCGACGTTCTCCACCTCAGCGGGGTCAACCAGATACACGTTCGCCTCATAGACGAAATGTGTCGCAGAGGTATCGTGGCCAAAGGTCAGGTGATATCGCTGGCCGCCCTTGTCCCCGTACCAGGTAACGAACTGGCGTCCGGGAAGGCCATTCTGGCCATCCGGAAAGATCGGGTAGTGGGTGAGCCCGTTGGACGAGCCCTTTGTCTGATCGTCGTGGACACCTTGCCAGGCAACACTCGTCTCCAGCCCCAGGGAGCGGATAGCGTTCGGGGGGATCCGCGAGGTCTCCGGCGGTTCGGCTGGCTGGGCAGGAGAGGAAGCAGGGACCTGCACCGGTGCGTTGGCAGTCTGCATTCTCGACGCGGCAGATGTTTCCGCTGTTGCAGAAAGGCTGACAATCAGGAGTGCAAGGAGCGGCAGGCTGCGCATTCGTTCGTTCACGTATCTCTATTGACGCGATGGTAGCGCAATGGTCGCGTCAGGGCGCCTGCTGCGGCAGATCCTCAAAGATAATGCCCTCATCCTCGCCAATGGAGATGACAAGATTTTTGCGCATGCCCTCCTGCACCGTGGGTCCGGTCGCGGTATGGCTCTTGCCGGCGGAGTCGGTGAAGGTCACCTTCACCGGCCCGGAGCCGATCAGCTTGGGCGTGTAGTTGAAGCTGGCGCCGCTTGCAACGGCGTCCCGGCCGAAGCTGGCATTGGGGTAGTCCACTTCGAGCTGGTGTATGTCCCGGCCCTGGTTTCTGACCGTGATGAGGAATGCAGCTTCGGGGCGGCCCATGCTGGGACGGGCGTGGCAGCCTGCCAGCAGAGCAGGGAGCCCGAGTGCGGCCACGCAGCAAAATGTAACTCGCACAGATGCTTTTACGTGGTTATTCACGCAAGTCCTGCGAGATGCGGGCGGCTTTGCGTTCACAGTGTGGTTTTGTGTTCAAAGTGTGGTTTTTCGTTCCAGGATGCGGGCCGTCAGCACGACGCCGGTCTGATTGTTGTGCAGGGTGAGAGGGAAGGCCAGTACGTTCCAGACCCAGCCCTCACCCTTGCGGGGAAGGTTCAGGAGACCGCGGTAGGTGCGGTCGATATATGTCTCGCGCTGCACGGCAACGGTGCGCAGGATATCGCGCCAATCGGGTGCGAGCTCTGGCATCTCGACGAACATGTTTTTGCCGGGAAACCAGTCGCGCGGCTGCTCGAGCAGACGGGCGCAGGTGTCGTTCACATACTGCCAGTTGCCGTTGGCATCGAGAATCTCGAGCACCACATCGTCACCCATCGCCATGTTGATGCGGGAGTAGAAGAAGTCACGCGCATCGACGACGACAGGCCTGCCGCGGCGCTTGGCTTCAAAGCCGCGGAGCGCGTTGACCAGATCGTCGATGGAACTGTAGCCCTTAAGCAGGTGCATGTCCTCGACGCCCCCGAAGCGCCGCTCGAGGGTGGCGGAGAGGATGATGATCGGGACCTCCGGACGCCGCTCACGCAGCTCCGCGGCCACGTCGGTGCCGAAGCGTCCGGCGCCGAGGTGGTAATCGAGCACCGCGATGTCGATGCGGTCCAGCAGCTTCTCCGCTTCCTCTACGGAATCGGCGGTCTCCGCGACATAGCCGTGCTTGCGCAGGATGGTGGAGCGCAGCAGCAGGTTCTCCGGATGGTCATCGAGCAGCAGGACGCGAACCGGGGTTTCCTGCACGGCTTCAGCGACCGCGCCAGCGGGTTTGATTTCCTCTATGTCGGACATTTAAGCGGTTCGATGCGAGGATGCACGCCGACGCTGCCGGGCTTTCTGGTGTAACCGATTTATTTTTCTGCATGTTATTCCTCTGAGGACGAATCCTCTGGGGATTTTGCGGGCCGGCGGCGTAGCAATTGCGGCAGGCGCTGAAAGACCGCCGATGCGCGCAGCCACTGGCGGTTGTCGATGGCAGGATAGCCGCTGACCACTTTACCAGCGGCCACGTCGTTGGGAATGCCCGATTGCGCGGTTGCGACCACGCCATCGCCGATCCTGCAGTGGCCCGCGACACCGACCTGCCCGGCGAGCACCACGTTGCGGCCCACCTCGGTCGATCCGGCAAGCCCAACCTGCGCGCAGAGCAGCGTGTTCTCGCCCACGGTCGAGCCATGCCCCACCTGCACCAGGTTGTCGATCTTCGCGCCGTCCGCGATCACAGTCGCGCCGACGCTCGCGCGATCGATGCAGGCGTTCGACTGAATCTCAACGTCATTGCCGATGCGCACCGGACCGGACTGCGGAATCTTCTGCCACGAGCCGTCGTCGCGCTTGGCAAAGCCGAAGCCATCGCCACCGATGACGACGCCGTTTTGCAGGATCACGTTGTCCCCGAGCACACAGCCCTCGCGGACTATAGCGTGGGCGTGGGCGAAGAGATTGCGTCCCGCAGTAACCCCGGGATAGAGGACGACATGCGGCAGCAGCACTGCACCATCCCCGATCCGTGCACCCGCGCCGACCACGGCATAGGCGCCGATGTGCGCGCCGGCCCCGATGGAGGCGGCTGGGTCAATGACCGCGGTGGGATGTATGCCGGGCGGATACGCCGGCACTGGATGCAGCAGCGCGATGGCCTGCGCAAAGGCGAGATACGGATTGGCCAGCCGCAGGGTGGCGGCGGAGATCTCCGGGAATTCCGGTGTGACCAGCACCGCGGATGCTGCGGTGGTCTTCGCGGCGGCGGCGTAGCGGGGATTCGAGACGAAGGTGATCTGGCCGGCTGCGGCTTCCTCAATGCCTGCGACGCCGGTGATCTCGGCTTCGCCATTGCCATGGAGGGTAGCGCCGAGGTGAGTGGCCAGGTCGCGGAGCTTCATGTTCCGCATGGTAAACGACTGGCCGTCGGGGTCGGCGGGACTGGCCGTCCCGGCAATTGCGCCTGCGGCGCGCAATGTGGGCTCACTCCCGTTGATCGTTCGCGCCAGGCCTAGTAGGCGACCGGACCTGAAGACTTAGAGTGCCTTTGGCGTTGCGACGGGGAAGAGGTCCCCTTGCTGACGTGCCGAGACGGGTGGCTTGCGCCCGCCCGCCGCCGCCGTGCTGGCGCCAATCACGGCGACCACGCTCAACTCGGTGATGCTGGTGCGCGGCAGGAAGATGCGCTGGGTGTTCGAGCGGGTGTCCGGCGGGGTGATAAGCAATCCGGACGGGTCGAGCAGGGTGAGGTCGTTGCCGGCCATCCCTTCGAGCACGGATTCGTCCTTGAGGGTCAGGCGCAGCCATAGACCGGCGAGGCGCGGACGACCGGCGAAGGTGGTGCGCAGCAGGCGTTCCGGGTTGGCGGTTTCGCCGGAATTGAAATCGCGGACGAAGCAGGCCCATTTCAGTGAGGCCAACGGAATAACCTGGCGGCGGGCGGAGAGGTCGAGCAGCTCAAGGGTGTCCGGCGACACGGCACGGCGGATGAAGCCGCTGGCGGGCAGGTAGCCGGCCAGCCAGTTTCCATCGTGCATGCGAAGGACGGCTTTTTTCTGTGTGCTGCCCATAGAGAGCACCTAAGCCAAAGGCTCGCGGGATTGTCTCATACCTGGCAACCAATTGCAGCGGAAAGTGTGCAGAATGGTAGCCAAGAGAGTCACATTATGATACCTTTAGGCCTTGAGCAGTAGCTTGCACCGACGATAAGTCTCCCAGAAAGAGTGACATAGAGCCGATCAGCCGATAGCTGGCGGACGGCTCAAGGCACGACATGCCCGACTACGTTTATTTGCTGGAGCGCCGCCTTTCTCCGGCGCAGCGCAGTGCCCTCCGCCTGGTTCGCGACGCCGCCCGTGCCGAGGGCATGACCAGCTTTCTTACCGGAGGGGCTGTCCGCGACCTTACCAGCGGCCATCCGGTGCGCGACTTTGATGTAACGGTTCAAGGAAACGCCCTTAACCTGAGGCAAAGTCTGGAGAACGCCGGTTTTGCCTATTGGGGATCCCATCCTCCGTCGCAGACTTTGTTTCTGCGCTATCCCGGTGGGGTGAGGCTGGAGGTTTCGAGCGCGCGCAAGGAGACCTTTGCCAAAGCGGCGCACCCCACCTACGAGTGGACAAACATCCTGGAGGACCTGCGGCGTCGCGACTTCACCGTCAACGCGATGGCTATCTCGCTGAATGAAGGCTCCTATGGCCTGCTGATGGACCCGACCAACGGCGTGGCGGACATCGAGATGCGCACGCTGCGGCTGGTGAGCAATTACGGCTTCCTGGAAGACCCGATCCGGCTCCTCCGCGCGGTCCGGCTGGGCACCCGGCTGGGCTGGATGATGGACGAGCGGACCAAGCAGCGCTTCGACAACGCGATGGAAGAAGGGGTCTTCGCCGAGATCACGAACTACCAGCGCGGCTATGAGCTGGAGGAGATCGGCCACGAGGAGAATCCGCTGGAGATGCTGCGCACGTTTGAGCAGCAGGGCTGGATGAAGCACCTTTACCCGGCGTGGACGGTGAGCAAGGCCGACGCCCAAGGACTGGCGCAACTGCACGAACTCCAGACCCGCCTGCAGATTGAGGGAATCTACCCGGACATCTCTGCCGCGGCGATGGAACTGCTGACGGCGCGCATGCAGCCCAAGGACATTGCCGGGCTGAAGAAGCTGTTTGTGCGCCCGGGGTTCGTCAAGGAATGGGAGAAGCTGGACAAGGATGCGGAAGCCTTTGCGGCGAAGCTGACCGCGAAGGAATCGAGCGCTCCGTCGGCCACCTGGAAGCTGTTGACCCGATCCGCTGCAGAGCCGGTGCTGTGGCTGGGACTGACCGGCAAAGGTGCGGCGATACAGAACAAGTTCAAGAATTTCTTTACCGTATGGCCGGAGGCGCGGCAGAAGGTGCCGACCGCGCTGATGCTGGAGATGCGCATCACGCCTGAGATCGAGCGCTATCCGGAGCTGTTGGAAGAGCTGTTCTTCCAGACCATGGACAACAAGCTGAACGACGAGGCAGCGCTGCGCGCATTCCTTGAGCCCTACTCGCCCCCCGCGCCGCCGCCGCCGGTGAATCTGCGGAAGCCGCGCGCGTCGAAGAAAAAGTCGGCAAAGAAGGAAGAGAGCGCGGACGCGGCGAAGAAGTCTCCCGACGCGACAGCGGCGGCAGCGGCTCCGGCGAAGGGAAAGCCCGCCGCACCTGCTAAGGCTGCGGAAGCGAAGCCTTCGGCGGTAAAGACAGCAGCGCCGCCCAAGGCAGTCCCCGCGAAGGCAGCACCGGCAAAAGCGGTGCCTGCAAAGGTTGCTGCGCCCGCCAAAGCTGCAGCGAAGCCGCCGGCGAAGTCCGCCAAACCGGAAGGGAAGCCGAAAGCTGCGACTCCGGCGAAGAAAGCTTCCGCTGGAAAGACATCGTCGGCGAAGAAGGTGGCGGCGAAGCCTGCTGCGAAGAAGGTTGCGGCGAAGAAGTCTGCGGTGAAGGCAAAACCAGCGAAGGCTCCGCAGAAGGCGGCGAAGAAAGCTGCTCCTGCGAAAAAGACGGCGGCGAAGAAGGCACCGGCGAAGAAAGCCCCAGCCAAAAAGGCGGCAGCAAAGAAGAAGCGCTGAGGCGAGTGCAATAGTTTTTTTGAGAGGCGAGCATAGTGCTCGCCTCTCTCTGCATTTATGGCCGCGATTTCCTCAAATTGCTACATGTGACGCACAGCGTATCTCACGCTCCCGCGTCTGTCGCCCCAACTTAAAATGAGAAGAGATGGCTGAGTTTACCCACCTTCACCTGCATACGGATTATTCGCTGCTGGATGGCGCCTGCGACGTCGAAAAGCTGGTCGCGCGCGTGGATTCTATCGGGCAGAAGGCGGTGGCGATCACCGACCACGGCAACATCTATGGCGCTGTGCACTTCTTCGACGCCGCGAAAGCGAAGGGCATCAAGCCGATCCTGGGCTGCGAGCTGTACGTGTGCAAGAAGGAGGACCACCGCGCCGATCCGCAGGGCGACGATTACAACCACCTGCTGGTGCTGGCGGAGAACGAAGAGGGCTATCGCAACCTGGTGCGCATCACGTCGGAGGCGTCGCTGCATGGCTTCTACCGCAAGCCGCGCATTTCGAAGCGCTACCTGGCCGAGCACGCCAGCGGACTGATCGGCTTCTCCGGCTGTCTGGCGGGGGAGTTCTGCGAGAACCTGATGGCAGGGAAGTACGAGGCCGCGCGCGATGTCGCCGCCGGGTACCGGGAGATCTTCGGCAAGGGAAATTTCTTCCTCGAGATCCAGGATCAGGGACTGGAGCTCGAAAAGAAAATTCACGCCGATATGTTCCGCATGGAGAAGGAGCTCGGCATTCCGCTGGTGGCGACCAACGACAGCCACTATCTTTGCGAGGACGATCATCACGCCCACGAGGTGTTGCTGTGCGTGCAGACAGCAGGGTCGATCCACGATCCGAAGCGGTTCAAGTTTGATTCGGATCAGTTTTATGTGAAGTCCGCGGAGGAGATGGAACGGCTGTTTTCGCACGCTCCTGAAGTCGTTTCACGCACCATGGAGTTTGCCGAACGCTGCCAGCTCAAGCTGAACAAGGTGGACAATCCATTCCCCGAGTTTGCGGTTCCGGCAGGACACACCATCGACAGCTACTTCGAGCAGGTCTGCCGGGCTGGATTTGAGAAACGGCTGCAGACATCCATCCAGCACCTGAAGGACCGCGGCCTGCTGCGCAAGGCGGAAACCGACTATCGCGAGCGGCTGGAGCGGGAGATCGACTGCATCAAGCAGATGAAGTTCCCCGGCTACTTCCTGATCGTGTGGGACTTCATCCGCTATGCGAAGGAGCACGAGATCCCGGTGGGACCGGGGCGCGGCTCGGCCGCCGGATCGCTGGTGGCCTACGTGATGGATATCACCGACATCGATCCGCTGCAGAACGAGCTGCTCTTCGAGCGCTTTCTGAATCCGGAGCGGGTGTCGATGCCGGATATCGATATCGATTTCTGCATGAACCGCCGCGGCGAGGTCATCGATTACGTGACCCGCAAATACGGACGCGAGCAGGTGGCGCAGATCATCACCTTCAATACCATGGCGGCGAAGGCGGCGATCAAGGACGTGGGCCGCGCGCTGGATATGCCGTACGGCGATGTGGACCGCATCGCGAAGCTGGTGCCGGCGACGATCGGCATCACCATCGAGCAGGCGTTGAAAGACTCCCACCAGTTGCAGGCCGCCTATGAGGCCGAGGCGCAAGTGCGCGAGCTGGTGGATACGGCGCGGAAGCTCGAAGGGCTGGTGCGCGGCGCGGGTGTGCATGCTGCGGGCGTCGTGATTGCGCCGAAGCCGCTGACTGAGCTGGTGCCGGTGAGCCGGTCAAAGAACGACGAAATCGTCACCGCGTATGACATGAAGGCGGTCGAGAAGATGGGTCTGCTCAAGATGGATTTTCTTGGGCTGACCACGCTGACGGTCATCGACGATGCCCTGAAGCTGATCCGGCGCAACCAGAACGTGGAAGTGAATATGGCAACGGTGCCGCTGGATGACCAGACGACCTACGAGCATATCTTTCACAAGGCGCTGACCTCGGGAGTCTTCCAGTTCGAATCGGGGGGCATGCGCGATGTGTTGCGCCGCTATCGTCCGACAACGGTGGAAGACCTGACCGCGCTGAACGCGCTCTATCGTCCGGGACCGATCCAGGGCGGGATGATTGACGACTTCATCGAGCGCAAGTGGGGCCGGCGCAAGGTGGAGTACGAGCTGCCGGAACTCGAGAAAATCCTGAAGGAAACGCTGGGCGTGATCGTGTATCAGGAGCAGGTGATGCAAATCGCGAACGTGCTGGCGGGCTACTCGCTGGGCGAGGCGGACCTGCTGCGCCGCGCCATGGGCAAGAAGAATGCCGAGGAGATGGCCAAGCAGCGCGTGCGCTTCGCGACCGGTGCGGCGGAGCACAAACATCCCAAGGACAAGGCAACGCACATCTTCGACCTGATGGAGCAGTTCGCCGGCTACGGCTTTAACAAGTCACACTCCGCGGCGTATGCGCTGCTGGCGTATCACACGGCGTATCTCAAGACGCACTATCCGGTGGAGTTCATGGCGGCGCTCTTGACCAGCGAAATCTCGAAGCCCGAGAACGTCGTGAAGTACATCAGCGAGTGCCGCGAGATGGAGATCGCCGTCGAGCCGCCGAATGTGCAGGTCTCCGACGCTGACTTCACGCCGGACGGCAAGGTCATCCGCTTTGGACTTACCGCGATTAAGAACGTCGGCCGCAACGCCATCGACTCGATCCTGGGAGCGCGCGCCAAGCTGGCTGAGGAGGAGACGCGCGGGTTCAGTTCGCTTTGGGAGTTCTGCGAGCTGGTTGACCTGCGCCTGCTCAACAAGCGCGTGATCGAGTCGCTGATCAAGGCCGGTGCGCTGGACAGCTTCGGGCCGCGTGCGCGGCTCATGGCGGCGGTGGACAAGGCGATGGAACGGGCACAGAAGTCGCAGCGCGACATCGCGGCAGGGCAATCAGGACTCTTCGGCGGCCTCGGCGCGATCTTTGACGAGCCACCGCTGAATGGCACGGGCGGAACGCATGGGGACGACCCGCTGCCCAACGTGCCTGACTGGGATGAGAACCTGCGTCTGCAATCGGAGAAGGAGGTGCTGGGCTTCTTCGTCTCCGGGCATCCCATGGACAAATATGCGGACAAGATCAAAAACCTGAAGGCGGTGAGCACCGTGGATGCGCTGGAGATGAAGCCGGCGCCGCCCACGCGCCGCGGCGAACAGCGGCCGGAGAACGATATCGGCATTGCGGGCGTTATCGTGGGGCTGAAAGTGGCGAAGTCGAAACGCTCGGGCGAGCTCTACGCGCAGGCGGCGCTCGAAGATACCTTGGGCAAAATCGACCTGATTGCGTTCCCGAAGGACTATCCACGGCTGGCGGAGTCGCTCAAAATCGACGTGCCGGTGCTGGTGCGCGGGCAATTGCGCGCGGAGGAAGATGCGGCTCCGAAGCTTGCCGTCTCATCCATCCAGGCGCTCGAGGACGTGAGGGTGAAGCTGCCGCAGAATGTGCGCATCAAGGTGACACTTGATCGAGCGACGGACCAGACCTTGCTCTCGTTGCACGCCATGATTCAGGAGGCGCCCGGGCCCGGGAAGCTGATGATTAACCTCGAACAGCGCGGAGAGTTCGTGGTGATGCTGGAACCGGAAGGCTTCACGGTGGGGGCGGACCGCATCTTCATTGAGCGTGCGGAGGAGCTGCTGGGCCGCGACAGTGTGACAACCATCGACTGAAAATTGCCAATCGGCGAATCGTTGATACCGCGAACTTTGTTCTGCCGGACGTGCGCCGCCTGGCGTGCGCGATCGTTATATCCATTTATTCGTGAAACGCTGAGCTGCCCAACTCCACTATGGGGATAGGGAAAGTGGAGCCTGACCAGTTGGTAGGGGATGGCGCTGCGTGCGCGGCTCAGGCTGCGATCCCGATTCTTTGAACGGCGCGGCTTCGGGGGAGATCTCCGGGGCCGCGATTTTTTCTTTTGCGGGGCTTGGCGGGAAGAGCTTTTGCTGATGTTTAGCTGTAGCGTACAGAATACCTGTTATCGGACATTAGAGAACGGCTAGGTAAAGCCGCTATTTGACGTTATTGTTCAGTCTTCCTCCGACCTTCAAAGGACTGCGGGCGCTGGTCTTCCGCTGCCTGCCGGTTTTCGATCTTCAATCGCACCTCATCATGCGGGGTCTCCGCGGGTCGCTGCTTCTCCTTCCTGGCCATTCTTGTCAGAAAGTGAATCGCGAGCCGAATTGGAATTGCCGCGGAGTGTTGCTGGTTGCGGTGATTTGACCGAACACAGCGGCCTGGGACGGATCAGACTGGACCGAGGTGATGCTGGGTGTTCCTGGTACGCCAAGCTGTGCCCGGTTGGCGATGTTGTACGAGGCGATTTCAAAACGAAGCGCCTTCTCATTCCCTACCGTAAAGCTCTTGTAGAGCGACACGTCGAAGTCCTGCGCTCCCATGGTGCGAACGTGGTCGAGGTATGCCGGAGCATTTCCGGCCACGAAGGGGCTGGCGGGAATGGCGAAGCAACTGTAGTTGAACCAGGTGGCCGCGGTATGCGGTGCTCCGCTTCCCGGGTCGCAGGTGAGGTCCGGACGCTGGTTGAAATACGCGGTGCCAGCTCCCACCGACGGCGATGCGATGGGAATGCCGGTGCTCAGGTAGGCGATGATATTGGCTGTCCACCCGCCGAGAAATGCGTTGCCGACGCGGTTGAGATCGAGCGCCTGCCCGTTGCCGATGGGCAGATCGTAAGAGGCCTGGCCGGTGAACTGATACTTCACATCCTGCGGGCTGATGGAACGTTCCAGTCGAAGGTCTTTGCCGTCCTGAGGTGCGCCGAGATGCGAGCCGACAAAGCCCAGCGGCGGATTGCCGTCGTCCGTGATGAGCTTGGCCCAGGTGAAGCTGGCCAGGGCTGTGAAGTGCTGCGTGAGCCGCTTCTGTATCTTGGCCTGCAAGGAACTGTAATCGGAGTCTCCGCCGGGATAGGCATGCACAACGACACCGTTGCCGCTGCCATAACTGCCATTGCCAAACTGCGGGTATGGTTGCACTGCCACCCACAGCGGTACGGTCGCCGAGCCTGCATTGGCATTGGTTGAGGGCTGGATCGCCGCCCAATGATTCGGCACAGTGGCGTTGAGCAACGACGATTGATATTTGCCGATAGTGTTTAGATCCAGTTCATTCAGATCAAGTGTGCCGAGTGGCACAAACAAGCCGCGGCTCCCTACATAACCGAGGCTGGTAACAACCTCGTGGGGCCACTGGTATTCCACTCCGAAGTTGAAGTTGTAGGTGGTGGGAGTACGTTGCGAGTGGAGCATGGTGTTGAGCGTAGTACCCAGATTGTTGCCCAGCCCGGATGGCGGCGAGGTCAGCTGAGGATTCACGCCACCGGGAAATGGATTGTTGAGAGAGTTCAGCATGACGGTGTTGCCCTGGCTGCTGCTGCTGAAGCCATTGTTGGCATCGAAGGCGATGGTATTCGGGTCCTGGTTCCAGGCGGTGGCATTCCACTGCGTCACTGTGCTGAATCCATCACTGTTGACGCCCGCTCCGGCAACCATGTTGGGGCTCGGGCCGAAGTAGAAGCCGGCGCCGCCACGGACGACAGCGTGGCTGCTTGGCTGCCACGCGAACCCCAGCCGCGGGCCGAAGTCTTTGAGGTTGGTCGCAAAGGGCGACCGGTTATTACTATTCGCGTAGACCTCGGCACCGGAATAGCTCACCCCGCTGACGGTGCTCGTGGCAGTCGGGTCGAAATACTCTAAGCGGTTGTGCCGCTCCGTGCGTCCGCCGAAGATGTCCCAGCGCAGGCCGGCGGTTACGGTGAAGTTTCTTGTGGGGCGGTACGTGTCCTCGACGAAAGCTGCGTAATACGGGTTGGCTTCGGCGGCGAAAAGATCTTTGGTGAAGTTCGGATAGGAGTTGGATTCGGTGCCGGGCGGTGTGCCCATGCCGATGAGGAAGGAAGCAAAGTCGCTGCCACCGATGGCAGAATTCACGGTCTGGTCCGTCGCCGAGATGTCGAAAGCATATGAACCAGACGGTGCAGGAGGCTGGCCAACGTTCAAGAAGCGCTTCATGTATTCGAAGCCAGCCGAGATCTGGTGCTTCCCTAGAGTCTTGCTGAGGCTGGCGTCGATGTCGCTGTTCTCGCTGGCGTACCGGAAGGTGTTGTAGTTCGCCGTACCGCCGACGCCGCCGCCCACGTCATTGAAGATTACGAATGGCAGCAGTTTGTAGACCTCCTCTGCAGCCAGGGACGCCGGGAATCCCAGTGAGGTGATGTCGTAGCCAACCTGACCCGGATCTCCACCCTGATTTTCGAAGTGACGGGTAAATGAGTAGCGCAACTGCAGCACGGTTGTGGGATTGAGCGTCAGGTCATCGGCCAGCAGGATGTTTCGGCCGTTGGTCACGTTCTGGGCATAGTTCAGGTCCCAGATATTGTGAAAGGCGTTGAAGGTGGAGGTGAACAAGCGGTCGAAGGAGAAGCGTCCGAAGATACGCTGTCTTTCGCTCACATTCCAGTCGAGGCGAACATCGAACTTCTGTGCCGTGGTCGGATCGAGGCCCGGCAAATAGAAGTTGTTGATCGCGCCGTTTGTCGCCGAATCGCAAGTGGGGCTCACATTGCACTTCGGCATCTCGGAGAGAAATTTCAGGGCGGTGGGATTGGGATTGGCAATCCTGTTTCCGGGAAACGGCTGACGCGTTCCCGCCAGAGGCCCTGAGGCTACGTCCGGCTTGGTGGGGTCATAGATGGTGAAGCTATCAGCGGAAAAGTCTCCGGTGCGCTCCGCGGTGGTGGGCACGGTAAATGTGTTCGAGCCGTCGAACTGCTGCTGTTGCGTTGCCTCGTAGTCGGCAAAGAAAAATAGCTTGTTGTGAAGAACAGGCCCACCGATGGCGCCGCCTTCCTGATAGCGATGGAAAGCGGGCGGCGTGTTCGCTGTACCGCTGCTCAGCTGGCTTTGCTTGTTGAAGTATTCGTTGGCTGCCAGGACATCGGGCCGGAAGACACCGAAGATGTCCCCATGAAATTTGCTGGTGCCGGATTTGGTGACCAGACTGATCACCCCGGCGCCACCGCTCTGATAGCTCGCCGGAGTGTTTTGCGTTTCGACTCGCGTCTCGTCCACGGCGTCTTCGGGAATATCGAGAGCCGGGATGATAGCGGAGTTGTTGTTCTCGGCGATACCCAGCGGACTGCCATCCACCATGAAGTACACCGATCCGACGATAGCTCCGTTGATGGTGTAAGAGGAGACGTCCACTCCAGGACGTCCGCTGGAGATGTTCTGGATCGCAAAGGAACTGGAGGAGTTCGGCGATCCGTTGGCCGGAGTGACGCCGGGGCTCAACTGGATCAGATCGTAGGCATTGCGAGTCAGGAGCGGGACGCGGTCCATAGTCTCCGCGGTGATCAATTGCCCCACTGTAGAGTTACTCGTGTCGACGAGATCACTGGTTTCAGATACGGTGACTACCTGGGTGGCGGATCCAACACGCAAGGCGATGTTGACGCTGGTGACTTGATCGACGGTGACCGTGACTTTGTCCCGGGCGACAGACTCAAAGCCTTCCCGGTTGGCGGTTACCTGGTACTGGCCAGGATTGAGGGAGATAAAAGTGTAAAGGCCGGCGGCGGTGGTCTGCGTTTCCTGTGTCAATCCCGTGGCGCGATTGAGCAGGGTCACCTTGGCTCCCGAAATCAAGGCGCCGCTCGGATCGGTGACCGAGCCGCTGATGCTGCCACGTCCCGCCTGTGCCCATGCAAGCAGAGCGCTGAAGGCTACGATTACGAGACAAAGGAAACTACGACCTGTGCGCGGGCGCCGACCGTCGCGGGGGAACATTCTCATCATCGCCTCTGAATCGCCTTTGAAGGAATTCCTTGCACTTCAAACGATTGAATAGTAGAAAGCGAATGTAGGATTAACGGTCCGCGCTGTCAAGAGAAAAAGGCCGCCGCAGAGGACATCCACCCGAAAGGCGCGCAATAGAGAAGCCACGCACAACCAGGAGAAGACCTGCAGTGGGACAGCGCAGATCCGGACACGTGACGCTGATGGACATCGCGCGGGCCTGCGGACTATCCGTGTCCACAGTGTCCATCGTGCTGAGCGAAGCGCCTCTCTCGCGCAACGTGGCCGAGAAGACGCGGCTCCTGATCAAGACCACCGCGCAACAGCTTGGTTATCATCCCGACGCCTATGCCCGTTCCCTACGCCTGCGGCGCAGCCAGACGGTCGGCATACTTGCTTACGATCTCTCGGATCTCTATTGCATTCCCATCGTGCGCGGCATCCAGGAGGGTCTGCAGCCCGCCAGCTATTTGCCGCTTCTGATGGACGCATCGACACGACGCGCGCTCTTTGACAGCTATCTGCAGATGGCGCTGGAGCGGCGCGCCGAGGGCGTGATCGTCATCGGCAACTGGGTCTTCGACGAGACCAATCTCCTGGCCGACGTGGAAAAAAATAATGTGCCGATCATCATTGTGAGCCGCGACCTGACTGCAAGCGGCGTGAGCTCGGTGCTGGTCGACAATGAGGCGGGCGGCGCGCTGGCGTTGCGCCATCTGCATGCGCAGGGGCATCGCAAGATCGCCGTGATTCGCGGGCCGGACGAGATGTTCGACAGCGCGCCGCGGTGGGCCGGCGTGCAGCGTGAGGCGAAGCATTCGCGTATTCGCATCGATCCGCGGCTGGTCCTCAAGCTGCCGAACGTTGTGGATCCCACTTCAGGTTTCGAAGGCGGTGTGGATTGCGCGCGGCGGCTGCAAGGATCGGGTCTTGAGTTTACAGCGATCATCGCGGTCGACGATCTGACCGCGCTGGGAGCGGTGCGGGGGTTAAGCGAGGCCGGAGTTCGCGTGCCGGAGGATTGCTCCGTGGTGGGATTCGACGATCTGCTGCCCGCGGCAGTAGCAACACCGGGGATTACCACGATTCGCCAGCCGCTGCGGGAAATGGGATTGCTCGCAGCCGACTGGATGGTAAAGGCAATCGAGGCACGCTACCAGAGACAAACGCCTGCCATTCAGTTGCATTTAGCGCCGCCGCAACTGGTCGTGAGGACGTCAACGGCAGGGCCAAATGGAAGCAGGAGCGCTTGAGCCTTACGTGGCGAACTCTGCTTTCCGCAGCTTGGGAGCCAGCAGAACTACCAGCGCCAATGCAAGAAGATAGACGCTGGATGCAAGCACGAAGAGGCTGCTGTAGTTGTGGGTTCGCTGCAGCAGATGTCCGGCGTAGAAGGCGATCAGGAAGCCACCCACGGAACCGGCCATGCTGCCGATGCCGGTGACCGAGCCTACGGCGGTGCGTGGAAACATATCCGAGACTGTGGTGTAGAGGTTGGCCGACCATCCCTGATGTGCTCCGGCAGCAATGCCCAGCAAGCCGATCGCAGCCCATTCCGAATGCAGATGCCCGATGGTGAAGACGGGCACAACCAGGCAGGCGCAGAAGAACATGGCTGCAAGGCGCGCACCTGCAGCCGAGAATCCAAGTCGGCGAAACGGGGCCGGCAGCCAACCGCCGGCAATGCTGCCTACGGCAGACATGTTGTAGATGACGATGAGCGGCAGGCCGAGGTGCGAAAGATCCAGATGAAAGCGTGCGCTGAAGTAGGACGGCAGCCAGAAGAGATAGAACCACCAGATAGGATCGGTGAGGAATTTCGCGACGGAGAAGGCCCAGGTCTGGCGATAGCCGAGCAGCCGTATCCAGGGCGTCGATGGGCCCATCTGCGTCGCGGCGTCTCGATAGATGTGGCGTAGCTCGGCGCCGGTAAGCGTAGGGTGATCGGTGGGCTTGCGGTAATTCTTCCACCACCAGAAGATCCAGAGCGCGCTGAAGAAGCCGGTAGTGAGAAAGGCGGCCCGCCATCCGAAGCGGATGGTCACCCAGGGGACGAGGAGCGGAGCGAGGATGGCTCCGACGTTTGCGCCGGAGTTGAAAATACCTGTGGCCAGCGAGCGCTCGTTTTGCGGAAACCATTCGGCGATGGTTTTGATGGCTGCGGGAAAGTTGCCGGATTCTCCGATGCCGAGGAAGAAGCGCGCAAAACCGAACTCAAGCGCGCTGTTCGCCAATGCGTGCCCCATGGCAGAGAGGCTCCAGAGGCCCATGATGAAGATGTAGCCGATGCGTGTGCCGATCTTGTCTACCAGACGGCCGGCGACCAGCAGACCGATCGCGTAGGCGGCTTGAAAGGCATCGACGATGTAGCCGTAGTTGATCTCAGTCAGGCCGATGGTGTGCTGCAGCGTCGGCTTCAGCAACGCGATGACCTGACGGTCCATGTAATTGATGGAGGTCGCGAAGAAGAGCATGGCGCAGATGGTCCAGCGCACATGTCCGAGACGAATGCTGCTGCGATCTTGCTGCTCGGGTTCGGCCGGGATGGGATTCATGCGATGATTTGCCTGCGCGATTTCTGGGTCTACCGGGATGTACAAATATGGTGGCTAAATGAAGACCCGAAAACCTCCGTCCATAGTAATGCGTCTCATGAGCGGAACGAATGCGATTTCACACGACGGGATGAACCTGTACAGAAAAATGACCTCCTCCTTCCCTTCTCGCGTGGCGCAAATCGCAAAGCTGTTGCGATGTGGCGCATGGCCGATGCTGTCTGTCCTGCTGTGCGTGGTTCTCTGCTCCATGGCGCGGGCACAAGAGCTGCCATGGTCGGAGCGCGTCGCAGAACTCGACCTTGGAACATGTCCAGACTGACGCGAACATATTTGTAACTCTCACAGGCACATCAAAGACTGCCGGCCTGGGTGGCGCTCCCTATCATGATGGCACGTATTCCTATGTCGGCTCTCCGGTCATGAGCGATGATCCAAGGCGCGTAGGCGCATTTCTGCCGGCCAGCACGGAGATGGAGCCGGCGCCGGCCGCAACCGTGGCTCGCGGCGAAACGGTTATGGTCGACGCATGGTTCAACAGCCAGCAGAGGCAAAACGCTGCGGGACATAAAGAATACTTCCACTACAAGTGGAGCGACCATAGCGATAGCGGCTTCTCTCTCCTTGGAGACTTTTTTACAAGCCAGGGCGCAACGCTCGGTACGCTATATGAGGCCCCGACCAGGGACCGGTTGAAGGATGCGCAGTTCTATATCATCGTCTCGCCTGACAATCCGGCGAAAAATCCGCATCCTCACTACATGCAACCGCGAGACGCGGACCAGGTCGCGGAATGGGTGAAGCAGGGCGGCGTTCTGGTGCTGATGGAGAACGATCCCGCCAACGCGGACATCGCTCATCTCGATCTCCTGGCGGACCGTTTCGGCATCCATTTCGATGACGTGCTCAAACATCATGTCATCGGTGATCAGTTTGCGCCCGGTTACATTCCGGTAAGCGGCGGAGGGCCCATCTTTCAGCATTCCCATATGCTTTATATGAAGGACACATGCGCAATTTCGCTGAAATACCCCGCCAAAGCCCTGCTCGAAGACAAGACGGGTATCGTCATGGCAACAGCGAAGTATGGAAAAGGAACAGTAGTCGCCATAGTGGACCCATGGCTGTACAACGAATATACCGAGCATCGCAACCCCGCCCCGCAAGACAACTATGAGGCAGGAAAAGAATTTGTGAGCTGGCTGTTGAAGCAGGCTCCGCATTAGCGCCAGGCGATCTCGCAACCGTGATTGATCGAGAAAAGACCGCAGCCAAGGAGATGGGCGTTATGGGCCCACGGAGCTGCTGAGATTCGGCACACTTCGCGGCCGGCCGGAAGTGCTGCGGGGCTCAGTGACTGCTGCGTCCAATCGAGCCGCGATGGCAGGAAAGGCGGGCGAGGGTCCCTCCCAACGCAATTGCTCCACATCGTCGAAGAGCGCGATGTCTGTGCGGAGCGTGGCGAGCGTTCGGAAAAGCAGGGCACGGTCACGCTCGCGCAAGAGCGTTGCGGCCAGGCTACCTGCGTTCGTGACATTCACGCGCCACTCGCGGCAGTCCGCCGGAATGGATTCGAGATGGAAAAATTTGGCGAGAACGGCGGCTGACGATTTTGCACCCCAGCCGCGAAGGCCGGGATAGCCATCGGCTGCGTCGCCCACGAGCGCCAGGTAGTCCGGGATGGATGCCGGTGTGACGCCGAACTTCTGAATCACAGCGGCTTCGTCGCTTGTGAAACGTGTCCGGCGATTGAGCTGAACTACGCGTGTGCCGCGGACACACTGGGCGAGGTCCTTGTCTGGTGTGCAGATAACGACCTGATCGACACGCGCATCGCTGGCTGCGGTCTGTGCCGCGGCAGCCAGAGCATCATCCGCCTCAAACTCCACCATCGGCCAAACTACGATGCCCGCTGCCGTGAGAGTGTCTTCAAGCAGCGGGAATTGTGCCAGTAAGTCTGGTTCGACACCCTCGCTGGTTTTGTAGCCGGGCCACAGGCTGTTGCGAAACGACTCGATGACATGATCGGTAGCAACCGCGACGTGGGTGGCGCCGGCGGTGATCATGCCGAGCACAGAGGCGACTACGCCGCGAACCGCTGCGACTTCCCTGCCGCCCTCATCGCGCGCGGATGGCAAAGCGTAATAATGCCGGAAGAGCTCGTATGTGCCATCGACGAGATGAATGAGCAAGGCGCAGCCTCAACGCAACCCTATAGGCCAGGCCTGCCCAATTCAACTAATTCGGGGTACATTGCATAGATTCTCCGCTGATCCTCCGCACTTAACTGATCCAGCCGGACGGGCTTGTCCTGCGGACGAGTGCCTTTCTGATTCAGCACGTTGATCAGGCTCCATTCCCTTTGCAGTGTTCTCGGCTCCTGCGCGGGAAGGTCGTACCGCGTGAAGTCGATGACCATAGAGGGGCTGCTCGTCTTCCAATTTCGCAGGAGCGCCAGGCGAAATTCCCGATTCATGAACCACTGGATCTCGAGATCTTTCTCCGAGCCTGGTGCCCCTGTTCCTCTTTCATCAAACCGGTAATTCAACTTTGCATTGTCTGGATTGTGCTCCCGCCATTTCAATCCGAATTCGCCTTCCGTCAGCACCTGGGTGTCCGGCCATCTTTCTCTAATGGTCTGAAGCCAATACGTGAGATCTGGATCGTGGCCGATCGATACCTCCCAGATAGCGGTGACCCAGCCGAATCCGTTCAGCGCCTTGCCGCGGTCGAAGTGCACCGCGGTGGTGTCCATCATCTCGCGGCGGCCCGCAAGCGTTCCCAGGTTCCCTACCGACTCGATCGGTCCGACACCGAGACGGCTGTTGAAGCCGCCCGTGAAGCCTTCCCTTCGCGCCGTCAGGAAGTCGCAGGTCCAGCCATCGAGGCAGACGCAATCGATGAAGTCGGCTGGGCCTTGTGCGGGTTTCAAATAGTGCTCGCGGCTGGGATAGTAGGGATAGCAGATGCCGCCATCGCCGTCGCCATGATCGATGCCATGCTGACTCCAGATCTGGCCCTGACACACGTGGATGCCCTCTTCCGTGGCGAGGTAGTGCTGGCTGGACGCATCGAGAAAACCGGCCACGATGGATTGAGGGCGGTATCCGTTGCCGACCATCGCGGTGATCAGGTGCAGCGCCTTGTGAATCGTCTGCTGGTTGTGCTCGCGCGTGTCGTACATCGGCGCAAAATAGCCGCCCGGTATGAAGGTGATCTCATCTCCATAACGATCGTGATACGAGGCGAGCAGCCGGCGTGCCTCTTTGTATTGCTGACGGCTGTCGTTCAACGCCAGCCAACTGATGGCCCACGTCATCCGGCCGCCGGGGCATCCTCTCTCAAAGGCTTCGCGCCTGGATCGGATATGAGCCGGGCTGTTGTCGGCTGCTTCGTCGTCGCCTATCGAGCGAGTGGGAGTGACCTCGATCTGATTCACGCGGACAACAGAGACGTGGGTGAGGAATCGTCCCCGCAGTGGTGATGGGTCAAGACCATGGGCCAACGTATTCGATGCGCTTCCCGCCACAGTGAGCGACGCGGCGGAACCCATCACCGTGTTGAGGAACTTTCGTCTGGTCCAAGAAGTTTCGCGTGGCATTTGGTATGTTCCCGGTAGGTCTGGTGAGCAATCGCCTCGTATATATAGAGTAGTACTTTAAGGTAGACCAGCCAGTTTGTCCTTCTCGGCGCCGACCCGCGCGCTCAATCCCGCAGCCTCCCTTATCGATCTATATGCACAGCGGCAATGTGCCGAAGTCTACATCGCCAGGGCCGAAGTCCAACGGGATTGATTGAAGTTTCGACCCGCCCACGAAACGGTTCAGGCGCAGGACGCACCATTTCCCAGGTGTGCAGAACCTACTGCACTCTTCGAGGAAGGGAGTTTCACCATGGAAAAACAGAACATAGATGAGGTAGTCGAGCGTTTGCTCGCTACGCGGCAGAACGTCTCAAAAGCGGAGCTGCGCAAGGTGATTGAACTTGTGCACGCTGCCGGAGGACAAATCGTCAGCGCGTATGACGAAGATGGCCCCTTGTGCGGCACGCGCGTACCGGGCAGACCGCCCAAGCTGGGTGGTTTGATCGACAGCCTTATCGAGAAGGGATTTACCGTCAAGCTGTTTCCCTACGGCATTCCAGTGATCGACGAGGCATTTCTCCAAATTGGAAGGGGCGAATAAGCCATCCCGACCATGAGAATGCCAAGTGTTACGCCTCCGGTTTTGCAGTTGCATCCCAGCCGAGCCTGCAATTTACGTTGTCTGCACTGCTACTCAAGCTCCGCACCTGCTGAGCGGCAAGAGCAGGATGTGTCTATGTTGGCCCGGGCCATCAGTGACGCCGGTAGCCTAGGCTATCGCGTCGTCAGTATTTCCGGAGGCGAGCCACTTCTTTACTCCGAGCTGCCGAGCCTTTTGAACGAGACTCGGCGGCGAGGCATGCAAACAACGATTACAACCAATGGCCTGTTGCTCGACGACCGGCACATAGAACTACTTCTGGGAAGAGTCGATTTCCTTGCAATCAGCCTGGATGGCGCGCCTGATCGTCACAACCACATGCGCAATGCTCCCCGTGCATTTGAAACCATGCACAAGCGGCTCAGTTCGTTGCGCAGCAGCGGCATCCCGTTCGGATTCTTGTTTACCCTTACGCACGAAAGTATCGATGATCTGGGATGGGCGGCAGAATTTGCCGCCGCGGAACAGGCACAGGTGTTACAAATCCATCCTCTGGAAGAGACCGGCCGCGCGCGGTCGGCGCTTCAGGGTCAGGCACCCACGGATGTGGACGCAGCCATCACATGGCTCCTGGTAGATCGGTTGAGCGAAGAATACGGCGGCCGGCTCAGAATTCATCTGGACTTGCTGAATCGAGATGTATTGCGTGATTTGTGCCGGGTGAGCAGGACGACAGCGTCTAGCACTTGTTCGAAAAGCGATCGGCTTGCAGATCTTATTTCTCCCCTGGTAGTCGAAGCCGATGGCACAGTCGTGCCTCTTCAGTACGGCTTCCCTCGCGCTTACGCGCTTGGCAATTTGAACGATATGACGATAGTCGAGATGGCGCAAAGATGGTTCAGTGAGGCGCGACTAGGCTGGGAGGGACTGTGGGATCGCACTTCGAGTCTGCTGTGCCAAGCCGCCGAACTCCCGTTCGTGAACTGGTATGAATCCGTGGTGGCCGTCGCTGGTGAACTACACTCGACCCCATTTGCCATTTTGGATTCGTAACTGTCACGGCCGCGCAGCGACTTTCACTTCACGTGGCATCTGCGAAACCAGACGACGGCTAACTCGCGCCCATTGCCAAAGGAGATACAGCGCAATGACGATGAGCGAGATCGTCAGTCCGATCCATATGCCAAAGACGCCGCGCTGTGCCTGAAAACATAACGCATAGCCCAGCGGCAAGCCGAAAAACCAGTAGCCGCCGAGATTGACGAACATGGGCTGGCGGGTCTCGCCTGCACCTCGCAACGCTCCTGTGGCTACGGTCTGGATGCCGTCAAAGATCTGAAAGGCGGCGGCCAGCATGAGCAGGCGCGTGCCGAGCATCACGACTGTTTCGTCCTGGGTGTAGATGTGCAGCAACGGACGCGGCAGCAGCAGAAAAGCGCACGCGGCTAGGGCCATGAAGGCCGCACCGGAGCCGAGAGCCAGCCATCCGGCGCGTCGCGCGCGAGCCAGATCCCCTGCTCCAATGGCGTGACCGACGGAAACTGCCGCCGCCGCAGACATGCCGAGCGGCACCATGAACGTGGTGCTCGCGCAGTTGAGCACGATCTGATGCGCGGCGAGTGCTTCTGCATCCAGACGCCCGGCCATCAAAGTGGCGACGCCGAATGCGCCGACTTCAAGCACGATCTGCCCGGCTGCCGGCGCTCCGAGCGTGATGAGTGCACGCAGTTGCTGCCAGTGCGGCCCCGGCCAATGCGAGAACAGCGGATGGCCGCGCCGGCGTTCATGCTGCCAGGCAAAGAAAACCAGCACCGCCGCCATGTAAATGCGCGCGAGGCAGGTGGAGACAGCCGAGCCCTTCAACCCCATCGCGGGCAGTCCAAGATGGCCGTAGATGAGCGCCCAGTTCCCTCCCCAGTTGATGAGGTTGGCGGAGACGAGCGTGAAGGTGATGGGACGCACGCGGCCGACGCCCTGCAGATAACGGCGGAATGCAGCGTAGACGAGCAGTGGCAGCGTCCCGAAATTGAGAATGCGCAGGTACACAGCGGCGGGTCCGGCGACGGCGGGATTGATGCCGAAGCGGCCAAAGAGCAGTGGCACCGCGGCAATGCCGAGCATCGCGATGGGAGTGTAGACGATCGCAAGGTATACGCCCTGAGCGAGCCACTGGTGGCAGACATGAAAATCGCGGCGTCCCCAGGCTTGCGAAACAAGCGTATCCAGGCCGAGAAGGATACCGATGCCGAACAACGCAGGAGCGTAGTACGAGGCACTCGAGATGCCGACAGCGCCGATGGCTTCCGGACCGAGCCGGCCGACCATGATGGTGTCGACAATGCCCATAGCGACCCAGCCCAGCTCCGACAGGATTACGGGGATCGCGAGCGAGAGCAGCGCGCGCAGTTCTGTCCGCAGCATCGAAGCGTCGCCTTGCTCTCGCATACGTCACATATATCAAAGTGGCGTCTGAGGTGGCGTCTGAGGTGGCGCCTGGCCGGAATACCGCTGGCGGATTTGTGACAGCGCGGTTCACCTACCGTGCTGCACGTCCGGATGAGCGGGTCGAAAGCGGGCGCTTGTTTTGAAGCATCAGTTTGGAGAGTTCCACTTTTTTCACGGCGCTTTCGATCACTTATGACGTCTCAAAGCATTGCCAGTCGCAGCAAGGATTGGCTTCTCACTTCATCACATCCAGCCCCGGCTTCAACAGTCCATAAAGGGTACTCCCGATGCTTGGATACTGCGTCGCCAGCCAGGTGATCAAAGGCACTGCTCCGAACATTGCCACGCGCAGGTAAAAGTCCGCGCCGAGCTCGTGTGCGGCTTTATCGGTAATGCGGCTAAGCAGCGGATTGCGATGCATCTGCGCAAGCACCAGTACGATTCCGGCGCTGAAGGCCAGGAAGAATCCTGTGACGAACCAGTCGATCTCTTGCTTTGGCTGGAAAGGATAGCTGTTGAGAGCAAGCATTATCAGCACCAGCGCTGCCGTGATGAACGTGAGCAGGTAGCGCATCTGTGCCAGAATGCCGCGGATCAAAGCCACATACCGCATAGCAAGAAACTCTTCCGCCAGCAGGACCACGTTGGGCTCGCCGGCGGGACGCGGCGGCTCCAGCAGGCTTTGCATCAAATCGTGCCGGCGTCGGCTCCAGTGCGGCAGAAGGATATAGCAAAGGATGGTCTCCGCGCAGGCTGCGTATTTTTTCTCAATCTCTTCCACGTACTGGCATGCCTTCCTGGCCGGATCGGGGGGCGGCATTCCGTCGTGCAGGGCTTTCACATGATCTTCCAGCAGGCGAACCTCTGCCTCTAGCGCATCCTTTTGCTTGTGCAGATCACCGGCACGGCACGCCGCAGGAAGACCTGGATCATTCAGAATCTGTCGAATGCCTTCGGTCGATCGCGCCATGTCGCGCCACCGCTCCAGCTGGCCGCTCTCGCGCAGCATGCTTACCCAATGAAAACCTTGCAGCCGTGTGAATGCATGCCGCAGAGGCATGCGCTCCAGCCGTTCCAGCAACTGATTGCGCAGCGAAGCAGCCACCAGAAACAAGCGCGACGCGGCGCACATCACAATCACAAGAAGTGGCACCAGCAGCAGCCCGATGAAGAGCTCATAGAGCGCCGTAGGCCCCAACCGTAACCCAAGATGCTCCAGCGAACGCACAGGGGAGAATCCGATCCAAATTGCGGTCAGAGCGGCAATGATCAGCATCAGCAACCGATCAAGCCAGATCGCATGCTGTTTGGGCAAGATCCGCTGCAGTACTCGTCGCGAAATCATGAGGCACGTTGTGTCTTCGAGCAGACCGCTTCGGATCCGATCGTCGGAGACGAATAGATCCGGCATGGTGGTGTTGTAATTCGCACAGGGCATCTTCTGTAATTCATCTTTATCCGGCAGACGTGGACGCGAACGAGGCGTGAGCCGCAGGCGACGGGCATGCAGAAGGGCCCAGAAGAACCAGCTCCACAGCAGCAGCAACGCAGGTGTGATTGGCGAAACACCGCTCAAAGGATGCAGGCAGCGATAGCTGAAAAAGGCGCCGAGACTTCGAGCAGAAGACTGTTTGCACAGGACGAACCACAGGGCCGCCAGCACCAGCATCGCTGCGATCGCTCCCCAGTAAAGCACCGCGCACAGGCGCTTCTCGCTGAGGTTGAACAACGTGGCCGGAGCCCGGCGATCCCACTGCACAGCTCCAACGGTTTTCCAAATGGCAACGACCCATGCGGCGATGCCGAGCAACAGCACAAACACACCCAGCCCTACGTCTACATAATCCAGTCGCAGTACTCGGCCGTAATGCAAGAAGACGGCCGCAGGAATTGCCGTGACTGCGCTCATCAGGAAAAGCACGGCCCCTCCCACTTGTCCATACAGGGCGCGGCGATGGCGCATGCAGTTCTGGTCGATGTCAAGATCGCATGTCTGAGGGGAGGCGTAACTGGCCGAAAACAGCGCAACGATATGCAAAATGCATCCCAGAGCGATCAGTACGCAGACCGCTTGCCACACATGCGAGGGATATACGGTCCTCGCCTGGGCATATTTTTTCTGTGGCTCCGGCGGCAGTTTGCTGTCGATCGTGAGCATGGCAATGGGGTAATAACCATCAGTGCCGACCGCCGTCAGCCACAACGGTGGCTGAACCCTTCCTTCCGGGCTCCCGCTTGCACGAGATGCTCGGTTGTACCCGTAGAGAATCGGAGGGTGCCCGTCGCCATGGTCTGTTCCGTATGCACTGGTCATCGAGCCCAGCGTGAAGCTCGCCGCGTTGTAGTAGGCCTCCATCGCCCCGGTGGCAAATGTGCGCAGCTGTTCTGGTGCCTCCGCCGAGCGGGCCGCCCACACCAGCGGATAGGGAGTTACACTCAGCGAACCGATATACGCTGCATCGTCCCCTTCACGCTGCAGCAGCAGATCCGGCTCCATCACCAGGCGCGTATCCGGATTGGAGCGGTGCAGTGACTTAGCAAGAAACAGAGTGTCCATCGGATTCGAGGCGGCGATGTAAGCGAAATCCGCATGCAGCTGTGTCATCCCATGCGAGATCGACATGAGTTGCGCTTCCTGGGACAGTGGCGTTACATCCGTCGAGAACTCCGGCAGCGTATCCTGGGATCCCTGATCACGCGTCGTCAGTCGAAGGTAGGGCGTGGGTGTGGCCGTTTCCCCGGACCCGCTGCCACTCTGCTCCTCTTGATGTGAGTTTCTCAGCAGCGAGATGTCACGCGGAAATGAAACAGTGCGCATCTGTGGTGGCTTCCCTGGTGCCTGGCCGAACGACGCGCCATAGAAGGTGCCGTCCTCCCGTAGTTCGAGCGTGCGCGCCGCGTCATAGCCGCTCTGCTCCACCACCTTCCGAAGACCCTCTATCGCCGCGCTGGAGGCGAACGAAATATACTGCCTCTTTCCGTGCGGCACGCAAGGTTCGCTCTGCTGAAGTGGATATTGATTCAGAATCCGACAAGCCTGCTCCGTTTCTGTTGCGCCTACCATGCTTAATTCTTGCGGCGGCGCCCGCCCGGCTTGCTCATTCCCACCGAAGCTCTCCAGAACAGTGTTGATTGTCTGAATCAGCGACATGGCAGAGCCGGAGTACTGCGGCCCGATCACGCGCAGCTTACCCTCCGGATCGGTGGCGAAGCCGTTGCCCAATGCGGATCGCAGTTGTAACTCGTATGTCAACGCTTTCTTCAGTTGACCTGCATTCACCCCATCGCCGGGCATCTCAGCCACCAGAAACATGTACAGAGTGGGGGCCGTTCCGGCCGAGGTTGAACGCCTGTTGAAGATCAACAGGCCGGGCTCGTCAAGTTCGATCCCCGTTGGCTTCTCCGTTGCGTCCTCACCTGTCTTCGTCTTCCATGGCAGCCATGAGTAGCTCGCCAAAAATCCATTATCGGAGGCGGCACCAATGATGGCGTCTAGCGTTCGGTCGAACTCCGGGGCAAGATGACTGTGCACCGGATCAGGCACCGTCGCGATGACGGCGTGCACCTGCAGACCATGGTCCAGCAGAGATTTGATGTTGTCCGGCACACCCCATCCACCCGGACCCGTGCAGTCTGAGCTTTTCTTTCCGATCGAATCCGTACTTGCTTTCACAGGCCGTAGCGCCGCCCAGTATTGACAGGACGCCTTCCACGGGCCGTCACTATCCGTGTCGTCTCCAGCAGTGGGTGCCGGTGGCGTTCCGGATTTCGACGCCGCCTGTATCTCCGGGTGAGGAGACGCCGGCCGATGTCCGGGAGGTGCATGAAAGAACCACCCCGTACCCAGCAGAAGCGCTGCCATGATTGACCCGCTCGACTTCTCCATGTGAGCTCCAGATACCACGCCTTACATGCGCACCCCGGAAACCAGTCACTCACCTCCCGGCAGGTAGCGCCATCGGCCAGGCGAGCGCGTGCGCGTGCGAACCTTGATCTGTAACAGGGACCCATCGATCAGGTCGTTGGTCGGGTCGTAAACCCAGGAACGGAAGGGCGGTCACGTACCGCATCGTCACGCTTTGAAACGGTGACCTTTACTCTGCGCCAGCCGATTAGTCCTGAAATCCGACCACTCGGTCCTGATGTGCTCATGAATGTCGAACGGTGAACGAGCCCTGGAGTCCGCTATTTGCTGCATCCCAACGCCGGCGCGTCTATGGGATCACGTCTTCCTTATGGTGACAGATATGTATCAGTGCGATACAGAAATCGCAACTGATTTCTTGAATAGTGAATAGGCCGGCTCGTTCGTATCAACGGAGTGGCTTAATATCCGCGATACTTTCGAAGATGCCTGGAGATCGGCCCGGAATTCAGCTGGTGACGGCTAAGGACTCGCGATAGTACCGCCTGTTTCTACCGAAAACGTCGGGCTGTTCTCCGTTGTTTACTGGTGAACAGCATCAGATTGCGCGAAATTTGCTGGCCTCCGCGCTCCGTCGGGTTTATGATTCGTTTCTGCCAGCGGTCGCGACCCGCGCTCAGAAGAGCAGTAGGCGCGAGACCTGTTCGCTGCACCGAGTGAGTGAAGACTTCCCGTTCAAATCGCTAAGCTGCTGCTGTTGCTGCTTGCACCGAATCGGCCGTTACGTCTACTCAGGTTCTCCGTTGTGTGGGCCCACACTGAAGTGACTCTTTCAGGGCTTCTAAAAGGACAGGAAAGCGATGGCACAAGGGATCGATGCACTTCGACATATTGTCGTGCTCATGCTGGAAAACCGCTCCTTCGACCACATGCTCGGCTGCCTCAAGCGAACGCATCCGAACATTGATGGCCTGAATGGCAACGAAGCGATCCCCGACTCCACGGGCGCCATGACGCCGGTGCAGCCCCTGGCAGAGTTCCGCGGTCAATTGCTGCCCGATCCGCACCACGACTTCGCATCCGTAGATTCCCAGATCTTCAACGGAGCGAGAGGCGATAATCGCAAGCCCACGATGGATGGCTTCATTCGGATCTACCAGAAACAACAACAGCCCGATGTCCCTACCTCGCACCACATCGTGTACACCTTCAGCGCGGACCCTCCCAACAACCTGCCCGTCCTGCATACGCTTGCCACCGAGTTCGCCGTCTTCAATCGCTGGTTCGCCTCCATCCCCGGTCCGACGCTCTGCAATCGAGCCTTCGCTCATTACGGTTCATCCTTCAACAACGTGGGGATGAACGTCTTCTACATCAACCCGAAGTTCAAGAGCATCTATGAACGGCTCACCGCCGGCGGCCGCACCTCCAAGCTCTTTTACTTCGACGGGAACAGCTCCACGCTTGAGGTAGTCAACCTCCTCCAGAACCAGCAGATCCTGTTTGGCACCTATCCTGACTTCCTCGCTGCATGCGATGCCGATCAGCTACCCGATTACTCCTTTATCGAGCCGAACTATAAGGACCATCTCTCGCCGGAAGGCACGCAGATCGCCGCGACCGATCAGCATCCGGACAATGACGTTCGAGCCGGCGAAAACTTTATCGCCGATATCTATAACCGCATTCGGCTGAACCCCAAGCTCTGGCCCAAGACCGCGCTATTGATCGTCTATGACGAGCACGGCGGGATCTACGACCACGTGCCTACACCCACTCTCGATCCTTCGCGGGTCGATAAGGAGTTCACCGCGCAGACGGACGCCACCGGGACGCCGGAGCCCTTCCATTTCGATCGTCTCGGCGTGCGCGTGCCCGCGATACTTGTCTCGCCATGGGTAGAGAAAGGCTCCGTCATTAACGACGAATTTGAGCACGCCTCCATTCCCGCTACTGCCACCGAACATCTTCTTCCAGGCTTTGATAACAGTCAGCGGTCCGTCCGCGAGGCCACCGCCAACACCTTTCTCCGCTATCTCACCCTAGACACCATGCGCGACGACTGCCCCGACTTCGAGTAAGCACTGTCCAGCGTTATTAGGAGAGTTGCATGGCCACCATCCGCCGACATCCCCTTCCTCCCGACTCCTTTCAGCCCGACGCTCCCCTCAACGATCTCGGACGCAAACAGCTGGAGCACTTCGTCCACGTCGCCGAACGCCTGCCGCCGGAGTTGCGCGTCGACATGCCCATCCCGTCGCCAGAAGACGGACATGCCGCCAATCGCTTCATTGCCGCCGTCACCGATCGCCTCATGAGCCGCAAGCCGCCTGCACTCAAGCTCGTGACCAAGCGTCACCGGAAGCCAGCTTCGACCGGCATCTCTATCGCGGCGGGAGCAGAGGAAGTGCATCCGCAGCGCGCAAAGAGCAAAAGTAAAAGCAAGAGTAAGGCACGCAAACATTCTCCGAAGAAGAGCCCACGCGAATGAACACGCTCCGCGCTCCGCTCTTGTCCCTGCTGTCTCTCTGCCTCTGCCTTTCGTGTGCAGCCTTAGGCGCGGCTCAGTCCACTGACGCGCCTCCGCCTGCCCCAGCAGCCGACAACAGCAATCCGAGCTTCTTCGGCAATCTAAATCGCGATCTCGTCCAGGAGCGGGGCAATCTTGGCAGTTGCACCTCCGGCATCAAGGGCATCCCCGGTTGCGCTGAAACTCTCTTCACCGGGACGCCCTTCCATATCGCCGTGGGCAACCTCGCGCCGCAGAATGGTGTCGGCTTCGGCTTGGCCTACGCCGAGTTCTATCACCCGACCTACTGCGCATCATGGCTCGATCTGACGCATGCCCCCGCGCCCGGTACTCGCAATGCCTGCCACTGGTCTCTCACGTTTAACGCCGACGCCCAGGCCACCGGCAACGCTTCCTGGCGCGCGGGTGTTTACATCACCGCCGCTCGCCTCTCCTCACGCGCCCCCGCGCCGCACGTTCCCGTGCCCGGCCAGCTCCGTACCCAGCACGCGCCACGTACCTTCACGACTCCATCGCCCACCGTCAGCTTCTACTCCGTTTCCAATTCTCTCAACCGTATCTTCTACTACGGCCTCGGCCCTAACACGCTGCCGGCTGCCCGCACAGACTTCGGGATTTCGGAGAACATCACCGGCATCAACACCGCCGTCCCGATCACTTCCTGGTTCCCTTCCGCCGGACTTGTCCTTGTCGGAGAAATCAACGGCCGCTTCCCGTCCGTGCGCAATGGAGATACAAGCCCATCCATCCAACCCACCTACACGGAGCTCACCGCTCCCGGGCTCGCTTCGCAGCCGAGTTATTTTCAGACCGGCGAAGGCCTGCGCATCATTCCGGCGTTCCCCGCCGCCGTTCACCTCAAGCTCAACTATCTGGTCGAACTTCAGCAGTTCGACGCACCCTCAGACTCCCACTACAGCTTCCGCCGCTTCACTGCCGATCTCGATCATCGCCTCGTGCTCTACACCAGGAATGTCGGCAAACCGGCCTCCGCCCCGCCACCTCCGCTCCCCGGCGCGCCCGCGCGTACCATCCCGCCCATCTCTCCCACGCGCGACGTCACCGGCTCTCTCTCCGCGCGCCTGTTCATTCAGGAATCCATCGCCGGCGCCGGCAGCGTTGTGCCCTTCTACCTGGACCCCACTATCGGCGGCTCGGACATCAACGGCCAATCCATCCTCGCCAGCTATCCGGATTATCGCTTCCGAGCTCCCAACCTCCTGCTCATCAACGGCGCTTATGAGCAGAGCCTCGGCAAAATTCCGATCGGTCTCTATCTCGGCATCGACGAAGCCAAGGTCGCCCTCAACCGCGATGACGTCAACTTCAGCCACCTGCGTCACAGTTACCTGGGTGGCATCACGATCCATGCTGGCGGTCTGCCGGTCGTCTACCTGCTCTTCGCCTGGGGTGGTAATGAAGGCCATCACACCATCGCAAATATAAGCAACTCGCTGCTCGGCTCGTCGAGCCGGCCATCTCTGTTCTGATCCGGATTCAGTGGCCCTGGGATTTCAGTTTCCCCGATAGCGGAGAGACAAATAGTGGTGAGGGAGCTACGGCTTCAATTGCATGGTGGGATTGCCCAACTCCAGCGTGAGCGCCTGCGTCACTGTTTTGCCGTATGCACCGGATGATGCCCCACTCGCCCAGAAGAGACTGACCATGCCCCATGGCTCGTCAAAACGTGCCTTGCTCGCTTTTGCCATCGAAGCCAGGTTCTTTTGCAACTGGTCACGCTTGCTCTTGAACTGATTGTTGCCCATCAGTGTCGCGGGATCCGCGTTGCCAACGAGCGCTCGTATATCCTGCACAGCGGCTGCGCTTTGCGCCATCGCGTGAGCCCATTCAGAGATCACGTAGACATCTCCAATCAGGAGGGAGACACGAGGATCGTCCGTGCCGATTCCAACCAGCGGACCGAGATTGACATTCGCGCCCGTTGCGATAGCCGTCTGCCAGGTTGCATCGTCCAGCATTTGCGAGCGAAGCGCATCGATAGCCTGATTGTCCGGATCAAGAAGTGCGCGCATCGCTTGCCGTCCAACCTCGAGGAAGTAAGTCCTGGGACGAAGCTGGCCGGCGGCATCGAAAAACAGCGCCTCGCAATCAGCATTCGCAAAGAACGTTCGCAGCACACAGGTCGATGGCCCGCCGTCGCTGAAATGAGCCAGATACGAATCAGCTGCTGGCCGAGCGAGAAGATGCAGTGCGACAAACCATCTCATGTAATCGCTCATGATCTGATGGTTGGTGTTCTGGTTCAGAGCGAAATGCACCTGTGCGCAGCTCAGGCTCAGCGGTGATATAGCCTTTCCGGCTCTGTAGCAAGTGGTAGCGAGGACCGAATCGAAAAGCACCTTGCGGAGAGCTTCATTGCGTTTGAGCGGCTCGACGATTGCCCCGATACTGTTCGCCGTCACCGTCTCCTTGATGGTCACGTCTCCGGTCACGGAATCGGTCAGCACCTCACTCTTCCGGATCAACTCCGACACGCTTACGAAGTTCAACAGCCCGATGAGATTGAGATGAAGCGTGAGACCCTGCTTGCGAACCCTGGAGAGCAGGCTGTTCAACATCGTGATTCCGGGCGCGAGCACTCCCGCATCCTGCGCCGCGCCTTCCATCGCCGTGAGCAGGCGGAGGTCGCCGTCCAGAGCCTTGTGAACCGCCATGCTGCCGCTCGCGTCCAGTTGCGCCGGTTGGATGTGATACTGAAAGAGTGCCTGATCGTCGGCCTCTGCAGAGAGCATTAGATCAAGAGAGGCGTGCAGGCTGTGGTCCAGACCGTTCTTGATCGCATCACTCAACGTGCCGAGCTCCCCCGGCTGTAAATCGGCGAGCATCGTCTTATCGTGCATGGGATCGCTGCTCATGGCGCCGAAGACTACGCTCGCAAGATCGGTATCGCCCAGCTTGGCCGAGACGCCGCCCGTTGCAGAAAGGTCCGCGACGAATTTCGTTCCATGCTGGCGAAGGAAGCTTAACTCGATCAAATCGGCGTCCAAGCGTCGAGCACGCACCTGATAGCTTCCGGATAATGTGAAGCTCGCGGATAACTTCGCCGTGGCGCCGGCGTTCAGGTCAATGCTGCCCATGCTGAGCGGCAGGTCGACTGAGGCGAGTGGGTTGGGATAAGCCTTTGCTGTGACCGCGCCGGATATCTTCAGCTTTCCCTGTCCGGAGATGGTTGCGATGTCGCCAGGCCCGAGCTGTTCGAGATCCGAAATGTCCGCTGGAAGAACATACGAGGAGAAGGTGCGGCCCACCGCTTCTCCCAGCGTGGGCTCAACCGGGGCGAGCGAGAATGCCTTGAAGAACTGCATGCTAACGGTTGTGGTCTCGTCCAGGCCGAAGGACAAATCGCCGTCGGACCCGCTGACGTTCAGATCGAGCGATCCTTGCAAGCCTATGGACACGTAGGCGCCATGGTCTGGAACGGTAGCCGGGATAGGAAACGCGTCGCCGTCGAAGAGATCTGTTCGCGGGCTGGCGTTCACGCCGATCGTCGCCTGCGCAGAGGGCGTGATGTCGATTTCCGGCACGGTATTGCCCAGCTGAAAATCGTGCGTCACCGCCGCCTGAAATTGAATCGGCCTTGTGGCCGCCTGGCTGAGCGGCAGGTCCTTGCGCTTGAGAAAGTCGGGCACCACTGCGAGGTGCAGCAACTCGCTCTTCAGATACTTCAACAGCGAAGAGGGCTGCTTCAGATCAATCGCAATTCCTACCGGCTTGTCCATTGCATCGGTGATCTGAATATCGGCCATAGCTCGCTACCCCGTCATTGCCGGTGGGAAAGGTTGTCTTGCGATTCGCCGCCCACGTTCGCCGCTCGGTCGGCATATATAGCACCATTGAGACGGAATGAGACTCAAAGAGGTAGTCGGGTAGCAGCGCGGCTCATCTCACAACCCAAGCGATTTGAGGGTGGCCGCTCCCGCACCGTCTTCGTGAATGCCATTCTGCTGCTGCCACTTCTTCACCAGAACATCTGTCAGAGGGCCATATACGTGATCCACGGCGCTATCGATTCCCTTCGCCTTGAGGGCCTGCTGCAGCGCGTCGACATCCTCGCCACGCAGATAAGGGCTGGTGAGCTTCAGACGCCGCCTTGCGCTTCCGGGCAGTGGCCGGTCGCCGCTCATCATAGCTTCCTCAGTGATCGTGACTCCGTGAACTTTCAATGGGATCGGCAGGTCCCACGCGTTGCCGTTGATCAGCGCCTGAAAGGCGTCCATACGATATGTCGTTGACGGCAGCGGAGGTTTCAGGCCTGACAGCCATTTGCGACGCTCGTCGACGTATCTTCCCAGCCAAGCCTCTTCGCCATTTGTTGCAACCGCACCAAGGCGGGTTCGCAACTTGTCCCACCCGCCCTGGATGCCGCTGTCGTATACGATGGCCAGCCCGAGGGGCCGGCTGATGCCACAGGATTCGGCGTGACGAGAGGCCGGCGCAAAATACTCCGTGTTGAAGAACTGATCCTGCGTGGCGCGCATCGCGGGGTCTTCGCGGCCAGCCTGCTGCAACAGCAGTCGTACAGTTTGGTCGGTGTCCAGCGTGAAGTCCCGCCTCTGGAATCGCGACAGATATGGTTTCAGTGGATCGGCGAAGAGCGCTGTCGCCTGTTGGCAATACAGGTTGAGAAGCTTATACAGGTTGCCGCTGCCCAACGTGGTCTGGCTGCGGCCATAGGAAAGATGTCCGCTATCGCCCTTCAACACAGCGATGGCGCTGTAGTCGCCGCGCACACGACCCGTCTCGAAGACATTCACAATGGCAGCGACCGTCGCTTTCTGAAGCTCATTCATGTCGCACTGCTCACTTTCTGCGCTGCACCGGGAGGCAGGTCAAAGCTGAGTTCAGCTTTTTGACCGTCCGGATTGGTGAGAGTCAAAATGTGCCTGCCGCTCTGGCCAAACCATCTTCCCAACTGGATCAGGTCGGCTGTTGCCAATCGGCCCGGATCGATGGTCAAGCGCAGGAGGCGCGCGAATGTCGGCGTCGTTGCGTCGCGCAAAACTGTTTCGGGCGCACTGATGCCCTGAGCATTCAGCAGCATGCGAAAGGGCAGATCGGCGTGGTCCAGCTCCAGAATCGCATCCGCCGACAAGTTGGAGCCGCGGATTTCGATCGTTCTCGGTACAGCAGTGGGCGCGACTTCGGCCTGCATCGGTGCGGCAGCGGCAAGTGAGATCGCCTGCGTGATATCTGCCAGCAGATCCTGCAATGCGGCTGCGGCGGACTGCGCGGCTGCAGCATCGGCCTGCGCTGCCTTGCCTTCGGAGAACGCCGCCGCTGCCTTGGACGCGGCCGCCTCCGCGGCGCTGGCCTGCGCGCTGAGATCAGTGACGAGCTGATTGTAATCAGATGCGGTGTGAGGCGCGCCGGCTTTGCTGATGGCAGCCGTCAGCGCGTCCTTGGCGGCCTGCGCCTGGGGATCGGCGACTGGTGCCAGAAGAGCCAGCCTGCCCTGTGCGCTGAGGACGGCTTCGATCAGATCCGGGATCTCGCCCGCTTTGCTGGCTGCCGCCGCAGCAATAGCATTATCTGGATCGGAAGGGCTCACCGATATCTCATCGATGACCGGGCCCGCTTTCCGAGCTATCTTTCCGCCCAGGTATCCAGCCGAGGACAGACCCATCAGCACCAGCAGCCGCTCCGGAACCGCCGGCAAATCGGTGATGTTTCCGGGCGCAAGTTGCAGGACTGCGTAGAAGAAGGTACCCACGCCGAGAAGCGTCCACAGCAGCATCTGCAGGCGGTCTGCCGCTACCACGCCGCCGCTTGTAATGAAGTCTGCAAAAGAGGGCGACTCCTCGCCGGCGCCTTTGGAGCCTTTGGACGATGTGATGAGTTGCGAACCGACAGCCGTGCCTGCCGCTACTGCGATGATGCCAGGCAATGTTGAAGGCACATCGGGCCAGGTAGCGAACTGCACATGGATTCTGCTGATGACGAGGTAGGAATAAGCAAACAAAGACGCCACAGTCCAGAGATAAAACTGAAGCTTGGACAAGCTGTAGGTGTCGGTCTCAGGATCCAGAAACAACATCCGGAGCTTATATGTCGATCCGGCGATGCGATAGCTCTCCTGAACGGATGAGAGCAGAAAGAGCGGAAGCAGCGCGAGCAGAAGCGCAATCAGGGCAGACCAGATGGCCACGCCCGCGGTGCCCATGCTGTAAGTCTTGAAGAGCAGAGATTCGCTTCTTACGTCTCCATACCCGGTGCCCACTCGCAACTGGCCGTCTGCGGGCACAGGCACCGAACACAACTGAATATCCTCGGAGCTGATGACCTCGCCCTGAATCCTCAGCGGCACGGGATGTTCAGGATCGCCGCGTGCGGTGTCATTGGAACAGGTGCCCCACTCGACATTCTGCCGCACGCCATCGATCCAGATAGCGTTGTCGTAGGGATGGGAGACCTGGAAGCCGGTACCATGCAGGCTCACCCGGAATGTGGGTTGCTCTATCGACTTGGCCGGCTTGCGAATCCACATCTCGCGGCTCTCGCCCGATGGCTTCGCTTTGATCTCTGTTCCGTTCTTTATGATCTGCGCGTCGGTTGGCAGATCGCACAGAGTAAGTGTGCCGTTTCCCGGATCTTTGGCGAAGAAGTGTGTCGGCTGCTGGACCGGGTTGGTCTTTGACCCGAGCGGCCATGGTGACGTGCAGCCATTCAGGATCGGAGTGTATTCAGCGTTCCTCCAATGAACAGTGATGCCGGGGAGCTGAGCTCTTCCTCCCTCAATCTCGTAATTGGAAACCGAGATGGCCTCGCCCGTTCGGTCCCGCGGATCGGGCACATAGACGGGCTCTGTCGTGTCAGTGGCCGTCGGAGACAGCGAGGTGAGGTGCACAGGCGCGGCGTCTGGAGGCTGGATGGTTAATTGGCCCGCTTTGACTTTGTCGCCGTCCATATCTACGTCTACGTGGTAAATCCCCAGAGGAGCGCTTTCAGGGATGACCGCTGATACGCCATCGGCGGTTTTGCTTGCCTCCAGGTACGTGACATCGCCCGCATGCGCTAACTCGACAAGGATGCTCTTGGCCGAAGCGGGAGCATCTTCGATTTTTATGTGAACCGTGTCACCACGCCTGAGCGCGGGATCGAGGATAGAGGCGTGTGGCAGCGGCGTCTGCGAGAGAAGAGGCGCAGCCCATAAACAGAGAACACTCAGAAGAGCGTAACGTCGGCGGACTTCGAATTTGGATGTTTGCATGGGTGCTCCGTCCAGCTCAGAGCCCGTGCTTCTTTGTTCGCAGAGCATCTTACTCGCCAGTCGACGAATCGCCTAGCTGAAATCGATAGGCACACTGTGCCGGCCTTCGCTACGGCCACGGTGCATCGAGAAAGTCGACCACCCTTGTGCTCGATGTGCTGGATGCGGATATGCGGAAGGCTGGATCGAGGAATGGCGCGTTACGCCAACTAAAGAACGCGAATGGATGCGCGGCCGGTGGATCTAATACAAATCAGAGCCACTCATTCGTACATTGTGTAACAGACAATGTAGCAATGGGAGTAAAGCCTTTAGAATGAGAAGTGGCGGAGAGAGTGGGATTCGAAACGACCCACTTTTCAACCCCGCATGATTGCTGCTTAAAATGCGTTCAGCCGCGCCTGGAGCGGGTTTCCGCCCCTCTCGCTCATGCAACCTCATGGTGGTTCATGATGGTTGATATGAGTGAAATGTGGTCGAAAACTGAACAACTGTAACAGGCCAATGGCGGAGAATCATTGGACCACGCGCAAACTACGTAGAGCTTGGACCAGTCAATCTTCAACAAGTTCTTCCTGTTCGGCAGCAGCCGCAAGTGACCGCTTCCTTGCCCGGTCTGTTGCATGGTCTTGCGATGAGCGACGATTGGTCATCAGTGGCACCTAGGTAAAGCAGCGCTTTCTCCAGGGTTTCTGCTGACTGGAACCTAATCCACGGACCAGGGACTGTTTTTCCGTCATGATGCATTGCGTGCGCGATCTCGCCGCCGCGCGTGAAGCACACCAAAATCTCCGAGGGCTCAGTCACTTCCTGGAGAGACATTTTCTTGAGATTTCCGAGCGGATTCCTGGTACCGCAGAGACTGCAGACCGCGCCGGCGTCTTTCAGAGTGAAGTGATTCGGACCCAGGCGCCCGTGGCATGTCCAGCAGACCAGACAGGAGAGCATGCGGTTTGCCCGTCTCGACTTCAGCATGTCAGGAGGCTATATAAAGAGAGGCCGTGGGAGAAGAACAAACGGCGAAGAGTTCATGTCCGGCTCAGCCCCGTTGCAATCGGCTGAGCAGCGAGCCCCAGAAGCTCCAGGATGGCTCTTCGATTCGTAGGCCATCAAGCTCAGCCTTGGCGCGTCGCGCATGGGCAGCTCTCTTTGCTGCTCTCTTCCTGGCCCGTTACTCCGGTTTAGTTCTGGGCTCTGCTATGACAGACCCAGCAGCGCGGTCACCGTCGATGAGTGACTTGGCGATTTAGCGTCAACTGAGGTAATGAGCGGCTCGCTGACGATAAGCGTGTTTTTTATGAGCAGGACGAAAAGCGCGCCTATGTGACCCGATATTAAGTATGGTCTGCCACAAGGAATGTCTGATTCTTCTCCATCGACTTGGTTAATTTCTGAAAATCGGCCTGAGTGAGTTGAGCGGGCAGAAAATCTGTCCTGCCCTCCGGATGCACCGCATCCTTCATCATCCGCTCGTGGTGATACGTTGACACACTCAGCATCCGGCACGGATGTTCACTCTTATTGAAGAATGTATGAGGCGCATTGGGCTGCACCATCAGACTCTCCCCGGCTTCACATGCGTCCCACTCAGTGACACCCTGGTTGTTCCAATACCCGATCGACAGATTGCCTTCCAGCACATAGAAAAACTCTGGAAAGGGGTGTTTATGAAGTGGAATACCCATGCCCGGCGCGAATGTGCTCTCGAAGATAGAGAACGTGTAGCCTGTGTGTTCTCCCAAGGCCCTCCAGAGTAATTTCATTTGCCCGACATCAAGCGCCGGGCCGCCTGTTTTGTTGTTCTTAATAACATTGTGATGAATGACTTCTTCAAGCGGCGTGGGGAAATTTGACATACAAGTGTCCTTTCGTGAACGAAGTTGTGCTCTGGGGTGAACGCCCGAGCTTGTGAGTTGCGCAGCTAGCACTTCGCTAGTCGCGTTGAGTTTCCACAGTTATCTGTCGCATGATTCGTTTACTGGCATTCCTCGCAGAGGCCCTGCTATGTGGTCGTCACCGTCACGGCCTGGCGCACATACCGGCTGCTTTCTAGTTGCTGCACCATGAAGGCTGCCAGATCGGCCCGCCCGATCTTGTGCGCCTTCTCGCCGCCCTCCGTGCTCAGCACCCTGGCAACACCGGTCTTCTCGACGTCGGTCAACATCGGCGGCCGCACGAGCGTCCAGTCCAGGTTGCTGCGTTCGATCTCGGACTCCATGCCCGCCTTGTCTACCAGTAAGCCCCGCAGAAAGGTACGCATGAGCAGGTGCTCGTTGAAGAAGCCGGCGTTCTTGACGCTCTCGCCCGCACCCACCACGGAAATCTTCAACAGCCGTCGCACGCCATTGCGTCGCATCGCGTCGACGATATTGTGTGCCGCGGTCGTTTCCATGGTCGTCACTTTCCATGGCGTTTTGCCGCCCAGCGCGTCGATGACCGCATCCTGTCCGGCTACCGCAACGTCGACCGCAGCCGCGTCCAGCACGTCGCCAGCCACAACTCTGACATTCGCCTTCTTGTACTGCGCGGCACGGCGCACGAAAGCCGTCACCTTATGCCCAGCCGCCAACGCCTCATTTACCAGCGCCTCTCCGCTCTTGCCCGCGGCCCCAATCACTAGAACTTTCATCGCATCCTCCTTCTTGTTGCTTCGCATATGGCCGGCCATACAAATGCGCGACCTGACGATTAGAGGTATGCGTTAACCATTGGTTGCAAATTAATCGATGGTTGTTAACCATTGGTTATAAAGCAACAAAAGGTCGTAAAAATCGTTAAAAGCGACTAGGCTATTGAAGTGACAACCACATCACCAAGTCGCCGGGTAGAGCGCAAGGAAAGGCTGCGGCGCGAGATCCTTGCGGCTGCCAGCAAAATGTTTGCCGATCGCGGCTACGAAGCCGTGACGCTTCGCGAGATCGCTAAAGAGATCGGCTATACGCACGCCGTGATCTATCAGCATTTTCCTGACAAGTGGCACATTCTTGTCGAGTTGAGCCGCGAGACGATCGGGCTGATGGTTAAGAACTTCGACGCGATTGCAGCTAAACATCTTTCACCGAAAGAGCGTCTCTTTGCGACTTCACGCGGCTTGATTCAATTCTGCGTTGCCCATCCACAACAGTTCCGTAATGTCTTCTTCGGGCCGGAGAACCGCAACGGCGTCCGCGCTGGACAATACATCAACGACATTGGCGCGCCGTTGTTCGGACGTTTCGTGCAGCTCTTTTTCGATGTTGCCACGGATGAGGGATTGCCAAATAGGAATGACATAGTGGTAGCTCACACCTGGTGGTTTACGATTTTTGGTCTCGCCACACTCATGGTCATCCAAGGGGTTGTGCCTGACTTGCCTGACCAGACTCTCGTGGTCGAGCAAACGATCGCAACGCTTTGGGCGGGCGTTCAGGCTGTTCCACGATTGCCGAAGAGCGCAGTCTCTAAGCGATCCAGCCGGTCCAATGGCTCAAAGCGATAGCAGCTTCTATCTACTTAGGAGTTGTTGGAGGTAACCGTGAAGAATGCGAAGATCTGAACACTATAAAATATTGAGACCGGTCGTCGAGACGCAATCAAAGCCTGTGCATGCAAGAGACATAGTCCTTGATCGCTTAAGCATCCTGGCATTCAATCGAGCGTGCCTTCAATGTAGCCAGCGAGCGGCCCAAAGGCTTCTCGTAAGCGAAGAAGCCAGGGACCTGGAGAACCGCTGCCAGAAGCGCGTGCCATCCGGAGCGAGGCGCCGCAGGAGCGGAATCGCCTTTTCAGCACGGACGAACTTCGATGAGTAACTTGGCGATCATGCGCTCATTTAAAGCGAGGGATGCCTGACATACCAACTACCGATCGACGGCCGATCGAAAGTAGCGACTCTCCACCTGAGCGGCCACCTTCTTACCCAGTTCCCGACCGTCGACGAGAGAGTGGTAGAAATGGAATCCCACATAGACACGGGCCCAGAATACTTCGTCAAGGAAGTCACTCGTATCGTCAAAGCTGTGGGTGTGCAGGCCGTCCGTGAAAGCCACACTGTCCACGACGATATGCACTTTCGAAGTGCCGAAATAGCCCGCAATCAGGTGTGAAACTGCGCTGGTGATACATGCGTGTGCGGCGGGGTACTCCGGGTGATTCGGCGTTGTGCCGAGTGGGAGCCAGGCTGGATCGGCCGTAAGATCGGGATTGCCTCCGCCCGCGGGAATTGCGGTTACCGGGCGCCAGAAACCGTAGTGGTACTTCGCATTGAAGCATCCGATACCGGCGTCCGCAAAGCCCGTCCAGAGAATGGCCATGAAACGTGACGTATCCAGCAAATTCAACTGATGCTGGGAAGTCAGGTTTGCGAACAGGCGCGCATATTGCTGCGCGGTGTTCTCGGTCCAGAAGATGCCGATTTCGGTCTGCTTGGGTGTGCGCATGGTGCTGTCGATGGCCCCCAGCAGGCGCGTGATCGCATAGTCCCGCTCCCACGCTGAGCTGCTGAGCGGGGTAGGACCGCCCGGCAGAAACTGCGACGGGCTGCGCATGGTGAAAGGCCGCATCTGGCCCAGCCAGGGAGTAGCCGGGGGCAGGAAGGCCGGAGGCGTAGGCTCCCAAGCGCCAGGCCCGCTGCCAAGGGGATAAGTCACAGACGCTGCGACCCCGTCACCCGAGCGTGCCGCAATCAGGGCCGCTGCGGACGCTTCGCCGACCAGCACACCGGCAGCCTTTGCGTCGGGGGACGCGTGGATTCCGGCTAGCGAGACAATGAAGTCTTGATCGAGCGCAGTCTGTTGGCCGGGGAAGTAATTGACAAGCACTCGATGAGCAGCAGCAACAGCAGCCGTTTCCGCGGAGGTCCTGCCCCATGCTCTCCCGGAGAAGTAAATCGGGCGGAATCGACGATCAATCGCATTGACTGCGTCATAGCTTGCGATTGCGGCATAGGCAAAGTAAACCGCTGCGGCGGCCGGCGGATTGCCCGCAGTTTTCACAATCGTTGTCGATTCAATGGCAGTCCAGTCCGTGACCACATTCTGAGCGTGGAGCATGCCGCAGGCGATAACCGTCCAAACAGCGCAAATCAACAGAGTCGAAAACCTGTTACGGTTCATGGCGAACCTTCCTCTCGAATTTCCTCAGACCTGTCCACGCTATGTGTGGATAACGAGGCATAGCTTTAGGCGGCATGCGGTGCTCAGGTCAATGCAGGGTCCGTCCTCTCCGCGCCCTTTTCTTGTCCATACTTAAGCTTTTGGAAACATGGGGCGTTGCGCTAGCATGTCCTTGGTCAGCCGAACGTTAAGCGCCGCGATGGGGATCAGAACCCATGGCCCAGGTCACCAGTCCGGGTGAAGTGATTCGCTTCGGAACCTTCGAACTCGATGTGTCGCTGGGTGAATTGCGCGAGCGCGGCGTTCGCTTGTCTATTCAGGGACTGCCGCTCCAGATTCTCGCCATCCTTGCTGGCAAGCCGGGGACCCTGGTGACGAGAGAAGAGTTACGCACACGTCTGTGGCCCGCTGATACCTTCGTCGATTTCGATCACAGCATCCGCAATGCGGTCGCGCGCTTACGCGAGGCCCTGCACGATTCTGCCGAGCATCCGCGATATATCGAAACTCTGCCGCGCCGGGGCTATCGATTTATCGCACAAGTAGCTTCGCCGCCTTCGGAAAGCTCGACCCCTGCGTTGCAGCAGGCCGCTGTGCCCGGTGTCAGTAACAAAAGCCGCACCCTGAAACTGCGATGGCTGTTGCTGGCCATGTCCGTAATCCTCACAACCTTAATCGGGCTTTGGGTCCGACATCGTCTCTTGTATGACTCGCTACCGCATCGCGTTACCGAGCAGCGAATAACTTCCGATTCTCCCGACGCCCCGGTCGAGCGTGCAGTTGTTTCTCCTGACGGTAAATACATCGTCTACGCTGATCCGACAGGGCTATATCTTCGCGTCATTGCCTCCGGCGAAACTCGCCGTTGGGACGTGCCGAAGGATTTCATCGCCTATCCCAGCAGTTGGTTCCCGGACGGCACGCATTTGCTGGTGATGCGGATGGAAGGAATGCCGGGGACACCCAGCCTCTGGAAGCTGTCGCTGCTCGGTGCCACTCCGCGAAAGCTCATCGACAACGCCGGGCTAGGGTCGGTGTCTCCCGACGGGACCCGGATCGCCTTTGTTACGTTCCTGCCTTACTGGGGAAGCGAGCTCTGGGTCATGGGTGCTGATGGAGCCAACCCCCACAAGATAGCCACGGCCAGCCAACCCGAACGGCCCGGCTACTCAAGTAGCAGGATAATGCCCCCCGCCTGGTCGCCGGATAGTCAGCGAATCGCCTGCATCGAGCGCCATTGGGGCGCTACACTCGCCCCCCTCACGGATCTTTCCTCCTTGTGGACGCGTGACGCTGAAGGAGGCGATCTTCAAGTGATCCTTAAAAATACCTTGCTTGGGTCCGCACTCTCATGGGGGCCAAAAGGGCGCATTCTCTTTGCCTCTCGTGCAAACATCTCGGGTGAACGCGACGATGAGGAGATACATTCCATTCGCGTGGACGAACGGATCGGGAAAGCAACGGGGGAGCCACAGCTCCTGACCAATGGCGAGGGGACCATCGGAGGAATAAGCGAGACCTTGGATGGGAAACGGCTGGTGCTATGGAGAAATAACACCCGCGAACAGGCCTTCATCTCCGAACTTGATTCCAATACGCGAAAGTGGAAAACGCCCCAGCGCCTGACACTGGACGCGAACGGGAATATGGCTACAGCCTGGCTGTCCGACAGCAGGACCGTTCTGTTCGTTTCCAATCGGAATGGCACCTGGACCCTCTTTAAGCAGGCGATAGATGAAACGACAGCGGATGTCCTGGTCGAGGGACACAGCATATTCCTTCCCCGGCTGAGTGCCGACGGTTCGCAAGTGCTCTACCTCTCGCAAACGGATCCGGCACATCCCATGGTTCCCATATCCCTGATGCGGCTGCCGGTCGCTGGCGGGCCGTCACAGCTCGTCCTGCAGGATATCGGTCTTGGCAATTACCAGTGCGCCCGTCTGCCTTCAACCTTGTGCATCATTAGCAAACCCAAAAAAGACGATGTCATTTATTTTTCCTTCGACCCCAAGCGCGGAATCGGCCGCGAACTCTTGAAAATCAGCGGCGGAGTTCACGACTGGAGCCTTGCTCCCGATGGCAGAACGCTCGCCGATTTTCCTCATGACCATAGCATCCACTTTTTTTCCATAGAGAACGAAGTCGCCAGGGAAGATAAAAGGGTCACGCTGAGTGAATGGCCGATAGATAACGGCGACTGGAATGCGGATGGCAGTGCCCTTGTGATCCCAAGCATTACTCCGACGGGAACGCCCGTCATTCTGGAGGTCAACAGGGCCGGGAAAGCGTCTGTTGTCCTGGAGGGCGCCGCGAACACACCATTCGAGTTCATGGTTCAGGCCCCCGATGGTCATCACGGAATTCTTGGGGAGATAGTGCCCGGCGACAACAACGCATGGATGATCGAAAATTTCTAGATCACTGCGCCGGTGGATCGATTGGGTTATTCAAGACAACCTATGACCGTATTGTCGCCCTTTCGGAACAGTCTTTCTGCCTCGACTGACGCGTACAGGGCTTAGCGCTCATTGACCTAGATCGGCCTGTATCTTGGGCAAGTTCTATCCGCATGGTGCACCGTATTCCCCTAACGCTGGATCACGAGACGACGGCTGATCACTGCGGTACCTCATTCTCAGGCTTCTTGTGACAGGGACAGTCGGACGCGACGATGCCCAGCTCGAAGTCGCCTGCTTTTAAGGTCGGGATCGCGCGTGTGAGCCTGTCCATTCACGAGACAGGCGTGATCGTGCCGCAGAACGTGGGGGTCAAAGCTGTCCTGCGGGAGCTGACATTTTCGAGCGTTCGGGCAAAGCGCTCTCCCCAAGTTTTGTTTCCCATTGGCCATCGGGAGGTGCAACAGCATTCACGCCCGGCGGCGCGGCGTTCCAGATTTCCCGGCCTCCTCCCCCCTCGCAGGCTCCGGTTCCATCTCCCAAAAATCTCTCTCTTGGCACAGCGAAACTGCCGCCTCTTGGGAGTTCATTCGCCCCCCGTCCCTGCGGGCAGTATGTCCCAACGGGACAAAAACCAATCTAGGAGAGCACATCATGCCTTACATCAACGCAGCGCAGATCTCAGGAAACCTCGGCAAGGACGCAGAAACCATGACCACTCAGGGCGGCAGAACCGTCACTCGCTTTTCAATCGCCTCCACAAAGAAGCGGACGGACAAGGCCAACAAGACGCATGAATCCACGGACTGGTTCCGCGTGGCCGTATGGGGCAACCTCACCAAGTTCGCCAGCTCGCTCAAGAAGGGCGATCCGATCCTGGTTCAGGGCGAGTTGCGCACCGGCGAATATACGGATGAGAAGAAAGTCACCCGCCAGACTGTCGAGATCGTCGCTCAGACCATCCTCCGCATCGACTACACAAAGCCTTTTCCCGCAGTCGTCCTATCTTCAACGATTTCCTTCCGCATCTGCCACCTCCACGTCCAGGCGCGCGCAGCCACGGCAACGGTAGCCATCGCGCCCGAGAACCGCTTCCCGTAGCCCTCCAAGGTATTCTTCGTCCTGCCGCTTCAACGTGTACCAGGTCGCGCAGAGTCCCAGCGCAAGGATCTCGGTCGCCCGCAAGCGCAGCAAAGCGCGAGTTGGACTCTTCCCTGCCCCATCGCTACTCTTTGGACTTGAGCAGGGATTCGTTGTCGCGAATAAACGCCTCAATCTCCGGTGCGTTCCCCCAGTATGTTGCTTTCAGAATTATTTGGCGTGATGCAGTGTCGGCGCTCCGCCGCAACGCGAGCTAGACAGACGCCGCCACGAATATGGCGGCTATTCGCAAGGAGAATCAAATATTTACAACTATAGTCGGAGCAACTCTCGGTTCTCGCGAAGGGAGTATTTCGATTGAAGGTCAGATTCACCTCAGCGATTTCGAAAGCATCTAATCTCCTACAAATGTCCAGAAATCATTAGCTTGATCAGGATTCCAAGCTGACGGCAGGCAAAACGGCTTGTTTTTGTCATATCTGTTTATCTGTTTCCGTTTGGGTTGTCAGGTTGTCTTCGGGCTTCTTAGTATCGTCTAAACCATCTGTGAGCCTTTGCAATCCGCCAAACCGACAGCGTTTTCGCACTAGAACTTGTAGATCAGGTCCATACCGAAGAAGAGCTGGTTGCGGCTCTTCCCGGCGTTGTAACCGCGCGCATCCCAGGAGTGGTCGAACCGCAACTCTGGACGAAACAGAACCGTGCTTCCGATATACTTCGTCACGTACAGCGTGTTCTCGGTGTACTTGCCCGGGATCCCGGTGCGCTGCCCTTCTTATCCTCAAGAAAATCGGAGCGGAAACCGACGAAGAGCTTCGAGTTGACCTCGCGGTTCACGTAGTTCACTACGGCGTACTCAGGCGCGGTACAGGTCACCTCGCCGGCTTTGCAGAACGCGCCATTCGCGCCCGTCTCAGTCGGTACAGGATTCGCCACGTTGCCGGCGACATTCGGCACGTCGCGCTCGTACATGTACCACGCTTCCGTTGCAGTGTGCCACTTGGCGTTGAACTTGTGCTATCACATGGCGTCATAGTGCTGCAGATTCTTGTAAGCATATTTCCCGCTGTTGATGCCGTTGGCACAGACATAGAAATTGTCCTTGTTGGTCGCAGTGGAGTAGTCCAGGCAGGCGATTGCCGAAGGACGGCGATCGTCGGACCAGGGTGCTACGTCGTGGCTGGCGAAGAGACCCAGCTGCACGATCCACTGCTTCATCATCTTTAACGTGCCAATTGCGCCGGTGTCCGTGAAGGGATCGATAGTGTATAGCAGGAAGTGCGTCATGTTGTAGTTGTTAGGAGCAAGCTGCGCTTCAATGCCGGGGACAGAAAGGAAGCGGCCGATGCGAATATTCAATCCTTCCTTCACGGGGAAATACAGGGCCATGTATTCGAGGACTGGGTCAAACCCATACTGGCGATTGAACAGGAGAAGCTGCTGGCTGAAGTAGTCCTTGGCTGTGGTGAACCGATAGGCCGTGCCGTAAAAGGCGGGGAAGTGATAGCCATAGTCGAAGTGATCCTTCTGCACCGTGTTGGGCAGACGCTCAACGTAAATAACGGCCCGATTCAGTCCAATCTTGGGAGAGATATCGTACGACAGCGGAAAGTTATTTGTGCCTGAAGTACTGAAGTTGATGCTGGCGCAATCCACCCGTAGATCTTGGTGCGGGCGTTCTCCCGCTTCAGCGCAGCCATCAGGGGATATACATTTCCATCGGAAGCACCAATAGCCGGTGATCCTCCATATCGCCAGTCGGCCGAAGGGGACGGCGGCGAATCCAGCGGAGATGGCAATGCGCGCCGCGGCGCAGGTGTCGTCATCTGCGGACTTCCGTTCCAATCCTGGCGATAGAACCCAGTCGAACACACGCGAGCACAAGTTCGGAGAGCTATCACCCTCCTAGGGTACGAACCAGACCGAGCGGCTAGGCAGCTTAGTATGAGAAAACAAATTATGCGTGGAAACGTCGTCGCAGAACCCCCGACTTGCCAATTGAAAGATTGGCAGAAACAAAACTAGTTTCTCCTGGATCACCGGCAACCTGTAAGAAATTCCGAAATGCGTGTGAAGTCCCGTTATAGCCGGTAGTCGGCTTCCCGTCAGCAGGGCATCTCGAGATGTTGGCCCAGTTGCCCCGTATCTCTATCGAATGCTAAGCTCCCCAGTTGCGAGGAGATTTGAGGATTTGGCTTGGAACACATCGACACCTTGGCTCATACGGCGTTGCATCCGCTGTCGCCTGAGCATTGTGAAGAGCAAGTCCGCCGCGTGGTTCACTCCGCGACCTTCCGCAATGCCACGACGCTGCAGCAACTGCTACTTTTTTTAGCCGCAAGAACCCTCTCCGGCTCAACTGAGATCCTAAAGGAGTACACGATCGGCGTCGAGGCCCTGGGGCGTAAGACCGACTTCGACCCTAAGATCGATCCCATCGTCAGGGTGCAGAGCCACAGACTCAGGCTGAAGCTCAGGGAATATTATGACGCTGAAGGGTCCCACGACCCAATCCTGATTCAGTTTCCGAAGGGACACTACCTTCCGATCTTCGAACCGATGTCCGCCTCGGCCCCTTCGCTCGGCGAGTCCCACGTCGAACGCGATTCCTCTACGCACGTCGACGGCGAACCGGCGCTGGTTGAAGGCCAGACCGCGTACAAAACTTCTGCCGGTGAAGAACGGCCTGGACGCCGAAACTGGAAAGTTGTCTTCGTGGCAATCACTTCCATCGCTCTCGCGGCCGTCGCGTATTGGCTCGGTGGCTGGCACGCGGAGAAGCAACTGAGCGCGCGGATGGAGGCGCCTGCGATCTCCACAGCGACGGCAACCAGTGACCGTATCGTCGAGAGTTTCTGGGCACGCTTTATCGGCAACGACACCTCGCCTGTGATCGCCTACACCGACGCCGTCTTCCTGCTCGATGATTCGAACGACCTATTTCGCTTTCGCCACGGCGCTATCGACAGCCGGGGTGCGGTGGTGGACCCTCATCTCGCGCATGATTTTGCTTCGAACCCAACCATCGTGGCCCAGGCCGGCCAACTTTATTATGAGAATGGATACACCGGCACCGGCGAGCTTGAATCCATCGCGATGCTCGCGGGACTGCTCGGGCGTATGGGCCTGCGTCCGATCATCAAATCCAGCCGGGACGTCACCCCCGACGATCTAAATCAGCACAATGTGATTCTGCTGGGATCTCCGTTCCAGAATGCCGCGGTCGCGCAGTTGCTGGCGGCAGGCGACTTCAGCTATCAAAATCCCGATCAGCACCGGGAACAATGGCGCGCCCAGATACTCGACGCCCATCCGCGCCCGGGCGAGGCCCCCGCTTACCGCACCGAGCGTGATGCCGCCAGCCAGGTTCTCCAGGCGGACTACAGCCTGATCACGATTGGACCGGGAGTGTCGCCGGGTCGCTCCATCGCAATTCTGGGCGGCCTCGATACCAAGGGCACCGAGGGAGCAACGATGTTCGCTACCTCAAAGGTCGGCGTCGAGCGGATGCAGAAGGCTCTCAACACCTTCGGCGACCCGAACAAGGGAGACCTGACGCCATTTCAGGCACTTGTCCGCGTCCAGCTCGCCAAGGGATATCAGGTGCTGGACGCAAAGCTGGTCTCCGTCCATCCGCTTCCGCCACCAAAGCCGGGCGCGAGCGAGGCTCCAGCCATAACTCACTAATTTCCCCACCGAAGCCGGCAGCAGTCGTCTTCGCCGCCACTAGTGTTCAGGCAGAAGGCGGCCTGATGTCCGGAGCCGACTCCGCAATCCTGTATGATTCGCCACCCACCACGGCCGATAGGAAGTCGCGGCAAACCGCATCTCGCACTTCGGTTCGGCCTAGATCTATTAATTTCTTTCGCAAAACGCAAAAGTGCCCTGTAACAACTCGTGTAACACCGGTGAAACATGTAGGAAAGGCGCGGGAAACGCCGCATCCCGAACCGCTGTATCCCCTGGGTAACTAGTCCGGAGCTCATGCCGATCTTTAGCGTTGCAACCGTTCTTGTAGAGGCCTGTAGCGCTGGAAATTCCGAGGTGAACAAGATGCGTAAAACTTTGCGGGACACGGCAATCGACCTGATCGGATCGGCAGTGTGGCTGAGTCTTCTCTGCGTCCTTGGGATGTCGCCGGGAGTATTTGCGCAGGGCGTCAGCGGGCGCATCGTGGGGTCGGCAACCGACTCGAGCGGGGCCGTGGTCGCCAACGCTCATGTGACGGTCACCAATCAGGATACGGGCGTTAGCATCACGGTGGTCACGGACTCCCGCGGGGAGTACCGGGCCAACAATTTGCCGCCCGGCAACTACCAGGTCCAGGTGGAGGCCCCCGGCATGCAGACCGTCGTCTCCAAGGGAAATGTGGTCAGCGTGGACAATGCCACCGTAGTGCAGCTCACGCTGCAGGTCGGCTCTGCAGCCCAGTCCATCACGGTAACGGCTGCGGCCCCGCTGGTCGACACCACCAGCTCCTCGCTGGGTGAGGTGCTCGACGCACGCGATGTCACCAACCTTCCTCTCAACGGCCGCGTCTTTTCCCAGTTGGTACAGACGGTTCCCGGCTCGGTCGCAACCGGCTTCGGCAGTGCGCCGGAGGCCGCAGCCGGCGCCGGATCGTCCGGCTCCATCACGGCGAGCGTCAATGGCATGCCCTGGGGTGGCACCACCTACACGCTGGATGGCGTCAACAACATGGAGCTGCTGAACGCCTTCATCAACGTCACGCCGCCGCTCGATTCCATCCAGGAGATGAAGATCTCCACCAACAACGCCGACATCACCGTCGGCACCTATGGCGGCGCGCAAGTGAACGCCTTCATCAAGTCCGGCACCAACTCCCTCCATGGGTCGGCTTACGAGTTCTATCGCGGCGATGCCCTGAACGCCAATCAGTGGCGCGCGACCAGCAAGGCTCCCTTCCGGGCGAATCAATTCGGCGGATCGCTTGGCGGCCCCATTATCAAGAACAAGGCCTTCTTCTTCGTGGACTATCAGGGGTTGCTGCTGCGCAATGGCATCAGCTACATCCTCACCGTACCTACAGCTCTGATGACGCAGGGCAGCTTCCTGAAAAGCCAGTTCCCTGACCCCATCTACGATCCTGCGACCAGGGCCCCGTTCCCCACAGTGGCCACACCGCAGGGTGACGCGTGGCAGATTCCAGCCAACCGTTTCGATCCCGTCTCGGCCCGGATGGTCGCTGGAAACCGCATCTGGCCGGCTGCCACCAACCAGTCCAGCATCAGCAACAACTACAACGCCAACACAGCCGAGCCGGATAACAACCACCAGTTCGACATCAAGGCCGACTATCAGTTCAGCAATGGCGACCGCTTCTTCGGGCGCGAATCCTACCAGCGCCGCGATCTCTCCGCGCCCTCACCGGGCACCCCGTTCATCCAGATCAATGACGTGAACGCGCAGACGCGCGACCACAACGCGGCCCTCGGCTACAACCACACCTTCTCGCCGACCATGGTGAATGAGCTGCGCTTCGGCTTCAATCGCTTCTACACGAAAGATTTCGGCAATGACCTAGGTACCAACGAAAATACCGCTCTCGGTATTCCAAACGGCAACGACGCTGCCTTCAATGCCACTGGAATGGGCCACTTCACCATCGGCAACATTGCACAAACCGGTTCGCAGTCATGGACCAATTCCCACCGCATCAGCAACTCCTACCAGATCACCGATAACCTGACGAAAGTCTGGGGCAAGCATACCTTCACCTTCGGCGAGGATTATCGACGGCTGCAAGCGTCGCTCACAAACTCCGATGCGAACAAGAACGGCGACTTCACCTACATCTCCGACTACACCAGCAGTTGCACGCTGGACCCCTCGTGCACCACCACCGTCGGCGGCAATCAGTTCGCCAGCTTTCTGCTCGGCCTGCCGTCCAACCTTGATCGCGGCTTTGTGGCAACCGATCCTGCGACGCGCGCCACTCTGCTGGGCGTCTACACACAGGACCAGTACCGGATTACGCGCCGCCTAACCCTGAACCTGGCACTCCGCTGGGACCTCATCACAGCAGCCATCGACAAGTTCAACCGGCAGTCAAACTTCAACCTCGCCACCGGCGTGCTCGACTTCGCGACCGATGGCAACCGCGGACCGAACGTGGACAACTACTATGGCGGTTACTCTCCGCGCGTGGGTTTCGCGTATGCGCCCGGCAATGGGAATACGACCCTCAGCGGCGCCTTCGGCGTCACACATTTTCCCGGCAACTTTGGCGCCATGGGTGGCTTTCTCGAGCGCAACTTCCCCTTCTTTGAGGTCTTCACCAGCCCCGCGCAACAGCGCAATATACCGCTCTCGCCGCTCAGCGCGGTGGGGCTGCCGCAGTACATTCCTACGCCCATAACCGCACCCGTTGCGCCCCCGCCAGGTGTCTCGGTCAGTCTTATGGCGAAGAATAATCAGCCGGATGCTGCCTACGCATGGAACCTTGGCTTGCAGCAGAAGATCACCGATACCGTGGCCTTCAGCATCACCTACGTCGGCACGCGCGGAGTTCACCTCTTCCGCCGGTACGACATCAACACGCCGCCGCCGGGCGACACACCCTTCAACTCCCGGCTTCCCTACCAGTACTTCACGCCAGGGGGAGACCAGTACGCCACGAACATCGGCTACGGGGGTGCCGGCGGCTCGTCCATGTACCACGCTCTGCAGACGGAGCTGAAGATGAATTTCACCCATACCCTGACCGGCCGAGTGAACTACACCTGGTCGAAGGAGATCGATGATATGAACGTTTGGTGGCCGCTCGACGACCGCGTGAACCGTGGCGAAGGCACCAGCCAGGCGCCGAACATACCGCAAAACTTCATCGCCAGTCTCGTGTACCAGTTGCCTGTCGGCCGGGGCCAGCGCTGGCTCTCCGCCACGAACCGCCCCACGACTCTGCTGCTCGGGGGCTGGCAGCTGAGCACCATCACCAAGCTGCAGTCCGGCAATCCCCTCACATTCAATGCGGCCTTCGACAACCTGGGCAGTGGTGTGACGAATCGCGCTGACGTCACCTGCGGCTCTGTGCGCACCCTCGGCTCCGTCTCGGAATGGTTCGACACCAGTTGCTTCACCACCCCCGGACCATTGCAACTAGGCAATTCGGGCTCCGGCAAGGTGCACGGCCCCGGCTACTACAATGCCGACGTCTCGCTGTCGAAGTCCGAGGCTATCCGCGAGGGGATGACGGTGAGCGTGCAGCTCGATGCTTTCAACGTCTCGAATACGCCGCATTATTCGAACCCGGACACGAACCTCGCCGATTCAAACTTTGGCCAGATCGGCGGCACAAATGGCACGCCGAGACAATTGCAGATCGGTGCCCATTTCAACTTCTAGCTGCCTTTCCCGGCGCGTACTGCCTTGGCTGAACCACACGGCGGTACGCGCTCCTTTTTCTGCGCAACGGCGTATTCGCTCCATCCTGAAAAACACTGAGAGGGCTGCTTATGAATAGGAGGAGCTTCGTCGTGGCAGGAACGACCGCGGCATTGGCGTCCTGCGTGGACGGGCTGCATGCCGTTGCCTCCACGCGAGAAAATCTGGTGCCTGGAACTCCGTGCACCGCACCGAATTACTGGTGCACCTGGGCCGTCCAGAACTACATGTACGGTCATCACCTGAAGCGTCTTCCTCCCGAGGTGCTCGAGGGCGAATCGGGGAGCAGGCTCGCGCACGATGCGATGTCGGAGCAGGCGCTCCTCGGCAATGGTGGATGGGCCGTCCAATTCTTCCCTCGCGTACGCAAGGACCTCTATCTCATGCTCGATGACGGCTGGGAATCGGGAGGCACCGCCAGCTTTGAGCTGGATGCGCGCAAGTTTCCTTCCTTCTCCGGCGGGCCACAGGAGCGGCTCGCGGCGCTGAACGGCGCTATCCGCAAAACGGAGTGGCGCGCCGCCGCGCTGTGGTGTCGCAACACACCGGGCGGCCCCCGCGACGAGCAGCTCGAGACGTTGAGCGAGGCAGCGGGCGTCGACTACTGGAAGATCGACATCGGAGACCCCGCCTTCCACCTCATTGAACTGCGCCGCAGGAATCGAACGCAACTGCTGCTGGAACACGTACACGGCGAACCGCCCGTGAACGGCGACTGGCGCCGCGATGGGCGCTTCGGCGCCCAGCCGTGGGGTTCTCGCCGGCAACAGATCCTTGCCCGCACCGACGTCTATCGCACTTACGATGTGACCTCGATCCTTTCCCTGCCGACAACCCTTGACCGCCTCGCCGAGATGCTGAAGGGCGCGCAGGGACACAGCGGCCGAGCACTATTGAACGTTGAGGATGAGGTCTATGTCGCGGCCGCGATGGGATGCACCATGGGTGTGCTCCGTCATCCGTTGCACGGATTGCGGCCAGCGCCGGATGCAGACCTGTTCTTCAATGGATCGAGACAGGCCAAGCGCCGCATGGACGAGGTGGTGCGCGCGGTACGTTGGCAGCGCATCGCAGCTCCCTATCCCGTCGGTACCGGCACCATCCACGTCAGCGACGAAGTCCTTACGGATAGCTGGACCTTCGAACGCGGGCAGACCTGGCAGAACAACCTCGCAGGACAGACTGCGTACCAGGGAGCGCCTGCATGCATGTCGAGGGACATTGCTCTCCCGCGTGTCACGTCGAGCGGCGAGAAGCCGTTCATCGTTGCGTCCAGATTTCCGAATGGCGCAGTCGCTATCGCAGCACAGGAACGCACTCGGACCGGCCATGCCTGGTATATGCCCTCAGCACAAGTGGAGTTGCACGTCGGAGACGCTCCGGGACCATATGGTATCTTTGGCAGCTTCACACTGCTTACCCTCGTCTTCGAGCGGCCACTTCAAGGTCGGCGAGTCATAGCTCAGGACTTGGCAAGCGAAGAAGCGATCGACGTGACGAATCGCGTGCGCATCGACGGCCGCAGCCTTCAACTTACCGAGGCAAATCTGCGAAGCTTTGGACTGCGTGCGGCAACAGAGGGAGATCTCTCATCGGCCGGCCTGGTCCTCGCGCTTCGATAGTCCGCGAAGAGAACACAACGATGACGAACAAGCGACGCACGCTCGCGGTCCTTCTTCTCGCATGCAGTGGACTCGCCGGCGCTCAGCAGCCGGCGACCTCACCGCTCGGCTTCACCTCGACGAATACGTCGCTGCAGCGGTCGTTCGAATGGGCAAAGCAACAGGCCCTGACCTACACTCGCCCGAGCGCGGGCAACATGGGGCCATGGTATGAAGCGGCTCTGCCGGGCCGGAATGCCTTCTGCATGCGCGATGTGTCGCACCAGACGGAGGGTGCGGCCGCACTTGGCCTGTACGCCGCGAACCGAAATATGTTGGATCTCTTCGCGCAATCGGCTGCGAAAGAGCGCGACTGGACGGCTTACTGGGAGATCGAAGGCAACGGTCGCCCGTCGACCGCCGACTATCTCTCGGACACCGACTTCTGGTTCAACCTGCCGGCGAACTTCGATGTGCTCGATGCCATTGTGCGCATGTGGCGCTGGACTGGCGATGACGCCTACCGCGATGGTCCGGCCTTCCAACGCTTCTTTCGCATCACCATGGGGGATTACATCAAGGCCTGGCAGCTTACGCCGGACACAATATTGAAGCGGCCCCGCATCGCGAACCAGCACCAAACGGAAGGCCGCTTTGTTCATTCCCGCGGAATCCCGAGCTACACCGAGGGCTCTCGCGATTTCATCTTTGGCGCGGATCTGCTGGCATCGGAGTACCGGGCCATTCAGTCATTCCAAGAGATTGCAGCGAGCCCGAATGATCGCAAGCTCGCGCAGGAGATGCAGCCTACTGCGGACGCGATACAGCTCCTGCTGGAACGCGTTGCCTGGTCGAACACGCAAAATCACTATCTAGGCACGATTCACGCAGACCTGACTGGCACCGGGTCGGGGGACGCGCTCGTTCTCTATTTCAACGCTGCCAGGAACCCCGCGCATATTCGCGGCGCGCTTGACTATCTCTCCTCGCCGCAATATTGGCGGCACATCAATATCGAAGAAGAGAGTTATGTGCCGGTGACGTTGTTCTGCTATGGCAGAAACCACGCGGCATACCAGGTGCTGGCTGATCTTAGTAGTCCGCAGAAGGCCCGCCGCGAGTATCCGGAAGTCTCGTACTCAGTCATTGAAGCGCTCGTCAGCGGGGTGATGGGCGTTCAACCTGCTCACAAGGACGACGCTTTCGACGTTCTCACTCTCTCTCGTCTGCCTACCGATCATGACCGAGCAACTCTGTCGGCTCTGTCGATCAGAAGGAACCAACTGGACATCACGCATACCGGCATATCATCAACCCGCCTGAAGAATGTGTCAGGACCGCCAGTGCGATGGCGGGCCGCATTTCCCGGAGAGGTATCGCGTTTACACGTAAACGGAACCAGGGTCGCAGCCAATCACTCAACATCGGCCGAAGGTACAGCCATCAGTTGGACAGACGTGACCGTTCCCTCGGGAGCGACTCGCGTCGTCAGCAGGTAAGCGGACGCGCAAGCCAAGACGTGCACGCCGGCAGAGTGATTTCGATGCCACGCACAAAGGAGCGGTCGATTGCGATGAGTACGTCGAAACTGACTCTACGGCGCAGCTTTGCGGGTAGAACCCTGCTGGCTTCAATTTTCGTCGCGTTAGCCGTCATCATCTTTACTTCCGCTGCATCTGGCGAGTCGGTGCCGTATCGCTACACTGGCCAGATCCACTTCGATGTGAAGCATGTACCCTTTAGCCGCTTCGGTTCGTATCTCAGCATCTCCGATCTGAGTGACTTCCAGCCTCCGCTACGTCGCAGCGGCCTCTACTTACGCACCATGCACGAGGGCGGCAAGAATGCATTTCAGTTGCAGCTTACCCGTGCCGGAGTCGCGATACCGTTCACCGTATCTGCCACTCCCACCCTGCTCACTCTCTCCGCAGACTCTGCTTTCGTCGAGATCTCGTTCCAGGGGCCGGACCGGCTGCGCATCCGCGGTCACGGCGCCGGTCTTCAACTCACGGCAGACGCGGCGTGGCTGGTTCCGTATCAGCATGGCCATTGGGAGATCAATACCAGTGCGATGAAGTACATGCTGCTGCCGATCGATGGCGACACCCGTACTTCGAGCACCACGAGCAGGGACGGAGCAGGGACGAATGTACTTACGGTGCAGGCAGCCCATGCTGCCGATACTTTCGAAGCAGAGCTGGACGCATACACAAGTGGCTGGAATGCACATGGTACAGAGGGGAGCTTTGATGAAGCGCAGCGGAAGGAGCACCTCGCGTTTCAGCGATGGCTCGACACGATGCCGAAGGTCGATGCTGCCTTCGGTCCCGGCGCGGAGCTGGCGGCATACGTGAACTGGGAGAGCATCGTCGCACCCAGCGGAAATCTCAAACGCCCTGCGATGCTGATGTCGAAGAACTGGATGACATCTGTCTGGTCATGGGATCACGCGCTCAACGCAATGGCCGCGTCATTCAGCAATCCGACCCTTGCCTGGGATCAGTACCTATTGCCCTTTGACCTGCAGAACGTGCAGGGTGCGCTGCCGGACAAGTGGGATGCGGATTCCATTGCCTGGGAGTTCTCGAAACCTCCAATCCATGGATGGGTGCTTGCGTGGATGCTTCATCATGGCCACTTTCGAGATCGAAAACATTTGGAACAGGTCTATCCCTTGCTGTCGCGCTGGACGGAGTGGTATCTGCGCTATCGCGATTCCAATCAGGATGGCTTGCCCGAGTATCGCCACGGCAATGAGGCTGGCTGGGATAACGCAACCGTCTTCGATGAGGGCGGCCCTATCGAATCTCCGGACCTCAGCGCGTATTTGTCCGTCCAAATGGAGGTGCTCGCAGATGTGGCGACCCGTCTGGGGCGGCCGGCGGAGGCGCGCCAGTGGAAGCAACAATCCAATCAGCTCCTGGAGCGCATGCTGCAGCGGTTCTGGCGGGACGGCCAATTTGTCGCCATCCATGTGACAGATCGACGTCCCATACGTTCCGAGAGTCTGCTTCTGGACATGCCTATCATCCTGGGCACACGCCTGCCTGCTTCCGTGCAAGCAAATTTGATAGCGGACCTACGCAAGCGAGCTTCCGGATCGTCCTTCGGATTGGCGTCGGAACCGAAGAGCAGCGCCTTGTATGAAGCGGACGGGTACTGGCGCGGACCGATCTGGGCTCCCTCGACAATGATCCTTACGGCGGCCCTCGACGAAATGGGGGAGCATACGCTTTCCGATGCGCTGAAGGAGCGATTTTGCATGATGGCGCAGAAGAGTGGAATGGCCGAAAACTTCGATGCTGAAACTGGCGATGCCCTGCGGGATCCCGCCTACACCTGGACCTCCAGCGTCTTTCTTGTGTTTGCCCATGACCTCACAGACCGTACAGCGATCCCACAGCGCACACGGGTGAATTCCGTCCCGAGGTCGAGTCTAAAATCGCAGTGACTAAGGACTCGGACGAGAAGAGGTCTACCACGAATAAGTGATGTTTCGAAGCCAACGAAGTCTGGGGTACTCTTGTCTCCCAAAGAACAGTGGCAGGCCGGTGACACTTTTGGTACCGAGGAAAAATGTTATTAATGGATGGTCATGAAGTGACAGGTCTTCTCATAGATTGTTCAATATAGACAAATAAGCAAAGATAGTGCGCAATACTGCAATAACAGTGCAAAGGAGCATTGAATAAGGTTTACTAAAAGACAAGAAGGAGCAAACTACACGCACGCCTACATGACGAGAAAGGGACCACCGCTGGAGTTGTCGTACTCGAGCCACCGGTCTTGCAGAACGCGATACTGCGCGCCTGCGCGAAAGGACTCGAGCGCGGCGACCAACTTCGGCGACGACAAGCAACCCAGAACTCTTGGGTGACGGAGTGAAACGATCGTCCACCACAGTGAACTTTGAGGAGTGTTGCTGAATGGTGCGCTCGAGATCGAAAGTACGATTGGACCACGAAAGTTCGAGGCGGTCCATCATCACAAGCACCAACATGACGAAGCACTCGAGGAGTGAGGTCAGCCGTGTAAGAAACTGTGGGTCTTGGCTGCCGATCAATACAGCGGACAAAATCACGATGCCGCAGCACTCGAAGGTGTGGCTTCGGTGTCGCCCGACACCTTGTACCGGGAAAACATGATTATTAATGGATGGTCATGCAGTGACAGGTCTTCTCATAGATTATTCAATATAAAACAAATAAGCAAGATAGTGCGTAATCCTGCATACCAGTGCAAAGGGCATTCAATACGGTTTCCTAAACCACAGACCGGAGCAGACTACACGCACGCCTACATGACGAGAAAGGGACCACCGCTGGCGTTGTCATCCTCGAGCCACCGGTCTTGCAGACCGCCATACTGCCCGCCTGCGCGAAAGGCCTCGAGCGCGGCGCCCAACTTCGGCGACCGCCAAGCACCCCAGAACTCTTCGGTGACGGAGTGAAGTGATCGTCCACCCCAGTGCACTTTGAGGAGTGTTGCTGAATGGTGCGCTCGAGATCGAAAGTCCGATCGGACCACGAAAGGTCGAGGCAGTCCATCATCCCAAGCACCGACATGACGAACCCCTCGAGGAGTGAGGTCAGCCGTGTAAGAAACTGTGGGTCTCGGCTGCCGATCAATACAGCGCACAAAATCACGATGTGGGGAGCTGTTCACCGGTTACGAGTACCGCCGCTCTTGTGCCTCCATGGTTGATCTGCTGCATGAGGTCGTTGCCCTGCGTGGATGTGCTCCCCATCTTCCGCTCCTGTTGCTTCTTCATTGCTGAGCGAGAAGCTCGCTCGCGATCTCGCGGGCCTCATAGGCTTCCCGGCTCCGAAGCGCCGCGCAGTCCGGCGTCGGTGGAATCGTCAGCCTCACCCAAGCAGTCGGTCTGCCGATCGCAAAGCGAGATGGCGAACAGAACCATGCCACCCTGCTTACGGGCAAGCCGAGCCATCCGACGACTGCGGAAAAGAATGCGACTGAGGCCGCCGGGGAGGGCGCGAGGAGCGATATGGCGGTGAGGAATCTGGCTGCGCGGGGCTTGCGGGGGCTGCGGCACTTCTAGCCCCGCATACTCTCTCGACAACACATATAGATGAATTCCTAGAAAGTTTTGACGGTGAAGTGCCGCACGTGCCGCAGACGCGCATGAATACTGGCGATTCATAAACGGGCTCCCCCGCACGAGTGCCGCGACCCCCCGCAAACCCGAATTCACCGCGCACAACGCGACTATCTGACCTCATATATAAGGCCATCCCCATTTGTGTTAATCCCAGGAGATCGTCACATGTCCAACCAACCGCAACCCACATTCAAGCCACGTTTCGATTACGCACCAATGATGCAGCAGGTGTACCAGGCGAACGGTGAATGGGTCGAACTTTCGATCGACCAGCTCGCCGGATACACGCTCAAAGAGAAGCAAGGTGCTGTCACACGCGCGGGGACCACGCGCAAGCTCAACGTGCAGACCACTACACATGAGGGCCGTCTGTACGCCCGCCTGCGAGTCTTCCCATCAACGGCAAGGTATACAAGCGTCCGGAGCTCGAAGTAAACCGTGATGTGTGGGTCACCGTTCGCAAGCACCTGGTATCACGTGGAGAGTTCCTCCGGACCCCACAGCCTTATTACTTCGGCCGTATCGATCATCGTCTCATCCGCCTATCAGCTGGTGATGGTGCTCTCGCGAAGCTGCTTCGGACGATGGGCCTGCTGCCCCGGGAGTCTCACACTGTTCTTGTGCGGGACGCGCTCATCGATACGGGGAAGATCGCCCCAGTTCGCGAAGTCCATCGCCTGTCGTACTTCAACGGTGAGGTCATTTATCTCCGAGCATCCGAGACGCGGATGTTCAAGGTGACAGCGGATGCCATGGTATCCGGTGTTGCTGCGTTGATATGTGAGCCCTTGGACCGCTCGCTTATTGCACTCACGGGAACCGGTAGCGCCATCCCCCGCTGGTACCAGTCTGGCAAGTTAACTCTAAGGCTGCCGAACCCGATGGGATTAAACCGACAGCGGTGTGTCCCAAATCAGTTTGCGAAGTTCGACTTCGTAACTCCTCTCGTAGAGCCGCAACTCGGTTCGTGGAGTCACGATGCCCCTCTTGGGAGCCCTCATCAGTAGTTACCTATCCGCCTGCCTTGATCTCGCCCCATATGCCGGCGGTATCGCCGTCCTGATCGCGATCGCCGGTATCGTGCCCACCGCGAACGCATTTCTCGCAGCGGGTCTGGCTCTGTTCCTCGGGTTCACGCCTACGTCGTCATAGGTATCATCCGCGAGAGTCTCGACGGGTGCTTTAACAAGGCGGGACACTGCTGCGCGACTCACGCAACATGTGAGCGGTTCGGTCTACATCGCGCCGCGAACGACCTCTCTCTTTTCTGCTCCGCTGCGAGTGCCAGTTGCGCGTCATTGCCCACGCGCTCCCAGATGCGTTTTCCTTCCTTCAGGTAGCGAAGGAAGTACACGCCTTCGGGATGGTGTTCCACCTTGCCATCGACGATCGCATAGAGCGGCTTGAGCTTGCCATTGCCGGACTCGATTGGATCGAGGAATGGATACGTACCGTCAGGATGACGAACGCGGATTTTTATGCGGACTTTCATGGCGCGACCCCTGTGGGTTAATACCGACCAGGGACCGCTTATCCGCATTATTCTGTAACAGGCAGTGTAACAATACCTGTAAGCCGCTTAGAATCAAAGGGTGGCGGAGAGAGTGGGATTCGAACCCACGTTACCCGTTAGAGTAAACACGCTTTCCAAGCGTGCGCCTTCAGCCACTCGGCCATCTCTCCAGCGCGTGATCAGGATAGCATCTGCCGGGATGAGCGATGAAGAGCCTGCGGGGACAACAGCGATGGCTCTCCGGGGCGGTTTCGCGTAGTTTGTTTCTGGTTGGCGGGGATACTTCGTTAAGCGGGGAGAAATCGTGCGTCTGGTTCGTTCTGCTGTGCTGTGTGGTGCATTGATGTCGGGTCTAAGTGCGGTCGCGGCTCCTGTGCATTTGCTGACAGAGCATCGAAGCAATCCTCTGGGCATGGATGCGGCGACGCCGCGGTTGGCATGGCAGAGCGACTCGGGCGCTGCGAACTGGATGCAACAGGCGTACGAAATTTATGTCGGGACCGACGCGGGCGCGGTACGCGAGGGCAAGGGCGATGTTTGGGATTCGGGTCGCGTGCCATCGGCGGACTCGATCGATGTGGCCTACCGCGGTCCTGCGCTCCATTCCCACACGCGCTACTTCTGGGCAGTGCGGGTGTGGGACAACAAGGGGGCAAACGAGTTGTCGGCGCCGGCATGGTTTGAAACGGGCCTGAGGTCACCTTCCGACTGGTCCGCGGAATGGATTCGGCGGGATGATCCCGCCGCGGCGCACGAGCTGGCCGCGGTGCGCTGGCTCTGGCTGCCGCACACAGACGCGGAGCATGTGACACCCGGCACCGTGGCGGAATTTCGATATGTACTGCACCTGGACGCGCGTCCCTCGCGTGCCAGCATGCATGTTGTGTCACGCGGCGCGTTCGTTGCCTCGGTCAACGGCAAGGAGACGGGTAAGCATACGGAATGGAGCGCTTTCGACTGGGAGGAGATTACGCCCGAGCTTCGCTTCGGCCCGGGTGCAGCGGGAGATAACGAGATCCTGGTGCGCGTGGTGTCTCCGCAGGCGCACGAGCCGGCGACGAGCGCGCCCGCCGCATTCGCCGCCTCGATTCACGTCACAGAAACGGCTACGGGGCAGAACGCGAGCGAGCGGCGCATCGTGAGCGATCACGCATGGAGTGCGCGATCGGGAGACGGCGGCGCATGGGCGCCGGCGCAGGAGGTTGGCTCGCTTGACGCACCCTTCAGCGTGGGTACAGATCGTGCAAAGGCCATCGCAGGTCCGGATCGCATCACGACGGACGCTTCCCTGCTCCGTAAAGACTTCACAGTACATGGCGGCATCCGCTCCGCGCGCCTTACCGTCACCGCGCTTGGCGCGTATTGCGCATGGCTGAATGGCAACGCTGTCGCTCCGCAGACTCTGCTGCAGCCGGGCTTCACGGACTTCCACAAGCGCGTGCTCTATCAGACATATGACGTGACTTCGTTGCTGTCCTCGGGCACAAACACGCTTGGCTTCATGCTGGGCGGCGGATGGCATGGCTCGCCGCTGACGTGGAGCGGCACGCGCTTCTTCGCGGGACCGGATCTTTTGCGAGCGCAGCTCGACATCACGCTCGAGAACGGGGAGCGGGAGACGATCGGCACGGACGATACATGGCAGACGGCGGCCGCGCCCGTGCTCTCTTCCGAGATCTACGGCGGCGAGGCCTACGATGCACGCGCCGAGATACCCGGCTGGAATGCGCCAGGTTTTTCTGCAACGGGATGGACACACGCCATCACAGCCACGGTTCCCCAGGAGGTGAAGATCACCGCCTCGCCGGATGCGCCGATCGCGACGATCCTCACGCTGCATCCTGAATCGCTGGATGCCGGCAGGACAACACATCCGCCAATCTTTGACATGGGGCAGAACATGGTGGGCAACGTCCGGCTGCATGTGCGCGGCGCGCGCGGCACGGTGGTGCGGCTGCGTTTTGCCGAGCGTCTGAATCCCGACGGCAGCATCTACACAGAAAATCTGCGTAACGCGACGGCTACTGATTACTACACGCTCTCCGGCAACGGCGATGAGAGCTACATGCCCAGCTTTACCTTTCATGGCTTCCGCTATGTGGAGGTCTCCGGCTACCCGGGGACGCTGACGAAAGCAAGCATCGATGGCCTGGTCTACAACAGCCTTCCAGAGCAGCCGTCTATACGCTTTCACAGCTCGAGCGATCTGTTGAATCGCATGAGCGAGCTGGGCATTTGGGGTCAGCGCGGCAACTTCTTCTCCATTCCTACCGATTGCCCGCAGCGCGACGAGCGGCTGGGGTGGATGGGCGACGCGGGCGTGTTCTGGCGGACCGGCACCTACAACTTCGACGTTGCGAGCTTCACGCAGAAGTTCATGAACGACATCGTGGATGCGCAGGAGGCGAACGGATCATTCACCGACGTCTCGCCGGATGTGCTGAAACCGGAAGCAGGAGCGCCGGGTTGGGCCGATGCCGGCGTGCTCGTGCCCTATGCGGCCTGGCTGCAGTACGGAGACACGGCGCTGCTGGAGCGCGCATGGCCGGAGATGGAACACTATATGGAGTTCATCGCGCGTGCCAACCCGGAGTATCTGCGCCGCAACCAGGTAGGCGCGAACTACGCTGACTGGCTCGCGCCTGATCCTCACACGCCGCGCGACCTGATCGCGACGGCATACTGGGCGATTGTTGCGCGCGATATGAAGGAGATGGCGACGGCGCTCGATCGGAAGGACGACGCAGAGAAATACGAAGCGCTGTACGAGAAGATTGCTGCTGCGTATCGCACCGCATACATCCACCCGGATGGCTCCGTTGCCGGCGACACGCAGACGGCGTATGTCGCATCCCTTTACAGCGGCATCGCGCCGGAGACGCTGCGCGCACCAATGACAGAGCGGCTGGTGAAGGAGATCGAGGCGCATGGAAACCACCTGACCACGGGCTTTCTGGGCACCCCGTTCCTGATGTTTGTACTGGATGAAAACGGCCGCGCCGATGTGGCGTACAGGCTGCTTTTGCAGGATACGTATCCCTCATGGGGCTACATGGTGCGGAAGGGCGCGACGACGTGGTGGGAGCGCTGGAACGGCGACACCGGCGACCCGGCAATGAACTCCTATAACCACTACGCATTCGGATCGGTGATGGCCTGGGTGTTTCGCCGAGTTGCCGGCATCGATACGGATGCTTCCGGAGCAGGATTTCACCACCTGGTGATCACACCCCATTTCGATTCGAGCCTGCCGCAGGTCCATGCGGAATACGACTCGGCTTACGGAACGGTCACGACGGATTGGAACAGCGCGACGCATACATTCATGGTGACCACACCGCCGAATACCACTGCAACCCTCACGCTGCCGCATGGCAGATCCGAGCAGGCGGGCAGTGGCAGGCACGTTTACACTGTGCAGTGAATCGGCAGGCTTGAAGAACGGGAAGCGCATCGCGCCGATTCACGCCTCCCGGTCATATTCGCTTTAACTAATCTGCGATTCCCGGCTGCGGCGGATCAATGCCGAGCGCTGTGGCGAGCGAGACGAGATGGTCCTGCTCGTCGACGAGAATGGTCCGAATGGTCTCGCTAAGCGCGTATTCGTTCAGCTCCTCAGCCTGCTTCAAACGGCGACGATACTGGCGGATGGTCTCGTTCTCGTTGTCGAGATCGAAGCGCAGCATCTCTTCCGCTTTTTCGGAAGTCTTGACGGGCTTCGGCTGCACCGTCGGCATGCCACCGAGATAGTCGATGGCATTCGAGATCTTGAGCGCGTGCGCAAGCTCTTCCGTTGCATGGACAGCCAGCTCGTCCGCAATGTTCATGTAGGCCGCGCCCTTTAGCACCTGGGAATAGTTCACATACGCAATGATGGCCTGGTACTCGCGGGCCAGATCTTCGTTCAGGTATTCAATCAACTGCTCGCGGGTCAGCGGGTTTCCGGTTACGTTCGGCATTATTTCTCCTTACGAGAATGAAAGCATATTTGATGGGGTTCTGCTCTGGGGCTTGCGAGTGGGATGACGAGAAGGCTATTCCTGTTGTAATAAACCGATGGCGACCCAGAAGCTGTTTCGCGGATTGGATGACCTCAGGAGCCGCTCCTTTGTGCAGCCATCTGCATCCTCCATGCGTCTATCCATCACCATGCTGCGTACTGCCCTGCTCTGTTGCCTGTTGCCGCTACCCCTTGCCGCCCAGAGTCCGTCCGATGCGCCGCCGGCGCCGGCGAAGAGCGGAATGACGGTGACTGTTCCGCTGCTGGTCCGGGATAAGAAGGGCGCGCCGCTGGAGACTCCGGCGAAGGACGCGCTGGCGTTGACCGAGGACAGCACCGCTCAGAACATCCTGACGCTCGCCCCCGCGGCCGGCCAGCCGCTGGTCTTCGGAATCCTGGTGGACACCAGCCGTGGCCAGCGCGGCGCAACGGCAGAGGAGAAGGCGGCAAGCATGGAGTTCATCAACGCCATGATGAAGTCCGCCCAGGATCGTGGGTTCGTCGTCCACTTCGATCGCGAGGTGGAGCTGCTGCAGGACCTGAGCGCAGACAAGGACAAGGTGCGGCAGGGCGCCAATCTGCTGGATTCTCCGGAACCGAATACCGGCGGCGATGCTTCGAACGCGAATGCGCAGTCGCTGCTCTATGACTCGCTCTATCTCGCCACCAATGAGATCACGGGAAAGCAGAGCGGGCGGAAGGTGCTGGTGCTTTTCTCGAACGGCATCGATCAGGGCAGCAAGGAATCACTGCGCACCGCCATCGACACAGCGCAGAAGACCGGCACGATCATCTATGCCGTCTATGTGAAAGGCGAGATCGATAAGGCGCAACGGAAAGCCGACAGGGAAAATGATCCAAACCGCGGCGGCCGGGGTTATCCGGGCGGCGGTTATCCGGGTGGTGGCTATCCCGGTGGTGGTTATCCAGGCGGCGGTTACCCAGGCGGAGGGTATCCGGGAGGCGGCTATCCGGGTGGATATCCCGGAGGCTACCCTGAGGATTATCCACCTGGTGGCTATCCCAGCGGCGGACAGCGGCGGCCGCAGCAGAGCGTGAAGGGGGACGGCAAGCGCGTGCTCGCGGACATCGCGACGCCCACCGGTGGCCGGGTCTTCGAGTTGTCAAAGAAGGAGAATGCGGCGGCGATCTTTGCCATGATCGAGAACGACCTGGCGCACCAGTCCATGCTGACCTTCAACCCGGACAAGACCGGCGCCCGTCCCGGCTTTCACTCGCTGAAAATACAGAGCAAGCAAAGTGACGCGGTGGTCGATGCGCCCGACGGCTTCTACGTGAAGGAGCCGGATTAGAGCAGAAAGCGAAGAGACCTGCCGCGTGGGCAGGTCTCCTGCGTTCTGCGAATGACCTGTTGCTATTGAGCTGCTTCCTGCCTTGCGTGCAGGAAGAGATCGACATTGTTCTTGTCCACCAGCGTGGTTCCGGTGTCGACGAAGGCGGGCACGGGCGAGAAGGAATCCGTCTCGTAGTCCTTGTCGAGCTGCTTCAGCGGGTTCTCGTGCAGCTCCACTACCTGCTTCAAACCGAAATACGCCATGGTGAAGGGCTTCTGGCCTACGGTAGCGTCGATCACGCCCTCCTTCACCAGGTTCAGCGTGGCCTCGTCGACGTCCATCGCTACGAGTTCGCGGTCCGTGGCATTCGCCCGCTTCAGTGCTTCGGCGACATCCTTGCCCGCCGAGGCTTCCAGGCAGATGAACGCATCCACCTTGTCCTTGCCCGTCTTGGCGAGCATCGACTGTGCGTTGTCAAAGGCGTTGCCGGAGTCGCCCTTGATGTTGACGACTTGAACGATGTTGATGCCCGGGCTGCTGGAGAAGGCATCTTTGTATCCCTTGAGGCGCTCATCCAGGTTGGGCTGGCCGGGCATGCTGAAGAAGACCACGTTGCCTTTGCCGTGAAGTTTCTGGACCACACGTTCTCCGCCGAGGCGCCCTGACTGCAGATTGTTGGTGCCGATGAAGAAAAGGCGATGGCTGTTCGGAGAGTCGGAGTCGATGGTGAGGGTCGGAATCCCGGCGGCAATGGCCTTATCGATCTCCGGCTGCATCACGGCCGGATCGGCAACCGAGACCAGAATGCCTGCCGGCTTACGCGCGATAACAGTCTCGAACTCCTGCACCTCGCCCTGCGGATCGAAGGTGTCAGTGCCCCGCATCTCGGCCTTGACGCCATACTGACTGGCCGCTTTCATCAGACCGTTATTTGCGGCCTGCCAATAGGGCAGTTTGATATTCGTGGCGACCAGGTAGTACTGGTCCGAATAGCTGTGTTTAGCGCAACTGCTGGTGGCCAGCAGACACGCCGTGCCCAACACCGCAAGCGCGGTCGTGCGTAGTGTCCTGTGCATTGCTTCCTCCCAATATGCTTCGCCGCACGCGTCGCGGTGAAAATTGCAACCTCGAAAGGGCTGATTGTACGCCGGGACTTTCCTGCATGAAAGGGACAGCGAACTTTGCCGCCATTGAAGCGATTTCGCGCGCGGTTCTGGCAGACGATCGAGGCATCCTGCCGATCAGATGCGAACCGGCAGCGCCTGGACGCTCGTACCGGTAGCCCGGAAGACCGCGTTGGCAATGGCGGGAGCAATGGCGATGATCGGCGTTTCACCGGCGCCGGCAGAAGGCAGGTCCGGCCGGTTTACCAGATGGATCTCCAGCTCGGGCACGTCTTCCAGCCGGGGCACCCGATATTCTCCGAAGGACGCATTCAGGATCTGGCCGTCCTCAAACTGGATCTCTTCACGCAAAGCCGCGCCCAGCCCCATGATGATGGCCCCCTGGACCTGGGAGAGCAGGTTGGCTGGATTCACAATCGCGCCGCACTCAAAGGCCTGACACACACGACGGACCTTGAACGTCTTCTGCTGGCGTTCGATCTCGATTTCCACGCATGCCGCGACATAGGAGCCTTTCTCTGTTCCGCAGGCCAGGCCGACGGCGGTAGCGGGATCTTTGCGGCTGACGCGCTCCTGCCAGCCGAAGTGGCCGGCGGCTGTGTCAAGCACAGCACGCACCCGCGGATTGTCGAGATGCGAGCGCCGGAATGCCAGCGGATCGGCCCCGGCCGCGGCAGCCAGCTCATCCATGAAGACTTCGCGGGCGAACGTGTTAGCGGTGGCGGCGAGCCCGCGGTAGGAGCCATGGCGCAAGGGCGGCGCAGACGGTACGAAGCGGCAATCTGTTTTGGCCACGACGTACGGTGTGTCGACCGCGTTGGGACCGGAGTTGATATTGATGAAATGCCAGGTCGTGATCTTGCCCTGCGCGTCCAGACTGGCCTCCGCTTCGATGACTCCGGCGGGGCGGAAATAGGCCCAGGTGAACTCTTCCTCGCGGGTCCAGCGCAAGGAGACTGGCCGGGCCGCGGCCTGAGCAAGGCGCGCTGCTTCGACCGCGTATTCGCCCGTATGTTTGCCGCCGAAGGCCGCGCCGAAATCCGGAATGACCACGCGTACCTGGTCTTCGGGGATATGGAACGCCCGCGCGAGCTCGCTGCGAACTCCGAATGGATTTTGCGAGCCGGTCCAGACATTGAGCCGGCCATCCTTCCACTCTGCGACTGCCGCCCGTGGCTCGAGCGGCGCATGCTGGATGTAGGGGACCTGATAGGTGCGGCGAAGGGTCTTTGCGCCCGCAAGTTCATGTGCGAAGGGATTCGTCGGCACTCCGCCTTCGGCATTCTGCCGGAGATAGTCGAACAGATCCTTGCTGGACGGCTGGGGGCTCGATGGCCGTGCACTGGACGACGGCGGCGCAGTCTCCCATTTCGCGGTGCTCGCAATCGCGCCGAGGGCGTGCTCTGCACGACGCGTGTTTGGAGCAGCGACACCAACGAACTGATCGTCTCGGACGACGATCACATCCGGCATCGCCTTTGCCGGGGCGAGGTCGATGGAGAGCAGCTTCGCGCCATACGACGGCGGCCGGAGAATTTTTCCATAGAGCATGCCCGGCCGGGCAATGTCTGACGGATATTTGTGACCGCCGGTGACAAGCTCACGTGCTGCCGGCCGCGAGACGGATGTGCCGAGCAGCTTCCATTCCTTTACCGGCGTCAGCGTGACGTCCGCCGGAATGGCCTGCTGAAAGAGCTTGGCGCTTCCCGCACTCCTGGCGAGATCAGCGTAATCGAGCGAGCGGTTGCTGCCCGGGTGCACCACTCGGCCATCGCGCATTTCGACGGCAGCGTGCTGGATCGTCCACTGCCCGCAGGCGAAGGCGATTAACAGATTGCGCGCTGTGGCGGCACCGCGCCGTACCGCCGGCACGGTGCGTGGCGTGGTGCCGCTGCCCGCGGTCATGCCATCATCCGGAACCACGCCGGTATCGGCCAGGATCATCTTCACGCGGCTCAGCGGCACTCGGAGCTCTTCGGCTGCAGCCTGCAACAACTCCGCGCGTGCGCCCTGTCCCGCTTCGACCTTGCCCGCCATCACGGTGATGCTTCCGTCGGTGCCGAGGTGAATGCGCGCCGCAAGGTCTTGCGCGCCGGTGCCCAGGAAGGTGTTGCGACTACGCTGCCCGGTTTCCTTCTCCTGAGGCAACGCGGGAAGAGAGACCGCGATGCATAGTCCGGCGCCTAACCCCTTCACGAAGGCACGGCGGCTCAGTCCGAAGTCGTAGTCGACGCATTCGAGAGATGGTTGAAGATCGGAGAACTCGTCCGACGCTTGGCTGCTGGAAACTCTTGTTCTCACAGGCGCGCCTTTTCGGTCTGCGCGGCAACGGTCAGCCGGCGAATGACGCTGAGATATTTGGGATAGCCGCCGCAGCGGCAGATATGCTTCTGGAGTTCCTCACGATACTCTGCTTCGCCGGCAGAGGGATTTTTCTGCTTCACGCTGGCGATGCCCAGGATCATGCCCGAGGTGCAGTAGCCACACTGAAAGGCAGACTCTGCAAGGAAGGCCTCCTGCACCGGATGCAGCGTGTCGCCCTGGGCCAGCCCTTCAATGGTCACCACGGTTTGCCCATCCACGCTGCGGATGGGAGTGAGGCAGGAGGGCGTGCTCTCGCCATTCAGCAACACGGTGCAAGCGCGACATTCGCCTTCGCCGCAGCCGTATTTGGTTCCGGTGAGTTGCAGATCTTCGCGCAGCACTTCCAGCAGAGGACGTTCTGGATCTGCCGTCAGGGTGCGCGATCTCCCATTCAGCGTGAAGGTGATTCTGGCTTCTGTTCTGGTCTCCATAGAGCAGGCCCCTTTGCCAATTGATCGGTGCCAACCCATAACGATGAACCCGCCGGGCGACGACCGTCAAAGGCAAAAGGGTGGGAGCCTTGCGGCGCCCACCCTTTGCATAACGTCCTTGCGATGTTGTTATGCCTGCTCGGCCATTCCGTCTCGTCCGAAGATGCGGCCCAGGCCGAAGCCGACCTGTGCGTTGTTCTTCTTGGCGACCGCGGCATCGGGGAGCGGCATTCCCTGCGCATCGGGCAACATATCCAGCCAGCGCGGAGCAGCGGGCATCGGCATCTGGTCGCGCGGTGGCAGGTCGGCCTTCACCTCAACCGGCTTTGCCTCGGCGCGCATGTGAGCGGCTTCCTTGCGGGAGGTCGGCACGGGCTGCTGCGGAGGCAGCGGCATCTGCGCCTTCTCTACCCAACTGCCGATCGAGCTGACCACGCGCGCGGCACGCAGGCGGCGGGATCCGCCGACACCATTGTCGCCGCCGCGGAAGAGACCGAGACTGCGCATTCCGTGTTCCGGATCCATGACTTCGAGCGACCACTCGCGTCCTGTTTTGGGCGTCAGCAGAAAGATCGCGCGAAGACTCTTCGGCGCCAGCTCGATGGTCCAGCTCGCATATTCGTCAGAGGCGCGCGGCGCCAGCTCATCGCGCTCTTCACGCGAGAACTCAAAAGCTTCATTGAAGCGCTGTTCCAGTTCCTCAAGCCTACGATCTGCTTCTTGAACCAACTGCCGTGCCTGTTGGAAGATACCGGATCCGTTCTCCATCGCGCGCTCCTTATTAACTGACGTGAGACCGAGTATCAATGGGAATACGTGCCTTTGGGCATACCACTAAAGCTGAAGTTTCCCTGAAACGAAACAGGTAACATCACTCCTGATCTACGACTTCCGAAGCACCCAATGCGGAGACTCAAATGAAGATCGCGGGCGTAGCTTTGCCTCTTTTTGCAATCTGCGCGGTTACCATCTCGGCGCAGCAGACAACACATCACACGGGCGCGACAGCTACACATCGGAAGCCGGCTGCGCCCTGCCCTGTGGAGAATCCTCTGCCGCCCCTGCCCCCGGGAATCCCGCCGGCGAGTGGCAAGGTGGAATCGGCACTCGCGCTTCGCTATATCGATATCAAGCCCGGCGATGGAGCAGAGGCGCAGCCCGGTCAGTTCTATACCGTGCATTACACCGGTTGGCTCGCCTCGGATGGGAGCAAATTCGACTCCTCGCTGGACCGCAATGAGCCCATCACCTTCCAGCAGGGAGTCCATGGCGTCATCCCCGGCTGGGACTATGGCTTTGCGGGAATGCATGTCGGTGGGAAGCGCCGCCTCTTCATTCCCTACCAGCTCGCTTATGGAGAGCGCGGCCGGCCGCCGGTGATTCCGGCAAAGAGCGATTTGATATTCGACATCGAGCTGCTTTCGGCCAGTGACACGGAACCGCCACCGCCGCCCGAGCCACCTGCCCCGCCACCAGCCGAGCCGCCACAGCCAGCGACGCCGCCGCAGCCCACTCCGCCTCCACCGTCTAAGTAGCGGCCGCGTTCTTATGCCGGTGGCGTCGCAGCAGCCACCACGCCACATACATCCCGAGCACGAGCACAACAAGCACCACGATCAGCAATGTCAACAAGGGATGCGTGCGGTGCAGCAGCCCCAGTCGATCGGCCACTGCCACGCGTTCCAGATCGCCGGCCAGACCAGGAATCACGATGTCGCTGTAATGCAGCGTCGGCAATACGCCGAGGACGCGATCGATGGGAGGCAATCCGGTGCCGCGATCCGTAGGCAGTGCGTTGAATGCGGCGAGAAATTCGCGGTCGCGTGGGTCGTCTCGTGAATCCGTGGAGGCGCTCTGCGGAAAGTACGCAGGGTCGTGCGTGATGGGAAAGAGTTGGGTCTTGCCGCGAAGCTCGGATTCCACCGTGGCGCTCACGTCCTGGCAGACTCCCAGCCGGTAGTAGCCTCCGAACGGCAGCTCAGGATGCGCCCGGCGCACGCGGTAATAGACGCGCACCGCCGCCGCTAGCAGCCGCATTACGTGAAGCTGCTGGCCTGCATCCTCGTAGTCGAAGAGGATGCGGTGCATCACCCAGCTCTGGTTGAGCGAGTCGTTGGTGCGGAACTCTGCCTTGCCGTCGATTCCGAAGTAGAAGGCAAGATCGGCATTCCATTTCGGCCCGCGGATGTGCAGCTCCTGCTCGGAGTGGCTGACCGGCAGCAGCAGGGATCTTCGACTGGCCGGCACAGCGATCTGCGTGTCAATCCAGAACGGCATGATCACATCGCGGCCGCGGTCGTGCAAGTGGCCGAAGTTCGCGAAGTAGACGTCGTCGGTGATCGTTACGTTGTGCCCGCTCTGCCTGAGCTCCTGAATGAGCGCGCCGCCATCGGTGAAATGCTTTCCATCGAGCGTAGCGGCAGCCTCGGGCTGGCCAGGCGCATTCATCGCGAGACGGTTCAGCACCGCCGCAAGCTGACGGCTCTGGGCGTGCATGGGCGCGAGCACAGGATCGGGGCCATCGCCCATCCTGAGATCGAAGCCGATATCACGCGGCGCCGTTGCGGGATCGTCGGCGTAAGCCGGCTTTGCGGCCGGGTGCTCAAGGTCGATGGTCTCTGCGCGATTAAGAGGATATTCGGCCGTGTCCAGCAAATCTGCAGGTTCGAGCGGCGCGGTCGACTTCCCTGCCATCGCGCTGGCCGCCTCGACACTCTTGTTCAGAGCAGCGACCGTGAGTGCCGGGAAATGATCGACACGCTGCCACTCCTTCCCCAGGATGAGCACGCGCAGACGCTCGAGAAGATTGGGTGAGAGGAACTCACCGACTTTCGGGAGATCGCGAATGCCCGTGAGCACGCGCTCGCGAAACTCTGGCTGTGCCGAGACGCGCTGCATCACCGTCGAGAAGAGTACGGGCGAAGTATCGGTCTTCTGTGCAGCGAGCGCGACCGCGATCAAGAGAACGAGGGCCAGAGAACCGTAACCCATGCGAGCGAGTCGACGGAAACGCAGGCCAGGTGCAATATTCGGCATGTCGCGGATGCGCTCCTTCGCTGAACGCAGACCACAGGCTATACCTGCCGGCCGCGGCGATGGACGAGAGTACGCAACGCCGGTCCGAATAAAGAGCGGATTCGGATACCATGATGGCTGAAGGCCCGGGCGAAATCGGCATAATCCCACAGAGTCTTTCTGCGCTGCTACCATTTTGTTTTAGACAGGTCAAACTTACGGCTGGAAGGCTCAACTTGCTTTATCGACATTCCGCTGTGGGAACGGACGCATCCTCCCGCAGGGTCAATGGACTGGATAGCATTCGCTTCCTCTGTGCGTTGGCGGTCATGCTTTTTCATCTCGGATTGATGAGCGACCGTCTACATGGACAATCAGAGACTGGATTGACCAGGGCCGCGATCGGTATCCTCAACGCATTCTTCAACGGGCCAGCTGCCGTAATCGTATTTTTCTTAATCAGTGGGTTTTGTATCCACTATCCCTATAAAACGGATCGAAGGGTCTCCATCGGGCCTTTTTACGTCCGTCGGTTCATCCGCATCTTGTTGCCGGCTGGTGTCTGTTATCTATGCATGATGTGGCTGTTCAATGACCGTACACGATTTCAGGACGGCGTATTTTGGAGTGTGATATGCGAGACCATCTATTACCTGATCTATCCCCAGCTTCTATACCTGCGCCGAAAATCTAATTGGCCTGTTCTCCTTCTTATTTCCTCCGTAGCCGCTGTGCTACTTATCTCCACTCATCTCGGTTCGCTTAGCTACGGACTTTATAGTTACGTCGCTCTAAATTGGTCTACCTGGATCGTAGGCCTGCCCTGTTGGATCCTTGGTTGTTGGCTTGCGGAGAACTACCAGGCTTTTCCGCTGCTTTCGTCGGTGCAAATGTGGGGCATACGTATTGGCATCTATGGCTTATCGATAGCGTTGCAACTACTCCACTTTCACCTCCACTCGATTTTCGCTAGCAGTTGCATCTTGCTCGACCTATTTTCTTTACCCGCCTGTGTGTGGCTAGGCTTCGAGATCGTCTATCTCTCAAAGCACTCACCACCGACAGCGTTGGAGTGGGCAGGAGCCTGGAGCTATTCACTTTACCTCGTTCATCCAGTGATGTTGCCAGCCTTCGACGCGCTAGGCCTAAAATTCATAAGGCTCAACCCGTATACCCATTTTCTCTTTCTCGGGGCAGCGCTCATTGCGAGTTACGTCTACTTTCTCTGTATTGAGCGTCCGTCTCATCGTCTTTCAATCGTTGCAAGCCGCGCCGTTAAAACGTGATTGCAGCGGCGAACGCGCTGGAAGCCTGAGCCAATGAAGACCTCGGCGACGTCCAATTCCAGAGCTGATTTATATCGACTTCGTTTGCGCGGCGTACCTCAATTCTTGATGGTTTGATCCGCCGACCGTAGTTATCCTCGAAGAATATGGGCGGCGCACAGCCAGAACGGTGACTGAAAGGCTCAGAGCAAGGGCAGCGTCATACGGCGGCTCCCAGACTCCGATGGTCCCTGGCATACAGCCGGTGCGCTCCTTCGCTGAACGCAGACCACAGGGCTAGACCGCCGAATGAAGAGCGGATTCGGATACCATGATGGCTGAAGGCCCGGATGGCGAAATCGGCAGACGCAGCGGACTTAAAATCCGCGGGCCCGAAAGGGCTGTGGGGGTTCAAGTCCCCCTCCGGGCACCAAATAGCCCATTAAAAGTGCTGGTAATCGCGCTGGTCGCCCTGAATGGAGTATCACAGAATCCGCAGCTTCTAAATTGCTGGTGATACATACGGTGATACTACTGGTACAGTAGCGAATCGGAGCCGCGTTCGATGCCGAGAAGACCTACTGCAAAAGCGACTGGGGTTTGGGAGCGTGACGTTGGGAGCAACGTCTGGTGGATTCGCTACCGAGTAAACGGTGTTTTGAAGCGCGAGAATTGGGCAGAAGAAGCGATGCCATTGCGCTTACCAACGACGCAAGTCCGAGATTCGAGCCGGAGCCAAACTGCCGGAGAACCTTCGCACTGGCTCTGTCAAATTCCGTGCACTCGCCGAAGAAGTCGTGAGCTTCAGCCAGAAGCATCATCGTGATCGCCGCAATATTGAATCGCGACTGAGGAAGATCCTCCCTGCTTTCGGCGATCGATACGCAGACCAAATCAAACCATTCGAGATAGACGCTGCGAACTTCTTGAACTGACGGGTCGCATTCGGAATAGTTGCTGGCGCAGTTGCTGGCGATCGTCTTCGTCCTCACCGTGATCAGTTATCCCAAAGCGGTCCGCGCGGGATTCATCTACATCAATCTTTGGCGCATCGACCGAACGTAGTCATGTCGTCGCCCAGTACCTCCTGCTCGAGTCGTCTGTTGATGCCGATCTAGGACGTTTTACTCGTGCCGCAGCGCCTCGATAGGCTGCACAGCCGCCGCACGCTGCGCCGGAATCCAACTCGCCGCCAGCGCAACACCCAGGAGGATGAGAACGCCCGCCGCGATCGTCGCCGGATCATCTGGACGGATGCCGTAGAGCATCGACTTCACAAGCCGGCACAACCCAAGCGCCGCCACCGTGCCGGCCGCAATCCCAGCGATCGTCAGCCATGTGCTCTCTTTCAGGATCATCGTGCGCACCTGCGACGGCTGCGCACCCACCGCCAACCGCACGCCGATCTCGTTCGTCCGCTGCGCCACCGAATAAGCCATAATGCCGTAGATTCCCACCGAAGCCAGCGCGAGCGCCAACAGACCAAAGCCGGAGGTCAGCGTGACGAAGACGCGCTCCTGCTGCATGGCCGCATCGATCTGTTGTTGCTGGGTTCGCACATTGCTCAGCGGAATTTCGGGATCGATCCGCTGGGCAATGCGGCGGAGCGCGGGCACTACAGCTTCTGGCGTCACTATCGTACGGATCATGTAGGTCATCCCGCTCTCTCCATTTCGCTGCACATACGGCAGGAAAAACTGCGGAGGCGGCGGTTCGCGAAGGCTTGCATATCGCGTGTCGGAGCAGATACCGACAATCTCGATCCACTCCTTGCCGTATTGGCCGTTGTCTTGCAGCTCGCTGATCTCAAACCGCTTGCCCATTGGATTCTGATTCGGAAAACGGGCTCGGGCGAGGCTCTCATTGATCACGCCCACCTTTACCGATGTCGTCGTATCCTGCGGCCCAAAGCCCCGTCCCGCAAGGATCGGAATACGCGTGGTGGTAAAGAAGTTGTTACCCACGACGTTGTAAAGCACACTGGGCTGGCGGTCGCGCTGGTTTTCGTGGCCCTCCGGAGTAAAGCCCTGCATCGAACGGCTGTCCGCGATGTATGAGACTTCTGACGGAGCAACTGACTGCACTCCCGGCACTGCGGCGAAGGTCGCTTCCATTCTTTGGTGGTACGCAATGTCTTTTCCCTGCGAATACTTTGGGTGCGGTGCATTCACATCCACCAGCAGCAGATGGTCGGTGCGAAAGCCTACATCGACCGACCTCAGCCCCGCGAGAGTCCGCAAAAAGAGTCCCGCGCTGATCACCAGCAGTGTCGAAAGCGCGATCTGGAAACCGACAAGGCTCCGTCCGCTCAATCCCTTTCGCCGGCGTGTCGCTGTCAGCGCCGCTGACTTCAGGCCGTAGCTGACGTTGGCGCGGGCCGCGGCAATCGCTGGCGCGAGTCCGAAGAGAACCCCGGTCGCGATGGTAATGGCTGCCGTAAACGCAAAGCTACCCCAGTCGAAATGAACTTGGAGGCCATTGCGCTCCCATGCCTTTTCGAGCATCTTCGGAATTGCATTGCGGCCCAGGTACGCAAGTACGCACCCGCAGGCGCCTCCCCCAGTCGCCAGTAGCAGGCTCTCGATCAGCATCTGGCGCAGGATGCGCAGGCGTCCGGCGCCCAGAGCAAGACGTACACTCATCTCGCGCTGTCGTTGAGCCGCACGCGCCAGCATCAGGTTCGCGATATTGGCGCAGGCCAGCAGCAATACCAGCCCGACAAATGCCATCAGTATCGCCATCGGTTTGCCATACTTCTGACTTTCTTCAAACAGTCCACGGCTGCCGTCTCGCAGGTCCAAGTGCGGAATGTCCTCACCCTTCTTTATTGTCATCGTGCCGCGCACGGCAGCAGCCAATTGTGTATCGAGCGCGGCTTGCGCTGTGACATCGGCAACGCCGGGCCTTACACGTCCCATGATGTTCACCCACCACAGATCCGAGTCGAGGATCGGCTGCGGATTCCGCGGCTTCGGCGAAACATGCGGTTGCATGCTGAGTGGGAGAAAGACATCGGGAGCCGACTGCACATCTGCTGCTGAAGTGAAACCTTTCGGATTGACCCCTACTATGACCACTGGGGTATCGTTCACCCGGATCGTCTGCCCAAGAACGTCCGGAGAACGCCCAAAATCCCGCTCCCACAGGCCATAGCTGATAACAGTCACTGCGCCTGCATAGGGCTTGGCGTCATCGGCCGGCATAATGCCGCGTCCCAACACCGGGACAACACCAAGCTGCGCGTAGTAGTTTCCGGAGACCATCTCGCTGTCGACGCGCTGGGCCGTTCCATGGATGGTCGCATTCATGCTGTCGTCCTTGAATGCGAACAGATCCTCCAACACGCGATTGTCCGCGCGTAGCTGTTGAAACGCCTGGTACGAAAAGACGGAGCTTGTGACACGCCCGTCGGTCAGGGAATCGTAGTCTCCCCAGATACTGTGTACTGCAACGTCCTTTCTCGCAGTCCACCCCAGCAGCCGCAGATCGAGTGCATGCGGCACATTCAACCGGTTGTAGAGCAACTGCTTCGCGACCGAGAAGATCGTGGTGTTGGCGCCGATGGCGAGCGCTAGCGAGATGACGGCAACAGCAGTAAAGCCTGGGCTCTTGCGCAGAATGCGCATCCCGTAGCGAAGATCAGCTCCCAGCGCGTCCCACCAGCCCAGCCCGAGCGAGCTGCGCATCTCCTCTTTACTCGTTAGCAGTGAACCCATCGCAATGCGTGCGCGCCGTCGCGCCTCCGCCGGTGAATGTCCCGCCACCATCAGGTCTTCCGCTAGGCTTTCGAAATGGCTCTCGAGTTCCGCCTCCATCTCCTCTTCCAGGCGGTTCCGCTGCATCGCCGCGCGCAGCCACGAGCGCGGCTGCGCAATCGCCCGTGTCACCAGCAAGCGCATCATCATGCTTCCTCCGGTGTGGTCCGCAGAATGCTGCCAATGACTCCGGCCATCCGGTTCCACTTCTCGGTCTCGGCTTCCAGCCGCGCGCGGCCGGCCCGCGTCAGCCGGTAGTACTTGGCGCGGCGGTTGTTGTCGCTGTCGCCCCATGAGCTCGCAATCACGCCCTGATGCTCCAAGCGGTAGAGCGCGGGATAAAGCGATCCCTGCTGGATGACCAGCTTCTCGCCGGAGATCTGCTGAATCCGCAGCAGCACGCCATATCCATGCAGCGGTCCCAGCGAAACTGCCTTCAGGATCAGCATGTCGAGGGTCCCCTGCAACAGGTCCATCGGCCGGTCTTTATTCGATTGGACCACTCAAGTCTCTCCTCGACAATCTAGGGAAAGCCTAGAACGACTTCTCCTAGATCGTCAAGGAGTCACCTCACAGAACGATGATCGTGGCAACTACGATAATGTTCTAGCTACATCTTCCTTGACGCGAATGCGCTAAATCTGTGTAGCACGAAACTATGAGCGTCGCGCTCGGCCTCGCACTCGACGGCTTTTTCGGAACCATGCTCGCTACATGGACACAGCGCCTTCGCTGCGACCGGACTGATTTCCGCCGATCGTTGAGAACGGCACTCTTGACATACCTACATATCTAGGTCTACTCTTTCTTTCTGCCTCATCCATAGATGCATAGGGATATCCGTTCATGGCAAAGAAAGACCTTCAGGGGACGCTGGATTTGCTGGTGCTGAAGACGCTGGCGCAGAAGGGCGAGATGCACGGCTACGGCATTGTGCTGCATGTGCAGCGAGCCTCCGATGAACTGCTTGCGGTCGAGGAAGGCTCGTTGTACCCGGCGCTGCATCGCATGGAGCAGAGCGGGTGGATCAGGTCCGCGTGGGCGCTGACCGAGACGGGACGCAAGGCGAAGTACTACCGGCTGACGCCGGCGGGACGGCGCGAGCTCGAAGAGGCGGAGAAGAGCTTTGAGCAATTGGTGAAGGGCGTGCGTGCCGTGTTGCGGTACGCGTGAGGAGGCTGCTATGTCACTCACTCTCGCCGTATCGGTAACCTCTTCCGCCGCTCCCGCATCGACCGCGAGATCGATGACGAGCTGAAGCGCGCACATCGAGATGCGCGCCGAGGACAATCTCGCGGCCGGGATGTCGCCCGACAAGGCACGCCGCGATGCCCGTCTGCGCTTCGGCAACGCCACCATGATGCGGGAGCGTACGACCGATGCGGACACCTCGCCGCTGCTGGCTGGCATCGGCCGCGACATCCATTACGCGCTCCGGCAACTGCGCCACTCGCCCGGCTTCGCCCTGACCGCGGTGCTGACGCTGGCTCTCGGCATCGGCGCGAACGTGGTGGTGCTGAATGTGCTGAATGCATTGATTCTCCACCCGCTCGACCTGCCGAATGCCGACCGCATGTACACCGTCGAGCAAAAGCACCAGGGCGATGTGAACCAGTCCTACCCGGACTACCTCGACTACCGCGCCCGCAACGCGGCGCTCACCGACATGGCAGCCTACAGGCTGATGGCCGCCGGTGTGAGCGCGGAAGGAAGCGCCAAAATGGGCTGGGGATACGAGGCATCCGGCAACTACTTCGATATGCTCGGCGTCCAGCCCACTCTGGGCCGGTTCTTCCATTCGAGCGACGAGCGCGGGCCAAACTCAGCACCCTACATCGTGCTGAGCGATACCTTCTGGCGCAGCCGATTCCATGCCGACCCCCGCATCATTGGCACCACGGTCGACCTGAACAAGCACCCCTTCACGGTCATCGGCGTGGCTCCAACCGCCTTCCACGGTACAGAAACATTTCTATGGCCCGACTTCTGGATTCCGATTCTCGATGCTGGGCAGACTGGATACAGCCCCAACTACCTGAATGAGCGCGCGGTCCACAATCTACTGGTACTAGGGCGGTTGAAGCCGGGCGTGACACTGCAACAGGCAGACGAGAACCTGAACGCCGTCGCGGGTCAACTCGCCAGACAATATCCGGCTAGCGACGCAGGCATGGGCGCTCGTCTGGTCAAACCAGGACTAATCGGCGATCTTTTCGGAGATGCGACGCGAACCTTTCTCTTCGGGATTCTGTTGCTTTCCTTCCTGGTGCTGCTGGCTGCCTGCGCCAATCTCGCCAGCATCTTTGCGGCGCGCGCGGCAGACCGCAGCCGTGAGCTGGCCATCCGGCTCGCCATCGGCTCCAGCCGCTGGCACATCCTGCGCCAACTGCTTACGGAAGCAGTGCTCATCTCGCTCGCCGGCGGCATTGCCGGAACAGCGTTCGCGACCGTGCTGCTGCGGGCCCTCACCCGCTGGCAGCCCATTGCGGAGTTTCCCATTCACGTGACGGTCACCGCCGATGTGCGGGTCTACGGGCTCGCCCTGCTGCTCTCCATGGCCAGCGGTATGCTCTTCGGCTTGCTCCCGGCACGGCAAGTGTGGCGGACAGATGCCGCCCGTGTGATCAGGGGTACGGCGGCTCCTGTGCTCTTTCGCCGCTTCACCCTGCGCGATCTTCTGCTCGGCGTGCAGATCGCCCTGTGCACCTTGCTGGTCACCGCCTCACTCGTCGCCCTGCGCGGCATGCAACACTCCCTCCACGCTCCGATGGGATTTGAGCCGCAAGGCGCGATGCTGGCCATCACCGATATGCAGATGGCCGGCTACTCCAATGATGCCGCTCTGCCGCTGCAGAAGCGCATGCTGCAGGACGCTCTCACCATCCCTGGCGTCGCCGCTGCGGGCACCGTCGACACCCCGCCGCTCAGCGGAAGCGTTAGTACGACCACCATCTACCGCGACGGAACTGCGGAGTTCGGGGTCTCCCACCGGGCGCTCGGGGCGAAGTATTTCGACATCTCGCCCGGCTACCTCAAGGCCGCCGAGACGCGCCTGATGGCCGGCCGCGACTTCACCTGGCAGGACGACGCGAAATCTCCCAAGGTCGCCGTGATCAATGAGATCTTCGCGCACAAACTCTTCGGCAACGCCTCCGCCATCGGTCAGCGTTTCATGACCGGAAAGGACGGACGGTACGAGATCGTCGGCATAGTGGAGGACGGAAAGTACGACTCACTCACGGAAGATCCCTCGGCGGCCGTCTTCTATCCCCTCGCACAAGGCACCAACAGCAGGACGACTCTCGTCCTGCGATCACACTTGCCACCGGCCGACGCGGCGAAAGCGCTCAACCGCATCCTCACCAGCATCGATCCGGCGCTGCCTATCTCGATATCGAGCTGGCCCAATTCGCTCGGTCTGGTGCTCTTCCCCGCGCGGGTGGCCGCAGCCTCGCTCGGCATTATGGGCCTGCTCGCCGCGATGCTCGCCATCACCGGCACCTTCGGCATGGCCGCCTACACGGTCAGCAAGCGCATGCGCGAGCTCGGCATCCGCGTGGCGCTCGGCGCACGGCGGACGCAGCTCATGCGCTCCGCTTTGGGACGTCCGCTGGTCCTGCTGACCTCCGGCTCATTGGTGGGCCTCGCGCTGGGCATGCTCACTAGCCGGTTCCTCGCGCAGATCGTCTATCACGCCACATCGCGCGATCCGCTGGTGCTGGCCGGCGTGGTTGCGACGATGGCGCTGATCGGGCTTGTCGCTATTTGGATTCCGGCGCGGCATGCGCTCAGTGTCGATCCGGCGCGGTTGCTGCGCGAGGAGTGATCTAAGGAGTAGTCGCCATGCCGCTTCTTGTGGTTAGTCGCACCTACTTCTGAAAATCACACTGCTGCTGTGAGATTCCAGAAGTAGATGCGACTGGTCTCCCTGGAAATACCGGAACCTGGTGCGACTAGGTACCAGAACCTAATGCGACAGAATCCCCAGATCGACCAGAAGTCGTGCGACCAAATCCTGCCCCCGCGACCGAGCCTAGCAAGACTGAGGCGGAATAGGTGCAGGGAATCGCGATACTCGGGAGCAAAGCTGTGTGCTGGATATGATGACCGACCGCTCCCCAGAGCGCGTCATCTGTCCGACATGGCGACTATACAGACAAGCGGATTACTTCCGGGTTGCCGTCAACAAACTCAGGGCAGCACAAGACTCTCCATTTGCGGCCTGGATGCAGGTCAGTTCTCTTCAGCTTTGAGTGGTATCCTTCGATTCCCCGAGAAAGGCAGCATGGTTGTGCTATGAAAAAGCACCTCCGACGTGGCTGCATGCTAGCAATGTTCTCGATCTTGTTCCTCCCTGGTGCGAGATCGGAACCGCCAGCCTCTTCCCCACCTGTGACTCTCATTCGTTGTGGAACCTTGATTGACGGAGTCTCTGCCGTCTCTCGGAAAGACGTTCTGCTGCGGGTCGAAGGCAACAGGATCGCCAGCCTCAGCACAAATGGACACGCTGTTACGCACAAATCGCCTGCGAGGACCATTAATCTATCTACCGCGACGTGTCTTCCTGGCCTGATCGACGTTCACGTTCATCTGATTAATCAAGACGCCCAACGTCGTGAACTCCAGACGCCATCGGCGAGCCTCTCCGCAGAAAACCTACTGAGAACGTTGCGGTACGGGTTTACGACAGTCCGAAATCTTGGCACCGACGGCTTGGGACCATCCGACATCGATATCCGAAATTCGGTTGCCAACGGATCCCTTCTTGGACCGCGGCTCAAGATTGCGATAAGTGACACAGAAACTCGAAACTTTGGCGTTAAGGGACCCACTGATTTTAGGGCCGCGGTTGATCGCATCGTGAATGAGGGTTCGGATTGGGTTAAGCTCTACGACGCGGTCATGCCTGGGCCTGAGAACGGGACTCACTATTCGGAAGCAGAAATTTCAGCAATTGTCGATGAGGCCCACAAGAAGGGTGTAAAAGTCGCAATGCACACCGTAGCGTTTGAGGGCAGTCACCGCGCGATCGCAAGTGGTGTTGACAGCGTTGAGCATGGAGTGGACATCGAGGACACTGATCTAAGGCTGATGAAAGATCGTGGTATTACGTTCGTGCCGACGCTCTTCGTGATCTCCTATGTGGCAGCGCTTCCCGGCCGCGACGATAAAGCCAAGTGGGTAGATTTTTCGAAGCGAAGCTTCGATACATTCGAGAGAGCCCTCAAGGCAAAGGTCAAAATCGCATTCGGAACCGATGCCGGCGCGGCTGATTGGACATCAAATCCAGCTCAGCAATTTCAGGTGATGGTGAGCCATGGCATGACCCCGATGGCGGCAATCCAGAGCGCAACGTTCGAGGGCGCCAGGTTACTGGGAATGGACACACAGATCGGCTCCATCGAAGTCGGGAAGCTTGCCGATATTGTGGCGGTAAAGGGCGACCCTTTAGCTGACGTGAGCCGGCTGGAACATGTGATGTTCGTGATGAAAGACGGACAGCCGATCGACTTCAATCATCAGTAATGCCGCAACTGAGCCTGTGGCGAATCATCT
>CAVWSD010000015.1:0-13620 GCA_963757575.1 uncultured Acidobacteriaceae bacterium
CATTTCTTTCAACATCTAGTTAACGTTGGCCTTCCGCTCACTCAGTGACTAGTGAACTTGCGGGTAGTGCGTCAGAATTGTGGGATTGCTGGTAGATTCCACGGCGCAGCTTGCCGACTTCGATCGATGCATCCGAAGGTGGCGTCCGGACACCGCAACGATCACGCTCCCGCCCGGCCGCAAGCACCTGCTGCGCTTGCGTGACTGAGACATTCTCACCGGAAAGCGGGATTGGGGCGGCTGGAATCTGCCGGTACCATGCGATGCATGTCCTGCCGTCTTGCCATACTGCTGGCGCTCTGCTGCCTCTCTGCCGGTGCGCAGGAACGCACCCCACCGATCCTTGGATGGGGAACCTATGTCGCGCCGCACGACGGCCGCCACGATGGGCAGGACCATGGCTTGCAGGCGACGACCTATTGCGGCGCCAGTCCGGAGAGCTGGGTGCGCGGCTCGGCCGCATTGAGTCTGGGCTGGCTGAGTTTGACCTTGGAGCTGCAGACAGATTCACCGCAGGCGGGCCCGAAAGGGCGGCTTTACGTCACGCTCAGCAAGGGCTGCCTGCATCCGGTACACGGCAGTTGCGACGCGGTGCACGATCCTCTGGTGAACCTCTACACCGTCGAAACAGACGAGGTCAGCATCGGCGGCAGGAGCCGCGTCGGCGATACGGGCATCGTCCGCAGAAGCGGGTCTGTCGACATTCCCGATACTGTAGCTCGCCAGGTGACTCACGTCGCAGTACAAGCTGAGTGCACCGGCAGCAGTACACAATGGTCCGGCTGGACATCTCTCCAGGACTCAGAGAATGCGTTCGAGGCCTCCGGGCGGCCGGCAGGTGCCACCCAGCTGCAGTAGCGCACCCCCGCATTTGCCTAGGATGCTGCGCGTATCAAAGACCAGGCACCAAACGAGTACATGGCAAGGCCTACTTGCTCGATCTTGAGAGCGTCAATCTTAAGGACCAAGAGTCAGGATTCCCTTAGTCCTTCCAGCGTCCAGATATGTGCAGAATTGCATTCTGCTCCTTCTAAATCCAACTGTTATTTCCGTTGGCCCAGTTTCAGGACGTACGGAGTGATGGCTGAGAGATCGAGATCGCCACTCTCGGCTCGGGCATTCTCCAGAATCGCTCTTGTTGCTGAGGCCGCGGGTAGCTCCGCGCCAGCTGCATTGGCCGCACTATGAACCAGGTCCATATCCTTGCTCATCAGGTGAAGCGGGAACTGAGGAGAGTAATCTCCTGTCTTGATCTTCGGAAATTTTCCTGCGAAGGCTGGAGCGATGACGGCCGTCTTCGACAGAGCATCCAGAAGGATGTCGCGGTTCAGCCTCAAGTGCTCGCCCAACGATACTGCCTCAGCGATAGCCTCCATATTCACACCGAGCATAAGATTCACGACTAATTTCATGCGGATGCCAGCAGTGGCGGGTCCCATCAGGAACCACTGCTTTGCGATCGATTCAAAGATGGGAGTGCAGCGCTCGAATGTCTCTTGCTCGCCGCCGCCAAGGAGGGTAACAACTCCAGCCTCAACCGCAGGTGTCGATCCTGAGACTGGAAGGTCGATCAAGTGGGCGCCGCGTTTTTTAGCTCCTTCGTGGAGGAGGAGTGAGACCTCTGGAGAGATCGTGCTCATCTCGAGAATGATGGTCTCAGGCTTGATGTTGGCGAAGACACCAGCTTCTCCGAAGTAGACGGAGCGCACCGCCTCATCATTCCCGAGTGAAGATAGAAGGATCCCCGAGCCTTGAACGAGATCAACGAGAGACTCTGCGATATCGAGACCATCGGTCTTCAGGGGAATAGTCACCCGAGGACTGCGGTTCCATCCCCGAATCTTCCATCCCTCAGAGTGCAGCCGGCGAAAGAAGCGACTGCCCATCAATCCAAGTCCAATGAATCCCAGTTGCGCGTTTTGCTTACTAACGGTGTTCTCGCTCATGACTTTCAATAATCTCCCTCTCTATTGATGAAGTGGCTCGTGGTTCGGTCGCGCAACGTGCAGGTGAAATATCGAACCGAGACCTTGTGCCTTACACCGTCGTCCGGTGCTGATCGGATTTCCTAGTCGGACTTTGCCATCGGCAATGGACACTGTCGATTGAACCTCCTTCGAACTTCGGCTTGATAGTGTCCCACCGCCGAGATGGCAGCGGGTCTTTGCGAAAGGCACTAAGGGAGCCCAGCAAGCTACGCCGAAACCTGCGGCAACGAACGCCAGCCTGGTCGATAGCTTTGCGCGTCATAGCTGCAAACCCTCTGTCATGAAAATTCCCGCTCCCGGTTGTATCAAACGAGACGCAACCTACGGTTGCCCGATGATAACTTTGGTGCCGGCATTGAAAAGGTCGAGACAATCTCCTCCGATGTACCGGCCTCAAGAACGACATGGTCAAGGACTGCCAGTGCGGCCACCTGAAACGGCCCCCGAGTCTCCAGTTTGTCCATAGTGACAAGCGTTGCGGTGCGATCACTTTTCGCAATGAGTGTGCGTTTGAAGTCGGCATCCGATATCGGAAGCCCGCCACCGTAAACCCGTTTGCACTTGCCCTCGGCGGCTAACGCCCGCAGATCTCGACGGATGGCGTCATCTGACACCAGGAACTCCTTTGCGAGGGCAGTGGCATTGACGGGAAGGCCGCGCAGCAGTCGACTTTCAATCTCGTTCTTTCTTATTGCCCCTAAAGAACCATGCATAAACAAGAAATTACCTGCACGATCAAGAAGCACAATAGACCCCCCTCGAAGTGGCGGAGCGCATAATAGGAGCCGGGGAATGGACCGGGACAACATCCACCAGCGCGTATTGAGGACGGATCTTGCCGTTGCGGCCGAAGGCCACGGGCATGCGCCGCCAACCCTTTTCTGTCTTCGCGACCAGCAGCAATGTGACAGCCAGATTGGGCATCGACGCATGTCCCGTCAAAAATCGTGCAATTCTCGTACAAAGTGGCTGTCGATGTTCCAATCGTTCAGTGTCTATAGAAGTCGTAGAGGCAAAGGTAGAAGAGTCCCTCTCTGCCCACCAGAATCTTTCAGAGTGGCCCCAGTATGGGGCGGCGTACCGGTTGTGATCACTGGGGGACGATGACAACGCTGCGTCGCGTCGAATACGGCCATCATCGCAAAATCCGCGAGCGCAACACCGCAATTTACCGGGCGGCGCATTGGCCTATCTGGATATTTGTGTTTTTCCTCGCACCGGGCCCGCTCACCTTTGACATCTTTGCCGGTCGTGGCAATCGATGGAACGTGCTCTGGCTGCTAGCGGTTCTGATCGGTACCGGGATCGCGGCACTGCGCGGACGTCTCCCCGGCGCAGAGCCTGGTCCTTACATCCTTCGTTTTACCGAGGACCGGCCGAATCCGCTGTATCGACGCCTGTGCTATACCTTCGGCTGGAACGCGGCGATCAATTTCGCGCTCATGAATCTTCTTGGGCTGGTAGTCGCCGTCGCCACCGGCCACTGGTATATGCAGCAGATGTACGCACGCGTCTATGCTCCCGTTCTGTTCATAATTTTGCTACTCGGCATGGCAGGTATATTGCCGCGAGTACGTCGCTCGACCGTAGGCGAAGGCTGGGAGCGGCGATATTTCTACGGGACCGTGTGGGCAGTCACGCTTGCACAGACCGTGCTCCTCGTCCTTTGGAAGACGCTGCCCCGCTCGCACGATGCAGATGTGGTGAAGCTCGCGGTGTATTGCGCTGTGTTGCTGATGGTGGCTCTCGCAGCGGCTGCGGGGCTGCTGCCGCGCACTCGACCGATATTGCCGGGAGAGCTCGTCATTGCGGATTAAACGCATCGCGGCCGTGCTGGCTCTTACGCCGATTGCGATGGCGGCTGCCGGATGGCTGTTCCAACGCGCGGGCGTCAAGCGGGATGCGCGGCGCTATCCGCCGCAAGGATTGCTGCTTTCGCGTCGCGGGCGCTATCTTCACGTTCTGCAACAGGGAAGCGGGCGACCTGCCACTGTCTTTGAAGCGGGTCTGGCGGCGAGTTCGATGAGCTGGGCACGCGTGCAGCCGCTGGTCGCATCGTTCAGCAAGACGTCCGGCTATGACCGCGCGGGGTTGGGATGGAGCACGCCCATCGGGTCGGGGCTCTCGCTTGCGCAGATGCTGGGAGACCTTCACGCTATTGTGACGTGGGCCGGAGGCGGCGAGCCGGTTGTGCTGGTGGGTCACTCGTTTGGATCGTTGCTGCTGCTTGCATACATTCAGCAATTTCCGGACGACGTTGCCGGGTTGGTGCTGGTGGAACCTGTCTCGATTTCGACCTGGTCGGATTGCTCGCCTGCCGATCAGCGCCGATTGCAGGTGGGCGCGTCTTTATCGCGCCGCGGGATGTGGCTGGCGGAGTTTGGTATTGTGCGCGTCGCTCTGGCGCTGCTTTTGCATGGGGGACAACGCTGGTCGCAGCGTATCGGGAAGCATGCCGCGGGACACGGCGCCGCTACGCTGGAGCGACTGACCGGTGAAGTGAGCAAGCTGCCTGTGGAGTTGTGGCCGCAGATCGCGGCGCAATGGAGCCGACCGCAGAGCTTCCGCGCGATGGCCGAAACACTGGAAGCACTACCCGCTTGCGCTGCGGAGTTGGGCCTTCCGGCATTGCCGCCCGAGTTGCCGGTCGCGATTCTCTCTGCCGCTTCGGCAACGCAGGAAGAACTGCGTGAGCGCGATGGCTGGCTTATGGGACTGCTCGAAGCGCAGCATACGGTGCTGCCCGAGACTGGCCATTGGCCGCATTTGGAGCGGCCTGAGGAAGTGGCGGAAGCAATAGAGTGGTGTGTGGAGCGCGCAGGTATGCGGGGTTAGCTACGCTCCGAGCGCGCGCAGCACGAGGCCGCCGAGGGCTGCTCCGATAAGTGGCCCAAGGATCGGAATAGGCGCGTAGCCCCAGTCAGAGCCGCCTTTGCCTGAAATTGGCAGTACAGCGTGCGCAAGGCGCGGACCCAGATCACGCGCCGGGTTGATGGCGTATCCAGTGGTTGCGCCGAGCGAGAGGCCGATGCTCCAGACAAGGCAGCTCACCAGATATGGGGTGACGCCGGCTGCGGCCCCGGTCGAAAGCACAAGCTTCGATGTGATGCCGCCGGCAACGATGATCAGAACGAAGGTGCCGATGATCTCGCTCAGGAGATTCCAGAAGAGATGGCGGATGGCGGGGATGGTGCAGAAGACGGCTCGCTTGATCTCTTTGTCTTCTGTAATCGTCCAGTGCGGGCCGTAGTGGATCCACACCAGCGCTGCGCCCACGAAGGCGCCCGCAAGCTGTGCCAGAGCAAACGGAAGCAGCCTGGCAAAGCTGCCTTCCTTGATGCCAAACGCAAGCGTAATGGCGGGATTCAGATGCGCATCCGAACTGCCAAAGAGATTCGCCGTAAAGATCCCGCACATCACGGCGAAGCACCATCCGGTGGTAATGACAAGCCACCCGGCATTTTCCGCTTTGGTGCGTTTGAGCAGGACTGCGGCAACCACGCCGTCGCCGAGCAGGATCATGATGAGGGTGCCCATAAATTCGCCCAGCAAGGGGGTACGCAACATGCCCAGTTATCTCCTCGGATCTATTTTTCACTGCGGTTTACGGGCACAACATACTTTGCTGCAAGTGCAGATGCCGACGCGATCTGCTCGCGCTTCCATGCATCGTCGCGACCTAGTTCGCGCGCCAGCAGTGTGGCGACGGGCTCGATCATCCGCTGTGCTGCTCGCGCATTTAAGAAAAGCGCTCGCGTGCGGCGCGACAGCACATCGTCGACCGTGCGCGCCATCTCCTCGCGTGCAGCCCACGCTACTTCGGCGCCGATGTATGGGAGCGATGGGTCGAGTTGCGCCGCGAGCGCGGTATCGCCTGCAGCGAGAGCCTGAACGGCTTCGGCATCGCTGCCGTACACGCCCAGCGGGCCTAGATCGTCGATGTCTTCACGATAGCCGTGGATGTGCAGGGTGCGGGTTACGCAGGGCCTTTCATCCAGACGCCCGAGCGTGATCGCGTGATCGACGCAATCCTCCGCCATGTGACGATAGGTAGTCCACTTGCCGCCTGCGATGGTGAGCAGGCCGGAGTCGTCCACGTGGATGGTGTGATCGCGCGAGAGAGCGGCGGTCTTGCCGCTGTCCGATCCAGCGGCTTTGACCAGAGGGCGAATGCCGACGTAGACGCTGAGGATGTCCTCGCGGCGCGGCGGACGGCTGAGATAGCGCTCGGCTGTCTCGAGGATGAATTCGATCTCCTGGTCCAGGGGCAACGGATCGTAGGAAGGCCCCTCGATGGGGGTGTCCGTTGTCCCGACGACCGTGTGGCCATGCCAGGGGATAGCGAATAGCACACGTCCATCGCTGGTGTGCGGCACCATGATGGCGGCATCGCCTTGCAGAAAGGAACGCTCGAAGACCAGGTGGATACCCTGGCTGGGCTCGATCATCCCGCTGGCTTGCGGATCAGAGAGCCGGCGCACCTCGTCGCTGAAGATGCCCGTGGCATTGATGACGACCCTGGCTTGAGCGCTTAGACTGCGGCCACTCTCGCTATCGAGCGCAATCACTCCGTCTACGAAACCATCGCCATCTTTGGTGATTTCGACGACTCCTGCATAGTTGAGTAGTGTCGCATTGTGATCGGCAGCCGTCTGCGCAAGATGGATGAGCAGGCGCGAGTCGTCGAATTGGCCGTCGTAGTAGACGACCCCGTGCTTCAGTCCTTCTGTCTGGATATTGGGCAGACGTTCGAGAGTTTCTTCGAGGGAAAGGATGCGCGATCGGCCGAAGCCGTATTTGCCGGCGAGCAGGTCGTAGACCTTGAGACCGATGCCATAGAACGGCGTCTCCCACCACGAATAACTGGGTACGACGAATGCGAGGTCGTGGACCAGGTGCGGCGCATTCTGGCGCAACAGGCCGCGTTCTTTGAGCGCTTCCATCACCAGGCTGACGTTGCCTTGTTCCAGATAACGCACTCCGCCGTGGACAAGCTTGGTGGAGCGGCTGGAGGTCGCCTTGCCGAAATCTTCCCGTTCCAGCAGCAGCACATCATAACCGCGTGTGGCTGCATCCACAGCGATGCCCACACCGGTTGCACCGCCGCCGATGATGACGATGTCCCACGGCGTCGCGCGTGCTTCGATGCGCGCCAGCATCTGCTCGCGCTTCACGCGAGCTCTCCTTCGGGAGCAGGCGTCGGAGTGTGGTCGGCGTGATTCCAGCCACGCGCGCGCGATACGGCCTCACGCCACCGCTCGCGCTCGCGCTGTGCTCTCGTGCGATCGGGGTTCGGGGTGAAGCGCTGACCCTCGCTGCGCAGCTTCTGTATTTGTTGCGGGCTCTCCCAGAACCCTGTCGCCAAACCTGCGAGGTAAGCTGCTCCGAGTGCAGTCGTCTCCACCTGCTCCGGCCGCGTCACAGGGATGCCGGAAATGTCTGCCTGGCATTGCATCAGCAGATCGTTGGCCGCCGCGCCGCCATCCACACGAAGTTCACGAAAGGGATTCTGCGTCTCCTTGTCCATAGCCTCCATCACGTCGGCTACCTGGAAGGCGATGCTCTCCAGCGCAGCGCGCGCAATGTGGCCGGGCTGTGTCCCGCGTTCCAGGCCGATCAGCAGGCCGCGCGCGTACGAATCCCAATGTGGTGCACCCAGTCCGACGAAGGCGGGCACGAAGACGATGCCGCCATTGTCCGGAACCGACGCGGCCAGCGCTTCCACGTCTGACGATTTGCGGATAATCCCAAGGTTGTCCCGCAGCCATTGCACAACGGCGCCACCGATGAATATGGAGCCTTCGAGCGCGTATTCGAGCTTGTGGTCAAGACTGCAAGCCAGCGTCGTGATCAGCCGGTTCTGAGAGAGGACGAACTGGTCACCAATGTGTTGCAAGAGGAAGCAGCCGGTGCCGTATGTATTCTTCGCGTCTCCAGGTGAAAAGCACAACTGTCCGAAGAGCGCCGACTGCTGGTCGCCCGCGATCCCCGCGATGGCGATCGAGCCGAGTCCGAGTGTGGTGGTCACTTCACCGATGCGATCACTCGACCAGACCACCTCCGGCATCATGCTCTGGGGGATTCGTAACAGCCGCAGCAACTCCGTATCCCACTTGCCCTCGACGATGTTGTAGAGCAGAGTGCGCGAGGCGTTGGTCTGGTCGGTGACGTGACGCTTGCCGCTGGTCAGGTTCCAGATCAGCCAGCTGTCCACCGTGCCGAATGCGAGCTTGCCGGCTTCGGCGCGCTGTCGCGCACCTTTCACGTTGTCGAGAATCCAGGTCACCTTGGTGCCGGAGAAATAGGAGTCGAGCAGCAATCCGGTTTTTTCGCGGATCATGTTCTCGGCGCCGTCGCTGCGCAGCCGGCCGCAGAGCGGCGCGGTACGGCGGTCCTGCCAGACGATGGCGTTGTACACCGGTTTGCCGGTTTCGCGATCCCACACGATCGGTGGTCTCGCGCTGATTCGTAATGCCAAGGGCCACGACGTCCCGCGGCCGGATGCCCGCGCGCGTCAGCACTTCCACCGCAACCGTGAGCTGCGAGGTAAGGATGTCATATGGATCGTGCTCAACCCAGCCCGCCTGGGGAAACCGCTGTTCGAATTCGTGCTGCGCCTGGGCTACGTTTTTGCCTTGTTGGTCAAACAGAATCGCGCGTGAGCTCGTGGTGCCCTGATCGAGAGACAAGATATACGGCATACGGCGGCAATTATATGCAAGACCGCATGAGGCGATGCTCGCTAGCCGACGATAGCGCGCTGCGATGCGCGGGCGCGGAGTGCCAGGCCGCTTGCCACGGAAGTAAATTCGTTGCCGGTCCGGACCCGGTCCGGGCCAAACCTGCGCTCGAAGATGCGGCGAACCGCCGGCACCAGCGAGGAGCCACCGGTGAGGAAGATGCGGTCCACAGAAGCATCGTCCACGCCGGAACTGGTCATCACCTCTGCAATCGCCTGCTCGATCGCCGTGAGATCCGGTTGAATCCAGGATTCAAACTCGGCCCGCGTGACCGCCGCCTGCAAGTGGAATCCATGATCCTTGAAACTGAACTCCGCGTCCTCCTGTTGCGAGAGCGCAACTTTGGTGCGCTGGACCGCCTGATGCAATTGGTAGCCGAGATCGGCGTCAATCAGCTCGGACAACGCCGCGATTTTCTCGGGCTCGAATGCCCGGATACGCGCGGCACGCAGCATCTCGCTGACTGCGCGGGTGCGCAGGAAAGAGAGGTGATGCCAATGCTCAAGCCGGACGTAAACCCAATTCGGTACCGCGACGAGAGTCTTATCGCCCGACTTTTCGAGCGTGCCTGCACCGAGGTGAGGCGATACCAGGTGACGGACCAGGCGTGCGTCGAAGGCGTCTCCCGCAAGCCCCACACCGCTGGTGGCGAGCAGCTTCGTCCGGTCTTCGTGCAGGAGAGCATGTGGATGCAGTCGCAGAAGGGAGAAATCGCTGGTCCCGCCACCGAAGTCGCCAATGAGCACCAGTTCTTCTCGGGTCAGCGTCGATGCATAGTGGTAAGCCGCCGCCACCGGCTCGAGCTCGAACTCCACGTGTGTGAAGCCGGCCCTGGAGAACGCGTCGCGGAGACGTTCGAGGGCGAAGGCATCATCGGCCTCCGAATCAGCACCGACAAAGTGTACCGGGCGTCCCACGGTGGCCGAGTGGACCGGGCAGTCGAAGTAGCTCTCCGCGTGCTTGCGCAGGTCGCCGAGAATGCGCGCGACCAGATCTTCCAGGAACTGCCGCCGGCCGAATACCTCCGTGCCAGTGAGCGTGCGGCTGGAGAGGTACGACTTGAGCGACTGAATGAGCCTGCCCTTCGGTTCGGCTGCGAGGTACCGCTCAATACCCTCCGGTCCGCTCCATGAGTGAAGTTGCGATCGAGTCCTGGTCTTCGTCTGTTCAAGGTAGAGAAGAGAGCGATAGGCAGCGACAAGGCCACCTGCGGCAGGGAACTGGACCAGTTGCACACGTCCCTGTTCGTCTGTCCGTGCGACAGAGCTATTGGTGGTTCCGAAATCAATCCCGAGCATAATTGGCGCACCGCACCTAGTCTTTCATGCGTGGCGCCTTGGGTGCCGTGGCTACTCCGGTGCGGTGGCTACTCCATGGGTGCGGCGATATAGGCTCCTCGCCTTGATTGGGCGTCGACCGGGCTGGCATAGAAGGCCGGCCGGCCGGCGATGGAGAAAACCGCCGGGGTGTCTTCGAAGAGATCGAAGGTGAGAACTTCGCCGGGACTGAGTCCGCGGACGATGCTCAACGGGATCCGCACGGTCGGCAATTGCAGCGTGGCGAAATGCATCGTGCGCTGCAAGCGCGTCAGCAGGCCGTTGCGCATCTCGGGCGAGGTCTGGCGAGCGGTCTTGGGTGGTCCATCGAGTGAGCGGATCAGAACCTTGGCCGCCTCTGAGGACAGCGTGAATGCAATTTTCCCTCTCTGGGTTCCACATACCAGATCGAAGGAGAGGGACAGCGTACTGTCGATGGTCGGCATGAGCCGGTCAACAGAGCGGGGAGGCAGAGATGGATCGTTGCGGATCTCCAGCTCAGGCGAGGACAGAGCCGTGCTGAAATCGCGGCAGATCAGATCGACAACGCTGCGGACGATGGAACCCTCGATTTCAGTAGGCTCGCGCTCGAGCGATGTACCGCCAGGTCCCCCGAGCAGCAGCTCGACGAAGAGATAAACCAGCGGAAGGTCCATCTGCAAGAGGGCCGGCTGTGACGCGGGGCCCACTTCCAACGCTGTCACATAGCGTGTTTCCGTCTCCGGCGAGTGGATGATTTCATAGAACGGCGCGCGCTCGACCCCAGCAAGGCTGGCGGTGAAGGGGACACCCAGCCAGCGGGCCATGTTGGCGTTCACAGCGCGCGTGAAGAGCAGGCATAGACTATGCAGCGTAAGCCGCTGCGCCTCGCTCAATGCGGTTGGGGCAATGAGCCGCGCGCGCAACGGGAGCGGGGTCTCCTCGGAGAGATTTACGGGATCCGGATTGGTTTGCATAGATCGCCTGACCAGGCTGCAGAGGAGCAATTGCGGTGCCATTAGCGACAGGACGGTCTTAGAGTCTTCTAATGAGGTTGCGCCGATCTATGAGGATGGTGAACTGGTAGGACCGCGACCCGTGAACGACGTACGCGTCATAGAAATTCTTAGTCGATTCTGAGAGCGGTCAAGAAGGTATCACCCAACCTTTGCCCTTGCCATAAGCTGATAGAAACGATCCGGATGGCTGGCCAGCGAGCCTGAATAGGTCGTCGCCCGGCTCCACTGGAAAAGCAACTGATCTTTCGGTTCGAAGCCAAACAAAGGCTCCGACTTTGCCGGCGAATCCGCGGGACGACCTTTGTCCCACTCTCGAGACAGTGCTTCTGCGAGGGCCTGGTCTCGCTCGGCGATGTTTTGGATCAACAGGTCCGCAGTTTTCCGCGCGATCGGCTGTTTGGCAATGTGCTCAACAACGATTGCCTCACGCCAGAACACATGTTCCAGATACTCCACGCAAAGTTGAAAGGATTGAAAGTCGCTGAGGTTTTTTAGCACCGACGGTTCCAGCAGAACAAGCAGGCTGCGTACCTTTGTAAATGGGTTTTGGCGAGGAGATCTACCTTTTAGCACCGACGTGAGCTGTTCATCATTGCTCCAGGGAATCGGCAAGCGCAGACCCATGCGCGACGATGATTCGCGATCTTGAGCATATGGCGCATCGTCATAGATCAACTGAAATGCTTCGTCCCAGGTCTCGCTCCATTTCGCCTGATAGTGTCTTTCCACAAAACGGCGCAACCCGGAAGTCTGTGCAGTCGCCGTTCCATGATTGAAGGCGACAGCGGCGTATGCAAATCCATCCCAAATCGAGTTCTGGATGTAGCGGCTCGGTACCCAGTTGGTTAGAATGACACCCAATGCGGCTGGGTCCTTGGTTCCGAGATAGGCATCAGCATAGGCATCGATATTTCGTAACTGTCCGCGGCCAGCGCGTGGACCCCAGTTATAACGAATCAATGCCGGCGCCCCGATGCCTCGAGAACCGTTGGCGCGGACCTTCAGAAAAGCGTCCCGAATCCTGGAAGAGCTGGTTTCCTGATAATTCCAATCCATGACGATAATGTTCTTGTTCAACCGGCCAAGAATCTCGGGTTCTTTGCGGAGGACAAAGTCACCCCACACAATCAATTGTTTCCCCAGACCTTCCGAAAGGTGATTGAGTGAGTTCAGATACTCGGCCCATATTTGAGGTCGAGTCTTTGTCTCAAGTGCTCTGCGAGATAGCGGTGAGCCTCCCCAGTTGACTTCATCGCAACCGGCATGAAGATAGCTCGACGGGAAAATTGCGGCGACTTCACGGTACAGTGTTCCGAATAATTGCAGTGTCTCAGGGCTCACTGGAATGACGCCGGTAAATTCAGACGAGCCCTCTGAACTGTCGTCCAACAGGTGGGCGTATGCGGGAGAGCGCGTAATGTATCCAGTGTGCCCAAATGATTCCAGTTCCGGGATCAAATCGACACCATGGCTCTTCGCATAGTCCGCAAGACGCCTCAATTGTTCAGGCGTGAACGCGTTCTTATGGGTTAGAAGATCAGGAACAGAAGCGAATCGTAAGGCGCTTCCTTGATCGTCGGCCAGCCGGAAGTGAAGCGTGTTCAGTTCCCAATCCGCGCAAAACTCGATAACCCGCCGATAGTAGTCCATCGACTCGGGAACGCGGGCGGCATCCACCATGAGGCCGCGCATTGTTTCTCGAACAGCAATGTGGCCCGAGGCCGGTTCGTCCGCGCCCGATGGCAACTCTTCCTTTATCAATTTTGGCGTCGCGTGGATCGTGTGGCCTTCGCCGAAGAAACGCGGATACGCGGCCACGCTGCCCAAAGTGATGCCGGCTCCTAAAAGGAACTCTCTTCTATTCTTCATAATTCGTCATTCGCTCCGCTTCAGTCGGCGTTCCATCCTTTTGCCTCCAGTACTGGCTTGGCTGAACCTGCGTCCGTCTCGTAGGTCGGATCGATAGCGCGGGGTTCTGCCGGCAGGAGGTAGAAGTAGTTGTCCTGCCAGAGCAGGGGAAGTATCTCTCTTTCGCAACTCACCTTATCGAGCTTAAGCCTGATAGAGAAAGCCAGATTCCTACCCGAGTTTCCGGATCTTCGTGGGACACGTGTCTGACACGTGTCTGCGGATACTGGAGGGGTAAGCAGCCGAATCGCCGACGGGCTCTTTCCGGGTCGCGAGAAGCTACTAGTGCTGCTTGGAGACCGGTTTGCCGGGACGGACATGAGTGGCGGTTGCCGGCGTTCTTTCTCCAACGACGAGGAATGCCGCGCTGCACAACGCGCGGACCTGGCGTGAGGATGTGCGGAAGGGAATCCACAGCGGGAAGACGGGCCCGGCGAGAACCTGAGCGCCCGTTCCTTGCTATAATTCGGCCTGTGACCAGTTCACGATTCCGTACTGGCAGTATGGGCGAAAATTGCCACCACCCATGCATCCGTGCAAAACGTGAACTGCATGCGAACCCTGCAATCGTCAAGAGCGACGCAGGGGTTTGCGTAAACCGTCCGGTTGCATCGCGGGGACGTAGTTCAGTTGGTTAGAATGCTGCCCTGTCACGGCAGAGGTCGCGGGT
>CAVWSD010000016.1:0-174758 GCA_963757575.1 uncultured Acidobacteriaceae bacterium
GCCAGGTACCAGACCGACCAGGGTCGCCCCGGTCTTCCTGAACTCCGGCGGCGGCCTTCGTGGACCGCGCGGCACCCGCGTTCGTGGACATAGAGCCTGATGCGATCCGAACCTTGAATTCCTGCCGGCACCAGCCTCGCCGGCTACCAATGGCACTGCACGGCATACAACTGCCTCCCTGCTGGTGATGGCCGGTGTTACCCTGAAGGCGGTCCAGGAGATTATGGTGCCACCGGACGATCACTATCCGGACGAATCAAACGTAAATTTAAGATGGCTCATGCGCGAAAGTGGCGGAATTGGCAGACGCACCAGACTTAGGATCTGGCGGGGAAACCCGTGGGGGTTCAAGTCCCCCCTTTCGCACCATTTCATTTACAGGACCTTGGAAACCGAACGGCTCCCCGCTGTGCCCGATTTTGTGCCTACCTCATCATCAGCGCTTCTAGCTGACGAACAGGTAGAGGGGCATTCTCCGTTTGCAGGATTGCCCGTTCGATAGCGTCCGCTTGAGGATCTATATACCGCTGGGCGAATCGTGATCGACGAGTGTCCGGCGATGCGCGTCTCATGCGCGTTTATTTGCCGGCCGCGGCGGCCGCCTTCTTTTTCTGCATCTGCACGGTCCAAGGCGGCACGATCCCATTCTGCCGCGCGTAGGCGACGAGTTGGCCAAGGTGTTCGTGCGCGTCGGCAACGAGCATGTAAACAACGTCGCCTTCGTTCGCCTGCGGGCCAAGCTTTGGCAGCAGCTTTGCAAAATCCGCGTTGCTCATGCCATTGATCGTTTTGTTCGCGAAATCCCAGGACTGATTCAGATCCTCGACGATGTGATCCTTCTCGGTCGTGGATTTTTCGAACTCGCGTGCTTTAAAGCCTGCCGGAGGGTTCGCACCCATCATGCTGAGGATTCCGTAGCGCTCTCCAGCAACATGCAGAAACACTTCAGCAAAAGAGCGGGTGTCGGGTGAAGGGCGCCAGGTGAGCTTGTCGCTCGGGAGTGCCTCAGCGAGATCGACACACTTCTTATTCACGCCCTGCAGATCGAGAAGGGCTTGAGCTTTCATGTCATAGCTGGGTGCAGTGCGGTCAGTGGGGTTGTCGGCAGGTCGCGCGTGCACTGCGACAGCACTGGCACTCAGAATGCATGCAAGACACATCGAAGAGAGAATCGGTCTTTTCATTGCTGTCTCCATTGGAATCGAAGTTCTTGCAATCGCCCCGAGGCTAGAGCAGAGGCGGGAAAGAGGCAAGCGGTTCGTGACCGGCCGCGTGTTTGGAGGGGTGAGTCGCTGGGTTTGATGCGCGGCTGACGCCGCCCTTCCTACCAACGTGAAAGCTGTTTTTGTGTTCCACTCGGCTTCTGCCAAATGCCGACGCGCTTATTTCTTCACTCCCTGAAAGAGGGCCAGGGGATTTTGAGAGTGGTACGCGCGTATTGCGCGAGCAACTGTTCTGGTTTAGCGCGAAATCCGCGAAATCAAGGTTGCGATGGATTATTTCGGCGCGTCCTGATTGTTTGGTACAAACCACGGCTCTTTTTTGTGAGGAAAGATCGTCTCGCTGTGTGAGACAAGGGCGCTCAAAACGCGGCCAACCAAATGCACCGCATTCTCAATCTCCGATTCGCAGGTAAAAGCGCGCCGCAGACACGCTCTGAAATGGCATGGCCGTCCCCGGCGAGACGGCCATGCTCAACAAGACGATCGGCCTCTTACCAGCGATAGAAGGTCATCTTGTGGAAGTAAGCCGTTACGGAACCGCTTCCTGTGCTGGCGCCGTCCATCTGGACGTTCGTGACCAGCGAGCCGTGGGCCCACCCCAGATCCTTCGCCGACAAGCTGGTGGCGCCGGAGAAGGTGCTGTGCGTGCCGTCGAAGTTCACCCAGTCGTGCGTCACATTCCCGCTGCTGTCGCGATGGAAGCCGATCTGGATGTGGTGCCAGGTGTGCGCGGCCCACGTCTTCGTATTGCAGGCGATGTTCGAGCTGTGCCAGTGCCAGCCGCCGCTGTAGTATGTCCACTCCCACGTATGCGAGTACGAGGAGCACTGGGTGCCGAATATCACCGTCTTCCCATTCGATAAGACCTGGTTCAGATCCAGTTCGAGGTTCGCCAGTTGGTCTGGATTGGCAACATACACATAGGTATCGAGGACAAAATGCGTGGACGATGGGTCGTTCGCGAAGGAGTTGTGCCAACGCTCACCACCGTGATTGGAGTACGTCATGTAGAACTCGCGGGCATCGTCATACAGCGGTGTGGTCGCCGGAAAAGCGGTCGAGCCGCGCGAGCTTCCGGGCGTGCCTGTGTCGTGCTCATACGCCCAGTTCTTTGAGGTATCCAGGTCCGCCGATGCGATCGCGTTGGATGGAATGCTGGTTGACGTCGAGCTACTACTGGTTGTTCCAGTCGAGCTGCTCCCGCTGGATGTGCTTCCCCCAATGTTGAACGTGGTACTCACAACCGGGCAAACTCCGTTGCTCGTCCAGGCCTTGAAATGAATAGAGTGCGTCCCGCCAGCGATCGACCTGTTGGTCAGATCGATGTCATAGGGCGTGACGCCCATGGTGGTAGTGGAGCTATTGTCGATCGAAAATCCAAATGCAGTTGGAGTCAGGCCGTTGCAGCCCACATTGTGGGCCCGCACCCAAATCGGGGATTGCGTGGTTGTGCCATTCACCGGACTGGCTACGGTGATGTTCGATGCAGAAGCTGCCTGCACAGAAATCAAGCCGGAGACTACTGCAAGCGTTGAAAGAAAGAGGCGGCGCCGCTGGGCCCGGCGAAAGGAACCATACTTCTGCTGAATCATCTGCATCTATTTTTCCCTGGGGTGATTTGTGTCTTACATTGCGTCTTGCTTCGGTCTTTCCGATCCACGGGCGTGGCAGCAATGGAACAAATCAATGGCCTTCAAACACACGTCAAGCTCGGCTGATGCCGCTTAACGTGCGTGCGAGCAGGACCTGCGTACCGCGTTGCGGTATGCAGTTTTCACTCTTTTAAATGCCGGGTAACGTGACGTCTGGGGGCATCTGTAGGTGATCTGGTAAATGGATCATACAACTCGGCGGGCGGCCTGTAACCTACGTATTTTGTGTTAGTTACGGATTGATTACCATGTAAATAAGCGTCTGCCGGCGGCGACAAAACGACGAGATTTGACAAGTTCTTACCCGGCGCCCCAGTGGGCATTCAGGAAAATCGCCCGAAAGGGGAATGTAGCTGTTCGCTGACATTCCAGGTGCACCGCATCGCATGAGAGTCGGGATGAGAACCCGCCGCAATCTATATTGAGGCACACCAGCACATTCGGCCCGGGCTGCTGATGATCGGGACGCGCTCCCATCCCCTATACTGAAACGGATTCAGAGCCCACGTATATCGTCCATCTGAATTCCGCATGCATCCCTTTCTTCCCCAAATCTCCTGAATTCCCTTGAGGCACAGCAAACGAGCACAGGCATGGCAGACATCCATCAATCAAACAATCAGCCCCGGATCAGCGTCACCGAATCCTCCGACTATCGCGAAGGCTACGCCAACAGCGTGCAGGTACGCGCCAGCGTCTGGGACTTCTTTCTCTCCTTCGGCACCGCCCACCAGGACTCGCCCGACCAGGTCACCATCCGCGGCTTTCAGGGAATCTATCTCAGCCCCCAGCAGGCCAAGGCTCTCTTCAATGTGCTCGGTCAGAACCTGGCGCAATATGAGCAGGCCTTCGGCAGCATCTCGCTCGAGCCTGTTCCCTCCACCTCCGCACAGCGTCCGCTGAACTAACCCAGGCCAGAGTCCCAAAACATAGTTCCCGGAGGCAGCAATCCTCTCCTTCCTCCGATTTCCCGCGCGGCACGAATCCGCGAAGCAGAGCGACCAGCCGTTTCCCCTATGGCTGGTCTTTCCGCTCATCTTCGTCGCACTCTACCTCTCCCACTTCGCTCTGCTGCGGCTTCCCTACTACTGGGACGAGGCCGGCTACTACATCCCGGCCGCCTACGATCTCTTCCGCACCGGCGCGCTGATCCCCTACAGCACGCTCTCGAACGCGCACCCGCCGCTGCCTTCGCTGTACCTCGCGCTGTGGTGGAAGCTCTCCGGCTTCACCCCGCTCACCACCCGGCTCGCCGAATTGATCGTGGCCTCGGCCGCGCTGCTGGCCGTCTATCGTCTCGCCCAACGCGTCACCGGCCAGATCTCCATCGCCGCCGCAACCACGCTGCTGACGGCACTCTATCCCGTCTGGTTCGCACAGAGCGCGCTGGCCCACGCCGACCTCTGCGCCGCCGCCCTGACGTTGTGGGGTCTGGTCTTCTATCTTCCCGGCGGACGAGCCTCGCGCATCCTCCCCGCCGCGCTCTGCTTCGCGCTCGCCGCGCTCTCCAAGGAAACCGCAGCCTGCACGCCGCTCGCCCTCGCAGCGTGCGAAGCCTGGCGCGCCCTGCGAGACCGCTCTACCCGGCCATCCTGCTCCATCCGCCCTTCCGCGTGGCGCAACATCGCCTGGCTGATCGCATCCATCCTGCCCTTGTGCGCCTGGTTCTACTACCACTGGCGGCGCACCGGATACATCTTCGGCAATCCGGAATACCTCCGCTACAACGCCGAAGCCACACTCTCCCCGCTGCGCATCCTGCTCGCACTCTTTCACCGCATCGTTCACCTCACCGCGCACATGAATCTCTTTGTGCCTGTCCTGTGTGCCTGCGCCTCGCTCTTCCTCGTCCCGCGCGCATTGCCGGACGGCAGCATCCGCCCTGGGCTGCGGCGCGAATTCATCGTCCCTCTGGTCTGGGTCTTTGTCGCCAACACATTGCTCTTCTCGGTGTTGGGCGGCGCGCTGCTCACCCGCTATCTGCTGCCGCTCTATCCGCTGGTGCTGCTGGTCTGCGTTGCGGCTTTCTGGCGGCGGGTGCCCGCGTGGGGCGCGATGGTGGCGCTCGCCGCCTTTGCTTTTTGCCTAGGCCTCTTCATCAATCCGCCCTACCGCTTCGCCCCGGAGGACAACCTCAGCTACGCGGACGCTATCCGGCTCCAGCAGCAGGCCATCCACCAGGCCATCTTTCACTACCCGGGCGAAACCATCCTTACCTCATGGCCTGTCTCCGATGAGCTCACCAAGCCGGAGCTGGGGTACATGCGCCGCTCGGCCTCCGTCATCGCCATCGACAACTTCTCCCTGCCGCAGGTCCAGCGCGCCGCCGCGCTCCCCGGCTACACCGTCGGCCTCATCTTCTCCACCAAGTACGACCCGCCGAGCCTGCCCTTCAGCCTCGGCCAGCGTAACGAGCGCCTCGATCGCCGCTACTTCGACTTCCACCACGATCTGCCGCCGGAAGCCGTCGCCAGCATGCTCGGCGGCAAAGTAGTCTGGCACGCCGAGCGCAAAGGGCAATGGGCCGCAGTCCTGCACTTCGACCGCCCGCAGGAAGCCCGCCTTCGCTGACGGCCAAAGCGCCCGTTGTTGCATCAAGGCGACATTTCGTACAGTGGACGCATGGCGCTCAAGCGGATGGATAACGTAGGAATCGTCGTCGATGATCTCGGAGAGACGATTGATTTCTTCCGAGAGCTCGGCCTTGAGCTCGAAGGGCGGGCCACGATCGAAGGAGAATGGGCAGGACGTGTCACCGGACTTGCCGGCCAGCGCGTCGAGATTGCGATGATGCGCACACCGGACGGCCACAGCCGTCTCGAGCTCTCCCGCTTCCTCACGCCGCCTGTCGTCGCGGATCACCGCAACGCCCCGGTGAATGCTCTAGGCTACCTGCGCGTCATGTTCGCGGTTGACGACATCGACGAGACGCTTGATCGGCTTCGCAAGCGCGGCGCACAGCTCGTAGGCGAAGTAGTCCAGTATCAGGATTCGTATCGGCTCTGCTACATCCGCGGGCCTGAAGGGCTTCTCATCGGACTCGCCCAGGAACTTCACTGAGCGCGATGCGCTCGGCTATTCGAAAGTTGAGCCGGCTCGGTCCTCGGAAGTCGCCTTGTCGCCTTGCGGTCGTCGCTCTTTCACGAACTGTGCCGGGTCGTCTCTTCTTCGTCGGGTGACCGTCGGCGAGAGACTTTGCCGAGTCCTCGGATCCACGTGGTTCACGGAAGGGTTCCACAGAAATGCGCTCGTAACGCACTTCCAGCACCGTCAGGTATTCTGTCCCGCCCGGGGCTTCGAGAACTACGCTGTCACCCGCTGCCGACTTCATCAACGCGCGCCCCAGAGGTGACACCCAACTGATGTGGTTGCGGTGGAGATCGACCTCGTCCGTGCCTACGATGCTCACCACTCGCTCCGCTCCCGCGGCATTGGCATAGCGCACGGTCGCCCCGAAGAATGCCCTCGTCTGCGACTGCCTCGCTCTCGGAGCTTCCGGGTCCACCACTTCCGCGGCTTCGATTCGCTTCCCGAGAAAGCGAATCCGCCCATCGATCTGCCGCAGCCGCCGCTTGCCGTATTGATAGTCGGCGTTTTCACTGCGATCGCCATTGCTGGCAGCCCACGCCACCACCTCCACCACGGCCGGCCGGTCCCTGGTGAGCAGAAACCCGTGCTCATCTTTGAGGCGCTGCAGCCCGCTCGGCGTTATGTAGTTCTTGCCTCCCGTCGCGGGCTCGTCCGCTTGTGGTTTTCTCGTAGACCCTTTCCGCATCTCGCAGTCCTCCCAGCGCAAATCCGGTGGTGCCCCCAATGAATGTGGATGAACGCCGATGGAAAACATGTAGGTCATCCACGTTCATGGGAGTTCATCTGCGTCCCAACTGAATTTTTTCACGTCTTCCGGCCCTTTAGCGATCCTATCCATCATCTCGGACAAGTGCCGGCTAAGGCATGCTTGGAGGATAAGTACTGATCAAAGTTGGCATGGCTCCGGTAATCCGGAACCGAGATCCCGATGCAAAATCACAGCGCGTTTACCAGTACTAATCGTTAGGCGAACGGGATTCCGCGGTCTTCTTAATCCGCTTGGAACACTACGCGTAGTTTTAGAGGAGAGTCTAACGTTGGCGGAAGCGGGGAGAAGTCTGTCGTCGTTATCGCAGTCCATGCCGCTCTATCAAGCTTCACGTCTCCTGACGGATGCTCTAGAACCATTGAAGTGATTCTGCCGGTCGGCACGATTGTAAAGCTGATGATCGGTTGTTCAGCCTCTCCAGCGGCATTATGTCCTATCTTCTGAGCCGATGACAACCAGTGGCTTTTCAGATTGGAGATGGTGGTCCTCATATACGGAGCGAGGTCAACGCCCCTCATGTCGCTGAGGATGTCCACCTGTAGGCTATTTACATGCGACGCCTCTTGACCGCGAGCGAGACCCAGTAGGGACGAAACGAGCAGCACGATTGGTAGAGCACACCATGACGGCTTCATGCGGCGAGCATACTCCTGGCGCTACAACACTTCATAGTAGATGGCGGGATGCAGACAGGGTTCGCTCGCAATCACCAGCGGCCATTCTCTGCCTTCTTCCGAACGACGATTCTTTCGAAAATTGTGGATTCAAACTGACCGACCACCCAATCGTCATCTCCCAGCGGACGCCTCGGCACGCGGCACTATGGAGCGGATTTCCCATTGCGCGAGCGAAGCAACAGAGGCGAACGCGGCTTTTCCATCAAGAAAAGGCGCTCCGCGCGGAACTCGATGAAGTCTGGCACTGGGAAATCTGCTCTAATTACTGCTGCGTGCGCCCATCCCAGTCACTACGCTCTTTGCTTCTGCTCTCTGCGATGGCGCTGCTCTGCCTTCTATCCGCAACGCCCCTGCGGGCAAACGACCAGAACGCGACAGAAACCGCCACCCTGCCCCCGAAGGTGCACCACCAGCTCCTCCTCGCACTTCCCTTCGACAACCGCACCGGCCAGGCCAACCTGGACTGGATCGGCGAGGCCGTCTCGGAAATCCTCAACCAGCGGCTCGGCGCTTCCGGCTTCGACATCATCAGCCGCGACGATCGCCAGTATGCCCTCGAGCATCTCGGCCTGCCGCGCACCTTCCAGCCCTCGCGCGCCACCGCTATCCGCCTTGCCCAGACGCTCGATGCCGACGACATCATCGTGGGCTTCTACAGCCTCCAGAACAACAACCTGCATCTCTCCGCCGAGTTGCTGGACGTAAACGCGCTGCGGCTCAGCCAGCCCCTCACCGAGGACGGTCCGCTCGATCACATGCTCGACGTGCTGAACGCGCTGGCCTGGCACGTAACCCGCAGCCTCGATCCCGCCTTTCCCCTGCCCGAGAGCAGCTTCCAGGCCGCCAGCGCCAACCTGCGCCTGAATGGCTTTGAGAACTACGTCCGCGGCATTATCGAAGTCGAGCCGGCCGAACGCATTCGCCATCTCAAGATCGCCGTCGCCGAGAGCCCCACCTACTCTCCCGCCTGGCTCGCGCTCGGCATGACCTACTTCTCCGAGCAGCAGTTCGACGCCTCCGCCGCGGCTCTCGGTCATCTCCGAAAGACCGATCGCGCCGCGCTCGAGGCTGAGTTCTATCGCGGACTCGCCTTCTTCTACACCGGCCATTATCAGGATGCGGAAGAGGCATTCGCGTTTGTCGCCGGACAGCTTCCACTTCCCGAGGTAGTCAATGACCAGGGCGTCGCAGCATCGCGCAGAGGTCATGATGGCGGAGCACTCTTTCAGGAAGCCATCAGCGGCGACCCGCAGGATCCGGATTACGAGTTCAACCTCGCCATCGCACTCGCGCGCCGCGGCGACACACGCAACGCGCTCTCCGCCGTCGCCCAGGCGCTCAAGCTGCGCCCGCAGGACACCGAGGCCCTCAACCTGCAGAACATGCTCCGCCAGCCCGCCGCCGCCAGTGTCAATGCCTCTTCTGCCCCCAAAGCTCCCGCCATGGTCCCGGCCAGCGAGCAGCGCGACACCGGCAACGGAAACAGCGCGCAGGACCGTCGCACCCTGCCCCTCGAGCGCATCAAGCGCAGCTATAACGATGCCTCCTTCCGTCAGGCTGCCTCCGAGATGGAAGAGATGGAGGCGCAGCACCTCGCCTCGCTACCACCCGCGGAGCAGGCCTCCGCGCTTACGAAGAACGGTAAGAGCTACCTCGGCCGTGGTCTCATGCTCGAGGCCGAACGTGAGTTCCAGCTTGCCCTCGCCGCCAATGCCAACGACGCAGACGCCCACGCTGGTTTGGCGGAGGTCCGGCGGCGCAACGGCGACAACGCCCAGGCTCGCGCCGAAGCACAGACCTCCATCAAGCTGCATCCCAACGCAGCCGCCTGGCTCACGCTGGCGCGGCTGGACCGCACCGAACATCAACTCCCCACAGCCCGTGAGGACGTCAACCGCGCCCTCGAGATAGAGCCCGCGAACTCCGACGCCCGCAGCCTTCAGCAGGCGCTCACTCCCGCAACAACACCCATGCCGTCTGCGGCTGCAAAGCCATGAAGCCGCATCGCGCCGCCGCTCTCGTTTTGCTGCTGCTGCTCGTGCTCTGCGGCATTCATGCGCAAGCCGCGCAACCGGTTGTCGTCACTCTCCGCCTTGACGACACCATCCAGCCCATCAGCGAAGACTATTTCAACCGCGCGCTTGATCACGCCGTCAACATCAAAGCTGACGCGCTGCTGATCGAGCTCGACACGCCCGGCGGCCTGCTCTCCACCACGCGCACCATGGTGGGACGCATCGGCGCTTCCCCCGTCCCGATCATCGTCTATGTAGCGCCACAGGGAGCACGCGCCGGTTCTGCCGGCTTCTTCCTGCTCGAGGCCGCCGACATCGCCGCCATGGCTCCCGGAACCAACGCCGGCGCCTCGCATCCCGTCGTCGAAGGCGCAAAACTCGACGACACCATGAAGCAGAAGATTGAAAACGACACCGCCGCCCTCCTGCGCTCCTACACCGCACAACGCGGCCGCAATCCCCAGGCCGCTGAAGACGCCGTCCGCAATTCCAAGTCCTACACCGCGCAGGAAGCAAAACAGCTCGGCCTCATCGATCTCATCGCACCCGACCGCACCGCCCTGCTGAACCAGATCGACGGCCGCACCATCACGCGCATGAACGGCGCAAAGACAGTCCTGCACACCAAGAACGCTACCCTCGACACCGTAACTCCCACACTGCGCGATCGCGTCCTCGACCGCCTGATGAATCCGGACCTCGCCGTGCTCATGCTGGTCGTCGGCGGTCTGCTCATCTACCTCGAGTTCAACGCGCCCGGCACCATCATCCCCGGCGCGCTCGGCACCCTGCTGGTCCTGCTCTCGCTCTTCGCGCTCAACCTGCTGCCCGTGCATTACACCGCCGTCATGCTGCTGCTGGCTGCCGCGGTCCTCATGGTGCTCGAAGTCAAATTCACCAGCCACGGTGTACTCGCGCTCGCCGGCATCATCTGCCTGGTGCTGGGCATGCTCACGCTCGTCGCCGGCCCGGTGCCGGAAATGCGCGTTCACGCCACCACCGCCATCGCCGCCGGAGTCGCCTTCGGACTCATCACTGTCTTCCTCGTCCGCCTCGCCGTGCGCGCGCGTCGCAACAAATCCATCATGGGCGTCGATGCACTGCTCGGCCAGATCGCCGTCGTGATCAAGCCGCTCGAGCCAATAGGCCAGGTGCTGGTGCACGGCGAGCTATGGGAGGCACACTCCCCGACACCCGTACCGCGCGATGCGCGAGTCCGCGTCACCGCCGTCAGCGGCCTCACCCTCACCGTCGAACCGCTGCCCCACGCGTAATCGCCCGCACCACACTCTTCATGTTCCGTTAGCGGATATTTGCAACCCTAGCTGTTACGTGCAATGTAAGCTCAGCCTTGTGTCCGTTTGTCGACCTCTACGGCTGCACATCCCTTTCCGGAAACATGAAAACAAGCAGCACAATACCAACCATTGTGAAATCGCGAAAAGCCGTCTCCTGGCCGTTCCACGCGCGCGACTGCCACATGAGGAACCATTCCCCGCCAACCGCGATGAACGCCACCAGCCACATGAGGAGCGATAGCGTCAGCGCGATTACGGGTATGCGCTTAGCCGCTTCAAAATTCATGGCCGAACTCCGGATGGCGCGTGATAGCGCCAGGCAGCCCCACCACAGCAGAATCGCCGTCACGATCTCCCACACAATAATGGCGATGTAAAACGAATGGCCGGCGGCTGACGACGTGAGGGCACGCCACATTCCGTGGTTACCGGGAAAGGTTGTGTCCATCATGAGGACGTGGCGGACAAGCTGGTAATTCGAGTCGAAATCAGTCAGATTGTTGAACACGACGAGCGAGTAGAAAAATGCGACTCCTGCAAGGAGCAACAGCTTCGCCGTGCGCGTGATCACTTTGCTGTCTCCTGGGTTGGAACGGAAGCCGGATGGTCCTGCTTCAGGCTAGCTTGGAGTCCTGCACGATTCAACGAAAAATCCGCTGCCGCGTTACTATTAATCAGGCCTAGCCGAGCAAGGTTTTCTCAATCGGCTGCATCACTCTCGCGGCGGATCATCGCCAATCCGGTCCTAGCCGAAAACGAGTAACGCAAGGTCTGCCGGTGAACAAGACCGTACCTTGTCGAGGATCAATTATCCGGGAGCAGCCGACAAGCAAGCAATACGCGGCTCACAAGCGGAGCCGAAAAGGCAATTCAATGCTCCGGCCAGCACTGAATTGGCATAGAATGCCCGCACTATAGGAGACTGCTATGCCGACTTACATGATCATGTCCAAATGGACTTTGCAGGGTATTCAAAACCTCAAACAGAGTGCCAACCGGCTAGATGCGGCGCGGAAGGCTTATGAATCCGCAGGTATCAAGTTATCGCATTTCTGGATGGTCACCGGTCAGTACGACATGATCGCGATTTTGGAAGCCCCCGACGATGTTGCGCTCGCAAAAGCGATTCTGACCTCTGCATCTCAGGGAAGTTTCACTACTGAGACCTCCCGTGCCTTCACAGAAGACGAGTACAGGAAGATTATCGGTGGGCTGCCTTGATGCTACCGGACATTGCGGGCGGAGTGAACACGAACAGTTGCTAATCGGCTCAGGTCTGCTCCGCCGCAGACAGATAGGCGGCCAGTGGGCAACGCTATTGAGCGGTGCTCAATCATGCGTTGCCGGAATAGCCTTCACCCTTGGCGGCCGGAGCACAAATTGCATGTCAAGGATGTGGGCGGCTACGCGATCGTCGGCGCAATTGACTTCTGTCTCGCAGGAGTTCTAATCGTCCCGCTCTCGGAGGTCCGAGTGAAACGTCGGCCGTGACGGGCAGAAGCGGTGGGGACGGGCTGTAGAAGCTATAGCCGGCTTCCCGTCAGCGATCTCTAGCTGACGAGAAGCGCCTTTCCCGGTACTGATCTGGATCGAGCATCCCTCAGCGGACTACTACGTATGTGAGCAGGACAGCTGCGGTGGCGAGAGCGGCTATGCGCACTCGATGTCTCCGATCCCAAATCCGATGTATCCGCTGCCAATCAGCAGCACCTTCCGCCACGCGACTAGCGAGTGGAACCAGGACAAAGATCGATGCCACGGAAATAAGAACCCAGATCGCATCCACTGTAAGCAGGATTGAGCGCCCAGGCGTGTGCCAACAAAGCCAGGTCTGGATACCCAGAAACAGGGTACAGACCGAGTACCAGACCGGCATCACCTTTCCAAGCACGAGAGCAGAACGGCTTAGCATCTTCAAGTGCGATTCGGGTTCGAGCCGCGACGCGGCAGGGTTCACGAATGCAGATACGGAAAACTCGACGCCTACCAGAGTAAGAACGACGAAGAGGGTCGCCATGTTGAATAAGTGCATAAGGGGCTCCTATTGACTCTGCGCAAAAGACGCTTTCGAATGGAGCACTGATGCAAAAAGCAGCACTGACAAAGTTGTCAGTTGGAGTCATCTATGGGCGTCTCAAAGAAAGAGATCTCACCATGCCCCATCGATACGACGCTAAGCGTCATCGACGGGCGATGGAAGGGCACAATCCTCTGGCGGCTGTTGGACGGGCCGATGAGGACGAACGAATTGCGGAAGAGTATTCCTGAAATTACAGAGAGGATGCTTCTCCGTCATCTGCGGGATATGACAGGGGCTGGGATTCTGGAACGTCATCAGGAGCAAGGCTTGCCCCTGCGAGTGCGGTACTCGCTAACGCCGTACGGACGGACCTTGGTCCCGGTATTGGATGTTCTCTGTTCGTGGGGCAGAGAGCATTTGAAACGAGATCCCTCTGCCTGATCCTTGCTGAGAAGTTGTTCACTCTTCCCGCGGCAAACGAGATGCTGCCGCTGTCGGCCCTGTTCGCAGGCAAGTACCGATAAGTCGCCGTCTCGTCAGTGACAATCGCGTGCCGCCACATTCGGGCGTTTTGGGGCGCTCGTCGCGGGTGCCTTGCAACTCGTGTCAGGTCTGCTGCACCGCAGACAGATGGGCGGCCAGTGGCAATGATCTTGAGCGATGCTCAATCATGCGTTGCTGGAATAGCCTTCACCCTTGGCGGCCTGAGCAACAGACTGCATGCCAAGGATCTCGCCGGCTACGCGATCTGAAGCGCAATTTACTTCTGTCTTGCAGGAGTTTTACTCGCCCGGAAGCTCACTCGCGGGTCCGGTTGAAACGATGAATGCATTGGCGATGCTGCACGCTTAATCCCACGCAATTACCACCTGCTCATGCAGCGCGTTCCCCTTTCGGCGCGCCGCTCCGGGCTTCGATGGCCTTGACGCTGTTTAAGAAAGCTTTTTCCAAAACGCCCTTGCCTATGGTTCCGAGCACTAAGCTAAGCAGTCGTCCTTTGAGGTTCTTGCCGTCGCGTACGACAACCAAGTCAATGTCGGTCGTGCCGTTGGGATGACGCGTGAAGGTGTAGGTGTGGCCGGACACCCCTCCCCACAGGTTGGAGTCTGTGGTGGTGAGGATGACGTGTTGAGGATTGGACCAGTCGTAATGCAGTCGCTCCCAGACACCGCCAGAGCCTTCGGTGACGTCGGCTTGCGTGCGGCTGAGTTGATGCACCTTGAGGTATTCGTCAGCGCTGTTGCCGAAAAGCTTCGAACGGCCAGGTCCGAAATTGGTGAGTCCGGCTATGTACTGCTCCGGCGTGAGGGTAGTTGTTTGGTGAAGATGAATCGTGGACATTTGCTTCTCCCTTCGTACGACGACCGAGACGGCCGTCCTTCGAGTGAATGTACTTGCACCGCCGCATCCTTTCGGCGACGCGTTGATAGCCAGTCAATCAGTGGATTGTGGCCCGTTTGCGCCTAGATCCCTTGGTCAGCAGCTCATCGAAGACGTAGCGCATGAAGGTTTCGAGCGGAGCGTTGCTTTTTTCAGCCTGCGAACGCAGGAGCGCCCCTTCCCAGCTGTTAAGCAGGAAACCCGCTAGCGATTCGGGATCCGTACCGGCAGGAAGTTCCTTCTGCGCTACTCCCTGCTGGATCACTGCCGCGATTGTGTGCTGCCAGTGGTCGAACGAAGCGCTGATCCGTTTCCTCAACTGCACACTCTCCGCAGCGATTTCCAGACTGAAGCGGCCCATCATGCATCCGGGGATCGCTGCCTTCTGGCCATAGATCTTCACGAGATCGCTGAAATAACGCCGCAGGCGCTTCAATGGAGGAGTCGTCGTATCAGTTCAGGAACGCCGCTGCATGCTCCCGCTCGCGCATCCCATACCGTTCCAACGCAGCTGCGGCAAAGTCTTCTTTGCTGCCGAAATGGTGATAGAAAGAACCCTTGGGCACATCCGCTGCCTTCAAAATGTCGGTCAGCCCGGTGGCGTTGTACCCGTCCCGGTGCATCAGCCCAACTCCCACATCGATCAAGTGATCACGCGTCGATTTTGTCGCCATACAAGTCTCCTCGCGGATCTTCATTGACTAGGCTCAGCTCTGAATTCCATAACGAGCCGCCGGTCTCCGATGGGAAAGGTTCGGCCCCAGAGCTTTGCGTGCTGCATCGTACTTCTCCCAGTCGGCGCTATCCGGTAGAGCCGGAATGGTAACCAGCTCATGCTGGTCGAGACCGGCAAGGGATGCATCGACCATATCCTCAGCGGCCATCACGATCTCGCTCGGCAGGTCCTCCACCGGACGACCGGCCTTTGCCCAGAACGGCGTTGCAGTTGCGCCGGGCAACACAACCTGGACAGTGACGCCTGTGCCTTCCAATTCGTTCTTCAGCGCTTGCGTAAAGTTCACGACATACGCCTTGGTACCGCTGTATGTGCCATTCAGAAGGTCGGGCGCAAGAGCAACGACGGAGGCAATGTTGATCAGCAGACCGTTCTTGCGTGCCACAAAACCAGGCAGGGCGGCAAGAGCCAGCCGCGTCAGAGCGGTGACATTTAAATAGATCATCGATTCGAGATCGTCGATGTTCGACTCGAGAAGTTTTCCTGTGCTGCCCATGCCGGCGTTGTTGACCAGCGCAGTGATTGTGGGATCGGCGCTAAGTCGCTCGGCCACGCGTTGAACGTCTTCCTTCTTCGTCAGGTCAGCAAAGATCGTCTCGATTCTGCGGCCGTTGGACTTCAATCGCGCGGCGACCTCAGAGAGCTTCCCCTGGCTGCGAGCAACGAGAATGAGATCGTAACCGCGCTTGGCAAGGCGATCGGCGTAGACTGCGCCGATGCCGGTAGAAGCGCCAGTGATAAGAGCGGTGCCTTTGGGTGTGGGTGCTGACATGGTGTGCAACCTCCGTGAACTCCCCGAGGTTTCTTCCCTCGCACCTGGATAGAGTAGACCAGTCGGTCTAGCGATTCAGAAATATTTTTACTCATCCATCGGCCGATCCAATAGGTCCTCATAAGTACCGTTCTCGTCAGAACATGTCGTGCCGCCCAAATTCTCCTGCATGATACGCGCAGGTAACTTCCACATCGGGAATCCGCGCAAAAAATCTGCCAGTTTTCTCCACTCGATTTGCTACTCTGGAAATAGATACAGTTCCAGTCACAGAAGTCAGAACACAAAAGCCACCCTCCCCGTTCCATTTCCTGACTGCTGATCAAGAGCGCTGCTGACGCAGCTTTCCCTTTGCGAAAAGCTGCTCACGCTCAAGCCCGGCGAAAGTCCTCTTAGGAAATGGAACGGCAGCGGTGGCTTTTTCCGTTGCGGCAACGCAAAAACGTTCCGCTAACTTCAATGGCTGGACGAATTTAGCGATAACTCCTTTAGAAAGACGAATTTGATGCTCGGAACCGCCCACATCCTCATGATTCGCCACAGCTTATACGCCAGCCTCCCGCACCGGAGAGGGGAGGGGGGTACCAGCACCGTGGCCGAGCGGAAACAAGAGCTCCGCCGCCAACTCCGCGTCGTCCAGCGCAACCCATATTTGATCGCCGCCCTCTTCCTGCTCCAAACCGGCCTGCTCCCAACCGGCGACGACCTGGACTTCGCCGCCGCCCGCCAACTCCACCGCGAACAAGCGCGGCTGCGAAGGAAACTCGGGCTCAGTCAGGTCACCCGCAACTCTCAACGTGAGCGACCAAAGGAAGCGAACCCCGCAACTCGCGCCACCGGCGCGTCCGCCTCGGACCGCCAGTCCGTGAGCGGCCAAAGGAAGCGAACCCAGCGGCATGCGTCAAAGGCGGTACACTTCTTGCGCGAGGAAACGCCCTGCCATGAGCATGTTCACCCTCATCATCATCGTCATCGTCGTCCTGTACGTTCTGGGTTCGATCAAGATTCTCCGCGAGTACGAGCGTGGCGTCGTCTTCCGCCTGGGCCGCGCATTGCCAACCCCAAAAGGCCCCGGCGTCATCCTCATCTTTCGCCCCTTCGACCAGATGGTCCGAGTCACTCTGCGTCAGGAGGTGCTCGAAGTCCCGCCGCAGGACATCATCACCCGCGACAACGTCACGCTGAAAGTGAACGCCGTCATCACCCTGCGCGTCGTCGATCCGTCGAAGGCCGTGATCGAGGTTTCCAACTACGTCTACCAGACATCGCAGTTCGCCCAGACCACGCTGCGCTCCGTGCTCGGCGAAGTCGAGCTCGACCAGTTGCTCAGCCACCGCGAAGCCCTCAACGCGCGGATCCAGGAAATTCTCGACAAGCACACCGCTCCCTGGGGTGTGAAGGTCACCAGTACTGAAGTCAAGCAGGTCGATCTTCCCGAGTCCATGCTGCGCGCTATGGCCAAGCAGGCCGAAGCCGAGCGCGAAAAGCGCTCCAAGATCATCAATGCGGAGGGCGAATTCGCCGCCTCGCAGCGGCTGGTGGACGCCGCCGCCCTCTTGGCCCAGCAGCCCATCACCATGCAACTCCGCTATCTTCAGACCCTTACCGACATAGGTACCGAGAAGAACACAACCATCGTCTTTCCCCTACCCATCGAGCTGATCTCGTTGTTCAATAAGACTGTAGCGGGTGGCATCACGGGCCCGGGAGTTGCAGCCCCGCCCCCACCGCCGAAGCCCGACGAACACCTATGAAGTCGCTTTTCGACGAAGACGATCAGGAATCCCGAAGCGATGCCGATCTGACTCTCGGCATCGGTTCGCTGCTCAGCATATTCTTCGGCGTCGTTCTCATCTGTGGCATCTTCTTCGGCTTCGGCTACTCCATGGGGCGCCGCAACGCTCATGCCACGACCGCGCCCGCAACCCTGCCGCCGTCCGTTGCCAAAAGCTCGCCGCTCCCCGAGGACGATCTCAACAGCGCTCCCCTCAAGCCGCAATCGCCTGACGACGAAGCATCCACCCCCGACGAAACCAACCCGGCGCCGGCTGCTGGCAAAGCCCAGCCCGCAGCACCGCCCTCCGCGAAACATTCCGCGCCGGACGAGACCGCCGCGCCAAAGCCGACGAAGACATCTGCGCCATCCCCTGCTCCGTCCAAGAGCACACGCGCCGTGGAATCGGCGACAGCCAGCCCCTCGCTCAGCGCGGTTCCCGACTCCCATCGCCAGCCCGGCAAGCCGCACGCTGGCGTGATGGCGCCTCTCGCGCAAGCGCCCGGCGATAGCCCCATCATCCCCGGTCAGCCCATCATGGTGCAGATCGCCGCAGTCAGCCGGCAGGAAGACGCTGAAGTTCTCGCCGGCGCATTGCGCAAACGCGGCTTCAATCCCACCGTTCGTCCCGGTACAGGCGATAAATTCTTCCATGTGCAGGTCGGCCCCTTCACGGACAAAACCCAGGCCGAGACCATGAAGCAGCATCTGCTCGCCGACGGCTACAACGCCATCGTGAAGTAGCTACTCCGGCAGTCCGCTTTCAATCGCACGTCGCACCGCCTCCATCAACGCTTCCTTGTCCGGGAAATCCGCCGGACAAAGCGGCGGATGAAACGTAACCGAAATAGTGCCGGCTTTCAACAGCAGTCTTCCCTTCGGCAGCAGCCGCGTCGCGCCCACAATCGAAACCGGCACCACCGGCGCCTCCGATTGCATCGCCAGGATAAACGGCCCTCTCTTGAAGGGCAGGAGCGATCCATCGCGCGACCGGGTCCCTTCGGGAAACAGCACCAGGCAGCTTCCCTGCTTCAGCGCGCGCTCGGCCGCTGCGCTCGCCGCCTTCGCGCTCTCCACGCTGCCATCGCGCAGCACCGGGATAAACCCGGCCAGCCGCATCGCGTAGCCCAGCACCGGGATCTTCATCAACGAAGCCTTCAGGTAAATCACCACCCGTCCGGGCAGCAGTGGAATCAGCACCGGCGGGTCCAGGTTGGACGAGTGGTTCGCCATCACGATGGACGCTCCCCGCGGCAGCCGTTCGAATCCGTGGACGACCACCCGCACGCCCACCAGCGGCAGTCCCGCGCGCGCAATCCAGAACCCCACGCGAAGCAGCACGTCGGTATTGCGGACCATCAGGGTCCAGGGAAAGACGACAAGCGCGGCAGGCACGGCCAGCACAGTCCAGATCAGGATGAGGACGAGACCGCGCATCGCGCTCGCCTAACCCAGGGGCACAGTAGCTGGCTGAGCACGCAGCCGCGCCGGCAGCTTCTCGTAGATGCCGTCAAATCCGCCGTTCGAAAGAATCGCAACCACATCGCCCGTCTGCACGGTTGCGGCAACATACGTCACGATCTCCTCCACGTTCGTCGCCAGCACCGCATGATACCCATTCGCCGCAAGCGCGTGGACCACTGACTCTGGCTGCAAACGCTCCGCCTCCGGAATGCTCTCCTGCTTGAAAACGCCGGCCAGAACAATCTCGTCTGCCAAAGCCAGCGCCGCTACCAGTTCCTCCTGAAACACATTGCGCCGCAGCGTATTCGAGCGTGGCTCCAGCACCGCCCACAACCGCGAGTGCGGATACGCGGCTCTGAGCGCGCGCAGCGTCTCCCGGATCGCCGTCGGATGATGCGCAAAATCGTCGATCACCGTAACCCCGCGCTCGACGGCCCGCACCTCCAGACGCCGCTTCACGCTCTTGAAGCTGCCCAGCGCATCTACGATGGCCTGATTCTCAATGCCCTGCCCTGCCGCCAGTGCCGCCGCCGCCGTGGCATTCAGCGCGTTGTGCTCGCCCGCCATCGGCAACGTCAGCTCCAGCCAGGGCCTCCCCCCGCGCCACACCTGCCAATGTGTTTTTCGATCGCGATGCGTCAGCTCACGCATCTGCCACTCCGACCCCTCTGCGAATCCATAGCGTTCCACTTTGCAGAAGGCCCGCGCCACGCACTCACTCACATTCGCGCTGCCGTCAAAGGCCACCACGCGTCCCCGTCGCGGCACCAGGTTCACCAGCCGCTTGAACGCAATCTTCACCGCATCCAGATCGCGGTAGATATCCGCGTGATCGAACTCCACATGCGACAGGATCACCGCATCCGGAAAGTAGTGCATGAACTTCGGACCCTTATCGAAGAACGCGGTGTCATACTCGTCGCCCTCCAGGATGAAGCTCGCGCTCGGCGTAAGTTGAAAGCTCGTGCCAAAGTTTTCCGCCACTCCGCCAATCAGGAATGAAGGCCCGCGCTCGCCTCTCATCCGCGCCGCCGTCTCGTAGATCCACGCCAGCATGCTCGTCGTGGTCGTTTTGCCATGTGTGCCCGCCACTACCAGCGATGTACGCCCGGTCAAAAACTCCTCATACACCGTCTGCGCCATGGAGCGGAACGGAATCCGCTGGTCCAGCACATACTCCAACTCCACATTCCCGCGCGAGATCGCATTGCCAACAATCACCAGGTCAGGCCGCGGCTCCAGATTCTTTTCCGCATAGGGCTCCAGCACCGGGATGCCCAGGCTCTCCAGCAGATCGGACATGGGCGGATACGCCGCCGCATCCGAACCCGTCACCGTGTGCCCTTCGAGTTGCAGCATCCCCGCCAGCGACGCCATCGCCGTGCCGCAGATGCCGATCAGATGTATATGTTTCGCTTCGATCTTCATTGCTCCTCTTTACCAACCGCCGTGCGCGGCCCCACCCGCAGCTCCGTGGCTTCTCCATCCACCACCAGCTCCGCTTCTACGCCAAACGGCAACGTAACATTGCTGCGCGAGACATGTCCCGAGCGAAGTCCATAGGCGATGGGCCCAGGAAACCACTCCAGCACGGTCAGGATCACGCGCTCGGTAAGGTCAGCCGGCGCGGCCGCCGACGCACAGTCGAGCATCTCGCCGAAGAGTATCCCCTTCACGTCTTCGAGCTTACCCGCCAGCTTCATCTGCCGCAGCATGCGGTCGATCTGGTACGGCTTCTCGCCCAGGTCTTCCAGGAACAGCAGCTTGCCCTCGGTCTGCGCTGCAAAGCGTGTGCCCAGCGACGCCGTCAGCAGGCTCAGGCATCCCCCATAGAGCACGCCTCGCGCGCTTCCCGGCTGCAACGCGCGCAATCCGGACTCGCTGCCCAGCCGGTACGCCTCGCCGCCCAGCGCCGCCGCAAAACTCAACAGGTCCACGCCGTCTCCGCGTGAGAAATCCGCGGCCACCATTGGCCCATGCAGCACCGGCACTCCCGCCTGGTCCAGCATCCAGGTTGCGATCGCCGTATGGTCGCTGTAGCCGATGAACGGCTTCGTATTGCTGCGCAGCAGCTCCAGATCGAGTCCTTCGAGCAGGTAATTGCTACCGTACCCGCCGCGGATACAAATCACCGCATCGATCTCCGGATCGGCAAAGGCCGCATGCAGGTCTGCCAGCCGTTGCTCCACTGTCGCCGCAAAGTAGGGCCATGCCTGCGTCAGCACATGCGGCGTCAACGTCACCGTATGACCCAGGGCCCGCAGCCGCTCCACACCACGCCGCACCTTCTCCGGATCGCCGTTGCTCGCCGGCGCCACTACGGCCAGGCGTATCGGCGATCCTGTCACTGCTGGCCTCCCGCGAGCCACTGGCCACGCGCCACAATCACCGCCGGTCCGGTCAATTGCAACTCCTCGCCCGGGCCCCGCCATTCCACCAGCTGTTCCCCACCCGGCGCGCGAACGCGCAGCCGCGTCGGCGCGCCTTCGAGCGCAATCATCGCCGCCGCGCTCGCACTCGTTCCCGTGCCGGAAGAGGAAGTTGGACCCACACCGCGCTCATAGATGCGGATCTCGATCAGGTCATGCTTCACCCGCCGCACAAACTCCACATTTGTCCCTGCGGGAAAATCCGGATGCGTGCAAATCGCGGCGCCCGCTTCCTGCCACGAGCGTCCTGCCACCGCAAACTCTTCACTCTCCGCCAGCGCAACGAACTGCGGATTGCCCATCGCGACCACAGCCCCCGCAACTGCTCGATCCGCATCCAGCTTCACCGTCCTGCGCTCAACCGCGGGCGATCCCATCCCGGTCTTAAAGTGGAACTCCGTGCCGGCTGCGCTCTCCAGCCGGCCGACGCGCATGCCGGCGTCCGTCTCGATGCGCACTTCATCACCAGGGCGCGAGCCAGCCTGATACGCCAGCCAGGCCGCAACGCAGCGCGTGCCATTGCCCGAAATCTCCCCGTGCGAGCCGTCCGCATTATGCAGGCGAATGCGCCCCTCGCGCTTGCCGATCTGCGTCAGATACTCCACGCCATCGGCCCCCACGCCCATCGTCCGTGAGCACAGATCGCGCGCAAGCTGACCCAAATCGCGGCCGGCGACCTGTGCCGCGTCGACGATCAGGAAGTCATTGCCGCATGCGTGCGCCTTAATGAACTCGATCACTCATCCTCCCAGCTGCGGAAGGTCAGCACGTGGTCAATCCCCGACGCCTTCATCAACAATGCCATCAACCGTCGATGACCTCGCCTCGTCGCCATCACCGTGAACGAGAGGCGCGCAAAGGTCGCCAGATTATCGCGATCCACAGATTCCAGCCGGTGCTGCTCCACGTCCATTGCCGCGAGCACCGCCAGGTGCATCGCATCCCCGTCCGAACCGCGCACCTCGTAAATCCGGCTCTGCAACTTCAGATTGCTCAGCGTCTCGAGCGCTCCCACAGCCTCCAGCGCCAGCAGGATCAGCAGCGTCGCAAACGCCGCCGGCAGATACAGCCCCGCGCCGCAGGCCATGCCCACCGCCGCCACCGCAAAGATGGTCGCCGCACTGGTCAAGCCACTGATACGGTTACGATTATGCAGGATCAGCCCGGCTCCCAAAAAGCCCACACCCTGCACAATGTTCGACGCAATCTGCCCTTTGCTCGTGCTCAACTCGCCGGCAATCAGCGGCGATAGATAGGTGAACAGCGCCGCCGCGAAGCAGATCAGCAGATTCGTCCGCACCCCGGACGGCTTGTGGTGGTACTCGCGATCCAGCCCGATCACACCGCCCAGCGCGCACGCCAGCAGCAGCCGCATCGTGGCCGTATCCGTCAGCGCCCACTGCTCCAGCTCGCTGAAACTTAGCGCGTGTTTTGCCTCGAATACCATCGCGTGATGCTACCATCCAGCCGGACCGGTGCCCCTCCCCGCCTCGAACTACTCACGGAGATTTGACCCCGGTTGCGCGCCGCGCCTGTCTGCCTTGTAAACCCGCGCGCACGGCTGCCCAGTCGAGCAGATGATCTGAAGCAGCGTCAGTCCCTGCGGATGCGCCGCAACCGCCTTCGCCACACGGTCCCCATCGAGCGCCACCACATAATCCGCCTTCGCCGCCGGAGCTTCGAGCGCAATCTCCCACTCGTAATAATTGCCTTCGTTGATAATGTCGCGCAGCGGAATCCCCGCCTGCTCGACCGCCCCGATGTGCTCGGATGTATACATCAGCAGCGTCTTCGCCGGCGGCAATACCCGCAACCAATTCCCCAGCGCACGCTCAAACGGAATGCGCGACCGCGAATTCTCCACCGCCTCCTGAAACACCAGCGGCCGCGCGCGCAGCAGCAGCACCGTATTCGTCACGATCAGCGCCGCCGTCACCGGCACCATCCAGCCCTGCCAGCGCGGCCGCCACACCACCAGCCCCTCCAGCGCCGCCGCCGCAAACAGCGCGAACGCCGGCAGCATCTCCATTCCGTACCGCGTGTTGTACCAGGAGTGCGGAAACCATACCGGAATGAAAATCGGCACCGATCCATACGCGACCGAATAGACATAAAACGGCAGCGGCAGCCACAGCAGCGATGCCGCCGACAGTGCCGCGCTCCGCCGCCGCACCCACAGAAATGCCGTGCCGGCCAGCGAGATTAGAAAGATCAACTGCGTCGCATAGGGCACCACCGCGCCCAGCTCCGCCGCCTTCAGAAAGTAGACCGCCGCCACCACCGGCCGGTGGTATTCCATATAGTGGCCGGGCCCGTAGGGTGAGGTCCGCGCCTCGATCGCCCGTGCCGAATAAGGCCCGCGCAGAAAATCGAAGGGGTCATGAAACTGCTTCGCGTTGTAGGCGATCCACATCAGCGGCGCCATCACCACCAGCACGGTCCCCAGCAACCAGATCCCGGTCAGCCGCTCCCGCAGATTCCGCCGCCGCACCAGAATCCACGAAGCTACGCACCATGCCGCCGCCGCATAGACCCATCCGTCATACCGCGTGAAGACCGCGCATACCAGCACCAGCGCGGCACCCAGCAGCAAACGCCCAAGCCCCTCCGCATTGCCGGCTTCGGATCGGCGCGCAAGCAGGGCAATCAGCAGCGCCGCCCAGATCATCTCCGCCAGGAACAGCGGCTCCGTCATCGCCGTGGTTGAAAAATACAGCAGCCCCGGATTCAGCGCGAAGAACGCCACGGCGAGCCATGCGATCGAATGCCGCACAAAGCAGAGCGCCAGCCGATAGAACCCGACACACGACGCGACATAGCACGCCATCGAAGGAATGCGCCGCCGCGACGCCGCTCTGCCACCAGCTCATCTTCAGCACGAAGGGCACCAGCAGCAGATGCGGCAGCGGCAACCACACCGAGCCCAGCTGGCGAAAGCCCGGGGTCCGCGAGTCGAAGAGACGCCGCGCAATGTGCAGGTGAGCCACGGCATCGCCGTAGAGCAGCAGCAGCTGATGTTGCGAGCAGAAGGCGAGCGCGGCCAGCGTCAGCACCGCGCTCAGCAACGCGACCATTCCTGTATCGCGCGGCTGGTGCTCCTTCGTCTCAGTCAAGGTGGCTGAGCGCGCGGAATTGCTCAAAGCGCGCATCGATCTCCTCACGAGTCAGCTTCTGCGTGCGCTCGGTGCCAAACTTCTCCACCGCGAAGGAACCCATCACGCCGCCATAGAACATCGCTTTGCGAAAGTTCGCCGGCGTCAGCTCGCCTTTTTGCGATGCCAGATAGCCGAAGAATCCGCCGGCAAACGAATCCCCCGCACCTGTCGGATCCACGACGTCGGCCAGCGGCAGCGCCGGCGCGCGAAAGGGCGTAGCGCACGCCTCCGGTTTTGAACCCGGGAAAGACCTCTCGCTGAAAAAGACGGTCGCGCCATACTCGCCGTGCTTCACAATCAGCGTCTTCACACCCATCCCCAGAATCTTCTTCGCCGCCCGGACCAGATTGGCATCCTCGGCCAGCATCTTGGCTTCGCCATCGTTGATCAGCAGCACATCCAAATCCACCAGCACCTCGGCCAGCGCCGCGCTGTGGTCCTTGATCCAGTAGTTCATGGTATCGCCGCAAACCATCTTCGCCTTCGGCATCTCGTGCCGCACCCGCGCCTGCAGCTTGGGATCGATGTTGGCCAGAAACAAAAATTCCGAGTCGCGATAGCTCGCCGGGATCTTCGGGGTGAAGGTCTCAAAGACGTTCAGCTCCGTGGCCAGCGTGTCCGCTTCGTTCAGCGTGCGGGTATAGGACCCGGTCCAGTGAAAGCTCTTGCCCGAAACGTGCTCGATGCCCGCCGTATCCACGCCGCGCTTTTTCAGCACGTCCTCGTTCGCGGCCGTGAAGTCTTCGCCAACGACGCCGATCACGCGCACCTGCGTGAAGTAGCTCGCGGCCAGCGCAAAATGTGTCGCCGCCCCACCCAGCGCATGGTCCACCCGGCCGCTCGGAGTTTCAATGCTGTCGAACGCAACGCTACCAACCACCACAATGGACATGCCGTTTCCTTGAAAAAGAATCAATTACTCGTCATCTCGACCGGAGCGAAGCGCAGTGGAGAGATCTGCTGTTCCTCCACCACGCGCGCGAACAACATCACATCTGCTAGACGTACTTCCCGATAATCGGCTCAAGCTTCGCCCGTGTCGCTGCAGAAATCGCGTCCCGGCTGGTCAGGATCGCATGCTGCATCGCCGACGCGCAGGCGCATGTGCGCTCCGCCGGCACACCCCGCACGGCCGCGCGCAGCACCTTCGCCGCATTGGCCGCGTTCTGGTGCATCACCGCAATAATCTGGTCCACCGTCACGTCATCGTGCCCCGCACGCCAGCAGTCGTAGTCGGTCACCATCGCCATGGTGGCGTAGCAGATCTCCGCCTCCCGCGCCAGCTTCGCCTCCTGCAGGTTGGTCATGCCGATCACGTCCGCGCCCCAGCTGCGATATAAATTCGACTCCGCGCGGGTCGAAAATTGCGGCCCTTCCATGCACACGTAGGTGCCGCCGCGCTTGCCCACAACATTTTCTGCATCGCACGCATCGGCAATGGTCTTCGCCACCACTCCGCACACCGGATCGCCGAACGCAACGTGCGCCACAATCCCGTCACCGAAGAAGGTGCTCGTCCGCAGAAATGTACGATCGATGAACTGGTCCGGCACCACGAAGTCCGTCGGCTTGTGCTCTTCCTTCAGCGATCCCACCGCCGAGACGGAGATAATCCGCCCCACGCCCACGAGCTTCATCGCAAAAAGATTTGCGCGAAAGTTGATCTCGCTCGGCAGCAGCCGATGGCCGCGCCCATGCCGCGCCAGAAAAGCCACACGGCGCCCATCGAGCGAGCCCAGCACCAGCTTGTCCGAAGGCTCGCCGAACGGCGTCTGGATCGCTATTTCCTCTGTATCCGTAAGGCCCGGCATGGAGTAGAGCCCACTGCCGCCGATAATCCCGATCTCTGCCTGTTGCAAATCGTTCTCCGCGCCCGCCACGACCGCCGCGTACGCATGACATTTAGGTTGGAAAACGTCAGTATACCTTCGGCGCTAGATGGGGCGTCATCAGCTGCTCGCGCAAATTCGTCATCCTGAACGTAACCGAAGGTGGAGTGAAGGACCTGCTGTATCTATCGTTCAATATCGGCGCGAAGCGCCGCTCAACCAAAGCCAGCGCAGCGGATTCCTGAGTCCCTAAGCTCACCGCCGCAATGCAGCCCGCATCAACCCATAGCGGCTCATCAGATGCACCAGGCTCTCGCTCAACTCCGGCCCAGACTGCGGCGTCGCGACACGCGCCTGCTGCTCTCCGCTATGCTTCAGCGCGCCCGTCATCGTCAGCTCCAGCTTGCGCGCCAGCGGCAGCGGAAAGCTCTCGCTGATAAATACCCCCCGTCCCACTGTCGCGATCACCACCGGCCCCTCTTCCGTTGTAAACACGCTCTCAGCCGAACCGCCAAGGCTCTCATCCTCAGGCTGCATATGCACGTCCGTGTACTTCCGCTTCAGGTTCTCCGCATAGACCGCCGCAAAGTTCGCCGCCGCTGCCTCGCTCTTCCACTGCGACAGGTAGAGCAGCGCCACCGACTTGGTTGAGTCCTTCTCCTCCGGCGTTTTCGCCGCGCGGCTCTGCGCCGCGTAGTACATCCCGCCGTCCCATTGCGGCGTCAGATCCTGCGCGCCTGCCCTGCCCGCGAACAACTGCGTCAGGATCCGTACGTCCAACTCGCCCATCACGCCGATGTCATACGGCGCATACTCCCCCTCGATCAGCGGATGAATGTCAGGCATCAGCAGCAGCGTCGGATGCACCTGCCGCTCCCATGCGCGTGGATGCATGATCTCGTAGCTGGTCGCCGGCGGCCGGTCCAGCGCGCCCGCGAATGCCTGGTGCGGCCCCTCATCCTTCAGCACGGTCTGCTCAAAGTTCAGTCCCTCGCGATATGGAAACAGCAGCGACTCCTTCAGCAGCAGCGGAGCACGCTTCAGCACCGGCGAATCGTCATCGCCGCCGCTCAGGTCATCCAGTTGCGCCGCAATGTCCGGCAGCTTCGCCAGCGATTGCCCCTTGGGCGCCAGCCCCCAGTCCAGAAAAACCACCATCGCCTGCCCCTCGGCCACCGCTTCCCGCGCCGTGTCGGCTTCGTCCACCCGCAGATGCGCGTTGTCCTCGTCCACATTCTTCGCCGTGGACTCCTTGCTCTGGTCACTCCACTTCTCGAGGTCGACGTGCTGGTCCTGGAGCGCGTGCGTCAGCTCATGCGCCAGTACCGGCTTCTGGTCATCCGGCGCAATCCAGTCCAGCATGTTCACCGTCTTCGTCTTGCTGTCGTAGTAGCCGGCAATCTGCTCGGTCAGCAGACTCACGATGAACGGCCGCAGATGGAAGTCGCGGTCCAGCAACCCAAACTTCTTCAGCACGATCTCGGAGCTCTCCAGCCGCTGCGCATCCTTGTCATCCTTCATCTTGCTCAGGATGTAGTGCTCCACCTCGTCGCGGGTCGTCAGCCGCCGCTTCACCTCGCGGCGAATGGAGAGATCGCTGTCCTTGCTGGCGAAGCTGAGTATCTGGTCCACTGACGCGAACAGCTCCTTCGCCTGCGCCGGCGTAATCTTCTGGTCGGGTTTCTTCTGGTCTGGCTTCTGTTGCTCTGGCGTCTGTTGCGACTGCGCGGGCGGATTCTTTGGCGGGGGCGCCGGCGCGCCTGTCGTTTGCGCCGGCAGCGGCAGCGCAGACACCAATCCTGCCGCCATCCCCGCAACTATGGCTCGCTTTGCCCTGAATCCCATCGCGTCACCGCCCCCGCACCGCCGCCTGGCCTGCTGTCAGAAGGCTATAATTTTATGAAGGCTTCCGCTATGCAAGACACTTCCGCCACCACTCTTGCTAACTCACCAGACGCGGCTTCCGCCCCGCCGGTGAGCCCGCCCACCGCACTCGCTGAGGCGCTCGGGGGTGCCGGCGCGTCGCTTCAGGAGCTCGCCGGCGTCCGCAGCTTTCCCGCCTTTAGCGTCACCGCTCAGGAAGTCTCGGCTCTCGTCGAGGGCGCTGGTGCCTTCGATCTCGGCTATCGCGGCCAGATCGCCGTCGGCGGCGCAGACCGTCTCCGCTGGCTCAACGGCATGCTCACCAACAACATTCAGGGCCTCGCCGAGAGCGCAGGCAACTACAGCTTCGTGCTCAACGCCCAGGGCCGCATCCAGGGCGACTGCGACGCCTTCCGCCTCCCTGACCATCTGCTCGTCATCACCGATCGCAGCCAGCTCCCCGCGCTCATGGCGCACTTCGATCACTTCATCATCATGGATGATGTCGCCATCGAAGACATCTCCTCCACCCGCACCGCCCTGGGCCTCGCCGGCCCGTTGGCCCCGCAACTGCTCGCCGCGCTCGGAGTGTCTCTTCCGCAGGCCGCGGCGCCGCCTGCTGCCCTCCAGCCGGACACGCTCTGGCTCATACAAACCCGCATCTGCGGGGTGCCTGTCCAACTTAACGGCGGCTACCCCACCGCATCCCCGCGCTTCGAGCTCTGGTGCGCCAGCGAGAACGTCCGCATGCTGTGGGATGTCCTGCTCGCCGCAGGCGCCATACCCTGCGGCTTACGCGCGGCCGAAGCCCTGCGCGTGCTCGAAGGCACGCCGCGCTATGGCATCGATCTCGGCGAGCGCGACCTGCCGCAGGAGACCAGCCAGACCCGCGCGCTGCATTTCACCAAGGGCTGCTACCTTGGGCAGGAGATTGTCGAACGCATTCGCTCCCGCGGTGCCGTGCATCGCCGTCTCGCACACTTCAGGGTCTCGACAGAGCCCGCCGCACTGCCGCTCGAGCTCACCGCCTCCGGCACCGCGGCAGGCCGCATCACCAGCACCGCTCTTTACAACAGCACGCGCTACGGTCTCGGCATCGTGCGATCCGAGAGTGTCGAACGCCAACCAGCTTTGGATTACCCGGGCGGCATCGCCACACTTATCACGCAATCCCCGCTTGCACACGCCGCGTCTAAAACTTCATAGGAAGGTTCATTCACCATGCCCGACCAGCCATCCGGATTCACCGTCACCGATCGCCGTAAATTCACCATCGAAGGTGACCTGCGCGAAGGCGCCTCCACGGCTGAAGAGATTCCGGCCTCAGCTCCGAACATCGAATCAAAGGCCGAGCCGCAGCTCGATTCCAAAGCAGAACCGAAGCTCGGTCCGAAACTCGTCCAGAACGAGCAGCCGGTAGAGAAGGAAGTCGTCAATCGCAACCTTGAACCGCTCCCCGCGGAAGAGGCAGCCCAGGACGCGGAATCAGACGACGAAGCTCTCGCTCCCGAGCCCAGCGCCGCCGAATCCGCCCAGCAGGATGCCGACTATCGAGCCTCCTCCAAAAAGCTCGACGACATGATCTCCCAGGCTAACCCCACCGCCCGCGATTCGATCGGCCGCGGCGCGGAGATGACTTTCGACAAGCTGGTGCAATCCGTCTACATGACCGCCGCCCTGCAGATGGGCGCCGGCACCCAGCCCGGCGAGCAGCCCCGCGTCGACATCCTCGGCGCACGCCAGAGCATCGACATGCTCAGCGTTCTTGTCGAAAAGACCAAAGGCAATCTCAGCGAAAAGGAACAGCGTCTTTTACAGAACGCGCTCTTCGAGCTGCGCATGATGTTCATGGAGATCACTAACGCCATCTCCACCAGCGCCCACAACCCATCCGCGAAACCCCCAATGCGGTAAGCGTGATCAAGCTCGTCATCATGAACGTAACCAAACGTGGAGTGAAGGACCTGCTGTGTCTATCGCTCAATATCGGCGCGAATCGCCGCTCAACCAAAGGCCACACACCAGCCTCTTGAAATAGAAAGGTCTCGCCTGCCTGCTAATGCCAGCATCCTCTTTCTCGGCAGCGGCACCTCCATGGGCGTGCCCACGCTCGGCTGTACCTGCCGCGTCTGCACGTCCACCGATCCGCGCGACCAGCGCCTTCGTCCCTCCGTCGCTGTCGAATGGCAGACCCAGACCGGGATCGACGACCAGCCACCCGCATCCCATCGCGTCCTCATCGATACCGGACCCGACTTCCGCCAGCAGGCGCTCCGCTTCGCGATCCGCAACATCGATGCGGTCTTCTATACCCATGCCCATGCCGACCATATCCTCGGCCTCGACGATCTTCGCCCCCTGAGCTTCTCCCATCGCGACCGGAAGCTGCCGCTTTACGCCGACCAGACCACCGCAGAAGTCCTCGAGCGCGTCTTCTCCTACACCTTCTCCGCCAGCGCCACCTATCCCACGCGTGCACGGGTCGAGTTGCTCCGCCTCGATGGCCCCGTCGACGCCGCCGGCGTCACCTTTACCCCAGTGCCGCTCATGCACGGCAGCCTTCAGGTCACCGGCTATCGTTTCGGCAACGCCGCCTATCTCACTGACATGAACAGCATTCCCGAGCCCAGCTTCGCGCTCCTACGCGGCCTGGATGTCGTTGTCCTCGATGCACTGCGCCCCCAGCCGCATCCCACCCATGCCAACCTCACCGATGCCATTGCCTGGGCGGAAAAGATCGGCGCGCGCCACACCTGGTTCACTCACATGTCGCACGAAGTCATGCACGCGGAAACGGATGGCTCACTGCCTCCCTCTATCCGCCTCGCTTACGACGGACTGCGCATCCCCATCGAGCTCTAAGGAGGCTCAGAATAGCTTGATACGTGTCATCCTGAACGAAGTGAAGAACCTGCACTTTCTGCGCCCGTCTGCAAATTTCGAAGGAAGCAGCAGACATCTCGCGGTCAAATTGTCTGTGCTCTTGCCTTAGCCCGCCATGCAGATCTTCCACGATCCCGCCGAACTTCCCTCGGACTACAACCGCACCGTCCTCAGCGTCGGCAACTACGACGGCCTGCATCTCGGCCACCGCTTCCTGTTGGCGCGCGTAGTGGAGCGCGCCCGCGCACTTCAAGCCCGTTCCGTCGCCGTCACCTTCGATCCGCACCCCAGCCATCTCCTTCGTCCCGGCGCCGGACCGCGCCTCATCACTCCTACCCTCGCGGAGCGGCTTGATCTCCTCGCCACCACCGGCATCGACGCCGCCGTGGTTCTCCCCTTCACCACCGAGTTCTCTCAGCAGAGCGCCGAGGCCTTCGCCCGCCATATCCTGCTCCAGCGCCTCCGTGCCCTTGAGGTGCACGAGGGCGACAACTTCCGCTTCGGCTTCCGCGCCGAGGCCGGCGTCCACGAGCTCAGCGCCTTGGGCAATCAGCTCGGGTTCGCCGTCCACATCTATCAGCCGCTCCGGGTGCGCGGCATGGATGTCTCCAGCAGCCGCATTCGCCAGCTCATCTCCGCCGGAGATGTGCGCAGCGCCCGCTGGCTGCTGGGCCGGCCCTTCTCCATCCTCAGCACCCCCGCCCAGGGTCGCGGCATCGGCGCCCGCCTCACCGTCCCCACCATCAATCTCGCCGCCTACCATGGCCTCACGCCCGGTACTGGCGTCTACGTCAGCCGCATGCAGGTCGCCGCCGGTGACCCGAACCCCGATCTTCCCCACGTCGAGCTTTCGGACGAATGCTTCGATGCCGTCACCAACGTCGGCACCCGACCCACCTTCGCTGATGCCTCCTTCGCCATCGAAACCCATCTGCTCGATTTCCGACCTGTCCCTCTGCACCAGGACACACCCCTCCGCCTCACCTTCCTCGCCCGCCTCCGCGACGAGCGGCCATGGCCCACGCCCGAGGCCCTCCGCCAGCAGATCGGCCGCGATGTCCAGGCCGCACGCCGCTATCTCCGCCGCCTCCCCCGTCCATAGTTGTCCCGTCTCTGGTTACAGACAGGCACTCCCTCCCAACCAACCTCCCGACACCTCCGGCATCGCATTTGCGAACCTTCACTCGGTTTTCGCATCTCTGGTGTGGACGGATTTTCGCTTTCGATGTATGCCCATACACCATCGTCCGTGTGGCTTTTGGGTTGGGAAGCGCTACACTCCACAAAACTCGGCTATACCCAGCAGCCGTGAAATGATCTAGCATCTGCGATGTCGTAACTTGGGAGGAGAAAAATTTCAATGCACAATTTCTTCAAGCACGCTTTAGGTCAGCTCTGTATCGCCGGAATGCTCACCGGCGTAGCCTCCGCCGCCACTGATACCCAGAAGCTCAAGGATCGTATAGACGCCGCAACCGCCGTTGTTCACGAACTCATGGCCACACCGGATAAGGGCGTGCCCAAGTGGGTCGCCGCCAAGGCAACCTGCGTCGCCGTCGTTCCCGGTTACAAGAAGGGCGCCTTCGTGGTCGGCGGCCAGTATGGGCAGGGCCTCGCCACCTGCCGCACTCGCCACGGATGGAGCGCGCCCGTCTTCATACAAATCACCGGCGCAAGCTTCGGTTTTCAGATCGGCGGACAATCCACGGACCTGGTCCTGGTCGGCACCAACCATAAAGCCATGGACGACATGCTGAAGGAGAAGGTCAAGCTAGGCGGCGACATCGCCGCCTCCGCCGGGCCCGTTGGCCGCAACTCGCAGGCTTCCATTTCCGCTCTCGCCAACGCGGAATTTCTCACCTATTCACGCAGCAAAGGCCTCTTCGCCGGCCTCGACCTCACCGGCGACTACATCAATCAGAACAAGGAAGACACCGAAGTCTTCTACGGCAAGGTCATCCCCTATTCCGAGATCCTCTCCGGCAAAGTCCCGACGCCCCCAGCTGCCCGCCGCTTCGTAGCCACCGTGGCCCAGATGTTCCGCACCAGCAAAGCGGCTCAGTAGACTCTCGCACCGCAGCAAAAAGGCCCACGTCATCTTCGACGTGGGCCTCCCATTTTTCTGACTTACCTGATCGGCGCAAAGGAGCCCGCCGGAAGCGGCGGCCCGAAACTCCGGGACCTTGCTGAGCCTCGGCGTCCTGCTGCACTTCTTCATCGCCGTATCCGCAGCGGCCATTTACTACGCCGCGAGCCGCAGGCTGCCCTCGCCCTTCACGCCAGGGGTCCGTACGAACTTCACGATCTGATCCTGGGCCTGCTGGTGCACATGGTCGTCATCGGCCTGCCAATCTCTTACAGCATCCGCCGCTTCGCAAAATAGGCCGAGCCTCTACACCAGCCGCACCGGCCCCGGATAGCGCGCCAGTCTACTGCCAGGGGAAGCGCTCCCCTTCCTTCCCCACATTTGCCGCCTTCATGAAATCCATCCAGATCGGCAGCGCAGCCCGCGCTCCGGTCTCCTTGTCACCCAGCGACTGCCGCGTGTCATAACCCATCCATACCCCGCAGGTCACCGACGGCGAAAATCCAAGAAACCACGCATCCGTAAAGTCACTGGTCGTGCCCGTCTTCCCACCCACGGGATGGTTCAGCGCGCGCGCCGCCGCCCCCGTTCCGCTCTGCGTCACCTGCTCGAGCAACACCATCATCGTGCGCGCCGTCTTCGCGTCGGTGGACTCACTCACCTCCGCCTGGTCCTCCGACAGCGGCATCCCATCCGCATCCGTCACCCGGCGCAGCAGATGCGGCGTCACCCGCACGCCGTCGTTCGGAAAGCTGCTGTACGCCGCCACCTGCTGCGCCAGCGTCACCTCCACCGACCCCAGCGCCACCGGCAGGTACGGCGGGATGTCCCGCGTGATCCCAAACCGATGCGCCACCTCGATCACCTTCTTCATGCCCACCCGTTCCGCCAGCCGGAGAGCCGGAACGTTCCTCGAGTCTGCAAACGCCTTCTCCAGCGTGATGTTTCCCAGGTAGTTCGGCTCGTAATCGTGCGGCGTATACGGCCCCCCTGCCGTCTGAAACGTCACTGGCGTATCCGCGACCATCTCCTCCGGCCTTGCGCCGTTTTCAATCGCCGCAGTATAGACGTAAGGTTTGAATGAAGACCCCGTCTGCCGCTCCGCCTGCGTCGCCCGGTTGAACTGCGACAAATTGAAGTCGCGCCCACCCACCATCGCGAGAACATCGCCCGTGCCGTTGTCCACGGCCAGCAGCGCCGCCTGGGCCCCGGAGTCCTGCTCCAGCGTGCCCTGCAGCACCGGATCGCCCGGCGAGCTGTCGATGCGCACGTAAACGATGTCCCCCAGCCTGAACAGCTTCGTCGCGTCCTTCTCCCCTGTCCACGCCCACCCGTCAGGCAGCAGCCCCAACCGCGCCTCGCCGATCTTCACCGTTACCCGCCCATCGAGCACCCCCACCACTATCCCGTGAAAGTACGCCCCCTGCGCGATTGGCAAACTCCAGTCCGGATGCCGGAAGCTTTCCATCGACTCGCCCGACGTCAGCACATTCAGCAGATGCCCGCGCCAGCCATGCCGCCGCTCGTACGCCGCCAGACCATCGAGCACGGCGCGGTTCGCCGTCTGCTGCAACGGCAAATCGAGCGTGGTGTACACCCGCAGCCCCGCCTCGTGCACGGTCTCCGTGCCGAATTGCCGCTCCAGCTCCCGCCGCACTTCCTCCACAAACCATGGCGCCACGCTGTTCGGCGGCGGCGCCAGGTGCAACCCAAGCGGCGCTCCTTTCGCTTCGTTCGCCTGCGATGCCGTAATCGCCCCGTCTTCGAGCATCGCGTTGATCACCGTGTTCCGGCGCCGGAAAGCCCGCTCCGGATTCAGAATCGGCGAATACGCCACCGGCCCCTTGGGCAGCCCGGCCAGCAGTGCCGCCTCGGCCAGCGTCAGCTCCCGCGCCGGCTTGCTGAAGTAGTAGTTCGCCCCCGCCTCGAATCCATACACCCCATGCCCGAGATAAATCTGGTTGCCGTACAGCGTGAAGATCTGCTGCTTGGTAAAGCTGTGCTCGATCTGGATGGAGAGGAAGACCTCCTGCAGCTTCCGCCGGAAGGTCCGGTCCGGCGTGAGGAACAGGTTGCGCGCCAGTTGCATGGTCAGCGTGGACGCGCCCTGCGCCCGTCCATGGGAAGTCAGATCGTGGTACGCAGCGCCCATCACGCGAAACAGGTTCACGCCCCAGTGGCTCTCAAAATTCTTGTCCTCGATCGAGATCACGGCCTGCCGCAGAATCGGGGGAAAGTCGTCGAACTGCACCACGCTGCGCCGCTCCATGGCAAATGATCCGAAGAGCCGCCCGTGCGCGTCGTACAGGTCCGTCGTCGCCAGTGGCTTGTAGTGCTCCAGGTCCGCGATCTGCGGCAGGTCCACCGAGTAAACCAGCATCAGCCCCGCCAGCGACCCTGCCGCCGCCGCCAGCAGCACCAGCAGCAGCACCGCCACACTGCCTGCCGCCTTGCGCCGCCCATGGATGCGCAGGTGCCCCCGCTCCGGCGGGCGAAACCCTCCGCCGGAAATCTCCCGGGGTGGCGTGGTTTTGGAATCAGTCAATGGCACAAATCAGCGCGGCGCTCGCGCATTTCCACTGTAGGTGTTTACAAGAGCGCCATCGTTTGCGTGGCTTTTCCGTCGAGAAAAGCCACACTTCAGAGACCTGGCCGTACTCACGAACAGTGAAAATGCTTTCGTGGCCGAGCATAGCACCTGTCCAGGTGCACGCGAAGCGGTCACCGCCGCATGCTGCGGGAGTCTGCAACACCATGAGATCAAAACCCACCGTGCGCATTGGCCACCATCGCTCCGCATCCGCGCATCAGAGCACAAGGGCGCTGATACCCAATCGTTCTCTCGCCCAATCAGCCAGGACTCAGTATGGAAAGGAACACACATGAGCGTGAAGACTATCGACGAATTGATGCTGGACGAGTTGAAGGATCTCTATTCCGCAGAAAAGCAAATCACCAAAGCCCTGCCTAAGATGGCAAAAGCCGCGGTCTCTCAGGATCTGAAATCCGCCTTTGAAGCCCATCTTGAGGAGACACAGGGCCATATCGAGCGCCTCGATCAGATCTTTGAGACCCTCGGCAAAAGCCCCAGAGGTAAAGTGTGCCACGGCATGCAGGGCCTCGTCGAAGAGGGCTCTGAAATGATGAGCGAACTAGAGAAGGGTCCGGTTAGAGATGCCGGCCTAATCTCCGCGGCCCAGCGTGTCGAGCACTACGAAATGGCAGGTTATGGATCGGTGCGCGAGTACGCCGCTCTTCTTGGCCAGAAAGAAATCGCATCACTGCTCGACGAAACACTCGAGGAGGAGAAAGCAACCGACGAGAAGCTGACGGGGATCGCAAAGAAGGTCAATCCGCAGGCGCTCAAGTCAAATAAGGCCGCCTAGCGATTCCTCTGTAAAACAACCGAGCAAATGACGAAGGGCTGCCGCGGCAGCCCTTTGATTTGTGCGCGAAACGATTTGTTGCGCGAAACTTTAGGCCGCTTTCTGCTTCAGCACCTCAAGCGCCTTGTTCAGCTGATCATCCGGCTGCGCCTTCTGAACCTTCGGCACCTCTGGAGCGCCCAGCTTGCTGCCCTTCGGCGTGCCGGGTCCATTGTCGTCCTGATCATCGTCGTTCGACGCGACCACTACATTCGGCTGCACCGCGTCGTCCTGGATCTTCTTCCCATCCGGCGCAGCGTACTTCGCCACCGACAGAATCAGCGCCGAGCCATCCGGCAGTTCCATCGTCTTCTGCACCGAGCCCTCGCCAAACGTCCGATCGCCCACAATATCGCCGCGCTTGTTATCCAGGATCGCCGCCGCAACCAGTTCGCCCGGGCCTGAGGTCCCGTGGTTCACCAGCACCACCAGCGGAAGCAGCCGTGAGGAACTTCGACTTCTCCGCCGTGAAGGTCTCGCTGGGATACTTCTGCCCGCTCAAGCTCGCGATGGTCCCGCTCTGCAAAAAGAAGTTGGCCAGCCGGATGCCCTGCGCCTCATCGCCTACGGCAACGTCGCGCAGGTCCAGCAGCACCTTCTTCGTCTCCTTGTTATCGCTTTTGCCTAGTCCCTTCAGCTTGCTCTCGATCTCATTCACGCGGTCTTTGGTCAGCGCATTCGGCTTGATGTACAGGATGCTCGCGTTCTCGTAAAGCTGATCGCTCACTGCCGGTACCGGCACGTTGCTACGTGTCATCGTGATCTTGTCGGGCTCCGGCTTGCGCGGCCGCACCACCGAGATAGTCACGTCCGTTCCCGCCGGCCCTTCCAGCAGCAGCCGGATCATCGCCAGCGACAACTCGCGCGTCGACTGGCTGCCGATCGCCTCGATCAGGTCGCCGTCCTCGATCTGTTCCTTGTCCGCCGGGCTGCCTTTCACCACAGAGACCACCGTCGCATAGCCGTAACGCTTCGAGACGTTGAGCCCGACCTGCGCTGTGCCCTCGCTCAGATGCTGCTTGTACAGCTTGTACTCGGAGGGCGTCAGATAGCTCGAGTCCGAGTCCAGCGATTCCAGCAGGCCATGCAGCGCGCCTATCGTCACGTTGTTCATATTGGGGTCGACGACGTAGTCGTTCTGAATCTTGTTCAGGACTTCGCTGTATACCTCCATCTCCGGATACGCTCCGTCTTTCTGATCAGCGCGCACATTCGAGCGCAGGCTGCCCCACACCGTGAGCAGCAGAAGAAGCACAGAGACCCCGAAGATCGACCGCTGAAAGGACTTGGACATGAACCACCTGTAACAAGAATGATAGCGCACGGCCAGAGGCGAAGCCCCTACCCGTTCCGTGCTATGCAGCAAAGAAAACCCCGCTTCTAATAGACGCAGATCGCCCCGCAAAGTGGCTGGCTGCTATCCGGAGTGAAGCGAAGGGGATCGTTGTCAGCCCGTCATCCAGACTGGGCCGAAGAGAACGTGGATCGCCTGCCTGAGCTTGTCGAATGGGAGCTGCTGTCTGCCGGCAAATGCCCCATGACCCAGGCCCGGAACGGAACACCGCACTCCGTACTCCTACAGAAACCTGCCGGTTAACTAGCGCCGAATTGCTAGACTGGAAATACGGGGAGAGGATGCACTGTACTGCATGGGGAGGGAGGGTTGTCTCCTCAGACCATCGTCCCTGGAGCTAAGTCATTTGTTTGGACATCTTTAGCGTAAGTCCTTTAGATCACCACAGTTAAGCTTCCACAGATCAGCTAAATAACTGCAGTCCTGAGACTTACACGGCAGCCTCGTATCCAGAGGGGGTGGGGGTGGGGTTAATGCGCCGCAAGGAAGCGCGACTCGGGATAGGTAGTAATCCGGATCCGCGCCGTGTCCACCGCCTCGTACCACTCGATTAGCCGCGCGATGAAAGAAGCGGTACTCCGGCGGCCAGGGAGCGGCATGCATCCGCCAGGTGATCGGAAAATGCGCGAAGATCAGGCTTGCCCGAGGCAAGTGGCTGGGCGAGCTGACAACTTCCGCCGAGTGCCAGCCATGCGCCTCCATGATCTTCACCGAATAGTAAGCGTTCTGGATGGTATCCAGCGCCTGCGTCTCCTCGATGAGCGCCTCGCGCGGCACTCCCTGCGAGGCAGCCAGCTCGGCCATGACGTGCGCCTCGATGTTACTGGTTATGCGCGGAGCCGCCGGTCATGATGATCCGCGGCGCCACCCCGGCCCGGTACTCGCGCACGCCTTCGAGCACCCGCTCCCGCATCTCCGGCCGGGGGGTGCCATCCGGAAACGCGGGATAGCCAAGCACGATCAACGTATCGAAATGGGTGGCGTCGGTATCGGAAAGAGGAAGCGTGCGGTCGATGAAGAAGACCACGCCAACGTAGAGCACGCGCGCACGACAACAATCGCAAACATCGATCAACCGACGGAGCCAGATCACGTAACCGGAGTTCTTTCTTGAACAGAATCAATTTTGGTGGCGGTGGACAGAATCGAACTGTCGACCTACGGGTTATGAGTCCGTCGCTCTAACCATCTGAGCTACACCGCCTGAAGGAGGCCGGAACAAGCGGCAGAACGCCGCCCAGGCCAGCCTCTATCTTATGGAACGCTGGAAAGTGAGTCAATTGAACTGCACGTTTGCAATGCTCCACCCAAACAGAATCGAGTGTGGAAACATGGCATTAGTTCAATTGAGACCGTCTGCGACACGTACGACAGTCAGATCACGGCCCGGAGACATCCCAGTATTAGCTTGACTTCAATCCTGCGCGAATCGGCATTTTCGAAACTGATCTGCTGGTGCCATTCACGGAATCACGGACGTTCTGACCAGACAGCATGAGCTACCGAGGTCGACGGAAAGCGTCGCACTGATCATTTTCGTCCGATAGCTACGCCACTTTCGAGCAGTTGCGCCTCTATTACGGATCGTGCACGGTGTCGCGGAAAGACCGATCCAGTCCGTCGTTCAGCTGTAACGTGTCAGGTTTCGCCGGATCTAACGATCATGTACAGTGCCCGAAAGTGCCTGATCGTCATAACTGGCGGCGAATCGCGCCAAATCCAAAAGATTGCGAACAGCCCGCACAATATGAAACCAACCACTTGCGACTGTCTTCATTCCGATTGCCGTCTAACCACCGAAAGCGCAATCGACGACGGATACTCGGCCGAATGGTGAATCTCCGTGTGCGCGATCTTGCCCACCGTCTCGTCGTAGTTGTTCCCGCCCGTATTCATGTTGCGGTCGAAGCGTGGGAAGTTGCTTCCTGACACCTCGATGCGGATGCGATGTCCCGGACCAAAGTAGTTGCTTGTGTTCATCGGCCCCAACTCCACCTTGTAGACCTTGCCCGCCTCCATCCACACCGGTTTGTAGTTATATCCATCGCGCCAGCGCAGCCGCTGAATCGTCTCGTCGATGTTGTAGGCCGTTCCATCGGGCTGCACATCGATCAGCTTCACCGTCACATCTGTGTCCTTCACATCGCTCGACACGTAGAGCGTCGTCTCGATCGGCCCATCGACCTCGACGCCCTCCTTCAGCGGCTCAGAGGAATACACCAGGATGTCTGGCCGCTCCTCCATCTTGCGCTGGTCAAGCGCACCGCCGTTGCCCAGGATCGCGTTGCCGGTGCAGCAGACGTTGCCGCCATAGGACGGCACCGGATGCAGCGGGTCGTAAGTGAACTTGTCAGGATGATCGGCCTTCGCGAGGTCGTTCACCAGCGCTCCGTCGCCGTGTAGCGTAGACGCGTTGCCCTCGCTCGTCAGGTAGAGCTTCATTGGCTTCGCGCCTTCCGGCGGCCAGGTGTCGGAGCTCTGCCATTTGTTCAACCCCATGGTGTAGTACTGCACGCGTGGCGTCTTCTCGAGGATCCCGTTGTCCTCGCCCTTCAGGAAGTGGTCGAACCATCCATAGGTCAGCGCGTCATAGTCCAGCCGCGCATCGCCCATATCGCGCTCGCCCACCACGGTGTGCTCCGTCGCGCGCTTGTACTGGCAGTGCAGCGTCGGCGCGATCACCGCGTATTGCTCGTTCGCCACGTCACCCTTCGCGGTCGAGCGCACGAAGTTGTACGCCGCCAGATTCGGCCCGGTGGAGACGTCGTACCAGGTCATGAACCACAGCCCGGGCAGGTTGATTTTCTCCGAGTCGTTCCACAGCCCGCCCTTCAACCACGCAGGATCGTTCGGTGTCCGGTGGATCATCCGGCCCCCGGTCGGCACCGGCATCGCATCCGCATAAATACCCTTCGGCCCCCCGGCGGCCTTGATGATGTCTTCCTCCGGCAGGTGCGCCAGCGCCTTCGCCCAATCCACCGGGGGCATCTGTGGTGCAAGGTCAAACATCTTCGACGCATCGATCAACTGCTGCTGCGTTGCGTCTTTCGGGAACATCGGCCGCACCTGGTTCTGCTCGCCATAGATCCACGCGGCGAAGAGCATCTGGAAGGCGCCCCCGCGGAACCAGTTGCCCTGCTCATACCACTTCCCCACCCGGCCCACGCCCGCTCCGAAGCTCTCCGGGATGAACGCCGCCAGCGCCTTATTACCCCGTGCCGCCACAGCGAGTTGCCACTCTGCCGTCGACGAGCAGCCGATCAGCCCAACCTTGCCGTTGGACCAGGGCTGCGCGGACATCCAGTTCAGTTCGTCATCGCTATCGGTAAGAGGCGCGCCGAGAATCTCGTAATTGCCCTCCGAAAAGAAGTGCCCGCGCTCATTCATCTCGATCAGCACATAGCCGTGTTTCACGGCGTCGAGTTCATTCGCCATGTCGCGCGGCGCGCCCAGCCGCACATCCCAATAGTTGAAGTTGTACGGAGTGCGACTGAAGATGATTGGATATTTCTTTGACGTATCCTTCGGCCGGTAAATGTCCGCCGCCACACGCTTGCCGTCGCGCATCTTCACCATTACCTTGCGGTCAATGACGGCAACGGACTCGAGCTCCTGCTCGATCGCATTGCGCTTCTCGATCAGCTTCTCTCGCTCTTCAGGCGTCAGGTTCTGCGTGCGCTGCGCGTGGCTGAGAGTCGGCAAAAGGCAGGAAATGACAAGAAGGAAAATAGTGGGCCGGCAGATCTTTCCAATCAACGAGTGCTCCCCAAAATCAAGTATGCCGATGAGCATATCGCCTCCGGCTTGCTGACGCGCGGCGTCAGATCGTCCCGATAGAGCGCCATTTCGGGTTATCGGCCGGTTTTTGGTGGCATTTTTCGCTCCCATCAGGGCCCTCCTCTCTGGTACCTTCTAGCCAATCGAGCGACCACGTCGTCACCGAAGGCGCCCCCGGCTGCGCCATTTCAGGAGACTGTATGGAGTCGACTCGCCACCTGATGTGTTCCCCCGATCACTTCACCGTCGCTTACGTGATCAACCCCTGGATGGAAGGCAATATGCACGACACCGCCTCGTGTGTTGCCATGCAACAGTGGTCGGCGCTTCACGCGATCGTCAGCCAATTCACCGAAGTAGCGCTGCTACCGCCGGTTGCAGGGCTTCCGGACCTCGTATTCACGGCAAATGCCGCAGTATTGCGAGGGCGCACCGCCATCCTGAGTAGTTTTCTCCATCCCGAGCGCCAGGCAGAGGAGCCAAGTTTTCGTACCTGGCTCGCGCAAGATGGCTTCGAAGTGCACGAGCTGCCCCGGACTATCCCCTTTGAGGGTGCAGGCGACGCGCTATTTGATCGAGCGCTGCCGCTGCTTTGGTTTGGCCACGGTGTGCGCTCTCGTTCCGACGCACTTCCTTATCTGGAACAACTGCTGGGCACGAGGGTTCAGCCGCTCGAGCTGGCGCGCTCGCACTTCTATCACCTGGACACCTGCTTTTGTCCACTTGAGGGCGGCTTCCTGCTCTACTATCCGGCGGCATTCCACCGCAATAGCCTGCAGGCGATCGAGTCGATCGTTCCATCCGATCAGCGGCTCGCTGTCAGTTCGCAAGACGCTTTCGATTTTGCCTGCAACGCCATCAACATTGGCCAGCACGTGATCTTGAACCGAGCCAGCAATGAACTGCAGGATTGGCTGCGAGAGCGCGGCTTCAGCGTCCACCAGACGCCGACCACGGAGTTTCTGAAGTCTGGTGGCTCCGCAAAGTGTCTTTCCCTTTCGCTGAACGAAAGTTAGGGGCGACACTAGTGCTGCATGCGTGCCACTCAACGACTCTCTACTCTCGCCGTTATTCCAGCGCGTCTCGCTTCCACCCGCCTGCCTCGCAAGGTGCTGCGCGATATAGCCGGCAAGCCCATGCTGCAGTGGATCGTAGAAGCGGCCCTTGCGGCTCCTCGTCTCGATCGCGTAGTGGTCGCGACAGACTCTGACGAGGTCATGACCCTGGCCGCGCAGCATGGCTGGGATGCGATGCTGACCTCGCCCGACCTGCAGAGCGGATCAGATCGCGTGCACGCCGTCTCGCAACGCATAGCTTCGGAAATTGTCGTCAACATCCAGGGAGATGAGCCGATGCTGCGTCCCGAACACATCGACGCATTGCTCGCGCCATTCGAGCGGGCCAACACCGACGCGCAGGTGACCACCTTATGGACGCCTTGCACGCCAGAGGAGATCGCCGATCCCAACGCCGTGAAAGTTGTGCTGGCTGAGGACGGCCGCGCTCTCTATTTTTCGCGTTCGACGATTCCCTTCGACCGTGATCGCAGCGGCCGTATCGTCTACCGTAAGCATCTCGGCCTCTACGCCTACCGCCGCACTGCGCTGGAGCGCTTCGCCACGCTGCCGCCGCATCCGCTGGAGATAGCCGAGCGCCTGGAGCAACTCCGCCTGCTGGCGCACAACATTCCCATCTACGTGGAGCAGACGCCCTACACCACGATCGGGGTCGATACCGAGGCCGATCTGGAGCGCGTTGCAGCAATTCTGGCTTCCAGGTGAGGAAACGCCGTGTTGACGATGCACCGATTCACCGTACAGTACGAAGATGGCGATTCACACAATTGAAGGTGTCACACCCGAGGTGCTCGATAAGGGCCTGGGCGAACTGAAGAGCGCAGGCTTCGCCGTGGATGGCAATCGCGTCTCCGGCATGGGTGTCGAAGCCTCATTCGAGCTAACAAACGACGTGCTGACCGTCACCGTCGAGAAGTCTCCGGCGTTCCTCGGCAGCATGGTGGAGACCCAACTACGCTCATTCTTCAGCTAAAGGCATCGATCGAACTGCGAGACTACCGCGGCGAACGCCCTGTAAACTGGATGGCATGAGCGCCACCGCGACCCTGACCAACGCAAAGCAGTCCAGCGCCCCTCCGACTACCGCACCGAAGCTCAGCCAACGCATCGGCCGCATCGAAATTTCCGCCACCATGGCCGTTACCGCGGCCGCCGCCAAGCTGCGGGCCGAGGGCGCAAAGCTGGTCGATTTCGGCGCCGGCGAACCTCACTTCGCCACTCCGCGCCACATCAAGGACGCGGCGATCGCGGCCATCGAAGCCAACTTCTCGCGGTACACCGTCGTCTCCGGCATCGCGGAGGTGCGGAAGGCGATCGTCGAGCGCCACGCCACCGACTTCGGTTCCAGCTACGCGCCGGACGAGGCTGTCTTTACCACCGGCGGCAAGCTCGCGTTGTTCAACGCCATCGAGGTGCTCATCGATCATGGCGACGAGGTCATTCTGCCGGTTCCCTATTGGGTGTCCTATAAAGACATCATTCAGTACGCGGGCGGCAAGGTCGTGTATATCGAGACTGCCGAGAGCGAGAACTTTCGCGTCACTGCCGAGGCCATCGAGCGCGCCATCACGCCGCGCACCAGAGCGATCATCCTCAACTCGCCCTCGAACCCCTCCGGCGCAGTCATCTCCCGCGCAGACCTTGAGCGGATCGTTCGCCTGGCGCACAGCCGCGGCATCTACCTGATGCTGGACGAGTGCTACGCCTACCTCATCTTCAATGAGGCACCATTCTCCGGAGCCTCGATCACAGAGGCAAAGGAGCACCTGATCGTGCTCGGCTCGCTCTCGAAGACGTACGCGATGACTGGCTGGCGCGCCGGCTTTGCACTGGGGCCGAAGCCGATCATCACCGCGATGAGCAAGCTGCAATCCCAGTCCACGTCGTCTACGGCAGCCATGGTCCAGAAGGCGGCCATCGCTGCGCTCACCGGCTCGCAGGAATGCGTCTGCGAAATGCGCGCCGATTACATCCACCTGCGCGATACCATCGTCGCTGGCCTGCGCAGCATCCCCGGCCTGACCTGCACCATGCCGGAAGGCGCCTTCTATGCCTATCCCAACGTCTCCGGCCTGCTGAAGAACTCCGGCATCGCCACTCCGGCCGAGCTCACCACGCGTCTGTTGCACGAGGCCGGCGTGGTCGTTGTGCCGGGCGAGGCCTTCGGCACAGACCAGCACATCCGTCTCTCGTACGCGGTTTCCCACAAGGATGTTGAGGAAGGGCTTCAGCGACTGCGAGCATTTGTCGCGAAGTTCTAGCTGTTAAGAAACCAGCAGGCCAACGCTGCTCAGCGGGTTGGCCTTTCTTTTTGCGGAGGGCCGATCAGATTCGCTGCCGGCCGGTCATCAGGCCGCGCGAAAAGCGGAACGGCACAAAGGCAATCAGTACCCCGATCGCCAGCCAACCCAGATGCAGCCGCATCGCCGCATCCGCCCATTCCGCTACCGCACCCTGGGAGCCTTGCGCTCCAGCGGAAAAGATCGCATGTGAGGCGAGTTGCACGAAGCCGATAGATGCCAGCGCAAGCAACGTTGCGCAGACCGCCACCGCCAGCACCACCATGCAGATGCCAGGCACGGCGCGACGCCAGGGAAACCGTATCGGGCCGGGCGCAGCGGCGGTTGCCGCTTCCTCGCGCACTCGCTCCATCACCGATGTCGCGAAGCCAGAGGATGGCTCGATACTCTCCGCGTGCGTCACGGCGGAGTCCGGCGGCCCAAAGCTTCGCGCAAGCATGCGGTCCACCTCGTCCTCTTCCATATCTGACATCAGATCACTCCTTCCGGCATAAGCGCCAGCAGCCTGGGCAACTTTACGCGCAGCAACTCTCGGCCGCGGTGGAGTCGCGCCTTCACCGTCCCCTCCGGCACCCCTAGACTCTGCGCCGCAGCGGGAACATCCATCTCGTGAAAGTAAAACAGCAGCAGGGCTTCGCGGTACTTCGATGGCAGCGCCAGCACCGCTCTCCGCACAGCGAGATCGCGATCCCGCAGCTCATGCGCCTGCGTCATCGAAAAGGGATCGGCCGGCTCCGGCGCATCGTCCAGAGCCACCATCCGCTGCGGTATGCGGCGGAGTTCGCTGCGGTAGACATTCGTGGCCAGCGCGAAGAGCCATGTTGAAAATGCGGCATCGCCGCGAAAGCCCTCCAGCCCGCGGTAAGCGCGCAGAAATGCCTCCTGTGCCATCTCCTCCGCGCGACCGCGATCGCCGCAGAAGCTATACGCCAAGTTAATCAGCGGAGTCTGCCAGCGGTGCACAATTGCCGCGAAGGCCTCAACATCGCCGGCCTGCACCCGCGCCACATCGGCACGATCGGCAGCCGCCTTGCTGAGTTCTGCACCCATATAACGAATGTCCCTCCGAAACTGTACGACCGAAGTGCCGGGCTTCCCGTTGCGTTTTCTTTTGCGAAGAGTTGCCTAAAATAACGCAACCGCCGCGGTGGGCCGCCGGTCATACCGGTTGCAGACACTCAGTTGTCCTCCCAGAGGTGGTCATGGATTACGCCAAGCCGGAAGTTATGGTCTTTGTCTTTCTCGCAGTCGCCTCGATTGCGCTCTACTCCTACCTGTCCGTCCATTCCTATGTCAATGGGCGCCGCAAAGAGCGCGAAGCCTACTACAAGAACGAGACAGTGCGCCGCCTGACGGAGAGTCAGGGCGCAGGAGCCGATGCCGCCATCGCACTGCTGCGCGAAGAGGACCGCTTGCAGACCCGCCGCCGCCTCGAGGGAACCAAACTGGGTGGACTGATCACCACGGGTGTGGGTCTCGGGCTCATGATCTTTCTCGGTATCGCCAATGATGAGAGCCATCTCATTGGAGTTGCCATCGGCGTTGTACCGCTGATGGTGGGCCTAGCGCTGCTGATCTATGCCTACCGCCTTGCCCCAAAGGAGCCATAGCAGGTTACCTGCGGCGGTTGGCGGGATGGTTCTGCGCAAACAGCACACGCTGAGTCCGTTACCATAGCCAGAACGATGTCCAGTCATCCCGACTTTCGCCCCATCATCCTGGCCGGGGGCAGCGGCACCCGTTTCTGGCCACGCAGCCGAAAAGCCCGGGCCAAGCAGGTTCTGGCGCTGGATGGCGAGCGCACCATGATCCAGCGGACTCTCGATCGTCTGCTCCCGCTCGCTCCCGCTCATACCGCCTGGGTCATCACCAACGATCTGCTTTCCTCCGCCATCTGCGTACAGCTCGATGCGGTCCCCCCAGAGCAGGTCTTATGTGAGCCGGCGGCGCGCAACACCGCTCCCGCCGCGGGCCTGGCCGCATTTCTGGTGGAGAAAACCTCGCCGGAGAGCGTGCTCGGTGTCTTCCCCGCGGATCACGTCATCAGCAATGAGCCTCACTTTCTGGCAACACTCCGTCGCGGCATCGCGTTGGCCGCCGCCGGCGAAAACATCGTAGTGCTCGGGGTAGTGCCCACCCGCGCCGAAACCGGCTACGGCTATATCGAGACCGGCAGTGCGCTGCAGCCTGGTGTACAAGGCGTTCGCCGGTTTACCGAAAAGCCGAACCAGGAGAAGGCTGAAGAATTCGTCGCCGCCGGCAATTATTGCTGGAACAGCGGGATCTTTCTCTGGAGCGCGCGCACCCTGGCCAACGCGATGCGCGAACATCTGCCGGAGACTACGCCGCTGCTCGAAAGGATCGCGGCCGCACATGGAACCGCCCGGTTTGCTGAGGTGTTCAACGAGCTGTATCCGCAATGCGAGAACATCTCGGTCGACTACGCCGTGCTGGAGCCGCGTTCCGCAAAGGGCGAACACCGCTCCAACCTTTATTGTCTGCCTGCTGACTTCGGATGGAACGATCTCGGGTCCTGGGCAGCGCTCTATGAGCATCAACTAGCCCAGCAGCCCAACGCCCCATCAGCCAACATCGCTGACGCATCAGACACCTTGACCATCGATGCGCACGGCAACTACGTCTATAGCCCGGAAAAGTTCGTCGCGCTGGTCGGCGTTAAGGACCTGGTAGTGGTGGATACCGGCGATGCTTTGCTCATCACCTCGCGAAGCCATTCGCAGGATGTGGGTAAGGTGGTGAAGCAGCTGGTTTCACAAGGGAAGACCGATCTCGTGTAGTCGTTCCGTTCCGCCTCCTCCGCGTGATACCGTTTGCTTTCGTAAAATCGATCCAAGCATGACAACTTCATCCATCAAATTTGGCACGGACGGATGGCGCGGGGTGATCGCCGATGACTTCACCTTTGCCAACGTTCGAATCGCGGCCGAGGCCATCGCCAACTACGTCCTGGCCCACGAGAACCCTGAACAAGGGATCTGTGTCGGTTACGATACTCGATTCGGCTCTCCTGCCTTCGCGCACGCTGTGGCTCAGGTAGCAGCCTCGGCCGGCATCCCTGTACGGCTTGCTGCCGCGGTAACGCCGACACCAGCCCTTTCGTATGCTGTGCGCGAATCTCAGGCTGCAGGCGGAGTGATGATTACCTCAAGCCACAATCCGTATCAGTGGAATGGTGTGAAGTACAAGGCTGGCTACGGCGGTTCAGGATCGCCATCCATCATGGCGAAGATCGAGAGCTTCCTTGGCCAGCCGCTGCGGCGGGCGGCCCAATCGGCAGCGATTTCGAAGAAGACTTCACCGCCCCGTATGTCGCAGCAATCTCGCGCTTCGCCGAACTCGATGCCATCGCACGCTCCGGCCAACGCTTCGCGATCGACGCAATGTACGGCGCCGGCGCCGGCGTTCTGGCCGGCATTTTCCGACCGCTCGGCATCGACTTCGTCGAGATCCGCGCCGAGCACGATCCGCTATTCCCCGGCATCAACCCGGAACCGATCGAACCCCACGTCCGCGCATTGCAGGAGACCGTTGTCGCAGAAAAATGTCAGGCAGGATTCGTCACCGATGGCGATGCCGATCGACTCGGTGCGGTGGATGAACATGGCAATTTCGTCGACCCGCACAAGATTTTCTCCATCCTGCTGCGCTGGTTGCTTGAGCGTAAAGGCTGGACGGGCGGTGTCACGCGCGCGTTCAACACTACCAAGATGCTGGATCGGATCGCCGCCAAGCACAATCAGCCGCTCTATGAACACGGCATCGGATTCAAGTACGTCTGCGATCTCATGCTCGAACATGACATTCTCATCGGCGGCGAGGAGTCCGGCGGTATTGGCATCAAGCGCCATCTACCGGAGCGCGACGGCCTGCTTAACTGCCTGCTGCTTGCAAACGTGATGGCGGACGAGAAGAAGACGCTGGGCCAGCTCGTCGCGGATCTGCAACAGGAGTTCGGCGAACATTATTACGGGCGCATCGATCTCCACATTCCGGATGCGATCAAAAACAGCGCCATTGCTCGCGCGCGAACCATCCAGCCCGGCGCGACGAATTTCGCGGGTATGCCGGTCCTCCGCGTGGAAACTCTGGACGGCATCAAATTCTTTCTCGAAAACCCCGAGGCGACCTCGAAACCGCATGCGGCCGAAACCTGGCTGCTGCTGCGCGCTTCTGGCACCGAGCCGCTGATGCGCATCTACTCCGAGTCGGTGTCGAAGGAATCTGTGCACACGCTGCTTGAATCGGCACGCGCCTTCGCGCTCGCGAGTAAATAGGGCGCTACCCGCCGAGGTGAAAAAGCACGCGCACCGTTGTCTCCACTTCCACTGGCGCGCCGTTCAACAGGTAAGGCCGATAGCGCCATGTTTGCACCGCCTGCTCTGCCGCCATGGCCAGCATCGGCGGCCCGCTTACCACATGCAGATTCTCGATCGCGCCTGTTTTCGATATGGTCGCAGCCAGCACGACGGTCCCCTGCACACGCGCCGCAATCGCAAGCGTGGGATAACGCGGCTCAGCGCCACTCAGCTTGTGGCCCTCCATCACTCCCGAAGAGATGGCCAACTTCCTCGAAGACGCCACATGTACCTGCGGAGGCGCGGCCCTACCTATGGAATCAGGCAATCCCGCCCACGAGCCACCACCCTCCCTTGCCAGAGGAGTGAGTCCCATGTCCGCTGGCGGCGGCTCGCGGTCGGCGGTCGCGATGCTATTGGGAATGATCTTAGGCGGCGTAAACGGGTTCGCGAAGGCCGCAGCGCGTGTGGCAACGCTGGCCACGTGCGGCATAGGAGGGAGCGGCCGGGCTGGCGGCGCCGGAGCTGCCAACAACGTACTGAGTGTCTGCCTGGGCAGAGATGCGGGATGAAGCAGAGGCCATATCACGAACAGACACGCGATGCTGCAGTTGCAGATCGCCGCAACGCCGGAGAACCAGGTGCGGTGCGTTGCGATCTTTCCACCGGACTCCAGCAACGCATCTTCGAACATGGCGCCCCTCGCGTCTGCGCACATCTATAACGCTGCAGACATGCCTATAGACACTCGATGCGACTTGCTTGTTCCCGGCTATTTGGCCAGCTCTGCTTCAATACGCTCGGTCAACTTCGCGTCCTCCGGCTCCACGTCCGGTGCAAAGCGCGCTACTGGTTTGCCCGCGCGGTCCACCAGAAACTTCTCAAAGTTCCACAGCACCTCGGGCTCGGGATTTGGCGTTACGCCAAATTCGATCAGGTGCTGACGCAGATCCTGTGTGCTCGTCGTCGGCTTCGGCTGCGCCTTGATCAGCGTTGCATAGAGCGGATGCTTTCCCGCTCCCACCACCGTGATCTTCTCGAAGACCGGGAACTTGACCCCGAAGTTTGTCGTGCAGAACTGCGCAATTTCTGTGTTCGTGCCCGGCTCCTGAGCGGCAAAGTCATTCGCCGGAAAACCCAACACGGCAAAGCCGCGGGTCCGGAATCGCGCATACAGTCGCTCCAGTCCCTCATATTGCGGCGTAAAGCCGCACTTCGAGGCCACGTTGACAATCAGCAGGACCTTTCCTCGATAGTCGCCCAGCGACTCATCTTTACCGTCGATCCGTCTTACCGGAAAATTTTCGATTACATCGCTCATCTCAGATCTCCTTCCGGCAGTATATGAATCGAAGCTCTGTGAAGAAACGAAAGGGCGCGGCCAAGGCCGCGCCGTTCAGTACAACTTCCAACGCAGCCTACTTCATACCATCCAGAATGGAGCCGACCAGACCGCCAACCACACCCGCCTGCGTCGTTTCCGCGCGGCCTGTGGGCATGTACTCCTGCAGTTTGTGCGCAAGCTTCGCGATCGGCAGAGTCTGGAGCCACACGCGTCCGGGCCCGGTGAGGGCTGCGAGGAAGATACCATCGCCTCCGAAGATCATGTTGCGGATGCCCGGGACACGCATAATTTGGAAGTTCACGCCGGCTTCGAATGCGCCCACATGCCCCGGGTGCACGCGCAGCAGCTCGCCCGGCTGAAGGTCCTTCACGATCAATTCGCCGGACAACTCCAGCCACGCCATCCCCGCTCCGCTGACCCGCTGCAGGAGGAATCCGTCGCCCCCGAAGATGCCCGCGCCCAGCGACTGCTGAAATCCGACACCAAGCTGGATGCCTGCTGTCGCGCAAAGAAAGCCGTGGCGATGGATGAAGAACTCCCGCCCATTCGTAACTTCGACAGGAACTATATGGCCGGGCACCTTGGTGGCAAATGCGATCTCTCCCGGCGCTCCCACCGCTCGGTACTCCGTCATGAAGAGCGTCCCGCCCCCAGCAACGCGCTTGAAGGCGCCAAACAATCCTCCGCCTCCGCCCATCTGCGTATGTGTCATCATCTGGATCGACGCCGACATCCAGGAGAGTTCTCCCGCCTCGGAGATGATCGCGTCGTTGTGGTCCAACAGAAATTCCAGCACCGGCATCGTGGTGCCTGTTACCCGGCTTTGCATCCCTCATCCTCCTGGCGTCCGCCGCATCTCTCGGCCCCACGCCAGCATACACATACGCGGCCTCGTCGCTCATGGTTCCCTGTCGCATTTATGCACTTTGCAACAGGCGACGATAAGCCGATCCACTCCTGCCGCGTTCAGATTTGCCAGGTTATTGATCGCGAGCGCATTCTCTGTTGACAAACAACGGTTATGCCGGAATATATTCCTGTTGATCTTCAACAGGAGGGCGAGGGTGGAGGATAAAACCGAAGTTCTTCAGGGCACGCTTGACACCCTGGTGCTGAAGACGCTTGCAACGATTGGTCCGCTCCATGGTTACGGCCTCGCCCGCCGCATAGAGCAGGTGAGCGGCAACACGCTCGTGCTCAACCAGGGCACTATCTACCCTGCCCTTCTTCGCCTGGAGCAGCGCGGCTGGATTCGCTCCGATTGGGGCAAATCTGAAAATAACCGCCGGGCCCGGTTCTATGCGATCACGCGTAAGGGACATCGGCAACTCGTCCGCGCCACAGAGGGCTGGCAACGAATGGCTGCCATTATGGGTCGTTTTTTTGAGCCGCAATCGTAGGTCGCGCCTTCAGGAGCCATCGCCATGTCACTCCGTATCCTGCTCGCACGCCTCTTCAACCGGCGGTATCGCCGCTCGGATGCCGATCTCAAAGAAGAGTTCTCAGCACACCTCGATATGGCCGCTGCAGAGCTCCGGGCGCAGGGCATGACCGCGGAGCAAGCACAGCGAGAGGCTCGCGTGCGCTTCGGTGGTGTCACGCAGCAACACGAGATCTACCGCCAGCAGATGCGGCCACCATTCATCGACAGCATCGCAGCCGACCTACGCTATGCCGCGCGCCAGCTTCGCCGGAATCCGGGTTTCGCCACGGTCGCCATCCTCACCCTCGCGCTCGGGATCGGCGCCACCACTGCGATCTACAGCCTTGTCCAAGCAGTGTTGCTCCGTTCCCTTCCCTACGGACACGCTGAGCAATTGGTCTACCTCTACACGCCTAACGCGCACATTCCTGTTCCCGCGGAAGTCATGACTCCCACGAATGCAGACTTCCGCGACATTCGGCAGAGCAACCACTCCTTCACCGATATGACTCAGTTCCGCCAGACGGACTTCAATCTCTCAACCGGTTCAGCGGCGGTGCGCGTTGGAGCGGCCAAAGTCGATGACCGGTTCTTCTCCACGATGGAACTGGCGCCTCAACTCGGTCGCGCCATCAGCGCTGAGGACAATCAGCCCGGCCACGATCATGTTGCCGTCATCAGCCAATCCCTGTGGCACTCGCATTTCGACAGCAACGCCAACATACTCACGCGTTCGATCATCCTGGACGGGACCGCCTACCGCGTCATCGGCGTGATGCCGCCAGACGTTCAATATCCAACGGGCAGCGATCTGCCTCTTGACGATGCAAGGAGTCACCGCACCGACCTTTGGATACCGCTCGCTCTCACACCGAAGGAGGCAGCTGATCGCGACAACCCTAACTTCTATGCGATCGCCCGGCTGAAACCCGGCATCTCCGTAGCTCAGGCGCAGATAGAGGTGAGCCTCATCATGCAGCGCCTCGACCAGCTGCATACGGTCGATCTTCTGGGCAATGGCGGGACACATGGATGGACGGCCCTCGTCAAATCGCTGCGCGACACCGCTGTCGGCCCCGTACGCTCTCTCCTATGGCTGTTGCTCGGTGCCGTCTGCTGTGTGCTGTTGATTGCCTGCGGCAACGCGGCGAGCCTGCTGTTGGCTCGTGCCGCTGCGCGCAGTCACGAATTCGGCGTCCGCGCCACACTCGGTGCCGGACGTGCACGTGTCATTCGTCAGTTGCTAACAGAGTCCCTGCTGTTGAGTTCCATTGCAGGCGCTGCCGGCGTTGCACTCGCGTGGGCCTTTCTTCGTCTGCTGCTGCGGCTGGATCCTGGCGATATACCCCGCCTGCAACAGGCCTCGCTCAACGCCCCGGTATTGCTCTTCGTCATTGGACTCGTGCTCGTCACGTGTCTTCTTTTCGGCATGCTGCCCGCCCTCTCCGCCTCGCGCGTCCACCTCGCAGGGTCGTTGCAAGCGACCGGCACACGCGGGATCGTTGCCGCACGCGTCCGAGGACGCAATCTGCTCATCGCCGCCGAGATCGCACTAGTCACCATCCTGCTCGCCGGCGCCGGGCTGCTCGTACGCAGCTACATCAATGTGACCTCTGTTCAACCCGGTTTCTCCTCGTCCACGATGACGTTCGACATCGCTCTCGACTCTCGCTACGCCGGTCGTGGGCAGGGCCGTGCGTTCTTCTATCGTCTGCTGGACCGGATTGCGCTCGTGCCCGGCGTTCAAGCCGCCGGCGCAGTCACCGTGCTGCCCTTCAGCAATTCCCATAGTGTGACCACGCTCTGGGTCGATGGTTATCGCGACAACAGCAAGGAAGCCTTGATCGACGGCTCGGCTGTCACACCGCGCTATTTCTCCGCCATGGCCACTCCACTGATTGCCGGTCGGTTTTTTACGGAAACCGACTGCAGTGAAAGCGTTCAGCGCGACAGAAGCGATGAAGTCGTCATCGTCAACCAGAATTTCGCGCGCAAGTACTTCCCGGGCCAGAATGCGGTGGGAAAGCGGCTGCGGGATAGTGCCGATCCGAAAGCTCCCTGGAAGACCATAGTGGGAGTCGTCGCGGACGTGCGGAACGAGAGCCTCGATCAGGCGCCTGTTCCGCAGTTCTACTCTCCACTGACTGGCGGCCAGAGCGCCAGCATCGCGGTACGCTCCTCCCTGCCGCCTGAAGCACTCATCGCTGCCATGCGCGCGACCGTAAGGTCGATCGATCCTTCGATTGCACTTGCCGATATGCACACCATGCAACAAGCCGTCGCCGCTTCCACGGCGCGCCGGCGATTCCAAACCACTTTGCTGACTACGTTCGGCGTGGTTGCCCTTTTCCTCGCACTGGTTGGCCTCTTTGGCGTACTGGACTATTCGGTGCGGCAACGCGTGCCGGAGATCGGCGTTCGCATCGCGCTCGGCGCAACACGCGTGCGGGTCATCGGCATGGTTGTGCGCCAGGGTCTCCGTCTAGTGTCGATCGGGCTCGTTCTGGGTCTTACGGGTTCGTTTGTCCTGGTGCGTTTTATCAGCAGTGCACTTTATGGCGTGCGGCCATACGATCCGTGGACCTTCCTTGTCGCGCCTGCGCTTGTCCTGCTGGCTGCACTCCTCGCCTGCGGCACACCCGCGTGGCGTGCCGCGCACATCCAGCCGATCGAGGCTCTGCGTTCCGAGTGATGCTGCGTGTCTCCGCTTCCCAACGAGCCGTTTCGCTTGCCAAGCAGCTGTCATCCTTCTATACCTGTTCGCAGCGCGTCGGCGGAGTCATGACCGCGGAGTCATAACTTGGACAAGCGAGAATTTCTGAAGGCCTCCGGCCTGGCACTCACCGGCACCATGCTCACTCCCTTCGAATACGCGCAATCGGCCCATCCGGGCGAGCCTTCGGCGCGATCGGCGAACACACGCAAGAACTGGTCTGGCAACTACACCTACAGCACCGACCGGCTCGATACGCCGGCAAACGTTGAGGAAGTCCAGGCCATCGTGAAGCGCGCCACGAAGCTTCGTGCGCTGGGAACACGTCACTCCTTCAACGGCATCGCGGACAGCACGGCGGAACAAATCTCGCTCCAGCATTTCGACCAGATGGCGATCGATCCGGCGACTTCGACTGTCACCATCGGCGCAGGCATCACCTACGGGCGGCTGGCGCCGTACATCGACAGCCACGGCTTCGCTCTGCATAATCTGGCCTCGTTGCCGCACATCTCGGTAGCCGGGAGCTGTGCCACTGCCACCCACGGCTCCGGCATACACAACCGCAACCTCTCCACATCCTGCTCCGCGCTCGAACTTGTCGTCGCGAATGGCGATCGCCTCACTCTCGCTCGAGCGAAGGATCCCGATCACTTTGCCGGCGGCCTTGTCTCGCTCGGTGCGCTTGGCGTCGTCACCGGCCTCACGCTCGATCTCGAGCCTTCCTATCAGGTAGAGCAAGTCGTCTATCAGGATCTGCCCTTTAGCGAGCTCGAGCACAATCTGGACGCCATCTTTGGCAGCGGATACAGCGTCAGCCTCTTCACGGACTGGCAGAACCATCGCGCAACGCAGGTCTGGATCAAACGGCGTGTGGACCCAAAGAAGCCGTACACATGGCCGCAGGAGTTTTACGGCGCCAAGCGCGCCACCAAGAAACTGCATCCTATCGGCGACCATTCCGCCGAGAGCTGCACCGAGCAGCTCGGCATTCCCGGACCGTGGTATGAGCGGCTGCCGCACTTCCGCATGAACTTCACCCCGAGCAGCGGCTCCGAGTTGCAGACCGAATACTTCGTAGCGCGCGAGCATGCTTACGAAGCCATTCGCGCGGTTGAGCGACTCCGCGACCGGATCACGCCGCACTTATTTGTCACCGAGCTGCGCACAATTGAGGCAGATTCGCTCTGGATGAGCATGGCGTATCAGCGGCCTTCGCTCGCCATCCATTTCACCTGGAAGCCGGAATGGGCTGCGGTCCAGAAAATTCTGCCTCTGATTGAGGCGAATCTCGCTCCATTCGAGCCCAGGCCACACTGGGCGAAGGTCTTCACATTGCCACCTGCGACGCTGCAGTCGCGATATGCAAGGCTGGCCGACTTCAAAGACCTGCTTCACCAGCACGACCCGGAGGGCAAGTTCCGCAATGCCTTCCTGCAGTCCAACCTCTACGGCGGTTAGCCGCTACTCTCGGCCGCGCTCCTTCATCTTGTCCAGCACCATCTCGGGCACCAGCCCGTCGACGGAGCCGCCCAGCCGGAAGATCTCCTTGACCAGCCGGGAGCTGACGTAGGAGAACTTCTCCGCCGGCATCATGAAGACGGTTTCGAGGTCCGGGGCCAGGCGGCGATTCATCAGGGCCATCTGCAACTCATACTCGTAGTCGCTGATGGCACGAATGCCGCGGAGAATCGCCTGCGCCTGTTGCGAGCGAACGAAATCCACCAACAGCCCATCGAAGCTCTCCACGGAAACGTTCGGCATATGCTTCACGGCGGCGGTCAGCATGGCGCATCGCTCCGGGACGGAGAAGAGTGGGCTCTTCTGTGAGTTCTCGAGCACCGCTACAACGAGGTGGTCGAAGATCTTTGCGCCGCGCGCAATCAAATCCAGATGACCGTTGGTCATCGGATCGAAAGTGCCCGGGTAGATGGCCTTGATGGTGTTCATAGCAGACGGTACGTCGGCGAGTGTAAGCGGCGCGGCCGGGGCGCGTCCACCCACCGGTCGGCTTGCCTGCGTCGATGGCCTGCAACGCGGTGGGTATTTCCGTCGGGCATCCGGTCCCTGGCGCCTGCGCTTACGGCCTTCCGGGTTCGAGGCGCGGGGTGGGTGCCGTGACTCTACCCCCTCCCCCTCCGGTGCGGGAGGCTGTGTCGCAAGTGCTTTGAAACCATTGGGTTGGGTGCTGTTCCGAGGCCTAAAATCGTCTTGCCAAAGGGCTTACCGGTAAATTTGTCTCAGCATTAGGGTTAACTGCCCCCAAAATCTCTTGCGCAGCGCGCCGCGCCTACCCCGATGCACTCAAAATTCTTCCCTATTTCCAGCATAGCAACCCGCGAGAATTAAACTGCCAGGATTCCGCTACCGTTACGGATACAGTTCCAAAACGGGAACTGCGCCGGAACCATGGCACGCCTCCACAAGCGTTCCGATGCATTCACATCCGAATGGCTACCACAGTCTGCCATCCAGTCCGGCAACAAAACGGATACCGGGGACAGATAGCTTCTGAAGCTTTTTGTCGTTTGTGATGAAAAGATCGACTCCGGTGTGCGCCGCCGTCGCGATATGAATTGCATCCTGAGCGCTTATATTTGTTTGGGCACGAACAGAGCCGTAAACTTTGGCCGTGGCTAAGTCGAACGGAAGAACTTCGACCTGACTGGATGAGAAAAATTCCTGCGCGACGGCCAACAGGTCCGTCGCGCAAAGTTTCTCCAGGCCTGCGAGCACCTCTGCGGCCGTGAATGCGCTGGTGAATAACCGGGACTTGCGGTTTTGCATCGCGGTATGGAGGGACTTCACCAGCGGACCCAGATCGGGATGACCTTCGAGCAGGTAAATGAAGATCATCGTGTCCCAATAGACCCGATTCAAATGGATTTCCCTTTCTTCCGGAAGGTCACTTTTTCCATTTCGAAACGCTCCCATGGATCGGGATCCCGGACGGCACGTTCAGCTTTGAGGAAGGCCTCTCCTCCGCCGAGCTTAAGAAAAATCTCGTTTCCAATTCCGTACAGATCGAGCAGTGTGACCGAGTTCTGACCGGACCTGCCACCGGGAGCAGAACTCTCGATATCGCGCGGGGCCTCTTCCTTATCGAGGAGACGATATGTGAACACTACGGTTGTGCTCGGTCCGGGTCTGCTTCTGTCCACAAGCTCGACTCCGGCTTCGTGTTGGAACTTACGCGAGCCTAGAGCCTGACAGACCGAAGGAACCCTTCCGGTCCAATGGAGATCGTTGTGAACGTTCCCCGCCCGAACCTGAACAGAATCTTCACCTTTGCTGCGGGCGGGAGAAATGTACTGCTCTACTACGTGTTTTCTGACCTCTTCGCTGCATGTCATAGGAATCCCTCCAACAGGAAAGGATTAGGTACAGTAAGTATGTTTGTCAACTAATACATACTTACTGTACTCCCTGACCAGCAGGACTGATCTACTGCGGCCGTCGGGAGACTGGCCGCACCGCTGCTTCGGCTGCCGCTGCGCCGTTTACGGGCACTGCCGGCACCTCGGCTTCCTTCGCACCGCCGATTCCCAGCTTCTGCCGCAACTGCTGATGGATGCGGTCGAAGGTGTCGCGATTGTCCTTCAGATATTGCCGCACGTTTTCGCGGCCCTGGCCGATGCGCTCGCCGGAGTAGCTGAACCACGCGCCGGATTTCTCGACGACGTTATTGGCCACGGCGAGGTCGAGTACATCGCCCTCGCGGGAGATGCCCTCGCCGTACAGGATGTCGAACTCGGCTTCGCGAAAGGGCGCGGCCACCTTGTTCTTTACGATCTTCACCTTGGTGCGTGAGCCGACGACTGCGTCGCCGTCTTTCACCGCAGCGATGCGGCGGATATCGATGCGTACCGAAGAATAAAACTTCAGCGCGCGGCCGCCAGTGGTGGTCTCCGGATTGCCGAACATCACTCCGATCTTTTCGCGGATCTGGTTGATGAAGATCAGGCAGGTACGCGACTTCGATACCGTGCCGGTCAGCTTGCGCAGCGCCTGCGACATCAAGCGCGCCTGCAAGCCCATGTGGGAATCGCCCATCTCGCCGTCGAGTTCGGCCTTGGGAACCAATGCGGCGACCGAGTCCACTACCAACACATCGATCGCGCCGGAACGCACCAGCGCCTCAGTAATCTCGAGCGCCTGCTCGCCGTAGTCCGGCTGCGAGACCAGCAGGTTGTCCACATCCACGCCAAGCTTCTTGGCATAGCCCGGATCGAGCGCATGCTCGGCATCCACGAAGGCCGCCATGCCGCCCAGCTTCTGAGCCTCGGCAATGATCTGCAGCGTGATGGTGGTCTTGCCGGACGACTCCGGTCCAAAGATCTCGACCACGCGCCCGCGGGGCACGCCGCCGACACCGAGTGCCGCGTCAAAGGAGATCGAGCCGGTGCTGATGGTCGCGATCGGCACAATCGCCTCTTTGCTGCCGAGGCGCATGATCGAACCTTTGCCAAACTGCTTCTCAATCTGTGAAAGCGCCAGCTCTACTGCGCGCGAACGATCATCAGCCATGCCGAACCCTCTCCATCCTGCCGGGACATCCCCGGTCCGTCTATCTTGTTGATTTACCAGCTATTCCCAAGTCTAGCAGGTGAATAGAAGGCGAAACAAGTATCAAAAAGTCGTAGCCCAAATTGGGCAATATCTGACTCATCCGGAGCCTAGATCTTTGCGGAAATACACCACCCGTTCTGTCTCCTCAAAACCAAGCCCGGCGTGCATGGAGTGGCTGGATGCATTCTCCAACAACGCGTCCGAAGCGAATTCGCGACAGCCCCTTGCTCGGCCCCATGCCTCCACAGCGTTTACCAGAGCGCGTGCGACGCCGCGCCTCCGAACGCGCGGTTCCACATAGATCCCCTCCAAGAACGCTACCGGCGATGTCGCGCAGCCGTTCACGTAATCGCTTCGCAGGGTAGCCTCAACGAACCCCACCGGCTTGTCTTCCCTATTCATCGCGACTCGGACGAAGAATCGCGGGGTTGCCGTCATCATCGCCTCCGTCTCGTGCAGATTCTCCTCCTCCGTCATCTCGGGCCACAGTGCCTGCCGCATCTGACGCCACGCCATCTTCTGCTCCGGGCCCGGAGCCGCGATGCGCCACTCACCTCCGCTCATCGCTTCAGGAGGTCCACTGGTTCGCGGACATCGGTCACGCGCATGTGCCGTGCCAGCGCCGGATGCTGCCGCTCGACCGCCTGATACATCTCCCATGCCACCCGGCGGTAGGAAAAATGCCCTTGCGGCGCGGAGCGCAGCTCACTGATGTAGAGTGCTTCAGCAAAATCCATTTGGAAGAGCGAGCGGCAGCGCGTGCCCAGCGGCAGAAGGTAGCGCGCCGTGGCGGCAGCTTCAGGGGCATCGCTTGCAGCTACCGCAGCAAAGGCCTCGTGTGCGGCGGAGGTGGCTGCCTCGTAGGTGCTGACCAGCCCTGCTTCCGCAAGTCCTTCCGGCACATCGAAACCATGGGCCGCAGTGAAGCTCTGCAAGGTCTGCAGGCAGCGACGATGCCGATGCATGTCGCGGAAGCCGCCAATGTCCATCAGGATGTCGAAGCGCAGCGGCTCGCCCGTGGCGAAGGCGCGCAGCAGCTCGTCGTGGCGTCCACGATGGCGCACACCGAGGTCGACAATCTCATTCCGCTTCGCCTCGCCCAGAGCGGCCACACGATCGCGAATCTGCCGGAAGGGATAATGACACGCTCCATAGAGCAACGTGGAGGCAATCTCTGCCTCGAGCGATGGACCGCGTTCCACGAGATCCACCAGCGGCGCCGGCTCGACGGGAGCGTCGTTCATCAGCTCGCGCGCCGCCTGCTCCAACTCGCGCCGGGTCTCCGTTTGGTAGGAATTGGCCGCGGCATACTTCACCAGCGTGGGCGCCACTTTCACTTCGCGTTCCAAGAGCGTAGCGGCACGGTTGGCAAGCTCCGGACTGCTGCGGCGCAGCTCGTCGACCAGCTCGGTCATCTCGCGCGCGTGCACGTTCCACGCCGGGCCGGTGCCGGCTGCACGCAGCCGATCGCCGAGCTCGCGCACCTCGGCATGCTCATCGCTCAGCAGGCGGCTGACCTGCGACTCCAATGTGCGGGCATTCACGATCTGGCCCAAAGACGTGTTGGTCGCGAGCGGCAACAGATAGCGCGCCACGTCAAAAGCTCGCGCGCGCAGTGTGCGCTCGAAGGTCTCCGGCTTCATCTCCGCCGGCCGCTCGGTCTTCGCTATGAGCGACGAAAGCACGCCCTCGCTGACTGCGTGATAGTCGGCAAAGAGCCGCTCGACGGTAGCCTCGTAGGTGGCGCGGGCTTGGTCGGCTTCGCCAAAGTCCGGCAGGTACCAGCCGCTCTTGCGGAAGTTCTGGTAGCGCGTCGAACGCTCCTGGCCATCCCAGCGCTGCTCGTCGACAAGGATGATGGCCGCCAACAGACTTAGCCGCTCGATCGCGAAGGCTACATGGGCCAGATCGGCGATCGAGCGATGGCCGTACTGAAAGTAGAAGGTGTTGAGGAACTGCTCGGCGCGCTGGCTAGAGATTTCGCGCAGCGACTCCTTCATCGAGAGCGAGGAGCGCGAGTACTTCGCCATCGCGTAGGCCAGCACCTCCGGGTCGGCGCCGTGCACGGCGTAGACATCGGTCTGGTTGCGCGGGCGCTCTGTCATAGGCACGGGGCCGTCGTTATCCGCGGGGGTACGAGTCAGGGGAGCCACTTCCGTTTCGGGCATCTTGCCTTCAGCATACGACCCAAAACCCGCCCGGTGCAGCCGGCCACACCCTGTGCGAAACCCGTCCCATTTCTCCGCCCGCAGAATCGCGCGGGCGCTACCCTGATGTCATGACCGTACGCCCCGCCGCAGGAGACGCCGCGCCCTACTACTTCACGTATATCGACCAGGTTGAGGGCGACGATTGCCTGGCAGTGATGACCAAGCAGCTCGAAGAGGCGCTCGAGTTCTTCAAGAGCATCTCTGAGGAAAACTCGCTCCGTCGCTATGCGCCGGACAAGTGGAGCATCCGGCAGGTTCTGAGCCACCTGAACGACGCCGAACGTGTCTTCGTCATGCGCGCGATGTGGTTCGCCCGCGGCTTCGACACGCCGCTGCCCAGCTTCGACCAGAATGTGGCCGTCGTTGGCGCTGAGGCCGATCGTCTGTCCTGGGCCAGCCATGTTGAGGAGTTTGGCCACGTCCGGCGGGCCAGCATCGATTTCTTCCGGAATCTGCCGCCGGAGGCGTGGACACGGCGGGGCATCGCCAGCGGGAACTCGTTCACTGTGCTCGCGCTGGGCTTCATGGTCCCGGGCCATGTGACGCACCATAGGCGCGCTGCTGCGCGAACATTATCTCTGATACGGCCAGCAGGAGGAGAGTGACCAATGAGAGCGCCCTTTCATTTACGGCGATGCTTCCGCGCCAGTTCGAGAAATGACCGGACAACCGGAGTTTCGTATTGAGGTGACCAGGCGATCACCAGGTCGATCGACGCTGTGCGGTCCGCAAGAGGCACGAATACGACTTCTTCACTGCCCAGCCTCCTCGAACCCTCGGGCAGAATCGCTACACCCTCGCCCGCTTCGACAAGAGCGATAAGGCCGGGAGACACGGTTGCAGTGGAGCCAATCTTTGGCGAGAACCCCGCCTCCGCACACAGCGTGATCACCTTGTCGAAGGTGGCTGGTGAATGACTCCGATCGTTCAAGATGAACAGCTCCTCGGCCAGATCGCGAATGAAGATGCGGCGCCTGGTGGCTAGCGAGTGGTTTCTGGACATGACAGCGAAAAACGGTTCTGTCCTGAAGTGCTCAGAGCGGAGAAGCGTTGCATAGGCCGGTTGCACGGGACGGGTGAACGCGACGTCGATGGCTCCGGTTTCCAACGCCCGGTGCTGCATACCGGGCGCCATCTCCACCAGTGAAACCTGAACGTTCGCGAAGCGATGGCGGAAGTCCCGGATGACGCTGGAGAAGAAGTTCCCCGTGCCGCCAACAAAGAATCCGATGGTGAGGGTTCCGATCTCGCCACGGATCGACTTCTGCACATTGGCAATCGCGTGATCCGCAGCGGCGAGCACCGCCCGGGCATCCTTCAAAAACTGTTCGCCGTGATAGGTAAGGCGAATGCGCCGGTTTTTCCGATCAAAGAGCGCAACCCCTAATTCCAACTCAAGGTCGCGAATCTGCTCGCTGATTGCCGATTGAGCCACGTGAAGGAGTCGCGCAGAGCTGCTGACGCCTCCATTCTCAGCCACTGCGGTGAAATAGCGTAAATGCCTCAGTTCCACAGTTGTGATTGTAATCGCACGTCATCGGTATTTCCGAACATGCTCGACGGAACAAACGGCCGCAACGTTCGCTCCCAATATGTATCCAATGCAAGACAGAGCGGTTTTCCCGATGGCCGCGCCGTGGAGGCTTCGCGAAGTGTGGATCGTCAGGTTAGCGCTGGATCGCCCGTACACGTTCATCATCATGGCTCTTCTGATCCTGATCATGAGCCCGGTGGTGATCATGCGGACGCCGACTGACATCTTCCCCAACATCAATATTCCCGTCGTCGCCATCGCCTGGCAGTACACGGGACTGGATCCAGAGGAGATGGAGGGCCGGCTCACCACTCCTTACGAGAAGGTGCTCACCACTCTGGTCGATAACATCGAGCACACCGAGTCGACCTCGTATAACGGTGTCGCGGTCGTAAAGGTTTTTCTCCAACCGGGCGCCAGTCTGGATACGGCCAATGCGCAGATCACGGCCGCTTCACAGTTCGTGCTGCGCCAACTTCCGCCGGGTACGCTGCCTCCAGAGATCATCAACTTCAGCGCCTCCAGCGTGCCGATCCTCCAATTGGGAATCTCCGGCAAGGGCCTGAATGAGCAACAACTCGCGGACTACAGCGTGAATTTCATACGCCCTCCACTCGTGACGGTGCCAGGAGCCGTGGTTCCCACGCCCTATGGCGGAAAGCAGCCACAGATAACCGTCAGCATGGACCAGGCAAAGATGCAGTCAAAGGGTGTCTCCCCCGAAGACGTTCTGAATGCGATGAACGCCCAGAACGTGGTCATGCCGTCCGGGACTGCGAAGATCGGATCGGCCGAATACGACGTCCGTACGAATGCGGCCCCACGCACGCTTGATCAGCTGAGCATGATCCCGATCAAGCAGATCGACGGCGCGATCATCTACCTCCGCGATGTAGCCACAGTGAGCAGCGGCGCCGCATTTCAGACAAATATCGTCCGGCAGGACGGCCATCGCGGCGTGCTGATCTCCATTCTGAAGGCGGGAAGCGCGTCCACCCTCAACGTGGTGCAAGGCATCCGCAACCTGCTGCCGCGTGTTGCCCAGACCGTGCCGTCCAATCTGCGGATGACCCCATTGAGCGATCAGAGCGTCTTCGTTCGCGCCGCCGTCTCGGGAGTCATCCGCGAGGCCATCATTGCGGCATCGCTCACCGGCCTGATGATTCTGTTGTTTCTCGGCAGTTGGCGCTCCACGCTGATCATCGCGATCTCGATTCCGCTCTCGATTCTCTCGTCGGTGATCGTCCTCAGCCTGATCGGCGAAACCATCAACACCATGACACTCGGCGGTCTCGCGCTGGCGGTTGGCATTCTCGTGGACGATGCCACGGTCACCATCGAGAATATCGAACGCTTTCTCGAAAACGGCTACGAACTTCGGGAAGCAATCCTCGATGGCGCGGCCCAGATCGCCGTGCCTGCGCTCGTCTCGACCCTGTGCATCTGCATCGTCTTTCTGCCGATGTTCTTCCTGAATGGCGTTTCGCGATATCTCTTCGCGCCGCTGGCCGAGGCTGTGATGTTCGCGATGATTGCGTCCTACATTCTTTCGCGCACCCTGGTTCCGACTCTCGCCATGTACATGCTTCGTGCAAAGGAGCATGGAGCCCCGCGAAACGTATTCGCGCGGTTCCAGCACGGCTTCGAGCGTGGCTTTGAACGCGTGCGCACGGCGTATCAGCTTCTGCTGACGCGGCTGGTCTTCGCACGCAGGGTCTTCGTCCCGGCATTCCTGCTCATCTGCCTCTGCGGCTTCGTGCTCGTGCCATTCCTGGGACAGGACTTCTTTCCCAACTCCGATGCGGGAGAGTTCATCCTTCACGTTCGCGGAAAGACCGGTATGCGTATCGAGGAGACAGCTCGCCTGGCCGATCTGGTTGAGACTTCGATTCGCCGCAAAATTCCCGGCAAGGAACTCAATAACATCCTCGACAACCTCGGGCTCCCCTACAGCCCGATGAACACAATGCATAGCACCTCCGGCATCGTGGGTGCTGCGGATGGTGACGTGATGGTCACGCTGAATGAGGACCATCATCCAACCGCCAACTACATTCGCGAATTGCGCGAGAAACTCCCACGCGAATTTCCAGGAACCCTGTTTTACTTTCTGCCTGCCGATATCACCACGCAGATCCTGAACTTCGGCCTGCCCGCTCCCATCGATATCCAGTTGCAGAGCAACGACGTGGAGGCGAGCACCCAGCAGGCAACATCCCTGCTGCAGGACCTGCGCAAGGTTCCAGGGCTGGTCGATCTCCGCATCCAGCAGCCAACGGACTACCCCACGCTGGATGTCGCCGTGGATCGCACCAAGGCGCAGCAGGGCGGCTACACCACGCGCGATGTTGCACAAAGCATGCTGAACACACTCAGCGGCAGTTTCCAGATCACGCCCATGTTCTATCTGAACTACAAGAACGGCGTGAACTACAACCTCGTCGCACAGACGCCGCAGTACAGCATGGACACGCTGCAGGACATCCAGAACATACCCGTCAGTTCGTCCTTGGCTGCGCCCCGCGCAACGCCGGAAGTACTCGGGGATCTGTCATCTGTTCAGCGCAGCCACGAGCTCGCCGTCGTCTCGCACTACAATATCCGCCGGGTCGTGGATATCTACGGCGCGGTACAGGATCGAGATCTGGGCTCTGTCGCTAAACAGGTCGAGACCATCGTCCATCAGCATGAGAAGTCCCTTCCACGCGGCATGTTCATCTCGGTGCGTGGCCAGGTCCAAACCATGCGCAGCTCCTACGTCTCGCTGCTCGGCGGACTGGCCTTCGCCATCCTGCTCGTCTATATGCTGATTGTGGTGAACTTTCAGTCCTGGCTGGACCCGTTCATCATCATCACGGCATTGCCTGCCGCGCTCGCCGGCATTGTGGTCTTCCTTTTCCTGACTCATACCACGCTCAGCGTGCCGGCCCTGATGGGCGCCATCATGTGCATGGGCGTGGCGACGGCGAACAGCATTCTCGTGGTCTCTTTCGCCAAGCTGCGTCTCGCGGAGCACGGCGATGCCATCCTTGCTGCCATTGAAGCAGGCGCCACGCGCTTCCGGCCGGTCTGCATGACGGCGCTGGCAATGATCATCGGCATGATTCCGATGGCCATGGGGCTGGGAGATGGCGGCGAGCAGAACGCACCGCTTGGCCGAGCAGTGATCGGCGGCCTTCTCTGCGCGACTGTAGCGACGCTTGTATTCGTGCCTGCCGTCTTCGGGCTGCTGCACGGAATGAAGAAAGATGGCGCCACTGCTGAAGAACTGAAGCGCACGCAACAGCCGCTGCATGCGTAGCGCGCGGATGGTGCCGGACGCTGGCAATGAACAGGCTAACGGGGCCGAAAACTGAGGTGAGGAACAATGCAACACTGTGACGAATTGCTGGATGAGGGAATGGACGACACGCAGGAGGCCAGCGTGGCCACCGTGAGCAGTGAGCCTGCCCACGGCACCGAAACGGAGAGGCCAATTGTCATTGACCCGAGTCGCAAGCTCGGACGTGCGCCGATCATCGGCGTCGTACTCGCAGCGCTGCTGCTCGCAATTCTTATCGGCGCGGGTTTGCGGTCGCGCGTTCACGCGGAAGAGACGCTTTCCAACACTTCGCAGCAGAATTCGGTTTTCTCCGTAGAGGTAACAACGCCCACCCAGGGAGCGGGCCCTCTTGAGATCACACTGCCGGCGGACACGCAGGCTTACATCGATACGCCGATTTACGCTCGCACCAATGGCTACCTGCGCAAGTGGTATGCAGACATCGGCACGCGTGTGCACCGCGGCCAGATCCTTGCAGAAATCGAGACGCCGGAGCTCGATCAGCAGGTCCAGCAGGCGAAATCCGACCTTGCGACTGCCCAGGCGAATCAGCAAATAGCGCAGATCACTGCTGAGCGATGGAAGAAGCTGCTCGCGAAGAATGCCGTCTCCCAGCAGGAAGCGGACCAGTTCACCAGCGACTTCAGTGCTCGCCAGTCGGCGTTGTCCTCCGCGCAGGCCAACGTGCGGCGCCTGGAGCAGCTGCAGGGATTCGAGAAGATTACCGCGCCATTCGACGGCGTCATCACGGCACGCAACGTGGACATTGGGGCGCTCATTCAGGCGGGCGACAGTAGCTCGCCGCGAGCAGAGCTGTTTCACATGGCTTCCACCGACAAGCTGCGCCTGTTCGTTCCTGTGCCGGAAGTCTATGCCAGCGCGGTACACGGCGGTGACCGCATCCAGGTGACCTCGGATGCTGATCCCAATCAGAAGTTCACCGGGACCATCGTGCGCAATTCCGACGCCATCGATATTGCAAACCGGACCTTGAACGTGGAGGTCGATGTCTCGAATGGAAATCATAAGCTGTTGCCCGGTCAGTATGCTTTCGTGCATCTGCCGATTCCTCCGTCCACAGCGTCGATGACCTTGCCGTCCAACACACTTCTCTTCCGTGCGGAAGGGCTGCGTGTCGGCGTGGTGCGAAACGGCCATGTCGAACTTATGCCGGTCCAGATCGGCCACGATTATGGAGCGAAGGTGGAGGTCATAGCGGGAGTCTCTCCGCACGACCAGGTCATCCTCAATCCTTCCGACTCCCTTGCGCAGGGAGAGCCGGTCAGGATTGAAAAAGGGGAGGCGGAATGAAGAACGGCTTCACTCTTAGTTCCACTCTCGCGCTGCTTCTGCTCTCCGGCTGCATGGTTGGTCCAAACTACAAGACGCCGGCTGCCGCCATGGCTCCTTCCTTCAAGGAAGCGCCTCCTGCATCTGTCGCTTCAGATGGCTGGAAGCCCGGGCAGCCCAGTGACGCGAGGCTGAAGGGTGATTGGTGGACCATCTTTGACGACCCGCAGTTGAATGCACTGGAGGCGCAGGTGGATGGCGCTAACCAGTCGCTGAAGGCGGCGGAGGCGAATTTCCGCGCTGCGCGCGCGCAGGTTGGCTATGAGCGCTCGAACGAGGCGCCCACCATCGGTACCGCGCCCAGCGTCAGCGCCGTCCGCAACTCTGCGAATCAGCCTTACTTCCCGGCAGCGCTTGCGAACAACGGCTCCGGCAATTTCATTCTGCCGGTCGATCTGAATTACGAGATTGACCTGTGGGGTCGCATCCGCCGTGGCGTAACCGCAGCGCGTGAGTCGGCCCAGGCAAGCGATGCCGATCTTGAAAGCGCACGGCTGAGCCTGCACGCCGAGCTTGCAATGGACTACTTCGGAGTGCGTTCGGCAGACGCGCAGGAAAAGCTTTTGGACGATACGGTGAAGGCTTACGAGAGCGCCTTGCAACTCACCAGGGATCGATTCGAGGGCGGTGCAGCGCCTCAGTCCGATGTGAGCCAGGCGCAAACACAACTGGATCAGACGCGGGTGCAGCGGACCGATCTCGAAGTGCAGCGCGCGCAGTACGAGCACGCAATCGCCGTGCTGATCGGCAAGCCGCCGGCGGCTCTCACTCTTCCTCCGCTTCCCCTCAACCTGCAGGCTCCTGCCATCCCGCAGATTCCGGGCATGGTGCCCGCCACGCTGCTCGAGCGGCGTCCTGATATTGCCGCGGATGAGCGTCGCATGGCGGCCGCAAATGAGCAGATCGGCATCGCGCAGGCCGCCTACTATCCAACGCTCTCCCTCAACGCAAGTGCGGCCTTGCAGGGAACCTCCGCATTGAATTGGTTTACCTGGCCGAGCCGCTTCTGGGCGGTTGGTCCCAGTTTCTCCGAGACTCTTTTCGATGCCGGACGGCGGCGCTCCGTGAAGAACATCACGATCGCGCAGTACGACGCCAATGTCGCAAACTACCGGCAGACCGTGCTCACCGCGTTTCAACAGGTAGAGGACAACCTCGCTGCACTCCGAGTGCTGACCAACGAAGCGCAGCAGCAGCATGAGGCCACCGCATCCGCGGAGCAGTCGCTAGACCTTTTTCAGACTCGCTACGAAGGAGGCGTCGACACATATCTGCAGGTCATCACGTGGCAGACCGCGGCGCTCTCCAATCAACGCAATGATCTCGACATCCTCCAGCGGCGACTGGATGCAAGCGTGTTGCTGGTCAAAGCATTAGGCGGCAGCTGGGATACGAGCCAGCTTCCACGTCTATGATCATTGAGCCGTCACCTGGCGGAGCTGTGAAATGAAGAAGCGCTCATTTCGCGGATAGATACTCCCGACTCATGCTGACATAGCCTTCTCGCGCGGTTTTCTTGCCGCGCTCGCGGTAGAGATCTTCGTCGCGCGGTTGCCAGGTATCCAGCCCGTCGACGTAGCGGTTGAACATACAAAACGCCGCCGCGATCAGCACGGTGTCGTGAATTTCGACGTCAGTCGCGCCCTGCTTCCTGGCAGCGGCGACATCCTCCGCGGTAACGAGTTTGCCGTCCTTCTGCACTTTTCCTGCGATCACAAGCAGCGTCTTGAGCTTCTCTGAGATGTTGGCGCTCCTGAAATCATGCTTCACCTGCCGAACCAGGTCTTCATCATCGCTGAGACATGCGGCAGCGATGGAGCCATGTACCGTCTGGCAGAAATAGCAATCGTTCAGGGAGGAGACGTAGGTTGCGATGAGCTCCCGGTCTCCCTGCGGGAGCGAGCTTGGCGCATGCAGAAGCGCTTCGACGAGCTCGTTGAGAGGCTTTGCCGTTTCCGGGCGGAAGGCCATTGGCCCACGGATGCCCTGCAATCCGTCAGGCAGTTTGATGTGCGGCATATCTGGAACCATCCTTCGCGAAGTAACAGCGAGTCATTGGACCACCCCGCTGTAATGCGGCAAGCATACGCGCAAGTCATCTTTGTGTGCGCGGAGAGCGAACGATGACATAGTTCAGTGAGGTTGGACAATAAAGCCAATCGAAGGGCTGATGACGCTCCTATTTCGACGCCAGTACGATCCGGCCAGTTCATAGAGATTCAAGCGCCACGTCGGCATCGATTCGCATCGAGGCCGCGTCTGGCATCTTTTGGAGACCACCGTGATGCGGAACTTATCCCTTCTTGTGGCGATCTTCTGCGCGCCTCTTCTCACGTTTTATCTACAAGCCCAGGTACCCACTGGAAGCGTTACTGGGCTGGTGACCGATCCCAAGAATGCGGCCCTTCCGGGCGCGAGCGTGACGCTTATCAGCACCGCGCAGGGCTTCACTCGCCATACTGTGACCAATGGGAACGGCATTTATGTTCTTCCAGACCTTCCCAGCGGTGGGTATGAACTAAGAATCGATCAGCCGGGATTTGCCTCGGGCGACTTCAAAGAGACGGTTATCGAAGCAGGTCGAGCAACTACCGTTGATGCACGACTGCAGATCGCGCCCGCCGGAGCCCGTGTTGAAGTCAACGGAACGCAGGCGACGCTGGATATGACGCAGTCGATGATTCAGGGCCAGATCACGTCCAAGACAATCGAGAACATACCGTTGAACGGGCGCAACTTTCTCGAACTGGCCTATCTCGTCCCCGGAAACCGGCCCGCACCAACGTTTGATCCGACGAAGACCAACACACTGGAAGTCAGCTCCGCTGGTGGATTCGGACGCGGTGGAAATATCACGGTGGACGGAGGCGACAACAACGATGAGGTTGTTGGTGGAACCCTGGCGAATTTCCCTCAGGATTCCGTTCAGGAGTTTCAGATCGCGACAGGGCGTTTCACTGCGGAGGTTGGCCGCTCCGGAAACAGCATCGTAAATATCGTCACGAAGACCGGAACGAATAACTATCACGGTTCCCTCTTTATCTTCGAGCGCAACCGGCACCTACAGGGTCTGCCCGCCACGTTCAACCGCAGCCTGCCCACACCTGCGTTCGATCGTGAGCAGTTCGGAGGTTCGCTCGGTGGTCCAATCAAGAAAGACCGGGCCTGGTGGTTCACCTCCGCAGAGTATCGAAACCAGAACGCATCCATTCAGACGGGAACGCGCGACTTTACGAGCGGCACGATTCTCAATTCAGCCGCGCCCGCGCCACTCCGCGATGCTCTCTGGTCAACGCGGGTTGACGATCAGATCACGGAGCGCAACCGGCTGATGCTGCGTTATTCGTTCAATCGCTCCACGGATACGGCCCAGGCGACACCCTCCGAGAGCACTCCCGCATTCACCGCAGCCGAGCGGCAGAACTCGCTGAACCGCTTCCACTCTCTCGTGGCAGACTTTAACTCGGTGCTCTCGCCTACGAAGGTGAATGATTTGTCGTTTCATTACGACAACTTCTACAACAACATTCCGCCATTCGGAGACGACGCAGCCACAACAGATCCTGCTTCTCTCGGTCTGAAGAACGAGCTGATCTTCCCCAGTTTGGCGGATGGAGCCAATTTCAATCTTCCCCAGCAGACCAATCTCGAACGCTATGAGTTTCGCGATGCGCTCGTATGGTCTCTGGGAAAGCACACATTGCGTCTCGGAGGCGAATTCCAGCATTACCGCGCCGATGGAGAGATCAATGTCTTCGGAACCGGAACCATCATCCTGACATCAAATTTCGGCTTCGCCGACCTGAATGGGGATGGGGTCGTCAACGATCTCGATATTCCGCTGGCCGTAGCGTTAAAGAGCAGCGCGCCTGTCACACCCGTACCGATCCCGCATGTGTTCGACAGCTACTTCGGCTTGTATGCGCAGGACGATTGGCGGCTTTCGCCACGGCTTACGCTGAATCTGGGGCTTCGCTGGGATTACGACTCGAACCTGACCGGCAATTCGAGCGAGCACGATCCGTGTCCCAGTCTTACGTCGGAACCGAGCAAGCCATGCACCTGGATGGCGAACGTCATCGATCTCAAGAAAAATCCGGATACGAAAGACTTCTCTCCACGCGTGGGCTTCGTATACGACCTCCTGGGGAAGGGCAAGACCGTACTCCGAGGCGGGTATGGAATCTATTACGACCGCATCATTCTCGAAGCAGGCGCGGAAGAGCTGGTGCAGAACGACCGCGCTCTGACGGTGACGCAGTATGCCGGTTCGTCCTGCAGCAATCCATTCATTCCGGCTCCGCCAAGTCTCGGGCTGTGCTTCGCTCCCGGCTCCGCATTCGTGCCGGGCACTCCAACGACGAGCAATGCCTTCAGTGGTCCGCATCAGACGGGCGGTGTCGGCATCCTGGCCATGGGGCCGAACGCGCACCATCCACTGTTTCAGCAGTTCTCGATCGGCGTGCAGCAGCAGGCGGGAAATGACTGGGTAATTTCTGCAGATGGACTGCACGTCTTCGCAACGCGCCAGATCATCGGCCATCTGCTGCGCAACACTGCGTCCACTTCTCCCTACGTGAACTGCCCGGGCAACAACAACCCCTGCACGCTTACAGATCCCCTCAGCGGCATCACGGACAATATCACCCTGCTGCAGTCGCAGGCGAAGTCGTGGTACGACGGGCTGATCGCGAGTGTGCAGCACCGGCCCTCGAAATTGGGGCCAATCGGCTACCAGTACAACGTCAGCTACACGTTGTCCAAAACCTACGACTACTCGAATGATGACCAGCTCACCTCGACCGCCGCCGAGCAGGTTGATCTTGTGGAGGGCATCAACGATCTACGCCTTGAAAAAGGATACGCAGTCACCGACGAACGTCATCGTCTGACACTCTACGGCGAAGCGCAGTTGCCGTGGCGCTTCTCCTTCGCACCCATCTACACTTTCGGATCTGGTGTGCCTGCGGACACGTTCCTGCCGGGCACCGGCAACATCAACGGCGCGAGCGGCTCACGTCTGCCCCTGCTGCAGCGCAACGCAATCGGACGGGATATAAAAAACAGCAACCAGTTGAACGCCGCGATCGACAGGTGGAATGCGCTTCCGGCATGCCCTGCGGCATTTCCTTGTCTTGCAGGGGGCCCGCTGCAGCATGTTCCTGCGGGAGAGAATTACTCCAGTCCCTTCAGCTCGCTGGATTTGCGGTTGAACAAAATGATCCCGCTCGGTGAACGAGTGATGCTCAGCCTGGTGGGCGAGGGCTTCAACATCTTCAACGAAACCAACATTCGCGGCTCCAGCAACACAAACTATGCGGGCCGCAGTATCTCCATCGGTCCGCTGCAGCCGGCGCAAAACGGCCAGCCCGCGCAGACCGTGCAAAGTGACTTCTTCGCCCCAGTCAGCACTGCTGGCGGGTTCTTCGGCTCGGGTGGCCCTCGCGCCTTTCAATTCGCGGCGCGGATTCAGTTCTAAGGTTATGAACACACCCGAATACAAATTGCTAGCAGGGCGACCACAGCCAGAACACGCGATGCAAGCAGCAAATCTCCCTCTCATAGCCGAGGACGAAGCTCCGCCGGAGGTGGCGAAGCTGTATGCAGCATTTTCGTTCGCGCTTCGGCCGGTCGCACGTGCCCGGCATCCTGCAGTGCTTCGCCACGCACCCGCCGCTGCTTGAGCATATGATGGCGCTCTCGGAGAGCCTGCTCTTCTCCGACGGGGCTCTAACCCGGCGGCAGAAGGAGATGATCGCCACGTTCATCTCATCGGATAATCGCTGCGCGTACTGTGCAGACAGTCACGGCTTTTTTCTTCGCGTGCACCATGGCTCGCAGGAATTGCTCGATGCTTTGCTTTCCTGCAATCTGGGCACTGATGCACTGACGGCAGCGGAGCGCGCGTTGCTCGAATTTGCTGGCCAGGTGAACCGCGCCGTCGAGAACGTCGGTCCGCAAACCATGCAGAGTCTACGCGAGCATGGCTGGACAAACCTGCAATTGGCGGAGACCATCCATCTGACCTCACTGTTTGCAACCTTCAATCGCGTAGTGACCGCATTCGGATTGCCTTCTCAGGGGCTTCTCGCGGACGCGAACCTCCCTGGTGAATCCCACGACCTCGCAATCGAAAGTGAGCCGTAACGGCATGCCTGCTGCCAACGTCGTGGTCCCTATACCGACAGATCTCCCCGGAGCCCACGAAGAGGACTCACTCCGCTATGGAGGCTGGACGATCATCCTCGCGGCATTTATCGGGGTAGGAGTCAGCTTCGCTCCCATGGTGCCGTTCACTTTCAGCCTGTTCGTCGCGCCGCTTCAGGGCGCATTCGGCTGGAAACGCGAGGCCATCTCGAATGCATTCGCGATCGCGGCGCTCACGGTCGCCTTCGTATCGCCGGCCCTCGGCTCTCTGCTCGATCGGCTTCCGCCGCGGCGCATCATTCTGCCGAGCATTCTGATCTTCGCTGGCGCCATGGCGTCTCTGTCGTTACTTCGCGGTCACATCGCGCAGTATTACTTCTCCTATCTGTTACTGGGCATTGTTGGTAACGGCACAGCGCAGCTCGCGTATTCGCGATGTGTTCTCACGTGGTTCCGCAAGCGTCGTGGACTCGCTCTCGCCATCGTCCTCTCCGGAAGCGGCACCGGGTCCATCATTCTGCCGATCGTCGCGCAGCATGTGATCGCGGCGCATGGCTGGCGCTCGGCATATCTGGTGTTGGGAGGCATCGCGCTCCTGGGGACTTCCGCTCAGCGCTGCTTTCGTGCGCAATCGCCCTAGCCATGGCGAAGATGCGGTGATCGTAAAAAAGGCCGTGGGAATCGGTCCGGCACTTCGCAATCGCGTCTTCTGGATCATTGCGATTGCGGTGATGCTCTCCGCATTCAGCATGAATGCTCTCATTGCCCATCTCGCGATCATGCTGGTCGGCCGCGGCATCAGCGGACCTCACGCAGCCCTGGCTCTCTCTGCGCTTGGCATCGCGGCCATCGTCGCCAGACTCTTCACGGGACATCTGCTGGACCGCGTGTCAGCGCCGCTCGTATCGTTCGGCGTACTTCTGATCGCCGCGACAGGCGCGGCTATCCTCGCCTATGCATCTAGCGCATGGGTTGGGATCTGCGGCGCCATCCTGATGGGCGCCGGCTCCGGCAGCGAAGCGGATGTTGTTCCTTACATGATCGCGGAGTATCTGGGCCGAACTCGATTCGCAACTTTGTATGGTCTCTCCTGGACGGCCTACGCGATCGGCGGCGCCACCGGGCCCATCCTCATGGGACGCCATTTTGATCTGGCCGGCACATACATACCGTTCTCGGTGCTGATGTTTTCCATTCCCTGTTTCCTTGCTGCCCTGATGCAGTTGCTCTTGCCCCGTCAGGGCCGCTCGCAGACGCAACCCCTTCTATCGGATCTTGCTCCCGACTCTCCCAGCAGTTCGGGTTTCTAATCAACTGAAAGGATTTTCCTGTGCCGCACATCGACTTGCCTTCAGACATTCCCGGTATCGGCTCGGCATTCGCATTCCGGCCCGAAACAGCCGCACCTATGCGCGAGTTAGCCCATGTTCTTCTCTTCGCATCGGGACAAACGACAAGCCTCAGCTCACGCGATCGCGAACTCATCGCCGCCTATGTCTCGTCACTGAACAACTGCTACTTCTGCCAGACAAGCCACAGCGGTGCCGCGGCAAACCACGCTGGAGGCAGTTGGGACCTGGCTGGTTCTGTTTGCGCGAATCCGCAGGCTGCTGATGTCTCCCCAAAGCTCAAGGCGCTCCTTGCAATCGCCGCGCGCGTGCAGGCGGATGCGAAGACCGTCACTTCTTCAATGGTCGAGGCCGCCCGCAAGGAAGGTGCAACCGATCTGGAGATTCATGACACCGTGCTGATTGCCGCAGCCTTCTGCATGTACAACCGCTACGTAGACGGACTCGCGACTTGGCAGCCTCAGGACCACGATATGTACGATGCCATGGGTAAGCACCTTGCATCCGCCGGATACACGACCTCATCCCGTACTGCGAAATGAGGAATCAGCCACGTGCGATCCAGGTCTATTCCTTTCGCGCCTTGACGTCAGCGGGCGCACCGGCCAGGGTCTCGACTCCAGGTACGATCTTGTCGAGAAGAACTGCCTGGGGTGCCTCGAGCGGTTTCAGAGCGGTGAGCCACTGCTGCCGGTTCGATGCGCTGATGGATTGCCGCTTCTCCATTTCATCAAGAGCGAGCAGTCCGATCGCCGCTGCCTGGCTGAGATTGCGTGAAAGTGGTGCAAGCTCTGCGGTGAGGTCCGATTGAGATAACTGGGGCTGCAGAATAGCGTCGTTGTCGCGCCACAGCGTGAGCCACTCGCGCGCCTGCTTGAAATCCGCAGGCGTTCCCTTTCCAGATGCGATTCGCCTGGCCAGATCGCCAAAGATGCGCGCCGTGTCGCTCTCCGCCGGCACCACATCGACCATCCGGTTCAGCGGCGTGTACAGATCGTAGTTGCGCAGCTCCTCGCGGGCATACTCCTTCGGCGGCTCCACCACGCTGGCAAGGACCTTCAGCGCGGAGAGGTCTTCGTGGCCGGCCAGGCGCTCGAGCATCTGCCTACTTGCGGCTTGGGAGGGAATACCCGTGTACGCAAGATCCTGGGTGACGATGGGAAGCCGCTGGTACATCGAAGCAACATCGGTGGTGTCGCGGGGTGACCAAAGCCGCTCGGCAACGACTGCCGCGCGCGGCCAGATCCGGAACGACGCGATCTCGGGAGTTATATATTCGGTCCATTCGGCGGCTTCACCGCCCAGAATGTGGGATTCCTGCTCCGGTGTCATGTTTGCGGCACCGGCCAGCGGATCGACGGAGTAGTGTTGCGAGGCGGGTTGATTCAGGTCCAGGTAGTAGCCCCATGACAAGAGGCCGCGATAGCCACGACGCGCGGCGTCCGCCAGCGAATCCGGTCCGCGCCAGGACTGGATCACGACGTCATGCGGCGTATCCGGCTGCAGCACCTCATCCCAGCCGACGGTGATCTTCCCGCGTTTGGTGACCAGCTTCTGCGCCCGGCTTGTGAAATAAGCCTGCAGGGCAGCGTTGTCTTTCAGGTTGTGGTCGCGTTTGAATTGCTGAATGCGCGAGTTCGCGTCCCACTCTTTGCCATTGCACTCGTCGCCGCCGATGTGGAAATAAGCATCGGGAAAGAGCGCGGTCATCTCTGCGAAGAATCGGTCGAGAAAGGTGTACGTGCTCTCTTGAGTCGGGTCCATCGCTGGATCGAAGATGCCCCACTTCCGTTCGATATGGTAGGGACCCTTGCCACTCGCAAGCTCCGGGTAGCCCACGAACCATGATCCTGCGTGGCCGGGCATGTCGAACTCCGGCACAACGCGGATGCCGCGATCGCGAGCGTACGCGAGGATGCCACGTATCTCGTCCTGCGTGTAGTAGAGGCCGTCGGAGCCCTTCTCCTGCAGCAGCGGAAAGGTCTTGCTCTCGACACGGAAGCCCTGATCCTCCGATAAGTGCCAGTGGAAGACGTTGAGCTTGACGGCTTCCATGCCATCCAGCGTCTGGCGCACTGTATCGAGCGGCATGAAGTGTCGTCCCGTATCCAGCATCAGGCCGCGCCACGGAAAGCGCGGTTGGTCATCGATGACAACCGCAGGCAGGACGAAGCCCTGCGGCGAGCTCATTACCAGTTGCAGAAACGTCTGCAGGCCGTGCAGGACGCCAAGCGGATTGGGCGCAGTAAGCGAAACGCTCTGCGGCGATACAGTCAGGTGATAGGACTCGTCTTCGCCCAATTGCTGGACGGGCGCGCTGGGACCGGTCGTGCGGATGGTGAATGCCGGCTGTGCGGGCGACGCTTCGGGGAAGTAAAGGATGCCGGTCTCTCCGTGCCAGATTGGCGCGAAAGCGCTCCACCGCACGTTCCATGCGCGGCTCCTTGAACCCTTCGAACACGATGCGAAACCCGCCATCGATGGAGAACTGTCCAGTCTCCTTGGTGATATGAGCAGGTAACGGCATGAGCGGAAACTGCGCCGCTGCGATAACCGGGCTAAATGCCGCGGACAAGGTGAGGGCGATAGCTGACACCCACGAACGTGCTGGCCGGAGTCTCGGCAATTTCTTCTCCTTGGCTGAATGGGTTGAAGCAGACGAGTCTGCGAGGATATCAGGTAAGCCTTCGGATCAATAATTTGGGCGAGAACATGTGTCCTCGCCCAAATGCAGAACGACTTTCAGCTAGAAGTACAACTTGCCTCCGAGCTGAATCTGTCGCGGATCGTGTGCGGAAGTGACCTGCCCGTAAGACGCAGAGTCGGTGTTGACGGTGACCGCGGAGAAGTTGGTGTGGTTGAAGGCATTGAAGAATTCGGCGCGGAATTGAAAGCTGGCGCGCTCACCGAACTTTACGTTCTTGATCGCGGAAAGATCCCAAAGCTCAACACCAGGACCAAGTAGATTTCCACTGCGGGAGTTGCCGAAGTGACCGATGGCATCGGCAAAGGATGCTGTGCTAAACCACTGCGTCTGCTTCTTCACCAGGTGGAGGGGAGCGACCTGATCCGGACGTGGAGCGATGTCGGCCACATCCATGTTGAGACCTCCGGGATAGGTGCCGGCAATGCAGCCGGTCGTAGCGCCCGGCGGAGTCTGGCAGTCGAAGTTATCCAGCGACTGCCTCACGGTCAGGGACTGGCCGGAGAGGAATTGTGTGACTCCGGAAAGCTCCCAGCCACCCAGGGTGTGTCCTACCAGCCCATGCTGCTCCTTGTAAAAAGGAAGCTCATAGACATAGTTGGCGACGAAGGTGTGCGGTTGATTGAGGGTGGAGGGGCCATAGTCGATGCTGGGATTGTAAGTGTCGTAGGTTTCCGTGCCACGATCATTCGACTGGTTGGTCAGGGTCTTGCTCCAGGTGTACGCGACTCCCAAAGTCAGACCATAGTGCGTGTGATGTTGCAGCGAGACCTGCAGCGAGTGGTAATTGCTGGAGTAGGCGGGAATTCGAGACGCGAACCATGAATATCCCAGATACGGCACGACAGCGGTTACATAGTCGTTTGGGTTGGCCGCTCTATTCGTGAGCGTCGGCTGATTCAGATCCCTCTCTCCCAAAAGATGCCGTCCGAGAGAAGAAACGTAGGCGATCTCCATGACCGTTCCCGGCTTCAGTTGCTGTTGAATGCCCAGGTTGTAGTCCATGTAGGACGGGTTCAACATGGTGGGATTTCCGGTGGAGACGATGTGATTGGGGCCGAGCGAGACAGCGGAAGACCCGGCCAGCGGATGATCGAATTGCGTGTTGTTGATGGTCGCGGTCTGGACCAGTGGTGGATCCTGGAAGGCGTTCTGTTCCCAGATACCGTTCAGCATGCGGTCATAGAAGATGCCGTAGCCGCCCCGGATAGCCGTCATCCCGTTTCCAAAGACATCGTAAGCAAAGCCGATGCGGGGAGCGAAATTTTTCTTCGGGTCAGGATTTACATGGCTTCCATAGGGAGAGCAGGTCACGCCCGGAGCAATGGCCTTCGCCTGAGCGCAAGCCGATCCGGTTGGGAAAATCAATCCGTTCACATAAGTCGCCGGGATCTGGCCGCCAGTAAAATTGCCGCTGACGGGATCGATTCCCGGTGCTGCGCTCGGATTAAAGGCAAGAGGGTCGAAGTTATTCAGCGTGTTTAGGACATCGGCGGGTGAGGGGAAGTAGCTGTAACGCAACCCTAAATTGATCGTCAGTTGAGGGGTGAGCTTGAAGTCGTCCTGTGCATACACCTCAAAGTTCCAGTAATGCAAATCGGGAACAGTGTCGCGGCTATTCTGGGTATAAGTAGCGACGTTGCCGAGTAGAAAGCTTTGGAAGTCATCAAATTGAAAATTTGCGACTCCGCTGGAAGCATTCTCCGTTTTTAACATTTGTGAGACGGTTGCTCCGGCGCGCAGCGTATGCCTGCCCAGAGTCACGGAGTAGTTGTCGAAGAGTGTCCTGTCCAGATTGCGCTCGAAATAAGGAGTGCTTCCATAAGCGAAGCCCTGAATCGCGCCGCCGGTAAAGGAGATACCCGGGATGCGGCCATAAGGATCGAGGTAGGCGGTGTTGTTGGTGAGTTGCTTGGCGACGGCTGGATCATTTGCGATGGAGCCGGCCGTGAAGGCGGAAGAGATAGTTCCCTGCGTATAGGCAAACTCCGCTTCGTTGACCATGCGCGGCGAGATCGTCCAGGTGAGGTTCCCCACCACGTTTTGCCCTGGGGCGTTCACCACCGATCCGGCCACACCAGGGAAGTTGGAACCGGCGAACAGACCTTCCGGAAAGTTCTCCGGTGTCTCGTCCTGCATGGCCCGTCCGAAGAAGTGCAGCTTATCGGTGAAATTGTGATCGAGACGAACCAGATCTTCACGGGTATTGTTCAACTGCGAATAGCTTGCAATATATTGGCCGGTGCTGCTGTTCGGCGCAAACTTATCAAACAGGTTGGTTAGATACACTTTTGCGTTCTGGCTGTAACACGCGGGATTGATGGTGCTGGTGTTGGCGACCGGGTTATAAGCGACGCAGCCTGCAGGTGCATTGGTTATGGCGCCGGTAAAGGTGCCGTTCAATTCCGCCTGGGTCGGGGGCTGGAGGCTGGAGGTTACCGGAGCACTGACCTTGCGCCACTCCTCGGACCAGAAGAAGAATGTCTTGTTCTTCGCGGTGTTGTAGACCTTGGGAATGTAAAGTGGACCGCCAATGGTAAATCCGTAGTTGTTGTACCGCTCGATCGCTCGCGGGATTACCGGTGTCGCATTCTTGTTGAAGTAGCTGTTGGCATTGAATATGTTGTTGCGGTTGAACTCGTACACATCGCCATGGAAGGCGCTGGTTCCGGACTTGGTGGCCACCAGAACCTGTCCGCCGGCGCTGCGGCCAAATCCAGCGTCGTAGGTACTCCTCTCCAGCGTAAATTCCTGGATCGCGTCCACGCTCGGCACGTTTAGCAGTGTGGCGTTGGAGCCGCTGTCATTGATATCGGCTCCATCCACTGTCCAATTGTTGGCTGTGTCGCGAACGCCGTTCACCGCGACCGACGAAGTGTTGTTCAGGCCAAAGCCAACTTCGTCGGGCAGCCCGCTGACCACACCCGGCTGCAAAGTGACAAGCTGCTCGAAGTTTCGATTATTCAGCTGCAGTTCCCGCACCTGAGTTCCGGAGATTGTGCCCGCGAGTGCGCTCGTTTCCGTCTCGACATTCACCGCGCTCTGTTGCACAGTCACGGTTTGGCTGGCGCCGCCAACCTTCAGCGGCGCGTCCACGGAGCGGGTTTGCGCAACGTTCAGAATCACGTTCTGCGTGGTGTAGGTCTGAAAACCGGGTGCCGACACCGTAACCGTGTAGTTGCCGGCAGCCAGGTTCGTGGCCGTGTAACTACCATGTGCATCCGTCTGAAGTGTTCGGGAGTTGCCGTTGACGCCGTTCTGGACGATCGTGACCGTAGCGTCCGAAATCGTTGCGCCTGAAGGATCGGTCACTCGACCGGTAAGGGTGGCTGCGAGTTCCTGGCCTTTCGCTATCATCGAGCAGCACAGGAAAAGGAATGTAACGGTCGCGAGGAGTAACTTTTGCGTAATCATCCTGAATGGCCCCAAAGAATGCAGTTGATACGGGATTGTGAATGAAACGGCACCGGTTCCATCGACGTGGACGGTTGACTCGAACGAATGAAGATTTGGAGACGGGGCTGTGCAAACTCGTGCGCCCGACGTGACCAAACTAGCCGCTTACGGCAAAAATTGTCAATAAAAACTTTCGGTTTTGGGATCAAATGAACATTTCGGCAAGTTTCCGGGGATGATCGTTCATGGTATTCGGTGAGCTTCTTTTTTCATGAGTGACGATTCGCGCAGAGCGTTAGGGAGTAGCACGAGCCTGGCAATCGCTCTCTGTACGCTGGGTCTTCTTTTCCCGTCGACCAGCACTTCCTTGTGGGGGCAAAGTGTAGAACACAGTAACGATCCTTCCCAGCAGCAGCGCTTCACACAATTCGTGGCGGAGGGCTCCCAGGCTTTGCAACAAGGAAACAATATTGCCGCAGAGCAGGCTTTCCGCGAGGCACTCACGCTCGATCCAAAGTCCGTGCCCGTCTTGAATAATCTGGCGATCTCCCTTGCGCGCCAGCAGCGGGAGCCCGAGGCGATCTCGTTATACGAAACGGCACTTCGCCTGAAGCCGGGCGATTCGGTGACGCGGCGCAATCTCGGGGTCGCCTATTTTCGCGCTCGCCAATACCGCCTGGCGCTTCCCCTGCTCGAGAGTTCAGCCAAAGAGGCGCCTTCGTTCCAAGTGCTCGAACTTACCGGACTCGATGCATTTGCGCTCGATCGCTATGAGGTGGCAGCGCATTATCTTGAGGCGGCCCATCAGGCGCGGCCGAATGACCTCGAAACGCTGGACATGCTCGGCAAAGCATATCTGCGAACCAAAAATTACTCCGGCATCAGAGACGTATTCCGGCAGATCATGGTGCTCAACCCGAACTCTGCTGCAGCGCACGCCATGATGGCGATGGCCTACGACAAACTTTTCCGCGAAGAAGATGCCATCCGCGAGTTTGAAGCAGCACGCGCCGCGGATCCGACGTATCCCGGCATTCACACCGGGTTGGGCGTGATCTACTGGAGGAACGATAACCTCGATGCGGCCGAACGGGAATTCCGTGAGGAGTTGAGCCGCTACCCTCAAGATCCGATCGCCAACTGCACGTTGGGCCGGATTCTGCGTCGGCGCAACAAGCCCTCGGAGGCGGTCCCTTATCTCAAAGCTGCGATTGCAGCGAACCCCTCATATCGAGACGCACTGCTCGAACTGGGAGAGTGCTGGATCCGGCTCGATCAACCTGCTGCGGCGATCGAGCCGCTGCGTAAGGCAACTGCACTCGCGCCCGATGATGCCGAGGCGCACTTCATCCTGGGAACTGCTCTGAACAAGTCGGGGAACCCGGGTGAAGGAGCACGAGAGCGCGCGATCTGCGCGCAGCTACGTGCAAAGCAGAGAGCGCACGGCACACGCTGAGGTAATAGCCGCGTGGGGGTCGCGCAGGCATATGCGAACCGAATCGTGCGTGCAACAAACAAAACGGGTGAGGCTGGTTGTGCGCTCACCCGTTCGCGATGGAGAGTTATCTCTGAAAAACTCGACTCAGCGACTACGGCCCCATGCTCGTGGGTGTACAGGGGTTGTGCCCCAGCGAGCTTGCGGTGACCGGGGCGGGCGGTGTGGGATGCGTGGCCCAGGGCTTGGTGGTGAAGTCGAAGAAGTCGAGCAGGCTGGGCTGGACGGCGTCGCGCGCTGTCAGATGAGCGGTGCTGCCGAGGAAGCGCGTCTCCACGAATTTGATGATGGCTGTGTGGTCCATCGGAATGTGTGAGACATAGTGCCGGCGGGTGTAGGGAGAGATGACCATGTTGGGCACGCGGAGGCCAAGCTGCGCGGCGAAACCCTTCACCGCGGCTGCATCCGTGCTCTTGGCGCCTGGGTCGGTGGAATGAAGATCGCAATGCACGGTCGGAACTCCATTCGCCGGCAGGCACGGCTTGAAACTATCTGGATTGACCGCGATCTTTGAGATATCGGGAATCGTGCCGAGGCCAGCATCGGTTTTGGAATTTGAAGAACCTGGGACAGGGGGCACGTGATCGTAGGGGCCGCCGCCTTCGTCATAGGCGAAGAAGAACACAGAGTTCGTCCACTCCGGGCTGGCCATGAAGGCGTTGATGATCTTCGCCACCGCGGACTGGCCGGTCAGGACAGATACGGTCGAGTTCGGATGCTCATCGTTGATATCGCCAGACTCTATGAAGGCGAAGCTGGGGAGCGCGTTATTGGTCAGATCAGTGAAGTAGCGTGAGAGCGGCAGGACATGGTTGGTGTCGATGCAGAAGGAGTTCGACGGATCGCCCACCGCGCTGGACGGCTTGGTGGTCCCGGTGCACGCAGCGTGACTGAGATTCTGATATAGCCACTGACGTGAAGAGGTGAAGTATCCGAGATACGTGGACGGAAAGTTTTTCGTGCCGGTGCCGCAGGCGGTGCCGGCAACACAGTTGCCTTGTGTCACCGTGTAGTAGACCTTCCAGGAGACGCCCGCGCTGGAGAGTTCGGAGAAGATGAGCGGAAGATTGCGGGCGCCCACGTGATCATTGCTGCCCGGATCGTAGACCAGTCCTTGCGTGGTGCCGCCACTGTAGGTAGCGATGCGATTCGGCTGGCTCTTGCTGGCGACGGGAGAGAACCAGCGATCCGAGACGGCGAACTGCGATGCCATGTAGTAGTAGTAGTTCAGGAACCCCTGGTCGTAGTAACCCATCGCCCGCTTGCCTGCTGTATCCGTGTAGGCGCCCTGACACTGTCCTGACTTGAGGCAAGCCTTGGCATAGCCTTCCGCGGTGTGGACGAAGCCATCCATCTTGATGGGGCGGCTCGTGGCGAAGTTATAGCGGTTCACGTCGCCAAAGCTCTCGAGCCAGGCGGAGCTGGCATCGTCGATGCATGTGCTCTTCAGCTTGAAGAGCGGGATCGAGACGCCCTCGTCGTTGACGTTGGTGGTGTTGAGCTTGTCGTCGATGCCATCGACCGTGTAGACGTGACCATCATCGCCCACATTCCAGCCCTTCGCACGACGATAGGGATTGAGCATCCCGAAGTAGTTATCGAACGTGCGGTTCTCCTGCATCATGAAGACCACGTGCTGGATGGGGGACGTAGCGGCGGCTGCGTCCACGACATCGCTGGTCTGAGCGAATGCCAGCGGGGAACACACTGGCGTAACGAGGCCGAGCAGGATGAGAGCCAGGGGTTTCATAGGGCACCTTCGGTGAAGGATCGAGGGAGGCACGTGCAAAGGTGGGGGAGAACTCCGCGTGCACTTCTATCTTAGGCGAGTGGATGAGGGTTGGGCGATCTTCGTATACCGCATTCCTGCGGAATGGTCGACTCGAGTTCCATAAGAGCAAATCGAAGATTCTCCACCGGGATCGTAAGGGCGCCTGCGGCCACAGATGTCCGTGCTGCGTGCCAATTTCTACCTTTACCGGGATGCCCAGAAAACAGCAGAGCGTCGCTGTGAGCTCTGCAAGCGACTGAGGGCAAATGGGCAAGAAATGGACTTTCGGACTAAACTATCCAAACGCTATACAAGATTCCTGAAATGCTCTCCAAACGTGGCTAGCCGAAAGACAATCTGGCGTCTGGTTTTCCCGGTGGCGCTGCTCGCGCTCCTGATCGGGACCACGCTCGGAGTAGTTTGGCATCATCACGCCAGCTCCTCACCGGACAACTGCTCCATCTGCCATTTGAGCCATCAGGCCATCGAGCCGGCGTTGGCAAGCGCTCGCGTCTCCATCCTGGTCGCAACAGGATCTGCACCCGAGCCACAGCACCTTAGCTTTACCGCGACAAACTCCGCCCGGCATGTGCCCGCTCGCGCGCCTCCCGCATAGCAACTGCCTTGTTTCCGTGCCGCTCCCGACACGCCAGTCCCTGTAGCGCCCTCCTGACGAAGGCTGTCTGCCCATGCGTTTGCAACGTCTGTGTCTTCCCTTTCTGTTGATCGGTGTAGCTATGTCGCTCTCCAAAGCTGAGGGCGCCCAATCCACTCCTGCGCAAACTCCCTCGCCTCCGCAGAGCCCCCCACAAGCACAGACGCTTGCGCAGAAGCCGGGAGCGGTGACGATCACGCTCGAGGACGCCATCCAGATGGCGCTGCGCCACAATCACAACCTGCTGGCGGCGCGCACCACCATCCAGCAAAGCGAAGCCGAGGAGACCACGGCAAATCTGCGCCCCAACCCGGTGCTCTTAGGCGATTCGCAGTTTCTTCCAGTTTTCAATCCCAGCCAGTTCAGTTCGGACTACATCAACGGCACTGCGCAGTTCGACCTGGGTGTCAGCTATCTGTTTGAACGGGGCAAGAAGCGTCAACACCGGCTGCAGGCGGCAAGGGATCAGACGGCCGTCACACGCTCACAGGTTGACGACAACGAGCGCAGCCTTACCTTCAGTGTTGCCTCGCAATTCATCAACGTCGAGCTTGCCGAATCGACCCTGGAGCTTGCCAATGAGGACCTCAAGGGCTTCCAGAACGCGGTGGATATAGGGGAAGCCCGGTATAAAGCCGGTGACATCAGTGAGGACGATCTTCTCAAGATCAAGCTCCAGTTGCTTCAATTCCAGACCGACGTCTCGACCGCACGACTGGCCCGGGTTCAGGGACTTTCCGACCTGCGGCAGTTGCTCGGATACGAATCGATAAGTGCGGATTATGACGTGGCTGGCAGCTTCAACTACCAGCCGGTCAAGGGCAACGTAGAAGACTTTCAGGCGAAGGCTTTGCAGACCAGGCCCGATCTCCGGGCAGCGCAGCAAGGGGTCACCGCCGCGAATAGCCAATACGCATTGCAGAAGTCCATCGCGAAGAAAGACGTCACCGCGCAAATCAGCTACACGCACCTCACTGATATCAACAATGTCTCGCTCTTCGGACAGATACCGTTGCCGATCTTCGATCGCAACCAGGGAGAGATTGCGCGCACCGGTTTCGCTATAACCCAGGCGCAGGAGCAGGAGAGGTTTGCAAACGGTCAGGTACTGACGGACGTGAGAGATGCCTTCGAAACTCTGCACTCGAACGATCAGATCGTCGGCCTATATCTCTCCGGGTACCTTGACCAGGCGCGGCAGTCCCGGGACATCAGTGAATATTCCTACCGCCATGGCGCTGCAAGCCTGCTCGATTTTCTCGACGCCGAGCGAAGCTACCGGGCTACCGAGCTCGCTTACCGCCAGGCACTCGCTTCCTATCTGGTTGCACTCGAACAGCTTCGCGCAGCAGTAGGAACAAGGAGCCTGCCATGACTAAGAAACGCAACAGCCGCCGGAGGCGCAGACTGCAAAGCGCAACGGCGCTGGCTTTCGCATTGGTACTTACCGCCTGCAGCTCGAAGGATCGCGAGCACGCGAACAAAATGACCTCCTTCTCCGCGACGGCATCGACTTCTGCCACCCCTCAGCTCTTCACCATTCCTGAGGATCAGATGTCACACGTGCAGGTAGTCACGGTTCAGCCCACCCGGCTGACGCGCACGCTCCGGCTTACGGGTGCTGTGGCATACAACGCCTTCAAGACCACGCCCGTCATCACGCAGGTTGGCGGTCCGGTCAGCCGAATTCTGGTCGTGCCCGGGCAGAAAGTGGCGGTCGGACAGCCCATGCTGGACGTGAGCAGCCCGGATTATTCGCAGTTGCTGGACGCATATTTAAAGGCCGCTGACTCCTCCCGCCTGGCAGAGAAAAACTACGCGCGAGAGAAGGATCTATACCAGCACCACGCTGTCGCACAGCGCGACCTGGAGCAGGCCGAATCGGACCGCAACCAGGCTCAGGCCGATCTGAATGCGGCGGAGCAGGGGATGAAAATTCTCGGCATCAGGAATCCGTCCGAGTTGGCGAAGAGTTCCACTTCGGCCCAGATCCCGGTGCTTGCGCCGATCAGCGGTGAAGTCGTGGAGCGTCTCGTCTCGCCCGGCCAGGTGGTGCAGGCGGGGCAGACGCAGGCCTTTACCATCTCGGATCTGAGCACCGTCTGGGTTCTCGCAAACGTATACCAGGCCGATCTGGCCCTGGTCCGCAGCGGAGACGATGTCACGGTGCAAACGGATGCGTATCCCGGCACCTTTCACGGAAGGATCTCCTACGTCTCGCCGGCTCTCGATCCAAATACCCGAACGCTGCAGGCACGCATTGTCGTGGACAATCCCGGCGAGAAATTGAAGAAGGATATGTACTGCACAGTGACCGTGACGGCAGGATCCATCTCCAACGCCATCGCTGTGCCGGACTCATCCATTCTGCGGGACGACAACAATCAGCCGTTTGTCTATGTCGCGATCGGCGCGAATCAGTTTGGCAGGCGCGACGTGGAAATCGGTCAGAGCGAGAACGAGAAGACCCAAATCCTGAAGGGCATTTCTGTTGGAGAACGAGTTGTGGGCGACGGCAGCTTGTTTCTTCAGTTTGCTAATTCGCTGCAGCACTGAGGAGGCAGTCTTCGCATGATCCATCACGTCGTCCAGTTCGCGCTGCGCCAACGGTTGCTGATCCTGCTGCTGACGGTATTCATCGTCATCGGTGGAGCGATCTCCTTCCACCACATGCCGGTAGACGCCTACCCCGATCTCGCTCCGCCGATGGTGGAAGTGATCACGCAATGGCCCGGGCACGCAGCAGAAGAAGTCGAGCGTCTGGTGACAATCCCTACGGAAGTGGAGATGAACGGCGTTCCCAAGATGTCCGTCATGCGTTCCATTTCTCTTTACGGGCTCTCGGATGTCCGCATGACGTTTGACGAAGGCACCGACGACTATTTCGCGCGCCAGCAGGTCTTTGAGCGGCTAAGCGGGGTGACCTATCCATCCGGCGTAACGCCCACGCCTGGCGCCGCTCGCCAGTCCGTCGGGCCTGGTTTATCGCTATGTGATCGACAGCCCCGATCGCACACCACAGGAATTGAAAGTTTACGAAGACTGGGTCATCGGCCGTGAATACAAGCAGGTGCCGGGGGTTGCCGATGACTCCGGTTTCGGTGGCACCGTCATGCAGTATCAGGTGCTTCTCGACCCGGCCAGACTCTACGCCTACCACGTCACTGTCCCCACCGTCGTCCAGCAGCTCACAAACAACAATTCAAACGCTGGCGGCGGATTCTATTCGCAAGGTGGCCAGTTCTACTACGTTCGCGGCCTCGGACTCGTTCGCGATACCGCCGACATCGGCGACGTTGTCGTGGGCACGCAAAATGGAGTGCCGATTCGTATCCGCGACATCGGCGATGTGACCATCGGGCACGCCCCGCGGCTGGGCGAATTCGGTTTCAACAAGACCGATGATGCTGTCGAAGGCGTCGTCATGATGCGGCGGGGCGAGCAAACGCAGAATGTTCTCAAAGGTGTAGAGGCAAAGACCCAGCAGCTCAATGAGCACATCCTGCCGCCTGACGTAAAAGTGCGCCCCTTTTACGATCGCAGCGATCTCGTTCAGCTCACCATCGACACCGTCGAGCACAACATGCTGCTGGGGATGGCTCTTGTGCTCATCGTCCTCATGGCGTTTCTGGTGAGCCTCCGCGCCGCCGTCATCGTCGCGCTCACCATTCCTCTGGCTCTTCTCTTTTCGTTCATCTTTCTGCATTCGCGAGGAGTCGCGGCAAACCTGCTCTCCATCGGCGCCATCGATTTTGGCATTCTCATCGACGGCACGCTGGTGATGGTCGAGAATGTTTTTCGCGAGCTCGGCGCGCGCGAAGGCCAGAGCTACAACCTCGAGGAGGTAATTCTGGCGGCGGCGAAGGACGTCGATCGCCCCATCTTTTACTCAGTCGCCGTCATCATTGCGGGCTACCTGCCGATCTACGCACTCACCGGGCCGTCCGGAAAACTCTTCAGGCCCATGGCCGATACGGTAGCGATCGCGCTCGTCGGTGCGCTGGTCCTCACGCTCACCTTTGTGCCCGTCATGTGCGCCTGGTGGTTCAAACGCGGCGTGCGCGAGCGGGCGAACAAGCCGTTCGAGTGGGTGCGCGACAAATATGCCGGAGAGCTGGAGTGGTGTCTCGATCATCCGAAGACAACCATGCTGGTGTCCACGCTCATCTTTGGCGCCACGCTTTTGCTCATACCGTTTATCGGCGGAGAGTTCATGCCGCACCTTGACGAAGGGGCGCTCTGGGTGCGCGCCACCATGCCTTATACGGTTTCGTTTGAGGAGGCGAGCCGATTCTCGCCCCAGGTGCGCAAGATCCTGATGGGCTACCCCATGGTCACGGACGTCGGTTCCGAGCTTGGCCGTCCGGACGATGGCACCGACCCTACCGGATTCTTCAACGACGAATTCTATGTAGGCCTGAAACCCTACAACGACGCCTCCTGGAAGAGCGGGCCGATCCACAATAAGGCCGAATTGACCGAGGACATTCAGAAGAAGCTCAAAGCGTTCCCCGGAGTCATCTTTAACTACACGCAGCCTGCCGAAGACGCGGTGGATGAAGCGCTGACCGGACTCAAGAGCGCGCTCGCGGTAAAGATCTATGGTCCAGACCTGACCGTCCTGCAGAGCAACGCGCTCGAAATCAAACGCCGTCTCTCGCAGGTGCCTGGATTCACCGAGCTGACCGTTGTGCGCGAACTCGGCCAGCCCAGCCTGCTGATCGATGTCGATCGCGACAAGATTGCCCGCTATGGCATCAACGTCGCGGACGTGGAGGCTGTGGTCCAGGCCGCGGTAGGCGGCGAGGCGGCCACCCAGGTCATTCAAGGCGAAAAGCTCTTTGATCTCGTCGTGCGTATGAAGCCGGAGTTCCGGGAGAATGCGCAGCAAATCGGCAATCTGCTGGTCGGCACACCGACAGGTCAGCAAATCCCGTTGAGCGAGCTATCAAATATCCGCGAGGCCGGTGGCGCATCGTTTATCTATCGCGAAAACAACTCACGGTACATCGGCGTGCAGTACAGCATTGAAGGCCGCGATCTGGAGAGCGCCGTGAACGACGGCCAGGAGGCCATCGCGAATATCACAAAATCACTGCCTCCGGGGTACCGGCTCAGTTGGGGCGGCGAATACGGCGAATTCCTCGAAGCCAAGCACCAGATGGAATTGATAGGACCGCTTGCCCTACTCATCATTTTCATGATTCTCTTCGCGCTCTATGGCAATTTCAAATTCCCGGTGACCATCGCTCTCGGCGTGGTCCTGACCGAGCCGGTAGGCGCCCTGCTCGCGCTCAAGTTGACGCACACGCCGTTCAGCGTCTCCTCGGCGCTGGGTCTGCTCGCGCTGATGGGCGTCTCCGTCGAGACTGCCGTCATCCTTGTCTCCTATATCAACAAGCTGCGTCTCGAAAACAAGGACATCCGCACCGCCACCCGCGAGGCGTCACTGCTGAGGTTGCGGCCCATCATGATGACCGCCCTCGTCGCCTGCCTCGGACTTCTTCCTGCGGCGCTTTCCACCGGTATCGGCTCCGACACGCAAAAACCATTCGCCATTGTCATCGTGGCCGGTCTGGTCTCGCGGCTCTTCCTGGGCTTCTTTGTAAATCCGGTACTGTACGAGATGGTCGCGCGCGATGGCGACGTTCTGCAGGTGTGATCTGTACTGGTTTACTACAACAAGTAGCGGCAATCCTTTACTGACCGGAGCTATGAGCGCACTCTGGCTCACACGCTCATAACGCCTCCTCCAAACCAGCGGGCGACATTCCCGAAGATTGCGCCGAAGGTTCCAGTCATCTGGTTCCAGCGCTGCCCCGAGTTTCAACGGCTTCTGGCGGTCGAGGTCACCGGATACCTTGAATAAATGAACGGTCGCTCCTCCCGGCCGCACTTCTCAGAAATCACTGCACGCTGACATTGATGACATTGGAGGCGCCAGATCCTGGATTTTGGCAGCTCAAGGAAGCAGTCGCCGCAGAACGGAGATCCGCTGCGGATAAGGCCACCGTTACATGGCTATGATCTACATAGGTCGTTGTCCGCGGCGAGTTATTCCAGAGAACAGTGGCACCGGGGAGAAATCCACTGCCTGTCACTGTAATGATCAGGTTGCCGCTTCCCGCTGTTACAGTGCTTTGGTCAGTGCTGCTCAATGTCGGCGCTGCGTGGCTGCCCACTTCTGCCGGAAGAACAAAGGGCCCGCGGATCAGGAAGATCTGAGAAGTTGATGTAGTTTGCGTCGGCGATGAAGGTCCGGGGATGATGAAGGCCAGCCCATCCTGCGCCCAGCGCGTACCAGCGACACCGGCTACGCTCGACGTAGGAAACTGGATTTGATCCTCCAGCGTGAAGTGCCGGGTATCGAAGCGGTTTAGAAAAGTCAGCGCCGTCCCGGCCGCATTTACTCCGATATTGAAGGATTTGGACTCTGAGGCATACGGAACCACGCCACCTCCGATAAGTCCTGCCCCGTATGGTCCGGGACCAAGCGGGAGCACCGCGACCTGGCTTGGAGGTGTGGTGCTCGGATTGATGATGCCGCCAGCGGCGCCATAGACCAGGCCACCATCTACAACGAATGTGCCTCCGAAGCCGCCCATTCCGTCGAGGGTAGTGCCATCAATCAATTCCGCCCCGTTGCTATCGACGCTATAGCGATAGAACTCGGCTCCCGAGGTATATGCATCGTAGGCATCAAAATGCGTCGGATCTACGAACACCGGGTTGTCCCCGCTATACCCGAAGCCTGATTTTGGTCGGAAGGTGCCGACGCTTCCGGAGATATCAAGGATGCCGATTCCGTCGAAGGAATCGTCTTCTATCGCAAGACTGGTATCGGAACCCGGCACCGTCGCGATCGCAATAGCAGCCGCACTGCCGCCCTGATAGGTGGCATTCGCCGGTAGGGGCACGGTGAGATCGAGCGATTGATTCATCAGGTTGAATCGGCCCAACGACTTGGCCCCACTTAGCCCGATGTACATGTACTTTCCATCGCTCGTCTCGGATAAGAGGTTTGGCTCGCTGCCCACTTGAATCGGTGTGCCCACAGTGCCTGTCGCCGGATCGATGGCAACGATACTGTTGCCGGTCAAGCTTGTGGATGTGCTCGGAAGTACAGCATAGAGCTTCCGGGTAAATGGATCGTATTTGATCGCGTTCGCCGAAACGTTCAGCAACTGGTGGATGCTGAATGGGAGCGCACCGGACTGCCCACCGCCTGGCGCGGCTGTGGACACCGATACCAGGGACCAGCCCAGGTGTTTTACCAGCGCAGCGTCGATCGTCGCAGTAAGCTGACCGCTGCTGACCAGCGCTGTGGGAAGCTCCGTTCCGTTCCACAGTACCGTTGACGCGGAACTGAAGCCACTTCCATTCACAGTAAGTGTGAAGGTGTCGGAGCCTGCCTGCACCAATGTCGGAGAAAGCTGCGTCACAACAGGTGGAGCGCTGAATAGATTGCCGGTGATCGTAGTTTTCGCGATTGCTTGGTTATTGGAAGAGACCGGATCATAACTGACTGAGGACGTGGTCGCCATCAACTGCAGCGCACCGGCCACGGTGGGAGTGGTTGCGATCGTGATGGTAGCGTAACTTCCGCTCGCAACGGAGCCAAGGTCACAGTAAAGCTCACCGGTTCCAGTGCAGGAGCCTTGCGAGTTCTGTACGCTGCCTTGCACAACAGACTCGGGCAGCATGGACGTCAGTGTGACACCTTGCGCCACATTCGGTCCCTGGTTCAGTACCTGTACGGTGTACGTAAGGCTGGAACCCGTCGATGCCTGGGGAGCAACATTGACGGCTATGCTCACGTCTGCCGGTGAGCTTGAGATGTCTTTAACGCTCGGGCCTTCTAGTACATACAGCTGGCTGGATGTGTGAAAGGCGAGCCCGTTCTGCCCCCAACGGATGAGGTCGGCAGCATTGTTTAATTCGCTTCCCGTGATCGGTAAGCTTGCCACCGGGTCATAAGTCTTCTCATCAAAGGAGGTAAGCCCACCCGAATTGACAAAGGAGTATGGGACGATCCAGGCCCGGTTCAAGCTGGAATCCGAGACAATGGGACCAAAGACGGCGACAGGCGAATTCGAGCCGATGCTCGTCCCTGAGAACTGTCCGGCCTGGGCGCCGGTCGTCGCATTCACAGCGACTCCCGTTGGAAAATAGAGGAGGCCATTGTCATATTGCATGGTGTTGCCACCCCCGCTGCTGTTTCCCGTACCAACTTGGGTCGCGGAGGTTACGCCGGTCGCATCGATCGTCAGTTTGTACAGATAGCTACCGATCGCCTCTGACGTGACATACAACGTGGATGCCGAGCCGCCAAATGCAAGCGATCCGATATTCTGGACGAAATAAGTCTGAAGTCCTGAACTCGTCTTCGCGCGCGCCACTCCAGCATCGAAGATGGTAACCACTCCATTCGTGCCATAGACCGCCACCGAATTCGGCTGCCCCGGCAGGGCTGCCAGACTCACCGCCGTGTAGGGCGGGTTGTAGACGCCTGGACCGCCACCCAATGAGAACTGCACACCAGCTTTCCCCGCTGTGAGGTCCACCTGACGAACTGCGGCGGCCCCGTCAAGGCCAACAAAGAGCTGCGTACCATCGGTCGAGAGCGCAAGCCGGTTCGGTTCACTGCCGACAAAGATCACCCTCTGAATAACACCGTTCGCCGGATCAACCGCTGCGATGCTGTTTCCCAGGTTCTTGCCTGCGGACCCCGGAACGGAGGCGTAGATCAATCCGTCGGCATGGTTGTAAACGATGTCGTTGGTCGAAAGAGCAAGGTAGGTATCAAACGGTTGGGCTGGCGCCTGCACCGAGCTCTCCGGCGTGGCAACGCTGATGTTCGCCTGGACGAAGCTCGCCAGCAGCGACGCAGGAATGATCGCAGTGACGGAGTTCGAGCTTACGAAGTGCGTGCGCAGTGCCGTGCTGTTCCAATACACCATCGAGTCCTGGTAGAAGCCGTTGCCGTCGAGCGTGATCGTGGTATCACGACTACCGGCAGCCGCCGCGTTTGGATTTACCGTGAACGATGCCGTCGCGGGTGTGGTCACCGTAAGCACTGCCGTGTTGGAAGAGACCACTGGCGTTCCAGGATTGCTCACAACGATCTTGATAGCCTGGGCTTTCGCGAAGTAGCTGGCGCTGAGCGAGATGGTGACGGACGTGACCGTCTGGCTGACAACGGGAACCACCTGCCCATTCGCCTGCACCGTGGCATTCGCCGCAAATCCGCTGCCACCGATGACCACCGGCTGCGGCACACTCGAACCGGTGAATGCCGCAATCGAACTTGGACTCAACGACGTGATGGTGGGCGTGCTCGCGACGATAAGCAGATCCAGCGGGGTGGTCGGCGTGTCTCCCGGATTCACCACTGAGACCTGACCCGTGCCGAAGTTCTGAACGTCGGCGGCAGTCAACGCAACCTGCAATTTCGTGGGGCTTAAGTAAGTAGTAGGGCGCGCACTTCCATTCCAGGCGACCACTGAGTTCGCTTCGAATCCCGTGCCAGCAACGCTGATGGTGGTTGCTGCGGCCTGGGGAACCGTCTGCGGAGACAGTCCTGTGACAGCCGCTGTCGGCACGGTGATGGCATAACTTTTCGCGGCGGAGCTTCCGCCTCCCGGCGCCGGATTGGCGACGGTGATCTTGACGGTCCCATCCGCCGCAATCGCCGACGCGGGCACAACCGCGGTGATCGAGGTGGAACTGACATACGTCGTCGTCAACGCCTTGCTATCAAAGCTCACAAGGCTCGCGTTGACGAAACCCGTGCCAGTGACTGTGAGGGTCTGCGGCGCCGAACCCGCGACCAGAGTTCCAGGTGAGATCGAGACGATAGCCGGAGTAGGATTCGTGGCACTCCCAGTCGACGGTGGCTGAGGCGATGAGGAGGAGGAAGATGCACTACCTCCACAGCCGGCGACAAGAAAGACACCCAGGAGGGAAAGAGCGGGAACCAAGAAGAGACGATTGCGCAGCACCGAGGACCCCTAAATCAAAGTTCGCCCAGGAGTGTGCAGGGGTGGGGAATGGCCCAATACTTCAGGCTCGCTCTGCGCTCAGCTCTAATCTCCTGAAGCGCTGTAAGTATAAAGATAGAAGGCTGAGGTGACCTTGCACTTTCTAGTAACATGCCGCGGCACATATTCAGTACGCCACCAGCAGTGTGCTTTGAGGTCAATATCTAGCCATTTGTGACCCAAACCGGGAACCTTCCGTGTCGCCTGCGAACTCGGAAATCAACCCACATGGCAAGAAATAGAAGTGTCCGCAGTTGCTTTTGCTAGCTCTCTCCAACGACGTGCAACATCCTGCCTCTAACGCGAGCCGAGACGGAACTGGTTGGCTCGATCGAACTCCTCGCGCAATCCTGCCCCCGCAGATTTTCCCGCAGCTGAGCGAGCCGCTGCTCCAGGGCTTGCAAGGCACCCTCGACATATTTTGTGTTGCTGAGTGCCACATCCCGCCACATCGAGTATGGGCTCGAGCCGAGACGCGTCATCTCCCGCAGAGCGCGGCCGCCAATCGCGCGCAGATCCGAGTCGCCGCCAAACTCCTCTTCCAGCAAAGCACTGAGCGCCGTCGCAAGGAACTGTGGCAGATGACTCACCCAGGCCAGCAGCTCGTCGTGCCGCCCGGCATCCATCTCCAGCGTGCGGCAGCCAAAGCCTTCCACAAGCCCGCGAAACTCCACCGCTGCTGCTGCCGCCCTTGCTTCCGGCAGGAATGGCACTGTCGGCGTGAATAACCAGACCGCGCCGCGGAACAGCTCCGACTCGGCATTCTCCGCACCGCTCACTTCCTTGCCCGCCATGGGATGCCCGGGCAGAAAGGCCGCTCGCCCAGCGCGGTTATAGTGCTGCGCCGCGGTCTCGGTGATCAGTTGCTTCGTGCTACCGACATCGGTCACGAGCTGGTGCGGGCCCAGTACCTCGGCAAGCCGCCCCATCCATTCCACAATCGCGAGAACCGGCCCGGCGAGCACGATCAGGTCCGCCTCTTTCGCCGCACGCAGGGGCTCCTCAGCCATCGACGTGAGTGCGTCCATGCGCATGGCTGCCTCAAGCGCTCCCGCATCGCGGTCCCAGCCGACGACCTCGCCCGCAAAGCCATGTGTCCGCAAAGCCAGCCCCGTTGAGGCGCCGAGCAGCCCTGTACCCACAATCAAGATGCGGTCAATCATCGCAGGCCCAGCTTACCCTGCCCGCGCGCAGCGGTGGTCTCCAAACTGTGTCGCATCCCTGCTGAATCCAAGGCCTCGATAACGAGTCACGCGCTCCATAGCATGAGTCGGCTCGTTTTTCAAAAAGCCCAAGGCACGCGAATATTTGTCATCCGATTACCGACAGCGGCTGGGTCTGCGGAATCCATCGGTGTATCGTTGGTAACTGTTTCGGTTTGCGTGCGCCGGACGAATGGAATGCCATGCCCTCGGCAACTTCCTTTCCCACGCCCAGCTCGAAACGCGAATTCAATGGGGAAAGTGAGACACGCTTGACGATGCTCGACCGCAGGAAATTCATCCAGGCTGCTGCCATGGCTGCCACCGCTACACAATTGAAACCGCTTCTCGCGCAATCCTCGCCAACCCGTTCTCCCAATGACATGATCCAGCTCGCGCTCATTGGCGCCGGCATCCAGGGTCAGCACGATACCGAGATCGCGCTCGAGGTCCCCGGAGTCAAACTCGTCGCCGTAGCCGATTGCTACGACGGTCGCCTGGCTCACTCGAAAGAGCTGTGGGGACCGGATGTCTTCACAACCCGCGATTACCGCGAAATCCTCGCGCGCAAGGACGTCGATGCTGTGCTCATCGCGACGCCCGACCATTGGCACAAGACCGCCGCTACCGATGCGATGAAAGCCGGTAAGGACGTCTACCTTGAGAAGCCGATGATTCATCTCTACTCCGACGGGCCGGAGATCATCGAAACGGCGCGCTCCACCAACCGCATCATTCAGGTGGGCAGCCAGCGGGTCAGCTCCGTCATCTATGCCAAGGCCAAAGAACTGCTTGCCTCCGGCATCATCGGCAAGCTCAACATGGTCAGCGCCTATTGGGACCGCAACTCCTCCATCGGCGCCTGGAACTACTCGATTCCGCTCGACGCTTCCACCGAGACCTGCGACTGGCCACGCTTTCTTGGCTCTGCGCCCAAGGTGCCCTGGAATGCCGAACGCTTCTTCCAGTGGCGCAAGTGGAAGGACTACGGATCAGGTGTGGCCGGCGATCTCTTCGTGCATCTGTTCAGCGGCACCCATTTCATCACTGGAGCACACGGCCCCACGCGCGCCATGGCCACGGGCGCCATTCGTTACTGGAAAGATGGCCGCGACGCCGACGATGTGATGCTCGCGCTCTTCGACTACCCGGAAGGCTTCAACCTCAGCCTGCATGTGAACTTCGTCGATGGCGGCGAGGAGAGTGAAGGCTTTCTCTTCACCGGCTCCGAAGGCCTCATGACCATCGGCGGCAATACTGTCTCCGTCACCCGCACCCCGCCCGAAACCGAGCCCGGCTACACCGTTTCCACCTTTACCGAGGCCATGCAGCAGCAATACATCGAGCAATATCGCAAGAAGTATCCGGAGAAACATTTCAGCGGCCCGCTCCCGGAGAACGTTCAGAAGTTCACCGCGCCCGAGCACTACTCCGACAGCTACGATCACTTCCACAACTTCTTCGACTCGGTCCGCAACCGAAAGCCCGTGGTCGAAGATGCGACCTTCGGCTTCCGTGCCGCCGGCGCCGCCCTGCTCAGCAATCTCAGCATCGAGCGCGGCGAGGTCGTCCACTGGAACCCCGAAACGATGAAGCTCGAGCGTAGCTAACAACCGGAGACCTTGATGACGATTCCCTTCCAACGCCTGCACCTGCGGCATGTGGCCCCCTTGCTCGCGCTGCCTCTCCTCTTTCCTGCCCTGGGCCATGCTCAGGACCCCGCGCACGCCACCGAGTTCCGCCTGCAGCATCCCGGCAACGGACCCGGCGGCGAGCCGCGCATTGCTTTTCTCTCTCACCGTCTAGGCAACGATCACGCCGAGGCTATTTCGCTGCTGGACATGAATGGCGATGGCTTCCCCGATCTGCTCAGCGGCTCCTACTGGTACGAAAACCCCGGTGCGGACGGCGGCGAGTGGAAGCGGCATCAGTTCCGCACCGTCGGCATCCACAATGAATTTGTCTCCGACTGCGGCGAGTGGATCGTCGACGTCGATCATGACGGCCTCCCTGACCTCATCACTACCGGCTGGATCTCCAACGGCCTCTGGTGGTATCGCAACCCCGGTCCCAAGGCCACCGCTGCCGGCACGATGTGGAAGGCCGAGAAGATCACCGACAGCTACGACACCGAGGGCGGAGCCTTCGCCGACATCAATGGCGATGGCAAGCCCGACGTCGCACTCGCCCACTACAACCGCTCCGGCGTCCTGTGGGTTGACTTCAGCAAAGACAAGCCGCGCGTCCACCATCTCGGCGGCCGCGCCGAGGATGGCCACGGCATTGGCATCGCAGACATCAATGGCGACGGCAAGCCCGACGTACTCACAACGCATGGATGGTTCGAGCAGGTGGATGCCGATAACGACAAGTGGAAGTGGCACGGCGACTGGGATATCGGCGATGCCGGCTTCCCCATCCTCGGCTACGACGTGAACCACGACGGCAAGCTCGACCTGATCTACGGCCAGGGCCACGGCTACGGCCTCTACTGGCTTGAGCAGGCCGGCGCCGCGGATCATCCCATGTGGATCCGGCACACCATCGACGAATCCTTCTCGCAATCGCACGCTCTGCTGCTCGCAGACATCGACGGCGACGGTGCTCTGGAACTCATCACGGGCAAGCGCTATCGCGGTCACTCCGGCGCCGATCCCGGCTCCTACGATCCTGTCGTTGTCTACGCCTACAAGCTGCCCACCAAAGCCCAGCTGGACGCCGCAAAATCCAGTGGCGAGGGCACAAAGGGCACGATGGATACCATGCGTATCGCCGACAGCGCCGCGGATCCCGTCTTCACGCGCTATGCATTGTCAGTCAACGGAACCGCCAGCGCGGGAACGCAGTTCATCGCTGCCGACCTTGACCACGATGGCGACCTTGATCTGGCCAGCGCCGGGAAACTCGGCGTGCACGTGCTAGAAAATCTCAAGGTAAACAAGGTGCCGAAGAACGTTCGCGAGGCGACGCAGCCACTCGAGCGCAAATGGCCATTCCCCGGCGAGGGCAAAGAAGTCCCGCAGGAGGACGGCCCCACTCCTCAATGATCTTTTACCCGGCCGGAGACTTCTCGTCTCCGGCCGCAGCATTCCCCCTGCATCCGTAACACCTTCAGAAGAGATACTCCGGCCCGGGCCGGTGCGGCTACTACTGGCTGGTGCTGGCCGCCTACTTCGGCTCCACGCTCGTCAGCCGCAGCGTGATCGTTCCCCAGAAAAGTCGCGCCCTCATCTGCACCGGAAGGTGACGGCTGTCATCCGAATACCAAATCCAGATATTCCCGCGGTTCTTGACCACGCCTGCATCCGCCGTCGGCTCGACTCGAATGGTCTGGAAGGTGCCCGCGGTGGTCTTGATCTCCTCACGCGCTTCGGCCTTGAAAGTCACCGTCACCACCCGCATCGCATCCGCAACCGGCATGGTAAAGTTCTGCCCCACCTCCAGCGGCTGCGCGCCGGCGATGAACATCGATGACATCAAGTCGCTCACGCACGGCGGAATCGGCGACTCCAGATGCCGGACTGTTCCCTTCACCAGGTTCTTCTCATCCAGCACCTGCTTGTGCGCGCCGTATTGGAACTGCAGCGTGCTCACAATCTGCCGTCGCCCCTCCTGCAGTTGTTTGGCAAAGGTCTGCGAACACCCGGTACGCCGGTCAAAGGAGGATTGGAAGCGATCCACCACCTTGAACAGCAGGCTCACGGCGCCGATGGAATCTCCATTCGCCTGCACCCGCTCGGTCGTTCCATCGCTCTCCAGATGGATGATCGCCGTGCCCGCCGGAAACACCCGCCAATCCACTGCGTAGGAGAGCGTCTGCCGCTGCGGCAGATATTGCTGTTGTGGCGCGGGCAGCGGCGTCACCTGCTGCGCTCCGGCCGCGCTCGCCAGCAGCAGGCTCAAAGAAAACAAGGGCAGTCTCAAATACATCCCTCACACATGATTGTTTTTTCTTCTCAACCGCGACAGCCAAAGCAACAGACAGTGAGATAGCCAATGATGCTGCACTCAGCCGGTTCGAAACAAATCCGCTACCTCACAGCGGGAGGAAGAGTGTTCTGTGCCAGACGAACAATTTCAGCAACAGTACCCCATAGATACCAATGGTGCCTAGGGCGGCGTTGTACTCGCGGTGCTTGCGAAAGAGTGCGCCGGAGAAGCCGCCGTCCCGGACGCGCTCGCCCAGTATCGTTGCCGCTGCAGTCAGCCGCGGGACCAGGCGCGGAACGCGTTTCGCATACTCCTCATATTCGCTGAACTGCCCGCGCAGAAACGCCTCTTCCGAGCGGATGGTCGGAAAATAGATCAGCGCGAACAGCACCGCCAGCGCCAGCGCGGTCCACCAGCTATGCGCGGCCACGGCAAAGCCAAACGCAATCAGCATCGAGCCCAGGTACAGCGGATTGCGCGTGTACGCATACGGTCCTGTCATTGTCAGCTCGGTGTTCTTCGTCACATATCCCGAGGCATACGCGCGCAGCGCCAGGCCTGGCACGGTCCCCAGCAGACTCCAGAGCAAGGAATGCACCGAGGGGTGCGCCGTCAGCAGAAAGAACAGCGCAAACACAAATCCCATCGGCACGCGGATGCGTCGCGCGATGCGCGTCCAGCTTATGCTCAACCCTGCACCGCCGCGTGTCCCGCTAAATTGCCTGCCGCACCCATCAGCTCATCCACCGCATCCAGCACTTCCGCCGGCTCAATTGTCAGCAGGCCCGCCTCGGGTGCGCTCCGTCGCGCGTGATCGCGCCGGCTCTCGGGATGCCGCAGCACCCGGAACGGCACGCCCCACGGCCCATTCCGCGCCGGATCAGTCGGCCCATAGATGCCCACCACCGGCTTTCCCAGTGCGCACGCCAGATGCGCGGGTCCCGTATCGCCGCCGATCGCCAGCGCGCAACGCCTCGTCATTGCGATCAATTCTCCCATGTCTGTTGCGATCTCCTGAGCCGCGCCGCCGCTGCTCCGCGCCACGTCCGCTGCCAGCGCCTCTTCCCCCGGCGCGCGGTTCACCACCACGCTGTATCCGCGGCTCGCAAGCGCCGCTGCGACCACGCCATAGCGCTCCGCAGGCCAGCGCTTCGCGCCCCAACCCGCGCCCGGATGCAGCAACACCAGCGGTCTCGCGTCCGGCACCATCGCACGCACGCGCGCCTCCGCTGCACAATCCACCGGAATTCCCGGCAGCTCAGGCGTCAACTGCAAACCCGTAGCCCCAGCCAACACCTCCGCCGCCTGTTCGATCACGTGCACGCCCCGCGTCGCCACCCTTCGCTGAAACAGCCATCGCGCCGGCCCCTCACGCGGCTCCGCTTCGCCCACCAACTCCGCGCCCGAAGCTCTTCCAATCAGCGCCGATCGCACCGCACCCTGCAGATCGATTGCCAGGTCATACCGCTGCGCATGCAGCTCGCGCCGCAATGCGCGCATCGCTCGCCAGGTGGATGCAGCAAATGGCTCCCGCGCCCATCCCCGTGCATGAGCCGTGTGCACCACATCCACCAGCGGCATCTCAGGCGTGCGCGGCAACGCCGCGGCGTCGCTTCGCAGTAGTGGCGCCCAACGCGGCTCAATCGCCCAGCCCACATGGCACTCCGGCAATTGCGCGCGCAGTGCCGCGACCGCCGGCATCGCGTGCAGCACATCCCCCATCGCCCCCAGCCGCACCACCAGCACGCGCAGCCGCTCATTTTGCGAATTATCGTGGGATCGCAACGGATGATTCTCTCACGCACCCCGCCTGCCGAGTCGTTGCTCCAGCGCACCCAGGGCAGCCTCCGGCTCGCGGAGCCGCACGGTCAACACCGCCGCAAGCAGCGGCGCAATCTCTTCCAGTCGCGCGCGCTGCATCTCTCGTCAGGCGCGCAATATCTTTCTCCGTCGTCAGGAAACACCGCGCCCCCTCCTTCGCTGCCAGGGCACGCAACGTCGTCACATCCCGGTCCGAAAATCGATGATGGTCCCGCCACGCATGTGTCGCCGCAATGGGGACGCCGCGTCCTCGCAGCCCGGCCACAAACTCTTCCGGATGCGCAATCGCAGAAAACACCACCGCCGGACCCGGCAGTGCAGGCATCTCCAACTCGCGTGTGATCACCCAGACCTGGGCATCGGCGCGCATCCAGCGCCGAGCCCGCTGGGCCAGCCTCTCATCTTCCTCACGCAGCACCACAAAATCCGCGCGCTCCAGCGCTGCCGGGGGCTCGCGCAACCGTCCCGCCGGCAGCAGAGTCGTCTGAAAATCCGACCGATGCAGCAACACAATCTCCGCATCGCGAACAAGCCCACGGTGCTGCATTCCATCGTCGAGCAGATGGACGTGACGGGCGCCGCCGAAGTTTAGAAGTGTGGTCTCCGCCAGCCGCCCCGCCGCCACACGCGCGCGCCCCACGAAGACCGGTACTGCCGCGCGCTGGGCAATCAGCCACGGCTCATCTCCATAGCGCGCCGCCGGATCGTCGGCGCCATCCGCGACCACGCGCTCCACTCCATCAGACGTACGCCCGTAGCCGCGCGAAAGCACATCGACCGACCATCCCCGATCCGTCAGCGCCCGCGCCAGCGCAATCACGAACGGCGTCTTTCCCGCGCCACCCACGGAAAGGTTTCCCACGCTCACCACAGGCCAACGCAGCCGCTCTATGCGCCGCCACCCGCGCGCGTAAGCGACACTATCGAGCGCCTGCGCCGCCCCATACAGCGGAACCAACGGCAGCAGCGGCCACACCACGCGTCTCACGCGTTGCCCTGCGCAAGCAGCCGCACCACCGCATCTACCGCGCGCTGCGTGGCCCCCGCCTGCTTCTCAAACATCTCTTCTCCCCGTGCGCCCATCGCGGCAGTCGCATTCGTATCGGCAAGCAGCGTCGCGATCGCCTCGCCCACGTCCGCGCGTTCCACTACGCGCAACGCATCGACGCCACGCAGCAGCTCAACAGCATCGCGGAAGTTCTCGGAATGAGGCCCCATCAGCACCGGAACAGCAAGCCGCGCCGGCTCCAGCGGATTGTGTCCTCCCGCCGGCACCAGACTGCCGCCTACAAAGGCCAAGGATGCGAGCCCATACACGCTGCCGAGCTCGCCGATCGAATCCAGCAGAAATACACTCCCCGCAGCCAGCGGCTCGCCACGCCAGCTCGAGCGCTCCACCAGCATGGCCTTCCGCTCCCGCGCCAGCGCCGCCACTCGCGCAAAGCGCTCCGGATGCCGCGGCGCCAGCACCATCACCGCGTTCTGCGTACGCGCACAGATCGCAGGCCACGCCTCCAGCAGCACCCGCTCCTCGTCTTCGAGCGTCGAGCCCGCCACCAGCACCTTCGCGCCAGGGGGCAACTGCGCACGCAACTGCTCAACCAGCCCCGTCGACCGCGGCGGCCGCACATCGTATTTCAAATTGCCGCCCACGCGCACGCGGTCCTCCGGCACGCCGATCGCCACAAACCTCCGCGCGTCCTCCGCGCTCTGCGCCAGCACCAGCGTCAACATCTCCAGAAAGGGCCGCCACCATCGGCGCAAACGCTCGTATCGCGGCAGCGAGCGATCAGAGACCCGCGCATTCACCACCACTACCGGCATTCGCCGGTCCGCGCACTCCGCCAGCACATTCGGCCACAACTCGCTCTCTGCCAGCACCAGCACCCGCGGCCGCAGCGCACGAAAAGCCCCCCGCACCACCCAGGGCAGATCAATCGGGAAATAAAAGCACCGCGCCGCGCCAAAACGATCCCGCGCCAGTTGCTGGCCGGTCTGGGTCGTCGTTGAAATCACTACCGAGCCGCGGCCCAGCCGCGCATCCAGCTCCTCCACCAGCCGGCTGACCGCCACCACCTCGCCCACAGAAACCGCATGCACCCACACCTGCTGCCTGCCGCCCAGTGCATGACCTACCCGCGCCGCGCCCTCGCCCAGCCGCTCCCGCAGCCCCTCGCGCCACCGCCGACGCAGCAGCCACACCGGCGCGCCCACCGCCAGCACCAGCAGCAGCCCAATGTTGTAAACAAGAAGAATCACGATCCTGCCGCAGACTAAAGCATTTTCGCGATCTCTGTAGACCGGCCAGCCGCACTTCTCAGGAGATCGCCCTGTCGCGGCTCACAGTCATCGCAAAGCTGCGTCTATCCGTTACCGCTCTGTGTGCCGCGCCGGTGGAGCAACTCTTCTTCCCCGGACGACGCCCTGAGCAATCGCCGCAGCGTTTCCGTCAGGAACGTTGCATGCGCGGGAGGCCCGTAGGACAGTGCAGTGGCAGAAATGCTCTAATCGCCCGATGCCTTCCATGCGCCCTCTGCTGCCGGCGGTAGCCGCGCTCCTCGCCATCCCTCTCATCGCCGCTCCACTTTTGGCCCAGCATGCGGCGCCGCCCGCGCAGGCGGCCGATCAATACCCCGCATTCGAGCGCCACGCCGGCGACCACCTCTCCATCGCCGCCGATCCCTACGACACCCCGAAGAAGGCCTCCATCTTCCGCGTCGACTACGGTTCCGCCAACATCATCCCCGTCCGCATCGTCATCACCAACGAAGGCGACACTCCCATCTCGCTGGACAACGCGCGCATCGACTTCATTACCGCCGCCGGAGACAAAGTTCCGGCCGCCGAGCCGCGCGACGCCGAGCGCGCCATCGATCGCCCTGCCGATCCGCGCAACAAAATTCCCATCGGCCCGATCAAAATCGGCGGCAAGGGGAAAAATCAGGACAAGAAGATCGAGCAGGATTTCTCAGAGTTTCAATACAACGCCATCGCGGTCGAACCGCACACGACGCGCGCGGGCTTCCTCTTCTACGACCTCCAGGATCTCGAAAGCCCACTGACCGGCGCGCATCTCGAGTTGCGCCGCATCCAGAGCGCCGACGGCCGGGAGCTCTTCGCCTTCGAGATCCCCTTCAACAAATATCTCGCCAGCAAAACTATTCCCTAGCCAGAAGCTAAGATTTAGACGCCCTTCTTCTGCGGCTCCCAGATGTACTTGTGAATCTGCAGGCTCAGCCGCGCGGGCACGCCATCGGCCAGCATCCACTCCACCAGCAGCCGCGGGTCCAGCGCGCAGTTGCTCGTCGACCGCTCCAGACTTGGCGCCTTTTTGAATGCCGGCGAGAACAGCACCGCGCCGACGCGCTCTGTGAGGCGATGCTCAACCGTAAACTCCCGCGCAAATTCGTAATCGGCGCGATCGCTGATGACGAACTTCACCTCGTCGCGCCTGGTCAGCGCTTCCAGATTCTCCATCCGGAATGTCCCACCCTCGCCTGAGCCGGGGCACTTCACGTCCACGATCTTATGCACATCCTCCGGCACATTCCCAAGCGGGCGTTCGCCGCTGGTCTCCATCATCAGCGTGTATCCGTGCGACAGCATCCGCTCCATCAGCGGCACCAGCTCGCGCTCCTGCAACATCGGCTCGCCGCCGGTAAACTCCACCAGCCGCACCGGAGCCAGCGCCGCCACCGTCGCCTCCACCTCATCCAGCGATTGTTTGTACCCGCCCTTGAAGGTGTATTCCGAGTCGCACCACGAGCAGCGCAGATTGCACCCTGCCAACCGCACAAAGATGCAGGGCAACCCGGCAAAGCTCGACTCGCCCTGCACTGACTTATAGATTTCAATGAGATACATGAAAAGCTATGGCTCGTAATACGTAGCCGTCGTGGTATCGGTCTCGAAGATCGTGCAATCCTTCACCTGCACCCGGCCACCGGTCATCTCGCTCAACTGGCGATTCGTCTCGTCGAAGAAATAGCGCGACAGATTCTCAGCCGAAGGATTGATCACGGTAAACGGCTCCAGATCGTTGATCATCTGGTGGTCCAGCCGGTCGATCACCGGACGCATCACCTGTTTCAACTGCTTGAAATCCAGCAGCAGCCCGGCCACATCCAACTCCTTGCCACGCAAAGTCACCCGCACCTTGTAGTTGTGCCCATGCGGGTTCTCGCACTTGCCGCGATAATTGCGCAGATAGTGCCCGGACGAAAACCCGGCCTCTACCGTTACCTCGTACATACGAATGTCTTCCTTTGTCAGAAACGGCGACTCAGCCCCATCTTCCATTCTACCGGCTCGAGCCGAGGCCGGTCCCAGGTCACAAAACCTGCCGTGAGCGACACCTGAGGGAACCACACAGCCTGCGCCAAGGGCGAGTCCGCCCGTGCGGCGGGCACTCAGTGTCCCCGCCGTCCCTCGCGCCGCTCCCGTTCCTCATTGCGGCGCTCCACCTGCTCGAACATCGCCATCATCACCCCGGCAAACGCCGCCACCACGGCGCCCAGAAATAGAAACAGCGAGGTCGTCTTCCATAACGACCCGTTGCCTGGCAAATTCGGCTGCGTCGAGCTGACCGAGCCCACCATCGCGCACGAGATCAGCGAAAACAGCAGCAGCGTTGCAGCGAGAATGTAGAGGTTGCGCGACATGGCTAAGTCAATGCTAGCAGCGGCAGAGAGCTGATCCGGTACAGCCACCCGGTTGAGCACCGCGAACCGTCGCACCTCTGAGTTGGAGAGGCGAGGCAGTAGTCAGGCCGTTACCGCTCGGGTGCTGCCCCGACTTGGGGATGGCGCACCGGCGGTTCTTCCGATAAAAGTCGACTTGAGCAGGAGGACCTATGCATCAGGCCGCCGAAGTGACGACCGCACACCTGGACATGACCTCGCAGATCAATCTGGCCTGGGCCGGCACCGAGTTCCCGCCCCTGCCCGGCTCGGACGGGGACACCCTTCTGCTTTGCAGCGACATCATTCGCATTGAAGCCAATCTCGCCAATCGGCCTGATTTTGATGTAACAACGTTTGTCCTCGATTCGGCGTTAGCCCAGACCCGCCAATATTGCGCCGCTACCGGGTCACGCATTGTTGGATTTCGCTCCGTGGAAGTGTTGCGCATGGTGTTGTCCGGCCAGAACAGGTCATTCCTCTTCCTGTTTGAAGCCGCTCTAGCTTCCTAGCGATTCCCAGGCACACGCAACTCTGCGACAGAGGCAACCTGGACCACGCGCGACTTTCGAGCAGTGGATCCCTCTCGTTTCCATCTCGCATTCTCGTCAGAGTCTCTGCAGATGCCGGGAGCGCGACTGCAATGTTGCGCAATCAATTCCTCCGCTCTTCTCTCCGGGCAAGCAAACTCTCCGCAACATTTGTCTTCTTAGTTCCGAGAGCCTGTCGAGTGATCGAGAGGTGCAAGCCTTAGGGCCCCGACCCGCGTCGCATGCAACGAATTCAGACCCGCTGCGATTGCATCGCAAAAAGCTACGACCAACCCACCAGAAACAGCCAAAAGGACAAAGCGATGGCGAAACTCGAAACCCGGACTACATCTACGTCTACAGTGGCCGCATATTTCACAACGCATTCTGCTGCACAATCTGCAATTGATCGCCTGAAGGAAGCGGGCTTCACATCTACCCACATCGGTTATGCCGGGCGTGATTCCGGTAATGATAGCGTCGAAGCAACCGATGGCGGTGCAGGCAAGACAGCCGGTGCACGCTCCGCTTCCGGCAAGGCAGAGGGCGCGTGGGCCAAGATCAAGAACTTCTTCGAAGGCGGCGACGTCGAGCCTTACGCTGACGAAAAAACTCGCGGTGAAGCAGCAAGCCACGAGATCACTGCTGGAGACTACGACGCTGCCGATGTGCACGGAACTTTTTCGGAGCTCTCTATTCCTCAGACGCATTCTCGTTACTTCGGCCACCAGTTGCGGCAGGGCCAAGAAGGGGCAGTCGTTACTGTCAAGGCGGAGGGTCGGGAAGCAGAAGCAGAAGCCATCTTGACCAGCGCCGGTGGGGATCTCGGCCAGGGCGCCACCGATTTTCAGTATCCGGAGACCCAGGCTGAAGAACCACGCAGCGCAGCCCAACGCATTCAGCTGCTGGGCGAGGTGCTGCGGGTCCACAAGGACAGGATCAGCCGCGGCGAAGTCCGGCTTCGCAAAGAGGTCATTACAGAGCAGCAGTCTGTTCAGGTGCCAGTAACCCGGGAAGAGCTCGTCGTCGAGCGCATAGCGGGAGATGACGTCACACCTGTGCAGGGTTCGATCGGCGCCGACAAGGAGATTCGCATCCCTCTTTCGGAGGAACGGGCCTCACTCGATAAGCAGACGGTCGTCCGCGAACAGGTTGCGGTAGGTAAGCGCGCAGTGGAGGAGGTCCGCAACCTCGACTCCGATGTGCAGCATGAAGAGCTCCGGGTGGAAGACGAGACTCAGAAGCCCTGAATTTTCCTGTATGGAATCAACCAGGAGGCGCTTGCCAGCAGGCGCCTCTTTTTTATTTGCGTTGTTCGATATGCTGATGGGCAGGCGCTGAGGCGATCGTTAAACGACAGCGGCGGAGAATATAAATCGCTTCACGGGCGGGACTTCATGGACGGGTTCGCAGACTGGATCGTTCTACGGCAAAGAATGCCTCCACCTCAGCAATATCCTTCGTCACCCGATAAGGCGGCAGGCTCTCCAGAAACACCCGGCCATACCGCTGTCGCTGCAGCCGCGGGTCCAGCAGCATCAGCACCCCGCGATCCTCAAGCGACCGGATCAGCCGCCCGAAGCCCTGTTTTAGCGTGATCACCGCCTGCGGCACCTGGTACTCGAAGAACGCACTGCGACCATCATCCTCGATCGCGCGCATACGCGCCGCCACCACCGGATCGCTCGGCACCGCAAATGGCAGCCGGTCCACAATCACACAGCTCAGCGACTCGCCCTGCACATCCACGCCCTGCCAGAACGACGACGTACCGAACAGCACCGCGTTCGGTGTCGCGCGAAACTCCTCCAGCAGTGCCTTCTTCGGCGCCGTGCCTTGCAGCAGCAAGGGAAACTCCAGCTCCATCAGCAGCCGCTCGTACAGAGCGCGCATCTGCGCATAGCTCGTGAACAGGCAGAACGCGCGTCCACGCGTGATCTCGAGCACTCGCCGTATCTGCTTCGCCGCCTCTGCCGCAAAGCCCGGCTCGCGAGGGTCCGGCATCTCCTGCGGCAGATACAGCAGCGCCTGCTCCGGATAGCGAAAGTGCGATGGCACCACCAGTTCCTTCGCATCCACCATGCCCAGCCGCTTGCGGATGTGTCCAAAGCCACCCGCCACCGTCAGTGTGGCCGATGTCAGCACCACCGACGAATAGCTCTCGAACAGCAGCTCCTGCATCAAGCCCGAGACGTCAATCGGTGTCGCCTGCAGATACGTATTTCGCACCCCGCCGCGCAGCGGCCCGCTCGCCCGCCGCTCCAGCCAGAAGACGGTGTTCTTCGACTCCGCTTCCATCAGAAACTTCAGATGCTCGCGGATATCCGCAATACGTTTGCGCAATCCAGGCGCCTCGTCCACGCCGCGCACCTGCTCCAGCTCGCCCTCCAGCCGATGCAGCGCATTCGTCAGCCCGAGATAGATATCCCCAAAGCTCTCCAGAAACTCCTCACGCTGCGAAAACACGGCGCGCCCTTCGAAGTCCTGCGGCAGTGCGCCAAAAAACATCCGCGCCCGCTCCCGCACCGTCTGCGCCGCGGTCAGCACGCTGGTCGCAATCGTGATCTTCGTCCGCAGCAGTGTCTCCAGATCGCGCACCAACTCCTCAAACCGGATGTTGCTCAGGCTCACGCCGAAGTAATTCGACGCCACATCCTCCAGCTCATGAGCCTCGTCGAAGATCACCACTGCCGCCTCCGGCAAAATGCCGGCATCGGGCGCTGTCCGCGCCTGCAACTTGATGCCCAGGTCGGCGAAGAACAGATGATGGTTCACGATCACGATGTCGCTCTCTAGCGCCTTGCGCCGCATCTCCGTGATGAAGCAGCGCTCCCAGTCCGGGCAGCTCTGACCTAAACAATGCTCGGTTCGAGCATCCAGCTTCTGCCACAGCGGGCTCATTTCCGGCAGCCCATCGATCTCAATGCGATCGCCGGTCTCCGTCGTCTTCTCCCACTCGGCGATCTTGTGAAACTGGTCGATCTCTTCGAGTCCGTTCAAAATCGGCTGATCGCGCAGCGCATACAGCTTGTGCCGGCATAGATAGTTCGCGCGCCCTTTCATGTAGCACACGCGCAAAGGCCCGAGCAGCGACTCCAGAAACGGCACATCCTTGAAGAAAAGCTGCTCCTGCAGGTTCTTCGTGCCGGTTGAGATGATCACCCGCTGTCCCGTGCGCAGCGCCGGCAGCAGGTACGCCAGCGTCTTCCCCGTGCCCGTTCCCGCCTCGACGATCAGGTGATGATGCCCGGCCAGCGCACGCTCCACCGCCTGCGCCATCTCCAATTGCCCGCGGCGAAACTCATACGGCAGACTCGATCGCGCCAGCACGCCCCCAGGCGCGAAGAAGTCATACACCTTGGGCAGCGCGGGCGTGAGTGGGGTAGTGGAAGACACTGCGGATTGGGCGCCTGGGTTCTTCAGGAATCGCTCTCCCTATAATAGACAGTGCGCAGTGAGCCACCGGCCAAAGCGTTTTCCCTGTAGGCCAGACAAGAGCACCACTGTCCGAGTGGCTTTTCCGTCAAGAAAAGCCACACTTCGCGGAGCTTGGCTGTACTCAGGAACGCTCTAACCACGCGCAACAGGAAAGAAGCCGCCGCCTTGCCATCGAAAAAGTCCCAGAAACAGCAAGCCACCCGCGAGCGCTCCGCCCGTAACAAGGGCCGTCGCGAGGCTAATGAAACGCGCCTCAAAGCCAAACGCCAGCGTGCGTCGGAGCTCGGCTCGCGCTCCCGGAAGGCCGTCGAGTCACAGACCAAGGCGAAGCCGGCGAAGAAGACAGCCCTCACCCCGAATCAGCGGCAGAAGGCGCGAGCCGCCGCTCGGCGCATCGAACCCTCCGCCGCCGACCTTGACGCCACCAGCAATCGTGAGCAGAGCAGTCTCGAGCACAGAATCGACCAGCACCTCGACTCCAGCCCTTCGCGCTCCATCTTCGCCAATCAATCGCGCAGCGTCGCCACCGACCAGCCCGTCTTCGTCATCTGCGGCCGCCCCAACGTCGGCAAGTCCACGCTCTTCAACCGGCTCACCGGCAGCCGCCGCTCGATTGTCGGCGACGAGCCCGGCATCACCCGCGACCGCATCTACGGCGAAGTCGAGTGGGCTGGCCGCACCGCGCGCCTCATCGACACCGGCGGCATCGTCCCGGACGACGCCGACCTCATCCCCGCAGAAATCTTCCGCCAGGCCCGGACAGCCTTCGACGAAGCACAAGCCATCGTCATGGTCATCGATGGCCGTACGGAGTTAGCCGCACCGGACCTCGAGCTCGCGCGCCTGCTCATCCGCTCCGGAAAGCCCGTCTTCCTCGCCGTCAACAAAATCGACACCGACCAGCTCCTCCCGCAGGCAGAAAACTTCCGCCGCCTCGGTGTGCAGGCGCTCTTCCCCATCTCCGCCGAACACGGCTCCGGCATCGGCGACATCCTTGATGCCATCTTCGACACGCTTCGCTTTCCAGATGTGGATGAAGAAGAAGCTCCGACTGAAGGTGGCGAGCCATCCGAGCCGCTTCATCGCACGCACGGGGAATACGCGCAGCGCGAAACCTCCATCGCCATCATCGGCCGGCCCAACGTCGGCAAATCCACGCTGCTCAACGCGCTCACCAACTCCTCGCGCGCCATCGTCTCGCCCATCGCCGGCACCACGCGCGACGCCATCGACGAAGTCGTCGAGCACAACGGCGCGCAATACCGCTTCGTCGACACCGCTGGCATTCGCCGCAAGGGCAAGACCCACATGATGGCCGAAAAGCTCTCCGTCATCATGGCCCGTCGCCATCTCGAGGCGGCCGACGTCGCGCTCCTCATCATCGACGCCACCGAAGGCGTCACCTCCACCGATGCCACCATCGGCGGCTACGCGCATGAGAGCGGCCGGTCGGTGATCATTGTGGTGAACAAGTGGGATCTCGTCACCACGGCGCGTACAGATGGCAAACCACCGGCGGATCGCAATATTTTTGAAGAGCAGATACGCCGCGTCCTTAAATACCTCCACTACGCGCCGATCGTCTTCCTCTCGGCCGTGCACCGTACGAACCTGCACCGTCTCTATGAGGCCATCACACTGGTTGCAACCGAGCGGCGCAAGCGCGTCTCCACCGGCCAGATGAATCGCTTCCTCGAGCGCGTCGACTTCCAGCGCGCCACCGTTCCCGCCGCAAAGAAGATCCGCATCTACTACATGACCCAGGCCGCCGTCGCGCCGCCCACCTTCGTCCTCTTCACCGACCGCCAGGTGAAATTGCATTTCTCTTACGAGCGCTTCCTCGAAAATCAGATCCGCGACGCCTTCGGCTTCGCCGGATCACCCATCTGGTTCAAAGTCCGCGCACGCAACGCGAGAGCCAAATGACAAACGAGGTAAGACAACATTTCACGCAGCTCTTCAACTAGAACAGCTGCAGACAGAATGAGATCCTGCCAGATCAGAGCATCCGTGCCTTAGGGTGATGCGGCGCTGAGGCCACAAGCACGAAGGGCAGCCAATTCATGGCTGCCCTTCGTTGCTTCTGATTCGCGTTTACGGCAGCAGTCCGTACACTTCCACACCAGTCTGCGTGCCGACGTATACGTGTCCGTTCGCTACCACCGGCACACTGTACGTACCGGTTGCATCCACCGCGTCACGACCTGCCTGCATGCTGCTGTTGTAAAGCTCGCTCGACAGATCGGTGGCATTGTACGCATGCAGCACCGGGCCGCCATTCGCCGTCGTATCCAGCGCCCACACGATCGCGGTCCTCGTCCCGTTTGCGCTGATCACTGGCGTCGCACCCGAGGAGCCAAGCGTATTTGTCGACTGGGTCACTGGGGAGCCGCTGGGATCCAGCACATTGATCGACCTCAGCGAATCTCCAATTCCTCCGTAGTACAGCATGTTGTTGAAGTATGCCGGCGTCGAGGATGCGCCGCTCGGCAGCGCATTGCTCATCGTAAACAGGTTGTTGTCGTTCTGGCCGTCATACTCGCCCAGGAAGTCGCCGGTCCGGCCCATTACGTAGATGTTTCCGTCCTTGCCCGCGCCTGCAGCAAGCGACAGAGCTGTACCGCCAATGTTGAGGTCCGGCACCAGCAACACACCGCCCGAACCTTGAGGCTGATAGTTCGCCGATGCGGGCACGCCATTCAGCGGCTCGAAGTAGTCGAACACGCTCAGCACGTCCTGCAACAGCTGGATCTTTACGAAGCCGTTTCCATAGTCGCCGTTCACCGGATACCCGTTGCCATCCAGCGTCGTATCGAATGTGCCCTTCGACGTGCTCAGGAACACAAACCCATCCGAGTCCGCAGACGGGCCCGCGCCGCTCATCCAGATGGCGCCGCCACTGCCATTCGGCGTCAGGTCCAATACCGACAGGTGCGCCACCGTTCCTTCGTCGTAGGCCATCACCCAGCCGGAATACTTGAACGCTGTCTGCTGGCAGGGCGTTCCCCATGAGAGATACACAGTGCCATTGCTCAGCAACAGCGCCGCCCGCTCCACTGCGACGCCTGGGTCGAAGGTCTTGGTCACCCCGCCATTCGCCGGGTAGGTTGCCGTTATTTCCACTGGGCTGCCGCTCAGCTCAGCGCCGGTCACCAGGTCCAGCGCATGCAGCCGCTGGTGGTAGTTCCCGCTGCTGTCCTTTGTCTTGGCGACGAAGTAAATCGCGCCATCCGTTCCAAAGTAGCGGTCGATCACCGGCGTCGACGTGATTCCGACCGTCGAGGAAAGCTCACTGCAGCCCCGGTTGTCAGCCGCCGTCTCGCCCGTTCGCAGCACTGACGTCTGCCAGATCGACGTCCCGCTGGTCGCATCCAATGCATACATCGTGTCGTTTTCCGTCGCGACATACAGCACATTGTGCGTCTGCCCGCCGATGGTCATTCCGGACACAAAGAGCGGCTGCGCATCTACCGCGCCATCCATCGTCAGGGTATTGGATTTGCCGAACGTGCCTACAGTCACGCTCGTCGGCGTCAGGCTGGTCTCCTTGGTATATAGCCCGGTGCGCCCCTGGTCGTAGTGCCACGTCGGCACGTCCTGCCCGGCATGTGTCGGATTCACCAGCGTCAAAGGCATGTCGGCACTTCCCGTCACCGAGTTGATCTGACCAACGAGCGTCACCGTGGATGTCCCCGGCTTCGCGTTCCCCGTAGCAATCAATGTGAAGGTCTGCGCGACTCCCGGAGTCAATACCGCGGTAGCCGGCCTCATCGTCACGCCTGCCGGCAGGGTCGAGGCGGACACGTTCACCGGTCCTGTGTAACCATCCGTCGCGGTAGCCGTGACGGAAATCGTGCCGATCGAGCCTATCGTGATCGTCTCGCTCGCCGGAAGTGCCAGGTTCACGAAATCCACCGGCGCAGGACCACCCACCGTCAGAGCCACCTTCGCCGTATGCGTCAGCACGCCTGAGGTCCCCGTAACCGTCACTGTCGCCTTGCCCATCGTTGCGTCTGCTGCGACTTCAAAAACAATCGGCTCCATCCAGCCGTCCTGGAGCGTGCTGCTTGGCGGCACCACTGTCACACCAGTGGGCAAGCCGCTCACCGTGTACGTGACATCGCTGGCAAAGCCATTGCTGCCCGCTACCGCGATCTGCACTTCGCGGCTCTGCGCGCCTTGCGCTACCGTCAGCGTATTCGGGGTCGTCGTAATGCTGAAATCCGGGCCCGTCGGACCGACTACCGCGATCGTCAGCTGAATGCTGGCCGTGTGCGACAGTGTGCCCGAGGTCCCAACAAAGCTCACCTGCACCGGCGATGCCGTTGCAGGAGCATCGGCCGCCGCCGTCAACGTGATCGTCGCGGGGTTCGCCGGCGTTACCGAGATCGTCGAAGGAGACACCGTCACGCCCGTCGGCAGACCGCTCACCGCGACAGCAATGGTGCCGCTGAAACCATTGATTGCGGCGCTGTTCAGCGTCACCTGCGCAACTGTGCCGGGCGCCATCGTCACCGTGGCTGGCGATGGGGTAAGTGTAAAGTCCTTGGTCACCGGCACGCCACTGAGGTCACCGTCACCGCAACCGCAATGTTTGAGCTCAGCGTGCCCGATGCGCCGTACACCTTCACCATGGTCGTGCCAACGGCTGCATCGGACGCCGCGGTCAGCGTGAATGTCGTGCTCGATCCCGTTTTGACGGTCGCGTTCGCCGGCGCCGCTGTCACACCCGTGGGCAGCCCGCTCATGGAGACCTGAATCGACCCAGTGAAGCCGTTGGCACTGGATGGTGTCACCATAAAGGTGCGGCTCTGTCCCTGGGCAATCGTCACCGACGACTGCGCACCCAGCACAAAGGTGCCGTTGTCGGTAGTGCCGCCGCCGCTGCTCGTGGACGATCCGCAGCCGGAAAACAGGACCATGAAAGACAAGGACAAAAGGCAGATGAGGGATAGTCGCGCCTGACGCATGCAGCTCCTGGGGGTGGGCCGCTCATTTACACGTGGCGGCCCATGAATCATTTCTCCTGCCCCGCTCCTCCGCAGAGCTTCACTGAAGGTATTCAGCAACAGCAGGAAAGATGACCTCTGTGCGTCATCGTAGCAACCGAGGTTACCTAATAACATGGCCCGTCGTGTACTATCCGTTGCCACTTTTGTGGGAGTCAGCCTCTCTTTAGGCTTCGACAGGAGTCGTTTGCTCAGACCACCATGCGTCGAACGCCGCCAATGCACGCTCGCACTGCAGCCGGTGCCGCTCGCGCTTGTCACGGATCTTCCGCCGCGTCTCTTCCTCGAGCGGCTCCAGCAGGTCAAATGTGATGTTCGCCGGCTGGAAGTGCTTCAGCTCCGCGCGTGTGATGTAGTTCACCAACGATCCCAGCGCCGTTCCCCGAGGCACTGGCGCCACTGGCAATCCCTGCGCGCGGCGCGCCGCATACAGACCCGCCAACATCCCCGTTGCCATCGATTCCGTGTACCCTTCGACGCCCGAAATCTGTCCCGCAAACAGCAGCCGCGGATGTTCCTTCATCGCCAGCGTATCGTCCAGCAGCCGCGGCGACTCTATATAGGTGTTGCGATGGATCTGCCCGTAGCGCAGGAATCGCGCATTCTCGAGGCCGGGGATCAGCCGCAGCACCCGCGCCTGCTCGCCATACTTCAGGTGGTTCTGGAATCCCACCAGATTGTAGGAGTCCGCGCGCAGATTTTCGCAGCGCAATTGCACCACCGCCCATGGTGTCTTCCCCGTCCGGGGATCGCGTAAACCCACCGGCTTCATCGGACCAAAGCGCAGCGTGTCCCGCCCGCGCCGCGCCAGCTCTTCGATCGGCAGGCAGCCCTCGAAGTATTTGAGCTGCTCCCACTCCTTCGCCTCCACGCCCTCCGCCGTCATCAGCGCGTCGTAGAAGCAGTCGTACTCCTGCTTGTCCATCGGGCAGTTGATGTAATCCGCGGTGCCCTTGTCCCAGCGCGCCGCCATATACACCCGCTCGCGGTCGATCGAGTCCGCGTCCACAATCGGCGAGATCGAATCGTAAAACGCGAGATGCTCCTGTCCGGCGAGCCGCGCAATCTCGCTCGAAAGCGCCGCGGAAGTCAGCGGTCCGCTCGCGATTATGGTCAGGCCGTCGAAATCGCCCAGCGCTGTCACCTCTTCGCGCACCACGGTGATCCGCGGCTCGCGTGCGATCGCCTCGCCGATCCGCCGCGAAAACTCCGCGCGATCCACTGCCAGCGCGTGCCCCGCCGGCACCGCGCACTCATCCGCCAGCCGCAGCAGCACCGACCCGGCGCGCCGCATCTCCTGCTTCAGCAGCCACGGCGCCGTATTCTCGCTCTCCGACTTCAGCGAGTTCGAGCACACCAGCTCCCCAAAATCCGCCGTCTGGTGCGCTGGCGTCTGCCGCACCGGCCGCATCTCGTACAGCAGGACCTCCGCACCCAGCCCCGCCGCCATCAACGCCGCCTCCGGCCCCGCCAGTCCCCCGCCAATCACTCGTATCTGCATAAGCCTTGATTATAGGAAGCGCAGCAGGAATGACCGTAACTTCCCACAAGCCGCCTTATAGGCACCAACCCCCACCAGCTTCCGAAAACGCCGTTTGCGGGAACGTTGCTTTCCGGCCTGCGCATCCTTACCACAAGCGGACGTGTGAGGGCGTTCGCGGGTGGGCTCGTAGAGAAGAGCGTCCTTGCGTGGGGTACGAGAACGCTACGATCCGCTTTATGACGGGCATTGTGAAGCCCCGCGTCCAGCGCGGTTTCTCGGTCACTGGAGACTCGCTCAAGCCGTAAGAATCAGGAGCCTGCAGAAACAAGCTTCCCATCTTGCGTAGAGCAGCTGGTCCGGTAACGCACAGGAGAGTCGCAAGCAATCTGGCGTTCAAGCTGCGATTCTTACAAAAGTTCTCAATACAAAGTGCCGACGTAGTGCAGGGATCAACGTTCAAGGAGCAATGGCACCCAATGTTGTCTCAGCAGGAATGAGTTGCTCTAATTGCAGTGCTGATTGGGGCGTTTCTTTCAGGTCCAAGGTATGACCCTTGCGTATATGCTGAATGCGTTTCCAGGCGGATGGCGGCAAAGGATCCCGTTTACGGCGGATCACGGAGGGAGCAGCGATTCCTTCCCTCACGGCGCGAAACCACAAATCGAGCCAACCATTTCGAACCGACAGCACGCCATCTTTCAAAACACGCGGCCCAACAAAGCTGATCGCGCGTAGCAGCGTACAATTCTTCCACGCCGTCCAGATCTTGTTCCGTAGGAAGTAGTAGTTGCGCGGGCTGCGGGTCTTTCTCTCGTGTCGACTTACCTGCAGTTCCACAGTCCCGATTGTGGGCACATAAAGTATGTCGTAGCCGGCGCGCAGAATGCGAAGCGCAAGATCCACGCTCTCGAAGCAGGCAAAATAGTCCTGGTCGTAACCGCCGGTGTCGCGGAAGGTTGAGGCTCTTAGAAATAGCGCCCCCTCACTGAAGTAGTCGGTAAAGCAGAAGCGATCTTTTCCGATCTCAAACGGTACCGGATGCCACCAGTGTTCACGTAGTGGGCTGCCCGGGTCTTCCACTCCCGCGATCCGCAACGTCAGAAGGCCCACCTTTGGAAATTGCTCAAAGAGCGCCACGGCCTTTTGAACACTCTCGGGATCCAAAACAACCATGTCGTTGTCCAGGGAAAGAATGAAATCTCCCTTAGCACAACCAAAGCCCTCATTTCGGCCAGCAGTAGGAGAATCCACTGTCCGGCGAATCACGCGGACTCTCGGGCCGAACTCTTCCTGGAGCATCTCCGCGGTTCCATCAGTCGAGACGTTGTCAACGACTATGAATTCCAGTTCGGGCCAATCCAATGCGAGGCAACTGCTTAATGATTGGCGTAAAAGGTCCTTGCGGTTGTGGGTCAGTATGACTACTGAAACTGCCGGCATCTTCATATCGAGGCCAACTTTCCATCGAGAAATCATCGAGCTACGACGCGAACGACAGTGCCATTTCGTTAATCGAGGAGAGCTGCTCGAACGTGTCCACAGCAAACCAGCGCTTGGGATAGATTGACGAGCAACAGACTTCGCGCTGGGAAATCAGCTGCTCCCAAACCGCGTAAAAGTCCTCCTGCCGCGAAGTGATGCGGTTGATCATTGCGGGATTCAGGACTTGAATCCCGGAGCAATACCGGTCGGATCGCGTAACCCGATCCAGCCTCGTCACTACATCGTCCTCGTGAAAGATGTAGTCACCTTCCAGTCCCGGGACGGGAGCAACAGGAACGACCATGCAGGCAGGGCTGTTATGCCGGGCGTATTCCCGCTCTAGCTGTTCAATATCGAGTTGCACAACGTTGTCGCAAGTCAGTACGAGCAGGGGTTCATCCAAGTACTTGAGCATCGTGTTGTAAATCCACCAGGAGTTTCCCTTGCCGCTGGTGTTGTGAACGCAATCAACTCCAAGTTCGATCACGTGCTCAGCGAGTTTCGGTCCTTTATACCCAACCGTGATATGAATCACGTCAACGTGCTCACGGATCCGGTGGATCCCATCGGCGATGAGTGTCGATCCTAGAAATGGGGCCATTGGTTTAGGGATGACAGCCGTCAGCGGCATCATGCGAACGCCACGCCCCGCAGCCATTATGAGTGCATGTCGGATGCGTGCCATACGCTACACCTCCTCGCGTGGTGGACTGCTAATCAATTCCAGGATTTCAGCATCGGTCAGCCGGTCGGCATTCGCCGACGATAGTCCGTAGGACACTGGCTTTTCCGCCTTCTCGTTGAAGGAGAGTAGGTAATGCGTGACGCCATCCAATTCCAATTCAGAGGTATAGGGAATCTCTATATCGCCGATCAGGAATTCATCGTCGCGCTCGCCGGGACGTCCTGGCACCTTCTCCCAGCTGCCGCCTTTATGCTTGCCCCAGACGCGCAAGATGTCTTCGATTTGCGCCGCCTTCATCTTGCGGGATAGTACTTTGCCTTGGAACAGATCGGCGTTTTTTAGCGCTTCCAAAACGAGTTGAACGGATTCGTCAACAGTGAAAAAGAACCGTCGCATTTCAGGGCCGGTTGTGCCTATTACGCCAGTCCTCTCGTGCATGCTCCGCCACAGCGGAAATACCGACGCCGTGGACCATACAACATTGCCAAATCGCACGCACATAAACCTGGTGTCAGTCATGCGATTGCAGGAGCAGAAGATACGCTCCATAAGGGCCTTAGACATACCGTAGGTATTCCGGACAGGAGGCGACGCCTTGTCCGTAGAGAGACCAATCACGGTTTCCACGCCGCGTTCCATGGCGACCCGCGCGACGTTTTGTGAGCCAAGAACATTTACATCAATGCACTCCATGGGTTGGCGTTCCGCATTGTCCACGAATTTGGTCGCGGCTGCGTGGATGATGATGTTGGGACGCTCTGCCACCACGATGTCACGAACCGACTCAATATTCGTTACGTCGAGTGGCACGGCTTCACAGCCCGTGCAATCCTGAGCTTGCCTTGCGAGTTTGTTATTGCGGCCCGCGAGAATAATCCGATAGTCGGATTTCAATGCGAGTCCGAGTCTCTTACCGACGAATCCAGTCCCGCCAGTGATCAGAATCGTTTTGTCGTTCAAGAACGCTCTCCATGACGAGGCCGCCAGTAAAACTGCTCGTAACCCATAACCGGTTACTGAGACCAAAGCTCCGTGTTGAGCGTCTTGGTTTCACCGCCGTACCTGACAGATAGGCACGTGGATTACCAAGTGGGATTACAGAATCGATCTATTGGGCTGCTAGACCATAACCCACCACGTAAATGCTTATTAATCTGAGGCTTGGCAGCAAATCTTTGGACGGAGAAGATGGGTTCGAAGACAGCTCATGGGAAGTAAACTGTCTCGAACTAGGAGACTTCTTGCATATACGCTGCAACTGAACTGTCCGCGGAATTTGATGGTGGACGCCGGTGAGCCATCGTGACTTACTCGGACACGAAGCTGGAAACAGCCGGGCACAGGGGAAGATCTTGACAAAGCCGGCTCCCGGCTTGTGCGCCGAGATAACCCGGTGGGTAATGCGCCAAGCTTTCCTCGTTGCAGGAAACCACTCGGCCAGACGATCAAATCCGCAGCGCATGTCCGTTGCCGCGGCCCCAAGCCAGATGCGTGCCCCCTGCGCTCCATCCAGAGATCGCAAACTCGGCAGACCGATCACGCTTCAACTTCGAGCACCGCAGCCATGTCCGCAAATGACTCGTGTTCGCATAAGCCTTAGTTATTGGAAGCGCGGCAGGCCAGCGAGCGATCCGGCCAGGTCGTGAGTGAAGCCTGCAGCCGCATACTCGATTTCCAGCAAGTGAGCCGGCTCTAAGGTTGCAACACCGCCGCAGGCAAGAGCGCTAGCGTCACCACGGTGATGTCATCCTCCTGACCGAAGCTCTGTGCGGCCTGCGCTACCGTCTCCGCTGGTTGGCGAGAGATGGTCTGCGTACGTTCAAAACCGAACAGCTCGCCAGCCTGATTGCGTGCCTCAACGACGCCATCGGAGAGCAGCATCAACACATCCTGAGGCTCAAGCTGGAACTTCGTCTCTGCGTAATCGGCGTCTGGCGTGAGCCCGAGTGGAAGGCCGCTTGCAATCGAAATCTCCTCCCCATTCCGATAGGGGGAGAGATGTCCCGCATTGGCTGTAGTGATGGAACCATGGCAGTCGACGCGCATGACAAGGCAGGTCGTGAACCCTCCCCGGCTGCGCGCGAGCATACGATCATTCATGGCGGCGAGGATTTCGCCGGGCGATTGCGTGTAGTGCGCGAGCGTGCGAATCGTGCCCACCAGCAGAGATACGGTCATCGCGGCCGGTATGCCCTTGCCGCTCACATCTCCGATCACCACCAGCAGCCCGTCGTTCGCGGTAGGCAGGATCTGGAAGAAGTCGCCACCCACCTCACCCGCCGGCTTGTAGACGCTCTCGATCCTGAATCCAGGCACAATTGGAATCTCGTCCGGCACAAGCACCTGCTGCACGGCGCGCGCGTTTTGTATCTCCATCTCCAGCGCCGTTTGCCGCCGACTATGCTCCATCAAATAACGCCACGCTGAATAGAGAATCGCAATCAATAGGAATGCATTCACGAGCATCTCCGCGGTCAGCGGAGTGCCGCCGATTGTGAACAGCGGAGCACCCAGCTTTTGGCTGATGGTCCAGTGCGTCCATCGCATTCCCAGCCCGGTCGTATCATTGAGCGCCACCAAGAGGGTGCTCAGCAGAGCAGCGATCGCCAGAATCCACCGCGCCGGATTCAGCCGTTTGCCGAACGCCGCAAAGACCAGCACCAGTCCCCACAGCTCCATGCAGATCGCGGGAGCCGAGGTCACCACATCGATCATGAGGAATCGATGCGGCGGCCATATGGTCCAGTCAAAAAACTGGCAGAAGACATCGACGAGATCGAGCCCGAACGCCGTCAGCGCGATGATCCAGGTCCATCGCACCAGCCGCTTGCGGTCATTCAAACCGAGCAGGGCAATCAGCAGAAACCACAGCGCCATGTCGTTGATCGCGACCATCGGCCCGATCAGTCCATAGCCGACGCGAAACGGGAGCGCTTCCGGAGCGTCAAGCAGGAAGTACCTGGCCGTGGGATAGATCATGGCCATCGCGAGCCACAGCAACATGAGCTCGCTGCGATTCCGCAGCCACAGCAGCAGCGCAACCAGGCCAACGATGCACGCGATGCGCGCCACAGCTAACGAGAACCGTGCATCTTTCAGCCGCCGATATTTCGCCGCGATTTCGAGACCAGTGATGGCTTCGGCGCTGCCCACTTGCGGCACCGCAACCAGGCCGCCCTCCTCGGGCTGGTTCAGGAAAACGATCGGCGCCTTCCACACGCGGATGGCCAGCACACCGGATTGCAGCGGCCCAAGCACCACAACGGTGCCCCTCGCCCCTCCAAACCCATACCAGACAGGATTTGGCGGCAACTTGCCGTAGCTCCCCACCTTTACGCCGTTCCAGAAGACTTCGCAGGCGTTTTCGACGTTGGGAAGGTAGAGGGTAAGAGTCCAGCCAGACGGGCTCGCAGGGTCCAGCACCAGCCGCTGCCGATACCAGGCAACGCCGGTGTAGTTGCGATGTCCCTGACCTTCCCAGCTTCGTCCTGCCCGGATAGGCTGCCATGCGGAGTCATCGTAGCCAGGCGAAGCCCATGCGAGATCGTCGCCCTCATGAAACTGCCAATCGCCGTCCAGCGGGAGGGTGGCACGGCCAAGGCCATGAAGCACGACCGTCGATGCTCTCTGCTGCTGCCCAAAAGCAGTCGAAGAGAGACAAAACACCAACAGGATCAGCGCGGCCCATCCATACCGATGCGCAAAACATCCCAGCACCCGCGTAACGCTGGATCGTTCTTCTCGTGACAGCGCAACGAACGAATAGTTGGGTTTTGCCAAGGGTCCGTCCAGGCGAATTGCGGCAGAAGCAGGAACTGGGGAAGGATGTTTTGAGAACTATAGCGTCCGAAGCACGGAGCAGGAAGCTTAAATTCACCTGAATGCGTCAGCATTTCCGCCAAACGTGAATTGGCAAATGGACGAGCTTCGCTACCGTGATCCATCTAGGCGCTGCTTTCCACTCCCTTCCTGCATCAGAGTGGGATGGGAATGACGCAACCAACACCTTCGCCGCAGCCCGAACCCCGCAGCTCCAGCTCCACATCCCGAGCCGTCGTCTGCCTTTCCGGCGGCATGGACTCCGCCGTCTGCGCTGCCATTGCCGCGCTCGAGCACGAGACCTATGCGATCCACTTCAGTTACGGCCAGCGCACCGAGCAGCGCGAGCTCCACTCCGCCCGCGCTATCGCCAGCGAGCTCAAGCTCGCGAAGTTCCTCCCAATCTCCATCGACCTCTTCCGCATCATCGGCGGCTCTGCCCTCACCGACAGCAGCATCGCCGTTCCCCAGCAGGCAGAAGACGCGCCAAGCAGCGGACCCGATCCCGACGCCATCGGCGCCAGCATCCCTGTGACCTATGTCCCCTTCCGCAACGCGCACTTCCTCTCCTCCGCTGTCAGTTGGGCGGAGGTGCTCGGCGCCGAAGCTATCTACATCGGTGCCGTCGAGCAGGACAGCTCCGGCTATCCCGACTGCCGCCCCGCCTACTACGAAGCCTTTCAGCAGCTCATCCGCACCGGCACGCGTCACGGCTCCATCCGCGTCGAAACGCCCCTTATCTCCATGCGCAAGCACGAGATAGTCCGCCGCGGCCTTGAACTCCGCGCGCCCTTCCATGTAACGTGGTCCTGCTATACGGGCACTCAGACCGCCTGCGGAACATGCGAAAGTTGCATCCTGCGCCTTCGCGCCTTCGCCGAAGCAGGAGTCGACGACCCCATTCCGTACGCAACCGACTGGCGACAGACGGCCAATGCTCCAAGAGATAGCATCTAGAAAAAGCATCTAGGAACACGATGACCAGGAGAATCAGTATGACGAAGAAGCTTTGGCTCGTCGCAGCCCTCATCGCGCCGCTCGCCGCAGTTGCCCAGCAGCAGACGGGCTCCATCCACGGCCACGCGCAGGATCCCGCCGGCACGCCGCTAGCGAACGCCCAGGTCCAGGTCTCCACCGACGGCAAGACCGCCCTCTACACCTTCACCGCTGACCCGAACGGCGACTACAAAGGCGACAACATCAAGCCCGGCACCTATGTCGTGACCATGTTCATCAAGGGGCCCAACGATGCCGCTCCCAAACCGGTCGACCGCTTCGAGAACGTCAAGATCGACGCCGGGCAAAACGTAGCGCAGGACTTCGACCTCTCGCGTGCCGACTACATCAAGAAGCTCTCGCCTGAAGAGCAGAAGCAGCTTGCCGACATGAAGGCCAAGAACGCCGGCATCATGAAGGAAAATTCACAGGTCAAGAACCTGAACGCCGACCTGGCCACCGCCCGCCAGGACATCAAGGACAAGAAGTTCGATGACGCCGCGACCCTGATGCAGCGCGACACCACAGCCAAGCCCGACGCCGCGGTTCTCTGGGTCGAGCTCGCCCTCGCGCAGAACGGCCTGAAGAAATACGACGACGCCATCACCTCCGCCAAGAAGGCAATCGAGACCAACGCCGCCTCCAAGAAGCCCAGCCCGGAGATTGAAGGCGCCGCCAACAACACTCTCGGCGAAGCCTACGCCGGCACCAACAAGATTCCCGACGCAACCGCTGCCTACGACGCGGCCGCAAAGGCGCAGCCCGCCAATGCCGGCATGTACTACGCCAACGAAGCCATCGTGCTCGCCAAGTCCGGCGGCAATGCGGACGCTGTCGCCGCCGCAGCCGACAAGGCCATCGCCGCCGATCCCAACAAACCCGTTCCCTACTACCTCAAGGGCCAGGCCCTCATCGCCAAAGCAACCGTCGATCCCAAGACCAACAAGATCGTCGCCCCTCCCGGCTGTGAAGAAGCCTACGAGAAATACCTCCAGCTTGATCCCAACGGCCCCATGGCCGCCGACGCCAAAAACATCCTCACCCAGATTGGCAGCAAACAGGCCAAGTCCTACAAAGCGAAATAGCGCTCAGGTTTACGCACGTAGCGCACGGCCATCCATCAGTACCCGGCGCCGCCACAAAGCGGCGCCGTTCTATTGCAGCCAACACAAATCGTCATCTCGACCAGAGCCGTCTCGCTCAAACAGATCTAGGAGCTAACAGGTAATCCCTGATCTGTTCCCTGTTCTCCCGGTTGCCTATGCCCTTGGTGGCCGGCGCACAATAAGACCGTGACAATCACCATCCTCACTTACGCCGAAGCCGCCGAATCTCGTCCTCGAACAAGCCCAGCGCCTCGCCTCCAATACACAGTGCGTGGCACCGAGCAAGTCACGCTCCTCGACGCCATCCATCGCGTTCTCGCAGAGCCCATCCGCGCCGATCGCGACCTCCCGCCCTTCCACCGCTCCACCCGCGATGGCTACGCTGTTCAGTCCGCCGCACTCACCGGTGGCAACTGGCTCCCGGTCGCCGGCATCCTCCGCGCCGGCGAGCCTGCCCCCGCCGCAACGCTCGAACCCGGCGCCGCACTGGAGATCATGACCGGCGCGCCGCTCCCTGCAGGAGCGGACGCGGTCGTTATGCTCGAACACGTCGAAGCCGTGGACGGACGCATCCGCCTCCAACCAGACCGCAAGGTCCGCCCCGGCAGCCACATCGTTCCAGCCGGCAGCGAAGCGTGCCAGGGCGATCGGCTCGTCCCCGCCGGCACGCGCCTCGCCGCCACCCATATCGCTGCCCTCGCCGCAGTCGGCGCTGCCCAGGTCCAGGTCTTCGCGCGTCCCCGCGTCGCCATCCTCGCCACCGGCGACGAGCTGGTCGAGATCGACTCCACCCCACTGGCCCACCAGATCCGCAACTCCAATAGTTACAGCCTCGCCGCCCAGGTCGCGCTCACCGGCGGCGAGCCCATGCGCCTCGGCATCGCCCGCGACAGTCTGGACGACCTTCGCGCCTCCTCGATCGCGCACAACGATCCTGCGATCTGCTGCTGCTCTCCGGAGGCGTCTCCGCCGGCAAATACGACCTGGTGGAGCAGGCACTCGCCGAGCGCGGCGCCACCTTCCACTTCACCGGCGTGCGCATCCAGCCGGGCAAGCCCACCGTCTTCGGCGAACTCCCGCCTCAAAATTCCAGCAGCGCACCACTGCCCTTCTTTGGACTCCCCGGCAATCCCGTATCCACCATGGTCACGTTTCTGCTCTTCGCCGCGCCCATGCTCCGCGCGCTTGCCGGCGAAGCCAGCCACGGCCCGCGCTTCGCGCAGGCCACCATCGCCGCAGCCGAGCCCCCAGCCGACATCACTCGCTTCCTTCCCGCGCACCTCGACGCCACATGGGATCACGCCACCGTCACGCGCATCCCATGGCAAGGCTCCGGCGACCTCGCCGCCACCGCCCAGTCCAACTGTTTCGTCGTCCTGCCCCCAGACACCGCAGTCGAAGCCGGAGCCACCGTGCAAATCCTCCTGCCGTAAGTAACATTCGTCATCCTGAGCGAAGTGAAGGGCCTGTAGTTCCATCCTCTCAATTTGCCCACAACTCCCGCGTGAGCGACCAAAGGGAGCGAACTCAACAAAACGCGCCGCAGGCGCGATTGCCCGTGCGGCCAGCACTACACTCAACACCATGGCCAAATCACCGAGCGGCAAGCTTTCCCACTATGACAAAACCGGCCGAGCCCGCATGGTCGATGTCAGCGGCAAATCTGCGACCCGACGCGAAGCCACCGCCTCTGCCTTCGTCGCGCTCTCGAATGCCGTCCTGAAGGCGCTGCCGCAAAACCCCAAAGGGAATCCCCTCGAAGTAGCCCGTATCGCCGGGATCCAGGCCGCCAAGCGCACATCGGAGCTGATCCCGATGTGCCACCCGCTCCCGCTCACCTTCATTGACGTAATTACCACGGTGACAAATAAAGGCGTAGTCATCACCGCGTCTGCTGCGACCACCGCCAACACAGGCGTCGAGATGGAAGCCCTCACCGCCGTGTCCATCGCCGCCCTCACCATCTACGACATGACCAAAGCCCTCGACAAATCCATCACCATCGAGCGCATTCAGCTAGAAAAGAAATCCGGCGGCAAAAGCGGCGACTATACGCGCAAGTCGAACATGAGCCTTGAGCATAGAAGGATCGCAAACACTTGACGCGGAACCCTCGCCTCACTATCGTGTAAGCCGTTACAGAGGAGCCCCTCCGCCTATGCGCAAGACCCTTCTAACCCTCGCCCTGCTCGCCCTGCCCATCGCCGTTCCCGCACAAACCAAAGTCGCCGCCACACCAGCCATGGGCTGGAATAGCTGGAACCACTTCGCGAAGCGTGTCACGGACAAGGATGTCCGCGCCGCCGCCGATGCCATTGTTGCATCGGGGATGAAGGATGCCGGATACATCTACGTCAACATCGATGACGCCTGGGAGGCGGACAAGCGCGACGCGCAAGGCAACATCCAAGCCAACAGCAAGTTTCCGGACATGAAGGCGCTCGCCGACTACGTACACTCCAAGGGCCTCAAGATCGGCATCTACTCCGGCCCGGGCCCCAGGACCTGCGGCGGCTATCTCGGCAGCTACCAGCACGAAGAGCAGGACGCGAAGACATACGCAGCATGGGGCATCGACTACCTCAAGTACGACCTTTGCAGCTACCACGAGATCATGCAGAAGGAAGCCCCCGGAGATCAGGTGAAGCAATACAAGATGATGCATGCCGCCTACGAGAAAATGCACAAGGCACTGCAGGCCACCGGCCGCCCGATCTACTTCTCGCTCTGCCAGTACGGCTGGGATTCGGTCTGGAAGTGGGGACCCACGGTCGGCGGCAATAGCTGGCGCACCACCGACGACATCCAGGACAACTACATGAGCATGTCCAACATCGGCTTCTCCCAGGCAGGCCTCGCGAAGTACGCCGCCCCGGGCCATTGGAATGACCCCGACATGCTCGAAGTCGGCAACGGAAAGATGAAATACAACGAGTACCTCACCCACATGAGCCTGTGGGCCATCCTCGCCGCCCCGCTACTCGCCGGCAACGACCTCTCGCAGATGTCGCCCGAGACCAAATCCATCCTCCTGAACAAGGACGTCATCGCCATCGATCAGGATCCGCTCGGCAAGCAGGGTGACCGCGTCTCCGCCGAGGGCCCCTTCGAAGTCTGGTCCAAGCCGCTCAAGGACGGCTCCGCTGCCGTCGGCCTCTTCAATCGCGGCCACGACGCCGAAGAGATGTCTCTGCCGCTGCAGAAGCTTGGCCTCTCCGCCACGAGCAAGATCCACAATGTCTGGAATCCATCCGACAGCGGCCACGGCCCCTGGATGATCCCGGAGCACGGAGTCGTCCTGCTCCGCATCACCAAGTAGTCACAAGGGAAGCCGCTCTCCCATGTCCTCTGCGGATGTCCTCTGCGGATGTCCTCAGCGGACATGGGATCAGTTCAGTTCGCTCCCTATCCATGGTGCCAAGGGGAGCGAGCCGGCAACAGGCGCTGCAGCGGACTATCCTCCACGGCATGGGAGATCATGGACGCAGAGGACAGCATCCCTAATCCCGTCTTACGGCTGTTGACACGGGCGGATCGGGAGAGTCAAAAGAACACGCGTGGCGCGTCAAGGACGCTGAAACACGGAATGCAGACTTCGGTTTGACTACAACAGATTTTTGACTACAACAGATTAAGGTGAATTCGCGAGGAGGAGTATTTCGATGAAACTCCTAACGCTGAGTGTCGTGGGATGCCTAGTATTCGCTTTGGCTTCGCAGGGGGTATGCCAAGAGGCAAAAGCACAGCCAGATCGGCCTTATCTAATGCATACAAAGGCTCCACGACTGCACTTTTCGATACCGCCCACCGAAGGCACAGGGCGCGTGGAGTTGACAGCCTCAAGCGCAGACCGGGATTTAAGTGCACAGCGAAATATATCGAGCACGGAAAACGAAGCTGTCCTCCAGCTAAGAGGAAATGTGGAAGTGATGATGTGCTCGCCGGGAGGTCACGGTTGCGATCATGGTGCGATAGTTCTGCACGCTGACGTGGTTGATTACAACGAAAAGACTCGTGAGATAGATGCACATGGCGACGTGCATATCGACCCTTATCAGAGGCAGCCCCACAACACCATTCCCCGCTAAGGAGCTGGGCGCCGAGTCTGCGGCTCCCATGCCTGGTTGGCACCTGAGCTACTAGGTTAGTCTTTATTTATGTCACACTTGGACGGCACGAGGTGAAGTGGCGCTTATCGGCTGAGCGCCAGCCCCTCACTACTATTCCCTCGCGGATAAAGCTGCCCCCGGTAATCCACTATCTACAAAGGTTGAGTAACCGGAGGAACCGACCGCCAATGCGCAGCAATGGCCACGCAACGGACGCCAAGTACGCGGGTTAGCATAGTCATATGAAGCGCCTTCTTTCCCTTGCACTTCTCGCCGCCCTGCCTATCACCGCGCTGGCCAAGGATGAAATGTCCAAACTCGTCGGCACCTACAAAGGCGAAACCCGCGCCAAGGGCGAGACCCGCGAACAGACCGACGAGGGCACCTATGCCATCCGCCATCACACCATGACACTCGCTCTAGGCAAGGACGGCACCGCCACCCTCTCGCAGTCCCCCGACGCCACCAGTGAGATCACCAGTTTCGGCCGTTGGACCCTTGAGGGCGACATCATCAAGCTCACTTTCGATCCGGTCGACAAGCAGCCCACCCCCCCGCCCGTCACCTTCCGCTACGAGCATAAAGCGCTCACGCCGGTCGTCTACAACCACGACCTCTGGCGAACCCTTCCGCCGCCGCCACTGCAGCGCGAGAAGCACAGTGAACCCTACGCTCGTTAACTGATTCTGATCCAGCAGCCCCGCACTCAGCAGCCCCGCACTCAGCCGCCTCTGTACTCAGCAGCCTTGTACTTAGCAGCCCTGCAGTTAGCAACCATAGTGCCGCCCCTCCGGTTCCATGTGCGCGTCCATGCCGTCCTCCCGCGTAAACGTTCGCTGGAAGAATGCATCATCCACCACATAGCATTCGCCGCCTTCACCACGTACCACCCAGTCACCGCGCCGCACCTGCCGCAGCCCTCTGTCCGTCTGGATTGTCATAGGCATGGTGCATTGATTCGCATCCACCAGCAGCGGACGATGTGTTCTAAAGAGTCCCATAGAGAATTCGTCTTCCTCCTGATCCCTATACAACGCCGCGCCGGATAAGGATGCAGTCGGAAGTCCGTTAAATCCGAGCTAGGAACGGAACCGCCGCCCCGGTGAGCAACGCGAGCGCCAATGGCAAGCGAATGCCTGCAAGACGCGCCAGAGGCGCCTTTGCCTCGGACGGCCAATTTGCGCACAGGGAGCCCTGCCTGCATGGCAAAGGCCGGGCGAATAAAACACGAAATCCAGCGATACAATAGCTAAATGCAGTTCGCACCACCCGCCACGCCCGCCGAGGCCCTCGCATGGGCCCACCCCATCATCCAGGAGTGGTTTCTCTCCCGCTTCGGCTCCGCTACCGAGCCACAAATCGAAGGCTGGCCGGCCATCCTCGCCGCCCGTCCGACACTCATCTCCGCGCCTACGGGCTCCGGCAAAACCCTCGCCGCCTTCCTGATCTGTATCGACCAGCTCTTCCGCAAAGCACTCACCGGAGAGCTGCAGCCGCACACGGAAGTCGTCTACATCTCGCCTCTCAAAGCGCTCTCCAACGACATCCGCAAAAACCTCGAAGAGCCACTGCAGCAGATACAAAAGCTCGCCCTTGAGCGCGGCTATCTCTGCCCGCCGATCCGCACCGCCGTGCGCACCGGCGACACGCTTCCCGCCGAGCGCCGCGCCATGCTGAAGCAGCCGCCCCACATCCTCGTCACCACGCCGGAGTCCTTCTTCATCCTGCTGACCGCGGAAAAATCCCGCGCCAACCTCGCGCGGGTCCGCACCGTCATCGTCGATGAGATCCACGCCATCGCCGACGACAAGCGCGGCACCCACCTCATGCTCTCGCTCGAGCGCCTCGATGCCCTTGTCTGCGGCGAAAATAGCCTGGCTCCCGGGTCACTGATCGGCGGACTCGCCGCACCGCCGCAAAGAATTGGACTTTCTGCAACGCAGAATCCCATCTCACTCGTCGCCGACTTCCTCTGCGGGACTCGTCACCGCAACTGTGCCGTCATCGAAGTCGGCCGCCGCCGCCACTTCGACCTCGGCATCGAAGTGCCCAACGACGAGCTCAGCTCCGTCTCCACCAACGCCATCTGGGACGACGTCTACAACCGGCTCGCCGAGCTGGCGCTCGAGCACCGCAGCACGCTTGTCTTCGTCAACACGCGCTCCATGGCGGAACGGCTCGCCTTCTCACTCGGCGAGCGCCTTGGGCACGAGCACGTCGGCACCCATCACGGCTCGCTCTCCCGCAAGCTCCGCCTCGAAGCCGAGCGCAAACTCAAAGCCGGCGAGATCAAGCTGCTGGTCGCCACCGCATCGCTCGAGCTCGGCATCGACATCGGCGCCATCGATCTCGTCTGTCAGATCAACACCCCGCGCGCCCTTGCGCCTGCACTGCAGCGCGCCGGACGTGCCGGCCACTGGCGCGGCGCCACGCCTAAAGCACGCTTTTTCGCCACCACCCGCGACGACCTCTGGAGCTCGCCGCCATCGTGCGCGGCCTGCGTGCCGGCGCGCTCGATCAACTTGAAATCCCGCCGCAGCCTCTCGACGTACTCATGCAGCAGATGGTCGCCGCCTGCGCCGCGGAAGCGTGGCAGGAAGACGACCTCTTCGCGCTGCTCACTCGCGCACATCCCTACCGCGATCTCCCGCGCGAAACATTCGAAGAACTCCTCTGCCTCTCTGAGCGATGGCATCGAGTCCTCGCGCGGCCGCTACGGCGCCTACATCCTGCGCGACCGCATCCACGGCCGTCTGCAAGGCCGTCGCGGCGCGCGCTCCATCACCGTCTCGAACGGCGGGACCATCCCGGACACCGCTGTCGTCTCCGTCATCCTGCAGCCCGACGGCCACCAGATCGCCACCCTCGACGAAGACTTCACCATCGACTCCGGCGTCGGCGACATCATCCAGCTTGGCAACGCCTCCTGGCGCATCTCCGCCATCGAAACCGCCGGCCGCATGTATGTCGAGGACGCCCACGGCCAGCCACCCACTGTGCCCTTCTGGCGCGGCGAAGCCCCGCAGCGCACCGCGGAGCTCTCGCGCTGGGTCTGCGGTTTGCGCGAAGACATCGCTGCCCGCGTTCCCGACGTTCTCCCCGGCTACATCAGTCAGAGCGACCCATCTGTCGCCGCGGCGGTTGCTTGGATGAAAGAAGAATGCGGCGTCACCGACTCGGGCGCCGAACAGCTCATCGCCTACATCGTCGCCGGCCGCGCTGTTCTCGGCACCGTCCCCAGCCTGACCACCATCGTTGCCGAGCGCTTCTTCGACGAGGGCGGCGGCATGCAGCTCATCCTGCACGCTCCCTTCGGCGGCCGCATCAACAAGGCCTGGGGTCTCGCCCTGCGCAAGCGCTTCTGCCGCGGCTTCAACTTCGAGCTGCAGGCCGCCGCCACCGACAACGGCCTCAACATCTCGCTCGCCGAGCAGCACTCCTTCCCCCTCGCCGACGTCTTCCAGTTCCTCACCACCCACACCGTCACCGAACTGCTGGAGCAGGCATCGCTCGCCTCGCCCATCTTCAAAGCCCGCTTCCGCTGGGACGCCACCCGAAGTCTGCAACTGCTGCGGTTTCAAAAAGGCAAGAAGGTCCCGCCGCAGATCCAGCGCACCCGCGGCGAAGACCTCCTCGCCAGCGTCTTCCCGCAGGCCGCCGCCTGCTTCGAAAACATCGAAGGCGACATTCAGATCCCCGACCACCCGCTCGTCCGCGAGGTCATGAAGGACGTCCTCGGCGAAGCCATGGACCTCGCCGGCCTTATCGATGTCATCGCCAAGATCCAGTCAGGCGAAATCCGTTGCGTCGCGGTCGACACTACCGTGCCCTCCGTCTTCTCCCACGGCCTGCTCAACGCCAACCCCTACGCATTCCTGGACGACGCACCCATAGAGGAGCGCCGCGCCCGCGCCGTCAACATGCGCGGCATGGTGCCGGATTCTCTCCTCGGCGAAGCCGGCCGTCTCGATCCTGACGCCATCGGCGCGGTCCGCGAAGAATGCTGGCCCGACATCCGCGACGAGCACGAGTTCCACGACCTCCTTTACGGGCTCGTGATCGTCCCCGAATCGATCCTCGATCACCCCCGGGCCGCCGGCTGGCACATCCTGCTCGACCGACTGAGATCGCAGTCACGCGCAATCATCATGGCCGACGCGCGCAGCGCCACCCACATCCTCGCCGCAGAGCGCGAGCAGGATCACGCGAACCTCCTCTCCGCCACCCCCGATCTGCCGCTGTTACAAAAGGCCCTCCACGCCTGGCTCAACATTCTCGGCCCGCAGACCGCGCAATCGCTGGCGCAATACCTCGGCCTTGCCCCACAGTCGGTTTTCACCGCGCTAGTAGCGATGGAGTCCCAGGGAACCATCCTCCGCGGCGAGTTCGAACGCGAAGCGCCACAGAACCATGTGCCCCATCCTGAGCAAAGCGAAGGGTGGGAATCACAGCAGTCCGCAGTGAGCCAAGCCAAACCGCCCACAACACCAGACGAGAGCGACCAAAGGGAGCGAACCCAGCAACACGAGCCGCAGGCTCTTCTGCCTGGACGGCAGGTCCCGCCGCAGGCGCCTCTGCCTCAATGGCAAATTGATCATCAGGTCCAATGGTGCGAACGGCGTTTGCTCCAGCGCATTCACAAGCGCACCATCCACACCCTGCGCAAACAGATCGAGTCCGTCGCCCCGGCGCAGTACATGGACTGGCTCCTCCGCTGGCAGCACCTCGCGCCGCAGACCCAGCTCACCGGAGAAGAAGGCGTGCTCGACGCGCTCCGCAAGCTCGAAGGCTTTGAAGCCCCCGCCATCGAGTGGGAACGCACGCTTCTACCGCAGCGCGTCGCCAACTACGATCCCCGCGCGCTCGACACCCTCTGCATGGCCGGCGTCGTCGGCTGGGGCCGCATCTCACCGCACCCGGCCTTCCTCTCGCCCGAGGGCGGTGCGCCCCGCCGCGTCATCCCCACCAGCATGGCGCCCATCACTTTCTTCCTGCGCGAGGACGCCCACTGGATGGATGGCTGCCTCCGCACCCGCGAGCTGCCGGAAAGCGCACTCGCCTGCTGTCTGTCACCGCTCGCATTACGTATTCGCGCGTCGCTCGAGCAGGCCGGGGCCGCCTTCGCCGCCGACCTCGCCCGCCAGCTCACGATGCCCGGCGCCGAGCTGACTATGACAGACCTCCACAACGCACTCTGGGAACTCGTCGCCGCCGGTCTCGTCACCGCCGACGGTTATGACAGCCTCCGCTCCCTCATCGATCCTCGGCGCAAATCCACCAGCAGCACGCCCTTCCGCATGCGCGGCAGCAGCCAGCGCGCCCGCAACACCGCCGGCCGATGGAGCCTCCTGGCCTCGCCGCCAGCAGCCCAATCCGTCTGTCATCCTGAGCGAAGCGAAGGACCCGCAGTCTGCCGCCATAGCCGAAGCCAAACAGCGCGAGCAAGAGATCGAATCCGCCGCGCTCGTTCTCCTCTGGCGCTACGGCATCGTCTTCCGCGACCTCGTCCAGCGGGAAACCACCCTGCCACGCTGGCGCGAACTCCTCGGCATGCTCCGCCGCCTCGAAGCACGCGGCATCGTGCGCGGCGGCCGCTTCGTCTCCGGCTTCCAGGGCGAGCAGTTCGCGCTCCCCCAGGCTGTCGAATCTCTGCGCGAATCGCGCAAGCAGGAGCACGCTACCGCCACAGTGACAATTGCCGCCGCCGACCCCGCCAACCTCGTCGGCATTGTCGTCCCCGGCGACCGGCCCGCCGCCACCGCCGGCCGCACGGTCCGCTTCGCCGGCGGCCATTTCGTTTCAGAGAACAATCCAGCGCCGGAAGAAATCACCACCCCCGTCGCGGTTCTCGCAGCAAGCCACGCAGCCGCGCAACTCGCCTTCGGCCATGACTGACCAGCGCGAGCAACTCACCCCGCGGCCCACGCCGCAGGAGGGTGAAGATTTCTACTGGGAAGGCCCCTACATGGTCTTCACCGAAGCCTGGCATCTCAAACGCGGCTACTGCTGCGGTTCTGCCTGCCGACACTGCCCTTACGGCCACGAAAACGTTCAGCCGAAATCCCCATCTCGCTAGTAATACGCAAGCCAGTCGAACCACAACGAGTCCCCATCCTGCTGGTACGCCTTCGCCAGCGGGGTGCTGCCCTGGATCATCGTGATCATCTCGTTTGCCTCGCTGGCGTAGTTGATCGCCCGGTTGGATCCGCTTCGGTAGGCAATGGCGTTATCCATATAGCCGCGCGCGAAAAATGGTAAAGAGCGGCTGAACGTGCCGTTCACCTCCGTGCGCTCTAGAACCCATTCCGTCGTCAGTCCGGAGAACTTCGTGCCCTTGGGCAGTGGCAGCGAAGTGGATACCGATTTCTTTGTGTTGTAGTTCGCGATGTAATAAAACCCGGTAACCACGCCATTCTTCTTGCCCACAGAAGAGTAGGCATAGATCACGTCGCCAGGCAGCACCGGGAAGTTATTGATCTTCACCTCGGGCTGGGGAATAGATTCGATCCACGCATAGTAGCTTGGCTTGCCGCCGGTCCAGTCCTGCTCCACTCCGTCCTGGATCAAATCGTTACAGTTGCAGTTACCATCGATGCCAACCCACTCCGACTCGTAGCCGGTGAACGACTTGAACTGACTGTTCACGCTCGGCACTACCCACAGCCCCACCACTTCCCGAAAGGGCGCTCCGGCCGCAGTCAGCGAATATCCGCTCCAGTTCAGTGATTCGGTCTTCACCGTGTTGCTGTTGGAAGCTGCAGTCGCGCCGCCTACCCGCTGGTTCATGCGATGCACTACATTCGGATTGATCGAAAGCGCAGGCGTGATGCGGGTGGTTGAGACCGCCTGGACCCAGTTCCGATACGCCTTGGTGTCGCCCGGGTCAGGCCGGTGCGGAAAGCCGTAGTCCTCCAGTTGTGAATCCGCCGCGGAGACCGGATCGAATCCCTCCGGCGCAGCGTTGTATGTAGTGATGCTGCTAACGTTCGGCAGCGAGATGGTGCTCGAATAGTTCTGGCCGCTGGCGGCGAGACCGCCGGCCAGCAACCCCGTCAGAGCGAAAAGAGGAAATGCACGCTTCACGATAGACCTCCTTGGAAAAGGCAGCAGTGATGATCGAAGAGTGTTCGGAGCTTCAGGGCCAGGAGTGAACACAAGATCGGCCGTCTGCATTGGCAGACGCCGGATCTACAGACAGTTTGCGGGGAAATACCGCCAACGCGCGGTTAAGTTAGAACTACCGAAGCCTCAGTCTGCTGTCAACGGAAACAGATTGATACGCCGAACATAGAAGTCGTTATTACTTCAAGGCTGCACAGCCTTCCTCTCTAACCCATGCCCCATCAACGTCCAGTTCACCTTATCGGTTGAAAATTCTTGCTGAAATTCAATTGTGTTTTGGGCCAAACACATTCACATCTGGAAATAAGTTGCCTCGCTCTGCTATAGGCAGTGGTCAACTGCTCGATGTGAATCGACGTCCACTGCGACAGCTCATCGCACCGCGGCCATATTGTCCTTGCTAGTGTGATTGATTGGCTGTGCCGCAGAAACTTGTCAGATCTAGCAGCTTCTACGGACCGGCCGGTTGCCATAACAGAAGCACACCTGATACTTTGCCCATCGATTGTTAAGAGCCGCGCCACGGCCTCAGAGAGCCGGGCCACGGGCTCCATTTCCTCTAAAGAAATCAAAGGCGGTTCAGAGTATGTCGACGCAAACCCAGTCTGACGCGACGGTCGGTGTCCCGGAAGTTGGCAACTCCGTCCATATCAAGGTCCGGACCGCCACGCCGCAGGACGCTGCCGCCTGCGGGCAAATCTGTTATCAGGCCTTTTCCACCATCAACGCGGCCCACGGGTTTCCCTGCGACTTTCCCGGACCGGAAGCGTGTACCGGCTTGCTTGCGATGATCTTTTCCACTCCCGGTGTCTACGGCGTGGTGGCGGAAAGCAATGGCCGCATTGTGGGAAGCAATGCCCTCGATGAGCGTTCAATTATCTGCGGCGTCGGCCCCATCACCATCGACCCCGGCGCGCAGAACCTCGGCGTTGGTCGAAAGCTCATGCAGGCCGTCATCGATCGCGCAAACGAGCAGGGTGCCGCCGGCATCCGCCTGGTCCAGGCGGCCTTTCACAATCGCTCGCTCTCGCTCTACACCTCGCTCGGCTTTGACATTCGCGAGCCCCTCTCCTGCATGCAGGGCCGCACGCGCGAACGCAGCATTCCGGGATGTCTGGTCCGCCCGGCAAAACCTGCGGATGCGGATGCCTGTAACGCTCTCGCGCGGCGCGTTCACGGCTTCGACCGTGCCGCCGATCTGCTCGAGACCATCAAGCGGGGCACAGCCCGTGTCGTCGAGCGCGGAAACCGCATCACCGGCTACACAACCGAGCTCGCCTTCTCCGGCCATTCCACCGCGGAGACGAATGTGGACATGCAGGCGCTCATCGCGTCGGCAGAATCCTTCGGCGGCCCGGGAATCCTCGTGCCCTCCCGCAATCATCTCCTGTTCCGCTGGTGCCTCGCCAACGGCCTGCGCGTCGTCCAGCCTATGACGCTCATGACCACCGGGCTTTACAACGACCCGGCCGGTGCCTGGCTGCCCTCCGTACTCTTTTGAAACCGCGCGTGCGAAACACAAACAAAACCTGCCAATTTTCTCCGACAGGCTCGCTACACTTGAAATAGGGCGTAAATCCGGTCGACCCCGAAAGCGGGGCCACATGTTCTATTCCGGAATGATTCCCTTACGTCTTGCACGTAAGTCCCTTTATTTGGACATCTTTAAGGTAAGTCCTTTAGATCACCACATTTAGGCGTCCACATAGCAAGTAAAGCATAGTGATCAAAAGACTTATCGGCCAGCAACTGCACCACAGGGGGAGGGGAGGGGGGACCGCTCTGTCACTCGCGAATCAGCTCACCGCACCAGCACACCGGTCCGAGGGAAGCTGAACGCTCCCGCCCGGTCGTCGATCACATTTACCTGGCACGTATACTGCCCCGGCTTCAAATCCTTCAGCGGCACATCGAACTGGAACGCGATGGTGTTGCGCGCGGGATCCGTCAGCTTCGTCGCCTCCACCAGCGGCGTCTCAAAGACCTTCGTCGAGCCGGAAAGGAACTCGATCGAAGTCAGCAGCCGCGGCGGCTGCGACTTGGCGTCGGCCGTCTTGGTATCCGGACCGTAGACCTCATACAGCAGATACAAGTGCCCGTCCTGCCGGAAGACATGCGCCACATTCGGCACCCATAGCTGGCCATCCTGCACCAGCGGATTCGCCTGCTTACTTTTCGGCGCCGGTTGCCTCTGACTTGCAAGCAATACGGAAGACACCCGCATCGGCGCCTTCGTCAAATCCGGCACATTGATGTCCGTCTCGAAGGACCCCATGTGCCCGGTCAAATTCTCGCGCACCACAAACTTCACGTGATACTTGCCTGGCGGCAGCGTGAAATTGGTCGTGTACTGCACGTTCTTCCGCGACACCTGCTGCTGCTGGTCAATCGCCAGCTTCACCGTCTGCCGCACCTCGCCCTCGGCGCGGCCGGCACCATCCTTCACCTCGCCGATGATGTCGATCGTCGCCTTATCCCGGTCGCCGCCCTTCACGAACGGGATCTGTGACCCGGGCACGATCAGCGACACCGGAATGTAGTAGCGGTCCGGCGCCAGCTCGAAATAGTACGCCGCCATGTACACCGGCACATCGGTCGCTGGCAGATCGCTCGCCAGCTGCTCCGTCAACTGGCGCTCGCGATCCTCGTGGTTCGAGTGCTGGTAGTCCGCCGGAGCGTAGTACCCCGGCCGGTACTCGAGCTTCACATCGGTGCGATTCAGCTTGATCTGCAATTTGCGATAGCGTCCATCGCGCGCCGTATTGGTCGAGCGGAAGCCGATCGCGTAGTACTCGGCGGTGTCGTTCTCCATCGCCTGGAAAGCCGGTGCGAAGTCGTTGGAGTCGCCGTAGAACTTGCCTCCGGTGTCGGCCGCCAGCGTGGACAGCACCTCCTGCGAATTGAAATTCGCATCGAGATTGTTCTGGAAAGCCTGGCCGTTGTATGCGCTCGCGCCGCGGATCGACCCCGTCGACGCATCGCCCAGGGGTGAGATCGCCTGCAGCCCGCGCATGTCCACGCTGTAGATCGAGAGGTTCGCCCGTACCGCCGAGTTTGTCGCCGAGCGCAGCGACGCCTCGTTCTCGATGCCGTCGCGCTGAATGCCGCCCGAGAAGTAGAGCAGCGATTTCTTCTGGTTGATGTACTGCAGCGACTTCGCGATCTGCGCGATCGCGTAGAGCTGGCGATCGGTATTGATGTCGTTGTACTCGCTCTCGTCCGGGGTAAAGCTACTCGCGTCCTCAGTCTGGTTGGTGGTCGTGGTCGCGCCCGGCTGGAAGCCCGCCTGCTCTGTGCCGTCATACTTCGAGACAACCGCCAGCAGCGCCTGCTTGTTCGCGGTAAAGTCCTGGTCCACGTTGATCGACGCACCCAGCGACACCGCGGCCACCAGGTCGGCCGCCTGCATCTGCCGGTTGATGTAGTTCTTCGCCGCCTCGACCGAACGCGTCAGGTCGTCCGGCTGCATCGACGTGAGGTCGAAGAAGAGGATGACCAGGCGGTGATTGCGCAGCTCGTCCCCTGTCACCACGCCGGTGCCGGTACCTTTGCCCAGCACCAGTTGCCCTGCCTTCCCACTCACTGTCGCCTCATTCAATGGGGTGGCCTGATCAATGCTCTGAAAATCAAATGTGTCGATCTTCTGCGGCTTGCCGTTCTCGAGAACCGTGAAGTCCTTCGCCGTCAGGCCGCGCACCACAGCGCCCGTACGCTTGTCGCGCACCACGACATTGGTCAGCACCAGGTCGCTCTGCACCTTCAATACGTAACTGGCGCCGTTCGGATTGGTGCCGTTCGCCGCAGGCTGCTGCTCCTGTGCATGCAGCAGCGGCAGCAGCACGGCTCCCAGCGCGATTGCCCATAGTGTGCGCATCAGTAGCGGAACCTCGCCGTCAGCGTGAAGGTGCGCATCTGCGCCGCCGATGTGACCTGGCCATAGGTGTTCGAGCCAAGGCTCGTGTCCACTCCCGAATACTGCACCGTGTTCAGCACATTGTCCGCCGTTCCCCGCAGTTCCAGGTTGCGCATATCGCCCAGCCGGATCGTCTTTGAGAGCGACGCGTCGAAGGTCAGCGTCCCCGGCCCAGGAATCGAATACCTCGACGCCGTGCCGTATATCTGGCCGGGCGCGAAGTCGCTGCTGAACGCGTTGGTATTGAACCAGTGGTTCAACGATCCGCCGCCGGCCGTCAGCGAAGCCCCCGGCACCCGGTTCGGCCGCAGCGATCCCGTGCTCCCCCTTGCTACATCGGCGCTGTTGGCAACAAAGCGCGGCGTCAGCGGCTCTCCCGTCGCAAAGGCAAACGTGCCCGACAGCGATACGTTCGCGAGACCATGCGAGAGCCAGTTGCCGCTGGTCAGAAAGTGCGCATCGGGCCCGAAGGGGAGCTCATACAGAAAATCGCCCTTCAGGTTGTGGCGAATATCGAAGGATGAATTCGACTCCTCCGCCAGAATGTTCTGCCAGTTCTGCGCAACCACAGCCGTAGTTCCGCCGTTGCCACCGATCGCGCTTGCATCGTCGATCGCGTGCGAGTAGGTGTAGGTGGCGCCGAGCGCAACTCCGCCCTGCAGCCGCTTGCGCAGCCGCACCGTGCCCGCGTTGTAATTCGAAAATCCAATCGAGTCCGAGTAGTTGTAGTACACCCCGCTCAGGGATGAGTTCGCGTTGCGTCCTGGCGCTGTCAGCACATCCAGCCGTGTGCCCTTTGCCCCATTCCAGCCCACATTCAGCACGATATTCATGGGCAAGGTGCGTTGAATATCAAGGTTCCACACCTGCACGTAGGGCAGCCGATAATTCTTGTTCACCGAGTAGTTGCCGGCCGGCTGTGGCGCCAGAAAGCCATCCGTCAGCGTGATGTGCGCGCCTTGCGTCGCCTGGTTGGTCTGCACATCGGCAAACGGCGGCTGAAAGGCCAGGTTCTGAATGAAGCTGATGTATTGCCCATTCGCAAAGTTCACGCCGTAGCCGCCGCGCACCACGGTATTCTTCATCGCTCTCCACGCAAAGCCCACGCGCGGAGAGAAGTCGTTGCGCTCCGGGTAGATCAGTGTCTTCGGGTAGGGACCTGTGTAAGGCCCAACCCCGCCGGCAAGCACCGGCGCAACCTGAGAGAAGTCGCTGCTGGGATCAATCGTCGCCAGCCGTCCGTCCTTCTCCGAATAAGGCGAGAAGTACTCATAGCGCAGACCGGCCAGAACAGTGAAGTTCGCGCGCACGCGCCAGTCGTCCTGCAGGAAGAGGTCATAGATATTCGCGCGCAGGTACGCCTTCTGATACGGCGCCTGGATCGTCGTCTGCTGCGGAAGACCCAGCAGAAAATCCGCCAATGAAGATCCGGTGCTTGCCTGCCCGTTGCCGCCGTTGGTTCCGGTCCCATTCGTGCCAGAGGAGCCCGGCTGCTGGGTGGCCAGTCCGGTAAACACAAATGTGCCGGTGGAGTTCGCCTGGCCGATCATGCTCAGGTCGATGCGCTTGTAGTCACCGCCGAACTTTACGTTGTGCTTGCCGTGCACCCATGAGCTCGATTCAGAGACGCCGATCGTCTGGTTCACCTGGAAGTTCGGCTGTTCCTCATTCAGTCCGGAGAACTGCACCAGTGTTACATTCGGCAATCCATAGTTCAGCGGATTCGCCGCTGCGCCGCTCAACACGTGAATCCCCAGACTCTGCGCGATGTCCTGCTTGTTGGTAAAGAAGTTGCTGAGTTGGGAATTCGAGCGGTTCAGGTTCGCGGTAAAGCTATTTGTCAGCCGCTTGATGCCAAGCGTGTAGCCAACCTGCAGCGAATACTGATGCGTCTGCTGCTTCCCGCCCAGCTCCGGGAAGAGATTCACCTCATCCGCGGCGGAGTGGCTGTAATTGAAGTTGGCGTTGAGGCTCTGCTGCAGCCCCGGCGCGCTCGCTCCGGTGAACTGGCGCACCATGCTGGAGACCGCCGTACCCCCGCCAAAGCTGCGCATGTAGCGCGCCCCCACCGTCGTTGTGTTGGTGGTCGCCGTGGTCAGCCGCTGGTAGTTCTGCCGGTTCGCCGTCGCGATATTCGGCAGCGGGATGTAGCTCAACAAGTTGGTCGCCTGCGGGCTGATACGCTCCGCCGGGATCTGGTTATTGGCAAACGGCTGTCCGTTTTGTGGATCGTAAATCGCCGGTTGGCCGGAGAAGTTCCCTCCGCGAAGCGCCGCATCCGGCACCGTCCCATAGTTATCGAAGGGCGACGAGGAGTGATTCCCAATCAGCGACAGGAAAATGAAGTCCTTCGTATCGTTCTGGATCACATGCGGAATATTGGGCGAACCTGCGAATATCGCCCCGAAGCGGTTCGAGTTGTAGGGCGGCTGCGGCTCTTGCTGCCCACGCAGCGCAAAATCTTTGGCATCGAACACGCTGTTTCCACCGGTCCAGAACAACGCCCCGTGCGGCTTGTTCGGATTCATGCGGCGGAAGTTGAAACCACCCCGGCCACCTCCTCCACCACCACCGCCACGCCCACCTCCACCGCCGAAGCCTCCTCCGCCACCTCCGCCGCTGAAGCCGCTGAAGGCGCTACCCGTCCGCCCCTGTCCGGGAATCTGCGCCAGCGTCTGCTGCTGCTGCATGTTCTCCAGGCTGTCGCGCATCTGCTCCATGTTGACGCCCGCAAACGGGTTCGTCGTCCCGCTCTGCCCGGTCACGCTCACGGACTCGGTGCTGCTGAAGTCGCCGCTGCTTGCAGCCGAGGGCAGCGCCGCCCCGCCCGTTTCGGCTCCCGCGGCGATCGCCCCCAGCGCCCCTGCCATGAGGCCCAGGTTCTGCGCGCCCTGGCCGCCCATGTACTGCCGCGGTCCCTGACCCTGACCCGAACCCGGCCCCTGGCCCGCGGTACGCCGCGCCTCCGCCTGATCCATCTGCTGCTGCCGCGACGCCAGAACCAGCGAGAAGTCCGTCTCCGGCGCTCGCGCGCCACCGTGCAGCAGCACCTCCTTCGTTGCGCCGGCAAAGGCCGCAAAGTCGGCGCGCACCACGTAGCGCCCATCCGCATCGATATGCAGTGCAAAGGCTCCATGACTATCCGTCGCGGTTACGTATTGCCTGCCCGTCAGCGTGTTCTTCGCCGTCACGCTCACCCCCGGCAGCGGCGTCTTGCCCGACTGGATTACACCCTCAATCGTTCCACCGGCAGCGGATGACACAGGAGCGGCAGTCTGCGTCGGCTGCAGGACCATCGAGAGAACGGGCGTCGCGGGCTGTAGCTGCTCGACCGGGGAAATAATCTGGATCTGGCTCCAGCCGCACAACGGAGTCATCAGCAATCCAGCCAGCACGCCAATCCGTCTCATCGCGCCTCGGACCCGGCGTCGAGCCATGGTTCATGTCCCTTCAGATCGAAAACCGTCAACGTCGTTGCAGTGAACGTACCGTTCATCACGTGGCCTTCCGCACGAAAGCCCTCGCCCGGCCGCAAATCGGCCAGCGTCACCGATTCGCGCTTCTCCCGAAACGATGTGTTTTCATCCACCGCAATCTCCTGCTCCACTCCATCCAGCCGGTGCACATGAATCGTGGTCCCGGAGATCCCCATGATTTTTCCCGCCGCCCACGTCTTTCCCAGCCCCTCTCGCGCCCTGCGCACCTCCTCGGCCGGAACATCGATCAGGATCGCCGCGCCCACCGTTTTCTTCTTTGCATCCACATTGCCCGCGGCAAAGATCATGTCGCCCGCTTGTATATCCGCTGGGCGCACCGGATCCCGTCCCTTCATCAACCGGGTGTTCACTCCGTAAAGCACCTTCCACGCCTGGCCGTTGTCCGTCTTCACCGCGAAGCTGCCGTCGTTCTTTCCCGCCGGGGCCTCCGACACCACCGTGCCCCTTAGCGTGTTGTCTCTTGAAAACTGCGCCCAGCCCTGGTCATCGTCATCCTGCGCGCGGGCTTTGAAGCTGGCGAGCGCCACCACGCCCCACAACAGCAGTCCGCCTGCTGCACATAGACGAAGGCCGCGGCTCCAGCGATGCGCTTGAAAACTCGGAAACATGGAAATAAGGACGATCGCCTCCTTAGGCCCAGAATACAGACGGGCGCACAAGTCCAAAGGACGCTTTTGACCGTGCGAACCGCCGTTCACCGGGCTGGTATCACTCGTTCTCTCTGCGGCCGGCCCCCGGTTTGTCGGGCCAGCCACATTCGCCGGCCGTACGCGATGCTCTACACTCCCGCCATGGCCAGCCCCTCGGCAGTCGATCATCACCATGAGACCCACTTCCAATCAGGCGACACCGTCCGCGATATCGTCATCGGCATGTCCGACGGCCTTACTGTGCCCTTCGCGCTCGCCGCCGGCCTTTCCGGCGCGGTCAATTCCCTGCACATCATCGTGCTCGCCGGATTGGCGGAGATCGCCGCCGGCGCCATCGCCATGGGATTAGGCGGGTATCTCGCGGCGCGCGGCGATGCCGAGCATTACCGCAGCGAACGCCTGCGCGAAGAGCGCGAAATCGTCGAGCGCCACCAGGATGAAGAAGAGGAGATTTACGAGATCTTCTGTGCCTATGGTGTCGAGCGCCACGAGGCCACGCCCGTGCTCGCCGCCCTCCAGCGCAATCCCACTGCCTGGGTCGATTTCATGATGCGCTTCGAACTCGGCCTCGAGCAGCCGCAGGCCGGTCGCGCGGTTATCAGCGCCATCACCATCGCCGGCTCCTATATCCTCGGCGGCCTCATCCCCCTGCTCCCCTATATGCTGGGCACCCTCCATTCCGCCCTTCCCGCATCCGTCGGCATTACTTTGCTCGCTCTGCTGCTCTTCGGCGCTGTCAAAGGACGCATCACCGGCGCAGGCACAGTGCGCAGCGCTTTGCAGACCGTGATCATCGGCGGTCTGGCTGCGGCTGCCGCCTTCGGTCTGGCGCACCTGCTGTCAAGTCCCTAACCCGCACGACCCGTCCGAGTGTCGCCTACCGGACGCAACGAGACACCGATAACCATTGAGTGGTTACCAAATCTTCGCGTCCTTCAAGCACCACTTGCGCATCCATAGTGAGGCTGCGTAGTGTTCCAGTTTGCCTTAACGCTGGATACGCAATCGCCGCCGTTTCGTTAGCAATTTTGTGACAACGAAATGCTAGGCTGTGCGAGCAACGGAGGACGCATTGCCGCGCTCCAATGGCGAAGGATCAACGGAACTTTAAGGACACACAGGAATAATGTCAGCAGCAGTTGAACTCACCGCGCCCGGACTCCTGACTGCATTCACCGCGACGCGACGTCAAAGCCTCGCGCTGTGCAGCCCGCTCACCCCAGAAGACATGATGGTGCAGAGCTGTCCGGAAGCGAGCCCGGCGAAATGGCACCTGGCCCACACCACCTGGTTCTTCGAAACGTTCGTTCTCCGCAAATATCTAGCCGGCTATCAGCCCTTCCATCCCGACTTCCTCTGGCTCTTCAACAGTTATTACAACGACGTCTCCGATCAGCCGGAGAAAAAGCTGCGCGCCTCCTTCTCCCGCCCCGGCATCGAGCAGATCCTCGCCTATCGCCAGCACGTAGAAGATGCCATCGTGCGCCTCGACCAGCGCGGCATGCCCGCAGAAGCGGCCGAGCGCATCGAGTTGGGAATCCATCACGAGCAACAGCATCAGGAGCTGCTCTGCTACGACATCAAACACGCATTCTGGAGCAACCCACTGCATCCCGCGTATGCGGAAGGCGGCAGCTTCAAATCCGGCACTTCGCCGCTCCGCTGGCGCAACTTCGCCGGCGGACTCACGGAGATTGGTCACGCCGGCAACGGCTTCGCGTACGACAACGAATCGCCGCGGCACACCGTCTTTCTTCAGCCATTCGCGCTCGCATCGCGCGCCGTCACCTGCGCCGAATATCTCGCCTTCATGGAAGACGGCGGCTATACGCGCGCCGAGCTCTGGCTCTCCGAAGGCCGCGAGACCGTGAACGCCCGGCAGTGGAATGCGCCGCTCTACTGGCGTCAAGTGGATGGTGTCTGGATGGTCTACACCATGCGCGGACTTCTCCCGTTGAGCGAGATCGCGTCCACGCCCGTCTGTCATGTGAGCTACTTCGAGGCAGAGGCCTTCGCTCGTTGGGCGGGAAAACGGCTGCCGACGGAAGCTGAGTGGGAGGCCGCTGTTGCCGAATGTGTTCCGTCCATTCCCGCAAACGCCAATCTGCTCGAGAGCGGCCAGTTGCATCCGGTGGCCGCACCCGACTCTGACCTCGATCAAGTCTTCGGCGATGTGTGGGAGTGGACCCGCAGCGCTTACCTCGGCTATCCCGGCTATCGCGCGCCTGCGGGTGCGCTCGGCGAATATAACGGGAAATTCATGATCAACCAGATGGTGTTGCGGGGCGGCTCCGCCGTTACGCCTCGCACGCACATCCGATCCACCTATCGCAACTTCTTCTCTCCTGCCGCACGCTGGCAGTTTGCGGGTTTCCGGCTCGCACAGGACGCATCGCACAACTCACCGCAAGACTCATTCCAGACACAACCCATCCCGTCACGGGAGAAAGATGTTTCCAGATGAATGCAGTCGTCAGATTACCCCAGTTGCCGGCGGCGGCCTATACGCCTCTCGGCTCCGAGGTCTATCGCGGCCTCACCGCCCGGCCGCGCACCCTCAGCCCCTGGCTTTTTTATGACCAGGAAGGCTCGCGCCTTTTTGAAGAGATCACCGCACTCGACGAGTACTACCTCACCCGCACCGAACGAGGCATCTTTGAAGCCAACGCCGATGCCATCATCGCCGCAGCATCGGCGCCCACTGCGCACGGGGTCGACCGCGACCTCACCATCATCGAACTCGGCGCCGGCACCGCAACCAAGACCGGCCTGCTGCTCCGCGCCGCCGTTCGCCGCCAGGAGGCCGTCACCTACCACGCCATCGATGTTTCGGAGTCCGCGCTCAACGAGGCACAACTCCACCTCACCGCCGCCATTCCAGGCATAACCTTTGAGCCGCGCGTCGGCGACTACACGGAAGGCCTCGGTGAGATTCCCGCTGACGGCACCCGCCGCCTCGTGCTCTACATCGGATCCAGCCTGGGCAACTTCGAGCCCGAAGACGCGCGCCGCCTGCTGCTCAACGTCCGTAACCAGCTCGCACCCGGAGACATGCTCCTGCTGGGCGTGGATATGGTGAAGGACATCTCCACACTGATCGCCGCTTACGACGACGCCAGCGGCGTCACCGCGGCCTTCAACCGCAACGTGCTCGCGCGCATCAATCGCGAGCTCGGCGCCGACTTTGACCTGATGAAGTTCCGCCACAAGGTCCGTTGGAACGGAGCGCAGTCGCGCATCGAGATGCACCTCGAAAGCCTGCTGGCGCATGAAGTATCCATTCCCTCGCTCGAGCTCTCGCTCGCCTTCCGCCGCGGCGAAACCATCCACACGGAAAACAGCTACAAATTCACCACCGAGCGCGCCGATCACCTGCTCGCTCAGACCGGCTTCACAGTAGTCGACAAGTGGACCGATCCCCATAAGTGGTTCGGCGTCTTCCTCGCCCGCGTTCATTAGACTCTGCAGCCATCACCGGACACCCCATCCTTTCTCTTCGCAAAGCGAAGGGGAGGGTGGGGCACCCTGACCTCCCATAAGGATCGTCGTTTTGACCGGCCGCGCCGCAGGCGCGCAGTGGAGAGATCTGGTGTTTTTCGCACCCTCACGAGTCTCATCTGAGAATTGACGGCCGATCCCCCGTAGACTCGATGGCGAGCACATCCCATGCACATCCGCCTCGCCACTGAAGCCGACGTCCCCGCCATCCTCACCCTCATTCACGCACTCGCAACCTACGAACGCGAGCCCGACGCCGTCCAGATCGGCGAGGCCGAGCTCCGTCGCGACGGCTTCGGACCGCAGCCGCTCTTCGAGTGCCTCATCGCGGACGACCAGGGCGAAGCGGCCGGCTTTGCCCTCTACTTCCCCATCTACTCCACCTGGCGCGGTCCCAGCGTGCATCTCGAAGACCTCTTCGTCCAGCCCTCGCATCGTGGCCGCGGCATCGGGAAGGCGCTTCTGGGCTACGTCGCCGCCATCGCCATGGAGCGCGGCTGCACCCGCATGCAGTGGGACGTCCTCGACTGGAACACGCCCGCGATCGACTTCTACCGAAGTTGCGGCGCCGTCATGCTGGAGCCGTGGCGCATCATGCGGGTCAGCGGCGCGGCGCTCGCACGATTGGCAAATCCATCCACACCGCGCACGTAAGCGATTACACTGACAAGCGTCTGTGATTCGGAGGAGAACCACCGTGTCTCTGCGCGCCCTTGCCATCGCCGCTATACTTCTCGCCGCAATCGTCACCACGCCGATGGCCCATCCGCAAAGCATCGAATACCGCCCCGACGCAAAGCTCTGGGTCATCCAGGCCGGCGACTTCAGCTACGCTATGGGCGTCGACGAGCACAACTGGCTCCAGTCCCTCTACTGGGGACCTCGCATAGATCGCGCCGCGGACATCCCCGCCGCCCACAGCCTGCCCGAGCGGGCATCCTTCGATTTCACCAGCACCATCACGCCGCAGGAATACGCCGCGTGGGGCGCCGGCCTCTATACCGAACCTGACCTGAAGGCCACCTTCGCCAGCGGCAACCGCGATGTCGTCCTCGAGTATGTCGACCAGCACCAGACTCACGACGCAGCGACCCAGACTCTCGAGATCACCATGCGCGACATCAAGCTGCCGCTCGTCGTCCATCTCTTCTATCGCGTCTACTCCGGACAGAGCGTGCTCGAGCGCTGGTCCACCATCGACAACCAGACCAAAGAAGACGTCGTCCTCGAAGATGCCGCCAGCGCCACCTGGAGCCTTCCCAATCTCCAGAACCGCAACTACCGCGCCCACTGGCTCACCGGCCGCTGGGCCGGCGAATGGCAACTGCAATCCGCGCCGCTCAACGTCGGCAGCCAGGTGATCGAAAGCCGCCGCGGCTCTACCGGCCATCAGGCCAATCCCTGGTTTGCCATCGAAGGACCCGATGCTGAAGACGAGAACCACGGCCCGGTCTACTTCGGGGAGCTCGGCTGGAGCGGCAGCTGGCGCATCACCATGGAGCAAAGCTCCTTCCACCAGGTTCGTATCACCGGCGGTTACAATCCCTTCGACTTCGGCTACCGCCTCGCGCCCGGCGAGTCGCTCAGCACTCCCCCGTTCTACGGCGGCTTCACGGATGGCGGCATGGGCGAAGCCTCCCGCATCCTCCACCGCTTCCAACAAGGCGTGATCCTGCCCGGCGCGCCGCATCCCAAACTCCGTCCCGTCCTCTACAACTCATGGGAAGCGACCGAGTTCAGGGTCAGCGAATCCGGCCAGCTTGCGCTTGCTGAAAAGGCCGCTGCGCTTGGCGTCGAGCGCTTCGTCATCGACGACGGATGGTTCGGCCAGCGCAAGGACGATCACGCCGGACTCGGCGACTGGTACGTCAATAAAGAGAAGTTTCCCAACGGTCTCAAGCCGGTCATCGATCGCGTCCATCAACTCGGCATGGACTTCGGCATCTGGGTCGAGCCCGAGATGGTGAACCCCGACAGCGACCTCTATCGCAAGCATCCCGAGTGGGCCATGAACTTCCCCGGCCGTCCGCGCACCGAAGGGCGCAATCAGCTACTGCTCAATCTCGCGCGCCCCGATGTCATGGAGTACACCTATCACTGGCTCGACGAGCTGGTCTCCAACAACGACATCGATTTTCTGAAGTGGGACTACAACCGCAACTGGGCGGAGCCCGGATGGGACGCCATGCCCGCCGCCGACCAGAAGAAGATCTACGTCGCCTACGTTCACAATCTCTACGCCATCCTCGATCGCCTGCGCGCCAAGCACCCGAAGCTGGAGATTGAATCCTGTTCCGGCGGCGGCGGCCGCGTCGACCTCGGTATCCTCCGCCGCACCGTCGAAGTCTGGCCCTCCGACAACACCGACGCGCTCGACCGCCTCTCTATCCAGGACGGCTTCACCCACGCCTACACCCCCGGCGTGATGATGGCCTGGGTCACGGATGCACCGCAGCGCAAGACTCCCCTCAAGTTCCGCTTCCTCGTCGCGATGGAAGGCTCGCTCGGCATCGGCGCCAACCTCAACAACTTCACGCCCGAGGACATGTCCACCGCCAAGGACCTCGTCGCCTTCTATAAAACCATACGTCCTACCGTGCAGCAGGGACTCCAGTACCGCCTCGTCGCGCCATCCCGCCCCGCCGCGCCCAGCGAGCGCGCCGCCACCGAATACGTATCAGCGGACGGCACACAAGCGGTCGTTTTTGCCTACCTGCACTCGCAGAATTTCGGCGATCCCTATCCGCTGGTCCGTCTCGAAGGCCTCGATCCCAGAGCCAGCTACCGCCTGCGCCCACTCGACTTCAAACAACTCCGCTCCCCGCAGCAGGCAAGCGGCAGCTACTGGATGCACCACGGCCTCGAGCTCGAGCTGCAAGGCGACTACGACAGCACCGCAGTTGTACTGGAGCGCACGCAGTAGGAGCGGCGCAGTCGCGCATAAGAGATCTGCTGTTCCGAGCATTCCCGACCATTCGTCTCCTTGCGCGCCTGTAATGGAGCCGGTTACCTATTTGCCCCCGGGCTCTCGAGAATGCCTCCGGTTACGTTTTCATAAGATCGAAAGTCATAGAAACATAAAGTATTAAGGCAATCGAATGTCCTATTGCGAAGCTGCACCTCCGCATAGTTAACGATTTAGATAACCGAGGCAGCTGATGTTTACGCTTCGGTACTTGCCATTCCTGATTGCAAAGTCGTAATTTGCGGTTCAGTGGAGCAGCCACTACTTTGTGTCTGCCCACTCAGGAATCACTCATGAACACCTCAGGCTGGTCTGACGCTCCCTCGACAGCAGCAGCACGTCATTTCCGCCTTGCGGCGCGAGCAATACTTCTCACTGGGTGCCTGCTGCTCCCGGTGGCTCGCTTCGCATCGGCACAGAGCACCACCGCAGACATCACCGGCACCGTGACGGACGCTACAGGTGCAAGCCTGCCAAATGCCACAGTCACACTTACAAATCTGGGCACGAAAGAAGTGCGTACCGCGCAGACGACCGCCGCCGGCGACTATACCTTTACGCAGCTAGGCCCGGGCAGCTACTCCATCCAGGTATCGCAAAGCGGATTCAAAAGTTATGTCATTCCCAACATCGCGCTCTCCGCATCCGACCGCGCACGCGAGAACGCGAAGCTCCAGGTCGGCACTGAGGGCCAGACCGTCGAGGTGACCGGCCAGGCTCCGGCACTGCAAAGCGACAGCTCTGTGCTGACCACCGTCATCACTCAGAAGGCGACCCAGGATCTGCCGCTCAATGGCCGCAACTACGTCAACCTCGCACAACTCGCTCCAGGCGCCAACGAAGGTCCTCCGAATGGTCTTTCCAGCGGCGGGCGGCCCGACGATCGCCGTCTCACCTCCGGCATCTCCGTCAACGGACAGTCCGACACCATCAACGACTGGATGATCGATGGTCTCGACAATAACGAGCGCATCATCGGCACAACGGGCATTCGCCCGTCCATCGAAGCCATCAGCGAAGTCAACATCCAAAGCAACACCTACACCGCCGAAGTGGGCCGCACCGCGGGCGGAGTCATCAACATCATCACCAAATCTGGCAGCAACAACTTCCACGGCTCAGCCTTCGAGTTCTTCCGCAACGATGTGCTCAACTCATTTCCCTTTCAGTTCGGCGCTCACAATCCGAAACCAAAACTTCGGCAGAACCAGTTCGGCGGGTCCATCGGCGGCCCCATCATCCACGACAAGCTCTTCTTCTTCGGCGACTACGAAGGCCTGCGGCAGATTCAGGGAAGCGCCCCATCGCAGGTCCAGGTGCCCACACTCGCTCAGTACAACGCGCTGCGGACCAATCCAGCATCGCTTGCGGGCGGCGGCCCTATCGATCCCGTCGGTCTGAAATACGCGTTGCTCTATCCCGCGCCAAATGCGCCGTCCACCACTCCTGTTTCCGGTGCCTTCGTGAGCTCCCCTGTCGTCGTCCGCAACAGCGATACCGCAGACGGCCGCGTGGATGTGCAGTTCGGTCCGAAGAACCTGCTCTATGGCCGCTACAGCTACAACCGAACACCTGTTCAGTTCCCCGGACTTCTGCCGACGGTGAATGAGGCCGGGCTGAACATCGCTCCCGGCGGTGCGAACTACAATTTCTACGGCAACGCCAAGGACGACGCGCAGAACGCGCAGATCAACTACATCCGCACCTTCAGCTCCAACCTGCTCCTGCAGCTCGGCTTTGGTTACACCCGAATCAACAACCAGTCATTCCCGCTGAACTACGGCGAAGCGGTCAATAAGGCGCTCGGCCAGCCCAACGTGAACCTTGACATCAACACCTCCGGCCTCACCCCGATTGGCGTGCAGAACCTCGCCGATCTCGGCGACGGAAGCTATATCCCCATTCTGGATATCGACAATACCTTCCAATACCAGGGTGCCGTCGTCATGAACCGCGGCGCGCACAGCATCAAGATAGGCGCCGCCCTCATCCGCCGCCAGGCACTCAACTATCAGAACAATCAGGGCATCGGCAACTGGCAGTTCAACACCCTCACCGCTCTGCCCTCTACCGGAGCCAATGCAACCGGGCTTACCGCTCTGCTGCAGGGCAACTACAACAACGTGCAGCGCTCCAACAGCCTGGTGCCCCCGCATTATCGTGTGTGGGAACCCAGTGCCTACGTGCAGGACGACTGGCATGCGACGCCGACCCTCACCCTGAATCTCGGGGTCCGCTACGACGTCTTCACCCCATTCACTGAGGCGCATAACGCCATCTCGAACTTCGATCCCGCCACGGCGTCGATCGTCATCGCCAACCGGAACCATGTGAACCAGTACGCGGGATTGAAACCCACCTGGAGCAACGTCGCTCCACGCATCGGCTTCGCCTACACCGTCGCGCCCAGCACCGTTCTCCGCGGTGGCTTTGGTATCTCCTACTTCCCGATGAACTACACCTCGAACTCCTCGCTCAAAAACCAGCCCTTCGTTTCTGCATACTCCTGCAACAACGGAAGCTGTCCAATCCCCACGCCCGGCATCGGCGGACCAGGAAACGGCGTAGCTCAATTTCAATTCGGCTTACCGCTGCCAACAGCCGCAAGCGCGACCAACCCTACCGGCTCCATTGCGGATCCGGTTGATCCCGCCTTCCGCTCCTCCTATCTGGAACAGTTCAACCTCACGCTTGAGAAGGCATTCGGGGCCAACGTGCTGCAAGCCACCTATGTCGGGATGCTTGGGCGTCACCTGGCGCAGATCTACAACGACCAGAACCTGCCGCCGCTCATCTCCAACAACGCTCTCAACGCGCTCGCCGCGAGCGAAGGCACCACACCGGGCAATGCCTACAACATGCTGCGCCCGTACTATAAGCAGTTGCCGAATATCACCCAGATCGGCGGCTACAACAGCCGCGGCTCCTCCAACTACAACGCGCTCCAGCTTTCGGTAAACCGCCGCACTTCGCGCGGGCTCACCGTCAACGCGAACTACACCCTCGCCCACGGCCTCGACAACGTCCTTAATCTCAGCAACGAGATCAACGACGGTTACGGCACCATCCCTTCGCAGATCAGCTCCGTTGACTACGGAAACAGCGACGTCGACATCCGCAACCGCGCCGCCGTCAGCGCCAACTATGAGCTCCCCTTCGGCAAGAGCTCGAGCGGATTTGCCGGAGCAGCGGTCCGGGGTTGGCAGGCCAATACCATCCTGGTCTGGGAGAGCGGCGAGCCCTTCACCGTCCTCAACTCAGGGGGCGGCATCGCCACCACAAACTTTGCCAATCATCAGGATCGGCCAAACCAGTTGCGCAAGGGAAACCTCAGCAATCCGAGCATCGAGAAGTTCTTCGATCCCACCGCCTTTGCGCCGCAGCCCTCAGGCACTCTCGGCACTGAACGCAAGAACCCGCTTTACGGTCCGCACTACCGTCACGTCGATCTTTCGCTCTTCAAGAATTTCCCCATCTACCGTGAGACCTCGCTGCAATTCCGTGCGGAGTGCTTCAACATCACTAATACCACCAACTTCGCCAACCCCAACAACACGCTCCAGTCCACTGCGAGTACCGCGAATCCGGATATCTACACGGTATCGCCGAACAATATCGGCACCATCAGCAATACCTCCGCCAACTACAACCCACGCCTCTTCCAGTTCGCGCTGAAATATCAGTTCTGAAGAGCCTGTAAAATAGATAGAGGCCCGGCATTTCTGCCGGGCCTTTTCTTTTCCCCCGTTCTCAAGATCCTCGCGAATCCGCAGACAGCCTGGAAAGTGTACTTCCGCAAGGCCATGACATCGCGCGCCGGCCTGTGCTATGCGGCACTCTCTCGCATGCCTCCCAGATAATCCTTGCAGGTAACGACGATCCTGACATAACGTATTGCCTGCTGTCCGCGAATGGGGTAGATCGCCCCGCATTCAGCCGGCCTGCCATCCGACGGATAGCTTCGGCAAACGTCTGCAGCAGCGGCTCGGGCCCGGAACTTCCAAAGCACAGAATGCGAAAGCGACCCCCTGAAGCTTTGGGAGGACGTCGTGAAATCAAATCGTCTTGGCCTGGTACTGAGTTTTTTCCTGTCAGGATTGCTTCTCGCTTGCGGCGGCGGTGGAAATACTCCGCCTGTCGATCCTCTTAGCGTCACCACGACGTCCTTATCGCAAGGGCAAACCGCGGTCGCCTATAGTGCCACCCTCTCTGCGACCGGAGGGACTGCGCCCTATAGCTGGACCGTCAAATCCGGCACCCTTCCTGCAGGGCTATCGCTCAGTACCGGCGGAGTCATCGCGGGAACACCGACCGGGGCCGGAGCAGCAAACGTGACCGTGCAAGTCTCCGATAGTGAAGCCATGCCGCAGACGGCCGTCTCGGGAAGCCTCACGCTCGCGATTAGCGGCGGCACGCTGAAGATCACCTCGACCACCGCTGCGGTCGGCATGGTCGGAACTGCGTACAACTTCCAGCTGCAGGCATCCGGCGGCGTGCCTCCCTATACCTGGGCTACGGCCTCTGGATCCACACTGCCCGCGGGCCTGGCGTTGAGCTCCGCGGGTGTCGTCTCCGGCACGCCAACCGCCTCCGGAACCTTCACTCCAAATATCGCGGTGACGGATGAAACCACGACCAACACCACGTCCGAACCGGTCTCCTTCACCATCAATCCCGCGGGCGCTGCGTTGCCCGATGGAAGTTATGCCTTTCAATTCAACGGAAATGCTGCTGGCGGCGACCCCGTCGGAATCAACGGCATCTTCGAGGTTGTAAAAGGAATAGTCGGCATCGGCTTCTATAGCGAAAATCAGCTGAACCAGGCGCCCGCAACACAGCAGACGATCACCGGAGGTTCGGCTTCGATCGCAACCAACGGTTTAGGGCAACTCGAATTGTCCCTGCAAAGCGGCAACGTCACATTCGCGCTCGCAGCTCCCGCCTCCTCCCTGACATCCGGTTCCGACAGTGACATCCGCATCATCGAGTTCGATGACACAACGGGAACTGGTATGCGCGGATCGGGCGTCCTGAAAACCGCAAATCCCACCGGCACGCTCCTCGCCATCAAGGGTGGCTACGCTTTCGCCTTCAGCGGCTGGGACATCCATTCGCAACCCACAGCGCTTGCCGGTTCCTTCCAGGCAGACGGTCTTGGCAATATCACCAGCGGCACCGCCGACATGAACGACAACGGAACCGCTTCGAGCTACACCTCAATCACCGGAACCTATACCACCGACCCGGTAGGTTCAGGCGTGCTCACCCTGAAGCTCGCCGCCGGACTTACTGTGACCTACAACTACTACCAGGTCACGCCGACCGAATTGCTGGTAACTTCCGGAGATCTTTCCTCCTCCACGATCCCGTTGGTAAGTGGCTCGGCGCTGCAACAAACCGGTCCCTTCAGCAACGCTTCGTTGGCCGGAGCCAATGTGATCGAACTGAACGGCAATGCCGTCCAGACCTCGCTCTACATCCCGGATATCAGGCTAGGTTTGCTGACGAGCGACGGAAACGGGAAGTTGAGCGCAATCTACGACGAGTACAAAGGCTCGCTGCTGGCACCGCAGACCTTCACCGCAACCTATGCAGTCGATCCCGCAACTGGGCGCACCCCAATTACATCAGGGGGCACAGAGGCAATCCTCTACCTGGTCAGCAATGCGAAAGCATTTGTGCTCGGAGCAGATGCCTCCACCAGCTCCGGTCTCCTGGAAGCGCAGTCCGGGTCACCCTTTACCAACGCATCACTCAAAGGAAACTATCTCGGTGGCACAATTCCCTGGCCCGATCTCAACGTAGTCAGCCTCGTCGCGGCCGACGGTGCCGGTAACGCCCAATTCACCAGCGATAGCAGCGGATCGAAGGGGCTTCAGTCAGACCAGAAGGTCTCCGGCACCTACTCAGTCGACACCCACGGCAGGGCGGTCTTTACCGTCTCAAACGATGCCACTCCAAGGATCTTCTACGTCGTGTCACCCACCAGAGCAGTACTTCTCTCCGGTGATGGAGGAGGCTATCTCAGCAGCTTCGAGCAATAGCAATCACGTCAGTCTTCACACACCATTTCAGAATCTGCGGGAAAGAAAGGGTGCGGCAATCGTAGCCGCGCCCTTTCTTCCATCCGTCTCCCGGCGGTTCAGTCTGTTCAACCTCGATTGACGTGTCCGCCGCTCACAGCACCTTCACAACCACCACGGTCAAATCGTCCGCCTGTTCTGTCCCGCCCGCATACGTCGACACTGCATCGGCAATGCCGGAGACTGCGACGCTCGCCGGTTCCCCTTCTGTACGGAGAACGACTGCTCGCAGCCGTTCCATGGAAAATTCCTCGCCGCTCGCGTTCTCCTGCTCCGTCACGCCATCGGTGAACAGCGTCAGAATGTCGCCGCGCTCCAGCGGAACTACGGTGTTCGAGAACTCTGCGCCGGGCAAAATCCCTACGATCGGCCCCGCTTCCTCCAACAGCCAGGAAGCGCCCGTCTTCACACGCACCAGCAGCGGCGGATTGTGTCCCCCGCTGGCGTATTCCAGGGTCTGACTGGCCGCATGCAGGCGCGCATAGAAAATCGTGACGAAGGTCGCGGAGTTCGTGATCTGCTTCAACGACTCGTCAAGATCCTTTACGATCGCGGCAGGTCCGCTCAGCTCTCGCGCGCGAGTGCGTATAGCCAGAGCGAGCGAAGGCATCAGAAGAGACGCCGCTGCTCCCTTGCCCGAGACATCGGCGATGACCACATCCACCACATCCTCGGATATCTCGAAAAAATCGTAATAGTCGCCGCCCAACAGCCGCGCCGGATGCATCGCCGCGGCTAGCTCGAAGCCGGGCAGCTTCGGCGGCAGCGGCAACACCCGCCTCTGCACCTGCGCAGCCAGGACCAGATCGCGCTCGTACGCATCGCGCTGTATCCGCACCTCGGCCGCAAGGCGATCGCGCTGCTTCGCGATCAGCGTCACCAGAAATCCCACCACCAGAAAACCCGCCAGCCCGATCACATTGTGCGCAATCCGCAACTGCAGCGAGTCCGCCTTGGGCCCGAAGATGTCCTGCAGCACGGTGCCGACCACCGCCAGCCCGACCGTAACCGGCAGCGGATTGATCAGCCCGCTGAGCGCAATCGGTAAAACGTAAAGATAGCCGAGCGAAACATTCGCGACCACCACCCAGTCGGTGTAAGCGACAGCACCCACCGCAAGAGCGACCACGGCATTCAGCAGACCGATGGTCTGCCGCTCCTCGTGCAGCCGGTCCCGGTCGCGTCCATCTTTCCCCCAGCCAGCCATCCGCAACAAACCTCCCCGCAAACGTCGGCCTCCGGGTCTCGGAGGCGTTAGCCATCCTAACCGCAGCCGGCGCGGAGATGGCATCGGAATCCATTCATTCTGCGAAGCTTATCCGGGGCCGGCGGGAGAACCAGCCAAAAATTGCAGCTAACTTTTGCTGCGAAGTTGCATCGTACTTCCAGCAGAGCTATGTAAACGGTTAAAAAGAATGCAACCCTCTGGAGCAATGAGCCGCGGAGAATGCCCCCAATAGACCCCTCTTATAATCCCTCCGCAGTGTCCGTCCCAAGGACGCTTGATCCACGATTTCACCTTGCAGCACTCGTCGACTCCTCAGACGATCCCATCATCACTAAGGATCTCAACGGAATCGTCATGAGCTGGAATGCAGCCGCGGTTCGTGTATTCGGCTACCGTCCAGAAGAGATGATAGGCCAGCCGATCCTTCGGCTTATTCCGCCGGATCTGCACTACGAAGAGGAGGAGATCTTAACAAAACTGCGGGCTGGGGAGCGGATCGAGCGTTACGAAACCGTCCGACTCAGGAAAAGCGGGGAAAAAATTGCGGTCTCAGTGACGATCTCTCCGGTGAAGGATGACACCGGACGGGTGATCGGCGCTTCGAAAATCGCTCGCGATATCTCAGATCGCCGGCAAAATGATGAAATCCGCGTTCAATTGGCGGCAATCGTCGACTCGGCAGACGATGCCATCATCAGCAAAGACCTGAACGGGATTGTCAAGAGCTGGAATGCCGGCGCTCACCGGATGTTCGGCTATACCGCCGAGGAGATGATCGGCCAATCGATATTGCGAATCATTCCTGAGAAACTGCACTACGAAGAGGATGAAATTCTGCACAAGCTCAGGTGCGGGGAACGCATTGATCATTACGAGACGAGGCGGCAGAAAAAGAACAATGATCTGATTGACGTCTCGGTAACGATCTCGCCTATGAGAGACAGCACTGGCACCGTAATCGGCGCTTCAAAGATCGCGCGTGATATCTCCGACCGCAAACGAGTCGAACAGCTATTGATACAAAGCGAAAAGCTGGCAGTTACTGGTCGTATGGCGGCCTCTATCGCTCACGAGATCAACAATCCTCTCGAATCTGTGGTCAATCTGATATTTTTGGCCCGGCAGGACAGTGCGGAAGGCAGCAAGACCTACCGATATCTAATGACCGCCGAAGAGGAATTAGAGCGTGTCTCCCATCTCGCTCGCCAGACGCTTGGCTACTATCGAGACACCGGATTGCCCGCAGAGGTTCATCTCCACAGCCTGATCGAAACTGTGCTTGCCGTGTACAACGCAAAGCTTTTGTCGACCGGGGTTGCTGTGGACACCCGTTTTAACGACCTGCAAAAGATTGCCGTCAGTAAAGGGGAGATGATCCAGATTTTCTCCAATATCATCGCCAACGCAGCGGATGCGATGCGCAAGGGAGGATTGCTTCACATCACTACGAGAAATCATCTCAGCACCGGGGGGAATGGTATTCAAGTCATGATTCGCGACAGTGGGACAGGAATAAAACAGGAGCATCTGGAACACATCTTCGAGCCGTTCTTCACCACAAAGGGTGACTTGGGAAGCGGTATCGGTCTATGGGTGGCTAAGCAACTTGTAGAGAGACGAGGTGGTCAGATCTCTGTCGCAAGCACCACTGAGAGCGGCAATAGTGGCACGACCATCACCATTTTTATACCGTTCGTCATTCCAGCAACAGGCATTGGCGCCCCGCAGGAATGAGACCGCATTTTGAGGACTCGCTTATGGTCGTGTTACTTGCAGATTCAATCTGTCTGCCAGATGAGTTCCTTCGGGACTCTATTCATTTTTCCTCGGAGGAGACGGCCTCGAAGCAATCTCATCCAGCTCGCCCCACGGTTCTTGTCGTCGATGACGAACACCGGATCGTAGACACAATCACCGAGATCCTGGAACGCGCAGGCTTCCGTGTTTTGCCGGCTTACGACGGCTGGGCAGCGCTCGAGGCTGCTGCTCGCTTTCGTCCGGATTATCTCCTTTCCGATGTCCTGATGCCTCGCATGAATGGCGTTGAACTGGCAATTGCAATTCACAAGATGCATCCGGCGGCGAAAATCCTGCTCTTCTCAGGACAGGCGGGAATCTCGGAAATATTGCTGAAGGGTCAGCAGCAGGGACTGGAGTTTGAATTGATCGCGAAGCCACTTCATCCGCTTAAATTGATCCAAATGTTAAAAGAAACATAGCGCCCCGGTCTTCCTGCGCGCCTACCCCCCATACTTCCCCTAATTCAAGGACGGGTCGCCAGCGCGGATGCGCCGATCAAAGCACGCTTCCTCCTGGTGTTGAAGGCAGTTGAACCTGATGACTGCGGGCGGGGGCAAACGCTAACTCTGAACACTTCCCGACTAAAGTGGCCAGATCGTGTCCTTGCACGGCGACGGTGCGATCCAACGCTGTATTCACTCGCACTCGGTTGGGCTGGCACCCAAAAACTACTGCATCAGATGCGGCGTGAAGGTGGGGAGCATCTGTTTCATCGACTGCTAGCGAAGGACCTGCAGCGAGCGCGGTGAGCGAGCCACCTGTTACGTTTCTGCCATGTTCGTTGGCTGTTCGTCGCCGTTCTGCGGAACCGATTTTCACCGTGTCTTTAAACTCTTTCGCGGGTTCGGCTCGGGTCTCGAGATCCAACAGCACCGGCTTTTTCTAACGAAAACCACCCGGGCCGCAACAGATGTGACTTTTCCGCGATTGATTCTGGTTCGTGAGGTATTGGTGAGGCGTTATACCCGTACTCTGTCGCAATGACCTTGCGAAGGGTGAATCGGTAAACACGACTTCAGAATCAAATCACTCGTCTTCGAGACCCTTCTCGGATTCAACGTGCTCGATTGCGAACATCACGAAAGGATAGTCATGAAAATCGTAGTCATCGGCGGTAGTGGACTCATCGGATCAAAGCTTGTGAATCAGCTTCGTGAGCACGGGCACGACCCGGTAGCGGCATCACCCACTTCCGGCGTCAACACGCTCACCGGCGAGGGACTGGCAGAAGCGCTGAAGGGCGCAGCGGTGGTCGTTGACGTATCCAACTCTCCCTCGTGGGAAGATACGGCTGTGATGAATTTCTTCGAGACATCAACCCAAAACCTTCTCGCATATGAAGCAGCCGCGGGCGTCGGCCATCACGTTGCGTTGTCAGTCGTAGGATCTGAGCGTTTGGTCGAAAGCGGCTACTTCCGTGCAAAGATCGCTCAGGAGAATTTGATCACGGGTTCCTCAATCCCTCACTCAATTGTGCGCGCGACACAGTTCTATGAATTCGTCAAAGGCATCGCCGACTTTTCCACTGACGGCGACAAAGTACGCTTGCCACCTGTGCTCATCCAGCCCATGGCTGCCGACGATGTCGCCAGTGCTGTGGGCAGGATCGCACTGGGTGCACCGGAGAATGGCACCGTTGAGGTAGGTGGTCCGGAGAGGTTTCGCCTCGATGAACTTATCCGGCGCAGTCTTGCCGCACGTAAGGATCCGCGCGAGGTTATCGCTGACCCGCACGCTCCCTACTATGGCATCCAGGTGAAGGAGCGAACGCTCGTTCCCGAAGACGACGCGGAGCTCGGAAAGATCCGTTTCGAAGACTGGATTGCTCAAGGCAATTTGAAGTAGTAAGGCATCTGCGTTTGCGGAGCCGCTCGGCATTCGAGGATGACACCGACCGATTCAAATGCCCGGGAGGAAGGAAATATGCCCAAGATACTGATCGTGGGTGGCGGATACGCGGGTTTCTACACGGCATGGAAACTTGAAAAGAAGCTTCGACGCGGCGAGGCTCAGGTTACAGTTATCGATCCCCGACCATACATGACATATCAGCCGTTCCTACCCGAGGTAATGGCCGGTTCCATCGAGCCGCGTCACTCTGTGGTGCCCTTGAGAAGGCACCTGCGTCACACCGAAGTACTGGCTGGAAGCGCCACGGCCATCGACCACGCCCACAGAAGAGTCACTGTTCATCCGCCGACGGGTCCGGATTTCGACTTCAGTTACGACATCATCGTGGTAACCGCTGGTGCCGTAACGCGTAAGTTTCCGATACCGGGTATAGCGGAGCAGGCCATCGGGCTGAAACACATCGAGGAGGCGATTGCCATTCGCAACCGATTGCTCGCGGCATTTGACCAGGCCTCAAACTTGCCCGCCGGTGCAGAACGAAAGCGGTTGCTTACCGTTACTTTCGTCGGCGGTGGATTTGCCGGTGTCGAGGGATTTGGGGAACTTCTGTCCTTGGCGACGGCGCTTCTTCATTTCTATCCCAAGCTACAGTTCGATGAACTGGACTTCCACCTGGTCGAAGTACAAGGACGGATACTGCCGGAGGTCTCGGACAGTATCGCAGCAAAGGTGGTGCGCTCGCTCGAACACCGCGGCGCCCATATCCACCTGAACACGCAAATTCTATCCGCCGCAGGTGGTCACGTGGTGCTGTCCAGTGGCGACGAGTTTGACTCGAATCTTATTGTTTGGACAGCAGGTAACGCTGCGAACCCGATAGTGGCAAAGCACACGGACCTGCCTACCGACGACCGTGGCTATCTGCTTGTTCGAGCCGACCTCCGTGTGGGAATGGCTACAGTCCCCGTTCCCGATGCCTGGGGTGCGGGCGATAGCGCCGCAATCGAAGATCTCAGCGTCGATGCTCCAGGAGTCCGCACGGTGCCAAATGCGCAGCACGCGGTCCGCCAAGGCAAACGTCTCGCTGCCAACATCGTGGCGACTCTGCGCGGTAAGCCAACAAAAAATTACATTCATAAAAACCTCGGCGTAGTGGCGACACTCGGGATCGGCCAGGGCGTGTTCCAATCCGGGCGCATAGTCATCACCGGATTCGCTGCGTGGGTAATTCACCGCGGCTACCACGTTCTCGCCATACCCACATGGGAACGAAAGATCCGCGTTTTAGCGGTCTGGCTGACAGCACTTATATTCGGCCGCGACATTGCCTCTCTGGAATCGGCCCAGCACCCACGTGCCGCCTTCGTCAGCGGAGGGAACCTGTAATCAGAAAACATGCTTCAATGGAATCCGCGAACCGCGCAGAGTAGAGATTTCGAGCAGACACTCGGGAGCCTCTGTTCGGGCAGCCCTGAGAGGGTCCTATCGTTTGTCAGGACAATCTCAAGCTTGGCTCCTAACCGCGGTCAATGAGCACATTGCACTGATGGCGACAGTTCAGACCTGCGGAAGCTCGCAAACTACTTAACTCCTACTGCTATTGACTGCGCCTGACTCTGCATGCAATTGTTAGCGAGTCAATCTGAGACATCTCGGTGCGGATCGCTGACCTTATCCTACCTGTCTTTGCAGTGATCCTAAGTGGCTGGATCGTCGGCTATACCGGCTATCTGTCGCGGACGTTGTCTGACGCACTGATTCACTTCGCCTATAACATCGCAATGCCCGCATTGCTGGTCGTCACCATTGCACAGGAACCAAGCCATTCGCTGATCAATTGGCGCTTTCTTGTTGCCTTTGGTGGTGGCTCCCTCCTCTGCTTCATTCTCGTCTTCGGCATCATGAGCATTCGTGCTTCCCGAAGTCTCGCAAGCCGAACGATGCATGGCATGGCGGCATCGATGACCAACACTGGCTTCGTCGCCTTACCCGTCCTGCAGGCAATCTATGGTCCGCGCGCCGTCTTGCCGGCGGCGATCGCCACGGTATTCGTCGCCGTTGTGATGTTTCCAGTAGCCGTGATCTTGCTCGAAGTTGATCAGCGGGATGCGCATGGCTCACGCACGGCCCCAATGGCCACGGTCAAGCATGTCGTGCTTAACCCGATGGTCCTATCAACCCTGATCGGCATGCTTTGGTCGGTCCTCGGTCTCCGCATGCCCGGGCCAGTCACTGCTTATTTGGGCATCTTGGCCGATGCGCTCACGCCGTGTGCTCTGTTCGCCATCGGACTGGGCCTATCGATCAGCGGACTGCGCGCCAACATCGGGCGGGCTTCGCTGCTCTCGGCGGTCAAGCTCGTCATCATGCCTCTGATCGTGTACGGATTGAGCCTGTGCCTGGGTCTCGACCCCCTCTACACCATTGCGGCCGTCATCTGCGCCGCAGTGCCCACGGCCAAGACAGCCTACATTCTTGCGGGAGAGTATCGCTGCGAGGAAATGTTGGTAGCGTCGACTGTCTCGCTGACAACTCTAGCTTCCGTCATCTCGCTCGTGCTCTGGCTCTATGGGCTATCCGGGCTGGCAACACGCATCGTTCCCGGATAAGGACAGGAAACGCTCAGACCTCCCTGCGTGTCTCCCGGGTCTCAGAGCGTTGAAGAAGACTTCGAGCTTCTCAGAGACCGCAATGGCCTTCAAGCGCAGCAATCGCCAAATCTTCCTCGACTTGAACGCGGCCAAATATTACTATCACTCCTGTTCCCATCCGTTCCCCCTTGGAAAACTAATTGTCCCAGCGTTTTGTCGCTCTTCGGCGCATCGCTACACCTGTGCTCATTGCACTGGCTTGCACGGCGTTTGCCTGTGCGCAGGCTGCTTCGACGACCACCGCGCCGCACTCCGCGGAAGTCGGCATGCCGATTCTCGAGTCGCATTCTTACAAGGAATTCAGCGCCGCCCCGCAGGTGTGGACCATCATGCAGGATCGCCGCGGCCTGATGTATCTGGGCCTTACGGGTAGCGACCTGGTGGAGTACGACGGTGGTTCCTGGCGCAAGATCGATGTCGGTATGAGCAACGTCCGTTCGCTGGCAATGGACGACGCGGGCCGGATCTGGCTAGGAGGCAACGGCGGGTTCGGCTATCTTGCGCCGGATGCCAAGGGCTCCGAGAGTTATGTCTCTCTGCTGGATAAAGTCTCGGAGAAGGACCGCGATTTTACCGACGTCTGGCAGACGCTGATAACACCGCAGGGCATTTTCTTTCGCTCGTACGAGGAGCTCTTCCGCTGGGATGGCAAGGCCATGCATGTTTGGCATTCCCCGGCAGGCTCACGGTTTCAGGCGCTCTCCATGATACGAGGCCACATTTATACGGACGAGAATGGCGTCGGTCTGGAGGAGGTTGTAGGCGATAAGCTGCGTCCCGTACCGGGCGGAGAGGCCTATGCGAAATCCATCAAGCTGTTCCTGCACCCATATGACGATGGGCGGATCATCGTTTCGGAGCGGGATGGATTGCTCTCGCTCTACGACGGGCAGAAGGTCGCGCCGTTTCCCACTCAGGCCGACGGCTACCTGAAGGCCCACAAACTATACACATCCATCCTGCTGCGGGATGGCAGTTTCTGCCTCACAACGCTTAACGGTGGCGCGGTCATCCTGACCCATGACGGGAAGCTGCGGCAGATCATCGATGTCTCCGACGGCTTGCTCGATCCCGGCGCGCTCAGTGCCTTCCAGGATCGCGAGGGCACGCTCTGGATCGGAACGAGTGCGGGGATCTCTCGGGTGGAGATTGCTTCGCCTGTCTCGATCTTCTCGCGCAACGGTCCGCTGGATGCGACCCGCTTTCGGGGGTCGGTCTATGTAGCCGATGGCGGGGGCACCACTCCTGCTCTCAAGCTGGTTTCTGATCCACATACCAATCGCCCTTCGATGGTTCCGATTCACGGCGCCAGCCAAGGCTTCGCGCTGCTCAAATTCAAGGACCATTCGGGCAAGACCCCGGATCAGTTGCTGCTTGCCACCAGCGAAGGCATTATGCGCGTGGTGGACGATAAATTAGTCCCGGCGTTGCCGTCTGCCCATGCGCTCGACAACCAGAGCTATTTGACCATCCAGTCGCGCAAGAATCCAGATCGCGTCTTCATAGGACACGGCGACGGTGTCGCTTCCATGCGATGGGATGGCAGTAAATGGATCGACGAAGGCAGGCTGCCCAACACCGTTTATGTCGCGAACACAATGGCCGAGGATTCCGACGGAACCCTCTGGGTGGGTGGCGGCAGGGGTCACCTTCTGCGCATCAAGGTTGCACCCACAGGCATGCAGGACTCTACGGCGGAAGCAGTCTCCACCAACTATGGCATTCCTGCTGGAATAGGCGCCGTCAGCTATGTGCTGGGAGATCTGTATGCGGGGATGTCCAACGATCAGAACATCTACCGCTGGGATCGCGCGGCTCGCAAGTTTGTACGTGACAACCGTCTCCAACTTCATCTCGATGTCACGAATGCGTCCTCACAGCTCTATGAGGCTCCAGACGGAAGCGCATGGACCGTCATGATGTCCTCCGGAGCGCGCCGCATCGCGCGCGTTACCCGCAGTCCCGATGGAAGCTTCCATCTCGATGAAGACACCTACAAGCCTCTCACGCGTTACAAAGATGTACCTGCGTTTGTCGATACCGACGGGAGCGTCTGGTCCACAGGCGAGGCGCTCCTGCGATTTGACCCGGGGTCGCATGGGACGGTGTCAGCCCGGTTACCAACGCTTGTTCGGCAGGTCAACGCGGGATCGGCGCTGATCTATGGCGGCACCAAGGTGCCCAACGGATCGGAGTTGAGTCTTGCCCCCGGTTCGAGCAGCGTGCGCTTCCAGTTTGCTGCTCCTGTGTACAGCGACCCTGTCGACGTCGACTACCAGTACCTGCTTGAAGGAGCAGACAAGGACTGGTCAGTATGGGGCAAGCAGAAAGAAGCCAACTATAGCAGCCTCGGTCCTGGAAAATATCTATTCCGGGTGCACGCGCGGAGCGACGATGGCAGAGTAAGCCCCGAAGGCATCTACGCCTTCACCATCCTGCCTCCGTGGTACCGCACCACGCTGGCCTACGTCATCTATGTTCTTCTGCTGATGCTGCTTGCCGCTGCCGGATGGCGTTACATCAGCATGTATGAGCGCGAGAAGGCCCGCCGACGGACCGAAGCGCTCGAAGCCCAGGCAAAGGTTCTTGAGGCCACCGTAAATGAGCGCACTGAGGAGATTCGCGCGCAGTCTGCCGAGATTACCGCGCAGAAAGAGTCCATAGAGCTTCTCAGCGAAATTGGCAAAGAGATCACCGCCTCGCTCGATCTCAACACCATCCTTTTCAAGCTCTACGAGCGCGTGAATCAGATCGTGGACGCAAGCATCTTCGGTGTCGGCCTCTACCGGCCGGAGAAACGGCTGATCGAGTACAGTCTGGCGATTGAAAACGGCAGGCGCTACGCGCCGTATACGCGGAGCACCGACGATAAGAATCAGTTCCCCGTCTGGTGCATCGATAACCGCCAGCCGATTCTGATCAATGATGTCGAGACCCAGTCGTCGAGGTACATTCCGGAGTACCGACATACCGGCGGCACTCTCGACGATGGCAGCGCGGCACAGCCGCCCGTCTCGATGATCTATCTACCGCTCGTCGCCCAGGAACGTGTGCTCGGCGTGCTCACTGTGCAGAGTTTCAAGAAGAATGCGTACACCGAGCAGAACCTGAGCCTGCTCGAAAATCTTGCGGCCTATACCACCATCGCGCTCGATAACGCCAACGCCTATCTCATCATCAATCAGCGCGAGCACGAGGTCCGCGAGCGCGCCGCCGAGCTGGTGACGATCAACCGCATCAGCCAGGAGCTTGCCACCCAGCTCGACAAGCACCGCCTCATAGAATTTGTCGGCGATCAGGTACGCGACCTCTTCCGTGCGCCGATGGTCTACGTCTCGCTCTTGGACCGCGCGACGATGACGCTGCAGTTTCCCTACACCTTCGGCGAAGATGCTCCGCCGCGGCCTTTCGGCTCGGGGCTCACATCGCAGATCATTCGCAGCGGTCAGCCACTGCTCATCAATGAGGATATGGAAGGCAGCAGCGCCCGCCTCGGCGTGGAACAGATCGGCCGGCGCACCGCCTCCTATCTTGGCGTGCCCATTCCTTCCGGCGGACAGGTCATCGGTGTCATCAGCGTGCAGTCGGACGAACAGGAAGGCCGCTTCACCGAGGCTGATCAGCGCCTTCTCTCTACGATCGCCACGGCGGTAGGCGTCGCCTTCCACAACGCAAAGCTGTTTGAAGAAGCAGGCGACGCGCGAGCGGCCGCCGAACAGGCCGATGCCGCCAAAAGCTCGTTCCTCTCCACGGTGAGCCACGAGTTGCGCACGCCGCTCACCTCCGTTCTCGGTTTCGCGAAGATCATTCGCCGCCGCCTTGAAGAGCGGTTGTTCCCGATGATTCCTGAGGATGACCGCAAAGTGCAACAGGCCAAGCGTCAGGTCATTGAGAACCTCGACGTTGTCGTCAGTGAAGGCGAACGCCTCACCAAGCTCATTGACGACGTGCTCGATCTGGCAAAGATCGAAGCCGGCAAGTTTACCTGGAACATGACCAGTGTCTCCGCCAAGGATGTGATCGAGCGCGCTGTCGCCGCCACGGCATCCCTCTTCGATGCGAAGAAGCTGAAGTTCGTCCGCGATATCGCGCCAGACCTTCCCACGATCACCGGCGACCAGGACCGGCTGATTCAAGTTGTCATCAACCTGATCTCAAACGCTGTCAAATTTACAGACGCGGGCTCCATTACATGCTCAGCACGTCAAGAGGGCATGGAGCTACTGGTAAGCGTGAAGGATTCGGGCATCGGTATCGCGCCAGACGATCAGCCCAAGGTCTTCGAGAAGTTCAAGCAGGTTGGCGACACGCTCACGGACAAGCCCAAGGGCACCGGCCTCGGCCTGCCCATCTGTAAGGAAATCGTGGAATACCACGGCGGTCGGATCTGCGTGAAGAGCGAGCCCGGCCACGGCAGCACATTCTCCTTTACGCTGCCCATCATCGGGCAGTCCGCGCCCATCGAACTCTTGCCCAAGCGCCGCTCCATCGACATCGAATCCCTGGTCAAGCAGCTGCGCGAGCGCGTCTCTACGCATGAGTCACGCGACAAATCGGTCCTCGTCGTCGATGACGATTCCAACATTCGCTCTCTGCTGCAGCAGGAGCTCACCGAGGCGGGCTACCGAGTGCGCCTGGCCGAGGATGGCCGCAAGGCGCTGAACTTGATTCGCGAAGAAACGCCTGGCCTCGTCATCCTCGACGTGATGATGCCGGAGATGAACGGATTCGACGTAGCTGCGGTGCTCAAGAACGACCCCGCCACGATGGACATTCCGATCATCATCCTATCCATCCTCGAAGATAAAGAACGCGGTTTCCGGCTCGGTGTAGATCGCTATCTCACCAAGCCCATCGATACCGCGTCGCTCTTCCATGAGGTAGATACGCTGCTCGACCAGGGTAAGTCGCGCAAGAAGGTCATGGTGGTCGACGAGGATGCCTCCACCATTCGCACCTTAACCGACGCCCTCGAAACGCGCGGCTATCAGGTAGTCGAGTCCAAGGGCGCTGAGCTTGTCTCGCGCGCCGTCGATTCCAAACCCGACATCATCATTCTGAATTCTTTGCTCTCCAGCGACGAAGCGGTGCGTGCCCTGCGCTTTGAGAAAGGGATGGAGAACGTTCTCTTCCTCATCTACCAATGACACCTATGAAAATCCTTATCGTTGACGACGAGTCCCACCTGCGCACTCTGATCCAGCAGACCCTGGAAGAGTTGGAAGACGAGGGCGTGGAACTCCTGATGGCGGCCAATGGAGAAGAGGCGCTCGCGACAATCCGCGCCGAAGAGCCGAACCTGGTCTTTCTTGACGTCATGATGCCTAAGAAGAATGGTTTCGACGTGTGCAACGCGGTGAAGAACGAACTCGGCATGAGCCACATCCACATCATCCTGCTCACTGCGAAGGGGCAGGAGTTCGATCGCCAGCGCGGCCAGGAGGTCGGCGCTGATCTCTATTTGACCAAGCCCTTCGACCCTGACGCTCTGGTGGCCAAAGCCCGCTCGATTCTCGGTCTCTCCGCGCCCGGAGCCTGAGGCACATGGCTCCCGTCAGTCTGAAATCTCTTCTCAGGCCCGCATCCAGCACTGCGCCGGTCATCGCAGCCCTGCTGAAGGCTGTTGGCGCAGGCGTCGGCATCGTCGACCCGCAGGGCAAGCCTCTTATGGGGAATGCCCCGGAAAGCGCATCGCCCGGTGATGCGCGCGTGCCCATCCATTTCGAGGGCGCGCCGCTGGGTTACGTCTCGGGACCAGCGGAAACCGCGCAAGCCACAGCCCTGCTTCTCAGTCACTTTGCTGCGCGCGAGTCCGAAGGCCGTGCACTTGCCGCAGAGGTTCTTCACCTCTATCGCGAAGTGCATCTCATCGAGCAACTCTCCGAGCAGTTGGTAGCGCTGCTCGACTCGACTGCCGTTGCCGAGTCCGCGCTCGCGCAGGCGCAGCGGCTCATCAGCGCTACGCACGGCAGCGTTCTCGTCCTCGGAGGGCAGGACGGAAATCTTGGGGCCGCCGCCTGCTTCGGCGGCGCCGCTGGCAATCCCGATCCGCTGGGGCCGGCATCGCGCTTTGCCGCATCCATCCTCGAGCGCGGCATTGGAGAGATCGTCAACGGCTGTGCTGCCGATCCGCGCGCTGTCGACTCCGAGTGCCTGCTCCACGCCCTGATCTGCGTACCGCTGCGCGCAGGCCAGCGTAACGTCGGCACAATCGCCTTGGGCAGCATTGCCCCCGGCGCGTCTTACGCGGCAGGCGACCTCAAACTGCTCAACACCATCGCCCTCCAGGCCGCAGCCGCCATCGAAAATGCGCTGCTCTGCGCCGCGATGGTCGAAACTGCCCGGGAACGCGCGGCCTATGCGGCTGAGTTGCAGGCCGCCAGCACCGTGCAACAACTGCTGCTACAGAGCGCGTCGCAAGTCACTCCCGGTTTTGCGGTCGACTCCGTCTATCTTCCAGCGAGCGAAGTCGGCGGCGATTTCTTCTTCGTCGCCCCCGCACCCGACGGATCGATCACCGCCGTTGTCGGCGACGTTTCAGGAAAAGGTCTGACGGCGGCGATGCGTGTCGCCATGATTCTTGGCGCACTGCGTCGCGAGACCTCCCACGATCCCGGCGACATTCTCGCCGGTCTCAACAACGTTCTCATCGCGCAGGGCCACCTCGGCTTTACCACCGCGTGCTGCGTCCGCATCGCGCTCTCCGGCGAGTACACACTCGCTAACGCGGGCCACGTTTCTCCCTATCTCTCCGGTCGCGAACTCAGCACGCCACCGGCACTGCCCCTCGGCCTCATTCCCGATCAGGTATACGCCTTGGTTCAAGGCAAACTGGGCGCCTCCGAGTGCCTCGTTCTTCTTTCCGACGGCGTCCTCGAGGCGCGCGCGCCTGACGGTGAGCTTTACGGTTTCGAGCGTCTTCCCAGCCTCACCCTCCAGCCCGCTCAAGATATCGCTGACACCGCGCAGCGCTTCGGCCAGGAAGACGACATCACCGTTCTTACGCTCAGCCTGGCACCGGCCTTGCACTCGGTTCCTTTGCATCGCTGACCGCTGCTGTGACGGCGCGAGCGCCTGATTGGTGATCTCCCGTCGCCGCGTTTTCCCTTCTCCGGATTGGCCCTGCTTTAACGCGCAGCTTCAGAATTGGTACCCAAAATGTGCGTCGAAGAGTCCCTGCGCCCGTTCTCCTTACTTGACCAGCTCCTGTGCGAACGCCTCGATCGTCGTCGGCCCATGGAACTTCTCTGTTCCCGAATTACCGAAGTGGATCCAGCCAGAGTTGAAGCTCTTCACCATTTCGATATAGAGCCCCGTCCGATCAGCTGGCGTCCCCATCGTTTCCAAAATGCTTTGCCAGGCAGCCTCAGGTACTTGCACGGCCTTCACCTCACGGCCCAGCGCCCTGCCGAACGCGGCCGCCGCTTGCGTGCAAATCGGTTCCACCCTCAGGTCCGTCTACCTCTAGCACACGCTCGCCCGTCCAGGTCTCCTGCAACACCTTGGCGCCCGCTAGGCCGATGTCTCGCGTCGCGACTAGCGGGAATTTGCGATCAAGCGGCGCATAGAAGAACGGCATCTCACCCGTCGCACGGATGTGGTCCAACGCTCCCAGCCAGTTCTCCATGAAACTACCCGCGCGCAGATACGCCACAGGAATCGGCAGCGTGCGCATCGCCTCTTCCATCAGGTGGGTCGAGGTGATCAGCCCTAGCCCGCTCGGCTGCTCCGAACCGATAGACGAAAGAAACACAGCCTTGCCAGGATTCGCCTGCCCAAGCGCCTGACGGATCGCCGCAATCGTACGCTTCTGGTCCGGCAGCCCGGGAGCCGGCGCAAAGTCCGGTGGAATCATCGCGAACACACCCTCTGCCCCCGAGAACGCCTTTGCGAGCCCCGCCGCGTCGTCATACGCGGATTGCACCAGCTCTACACCGCGATCAGCCCAGGCTTTTGCCTTCCTCGAATCGCGCACCACGCCCCGCACTCTTTTATCCGCAGCAAGCAGATTCTCCGCCACTGCACCCCCAACTTTGCCCGTAATCCCCATCACTGTGAACATGTCGTCCACCTCCTATGCAAGTAGATACTTGCATTCAAAGAAGGATGCAAGTTTCCACTTATATAATTCCTTTCTGCGAGAATCCTCCTGTGACCGTCTTTGATCCAAACCGCAAGCGCAACGCGCGTGGCGAGCAGCGCCAGCAGGCTCTCCTCCGCGCCGCTGCCGCAGTTTTCGGTCGTCTTGGTTACCACCAGACCACCACCAACGCGATCGCCACGGAAGCGGGCGTATCTCCGGCTACTCTTTACCAGTTTTTCCCCAATAAAGAAGCCATCGCCAGCGCACTCGCCTCGAAGTACGCGCGCGAAATGGCCGAGGCAGAACGCGCAATCGACTCTGAAGGCGAGTTGAGCTTCACAGAAGCCGTCGGTGAACTGATCGATGTGTGCTTGAGGTTCAACCGGAAGCGTCCCGAGTTTCACACCCTCGTTGTCGACGCACCGCTCTCCCCTTCCGCCCGCGAAGACAAACAGGTTCTTGGGCAAGTTTTCGTCGACTTCATCGCGGCCCGTCTCCGACGCGAGCTACCCACTCTCTCTCGCTCCGAAGCGGCCCACCATGGGCAGGTAGCCCTTATGATCTTCCGCGGAATCCTCGACGAGCTGACCGTCGCCTCGCCTCACGCCCGTCCACGCCTGCAGCAGGCGATGCGCAATGCCGTTCTCCGCTACCTGACCCCTGTACTCACGGAATCGAAAACGGGCCGCGCAGTTAAAAGCGCATAGATGACGAAAAGCCGACATATCGGTACCAATCGACTCCTCATGAGTGAATAGGCGATTTGGCACCAATTGAGAATTGTTTCGAGGCGATGGGGCATCGAAATCAAGTCGGCGGGTGAGGAAACAGAGCGTTGACTAAATTCCAGCGATCAGCTCGAATACTGCGGCCTGCCGGTTTTATCCGCTCGCGATTAATTTAGCCTAGACGTCACGTAAAGATCCCGAAGTCACGCTATTGAACTCTGTAGCGAGTTTTTTCATTGCGGCATTTTCGCGGATAACGTCGCCGGCCTCTCCACTGTGCAAGGCTATCTCTGCGGCGATTGAGCGACCGAGAATTCGCTGATCGATATTGCCGAACGGTCCAGGCACGAGGCTTCCCAACAAACCCATCCAAGCCGGGGTATGAGCGTTGCCTACAATGATGCCCGGGCGGAAGATGGCGAGGCGTGTAAAACCGATGTTGCGCACCGTGTCTTCCTTCATGCCCATTACTCGGACATATCGAAACCGGCTGCGGGCTGTGCTTCCTACTGCAGAAAGCAGGCAAAACTGTGCGATTCCGGCATTGTGGCAGCCACGCGCAAATGCACCGACGACACCGACTTCCAGTCGTTTCAATTCTTCTTCGCTCCAGCGCGCCGATCCAGAACCGACACCCACACAGCTCACGGCGCTGACGGGACCTTGGCTCAAAACCTCGCGGGCAAGGGCGGCAGTGCGCTCGGAAAAGTCAGCAGCGCCGGTATCAAGAACGACGTTGCGCACCCGCGATCGCGCCGCAATGGGCTTTCTGGTGACCATCACCACTTCCCGGCATTCCGGAATTGCCAGCAGCTCCGCGACCGCCGCGCCGCCGACCTGCCCAGTACCGCCGAGGATAATTGCGGCGAAATTCTGATTCATAGAAAGGACCTCTGCTCAACGGGAAGGATGCGACAGGGCTCCGTTCGCAGTGCCCCTTTCAGTGCCCCTAAGGTACCCTTACCGAGCGTTCGATCAGGCTGGTAAGCTCTCTAGTATCTGCGGTTTAGAAGT
>CAVWSD010000017.1:0-68122 GCA_963757575.1 uncultured Acidobacteriaceae bacterium
GGGAAAAAAGTCAGTCGAGCGCCTGGCGCAGGAATCCCACGCCGGACGAGCCGCCGGTACCGCGCCTGAAGCCGATGATGCGCTCGACGGTCTTCATGTGCCGAAAGCGCCAGAGCTGGAAACTCCTCGACGTCGACGAGCTTCTCGCACATGTCGTACGCGTCCCAGTGCTGTCGCGTCCCGTAGATCTCATGGAAGCACGTCGACCAGCGCTGCGTTGCGCGACATACGGCTGCGCAAGTCGCGCTCGAGCGCGCTCGGCGGCACGGCGTAGCCGCGCCGCGCGAGGTGGCGCAGGAACTCGTCGTACAGCGACGGCGGTTCGAGCGCGCGCGCAAGCTCGGCGTGCATCTGCGCGATCGTGCCGAACACCTCCAAGCGCGGCGCTGCTTGTTGCCGAGCAGGAATTCGATCGCGCGGTATTGCGGCGACTGGAACCCGGACGACGGCGCCGAGCACGCCGCGAAATTCCATGTACTCCGACGGCGTCAGCGTCTCGAGCACCGCCCATTGCTCGAACAGCTGCTTCTGGATCAGCTTGACGCGCGCGAGCATCTTGAGCGTCGGCCGAGCCGTCCGCGCACGTGGGCGATCGCTGCGCGCAGCTCGTGGATCATCAGCTTCATCCACAGCTCGGCGACCTGATGCTGCACGATGAACAACATCTCGTCGTGGTGCGCCGGCTCGCGCAGCGGCTGCTGCGCGAGCAGCCGGTCGAGCTTGAGATAGCCGCCGTAGCTCGGCGCTCGCGCAGGTCGGTGACAATGCCGGGTTCGAGAGGGCGCTGGTTGGTCTCTGTCATCTTCACCTGAACGTCATCTTGGGAGTGCACAGGGAATGGTAACCCCACCGCGCAATGAGCGCCCCGATATACGAGGAATGGACCACCCGGAATGGGTGTCGTCAAGCGCCGCAGCATATCAAGCAGGCAAAGGCGGCACTATGGATCCCTTCCTCCTCGTACACGGCACGATTCGCAATGGCCGCGCCAATGGCGGATCCATAGGCCCACGCGCGCATTCGCCACCGGCTGCTGCTTTGTGCGCACGCACTCGATAAACGCGCGGCACGCGGTCAGCGTCGGATCTTCCGTTACCGTGACCAGAAGCTTCTCGCCCGGACCGCGATACGGCATTTCGCCTTTGGTCGCATAGGAAGCACCCGTCACAATGCCGTGCTTCGCCACCTCGGCGCCGGTCACCACCGGGGGTATGCGTCTTCGGTTCATAAGAAGAATGTCGAATCTTCGATCGTGATCGCCACGCTGCCTTCCGTGCCGTACACCCACAGCTCGTTGCCCATCTTTGCGTTGTCAGTGATGGAGCTGAACATCAGCCGTCGGCCGCCCGGATAGCTGAACACCGCCTGCACGTTGTCGCCCACTGTGCGGCCGTCATGATACCGCACGATGCTGGTCATCCCGGTTGCCCGCTGCGGTATTGCATCGAAAATCCAGTTCGCAATGTCGATGTGGTGCGATCCCAGTTCTGTTACCAGGCCGCCGGATGTCTCTCGGTAAAGTCGCCAGTTGATCAGGTGCTCCAGCTTGCCGCCCGGATCTGGGCTCGGCACCCCCCGCCGCCAGTTATTGTTGCGGTGCCAGTACGCATAAACGTGCGTCGGCTCGCCGATCTTCCCCTTCTTGATGGCGTCCACCGCAGCCCGCACCCATGGTGCGTATCTATATTGATGGCCAACCTGATAGAGCGCGCCAGCCTGCGTCGCGGCTTTGTAAATCTCTGGACACTGCTCCGGCGTGAATCCCATGGCCTTCTCGCCATAGACAGGGCGGTTCGTCTTCAGCGCGGCCAGCACGTGCTCCGCATGGTGCGCCAGCGGCGTCGCGATGTAGATGGCGTCTAGGTCCTTGCGGTCCAACAGCTCGCGATAATCCTCCGTATGTGGGGTATCGCTGCCGACGAGCTGATTGACCTGCGCAAAGCGCGGCTCGTAGACGTCGCACACCGCCGCGATGCGGACGCCGGGCACATGTAACAACTGACGTATCAACTCCTGTCCGCGGCTTCCCGGTCCGATCACGCCCACGCGAAGCTCATCCGCCTTAACCGGCTCCGCCAGCCCGGGAACACTCTCTAGCCCTAGCGCCAGACATGCCGCGAAAGCACCGCCTAACAACTCTCGTCGATTCACTCAGCCCGCTCCTTCATCTCAACGATAAATCTTCTCCCGCTCCGAAGGCCTGCAGCCCGCCGTCTTCCCAACCTCACCGCTCTGCCCACCGATACTTCTCCTCGGCCCCGTTGGCTAGCACCACAAGCGCCTCGACCTCTTTTGGCTGAGATGCCATCACTCGCCTTCGCCCACCTGCAGCCAGCACAAACATGACGTTAGACAACGCATCGCTGTCGGTGGCGGACGGTGCAATCACCGTCGCCTGCAGTCGCCCCTCCACTGGCCGCAGCGTCCTCGGGTCCATGATGTGGCAGTACATATGGCCGCTCATGACAAAATGCTTCTCCGAACAGTTCGCCGTTGAGAGCGATGTATCGTGCAGCAACACACTGGAGATCGCAGCACCCGTGTGCTGCGGATCGGGCACCCGCACCTTCCATCCGGACGCATCGGGCGGCGCGCCCAGTCCGTAAATCGTGCTCGACCCAGCCGAGATCAGCGCCGCGTGCACGCCATCCGCGCGCAGCGCCTTCACCGCCGCATCCACTGCGAACCCTTTACCGATGCCGCCCGGATCAAGCTCCACGCCCGACGACGTGAAGCGCACCGTGCGCGTGCCTGCGTCCAGCACCACCCGCTCCCATCCAGTCTCGGCGTGAAGCTGCGCCAACTCTGCATCACTGGGGACCTGGCCGGTGTGGCGAAAGAAGCCCCAGGCCTTCATCAGCTTCCCGACTGTGAGGTCGAATGCGCCATCCGAACGCGCACTCCACGCGAGGGATTCTTCCTAAGAAGCGGAAGGTCTCCGGGTCGGTCGTTACCGCGTGCTCTGGGGGTTCGTGATTGATCCGCGAAAGCTCGCTCTGCGGCTGGTAATTGCTAAGCAGCGAATCCAGCTGGTCCACAATGCTGAAGACCCGCTCCGCCTCGCGATCGGCGGACGCGGCATCGGCGGCATAGATGTACAGCGTGAAGTCGGTTCCCATCGCGGGATGTACCCGGGTAAAGAGCGACTCCGCGGAGCATCGACCCACCAGGAGCCCCACGGCTATCAACGTGATCCAAATTCGTTGACGGTCGTTTCGCCGATTGCTATTTAGCAAACCGCTGCTTCGCTGCTGCTTACAGTAGGCATCCATCTTCATTGCCATCGCCTGGTCCAGCGTGATCGTTGCTTCTGGCGATACGCCAGATTCGACATGTGCGCTGCAATCGCGGACTTGTAACCGACATCGACGGAAGCATTTGGGGCTTCCGGTCACGGATGCACTCGAACCAGTTCGCCATGTGATCGGATCCTTCGATTCGCCCTTTTCCATGGCAGCATCCGGATTGTTCACCTTCTCCGGCAGGTAAGTGATCGACGATACCGATTTCTCCGGACACCATGTCGTTCGATCCCGACACATGCTGAATCGGTTCCCTTGTCGCCGAGAATATGCTCGCCCAGCCCGTAATGGCTGTTGCTGAAAGTGGACTGCCAATTGACCAGCATGTCCGGATATTCGAGTGTCACCATCGATCGTGTCGGGCACCTGGCGCCGTCTTTCTCGGAGAAAACGCCGCCGGTCATGCGCGGCTGACCGGCAGATCGAAGATCAGGCCGTGATAATCCATGCAATCTGGTGGACCATGTTCTCGGTCAATTGCCGCCGGAAAATTCCCAGAACAGCCGCCAGTTGATGACTTGTAGCCGTCGAAGCGGCTCTTGCGTCCATCAGAAAGGCCTTCCAGTTCACGTACTGGGCTACAGTCGGACGGCACCGGGCGTACCCATTGCCCTTTCCCAATAGGCGTATTGCGGCTCATCCACGACTCCACCATCGTAACCTTGCCGACCTTTCCATCCTTGATCCACTGCCGCGCGTCGATCAGCGCCCGGAGCTCTCGTGCTGCAGCCCGATCTGCACAACCTGTTTCGATGTCTGCGCCGCCTCCGGCACTCGATCCGCCTCCGGAATCTCCCAGGTCATCGTCTTTTCGGAGTACAGATCCTTGCCCGCCGAAGCGAGGCAAGGAAATACTTGGCGTGCAGATGCATAGGCGTGGCGTTGATGACGGCGTCGATATCCTGGCGTTCGAGCAGCTTCATCGGATCGTCGTAAAAGTCGCGTTTGGCACCACCTGCTTCGCCATCTCGCGCCGCCGGCTGTAAATGTCCGCAATGGCGACACACTCAATATTGGGCTGCTTCAGCGCGGTCTTCAGATCCTCCGACCGCGATCGCCTGCGCCGATCAGCCCGATGCGAATGCGATCATTCGCGCCCAGCGCGCGTGCCGTCGGCAGCGTCGCCGCAAGTGCCGGTCCCATACCAGCCCGTCCTAAAACTCCCGCCGTGTCGTCATCCTTCTATCCCTTTCCATGTCATCCCAAGTGTCCGCCGACCTTGAATCTCATCGTGGGCAGCAACGCTGCGAATCTCTTTCGCGGTCGCGCTGAAGTGCGCAACCGCATCGAACGGCAATCGATCAGCAAGCACGCCATCCATTCGACAGCACCTTCTTCAACCCCGCCATGCTCACGCGGGTTGAAGCTTCCGGCGTGCCCGCCCCGTGCCAGTGTGTTTCCAGGCTGATCGCATAGCGATAGAGCATCTTTAGGAAGTCGCGGAACTGCCCCGGCCAATCGACAATGCCCGATCGCCCACCGGCGCCCACGCATGCTTGCCCTCCCCCCCCGCGCGTCACATCTTTCCAATGGCAGTGCCCTACGCGGGTGTTCGGCAGCTATCGAAGCCAGCGATACGGATACGGAATGGCGGCTGCATTGCCGGGGTCCCAGTTCAGCATGAAATTTCTATTCGGGACCGCTTGCGAGGTTTGTCGATTCCTCTCCGGTTGCCGTATTGCACGTCATTTCGTTTTCGAGAAGCAAGGATCGTTGCCACTCTTCGCGCAGTTCGCCGCCGCTTCGCGCAGCTTCTGCATCGATCGCCGCTCGATAAGGCTTCTGGTCGTCCAGTCGCCAGAAGTCGAAGCAGCGGATGCGATCGGTCTCGAACGCCCTGGTTAGCGCGATGCACCGCTCGAGCAGCTTCGTCCTGGTGCTCAAATCGAAATCGGCGTGGAACTCGGCCCGGTGCTCGCTGAAGTGCGACAGCGGGTGCGCCGGGCCAGTCTCTTTAAGAGCGGACTCGCGATGTCGGTCACGCGCAGCCGTTTTTTTCCAGGATCCTCCGGGCCTCCTCCATTTCCTTCGCGTCAGCTCGCCCATGCTCTTGTTCCACATCCCGCGCAACTCGATCCAGTTCAGTCCAAAATCCCTCCTGCGACTTAGCACGCCTTCTCAAAGTCCTGAGAGATCTCATCGTTGATCACCGCCAGCCGAAATGGACAGGCTCATACCCGACCCCCATCTACTCTAAATATCGCTTGCTCATCTCCGCGGACTCTCCGGGCGTGCGAGCGACCCCGATCCTTTCGTCATCCAGTTCGACAATGCCCCAGCCTCGGAAGTTGACGTCTCTTGCAGCGCGGTCAGATCGCGGGAAATCTACCCTCCCCTGTCCCAGCTCGGTGAATTCGTAACCGCCATGAGTACCGGAGGGGCTCCACGTCTTTCAGGTGCAGAAATAGTAGCCGCTCTTGTATTTGCGGATTGCCGCCGCCGCGTCTCCCCCGCCCTGAAAATGATGGGCCACGTCGAGCTCCAGCTTCACGTACTGCGGATCGGAAGCGTCCAAGAATCGCGACCGTTGCCTCCGGCGCTTGCCCAATCGTGTTCATGTGATTGTGGAAGCCCGGTCTTGATTCCGAAATCCGAGCGCGTTTGGCGATCTCGGTCAGCAGTTAGCCTGTCGCTTGTAATTCGCCGTCCAGCTGGCGTGCGCGCCCTTAGGGTTGTTCGCGCCATGACCTGCAAGTAGTTGCCGCCCGCGTCGTGCAGATATTTCGCATGCTGGGCGCGCTCCTCCAGCATCTCTTTTTCCTTTGCCTGATCCAGCTGCGTGCCCCCGCTCGAAAGAGCGACAAACGCCAGCTTGTGCTGCGCCAGTGTGCTCTTCACTGTTTCGGGGATCGGGATGCACCTTCAGCACATTCCCGAGCAATTGGATCCCCGGATAGCCCGCTGCGGTTAGAGTCCTGCTGGATCGCCTGGTCTGCATTGTTCACCCAGGTGATCGCCGCATAGCCCACCCGCAGATTGAATGCGCCGCGATCCACCGGCGTATCGAACAACGATAGATCCATCGGCGGATACAGTCGCGCCGGCCCGGTTACCTCGGCTGCAGCCTTTTGCAACAGTGGTGAGCACATACTCGCCGCACTCGCGGTTGCCAGCCCTGCCAGCAGCTGCCGTCGCGTTACGTCCATCGACCTTCGGTCAAACATTTCAAAACGCGTGCAGGCAAACGATTCCCAACGCGCTCATCCTACACCCAGATTTGTTTCTGGATCACCTGCCGCAGGACGCTTCGATTTGCTGCTACGCAGCGCTCGATCTGGGATTGTTTGCAGCCACCAACGTCACTGCGGCAGTAAGTACCACCAGCACGCACCAGAAGGCATCCGCACCCGCCAGATGCAGCACCTGCATCCACACCGGCGCACGCAGCAGCACATCCGCTACACCCAACAGGAACTGCAATGCCAGCAACCCAGCCAGCCAGAGTCCCAGCTTGCGATGCGTACCATGCGGCGTCGCAAAAACAGCGCGCCACAGCAGCCATAGGATGAATGCGCCCGCCGTCACCGCGCTCGCGGGATGCAGAATTCGCAGACGGATCAGCCATACCGATGAGGAAGAAAGATCCGCCGCGAATGCGGCCCGCAGCGATGCCGAAGGAAACAGAGTATCGCCCAGGGCAGCCAGCGAGCCGGTAATGCCAATCACCATAGCCGCTGCAAGGCCAACGATCGCCGGAATCTTGTGCTCAAAACGAACTGATCCGCGCAGCGTCGCCGTTTTTCTGCCGAGGAAGTGAGCTGTCAGCGCCAGCGAGCCCAGCAGCACCAGAGTATTCGAAAGATGAAGCGCCAGCATCGGCGGCCGCAGCGGAGACGTGCTGGTCGCGGTCAATCCAAGCTTGACCAGCAGCGCGCCCAGCAGCCCCTCGGTGAATGTCAGCGCCAGGCCCGGCAACGGCGAATCTTCGCGCAAGATGATACCGCTCCGTTCTGCGAAAGACCCACACCAGCAGCAGAACGATCAGCGGCACCTCCGATGGCCCGCTCATCATCCGGTGCGTGTACTCGATAACCGTGGCCAGCTTGGGATGGACCGGGATCACCTGTCCGTTGCAGAGCGGCCAATGATCGCCGCAGCCCGCGCCCGATCCGGTGGCGCGGACGACCACACCCCAAAGCACTACCAGCACGCTATAGACCACAACAGCCCAGGCATATCGCTGCAGCCACACTCCGCCCGCGGCACGCTCACCACTGCTGCTCGTCACGCTAGCCTGTATCGCACCCGTTGCCACACACACTCCCTGCGTTCGATTCTAAGCCGCGGCCGCTGCGATACACTCAGCGGAACCGCATAGGGAAAATTCGCTTTAGCTCCCAGGAGAATCCGTTGGAAGCCTTTCGCCGCCTTGCCTCGTTGCCGCCCTACGTCTTCAACACGACCGGGGAGATGAAGGCCGAGGCGCGCCGGCGCGGTGAGGACATCGTCGACTTCGGCATGGGCAATCCTGACGGCGCAACGCCGTCGCACATCGTCGCCAAGCTCATTGAGGCCGCCGCACGCGATTCCACGCACCGCTATTCGCTGTCGAAGGGCATCCCGCGTCTGCGCAAAGCGATCTGCGACTGGTACCAGCGGCGCTACTCGGTCGAGCTCGACCCCAACATCGAAGCCATCGTCACCATCGGCTCAAAGGAAGGCATCGCCCACCTTTGCCTCGCCACGCTCGACGATCAGGATGCGATCCTTGTGCCCAATCCCAGCTATCCGATTCATATCTACGGGCCTACCATCGCAGGTGCGCAGGTCGTCTCGCTGGAGATGAACGATCCCGCCGGGTTTCTGGATCGCCTCCAGCACGAGTTGCCCACGATGCGGCCGCGGCCGAAGATGCTGCTGCTGAATTTTCCGGCCAATCCAACCGCGCAGGTCGTCACGCGCGAGTTCTTTGAGCGCGTCGTCGCCTTCTGCCGCGCGGAGCAGATTTATCTGTTGCATGATTTCGCGTACGCCGATCTGGTCTTCGATGGTTACCGCGCGCCTTCCGTCATGGAGATTCCCGGCGCCAAGGAGATTGCCGTCGAGTTCTTCACGCTGTCCAAGAGCTACAACATGCCCGGCTGGCGTGTTGGCTTCATGGTGGGCAATCGCGACCTGGTCGGCGCGCTCACGCGCATCAAGAGCTACTTCGATTACGGCACCTTCACCCCCATTCAAATCGCCTCGATTCAGGCGCTCGAAGGTCCGCAGGAATGCGTCGCGCAGATCTGTGAAACTTACCGCAAGCGCCGTGATGCGCTGGTGCGCGGTCTCAATCACATTGGTTGGCCGGTCGAGAACCCCAAAGCAACCATGTTCGTGTGGGCCCGCATCCCCGAAGCGTATCGCGCGTTGGGCTCGCTCGAGTTTGCGAAGAAGCTGCTGCGCGATGCCAAAACCGCCGTCAGTCCGGGCATCGGCTTCGGCAATCATGGTGACGGCTACGTTCGCTTTTCGCTGATTGAAAACGAAGAGCGCACCCGCCAGGCCATCCGCGGCATCCGCCGCATGTTCGAGCAGGGCTGAGCGGAAGGTTCAGACAACGCGCATCACCACGCATGTCACGTCGTCGTGCTGCGGAGCATCGCCTGCAAAGCGGTCCAGGTCCACCAGAATGCTATTCAGCAGCACAGCAGGTGTGGTCATTGCGCCGGAGTGCAGCATCCCCAGAAGGCGTGCCTCTCCGTACTCCTGCTGTTGCGTGTTCTCTGCTTCGACGACACCGTCGGTGAAGATGGCCAGCCAGTCGCCGCGCTTCAGCACGCACTCGCCGGACTCAAAGTCGCGTCTTCCAGCACGCCCAGCGGCATGCCACCCGCGTCCAGCCGTTCAATCGTTCCCGTTTGCCGCCGCACATGGGATTGTTGTGGCCCGCATTCACGTAGATCAGATGTCGCGACAACGGATCGTATTCGGCAATGAAGGCAGTCGTGAAGCGGCGGCCCCCGCTGGCTGTTGTGCAGGCATAACGGTTCATGCTTGAGACCAGCTCCGTCAAAGGGCAGATCGCTGCACAGCGTCTTCAGGCTCGCCTGAAACGTCGCCATAAGCATGGCGGCGGGAATGCTCTTGCCGGCGACATCGGCAATGGCGAGCAGAAACGTTGAACGTCGCGTCATCCGAGCGCGTGAAAACATCGTAAAAGTCGCCGGCAACGGTATTCGCCGGACGCGTAACGAATGCAATCTCGAGACCGGGAACAGCGGGCGGCTTTGACGGCAGAAGCCACGCTTGAATCTCTTTCGCGATCTGCAGGTCGCGCTTCATCACGACCCGGTCGCCGACCTCCAGGATCAGCAGCACGAACATCAGCAGGCCGCCATAAAAGTGGGTATCAGCGCGAAGATCTTGACCTGGTCGCTGCGGGTGGTCAGCTGTACATCGCCGCCCGGCAAAAAGGAGCACCAGCGCAATCAGCAGCAGGACGCGACGAGCCGGCGTCAGCTTCTCCATCATCGCCCAGAAGAACTGCCTCGGCACGTCAGAAATGATGTTCTCCGCGAAATCCCTTCCGCCGCGTTCGATCGACATCCTGCGAATAGAGGCGGTAGCTTGAGTGCGCGTCCTTCCGGAACTGCGACCAGAGCTGGTTGAGCTCCATGCCCTCGGTGACGCGTTGCCAGAATCGCTTTGCTCGCCCCGTGGCGGACGTTTTTTGCTTCGCTTGCTCTTGGGGCCGGATGGTTGGCGTCGCCATGCTGATTAGTCTATGGGAGGCTTCGCGCGAACCACGGATCGATGGGAGCGCGAACTCCAACATGATTGCTTCCGCGCCGCGCTCACCCGATAATCCTGATCCATGCACATCGCCGGATCGTGGATACTCCTCATCTTCGCTGTCGTCATCGCCGCCGTGCTGCTTCTGCTGCTCCATCTCACCGAGCTTGGCCACTTCATCCATCAGCAGATACCGGATCGTCCACACCGCCGCCTCTTTCTCGCCTCCGTTAGCTTTTTCATCACCTTTCTCGCCGTGCGCTTGCTTGTCGCCTCCATCACCCATCACATCGGTCCTTTCGGCTATGTGGAGATGGGCGGCCGCCACATTCACCATCTGGTCTGGGGCATCCTCCTGCTGCTCATCACCGGCCATGCCACTCTGGCGGAAGTCGGCACCAAGGGCACGCCTGGCTCGATCTTCCTCAGCCGGCTGCTTGCGATTAGCTACGGTGTAGGCGCTGCACTCACGCTGGATGAATTCGCGCTCTGGTTGAATCTGGATGCAATGGCGTATTGGTCGCACCAGGGCCGCGAAAGCATCGACGTAGTCGTGCTCTTCGGTACATTCCTGGCTATCACGACGTGGGGTGCCCCGTTGTGGCAGCGCTGGTTCTTAACCAGCAGGCGGCCACAGGCGTGAGCCGTCCGGCATTAAAGCGAAGACACGTGCGCGTCAATCTCCTGCACCGGCCATCCGCGCCGTTCGTGGTAGATCAGCGTCCACCCACCGGGAGCCCGCTCCTCGCGAAGCTGTCGATCGAAGCGGCAAGCCGGATAACTTCCGCCAAGATCGCGAATCGCCAGTACAGACTGCGTATAACCGGTCCTGCCCTCTCGTATGGAGCAGTCGAAGAAGACAAACGCCTTCTCCTTGCCTGCACCGGTGAATGCGCTCGAAATACTTTTCGTTGAGCGAAATGAGCTTCGCTCCAGGCTCAAGTCGGCCGGAAGGCTGCTCCCAAGGAAGCTGAACTTGTGTTCGTCAGCGTATTGGCGAATGCCTTCGCGGCGGGACTTGGCCCTTTGCTTCGACAACGCAAAGAGGCAGATCGCAACAACGACGCAGGCCGCAATCGCGATGACCAGCGTTGCCACTCCGCACCTCCGCCTACTTAGGATGCTCTACTGATTCACCCCCGAAGCCAAAAAGCCGCCATCCACCGGCAACACCACACCGGTAACGTACGAAGAAGCATCCGAAGCCAGGAAAATTGCCGCGCCAACCACCTCTTCTACTTTTCCAAATCGCCCTTGCGGTGTACGCATCAGCAATTCCTGGCCGCGCGGTGTCGAGTCCAGCAACTGCTGATTCAGCGCGGTGCGGAACACTCCCGGTGCGATCGCATTCACCAGCACGCCGCGCCGCGACCACTCCACGGCCAGGGAGCGCGTCAGCGCAGCAACCCCCGCCTTGCTCGCCGCATACGGCGCGACCTCATGGAACGACACAAAGCTGTTCAGCGATGCAATGTTGATGATGCGCCCTGCGCAGCGCTCCAGCATCGCGGGCGCAAAGACCTGGCAGCCGCGCAGCGTGCCGGTCAGGTTCGTGTCCAGGGTCGCATTCCACTCGCTCTCTTCGATTTCGAGCGCCGGCACCCGCCGGATGCGGCCCGCGCAGTTCACCAGCACATCGGTGGGACCCAGCTCGCGCGCGACCCGATCCCGCAGAGCAACCAGACTCGCGCGATCGCCCACATCCGCCGGCTGCCGCACCGTGCGCCGTCCCAGCGCCTCGATCGCGGCTGCTGTCTCTTCCAGCGGTTCTATCCGGCGTCCCGCGGCGACAACATTCGCGCCCGCCTCCGCCAGTCCCAGACTCAAAGCGCGCCCGATGCCTGTGGTTCCGCCCAGCACCACCGCGCACTTCCCGCTCAAATCAAACAATCCAGAACCCTGCTTCGGACCGCGTGCCGATTCACTCACCCACTCCCCCAATGAACAATCCTTTTCTTGTCGGAGCTCACTCGCTCCCACTTGAGCCGCACTCACCAGAGATCTAGCTGGAACCTGGACGGTCGCGGCGTCGAGCGATTCTCGCACAATCGTGCGGCTTCGGTTTGGGACGAAACGTGACAGATACTAATCCGCCCGCACTCATCGCCGGCCGCCTTTGCGACATGAAAAGCAGCGAATCCTTTGGACAACGGAAGAGCCCCGCCCGCACATCCATCTCACTGTTAGTTCAGAATTCCGGCGCACCGCGTTCCCATCGTTACCAACGACATCAACGACCACATCTTTTCAAACCGAAATTGCCGCGAGAGACATTGCTGTCAGCCTGTTCGTTCTTCGCCATCATCACCAGCCAGCGAGCAATGACAGTTCTCCGGAGCAGAAGGAGTACCAGATGAAACAGCATTCTGGAAGAAGGTATTCGCAACCTGCGGCTCAGCTTCCTTTCGGCCCTGGCACCTGGCTCATCGGGGCGGGCGCTCTAATCGCATACGGGCTGAGTCGCCGGTCTAAACCCGGAACAGCTCTCGCCACTGCGGGAAGCGTCATCGCGTTCACCGCAGCCAAATCGAAAACAGCTGCAGCGCGGCTCCCTGCGAAGGCCACATTCCTGGTGAACGCGTCTGCTCAACAGGCCTACGACCTGTGGAGACGCTTTGATAACCTGCCCCGATTCATGGCCCATCTCAAGTCCGTGCAGGCGCTGGATGGAAATCGATCAGAGTGGGTCGCGCTGGGTCCCATGGATACGGAAATCCGGTGGACTGCAGAGATCACGGAAGATCAACCCGGCCGGCGGATTGCCTGGCGCGCGCTGCCCGATTCGCAGGTTCAGAACCGCGGCTTCGTGGAGTTCCGCAGCGATCCGCTAAACCGGGGAACCTTCGTCACTGCCCAGATGCAATACACCGTGCCGGGCGGAAAAGCGGGAACAGCCTTCGCCACATTCCTGGGTAAGCATCCGGAGTTCATGGTCAAGGAGGACCTCCGTCGCTTCAAGGCGTTGGTCGAAGCCGGCGAAGCGCCGACGACTTTCGGGCAGACCCACGGTCCGCGCGGCGTGCATGGCCGCACTGAAGAGTTTCTCTTTCGAGAGACCAGCAATCATCCCCAACCGCAGGCCTCCGCGCTCGGCAGGAGCGCGTAGTTTACCCGCGTCACATCTCGCCTAAGGAGTTGCTATGAAAGCCGTCTGCTGGATGGGCAAGGAAAAGATACAGGTGCATGACGTGCCTGATCCCAAGATCCTGAATCCCCGCGATGCCATCGTCCGCATTACAAGTACATGCATCTGCGGTTCGGATCTTCACTTATACGACGGGTTCGTCCCTACGCTCGAACAGGGCGACATCCTTGGCCATGAGTTCATGGGCGAGGTGGTCGAAGTGGGTCCGGGAGTTGACCGCGACAAGCTCAAGGTCGGCGATCGCGTAGTCGTTCCGTTCACCATTGCGTGCGGCAAGTGTCACGCATGCGAGGAGCAGCTATGGTCCTGTTGCGATAACTCGAATCCGAACGCGTGGATTGCCGAGAAGATGATGGGCTACTCGCCATCCGGTCTCTTCGGCTACACCCACATGATGGGTGGCTATGCAGGTGGGCAGGCGCAATATGCCCGCGTGCCGTTCGCGGATGTTGGCCCCATCAAAATTCCTGAGGGGCTCCCAGATGAAAAGGTGGTCTTTCTCTCCGACATCTTCCCCACCGGCTACATGGGTGCGGAGAACTGCAACATCCGGCCGGGCGACACGATCGCGTTGTGGGGCTGCGGCCCCGTAGGTCAGTTCGCGATCCGCAGCTGTTTCATGCTGGGAGCCGGTCGCGTCATTGCCATGGACCGTGTGCCTGAGCGGCTGGAAATGGCACGGCAGGCCGGGGCGGAAACCCTGAACTTCGACGAAGTCGATGTTCTGGAAGCACTCCATGACCTCACCGGAAATCATGGGCCGGATGCCTGCATGGACGTGGTCGGTATGGAAGCTTCAGGCCATGGTCTGCTGTTCGCGATGGATCGAGCCAAGCAGATCAGCCGCATGCAGATGGATCGGCCGATCGTCCTTCGACAGGCCATCATGGCATGCAAGAAGGGCGGCACGGTCTCTGTCCCGGGCGTCTACGCAAGCTTCATTGACAAGGTGCCGATGGGCGCGTTCATGAACAAAGGCCTGACCATGAAGACCGGGCAAACCCACATGATGCGCTACATGCAGCCTCTGCTCGATCGTATTCAAGCGGGCGAGATCGACCCTTCGTTTGTCATTAGTCACACTCTGCCGATCGACAGTGCCCCGGACGCGTACAGCATGTTCCGCGACAAGCGCGATCGCTGCACCAAGGTCGTTCTCAAGCCCTGGGAACAGAGGGCCGCGGCATAACACCATCCAGGCAAAGAAAGGGGAAATGCAAATGTCTCTTTACAACCAGGGAATCGACGCGCTGGAAACAAAGCTTCCGAAAGTGATCAGCCCGACCGCCCACGGCGTGATCGATTACGCGCACGCCGCCTTCTTCTTCACCGTCGGTCTTCTCTGCAGGCGCTCCAACCGGCCTGCCGCGCGGGCCGCATTCGCCACCAGTGGCTTCATCCTGGCGCAATCGCTATTGACCGACTATCGCTTCGGAGTAAAGCCGCTCATCTCGTTTCAAACCCACGGCAAGATGGATTCGGTCTTTGCCTCCGCTTCCTGGCTGCTTCCGGTATTCTTCGGCTTTCGAGGAACGACAGCGGCGAAGATCTTTGAAGGCAATTCGCTGGCCGAGGCTTCGGTTGTCGGCATGACCGACTGGAGTAGCGCGCGTGCCCGCCGCGAGCGCATGGCCGCCTGAGCGCGCGGCAATGCAGCGGCTCGGTTCGCTCTAAAGCCAGCATGATCCTCCGCATCGGCCATTCGACGACGAAACCCGCCGCCGGACAAGACGCATGGGCGGCATTCGCGAAGACTCAGCAGAACGCGCATCGCTTCGCCGGCTGCATCTCGCAGCCGGCGCACGCTGCGTTGGCCGGACGGCTCGCGAAAGCCCTGGCCCCGGAGATCTTCGGACCTCTTCCACTTGAGGTGGTCGATACGATCGGTCGCCATGATGCCGGCTGGGCCGAGTCCGATCTCGCCGCCCTCGAATGCACCAACAGGAAGCAGCCGGAGTCGTTCCTCTCCTATCCCTCCGCAGGCGCCGTGAATACGTGGCGCAAATCCATCCGCGAAGCGGAGTCGCGGTCGCCTTTAGCAGGCATCCTGACCAGCCGGCACTTCTGTCTGCTCGCTCCACGGGACAACGACTCTCATCACGACAACTTTGTTGCAGAAGAGACGGCGCGACGCCGTTCGCACGAAGCCGCCTCTCCGCTGCAGGACGATGACCTGAACCGCTTCACCGCCGCACTCGGCTTCTGCGATCTGCTCTCGCTTTGCCTCTGTTCGGGACTCACCGGTACTGTCCAAATGCCGTTGGCGCATGGCGCCCATCCCACATCCAGGCACGCCGCCAAAGTAACGGTGTCTCTCGATCGGGATGCGATCCGCTTCAGCTCGCCAGTCATGTCGCCCGACACAGTCCTAGATGTGGGTGGTTGGACCTTCCCCGCGCCAGGTGCCCTCGCAGGCGATCGCTTTCAATGGACCATCGTTTGATCCCGCGCCGCAGCAGCATCCAAGCCGTTATGTTTCAGGAACAGGACATTCGCTTCATGCAGCTTGCTATCGAGCAGGCCGGCAAGGGTCAGCAGACCTTCGGAGGCGCCGAGGTCGGCGCAGTGCTCGTCAAGGATGGTGCAGTGCGCTGCGCCGGCTTCAACGAAAGCGAGATGCGGCACGATCCTACCGCACACGCAGAAATGGTCGTGATCCGCAGGCTCTGCGCCGACCTCCGGACCGACTCGCTCGAAGGCTTCACCCTCTACTGCACGCTGCAGCCCTGCGGTATGTGCACCATGGCATGCCTTTGGGCCGGAATCAGCCGCATCGTCTATGGTGCGGGGCGAGACGACGTGCACGCCGTCTACTTCGAATCGCGGCACAACAACGCCGTGGATTTCATACGCGACGCATTTCGCGACGACCTGGAGATCGTAGGTGGAGTGCTCGCCAGAGAATGTGCCGCGTTCTACGCCCGTCCTCAGGAACCGGTCCCGCAGCAAGAGGATCCGGCCCACGGCTCCACGGCGCCTGCACGATAGCTCTCGCGATCAGACAAATGGGCTGGCCGCAGCGCTGCGCCGTCTCCACGTACCCGCGAAGGTGCCCAAAAAGACGTACTGGCACACGCCCCGCCATCGCCTACAATGGACAAAGAGAAATGAGCTGAGCCAAACCTCATTCGCTCAGCCCATTCAGTATCCCAGTTTTCGGAGGCCTGGCTTTGCGGCACCAGACCATACTCGCGATCGCAGTACTCGGTCTTATTTCCTGCACACCCGCCGTGCTGCGAGCGCAGCAGTCCGATGCCACAGCGCAACCGGCCATCCTAACCAATGCTCCGGCCGAATCCACGCCACCGCAACTTGCATCGCCCGCCCAATCGGCAACTCCGCAGCTATTCCAGACCCAGCCGGACGCACCGGCCCTTCAGCCCGCCATCCAGACAACGCCGGACGAAGACAACCCTGGAGCCCAGGCCAGCGACTCCGATTTCCGTGCAGCTCTTGCCGCCGCAATTCCCGTCGAGCCGGCCGCCTACGCGAGTGAGCCCTTCCGTTTGCGCCTGCATAACCTGCACACGCTGGAAGACATCGACATCGTCTACCGTCTCGGCGACAACTATCAGCCCGAAGCCATCGCCCGCCTCAACTATTTCCTTCGCGACCACAATACCAATGACGTCATCGCGTACGACCCGCGTGAGTTCGATCTCCTTCACGACATCCTGATCCGCCTCCGCCGCCCGGGAGCCACTATCGACATCGTCTGCGGCTACCGCACCCAGGAAACCAACGACATCCTCCGCGCCTCCAGCCAGGGAGTCGCCGAGCACTCGCAGCACGTCCTTGGCCATGCCATCGACATCCGTATCCCCGGCTCGACAACGCCACGCCTCCGCAACGCCGCGCTCTCGCTCAACGAGGGTGGGGTTGGCTACTACCCCACTTCGCACTTCGTGCATGTCGACGTCGGCGCCATTCGCACCTGGACCTATGCTCCGCGTCATCACCGCCGCGGTCACCTCCGCCGCGTCAGCGCGCATCATCGTCAGGTCGCGCAGCGTCGCCATCACAGCAGCAACACCGATGGCATGTAGCTCGCGAGCTTCGATTCTCGCTTAAACCCGTATCCGATTCCTGCCTCCGCGAACGGGGCATTCTCACCGCGGATTGAGGCTGAAAGAGATCTGCGCAGCGGAGGAGATCCCGCTGCGCAGTTGCTTGTCGATCTAAATTCCGGAAGACACATCTGATCCCGGAAGCTCGATCTACTCCGGCAAATAAACCTGACCGTTGATATGGAAGTGCCCGGTGGCGACCGGCGCTCCCGTGTCGGGCTGACCGCCGCCAATGGAGATGGTGTAGTCGCCGCCTGCGATCATCGGATGGCCCTCTTCGGTGACCATGCCAAGGTCACGATCCTTCAGCTCAAAGTGGACCTGCCGCGTCGCGCCTGGGTCGAGGTGAACGCGCTCGAAGCCGCGCAGAGCCAGCAGAGGCGCACCCTTCACCGGTGGGAACTTTAGATACAACTCCACAACCTCGTCGCCCGCCACTTTGCCCGCGTTCGTCACCGTCACGTCGGCGGCGACCGGGTCGCCGGCGTTCACCGCCTGTTTTGGAAGGCTCAGGTCGCCATAGCTGAATCTCGAGTAGCTCAGTCCGTAGCCAAAGGGATAAAGCGGCTGGCCCTTGAAATAGCGGTAGGTGCGGCCCTCCATCGCATAGTTCTCGAAGTGGGGCAGCTGGCTTACGTCTTTGTAGAACGTGACCGGCAGGCGTCCGGCAGGGTTGTTCTTGCCGCTCAGCGTTTCGGCGATCGCCGCGCCGCCTTCTTCGCCGGAGTACCAGGCTTCCAGAATGGCGTTGGCATGCTCGTTCGACCAGTTCACCGCGAGCGCGCTGCCATTCATCAGCACCACAACCACGGCTTGCCGGTCGCAGCGACCGCTTCGATCAGAGCCTCTTCCGGCTCGGGCAGATCGATGCTGGTGCGGTCGCCGCCAAGAAAGCCCGGCTCGCTCACCGGCATCTCCTCGCCTTCAAGCTCGCTGGTGATGCCGACCACGGCGAGCACGACATCCGCGTTCTTGGCTGCGGCAACGCTTCGGGTGAAGGCGCGTTGTTCACCTTCGCCCAGATCAGCTGCGCCTGCGGCTGACCGCACGTCCGATCCGCGTAGCGACCGTGAACTGCGCACGGCTTCTGGCCCTTCTCCAGATGGACGCGGCCAAGCTTGGCTTCGGCCCCATGCGTCCTGAATTCCTGCGCGATTCTTGCCGTCGACAGAGACCTGCCAGAAGCCGTCTGCGCTGATGCCGAGCAGGTAGTCTCCGCGTCTCGGGCGCGCGTCAGAAATCCCGTCCACTGCACGGCAAAAGCTTCTGCCGGCAGCCTCGGAGGGCAGTGTTGGTGCTGCTAGGTTCACGTTGCGTTCAACACGCGCTGGCGACGGGCGGCTTGCGCGCCTCGGAGTAGCTCATGCCTCCTGCGCAGCTTGCTGTACTCGGCCTTCAGGCCCGGCTTGCCGTCGGCTGTCGTCAGCAGATGCTCGGGGACCGGCGTCGCCGTCGTTGCGCAGGAACTGCGTGCCCGGGCACGTAGGTGAACTTCGCGTTGGAAACTCTGCTTTCAGCCCGTCCAGCACGGAAACCGTGTGCGTCGGCGTCCCGTTGTAGTTGCCGATCAGGAACTCGTCTGGTCGGCCAGCGGGCCGACGACCGCGATCTTCTTTCCGACGCTTCAGCGGCAAGCGCGCCGTCGTTCTTCAGCAGCACCATGGACTCGTTCGCGAGCTTGCGGGCGAGCGCGCGGTGCTCCGCGCTGTCCAGCTCCTTCTCGTCGATCTTGGTGTAGGGCACCATCTCCGGCGGATCGAACATGCCCAGCTTCATCCGCGCCGTGAACAGCCGGATGAGCGCCGTGTCCATCGCGCTCTGCCTGAGGTAGCCCTGCTGCACGGCGTCGACATACGGCTTGTAGTCGTGATCGTCCTTGACCTTGGCGCTGAAGTCGGCGCACTCGTTGTCCATGCCGCGCTCGAGCGAGATGGCCGAGGCCTGAGCCTGCGTCGGGCGGTAGTGATGGCCGGTGAAGATGTCGAGCACGGCGCCGCAGTCCGAGACAACATAGCCCTGGAAACCCCACTTGCCGCGCAGTTGATCCTCCAGCAGAAATTCGTTCGCGCAGGCCGGCTGGCCGTTGATGGCGTTGTAGGCGCACATCACCGAGTCGGCTTTGCCCTCGGTAACTGCGGCGCGGAAGGCAGGCTCGATAGGTGTCGAGCTCGTCGTGCTCGGCTGACGTCGACATCGGCGAAGTGGCGCGTCGGCTCCGGGCCACTGTGCACGGCGTAGTGCTTGGGCGTTGCGATCACGCGGTAGTACTTCGGATCGTCGCCCTGCATGCCCTTGACGAACGCAACGCCCATGCGGCCGGTCAGGAACGGATCTTCGCCATAGGTTTCCTGGCCGCGGCCCCAGCGAGGATCACGGAAGATGTTGAGGTTCGGCGCCCAGAAATCAAGGCCATGAAAAATCGTCGATGTCACCCGCACGTATGGTCTTCACGTGCTTGATGCGGCCTTCGATGCCGATAGCGACGGCCATGGCGTGAATGCCGGCTTGGTCGAAGGTCGCGGCGAGGCCGATCGGCTCGGGGAACTCCGTCGTGCCATTCACCGCGACACCGTGCAGCGACTCGCTCCACCAGTCGTAGGCAGGCACTTTGAGCCGCGGAATGGCGCGCGCCTGGTTCACCAGCTGCGACGCCTTCTCTTCCAGAGTCATGCGATGGACCAGATCAGCGGCGCGCTCTTCCGGCGAGAGATTCGGATTCAGGTAGGGCGGATTGGACCTCTCCTGAGCAGAGGCGCGCGCGACAGCAGCTGTACTCAAAAGCATCCCCGCGCAGGCCAAGATGCTTGCCGCGATTTGCACGACCGGTCGATTCATTCTGTCTCCCCAAGGGCATGGTGAAGGGCGCGCCGGCGAGGCCGCCGCGCCCTTCCTGACCCAGTCGCCAAACCTAATGCGCATTTCGGAATGAGTCAAGAGAACGTTTCCCCGGCGCCCGCATTTCGCTGTGCGGAGGGGCCCGTATTTCGCTATGCGCAGGGATTGTGGAGGAAAATCACAAGACAGCGCGATGCCCCGAGTTTTGACCACGTCAGCCCGGTAGGGGTCAGGAAGAAGGGTTTGCTGAAGAGATTCGGTTGACGTTACGCCGGAGTTCCTGTTCCCGCCCCGCCCCGCCTTTCGCGATAAAATAAGCGAATCCTGAAAACAGCGAAGAGGCCAATGGCAGAGAGACTGAGGGTTGGCATACTCGGCGCCACCGGAACTGTCGGTCAGCGCTTCATCCAGTTGCTCGACGGGCACCCCTTCTTTGAGGTGGCATGGCTTGCTGCCAGCGACCGCTCCACCGGCCGCCGCTATGAAGATGCGGTGCGCTGGAAGCTGGAGACGCCCATTCCTGCCCGCGTACGCGACCTGCCTCTCCACCCGCCACGCCGGAGCAGGCGCCATCCATCATCTTCGCCGCGCTCGATGCCGACATCGCGCGCGAAATGGAGCCGCTCTTCGCCGCCGCCGGCTGCGCCGTCATCTCCAACTCCAGCGCCTTCCGCATGCAGGCCGACGTGCCGCTCGTCGTCCCGGAGGTCAATCGCCGACCATCTCGCGCTGATCGAGCAGCAGAGCTGGCGCAAGCAGTCCGGCGGCTACATCGTCACCAATCCCAACTGCTCCGCCATCGGCCTGGTGCTGGCGCTCAAGCCGCTCGCAGGACGCTTCGGCATCGAGAGCCTCTTCGTCACCACCATGCAGGCTGTCAGCGGCGCCGGCTATCCCGGCGTCGCCGTCGCTCGACATCCTCGGCAACGTCGTTCCCTACATCAAGAACGAAGAAGAGAAGATGGAGGACGAGACGCTGAAGCTGCTCGGCACGCTGGCGGCTCACACCGTGCAACCCTCTGCCGCGCGCATCAGCGCGCACTGCAACCGCGTCGCCGTCGAAGACGGCCACACCGAGTGCGTCTCCGTCAAGCTTCGCAAACCCGCCACGCGCGAACAGATGCTGGCCGCGCTGGCGCGAGTTCCAGCCGCTCGCCGGCAACATGGGCTTGCCCACCGCGCCCGCGCAGCCGGTCGAGTTCGTCGCCGCCGACGACCGCCCGCAGCCGCGCCTCGACCGCATGCGCGGCGGCGGCATGGCCGCCACCGTGGGCCGCCTGCGCCCCTGCACTCTCTCGACTGGAAGTTCACCGTGCTCTCCCACAACACCATCCGCGGCGCCGCCGGCGCAGCGATCCTCAACGCCGAGCTGCTCGATGCACTGGGCAAGCTCAGCGGCACCCGCACTCCTCGACCCTGCAACTGCGGCGGCCGTCTCCCGCATGAAGCTCGTCGTCATGAAGTTCGGCGGCACCTCGGTCGAGGATGCCGTCGCCATCCGCCGCACTGCGGCCATCGTGGCCGGCCGCGCTCGCGCGCGGGCTGCAGCCGGTTGTCGTCGTCTCCGCCATGGCCAAGGTCACCGATCAGTTGCTCGCACGCCGCCGCCGCTGCCGGACGAGGCGACAAGGCCTCTGCGCTCTCCGACCAGCGTCGCGCTCCGCGCACGCCACATCGGCAGCCGCCGCAGCTCGTTCCGGCCTCGCACCTCGCACCCCTGACGAGCGCCATTGACGAGCAATTCGACGCGCTCGACGAGCTCCTGCGCGGCATCGCCGCTGTCGGCGAGCTCACGCCGCGCACCACCGACATCGTCGCCTCAGCTTCGGCGAACGCCTTTCCAGCCGCATCGTCGCTGCGGCCTTCGTGCGAGGGGCATCGACGGCCGCGCACGTCGATGCACGCAACTGCATCATCACCGATGCGCAGCACGGAAGGCCATCCCGCAGGATGACACCGATCGACGAGCGCGCTGCGCAAACACGTGCTCCCGCTTGTCGCAGTCGGGCAAGGTCGCCGGTCATGGGCGGCTTCATCGGCTCTACGCCCGAGGGCGTCACCACCACCCTCGGCCGCGGCGGATCGGACTTCACCGCCGCCCTCGTCGGCGGCGGCCTCCATGCCGAGTGCCATCGAGATCTGGACCGACGTCAACGGCATCATGACGACCGATCCCCGCATCTGTTCCGATGCCTTGCGCGTCAAGACCATCAGCTTCGAAGAGGCCGCCGAGCTGGCCTACTTCGGCGCCAAGGTCCTGCATCCCGCCACCATCCTTCCCGCGGTGCAGAAAAACATCCCGGTGCTGGTGCTCAACTCGCGCAATGCGCAAAATGAAGGCACGCGCATCACCGCGCTCGCCGCCGCACTGCGCAGCCCGTTCAAGTCCATCGCGGCCAAAAAGCGCCTCACCATCATTGACATCGTCGCCAGCCGCATGCTGATGTCGCACGGCTACCTCAAGGCAGTCTTCGAAGTCTTCGACCGCCACAAGTGCTCCGTCGATATGGTCTCCACCTCCGAGGTCACCGTCTCGCTCACCGTCGACTCGAACGAGCGGCTTCCCGAGATTGCCGCCGACCTGCGCAAGTTCGCGGACGTAAAGTACGAGGGGCGGAAGGCGCTGATCTGCCTGGTAGGGGAAAACATTCGCGGCCACAATGGCATTGCCGCGCAGGTCTTCGGTGCTTTGACGCACATCAACCTGCGCATGATTTCGCAGGGCGCATGCGAGATCAATATGAGCTTCATGATCGAGGAAGACGACGTGGAAGAGGCAATCCGCTCGCTGCACTCGGTGTTCTTCGCTGACCCCGATCCAGCGATCTTCGACCTGGAAGCGCGCGCGGTGGCGCAGGCCGCCGGAGGCAAGCGATGATCTTCCTCATCCTCGGCCGCGGCAAGACCGGTTCCATCGTCGCCGACGTGGCGCACGAGCGTGGCCATGGCGTACGCGTCATCGGCGAGGAAGAAAACCGGAACGCCTCCGCCCTCACACCGCCTCTGCTGACCCAGATCGATGCCGTGATCGACTTCACGAACGCAGAAGCAGCTATTTCGAATATGCGCGCCTGCCTATCCGTTGGCGCAAAGATGGTGGTTGGCACGACCGGCTGGTACGACCGGCTCAATGACATGCGCGCGCTGTGTGAGCGCCGCAATGCCGCTTTGCTCTACGGTTCAAACTTTTCCGTCGGCGTCCAGGTCATGCTGCGGCTGGTCCACGAGCTCGCGATCGGCACGCGCGGATACGAGCTCACCATTTCCGAGACTCATCATGCCGGCAAAAAAGACGCGCCGTCCGGCACAGCCCTGTCGCTGCAACAGACTGTCCGTGATGCCCTTCCGGAGCTCGACGCGGCCATCACCTCCCAGCGCGAAGGCGATGTCGCCGGCATCCACGAACTGCAAGCCCGCTCCGCAAACGACATGATCACCGTCCGTCATGAAGCGTTCTCGCGCCGCGGCTTCGCCGAAGGAGCAGTGCGCGCTGCCGAATGGCTCTCTACCCGCACCGGCTGTTACGACTTCACCGACATCTACACCCAGCTGCAGTGAGTCAGCGTATGGAGCTTCGCGGTTGCGGCACGGCCCTCGTCACCCCCTTCCACCCGGACACAACCATCGATGTGAAGGCGCTTGCTGCTCTCGTCGAGTGGCAGATCGCGAGCGGCATTCAGTTCTTGGTCGCGTGCGGCACCACCGCGGAGACGCCCTCGCTCACTGACCGCGAGGCTCTCGATGTCGTCCGCATTGTGGTCCGCGTAGCAGCAGGACGCGTCCCTGTGGTCGCGGGCTGCACGCACAACGCCACGCGCGAAGCTGTCGAGCGCGCGAAGGCAGTCGCAGCGGTTCGCGGCGTGGATGCCATCCTGACGGCGAATCCCTACTACAACAAACCTACGCAGGAAGGCCAATACCAGCACTTCCGGGCCATCGCCGAATCGGTGCCGCTTCCCCTGGTGATCTACAACATCCCGGGCCGCACCGCGGCCAATTTGGAACCAGCGACCGTGGCACGGCTGGCGCGCGACTGCCCGAACCTCTGCGCCGTAAAAGAGTCGAGCGGCAATCTGCAGCAGATCACCGAGCTCATCTATCTGCTCGACAACACGAAAGTCCGAGTGCTCGCAGGCGATGACAACATCGCGCTCGCCGCCATCGCGGTGGGCGCCATCGGATTGGTCTCCGTGGCATCCAATGAAATCCCGTCGGAAATGCAACAGATGATCAACGCCGCGCTCGCCAATGACTGGGAGACTGCACGCGCTCTGCAACGCAAATACTATCCGCTGCTGCTCGCCAATTTCTGGGAGACCAGCCCCGGGCCGGTCAAACATGTGCTCGCACGCATGGGCCGCATCTCGCCGGTCTGGCGTCTGCCCATGGTGCCGCCATCCGCGCCTGTGGCGGCGCGGCTGGATACGCTGATCGCGTCTTTAGGACTCAAGTCCGCCGCGCAAAGCTGAATACGACTCGCGCTGAATCGCCCTTAGCACGCCGGTACACTATCTCCATCCATGTCCACCGAGCATCCCCTTCAGACGGAAATCGAGCGCCACTTTGCCGCCGGCGCAGATGCCATCCACGATCCCGCCGCGCTCCGCGCGTTCACGGAGCTGCGCACGGAGCTGAACAGTGGTCGCGTGCGCTCCGCCGAGCCTGACCCTGCAGCGCCGCTCGGTTGGCGCGTCAACGCCTGGGTCAAGCGTGGCATCCTGCTCGGCTTCCGCATCGGCCAGCTCACCGCGCTCGGCAATCACGACCTCTCCTTTGTGGACAAAGGCACGTTCCCGGCACGCACCTTCACACCGGAAGAAGGTATCCGCATCGTGGTCGGTGGCTCTTCGGTCCGCGAAGGCGCCTATTTGGCACGCGGCGTCATCTGCGTCCCGCCGATGTATGTCAACGTGGGCGCCTACGTGGATGAAGGCACGCTGGTCGACTCGCACGCGCTGGTAGGCAGCTGCGCCCAGATCGGCAAGCGTGTCCATCTCAGCGCGGCGGCGCAGGTCGGCGGCGTGCTCGAGCCGGTCAACGCGAACCCGGTCATCATTGAAGATGACGTGCTGGTAGGTGGCAACTGCGGCGTGTATGAGGGCACCATCGTGCGCGAGCGCGCCGTGCTGGCGGCCGGGACCATCCTGACCCGAGGAACCCCGGTCTACGACATCGTGAACGGCATCATCCACAAAGCGGAATCAGCCGGCGCCTCCAGCGAAGCACAGCCGCTGGTTATTCCCGCGGGCGCGGTCGTCGTGCCCGGATCGCGCGCGATTGAACGCGGGCGCGCCGCAGAGTGGGGACTCAGCCTGTACGCTCCCGTTATCGTGAAATACCGCGACGACAAGACCGATTTAAGCGCCACGCTCGAAGATTTGCTACGCTAGCGGTTCCGGGCGGCTATCATCAATACAGCAAGAGCCGCAGTTTTTGTCCGCATCCTACTTCCTGCTAGCATTTTCCTTCCATGTCTAAAGGCAAACTACAAATCATTCCCATCGGCGGCTTAGGCGAGTTCGGCATGAACTGCATGGCCGTTCGCTGGGACGAAGATATCTTCGTCATCGACGCCGGACTCATGTTTCCGGAAAGCGACCTGCTCGGCGTCGACATTGTCGTGCCGGATATCACCTACCTGGTCGAAAACCGCTCTCGCGTACGCGGCATCGTCCTTACCCACGGCCACGAGGATCACATCGGCGGCCTGCCGTGGCTCCTGCGTGAGCTCCAGGTCCCTGTCTATGCCACGGAATTCACACTGGCCTATGTAGAGGGCAAGCTCGAGGAACACAAGCTGCTGGACAATGCCGAGCTGATCGAGATCGAGCCCAATCGTAAGTTTCACCTCGGTCCCTTCACCATCGAGCCCCTGCGCGTCACCCACTAGTCTGGTCGATTGCGTTGCGCTGGCTATCGAAACGCCAGTCGGCATCATCATCCATACCGGCGACTTCAAGGTCGATCTGTCGCCGCCGGACGGCCAGGCCTTCGATCTCGCCGGCTTTGCTGAATACGGCAAACGCGGCGTCCTCGCCCTGCTGCAGGATTCCACCAACGTCGATCGAGCCGGTTACACGCCCAGTGAATGGGCCGTGCGGCCGCGCCTGGACGAGGTCTTCTCGCGCACAGAGCCGCGCTCTTCTTTTCCTGCTTCTCTTCTTCCATCTATCGCATGCGCATTGCGCTGGAACTGGCACAGAAGCACGGGCGCAAAGTCGCGGTCGTCGGCAGGTCGATGCTCGAATCATCCGAGATCGCGCAGGACCTGGGATATCTCGACATCCCCGGCGACCTCATCGTGCATCCCGGCCAGATCAAGGATTTCTCGCCGGAACAGGTCTGTGTCCTTATCAGCGGCACCCAGGGCGAGCCCATGTCGGCGCTCTCCCGCGCCGCCGTGGACAATCACAAGCACGCGAAAATCGAGCGCGGCGACACCGTGGTGCTCAGCTCGCGTGTCATTCCCGGCAATGAGAAGAGCATCTACCGCGTCATAGACCACCTCTGCCGCCGCGAAGCGAACGTCATCTTCGACGACGGCAATCCGGGCTGATCCATGTGAGCGGCCACGGAAGCCAGGAAGAGCTGCGGCTCATGATCAACCTCGTGAGGCCAAAGTTTTTCGTGCCCGTGCACGGCGACTTCCGGCACCTGCAGCGCCACGCGCGACTGGCCATGGACATCGGCATCTCCGAAAATGCCTACCTGCTCGAAGACGGCGATGTCCTCGAGTTCGACCAGACCACTGCCGTGAAGAAGGGCAAGGTTGCCGCCGGTCGCGTGCTGCTCGACTCCGGCGCTTCCGGCAACGTGGTCGAGGACATGATGATCCGTGACCGCCGCCACCTCAGCGAGGACGGGCTGGTGATCGCCATCATCACCATCAACAAACTCACCGGGCGCGTGGAAGGTGTCCCGGAGTTCGTCACACGCGGCTTTGTCGCCGGCGATCTGGAGTTGGGCGAGCAGGCGAAGGCGATCGTTGGCAAGACCCTTCAGGAATCCAACGCCGAAGAGCGTGCCGATCAGATCCTGATCAAGGAAAAGATCCGCGTCGACCTGAAGCGCTACATCCAGAAACAGACCTCAGGCCGGCCTTTCATCATGCCGATTATTCTGGAGATATGAACGGCATCACGACCGAGCAGCACACCTCTGCTGAGTTGGTCACCGCGGCGCAGTTCGCCGAAGCACGCGATCGCCTGCGTGGTGCCGTCCTGCATACTCCCCTCGTCCGGCTCTCGTCCGTCACCGATGCGGTGGCATATCTCAAGCCGGAGAGCCTGCAGCCAATCGGCAGCTTCAAACTACGCGGAGCATACAACGCTATCGCGCAACTGAGTGACGTGCAGCGCCGCCGCGGCGTCATCACCTACTCCAGCGGCAACCACGGACAGGGCGTCGCCTACGCGGCACGTGCCTTCGGCATCCCGGCCGTCGTCGTCATGCCAAGAAACGCGCCGGAGATCAAGCGCCAGGCCACGATGGCACTCGGCGCGCAGATCGTCGATGTCGGCCCTGCAAGCTCAGAACGGCATGCGCGCGCCGAAGCTCTGGCTGCCGAGCACGGCTACGCCATCATCCCGCCCTATGACGATCCAGCGATCATCGCCGGCCAGGGCACCTGCGGCCTCGAGATCCTGGCCGACTGCCCCGACATCGATCTCGTGCTTGCGCCTGTGGGTGGCGGCGGTCTGCTCAGCGGCGTCGCTGCAGCCATCCGCCAGCAGCGGCCGGAGTGCCGTGTTGTCGGCGTCGAACCGGAGCTCGCCGGCGACGCCGCAGCCAGCCTGCGCCGGGGCAGCATCGTCCAGTTCACGCCGGAGCAGACCACCCGCACGCTTGCCGACGGTCTGCGCACCCAGAGTCTCGGCACGCGTAATTTCGCCCATATACAGCACTATGTCGATCGCATCGTAACCGTGACCGAGCAGGAGATCGAGCAATCCATGCGGGCCATCGCATTCGGCGCATGTCTGATCGCGGAGCCAAGTGGCGCTGTCGCCGCGGCCGCGCTGCTCTTCCACCGGCACGAGCTGCCCCCGCACCGGAACGCCGTCGCCATCATCAGCGGCGGCAACGCTGAGCCGGAGACGCTGCTGCGTATCCTCGGCTCTCGTTACGACGAGCGATGAATCCCGGTAGCAGACTTGTCATCGCAACGAGGGATCTGTACTCCCCTTCTTCCCCGTCCGGCGTATCCTGAGCACGTGAAATCTCTGCGATTCGCCAGCCTGCTTCTCTGCGCCGCTGTTACCGCTCTGCCGCCTTGTTTTGCTGCCGATAAACCCTCCGGCCGTGTCGCGACGGTGCTGCGCAACACACCGATCTTCGTAGAGGCGGACACCAGCTCACAAAAGCTCGATACCATAACGCCTGGCCGCGAGATGGTCATCGTGGAGCAGAACGGCCCGTGGCTGCGCGTCTTTGCCAATACCGATGTCCAGCAGAACCGGTCGGCGGACGCTCCCGTCTTTGGCGGCGATGCAGCCACACCACCCATGTCTGGCTGGCTGCAAAGCAAAGGCATCGTCTCGGCGTCCACGCCAAACGCCGACAACATTCTTTACGGCGCTGGCGCCGGCCAGGAAGCGCAGGCGAGCGATGTGCATGGCTCACGCGGGGCGGCCCAGGCGGCGCGGCTGCTGTATGCTCGCGACGCCCAACTCTTCCCGCAGGGGCCGCATGCGGGCGAATCCGCATGGCGAGCGGCAGATATTCGTTGGCAGCTCGAAAAGGCGGATGTCTACTCGCGTCCCTCCGCGCACGAGAAGGAAGCGTATCTGCGCCAGCAGATTGATGACAGCGAGATGAAAAAAATCATCAAGCGATTTCCCGGCACAAAGTACGCCGATCTGGCCGCCTACGACATGATCGACAACAAAGTCTGCGGCGACTGGCAGGGCTCGACGAAGTGTCCGGAAAAGGAAGCGGAAATTTACCAGAAATACGCAGACGAGCGCGCCAACTCACCCAAAGCGCCGGAGGCGCTCTTCGAAGCGGTGTACCGCCTTGCAGCAGCAGGCGATCTCTATGACGGCGACAACAACGCAAAGAACGCCGCTGCAGATCGTGACCGCGCCAAGGTCGTCGCGACTCGCTTGCAGCAGAAGTATCCGACGAGTGACTATTCGGACCGCGCTGCCACTCTGATATACCAGATGGAGCAGTCCATCCCCATCTACGGCGCAGAGCGCGATTGATAGCGCCGACGGGTCTGCCGCGCCACAAGGAAGTGCGTGAACGACTACATCGTCTCGCTTCTGCTCGGCATCGTCGAGGGACTCACGGAATTCCTACCTGTCAGCTCGACGGCGCATCTGCGGATTGCGGAGGCGATGCTGCACATCAATCTCGCCGATCCCTACTGGAAGATGTACACCATCGTCATCCAGCTTGGCGCCATCCTTGCGCTCATCGTCTCTTTCTTGGCCGCATCCTGGAATTCTTCCGCACCTTCCCCAAGGGTGAGCGCGGCGATCGCACGGTGCTGACCCATCCACTGTCACTTACGCTCATCGCCTTCGTCTGCACTGCCATTCCGGCCTTCCTGCTGACCAAGGTCATCGGCAAGCACCTCGAAAGCCTGCGGCTCATGGCGACGTCGCTGCTCGTCGGCGGCATCATCATGTGGGTCGTCGATGCGTGGAGTGTTCGGCGCGAATTGAAGACGGAGGATGTGGAGCATATGACGCTCGGGCAGTCGATCTGGATCGGTCTCTGCCAGGTCGCGTCGGCTGTCTTTCCCGGCACCTCGCGGTCCATGTCCACCATCGCCGCCGGTCAAATCGTCGGCATGACGCGCTCCGCGGCGCTCGAGTTCAGCTTTCTCGTCTCCATCCCAACGATGGTGGCAGCTACCGCCTACGACCTGCTCCGCACCTTGCATCCGAGACACACTGACATTGCCCAATCCATCGCGCCACTGGTCATGACCGGCCACGGCTGGGTGGTGCTCTTCATCGGCTTCGCCGTTTCCTTCATCATCGCCCTGCTCGTAGTCGAGTGGTTCCTGATGTGGGTGCGCCGGCACGGCTTTGTCATATTCGCCGTCTACCGCATCGTGCTCGCGACGATGCTCTTCTGGCTCGGCAAGAAGCTGATGATGAACGTCTAGATCCCGTTCACCCCGACGGACGAAACCATAGATAGCTCATTTCGCGAGATCGAATCTGAGCAGTCGTTCCTTCCGACAACAGCTGCCTTCAGAGTTCCACTTTGCTCTAGCCGATCACTGTGAATTGGTCGGCCTCGGCCTTCGCAAGGCTCGGGCCCGCGAAAGGCAGCTCCCACGTTGGCGATTGCAGTTCCGGCATCGGCTTCGCCTGAAATAGCTTGCGGCACTGCCGCGCCGTCCATCGCGCAGCCCTCTTGGACTTCTTGCGTCGCGCGCTGTCCGTCGAGATGCCCGTGCCTGCGTACATCTGCCGGTAAAGCTTCGACAGAAACACGAAGGCGACTCGCGCGCGCAGCGTCGGCGTACAGGCCGATCGCTCCCAGATCGCGCCGGAAAGTTATAGAACCTGTCCCAAACGCTCTGCGTGCGCTCGCGGATCTCATCCGAGCTCATCGTAGGATGCGGCGTGAACATCTTCGGGCGCACGGCGATAGGGATCAGCCAGTAGCGCGTGATCGGCACTCCGTCCACCAGAGTCGGTGACTTTGCCTGTTCTTTTTCCCAGCGGTTGAAATCCACCGTCCCCGGAAAGGGCGTCATCATCACAAACTGAGCAAACGTCACGCCCGCCTTCAGCGCCATCTCCACCGTCGCATCGAACGTTGCCGGCTGGTCGGTCGGCAGGCCGAAAATGAACGAGCCCAGCACATGCACGCCATGCTGCTTGAATGTCTGCAACTGCCTGCGCCAGGCCTCGCCGGAATAGTTCCAATCCTTGAAGACCGCCTTCAGTCCCTCCGGCGTCACCGCTTCTACGCCCACCAGCGCGCCCTTGATGTTGGCCTTCCGCATCGCGTCCAGGTAATCCCCATCCTCGCCGGCCTCCATCGTGATCTGGGTGAAGAACACCATGTCCTTGGGCAGCTTGGCCAGCTCCTCCATCAGCTGAAAGCGCTCCGCGCGAATGCGCGTCAGCTCGTCCAGCTTCGCCTGGTTGTTCTGCTCCCGCGCCAGCCGCAGATCGGTCAACGTCACCGGGTAAAAGTTGTCGTCGGCCAGCGCGATAAACCGGAATCCCAGCCGGCGCAGCGTCGACAATCTCGTCGATCACGCTCTGGAAACTTCCGCTGCCGCGGCTTCTGCCCGTCGGTCCGCCACACACTGCAGAACGAGCAATGCTTCGGGCATCCGCGAATGGTCTGCACCGAGGCCCACATGTACTTGTCTTGGGAATCAGGTCCCAGCGCGCCGCCAGAAACTCGGCTGCCCTCAATTCGCCCGCCGTCGTAAATCCGCTCCGAGCTTGCCCGCCATGCAATCCCTCACCGCCTTGCCCCAGGCCAGGTCTCCATCGCCCTTCACCACCGCATGCGCCTCGCCCCGCTCGAAGGCCTCGTCCGGAAACAGCGTCGCGTGAATTCCGCCATAGATCACCCAGGCGCCGCGCGCCCGTGCCATGCGCCCCACCTCATATCCGCGCAGCGCGTTGCCCGTGTGGACGCTGATGCCCACAATGTCGCCCGCCGCAATGCTCTCTGGCTCGATCTGTTCCAGCGATTCATCCACCAGCATCGGGTCGCCGGCAATCTTCGGCGTGGCCGCTGCCAGCACAAACAACCATCGCGGCGTGATCACCGCCGTTCCAAAAGAGTTATCGCTTGGATTCACCAAATGAACGCGCATATTGCTTCAACCTTCCTTCATGTCACTACGGCTGGACTTTGACTTGTTATCACGACCTGAGCGTCTGTGCGAAGTGCGAGCGTTGGTGCGCCCGCGGCGCTCCAGGGGAGCAGAGACGATCGAAGTAGGAGTAGGAATCAGATCCGGAGTGGGGTTCCGGGAAGGGGGGAGATGGAGATAGAGGTTCCCGGAATCTTTCGCGTCAGCGACAGGAACGAGGGCACGCCAGAGATTTTCAGACATCGCAGCGGCAAGGGGATGATTCTGAGAGCAAGCAATATGGATAGTGGCGAAGTCACCGCCCGATGCGCCATCAGCAGCACAAGCCCGGCGAACAGCAGCAGACAAAGGATGCCGAACTCAACGTCCCGGCCACCCTGCAGGAACTTGTCCCAGCCGTACAAGTGCTCGGTGAGCGGCATCAGCAGAATGAGCAGCGAAGTGAGCATCAACACTGTGCGGCAGCCAAACATGCATCCCTCACCCCTACGCAGGGTCCGTTCCGCATACTCATTGCCTCGATCAAGACTGCTCTTCAGCGTTGCACCACTCGATTTCCCGCAGATTTCGCGCATAACAAGCATGTCATGGATGCTGAAGCAACGGTGCAACAGTTTTGTCACACATTTCTGAAGACGTCTTGCCCGTTTACACGATACTTGACTTTGTCAACTATTAACGTTGAGACTGACGGTATGGAGAACGAGCGCAACAGGACAATCGGCCTCGAAGAACAGACCGCTGCCTTCCGCCGTTTCACCCGCCTGTACATGCGCTATATCGGCACCTTGCAGGAGGGCCTGCTGGATACGCCGTATTCCCTCAGCGAAGCGCGGGTGATCTATGAGTTGGCCACGCGCCGGCAGCCATTCGCCCGGGAGATAGCGCAAGAGCTCGGCATGGATGCCGGGTATCTGAGCCGCATTCTGAGCAAATTCCAGGACGCCGGCCTGGTCGAACGCGCGGTCTCTCCTGAGGATGCGCGTCAAGCAACGCTCAAGCTCACCCGGAAAGGCCGCGCCGCATTCCGGGTTCTCGATACCCGCTCCGACCGGCAGGTGCACAGCATTCTAGGCGGCCTTGCGCCGGGGCCGCGCCATGACCTGATCCAGTCCATGCGCGCCATTGAGACCGTGCTCGCTCAAAACCCCGAAACAAACCCCGGAAGAAAGGATGCGACCCCCTTCACGCTTCGCTCGCATCGTCCGGGAGACATGGGCCTCATCGTTTCTCGGGAGGGAGCGCTCTATGCACAGGAGTACGGATGGGAGCAGACATTCGAGGCGCTCGCCGCCCGAGTCGTCGCCGACTTCATCGACCGCTACGACCCCGCATGCGAGCGTTGCTGGATCGCCGAGCGCGACGGCGAGCACCTCGGCCACATCTTCCTGGTCAAGCACCCCGATCAGCCCGGTGTCGCCAAGCTTCGGCTCCTGCTCGTCGAGCCAACGGCTCGGGGCATGGGACTCGGGCATGCGTTGGTCGCAGAGTGCGTGCGCTTCGCCCGCGAAACCGGCTACAGGAAAATCACGTTGTGGACGCAGAGCATTCTCACTGCAGCGCACCGCATCTATCAGCAGGCCGGCTTCCGGCTCGTCAACGAAGAGCCGCACCACAGCTTCGGCAAGGACCTCGTCGCGCAAACGTGGGAGCTGGACCTGACCAATCCGACGGGATAGGTCGTCATTCTGAGTCAAGCGAAGAATCGGCACTTTGTTCCCATCACCCACGGAGGTACCCGTGAGCGACCAAGGGACCGAACATCACAAACCGGGTTAAAGGCGCAATCGGTCGGACGGCCAGCCCCAGCACTTGGCGAGGTCGGTTCCCCGCATCCGCTTTCCCTCGATCCAGTCCCTGCGCTTTGCGACAATAGACGGTAGCTCTGGCGTTCGGCTCGACGGTCCATTTGCACAATGGGCAATCGCTGCTCTGCGCTCCTCACGATGAAGCCACTCAAGGTCGCTCTTACGCCCACCGGCAACCGCAGGCTCAACGAGTTGGTTGGCGTGTCGCTCATTGCCACGGCCGGCCTCCTGCTCCTCTCCCTCGTCTCTTATCGCCCCACGGACCCGTCCTTCAACACGGTCGGAAGCGCCGTCGCGCACAACTGGGCCGGCATCTTCGGTTCCACCGTTAGCGATCTGCTCTTCCAGTTCGAAGGCTTCGCCGCGTTTTGCCTCCCGTTGATGCTCGGCCTGCTCGGCTTAAGCTGGATTCGCTCGCGCGCCGTCGGCGCACCCATCTCGAAGGTCGTCGGCTTCGCGCTTTTCCTGTTCATCACGCCCGCCGTCTTCGGGCTGCTGCCCGGCCACATGCATTGGCTGGGCTCCATCCCTGTCGAGGGCGTCTTCGGCCGCGTCCTGGTGGACGGCATGACCGCCGTGCTGAACTATCCCGGCACCTGTGTGCTGGTGGCCACCCTGCTGCTCATCGCCGTCCTGCTCTCCACCGCCTTTTCCTTCGGCAATCTGCGTCAGTGGCTCGCGGTGCGCTTCGCATTTGTGTACGCATGGCGCGATCGCTGGAAAAATTGGAAGCTGCGTCGCAGAAAGAGGAGCGCTGCCCGCGCCGCGGACCGTATCATTCGCGCTCAGCAGAAGGCAATCGCAGAACGCAAAGCAGTTGCGAGGACTGCCAGGCAGCCGGCAGCACCCGCCCAGCCGCACACCAGCTGGCTCAGCCGCATCCTGCATCGTCCGGAACGGCAGGACGAAGATATCCACACGCGCCGTTCAGCCTTTGCCGAAACCGCAATGCCGGCCTCGGCCGAAGATGCCGCATACCTCGAGGAGCCGGAGCCGGCACCTTCGTTGTGGACACAGATTCCTCGCGCCACCGTCGCCGATCCCGAACCGGAGCCAGCGCCAGTAGCAACCCGCACCACCGCCCTTGATCGCCGCCGCTGGGAAGAGCCTGCGGACGAGGATGTAGACGACGAGCGGGACGCCGGCAGCATCTCGATCGGCGAGCGCGCCGATGCCGATGCGCATCCAGTCACGCTCACGCCGCGCGCCGTCTCCGGCTATCGGCTGCCGCCCAGCACCCTGCTGCATCGTTCCGAAGATCAGCAGATCATTCGCGAAGACGAACTGCGCGAAGAAGCGAAAGTGCTGGTGGAGAAGTGCGCCGAGTTCGATGTCACCGGCCAGGTCACGCAGATCAATCCCGGCCCCGTTGTCACTACCTTTGAGTTCCGCCCTGAAGCCGGCGTCAAGTATTCGCGCGTCACCGGCCTCGCCGACGACCTCTGCCTCGCGATGGCCGCGGAAAGCATCCTGATCGAGCGCATGGCCGGCAAGAGCACCGTCGGCATCCAGGTGCCCAACTCCACTCGTGAGACCATCTGGCTCCGCGACGTGGTCGAAGACGGCACCTTCGCTCAGACGAAGTTCAAGCTGCCGCTCGCCATGGGCAAGGACATCAACGGGCGCATCGTCACCGCCGACCTCGCCACCATGCCGCACGTGCTCATCGCCGGCTCGACCGGCAGCGGCAAATCCGTGGCCATCAACGCCATGATCATGTCCGTGCTCTTCAAAACGACGCCCGAGCAGGTGCGAATCATCCTGGTCGACCCCAAGCGCGTCGAGCTCGGCATGTATGAGGGCATCCCGCACCTCTTCACGCCGATCATCACCGAGCCCAAGCTCGCCGCGAACGCCCTGCGCAATGCCGTGCGCGAGATGGAACGGCGCCTCAAGCTGCTCGCGTCGCGCTCGCGTCCGCAACATCGATCAGTACAACAAGCTCTTCGAAGCCAACACGCCCAGCATGTTTGAGGATGCGGAGGAGCAGACGCCGCTTCCCTACATCATCATCATCATCGACGAGCTCGCGGATCTGATGATGCTCGACCGGGCGAATGTCGAAGAGGCGATCACCCGCCTGGCGCAGATGGCGCGCGCCGTCGGCATCCATCTCGTGCTCGCGACCCAGCGCCCGTCGGTCGATGTCATCACCGGCCTCATCAAGGCCAATGTGCCCACGCGTATCTCCTTCCGTCTCGCCACCAAGGTCGACTCTCGCACCATCCTGGACAACAACGGCGCAGAAGCGCTGCTCGGCCGCGGCGATATGCTATTTCTGCCGCCCGGCACCTCGCGCCTGCAGCGCGTGCACGCACCCTTCGTCACCGAAGCGGAGATCTCCGCCGTGGTCGATTTCTGGAAGTCGCAGGGCGGCGCAGAATACGTCGAAGGCTTCCTCGAGTCGCCGCGTGACGAGAAGGGTCGCGAGCTGAACAGCGAAGACGGCAACGAGGACGACAACGATCCGCTCTTCAACGATGCGGTGCGCCTCGTCTTCGAATTCGGCAAGGCATCGACATCGCTCATCCAGCGCCGCTTGCGCGTCGGCTACGGACGCGCCGCGCACCTCATCGACATGATGGAGCGCGATGGCCTGGTCGGCCCCGCTGATGGCTCCAAGCCGCGCGAAATCCTGAAAAGCCCGGACTGGCTGACTGAAATCGAATCCTCGATGCGCTAAATGCCTGGACCGAGGCTCAGAAGCAAACTTCGGACTCGTCATCCCGACCGGATCCGTGACGCGAAGCGACACCGGCGAAGTGGAGGAATTTGCTGTTCTCCCAACTTTCTCCGGGCGTTTGCTTATCCCGTATGGCTTAATCCTTCTTCGCGCTGCGGAACGCCACAAAACCCAGCGTGCCCACCACCAGAATCAGCGCCACCCACAGCAGCACAGGATGGCGCTCCGTAAACGGAATATTTCGGTTCGTCTCCGGTGTCAGCGCCCGCTCCGGGCCGAGTGTGCTCAGTGAAGCATTCGCTAACGCTGCCTGGAGCGGCGAAAGGTCGTACACCGGTGCGCCAAGCGCAGGGTCGCCATAACGCAGCGCGTAGGATGCACCCGCCTTGCGCAGAAAGCAGATCTGACGCTCGCGCATCTGCAATGCAATCGCGTGCAGTGCCAGCGGCGCGTCGTCGCCATTTTGAATCGTGAGCCTCATCGTAGATGCATATCGCACTGCGCCCAACCCCAGCTCGATGCTCTCCACACCCGATGCCGCTTCTCCCTTTCGAGGAGGCGCGTGGCTGAGCGAAATTCCCTCACTCTGCCGCGGGATTTCCGGATGAGCCTCGCCTCTCTGCGCCTCCTTGGAACCAGGTGCCGGATACCGTTCCAGATCGGCGGTGCGGGAAAAGATCGCATCGGGATCGTCGCTGCTGAACGTGAGCCGATCCACCGGCACGTTCGCCGGCAGTGCGAATTCATAGGTGGTCACATGCGGCTTCTGCACCGGCTGGCCTGCAACCGCCACCTGCACGTATCGCGGAGGCTCCGCCTTCTCAACCAGCACGTCCACGCCGGCAATGTCCTGTGGCGCCACCGGCTCAAGCGCCAGCGTCTGGATCTCAAAGTGCAGATATTTGAAATTGCTCTCGGGCAGCGAAATCAGCCTCTGTTGTGGCTCGCCTTCATGTGCGTTCGAGCTGTAAGCGATCTCGGGAAACGACACGCCCCGATCGCCCGGTCGATGCGTGCCGGTAATGCGGATCAGGACGGAGAAATGCGATCGCCCCATGCTCAGCAGCACGCGGCTGTACCGCGGCTCCGTCATCTCCGCATCGAAACTGACTGCGCCATTCTGCTGGCCCAGGTTGAGAATCTGCTGTGGCCGCGCCACTTCTGTTCCCGCATCACTCGAGATCCGTGCCAGGTAAGGCACGTCGTGGCCGCCCGCCATTACACGCACGTCCTGGAGTTGTGGCGCTGCATGGGCGAGAAAATCCGCAGGCAAAACAACGCAGGTCTCCGGCGCTGCAGCCGATGCCGGCTCAACCGGTCGCTCGTAATGAAACGCCGGCTCGACCGCGCCTGCGGCCAGCACAAATGGCACTGCCGCGAGGCCCGTGCGGGCAATCACTTCGTTTCTCCGTTATTCGCGGTCTCGGGTGCTCGCAGGCGAAGCCAGTCGCGCTGATAGGCGAAGCTCACGCCCAGCAGCAACGCGCCCAGCGCCAGAAAGCTGATAATCCGATAACCCTGGCTCAGTGTGCTGGTATCGAGCAGAAAGACCTTCAATATCGTCACCGCCAGCAGCACAAGTCCCTGCCAGCGCAGCCACGCAGATTGGCGCCGAAATCCCGCGCCCAGCAGCAACCCGCCGGCCAGCAGGAACCACGCCGAGTAGCTGAACCTCTCCGCCATGTGCCGGTCGGCAACTGCCGAGTAGTAAACCTGCGAGCCCGGGGCAGCCGCCAGCGTACGCGTCGACCAATAGGTCGAGATCTCAAAGCAGATGGCAACGAGCACAAGGATGTTCGCAGCCAGCATCGCTGCCCTCGGCAGAAATACCCACAGCTCCCTGCCATGCTCCGCGACTGCTCTCCGGCTCAGCCGTGCGGTCCACACCAGCGCGCCGGCCACGATCAGGAAGGTGAAGAAGCGCAGGTTGAGAAGTACCGTTTCCCGCGCGGCATCCAGCCCTGCAAGCAGCACCAGCACGCCGCATCCCAGCAGTGCGATTCCCTCCCACCGCAGCGCATCCCGCACTGTGGCGGAGAGTGGCCGCCCGATCGCGATCCACTGCGCAAGCGCGCTGATCGCCCCCAGCCAGATCGCGCTCGTCAGAACCGTATTCGAGACCAGCAGCGATTCAGATCCGTAATGTCCCGCTTGCGCTCCGCTCCACCAGAAGGTGTGGATCTCCAGCAGCCCGGTGATCACCACCAGCAGTTGCGCGGTCACTGCGCATGCCGCCGCCAGCGTCTCCCAAACCCTGGACTGGTCGCGTCCGATCTCCCGCCTCGCCAGGAACGCTGAGACCACCAGCGACGCAATCGACACCGCGAAGCTGAGAAAGCGCGTATTCCAGATAACGTGTGTCTGCCCAATCGTGGCATCCATGGCCAGCGAAATCAGGCCCAGCGCCAGAGCGCCTCCGGCAAGCGCCAGCATCAATCGGGTCTGCATGCGCGTCGCTACCCACACCAGCACAGCGCCTTCCGCCATCCAGCCGATCGTCACCCAATGTCCATGCACCGCTAGCGGCACGGCCAGCGTTAGAAAGACGATGGCGATCGAAAGCTGAATGTCGGACAGCGATGCCAGCCGGGTCCCGGCGATCGGCGTGCGCTCCATCCATTTGCGAATACCGAGATAAAACGCCCCGAAACCGACAGAGCACCATGCGAGTGCCGTATTTCGCCCAGTCCCATCGCGCGAGAGCATCGCGTAGAAGCCCAGAAAGCCGAAGGCTGCATTGGCCATGCTGATCAGCACACGTGCGGCATCGTCCTGCGCTGCGTGCGCCCGCTTCTGCCGCGCCAGAATGGTTGCCGCCGCAAACAGCAGTATGAACAGCGACAGGAATACCGTCGTGGTCACAAATGCAGCCGGCTCGTAAAACTGGAAGTACCAGCCCCAGTAAAAGCCCACCGTGCCCACGAACGACAGCACCAGCAACCGGTTCCATCCTCGCAACACCAGCAGCGCCATGGTGGCGGCGTTCATCATCAGCAGATAGCAGAAGAGGAACACCTCCTCATTCCGCCCGGTCGAGAGCAGCAGCGGCGTGGAAAATGCGCCCACGATCGCATACACCGCCAGCAGCTCAGCGTTCTGCCGCCAAGCGATGAACGCGTTGAACGCGGTCACCAGCACCATGCCGGCAAAAGCCACACCGGATGGAATCAGGTGGTACATCGAGAACGCGGCCCACAGCGACAAGTACAGCACGCCGCTTCCGACCGCTTTAAGCGAATAGGAGAACGCGGCAAATCCCTTCGCGCGGAAGCGCTCCGACCATGCAATCAGGGCGGCGCCGCTCAGCAGGCCGATCAGCACACGCCCCGCCGGCCCTACCCAGTGATTGTCAAAGGCAAACTTCAGAAACCACGCCACGCCGATCAGTACCGCGACAATGCCGATGCGGTTAAACCACTGCGAACCCACACGGCTCTCCAGCGACCGCTGCTCGCGCGCGGCTATCGGTACCGCAGGCGCTTCTATAGAAGGTTCCGTTGGCGGTGCGCCGGGCAAGGGTTCGACCACCGGAGGCACTCCCTGCGCCGGCGCCTCCTGCCATGCAGTCGGGACTGCGGCTTCCGCAACCGGTTCAGCCATCGCCATGGGCGGCGCCGTTCCGCGCAGCACCGCCACCTCCCGCTCCAACTGGAAGACACGCGCCGTCACCGCGGCCAGTTGTGCCTCAAGGCGCTTGGTGCGCTCTTCTGCCGCCGACGTATCGTCCGGGCCTTCGTGCATGTCGCTCTACTCTACGCAACCCCGCGCGGACGGAACAATCATTCCGGCTGATGGCGCGATTCACAGCCTGCCGCAAACGGACTCCTGGCGCCCGCGCAGCGCTCCTGAATGCCCGACAGTCGGCAAATCGAAGATAATGGAGAGAGCACCGGGTTTTCTTGTTCGGCACCCTGCCCAACAATTGATGCAACCAGCAAAGCTTTGCCGTACTATGCCACTGTGGGCGCGGACCCCAGCCGGCTCCATACAGGTCTGAAAACTCTGGCCAGCGAAACACATAACGGTTCCGGGGCGCGGCGCGTCCTGCTCGTCGACGACGATCCCATCGCGCTGGAACTCGTATCTCTCTTTCTGGCGGACTCCGGAGCAAACGTGGCAACCGTCATTGGCGGCGGAGCCGGCCTTCTGGCCCTTAAGCCACCATCACGGTTACCGGATATCATCCTGGTGGACCACCAGATGCCCGAAGTCACCGGAACGGACATAGCGCGTTACATAAAATCACTGCCACCGCCGCGACCCCGCGTCATTGCGATGAGCGCTTCACCGCTGCCCAAGGACGAGCTGGCGCTGTTTGACCATTACCTCGCCAAGCCGATCGATCAGGACCTCCTGCGTGCCGCTATTTCCGGCGCCTCGGCGCTATCGGCCTCCGCTCCGTCCCGCTTGCCCGCTGCCGGGCTGCCGTCGTCACTGGACTCTTCCACCGTGACCAAATTGCAGGCCATCATGCCGCCCAGCGCCATTCGCGAGCTCTACACCGTCTATGTAGCCGATACCCGGCAGCGCATCCGGGAGATGGAGCAGTGCTCCGCAGCCGGGGACGATGCCGGGCTGCGCCGCTGCGCCCATGCCTTGAAGGGATCGGCGGCTATGGCCGGCGTCTCGGGTATCGCAACCATTGCCGCCGGACTCGAAGCGGGACAGCTTCCCCGCCGCGATTACGAAAACCTTTTTCACCAAATGCGCAGCGCCTGCGATGATGTGGAGCAAAGCATGATCAACAGCGCAGCCCATACAAGTGCAGCTTCTGGGGAGGCCAGATGAGCCCAATCGCACCCGCCACCGAGCATCGCAATTCCAGCATCCGTATCCTGCTCGCCGACGACCATCCGGTGGTACGCATCGGGGTCCGCAACATGCTCCGTGCCGAAGGTCACTTCGACGTGGTCGGCGAAGCGTCAGATGGAGATGAGGCCATCACGCAGACGCTTGAGCTCTTGCCCGATATCCTGCTGCTCGATCTCTCCATGCCGCGCATGCCCGGCCTGGAGGCGATGCGCGCCATCATGAGCGGCTCGCCGCGGGTCAAGATTCTTCTGCTCACCGCGACCATCTCAACCCAGCAGATCATCGAGGCTTTGCAGATCGGCGCGCGCGGCATTGTCACCAAGGACGCGCTCATCGATCAGCTCACCAGCGCAATCGATGCCGTCATGCAGGGCGATTACTGGATCAACGGCCAGCGCGTCGTAAACCTGGTTGGCGCATTGCACGAGCTCATGCAAAAGGCTGCCGTGCCGGAACGTAAGACCTATGGTCTGACACCGCGCGAGCTTGAAGTGGTCGGCTGCATCGTCGAAGGCTGCTCCAACCGCGATATCGCCAAGCAATTCGCTATCAGCGAAGAGACCGTGAAACGCCATCTATCGAACATCTTCGATAAGACCGGCGTCTCCACTCGTCTTGAGCTGGCGCTGTTCGCCATCGCTCACCAACTCGTCATGCCACAGCCCTAGTGCTTTATGTATCTTGCAGTGTAATGCTTTATGTATCTTGCAGTTATATGTGGCGGCCCTGGTGCCGCCACAGCCATTTCAGCCGCCTGGGCATCCATCTCAGTATGCAACCCCTCGACCCCGGCGTGCACCGTATGGCGTTGCGCGCGATATGGGATGGCGCGGCGCCCCATCGATCCGCGGGCCGCGAATGCAGCTTCTTTGAAGGAGTAAATGGATGAAAACAGTCTTAACTGCCCTGGCTCTCTCCTGTGTCTTCGTGCTTCCCGCATCTGCGCAGGACACAAGTCCGGTAATGCAGAAGACGCCCCCGCCCACGCAGGAGATGCGCAACGGCGAGCCGCTCTATCGCGTGCAGGTCATCGGCCGCGACATCCCGGCGATCAACTACTTCAATCGCACCGGCAGCACCCGCATCGCCTTTGAAGGCACCAGCCTTCTGCCCCGCGCAAAAGGCCGGGCCACCGTGGATAACGGCAAGGGCAATGCGACCATCGATGCTCACTTTGAAGGGCTGCCGCCGGCCAACACCTTCGGTCCGGAATATCTCACCTACGTTCTCTGGGCGATCACGCCGGACGGGCGCCCCAGCAGCCTCGGCGAAGTGCTTCCCGACGGCAACAAAGCCTACGTGAAGCTGACTACGCCGATGCAGGCCTTCGGTCTCATCCTGACGGCCGAGCCCTATTTCGCCGTAACCATGCCCTCGGACGTTGTCGTCATGCAAAATGTCGTGCTGCATAACAAAACCGCCGGGATGGTCACACCCATCGATGTGCACTACACCCTGTTGCCCCGCGGCATCTATACCAAGGTCTCGAATGGCAAAGTGCTCAATCCGATCACCCGCAACAACAAGTCTCCGCTTGAGCTCTACGAAGCCATCAACGCCGTGCAGATTGCCCAGGCCGCCGGTGCGGACCAGTACGCGCCCGACATTCTCGCCCGTGCCAAGGAGCAGCTCTCCAACGCGCAGGATCTCGATCAGCGCAAGCGCGACCGCAAGCAGGAGATCACCTTTGCCCGCGCCGCCGTGCAGACAGCCGAAGATGCCCGCCTCGTGACCCTGCGCAAGATGCAGGCTGAACAGATCGCCGCGGAGCAAGCGGCGCAAAAGGCTCGCCAGGATGCAGCGAACGCGGCCGCGGAAAAGTCGCGTCTCGAGGCACAGCAGTCCCAGCTTGCCGAGCAACAGGCACAGTTGCAGACACAACGCGAGGCGCAGCAGCGCGCCGATGCCGAAGCCGCCGCGCAGCGCGCCCAGGCTGCACAGCAATCCGCCGAGCAACAGGCCGCCGCGGCCCGCGCCCGCGAGGCGCAACTCCGTGAGCAGCTTCGTCAGCAGCTCAATTCGATCCTGCAGACGCAGGAGACGCCGCGCGGCCTCGTCGTCAATCTCGCGGACGTCCTCTTCGCCACCGGTCGCTATGATCTCAAGCAGGACACGCAACTCAAGCTGGCGCGCATCTCCGGTATCTTCCTTGCCCATCCTGATCTCAAGATTCAGGTAGAGGGCTACACCGACAACGTCGGCAGCGAGCAGTTCAACCAGAAGCTCTCTGAGCAACGCGCGATGACCGTGCAGAACTTCCTCGTAACCCAGGGAATTCCCGTTCCTAACGTGAGCGCGATTGGCTACGGCATGGCCAATCCTGTGGCCGACAACAGCACCGCCGCCGGCCGCAAGCAGAACCGCCGCGTCGAACTGGTCGTCTCCGGCCCGTCGATCGGCATACCCAACCAGGCGGCGCCGGGACAGACGCCCGCGCCTGCAGCCGCGCCATCGCAAGCCGCTCCGCCGCCTCCTCAACCTGCGACACCCCCGCCGCCGGCAAACCCGTCAGGCGTCAGCAACCCACCCGGCCCGCAAGGCTGATCGCTGAAGAAGCGAAGCTCGTTTCTCGACCGCAGCCGACCACTCGCAAAGCGAATGGTCGGTGCAGCGGAGAGATCTGTTTTCGTTCGCGCATTGAGAGCATCCCCGGGCGTGAACTCTCATCGAACAGATTGAAACGCTTCCAACGGAGTTCAAGTGGGATCAACCGCAAACTCAGCCTTCCTTGGCCTCGGCCAGATGGGCGCACCCATCGCCCGCCTGCTGCTCGCCAAAGGACATAACGTCACGCTCTGGAATCGCAGCCGGGAAAAAGCCGAATCCATCGCGTCCGGCAGTGCCATGGTTGCCTCTTCGCTGCACGAGGCAGTCGCCAATGCCGGCATCGTCTTCACCATGCTCACCGACGACGCTGCAACCGAAGCCGTCCTCTTCGGTGACACCAATCAGCCCGGCTTTCTCGACGCCATGAAGCCTGGAGCGATCCACGTCACGCTTTCCACCATCAGCGTTGCGCTCGCCCGTCGCATAACGGCTGCCCATCAGGAGCGCGGCCAGTACCACTTCGGAGCACCAGTCTTTGGTCGCCCTGCCGTTGCCGAAGCGGGCAAGCTCTGGATCGTCGCCTCCGGCAACGACGCCCCGCTCGCGCAACTCCGCCCGCTGCTCGAATCCATCAGTCGCGGCCTCACCATAGTGTCCGCCGAGCCCTGGCAGGCTCACGCGCTCAAGCTCGGCGGCAATCTCATGATCACCTCGATGAACCAGACGCTCGCGGAAGTCTTCGTCTACGCGCAGTCGCAGGGCATCGATCCCGCGCTCTTCCACCAGGCCGTCAACAGCGCGCTCTTCCAGTCCCAGCTCTATGAAAACTACGGCAAGACCATCCTCAATCCGCCGGCGCATCCCGGCGCGACTGTCTCGCTCGGCATCAAGGACACGCGCCTCGCCCGCGAAGCGGCAGCCGAGGCCGGCATCCGCATGCGGCTCGCCGACTACTTCGCCGAGGTGCTCGACCGCGCAAAGGAAGCCGGATTCGCCGACGAGGACTGGGCCGTAGGACAATACCGAATCGCCCAATGGGATGCGCCGCTACGCGCAGAAAGCGAGTAGCCCAGCCACTCTGATACGAGCCTGCTGCGAAACTCGCGGAACGACCTCGTATCGGTTTATTCGATTCGTGACGAAAAGCCGACTTATCGTTACCAATCCGGGCTCAGTGAGTGATTCGGCGATTTGGCGGTAACCCATAGTGAATCCAGGCGACAGACGCGTTCATTAGAAGCAGATCCCCAACGATGTCGAACGCACCGATCACAGTGAGCGAGTCGGGGATGAAGGACTTCAGACACTAGCCTAGATAACGCCAGGCTGGAATGAGGACGCCGATCTCTGCAGCTAGGAACAACGGCATGGCATAGCGATAAACGACATGAACCTGGCGTTCGCTCCAGAGATCGTGGGCTATGCCAATGGCGATGATGAGGTCAGTACCGAGGTAAAAGAAATGGCCCGGCAGGTATGTGCCTGGGAAGCGGGCGAATGCGGCGTTCGTCAGCATCGCTGTACCGAGGAACACCAGGCGCCGGTGATAAGCGGGACGCTTTCTCCAGAGGATTGCGAGCGCAACGGGTATACCGAAACCTGCCATACTGACCAGGCCAAGGCGTTCAATGGCGAATGGAGCCGATTCAGCGAACGTGGCCCAAACACCCATGACGAGCACCAGCAAGGCATCGGCGGCACCGACCCAGCCCAGCAGCCGGTGCAGACGCAGGTTACGCCATCGCACCAATGCGGACTGCACGACGAAGATGACCATCCATGCATAGAAGACGGCACCATGGATGCCAAGGAGTGCCACGAACCGATGCGGCCGGTGGGTATGGAGCAGGCTATTGCCCACGGTTCGGCTGAAGCCATAGGTGACCAGCGCCAACATCAGGAGGGACATGGCGAGATAGAACCTGCGCGGCGGGCCAGTGCGTTTCTGTGAGGCGTTCGCCGCCCGGTGGGGTCGTTGGAGGTCGAGCATCCTACAGTTCCTGAGAGGTTGTTATCGCCTCAATATAGCGGCACGGAGTTGATCTCAGAAAAGAAATAAGCGCATCGAACGGCCTGGTGGGCAATTCGGCATGCGCTTTGAGTTCATAAGCCAATCGCCGTTGTAAAATCCTCGGTTGGTGCTAACAGGCCTTATCGCTCATTGAGCGCAGACTCCGCTTCGTATGGAAGTCTTCATAAACGCACTTCTCGTCATCAGGGTACGGTGCAGGAGAAGCATCCCATGCCCGCCAGGCGAAAGCTGCTGAATCCGATCTTTGAAAGGGATGCTTAAATCACTCATGGCCTCCCAATCTCTATCTAGCAAAATCACCTTCATCACCGGCGCCAGCGCCGGCATCGGCCTCGCCACCGCCCGCGCCTTCGCCGCCCACGGCGCCCGCCTGCTGCTCGCCGCGCGCCGTCATGACCGCCTCGAAGCCGAACGCGCCACGCTCACCGGCGCTGCCGATGTCCACACCCTGCAACTCGACGTCACCGACCACGCAGCCGTAGAGCGTGCGATCGGCGCGCTGCCGGACGAATGGAAATCCATCGATATCCTCGTCAATAACGCCGGCCTCAGCCGCGGGCTGGACAAGGTGTACGAAGGCAAGCGCCAGGACTGGGAAGAGATGATCGACACCAACGTGAAGGGCCTGCTCTACGTCACCCGCGCCGTGGTCCCGGGCATGGTAGCGCGCGGAAACGGCCACATCGTGAATCTCGGCTCGACCGCCGGCCGTATGACCTATCCCAACGGCGCCGTCTACTGCGCAACCAAAGCCGCCGAGCGATCCATCACCGAGGGCCTGCGCGAAGACCTGCTCGGCACGCCGCTGCGCGTCACCACCATCGATCCCGGCATGGTCGAATCCGAGTTCAGCGAGGTCCGCTTTCGAGGCGACAAAGAACGCGCCGCCAAAGTCTACGAGAACATCACGCCGCTCAGGCCGGAAGACATAGCGGACGCGATTCTTTACGCGGTCACGCGCCCCGCGCACGTCAACATCTCGGAAGTGCTGCTCACGCCGCTCGGGCAGGCCAACTCGCTGCTCATCCACCGCAAGAGCTAAATCCCCTTGCGCAGGATATTGATCTGGCATTCAAGATTTCGTCACAAAGCGCTTTCTACCATTCTCCTGCTTTCTGAGTAGAGCCAAGGAGAACCGCTTTCGTGAAAAACATCCTCGCATCCGCCGCCATCGCCGCGGTGGTCTGCTGCACATTCGCTGCACCGCATAGTCACGCACAGGGCACGTTGCTCGCCAAAGGAACCCTCACCGGGTCACGCGCAGGTTTCTACAAGGATCTCTCGGGACTCAACAACACTCTTGAAAACGGCGTCCCCGCCAATCTCCTGGGTGGCCTCGGTTCCGGTCTTGCCTATCTCTCTGGCGATACATTCCTTGCCCTTCCGGATCGCGGCCCCAACGCCGTAAGCTTCAATCCGCTCGTCGATGACACCGTTAGCTATATCGCGCGCTTCCACACCGTCGAGATGCATCTTCAGCCGGCAGGCAATCCATCCACGCTGCCCTTTGCGATCACTCCCGAACTGAAATCGACGACGCTTCTGCACGCCCTGCTACCGCTGGCATACGGAACGGGCGATGGCTTAAACATCGGCTCGGGCCGTCCTGCTCAGAATCGGTTCTTCGTAAACTACTTCACCGGGCGTTCCGACGGTTTCAATCCCAACCGCACCTCGGGGGACGCGTTCGACGCGCGGCTGGATCCGGAAAGCATCCGCGTCTCCAACGACGGACTCACGGTCTTCCTTTCGGATGAATACGGCCCCTACGTGTATCAGTTCCTGCGCGCCAATGGGCAACGAGTGCGCACCTTTAAGCTGCCTGCGGACTTCTTTGTTGCCACTCCGGCACCGACTGGTGCTGCCGAGATCGCGGGAAATATCAGTGGCCGCGTAGCCAACAAAGGCATGGAAGGCCTGGCGATCACTCCCGATGGCAGGACGCTGGTCGGCATCGTACAAAACGCACTGATTCAGGACGCTGCCGAGGGTGGCGCTGCAGCCAGTCTCTTGCGCTTGGTGACAATCGACATCGCCTCCGGCAGGACAACGCACGAGTACGCTTATCTGCTGACGGCTGGCAGCGGCGTGAGCGACATCACCGCACTCAACAACCATGAATTCCTCGTCGATGAGCGCGACGGCAAGGGCCTGGGAGACGGCAGCACCGCCAAGGTGAAGCAGATCTTCAAAATCGACCTGAATAACGCCGTGGATGTCACCGGATTGAACGGAACTCAGGCCGCCGCTCGCGCAGTACCGAAGACGCTCCTGCTCGATCTGGTAAAGGTGCTGACCGCGAACGGCTTCACTGCAACTCAGATCCCGGGCAAGATCGAAGGCACCGCGTTCGGCGCGGATGTTAAATACAACGGCCAGACCTTCCACACGCTGTGGATCGCGAACGACAATGACTTCCTGCAAGATGTTGCCGGTCACAATAGCAATCCCAACCAGTTCTTCGTCTTCGGCCTCACCGATGCAGACCTCGGCGGATCGCAATTCGTTCCCCAGCAACATCGCCCCACATTCGGTCGCTGAAAACGACTGCTCAACAACAATCATTCCCTGATACAAAAAATGAGGAGCCACCGCACCGGCTCCTCATCTTATTTTTCTTTCACCGCTCGGCCCCGGTTCCAGATCCCCCATTCACCGGACAACAAAATCGCGGGGCAAAACAGCACACACGCCTCACAGAAAAATTCGCTCGCCAGCCGCGGATGACGATCTCTAAACTCGATCCTCATCCTTCCCGCGAGGCCTGAACCCGATGTCAACTTTGCTGCTTGATATGCGTTACGCAACACGTCAGTTGCGCAAGTCTCCTGGGTTTACCGCCGCCGCTGTCCTCACACTCGCTCTCGGCGTGGGCGCCACTACAGCAATCTTCAGCGTTGTCTATGGACTTCTGCTCGCATCTCTTCCTTTTCATGATGCAACCCGCATCATCAACATCGGAGAGAGCCATCCGCAGGTGCCAGGCAGTGTCGAGGCGACCTATCCGGATTATCAGGATTGGAAGAAGCAACAGAAAAGCTTCACCGAGCTCGCTGCATTCTCCGACCTGAATCCTGCGACCGTCTCACTCGCCGTGAATGGCCATGGCGAACAAATTCATCGCGTGCTCGCATCGGGCAATCTGTTTTCGCTGCTCGGCGTCTCTCCGCTTCTTGGCCGAGTTCTGCATCAACAGGACGAACGGCCCGGTAGCGATCATGTCGCTGTCCTGAGCTCCGGGGCATGGCAACGATATTTCGGTCGCGATCCCGAGGTGGTCGGCCGTTCTGTAGATCTCAACGGTGCCAGCTACACCGTCGTGGGCGTGCTACCGCCGGGTGCGGCCTATCCCGCGGATGGAGATGTCTGGCTCCCGCTCTCCCTGCTGGATAGCGCAACCCAGGCCTCTCGCGTGTGGCATTCGGTCAATGTCCTGGGGCGACTGCGTCCGGGCGTCACTCTGTCGCAAGCGACTGCCGACATGCAGACGATCGCTGCGCGTCTCGCCGCGGCCTATCCGGCAACCAACCGCAGGGAGACCGTGAGGCTTTCTCCATTACGTGAGCAGATGCTGGGCACGCTGCGCCCTACCATCCTCAGCCTCATGGGCGCAGTGGCCTTGGTGCTGCTGATTGCCTGCGCGAATGTCGCCAACCTTATGTTGGTACGCGCGGCGGCAAACCGGCGCGAAGTGGCAATTCGCCAGGCCCTGGGTGCAGACCGCGGGCGGCTCTACAGACAATTCCTCGTGCAATCCTCCATCTTGTGTCTGCTCGGAGGGGCGCTCGGAATCGCACTGGCTGCATTGGCCCTCCCGCTCTTACGTCTTGCTCTTACCCATGCGGCAAGTCTCGACGCTTCGCTGGTTCCTTCGATCCGGCTCAACATCCCTGTCTTGTTGTTCACGCTGGCCGTCTGCACCGTCACCGCCACTCTGTTCGGGCTTCTTCCCATCATGACGGCCTCGCCTGGATTGACCGACGCACTGCGTCCCGGAGATCGAGGCAGTACCCGGGGATATGGCGGAAGCCAGGCTGCCCTCATCGCTGCGGAGATTGCCATTGCAGTCGTCGTCCTGTTTCTCAGCACCCTGGTCATTCGTAGCTTTCAAAGGCTGCTTGCTGTCGATCCAGGCTTTCGCACGGATCATCTTCTGAGTCTTGAAATCACGCTTCCCGGGCCGCGCTACGCGGAGGGCAGCCCGGCAACTAATCAGTTCTATGGGCAGCTTCTCGACAAGCTCGCGCAATCGGGTGATGTTCTCTCCACTGCAACCACCACCGCCGTTCCGCTTCTGTCTTCCCGCTTGATGACGCGGTTTCTCATCGAGGGCGCGCCTCCGCTGGCGCCGGGCACATTTCCCTTCGCACAGATTCGCCTTGTTAGCCCGGACTACTTCCGCACCATGGGAATCCGTCTACAGCAAGGCAGAGCGTTTGAGCGAAAGGACATCGACAATCAGTCCAGCTTCTTCATCGTCAATGAAGCGTTCGCCCGCCGATATCTCGCAGGCAGGAATCCGCTGGGCGCCACCATCCTTCTCGGAGTCATGAGTCCACAACCGGCGAAGATACCGGTGATCGGAGTGGTAGGAAATGCGCGCGACCTCGGCATAGACACTCCCGCTCAACCAGAGATCTATCTGCCTGGCTTCAGCCTTCATGACGTCCTGCTCGTCCGAACCCCGGGCGATCCGCAAGCGGCTCTTTCTATCGTGCGGCAAGCCGTCCGCGAATTGGATCCAAGCCAGCCGATCTATCATGTGCAAACAATCGACGCTGTGCTCTCCGACACCCTTGCGCTCCGCAAAATGACCGCGAATCTCCTTGGCATCTTCACGCTCGTGGCTCTCACCCTGGCTGCCATCGGCATCTACGGCGTCTTGGCATACTCGGTGACACAACGAACCCGGGAGATTGGAGTGCGGATGGCCGTGGGTGCAAACCGCGAAGACATCGTGCGCATGGTGCTGCTTCAGGCCGCCAAGTATGCGACCGCGGGCATCGTTGCAGGTCTCGCAATGTCGGTTGCCGCAGCTCGTCTGATCAACGGGTTGCTCTTCAGAACCAGCCCTGTCGATCCGGTTTCGATGTCCATCACCGTTGCAGTTCTGTTGCTGATTGCCGCCTTCGCGGTCGCCTTACCTGTCCGCCGCGCGGCTACCGTCGATCCCACAGAAGCGCTGCGGGCAGAATAGCCAGGCCCTAACGATTCGCGCTGTGGGAATACCATGGTCGGTGCTGGAGCGCCGTCATGCGAGATAACCTGATATCGCGAAGAACATTCCTCGGCTCATCGAGTGCGCTCGCCGGCGCAGCATTGCTCAAGCCATCTTTGCTTTTCGGCTCCGCCCCTTCCGCGCGGGCGCAGGACGCGGCAACCAGCGACGCGCCTGCCGACTACACACTCACCATCGCCACCACGCCCATCGAGCTGGCGCCCAATCGCATCATCTCCACCGCCAATTACAACGGCCAATTCCCCGGGCCGCTGCTGCGCTTCACAGAAGGCAAGCGCGTCATCATCGACATCCACAACCACACCGATCGGCCGGAGCAGGTCCATTGGCACGGCCAGTTTGTTCCCGCCGATGTGGATGGCGCCGCAGAAGAGGGCACTCCTTTTGTGCCGCCTCACGGTAGCCGCCGCATCTCTTTCCTCCCGGGCCCGTCCGGCCTGCGCTTCTATCACACGCACGTCAGGGCAGGCGCAGACCTCGGCGCAGGCCAGTACAGCGGACTCGTCGGCCCCGTGTACATCGAGCCGAAGCACAATCCGGGCGCGTACGACCGCGAAATCTTTCTTACGCTCAAGGAGTTTCAGCCAACACTCAGCCGTGGCGGCGACATGGCGATGGACTTCCTCTCGCCGGCCGCTACTGTCGCAGCACTCAAAAATCAGGGCGAGACTGCGATGCGCGCCTCGCTCGCCAAAGGCAACCAACACGGTTACGAAATCGGCTACGACGCCTTTACCATCAATGGCAAAATGCTCGGTCACGGTGAGCCCGTCCGCGTAAAGCGGGGCGAGCGCGTGCTCTTTCATGTGCTCAACGGGAGCGCCGGCGAGATCCGCAGCCTCGCCCTGCCCGGGCACAATTTCACCGTCATTGCCTTGGACGGCAATCCGCTTCCGGCGCCCGTGCAGGTGCCCGGCCTGTGGCTGGGTACCGCGGAACGCATCTCCGCCATCGTCGAAATGCACTATCCCGGGGTCTGGATCCTGGGCGATCTCTCCAACGACGATCGCCGTCATGGCATGGGCATTGTCATCGAGTACGCCGGCGCGAAAGGTAAGCCACAGTGGCTCGCGCCGAAACCCTTCAAGTGGAACTACACGCACTTTGGCCACGCGAGCGCCCAGGCATCACCGCCTGACGACACTTTCGATATGCTCTTCAAGAAACGGAACGCCGCATCGGATGGCTTCAATCTATGGACGATCAATGGCGTTGCCTATCCCGGCACTGGTTCTGGCGCACATCAGAGGATGGCGCCTGCGTCCTTCCACCTGCGGCAAGGTCGCCGCTATCGCCTGCGCATGCGCAACGCCAGTGATGACATCCACCCCATTCATTTGCATCGCCACAGCTTCGAACTCACGCGCATCGCCGGCCTGCCGACCTCCGGCGTTATGAAGGACGTCGTGATGGTCGGCGGCTACCAGGAGGTCGACGTAGACTTCGTCGCCGGCAATCCCGGGCCCACCCTCTTCCATTGCCACCAGCAAGTACACATGGACTATGGCTTCATGAGCCTTTTCGACTATGTTCAATAGCAAAGGAGACGCATGCGCCCAGGGGATGATCCGCCATATTCGCACGCATGGGCAGCGTTGCTGCTGCGCATTCTCGTCGGCTGGGTCTTCCTGACAGAAGGAATTCAGAAGTTTCTCTTCCCCGCGGCCCTTGGCGTTGGCCGCTTTATCAAGATCGGCATTCCATGGCCACACATCACCGCGCCCTTCGTCGGCGCCGTGGAAGTGATCTGCGGCATGCTGCTCATCATCGGCCTGATCACACGGCTGGCCGCCATCCCGCTGCTCATCGACATTGCCGTTGCGATCGCCACCACCAAGCTGCCGATGCTGCTCCATCAGGGCTTTTGGCCGGCCATGCACGAGAGCCGCACGGACCTCTGCATGCTCCTCGGCCTCCTCGCAATCCTCTCCATGGGAGCGGGCAGAATCTCCTGCGATGCAAGGCGCTTCATGTTCGGCGAGTGAGCCGGCAGCACCGCCGAACGCGTATACTGCCTCTCGCCCCCACTTCTAACATCGAGCATTCATGAAAATGCCTTTCCTTTCCCTGCGATGTTGCGCGTGTTTTCTGGTAACTGTCACGGTTGCATTCGCCGCGACCTCTTGCTTTGCGCAGTCCGCGGCATGCCACGCTGCCGGCATGCAGATGAAGACCCTCCCCTCGCCGGATTCCCTGCCCGCCCCCATAAAGATGACTGGCATCGGCGACAGCCATCTGACCGTCACCGCCGCGCCAGAGGCGCAGGCCTGGTTCGACCAGGGGCTCACACTGCTGCATGACTTTTGGGATTACGAGTCGGAGCGCGCCTTTGAGCAGGGCGTACGCGTCGATCCAAACTGCGCCATGTGTTACTGGGGTCTCTATCAGGCTTTAATGTTCCGCAATGGGGAGCCCAACAGCTACACCGCGCAGGCGCTGGCGAACGCAGTGCGCCTAAGTCTTGCGTCAGCAAGCACGAGCAGCTTTATATCGACGCTACCTCCGCCGCCAACGACGCCGTGCTCGCCGCCGGTCCGGGAGACGATCCCGACACGGATAAAGAAACCGCGGTCTGGCGGCAGAACGTCAAAGACTATCCCGGCGACCTGCAGGCGAAACTCTTTCTGGCCGGAACGCTGCGCGACGGCTACGACGACAAGGGCGAGCCAAGGAAGAAGCAGAAGGAGCAGCTCGCGCTCATCCAGGAAGTGCTTAAGGCCGCGCCCGACGACTCCGCTGCGAATCACTACTGGATCCACGCTGTGGAAGCCAGTCCCCATCCTGAGCAGGCGCTCACCAGCGCAGCAAAGCTCGCCAGCCTCGCGCCGGCCTCCGGTCACATGGTCCACATGCCCGGCCACATTTATTTTCGGGTCGGCGACTATGCACAGGCCGAGCATTGGTTTGCGGCCTCCACTGCAGTCGAAGAAAAATACCAGCGCGAACAGCAGGTCGCTGTCGATAGCGACTGGAACTACGTCCACAACCTGATGTACTCCGTCGCGAATCTGATGGAAGCAGGGAAAGATGGCAGGAGGCGGCCGCTGCTCTCGGCCAGGCTCTCCGGCGCGCGCGGAGAGTTCGGGCCTACGCTCTACACGCAGTCGCCGCGTGATGGCATGGTCCCGCATCGATCCTCTCCTTCCCGTCGCTCTCCGCACCGGCGATTGGTGGACGGCGTACTTGACATGCTGAAGGACAGCAAACCTGGCGTCAAAAGCCTCGAGAACCTGAATTTTCTTGCCGGCGAACCCCTCAAGGAGTTCGCCACCGGCATTCAAGGGCTGCAAACAGACGACAATATCTCCGCAGCGCTAGGCAGGCCTCTGAACACCTCGATGATAACTTTGGCGCTCTGTCTCTAGCGCGTGCACGATGCCCCCGCCGCCCCCCCCTAAGAAACCCGCCATCAGCGCTCCGGCAATGCGGCTCGTCGGTCATGCCGGACGACAAAGCCCGCTCCGCTGCTTCAACAACCTCCCGTTCCTGTCGCTCGAGTTTCGCGCCACCATCCTCGCCGCACAGAAGGGATCTACCCGAGGTGAAGAAGCTCTTCGACCAGGCCGCCAGTGAGGAAAAGAAAATACGGCTATCGCGAGCCGCCGGCATTTCGTCCGATCCGTCGCGCGAGACTGAAGGAAGCAGCTGCTGCTCTCGCGCCCCCGGCGACGCCGCAGGCGCGGCACCAAGCATACGCAGAAAGGCCCTGGAGGATCGTCCCAACTCCGGCTTCCAGCCTCTACGGCATGGCACAGGCCAGCGAAGCCGCCGGCGACACCGCAGCCGCCCGTGAGGAGTACACGAAGTTTCTTTCTGCCTGGAAGACCAGCGACGCCAACCGGCCCGAGTTATCGCACGCCCGCGCTTGGTTGACCGGGCAGACCGGTGTGGTCGCCACAGCAAATTAGTCGCGACCGAAGGGGAGTGCGGGAAGCTGCATTCGCTTGAAGTGCGGTGGAGCGGGTGCCCCACCCAGGCGAACGAGGGTGAAATAGTTCCCGCCATCCTATAGCTCCCTAACCTTGATCCAGTTCCGCGAGCTGCCCCTCGACCTGCGCCAGCGCTGCCTCAAGCGCAGCCCGCCGGTGCGGATTCGCCGTGCGCGCCGAAAGAATCTGCTCGCGTTGCAACTCCAGCGCCTGCCGCGCCCGCTCCTTTGGGCCGTCGATCCTCTTCCGTGTCTCGACCGGAGCAGCACGCTCCGCCTGCTGCTCCTCCACCGACTTCGACTCCCAACCCTTCGACATGCCTCCATGCTAGAGCGGATTTGTGATCGCCGCTCATATATCCGTCACCTCTGGCTGGGCACAAAGTCCTGCATCACCGCCTGTCGCAGCAGGTCCGGCGGCAGCAAGCCCTGCGCCAGCAGGAAGTCATGAAACTTCAGCGCGTCGAACTTCGGCCCCAGCGCCGCCTGTGTATCCTTGCGCAGTTGCAGCAGCTTTGTGTAACCGTAGAAGTAGCTATTCGCCTGCCCGGGAGAGCGATAGGTAAACCGCTCTACCTCTTCTTTCGCAAAGGCATGGCTCAACACCACATCCTGCTCCAGCACTCGATACGCATCCGCTTCGGTCATCTTGCCGCTCTGCAGTTCGGGATCGGTGAAGGCGCGCGCCGCCCGCAACAGCCGCAGCTGCAGCGTCATCAGCTGCCCTTCAGCCGGCTCGAACGGCTGCATGATCCACTCCGAGTACAGGCCCCAACCCTCCACGTTCGTCGAGTTGAAGGCATACAGCGCCCGCGCCTGGCTCACGCCATGCTCCACCATCGAATCGAACTGCAGTTCGTGTCCCGGCCGCGCTTCATGTGCAGTCAGCGTCCACGCCACTGCATCGAAAGTGAAGTCGTCGTATTTGTCCGCCTGCGCGCCGTTCGCTCCGGGAATATTCAGCGGCAGAACGAACGAGCCGCGCTGCCCCGTGTTGTGCAGAAAAGGCGGCGGCTGCATGTGCGGCGCTGGCTCCTGGGCCGTCTCCGCCGCTGTCGCCAGCCGGATGATCGCCGGCCGGTTCGGCAGCGTGACCAATCTCTGCTGCCTCACGATAGCCTCAATCGCGTGCAGGCGTGCCTCGTAAAACGGCAGGATCGCGTCCCCGGTAATCTGCTGCTTCTTCAACTGCCGGATCACGTCGCGGTAATCGCTCGAAGGCCATCCATGCGCCTTCGCGATCTGCGCCGCCAGCACGGCCATCTGGCCCTGGTATTCCGCAAACGCCGCATGCGCCATACTCGCAATCTGACCCGGCGGAATGTCGACGCCATAGGTTTCAAGCGACAGCGCATACTCCGCCGGTGGCAGCCGGAAGTCAGTACGCGCCTTGGGCAGGATGCTCGCGCGCACCCACGCGTCGTAGTTCGTCAGCTGCACCTTCAGCTTCGCGTACGGCTCTTCCCACCCAGTCAGCTTGTACTGCGCGAACAGCGCAGGAATGCCTTCGATGTAGCTCTGGTTCCGGCCCAGCTCCGTTTCAATCTCGCCCCGTGACGGATACAGCATGTCTGGCTTCGCCATCTTCTCCGTCTCGCGCTGCTTCAATATCTCCGTCAGGGGCGTAAACCCTGGCTCCACGCCCGCGTATTTCCGTAGCCGCACCACCGCTGCGTCGCGCCGCCCGGCCGCCACTTGATCGTCAAGCAGTGTCTTCAGGCCCCCAAAGACCTGCTCGCTCGCGTTGTTGAAATCGATGTCGTGTTGTTCGTCGTAATCCTCGGTGCGAATTTGCAGATGGATTGCCTTCTGCAGGATCTCCAGGTCTTCTCGCACATTCTTGTCCTGCTCGGTCCCGGCGGCTGCTTTCAGCTTTGCCAGCACCGCTTCGGTCTCGCTTCGTTCCGCCTGGAAGTCGGCCAGCGTCGGCTTGCTCACCTGCTCATCGAACTGTGCCAGCCCCTCCGCCGATCCGCCCTCCGGATGATGTTTCAATTGCACTGCAAGCAGTTGCTGCGTGTAGGCATCGCTCGCCGCAATCCATGCCTTCGATGGAGCCGCCGTCGCAACTGGCGTCGGTTGCGCCGTCGCGCTTGCCAATCCCAACACCACGCACACACCAATGCCGCAACACTGCGCATCCTCAAGTCCTCCTCGGTTTCGTTCGAAAGACACACTATACGCACCCGCCGGTCTCCCTCATGCGCACATGCAGCGAAACGCATGCGGCGCAAACTCATCCCCGCTTTTCGTTATCCCAAACGAAGCGAAGGATCGGGCATTCCGGTTCCCTGTTCTTTGCTTTAATAACTTCATGAAAGCCTGGCGCATTCCCGCATTCGGCATCGGCAAGCTCTCGCTCGACGAAGTTCCCGCACCGCAACCCGCTCCCGGCCAGGTCGTCGTGGACGTTCACGCCGTCTCGCTCAACTATCGCGACCTGATGACGGTCAAGGGCCTCTACAACCCCAGGCTCCAGCCCAACCGCATCCCCTGTTCGGATGGCGCCGGAATCATCGCTGCTATTGGCCAGGGGGTAACGAAAGTCGCCGTCGGCGATCGAGTCGCCGGCACGTTTTTCAGCAATGGCTCGACGGCGATCCCTCCCCGGAGAAGTTCAAAGGAGCCCTCGGCGGAGATATCGACGGCACCCTTGCGCAGCAAATCGTCCTTCAGGAGGACGGCGTGGTGAAGTTTCCCGAACACCTCAGCTTCGAAGAGGCCGCTACTCTTCCCTGCGCCGGCGTCACCGCGTGGAATGCCGTCGTGACGGCCGCCCGGGTAAAGTCGGGCGACACCGTGCTCGTCCAGGGCACAGGTGGCGTCTCCTGCTTCGCTCTGCAGTTCGCGAAGCGCCTCGGCGCGCGAGTCATCGGCACCTCGTCGAGCGCCGACAAGCTGCGCCGCGCCTCGGAACTGGGCCTGGATGCTGGCCACAACTACCGCGACGACCCGGAATGGGCACGCTGGGCCGTCAGCCAGACGGGCGGACAGGGCGTCGACCTCACCGTCGAAGTCGGCGGCGCAGGCACATTCCAACAATCCATGGCAGCCACCCGCACCGGGGGCATCGTCACCCAGATCGGCGTCCTCTCCGGCCGCGAGCAGCCCCTCACGATTACGCCTATCCTCCACAAAATGCTGCAGATACGCGGGATTTATTAGGATCGCGCCAGCACTTCGTTGAAATGAATCGTGCCGTCGAGCAGACCGGGCTCCGCCCGGTCATTGACCGCGTCTTCTCCTTCGGCGAGGCCCCGGAGGCTTTCACAACCATGGAGAACGCCTCCCACTTCGGAAAAATTGTGATCTCGGTGAAGACTCCCTGACCTTTCCCAAAATGGAGCCAGTGAAATCCGCCGGAACTGCCAAGCGTTGGTAACCAGTTTCCCGACCCCGAAAGGGGCCCGACTGGTCTCACCCGTAAGGCAAGAAATGTACAAAACCTCTTCGCCTTCTGCCACGTCCTTGCTAACGTACATCCAGCAACACTTCGGGAGTCTGGCACGGGAATTTTGGGATTCGCAGGAAGAAAAATTTTCTCTCTTCCACAAGCGACTGTTTCAGACTGCCGGCATCTCAAGATTGCACTCGGGCCCGGAACATCGGACCCCGTCAACTAGAGGCCGCTCTCAACGACGAGGAGCTTCAACATGCGCTGGATCACGGATTTCTTTCAATCTATCTTCGAGGCTATCTTCGGTTTCTGCCGCCACAACAGCCTGTCGCGCCCATTCACCATCGATGGGCAAACCTATAAGGTCTGCATGGACTGCAGCCAGCAGGTCTTCTACTCGCGGGATACCATGCTGCCGCTGAGCCGCCGCGAACTGCGCCATCTGCGCGCCGAGCAGGCCAATGCCGCTGTCGCCGTCATGCCCGCCAGCGCCGAAGCGCGCGAGGCCGTGGCTCGGCGCTCCCGCAAGACCGCCGCTGCCTAAACTGTTCTCTTCGCACCGGCTCCCCCACGCGGAGCCGGTGCTCTGCTCTCCTTCTGTTTCCCCGCAATTGCAACTGAAGCGCTCGGCTCACCTTCGAGTGAGCTTCTGCCTTCCTGCGCAACGGCAGCTCAGACCCAGACTTCAGATCGGGTCATCTGTGCTTCTGCTGGAAGGCAGCCAGAAAGGCATCCGCGACCTGCACCTCCAGGTTGCGCGGGCCCTTCTGTCCCATCTTTCGCGTAAAAACGTGGCGGTACATCATGGGCCCCAGCAACAGCGCAATACCGACCTCGGGATCGATCCCGCGGCGCAGGATGCCGCGTTTTTCTCCGCGTCGTATCAGGTTTGTCAGCGCAACCCGCGCTGGCTCCACGACCCGCGCACGCCAGGCCGCGCCAAGCACCGGGTTGCGCGACGCGTACGCAATCATGTGCGGCATCATCTTTTCCCGCATCGCCTGGCGATCCGCAGCCGGCTGATACTCCAGCTGCGCAATCAAGTCCGCTCGGAAATCTCCGGAATCAAACACCGGCGGCTCCTCGTCCAGCCCATGCAGGTGCCCCATGACTTCAAGTATTAGGCGATCTTTATCCGGCCAGTGTTTGTAAATAGTGGCCTTGCTCACGCCGGACGATTCGGCGATGGCATCCATGCTGGTCCCGTCAATGCCGCGTTCAGAAAACAGCTCCACCGCAGACGTCAGAACTTTCTTGTGTGCCAGCGCGCTACGAGGTCTCGCCATTCGCGAATTCGTTTCTATGCCTCAATCCTCGTGAATAGATACGCGCCGGCGCTCAGAAACAGCGCAGCGATCGCGGCGAGCAACGCAATATCGAACGTCAGGTTGAAGTACCAGCTGTTGATGAGCGCGCCGCGCAGCCCGTCCACTCCGTATGACAGCGGATCGAGCTTCGTGATCACATTCATCACCCGGCCCAGGTTCGCCAGCGGAAACAGCGCGCCCGAGAGGAAAAAGATCGGCATCACCAGGAAGTTCATGACCAGCTGAAACCCCTGCATGTCCTTGATCACCGAGCCGATCGCCGTGCCCAGCGCAGCAAACACCACCGCGATCAAGCCACAAACAGAAAAGCGATCGGGATCGCCAGCCAGGTGTGCGGACGAAAGCCGGCAATCAGGCAGATCAGCAGAATCAATGCGCCCTGGATAACCGCAACCGTCGCGCCGCCCAGTGTGCGGCCCACCATGATCTGCATACGCGGGACGGGCGCAACCAGCGTCTCCTTCAGAAAGCCGAACTGCCGGTCCCAGAGCATCGCAATGCCGGAAAACACGGAGCTGAACAGAACCGTCATGCCGACCACACCCGGCGCCATGAACTGCAGATAGCTGCCGTGTCCGGCCTGCTTGAACACCGGCCCGAGGCCGAAGCCAAGCGCCAGCAGATACAGGCAAGGCTGCCCCAGCGACACGACGATCTGCACGCGTGAACGCACATACCGCTTCAGCTCGCGCAGCCACAGGATATAAATAGCGCCCATTCCAGATCCTCCGTTCCTATTGCTGTCTGCGAACAAACCAACACCGGGGGTGCCCTGGTCTAGCCGAAGGCTAGCGTGGGGATGTCCGGCAATTCCGTCGCCCCGAAGGGTTCACCGAATCTCGCCTCAAACACCACGCCAAAGCATCGCTCCGCACAAATCCCACCGCGAGCGACCAAAGGGAGCGAGCCCAACACCCGCGCCGCAGGCGCATATGCCCGTGACGGCCAGTCACCTTCTTTGGAACATCTGTGCCACCTGCCGCAGCCTGTCCTTGGAGGCATCCGCGCCCTCGTCGCGCAAGGACGAGCCGGTCAAGGCCAGAAACGCCGCCTCGAGAGAATCGGTCTGCGTCTGCTCCTTTAGCTCCGCCGAGGTGCCCTGCGCCACGATGCTTCCGTGGTCCATGATGGCGATGCGATGCGCAACGCGGTCCGCTTCATCCATATAGTGAGTGGTCAGAAAGACTGTCGTCTTCTCGGATTCGTTGATTCGCTTTACATGTGTCCAGAGCTGGTTGCGGCTCTGCGGATCAAGGCCCAGCGTCGGCTCATCCAGGAAAAGAATTTTCGGCGTGTGCAGAAACCCGCGAGCAATCTCCAGACGCCGCTTCATACCGCCGGAGAAGGTCTTCACATAATCGTCCTTGCGCTCCCACAGCTCGAAGATCTTCAACAGCTCTTCGGAGCGCTCCGCCCGGACTCTGCGCGGCACGTGATACAGGACGCCGTGCAGATCCATGTTCTCCCACGCCGTCTGCTCGACATCCAGACTCGGGTCCTGGAACACAATTCCGAAGCGTTGGCGCGCCTGCTTCTGCTTCACTGTTGGATCAAGCCCATCCAGCTCGATGCGCCCGCTCGTCGGCCGCAGCAGCGTCGTCAGCATCTTGATCGTTGTCGTCTTGCCCGCGCCGTTGGGGCCGAGAAAAGCAAAAATCTCCCCCTGCGCCACATCGAAGCTGATGTCCTTGACGGCAGTGAAATCGCCAAACGTTTTGACCAGATTGCGGACTGAGATCATCGCGCGAGCCCCTCGTTGAATTCAAAGGATGCGTCAATACTGAACGGTTTAGTTTAGATAGTCAAGATCGGCTCATCCACAACGACTCGCGATCCTTGCATCACTCTGCTCACCCACAAGTCCCAAAGGGAGCGAACCCGGCAAGAGACGCCGCAGGCGCGTGGGTGCCTGTGCGACCGCGCCGAAACCTGCACCGCAACTTAACCGTCTATTCCGTGTTTCCCCCGGTACGCCGTTCCCTGCTGTACGACTTTCGTGACAGCTCTGCGCGAGTTGGCGGGCACGCCGGGCACGTACAATTGACTGCAACCCCTGGATGGTAGTGACTATGACCCGGTTTGTTCGCTCTCTGTTTGCCTGCTCTGCTCCTCTTGCGCTGGTAATCGCCGGTTGCGGCGGAGGGGGTCCCAGCTCCAATCCGTCGAACGGCACGCTGTCCATCTCGCCGGGCACCACCACCATCGACACCAACAGCCAGGTCCAGTTCACGGCCACGCTCCCGAATGGCCAGCCCGCTACCGACGTCAACTGGACGGTCACCACCGGCACGAATGACAACAACACTCTCGGCCAGGGTTCCATCGATTCGACCGGCCTCTATCTCCCGCCCAGCGCGCTCTCCAAAGACTCGGTGCAGATCCAGGTTCAGGCCAACCTGAACAGCAATGTCTACCAGCCCGTGACGGCTGTCGTAACGGTGACGCCCGGGTTCATTCAGTCGGTCACGCCCGAAAACGCAACACTCTCGACCGGCGCCACAGTTCCGCTGACGGCGATGATCGCTGAACTGGGCGGCGGCTCCATCAACTGGAGCATTTCCACCTCGCCCTCCGGCGGCTCCAGTCCGGGTTCAGCCGGCGGCAGCATCAGCGGCACCAAATGCCAGAACAGCGGAGGCCTCAACACCTCGAATCCCTACTACACCTCCTGCACCGCAACCTATACCGCTCCGTCGTCTGTGCCGTCGCAGGCGATCTACGCCATCGGCTCTGTCGCTTCGAATTCGGCCACCACCAGCTTTTCCAAGCTGCTGCTGAACGGCGCCGGCCTCAATACCTCACCGCTCGATAACCAGTCGGGGCAATCTTCTGCCGTGCAGATGGGCACATCCGGCGGCAACAACAATGATGTCGATCTCGATCAGAATGGAAACGTCACCGACTGCGCCAGCGGCACGCTCGGCGCACTCGTCCAAGATCAGGCCAGCAATCTCTACATTCTGAGCAACAACCACGTGCTGGCGGAGTCTGACCAGGGCGTAGCGGGCGACACCATCATCCAGCCCGGCCTTGTAGATACCGGGTGCACCCAGCTTGCCACCGGAGTCACTGGCATCAGCGCCATCGGCACCCTGCAGTATTGGGCTCCGTTGAACAACGCTTCCACCAACATCGACGCTGCTCTTGCGCAGACCAGTTCGACCAACGTCGACGCTTCAGGCGCGATCATCGCGTTGGGCGCCGCGGGCGGCGGCAGTTCTCCAATCGCCGCGGCTGCGCCAGTCGCAGGTACCGGCGAGGTGCTGACCTCTGCAAATCTGAACACCATTTCCGTAGCAAAGAGTGGCCGCACCACCGGCCTGACCTGCACCGCGGTCGATTCGATCGACAACACAATCAAAGTGAACTACTACAAAGACGCCGCGGAGACGCAGTTCTATGTCGCCAAGACGTTCTCCAATCAAATCGGCATGCCGGGCAACTACTTCTCTGACGCAGGCGATTCGGGTTCGCTCGTTGTGGATACCGCGAACGCTCAAGCGGTAGGCCTGTTCTACGCAGGGTCGACGGGTACTGCGACTCAGCCAGGCAAGAGTTTCGCGCAACCCATCGGCGAGGTGCTTTCGCAACTCGCGCAGTACAGTCAAGCGTCTTCCGGAACCACGTTCACCATCGTGGGTGGGTCGCCGCATACAGTGAGCTGCCTCGATTACGACGCAAACACCGCCACCAGCAGCGCAGTGGTTTCCGCGTCGCGGATGAGCGCGGCGAAGACAATTGCGAACCAGCAGGGCGCGGCGATTGTGGATGCCTCGAAAGGCATCCTCGGCGTTGCGGCGGGCAAGAGTCTTGACCAGCCCGGCCAGGCAGCGGTACTGGTCTATGTCGATCAGAGCCGCGCCGGCAGCGTACAGGTGCCCAGACCATCGGCGGGTTGCCAACGCACGTGATCCCCACGACTGCAAGCGCGGTGGCCAGCGGCACGGCGCCCACATCTGCATCTGTAACTCAGGGCATACACCTTTCCGAAGCCACGCTGGCGGCAGCGAAGACGGCCCAGAAGCAGCACGCGAACCACCTCATGAGCGACCCCGCCTTCTTTGGTGTAGGGGTTACCCAGAGCCAGGACAATCCTTCCGAGGCCGCGCTGATGATCTTTATCGATCGTACGAAGACACCGCATTCCCTGCCGGCAACCGTTGGCGGCATGCGCGTACGGTATCGCACGATGAATCCGATCAAGGTCAACTACAACCGGACGGCGCGGAAGCAGCAGTAGGAACAAGACCCAGGGAACCCCTGGCCGGCGAAGCCGCGCCGGGGGCCCCCCAGCAATTCTCGGGATGTTCCACGTGGAACACAAAACGACAGATGTTGGTTAAATTCAGAAGTAATCCCATCGCGGGAATCGCCTCGAAATAGTGCCATTTTTTATCTATCGGCTTTGTATAATGGAACACACGCGGTTACATACACGAGGATGAACGAGTAAGCGCTGTTGAGCAGATGAACTTCTTCACCGCAACGCATATGTCGTTCGTGTCAGACTGGCTCACAAAGCCATGCGTGGCCACGACCGAATCGTGCAAGACATCATAAGGACGGTCTGAATCTTGCCGTGACGAAGTGGTCATTCGGCCGGAGAAGATTCTGTAGTCACAGTTCTCCATCCTTCAGCGTCAAGACGTAAGGAATAGCCTCGTTATCGATTGAGGCTCCCAGCCGGTCATAAAAGTCTTTTGCGGCAAAGTTCCGGTGCCAAACCTCCCAGCCAAGCTTCGACGCACCATGAGCGCGAGCCCAGGCCTTCACCTCGCCCATCAGAGCAGTGCCTACACCCCGGCCGCGAGCAGCGCGATCGACGGACACGTCGCTGATGTAAACACGAGTGTGGGCGCTGTAAAGCTCATGCGTCAACGTCCAGGAGATCATGCCAACAACTCGGCTATCGTGAACCGCAAGCAACAGGCACATGGGAGCGTCAGGGGTCAGAAAATACTTCTCAAATTGCGCGACTGTGAGGGGCGGGGCTTCTGCTTCTATCTGGCGCGCAAGCTGGCATGCGAGTTCCAGAACCGCCGCGAAATCTGCGGCTACGGCATATCTGAAAGTTAATCCATCCTTCATTGGTCTTGCCCTCTGGCATGCCTTTTTTTTGAATAGTTAGACACCCGTTCTTGACTTGAAGTTACAAACCGGATTGTCTCGCTTAGCGGAAACGTCAAAGATGGATCTGAAATCACTAGCCGAACCCGATCAAGTCGATGAATAGATCAGCGAAGAGTCTGAATTGTCGGATAGCGACAACGGGCTGATGCGCTCATTGAAGATGATTCACTCGTTAAAGAGCCGATTGGTAACGAAGGCGCGCATCTCGGAGGCTAACGCCGCTTCCGAGATACCGAATTTATTGGATCGAAGAGTCCCTGCGCCCGTTCTCCTTACCTGACCAGTTCCTGCGCGAACGCCTCGATCGTCGTCGGCCCATGGAACTTCTCTGTTTCCGAATTACCGAAGTGGATCCAGCCCGAGTTGAAGCTCTTCACCATTTCGATATAGAGCCCGGTTCGATCAGCCGGCGTACCCATCGCTACCAGAACGTTCTGCCAGGCAGCCTCGGGTAACTGCACGGCCTTCACCTCGCGGCCCATCGCCCTGCCGAACGCGGCCGCCGTTTCGTGCAAGTCGGTTCCACCCTCAGGTCCGTCTACCTCCAGCACACGCTCGCCCGTCCAGCCCTCCTGCAACACCCTGGCGCCGGCCACGCCGATGTCTCTCGTGGCGACCAGCGGGAATTTGCGATCAAGAGGCGCATAGAAGAACGGCATCTCACCCGTCGCACGGATGTGGTCCAACGCTCCCAGCCAGTTTTCCATGAAACTACCCGCGCGCAGATACGCCACAGGAATCGGCAGCGTGCGCATCGCCTCTTCCATCAGGTGGGTCGACGTGATCAGCCCTAGCCCGCTCGGTTGCTCCGAGCCGATAGATGAAAGAAACACAGCCTTGCCAGGATTCGCCTGCTCAAGCGCCTGACGGATCGCCGCAATCGTGCGCTTCTGGTCCGGCAGCCCGGGAGCCGGCGCAAAGTCCGGTGGAATCATAGCGAACACACCCTCTGCCCCTGAGAACGCCTCTGCGAGCCCCGCCGCGTCGTCGTACGCGGATTGCACCAGCTCCACACCGCGATCAGCCCAGGCTTTCGCCTTCCCCCAATCGCGTACTACGCCACGCACCGTTTTACCCGCAGCAAGCAGATTCTCCGCCACTGCCCCGCCAACTTTGCCTGTAATTCCCATCACTGTGAACATGTCGTTCTCCTCCTATGCAAGTAGATACTTGTATCCAAAAGAAGGATACAAGTTTTTACTTATATGATTGCTCTCTGCGAGAATCCTCCTGTGGCCGTCTTTGATCCAAACCGCAAGCGCAACGCGCGTGGCGAGCAGCGCCAGCAGGCTCTCCTCCGCGCTGCTGCAGCTGTTTTCGGTCGTCTTGGCTACCATCAGACCACCACAAACGCGATCGCCACGGAAGCGGGCGTATCTCCGGCTACTCTTTACCAGTTTTTCCCCAATAAAGAAGCCATGGCCAGCGCACTCGCCTCGATGTACGCGCGCGAAATGGCCGAGGCAGAACGCGCAATCGACTCCGAAGGCGTGTCGAGCTTCACAGAAGCCGTCGGTGAACTGATCGATGTGTGCATGAGTTTCAACCGGAAACGTCCCGAGTTCCACACCCTCGTGGTCGACGCACCGCTCTCACTTGCCGCGCGCGAAGACAAGCGGGTTCTGGGGCAGGTTTTCGTCGACTTCATCGCGGCCCGTCTCCGACGCGAGCTACCCACTCTCTCTCGCTCCGAAGCGACCCACCATGGGCAGGTGGCCCTTATGATCTTTCGCGGAATCCTCGACGAGCTGACCGTCGCCTCGCCTCACGCCCGTCCGCGCCTGCAGCAGGCGATGCGCAATGCCGTTCTCCGCTACCTGGCCCCTGTACTCACGGAATCGAAAACGAGCCGCGCGGTTAGATAACGGAATACGACTTTGAGGACCGATCCGGCTTCGATGAGTCAATTGGTGATAATGCGCCCATTGAGCGGACATTCGTGCTGGTGACAACTCAGGCGTGCCGAGTGTCCGATTTGGATGTTTCTCCGCAACTTGCCGGCATGAGAGAACGAAAGCCTCACCGACTCTCAGCCCCTCATGTTTGTGGCGCGCATCCTCATCGCGCCTTGCTCCAGCGCGATGAAGCCATTGCCGCCAACCCATCTCTACGCCTTACCGAGCACAAGATGAGTCGCGTGTTCCGAGGTCTTGCGTTCGGTTATGGAAAACCCCAACGCATGGAGGTCCAGGCCATGGAACAGCAGTTCTCCTTGACCGAGAAGAACGGGTACCGACGCGATGTGGAGAGAGTCGACTAGTCCGGCTCCCAGATACTGCCGCACTGTGGCCACGCCGCCTCCGATCTTGACGTCTTTGCTGCCCGCAGCCTTCTTCGCAAGGACCAGCGCCTCCTCGAATCCGCCTGTCACAAAGTGGAAGGTGGTTCCCCCTTCCATCACCAGAGGATCACGCTTGTGATGCGTGAGAACGAAGGTGGGTGCGTGATACGGCGGATTGTCACCCCACCAGCCCTTCCACGAGTCGTCTTGCCATGGGCCGCGCACCGGACCGAACATATTGCGACCGAGGATGAAGGCACCAAAGTTCTCCATCGCCCGGTGAGCGAACACATCGTCCACATCGCCTGTGGTTCCACCCTCCCGCCCGACCATGGAGCAAAAGGTCTTCGTGCGAAAGAACCACTGAAACATCTCCGGTCCCCGCTTACCCAGCGGATCCTCCAGGCTCTGTTCGATCCCAGCGCCGAAACCGTCCAACGAAACACTAAATCCCGCGACTCTGACCTTTGACATCCCAACTGTCTCCCTCAAGATGGTTGTGCTAACTCTTTGTTGCCTTTGGCGCGAAGCCGCGACAGCTTCAGCCAACCTCGGCGGGCCCAAGATCTGCTGGCTGCCTGAATCCTCAGCGATGATCTCTTTACCCCTGCTCCTGGCCAGCTTCTTCAGCGTGCGGTGAGCTTGCGCCGTCGCTGCTCGCTTGCGTTCATCATTTCATTCAAAGTCCTGCAGTTGGCACTTATTTCGAAGAGCGACCCATACTTCAGGGACGGATGCTGCGACATGAGCTGAATAGCATGATTCATGTCGCGCGCCTCCAGCACAAGAATGCCGCCGAGTTGCTCCTTGGTTTCTACATAAGGACCGTCGGTAGTCGCGACTTTGCCGTTCTTCCAATACACGGTCAGCGCAGTTTCAGCAGGCTGAAGAGCTTCTCCTGTCAGAAAAAGTGCCCGTTGGCGCGCAAGTGGTCGTCGTAGTCGAAGCATTCGTCGAGCATTGCGTTTCGCTCGTCTTCGGTCATGTCCGCGTGTTTTGCCGGATCGTAGTATCCCAAACAGATGTATTTCATTGTTCTTCTCCTCTTGGTGGGGGGTCTGCAGCACA